>NZ_CP136680.1:0-4268666 GCF_047716875.1 Cellulosimicrobium sp. SJTW-1
GTGGCCAACCCGGACGAGAACATCGCCGACGTCTGGGCACAGACCCTGAGCATCCTCGAGGCGAGCCCGGACATCACCCCGCGGCAGATCGCGTTCATCCGGCTGGCCAAGCCGCTCGCGATCCTGGACGACACCGTCTTCATCGCGGTTCCCCACGAGCAGACCCGCACGTACCTCGAGACGCGCGTCCGGGACGAGCTGGTGACCGCGATGTCGTCCTGCCTCGGGCGCGACGTCCGGTTCGGCATCACCGTCGACCCGGAGCTCAGCTCCGACCCCGTCCTCGCGCCCGCGTCGCGGCCGGCGGTGGAGCGCCCCTACATCGAGCCCGACGACGTGCTCCTCCCTGACCTGCCGGCACCTCCCCCGCCGCGTCCCCAGGCCGAGCCGAGCCGGCTGAACCCCAAGTACGTCTTCGAGACGTTCGTCATCGGCTCCTCCAACCGGTTCGCGCACGCCGCCGCGGTCGCGGTGGCCGAGGCACCCGCCAAGGCCTACAACCCGCTGTTCATCTACGGGGACTCCGGGCTCGGCAAGACGCACCTGCTGCACGCGATCGGGCACTACGCCCACAACCTGTACCCCAACGTGCGCGTGCGCTACGTGAACTCGGAGGAGTTCACGAACGACTTCATCAACTCCATCGGTGAGGGCAAGGCCGGGGCGTTCCAACGGCGCTACCGCGACGTCGACGTGCTCCTCATCGACGACATCCAGTTCCTGCAGGGCAAGGAGCAGACGATGGAGGAGTTCTTCCACACCTTCAACGCGCTGCACAACGCCAACAAGCAGGTCGTCATCACGTCCGACCTGCCCCCCAAGCAGCTCAACGGGTTCGAGGACCGCCTGCGCTCCCGGTTCGAGTGGGGCCTCATCACGGACGTCCAGCCGCCGGACCTCGAGACGCGCATCGCGATCCTCCGCAAGAAGGCGTCGAGCGAACGCCTCGCCGCTCCGGACGACGTGCTGTCCTACATCGGGTCGCGCATCTCGACGAACATCCGGGAGCTCGAGGGCGCGCTGATCCGTGTCACCGCGTTCGCGAACCTCAACCGCCAGCAGGTCGACCTCCCGCTCGCGGAGATCGTGCTGAAGGACCTCATCACCGACGAGGACAGCGCGGAGATCACCCCCGCCGCGATCATCGCGCAGACGGCCGCGTACTTCGGCCTGACGATCGACGACCTCTGCGGCAGCTCGCGATCGCGCGTCCTCGTCACCGCTCGCCAGATCGCGATGTACCTGTGCCGCGAGCTCACCGACCTGTCGCTCCCGAAGATCGGGCAGCAGTTCGGCGGCCGCGACCACACGACGGTCATGCACGCGAACCGCAAGATCACCGAGCAGATGGCCGAGCGCCGCTCCACGTACAACCAGGTCACGGAGCTCACGAGCCGGATCAAGCAGCAGCACCGCGGCTGAGGCGGCGCGGCCGTGCCCGGACGGTGCTGCTCCTCGACTCGACGACGTGCTCACCGCGGCTCTCTCCCCTCACCGTGCGGCTCGGTCCCGGACGAGGCGGGTCGCTCCCGCCGCCCCTGCGCACCGGGGCTCCCTGAGCCCACGGCGGGTCCGCCGTACGGCGGGCGACCGCACATCCCCGCCGCTCTGCCTCGCACCCGGGCACGACGCAGCCCTCGGCACGCGTCGCGGCCGGCGTCGCGGCCGGGCGTCGCGGCCGGGCGTCGCGGCCGGGCTCTCTCGCGTCGCACCGCACGCCCCCGGTGGCCCTCCGTGTCACGCGCCCCCAGTGGCCTTCCTCGACCTGCGTCGAGCTCGGACGATCCACATCGATCGCGTTCCAGGCCTCTGCCCGGATTCCTGCTATCCCCGCGGAGCGGGTCCGAGATCACCGAGATCCCTCGGCGACCATCCGATCTTCTTCCGGCTGTCGAGCCTCGTCGCGACGAGACGCCGTCCGACGACCCCGGACGGACCGGACGCACCCCTCCCCGAGCGGCATGTCATCGGCCTTGTCCACCGCCGCCGGACGGTGTCGCCAGCTCGTCACGGACCCCGAAGACCCTTCCTCACCGGTCTCGCGTGCTGTCCACAGAGTTGCCCACTGCGGTGCCATATTCTGTGGATATCGGCTCCAAGCGACCACGCGACTCCCCAACCACGGTCGTGAACGACACTCGTACACAGCATGTGGGTGGAGTTGTCCACAGTCATCCACAGGACTCCTGTGGGTATTCACATCCGCGGAATGCGGACGACGACGGTGGACCACAGGGTCGCGTGCGTCGCGACAAATCCTGACAACATCATGGTTTTCCCCCCGAAACCTGTGGACGAAGACCTTCGTACACACCCTGTGGACGGCTCACCCGGACCGGGTCTGTGCACAGTTCTGTGGACAGCTGTGGACGAAGGCCCTCTCGGTGTGGACGGGGCGCCCTCGATCGGTGGACGACGTGTGGGGGCAGATCGGCCGCCCACAGGCGCCGCGACTTTCCCACACTGGGCTCACCGGTTCGTCCACACGCATTTGTGCCCTCTGACCTGGGCGGACACCGGTTTTCCACGAGATCCACAACCCCTATGACGACGACGAAAGTGTTCTCAGAGGGGAAATTCCACACGCCTTCATCAGGCCCCGGCGGCCGACGGTGCGACCTGTGCTCCACGAGCCCGCTCCCGATCCTGGCCGAGCCGTGGTGAGCGCGCGACGTCGGCGGAGACCGCCGTCGGGCCTCCGTCCCCAGGCCCGCCGTTCCAGTTCCTCCCACCCGCCTCCTCGCGTAGGGTTCATGCACGACACGTGTGCGCGGACCTGCGACCCGGCACCTCGTGTCCACAGAGGCAGACCTGCCCGGTGGACGAGCGAGGACGAGCGGCCCCGACGGCGAGCCCGGCGTCGCGGCGAAGCAGGACGGCACATGTGAAGATCGGGTCCGACCGAGACGTGGGGACGAGAGGGTGTGGGATGAAGTTCCGGGTTGAGCGTGATGTCCTGGCCGACGCGGTGACCTGGACGGCGCGAACCCTGCCGACCCGCCCGCCCGCGCCCGTCCTCGCCGGGGTCCGGCTCGAGGCCGACGCGTCGGGGACCATCGGGCTGTCGAGCTTCGACTACGAGGTCTCGGCCCGTTCGGAGATCCCCGCCGAGGTCAGCGAGCCCGGCACGGTCCTCGTCTCCGGCCGGCTGCTCGCCGAGATCTCCCGGGCGCTGCCCGCGAAGCCCGTGGACGTCGTCCTGGAGGGCAACAAGGTCACGGTGACGTGCGGCGCGAGCCGGTTCACGCTCCTCACCATGCCGGTGGACGAGTACCCGGCGCTGCCCGCGATGCCCGAGCTCTCCGGCACCGTCTCGGGCGACGAGCTGACGAACGCCGTCGCGCAGGTCACGGTGGCGGCGAGCCGCGACGACACGCTCCCCCTCCTCACGGGCGTGCGCGTCGAGATCGAGGGCGAGAAGATCACGCTCCTCGCGACGGACCGGTACCGCCTCGCCCTGCGCGAGCTCACCTGGACGCCCGTGACCCCGAGCTACTCCGCCGTCGCCCTCGTGCGCGCGCGCACCCTCAACGACGTGGCGAAGTCCCTCGGTGGCTCGGGCCTCGTCAACATCGGGCTCAACACGGGCGCCGGCGTGGACCTCATCGGCTTCGAGGCCGGGGGCCGTCATACGACGTCGCAGCTCGTCGACGGCGACTACCCCGCAGTGCGTCGGCTCTTCCCGGACGAGACGCCCATCCACGCCGTCGTCCCCACCGCCCCGCTCATCGACGCCGCCAAGCGCGTGTCCCTGGTCGCCGAGCGCAACACGCCGATCCGCCTGTCGTTCACGGACGGCCAGGTCGTCCTGGACGCCGGACAGGGCGACGACGCGCAGGCGTCCGAGGCGCTGGAGGCGGTGCTCGTCGGCGAGGACATCTCGGTGGCGTTCAACCCGCAGTTCCTGCTCGACGGCCTGGGCGCGCTCGGCACCGACTTCGTGCGCCTGAGCTTCACGCACCCGAACAAGCCGGTCGAGTTCACGGGTCAGGACTCCCTGGACGGCGAGGACTCGTCCCACTACCGCTACCTGCTGGTGCCGATCCGCTTCGCCGGCTGATCCCGACGGAGCCGGACGGCTCGCACCGCACCACCGCACCCCGGAGGACTCGTATGGTCACGCGCATCGGCCTCGTCGGCCTCGGCAAGATGGGCAACAACATGCGGGCGCGCGTCCGCGCCGCCGGTATCGAGGTCGTCGGCTACGACCCTCGTCCCGAGGTGTCGGACGTCGCGACGCTCGCCGACCTCGTCGCGGCCCTGCCCGACGACGGCCCGCGCATCGTGTGGGTCATGGTTCCGGCGGGCGACGCGACCCGCGGCGTGGTCACCGAGCTCGGCGGTCTGCTCGGCGAGGGCGACTTCGTCATCGAGGGTGGGAACTCCTACTACGCCGAGGACCAGGCGCGGGCCGCGGAGCTGGCCGAGAAGGGCGTCGGCTACCTCGACGTCGGCGTCTCGGGCGGCGTCTGGGGCCTCGAGAACGGCTACGGGCTCATGGTCGGCGGGGACCGGACGTACGTCGAGGCGGCCATGCCGGTCTTCGACGCGCTGCGTCCCGACGGCCCGCGCGAGGAGGGCTTCGTCCACGCGGGCGAGGTCGGCGCCGGGCACTTCGCGAAGATGGTCCACAACGGCATCGAGTACGGGCTCATGCAGGCGTACGCCGAGGGCTACGAGCTCCTCGCCGCGAAGAGCGAGCTCGTCAAGGACGTGCACGGCACGATGAAGGCGTGGACCCGTGGCACGGTCGTGCGCTCGTGGCTCCTCGACCTCTTCGTCAAGGCGCTCGAGGAGGACCCGCAGCTCGCCGCGATCGACGACTGGGTCGACGACTCCGGCGAGGGCCGCTGGACGGTCGACGAGGCGATCGACAACGCCGTCCCGCTGCCGGTGATCTCCGCCGCCCTCTTCGCGCGCTTCGCCTCGCGCCAGGAGCAGTCGCCCGCGCTCAAGGCCGTCGCCGCGCTGCGCCAGCAGTTCGGCGGGCACGCCGTCAAGGCGGCCGGGCCCGCCTCCCCGGGAGCCGGGCCGCTCGAACCCCCGGCCTGACCGCTCCCCGCCGACCTCCTCGACCCTCGCCGCACCGATGTACGTCTCGCACCTCTCCCTGGTCGACTTCCGCTCGTACGAGTCCGTCGACGTCGAGCTCGTCCCGGGCGTGAACGCGCTCGTCGGGCAGAACGGGCAGGGCAAGACGAACCTCGTCGAGGCGATCGGGTACGTCGCGACGCTCGCGAGCCACCGCGTCGCGGGCGACGCCGCGCTCGTCCGTGCCGGTGCCACGCGCGCCGTCGTGCGGACGCGCGTCGTGCGGGGCGACCGGGCGAGCACCGTGGAGCTCGAGATCGCGTCGGGGCGGGCCAACCGGGCGCGGATCAACCGGTCCCCGGCCCAGCGGCCGCGCGACGTGCTCGGCATCGTCCGGACGGTGCTCTTCGCGCCGGAGGACCTCGCGCTCGTCAAGGGCGACCCGGACGGGCGGCGTCGCTTCCTCGACCAGCTCGCGGTGCTCCTGGTGCCGCGCGTGGCGGCGCTCCTCGCGGACTACGACCGGGTGCTGCGCCAGCGCGGCGCGCTGCTGAAGTCGGCGACGGCGCTGCGCGGCCGCGGCCGGCGGAGGCCGTCCGCCGTCGAGCCGCCGCCCGAGGACGACGCACCCGAGACCGCGGCCTCGCCGCTCGCGACGCTCGAGGTGTGGGACGCGCGCCTCGCGAGCCTCGGCGCGGAGATCACGGCGCTGCGCCTGCAGCTCGTGGCCGCGCTCACGCCCTACGTCGCGGAGGCGTACGAGCAGGTCAGCGCGGGGCAGGGCGAGGCGCGCATCGCGTACCGCTCGTCCGTGGACGAGGCGCTCGACGCGGACGACGGTCCCGTGAGGCCGCCCGCGGCGGGTGACGCCGCGGACCCGGGCGACGCACCGGCGTCGGGCATCCCCGACGTGGCGGCCCTCGAGAGGCGCATGCTGGAGGCCATGGAGGCCGTGCGCGCGAAGGAGGTCGACCGCGGGGTGAACCTCGTCGGTCCCCACCGCGACGACCTCGTCCTCACCCTGGGCGGCCTCCCGGCGAAGGGCTACGCGAGCCACGGCGAGTCGTGGTCGTTCGCGCTCGCGCTGCGGCTGGCGTCGTACCGGCTGCTGCGCGACGGCGCCCCCGCGGGCCTCGACTCGCTCCTCTGGGCGGACCAGTGGGGGCCCGACGGCGAGCCGATCCTCGTGCTCGACGACGTGTTCGCCGAGCTCGACGTCCGGCGGCGCGAGCGGCTCGCCGAGCTCGTGGCCGACGCGGGCCAGGTGATCATCACCGCGGCCGTGCCCGACGACGTCCCGAGCCGGCTCGACGGCGCGCGGTTCGCCGTGCACGACGGGACGGTGCACCGTGTCGAGGACTGAGCCCGCGGACCGGGACGGGGCGGACCGCCAGGACGACGACGCGCGCCCCGGCCCGGCCGACGACCTCCCGGAGCGACGCACGACGGGGCTGCCCGTCGGCCACGTCGTGGAGCTGACCCCGCCGGCGGAGGTGGCGCGGCAGGCCCTGAACCGCGCCAAGGCGGCGGCGCGCGCGAAGGGGCTCCGGCCCGGGCAGGAGCCTCGCCGACGCATCCTCGCGGACCCGCCGACGTCGGGCGCGCGCCCGGGCGGTCGCGACCCGCAGCTCCTGGGCGACGTCGTCGCGCGCCTGCTGCGCGAGCGGGACTGGGTCGCGGACGTGTCGGTGGGGGGCGTCGTCGGGCGGTGGCGGGAGGTCGTGGGCGACCAGGTCGCCGACCACTGCGAGCCCGAGACGTTCGAGGACAAGGTGCTCGTCGTGCGGGCCGACTCGACGGCGTGGGCGACGCAGGTGCGGCTCCTCACGCCGCAGCTGCTCGAACGTCTCGCGCGCGAGGTGGGCGAGGGGGTCGTCGAGACGGTGACCGTCCTCGGGCCGGCGGGACCGAGCTTCCGCCGGGGGAAGAAGTCCGTCCGGGGTCCGGGTCCCCGCGACACCTGGGGCTGAGAAGGTCCGGACCGACGACGAGGCCCGCCGTGCAGGGGGCACGGCGGGCCTCGCGGTGGTGACCGGGGCGTTGGTCACCACGTCAGGGGGTCAGGCCTGGGCTCGGCGGCGCAGCCAGAGCACCAGGGCCCCGCCGCCGACGAGCAGCGCGGCGAACGCGGCCGCGCCGGCGACCGTCGCACCGGTCGTGGCGAGCGCGGGGCCGGTCGGCTCCTCGGGTCCGGCGACGTCCTCGACGGCCACGGGGGCGACGGGCGGGTTCGCGCACGCGCTCGTCGCCGGCGGGTACTCGACCACGGTCGAGTACGACGGGTTGACCTCGAACAGCACCTCGGCGCCGTCGCGGGTCCAGGCGTAGTTGCCGTCGGTCTCCGTGTACGAGCCGTCCTCGTTCCGGACGAACCCGGGCCACTGCCTCGGCTCCTCGGCCGAGGCGCCGGGCCACAGGAGGGTCCCGCTGAGCGGCTGGTCCGTCACGACGTAGTCCTCGCCGCCGTTCGGGTGCAGGAAGGTGATCGTCAGCGGGGTCTCCGAGTCGACCGTCACGCCCTCGGGCAGGCCGATCTCGTAGCCGAGGTACGGGACGTCGCCCTGGCAGACGGCGCCGATCTCGCCGGGCACGAGGGCGCACGCCTCGTCGGACGGCAGGAGGTCCTCGAGCGGGAAGAGCGCGAAGCGGCCGTCCTCGGTCACGAGGTAGCCGAGACCCTCGGTCTCGAGGGAGAAGGTCGCCTCAGCGTCCTTCGGCTCGGCGACGACGCCCTCCTCGGTGAGGGTGTACCGGACGTCCTCCGACTCGGCGGGGAGGTTCTGCTCGGTGAGCTCGGTGCCGCACACCTCGACGGCGGTCGGCACGTCCGGCGTGACGAGGACGTCGACCTCCTCCTGGACCGGCTGGGCAGGCGCACCGGGCCTCGGGGTGTCGCACGCGCCCTCGGGGAGGAGGTCGGCGAGGTCCTGGTGGTCCCACGCGACGAGCGTGCCCTCGGGGAACTCCCCGAGGTGCTTGCCGTCGGGCGAGTAGCGGATGTCCGTCGGGAGGTCGTCGAGACCGCCGGGCAGGTCCACGAGATCCTGCTGGACGGCCCAGGCGGTGCACAGCTCGGCGGTGTCGACGCCGGGCTGGATCGCGCGGGCGACCTCGCGCACGTCGTCCAGGTCGAGGGGCTGCACGACCCAGGCCTTGTCCCACGGCTTCTCGGGCGCGGCGATCTCGGCGCTCGTGACGATCTTCTGCGGACCGGAGTTCTCCCAGGCCGCGTCCTTCGTGCGGTCCAGCTTGGGGTACACGTAGACGCCGACCTGGACCGGGGCGTCGGGCGTCTCGCAGGCCCGGGTCGAGCCGGACTGCTCGTAGTCGTACTGGCGGCCGTCGGACGCGTCGACGGAGACGGTCCAGGTGTGGTCCTGCGTGGGGTCGAGGTCGTACGACCGTGTGAGCTGGCGCTCGAAGGTCGTGGACTCGACCTCCTTCCCGTCCACGGTGACGGTGAGCTCGTTGCTCTTCTTCGAGTAGGCCCAGAGCTTCACCGAGAGCGTCGTGCAGTCGGCGGTGACGTCGGGCGTGTGAGCGGAGGCGGGTGCCGCGGTGGCCACGAGCAGGCCGCCGAGCGCGAGCGCTGTCGCCGCAGCGCTCGCGAGGAGTCTCTTCACTGAGTGGGGTCCCTTCGGGGTCGAGCCGCCCGCGTGGTATCGCTGCTGCGCGGACGACGCGCGAATCAGGATGGTGTGTGGTATTAGACCACTTTCCGCGTGAAACACCGATTCCCGACTTGTCCGCTGCGGTAGCGCTCCCACCTGGAGCGCAGGGCGGTTGCTGCGGGCACTTTTCCGGCGACCGTCGACGGTCGCCCGAGCGTCGTGCACAGAGCCTGTGGACAACCGTGTGGAGAACTTCCGCCGGGACGGCGCGGATCGCGTCGCGAATGTCCTGCGAGATGTCCTCAGGACGGCCGAGATCCGCGGAATTCGGCTCGTGGCGGGTAGACTGGGGAGGTCATTCCGGGTCTTGTCACCACCCGCCCGCGCAACCCGTCCGCGGCGCCTCCACCGGCCGTCCGCGGCCGGTCGGACGCTCCTCGCACGGAGCCGGCGCAGGCGGCGGTGCGGGCCCGGAACCTTTGAGCAGCGGCGGCCGGTCCGGCACGGACACGGCGGTCGCGCGCACGACGACGAGGAGCAGTCCTGCCCGTGGCAGAGCACACCGACACCGCCATCCCCGACCCGACGGCGTCCGCGGAGGCGGCACCCTCGGCGGGCGGCGGCTACGACGCGAGCAACATCACCGTCCTCGAGGGCCTCGAGGCGGTCCGCAAGCGTCCGGGCATGTACATCGGCTCCACCGGTGAGCGCGGTCTCCACCACCTTGTGTACGAGATTGTGGATAACTCTGTGGACGAGGCCCTCGCCGGGCACGCGGACACGATCGACGTGACGCTCCTGGCCGACGGCGGCGTGCGCGTCGTCGACAACGGCCGTGGCATCCCCGTGGCGATCCACCCGACCGAGGGCAAGCCGACGCTCGAGGTCGTCATGACGATCCTCCACGCCGGGGGCAAGTTCGGCGGCGGCGGGTACGCCGTCTCCGGCGGTCTGCACGGCGTGGGCATGTCGGTCGTCAACGCGCTCTCGACGCGCATGGTGTCCGAGGTCCGGCGCGACGGGTACGCGTGGCGGCAGGAGTTCACCGAGGGCGGGAAGCCGGTCGCGCCGGTCGAGCGGCTCGAGCCGTCGCAGGAGACGGGCACGACGCAGACCTTCTGGGCCGACCCGGAGATCTTCGAGACGACCGACTACGACTTCGAGACCCTGCGGGCGCGCTTCCAGCAGATGGCGTTCCTCAACAAGGGGCTGCGCATCACGCTCACGGACGAGCGTCCGGCCCACCTCGACACCGGCGACGAGGTGACGGGCGGGGACGACGCGGCGGCGGACGCCGACGGCGTCTCGGAGGCCGACGGCACCGCCGCGGCCGGCTCGTCCCCCGCGCGCACCGTGACCTACAAGTACGACGGCGGCCTCGTCGACTACGTGAAGCACCTCAACACGGCGAAGAAGGTCGAGCTCGTCCACCCCGACGTCATCGACTTCGAGTCGGAGGACACGGAGAAGCGCATCTCGGTCGAGATCGCGATGCAGTGGACGAGCGCGTACTCGGAGTCCGTCCACACCTACGCGAACACGATCTCCACGACGGAGGGCGGCACGCACGAGGAGGGCTTCCGTGCGGCGATGACCTCGCTGGTCAACCGCTACGCGCGCGACAAGGGCATCCTCAAGGAGAAGGACGAGAACCTCACGGGCGACGACATCCGCGAGGGCCTGACGGCGGTCATCTCGGTGAAGCTCGGCGAGCCGCAGTTCGAGGGCCAGACGAAGACGAAGCTCGGCAACACCGAGGCGAAGACGTTCGTGCAGCGCGTCGTGCACGAGCAGCTCACCGACTGGTTCGACGCGCACCCGAACGAGGGTCGCGACGTCATCCGCAAGGCCATCCAGGCGTCGCAGGCGCGCCTCGCCGCCCGCAAGGCACGCGAGGCCACCCGCCGCAAGGGCCTGCTCGAGTCCGGCGGCATGCCGGGCAAGCTGCGCGACTGCCAGTCGAACCGCGCGGAGGAGTGCGAGATCTTCATCGTCGAGGGTGACTCGGCGGGCGGTTCGGCCGTGCGCGGGCGCAACCCCCGGACGCAGGCGATCCTGCCGATCCGCGGGAAGATCCTCAACGTCGAGCGCGCGCGCCTCGACCGGGCCCTGTCGAACCAGGAGGTCCAGTCGATCATCACGGCCTTCGGCACCGGCATCGGCGAGGACTTCGACCTCACGAAGCTCCGGTACCACAAGATCGTCCTCATGGCCGACGCCGACGTCGACGGCCAGCACATCGCGACGCTCCTGCTCACGCTGCTGTTCCGGTACATGCGTCCGCTCATCGAGAACGGGCACGTCTACCTCGCGCAGCCGCCGCTCTACCGGCTCAAGTGGTCGAACGCCCCGCACGACTACGTGTACTCCGACAAGGAGCGCGACGCTTTCCTCGCCGCCGGGCAGGCCGCCGGCAAGCGGATCCCCAAGGAGAACGGGATCCAGCGCTACAAGGGTCTGGGCGAGATGGACTACTCGGAGCTGTGGGACACGACCATGGACCCCGAGCACCGCACGCTCAACCAGGTGACCCTCGACGACGCCGCGGCGGCCGACGAGATCTTCTCCGTCCTCATGGGCGAGGACGTGGAGTCCCGCCGGAGCTTCATCCAGCGCAACGCGAAGGACGTGCGGTTCCTTGACATCTGAGCCGCTCCTCGCGGAGCCGGGGGGCGGCAGGACCGGACGCCCCGGCGCGGCCCGCCCTCCCGGGCGGGTCCGGAGGTCTTCCAGGACGACGACGCACGAAGAGACGAACGAACGAGGTAGACCGTGACCGACGAGCAGAACCCCGAGAACGAGCCCACGTCTCCCGGCGACGGGTCCGAGGAGATCGTGCACGCCGACGGGACGGCGGTCGCGGTGCACCACGGGCGCATCGAGCAGGTGGACCTGCAGCTCGAGATGCAGCGGTCGTACCTCGACTACGCGATGAGCGTCATCGTGGGTCGTGCGCTGCCGGACGTGCGCGACGGCCTCAAGCCCGTGCACCGGCGAGTGCTCTACGCGATGTACGACGGCGGCTACCGCCCCGACCGCTCGTACTCGAAGTGCTCGCGCGTCGTCGGCGACGTCATGGGCAAGTTCCACCCGCACGGCGACAGCGCGATCTACGACGCGCTCGTGCGCCTCGTGCAGGACTGGTCGCTGCGCTACCCGCTCGTCGCCGGCCAGGGGAACTTCGGCTCCCCCGGCAACGACCCGGCGGCCGCCCCGCGGTACACCGAGTGCCGCATGGCGCCGATCGCCATGGAGATGGTCCGGGACATCGACAAGGACACCGTCGACTTCCAGGACAACTACGACGGCCGCACCCAGGAGCCGTCGGTCCTGCCGGCCCGGTTCCCGAACCTGCTGGTCAACGGCTCGGCGGGCATCGCCGTCGGCATGGCGACCAACATCCCGCCGCACAACCTCCGCGAGGTCGCGGCGGGCGTGCAGTGGCACCTCGACCACCCGGACGCCTCGCGCGAGGAGCTCCTCGCGGCGCTGCTGCAGCGCATCAAGGGCCCGGACTTCCCCACGGGCGCCACGATCCTCGGCCACAAGGGCATCGAGGAGGCGTACCGCACGGGCCGCGGCTCGATCACCATGCGGGCCGTGGTCAACGTGGAGGAGATCCAGGGCCGCGTGTGCCTCGTCGTCACGGAGCTCCCCTACCAGGTGAACCCGGACAACCTCGCCGCGAAGATCGCGGACCTCGTCAAGGAGGGCCGCATCCAGGGGATCGCGGACATCCGCGACGAGACGTCGGGCCGCACGGGCCAGCGCCTCGTCGTCGTGCTCAAGCGCGACGCGGTGGCGAAGGTCGTCCTCAACAACCTGTACAAGCACACCCAGCTCCAGGACACGTTCGGCGCGAACATGCTGGCGCTCGTCGACGGCGTGCCGCGCACGCTGAGCCTCGACGCGTTCGTCCGGCACTGGACGACGCACCAGCTCGACGTCGTCGTGCGCCGCACGCGGTACCTGCTGGCGGAGGCCGAGCGCAGCATCCACATCCTGCGTGGGTACCTCAAGGCGCTCGACGCGCTCGACGAGGTCATCGCGCTGATCCGGCGCTCGCCCGACGTCGAGGAGGCCCGCACGGGCCTCATGGAGCTGCTGGGCGTCGACGAGGTCCAGGCGACCGCGATCCTCAACCTCCAGCTGCGCCGTCTGGCGGCCCTGGAGCGGCAGAAGATCCTCGACGACCACGACGCGCTCGAGCGCCAGATCCTCGACTACCAGGACATCCTGGCGAAGCCGGAGCGGCAGCGGTCGATCGTGGGCGACGAGATGGGCGAGATCGTCGCGAAGTACGGCGACGAGCGTCGGACGACGATCCTCCCGTTCGACGGCGAGGTCTCCATCGAGGACCTCATCGCCGAGGAGGAGATGGTCGTCACCATCACGCGCGGCGGGTACGTGAAGCGGACGCGCAGCGACAGCTACCGCGCCCAGAAGCGCGGCGGCAAGGGCGTGCGCGGCACGCAGCTGCGCGAGGACGACATCGTCGACCACTTCTTCGTGACGACGACGCACCACTGGCTGCTGTTCTTCACGAACCTTGGCCGCGTCTACCGCGCGAAGGCGTACGAGCTCCCCGAGGGCGGGCGCGATGCCAAGGGCCAGCACGTGGCGAACCTGCTGGCGTTCCAGCCCGGCGAGAAGATCGCGCAGGTCCTCGACCTGCGCGACTACGACGCGGCGGAGTACCTGGTGCTCGCGACGCGTCGCGGCCTGGTGAAGAAGACGCGGCTGTCGGAGTACGACTCGCCCCGGTCGGGCGGCCTCATCGCGATCAACCTGCGCGAGGACGAGACCGGTACGCCCGACGAGCTCGTCGCGGCGCTCCTCGTGGACGCCGACGACGACCTCATCCTCGTGTCGCGCAAGGGCCAGTCCATCCGCTTCCCCGCCGACGACGACACGATGCGGCCGCTGGGCCGCGCGACGTCGGGCGTCACGGGCATGAAGTTCCGCGACGGCGACGAGCTGCTCTCGGCCGACGTGGTCGAGGAGGGCTCCGACCTCTTCGTGGTCACGGAGGGCGGGTTCGCGAAGCGCACGCGGATCGACGAGTACCGCGTCCAGGGCCGTGGCGGTCTGGGCATCAAGGTCGCCAACCTGGTGGAGGCTCGTGGAGATCTCGTGGGGGCTCTGGTGACGGAGGCCGACGACGAGGTGCTGGTCATCATGGAACGCGGGAAGATCGTGCGGTCCGCGGTCGGCGAGGTGAACCTCACCGGTCGGAACACGCAGGGGGTGACGTTCGCGAAGCCCGACAAGGGCGACCGCATCATCGCGGTCGCGCGGAACGTCGAGCGTCGCCTCGGAGAGGATCGGGATACCGTGGAGGGCGAGGACGGGACCGGCACGGCCCCGGGCGTCACCGACACGAGCAGCGCACCGACCACCGACGCGACCGCCTCGTCCGACGGGGCGGGCGGGACCGACCCGGCCCCCGGAACCACCGAGGAAACCAGATGAGCAGCGAGAACAACGCACCGCCGACCATCACGCCGCGGCTGACCGTGCCGCGACCGGACACGGACGCGGCCCGCTCCGGGGGCACGTCCCCGAGCCGGCACGGCGAGGCGGACGGCACGTCGTCGAACGGCTCGTCGAAGAAGGGCTCGTCGAAGGGCGCCTCGGCACCGGCGACCCCGCGTGACGGCGCGTCGGCCGCCGTCCCGCCGCCTCCCCCGCCCCCGCCGGGCCCGTCCGCCCAGGCCGCGCCCGCGCAGGGCACGGTGGACGACGACGGCATGGAGCGCGCGTCGGGCGAGAGCCGTGTCGCGGTCGCCCGGGCCGGGGCCGTGAAGGCGGCGGCCGCGGCGATCGCGGCGGCGAAGACGGCCGCGAAGAAGGTGTCGGCGGCGGTCCCCGCCGCACCCGCAGAGACGGAGCCCGAGCGCGGGCACGACGAGATCGACGACGAGACGGTGAGGCGCGTGCCCACGACCACCTCGGCCCCCACGAGCGCGGCGGCCGCCGGCGCTCCCGCCGGGGCCTCCATGCACTACTCCGCCGCCGGCGTGACGGGCACCGCGAGCCCGCTCACGGGCGCCACGCCCGCCGTCGGGACCGCGACGGGCGCGACGCCCGCCGTCCGGCCCGACGGCGGCCCGCGCCGCGTGCGGCTCGCGGTCTCGCGCATCGACCCGTGGTCCGCGATGAAGCTCGGCTTCCTCCTCGCGGTCGCCATCGGGATCATGACCGTCGTCGCGACCGCCGTCGTCTGGTACGTGCTGGACGGCATGCAGGTCTTCTACAAGATCGAGGAGCTGTTCACGCAGATCGTCGGCACGGAGACAGACGTCGACATCCGTCAGTACGTCGCGTTCGGCCGCGTGATCTCGATCGCCACGCTGCTCGGCGTGGTGAACGTCGTCATCATCACGGCGCTCTCGACGATCATGGCGTTCCTGTACAACATCGTCGCGGCGCTCGTGGGTGGCGTGCACCTCACGCTCACCGACGACTGACCGCGCACCGGCTCCCCGACCGGGAGGCACGGGCCCTCGGTTTGGGTCTGCGGCTCCCGGTGGGGTAACCTCAATCGCTGCCTGCGAGCGGAGCAGCCCTCCTGGGGCTGTCCGGCGAGGCGCGTGCGGGCCTATAGCTCAGACGGTTAGAGCGCTTCCCTGATAAGGAAGAGGTCAGAGGTTCAAGTCCTCTTAGGCCCACTGCCAACCCACTCGAGGGGGAACACCATGAAGAAGTTTCTGCTCCTGCTCCTCGCCGCCGGCGCCGGGTACCTCGTGTGGCGCAAGTACACGGAGGACAACGCCGAGCGCGACCTCTGGGCAGAGGTCACCGACACCTTCGAGTGAGCACCTCTCGCCGCTGACCGGCCCCGGCCGCGTCACCCGGGGCCATGGCGCAATTGGTAGCGCACCTGCTTTGCAAGCAGGGGGTTGGGGGTTCGAGTCCCCCTGGCTCCACATCAGATGACCTGGTCCGATGCGTTCGGACCAGGTCATCTTCTTTGCGTTCAAGGAGCGGAGTCTGTCTATCGTTCCCGGATCCTGTGGCTGACTGGGCATCTTTGGGGGTCGGTCGTTCGTCGGCGTCGGCGGCTGTCGGGACGTTCCGGAAGACGTCGTCCATGACGTTCGCTGCTGACTGGATGACAGGTCTGAGCTCGTGGCGGTAGACGTCCTCGGTGAAAGCGGATGCCGAAGTGACCCATGAGGCATGAGATCTTTTCGATGGGGACTCTCTGACCCGGCCGACGCCTACGCACTGTACGCGGCCGAGGGCACCGGAGTCGCCCGTCATCCTTCGACTCGCGCCTTCGGTCCGTGACTCGCTTTCACCCGGCCGATCCCAGGTGTCATCTCGGTCATTGTCGGCGCTTATCGGTAGCCTCTGGATGTCCGGCGATGAGGTCGGCAGTTGACATGAGCAAGCAGGTGACGCTTGGGTAAAGCGACCCGGAACTGGACGACGACCCAGGACCGCGATCGGCAGATCTACGAGATGCGCCAAGCAGGCGCCACGCTCGACGAAGTGGGGCAAGAGTTCGGCCTCACCCGCGAGCGTGTCCGGCAGATCGTCAGCAACATGGGTGGAGTCGACCGCGCAGCTGTGCGGGCTGCGCGCTTCACCGAGCGGGAGGGGCGCGATCAGCGGGTTCGAGACCGCGTGTTCTCCGTCGTCGCGACCGGACTTGCCCGCTCGACGGCAGAGGTCGCCATCATGTCGGACGTCGACGAGGAAACCGTGCGACGGATCGGCGGGAAGGAACTCTCCGCGTACCTCGGCGTGACAAAGCGGGGCTCGGTCCGATGGACGGAGGACGACGTCATCTCTGCTCTCGGCACCGCCGCGACATACGAGTGGCCGCTGTCCCGCAACGCGTACCAGGAGCTGATCGACGAGGGCGAGATCCACGGTCCGAGCGCAGCCCGGATCGAGCAGCTCTATGGCTGGGCGGCTGCATGCGAGCTTGCCGGAGTTGAAAGCTCGCGGCGCAGGCGGCGGGACTACCAGTCGTCGTGGACGGACGATGACCTCTGGCACTTCGCACGGACCTACGTCGAGCACAGCGGGCCCACGGCGTCGTTCCACGGGTACGACACCTGGCGTACCGAGCACGCGCCAGGAGCACCATCGAGCGGCGTTCTCCGCGGACGGCTCGGAGGGTGGAACGAGACTCGCCGCACCATCTTGATCGAGAGGGAAGCCATGAGTTCCGAAGCGCTCACCGGCAAGGAAGCCTTGCTCATCGACGGGCAGCTCGTGGCGCGGATGGATGACGAGAGTCGTTCTCGCATCTGGAAGTCCGTGATCAGCATCCTCGAACGTGGACCCCAGCGCACCGGCGTCGGCGGACAGACAGGGCTCGCGCTCGGTTACGTCCAGTCGGGCAAGACGACGTCCATCACCGCGCTCATCGCGGCGGCCGCCGATCAGGGCTACCAGATCATCGTCGCCGTGCTCGGAGGGACGAACCTCCTCCTGGATCAGAACAAGAACCGACTCGAGTCCGCGCTCGGCACACAGTCCCGCAAGGACTACCGATGGGTCACTGAGACGAACCCCTCCGGGATTGCAACCGCCAAGCGGATCGGCGACAGGGTCGATAACGGTCGCGCGGTCCTGATACCTGTGCTGAAGCACGCTGGTCGGCTGAACGCGCTCGCCGCTGTTCTCGACAACGTGCCCGGGATCGAGCAGGTGCCGGTGCTCATCATCGACGACGAGGCGGATCAGGCGTCGCTGAACACGAGCTCGGCGACGGAGAGCAAGACCTACGAGGCGATCCGGATCCTCCGCTCGCGCGTGCCAAAGCACCTCTACGTCCAGTACACGGCCACTCCGTACGCACCCCTCATGCTTGACGCGGACGACTTGCTGAGCCCGGACTTCGTCGAGTTCCTCGAGCCGGGCAGCGGGTACACCGGCGGACGAGAGTTCTTCGTCGAGTTCGCTGACCAGGTGATCCGCGACGTCCCGCTCCTCGACGAGCAGGCGCCCAAGACGCTGCCTCTCGAGCTCCCGCTGAGTCTCACGTCTGCGCTCGGGTCGTTCATCGCTGGTGCCGCCATGCTCGTCGAACGCCAGCCCGACGCCGCGCCGGTGAGCATGCTCGTTCACTCGACTCAACGAAACGACGTCCAGGAGCGGTACAGGTTCCTCATCGAACGTGAGCTCCGGAAGTGGCGCTCCGTCGCCGACAAGGCGGCGTCAATCCCCGACCTGCCTGACGCCGTGCAGAGGGAACGCGTCACGTTGACGGAACGCGGAGCCCCGGACCTCGACAACGGGTCATTCCTCGAGAAGGTCCGCTGGGTTCTGCGCGAGACGTCGCTCTGGCTCGTCAACTCGACGTCGGCTCTCAACAAGGTCGAGTGGAACGTCACTCCGGTCCACATCCTCATTGGCGGCAACAAGCTCGACCGCGGGTTCACCGTCGAGGGACTGACGGTCACCTACATGAACCGACCGCCGAGCGCCCAGGTAGACACGCTCGAACAACGGGCTCGTGCGTTCGGATACCGCCGGGACCAGCTGCCCTACTGCCAGTTCTTCGCGACGAAGCGAACCATCCGCTCGCTCCGCGACATCGTCTTCACGGAGTACGACCTGCGAGCCCAGCTGCAGGACCACGTCCACGCAGGCGGCACCGTCCATTCTTGGGCGCGGGACGTCGGACTCATGCTCCCCGACGGCATGAAGCCGACCCGCGACGCGGTTGTGAGCCAGCTCGACTACCAGGGCATGGGATGGACCTCGGTGCGGCTACCGCGTCTCACCCCCGAAGCGATCGCCACGAACAGATCGCTCACGGAGGCTATCGGTCTGCTGGACGCGCCCGCCATTGACTACGGACGTCTGTCTCTGCGCACGGTGCAACTCACGGTGGCCGATGTCGTCGCACGGCTCGTCTTGCCTTGGTCCGCCGACGACTACGGGCCGTCGTGGCGCCTCCGCGACGTGACTGATGCGCTGGAGAGACACCACAACCAGTCGCAGAGCGTTCCTGTCATCCTCATGGAAGACGACGGGCAGGCGCGGAAGCGCAAGTGGGACGTCGAGACGGGGTTCGTCAACCTCTTCCAAGGCCGTGACAACGTGCGGAACAACGGCGGACCGTCTTATCCCGGCGACCGCGTGATCGGTGGCATCGCCGATGATCCCGGCGCCCTCGTCGTCCAGATCCATCGGGTCGTTCGTCGTGATGACCCGACCAATGAGCTGCTCACGCTCGCCGTGCATCTCGGTGACCGCAAGATCGTCCGAAAGGGAACCCTCGCATGACTGATGGCCAGTCCGGAGTCCGATCCGGCGAGCTCGTGCACGTGCCGATCTCGGCCCTCCTGCTCGACCCCCACAACCCCCGGCTCCCTGCATCCCGTCAAGGTGGCGCGCAGGCGGACCTCGCGATCGACCTGGAACTCGGGTTCGATGCATTCGCTGTCGCGCAATCCATCGCTGACAACGGCTTCTTCGCGGCCGAGCCACTGATCGCCATCCGCGACGATGAGCCCGGCAGGTACATCGTCGTCGAGGGAAACCGCCGGCTGACCGCTCTACTCGGGCTGACCCACCCCGAGATTCGCGAGCAGTTCATCGAGCCGATCCGGTGGGAGGCGGTCGCCTCCAAGGCCGCGATGTCGCCCGATGTCGCTGTCCCGATCGTTGTCCACCAGAGCCGCGAAGCCACCCATGTCGAGGTGTCGCGCGCGCACGTCGTGGGCAAGCTCCAGTGGCGGCCCTACATGCAGGCGCGTTTCATAGCCGCACGTGTCGCCGAGGGCCGCACCATCAAGGAGGTTGCCGATCTGATCGGCATCACCAAGAGCAAGGCTGCCGATCTCTACCGTGACCAGGCGATCGTCAGCCAGGCGGCTTCCGTCGGTCTGAACACGGGCAACGTCGAAGGTGCCTTCTCGCTCTTGACCGTCGCGATGGGCAACACCAAGCTCCGCGATCACATCGGCGCGCCTCTGGGCTCCCGGCTCGAGCCCGGCGACGAGCCCGTGCCCGCCGGCAAGATCAACGAGCTCAAGGAGGTCATCTCCTGGGTCTTCGGCGACGAGGACGCAGAGCCGGTCATCACTGACTCGCGACAGATGAGCGCCCTCGGCAACGTCGTGTCCAGCGAGGTGGGCCTGTCCGCTCTCCGCTCCGGCAAGAGCCTCGAAGAGGCGAAGCAGCAGGTTCAGAGTGCGGGGATGGACCCGCGGGAGCGTCTCATCAGACGCATCACCGCGGCCACGAACGCACTCGGCGCGGCGAGCGACGACCTCGCGGAGTATGCCGCGGACAAGCAGGTCGTCGGACTCTTGTCGGACCTCGAGTCCCTCGTCGAGTCCATGCGGAACGTCGTCGACCAAGCGGCGATAGAGGCGCAGGAGTCGTGACGATTCGCGGCCGTGACCGGATCGCGGACTGGATCGAGACGATGCTGCTCGTCCGCGGTACGCGACCGCTCGGGCTCGATCCGCTGAACGCCTTCCTCGAGGCACGCCATGGGCTGGAGGCCCAGATGGTGAGCACTGGGGTCCGCGAGATGGCTCGACGGGAGGGGTTGCTTGGCGACAGGTATCCGTTCAGGGTCAACGAGTTCGCGGTCCGCGCGAACCCGGACGCTGCATCATCGTCGTACGTGACCGTTGCGCTGATGGCACCCGGCAACCCGGTGCGCGAGTACTTGGGTGCAGCGCCGGACGAGTCGATGGCGGTCATCTTCGAGAACGTCGTCGCGGAAGCAACCTCGCGGATCTGGGGCGACGCGGGTCACGCATTGCGGTTCGGGTGGCCCTCTGACATCGGCCGACCACCAGAGTTCGACCTAGCGATCCGTTGGCTCGCCCAGCAGATCGGCGTGGACGTCGGGCAGGGATACCGGCAGCCGCGCCGAAAGGACGGCGGCGTCGATGTCGTCGCATGGCGTCCGTTCCCTGACGGCCGCGCTGGGTTCCCGGTGGTGCTCGTGCAGTGCACCCTGCAAGAGAACCTCCTCGCAAAGGGCATGGATGTCGACACGCGGCTGTGGGGATCCTGGTTGGCGATGGACGTCGATCCCACGACCGCGCTGGCGACGCCGACCGCACTGGCAGCAGGAACGATCTGGAACGAGCTGGCTCTCAAGTACATGGTGCTCGACCGGATCAGGATCGTCGGTCTCGCGGCACCGTCCGTGACGGACGAGCTCGCACAGGGCTGGGTCACAGGGGCCATCAATGACCTGAAGGAACACATGGAAGAGGTAGGCGAGCTGTGAGGGTGCAGAAGAAGGACGTCGTCATCGAGATTGCCGACGCGCTCGGACGGGAGGCACCGAAGATGTCCACTGGGTCGACCGAGCCCCGCACGATCTTCGACATGGTCAACAAGGAGCTCGCGCTAGGTCTGTCGACTGAGCTGACGAAGCCCCAGATCGCGCAGGCGATCGTCGAGTCGACCGGCGAGGTCTGGGCACCGGACTTCGAGTCTCGCGGAGGGACCGTGACTCTTAAGGGCCTTCAGGCCGTCCGTGATGCGGTGAGGTTCTACGTCGACTAGCTGGGGCCAAGCAGCGCAGTCGTCGAGATCTGGCGGCACCCAGAGCATGACGGGCGCGACGAGACGCAAACATCGGTTGCGCACGGTTGAGTTTAGCTGAAGGTTCAGCTAAGCTCGGTTGTGAACACGCGCTGGCAGCTCGACTTGCTGTCCGATAGCGTACAGTTGTTCGAACGTACGTTCGAACACGTGCTGCGACTGGAGGCGATCAGGTGGCGACGACGAGCGGTGCCCCTTTCCGATATATCGACCTGTTCGCGGGCATCGGTGGTTTTGCGGCCGCGCTCGAAGCGTTCGGGGGCGAGTGTGTCTACTCCGTCGAGATCGACGAGGCGGCTGCCAAGGTCTACGAGCGCAACTGGGGTCACTCGCCTCTCGGAGACATCACCAAGGACGCCAACGACGGCGTGATGAACGTCCCGGCGCACGACCTTCTGGCCGCCGGCTTCCCGTGCCAGCCGTTCTCCAAGTCGGGCGCCCAGCGCGGCATGGAAGAGACCCGAGGCACGCTCTTCTGGAACATCCTCAAGATCATTGAGGCACACCACCCGACCGTCGTCCTCCTGGAGAACGTCAGGAACCTCGCCGGGCCGCGCCACAGGCACGAGTGGGAGCTGATCATCCAAACCCTGCGCGATGAGGGTTACCGCGTCTCTCACACGCCTACGGTCTTCTCCCCCCACCTGCTACCGCTCGAACGCGGCGGGCGCCCCCAGGTACGCGAGCGCGTGTTCATCACCGCCACCTACGACCCGGACGGCATCCTTGACGGCGTCGAGGCGCTCCCTGCCCTCCCCAACGTGACGCAGCGCGGCAAGGAGGAATGGGACCTGCTCCACGACCTGCCTGTCGACCTGACTCGCGACGTTCCCGGGACGGAGCTGTCGGCGCCCGAAGTCTCGTGGATCGACGCGTGGGACGACTTCGTCACCACGATGTGGACCGAGGTGCGGAAGGCACAGTCAGACGGCAAGCTGGCCACGCTCCCTGGGTTCCCGATCTGGGCCGACCACTGGGTCGAGTCCGAGGACCTCGCAGTCTGGATGGTCGGTGGCCGGTCTCCGTACCGTGCCGTCGACGTGCCCGACACCTGGGACGAGGTGCCGAGTTGGAAGAAGACCTTCCTCCTGAAGAACGCTGAGTTCTACACGCGGTACAAGGCACAGCTCGACAAGTGGGCCTCCCGTCACGACCTAGCTTCGTTCCCGGCGTCGCGCCGCAAACTTGAGTGGCAGGCCCAGCAGACGGCCTCGCTGTGGGACTGCGTGCTGCAGTTCCGCCCGTCGGGGATCCGGGCGAAGCGGCCGACTCACGTGCCGGCGCTCGTCGCAATCACACAGACGTCGATCATCGGACCTCTTCGCCGCCGTCTCTCAACGCGCGAGGCCGCGCGCCTCCAGGGCTTCCCGTACAACTTCGACTTCGGACCGCAGCCCGCGGCCGCGACGTACAAGCAGCTCGGGAACGGCGTGAACATCGGAGCTGTGTGGAACGTGCTGAGAGCGCACGCGGAGAACGACGCTCGGATTCTGCGGTCCACCGAACGTGGAGCGGCGCTGTTGAAGGCACTTGTCGATGACGCACCGAAGACGCCGGACGACCGCCTCGATGCGGTCGTTGCCCGCGGTCGCGCGAAGTTCGCGGAGTCGAGGCGGCTGGCGGCGTCCGCCTAGCTAGAGACCCACGCGCTTCCTATGCGCGATCAGCGCCTCCGTCGGGACACGATCGCTCGGATCGACGGGCTCTCGAACCTGGACCCCAACTAGTGGCTGGTACTCGCTGTCTGAAAGCCGCGGATGAAGGACGACCCGCCGGTCGTCGTCAAAGGCGAGGAGTCCGGTGTCGAAGAGCGTGTGCAAGTCAGCGCGGAGCAGGAGGCCGTTGCTGGTGGCGTACGCGCCACCCAGCCGATAAGGCACGACATGCGCGGCCTCCAGGACCTCGCCCACCCCACATGCAGTGACGGCGCAGCGCCCTTCGTAGGTAACCAGAAGGTGAGCTCGGAACTGTGGCTGCCCCTTGCGGATGAGGAGGGCTCGGATCGCTCGGTCATCGTCGTGTCGGTCTGGCGTCGTTGCATCGAACGGACGACCCGATTTGACGTGCGCCGGGCCCTGACCGTGCGCGCTCTGTCCGCGGGACACGGAATGCTGGAGTTCGCGCGCTCTTGCAGCCATGGACGCTGGCACGTCTGCCTCAAGCCCTTCGAGCAGCGCGATGAACGCCCTTTCTGTGATGTTCCCTCCCCCGCCGCTCCTCGTCTCTTTCGACGACATCGTCGAGGAATCCCACCTGCCGCGTACTCGCTCGACGAGGGCTGCCATCGTGCGGACCTTCTCGCCCTGGTAGGGCACGTCGATGGCCTCACCAACCGCTTCGAGCCACTCCTTCATGACAGTGCCTTGTCTGGACATCCATGGACCGCCCGCCCCCTCGATCGGCAAGATGCCCAGGTAGTCGGCGATGATCCTGGGATACTCGTCCTTCTTGACCCGATCTGCTGTCATGCCGCCATCCAAGCAGGCTCATGAGGCCCCCCGTTCGGCCCCTCGCCGCTTGCTCGCCGCGGTGTGACTTCGGACGGGGGATGCGGGCACTCTTCATCGCCTCGGCGCCTCGCGTCGAGACGGCACGATGGTGTCGTGACCTCCGAGCGGCCCGTCCCGCAACACGTCCCTGCACACCCGGGTTCCTCGTCCGTCGTAGTCTCGAGGCGAATGAGCGTCGCCAAGCGACGCGACACGGCCCCCGAAGTCGCGCTGCGCCGCGAGCTACACGCACGCGGGATGCGGTACCGCGTCGCATACCCGGTCCCAGGTCAGCGGAGGCGGACCATCGATGTCGCCTTCACACGAGCCAAGGTCGCCGTCTTCGTCGACGGCTGCTTCTGGCACGGCTGTCCCGAGCACGGCATGATGCCGCGGTCGAACGGCGACTGGTGGAAGACAAAGTTCGCCGCCAACCAAGCGCGCGACCGCGACACCGACCGCCTCCTCAGTGAGCTCGGTTGGGCGGTGGTGCGCGTGTGGGAGCACGAGCCACCCCATGCTGCGAGCGACCGCGTCGAGGCGGTCGTCAGTCAACGTTCGTCGAAGCGTGCTCACCAGTGAGCACCGCTTCCTTCGCCCGGTTCGCCACCGGGCTCTTCCGGTACGTGCGTTCACGAGGAGCGTCAAGCCCGCACTGGCAGCGGGGTTGGGGCGTGCGACGGCGGTCGGAAATCGGCTCCAGTCCGCCTGAGCGCGACCCCGTCCGGCCGCGGACGGGGTCTTCGTGCGTCCGGCCTAGGCGTCGGCGCGCTCGTGAGGTGTCCGCCCCTGGGGACGACGAGGGGCCCGTCCCTGCTGGGACGGGCCCCTCGTCGTCTGTCGCCGTCCGAGGACGGCGGGGTGGAGCGTCAGGCGTCGTCGGCCTCCTTGGCGGCGTCCTGCGCCGCGGACTCGGCGGCCTCGCGGGCCTTCTTGCCCGCGTCGCCCAGGTCGTCCTTGGCGTCCGCGGCGGCGTCCTTGACGTCCTCCGCCGTGTCCTTCACCGCGTCCTTCGCGCCGGCAGCGCCGCCACGGGTGGTGCTGCGCGCCCGGCTCGTCGCCTTCTTCGCCGCGTCCTTCGCGTCGGAGACGGCCTCGGTGACGCGGTCGGTCACGTCGTCGCGGACCTCGGCAGCGCGCTCGGCCAGTTTGTCCGTGGCCTCGCGGCCCTTCGCGACGGCGGCGCCCGCGGCCTCGCCGATCGACTCGGCGGCGTCCCCGACGGCGTGCTTGGCGTCGCCGACGACGTCGTCGAAGTGGACCTGCTGCTGCTCCTGCTCCCACGGCTCGGCCCAGGGGTCGGTCGTGGGCTGCGCGCGGCGGTAGAGCACGTAGCCCACGCCCGCGGCGGTCACGCCACCGGCGATCCACCAGAGCGTGCGGCCCTTGCCCTTCGAGGAGTCCGCCTCGGCGGCCTTGGCCGCCGCCTTGTCCGCGGCCGCGGCGAGCTTGGCGGCCGCCTTCTCCGCGGTCTTGTCGGCGTGCTTGGCGGCCTTCTTGCCGGCCTTGCCCGCGGACTTCTGCGCCTGCTTCGCGGCCTCCGCCGTCGCCTTCTTGGCCTGCTTCGCGAGCTTGCGCGCCTTCTTGCCCGACGCGGCGGCTGCCGCGGCCGTGGCGGCGGCGGTCGCCTCGGCCGCGTTGTCCGCGGCGCGCTGGGCGGAGTCTGCCGCGCTGGCGGCGGCGGCGTTGAAGCTCGCGACGATCTTCGGCAGCACGTCCTCCACGAGGCGGTCGTGCGCCGTGTCGATGGCGGGCGCGGCCTTGGTCGCGGCCTTCTCGACGCGCGGCGCGGCGGCCTGGATGCTGTCCTGCCACGCCTTCTCGACGCGCGGCTGGAGCCACTCGAGGAACGCCTCCACCTTGGGCGTGCCCCACTCCTTGGCGTGCACCGCGGCGTCCTTGGCCTGGTCCGCGAGCTGGGTCGCGGCGCTCTGCGCCGTCGCGGCGGCCTGCGCAGCCTGTTCCTTCAGCTTCTCGGTGTCGATCGACTCGAGCGTGTCCTTGACGGAGTCGCTCGCTGAGCGAGTACGGGTCATGCGTGCTCCCCGGGGTCGTCGTCCGACGGGACGAATGTGCGGATGCGATGCGTTTCCGCCCACTCTGCCACCACCCCGGCCACGCCGCGAGACATCGCCCCGGACGGGTCGGGCGCGGGTCTCGTGGGAAGATGGTGCCCATGTTCGCAACCCTCCACACGACCGCAGGTGACATCCGGATCGAGCTCCTGCCGAACCACGCCCCGAAGACGGTGGCGAACTTCGTCGGGCTCGCCCAGGGCACCACGACGTGGTCCGACCCCCGCACCGGGGCCGAGCGCACCGAGCCCTTCTACGACGGCCTGATCTTCCACCGCGTGATCCAGGACTTCATGATCCAGGGCGGCTGCCCGCTCGGGACCGGCACCGGCGGCCCCGGCTACACGTTCAACGACGAGATCCACCCCGAGCTCCAGTTCGACCGCCCGTACCTGCTGGCGATGGCGAACGCGGGCGTGCGCCGCAACCCGGTGACGGGCGAGGCCGAGGGCACCAACGGGTCCCAGTTCTTCATCTCGACGGTCCCCACGCCGTGGCTCAACGGCAAGCACACGATCTTCGGCGAGGTCGCGGACGACGAGTCCCGCGCCGTCGTCGACGCGATCAACGCGACGCCCACGCGTCCGGGCGACCGCCCGCAGGAGGACATCGTCATCACGTCCGTCACCATCGAGGACTGACCATCTCGGCGACACCTCCCGGGCCACCCGGCCCGCCGGCGTACGGGACGGCCGGACCGCACGACGGTCCCGCCGTCCCGCCGGTGTGCCCGCGGCACCCGGACCGCGTGTCGTACGTGCGCTGCCAGCGGTGCGGGCGCCCGGCGTGCCCCGAGTGCCAGCGACCGGCCGCGGTCGGCATCCAGTGCGTCGACTGCGTGCGCGACGCCGCCCGCCAGGCGCCGACGCAGCGCACCGCGCTGGGTGGGAAGGTGCGAGGCGGGCCGCCCGTCGTGACGTTCACGATCATCGGCCTGTGCGTCGTGAGCTGGCTCCTCCAGCTCGTCACGGGCGGCACGTGGACGAACATGCTCGCGTTCGCGCCCTGGGTCGGCGAGCTGCAGCCCTACCGCTTCCTCACGGCGGCGTTCCTGCACTCGACGAGCCCTGTCCACATCCTCTTCAACATGTACGCCCTGTGGATCACGGGCCCGTTCCTCGAGCAGCAGCTCGGCCGGCTGCGCTTCACGGCGCTCTACCTGCTCTCCGCGCTCGGCGGCTCCGTCGGCTACCTGCTCCTCGCAGGGGGGCCGACGTCGGAGGCCTGGTACCAGCCCGTCGTCGGCGCCTCGGGCGCGGTCTTCGGCCTCTTCGGGGCGATCCTGCTCGTCCTGCGCCGGACGGGCCGCAACGCGATGCAGATCGTCGTGCTCATCGGCATCAACTTCGCGATCGGGCTGTTCTTCCCCGGCATCGCGTGGCAGGCGCACCTGGGCGGTCTCGTGGTGGGGCTCGCGCTCGGCGCCGCCTATGCGTACGCGCCGCGCGAGCGTCGCACCCTCGTGTCCGTGGGGGCGACGGTCGTCGTCGTGGTGGCGCTGGTCGCCGCCTCCTGGCTCACCTACGCCGCCGCGGACCAGTTCGGCCACCTCGCCTGACGAGGCGGCCACAAGAGTTATCCCCAGGGTTACTCACAGGTGTGGAACTACACCGGTGTGAGGCCCGACGCGCCAAGGCGGGGCCCAGGCCCCGCCCGGCGCGCGGCTACTTCCAGCGCGTCGTGAGCGCGAAGCCCGCGATGATGAAGGCGAAGCCGACCCCGAGGTTCCACGCGCCGAGCGGCGGGACGGGGAGCTGCTTCGGACCGCTCAGGTAGAACAGCACGATCCAGGCGAGCCCGACGAGCATGAGCCCGAGCATCGTGGGCACGAGCCAGCGCGGGTTGCCCGTCTCGGGCTTCGGCACGCTCGGCGGACGCTGCGGCTTGGGCTTCTTGCGCGACTTCGACTCGGGCACGAGGGTGGGCTCCTGTCCTGGTGGGGCTCGCTGCGCCGGCGCCGAGACGCACCGCGGGAGCGGACGCCTGCCGTCGTCGTGCAGGAACCGTGCATGGGTCGGGCGAAGGTCGTCGACGGGCCGCGAGGCTCTGCCGGAGCACAGGTCCGTCACGATCGTGGACGACGTTCGTCGACTAGCGTAGTGGGCGCACACAATAGGCACGGACACCGCGCGCGGAGGACGTGCCGCGAGGTGTGCGCCGCACGACCTCAGCACGACGCCGACGCACGACGCAGACCCGGTCGACGACCTCGTCCGCCCCAGGAAGGAGACGGTCGCGTGAGCACCACGGACCCTGCCGCCACGGGCCCGGACGACCCCGCCGAGGGGCCGTCGTCCGCCCCGGGCGGCACGCCGCGCGCGCGTCGCGTCCGGTCCGCCGTGACGGTCGCGCTCGTCCTCGCGCTCGCCGGGGTCATGTTCACGGCGAACGCGCGCCTCGCGCGCGGCGACGAGTCCCGGCACCCGGAGAACCTCGCGCAGCTCGTGGACCGCGAGTCCGACCGCGTGGCCGACCTCGCGACGCAGGTCGACGCCCTGACGGCCGAGGTCGCTGGCCTGTCGCAGACCGGGGACGCGCCCGCCGGCGTCGACCCCGACCTCGCGGCGCGCACCGCCGTCGCCGCGGGGACGACGCCCGTCCAGGGTGCCGGCGTCTCCGTGACGCTCGACGACGCGCCCCCCGAGGGCAGCTACCCGGCGGGGATCCGCCCCGACGACCTCGTCGTGCACCAGCAGGACATCCAGTCCGTCGTCAACGCGCTGTGGGCGGGCGGTGCCGAGGCGATGACGCTCCAGGGGCAGCGCGTCACGGCGACGTCGGCGTTCCGCTGCGCGGGCAACATCCTGCTGCTGCACGGCCGCGTGTACTCCCCGCCCTACGTCGTCGAGGCCGTGGGCGACCCCGAGGCCCTGCGCGACGCGCTCGACCGCTCGCCGGGCGTCCAGGTGTACAAGGAGTACGTCGACGCGGTGAACCTCGGCTGGTCCGTCGAGGACGAGAGCGACATCGAGATGCCGGGCTACCAGGGGGCGCTCGAGCTCCGCTACGCGCGCCCGTCCGACGCGGTGGCGTCGTGACCGCGACGACCCCCGCACCGGCCCGCCACGCGGGGCACCGCGGCTCGGGTCGCGGTCCGGTGTCTGCCGTCGTGGGGGTGCTCGGCGAGCTGCTCATCACGCTGGGGATCCTGCTCGGCCTGTACGTCGTCTGGCAGCTCTGGTGGACGGACGTCCAGGCGGACCGCGTCCAGGCGCAGGTGCTCGAGGAGATCCAGGCGCCGACGCCGGACGCGGCGGACGTCGGTACGACGATCCTGCGTGACGACCCGCCCGTCCCCGCCGCGCCCGCGCTCGGCGAGGTGTGGGGCACGCTCTACGTGCCGCGCTGGGACGGCAAGATGATGCCGATCGCGGAAGGCACCGACAAGCGGTCGATCCTCGACCAGGCGATGGCCGGGCACTACCCCGAGACCGTCATGCCGGGCGCCGTCGGGAACTTCTCCCTCGCCGGGCACCGGCAGACGTACGGCAAGATCTTCCACGACGTCGAGGAGCTCGAGATCGGCGACCCGATCGTCGTCGAGGCCGACGGCACGTGGTACGTCTACCGCGTCGACCACATGCAGGCCGTGAAGCCCGACCAGGTCGAGGCGATCGCGCCCGTCCCGTGGCAGCCCGGCGTCGAGCCCACCGAGCGGTACCTCACGCTGACGACGTGCCACCCGATCGGCCTCAACTCGCTCGTCGCGCGGTACATCGTCAACGCGAAGTTCGACTACTGGATGCCCGTCGAGGACGGCACGCCGCCGGAGCTCGTCGGCCAGACCGCTCCCGCCGCCGAAGGAGGCTCGTGATGTACGGGGCGCTGTGGCGCGTGCTGCCCGGCCCGGCGTGGCTGCGGGTGCTGATCCTGCTCGTCCTCGCGGCCGCCGTCGTGCTCGCGTGCTTCGAGTGGCTGTTCCCGCTCGTGTCCGAGTACATGCCGTTCAACGACCCCAACATCCAGACCGACGCCGCCGGCGCAGCGTCCGTGGAGGCCCCGCGATGACCCACCCGACCCGCATCCTCGTCGTGGACAACTACGACTCGTTCGTCTACACGATCGTCGGCTACCTCGACCAGCTGGGCGCGCAGACCGTCGTCGTGCGCAACGACGCGGTGCCGGAGCCCGACGCCGAAGGGCGCTTCCGCGACGCGGACGGCACCGTGTTCGACGGCGTCCTCGTCTCCCCCGGGCCCGGCACGCCGAAGGAGGCCGGGCAGAGCGAGCACGTGATCCGCACGTGCGCCGCGTCGCGCACGCCGATGCTCGGCGTGTGCCTGGGCCACCAGGCCCTCGCCGAGGTATACGGCGCGACGGTCACGCACGCGCCCGAGCTCATGCACGGCAAGACGAGCCTCGTGGAGCACGAGGGCGAGGGCGTGCTCGCGGGCCTCCCCCACCCGTTCACCGCGACGCGGTACCACTCGCTCGCCGTCGTGAGCGACACCGTGCCCGCGGAGCTCGAGGTGACGGCGACGACCGCCGGGGGCGTCATCATGGGCCTCCAGCACAAGGACCTGCCGCTGCACGGGGTCCAGTTCCACCCGGAGTCCGTGCTCACCGAGGGTGGCCACCGCCTGCTCGCGAACTGGCTCGAGGCGTGCGGCCTGGAGGGCGCCGTCGAGCGCTCCGCGGGCATGGCCCCGCTCGTGCGCCAGTAGCGAGCACCGCGCGGCACCGGCCCCGGTCTGCCGCCCTCGGACGCCCCGCACGACGACGGGCCCTCACCTCCGTGGAGGTGAGGGCCCGTCGTCGTGGACGGCCCGGGGGCGGTGGGTCAGCCCTCGCCGTCCCCGCCGTTGCCCCCGCCGTTCCCGTTGCCGCCGCCGTTGTTCCCGCCGCCGTTGTCGCCGCCGCCGTTCGACGGTCCGGGACCGGTCGAGACGATGAGGCGCACCTCTGAGCCGACCTCGAGCTCGGTCCCGCCCCGCGGGTCGGAGCCGATGACCGTGCCCGCCGGCCACTGCTCGGACTCCTGGGTCTGCCGTGCCCCGGGGACGAGCCCGGCACCGCCCAGCGCCTCGAGGGCCTGCTGCTCGGTCATGCCGGCGAGGTTCGTCGGCACCGTCGTCGTCTCCGCCGCGCGCGGGATGGCGACCTTGAGGGTCACGGTCGACCCCTGCGGGACGCTGCCCGCGTTGGGCTGCTGCGAGAGGACCTGGTTCTCCGGCTCGTCGGACTCCTCCTCGCTGCGGTCGACCTTCAGGCCGAGCGCCTCGACGGTCGACTTCGCGGCGTCGAACTGCTGGCCCGTGACGTCCGGGAGGGCGACGAGGCCGCTCGACACGAACAGGTTGACCGTCGAGCCCGCCGGCACGGACTGGCCGGCGCCGGGGTCGGTCTTCGTCACCGCGCCCTTCGGGACGTCCGGCGAGTCCTCCGTGTTGACGTCGCCGACGTTGAGCCCGGCGTCGGAGAGGTACTGCCGGGCCTCCTCCTGCGTCTTGCCCTTGAGGTCCTGGATGGTGACGGCGTCGGGACCGGTCGAGAACCAGACGTCGACCGAGGTGCCCGGGTCGACCTGGGCGTCACCGGCGGGGCTCTGGCGGATGAACTCGCCCTCCGGGACGTCGGAGTTCTCCTCGAGGAGCGGGTTGAACTCGAGGTCCAGGCCGTCGAAGAGTGCGGCGGCCTCCTCCTGGGTCATGCCCGCCTGGACCGTCGGCACGGTGACGAGCTCCGGCTCGACGTCCTTGTTCTGGTTGATGAGCAGCATCGTCACGATCGCCGCGATGGCGAGCACGCCGACCGCGATGAGCGTCCACATGAGGCCCTTGCGGCTCTTGGGCTGCTCGTCGTCCTCGCCGGGCGGCTGCTCCCCCGGCGGGACGGCGGGCGCCGCGCTGGTCGCCCAGGGGTTCGCCGCCGCGGCGGCCGGTGCCATGACCTGCGTCGCGGACTCGACCATCGTCGGCTGGAGGTCGGCGGCCGCGGCGGCGGCACCGAGGCCGGCGGCGGCGGCCGCGACCCCGAGCGCCGGGGCCGTGATCGACCCGCCGCGCACGGCGTTCTCCAGGTCGGCCCGGAACTCGGCGGCGCTCGAGTAGCGCGCCGTGCGGTCCTTCGCGAGCGCCTTGAGCGTGATGCGGTCGAGCACCTCGGGCACGTCGGGAGCGATCGCGCTCGGCGTTGCGGGCGCCTCGCGCACGTGCTGGTAGGCCACTGCGACGGGCGAGTCGCCGATGAACGGCGGGCGCCCCGTGAGCAGCTCGTAGAGCAGGCAGCCGGTCGAGTACAGGTCGGAGCGCGCGTCGACCGTCTCGCCGCGCGCCTGCTCCGGGGAGAGGTACTGCGCGGTGCCGATGACGGCCTGCGTCTGGGTCATGGTGGCCGCGGAGTCGGCGACCGCGCGGGCGATGCCGAAGTCCATGACCTTCACCGCGCCCGTCGGCGTGATCATCACGTTGGCGGGCTTGATGTCGCGGTGGACGATCCCGGCGTGGTGCGAGTACTCGAGCGCCGCGAGGACGCCCGCCGTGATCTCGACCGCCTCGTCGATGGGCACGGCCTGACCGTCGCGCAGGATGTCCCGCACGGTGTGGCCCTCGACGTACTCCATGACGATGAACGGGACGTGCACCGCGTTGCTGGTGGCGTCCTCGTGCACGTCCTCGCCCGTGTCGTAGACCGCGACGATGGCCGGGTGGTTCAGGGAGGCCGCTGCCTGCGCCTCGCGACGGAAGCGCGCGAGGAACGACGGGTCGCGCGCGAGGTCGGAGCGCAGGATCTTGATCGCGACGGTACGACCGAGGCGGTTGTCGTGCCCGATGTGCACCTCGGCCATGCCACCACGGCCGATGAGCTCACCGACCTGGTAGCGCCCGGCAAGCACTCGGGGAGCGTTGTCCACCACTCATTCGTCCTTCGGTGTCGTCGGAGCCGTGGGCGCGTCCGCCCACGGCACGGCTGGCGCAATCATCCCACCCGCGACCCTGCGGCCACGCGGGGAACACCACGATGTCGTCACGATGTCACCCGTCCGGGGAGCGTCTCGGCGTCGGGCACGGCGACCTCGACGGAGGTCTCCGCGCCCCGCACGGGGGCGGCGTCGCCGCCGTCGCCGTCCCGGTCCCCGAGCGTGGCGATCGTCGCGATCACCAGCACGAGCAGGAGACCCAGGAGGGCGACGAGCGGCCAGGTCAGGCCGTTGGGCAGGCCTCCCAGGCGGCGGCCCGTCGTGGTCGACGTGCGGCGCCCCGCGGAGCGCGAGGGCACGGGTGCCGACTGCGACTGACGGCGGGCCTCGGCGCGGGTCGCCGGGGCGACGGGCTCGGCGCGCGTCGAGCCCCCGGCCGCGCCGGCCGGGCGCGTGCCCGCGCGGGTGGGCTGCGGCCGTCGTGAGGAGCGCGTCGGACCGTGCATCTCGCGGCGCGGCGGGTACGACCGCGGGGCGGCCGGGTCGTCCGCCGGGGCCGCGGGGACGGGGCGCTCCCACGGGAGGGCCGGGCCGGGCGCGGCGTCGTCCGGTCCGGGCGGTGCCGGGACGGGCTCGGCGGTCTCCGGGACCGTCCCGCCGTGCCGGCCGAGCGGGCGGACGCGGGTGGCGTCGTCGTCGGGCGGCCCGGGGGGCGTCGCGGCCGACGGCGGCACCTCCGCGTGCGCGGCGCGGCGCGGCTCGGGGGCGACCCACGGGTTCGCCGGGTCGGGCGCGTGCGGGTCGCGCACCGCGGCCGGGATGACGAGCGGCGTGATGACGGGTGCTGGGTCCGGCTCGGGCGCGGGGACGTCGTCGGCGGTGGTGCGGGCCCGGCGCGCGCGGCGCGTGGGGGCGGGCGCCCCCGTGCGGGCGGACCAGGGGTCGCTCGCGAGGCGCGCGGCGATGCCCTCGAAGACGCGTGCGAGCGCGTCGGCCGGGTGGGGCCGCGCCAGCGGGTCCTTGGCGAGCATGACCATGACGAGCTCGCCGAGCTCCGGGTCGACCGACGTGGGCAGCGGCGGCACCGGCTCGTTGACGTGCGCGACCGCGATGTCCACCGGCGTGGAGCCCGTGAACGGGCGGTTCCCCGCGATGGACTCGTACGCGACGATGCCGAGCGCGTAGATGTCCGAGGCGCCGGTGGCGGCCTGGCCGACGGCCTGCTCGGGCGAGAGGTACTGGGCCGTGCCCATGACCATGCCCGTCGCGGTCATCGGGACCTGGTTGGCCGCGAGCGAGACACCGAAGTCGGTGATCTTCACCGTGCCGGAGCGGTCGATGAGGATGTTCCCGGGCTTGACGTCCCGGTGCACGACGCCGGACAGGTGGGCGGCGTGCAGCGCCCGGGCGGTCTGCGCGAGGATCGGCAGGAGCCGCGCGGGCGGGAGCACCGGCTCGCGCTCCAGCAGGTCCGCCATGGGCTCGCCCACGACGAGCTCCATGACGAGGTACCCGGAGCCGTTGGTCTCGCCGTAGTCGTACATCTGCGCGATGTTGGGGTGCGAGAGCGCCGCGCTGTTGCGGGCCTCGGTGCGCAGGCGGTTGAGGAAGTCCTCGTTGCCCGCGTACTCGCTCCGCAGGACCTTGACCGCGACCTCGCGGCCGAGCGCGTCGTCGGCCGCGACCCACACCTCGCCCATGCCGCCGACGGCGATGCGCCGCACGAGGCGGTAGCGGTTGCCGAGCGTCAGCCCCCGGACCGGCTTCATCCGTTCAACACCGCCTCCATGACGGCGCGGGCGATCGGCGCGGCGATCGCGCCGCCCGTCGCCTCGTTGCCCATCGAGCCGCCGTTCTCGACGATGACCGCGACCGCGACCTGCGGGTCGTCGGCCGGGGCGAAGCTCGTGAACCACGCGTGCGGCGCGGCCTTGCCGCCCGTCTCGGCGGTGCCCGTCTTGCCCGCGACCTGCACGCCCGGGATCTGCGCGGACTTCCCGGAGCCGTTCTGCACGACGCCCACCATCATCTGGGTGAGCTGCTCGGCCGTCGACGGCGAGACCGAGGTGCGCAGACGGCGCGGCTCCGACTGCCGGACGACGTCGAGGTCGGGGTTGCGGATCGTCTCGACGGTGTACGGGGCCATCTGCACGCCGTCGTTCGCGATCGCGGCGGCGACCATCGCCATCTGGAGCGGCGTGACCTTGACCTCGCCCTGGCCTATGCCGGCGCGCGCGATCCCGGCGGCGTCGGCGCCCGGCGTGCCCTCGGCGGGGAAGCGGCTCGGCGTGACGTCCATGGGGATCTCGAGCGAGGCGTCGAAGCCGAAGTCCTCGGCCTGGTCGCGCATCGCGTCCTCGCCGAGGGTCATCGCCAGGTCGCCGAACGCGGTGTTGCACGAGATGCGCAGCGCGTCCGCGAGGGTCATCTCGCCCGTGGGCGAGCAGCGCGTGCCGCCGAAGTTCTTCATCGTCTGCGTCGACTGGGGGTACGGCAGCTCGTCCGGGGCCGGGATCACGGTCTCGGACGTGTACTGCCCGCTCTCGAGCGCCGCGGCGGAGGTGACGATCTTGAACGTCGAGCCCGGCGGGTACGTGTTGCCGCGGATGGCCCGGTTCGACATCGGGTTGCCCTCGGCGTTGAGCAGCTCCTGGTAGCGCTGGCGCGCGAGGGCGGTGTCGTGCGTCGCGAGCTCGTTCGGGTCGTAGCTCGGCTTCGACACGAGCGCGAGGACGCGGCCCGTCTTCGGCTCGATCGCGACGACGGCGCCGCGCTGGTCACCCAGCGCGTCCCACGCGGCCTGCTGGGCCGCCGGGTCGATCGTCAGCTCGACGGACGCGCCCTGCGGCTGCTGCCCCGTGAAGAGCGCGCTCAGGCGGTCGAGCCACAGCGAGCTCGCCTCGCCGTTGAGGTAGTCGTTCTCCTTGTCCTCGATCTCCGTGCGCCCGTTGGTGAGCGACAGGAAGCCGGAGACGGGCGCGTAGAGCGGGCCGTTGGAGTACTGGCGCTGGAAGCCGAACGCATCGTCCACCGGCGTCGAGGACGCGATGGCGTCGCCCGCGACGACGATCGGGCCGCGGAACTTGTTGTACTCGCGGTAGATCGTGCGGGCGTTGCGCGAGTCGTTGTTGAGCGAGTCGGCCTGGACGAACTGGATGTACGTCGTCGACACCATGAGCGCGAGGAACATCACGAGGACGACGGTCGCGACGCGACGCAGGGGGACGTTCACCGGGCTCCTCCCCAGGGGTCACGGTCGGTCTCGGCACCCGCGTCCGGTCGCTGCACGACCTCGGTCCGCAGGTCGTCCGGGTGGTCGGGGACCTCCCCGGTGCGGCCGACGGCGGGCTGGACGCCCGTCGTCGCGCGCGCGGGGCCCGTGGGCGGACCGGGGACGGCGGGCGCGCCGACCGTGGTGGGGGCGTCGTCGGGCAGGGCGCCCACGGCCGCGCCGCCGCCCACGACCGCGACCGGGTCGGAGTCGGTGCGGCTGCGCGCCCCGCCGGGCGCGACCTGCCCGCGCACGGGCAGGGAGGAGGGGCGCCGCGCGTCGTCCGAGATGCGCAGGAGCAGCCCGACGACGAGCCAGTTCGCGAGGAGCGACGACCCGCCCTGGGCGACGAACGGCATGGTCAGGCCGGTGAGCGGGATGATCCGCGTGATCCCGCCGACCACGACGAAGAGCTGCCACGCCATGACGAACGCGAGACCGCCCGCGAGCAGCTTGCCGAACCCGTCGCGCACGCCGATCGCGGTGCGCAGGCCGCGCTCCACGAGGACGAGGTACGCGAGCAGGATGCCGATGAGGCCCGTGAGGCCGAGCTCCTCGCCGAGCGACGCGTAGATGAAGTCGGAGAACGCGTACGGGACCGTGCGGGGGTAACCGGCGCCCCAGCCCGTGCCGAAGAGGCCGCCGTTGCCGAGCGAGAACAGGCCGCCCACGAGCTGGCCGGACCCGCCGACCTTGCGGCCGAAGATCTCCGGGTCGAACGGGTGCAGCCACACGTCGACGCGCGCCTGCACGTGCCCGAACGTCGACGCCGCGAGCACTGCGCCGACCGCGATGAGGAGCAGACCGATGACGACCCAGCTCACGCGCTCGGTCGCGATGTAGAGCATCGCGACGAACAGGCCGAAGAACAGGAGCGAGGTCCCGAGGTCGCGCTCGAACACGAGGATCGCGAGCGAGACGAGCCAGACGATGATGATCGGCCCGAGGTCGCGCAGGCGCGGGAGCTGGAGGCCGAGCACGCGGGGGCCGGCGAGCGCGAGCGTGTCGCGGTTCGTCACGAGGTACCCCGCGAAGAAGATCGCGAACGCGACCTTGGCGAACTCGGCCGGCTGGAGCGAGAAGCCGAACAGGTTGATCCAGATCTGGGCGCCGTTGATGCGGGTGCCCAGGCCCGGGACGAGCGGCAGCGCGACGAGCACGATGCCCGCGATCATCGCGGTGTAGGTGTAGCGGCGCAGGGTCCGGTGGTCGCGCAGGAACCAGACGAGGGCGAACGCGCAGAGGATGCCGAGCGCCGTCCACTGGAGCTGGCGGGGCGCGAGGTCCTGCTCGCCGCCCGTGACCTGCGAGCCCAGGTCGAGGCGGAAGATCATGGCGAGGCCGATGCCGTTGAGCGCGACGGCGATCGGCAGGATCACCGGGTCCGCGTACGGCGCCTTGAACCGCAGCAGCACGTGCGCGGCGCCCGCGAGCACCACCGTGCCGATGCTGTACACGTAGAAGCGGCCCGGGAGCTCGCCCGTGAGCCGCAGGCCCACGAGCGCGTACGCCCCGATGCCCAGCGCGAGCGCGAGGACGAGCAGACCGAGCTCCGCGCCCCGGCCGGGGCGCACCTCGGTGGTCTCCACCGTGGCCATCAGGCCCCCGAGCCGGCGCCGTCGGTGGGCGCGGGGGTCACGTCCGGCGCGTCGGCGTCCGGCGTCCCCGTCGTCGCGCCGTCGACGGTCCCGTCCGCGGGCGGTTCGGTCGAGCCGTCGGTCGCGGGGGTCTCGGTGGTGTCCTCCGTGGCCTCGGCGACCAGCCGCTCGGCGCGGGCGCGGGCGTCCTCGAGCGACTGCGCGGGGATCGTGGTCTCCAGGCGGTCGACGACGTAGCCCGGCAGGTCGTCGACGCGCGTCCCCGTGAGCTCGATCGGGGTCGACAGCGTGACCGGGCCCGCGTTCTCCGGGATGCCGCGGAACACCGCGACCTGGCCGTCGGCGACGCCCACGTAGTACTGCGACTGCGTCCAGCGGTAGCCCGCCCAGCCCGCGACGCCCAGACCCGCGACCACGAGCAGGATCGCGACCACGGTGACCCAGCGCCGGGGCGCGCGGCCGGGGCGCACGTCGTCCTCGTCGTCGCCGGAGCCCTCGGCGGCGGTGCGCCCCTCCGCGCCGTCCTCGTCCGCCGCGTCGGCGTCCGGGTCCTCGGCCGGGGCGGTCGCCTTCGTGCTCGCCATGAGCGCGGCCGCGCGTGCCGCCGGGCCGTCCGCGGCCGACGTCGGGGCGTCGCGGTCGATCGCCGCCGACCCGACGACCTGCGCGCCCGTGCCGGGGGCCCCGCCGTCGGGCAGGGCGTCGACGTCCACGACGTCCGCGACGACGACCGTCACGTTGTCCGTGCTGCCCGCGCGCAGCGCGAGCTGGAGCAGGTGGTCGGCGCACGCGTCGACGTCGTCCGTGTCGGCGAGGGTCTGCGCGATGGTCTCCTGGCTGACGAACCCGGACAGGCCGTCCGAGCACAGGAGCCAGCGGTCGCCCGGCTTCGCCTCGCGCACGGACATGTCCGGCGTCAGGTCGATGTCGAAGTCGCCCAGCACGCGCATGACGACGTTGCGCTGGGGGTGGGTCTCCGCCTCGTCCGCCGAGATGCGCCCCGTGTCGACGAGGTGCTGGACGAACGTGTGGTCGGTCGTGACCTGGTTGAGCTCGCCGTCGCGCAGCAGGTAGGCGCGCGAGTCGCCGAGGTGCGCCATGGCGAGCTTGTTGCCGGCGCGCAGGATCGCGGTGACGGTGGTGCCCATGCCGACCAGCTCCGGGTCGGTCACGCTGCGGTCCACGAGGTCCTGGCGGGCGTGGTCGATCGAGCGCTCGAGCTCGGCCAGCGCGTCGTCCGGGCCGTGCGACTCGCCGTCGAGCGGGGCGAGCGCGGCGATCGCGATGGACGACGCGACGTCGCCCCCCGCGTGGCCGCCCATGCCGTCCGCGACGACGAGCAGGTGCGGGCCCGCGTAGCCGGAGTCCTGGTTGTTGGAGCGCACGAGCCCGACGTCGGAGCGCGCGGCGTAGCGCAGGGCGATGTTCACTGCGGGCTACCTCTGCAGCTCGACGACGGACTGACCGATCCGCACCCGCGTCCCCGGGCCCAGGGGGGTGACCTGGGCGATCCGCTGGTCCTCGACGTAGGTGCCGTTCGTGGAGCCCAGGTCCTCGACGAACCAGGACCCGTGCTGCGGGAAGATGCGGGCGTGGCGCGACGACGAGTAGTCGTCGTCGAGGACGAGCGTGCAGCTCGGCGCGCGGCCGATGAGGATCGACGACGTCGTGAGCGGGATCGTCGTGCCGGTCAGCGGGCCGGCGGTGACGACGAGCCGCGACGGTCCCGCGGGCGCGGCGGGCCGCGACGGCTCCGGGGCGGCGGGGGTGGGGCCCGACGTCGGGCGGGCGGCCGGGGCCGGACCGCCCTTCTTGCCGCGGCGCGGCGTGATCTTCGTGCCGTACAGGTCCCGACGCAGCACCCCGATCGCGGAGAGCACGAACACCCAGAGCAGCACCAGGTAGCCCAGCCGGAGCAGGGTGAACGTGAGATCGGTCATGCGGGCCGGATCACCACTCCTCGTTGTCGGACGCGCCGGTCCAGAACATGATGCGGGTCCGGCCGATCGTCAGGGAGTTCCCGTCGAGCAGCGTCGCGGCCGGCACCTGGTGCCCCTCGACGAACAGCCCGTTCGTGGAGCCGAGATCCGTCGCGATCACACCCTCCGGGGTCACGCGGATCTCCAGGTGGCGCCGCGAGACGCCAGGGTCGTCGACGACGATGTCGGCCTCCGAGCCGCGGCCGATCACGGTGACCGGGCCGGTGAGCAGGTAGCGCTGCCCGTCGATGTCGACGAGCGGGTGGCGCGTGCTCGGGGACGCCGTCGTGGCGGGGGCGACGTTGCCGCGCACGCTCGCCGAGCGCAGCTGGAAGCGGCCGACGTCGAGCGTGTCGTTCTGCTCGAAGCTCACGCTCACGGGGCCGACGAACGCGTAGTGCTGCGACGCGGCGTACTGGGTGACGTTCGAGGCCAGCTCGTCGGCGAGCGTCTCCGCGCCCCACCCCTCGACCTGGCCGAAGTCGTCCACCGACAGCTCGATGGTGAACTCGTTGGGCACGACCGTGCGCTCGCGGTCGACGACGGCGGCGCGGTCGTCGACCTCGCGCCGCAGCGCGCTCGCGAGCTCGACGGGCTTGACCTCGCTGCGCCCGACCTTGGCGAAGGCGTTGTTCACGACGCGCTCGACGCCCTTCTCGAAGCGGTCCAGGACTCCCATGCCACCTCCTCCCTCGTGCTCGCTCGTGCCGCGGCTGACGCCGCGCGGATCTCGTCTGCTCTGCCGGCGCCCTTTCCGGTGGCCCCCCGCGCACCCGCGTCCGGGCAGACTACCTAGATCGTATCGATCGCGTCGGACCAGCAGGCCCGTTTCGTCGGACGATTACCGGACGGATGTGGCGCTTTCGTGGTGGAGCGTGTGAACGTCGGGCGTCCGCTCCCCCGCCGAGCACGAGGTTGCCGTCGTCTCGCCGCTCTTCCCGGGAGCGACGACGTGCTCGAGGGCGACGAAGGTCGTGGTCGGCGACGGGGCCGCGCCGCGGTGCGTCCGGGTGGCGGGCGTCACGCAGGACGGCGCGGTGCCGGTCGGTCGCCCGCGCCGTGCTAGTCTTCTGCGGCACGCGCGAGTGGCGGAATAGGCAGACGCGCACGGTTCAGGTCCGTGTGCCCGAAAGGGCGTGGGGGTTCAACTCCCCCCTCGCGCACGTGACGAGGTCCCGGTCAGGTCGTCCCTGACCGGGACTTTCGCATTCCCGGCCCTTGCTCTTCCTCCAAGCGGCGCCTTCGGGGGTCGCCCCCGGGGACCAGGCGTGGCCCGGCTCCCCCGCTCACGGCGCGAGCGCGCGCGGCACGGAGGTGCCGTAGCCGTCGTGCCCCTCCACCACGCCCGGCACGCGCGACCTGCCGCGCGCTGCGGCGTCCCACACCTCCACGACCCAGTCGGCGGCGGTGTCGACGACGACGTCGCGCGCGTCGTACGGCTCGCGGCCGGGCGCGACGAGCGGCACGTCCGGGACGGGGCCGTCCTCGCCGTGCACGACCTCGAACAGCGTGCGGTGCGGCGCGATCGCGCGGTCGAGCACGGCGGCGTCGGGGCCGTCGAGCGACACGACGACGTCGAACGTGCCCTCGCCGTCCTGGTCGGGGAAGACGGTGACGACGATCTCCTCCGCGCGGTCCGGGAGCGCGTCGACGACGGCGCGCAGGCGGCGCACGGCCTCCGGCGTCGCGGCGTCGAGGTGGGCTCGCACGAGGCGGGCGTGGGTCGCGGCGTCCATCGCGCCACGGTAGCGCCGGACACGCCTGCCGAGGCCAACCCTAGATCTGCTAGGGTCGTAAACCCTAGAACAACTAGGCATAGGAGCGTTATGCGTATCGACAAGGACCTCGTGGCCGCCTCGGCCACCCCGCTCGTGCTCGGGATCCTCGCCGACGGCGAGTCCTACGGCTACGCGATCCTCAAGCGCGTGGACGAGCTCTCGGGCGGCCGGATGCAGTGGACCGACGGCATGCTCTACCCGCTGCTGCACCGGCTGGAGCGCCTCGGGCTCGTCGAGGCGTCGTGGGGCACGTCCGACATCGGCCGGCGTCGCAAGCACTACGCGATCACGGTCGCGGGGCGCGAGGCGCTCGTCGAGCGCCAGGCGCAGTGGGACGTCGTCGCGCACGCGCTCCAGCAGGTGTGGCGCTCCGCCCAGGACGGGCTGCAGAGCCCGCCGCGCGTCGCGGAGGGGTGGGCCTGATGGGCGCCACGACCGCGCCGGCCGGCGGCGCGAGCCCCGGCCCGCACGCCGCGCTCGAGGCGCAGATCGACCAGTGGCGCGGGTACGTCCGGCGCCGGGAGGCGATCTCCGCCGCGGACGTCGACGAGATGGAGGACCACCTGCGCGAGCGGGTCGAGGACCTGCGCGCGACGGGCCTCGACGACGACGAGGCGTTCCTCGTCGCCGTGAAGCGCATGGGCACGCTCGACGACCTGTCGCGCGAGTTCGCGCAGGAGCACTCCGAGCGCCTGTGGAAGCAGCTCGTCCTCGTGGGCCAGCAGCCCGGCCGCACCCGCTCGTGGCGCGAGCTCGCGGTCGTGCTCGGGCTCGCCGTCGCGGTGGGCGTCACGGTCAAGGTCGCGACCGTGCTCCTGCCCTGGGAGACGGTCGGCCTCAACGTCGGGCTCCTCGTGCTGCCGTTCCTCACGGCCTACCTCGCGTGGAAGCGCCAGGTGACGCTGCGTGTCGTCGGCGCGCTCGTCGTGCCGTTCGTCGTGCTGGGCGTCGTGCTCAACGTGTACCCGTTCGCGCCCACGGACGCGACGTTCGTCCTCGCGGCGCTCGCCGCCCCGGTGACGCTGTGGTCCGTCGTCGGGCTCGCCTACGTGGGCGGGCGGTGGCGCTCGGACGCGCGTCGCATGGACTTCGTGCGGTTCACGGGCGAGCTCGCCGTGTACTACACGCTCATCGCGCTCGGCGGCGGGGTGCTGCTCGGCCTGACGATCGGGGTCTTCTCGCTCGCCGGCGTCGACCTCGAGCCCTACCTCGACACCTGGATCCTCACCCTGTGCGTGCCGGCGGCGCTCATCGTGGCCGCGTGGCTCGTCGAGGCCAAGCAGAACGTCGTCGAGAACATCGCGCCCGTGCTCACGCGCGTGTTCACGCCGTTGACGCTCGTCATGCTCCTCGCCGCGTTCGTCGTCCTCGCGACCGCGGGGAACCTCGCGGCCGTGGACCGTGAGCTGCTCATCCTCATGGACGCGATCCTCGTGCTCGTCCTGTGCCTGCTCCTCTACTCCGTCTCGGCCCGCGACCCGCTCGCGCCCGGGTCGTTCTTCGACGGGCTCCTGGTGGTCCTCGTCGGCGCGGCGCTCGCCGTCGACGCCGTCGCGCTCACCGCGATGCTCACGCGCATCGCCGAGTTCGGCGTCAGCCCCAACAAGGCGGCGGCGCTCGGGCTCAACCTCCTGCTGCTCGTCCACCTCGCGTGGTCGGCCGTGCTCGCGACGGCGTTCCTCCGCGGGCGTCGGCCGTTCGCCGACCTCGTCGCGTGGCAGACGCGCTTCCTCCCCGTCTACGCGGCGTGGGCGGCGGTCGTCGCCCTCGTGTTCCCGCCCGTGTTCGGCTTCGTCTGACCGACGGCGGTCGGCCGTCCCCGGGGGTAGCGTGACGGGATGGCCGACCGACCGTCCGGCGGGCCGGTCGACGACGACGTCGTCGGCTGGCTCCTCGACGCCGACCCGGCGCTGCGCTGGCAGGTGGAGCGCGACGTCGTGCACGCCCCGCCCTCCGTGTGGCGGGCGACGCGGGCGCGCGTCGCGACGGAGGGCTTCGGCGCCCGGCTGCTCGGCCACCAGGACCCGGACGGGCAGTGGGCGGGCGGTGCGTACTTCCCCGCGGACGTCGGCGGGGACGGCGCGGCCCCGCCGGACGCCGAGGGCAGGCCCGAGGAGGGCCAGCCCTGGACCGCGACCACCTGGTCGCTCGTCGCGCTGCGCGAGTGGGGTCTCGACCCTGAGGTGCTCCGCGCGCGCCGCACGCCCGAGCTGCTCGCCGAGCACTGCCGCTGGGAGTACGACGACCTGCCCTACTGGGGTGGCGAGGTTGACTGGTGCATCAACGGGTACACGCTCGCCGCGGGCGCGTGGCTCGGCGTCGACGTGACGGCGCTGCTCCGCACCGTCCTCGACGGTCGGCTGCCCGACGGCGGGTGGAACTGCGCGTGGGTCGAGGGCGCGACCGTGTCGTCGTACCACTCGACGCTCAACGCGCTGAAGGGCCTCCTCGCCTACCAGGAGCACGCCGGGGCCACGGACGAGCTGCGCGCCGCGCGCCGCGCCGGCGAGGAGTACCTGCTCCGCCGCGGCCTGTTCCGCCGGCTCGGCACCGGCGAGCCCGTCGGGGACTGGGCGTTCCGCCTCGCCTACCCGTTCCGCTGGTACTACAGCGTGCTCAACGCGCTGGTCTACCTGCGCGCCGCGTCGCTGCTCGACGGCACGCCGCCGGACCCGCGCGCGGCGGACGCGGTCGAGCACGTCCGCCGCGCGCGGCGCCCGGACGGCACCTGGCTCCAGGGCCGGCGCCATCCGGGCCGCGTGTGGTTCGAAGTCGACGCGCCCGCGGGCGAACCGTCACGCTGGCTCACGTACCACGCGACCGTCGTCCTCGACTGGTGGGACGGTCAGGACGCGGGCGGCCCGGAGACGACCTCCGCGCCGTCGAGCACCGCGATGAGCTCGTCGAACCACTCGACGTAGCTCGCCCACGTGAACGGGCGCTTGTCGTCCCAGCCCACGACCTGCCCCGCCTGGACCGCGGGCAGGCCTGCGTACACGGGGTTCGCCGCCATGGCCTCGTCGGAGCCGGTGTAGCTGAGCACGACGTCCGCCGGGTAGTCCGGCACGCGCTCCCAGCTGAGCTCCGCCCAGGCCTGCTGGTCCTGCGGGCCGCCGATCGTGAAGCCCAGCTCCTCCAGCAGCGCGAGCTGGCCCAGGGTCCGCTGCCCGACCCACAGCTCCTCGGCCCCGTTGAGCGGCAGGATCGTCAGCGGCTTCTCCGCGGCGATCGCCCGCAGGGTGTCGAGGCGCTCGTCGAACGCGGCGCGCGCCTCCGCGACCTCCGGGGTGTCCGCGTCGCCGCCGAGCGCCTCCGCGAGCGACGCGTAGTCCTCGATCACCTCGACGACGGGCCGGCCGGAGAACTTCATCCCGACGAACGGCGCGACGGCGGTCGCCTCCTCGGTGATCTTCTCGTCCCACCACCGCCACGCCGTGCCGTCCTCCGTGCCGAACCCGATCACGAGGTCGGGGTCGAGCGCGAGCAGCTTCTCCAGGTTGAGCTCGGCGTCGGTGCCGACGACCTCCATCTCGTCGACCCGCGCGTTGCCGATCGACAGCGCGCCCGTGTCGGAGAAGCCGTACCCGAACACGCCGTCGGGCCGCACGCCGTAGTCCCACAGCGCGGCGGCCGAGTAGCCGTCGACGACGAGGCGGTCCGGCGCCTCGTCGAGCTCGTACGTCGTGCCGTGGCCCGAGGACGTCCACGACCAGCCGTCGGCGCTCGCGGACGGCTGGTCGTCCCCGGCGCCGTCGGAGCCCGCGTCGGTGCCCGGGGAGCACGCCGCGACGACGGCCGTGAGACCGAGCGCGAGCGTGGCCGCCGCGACCGCGCGCGCGGGCCGGCGCCGCGCACGGGGCGCGCCGGGCAGGGTGGACGAGGGACGGGTCGTGCGGGTCATGCGGTGCTCCTCCGACGAGGCGGTGCGGGCGAGCGCAGGACGGTGGGGGGCCGGTCGGGCGGGGTGGTCCGACCGGGAGAACGGGGCCGCGTCAGGCGCGGCGGGGCCGGCCCTCGGGCACGACGAGCGGGGTGCCCGTCACGGGGTCGGCGATGATGCGGCACGGGAGGCCGAACACGTCCTCGACGAGCTCGGCCGTGACGACCTCGCCCGGCGCGCCCTCGGCGACGATCGCGCCGTCCTTCATGGCGATGAGGTGGGTCGCGTAGCGGCACGCGTGGTTGAGGTCGTGCAGGACGGCGACGAGCGTGTGCCCGCGGTCCCGGTTGAGGTCGGCGCACAGCTCGAGCAGCTCGATCTGGTGGGCGATGTCGAGGAACGTCGTCGGCTCGTCGAGCAGGAGGAGGGGCGTCTCCTGCGCGAGGACCATCGCGACCCACACACGCTGGCGCTGGCCGCCGGACAGCTCGTCGACGAGCCGGCCAGACAGGTCCGTGGTGCCGGTCGCGGCGAGCGCGGCGACCACGGCCGCCTCGTCCTCGCGCGACCACTGGCGCAGGAGCTTCTGGTGGGGGTAGCGCCCGCGCGCGACGAGGTCTGCGACGGTGATCCCCTCGGGCGCGATCGACGACTGCGGCAGGAGGCCGAGGCGGCGCGCGACCTCCTTCGCGGGGATGGACGAGATGGAGCGGCCGTCGAGCACGACCTCGCCCTGCGACGGCTTGAGCAGGCGCGACAGCGCCCGCAGCAGCGTCGACTTCCCGCACGCGTTCGGCCCGACGATCACCGTGAACGAGCCGTCGGGGATCGTCACGTCGAGCCCCGAGGAGATGACGCGGTCGTCGTAGCCGACGGTGATGCCGTCGGCGTGCAGGCGGTCGGCGGTGGGGGCCGCGGGGCGGTCGGCGGTGCCGGGCGCGGCCGCGTCGTGCGGGGCGTCCGCGAGCTGGGTGGGTGCCACCGGGGTCCTTCCGGTCTGCGGGGTCGGGGTCACTTGCGGGCCTCGCGGACGAGGAGCCAGACGAGGTAGGCGCCGCCGACGCTCACGGTGACGACGCCGACGGGGAGCTGGGTCGGGGCGAACGCGCGCTGCGCGACGAGGTCGCTCGCGGCCAGGAGCACCGCGCCCATGCACGCGGCGGGCAGGATGCGCACGCCCGCGCTGCCCGTGAGGCGGCGCGCGAGCTGGGGTGCGGCGAGCGCGACGAACGCGATCGGGCCGGCCGCCGCGGTGACGAGCGCGGTGAGCGCGACGCCGAGGACGACGAGCGCGAGCCGCACCCGCTCGCTGCGCAGGCCCAGGGCGGCCGCGGCGTCGTCCCCGAGCTCGAGCAGGCCCATGCGCGGGGCGAGCCACACGAGCGGCAGGGCCAGGAGCGCGGCGAGCACGCACGCGGGGACCGCCTGCGCCCACGTCATGCCGTTGAGCGACCCCGCGCCCCACACGGCGGCGGCCATCGCCGTCTCGAGGTCGGCCTTGACGATGAGCCACTGGTTGGCGGACGCGAGCATCGCCGACACCGCGATGCCGACGATGATGAGGCGGAACCCCTGCACGCCGCGCCGGTAGGCGAGGACGTACACCACCCCCGCGGTGACGATCCCGCCGACGAGCGCGCCCGCCGCCACGCCGACGTACCCGCCGCCGAGCAGCATGATGACGACGAGCGCCCCGGTGTACGCGCCCGTGTTGAAGCCGATGACGTCGGGGCTGCCGAGCGGGTTGCGCGTGAGCGACTGGAAGATGGCACCGCTCGCGCCGAGCGCCGCGCCGAGCACGAGCGCCATGAGCGCGCGCGGGAGGCGCCACTCGACGACGACCATGTGCACCGGGCCGTCGGCCGCGCCGACGAGCGCCTGGAGCACCTGCGGCACGGTGAGCGGGTAGTCGCCGGTGGTGAGCGCCACCACGCCGACGGCCAGCGCGACGAGCAGGAGCGCCCCGCACACCGCGAGCGTGCGCAGGTCGAGCCGCAGGCTCACGCCCCGGCCGCGCACGACGCGCGTCGGGCGGCCGAAGTCGACGCGCCGGTCCGCCCCGGCCGGGAGACGGTCCTGCACCGGGGCGCTCACAGCCCGCTCGCCTTCGAGCGGCGCACGAGCGCGATGAGGACCGGGGCACCGACGAACGCCGTGACGATCCCGACCTGGAGCTCGCCCGGCATGACGACGACCCGGCCGACGACGTCGGACACGAGCAGCAGGACGGGCGCGAGCACCGCCGAGTACGGGAGGATCCAGCGCTGGTCCGGGCCGACCGTCCACCGCGCGACGTGCGGCACCATGAGGCCGACGAACGCGATGGGCCCGGCCGCGGCCGTCGCCGCGCCGCACAGGAGCATGACCGCGACGCCGACGAGCACGCGCGTGCGCCCGACGTGCGCGCCGAGCGAGCTCGCGAGGTCGTCGCCGAGCGCGACGGTGTTGAGCGGGCGCGCGACGACGAGCGCGATGACGAGCCCGATCACGACGAACGGGGCGATCGTCCCCGCCATCTCCATCGTGCGGCCCGCGAGCGAGCCAGCGCCCCAGAAGCGCATGCGGTCGAACGCCGCCGGGTCGAGCAGGGTGATGCCCTGCGAGACACCGCCGAGCACCGCGCCCAGCGCGACCCCCGCGAGGGTCAGGCGCACGGGCGTCGCTCCCCCGCGGCCCTGCGACCCGATGGCGTACACCGCGACGGTCGCGACGACGGCGCCCGCGAACGCGAACCAGATGAACGACCCGATGTCCGTGAGCCCGAGGAACGCGACGGCCAGCACGACGGCGAACGCGGCGCCCGCGTTGACCCCGAGGATGCCCGGGTCGGCCAGGGGGTTGCGTGTCATGGCCTGGATGAGGGCGCCCGAGACGCCGAGCGCGGTGCCGACGAGCAGCCCGACGACCGTCCGCGGGAGGCGCAGGTCCCGGATGATCACGTGGTCGCCCGAGCCGTCGTAGCCGGTGAGGGCGTCCCAGACCGTGCCGAGCGGGACCGGCTTCGAGCCGACGACGAGGCTCAGCACGATCGCGAGCACGAGGACCGCGAGGGCGACGAGGAGGCCGACGCTGCGCCCCGCGTTCGTGCGGGCGACCCCGGCCGGGCGGTCGGCGGGGTCGGTCCCGGCCGGTGCCGTGCCGCCGGGGACGTCGGCCGTCGTGGCGGCGGTCGCGGGCGAGGTCATGGTGCTCGGATCTGCTCGGGGGCGCTCGGCCCGGCGGGTCAACACGAGTGAGGTTACCCTCACCTTAATTCACGCCCCGGAGGGTCCGGCAAGGTCGTCCGCGAACCCGGTGGAGTGACCCCGCTCACCGTCGCTGCCGGAGGGGGTTGCCGGTCCGCGAGCGGCGTGTGCGAGAGTGGCCGCATGACCTCGCACGTCCCCGTCGCCGCCGACCACGTCGTCACCGTCGACGACCAGGGTCGCCGGACCGGTACCTTCGAGCGCGCCGCGGTCCACACGACCGAGACGCCCCTGCACCTCGCCTTCTCCTGCTACGTGCTCGACGACGCGGGCCGCCTGCTCCTCACGCGGCGCGCGCTCGCGAAGCGCACGTGGCCCGGCGTGTGGACCAACTCGTTCTGCGGCCACCCGCGCTGGACGGAGTCGACCGAGGAGTCGATCGTCCGCCACGCGCGGCACGAGCTCGGGCTCGAGATCGCGGACCTGGAGGTCGCGGTCCCCGGGTTCCGCTACCGGGCCGTCGACGCGTCGGGCGTCGTGGAGAACGAGATCTGCCCCGTCTACGCCGCCCGGGCTGCGGGCCCGGTCGAGGCGAACCCCGACGAGGTGATGGAGCTCGCCTGGGCCGACCCGCGGGACGTCGCGCGCGGGGTCGCCGCCACGCCGTGGGCGTTCAGCCCGTGGATGGTGCTCCAGGTCGGCGCGCTGGGCGGCGCGAGCACGGCCGGCGACGGTCCGACGGCGCCCCTCGCCGCGGCCTTCGGTCCCGCCTCCGCCTGACCGCGCCCGGCCCGCGACCGGGCAGGGGCGAGGAGTCAGACGCGCCGGAGCTGCGCGCGGCGGAACCGCTCGGGGATGCCCAGGTGGTCGGCGTCCTCGGCGGTCGAGCGCAGCCGCCGCGGCGGGAGCGCGTGCGGCAGGACCGCGTCGGCGCCGGGGACCCGCGCGTCGTGCATCGCGGCGGCGAGCGCGTGCACCAGGGGCGCCTGCCGGGACGGCCGCCGCGTCGAGAAGACCCACAGGTCGAAGCCGGGGGCGGTCGCGAGGTCGACGGGCTGGCCCTGCGCCCACGCGTGCCGCGCGACGACCGGCGACACCGCCAGGAACGTGACCGGCCGGCGCGACCAGAGCACCGTGCGCGACGCGCCGCTCACGCCGCGGTCGGCCAGGAGGAGCCCGATCGTGCGCTGGTTGCCCACGACGGCGGACACCGTGCGGGGGTCGATCCCCGACCACGGGATGACCGTCGGGCGCAGGAACGGTGCGAACGAGCCCACGACGATGCCGCCGTCGAGCACGAGCAGCTTCTCCGAGCCCAGGAACCACAGCAGGACGCCGAGCACGGCGGCGACGGCCACGAGCAGGACGGCCGCGGCGACGACCTCGCCGTCGGCCAGGCTGGCGACCGGCGCGAGCAGCACGAGAACGAGGACCACGGCCCACGCGGGGCCGTTCGGCGTCGCGGCCTCGACGTGCCGCAGGCGGCCGAGGCGCGACGCGTCGGCCCAGTGGCGCACCTTGCGCGTCGCGCGGTCGCCGGTCGGCGCGGCCGTCATCGGCCGAGCAGCTCGGCGGGGAGGCGGCGCAGCGTCGCCGGCCCGACCTCCGACAGCTCGAGCGTGACGGGCGCGCCGTCGGCGTCGTGCTCGCCGCCGCGCACGACGTACACGCCGTCCGGCGTCGCGTAGACGCTCACCCGGACGAGGGTGTCCGAGCCTGCGCGCACCGCCCCGAGCACCGTGACGGCGACCGCTCCGGAGAGCTCCGGCGACGTGCGGGCCTCCGCGGCGAACTGCTCGGTCGTGAAGGTGCGGGCGCGGCCGTCGAGCACGGCCTTCGCCGCGGGGTCGAGGAACACCGCGAGGCGCCCCGCGAGCTCGGCGAGCGGGTAGACGCTGAAGGAGTGGTGGCCGCTCGGCCCGACCTCCTCCTCGAGCACCCGGTCCTCGTCGTGCAGGTAGACGTACACCCAGTGCTTGCCGAGCGCCGTCGTGCGGTCCGCGGAGAGGATGGCCGACGCCGTACGCCGCAGCACGAGCGGGCCCGTCACCTCGGGGACCGCGTCGATCCCGACCTGCGGCTCGCCGCCCGGCCCGGGCGGGCGCTCCTCGTCGGACGGCACCACGAGACCCCGCGCGAGCAGCGACCGCAGGGCCACGCGCCCCACGAGCGTGCGGTCCGCGCCTTCCTGCGCGTCGAGCCAGGGCAGCGGGACGAGCTGCGGGTTCTGGAGCCCGTCGAGGATCGCGACCTCCTCGTCCGTGAGCGTGACGACGTGCGTCACCTCGCCGGGCGCCGTGCGCGCGAGCGTCTGCTCGGCGGCCGCGATGTCGGCCGCGGACCACTGCATGGTCGGCTGCTGGGTCACGAGAAGAGGCCTCCGATGAAGTCGCCGGCGGCGGAGAGCCCGTCGCCGATCGCGTCACCGACGTCGGACGCGACGTCGCCGATGGTATCGGCCGCGTCCCCGACGAAGCTCGTGACGTCGTTCCAGCCGTCCGCGAGGTACGGGCCCGGGTCCGAGAAGAACCCCGTGATCGAGTCCCAGTTGTCGTAGACGAGGTTGCCGAGCGCCCAGACGCCCGCGACCGCCGCCGCGCCCGCGACGACCGCGATGCCGACCGGGTTGGTGAGGAGCCCCGCCGCGATCGCCATGGTGCCCGCGCCGCCGATCACGGACAGGACGCCCATGCCGCGGTCGACGCCGCCGCGCACGCCGTCGTACTGGGTGTTGACGATCTGGTTGATGCCGCCGACCACGCCGGCTGCACCGCCGGCGAAGCCCATGAACCGGGAGAACGTCGTGGCCCGCCCGAGCACGCTCAGCGCGTCCCCGACCGCCATCCCGCGCGTGAGCTGCAGGGCGCTCGCCGCCGCGGGCGACAGCGCCGCGAGCCGGCTCGCGTCGAGGAAGCCGCGCGCGGCGAGGAAGGTGCGGTACGCGATCCACGCGCCGCTCCCGGCGCCCCACGCGGACAGCGCGGTGTCGCCGACGTCCCAGATCGACCCGTCGAGCGGGTCGCCCGCGCCGGGAGGGCCGCCGCCGGGGCCGGTCGGCACGCCGGGCCCGGGGACGCCCGGGGACGGGATGGACCCGCCCTCGGTGCTCGTCGCGAACTGCTGGTCCGCGTGGCGCAGGACGGCCTGCGACGCCTCGGAGAGCGTCTGGCTCACGCCGCGCAGCAGCGCGACGGACGTGCCGGTCCACTCGCTGCGGAACTGGTCGGCGTCGCCGCCCTGCCAGCGGCCCGCCGCCTCCACGAGGCCGCTGACCTCGGACGTCGTGCTCACGAGCTGGTCGGAGGCGGACCGCAGCGACTGCGCCAGCCTCCGCAGCTCGTTGACGTCCGCGCCCCACATACCGCTCACGTCGTCCTCGTCCCCTCGTCGGTCGTCCGGCCCGCCGGCACCCGGTGTCCGGGACGCGCGAGGCGGGCACCGGGGAGGCTATCGTGCGCGCCGTGGTGCGGACGATGGGGAGTCCTCCCCGTCGGGTCGTGGCGCGCCCGCGCCCGCGCACCGCTCGCGTTCGGCTCCGGCGCCCGGGCGGGTGACAATCGACCCATGCCTGACGCGGTACCCGACACCCCCGCCACCCCCGACCGCGCGAGCGAGGCGCCGGTGCCCGCCCGGGACGCCTCGTTCGAGGAGCACGTCGCGTGGGCCCGCGCGGTCCCGGTCGTCGGGTTCGACCTCTCCCCCGTGGCGGGCCGCGTCGTCGAGGACCCGCTGCCGTGGGACTACGTGGCGCTCGCGCGCGAGCTCGTCGCGAGCGGGCGCGGGCCCGTGCTCGACCTCGGCACGGGCGGCGGCGAGCTCCTCTCCACGCTCGGCCCGTTCCCCGCGGGCTCCGCGGCGACGGAGGGCTGGGCCCCGAACCTGCCGGTGGCCCGACGGCGGCTCGAGCCCCTCGGCGTCGAGGTGCGGCCCGTGGAGGGCGACGACGAGCAGCTCCTGCCGTTCTTCGACGGCCAGTTCGCGGTCGTCCTCGACCGGCACGAGGAGTTCGACCCGGACGAGGTGCTCCGCGTCCTGGAGCCGGGCGGCGTCTTCCTCACGCAGCAGGCCGACTCGCGCGACGGCGTGCGTCTGAGCACCGCGCTCGGTGCCGAGCCGGCGTGGGACCCGGACTCGGTCACGCTCGACGCCGCGGTCGAGGTGCTCCGCGAGGCCGGGTTCGTGGTCGACGCCGCGCGCGAGCACGAGGGCCTGCGCCGGTTCCGGGACCTGTCCGCCCTGCTCTGGTACCTGCGGCTCATGGCCTGGCAGGTGCCGGAGCTCGCGTCGCTCTCGCCCGAGGCGGTCGCGCGCTACGAGGCGCCCCTGCGCGCCCTGCACCTGCACCTCGCCGCGGGCCACGAGTTCGTCGACGAGGCGCCGCGCTTCCTCGTGGTCGCGCGCAAGCCCTTCTGACGCCGACTCAGCGTCGGCGTGCGGGCAGCAAGAAGCCCGCGGGCTGGAGGGTTCCTCCTGTCGTGCTGGACGAGGGCACGACACCCGCGGGCTCCGGTGGTTGCGTGGTACTCGCTCGCCGCCGGGGGCTCCCCTCGGGAGACCCCGCCCGGTTCACGGGCTCACCGCATCCGGTCCGTTGCTGGATCGGTTGCGCGACGACTAGCGCGCAACCACCTCACGAGTCCGAAGAATCTTCACTTCCAGGACCACCTCCTTTCGCGTGTACGACGACGGTACGTCCGCCTCCCGCGGCCACGCCAGGGGTTTTCGCCCACGGCGTGGAACCGCCGTGGAGCGACCCGCCGGGTCACCGGGGTCAGGCGGGGCGCAGGTGTGCCCACTCCTCGGGGTAGTCGTCGAGCCACGCGGCGAACGACTGCGCGGGTCGCTCGACGAGCCGCGGGACCGTGTCGCTCACGTGCGCGAGCTCGCCCGCGGCGATCGCCGTGTACGACGACACCCAGCCGTCCACCTCGAACCGCGGCGCCCCGTACCGGTCGCGCGACGCGTACGCCTCGTCGACGGTCTCGGGGTGGTACGTGATCTCGCGGCCCGTGGCCGACGACAGCTCGGCCGCGACCTCGGCGAGCGTGAGCGCCTCGGGGCCCGTGACGTCGTAGGTGACGCCGTCGTGGCGGTGCGCGTCGGCGTCGAGCAGCACGACGGTCGCGACGTCGGCGATGTCGTCGTGCGAGACCGACGCGACGCGCCCGTCGCCCGCGGGGCCGCGGATCACGCCGTCGTCGCCCACCATGAGCGCGAGCCCGCGGTGGTAGAGGTTGTCGCGCAGGAACGTGTGCCGCACGCCCGTCGCGCGGATGTACTCCTCGGTGCGCCAGTGGTCGCGCGCGAACGTGAACACGGCGTCGGGGGCGGCGCCCACGAACGACACGTAGACGATGCGGTGGACGCCCGCCGCGACGGCCGCGTCCACGGCCGCGCGGTGCTGCGCGACGCGGTCGACGTCCTCGCGCGCGGACACGAGCAGGACCGTGTCCACGCCGGTGAACGCCTCGACCATGCCGCGCGTGTCCGTGTACCCGGCGACGACGGCGACGTCCGACTCCGGCAGCGGGTCGTCGCCCAGGCTGGGCGCGCGGGCGGCGTCGCGCACCACGAGGCGTTGCGGCGCGCCCTCGGCGGCGAGCCGGAACGCGAGCTTCGACCCCAGGAGACCGCTCGCGCCCGTCACGGCGACCCGTCCCGACCCCGCCCCGATCATCATCTCCTCACGGTAGGCGCCCTGGTCACGGGCCGCCCGACGACCGACCTGGACGGGAGGGGAACGCCCTCCTCGCGCAGAATGGGGCCATGTCGAGTGCCGAGACCCGCCCCGGGCCCTACCGCGTCATGACCGTCTGCACCGGCAACATCTGCCGCTCCCCCATGGCCGAGGTGGTGCTGCGCGACCGCTTCGAGGCGGCCGGTCTCGGCGACCGCGTCGTGGTGGACTCGACCGGGATCAGCGACGAGGAGCGGGGGAACCCGATCGACCGCCGCGCCCGGGCCGTCCTGGCCGAGCACGGGTACGCCGTCGACGGGACGCACCGGGCGCGTCAGGTGCGCGCGGGCGACCTCGCCGCGCGTGACCTCGTGCTCGCGATGACCGCCCAGCACGCGCGGGCGCTGCGGCGTCTCGACGCGTCGGCGCCGGTGCGCCTGTACCGCTCGTTCGACCCGGCGGCGCCGCGCGTCGAGCCGGGCGGGTCCGAGCACGTGCTCGACATCGCCGATCCCTGGTACGGCGGGCAGCAGGACTTCGAGGACTGCCTCGCCGAGGTCGAGGCCGCGGCCGACGGGATCGTGGACCTCGTGCGCTCAGAGCTCGACGGCTGAGCGCGCGCGACGGGCGTCCGTCCCGTCGCCGCGCGACCCGCGCGGCCGCGGCGCCGTGGACCAGCGGAAGCGGTCGAAGAACGCGTCGAGCGCGGGGACGCGGCACAGCACGGTGAACAGCCCGAGGCCGAGCGCGCCGCCCACGACGTTGAAGAGCAGGTCGCTGGCGTCCGCGACGTGACCGCCACCCAGCAGGTGCGAGGTGACGTACTGGGTGACCTCGATCGCGAGACTGAACGCCGCTGCCGTGAGCACGACGCGCCACCACGACGGCCGCGCCAGGAGGAGCGGCAGGAGCACGCCCAGCGGCAGGAACACGAGGACGTTCATCACCGCGTCGGCGACCTCGTAGTCCACGAGGGGCACGAGGACCAGGTGGGCGTCCCACGCGGCGCTGCTCGCCGGCTTGTCGAGGAAGATCGGGAACACCGTGTTCGCCACGACCCCGGCCGCGTAGACGGCGAGCGCGAGCGCGACGGCGGCCCGCGGCAGCGTGAGACGACCGGACCGGTGCAGGCGCCACAGCAGCAGCCCGAGGACCACCGCCCCCAGCGGGACGACGACGGGGAGGACGGGGACCTCGCGAAACACTCGAACCGCTCCTTCAGCTGACGACGCCACGCACGACGTCGCCGACGGTAGCGGTGCCCCGCCACCCGGGAGATCCCCCGACGGTGCGACCCCGGCCGCGGCGCCCTCCCCCTGCGGGTGGACCGGGGCGCGCCGCCCGAGGTTCATCGGGTGTCGTCGAGCGTCAGCGGCGGCGGGTCCGCCCGCGCAGCGTCCCGACGGCGGTGCCCACGGACCGCGCGACGGACCGTCCCGCGTGACGCACCGTGGCACCGAGCCGGCCGAGCGCGCGGCCCACGCCGCCCGTCGCGCGCGGCGCGCCGCGGGGAGAGGGGGCGGCGGCGTCGGGCACGGGCGACGTGACGGGGGCGGGCCGCGGCAGGTACGCCCCGACCCACTGCGCGATCCGCCCGTAGGCGAGCGCGCGCACGGGCCGGGAGGAGAGGACGACGTCGTGCAGGGCGCCGTCGAGGCGCGCGACCGTGACGAGGTCGCCGAGCTGGACCGAGCGCTGCGCGACGCCGTCGACATCGATCGCGGTGTCCGTGCGCATCATCTCGGGCGACCAGCGGGGCAGCAGCGTGCTCCGGGCCGAGAGCAGGACGAGCACGGGGGCGCCGATCCCGAGGCCGCGCGCGACCGTCTGCTGGCCGTGGAAGACGGCGGACAGCCACGCGGGCGTCGTCCGGAAACCGTGCTGCGGACGCCAGGCGAGGTCGTACGACCACTCGCCGCCGAACTCCTTGCTCACGGAGCGCGTGTAGAAGCCGAGGTCGACGTTGGGCAGCGGACGCGTGGGCGTGAGCCGGGCGCGCGCGCCGATCACGGGCTCGAGCAGGAGTCGGCCGACCTCGCGCGTCTGGAACTCCAGCCACGGGCTGTTGAGGACGAGCGCCGCCGCGCGCCCGGGGTGGCGCGCGAGCCACAGGCTCAGCGTCAGGCCGCCGGTCGAGTGGCCCATGAGCACGACCTCGCGCGGGGACCGCCCGTCGCCCCGGTGGCCCATCGCGACGAGCGCGGCCTCGATGTCCTCGTCGTACGTCGCGAGGTCGGCGACGAACCCGGGCGTCTGGCCGGGCCGCAGGCTGCGGCCGTACTTGCGCAGGTCGAGCGCGTGGAACCGCGCGCCGTGCGCCTCCCAGAAGTCGGCGAGCTCGGTCTGGAAGAAGTAGTCGGACCAGCCGTGCACGTACAGCACGTCGAGGTACGGGTCGGGCCCCGGGCGCCGACGCCGCACGAGCGTCGCGACGACCTCGCCCTCCTCGTCGGGCGAGAGCGGCAGCGTGAGCTGCTCGTAGTCGTCGCCCAGGACGTCGGGCTGCCAGTCCGCCATTCCGCTGACCCTAGGCGGGCCCGACGACGACCGCCCGCCCGGCGGGTCGCGGACCGGTCGGGCGGGGTCGGGTCCGGTCGAGTCGGTTCCGGTGGTCAGCGGGCGGCGCGGCGGGCGCGCCAGCGCGCGACCTCGTGCTCGACGTCGCGCGTCGGGGTCACGACGGGCGGCCCGCCGAGCAGCTGACGACGGGCGTCGACGACGCGCGCGTTGAAGTCGGCGAGGATCTCGCGGACCGCCTTCTCGTCGAGCTCGCGGTCGAGGCGGTCGTCGAGCTCGCGGTCCTCGGTCTTGAGGAGCATCGCCGGCGGCCCGAGACCGGTGAGCTGCTCGCGCTCGATGACCGACTTGAGCCACCAGTCCGGGTCGTGCGTGCCCGTGAGCCCGGGGATCGGCTTGCCCGCGAGCGGGAGGTCGTCGAACTCGCCGCGCCGGACGGCCTGGTCGATCACCGTGTCGACGTACATCGCACGGTCCTCGGGTCGTACACGACGTGGGCCCCCGGCCGGGAGGTCGTCCTCGCGCGCCTCGGCCGCGCCGCGCGTGCCGGGTTCGCCCGGCGCGTCCACGGGCTCACGGCGGGCGGGGTCGTCGTCGGACGCTTCCCGCTCCGCGGCCTCGCGCGCGGCCTCCCGCTCGACCCGGTACTGCGCGGCCCGCCGGACGGGGTCGTCGTCCGGGGTGCGGGAACGTCGTCGGAACACGAGCACCTCCTCGTCGTCTCCGCCCAGCGTAGGCAGCCCCGGTCCGGCCGGACGAGCGGAGAGCTCAGCCGTCGAGGAGCGGGTGGTACCGGCGGCGCAGGGCCCGGTCGAGGGCGGCCAGCACGCCGCCCACCGTGAGGACCGTGTTCACCGGCCCCGGGAGGTCCGGCACGAACGGCGGCGTCCACCCGGTGAACTGCGACGCCACCTCGAGCAGCTGCGGCACCTGCGTCACGACCGCGACCGCGAGCACGACCCACGCCGTCACGCCCACGGCGCGGCTCGCCGTCGGGCGCTCGCGGTCCATGCGGTCGCGCCAGGCCTCGGCGGTCCCGGGCAGCGGGGGGACGTCGTGCACGGTGCCGACCGCGTCCACGACGCGCACGTACCGCATCCCGTAGGTGCCCATCCTCGCCTCCAGCGTCGCGCCCCCGAGGTCGAACCGGGCGCGCGAGCGCTGCTCGTCGACGAGCCGGCCGTCCCGGTACAGCCGGATGCGCTCGTCCCAGTCGAGGAAGTCCACGGCCACGACGTACTCGTGGCCGCCGTGCCGGAGCCCGAACGCGCTCCGCCACAGCACGGCCCACCCGCGCACGGGGCGGAAGGTCGCGGCGCCGTCGCGTCGGTCGCCATGGTCGCCGTGGTCGCCGCGGTCGTCGTCCTCCCGGTCCTCGGGGCCGTCGCGCCAGGCGTGGTCGGTCGTCATGGCCTCATCCGACCCCGGGCGCGCGGTGCGGCGCGTCGCCCGGACGACCGACACCTCCGCGCGCGGCCGGCCGGCGTCCGCCGAACGGATGACCCCGGGCATGATGGGCTCATGCCCGGGTCGATGAAGGTCTCACGCCGCTCCCACGTGCCGCCGTTCGCGGTGATGGAGGTCCTCGCCGAGGCGAACCGGCTGCGCGACGCGGGCGCGTCCGTGCTCAACCTCTGCGCGGGCGAGCCGTCGACCGGGGCGTCGGACGTCGTGCGGCGGCGTGCGATCGAGCTGCTCGAGCACGGCGACCTCGGCTACACCGAGTCGCTCGGGGTGCCCACGCTGCGGCGCGCGATCGCCGAGCACTACGACCGCTGGTACGGCGTCGAGATCGACCCGGCGCGCGTCGCGGTGACGACCGGGTCGTCGGGCGGGTTCCTCCTCGCGTTCCTCGCGGCCTTCGACGTCGGCGACCGCGTCGCGCTCGCACGCCCCGGCTACCCCGCGTACAAGAACATCCTGCGCGCGCTGGGCTGCGAGGTCGTCGAGCTCGACTGCGGCCCGGAGACGCGCTACCAGCCCACGGTGTCGCAGCTCATGGAGGCGTACTACGACGGCGGCCTCGACGGGCTCGTCGTCGCGAGCCCCGCGAACCCGACGGGGACGATGATCCTGCCCGCCGAGCTCGACGCCGTCGCGGCGTGGTGCACCGACCACGAGGTGCGCCTCGTGAGCGACGAGATCTACCACGGCATCGTCTACGGGGACGGCGCGGACGGCCCGGCCGCGGCGCTGCCGACGGCGGCGCGGTACGTGCCCGACGGCGCCGTCGTCGTCAACTCGTTCTCGAAGTACTGGGCGATGACCGGGTGGCGCCTCGGGTGGCTCGTGCTGCCCGACGAGCTCGTGGGGCCGGTCGACGCCCTCGCCGGGAACGTCGCGCTGTCGCCGCCCGCGCTCGCGCAGCACGCGGGCGTCGCCGCGTTCTCCCCCGAGGGGTACGCCGCCGCGGCCGAGAACGTCGCGCGGTACGCGGCGTCGCGCGAGCTCGTGCTCTCCCGGCTCGACGACCTCGGGTGGTCGCGCGTCGCGCCCGCCGACGGCGCGTTCTACGTCTACGCCGACGTCTCCGGGGACGGTCTGGACTCCGTGACGTGGTGCGCGCGCCTGCTCGCCGAGGCGGGCGTCGCGCTCACCCCCGGCACCGACTTCGACGGCGTCCGCGGCGGGGACTGGGTCCGGCTGTCGTTCGCCGCGGCCCCGAGCACGGTCGCCGAGGCGGTCGAGCGCATCGCCGCCTGGCGCCGCACCCTCTGACGCGTCCCGGGCGGCGCGCGGCCCGACGACGTCCCCCGCGCCCGGGGACCCCGCCCTGGTCGCGACGGTCCGCGGCCCGCGCGAGGATCGTCCGGTGCCCCACGACTCCCGTGACCTGAACGACGGACCGCTGCCCCCGCGCCCGGACGGCGCCCTGCGCCTCGCGACCTTCAACACGCTGCACGGCGCCGCGCTCGACGGCACGGTCGACGTCGAGCGGTTCGCGCGCGCCGTCGCGTACCTCGACGCCGACGTGCTCGCCCTCCAGGAGGTCGAGCGCGACTCGCCCCGCTCGCACCGCGCCGACCTCGTCGCCGTCGCGGCGGAGGCGCTGCGCGCCGAGCACCGGCACCTGTCCCCCACGCTGCGCGGCGTCTCCGGTGCGTGGGTGCGCGCGGGGCGGCCGGGGTCGGGCGTGCGGCGCGTCCCGGGCGTCGCGTCCTACGGGATCGGTCTCGTCAGCAGGTTCCCCGTCGAGCGGTGGTCGCGCCTCGAGCTCGACCGGATGCCGTGGCGGTCGCGCGTGCGGCGGCGACGGCCGGGGACCGCGACGGGGGCCGCGCGCCTGCTGCCCTTCCGTGTGGTGCCCGACGAGCCGCGCGCCGCGCTCGCCGCGGCCGTCCGCACGCCGTGGGGGCCGCTCACCGTCGTGACCGCGCACACGACGTCGCGCCCCGAGTTCACCGCGGACCAGCTCCGGGCCTTCACGGGAACCTGCGCGCCGCTCCCGCGCCCGCTCGTGCTGCTGGGCGACCTCAACCTGCGCGCGCCGGAGCCCGCGGAGATCACCGGGTTCACGTCGCTCGCCGACGTGCTCACGCACCCCGTCGACCGGCCCGTGCGGCAGATCGACCACGTGCTCGCCGACGGCCTGCCCGGCGGCCCGACCGTCCGGGCCCTCGGGCCCGCGACGGCTGTCGACACGGGGCTGTCCGACCACCGTGCGGTCGTGGTGGACGTCGTCGTGGAGCCGGCGCCCGACGCTCCGCGCTGAGCAGGGTCGGGCGGCCGCGCCGAGCGGGGTCGGGCAGCCGTGCCGGGCGGGGGCGGGCGGCCGTCAGGCGGCGAGCCCGACCTCCTGGGGCGCGGGCTCGCCGTCGGCGCGCACGGCGACCGCCGCAGGGGCGGACGCGGTGAGGGCGGCGGCCTCGTCGAGCGCGCGACGGCGCGCACGGCGCGCCCGCACGATGACGACGATCGCCTGGGCGCCGATGAGCACCCACACGAGGTTCGCGGCGACGGACGGCCACACGCCGTTGGCCGCGGCGACCATGCCCATGAGGCCCGCGGCGGTGAGGTTGGTGAGCTGGAACGGGGCGGACGACGGCGCCCAGCGGCCACGGCTGACCATCGCGTAGGCGACGACGCCGACGGCGGCACCGATCCAGCCGAGGAACATGACGATCGCGTCGAGGGTGACAGGCACAGCGGTACTCCGGTGACGAAGAAGGGGTGGAGGGGGGTACCGCGACGCTGCGGTGGCTGTGCGCTCCGGGCCGATGGCTGGTGGCGCGGGTGGTGCGAAGCTCGGGCGCCGACCCGTAAGGAGGAGGAGGTAACCGACCGGCGCCACGACAAGTGTGAGGCCTTCCGAGGTTCAGCACAATCGAAGGATTCTGCACCGGGCGTTTAGCATCTCTACATGGCGACGGACCCACGCAGACTTGGTTTCCTCCTTGCCGTGCACCGTGGTGGAGGCATCCTCGCGGCAGCGGATCTCCTGCACGTCACTCCGTCCGCGGTCTCGCAGCAGATCCAGCGGCTCGAGGCCGAGGAGGGGGTCGTCGTGCTCGACCGCGGACCGCGCGGCGTGACCCTCACGCCCGCCGGTCGCGTGCTCGCCGAGACCGCCGAGCGCATCGAGACCGAGCTCGTCGAGGCCCGCAAGGCGCTCGCCGCGCTCGGCGACGAGGTGAGCGGGCGCGTCGCCGTCGGTTCCTTCCAGACGGCGATCCGCGCCGTCGTCGCGCCCGTCGCCGGGCGGCTCGCCGAGACCGCACCCGGGATCGAGCTCGACGTGCAGGAGCGCGAGCCCACCGAGGCCCTGCGCCTCCTGCGCGCGGGCGAGCTCGACGTCGTCCTCCTCGAGCGCGACTACGAGGCCGACTCCCCCGCCCCGCGCGGCACGCGCGAGATCGTCCTGCTCGACGAGCCGTGGCGGCTCGTCGTCCCCGCCGGCATGCCGACGCCCACGCGCCTCGACGACGTGCGCGACGCCGTCTGGCTGGGACCCGAGCCCGGCACCGCAGCCGCCCGAGCGCTCCGGAGGCTGGCCCGCGGGCTCGGCGGGACCCTGCGCACGCGGCACAACTACTACGACTTCGACGTCGCGCTCTCGCTCGTCGCGGCCGGGCTCGGCGTCGCGATGCTCCCGGCGCTCGCCGTGGAGGGCGGCGCGTCGGACGAGGTGCCCGACGGCGTCACGGTCGTCGGACTGCCCGGGCTCGGGTCGCGCCGCCTCGTCGCGCGCCACCGCGCGACCCGGCACGAGCCCCGCCCCGTGGTCTCCGCCGTGCTCGACGAGATGGTCGCCGCCGCGGGCGGGATCGCGTTCGCCTGACTCCGGGGCGTCGTACCCTGCGGGGGTGGACGTAGCGGTGGTGGGGGCGACGGGGGACGTCGGCCGGCAGGTGTGCACGCAGATCGTCGAGCGGCGGGTGCTCCCGCCGACGGCGCGGCTCCAGCTCGTCGGCCGGGCCGGGGGCGCGTCGGGGCGCGCCGTGCACGGGCTGCGCGCCGACCTCGTCGACGCGTACGACGAGCACGCGCCGCTCCTCGACGTCGCGCACTCGCCCGACGACGTGACCGCCGACGTCATCGTCGTCGCCGCCGGCCTCACTCCCCCGGCCCGCACGGGCGCCGACCCCGACCGGCGCGTGCTCGCCGCGACGAACGGCGCGGTGCTCGCCGAGTACGCGGACGCGATCGCGCGGCACGGCTCGGGCCACGAGGTCGTGATCGTCGTGACGAACCCCGTGGAGCTCGGCGTCGCGGTCATGGCGGAACGGCTCGGGCGGCACCGCGTGCTCGGCATGGGGGCCTGGCTCGACACGCTGCGGTTCCGGCGCGAGATCGCGGTCGAGCTGGGCGTGCGGCGGCACCGCGTCGGCGGGTTCGTGGGGGGCCAGCACGGCGAGGACGCCGTCCCGCTGTGGTCGACCGTCCGGGTGAGCGGGCTCGACGCCGACGAGCGGGCGCGCGCCGTCGCCGCGCTGCGCCGCAGCCGCACGCTCGACGCGCTGCCCGGCGAGATCGCGGCGGCGAAGGACGAGCTCGCGCGCGTCGCGAGCCAGGACATGGGCGCCGCGTTCGAGCTCATCGACACCTGGCCCGCCGACCTGCGGCTCGTCACGCGACCCTGGATGACCCACCAGTCCGGCGCGAAGACCCCCGCAGGCACCGCGAGCGCGACCGTCGACCTCCTCGAGGTGATCCTCGACGGGCGCGAGATCGTCGTCGCGGGTCAGGTCGCGCTCGACGGCGAGCTCGACGGTCGGTTCGCCCCGAACGACGGCGTGCCGTCCCGCGGCGTCCTCGGCGTCCCGGTCGTGCTCGGTCCGGGCGGGTGGACGCGCGTCCTGCTCGACGAGCTGCCCGACGACGAGGCGCGCCGGCTCGTGCAGGCGGCCGAGGGCATCGACCGCATGGTGTCGTCGAGCGCGACGCGAGGCGCGGCGAGCGGGGTTGCTGTCACGACGACCGGGGCGACGGGCGCGGAGCGTGCGCTCGCCCCGGTCGGTGCGGAACGCGACTGGGTCGCGACTGTGCACGGGCTCGACCAGCCCGGCACGCTCACCGCGCTCACCGGGGTGTTCTCGACGCGGGGCGTGAGCTTCGACTCCCTCGCGACCGGGCCGGTCGACGGCGACGGCCGGGCAGGGCGGATCGTCGTGTCGTTCCGTGCGACGCCCCGCCGCACTCGCGCTCTGGAGCGGGCGGTCCGGCGTCTCGCGACGGTGCGCTCCGTCGTCGTCGAGGCGGCAGTCCCCGAGCCCGCGGACACCGGTCCGCGAAGGGCGTGAGGGGACGCCCGCTCCCGACCCCGGGCCCGGTGCCGAGCGACGTCGCCCGGGAGCGCGTACCGTCGATGGGACCGAGTCCGCAGTCAGGGGGGACCGTGCCCGAATCCCAGTACCAGGTGCTCGTGATCGAGGACGACCTCGACGCCGCCGAGTTCCTGAGGATCGCGCTCGAGCGTCACGGCGGCATGCACGTCGACACGGTCGAGACCGCCGAGGGAGCCGTCGAGGCGCTGCGACGGCAGTCGTACGACGTCCTCGTCAGCGACATCCAGCTGCCCGGCCGTTCCGGGCTCGAGGTCCTGCCCGAGCTCCGGGCGATCGACCCGGCGGTGCGCGTCATGATCGTCACCGCGTACCCGACCGTGGACCACGCGATCGGTGCGCTGCGCGAGTCGGCGGACGACTTCCTCGTCAAGCCGGTGACAGCCGCCGAGGTCGTCCGCCGCGCCACCGAGCTCGCGCAGCGGACCCGGGCGGCCCGCACCTCCTCCCGGCAGCGGGTGCTCGCCGTCGGAGCGCACCCGGACGACGTCGAGATCGGGGTGGGTGCCACGCTCGCCGCGCACGCCGCCGCCGGGGACGAGATCGTGACGCTCGTCCTCTCCGGCGGTGCGGTCGGCGGCGAGACCTCGGCCCGCCGCTCGGAGGCGGCCGCCGCGGCCGCGGTCGTCGGTGCGCGCCTCGTGCACCTCGACTTCCCCGACACGCGGCTGGACCCCGCCGCGGGGATGATCACCGCGATCGAGGAGGTCGTCCGGGAGATCCGCCCGACGCGGATCTACACCCACGGGATCCACGACCGCCACCAGGACCACCGCGCCGTGCACGAGGCGGTCCAGGTCGCTGCGCGGGAGGTCCCGGGGCTCTGGTGCTTCCAGAGCCCGTCCTCGACCGTCGAGTTCGCGCCGAACCGCTTCGTCGACGTCGACGGGTTCGTCGACACCAAGCTGAGCATGCTCGCCGCCTTCGCGTCCCAGAGCCACCGGGAGTACATGCAGCCCGACGTGGTGCGTGCGACCGCGCGGTACTGGGCCAGGTTCAGCCCCGCCCGCGACGCCGAGCCGTTGGAGACGGTCCGGGCCAGCGAGACCCTCGTCCGCGGGGAGGTCGTCCAGGCGGCTCCCGCGGTCGACGGGCAGGGGGCGGACGCCGGGCACGGCTCCGGCGGGCGGTGAGCAGACCGACCGAGCTCGGTGAGAGGTACCCGGTCCTCCGCCTGGGCTGGGCGGACGAGGACACCGTCGCGCTGCGCCAGGTGCCCATCACGCTCTCCGTGGTGGTCGCCGCGGCCTCGCTGTGGTGGATGGTGGAGCCCGCCCGTCCGGGTCTGCTGGTCGCGGCGGTCGTGCTCTCCGTCGGCGTCCTCGTGGTCGCCGCGCTCGGCCGGTGGGACACGTGGCCCGTCTCATGGCGCTTCGCCTGCTCGCTCGCGCAGATGCTCGCGATCGGCCTGCTCGACGTCGGGGCGGGCCTCCAGGCGGTGACCCTCGACATCCTCCTCGTCCTCCCCCTCGCGAGCCTGGCGCTCCGTCCGGGCTCGGCCGGTCCCGCGGTCGGGCTCGCGGGCGCGGGTCTGGTCCTCCTCGTGCCGGTCGTCGTGGACACCGGCCGGATCCAGCCCGTCCTGCACGCGGTCGTCACCTTCTCGATCCTCGCGACGCTCGCGCTCGGCATCCACGGCATGGTGACGCTCGCGCGCGGCCAGGCCGTCCAGCTGGCCGCCGCCCGCGACGCCCTCGACGCGTCGTCACGACGTCTGCGCGACTCGCGGGACACGCTCGCGAGCATCCTCGCCGCCGCTACCGAGCAGGCCTTCCTGGCCACCGACGACGCGGGCACGGTGGTCTCCGCCAACACCGGCGCCGAACGTCTCCTCGGGACGGCGGCGAGCACGCTCGTGGGGACGGACGTCGTCCGCCTCCTCGGCGGAGGATCGGCCGCGGCGGGCGAGGCGGGCGACCAGGAGGGGGGCACGCCGTCGGCGCTCGCGGAGATCGTCGGGGCCGCCGCGCACGGCGGCACCGAGGTGCACGAGCGCGACCACACCCTGCCGGACGGTACGAGTCGTCGGCTCGAGGTGGTCGTGACCCGCAGGCCCGCCCTCTCGGGGCCGGCGCCGGAGCTCCCGCCGGGCTACCTGTTCGTGGCGACCGACGTGACGCGCCGCCACGAGGACGAGCAGGAGCAGGACGCGTTCATCGGCCTCGTCAGCCACGAGCTGCGCACGCCGCTCGCCTCGATCCTCGGGTACGTCGACCTGCTCCGGATGCGGCCCGAGAGCCTGGACGACGAGCAGCAGCGCTATCTCCAGGTCGTGGAGCGCAACGCGCACCAGCTCCAGGCCCTGGTGGAGGACCTGCTCACCAGCGCCCAGGTGGTCTCCGGGACGTTCGCCCTGGTACCGATGGAGCTGGACGTGGTGGAGGTGGTCCGGGAGGCCGTGGCGTCCACCGCACCGGTCGCGGCCCGTGCCGGGGTCGCGATCGTCGAGGACGGGGACGCCGAGGTCCGCCTGCTCTCCGACGCGCAGCGGCTGGGCCAGGTGGTCGAGAACCTGCTCACGAACGCCGTGAAGCACAGCACGCGGGGCGGCCAGGTGCGGGTGAGCGTCACCGCCGAGCCCGCGCAGGATGCCGCCCGGTGCGTCCGCGTCCGGGTCGTCGACCACGGCACCGGCATCCCGGCGGATGAGCTCGCGCGCCTGACCGAGCGCTTCTACCGGACCCGGGAGACCGTCCGTCGGCGGGTCCGGGGCGTCGGTCTCGGCCTGTCGCTCGTGCAGACGATCGTCGACGCGCACGGGGGGAGCCTGTCCATCGCCAGCGAACCGGGGGTCGGGACCGAGGTGGACGTGCTCCTGCCCGACCTCTCACCGGACCAGGACGAGCCCTAGGCCGGTTCTTCGCTCGCGTCGGGGCGCCACACGGACGCGAGCGCGGTCCAGTACGCGTCGCCCATGAGGGAGTACGGGGTCACGTTGACCGAGCGCACCCCGTTCGTCGCGGCGAGAGTGACAGCTCGTGCCATGTCCTCCGGCGTGATGCGGGCGGTGCTCCCGGAGCTCCCTGCCCACAGGCCGACCGAGATCGTGATGCGCGACATGTCGAACCCGGCGCCCGCGAGCGCTGCGGTCAGCGCCTCGACGCTGCTGACGTCCCGGCCGCTCGGCCGGAAGTACGCCCAGACGGTCAGCCGGTCCACGGCCGACAACAGCCTCTCGTAGTCGTGTCCGCTGCTCGGGACGCCCCGGGCGAGCTCGTCCCAGTCGACGCGGACCTCCATCGAGAGCGCGATCCGAGCGGTATCGCCTCGCTGGACCTCGTCGAGCCCTGTCCGCATGCGCGAGAGAAGCCCGGCGAGCACGTCGGACCTCCAGGCCCCCAGCTCCGGCGCATCTTCCTCGACCGCCCCGGACTCGTCGCGGGGCCAGTCTTCCGCGCCGGTCATCTCGCGGTAGAGCGCCAGGTCGTCGTCCCCGAACGCGAAGCGGTTGAGGAAGAGCTCGGTCACCGAGATCTGCGCGGGCTCGTACCGCCGTCCCAGTGCGACGACGTAGTCGACGAGGCGGTCGCCCACCTCGCCCCGCGCGAGAGCGCTCGCGGATGCTTGGTACTCCGCTGCCTCGCCGTCCGACGATCTGCCTGCGAGCGACGGGTCCTGCTCGAGCCAGCGAGGGACGTACGCGTCGACGATGAGACCGAAGTTCCGGCGCGCTCCGTCGGGACCCCGCGCCAGTGCGCGGGCCGCCAGCGCGAGGTGGTCCGTGCCTGGCTCTGCCGCTGCTTCCGGGTGGTCGTCCCAGTCGAACGCGGTGAACTCCACTCGACCTGCATTGAGCTCGACGGCGTTCACGCCGGCTCGGTCGAGGTGTCGATCGATCGAGGACCAGTCGGTGCCGGGGTCGACGACCGTACCGAAGTCGATGCTGACCGAACGCACGTCCTCGGGTGGGACCGCGGTGCGCATCGGTGGGACCGATGCTTCCCAAGGGCGTGCCAGCACCACCGCGAGCACGAGTGCTGCCGCCACCGGGACCGCGATCAGCGGGACCCAGCGTCCTCCCCGTCCAGCCCGGCGACCGATACCGTCCCGGTCCTCTCCAGCTTGTCCCATCGTCCCTCCGAGTCCGTCGTCTCCCGGCGTGCCGCCTCCAGCATGACCAGTGTCATGAGCGAGGAGTAGGCGGGCCACAGCGGGACCGTCCACAGGTAGCGAAGATCCCCGGGTGCGTGGTCGAGCACGACCGCGAGGAGCAGCAGCCCCAGGGACAGGGGCAGCCCGAGGAACAGCGCCCACTCCCACCACGACGGAGGCAGCCAGCCCGTGCCCTCGACGGCGACGAGGACGGAGAGGGCGAGGAACGCGAGCACCTGGAGGAACGGTCCCGCCACCTGCGACACGGTGTTGTAGAGCAGGTACGCCCCGAAGCGCCCGTACCGGAGGTTGCCGATCATCCGCCGGTGCAGCGCCGACACCTGGAGCAGGCCGCGCGCCCACCGCACCCGCTGTCGCCAGAGGCCGCGGACCGTCGAGGGCGACTCGGCGTAGACCACGGCGTCCGGCGCGAACGTCACCCCGTAGCCGGCGGCGTGCACCCGCCAGGTGAGCTCGAGGTCCTCTGCCAGGGTGTCCGTCCGGAGGGGCCCCGTGCGTTCGAGCACCTCGCGCCGGAACGCGCCCACGTTCCCCGACACGACGGGGAGGCAGCCGAGCACGTCGAGCGCGCGGCGCATGAGCCCGGTGCCGACGTGGCTGACGAGGGCGAGGAACCGCGTCAGCACCCGATCGAGGTTCACCGGGCGGTCGTTCCCGCACACCGCGCCGACGCGGGCGTCGCGGAACCCGCGCAGCAGCCGGGTGATCGTGTCGGGCCGGAAGACGCCGTCGGCGTCGACCAGGAGGACGACCTCGCCCCGCGCGAGGGCGATGCCACGGTTGAGGGCGGCGCCCTTGCCGGCGTTCTCCTGCCGCACCGCGTGCACGCGCGCGTGCCGCTCGGACAGCCTGAGCATCCTGTCGAAGGTGTCGTCGCGGGACCCGTCGTCGACGCACAGGATCTCGAAGCGCGGGTAGTCGCTGCGCAGGAGCGACCGCACGCAGTTGTCGATGACGACCGCCTCGTCGAAGGCGGGGACCACGACGGAGACCAGAGGAGGCTCCGCCCAGGACGGGCCGAGCCCGGCGGGGCCGGGTGCCGCGCGTCGGTGGCGGTGCTCGAAGGCGAGCGCGAACGGCACGAGGGCGAGGCGGACGAGCCCCACGACGAGGAGCGTCGATCCGACCACGAGCGCGAGCGCGGTGAGGACTCCGGTCAGGGCGGCCGGCATGCCTTCAGACCGGCCACTCGCGGAGCACGGCGTCGAGCAGCTCCGGTGCGGACTCGGACACCGCCCCGAAGCGCGCGTTGACCTCCAGGACGACCGGTGTCCCGTCCGCGAGCCGCCGGACGTCCATGTCGAGAGGACCGACGAGCCCGAGCGCCAGGGTCGTGGCCCGTGCCACGGCGGCGACGTCCGCGGCCGCGCTCTCCTCGAGGCGCGTCACCGTCGTGGCGTTGCCGACGCGTCCCTCCTTGCGGCCGGTCTTCTCCAGGACGACGACCTGCGTCTCCCCGGTCGACGGCGACCGGAACACCTGCGGGCAGTACTCCCGCCCCGGCGCGAACCCCTGGACGATCCACGACGCGTCGAGAGCGGCCCATGCCGGGTCGTCCGCGGTCTCCACGACGTGGACGCCACGCCCGCCCCGCGCGACACGCGGCTTGACGACGACCGGACCCGCCGCCCAGTCGAGCGCGTCCGCCGCGGAGGGCAGGGCGTCGGCCCCGGCGTGCGGCGGGACGCCGACGCCCTGGCGGTCGAGCGCGAGCATCGTGAGGAGCTTGTCGCCGGCGACGGCCGTCGGGCCGGGCGGCGACACCACGACGTCGCGGGTCAGGCCCGCGGCACCGGCGAGGACGGCGAGGTGCGCCAGCTCCTCGGAGACGGACGGGACGACGAGGACGTCTCCGTACCGGCGCACGAGCGCCAGGGTCGCGCCGTCGTAGGCGGGGTCTCCCGCCGCCGGGACGGCCTCCACGGTCGCGAACCCCGGGACGGCACGTGGCGCCAGGTCCACCCCGACGGCGTGCACCTCCGGTCGTCGCGCGAGCTGAGCCCCGAGCGCCCGCCCGGCCGGCCCTGCGGCCCCGGTGACGATGATCGTGCGCGTGTCCCCCATCGTCCGAATGTACGGCGACCTCCTGGGGTCCGCAGGGCCGGGGGCACCGGGTACGCGGGAGCGAGGGCGGTGTGCCCGCTACGATGAGGCCACAACTCCATGCTTGACCGGCGGTGCCGTCCTTCGGGCGCGGTGCCGGCCGGGCCGCCAGAACCGCGACGGGAGAGTCCGTCGCCCCGGTCCCCGGACCGCGGCGACGGCGCCGAAGGAGCAAGTCCTCCCCGGGAATCTCTCAGGCCCACGTACCGTCGAGGCGAGGCAACTCTGGAAAGCGGCCGTGCTGGGGCGCCCTCGAGGCGTCGCGCGCGGCCCACCGACGGTGCAAGTCGGCGCGCCCCGGCCCTCGTGGCACGGCGGACCGGCAAAACTCTCAGGTCGACGCGTGCGTCCGATGACAGAGCGGGGAGGGACCCGCCGTCGTCCCCTCCCCCGGAGGTCCCCGTGACCCAGCCGTCCCTCGACCGCACCTCCCCGCTCGACGCCGCCTCCGGCGCGTTCGCGCCGCGCCACCTCGGCCCGCGCGGCCGCGAGGTGCAGGTCATGCTCGACCAGCTCGGCCACGCCTCGCTCGACGCGCTGGTCGACGCCGCCGTGCCCGCGACGATCCGCACCGAGCGCCCGCTCGACCTGCCGGCGGCGCGCACCGAGACGGAGGTGCTCGACCACCTGCGCGCGCTCGCCGCGAAGAACGTCGTCAAGACGCAGATGATCGGGCTCGGCTACTACGGCACCGTCACTCCCCCGGTGATCCGTCGCAACGTCCTCGAGTCCCCCGCCTGGTACACGGCGTACACGCCGTACCAGCCCGAGATCTCGCAGGGCCGCCTGGAGGCGCTGCTGAACTTCCAGCAGGTCGTCGAGGACCTCACGGGCCTCGACGTCGCGAACGCGTCGCTGCTCGACGAGGCGACCGCGGTCGCGGAGGCGGTCGCCCTCATGTGGCGGGCCTCGGGTGCGAAGAGCGGCTACGTGGTGCTCGACGCCGACCTCTTCCCGCAGACGCTCGCGGTGACGCTCGGTCGCGCGCAGGCCGTCGGCCTGCCCGTGGTCGTCGCGGACCTGTCGGGCGGCCTGGAGGCCGGGCTCGCCGCTGCCCGCGCGGCGGGCGCGTTCCCGGCCGGGGTGGACGACGACGCGCACCTCGTGGGCGTCGTCGTCCAGCAGTCGGGCGCGTCGGGTCGCGTCGTGGACTGGCGGCCCGTGGTCGCGGAGGCCAAGGACGTGGGTGCGCTCGTCACCGTGGCGAGCGACCTCCTCGCGCTGACGCTGCTGGTCTCCCCCGGCGAGCTCGGCGCCGACGTGGCGGTGGGCTCCGCCCAGCGGTTCGGCGTCCCGCTGTTCTACGGCGGCCCGCACGCCGCGTTCATGGCCGTCCGCAAGGGCCTCGAGCGGTCCCTGCCGGGCCGCCTCGTGGGCGTCTCGATCGACGCCGACGGCGACACCGCCTACCGCCTCGCCCTCCAGACGCGCGAGCAGCACATCCGGCGCGAGAAGGCGACGAGCAACATCTGCACGGCGCAGGCGCTCCTCGCGATCGTCGCCTCGATGTACGCGGTCTACCACGGCCCCGACGGCCTCCGCGCGATCGCCGAGCGCACCCACGCCCACGCCACGACCCTCGCCGAGCACCTGCGCGCGGGCGGCGTCACGGTCGAGCACGCCACCTTCTTCGACACCGTCCGCGCCGTGGTCCCGGGCCGCGCCGCCGCCGTCGTCGAGGCCGCAGCAGCGGCCGGCGTCAACCTGTACAACCCTGATGCAGATCATGTACAGATCGCCTGCGACGAGACCACCACGTCGGCGATCCTCGCCACGGTCGTGCGGGCGTTCGGGGTCGACCCCGCGACCGGGCAGAGCGAGGACGGCGCCGCTGCCGCAGCGCCCGGCCACGACCTCCCGGCCTGGGCGACCCGCACGACGCCGTACCTCCAGCACCCGATCTTCCGTCTGCACCGCTCCGAGACGTCGATGCTGCGCTACCTGCGCCGCCTCGCGGACAAGGACCTCGCCCTGGACCGCACGATGATCCCACTGGGCTCGTGCACGATGAAGCTCAACGCGACGGCCGAGATGGAGGCGATCTCCTGGCCGGGGTTCGCGGACCTGCACCCGTTCGTCCCCGCCGACCAGGCGCGCGGCTACGAGGAGCTCATCGGCGGCCTGGAGTCGGCGCTGGCCGAGATCACGGGCTACGCGGGCGTCTCGGTGCAGCCGAACGCGGGCTCGCAGGGCGAGTTCGCGGGCCTGCTGGCGATCCGGGAGTACCACGTGTCTCGCGGGGACGTGGAGCGCGACGTGTGCCTGATCCCCGCCTCGGCGCACGGCACGAACGCGGCGTCGGCGGCGCTGGCGGGCCTGAAGGTCGAGGTCGTGCGGACCGCCGAGAGCGGCGAGGTGGACCTCGCCGACCTGCGCGCGAAGCTGGCCGACCACGGGCCGCGGGTCGCGGCGATCATGATCACCTACCCGTCGACGCACGGCGTGTTCGAGGAGCACGTCCGCGAGGTCTGCGACCTCGTACACGAGGCGGGTGGTCAGGTGTACATCGACGGGGCGAACCTCAACGCGCTCGTCGGGCTCGCGCGCCCGGGGGAGTTCGGCGGCGACGTGTCGCACCTGAACCTGCACAAGACGTTCTGCATCCCGCACGGCGGGGGAGGGCCCGGCGTAGGACCGGTCGCGGTCGGAGAGCACCTCGTGCCGTTCCTCCCGGGCGACCCGCTGGCGCCGGGCGCGTCCGCCGCGACGCCCGTCTCGGCGACGCGGTACGGCTCGGCCGGGATCCTGCCGATCTCCTACGCGTACGTCGCGCTCATGGGCCCGGACGGGCTCACGGAGGCGACGAAGGCGGCGGTGCTCACCGCGAACTACGTCGCGAGCCGTCTCGCCGACCACTACCCGGTGCTGTACACGGGCCCGAACGGCCTCGTCGCGCACGAGTGCATCCTCGACCTGCGCCCGATCACCGCGGAGACGGGTGTGACGGCGGAGGACGTGGCGAAGCGGCTCATGGACTACGGGTTCCACGCGCCGACGCTCTCGTTCCCCGTGGCAGGCACGCTCATGGTGGAGCCGACGGAGAGCGAGGACCTCGCGGAGCTCGACCGGTTCGTCGACGCGCTCGTCGCCATCCGCGGCGAGATCGACGCGGTCGCGTCGGGCCGCTGGGCGGTCGAGGAGTCGCCGCTGCGCGGCGCGCCGCACACCGCAGCGGCGCTCGTGGCGGAGGACTGGGACAAGCCCTACTCGCGCGAGCTCGCGGCCTACCCGGTCGCGAGCCTGCGCGCCGGGAAGTACTGGCCGCCGGTGCGCCGCATCGACGGTGCGCGGGGCGACCGCAATCTCGTGTGCTCGTGCCCGCCCCTGGAGTCCTACGTGACGGGAGACCTTGCATGACCGAGCAGCAGACCGGGACGACCGAGAGCGCGGAGCGCCGCAGCCCGCTGCACGACGAGCACGTCGCGCTCGGCGCGAACCTCACGAGCTTCGGCGGGTGGCTCATGCCGCTGCGGTACACGTCCGACCTCGCGGAGCACCGCGCCGTCCGCGAGGCGGCCGGCCTGTTCGACCTCTCCCACATGGGCGAGATCGAGGTCGCGGGACCGCAGGCCGCGGCCGCCCTGGACCACGCGCTCGTCGGGAACCTCTCCGCGGTCGCGCCGGGCCGGGCGCGCTACACGATGATCTGCCAGGAGGACGGCGCGGTCCTCGACGACCTCGTGGTGTACCGCCTCGCGGACGAGCGGTTCCTCGTGGTCGCGAACGCGGGGAACGCGGACCTCGTCGCGCGCGAGCTCGTGGAGCGGGCCGCGGGCTTCGACGCGACGGTCACCGACCAGGGCGCGGGCACGGCGCTCGTCGCGGTCCAGGGCCCGCGTGCGGAGGAGATCGTCGCGGGCCTCACGGACCCGGCCGACCCGGTCGCCGCCGAGACCGTGCGCGACCTCCGGTACTACGCGGCCGCGCCGCTCGTGCTGCGGACCGACGACGGCCCGGTCGACGCGCTCGTGGCCCGCACCGGGTACACGGGGGAGGACGGGTTCGAGCTGTTCGTGCCTGCCGACCGCGCCGCCGACCTGTGGCGCACGGTGCTCGCCGCGGGCGCGCCGCTCGGCCTGGTCCCGGCGGGCCTGTCCGCGCGCGACTCGCTGCGCCTGGAGGCGGGGATGCCGCTGTACGGGCACGAGCTCGACACCACGACCACGCCGTACGAGGCGGGGCTCGGGCGCGTCGTGAAGCTCGACAAGGTCGACGCCGACGGCGCGCCGCTCGAGTTCGTCGGCCGCGCCGCGCTCGCCGCGCGCCGGGAGTCGCCGCCCGCGCGCGTGCTCGTCGGGCTCCGGGGCCTGGGGCGGCGGCCCGCGCGGGCGGGCTACGCCGTCGTGCTGCCGGGCGACGGCGTCGACGCCGGGGGAGCGGTGGGGGAGTCCGCGCGTCGCGTGGGCACGGTGACGTCCGGCGCGCCGTCACCGACGCTCGGCCACCCGATCGCCCTCGCGTACGTCACGCCCGAGCTGTCGGCGGAGGGCACCGAGCTTGCCGTCGACGTGCGCGGCCGGGCCGAGCCCGTGGTCGTCGTGCCGCTCCCGTTCTACCGTCGTCCCCAGCAGTCCTGACCGCCCCGTCGTCCCGAAGGAGAACCCCATGACCGAGGCCCAGTTCCCGGCGCACCTGCAGTACACGGCCGAGCACGAGTGGATCGACGGCTCGACGCCCGCCGTCGTCGGGATCACCGCGACGGCTGCCGAGGCCCTCGGCGACATCGTCTACCTGGAGCTGCCCGAGGTGGGCGCCGAGGTGACCGCCGGGAGCGTCATCGGCGAGGTCGAGTCGACCAAGTCCGTGTCGGAGCTCTTCTCGCCCGTGACGGGCACGGTCGTCGAGGTGAACCAGGCGGCGGTCGACGACCCGGCCGTCGTGAACTCGGACCCGTACACCGACGGCTGGCTGTTCAAGGTCGACGTCGTCGACACGGGCGACCTGCTCACCGCCGACCAGTACGCGGCGCACGTCGGCAGCTGACGGCCGTGCCGGGGCGAGGCGGACCGCCCCGGCACGGGGTCGGCGCGCCGGTCAGCGGAACGTCGTCGCGTAGTACGTCTGCTGGTCGACGGTCTCGACCTCGACGTCCTGCGTCCGCTCGAGGTGGCGGCGCAGGTTGTCCGCGAACCGCAGCGAGTCGTCGTTGAACCGCGACACGTCGTAGGCGCACACGACGCGGTTCTCCGCGAGGTGCGCGACGAGCGCGTCGATCATGTCCATGAACGTCCGGCTCGCCCGACGGCCCGGGTGGGCGAGCGTGAAGCCGATGTACCAGACGGCGCCGCGCGCCGCGTGCTCGGGGTAACGCGCCGCGAAGAACTCCGGGCTCACCCACGGGACGGCCGCGAGGTCGGTCGCGAGCGTCGTCAGCCCGACGGCCGCGCCGTCGTCGTCGTGCGCGAGGAGCTTGAGGACCCGCGGGTCGCTCATCTCCTCGTCGAACTCCTCCCGGTGCAGCACGTGCCGGGCCGCCGCGCGCGTGCGCAGCGGCTCGAACGCCTCGAGGTAGAGCTCCCAGAACCGGTCGGCGAGCTCGCCGCCCACGGTCTGCTCGAACGTCACCGCGGCGCGCCCCGCGCCGGCGCGCGTCGGCGCCGTCACCGGGTCTCCCCGTCCCAGCCCTCGCGGCGGTACGCGGCGACGACGACGGAGCACACGGGCAGCGACTCGCAGCGCACCCCGGCGACCCGGCGACCGGCCGGGTGGAACCGGTTGCCGCGGGTCGCGGCCAGGTCCTCGAGGCTGAGCGTGAGGTCCAGCTCGAGCTGCTCGTGCGACGGCGCCTCGTGCTCCACGAAGAGACCGGCACCGCTGTCGTCGTCGCGCAGCGACCACGCCACGCCGGCCCACGCCTCGTGGCCGGGCATCACGGCGTGCGCCTCGGCGTACACGCAGTAGAGGAGGTCGCCGTGCCCGCCGTACCCCTCCTCGAGACGGTCCACCTCGACCACGCGGGACCCGGGCGGCACGACGGAGCTCAGCCGGACGAGGTTGAAGTCGCCGACGCCGGCATCCGTGAGCGCCGCGTCGAACGCGGAGAGCTCGGTCCTCCCCGTGCCCGTCCCGTGGCTCACGTAGATGATGGGTCCCGCGGTCATGTGTTCTCCGTCCTCGAGGCTCTCGCCCCGTCGTCGTGCGCCGTGCCCCAGCGGCCCGCGGCCGTGTCCAGGAGGTCGAGCACGGGTTCCAGCAGCTTCTCGGGGGCGGTGCTCCCCTTGCGCAGGTAGACGGTATCTCCCAGCCGGAGGTCCGCACGCTCGTGCGCGTCCAGGCGGGCCCCGCTGTAGATGACGAGCGGGACCCGGCTCAGGCGGCCGTCCTGGCGGAGCGCGTCGACGACCTCGCGGCCCGCGCCGTCGGGCAGCGTGAGGTCGAGCACGACGAGCGCCGGGTCGTCGCCGCCCGCGAGCACCTCCAGCGCCTCGTGGACGCTGCGTGCCAGCGTGACGACGAGGCCCGCGCCCTGCAGGACGGCCCGGACCACCTCGCCGACCTCCGGGTCGTCCTCGACGACGAGCACGTGCTCGTGGTGCGGGCGCAGGCTCACGGCCTCCTTGACCGTGCGCTCGAGCTCCGCGGGCGCGACCGGCTTGACGAGCCAGCGGTCGGCGAGCGACGCCGTCGCCTGGGCCTTCGAGGGCTGCGAGCCCGAGACGATGACGACGGGCACGTTCGCCGTCGCGGCGCTCCGGCGCACCCGGTCGAGCACGTCCTGCCCGTCGCGCCCCGGCATCGCGAGGTCGAGCACGACGGCGGCGGGCCGGGCGGCCTCGATGGCCGCGAAGGCGAGCGTGCCGTCGGTCACCCCCACGACGTCGTACCCGCGCGACTCCAGGACCGCGCGCAGCACGTCGACGACGTACGCGTCGTCGTCGACCACGACGACCCGCGGGCGCTGGTCGCCGGTCGCGGTCGCGGGCACGTCGTCGGCCGCGCCGAGGACCGGCTCGGGCCGGGGGAGGGTCGCGCGGAAGGTCGCGCCCGTGCCCTCGCCGCGGCTCTCGGCCCAGATGCGGCCCCCGTGGCGCTCCACGATGCTCTGCGAGATCGCAAGCCCGAGCCCGCTGCCGCCCCGCTCGCGGGAGTCCGACGCGTCGACCTGCTCGAAGCGCCGGAACACCGCCTCGAGCTTGTCCGGGGGGATGCCGCGCCCCTCGTCCTCGACGCGGAGCTCGACCATCTCCCCGGCGGAGCGCGCGGACACGCGGACCGTCCCGCCCGGCGGGGAGAACTTCACGGCGTTGCTCAGCAGGTTGGTCAGCATCTGCACGACGCGGTCCCCGTCGACGGCGACGACCTCGTCGGTGTCCTCCTGCACGATCTCGACGCCGGCGTCGCGCGCGAGCAGCCCGACCGGCTCCGCGGCCGTCGCGATGAGGTCGGCGACGCGGTGGTCGGCCCGCTCGAGCGGCGTCGTGCCCGAGTCCATGCGCTCGATGTCGAGGATGTCGTCCACGATCCGGTTAAGGCGGTCGCTGCTGGACCGCGCGACGTGCACCATGCGCGCCGAGCGCTCGGGGAGCGTGCCCAGGGCCCCGCTGTCGAGCAGGCCGAGCGCGCCGCGGATCGCGGTGAGCGGCGTGCGCAGCTCGTGGCTCACGACGGACACGAACTCGTCCTTGAGCCGCTCGACCTCCCGCCGGTCCGTGATGTCGCGGAACACGACGACCGCGCCCAGCGTGCGGCCGTCGTCCTTGAGCGGGCTCGCCGTGACCTCGACGGCCACCTCGGAGCCGTCCTCGCGGAGGTAGACGTCCTGCTCGGCGACCGCGGTGATGCCGTCGCGCACGGCCTCCCGGATGTAGCAGGAGTCAGCGGGATAGGGGTTGCCGTCCGCGTCGGGGGCGTGGAAGAGCGCGTGCGCGTCCCGGCCGATGAGCGAGTCGGGGCTCGCGCCGAGCGTGCGGGACGCCGCCGCGTTGACGAAGGTGACGCGGCCGTCGGGGTCGACGCCGTAGATGCCGTCCGCCACGGACTCGAGCGTCCGCGCGCGCTCGCCGGCGAGCGCGCGGAGCTGGGACGTGCGCTCCTCGACGCGTCGCTCCAGGCCGTGCAGCAGCGACTCGTTGTCGGCGACGACGAGGATCTGCCGTGCGACGACGGCGAGCAGCACGACGACCCACAGCGCGTTCGGGGCCCACGTGAAGCCCGTCGAGGACTGCACGACCCGGATCAGGGCGGCCGCGAGGAACAGGCAGAACGTCACGGTCGTGCCCAGGATCGCGGACCCCTGCGCCCGCTCGTCGGCCACCGGGCTGCCGCTCGCCGCCCGGTGCCGCGCGGCGAGCGCGATCATGAGGTACCCGCCGACCCACCCGACGTCGATCGGGCTGCCGAACGTGAACGTGCCGTCGGCAGAGAGCAGGGCGAACGCGACGTCGGCGACGGCGTAGAGCACGAACCCGCTGCCCACGAGCACGAGGGGCACCCGCTCGGAGGCGGTCGAGCGGGTCATCACGAGGACGGCGAAGGTCGCGAGCAGCGCGTCCACCACCGGGAGCGTGTACGCCGTGACGGCCGTGGTGCCGGTCGGCGGGGCCTCGGCCGAGCGGAGCGTCACCGCGTACAGCGCGATGTAGAGCACCGAGCCGCCGACGACGACGCTGTCGAGCAGCATCCGCCCGATCTCCTTGCCGCGCGGGCGCACGGTGGGGAAGAACGCGAGCCCGACGATGCCGAGGATCAGCGCGGCGATGTAGGCGTAGTCGCCCGTCGACGGGTTGTCGACCAGGCCCGCGTAGACGTTGCCGACGAGACCGACCACGCCGCCGAGCGCGAGCAGGCTCCACGCCCGACGCCGTCGGCCCGTCGAGCGTGCCGCGCGCCACCCGCAGCTCGCCGCAGCGATCGCCCCGGCGCTCACGATCGAGGCCTGCGAGACCGTGCGTCGCGTCTCGGCGTCGAGGGGGCTCGCGAGGACCGCGGCGAGGAGCACGAGGAGGACGCCGACCACCCAGCACCAGAGGACGAAGGGGTCGTGCGTCCGCTCCGCCGGTCCCCGCTGCCCCACCATGCGTCGAGCGTAGGGGACCGCCCGTGGGCGCGCGCTGCCGGGCACGGGCTTCTCGGCTAGCGTCGGGACGATGGACGCGGAAGGGCAGACCAGGCGGCGCGTGGTCGTCATCGACGACGACCCGTCGATCCGCGAGGTCGTCGAGCTCGCGCTCGACGTGGTGGGCGGCTACGAAGTGCACGTCGCCGCCGACGGGGACGAGGGCGCGGCGCTCGCCGAGCGCGTGCGGCCCGACGCGATCGTGCTCGACGTGATGATGCCCGTCGTGGACGGGCCCACCGTGCTCGCGCGCCTGCGGACGCGCCCCGCGCTGCGTGACGTTCCGGTCGTCTTCCTCACCGCCAAGGTCGGCGCGGGAGAGATCTCGCGCCTCGACGGCCTGGGCGCGGCCGGCGTCATCACGAAGCCGTTCGACGCTCTCGACCTCGCGGCCCGGCTCGGCGCGCTCCTCGGGTGGGAGCCGTGACGGCCGGCCCCGACGGCCGTGCGGAGGACCGGCTCGACGCCGCGCTCGTCGTGCTGCGGCAGCGGGCGCGCGCCCGGAACGCGGCCCGCGTCGAGGAGGCCGCCCGCCTCCTGGGGCCCGGGGCGGACGGCGCGGAGGAGCCCTCGGCCGAGGCCGTCCTGGAGGCTGCGGCGCTGTGCCACGCCGTCGCCGGGTCTGCCGGGACGTTCGGCGACGACGACACGACCGCGGCCGCGCGTGCGCTGGAGGCGGCGCTCCGCGGGAGCGACCTCGCCGCGGTGCCGGCACGTCTCCAGCGCCTGCGCGCCCTGACCGACGGCGCCCGGGAGGCCACGAACCCCGAGTCTTGAGCAAATCTTGAGGTTCTCCTGCGGCGGACGTGGGATTCCCCCGAGGACCGCGCACCAGGGTGGTGGGTGCCGAGGGGACGGTCCCCCGGACTGGCAGGGGGGTACTCCCATGATCGACACCGTGACGTCGCCCGACAGCCCGACCCGACGCGAGACCCGTGCGAGCCACGGGCCCCGCGTCCCGACGCCGACCTACCTCACGTCGGGACCGCAGGCGAGCATCGACGCCGCCATGGCAGCGCTGAGCGACACCGTCGAGCGCACGCTGCAGGAGGACCTCGCCCAGGGAATGCTCCCGACGGTCGAGCAGATGAGCGTGAGCGTCGTGACCCGTTCGACGGGTTCCGTCGAGGACTACACCGCGGTGGCGCTGCTGCTGCTCTCGTACCAGCACCTCGTCTGACCTGCACCGACGCCGCTCCGGCGGCAGGTTCGTCCGGGTCTGGACGAACGTCCTGAAACTCGTCGCGAGAAGTCGCGTCATGAAACGACTCCCGTCCCATCCCTTCAAGTAGCACCAACCGGAACTCGCCACGTGGGGATGACGTGACCGGAGAGCATCTGGAGGAGAAAATGAGCACCATCGAGCTGGTCCGCCCCGTGGCGGCCCCGTCGGAGCGGATCGCCACGCCGATCGCTCCGCTGACCCGCCGGGAGCGGGTCGTCCTGTCGAACCTGTCTGAGGACGTCACGCTCGAGCAGATCGCCACCAAGCTCTTCGTCACGCGCAACACGGTCAAGTCGCAGGTCCGCAGCCTCTACCGCAAGCTCGGCGTCTCGACCCGTGCCGAGGCCGTGGCCTGGGCCCGCGCGGCCGGCCTGCGCTGACGAACGGGCCCGCGGCCCTCGCAGGCCGCGGTCGCGGTCGCGTCACACGCACGTCACGACGCCGTGCGACACTCCGCGTATGACTCTGCGCAGACTGGTGGTGGCCGCGGCGATCGTCGACGATCTCGTCGCCCCGCGGCTCCTGCTCAGCGCGCGCCGGTCCCGTCCGTCGCACCTCGCGGGCCGCTGGGAGTTCCCCGGGGGCAAGGTCGACCCCGGCGAGACCCCGACGGAGGCGCTGCACCGCGAGCTCCGCGAGGAGCTCGGCGTGGCCGTGGAGCTCGGTGACGAGATCGTGGGCCCCGACCACGGGGCCTGGATCATCACCGACCGCCACGTGATGCGCCTGTGGTTCGCGCGGGTCACCGCGGGAGAGCCCCAGCCGCTCGTCGAGCACGACGAGCTCACCTGGCTCGACGCCGGGCGCTGGCTCGACGTGCCGTGGCTCGACGCCGACGTGCGCATCGTCGAGGAGCTCGCGCGCCAGGTGGCGCCCGAGGCGGTCTGACCGCCGACCCCTCCCGGCCTGCGCCACGCGCTCCGCGCGCGCCCTGCGGGACGCGTGGCTACGGTCGCGACGTGAGCCGAACCACCGCCCGGGCGCGCCGCGCGCTGCGCGACCTCGGGGACCGCCTGCCGCCCTGGGCCGCCGTCGTGCTCGGCGCCGCCGCGACCGCGCTCGGCGCCGCCGTCGTGCTGCGGCCGTTCGCCTCGCTCGCGGTCCTCGTCGTCGCGGTCGTCGCGGCGTTCGCCGTCCTCGGCGTCGCCGAGCTCGTCGGCGACGGCGGCGCGCCCCCGGACGCGCGCGGCCCCCGCGCCCTGCGCGTCGTGCGCGGGCTGCTGTTCCTCGCCCTCGCGGTCGCCGTGCTCGTGTGGCCCGCGCCGACGATCGGGGTCGTCGCGCTGCTCGTGGGCGTCGGCCTGGTCGTCGCCGGGGTCCTCGACGTGGTCGACGGCCTCCGGTCGTCGGGCACGGACCGCTGGGCCCGCGTGGCGGTGGGCGCGGCGTCCGTGCTGCTCGGCGGGCTCGCGCTCGTCTGGCCGGACGTGACCGTGCTCGTCGTCGCCGTGGTGCTGGGGGTGCGCCTCGTGCTGCTCGGCGTGCGGCTGCTCGTCGCCGGCGTGCGCCGTGCGCGCGCCGCGCGCCGTCCGCCCGAAACCGTCGCCGCGCCGTCACGCCGGTCCCGGTCGGCGCGCCGCGGCCCGGCCGCGCTCGTCGGGGCCGTGCTCGCGTTCGTCGCGGCCGCGGGGCTCACGGGCGTGAGCGTCGCCGTGCAGCGCGCCGCGCCGCACGCCGACGCGTTCTACGACGCGCCCGACGCGCCCCCGGACGAGCCCGGCAGCCTGCTGCGGGCCGAGCCGTTCACGCGACAGATCCCGGACGGGGCGACGGCCTGGCGCATCCTCTACACGACGACGCTCGACGAGGGGGAGCCCACCGTCGCGAGCGGCCTCGTCGTCGTGCCCGACGGCGTCGGGACGGACGGCGGAGCGCCGCCGCCCGTCGTCGCGTGGGCGCACGGCACCACCGGCTTCGCGCGCGGGTGCGCGCCGTCGGTGCTCGATGAGCCGTTCGAGTCCGGCGCGTTCTTCCTGCTCGACGACGTGCTCGCGCGCGGCTGGGCCCTCGTCGCCACCGACTACGCCGGGCTCGGCACGGCAGGACCGCACCCGTACCTCGTCGGCCAGGGCGAGGCCCGCTCCGTGCTCGACGCGGTGCGCGCGGCCCGCGCCCTCGACGACGCGACGCTCGGCGAGCAGACCGTCGTCTGGGGCCACTCGCAGGGCGGGCACGCCGCCCTGTGGACAGGCGCCGTCGCGCCCGCGTACGCCCCCGACGTGCCGCTCGCGGGCGTCGCCGCGCTCGCTCCCGCGAGCGACCTCACGGACATGGTGTCCCACCTGGAGAACGTGGCCGGGGGGAGCGTGTTCGCGTCGTACGTCGTGGCGGCGTACGACGCGGCCTACCCCGACGCGGACGCGATCGAGGCCGTGCGCCCGGGGGCGCGCCTCGTCGTGCACGAGATGGCTTCCCGCTGCCTGTCCGAGCCGGGCGCGCTCGTCTCCGTCGCCGAGGCGCTGTCCATGGACCAGCCGCTGTGGACGACCGACCCCACGGACGGCGCCCTGGGGGAGCGGCTCGCCGAGAACGTGCCGACCGGGGCGGTCGAGGCGCCGCTGCTCGTCGCGCAGGGGGCGTCGGACCCGCTGGTCCTCCCGAGCACGCAGGACGCGTACGTGGGGGAGCGGTGCGCGGCCGGGCAGCCGGTCGACTACCGCACGTACGAGGGGCGGGACCACGTCGGCCTCGTCCAGGCGGACTCGCCGCTCGCCCCCGACCTCGTGCGCTGGACCGAGGCGCGGCTCGCGGGCGAGCCGCCGACGCCCACCTGCGCCACCGGCTGACGCGTCGGCGTCGCCGCGTGCCGTGGCGCGGGCGGACGGCGGCCGTCAGGAGCGCTCGTCGTCCGCCGTCTCCGCCGCGTCCGCCGTGCCCTCCGCGTCCGCCGCGCCGGCGCGCGCCCGGAGCAGGCTCGCCACGTCGGCGAGCGTGCTGCCCACGGCCCGCGGGGCGCGGTCGGGCCGCAGGTAGCGCTCGTCGTCGTCCGGGGTGCCCACGGCCGGGCGAGGTGGCGCCGTCGGCCCGTCCCCTGGCGAGGCGCCGGGCACGGTACCCGGCTCCGGCAGCCCCTGCACCACGCGGCCCCCGCCGGCCCGCCAGGCGAGCGTCGCGTCGACGAGGCGCCGGTACACCCCCGCGTCGAGCGGGTCGCGCAGCCACGCGTCCGCCGCCTCCGCGACGTGCCGCGCGAGGCGCCCGTCCTGGTCCGTCACGTCGTCTCCCGGTGGGTGGTGTGCCGTCGTCCGGTCCCATCCTCGCGTGCCGCGACCGCACCTGCTTGCGAGCGCGCGGGCGCGGCGCGACGGTGGCGTGCGGAGGTGGTCACCGTGGCCGACACGTTCCCCCGGATCGCCCAGGTCGTGCTCGACACGACCGACGCCCGCGCGCTCGCGGAGTTCTACCGCGGCCTGTTCGGGCTCGAGTACCGCGCGGGCGACGAGCCGCCCGCCGCGGGCGAGCCCGACCCCGACGGCGCGGACTGGCTCGTGCTGCGCGCCGCACCGGGCGGGGTCCAGCTCGCGTTCCAGCAGGTCGGGGCGCTCCCGCCCTCGACGTGGCCCGACGACGGCGTGCCCCAGCAGCTGCACCTCGACTGCACCGTGCCCGACGTCGCGGAGCTCGACCGGCAGCACGACCGCGCCCTCGCGCTCGGGGCACGGCTGCTGCTCGACCGGTCCGACGACCCCGACGAGCCGCTGCGCGTCTACGCCGACCCGTCCGGTCACCCGTTCTGCCTCTTCGTGGGCTGACGCGCGCGGTCGCCGCCCGTCGCCGGGCGCGGGATCATGCGTGCATGACCGCGACCCCGCTGACCACCGCCGAGCTCACCGACGTCTACATCGACCTCCACCGGCACCCCGAGCTCGCGTTCGCCGAGCACCGGACCGCCGGGATCGTCGCCGAGCGGCTGCGCGGCTGGGGGTACGACGTGCACGAGGGGATCGGCGGGACCGGCGTCGCGGGCGTCCTCGCGAACGGCGACGGGCCGCGCGTCCTGCTGCGTGCCGACATGGACGGGCTCCCCGTCACCGAGCTCACCGGCCTGCCCTACGCCTCGACGGACACCGCGACCACGCCCGACGGCCACGAGTCCGGCACCATGCACGCGTGCGGCCACGACGTGCACGTGACGTGCCTGCTCGGCGCCGCGGCCGAGCTCGCCGCGCACCGCGACACGTGGTCGGGCACGCTCGTCGTCGTCTTCCAGCCCGCCGAGGAGGTCGGCGGGGGAGCGCGGGCGATGGTCGCGGACGGGCTGTTCGACCGGACCGGCGGGCGGCCCGACGTCGTCCTGGGGCAGCACGTCATGCCCCTGCCCGTGGGCGTCGTCAACCTCACCGCCGGGCCGGCGATGGCCGCGACCGACTCGTTCCGCGTCACCCTGCACGGCAAGGGTGGTCACGGCTCGAGCCCCGAGTCGACGGTCGACCCCGTCGTCATGGCGGCCGCGACGGTCATGCGGCTCCAGGGCGTGGTGTCGCGGGAGGTGGGGGCGCGGTAGTCCGCGGTCGTGACCGTCGGGGCCCTGCGCGCCGGGACGCAGGCCAACATCATCCCGGGGTCGGCGGAGCTGCTCGTCAACGTCCGGTCCTTCACGCCGCAGGTGCGCCGTCGCGTGCTCGACGCGATCCACCGCATCGTCGACGCCGAGGCCGCGGCGTCCGGGGCGCCGCAGGCCCCGGAGTACGAGGAGGTCTCGACGTTCGACCTCATGGTCAACGACCCCGCTGCCGCCGAGCGCACCCGGGCCGTCCTCGCCCGCACGCTCGACGAGCAGCACGACCGCATCACGGCCGCGGGCGGGCGGGCCGCGGTCGTGTCGCTGCCGCCGCTGCCCGGCTCCGAGGACGTCGGCGACCTCGCCACGGCCGCCGGCGTGCCGCTCGTCTACTGGAACCTCGGCGGGTTCGACCCCGCGCTCTTCGCCGCGTTCGACCTGTCCACCGCGACCGGCATGGGCAACCTGCCCGACGGCGTCGCCCCGAACCACTCCCCGTACTTCGCGCCCGTCCCCGAGCCGACGCTCGACCTGGGCGTCGCGCTCCTCGTCGCCGCGGCGCGCGACTGGCTGCGCGCCGCGGAGGGTGGCCCTACTGGAGGGTGACGAACACTTCGTCGGAGAAGAGGCCGGGCGTCACGCGCAGGAGCCCGGGGTCCCCGGACGGGACGGCGATCGCCATCTTGCCCGTGGTGGTGCCGCCCGTGTAGAGCTCGTCGAGGCCGAGCTGAGGCTCCGGCGGGACCGCGACGGTGTCGTACGAGGTCAGGACCTCGCCGGTGCTCGCGACGTAGTCGATGTCGACCATCATGGCGTAGCCGGAGTCCGCGCCGGTGTAGGTGATCGTGGCATCGATGACCGCGTAGGTGAACCCCTCGGGGGGCGCCTCGTTGAACGTGTTCGCCGCCATGACCTCGTCCGTGGCGTCGAGCTGCACGCTGTTGATGGTGACGTCGAACTCGTCGCCGCTGATGACGCTGCCGAGCGGGACCGGGTTGTCGCGGCTGCCCGGCTCGGAGGCCGCCTCCTGCTCCGTGTCCGTCTCGGTCTCCTCCGCCGCGCCCTCGTCCTCGGCAGGCGCCGAGTCCTCGGCGTCCGGGGTGGTCACGGTGACGTCCGAGCCGCCGAAGGCCTCGTCCACCGAGTCGCTCACCACGGTGAAGAAGACGATGAACCCGACGATCGTCCCGACGACGGACAGGACGAGCGCCGTGACGACCGGCCACTTCTTACCCTGCACGAAGAACCCGATGATCGACAGGATGAAGGCGATCGGGAGCAGCACCCAGCCGATGATCAGCGCGCCGGGGATGCAGGCGAAGACGAACCCGACGACCGCGGCGGCCAGCGCCACCCAGCCGAGGGGGTGGACCGTGCGGGCGGTGGCCGTCGTCGCGCCCGGGTAGGCGGTTCCGTAGGCTGCTGCCGAGGGGTCGCCGCCGGGGGCGCCGTAGCCGGTTCCCGGAGCGGCAGGCTGGTTCTGCGGGGCCGGGATCGTGTGCTGCGTCCACGACGATCCGTCCCAGTACCGCTGGACACCGGTCCCGCTGCCGTCGTCGTACCAACCGGGTGCCGGAGAACCATCGGGCGTGCTCATGGGCACATGCTAGGTGGGCGTGGTGAGCGCCCCGGCACCGGTCGAACGGAATTCACCCGGTCGTCCGGTCGACGGTCGTCGGGGTCAGGCGGACTTCTCGCGCGGGGTGCGGGCGCGCGCGGTCGTGGTGCGCGGCACGATCGTGGGATTGACGTTGTCCAGCACGACCTCACGCGTGATCACGACCCGCTCCACGTCATCACGCGACGGCACGTCGAACATCACCTGCTGCAACACCTCCTCCATGATCGCGCGCAACCCCCGCGCCCCCGTCCCGCGCAACAACGCCTGCTCCGCGACCGCCTCGACCGCACCCGCGGTGAACTCCAGCTCCACCCCGTCGATCGCGAACATCCGCTGATACTGCTTCACCAACGCATTCCGCGGCTGGGTCAGGATCCGCACCAACGCCTCCCGGTCCAACGCCGCCACCGACGCGATCACCGGAAGGCGCCCGATGAACTCCGGGATCAACCCGAACCGGTGCAGATCCTCCGGGCGCACCTGCGCGAACAGGTCCTCCCCCGCACCCGTCTCGATCGGCGCACCAAAACCCACACCCCGCTTGCGCGCCCGCGCCGCCACGATGTCGTCCAACCCCGCAAAAGCCCCCGCCACGATGAACAGCACGTTCGAGGTGTCCACCTGGATGAACTCCTGGTGCGGATGCTTACGACCACCCTGCGGCGGCACCGACGCCGACGTGCCCTCGATGATCTTCAACAACGCCTGCTGCACACCCTCACCCGACACGTCCCGCGTGATCGAGGGGTTCTCCGCCTTCCGCGCCACCTTGTCGATCTCATCGATGTAGATGATGCCCGTCTCAGCCTTCTTCACGTCGAAGTCCGCCGCCTGCACCAGCTTCAGCAGAATGTTCTCCACGTCCTCACCGACATACCCCGCCTCGGTGAGCGCCGTCGCGTCCGCGATCGCAAAAGGCACGTTCAACATCCGCGCCAACGTCTGCGCCAGATACGTCTTGCCCGTCCCCGTCGGACCGATCAACAAGATGTTCGACTTCGCCAGCTCCACGTAGTCCGGGTCGTCGGTCGCGAGGGCCTCGCCCGCCTCCTCGGCGGCAGCGGCGGCGCGCACGCGCTTGTAGTGGTTGTGCACCGCGACGGCCAGCGCCCGCTTGGCGCCGTCCTGCCCGACGACGTAGCGGCTGAGGTGCGCGAAGATCTCGTGCGGCGTGGGGAGCGGGCCGCTGCCGGTGACGATGTCCTGCTCGGCCGACTCCGTCTCGCGGTCCTCCTCGACCATCTCGAGGCAGAGCGCGACGCACTCGTCGCAGATGAAAACGCCCGCGGGGCCCGCGATGAGCCGCTTCACCTGCCGCTGCGACTTGCCGCAGAACGAGCACGTGAGCGCGTCCGCCGCGCGGGGCCCGCGCTGACCGCGCGCGCCGCCGTCGTCGGTGCCGTCGGAGCGTGCCACCAGGTGCCTCCAGTCGAGTCGGTTGCGGCCGATCGTAACCGTCGCCCACGACACCCCCGCACGCGAGCCCTGGGACGCGCCGGTCAGGCGTGCGGGACGTCGTCCGCCGGGACGCCGCCGCCCGCGTCCTCGGTGAGGAGCTGGAGCCGGCTCGCGGTGCGGAACGCGTCCGGGCGGTCGGGGAGCGCGGTGCGGAAGGTGCCGAGCGCGTGGGGCGACGTGACGACGAGCTCGACGTCCGCGTCGACCAGCACGTCGACGACCGCGATGAACCGCTGCTGCGCCTCGCGGTCGATGGCGGTCAGCAGGGGGACGTCGGTGACGACCCACCGGCGGAAGCGCACGGACCAGTCGAGGTACTCCAGGGTCGACGTCGGCCGGCCCGCGAGGTCGTCGAACGTCACCCACAGCTCGTGCGCGCGCGCCGCCGTCACGGGGAACGTGCGCGACCCGGTGCGCACCGCCGTCGCCTCGTCCGCGCCCGGGCGACGCAGGCCGCGGGCGTCGAGCTGCGCCGTCGTGCCGGGGAGGAGCCACGCGCCCGCGGCGAACCCGGCGCGACCGCGCCCGCCCAGCGTCCGGTAGTCCGTGGGCCCGGCGAGCTCGACGACGTCGAGGTGCGCGCGCAGGAGGGCGATCCCGGGCTCGGCGACGTGGTGCCACAGCGGGTTCGGCAGCAGCGTGCCGGGCTCGTAGTTGGACGTCGCGAGCACGACGACGCCCGCCGCGAACGCCCGGCGCAGGAGCCGGGTGAGCAGGGTCGCGTCGCCGGTGTCGTGGAGGTGGAGCTCGTCGAGGTAGAGCAGCGTCGTCCCGCGCAGGAGGCCGTCGATCGCGGAGTCGACGGCGCCGGGGCGTGGCTCCGGCGACTCCTCCGACGGCCTGGGCGGCGTCGGCTCCGCGACCGGCGCGGTCGCCCGGGTGCGCCACCCGCGCGTCGGGCCACCCTGCCCGACGGCGGGCCGCGGCCCGGTGAGGGCGGTCACCCGTCGGGCGTGGATCGCCGCGTGCAGCTCGCGGAACAGGTCGTACACGTGGACCCGCTTGGTCGCGCCGGCGGGGAGCCCGTCCGCGACGGCCGCGAAGAACGCCCCCGCCAGCCACGACTTCCCCCGCCCCGCGGGGCCCCACACGTACAGGCCGCGGACGGGGCGCCGTCGGGCCCCGGCGAGCTCCTCCCCGAGCCGGACGAGCCGGTCGAGGAGCGCGGACTGCGCCGCGTCGAGCGCGAACCCGTCACGCGCGGCGGCCGCCTCGACCGCGCGTCGGACGCGGTCGAGGCGGCGGCTGGTCACCGGGTCAGCCTAGGCGCGACGACCACGCAGGGTCTTGACCCAGACGTCGATGACGTCCCAGGCCGCGATGACGACGGTCGCCGCGATGATCCCGTTCGAGAGCCACGTGAGCGAGTCGCCGCCCGTGACCTCGAGGAACGCGGGGTTCACGAGGCGGTCGGCGCTCGCGAGCCACACGACCACCCCGGCGAACAGGGCCCCGATGACCGTGTTGACGGCGGCGAGCCCGATGGTCCACCGACCGCGTGCGTACACGAGGATCGTGAGGACGATCTCGGCCGCGACGAGCGCGACGAGCACGCCGGTCCAGACGGGCCACAGGTCGGGGTGCAGCACGGGGACCGCGGTGCCGTCGGGGCCCCGGTAGGTCGCGACGTTCTGGAGGAGCAGCACGGCGGCGACCAGGACGAGCAGGCCGACCGACACGACCGTGTCGACGAGCGTGACCTCGCGGGGCGCGCGCTCGGTCGGGAGGCGGTCGACCGTCCAGGGGCCGGTGAGCTCGTCCCGGCTCCGCGGGGCGCCGTAGCGCTCCAGCAGGACGAAGACGAGGGTCGTCCAGAACGCGATCTGGAGGGCGACCGAGGCGGTCGTCCAGATGCCGCTCCAGATGGCCGACCCGACGGGGCCGCCGTCGACGAGGTCCGTCGTAAGCACGATCGCCCCGGGGATGAGGCTGACCCAGAGCAGCACCTTGAGGAGGCGCAGCCAGTCGAGGTAGAGCGTCGGCCCGATGAGGTACAGCGGGCGACCGGCGAGGTCGGCCGCGAGGCGGTCGGGGTCGCCGAGGTCGTTGAGGACGTCGGTCTCGGCTCGGGCCGGGTCGGCGCCGGCCTCGACCTTGGCCTCGACCGCGTCGGCGACGGACGTGCGGAGCTCCTGCTCGAGGTCGGCGTGCTGGTTCGCGGGGACGCGGCGCAGCGTGGCGGCGACGTAGCGGTCGGTGAGCGTCATGACGTGCCTTCCTGGGAGTCGATGGTCTGGAGGCTCCGTGCGATCGCGAGCCACTCTTCGAGCAGGTCGCGGGCGAAGCGCTCGCCCGCGGGGGAGGTGCGGTAGAACTTGCGCGGCCGCGCCTCGTCGGTGTTCCACTCGCTCACGAGGAGGCCCTGCTTCTCGAGCCGGCGCAGGAGCGGGTAGAGCGTGTTGGCGTCGACGGGGACGCCCGCTGCGGCGAGCGCCTCGAGGAGCCCGTAGCCGTAGCCGGGCGTGCGCAGCAGCAGCAGGCTCGCGACGACGACGGAGCCGCGGCGCACCTCCTGGCTGTGCCCGGCGTAGATCTCGGGATCGGTCATGTCACACACCATAGTGTGTGACGCACAGTATAAGCAAGAGACACATCATCGTGTCGATGATAGGGCGCTAGACTGGAATGGTTCCAGAGAAGAGTGCGTACCTGCCGCGGGAGGCCGAGTGACCGACCTGATCGACACCACCGAGATGTACCTGAAGTCGATCTACGAGCTGCAGGAGGAGGGGATCCCCCCGCTGCGCGCGCGGATCGCCGAGCGCCTCGGGCACTCGGGGCCGACGGTCTCGCAGACCGTGGCGCGCATGGAGCGCGACGGCCTCGTCGTCGTCGGGGGGGACCGCCAGCTCGAGCTCACGGCCCTCGGCCAGCAGACGGCGGTGCGCGTCATGCGCAAGCACCGCCTCGCCGAGCGCCTGCTCACCGACGTCATCAAGCTCGACTGGGAGCACGTCCACACCGAGGCCTGCCGCTGGGAGCACGTGATGAGCGACCTCGTCGAGCGGCGCCTCGTCGGGCTCCTCGACCACCCGGCGCACGACCCGTACGGCAACCCCATCCCCGGCCTGCGCGAGCTGGGCGAGGACCTGCCCGAGGTCGGCTACCTCCAGGGCGTCGTGTCCCTGCGGGCCCACCTCGTCGCGCGCGCCGCGGTGCCCGGCACGGAGGTGCGCGTCGTGCTCCAGCGCATCGCGGAGCCGATCCAGGTCGACGTCGAGCTGCTCGCGCGGTTCGCCGAGGCGGGCGTGCTCCCGCACCGGACCCTCGTGGTCACGGTGGGCGACGGCGTCGTCACCGCGTCGGGCGAGGGCGCCCTGACCGTCCTCGACCTGCCCGACGACGTCACGCGCCACCTCTTCGTGACCGCGGACTGACTGACGTGTGGCCCGAGGCGGCCGCTGAGAACGAGGTTGGTCCCGCTATGCGGTGGATAGCGGGACCAACCTCGTCGTGGTGGGGGAGCAGGGTCGTGCTCGCCGACCGGGTGTCGTGCGGCGGGGTCGTCAGGGGACGATGAGCCCGGCGGTCTGGGTCTTGGCGCGCTGGAGGCGGGCCTCGGCGTCGGACCAGTTGACGAGGTTCCACCAGGCGGTGACGTAGTCGGCGCGCACGTTCTGGTAGTCGAGGTAGTAGGCGTGCTCCCAGACGTCGAGCAGGACGATGGGGGTCAGGCCGAGGGTGAGGTTGCCCTGCTGGTCGTAGAGCTGGACGGTGATGAGCTTCTGGCCGATGGAGTCCCAGGCGAGGATGGCCCAGCCGGAGCCCTGGACGCCGGCGGCGACGGCGGCGAACTGCTTCTTGAAGGCGTCGAAGGAGCCGAAGTGCTCGTCGATCGCGGCGCCGATCTCGCCGGTGGGCTCGCCGCCGCCCTCGGGGGAGAGGTTGGTCCAGAAGGCGGAGTGGTTGACGTGGCCGCCGAGGTTGAACGCGAGGTTCTTCTCGTGGAGGTTGATCGCGGCGAAGTCGCCGGACTCGCGGGCCTCGGCGAGCTTCTCCAGGGCGGTGTTCGCGCCGGTGACGTAGGCCTGGTGGTGCTTGGAGTGGTGCAGCTCCATGATCCGCCCGGAGATGTGCGGCTCGAGCGCACCGTAGTCGTAGGACAGCTCGGGGAGAGTGTAGACAGGCATGGTTCCTCAGGTTCCTTCCGTCGGTATGCAGCCACGCTAGGACCTCGACCACGGTTGAGGTCAAGGAGGGCGCGCTGTGATCTTGCAGGTCGGACGGGTCGTCCCGCCCGTCGAACGGCAGCGCCGAGCACGCGGTCCGCGACCGGGAGGGCCCCTTTCCGGTCGCTCGACCCGTGCTCGACGGACGGTGGTCGGCCAGGGGGCCGGGGTCCGAATCCGTTGGGCTGGGGGGGTCCTCGTCGGGCACGATGGACGGATGCCCGACGACGCCCGCACCGGCCTGCGCGTGACGACCGCACTGGTCGTCCCCGAGGCGGAGCTGTCGTGGCGGTTCTCGCGCTCGTCCGGCCCCGGCGGGCAGGGCGTCAACACGACGGACTCGCGGGTCGAGCTGTCGTGGGACGTCGCCCGGTCGGCGGTCCTCACCGACGCCCAGCGCGCGCGCCTGCTGGACCGGCTGGGTCGCCGCGTCGTCGGGGGCGTCGTCACGGTCGCGGCGTCCGAGCACCGGGAGCAGCGGCGCAACCGCGAGGCGGCGCGCACCCGGCTCGCCGCCCTGCTGGCGGCCGCCGTGGCGCCGCCCGGGCCGTCGCGGCGGGCGACGCGGCCCACGCGCGGGTCCGTCGAGCGGCGGATCGCCGCCAAGAAGCGGCGGACCGACGTCAAGCGCCTGCGCCGCCCCCCGCACGACTGACCGGGCGGGCACGCCTCACCGACCACGACCCTGCTCCCGGTCGAGCACGACCCTGCTGTCGTTCTCGACGTGAGAGCGACAGCAACCTCGTGGTCGGCGGGGTCAGAGGCGGCGCGCGAGCTCCGGGTAGTCCACGACGAGACCGTCGGCGTCGACGGTGAGGTCGGCCGTGAAGTCCCGCGTCGCGCTCGTGTACGTGACGACGCCCTGCCCGGTCGCGGGGTCGAGCGGCTCGCGCGCCGCGTAGACCTGGTCGCTGCGCAGGACGCGCAACGACGGCACCTCGACCCAGGCCATCACGAGGTGCGTCTCGTGCGCCGGCGGGTCGTCCCCGAGCAGCCCGAGCCGCAGGATCGGCATCGTGTTCGTCACCGGGCAGAGCGCGATGTCGCAGTCCAGCGCCCCGTCGAGCGTGGCCGGGTCCTCCACGCCGGGCGCGGCCAGGCCCGACGGCGGCGTCCCCGCCTCGCGCGCGTCGGCCCGCCACGCGCCGTCGGGCATCCGGACGAGGTCGAGGTGCCGCGACCACCCGAGGCCCCGCACCGACACGTCGAGGTGCTCCGTGACCCAGCCCGGCCCGGTGCGCAGCGCCCACGCGGTCGCGTAGGTGGTGGCACGCGACGTGCCGAATGCGGCCAGGCGGTCGCCGCGGACGGTGACCGTCGCCGCCTCGAGGCGGTCGGGGTCGTCGTCCCAGCCGGTCCATGCGACGTGCCTCGTCCGTGGGCTCACGCCGGTCAGTGTGGGCCGAAAAGCCGGTGCCCGCGCGGCGAGCGCGTGGCAGGGTCGCGCCATGACCTCTCGTATCTCCCACACCACGTTCGACGCGCGGGACGCCTACGCGCAGTCCGTCTTCTGGGCCCAGGTCCTCGGGTACACCGACGTGCCCGGCGACCCGAACCTCCCCGGCCACGAGGAGTGCATGATCGTCCCGCCGTCCGACGCGACGACGCCCGCCGAGAGCCGTGGGCACGTCCTGTTCGTCGAGGTGCCCGACGACAAGCAGCTGAAGAACCGCGTCCACCTCGACCTGCGGCCCACCGACGGGTCGCGCGAGGAAGAGGTCGAGCGCCTGCTCGCGCTCGGCGCGGCCCAGGTCGCCGACCGTCGCACGCCCGACGGCGGCGGCTGGGTCGTCCTCGCCGACCCCGAGGGCAACGAGTTCTGCATCCTGCGCAGCGACGCCCAGGTCGCGGCGGACGCGGCGCGCTGAGCGCCCGCGCTGACACGGGGCGGGCCGTCCTTCCCGCTCGCGCGACGTCGTCCCCGAGGCCGCTGATCGCTTCCCGCGACGGGCGGTCGTCGCCGGGCGGTCCCGGTGTCGCACCCCGGCGCGTACCCTCGGGTCGTCGCAGGGGGAGGGTGGCCACGTGGTCGGTCAGGTGTTCGTCGACGAGAGCAAGGCACGGGAGTACCTGCTCGTCGCGGCCGTCGTGCTGCCCGGCTCGATGAACACGGCGCGACGGGTCGTCCGCGACCTCACGATGCCCCGCCAGCCACGCATCCACATGAAGAGGGAGAGCGACGCGCGTCGCCGGAAGATCCTCGAGGCGTTCGTGGGACTGGCCCCGGAGGTGACGGTCTACCGGGCAGGAGGCGCGTACAGGACGGAGCTCGAACGGCGCGAGAGGTGCCTGCGCGCCCTCGTCGAGGACATCGCCCGCGACCGGCGCACGCACCTGTGCCTCGAGCGGGACGAGAGCCTGGTCCAGCGCGACCGCAGGCACCTGATCGAGGCCACCCGAGCCGCGGGGTGCTCGGAGAGTCTGGCGTACCGGCACGAGAGCGCGACCGCCGAACCGCTGCTCGCGCTGCCCGACGCGATCGCCTGGGCGTGGGCGAGGGGCACCTCTTGGCGCCAGCGGTGCGAGCCCGTGGTGAGCCGGGTCGTCGATCTCTAGCACCGAGCCCGGACAGCGCGAGACCCGAGCGCCACGACCATCCGGACGGGTCTCGGGTCCACTTCCCGACGCTCAGCGCGACGGGCTCGTCCCAGGATAGTGGCGGGCGCCCCGGCGGGCAACGGTCTCGTCAGCGGTCGGTCATCCGGATCCAGCCGCGCTGCGCGGCCCGGACGCCGGCCTCGAACCGGCTGGTGGCGCCGAGCCGCCCCATGAGGCCGGCGGCGTGACGGCGCACGGTGCGGGGCGAGACGCCGAGCCGGACGGCGACGGCGGTGTCGGTCTTGCCCTCGGCGAGCAGCCGCAGCAGCGTGTCCTCGCTCGGGGCGAGGGCGTCGCCGTCGGGCCGTGCGCGGTCCCACTCGGACTCGGCGAGGGCGCGCAGCGCGGCGACGGCGTCGCGGTCGGTCACGGCGCGCGTGCGCCCGGGGCGCGCCACGAGCACGACGGTGTCGTCGAGGGCGACGAGCGACACCGGGAGGGAGGTCGCGACCCGTCGCTCGACCGCGGGGGCGCCGCCGCTCACGTCACCGGGCCGACCCGTTGCACGACCGGGGCCGCCGTCCTGCGCGGGCGCGCCGGCCGTGCCCTCCTCGCGACCCGCACCGAGCATCACGACGCGGAGGCGTGCGGCGTGGCGGGCGCGCTCGCGGACCCGGAGCCACAGGGGCTCCGGGCAGGCCTCGCTGCCGTCGTCGAGGACGAGCACGTCGTGCGCGCGGCGCAGCGCGAGGGCCCGCGCGGAACGGCGGGCCCCGAGGACCGGGTCCCGCTCCGTCGAGGTCACGCCGTGTGACTGTAGTCGACCCCGGCAACGGTCCCGGGCCGTCCCGCGGTGCGGACCGATGTGACGGGTTGCGGTCGAGAGAAGGCATTTGTCCTCTTCCGGCCACGTGAATTTGTTTACACCGCGAGCAACCGCTGCGAGGCTTCCCCCGGACCGCCGGGGTGGGGCGTGTGCTTCCTGGCGTCCGCGTGCGTCGGGACGGTCCCGGCGCCGGCGAGCAGGGGGCGACGTGGGCGTGCTGCCGGACGACCGGACTCTCGTGGACCTCGTCCGCGACCATGTGCGCGAGCGCCCGGACCACCCCGCGGTCGTCGTCGTGCCGGAGGTGGGGGAGCGTCGGACGCTCACCTACGCCGAGCTCGACGCGCAGGCGGCGGCGCTCGCGGGGCGGCTCGCGTCCCTGCACCAGCCGGGCGACCGGGCCCTGGTCCTCTACTCCGCCACCGCGTCGTTCGTCGTCGGGCTCCTCGCGTGCTTCTCCGCCGGGCTGGTCCCCGTCCCGTCGCCCCTCCCGGGCGGGCAGGCGTACCAGCGCGAGCGCGTGCGGGGCATGCTCGCGGACTGCGACGCCGCGGTGGTGCTCGTCGACCCGACCGCGGCGACCGAGACGACGGAGTGGGCCGAGCCGCTGCAGCGCGCCGACGGCGGCCCGGTCGTCGTCACCGTGGTCGACGGCGCGACGGACGGCGCGGCGCGGCGGGACCGCCCCGGTCCGCAGGACGTCGCGTTCCTCCAGTACACCTCCGGGTCCACGAGCAGCCCCAAGGGCGTCGTGGTCACGCACGCGAACGTGCTGCACCACCACGACGCCTTCACCACGACGCTCGGCCTCGTCCCGGACGACGTCTTCTGCAGCTGGCTCCCGGGGTACCACGACTTCGGCCTCGTCGGGATGCTGCTCGTGCCGCTCGGCCTCGGGGCGACGGCGGTCGTCGTGCCCTCGACGTCGTTCCTCAAGCGCCCTGTCCGCTGGCTCTCCGCCATCACCGAGACGGGGGCGACCGTCACGGCGTCGCCGAACTTCGGCTACGACCAGTGCGCGCGGCGCGTGCGCGACGACCAGCTCGCCGAGCTCGACCTGTCCCGCCTGCGCTGGGCGCTCGGCGGCGCCGAGCCGGTCGACCCGGCCGTCCTCGACGCGTTCACGCGCCGGTTCGAGCCCGTGGGCTTCCGCGGGTCCGCGCACGGCCCGGGCTACGGCCTCGCGGAGGCGACGCTGACGGCCACGTACCCCGACAGGCGGCTCCCGCTCGTCGTCACGGCGGACGAGACGGCGCTCGCCGACGGCCGCCTGGTCGTGACGGAGGAGGCGACGTACCTGTCCGCCCTCCCCGACGCTGCGGCGGTCGAGGGGCCGGGCGCGCGCCTCGTGTGCTGCGGCGTGCCGAGCGGGGTAGAGCTGCGGGTCGTGGACGGCGAGGGCGCCACCGTGCCGGACGGCGCGGTCGGCGAGGTCTGGCTGCGCGGCGGCAGCGTCGCGGCCGGGTACTGGGGCGACGCGGCGGCGTCCGCGACGGCGGAGACCTTCGGCGCCGTCGCCGCGGACGGCACGGGCCCGTGGCTGCGGACCGGCGACCTGGGGGCCCTGCACGGCGGCCAGCTCGTCGTCACGGGCCGCATCAAGGAGCTCCTCATCGTCGCGGGGCGCAACCTCTACCCGTACGACCTGGAGCGCGAGCTGCGCCGCCTGCACCCCGGGGCCGAGGGCCGCCCGGGCGCGGTGTTCGAGGCGGACGGCCGACCGGGAACGCTGTGCGCGGTCCAGGAGTTCCGCCCCACGCCGGGCGCCCGGGCGGGCGGGGCGGCGAGCGCCGAGGAGGAGCTGGACGCCGTCGTCCGGCAGATGGCGGCCCACCTCGCGACGGTCTCGGGCGCCGCGGTGCACGACGTCGTCCTCGTGCGTCCCGGCCAGGTGCCGCGGACCACGAGCGGCAAGATCCAGCGCGGCCGGGCGCGTGACCTGCACGGCCGGGGCGACCTGGCCGCGCTCCACTCCCTGCGCGCGGCCCGGGACCGCGCGCACCCCGAGCTCGCAGGGACCCGACCATGACCGCACCCCGCCCCGACGCCTTCGACGACCTCGTGCTGCGCCACGTCGCCACCGCGCTCGGCGTCGCCCCCGCCGACGTGGACGCGGGGGCCGACCTCGCCGGGCTCGGCCTCGGCTCGGTCCAGGTGCTGGCGCTGCTCGGCGACCTGGAGGACGTCCTCGGCGTCGACCTCGACCCGGAGGCCGTCGTCGACAACCCGACGCCCCGCGCGCTCGCGGCGCACCTGCGCAGCGTCGTCGACGTCCCCGGGACGGCGGCATGACGACCCTCGTCGACGTCGGCGCCCACGTGCCCGCGACGCGCGTGCCGATCCGCGACCTCGCCGACGAGCTCGGCCTCGACCACCTCGAGCTCGGCGTGTTCGAGCGGTTCTTCGGGCTGCGCGAGGTGTGCACGGCGCCGGGGCAGACCCTCACCGACCTGCTCGTCGCCGCGGCGCGCGCGGTGCCCGGGCTCGCGGGCAACGAGCACCGCGTCCGGTACGTGCTGGGGGCGCGGACCATCGCGACGGTCGCCCCGGTCGGGGTGAACCCCCTGCACGACGCCGCGACGCGCCTGGGTCTGGACCACGCGGTCGTGTGGACGCTCACCCAGCACGCGTGCGCGTCGGCGCTGCTCGCGGTCGACCTCGCGGGGCGTCTCCTCGCGTCGGACGGCGACCCGGACGCGCTCGCGCTCGTGCTCACGGGCGAGAAGGCGTTCAGCCCGGGCTCCCGGCTCATCGAGGGCACGACGATCATGGGCGAGGGCACGGCGGCGTGCCTCGTCGCGGCGTCGGGCGCGGCAGGCTCGTCCGCCGACGGGCCCGCGTCGGGCAGCCCCGTCCTCGCCTACGCGACCCGCACGCTGGGCGAGTACCACCAGGTGCCGCTCCCCGAGGACCTCGCGGGCCCGTTCGGCGTCGCGTACACCGAGGTGCTCGCCGAGGTCGTGCTGGAGGCCGTCGGGCGCGCGGGCCTCACGCTGGACGACCTCGCGCTGGTCCTGCCGCACAACGTCAACCGCGTGTCCTGGCGGCGGCTGTGCACGCGGCTCGGCCTCCCGCTCGCGCGCGTCCGGCTGGACGACGTCCCGGTGACCGGGCACTGCTTCGGGGCGGACTCGTTCATCGGCTACGCGGCCGCGCGCGCCGAGGGCCGGCTGCGGCCCGGCGACCCGTTCCTCATGGTCGCCGTCGGGCTGGGCGCCACGTTCTCCGCCATGGTCCTGCGCCACGAGGCCTCGGAGGGCTCCGGGCTCTCCGAGGACTCCGACGGCGCCGCGGCCCACGACACGAAGGAGCAGGCATGACGGTCGACCAGGTGACGGGGACCGCCCCGCAGACCACCACGGCGGCCGGCCGCGAGCCGTTCCTCGCGCGGACGAAGCGCGCGCTCGCGGGCGCGCCCGACGCGCCGCTCGTCCTGCTGGGGAACGTCGAGGTCGAGGACGCGTGGGCGGCCGGGGAGGTCGGCCTGCCCGCCGTCGGTGGCGCGTCGGCGACGGCGGCGCTCGTCCACCGCATGGACGAGCTCGCGCTGCTCCTCGCGGGCCCGCGCGACCACGTCGTGCTCAAGGCCGAGCCGGACCCCGACCACCTCGCGCACCTGGACGCGCTCGGCGTCGGGCTCCCCACGGTGCACGTCGCCGGGTCGAGCGACCCGCTGCGCACGGTGACGCTCGACGCGCTCGACTCGCCCGCGCTGCTCGCGCGCCTGGGGGAGCTCGCGGCGGACGGCGTGCGGCTCCTCGCGCACGGGACGTCGTCGGCCGAGGAGGACCTCGCGACGGCGACGGGCCTGCGCTCGGTGCTCCCCGACGCGGCGACGACCAAGACCGTCAACAGCAAGGTCTACAGCCGCGGGCTGTGCGACGAGCTGGGCGTGGAGCAGGCGCGTGGCTGGGCGTGCCGCACCGTCGAGGACTTCGAGCGTGCGTGCGCCGAGGCCGCGCGGCTCGTCGCGGACGGCGCGACCGTCGGCGTCAAGGACGCGTACGGCGTCTCCGGGAAGGGGATCCTCGTCGTCGACGACCCGCGCCGGCTCGACCAGCTCGTGCGCATGGTCGCGCGCCGGGCCGCGCGCTCGGGCGACGACCGCCTCGCCGTCGTGGTGGAGGTGTGGGCCGACAAGGCGACGGACCTCAACTACCACTTCACCGTCGCGCGGGACGGCTCGGTCGCGTTCGACTTCGTCAAGGAGGCGATCACGGAGGGCGGCGTCCACAAGGGCCACCGCATCCCGTCGCGCCTGCCGGCGGAGCAGGTCGACGCGCTGGCCGAGCTGTCGGGCCGCCTCGGCGCGCGGCTCGCGGCCGACGGCTTCCACGGCCTCGTCGGGGTCGACGCGCTCGTGCGCACCGACGGCCGGCTCCTGCCCGTGCTCGAGATCAACGCGCGCAGCAACATGTCGACGTACACCGTCCCGCTCCAGGAGCGGTTCCAGCCCGACGGGTGGGTCGCGCTCGCGCGCCAGTACCCGCTGGTGCTCGACGCGCCGCTCCCGTTCGCGGCGCTCCACGACCTGCTCGGCGACCTGCTGCCCGGCGCCCCCGGCGAGGCGGGCCTCGTGGTCCAGGGGACCGGCACGGTCAACGCGGGGGCGTCGGGCGCGTCCGGGCCGACGCCGGGCACGACGTTCGCGGGCCGGCTCCACGGCCTCCTCGTCGCGCCCGACGAGGACACCCTGACCCGCCTCGACCGCGCCGTGACGGAGCGGCTGGCCTCGCGGCCCACCGCCCGCCCCACCCAAGGAGACGCCCGATGACCACGACCCCGACCCGGCCGACGACGCCCGGGAGCGCGGACCTCGCCGCGGTCGCGGAGCGGTACGGGACCCCCGTGTACGTGTACGACGGCGACGTGCTCGCCGCGAACTACCGGGCGCTGCGCGAGCGGCTGCACCCCGCGCTGGGGATCTTCTACTCGCTCAAGGCGAACCCGAACGTCAGCGTCTGCGGGCTGCTGCACGCGCTCGGCGCGAACGCCGAGGTGTCGTCGCTCGCCGAGCTGCGCACCGCGCTCGCCGCGGGCGTCGCACCGCAGGACGTCCTGTTCCTCGGTCCCGGCAAGAGCCGGGACGAGCTCGTCTCGTGCCTCAACACGGGCGTGCGCGCGATCATCGTCGAGTCGCTCCCCGAGCTCGCGCTCGTGGACGAGCTCGCGCAGGCGGTGGGACGGCCCGCGCGCGTCGTGCTGCGCGTCAACCCGTCGTTCTCGGTCAAGGGCTCCGGGCTCACCATGGGCGGCAAGCCGCGCCAGTTCGGCATCGACGAGCAGCAGCTCCTCGACGCGCCCGACCTGTGCGACGGCCTCGCCGCGGCCCGCGTCGTGGGCGTCCAGGTGTACATGGGGACGCGGATCCTCGACGAGGGCACGATCGTCGAGAACACGACGCGGATCTTCGAGCTCGCCGAACGGCTCGCGGAGCGCCTGCGGTTCCCGCTCGAGCTCGTCGACGTCGGCGGCGGCCTGGGCGTCGCGTACTTCGAGCGCGAGCGCGACCTCGACGTCGAGGTCCTCACCGCGGCGCTCAACCCCGTCGTCGAGGCGTTCGTGCAGCGCCACCCCCGGACCGACCTCGTCATGGAGCTCGGCCGCTACCTCGTGGCGCTCTGCGGCACGTACGTCGCGCGCGTGCGGTACGTCAAGGAGTCGATGGGCGAGCGGTTCGCCGTGGCCGACGGCGGCACGAACCACCACATGGCGGCCGTCGGTATCGGGTCGTTCGTCAAGCGCAACTTCCCGATGCGTCGCGTGGGGACCGCCTCGACCGCCGAGGACGTCGCGTGGAACGTGACGGGCCCGCTCTGCACCCCCAACGACACGATCGGCAAGGCCGTGCCGCTCCCGGCCGACCTCGCGCCGGGCGACCTCGTCGCGGTGGACCGCTCCGGCGCGTACGGCGCGACGGCGTCGCCGGTGCACTTCCTCAGCCACGGGTACCCGGCCGAGGTGCTCACGCTGGGCGACGAGACGTTCCTCGTCCGGCACGCGGACACGCCCGACGACCTCCTCGCGCGCCAGGTGTTCCACGACCTCGGTGCGCGGGTCGAGCCCGTCGCCGTCGGCGCCGTCCCCTGACCCACCGCCCGTCCGCCGTCGTCCAGCCACCGCCCGCCCCGCGGGCGCCGACCCACCACCCGGAGGAACCATCGTGAGTACCAGCACCGAGCCGCAGGAGGCCCTCGGCCGCGAGCGCGTCGTCGGGGCCGTCGTCGAGGCCCTGTCGAGCGTCCTCGGGCGACCGCTGCCTGACGTGACCGCGGCGACGCGCCTGTTCGACGACCTCGACCTCGACTCCACGAGCGTCCTCGGCCTGCTCATGGCCCTCGAGGACTCGCTCGACATGGAGGTCGACCCGGAGTCGCTCGAGCAGCACCACCTCGAGACGGTCGGCTCGCTGACCGACTTCGTCGTCGAGCACTCGACCCGGAACTGACGTGCCGCTCGGGGGCAGCGGTGCGGGGCCCGGAGCCTCGCCGGTGTCGGATCCGCGCGAGGACGCGCTGCGGGTGCGGGCCGTCGTGGACGTGCCGGTCGACGACCTCGCGCCCGTCGGGGACGGGACGCGGCGGTCGGTCGCGGAGGACCTGCGGTACGTCTACGGCGAGGACCAGCCGACGGACTGGCTCGAGGACGGGCCGGGCCGCGACTACCCGACGATGATCCGCGCGGCGCGCGCGGCGCTCGACGGGCGCGGCCTGCTCGACGACGTGCGCCTCGTCGTGCTCGTCGTGACGACGCCCGACCTCCAGCACGAACGGCTCCTCGGCGGGTTCGTCGCGGACCTGTTCGACGGCGGCCCGTCCACCTTCTGCGTCACGGAGCAGGGGCTCGCGGGCCCGTTCACCGCGCTGCGGCTCGCGGGCGAGCTGCTCGCCGACGGCGGGCCCGTTGTCGGGTCGCGCGGCGGACCGGGAGGCGGGCCGGTCGGCGGGCCGGGCGATGCCGGGCGCGCAGGGACGGCCGTCGTGCTCGTCCTCGAGCAGTGCACGCTCCCGCCCACCGCGACGCGCGTCCCGGCGCGGGACCGCGTGGTGGCGCTCGTCGTCGCGCGCGACGGCGCGGGGCGGCCCGTCGAGGACCTGTCGGTCGCGCGCGCCCCGCGGGGTCCGCGCCCCGCGGGCCCCGGCGCGTCGGCGAGTTCGTCCGACGCGCCCCGCGAGGCGGGCCCGGACGTCCGGCGCGTCGTCCTCGGTGTCGACGTGGACCCGGCCGACGTGCCCCTGCTCGACGGCGACGTCGTGCGGCACGCCGACCCCGGGGCCGCGGCGACGGGCGTCTGGGAGGTGCTCGCGGACGACGACGCCCCGGACGCGCCCGTCGTGCTGCACGAGCGGTGCGTCGAGCTCGGCTACCGCTGCTCGCTCGCCCTCGGTCCGCGGTCGGCAGCGACGGACCCGGAGGCCGGCGGCCGCGCCCGCGAGGCGGTGCTCGCATGAGCGCGGGGGTCGTCTCGCGGGACGCGGGCACGGTGAGCGCCGGCGTCGCGGCGCCGGGCGCTGCGGGGGGTGCTGCGACCTCGGGGGCCGGGGCCGCCCGGGTCACCGGGATCGCCGGGGTGCGCGACGTCGCGCGCGAGCAGGGCGCGGTCGCCGCGCTCGTCGCGCTCGCCGCGGTGCTGCCGGTCGCGGCGCTGCCGGGGGAGTGCGTCCTGCTGCCCGACGACGTCGCCCCGCCGCCCGGGTCGGTGCTGCTGGGCGAGGTGGTGACGGACGCGGGCCCGCTGCTCGCCTGGCGCGCGGCGGCGTCCGGACCGGTGGACGACCGGGGTGGCCGTGCGGCGGACGCCGCGTGGCGCGTCGGGGTCGCGTGGGCGCGGACGGGCCTGTGCGAACGGCTGGCCGACCGTGCGGTCGACCGGCTGCGCGGCCGGAGCATCGGCGGCACGGCGACGGTGAACCTGCCGCCGGTCCGCCTCGTCCTCGCGGACGCGGCGCTCGCGCACCTGGAGGCGCAGGCGCTGCTGGCGCGCGTGACCGCGGAGCCCGGGGAGCAGGCCGACGACGGGCCGGTGCCCGCCACGACGCTCGTGCGCGTCACCGCGGTGCTCGACCGCACGTCGCGCGCCGTCCACAACCTGTTCGGCGCCTCGGGGTTCGTCGACGGCGACGCGGCCCGGCTGGCCCGGACGATCGACCTGCTCGGCCACGCGAGCGGGACGCTGCCGACCGGGACGACCGGCGGCGGGGAAGGGCAGGACGCATGACCACCGTCGACCTCCTGGCGCTCCGGGACCACCTGCGCCCCGTGGCCGTCGCGCTCCGCGAGCGCGCGCTCGCGGTCGACGCCGACCCGGGCGCGCTGCACGCGCTCCTCGACGCCGGCGTCCTGCCGTACCGGCAGCTCGGCGGCTTCCCGCCCGGCTATCTCGACGACCCGCTGCGCGTGCGGGGCGTGCCCGTGCTCGTGCGGACGTGCGTCGAGCGCGCCGTCGTCGCGGAGACGCTCGCGTGGGGCGACGCGTCCGTCGTCGTCGGGGCGCCGCGCACGTGGACGTTCTTCGGGCTCACCGAGCCCGACCGCGGCTCGGACGCCGCCGCGCTCGAGACCGAGGTGGCCGCGGGAGGCGTCCTGCGCGGCCACAAGAAGTACGTCGGCAACGTCGCCCGGGCGAGCCTCGGCGTCGTGTTCGCGCGGCACCGCCCCGGCCCGCTCGGGGTCGGGGTCTACCTCGTCGACACCGCGCGCCCGGGCTTCGACGCCGCGCCGCTCGTGACGACGGGCATGCGGGCCGTGCAGCTCGGCGAGGTCCGGTTCCGCGACGTGCCGCTCCGCCCGGAGGACAGCCTGGGCCGGCACCTCTCGCCGTCGCGCCGCGGGCTCCTCGGCGCGGTCCGCACGTTCAACCGGCTCCGCCCCGTCGTCGCGGCGCTGGCCGTGGGCGTCACGCAGGCGGCCCTCGACTACGTGCGGGCCGAGCGGTCGTCGTTCCGGGCCGACGAGCGCCGGCTGCTCGAGACCTTCGACGACCGTCTCCACGCGGCCCGGGCCCTCGTGCTCGAGGCGGCGCGCGGCGCCGACGCCGACCCGGCGGACGGGACGCTGCCCGCGGCGGCGAAGGCCACGGCGCTGGACCTCGCGGAGGAGGTCACGCGCACGGTGCCCGCGCTGCTCGGCCCCGGCGCGCGGTGGGAGCACCCGTACCTCGACAAGCTCGTCCGCGACGTGCCCGGCCTCGAGATGATGGAGGGCACGCGGACCGTCCAGCGGCTCACGCTCGCCCAGGGCTGGCTGCAGGGCAGGGCACGGCATGTCGAGCTCGTCTAGGGAGGCGGGAACGGCACCGGCCCTGCCCGTCCCCGGGCTCGAACCTGACGCCGCGCTTCCGGGCGGGTCGGGGCTGCCGGGCGCGTCGGCGCCGTCGGTCGCGGAGCTGCGCCGGCGCGTCCTGCGGCTCGCGGGCCCGATCTGCGCCGCGCTCGTCGTCGGGGCGCTCGCGCAGCTCGTCGTCGCGGCGCTCCTCGGCCACATGGGCGACGACGCCCTGTACGTGCGCTCGCTGTTCATCCCCGTGACGTTCCTCGTCCTCGCCGTCCAGGAGGGTCTCGACGTCTCGACGCAGGTCGGGTTCGCGCGCCTGCGTGGCGCGCGCGGCCGGGACGACGTGCCGTCGTCCGCGACGGCGGCGCTCCTGGGGCGGTTCGTCGCCGCGGGCGGTGCGGTGCTCGGCGCCGTGGCTCTTCTCGTCGTCCTCGCCGCCCCGGCGCTCGCGACCGTGCTCTCCGTGCCGGGCCCGCTCGTCGCGGAGTTCGTGGCGTTCGCGCGCTGGACGGTGCTCGCGAGCGTCCTGTCCGTGCCGACGGCGGTGGCGGCCGCCGCGCTGCGCGGCTGGGGCCGCACGGGCGCGTCGGCGACCGTGGCGCTGCTCGTCGCGGGGCTCCAGGTGCTCGTCGTGTGGCTCGTCGGGCTGGTCGGCGGGTTCGGCGTCCTCGCCGTCCCGGTCGCGATCGCCGGGTCGACCCTCGTCGGCGCGGGCGTCGCGTGGGCCCTCCTCGTGCGCGCACGCCTCCTCCCGCCCCCGGGACGACGGATGCGCGGCGCCGCGCGACCGGGCGCGGCGGACCACCGGGGCGTCGACGTGCGCGCGCTCCTCCTCGGCGTCGGCCTGCCGGTCGGTCTGTCCTACCTCCTGCTCACCGTGACGAACCTCGTCATGGTGTGGGTGCTCGGGCCCTCGGGGACCGACGTCGTCGCCGGGTTCGGCGGCGCCGCGACGGTCCAGACGCTCGTCGTCGTGCCGGCCATCGGCCTCGCGGCCGCGGTGAGCATCGTCATGAACCAGCAGTGGGGCGCAGGTGCGCTCGGCCTCCTCCCGCGCACGTTCCGCGCCGGGACGGTCGTGGTCGCGGGGACGTACGTCGTCGTGGGCGCCCTCGTGCTCGCGGCGGCGCCCCTGCTCGCGGGGCAGCTCTCCGCCGACCCGGAGGTCGCCGCGCAGGCGGCGCTGTACCTGCGGGTCGTCGGGCCGTCGTACGCGGGCGTGGGCCTCGTGCTGTACCTCGTGACGCTGCTCGAACAGCTCGGGTACGGGCGCGTCGCCGTGACGCTCAACGTGCTCTACCACGCGGTGTCGCTCGGGGTCGGCGGGGCGCTCGCGCGGGCGGGCGGCGGGCCGACCGCGCTGTACGCGACGATCGCGGTGGCGAACGTCGTCGGGCTGACCGTCCTGCTCCCCGTCGCGGTGCGTCTCGTGCGACGACGCGCGGGCGGCGGCAGAGCGCGGCAGGTCGCGCCGTGACGGCCGGGCCCGCGGTCGCGCGCGCCGGGGAGCCCGGGCCGGGGCGGGTGACCGCCGCGCGGGGCGAGGTCCGCGACCCGGTGCTGAGCGTCGTCGTCATGCACCACCCGGCGCGGGGCGACGTGTCCGCCCTCGTGCGCGCGTGCGCCCCGCTGGACGTCCGCGTCGTGGAGGACCCCGACCCGGACGGTCCGCCCAGCCCGCTGCGCACCGCGAAGCGCGCCTGGGCCGCCGTCGCGCCCGGCGCGACGCACCACCTCGTGCTCCAGGACGACGTCGCGCCCGTCGCGGGCTTCGCCGAGCTCGTCCGGCGCGCGGTGCGGGCCCGCCCGCGGCACGCCGTCGCGCTGTACTCGAACTGGAACAGCCCGCGCAACGCCTACCTCGTGCGCGCCGCCGCGGCCGCGGGCCAGGCCTGGGCGCCGCTCGGCCACGACGAGTGGGTGCCGACGCTCGGCCTCGTGCTCCCCGCCGACGGCGCCCGACGGCTCGCCGCGCACCTCGCGACCCTGCCCGACGACGCGCGCGACGACGACGAGGCCGTCGTGACGTTCTGCGCGCGCGAGCGGTACCCGGTCGTCGCGACGCTGCCGCACCTGCTCGAGCACGGCGACGGCCCCAGCCTCGCGGGCAACGACGCGCACGGCGCCCGGCACGCCACCGTCCCGGCGGACGACGTCGTCGACCCGGACGCGTGGGACCGGCCCGGGCCGGAGCGCACGCCGGCGCGCGTCCCGGCGACCCTGCGGCCGGTCGCCGTCACGCTCGAACGGTCGCGCTGCACGCTGCGCGTGCTGCGCCCCACGGCGGGCGAGCCGCTCGAGCACCCGTTCGGGTGGGCCTGGGACGCCTGGGCGGGGTGGCTCGGCGTCCACCCGGCGGCGGTCGCGCACGACGTCGCGGCGCTCGCCGCAGGGGTCTGCCCGCGGCTGGGGGGCGTCGCGCCCGCCGCGCTCGTCGAGCTCGGCGCGGCGTGCTGGCTGCTCGGGTCCGACGTCGCGCGGACCGCCTGGCCACCGCCCGCCGGCCCCGGGACGACGGCGCACCGGGCGGCCGCGGTGCGGACGTGGGTGCTCTCGGGGCTGCTCCCCGCCGACCGCCCCGAGAGCCGCGTCGACGAGCTCGTCGCGTTCGGTCTCGACGCGCTCGCCGCGGGCGCGACCTGGGCGGCCACGGCGCGGGACGCCACGGCGGGCGGCGCGTCCCCCGCGGGGCCCGCCCGGCCCGGCCCCGGCGCGCGCGGAGACCGGCCCGACCCGGCCGCACGCGACGACCGTCGCGGCCCGACCGCTGGCGACGACCGGCTCGACCCGGCCGCTCGCGACGACAGCTCCGACCTGCCCGCTCGCGACGACCGGCTCGACCCGGCCGCGCTCGACGCGGTGCGGGTCCTGGCCGAGCGGGACGCGGTCGTCGTCTGCCGCGCGGCCGGTCCTGCGGTGCCAGTCCGGGTCGTCGTGCACGGCTGCGCGTCGTGCGGTGCGCAGGCCGCGGACGCCGTCGCCGACCACGCCGCGCACGGCGACCTCGACGGCGCGGCCGAGCACCTCGTGGCGGACGAGCAGGACGTCGTGGACGAGCACGGCGTCGTGGCCGAGCACGGCGTAGCGGCGACCGCCGTCGGGTCGGACGAGACCGTGTCCTCCGCGGGCGACGGGACGGGCCGCCCTCACCCGGCGCCTGGCGGCCCCGACCCCGTGCACGGCGACGGGCGGACCAAGGACGCCCGGGCGACGGTGGAGGTCCTCGCGTGCGAGCGGCTGGAGGTGCGGGGGTTCCTCGGCCTCGTGCCGGGCGGACGGCACGTCTCGCGCGGGCTGTGGGCGGCACGCCGCGCGTCGGCCGCGGGCGGGGAGCGGCTCGACGCCGCCGACCTCCTCGTGGCGCTCGCGGACGAGGCGCCCGGCCTGCCCGTCGTGGCCCGCGCGGTGGGCGAGCCGCTCGGCCGCCCGTGCCGCGCGCCGCTCGGCCTCCAGCACGCGACGGGCGCCGCGCAGGAGTACGCCGACCGGTACGCCGCGGCGCGGTCCGCGCGCGCGGCGGAGCTGCTGTGAGCGGCGGCCCTGCGGGCGTGTGGCGGTGGCGCGGCGACGCGCTGCTGCTCGACCTCGACGGCACGCTCGTCGACTCGTCCGCCGCGATCGAGCGCCACACGCTCGCGTGGGCCGCCCGCCTCGGGCTCGACGGCGCGGCCGTCGTCGCCGCGTCGCACGGGCGGCGCGACGTCGAGGTCGTCCGCCTCGTCGCGCCGGGTGCCGACGTCGCGCGCGAGGCCGCGTGGCTGCACCGCCTCTCGTGCGACGACACCGAGGGCGTCGTCGCCGTGCCGGGCGCGGCCGAGCTGCTCGCCGGTCTGGACGCCCGCACGTGGACGGTCGTGACGTCGGCGGCGCGCGAGGTCGCGCTCGCGCGCCTCACCGCGGCGGGGCTGCCGGTGCCTGGGCGCCTCGTGTGCTCGGAGGACGTGACGCGCGGGAAGCCCGACCCCGAGGGCTTCCGCGCCGGGGCCCGGCTGCTCGGGGTCGACCCGCGGCGGTGCCTCGTGCTCGAGGACTCGGCGGCGGGCGTCGCGGCTGGGCGTGGGGCGACGGCGGCCGTGCTCGCCGTCGGGCCCGAGCCCGTGCCGGGGGCGCACCACCGCGTGCCGGACCTGCGGCCGGTGACGGCACGACCCCTGCGCGGCGGGCTGGAGGTCCTCGTGCGGGCCGACCGTCCCCTGCGCGTCGCGAGCCTGGAGGTCGTGGCATGAGCGGAGTCCTCGACGTCGAGGCCTGGTACGTCGACACGACGGTCCCCGTGCTCGGCAGCGACACCCTGCTGGGCGCGGCGGAACGGGCGCGGTCCCGGCGGTTCGCGGTCGCCGCCGACGCCTCCCGGTACGTGCACGCCCACGTCGCCGCCCGCGCGATCCTCGCGCGGCGCGCGGGCCTGGCACCCGCGGACGTCCGGTGGGAGGTGGGGCCGCACGGGAAGCCGGGGCCCGTCGTCGGGCAGCGGTGGAACCTCAGCCGGAGCGGGGGGCACGCGCTCGTCGCGCTCGCCGCCGACGACGTGGGCGTCGACGTGCAGGTGCGCGACCCCCGCGTGGACGTCGCCCGCGTCGCGGCGCGCTACCTCGGCCCCGCGGCCCGGACCGCGGGAGCCACCGACGACTGGCGTCGCCTCGCGCGCCTGGAGGCGTGCGCCAAGGCGGTCGGCGGGCGCCTGCTCGACGTGCTCGGCCTCGACGTCGCGGCCCCGGGGCTCGTGCGGGCCGACGACGGCGCGTGGCGCGGGCAGGAGTGGTGGGTGTCCGACGTGCCGGCCCCGGACGGAGCCGTCGCCGCGTGCGCGACGCCGGGCGCGCGCCCGCACGTGTGCCGCGTCCGGGCGTGGCCGGGGGAGCAGCGCGACCGCCCGGTCCGCGTGCCACGACCGGTCGCCGCAGGGGAGGGGGCCCGATGAGGGTCGTGCACCGGGTCGAGGTCCGCGGGAGCGCGGGCGAGGGGCCCGCCACATGGGGGCAGACCGCCATCCGGCGGGCCCTCGCGGCGCTCGCGCCGCAGGACCACCAGTTCAACCTCGTGTGGGGCGGTCCGCTCGACCGACCGCTGCCCACCGCCGCGGCGGTCGAGGTGGTGCGGGCGCTCGTCGAGCGCCACGACTCCCTGCGGACGCGGATCCACGTGCGGGGCGACGGCTTCGCCCAGGAGCTCTGCGGCGTCGGGACGGTCGAGGTGGTCGAGGAGCGCGTCGACGACCTCGCCGCCGTCGCCGTGCGCGGCGCGCGCATGCGTCACGAGCTCTGGGGCCGCAGGTTCGACTACGCGACGGACCTGCCCGTGCGCGCCGGTCTCGTGACCGTCGACGGCGCGGTGCACCACACCGTGCTCGTCGTCGCGCACACGGCCCTCGACGGCTGGGGCCTGCCCGTGCTCGACGCCGACCTCACGGCCCTCGCCGCGGGGAGCGCCCCGCCGGAGCGGGCCGCGTGGACGCCGCTCGACGAGGCGGCCTGGCAGACGTCGCACGACGGCCGCCGGCACGACGCCGCCGCCCGAGCACGCACCCTGCGCACGATGCGGGCGGCGCCCGTCGTCGTCTTCCCGCGAGGGAGCGCCGACGGCGAGGGCCCGGACAGCGGGAGCGCCGTCCGCGAGGGCAGAGGAGACGAAGGCACGGAGGACGGAGGCGCGGGAGGCGCGGAGGCCGCCGCGCGGCCGCGCTACCGGCAGACCGTCCTGCGCTCGCTCCGCCTCGGGCCCGCCGCGGAGCGCGTGGCCGCCCGGTGGCGCACGAGCACGTCCGGGGTGCTGCTCGCGGCGTCGTGCCGGGCGCTGGCCACCGCCGCGGGCCGGGACGACCTCGCGCTCCAGGTCATGGTGAGCAACCGGTTCCGGCCGACGCTCGCGGACGCCGTCGTGACGACGGCGATGGAGGGGCTGCTCCACGTCGACGGCCTCGACGCCCCGTTCGAGGAGGTCGGGCCGCGCGTCTGGCGGGCCGCGATGACGGCGTACCGCTCGGCGTACTGCGACAAGGACCTGCTCCGACGCGAGGCCGCCGCCGACCCGACGACCGCGCACGACGGGACCTGCTGGTACAACGACCGGCGCGGCACCGGGCCCGACCGGACGCTGCGCGCACGACCCACGCGGTCGCGGCGGCTGGCGCGCGCCGACGCGTCCGACGAGCAGGGCGGCGTCACGCTCACGCTGCACCTCGTGGACGCGCCGGACGGCGGCGTCGACGTCGTGCTAACGGCGGACGCGGCGCGCCTCGACGACGCGACCGCGGCGTCCGTGGTGCGAGACGTCGAGCGCACGGTCCTGGCGGCGTCCCGGGCCCCGACCCCGTCGTCGCCTCGACGCGCCCCTCGGCCTGCCGCCCCGCGCGCCCCCTGACCAGGGCAGCGAGGGCTGCGCCCCGCGCGTCGGGCGGTGTGACGTCCGCAACGGGGTGCGGATGAGACGGCGCCAGCGCGTGCGAGAAGTCCCGGACCCTGGGAGTGTTCACGTCCGCAAGGGAAACCGACATATCGGAGGAGTACTCATGGGTTGGATCGCGTACATCGTCCTCGGCCTCGTGGCCGGTCTCATCGCCCGTGCCGTCCTGCCGGGCAAGCAGACCGGTTCGGTGATCATCACGATCCTGCTGGGCATCCTGGGCGCGCTGCTCGGTGGGTGGCTCGGCTCGGTGTTCTTCGGGACCTCGCTGGGCGACCTGGGCGACTTCCGCACCTGGCTCCTCGCCATCCTGGGTTCGCTCATCACCCTCGGCGTGTACGGTGCGGTCACCCGGAACAACCGGGGCTGACCGTGCGCACGGCGCACCGTCGGTGACGTCGGGGACGGGAGCGTCGTGGGGAGCACTGGCACCGGGGGAGTCCGCGTCGAGGACGGCGGCCGTCGCTGGGTGATGTGGGGCCAGATCGACTTCGCGGTCACCCACGCCGTCAAGGCACGGCTCGCCGCCACGATCGACGGCCGCCCCAAGACGGTCGACCTCTCGGCCGTGACGTTCATGGACTCGTCGGGGCTGCACCTGCTCCTCATGAAGGTGACCGAGGAGTCGCGACCGCGGCTCCTCGGCGTCCCGCCCCAGGTGCTCGAGATCCTGGAGTTCAGCCACGCCCTCGATCTCGTCGAGATCGTCGGCCCCGACGAGGTGCCCCCGCCCGACGAACCGGCCGGTGCGCTGGCCGGCTGACCGACGCCCGCGGCGCGCGACGTGCTATCCCAGCGCGTCGCGCGCCGCGCGTGCGACCGCTGTCGCGAGCCGGTCGAGCGAGGCGGAGTGCAGCCGCCACTGCTGCCAGTGCTGCGGCACCTCCGTCGCCCGCTCGTCGTCGAAGCCGACGAGGCGCCCGGCCCGCTCGGCCCGGGCGCTCTGCAGGTCGGGCAGCATCGCCCACCCCATGCCGAGCTCGACGGCCCGGCGGAACTCGTGCGACGCCGGGACGTAGTGGCGCGGCGGGTCGAGCGCGGTGCCCGCCTCCTCCGCCCGCAGCCGCAGGTAGCGCTCCTGGAGGTCGTCCTTGCGGTCGAACGCGAGGACGGGCGCCCGGGAGAGCGCGGCGGCCGTCGGGCCGTCGGGGAACCAGCGCTCGACGAACGCCGGGCTCGCGCACGGCCGGTAGCGCATCCGGCCCAGGAGGGTCGACCGGCAGCCCGGCACCGCGTCCGCCACCGACGTGACCGCGGCGACCGCCGTCCCGTCGCGCAGGAGACCGACCGAGTGCTCCTCGTCCTCGCGGAGCACCTCCAGCCGTGCCCACCGCGCCGCCTCGGCGAGCGCGGGCAGCGCCCAGGTCGTCAGGGCGTCCCCGGAGACGACGAGCGTGATCTCGGGCAGCGCGGCCGGGTCGCCCGCGTCCTGCCCGTCCCGCCCGATGCCCAGCTCGGCGAGCACGTCCGCCTGCTGGAGCGCGAGGTGGCGTGCGTGCCGCACGAGCACCCGCCCGGGCGGGGTCAGCTCGGCGGGCTTGCCCCGCCGCACCAGCACCTGCCCGACGGCGGACTCCAGCGCACGCATGCGCTGGCTCACCGCCGACGGCGTGACGCCGAGCCGGCGCGCCGCGGCGTCGAACGTGCCGGTCGCGGCGATCGCCTCGAGCGCGCGGAGCTGGTCGGGCTGCAGGTCAACCATGAACGCATCTTATGGTTCTGCAGAATCTGTCGCTGTACTTCATGGAGCCGCGTCCCTACCGTCGAGGGGTGCTGTCCTTCCTCGCGCCCCTCGCTGCCGGCCTCGCCGCCGGGCTGTCCCTCATCGTCGCGATCGGCGCGCAGAACGCGTTCGTGCTGCGCCAGGGGCTGCGGCGCGAGCACGTGCTGCCCGTCGTCCTCGTCTGCGCGGTCTCGGACCTCGTGCTCATCGCGGCCGGGACGGCCGGCCTCGGTGCGCTCGTGACGGGTGCGCCCGTGCTCCTCACCGTCGTGCGCTGGGGTGGCGCCGCGTTCCTCCTGACGCTCGCGGCGCTCGCCGCCCGGCGGGCGCTGCGCCCCGGAGGGCTCGACCCGGCGTCGGGCGCGGGGGCGACGTCGGCGCGGTCGGCCGTGGGCACGTCGCTGGCCCTCACCTGGCTCAACCCGCACGTGTACCTCGACACGGTCCTGCTGCTGGGGTCGCTCGCCGCGGGCTACGCCGCCGCGCACGCGGGCGGTGCGGGGGCCGGGGGCGCCGACACCGCCCGGTGGTTGTTCGGCACCGGGGCGATGGTGGCGAGCGTCGTCTGGTTCACCGCGCTCGGCTTCGGCGCGCGGCTGCTCGCGCCGGTCTTCGCCCGGCCCGGGGCGTGGCGCGTGCTCGACGGCGTGATCGCCGTCGTCATGGCGACGATCGGGGTGTCCCTGCTGCTGGGTGGCTGAGCGGCTGGGAGCAGTTCACCGCGCGGGTCACGCGGGGGGTGCGGGGCGGTGGGGCCGCGGGGTCAGGGCGTCGGGTCGAGCTGGTAGAACGTGCGGATGCGCTGCTGGGTCGCCGGGTCGATGCGGCGTCGAGGGCTCGTCGAGCCGCCGGCGTGCACCGCGATCCACGAGCGCAGGACCGTGGGCTGGACGTCGACGACGCGCGCGAACTCGTCCACGGTGGGCCACGCGGGCTGCGGCGTGCGGACGCGCGGGCCGCTCGCGGCGAGGTGCAGGTCGTCGCCCCAGGCCATGGCCTCGGCGGTCGACGGGAACCCGCCGATGCGGCCTGGCGTCGGGAACGGCTTCTCGAGGCACCACTCCGTGCCGCGCGCGACGATGCGGTAGACGCCCTCGGGCGCGCGCGCCTCGTACACGTCCGGTCCGGTGTTCCCCCAGTTCAGCCCCATGGGCCACATCTTCAGCGGAAAGCGCTGTCAGCGGAAGGGACCTTCGTCAACTTCACCCGCTCTCGCTACTGGACGCTTGTCCAGTTCGCATCTAGCGTGAGGGACAGCCGGTGCCGCATCTCTGCCCCCTGCTGGTGCGGCACCGGCAACCACCCCTCACCCCCGCGGCAGGCGCTCGACGTCCCGCCGGTAGAGCGCGGCGTGCTCCCGCAGGTCGTCGCGGCCCGTCGTCCGGGCACGCTCCTCGGTCCAGTCCGCGAGGTCGAGCAGGCGCTCGCGCATCGTGCGGAGCACGACGGCGGCCCCCGGCGCCGCGTCCGGCCCGTAGGCCTCCAGCAGGTGCGCCAGCCGTTCCTCGGGCCGGGCGTCCGCGGGAGCGGGCATGTCCTCGCACCACCCGCACATCCGGTAGGCCAGGTAGGCGAGGTCCCACGCGCGCGGCCCGGGCGCCGCCATGTCGACGTCGCTGAACCCGACGACCCGCTCGCCGTCGTGCACCATGTTGTACGGCGCGACGTCGTTGAGGCACACGACCTCCGCGGGCTCGCGCACCGGCGAGCGCCACACGGCACCCGGGGGAGCGAAGCCGACCGAGGCGTCGTGCACCGTCCGCAGCATCCCCGCCGCCTGCTCGCGTGCCGCGGCCGTCCACACCCAGTCCGGGACCGGCCAGCCGCCCGTCTCGCCGGGGATCCAGCCGAGCACCTCGCGGCCGCGCTCGTCGAGCCCCAGCGGCGCGGGCACGAACGACACGCCCTGCGCGCGCACCCAGGCCAGCAGCGCCTGGACGGTCGGCGTCCACGGGCCCGCCGAGCGCCGCACGGTGTCCCCGCGCCGCACGACGTCGTTCACGTTGCCGCCGGTGAGCTCCTGCTCGGTCGTCGTGTCCTCCATGGCCCCGATCCTGCTCGGTACGCGGAACCGGGCACAGCGATTAACGGTCCCCGGCGAGCGCCCAGGCGCGGGGCCGACGACGCAGCCCACTACGATGCGGAGGTGAACGCGGACGCGAGCTGGTTTGACGAGGCGACGTCGGGCAGCGACGTCGGTCGCCTCGCTCGCGAGGTCGCGTGGGCGGACACCCCGCTGGGGGAGCCCGAGACCTGGCCGGTCGCGCTCCGCCACGCGGTGCGGCTGTGCTTCTCCACCCGGTTCCCCGCGATGCTCGTGTGGGGTCCGGAGCTGACGCTCCTCTACAACGACGGGTACCGGGACCTCCTCGGCACGGACAAGCACCCGAGCGCGCTCGGGGCGCCGGTCCGTGCGGTGTGGCCGGAGATCTGGGACGACATCGAGCCGCTGTTCGACGCGGTGCTCACCGAGGGCCGCGCCACCTGGAGCGAGGACATGCCCCTCGTGATGAACCGCTCCGGCTTCGACGAGGAGACCTACTTCACCTTCTCCTACAGTCCCCTCGTCGACGACGACGGACAGATCGCGGGCGTCCTCGACATCGTGACGGAGACGACCCGGGAGGTCGTGAACCAGCGCCGCCTGCTCACGCTCGGGGAGCTGCACGCCGTCCTGCCGACGACGGCGGGCAGCCTCGCCGCGTTCGCCCGGCCGGTGGTCGAGGTGCTCGCCCGCAGCGCCGACGTCGCGCGCGTCGCGTTCTACGCCATCGACGGTCCGCGCCCGCGCGTGCTCCTGGAGGCGGGCCACGCGGCCGACGGCACGGAGGCCGAGGCCGTCGGGCGCACCCTCGCGACCGGTCAGCGCGAGGTCGCGCGGGGCCGCGTCGTCAAGCCCCTGCGGGACGCGAGCCCGCGGGGTGCTGCGGGCGTCCTCGTCCTCCAGGCGGCGACCGGCCGCCCGTGGGACGACGACTACGCGCGCTACCTCACGGGTCTCGCCACGACCATCGGTGCGGCGCTGCGCGACGCCGCGCGGATGCGCACGACCCTGGACGAGCTGCGCCGTCGGGCGGAGCGGTCGGAGGAGGAGACGGCGCGCGCCCGCGAGCTCGCGCTCGTGCTCCAGCAGGCGGTGCTCACCGAGCCGCCGCAACCCGAGGACCTCGAGGTCGCGGTGCACTACCAGCCCGCGACCCACGACCGCGACATCGGCGGCGACTGGTACGACGCGTTCGTGGCGTCCGACGGCGTGGCGACCCTCGTCATCGGCGACGTGGTCGGGCACGACCTGGGCGCCGCCGCGACGATGGGCCAGCTGCGCGGCCTGGTGCGCGCCATCGGCTACGACAGCGGCGCGACCCCGGCCCGCCTGCTCGAGCGCGTCGACGCCGCGATCGACGGCCTCGCCCTGGGGATCAACGCCGTGGCGACGGCCGTCGTCGCCCGCATCGAGCAGAGCGACGACGAGCGCTCCCGCGGCGTGCGGACCGTCCGCTGGTCCAGCGCGGGCCACCTGCCCCCGGTCGTCGTCCGCGCGGACGGCGCGGTCGAGGTGCTCACCGTGCGCAACGACCTCCCGCTCGGGCTGCGGCCGGGCGCGGGCCGGCGCGACCACACCGTCGAGCTCGGCACCGACGACACCCTCGTCCTGTACACGGACGGGCTCGTGGAGCGCCGCGGGCACAGCATCCGGGACGACGTCGCGGCGCTCGCCGACGCGCTGCGGGGCCTCGCGGGCGCGAGCCTGGACGACGTGGTGCGGGCGGCGCTCTCCCAGGTCCTCCCCGGCGACGCCGAGGACGACGTCGCGCTCGTCGCGCTCCGCACCGGTCCGCAGGCGGCGGTCGTGCGGCGCGACGTCCCGGGCACCCCGGTGGCCGTCTCGGCGTGAGTCCCACCGGGCGCCGACGTCAGGGCGCGACGTCCACGAGCGCGGACGGCGGTGCAGCGCACCCGATCGTCGGGTCGACCTCGCACACCGTGGGGGCGTGCCGGAGGCTCACCGAGACCTGGGCCTCGCCGGAGGGCACGTCGTCGGGGACCGGGAACGTGCCGTCTGCGGCACCGCCGTCACCGGGCTCGAGGGTCCCGAGGGACGCGCTGTACCGGCTGGTGGCGGGATCGCTCGCGGGTCCCCGGACCGTGATCAGCACCTCGTAGCGTGCCCGGTCCGGCAGGTCGTGCTCGCACCCCGTGCCCCCGCTGCTGCTCGGCACCTCGACACGCAGGTCGTCGCCCGGAGCGACGCGCTGCGGCGTCACCAGCGGGTCGTCGGGCTGGCAGTACGCCGTCGGCTCGCCGGTCCCGAGAGCGCAGCCGGACGCCACGGCCATGACGACGGCCAGCCCGCAGAGCGCCCTGCGGGCGACCTGTCCACGACCCGGGGAGGACGCCGTCACGGCCGCGGGTCGATCCGGCGCCACGGCTTCTCGTCGCGCCGGGCGCCCGTCCCGGCGGCGCAGCGGCGGCAGACGGACGTGACGGCGTCGGCGTCCCGCCCGGTCGCGGGCTGGACGTCGGCCCACGTCACGTGGGGGAACCGCACGAGACCCTGGCGGCTGAGCTGGAGGCGGCACACCGTCGCGTTGGTGCCGCGCTCCCACGCGTGGACCTCGCCTGCGGGCATGCGGACGCCGTCCGGGTCGACCCACGTCCCCGTCGCCGCCACCGCGGCCCCTGAGACACGCCTCGGCATCGTCGTCACCTCCGCTCCCATCCTCGGCCGGGCCGCGCGCGGTCGCAGCCCTGGTGGGGGTGGGGTCAGGTGAGGTGGTCGAAGTCGCCGCGGACCCACGCGGCGTGCCGCTGCGCGGAGCGGAGCACGACCGCGCGGGCGTCGGCGGGGATCACGCCCTCGAAGTTGTTGTAGAGCCGCTCGAACGGGCGCCGCGCCACGCGCTCGGCGACGCGCAGCACGACGGCCGCCGAGAGCGGGATGCGGTTGGGGTAGGACCGCATGAAGCTCACCGACGTGCGGTCGGGGTTGGCGAAGATCGTGTCGCCGGAGAGCAGCACGCCCCGACCGTCGGCGCCGGCGGCCCAGTGCACGACGGCGCTCCCGGGGAAGTGGCCGCCCGGCTGCGAGAGCACGACGCCCGGCAGCACCTCGCGCTCGCCGGTCCACGTCTCGACGACCCGGTCCGGCCGCGCGACCCAGTGCGCGTCCGCCTCGGCGACGAGCACGGGGACGTCGCCGAGCGCACGGCTCCACTCGACCTGGACGCCGAACATGTGGGGGTGGCTCGCGGCGATCGCGACGACCGGGCCGAGCGCGCGCACCTGCTCGACGGCGGCGTCGTCCACGTAGCCGGGCGGGTCCCACAGGAGGGTGCCCGCCGGGGTGCGCACGACCTTGGCCTGCTGCCCGATGCCGACGCTGGGCTCGCTCGTCAGGCCGAACAGGTCCGGCTCGAGCTCCTCCAGGACGAGGCGTTCGCCCGCCGCGGCGAGCTCGGCGAGCGTGGTCCACGCCTGGCCCGTCGCAGGCACCCACTGGCGCTCGTCGGCGCAGATCGCGCACACCGCCGGTCGCTCGGCGTGCTCGACCGCGCACGTGCGGCAGATCCACCAGCCCGCGTCCGGGGTCGGGTCGGGGGAGGGCGCGGGCGTCGTCGTCATGGCACAGGTCTACCGTGCCCCGCCGACACGCGACTCCTGAGAGACTGTCGCCCTCATGATCTCCACGCTCCTCGTCGCGCACCCCTGGATGTCGCCGCTCGCGCTCGCGGCCCTCGTCGTCGTCGGCCCGTTCGTGGGCTCGTGGCTCGTCGGGCGCCGCCGCCTCACCGGCGCGCTGCTCGCGCTGTCCCTCGTGCCGCTGCTCCTGCTGACGCTCGTGCCGGTCGACCGCGAGCTGTACGCCGTCTGCACGGTGAGCTGGGTGCTGCCGACGCCGGCCCGGGTCGAGCTGTTCGCGAACGTCGTGCTGTTCGTGCCGCCGGTCCTCCTCGCGGCGCTGCTGCTCCGCCGGCCGCTCGTCGCGCTGCTGGGCGGGGTCGTCGCGTCGGCGCTCGTCGAGGCGTTCCAGGCGCTCGTCCCGGCGCTGGGCCGGTCGTGCGACACGAACGACTGGCTCTCCAACTCGATCGGTGCGCTCGTCGGTGCGGGGATCGCCGTCGTCGCGCTGGGTCTCGCCGCGCGGCGGGCGCGCACGACGGACGACGACCGCGTGCCCGCGACCCGCGCGTCCTGACGGCCGCGGCCGAGCGCCCGGTCGGGCCTGGGCGCCCGCGCGCAGGACCTGAGGACGGACACGGTGTGGGAACGCTTCCACGGAGCGTGCTCCCCGGGTTAGCGTGGTGGTCCGGGCGCGTCGCCCGTCACCGCCGACAGGACCACGCCGGGAGTACGCCATGCCGACCACCACGCTCGACGACGTCGCGGCCGCCGCGCGCGTGTCGCGGTCGACGGCGTCGCGCGTCGTGCGCGGGACGGGCCCCGTCTCGGACGAGGCGCGCCGCGCCGTGCTCGCCGCGGTCGACGAGCTGGGCTACGTGCCGCACCCGGGAGCACGTGCGCTCGCGAGCGGTCGGGGCGAGCGCGTCGTGGTCGCGGTCGGGTCGCCGTCGGCGGACCTGCTCGCCGACCCCTACGTCGCGCGCGTCGTCGCGGCGGCGAGCCGCACCGCGGACACCCAGGGCGTCGGGGTCGCCCTGCGCTGGCTCGGCCGCGACCCGCGGGAGGAGCTGCGTCGCCTCGCGCGCGACCCCGGCGTGGGCGGCGTGCTGCTCGTCGACTACTCGGCGGACGTGCTCGCGAGCGTCCCGCGCGAGCTCGTCCCGCGCGTCGCGGCGATCGGCCCCGCGGACGGCCGCGTCCCCTCGTACGACGTCGACGCCGCCGCCGGGATCGCCGCGCTCGTCGAGCACGTGCTCGCGGACGGACGGCGCGACGTCGTCATGCTCACGGGACCGGGCTGGCTGCCCGGGTCGCGGCGTGCCGTCGAGGCCTACGAGAGCGTGGTCCGGGCGGCGGGGCGCCCGACGCGCGTCGTCGCGGCCGACCTCTCGTGGCTCGCCGGCGCGGAGGCCGCGCGCGAGGCGCGACGGCGCTGGCCCGGCGTCGACGCGCTCGTCGCGATGAGCGACACCCTCGCCGTGGGCGCGATGCGCGCGCTCGCGGAGGACGGCGTCCGCGTGCCCGACGACGTCGCGGTCACCGGGTTCGACGACCAGCCGTTCGCGGAGCAGGCCGGTCCCGGCCTGACGACCGCCACGCACCCGGTGGAGCGCATCGCGGCCGCCGCGACCGCGGCCCTGCTCGGGCGGCGGCACGACGACGAGCGGACGTTCCCGTCCGTCGTCGTGCGGCGCACGAGCGCCTGACCCGGCCGCCAGGACTGCGCTCGCCGGGAGGTGGCGCCTCAGGCGGGGAGGTCGTGCGCGAGCAGGTCCTCGCGCAGGTGCCGGGCGTACCCGCCGGGCGTGCGCCCGACGAGGCGCGCCGACGTCAGGACCTCGGCGGACGCGTCGGCGACGACGCGCGCCCCCGCGGCCCGGGCGCGCTCCACCAGCCCCACGTCCTCGTGCTCGGCGACGGGCGCGAACCCGCCCGCGGCGTCGTGGGCCGTGAGGCGGACGCCCAGGTTGGCGCCGTGCACGTGCCCGTTCGCGTGGCCCGGCCGGTGCGTCGCGAGCCACGCGCGCGCCCGGTCCGGCGAGAGGGCGGCCAGCTCGGGGCGGACCGTGCCGACCACGACGTCCGCGCCGGCGTCCGCCAGGTCGAGCTGACGCGTCAGCCAGTGGTCGGGCACCGCGGAGTCCGCGTCGGTGCACGCGAGCCACGTGCGTGCCGCGGCGCCGTCCCGGCGTACCTGCAGGTCGGCGACGCCGGCGCGCACCCCCGCCCGACGAGCGCGCCCGACGTTGCCGTACGCGACCTCCACCACCCGCACGCCCGCGGCCCGGGCGACGCGCGCGCTCCCGTCCGTGCAGCCGTCGAGCACGACGACGACCGCGACCCGCACGCCCGGCCGGTCCCGCCCGACGACGGCCGTCGCCCGCCCGAGCGCCGCCAGGCAGCGGGGCAGCAGCTCTTCCTCGTCGCGGGCGGGGACGACCACGACGACGCGCTCGACGGCGCCCGCCGACCCGCTCCCCGGGGCGCTCACAGCAGCCCCGTCGCGCGCGCGACCGAGACCGCCGGAGGGCGGACCAGCACGTCGAGGACGAAGTCCTCCTCCACGTGGTGCGCGAGCCGGTCGAGCTCCGGGCGGGCGGCGAGACGCGCGTGCACCTCGTCGCCGCCCAGCGGGTACTCGACGACGTCGTGCCGCCAGTGGCACGCGACGAGCACGCCGTCGGCGGCGAGCGACGCCGTCGCGCGGTCCAGGGCGCGGTCGAGGTCGTCGCGACCGTAGTAGTAGAGGACCTCCGAGAGCACGACGAGGTCGAAGGTGCCGTCGGGCCACTCGCCCGGGGTGTCGAGACGCAGCAGCTCGACCTCCGGCCCGAGGCGGCGCCGCGCCTCCGCCAGCGGAGCCTCGGCGACGTCCACGCCGACCACGCGGTCGCAGCGCGCGGCGAGCTCGGCCGTGAGCACGCCCGTCGAGCACCCGACCTCGAGCGCGGCCCGGAACCGCGGCCGCGGGAGGCTCGCGAGGAGGACGGCCCGCTTGCGCTGCTCGTACCAGCGCGTCTCGAACCCCCAGGGGTCGCGCCGGCCCGCGTAGAAGCGCTCGAAGAACCCCGCGCCGAGGCTCGCGCCCGGGTCGGCGGGCTCCTTCGCGACCCGGCGGCCCGACGCGTCGACGAGCACCTCGACCCCGCGGTCCGCGTGCCGGAGCATCTCCGGGCCGAGCGTCGCCTCGTCGCCCGGCGCCGCGGACAGCGGCTCGACCTGCGTCACGTGGGCGGCGAGGGCGTGCCGCTTGGCGTCCCGGGCCGCGGCGCCGAGGGGGAGGGCACGCAGGGTCGGCCACGGCACCGCGTCGTCGCCCGGGTCCGCCCAGTGCCACAGCCACACCGGGTACTCCAGGAGGCGCAGGCCGAGGCGGTCGGCGACCTCCGCCGCCACCTCGCCCGCGATCCGGTGGTCGCGGTGCCCGTCGCCGCGCCACGGCGCGCACAGCACCACCGACGACGGCGGCACGCCCCCGCCGCCCGGCCCAGCGAGCACGTCGTCCAGCACGTCGCCGAGCACCCGGGCGAGGTCGCCGCGGTGCTCGCGCAGGCCGCCGTCGGGCAGGCCGGGCAGCACGACCCGGGCCGCGGGCGCCAGGACGGCCACCGCGTCGGCCACCTCCGCGCGGCGGACGGCACGGAGCCGCTCGGGGGAGACCGTCGTCGAGCCCGCGTGCGACGCCTCGCCGTCCGACGCGACCACCACGGTGACCGCGGCGCCGCGACCGGCCAGCTCGTGCACGAGCCCGGCCGCGCCGAACGACTCGTCGTCGGGGTGCGCGGCGAGCACCACGAGGTGCGCGACCTCGCCCACGTCGAGGCGCGGGACGTCCAGGATCCCGGCGTGCACCCACGCGTCCTCCGACGTGCCGGGCTCGCGGTGGTCGAACGTCACCACGCCGTCGTCCCGTGCGCGAGGAGGGCGCGGCCGAGCGACGCGTCGTCGCGCTCCGCGTGGTGCTGGCGCACGTACAGGCCGAGGTCCGCGACGCGGCGGGCGAACCGCTCGTCCGTGGTCAGCGGGCCCGGGCCGAGCGCGTGGGCGCAGCGGCGCTGCACCTCCTCGACGGCCTCCGCGACGACCCCGCGCACGCGGCGCGCGAGCAGGGAGGCGTCCATGCCGTCCACGCCCGCGTCGACGGCGCTCGCGGCCTCCGCGAGGACCGCCCGCCCGGCGGCGAGCGCGCGGTCCGTCGCACCGAGGTGCGCGAGCGCGAGCTGGTCCGGCTCGCGCGCGGCGAGCGCGTCGCGCTGAGTCCGCGCCAGCCCGACGGCGCCGCCCCACCAGCACGCCGCGACGCCGATGCCGCCCCACGCGAACCCCGGCCGCTCCAGGTACCAGCCGGGTGCCCCGACCGGCACGGCCGGGACGTCGTCGAACCGGACCGCGGCGCTCACGACCTGGGCGAGCCCGCGCGCGACCCACGGGCCGTCGGCGGGGACGACGCCCGGCGACCGCAGCCCGACCGCGAACAGCCGCCGACCGGCGTCGGTCCACGCGGTGACGAGCGCGTGCGAGAGGTCGGCGGCGAGGGAGCACCACGGCTTCGTGCCCGAGAGCACCCACGCGCCGTCGCGCTCGTGCGCCTCCAGCCGGACCCCGGGACCCTCCGCCGCGTACACGCCCCACGTGCTGTCCGGACCCGCCCCCACGGCGTCGAGCGCCACGGGGACCGGGACCTGCCCGAGGATCGCGAGGGCGTCGAGGTGCGGCTCGACGACGCGCGCGGCGCCCACGTCCGTCGCGGCGAGCGAGGCGAGCGCCCCCCAGAGCCCCGCGGTCTGCCCGTCGCCGGGGAACGGTGCCCGGGCGCCGATCGTCCGCGCGTGGTCGAGGAGGGCCGCGACGTCGGTCCCGGCCGCGTCGATCGCGGCGAGCTCGTCCGTCCCGACGAGCGCGGGCCGGTCGGCGAGCGGGGTCGACGGCGGGCCCAGGTACAGCGGGACGAGGCCGGGGGCGGTGGGTCGAGCGAGGTCGGGCATGTCGCGGCTCCGGGGATCAAGTTCGGGCCTCGTCTCGACCCGCCACGACCGTAACCGCGGGGGCGCCGCCGGGCGCGCCCAACCCGGGTCGGGCCGTGTGGGAAGACGAACAGGGCGCGCAGGCAGCCGGGCGGAGCGGGCCGACGACGGGCCGCCGGGCGCGGCGGCCCGTCGTCGCCGGTGAGCTCAGTCGCGGCGCGGCGTCGTGCCCGGGTCGGTGGCGTCGTCGTCCGCGCTCGTGCGCCCGGTGCCGGGAGAGTCGGTGTCGGTGTCCGTCGACCGGCCGTTCGACTTGCGGAGGGCGCGCGCCTGCTCGACGGCCTCCTCGCGCTTGGCGGCCTTCTTCTCGCTCGCGCGCGTGTCGCGCGGCGGGAGCTGGATGCGCTCCTCCGCGGGCATGCCGCTCTGCAGCTCGCGGCTGCGCTCGACCTCCGCGTCGAGCTCGGCGCCGAGCAGGAGCGCGAGGTTCGTCAGCCAGAGCCACAGGAGGAAGATGATGACGCCCGCGAGGGTGCCGTAGGTCGCGCCGTAGTTGCTCAGCCCGCTGCCGAGGTAGAGGCCGAACGCCGCCGAGGCGACGACCCAGACGAGGATCGCCAGGATCGCGCCCGGGCTGACCCAGCGGAACTTGGGCTGCTTGATGTTCGGCGTGAGGTGGTAGAGCAGCGCGACGAGGATGACGACGAGCAGGAGCGCGACCGGCCACTTCGCGACCTGCCAGACGGCGATCGCGGTGTCCCCGAGGCCGACGAGCTCGCCCACCTGGCGCGCGATCGGCCCGGACAGGACGAGGCTCCCGACGACCAGGCCCGCGAGCAGCACGGTGATGACGGTGACACCGAGCATCACGGGGCGCAGCTTCCAGATCGGGCGCCCCTCCTCGATCTCGTAGATGCGGTTCATCGACCGGGAGAACGCGCCCACGTAGCCGGACGCCGACCACAGGGCCAGCACGACACCGATGACGAGCGCGAACCCGGCCTTGTCCGTGTTGGCGGCGTTCTCGACGAGCGGCTTGATCATGTCGAGGGTGGTCTGCGGCACGACGCCCTCGACGCTCTTGAGCACCGACTCGACGGCCTTCTCGCCGTCGCCCACGAGCCCGAGGATCGACACGAGCGCCAGCAGCGCGGGCGCCGACGCCAGCACCGCGTAGTACGTCAGCGCGGCGGCCAGGTCGGTGCACTGGTCGTCCATGAACTCGCGCACCGCGCCCTTGACGGCGAAGCCCCACGACGGCTTGCGCAGGTCCGTGGGGGAGTCGGGCTTGTGGTCGGCGTCGGGGGCGGGCCGCGACTCCTCGTCCCGTGCGGTGCCGGACGCGTGGCGTCCGCTGCTGTCGGTCATGGCGGCCTCCTCGGTGGGCGTCGCCTCGGCGCACGACGCTCGCGTCGGTGGACGGCCTCACGGCTCGTCCCGGACGAGCACCACGCTCCGTGCGCCGGGCTCCACCCGCAAGCGGAGCGCCCCCGCGCCGGCGGCTACTCCAGCCCGAGGTCCTGCTGCGCGGCGTGCAGGGCGTCGGCGGACGCGCGGAGCTGGCGCTCCTCGGCCGCCGACATCGTGAGGTCGAGGACCTGCTGGACACCGCCGGAGCTGATGACGCTCGGCACGGAGAACGCGACGCCGCCGATGCCGCGGTAGTCGTCGTGCACCGTGCCGACGGGCAGCACGGCGTGCTGGTCGCTGACGACCGCCTCGACGATCCGGGCCCCCGCGAGCCCGATCGCGTAGTTCGTCGCGCCCTTGCCCTCGATCACCCGGTACGCGGCCTGGCGCACCTGGTCGGTGATCTCGTCGAGCTCGCCGTGCGTGAAGTGGTGGCCGTCGGGCGAGACCCAGTCGAGGATCGGCACCGGCCCGATGCGCGCCTGCGACCACAGCGCGAACCCCGTGTCCCCGTGCTCGCCCACGATGTCCGCGTGCACGCTCGTCGCCGCGACCCGAGCCTTGTCGGCGATGAGGCGGCGCAGCCGGGAGGTGTCGAGCACCGTGCCGGACGAGAACACGCGCGACGTCGGCAGGCCGCTGATCTGCTGCGCCGCGACGGTCAGCACGTCGCACGGGTTGGTGACGATGCAGTAGATGGCGTCCGGCGCGTGCTCGAGGAGCTGCGGCAGCAGCGTCTCGAGGATGCGGACGTTCGTGCCCGCGAGGTCCAGGCGGCTCTGGCCCGGGTCCTGCTTCGCACCGGCGGTGATGACGACGACGTGCGACCCCTCCGCGACCGACGGGTCCGCACCGCCGACGACCTGGCTCGCCCCCGTGAACTGCGTGCCGTGCGCGAGGTCGAGCACCTCGGCCTCGACCTTCGCGCGGTTGATGTCGTAGAGCGCCACCGTCCGTGCGGAGCCGCGGATCAGCGCGGCGTACGCCAGGCTGGTCCCCACGCTCCCAGCGCCCACCACCGTGACCTTCGAGCTCTCGACGCGTGTCATGGGCACCACGCTACGCAGACGGCGCCGCTGCGGCTCGTGCGCGGCGTCCGGGGGCGGTGCCGGAGGGCCTGGGGCATCATCGGCAGTGCTCCTCGGGCCGCCCGGGGAGGCCGGGCCGCCAGGTCGGGCAGGGTGCGAGGCGAGGACGGTCATGAGAGCTCTGCGGTCCCGGGTCGCGGCGGTCGCCGCAGCGGGTGTGGTGCTGGTGTCGGCAGGAGCCTGCACGGCGGACGAGCCGAGCTTCTGCGACGCCGCCCGGTCCTACGAGGAGACCGTCAGGGCCAGCACGGAGTCGCTCACGCGCGAGGAGGCCGCAGACGCGTTCGCGCAGGACGCCGAGGCGATGCGCGAGGTCACCGCGCCCGACGCGCTCAGCGCGGACTGGGACCGCGTGACGACGACGGCCTCGGACGTGGCGGACGCCCTGGCCGACGGCGACGACGGGACCGAGCTCCTGCTCGACGACGACTACCAGGCCTCGTTCAGCGCGGTCACCGAGCACGTCGAGAACAGCTGTAGCTGAGACGCCTCGCGCGCGAAGGTCGGGAAGGGCGGTCGTGGCTCTGGGCTGACGCCAACGAGCGCCGCAGAGCCCGGGAGCGACGAGCCCCGACCGGCTCAGGGGGCAGCGACAGAGGCGTCGTCGTGCCGTACCCCTGTCGCTCGGGGGAGCGGCGCGCGCTGTCGCACTGGGTGCAGGCGCGGGCTGGGAGACTCGCCGGCATGGACGACGATGAAGGCGCGTCGACGCGGCGGGGCGTCGGGCCGGGACGGCCGAGCGGTGGCACCACTCCTGCGAACGGGAACGGCCCGAGGGTTCACCCGGTGCTCACGACGTCCGAGATGCGGAGACGACGAGATCGGGCAGCCGTCGGGGCGCTCGTCGCCTTCCTCGGGCTCCTCCCTGTCGCGGTGCACGCGTACATCGCGTTCATCTTCGGTGTCGACGCCAACCGTGACACGTGCGTGGACGTGTTCGGCGAGCCGTGCCGCACGGCGCCGCAGTTCTTCGGCGTGGTGGTCGCTCTCCTCGCGGCGCCGCTGCTCCTGGGGCTCGCGATCGCTCGACCGCGACAGACGCCTGCGTGGGTCGTCGCGACGGTCGGAGCGGCGCTCGCGCTCTTCGTCGTCCTGCTGGTCGCGACCTGAACCACCCCGACTCGCCGCCGGACGATGCGTCTCAATCTCTCGGCGGGCTCGTGCGTTGTCGTGGGTGACAGAAGGGTCGATGGCGGAGGTGCGGGTGGAGCAGGGGGTCGGGTCGAGCGGCGTCGAGGTCGAGGCGTCGCTCCCGCTCGCGGTGGGAACAACATCATTCGATTGGGCCCAACTGTGAAGGGTGGGCCATTTAGAGTATCCCTTGGGGCTCAGAAAAGGCACTGGGATAAGATGCCTCGGTGGCGCCAGGTTCTCCAGCCGATCCATGTTCACATGGAGCGCGCCAAGGCAGGGGTTACGTGGAACCCAAGCGGAAGATCCGAGCGATTGTGGGGAGGCTGGAAGGCTCCAAAATGAACACGTCTGATGCCATCAGAGAATTAGCTCTCTTCGAGGGTGAGTTTGGCGATCTCTCGCGGGATTTAGGACAGAAGGGTGACGCGGCATACCTATTGGTTCGTGATCCACAACAGCCTGGTCGCTGGGCTGCGATCGCGACCCCCGGCGATCGATGGGTCTCTCTCGAGGTCGCCGGTGGCTATTCAATCGACCAATTCGAGCAGGATGTTACGGACGAAGACATGCGCCGCACCATAAAGAAGTACGTGCAGGTCGCTCTTGCATATTTCCGGGACAGTCCCGCTCCAGCTCGTGCGCGCCTCACTGGCCGTTCATCCTTGAGGGTTGAGACAGAGTCCGGCGATGTCGTGCTTCGAAAGTCGCTCGCCGACGACCTGCGGGATCTTCTACGTCGGCGTCGCTCCTCTTGAACTCGGCCGACATTCACCCGAATACAGCTCGCGGGGGGGGGCTGCTCGTTCGACCAGTAGCGGGTGGCTCGCAATGTTCGCGGTCGTCGCCGTGTCGGCCGCAGGCATCGCCGGAATCCAGAGGGTGGCGTTGCCCATGTCTTGGCGGATTCCGTCGCTTTAAGAGTGCAGAACGCCGTCGATGGATAGTGGAAATTGCCTTTCACGAGGCTAGTGTTCAAGGTCTTGGCATGACTGTCTTGTCCAGTGTGGCCGATGTCGTCATCGAGTCGATGGACGAGCGGTTGCGTCTCCACGACCCCAACGATTCTGTGTCCTTGGTGGTCCAGTCGGTCAAGTCTGACTTGTTGCGCGTGCAGGTCTTCGTGGATGACGAGGAATATGTCGAACGGGTAATCCTGCTTCTCGGATAGCTGTCTGCGACTCAGTGAACCGCTCAGGTCTCCTTGGCGCCTCGACCAGGCCCATCCTGAATCGCAGTCATATGTGACTGCAATGCGCGCGCCGCCGTAGACCGACACGCGCGCCGATCCGGCCGGGACGACACCGACCTCTGCCACACTCCTCAGGTATGGACGACGAACGAGCCTGGACGTGGGGCTTTCGCGCTGCGCGCCCGGCCGTCGAGCTGTTCGCGATCGCGACCGTCCTGCTCTGCGTCGTCGGCGCGCTGCCCGGCCTGGTCGTCGCCGCGGCGGTGACGGAGTACCGCGACGAGGCGCCCCGTGCGGCAGCGGCGTCACCGGAGCTCCTCGCGGAAGTGCAGCAGCTCTCCGGGTTCGTAGGTGGTGTCGGGGCGGTCCTCACCCTGGGGTGCGGGGTCCTCGGCTGGCGCCTGGTCCGGGGCTGGGCCCGCGGCTCGTCCGACGTCGAGGCGCCCCGAGCCGTCGCGACAGCGGCGACCCTGAGCGCCGCCGCGATCGTGGGGGCGCTCCTCAACGCTGCGACGGGGTCGGGCGTGGCCGAGGTGTGTGCGGCCGGGGCGGCTCTGCTCGTCGTCACGTCGCTCGCCGTGCTCGGGTCCACGCAGGTGCGCGCTGCACGGCGCGCGCCGGCTGGCTGATCGGGCGGCGGCAGGGCACGCGGACGACGCTCGGGCCCTACGGGTGGCCGTCGACGGCCGGTCCGTGGTCGGGGGTGATCAGAGCGTCCAGCCCACCCGGGCTTCCATCGGGCCGCCGCACGCTTCCGACCCCCCGACGCGGACCCAGTTCACGGACTTCTCGGTCTCGGCGAGGACCGCTCCGGTCTCGTCAAGGGCGCGCAGCCCGACCGGGTCGGTCCGCGAGAAGAGCGTGAAGGACCAGGTGTCACCGTCCCGCGAGGTCGCGACGGCCGACTCCTGGGGGTCGGGACCCGTTGGCAGCGGTGGTTGCCACACGTCGCCTCCGCCGTCGTGCACCTGAAGATGGTGCACCTCCTCGGTGTCGCCGGTCAGCACCACCTCGAGGAGATCGGCGTACCCGATCGCGGGGCAGACCGCGGCGCCGCCGGAGAGCCGCGAGACGAGGAGCGCCACGACGACCAGCGCCCCGACGACCACGAGGCTCGTCCCCGCCCAGACGGGCAGGCGCACGCGCCGAGGTCCCGTCGGCCGGTGCGCCCGGTCGACGTCCTGCTCCTCCATGAGTGCCCCCTCGTCGCGGACCGGTCCCGGTGCCGTGCACGTCGCGGTCGACGACCCTGGCCGCGCGCGACGCCGAGGACCATCATGGCCGATCTGCCGCCCGGTCGAGCGGTGCGCACCCGTCCCCGCAGGTCCACCCAGGTCTCCTCGCGGAGGTCGGGTGTGGCGGCGGCGTCGACCGCACCCGGGCGGGCCACGGCGCCGGGTCCGCACGGCCCGGGACGGACGGGAGGACGGACGAGCATCGAGCCACGCTGCACGGCCGTGAGGCCGGTGTCGCGCGTGTACGCGGACCGGATGCCGTTCGCGCTCGACGGGCGCATCGACGGCGTGCACGTCGCGTACGTGTGACGCGACTTCACACTTCCCGGGTGAGGACGCGGACGGCGCCCGGGGGCGAGCCTGGGGGTCGAGCCCGTGCGCCGCGCGGGACGGACGCGGGGAGGACGCGACGATGACGCAGGAACTCAGCGACGGGCCCGGTGACGGGCTCGACGACCTCCGGGAGAGCGGGCCCGTCGACTTCCTCGTCGTCGAGCTCCCGACGGACCGCGCGACGGGCGACGCCGCGTTCCCCTACCTCGTCGACCTCGTGGACCGCGGCATCATCCGCGTGCTCGACCTGGTGGTCGTGCGCCGCGAGGACGACGGCGGCGTGACGGCCGTCGGGCTCGAGGAGCTCGACGACGGGTCGACGGAGCTCGCGGTGTTCGAGGGTGCGCGGTCGGGGCTGCTCGACGACGACGACCTCGCGCAGGCGGTGGACGCCGTCGAGCCCGGCATGACGGCCGTCGTGCTGGTGTACGAGAACGTGTGGGCGGCGCCCTTCGCGACCGCGCTGCGTCGCAACGGTGCCCAGCTCGTCGCGAGCGGGCGCATCCCGGTCCAGGCGCTCATCGCGTCGCTGGACGCCACCGAGCCGGTCGGCTGACCGGCGCCAGGAAGGAGACCACCGTGCCAGGACTGCTCCGCGGCGTCGCCCGCACCGCCGTCGTCGCCGGGACGGCGACCGCCGTCTCGAACCGTGTCTCGCGCCGCCAGGCGGGCCGCTGGGCCGCCCAGGAGTCGCAGTACGCGGCCCCGCCGCAGCAGCCGCAGTACGCGGCCCCGCCGCCGCAGTACGCCGCGCCGGCACCCGCCCCGGCGGCCACGGACGCGCGCATCGAGCAGCTCACGCAGCTCGCCGCGCTCCGCGACCAGGGCGTGCTCACCCCGGCCGAGTTCGAGGCCCAGAAGGCCCGCATCCTCGCCTGACACGGCCGGTCCGCCGGCGCGCGGGCCGGCCCGGCACGGCGGAAGGACGAGCATGACCCGCACCCGCACCGCCGACCCGGGGCGTCGCCTGCGGCGCGAGGCGTGGGGGTTCGCGGCGGGGTCGCTGTGCTTCCTCGTCGGCGCGCTCCCGCCGTACGCGGGCGCGGTGGGCGCCGTGGCGACCGGGGTGACGTTCGTCGTCGGCTCGGTGTTCTTCACGGCCGCGGCGTTCGTCCAGCTGGGCCTGAGCGGGCGCCGCCCGCCCCGCACGGGCACGCCGCCCGCCGACCGCTGGGACTGGTGGTCCGCGGCCGTGCAGCTCGTCGGGACGCTGTGCTTCAACGTGAGCACGACGGCGGCCCTCGTCGCGGCCGTGAAGGCCCCGACCGCGCTGTGGGTGGGGTGGCGGCCCGACGCCTACGGGTCGGTCGCGTTCCTCGTGTCGTCGGCGCTCGCGGTCCTCGCGACGCGCGACCGGGGCCATCTGTGGGACACCGACGCGCGCACGTGGCACGGCACGTGGCTGAACATGATCGGCTCCGTCGCCTTCGCGGCGTCCGCCGTCGGGGCGTACGTCGACCCGTCCACGGGCACGTACCTGAGCGCGTGGTGGGACGACGCCGGGACGCTCCTCGGCGCCGTCTGCTTCCTCACCGCCGCGCTGCTCTCGCGCCGGTCGGCCGGTGCCCCGGCCCGCACCGACGCCGTCCCGGCCGGGTGACGCTCCCGCGCCGCCCGGCCGGGCGCTCCCGGTGTCAGGAGCAGTCGGTCGCCGCGTAGTCGGCGTCCACGGCCGCCGTGGCCGTCCCGGCGCTCGCACTCCCGGCGTCGACCGACGCCGCGCGGACCGCGAACGACTGGTACGCCGCCCGGCCCGGCTGGACGCCCGCCACCGTGCGCTCGCCGTACGGCGTGCGCAGCGTGACGTCGGCGGGCTCGTCGCCGGTGTTGCGCGCCGTGACCGCGACGTACGCGCCGCCGGCGAGGCAGCGGCTGGTCGCCTGGACGGCGAGCGCGGCAGGGGCGGCGGCGAGCTCGACCGTCGGACCGTCGAGCTCGACGACCGTCACGCTCGACCCGGAGGTCGAGGTCCACGTCGTGGCGGGCGTGAACGACCCGCGGTCGAGGTCGGCCTGCGTGACGACGTGGTGCGCGAACGTGCACGTGTACGACCCCTCGGCCGGGAGGTTCCGGTACCGGCAGTTCTGCGCGGCGTTCGCGGGGTCGAGCCCGGCGAGGTTGCCCGCCGGCACGACCTGGGTCGCGGCCGTCGAGAGGTTGCGCACGTCGAACGTGAAGCTCAGGCGGTCGCCCACGGCGTACGACTGCTGGGGGTTCGCGTGCTTCCCGCGCACGCTGATGTTCCCGGGCGCGCCGAAGTACACGCCGGGACCCTCGTGCTCCACGGTGGTGACGGTCGTGCCGGACGTCGATGTCCACGTGGTGCGCGGGGCGAAGAAGCCCGCGTCGAGGTCGGCCTGCGTGATCGTGTGCCGGGCGGACGTGCACGTGTACGCCGCGCGCGCCCCGAGGTTGCGGTAGCGGCAGTTCGGCGCGCCCTGCGCGGGGTCGAACCGGTCGAGGGTCCCCGTCGGCGAGACGGTCGTCACGGCGTCGGACAGGTTGGTCACCGTGAACGAGTAGGTGACGACGTCGCCGACCTTCCAGCCGCCGGCCGGCGTCGCGCTCGTGACGCTCGCCGCGGTGACCTCGACCTCGCCCGGCGTGCTGCTCGGGGCCGCGAGGAGCCAGTCGTGGTCGAGCTTGGCGAACCGGATGCCGCCACCGCCACCGCCGGGCTCGTAGAGCAGGCCGACGGTCCCGTCCGCGAGCGTGGCGAGCGTCGAGTACGCCATGCCGCCCGGCTGGAAGACGCGCGCGACGGGCCACGTCTCGCCGTCGTCGTAGCTGACGCGGACGGTGCCGTTGACGCGCCCGGTCTGCGACGCGGCGTTCGAGAAGAGCAGCACCTTCGCCTCGGCCGACCCCTGCGGCGCGTTCGGGTAGGCGCGCACGATCGACGCGTTGTTGGTCGGGTCGGGCAGCTCGGTGTCGAGGGTGACCGGCCCGTACGTCACGCCGCCGTCGGTCGAGTACGCGACCTTGCGGTACTTCGACCCGGCGGAGTCGCGCGAGTTGAGCATGACGCGCCCGTCCGAGAGCTCGACGGTCTTGTTCTCGTCCATGCCCGTGCCGACGGGCTGCCCGACCTGCCAGGTCGCGCCGTGGTCGTCGGAGTAGACGGACACGGCCTGGAACTGGCCGGAGCCGTTGATGATCGTGTACTGCTGCACGAGCCGGCCCGCGTGGGGGCCGTACCGGAGCTGGATGCCCTGGCCCGACGCGGCGAAGCGCGAGCGCCACCCGAGGTCCGCGGTGACGTCGGCGGTGATGGTGCGGTGGGTCCACGTGCGGCCGTCGTCCGTGGAGGCGGAGACGTTGGCGTGGATGACGTCGCGCGCGGTCGGGTCGACGCCCGGCCGGGAGCCGCCGAAGCCCTGGTCGTAGGACTTCACGTGGAAGTTGAAGATCGTCCCCGTCTCCCGGTCGACGACGTAGCTCGGGTCGGAGTAGCCCTCGATCGGCGCGGTGGTCTTCCCGGCGGCGACGACCTCCTGCGGCCCCCACGTGACGCCGTCGTCGGTGGAGCGGCGCTGGAGGATCGAGTTCGGCCCGGGGGAGTCGGCCGCGGTGGGGCGGCCGTCGTACGAGGCGAGGACGTCGCCGTTGGGCGCCACGGTGAGCGCGGGGATGCGGTAGTTGGGGAAGCCGCCCTGGCCGTTCGTCGCGAGCTGCTGCTCGGTGTACGAGCCCGGTCCGCCGGTGGCGGGCGCGAGGTCGAAGTCGGGGGCGAGGGTCGTGTGGTGGGCCGACGCCGTCGTGACGGGGGCGACGACGCCGCCCACCGCGAGCGCGAGCGCCGCGGCGACGGTCACCGCGCGGTGCGCGGGTCTGCGGAGGTGTCCGATCATGCCGTTCCTTCCGGTCGGTGCTCGGCGCGGGCGGACGGTCGCGGGGGAACGCGGCGACGCTGCCGAGAACGCTTGAACAGATGATGTCAGATGTCTGACGTCAGGAAGGTAGCCCGGCGGGTCGGCAGGGTCAAGGGCGGCGCGCGGACAGCACGACGCCCGCCGGCCGCGCGGGGTGCGCGGCTGACGGGCGTCGGTGCGGGTCGGAGCTCTCCGGCGGCTCAGCCGCGGCGGGTCCGGCGGGACGCGATCACGACGGCGGTGCCCGCGGCGGCGAGCACCGCGGCGATCCCGGCGTACAGCGCCGCGCTCACGCCGGTCTCCGCGAGGCCCGGGTTCGCCGCGGAGGCGCTGACCGTGCTCGAGACGGGGACGACGCCGGCCGGGTCGTCCAGCCCGGGCGGGTTCGTCGCGCAGTCGGGGGACGCCGGCGGGTAGACGGTCGTCACGACGACGTGGGGGTTGACCTCGAAGCGGACGTCGACGGAGGGGCGCACCCAGTCGTACTCGTCGCCCTCGACCCATTGGCCGTCCTCGAGGCGCCAGCCGGGCCAGTCGACCCCACGGCCGGAGTCGTCGACGACCGCGCCGGGCCACAGGAGGCGGCCCGAGAGCGGGAGTCCGCTCTGCACGACGCTCTCGCCGTCGGGGTTGATCCACGTGACCGTCGCGGTGTCGTGGTCCGTGCCCTCCACCTCGATCGCGTAGTCGAGGTACGCGGCGTCGCTCTCGCACACGGGCGCGAGGGTCGTCAGGCGCATCGAGGGCTCGGTCGGCACGTAGGTGTCGCCCTCCGCCGCGTGGGCCGGCCCCGCGAGGAGCGCGGCGGTGGCAGCGAGAGCGGCGGCGGCGGTGGCCCGCCCGGCGGCGCGGCGCCCGGTCGAGGTGCTCATGGTGGTTCCCGTCGGGTCGTGGTCGGTCGGGTCTCGGCGGTCGTCGTCCACGGGCGCCGCCGTACCCCCGCGGACCAGCGGGACCGGAGCAGCAGGGGCACGGGCGTGTCGGACACGATGAGGCGGCACCGCCGTCGTCGCCGATGCCCGCACCTGCAGGGGGCTGTGGTGCGGGCATCGGCTGGGCCTCAACCTAGACACCCAACTGGACAGGCGTCCAGTTCTCGAGCGGGTGAAGTCCGGGCGGTGTCGAGCCGCCCGGGCGGCCGGCTAGAGGCCCTGCCAGTCGGGCTTGGACGCGTACGTCTGGCGGTAGTAGTCGCCCAGCTGCAGGCGCGAGGCCGCCGCGTCGTCGACCAGGACCGTGGCGTGCGGGTGCATCTGCATGATCGTCGCCGGCCACATCGCGCTGACCGGGCCCTCCACCAGCTGGTGCACCGCCTCCGCCTTGCCCTTGCCCGTGGCCAGCAGCACCAGGTGCCGCGCCGACATGATCGTGGCCAGACCCTGCGTCAGGCAGTGCCGCGGCACCCGCTCCACGTCGTCACCGAAGAACCGCGCGTTGTCCTCGCGCGTCTGGGCCGTCAACGTCTTGATCCGCGTCCGCGACGCCAGGCTCGACCCCGGCTCGTTGAACGCGATGTGCCCGTCCGTCCCGATCCCCAGGATCTGCAGGTCCACACCCCCCGCCCCCGCGATCGACTCCTCGTACGCCGCGCACGCGGCCACCAGGTCCTGCGCGTTGCCGTCCGGACCCTGCACCGCACCCGGGGCGAAGTCCACCCGCGAGGCGATCTCGGTCTCGATCACGTTGCGGTACCGCTGCGGATGATCGACCGGCAACCCCACGTACTCGTCCAGCATGAACGCCCGCACCCCCGCGAACGACAACCCCTCCTGCACATGACGCCGCACCAGCTCGTCGTACACCTTCAACGGCGACGACCCCGTCGCCAACCCCAGCACCGCCCCCGGCCCCGACCGCACCACCGCCTCCACGGCATCCGCAGCCAGCACCGCCAACCGCTCCGCCGGAGCGATCACGACCTCCATCAGACCCTCGCCTCCTCGGGCACCGTCCGGTGCTCCACCGCGACCACGTCGCCCGTCTCGACCGAGCGGTACGCCGCGTCGATCACGGCGAGCGACGCGCGCGCCTCCTCGATCCCGTAGTCCGGCCGTCCGCCGGCCAGCACCGCCCCGACCACGTGCCGCAGGTACGCCGCCGCGGCGACCTGGCCCGCGTCGGCGGCGATCGTCGTCCGACCGTCCGCGCCGAACCGCGCGACGGCCGGGGCGTCGTCGTCCGCGACGGCGTGGCCGTGCGACCCGAGCAGCCGCACCGACGACGTGGTGGGCGTCCCGCCGGGCGCGAACGGGACGCGCCCGAGGGTGATCGTCGCGGTCACGCCACGCTCCAGCTCGAGCGTGACGACCGCCGTGTCCTCGACCCCGGCCTCGCGGTGCGGCTCCAGGAACAGCGACCCCGCGAACGCGTGCACCTCGACGGTGCGCAGCCCGGTGAGGTGGTGCGCCGCGTCGGCGCAGTAGCCGAGGAAGTTCAGCAGCTCGCCACCCCCGGAGAGCGCGCGGTCCACGACGAGGCCCGGGCGCTCGACCGACGTCGCGAAGTGGGCGCCGGACGCGAGGAACTCGAGGTCCAGGTGGCGCGGCAGGCCCACGTGGCCGGCGTCGACCCACGCGCGCAGGCGGCGCAGCGCGGGCGCGTGCGTGCGGTTCACGACGGCGCACGTCCGCCCCGTGCGGGCGGCGACGGCGACGAGGTGGTCGGCGTCGGCGAGGGTCGTCGCGACGGGCTTGTCGACGAGCACGTCGAGGCCCGCCTCCAGCAGCGCCGCTGCCAGGCGCGCGTGCCGGGTCGGCTCGGCGCACACGACGACGAGGTCGACCGCGCTGCCCAGGGCCTCCGCGACCGCGGCCACGTCGGCGACCTCGGCGTAGGGCACCCCGGCACGCTCGGCGACGGCACGCGAGTCGTCGCGCACCCAGCCGGGCGCGTCCGCCTCCTCGACGACGCCGACGAGCTCGACGCGGTCGTCGGCGCCGAGGATCCGCAGGTAGTCGGCCGCGTGGCGCACGGCCGACGCGAACGCGACGCGCAGGGTCGTGCTCATGCGGCCACCCCCGCGGTCGCGTAGCCGGGGACGTCGGCGACGCGCTCGCGCCGCCCGGAGACGAGCGAGCGCTGCGCGGCGAGCGCGGTCGCGAGCGCGGCCCGCACCTGCGGCGTCGTGACGACGGGCGTCGCGTCGCCGCGCACCACGTCGAGCCAGTGCGCGAGCTGGATCCCCAGCGCGCCCTCGACGGAGACGGGCGGGGCGGTCGTGGCGTCGGAGTGCAGGCCGTCCTCCTCGGTGGTCGAGTGCGCGAGCGTCCCCTCGGTCCCCACGAGCACGACCCGGCGCACGAGCTCGCCGCGGCGGCGCAGCGCGTAGCAGAGCTCGAGCGTCGCGAGCGCGCCCGACGCCGTGCGGAGCTGCACGTGGAACGAGTCGGGCGACTCCATGTCGGGCGAGAACGTGCGGAAGCCGCGCGCGAAGACCTCGACCGGCTCGTCGTCGAGCAGCCACGTCGCGGCGTCAATGATGTGGGTGCCGTTGTGCACGGGGTGCCCGCCCGAGAGCTCCGGGTCGAGCTGCCAGCCGCGCCACCCGGCGGGCCACGCGTGTCCCGTGTACCAGGAGATGTGCGCGAGCCGCGGGGTGCCGATCTCGCCCCGGCGGGCCGCGGCGGCGAGCGCCGTCACGGCGGGCTGGAAGCGCACGGTCTGCCCGACGACGAGCGTCCTGCCCCGGCCCTCGGTCGCCGCGACCATCGCGTCGAGCTCGGGCAGCGACAGCGCCGCCGGCTTCTCGACCTGGACGTGCTTGCCGGCCTCGCCCGCGGCGATCGTGTCGCGCGCGTGCGTGGGCGTCGCGGTGACGACGTCCACGGCGTGCACGGCGTCGTCCGCGAGCGCCTCGTCGAGGGCGGTCGTCGCCCGGGCACCGGGGACGAGCGCCGCGAGCGCGCGGGTGCGCTCCAGGTCGTGCCCGACGACCCAGCGCACGTCCGCGCCGTCGAGCGCCGCGAGGGCCGTGAGGTGCTCGCGCGCGAACGCCCCGATGCCTACGACGGCGATCCCGACGGGGCGGCGGCTCGACGGTCGCCCGGCCGTGGGGAGGTGCTGGGGTCTCACGCGGTCGTCACCCCGAGGGCCCGGTCGATCGGCTGGTAGTGCGAGGCGACGGCGGCCCGGAACGCGTCGACGTCGCCGGCCTCGGCGGCGTCGAGCATCGCGCCGTGCGCGCGGGCGGTCTGGTCGAGGTCGGCGGCGACGGAGAGCCCGAGCTTGGGGATCACGGCGGTGTGCACGTCCCAGAACGCGGCGACGAGCTGCCCGACGAGCGAGTTGTCGAGCCGCGCGAGCAGGCCGGTGTGGAACGCCCGGTCCTGGGTGGGGAACGACTGGCCCTGCGACGCCGCGGCGACCATCTCGTCGACGAGGGCGTGCAGCTCGGGGTTCGAGGTCCCGGTGAGGCTCGCGACGATGCGCTCCGCCATGGCGAGGTCGAGGGACTGGCGCACCTCGACGACGTCGCGCAGCGCCCGCAGGTCGTCGCCGGGGGAGAGGACGCCGCGGAAGACGAGCGCCTCGACGAGCGCGTCGAGCGACATGCTGCCGACGAACGTGCCGTGCCCGTGGCGGACCTCGACGATGTCGAGGGTCGACAGGGTGCGGATCGCCTCGCGCACGCTCGACCGGGAGACGCCGAGGTGCTCGCACAGCTCGGCCTCGGTGGGGAGCGGGTCCCCGGGCCGCAGCCCCTCGCCGAGGATGAAGTCCTTGATCCGGTCGGCGGTGGTGGTCCGCCGCGGTGCGGTCGCACCGGTGCTGCCGGCTCTGGAGGCGTCGAGCGTCGCGAAGCTCCTCCGCCGTGGTGTCGCCATCTTGACCCCTTCGGTTTCTGGTCCTAGTGTCATGCTACACAACGTCAGACATCAGACATCTTCTCTCCGGAAGAGTGTCGGTCTCATGTCAGGAGAACCAATGAAGCTTCACGTCAGCTCACCTCCCCGTCGCCGGGGAGTCGCTGCGGTCGCCGCGGGCGTCGTGCTCGCGCTCGGCCTCGCGGCGTGCTCGGGTGGCGACGCCGCGCAGGACGACCCGACCGAGGGCACCGCCGCCCAGGGCGAGATCGACCAGGACGCCGTGATCGAGGCGGGCATCTCGTACTCCCTCTCCGGTGGGTTCGACCCGATGATCACCACCGGTGCCGTGACAGTAGCCGCGAACTGGCACGTGTTCGAGGGACTCACCGAGCTCGACCCCGCGACGCGCGAGGTCTACGCGGCGCTCGGCACCGACCTCCCGGCGCAGGTCGACGACACCCACTACGAGGTGGACATCCGCGAGGGCGCGGTCTTCCACGACGGCACGCCCGTCACCGTCGACGACGTCGTCTTCAGCTTCGAGCGCGTGCTCGACCCGGCGAGCGAGTCGCTCTACGCCGGCTTCATCGACTTCATCGAGTCCGTCACCCCCGTCGACGACGACACGGTCTCGATCAACCTCAAGTACCCGTTCAGCCTCGTCCCCGAGCGTCTCTCGGTCGTCAAGGTCGTCCCCAAGGCGCTCGTCGAGTCCGACTACGAGGCGTTCAACGCCCTGCCCGTCGGCACCGGCCCGTTCAAGATGACCCAGGCGACGCCCGACGACAAGATCACGTTCGAGCGCTTCGACGACTACAACGGCCGTCGTCCCGCGCTGGCCGCCGGTCTCGTGTGGAACCTGCTGTCCGACCCCGCGGCGCGCGTCACCGCGATGAGCTCCGGCACGGTCAGCGCGATCGAGGACGTCCCCTACATCGACGTCCCGACGCTCGAGGGCGCCGTGGACGTCGAGTCGGTCCAGTCGTTCGGCACGCTCTTCATGATGTTCAACACCGACCTGCCCCCGTTCGACGACGTCCGCGTGCGCCAGGCGTTCTTCTACGCGCTCGACATGGACAAGATCATCGACAACGGGCTCCTCGGCAACGGTGCCGCGGCCACGAGCTTCCTGCCGCAGAGCCACCCGAACTACCACGAGGCGTCGACCGTCTACTCGTACGACCCGGAGAAGGCGAAGTCGCTGCTCGCCGAGGCCGGCGTGAGCGACCTGTCCATCACGCTCCTCACCACCGACACCGGCTGGGTCGCGGACATCGCGCCGCTCATCAAGGAGAACCTCGACGCGATCGGCGTCGACACGACGCTCGACATCGGCCAGTCCGGCGGCCAGTACACCAAGGTCGACAACGGCGACCTGCAGGTCATGGTGGCGCCCGGCGACCCGTCCGTCTTCGGCAACGACCCCGACCTGCTCATGCGCTGGTGGTACGGCGACAACGTGTGGTCGCAGTCGCGCTACCGCTGGAACGACGACCCGAAGTTCGCCGAGCTCCAGGGCATCCTCGACGCCGCCGTCCGCACGTCGGGCGACGAGCAGCAGGAGCTGTGGAACCAGGCGTTCGACCTGATCTCCACCGAGGTGCCGCTCTACCCGCTGCTGCACCGCAAGCTGCCGACCGCGTGGGACGGCGACACGCTCTCCGGCTTCAAGCCGCTGCCCATCACGGGCCTGTCGTTCCTCGACGCCGGCCTCGTCAAGTAGCCGCGGGCGCGTAGCCCTCGGCGCCGACCGACCCCGGGCCCCTCGCCCGCCCCGGCGAGGGGCCCGGTACCCGCCCGGCACCCAGAACGGACAGACCATGCACCGCACCCCCGACGCACCAGGAGGTCGACCATGAGCGCGCTGCTGCGACTCGTCGGACGCCGCCTCCTGCAGCTGCCGATCATGATCCTCGGCATCACGTTCCTCGTGTTCCTCGTGATGTCGTTCTCGCAGGTCGACCCCGCGATCCAGGCCCTCGGCGAGGGTGCCTCGGTCGAGGCGCGCGAGGCGTACCGCGAGGCCAACGGGCTCAACGACCCGCTCCTCGTCCGGTACGTCGCGTTCCTCGGCGGCCTCCTGCACGGGGACCTCGGCACGTTCAGCGCACGCCAGGTGCCCGTGGCCGACGAGGTCGCGCGCGCCCTGCCGATCACCCTGCAGCTCACGCTCATGGGCCTCGTCATCGCCGTCGTGGCCGCGCTCGTCATGGGCATCCTCGCGGCGCTCTACCGCGACCGCTGGCCCGACAAGGCGATCCGCGTCGTGTCCGTCGCGTCCCTCGCGACGCCGTCGTTCTGGCTCGCGGTGCTGCTCATCCAGGTCGTCACGCTGAGCGCCGGGTGGCTGCCCGCGAGCGGGCCCCTGCCCGACCCGTCCGAGGACCTCGGCGGCTACCTCGCGCGCATGACGCTGCCCGCGCTCGCGCTCGCGATCCCCGTCGTCGGCCAGCTCACGCGCGTCGTGCGCACGTCCGTCGTCGAGGAGCTCGACAAGGACTACGTCCGCACCGCGATCGGCGCGGGCATCCCACGCCACGTCGTCGTCGGGCGCAACGTGCTGCGCAACGCGCTCATCACCCCGATCACGGTCCTCGGCCTGCGCGTCGGCTACCTCATCGGCGGCGCCGTCGTCATCGAGATCATCTTCGCGCTGCCCGGCATGGGCACGCTCATCCTCAACGGCGTCACCAACAACGAGCCCAACCTCGTGCAGGGCGTGACCCTCACCGTGGCGCTCGCGTTCGTGCTCATCAACATCGTGGTCGACATGCTCTACGTGCTCGTCAACCCGCGGATCAGGACGGTGTGACGTGCGCCGACAGCTCACCGAACGACTCTCGACCCCCGGGCTGCGCCTGCGCGCGCTGCCCCTCGGGTCCAAGATCTCCCTCGCGTTCGTGCTCCTCGTGGCGCTCGCGGCCGTCTTCGCGCCGCTCGTCGCGAGCCACGACCCGCTCGCCACCGGCACGCCCGTCCAGCCCCCGGGCGCGGAGAACTGGTTCGGCACCGACCGCCAGGGGCGCGACATCTTCTCCCGCGTCGTCTACGGCGCGCGGTACTCGCTCGTCATCGGCCTCGGGGCCACCGCCATCGCGCTCGCCGCGGCCGCCGTGCTCGGCGCCGTCGCCGCGACGGCCCGCAAGAGCGTCTCCGAGACCCTCATGCGCGTGCTCGACATCATCATGTCGTTCCCTGGCATCGCGCTGGCCGCCGTGTTCGTCTCGGTCTTCGGCCGCTCGCTGCCCGTGCTCGTGCTGACGATCGCGTTCCTCTACACGCCGCAGCTCACGCGCGTCGTGCGGGCCAACATCCTCGACCAGTACGGCGAGGACTACGTCGCCGCGACCCGCGTCATGGGCGCCCGCACGGCCTGGATCCTCGCCAAGCACGTCGCCCGCAACTGCGCGGCGCCCGTGCTGGTGTTCACCACCGTGCTCGTGGCCGACGCGATCGTCTTCGAGGCGTCGCTCTCCTTCATCCAGGCGGGCGTGCCCGACCCGGAGCCCTCGTGGGGCAACATCATCGCCGCCGGCCGCGACCTCGTCATGGGCGGCTACTGGTGGGCGACGTTCTTCCCCGGCCTGGCCATCATGCTCACCGTCCTGTGCCTCAACATCCTCTCCGAGGGCATGACGGACGCGATGGTCGCCGCCCCGCGGGCGACGCGCGCCACCCCGGCGAAGGCCCTCGCGACCGACTCCGACGACGCGGCCGTCGCCGCGGAGCTCACCGCGATGGACGCCGACGAGCCGGTCGAGACGGCGGACGAGGCACGCCTCGCCGAGTCCGAGCCGGTCGTGCCGGACGTCGAGCCGCAGGTCGCGCACGTCGGGCGGGCCGTGCCCCTCGCCTCGCGCCTCGCCACGCTGCGCGCGGCAGAGTCGGCCCGCACGGACCGGCCCGTGTACGACGGCGACGCCGAGCCCCTGCTCGAGGTGCGCAACCTGTCCATCCGCTTCCCGCGCCACGGGGACGTCGCGGTCGTCGACGACGTCTCGTTCTCGGTCCGCCCCGGCGAGACCATGGCGCTGGTCGGCGAGTCCGGCTGCGGCAAGTCGATCACGTCGCTCGCCGTCATGGGCCTGCTGGACCCCTCCGCGCAGATCAGCGGCGAGATCCGCTACGGCGGCAAGGACCTGCTCGCGATGGGCAACCGCGAGCGCGCGGCGCTGCGCGGCACCGAGATCGCGATGATCTACCAGGACGCGCTGAGCTCGCTCAACCCGTCGATGCTCGTCCGGGCGCAGATGAAGCAGCTCACGCGCCGCGGCGGGACCCGCACGGCCGAGGAGCTCCTCGAGCTCGTGGGCCTCGACCCGGAGCGCACGCTCAAGAGCTACCCGCACGAGCTCTCCGGCGGGCAGCGCCAGCGCGTGCTCATCGCCATGGCCCTCACGCGCGACCCGAAGCTGGTCATCGCGGACGAGCCGACGACGGCGCTCGACGTCACCGTCCAGGCCCAGGTCGTCGCGCTGCTCGACGAGCTGCGCGTCAAGCTCGGCTTCGCGATGGTGTTCGTCAGCCACGACCTCGCGCTCGTCGCGCAGATCGCGCACCGCATCACGGTCATGTACGCGGGCCAGGTCGTCGAGCAGGCGCCGACGAGCGAGCTGCTCACCGACCCCCGCCACGAGTACACGCAGGGCCTGCTCGGCGCGGTGCTCTCGATCGAGCAGCGCTCCACGCGCCTGCACCAGATCCCCGGCACGGTCCCGTCGCCGCGCGACTTCCCGACGGGCGACCGGTTCGCGCCGCGCTCGTCGCGCCCCGACCGCGGTCTCGACGTGCGGCCCGTGCTGCGCGCCGTGGACGCCGACGGGCAGCACCTCGTCGCGATGCCGCCGGACGAGCCGGTCGGCGCCGTCGCGGGCGGTGGCCCGGCCCCGATCACCACCGGAGGGACGCGATGAGCGCCACCGACCAGACCCCGACCGCCGCGGAGCGGGGGTCCGCGACCGACCGCGACACCCCCGTCGTCGAGCTGCGCGGCGTGCACGTCGTCTTCAAGGCCCGCACGGGCACGCTCTTCCAGGCCAACCGGGTGCACGCCGTGAACGACGTCAGCGTCGCGGTCCGCCGCGGCAGCACGCTCGGGATCGTCGGCGAGTCCGGCTCGGGCAAGTCGACCATGGCGAAGGTGCTCGTCGGGCTGCAGGCGCCGACGTCCGGCGAGATCCGCTTCCGCGGGCAGCCGGTCGACAAGTACACGACGCGCGTGCGGCGCGACGTCGGGCGGGTCGTGTCCGTCGTCTTCCAGGACCCGGCCACCGCGCTCAACGCCCGCATGCGCGTGCGGGACGCGCTGCGCGACCCGCTCGACGTGCACCGCGTCGGCGACGCCGCCTCGCGCGAGGCGCGCGTCCGCGAGCTCGTGCACCTCGTCGGGCTGCCCGAGTCGGCGCTCGACGCGCTGCCCGGCCAGCTCTCCGGCGGGCAGCGGCAGCGCGTCGCGATCGCGCGCGCCCTCGCGCTCTCGCCCGACGTGATCGTCGCCGACGAGCCGACGTCCGCGCTGGACGTGTCCGTGCGGGCCCAGATCCTCAACCTGCTCGCCGACCTCAAGGCCGAGCTCGACCTGGGGATGGTGTTCATCTCGCACGACATCCAGACGGTGCGCCACGTCTCCGACGAGATCGTCGTCATGCAGGGCGGCCGCATCGTCGAGTCCGGCCCCGCCGCGCGCGTGCTCGACGACCCCCAGGACGACTACACCCGCACCCTGCTCGGCGCGGCGCCCGCGCTCCTGTGAGCGCCGCCGCGCCCCGCCCGACGCCGGGCACCACCCCGACCACCACACCGCTGAACCCAGAACCGGAGCTCCTCGTGACCACCCCCTTCCGCGGGATCGTCCCGCCCGTCCTCACCCCGCTCACGACCGAGGGCGAGGTCGACGTCGCGTCCCTCGAGCGTCTCGTGGACCACCTCGTCACCGAGGGCGTGCACGGCCTGTTCGTGCTCGGGTCGACCGGCGAGGTCGCCTACCTCACCGACGCGCAGCGCGACGTCGTCGTGCGGACCGTCGTGCGCGCTGCCGCCGGTCGCGTGCCCGTCATGGGCGGCGCCATCGACCTGACGACGGCGCGCGTCGTCGAGCAGGCGAAGGCGCTCGTGGCGGGCGGGGTGGACGCGGTCGTCGCCACGGCCCCCGTCTACGCGCTCAACGACCTCGACGAGATCGAGCGCCACCTGCGCGCCGTCGCGGCCGCCGTCGACGTGCCGCTGTTCGCGTACGACATCCCCGTGCGCGTGCGGACGAAGCTGCCCGCGGACCTCCTCGTCCGGCTCGGCACCGAGGGCGTCCTCGCGGGTGTCAAGGACTCGTCGGGCGACGACGTCGGGTTCCGCCGTCTCGTCGCCGCCAACGCGGCGGCCGGCTCGCCCCTCGTGCTCTTCACGGGGCACGAGGTCGTGGTCGACGGGATGCTGCTGCTCGGCGCCGACGGCGTCGTGCCCGGCCTCGCGAACGTCGACGCGGGCGGGTACGTGCGCCTGTGGGACCTCGCCCAGGCCGGGAAGTGGGACGATGCCCGGGTGGAGCAGGACCGTATCGCCGCGCTGTTCGAGATCGTGTTCCAGGCACGCGGCCGCTCGGGCGACGCCGCGGGCGTCGGGGCGTTCAAGGTGGCCGCGCAGCGCCAGGGGCTCATCGCGACCGAGACCCTCGCGTTCCCCGTCGAGCCGCTCGCGGACGACGTCGCCGCGCGCGTCGAGGAGATCACGCGCGCCGCGGGGCTCCTGCGTGGCTGACGCCTCCCCGGACGCCGCCGCGCCGACGGTCGTCGTCGGCGTCGACCTCGGCGGCACCAAGACGGCCGCGGCGACCGTCGCGGCCGACGGGACCCTCGGTCCCGTGCTCGCCGTGCCGACCCCGGCCGCCGGCGGCCCTGACGCGGTGCTCGACGACGTCGCCGGGGTCGTGCGCGAGGTCGTCGCCGCGCTGCCGGGCGCGGCGCGCCTGCGCGCGCTCGGGGTCGGCACGGCCGGCGTGGTGGACGTCGGTCGTGGCGTGATCGTCTCCGCGACCGACACCCTGCCCGGCTGGCCCGGGACCGACGTCGCGGGCGGCCTGCGCCGTCGGCTCGCCGACCTTGCGGCGGACGCCGACCTGCCCGTGTTCGTCGAGAACGACGTCGACGCGCACGCCGCCGGCGAGGTGTGGCGCGGCGCCGCCGCGGGTGCGCGCAGCGCGCTCCTCGTCGCCGTCGGGACCGGGGTGGGGGGCGCCGTCGTGCTCGACGGGCGTCCCCTGCGCGGCGCGCACCACGTCGCGGGCGAGCTGGGGCACGTGCCCGTCCCCGGCGCCGAGCTCCTGCGCTGCCCGTGCGGGCGTACCGGCCACCTGGAGGCGATCGGGGCGGGCCCGGCCGTCCACCGCCGCTACCTCGCGCTCGGCGGGGACGCGACCAGCCCCGACACGCGCGACGTCGTCGCCCGGGCCGACGCGGGCGACGAGCTCGCGGCCTCGGTCGTGCGCGACGCCGCCCGGGCCGTGGGCCGCGCCGTCGCCGGGGTCGTCACCGTGCTCGACCCGGAGGTGGTCGTCGTCGGCGGCGGCATGGCCGGCGCGGGCGACCTGTGGTGGTCCGCGCTCGAGGACGCGCTGCGCGCGGAGGTCGTCGACGTGCTCGCCGACCTGCCGCTGCGGCCCGCCGCGCTGGGGAACGTCGCGGCGGTCGTCGGCGCGGCGCGCGGCGCGTGGAACCTGCTCGACGACCGCACGACCGACGGAGGAGCCCGATGAGCGCGGAGCAGCACGACCGGACCCCCTGGACGCGCGAGCGCGTCCTCGACGCGATGCGCGGACGCCTCACGGTGTCGTGCCAGGCCTACCCCGGCGAGCCCCTGCGCGACCCGCGCACGACGGCGCAGATGGCGCGCGCCGTCGTCGCCGGGGGCGCGGCCGCCGTCCGCGTCCAGGGCCTGGACGACGTCGCGGCCGTCGTCGCGGCGGTCGACGTGCCCGTCGTCGGGCTGTGGAAGGACGGCGACGGCGGGGTCTTCATCACCCCGACCCTCCGGCACGCCGTCGCGGTCGCGGACGCGGGCGCGCACGTCGTCGCGCTCGACGGCACGCGCCGGCCCCGCCCCGACGGGCTCACGCTCGCCGAGACCGTCGCGCGCCTGCGCGAGACGACCGACGCGCTCGTCATGGCGGACTGCGGGTCGCTCGACGACGCGCTCGCCGCCCAGGACGCGGGCGTCGACCTGCTCGGCACGACCCTCTCCGGGTACACCGGCGAGCGGCCCCGGACCGACGGCCCCGACCTCGCGCTCGTCGACGAGATGGTCGCCGCCTGCACCCTCCCGGTCGTGGTCGAGGGTCGCGTGCACACCCCCGCCCAGGCCGCCGAGGCGATGGCGCGCGGCGCGTTCGCCGTGTGCGTGGGCACCGCGATCACCCACCCCACGACCCTCACGTCCTGGTTCGTCGACGCGGTGGCGCCGTCTGCCTGACGCGGTGCGGCAACGGGTCACCTCGAGGTGGCCGGGCATGATCTCTGTCGAGGCGCTCGACCCCACGGCCGGTGTGAAGGCCAGGCCAAGCCTGTGTGTGCTGCTGTCCCGAGCGATGCGGCAGGATGTCGCGCGTGACGTCCTCGGGGAGCGAGTTGGAACCAGTCGGATACGCCGAGCTCCTGGCCGATCTGAAGGCGCGAGTCCGCGCGACGCAGTTCCGCGCGGCGCGTGCGGCGAACACCGAGGTGCTGCGTCTGTACTGGTCGGTCGGGCGCGACATCCTCGACCGGCAGCGCCAGGCGGGCTGGGGCAGCAAGGTCGTCACGTCGCTGGCCGCGGACCTGCAGCGCGAGTTTCCGGACCAGCGCGGCTGGTCACGCTCGAACCTGCTCTACATGCGCCGGGCGGCGGAGGCGTGGCCGACGGAGGAGGAGTTCGTCCACCACGTTGGTGGACGATTGCCGTGGCGTCATGTGACGGTCCTGCTCGACCGGCTCGAAACGCGGGAGGAGCGGGACTGGTACGCCGCGAGTGCGGCCGAGTACGGCTGGTCGCGCGCGGTGCTCGAGCATCAGATCAAGGCCGACCTGCGCCGCGCCGTCGGGGCGGCGCCGACGAACTTCACCGAGGCGCTCGAGGCGCCGGACTCTGAGCTGGCGCAGCAGCTGGTCAAGGATCCGTACGTGTTCGAGCACCTGGCGATGGTCGAACGGGTGGCAGAGCGGGACGTCGAGCAGGCGCTGATGGACCGGCTGCAGGACACGATGCTCGAGCTTGGTCGCGGCATGGCGTTCGTCGGGCGCCAGGTGCGTCTGACCGTGCCGGACGACGCGAGCGACCGGGTGGACGAGTTCTACGTCGACCTGCTGTTCTTCCACGTCGAGCAGCTGCGCTACGTGGTGGTCGAGCTCAAGATCGGGCCGTTCGAGCCGGCCCACGTCGGCCAGCTCGGTACGTACGTCGCGATCGTCGACGATCAGTTCCGTCGGCCCGAGATCCACGCCCCGACGATCGGGATCTTGCTGTGCACGGGCAAGACCGGCCCGACGGTGCGGTACGCGCTGGCCGGCACCCGGGTGCCGATCGCCGTCGCGGACTACCAGGGCTTGCCCGAGGAAGCCCGCGGTGTGCTGCCGTCCGCCGCCGAGCTCGAGGCCGTGATCGAGGACGAGCTCGACCACCGGGCCGCGGAATGAGAAACCCTCTCTGGCCAGCAAGAACGCAGCGCCGTTCACTAGCCGTACGTCACACCCCCCGTCCGACCGCCGCAGAGACTCTCCTCGCTCCTCTCACCCGACCAGCCGTAGCAGCTCTCGATCACCACGGCGGGTCGGGCCAGGCTCTCGACGGCATGCCGAGCTACTGGGGACTGGCTCCGGGGACCGGTGCACAGACGATCAACCAGGACGTGTAGTGCTCGACGACGCGCCCTCCGAGGTCCGCGACGGCCGCTGCGACCTCGTCGACCTCGTCCCGACTCCAGTCGCTGAACGTGCTGAAGAGCCCGTGAACCTGCTCGGGGTCGAGCTCGATGCTCCAGCGGTACTCACCGATGTCCTCGACGGCGAACAGCCCGGAGGCAGTCAGCCGTGCCGCGGTCTCCCTGACGGCCTCCGGGTTTCCGGCGCGCGGCGGCCTGCTCCGCCGCGCGACGATCCGCGCGACCCGGTCACGGAAGGCGGTCGGCTCCGCCGCGGGGTCACCGAAGACGTGCCGCCAGACGAGGAACCGCCCGGCTGGCACCAGGGCGCGATGGAGCCGGGGCAGGAGCGCGTCGAGGTCCATCCAGTGGATCGAGGTCGCGGCGACCGCCAGGTCGAACGCCGCTCGGCCGAGCTCGGCGTCCTCGGCCCGTGCGACGACCACCTCCGCCGTCGGGTGACGGGCCGCGAGCACGGCGGCCAGCTGCGTGCCTGGTTCGACGGCGACCACGTCGACCCCCGCTGCGAGCAGCGGCCCGGTCGCCTCACCGGTGCCCGCGCCGAGGTCGACCGCTCGCCGACCCGGCGCGACCAGGCCCGTGCGACGCACCCGCTCCCACAGCTCGGCCGGGTACGGCGGACGGGCGGACGCGTAGGCGTCCGCCAGCGCGTCGAAGTGCATCGGGTTCCCCATCGTCCGACCCTACGACCGCAGGTCCTGGCGCCCGGCGGTCGCGCCTCGCTCGTCGATCCCGCGCTGCGTCAGACGCGCCCGGTGCGCTCGAGCACCCCTCGGAGGTAGGCGGCCTGGCCCGCGTGCTCGAGGGCGTCCACCGCGACGCTCACGAGCCGGACGCCCAGCGTCACGGGCGGGTCCCACGCCTCGTCGACGACCCGGTCGAGGTCGTCGGCGGTGAGGGACGCGAGCACGTCGCGGGACTCGACCTGGACCGCGTGGACGTAGCCGAGCAGCAGGTCGTCGCGCGCGCGGACGCGCGCGACGTCGTCGGCCGACTGCCCGTAGCCGGTCGCGCCGTCGTCGAACGGCAGGTCGAACCGGCGGGCCCACCCGTCGCGCGTCCACACCTGGTCCCGCCCGACGGCGCCCGCGACCTGGGCGTCCTGCCCGCGCGCGAGGTGCCACGCGAGCCACGCGATCGTGTTGGCGCCCGGGTCGACGCGCGCGGTGAGCGCGTCCTCGCCGAGGCCGTCGACCGCGCGCGTCGCGGTCGGCCCGATCCTCCCGAACAGGTCCTCCAGCACGGTGATCGCGTCCACGGTCCTCCCTCTCCTCGGGTGCCCGGCGGTTCGTCGCCTCTGGCAGCGTCTCCGGACCGCGGGCCGCTCGCGACCGGAGCGGCCCCACCCCGAGACGCACCGCGGCAGGCACGGGCGAAGGTCCAGGTCCGGGACGTGCGGACCGTCTCCTGCCCCTGCGACGCGCAGCACTCCGTGATAGATGTCGGGAGGTCGCGTCACGACGGAGAGGCACGAGCAGGGGGAAGAGACTTTGACGACGACCGACGCGCTCCAGGACGAACGCGCGCGGGTCCTGGCGCTCCAGCGGCTCGGCGTGCTCGACAGCTCGCCCGAGGAACGGTTCGACCGCGTGACGCGGCTCGCGCAGCGCCTGTTCGGCGTCCCGACGGTGAGCATCACGCTCGTGGACGCGGACCGGCAGTGGCGCAAGGCGTTCGTCGGCCTCGACGGCCCGGTCGCGCAGCGCGAGGGCGCGTTCTGCGACGTGACGATCCGTGCGGACCGCACGCTCGTCGTCGAGGACGCGGCGCAGGACGCCACGTTCGCCGACAACCCCTTCGTGGTCGGCGACCCGCACCTGCGGTTCTACGCCGGGCACCCCATCGCGGCGCCGGGCGGCGAGCTGGTCGGCACGCTGTGCGTCATCGACACCCGGCCGCGCCGGTTCGACGACGCCGACCGCTCCCTGCTGCGCGACCTCGCGCTGTGGGTCCAGGGGGAGCTCCAGCACGACGTCGAGCTCGACCGGGCGGGCGCGGTGCAGCGCGGACTCCTCCCGCGCCGCGCCCCGGAGCTCGAGGGCTACCGGGTGGCCGCGCGCTGCCTGCCGGCCCGCGGCGTCGGGGGCGACTTCTACGACTGGACGACGACGGCCGACGGCGCCGGGTTCGTCGTCGCGGACGTCATGGGCAAGGGCATGCCCGCCGCGATCGTGGCGGCGTCGGCGCGCGCCGCGCTGCGGTCCGCGCTCCGGTCGCCGTCGCTCGCGGCGGGCGTCGAGACGGCCGACGACCTGCTCGCCCCGGACCTGGAGGAGGTCGGCTCGTTCGTCACGGCCTGGTGCGCCACGGTCGAGCGGGACAGCGGGCGGCTCGCGTACGTCGACGCGGGGCACGGCCTGGCGAGCGTGCTGCGGCCCGACGGCGGCATCCACCGCCTGGAGGCGGACGGCCTGCCGCTCGGCGTCGCGCCGGGCACCGCGCGCACCGTCCACCACGTGACCCTCGAACCGGGCGACCGGCTCGTCGTCGTGAGCGACGGGCTCGTCGACCTGCTCGCCGACCTCGGGGTCCCGGGCGGGGACCCGCGGCTCCTGGACCCGGACGTCCCGCTGCCCGTCCCGGAGGGCCCCGCTCTCGCGCGGGCCGCGCGCGACGTCCGCCAGGCCGGGGACGCCGCGGCGACGCTCGACGTGCTAGTCGGGATCGCCGAGGGGCGGTACGTCGGGGACGACCTCACGGTCCTCGTGGTCGAGCGGGTCGCGGCATGAGGGGCTCCGCGCGGCGGCTCGTGCTGATCCGCGTGCTCGTCGTGCTGGCGCTGCTCACGGGCGTCAACTACGTCGCGTGGCGGTGGCTCGACTCCGTGGCGTGGTCGCACTGGTGGATCGCCGTCCCGCTCGTGCTGGCCGAGACGTACAGCCTCGTGGACACCGCCCTCTTCGGCGTGACGATGTGGCGCCTGCGCGAGCGGGGCGAGCCGCCGCCCGCCCCGGAGGGCGTCACGGTCGACGTGTTCGTCACGACGTACGACGAGCCCGAGGAGCTCGTCCTCGCGACCGCCCGCGCGGCGCGGGCCATCCGGTACCCGCACCGCACGTGGATCCTCGACGACGGCGCGCGCGAGAGCATGCGGACCGCCGCCGCGGAGGCGGGCGTCGGGTACCTCACGCGCAGCGCGAGCTGGGCGGGCAAGCCGCGGCACGCGAAGGCCGGCAACCTCAACAACGCGCTGTTCCAGACGGACGGCGAGCTGCTGCTCGTGCTCGACGCCGACCAGGTGCCCGACCCGGCGATCCTCGACCGCACGGTCGGGTACTTCACCGCGGACGAGCGCGTCGCGATCGTGCAGACACCGCAGTGGTTCGTCAACGTCGACGACGCCGACCCTCTCGGGAGCCAGGCGCCCCTCTTCTACGGGCCGATCCAGCAGGGGAAGGACGGGTGGAACGCCGCGTTCTTCTGCGGCTCCAACGCCGTGCTGCGGCGCGAGGCGCTCATGCAGCTCGGCGTCGTCGGGTACGTGCAGGGCGTGACGGTCGGCGTGCGGCGCGCGCTGCGCACCGCGGGCTCGGTGCTCGCCCGGGCGGCGCGCTCGCCGGAGGCGGCCGACCCGGCGGTGCGGACCGCCGTCGAGCGGCTCCGCGCGGAGGCCGACGAGGCCCGCCGGGCCCTCGCCGCGGGGGAGCCCGCCGCCGACGTCACCTACCGGTTCCAGCGCCGCGTCGACGAGGCGTCGCGCAGCGTCGTCGCCGGCCAGGTGGAGGCGCTGCGGGCAGAGCTCGCGACGGTGGAGCCCGAGCTCGTGTCCGGCGGCCCGTTCCAGGTCGACGAGGAGATCGGCCAGCTCGTCGTCGACGAGGAGGCGCTCGACCGGCTCGCCCGGCGCGACCTCTCGCCGCTCGTGGCCGTCGAGGCGGTGCGCCGCCTCGCGGACGCGGTCGACGTCGGGCGCAGCGACGAGGCGCAGGCCGTCATGCCGATGGCGACGATCTCCGTCACGGAGGACATGGCCACCGCGATGCGGCTGCACGCGCTCGGGTGGCGGTCGGTCTACCACCACGAGGTCCTCGCCCACGGCCTGGCGCCCGAGGACATGCCGACGATGCTCCAGCAGCGCCTGCGCTGGGCGCAGGGCACGGTGCAGGTGATGCTCCGGGAGAACCCCCTCACGCTGCGCGGGCTGCGCGTGGGGCAGCGGCTCATGTACTTCGCGACGATGTGGAGCTACCTCGCGGGCTTCGCCGCCCTCGCGTACCTCGCGGCGCCCATGGTGTACCTGTGCTTCGGCATCCTCCCGGTCCAGGCGTTCGGGACGGACTTCTTCGTGCGCTTCGTGCCGTACTTCGTGCTCAACCAGCTCTTGTTCCTCGTCGTGGCGCGCGGGGTGCGGACCTGGCGGGGGCAGCAGTACTCGCTCGCGCTCTTCCCGGTGTGGATCCGGGCCTGCTGGACGGCGTTCGCGAACGTCGTCCTCGGCCGCCCGCTCGGGTTCGTCGTGACGCCCAAGACGCGGACCGGGGAGCACCGGCCGGCCTGGCGCACCATCTGGCCCCAGCTCACGGCCATGGTGCTGCTCGTGGTCTCGGCCGTCGTCGGCACGGTGCGCCTCGTCGCGTTCGACGCCGACCTCGGCGCGACCCTCGTCACCCTCGCCTGGGTGGCGTACGACCTCGCGGTGCTCGGGGTGCTCGTCCCCGCCGCGCGGTACTCCGGCCCGCGCCCGCCGCGCGAGCCCGTGCCGGAGACGACGATGACCGGACGACGGACGGAGGACCAGTGAAGCTCGACGTGACACCGCTCGAGGAGACGGGGGCGGTGATCGTGCCGCGGGGGCGGCTCACGCTCACCACGGCACCCCAGCTGCGCGACGCGGTCACCGACCTCGTCGAGGCGGGCCGGACCCGGCTCGTCGTCGACCTCGGGAGCCTCGAGTTCGTCGACTCCTCGGGCCTCGGCGCCCTCGTCGGCGGGCTGCGCACGACGCGCGCCGCCGGCGGAGACCTGCGGCTCGCGAACGCCGCGCCGTCCGTGGCGACGGTCCTGCGGCTCACCAACCTCGACCGCGTGCTGCGCGTGCACGACGACGCGGCGAGCGCGTTCGCCGACGGGTGACCCCCGCGTGACCCCGCCGGACGCCCCGCTCGTCGTGCTGAGCGCGACCGCGTCCCCGCCGTGGCTCGACGCCCTCCCGGACGCGTTCGCCGCGCTCTGGGGCCAGGCGCCGTGGGTGCCCACCGACGACCGGCTCGCCGTCGAGCTCGCCACGACGGAGATCGCCGCGAACATCGTGCGGCACTCGCCCGCACCCGAGACGGTCGAGGTCCGGGCCGAGCTCGACGCCGGGGCGGGACGCGTCGTCGTCGTGCTGCGCGACACCGCACCCGCCGCCGACGTCGACCTCGACCGCACCATGCCGCCCCCCGAGGCCGAGTCCGGGCGGGGGCTCGCGCTCGCGCGGGCGTGCGTCGACCGGCTCGAGCACCGCTGGGTCGCGGGGACCTCCGGCAACGAGTGGCGCCTCGAACGCCGCGTGCGCACCGCCGGAGACGGCCCCGGCGGCTAGCGTGGGGGCGTCCCGCGCGCGCCGACCCGGGCGCGGCGCCGGTAGCCGGAGGTGCAGATGGAGTTCCCGTTCAGCCTGACCGAGGAGCAGATCCTCTCCCTCATCGTCGTCGGGACGCTCGCGGTCGTCGCGATCGTCGGGGTCAACGCCCTGGCGCCGAAGGCGGGCGTGGCCGCGCCCCTCGTGCTCGTCGCGGTCGGCGTCGTCGTGAGCTTCGTGCCCGCCGTCCCCGAGATCGAGTTCGAGCCCGAGTGGATCCTCGCCGGGATCCTGCCGCCGCTGCTGTACTCGGCGGCCGTCGGCCTGCCCACCATGGACTTCCGGCGGGACTTCACCGCGATCAGCGGGCTCTCCGTCGTCCTCGTCCTGCTCAGCACCGCGCTCCTCGGCTACCTCTTCACGTGGCTCATCCCCGGCATCCCGCTCGCGGCGGGCTTCGCGCTCGGCGCCATCGTCAGCCCGACCGACGCCGTCGCGACGTCCATCGTCAAACGGCTCGGCGCGTCACCCCGCGTCGTCACGCTGCTCGAGGGCGAGAGCCTGCTCAACGACGCGTCCGCCCTCGTGCTCCTGCGCTCCGCCATCGCCGGGATCGGGATCGCCGTCGCGACCGGGGAGTCCGCCACCCGCGTGTCGCTGTGGTCGGTCGCGGGCGACTTCGTGTTCGCCGTCGTCGTGGCCGTGCTCGTCGGGTTCCTCGTCGGCTTCCTCGGCCTGTTCGTCCGGCGCCGCCTCGCCAACCCCGCGCTGAGCACCGCGGTGTCCTTCGTCGTGCCGTTCCTCGCCTACCTGCCGTCGGAGGAGCTCGGCGCGTCGGGCCTCGTCGCCGTCGTCACCGCGGGCCTCGTCACCGGCAACGGCGCCGCGAAGTACCTGCGCCCCCAGCACCGGCTCGCCGAGGAGTCGAACTGGCGGACCGTCGAGCTCCTGCTCGAGGGCACCGTCTTCCTCCTCATGGGGCTCGAGCTGTTCGCGCTCGTCACCGACGTGCAGGAGGCCCACGGCAGCCTGTGGCGCGCGGTCGGCATCGCTGCGCTCGCGGCCGTCGTCATCCTCGTCGTGCGCTCCGCGTACGTCGCGACGCTCCTGCGGTCGCTCGCGCGACGCGCGCGGCGGGGAGAGTCGATGCGCGGCGTCATCGCGGGCATGCAAGAGAAGCTCGACGCGCGCTTCGCGGCCGACGGCACGCCCGTCACGCCGGCCACACCGCCCCCGGCCAGGCCGGCGCCCGGGACCCCGGAGCGACGCGGCGCGGAGATGGTCGCCAAGGCGCCCCCGGAGCGGGTGGGCCGGCTGCGGTCGTCGCTGCGTCGTCGTGCGGCCGACATCGACTACCTGACGGCCGAGCGGCTCGGGTGGCGCGAGGGCACGCTCCTCGTGTGGGCGGGCATGCGGGGCGTCGTGACGCTCGCCGCGGCGCAGACCCTCCCGCTCGACACCCCCCAGCGCTCGTTCCTCGTGCTCGTCGCGTTCGGGGTCGCGGCCGGGACGCTCGTCGTGCAAGGCGGCACGCTCCCGTGGGTCGTGCGCCGGCTCGGCCTCTCGGGTGGCTCCACGCGCGCCGACGAGGACCGCGGCGCCGTGCGCGCCGAGCTCGACGGCGCGGCCGTGGCCGTCATCGACGCGCCCGACCTCCGCCGCGCCGACGGCACCACCTACGACGGCGCCGTCGTCGCCCGCGTGCGCCGCGACGTCGTGCGCGAGCTCGAGAACCGCGACACCGACGCCGCGACGTCGGCCGACCTGTTCGCGCAGTACAAGGAGCTGCGGCTCCGGGCGATCGCCGCGCAGCGCGTCGCGCTGCTCGACGCGCGCACGTCCGGCGCGTACAGCTCGCAGGCGCTGCGGCACGCGCTCGACCTGCTGGACGCCGAGCAGATCGACCTCGAGCTCCGCCGCGGACCCTACGTGCCCGGCGACGACGACTGAGCCGACCCCTTGCGGCTGCCCCAGGGGAAGGCCCTAGCGTCGCGGGCATGGACGAGTACACGACGGGTCAGGTGGCGCGCGCGACGGGCCTGAGCGAGAAGGCCGTCCGGATGTACGTCGACCGCGGGCTCCTCGACGCGCGCCGCACCTCCGCGGACGGCCCGCGGCTGCTCGACGGCGGCCAGGTGGAGCGCGCCCGCCTCGTCCGGCTCCTGCGGGGCGTCGGCCTGTCGCTCGCCGAGGTGGGCGACGTGCTCGCCGCCCCCGACCCGGTCCCCGCGTTCGACGCCGTGTGGAGCGACCGCCGCTCGGCGCTCGCGGCGTCGCTGACGGCGGCGGAGTACGTCCGGTCCGCGCTCGTCGGCGCGCCACGGCTGGACGTCGTGGTGCACCGACGGCACGTGCCGGAGCGGCTCGTGCTCGGGACGGAGCGCCGCGCGACGCTCGCCGAGCTGCCGTCCGTGCTGCCCGAGGCGACCGGAGCGGTCTTCGCCGTGCTGCGCGCCGCCGACGTGCCCCTCGCCGGCCACCCCTACGTCGAGCTCCACGAGCGCGCGAGCGAGGGGTACGCCGCTCGCCTCACGCTCCGGGTTCCCGTCCCCGCGCCCGTGCGGCCGCCGTCGGGCTTCGCCCTCACGACGGACGACGCGCACGAGGAGGCGTACGTCGCGCTCACGGCCGCGGAGGCCCGCGACCAGGAACGTCTGGTCCTCGTGCACGACTACCTGGCGTCCGGGCGGGCGCTCGCGGGCGGTGCGCCCGCGGGGGACGACCGGGAGGTCTACCTGCCGACCTGGGAAGCAGGCGGTCCCGGCCCGGTGATGGAGGTCGCCGTGCCGGTCGCGCCCGCCCCCGGTCCCTGAGGTCAGGCCTGCTCAGCGCGGCGGGCGGCGGCCCGACGGCGCAGGACGCGCGCCGTCGTGACGAGCGCGAGGCCGGCGACGAGGAGCGTCCAGGCCGCGACGACGTGGAACGCGGTCGCGACGCCGGTGACGGCGAGGACGGGGGCGGTCTGGGCGAGGGTCGAGTTGTACATGGCTGCTGTCCTTCCGGGACGGGTGAGGGCATGCCGAGGACGTCCCGGTCGCGTGCGCGACGGGGCGGGCCGGCGAGGGGAGGGGTGAGGGTCAGGCGGTGGCGGCGACGTGGTTCCACGTCGTCTGGCGCCGCGTGACGAACAGCGCTGCGGCGTGCAGGAACGCGCGCTGCAGGGCGAGGTCATAGAGGAGCTCCGGCAGCACGAGCGCGGCCAGCAGCCGTGCGCGCCGCCCGGCGCCCCAGACGGTGACGAGGCGCTCCGCGACGAAGACGAGCCCGACAGCCGCCCACAGCGGGGACAGCGTGAAGGTCCCCGTCACGAGGGTGACGACCGTGAGGAGCAGGTAGGCCGCCATCATGAGCGTGCCGACGGCGAGCATCACCTGCTGGCCGACGTAGCGCCACGTCGTGCGCGTGAGCCCGTACTCGGCGAGGTTGTCGAGCATCCCCTTGTACCAGCGGACGCGCTGCCGGTGGAGGTCGCCGGCCGTCGGCATGAGCTCGGTCGTGCAGCTCATCGTGACGGGGGAGCGCAGCTCGTGGCCGAGCGTGCGCAGCGCGAGGGTGAGCTCGGAGTCCTCGGTGATCGCGTGCCGGTCGTACACGTCGCCGCGCTCGCCGGGGAGGACCGAGCCGCGGGCGTCGGCGACCTCCTGGAGCGCGGTGCGGCGCACGAGCGCGGCGGTCCCGGTGAGCACGGCCGTGCGGCCGGTGAGGTCCACCTGCACGCCGTAGCGCGTGTACTCGTTGGCCTGGCAGTGCTGCAGGTAGCCCTGCGGCGGCCGACCGCGGAACACGCCGCCGACCGCGGCGACCTCGGGCGCCGAGGCGAGGACGGCGAGCCCTTCCTCGACGAACGTCGGGGCGATCGTCGTGTCCGCGTCGAGGACCATGACGACGTCCTCCGTCGTGGTCGCGATCGCCTGGTTGAGCGCGCCCGCCTTGCGGGCCGTGTTGCCCACGGTCTCCATGACGTCCGCACCGGCGGCGCGGGCGACCGCGACGGTCGCGTCCGTGCTGTTGTCCGAGACGACGAGCACCCGGTCGGGGCGGCGCGTCTGGGCCGCGAGCGAGGCGACGGTGGCGGGGAGCGCCTGCTCCTCGTCGTGGGCGGGGATGACGACGACGACGCGCACGGCGGGCCCGTCCGCGGGACGGGCGGCCGCCTCGGCGCGGTGGCGGGGGGTGTGCGGGGCAGTGGTGTTCACCGGAGGCTCCAGGTCGACGAGTGCTGTCGACAAGGAGCCTCCGGCGGTCGCCTCAGCGTTCCCGCGGGGGCGGCGCAGGGGTCGGCGAGGTCTGGCTCAGCGTTGCGGAAGCCCGGTGGTGTGGTTCGACCCGAGGATTTCCTGAGGGTCCGGCCGGCCCGGGGGCCGGGCCGGAGTCAGACGTCGGCGGCCGCGAGCGCGCCGTCGACCCCCACGACCCCGAGCTCGAGGCGCGCGATCCCGTCCACCGGCACCGCCGACGACGCACCCAGGCCCGACGAGCTCCCCGCCTCCGTCGAGGACCACGTAGCCACGACCGAGCGCGTGCCGTCGTCGTCCACGAGCACGAGCTCGTACGTCGCGCCGTCCTCCCAGACCCCGGCCGGGTACGAGCACGACCAGTCGAGGCGCGTGCCCCACGAGGCCGGCGTGAGCGTGAGCTCGGCGCGCACGTCCGCGCCGCCGACCGGCTCGAGCGCGACCTGGGTCGTGCCGGTCGTCGCGGGGGGCGGGACGTCGTCGGGCCGCGTCACCGCCGCGCCGCCCGCGGCGCCCGCGACGACCAGGCCCACCGCCGCCACGGACAGGAGCGACCGCCGTCGGGTGCGGCGCCGCCGGGCGCTCGCGGCCACCACCGCGAGGGGCACGACGGCGCCCCCCGCCCCGCCGGACGCCTCGGCCGGGACGTCGGCGCGCGCGTCGTCGACGAGCGCGTCCGCGTGCTCGGCCGTGAGCATGCCGAGGATGCCCGGCATGCCCGCGAGCTCCGCGACGGCCTCGCGGCACGCCGCGCACGTCGCGAGGTGCTGCTCGAACGCGCGCCGGTCGCGCGGGCTGAGCGCGCCCAGCACGTAGGCGGCGTCCCACTCGCGGTACGGGTCCGGCGTGGCGGTCATGACGAGACTCCCTTCTCCTGCAGCGCGAGCCTCAGCGCGCGGAGCGCGTAGTGCATGCGGGACTTCACCGTCCCGGGCGGGACGCCGTGCGCCGACGCCATCTCGGCCACGGAGCGCCCGTGGTAGTACGCGTCGACGACGACCGCCCGGTGCTCGGGCGAGAGCGAGACCAGCGCGTCCGCGACGAGCCACGCGTCGAGCACGGCCTGGGTCGCGTCGGCCTCGCCGCGGTCGGGCACGTCGGCGCTCGCGAGCTCGCGGCGGTGGTGGGCGCTGCGCAGCTCGTCGACGACGAGGTTGCGCGCCACCGTGAAGAGCCACGCGCGCACCGAGCCCTCCGGCCGCTCCAGCACCTCGGGGTGGCGCCACGCGCGCAGCAGCGTCTCCTGCACCACGTCCTGCGCCTGCGCCGGGTCGTCGGTGAGGCGCGCGACGTAGCGCTCCAGCGCCGGCCCGTGCGCGGCGTGGACCGCCCGCAGCAGGTCGTCGGCGTCGGCGCGCACGCGCGGCACCTCCCCGTCGGTCACGACCCGGCCGACCGCACGAGGTCGAGGCCGAACTCGACGCTGCCCGCGTCGTCGACCGTGACGAACCCGAGGCTCGGCGCCTCCACGTCGAAGTCGGAGAACGTGATCGGCACGCTCCCGACGACCTGGACGCCGTCGGTGGTCGGGCCGACCTGCGCCTCGACCGTCACGGCCTGGGTCACGCCGTGGATCGTCAGGTCGCCCGCGAGCTCGACGTCGCCCGACCCGGTCGGCAGGTCCACGGGGCTCGTCAGCTCGAACGTCGCGGTCGGGTACGTCCCGACCTCGAGCGCGTCGCCCCGGAAGTACGCGTCGCGCGGCGGCTCGTCGGTCGCGACGCTCGCCATGTCGACCTCGATCGTCGCCGCGGTGAGCGCGCCGTCCGCGACGGTGAACGACCCCGTGACCTCGTCGGTCCGGCCGGTCACCGTGACGTCCTCGCCCTGCAGCACCTCGTGCACGCGGTACCCCGCGTACGAGCCGTCCCCGACCGTCCACGCACCGGCCAGGTCCGCCGGGTCGAGCGTGGCGCCGTCGCCCGACGACGCGTCGAGCGTCGGCTCCTCGGCCGCCGCGCGGTTGGACCAGTCCGCGTACAGGCCCGGGCCGAACGCGACGGCCGCACCGCCGAGCACCACGACACCGACCCCGACCCCCACGAGCACCTTCGTCCTCCTGCGCACGTCTGCCCCTTCCGATCATCCTCTGCGACTCCGTCACCTGGGAGACGAGGCAGCGTCCTGATCGGTTCACCCGGGCCGTCGACGGTGCGCGGCCGGGCGGTGGGCCCGACGGTCGGACGGGCCGTCGGACGGGCGTGCGGTGTGCGGGCCGACGCGCGGGCGGGCCGGTGAACCTCGCGGCGCGCCGCGCCGTCGTGAGAGTAGGGGCCGTGCTCGCGACCCCGACCGTCCTTCCGAGGAGTCGACATGCGACGCACCCTGACCACCGGTGTCCCGGCCGCCACCACCTGGGCCGTCACCGCCCTGCTCGCCGCCACCCTCGCCGGGTGCTCCGGCGGGGGAGGCGGCCTGTACGGGGGCGGTGGCTCCAGCCCGTCGGAATCGACCTCCGACGGCTCGACGGGCGGCGGCTCGTCGGACGTCGCGCTCGGCACGGCGGACTCCTCGCTCGGGACCGTCGTGGTCGACGGCCAGGGCATGACCGTCTACTACTACGACAAGGACACGAAGGGCTCGGGCACGAGCGCGTGCGAGGGCGAGTGCGCCGCCGCGTGGCCCGCCGTCCACGCGGCGAGCGCGGACCCCGAGGTCGACGGCGTGACGGGCGAGGTCGGCACCATCACCGCGGTCGACGGCGAGCTCCAGGTCACCGTCGACGGCCGCCCGGTCTACACGTACGCGGCCGACACCGGCCCCGGCGACGTCACCGGCCAGGGCGTGAACGGCGTCTGGCACGTCGTGGCTCCCGACGGGACCGAGATCATGGACGCGGCCCCCGCCGCCGGGTCGGGCTACTGACCGGTGCGCCGACCGGACGCGCGCGGGCTGGTCCTGCGGGGACCGGCCTCGCGCCGGGCGGCCCTGCACCGGCCGCTCACGGGTGGTCGAGCGGCGGCGAGCTCAGGCAGAACGGGTGGCCCTCCGGGTCCGCGTAGACGCGGAACAGGTCGTCGGGGTGGCCCTCGTCCTCCGGCGTGCCCGTGAGCGGGCGCGCGCCGCACGCGAGCGCGTGCTCGTGCGCCGCGTCGAGGTCGGGGACGTCGAGGTCGATGTGCACGCGCGCCCCGCCGGGCCAGGGTCGTACCTCGGCGTCGGACCGCTGGAACGCGAGGCGCGATGCGCCGCCCGGGACCTGGAGCGAGAGCCAGTCGTCGCCCGCCGGGTCGGCGACCTCGTGGCCCGGCGTGTACGCCCAGCCGGTCAGGCGCCGGTAGAACTCCGCGAGCGCGCGCGGGTCGCGTGCGTCGACGGTGACGTTGCGGAGCCGCAGCGGGCGGGGGTCTGCCACGGCTCAGCCGACCTGCTCGCGCAGCCACGCGACGTCGGCCGGGACGTCGGCGTGCGTCTCGCAGACGACCGACGTGCCCGCCGCGCGCACGACCCCGAGCAGGAGCTCCGGGTCGATCGTCCCGGCCGTGAGGCCGGCGTGGCGGTCGGCGCCGGAGCCCGCGGTGTCGCGGCTGTTGTTGAGGTGGACGAGGTCGACGCGGCCGGTGATCGCGCGCACGTCGTCGACCGCCGTCGTGAGGTCGATGCCGCCCGCCCACGCGTGGCACGTGTCGAGGCAGAACCCGACGTTCTCGGCGCCGTCGGCCTGCTGCACGGCCGCCCACAGGCCCTCGATGCGGTCGAGGCGGCGGGCCATCGAGAAGTCGCCGCCGGCGGTGTTCTCGATGTACACGGTGACGTCCGTCTGGAGCGCGTCGATCGCCTTGCGCCAGTTGTCGAAGCCCTTCGCCGGGTCCTCCTTCGCGGTGACGTGCCCGCCGTGGACCACGACGCCCGTCGCGCCGACCGCCGCCGCGCCGTCCACGATCTGCTGGAGCAGCTTGCGGCTCGGGATGCGGATGCGGTTGTTGGGGCTCGCGACGTTGATGACGTACGGCGCGTGCACGACGAGCTCGAGGTCCGCCGCCGCGGCGGCGTCCTTCAGGGCCTCCGCGCCACCCGGGAACGTGAACTCCGGACCCTTCCACGACTGGGGGTCGCCGAGAAAGATCTGGGCGACGTCCGCGCCGATGCTCGCTGCCTGCGCGATGACGTCCGACTGGTCGAGGTGGGCTCCGATCCGCATGGGGACCAACCTACGCGGCGCCGCCCACGCGCGCGGCCGCTCGTCACCAGCCGGTCGAGCTCCTCCGGATGACGTCACGGCGCAGGTCGAGCAGTGCCGCGCGGGCGCGCCGACGGCGGTCGGTCGGGTCGACCGTGAGCTCGTCGCCGGGGTTCGCCCGACGCCGCGGCTCGCCGTGGACGTTGAGGTCGGGCGCGGCGCCGTGGTCGGCCGCGCGGTGCGCCGTCGTGGTCGCCGGGCCGGCCGACGTCGGAGCGGACGGTGCGGAGAAGAGCGGGCGGTTGTCCGGCACGGGAGCCTCCTCGGGGACTCCGTCGCGCGGGGCGGCGGAGGGTCGGGACGATGCTGGTGCGCCGGGCTCGCCGCCCGGCGCCCCCTCATCGTGCGACCGCGACGTTTCCCCCGGTCGTCCTCAACGTTTCGGCCATGTTGCGGCCCCACCCGGCCGCCGAGCACGGGGTTCCCGACCGCCCGAGACCGATCCCGGTCGCCGACCCCGTGCTCGACGGCGGCCGGTCAGGTCAGGCGGGGCCGCGGGCTCCGCACGTGGCGATCGTCTGCGAGCCTTCCTCGCCGTCGACAACCACCGAGGCCTCCCAGCGCCAGGCCTCCGGCAGAAGATCGACCGTCCCCGCCGGGACGTGGACCGTGCCGAGACCGGAGCCCGGCGTCGTGGGCTCGACCGACTCCCACTCTGGCCCGCTGTCCGGCGTCTGCTCCACGCGGAAGGACGACCGGTACTCGCCCAGCTCGTCGCCCTGCCACGTCGTGAGGCGCACGACGAGCGCGCCGTCCAGCGGCCCGTCGAGCGTCACCCCCGGGGCGACGTCGACGGTGAACGCCGCCTCGAGGCCCGCCTCCTCGCCGGCCCACGCGGGGAGCGGGTCCGTGCGGGTCACGCCCCAGCGGGTCATGGTGCCCGCCTCCGACCAGCCGGAGACGTGGATGTCGCTGACCGTCAGCGGGGACCCGGCCGCCACCTCGGGCGTGCACGACTGCATCTCCGGGTCGCCGGTGGTGGACGTGGCAGGGCCGAGCATGAAGACGGCGCTGCCCACAGCGAGGACCGTCGCCGCGCCGGTCACGACGCGCGACGGCGTCGGGCCGCCGAGGCCGGTGCCCGGGCCGAGGAACGGGACGGGCGGTCGCACGCGCCGGAGCACGACGGTGCTGCACAGCGAGTCGGCGAACGTGCGGCGCTGCGCGTTCCACAGGGGGCGGAGGAAGCCGATGTAGAGCAGCGCGTCGAGGATGTGCGCCACGCTCCGCAGGACGGTGCGCACGAGACCCGCGGGGCGACCCGTGGTGTCGTGCACGACGACGATCCCCACCGTCCGCTTGCCGGGGGTCGCGCCCGTCCAGGCCTGGAGGGCGAGGAGCGCGGCCACGGTGCCGAAGGCCCACCAGCCCCCGCCGGGCACCGGTGCCTCCGTGCTCACGCCGAAGCTGATCGTCGGGATCCAGGCGACCTCGTAGGCCGGCCCGACGGCGAGGAACAGCACCGTCGCGGCGATCGCGGTGTCGAGCAGCGACGCGACGACCCGGCGCGACCAGCTCGCGTAGGGGCCGTGCGCGGGTTCGAGCTCCGGCAGCGTGTCGTCGAGGTCTCCGGCTCCGACGGCGTGCGTCGGCCCCCTGCCGGTCGGGGCGTCGATGGCCACGCGCGCATCCTGGCACAGCGCGACCTCGGCGACCACACCCTTCCGCCGAGCACGACGTTGCGGTCGTCGTCCGCCGGATAGCGACGGCAACGTCGTGCTCGGCGGCGGATGGGCAGGGGCGTGGGCGGGGGCCTCGGTCACTCGGGGCGTGGGGCGTACATGATGACGGCGACGCCGGCGAGGCACAGCAGCGCGCCGGCCACGTCCCAGCGGTCCGGGCGGAAGCCGTCCACGACCATGCCCCACGTGAGCGAGCCGGCGACGAACACGCCGCCGTACGCGGCGAGGATGCGCCCGAAGTTCGCGTCCGGCTGGAGCGTCGCGACGACGCCGTAGAGCCCGAGCGCGACGACGCCCGCCCCGATCCACAGCCAGCCCCGGTGCTCGCGGAGTCCTTGCCACACGAGCCACGCCCCGCCGATCTCGAGCAGCGCGGCGAGCACGAACAGCGGGATCGAGCGCGCGAGGTCCATGCGCGCCAGCGTAGGGGCGCGCGGCTCAGCGGGCGGTGACGTCCGCGGGGTCCGTCACGATCGTGCGGACGGGTCGGCACGGGTTCCCCACCGCGACGACGCCTGCGGGGATGTCCCGCGTGACCACGGACCCGGCCCCGATGATGCTGTCGTCGCCGATCGTCACGCCGGGCGTGATGGTGACCGAGCCGCCGATCCACACGTTGCTCCCGATCGTGACGGGCTCGGGGCGCTCCCAGCCCTCGCGGCGACGGACGACGTCCTCGGCGTGGTTCGGCGTGTAGATCGAGCAGCGCGGGCCGATGAGGCAGTCCGGGCCGATCGTGACGAGGCCGCCGCCGATGACCATGAAGTCGGCGTTGATGAAGGTGCGCGCGCCGATCTGCAGCCGGTCGCCGTAGTCGATCGTCAGCGGCGGGCGGAAGTCGATCCCCTCCTCGGCGCCGGGGACGAGCCGGTGGAAGAGGCGGCGTGCCTCGTCGACGTCCTCGAAGTACACGCGCCCGATGCGGGCGCACGTCGCGTGCGCGTCGCGGGTCAGCTCCTGCAGCGCGGGCGACGTGCGGTAGCGCAGCCACCCGCCGGAGAGCAGGCTGCGGAGGTCCTCGTCCGTGGCGGCCAGCTCGGCCATCCTCGTCGTCGGCTCGGTCGTGCTGCTCATCGGACTCCTTCGTCGTGATTAGTATTTCGGTTAAACATATAGGTGCGCGCGAAGGGGCGCAAGACTCCTCGGGGTCGACCTTTCTGGGCTGCTGTCGTCGCAACGCCGCCGGAGCGCCGCCGCCGGAACGCCGTGACCGGGCGGCTCCCGGCGCCCGGTCAGGACGCGGGGTCGAGCACGCGGCGCAGGCGCGCCTTCTTCTCGTTCTCGCGCACGACCCACGCCACGTCCGGGTCCGACGACCCGCGCAGCGCCGCGAACCGCGGCACACCGGCGGCCGGGTCGCCGACGACGGCGACGCTCCAGCAGTAGCCGAGGGCTTGGCGCAGCGTGCGCACGTCGGGGTCGCGGCGCACGTCGGCGGGGAGCGCGCCGATCGAGGCGGTCGCGGCCGCGCACGCGTCGAACGCGGCGGTCGCGGTCGCCGGGTCCCGGAGGAGCCGCGGCTCGCAGATCCCGGCGACCGCGGCGCGGCGGACCAGCGGGTCGGCGTCGGCGACCCACGACGCGACGAGAGCGCGGAGCGAAGCGGGCTCGGCGTCGCCGATCCGTTGGAGCGCCATCGCGACGGCCTCACGGACGCGCCACGACCCGTCCGACGCGCGGGCGCGCAGCCGGTCGGTCGGCTCCGCGCGCGCGTCGGCGGGGGCCTCGACGACGACCCGGCCCAGCCCGCACGTCCCGCAGCACCGGAGGTACTCGTCGGGGTCGTCGGCCAGGGCGCGCACGAGGTCAGCGGGCGCGACGTCGGCGAACGCGTTCAGGAGCTCGAGGTTCGCACGCGGGCCCGGCAGCCCCGACCCCGCGGTGAGGTGCGCGCGCACCGCCGCCGGGTCGCCGTCGAGCGCGCGCAGCGCGGCCCGGTGCTCCTCTCGCACGGTCATGCCGACCACGCTAGGACGCGGCGCCTCCGTCCGACAGGGTCTTTCGGCCGGGCTCAGCCGGGCTCGGCCAGCCGCGAGCCGCGAGCCGGGGGCCGGGGACCGGGGGCCGGGAGCCGTCCGAGGGCGCCCGGCCGCCGGGCTCAGCGCAGCGGGTCGAAAGCCCGGATCTCCTCGGGGGTCTCGCCGGTCGTCACGAGGTGGGCGAGCGCCCGGCCGGTCGCGGGCCCGAGCACCATGCCCCACATGCCGTGGCCGCCCGCGACGTAGACGCCGCGCGTGCGCGTCGCGCCGACGAGCGGCAGGCCGTCGGGCGTGACGGGGCGCGAGCCGACCCACTCGTCGTGCCGGTCGTCGAGGTCGACGCCCTGGAACAGGTGCCGCACGGACGCGAGGATCGCCTCGATCCGCCGGGGCTGGAGCGGCTCGTCCGGGCCGCGGAACTCCATGGTCCCCGCGACGCGGAACCGGCCCTGGTAGGGCGTGCACGCGACGCGGCGCGCGGGCAGGTAGATCGGCGTCTCGACGGGCTCGTCGGTCTTCACGGTGAACGAGTAGCCGCGTCCGGCCTGCACGCGCGTCCGCACGCCGAGCGGCGCCGCGAGCGAGGGCAGCCACGCGCCGGTCGCGAGCACGACGGCGTCGCCCCGCAGCACGACGCCCTCCTCGCGGTCGGCGGGGGAGCCGGCCCGGCGCGGCGCCCCGGCGCCCGGCCCGACGTCGTCGGTCATCCCGGGCCCGTCGCTCGCCCCGGCGCCCACGAGGGCGGGGTGCCGGGCGGCGTCGGGGTGCACGGCGCGCGCGAAGACGCACGCGCCGAGGCGGCCGGGCTCGACGTCGAGCACGTCGAGGCCGGTGAGGATGGTGCCGCCGCGGGCGCGCACGGAGTCGGCGAGGGCATGGACGTACGGTCCGGGCTCGAGGAAGCGCTGGCCCTCGAGCGCGTAGACGGTGGAGACGCGGTCGGTGAGCTGGTGGGCGCGCTCCCCGGCCTCGACGCGCCGGACCGGGACGGTCTGCCCGGCGGCGGCGACGTGCTCGAGCTCGCGCAGGAAGGGTCGGGCCTCGCGCACGTGCTCGAACGCGACGGTGAACGGGCCGGGCGTCGTGCCGGCCTCGACGCCGTGGCCGAGGCTGCCGCCCGCGGCGAGCTCGTCGAACGCGTCGAGCGCGACGCGGTCGATCGGGGTGAGGGCCGCCATCGCGCGGTCCCAGCGGGCCTGCGTCGCGTGCGCCATGAAGCGCGCGAAGAACGTCCACAGGCGCGGGTCGAACCGCAGCGGGACGTGCAGGGGAGCGGCCGGGTCGAGGAGGGCGCGCGGCCCGTACGTCCACAGGGACGGGTCGGCGAGCGGCATCGCCATGCCGGGGGTGAGCCACCCGGCGTTGCCCCACGAGGAGCCCGCGGCGACGCCCTCGCGGTCGACGACGGTCACCTCGACGCCTTGCTCCTGGAGATGCCACGCGGTCGCGAGCCCCACCATGCCGGCGCCGACGACGACGGCCGTGCGAGGGGCGCGGCCGGGGGGTGCCGACCGGGCGTCGCGGGAACGGGGACGGGGACGGGGACGAGAGGTCGTGCTCACGCCGGGCTCCTTCGACCGACGCCCGCCCCGCGGGTGGCGAGGCGGGCGCGTGGCTGGTGTGCGGCGGGATGGTGCCGCACGACTCACAGCGTGGTGGATCCTTCGGTGTGCGGCAAGATGTGCCGAAGGATCGTCGCTCCGGGCTGCCACCGCCGTCCCGACGTTCGCCCACCGACCAGGGGAGGCCCACCGTGCCGAAGGATCTTCGACCGCCCGCGCTGGACGACGTCGACCGCCGCATCCTCGACGTCCTCGCGACCGACGCGCGCGCCACGAACGCGGCCGTCGCCGCCCGTGTCGGGATCGCCGCCTCGACGTGCCACGCGCGCGTCCGGGCCCTCGTGGACCGCGGCGTGATCCGGGGCTTCCGGGCCGACGTCGACCCCGCGGCGCTCGGCCGGGGGCTCGAGGCGCTCATCGCGATCCGCCTCCAGGCCGGGGCGCGCAAGGGCCTGGAGGCGTTCCGCGACTACCTGCTGACGCTGCCTGACGTCGAGGGCGTCTTCTTCGTCACCGGCGACCGCGACTTCCTGCTGCACGTCGCGGTCGCCGACTCGGACGCGCTGCGCGACCTGGTGTCCCGGACGCTCAGCGTGCGCCCCGAGGTGGCCGGGACGAGCACGACGGTGATCTTCGAGCACGCGCGCCCCTGAGGCCCTGGCTTCACGCCACCGTCGTCTCCTCCCGCACGCGCGACCGCAGGACGTGCTTGGTGAGCTTGCCGGAGGGGTTGCGGGGGAGCTCGGTCACGAGCGCGACGTCGCGCGGCACCTTGTAGCGCGCGAGCCGGTCGGCGAGGAACGCGCGCAGCGAGTCGAGCGTCGGCTCGGCGCCGGGCGCGGGGACGACGAACGCGACGACCGTCTCGCCCCAGTCGGCGTGCGGCCGCCCGACGACGGCGACGTCCGCGACCTCCGGGGAGCCGCGCAGCGCCTCCTCCACCTCCTGGGAGTAGACGTTCTCGCCGCCCGTGATGATGACGTCCTTGAGCCGGTCGACGATGAACAGGTACCCGTCCTCGTCGACCCGCACGACGTCGCCGGTGCGGTACCAGTCGCCCACGAGCACGGCCTCGGTCGCCTCCGGGTCGTCGAGGTAGCCGACCATCCGGGTGTCCGACCGCAGCCAGATCTCCCCGGTCCCGCCCGGGCCGACGTCGTCCCCGTCGAGGTCCACGACCCGCACGTCGACGCCGGGCATGCCCGCGTGCCCGATCGAGCCCGCCTTGCGTTCCTGGTCGGCCGGGCCGAGCGCGGTGCCGACCGGCCCCATCTCGCTCATGCCGTAGACCTGGTGCAGCTCGCCCGGGTAGGCGGCGCGGATCGCGCGCACGGTGTCGGCACCGACGGGCGCGCCCCCGGCGAGCCACAGCCGCGCGCTCGACAGGTCGAACGTCGACAGGTCGATGCCCTGCGCGGCGGCGACCTGGAGCGGCGCGACGTACGCGATGGGCGCGCCGAAGAACGCGGTCGTGCGCTCGGCCTCGACCGTCCGCAGCATCTCGATCGGGTGGTACTCGCGCAGCAGCACGGTCGTCCCGCCGAGGAACACCATCGACAGGAACCAGTTGTTGAGGGGCGAGGCGTGCCAGATCGGCATCGCGAGGAGGAAGCGGTCGTCCGCGCGCAGCCCGACGGCCGCCGTCGTGTAGGCCGCGACCGAGCTCAGCCCGCGGTGGGTGTGCTCGCAGCCCTTGGGGGCCGCCGTCGTGCCGGAGGTGTAGAGCACCTGGGCGATCGTGTCCTGGTCCGGCGGCACGCCGTCCCACGGCGCGGCGGCCGCGACGAGCGCGTCGAAGTCGTCGTGCCCCGGCGTCCCCTCCGCACCTCCCGCGTCCTGCCCGACGGCGTCCGCCTCCGTCCACAGCCAGCGCAGCGCGGGCGCGGCGGCGGTCACGACGGGGGCGAGGCTCGCGTCCGCGACGCCCAGCACGGCGCCGCTGTGGGCGACGAGCCGCGCGACCTCGGGCGCCTGGAGCTTGTGGTTGACGGGGACGAGCACGGCGCCCGCGCGCCACAGGCCGAACGCCGCGACGACGAACCCCGGCGTGTTGTAGGTCATGACCGTGACGCGGTCGCCGGGGCGCACGCCGGCGTCCCGGAAGACGGCCGCCGCGCGGCGCGCGGCCGCGTCGAGCTCGGCGTACGTGAGCCGACGCTCGCCCAGCACGAGCGCCTCCTTGGTCGGGACCTTGCGTGCCGTGCTCTCGAGCATGCTGCCCAGGTGCATGTCGTCCTCCTCGACGTCGTGCGCGGCGTCGTCCTCGACGCCTCCGGCCCGGCGGCCGGTACCGCGATGAATTGAATCATGCTTCAATTCTTCGTGGAAGCCGCCCCGAGGCGGTTCACCCGACGACGACGGAGGACCCGTGCCCTACCGCGAGACCCCGGCGACGCGCGCCGCCCGCGAGCGCAAGCGCGACGCCCTGCTCGACGCAGCGCGGACGATCGTCGCCGAGCACGGGTTCGCCGGCGCGAGCGTGCAGGCGCTCGCGGCGCGCGCCGGGGTGAGCACCGGCGGCGTCTACTCCTACTTCCCGACCAAGGCCGACCTGCTCGTCGCGGTGTTCCGCCAGGCGGCCGACGTCGAGCTCGACGCGGTGCGCGCGGCCGCCGCCGCGCGCCCGGACGACCCGCCCGGCGGCGGCACCGCGGCGCGCCTCGGCCGCGCCGTCGACACGTTCGCGCGGCGCGCGCTGCGCGGCCCGACGCTCGCGTGGGCGCTCCTGCTCGAGCCCGTCGACCCGGCCGTGGACGCCGCGCGGCTCGAGTACCGCCGGGCGTACGCGACGACGTTCGCGGACGTCGTGCGCGACGGCGTCGCAGCGGGCCAGATCCCCGACCAGGACGTCGCAGTCGTCGCGACCGCGCTCGTCGGGGCGATCGGCGAGTCGCTCACCGGTCCGCTGTCGCCGCTCGCCGCGGCCCGCGACGGCGGGTCCACGGGCCCGGCGCCGATCCCCGGCGAGCGGGACGCCGTCGTCGCCACGATCCAGCGCTTCTGCCTGGGTGCCGTCGGCGCCCGGGCGGTGGCGCCCGCTCCCGCCTGACCTGCCCGCCCGACCCACCCGCCTGACCCGACCGTCCGGGCCGCACCCGAGCACCGCCGCACCGACCCCGAGCCACCCGCAGAGCCGCAGGAGGACACCGTGACCCCGACCGACACCCGCAGCGACACCCCCACCCGGACCGCCAGCGCCACCGGGACCGCAGGCGTCACCGACGCCGCGACCGCCGTCCCGCACCCGGCCCCGCGCACGACCCACCGCGTGACCAACCAGCCGCCGGAGCGCGAGGGGGTCAACGAGTACCTCGACCACCCCGTGCTGCGCGAGGCGGTGCACGCGTACGGCGGGGCGTGGGGCGAGGACCGGCTCGTCGAGGTCGGCGCGCTCGTCGGGACGGGGGACTTCCAGCGCACGGCCGAGCTCGCGAACGTCCACGAGCCCGTGCTGCGCACGCACGACCGCCGGGGCCACCGCATCGACGAGGTGGAGTACCACCCGGCGTACCACGAGGTGATCGGGGCGGCCGTCGCGCACGGCGCGCACACGAGCGCGTGGGCGGAGCCCGGGCCGGGGGCGAACGTCGTGCGGGGTGCGGTCTTCTCGCTGTTCGCGCAGGTCGAGCCGGGCCACGCGTGCCCGGTCTCCATGACGCACGCGGCGGTGCCCTCGCTGCGGCACGCGCCGTCGCTCGCCGCCATGTGGGAGCCGCGCCTGCTCTCCCGCGGGTACGACGGCGCCCTCGCGGCCCCGGGCAGCAAGCCCGGCGTGCTCGTCGGGATGGCGATGACGGAGAAGCAGGGCGGCTCGGACGTGCGCGCGAACGCGACGACGGCCGTGCCCGCCGGGGCGGACGGCGCCTACCTGCTGACCGGGCACAAGTGGTTCTGCTCGGCGCCGATGTCCGACGCGTTCCTCGTGCTCGCGCAGGTCCCGGGCGGGACCGCGCGCGGCGGGGACGCCGCGCCCTCGTGCTTCCTCGTGCCGCGCGTGCTGGAGGACGGCACGCGCAACGTGTTCCGCATCCAGCGACTCAAGGAGAAGCTGGGCAACCGGTCGAACGCGTCGTCGGAGATCGAGCTCGACGGCACCGTCGGGTTCCTCGTCGGGGAGCCGGGCCGCGGCGTGCGGACGATCATCGAGATGGTGTCGCGCACGCGGCTCGACTGCGTGCACGGCTCGGCCGCGGGCATGCGCCAGGCGGTCACCGAGGCGCTGTGGCACGCGCGGCACCGCAGCGCGTTCGGCGCGGCGCTCGTGGACCAGCCCGCGATGACCGCGGTGCTCGCCGACCTCGCGCTCGAGTCCGAGGCCGCGACGCTCACGTCGGTGCGCCTCGCCGCCGCGCACGACGGCGAGTCCGAGCACGACCGCGCGTTCCGCCGCCTCGCGACCGCCGTGAGCAAGTACTGGGTGTGCAAGCGCGGGCCGCACCACGCGTACGAGGCGATGGAGTGCCTGGGCGGCAACGGCTACACGGAGGCGTTCCCGCTCGCCCGTCGCTACCGCGAGCAGCCGGTCATGGCGATCTGGGAGGGGTCGGGCAACGTCATCGCGCTCGACGTGCTCCGCGCGATGGGCCGCGAGCCCGCGTCCGTCGCGGCGTTCGAGGCGGAGCTCGCCACGACGGCGGGCGCGCACCCCGTCCTCGACGCGCACGTCGCGCGCACGCGCCGTCTGCTCGCGGAGGTCGCGGGGGCCGACGCCGGGGCGCAGCAGGCGCAGGCGCGTCGCGTCGTGGAGTCGCTCGCCCTAGCCCTCCAGGCGTCGCTCGTGGTGCGGCACGCGCCGTCGGGCACGGCCGACGCGTTCGTCGCCGCGCGGCTCGGCGAGGACCGCGGCCACGGGTACGGCGTCCTGCCGCGAGGCACCGACGCGCACGCGATCCTCGCGCGGCACACGCACCTCGGGATCGCCCCGGGCCGGTGAGCGGACCCCGCCCGCGCGACGCCGGCCCGTGCCCGGGTCGCGCCGGGTCGGGTCGTGCGGCGCCGGGTGGCGCCGCGTCCGGTCGGTCGGTCGGGCGGTGTCGGTCGCCGAGGCTACTGTCGCGCGCATGGATGTCAGCCTCCGGGAGCTCGCGGACCGGGACCTGGACCGCGTCTACGCCTGGGAGCGCGACCCCGCCGCCGTCGCGCTGGCGGCCTTCACGCGCCCTGATCCCGCCGACCGCGAGGCGTTCGACCGGCACTACGCGCGGATCCGCAGCGACCCGACGTGCACGGTCCTCGCCGTCGAGCACGACGGCGAGCTCGTCGCCACGATCGGGAGCTTCACGATGGACGGCGAGCGCGAGGTGACCTACTGGGTCGACCCCGCGCGCTGGGGGCAGGGGATCGCGTCGGCCGCGCTCGCGGCGTTCCTCGCCGTCGAGCGCGAGCGTCCGCTCGTGGCGCGCGTCGCGGCGCACAATCCGGGCTCCGCGCGGGTGCTGGCCCGCGCGGGGTTCGTCGAAGTGGGGAGCGAGACCTCGTACGCCGCGGGCGTGGGTGCGGACGTCGTCGAGCAGGTCTACCGCCTCGCCGGGTGAGGAGGAGCGGGTGCCTGGTCGGCTGTGGGTGCCTCGCCGTACCGTCCGCGCCATGGACCGAGAGACCTTCTGGGGCATCGTCGAGACGGCACGCGAGCGGGCGGGCGCGGGTGCCGACGACCGCGGTGCCGAGGACGACCCGCTGCCCGGCGCCCTCACCGACCTCCTCGTCGAGCGCCTCACCGCGGACGAGATGCTGGCGTTCGTCGACGTGGCAGGGGACTTGGCGAACGACGCCTACGCCTGGCCGGTGTGGGGTGCGGCCTACCTCGTCGAGGGTGGGTGCAGCGACGACGGGTTCATGGACTTCCGCGACGGGCTCGTCCTCGCGGGCCGAGAGACGTTCGAGCGCACCCTGGCCGACCCGGACACGCTCGCCGACCATCCGGTCGTCGCCGCGATGGCCGACGGCGGGTCGCCTTGGTTCGGGTTCGAGTCGCTCGACTCGCTCGTGGGGGACGCGTGGTCCCGCGCGACCGGCGAGGACGACGAGGCGTACTACGCGGCGCGCGAGCGGACGTCGTCGGTGCGGGCGCGCAGCGAGCCCGCCGGCGAGCCGTGGGACTTCGACGACGACGAGGAGAACGCGCGCCGCCTCCCGCGGCTCACCGCCCTGTTCGCCGTGTGACGGGACGGTCCGCCCCCGGGGAACCGGGGGCGGACCGGGTCACACGCGCCAGGCGAACAGGCCCGTCGGGTCGTACGCCGCGCGCACCGACGCGAGGCGTGCCGCGGTCTCGGGCGACCAGGCCCGGGCGAGCGCGTCGTCCGTCCAGGGCCCGGGCAGGAAGTTGATGTTCGTCTCCGTCGCGGCCCACGGCTGCGACCCCTGCGCGAACGAGGCCGCGGCGGCGACCATGTCCGGCAGCCGCGGCGGGTTGACGCCCACGAGGCTCAGCAGGAACCCGGCGGTGCGGCCGCCCGCGGCGGACCCGCCCTCGACGTCGCGCGCCCCGGCGCCGCCGACGTGCCGCAGCTCGGCCGCGACGAACGGCGACCCGCTGCCCGGCCCGAGCTCGGCGAGGAACCGGTCGAGGAACTCCCCGTCCACTTCCCGCAGGCCCGCGCCGTAGACCCACGACGGCCCGGCGTCCTCCGGGTCCGCGTGGATCGTCGCGACGGCCGTCACGGGCAGCTCGCCCACCGTGTCGGCGAGGGCGGGCGCGAGCGCCCGCAGCGGCGCGGCGAGGCGCTCGCCCTCCGCGGGGTCGCCCGGGTAGGCGAAGCGCAGGGCGAGCACCGTGCGGCCGCGCAGGTGCTCCGGGACGAACGGCAGGTCCGGGAGGGCGAGCACCGCGACCGAGGTCGTGACGTCGTCGGGCGCGGTCGCGGTCCACGCCGCCCAGCCGCGCAGGACCTCCTCGACGTGCGGGGCGTCGAACGTGAGGGAGCCCGCGTACAGCGTGCGCAGCGGCACGAGCGCGAGGTCGAGCCGCGTCACGACGCCGAGCCCGCCCTTGCCGCCACGCAGCGCCCAGAACAGGTCCGGCTCGGTGTCCGGGCCCGCCTCGACGACCGACCCGTCGGCGAGCACGACCCGGAACCCGCGCACCCGGTCCGACGTCAGGCCGTGGCTGCGCGTCAGGGGCCCGTACCCGCCGCCGAGCGTGTACCCGACGACCCCGACGGACGTCGACGAGCCCGTGACGGGCGCGAGCCCGTGCTCTGCCGCCGCGTCGACGACCGCGCTCCAGCGCGTCCCGGCACCGATGCGCGCGACGCGCGACGCCGGGTCGACCTCGACGCCCGCGAGGCCGCTCGTCCCGAGGACGACGCCGTCCGTGATCGGCGACGACTCGCCGTGGCCCGTCGCGTGCGACCGCACGGGCAGCCCGTGGTGGGCCGCGAACCGCACGGCCTCCACGACGTCGGCCTCCGTCTCCGCGAGCACCGCGACGTCGGGGTCGTGCGCGACGAGCGTGCTGTGCGCGGCGACGGCCTCCGCGGCGGTCGGGCCGCCGTCGGGCAGGTCGCCCCGCGCGAGGACGCGACCCGAGACGCGGTCCCGCAGCGCGGCGACGTCGGTGGGCGAGAGCGTGGTGGAGGCGGTCATGGTGCTGGTCCCCTTCGTCGGTGTGCGCGCTGCACGGCCGGAGGTGCGGTCAGGTCACTTGGACGACGACGCGCGGGCACGGTCTGTGACATGCCCGAGGGGTAGGGAGGGCGCCGCCTCAGGTTCGTGGCGTCCCGGCCAGCGGCAGCCAGTCGAGGACGTCCTGGATGGTGCGGTCCCAGAAGCCCCACTCGTGCGTCCCGGGCGAGAACTCCGACCGCAGCGCCACGCCGGACTCATCGGCCACCCGCTCGAACGCCCGGTTGCCGTCGACGAGGAAGTCCTCCGTCCCGCACGCGAGGAACAGCTCGGGGAGGTCGGCCGTGCGGCCCTCGGCCGCGGCGCGCCGCAGCAGGGCGAGCAGGTCGTCGTCCGACCCGGCGATCTCGCGGTCGCCGAACACGCGCTCGATGTCCGGCAGGCGCCGCTCGCGGTACGACTCGTCGGCGAGGTCGAGCACGCCGGACAGGCTCGCCGCCGCCGCGAACCGCTCGGGGTGCCGCAGGGCCCAGCGGAACGCGCCGTACCCGCCCATCGACAGCCCCGCGACGAACGTGTCCTCGCGGCGCGTCGACACGCGGAAGAACTGGTCGACGAGGCTCGGCAGCTCCTCGGACAGGAACGTCCAGTAGCGGTGCCCGTGCACCTCGTCGGCGTAGAAGCTGCGCTCCACGCGCGGCATGACGACGGCCAGCCCGCGGTCGGCGACGTACCGCTCGATCGACGTCCGGCGCGTCCAGATCGTCTCGTCGTCGCTCATGCCGTGGAGCAGGTAGAGCACCGGGGCGCCCTCGGCGCGGGCGCTCGCCGACCCGGCCATGCCGATCTGGGTCGTCGTGGCCTGGGGGAGCACGACGGTCATCGACGTGCTCACCTCGAGCACGTCGGAGTAGAAGCTGCAGCGGACGAGAGCCACGGGTCGCCTCCCGGCGGGGTCGGACGGGCCGCCGGCGGTCCGCGGCGGCGGACCCAGTCTGCCCTCCGGACGGGCGGCGGCCGCTCAGCCGCGCAGCGCGTCCAGGAGGCGCTGCACGGACGACCCCAGACCCCAGCGCTCGCCGAGCTCGGCGAGCGCGTCCGGGTCGGCCGGGGCGGTGGGCAGCGCGTCGTCGACGTCGCCCAGCGGGGCGTCGGGCGCGACGCGCACGACGAGCGGGGCGACCTCCAGGTACGGGGCCGCCTCGGTCAGCCGGCGCCGCTGGGTCGCCGTCAGACCCGGGTCGCCCGCGTCGCGCGCCGCGAGCACGCCCGCGAGGTCGCCGTACCTCTCGAGGAGGGCGACCGCCGTCTTCTCGCCGATGCCCGGGACGCCCGGCAGGCCGTCGCTCGGGTCGCCGCGCAGCACCGCCATGTCCGCGTAGGCCGCCCCCGTCGCGACGCCGTACCGCTCGCGCAGGCGCGCCTGGTCGACGACGTCGAGGTTCTTCACGCCCTTCGTCGGGTAGAGCACGCGCACGCCCGCGGCGTCGTCGACGAGCTGGAACAGGTCGCGGTCGCCCGTGACGACCTCGACCGCCGCCCGGCCCGACGGGTCCGGCGTCGCGCCCGCCGCCGCACGGCGCGCGACCTCGCGAGCGGTGAGGGTGCCGATGACGTCGTCCGCCTCGTAGCCCGCCGCGCCGACGCGCGCGATGCCGAGCGCCGCGAGCACGTCGACGATGACCGGCACCTGCGCGACGAGCTTCTCGGGGACCTCCTCGACGCCCGTCGTGCCCGGGACGACCTCCGCGACGCGGTGCGCCTTGTACGAGGGGATCGCCTCGACCCGGAAGGCCGGCCGCCAGTCCACGTCCCAGCACGCGACGAGGCGCGTCGGACGACGGTCCGTGACGAGCGTCGCGATCATGTCGAGCAGGCCGCGCACCGCGTTGACGGGCGTGCCGTCCGGCGCCTTGATCGAGTCCGGCACCCCGAAGAACGCCCGGAAGTACAGGCTCGCGGTGTCGAGGAGCAGGAGCTCCCCGCCCGGCGCGGTGCTGGTCGAGGGGGCGTCGTCGTCCGTGCTCGGGCTCATGGCCTCATCCTGCCGCACCCCACCGACGCGCCGCCCGTGGGCGCGGTGCGGCACGCCGCCGACCCTGCTGTCGCCGTCCCTCCCCGTGCGCGGTTCACTGGTGCCGGAGGTGAGCGTCATGTCCACGACGACACGACGGGGTGCCGGTGCGGTCCTGGCTCTCGCGGTGCTCCTGCTCCTGGGAGCCTGCGCGGCCGGGCCGAACCTGGAGGCGAACCCCGGCGGCTACGGCTTCTGGTGGGGTCTGTGGCAGGGGACGATCCTGCCGGTCACGTTCATCGTGTCCCTCTTCACGGACACGGTGAGCATCTACGAGGTCGACAACAACGGGAACTGGTACGACGTCGGGTTCGTCCTGGGCATCGCGCTCTTCTCGGGGCCCGTCGTCGCGCTGCGCGGGCGACGGTCCTGACGGGTGGCGGTCAGCCCTCGACCGGCTGCGGGCCGACGTCCTCACGCCGCCAGCGCACGGTCCGCAGGACGACGGGAGTGCGCGGCGAGAGCGGCGCTCAGCTCCCCGCGGTCTCCGTGAGCGACCGTGCGACGCGGGCGAGGGCGCCCGGGACGAGCGAGTAGTACGCCCAGCGGCCGCGCTGCTCGCGGCTCAGCAGACCGGCGTCGACCAGGATCTTGAGGTGGTGGCTGACGGTCGGCTGGGAGAGGCCGACCGGCCCGGTGAGGTCGCACACGCACGCCTCGTGCCCCTCCTGGGCGGCGACGATCGCGAGGAGCTGGACCCGCGTCGGGTCCGCCAGGGCCTTGAAGGTGCGCGCGAGCTCGCGCGCGGCATCGGGGTCTGCCGCCCCGGTGGCGGCCGGGCCGCAGCAGCCGGGTGCGCCGCGCGGGGGCGCCAGGGGCAGCGTGGCCGTCGTCATGCGGCCATCCTGCCACACATTGACACTCATCGATGGGTGGTCCACGATGCTCGCATCGATAAACTTCAATACGAGGAGTGCTCATGGTCGAGGTGGGGCGGGACGAGCTCCCGGTCGTGGTGATCGGTGCAGGTCCGGTGGGTCTGGCGGCGGCGGCGCACCTGCTGGAGCGCGGGCTGGAGACGATCGTGCTCGAGGCCGGCGACGGGCCGGGTGCGGCCGTGGCGTCGTGGGGCCACGTGCGGTTGTTCTCGCCGTGGCGCTACGACGTCGACGCCGCCGCGCGGCGCCTGCTGGAGGCGACGGGGTGGGTGGAGCCGGATCCGGACGCGCTGCCCACCGGCGGGGAGCTCGTGGGGCGCTACCTGGCTCCGCTGGCCGCGACGCCGCAGCTCGCGCCCCGACTGCGTACCGGCACGCGAGTGGTGTCGGTCGCCCGCGACGGTGCGGACAAGACACGCTCCCTCGGCCGGGAGCGGCGCGGGTACCGGGTGCGGACGGTGGACGGTGGCGGCACGGTGACCGACGTGCTGGCCCGCGCGGTGATCGACGCGTCGGGGACGTTCTCGAGGTCGAACCCGCTGGGGGTCTCGGGTCTTCCGGCCGTGGGCGAGGAGGAGTCGGCTGCGTTCGTCACCGGACCTCTCCCGGACGTGCTCGGCACCCGGCGCGACCGGTTCGCAGGCAGGGACACCCTCGTCGTCGGGATGGGCCACTCCGCGGCGAACACGCTCCTGAACCTCGTCGAGCTCTCCGAGTCCGAGCCGGGCACCACGATCACGTGGGCGATCCGCGGTGGTTCCGCGCGTCGCCTCTTCGGCGGTGGAGCCGACGACGAGCTCCCTGCGCGAGGCCTGCTCGGCACGCGCCTGCGGGCCGCCGTGGAGGCTGGGCGGCTGACGCTGCTCACGCGCGTCTCGATCGAACGCCTCGTCCCCGGTGCCGGAACCGTCCAGGTGCTGGGGACCGTGCGCGACGGGGCGCTGAGCCTCGAGGTGCACCAGATCGTCGACGCGACCGGCTTCCGGCCGGACCTGGACATGCTGCGCGAGGTGCGCCTCGACCTGGACCCGGTCGTGGAGGCACCTGCGGCGCTCGCTCCGCTCATCGACCCGAACCAGCACTCCTGCGGCACCGTGCCGCCGCACGGCGAGCAGGTGCTGTCCCACCCGGACGACGGGTTCTACCTCGCAGGCATGAAGTCCTACGGGCGTGCGCCGACGTTCCTGCTCGCCACGGGCTACGAGCAGGTGCGCTCGATCGCGGCGGCGCTGGCAGGGGACCGGGCTGCGGCCGACGCGGTCGAGCTGGCCCTCCCCGCGACCGGGGTCTGCTCGACCGACCTCGCTCTGGAGGCGGACGGCGCGGGGGCGAGCGGGTCGTGCTGCGGCACCGCGCCGGCGGCGCCGCAGCCGGTCACCCTCGGGGTCGGGGCACCGGCCGGGGTCGGGTTCGCGACCGGCGTCGTGCACGGCCGCTCGGGCGACGCAGACCACCCGTGAGCGACAGGCCTCGCGTCGCTCCTGTGCGGGACCGGCGCTCGGCCGACCCCTCAGCTCTGCGAGAGGCGGACCGGGGCGACACCGAGCTCGTCGAGCAGGGTCAGCACGCGCCTGCGGATCTCGTCGCGGATCGGGCGCACGGACTCGATGTTCTGCCCGGCGGGGTCGGCCAGGGCCCAGTCCTCGTAGCGCTTGCCGGGGAAGATCGGGCACGCGTCGCCGCAGCCCATGGTGATCACGACGTCGGACGCCTGGACCGCGTCCGTCGTGAGGACCTTGGGCTGCTCGGCGCGGAGGTCGATGCCCTCCTCGAGCATGGCCTCGACGGCGACGGGGTTGACCTGGTCGGCCGGGGCGGACCCGGCAGAGCGGACCTCCACGGCGCCGCCGGACAGGGCGCGCAGGTACCCGGCGGCCATCTGGGAGCGGCCGGCGTTGTGGACGCAGACGAACAGGGCGGACGGCTTCGAAGCGGTGTCGGTCATGGTGGTCTCCGGTGGCTCAGGGTGCGGGCAGGTCGAGGTCGGGCAGGAGCTCGGCGAGCAGTGCGCGCACGCGGGTGTCGAGCTCGTCGCGGATCGCGGCGACCCCGGCCGGGGAGGCCAGGGCCGGGTCGCCCACGAGCCAGTCCTCGTACCGGGTGTTGGGCAGGACCGGGCACACGTCGCCGCAGCCCATCGTGATCACGACGTCGGCTGCGCGGACCGCGTCGTCGGTCAACGGCTTGGGGTAGGCCTCGCCCTCGGTGGTGCCGAACGCGGCGAGCTCGGGTCGCACGGCGGGGTGCACGTCCGATGCCGGCGTCGAGCCGGCCGAGCGCACGACGACCCGGTCGCCGGCGTAGCGGCGGACCAGGGCGGCGGCGAGCTGGGAGCGCCCGGCGTTGGCGACGCAGACGAACAGCACCTGCGGGCGTGCGCCGGCCTCGCGGGTGAGGTCGGCCAGGCGCTGGCGGGCGAACCGGTCGGTCAGGGTGAGCAGGTGCGCGGACACCGTGGCCGAGCGGGCCAGCGCCGTGTAGGACTCGCGCACGGTGGCCAGCACCACGCCCGCCGCGAGGTCGGGGTGGCGGGCGGTGAGGTCGGTCGCGAGGTGGTCGAGGGCGGCATCGACGTCCTGCAGGCCCGTGAGCTCGTGCGGGGCGACGAGCGCCTCGAGCGCGGCCGGGGCGAACGACTCCAGCAGGGTGGACACCGCGGCCTTGTACCCGGGCGTGATGCGGTACCAGACCCAGGTGCCGCGCCGCTCCGAGGCCAGCACGCCGACGTCGCGCAGCACCTTCAGGTGGTGCGACACGGTCGGCTGGGACACGTCCGTCAGGGCGGCGAGGTCGCACACGCACGCCTCCCCGGTCGGCGAGGTCGCCACGAACGACAGCATCCGCAGCCGCAGCGGCTCGGCGAGGGCCTTGAGCGCGACCGCGACCGCGCCCGCGACCTCGGCCCCGATCGCGTGCGCGTCGACCTGCGGCGTGCAGTCGGGGTCACGGACGGTCAAGGGCAGGCTGCGAGCGGTCATGACCGCACCTCTTCCGGCTCGGGTGCCCGATCCGCCGCGGCGTAGGGGTCGACGGCGAACCAGCGGCGCGCGACCCACAGCGAGACGTAGACGAGACCGACCAGGACGGGGACCTCGATGAGCGGGCCGACGACGCCCGCCAGGGCCTGTCCCGAGGTGGCGCCGAAGGTGCCGATCGCGACGGCGATCGCGAGCTCGAAGTTGTTGCCCGCCGCGGTGAACGCCAGCGTCGTGGTGCGCGCGTAGCCGAGCGCGAGCGTCTTGCCGGCGACGATGCCGATGCCCCACATGGCCGCGAAGTACACCAGCAGCGGCAGGGCGATCCGGGCGACGTCGAGCGGGTGGGAGGTGACGGCCTCGCCCTGCAGGGCGAACAGCAGCACGATCGTGAACAGCAGCCCGTACAACGCCCAGGGTCCGATCACCGGGAGGAACCGGTCCTCGTACCAGGCGCGGCCCTGGGCGCGCTCCCCGACCAGACGCGAGACGAACCCGGCGGCCAGCGGGACGCCGAGGAACACGAGCACGTTGAGCGCGATCTGCCCCACCGACACGTCCAGGCCCTGGGTGTCCAGGCCCAGCCACGCGGGCAGCACCGTGAGGTAGAAGTAGCCGAGCAACGAGAAGGCGACGACCTGGAACACGGAGTTGATCGCGACCAGCACCGCCGCGGCCTCCCGGTCCCCGCACGCCAGGTCGTTCCAGATCACGACCATGGCGATGCACCGGGCCAGACCGACGACGATCAGCCCGGTGCGGTACTCGGGCAGGTCCGGCAGGAAGGCCCACGCCAGGGCGAACATCAGCGCCGGCCCGATCAACCAGTTCAGGACCAGCGAGGACGCCAGGAGCCGCTTGTCGCCGGTGACCGCACCCACCCGCTCGTAGCGGACCTTGGCCAACACCGGGTACATCATCACCAGCAGGCCGACGGCGATCGGGAGGGAGATCCCGCCGACCTCCAGCGCGGCGAGCGCGTCGGACACGGCGGGGACGAACCTGCCGAGGGCCAGGCCGACGAGCATCGCCAGCCCGATCCACAGCGGCAGCCACCGGTCGAGCGCCGACAGCCGCGCCCGCGGTGCCGTGCCGGGGGTGCTCACGGGAGTGCCGGACCGTCGGGGGCAGCGATCCGGAGGCACCGTGGTTGCATCGACATGCTTCTATATTGACAGGTCTCGATGCAGGTGCCAAGCGTCCCTCCTGCGCGGGAGCGGCTCGCTCAGTTCTCGGAGCACCCTGCGCCGTGGCACTGGCATGCTCGTGCCGTGACCGACCACGTCCTCCGCCCCGCCCGCCCCGACGACACGGACGCGCTGGTCGGCGTCTGGCGGCGCGCCGTCGAGGCGACCCACGACTTCCTCGGCCCCGACGACGTGCGCGAGCTGGAGTCCGCCGTCCGGGACGAGTACCTGGGCGCCGTCGACCTCACCGTCGCGGAGGTCGACGGCCGGGTGGCGGGGTTTGCCGGGACGGTCGGGCACCGGGTCGAGATGCTGTTCGTGGACCCCGCGCTGCACGGGCGCGGGATCGGCCGCGCGCTGCTCGACGCGGTCGGGCGCGGTCACCCGGTCGTCGAGCTCGACGTCAACGAGCAGAACCCGGGCGCGCTGGGCTTCTACCGGGCGCTCGGGTTCGAGGTGACCGGGCGGTCGGAGACGGACGACCAGGGCCGCCCGTTCCCGCTGCTGCACCTGCGCCGTGAGGCCTGACGCCGCGCGACCGATGAGCCGACGGCCTGCGGCCGGTCGACCCTGGGGAGAGCGGGCACCGGCCCGCGCGACCTCAGGAGGAGACATGCTCGACACGGCGTTCAGCGGGTTCTCGGTCGACGACGTCGACGCGGCGCGGCGGTTCTACGCCGACGACCTCGGCCTCACCGTCAGCGGGGACGACATGCTCTGGCTCGAGATCGGCGGCGGTGCGCGCGTGCTCGTCTACCCGAAGGGCGAGGCCCACGCCCCGGCGTCGTTCACGGTGCTGAACTTCCCGGTCGCCGACGTGCCGGGCACGGTCGCGGCGCTCCGCGAGCGCGGCGTGGAGTTCGAGCGCTACGCGGGCACGCCCGTCGAGACGGACGACGACTTCGTCTTCCGCGGCGGCGGCCCGCTCATCGCGTGGTTCACCGACCCGGCGGGCAACGTGCTGTCGATCATCCAGGACGACGACGCCTGACGCGTCAGCCGCCGCCCAGCCCTTCCTCGCGCGCCCGGACGATCGCGGCGGCGCGGTCGCGGACGGCGAGCTTGGCGAGGACGTTCGCGACGTGGTTGCGCACCGTCTTGGGGCTCAGCACGAGCCGCCGGGAGATCGACGCGTTGTCGAGACCGGCCGCGACGAGGTCGAGCACCTCGCGCTCGCGGTCGGTGAGCTGGGGGAACGGCGCGCGCACGGCGGAGCGCCCGCCCACGACGTACGCCATCGCCCGGTCGGCGACGGACGGGGAGAGGATCATCGCGCCGTCGGCCACCGCGCGGACGGCGCGCTCGACCTCCGCGGGGCTCGCGGACTTCACGAGGAACCCGCGCGCCCCCGCGCGCACGGCCGCGACGACGGCGTCCTCGTCCTCGTGCATCGTCACGACCAGCACGCGCGCGGCCGGGTCCGCGCGCACGAGGTCGCGGGTCACGTCCACGCCCGACCCGTCGCCGAGGTCGAGGTCCAGGAGCACGACGTCGGCCCGCGCCCCGGCGCCTTCGGTGCCACCGGGGCCCAGACCGAGCAGCGCCCGCGCCTCGGCCGTCGACGCCGCGCTCCCCACAACGCGCACGCCGTCGAACGAGTCGAGCAGCGCGGCCATGCCGAGCCGGAACACGGGGTGGTCGTCGACGACCGCGACCCGGATCACGACGCCGCCCCGCGCGCGAGCGCCCCGACCGGGACCAGCGGGAGGGTGGCGCGGACCCGCGTGCCCGGGCGCTCGCCGTCGGCCCGCAGCGCGGTGACGTCGAGCCGCCCGCCGAGCTCGTCGGCCCGCTCCCGCAGCGACCGGGAGCCGACGCCGGCGACCGCGTCCGGCGCGACGCCCCGCCCGTCGTCCTCGCACGTGACGACCAGCACGCCGTCCCCGAGCAGGACCGTCAGGCGGCACTCCTGCGCCCCGGAGTGGCGGGCGGCGTTGACGACGCTCTCGCTCGCGATCGCGTACGCGGCCGCGGCGACGCGCGGGTCGAGGCCGACGCACGGGTCGCAGCGCACGTCCACGACGAACCCGCCGAGGGCCTGCCGCCCCGCGAGCTCGCCGAGCGCGACCTCCAGACCGTGCTCGTCGAGCGACGGCGGCAGGAGGCTGCGGGACAGCGCCCGCACGTCCTCGACGCGCTGCGCCACCTCGACCCCCAGGGCGTCCAGCACCGCGGCCGCGGCCTCGGGGTCGGTCCGCAGCGTGTTCCGCGCGCCCTGGAGCCCGAGGCGCAGGCCCACGAGCCACGGCCCGACGCCGTCGTGCAGCTCCCGGCGGATCACGCGCCGCTCGGCGAGGCGCGCGCGGGTCGTGGCGTCGCGCGCCTCCTCGAGCTCGTGCGCGCCCCGCGCGAGCGCGAGACCGGCGCCGAGCACGGGCAGGAGCTGCTCGAGCGCGTCCCGCGTCCGGGCGTCGAGCCGCTCGCCGGCCCGCGCGACGACGTAGACCCGGCCGAGCACCCGACCGCCGTGCTCGACGGGGAGCGTGACGGCGTCCCCCGCCGGGTGGCCGTCCGGGCCCGCCCAGGGCGCCGGGCCCGCGGGGCTGCCGGACGCCGTCGGGCCGGGTGCGGACCGCTCGATCGTCACGCTCTCCAGGCGCAGCGCCTCGCGCACGCCGACGGCGAGGCTCACGACGAGGTCGTCGGCCGTCGACGCGGACGACAGGTGGCGGCCGACGCTCAGCGCCGCCCGGCCCGGGTCGTTCCCCTCCCCGTAGACGAGCGTGCGCACGCGGTGCCGCAGCCACGTGTGCAGGGGCTGCACCGCGAGCGCGACCCCGACGGCCGCGACGACCTGCGCGGCGGGGCCGTCGACGACGGTCGTCGCGAGCACGACCACCACCGCGTAGACGACGGCGAGACCGACCGCGAGCATCGCGGCGACGGTCGCGCGCGACAGCACGAGGTCGATGCCCCACAGCCGGTTGCGCAGCACGCACACGAGGATCGCGGCGGGGAACAGCGCCTGGCACGCGAGATGCGTGAGGGGGAGCGCGAGGAGCACGTCCGGGTCGGCCCACGTGCCGAGCAGCGGGAGGAACGACAGCGCCATGAGTGCGGTCCCGAGCGCGAGGAGGCCCAGCCCGCGGCGCTCCTCCGCCGGCCCGCGGAACCGGCGCCACGCCGTCGCGCCCGCGGTGACGAGCCCCATGACGACGACGCCGACGATCGCGGGGCGCGGGTCGTCGGAGGGAGCGAGGAAGAAGGCGGTGATGGACGCGACGCCGCCCGCGACCCCGCACCACGCGCCCGCGCCGAGCCGCCCGCCGCGCACGAACCACGGCACGAGGACGAAGAGCCCGACCGTGCCCGGCACCCACGCCCACCCGTAGGCGTCCGCGAGCGGCGTGAGCGGAGGCAGGCCGGGGTGGGTCGACGCGTAGCTGCGCCACCCGCCGCCCAGGGCCGCGACCCCGCCGCCGAGCGCGGCGAGCGCCACGAGCCACCCGACGACGTGGGGCCGCCGCACGAGGATCACCGCCGCGACCGTGCCGTAGACGAGCGCGACCGTCGCGTCCACGACGACGAACAGCAGGTCGCCCAGCAGGAGCGGGACGCCGGACGTGAGCTGGAGCGCGAGCGCGGACACGCCGAGCACCCAGGCGAGGACGCCGATCGTCCAGCCCGTGCGGGGCATCCCGGCGCGGCCGGGCCCGGGCTCGGCCACGGGCCCACGGTAGGGCCGCGGCACGCGCGGCGAGAAGGGTCCGGGCGGGAGATCACCCGGCCGCGGACGACGGCGAGATCGGCAGTCCCGTGCCGGATCGGCGGTCCAGACCGCCGATCCCGACCGGACCCGCCGATCTCGTCGTGCCTCGCCGATCTGGCGCGTCGTGCTCAGCGCCGGTCCCCGAGGGCGAAGCCGAGCGCGGTGACGAGGAGCCAGATCGGGCCGACGAACCCCGCCATGTACTGCAGCGGCGACACGCCCGTGAGGAGGGCGAGCCCGCCGAGCACGAACCCGACGACGCCGAGCCAGCGCGGCGCGGCCGCGTGCCGCAGCGCCGCGACGCCGAGCGCGACGCCCGCGACGCCCGCGCCGACCCACAGCCACGGGATCGTCGCGACCCAGTCGCTGTAGAACGCACCCGACTCCGGGACGATGAGCGCCGTGTCGCCGAGGCCGAACAGGAACTGCGTGTCGAGGCCCGAGCCCAGCAGCCCGGCGACGGAGACGAGCACGAGCCCCCAGCCCGCGACCGTCGGGAGGATCGACCCGGCGGGAGCCTGCCCGTCGAGCCGCCGCTTGAGCCCGGCGGCGAAGACGAGCACGAGCAGCGCGCACGCGATCGTCGCGGTGTGGAACACGATCTGCGTGCCCGTGCGGCCGGAGAGGTCGGCGACGATCGCCTCCGCGTCGCCCGCGGTCTCCTCCCAGTTGATGCCGAGCGCCATCGAGGACTGGATCGAGACCAGGCCGAGGACACCGGCGACGACCCCGGTCCAGGCCCACGCGCGGGGCGTCGTGCCGCGGGCGCGGCGGGGCGTGCCGTCGGCGACCGCCGACGGCGTGGTGAGCGAGCTGTCCTGCATGGGACGACCTTCCGTTCGAGGCCGCCTCCCGCGGCCGGGGCCCGTCACGCGGTGCGACGGCCCCCGCAGCGTCGGCCGGGCGGCGTCCCGGGTCCCAGGGGCAGGTGTCCCGAGCTCCCGGGCAGGTCGCACGGGGCGGGCTCCCGCGCCGCACCAGCGGTTGCGGAACCTCCCGCGCGGCGGGACGGTTGCGGCATGATCCGGTTCCTGCTGAGCTTCGCGATCAACGTGGTCCTCGCCGCCGTGGGCCTCCTCGTCGCCGCGAACGTCTTCGACGGCGTCACGGTGCACGCCTCCGGGTTCACGGTCGCCGTCCTCGTGTTCGCGGTGGCCCAGGGGGTGCTCGCGCCCTTCGTGTTCAACGTCGCGCGCAAGTACGCGTCCGCGGTGCTCGGCGGCATCGGCCTCGTGTCGACGTTCCTCGCGCTGTGGATCGCGACGCTCGTGGGCGACGGCCTGGAGATCTCCGGCGCCTCCACGTGGATCGGGGTGACGGTCGTCGTCTGGCTGATCAGCGCGCTCGGCGGCTGGCTCCTCGGGTGGCTCGTCCTCACCCGCTGGTGGGACCGCCGCCAGGAGGACAAGCGGATCCGCGAGGCGACGACCCGCGGCTGACGACGCCGGCGGCGGTCACCGCGCCCTGCGGTCACCGCGCCCTGCGGTCGCCGTGCCCGGTCGTCGTCGGGTCGGCCGCCGGGGCGAGCGCGGGGAACTCGGGGGTGCCCGGGGGGACCTCCACACGCAGGGGCCGCATCGAGCGGGCGACGAGCCACAGCGGCAGGACGGCCACGCAGAGCACCGGGAGCAGGTGGACGTCGCCGACCGTCACGGCCGCCATGAAGAGCGCGAGCCAGCCGTCGCGCGCCACGACGAGGACGGCGCCCAGCACGCCGGCGGAGACGGCGATCGCGGGCGGGACGGCGGGGACGAGGGACGACGCCGAGAGGCCCAGGGCGACGCCGATGAACACCGCGGGGAAGATGCGGCCGCCTCGGAACCCGGCAGCAGCCGCGACGACGAGCGCCGCGACCTTGACGACCGCCATGAGCAGGATCGTGGACCAGGCGTACGTGTCGGCCTGCTGCGCGAGCTCCTTCATCTCGTCGAGGCCCTTGAACAGCGTGAGCGGCCCGCCGAGGAGCCCGAGCAGACCGAGGACGAGGCCGCCCGCACCGAGCGCGAGCACCGGGCTGCGGAGGCGGTGGAACAGCCTGTGCACGACCGGGAGGGCGACCACCGCGAGCGCCGTCACGAGGGCCGCGACGGCGCCGATCAGCACGCTGCTCGCGACGTCGCCGAGGGCCGGTCCGGGATAGTCGGGCAGGTCGACGGAGAAGGTCGGGGCCCCGACCGCCGTCATGGTGACGGCCCCCGCGCCGGCCGCGGCCAGGGGCGCGAACAGCCGGTCGAACAGAGGTCCGCTCTGCCCGCCGCGCTCCGCGAAGCTCTCCGTGAGGACGAGCGCCGCCGCGACGGGGGTGGCGAACATCGCGCCGATGGTCCCGGCCAGCGCCAGACCGACGGCACCCGCGACGGGCACGCCGAACCGCGGGCGGCAGAGGAACCACGCGGCGAGCGCGACGTTGAGGGCGATGATCGGGTTCTCGGGCCCGAGGCTCACCCCGCCGGCGAGGCCGAGGACGAGGGCGAGCGCGAGACCGGGCAGGGCGCGCAGGGGGAGCGGCTCGGAGACGAGCTCCGTCGTCGCCGGGTCGATGCCGGCGTGCCCCGGGGCCCACCGGACCGTGACGCCCACGAGCAGCCCGGTGACGGTGAGCACGAGGACGGTCCACCACGTGCGTGTGCTCGCGATCCCCCACGCCTCCGGCAGCCGGTCCCACACGAGGTGCTGGATCCACGTCGCGAGCTCGGAGAGCGCGAGCAGCGTCAGGGCGCTGACGACCCCGACGACGAGGGCCGGCACCACGGACCGCAGGAGGCGACCCGACGTCGTGGCGGCTGCCGGCGCGTCGGACACACGGGAAGAGAACCACGCACCCGACCGCACCGCATCCGGAGCCGCGGCGCCGCGCCCCGGCCCCCGTGGGGTCCTCGCGCTCGCCGCGCGCGACCCGGGAGGCGGGGATACGTTCGACGCGTCACGGGGCGCGACGGCGCGCCCCCGCCGAACGAACGATCCGGATCGAGGTCTGACGTGGCAACGCTCACCGTGTGGAAGTTCGACACCCCCGAGGGCGCCCAGCGCGCCGAGGACGCGCTCCTCGCCCTCCAGAAGCAGGAGCTCATCCAGGTGCAGGACGCGGCCACCGTGTCCTGGGAGGAGGGCAAGAAGAAGCCGAAGACCCGCCAGGGGAACAACACGACCGCCGTCGGGGCGCTCGGCGGCACGTTCTGGGGCCTGCTGTTCGGGCTCCTGTTCTTCGTCCCGCTCCTCGGCGCGGCGATCGGCGCGGCGTCCGGAGCCATCGCCGGCGCGCTGACGGACGTCGGCATCGACGACGACTTCATCGACTCCGTGCGCAGCAAGGTCACCCCGGGCACGTCCGCGCTGTTCGTCCTCACGTCGGGCGCTGTCGTCGACCGCGTGCACGAGGCGCTGCAGGCCGAGGGGATCCACGGCGAGCTCGTGCAGACGAACCTCTCCGCCGACGAGGAGGCCAAGCTCCGCGCGGCCTTCGACGAGAACGCCTGAGCGCTCCCCGGCCCGCGAGCCCGCGCCGTTCCCCCCGGGAGCGGAGCGCCGCGCTCAGTCGATGCCCTCGGCGCGCCGCTCGTCGACCGTGCGCTCGGCCTCGAGGTTCGCCTCGCGGTTGCGGCGTCGGCGGCGGGCGGTGCGACTCTCGTCGTCCTTGCCCTTCCTGTCTCCCCTCCCGCTGCCCTTGCCCTTGCCTGGCGTGTGGCCCTCGGAGTCCGGGTCGTGGAGCATGTGCGACTCGATGAGCTCGTGCCGCTGGAGGTAGGTGTTCCCGACGGCCTGGATCGTCGCGGCGATGGGCAGGGCGAGGAACGCGCCCAGCGCACCGAACACCGCGCCGAACGCGAGCACGACGACGAAGCTCACCGCCGGGTTCATCTCCAGCGCCCGGGCGGAGACCTTGGGGGAGAAGTACAGGTTCTCGAGCTGCTGGTAGCCGATGATGAACGCGAGCACGCCCAGGGCCTGCGGCAGCCCTTGCGACGTGAGCGCGACGGCGACGGGCAGCGCGCCGCCGATGTAGGTCCCGATCGTGGGCACGAACTGCGAGACGACGCCCGTGAACACCGCGAGCGGCAGGGCGTACGGCGTCTGGAGGATCAGCAGGAAGACGAACGTGAACACGCTCGACAGCGCGGCGAGCACGATGCGCGAGTTGATGAAGTCCGACACCTTGACCTGGGTGATCTCCCAGAGGCGCAGCACCTCCTCCTGCCGGTTCGGCGTGAGCCAGCGGCACACGGCCGCGCGGAACCGCGGTCCCGCCGCGAGGAGGTAGTAGGTGACGAGGAGGATCGTCAGGCTCGCGAAGACGCCGCCGACGATCGTCGTCGTCACGACGATGGCGCCGGACGCGACGTCGTCGCCGAAGTCGTTGATGACCTGCTTGAGGAGGTCGTCGGAGTCCGGGATGACGACGTCGAAGCGGTCCGCGACGAAGTCCTGGACGCTCGCGTACAGGGCGGGGATCGACTGGACGAGCTGCCCGAGCTGCTGGACGAACAGGTTCCCGAACAGGGCGAGCACGACGAGGATCCCGACGAGGGACCCCAGGAGCGCCACGGCGGCGGCCACGCCCCGGCGCCAGCCGTGCCGCACGAGCCACACGACGATCGGCTCGAGCGCGAGCGCGACGAAGAACGCGATGAGGATGTTGACGCCCAGCGCCTTGAGCCGACCGAGGGCGTACCAGGCGAAGATGCCGACGAACACCGCGACGACGGCCATCGCGAGCGCGCGGGGCACCCAGCGCGGCGGGCGCCGCGAGTCGTGCTGGACCGGGCGCGTGCCGGCGTCCGGGACGCCCGACCACGGGTCGTCGGTGGGGGGCGGGGTCGTCATGGCCACGAACCTAGCGGGGCCGCCGGGCAGCGGCCCCGGGACGCGCCGACCCTCCGGATGCCGAACCGGACGGCCGGTGCCACGATCGATCCGCACGCTCGTCCGGTCGGGGCTCCACGGTTCTCAGGAGGATGGCATGGCACGCTCGTCACAGGTGACGGCATGGGTCGGCTGGGTCTGGTTCGCCGGCATCGTGCTCGTCACGATCGGCTTCTTCAACGCCATCAGCGGCCTGGTCGCCGTGTTCTCCCCGAACAGCCTCGTCGGCGTCTCCGACGCGGGCATCGTCGTCCTCGACGTGTCGACGTGGGGCTGGATCCACCTCGTCATCGGGGTGCTGCTCGTCCTCACCGGCTTCGCGCTGCTGTCCGGCAAGGGCTGGGCGCGCATGGTCGCGATCGTGCTCGTCGTCATCAACGCGATCGCACAGTTCACGACCCTGCAGGTCACGCCGTGGTGGTCGCTCGTCACCATCGTGCTCGACGTCTTCGTCCTGTGGGCGCTCGTCGTGCACGGCGACGAGGCCGAGCGCGCCGCACGCTGAACGTGCGGGGCGCGGGCCGGCGACCGATCGGCTGAGAGAACGGAGAGAGCGATGGCCACCTTCACCGTCTGGAAGTTCGACTCCCCCGAGGGCGCGGACGCGGCGTCCCGGATCCTGCACGACTCGGCGTCCGAGCACGCCGTCAAGATCGTCGACACCGCCGTCGTGTCGTGGCCGGAGGGCGCGGCCAAGCCGACGACGCGCCACGGCCACCAGGACGAGTGGCGCGGCACGGGTTGGGGCGCCTTCTGGGGCCTGCTGCTCGGGTCGCTGTTCCTGGTACCCGTGCTCGGTGCCGCGGCCGGGGCGGCGATCGGCGCGTCGACGAAGGCGATGGAGGCCGTGGGGATCGACAAGGACCAGCTCGACCGCATCCGCGAGGGCGTGACGCCCGGGACGTCGGCGCTGTTCGTCGTCACCGAGGACGGCGACCTCGACCGCGTCGGCGAGCGGTTCCACGGGGTCCACGGCACGCTCGTCGCGACGAACCTCACCGACGCCGAGCGGAGCACGCTCCTCGAGACATTCGGCTGACCCGCGGCACCTCAGTCGTCCAGGCGCTCCGGGAGCCCGAACAGCGGAAACCACGAGGCCGTGTCGAGGAACGCGTTGATGGCCGTGACGCGGCCGCCCTCCGTCTCGACGACCTGGAGCGCCCACGGCTCGTGACCGCCGCCCGCCGCGCGGCGGTACTGGCCGAACCCGAACGTGCCGTTGACCGCGACCGGGACCATGCGCGAGCCCTCGCACTCGTGACCCGGGCCCGTCATCCACGCGACGATGTCCGCCTGGCCGCGCATCCACAGCGGGTACGGCGGCATCGACAGCGTCGCGTCCTCGTGCAGGATCGCGACCAGCGCGTCCATGTCGTAGCGCTCGAACGCGTCGAGGTAGCGCTCGAGCAGGAGCTTCTCCTCGTCGCCGAGGCCCGCGTTCGCCGCGACCGGCGCGGCGGATCCCGTCTCGTCGCCCAGCCCTGAGCTGTCCCAGTGCGCGCGCGCCGCGAGCGTGGCGCGGGCGCGCTGGAGCGCGCTGTTCACCGACGCCACCGTCGTGTCGAGGAGCTCCGCGACCTCGCTCGCCTGCCAGCGCAGCACCTCGCGCAGCAGCAGCACCGCGCGCTGCCGCGGCGGCAGGAACTGGAGGGCCGCGACGAACGCGAGGCGGATGCTCTCGCGCCCCACCGCGACCTGCGCCGGGTCGCCGTCGTGCGGCAGCACCCGGTCGTCGGGGACGGGCTCGACCCACGTCTCCTCCGGCAGCACCTGGCCCAGGTTCTCCAGCTCCGGGGCCTGCGGGCCGCCCAGGCCCATCGGGCGCTCGCGCCGCTTGCGCGCGCCGAGCGCGTCGAAGCACACGTTCGTCGCGATGCGGTAGAGCCACGAGCGCAGGGCCGAGCGGCCCTCGAAGCGGTCGTAGGACCGCCACGCGCGCAGGAACGTCTCCTGCACGGCGTCGTCGGCCTCGAACGACGACCCGAGCATGCGGTAGCAGTAGCCCGTGAGCTCGCGCCGGTGGCCGTCGAGGACGGCGTCCAGGTGCTCGCGGTCGGGCAGCGGGGCGGGGGCGGGCGTAGGGGCGGTGCCAGTGGCGGTCGCGGTGGCGTCGCCGCGCAGGGTCGCAGGGGTGGCGAGGTCGGTCATGGTGCTGCCTCTCAGGACTCGGTCGTCTCGACGTGCACGAGGGGTCACGGGATCGCGCGCGGTGCCCGGGGGGAGTGGCCCACCTCACACACGCTACCGCCGCCCTCCGACACCGCACAGGGGCACCGGACGACCGTCCGGCTCAGTCGTCGAGGTCGAGCTCGAACCACACGGTCTTGGCCGCGTGGCCGTCGGCCGCGCCGCCGTCGGCCGCGTCGTCGTGGAGGTCGACGCCCCAGCGCGACGCGCACCGCTCGAGGAACTGCACGCCCCGGCCGCCCGTCTCCTCCGGCCGCGGCGAGCGCAGCCTCGGCAGCGCCGTCGACCCGTCCTCGACGCCGACCCGCACCACCCGGTGCCCGACCTCGAGCTCCGCCCGGACCGGCGTCGTGCCGTGCTGCACCGCGTTCGTGAGGATCTCGCTCGTCAGGAGCATCGCGACGCGGCGCACCGCGGGCGACACGTCGCAGCTCTCGAGCACGTCGTCGACCCACCGCCGCGCGGGGCCGATCGCCGCCGACGTGTGCTCGACCGGCCGCGTCAGCACGGACGGGCGCCCGGGCGCCGGTGCCCGCGAGACCGTGTGCCGCACGCGCAGGGCGAGGACCGCGACGTCGTCCCGCTGGTCGGCGACCAGGCGGCGGACGAGCGCGTCCGGGAGGGCCGACGTCGCGGTGCCCGCGTGCTCGCCGAGGACGGCCCGCAGGCCGGCGAGGCGCTTGGCGAAGGACGTGCCGCGGCGCTCGACGAGGCCGTCGGTGTAGAGGAGCAGCGTGTCGCCCGGCGCGAGGCGCGTGCGGTGGTCGTGCCGCGACGTGCTCGGCAGCACCCCCAGCATGAGGTCGGGCGCGGACTCGAGCGGGTCGACCGTCCCGTCGGCGCGCAGCACGAGCGGTGGGGGGTGCCCGGCGTTCGACCACGTGAGGTCGAACCCCTGCGGGGTGCGGTCGAGCCGCACGACGACGGCCGTCGCGCTGGAGTGCAGCGCGAGCCCGCGGTTCGCCCGGTCGAGCAGCCGCAGCAGCACGGCGGGCGGCTCGTCCTGGCACCAGGCGAACGTCCGCAGCATCGACCGGAGCTGTCCCATCTGCGCTGCGGCACGCATGTCGTGCCCGGTGACGTCGCCGATCATGAGCACGCACGCGTCGTCGTCGAGCACCACCGCGTCGTACCAGTCGCCGCCGACCTGGTCCGTGCGGGTCGCGGACGCGTACGTCGCCGCGAGCTCCGCACCCCGCACCGGCGGCAGCTCGGTGAGCATCGCGGCCTGGAGGGTCGCCGCGACGCGGTGGCGCTCCTCGAGCAGCCGGACGCGCTCGACCGCGTGCGCGACGTACGAGGCGATCGTCGTCTCCGTCTTTACGGCGTCGTCGTCGAACTCGCGGACCGTGTCCCACGCGAGCGCCACGACGCCCAGGAGGCGGTCGTCCGCGAGGACGGGCACGAACGAGCGCGCCTCGACCGTGTCGGGCGCGATGAGCGACGCGGCCTCGGGGAACCGCTCGCCGTACTGCACGTGGTCACGGAAGAACAAGGGCTCGCGCGTCCGTGCCGCGGTCGACGCGGCGCGGTCCGCGTCCACGCGCATGCGGCGGAACGACGCCGGGACCCCCGGCTCCAGGTGGTCCAGCGTCGTGAACTCGAGGCGGGTTCCGCCGCCGTCGAGCAGCGCGAGCCCGGCGTAGCGCGCGCCGATGGCCGCCCCGACGGCGGCCAGCCGCTCGGCGACGTCGCGGACGGACGTCGCGGCGGCGAACGACTCGGACAGCTCCAGGAGCAGGCGCGACCGCTTGTTCGCCGCGAGCGCGACACGCTGCATGCGCCTCGCGCGGGCCCGCGCCAGGCGCAGCCGGAGCTCGGACGTGCACGCGGACGCCAGGTCCGCGAGCGTCGCCAGCTCGTCGTCCGACCAGGTGCGGGGGCGCGGGTCGAACGCGCACAGCGACCCGACCGCACGGCCCTGCGGGTCGAAGATCGGGAAGCCCGCGTAGGCGACCACGCCGATGTCGTCGACGGCCCGCAGCGTGGCCAGGTGCGGGACGGTGCGCGCGTCCTCGACCACGAGCGGGCGCGCCTCGTTCGCCACGAACTGGCAGAACGTGTGGTTACGCGGGGTCCGGCGCGCCGACTGGTACGGCTCGGGCAGACCGTGCGCGCCGGGCAGCACCGCCTCGTCGTCGAGGACCAGCGTGACGAGCGCCGACGACACCCCGAGCTGCCGGTGCACGAGCCGCGCGAAGCGGTCGAACGACTCGTCCGACGCCGGCTCGGCGAGCCCCGCCTGGACGAGCTCGTGGATCGCCTGGGCGTCGGTCATGGTCCAGTATCACCGGGACGAGCCTGGTCAAACAGCGCAACCCGCCCCACCCGGCGCGGCGTCGGGGGTGAAATCGGACAGAAGGGAACGTCGCGTGCGGGTGCTGCGTGTTCCGCTCGTGAGACGACGACACGACGGCGGCCGCTCCCCGAGCGGGCCGGCACGGTGAGCGCGCGGGACCGCCCGAGGCGGTACGAGCTCGTGCTCGAGCAGGGGGACGGGGTGCGGGAGGACGAGGAGCGCGGGCCTGACGACGGGTGGCCGCCCGAGGTGCTGCTCGAGGTCGACGTGGTCGCCCGCCGCACGCGCGACGAGGAGTTCACCGCGTTCATGCGTGAGGCCCGCGACCCGCTGCACCGCATGGCGTACCTCCTGTGCGGGGACCGGCACCGCGCGGAGGAGCTCACGCAGCACGCCCTGGAGCGCACCTACCGCGCGTGGTCGCGCGCGGCGCAGCGCGACCCGCTCGCCTACGCGCGCCGCGTCCTGGCGAACCTGCGGATCGACACGTGGCGCCGCACCCGGCGCGAGGTGCTCGCCGGGCCGGACGAGCTCTCGTCCGCCGAGCGAGCGGCCCGTCCGGTGGCGCGCGACGGCGGAGCGGGCACGGCCGCGGTCGACGACCGGGACGCCGTCGTGCGCGCGCTGCTCGCGCTCCCGGTCCGGCAGCGGCGGGTCGTCGTGCTGCGCCACCTGCTCGACCTCAGCGAGAACGAGGTCGCGGCCGAGCTCGGCATGCCCGTCGGCACCGTGAAGTCGACGGCGTCGCGCGGCCTCGCCCGGCTCCGCACCCTCCTCGGCGCCCTCGACGAGAGCGCCCCGACGACCAGCGGAAGGACCGCCCGATGAGCCGCGAGACCGGTTCGACCCCCGCCCCGCCCGACGACGACTTCCTCGCGCGGCTGCGACGCACGGCCGACGACGCCGTCCCGCCCTCCACGCTCGACCTCGACGTGGTCCTGCGGTCGAGCCGGCGCGGTGCGCAGCGGCGTCGGTCCCTCGCGGGGGTCGCGGGCGTCGTCGCGCTGGGGCTCGTCGGGACGGGCGTCGTCACGGCGGGCGGCCCCGGCGGCGTGCGCGAGCTCGCGCGCGAGGTCGTCACCGGCTCCCCGGGGTACGAGGTGCTCGTCGCCGAGCCGACCACGGTCGACGTAGCGCCCGGCGTCGTCGCCGTCGCCGAGCCCGCGACGTACCTGCGCGACGACGGCACGTACGTCCTCGACCTCGGCCTCGGCGCGTGGCGCGACGGCGAGCGGTTCCTCGTCGAGTACGACCCGGTACCGGCGGCCAGCGAGAACCCGCGCGGCCTGCGTGTTCTCGCGGGCGACGACGACGACCTCGCCGCCCTGCGCCGGGGCGACGACGCAGGGACCCTCGTGCACGACGGCTTCGAGCACCTGGTGCTGCTCCAGCGCGCCGGCGGGGAGGACGGGCTCGTGCTGAGCGTGCAGTCGTCCAGCACCTCGGCCGGGTCGGACCCGTCGTGGGAGCGCGACCGCCATCAGACGTGGGTAGCCGTGGCCGGGGAGGCACCGGGCGGCACCGGCCCGACGTTCCGGCTCCCCGACGCCTGGGCGGGCGGGCTGTTCCTCAACGCCGCGCTCCTCGGGCCGGAGGCGGGACGGGTGACGGACGTCCGCGGCGTCCTGTCCTCCACGACGTACTCGGACGGCAACAACTACACGCTGGTGACCTGCGGCGAGCCGCTGAGCGACCCGGACCGGGACCCGGGCTGCCGGTCCTCGTACGACCCGCGGACACGGGAGGTCGCGCCTGTCGAGACGCCGCCCTCCGTCCTCGACCGGTCGGTCCTCGACCGCCTCCTCCCGCTCGTGCCCGGGCCTCGGGACGAGCCAGAGACCGCGCTCCGCGCCTGTCTCGCCGCGCGGGAGGCCGAGCCGGACGTGCTGCCGAGCCACTGGGACATCGACCCGGGTGGCGTGGACGGGGACGCCTGGCGACAGTGCCACCTCGACGTGTCTCTGGTCTCGTCGGCGCGCTCCGCGGAGCAGGCCGCCGAGCGCGCGGCGGGACCGTGATCGGCGCGCGGGCGCGGGCACGCTCCCGGCCGGTGCGCCGCGGTGGACGTGGACCCGTCAGGTGCCTCCGCGGGCCCGGAGGTCCGTGACCGCGTGCTCGGCGCCCTGCGCGTCGAGGTAGGTGCCGCCGCGGACCTCGGGGACGAGCGCGGCGTCGGGCCCGGTCGTGAAGCGGTGGACGAGCGGGTGCCCGGTGGGCACGTCGAGGTCCTGGACCGCCTCGGGCGTGAGGTCGTCGACGAGCACGGACAGGGCGCGCAGCGAGTTGCCGTGCCCGACGACGAGCACCGCCTCGCCGTGCAGGAGCCGCGCGCGGGTGGCGGCCCAGAAGGGGCGCAGGCGCTCGACGACGTCCGCGAGGGACTCGGCGTCCGGCCGCAGGGTGGCGCGCGCGGCGTCGGGCAGGCGCAGGAGCGTGTCGTCGACGAGGGCGCGCGCCGGGTCGTCGTCGGCGAGCGGCGGCGGCCGGTGCAGGTACGACCGGCGGTAGCGCCAGTAGGCGGCCTCGCCGTAGTCGCGGCGGACGACGTCGCGCAGCTTGTCGGTGAACGCGCCGTAGTGCCGCTCGACGAGCCGCCACTCGACGGCGAGCGGCGGGGGCCCGGGCAGGGCCTCGGCCACGACGGCGGCCGTCGCGGACGCGCGCACGAGCGGCGAGGTCACGACGCGCCGCGGGGCGAGCGCGGGCTGACGCGCGACGGCGCCCGCGAGGAGGCGCGCCGCGCGTCGCGCCTCGGCGACCCCGACGTCGGAGAGCGGCACGTCGAGCAGCCCGGTGAAGCGGTCGCCCGCGTTGAACGTGCTCTCCCCGTGCCGCACGAGCACGAGCGCCCCGGGCGACGGGTCCACGCGTCAGACCTCGAGCAGGCCGCGCTGGTGCGCGAGCGAGACGGCCTCGGCGCGCCCCGACGCCCCGAGCTTGGCGAGGACGTTCGACACGTGCACGCTCACCGTCTTCCCCGAGATGAACAGGCGCTCGCCGATCTGCCGGTTGGTCAGGCCCTGCGCGACGAGCAGCAGGACCTCCTCCTCGCGCTCGGTGAGGACGGCCGTCGTGGACCGGCGGACGCCGGGCAGGTCGAGGCGACCGCGACGCCCGACCGCGCGGACCGCCTCGGCGAGCGGCGCGGCGCCCATGGCCTCGGCCTCCTCGAGCGCCTGCGCCGCCTCGATCTCGGCGGCGTTGCGGTCGCCCGCCCCGAGCAGGGCCTGGGCCCACCGGAACCGGGACCGCGCGACCTCGTACCGGTAGCCGTAGTCGAAGAGGCGCGTCGTCTCCTCCCACAGCGCGGGGTCGTCCGTGCCGGTGAGGCGCGAGTGCTCGGCCGCGGCGCGCGCGAGCCACGCGCGGCCCTCCGGCCCGAGCCGACCCCCGCGGGGGCGGCCGCGCTCGGCGGTCGTGCGGGCGGCGTCGAGCAGCTCGGCCCCGCGGGCGACGAGCTCGCGGACCGTGGCGGCCCCGGCCGCGCCCTGGAGGCGGGCGGCGTCCGCGGCGTCGGCGAGGGCTGCGAGCGCGAGGGCGGAGATCCAGATGCGGCCCAGGAAGTAGTCGCTCCACGTGCGGCCCAGGTGGTCGACGAGCTCGACGGCGAGCGCCACCGCCTCGTCGCGTCGCCCGGCCCACGTGAGGGCGTCGATCGAGCACCCGCCCGAGATGAGCGCGATCTGCCCGTCCCGGAACCAGTCGCGCCGCAGCGCGGTGCCCCGCGCGATCGCGTCCGCGTCGCCGCGCGCGACGGCGGCGTAGAGCTGGACGCACGAGAGCTGCGGCGCGGAGCCCTCGGGCATGGTCTCGCCCGCGGTGTCCGTGGGGGTGAGGTCGCCGAGCACGTACCGGACGAGGTCGCGGAACAGGCGCAGCTCGACGCCGTACGCGCTCCACCCGAGGCCGGTCGCCCGCGCGCGGTCGAGGCCGTCCTCCGTGACCTGGAGGGCCTCGTCGATGCGGCCCGCGTAGTAGCGGTTCGCGGCGATGTTGTACCAGCAGCGCAGCTCGGTGAGGATGTCGCCCGCCTCGACCGCGCGCTCGCGCGCCTGGGCGAGCAGCACCGCGGCGCGGTCGTCGTCGGCGACCTCGAGGATCGCCATCGTGGTCAGCACGTCGGCCTCCACGTCGGGCGCGTCGAGGCGGTGCGCGACGTCGATCGCCTCGGCCGCGACCTCGGCGGCGAGCTCGTCGAGGTCGGCGTTCATCGCGGCGCGCGCCCGCATGGCCAGCGTCCACGCGCGGTCGAGCGACGGCGGCTCGACGGGCAGGACGGCGAGCGCCGCCTCGGTGTGCGCGAGGGTCTCCTCGACCTCCTCCGTGCCGAGCAGGTACCGGGACAGCACGTGCCGCAGCGACGCCTGCCGCATCGGGTCGTCGGCGGTGCCCTCGACGACGCGCCGCGCCAGCGCCACCGCGCGGTCCGGCTCGCCCGCGCGGCTCGCGGCCCCGGCGGCGGCGAGCGCGACGGTGACGCGGTCCTCGCCGAGGAGGGTCGCGGCGTCGGGCACGGCCTGCCACAGCGCGAGCACCTGCTCGAGGTGCCGCAGCTCCTCCGCGGGCGCGAGCACGCGCGCCGCCTTGCGCGCCGCGGCGCGCGACGCGGTGAGCGCGGCCGGGAGGTCGTGCGCGGCGAGCGCGTGGTGGGCCCGCAGGGCGGGGGAGCCGAGCGCCGGGTCGTCGTCGAGCGCGGCGAGGTAGGCGCGGTGCACGCCGACGCGCTCGCCCGGGAGCAGGTCGGACGCGACCGCCTCGGCGAGCAGCGCGTGCCGGAACACGACCGTGTCGCGCGCGCCGTCGCCCTCGACCGCGAGGACGTGGTGCGCGATGGCCTCGCGCAGCGCGGCGTCGAACGGGCGCCCGGACGACCGGTCCGCGGGCTCGCCCGCGTCGGTGTCCCGCGCCAGCGCGGCCCGCAGGAGCGGCTCGCTCACCTGGCGTCCCGAGACCGACGCGACGCGCACGAGGTGCTGGACGGCCGGGTCGAGCCCTTCCAAACGGGCGCGCAGCACGTCCGCGAGCGACCACGGCAGCTCGTCGCCCAGGCCCGACTCGACGAGCTCCTCGGCGAAGTAGGCGTTCCCCTCGGAGCGCGTGCGCACGGACTCGAACGCCGCGGGCGGCAGCGGGCTGCCGGCGAGCGCCGTCGTGAACTCCCGCAGCTCGCGCTCGGTGAACGGCGAGAGCTGCACGTGCTCGACGCGCGGGTGGCGCAGCAGCTCCGCGAGCACCGGGCGCAGGGGGTGGCGGCGGTGCAGGTCGTCCGCGCGGTAGCTCGCGACGACCAGGACGTGCTCCGCGCGCAGGCGTGCGACGACGAAGCGCAGGACGTCGCGGCTCGACGGGTCCGCCCAGTGCAGGTCCTCGACGACGAGCACGAGCGGCGCCTCGGGCGTCCCGGACGCCGCGATCGCGGCGGCGACGCTCTCGAAGAGCTGGAGGCGCTCGCCCTGGCTCTGCTCGTCATCGGCCGGGGTGCCGGCGTCGAGCAGGCGTGCGAGCGCGGGACGGGCCGCGACCGTCTCGTCGACGACGGGGTGCTGGGCGCGCAGGGTCGTGAGCGCCTCGGAGAAGGGGAGGTAGGGGAGGCCGACCTCGCCGAGGTCGACGCAGTGGCTCCATACCACCGTGGCGCCCGTCCCGGCCGCGAGCTCCGCCGCGCGCGTGAGGAGGCGCGTCTTGCCCACCCCCGCGTCGGCACCGACGAGCACCACGCCCGGCTCGCCGCGGCGCGCGCGCTCGACCGCCGCGGCGAGCACGTCGAGCTCGGCCGCGCGGGCCACGAAGGGCGCGCGCGTGGAGGGTCGGGGCACGGTCCCCATCCTCGCAGCGGGCACCGACACGTGACCAGCCGATTGGCCGCCCCCGGCCGGTCGGGACTCCTCGCCGGACACGACGACGCCGCCGGCGAGAGGTGCCTCGTCGGCGGCGTCGGGCGGCGCGGTCACCGCGCCGGGTGGTCGTGGCGACGACGACGGCCGCGCCACCAGTGCAGCAGCGCGGGCTCGTCGTGCCGCAGGTCCGCCCGCAGACGCTCCGCGCGGTACTCCAGGTCCGCGTCGAACGTCGGATCGATGTGCGTGCTCATGGTCGTCCCCGTCTCCCAGGCTCCCTGCCTGTCCGACACTCACAGTCGTCCTGAGCACCGGGCCGTCGCATCGGTCGACCGCGCACCGTTCGTCCGGGGGTGCCTTAGGCGCACGAGGATCCGGGTGTCGAGAGGTCTGAGGTGGTCCCCGGCGCCTAAGGCACCGGTCCCGAGGCGGCCGACGCCGGGGGCCCCACGCTGCGCTCGCTCGTCGGGGGGGACAGGTGCTTGGGTGGGCGAACCAGCGTGGTCCGCCGGGGCGGACAGACCAGGGAGGACAGCGATGACCGAGCACGTCGACGCCGACAACTTCGTGCGCGCCGAGACCGACAGGATGTTCGCCGCGCTGCAGCGGGACGCGGGCGGGGTCAACCAGTTCTTCCACAACCGGGAGCCTGCGCCCGTGGACCGGCAGACGGTCGTGCGTCTGAACCGGGACACGCTCTACAGCTTCGCCGTCGTGGACCTGTCCGCCGGTGCCGCACTGACTCTGCCCGACGCCGGGGACCGTTACCTGTCAGCGATGGTCGTCGACAACGACCACTTCGTGGCGGACGTCCTGCACGCCCCGGGCGAGCATCGTCTCGACGCGACGGGCGTGGGCACGCGCTACGCCGTCGTGGCGGTCCGCACGCTCGTGGACCCCGCCGACCCGGCCGACCTCGAGGCCGTCGCCGCGGTGCAGGACGGCGTCGTGCTGCGTGCCGGCTCGGCGGATCCGTTCGTGTCTCCCGACTACGACGCGGTGAGCATGGACGCGACCCGGGACGCGCTGCTCGCGCTCGCCGCGGGCCTGCGCAGGTTCGACGGCATGTTCGGCACCCGGGAGCAGGTCGACCCGGTGCGGCACCTGGTGGGGACCGCGGCGGGCTGGGGCGGGCTGCCCACGACGGAGGCGTCGTACGTCGGTGTCGACCCGGGCGTGCCGCCCGGCCGGTACGCGCTCACGCTGCGCGACGTCCCGGTCGACGCGTTCTGGTCGGTCTCGGTCTACGACGAGAAGGGCTTCTTCGAGCCGAACCCCGAGGGCGTCTACAGCGTCAACAGCGTCACGGCCGTGCCCGACCCGGACGGCGGGGTCACCGTGCGATTCGCCCCGCGCACCGAGGTGGGAGACGCGCCGAACACGATCCCGGTCCCGGAGCGGTGGAACTTCCTCGTCCGCCTCTACCGCCCTCGCGCGGAAGTCCTCGACGGCACGTGGCGTGTCCCGGAGCTGCACGCGCTCTGACTGCCCTGACGGAGGTCCGGCAGGCGCACGCGGGAGGAGGACGGCCGGACCGAGCGACGAACGTGACCCGCGTCACTCCTCCCGTTGCCAACAGGAGGACCCCGGCGCAGACTGGACGCAGGACCGGACCCGCTGTGGGGGTGACCTCGTGACCGACACCTACGACATGCTGCCGATGCTGGGCCGTGGCAAGCACCGCAACCCGAAGAAGGGTGCGTGCTTCATGGAGCTCGCGTCGTATCTCGCGGGAGAGCGCTGGAGCGACCATCCACGGTGCACGCACCCGCTGCTCGCGATGCTCGCGCGCGCCGTGAACGACCTCACGGTCGACCCGGAGCGCCCCAGGCTCGCGCCGCTCATCCCGTCCGTCATCGGGCTGACGAGCGACGACCCGCACTGGGACGTGCGCATCGCGCTGCGCGCCGCCGTGACGGCGCTGCCGATCGCCCCGGCGGACCGGCAGCAGACGCTCGCGGTGGCGATCATCGGTGCCGAGAAGATGCTCGACGTCCTCGACGACCGCCCCGCGGGCACGCTGAGCGCCGAGTCGGCCGACGCGCTCGCGAGCTGCCCGCGCACCGCGCGGTGGGCACAGCGGTTCTGCGAGGGCGCGCGACTGCGGCCCACGCGGTTCGTGCGCGACGCCGCACCGAGCATCATCTCCGCGGCGGTGCAGGGCATCGCCGAGGCGTGCGTGAGCGACCCGGACGAGCGCCTGCGCGCGCTGCTGTCCGCGACGATCGACGACTGCCGCGCCTGGGCTGCGGCAGAACCCGCGCCCGCTCTCGACCCCGAGGCGTGGGCGCCGGTCGTCCGGGCCGCCGGGGCGGGGGCGCGGTGACGACGGACCGCGCGCCGAACGTCAACGGCGAGGGTCTCGACGACCCTGCGCTCGCGGCCGCCCTCGCCACCGCGGTACGTGTCGAGGTGCCGCCGAGCGGCACCGGGTGCGCCGAGTGCGACGAGGCCGGTGGCTGGTGGGTGCACCTGCGCCGGTGCGCGACGTGCGGGCACGTCGGCTGCTGCGACACGTCGCCCGCGCAGCACGCGACCGCGCACTACGACGAGACCGGCCACCGGCTCATGCGCTCGTTCGAGCCGGGCGAGGAATGGTACTGGGACTTCGAGACCGAGCAGGTGCTCGAGGGCCCGCACCTCGCCGCGCCGCTGTCCCGGCCGCCCGAGCAGGGGTCGCCCGGCCCCGCCGACCGCGTGCCGCCCGACTGGACGTCGCTCATCCACCGCTGACGGGGCGCTGCCGGCGCAGCCCGGACAGGCCCGCGGAGCGGCCGGTGCTCAGGGCGCGGTGCTCCACAGGAACAGGTCGGTCGCTCCGGCGAGCGCGAGAGCGTCTCGGACGTAGTCGCTGCAGCCCAGGATCGTCGGCGGGGCGGGCGCGCCGGCGGCGATCAGGAGGAGGCCGACGCCGGCGGAGTCCAGGAACGTGACTCGCGAGGCGTCGATGTGCAGTGGTCCACCGGTCGTGCCCAGGCGGTGCTTCGCGGCCTGGACGACGGCGTAGTCGACCTCGCCCCAGAGCTCCCACGTGTCGGCCGTGGCGTGCAGGCCCCCGTGCAGCGGGTCGGTGGGATGTGCGGCCGGGGTGCTCTCGTGAGCCATGCGGGTGCCTGTTTCTGTGGAGGCCGGCCGACGCGGGAACTCTGTCGGCTCCCAACCTCCCACACTTGCGGCGTCAGCGGGCTGCCGACTCTCACGCCCGAGGCGGTCGCGCACCACCTCGACCTCTCGCGCACGCGCCGACGCGGCGGCGCGGCGCCTGCCCCCGCGGTCCCGATCTGGTGTTCCGTGGTGTGACCTGTTGTCTTTTTCTGGTGGAAGTTGTTTGATTCTGGGGAGACGTTGTGCGGTGCGCCAAGGACGGCGACCGCCGGAGCATCGGTGCCCGGTTCGCCGCCGCGTCGTGCAGTCCCTGGATTCACTCGACGAGGAGGAAGCACGGATGCAGTCCATGACAGCGGTAGCACCCCCACGGGGCAGACCGGCGAGGATCCTGGCGGCGGCACTGGCCGCCGCGCTCACGGTGCCCCTGGCCGTGGCGACGGCGGCGGGGGCGACCGCGACGCCGTCGGCCCCGACCGACGAGGCCACGCAGGACGTCGCGGCCCAGGACCTCGCCCTCGACAACGGGCTCAAGGGCGAGTACTTCCTGTCCGGCGGCCCTGGCTGGCCACTCACCGACCTCAAGGCCACGATCCCCGACCAGCGGATCGAGTTCCCCAACCTGGTCCCGACGTTCGCCGAGCTCACCGGCCGCGGCGAGCGCACGTCCGCGCGCTGGACGGGGCAGATCACGCCCGACTACAGCGAGGCGTACACGTTCTCCGCGATCGGCGACAACGGGTTCCGGCTGTGGATCGACGACCGGCTCGTCATCGACCACTGGGTCGACGACTGGGACGTCGAGCAGACGTCCGCGCCGGTGCAGCTCCAGGCGGGCCAGGAGTACGCGTTCCGCATGGAGATGTTCCAGAACACCGGCGGGTCGCACCTCCGGTTGCGGTGGCAGAGCCCCTCGCAGCAACGTGAGATCGTGCCGACCGACGCCTTCACGTACCCCGACGACTTCGTCGTCTTCCCCGCGCAGGCCGCGCTCGAGAGCGACGGCACGAGCCTCAACGTGACGTTCGAGGGCGCCGCGGGCGGCGTCGACGAGAGCCTCGTCGACCACCTCAAGGTGCAGGTGGACCAGCTCGCGTGGCCCGTGGCGCAGGTCGCGGCGCAGGGCGACGTCCTGGGCATCACGCTCGCCGAGCCCGTCGACCGCGCGTCGACCGCGCGCCTCGTCTACGACGGCGAGGGCGACCTGACGGTCGGCGGCGAGAAGGTCGGTCCGCTCAACCTGCCGGTCACCAACGGCTCCGAGTTCCGGATCCAGACCCCGTGGGCCGACGACTTCGACCCGACGAACCCGCTGCCGGAGTACCCGCGCCCCCAGCTCACGCGCGACGCGTGGCAGAACCTCAACGGCGTGTGGCAGTTCGAGGCGGCGGAGTCCGACGACGCCGTGCCGAGCGGCCGCGACCTCGACGAGGAGATCGTCGTCCCGTACGCGGTCGAGTCCGCGCTCTCGGGCATCGAGCGGCGCGAGGACGACATGTTCTACCGCCGCACGTTCGAGGTGCCGCAGGACTGGGCGGTCGGGAGCGACAACCGCCTGCGCCTGAACTTCGGCGCGGTCGACTACGTCGCGACGGCGTACGTGAACGGCCAGGAGGTCGGCACGCACCGCGGCGGCTACGACGCGTTCTCGTTCGACGTCACCGACGCGCTCGTCGCGGGCGCGGAGCAGGAGCTCGTCGTGCGCGTCGTCGACACGACGGACGGCAGCAACCAGGCCGTCGGCAAGCAGACGCTCAACCCGGGCGGCATCTTCTACACCCCGACGTCGGGCATCTGGCAGACGGTGTGGATGGAGCCCGTCCCCGCGGCGGCGATCGACGCCGTCGTCACGACGCCCGACGTCGAGGCGGGCGTGCTCGCGGTGACCGCGCAGTCGGCCGCCGCGTCCGACGACGCCGAGGTGACCGCCGTCGTGCGGGACGCCGAGGGTGCCGAGGTCGGCACCGTCACCGGCGCCGCGAACGAGCTGCTCGCGGTCGAGATCCCGGACGCGCACCTGTGGTCGCCCGAGGACCCGTACCTCTACGACGTCGACGTCACCCTCACCGACGGCGGCTCCACCGACACGGTGGCCTCCTACGCGGGCATGCGCTCGATCGAGGTCGCCGAGGTGGACGGCGTCCAGCGCATCCTGCTCAACGGCGAGAAGACGTTCCTCATGTCGACGCTCGACCAGGGTTACTGGCCGGACGGCATCTACACCCCCGCGTCCGACGAGGCCTACGTGTTCGACCTCCAGGCCCACAAGGACCTCGGGTTCAACACGGTGCGCAAGCACATCAAGGTCGAGCCGGCCCGCTGGTACTACCACGCCGACACGCTGGGCCTCATGGTCTGGCAGGACATCCCGAGCGGGTGGTTCAACAACGGCGACACGGACCCGGCGTCGCGCGTCTTCTGGGAGCAGGAGATGAAGACGATCATCGACCAGCACCGCTCGGTGCCGTCGATCGTCGGCTGGGTGACGTTCAACGAGGGTTGGGGCGAGTGGAACCTCGCCGACACGGCGCGGATCGGGAACACGATCGACGCCTACGACCCGAGCCGGATCCTCAACACGCACTCCGGCTACAACTGCTGCGCGTCCAAGGGTGACTCGAAGACGGGCGACATCATCGACTGGCACCAGTACACCGGCCCGGCCCTGCCGAAGCCGGACGCCACGCGCGCCGCGATCGACGGCGAGCACGGCGGCTTCTCGATGAGCGTCCCGGGCCACATGTGGCCGGGCGTGTCCGCCAACCCGTACGGCGGGGTCGCGAACAGCGAGGCGCTGACCGACGCGTACGTGCAGAACACGGAGAAGCTCGTGCGGCCGGCGCAGTGCTACCTGTCCGGCTCGGTGTACACGGAGATCTCCGACGTCGAGAACGAGCTGAACGGCTTTTACACGTACGACCGGCGCGTCCTCAAGATGGACGCCGCGCGCGTCAAGGACGTCAACGAGCGGGTCGCCGCGGCGGCGGTGCAGGGCTCCGCGCCCGTCGACCCGGGCACCCCGGGGCTGACCGGCACGGGCCGCTGGTCGTTCGACGAGGGCCAGGGCACGACGGCGGCCGACGGCGTCGGCGACCACGCGGCGTCGGGCACGGGCACGTGGGTCGCCGGTCACGGCGACAGCGGGTCCGCGATCAGGCTCGACGGCACGAACCAGTCGTTCGCGACCGAGGGTCCCGTGGTCGACACGACCGGCTCGTACACGGTGTCCGCGTGGGTCCAGCTCGACAAGACGCCCGGTGGCGCGTGGTCGACGATCGTCGGCCAGGACTCGGTCACGGGCTCGAGCGCGTTCTACCTCCAGTACGGCGGGGGCGGCCGGTGGGCCTTCTCCTACGACGGCGAGCCGCGCGCGGAGTACGTCGTGCAGCCCGTGCTGGGCGACTGGTACCACGTCGTGGGCGTCCGCGACGCGGCCGACCAGAAGCTCAAGCTCTACGTCAACGGCGAGCTCGTCGGCCAGTCCGACGTGTGCGGCGGCACCACGCCGTCCGGTCCGCTGACGATCGGGCGCGGGCAGTGGAGCGGCAACCCGGTCGACTACTGGCCGGGCACGATCGACGACGTGCGCGTCTTCGACCGCGCGCTGTCCGACGCCGAGGTCGCCCAGGTCTACGCCGGCGACGACGGCGAGGAGCCGACGCTCGACGTGACGGTCACGGCCGAGACCCGCTGCCTCGCGGGCAAGGCCTACGTGGCCGTGCGCGCGACGAACGGCGAGGACGTCCCCGTGGACGTCACGCTCGCCACGCCGTTCGGGACCAAGGCGGTCACCGCCGTGGCCCCGGGGGCGAACGCGTACCAGTCGTTCGCGGTGCGCGCCCCGTCCGCCGAGGCGGGCGAGGCGACCGTCACCGCCACGGCGACGGTCGACGGCGAGCAGGTCAGCACGGAGGTCGTCGCGCCGTACGCCGCGACCACCTGCGGCTGACGGCCGACCGGCGCCGCTGAGCGCCACCGACCCGGGGTCGTCCCCCGCCCGTCACGGGCGGGGGACGACCCCTCGCCCGTAATTGCCGGGTCAGACGACGGCTGCGCGGTGCTCGGTCGACGCGTCGGCGTCGGCGTGGTCGGTGACGGGGACGTCCTGCGGGCCGGTCCGGAGCACGACGAGCGCGACGTCGTCCTCGCCCGGCCCCGGCAGCATCCGCGTGAGCGCCGCCTCGACGACCTCCTCGATGGGCCCGCGGTGCGTGCCCTCCAGCGCGCGGGCGAGGTCGGCCAGGTCGTCGCGCAGGTTGTGGCCGCGACGCTCCACGAGCCCGTCGGTGTACAGCACGAGCGTGTCGCCCGGGTAGACCTCGACCGTGTGCTCGGTGCGCGCGGTGCCCGGCGAGAGCCCCAGCGGCAGGTCGTTGCGCCGCGTCAGCGTGTCGACGCGGCCGTCTGCGCGGACGAGCATGGGCGGCAGGTGCCCCGCGCTCGTCCACCGCACCGTCCGCGTCCCGCGGCGAACCTGCTCCGCGGTCTGCTCGATGCGCGCGACGACCAGCGTCGCGATCGCGCCGCTCCCCAGCGCGAGCCCCTGCACCGCCGCGTCCACGCGCTCGAGGACGCGCGCCGGCGACTCGCCGCTGTCGTAGCCGATCGCGCGCACGAGCCCGCGCAGCTGCCCCATCATCACCGCCGCCGCGAGGTCGTGGCCGACGACGTCGCCCACGACGAGGGTCGTCGCGCCGTCGGGCGTCACGAACCCGTCGTACCAGTCGCCGCCGATGTCGCGGTCGAGCGCGGCGGGCTGGTAGTGCACGGAGACCTGGAGGTGGTCCGGCTCGGGCGGCTCGGTGAGCACCGCCTGCTGGAGCGCGAGCGCGACCTCGCGCATCTGCGCCGTCTGCTCCTCCGAGCGCTCGGCACGCAGCCGCAGCGCGTCCATCGTGGTCCGCAGGCGCACGGCGTCGCGCAGCGCCGCCCCGACCGTCGCGGCCAGACCGGCGAGGTATCGCGCGTAGTCGCGGTCCCAGGGGCGCATCGGGCTCGCCCGGAGCACGAGGATCCCGGCCACGCCGCCGCGCAGGGCGTCGCGCAGCGGCTTGACCACGAGGCCCTGCGAGACGATGCGCTGCCGGGTCCGGAACACCCGCTCGACGAGGCGGGTCTCCGCGGCGCTCGGCCCCGGGCCGACCGACCCGACCTCCCGGGGTCGCCCGCCCCGCACGTCGTAGAACGCGGCGCGTGCGACGTCGGGGCTACCGGCCAGGACGTCGAGCACCGGGCGGCCGAACGTCGCCAGGTCGGTGAACGTCGTCGGGAGCGCGCCCTGGAGCTCCCCGAGCATCGCGAGGCGGCGCTGGTTGACGACCGCCAGGGTCGTCTCCGTCGAGATGTCGAGCACGCCCACGATGCGGCCGTCGTCGTCCCGCAGCGGGCTGTAGGAGAAGGTGAAGAACGTCTCCTCGTCGTAGCCGGAGCGGTTCATCACGAGGTGCAGGTCCCGGTCGGACGACGCGCGCCCGGTGCGCAGGACCTCGTCGAACAGCGGCCCGACCTCGTCCCAGATCTCCGCCCACACCACCGCCGCCGGGGCGCCGAGCGCGCCCGCGTGCTTGGCCGTGCCGAGCATCTCCTCGTAGCCGTCGTTGTAGATCAGCGTGAGGTCCGGCCCCCAGACGAGCATGACGGGGAAGCGCGTCGAGAAGCACAGGCGGACGGCGTGGCGCAGCGCCTCGGGCCACTCGTCGGGCGGGCCCAGCGGTGTCCGCTCCCACGCGACCTCGCGCGCCTGCCGACCCACGGCGCACTGCGCCGTGGCGTCGACGAACCACTCGGCATCCATCCGCGCATCGTAGGCGAACGGCCGTCGCCCGCTCCCTGGACGGCGTCCGCCCGTGCGGGCGGACGGCCGGTCTCGCGCGGCGGGTCCACCCGTCGGCCGACGCCGCAGGTCGGCTAGGGTGTGCGCGGCCCGACGGCGGCCACCGGACCGCGGGCGCTCGCCCGCGCCGGCCGACAGGACCGACATCGACAGGGGTGTGGACGTGCAGCGCAACCTCGTCCACGTGTTCGACGTGACGGGCGCGGACCCGGCGCTGCTCGACGACGAGCCGACCGTCCGCCGCTGCCTCGACGCGATCGTCCGCGAGGCCGGGATGACGCCGCTGGGGGAGGTGTCCCACCGCTTCGAGCCGCAGGGCACGAGCGTCGTGCTGCTGCTCGCGGAGTCGCACCTCGCCGTGCACACCTGGCCTGAGGACGGCACCGCCTACGTGACCCTCACGACGTGCCGCGCCCCGGCGTCGGCCACGTTCACGGACGACGTGCGCGCGCTCCTCGCCGAGGAGCTCGGCGCCACCGAGGTCGCCGTGCGGAGCCTCGCGTGAGCCGGACGCCCCGCCCGCGGCTCGCGATGCGCGTCGGCGAGGACCTCGTGGGCGCCCCGCCGCAGCGCGCGACGCCGCGCGCCGTCGCCGTGCTCTCGACCGTGCACGGCGGCTCCACGTTCACGTGGGAGGAGTGGCAGCTCCTCGCCCACGACGGCTCCGACGTCTGGGTCGAGTACGACCACGACACGCGCGACGTGACGCTCCTGCGACCGACGGAGCCGTGGCCGCCCGTCGTCGACCTCTCGGGCCTGCGGACCGGCCGGACCCTCGGGCTGACTCTCGAGGGGCGGCAGCACACGCTCACGGTGCGCGAGCACGGGACGGGGCGCGTCGAGCACGTCGAGGGGCAGTTCGCCGAGCCGTTCGCCGTCGGGCAGGAGGTCGAGTACGTCGACCTCTCGGCCCACGGGGCGATCGTGTCGATCGAGCGCACGACCGGACCGCTCGGCCCCGTCACGTCCGTCTACCACGGGCGCCGTCTCGACAGCGCCGAGCAGAAGCGCCTGTTCGGCCGCCGCGTCGCGCCGCGCACGGTCCCCGGCGGGCGGTTCGTCGCCTTCGCGGTCGCGGCGGTCGTGCTGCTCGGCCTCGGGTCGTGCGCGGCTCGCGCCGCCTCGGGCAGCGCGTCGTGCACGCCCCGCTCCGTCGTCACGACGTCGCCCACCACCGGCCAGGTCGGCACGACCGACGACGGCACGTGCGTGCGGCGCACCGTCTACGGCGGGGGCGGCGGAGGGCTCGGCAAGTGACCCGCCCCGCGCCCGGTCGTCCCGCCCCCGAACCCCTGCACCCGTCCGCCCGTCCCACGACCCGAACCCGGGAGACCCCGTGATCTCTGCCGCCGCCCCGCTGGCGTTCCTCTGGTCCTTCTTCTCGACCGTCCTCTACTCGGTGCTCGGCATCGTCCTGCTGCTCGTCACGCTCGTGGTCGCGAACAAGGTGTTCCGGCTCAACCTGCACCGCGAGCTCGTCGACGAGCACAACGTCGCGTTCGGCGTGATGATCGCGGGCCTCGCGGTGGCGATCGGCCTCATCATCGCGGGGACGATCAGCTCCTGACCGTGCTCGACCAGCAGGAGGTCCCGCCCGGCGGCCCGCCGGGGGCGGACGCGGCCGCGGACCGCGACGCGCCCGCCGGGCGCTCGGGGGCGCGCCACCTCGACCGGCCGACCGTGTTCGCCGCCGCGCTGCTCGTCGCCGTCGGCGGGCTCGTCTACGAGCTCATCCTCGGGACGGCAGCGTCGTACCTGTTCGGCGACTCGGTCGTCGCGTTCTCCGTCGCGACGGGGCTCACGCTGTTCGGCATGGGCCTCGGCTCGCTCCTCGCGCCGCGTCTGCAGCGCACCGCGGGGCTGAGCTTCGTGCGCAACGAGCTCGTGCTCTCGCTCCTCGGCGGGACGTCGGTGCTCGCGCTGTTCTGGGCGTACGCCGCCACCGAGCTCGCGTGGGTCGTGTTCGTCGTGCTGTCGCTCGCGATCGGGACGGCGATCGGCGTCGAGATCCCGCTCCTCGTCGCGGTGCTCAAGGAACGGGGGAGCGAGGGATCCGTCTCCCTGCTGTCGAAGGTGCTCGCGCTCGACTACTTCGGGGCGCTCGCCGCCTCCCTGCTGTTCCCGTTCCTGCTGCTCCCGTACCTCGGCCTCGTGCGCACGGCGTTCGCGGTCGCGGTGCTCAACGTCGCCGTCGCGGGGTTCATGCTCGCGCGCATGGGCCACCCGCCGCGGTGGTCGGTGCTCGCGGGCGTCACGCTCGTCGTGCTCCTCGCCGGGTTCGCGGCGTCGTCGTGGCTCGAGGCGCGCATCAGCGCGGGGATGTACCAGGACCCGGTCGTCGCGCAGGAGCGCAGCGCCTACCAGCAGGTCGTCGTCACGGAGTACCGGGGCGACACGCGGCTCTACCTCGACAACCAGCTCCAGTTCTCCTCGGTCGACGAGGCGCGCTACCACGAGACGCTCGCGCACGCGGCGATGACGTCCGTCGCGGCGCCCGCGTCCGTCGCGATCCTCGGCGGCGGCGACGGCCTCCTCGCGCGCGAGGTCCTGCGCTACGGCTCGGTCCAGGAGGTCACGCTCGTCGACCTCGACCCCGCCGTCACCGACCTCGCGCGCGAGAACCGGCTCCTCACCGCCGTGAACGAGCACGCGCTCGACGACCCCCGCGTCACGGTCGTCAACGCCGACGCGTTCCGCTGGGTCGAGGACACGCCGCAGACGTTCGACGTCGTGCTCGTCGACCTCGTCGACCCGTCCTCCGAGCGCGTCGCCAAGCTGTACTCGCAGGAGTTCTACGGCATGGTCGCCGCGCACCTGCGGCCCGGCGGCGCGTTCGCGACGCAGGCGACGTCGTCGTACTTCACGCCCGACGCGTTCTGGCAGGTGGTCTCGACCGTCCGCGCCGCGGCTCCCGGGCGCACCGTCGTGCCGCTGACCGTCAACGTGCCCTCCTTCGGGGAGTGGGGCTTCGCGCTCTCGCTCCCGGGCGGACCGGCCGACGTCGTGCCCGGCCCCTTCGCGCGCACGCCCCTCCCGGACGGGCTGCGCTTCCACGACGCCGCGTCCCTCGCGGCGACCACGCGCCTCCCGGCCGACAACCCGCCGCGGGACCTGCCGCCGTCGACCCTGCTGTCCCCGACGGTCCAGCGCACGTACCAGGAGGACATGCGCGCCTGGCGCTACTGATGCGGCGGCGCCGGCGGGACGACGTCGGTCGTCAGAGCACGGAGGGGAGCTGGTCGCGCGACGTGATGCCCAGCCTCCGGAAGTTCCGGTCGACGTGGTTGTCGACGGTGCGCCTCGCCGGCGGCGAGGGCCGTGCGACCGTGGCCGCGCAGCAGGCGGACGGCGGTCGCGTGGGCCTGGACGCCGTGCAGGACGAGGCCGCGGGCGCGCGCGGCCCCGGGGCGCTCACGGGGCGGTCAGGCGCGTGTCCGCTGCCGCTGCGCGCGGGCCTGCGCGTCGCGGTAGACCCGCAGCCGCTCGACCTGGAGCTCGCCGAGCGTGGGGGCGTCCACCTCGTCGGCGAACGCCTCGGAGAGCTGGCGGAGGATGTCGGTCTCGAGGTCGTCGAGCTCCTCGAGCCGACGGCGGTCTCCCGGGCTCAGCAGGGGCCACGTCTCGGTGTAGGTGGGTGCGTGCTCGCTCACCTGCCCATGGTCGGCTCTCCGGCGCGGTCTCGCAGGTCGACGGTTCCCGTCAGGCGGCGGGGCGGGTCACCGCCGCGAGCGCGTCGAGCGCGCTGAACGGGTCGTCCGGCCGGGCGGGGTCGGCCGTCGTGGCGACGAGGACGACGCTCGACACCCCGCCCGCGCCGAGCTCGGCGAGCCGCGCGCGGAAGGTCTCGGGCGCCCCGACGACGGCGAGCGCGTCGACCCACGCGTCGGGCATCGCGGCGGCGAAGTCGTCGGGGGTGGCGCTCGCGTCGCGCAGGGCGCGGAAGTCGTCGGCGAAGGGCAGCGGGTCGATCTGGGCGGACCAGTCGGCCTCGCCGAGCACCGCGAGGTAGGGCCGGACGATCGCGCGGGCGGTCGCGACGTCGTCGTGCACGGCGCCGACGGAGAAGGCGACGACCCGGTGCGCGGGCGGGGCCGCGTCGCCGGCGCTCGCGCGCCCGGCGTCGATCGCGGCGCGCGCGACGGCGAGGTACTCGGTGGTCACGGGCATGTCGAGGATGGTCCCGTCCGCGACGCGGCCGGAGACCTCGAGCGACCGCGGGCCGCGCACGCCCGCGAGCACGGGCGGCGGCGAGGCGGGCGGGGCGTGGAGGGCGACGTCGTCGACGGACACGTAGCGGCCCGCGACGCTGACGCGCTCGCCGTGCAGCAGCGCGCGCACGGTCGCGGTGGTCTCCTCGAGCATCGCGAGCGGGCTCGCGGGCCACACGCCGATCTGCCGCATCCACCCCGGCATGCCGTGCCCGAGCCCGAGGTGCAGGCGGCCGGGGTGCAGGGCGGCCAGCGTGCCGGCCTCCATCGCGGTGGTCGACGGCGCACGCGTGGCGGCGGGCAGGATCCCGATGCCGACGGTGAGGCGCTGGGTCGCGGCGAGGACCGTCGCGGCCTGCGCGATCCCGCCGTGGAAGGTGAGGTCCTCGACGACCCACAGCTCGTCGAGGCCGACCTCCTCCGCGCGGCGCGCGAACGGCACGATGAGGTCGGCGGGGAGCTCGCGCGGGAGGATCACGCCGAGCGCTGGGGTCGTCGTCGAGGTCGCCATGCGGCGACCGTACCGTGATAGCGCTCCCACCCGTGACGACGTGCGGCTCTCCGGGACAAAAGTCCTGGCCGGGAGCGCCCCGGCCCGCCTACGGTCGGGCCATGACCGCGCTCGACGACGCCGCTCTCGCCGCCCTCGACACGCACCTGCGCTCCGCCGCGGACGCCGACGACTTCTCCGGCGTCGTGCGGGTCGAACGCCACGGCGAGGTGCTCCTCGAGCGCGCCTACGGCGTCGCGTCGCGCCGCTGGGGCGTCCCGGTCCGCGCGAGCACGCGGTTCGACGTCGCGTCCGTCACCAAGCTGTTCACCGCCGTCGCGGTGCTCCAGCTCGTGGGCGACGGCCGTCTCGGGCTCGACGACCGCGTCCACGACCACGTTGACCTCGCGGGCACGACGATCCCGCGCGAGGTGACGATCCGGCACCTGCTGACTCACACGTCGGGCATCGCGGACGACGCCGACGAGGAGGCGGGGGAGTCGTACGAGGAGCTGTGGGCGGACCGGCCCAGCTACTCCGTGACGCGCACGGCGGACTTCCTGCCCGGGTTCGTCCACAAGGAGCCGAACTTCGCGCCCGGCGAGGGGTGCCGGTACTGCAACGTCGGCTACGTCCTCGCGGGCCTCGCGCTGGAGTCCGTCACCGGGACGACGTACCGCGAGCACGTCCGCGAGCACGTGTTCGCGCGCGCGGGCATGGACCGCTCCGGGTTCTTCCGCATGGACGAGGCCGAGCCGGACGTCGCGGAGGGCTGGGAGCCCGTGCACGAGGGCCCGGACGACGACGGCCCCGTCACCGGGTGGCGGCAGAACGTCTACTCCTACCCGCCCGTCGGCTCGCCCGACGGCGGCGCGCACGTCACGGCGCGCGACCTCGCCCGGTTCTGGGCGGCGGTGCGCGGCGGCGAGCTCCTCCCGCCCGACCTCACGCGCGCGTTCCTCACCCCGCAGGTGCTGCACGACGACGGCACGGACGACACGGACGGGGACGAGCCCGCCCCGAGCGTGCACTACGGCTTCGGGCTCGAGCTCGAGCTGCTCGCCGACGGGTCGGTGCGCTCGGCGTACAAGGACGGCATCAACACGGGTGCGAGCGCGATCCTGCGCCACTACCCGGACCCGGTGGCCGCCGGGGACGGCGCCGACGCGCTCCCGCCGGCCGGGGCGCCGGGCGTGACGGTCGTCGTGCTGTCGAACAGCGAGGCGGGCGCCTGGGACCCGATCCGCCGCCTCGACGAGCTCGTCCGCGGCTGAGCGGGGCGGTCCCCGGCGCGTCCCGCGCCTCCGCACGAGACCTCCACACCCTCCCGGCCGCATCGGCGCTCGCGCCACGGACCGCTCGCCTAGGCTCGTGACCCATGCCCTCCGGACTCTCCGCCGCCCTGACGGCCGCCGTGCCCGCCGCCACGACGGCGGAGCCCGCTCTCGACGGCGTCGCCGGCTGGGCGGTCAACCTCATGGAGACGCTGGGCCCGGTCGGGGCCGCGATCGCCATCGCGCTCGAGAACCTGTTCCCGCCGCTGCCGAGCGAGATCATCCTGCCGCTCGCGGGCTTCACGGCGAGCCAGGGGAGCTTCGGTCTCGTCGAGGCGATCCTGTGGACGACGGCGGGGTCCGTCGTCGGCGCCCTCGCGCTCTACGCGGTCGGGGCGATCGTCGGGCGCGAGCGCACGCGGTGGATCGCGGAGCGCCTCCCGCTCGTCAAGGTCGAGGACGTCGACCGCACCGAGCAGTTCTTCCTCCGGCACGGCAGCGCGACGGTCTTCTTCGGCCGCTTCATCCCCATCTTCCGCAGCCTCATCTCGATCCCCGCCGGGGTCGAGCGCATGCCCCTGTGGAAGTTCACCGCGCTCACCACCGCCGGCAGCGCCGTGTGGAACACGATCTTCGTCTACGCCGGGTACGCGCTCGGCGAGCAGTGGCACGTCGTCGAGGAGTACGCGGGCGTCCTGCAGAAGGTCGTCATCGCCGTCGTCGCGGCGGCGGTCGTGTGGTTCGTCGTGACGCGCGTCTGGCGCTGGGTGCACGACGACGAGCGGCCCGCCCACGCGCGCGGCCGTCGGGACGCGGCGCCCGCGCGCGACGAGGCCTGACCACCGCGTCCGCCCGCGGCGGCGCCTGACCACCTCGGCCCGACGTCCGGCGGGCCGGGCGTCCCGCCCGCGCGGTGCGCGGCGCCGTGGCGGATGATCGGAACGTGCCCGCCCCGACCGAACGGCCCAGCGTGCCCGTGCGCGCGGCCCACGTCGCGCCCGCCGCGGGCGCCGGTCCCGGGGCCGCGTCGTGATCCTCTCGCTCCTCGCCGCCGTGGCCGCGAGCCTCCTGTACGCGGTGAGCACGATCATGCAGGCCGTCGCGACGCGCCGGGCCCACGGTCTCGCGGCCGTGGCCCAGCCGCTCGTCGTCGGCGGGCTCGTGGTCGACGGCGTCGGCTGGCTCCTCTCCCTCCTCGCCCTCGACCACCTGCCGCTGTTCGTGGTGCAGGCCGTCGTCGCGGCGTCGCTCGTCGCCGTCGTGCTGCTCGCCCGCCTCGTGCTCGGCGCGACGCTGCGCCGCACGGACGTCGTGTCGATCGGCGTCGTCGTCGCGGGCCTCGTGGTGCTGGCGCTCGCGGCGGGGGAGCAGCCCGCGACGCACCCGCCGGCCGGGTTCACGACCTGGGTCAACGTCGCCGGGGTGGTCGTGGCGGTCGGCACCGCCGCCGCGTACCGGCGCGGGCACCCGGTGCTGCTCGCCGTTCTGGGCGGCCTCGGCTACTCGGTCGCCGCCGTGGCGGCGCGCGGCGCGCACGCGTCCGGCGACCTGCTCGACACCGTGCTCCAGCCGCTCGCCCTCGCGATCGTGCTCGGCGGCGTCGCGGGCGCGCTCGCCTACCTGCGCGCCCTGGAGCGGGGCGCGGTGGGGACGGTCGCCGCGACGGTCTCCGTGATCGAGGTGCTCGCCCCGGGGATCGTCGGGCTCGCCGTGCTCGGCGACGTCGTGCGGTCGGGCTGGGCGGTGCCCGCCGTCGTGGCGACGCTGGCCGCCGTCGGGGGGTGCGTCGTGCTCGCGACGAGCCCGGCGAACGCCGCGGCCGAGGAGGGCGCGCCCGCGGCGACGGAGCCCGAGCCCGCCTAGGGTGGGGCGGGTCGGTCGACCGGGGCAGCCCCGTCGGCCCGGCGCCGGGCGGTCACCCGGCCCGCACCGAGGAGGGGCACGATGCGCACACCGTTGGACGTCCTCACGCTCGACGAGCTGCGCCGTCGGACGTCGGTCAAGTGGCGCACGTTCGCGCCCGACGTGCTGCCGCTGTTCGTCGCCGAGATGGACGTCGCGCCGTGCGACGCCGTCGTCGACGCCGTGACGGCCGCCCTGCGCTCGGGCGACACCGGGTACGACGTCGGCACCGCGTACGGCGAGGCGTACGCGCGCTTCGCCCGGCGCCGCTGGGGCTGGACGCTCGACGCGGCGACGTCGCGCACGCTGCCCGACGTCATGGTCGCGATCGTCGAGGTGCTGCGCGTCCTCACGTCCCCGGGCGACGCGGTCGTCGTCAACCCGCCCGTGTACCCGCCGTTCTACGGCTTCACCGCGAACGAGGGGCGCCGCGTCGTCGACGCGCCGCTGGGCACCGACGGGCGGCTCGACCTCGACACCCTGGAGCGGGCGTTCGCCGACGCGACCGGCGTCGCCGCGAACGGTGACGGCCCCGGGAGCGGGCGCCGCGCCGTCTGGCTCGTGTGCAACCCGCAGAACCCGACGGGGACCGCGCACACGCGCGCGGAGCTGGCGGCCGGCCTGGCGCTCGCCGCGCGGTACGGGGTGCGCGTCGTGGCGGACGAGATCCACGCGCCCCTCACGCGGCCCGGGCTCGACGGGCGCCCCGCGACGACCCACACGCCGCTCCTCGCCGTCCCCGGGGCGGGATCCGCCGTCGCCATCGTCTCCGCGTCGAAGGCGTGGAACCTGCCGGGCCTCAAGGCGGCGGCGGCCGCCGCCGGCCCGGACGCCGCCGACGACCTGCGGCGCATCCCCGAGGAGGCGAGCCACGGCGTCCAGCACGTGTCCGTGCTCGCGCACGTCGCGGCGCTCGACCACGGCGAGGCGTGGCTCGACGACGTCCTCGCGGGCGTCGAGCGCAACGCGTGGCTCCTCGCCGACCTGCTCGCGGAGCACCTGCCCACGGTGCGCTACCGGCCCGGCGAGGCGACGTACCTCGCGTGGCTCGACGCGCGCGGTCTGCCCGGCCCGGCGGGTGCGGACCCCCGGTCGTGGTTCCTCGACCGCGCGCGCGTCGCGCTGGAGGACGGGCGCCGGTTCGGCCCCGGCGGGCAGGGGCACGTCCGCCTCAACCTCGCGACGGGCGTCGACGTGCTCACCGAGGCGGTCGAGCGCATGGGCGCGTCGGTGCGGGGCGTCTGAACGTCGCTCGACCACGACCGACGAGTTCTCGGCCCTCGGCGGGTCAGACCTCCGACCACGACCGCACGACCCACCGGAGCACCCGATGCCGTTCGAGCCCGTCCTCCTCGACCACACGTTCACCGCGCCCGTCGGCGTCGACGTCAAGGGCGACACGTGGCCCTGCGTGGAGGTGCCCGGGGCGCGCGAGCTCTTCGGGTCGCTGCGCGCGGTCCGCGTGGACGCGACCGTCGACGACGTCGCGCTGCGCAACGTGGGGCTCATGCCGACCGGGTCGGGCGGGCTGATGCTGTCGCTCAACGCGGGCGTGCGCAAGCGACTCGGCAAGGACGTCGGTGACACGGTCGTGGTGCGGCTGGAGCGCCGCCTGAGCTGAGGCGCGCCGCCGCGCCTGCCCTGTCCGGGCATGGGCAGTTGTCCCCATCGCGGCGGCCGACCCGGCCGCGTACCGTCGGCGTGCGACCGTCGAGGACGAAGGCGTCGACGCGTGCGCGTGAGGGGACGCGCAGGGGCGGGAGGGGACGGCATGAGCGGGATGTGGGGCGCCGACGTCCGTGCGCTGCGCGCGCTCGCGTCCGGCCTGCGCTCCGGCGCCGACGCGCTGCGGACCCACCGCGCGCAGGTGGCGGCCGTCGTCGAGGCCGCGACCCGGTGGGACGGGCCCGACGCCGCGCAGTTCCGCAGCGAGTGGGCCACCACCCTCGGGCCCTCGCTCACCGGCACCGCGAGCCTCCTCGACGCCGCGGCCGACCGCCTCGCGACGGACGCCGACCAGCAGGAGTCCGCGAGCGCCGACGGCGGCGCCCTCGCGGGCCCGGGCGGCGCACCCACGTCCGGCCCGGGCGGGCCGCAGCAGACCGTCCCCACGCCGACGCCGGGCGAGTACGCCGCGATGGACGCGGGCGAGCGCGCCGCGTGGCTCGAGGACGCGACGGACGTGCAGGTCGCGGCGCTCTACGACCAGATGGTGCGGCTCGGCGTCGACCCCGACTCCCCAGGGTTCGCGGAGCTCGCCGTCACGCACTGGACGCGCGTCGCCGCGGGCGAGGCGGGGTTCGACTTCGCCGACTGGGACCCGTCCGCGGGGGCGTCCGCCAACCGGGAGATCATCGAGAGCGTCTACACGTACTACGGCGAGCTCTACCTGGACAACCCGTGGATGCAGTGGGCCGGCATGGCCGCGATGATCGGGCCGTCGTTCGCCGCCGGGTTCTTCGACCTCGACATGATGCGGCAGCTCGCGCAGGGCGTCGCGAGCGGCGCCCGGGCGCTGCCGCCCGGCGTCGACCGGGCGGCGCTCGAGGCGATCGCGACGATGTCGGACGCCGAGCTCGGCTTCTACGAGAACCAGTTCCTGTCGATGCAGCGCGAGATCTTCGTGGACCAGGCCGTCATGCACGAGGCGTACCTGAACGGCGGTCTGGAGGAGATGGAGCGGCTGCTCGAGGCCGGCGTCATCGACCGCGCCGCGTACCAGGCGTGGGCGGACGTCGAGGCCGGCCGGGCGGGCGACGCGCAGGCGCTCGCGGACGGCAACACCGCGCTGCTGTGGCGCGAGCAGAACCAGATCATCGCCGACGACTGGCAGACCATGCGCGACCACCCGGTCACGGGCGAGGCGTTCACGTACCTCATGACGCTCGTCGGCGAGCCGTCGATCCCCGACGCGGGCACGTACGCGCAGCACGACCCCTTCACGGTGAGCGTCGAGACGCCCGGCCCCGAGAACATCGGCATCCCGTTCACGGGCATCACGTTCGACAACCCCGTGCAGGGGACCGTGACGGTCGAGACCCCGCTCCCGGGCGGCAACATCGCCGACCAGGCGACGCGCTGGGAGTACATCGCGAACGACACGCTGCCCGCCTACCAGCAGCTCGTCACGCAGCACCCGGACCAGGCGGCGCAGATCATCGGCACCGACGTGTCCGACCGGATCGCCGACTACCGGCTCACGAACCCCGCCCGCATCGGGCGCATCCTTGACAGACTGACCGAGTGGGACGTGGACGTGGACCAGTGAGCCGGGGGTTCCGTCGCGCGCACGGGACGGCGCCGAGGGCCGGCGTCGCCGCGGTCCTGCTCGCGGGCGCGCTCGCCGGGTCTCTCGTGCTGGCGGGGTGCACCGTGACGTTCGGCGACCCGGACGACGCGGCCACCGGACCGGGCGGGACGACCGCCCCGGGAGGCCCGACGGCGTCGGGCGGGGCGGTCGTCGAGGGCGGCGGGGGCGCGACGGGCACGACGACGATCGACGACATCGAGAGGGGCGAGACCGTGCGCTGGGACGTGAGCAGGCCGATCACCGCGGAGTCCGTCGGGCTGGGCGAGTCGATGGCCGTCGTGCAGGTGCCGGACGGCGCGGCCGAGGTCGAGCTGACGCTCCCCGACGGCACCTGGACGACGACGGCCGAGGAGCTGACGATCCAGCCCCGGCGCGGGTACGTGAGCGCGATCAACGTGTTCCGCACGCTCTCCGGCGGCCAGGCCGTGCACGACCAGCTCGTGGCCGACGCGCAGGTGCTGGGCTTCCCGCGGTCGCAGGTCGACCGGTGGCTCGACGAGCTGCCCGCGTCGCTCGACGCGTCGCGCTCGGGCGGTACGCGGGCCCGCACGGGCATCAACGGGTCGAACGGCGACGTCGAGACGTCCGTGCAGATCAGCCACGAGCCCGGGCCGGGGGGCGACGCGTCGGTGCGGCTCTGGTACGTGATCAGCCCGGTCACGCCGGACTGACGCGCGCCACGACGGCGCCTGTCACGGGCAGGCCGATGCGCCCCCGCCGCCCTGCTCGGCGACCTGGAAGTAGATCGGGTTCTGCCAGTCGGCGCCCTCCCCGCGCACGCGCGGCAGGTCCGCGCAGGTCCAGCCCTGCTGCGGGGTGAACTGGCCCCCGGCGATGACGTGTGCGCCGCTCCACCGCCACGAGGTCTCCTGGCCGGTCGCGGCCCGGAGGTCGACGTCGAACGACACCGACCGCGTGCCCGCGGGCACCGTGAAGGCCACGTAGTAGTTGCGGACCTGGCTCCCCGGCTCGCCCCACGTCTCGGACGAGATCGAGCGGACCGTGCAGCCGGAGAGGACGGTGCGTCCCTCGCCACGCGCGACGCACGTGCCGGCCGTCGTCGTCTGCCACCGGCCGGCGGAGACGGGCGCGGCGGCCCGGGCCTGGTCCGTCCACGCGGCCGTCGTGGGCTCGACGGCCGCGTGCGCGACGCCCCACCACGACGCCGTCACGAGCGTCAGGACCGCCAGGAGCAGGCTCAGCGTGCGGCGCCCGGCCGTCGGGCCGGCCGGCTGACCGGCCGCCCCGTCGGCCCGCCGGCCGGTCCGGGCGCCGGTCACCGGCGGACCGGCGCGCGCCGCGGTGCGGGCGGGACGAGCAGGGTGAGGCCGAGCAGGCCGAGCAGGCCGACGAGCAGGGGGACCGCCACGGCGGGCGTCGTCATGCGCACGATCGCGGTGCCCCAGCCGGCGAGCTGGACCGCGGGCTTCCAGACGTCGCCCGAGGCGGTGTAGTCCAGGGCGTCCGCGTAGGCGTTGTTGTCGCCCTTCATGCTGACCGTGTAGCGGTCGTCGCCCGTCTGCTCGACGGCCTCGACGCGGTGGGTCACCAGGTCGCCGGTCAGCTCGCTGGGCAGGCTCACCACGTCGCCGACGGCCAGGTCGGCCGCCGGGACCGGCCGGGCGACCAGGAGGTCGCCCGTCATGATCCCCGGCTCCATCGAGCCGGAGATCACGACGAGGGGCTTGATGAGGCCGGCCGCGGTCGCGCCCCACACCGCCCCGCACACCAGCCCGAAGGCGGCGAGGACCCACAGGACGAGGACGGCCCCGCGCCGCAGTACCTGCATCGGTGGTTCTCCTCCTCCTGCGTCCGGCGTCCGGTCAGGCCGTCGCGGTGGCGGAGACCGTGACGACGAGCGTCCCGGTGGCGCCCTGGTTCGACGGCGCCCAGTCGCTCGGGGCCGTGACGGTGAGCCGGAACTGGTCGCTGGACGTGCCGCCGGCGGCGTCGAGCGTCGTGGCGAGGCCGGAGACGGAGGCGGAGGGGTTCGTGGTGAAGGTCGAGCCCGAGGCGAAGCGGACGCTGGACGTGAGCGCGGCCTTCACCGAGCTCTCGTTGCGCACCCACAGGTCGATCGTGCGCGTCTGGCCGGGCAGGAGGTTCGCGAGCGCGTCCGACGGCACGACGAGCTCGATCGCCTCGGGGTCGGACGAGTCCTTCCAGGTGGTCCCGTCCAGCGACCCCTGGAGGTCGAAGGTCGCGGCCGTCGCGGGCGCCGCGAAGAACGCGTTGTCGGTCCAGGCGGCGCTGGTGAGCGCTGCCCCGATGCCGCCGACGGCGAGGGCCGCCAGCCCGAAGGCGGCGAAGGCGCGGCGCTTGTCGCGGCGCGGGGCGGGGGTCGTCTCGGGGGTGTGGAGAGTCATGACTCGAAAAGTACGGAGTCCTCCTCAACGCTGGCGCACCTGTTCCTCAGGAAAAGCGCAGGATCGTCCAGGGATCGCGGCGCGCACCCGCGCGCACCCCAGCCCACCTGCGCGGACACCGGGCGACCGTCCGGGGGAAGGGGAGCGCGCCGCGGCTCCGCGGGACGGGGAGGAGGAGCGGGAGGTGAAGAAGCGGCGGACGAACCGGTCCGGTCCGGCCGTCGGTGCCGGGGGCGTCGGTGCCGTCGGGTAGCGTCCGTCTCGTCCCGAACGGTACGGAGCAGGGGAGCACGAGTGAGCAGCGTCGCGCACGACCACGGTCGATCCGGCACGCACGGCCGGTGGCGCGGGAGGACCGCCCGCTGGACGACGGCCGCGGCGCTCGTCCCCGTCCTCGCCCTGCCCCTCGCGGCGTGCACGCCCGACCGCCCGGAGGCGTCCGACGCCGCGAACGCGCTCGCCGACGCCCTCCAGGCCGGCGACGTGAGCGCGCTGGAGTTCCGCAACGGCGCCGCGAAGGACGTCCAGGGCCACCTGGAGGCGGTGCTCGAGCCGCTCGCGCCGTACGAGCGCACGGTCGAGGTGGAGTCGGTGGACGTCGACGAGGAGGGCGACGACGCGGGCGACCGCGCGACGGCGACGCTCGCCTACCGCTGGGAGGTCGCGGGCGACCAGGCCTGGGAGTACACCACCACGGCGGAGCTCACGTTCGCGGAGCCGGGCGAGGGCGAGGACGGCCCGGGCACCTGGGACGTCGTGTGGGAGCCGGACGTGCTCGTCCCCGAGCTCGGCCAGGGCGGCCGGCTCGCGGTGAGCCGCGTGCCGGCGGTCCGTGCAGGCATCCTCGGCGCCGACGGCGTCCCCATCGTCGAGGACCGTCCCGTCTACCGGATCGGCGTCGACAAGACGCGCGTGGGCTCCGCCCAGTGGGACGGCGCGGCGCGGGCGCTCGCGGGCGTCGTCGGGCTGGACCCGGAGGAGTACGCGCAGCGCGTCGCGGGCGCCGGGGAGAAGGCGTTCGTCGAGGCCATCACCGTCCGCACGGAGGACACCGCGGGCGTCGACGTCGACGCGGCGCGCGGCATCGAGGGCGTCGCGGTCATCGACGACGCGATCCCCCTCGCCCCGACGCGCGAGTTCGCGCGTCCCCTGCTCGGGCGCGTGGGCGAGGCGACGGCGGAGATCGTCGAGGAGTCGGAGGGCGCGGTCGCCGCGGGCGACCAGGTCGGCATCTCCGGTCTCCAGCGGCAGTACGACGAGCAGCTCCGCGGCGTGCCGGGCCTGTCGATCGAGGTCGTGCCGGGCGAGGCGGACGCGGACGCGGAGCCGACGGAGGTGTTCTCGGTCGAGCCGGTGGACGGTGTGCCGCTGAGCACGACGCTGCGCCCGGACATGCAGGTCGCCGCCGAGGCGCTGCTCGCCGGGCAGGGGCCGAGCGCGATCGTCGCGATCCAGCCCTCGACGGGCTCCGTGCTCGCGGCGGCGAGCTCGACCGCGGGCGAGGGTCTCTCGACCGCCACGACGGGCCAGTACGCGCCGGGCTCGACGTTCAAGGTCGCGACGACGCTCGCGATGCTGCGCGCGGGCCTCACCCCGGACACGACCGTCTCCTGCCCGCCCACGCTGACCGTCGAGGGGCGCGAGTTCCAGAACGTGCCCGGCTACCCGACGGCGGCGCTCGGCGACGTGCCGCTGCGCACGGCGTTCGCGAACTCGTGCAACACGGCGATGATCGGGCAGCGGAAGGCCGTGTCGCAGCAGGCGCTGCACGACGCCGCCGCCTCGCTCGGGCTGGGCGTCGAGTCCGAGCTCGGCGCGCCCGCGTTCTTCGGCGACGTCCCGACGGACTCGCAGGGCACCGAGCACGCCGCGTCGATGATTGGGCAGGGCAAGGTCCAGGCGTCGCCCCTCGCGATGGCGACGGTCGCCGCGAGCGTCGCCGCCGGGCGCACGGTGGCGCCGGTCCTCGTCCACCCGGACGTGCAGACCGTCGCCGAGGAGCAGCCCGCCTCGACCCTCACCGAGCAGGAGGCGGCGACGCTGCGCGAGCTGATGCGCGGCGTCGTCACGGACGGCTCGGCGTCGATCCTCCAGGACCTCCCGGGCGAGCCCGGGGCGAAGACGGGCACGGCGCAGTACGGCGACGGCAGCCAGTCCCACGCGTGGATGATCGCGACGCAGGGCGACCTCGCGGTCGCCGTGTTCGTCGAGACGGGCGAGGGCGGCGCCGTCACGGCGGGGCCGCTCATGCACGCGTTCCTCGACGCGCCGAACGCCTGACGCCCGCCGCTCTCCGGCGGCCGGAATAGGTCCGGCCGCCGGACGGTTGTCCACGAGCGGGTATGATCGGTTGCCGCGGGCGTCCGTATGCCCGCGTCCAGCGAGAACCCACCGTTCCGGGAGAACCTCCGTGTTCGTCAGCGTGCCTGCCTGGCAGCTCACCCAGCGCCGCGACGTCGACCTCCGTCGAGTCGCCAGCGCGCTGTGTCGCTGACCCCCCGTCGCCGCTGACGCCTCCTCGCCTCCGCACACCCGTCAGGACCCCGGGTCGCCTCGCGACCTGAGCCGCTGACGCGCGTGGCGCGCCCCCGTCAGGCCGCAGGCCACCTCCGTGCCTGCGTCCCTGCCCGGGCCGCGCTGCTGCCGGCGCCCCGCGACGACGTCCCGAGCCCCTCTCCCGAGAGCGGGCGCTCGTGCGCCCGCGTCACCCCGAAAGGTCCTTCGTGTCCTCGACCCCCTCGACGGCCTCCCCGCAGGCCGATCCGCAGGCGAAGCAGGCTCCGGCCTCCGCGCCCGCGAAGAAGAAGCGCCGTTTCCCCTCGTTCAGCGTGCAGATCCTGCTCGGTCTCGCGGTCGGCGTCGGGCTCGGTGCCCTCGCCCTCGCCATGGGCCCGCAGGACGCCGCCGGCGAGGTCCCCAACGGCCTCACCACGACGCTCGACACGATCGGCTCGTCGTTCGTCACGCTGCTCAAGGCGGTCGTGCCGCCGCTGATCTTCACCGCGATCGTCGCGTCGATCGCGAACCTGCGGACCGTCACCAACGCCGCGCGCCTCGCCGGTCAGACGCTGCTGTGGTTCGCCATCACCGCCGCGATCTCCGTGGCCGTGGGCATCGGCCTGGGCCTGCTGTTCCAGCCGGGCAACCGCGCGTCGGTCTCGCTCGACGCGGCGTCCGAGCCGGGCCGCACCGGCACGTGGCTCGACTTCCTCAACGGCCTCATCCCGGGCAACGTCCTGGGCCTCGGCGCCTCGACGAGCCTCGAGGCCGGCGACGACGGCGCGATCACCGGCGCGTCGACGTCCGTGAGCTTCAACGTGCTGCAGATCCTCGTCGTCGCGCTCGTCATCGGCATCGCGGCGCTCAAGTCGGGCAAGAAGGCGGACCCGTTCCTCGCGTTCAACCGCTCCGCGCTCGCGATCGTGCAGAAGGTCCTGTGGTGGATCATCCGCCTCGCGCCGATCGGCACCGCCGGCCTCATCGGCTACGCCATCGCGGCGTACGGCTGGACGTCGCTCGCGTCGCTCGCGTGGTTCGCCGTCGCGATCTACGTCGGCCTCGCGGTCGTGCTGTTCGTCGTCTACCCGATCCTGCTGCGCACCAACGGCCTGAAGATCTCGAGCTACTTCCGCGGCGCCTGGCCCGCGATCCAGCTCGCGTTCGTCTCGCGCTCCTCGATCGGCACGCTGCCCGTGACGCAGCGCGTCACCGAGCGCAACCTCGGCGTGCCGAGCGAGTACGCGTCGTTCGCCGTGCCGCTGGCCGCGACCACCAAGATGGACGGTTGCGCCTCGATCTACCCGGCCATCTCGGCGATCTTCGTCGCGCAGATCTTCGGCATCGACCTGTCGATCACCGACTACCTGCTCATCGCGTTCGTGTCCGTCGTCGGCTCCGCCGCGACCGCGGGCCTCACCGGCGCGATCGTCATGCTGACCCTCACGCTCTCGACCGTGGGCCTGCCGCTCGCGGGCGTGGGCCTGCTGCTCGCGATCGACCCGATCCTCGACATGGGCCGCACCGCGGTCAACGTCGCGGGCCAGGCGCTCGTGCCCACGATCGTGGCGAAGCGCGAGGGCATCCTCGACCTCGAGCAGTACGAGGCCGCGACGGCCGAAGACCTCTTCGTGGACGAGGACGACGACGCGTCGTCCGAGACGACCACGGAGTCCCCGGCGCCGGCCGAGGCCGCGGAGGCCACGCCGTCGGGCACCAAGGAGCGCGTGGGCGCCTCCGCCTGACGCCGACCAGGCGATACCTCGCCGTCGAGCACGACGTTGCTGCCGTTGTCCGTGGGATGACGGCAGCAACGTCGTTCTCGGCGTCAGGGGTGGGGGTGGCCCTCGCGGAGGACGGCGAGGCGCGAGCGGTACTCCTGCTCGTCGATCTCGCCGCGCGCGTACCGCTCGCCGAGGATCGCGACCGGGTCAGGGCCGGGGGCGCGCCAGCCGCCGGGACCGCCCGGGCTCCAGCCGCGCCGGGCGCGGCGGGCGACGAGGAAGACCACGGACGCGAAGAGCAGGAACCACAGCAGGGGGAACACGAACCACCACGGCCCGGGCCCCCAGCCGGCGTGCCCCCACGACGCGACGGCGTCCGTGGGGAGCGTGCCGGCGGCCCCGGTGAGTGCGGTGAGCATGACGACCTCCGGTGTCGGTGCGCCTCGCCGTTCCCGGCGAGGGCGGCCGTCCGCCGGCCGCACCCCCAGGCTCGCGCCCGCCCGACGCCGCGTCGTCACCCGGGCGTGCCGACCTCGCTCGTCCCCGGGTACCGCCGCGACGGTCGGAGGCTCAGCCGGCCCAGCCCGGACGGACGACGCCCGACTCGTACGCCGCGACGACGAGCTGCGCCCGGTCCCGCGCACCCAGCTTCGCCATGACCCGCGAGACGTGGGTCTTCACGGTCGACTCCGACAGGAAGAGCGACCCGGCGATCTCCTCGTTCGACAGCCCGCCCGCGACCTCCACGAGCACCTCGTGCTCGCGCGGCGTGAGCTCCTCGACACCACGCACCGGCCCGACGGCGCGCGTCGCGTCCGCGACCCGCGACAGCAGCCGCCGGGTCACGGTGGGCGAGAGCAGCGCGTCACCGCGAGCGGCGACGCGCACCGCCCGGACGAGGTCGACCGGCTCGGTGTCCTTGACGAGGAAGCCGCTCGCGCCGCCGCGGATCGCGTCGGTCACGTACTCGTCGAGCTCGAACGTCGTGACCACCACGACGTGCACGTGCGACGCCGCCCGGTCCGCGACGATCCGCCGCGTCGCCTCCAGGCCGTCGAGACCGGGCATGCGGATGTCCATGAGCACGACGTCGGGCAGGTGCTCGAGCGCGAGGCGGACGGCGTCGTCGCCGGTCGCGGCCTCCGCGACGACGCGCATGTCGTCCTCGGAGTCGATGAGCGCGCGGAAGCCACCCCGCACGAGCGCCTGGTCGTCGGCCAGCACGACGTCGATCACGGTGCCTCCTCGCGCTGCGGCGGTGCGTCGTCGGCCGCGTCGGACCGTCCGGGGGTGCCCGGTCCGGGCGGGGAGCCCGGCCAGGGAAAGACTGCCCGCACGCGGAAGCCACGTCCAGAGGGGGACGGCGCCGGGCCGGCGGAGAGCGAGCCGCCGACGCTCTCGACGCGCTCGCGCATGCCCCGCAGGCCGTAGCCCGGCTCCGGCTCCGCGCCCGGGGCCGCGCCGTCGTCGGTCACGGTCACGGTCACCGCGCCGTGCGGGGCGGGACGCACCGTGACCTGCACGTCCGCCCGCGTGGCGCCGTGCGCGTGCCGGCGCACGTTGGTCAGCGACTCCTGCACCACGCGGTAGACGACGCCCGCGAGCCGGTCGGGCAGTCCCGCGGCGGCCGGGTCGACGTCGACCGCGACCGCGAGGCCGCCGCCCTCTGCCTGCCGCACGAGCCGGGGGAGCGCCGCGAGGTCCCACGTCGGGGCGAGGGGCGCGCCGTCGTCGGCCCCGTCGCCGCGCACGGCGCCCAGCACCGCGCGCACCTCGTCGAGCGCCTCCGTGCTCGCGGCGCGGATCGCGGTGAGCGCACCGCGGGCCTGCTCGGGGTCGCGGTCGAGCAGGTGCAGCCCGACGCCCGCCTGGACGGTGATCGCGGACAGCGAGTGCGCGAGCACGTCGTGGACCTCGCGCGCGATCCGCAGGCGCTCGTCGGCGACGGCGGTCCGCTCCCGCTCGGCGCGCGCCAGGCGCTCGGCCTCGCGGGCCGCGGCGAGGCGCGCGGACCGGTCGCGGACCGTCCCGGCGACGAGCAGCACGACGACGGTCCACGCGGTCCCGCCGAGCAGCGTCGCCGGGGGCGGCGCGTCCGGGCGGAGCGCCGCCGCCGTGACCACCGCACCCGCCAGCAGCACCGCCCCGCCCCAGGCGACCCGGCGCGCGCGCACCGCGGGTCCGCTGAGCAGCACCCCCACGAGCACGCCCACGGGACCGGCGAGCGCCGGGCCCCACGCGTACCCGGCGACGAGGAACGTGGCCGCGGCACCCACGGACACGACGACGGCGACGACCGGCCACCGCACGAGGAGCACGAGGGCGAGCGGGGGCACGAGGAGGAGCGCGAGCGCCGCCGCGTCGAGCGGCCGGGCACCGGGCTGGCCGTGCGTCGCGCCCACGGAACCGACGACCGTGACCACCGCGAGCACCACGGCGAGGAACGCCCGGGGGCGGCGGCGGTCGAGCGGGCCCATGCGTCGCACGCTACGCCGCGCGCGGCCGGGCCGCGTCCGACCGGGGTACCGGGCGACGTCGTCCGGGGGTGCCGGGGCGCGTGGCCCCGGGGTGCCGCGCGGCGGCGGACGGAGGCGCGGGGGTCAGGCGCCGTCGTGCACCGCGTCGAGCACGACCGGATCGGCGCACCCCTGAGCGAAGCCGGCGATGCGCCGGTCGACGTCGCGCTGGAGCACCCACGACCCGACACGCTCGGCGACCGGGGCGAGCCAGCGCGGCCGGCACCGGAAGCTGTAGCGCCACGTCGCGCGCGTGCCGCCGCCCGGGTCGGGCGCGAAGCGCCAGCCGCCCGCGAGGTTCTCGAAGAACCACGACCCGCGGACCATGCGCATGCCGACGTTGGTCGGCGGGTTGTACGAGACGTACTCGCTCACCATGGACAGCCCGCTGCGGTGCCGGGTGAAGGTCTGCACGCCCTTCGCGGGCGCGGTCGCGCCGTCGAGGAAGTGCTGGTGGCGGATGAAGGGGTCCCAGCGCAGGCGGACGGCGCCCGTCGTCTGCGAGACGGCGAACGCCGTCGCGGGGTCGACGGGGACCACGAGCGAGGACTCGACGACGGGCATGGTCGGATGCTCCCACGCCGGGCGGCGCCTCGCCGCCCGCCTCAGGACGCGGCGAACCCGGCACCGGCGTGCCCCCGGACGCGGGAGCAGGCCCCGGACGCGAGGACGGCCCGCCCCTCGACGAGGGACGGGCCGTCCGGACCGCGGCGCGTGGCGTCAGGACGCGAACGCGTACCCGGCCTCGACGCACTGGGCGCGGAACGCGTCGAGCGACTCCTGGAGCTTCGACGTGCTGACCGTCTCGCCCTGGACGGCCGCCTCGAAGGGCGCCTTGATCCCGTTGAGGTTCTCCTGGAGCTCCGGGTCGGCGAAGTTCTGCACCGCGGCGATGCGCTCGCGCGTCGTGTAGATCGCGGCGGCGGCGTCCTCGTCGTCCGGCGTGGCGAGCAGCGGCGTCGTCTCGGTGACGAGGCGCTCGGCGGAGTACTCGCCGCCGTAGAAGGTGCTGCACGTCGTGGTGACGGCGACGACGGTCGGCGTGACCTCGGGGGCCGCCTCGGTCGTGGTCTCGGTCGCGGGGGTGGTCGCCGCGTCGTCGCTCGCCGGGTCGGTCGGCGAGGCGCAGGACGCCAGCAGGAGGGCACAGGAGAGCGCCGCGGTGGCGGCAAGAAGCTTACGCATGCTAACGATTCCACACTCTGGCGCACGCGGGGCGCAAGAAGATTGAGCGGGCGCCGGGGCGGGAGCCGCGGAATCCCGCGGCTCCTGCGGTGAGCTTGTGCTCAGCGTCACAAAGGAGCGCGCCGCGTCACACGACGTCGAGGACGACCTTCCCCCGCACGTGCCCCTCGGCGACGAGGCGGAGCGCCTCCGCGGCCTCGGCGAGCGGGAACCGGGCCGAGATCTCCGCCCGGAGCCGCCCGTCCTCCGCGAGCGCGAGCACCTCGTCGAGGGCGCCCTTCGCGTCGACCTTGTCGGCGATCCCGGCGGCGCGCGAGGCGTCCGTCCCGACGACGGTCACGGCGCTCGGCGGGTCGTCGGCGTCGGCGGGGGAGAGGTGCTCGCCCAGCAGCGCGACGGTCGCGGCCACGGTCTCCTCCGTGCCGACGAGGTCGACGACGACGCTCACCTCGTCGAGCCCGTCGGGCAGCGCGCGGACCGCGTCGACGAGCCCCGGGCCGTACGCGACGGGCGTCGCACCGAGGCCGCGCACGTAGTCGTGGTTCGCGGGCGAGGCCGTCCCGACGACGCGGGCACCGAGCGCGGTGGCGATCTGCACCGCGGCGGACCCGACGCCACCGCTCGCGCCGTGCACGAGCACGACGTCCCCCTCGCCCGTGTCGGCCTGGACGAGCGCGGAGAACGCGGTCGCCGCCGCGACGGGCAGGACCGCGGCCTGGTCGAACGGGACGGACGACGGCTTGCGCCGCACGTGGTCGGCGCGGACGAGCGAGAGCTCCCGCTGCGCGCCCGTGCCGTGCCACACGACCTCGTCGCCGGGGGCGAGGTCCGGGACGTCGGGCCCGACGGCGTCGACCACCCCGGCCGCCTCGAACCCCAGCACGCCGGGGACGCGGCCACCGAACGCGCCGGCGAGCCGCTTGAGGTCCGCGGGGTTGACGCCGACGACGCGGTTCGCGACGCGCACCTGGCCGGGGCCGGGAGCGCCGACCTCCTCGTCGTCGACCCGCAGGCCCTCGGGCCCGCCGAACTCCTCGAAGACGACGACCGTGCTCATGCCGACCCCCGTGGTCTCGCCGTCGGTCGCCCACCGCGAGGGCGAGTCCGCGCGGTGGCCCCGGGGTGGCCGGGCGGTTCCACTCTTCCATCGCGGACCGCCGCTGTCATGCGGCGGACGTGGGCAGGAGTACCCGTCCGGGACGGTTTCACCCCGTCCCGAGCGTTGGGGAGGGTGATGACGACACCACCCGAGGACCCCGGCCACCCGCTCGACCCGCGGCCCGCGCGCGAGCGGCTGCTCGCCGTGCGCACGGAGGCGTCGGAGCGCCTGCGGGCGCTGCGTGCCGACGTCGCGGGCATCGTCGAGGCGTCGCGCGACTCCAACGCGGACGACGAGCACGACCCCGACGGCGCGACGATCGCGTTCGAGCGCGCCCAGGTGGACGCGCTCGCGCGCGACGCGGCCGCGCGGGTCGAGGAGGTCGACGCCGCCCTCGCGCGCCTTGACGCGGGGACCTACGGCGTCTGCGCGGGGTGCGGACAGCAGATCGCCGCCGGGCGCCTGGAGGCGCGCCCGACGGCGCGGACCTGCGTCGCGTGCGCGGCCGCGGTGCACTGAGCGACCGGGCCCGCCGCGACCGGGCCCGCCGCGACCGGGCCGCCGCGGCCCGGCCCGCCGCGGCCGGGTCAGAGCTGGCCGTGGCCCTTCTTCGACGGGACGCCGGCGATGAGGCCGCCGTCCACGACGAACTCCGAGCCCGTCGAGTACGACGCCTCGTCGCTCGCGAGGAAGACGATCATGCGCGAGACCTCCTCGGGCGCCGCGGGGCGGCCGAGCGGGATGAGGAGGTCGTCCGGGTTGAGCGACGCGGTCATGGGCGTCGAGATGAACCCGGGGTGCACCGAGTTGACGCGCACGCCGTACGGCCCGAGGTCGAGCGCGACGGACTTCGTCAGCCCGCGGACGCCGAACTTCGACGCGACGTAGCCGTGCAGGCCCGCGCTCCCGCGCATGCCCTCGACCGACGAGATGTTGATGATCGACCCCGCGCCGGCCTTCGCCATGATCGGCGACACCGCGCGGATCCCGAGGAACGTGCCGGTGAGGTTGATGTCGATGATCCGGCGCCAGGCGGCGACGTCGAACTCCGTGATGGGACCGCCGTTGGCGATGCCCGCGTTGTTGACGAGCACGTCGACGCGCCCGAACGCGTCGAGCGTGGCCGCGACGGCGGCCGCCCACTCGTCCTCGCTCGTCACGTCGAGGTGCACGTAGCGGGCGTCGGGGCCGAGCTCGCGCGCGAGCGCCTCGCCCTTCGCGTCGTCGAGGTCCGCGACCACGACCTTCGCGCCCTCGGCGACGAGCGCGCGCGCGTTCGTGACGCCCATGCCGCCGGTGCCGCCGGTGACGATCGCGACCTTGTTCTGCACCCTTCCGGGAGTGCTGCCCATGGTGGGGCTCCTTTCCTTGCGGGGGCACGGCGGCGTCGGCCCGCCTCGTGAGCGGGGGCGTCGTCGCGCGGGTGGTGCGCACCTGCCCGCCGGGGACCGCGGTCGACCGGCGGAGGGGACGGCTCGTCAGGGCGACGGCGTGGTCCACCAGGCGGGCAGGGCGTCTCGGGCGACCCGCGGGAACAGCCCGGGGTCACGGGGAGGGGGCGTGGCGAGCCACACCTCGAGCGCGCCGACCGTGCCGAAGCCGACGTACGTCGCGAAGGCGCGCGCCGCGACGTCGGCCGTCGCGGTGGTCGCGGCTCCGGCCGGCGGGTCGGCCGGGACTCCCGCCGGGGTGCCGACCGGGGCCGACGGCAGGAGGCCCGGGTGGGCGTGCAGGTGCTCGACGAGCGTGCCGGTGACGTGGCTCGCGAGCAGCCGGAACAGCGGCGCGCTGAGGCCGCCCTCCAGCGCGCGCTCGTAGACGGGGAGGTGGGCCTCGACGTGCACGACGAGCGCGCGGCTCCAGTGGTCGACGACCTCGCGGGAGCGGGCGGCGACGTCGTCGGCCGTCTCGGCAGCCCGGACGTCGGCGAAGAACCGGTCGCGGATCGCGTCGAGCTCGGCGCCGAGCACGCGCGCGAGGAGCTCGGACGGGCTCGACGCGTGGTCGTAGAACGTCACGCGGTTGATCCCCGCGCGGGCCGCGACGGCGGACACCGTGAGCCGGGTGACGTCCTGCTCCGCGGCGAGCGCGAGGATCGCGGTCCGCAGGGCCGCGGCGGTGCGGGCGGTGCGCTTGTCCACGGCCACCTCCTCCGCGTCGTGCCGTGCGCTGCCTCGTCCTCGACGTTACGCCGAGGCAATCACTTAAGCAACAGGTGTTGCCTATCTCACCCGCCCAGAGGCGGTCCCGGGATCACGGTCGTACCGTCGAGAGAGCGGCCGCAGGTCCGCGGCCACACCAACCCGAGGGGGCGGACATGGTCACGAACACGCGCCGGGCCGAGAGGCACACCGGAGAACCCGACGTCGTCGAGCTCAACCCGATCTTCGCCAGACCGGGGGAGGCGACGGCCCTGCCCAAGTTCCGGTTCCCGGAGGACGAGTCCCTCCAGGAGACGGCGTACCAGATCGTCCACGACGAGGCGATGCTCGACGGGAACGCGCGGCTCAACCTCGCGACGTTCGTCGGCACGTGGATGGACGAGCACGCTGCGCGGCTGTACCTCGAGGCCGCCGACAAGAACATGATCGACAAGGACGAGTACCCGCAGACGGCGGCCGTCGAGACGCGGTGCTGGACGATGCTCGCCGACCTGTGGCACGCGCCCGACCCGGAGCACACCATCGGGACGTCGACCATCGGCTCGTCCGAGGCGTGCATGCTCGGCGGTCTCGCCCTCAAGCGGCGCTGGCAGCACGCGCGCCGCGCCGCCGGCAAGCCGACCGACCGCCCGAACCTCGTGCTCTCGAGCGCGGTCCAGGTGTGCTGGGAGAAGTTCTGCAACTACTTCGAGGTCGAGGCGCGCTACGTCCCGATCTCCGAGGACCACAAGGTCCTCGACGGCCACGACCTCGAGACGTACGTGGACGAGAACACGATCGGCGTCGTCGCCATCATGGGCGTGACCTACACGGGCATGTACGAGCCGGTCACGGAGATCGCCGCGGCCCTCGACCGGATCCAGGAGTCCACCGGCCTCGACGTGCCCATCCACGTCGACGGTGCGTCGGGCGCGATGGTCGCCCCGTTCCTCCAGCCCGACCTCGAGTGGGACTTCCGCGTCCCCCGCGTCGCGTCGATCAACACCTCGGGCCACAAGTACGGCCTCGTCTACCCGGGCCTCGGGTGGGTCGTCTGGCGCGACACGGAGTCGCTGCCGGAGGACCTCGTGTTCCGCGTGAGCTACCTCGGCGGGGACATGCCGACGTTCGCGCTCAACTTCTCGCGCCCCGGCGCGCAGGTGCTCCTCCAGTACTACCTCTTCCTGCGCCTCGGGCGCACCGGCTACGAGGCCGTGCGGCGCACGTCGCGCGACGTCGCCCTCTACCTGTCCGGCGAGATCGCGAAGATGCCCGCGTTCGAGCTGTGGAACGACGGCTCGGACATCCCCGTGTTCGCGTGGCGCCTGCGCGAGGGCCACACGAAGAACTGGGACCTCTACCACCTGTCGGAGCGGCTGCGCACCAAGGGCTGGCTCGTGCCCGCGTACCCCATGCCCGACGACCTCACGGACCTCACCGTCCAGCGCGTCGTCGTGCGCAACGGCTTCAGCCACGACCTGGCGTCCGCGTTCCTCGCGGACCTGCGCGACGAGGTCGAGCTCCTCGACGCCCTCACCGGCCCGATGCCGACCGAGGGCCAGCGCTCCAACTTCCACCACTGACCCGGACGACCGCGGGAAGGACGGACCATGGCACAGGGGGCAGCACAGGATCCGCCCGGAGGCTCGGGACCGCACGTCCGGGCCGACGGCACGCACGCGCCGACGGCGGCGCACGTCAAGCCGCACCCGTACGGGCCGCCCGGCTCCCGGCAGCCGCCGGGCCACGCGGGGCCCGCCATCGGGGCGCCCGCCGCGGGCGCGACGACGTTCATGTCGGTCGTGCAGCTCGCGATGCTCACCGTGGTGGTGGTCGCGTCGCTGCGCTCGCTGCCGGCGATGGCGTCGTACGGGCTCGGCTCGGTGACGCTCTTCATCGTCCCGGCGATCCTCTTCCTCGTCCCGACGGCGCTCGTCGCGGCCGAGCTCGCGACCGGCTGGAAGGGCGGCGTCTTCACGTGGGTGCGCGAGGCGTTCGGCGAGCGCGCCGGGTTCGTCGCGATCTGGCTCCAGTGGATCCAGAACGTCGTCTGGTACCCCACGCAGATCGCGTTCATCGCGGCGAGCCTGTCGTTCGTCGTGGGCGACCCGGGCCTCACGCAGAACGGCCTCTACACGGCCGTCGTGATCCTCGTCCTGTACTGGGGGTCGACGCTCATCACGCTCGCCGGCGGCAACCTGTTCGCCAAGGTCGGCTCGTGGAGCGGCGTCTTCGGCACGATCCTGCCCGCCGTCCTGCTCATCGTGCTCGGCGCGGTCTGGCTCGGCACCGGCGAGCGCTCGGAGACGACGCTCGAGGCGTCCGCCGTCATCCCGCCGTGGACCGGGATCGCGTCGATCGTGCTCATCGTCTCGAACGTGCTCGCGTACGCGGGCATGGAGGTCAACGCGGTGCACGCGAACGACCTGCGCAACCCCGGGCGCGGCTTCCCGCGCTCGATCGCCATCGCGACCGTGCTCATCCTCGTGGTCTTCATCCTCCCGACGCTCGCGATCTCCGTGGCCGTCCCGAAGTCGACGCTCGGCGTGACCGACGGCATCAACCTCGCGTTCAAGGCGTTCTTCGACCACTGGGGCATGAGCTGGGGCACCCCGGTCATCTCGCTCCTCATCGCCCTCGGGGCGTTCGCGTCGGTCGTCACGTGGATCGCCGGGCCGTCGCGCGGCCTGCTCGCCGCGGCCCGGACCGGCCTGCTGCCGCCCGCGCTCCAGCGTCGCAACAAGGCCGGGGTCCAGGTCGGCATCCTCGCGGTGCAGGGCGGGATCGTCACGCTGCTCGCGCTGCTGTTCGTGCTGGTGCCGAACGGCAACACCGCGTTCATCGCGCTCGTGGACATGGCGGCGGCGCTGTACCTCGTCATGTACATGCTCATGTTCGCCGCGGCGATCCGGCTGCGGCGCACCAAGCCCGACGTGGTGCGGACCTACCGCACGCCCGCGATGCGGTTCGTCGCGGGGCTCGGGTTCGTCGCGTGCGCGGCCGCGTTCGTGCTCGCGTTCGTCCGGCCGTCCGGCTTCAGCGGCCTCTCCGAGACCGCCTACCCGATCGTGGTCGCCGGGGTCGTCGTCGTGCTCGGCGGCCCGCCGCTCCTCTTCTACGCGCTGCGGCGCCCCACGTGGGACCGTCGTACCGCGGCGGAGCGGCAGACCGCCGACGACGTCCTCGTCAACCCGCCGACGCAGCCCGCGCCGGCGCCCGCCCGCACACCGCGCGACCCGGAGGAGACCACGTGACGGGTACCAGCACCGTCGGGCGCGAGACGCCCACCCCGGACGGCGGACGGCGCGCTCCAGCGCCGCCCGCCGTCGCGTCGCCCTGGGCGGAGACGGTCGCGCGCTGGGGCGGCCGGATCCTCGAGGTCTACGCGGTGTGGCTCCTCGTCGCGCTGATCCTCCGTCCCGTCGCGCACCACGCCGAGCGCCCGGTCGCCGAGGTCCTGTCGGTCACGAACGTGCCGTCGTACCCGTCGCTCTTCTCCGCGGTCGTGGTCGGGCTCGTCGCGAGCGGCTTCCTGCGCCGTCGCCGCGCCGCGCTGTGGTTCGTGGTCCTCGTCTGGCAGCTCCCGTCCGCGCTCGTCATGCTGCTCGCGATCGTGCTCGACCGGATCGACCCGGCGGCCGGCGTGCTCGACGACGTGCACTGGACGGCGTACGCGGGCGGGCTCGTCGGGCTCGTGCTCGTCGTGGTGCTCGTCGCCGCGCGCCACGCGTTCCCCGCCCGCATCGCCCGGGGTGCGTGGTGGACGGCGGCGCTCGTCCTCGTGCTCGGTCTCGCCGTCGCGACCGGCGTCGTGTGGGCGCTGCTCCAGGTCGTGCCGTCGAGCCTCGACGACCAGTCGGCGCGGCTCGGGTGGGCCCTGAGCGTCTCGGTCGGGCTGTCGCCGCACGAGGAACCGTTCGCCATCGACGGCGGCGCGCCCGGCTGGCTCGCGCTCGTCGGCGGCCTGCTCGCGGGCGCCGCGCTGCTGCTCGCGGTGCTCGTGTTCCTGCGGACCGGTCCGCGCGACGCCGCACGCACCCCGGACGAGGAGCTCGCGGTGCGCCGTCTGCTCCTGGAGCACCCGAGCGACGACTCGCTCGAGTACTTCGCGACGCGCGACGACCGCGACGCGATCTTCTCCGGCGACGGCCGCGCCGCCGTGTCGTACCGCGTGGTGAGCGGCGTGCTGCTCGCCGCGGGCGACCCGCTCGGGGACCCGGCGTCGTGGCCCGACGCGATCGAGCGCACGCTCGCGTACGCGCGGCGCCACGGGTGGGCGCCCGGCGTGCTCTCGGCGAGCGAGAAGGGCGCGCGGGCCTACCGCGACGCCGGGCTCGCCGTCCTCACGATGGGTGACGAGGCGATCGTCGAGACGCGGTCCTTCGACCTCGCGTCGCCGTCGATGCGGCCCGTGCGGCACGCCGTCGCGCGGCCCCAGCGCGAGGGGTACACCGTGCGCCTGCGACGGCAGCGCGAGATCCCGGCGGACGAGCTCGCGGCGCTCGCGCAGGCCGCCGACGCGTGGCGGCACGGCGAGGACGAGCGCGGCTTCTCGATGGCACTGGAGCGCCTCGGCAGCCCGCGCGACCCGCGCGTGCTCGTCGTCACCGCGCACGACCGCGACGGCGCGCCGCGCGGCCTGCTCACGTTCGTCCCGTGGGGCCGCAAGGGGGTCTCGCTCGACTACATGCGCCGGTCGCCCGACGCGGTGCCGGGCGTCACGGAGCTCATGATCTCGACGCTCGCGAGCGAGGGCGCGGGCATGGCGATCGACCGGGTCTCGCTCAACTTCGCGATGTTCCGCGGCCTGATCGAGCAGGGCGAGTCGGTCGCGGCGAGCCCCTTCCAGCGCTTCCTGCGCCGCCTCGTCCTCACGGCGTCGCGCTGGTGGCAGCTCGACCAGCTCTACCGCTCGAACCAGAAGTACGAGCCGCGCTGGCGCACGCGCTACCTCTGCTACGCCGCCCCCGCGCAGCTCACGTCCGTGTCGCTCGCGGCGGGGCAGGCCGAGGGCTTCGTGCCGCAGTGGCCCGGCGCGCGCGGCGGCACCGGGAGCCAGCAGGTCGCGACGGCCGACGCCGCGCTCGGCGCCGCCGTGCGCGAGCAGGAGGACGCGCTGCTCGCGCTCGACGTGCCGACCCGGCGGCTCACCGACCAGGAGCGCGCCCGCCGCGCCAAGCTCGACGTGCTCGCGGCGGCCGGCATGCCCGCGTACCCCGTGGCCGTGCCGCGCACGCACCGGCTCGCCGACGTCGACGACCTGCTGCTCGGGCACGAGGTGTCCGTCTCGGGGCGCGTCGTGCGGCTCCGTGACCTCGGGGGCGTCGTCTTCGCCGTCCTGCGCGAGGAGAACCACGAGCGCCAGGTGATGCTCACCGCCGACGGCGCCGCCGACCTCGCGCTCTGGCGCCGCGTCGTCGACCTCGCGGACCAGGTGAGCGTCACGGGGACCGTCGCGCGCAGCCGGACGGGGGAGCTGTCCGTGCACGCGGGGTCGTGGGTCATGGCGTCGAAGTCGCTCAAGGCGCCGCCGGACAAGTTCCGCGGGCTCGCCGACCCGGAGACGCGCATGCGCCTGCGCCACGTCGACCTCGCGCTCGACACGCGGTCGTCCGTGACGCTCCGCGGCCGCTCCGCCGCCGTGCACTCGCTGCGCTCGTCGCTCGTCGAGCGCGGCTTCATCGAGGTCGAGACGCCGATCCTGCAGCGCGTGCACGGGGGCGCGAACGCGCGGCCGTTCCGCACGCACATCAACGCGTACGACATGGACCTGTACCTGCGCATCGCCCCGGAGCTGTTCCTCAAGCAGCTCGCGATCGGCGGCATCGAGCGCGTCTTCGAGCTGGGCCGCAACTTCCGCAACGAGGGCGCCGACGCGACGCACAACCCCGAGTTCACGTCGCTCGAGGCGTACCAGGCGTTCGGCGACTACACGACGATGCGGCACCTCACGCGCGAGCTCGTCGTCGCGGCCGCGGTCGCGGTGCACGGCGACGCCGTGTCGCGCCGGCCCGACGGCAGCGAGGTCCGGCTCGACGGCGAGTGGCCCGTCGTCACCGTGCACGACGCCGTCTCGCGCGCCGTCGGCGCCGAGGTCACCCCGGACACCCCCGACGCGGAGCTGCACGCCCTGTGCGCCCGGCTCGGCATCGAGGTCGGCGAGGACGAGACGCACGGCGCGGTGGTCAACGAGATGTACGACCGCCTCGTCGAGGGCCAGACGGTCGAGCCGACGTTCTACACCGACTTCCCGGTCGAGACGTCGCCGCTCACCCGCGTGCACCGCCGCGACCCGCGCCTCGCGGAGCGCTGGGACCTCGTCGCGTTCGGCGCCGAGCTCGGCACCGCGTACTCGGAGCTCATCGACCCGATCGACCAGCGCGAGCGGTTCACGCAGCAGTCGCTCCTCGCGGCGGCGGGCGACCCGGAGGCCATGGAGATCGACGAGGACTTCCTCTCGGCGCTCGAGTTCGCGATGCCGCCCACCGGCGGGCTGGGCCTCGGCGTCGACCGCATCTACATGACGATCATCGGCGCGTCGATCCGCGAGACGCTCGCCTTCCCGTTCGTGAAGCCGCAGCGCCGGTCCTGACCGTGGCGACCGGCCTCCCCGTCCCCGACACCGACCCGGCCCTGCCCGCGGCCGTGCTGCGCGAGCTGCAGCCTGCCGAGACGTACCTGACGAGCTACCCGGTCGCCGTCGTGCTGGCAGTGCTCGGGGCGGGAGCGGTGGTGTGGGCCGTGGTCCGCGCGCGGCGCGGCGCCCGGGCGCGGCGCGCGGGGCGGCCCCGGGGCGAGGACGCGCGCCGGCCGTGGCGCACACGCGTCGCGACGGCGTCCCTCGCGACGCTCGGTGCGCTGTCCCTCGTGCTGGGCCTGGCGGTCGGCGCCAACGCCTACTCCGGCTACGTCCCGACGTGGGGGGCCGCCCGGGTGCAGCTCGTCGCGCTGGGTCTGACGGACCTGTCGGCCGACGCGCCGGGCGGCGCGCACCGGGGCCAGGTGCGGACGCTCGCGATCCCGGGGACGGCCGTCGAGCAGATCGCGGACGAGGACGCCTGGGTGTACCTCCCGCCGGGGTTCGACCCCGAGGGCTCGACCCGCTACCCGGTCGTGTACCTGATCCACGGGTCGCCCGACGACCCGAGCAGCTGGTTCGCCGCCGGGCGGGTGCCGCGCACGATGGACGTGCTCATCCGGCGCGGGCTCGTCGACCCGATGATCGTCGTGGCGCCCACGGTGAACGGCACGGGGCCGGGCGGGCTCGACACCGAGTGCCTCGACTCGACGACGGGCGGCGAGCAGGTCGAGACGTACCTGACGACGACCGTCGTCGACACCGTCGACGCGACGTACCCGACGCTCGCGGACCGCGAGCACCGCGTCCTCGGCGGCATGTCGTCCGGCGGGTTCTGCGCGCTCAACGTGGGTCTGCGGAACCTCGACCTGTACGGGGCGATCCTCGCGATCGAGCCCTACGGGAACCCCGGCCCCGGGCCGGAACGGACGATGCTCTCGACGCAGGCGGAGATCGACGCGAACACCCCGACGACGTACCTGCCCACGATGACGTTCACGCACCCGATGCCCGTCTTCCTCGACTCCGGGCAGGACGCGCCGCGGGAGGCGCTCACGACGGTGCGGCGGATGGCGCAGGACCTCGAGGACCAGGGGCAGACCGTCGAGCTCCGCGAGGAGCCCGGTCAGGCGCACACGTGGGCCATGGCCGCGACCGCGCTCCCGTACGGGCTCGTGTTCGCGCAGCGGCAGATGGCGGGCGGCTGACGCCGCGTCACTCGTCGGTGAGGAACTGCCCGCCGATGCCCGCCTGGGTCTCGAGCAGGTCGCCGGTGTCGCCGAGCACGACCCAGTTCGGCCCGGCGAGCGCGGCCTCGCCCTCCTCGGTGGGCTGACGCGGCAGGAGCGCGAGGAACTCGTCCTCGGCGATCCCGTCGGCGAACACGGCGAGGAGCGTCGTGTCGTCGCACGCGCCCAGCTCGACGTCCTCGCTGTCCGTGCTCTCGGTCGTGAACGACAGGCACGTGAGGCCGGCGGACGTGGCGGCGTGGTGGAGCGCGTCGAGCGAGTCGTACTCGACGTCCTTGTCGCCCGGGCCGGGGCCGGAGCAGGCGGCGAGCGCCCCGACGAGGACGACGAGACCGACGACCGGGCCGGTCGCGGCGCTGCGAGGGCGGGGAGCGGGTCGGGTAGGCATGTTCCGATGGTCCGCCGCCGCGCGGGTTCGCGCCACGGGAACCTCGCCCGTCACCCCGGCGGGCCGGGACCGCCCCGGTCGGGTGCGGCGTCCGCGGACTGCCAGGTGAAGGGCGCGAACGTCGACGAGTCGTCCCGCCAGGCCGGTGTGCGGGCGCGGTACAGGAGCAGCGGGAGGGCCACGAAGACGAGGGCGAGCGCGACGAGCAGCACGACGTACGTCGTCGGGCTGCCGACCGCGACCTGGCCGGGCGGGGCGAAGCTCGTGACGAGCGCGAGCAGCGACGCGACGAACCCGAGCCCGCCGACCGCCCAGACCCCGACGCGGCCCCCCGGCACCCGGTAGGGGCGCGGCCGGTCGGGCTGCGTGCGGCGCAGCACGACGACCGCGGCGAACATCAGGAGGTAGGCGACGAGGTAGAGGATCACGGTGAGCTGGCTGAGGAGCTGGTACGCGGACTGCACGGAGGGCATGACGACGAACAGCACCGACAGCACGGTCACGACCAGCGCCTGGACGAGGAGGATGTTCGTCGCCATGCCGCGGTCGTTCGTCCGGTGGAACCACCGCGGGAGGAACCCCGCTCGCGCGACGGCGTGCAGGCCCGTGGCGGGCCCGGCGACCCACGTCGTGACGCCGGCGAGGACGCCGACGGCGAGCATCGCCGCGACGACCGGCCCGGCCCAGCCGATCCCCGCCCAGGCGAGCAGGTGGTCGAACGCCTGGAGCAGGCTCGTCGTGAGGCTGATGTCCTGCTGCGGCACGACGACCGCGATCGTCAGCGTGCCGAGGGTCAGCACGACGACGGCCACGAGCGCGGCGACGAGGATCGCGAGCGGGTAGGTGCGCTCCGGCCGCCGGATCGAGCGCACGTGGACCGCGTTGACCTCGATGCCCGCGTAGAAGAGGAAGATCCCGGCGGCGAGCACGATGTTGTCGAGACGCGTGAGGTCCGGGACGAACGCGCCCCAGGAGAGCGTGGTCCGGGACGGCTCGCCGCCGAGGAGGTAGGCGGCGCCGAGCCCGACGAGCAGCGCGGCGGGGACGAGCGTCCCGACGATCCCGCCCCAGCGCGCGGTGCGGGCGAACGCGGACGCGCCGCGCAGGGCGATGAGCGTCGCGGCCCAGAACACGACGAGCACGATCGCGAGGACGAAGAGCCGGTCGTCGGCGACCCGTTCGTCGAACCGCGCCTCTGGTCCCGTGTAGGCCAGGGTGACGGCGGCGAACGTGAGGACGGTCGGGAACCAGATGCAGCCCTCGACGAACACCATCGCGATCGCGAGGAAGCCCCACCTGCTCCCGAACGCCTCGCCGACCCAGCGGAACATGCTGCCCTCCTCGGGCCACGTGGACGCGAGCTCGGCCGCGACGACGGCGACGGGTGCGAGGAAGCAGACGGCGGCGAGCAGGTAGTAGAACGCGGACGAGAGCCCGTACTCCGCCTCGGCGGGCAGACCGCGCAGGCTGACCACCGCGGCGACGTTGAGCATGACCAGCGACGTGGCCGTGATGGTCGCCGCGGCGGGCCGGGCGGGGTGCTGCGAGGTGGCGGTCCGGGCCATGGCGTCCCCCTCGGCGGGCGCGACGGCCCTCGGGGGGAACGCTAGCGACGCCGCGCGCGACCGGCGAGCGGGGCCGGCGTCAGGCCCGGAAGCGCTCGCCGCGCTCGACGACGCGGCCCGCGCCGCGCCCGTCGGCCGCCGTCGCGTCCCACGTGTAGACCTCGGTGCCGGTGATGAGCACGTGCTCCGCGCGCGACGTCACGTCGAGCGGGTCGCCCGACCATACGACGACGTCCCCGTCGAGGCCCGGCGCGAGCGCTCCGACGCGGTCGTCGAGACCGAGGAAGGCCGCGGGGTTCACCGTGAGGGCGCGCAGCGCGGTGTCCCGGTCGAGGCCCTCCTTGACCGCGAGCGACGCCTGGTGCACGAGGAAGTTGATCGGCACGACGGGGTGGTCGGTCGTGATCGCGACGCGCACGCCCGCGCGGGCGAGCGCCCCGAGGTTCGCGATGTCGCGGTTGCGCAGCTCGATCTTCGAGCGCGACGTGAACAGCGGGCCGAAGATCACCGGCACGTCGCGCTCGGCGAGGACGTCCGCGACGGCCGCGCCGTCGGTGCCGTGGTTGACGACGAGCCGGTAGCCGAACTCGTCGGCGAGGCGCAGCGCGGTCGCGATGTCGTCGGCGCGGTGGGTGTGCTGGTCCCAGTACAGCTCGCCCGCGAGGACGCGCGCGAGGGTCTCCTTCGCGAGGTCGCGGTCGAACGGCTCGCCCTTCGCCTCGGCCGCGTCGCGCCGCGCGGCGTAGTTCTGCGCGTCGACGAACGCGGCGCGGATGACCTTCGCGACGCCGAGGCGCGTCGAGGGCGTCTTCTTCTGGTCCCCGTACACGCGCTTGGGGTTCTCGCCGAGCGCCGACTTCACGGAGACCGCCTCGCGGATCACCTGCTCGTCGACGGTGCGACCGCCCCACGTCTTGATCGCGACGGTCTGCCCGCCGATGGGGTTGCCCGAGCCCGGCTTCACGACGGCGCTCGTCACGCCGCCGACCAGCGCGTCGCGGAAGCCCTCGTCCTCGACGTTGATCGCGTCGATCGCGCGCAGCGCCGCGCCGTTCGGGTCGGTCATCTCGTTCGTGTCGTTGCCGGCCCAGCCCTCGGCCTCTTCCATGACGCCCATGTGGGCGTGCGCCTCGACGAAGCCGGGCAGCACCCAGCGGCCGCGCGCGTCGAGGGTCGGGACGCCGTCGGGCACGACGACGTCCGCGCCGACCGCGGTGATGACCCCGTCCTCGACGAGGACGGTCCCGTTCTCGATCGGGTCGGACGCGACGGGCACGACGTAGCCGTTCACGACGGCGACGCTGCGGCGCGCGGTGCGAGGGGCGGTGCGGGCGGGGGTGGAGGAGGTCGTCATGCCCCCATCATCGCCCGGGGCGACCGTCCGCCACACGCCATGGTGTAGCGTGAGGGCTGCGCCTAGGTCGCGAGCAGGGTCTCGCGACGATCTTCGGTCCTCGGCATCGAAGCACGACCGCGGGCGCCGGGCAGCAGACGCTGCCGACGACGATCTCCGCCCCAGAAGCGCGCGGAGCGAGAGCAGAGAAACACATCACTTCTTCCACCATCCTTGACCGCCCGGCGACCGCTCCTGCGGCCGCGGGCACGCCCGGACCAGACCTCGTGCTGCGCCGCGCCGACGACGACCTGTGGGTCGCGACGGCCGACGGCGAGTACGCCGGGATGGTCACCCGACGCCCGGACGGCTTCCACGTCCACGACCGCTTCACGCGGCCCGTGACCGTCGTCGCCGCCCTGGAGCACGCGCGGCGCCATCTGAGCGCCCCGCCCGGTCGCCCGGCGGACTCCCGCCGCGACCACACCCCGAACCGCCGGCGCCCTGCAGGGCGCGGTACCCGGACCCGCGCACGTGGGCCGGTCGTCTCGACGAAGGAAAACACCATGGCTACAGGCACCGTGAAGTGGTTCAACTCGGAGAAGGGCTTCGGCTTCATCGCCCCCTCCGACGGCACCGCGGACGTGTTCGCCCACTACAGCGAGATCCAGTCGAGCGGCTACCGCTCGCTCGAGGAGAACCAGAGCGTCTCCTTCGACGTCACGCAGGGCCCCAAGGGCCCGCAGGCGACGAACATCCAGGCACTCTGATCCCGCTCCCGCCCGGCGCCTCGCGCCGGCGGGGGTGACGATCTCCACCGGAGGGCCGCGCCTCGTGCGCGGCCCTTCGGCGTGCCCGGACCCCGGCGCGCGCGACGGTGCCCGACGGCGGTCGTGCCCCGGCCGCGGGGACTAGGCTCTCGACCGGAGCCACACCGCGCGCGAAGGAGCCCGCATGCACGTCGTCGTCGGACTGTTCCGGCTGTTCCTCGTCGTCCTCGCCCTCGTCGGGACGCGCGCGATCTGGCGCGACGGGGACATCGAGGGCCTCGTCTACTTCACGAACCAGACGGGCTTCCTCATCGCGGTCGTCTTCGCCTGGGCGGGGGCCGCGTCCCTCCTGCGCCGCCGACAGCCGCCGGGATGGCTGAAGGGGGGCGTGACGCTGTTCGCCGCGATCACCGGCCTCGTGTCGTGGCTCGTGCTCGCGCCCGAGGACCCGGGCGCGCCTGCCGTCTTCCTCGGGCTCACCGACGGCCAGATCGAGCACGAGGTGCTCCCGCTCGCCGTGGTCGCCGACTTCCTCCTGCTCGACGCGCACCGGCGCCTGCGCGGCCTCGACGCCGCGCGCTGGCTCCTGTACCCGCTCGCGTACTTCGCGTTCACGACGATCCGCGGGTTCGTCAGCCCGGGCAGCGAGTACCCGTACGGGTTCGTCGACCTCGACGCGCTCGGCTGGACCGGGCTGCTCGTCAACGTCGTGCTCTACGGGGCGGGCTTCCTCGTGCTCGGGCTCGTGATCGTCGGGCTCGACCGGCTCCTGCCCACCGGCCCCGCGATCGGCCGGTACCCCGAGCGCGCGGGGCGCAGCATGCACGTCGTCGCGTCGGGCGAGCGCCCGTGACCGTGCCGCGCGCCGCACGGGCCGACGGGTGAGGCGTCGTCCGTCAGACCGGTGGGGTGGTCGGCGCCGTGCACGGTGGGGGTGGAGCCGTGGTGCGTTCACCGTCGGGCTGATCATGACGGGTGTGCTCACCGGGATCGTCATCGCGGACCGCGGCGACCAGCGGGTCGCCGAGAGGCTCGCCGAGACCGGAGTCCTCACGACGGCGAGCGGGGCGGAGGTGCACGTGATCGCCGTCGGTCGCGGCAGCACGCTGGACGTGGACGCGGTGCGCGCCCTCGTCGAGCTGCCGCACGGGCCCGCCGAGGTGTACCTCGTCGGGGCGTGGGCCGACGGCGAGGAGATCGGCGAGACGGGGTGGCACCCGGCACCGGCTCCGTACGCGGGGACGTTCGACGTCCTGCGGGACCCGCAGGACGCGGGCACGGTCATGGCGGTCCCGGACGTCGAGCACGCCGCGATCGGTGACGACGTCGAGACCGGCGCGGTCCTCCTCGGCGGCGCGGGTGCGTGGACCGTGGCGTTCGCGTGGCCCGCGTGGCGGTCGTTCCCGGAGTCCACCCGCGCGGCGGTCCGCCGTCGGCTCGGGCGCCTGTGGCGACGGCCCCGCTAGGGTGTCCTCGTGCCCTCCCCGGTCGTCGGTCCGCTGCGCGTCGCCCGCGCCGCGCTCGTGGCGACCCTCGTGCTCGCGCTGACGGCGCTCGCGCACCGCGTCGCCGGAGGTGCGCTCCCGGACCCGCTGGTCCTCGCGGCGCTCGCCGCGTTCACGCTCGCCGGCACGACGGCGGCCGCCCGCCTGCGCTTCACGCCCGCCCGGCTCGTCGTGCTCCTCGGGGGCGCGCAGCTCGCGCTCCACCAGGCGCTCACCGTCCTGACCCCCGGGGCGTGCCACGCCGTCGGCGGGGGAGCCGGGCACGCTGCGCACCTCGCGGCGTCGTCGGGCGCGGTCGTGTGCGCGGTGCCGTCGGCCGACGGCGCGGCGTCCCCGCTGCACCCGGAGCACCTCGCGGCGTCGGGCGCGTGGATGGTCGCCGCCCACGCCGCCGCGACGGTCGTGCTCGCCCTCGTGCTGGCGCACGGCGAGCGCGCGCTCGAGCGGTTCCTCACCTGGGTGACCCCGCGCGCCGCGCTCCCGCTCCCGGCCCGTGCGGCGGTCCTCGGCCGCCGCGGCGTCGTCCCCGCGCGCCCGGTGCGCGTCGTCGACGTGTGGCGGTCGCTCCGGGCGCCGACGCGCGGACCGCCGCGGGCGCACGGTCCGTCGGGAGCACTGCTGCGCCCCCTCGCCGCGTCCTGACGCGGCACCCGACGAGGCCGACCCGGCGACGGCCGGGCCCCCGGGCACCACCGTGCGGCCACCGGCCGCGCCTCGGACGGAAGAACCTCATGACCCTCTCCCTGCGCCGACCGCTGTCGGCCCTGCTCGCCCTCCTCGCCGCCGCGGCCCTGACGCTCGGCCTCACCGCGACCGTCACGACGCTCACGGCCGGCCCGGCGTCCGCGCACGACCGGCTCCTCACCTCCGACCCGGCCGACGGCGCACAGCTCGCGGCCCCGCCCGCGGCGATCACGCTGACGTTCAACACCGAGCCGCTCCCCGTCGAGCCGCAGGTCGTCGTCTCCGACTCGGCCGGCACGGTCGTCACGCAGGGTGCGCCGACGATCGACGGCAGCACCGCGACCTTCGCGCTCGACCCGGCCGTCGCGCTCGGCGGCGACACGTACACCGTCGCGTGGCGCGTCGTCTCGTCCGACGGGCACCCGATCGAGGGCACGTTCGCGTTCGCCGTCGTGGCCCAGCCGGAGGCGCCCGCGACGGACGACCCCGCGACGGACACGGCGACGCCGGAGGAGACCGCGACCGAGGATCCGACGACCGGCACCACGTCCGAGCCCTCCGCGACCACGACCACCGACGCCGCCGAGACCGCGGACGACGGCACCTCGTCGCTGCTGCCGGTGCTCGTGGGGCTCGGCGCGCTCGTCGTCGCCGCGGCGGTCGTCGTCGTGGTCGTGCTGCGCCGTCGGGGCCCCGGCCCGGACGCCGGCACCGACGACGGCGCCCCGCACGACCCGCAGGGCTGACCGTGCCGGCGCACACCGCCCTCTCCCGCGCGGAGAGGGCGGCGCCGGCCCCTGCCGCAGGAGCCCCTTCTCCCGCTAGGGTGCGTCCGTGACGTCGCCCGGAGCAGGGGTGCTCCGCGGCGTGCGGGTGCTGCTGCTCGCCGCCGCGGTCGTCGGGCTGTCCGTCGTCGCGCACGGCCTCGCCGGAGGTACCGACCCCGGGGCGGTCCCGCTCGGGGTCCTCGCGGTCCTCACCGCCGTCGCCGTGCGACCCCTCACCCGGCGCGAGGTCGGGCTGCCGCGGCTGCTCGGCCTGCTCGGCGCGGGCCAGCTCGTGCTCCACGTCGTCTTCGACCGCTGCGCCGCGCTGTCCCCGGCCGACGCCGCCGCGCACGCGCACTCCTCCTCGCCGCTCGCGATGCTCGGCGCGCACGCCGTCGCGACGCTCGCCGTCGCGCTCGTGCTGCGGTACGGCGACGCCGTGCTGTGGCGCCTGTGGACGTGGCTCGCAGGACGCCGGGTGCCCGGCCGCCCGCGGCCCGTCGTCGTCCTCGCGGCCCCTCCCGCCGTCGGCGCGCTGCCGACGGTGCGCGACCTGCTCGTGCGCGGCGCCGCGCCCGGGCGCGGGCCGCCCCTTCCCGCCTGACCTCTCCCGGACGCCCCCGCGGACGCCGTCGCCCGACGGAGTCCGCGGCGTCCCGCTCCCGCGCGCCCGCGCGACCGCTCACCCGCCGCCGGCCGGCTCCGCCGACCCGTGGCGCGGCGCGCCGTCGTGCCCGCCGGAGCAGCGTCCCCTCTCCCCGCACCTCTCCCCGAAAGGCACCACCATGCGAAAGACCCTGCGCGCCGTCGGCGCCGCCGCACTGACCACCGGGCTCGCCGTGACCGGCGCGGCCGCCGCGTCCGCCCACGTCACCGTCACCCCCGACACGACCGAGGCGGGCTCCTACGCCCTCCTGACGTTCGGCGTCCCGCACGGCTGCGGCGACTCCCCGACGACGAAGGTCTCCGTCCAGGTCCCCGAGCAGGTCGTCACCGTGACCCCCACGGTCAACCCCGGCTGGGACGTCGAGAAGGTCATGGAGGACCTCGCCGAGCCCGTGGACGACGGGCACGGCGGCCAGTACACCGAGCGCGTCGCGGAGGTCGTGTACACCGCGAAGGCGCCGCTGCCCGACGGCTACCGCGACGCGTTCGTGCTGTCGCTCAAGCTGCCCGACGCGGCGGGCGAGACGCTCGTCTTCCCCACGGTGCAGGAGTGCGCCGAGGGCGAGAGCGCCTGGGTGCAGGTCCCGGCTGACGGCGAGGACGGCGAGGAGCTCGACCTGCCCGCCCCGCTGTTCGAGCTGACGGCCGCGTCCGGCGGCGACGCGCACGGCACCCAGGACGCCGCGGCGGACGCGGCCGCCGAGCCGGCCGCCGCGGACGGCGAGGCGACGGAGGCCGCCGCGGTCACGTCGAGCGGACCGGCCCCCGCGGTCACGTGGACGGCGCTCGTCCTCGCGGCGGCCGGCCTCGTGCTCGGGCTGCTCGGGTTCGTGCGCTCGCGCCCGCGGGCCTGACCCGTGGGCCGCCCCCTGGCGCTGCGCCGGGCGGTGGCCGTCGTCGTCGGTGCCGCGGCCGCGGTCCTGCTCGCGATCCTCGCGAGCGGCCCGGCCGCGGCCCACGCCGTCCTCGTGGGCACCGACCCGCAGGACGGCACCGTCCTCGACGCGCCGCCCGACGCGCTGACCCTCACCTTCAACGAGCCCGTCCAGGTCGTCCCCGGCGGCACGACCGTCCTCGCGGCCGACGGCACCCCCGTCGACGTGGACGTCGCCGCGGTCGACGACGCGCTCGTCGTCACGCCCGGCACGGTCCTCGGCGACGGCACCTACGTCGTCAGCTGGCGCGTCGTGTCGCTCGACACGCACCCCGTGGCGGGGGCGTTCACGTTCTCCGTCGGCGCGCCGAGCACGACCGCGGTCGAGGCGCGCGTGGCCGAGCCGACGGCGGCGCTCGTCGCCGTCCGGGCGCTCGACCAGGCCGCCGTCTACGCCGGGACGTTCCTCGTCGCGGGGCTCGTCGTCTTCGAGCTCCTCGTGCTGCACGTCTCGCCCGGCGCGGCCCCCGTGCTGCGACGGCGGCTCCAGCGCGTCCGGCGCGGGGCGCTCGGCGTCGCGGCCGTCGGGACCGTGCTCGCGGTCCCGCTCACGCCCGCCTGGCAGGCGGGCGGCGGGCTGGGCGCGCTCGCGGACCCGGCGACGTGGGCCGCGGGCCTCGCCTCCGACACCACCGTCGCGGGCGCGCTCGGGCTCGCGGGGCTCGTCGTCGCGACGCTGCTCGCGCCCCGGGCCGTGCGCGAGACCCGGGCCGCGTGGCCCGCGGGCACGGTGCTCGGCGCCGCCGCGCTCGCGCTGGGGTCGCTCGTGCTCGTGGGGCACACGCGGACCTTCGGGCCGCCGTGGCTCGTCGTCACGGCGGACGCGCTGCACGTCGCGGCGGGGGCGGTGTGGCTCGGCGGCGTCGTCGGGCTCGCGCTCGTGCTCGCGCCGTCCGCCCACGTGGACGCCCGTCGCGCGGGCGTGACCGTGGCGCGGTTCTCCGCGCTCGGCGCGTGGGTCGTCCTCGCGCTCGCGGTCACCGGGACCGTCCTCGGGTGGCGCACCCTCGGCACCCTCGACGCGCTCGTCTCGACGACGTACGGCCGGACGCTGCTCGTCAAGGTCGGCGTCGCGCTCGTGCTCGTCGGCATCGCGGCGTGGAACCGGTACCGGCTCGTCCCCGAGGTCGCCGGCCCCGGAGGTGCCGGTGCGGCGGGCGGCACGACCGCGACGACGGCGCGCCGTCGGCTCGGCCGGACCGTCGCCGTGGAGGCGGCGCTGCTCGTGCTCGTGCTCGCCGCGACGGGCGTGCTCGTCTCGCGCAGCCCGGTCGTCCCGGCGGCGGCGTCCGCGGAGGGCGCCGCGACCTCCGGCGTCGAGGTGGTCGAGGAGCTCGGGGACGGGACGCTCCGCGCGCGCGTCACGCCGGGGCGCGTGGGCGTCAACGCGCTCGAGATCGAGCTGCTCGACGCCGACGGTGCGCCGTTCGAGCCGGTCGCGGTGCCGGAGCTGGCGACGACGCTCGCCGACCCGGCGCTGGGCCCGTTCTCGCGGCCGCTCACGCGCACCGGCCCGGGCGCGTACGAGGCGACGCTCGACCTGCCGATGCCCGGCTCCTGGACGCTCGAGGTGAGCGTGCGGACGTCCAAGTACGAGAACCCGATCGTCCGCATCCCCGTGGAGGTGACCTCATGACCCCCGACCGACGGCCGCCCGGGCCGCACCGCGGCGCGCGCGCCCTCCTCGCCCTGGCCGCCGCCGGGGCGCTCGCCCTGCTCACGGCCGCTCCCGCGGCCGCGCACGTGCTCATCGAGACGGTCGAGCCGCGCGGCGACGGCACGTCGCGGCTCACGTTCACGTTCGACCACGGGTGCGACGGCGAGCCCACCGACGCCCTGCGCGTCACCCTGCCCGCGGGCGTCGAGGCGCTCGGCGCGGGCCAGCCTGCCGGCTGGACCGTCGAGGTGTCGGACGACGCCGTCGCCTGGGCCGGCGAGCCCGTGCCCGACGGCGAGCGCGCGGCCTTCACGCTCGACGTCCGCGTGACGGGCGAGCCCGGGCAGGCGTTCGTCTTCCCGACGGTGCAGGAGTGCCCGTCCGGGGCGTCGTACGCGTGGACGGACACCGACCCGGCGGGCGCCCGCCCGGCACCCACGTTCGTCGCGACGGCGGCGTCGCTCGCCCCCGCGCCCGTCGCGGCGGGCGCTTCCCCGACGCCGACCGGCCCGCTCGTCGGGGCGGTCGTGCTCGGGGCGGGCGTCGTCGGCGTCGCGGGCGGGGCGTGGTCCCGCCGGCGCGTGCGGGGGTGAAGCCCGCAGCCGTCGCGGGTCCCGCGCTCAGGGGCCCGCGACGGTGAAGCCGACACTCACGGTCGGCCCGAACCCGGCGGCGTCCGACGCGGGCTCGACGAACCGGATCCCGAACGTGTGCGGTCCGGGGGCGAGGCTGCGCACCTGGCGCACCGCGGGCTCGTCGTCGAGCTCGTGGAGGTTGCCGGTCGAGCGTCCGTCGACGAACGCCTCGACGACCAGGCCCGCGGTGCCCGCGAAGGTCACGAGGACGGAGAAGCGCGGGTCCTCCCACGGCGCGGTCTCGCGCGCGCCGAGGACCGTCTCGCCCGGGCTCGGCGACAGCACGCGCGGGAGGTCGAACACGTAGGGGCCGAGCGGCGGGGCAGTCGCGGAGACGACGCCGTCGACGTCCTGGACGACGTCGATCACGTGCTCCCCGGTGGCACCGAGCCCGGTCGGGACGAGCGCCCAGCGGCCGTCGGCGGCGACGGTCGTCGTGCCGACGACCGCTCCCGTCGCGTCGAGCGCCCGCACGCGCGCCCCGGGCTCCCCGCTGCCGCGCAGGGCGGGGTAGACGGTGAGCGTCCCGGCCGGGGGTGCCTCGTCGACGACGGGTGCCGGAGGCGCCGGTTCCTCGGGCCCGGGCTCTTCGGGCGCGGGCTCTTCGGGCCCGGGCTCTTCGGGAGCGGGCTCCTCCGGGCCGGGCTGCTCGGGCTCCGGCGGGGTCGGCGCGGCCGGCTCGACCGACGGCGGGACCGGCTCGGGCGCGGCCTCGCCGGCTCCGGGCGCGTCCTGCTCGTCCGGACGGGCGGCGGGCGGGGCGTCGAGGCCCGCGGCGGGCGGCTCGGGGCGGTCGCCCGCCCCGGCGCGGGCGTCCGGCTCGGTCGCGACCGGCACGTCGTCCGCGTCGTTCTCCGCCGGGTCGCCGTCCGGCGGGACGGGGAGCGGCGCGGCGAGACCGGGAGCAGACGACTGCTGCCCGGCCGCGGCGGCGGGCGGCTCGGCGGCGGACCACGGCCGTGCCACGGCCAGCACGCCGACGACGGCCGCCACGACCACCGCGGCGAGCGCGCCGACCAGCACGCCGGGGACCGCGGCTCCCGCCGCGGCGGCTCCGGCCCCGGCGCCGGACGCCGTCCCGGCAGCCCCGCCCGCGGTCGTGCCGGTCGTCGGGCTCGCGGTCGTGCCGAGAGCCGGGCCCGTCGTCGTGCCGGGTGCGGCCGTCGTCGCGGCGAGCGAGGACGTCACGGCGTCGACCGCGGCCGGGACACCGAGGACGAGCGGCAGGAGGACGATGCGCAGGCGCGAGGCGACGTCGTCGACCTCCTCCGCGAGGATCGAGCACGACAGGCACCCGGTGAGGTGCTCCTCGACGCGGTCCTGCGCGGCGCGCGACAGCGACCCGCGCGCGCGGTCGCCCAGGCGCTCGACCGTCCAGCGGCACTCGGGGGCCACCGCGTCGCTGCTCACGTGGGCCTGGAGCCACTCGCGGCGCAGGCCCTCGCGGGCGCGGTAGGAGAGCGCGGCGGTCGCGCCCGCCGAGAGCCCGAGCAGCGGTGCCGCCTCGCGCGGCTCCATCCCCTCGACCTCGGTGTACCAGAGCACGGCCTGCCACCGCTCCGGCAGGCGGCGGAACGCGCGGACGGTCACCGAGCGCTCGAGGACCTCGGTCGACAGGTCGCGCGGGTCGACGACCTCCGGCACGTCCTCGACGGGCAGCGGGTCCGGCGTCCGGGCCCAGCCCGCCGCGACGCTGCGCAGCGTCGTGTAGAGGTAGGGCCGGAACGGGCCGGTCGGCCCGTGGCCGGACTGCAGCGCGCCGAGCACGCGCAGGTACGCCTCCTGGACGAGGTCGTCCGGGTCGTACGTCGCCGTGAGGCGGCGGGCCGCCGCGCGTCCGGCGTCCGCGTGCCGCTCCCAGAGCACGGCGAACGCCTCCGCGCGGCCCGCGCGCACCGCGTCGGCGAGCTGCTCGTCGCCGAGCTCCGTCAGGTCCTGCGCGTGCACGCCCGCTCCCGTCCCGGCCGCCTCCGTCCGGCGGCCCTCAGGGAGGAGGACGCTCGAGGGCCGCGATCATGACGCGGGTCGGGGTGTGACGTGCGCGCGCGGTCGAGCAGCCCGCGTCGTACTGTGATCCACATCACTGGCAACGCGCGTCACGAACGGGCGCCCCGGTGCTCTTGCACTGGTGGGGGACGTCGCCACGACGGGTCACGTGGCGACACACCTGGACCGGTGGCGGTCCGCGACGAGAGCTTCGCTGGGGGGAGCTCTCGCGGCGGATCGCCACCGGTTCTCCCGTCTCCGGGAGGTTCCGTCCTGCCGGCACGTGCCCTCGCGTCCCGGTGGCAGCGCCCCCGATCTCAGACGGCGTCCGTGCGCGCGCCGAGCCAGGGCGCGAGGACGTCGGTGCGCCCCAGCCAGCGCAGCCCGCCGTCGGCCAGCTCGTCCGGCGTCGCGAGCACGTCGCGGAACGCGTCGAGGACCCGCTCGCGCACGCCGTCGCCGGTCTCGCCGTCCGGTGGCGTCGCGCCGACCACCACCACGCGCGTGTGCGGCTCGACGGGCCGCCCCTCGGCCGTGGTCGCGTCGTCCCACGTGCCGAGCGTGCCGATGCAGAGCTGGCCGCCCGCGCCGTCCCACGCGCACAGCGAGTCGGGGCGGTTCGCGACGTGGAACACCCCGCGCGACCGGACCCGCCCCGTACCCAGGTCCTCGATGCGGCGCAGCAGCCGCTCGGGGTCGAAGGGGCGGGCCGAGCACAGCTCGACCGTCCAGCTCCGGTCGCCCGCGGGGCGCGCGTGCCGGGGGAGCGGGCCCCGCGCGCCGAGCGGGTGCGCCCGGCGCTCGCCGGCCACCGGGTCGTGCGGGCGCCCCGCGAGGTCGGCGGCGGCGAGCGCGTGGAGCCCGTCGACCCGGCGCGTCCCGACGCCGCGCAGCCGGTCGACGAGCCCCGCCCCGGTCGCGGCGGCGACGGGGTCCCCGGTCGTCACGACGAGGTCGGCGTGCTCGAGCTGCGCGGCGAGCACCTCCCCGACGGCCCGCTGGTCGTCGTCCGTGAGCCCGACGCCGCGCTCGGCGACGAGGTCGTCGTCGAGCAGGTCGTGCTCGAGCGTGTCCACGTCGGCGACGGCGAGCACGGTCGCGAGGCGCAGCCGCTCGAGCTCGCCGCCGGGGGCGGTCTGCGCGGCGAGCGCGCGCACGACGGGCAGCGACTCGGCGGCCACGGGCAGCGCGAGCACGACGTGGTCCCAGCGCCCGTCCTCCGCGAGCCGCCGCAGCGTCGGGACGGCGTCCTCCCGGACCGCGCACGACAGGCACGCGTGCTCGAGCGGCACGACCTCGTCCTCGACGACGCCGCTCGCGTCGACGGCGACCCGGCGCAGCGCGCCCTCGGCGGCCCGGATGTCGTGGCGGAGCGCGACGACGCGCGGTGCCCCGACGACGAGCCCGAACACCGCGCTGTCGCGCAGCACGGGGTCGATGGTCGCGAGGACGCTGAGGGCGACGCGGGTGTCGTCGGGCGCCGGGTGCGGCGAGGGGTGCGACGAGAAGGGCATGAAGCGCTCCGATCCGTGGTCTGGGGCGTCCCGGGAGGCTCTGCGGCCGGCTCGGGAACAACCTGCTCCTGAGAACTGTTCTCGACAGCGGGTCAGCATAGCGTCTTGACGGGAATGATTCTCACTATCTAGTGTCGTCCCCGTCGCCCCGACCGACCCCGAGAGGAACCGCCATGTCCGCCGTCTGCCAGGTGCTCGGCACCGCTCCCGGGTTCGGCCACGCGATCTCGCACTCCCACGTGCGGACCAAGCGTCGCTTCGACCCGAACATCCAGAAGAAGCGCTACTGGGTGCCGTCGCTGGGTCGTCACGTGACCCTGCGCGTCAGCGCCCGGGGCATCAAGACCATCGACCGCCAGGGGATCGACGCCGTCGTGGCGCGGATCCTCGCCCGAGGGGAGAAGCTCTGATGGCTACCCGCACCGACCTCCGTCCCGTGATCAAGCTCCGGTCCACCGCGGGCACCGGGTTCACCTACGTGACCCGCAAGAACCGCCGCAACGACCCCGACCGGATGGTCCTGCGCAAGTTCGACCCCGTCGTCCGCCGCCACGTCGACTTCCGCGAGGAGCGCTGATGGCGAAGCGGTCGAAGATCGCGCGCAACGAGCAGCGGGCGGCCGTCGTCGCCCGCTACGCCGAGCGTCGCGCCGAGCTGAAGCGCGTCGTCGCGTCGCCGTCGTCCTCGCCCGAGGAGAAGGCGGACGCGGTGCGCGACCTCCAGCGCCAGCCCCGCGACGCGAGCGCCACGCGCACGCGGAACCGCGACGTCGTCGACGGCCGCCCGCGCGGCTACCTGAGGAAGTTCGGACTCTCGCGCGTCCGCCTGCGCCAGCAGGCGCACCGCGGCGAGCTGCCCGGAGTCACGAAGTCGAGCTGGTGACCGCCGCCCCGAGCGGCGGCCGGCCCTGGCTCAGCAAGGAGACCACCATGAAGAAGGACATCCACCCCGTCTACGGGCCCGTCGTCTACCGCGACAAGTCCGCCGACTTCTCGTTCCTGACCCGCTCGACCCTCGCGGGCGACCACCCGCAGGGCCCGGGCGTCCCGCGCGAGACCGTGACCTGGACGGACGGGAACACCTACCCCGTCGTCGACGTCGAGATCTCGAGCGCGAGCCACCCGTTCTACACGGGCACGCAGCGCGTCGTGGACACGGCCGGGCGCGTCGAGAAGTTCCGCCAGCGCTACGGCGCCCGCGGCGGCGCGCAGGGCGGGAGCGCCCGATGAAGGTCCGCGCCTCGCTCCGCTCGCTCAAGGACAAGCCCGGGGCGAAGGTCGTGCGCCGGCACGGCAAGACCTTCGTCCTCAACAAGGCCAACCCGCGCTGGAAGGCCCGTCAGGGCTGACCCGCGCACCACCACCACCGGAGAGGAGCGGCCGCCCGGGTGTCCGGGCGGCCGACCACGCATGCACCACACCGCACCCGACCCGACCGACGCCGCTGCCGATCCCGCCCGGGTGACGGCCCCTCCCGGCGCCCGTGCCCGACGCCGCCCGCTCGCCCTCGCGCTCGGCCTCGCCCTCCCGCTCACGCTCGTCGCGGCGTGCGCGCAGGGCGCGGGCGCCGAGGGCGAGCAGGGCGACGCGGCCGAGCCCGCGCCGTCGGCCACGTCCGACGTGAGCGAGGCCGCGGCGCTCACCCCCCGCCTCGCGATCACCTACGACGGCGGCGTCCAGGTCCTCGACGCGACGACGCTCGAGGTCGTCGACGACCTCGAGCTCGACGGCTTCAACCGCCTCAACCCCGCGGGCGACGGGCGGCACCTGCTCGTCTCGACGTCCGGCGGGTTCCAGGTGCTCGACGCCGGCACCTGGGCCGAGCCGCACGGCGACCACGCCCACTACTACACGGCCGACCCGGTCCTCACGGACGTGACGTACGCGGCCGAGAAGCCGGGCCACGTCGTCGTGCACGACGGCCGCACCGCGCTGTTCGACGACGGCACGGGCGACATCACCGTGCTCGACTCGGCCACGGTGGCCGACCCGCACGGCATCGACGACGCGCGCACCCTGACCACCCCCGCGGCGCACCACGGCGTCGCGGTCGAGCTGTCCGACGGCTCGCTCGTCGTCTCCGAGGGCACCGAGGACGCGCGCACCGGCGTCCGGATCCTCGACGCCGCGGGCGACGAGGTCGCGGCGAACGACCAGTGCCCCGGCGTCCACGGGGAGGCCGTCGCCGCGGGCGAGGCCGTCGTCATCGGCTGCGAGGACGGCGTGCTCGTCGTCGCGGGCGGCGCGATCACCAAGGTCGCCGCCCCGGACGCCTACGGGCGCATCGGCAACCAGGCGGGCAGCGAGGCGTCGCCCGTCGTGCTCGGCGACTACAAGTCCGACCCCGACGCGGACCTCGAGCGGCCCACGCGAGTCTCCCTCGTGGACACGCGCGACGCGAGCCTGCGCCTCGTCGACCTCCCCGCGAGCTACACGTTCCGCTCGCTCGGGCGGGGCGACGCGGGCGAGGCGCTCGTGCTCGGCACCGACGGGTCGCTGCACGTCATCGACCCGGAGTCGGGCACGGTCGTCCGGTCCGTCCCCGTCGTCGATGCGTGGGAGGAGCCCGAGGAGTGGCAGGAGCCGCGGCCGGCGCTGTTCGTCCAGGACGGCATCGCCTACGTCACGGACCCGGCCGGTCGCGCGATCCACGCGGTCGACTACGTGGGCGGCGAGGTGTGGAAGAGCGCGGAGCTCGACGTCGTCCCGAACGAGCTCAACGGGGTCACCGGCAAGCCGGCCACCACGGGGGGCCACGAGGCCGACGAGCACGCCCACGAGGACGGCGAGCACGGTCACGACGAGCCCGCGCACGACGAGCACGAGGGCCACGACCACGAGCACGAGGACGGCTGAGCGAGGACACGCGACGACGAGAGCCGCGAGAAGTCGCGCGAAACTCCGCGTGTTCCCTAGTGTTGTCCCCGGTGCACGGCCCCGCGGCTGGCACACTGAGACCGTGACGACGGGTGGTGACCACCGCGCGTCGTGAACCGAAGAAGGGATTCGCATGTCGCTCAACAAGTCCGAGCTCGTCTCGGCCATCGCCAGCAAGGCCGACCTGTCGAAGGCGGACGCCGAGAAGGCTCTCAACGCCTTCCAGGAGGTGCTCATCGAGTCGCTGGGCAAGGGCGAGGCCGTCAAGGTCACGGGCCTCCTGTCCGTCGAGCGCGTCGAGCGTGCCGCCCGCACGGGCCGCAACCCCCGTACGGGCGAGGAGATCTCGATCCCGGCCGGTTACGGCGTGAAGATCAGCGCCGGCAGCCTGCTCAAGAAGGCCGTCGCCAAGTGACGTCCCGCTGACCGGCCGTCGCCGGCCCGGTCAGCAGCACGAAGGCCCGGACCCCCGTGAGGGGATCCGGGCCTTCGTGCGTCGCACCCCCTGTGCCGAGCACGGGGTTGACGTCGTCATCGGCGTGATGGCGCCACCGACGACGTGCTCGACCGCGAGGAGGCTCGTGATCGGCGACCTGCGTGTTTTCAGGCGTGCACGACGTTCGCGAGGATGCCGTGCTGCGTGAGGCGCGTGCCGATCGCCTGGTCGACCTCGCCGAACGCCTTGTTCGAGCGCGCGACGCCGACGGCGCCGGCCATCGCGCCGTGCCCGGTCGGGCGGTCGATGCGCGCGACGAGCTGGTCGCCGTGGACCATGAAGTCGACCGTGAAGACGAGGTGCTGGGCCTTGCCGGCGAACGCGCCGAGCCAGAACGTCTTCTGCTTGCTGCCGCGCTCGGCGGCCCACTGGCCCGTGGGGCGCGTGGTCACCGTGAAGCCCTGCTCCTGGAGCGCGGCGTGCAGGTGCTGCTTGGCGACCTCCGGGTCACCGGAGAGGAAGTAGTCGACCGTGGCCATAAGGGCTCCTCGTGCGTCGTGGTGGCGGGTGCGGCGGTCGCGCCGGGTCGTGGCAGGGCGCGCGGCCCCGGGGATGCTACCGCCGGGCCGGACCGACGGCCCGACCTGTCTTGAGAATCGTTCTCACGTACCGGTAGGCTGGGCGCTCGCCCACCGGAAGGACCCCTCATGGCCGTGCCCAAGCGCAAGCTCTCCCGCTCGAACACCCGCGCCCGTCGCTCGCAGTGGAAGGCGCAGGTGCCCGAGCTCGTGACCGTCGTCGTCGACGGCCGCGAGGTCACCCTCCCGCGCCGCCTCGTCGCGGGCGTGCGCCGCGGCCACGTGACGCTCCCCGAGTGAGCCGGAGGGGGCCCCGGACGGCCCGGGCCGCGCGATCGGTGCCCGACGGCGCGTGCCGCCGGGCGTCGTCGGGCCGCCGTGGCAGCATCCTCGCGTGAGCGCACCGACCCCTCCCGAGACGCCCGGGCGCGGCGAGCGCCGCACGCGGTCCCGGCGGGTGCCCGACGTCCTGACGCGCGGCACCGCACGCACCCCGGCGCACGCCCACGCCCACGCGCACGGCCCGGCGGCGCCCGCGACCCGGCGCGTGCGGGTCACGCTCGCCGCGCTCCTGGTGCCCGCGCTGCTCGTCACGCTCGCCGGGCTCGTCGCGCTGTGGCCCGCCGCGGCGGACGTGCCCGCACGCATCCCCGTCGCCGCGGAGGGCAGCACGGTCCTGCGCGCGACCGTCACCGGGCCGGTCGACGAGGCGACGAGCGAGGTGCCCGCCCGGCTCGACGCGGGCTCCCGCGCGGGCGGCGAGGACGTGGGCGGCGACGCGATCACCGTCAACGCGCCGCCCGAGTACCTCGCCTACGGGTTCGAGGAGGGCGACCGCCTGCGCGTCCTGTACATCGCCGAGGCCGCGGGTGCGGGCGGCACGCCCTACGTCTTCATGGACTTCGAGCGTGGGCTGCCCATCGGCGTCCTCGCGGTCGCGTACGCCGTCGTGGTGCTCGCCGTCGCGCGGTGGCGCGGCCTCGCGGCGCTCGCGGGGCTCGCGGGGGCGTTCGTCGTCATCACGTCGTTCACGCTGCCCGCGCTCCTCACCGGGCAGAACGCGCTGGGCGTCGCGCTCGTGACGTCGTCGCTCGTCATGTTCGTCGTGCTGTACGTCGCGCACGGGTTCACCGCGCGGACGTCGACGGCGCTGCTCGGCACCCTCGTCGGCCTGGTGCTCACGGCCGTGCTGGGCTGGTGGGGATCCGGGGCGGCCAACATCACGGGCCTCACGTCGGAGGAGTCCCTGTGGATCCCGCAGTACGCGCCCGAGCTCTCGATCCGCGGGGTCGTGCTGTGCGGGATCGTGCTCGCCGGCATGGGCGTGCTCAACGACGTGACGATCACGCAGGCGTCCGCGGTGTGGGAGCTGCGCGCCGTCGCGCCGCTCGCGACCCGGCGCGAGCTGTACGCGCGCGCGATGCGCATCGGGCGCGACCACATCGCCTCGACCGTCTACACGATCGCGTTCGCGTACGTCGGCGCCGCGCTGCCGCTCCTCATGGCGGTCTACCTCTCCGACCAGAACCTCGCGACCAGCCTCACCTCGGGCGAGATCGCGGAGGAGGTCGTGCGCACCCTCGTCGGCTCGATCGGGCTCGTCCTCGCGATCCCCATCACCACGGGCATCGCGGCGCTCACCGTGCCCGGCGCCGGCTCGGCGCGGTCGGTCCCCGTGGGTAGGGTCGAGGTCCCCGCGACCTGACGGCGGGGCGCCCGCCCGCGCGGGCACGACGACCGGGCGACCCGGCGGCACGACGAGAGGACGACGGTGACGGAGACGACGGACGGCCTGAGCGGCCGGGACGGCCGGGACGTGGCGGTGCTCGGGCCGGGCGGGGTCGGCGGGCTGGTCGGCGCGCTGCTCGTCCGGTCGGGCGCCCGGGTGACGTTCCTCGCGGGCGAGGCCACGGCGGCCACCCTCACGGAGCGCGGCCTGCACGTGCGCAGCCGCCAGGTGGGCGACCTCCACGTCCCGGCGCACGCGGCCACGCGCCTCGACGCCCCGGTCGACGTCGTCGTGGTGGCGGTCAAGCAGACCGCGCTCGACGACGCGCTCGACCGCGTGCCGCCGGAGGTGCTCGGCGACGGGGTGGTCGTCCCGATGCTCAACGGCCTCGACCACCTCGACGCGCTGCGCGCGCGGTACGGCACCGCGCGCGTGCTCCCCGCGACGGTCCGCGTCGAGTCCACGCGCGTCGCGCCGGGCGAGATCGAGCACACGAGCGCGTTCGTCGAGGTCGACGTCGCGCCGGGCGGGGTGGCCCCGGAGCGGGTCGAGGCCGTCCGCGCGCTCCTCGACGGGGCGGGCATCCCCACCACCGTGCACGACGACGAGACGGCGCTGATGTGGGCGAAGCTCGGCTTCCTCGCGCCGTTCGCGCTGCTCACGACGGCGCACCGCGCCCCGATCGGAGAGGTGCGGACCACGCACCGGGCCGAGCTCGAGGCGCTCGTCCGCGAGGTCGCCGCCGTCGCGGCGGCGAGCGGCGCGCCGTCGGACCCGGACCGGACCCTGACGTTCTACGACCGCTTCGGGGCCGACGCGAAGTCCTCGATGCTGCGCGACGCCGAGGCGGGCCGGCCGCTCGAGACCGACGCGATCGGCGGCGCGATCGTGCGCGCCGCCGACCGCGCGGGGGTCGACGCGCCCCTGACGCGCGCGCTCGTCGAGCGTCTCGGGGGCTCAGCGCGACCGTCGTGAGGTCTCCCGGCGCGCGGGCTCATCCCGCGGCCGGGCCGGGCGCCGCGACGGCGTGCTCGGCGGCGCGGCTCACGTCCTCCCAGGCCGCCCACGTGTCCTGACGCTGTCGCGAGATCCCCTGGGCGAGGTCGTAGACCATGCTGCCGAGCAGGAGGCGCAGCGGCGGGTCGTCGCTGTCGACGAGCGTGAGCACCGCGTCGGCGGCGAGCCGCGGGTCGCTGTCGACCGAGCCGTCCGCCCACTGTTTCTCGAGCTCCGCGCGCAGGGGCGCGTAGGCGTCGAGCGGGGTCGTCGTCGTCATGCTCGCGTACAGGTCCGTCCAGTACCCGCCCGGCTGCACGACGGTGACTGAGACCCCGAAGGGCGCCGCCTCCAGGGCGAGCGCCTCGCTCATCCCTTCGAGCGCGAACTTGCTCGCGCTGTACAGGCCCGTGCTCGGGAAGCCGGCGAGCGCGGCGATGCTCGACATCTGGAGCACGTGGCCCGAGCCCTGGCGCCGCAGGTGCGGCAGCGCGGCCTGGCTGACCCACAGCGCCCCGAAGAAGTTCACCTCGAGCTGCGCGCGCGCCTGCGCCTCGGTGAACTCCTCGACCATGCCCATCGACATCGTCCCGGCGTTGTTCACGACGACGTCGAGCCTGCCGAGGTGCTCGATGGCGGTGTCGACCGCGGCCACCACCGCGTCGCGGTCGGTGACGTCGAGGGGGAGCGCGAGCACGCGGTCGTGGTGCTCCGGGGCGAAGGCGTCCCGGGACGCGGTGCGTGCGGCGGCCACGACGCGGTCGCCGCGCTCCAGCGCCGCGACGGCGATCGCGTGCCCGATGCCGCGGCTCGCGCCGGTGACGAACCAGGTCCGGACCGGCGGGGAGGTGTGTCGCATGACGGTTCCTTTCGAGTGAGACGAGACGGTCCGTCTCGTTATGCCGACCGTAGAGGGTTGCACGACCGCCGTCAAGACGAAACGGTTCGTCTCGCCGGGGTAGGCTGCCGCCATGGCCGCACCCGATCCCTCGCGCCGCAGCGAGTCCTCCCGCCGCGCCGTCCTCGCCGCCGCGCTCGACCTCCTCCAGGAGATCCCGTACCCGCAGCTGAGCATCGAGGGCATCGCGGCCCGCGCCCGCGTGGGGAAGCAGACGATCTACCGGTGGTGGCCCTCGAAGGCCGCGATCGTCCTCGACGCGTTCCTCACGCTGAGCGAGGGCGAGGACGGGGGAGCGCCGGTCCTGCCCGACACCGGAGACCTCGTCGCCGACCTGCGGCACGTGCTGCACGCGACCGTCGCCGAGCTGGAGGACCCGCGTCTCGCCGCGCCCATGCGCGCGCTCGCCACGGAGGCGGCCCACGACCCGGCGCTCGCGGACCTCTACCGCGAGCGCCTCGACGAGCCGCTCCGCGAGGCCAAGCGGCAGCGGCTCCGCAGCGCGCAGGAGTCCGGGGAGCTGGCCCCCGACCTCGACCTGGACGTCGCCGTCGACCTCGTCTGGGGCCCGGTGCTCAACCGCTGGCTCCAGCGGACCGGCCCGCTCACCGTCGAGTACGTCGACCGCGTCCTCGACACGGCGCTGGGCGGGCTGCGCCCGCGCTGACCCGCGGTTCCTCACGACGGCGGCCGAGCTCTTCACCGGACCGCCACGCGACCCCCCGTGGACGCGTCCCCAGGCGCCTCACAGGTTCGCCAGGATGTCCGTCATGAGAGAGCCGTGGGTCGACGTCGCGCTGGCGCGGCTCGCCGAGACGCGTTCCTGCCCCGCGTGCGCCGCGCCGTTGCGGTCGTCGCGGTGCGACCGGTGCCTGCTCGACCTCGTCGGGCCGCTCGCGTTCGAGGTGGCGGCGGCGTCGACCGACGCGGCCGACGCGCTGCGGCGGCGCCAGACCGCCCTCGACACGCTCCGGGCCGCCCAGCCCGAGGCGGCCGCGTGGGCCGCCCGTGCCGCCGTCGCGGCCCCGCCCGGCACGCTCCCCGGCGCCCTGCGCGGTGGCCGGCCCGGCGCGGCAGCGGGCGGCGGCGGGGGGACCCCGGCGGGCCCGCCGCCGATGCGCCCGCTCGACACGGCCGGGCGCGGCGCGGCGGGGCCTCGCTCGTCGACCCTGTCGCCCGCGGCCGTACCGGGTGGACCGGTGCGTCCCGGAGCGGCCGGCCCGGTCGCGCCGGTGCCTGTGCCCGGGCCTGCCGGACCGCGCGCCGGTGGCGTCGGTCCGGGTGCGGCCCCCGCGCGGTCCGTCGGCCTCCAGCCCGTCCTCGCCGGGGCGGGGGCCGGGCTGCTCGCCGTGGCCGCCGTCGTCTTCGTGTTCTTCACGTTCGCCGACGACCTCGCCCTGCGCGCCCTCGTCACCGGGGTCGTCACCGCGCTCACCGTCGGGGCCGCGGTGCTCCTGCGGTCGCGCGGCCTGCGGTCGTCCGCGGAGGCCGTCGCGGCGCTGGCCGTCGTGCTCGCCCTGGTCGACGTCGAGCTCGCGCTCAGCGCGTGGGCGCTCGACCCGGTGGGTGCCGCCGCAGCGCGCGCGACGCTGCTCGCCGTCGTGCTCGTCGGCCTCGGCGTCGTGGGCGAGCGGGCGCGCGTCCGGGCCTGGGTGACGGGCGCCGTCGTGCTCGGTCCTCTCGTGCCGCTGGTCGCGGCGCCCGCGGCCCAGGCGTCGTGGGGCTGGGCCGTCGCGCTCCTCGTGACGGCGTGCCTGACGGCGGTCGCCGGCCCCGTCGCCGCGGCGGCGGGCGCGCGCGTGGGCGGCACCCTCGGCGCGGAGCGCGGGTTCCTGGGCGTCGTGCGCACGGTCGCCGTGCTCCTCGCGGTCCTCGTCGGGCTCACCGTCGCCGCGCCGCCGGGGCTGCCCGGGGGAGCGGGTGCGGCGCTCGTCGCGCTCGGGGCGGCGCTCGTCGCGACGCTGCTCCGGGTCACGACGGGCGAGCGGCGCTGGTACGCGGTCGGCGGCGCCGCGGCGGTGCTCGCCGGCGCGCTGCTCGGCACGGGCGACGGCGTCGGCTTCGTGGGTCTCGCGCCCGCGCTCGGCGCGCTCGCGTGGGTCGTCGTGCTGGTGCTCACCGGCCGCCGCGTGTCGGCGGGGGTGCTCCGGGTGCCGGTCCCGCCGATCGGGCGCTCCGACGCGCTGCTCGGGGGCGCCGTCGTCGTGCTCGTCATGGCGGGCCCGGCCCTCGCGCTCGCGGGCCTGCGGGCCGCCGAGGTGCTCGTGACCCCGACCGCGGGCACGAGCGCCGTGCTCGACGACGCGCCGCTGGGCGTGGGTGTCCTGTCCGCCGGGCTGGCGGGCGAGGGCACGGCGCCCGGGACCGTCGGCGCGACGCTGCTCGACGGCACGCTCGTCGGCCTCCTCTCCGTGCTCGTCGTCCTGCTCGTCGCGGCCCGGCTCCCGCTGCGCACGTCGCGGACCGCGCCGCCCCTCCTCGGTGGGACGGGCCGGCTCGGGACGGCGCCGCTCGTCGTGACCGGGCGCGCGCTCGCCCCGTGGGCGGCCCTCGCGCTCGTCCTCACCCTCGTGCTCGACCCGCGGCTGGCGGGCGTCATGTCGCTCGTCCTGCTCGGGCTGCTCGCCGCGGCGCTGCTCGTCGTGACGGCGCGGCCGGCCGCGGCCGCCGCGCCCGCCGGCACCGATCCCTCCGCGGGCGCCCCGTCGCCCGGCGCCGTCGTGCGCGCCGTCCGGCGCGGGCTCGGACGCGCCCTGCGCCCCGTCGCGCGTCTCGTGCCCGGCGCGCGCACCGCCGTCCGCCACGGTCTGCTCCCCGTCGGCCGGTCCGAGCGGCGGGCCGCGCACGCCGCCGCCGTCGCGGGCACCGTCCTCGTGCTCGTCCTCCTCGTCGCCGGGTCCTGGGTCGCGCGCCCGACGGCGACCGCCGGGGCCGTCGTCGTCGGCCTGCTCCTGCTCGCGGCGCGCGCCGCCGCGCCGCGGTCCCTGCACGCGCCCCTCGTCGGGATCGCGTACGGGTACGCGCTGCTCGTGCTCGGGGTGACGCTCGCGTGGAGCGGCGCCGGGACGGTCGTCGTGCTGTGCGGGGTGTCCGGCGTCGCCTCGCTCGCGGCGCTCGCGGTGACGCTCGCGCCGCGCGTCGACCGGGACTCGTGGTGGGCGGTCCTCGGCGTGACGGCCGTGCCGTTCGGGCTCGGCGTGCTCACCGTCGTCGACGAGCGCAGCACCTGGTCCGTCGCGGCGTGCCTCGCGATGCTCGCGCTCGAGGTCGTGCTGGTCGGCTCCCGGCGCCCCGGCTCGGTGACGGCGCTGCGCGTCCTCGCCGCGGCCCTCGTGCTCCCGACGGCGGCCGTCGCCGTGGTGAGCGCGGGCGCGCTCGTCCTCCCGGGCAGCGGCTCGCCCGTCGTCCTGCCCGTCGTCGCCGTGCTCGTCGCGGCGGCGCTCGCGGGGGCCCGGCCGCTCGCGGCACGGCTCGACCTCGGGGCGGGCCGCGTCGCGGTCGAGGCGAGCGGGGCCGTGACGGGGGCCATCGCGGTCGGGCTCGCGTACGGGCGTCCCGCCGCGGGGCCGACGATCGCCGTCGCCGTGCTGCTCCTGCTCGCCGTCGGTGCGGGGCTCGCCGCGCGCGACCGCGACCGGCGGGGGGAGTGGTGGCTCGCCGCCGTCCTGGGCACCGCGGCGCTGTGGACGGCGCTCGCTGCCGCCGAGGTCGGGCTCGTCGAGGCGTACACCGCGCCGCTCGCGCTCGCCGCCGTCGTCGTGGGCGCGCTCCTCGCCCGTCGTGCGCGGCGCTGGTGGGAGCTCGCGGGCGCGGGTCTCGTGCTGCTCGTCGTGCCGTCGGTGCTCGTCCTGGGCGCGGCCCCGGGCGCGGGCGACGTCCGCGCGCCGCTGCTCGTCGTCGCCGGTGCGGTGGCGGTGGCCGGCGCGGTGCTGCTCCGGCAGGGGACGACGGCGGGCGGCGTCGCCCCGGCCGCGACGACCCGCAGCGCGTGGCGGCGTGCCGGCGCGCTCCGGCTCGCCGGAGCCGCGGTGCTCGCCGCGGTCGCCGGGACGGTGGAGTCGCTGCACGTCGCGCACGTCGCGGGCGGTGGCGCGCTGTCCGTCGTCGGGTTCGCGTGGGCGCTCGCGGCGGGCGGCGTGGCGCTCGGCGCCGGGCTCGTCGCGGCGCGCGCGGCGTCGGGCCGTGGCGCCGCGGCGGCGCGGCGCTGGGCCGTCGCGCCCGCCCTGACGCTCGTGGTGGTCGGCGCCGTCGCGAACGTGCGGCCCGTGTGGGGCGTCATCGCGACGGTCTGGCTCGTCGAGGTCGCGCTGCTCGCGGTGCTCGTGGTGGGGGTGCGCCGCGCCGTGCGCGGGCGGCTCGACCTCCCGCCCGCGTGGTTCCTGTGGCTGCTCGCCCTCGTCGCCGCGATCGGCGCGTGGTCGCCGCGCGAGCTGCGCGTCGAGGTGTTCTCCCTGCCCCTCGGCGCCGGGCTCCTCGTCGCGGGCTACTTCGCGCTCGCGGCGGGCACGGCCGCGGGCCGACCGAGCGGTCTCCCGGCCGCGCCCGCGCGCACGGCCCGGCCCCTCGGCGGCTGGCCCGTCGGCGTCGTCGGGTCGTGGCGCACCCTCGCGCCCGGGCTCCTCGCGCTCGTCGGGCCGTCGGTGCTCGCGACGTACACCGACGCGCGCACGTGGCGCGCGATGCTCGTCGTCGTGCTCGCGCTCGCGGCGGTCCTCGTCGGGACGCGCAAGCACCTCGCGGCGCCGTTCCTGCTGGGCGTCGCCGTGCTGCCCGTCGAGATCCTCGTCGTGTTCGTCTCGCAGCTCGGCACGCGCATCTCCGCCGGGCCGTGGATGCTCACGCTGGCCGCGGCGGGCGGCCTGCTGCTCATCATCGCGACGTACTACGAGCGGCGGATCGCCGCGTACGACGGCGCCGCCGCGTACGTCCGGGACCTGCGCTGACCGAAATCCCTACCGGGTGGCCCGTTTCTCCGCCGGGTGGCCCATAATGTTCGGGATCCGCCGCACGACGGCGGGCTCATCGGCAACGCAGGCGGGGGCGAGGCCGCGACGGCGCACGGAGGTGTCCGGTCGTCGGGCCACGCCCCGGGGGCGCAGTCCCTGGAGAACGGCATCGTGATCAGGATCGGCATCGTGGAGGACGACCCCGCGAGCAGCGCGCTGCTCGTGGAGTACCTGCGACGCTACGAGCAGGAGCACGGCGAGCAGTTCGCCGTCGCGCTCTTCGCCGACGGCGAGCAGGTGGTCACCGGGTACCGGCCGGACTTCGACATCCTGCTGCTCGACGTCGAGATGCCGAACCTCGACGGCTTCAGCGCCGCCCGGCGCATCCGCCAGGTCGACGCGGACGTCGTCCTGATCTTCATCACCAACATGACCCAGCACGCGATCAAGGGGTACGAGGTCGACGCGCTGAGCTACATGCTCAAGCCGCTGCGGTACTTCGCGTTCTCCCAGGAGCTCAAGCGGTCCGTGGCCCGGCTCCGACGGCGGTCGGCCGACTACCTCCTGCTCGCGGTCGACGGCGGCCTGGCCCGCGTCGCGACCGACGACATCGTGTTCCTCGAGAGCGCGAAGCACCGCACCACCGTGCACACGGTGGACGGGAGGCACTCCGTCGTCGGGCCGCTCAAGGCGCTCGAGGCCCAGCTGGAGGGCCGGGACTTCTTCCGGAGCAACAGCGGCTACCTCGTGAACCTGCGGCACGTGCTCGCGGTCCAGGGCAGCAGCGTGCTCCTGGTCGGCGGGCACGACCTGCTCATCAGCCGGGCGCGGAAGAAGGCGTTCCTCGCGGCCCTCACCGACTACCTCGGGGCACGACGGGCATGAGCGCCGCGACCGACCTCATGGCGACCCTGCCCGACATCCCGCGCGCGCTGACCGGCCTCGCGGAGTGGCTCGCGTGCCTGGTCTACGTGCTCCTGCGCCGACCGCGCCTGCCGCGGGCCCGGCTCGTGGCGCTCGCCGTCGTCGCCCTCGCCGCGCAGGTCGGGGTGCAGGCGCTCGCCGACCTGCTGCCGCGCCAGCTGTGGACCGTCGGGATGGCCGCCGCGGTCGCGTGCATGTACGGGTTCATCGTCGCGGCGGCGCGCGTCTCGGCGCGCGACGCGGGGTACTTCGCGGCGCGCGCGCTCGTGCTCGCCGAGCTCGTGGCGGCGCTGCACTGGCAGGTCCACTGCTTCTTCTTCCTGCCCGACGGCCGACCCGGCACGGCCTGGCAGGTCGCGTTCTTCGTCCTCGTGTACGCGGTGGGGTACGGGGTCGCGTACGTCGTCGAGTCCCGCCACTTCCGCCCCGGCCAGGAGCTCGACGTCACGGTCGGCGAGCTCGCGTCGGCGGTCGCGATCGCGCTCGTCACGTTCTTCATGAGCAACATCAGCTTCCTCAACGCGAACACGCCGTTCAGCGGACGCCTCGGGCTCGAGATCTTCTACATCCGCACGCTCGTCGACCTGTGCGGCTTCGTGGCCCTCTACGCCCAGCAGGGCCAACGTCTCCAGCACCAGGCGCGGTCCGAGGTGCGCGCCATCGACGAGATGCTGCGCCGGCAGCACGAGCAGTACCTGCAGTCGAAGCGGAACATGCAGATCGTCCACCGCAAGTACCACGACCTCAAGCACCAGATCGGGGTGATCCGCGCCGAGGCGGACCCGGGCCGGCGCGCGTCCTACCTCGACCACCTGGAGGCCAGCATCTCCGGCCACGCCCGGCAGGCCGACACCGGCAACGGCGTGCTCGACGTGATCCTCACGACCAAGAGCCAGGAGTGCGCGGAGCGGGACATCGACCTCACGTGCGTGGTCGACGGCGCCCTGCTCGACTTCATGTCCGCGATGGACGTCGCCGCGGTGTTCGGCAACGCCCTGGACAACGCGATCGACGGCGTCATGGCCGTCCCCGACCCGGAGCGGCGGATCATCAAGGTCGCGGTCTACGCGCGCGACCGCTTCGTGCTGCTCACGGTCGAGAACTACTTCTCCGGCGAGCTCCGCACCGAGGGCGGAGACATCGTCACCCGGCGCGCCGACCGCACCCGGCACGGGTACGGGCTCAAGTCCATCCGGTACACCGCGGAGAAGTACGGCGGGTCGATGACGGTGAACACCGAGGACCGCTGGTTCCTCCTGCGCGTCCTGCTGCCCATGCCGGAGGACCGCCCGCCCACGGGCTCGCCCCGGCAGGCGGCGTCGGCCACGCACCCGGCGTAGACCCGCGCCCCGCGGCCACGGACCCCGGCCGGGGTCACAGGCCGTCGCGCGGCCACGGACCGCCGCCCCGGAGGCCGCCGGACGGCCCGTCCGGGCGGGACCTGGGACCCGCCCACCGTGACCCCGCCGTGACCTCGACGACCGTTCGTGGACGCAAAGCGACGGTTCGTGCACCCGGCCGCCCCCGCCGCCGCCCGCGTCCATAGCGTGACGGCGCGGCTCAGGGACCACGACGTCCCGGGCCTCGACGGGTTCGCAGAGCTCGCTGCGCCACGCACGCGCCTCCGGGTGGGTCGCCGGGGTCGGTGCGGAGCGGGTGGGCGCGGAGACGACAAGGGAAGGTCGATGAAGACAACGACAACGGCGGGACACCGCGACAACCGGGCGGGCCGCGTCAAGGGAGCGGCGGCGCTCGCGAGCCTCGCGCTCGTGGCCGCGGCGGGATGCACGGCGGGCACCACGGACGACGAGAGCGCGGCCGACGCGTTCACGACGCGGGAGGTCACGGACGGGACCACGTCCTTCGTGGTCGTCGACAACCCGGGCGACGGGCCCACGCTCTCCTACGGCAAGGACAGCGCGGTCGAGCTCCTCACCGAGGAGGTCGACGGCCAGGAGCTCGCGTTCAAGGACATGAACGCGAACGGGACGCTCGACACGTGGGAGGACTGGCGCGAGCCGGCCGAGGAGCGCGCGGCGGCCCTCGCCGAGGAGCTCACGATCGAGCAGATCGCGGGGCTCATGCTCTTCAGCTCGCACGAGCGGTCGCAGGCCGACGGCCTCACGGACGCCCAGAAGGAGTACCTGACGGACTCCCACCTGCGCAACGTCCTGCACGCGGGCCCGAGCGACGTCGAGGCGACCGTCACGTGGGCCAACGAGATGCAGGCCTACGCCGAGTCGCTCGCGACCGCAGACGAGCCCTACGTCCCGGTGAACTTCGCCTCCGACCCGCGCTCGACCGCGGGCTCCGGCGGCTACAACGCCGAGGGCGCCGACATCTCGCGCTGGCCGTCGAACCTCGGCCTCGCCGCGACGTTCGACGTCGAGCACATGGACAACTTCGCCGAGATGTCCTCCGCGGAGTACCGCGCGCTGGGGATCACGACGGCCCTCAGCCCGCAGATCGACCTCGCGACCGAGCCGCGGTGGCTGCGCGTCGGCGGCACGTTCGGCGAGGACGTCGAGCAGAACACCGAGCTGGCCGCCGCCTACGTGGACGGCTACCAGAGCACGACCGGCCAGGACGGCTGGGGCCCCGAGTCCGTCAACGCGATGATCAAGCACTGGGCGGGCGACGGCCCCGGCGAGGGCGGCCGCGAGGCCCACACCGACGCCGGCAAGTACGGCGTCTACCCGGGCGGCAACTTCGACGCGCACACCGAGGCGTTCCTCGGGTCGCTCGACTCCGCGGCCGTCATGTCGGCGTACTCGATCGCGCTCGACGGCGAGGGCGAGCCGCTGTTCGGCGAGCGCGTCGGCACGGCGTACGACGACACGCGCATGAACCTGCTCCGCGAGGAGAACGGCTACCAGGGCGTCGTCGTCACCGACTGGGGCGTCACGACCGGGATGAACGACGAGGGCGCGGTCATCGCGACCGGCTGGGGCGCCGAGGACCTCACCAAGGAGCAGCGCCACTACGAGATCCTCAAGACCGGGCACGACATGTTCGGCGGCAACAACGACGTCGCGCCGGTCCTCGCGGCCCACGAGATGTGGCAGGCCGACTTCGAGGCCGGCACGAACGACGTCGACGCCGACACGCGCTTCCGCGAGTCCGGCGCGCGCATCCTCACGATGTTCTTCAACCCGGGCCTGTACGAGAACGCGTACCTGGACCTCGACGAGTCCACGTCGATCCTGGCGAGCGACGACAAGGTCGACGCGGGCTACGCGGCGCAGCTCGACTCCGTGGTCCTGCTGAAGAACGACGGCGAGACCGTCACCGCCGCGGACGCCGAGGCGTGGAAGGACAAGACCGTCTACATCCCGCGCAGCTACAACACCGGCTTCGCGAGCTCGTTCGGTCCGGGCGAGTACACCGAGGGCGCCGGGATCGACCTCGAGGTGGCCGAGCAGTACTTCGGCACCGTGCTCACCGACGAGGCCGTCACTGACGCCGACGACAAGGTCACGAGCTACACCGCTCCCGACCTGTCGGACGTCGACCTCGTGCTCGTGGGCATGGACAGCCCGGACAACGGCGGTACGTTCTCGAACATCGGGCACGACCTCGAGAACGACACCTGGTACCCGCTGTCGCTGCAGTACCGCCCGTACACCGCGGACGGCCCGAACGTGCGCCAGACCTCGATCTCCGGCGACCTGCTCCCGGACGGCACGCGCCAGAACCGCTCGTACTTCGGGAACACGTCGAAGATCGCGAACGAGTCGGACCTCGACGCGTTCGAGCGCGCCGTGGTGGCCGTCGAGGCGTCCGGCAAGGACATCCCGGTCGTCACCGTCCTCAAGGCGACCAACCCGGTCGTCCCGGCCGAGTTCGAGCCCGCGTCCGACGCGATCGTCGTCGGCTTCGGCACGAGCGACCAGGCGCTCCTCGAGGTCGTGCTCGGCCTCCACGAGCCCCAGGGCCGCCTGCCCGTCCAGTTCCCGAAGGACATGGACACGGTCGAGGCGCAGCAGGAGGACGTCGCGAAGGACATGACGCCCTACACCGACGCTGCGGGCAACGCCTACGACTACGGCTTCGGGCTGAGCTACGGCGGGCCGATCACGGACTGACGGACCGCACGGGCGGGCGGTCGCACGAGCGGCCGCCCGCCCGGGGCGGACGGCGCCCGTCCGGCGCCGTCCGGCCCCGACCAGGCCGCGGGGTGGGCCCGCGGCACGAACGAACCAAGGAGCAGGAAGTGAAGCGGAACAAGGCGCTGACCACGGGGATCGGGCTGCTCGTCGCCGTCACGGGGGCCTTCGGGCTGACGGCGTGCGGGAGCGGCGACGACTCCGCCGCCGGGCCGTCGTCGTCCGAGAGCCAGGCGACCGACGTCGACGTGGCGACCGACCTCGAGAACGCGCGCACGGCGGTCGCCGACGCGCTCGCGGAGGACGACAGCTGGGCGCAGATCATGCTCGCCAGCGACGTCAAGGAGCCGACGGTCAAGTACGGCCTCCTGGTGGTGCCGTTCGTCCCCTCCGACGCCGCCTCGCGCGTCCGGGGCACGGTCGACATCAAGGACGGGAAGTACACGATCGAGGCCGACTCCGCCGAGACCGGCGAGACGTGGCAGATCGACCAGGACGGCACCATCACCCCGGCCGGGGAGTAGCCGCACCGCTCCCCGCCGTCCGCCTCCCCGCCCGCCTCGCCGGGCGGACGGCGAGGCGGACGGCGGGGGCACCGGACGGCACGGGTCGAGCACGGACGACCGTCCGTGCCGCAGAAACGACCGATCGTGCAGCCGCGGCGGGCGGCGCCGTACCCCGCTCCTAGCCTGAGGAACGGGCCGCACTCGAGGAGGAATGCAGTGAACGCCAGGGCGAAGAACGCCGACGGTGCCAGGACACCGATGTCGAACAAGAAGTTCCTGTGGATCTGGGTCCCCGTGCTCGCGACGGTGACCGTGCTCGTCGTCGTCGCGAACGTCGCGCTCAACGTCGCGGGCGGCTGGGTCGCGTCCCAGCTCGGGTCCGGCACCTACACGTTCACCAACTCCGAGGAGTCCTCGGGCTGGGACACCGCGTACTACACGGCCGAGCACGACAGCCAGGAGTCCGTCGACGAGGCCGCGAAGGCCCTCGTCGAGGAGATCGCGGCCGGCGGCATCGTCCTCGCGAAGAACGAGGCCGGCGCGCTGCCCCTGACGCGCGACGCCCGCGTGACCATGCTGGGCCGCGCGTCCGCGGACCCGGTGTTCGGCGGCTCGGGCTCCGGCTCGGTCGACACGAACTCGGCCGTGACCGTCCGCGGGGGCCTCGAGAACGCGGGCCTCACGGTCAACGACGAGGTCTACGCCACGATCGAGGCGTTCGCGGCGGAGAACCCGCGCGGCCACATCGAGATGGACAACCCCGACGCGTCGAGCTACACCGTCGGCGAGCTGCCCGTCGGCGACTACGAGGCGCGGTCCGGGACGTTCGCCGAGTTCGGCGACGCCGCGATCGTCACGATCGGCCGCCCCGGCGGCGAGGGCGGCGACCTCACGCGCGACATGACCGGCTGGGACGACCACGCCGAGCCCGGTCAGCACCAGCTCGAGCTGAACAAGGACGAGAAGGACCTGATCGCGCTCGCGAAGGCGAGCTTCGAGACGGTCGTCGTGGTCGTCAACGCGTCCACGACCCTGGAGCTCGGCGAGCTGCAGGCCGACCCGGAGGTCGACGCGATCCTCCTCGCGGGCTCGCCCGGCGCCACCGGCTTCAACGCCCTGGGGTCGGTCCTCACGGGCGAGGTCAACCCGTCCGGCCGCACGGTCGACGTGTGGGCCGCCGACTTCACGGCCGACCCGACGTTCGCCAACTTCGGGAGCTTCTTCTACTCGAACGTCGAGGCGTCCTACCCCGTCTCGGCGGTCGAGAAGGCGACGTCCAACGCGACCGTCACGAGCAACGCGCCGTTCGTGAACTACAGCGAGGGCATCTACGTCGGGTACCGCTACTACGAGACCGCGGCGGCCGAGGGCTTCATCGACTACGACGACGCGGTGGTCTACCCGTTCGGCTACGGCCTGAGCTACACCGACTTCACGTGGGCGGTCACGGGCACCGAGGCGGGCGACGTCGACGGGACCGTCGCGGTCACGGTCGAGGTGACGAACACGGGCACGGTCGCCGGCCGCGACGTCGTCGAGCTCTACTACTCGGCGCCGTACACGCCCGGCGGGGTCGAGAAGTCCGAGGTCGTCCTCGGCGACTTCGCCAAGACCGGGACGATCGCGCCGGGCGCGAGCGAGACGGTCACCCTCGAGCTCGCCGTCGAGGACATGGCGTCCTACGACCACCTGGGCGCGAAGGCGTACGTCCTGGAGGCGGGCGACTACACGCTCAGCCTGCGCACCGACTCCCACACCGTCGCGGCGGGCACCGAGCCGATCACCTACCCGGTCGCGTCCGACGTCGTGTACACGGGCGAGGAGCACCGCGCGTCGGACCTCGCCGAGGTGACCAACCGGTTCGACGACGTCTCCGCGCGCTTCAGCGCCGACGGCGCGGACGGCACGGTCGTCCCGATGTCCCGCGCCGACTTCGCGGGCACGTTCCCGCAGGCCCCGACGGCCGAGCAGTCGGTCGCGGACGAGGCCACCCAGGAGGGCTTCGCCGCCTGGGACCACGAGGCCGAGGCCGCCGCGTTCGACGGCGAGATGCCGGCGACGGGCGAGCGCTCCGACCTGACGCTCGTCGACCTGCGCGGCCTGCCGAAGGACGACCCGCGGTGGGAGGAGCTGCTCGACTCGCTGACGGTCGGCGACATGACGGACATGCTCCTCAACGGCGCGTACCAGACGGCCGCGATCGCCTCGATCGCCAAGCCGCAGACGGTCGAGCCGGACGGCCCGGCGGGCTTCTCGTCCTTCATCAACTCGTCGATCAACGGCGTCGCCTACCCGTCCGAGGTGCTCATCGCGCAGACGTGGGACGTCGACCTCGGCACCGCGATGGGCACGATGATCGGCGAGGAGGCCCTGCAGAAGGGGCTCAACGGCTGGTACGCGCCCGCGGTGAACCTGCACCGCTCGCCGTTCGGCGGCCGCAACTTCGAGTACTACTCGGAGGACCCGCTCCTCTCGGGCCGCATGGCCGCCGCCGTGTCGAACGGCGCGGCGAGCAAGGGCGTCTACACGATGCTCAAGCACTTCGCGCTCAACGAGCAGGAGACGAACCGCGTCGACAACGGCCCCGCGACCTGGGCGACCGAGCAGACGATCCGCGAGATCTACCTCAAGCCGTTCGAGCTCGCGATCAAGGACGTCTCCCTGGACGTCCGCTACATCGCGGACGACGAGGGCACGATCGAGGAGACGACGGTCGGGGCGCTCGGCATCATGAGCTCCTTCAACCGCATCGGCGCGACGTGGACGGGCGGCTCGAAGCCGCTCATGACGGACGTGCTGCGCGGGGAGTGGGGCTTCGAGGGCTTCGCGATCACGGACTTCAACCTGTACCCGTACATGAACCCCAACGAGGGTCTCGACGGGGGCACGGACCTGACGCTCACCTTCCAGCCGTCGAAGTCGTTCGGTGACACGACGTCCGCGAAGGCCGTCACGGACATCCGGAACGCGACCCACAACATCCTGTTCACGGTGGCCAACTCGAACGCCATGAACGGGCTCGCCCCCGGCGCGACGGTCACCTACACGCCGCCCACCTGGGTCTACGTCCAGATCGGCGTGTCGGTCCTGCTCGGGCTGCTCGTCCTGGTCGGCGCCTTCCTCGTGGTCCGGCGCGTCCGCCGGCACCGGTCGGCGGCCGAGGAGGTCGCCGCACCCGCCTCCGAGCCGGCGGTCCCCGCCGCCCGGTAGCCGGTGACGACGGGTCTCCCGGGCGGGCGACCGCCCGGGAGACCCGGCACCCGGCGCCGTCGGGCCGGTGGCGCCCACCACCGCCGGCCCGACGCCGGGGCCCGGACGGCCGTCCGGCACCGGGCCCCCGCCCCGCACGTCCGACCAGTCGCCGTCCGCGGCGCACCGCCGACGGCCGGCCCCGGCCTGCCCGGGACCGCCCCGACGCACCCCGCACGACCCCACGACCACGCAAGGAGAGCACCGTGCAGCTCCACGGCGAGACCACCGCCGCGGCCGGCGAGACGGCCGCGGCCTCGGGGCCGACGACCGCCGTCGTCCCGACCGCGAGCCTGACGCTCCTGGAGAAGGCGGCCCTGCTGACGGGGAAGACCGTGTGGGAGACGCACGACCTCCCGCGGCTCGGCGTCCGCTCCCTCTGGCTGGCGGACGGCCCGCACGGCGTCCGCAAGCAGCTCGGGGCGGCCGACCACCTCGGCATCGCGGCCTCGCAGGAGGCCACGTGCTTCCCGACGGCGGCCGCCGTGGCGAACACGTGGGACGTCGAGCTGGCCGAGCGCGTGGGCTCCGCGCTGGGCGCCGAGGCCGCGGCGCAGGACGTCGACGTGCTGCTCGGCCCGGGCCTCAACATCAAGCGGTCGCCGCTCGGCGGGCGCAACTTCGAGTACTTCTCCGAGGACCCGCTGCTCGCGGGCCGGATGGCCGCCGGCTACGTGCGCGGGATCCAGTCCCACGGCGTCGCCGCGTGCCCCAAGCACTTCGCGGTGAACTCCCAGGAGCTGCGCCGCATGGTCTCGGACTCGGTGGTCGACGAGCGCACGCTCCGGGAGGTCTACCTCTCGGCGTTCGGGATCGTCGTCGCGGAGGCCCGGCCCCGGACGGTCATGTCGTCGTACAACCTCGTCAACGGCGTCTACGCCCACGAGGACCCGTTCCTCCTCACCCAGGTCCTGCGCCGCGACTGGGGGTTCGACGGCACCGTCGTCTCCGACTGGGGCGGCTCGAACGACGTCGTCGCCGCCGCGGCGGCCGGTGGCACCCTCGAGATGCCGGCGGCCGGCCTGGGCTCGGCGCGCCGGCTCGTCGACGCCGTGCGGTCGGGCCGCCTCGATGCGGCCGACCTCGACGCGCGCGCCGAGGAGGTGCTGCGGCTCGTCGCCGCGGCCCGCGAGCCGGGCACCGCCCCGGCCGTCGACGTCGACGCCCACCACGCGCTCGCCCGCGAGGTCGCGGCGCGCTCGGCGGTGCTGCTCAAGAACGAGGACGCGCTCCTGCCGCTGGCGGCGGGGACCCGGGTCGCGGTCGTCGGCGACTTCGCGCGCACCCCGCGCTACCAGGGCTCCGGGTCGTCCGCGGTCAACCCCGCCCGCCTCGACAGCGTGCTCGACGTGATCGAGGGCTCGGGGCTCGAGCTGACGACGTTCGCCCCCGGCTTCCGTCGGGACGGCACGCCCGACGCCGGGCTGCGCGAGCAGGCGGTCGCGGCCGCGCAGGGCGCGGACGCGGTGCTGCTGTTCCTCGGCCTCGACGAGATCGCCGAGTCGGAGGGCCTGGACCGCACGACGCTCGCGCTGCACCCGGCGCAGGTCGAGGTGCTTGAGGCCGTGGCCGCGGTCAACCCCGCGACCGTCGTGGTCCTCGCGGGCGGGGGCGCGATCTCCACCCCGTGGCTCGGCGCGGCTCGCGCGCTCGTGCACGGCTACCTCGGGGGGCAGGCCGGGGCCGGGGGCGTCCTCGACGTGCTCACCGGCGCCGTCAACCCGTCGGGGCGGCTCGCCGAGACGCTGCCCGTGCGGCTCGCGGACACCCCGACTGCCGCGTCGTTCCCCGCGACCGGGCGCACCGCCGTCTACCGCGAGGGCCTGTACGTCGGCTACCGGTACTACACGAGCGCCGACGTCCCGGTCGCGTTCCCCTTCGGCTTCGGGCTGACGTACACGACGTTCGCGCACTCCGACCTCGTGGTCGACGCGGACGCGGGAGCCGTCGGGGTGACGGTCACGGTCACCAACACCGGACCCGTCGCGGGGGCGGACGTCGTGCAGGTCTACGTGCGTCGGGAGACGCCGGGCGTCCACCGCCCGGACCGCACCCTCGCGGGGTTCGCGCGCGTCGAGCTCGACCCGGGCGAGTCGCGCACGGTCACCGTCCCCCTCGGGGACGCGGCGTTCCGGCACTGGGACGTGGCGACCGGGGCGTGGCAGGTCGAGCAGGGTGCCTGGTCGGTGCTCGTCGGCTCCCACGTCGACGACCTCCCGCTGCGCGCGACGGTCGAGCTCGACGGCACGGTGCCTCCGCGCACCGAGGACGACCTGCCCGAGCCGTACCGCACCGGACGCGTCCACGACGTGTCGGACGCGCAGTTCGCGGCGCTCCTCGGCCGACCGGTCCCGACCGCGGCGTGGTCCGGGGTGCTCGGTGTGAACGACCCGCTCTCGCGCCTCGCCGACGCGCGCTCGCCCCTCGCCCGGCTCGCGTTCCGGGTCCTGTCCTGGCGGCGCGACGCGGCGGACCGCAAGGGCGCGCCGGACCTCAACGTCCTCTTCCTGCTCAACATGCCGTTCCGCGCCATCGGGAAGATGACCGGCGGCATGGTCGACGACGCGATGGTCGACGGCATCGTCCGCATCGTCAACGGCCACTTCTTCCGCGGCACCGGCGCCGTCGTGCGCGGGTTCGTCCGCAACCGCCGTGCCGACCGTCGTACCGCCCGCGCGCTGCGCGGCGACGCCTGACCCGCTCGAAAGGGAACACCCATGCTCACCCGCCTCCGCGACGCCTGGCGCCGGTTCTCCGAGAAGCGACCGGGGACCGCGCAGTTCGTCGTGTTCCTCGTGCTGAGCAACGGCATCACCGTGCTGCAGCTCGCGCTCATGCCCCTCATCAAGTGGGTCTTCGGCATGACCGCCCTGGTCGACGTCGCGTTCCAGGTCTGGCCGGTCGGGACGAACCCGGACGGGTCGACGTTCTACGTGTTCGACTACGCCGCCGGTCCGCTCCCGGGCGGTGGCGGGGGGCTGGCATACTTCCTCGCCGTGCAGATCACCTTGCTGGTGGCGCAGGTGATCAACTTCTTCGCTCAGCGCACCATCACGTTCAAGTCGAACTCGTCGGTCGCGAAGGCCGCGCTCTGGTACACCATCGCGTACGTCGTCATCTCGATCGCGGCGGCCGCCGCGCAGGGCCTGTACAAGACGCCGATCTACGAGCTGTTCATCGACACGTGGGGCCTGGGCGGCGCCGGTGAGACCCTCGCGGACTTCACGACGATGATCATCAACGCCGCGATCTCGTTCTGGGTGTTCTTCCCGATCTTCAAGGTCATCTTCAAGCAGGTGCCCGAGACTCCGGCCGCGCCGGAGGCGGAGCACGCCGGAGAGGTGCGTGCGTCGTGACCCCGCTCCTGACCGTCGTGGTCCCGGCGTTCAACGCCGAGCCGTACCTGGCGCGCGCGCTCGACTCGCTCGTCGGGTTCGGTCCCGAGGTGGAGGTGCTCGTCGTCGACGACGGTTCCACCGACGGGACGGCGGCGCTCGCCCAGGGCTACGCGGACCGGTTCCCGGGCGAGGTGCACGTACTGCGCAAGGCCAACGGCGGGCACGGGTCGGCGATCAACACCGGCCTCGACCACGCGCGCGGGGAGTACCTCAAGGTCGTGGACGCCGACGACTGGGTGGACCGCGCCGCGCTCGCCCAGGTGCTCGCGACGCTGCGCGGGTTCGTGCGCCGGTTCGTGGACGCCGGCACCCCCGGCGGGGAGCCCGTCGACCTGCTGGTGAGCAACTTCGTGTACGAGAAGGTCGGCAAGCGCGTGAAGACGGCCGTCCGGTACCGCGGCGCGCTGCCGCGCGGACGCGTCCTCACGTGGTCGCAGACCCGCCGCTTCGCCAAGCGCCAGTACATGATGATGCACGCTCTCATGTACCGGACCCAGGTGCTGCGCGACGCGGGGCTGCGGCTCCCCGAGCACACGTTCTACGTGGACAACCTGTACGCGCTGGTGCCGCTCGCGCACGTGCGCACGCTGTACTACCTCGACGTCGACCTCTACCGGTACTTCATCGGCCGCGAGGACCAGTCCGTGCACGAGGCCGTCATGCTCAAGCGCCTCGACCAGCAGCTCCGCGTCAACTGGCTCATGCTCGAGCACGTCTCGCGGACCCCGGTGACCGACCGGCGCCTGCGCCGCTACCTGCTGCACTACGTGGAGATCATCTGCGCGGTGTCGTCGATCCTGCTCGTGCGCGCGGGGACGCCCGCGTGCCTCGTGGAGAAGGAGCGGCTCTGGTCGCGCCTGCGCGCTCAGGACCCCCAGCTCTACCACCAGGTGCGCTGGTCGGGCCTCGGGCAGATCGCCAACCTCCCCGGTCCGGCGGGACGGCGCGTGACGGTCCTGGCCTACCGGGTCGCGCAGCGCGCGATCGGCTTCAGCTGACCGTCCCCGTCAGCGCGGGCCGCGGCGCTGCTTCTCGATGAGCGGCCGCAGCCGGTAGGGGATGAGCTCGCCCATCGACAGCGAGGTCTCCGTGCGCTCGACGCCGTCGATCGCGAGGATCGCGGCGTCGATGCGGAACAGGTGGTCCGTGTCGCGGCACGCGACGGTGACGCGCAGGTCCGCGGTGCCGCTGCGCCCGAACGCCTGCACGACCTCGGGGATGCGCGCGAGGTCGTCGACGATGCGCGCGAGCTCCTTCTGCCGGAGCTGCACCTCGACGAACGCCGTGAGGGGGTGTCCCAGCACGTGCGGGTCGATGCGCCGGTCGAGGTCGAGGAACGCGCCCTCGGCCTCGAGGCGTGCGAGCCGCGCGGCGACCGTGTTGCGGGAGAGCCGCAGCCGGTCGGCGAGCGCGACGATCGTGGCCCGCGGGTCGTCGGCGAGCGCGAGCAGGAGGTCGAGGTCGACAGCGTCGGCGCTGTGCATGGTGCTCACCCTAACCGAGTGACAGCGGTCACAGTGCACGGTGCGGCAGGCGTCGGTGGAGCCATGTGCGTGACGCGGGTTACGTTCCCCCTACCTCGGTCCTCGACGGAGAGGACCGGCTCCCCGAGGTGAGGTGGCGACGATGCCCAGCGAACCTGCGGTGCGGACCGGACCGACGGCGGCGACCCCGCCGAAGGCGTACGACGGTCACCGGGCGGCAACCCCGCGCGACGCACGAGCAGACCGGAAGAACGTGGTGCGCGACGTGCGCAAGGACGCGCCGCGGCAGGACCCGCCCGACCCGGGCCCCGGGTCGACGCCGACCCTGCGCGTGCTCGACGAGGACGGCACCCGCCACCGCGACCCGGACCTCGACCGGTGGCTCGCGGACCTCGACCCGACGGCGTCTGACGACGCCGCGCGCGCGTCGGCCCGGTCGACGCTGCTGCGGCTCCACACGGACATGGTCGTGGCGCGTCGCATCGACGCGGAGGCCACGGCGCTCCAGCGGCAGGGCGAGCTCGCGCTCTGGCCACCGCTCCTCGGCCAGGAGGCGGCGCAGGTCGGCTCGGCGCGCGCGCTGCGCGACGACGACTTCGTCTTCTCCTCCTACCGCGAGCACGCCGTCGCGCGTGTGCGCGGCGCGGCGCTCGTCGACCTCGTGCGCGTGTGGCGCGGCGTCGCGGTCTCCGGCTGGGACCCGTACGCGATCGGCATGGCGTCGCCGCAGGTCATCATCGGCGCCCAGGCGCTGCACGCGACGGGCTGGGCGATGGGCGTGCAGAACGACGTCGACGCCGGCCGCGTCGACGCCGCCGCCGGGCTGCCGGTCGGGGTGTCGTACTTCGGCGACGGTGCGATGAGCCAGGGCGACGTGAACGAGGCGTTCGTCTTCGCGTCCACGTACCGCTCGCCGGTGGTGTTCTTCTGCCAGAACAACCAGTGGGCCATCTCCGAGCCGGTCGCGCTCCAGTCGCGCGTCCCGCTCGCGGAGCGCGCCCGCGGGTTCGGCCTGCCGGGCGTGCGCGTCGACGGCAACGACGTCCTCGCCGTGCTCGCCGTGACCCGCGCGGCCCTCGACCGCGCCCGGCACGACGGCGGCCCCACCTTGATCGAGGCCGTCACCTACCGCATGGGCCCGCACACCACGGCCGACGACCCGAAGCGCTACCGCGACGCGGCCGAGGTGGAGGAGTGGACGCGCCGCGACCCGATCGCGCGCTTCGAGGCGTACCTGCGCGCCGTCGGGGTGCTCGACGACGCGGGCGCGGCGCACGTGCAGGAGGTCGCCGACGCGGCGGCCGCCGAGCTGCGCGCCGGGTGCGTCGCGCTCACCGACCCGCCGCCGCTCTCGCTCTTCGACCACGTCTACGCGGAGCCGCACCACGCGCTGGACCGCGAGCGCGCGGAGTACGCGCACTATCTCGCCGGCTTCGACGGGGAGGAGGCGCGATGACGACCCTCACGCTCGCGAAGGCGCTCGGCGCCGGGCTGCACCGCGCGATGACGGACGACGACCGCGTGGTCGTCATGGGCGAGGACGTCGGCCGCCTGGGCGGCGTCTACCGCGTGACGGACGGGCTCCAGGCGGAGTTCGGACCGCGGCGCGTGCTCGACACCCCGCTCGCGGAGTCCGGGATCATCGGGACGGCCGTCGGGCTCGCGTACCGCGGCTACCGGCCGGTGTGCGAGATCCAGTTCGACGGCTTCGTGTTCGTCGCGTTCGACCAGATCCTGTCCCAGCTCGCGAAGATGCACGCCCGCACCGGCGGCAAGGTGCGCCTGCCGATCACGATCCGCATCCCCGTGGGCGGCGGCATCGGCGCGGCCGAGCACCACTCGGAGTCGCCCGAGGCGCTGTTCGCGCACACGGCCGGGCTGCGCGTCGTGTCGGTCGCGAACCCCCAGGACGCGTACACCGTGCTCCGCCAGGCCGTCGCGTGCGACGACCCGGTGATCTTCTTCGAGCCCAAGCGGCGCTACCACCTCAAGGGCGAGGTCGACCTCGACCCCGTCGACCCGCCGCCCATGGACCGGGCCCGCGTCGTGCGCGAGGGCCACGACGTCACGCTCGTCACCTGGGGCGGCCTCGTCGGGACCGCGCTCGACGCCGCCGTCGCCGCGTCGGACGACGGCGTGTCCGTCGAGGTGGTCGACCTGCGCTCGCTGTCGCCGATCGACCACGACACCGTCGCGGCGTCGGTCCGCAAGACCGGGCGGGTCGTCGTTACGCACGAGGCCCCGCGCCAGGCCGGGCTCGGCGCGGAGATCGCCGCGACCGTGACGGACCGCTGCTTCGAGTACCTCGAGGCCCCGCCCGTGCGGGTCACGGGCCACGGCATGCCGTACCCGCCCGCGAAGCTCGAGGGCCACTACCTGCCCGACCTCGACCGCATCCTCGACGGCGTCGACCGCGTCCTGGGGCGCGTCGAGCCGTTCGTGCCGTCGTCCGGGCGTCCCGTCGCGGAGGTGGCCCGATGACGGCCCTGCGCGAGTTCCGCCTCCCCGACCTGGGCGAGGGTCTCACCGAGTCCGACATCGTCAGCTGGCACGTCCACGCGGGCGACCGCGTCGAGCTCAACCAGGTCATCGCGGAGGTCGAGACCGCGAAGGCCCTCGTCGACCTCCCGTCCCCGTACGCGGGCGTCGTCGCGTCCCTCCACGCCGAGGAGGGCCAGACGGTGAGCGTCGGCGAGCCGCTGGTCACCTTCGAGGTCGACGACGGCGCGGCCCCCGCGTCCGGCGGCGGTGCCGCCCCGGTGGCGGACGGCGCCGCGGCGCCCGGGTCCGCCGAGGTCCCGGCCCGGGTGCCCGACGCCGTCCCCGCCCTGGTCGGGGCGGTCGCCGGGGTGGGAGCCGCCCCGACGGGAGGCCTGTCCGACGGCCCGGCCCGCTCCTCGGGCGGTGACCCGGCCGCCACCCTGGCAGACCCCGCCGACGCACCCGAGCCGAACCTCGTCGGCTACGGGGCCCGACCCGACCGGGTCGGGCGGCCCGCGCGTCGACCCCGGCGGGCGGCGACTGAGACCCAGGTTTCACGGCCCGACGTCGCCGAGGCGCCCCGCCGCACCACCGTGACCGGCGAGCGGCCCCGGTCGACGCCGCCGGTGCGCGCGCTCGCGAAGAAGCTCGGCGTGCGGATCGACCGCGTCGAGGGCTCCGGCCGCGACGGGCTCATCACGCGCGAGGACGTCCTCGCGGCGGTGAGCTGCCACCGCGACGTCGCACGCCGACCGCGCGACGAGCACCACGCGCACCCTGCGACGTCCGCCGGCCCGGGGGCACCGAGCGGCGAGAAGCGAGAAGTGGCCCCTCCGGACCGCGGCCGAGGGGCCACTTCTCCCCTCTCGGCGCCGGGCGCGGTGACGGGCGTGGCCGCCGACCGCGCGGCCGGCCTCGAGGCGGAGGTCGTGCCCGTGCGGGGCGTGCGCAAGCACACCGCGGCGGCGATGGTGGCGAGCGCGTTCACGGCGCCCCACGCGACGGTGTTCCTCACCGTGGACGTGACGCGGAGCGTCGAGCTCCTGGAGCGGCTGCGCACCCACCGCCTCGTGCGCGGCGCGCGGATCACCGTGCTGGCGCTCGCGGCCCGCGCGCTGTGCCTCGTGCTGCCGCGCCACCCCGCGCTCAACAGCGCGTGGCGCGACCTCCCCGACGGCTCGGCAGAGATCGTGCGGTACCGGCGGGTGCACCTGGGGATCGCGGTCGCGACCGACCGGGGGCTCGTCGTGCCGCACGTGCCCGACGCGCAGGCGCTCGACCTGCCCGACCTCGCGGTCGCGCTGACCGACCTCACGACCACCGCGCGCGACGGCCGCACGACGCCCGAGCGCCTGACCGGCGGGACGATCTCGATCACCAACGTCGGGGTGTTCGGCGTCGACGCGGGCACCCCGATCCTCGTCCCCGGCGAGGCGGCGATCCTCGGCCTGGGGGCGGTGCGGCGTCGGCCCTGGGAGCACGACGGCGAGGTCGCGCTGCGCGACGTCGTCACGCTCAGCCTGTCGTTCGACCACCGCGTGGTCGACGGCGAGCAGGGCGCGCGCTTCCTCGCCGACCTGGGTGCCCTGCTGGAGGACCCGGCGCTCGCGCTCCTCGCCGGGAGCCGGCAGGAGGTGGTCGCGTGACCGTCCTGACGAGCGCCGTCGAGCCCGGGTCGGACGCGGCTCGGGCGAACGACGCCGCGCAGCGCGGGCTCGCTCAGGAGCTGCGCGAGCGCACGGCGGACGTCGCGCGCGGCGGCCCGGCGTCGGCGCGCGACCGGCACGTGGCGCGCGGCAAGCTGCTCCCGCGCGACCGCGTCGACCGGCTGCTCGACGAGGGCAGCCCGTTCCTGGAGATCGCGCCGCTCGCCGGGTACGGCGTGGACGACGGCGCGTGGCCGGCCGCGGGCGTCGTCGCCGGGATCGGCGTCGTGAGCGGGCGGCAGGTCATGGTCGTCTGCAACGACGCGACCGTGAAGGGCGGCACGTACCACCCGCTCACGGTGAAGAAGCACCTGCGGGCGCAGGAGATCGCGCTGGAGAACCGGCTGCCGTGCGTCTACCTGGTCGACTCGGGCGGCGCGTTCCTGCCCCGGCAGGCCGAGGTGTTCCCGGACCGCGACCACTTCGGCCGGATCTTCTACCACCAGGCGCGCCTCTCGGCGGCGGGGATCCCGCAGATCTCCGCGGTGCTCGGGTCGTGCACCGCGGGCGGCGCCTACGTGCCCGCGATGAGCGACGAGACCGTCATCGTGCGCGGGCAGGGCACCATCTTCCTCGGCGGGCCGCCGCTCGTGAAGGCGGCGATCGGCGAGGTCGTCACGGCCGAGGAGCTCGGCGGCGGCGAGCTGCACGCGCGCCGCAGCGGCGTCGTCGACCACCTCGCCGACGACGACGAGGACGCGCTCGACACCGTGCGGCGCATCGTCGCGACGCTCCCGCCCGACCCGGAACCCGCGTGGGACGTCGCGACCAGCGAGCCTCCCCGCGTCGCGGGTGCCGCCGTACAGGACCCGGGGGAGGATCTGTACGCCGCCGTCCCGGCCGACGTCCAGGCCCCCTACGACCCGCGCGAGGTCATCGCCCGGCTCGTCGACGGGAGCCGGTTCGACGAGTTCAAGCGCGAGTACGGCGACACGCTCGTCACGGGCTTCGCGCGCATCCACGGGCACCCGGTGGGGATCCTCGCGAACCAGGGCGTGCTGTTCTCGGCGTCCGCGCTCAAGGGGGCGCACTTCGTCGAGCTGTGCGACCAGCGCGGCATCCCGCTGCTGTTCCTGCAGAACATCTCCGGCTTCATGGTCGGCACCGACGCCGAGGCGGGCGGGATCGCGAAGGACGGCGCCAAGATGGTCACGGCCGTCGCGACGACGCGCGTCCCCAAGCTCACGGTGATCGTCGGCGGGTCGTTCGGGGCGGGGAACTACTCGATGTGCGGGCGCGCGTACTCGCCGCGCTTCCTGTGGTCGTGGCCCGCGAGCCGCATCTCCGTGATGGGCGGCCCGCAGGCCGCGTCGGTGCTGTCGACCGTCAAGCGCGACCAGCTCGCGGCGCGCGGCGAGACGTGGGACCCCGACGAGGAGGCCGCGTTCTCCGCCGGCATCCGCGCCGACTACGACGAGCACGGCAGCCCCTACTACGCGACCGCGCGGCTGTGGGACGACGGCGTGATCGACCCCGCCGACACGCGCCGCGTGCTCGGCCTCGCCCTCGGCGTGTGCGCGCGCACGCCCCTCGCCGAGACCTGGACCGGTGACCGGTTCGGCCTCTTCCGGATGTGAGCCGATGACCTCCCGCACCTTCCTCGACGCGACCGCCCACCCGTCCGGCGGGACTGGCTTCCGCACGGTCCTCGTCGCGAACCGCGGTGAGATCGCGTGCCGCGTGATCGGCACGCTGCGCCGCCTCGGCGTGCGGTCCGTCGCCGTCTTCTCCGACGCCGACGCCGACGCGCGCCACGTGCGCGAGGCCGACGTCGCGGTCCGGCTCGGGCCCGCGCCCGCGACGCAGAGCTACCTCGACGTCGACGCCGTCGTAGCCGCGGCGGTCGCGACCGGGGCCGAGGCGGTCCACCCCGGCTACGGCTTCCTCTCGGAGAACCCGGCGCTCGCCCGGGCGTGCGAGCGCGCGGGGATCGCGTTCGTCGGGCCGGGCGTCGACGCGCTCGAGGCGATGGCCGACAAGCTCGCCGCGAAGAGCATCGTCGGCGCGCGGGGCGTGCCCGTCGTGCCGGGGGCGGGCGAGCCCGGGATGTCCGACGACGACCTCCTCGCCGCCGCGGACGCCGTCGGGTTCCCGCTGCTCGTCAAACCGTCCGCCGGGGGCGGGGGCAAGGGCATGGTCGTCGTGCGCGCGGAGGCCGACCTGCCCGGCGCCCTCGCGTCCGCGCGCCGGGTCGCCGCGTCGTCGTTCGGCGACGACACGCTCCTGCTCGAACGCCTCGTCGAGGCGCCGCGCCACATCGAGGTGCAGGTGCTCGCGGACACGCACGGGACCGTGGTCCACCTCGGCGAGCGCGAGTGCTCGCTCCAGCGCCGCCACCAGAAGGTCGTCGAGGAAGCGCCGTCGCCGCTCCTCACCGCGGAGCAGCGCGCCCGCATGGGCGAGGCCGCGTGCGAGGTCGCGCGGTCCGTCGGGTACGTCGGTGCCGGGACGGTCGAGTTCCTCGTCCCCGCCGCGAGCCCGGACGAGTTCTTCTTCATCGAGATGAACACGCGCCTCCAGGTGGAGCACCCCGTGACCGAGATGGTCACCGGCCTCGACCTCGTCGCGCTCCAGCTCCGCGTCGCGGCGGGCGAGCCGCTGGGCCTGGCGCAGAGCGACGTCGTGCTCCGCGGCCACGCCGTCGAGGCGCGCCTCTACGCCGAGTCGCCCGAGCGCGGTTTCCTCCCGGCCACCGGGTCGGTCCGGGTCTACGACGACGGCGACGCCCCTGCCGGGCCCGGCGCCTCGCCGCTGCGCCTGGACTCCGGCATCTGCGCAGGCTCGGTGGTCGGCGGTCACTACGACCCGATGCTCGCCAAGGCGGTGGCGTGGGGAGAGACGCGCGACGAGGCCGTGGAGCGCCTCGACGGCCTGCTCGCGCGGACGGTCGTGCTGGGTGTCGAGACGAACACGGCGTTCCTGCGGTCTCTCCTCGCGGACGACGACGTCCGTGCGGGCCGGCTCGACACCGGCCTGATCGACCGTCTGGTCTCCGCCGGTTCCGGGATGGCCGGGTCCGGCGAGGGGCCGGGGGGTGCGCGCGCCGTCTACCCTCCGCGCCCTCGTTCCTCGGGCGCTCCCGCCAGGCCCGACCACGACGGCGCGCACACCCCCCGCCCCCTCGCCTCGGAGGTCGGCTCGCCGTCCGACGGCCCGGACTGGGTCGACCTCGTCGCCGCAGCCCTGTTCCTCGTCGAGCAGGTGGTTGTGGCTCGTCCGGGGGGCGGGACGGGCCATGACCGCCTGCTCGACGTCGGAGTGGCTGCCGACGGCGATCCCTGGCGGGTGGGGGACGGGTGGCGGCTCAACGGGGACGCGGCGGCGCGGCGGGTCCTGCTCGTCGATGCCGGCGGGGGCGCGCACGAGGTGCGGGTGTCCGGGGTGGTGGGGGACGCCGTCGTGCACGTGCCGGCACCCGACGACGGCGCGTGGCCCGGCTCGACGACGCACGCGGTGCGGGCGTCGCTCGCCCGGGACCCCGGGGCCGACGGCGCGTGGTGGCTCACCCTGGACGGTGTCCGGGAGCGCGTGCGGCTCGCCCTCGACGCACCCCCCGCCGACGGCGAGCCCGCGACGGTCTGGGTGTGGCGCGACGGGCGGACCGTCGCCCTGGCCGCCCCGGACCGGGAGCAGCGCGCCGCCCGGGCGCGGGCCGACCGCCGTCGGGCACGGTGTGACGCGCCCGGCGCGACCGACCCCGAGGTGCGCGCCGCGATGCCCGGCACGGTCGTCACGGCCGCCGCGGACGGCGAGCCCGTCACCGCCGGGGACGTCCTCGTCACCGTCGAGGCCATGAAGATGGAGCACCCGCTCCTCGCCCCGCACGACGGCGTCGCCGACGTGCGCGTGCGCCCCGGCGACCTCGTGCGCCGGGACCAGGTGGTCGCCGTCGTCCACCCTCACGACTCCGGTGCGGCACAACCCGCCGCTCCGGTCCCGCAACCCGACACCCAGGGAGCATCATGATCGAGGCCGACGTCCTGCTCGACGACGAGCAGCGGAAGCTCAGCCAGGTGGTGCGCGACTTCGCGGACAGCGTCGTCGCCCCCGCCGCCTACCGCTACGACACCGAACGCCGCCTGCCGATGGAGATCATCGCGCAGATGGGGGAGCTCGGGCTGTTCGGGCTGCCGTTCCCGCGCGACGTCGGCGGCCAGGGCCAGGACTACGTGTCGCTGTGCCTCGCCGTCGAGGCGCTCGCGCGCGTCGACCAGTCGATCGCGGTGACGCTCGAGGCCGGGGTCGGGCTCGGGATCGTCCCGCTCTACCGGCACGGGTCGCGCGAGCAGCAGGAGCGGTGGCTGCCCGACCTGCTGGCCGGGCGGGCGCTCGCGGCGTTCGGGCTCACCGAGGCCGGCGCCGGGTCCGACGCAGGCGGCACCCGCACGACCGCGCGGCTCGACGGCGACGAGTGGGTGATCGACGGGTCCAAGCAGTTCATCACCAACTCGGGGACGCCCATCACGAGCCTCGTGACGATCACCGCCGTCACGGGCGAGACGGTCGGCCCGGAGGGCGAGGTGCGCAAGGAGCTGTCGAGCATCATCGTCCCCGCGGGGACGCCCGGGCTCGAGGTCGGGCCGTCGTACGACAAGGTCGGCTGGCACACCTCGGACACGCACCCCCTCACGCTGACCGACGTCCGCGTGCCCGCCGGGAACCTGCTCGGCGAGCGCGGCCGCGGCTACGCGAACTTCCTCCGCGCGCTCGACGAGGGCCGCATCGCGTTCGCCGCCCTCGCGACCGGCGCCGCGCAGGGCTGCCTCGAGGAGGCGCTGCGGTACGCGCGCGAGCGCGTCGTGTTCGGTCGGTCGATCGGGGAGAACCAGCACGTCGCGTTCACGCTCGCCCGCATGCAGGCGCGCGTCCACACCGCGCGCCTCGCGTGGCTCGACGCCGCGCAGAAGCTCGTGCGCGGCAAGCCGTTCAAGGCGGAGGCGTCGGTCGCGAAGCTCGTGGGCGGCGAGGCCGCCATGGCGAACGCGCGCGACGCCTCGCAGATCTTCGGCGGCTACGGGTTCCTCAACGAGAACCCCGTCGCACGGCACTACCGCGACGCGAAGGTGCTCGAGGTCGGCGAGGGCACGACCGAGGTGCAGCTCATGGTCATCGCGAGGAGCCTGGGACTGGACGGCTAGCGCGGGACCGACGCCGACCACGAGGTTGCTGTCGCTCTCACGGTCATCCCGACAGCAACCTCGTGGTCGGCGGCTCGCGCCGTCAGGGACGAGGGGAGGAGCAGCATGCGCGAGGTGGTCCAGCGGGGCCTGTACTACGACGAGCTCGAGACCGGGGTGGTGTACCGCCACCGGCCCGGCCGCACGCTCACGGAGGCGGACGACGTCGTCTTCTCCACGCTCACGATGAACCACCAGGCGCTGCACCTCGACGCCGCGTGGGCCGCGACCCAGCCGTTCGGGCAGCGGCTCGTCAACTCGATGATGACGCTGTCGACGCTCGTCGGGCTCTCCGTCGGGCAGGTCACGCAGGGCACGATCGTCGCGAACCTCGGGTTCCGCGAGGTCGAGTTCCCGAAGCCGCTGTTCCACGGCGACACCCTCTACGCCGAGACGGAGGTCGTGGAGAAGCGGCTCTCCGCGTCGCGGCCGGGGCAGGGCGTCGTGACCCTCGAGCACCGCGGCCTCAACCAGGACGGCGTGCTCGTCGCACGCGCCGTCCGCACCGCGCTCTTCTGGACGCGCGCCGCCCACGAGGCGGCGTCCGCGGCCGTGCCCGACGACGCCCGGTCCCCCGGGGCGTCCACCGGACCCGGGGCTGTGGGCACGGTGGGTACCGATCCCGCTGACACCCCCGGGCCCGGCGCCGGGCACGACGACGGCCCCGGGCTCGGCGAGCACGCGGCGGGGGTGCACGAGCCCGTGCTCGAGCGCGGCGACGAGGAGAGCGCGTGGTGACCGACGGCGTCGGGCACCGCGCCGCCTCCCCGCCAGGGTTCGGGCTCGGGCCCGCGCTGCTGTTCTGCCCCGGCGACCGGCCCGACCGGTTCGCCAAGGCCGCGGACCGCGCGGACGCCGTGATCCTCGACCTCGAGGACGCCGTCGCCCCGCGCGCCAAGTACGCCGCGCGGCGTGCCGTCGTCGAGGCGTCCGCGACGCTCGACCCGGCGCGCACCGTCGTGCGCGTGAACCCCGTCGGGACGCCCGAGCACGCGCTCGACGTGGCGGCGCTCGCGGACACGCGCCTGCGCACGGTCATGGTCGCCAAGGCCGGGCCGGAGCTGCTCGTGTCGCTCGGCGGGCTCGCGACGACGCTCCCCGGGGTGCGACTGCTCGCGCTGTGCGAGACGGCGGCCGGCGTCCTCGCGGCGCCGGAGCTCGCCCGCAGGCCCGAGGTCGTCGCGCTGATGTGGGGCGCGGAGGACCTCGTCGCCTCCCTCGGGGGGACGTCGAGCCGCCGGCCCGACGGCACGTACCGCGACGTCGCGCGGCACGCCCGCGCCGCGGTGCTGCTCGCGGCCGGTGCGGCGGGGAAGGCCGCGGTCGACGCGGTGCACCTCGACGTGGGTGACCTCGACGGGCTGCGTGCCGAGGCCGAGGACGCCGCCGCGTCGGGGTTCGCCGCGACGGCGTGCATCCACCCGAGCCACGTCCCCGTGATCCGCGCCGCCTACGCACCGACCGCCGAGCAGGTGGCCGACGCCCGCGCGCTGCTCGACGCCGCGGCCGCGAACCCGGGCGGCGCGGGCGCCGTCTTCACGTTCGAGGGCCGCATGGTCGACGAGCCGGTCCTCCGGCACGCACGGGCGGTCCTCGACCGGGTGGTTCTCGACCGGGCGCCGTCGGACGGATGAGCGCGAGGATCTCGCGCTCGCGGGCCCGGCCGACGGCGCCTCGTCGCGGCCGACCGGACAAATACCCCGCTCCGCCCGTTCCGCTTGCGGGCTCGGGCATCGTATGGTCACTCGCGTGAACGTCTACGTCGTCCTGTCCCGCAGTCGTACGGTCCTGTCCCGGACGATCGCGCTGGCGACGCGCGACGAGTTCACGCACTCCTCCCTGGCGCTCGACCAGGGGCTCGACCTCATGTTCAGCTTCGGCCGACGCCGGGCGGGCAACCCGTTCGTCGGCTGCTTCCGGCGCGAGCGGTTCGACGACGGCCTGTACCGCGGCATGGACGTCGTGCCGGGGGTCGTGCTCGCGGTGCCCGTGACCCCCGAGCAGCACGAGGCGATCCGCGTCCGGATCACCGAGTTCCTGCTCGACTCGCACGCGTTCTCGTACAACGTGCGCGGCCTCGTCGGCGCGCGGTTCGGCCGCGGGCACGAGGCCGAGGACCGGTTCTTCTGCTCGGAGTTCGTCTACCACGTGCTGCACGGCGCGGGCGTGTGGGACCTCGGGGTCGAGCGGTGGCAGGTGCGGCCTCAGACGCTGCTCGACCTGCCGGGTCGCGTCGTCTTCCGTGGGGACCTCAAGGACTACGTCGCCGCGCACCGCACGCTCGAGACGCTGCCGTCGCTGACGTTCGCCCCTGCCCGGGAGCGCGTGCCCGGCTGATCGCCGGGGCGCGCTCCGCGGGCCCGCGCCGTCCCCGTCGCCCGCGGCCCCTCAGCCCGCGCGGAGCGCCGCCACGATGTCCTCGACCCGCTGCTTGGCGTCCCCGAAGAGCATCCCGGTGTTCTCGCGGAAGAACAGCGGGTTCTGCACCCCGGCGTAGCCCGCCGCCATGGACCGCTTGAAGACGACGACCTGCTTCGCCTCCCACACGTGCAGCACGGGCATCCCCGCGATGGGCGAGCCGGGGTCGTCGAGCGCGGCCGGGTTCACGGTGTCGTTCGCCCCGATGACGAGCACGACGTCCGTCCCGGCCAGGTCGTCGTTGATCTCGTCCATCTCGAGCACGATGTCGTACGGGACGCGCGCCTCCGCGAGCAGCACGTTCATGTGCCCGGGGAGCCTGCCCGCGACGGGGTGGACGCCGAAGCGGACCTGGGCGCCGCCGTCGCGCAGGATCTGCACGAGGTCGGCGACGGGGTACTGCGCCTTGGCGACCGCCATGCCGTAGCCCGGGGTGATGACGACGCTCCGCGCGTCGCGCAGGAGGGCCGCGACGTCGTCGGCGCTCACCTCGCGGTGCTCGCCCTGCGGGCCCTCGCCGCCCGCGGGGGCCGCACCCTCCTCGGCCCCGAAGCCGCCGAGGATGACGGACACGAACGACCGGTTCATGGCCCGGCACATGATGTAGCTGAGGATCGCACCGGAGGACCCGACGAGCGCGCCCGTGACGATGAGCAGGTCGTTGCCCAGCATGAAGCCGGCCGCGGCGGCGGCCCAGCCGGAGTACGAGTTGAGCATCGAGACGACGACGGGCATGTCGCCGCCCCCGATCGACGCGACGAGGTGCCAGCCCAGCGCGAGCGACACGACGGTGAGCAGCAGCAGCGGCCACACGGACGGCGCGACGACGAACCACGCGACGAGCCCGAGGCTCGCCACGAGCGCCCCGAGGTTGAGCAGGTTCCGGCCGGGGAGCTGGAGCGGCGCCGACCGCGTGCGGCCGGACAGCTTGAGGAACGCGACGACGGAGCCGGTGAACGTCACGGCGCCCACGAGCACGCCGAGCGAGACCTCGACGAGGTGCGCGACGTCGTCGTGCCCCGCGGCCTGCGCGGTGAGGTAGGAGTTGAAGCCGACGAGCACGGCCGCGGCCCCGACGAAGCTGTGCAGGATCGCGATGAGCTCGGGCATCTGCGTCATCTCGACGCGGCGGGCCCGCCACGTCCCGACGGCGGCGCCCACGAGGAGCACGACCGCGACGAGCAGCGCGGTGACGAGGACCGGGCGGGCGCTCGTGCCGAGCGCGAGGACGATCGTCGCGGCCAGGGCGAGGACCATGCCGACCATGCCGAGGACGTTGCCGCGGCGCGCGGACTCCTGCTTCGACAGGCCTGCGAGGCTCAGCACGAACAGGACGGCCGCGAGGACGTAGACGGCCTGGGCGACGGACGTGGCGGTCATCGGGCCACCCCCTGCGCGCGGGCGGGGACGTCCTTGCGGAACATGCCGATCATGCGGTTCGCGACGAGGAAGCCACCGAACACGTTGATGCTCGCGAGCGTCGCCGCGACGAGCGCGAGCGTCGTGACGACCCAGTCGTCGGAGCCGAGCTGCAGGAGCGCGCCGACGAGGATGATCCCGGAGATCGCGTTCGTCTGGGCCATGAGCGGCGTGTGCAGGGAGTGCGTGACGTTCGAGATGACGTAGTACCCGACGATCACCGCGAGCGTGAACACCGTGACGTGCCCGACGAGCGACGGCGGTGCGAACGACAGCGCGAGCGTGACGAGCACCGCGGCGAGCGCGGCGCCGACGGTCCGACGGCGGCGGCGCAGGCTCGCGGCCGCGGCGGCCTCCGCGGCGGCGCGCTCGCGGTCCGCGGCCTCCTGGGCGGGGTCCGGCGGTGGTGGTGCGGCGGGGGACGGCGCGGCGCTCACCGCGACGGGCGGCGGCGGCCAGAGGACCTCGCCGGCGCGCGCGACGGTCATGCCGCGCTGGACCGGGTCGTCGAGGTCGAGCACGGGCACGCCGTCCGTGCCGGGCGTGAGCAGCTCGAGCAGGTGCACGACGTTCGTCCCCAGGAGCTGCGACGTGTGCTGCGGGAGCCGGCCCGCGAGGTCGGTCCAGCCGACGACCACGACGCCGTTCTCGGTGACGACACGCTCGCCCGGCACGGTGAGCGCGCAGTTGCCGCCGCCCGAGGCCGCGAGGTCGACGACGACGCTCCCGGGCCGCATCCCGGCGACCGCCTCGGCCGTGAGGGTGCGCGGCGCCCGGCCGCGCACGAGCGCCGTCGTGACGACGACGTCCGCGTCGGCCGCCTCGCGCGCGTAGACGGCGAGGGCCGCCGCCTCCTGCTCGGGCGTGAGCGGCTTCGCGTACCCGTCGGCCGACATGCCCTGCTGCGCCGCGGGCTCGCGCACGGCGGTGCCGCCCATGGACTCGATCTGCTCGGCCGCCTCCGAGCGGACGTCGAACGCGCGCACCTGCGCGCCGAGGCTCGCGGCCGCGCCCACCGCGGCGAGGCCCGCGACGCCGCCGCCGATGACGAAGACCTTCGCGGGCGGCGTCTTGCCCGCGGCGGTGACCTGCCCGGCGAACATGCCGCCGTACTCGGCCGCGGCCTCGACGACGGCGCGGTAGCCCGCGACGTTCGACAGCGTGCTGAGGACGTCGAGGGCCTGGGCGCGAGAGATGCGGGGCACGGCGTCGAGCGCGAGCGCGGTCACGCCGTGGTCGGCGAGGCGCCGCACGAGGTCGGGGTCGTTCGCGGGGCCGAGCATCGCCACGAGGGTCGCGCCCGGGCGCAGGAGCGCCACCTGCGCGTCGGTGGGCGCGTTCACGGCGGTGACGACGTCGGCCCCCCACGCCGTCGCGGCGTCGACCACCGCGGCGCCCGCGGCCTCGTACGCGGCGTCGGAGAACGTGGCCCCCGCGCCCGCGTCGTGCTCGACGACCACCTCGTACCCGAGCGCCCGCAGGCGCTCGACCGTGCGCGGGGTCGCGGCGACCAGCCGCTCCCCGTCCCTCACCTCGCGGGGGACACCGATCCTCACGTGCGGGCTCCTCACCTCGTCGAGCATCGTGAGCGCCCGCGCGACCGGTGGGGACGGCGGGTGCGCGGCGAGCCTATCGGGGGCCGCCCGCGCCGTCCCGGGTCGAACGTCCCCGGGGCCGCGGCGTCCGCCCGCGCGGCGCGCGGACCGCGACGGGGCCGGGCGTGCGGGCTAGAGGTCGCCCTTCTTCTGCAGGAAGCGCATGGCGAACCAGCCGATGGGGATGCGCGCCCAGTACGTCGCGACGCGGAAGAGGAGGGTGGCCGACGTGGCGAGCGCGACCGGGACGCCGGCCGCGGTGAGCCCCGCGGTCAGCGCGAGCTCGATGGTGCCCAGGCCGCCCGGCGTCGGGACGGCGGCACCCGCCGCGTTGCCGACCAGGTAGATCACGGCGACGTCGACGAGGTCGAGCTCCTGCCCGAACGCCGCGAGCGCGGCGTCGAAGGCCAGCACGTAGCCGAGCGTCATGACGATGTTCCCCGCGAGGCCGACGGCGAGGCGCCCTGGCTGGCCGAGCATCTCCGAGAGCCGCGGCCAGACCTGCTGGACGGTCGGCCGGAGCTTGGCGAGCGCCCAGGTCCGCACTGCGGGCACGAGGAGCGTCGCGAGCACGGCGAGCGCGACGCCGCCGATGGCGAGCAGCACCGTCGTCGAGGGCAGCTGGACCAGGCCGCCCTCGCCGGTGAAGACGGACAGCACCACGAGGATGAGGATCGTCACGACGAACTGCGACACCTGCACGAGCGCGACGGTGGCGACGGCCATCGGCGTCGAGATGCCGCGCTTCGTGAGCAGCCGGAGGTTGAGCGCCGCCGGGCCGATCCCCGCGGGCGCGGCGAGCGCGACGTAGGAGCCGGCCGCCTGGGTCAGGTTGACGCGCCAGAACGGCAGGCGCTTCGGCGAGAACGCCGTGAGCGTCAGCGCGGCGCCGACCCACGTGAGGATGCCGAGGACGAACGACAGGACGGCCCACCACGGGTTCGCCTCGGTGACGGCCTCGGCGATCTGCTCGAAGTTGAACGACGTGACGAGCGCGGTCACCGCGGCGATCACGAGCGCGATCGTCAGCACCGTGCGGGCGCCGAACCGCGTGATCCGCTGCGGCTCGACGTCCGCCTCGGGCAGCCGCTCCACGAGCGCGGCGCGCAGCTCCTTGAGCAGCTCCTTGTCCTGCCGGATCTCCTCGCGCGTGCTCGGCGGCAGGGCGACCGACTGGAGCAGCGGGCCGATGGCGGCGATGTCGTCGTCGGGCAGCACGCTCACCGCGGACTCGACGGCGCGCTGCGCCCCGACGCGCAGCGCGAGCAGCGCGACCATCTGGGCGAGGTCCATGCGGCGCGCGAGCTCGGACGACGCGATGTCGCCCTGCTCCCACCCGGTGAGCCACACCTCCGGGGCGCCCGTCGCCGGGTCGTGCGAGACGAGCACGACGTCGGAGGTCAGGGCGCGGTGCGCGATCCCGGCGGAGTGGGCGAGGCGGAGCTGGCGCCACGCCTCGTTGAGCACCGAGCCGGTGACGTCCTCGACGGGCAGGTCGCGCAGCGACACGGCGCCCGTCGCGTGCTCCTGGACCAGCACCATCGAGTCGGCGGACTCGGCGACGCCCAGGAGCCGCGGCGTGCGGACGCCGGCCGCCCGTGCCGCGTAGGACAGGAGGGCCGTGCGCTCCGCGGCGGCGCGCAGCGAGATCGCGGCGCGACCCTCGCTGCCGCGCAGGCGCAGCGACCGCCAGAAGCGGGTGAGGAAGCCGACGACCTGGCGGTCGCCGTCGAGCACGACGACGTCGCGGCGCACGTCGTCCTCCGCGAGCATCGCGTAGACGCGGTTGTCGCCCGCGCGCGTCAGCGCGATCGCGGCCGGGTCGGACGGGGCGTCCTGCGGCTCGGGGGCGGCGTCCGTGCCTTGCGGGGCCTCGCTCTCGTCGGGGTGCGCGGCCCCGAGGTGGTGCGCCGCGAGGGCGGCGTCGGCGGTGAGGACGGTCCCGCCGTCGTCGCCCGCGCCCGGCGCGCGCAGCACGCCCACGTGCACCTCGGCCGTGATCCGGCCCTCGGCGTCGACCTCCGTGATCGGGTCGTCCGCCGCCTCGGCGAGCTCGTCGTCGTCGGTGACGTCGCGCACGCGGACGAGCGCCACGGGGGAGAAGCCCGCGCGCCGGACCCCGGCCACGAGGTCGGGCCCGTAGGCGCGCTCGCTGCGGACGCCGGAGACGTACCGCACGGCCAGCCCGGCGATGCGCCCGAGCAGCAGCGTGATGATGATGCCCGGCAGCGAGACCTGGCCGGTGATGAGCACGACGCCGATCGCGACGAACAGCAGGTTCCACGACCACTTGACGGTGCGTCGCCGGGTGCGCGTGCCCGCGGCCGTGAGGAGGCCGGCGATCGCGGCGACGTACAGGTAGTCGGGGATGGTGAGCTGCCACGACCCGTCGATGAACGCGGAGAGCCCGCGGATCAGGTCGTCGGAGCCCCACGTGCGCAGCGCGAGCACGACAAGCACCCCGAGGAGCAGGCCGAGCGCCGCGGCGACGATGGACTCGACGACCTGCCGCCCCAGCCGGCGCAGACCGAGCTCGACCAGCACGGCGAGCGGCACGAAGAGCGTGATGAGCCCTTCGAGCACGGTGACCGGGAGGAAGAGCACCCGGGCGAGCACGTCCGAGAAGTTCTGCACGTCCTCCGCGACGCCCTCGGTCGTGCCGTGCGCGTACACCGACATGAGCATGACGACCGCGACGCCTACCGCGCACAGCACGAGGTTGACGAAGTCGATCGGGTGCCGGACCCGCTGCTCGGCGGTGTCGACGACCCGGACGGTGCCCTCGTCGTCGGCGTCGCGCGGGGCGAGCAGCGCCTCGAGCGCGCCGGTCTGGGGACGGGCGTCACGTCGGCCCGACGCGGCGAGCGACCCGACCTCGACGACCGCGCCCCCGTGGGGCGTGTCGCCCGTCGTCGGCTCGGGCGCGGGGGAGGACATGCCTGCGAGTCTAGGTCCGGGGGTCCCGGCAGGCGCGGTATTTGGCCGATTCCTCCGGGTGATTCGCCCGGTTCGACCGCTTGTCCGATGCCCGTGGGGGGTTGTTCGACGGGCGGGTGTGAGGAAGGCCTCCCTAGCATGGGGGTGCGAGCACCCCTGGGGAGGTCGGCATGGCACGTGGCACGACGACGCAGCGCGACGAGGCCGGAGGCGCCGCACCCGCGACGCCGGACGAGAGCGGGCAGGAGCGCAACCCTTTCCGCCGGGTGTGGTGGCTCCCCGTCGTCCGCGGCACGCTCCTCGTCGTCCTGGGCCTGCTCCTCATGATCGAGCCGCTCGAGCAGCTGGGGACCCTCCGGGTCGTGCTGGGGGCGTTCCTCGTGGCCGACGGCGTGCTGGTCGCCGTGCAAGGGTTCGTGCACCGCAAGCAGGTCGGGTCGGCGTGGTGGCTCGCGCAGGCCGGGGTCAACGTCGTCTTCGGCGTCGTGGTGGCGCTGTGGCCGGACCTCGGCGCGACGGCGCTGTACTACGTCCTCGCCGTCTGGGTGCTCGTCCTCGGCATCACGACGATCGCCGGGGCGGCGGCGCTCGTGCGCAACCGCGACCTCGGCTGGGCGTGGATGCTCGCGGTGGGGATCGTGTCGGTGCTCTTCGGGATCCTCCTCGTCACGCGCCCGCTCGACGCCTTCGACGTGCTGCGCCTCGTGACCGTGGTGTTCGCCCTGTACGCCTTCGTGTCGGGGGCGATCCACGTGGTGTCCGGCTTCGCGGTCCGGGCGGTCGCACGCGAGCTCGCCGACCTGCGCGCGCAGGCGGTCGCGGCCGGTGTCGTCGTGACGGGCGGGTCGGTGCTGGGCGCCGCCGCGGTGCACCCGGGCGTCGCCCCGCCGTCGGCCGTGGGCGGGGCGCCCGCCGGAACCTTGGCCGCCGACCCGGCGGCTCCCGCGCCCGACGCGTCCCCGACGAGCGACCTCGCCCCGGCCGACCCCGCGCCGGCCGAGCCCGCCCCGGTGGAGCCCGCCCCGGTCGAGCCTGCCCCGGACGGCCCGGCAGCGGGTGGTCCCGGGGCAGCAGGACCGGAGGACCGCGCGGGCTCCTGAGGGCCGTGCGGCCGTCGTCCGCCAGGGCCGGGCGCCCCGAAAGGGGCGGGACCTTACACCCACGGCGCGACCGCCGTGAGTGTGTCTCACGTCACGACCGTTGCCCGGGGCGCAGGGTTACGACCGGGTAACAACGCTGGCGTTCTGTCCGGGTTTCTGTCGATCCTGACACCTGTGCGACACGGCACTGTGCTAGAAATCACGGCACTCCGCCGACAGGTCGGGGTCCTGGTGCGTGCAAGGTCGCGCCACCGGTGTCTCGCACCCCGAGAAACCCGAGAAAGAGGTAGACACATGACAGCGGTGTCCAGGAAGCGGCTCCTCGCCGCGGCCGCCGGCATCACGGCGGTGACGCTGACCCTGACCGCGTGCGGCGGGGGCCCGAGCGACGGCGAGGGCGACGGTGACGGCGGCGGTTCGGCGAGCGGCTCGCTCGTCATCGGCACCACCGACAAGATCACGGTGCTCGACCCGGCCGGCTCGTACGACAACGGCTCGTTCGCCGTGATGAACCAGGTCTTCCCGTTCCTCATGAACACCCCGTACGGCAGCCCCGACGTCGAGCCCGACATCGCGGAGTCGGCCGAGTTCACCTCGCCGACCGAGTACACGGTCAAGCTCAAGCCGGGCCTCAAGTGGGCCAACGGCAACGACCTCACGTCGTCCGACGTGAAGTTCTCGTTCGACCGCCAGGTCGCGATCAACGACGAGAACGGGCCGGCGTCGCTGCTCTACAACCTCGACAGCGTCGAGGCGCCCGACGACACGACCGTCGTCTTCCACCTCAAGAGCGAGAACGACCAGCTCTTCCCGCAGATCCTGTCCAGCCCGGCGGGCCCGATCGTCGACGAGGACGTCTTCGCGGCCGACGCGCTCACCTCGGACCAGGACATCGTCGACGGCAAGGCGTTCGCCGGCCAGTACACGATCACGGGCTACAAGTTCAACGAGCTCGTCTCCTACGAGGCGTACGACGGCTACGAGGGCCTCCTCGGCCCGGCGAAGACCGACAAGGTCGCGGTGAAGTACTTCGCCGAGGCGTCGAACATGAAGCTCGAGATCCAGCAGGGCAAGATCGACGTCGCGTGGCGCAGCCTGTCCGCGACGGACATCGAGGACCTGCGCGGCAACGACGACGTCAAGGTCGTGGACGGTCCCGGCGGCGAGATCCGCTACATCACGTTCAACTTCGACACCCAGCCGTTCGGTGCGAAGACGCCGGAGGCCGACCCGGCCAAGGCGCTGGCCGTGCGCCAGGCCGCCGCGTCGCTCATCGACCGCGACGAGCTCTCGGACCAGGTCTACAAGGGCACCTACACCCCGCTGTACTCCTACGTCCCCGCGGGCCTGACCGGCGCCGCCGAGCCGCTCAAGGAGATGTACGGCGACGGCGCGGGCAAGCCCGACGCCGCGAAGGCGCAGCAGCTCCTGACCGACGCCGGCGTCGAGACGCCCGTGACGCTCAACCTGCAGTACTCGAACGACCACTACGGCCCGTCGTCGGCCGACGAGTACGCGCTCATCAAGGACCAGCTCGAGAAGGACGGCCTCTTCACGGTCAACCTGCAGACCACCGAGTGGGTCACGTACGCCAAGGAGCGCACGTCCGACGTCTACCCGGCGTACCAGCTCGGCTGGTTCCCGGACTACTCCGACGCGGACAACTACCTCACGCCGTTCTTCCTCACGGAGAACTTCCTGGTGAACCACTACGCCAACCAGGAGGTCAACGACCTCATCCTCCAGCAGGCGGCGACGCCCGACGCCGACGAGCGCACCGCGCTCATCGAGGAGATCCAGAGCAAGGTCGCGGCGGACCTGTCCACGCTCCCGTACCTCCAGGGCGCGCAGGTCGCGGTCGTCGGGACGGACGTGGAGGGGGCCGAGGACACGCTGGACCCGTCCTTCAAGTTCCGCTACGCGGCGCTGTCCAAGGGCTGACCGGCAGCCGCCCCAGCCGCCCGGCCCTCCCCGCGCGACCCGCGGGGAGGGCCGGGCACCGCTCGTCCGGACCGGCGACCACGCCGACGCCCCGGGCACCTGAGGAAGAGACGACATGACGACCACCACCACCGACGTGCCCGTCGGCGAGGACGCGCCCCGCGGCCCCGGCCGCGCGGGGCGGGTGCGCACCCCGCGCACGACCCGCCGTCGCGGCGGCGGGCTCGGGAGCTACATCCTGGTCCGCGCGCTGCTCATCATCCCGACGGTCTTCATCCTCGTGACCACGGTCTTCGTGGTCATGCGGGCCACGGGCGACCCGATCACCGCGGCGCTCGGCGGCCGGCTCACGCCGGACCAGCTCGCCGAGCGCATCCACGAGGCCGGGTACGACCGCCCGGTGGTCGTGCAGTACCTCGAGTACCTCGGCGGCATCGTCCGCGGCGACTTCGGCACGACGATCAGCGACAACCGCCCGGTCACCGAGGTGCTCGCGACGTACGGCACCGCGACGCTCGAGCTCGCGGTCTACGCCCTGCTCGTCGCGTTCGTGGTCGGCATCCCGCTGGGCATGCTCGCGGGCTACCTGCGCGACCGCGTGCCCGACGCGATCCTGCGCGTCTCCGCGATCCTCGCCTACGCGACGCCCGTGTTCTTCGCCGGCCTCATGCTCAAGCTCGTCTTCTCGGTGTGGCTCGGCTGGCTGCCCGTGTCCGGGCGCGCGTCCACCGACGCGGAGATCGAGCTGCAGTTCCTCGACGACCCGACCGGCTTCTACCTGATCGACGCGATCCGGACGGGCGACCCCGCGATCGTCGGCGACGTGCTCCAGCACGCCGTCCTGCCGGCGCTCGCGCTCGGGCTGCTCACGGCGGGCGTGTTCCTCCGGCTCGTGCGCACCAACGTCATCGGGACGCTCTCGACCGACTACGTGGTCGCGGCGCGGTCGCGCGGCGTGCGCGAGTCCCGGCTCGTGCGCGCGCACGCGTGGCGCCCCGCGCTCATCCCCATCATCACCGTCATCGGTCTGCAGGTCGCGATGCTCCTCGCGGGCGCCGTGCTCACCGAGACGACGTTCGAGTGGAAGGGGCTCGGCTTCCAGCTCGCCGAGTACCTCCAGGCGCGCGACTTCGTCGCCGTGCAGGGGATCGTCGTGCTCATGGCCGTGATCGTCGCGGTCACGAACTTCCTCGTCGACATCATCGCGGCGCTCATCGACCCGAGGGTGAGGTACTGACATGGTCGCGGAGACCGTCGTCCCGGCCGGTCCGGAAACCGGGGGCCCCGTCCCCGTCGTCGTCCCCGAGCGCGGGCGCGTCGCGTGGTGGAAGCGCCTGCCCGTCGTCCACCAGCTCCGGCAGAGCGTCGGGCTGCAGCGCGGCATGCTCGTCACCGGCCTCGTCATCACGGGCCTCTTCCTGCTCACCGCCGCCCTCGCGCCCGTGCTCGCCCCCTACGGGTACAGCCAGCTCCGCACCGCGGACGGGCCTTTCGGCGCGCAGCAGCCGCCGTCGGCCGAGCACCTGCTCGGCACGACCGTCGGCGGCTACGACGTCCTGTCGCGCGTCATCTGGGGCGCGCAGACGGCGCTCCTCGTCATCGTCGTGGCGATCCTCGCCTCGATCGTCGTCGGGGTGCTGCTCGGGCTCGTCTCCGGGTACTTCGGCGGCTGGGCCGACCGCCTGCTCGTCGTGGTCTGCGACGCGATCTACGCGTTCCCGTCCCTGCTCCTCGCGATCCTCATGGCGATCGTCATCTCCGGCGGCCAGTCGAGCATGTGGGGCGGCATCCTCGCCGCGGCCTTCTCGATCACCGTGGTGTTCGTGCCGCAGTACTTCCGTGTCACGCGCGCGGAGGTCGTGCGGATCAAGGGCGAGGCGTTCGTCGACTCGGCGCGCGTGCTCGGCACGCCGCACCGGCGCATCATGGTGCGCCACGTCCTGCGGAACTCGACCCGCACGCTGCCGCTCATCGTCACGCTCAACGCGTCCGAGGCGATCCTCACGCTCGCCGGGCTCGGGTTCCTCGGGTTCGGCATCGAGCCGACCGCGGCCGCCGAGTGGGGCTACGACCTCAACAAGGCCGTGTCCGACGTGACGAGCGGCATCTGGTGGACCGCGCTCTTCCCGGGCCTCGCGATCGTGCTCGTGGTGCTCGGCATCACGCTCGTCGGCGAGAGCCTCAACGACCTCGCCGACCCGCGGCTGCGCTCGCGCCGCGCGTCCGCCGAGGTGTCGGGCGACGTCGCGGAGACGTCGGTCGTGCCGGGCGGCACGCTCACCGCCGGTCCCGGCGGCCTCGACGCGATCGAGGGCGCGGGCTCGCGCTCCGACGAGCTCGCCGCCGTCCCCGGGCAGCGCGACCCCGACGCCGTCGGGCTCGACGGGCGGCCCGGCGGCACGGCGGACGACGGCCCTCCGACAGGTCCGGCGGCGGGCCCCGCGGCCGGTCCTGCGCCTGCTCCGGCGGACGCGCCCCACGACGAGACGGAGGACCGGCGATGAGCGCCGTGACCGAGACGACCCGCCGCGAGAGCGGTGACGCCGCACGCCCCGTCGTGACGATCCGCGACCTCGCGGTGTCGTTCGCGACCGACGCCGGGGCCGTGCGCGCCGTCGACGGCGTCGACCTGGAGGTCGCACCCGGGGAGGTGCTGGCCGTCGTCGGCGAGTCGGGCTCCGGCAAGACGGTGACCGCGAAGACGATCCTCGGCCTGCTGCCGTCGACCGCGACGGCGCGCGGCGCCGTCGTGCTGACGAACAAGGCCGGGACGGCCGACCACGACGTCGTGACGCTGGGCGGGGAGCGGCTGCGCCAGGTCCGCGGGACCGACGTCGCGATGGTCTTCCAGGAGCCGTCCGCCGCGCTCAACCCGGTGTACACGGTGGGCTGGCAGATCGTCGAGGGCATCCGGGCGCACACGAAGGTGTCGCGGCGCGAGGCGCGCCGGCGCGCGGTCGACGTGCTGCGGCGCGTCGGCATCCCGGACCCGGAGACGCGCGTCGACCACTACCCGCACCAGTTCTCCGGCGGGCAGAAGCAGCGCATCGTCATCGCCATGGCCCTCGTGCTCGACCCGGGGCTCATCGTCGCGGACGAGCCCACGACCGCGCTCGACGTGACCGTCCAGGCCGAGATCCTCGACCTCCTGCGCCGGTGCCGCGACGAGTTCGGCACGGCCATCGTGCTCATCACGCACAACATGGGCGTCGTCGCGGACCTCGCCGACCGGGTCGCGGTCATGTACCAGGGGAAGGTCGTCGAGCAGGCGCCCGCGCGCGAGCTCTTCGCCGCCCCGCAGGCCGCGTACACGCGCGCGCTGCTCGACTCCGTGCCGCGCGTCGGCGAGGGGACCGCGCGGGCCGAGGCCCGCGCGTCGGCCCGCGACGTCGGATGGGCGGACGCGGAGCCCGTGGTGGCGGCGCAGGGACTGACCGTCACCTACCCGGGCCGCCTGCGCCGTCCCGGCTTCACCGCGGTCGACGACGTCTCGCTCACCATCCGGCCCGGCGAGGTGCTCGGCCTCGTGGGCGAGTCCGGCTCCGGCAAGACGACGTTCGCGCGCGCCGTCGCCGGCCTCACCCGGGTGACGGGCGGGTCGCTGCGCGTGCTCGGCGTCGAGATGAACGGCGTGAAGGAGCGCGAGCTGCGCCCCGTGCGGCCGCGCATCGGGTTCGTGTTCCAGGACCCCGCGACGAGCTTCAACCCGCTGCTCACGATCGCGGACTGCGTCGCGGAGCCGCTCGTCGTGCACGGGCGCGCGGAGTCGCCCCAGGCGGCGCGCGGGCGCGTCGACGAGCTCCTGGAGGCCGTGCAGCTCCCGCGGTCGTACGGTGACCGGTTCCCGCACGAGCTCTCCGGCGGGCAGCGCCAGCGCGCGTCGCTCGCCCGGGCCCTCGCGCTCGACCCGGAGCTGCTCGTAGCCGACGAGCCGACGTCGGCGCTCGACGTCTCCGTGCAGGCGCGCGTGCTCGAGCTGTTCGCCGAGCTGCAGCGCGAGCTGGGCTTCGCGAGCCTGTTCGTGTCGCACGACCTCGCCGTCGTGGACCTGCTGTCCGACCGCATCGCGGTGCTCTACCGCGGGCGGCTGGTCGAGGAAGGTACGGGCGCCGAGGTGCTGGGCAGCCCGCGCGAGGAGTACACGCAGCGCCTCCTCGCGTCCCTGCCCGTGCCCGACCCGGTGCTCCAGGCGGAGCGCCGCGAGCAGCTCCGCGCGCTCCGCGGCGCCTGACGCCCTGGCCTGCCGAGGGAGAGCCGTGGTCCCGTGGGGTAGAGCGGTGGTCTGGTGAAGTAGAGCCCTGGTCTGCCGAGGTAGAGCCGTGGTCTGCCGAGGTAGAGCCGTGGTCTGCCGAGACAGAGCCCTGGTCTGCCGAGGTAGAGCCCTGATCCGGACGACCTCGGCTCTCCCTCGGCGGGCGGCGTCAGGCGAGGCCCAGGGACTGCTTCCACTCCAGGGGGAGCAGCGCGTACCCGACGAACGCGACGACGTCGAGCAGGGTGTGCGCGATCACGAGCGGCATGACGCGGTGCTGGCCCCAGCGGGACGTGTAGAACCACGAGAACACGACGCCCATGACGACGTTCCCCACGAACGGCCCGAAGCCCTGGTACAGGTGGTAGGACCCGCGCAGGAGCGAGCTCCACACGACGAACTTCACGCGGCCCCAGCCGAGGTCGCGCGTGCGCTCGAACAGGTAGCCGACCGCGATGACCTCCTCGAGCAGGCCGTTCTGCAGCGCGGCGAGGATGAGCACGGGCACCGTCCACCACGCGGCGTTGAGCGCCGACGCCTGCACCTCGACCGTGATGCCGAGGACACGGCCGAGCGCGTAGAACCCCAGGCCGGGGATGCCGATGGCCGCGGCGAGCGCGAACCCCCAGCCGACGTCGCGCAGGGGCCGGGCGCCGTCGAGCCCGATGGCGCGGACGGCGGAGCGGCCGCGCGCGCTGAGCAGGTAGAGCGCGAGCGCGACGGGCAGCACGGCGAAGAAGATCCCGACGAGCTGGTAGGCGAGGTCGAGGTACGGGCGGGCCGACCGGCTCACGTTGAGGCTCGCGGACTGCTCGCCGAGCGGGGTCCCGGCGGTGAGCCGCGCGACGATGTTGATGATCGCGTAGACCGCCGACTTGCCGAGGCTGAGCCCGAGCACGATCCAGATCTCCGCGCCGATACGACGGCGCGTGGCGCGGTCCGGGCGCGCGGGAGCGCCGTCGGCGGTGCCGGGGACGACGGCGGCCGTCGGGCCGGGCACGGGCGCGGCGGGGGAGCCGGGAGCGGTCAGGTCGGGCACGGTCCGGTTATAGCACCGCTCACCGAAAGCCACCTCGGTGCCTCCTGGACGACACCTGTCCACCGACCACGGTCGGAGCGCCCCGCGAGCACGCGATCCGGGACCGGATCGAGACGAGAGCGGTCGCGGACCCGGTGCTCGGCGGGTGGGGAGTTATGGGCGAGGTGGGCGGCCCGGGCGGCGGGGTGGGCGGACGTCGCGGGGGAGGCGGCCCGCGTCGTCGAGCGCTCGGCGCAGGAGCATCTCGATCTGCGCGTTGACGCTGCGCAGGTCGTCGCCGGCCCAGCGGGCGAGGGCGTCGTGCACGGCGGGGTCGAGGCGCAGGAGGACCGACTTGCGCTGCGGCCGCTGCGCTCGGCCCGCGCCCGGGGTCGTCTCCGTGCCCGTGTCTGCGCCCGCGCCCGCGCCGGGCGCTGTGCCCGACGACGCCTGCTCGCCCGGCGAGGGTGCGTCGCCCTCCGGCGTGGCCGGCTCCCCCGCGGGCACGCCGCGGCCCGACGACGGCCGGTCGCCGTCGTCGGGCGCGTCGCGCTTCTCGGGCGGCGTGGGCCCGACGGGCGTCACTGGTACAGGGACCCCGTGTTGACGACGGGCGTCACGCGGCTGTCGCCGCAGAGCACCACGAGGAGGTTGGAGACCATCGTCGCGCGGCGCTCGTCGTCGAGCGTGACGATGTCCTCGGCCTCGAGGCGGGACAGGGCGTCCTCGACCATGGAGACCGCGCCCTCGACGATGCGCGAGCGTGCCGCGATGATCGCCCCGGCCTGCTGGCGCTGGAGCATCGCCTGCGCGATCTCGGGCGCATAGGCGAGGTTGGAGATGCGGGCCTCGATGACCTCGACGCCCGCCACGACGACGCGCTCCGCGACCTCCGCCGCGATCTCGGCCGAGACGACCTCCGTCGCGCCGCGCAGCGACTCCTCGCCGGCCTCGGCGTCGTCGTACGGGTGGGACATGGCGACGTGGCGCAGCGCGGACTCGGCCTGGACCACGACGAAGTCGTCGTAGTCCTCGACCGCGAACGACGCCTTGGCGGTGTCGGCGACCTGCCAGACGACGATCGCGGCGATGTTGATGGGGTTGCCGTCGGCGTCGTTGACCTTGAGCTCGCTCGTCTCGAAGTTCCGGACGCGCACGGACACGCGGCGGCGGGTGCTGAGCGGCACCGTCGCGACGAGGCCCGTGGTGCGGACGGTGCCGAGGTAGCGGCCGAAGAACTGGACGACGACCGTCTCGCCGGGGTTGATGACGGCGACGCCGGTCGGGACGAGCACGCCCGCGAGGAACGCCAGGACGCCGAGCGTGATGAGCACGGCGGGGTTGCCGGCCTCCGCCGCGGCGGCCACGACGAGCCCCGTGCCGCCGAGGAGAAGGACGATGCTCAGCGCGATGACGGCGGCCGCGCCGCCCGCGCCGAGGGACCAGGCGGGCCGCTCGGTGACGTCGACGCGCGTGCCGTCGTGGCCGACGGGGCGGCCGGTCGGTTCGCCGCCGACGGACTCCTGCGGGGGTGCTGCGCTCTCGGTCACGATGGTCGTCCTCTCCTGCGGCGGGGCCGCGTCGTGTATAGCAAAGTGATATCACATTTCGGAGGAGCGCCGCATCCGTCTCCCGGGTCTTGCGCGACGGCGCCCGCGTGTGGGAATCTACAAACAGGTTTGCAGTGCAAAGTAGTTTCCGGAACGTCCCGCACCACCGAGAGGCCACCATGACGACCGACCACGGCGACGCCGTCCACGACGGAGCCGTCGGCGAGCCCGACGAGCCGTCCCTCGGCGCCGCCGAGACGCTCCGCCTCATCCGGGAGCAGCAGGAGCGCGCGCGCCAGGCGACCGAGCCCGACTCCCGGCTGCTGTTCCTCGCGTGGGGCGTCGCGTGGCTCGTCGGCTACCTGTGCCTGTGGACGAGCGCGGTCCGGGTCGCGGACGGGACCGCGACGGTCCGCGTCACGAGCGGCGCCGGTCAGGTCATGGGCGCCCAGCCCGAGCCGTGGGCCTTCTGGGTCTTCTTCAGCCTCATCGCGGCCGCCGTCGCGTTCACGATCGTCCACAGCGTCACGCGCACCGCCGGGACGCGCGGCGTGAGCGCCCGCACCGGGGCGATGTACGGGTGGTCGTGGATGCTCGGGTTCCTCTGCTTCGGCCTCGTGCTCGGCGGGCTGGCCCGCGCCGGGGCGTCCGAGGAGGTCATGGCGCTCGCCAGCAACGCGTTCGCGTGCGTCGTCGTCGGCCTCCTCTACCTCGGCGGCGCGGCCGCGTTCGGCGACCGCGGGCTGTTCGTCCTCGGGGTGTGGATCCTGCTCACCGCGGCCGTCGCGACGTTCGCCGGGCTGCCGCTCACCTACCTCGTCATGGCGCTCGCGGGCGGCGGCGGCTTCCTCGTCATGGCCGGGATCGAGCAGGTCGTGCGCGTCCGACGACGGCGTCGCGCGTCCCGCCCCGTGCCCGCCCGGCCGGCGGAGGGTGCGGCCGATGCCTGAGACCGAGCTCGACCCCGTCATCCACGCGCCCGCGCGGCTGCGCGTGGTCGCGACGCTCGCCACCCTCCCGACGGGCGACGAGCTGTCCTTCCCCAAGCTCCAGAAGCTCCTCGACATGACCGCGGGCAACCTCTCGACGCACCTGCGCAAGCTCGAGGACGCCGGCTACGTGACCGTCACCAAGACGCACGAGGGCCGCACGCCCGCCACCTACCTGTCCCTCACCGCCCGCGGTCGCGTCGCCTTCGAGGACTACACGACCGCCCTCGACGCCCTCCTGAAGGGAGCCCGACCATGAGCGACGAGCGCACCGAGCGCGCCCCGCGCACCGGCCCGGTCCGGACCGCCCGAGCCGAGCCCGCGCCGTCGGGCACGGACCGCACCCCGCCCGTGGTCGCCGTCGACCGCGTGACGCGTCGCTTCGGTGCGGTCGTCGCGCTCGACGACGTCTCCCTCACCGTCGGGGGTGGTGAGCTCGTCGGGCTGCTCGGCCCGAACGGCGCCGGGAAGTCGACGCTGCTGTCCCTGGTCAGCGGGCAGCGGCGGCCCGACTCCGGGACGGTGCGGCTCCTCGGGGGCGACCCGCGCGACGCGCGCAGCCGCGTCGGCCTCGGTCTCACGCCGCAGGAGACGGGCCTGCCCGCGACGCTCAAGGTGCGGGAGGTCGTGGACTTCGTCGGCGGCCACTACCCCGACCCGGTCCCGACGGCGGAGCTGCTCGAGCAGTTCGGCCTCACCGAGCTCGCGGGCCGCCAGACGGGCGCGATGTCCGGCGGGCAGAAGCGCCGCCTCGCCGTCGCGCTCTCGCTGGTGGGCCGCCCGCGCGTCGTGCTGCTCGACGAGCCGACGACAGGGCTCGACGTCGGCGCGCGCCAGGCGCTGTGGGACGCGATCCGCGCGTACCACGCGGGCGGCGGGACGGTGCTGCTCACGAGCCACTACCTCGAGGAGGTGCAGGCGCTCGCGCAGCGCGTCGTCGTCATCGACCAGGGCGTCGTGAAGGCCGACGACTCGCTCGACGCGATCCTGCGGCGCGTGTCCCTGCGGCGCGTCGTCGTCGGGTCGGCCGTCGACCTGCGCGACCGTCCGGGCGTCGTGCGGGCCGACCGCCTCGGCGACGGCCGCCAGGAGCTGTACACGCCCGACGCCGACGCGCTCGTGCGCGAGCTCGTCACCTCGGGCGTCGACTTCCACGACCTCGAGATCCGAGGCGCGAGCCTCGAGGAGGCGTTCGAGCAGATGGTCGCGCGCGACGCGGCCCCGACGACGGAGGCACGGGCCCGATGACCACCACGACCACCACCCCGCGGACGGCGGCTCTGCCCGGGCCGCTGCGCCTCACGTGGCTGCACCTCAAGTACCAGTTCCTCGAGACCGTGCGCGTACCCGTCGCGGTGCTCGGCAACCTGCTGTTCCCCGCGCTCGCGATGTTCTTCTTCGTCGTGCCGCAGAAGGCCGTGGCGCAGGACCCGGTGGCGGCGACCATGGCCGTCGCGTCGCTCGGTCTGTTCGCGATCTGCTCGGCGAGCCTGTTCACGTACGGGCTCGGCGTCGCGGAGGACCGGCAGCTGCCGTTCGACCCGTTCGTCCGCACGCTGCCCGCGGGGCCCGCGCCGCGCATGGCGGCGCGCGTGCTCAACGGCGGGATCTTCTCGCTGTTCGGCCTCGTGCCGCTCATCCTCATCGGCTGGCTGTTCACCGACGCGAGCGTCACCGCGACCCAGCTCCTCGCGGGCGTCGGGACGGTGCTGCTCGTGTCCGTGCCGTTCGTGCTGCTCGGCATGGCGATCGGCTACTCGCTGTCGGCGAAGGCGGCGCTCCCGGTCGTGCAGGTGATCCTCTTCCCGCTCGCGTTCGCGGGCGGCCTGTTCCTGCCGCCGTTCCTCTTCCCCGACTGGCTCGACGCGATCTCGAAGGCCACCCCGACCCGCGCGGGCCGCGACCTGCTCGTCCAGGCCCTCACGGGCGAGCCGGCGTACGGCGCGGCGTGGTTCGTGCTCCTGGGCTGGACGGTGCTGTTCGCCGTCCTCGCGGTCGGCGCCTACCGCCGCGACGAGGGCCGCCGCTTCCGCTGACCCTCATTCTGACCCCCACCCCTCCCGCCGAGCACGGGATCAGCGACCGGATCCGAGCGGTTCCGGTCGCCGTCCCCGTGTTCGGCGGGTGTCGGTTCCGGGGCGGGTGCCGGGTGTCAGGCAGCGCGGCGCAGGCGCAGGGAGTTCCCGACGACGAGCACCGAGCTCGCGGCCATCGCCGCGCCCGCGATCATCGGGTTGAGCAGGCCGGCCGCCGCGAGCGGGATCGCCGCGACGTTGTACGCGAAGGCCCAGAAGAGGTTCTGCTGGATGACGCGCAGCGTGCGGCGCGACAGCCGGATCGCGGTCGCCGCGCTGCGCAGGTCGCCGCGGACGAGCGTGAGGTCGCTCGCCTCGATCGCGACGTCCGTGCCGGTCCCCATCGCGAGCCCGAGGTCGGCCGTCGCGAGCGCGGCGGCGTCGTTGACGCCGTCCCCGACCATCGCGACGACGCGGCCCTCGCGCTGGAGCCGGGCCACGACGTCGACCTTCTCGTCGGGGAGGACGCGCGCGACGACGTCCGTCTCCGCGATGCCGACGGCGCGCGCCGCCTCGAGGGCCGCGCCCTCGCCGTCGCCCGTGAGCAGGTACGGCCGCAGGCCGAGCTCCCGGAGCTCGCGCACGGCCTCGGCCGACGTGGGCTTCACCGGGTCGCGCAGCACGAGCACCGCGCGCGCCCGGCCGTCCCACGCGACGACGACGGCGCTCGCCCCCGACGCCTCGGCCGCCGCGAACGCGTCGTCGAGGGCCGGCTCCGGGGTCACGCCCTCGCGCGCGAGCCACGCGGGCTGCCCGACGAGCACCCGGCGCGCGGTGAGCCCCGCGGCCCCGGCGCCCCGCGAGAGGCCCGAGTGCGCGGTCCGGACGACGGCCTCGACCCCGCCGCCCGGGGCGCTGCGGAAGTCGAACGCCTGCAGCGATCCCACCGCGACGCCGTCGGCCCCGACCCGGGGGCCGTCGTCCGACGCCGGGGCGCCCGCGGGCAGGTCGCGCGCGGCCGCGGTGATCGCGCGAGCGATCGGGTGCTCGCTCAGGGCCTCGACCGCGCCCGCGTGGCGCAAGGCGTCGCGCGCGTCCGCAGCCGCGGGGCCGTCGGCCACGAGCCGGTCGAGCGGCGCGCGGCCCGACGGCGTGACGACCGCCTCGAGCGCCATCGCGCCCTGGGTGACCGTGCCCGTCTTGTCGAGCACCACCGTGTCGACGCGGCGCGTCGACTCGAGGATCTCCGGGCCCTTGATGAGGACGCCGAGCTGCGCGCCCCGGCCCGTGCCGACGAGCAGGGCCGTCGGCGTCGCGAGCCCCAGCGCGCAGGGGCACGCGATGATGAGGACCGCGACCGCGGCGGTGAACGCGAGCTGCGTCCCGGCGCCCGCGAGGAGCCACGCGGCCAGGGTCCCCACCGCGAGCACGAGCACGACCGGCACGAACACCGCGGAGATACGGTCCGCGAGCCGCTGCACCGGCGCCTTGCCCGTCTGGGCCTGCGTGACGAGGCGGCCGATCTGCGCGAGCGTCGTCTCCTCGCCCACGCGCGTCGCGCGCACCAGGAGAGCGCCCGCCGCGTTCACCGTCGCGCCGGTCACGGCGTCGCCGGGGCCGACGTCGACCGGGACCGGCTCGCCCGTGAGCAGCGACGTGTCGACGGCGCTCGACCCCTCGAGCACGACGCCGTCCGTCGCGACCTTGTCGCCCGGCCGCACGAGGAACACGTCGCCCACCGCGAGGTCGGCGACGGGCACGCGCTCGGTGACGCGCGCGCCGTCGGGCCCGGTGCGCGGGGTGCCGTCGGGGGCGAGCAGCACGCGCTCCGCGTCCTTCGCGCCCAGCGCGAGCAGCGACCGCAGCGCGTCGCCCGCGCGCCGCTTCGAGCGGTGCTCGGCGTACCGGCCCGCGAGCAGGAACGTCGTGACGACGGCCGCGACCTCGAAGTAGAGCTCGGGAGCGGCGCCCGCGTGGCCGCGCGACGGGACGAGCGTCGGCTCCATGCGCATCCCGAGCTCGCCCGCGCCGCCCAGCAGCAGCGCCCACAGCGACCAGAGCGTCGCGGCGACCACGCCGAGCGACACGAGCGTGTCCATCGTCGACGCGCCGTGCCGGGCCGCGCGGAACGCCGCCGCGTGGAACGGCCACGCGGCCCACGTGACGACGGGCAGCGAGAGCGCCGCGACGACCCACTGCCAGCCGGTGAACTGCAGCGCCGGGACCATCGACAGCGCGACGACCGGCACGGTGAGCACCGCCGCGACGCGCAGGCGCTGCGCCAGCACGGCGCCGCGGTCGGTCGGGACGGCGCCGTCGTCGGGTGCGGCGGTGGCGCGGTCAGGCCCGGCGGCGCGGTCGGGCCCGATGGCGGGGCCCGGCTCGGTGGCAGGGTCGGCGGAGGTGCGCGGGCCCGCCTCCGGGTCCTCCGGCCGCACCGCCGCCTCGGCGGTCGTCTCGCCCTGATCCGCCGGGGGAGTGCCCCGGTCGGTCGCGGCGGCTGCGCGGCGGGTCGTGACGCGGGCCGTGTAGCCGGCCTTCTCGACGGCCTCGACGAGGTCGGCGTCGGTGACGTCGGTCGCGAGGACGACGTGCGCGGTCTCCAGCGGGAGGTTGACCGTCGCCGTGACGCCCTCGACGCGGTTGAGGCGCTTCTCGACGCGTGCGACGCACGACGCGCACGTCATGCCGCCGATCGCGAGGTCGACCTCGGCGACGGGCCGGGCCTCCGCGGCTCCGCCGGGTGCGGCGGTCGGGGTGGGCGCGGGCTGTGCGGTCATCGGTGGGGCTCCTCGACGGGGTGCGGGGCGAGGTCGCCGCGGTGGTCCGGCGTGGTGGCCGTCGCGGCGTGCGCGGCGCTGCTGGTGGGCGCGGGGGTCGGGGTCGCGGTGGCGACCGGGACCCGGGGTGCCCGACGACGGTCGCGGCCTCGTGCGGTCGAGGCGCGTCCCGCCGTCGGGCACCGGGGAGGTGCGGACCGGGGACGGTCAGGCGCGGGGCGGGACCTGAAGGTCGTACGTCTTCGTCGCGGGGGCGGCGTCGGCGGCGGGCTCGGTGCCGCAGCCGCACGTGCAGTCGTGCGCCTCCTGCTTGTCGGCCGCCTGCTCGGCGTACTGCGCGGCGAGCGCGTCCTGCTGGACCTCGACCGACGCGACCTCGTACCCGGCCTCGTCGACGGCCTCGCGCAGCGCGGCCTCGTCGAGCGGGTCGTCGGAGAAGACCGTGACCTCGGACGTGCTGCCGACGCGGAGCTCGACGCTCACGTTCTCGACGCCGGCGACGGCCTCGAGGTCCTTCGTGACGTGGGCGACGCAGTTGCCGCAGGTCATGCCGGTGACGCCCAGGGTCGTGACGGTGCTCATGGTGCTCCTCGGGTGGTGGGGTGGTCAGCTGCGGACGAGGCGGGCGATGGCGTCGGCGGCCTCCTTGACCTTGGCCGCGCCCTCCGCCTCGGACTGGCGGGCCGCGTCCACGACGCAGTGGCCCAGGTGGTCCTCGACGAGGCCGATGCTCACGGCCTGGAGCGCCTTGGTGACGGCGGAGACCTGCGTGAGGATGTCGATGCAGTAGACGTCCTCGTCGATCATGCGGGCGATGCCGCGCACCTGGCCCTCGATGCGGCGCATGCGCTTGAGGTACGCCTCCTTGTCGGACGCGTAGCCGTGCGGACCGGTGTGGACCGCCTGCTCCTGCTCGACGGCCGTCGCCTCGGTCGTGTCGCTCATGCTCTCCTCCTCGTCCAGGACGCGGTAGCGCGCCCGCCGCGCGGGTGGTGCGGCGGTGATACCCCGTCAGGGTACGCCCCATCATACCCCCGTGAGGTATCCGTCGGGAGGTTCGACGATCCCCTCCGAGCGCATGACACGTGTCATGCCCGTCGGGTGAGGACTCCACCCCGTCCGGTGACGGGCCGCACTGCCGCAGACGCCGTGCCGCCGCGAGGCTGGAAGCACCACCAACGAGAGGCGCACCATGACCGACATCGTCACCGGGCTCCAGGACCTCACGCAGGGCCTGCCGCCCTTCCTGCGCTGGGTCGGGGTCCTGCTCGCCGGCGCGATCCCCTACGTCGAGGCCGAGGGCGCGGCGGTCCTCGGGGTCGTGGCGGGCGTCAACCCGTTCGTCGCCATCCCGGTCGCGATCGTCGGCAACGCGATCGCGCTCGCCCTGGTCGTCTGGGTCATCGGCGCCGCGCGCAGCGGGATCACGCGCGGACGGACCGTCGAGACCACGCCCAAGCGCCAGCGGATGCGGCAGGTGTTCGACCGCTACGGCGTGCCCGGCGTCAGCCTCCTCGGGCCGCTGCTCCTGCCGAGCCACGTCACCGCCGCGGCGATGGTCGGGTTCGGGGCCCCGCGCGCCCGTGTCTTCACCTGGGGCGTCGTGGCCGTCGCGGCCTGGGCCCTGGTGCTGGGCGTCGTCGTGCACCTCGGGGTGAGCGCCGCCGTCGGCTGACGGCCGGTCACGACGCCGTCACGACGGCATCACGATTCGGCACCCGCCGCGCGGTGCCCCGGGCACGCACCTACCCTCCCAAGCATGGGCAGGGGAGCCGGAGCACGACGCGCGCTGCGCGTGGCGGTGGTGTCGGTCGCGCTCGCGGGGACGGGCGTCGTCGCGGCGCCACCCGCGGGCGCGTGCGCGTGCGGCGGCCTCGTCGACGGGCCCGCGTACGACACGGCGGTCTCCCACGAGACCGCGGTCCTCCAGTGGGACGGGACCACCGAGACGATGCTCGTCGAGCTCTCCACGCTGTCGAACGCGCCCGAGGTCGGCCTGCTGCTGCCCACGCCCGCACCCGCCGAGGTCGCGCTCGCCGACCCGCAGGTGTTCCGCGAGCTCGACGAGCTCACCCGGCCGCGCGCCGTCGTCTCCGACACCCGGTGGTGGCCCGAGCTCGGCTTCGGGAGCGGCGCGGACGCCGTGGCGGGCGCGGGCGTCACGGTGCTCGACGAGGTCCGCCTCGGGCCGCTCGACGTCACGACGCTCGGCGCGACCGACACGGGCGCGCTCGACGCCTGGCTCACCGAGCGCGGGTTCCAGCTCCCCGAGACGATCCGGACGGCCCTCGCCCCCTACGTCGGCGAGGGCTGGTCGTTCGTCGCGGCCCGGCTCGCGCCCGAGGAGGCCGCCGCGTTCGACGGCACGCTCCAGCCGCTCCGGGTCACGTTCCCGAGCGGCTCGCTCGTCTACCCCATGCGCATGTCGGCCGTCGCGGAGGACACCCAGAGCACGCGCACGTACGTCCTGGCCGACCACCGCGTCGACCGCGTCGACCCGACCGCCGAGGCGCACGAGCCGACCGTGCGCTTCGCCGGCCGCCTCGACCCGGCGGACGTCGCGTCGGAGGAGCTCGCGGCGCTGCTCGCCGCCGGCGGCTTCGTCACGGCCCACGAGCAGGTGTTCACCGAGCCGGCGACGCAGATCGTCTCCGACTTCTCCTTCGCCCCCGCCGCCGCGGACGTCGCCTTCACCCCGACGTACGCCGTGGTCGCCGAGAAGCGGATCGGGCCGTTCTTCGCCGGGCCCGTCCTCGCGTTCGCCGGCGTGCTCGCGCTCGCGGCGCTCGTCGTCTGGCGAGGCCGACGACGCCGCGCGCCCTCGCCCGCCCTCGCGCCGCACCCCGCGCGCGCCTGAGCGACGCGACCCGGCCCGCTGCCCGGGTCACCCCGTACGGGCGAGACGCGCGGTTCGCCGCGACACGCGGCACCGCCGGGTGTTCCATGGAGGCGAAGCGGGAGGCGCCCGGGCCCAGGCCGTCGGGAGCCGGCCCGTCACCTCGGCAGGGGAGTGACCATGACGATCCAGGACCCGATCCTCACCGCCTTCTCGCGCACCGCGAAGCAGGTCTGGTACTGGCCGGTGATCCGCGGCGTGCTCGCCATCCTCTTCGGCATCATCGCGCTCGCGTGGCCGGACAAGACGGCGGCCGTCGTCATCTGGGTGATCGGCATCTTCGCCGTCGTCGACGGCATCGTCGAGATCGTCGAGGGCATCCGGCGCCGCGGCACGGGCAGCGGCACCGCGCTGCTCGTGACGATGGGCGTCCTGAGCCTCGCGGTCGGCGTCGTGCTGCTCGTCTGGCCGGGCAAGACCGCGATCGTGCTCACCTGGATCGTCGGGTTCTGGGCCGTGGTCTACGGCCTGTTCCAGACGGTCGCGAGCCTCGACCTGCGCAAGGTCCCTGGGAGCGGGTGGGGCTGGGGCGTCGTCGCCGGCCTGCTCGGCATCGTCTTCGGTCTGCTCGTGCTGTTCAACGTCAACGCCGGCCTGGTGTCGATCGTGTGGCTGCTCGCGCTCTTCGCGATCGTCTGGGGCGTCATGCTCATCGCGTTCGGCGTCCAGATCCGCTCGCTCGGCCGACAGGCCGGACGCGCGGCCACACCCGGCACGTACTGACCCCCGCCGACCACGGGGTTGCTGTCGTTCTGAGCGTCAGAACGACAGCAACCCCGTGCTCGGCGGGTGGGACGCTCCGGCCTGGCGCCGTCAGGCGGGGCGGGCCTCCGCGGCCGCGCGGGCGGCGGCGGGGAACGCGTCGAGGATGCGGGCGACGGCGGTGTCGTCGTGGGCGGCCGAGACGAACCACGCCTCGAACACCGACGGCGGCAGGCTGACCCCGGCGTCGAGCATCGCGTGGAAGAACGCGCGGTACCGGAACGACTCCTGCGCCTGGGCCTGCGCGTAGTCGCGCACGCCCGCGGTCGCGGCGAGCTCGCCGAACATCACGGAGAAGAGCGAGCCCGCGCGCTGCACGCGGTGCGGCACGCCCGCGGCGTCGAGCGCGGAGCTCACCGCCGCCGACAGCACGCCCGCGACCTCGTCCACGCGCGCGTACACCGTCTCGTCGGCCAGCCGCAGCGTCGCCAGGCCCGCGGCGACCGCGACGGGGTTCCCCGAGAGCGTGCCCGCCTGGTAGACGGGTCCGAGGGGCGCGAGCTGGTCCATGACGCTCGCCGGTCCGCCGACCGCGGCGACGGGCATCCCGCCGCCCACGACCTTGCCGAAGGTGAACAGGTCGGGCGTGTAGCCGTCCGCGCCCTGGCCGCGCAGCACCGCGTTCTCGAGGCCCCACCAGCCGCTCGGCCCGACGCGGAAGCCCGTGAGCACCTCGTCGAGGATCAGCAGCGCGCCGTGCGCCGCCGTGATGCGGCGCAGGCCCTCGTTGAAGCCCTCCGCGGGCGGGACGACGCCCATGTTCGCGGGCGACGCCTCGGTGATGACGGCCGCGATCTCGGAGCCGCGCTCCGCGAACGCCGCCTCGACCGCCGCGAGGTCGTTGTACGGGAGCACGAGCGTCTCGGCCGCCGTCGCCTCGGTGACCCCGGCCGAGCCGGGCAGGGCGAGCGTCGCGACGCCGGACCCCGCCTCGGCGAGCAGCGCGTCCACGTGCCCGTGGTAGCAGCCGGCGAACTTCACGACGAGGTCGCGCCCGGTCACGCCGCGCGCGAGCCGGATCGCGGTCATCGTGGCCTCCGTGCCCGTGGACACGAGGCGCACGCGCTCCGCGGCGGGCACCCGGCGGCGGATCTCCTCCCCGAGCTCGACCTCGCCGAGCGTCGGCGCGCCGAACGACAGCCCGCGTGCCGCCGCCTCCTGGACCGCGGCGACGACGTCGGGGTGCGCGTGCCCGAGCAGCGCCGGGCCCCACGAGCACACGAGGTCGACGTACTCGCGGCCCGCGACGTCGGTCACGTACGGGCCGCGCGCCGAGGCGAGGAACCGCGGGTCGCCGCCCACGGACCCGTAGGCGCGCACGGGCGAGCTGACGCCGCCCGGGAGCACGCCCTGCGCGCGCACGAACGCGGCGTGGTTGTCCGCCCCGCCCGCGCCCGGCGCGCCGAACAGCGCCGCGTCCTGCGCCTGCACGGCCTCCGCCGTCCCGAAACCGCCCGTGTCCGTCATGCCCGCGTCCTTCCGTCGTTCTCGTCCAGCCAGCCCGCGAGCTCCGTCGCCCAGTAGGTGAGGATCACGTCCGCGCCGGCGCGCTTGATGCCGAGCACCGACTCCGTGACGGCGGCGCGCCGGTCGATCCAGCCGTTCGCCGCGGCCGCCTCGATCATCGCGTACTCGCCCGACACCTGGTACGCCGCGACGGGCACCGCCGACATCTCCGCGACCGCCGCGAGCACGTCGAGGTACGACCCGGCGGGCTTCACCATGACCATGTCCGCACCCTCGGCGAGGTCGAGGTCGGCCTCGCGCAGGCCCTCTCGGGCGTTGCCCGCGTCCATCTGGTAGGTGCGGCGGTCGCCCTGGAGCGCCGAGTCCACGGCCTCCCGGAACGGCCCGTAGAACGCGCTCGCGTACTTCGCGGAGTACGCGAGGATGCCCACGTCGTCGAACCCGGCGGCGTCGAGCGCCTCGCGGATCACGGCGACCTGGCCGTCCATCATGCCCGACGGCGCGACGACGTCCGCGCCCGCGCGCGCCTGCGCGACGGCCATCGAGGCGTAGCGGTCGAGCGTCGCGTCGTTGTCGACGACGACGCCCCCGTCCCGGCCCTCGGCGAGCACGCCGCAGTGCCCGTGGTCGGTGAACTCGTCGAGGCACGTGTCGGCCATGACGACCGGCCCGCCGCCCGCGTGCTCACGCGCCGCCTCGACCGCGATCCGGATGCCGCGCTGCAGGATGCCGTCCTCGGCGTCCGCCTGGGTGCCGGTCGCGTCGCGCTCGGCCGGGATGCCGAAGAGCATGACGCCGCCGACCCCGGCGCGCGCGGCGTCGCGCACGGCGTCCGCGAGCGTCGCCTCGGTGTGCTGCACGACGCCCGGCATCGACGAGATGGGGCGCGGCGCGTCGAGGCCCTCCTTGACGAACAGGGGGAGCACGAGGTCGGACGCGTGCACGCGCGTCTCGCTGACGAGCCGTCGCACGCGCGGGCTCGTGCGCAGGCGGCGCGGCCGGTGGTGCCCGACGGGGAGCTGGTGGGTCACGAGGGGTCTCCTTCGGGGGTCGGGTCGACGCCGGTCGTGCCGGCGGCCGGGGCAGCGGCCGGGTCGTCGGGCAGGGCGGCGGAGCCGGCGGTGGTGCGGGTGGCGGCGAGCGCGCCGACGAGCGCGGCGGCCAGCGCGGCGTCGGTCGGGCGCTCCGCGACGGCATCGAGCCGCAGCCCGACGTCGCGCGCGGCCCGGGCGGTCGGGTCGCCGATCGCGACGCCCACGACGTCGTCGCGCGGGCCGAGCTGCCGCGCGACCTCGCGCGCGACGCTCCCCGAGGTGAGCACGACGGCGTCCACCGCGCCCGCGCGCCACGCCGCGACGACGTCCGGCGCGAGCGTGTGCGTGACGGTGCGGTAGACGGTGACGACGTGCGGGACGTACCCGAGGTCGTGCAGGCCGTCGTGCATCGTCGGCGCCGCGAGGTCCCCCTGCGGCAGCAGGACCACACCTCTACCTCGCGAGGTAGAGCCCTGGTCCCTCGAGGTAGAGCCCTGGTTCCCCGAGGTAGAGCCGCGGTCCGCCGGGGTAGAGGCCTGGTCCGACGGGGGGAGGGCGGCGAACGCGGCGACGAGGCCGCGGGCGGAGTTCTCGTCGGGCTCGAGCTCGACGGTGACGCCGACCGCCTCCAGGGCGCGGCGCGACGCGGGCCCGACGGCGGCCCAGCGGGCCCGGCGCGCGGCGTCGCCGAGGTCGACGCCCTGGCGGGCGGCGCTCGCGACGAGCTCGTCGATCGCGTTGACGCTCGTCACGACGACCCACGCGAAGTCGCCGTGGACCAGGCGGGCGAGGGCGCCGTCGACGGGCGCGGTGTCCTCGACGGGCGCGCGCTCGATCGCCGGGCTGACGAGGACGCGGGCGCCCGCGTCGCGGAGCGTCGCCGCGAGGCCAGCGGCGCGCTCGGGCGCACGCGGGACCAGGACGGTCCGACCGGCGAGCGCGTCGGCCCGGCGGGCCGCGTCCAGGTCGTCCACCGGCCCCACGGCGTCCACGGGGTACCCAGCGTCCACCGGGGCACCAGGGTCCACCGCGCCCGCCGTGCCACGCGCCGGGAGCGGGGGCACCACGGGCGCGGGCCCCCGCGACGGGTCGCGCAGCGGTCCGGGGCTCATTCCGCCGCGCCGCGGTAGCCGCCGTCGCGGAGCTGCTCGCGGGCAGCCTCCACGGCGCGGTCGGTCGCCGGGGCCTCCGCGGCCGGGGCGTCGAGGACAGGGGTGCCCGCCCCGGTCTCGCGCAGCGGCGCGAGGCGCGCGGCGCCGTCGGCGAGGAGCGCGTCGGCGACGCGGGCACCCAGCCCGCGCGCGACGTCGTCCCGGGCGGTCGCGGCCGCGGCGAGCGATCCGGCGCTCGGGGGGAGCGCGGCGCGCGCGGAGTGCGTGAGCTGCTCGGCGCCGTCGACCCGCGCGACGACGGCCGTCAGCGCCACGTCGCCGTCCTCCACGACGGCGTGCGCGCCGACGGGGGCCGCGCACCCGGCCTCGAGCCGGCCGAGGAGCGCGCGCTCGGCGAGCACGGCGAGGCGCGTGGGCTCGTGGTCGAGGTCGTGCAGGGCGCGGGCGAGGACCGGGTCGTCGAGCGACGACGTGCGCACCTCGACGGCGAGCGCGCCCTGCCCGGCGGCGGGCGCCATGATCGCGGTGTCGATCACCTCGGACACGGCCTCGAGCCGGCCGAGGCGGGCGAGCCCTGCGTACGCGAGCACGACGGCGTCGAGGTCCGCCTCCTCGCCGAGCGCCCGAGCGAGGCGCGTGTCGACGTTGCCGCGGATGTCGACGACGTCGAGGTCGGGCCGGACGGACCGGAGCTGCGCGGCGCGCCGCGGCGACCCGGTGCCGACGCGCGCGCCGCGCCGGAGCGTCGTGATGGTCAGGCCGCCGCGCGCGCACAGGACGTCGCGCGGGTTCTCGCGCTCGGGCGTGACGACGGTGAGCCCCGGTGCGGGCTCGGTCGGGAGGTCCTTGAGGGAGTGCACCGCGACGTCGCACCGGCCGTCGAGCAGCGCCTCGCGGAGCGCGGTCACGAAGACGCCCGTGCCGCCCATCTGGGCGAGCGAGCCGGTGAGCACGTCGCCGTCGGTGCGGATGCGCACGATCTCGACGTCGCGGCCGGTCAGCTCTTCGAGGCGGCGGGCGACGTGGCCGGTCTGGGTCGTCGCGAGGGCGCTGCCGCGCGTGCCCACGCGGAGGGGCGTCGTACCTGCAGGACTCACGGAACCAGTCTCTCCCCACTTCGGCATTCCACGAAAATGTGCACGTCACGGCGCGGGAATGATGCGGGGAGTGACGTGGTCCTGACGCCCGGTCAGGAAGTTGCGGACAATGTGTCAGGTCATTTCGCGCGGAATTCTCGGGACTATTCCGGCGTGCAATCCGGTGAGGATTCCCTCACCCCGCGGCCGCGAGGCCGCGGGCACATTCCTGCGCGTGGCCGACGATCGACGCGAGCCCCGTCCCGGCGATCCAGCCGCCGGTCACGGCCAGCCCGGGCACGGCGTCCACGCGCGCGACGAACGCCGCGACCTCGCGCCGGAACGCGGGCGTAGGCGGGGGCAGCGCGCCGTTCCACCGCGTGACGACGTGGCCGAGGACGCGCCCGTGCAGGTCGACGCCGAAGAGTCGCGACGCGTCCAGGACGACGCGGTCGAGGTCCGGCTCCGTCGTCGCGCCGATGCGCCCGTAGCTGAGGCGCACCACGTGGTGCCCCGGCCCGGCGGCGGCGCGGACGCGGTCGCGCAGCCAGGGCCACTTGGCGGTCGAGTGCGTGAGCGCCTTCGCCTCGACGTCCGACGGCGGCGCCGCACGCCCGGCGTCGCGGTGCGGCGGGGCGACGAGCAGGCCGGTCCCGCGCGGGGCGTCGTCGAGCTCGGGCGCGCGCAGCAGGAGCGTCACGAGCCGCACGTCCGCGCCGGGCTCCGGGTCCGGCAGGAGGTCGGCCGCCGTCCCGACGAGCGGGCCGAGGGCGTCGACGAGCGCCGGGGTCGTCACGACGAGGCGCGGCGCGGCGAGGTCGACCGGGCCGCTCGGGGTCTCGGCGCGCACGAGCCAGGTCCCGGGGCCGCCGTCCGGGGCCGCGGCGCGCGAGATCCCCGTGACCTCGTGGCGCAGCCGGACGTCGGTCCCCGCGACGAGCCCCTCGACGAGCCGGTGCATCCCGCCGTCGATGCCGCGCACGGCCGACCCGGCGGGCGCGAGGGCGCGCATCGACGCGACGGCGCGCGCGAGCGACCCCTCGCGCTCGAACGCCTCGCGCAGCCCGGGCGCGACCGCGGCGACGTCCAGCCGGTCGAGCGGGGCGGAGTGCACGCCGGAGGCGACCGGCGCGACGAGCCGCTCGGTCACGCGCGCCCCCATGCGGGACCGCGCGAACGTCTCGAGCGTCCGCAGGTCGGCGAACCGGCGGGGCAGCACGCGGTCGAGGCTCGCGCGCAGCGACCCGCCGAGGCCGACGGCGCGGCGCACGTCGCGCGACCACGGGTCCGCGGGGATGCCGAGGACGCCCGCGCGCGGCAGGGGGTAGGCGTGCCCGGCGGCGTAGCCCCACGCGCCCGCGCCCGACGGCTCGACGACGTCGAGCCCCAGCTCGCGCACGAGGTCGCCGACGGCGGTGCCCCGGGCTGCGAACGACTCGGCCCCGAGGTCGACGCGCACGCCGTCGAGGCCGGGCAGGTCCCCGCCGCGGACGGGCCCGCCGGGCACCTCGGCGGCGTCCAGCACGACGACGCGCAGCCCCTGCGCGCGCAGCGTCCGCGCGGCGGTGAGCCCGGCGACGCCCGCGCCGACGACGACCGCGTCCGCGGTCTCGACCCCCTCCGGTGCGGGGGGTGCGGGCGGACGGGGCGTCGTCGGCTCGGTGCTCACCGTCGGGTCGCCTCCTCGGTGGCGGTGTCGGCGGCGCTGCCGGGAGCGTCGTCCGCGAGCGCGTGGACGAGCGCGACGACGCGCGTCAGCACGTCGGGGTCGGTGTCCGGCGGGACGCCGTGGCCGAGGTTGACCACGTGCCCCGGGGCCGTGCGGCCGCGGCGCACGACCTCCCGGACGTGCGCCTCGAGCACGTCCCACGGCGCGGCGAGCAGCGCGGGGTCGATGTTGCCCTGCACCGGCACGGGGGCGTGGCCCTCGGCGAGGAGCCGGGCGGCGTCGTCGAGCGGCGTGCGGTAGTCGACGCCCACGGCGACGTCCTGCACCCCGGCTGCGGTCACGGCGTCGCGCATCGCTGGGAGCAGGTGGCCCGTGCCCGTGCCGAAGTGGACGACGGGCACGCCGAGGTCCGCGACGTGGGTGAGCGCGCGCGTGCTCGCCGGGGCGGCGCCGGCCGCGTAGTCCGCGAGCGAGAGCGAGCCGGCCCACGAGTCGAAGAGCTGCGCCGCGCTCGCGCCCGCCTCGACCTGCGTCCTCAGGAACGTGCCGGTGAGGTCGGCCGCCCAGTCGACGAGGCGCTGCCACGTCTCCGGGTCGCCGCGCAGCAGGGCGCGCGCCGCGAGGTGGTCGCGCGACGGCCGGCCCTCCACGAGGTAGGCGGCGAGGGTGAACGGCGCCCCGGCGAACCCGATGAGGGGCGTCGTGCCGAGCGCGTCGACGGTCAGCGCGACGGCCTCGCGGACCGGGGCGAGCGCGTCCTCGGTGAGTTCGCTCTCCACGAGCCGGGCGACGTCGTCGGGCGTGCGGTACGCCTGGCCCATGACGGGGCCGACGCCCGGCGCGATCTCCACCTCGACGCCCGCGAGCCGCAGCGGCACCACGATGTCCGAGAAGAAGATGCCCGCGTCCACGCGGTGCCGGCGCACCGGCTGGAGCGTGATCTCGGACGCGAGGTCGGGGCGCAGGCACGAGTCGAGCATGCTCACGCCCTCGCGCGCGGCACGGTACTCGGGCAGCGAGCGGCCCGCCTGGCGCATGAACCACACGGGTGTGATTTCCGGGCGCTTTCCGGTCGTGCCCGCGCGCAGGGCCTGCACGAGCGGGGAACGGTCCGTGCGGCCGTCGGTCAGGGGATGGCCCGGGGAAAGGGCGACAGGAATCACAGCTACCGATTCTGCCTCTCTCCCGGGGGAATGATTAAATCGGAGGCACTGTGGCTCTTCTCTCCCTCACGGCCAGCCACCACGAGCTGGACCTCGACGCCCTGGAACGACTCTCCACCGGGGCCCACTCGATCGGCGGCTCCGCGGTCGCGGCGTGCGACGTCATCACCGGTGCGGTCGTCCTCGCGACGTGCAACCGGTTCGAGCTGTACCTCGACGTGGACGCCCCCCTCGACGGCACCGGCGTGCAGCACGCGACCGAGCACGTCGCGCGCATGGTCGCCGACGCGTCGGGCGTGGAGGTGGCCGAGGCGCTCGCGTCGTTCCGCACGCGCGCCGGGACCGAGGTCGCCGAGCACCTGTTCGCCGTCGCGTCGGGCCTGGACTCGATGGTCGTGGGGGAGCGCGAGATCGCCGGCCAGGTCAAGCGGGCGCTCGAGACCGCGCACGCCGACGGCGTGACGTCCTCGACGCTCGAGCTCCTCTTCCAGACGGCGTCGCGCACGTCCAAGAAGGTCAGCACCCACACGACGCTCGGCGGGGCCGGTCGCTCCGTCGTCGCGCTCGGGCTCGACCTCGCCGCCGCCGAGCTGCCGCCGTGGCCGCAGGTCCGCGCCGTCCTCATCGGCACCGGGTCGTACGCGGGCGCGAGCCTCGCCGCGCTGCGGGCGCTCGGGTGCGACGACGTGCGGGTCTACTCGCAGTCCGGCCGCGCCGAGGAGTTCGCCGCCGCGCGCGGCGTGGAGGCCGTGACGGACCTCGTCGTGGCGCTCGAGGACGCGGACCTCGTGGTGTCGTGCAGCGGCGCGCGCGGTCGGGCGCTCGCGGCGGACGCCGCGCGCCCGGGCCCCGAGCGGCGCGAGCAGGCGATCGAGCACGTGCTCGACGCCGCCGCCGTGGTGCGGGCGCGCGAGCGGGCCGCGGTGCGGGCGGGCGACGAGCCCGTCGCGCGCCCGACGGTCGTGCTCGACCTCGCGCTGCACCGCGACGTCGACCCGCGCGTGGCCGACGTCGAGGGCGTGCTCCTGTACGACCTCGCGACGCTCGCGGCGCACTCGCCGTCGATCGCGTCCGAGCTCGTGACCCAGGCCCGCGCGATCGTCGACGAGGCCACGCGGGCGTTCGAGGAGACGCGCCTCGGCCGGGCGGCGGACACCGCGGTCGTCGCCCTGCTGGCCGACGCCGAGCGGCGCGTCGCGCTCGAGGTGGCCGACGTCGTCGCGCTGCGCGAGGCGGACGGCGACCCGGTGGAGCCGGACGAGGCCGACGAGATCGCGCGCGGCGTGCGGCGCCGCGTGCACGCCGACCTGCACCGCGCGATCGTCGCGGCCCGCGCGGAGGCCGTCGCCGCGGCGCAGGCCGAGGAGCGTGCGGTCGTCGCGGACGCCCAGGCGCTCGTCCACGAGGCCGCCGCCGCACGCTGAGCACTGTCCGCTGGACGGACCCGCTGCCTCAGGCACGCGATTGACAGCGCAGTCATAGCCGGGAGAGGGTGGCCGACGGACGCCCGTCGTCGACCAGGAGCACCGTCGCCCCGCCACGAGCGGCCCGGGCGGCGCCTGACCGACGGCCCCGGGGCGCCCCGGGCGACGACGCCCGGTCGCACGTCGAAGAGGACATGGCATGAGACGACCACGACTCGCCCTGCTCGCCGCGGGGCTCGCGCTCGCCGTCGCGCCGGGCACGCTGCTGCCCGCCGCCGCGGGCGCCGCCCCCGCCGACGAGGGCACCGTCACCGCCGCCGCAGGCGACGACCTCACGCTCGAGGTCAACCCGTTCGTCGGCACCGAGAGCGAGGGCAACGCCTACCCGGGCGCGACCGTGCCGTTCGGCATGGTCCAGCTCAGCCCGGACAACACGAACTCCTACGCCTCGACGTCGTACAGCACGAACGCCGGGCGCGTGTGGGGCTTCAGCCACCGGCACGTGAACAGCGCGGGCTGCCCCGCGGCGGGCGAGCTGCTCGTCACGCCGGACACGAGCACCACCCCGCGCACGTCGCGCTCCTTCATCGCGATCAAGGACCAGAAGAGCACCGAGCGCGCGTCGGCCGGGTTCTACGAGGTGACGCTCGCGAACGACGTGCACGCCGAGCTCACCGCGACCACGCGCGTCGGCGCGCACCGCTACACGTTCCCCGCGTCGACGACGTCGCACCTGTCGTTCAACGTGGGCCAGACCCTGCGCGACGCGGGCGCGAGCTCGGTGACGTGGGTCGACGACCGCACGCTCGAGGGCTGGGTCGACAACGGCGGCTTCTGCGGCGGCACGCCGGACAAGCAGCGGTACTTCTTCAGCGCGACGTTCGACCGCCCGGTCGCGTCGAGCGGCACGTGGGGCACCGACGCGCGCTACGTCGCGGGCTCCACGACGAGCGAGGTCGCGGGCGGCAACAACGGCGCCGTCGCGGTGTTCGACACCACGACCGACCGCGACGTCGAGGTGAGCGTGGGCGTGTCGTTCGTGAGCGTCGACGGCGCGCGCGCCAACCGCGAGGCCGAGGCCACCGACGAGGGCGGGCAGGTCGCGTTCGACACCGTGCGCGAGGAGGCCCGCGACGCGTGGAACGCCGAGCTGGGCCGTGCCGCGATCGACGCGTCGCCCGACCAGCGCCGGATCTTCTACACCCAGCTCTACAAGACCCTGCTGTCCCCGACGATCGGCAGCGACGTCGACGGCCGGTACCGCGGCATGGACCTCGAGGTCCACCAGGCCGACGGCTGGGACTACTACCAGAACTTCTCGCTCTGGGACACGTACCGCACGCAGGCGACGCTGCACGCCCTCCTGCTGCCCGAGCGCGCGCAGGACATCGTGCGCTCGATGTACCAGCACCGCGTCGAGGGCGGCTGGCTGCCGCGCTGGTCGCTCGGCGCGCTGGAGACCAACATCATGGCGGGCGACCCCGTGACGCCGTGGCTCGCGGAGAACTTCGCGCTCGGCACCGTCCCCGACGACATCGCCGACGAGCTGTGGGACTACCTCGTGGAGAACGCCACGACGACCCCGCCGGACGACGTCGCGTCCGTCGGGCGGCGCAGCACCGAGTTCTACGCCGAGCACGGCCACGTGCCGTTCTACCCCGAGAACGAGGGCGGCCTCGGCGGCCAGTTCGAGGAGTACCGCCACGGCGGCTCGGCGACGCTCGAGCTCGCGCTCGCCGACGCGAGCCTCGGCGCCGCGGCCGAGCGCACGGGCCGCGAGGGCAGCCAGGCGTTCCTCGACAAGGGTCGCAACTGGCGCAACCTCTGGAACCCGGACGTCCAGCTCTCGGGCGGCTTCCAGGGCATGGTCAACGCGAAGCGCCCGACGGGCGATTTCGTCACCCTGCCCGAGCTGACGGACGTCACGCGCTCTGGCTTCCACGAGGGCGTGCCGTGGCAGTACCAGTGGATGGTGCCGCAGGACGTCACGGGCCTCCAGGAGGTCATGGGCGGCGAGGGCGGCTTCGTCGAGCGTCTCGACTACTACTTCGACCAGCCGGCGCTCGCCGCGAACCCCGGCGTCTCGCCGAGCACGTGGGCCAAGGGCGGCAGCTCGTACTACACGACCATCCGCTACAACCCGGGCAACGAGCCGACGATCATGAACGCGTGGCTCTACGGCTACGTGGGCCAGCCGTGGAAGACGAACGACGTCCTCGCCGCGAACCTCAACCGCTTCCCGGACACCCCGGGCGGCGGCGTCGGGAACGACGACCTCGGCACGCTCGCCGCCTGGTACGTCATGGCGTCGCTCGGGTTCGAGCCCGTCATGCCGGGCTCGGGGATCCTCGCGCTCAACGCGCCGAAGGTGCAGGCCGCGACGCTCACGACCGACGCCGGGGCGACGCTGCGCATCGACGCGGCGGGCGCGAACGAGAAGCTCCCGAGCTACGTCGCCGGCCTGGAGGTCGACGGCGTCGCGCACACCGCCGCGTGGCTCGACGTCGCGGCGCTGCAGGACGGCGGCACGCTCGACTTCGACCTGTCCGACACGAGCGCCGGACTGACGTGGGGCACCGCGGCGGCCGACCGCATCCCGTCGGTCTCCGCCGTCGCCCCGCCCGCGCCGGTCGAGGTCGAGGCGAGCGTGCGCTGCCTCGGCGGTCGGGCGTTCGTCGCGGTCCGCGCGACCAGCACGGCCGACGCGCCGGTGGACGTGACCCTCACGACGCCGTTCGGCGAGCGGACGGTCCGGCACGTGCAGCCGGGCAGGAGCGCCTACCAGTCGTTCACGACGCGCGCGACGTCCGTCGAGGCCGGGACGGCGACCGTCACGGTCGTCGCCGCGGACGGCACGACCACGACGGTCGACGCGGCGTACGAGGCGCTGGCCTGCGGCTGACCGCCGCGTCACCACGGGTGCGCGCCGCGCACCGGACGCGGGCCGTCGTCGGGCAGGACGCCCGACGGCGGCCCTCGCCGCGCCGCTAGGCTCGCCGCGTGAGCAGCACCACGCGCCTGGGCGTCCTCGACATCGGCTCGAACACCGTGCACCTCGCCGTCGTCGACGCCGCCTACGCGGCGCGTCCCGTGCAGGCCGCGGGGGCGCGCACGGTCGTGCGCATCATGCGCTACCTCCGGCCCGACGGGTCGCTGTCCCCGGAGGGCGTCGCGGCGATGCTCGCCGCCGTCGACGACGCGATGGCGCTCGCGCGCGAGTCGGCCGTCGACGAGATGCTGCCCATGGCGACGTCGGCGCTGCGGGAGGCGACCAACGGGCCCGAGGTGCTCGCGGCGATCGGCGAGCGCGTCGGGCAGCCGGTCCACGTGCTCTCCGGCGAGGACGAGTCGCGCCTGACGTTCCTCGCCGCGCGCCGCTGGCACGGCTGGGCCGCGGGCCGGCTGCTCGTCCTCGACATCGGCGGCGGGTCGCTCGAGATCGCGTCGGGCGTCGACGAGGAGCCCGACCTCGCCGTGTCCCTCCCGCTCGGCGCGGGCCGCATGACCATGGCCTTCCTGCCCGACGACCCGCCCGCGCCCGAGCACGTCGAGGCGCTGCGCGAGCACGTGCGCGCGACGCTCGCGCCCGCCGTCGCGCGGTTCGCCCGGCTCCCGCGCCCGGACCACGTCGTCGCGACGTCCAAGACGTTCCGCTCGCTCGCGCGGCTCGCGGGCATGCAGACCGAGGCGGTCGGCCCCGACGACCGGTGGCGGATGCGCCGCGCGCAGCTCGCGGACTGGGTGCCGCGGCTCGCGCGCATCACGGCCGAGGGCCGCACCGCGCTGCCGGGCATCACGCCGGAGCGCACGTTCCAGATCGTCGCGGGCGGGGTGGTCGCGGTCGAGACGATGCGCGCGCTCGGCGTGGACGAGGTCGAGATCTGCCCGTGGGCGCTGCGCGAGGGCGCGATCCTGCGTCGCCTCGACCACGCCTGACGTCGGGCTTCCCGCTCAGCCGTCGGCTCCGGACGCGCCGCGCGGGGTCGTCCACCGCGGCGCGTCCGCGCCCCACGGCCGGGCCGGCGCCGGGTAGTCGTCGACGGGCTCGCCCGCGAGGCGGTCGAGCGCGGGCCGGGTCGTCGTCGCCTCGACGTCCCGGCCGTCGAGGCGCACCCGGTGCCCGACGACGCACCGCGCCCCCGGCGTCCGCGGCGGCCCGTGCGCGGGGTCGCGCCCGGGGGCGACGAGCAGCGCGTGCGCGGTGCGGGCGAGCGCGCCGTCGACGTCGCGCCCACGCCCGTCGGCCGCGCGGTCGGCGAGGGCGTCCACGACGGCCGCGGCCAGGAGGTAGCCCGTCGCGTGGTCGAGCGCCTGGGCGGGCAGGGCGCCGGGCGCGGCAGTCGAGGCGTCGCCCACGGTCCCGTCCCGCGTGCCCTCCACGAGCGCGATCCCGCTGGCCGCCTGCACGATCGAGTCGAAGCCGCGGCGCGGGGCCCACGGGCCGTCGTCGCCCCACGCGCTGACGCGCGCGTGCACCGCGCCGCCCGGCAGGCGCAGGCCGAACGCCTCGACCGCGCCCGGGCGGTAGCCCGTCACGAGGACGTCGGCGGCGTCGAGCAGCTCCTGGGCCCGGGCGCGGCCGTCGGGGGTCGCGAGGTCGAGCAGCGCGGACCGCTTGCCCTGCCCCGTGTCGAGGTGCTGGACCTCGATCTCGGGCAGGCCCGGCGGGTCGACGCGCAGGACGTCCGCGCCGAGCAGCGCGAGCGTCCGGGTCGCGACGGGCCCGGCGATGACGCGGGTGAGATCCAGGACCCGGAGGCCGGCGAGCGGCCGGGGCCCGACGGCGAGCGGGCGCGGGGGAGCGGCGTCGTCGCGCACCGCGGTCCGCACGCCAGGGCCCGACGCCGCGGCCCGGCCCGGCGCGGACGCGCGCCACTCGTCCGCGGAGCGCACGCGCACGGCGATCGCGCCGACCGAGGCCGCGAGGTCCTCGACCTCCTGCGCCGACCGCGCGGCGAGCGCCGTCGCGACGTCGTCCCGGGACGGTTGGTCCGCGACCGCGGCGGGCAGGTCGAGGAGCGCGAGCAGCCGCGCGCGGTGGTGCGGGTAGTTCGCGTGCGTGCGGACCCAGCCGTCCGCCGTGCGGAAGAAGCCGGACAGCGGCGCGAACCCGTCCACCGGAGCGCCGTCGACCCGCAGCAGCCGGTCGCTCGCGAACGCCGCCGCGACGCGCTCGGGATCCGGGGCCGGTCCGGGGTCGAACCCGCCCGCCCGCGCCGCGGCGTCGCGCACGGCCGCGACCGACGCGAGCGCGAGGCCGAGCACGGGCAGCGTCGCAGCGAGGAGGTCGTCGTCCGCGCGTCCCGTCCCGACGGTCATGGCACGACGGTACGCCCCGCGTCGTCGAGCCCCGGGCAGTGTTGGACGGTCGTCCATCTGGCGGTCCCCGCGGACTGGGCTTACCGTTCCTGAGGCGTGTCAACCCGACACGCCGGGTATGTCTGATTTCTTTTCAGGGGGCAGAGGATGGTTCGGAACGCGAGGCGCTGGTCGGGCGTGGCGAGCGTGGCGATGGCGACGGCGCTCGCCACGGGGCTCGGCGGGCTGCTCGTCGCCCCGAGCGCGAGCGCGGCGGCCGCCGTCGTGGCGCCGCTGGGGGCGCGCACCTACTCGGTCTCCTCCTACTACGGCCCGCGCTGCATGCCGGTCGCCAGCGCCTCGACCTGGCACCTCGGGCAGGACCTCGGCGCGACCTCCGGCACGCGGATCAACGCGATCGCCGACGGCACCGTCCTGCGCGCGGGCAGCGTCAGCGGGTTCGGGCAGTGGGTCGTCCTGCGGCACACCATCGGCGGGAAGACGGTCTCGAGCGTCTACGGGCACGTCATCGACGGCGACAAGTACGTCAAGGCCGGGCAGACGGTCAAGGCTGGGCAGCGCATCGCCGACGTCGGCTCCACCGGCATCTCCACCTCGCCGCACCTGCACCTCGAGGTCTGGAACGGCACCTACGGGTCGGGCGCGTCGCACACCGACCCGCTCGCCTACCTCAAGGGCAAGGGCGTCGACCTCGGGCGCGACGCGACGCGGGTGGCCGCCCGGTCGACCGCGACGTCGTGCACCTACTACACGAACGCCGCCGTGGACGTGCGCGCCGGGGCGGGCACCGGTGCCGTCGTCGCCCGGGTCGCGCGCGGGGCGACCGTCGTCGGCAAGCCCGGGGACGAGAGCGGCACGTGGCGCCGGGTCACGTCGGGGCGGACGACGGGCTGGGTCCCGGCCGCGAGCATCGGGCCGACGAAGCCCGCTCCGGTCAGCACGCCCCCGGCGACGAAGCCGCCGGCACCCCAGCCGGCGCCGAAGCCGTCGGCGCCCCAGCCGGCGACGCGGTACGTCACGGCCGCGTCGCTCAACCTGCGGGCCTCGGCGACGACGTCCTCGGCCGTGGTCGCACGCCTGCCGAAGGGCACGAAGCTCGCGGTCGCGTCGACCTCGGGCGGCTGGCTCAAGGTCACCGCGAACGGACGGACCGGCTGGGTCTCCGCCCAGTACACCTCGACGAGCGCACCGGCGGCTCCCGCGAAGCCGGCGCCCGCGAAGCCCGCACCGCCCAAGGCCGCGACGTCGTACGTCACCGCCTCGAGCCTCAACCTGCGGGCGTCGGCGTCGACCTCGTCCAAGGTCGTCGCACGGCTCGGGCGCGGGACCGCGGTGACGCACGCGGGCACCGCCTCGAAGGGGTGGCTCAAGGTGACCGCCGGGGGCCGGACGGGCTTCGTCTCGACCGCGTACCTCTCGGCGCAGAAGCCCCGCTGAGCCGACCCGGCGCCGCGCCCCTCCGGGCGGCGCGGCGTCAGCCCCCCGGCGTCACCGTGCCGGGGAACCGGGCGGCGGACCGGTCCGTGACCGAGCCGTCGCCCGCGGCGTTGATCTCGCTGATCATCATGACGAGGTCCAGGTCGGAGTCGGCCGCCCGGGCGAGGCTCGTGGCGAGCTGGTACGGGTCCGAGAGCGGCTGCATGTCGTAGTCGGTGACGACGGCCCGCGTCTGCATACCGAGGGCGTCGTTCTCGACGGCGGTCCGCACGCTGTCGGCGAGGCGGTTCATCTGCGACTCGGTGAGCGTCATCGTCACCTGCTGGCCGGGCGACACCTCGCCGGACGGCGAGAATCCGGAGAAGTCGCGCGTGTTGAAGTACTGCGACGACATGTCGTCGGCCGTGACGTCGAACGAGTACGTGCGCGCCGAGAGGTCCTCCGTGCCGGAGGCGTCGAACGACTGCGACAGGCGGAAGTCGCCCCGGTCGCCGTACGTCGCGGTCATGAGCTGCTCGGTGCTGCCGTCGGGGTAGGTCGTCGCGACGAGCGACCCGGTGTTCTGGCCGATCTGCCACTCGGCCCCGCCCACGGGCGTGTCGAAGCCGACGGTCGACGTCGAGTCGTAGTTGACGCGCTGGATGGTCGTCGTGCCGGAGATCCCGGTCGACGGGTCGCCGGGGATCTCGCCGGTGACGAGGTAGGTGTCGTAGGCGGCCTGGCCCTCGGGCGTCGACAGGTCGAACTCGGCGCTGCGCAGGGACGCGCCGTCGAGCGACGTCGTGTTGCCGAGCATGACCTTGACCGCGTCGAAGTCGAGGCCGAGTCCCGCGTGGTTCGCGATCGCCTCCGTCGGGCCCGCGGTGACGCGGACGGTGTCGTCGCCCGTGCGCTCGATGAGGCTGCTCACGCCCTCGGAGTCCTTGACGGACGACTCGAGCGCGATGTGCCGGAACGCGGCGTCGAGCTCGGTCTTGGAGTAGCTCCCGCCGTCCATCGTCACGGACGAGCCGACCGGCATGCTCCGCGGGTCGAACGGGTTGACGGACCCGGGGTCGACGTCGGTGCCGTCGGGCATCTTCAGGGTGTACTCCGACGTGACGCCGGTCGTGTACCCCCCGCTGACGCCCGTGCCGCCCTTCGAGACGCCGCCCTCGACGCCGATCGAGACGTCCGACTTCGACGTGTAGGTGGTGAAGCCGTCCTCCGACTTCTCCCCGACCGTGTACTCGGCGCCGCCGTTGACGCCGAACGAGACCTTGGAGCCGTCGGTCGTCTTGAACCAGTCGGCGAGCGACCCGCTGCCGGAGTACGTCGTCTCGCCGCTGTCCGGGTCGTGGGAGACGCCGAAGCCGACCTTCGAGTCCGTGCCCTCCGTCGCGGGGCTCCCCAGGCCGCCGTTGTCGGAGCCGCCGCTCTGGCTGCCCTTCACCGAGACCGTCGGTCCGCCGGGGCCGTCACCGCTCTCGCCCGAGCCGCCGTCGCCCGACCCTCCGGAGCCCGAGCCGCCGGACCCCGACCCGGACCCGCCCGACCCGCCAGCCCCGCCGGCACCCCCGCCCGTGCCGTCGGAGCTGGCGTTCTCCTGCTGGTCGGCGTTCGTGCGCACCTTGTCGGCCGCGTCGCGCAGCGTCGCCGCGGCGGCGGCGAGCGCGGGGCCGAGCTCGGAGGTCCAGCGGCCGCGCAGCTCGTCGCCGTCGGGCCCGGCCCAGCGGGCCCCGCTGACGGTGGACTGGAGGCCGCCGCGCGTCGTCTCGAGCGACTCCGACGCCGTCGTCAGGCTCTGCGCGAGCCTGCGCAGCTCGCCGATGTCGGCACCGTAGAACCCCATGGTCGTCCCTCTGTCGCGGCGGATCGTGCTTCCGGAGCGTACGTGGACGGGCGCCCCCGCGTCTCGGGGTGCCCATGGGGCGAGGTCCCCATGCCGCGTCCGGGCGGCCTTCCGACGGGCGCGCGGTCAGGCCGAGAGGACGTCCGCGAGGCGTTCGAGGACGATGCGGCCGGCGGGCGGGACGCGGTCCGCGTCCGCCGGCGTGAGCCACGCGAGCTCGGCGATCTCGGCGTTCGGCGCCGGCTCGGGGGACCCGGGCAGCGGCTCGGCGTACAGGCAGTGCATCCGCACGACGCGCCCGCCCAGCCCGTGCCCCGGGGCCTCGGCGACGAACGCGGGCCGGACCGTCCCCGGGTCCAGGCGCACGCCGAGCTCCTCGTGGATCTCGCGCACCAGCGCCTCGGTGTCCGTCTCGCCGGGCTCCACCTTGCCGCCCGGCATGAAGAAGCGGTCCTTCCCGGTCGTCCGCACCGCGAGCAGGCGTCCGTCACGGACGTTCACCCACCCGACGGTGCGCAGGGGCGGGAGGTCGGACGGCGGGGCCGACGCTCCGGCGGTCGAGGGGTCGGCGGGGCGCAGGTCGGGCGTGCTCACGCGTCCCACTGTGCCACCCGGCACCCACGGCGGGGCGGCCGAGGAACCCCGACGGCGCGTGGCGCACCCAGCGAACCACGCGCCGTCGGGCCTGCCCCTCGCGCGGCCCCAGTTCCGGCGAAGGGCGATCGTGCCGGGCCGAGGCCCGGCACGACGATCGTCACACCGACCAGCGGACCCTGCTCGGTGCGGACTCGTTCCAGACGCGGTCCAGCGCGGTCACGGCGTACGTGTACCGGCGGCCGCGCACGGCGGTCGGGTCGAGGAAGTCCTGGACCACCCGGCCCTCGGCGCGCTGCGTCGCGACGAGATTCGCGGGGTTCTCGGTGTCCACGTGCTGCACCCACCCGTCGGCACGGTAGATCGCGAACGACGTCGCCGCGAACCGGCGGCCGCCGGCGTCGGTCCAGTGCACGCGGACGCCGTCGTCGCGCCAGCCGGCCCACGCGAGCACGGGCGTGCGGACCTTCGTGCCCGGGAGGTGCGGCATGGCCGGGACGAGCGCCGGGTACCGGTAGTGGTCGTCGCGCACGCGCGTCATCGAGCCCTGCGGGTCGGCCGGGACGTGCTTGGCCGAGAAGTAGACGTTGCCGTGCACCGGGTGCTCCTGCTCCTGGCAGAACGTGAGGTGGTTCGACAGCTCGGCCGGGTCGGTGAAGACGCCCGACGTCACCTTGTACAGCGCCTCGCCGATGTACAGGTGCGTACCGGACTGCGCGGCGACGTCGGCCCACCACGGGACGAGCTTCGCGTAGTCCGCGACGGCGAGCCCCAGCTGCCAGTAGATCTGCGGGTTGATGTAGTCGAGCCAGCCCTCGAGGACCCACTTGCGCGTGTCGGCGAACTGCATGTCGTACGACTGCGAGCCGCCCGTCTGCGAGCCGCGCGGGTCCGTCGAGGCGTTGCGCCAGATGCCGAACGGGCTGATGCCGAACTTGACCCACGGCTTCGCCTGCTTGATGCGCTGCGAGATGGACTGCACGAACGTGTCGACGTTGTGGCGCCGCCAGTCCTCGACCCGGTCGAAGCCGGCGCCGTGGGTCGCGAAGGTCGCGGCGTCCGGGATCGTCTCGCCCGCGACGGCGTACGGGTAGAAGTAGTCGTCGAAGTGCACGCCGTCGATGTCGTAGTTCTCGACGCTGTGCAGGATCGCGTTCTTGATGTGCTCCTGCGCCGCGGGCAGGCCCGGGTCGAAGTAGAGCTTGCCCCCGTAGGCCCACACCCACTCCGGGTGCTGCCGCGCGGGGTGCTCGGGGACGAGCCGCCCCGGGTCGGCCTGCATCGACACGCGGTACGGGTTGTACCAGGCGTGGATCTCGAGGTTGCGCCGGTGGCACTCCTCGACGACGAACGCGAGGGGGTCGTAGCCGGGGTCCTGGCCCTGCACGCCCGTGAGGTACTGCGACCACGGCTCGTAGGGGCTGGGCCAGAACGCGTCGGCCGTCGGGCGGACCTGGACGAACACGGCGTTGAGACGGAAGTCGCGCGCGACGTCGAGCCAGCCGAGGAGCTCGGCCTTCTGCTGCTCCGCCGAGAGCCCGGACGCCGACGGCCAGTCGATGTTCACGACGCTCGAGATCCACATCGCGCGCAGCTCGCGCTTGCGGGGCGCCGGGGCCGTGGTCGGTGCGGCGTGGGTCGTGCCGGGCGCGGTGAGCGCGGCGGCCGGGGTGAGCGAGCCGACCGTCACGGTGAGCGTGCTCGCCGCGACGCCCGCCGTGGCGAGGGTGAGGAACTGTCGTCGTCCGACGCCGGCCGGGGCCGAGGCGGGGGACGTGGGGGAGCCGTCGAGCGTCATTGCTGATCCTCCGGGTCGTCGAGTATGTGGCAGATAGTTTCACAGAACGTCGTGTCTGTGAAGGTTTGCGCCACGCGCTCCCGGCGGCGGCGCCGAGCGTGGGGTCGTCGGCGCTCCGGGGCCCGGCGCGGTGCGGGTCGCCAGGTGGACTCTCCCGGCCCGTGCCCGGCGGGCCGCGACGCGCCGTGCACTGCGGGTCCTGCCCATGCCTTCGCGGCGAGAGTATGGTCGCCACCATGGCATCGAAACCGCTCCAGGAACCCGCGTTCCTCGTGCTGTCCGCGCTCGCCGCCGGGCCGCTGCACGGGTACGGCATCGCGCAGGACGTCGAGTCCAGCTCCGACGGGCGCGTGACCCTGCGCGCCGGCACGCTCTACGGCGCGATCGACCGGCTCGTCGCCGCCGGGCTCGTCGAGGTCGACCACGAGGAGGTCGTCGACTCGCGGCTGCGCCGGTACTACCGGCTCACCAGCGAGGGCGGGTCGCGCCTCGCCGCCGAGGCCGAGCGCGCCGAGGCCCAGGCACGCCGCGCGCTCGAGCGTCTCGGTGCCCGACGCCGCACGGCCGCCCCGGCGGGCGACCGCACTGCGCCCCGCCCCGCGCGCAGGCTCGACGGGGGAGTCGTCGACGGCGGGGCGGTGCCGGCATGAGCGGCCACGACGGCTACCGCGACACGGATGCCGCCGGCCCGGTGCTCGTGGCGCCGGTCCTCGTGCGGGACTACCGGCGGCTGCTGCGCCTGTTCCCGTACACCTACCGGCGGGCGCACGAGGCCGAGATGCTCGGGCACCTGGTCGACGGCGCGCGGCCCGGGCAGTCGCGGCCGACGCGGGCCGAGCGGTGGGACCTGCTGCGCGCCGCCGCGCGCGAGTGGCTGCTCGCGCCGCTGGGCCCGTCCCCACGGCAGCGGCGCGCGGGGACGGGGCTCCTGCTCGTGGTCCTGCCCGCCGTGCTCGTGGTCATGGCAGCGCGCGTCCTCGCGTTCGCCGCGGCGATCGTCGGGGCCATGCTCGGCCCGAGCGGGCACGCACCGCTCCTGACGACCGTCCCGACGGCGTCGATGTGGACCCTCTGGCTCGCGGCGGTGGCCCTCACGCTCGCCGGGGCGCAGCGCGCCGGCCTCGCTGCTGCGGTGCTGGCCGCCGTCGCCGGGGTGGGCGGGCTCGCGGTCTCGCTCGGTGCGGGGAGCAGCTATGCGGCGTACCTCGACGCGCCGTGGGTCGCGGCGGTGTCCGTCTACGCGGGCGTGCTCGCCGCACGTCGGGCGTGCCGGGTCGGGCCTGAGCCGTGGACGCTCCGGGCCGCGACCCTCGGGGCGATGGCTCTGGCCGTCGGCGGGTTCGCCGCGGCGACCGCTGCCGACGCGGCGAGCTTCGGGGTGCCGTGGTGGTCGGGTGTCGCGCTGAGCCCGTGGACGCCTCCCGCGCTGGCTGCGCCGGTCGTCCTGCTCCTCGGGGTCGCGCTGCTGTGGCGCCGGACGCGGCCGGCCGTCCCGGTGCTCGGCGGTCTCGCCCTCGCAGGCGTGCTGAGCCGCTCGACCTTCTTCTGGTCGGGGACCGTGAACGTCCAGACCGCGGACCTCGGCAACGTGCTCGGGCTGCTCGCGCTCGCGGCCGCCGCGATGCTCGTCCTGACCTGGGTCGTCAACCGCCTCGACGAGCTCGCCGAAGTGCGCGCGGCGCACCGCTCCCAGCTCGCGGCCGCGGGTGGGATGCCGGGCCGGGGCGGCCCCCGCCCGGGCGCGCCGACCGCCGTCTGACCCGGGCGCCGTCGAGCACGACGGTGCGTGCGGACGAGAACGGGGCTGCTGTCGTCATCCGTCGGACGACGACAGCAGCCCCGTTCTCGGCGCCGGCCGGTCAGTCCAGGTAGTCCTCGACCAGGCGGGAGGCGAGGCCCGTGTACGTCGCGGGGGTGAGGTCCGCGAGGCGCTGCGCGACGTCGTCGGGCAGGCCGAGGCCCGCGACGAACTCGCGGAGCCGCGCCGCGTCGACGCGCTGGCCGCGCGTGAGGTCCTTGAGGCGCTCGTACGGGTTCTCCATGCCGGGGACGCCCGCGACCGACGCCGCGCGCATGGCCGACTGGATGGGCTCGCCGAGCACCTCCCAGTTCTCGTCGAGGTCCGCCGCCATGAGGTCGGCGTTCGCGGCGAGGGCCTTCAGGCCGCGGCGCACGTTGTCGATCGCGAGGAGCGAGTGGCCGAACGCGGGGCCGACGTTGCGCTGCGTCGTCGAGTCCGTGAGGTCGCGCTGGAGGCGCGACGTCACGAGCGTCGCGCCGAGCGTGTCGAGCAGCGCGGACGAGATCTCGAGGTTCGCCTCGGCGTTCTCGAACCGGATCGGGTTGACCTTGTGCGGCATGGTCGACGACCCGGTCGCGCCCGGGACGGGGATCTGCGTGAAGAACCCGAGCGAGATGTACGTCCACACGTCGGTCGCGAGGTTGTGGAGGATCCGGTTGAACCGCGCGACGTCCGCGTACAGCTCGGCCTGCCAGTCGTGCGACTCGATCTGCGTCGTCAGCGGGTTCCACGTGAGACCGAGGCCCTCGACGAAGTGCTTCGAGACCGACGGCCAGTCCACGCCCGGGACGGCGACGGTGTGCGCGCCGTACGTGCCCGTCGCGCCGTTGAGCTTGCCCAGGTACTCGGCCGCGCCGACGCGGCGGAGCTGGCGGCGCAGCCGGTGCGCGAGGACGGCGAGCTCCTTGCCGAGCGTCGTCGGCGTCGCGGGCTGGCCGTGCGTGCGCGAGAGCATCGGCACGTCGGCGTGCTCGCGCGCCATGTCCGCGAGCTGGTCGGCGAGCGCCGTCGCGGCGGGCAGCCACACGTGCTCGACGGCGCCGCGCACCATGAGCGCGTAGGACAGGTTGTTGACGTCCTCGCTCGTGCACGCGAAGTGCACGAGCTCGCCGACGCCGGACAGCACCGTGTCGGGGCCCAGCGTGTCGGGCGCCGCGGCGAGGCGGCGCTTGACGAAGTACTCGACCGCCTTGACGTCGTGCACCGTCTCGCGCTCGATCGCGGCGAGCTCGGCGATCTCGTCGCCACCGAACGCCGCGGGGATGCGGCGCAGGTAGGCGACCTCGGCGTCGGAGAGCTGGGGCGCGCCGGGCACGACCGGGCGGACCGCGTTCTCGTCGACCGCCTGGACGCCGTTGCACAGCGTGATGAGCCACTCGACCTCGACGTGGATGCGCTCGCGGTTGAGCGCGGCCTCGCTGAGGTGGTCGACGAGCGGGGCGACCGCGGCGCGGTAGCGGCCGTCGAGCGGGCCGAGCGCGATCGGCGGGGTCACCTCGGCGAGGCTCACGCGGGCAGGGGCGGCTGCGGCAGGGTTCTCGGGCACGCCCCTGATTCTCCCACGCGTGCCCGACGTCGGTCGGTGCCGCCCGCAGTCCGGGCAACGGAGCCGTCGCGCGGCCCGTGGCCGTCCCCAGCGTCCGGGCGCGAGGGTTCGGTCCACAGCCTGGCGACCTGCCGCGCCGTCGGCCGACGGGGCTCCGTACGGTCGCCGCCATGCCGACCCCGCCACCACCGCCGTGCCTCGCCGCACCCTTCGGGATCACGCGCGCCCGCGACCAGGTCCTCACCGCGACCGACGACGCCGCGCGCGCCGGCGCCGCCCTCGAGACCCCCGACCTCCCGTGGGCCGGGCAGGCGCGGCACGCGTACGACGACGCGACGGCGGAGGTGCGGGCAGCCCTGCTCCGGCTCGACGAGACGCTCGGGACGTGCCTCGTGCGGCTGGACGCGCTCACCGTGCTCGCGGAGGCCGACGTCACGAGCATGCGGGCGGGGCTGGCCGCGGGGCTCGCCTCGGGAGGCGGCTCGTGAGCGGGTCGCCGCCCGGCCCGTCCGTCGTGATCCGTGGCGGGACGGAGCCGACGGTCGTCGAGACGGCGGGGGTCGTCGCGCAGGCCGCGGTGCTCGCGGCCCGTGCGGACCTCCTGGCGGGAGCGGCAGGGGCGCTGCGGGACGCGCGGCACGCGGTGGAGGTCACGACGGCCACGCCGACGGCGTTCGCCGGGCGGCTCGTCCCGGCCGAGCCGCTCGGGGCGGCCGCGGGCGCGAACCTGACGACGACGCCGTTCTGGTCGGCGGAGGTCCGGGCCGCGCGTGCGGCCCTCCTCGACGGCCTCGACGCGGCCGCTCTGCTCACCGGGCGGGAGGAGCAGCGGCTGCGCGGGCTCGCCGGGCGGCTGCACCAGGCGGTCCGGGTGTACGACGACGCGGACGCCGCGGCCGCCGCCGGGTGGTCCGACACCGCGCTGGTCGTGGCGGGACGGCACTACGGGCTGGCGGGGGCGGGCGCCGCCGGGCTCGGGATGATCGTCGCGCAAGGCCTCGCCGGGCTCGCGCAGTCGCTGCTGCACGGAGGGCCCGCTCTCGGTCGGCTCGTCACGACGGGCGAGGCGCTGCACCCCGCGACCGTCCGCGCGCTGGGTCGCACGATCGGCATGCTCGACCCGGACCGCCCCTGGTACGCCGTGCCGACGGTCGGGAACGCGGCGGCGGTGCTGCGGGCGTCCGTCCAGCCGCTGCGCGACCGGTTCCTGCCCGACCCGGAGGTGCGGCGGGTCGACGCGGCGCCCTACGACCTGCCGACCCCCACGGACACGCGGTCCGCCCTCGGCGCCGTGGCGGCGCTCGGGAGCACGGACTCGGTGCTGAGCGTCCAGCGCATCGTCAAGGACGGCGGGACGCCCACGTGGGTCGTCGCGATCCCGGGCACCCAGCCCGGCAACCTCCGGACGGTGTGGAACATGACGTCCAACTACGACCTCATGTCCGACGACGAGTCCCAGCGCGCGCGGGCGGACAGCGTGCGGGCGGTGCTCGACGCGATGGGCCAGTCGGGGATCGCGCCTGGGGACGACGTCGTGCTCGTCGGGCACAGCCAGGGCGGCATGGTCGCGGCCACGATCGCGGCGGCGACGGTCGGGACCTACCAGGTGCGCCACGTCGTGACGGCCGGGTCACCGGTCGGGGGGCACGGCCTCCCGCCCGGCGTGCGCGCCACGCACCTCGAGACCAGCGGGGAGGGGGTCTCCGGCCTCGACGGGAAGCCGAACCCGGCGACGCCCGAGCGCGTGACGGTGACGGGTACCGTCTTCGCGCCCGGCGGCGGGCCGCCGCTCGACGTGCCGCACTCCGTCGGCTACCACCAGGACGTGCTCGACGCCGCGGTCGAGGTGGGCGACCGCGGCCTCGAGGAGCACCTCGCCGACGTGGAGCACTGGCTCGACGGCGAGGCGGAGGACCCGCTCGTCTACGAGGCGCGTCTCGTCCCGGACCCCGAGACGACGTTCTGCGTCGGTGAGCTCGCGGTGCCGAGGCCGCCGTGGCCCCCGTGGCCGGCTCCGGACGGCGTCGTGACGGCGCCGGGCCCGTCCCTCGGCACGCCGGGTCCGTCCGGGACGACCGGTGGCTCCGGCACGCTCGGCGGCACGGGCACGCTCGGGGGCGCCGGGACGGGTGGTGGCGAGGACGATGCGCGGTGACGGCCCGGTGCCGTCCCCCGGCGGGCCGGTCGGGAGGGCGGGCAGCGGCGCGCGCGGTGGAGCGCTCGGGTCAGCGGTCCTGGGCCTTCGGCACGACGGCCGAGACGAGGAAGTTGATCACGGCGATGATGAGGGCCGCGAGCAGCGCCCACCAGAACCCGCCGATGATGCGGATGCCCCAGTCCGTCTGCTCGGTGATCCACGCGGTGAGCATGAGCATGAGCGCGTTGACCACGAGCGAGAACAGCCCCAGCGTGAGGATGTAGAGCGGGATCGAGAGGACCTGCACGATCGGCTTGATCACCGCGTTCACCAGCGAGTAGAGCAGCGCCACGACGAGGACGATCACGACCTTCCCGCCGGCCGTGTCGGAGCCGACGATCTGGAAGTGCTCGTCCATGAACAGGCTCGTGAGCCAGATCGCGAGACCGGTGATGAGGACGCGGACGACGAAGCTCATACCCGGCATCCTGCCATCCGGGCGGTGGTCCGGCACGGGCGCCGCGCGTGGCGCGCCGTCGTCCGCCACGGACCGCGGTGCACGAGTGGCATGATCGAGGACCGTGGCCCACGAACCCCGCGTCCCCCTGCGTCCTGCCGTCGCCGCCCTGCCGGCCTACGTCCCGGGGGCGCGCGTCGCCCCGGGTGCGGCGGCGTTCAAGCTCTCCTCGAACGAGAACCCGTACCCGCCGCTGCCCTCGGTCGTGGCGGCGATCGCCGACGCCGCGGCGGACGCGAACCGCTACCCGGACATGTACGCGACCGAGCTCACCGAGGCGCTCGCGGCGGACCTCGGGGTCGGGGCCGACGAGGTCGTGGTGGGCAACGGGTCGGTCGCGGTCCTCGCGCACGTGCTCCAGGCGGTCGTCGAGCCGGGCGACGAGGTCGTCTACCCGTGGCGCTCGTTCGAGGCGTACCCGATCGCGGTCGCCGTCGCGGGCGGCACGTCGGTGCGGGTCCCGCTCCGGACGGGGGAGCACCGCGGGCGCCTCGACCTGCCCGCGATGGCCGCGGCGGTCACCGAGCGCACGCGCGTCGTCATGGTGTGCACGCCCAACAACCCGACCGGTCCGGCGGTGCACCGCGACGAGCTCGAGACGTTCCTCGCGGCGGTGCCGTCGGACGTGCTCGTGGTGCTCGACGAGGCGTACCTCGAGTTCGTGCGCGACCCGGAGGCCCCCGACGGTCTCGCGGTGTACGCGCAGCACCCGAACGTCGTGCTGCTGCGCACGTTCTCCAAGGCGTACGGGCTCGCGGGCCTGCGCGTCGGGTACGCCGTCGCGCGTCCGCGCCTCGCGGCGGGCATCCGTGCCGTCTCCACGCCGTTCGGGGTCTCGCACGTGGCGCAGCGGGCCGCGATCGCGTCGCTCGGGGCGCGAGGCGAGCTCCTGCAGCGGGTCGAGCACCTCGTGGCGGACCGCACCCGCCTCGTCGAGGGTCTGCGCGACCAGGGCTGGTCCCTGCCGGAGTCGCAGGCGAACTTCGTGTGGTTCGACCTGGGGGAGCGCACGGCCCAGCGCGCCGAGGAGGCGCGTGCTGCCGGCGCGATCGTGCGCCCGTTCGCGGGCGAGGGCCTGCGCGTGAGCGTGGGCGAGCCCGAGGCGACCGACCTCTTCCTGCGCGTCAGCGCGACCTGGCTGTAGCCCTTCCTCGACGGCCCCTCTGCGTTCCGGCAACGGAACTTCCCCAGATCGACCGAACCCCTGGTGCTCGCGTCTCCGGATTGCTACTTTTACGTAGCAATCACTTCCGAAGGGGGAGATATGAGGTTTGGTCGAGTACTGACGACGGCGATGGTCGCCGGGGTCCTGGCCTTCACACCGGCGGCGGCGTTCGCCGGCTCGCAGCTCGTGGGCGGCGGGATCTGGAACTACGGGACCAGTGCGGGGGCGATCTACTCGCACTACCTGCACAACACCCAGTGCCACGGCGCGTCCGTGCACAACGGGAAGCTCTACCGGGTGACCAACATCAAGCCCGGGGTCTGGGCGAAGGTGCACGCCAAGGACTGGCCCATGCGCGTGGACCACGCCTACTGGCACAAGTGCGCGTAGCACGGACGCAGGGCAGGGGCGGCGCCGTGCCGCCCCTGCCCGGTCCGGCGCGGAGCCTCCATGCCGAACAGAAGCCTCAGCCTGGCCTACGCCCTCGCGGTGGTCGTCAGCCTCTTCCTCGCCTTCTTCACGGTGCAGGCGTACAGCGAGTTCGCGGTCCGCGGGTTCGACGCCCAGCTCCGCGTCGACTCCCTCGGCACGACCGCGTCGAGCGCCGAGGCGTACGGCACGATCGCGACCTTCGCGACCTCCCGCGACTGCACCGTCGCCAAGGTGACCTTCGACCTCACCGACGTCTCGACGCGGCACCTCTCGGTCCTCGGTGACGGCTCGGCCGACCCGGGCGGGCGGTGGCTCGACCACGGCGTCGCCGACTTCAGCCGCGGCGTCACCACGCAGGTGCACCCCGGTACCGAGCTCGGGGCCACGAGCCCGGTGGGCTCCTACGGGCTCTCGTGCGGCACGGCGGAGGCCGAGGCGCTGGCCGCCGCGCTGCGGGAGGCCGGGGTGACGGCGTCGGCCGACTCCTACCCGACGATCCTCTCGTGGCACCGCTACCTCGCGGGCACGCCGATCCCGGCGGGCTACGCCATCGCGGCGGTCGCCGTCGTGCTCCTCGCGGGGTGCGGCGCGCTCCTCAACGCCCGGGCGTACGCGGTCCAGCGCCTCCAGGGCGCGCCGTTCTCCAGCATCCTGCGGCGCGACCTCGCCCCGATCGGCCGACGCCTCGCCCTCCACCTGGGTGGTGCTGCCGTCGTGTGCGCGATCGTGCTCGGCGCCTACAACGGGTTCGCGCAGGCGACGACGTTCCTCGGCCTGGCCGGCGCCGTCCTCGCCGGGCTGCTGCTCGTCACCGTGACCGCCCACGCCGTCTCGACGGCCGCCGCGCAGCGCATCCCGCTCGCGGCCGCGATCAAGGGCGAGTCCGTGGGGGCCTGGGTCGTCCCCGCCGCGTTCGGCGTGCGGTTCTGCGCCCTCGTCATCCTCGTCGCGTCGATCTTCTCCGCCGTGCACGCGGGCCAGCTCATCGCGGGTCAGCAGGCCGCCCGCTCCGCCTGGCAGAGCGCGGGCGGCGCGACCTCCGTGGGCGTCGGCGGCGACGACCAGGCCCGCGCGGGCGAGTTCGCGCAGCGCCTCGGCGAGGTCGTCGTGCGGGCGCTCGACGACCGCGAGGCGGTGCTCGCCGCGCGGCAGCCCGTCTCGGCGTTCGGCACGGTGACGGTCGCGCCCGAGGACCAGCCGGTCCTCCTCGTCAGCCCGTCGTACCTGGAGGAGCAGGACGTCCGCGACGCGACCGGGTCGCGGCTCGTCCCGGCGCCGGGGTCGTGCCTCACGATCCACCTGCCCACCACGCTGCGGGCGGACCAGCAGGACGACGTCGTGGCCGCCGTCGGCTCGTGGGCGGACTACTTCGGTGCGACGTGCGCCGTCGAGCGCGGTGCGCCGCTCGCCGAGGGCAGCACGCTGTTCGACTACGGCAACGCCGCGGACCCGAGCGCGTCACCGCTCGTGGACGAGCCGGTCGTGCTCGTCGTGGACCCGGCCTCGGAGGTCGTGAGCGCCGACGGGTACGGCGCGTACACCTCGACGGGGGACGTCGTCTTCCTCGACCCGGCGTACGTGCTGGAGGAGAGCCGCGCGGCGGGCATCCGCGACTACGTCCTCTCGGTCACGCCGATCGCGGACGCCGCGGCCGAGGAGTACCAGAAGCTCGTCCGGAGCTTCCGGCTCGGCCTCGCGAACATCGCGGCGGCGGCCGGCGTCGTGCTCCTCACCGCGGTCGTGGTGTCGAGCGCGTACACGCGGCGGTACGCGCAGAGCGTGTTCGTCCGCTACATCGCGGGGTGGTCGTTCGCCGCGCGGTACCGCGCGGCGTTCCTCGCCGAGGCCGCCTCGGCGGTGCTGCTCGTCGCGTACGTGGCGGCGAACCCGCCGCGCACGCCGCCGGCCCTCGGCGCCGTCGTCGCGGCCGCCGCACCGCGGCTGCTCGGGGGAGCGGAGCCGCTCGTCGCGGTGGCGGTGTGCCTCGTGTCGTCCGCCCTGCTGGTGACCGCGCTCGCGGTGGCCCAGCGCAGGCTCCTGCGGACGCGATCCAGTGACAGCTGAACGAAGGGGGATGGCGATGATCGAGGTCGTGGGTGCGGCCAAGTTCTACGGGGCGCGGACGGTCTGGACGGGCCTCACGCTGAGCGTGGAGGCGGGCTCGATGGCGGGCCTCGTGGGGTCGAGCGGCTCGGGGAAGACGACGCTGCTCAACTGCGTGGGCCTGCTCGACCGGCTGGACGCGGGGACGCTGTTCGTGGACGGGCGCGACGTCACCGCGCTGAGCCCGCACGGGCGACGCCTGTTCCGACGGGACGAGCTCGGGTACCTGTTCCAGAACTACGCGCTCATCGACAACGCGACGGTCGCGGCGAACCTCGACGTCGCGTTCGTGAGCAGGGGCGTCCGGCGGGCGGACCGCGCGCGCCGGCGCGAGGAGGTGCTCGAGCGCGTGGGGCTCGGCGGGTACGAGCGCGCGGCCGTCTACGAGCTGTCGGGCGGCGAGCAGCAGCGCGTCGCCGTGGCGCGGCTGCTCCTCAAGCGGCCGCGCGTCGTGCTCGCCGACGAGCCCACGGGGGCGCTCGACGAGGGGAACGCCGACGCGATCGTCGGGCTCCTGCGCGAGCTCGCGGACGAGGGGCGTGCCGTGGTCGTCGCGACGCACAACCCGCGCGTCGAGCAGGCCTGCGACACCGTCCTCGAGCTCGGCGCCTCGACCCAGCACGTGGCCCGCGCGTTCGTCGGCGCGGACGACGACGGCGCGGCGTAGCGGCGGGCGACGGCGGCGCGGTTGCCGGGTCCTGGTCACGCGAGAAGACTCGCGGCATGGACAACCAGGAGTGGGAGCAGTTCGTCGAGGACAACGGCTGGCTCTTCGGGGGCGCGGCCCTGGTCCTCTACGTCGCGGTCGCGGTGATCTTCTTCATCGCCTACGTCCGGATCATCCAGAAGGCCGGCTACTCCGGCTGGTGGGTGCTCGTGGGCCTCGTGCCGATCCTCAACGTCGTCATGTTCCTCGTGTTCGCGTTCTCGCGCTGGCCGGTCCTGCGCGAGCGCGACGCGCTGCGCTCGGGCGGCGTCTACCCGCGGTAGGGGCAGCCCTCCCGGGGCCGGGGGTGCGCCGGTGGGGATTGGAGGTTCTCTACAGCCGGTCGTGACGGACGTTGGGCGACACGTCGGAGGCGCTACCTACGGGGTCGTAGCCTACGCTTGCGTAGGCTACGGAGACGTAGGTTCCGACGGCGCCCCGCACCGGGCGCCTCCTGCCCCCGAGCGGGCCGGCCGCCGGCCGGGCCGCACCGAAGGAGAGTCGCGTGACCGAGAACGACGCGAGAACCGGCGTGCGGGACGCTGCGAGCACGCACCCCGACCTCCCCGACGTCGCGGGCGGTCCCGACGACGCACCCCTGCTCCAGCTCGTGACGCCCGCCGGCGCCCGCGTCACGACCCCGGAGACCGACGGCTACCGCGAGCGCGTCGCCCACCTCGACGCCGCGGCGCTGCGCGGTCTCTACCGCGACATGGTGCTCACGCGCCGCTTCGACGACGAGGCGACGTCGCTCCAGCGCCAGGGCGAGCTCGGGCTGTTCGCGCAGGCGAAGGGCCAGGAGGCCGCGCAGATCGGCTCCGGCCGCGCGCTCGCCCCCCAGGACTACGTCTTCCCGTCGTACCGTGAGCACGGCGTCTCGCACGTGCGCGGCATCGACCCGACGGCGCGCCTGCGCCTCTTCCGCGGCGTGGACCACGGCGGGTGGGACCCGACGGCGCACAACGTCCACCTGTACACGCTCGTCATCGGGTCGCACGCGCTGCACGCGACGGGGTACGCCATGGGGGTCCAGCGCGACGGCCTCGTCGGGTCGGGCGACCCGGAGCGCGACGCGGCCGTCGTCACGTACTTCGGCGACGGCGCGACGTCGCAGGGCGACGTCAACGAGGCGCTCGTCTTCGCGGCCGTGAACAACGCGCCGGTCGTGTTCTTCTGCCAGAACAACCAGTGGGCGATCTCGGAGCCGACGACCCGGCAGACCCGCGTGCCGCTCTACCGGCGCGGCGGCGGGTTCGGCATCCCCAGCGTGCGGGTCGACGGCAACGACGTGCTCGCGTGCTACGCCGTGACCGCGGAGGCGCTCGAGCGTGCCCGCTCCGGCGGCGGCCCGACGTTCGTCGAGGCGTTCACCTACCGCATGGGCGCGCACACGACGTCCGACGACCCGACGAAGTACCGGTCGCGCGCCCAGGAGGACTACTGGCGCCGTCGGGACCCGATCGACCGGCTCGAGAACCTGCTCCGCGCCGAGGACGCGTGGGACGACGCGTTCGCCGCCGACCTGGCCGCCGAGGCCGACGCGCTGGGCGAGCGGCTGCGCGAGGAGGTCCGTGCGCTCGCTGCACCGGACCCGTCGAGCATGTTCGACCACGTCTACGCGACCCCGAACGCCGTGGTCGAGCGCGAGAAGGCGTGGTTCGCCGACTACCAGCAGTCCTTCGAGGAGCCGACCGCGGAGGTGGCGCGATGAGCGACAGCAAGACCCTGACCCTGGCCCGCGCCATCAACGAGGGGCTGCGCCGGTCGCTGGAGAACGACCCCAAGGTCCTGCTCATGGGCGAGGACATCGGCGCGCTCGGCGGCGTCTTCCGCGTGACGGACGGCCTGCAGAAGGACTTCGGCGAGGACCGCGTCGTCGACACGCCGCTCGCGGAGTCCGGCATCCTCGGCACCGCGATCGGTCTCGCGCTGCGCGGCTACCGGCCGGTGTGCGAGATCCAGTTCGACGGGTTCATCTTCCCCGCGTACGACCAGATCACGACGCAGCTCGCGAAGATGGGCTACCGCTCGGGCGGGAAGCTCCAGGTGCCCGTCGTGATCCGCGTGCCGTACGGCGGCGGGATCGGTGCGGTCGAGCACCACAGCGAGAGCCCCGAGGCGCTGTTCGCGCACACGGCCGGCCTGCGCGTCGTGTCGCCGTCCACGCCGCAGGACGCGTACACGATGATCCAGGAGGCCGTCGCCTCGCCGGACCCGGTGCTCTTCTTCGAGCCCAAGGGCCGCTACTGGGAGAAGGGGCCGGTCGACGTCGCGGGTCGCGGCGAGGGCGCGACCGTGCTCGACCGGGCGCGCGTCGTCCGCCCCGGCACGGACCTCACGCTCGTCGCCTACGGTCCGACCGTCGCGACCGCGCTCCGCGTCGCCGCGGCGGCCGAGCAGGAGGGCCGCAGCATCGAGGTCGTGGACCTGCGCAGCATCTCGCCGCTCGACACCGCGACGGTCGTCGAGTCCGTCCGCCGGACGGGACGCTGCGTCGTCGTGCACGAGGCCCCGACCTACCTCGGCTCGGGCGCCGAGGTCGCGGCCCGCGTGACCGAGGAGTGCTTCTACTCGCTCGAGGCGCCCGTGCTGCGCGTCGGCGGCTTCCACACGCCGTACCCCGTCGCGAAGATCGAGCACGACTACCTGCCGAGCCTCGACCGCGTACTCGACGCCGTCGACCGCGCGTTCGCGTTCTGACGCGCGTCCACCGCGACCTCGACAGCGCCGACCGGGACCACCAGGAGGACCACGCAGTGCCCACCTTCGAGAAGTTCAACCTCCCCGACGCGGGCGAGGGCCTCACCGAGGCCGAGATCGTGCACTGGCACGTCGCCGTCGGCGACGCCGTCACGGTCAACCAGACGATCGTCGAGATCGAGACGGCGAAGTCGCTCGTCGAGCTGCCGTCGCCGTACACGGGCGTCGTCACGGAGATCCTCACGCCCGAGGGCACGACGGTCGAGGTCGGCGTGCCGATCATCGTCGTGGACACGGACCCGGGCGGCACGGCCCCGGCGCCGACCGCACCGGCCGGCGTCGTGCCCGACGGCGCGGACGCGCCCGCAGCGACCGCGTCGCCGCAGACGGGCACCGGGGACGCGACGCCCGCCGCGAGCGAGGGTTCCGGCTCGGTGCTCGTCGGGTACGGCACCGTCGAGCCGGGCACGGCCCGACGGCGGCGCCGCGCGGCCGAGCCGGCCGCCGCAGCGCCCGCGGCCGAGCCCACCGCCGCAGCACCCGCGACCGACCGCCCCGGCCCGGCGACCCCGGACCGGACGGCCCCGGCGGCGAGCACCGCGCCGTCGGCCCCGGCCCCGGCCCCGACCCCCGCCGCGCGGGCGAGCGCGCCGGCCGCCGTCGGGCACGCGACCCTGCCGGTGCTGGCCAAGCCGCCGGTGCGCAAGCTCGCGAAGGACCTGGGCGTCGACCTGGCGAGCGTCGCGGGCACCGGCCCGGGCGGGATCGTCACGCGCGAGGACGTGCAGGCCTACCACGAGCAGGCGAAGGCGCAGCCGCTCGCGACGTACGCCGACGACGACCAGCCGTGGCTCGCGACGGGCGCCGTCACGGCCGACGGCCGCCAGACGCGCGTGCCCGTGAAGTCGGTGCGCAAGCGCACGGCCGAGGCGATGGTCACGAGCGCGTTCACCGCCCCCCACGTGACGGTCTTCCACACGGTCGACGTCACGCGCACCATGAAGCTCGTCCGCACCCTGCGGGAGGACCGCGAGTTCGCGGACGTGCGCGTCACGCCCCTGCTCGTCACCGCCAAGGCGCTGCTCCTCGCGGTGCGCCGCCACCCGGAGATCAACGCGAGCTGGGACGACGCCGCGCAGGAGATCGTCTACAAGCACTACGTGAACCTGGGGATCGCGGCGGCGACGCCGCGCGGGCTCGTCGTGCCGAACATCAAGGACGCGCACCGCCTCGACCTGCACGGCCTCGCCGGCGGGATCGCGGACCTCACCGCGACCGCGCGGGCCGGGCGCACGTCGCCCACCGACATGTCCGACGGCACGATCACGATCACCAACGTCGGGGTGTTCGGCATCGACACGGGCACGCCCATCCTCAACCCCGGCGAGGCCGCGATCCTCGCGTTCGGCGCGATCCGCGAGCAGCCCTGGGTCCACAAGGGCAAGATCCGCAAGCGCTGGGTCACGCAGCTCGCGCTGAGCTTCGACCACCGCCTCGTCGACGGCGAGCTCGGCGCGCGCGTGCTGGCCGACGTCGCGCGGATCCTCGAGGACCCGGCGCGCGGTCTCGTCTGGGGCTGAGCCCACCCGTCGGCACGCGGGACGCGCGTCGGCACACGCTGCGCCGCTCGGCACCTCGAGGTGCCGAGCGGGCACGCTCCGTGCCGAACCGTGCCCGGGCCACTGCTTGCGAGCGCATCGAGAACCGCGAGCATGAGGCTCAGCGTCGGCGACCCGGTCGGCGCGGTGTCGCCACAGGAGGGTCGTGTGCTCGGGAGTGCTGGTCGGGGGTCACGGACGGGTCCGGGCGTCGGGCTCGCGGCCCTCGCGCTCGTGACCGCCACGCTCGCGGGGTGCGCGGGACCCGGCGTGGCAGAGGCGCAGGACGTCGTCGAGGACCTCGCGGGCGCGCTCGCCGTGGGGGACGGCGACGCCGCGTGCGCCCTGATCCTGCCCGCCGCGGCCGACGCGCTCGCCGCCGACGAGGGCGAGCCGTGCGCGGACGTCGTCACCGCGCCGGACGGCCCCCTCGCCGGGCTGACCGCGGCCGGAACCGAGGTCGTCGTCGAGGACGTGCACGTCGCGGGGCGTCAGGCGCAGGTCGTCACGGCGACGGACCCCGTCTTCCTCGCGCTCTCCGGCGACGCGTGGGTCGTCACCGCAGCAGGCTGCACGCCCCGCGACGACCGCCCCTACGACTGCGAGGTGGAGGCATGAGGGTCCCGCGGCTGATGTTCTGGGCCACGCTCGTGCTCGTCGTCGCGGGCCTCGCGGTCACGTTCGTGCTGGCGGCGGTGCACCGATGAGCGCCGGCAGCGGGAAGGGCGGCGTCCTCGGCGGCCTGCGCGCGAGCTCGCTGAGCCTGTTCTTCGCGCTCGCGCTCCTCGCGTCGCTCGTCGCGCAGGCCGTGAGCGGCGTCGCCGTCTTCAACACCGACCAGCGGGCGGCGGGCCTCGACCCGGTGACGTTCGGCCAGTACGTGCTGTCGTCGGCGTTCTGGGTCGACGTCACGGAGAACTGGCAGTCCGAGTACCTGCAGTTCCTCCTCTTCATCACCGCGACGGTGTGGTTCGTGCAGCGGGGCTCGCCCGAGTCGAAGAAGCTCGACCAGGCGGGCCGCGAGTCCGACGAGGACCAGAAGGTCGGCGAGCACGCGACCGACGACTCCCCGGCGTGGGCCCGCGCCCGGGGCTGGCGGCTCGCCGTCTACTCGCGCTCCCTGTCGCTCGTCATGGGCGCGATCTTCGTCGGGTCGTGGGCCGCGCAGTCGGCGGCGGGCGCGGTCGCGTTCAGCGAGGAGCAGCTGCGCGACCTCCAGGACCCCGTGCCGTGGACGGAGTACCTGTCCATGCCGGACTTCTGGAGCCGCACGTTCCAGAACTGGCAGTCCGAGATGCTGGCCGTCCTCAGCATGGTCGTCCTCGCGATCTACCTGCGCGAGCGCGGGTCGCCCGAGTCCAAGCCGGTGGGCTCGTCCCACGAGGCGACCGGCGTCGAGGGCTGACGGCGACCGCACGGACGGCCGCTCACAGCGGCCGCCGAGCGGGTGTGCGGAAGACCTCACACGGGCTTAACGGGGGTCGCGCGCGGGGGAAACACGGCGTTCCTAGCGTCCTGGTCACTGACCGGGACCTGCTGAAGGAGCCGCCATGCCCGCGCCCACGAGCCCCACCACCCACGAGGGTGAGCAGTCCGCAGCCCGCCCGTCCGGCGTCGCGCCCGCGACGCCGCCCGCCCCGGGACTCGCCCCGGCACCACCGAGGACGCCGCACCGCCGCTCCGGGCGGTGGATCGACCGCTGGGACCCGGAGGACCCGACGTTCTGGCGCGACGGCGGCCGCCGGGTCGCGACCCGCAACCTGGGGATCTCGGTGTTCGCGGAGTTCCTCGGCTTCGCGGTCTGGGCGCTGTGGTCGATCGTCGTGCCGCAGCTCCCCGCCGCCGGGTTCACCTTCACCGTGGACCAGCAGTTCTGGCTCATCGCCGTGCCGAGCCTCGTCGGCGCGACGCTGCGCATCCCGTACACGTTCGCCGTGCCCCTGTTCGGCGGGCGCAACTGGACGGTCGTGTCCGCCCTCCTCCTGCTGCTCCCGACGGCGGCGCTCGCGGTCGTCGTGCAGGACCCCGGGACGTCGTTCGGCGTGATGCTGGCCGTCGCGGCGCTCGCCGGCTTCGGCGGCGGCAACTTCGCGTCCTCGATGGCGAACATCTCGTTCTTCTACCCGGAGCGGGAGAAGGGCAAGGCGCTGGGCCTCAACGCCGCGGGCGGCAACCTGGGGACGGCGGTCGTGCAGCTCGCGGTGCCGCTCGTCATCGTCGCCGGGGCGGGTGTCGCGCTCGAGCGCGCGGGCCTCATGATGATCCCGTTCGTCCTGCTCGCGGCGTTCCTCGCGTGGCGGTTCATGGACAACCTCGCCACGGCGAAGGCGGACCCGCGGTCGTTCGCCGTCGCGACGCGGAACCGGCACACGTGGATCATCTCGTTCCTCTACATCGGGACGTTCGGGTCGTTCATCGGCTACGCCGGTGCGTTCCCGACGCTCCTCGCGGGCCAGTTCCCGGAGGTCACGCTCTCGATCGCGTTCCTCGGCGCGCTGGTCGGCTCGGTGTCCCGGCCGCTGGGCGGCATCGTCGCGGACCGCCTGGGCGGCGCGCGCGTGACGATCGCGTCGTACGGGGTCATGGCGCTCGGTGCGGTCGGCGCGATCCGGGCGCTGGAGACGCACAGCTTCGGCCTCTTCTTCGCGTCGTTCCTCGTCCTGTTCGTCGCGACGGGCGTCGGCAACGGCTCGACCTACCGGATGATCCCGGCCGTCTTCCAGGCGAGCGCGGCGCGGGCCCTCGACGGCCCGACGGCGAGCGACCCCGCGGCTCTGGCCGCGGCCCGGGTCCGCGCCCGCCAGGCCGCGGCCGGGTGCATCGGGATCGCGGGCGCCGTCGGCGCGTTCGGCGGGTTCCTCATCCCGCGCGGGTTCGCCGCGTCGACGAGCCTCTCCGGCTCGCTCGTCCCCGCCCTGTGGACGTTCGTGGGGATGTACGCGGTGATGGCGGTCGTCGCGTGGGCGGTCTACCTGCGCAAGGGCTCGGCCCTCGCCGCGGCCGGGATCTGAGCGTGGACACCCACTGCCCCTACTGCGCGCTCCAGTGCGGCATGACGCTCGCACCCGCGCGCGGCCCGCTGCCGGTCGCGGTCGCCCCGCGCGACTTCCCGACCAACCGCGGTGGGCTGTGCCAGAAGGGCTGGACGAGCGCGACGGTCCTGCGCGCACCCGACCGGCTGACGAGCCCGCTCCTGCGCGGGCCCGACGGCGAGCTCCGGCCCGCCCCGTGGGACGAGGCCCTCGACGTGGTCGCGGCCGGGATCGAGCGGGTCCAGGCCGCGCACGGCCGCGACGCCGTCGCGGTGTTCGGGGGCGGCGGCCTGACGAACGAGAAGGCGTACGCGCTTGGGAAGTTCGCGCGCACGGTGCTGCGGAGCGCGAACATCGACTACAACGGGCGGTTCTGCATGGCGTCCGCCGCGGCGGGGGCGAACCGCGCGTTCGGCGCCGACCGCGGGCTCCCGTTCCCGCTCGCCGACCTCGGCGGCGCGGACGCCGTGCTGCTGCTCGGGTCGAACGTCGCCGAGACGATGCCGCCGTCCGTCCAGCACCTCGCCGGCGTGCGGGCGCGGGGCGGGCTCGTCGTCGTGGACCCGCGCCGCAGCGCGACGGCGGCGCTCACGGGGGAGGCGGGGGACGCCGTCGGGCAGGGGGTGCACCTGCAGCCGGTCCCGGGCACCGACCTCGTGGTGCTGCTCGCGCTGCTGCACGTCGTGGTCGCGGAGGGGCTCGCGGACACGGCCTACCTCGACGCGCGCACGACCGGGTTCGACGACGTCCGCCGGTCCGTCGCCGGGTGGTGGCCCGAGCGCGCGGAGACGGTGTGCGGGGTGCCGGCGGGACGGCTGCGGCACGTCGCCCGGCTGCTCGCGGCGGCGTCGCCCGTCCACGGGGGTGCGGGTGCGTACGTGCTCACGGGCCGCGGCGTCGAGCAGTCCGCGCAGGGCACGGCGACCGTGACCGCGGCGATCGACCTCGCGCTCGCCCTCGGCCTGCCCGGCCGGGTGGGGTCCGGGTACGGCGCGATCACCGGCCAGGGCAACGGGCAGGGCGGACGCGAGCACGGGCAGAAGGCGGACCAGCTCCCCGGGTACCGCAGGATCGACGACCCGGCGGCCCGCGCGCACGTCGCCGCGGTGTGGGGCGTCGACCCGGCGACGCTCCCCGGTCCTGGGATGCCCGCCGTCGAGCTCCTGCGGTCGCTCGGCGCGCGGCCCGGACCGGGCGGTGCGACCACGACCTACGCCGAGGACGGGCGCCCGCGCGCCTTGCTCGTGCACGGGTCGAACGTCGTGGTCAGCGCCCCGGACGCGGACCGGGTCGCGGCGAACCTGCGCGCGCTCGACCTGCTCGTCGTGTGCGACCTCGTGCCGTCGGAGACGGCGCTGCTCGCGGACGTCGTGCTGCCCGTGACGCAGTGGGCCGAGGAGGAGGGCACCATGACGTCGCTCGAGGGACGCGTGATCCGACGGCGCCGCGCGGTCGACGCGCCGGGCGACGCACGGTCCGAGCTGTGGATCCTGGCGGAGCTCGCGCGTCGGCTGGGATCGCCGGTCTCCTTCCCGACCGACCCGGCCGTCGTCTTCGACGAGCTCGCGCGCGCGTCCGCGGGCGGCGTCGCGGACTACGCCGGGCTCAGCCACGCGCGCCTCGACGCGGACGAGGCGGACGGCGGCCCGGGCCTGCACTGGCCGGTGCCGTCCCCCGACCACCCGGGCACCCCGCGGATGTTCCTCGACCGGTTCCCGACGCCGGACGGACGTGCCCGCCTGGTCGCGGTCGACCACACGGGCCCGAGCGACGACGTGCGGCCCGACGCGCCGCTCTACCTCGTCACGGGCCGCGTGCTCCAGCACTACCAGTCGGGCGCGCAGACCCGGCGCGTGCCGGAGCTCGACCGACTCGTCCCGGAGCCGTTCGTCGAGGTCCACCCGGTCCTGGGCACGCGCCTCGGCATCGACGACGGAGACCGGGCGCGCCTCACGACCGCGCGCGGCGCGATCGAGGCGGTCGTGCGGTGGACGGACCGCGTCCGGCCGGACACGGTCTTCATGCCCTTCCACTGGGGCGGCGAGGGCAGCGTCAACCGCGTGACGACCGACGCGACCGACCCCGTCTCCGGGATGCCGGAGTTCAAGGTCTGCGCCGTGGACGTGCGACGCGCCCCTGCGCTCCAGGAGGTCGTGGGATGACGCGCGTCGTCGTGGTCGGTCACGGCATGGTCGGGTCGCGGTTCGCGGGCGACCTCGCGGCGCGGTGCGGGGGGTCCGCCGACGTCGAGGTCACCGTGCTCGGCGCGGAGGAGCACGAGCCGTACAACCGCGTGCTGCTCAGCGAGGTCGTCGCGGGCCGGGCCGACCTCGCGGCGATCGCGCTGCCCGCCACGGACGACCCTTGCGTGACGGTCCGGCGCGGCACCGAGGCCCTCGCGATCGACCGGGCGTCGCGCCGCGTCCTCACGGGCGAGGGTGCCTACCCGTACGACGTCGTCGTGCTCGCGACGGGCGCCGCCGCGCGCGTCCCCGAGGTGCCCGGCCTCACCGGCCTGCCCGGCGGCCTGCCGCGCGGCGCGCACGTCCTGCGGACGCTCGACGACGCGCGCGCGATCGTCGCGGGGTCGCTCGACGCGCGGCACGCCGTCGTCGTGGGGGCGGGCGTCCTCGGCCTGGAGGTCGCGTGCGGGCTCGCGCGTCGCGGCGTCGCCGTGAGCCTCGTGCACGGCGGCGCGAGCGTGATGGACCGCCAGCTCGACCGTGCGGCGGGCGGCGTCGTCGCGCGCGGTCTCGCCGGCCTCGGGGTGCGCGCCTGGACCTCAGCCCGGACCGAGCGCGTGGTCGTGGCCGGCGGCAGCGTGCGGGGCGTGACGCTCCGCGTGCCCGACGTTGGCCCGCACGACCCCGCGGCGGATCGGCCGGGCGCGGCCGGGGGAGTGCCGGACGGCGTGCGTCGCGTCGACCTCGACGCCGACCTCGTCGTGCTCGCGTGCGGCACCGTGCCCGAGGCCGGGCTCGCACGGGCGGCGGGGCTCACGGTCGACCGTGGGGTCGTCGTCGGGCCCGACCTCGCCAGCCCGGACGACCCGCGCGTGTTCGCGATCGGCGACTGCGCCCAGCCGCCCGAGGGCGGCACCGGGCTGATCGCCCAGGGGTGGGACCAGGCGCGCCGGCTCGCGCAGCACCTCGCGGAGCGGCTCGCCGCCGGGGCCGACGGCGCGGGGAGGCCGGGCGCCGCGCAGGGGGCCGCGCCCGACCGGCGGCGTGCGCGCCGAGGACCGGCCGCCGACCGGCCGAGCGTGGCGCTGCGGCTCGCCACGGACGTCGTCGCGCGCCCGCTCGAGCCGACGGCCGACCCCGGGGTCGGCACGCGCGCGACCGCCGGGACCGACGTCGTGCGGCTCAAGGCGGCGGGGCTCGAGATCGTGACGATGGGCGTGTGCGGCGAGCGTCGCGCGCCCGACGCGGCGCACCGGTCCGTGACGCTGAGCGACCCGGCGGCGGGGCGGCACGTCGAGGTCGTCGTCGCGGACGGGCTGCTCGTCGGCGCCACGTGCGTCGGCGCGCCCGAGGTGGGCGCCGACCTCGCCGCCGCGTACACGCGCCGAGTCCCCGTGCCCGCCGACCCGGCCCACCTGCTGCTGCGCCCGGTCGCGCAGGCGCCCGCGCCGGCGTCGTCCCCGACGCTCATGCCCGACCGCACGACCGTGTGCACGTGCAACGGCGTGACCAAGGGCGACGTCGTGGGCTGCTGGCACGACGGCGCCCGGAGCGTCGACGACGTCGCACGGGCGACGCGCGCGACGACGGGCTGCGGCGGGTGCAAGGACGTCGTGTGCGGCCTGGTCGACTGGCTCGCGCAGACCGACCCGGAGCAGCCGCAGGCCGACGGCGCACGGGCGAGCGTCGGCCTCGGCGCGTGAGGTCGGCAAGCCCTGCCGAGATCGGCAGTCACGATCGCCGATCTGGACACGACCTGCCGGTCTCGCACCGCTCCGCCGACCTCACACGGCGGCGTCCGGCCGGGTGAGAACACCGTTACGGACGGGCAACGGGCGGGGCACGGTCGCGAAACCGCCCGTCCGTAGCGTCGTCAGCACCATCCCCGGGGGCCTCTCCTCGCTCGCGTCGGACCCCGCGGACGGTGACCGATCCGCCCCGACGCCCCCAGGAGCCCGCCGTGACCGGACCTGAGACCGATCCCGCCCCCGCCTCGGCCCCCGGTGCGCCCCGGCACCTCGTCGTCGTCGGCGGCGGCATGGTGGCGCAGCGGCTCGTCGAGGCGTTGCGCGCGCGCGACGCCGACGGCACGTGGCGCGTCTCGCTCTTCGCCGAGGAGCCGCGCAAGCCGTACGACCGCGTCGCCCTGACGAGCTACTTCTCGGCGCGCGACGCCGAGGAGCTCACCCTCGGCGACCCTGCCCTGTGGGACGACCCGCTGGTCACGCTGCACCGCGACTGCGCGGTGACGTCGATCGATCGCGAGGCGCAGACCGTCACCGACCGGCTCGGGCGCGTGCACGCCTACGACGAGCTCGTCCTCGCGACCGGTTCGAACGCCGCGCGCCCCCCGATCCCCGGCAACGAGCTGCCCGGCGTGTTCGTCTACCGCACGATCGACGACGTCGCGGCGCTGCGCGGCTGGGTCGAGGAGAAGCGGCGCAACGCCACGACCGAGGGTGGCTGGGAACGCCCGGTGCGCGGCGCCGTCATCGGCGGCGGACTCCTGGGCCTCGAGGCCGCAGGCGCGCTCAAGGCCCTCGGCGCGCAGGCCACGGTCGTCCAGTTCGGCACGCACCTGATGGACGCGCAGATCGACCTGGGCGGCGGCGAGGCCCTCAAGCGCCTCATCAACGGCATGGGCATCGCGGTCCGGTGCGACACCGGGACCAAGGAGCTGAGGGTCTCCCGCAAGACCGGGCACGTGGGCCGGCTCGACTTCGCCGACGGCGGCCGGCTCGACGTCGACGTCGTGGTCCTCGCGACGGGCGTGCGGCCGCGCGACGAGCTCGCGCGCGCGGCGGGGCTCGCGGTCGGGGAGCGCGGTGGCGCCGTCGTGGACCTCGCGTGCCGCACCGAGGACGAGCACGTGTGGGCGGTCGGCGAGGTCGCGTGCCTCGAGGGCCGGTGCCTCGGCCTGGTCGCGCCGGGCTACGCGATGGCGGAGGTCGTCGTGGACCGCCTGCTCGGCGGCGAGGCGACGTTCCCCGGCGCGGACACGGCGACCAAGCTCAAGCTCCAGGGGGTCGACGTCGCGAGCTTCGGCGACGCGCACGGCCGCACCGAGGGCGCGATGGAGCTCGTCTGGGCCGACCCGGTCGCGGGCGTCTACAAGAAGCTCGTCCTGTCCGACGACGCGCGCACCCTCCTGGGCGGGGTGTTCGTGGGCGACGCCGCGCCGTACGCGTCGCTGCGGCCGATGCTCGGCACGGAGCTTCCGGGCGACCCGGGGCTGTTCCTCCTTCCCGAGGGGTCCGGCGGCGGGGCGCCGAGCCTCGAGCTCCCCGACGACGCCACGGTCTGCTCGTGCAACAACGTCGGCGCGGGCGCGATCCGGGGCGCGGTCACCGAGCACGGCTGCACCGACCTCGCGGGCGTCAAGGCGTGCACGCGCGCGGGGACGAGCTGCGGGTCGTGCCTGCCGCTCGTCAAGAAGATCACGACGACCGAGCTCGCCCGGGCCGGCGTCGAGGTCTCGAACGCGCTGTGCGAGCACTTCGACCTCTCGCGCGCGCAGCTCTTCGACGCGGTGCGCGTCGCGGACCTGCACACGTTCAGCGAGATCGTCCGGCGGTTCGGCCGGGTGCCCGAGCCGGTCACCGACACGCAGGGTGCCGTGCTGGTGCGCGACGCCGGGCGCGGCTGCGACATCTGCAAGCCCACGATCGCGTCGATCCTCGCGTCGCTCGGCAACGGTCACGTCCTCGACGGCGAGCAGGCGACGCTGCAGGACACGAACGACCACGTCCTGGCGAACATGCAGAAGGACGGCACGTACTCCGTCGTCCCGCGCATCCCCGGGGGCGAGATCACGCCCGACGGGCTGCTCGTCATCGGGCAGGTCGCCAAGGACTTCGGGCTCTACACGAAGATCACGGGCGGCCAGCGCATCGACATGTTCGGGGCGCGCATCGAGCAGCTCCCGCACATCTGGCGCCGGCTCGTGGAGCACGGGTTCGAGTCCGGACACGCGTACGGCAAGTCGCTGCGCACGGTGAAGTCGTGCGTCGGGTCCACGTGGTGCCGGTTCGGCGTGCAGGACTCGGTGGGCATGGCCGTCGAGCTCGAGCTCCGGTACCGCGGCCTGCGCTCGCCGCACAAGATCAAGCTCGGCGTCTCGGGGTGCGCGCGCGAGTGCGCCGAGGCGCGCGGCAAGGACGTCGGCGTCATCGCGACGGACAAGGGCTGGAACGTGTACGTCGGCGGCAACGGCGGGTTCACGCCCCGGCACGCGCAGCTCCTCGCCGAGGACCTGGACGACGAGGCGCTCGTCCGCACCGTCGACCGCTTCCTCATGTACTACGTCCGGACGGCCGACCGCCTGCAGCGCACGGCCGCGTGGGTCGAGGACCACGAAGGCGGTCTCGACGCGATCCGCGAGGTGGTCGTCGAGGACTCGCTCGGCATCGGTGCCGACCTCGACGCCGCGATGGCCCGCCACGTCGGCGACTACGAGGACGAGTGGCGCGCGGTCCTCGAGGACCCGGAGAAGCTGCGCCGCTTCGGCTCGTTCGTCAACGCGCCCGCCGAGCCCGACCCCGACCTCGCGTACGTCACCGAGCGCGGCCAGATCCGGCCCGCGACGGCCGACGAGCGCGCCGCCCTCGAGGAGGCCCGCGCCGCGGGTCTCGCCACCGTCCCCGCCGGCCCCGTGGTGATCGCCGGCACGACCCTGGAGGTCCGTCGATGATCGTCGTGCCAGCAGAGCAGGCCGCGTACCCCGGGGAGACGCCGACGTCGGACGCGGCGGGGTGGGAGCGCGTGTGCCTCCTGCGCGACCTCCTCGTCGAGCGCGGCGCCGCCGCCCTCGTCGGCGGGGTGCAGGTCGCGCTGTTCCGCCTCCCCGACGACACGGTCCGCGTCGTGCAGCAGCGCGACCCGTTCTCCGGTGCGAACGTCCTGTCGCGCGGCATCGTCGGCACGCGCGGGGGCGTGCCGACGGTCGCCGGCCCCATGTACAAGCAGGTCTTCGACCTCACGACCGGCCGGTGCCTCGAGGCCGCCGGGTACGTGCCCGTCCAAGGCCTCGCGCCGGACCTGGCGACGTGGCCCGCCGAGGTGCGCGACGGCGTCGTGCACGTGGGCGTGCGCCCCCACGCCGCCGGGCCCGCGGACGGTGCGTCGTGACGACGCTCCTCGGGATCGACCTCGCCGGGCGCACGGTGCTCGTCGCGGGCGGCGGCCCCGTCGCGGCCCGCCGCGCGCGGGCGATGGCCGACGACGGCGCGCACGTCCGCGTCGTCGCGCCCCACGTCTGCGAGGACCTGCGCGATCTCGTCGCCGCCTCGCTGCGCGCCCCGCTCCGGGCACCCTCACCCGCCGGGCTGCGGGCCGACGGCGAGGTCGCGCCGGGTGGTCGTGTCACCTGGGCGCCGCGCGAGGTCCGTGAGTCCGACGTCGAGGACGCGTGGCTCGTGCTCGCGGCGACGGACGACTCGGGGACCGACCGCGACGTCGCCGCGTGGGCGGCGGCGCGCCGCACCTGGTGCGTCCACGCCGGGGCCGCGCACGAGGGCACCGCCCGCACGCCGGCGACGACCCGCAGCGGCGACGTGCTCGTCGGGGTCGTCACGGACGTCCCCGCGGCCGGCGTTCCGGCGGACGGGTGCGCTCGGGAGCGACGAGAGGCCGACAGCCCGGGGGAGCGACGAGGCGCCGACCCGCGGCGGGCGCGCGCGGTGCGCGACGCGATCGCCGAGCACCTGCGCTCCGGCGGCGCCGACCAGCGCCACCACCGTCCGGCGCCGGGAGGCCTGGGGCGCGTGACGCTCGTCGGGGGAGGGCCCGGCGCGGTCGACCTGCTCACGGTTCGGGGCCGTCGGGCGCTCGCGGAGGCCGACGTCATCGTCGCGGACCGGCTCGGGCCGGTCGACGTGCTCGACGAGCTCGCGCCCGGCGTCGAGGTGATCGACGTCGGCAAGACCCCCGGGAACCACCCCGTGCCGCAGCACGAGATCAACACGATCCTCGTCGAGCAGGCGCAGCGCGGGCGGCGCGTCGTACGGCTCAAGGGCGGCGACCCGTTCGTCTACGGGCGCGGCGGCGAGGAGGTGCTCGCGTGCCGCGCGGCGGGTGTGCCGGTCGACGTCGTGCCGGGCGTCTCGAGCGCGCTCAGCGTCCCCGCGCTCGCGGGCATCCCGCTCACGCACCGGGGCACGGTCGCCGCGTTCCACGTGGTGAGCGGCCACGACGGGCTCGACGCCGCCGCGCTCGCCGGGGTGCGCGACCGCACGGCTACGCTGGTGGTCCTCATGGGTGTCTCGCAGCTCGTACGCATCACGGCCCAGGCCCTCGACGCCGGGGCCGACCCTGCGCTGCCCGTCGCGATCGTGGAGAACGGGTCGACGCCCCGCCAGCGCGTGACGCGCGCCCCGCTCGGCGAGGTCGTGGAGCGCGCCGCCCAGGTCGGGGTCCGGGCGCCCGCGATCATCGTGGTGGGGGACGTCGCCGCCGCGGGACGGCTCGAACCGGACCCGGCGACGGTCGCGTGAGCGACTCCGGCCCCGACGGCGAGCGCCCCGCCCTCGGCCAGGTCATGGCGGGCTGCACCGTGCTCGTCACGGCCGACCGCCGCAAGAGCGAGCTCGCCGCCGCGCTCCAGCGCCGGGGCGCCGAGGTCCGCCACGCGCCCGCGCTGAGCATGATCCCGCACGCCGACGACGAGCAGCTCCTCGCGGGGACGCGTGACCTCGTCGAGCGACCGCCGGACGTCGTCGTCGTGACGACCGGCATCGGCTTCCGGTCCTGGGTCGAGGCCGCGGACGCGCACGGCCTCGCCGACCGCCTGCTCGAGGTGCTCGCCGACGCGCGGATCGTCGCGCGCGGACCCAAGGCGCGCGGCGCGATCCAGGCCGCCGGGCTCACCGCCGACTGGGTCGCCGAGTCCGAGACGTCGGCCGAGATCGCCGACGTGCTGCTCGGCGAGGGCGTCGCCGGGCTGCGGATCGCCGTCCAGCACCACGGCGCCGGGGCCGACGGCCTCGACGTCGTGTTCGCCGAGGCGGGCGCCGAGGTCGCGAGCCTCGTCGTCTACCGCTGGGGGCCGCCGCCCGACCCCGAGGCGCTGCGCGCGTCGGTCGAGGCCGCGGCCGTCGGGGAGATCGACGCCGTCGTGTTCACCTCCGCCCCCGGCGCCGAGGCGTGGCTGAGCGCCGCCGAGGAGCACGGCGTGGGGCGGCTCGTCGTGTCCCGGTTCCAGGACGGGTCGATGGTCGCGGCCGCCGTCGGTCCCGTCACCGCGCGGCCGCTCGAGCACCGCGGCGTCACGCCGCTGCAGCCCGAGCGCGGACGCCTCGGCGCGCTCGTGCGGACGCTCGTCGCGCACTACGAGCAGGCCGAGACGATGGCCCTCGCGACCGTCGCCGGGACGCTCCAGATCCGCTCGCGCGTCGCCGTGCTCGACGGCGAGGTGCTGCCCCTGTCGCCCAGCAGCCTCGAGGTGCTGCGCCTCCTCGCCGCGCGCCGCGGCGAGGTCGTCACGCGCGACGACGTGCTCGACGTCCTGCCCGGCGACTCGCGCGACCCGCACGCGGCCGAGGTCGCGGTCGCGCGCCTGCGCGAGGCCACCGGCCGCCGGGACCTCGTCAAGACCGTCGTCAAGCGCGGATACCGATTGGAGCTCGCATGAGCCCGGACAGCCCCACCTCCCTCGACGCCGTCGCCGGCGCTCCGGCCGCCCCGCGCGCCGCGGCGCCGGTGCTCGTCGGCTGCTCCCACGGCACGGACGACCTCGCGGGGCGCGCGGTGGTCCGCGCCCTCCTGGACGACGTGCGCGCGGCCCGCCCCGACCTCGACGTGCGCGAGGCGTTCGTGGACGTCCAGCAGCCCGAGGTGGCGGACGTCGTGACGGCCGTCGTCGCCCCGTCCGACGGCGGGGCGCCCGGCGACGCCGTGGTGGTGCCGCTCCTGCTCTCCGCCGGGTTCCACGTGAGCGTGGACGTCGCCGCGGCCGTCGAGGACCGCGGCCCCGGCGCCGGGGCCGCTGCCGCGTCGGGGCCGCTCGGCCCCGACCCGCGCCTCGTGGACCTGCTCGCCGAGCGGCTCGCGGAGGCCGGGCTGCGCGACGGCGACGCCGTCGTGATCGCCGCCGCGGGGTCGAGCCGCCCGGGCGCCGCGCGCGACGTCGAGGCGCTCGCCGCCGGGCTCCGCGAGCGCGTCCCCGGCCCGGTCTCCGTCGGCTACGGCGCCATGGCGACCCCTACGGTGACCGACGCCGTCGCCGCCGCCCGCGCGGGCCTCCCCCCGGGCGGGCGCGTCGTCGTCGCGGCCTACCTCCTCGCGCCCGGTTTCTTCTACGACCGGGTGCTGGAGGCGGGCGCCGACGTCGTGACCGGCCCGCTCGCGCCCGACGCGCGGCTCACCGCGATCGTGCTCGACCGGTACGCCGACGCCGCCGCCGGGCTGCGCCCTACGCCCTGAGGACCGGGCGGGTGCGCGGTGCGAGGAGGGCGACGCCCGCCGCGAGCAGCACCGTGACCCCGAAGCACACGACGTACGACGCCAGGCCGAGCGCGGGGTGCAGGGCCCACAGGAGCGACCCGGTGACGGCGAGCGCGGTCGCGGCGGCGACGGCGTCGGACACCTGGAGCGCGGACGAGTTCGCGCCCTGCTCGGCGACGGGCGAGAGCTCGAGCGTGAGCACGGACAGCGTCGGGTGCGTCATGCCCATGCCGAGCCCGGCGAGGGTCCACGCGACCATCCCGACCACGGGCGGCACGGCGGTCCAGGCGAGCAGCGCGGCGCCGCCGATCCCGAGCGCGACGAGCGTCCCGCCGAGGCGCACGTAGCCCGCGTGCTGGAGACCCCAGGTCGCCCGGCCGCGGAGCCACGACCCCGTCGACCACCCGACGGCGCCGAACGTCAGCACGGCGCCCGCGAGCGACGGCGAGAGGCCACGCTCGTGCGACAGCAGGAGCGGGAGCAGCACCTCGGCGCCGGTGAACGCGGCCGCGACGAGGCCGCGGATCGCGATGACGCTCGGCAGGCCGCGGGCCGCGCGGGTCGTGCCGCGGGGGAGCAGGCGGGGGACGGCGAGCGCGACGGCGGCGAGCGACGCGACGAGCAGGGCCGCGAGCCCGACCCCGTGCAGCTGCCCCGCGTAGTTGAGCGCCCCGATGCCGACGGCGGCGACGACGGCCCAGGTGAGCGACGCCTGGCGCGCGGTCCGGTCGAGCGGCGGCTCGGCGTCGTCGGGCCGGTCCGTGGGCGCCGAGGCGGGCTCGGGGGCCGAGCCGCGGGCGGCGCGCATGCCCGGGTGCATGAGGAACAGCGCGGGCACCGCGAGGACCGGGACGGCGAGGAACACCCAGCGCCACCCGACGTGCTCGACCACGAGCCCGGCGATGGCGGGCCCGACGATCGACGGGATCACCCAGGCCGCCGCGAACGCGGCGAAGACCTTCGGACGCCGGTCGGTGGGGAAGACGCGCGCGACGAGCACGTACAGCGCGACGATGTACAAGCCGGTCCCGACGCCCTGGAGCACGCGGCCCGCGACGAGCACGAGCATGTCCTGCGCCAGCCCGGCGACGAGCAGCCCCGCGAGGAAGAGCCCGATGCCGGTCCACAGCGGGGTGGTCGGCCCCGCGCGGTCGCTCCAGCGGCCGGACGCCACCATGCCGACGACGCTCGACGCGAGCGACGCGGCGAACGCGAGCGTGTACAGGGTGAGGCCGTCGAGTTCGACGGCGACCGTCGGCATGGCGGTCGCGACGGCGAGCGCCTCGAACGCGCCGAGGAACACGAACGCGACCATGCCGAACAGCACCGTGCGCTGCGTCCCGGGCGAGAGCGCACCCGCCTCGGCGGGGTCGGCCGCGGGCGCGCCGACGTCTGCCGTGCCGACGTCTCCCGTGCCGGCCTCGAACGTGCCGGTCTCGTCCGCGCCGGGCGCGGGGGAGCCGTACGCCGGTGCGTCGGCGTCGGTGCGGGGGTCCGCCGTCATACGAGAACGACCTTTCCGGTGGTGGCGCGCGCTTCGAGCTCGCGGTGGGCGCGCGCGGCCTCCGCGAGGGGGATCTGGTGCGTGACGACCCGCCACGTCCCGTCCGCCGCGAGCGCGAGCGCGCGCTCCTGCAGCGTGGACAGGTCTCCCCAGGGTCGGGCCCGGGGTCCCACGGCCCACCGTACGTCCGGCGTGCCGCCCGCGGCCCCCGATTTCTCGTCCGGGTGGTCGACGTCACCGGCCCGGTTCGGTGCCCCCGACGCCCAGCCGTAGAGCACGAGGCGACCGGTCGGTGCGACGAGGCTCGCGGCGTCGGCGCCCGCGTCGCCGCCGACGCCGTCGAGGAGCACGGTCGCGCCCTCCGGAGCGTGCTGCCCGACGGCGGCCCGCGCCTCGTCGAGCCAGGCGTCCGCCCGGTAGTCGACGGCGGCGAGTCGATCCTCCTGCGCCTCCCTGGCGAGCGACCGGACGAGCGCGACCTTCTCCGGCCCGCCGGCGAGCGCGACGACGCGCGCCCCCGCCGCGAGCGCGCTCTGGACGAGCAGCGTGCCGAGCCCGCCGGCCGCGGCCGTGACGACGACGGTGTCCGTCGCGGTCAGCTCCGCCAGGTCGAGGACGCCGACGGCGGTCCGCCCGGTGCCGATCATGGCGAGCGCGTCGGGCGCCGTGACGTGGTCGGGGATGCGGTGCAGCGCCTCGACGGGCACGACGGCGAGACGCGCGTACCCGCCGCCGTCGGGCGTGGCGCCGAGGTGGGCCGCGACCCGTCGCCCGCGCCACGCGACGTCGACGCCCGGCCCGACGACGTCCACCACCCCGGCGACCTCGCGCCCGGGGATCGTCGGGAGGGCGGGGAGCGGAAGGGGGCCGCCCGTGGCCTCGCCCCGGCGCAGGGTCGTGTCGAGCAGGTGGACGCCGTGCGCGCGCACGGCGACCCGCACCTGGCCGGGGCCGGGGACCGGGTCGGGGACCTGGTCCAGCACGAGGTTCTCGGGTGGTCCGAACGCGTGCAGGCGGATGGCGTCCACGGGTGCTCCTTCAGGGTCGGGGTCGTGCTGGGCGGTCGTGCTGGCCGGTCGTGCCGGGCGGTCGTGCTGGGCGGTCGTGCCGGGCGACGCGGTCGGTCTCCGGGCGAACGGCTTCGCTGGTGCGGTCGCGCGGCGTCGCGGTCACGCGGCCCGAAGGTCGCGCCCTGCTAGTCTCGAACCTCAACATTTGTTCAGGTCAAGCGCCCGTGCCGACGGACGGACTGCCGTGTCCGCCGCGTCGCGGCGAGACCCGTCCGCGTGGAGGAACCGCCGTGCCCGACGCCGCCCCGTCCCCGAGCGACGAGCTCACCGTCGGCCAGCTCGCGGCGCGCAGCGGCGTCGCCGTGTCCGCGCTGCACTTCTACGAGCGCGAGGGGCTCATCACGAGCCGCCGGACGCCTGGCAACCAGCGGCGCTTCACGCGCGAGACGCTGCGGCGGGTCGCGTTCGTGCGCGCGTCGCAGCGCGTGGGCATCCCGCTCGCCCGGATCCGCGCCGCGCTCGCGACGCTCCCCGGGGACCGCACGCCGACGGCGAAGGACTGGCACCGGCTCTCGGCCGGGTGGCACGCCGACCTCGACGCGCGCATCGAGCAGCTCACGCGCCTGCGCGACCACCTCACGGACTGCATCGGCTGCGGGTGCCTGTCGCTGCGCCGATGCGTCCTCGTCAACCCGCACGACGCGCTCGCCGACGAGGGCCCTGGCCCCCGCACGCTGCTCGTCGAGGGGATCGAGGACTAGCCAGGGGGCGCCGAGCGTCCGGCCCGCTGCCGGGCCGCGTGGCAGGACCGTGGCGCGGGGCCCGCCGACGAGGCCGTCAGTCCGGTGCGCGCAGCGACCCGAACGTCGGGCGGTGGCGCAGGGCGAACCCGAGCCGCTCGTAGACCCCGATCGCGCCGACGTTCTGCGCCGCGGCGTGGAGGAACGCGCGGTCGCCCCGCTCCTGCACGTGGAACGCGATGTCGCGCACGAGGCGTGAGGCGAGGCCGCGCCCGCGGTGGTCGGGGTCGGTCGTCACGGCGCTGATCTCGGTCCACCCCGCGGGCCGCAGGCGCTCGCCCGCCATGGCGACGAGGCGCCCGTCGCCGTCGCGGAACCCGACGTACCGGCCGAGGAGGTAGGTCCGCGCCTCGAAAGGACCCGGTCGGCTGCGCTCGACGAGCGCGAGCATCTCCGGGACGTCGTCCGCGCCGAGCACGACCGCCTCCGGGTCGGGTCGGGTGACGAGGCGCTCGGTCTCGACGAGCTGGACGCCCTCGACGCGGGCCTCGACCGTCCAGCCCTGCGGCGGCTCGACCCCGACCGGCGGCGCCGAGAAGTGCCCGCCCGGGCCGACGAGCGCGGCGATCGCGTCCCACACGCCCGGGTCGGTCCACGAGCGCACGCCCGTGATCGGGGAGACGTCGGCCGGGTAGCGACGCGCCAGGTCGTCGCCCTCGGCGAGGTGCGCGTGCGCGCCGGTGAGCGCGCTCCACGACGGGTTGTCCAGGGCCGGGTCGTCGACGCCGGTGGTGCCGGGCCCCGTGCTCGTCGCGGTCATGCTGCTCCTCCTCGCCCGGTCGCCCGGGTGCCGTGCCGTCGTCGCGGCCGTCCGGCCGTGCGTGTCCTCCGGGGCGAACGCGTCCGGGCGGTCGCCTCTTCCCGGCGCGCTCAGCCGTGCCACCGGTCCCGGTGCACGACCTCCGCGAGCGGGCGCCGCCGCGGCTCGGACCAGCGGCCCCGGGTCGGGTACCCGAGCGGGAGCAGGCCCATCGTCAGCGCGTCGTCGGGCAGGCCGAGCAGCGCGGCGACGTCGCGCTCCCGGACGGTGTGGAAGGTCGTGAGCGTCGTCCCGATCCCGTAGGCCCGGGCCGCGAGGACGAGGTTCTGCACCGCGCCGTAGATCGAGGCCCCGAGCCGGGGGTCGGCCGAGCGCGCCGCGTCCCGCAGCACCGGCACGACCCACACCGGGGCCTCCTCCAGGTGCAGCGCCAGCTGCTCGACGGCGCGGAAGCCCGCCTCGCTCACGCCGGCGTCGTCGGTCGCGGCACCGAGGACGGCGTCGCGGCGGTCCCCGTACGCCGCGCGCCACCCCTCGCGGTACCAGGCGGCGATCTGGGCCTTCGTCGCGGGGTCCCGCACGACGACCCACGCCCACCGCTGCCGGTTGCCCCCGCTGGGCCCGCGGACCGCGGCGTCGAGGATCGCGTCGAGCACGTCGTCGGGCACCGGGTCGGGCGAGAGGTAGCGGCGCGACGGCGTCGAGTGGAGCGCGCGCAGGACGGGCAGGTCCTCGGGTGTGGTCACGGTCGCCGAGGGTACGGGCGGGCAAGCGGCGCGACCGCGGTTCGTGGCCGTCGTCTCGCAGCCTGGGCACCCCTGCGACACGTCCTGCTCCACCGGCCGGCGTGGAGAGCAGGCGGACGCCGGAGCGGCCGGCGGGCGACGGCGGCTCGGCCGCGGCGCAGCCGGGGCTCACCAGTTCTTGGTGCCGCTCCCGCTGCTGTCGCCCGGGTCCGTGCCGGTGCCCGGCTGGTCCCCGTAGAGGTCGCGGTACTCCTGCTCGAGGCGCTCCTGCTCGTCGCGCGCCTCGGAGCCCTGCTGCTGGAGCTGCTCCTGGCGCTCCTGCTCCTCGCGCTCGGCCTGGCTCTGCTGGTCCTCGCCCTGCGCGCCGTCCCCGCCCGAGGCGTCCGACTGCTCGTCGCCCTCGGAGCCGTCGCCCTCGCCCTCCGAGGTGTCGCCACCGTCCTGGTTCTCGGGCTGCGCGTCCTGCGCCTCCTGCTGCTTGTCCTGGAGACGCTGCTGCGCGGCCGCGTCCTGCTCCTGCTGCTCGGGGGTCTGCTCGGACTCCCCGCAGTCGGGCCAGCCGCGGATCTGCTCGGCCGTCGCGTACTCCTGCTCGGCGTACTCGTACCAGTCCTGGACGTCCTGGCGCAGCTCCGCCGGGTCGGGCTCGGTGCCGTCCCCGTACGGGTCGAGCACCTCCTCGTCGTAGGGGAGTCCCGCATCGCGGGCGGCGATCGCCTCCTCGACGAGGGCGAGCTCCGCCGCCTTGCGGTCGGCGTAGGCCATGTCGCCGTCGCCCTGGATCTCGTACGTCAGCGACAGGTTCGTCTGGATCATGCACCGTTCCTCGGGAGACGCGTTCTCCGCGAGGTCGTAGGCGCGGTCGAGGGACCGGATCGCGTCGTACAGCGACCACGAGTCCTCGGTCCGCGCGAGCGCCGTCCCGTGGTTGTAGTGGGCCTTCCACGGCTCGACGAGGTTGAGCGTCCGCTGGAGGCCGTACGTGCTCGCCGCGCCCTCGGTGTCGCCGGCGTCGTAGCGGTCCTTCGCGAGCGAGGCGACTGGGGCGCGCAGGGCGAGCGTGAACCCCAGCACGAGGAGCACGAGCACGACGGGCAGGGTCCCGAGGAGCCACCACCGGCGCCGCCGCAGCCGCGCCGCGCGCAGGGCGGCCCCGCCGGTGGGCCGGGGCGCGCGGGCGCCGGGCGGGGGTGCCGGGGGAGGGGTCCAGGTCATCGGCGCACCTCCGCCCGGTCGGGTGCCGTCGGGCGGACGAGCGAGCGGCTCGCGGAGCGCGCCCAGAACCACGCCTCGACGCCGAGCAGCGCCACGAGCGCGAGGGCGAACGGCCACACGACCGGCCGGTACGCCGTGACGTCGCGGCGTCCGTCCGCCGCGACCTGCTGCGGGTCGACGCCCGCGACGAGCGACGCCGTCTCCGACGGCTCCTGCCGGTGCACGTACGGCACGCCGAGCTGGTCGGCGAGCGCGGTGAGCGTCGCCTCGTCCAGCACGGACAGCGCCTCGACGGGCTCGCCGCCGTCGCTCGGCTTCGACCAGTCGACGAGGTACTCCGCGTCCTCGGGGTCCACGTCCGGGTCGTACTCCTTCATGCGGCCTCCCTCGGCGGTCCCGTAGCCCAGCACCGCGCCGCCGTCGACGAGCGGTGCGAGGTCGGCGAACGACCGCGGCTCGCCCTCCGCCGTCTGCTCGCCGTCGGTGAGGAAGAAGACGAGCCGCACGTTGGCCGGGTGCTGCTCCGCCGAGCCCTCGAGCGCGGACCGCAGCTCGTCGAGCGGCCGGTCCGTGAGGGAGCCCTGCGAGTACCGCGTGATCTCGCGGTGGAACGTGTCGGCCCAGGAGGTGATCGCGCGCGCGTCCGTCGTCAGCGGCAGCTGGCGCGACGCCTGCGAGTCGAACGAGATGATCGAGTACCGCGCCCCGGGGATCGCCTCGGTGAGGCTCGTGATGTCGTGCCGCACGCCGTCGAGGCGCTCCTGGCCGCCCTCGGGCCCGTAGTCCTCGGCCGCCATCGACCCCGTGCGGTCGACGACGAAGAACATGTCGACGTTCGCGACCGACGTGTCGCGGTCCGTCGACGCGACCGAGGGCGCGATCCCGATGATGCCGAGCAGCACGACCGCCCCGGCGCGGCGCACCCACGCCGCGCGCGGGGCGCCCGGTCGGGGGGCGCCGTCGGGCCCCGGGCGCCCGGCCACGACCGCCTGCCACCCGGCGAGGCCGAGCAGCGGCAGCACGAGCAGCGCGAGCCCCCACAGGGGCACGAGCGGCTGGAACGTGAGTCCGGCGAGGTTCATCGGCGCGTCACTCCTTCACCCGCCACGCGACGACGAGCAGCAGCGCGACGCCGAGGACCGCGACGAGGAACCAGCCCGCGGGCCGGTCCGTGACGACCACCTCGGGGGACGCGTCGAGCTCGACGGCCTGCTGGGCGACGACGTCGTCGACCATGCCCTGCACCGCGGCCGGGTCGTCCGCGAGGAAGTACAGGCCGCCGCCCGACTCGACGGTCTCGCGGTACTCGGTCTCCTCAGGCGTGCCCTCGTAGCGCTGGGACCCGCCGAAGATGCCGTGCAGCGTGATGTCGCGCGACGCGACCAGGTCCGCCGCCTGCGGGAGCGTGTAGATCGGCTCGCCGGAGACGTAGTTGTCCGTCGCCAGGATGATCGAGCGCGAGCGCTCGGTGTCCTCCGCGTCGAACTGGAGCGCGCAGCTCGCGAGCCCGTCGCCGATGAGGCTCGCGCCCGAGAGGTTCGCCGTCGTGCCCGCCGTGAACTGCGCGTACTCGAGGATCTCCGCGTCGTCGGTGCCGCCCGTGTAGTCGAACGTCGCCGGGTCTTGGTCGAGCGCGGCGATCCCGGCCTGGAGCTCCTCCTGGACGAGCGTGTAGTCGTCCGTGAGCGGGAAGACCGTGCGCGACGACGAGTTGAAGATCGACAGCGCGATCCGCTCGCCCTCGAAGTTGTCCACGAGCTCCTGGAACACCTTGAGCACCGCGCCGTCGTACTCGATCATCGAGCCCGACACGTCGAGGCACAGCACGATGTCGCGCGTGCCGAGGCGGTCGACGACGACGTCCGTCTCGACCGGGCGGGCCGCGACCGCGCCCGCCCCGACGACCGCCACGAGCAGCCCCGCCGCGGTGAGGCCCTGCAGCACGCGGTAGCGGCGCACCCACGCGGCGAACGCCGGGACGCGCGCGAGGTAGTCGGAGTTCGCGACCCAGAGCACGCCCGCGTCCGCGTCGCGCGACCGGCGCCGCCGCGCGAGCCACCACGCCAGCGCCGCCGCCGCGAGCACCGCGACGACGAGGACGACCCACAGCCACGGCCACAGGATCGACGGGCCCTGCGGCCCGGGGACGACGGCGGCGCTCGCCGCGACGGGACGCGTCACCATCCGCGCACCACCGCCCGGGCGCGGTCGATGGAGTCCTCGCCGTCCGTCGAGCGCGCCGCCGGGTCGTTGTCGTGGTCCGCGAACGACGGCCGGTAGTAGCGCGCGATGAGCTGCGTGAGGCGGCCCGCCTCGGCGAGCTGCTGGATCTCCGAGAGCGTCATGGACGACGCGTCCTGGCCGAGCCGCCCGGTCGCGAAGCCGCGCATCTCCGCCGAGAGGGCGAGGTGCAAGGTGCGCTCGTCGAGCTCGCCCGCGCGGAACCGCTCGGCGACGGCGTCGAGGCGCCGCTCGTACTCCGCCCGCAGCGACGCGTACGGGTCGTGCGGGCCCGTGGGGAGCAGCGGCGCTGGGCGCGGGGCGTTCTTCTCCTCCGCGCTCGCGCGGGTCAGCCAGATCACGAGGAACACGACCGCGGCGGCCGCGAGGACCAGGACGACCCCCAGGGCCGTCCACCACCCCGAGTAGCCGACGGGGTCGACGAGCTCATCGACGGGCACGCTTCTGCCTCCCCAGGAGCTCGACGAAGCGTTGCAGGACGTCGTCGGACCCCTCGACGAGCACGCCCTCGACCTGGAGGGCGCGCAGCCGCTCGGCCACCTCGGCGCGCCGCTCGGCCAGCGCCTCGGCGGCGGGCGCCGCGAGCGCGGCCCGCCCGCGCAGGAACGGCGGCAGGCGCAGCGTGCCGTCGACGTCGGCCACCTCCCCGGTCCCGGCGCCCACCGGCGAGAGGTCCGCGACCTGCACGACCATCACCTCGTGACGCACGCGCAGCGAGCGCAGCAGCTGCTCGTGCTCGGCCGCCGGCCGGGCCTCGTCGGTGACGACGACCACGAGCGAGCGGCGCCGGAACGCCGTCTGCGCGCGGTCGAGCGGACGGGACAGGTCGCTCCCGGGAGCGTCCGGGCGCCACAGCCCCTCCACGGTGCGCAGCAGCACCTCGAGGTCGCGCGTGCTCGCCCGTGGCGGGAGCTGGACCAGGCGCTCGGCGTCGCCCGCGACGAGCGCGACGCGGTCGCCCCGGTCGCGGGCGAGGTAGGCGACGAGCGCGCAGCAGAAGCTCGCGATCTCCGCCTTCGTCTCCCCGCTCGGCGCCGTCGCGCCCATGGTGCGCCCCGTGTCCACGACGAGCACGAGGTTGAGGTTCGACTCGCGCACGAACCGGCGGATGATCGGCAGCCCGGCGCGCGCCGAGGACTTCCAGTCGATGTCGCCGACGTCCTCGCCCGGCGCGTACAGGTGCAGGTCGTCGAAGTCCTGCCCGTGCCCCTTGAACACCGAGCGGTGCCGGCCCTCGAGCAGGCCGGACGCCCGGCGCGCGACCGGCAGGTCGAGCCGGGCCCGGACCTGGGCGAGACGGGAGACGTCGGGCACGTGGTGCTCTCTCGGGACGGTGGGCGGACCGGTCAGGGCGTGGGGACGGCGTCGAACACCGCGTCCACGAGCTGCTCCGGCGGCACGTTGTTGGCGAGCGCGTCGAACGTGCGCACGAGGCGGTGGCGCAGCACCGAGTACCGCACCGCCTTGATGTCGTCCGGGATGACGTACGCCCGGCCCGCGAGGATCGCGAGCGCCTGGCCCACGCGCATGAGCGCGATGCCGCCGCGCGGCGACGCGCCCACGCGCACGTGGCGCTCCAGGCCCGGCACCGGGCGGGGGCCCGAGAACCGCGTCGTGTTGATGAGGTCGACGACGTAGCGCTTGATCGAGTCGTCCACGTACACGTCGTCGACGAGACCACGCAGGAAGCGCACGTCGTCGAGCGAGATCGGCTGTGCCGTGAGGGGGCGCGACATCTGCCCGGTCGCGATGCGCTGGAGGATCTCGAGCTCCTGCGGCGGCGTCGGGTACGTGAGCACCTCCTTCATGAGGAAGCGGTCCATCTGGGCCTCGGGGAGCACGTACGTGCCCTCCTCCTCGATGGGGTTCTGCGTCGCGAGCACCATGAACGGGTCGGGGAGCGCGTAGTTCTCGCCGCCGATCGACGTCTGCTTCTCCTGCATCGCCTCGAGCATCGCCGACTGCGTCTTGGCCGACGAGCGGTTGATCTCGTCGAGCAGGACGACGTTCGCGTGCACCGGGCCGAGCTGGGTCGTGAACTGGCCGGTCGCGTAGTTGAAGATCTGCGTGCCGACGATGTCGTTCGGCATGAGGTCCGGCGTGCACTGGATGCGGTGGAACGAGCCGTCAACCGCCGCGGCGAGCGTCTGCGCCGCGGTCGTCTTGGCGAGGCCCGGGACCGACTCGAGCAGGATGTGCCCGCCCGCGAGCAGCGTGCTCACGAGCGCGGTACGCAGAGCCTCCTGCCCGACGACGCGCTGGTCGAAGACCTGGCCGACGCGCTTGAGCAGGTGGCTCGCGCGGTCGAGGTCCTGCGTCGAGATGCTGCCGTGCCCTGCGGCCATCGGTCGTCCTCCGGGTGGTGCGGGTGGTGTGGTCCCGTGCGCGGCCGGAGGGCGGACGGAGCCTCGCGAGCCCCCGGCGAACCCGGCCCAGTATGCCAGCGCGGACCCCGCCGGACCGGGCGTCGTCCACAGGTTCGGGTGGGGAGAGGTCCCCACGTGCGGTGCGCCGGGAATGCCCCGCGGGCGCGCTACGGTTGCCCCGGCATGAGCACCGACGCCCGTGACATCTCCCGTGACATCTCCCGTGACATCTCCCATGACACCGCCCGCGACGTCCCCGGCCGCGCCCCGCGCGCCCCGCTCGGGGACCCCGCGCTCCTCGACCTCGTCGCCGCGCGCCGCCAGGGCGTCCTCGCGACCGTGAAGAAGGACGGGCGGCCCCAGCTCTCCAACGTGCTCTACGTCTGGGACCCGGAGGAGGGGCTCGCGCGCGTCTCCGTCACCGCCGACCGCGCGAAGACCCGCAACGCGGCGCGCGACCCGCGCGTCTCGCTCCACGTGAGCGCGGAGGACTTCGCGGGCTACGCCGTCGTCGAGGGCGACGCCGAGCTGAGCGCCGTCGCGCTCGACCCCCACGACGCCGCCGCCGACGAGCTCGTCGCGACCTACCGTGCGGCCACGGGGGGCGAGCACCCGGACTGGGAGGAGTTCCGGCGCGCCATGGTCGCGGACCGCCGCCAGGTGCTGCGCGTGCGCGCGACGAAGGTCTACGGGATGGCCCGCCTGTCCCGGCCCTGAGCCGTGACCGGAGGGGCCCGCGCGGTCGATACCCTGGTGGGGTGACCACCACTGCCCTGCGCGGCGCGCCCTCGGACGCCCGACCCGCGAACCCGTGGTGGCTCGTCGTCGCCGGGCCGTTCGCCGTCGTCGTCGCGGTCGTCGCCGTGCTCGCCGCCGGCGCGTTCTCGGCCGCGTTCACCGTCCCCGCCGGCTTCCCGGACCCGGGCGCCCTCGCGCGCCTCGGCACCCCGGTCGTCACGGTGCTCACCGAGCTCGCCGTCGCGCTCACGCTCGGCTCGCTCGTCCTCGCGGCGTGCGTGCTGCCCGCCGGGACGCCCGTGCGCAAGGCGCTCGGCGTCGCGGGGGCGGCGTCGGCCACGTGGGCGGTGCTCACCGTCCTGCAGGTCGTGCTGCGCTACTCCTCCATCTCGAGCACGCCGGTCACCAACCCGACGTTCGGCGACCAGCTCGGCCTCTTCGTCTCGCAGGTCAGCCTCGGCCGGAACTACCTCGCGATCGTCGTCGTCGCGGCCCTGACCTCCGCCGTCGCGCTCGCCGTGCGCAGCGCGACCGGGGCGATGTGGACCGCGGCCCTCGCCCTCGTCGCCCTCGCGATGCAGGCCAACACCGGCCACGCGGCCGGCGCGGTGAGCCACGAGCTCGCCGTCTCCTCGATGTTCCTGCACCTGGCCGGCGCCGCGCTGTGGGTCGGCGGGCTCGGGACGCTCGCCGTCGTGCGCGTGCGCGGCGGCCTGGGCCGCGCGGACTTCGCGTCGTCCGTCGCGCGGTACTCCGCGATCGCGCTGTGGTGCTACGTCGCCGTCGCCGTCTCGGGCATCGCGAACGCGAGCATCCGGGTCGACTCCCTCGCCGGCCTGACGACGGACTACGGCATCCTCCTGCTCACCAAGCTCGCGCTCCTGCTCGTCCTCGGCGCGGTCGGCTTCGCGCACCGCGAGCTCGTCGTGCGTCGCCTCGCCGGCCCGACGGCGGCCGCTCGCCCGGCCCGGGACGACGCCCCGGCGAGCGGTGCCGGGACGGGCGGGACGTCGTCGTCCACGAGCGCACGGGCGGCGGCCGCGGAGGGCACGCGCTGGCTGTTCTGGCGCCTCGTCGCGGTCGAGCTCGCGATCATGGGCGCCGTGTCCGGCGTCGCGGTCGCGCTCGGGTCCACCGCCCCGCCGGTGCCGCAGGAGGAGCCGCTCGACACCTCCGCCGCGTACCAGGTGACGGGGCACGCGCTCCCGCCGGAGCCGACGCTCGCCCGCTGGTTCACCGAGTGGCGCTGGGACCTGCTGCCCGCGTTCGCGTGCGTCGCGGCGATCGTCGTGTACCTGCGCTGGGTGCGCCGTCTCGCGCGGCGCGGCGACTCGTGGTCGGTGGGGCGCACCGTCTCCTGGTGCCTGGGGATCGTCATCCTGTTCTGGGTCACGTCCGGCGGCCCGGCGATGTACGGCCACGTGCTGTTCAGCGCGCACATGGTCCAGCACATGATCCTCGCGATGGTCGTGCCGATCCTCCTCGTGCTCGCCGCCCCCGTGACGCTCCTGGTGCGCGCGGTGCCGCCGCGCAAGGACGGGTCGCGGGGACCGCGCGAGTGGGTGCTCGCCCTCGTGACGTCGCGCGTGGGCCAGTTCTTCGCGAACCCGATCGTCGCGGCGGTGAACTTCGCCGGCTCGATGATCGTCTTCTACTACACGCCCGCGTTCGAGTACGCGCTCACGACGTACGCCGGCCACCTCGTCATGCTGGTGCACTTCACGCTCGCGGGGTACCTGTTCGCGAACGCGCTCGTCGGCATCGACCCCGGCCCGCACCGCCCGCCCTACCCGCAGCGTCTGCTCCTGCTGTTCGCGACCATGGCGTTCCACGCGTTCTTCGGCGTCGCGCTCACCTCGGGCGAGGAGCTGCTCGTGCCCGAGTGGTTCGGCCTCCTCGGCCGCGAGTGGGGCCCGAGCGCCATCGCCGACCAGCAGCGCGGCGGCGCCGTCGCGTGGGGCATCGGCGAGCTGCCGACGCTCATCCTCGCGATCGTCGTCGCCGTCATGTGGACGCGCTCCGACGAGCGCGAGGCCAAGCGCCGCGACCGCCAGGCAGACCGCGACGGCGACGCCGAGCTCCAGGAGTACAACGACATGCTCGCCGAGATGTCGAAGCGGAACGACTGACCGACCCTGCCCCCTCCCTCCCCGACCCCCGTTCCTCGCCCCCTCTCCCGACGAACACGGGGTTGTCGACCGAGAATCCGTGATTTCGGTCGCTGATCGCGTGCTCGCGGGGCGGTGATGGGGGGCGACTCTTGTTGTGCACAGGGTCGGTGCCGGGCCGGGTGTCCACAGGGGGCGAAGGCTCGTGCCGCAGTGGACGAGGGTGTCGTGGTGCCATGCCGGCCATGGCGTTCTCACCGGAGCTGGACCGGCTCGTCGCTGCGCAGGCCGGGCTCGTGTCGATCGACCAGCTGCTCGCCGCAGGGGTCTCCTCGCGCGTCGCTCGTCGTCGCGTCGACTCGGGTGCCTGGGCGCGCGTCACGCGTGGTGTCTACGACCTCTGGCCGCCGGCCGGTCAGCGCTGGGACTGGGACCATCGACGGCGGAGATCGGCGTGGGCGGGCCTGCTCGCGTTCGGCCCGGAGGCCATCGCCGTCGGGACGACGGCGCTCGTGCTGCACGGCGTCCAGGGGATCCCCGTCGGGGTCGCCCCGGAGGTCGCCCTGCCCCGTGCGAGCGACCGCACCACGCGTGACGGCATCCGCCTGCGGCAGTTCGACGACGGGATGACGACCGTCCAGATCGGTGGGCGAGCCGTCGCGACCGTCGAGCGCGCCCTCGCCCAGGCGGTGCCCGAGCTGCCTCGCGCGCACGCGCTGGCCGTCCTGGACTCCGCGCTGCACCGGCGGTCGACCGACCCCGACGGGCTCGCGAGGGCGCACGACCTGGCACGAGGGCGTCGTGGCGTCGCCGCCACGCACGCGCTCTGGGGAATGGCGGACGGCCGCGCGGAGTCGCCGTTGGAGTCCTTCGGGCGGCTCGACTGCGTGGATGCGGGCGTGCCGCCCGACGTCCTCCAGCTGCCGGTCCTCAACGCGGACGGTCGCGTCGTCGCGCGGGGAGACATGGGTTGGCGCCTCGGTGGCGGGCGGTGGCTGGTGGCGGAGATGGACGGAGCGGACGTGCACTCCGACCCTCAGGCCGTGTACGCCGATCGCACGCGCCAGAACCGTCTCGCCGCCTCGGGCACGATCGAGCTGCTCCGGTTCACGGGTCGTGACGTGCCGGGCGGCGTCGGCCCCGCGGTACGAGCCTTCCTCGGCCATCGCGGCGCCCTCCCCGCGTGACAGAGGCCCGAACACGGGAAAGGCGACGGTCGAGCACGGGGTTGAAGACCCGAATCGGCGGATTCCGGTCTCTGATCCCGTGTTCGGCGGGAGCCGTTTCCGGGGGAGGGGCGTGATAGGACGTACGGGTGAGCAATCTGGCTGGCACGCCCGGTACACCCGACCCGACCGTGGGACCGTTCCACGATCTCGACCGATATCTCGCGATCCCGCGCGTCGGGGGCCTCGCGCTCTCGCCCGACGGGACGCGCCTCGTCACGACCGTCCAGACGCTCGACCCGCAGCGCACCGGGTACCGGGCGGCGCTGTGGGAGGTCGACCCGGCGGGCGAGGCGCCCGCGCGTCGGCTGACGCGCAGCACGAAGGGCGAGTCGAGCGCGACGTTCACCGGCGCGGGCGACGTGCTGTTCACGTCGGCGCGGCCCGACCCGGACGGCGGCTCCGACGACGACGCGACGTCGGCGCTGTGGCTGCTGCCGGCGTCGGGCGGGGAGGCGCGCGTGGTCGCCACGGCGCCCGCGGGCGTGAGCGGGCCGCTCGCGGCGACGGACGCGCCGATCGTGTCGGTCGCGGCGTCGGTGCTGCCGAGCGCGCGCGACCTCGCGCACGACGCCGAGCTCCGGTCGGCGCGCAAGGACGCGAAGGTCGCGGCGATCCTGCACAGCGCCTACCCGGTGCGGCAGTGGGACCACGACCGCGGTCCCGACGAGGCGCACCGGTTCGTCGGTGACCTCACGACGCTGGTCGACGCGCCCGCGCAGCCCCTCCCGGCCCCGGTCGCCCCGACCGACGCCCCGGCCGCCCCGACCGACGCGCCGGCGGGCTCGGGCAGCACCGCGCCGCTCACCGCCGCGCCGCTCGCCGCGGGAGCGCAGGGCACCGCCGCGGAGCACGCCGCCGAGCATGCCGCCGCCGAGCACGACGCGCGGCTGCTCGACCTGCGCGACGTGAGCCGCGGCGTCGGGCACGACGGCACGGCGCCGGGGCGCGCGCTGCACGAGCACTCGGCAGACCTGTCCGCCGACGGCACGACGCTCGTCACGACGTGGCAGGTGCCGGGTCCCGGCCCGCAGGTGCGCAGCACGCTCGTCGCGATCGACACGGCGACGGGCGCGCGCCGCACGCTCGTCGACGAGCCGCGCGCGGAGGCGCACTCGCCCCGGATCTCGCCCGACGGCGCGTGGGTCGCGTTCGTGCGCGAGACGATCTCGACGCCGCACCAGGCGCCGGAGGAGAGCCTCGCCGTCGTGCCGCTGCACGCGCCGGACGGGCCCGCCGGGACCGCGGAGGGCCACGACGACTCGGCGACGACGCGCGCCGAGAACCACGCGTCGCCGCGCACGCTCGTGCCGCACTGGGACCGCTGGCCGACGTCGCTGCGCTGGCTGCCCGACGGCTCGGGGCTGCTCGTCACCGCGGACGACGACGGCCGCGGCCCGGTCTTCCTCGTCCCCTTCGACCCCGCGGGCAACGGCGCTGCCGAGCACGGCACGGCGGAGCGCGTGACGAGCGACGACGCGACGTTCACGGACGTGCAGGTCGCGCCCGACGGCCGGACGCTCTACGCGCTGCGGACGAGCTACCTGGAGCCCGCGCACCCGGTGCGCGTCGACCTCGGGACGTTCCTCGACTCCGGCACGCCGGGCGGCCGCACGCCGGTGCCCGCGACGCCGCTGCGCGGCCCGGTCGCGACGCCCGACCTGCCGGGCACGCTCGTCGACGTCGAGACGGCGGCGGGGGACGACGTGCGTGTGCGGGGCTGGCTCGCGCTGCCGCACGGCGCGTCCGCGGAGGACCCGGCACCGCTGCTGCTGTGGATCCACGGCGGCCCGCTCGGGTCGTGGAACGCGTGGAGCTGGCGCTGGAACCCGTGGCTGATGGTCGCGCAGGGCTACGCGGTGCTGCTGCCGGACCCGGCGCTGTCGACCGGGTACGGGCAGGACTTCGTGCAGCGCGGGTGGGGCGCGTGGGGCAAGGCCCCGTACACGGACCTGCTCGCGATCACGGACGCCGTGGAGGCGCGCCCGGAGATCGACGCGACCCGGACGGCCGCGATGGGCGGGTCCTTCGGCGGGTACATGGCGAACTGGGTCGCGGGCCACACGGACCGCTTCCGCGCGATCGTCACGCACGCGAGCCTGTGGGCGCTCGACCAGTTCGGCCCGACGACCGACCACGCGTACTACTGGGCGCGCGAGATGACGGACGAGATGGCGCTGGAGAACAGCCCGCACCGGTTCGTCCAGGACATCGTGACGCCGATGCTCGTCATCCACGGCGACAAGGACTACCGCGTGCCGATCGGCGAGGGCCTGCGGCTCTGGTACGAGCTGCTCGCGTCGTCCGGGCTGCCCGCCGGCCCGGACGGCGACACGGTGCACCGGTTCCTCTTCTACCCGGACGAGAACCACTGGATCCTCCAGCCGCAGCACGCGAAGGTCTGGTACCAGGTGGTCCTGGCCTTCCTCGCGGAGCACGTGCTGGGGGCCGTCCCGGGCGAGGGCGACGCCGCGCTGCCGACGACGCTCGGCTGACCGGGTCGCCGCCCGCGGGCGGCGACCCGCAGGGCTTCCACCGACGGTCAGCGTCAGGCGACCGGCGTCAGGCGACGGTCGTCAGGCGACGGTCGACGGGAGCCCCGCGGCCGCCGCGCGCCAGCGCCGCACGAGGCGCCGGTCGGCGGCGCCGCGCGCGGCCGCCCACAGGCAGTGCTGGGTCGTCTCGCGGTGCTCGAGGAGCGCGTCGCGGTCGTTCTCGAGCGCCCAGAGCAGGGCGGTGCGCACCTCGGTGCGCGAGGGGGCGGAGGGCAGGGTGTCGTGCATGGTCCGTCTCGTCGTCCGTCGTTCTGCGGCGGCCGGTCGGCCGTCCACACGAGGAGACGGCAGAAGTCTCCGTCTGTGACGCGACTTCGGAGACTTTTTTCCGGAACGTGCACGATGTCTCACCCGGAGGTCAGGACACGGCGTCGACGATCACGGCCGCGAGGTCCCGGGGGCGCGAGAGCATCGGCCAGTGGCCGGTCGGGAGGTCGACGTAGGTGAGGTCTTCGACCTCGCCCAGCTCGGTGTGCAGGGGCGGCCCCGGGTGCGCCATCTCGGCGAGGACGGCGGACGGGATCGACGAGCAGACGGCGGTCGCGGGCACCCGCAGGCGCCGCGGGTCCGACACCCGCACGGCCCCCCGCGCGACGGTTCCCGGGGTGGGCACCGCCCGCTCGCGGAAACGCGCCAGCGCGGCCTCGTCCAGCCCGTCGACGCTCGACCCGGCCTCGGCGAGCTCCTCCCACGTCGGGAGCGGGACCTCTGCGGCATCGGCCGGAAGCTCCGGCGACAGCGCCGCGCCGTCGACGAGCGGGCCCGTGTCGACGTAGACGACGCGCTCGATGCGCGCGGGGTCCCGGTCGAGGGCCTCCTGCACGACCGGCCCGCCGCCGCTGTGCCCGACGAGCACGACGCGGCCGTCGAGCTCTTCGATGAGGCGCGTGACCGCGGCGACGTGGTCCGCGCGCGTGACGTGCGCGCGGTCGGCCGCGGTCGCGCCGGGCTCCAGGCCCGGCAGGGTCACCGGGTGGGGGACGAGGCCGGCGGCCTCGAGGTGGGGGACGACGTCGTCCCAGGCCCACGCGCCCAGCCAGAAGCCGGGGACGAGGACGACGTGGACGGGCTGCTCGGGTGTTCCGTGGGTGCTCATGCAGCCACCCTCGCAGGGTGTCGGTGACACCTGTCTGTCACCATTCTCGGGTGAACAGGACGGAGCGCCTCTACGCGCTCGCGGAGGAGCTGCGCCGCGCGGGCCGGACCGGGACGACGGGGCCGCGCCTCGCCGCGGCGCTCGAGGTGAGCGAGCGGACGATCAAGCGCGACGTCGCCGCGCTCCAGCAGGCCGGGCTCACGATCTGGGCCCAGGCGGGCCCCGGGGGCGGGTACGTGCTGGACCCGAGCGCGTCGCTGCCGCCCGTGAACTTCACGCCCGGCCAGGCCGTCGCCGTGGCCGTCGCGCTCGCGACGCTCCCGCCCGGCAGCCCGTTCGCGGTCGACGCCCTCGCCGCCCGCGGCAAGGTGTGGGACGCGCTCGGCGCGGGCGACCGCGCGCGGGCCGAGGCGCTCGCCGCCCGCGTGTGGGTCCGCCACGCCGCGCCGGACCCGGACCTGCCCGACGCCGTCCCGCCTGCGAGCCCGCCCGACGCCGTCCCGCCCGCGAGCCCGCCCGACGTCGTCCCGCCCGCAGCAGGCCCGCCCGCCGTCCCGGCCGACGCCGTCCCGCCCGCCGCCGTCCACCCGGATGAGCCGCACGGCGACACGACCGCGTCCGGCCGCGGCGACGTCGTCGGGCGTGCGCGGACCCACCTCGGGGTGCTGCGCGCGGTCGAGCAGTCGATCGCGGGCGGGCGCGTGCTGGCGATCCGCTACCGGGACGGGCGCGGGGCGACGTCGACGCGTCGCGTGGAGCCCGTGCTGCTCGCGCACACCGACGGCCGCTGGTACCTCGTCGCGTGGTGCCGCACGCGCGAGGCGATCCGCTGGTTCCGGCTCTCGCGCGTCGAGCGGGCGGACCTCACCGCGGAGGCGTACGACCCGCGCCCCGTCGCGGACGTGGGGGAGCCGCCCCCGGGCTCGGCCGCGGTGTACCGCCCCGACCCCGCGTGACCCGGGGTCAGTCGCCGCGCAGGACGCAGAACTCGTTGCCCTCGACGTCCGCCAGGACGACGAACGTCTCGTGCTCGCCCTGCCCGACGTCGACGCGGCGCGCGCCGAGCTCTTCGAGCCGTGCGACGTCGGCGGCCTGGGTCGACGACGAGAAGTCGAGGTGGAGGCGGTTCTTCACCGTCTTGCCCTCGGGGACGCGCTGGAAGACGAGGCTCGGTGGCCCGAGGATCGTCTCGCCGTCGCGCGGGAAGAGCACGGCCTCGCCGTGCGGCCCGGTCTCGCGCCCCGTCCACCCGAGCGCGGCCTGCCAGAAGTCCGCCACGACGGCGGGGTCGGCGCAGTCGACCACGGTGCCGCTGAAGGTGAGTGTCATGCCGCCAGTGTGACGCGCGCCACCCACACCGGGGGCGGTTCTCAGTCCGCGGCGGGCAGCGGCTCGACGAGCCGGCCGACGAGCGCCGGGAGCCAGTCCGCGCTCTGGGCGCGCTGCACGGCGTCGTCGCCCGCGGGGCTGAGGAACGCGTCGCGCGCCGCGCTCGTGTACGCGCTGATCAGCACGCGCGTCGCGGCGGCCGGGTCGATCGCGAACCGCATGCCGACCTCGGTGAGCACGCGGGTGAGGATGCCCGCGAGCTCGGCGCGGAACGACTCCTCCTGGTCCGCGAACCGCGCCGCGACCTGCGGGTCGCGCAGCGCGAGCAGCTCGAGCTCCGCGCTCATGAGGCACCAGCGGCGCTCGTCGCGCGGGTCGGCCATGACGGCCGCGACGATCGCGGCGATGGTGTCGGGCGCGATGACGCCGTCCCGGACCGGGTCGTCGGGCAGGTGCTCGACGGCGGCCTCGAGGTTGCGCATGCGCGTCCGGATCTCGCGCTCCGTGAGGGCGAGGAACAGCGACTCCTTCGACTCGAAGTTCGAGTAGAACGCGCCGCGGGTGAAGCCCGCGGCCTCGCACACCGCCTCGATCGAGGTGCCGTTGATGCCGTGCTCGGCGAAGAGGCCGTAGGCGGCGTCGAGCAGGCGCTCGCGCGTGCGCTCGCGGCGCCGCGAGAGCGGCGCGTCGCTCTCCGCGCGGTCGACTCGGGTCGGGTCGAGGTCCGTCGTCACGCCGGACATGCTCCCACTGTCGGACGGCGCCGCCCGAACCGGGCGGCCTTGCGATGCACGAGTGTATCCGATACGTTCGCGCATCGGATACAGCGGCGTATCCTCGAATCCGTCTGCACTCTCCCCGGGAGGCCGCTCGTGTCCTCAGCGCTGTACTCGCTCGGCCGTTGGGCGGTCGGGGCGCGCCGGCTCGTCCTCGTGGCCTGGATCGGCATCCTCGTGCTGGCCGGAGGGCTCGCCGGGCTCGTCGGTCAGGGCCTCGACGACGAGGTGACCATCCCCGGCACCGAGTCCCAGGCGGCGCTCGACCGTCTCGCCGCCACGTTCCCGCAGGTCAGCGGGGCGTCCGCGCAGGTCGTCGTCGTCGCTCCCGACGGGTCGACCATCGAGGACGACGCCGTCCGCGGCCCCGTGGAGGACGCCGTCACCGCGCTCGGCGACGTCGACGGCGTCGCCGCCGTCACCTCCCCCTACGACGACACCATGCCCGCGTCGGTCAGCGACGACGACGTCGCGACCCTCATGACCGTCCAGCTCGACGAGGGCCAGAGCGAGGTCACCGACGCCACGAAGGACGCGCTCGGCGACGTCGTCGACGACCTCGCCGCGGCCCTGCCCGACGGCGCGCAGGCCGCGCTCGGCGGGCAGCTCTTCAGCACCGAGTTCCCGACCCTCACCGTCACCGAGGCGCTCGGCCTCCTCGTCGCGCTCGTCGTGCTCGTGCTCACGTTCGGCTCGTTCGTCGCCGCCGGTCTGCCGCTCCTCAACGCCGTCGTCGGGGTCGGCGTGAGCATGGGGCTCCTGTTCGCCGCGACCGCCGTCGCGCAGATCAACTCCACGACCCCGATGCTCGCCGTCATGCTCGGCCTCGCCGTCGGCATCGACTACGCGCTGTTCATCGTGTCGCGGCAGCGCGACGAGCTCGCGACCGGCCTCAGCGTCGAGGAGGCCACGGCGCGGGCCGTCGCCACCGCCGGCTCGGCCGTCATCTTCGCGGGCCTCACCGTCATGATCGCGCTCGTCGGCCTCGGCGTCGCCGGCATCCCGTTCCTCACCGTCATGGGCGTCGCCGCCGCCGTCGGGGTCGGGCTCGCCGTCCTCGTCTCGATCACGCTGCTGCCCGCCATGCTGGGCTTCGCGGGCGAGCGCCTCCGCCCGAAGGCACCGCGCCGTCGAGGGCGTGGGCGACGGCGTGCGGCCGCGGGAGCGGACGGCGGAAGGTCGACCGGGGCGACCGGGGCGACCGGGGCGACCGGGGCGACCGGGGCGACCGGGGCGACCGGGTCGCGCGGGCGACGGACCGGACGAGCGGTGGGGGCGGCCTCGGATGCGACAGGGCGTCAAGCCGCGCTCGTGAACCCCCGCCCGGACGACCCGGGTGACGGCGCGGCAGCCCCGAGCACCGAGGGCGCCCCCACCGCGGACCCGACCCGGGACCTCTCCGACCCGACCCGGGACGCCTCCGACCCGACCCGAGACGTCTCCGACCCGACCACGACCGGGCACCGCAACCGCTTCTTCGCGGGGTGGGTGCGCGCCGTCACGCGGATCCCGCTGCTGACCATCGGGCTCGTCGTCGCCGCGATCGTGCTGCTCACGCTGCCGGCGCGCGACCTGCAGCTCGCGCTGCCCGACGCAGGGACGCTGCCCGAGGACAACCAGGCGCGCGTCACGTACGACCTGGTGTCGGAGCACTTCGGCCCGGGCTTCAACGGGCCGCTCATCGTCACGGGCACGATCGTCACGTCGACGGACCCCGTCGGTCTCATGAACGACCTGGGCGACGAGATCGCGGACCTCCCGGGCGTGGCGGATGTGCCGCTCGCGACGCCGAACCTCACGGCGGACACGGGCATCGTGCAGGTCGTCCCGACCGGCGCGCCGGACTCGGAGGAGACGAAGGACCTCGTCACGGAGATCCGCGCGCAGCACGACCACTTCCTCGACGAGTACGGCGTCGACCTCGCGGTCACGGGCTTCACGGCCGTCGGGATCGACGTCTCGGCGAAGCTCGGGGCGGCGCTGCTGCCGTTCGCGTTCGTCGTCGTCGGCCTGTCCCTCGTGCTGCTGACGATGGTGTTCCGGTCGGTCGCGGTGCCGATCAAGGCGACGCTCGGCTACCTGTTCTCGGTCGGTGCCGCGTTCGGCGTCGTGACGCTCGTGTTCGAGCACGGGTTCCTCGCGGACGCGCTGCACGTGACACGGCTCGGGCCGGTCATCTCGTTCATGCCGATCGTCCTCATGGGCGTGCTGTTCGGCCTCGCGATGGACTACGAGGTGTTCCTCGTGGCGCGCATCCGCGAGGACTACGTGCACTCGGGCCAGGCCCGGCGGTCGATCTTCACGGGGTTCCAGGCGTCGGCGAAGGTCGTCACCGCGGCCGCGGTCATCATGTTCGCCGTGTTCGTGGCGTTCGTGCCCGAGGGCGACATGAGCCTCAAGCCCATCGCGCTCGGCCTCGCGGTGGGCGTCCTCGTCGACGCGTTCGTCGTGCGCATGACGCTCGTCCCGGCCGTGCTCGCGCTGCTCGGCGACAAGGCGTGGTGGATGCCGCGCTGGCTCGACCGGGTGCTGCCGTCGTTCGACGTCGAGGGCGAGGGGCTGTCGAAGGAGCTCGCGCTCGCGGACTGGCCGGAGCCGGGCAGCACGGACGCGGTCGTCGCGCACGACCTCGTGGTCGCCGGCGCGCGCGGCCCGCTGGCCGAGCCGGTCACGGTCCGGGTGCCCGACGGCGGGTCGCTCGTCGTGCACGGGGAGTCGCCCGCGGCGGTGTCCGGGGTCGTGCTCGCGCTCGCGGGGCGCCTGCGCCCGACGAGCGGGGCGCTCAAGGTCACGGGCCTCGTGCTGCCGGAGCGTGCGCTGACCGTGCGGCGGCGCGTCGCGCTCGTGGACCTCGCGGCGGACGTCGCCGCGCTCCCCGGCGACGCCCCGGCGCCCGCGGCGCACCGCGTGCCGGCGGCGGCGAGCGTCGCCGAGGTCCTGCGCGAGCGGCCCCGGCTCCTCGCCGTCGTCGGGACCGACGCCGTCACGTCGCCCGCCGAGCGGGCCGCGCTGGCCGAGGTGCTCGCCGACGCGGCGGGTCGCGGCACGGCGGTGGTGCTGGGCGCCGTCGGGCCCGCACCGACGGACCTCGCCCCGCCCGGGACGCCCGTGCTCGACCTGCACGACCCGCACCAGCCCGACCGCACCGTCCCCGCCGCGCCCGTCGTCGGCCCGCGCACCGAGGAGGTGCCCGCATGAGCGTCTTCCCGCCCGAGCCGGTCCCGACCGACCCGACCGCCGACCCGACCGCCCACCCGACCGCGCCGGCGGCACCGACCGGCGGGGCGCGCCCCCGTCGCGTCGACGCCCGGCGCGCGTGGACCGTGGCCGCCGCCGTCGCGCTGCCCCTCGCCGTCCTCGGCCTGCTCCTGTGGGCGCTGTGGAACCCGCAGGAGCGGCTGGACACGGTCAAGGCCGCGGTCGTGAACCTCGACGAGCCGGTCGAGGTGGACGGCCAGACCGTCCCGCTCGGCCGTCAGCTCACCGCCGGGCTCGTCAGCGGCGGCGCCGCCTCGACCGACACCGGCGCGGTCGCCGTGCAGCCAGACCCGGGGACGACGAACTACGACTGGGTCATCACCGACGCGGACGACGCCGCGGCCGGGCTCGCCGACGGCACGTACGCGGCCGTCGTGACGATCCCGGAGAACTTCTCCGCGGCGGCCACGTCGTTCGGCGGCGACCCGTCGGCCGCGACGCAGGCCACGCTGTCCGTCGAGACGACGCCGGGCGGGCGGGTCGTCGACGAGGCGCTCGCGCGCATCGTCACCACGACCGCGACGTCGGTGCTCGGCACGACGCTCACCGAGAACTACGTGGACGGCGTCCTCACCGGCTTCACGACGCTCCACGACCAGCTCGGCGAGGCGGCCGACGGCGCGGACCAGCTCGCCGACGGCGCCGCCCAGGCGAGCGACGGGGCGACGCAGCTCGCGTCGGGCGCGGGCGAGGTCGCCACCGGGGCGAGCGCGCTCGCGTCCGGCGTCGGCGAGCTCGGCACGGGCGCGGACGGCCTGGCCGCCGGGGTCGGGGAGCTCGGCAGCGGCGCGGACCAGCTCGCGTCGGGCGCGCAGGGCGTCGCGAGCGGCGCCCAGGGCCTCGCCGCGGGGTCGCGGCAGGTGGCGGACGGCGTCGGGCAGAGCGCCGCGGGCGCGGGGCAGCTCGCCTCCGGGGCGCAGAGCCTCGCGGGCGGCGTGGGGGAGCTGTCCACCGGGGCGTCGGACCTCGCGAGCGGGCTCGGCGCGCTCGACGCCTCGATCGCGGACGTGCGGCTGCCCGACGGCACGTCGACGGGCCGGTCGCTCCCGGAGACCGCGACCGCGCTCGCGACGGGCTCGCGCGACGTGGCGGGCGGCCTCGCCCAGGTCGTCGCCGGTCTGGAGCAGCAGAAGGTCGCTGCCGGGTGCGCGCAGGACCCGGCGAGCCCGACGTGCCAGGCGCTCGACCAGCAGCTCGCCGCGCTGCGCCCGCTCGCCGCGGGCGCGGCGGGCGTCGCCGCGGGGAACGAGGCCCTGGCGGGCTCGCCGTCGGGCCAGGGTGGCGCCCCGACCGGTCTGTACGCGCTCGCGGCGGGCGTCGACCGGCTCGCTACTGGCGCCGACGATCTCGCCGCAGGCGCGGCGCAGGCGTCGACCGGGGCCGCCGGCGTGGCCCAGGGCGCGGCCGCGCTCTCCACCGGGCTCGGGCAGCTCGCGCCCGGCGCGGACCAGGTCGCGGACGGCGCGGCGCAGCTCTCCGGCGGCGCGGGCCAGCTGTCCACCGGGGCCGACGGCCTGGCCGCCGGGGTCGGGGCGCTCGGCAGCGGCGCCGACCGGCTCGCCGACGGCGTCGGCGCCCTCGGGACCGGCGCGGACCAGCTCGCGACCGGCACCCAGGAGCTGGCGACGGGCGCGGGCGACCTCGCGGGCGGCGTCGGGCAGCTCGCGGGCGGCACGTCCGACCTCGCCGACGGTCTGGGCGAGGCGACCGGGCAGATCCCCTCGTACACCGACGCGGAGCGCGAGAACCTCGCGAGCGTCGTGGCCGACCCCGTGGCCGCGCCCGGCGTCGACGACCTCGGGACCGGCTCGACCGGCCCGCTGTTCGCGGTGCTCGCGCTGTGGCTGGGCGCGCTCGCGATCTTCGTCGCGTTCCCGCCGGTCCCGGCACGGCTCCTCGGGTCGACGCGCGGCCCCGGCCGGCTCGCGCTCGCGGCGCTCGCGCTCCCGGCCGGGATCGCCGCGGCGACCGGTCTCGTCGTCGGCGGCGTCCTCGCCGCGGTCGAGGGTGCGAGCGTGGGCGGCTGGATCGGTCTGCTCGCGTCCGGGGCGCTCGCGTCGGTCGTGTTCGTCGCGCTCAACCAGGCGCTCGCCGCGCTCCTCGGGAACGTGGGGCGCGCGATCGGCCTGCTCGTCGCGGTGCTGCTCGTCGCGACCGGCATCGTCGCGACCGTCCCGGCTGCGCTCACGAGCCTGCGCGACGTCCTGCCGGTGGGCTCGGCGCTCCGCCTGCTCACGTCGATCGTCGACCCCGGCGCGGCCGGGGGAGCGGGCGACGCCGTGGCCCTGGTCCTGTGGGGCCTCGTGTCCGTCGCGGTGACGACGCTCGTCGTCGCGCGCCGCCGGTCCGTCCGGGTGGAGCAGCTCCTGCGCGCCTGACGCGGGTGCGGCGCGCCGCGGTGCGCGTGTGGGCGGCTGCCGCCAGACTCGCTCGGCAGGACGCGGGCGGCGGGAGCCGTCCGCCGGGCGAGGGGACGGTGCACCGATGGACCAGCAGAAGGCACGAGAGATCAAGTCGCAGCTCGCGGACTACGCGCGCGAGCTCGCCGAGCGGTCGGGCCTGCCGGGCCGGTCGGGCACGGCGATCGAGGCTCGCGACGTGCCCGACGCCGCGGAGGTCGTGCGCGCCCCCACGCTCGCGATCGGGCTCGCCCCGCACGACGACGGCGGGTACGCGATCGCGGTCCGGTACCGCCTCGGGGTGCCCACCGCGCGCAGCATCGCGCGCAAGGTCGCCTCCGAGGCGGGCGACACGGTGGACGTGCGGCGCACGGGACGCATCCGTCCGCTCGCCGCCGCGCCGGGCGCCGGGCGTGCCCGCGGCGACGGCCCGGGCGTCCGCCCGCCCGTCGTCACCGCGTACGCGACCGGCGAGACCGGCCGCGTCCGGCCGCTGCGGCCCGGGGTCTCCGTCGCGCACGTGGACGTCACCGCGGGGACGCTCGGGGCGTTCGTACGCGTCGCGCCGCCCGCGGTCGACGGCGCCGACGAGGCCTCGGTCTACGCGCTGTCCAACTGGCACGTGCTCGTCGGCTCGCCGGCCGCGCGGGTGGGGGACGTCGTCGTGCAGCCCGGCCCGGCCGACGGCGGTCGCGCGCCCGACGACCGCGTGGGGACCCTCGCCGGGCTGGTCCCGCTGGAGGCGGGGGTCACGCAGACCGTGGACGCCGCGGTCGCGCTGCTCGACGACCCGGACGTCGACCCGGAGTACCCGGTCGGCCGGATCACGACGACGGCGGTCGCGCTGGGCGGCGAGGTGGTGAGCAAGTCGGGCCGGACCACGGGCGTCACCGCGGGGCGGGTCACGGCGATCGAGCTCGACGACGTCGTCGTCGGGTACGGCGACGGGCTCGGCGCGCTGCGCTTCGACGACCAGATCGAGGTCGAGTCCACGGGAGACGGGCCTTTCTCGCGGGGCGGCGACTCCGGGTCGCTGGTGTACCGCGAGGACGGCGTGGCGCTGGGGCTGCTGTTCGCGGGGTCGGAGACCGGCGGCGCGAACGGCACGGGGCTCACGTACTGCAACCCGATCGGGACGGTCCTCGATCGGCTGGGGGCGACGCTGCTCGGCCGAGCCGGCGCGACGCCGTCCGGCTGAACCGCCGCGACGTTGCTCGGGACGCTCGGCCCTGCCCCCCGGCCGTCGTCGGGCGCACAATGGGTGCGGGAGGTGGTTGCCGTGGCGACCCTCGAACGAGCCCGGGAGGCCAAGGCCGCGCTGCGCGACGAGCTCGCGGGCCTCGACGGCGTGACCGGCGTCGGCATCGCGCGCGCCGACCTGACGGGCGCCCCGGTGCGCGGGGCCGGGACGTCCGGCGTCGGCGACGACTGGCTGCTGCGCGTGAACGTGACGTCCGACGACGTCGCGGTCCCCGAGACCGTGGACGGCGTCGACGTGGAGGTGCGCGTCGTCGGCGACGTGACGGCGTCGCGCGCCTGAGCCTCCGCGCCACGACCCGTCCGCCGCACGACGCGTGCCCGGCACCGCACCGCGAGGGTGCGGCACCGGGCACGAGGGCGCCGGGACGACGCGCGGCCGGTGATCCGTGCGGTCAGGCGGCGCGCGCGTACCGGGCCGGGTCGGCGTCGAACAGCGGGCCGCACGACGAGCAGCACAGCCAGTAGCGCACGCCCTCGTGGTCGCGCACGAGCCCGGCCGCCTCGGCGTGGGCCTTCGCGACCATGCTCCCGCGCATCACGGGGCACTCGGCGAGGTCGTCGTCCGCCGCCTCACCCGTGGCAGGCGCGACCCCCGCGGCGGTCGCGGGCGCGTGGTGGTGCGCCGTGTGGTGCGCACCGTGGTGCCCGCCGTCGTGCGGGTGGTCGTCGTGGCCGGGGTGCGTGTCGTCGTGGTGCTGGCACATGCGGGGTCCTCCTGGAGGGTCGTCGGTCGGGATCGGAGTCGGGGTCAGACGCCGGCGAGCCGGGCCGTCGGCGCGGTCGGGGCGGCCGTGCCGGGGTGCGTGCCGGTCGCGCGGCTGGAGAACGAGCGCAGCCGCAGGCTGTTGCCCACCACGAAGACGCTCGAGAACGCCATCGCGGCGCCGGCGAGCATGGGGTTGAGCAGGCCGAGCGCGGCGAGCGGGATCGCGGCGACGTTGTAGGCGAAGGCCCAGAAGAGGTTCACCTTGATCGTCCCGAGCGTCCGCCGCGCGAGCCGGATCGCGTCGGCTGCGGAGCGGAGGTCGCCCCGCACGAGCGTGATGTCGGCGGCCTCGATCGCGACGTCCGTGCCCGTCCCCATGGCGAGGCCCAGGTCCGCCTGGGCCAGCGCAGCGGCGTCGTTCACACCGTCGCCGACCATCGCGACGACCTTGCCCTCACCCTGGAGCCTGCTGACGACGTCGACCTTGTCGCGCGGCATGACCTCCGCGATCACCTCGTCGATGCCGACCTCGGCCGCGATCCGTCGGGCGACGGTCGCGTTGTCCCCGGTGAGGAGCACCGGGGTGAGGCCGAGCGCGCGGAGCTGGCGGATCGCCTCGGCGCTCGTGGGCTTGACCGCGTCGGCCACCACGAGGATGCCGCGGGCCTGCCCGTCCCAGCCGACGACGACGGCCGTGCCGCCCTGCTCCTCGGCGCGCGCCTTGGCGTCGGCGAGCTCGCGCGGGAGGTGCTGCGCCCACTCGGCGAGGAGCGACTCGCGGCCGACGAGCACGGCGTGCCCGTCCACGACGCCCTGCACGCCCTTGCCCTCGACGTTGGTGAACTCCGTGGGCACGGGCAGCGGGCCGACCTCCTGGACCGCGCCGCGGGCGATCGCCCGGGCGACGGGGTGCTCGGAGGCGTCCTCGAGCGCGCCCGCGAGGCGCAGGAGCTCCGCGCGGTCCGTGCCCGTCCCGGTGACGACGTCGGCGAGCGTCATGACGCCCGTCGTCACGGTGCCGGTCTTGTCGAGCACGACGGTGTCCACGGAACGCGTGGACTCCAGGACCTCCGGCCCCTTGATGAGGACGCCCATCTGCGCGCCGCGTCCCGTCCCGACGAGCAGCGCCGTCGGGGTGGCGAGGCCCAGGGCGCACGGGCACGCGATGATGAGGACCGCGACGGCGGCCGTGAACGCCGCCGAGGCCGGGGCACCCGCCCCGAGCCACGCGCCCAGCGCGCCGACGGCGATCGCGATGGCGATGGGGACGAAGATCGCGGAGACCCGGTCGGCGAGGCGCTGGACCTGCGCCTTGCCGGACTGCGCGTCCTCGACGAGGCGCGCCATCTGCGCGAGCTGGGTGTCGCCGCCGACGCGCGTCGCGCGCACGACGAGCCGCCCGCCGGCGTTGACGGTCGCCCCGGTGACGGCGTCGCCCTCCCCGACCTCGACGGGCACGGACTCGCCCGTGAGCATCGACGCGTCGACGGCGGACGTGCCGGCCACGACCGTGCCGTCCGTCGCGATCTTCTCGCCCGGGCGCACGACGAACTCGTCGCCCACGGCGAGGTCGGTGATCGGGACGCGGGTCTCCACGCCGTCGCGCAGCACCGCGACGTCCTTCGCGCCGAGCTCGAGCAGGGCGCGCAGCGCGGCGCCCGCCTGCCGCTTGGACCGCTTCTCGAAGTAGCGGCCCGCGAGGATGAACGTCGTGACGCCCGCGGCGACCTCGAGGTAGATGTTCGCCGCGCCGTCGGTCCGGGCGACCGAGAGCGTGAACGGGTGCGTCATGCCCGGCTCCCCGGCCGTGCCGAGGAAGAGCGCGTACAGCGACCAGAGGAACGCCGCGCTGGTCCCGACGGAGATCAGGGTGTCCATGGTGGCCGCGCCGTGGCGCAGGTTGGTCCACGCGGCGCGGTGGAACGGCCACGCCGCCCACACCACGACGGGCGCGGTGAGCACGAGGCTCGCCCACTGCCAGTACGTGAACTGGAGCGCGGGGACCATCGCCATGGCGATGACCGGGACCGACAGCACGACGGCGCCGACCAGCCGGTGCCGCAGCGCGGTGAGCTCGGGGTCGTCCGCGTCCGTGCCCGCGTCCTCCTCGGAGGCGGGGGCCTCGGCGCGCGGGACCTGCGCCGTGTAGCCCGTCTTCTCGACCTCCGCGATGAGCGTGGCCGCGTCGACGCCGTCCGGGACGGTGACTCTCGCCTTCTCGGTCGCGTAGTTCACGGTCGCGGTGACGCCGTCGAGCCGGTTGAGCTTCTTCTCGATCCGCATGGCGCACGAGGCGCAGGTCATCCCCCCGATCTCGAGCTCGACGAACGTCCCCGGCGACGGGGCGGCCGATGCCGTCATGAGGTTCTCCTTCCGGCCGGGCAGCGGGCTGCCCGGTGCAGGGTGGTCAGTGGTCGTCGTGCGCGGCGGGGTCGTCGTCGGCCGGGGCGTCGCCCGGGGCTTCGCCCGGGGTCGACGTGGCGCCGGTGGCCTCGACGGTGAAGGCCGCGGTGCGCACCTGGCCCTCGACCTGGAAGTCGAGGTACAGGAGGTACCGGCCCGCGGTCGGTGCCTCGACGGCGAACGCCACGGTCGGGCCCGAGGCCTCGCCCGGCGCTGCCTCGGCGCCCTCGGGGTGGGCGTGCAGGTAGGCGAGGTCGCCGTCGCGAAGGGCGACGAGGTGGCCGAACGCGCCGAGGTACGGCTCGAGCGTCGTCACCGGCTCGCCGTCCCGCGTGACCTCGAGCGCCAGCCTCGAGACCGTACCGGCCTCGAGGCTCCCCTCGAGCGCGACGTCGTACCCGTCCACCGAGGCGGTGGTCGTGGGGGCGTCGGCCCGCACGGGCACGACCTCGCCCGCGACCTCGACGGTGCGGCTCAGGGTGAGCGGGTCGCCCCCGGTGGGGACGGTGTCGGCGTACACGCGGTAGGTGCCCGCGGCGTCCCACGTCCAGGGCACCGACCAGCGGCCGGCGTCGTCCAGCTCGGGGTGGGCGTGGCGGTAGTGCGCCCCGTCGGAGCGCACGACGACGAGGTGCAGGCGCTGCTCGTGCGCGACGGCGAAGTCGGTCACCGGCGCGCCCGCGGGGTCTGTCAGGGTGAAGGCGAGCTCGCCGGGCGTGCCGGGCGACTGCGGCGCCTCGACCTCGCCGAGCGTGTAGCCGCCCTGCTCCAGGGACGGTCCGCCGACCATGTCCGCTCCTCTCGTGGTCTCCTGCGGGGGGTCGTCGCTCGTGGCGGCGTGCTGCTCCGGCGCGTGCGCGGCGGGCGGCTCCGACAGCGCGCCCTCGGGGACGACGGCGCCCGCGACCGCGGCCGAGGCCACGAACACGACCCCGAGCCCGGCGACGTAGAGCGCGATCCGGGCGGGGGCTCTCATCGCGTCCGCTCCGCCGTGTAGCCGGCCTCGTCGACGGCGGCGAGGACCGCGGCGTCGTCGAGGGGCTGGTCGGCCGTGACGACCAGCCGACCGGTGGTCGCGCTCACGTCGATCGCGGTGACGCCGGGCACCTGCCCGACCTCCTCGCGCACCGACATCTCGCAGTGGCCGCACGTCATCCCGGTCACCTGGTACTCGATCTCGACGATGCTCACGACGTTCCTCCTCGGTGCTTATACCCCCATGGGGTATGACTAGGATGGCGAATATACCCACAGGGGGTATTGAGGTCAAGGAGGAGAGATGGGCGACGTGGCGGACGTGGTGGTGGTCGGCGGCGGAGCAGCCGGGCACGCCGCCGTGACGACGCTGCGCGGCGAGGGGTTCGACGGTCGCGTCGTCCTCGTGCACGGCGAGGAGGGGGAGCCGTACCTGCGCACCCTCGTCGACAAGGCGATCCTCCAGGGACTGCTCACCGCGGAGCAGGCCGCCCTGCCCGTGCCGCCCGACGTCGAGCTCGTGCGGGGGCGCGCGATCGGGCTGGACCCCGCGCGGCGGGCCGTCGTCCTCGCGGACGGGCGCGAGCTCACCCCCACCACAGTCGTCCTCGCGACGGGCGCGGTGCCTCGGCCCGGCCCGGCCGTGGACCGCGTCCCGGCGCTCGCGGGCGCCGACGGCGGGGAGCCCCGCGTGGTGCACCTGCACACCGCACGGGACGCCGAGCGGCTGCGTGCCCTGCTCGGCCCCGATCCCGCGCGGCGCACGGTCACCGTGCTCGGCGCCGGGTTCGTCGGTTCCGAGACCGCCGCCTGGCTCGCCGAGGTCGGCGCGACCGTCCACCTCGTCGCCCGCTCGCGGCTCCCGCTCGCGGGGGCGCTCGGGACCGCCGTTGCGCGCGCCGTCGCCCTGCGCCACGAGGAGCACCTCGACGCCCACCTCGGCCGCCGGGTCGAGGCGGTGACCGAGCACCCGGGCGGCGTCACCGTGCGCCTCGCGGGCGGGGCGACCCTGGAGTCCGACCTCGCGGTCGTCGCGCACGGCACCGCGCCCGCCGCACCCGGCACCGGCGGCGGCGTCGACGTCGACGACCGCCTCGCCGTCCCCGCCGCGCCCGGCCTGTTCGCCGCCGGGGCGGTCGCCGTCCACCGGGACCGGCGCGGACGACGGTTCCGGACCGACCACTGGGACGCCGCGGTCGCGCAGGGAGCCCACGCGGCGCGCGCCGTCCTGCGTCGTCTCGTCGGCGGCCCGGATCTCGGCCCGTACGTGCCGGACGCCGGCTTCTCCCTCGTGCTGCACGGCGCCCAGGTCGCCGGGTTCGGCGTCGCGGTGCCCGGCGCGACCCCGGAGCACCGCACGCTCGACGGCGGCGGGCTGCTCACCGAGCTGCGTGTCGCGGGCGACCTGGTCGCCGTGGTCGGCCTCGGCGCGACGCGGGAGCTCCACGCGCTGCGCCGAGACCTGCGCCGGCCCTAAGAGGAGCTACGTCATCCATGCCATGCTCTGTCGACGACCCCCCGGGAGGTGAAACGTCCATGCCACGCAACCTCGATGAACTGATCGCTCACGGTGACGAGCTCGCCGGGCTGTTCGAGCGCACGGGCCCTGACGCGTTCCGAGAGCCATCGACCCGTAGCCTTCTCGCGCACGCTGCGATGCGCCGTGCGGCTGCCGAACGCGACCTGCGGAGTGCAGTCGTCGCTGCGAAGCGTGACGGGATGGCGTGGGACGAGGTCGGTTCTATCCTCGGCGTCTCCGGCGAGGCAGCGAGAAAGCGCTACCGGGCCGCACTCGGTGAGGGCACCGACGAAGCAGCCGCGGTGCCCAGGGAGGCGTCCGGCGTCGATCAGGCGGACGAGACCCGCCTCGTCGTCCAGGCTGCGGACCGTGACCATCCGGAAGAGACCGCGGCGAGGTTGCTCGCTCACCTCGGACAGGGCGAGCGCGCTGCCGTCCTCGACCTCGTCGCCGCGCTTCAGGCCGCCACCACGCGGAACATCGCCCGAGAGCTCGGTGTCGAGTTCCCGAAGGACACGCCGTCGGTCGCCTGACCTCGACGGCCGGGTGGGCTCCTCAGTCGGCGGTCCGCAGCGCGCCGGCGCGCGAGAATGGTCGCGTGACCACCGAGCGACTTCCCCGTGTCCGCGCGTCCGAGCTCGTCGGGCGCGGCTGGCTCAACACCGGCGGCCGCGACCTGACCCTCGCCGACCTGCGCGGCAAGATCGTCCTGGTCGACTTCTGGACCTTCTGCTGCGTCAACTGCCTGCACGTCCTCGACGAGCTGCGCGAGCTCGAGGAGCGGCACCGAGACGTGCTGGTCGTCGTCGGCGTGCACTCGCCGAAGTTCGAGCACGAGGCGGACCCGGCGGCGCTCGCGGCCGCGGTCGAGCGGTACGAGGTCCACCATCCCGTGCTCGACGACCCGGAGCTCGTCACCTGGTCCGCGTACGCGGCGCGCGCCTGGCCGACGCTCGTGGTCGTCGACCCCGAGGGCTACGTCGTCGCGCAGATGGCGGGGGAGGGGCACGCGTCCGCGATCGCCGCGCTCGTCGAGGAGCTCGTCGCGGAGCACGACGCGAAGGGCACGCTGCACCGGGGCGACGGCCCGTACGTGGCGCCCGAGCCGTCGTCGGGCACGCTGCGCTTCCCCGCGAAGGCGATCGAGCTGCCCGGTGGCAACATCCTCGTCGCGGACGCCGGGCACCACGCGCTCGCCGAGCTCCTGCCCGACGGCGAGACCCTCGTCCGGCGCATCGGGTCCGGCGAGCGCGGGCTCGCCGACGGCGACCCCGAGGACGCGCGGTTCGCCGAGCCGAACGGGCTGTGCCTCGTCCCGGAGCGCGAGCGTGCGACGTACGGGTTCGACGTCCTCGTGGCGGACACCGCGAACCATGCGCTCCGCGGGGTACGGCTCGCCGACGGGCACGTGACGACGGTCGCGGGCACGGGCGACCAGTTCATGGTGGGCGGGGTCGAGAACGTGGTCGTCCCTGACGACGAGGGCACGCCCCGGTTCGGACCGTTCGATCCGGGCTCCACCTACGACCCGCGCGACGTGCGGCTCTCCTCGCCGTGGGACGTCGCCTGGTCGGACGAGCTGGCCGGCTTCGTCGTGGCGATGGCGGGCCATCACACGTTGTGGGCCTTCGACTGGTGGAAGCTCGGGCTGCTGGCCGGGACGATGAACGAGGGTCTGGAGGACGGGCCGGGAGCGTCGGCCTGGTTCGCCCAGCCGTCCGGGCTGGCGGTCGCACCCGACGGCGCCGTCTGGGTCGCCGACGCCGAGACCTCGGCGCTGCGCCGCGTGTCCGGGCTGGGCGGTGGCGTCGCCGTGGTGCCCGAGGGCGTCGAGGTGCGGACCGCCGTCGGGCAAGGGCTGTTCGACTTCGGCCACCGCGACGGCCCGGCCGAGCAGGCGCTGATGCAGCACCCGCTCGGGGTCGCGACGCTGCCCGACGGGAGCGTCGTCGTCGCCGACACCTACGACGGCGCGCTGCGCCGGTTCGCGCCCGCGGCCGGTGACGCCGGGAGCGTCGGGGACGACACCTTCGGAACCCGCCTCGCCGGCGAGGTCACGACCCTGGCGACGGGCCTCGCGGAGCCGAGCGGCGTCGTCGTGCAGGTGGGCGAGGGGCCGGACGGCGAGCCGCAGGTCCACCTGCTCGTCGTGGAGTCCGCGGCGCACCGCCTGACGCGCGTCGCGCTCCCGGCGTCGCTCGCGGGCGAGGTGCTCGACGGCGGCGCGCACCGCACGCAGCGCCCCGTCACCGACATCGGGGCCGGGCCGCTGTGGCTCGACGTGCCGTTCGTCCCGGCGCCGGGGCAGAAGCTCGACGACCGGTTCGGTCCGTCGACGGAGCTGCGCGTGAGCGCGACGCCGCCCGAGCTCCTGCTGTCCGGGGAGGGCGTCGGCGTCGAGCTCGGGCGCGACCTGGTCATCAACCCCGCGGTCGGGGAGGGCGTGCTGCACGTGACGGCCCGGGCGGCGTCGTGCGACGTCGTCCCGCTCGGCCCCGACGGCGAGCCCGACCCGGACGTGTTCCCCGCGTGCCACCTCGCGCAGCAGGACTGGGGCGTGCCGGTCCGCGTGGTCGACCGCGGCGAGCCGGGCGACGTCCCGTCCCTCACGCTCCCGCTGCGCGGCTGACGAGGTAGTCCGGCTCGCCGTCGTCGAGCTCGTCGTCGAACCGGCGCTGGGCCGCCTCGACCTCGCGGCGGTGCGCGTCGACCCAGGCGAGCAGCGCGTCGACGGGCTCGCGGAGCGACTTGCCGAGCGGGGTGATGCGGTACTCGACCGCGACGGGCCGGGTGCGGACCACGCGACGGTCGACGATGCCGTGGCGCTCGAGGCGCCGCAGCGTCGCCACGAGCGACTTCTGCGTCACGGCAGGGATCGCGCGCCGGAGCTCGTTGAACCGTGCGGGGCCGTCGCAGAGGGTCTCGAGGACGTGGACGGACCACGTGTCGAGCACCTGGTTCAGCAGGCGCCGGTGGTCGTCGCCGATCTCCAGACGGTGCGACGCGGGTGGTGGGGCGGTATCGGGCACGACACCTCGTCTCGTTGAAGTGCGTTCGGGCGATCAAGTATCCATGGGATACCCGACCGGAAGGAAGGTCCCCATGGCCGTCCAGCGCCTCACCCCCGAGGGCATGCTCCAGCCCGCCCCCTACCACCACGTCGCGGTCGCGACGGGGAGCCGCCAGGTGCACGTCGCCGGCCAGGTCGGCGGAGACCCCGACCGCGACGACCTCGCGCGCCAGGTCGCTGCGGCCCTCCGCAGCACCGCCCGGGGGCTCGCGGCCGCGGGTGCCACGTTCGACGACGTCGTGCGCCTCACGTTCTTCGTCGTCGGGTGGGAGCCGACCGCGATGGCGGACTTCCTGGCCGGCATCGAGAGCGTCTCGGACGAGCTCGCGATGCCGCGGCCGCTCCCCCCTGCCTCGCTGATCGGTGTCCAGGCGCTCTTCGCGCCGGGGGTGCTCGTCGAGGTCGAGGCGACCGCCGTGCTCGACTGACACACGGCGCCCCGCCCGGCCTCGCCGGGTCGCGCCGGCAGGGCGGGCCGGGCGTCAGCCCCAGGTGAGCAGCTCCTCGCCGTGGGCGGCCCACGCACCGACCTCGGTGAGCGAGGTCACGTCGTCGGGCGCCGCCTCGAGCGCGACCACGGGGCACACGGCCGACCGGCCGCCGGCGCGCACGGCCTTCGGGTCCCACGTGACGAGCACCGTGCCGCGCTGGACGTGGTCGCCCTGCGCGACGTGCGTCGTGAAGCCCTCGCCGCCGAGCTGGACGGTGTTGATGCCGAGGTGTACGAGGACCGCGCGGCCGTCGTCGTGCTGGACGACGAACGCGTGCGGGTGCAGCTTGACGACCGTGCCCGTGATGGGCGCGACGGCCTCGCCGCCCTGCGCGTCGTCGGGCTCGACCGCGAGCCCGGGGCCGACGAGCCCGGCGGAGAAGACGGGGTCGTCGACGTCGCCGACGTCCACGACCGTGCCCGTGACGGGGACGAGCACCGTGAGCGGCGCCGCCATCAGCGGAGGTCCTCGATGTCGGAGGCGATGTTGTCCGCCTCGGGGCCGACGATGACCTGGATCGCGGCGCCCGACCGCACGACGGCGATCGCCCCGGCCGCGGTCAGCGTGGCGTCGTCGACGAGCGCCGGGTCCTCGACCTCGACGCGCAGGCGCGTGATGCACGCCTCCAGGTCGAGGACGTTCGCGTCGCCGCCGAGGCCTCGGAGGATCTGCTCTGCCTTGCTCACGGGTGCTCCTCGTGGTCGGGGTCCGGCCGGGGCCGGGTCGGGGGGCCGGCCGGCAGCCGTGCCGGTCGGGGTGCGCGGGGTGCGCGGAGAAGGGCGGTGGCCCGGGTCGCGCCCGGGCCGGGTTCCTCACATGAGGTCGGCGAGGTCGGACGCGATGGTGTCGACCTGCGGGCCGACCACCACCTGCACGACTCGCCCGTTCACCATGACGCCGAACGCGCCAGCGCGGCGCAGGAGCGCGGCGTCGACGAGCGCGGGGTCCTTGACGAGCGACCGGAGCCGCGTGGTGCACGGGTCGATCTCCTCGATGTTCCCCACCCCGCCGAGGCCGGCGAGGATCGTCGCGGCGCGTTCCGCGTCGGACTGTGTCATCGGTCGTTCCCTTCGGTCGCCCGTGCCGGCACCGGCACGGGGGCGAGCTGGTCGGTCGGCGCGTCGTCGGTGACGGCTCCCCCGTCCGCGGCGGCGTCGTCGGCGGTGGTGCTGCGGGGCACGAGCGTCGGGCGCGCCTCGCGCAGCGGGACGAAGACGCTGTACCGGTCGCCGCGGTAGCTGGAGCGGGAGTACATGAGGGGCGAGTCGCCCGCGAACGTGCGCCGCACGGTGCGCATGACGGCTCGCGAGGCGCGGAGCCCGAGGAGCTTCTGCTCCTGGACGGTGGCGTCGGACGCGGTGATCGTGTCCTCGCCCCACGTCGGCGCGAGGCCGCGCTCGCGCAGGGCGCCGTAGAGGCTCTCGGGCACGCCGTCGTCGAGCAGCTCGGGGGCGAGGTCCACGGGGATCCAGGCCTCCTCGACGCTCATGGGCGACCCGTCCGCGGTGCGCAGGCGCACGACGTGGTGCATCGGGTCGCCGGTCGCGCGGCCGAGCGACTCGGCGACGGACGCGGGCGCGGGGACGGTCCCGACCTCCAGCACCTCGGTGCCCGGCTCCATGCCGCGCCGTCGTGCCTCCTCGCCGAACGTCGTGAGGCGCATCTCGAAGTCGGCGCGCGGCGGCGCGACGAAGGTGCCCCGCCCCTGCGCGCGCTCCAGCACGCCCTCCGTGACGAGCGCGTCGACGGCCTGGCGCACGGTCATGCGCGAGACGCCGAACTTCTCGGTGAGGCTGCGCTCGGACGGCACCGCGTCGCCGACGGAGAGCTCGCTCGCCACGAGGTCGGCGAGGTAGGCGCGCACCGTGAGGTACTTGTGCTCGCTCGCCTGCGATCGTGACCTGCTCATCGTCGTGCCGCGTCCTCGTCCTCGTGCCGTCCCTGGTCCCGGTCGTCGCCGACCGCCCTGCTCCGGTGCCGCGTTCTCCACGGCTGCATTGTCGTCGTCCGGTCGTCGTGCGACCTGCGACGACGCGCCCCGCGGGGCCCGCCGTGTGTCCCGGGTCACCCTCGGGGGTTGACACATCATGAGGTCTAGACCACTCTTCCTGCAAGTGGTCCAGACAACCTGGACCGACTGCCCGGGCACGACGACCCCAGGTCTTCTCGCCGTGCCCCGGGACCGGCAACGACGCCGCTCGACGTCGCGCCACAGCCGCCGCTCGACGCACCTCGCCTGCGCCCCAGGCCTGCCCAGGAGGAGAAGGACATGACGACCGTCGCCGAACCGACGCGGACCAAGAGGGGGGTGCCCGGCTTCGCGCAGCTCCAGCGCGTCGGGCGCTCGCTCATGCTGCCCATCGCGTCGCTCCCCGCTGCCGCGCTGCTGCTGCGGCTCGGTCAGCCGGACATGCTCGGCGCCCAGGGCGCCGCCGGGACCTTCGCGTGGATGCAGCCCGTCGCGGACGTCCTCGGCGCCGCGGGGAACGCGCTGTTCAGCAACCTGCCGATCATCTTCGCCCTCGGCGTCGCGGTCGGGTACGCCAAGAAGGCCGACGGGACGACGGGCCTCGCGGCACTCATCGGCTATCTCGTCTTCAAGGGTGTCAGCGACTCGCTGTCGCCGTACGTGCTCGGCAAGGCCGCCGAGGGCGAGACCCAGGCGCTCATCAACTACGGCGTGCTCGGGGGCATCGTCATCGGTCTGACGGCCGCGCTCCTGTACCAGAAGTACTACCGGATCAAGCTGCCGCAGTACCTCGCGTTCTTCGGCGGCCGGCGGTTCGTGCCGATCGTCACGGCGGGTGTCTCGGTGCTCATCGCCGTGGTGGGCGCGCTGATCTACCCCGCGTTCGACTGGCTCATCAACGAGCAGATCGGCGGGTTCGTCACGGGCTCGACCATCCTCGGCGCGTTCGTCTTCGGCACGCTCAACCGCCTCCTGGTGCCCATCGGCCTGCACCACCTGCTCAACTCGCTGCCGTGGTTCCAGTTCGGCGAGTACACCGCCGCCGACGGCACGGTCGCGCAGGGCGACATCTTCCGGTTCCTCGCGGGCGACCCCACCGCGGGCACCTTCCTCACCGGGTTCTTCCCCATCATGATGTTCGCGCTCCCGGCCGCCGCGCTCGCGATCGTCCACACCGCCAAGCCGGCGCAGCGCAAGGTCGTCGCGGGCATCATGGGCTCGGCCGCGCTCGTCTCGTTCGTCACGGGCGTCACCGAGCCGCTCGAGTTCGCGTTCGTGTTCGTCGCCTACCCGCTGTACGTCATCCACGCGGTGCTCACCGGCACGTCGATGGCGCTCGTCAACGCGCTCGGCATCCGCGACGGGTTCGGGTTCTCCGCGGGCGCGATCGACTACCTGCTGAACTTCCGGATCGCCGAGATGCCGCTGCTCCTCATCCCCATCGGGCTCGGGTACGCGGTGCTCTACTACGTCCTCTTCCGCTTCGTCATCACGCGCTGGAACCTGCGGACGCCGGGTCGTGAGGACGACGACGCGGAGGGTGCCGTCCAGGTGACCGGCGCCGTCGACACCACCGAGGACGCGCGGCCCGACGCCTCGGCGGCGGAGGTCTCACCGGTGCGACGCGACGCCGACGCGGCGGAGGCGGGCGCCCGGGGCCGGGCGGGTGCGTCCGGCAGCGGGGGCGCGGCGTGACGCTCGCCGACGACGCGACGCGCGCCCCGGCGCGGGCCGCCGACCCGGGGCTGACCGGCGTGCCGGTCAGCCCCGGGCGGGGGGCAGGACCGGTGGCCCGGATGCCCGGCTCGGTCGCGGAGCCGGACCCGGCGCCGCTGCCCGCCGACGCGTCGGACGCCGACGTCGACCTCGCGGTGACGCAGGTCCTCGCGGCGGTGACGACGGTCCAGGAGGACCTCACCGCCCGCGCGGCGCGGGCCGAGGGCACCGCGGCGGAGGTCCTGGGCGTGACCGCCGCGATGGCGGCCGACCCCGCCCTGGCGCGCGACGCCGTCGGGCGGGTGCGCGAGCAGCGGGCCACCCCGGCCCGGGCCGTGTGGGACGCGGCGGGGGTCGTCGTCGGGCGGCTCGAGGCGCTGGGCGGCCTCCTCGCCGAGCGGGCGCGCGACGTGCGGGACGTGCGCGATCGGATCGTCGCGACCCTGCTCGGCCTCCCCGTACCCGGCGTGCCCGACCCGGGCCACCCGTTCGTGCTCGTGGCCGACGACCTCGCGCCCGCGGACACGGCGCAGCTCGACCCCGAGCGCGTGCTCGCGGTCGTCACGCGCGGCGGCGGGCCGACGTCGCACACCGCGATCCTCGCGCGCGCCCTGGGCATCCCGGCCGTCGTCGCGGTCGAGGGCGCGCTCGCGCTGCGCGACGGCGAGACCGTGCTCGTGGACGGCGGCCTCGGCACGGTGGAGCGCGACCCGTCGGACCACGACGTGGCGGCGGTCGTCGCGGCCCGGGGTACGCGCCGCGCCCGGCGGCGCCTCGACGGCCCGGGGCGGACGGCGGACGGCCGGCGCGTGGAGCTGCTCGCCAACGTCGCGGACGGCGCGGACGCGCGCGCCGCCGCCGAGGCGGGCGCGGAGGGTGTCGGGCTGTTCCGCACCGAGGTCTGCTTCCTCGGCCGGACCGTCGAGCCGACGGTCGACGAGCAGGTCGCGGCCTATCGGGAGGTGCTCGCCGCGTTCCCGGGCCGCAAGGTCGTCGTGCGCACGCTCGACGCGGGCGCCGACAAGCCGCTCCCGTTCGTCACGCCCGACGCCGAGCCGAACCCCGCGCTCGGGGTGCGCGGCCTGCGGACCGCGCGCCGCCACCCCGAGGTGCTCGACCGTCAGCTCACGGCCGTCGCGCGCGCGGCGGAGGCGGAGGCGGCGGACGTGTGGGTCATGGCGCCGATGATCGCGACGCCGGACGAGGCGGAGTCGTTCGTCGCGCTGTGCGCGGACCACGGCCTCGCGACGGCGGGCGTGATGATCGAGGTGCCGGCCGCGGCGCTCGGCGCGCGCTGGGTGCTGGCCAGGGCGGCGTTCGCGAGCATCGGCACGAACGACCTCACGCAGTACACGATGGCGGCCGACCGCGAGGTCTCCGACCTCGCGCGCCTGTCCACCGCGTGGCAGCCGACGGTTCTCGCGCTCGTCGGGGCCACGGGCTCGGGCGCGGCGCTCAACGGGCGACCGCTCGGCGTGTGCGGGGAGGCCGCGGCCGACCCGGTGCTCGCCCCGGTGCTCGTCGGGCTCGGCGTGACGTCGTTGTCCATGACGCCGCGCGCGCTCCCGGACGTCGCCGCGGTGCTGGCGGCCACGACGTCGGAGGAGTGCGAGGAGCTCGCGTTCCTCGCGCTGCAGCAGCCCACGCCCGACGCCGCGCGCGCCGCCGTGCGCGCCCGGCTCCCCGTGCTCGACGAGCTGGGTCTGTGACGAGCTCCGTGCCCGGCCCCGCGACGACGGGGCCGGGCACGGCGTCAGGCGACCTCGGTCTGCTCCAGGAAGGCGACGAGCGCGTCGATCGACGCGCTCGCGTCGTCGCCGTCGGCGTCGGTCGAGAGCACGACCTCGTCCCCGGCCGAGACGCCGAGCGTCATGACCCCGAGGATGCTCGCCGCCTCGACGGCGTCGCCGCCGGGCTTGGCGATGCGCACGGGCGCGGGCTGGGCGGCGGCGGTCTTGACGAAGAGCGCGGCCGGGCGGGCATGCAGGCCCTCGGTGATCGCGACGACGACGGCACGGTCCATGGTGTTCCTCCGGCAGACAAGTGGTCTGGACCAGTGCATCCTAGGCGATCCGGCCCGGAAAGGGGAGGGTCGGAAGCCCTCCGCGCGGCGCGGCGTCGTCGGCGCCGGCCGCCCGCTGGTGTGGGCCACAGCGGACGGGTCTAGGGTGACCGGCATGTCAGACGCGACGACGCCGCGAGAGGCCCCCCGGTCACCGGGGGAGCAGCCGCGCATCCACGTCACGCTGTCCACGGCGAGCGTCTACCCGCGCAAGGCCCAGTACGCCTTCGAGGCGGCGGCCGACCTCGGGTACGACGGCGTCGAGGTCATGGTGTGGTCCGACGAGACGACGCAGGACGCCGCGGCGCTGCGCCGGCTCTCCGCCGAGCACGACGTGCCGATCCGCAGCATCCACGCGCCCACGCTCCTCGTGAGCCAGCGGGTGTGGGGACGGTCGCCCGGACCCAAGCTGCGGCGCAGCGTCGAGCTGGCGCAGGAGGTCGGGGCGAGCACCGTCGTCGTGCACCCGCCGTTCCGCTGGCAGTACCGGTACGCGCGCGAGTTCGAGGACCTCGTCGGCGAGCTCGACGAGACCGAGGGCGTCACCATCGCGGTCGAGAACATGTACCCGTGGCGCAGCCGCAAGCGCGAGATGCAGGCGTACCTGCCCGGCTGGGACCCGTCCGAGCACGGCTACGAGCACGTCACGCTCGACCTGTCGCACGCCGCCGTCGCGCAGCAGGACGCGCTCGCGCTGCTCGACGTGTTCGACGGCCGCCTCGCGCACGTGCACCTCGCGGACGGGTCGTCGTCCATCACGGACGAGCACCTCGTCCCCGGGCGCGGCGACCAGCCGTGCGACCTCGTCCTCGCCGAGCTCGTGCGCCGCGGCTGGGAGGGGGACGTCGTCGTCGAGATCTCGACGCGGCGCGCCCGCACCGCGGCCGAGCGGCGCGAGGACCTCGCCGCCTCGCTGTTCTTCGCGCGCACCTACCTCACGCCCGGGCCGCACCCCAGGTACTCGCCGCCGCCCGGACCTCCGCACCGCCACGTCGACGCGTGGGGCGAGGCGGAGGCGCGCGAGATCGCGGCGGCGGAGGACGCCGCGGGCAGCGCCGGCACCGGCTGACGGCGGAGCGTCAGAACCGGAGCGAGCCGAGGATCCCGCGCAGCGTCTCGAGCCCCGCGTCGTCACCGGGCAGCGAGATCATCAGCATGAGGTTCTCTCCGCCGTCCGCGCCGTGGACCCGGACGTCCGCGCTGAGCGCCGACATCCCGTCGTCCGCCCAGAACGGCCCCTGGGACAGGAGCAGCTCGGCGAAGTCGGCGCCCGGGACCTCGATCCGCTGCCCGTGCCACCCCTCGCCGGAGTAGTCGAACGCGCGCGCCCCGGAGCCGCCTCGCTGGACGAACATGTTCCAGTGCACGTCGGGGGACGTGCCGTCCTGGATGGGCCCGGGGTTCGTGGCGAACGGGCCCGTCCACTCCACGCCGGGACCGTAGTTGCCCTCGACGTCGGCGACGGTCCAGCCCGGCGGCACGGCGTAGGAGAGGGTGCCCGTCGTGGCCGTCTGCCACCCGGCGGGCGTGCCCGTGGTGAGCGGGCCGATCTCCGGGTACGTGTACGTCGGGCTGAACCACTCCGGCGCGCCCTCGGCCTCGAACCACAGGTTGCCGAGGAAGTTGCGGGCGAGCTCGTCGCCCACGGCGTCGTCCGTGAAGTCGAGGCGGATCGTCCAGCCCGTTCCCCCGTTCCGGACCCGGGCCTCCCAGCGGGCGAGGTCCGGGTCGTCGGACGGGCCCCGCGTCACCACGACGAAGTCCGAGCCGGGGACCTCGACCGTCCAGGCCCCGGAGTCCCGGGCCGGCACCACCCACGACGCGGCCCCGGGATCGACGTCGATGCTCACCGTGGCGCCGGAGTCGACCATGGGCGGCGGGACCGCGTCCGCGGGGATCTCCGACCCCTGGAGGGCCCAGTGCTCCGGGCCCTTCCAGCGGACCGACGCGGGCTCGCCGAACGCCTCGCCCTCGACCTCCCACCCCCCGGGGGGCAGCGTGTACGTGAGCCCGCCCTGCACGGTGTAGTCCCCGTGGTGCGTGCCGACGACGCCGTGCTCGACACCCGGCAGCGCCGGAAGCTCGCCGTCGCCCACCGGCAGGTAGCGTGCGGGCTCCTGCGGCGGCGCCGCGGGAGCGGGGGCCGGTCCCTCCGACGCCGGTGCGGTGGTCCGCGCGGGGGCCGCCGCGAGGGCGGGCGCCGGCGCCGACCCGCGGGACAGTGCCCCGGGGAGGATCGCCGCGACCGCGACCAGCGCCGCCACGGCGACGGCCGACCCGCTCGCGGCGACCACGCGCCGTCGTGCCCGCACGCGCCGGACCGCGCGGTGCGCCAGAGCGTCCGGGTCCAGCGTGGGCGGCACCTCGACGGCGGTCTGCGCGGCGCGCACCCGCTCCACGAGGTCCTCGTCGTCCGGGGTCCTGCGTTCCGGCGTCGTGCTCATCGCTCGGTCTCCGTCCCGTGCTCGGGTGCGATCAGGGTGCGCAGGCGGGCCAGGGCCCGGGACCCGGTCGACTTCACGGTGCCGACCGCGATCCCGAGCTCCGCGGCGGTCTCGGCCTCGGACCGGTCGAGGACGTAGCGCAGCAGGACGACCCGCCGCTGCTTGACGGGGAGGGCGAGCAGGGCCCGCACGACCCGGTCCCGGTCCTCGATCCCGGACGAGTCGCCCGTCGCCGGGGCGTCGAGACCCACGAGGGTGTCGTGCTCCACGGAGACCTCCCTCCGGGTGCGCCGCCACGAGTCGATGCGAGCCGTCACCACGACGCGCCGCGCGTAGGCGAACGGCTGCCCGTCGCCCACGCGCGTCCACGCGCGGAACGTGCGCTCGAGCGCGAGCTGCACCAGGTCGTGCGCCCGGTGGGCGTCCCCGCACAGCAGGTACGCGTACCGGTACAGGTCGGCGGAGCTCGTCCGGGCGAACTCGGTGAAGCGCTCCTCGGCGGTCAGGCCGACGCGCACGACCTGCACCTCGGGCGCGCCGCCCCACCGTTCGGTCGCGACGTCCGTCATCGCCGACCGCCCCCCTGCTGCGGTCGGCACCTCGGCCGACGTCGGTTCCTCACGACTGCTAGACGCAGCGGAGGGTGCCACGGGTTCCACCTTTCTCCGGGAGCTCGCAGGGATCGCCCAGGATGCCACCGTCGACGCCCGGGGCGGTCCCGCGCCCGGCCTGCCCGCGCGGCCGGTCCGCCCGCGCGGCCGGCTGACGTAGGCTCGGCGGTCGTGGCTCGAGTCAACGGTCTTCTCGCCGACACGACCCCGCTGCGCATCTCCCCGCCGTTCCGCCGCCTGTGGTGGGGGCTCGGGATCTCCAACCTCGGCTCGCAGCTCACGGTCGTCGCCGTCGGCCTGCAGGTGTACGCGCTCACGGGCTCGTCGCTCGCGGTCGGCGTGCTCGGCCTCTGCGCGCTCGTGCCGCTCGTGGTGCTCGGGCTCTACGGCGGCGCGCTCGTCGACGCGTACGACCGCCGCAAGGTCGCGCTCGCGGCCTCGACGGCGCTGTGGGTGGTCACCGCGCTCATCGCCGTCCAGGCGTGGCTGCACCTGAACTCCGTCGGCGTGCTCTACGCGCTCGTCGCGGCGCAGTCCGCCGCGTTCGCGATCAACAACCCGGCGCGCTCCGCGATCATCCCGCGCCTCGTCGAGCCCCGGCTCCTGCCCGCGGCGAACGCGCTCCAGACGATCGCGTGGAACGTCGCGCTCACCGTCGGCCCGCTGGGCGGCGCGTTCCTCGTCGCGCTGTGGGGCTACCAGGTCGCGTACACGATCGACGCCGTCCTGTTCACGGCCGCGCTGTGGGCCGTGTGGCGGCTCCCCGACATCCCGCCTCTGCCCGCCGGGCCCGGCGCCCCGGCCGTAGCCGCCGCCCCCGCAGGGCGTCGGCGCCGCGTCGTGGGGTGGCGGTCCGTCGTCGACGGCCTGCGGTACCTCGCGACCCAGCCCAACGTCCGCACGACGTTCCTCGTCGACCTCGCCGCGATGGTGCTCGCCTCGCCGCGCGTGCTCCTGCCCGCCGCCGGCGTCGTGTTCCTCGGGGGCGGCGAGGCGACGACGGGCGTCCTCACCGCGGCGTTCGCCGTCGGGGCGGTGCTCGCGGGCGTGTTCTCCGGCGGCCTGTCGCGCGTGCGGTGGCAGGGCCGCGTCATCGTGTGGGCGATCACGGCCTACGGGCTGTCGATCGTGCTGTTCGGCGTCGTGCTCCTCGGCGTGGGCGCGACGACCCCGACGACCGTCCTCGTGGGCGGCGTCGTCGCGGCGAGCGTCGCGCTGGCGCTTGCGGGCGCGTCCGACGCCGTGAGCGCGGTGTTCCGCCAGACGATCCTCCAGACCGCGACGCCCGACGACATGCGCGGCCGTCTCCAGGGCGTGTTCATCGTCGTCGTCGCGGGCGGGCCCCGCCTCGGCGAGCTCGTGCTCGGCGCGCAGGCCACCTGGGTGGGGGAGGCGTGGGCCGCCGTCGCGGGCGGTGTCGCGTGCGTCGTCGTGCTGTGGCTCGTCGTGCGGGCCCAGCGCCGGTTCTGGCGCTACGACGCCCTGCACCCGGAGCCCTGAGCCGCTCCTCGCCGCGTGGGCGGCCCGGCCTAGGCTTGGGGCGTGCCCCCGAAGAAGCCGACGACCGAACCACCTGCGATCGACCCGGTCGTCCTGGACGACCTCCAGCCCGGTGACGCCTACGACCTCGAGGCGGAGGCCGACCTCGAGGGGTTCGAGATCACGGACCTCCGTCTCGACCGGCTCGACCTGCACGGCGCGACCGTGTTCTCCACGCGGCTCGACCAGGTGCGCGCCGACGAGGCCGACCTGGGGGCGGTGACGCTCACGGCGGTCGTGCTGGGGCGCCTCGACGTCCCGGTGGTGCGCGGGACGCGCGGCCGGTGGCGCGAGGTCGAGGTGCGGGGCGCGCGCCTCGGGTCCGCCGAGCTCTACGAGTCGTCGTGGGCCGGGGTGCGGTTCGTCGGCTGCAAGCTCGGGTTCGTCAACCTGCGGGGCGCGTCGCTGCGCGACGTGGTGTTCACCGACTGCACGATCGACGAGCTCGACCTCGTCGCGTCCGACGCGCTGCGCGTCGCGTTCGAGGGCACGCGCGTGCGCCGGCTCGACGTGCAGGGCGCCACGCTCGCCCACGTTGACCTGCGCGGTGCCGAGATCGACGAGCTCGGCGGCATCGAGTCGCTGCGCGGATCGACCATCGACTCGATGCAGCTCGCCCGCCTGGCCGCGACGTTCGCCCACAGCCTCGGCATCACGGTGACGGACTGATGGCGGCCCCGCAGGCCGAGGTCCTCGTGGCCGGGCCGGCGTCGTGGAACCTCCTCGTCCAGCTCGACGAGCTGCCCGCCCCCACGCCGCACACCGTGTTCGCGCGGTCGCACCGGCACACGGTCGGCGGCACGTCCGCGGGCAAGGCGCTCAACCTCGCGCGCCTCGGCCGGTCGGTGCTCCTGCGCACCGTGCTCGGGACGGACGACGACGGCGCGCGCGTCCGGTCCGTGCTCGAGGGCGCGGGCGTGCGGGTGCTCGCGGAGCCGTCGCCCGACGGCCGCACCGAGAGCCACCTCAACCTCATGGACGACGACGGCGGCCGGGTCTCGGTCTACCTGCGCGCACCGGGCGAGGTCCCGGCCCAGGGCGAGGCGTGGGACGCCACGGTCGCCGCGCTCGACGCGGCGCGGGCCGTCGTCGTCGACCTCGCGGTGCCCGCGCTCCCGGTGCTCGACCTCGCGGTGGTTCGCGGTCGCGACGTCTGGGTCGACCTGCACGACTACGACGGGGAGTCCGCGTTCCACCGGCCCTGGGTCGACGCGGGCACGCACGTGTTCCTCAGCGGGGACCGGCTCGACGACTGGCGCGGCTTCATGGCCGCCCGGGTCGCGGCGGGCGCGCGCCTGGTGGTCTGCACGCACGGCTCGCGCGGCGCGGTCGCGCTCACGCCGGAGGGCGGCTTCGTCGAGGTCCCGGCACAGCCCGTGCCGCACGTCGTCGACACGAACGGCGCCGGCGACGGCTTCTTCGCCGGGTTCCTCGACGCGCACCTGCGCGGTGCAGGCGTCGAGGAGGCGATGCGGACGGGCGCCCGGCACGCCGCCCTCGTCGTGCAGAGCCCGGACCTCGCCCCGGCCTGACCGGCCCTGACGACCCCTCGCCTGCCCCGCCCCGGCGGCGACCCCGGCCCGCCGCCCACGCCCCGCCCCTGCCCACCCGTCGAGCACGGGGTCGGCGACCGGATCGGGCGGGTTCCGGTCGGTAACCCCGTGCTCGGGCGGGCGTCGGGCGCGTGGTCGGCGGTCGGGTGCAAGGGGCGGTCAGGCGAGGCCGGAGTCCCGCGCGACGATCGCCGCCTGCATGCGGGTCGCGACGCCCAGCTTCGCGAGCACGCGTGAGACGTGCGTCTTGGCCGTGGCCTCGGTGATGTAGAGGTCGGTCGCGATGCCCTGGTTGGACAGGCCCCGGCCGAGCGCCGCGAGCACGTCGACCTCGCGCGGCGTGAGGTCGGCGAGCCGCGGGTCGGGCCGGTCGTCGACGACGCCCCCGCCGCCCGACGCCGCGGGGTCCGCGGGACCGTCCGTGCCGCCCGGGCGCGATCCCGCGTGGAGCGGGGGGCCGGCGTCGGGCACGGGACCGCGCGCGAACGCGGCGAGGAGCCGGCGGGTGACCTCGGGCGCGAGGACGCCGTCCCCGTCGGCGACGCGTCGCACGGCGTCGATCAGCGCGGCGGGCTCGGCGGACTTGAGGAGGAACCCCGCGGCCCCGGCGCGCAGCGCCCCGTCCACGTACTCGTCGAGGTCGAACGTCGTGAGCACGAGCACCTCGGCGAGGTGCTCGCCGGTGATCACGCGCGTCGCCTCGATGCCGTCGACGCCCGGCATGCGCAGGTCCATGAGCACGACGTCGGGCCGCAGCGCCCGGGCGTTCGTGACGGCGGCGGTGCCGTCCGCGGCCTCGCCGACCACCTCGACGTCGGGCGCGGCGTCGAGCAGCAGGCGCAGGCCCGCCCGGATGGCGGCGTGGTCGTCGGCGAGGAGCACCCGGACCGGTCGTCGCGTCACGCGTCCTGCCTCTCGACCGGGAGCCCGGCCACGGGGATCTCGGCGCGCACGGACCATCCGCCCGCGGGCAGCGGGCCGGCGCTGCACGTGCCACCGAGCCCGTCGGCGCGCTCGCGCATCGTGAGCAGGCCGGTGCCCGCGCTCAGCGGCGCCTCGACGGGCCCGGAACCGGGGGCGCCGTCGTCGCGCACCTCCAGCACGACGGCCGCCCCGTGCCGGGAGAGCTCGACGACGACCGGGGCGCCCGGCGCGTGCTTGAGCGCGTTCGTCATGGCCTCCTGCGCGATGCGGAACAGCGCCTGGTCCGCCGCCGCGGGCAGGGGCGACCCGGCGACGCCGTCCGGGTCGCGGAGCGTGACGGTCGTCGTCGCGCGCGCGGCGTCGAGGAGCGTGTCGAGGCCGGCGAGGCGGCCGGGGGCGACGACGGCGTCGGACGCACCGCCGTCCTCGCGCCGCCCTTCCGTGCGCAGCAGCAGGATCATGGACCGCATCTCGTCGAGCGACGCGACGGCGCTCGCGCGCACCTGCTCGAGCGCGGCGCGGTCCTTCGCGGCGTCGGGCGGGAGGGCGAGCGCGGCGCCGGAGTGGATGGCGATGGTCGACAGGTGCGACGCGATGACGTCGTGCAGGTCGCGCGCCATCGCGGCCCGCTCCGCACGGACGGCCTCGTGCCGGTCGAGCTGCGCGATGCGCTCGAGGTCGCTCGCGCGCTGGCGCTCCAGGTCGGCCGTGCGGGCCGACGCCTCGGCCTCGCGCGCGGCGAGGTCGGCGCGCTCGCTCGCGACCTCGGCGAGCTCGCTCGTGGTGCGCACGTTGGTGGCCCACCACATCGGCACGAGGAGCAGCGCGCTGAGCTGGAGCCCCATGTACACGAACTCCCGCACGTCCCGCGTGGCCTCGCCCGCCCCGACGGCGCCCACCGCCACGACCGTCGCCGCGACGCCCCAGAGCCACGCGCGCGCCCGGGGCCGCGACCAGAGCGCCGCGGCGTAGAGCAGGTCCCAGAGGACGAGCATGAGGGCGAGGCTCCCGCCCCACCGCAGGTCGACGGCGGTCACGACGACCCCGCCGAGGAGCGCGAGGATCGGGTGCGCGCGCTTGACGAGGATGAGGAGGCACCCGACGCCGAGCAGCGCGACCCGCCACCAGGCGTGTGGGGGCTCGACGACGAACGACGCGCGGACGATGCCGACGAGCCCGACCTCGAGCAGCACCCAACCGAGGACGAACGTCGTCGCGGCGGAGAACAGGTCGTTGCGCCGGTCCTCTATGCGCCACACGCCGCGCAGGGAACCGGCCGCCGCGCGCCAGCGCCCGGAGCGCCCGGGCGCGGCCGCGCGCGCGTCCTGCGTCCCGTCGTCGTGCGTGCTCACGCCCCCATCCCAGCACAGCCCGCCTGGCGACGGATCCGTCGAACGGTGTACGACCCCCGCGCCCGCCCCCGGCACCACGCCCCTCTTCCGTCTCCGCGGCCCCGCGACGGGGAGCACAGATCGGTCGTTCGCCGGACGACGCGCCGGTCGCCGGACGGGAGGCTCGGGGGCATGGACCTCCCCCTCGACCTCGACGCCGTCGGCGGTCCGGGCCTCGGCCTGGCCGCGATGGCCGGCGTGCTCGTCGTGCTGGCGCTCATCGACTCCACGAGCTTCGGCACGCTGCTCATCCCCGTGTGGCTCCTGCTCGCGCCCGGGCGGCTACGTGCGGGGCGCGTGCTCGTGTACCTCGGCACGGTGGCGGGGTTCTACCTCGCCGTCGGGATCGTCGTGCTGCTCGGCGCGGGCGCGTTCCTCGACCGGTTCGGCGACGCGCTCGACACACGCGCCGCCGCGATCGTGCAGCTGCTCCTGGGCATCGGGCTGTTCGCGCTGAGCTTCCGGTTCGACAGCAAGCGCGCGGCGCGCAAGGCCGCGCAGTCCGACGCCGCCCCGTCCGCCGCCGGCCGGCCCGACGCCGTGGGGCCCAGCCCGTGGACCGGTGCCGGTGCCGGGACCGCCGGGCCAGGGGCGCCGTCGGCGCCCCCGCGTCCGGGGAGGCTCTCGCGGTGGCGCGAGCGTGCGCTCGGGATCGAGGCGGACGCCGTCGGGACCGGGGTGGTCCGGACGCGCTCGTCGGTGCTGCCGCTCATGGGGCTGGCCCTCGGTGCCGTCGCGATCGAGGTAGGGACGATGCTGCCGTACCTCGCCGCGATCGGGATCGTCACGACGTCCGACGTCGGCTGGCCCGGGAACGCTGCGATCCTCGCCGCGTACTGCGTCGTCATGGTCGCGCCCGCGCTCCTGCTGCTGCTCGGCCGGCTCGTCGCGGCGCGTGCGGTCGACCCGGTGCTGCACCGTCTCGACCGGTGGCTCACGAAGAACGCGACGGACATGACGGGCTGGGTGCTCGGGGCGCTCGGCGTGCTGCTCGCGCTCAACGCGTTCGGGCGCCTCGGCTGGGCCTGACCGGCCCCGGTTCTGCCGGCCGGCTCGCCGACCACGCGGCTGTGGCCCGCCCGGAGGTCCGGACGGGCCACGGCCGCATGCTCGGCGGGGTGGGTCAGTGCGACGTGCCGTTGGTGGGCGCGTCCCCCGAGCCCGCGAGCTGCGTGCCCGCGAGGTTGGCGATGAGCTGGTTGATGTCGACGCCGGTGAGCTGCTTGATGACGCCCTGGCCCTCGCCCAGGACGGACGCGACGTTCTTCGTGAGCGCGGACGCGCCGTCGGTCGAGACGACGGTCATGCCCTGGATGTTGCCGATCGGCTCGGCCGCGGCCCGCACGATCTCGGGCAGGCGCTCGATGAGCTCCTGGACGAGCGCCGCCTCGCCGTACTTCTGCAGCGCGTCGGCCTTGGCGTCGGTCGCCGCCGCCTCGGCGCGACCCTCGGCCTCGATCGCTGCTGCGCGGGCCTCGCCCTCGGCCCGGATACCGGCCGCGAGGGCGACCTGGCGGTCGCGCTCGGCCTCACCGGCACGACGCACGGCCTGCGCGGACGCCTCGGCGTCCTGGATGGCCGCGGTCTTGTTCGCCTCGGCGATGACGGTGCGCTTGTACGCGTCGGCCTCGGTGGCGGCGTTCGCGGCGTCACGACGCGCGTTGGCCTCCTGGACCTCCGCGTACGCCTTGGCCTCGGCGGGCTTGCGGACCTCGATGTCGAGGCGCTCCTGCGTCACGCGCGCCTGCTCGGCGAGCGCCTCGCGCTCCTGCTGCGCGACGAGGCGGTCCTGCTCGGCGCGCGCGAGCTGGCCCGCGGCCTCGGCCTCGGCGTTGGCGCGGTCGGTGTCGGCCTTGATCGCGGCGCGCTTGAGGTCGAGGGCCTTCTGGCGCTCGGCGATCTGCTCGGCCGCCTCGATGACGGCGAACTCCGAGGCGCGCTGCGCCTCGGCCTCGGAGACCTCGGCGACCTGGCGGGCGCGAGCCGACTCGGCGCGCCCGAGGTTCGCGAGGTAGTCCGACCCCGGCGTCGAGATGTCGGAGATGTTGAGCAGGTCGACCTGGAGGCCCTGCTCCGAGAGGTCGGCCTTCGTGGACTCGACCACGCGGTCGGACAGGCCCTTGCGGTCGGAGATGATCTGCTCGATCGTCATGTCGCCGACGATGGAGCGCAGCGAGCCCTCGAGCGACTCCTTGATGATCTCGGTGAGCGTGCCCTGCTGGGAGAGGAAGCGCTGGGCCGCGCGGCGCACGCCCTCCTCGTCGCCACGCACCTTGAAGTTGATCGACGCCTTGATGGCGATCTTGATGCGGTTCTTGTCCACGCCCTCGACCGTGATGCCGATCTGGCGCTGCTCGAGCGAGATGGAGAAGCCCTGCTGGAGGATCGGCCAGACGAACGTGCGGCCGCCGACGACGACCTTCTGCCCGCTGCCCCCGGCCTCCTTGCGGCCCGCGCCGCGGCCGACGATGACCAGGGCCTCGTTCGGCGGGACGCGGCGGATGCGCTTGCTGATGAAGATGACCACCGCGAAGAACGCGATGACCAGGGCGACGATCGCCAGGGTCGTGATGAGGTTCGTGTCGTCGAACATGGTCCGCGCCGGGGCGCGTCTCCTTCCGTGGGTGCGGGCAGGTCAGGACGTGCGGCAGTCGTGCGGGTGCGCGGCACCCACGGGACGACGCGCGGGGCGTCGTGGTCGGTCCGTCGGACCTCAGTCGTTGGGGTAGTGCCGCTGGACGCGTACGCGGCTCCCGGACTGCTCGAGCACGACGACGCGCGCGCCCTCCGGGATCGGTTCGTCGGACCACGCGAGGCGGCGCTCGAGCTCGTGCGCCGCGTCGAGCGAGACCTCGCCGCGCGCGGGGTCGATCGCGGTGGTCGCGGTGCCCTGGACGCCCACGAGGGACACGGGGACGCCGTCCTCCGTCGCGCGCAGGTTCTTGACCAGCAGCTGGACGAGGACCATGACGACGAGCGCCACGACGAGGGACCCGACGTACGCGAGCGAGGTCGGCAGGTCGTTGGAGGCCACGATCACGCCGACGGCGCCGAACACCACGCCACCGACGCCGAGCGTCGTCCCGGACACCGCGCCGTCACCCAGGTCGACGATCTCGCCGACGAGCAGCGAGAGGAGCAGGAGGGCGAGTCCGGCGATGCCGATGACGATGAACGCGATCATGCGAGGTCCCCTCGGACGGGTGGCCACGGCGCGGGAGTGGCGTGTGGAGTTGTCGTGAACGTACGCACACCTTACCGTGACCCGACCGTGCCGTGGGGCGATCCGGGGGTACGTCACATGGGGAGGACTCCCCACGGGGGAGTCTCAGACGCCCAGCTCGTCCAGCATCCGCAGCAGGTTGGCGCGGGCCGTGCCGGCGTACCCCTCGACCCAGTCGCCCTCGTAGCCCCGCGGCACCACCTCGACCGCGAGGAGGCACGACAGGTAGGTGCGGTACAGGCGCAGGCGCGTCCACGCGGCGGGGTCGCCGCTGCCGGGCGTGCCGTCGCCGAGGCCCAGGTCGCCGCCCTCGGCGGCGTAGCCCGCGAGGAGGTCCGCGTCGACGGGCCCGGCACCGAGCTGGTCGGCGCCCGCGAGCTCGAACAGCGGGTCGCCCCAGAGCGACCGCTCGGCGTCGAGCACGCCGACGATCCGCGGGGTGTCCGGCGCGAGCAGCACGTTCCCCGCCCACAGGTCCGCGTGCACGAGCCGGGGGACCTCGACGCGGGCGAGGACCTCGCGGTGCCGCGCGACGGCGTCGCGCACCCGGTCCGCCGGAAGGTCGACGCCCCAGGCGAGCGCGTCGTCGAGCACGGCGTCGACCATGCGCGCGACCGCGTCGGGCCAGCTCGCCGCCGCGAGGTCCGACGCGGGGGCCGGGTAGCCGAACCGGTCGCCCGCGATCCGGTGCAGCCGCGCCATGAACGACCCGAGCCCGCGGCGGACGGCGGCGGACTCCGCCGCGTCGGCCTCGCGCGCGCTCCACAGGGTCCCGTCGAGGAACGTCACGACGAGCGCGTCGCCGTCCACGTGCTCGCGCGTGAGGTCGGTGTGCAGCACCTGCGGGACGGGCAGGCCTGCGGCGTGGGCGGCCCGGTAGGCCGCCTCCTCGGTGCCGGGGATGCCGTGCTCGTAGCGCAGGAGCCGGGACGTGTCGGCGCCCGTGACCTTGACGACGACGCGGCCCGGGACGTCGTCGGGCGCCGTGCCCGGCCGCGGGGCGAGGTCGACCGCGAAGACGCTCGCGAACATCCCGCCGCTCAGCGGCTCGGACCGCAGCGCCTCGCCGAGCGGCGCCACGAGCGCCGCGAGCTGGTCGTCCGTGACCGTCGTCCTGGTGAGCACGCGGCGATGCTACCGGCCGGGCCAGCGGCGCCCGACGCGCGCCCGCGCCGGCCACCGGCGGGGTCAGGACGCCGTGAGCAGGCCCTGGTCCGTCACCGCGTCGAGGCTCAGGGTCCGGTACCCGTGCGTCTCGAAGAGCACCGTCACGCGGTCGTCGCCCTCGTAGCCCATGACGGTCCCCTCGCCGAACTCCGGGTGCCGCACCGGCGTGCCCGTCGACCACGGCGCGGACGCGTCGTCGGCGGCCCGCTCCTCCGCGGTGCCGGCCCAGCAGCTGTCGCAGCGCCCGCACGGCTCGGGCAGCTCCTCGCCGAGGTAGGCGAGCAGGAACTGGCGGCGGCACTGCGGGGTCTCGGCGTACGCGCGCATCATCTGCAGGCGCGAGTCGTCGACCCGGCGCCGGGCCTCCGCGAGCTCGTGCGCGACGTCGGCCACCGCACCCGGGCGCGCGTCCTCACCGGCGAGCGCCCGCGCGTCCTCCACGAGCGCGCGCAGGCGTGCGAGACGCCGCGGCAGCCGGGCCCGCCCTCCTGACGACGACGTGCCCGACGCCGGGCCGCCCCGGCCCAGGGCGCGCGCGACCTCGCGGAGGTCGTCGCGGTCGGGCACGCCGACCGCGAAGTAGCGCTGGAGGCCCAGGTCCTCCGGCCGGTAGAAGAGCACCGCGACGGCGGGCTCGCCGTCGCGGCCCGCGCGGCCGACCTCCTGGTAGTAGGCGTCCGGGGAACCGGGGACGTCCGCGTGGACGACGAACCGCACGTCCGGCTTGTCGATGCCCATGCCGAACGCGGACGTCGCGACGACGACGTCCACCTCGTCGTCGGTGAACCGCCGCTGGGCCTCGTCGCGCTCGGCCCTCCGCAGCCCGCCGTGGTAGGCCGCGGTGCGCAGGCCCGCCTCCGCGAGCGCGTCGGCGACCTCGGTCGTGCGGCGTCGCGTGCCGACGTAGACGATCCCGACGCCGTGCTCGGCCTCCGCGCGCACGCGCTCGACGACCGCGCGGTCCTTGTCCGCCGCCTCGACGGTGCGCACGACCTCCAGCGCGATCCCCGGGCGGGCGAACCCGCGGACGATCACCGCGGCGTCGCGCAGGTGCAGGCGCTCGGCGACGTCCTCGCGCACGGGCGGGGACGCCGTCGCGGTGAGCGCGAGCACGGGCGGTCGCGGGTCGAGCGTGTCGAGGCGCTCGCCGACGCGCAGGTACTCGGGCCGGAAGTCGTGCCCCCAGGTCGAGACGCAGTGCGCCTCGTCGACCGCGACGAGGCTGGGCCGGGCCGCGCGGACGGCGTCGAGCACCTCCTCGTTGGCGAGCTGCTCCGGCGAGAGGAAGAGGAACTCCAGCTCGCCCGCGGCGGCGGCCTCGAGCGCGGCGCGGCGCTCGGCTGCGGGCACGGCCGAGCTCACGGCGGCGGCCCGCGCGTCGTCGTCGCCGAGCTCGAGGAGGGAGCGCACCTGGTCCTGCTGGAGCGCGATGAGCGGCGAGACGACGAGCGTCGGCCCGGGCAGCTCGAGGCCGGGGAGCTGGTAGACCGCGGACTTGCCGGCCCCCGTGGGCAGCACGAGCAGGACGTCGCGGCCGTCGAGGAGCGCGGTGATCGCCTCGCGCTGCCCGGGGCGCAGGTCGCGGTAGCCGAAGACCTCCCGGGCGGTGTCGCGGACGTCGGCGAGGGTGGGCTCGTCGGTCACGGGCGGGGCACGTTGCGCAGGTTGGCGCGGGCCATCGAGACGACCTCGCCCATGCCGCCGCCGAGGACCTCCTTGCTCATCGCGACCGCGAACCCGCGGACCTGGCCCGCGGTGATGTTCGGCGGGATCGAGAGCGCGCGGGGGTCGGTGACGACGTCGACGAGCGCCGGCCCCGGCCGGTTCAGCGCCTCCTGGAGCGCGCGGCGCAGATCCTTCGGCTTCTCGACGCGCACCGCCGGGATGCCGATCGCGTTCGCGACCGCGGCGTAGTCCACGGGCGGCGACTCGGTGCCGAACATCGGCAGCCCGTCGACGAGCATCTCGAGGCGCACCATGCCGAGGCTCGCGTTGTCGAACAGGACGACCTTGACCGGCAGGTCGTAGTGCTTGAGCGTCACGAGCTCGCCGAGCAGCATCGAGAGGCCGCCGTCACCGGCCATGGCGACGACCTGGCGTTCGCGGCCCCCTGCACGCCCGGCGGCCGCGGCGCCGATGGCGTGGGGGAGCGCGTTGGCCATCGAGCCGTGGATGAACGACCCGATGACGCGGCGCTTCCCGTTGGGCGTGATGTACCGCGCGGCCCACACGTTGCACATGCCCGTGTCGACGGTGAACACCGCGTCGTCGGCGGCGACCTGGTCGAGCGTGTCGGCGACGAACTCGGGGTGGATCGGCGTCGTGCGCTCGACCTTCTTCGTGTACGCCCCGACGACGCCGGTCATCGCCTTCTCGTGCTTGGCAACCATCGAGTCGAGGAACTTGCGGGACCGCGCCTTCTTCACGAGCGGCAGGAGCGCGCGCACCGTCTCGCCGACGTCACCCACGACGGCGAGGTCCAGGCGCGTGCGCCGCCCGAGGTGGGTCGGGTCGACGTCGACCTGCGCCGTACGGACCGACTCCGGGAGGAACTGGTCGTACGGGAAGTCGGTGCCGAGCAGCACGAGGAGGTCGCAGTCGTGCATGGCGTCGAACGCGGCGCCGTAGCCGAGGAGGCCGGACATGCCGACGTCGAACGGGTTGTCGTACTGGATGAACTCCTTGCCGCGCAGCGAGTGGCCCACGGGCGCGGCGATCTTGTCGGCGAGCGCGATCACGTCGTCGTGCGCGCCGCGCACGCCCGCGCCGGCGAAGATCGTGACCTTCTTCGCGGCGTCGATCGCGTCCGCGAGCTGCCGGACGGCGGTCGCGTCGGGGACGACGCGCGGGGGCGCGGGCCGGCACGCGACGTCGGGCACGGCGGCCGGGGCGTCGAGGTCGGCGACGTCGCCCGGGAGCGTGAGGACGGAGACGCCGCGGGCGCCGTACGCGTGGTGGATCGCGGAGTTGATGACGCGCGGCGCCTGCTCGGCGCTCGAGATCATCTCCGAGTAGACGGAGCACTCGGTGAACAGGCGGTCGGGGTGGGTCTCCTGGAAGAACCCGGTGCCGATCTGCTTGCTCGGGATGTGGCTCGCGATGGCGAGCACGGGCACGCGCGACCGGTTGGCGTCGTACAGGCCGTTGATGAGGTGGAGGTTGCCCGGCCCGCACGACCCCGCGCACACCGCGAGGCTGCCCGTGACCTCGGCCTCGGCAGCCGCGGCGAACGCGGCGGCCTCCTCGTGGCGCACGTGGATCCACTCGATTCCCTTGCCCGCGTTCTCGCCCGCGTTGGACCGGTGCACGGCGTCGACCACGGGGTTGAGGCTGTCGCCGACGATGCCGTAGATCCGGCGCACCCCCGCCTCGATGAGCTGCGCGACGAGCAGGTCGGCGACCGTGCGGTTGCGCTTGTCCTGCGGGGAGCGACCGATTCCGAACGGCATGACGTACCTCCACGGTGGGCTGGGGTCGTCCTCCATCGTGCGACGGGCCGCCCGGCCGCGCAGCGCGAGCGGGCGTCTCGTGCGTCACCCTCCGCGCGGCCGGGCCCGCGGTCGCCCCCCGACCGCGGGCCCGGCCCGGTGCCTCGGGCCGCCGCCTCAGACCGCGGGCTCGGCGTGCGCCGCGAACGGCGTCCGTCGTCGTGCGACGGCCGCCGCGGCGTCCGCCTGCGCGAGCTCCCCGTGGATCCCCGCGCCGGCCATGACCCCGGCCGCCGCCGACGCGCCGACCTGCGCCATGAGGTCGCTCGAGTTGCCCGCGGCCCACACGCCCGGCACGGCGGTCGCGCCGCGCGGGTCGGCGGGCACGAACCGGCCTGCCGGGTGCTCCTCGAGCGTCCCGCCGAGCTGCTCGAACAGCTCGCCGCGCGCGACGAACCGCGGCCCGACGACGACCGCGTCCACCGGGAACGACGTCCCGTCGCTCAGCACGACCGACCGCACCGACCGGCCGTCGACGTCGAGCCGCGCGACCTCGCCCTCGACCACGCGCACGCCGAGCGCCGAGAGCTGCTCCCACGTGGCGTCGTCGGGCTCGGGGGCGGTGTGCTGGAACAGCGTGACGTGCGGGGTGAGCTGGCGGAACAGCAGCACCTGGTGCGCCGCGGCGGGCCCGGTCGCGAGCACCGCGATCCGCTGCCCCCGCACCTCCCACCCGTGGCAGAACGGGCAGTGCAGCACGCTCGACCCCCAGCCCTCGCGGACCCCGGGGACGTCGGGCAGCTCGTCGACGAGGCCGGTCGCGAGCAGCACGCGGCGCGCGCGGACCGTCCCGCCGTCGTCGAGCGTGAGCGTGAAGCCGGACCCGGCGTCGCCGTCGGCGCGGGCGACGCGCGCGTCGCGGACCTCGGCGCCGTAGCCCTCGGCCTCGGCGCGGCCGGCGGCCAGCAGCTCGCGCGGCGGCACGCCCTCGCGCCCGAGCAGGTTGTGCGCGCCCTCCGCGGGCGCGTTGCGGGGCTCGCCGGCGTCGAGCACGACGACGGACCGCAGCGACCGCGCGAGCGTCACCGCGGCGCTCAGCCCGGCGGGGCCGCCGCCGACGATCGCGACGTCGTAGGGGGCGTTCTTCTCGGCGGTGGTGTCCATGACTCTCCTCAGCGGGGGCGGCGGGCGGCCCAGAGGACGCGGCCGCCCCGGGCGCGGACGGTGTGGTCGGTCGTGCCGGGCGCGGTCGCCGCGAGCACGGCGTCGAGCGCGGCGAGGTCGGCGGGCTCCGGCCGGTCCGCCAGGTGCTCGCGCTGGCGCAGCGCGGTGGCGTGCGCCCAGCGGGACGTGTCCGGCCCCGGCGGCACGACGGCGGTCGGCTCGCGCCGGTCCACCACCTCCAGCCCGGCGTCGGTCAGGTACGGGGTCCAGTCGGGGTAGCGGTTCCAACCGGCGTGCGCCATGGCGCGCTCGAGGTGCGCGGCGAGGTCGGCGTGGTCCGCGTCGTCGGGCAGGACGGGCGACGTCGCGGTCATCTCGACGACGATGAGCAGGCCGCCCGGGGCGAGCGCGTCGCGGGCGTCGTGCAGGACGCGCGCCGGGTCGGCGACGTGGTGCAGCGAGGCCGACGCCCACACGACGTCCGCGGCGCCGACGGGCGGCCACCCGGCGTCGAGGTCGGCCTCGACGGTGCGCACGCGGTCAGCGAGACCCGTCCCGGCGAGCCGGGCGCGCAGGCGGTCGAGCATCGCGGCGTCCGCGTCGACCGCCACGATCTCGGCCTCCGGGAACGCCCGCGCGAGCGCCCGGGTGCCGGTGCCGGTCCCCGCGCCGAGGTCGACCACGGCGCGCGTCGGGTCCGGGGCGTGCCCGACGGCGACCGCGACGGCCTCGTCGAGGAGACCGTCGAAGACCAGCGCGTCGAGCTCGAGCAGCTCGGCCAGCCCGGCGCCGTCGTGCGGGCCGTGGCCGCCGTGGCCGTGGGAGTGGCCGTGCTCAGCGGGGTGCCCCGGGGCGTGACCGTCGCGGTGCGGGGAGACCGCGGCGGCGGCGTCGGGGGTGGGCGCGGGGCGCCCGGCGGCGGGGAGGTCCATGGCTCCACCGTAGGACGGCCGTGCGCGCTGAGCATATGATCTTGCTCATGACGCAAGAACCGGACCTCGACGCCGTCGTGCGGCAGCGCATCCGCGGGCTGCGGCTCGCGCGCGGCTGGACGCTCGACGCGCTCGCTGCGCGCTGCTTCCTCAGCCCGTCCACGCTCAGCCGGATCGAGACCGGGCACCGGCGCATCGCGCTCGACCAGCTCGTGCCGATCGCCCGCGCGCTCGGCACGACCCTCGACCAGCTCGTCGAGCCCGTCGACGACGAGGACGTCGTGATCCGGCCCGAGCCGCAGCGCCGCCCGGGGGAGACCACGTGGCTCCTGTCCCGTGAGCGGACCGGGACGATGGTCGCGAAGATGCGCCTGACGCCCGAGCGCGCCGTCGGGCCGGAGCACCAGCGCGTCCACCCGGGGCACGAGTGGTTCACCGTGCTGTCCGGGACGGCCGTCGTCTACCTCGCGGGCCGCCGGATCCTCGTCCAGGAGGGCCAGGCAGCGGAGTTCTCGACGATGGTGCCGCACTCGTTCGGCGCGCACGACGGCCCGGTCGAGATCCTCACGATCTTCGACCAGGAGGGCGAGCGGGCCCACCTCTCGGGCGCGGCGTCAGCCGCGCCGGGTCGTGTCTGACAAATGTGGGACACGCGGCGTAGTGTCGTGACCATGGCGACGAGAACCCGCAGCACCACGCACGAGAGAACGACCCCCCGAGGCTCGACCTCGCGGGGCGGGAAGAACGTGCCTGCCGGGGGGACCCCGCGGGGCGAGAAGGGCGAGGGCGCCTCGACGAAGCGCGACTCCGTCACGTTCCGACCCACCCCCGAGGAGCGCCGGATCCTCGACCGCCTCCGCGACGAAGGCGTCACCGCCAGCGATGCCGTCCGTCGTGGCCTGCACCTGGTCGCGCACGAGAAGTGGGTCGACCAGGCCCGCGTCGATGCGGAGAGTCTCGCCCACGAGAACCTCGACGACGAGCCGGACGCCTGGTGATCCGCGGCGCCGTCTACCGCGTCGACCTCGGTGACCCCCGGGGCCACGAGCAGGGCGGTCGGCGGTACGGGGTGGTCCTGTCCCCGACGAACATGCCGTGGTCCGTCGCGACGATCGTGCCGACCTCGACGAGCGCGCAGCGTGCGATCTTCCGGCCCGTCCTCGAGATCGCGGGCCAGGAGACCGTGCTCCTGGTCGACCAGCTCCGTGTGATCGACACCGACTACGTCGTCGGGGAGCCGGTCGACTTCCTTCTTCGAGACGACCTGGACGCGCTCGAGCGGGCCGTGCAGAGCTACCTCGGCATCATCTGACCCCGAGCCGTCCCGTCCGTCGTCCTCGGGCGGCTCGACGTCGACCGTCGCGCGGCGTGCCCCGCGTCAGTGGGCGGGCGTGCCGTCCGCGACGTCCTCGCGGTCGGCGCTGCGTCGCAGCGACCGCAGGGCCACGAGCACCAGCACGACGGCGAGCGCGGCCGCAGCGACGACGACCTCGAACCCGGCGTGCGCGCCGCCCGCGTCGATGCGCGACCCGGCGACGGACGACCCGATCGACACCCCGACGCCGAGCGACGTCCCGACCCACGCGAGGCCCTCGGTGAGCTGGGTCGGGGCCACGAGGTTCTGCACGAGGTTGTTGCCGTTGATGAGCGTCGGCGCGATGGCGAACCCGGTGACGAACATGACCGCCGCGAGGACGGGGATCGACGTGACGAAGAAGAACAGCGAGACGCCCGCGGCGAGCGCGACGATCCCGATGACGAACCGGCGCCACAGCGGGGACACCCAGTGGCGGGCGCCGTAGACGAGGCCGGAGATGAGCGAGCCCAGGGCGAACACGGCGAGGATGACGCCGGCGGCGCCCTTCTGGCCCTCCTCCTCGGCGAACGCGATGGTCGAGACGTCGGTCGCGCCGAACACGATGCCCATCGCCACGAAGATCACGGCGAGCACGATCATGCCCGTCGACCGCATGGCCGAGCGCTGCTTGACGCCGGCCTCGGGCACGACGACGGGCGGCTCGGTCGCACGCTGGGACAGGAACCACAGCCCGCCCACGACCGCCGCGACCAGGGGGACGACCAGCCCGGCCGACGGCGACACGCTCGTCGCGAGCACGGTCGCGAGCACGGGCCCGACGACGAACACGAGCTCGTCGAGCGCGGACTCGAGCGAGTACGCGGTGTGCAGGCGCCGCGCGTCGGGCACGACGTGCGTCCAGCGCGCGCGGACCATCGAGCCGTACGACCCCTGCGTCGCGCCGGAGACGGCGGCGAACACGTAGAGCGTCCACTCGGGCGCGCGCAGCACGGCGCACAGGATGAGCCCGCCGAGCCCGAGCGTCGCGGCGGCGAGCAGCGGCAGCATGACGACGCGCTGCCCCGTGCGGTCCACGAGGCGCGCGATCTGCGGCGACACGACCGCCTGCGCGACGACGAGCGCGGCCGCGACGCGTCCCGCGAGGGCGTACTCGCCGTAGATGCCCTGGATCATGAGGATCGTGCCGATGCCGACCATCGACATCGGCAGGCGCGCGACGAGCGCCGCGGCGGAGAACCGCCACGCGCCGGGCAGCGTGAGCACGGCGCGGTAGGGGTTGCGGGAGGCCCGGACGGGGGCGTCGGGCGCGGTGACCGACGTCGTCCCCTCGGTCGTCAGGTCGTCCCGCCGGTGCTCGGGGTTCTCGGGGTCGTCAGCGCGCGACGGGGAATCCTGGACCACCGTCCCAGTGTCGCACCCGGAAGCCGTCCGGCCGGTAGCGAATTCGCCTCGCGAGGGCCCGACGTGACGGCCGTCTCAGGCGTCGCGCCGCGGTTGTCCGGGGGCGCCGGGCCGACGACGATGGCGGCATGACCGACAGCCCCGCACCCCGCACGCCCACCGTCACCGTCACCGACGAGGGCGACCGCTTCGAGGCCCGCACCGACGACGGTGTCGTCGCCGGCTTCGCCGCCTACGTGCGGGAGCCGGGCGCGGTGATCTTCACGCACACCGAGGTCGACCCCGCGTTCGAGGGGCGCGGCGTCGGGTCCGCGCTCGCCGCGGGCGCGCTCGACAGCGTGCGGGAGTCGGGCGAGCGCGTCGTCGCGCTGTGCCCCTTCATCCGTGCGTACGTCGAGCGGCACCCGGAGTACGAGGACCTGACCCGGCGCTGAGCGCACGAGAGCCCCGGTCCGTCGGGACCGGGGCTCTCGCGGCAGGCGCGGGCGGCGTCAGGAGATCGTGCCGGTGCCCTCGCCCTCGATGCGCTCGTCGTGCAGGAGCTCGCCCTCCGCGTCCACGGGCGTGATCACGGCGTCGAACGTGATCGGCGAGCCGGGCTGGTAGCGGAAGTTCGTGGCGTACGAGTACGACTGCCCCGTCGCGAACGGGTACACCGACGGCTCGCGGTACGCCTGGTTGTGCATCGCGTCGTCGTGCACGCCCTGCGCCTCGTACAGCGCGTCGTCGACGATCGTGTCCATGCCCTGCATGTACGGCCAGTCGTCGTAGCGCTCGTCGATGCTCACGAGGCTCGAGCCGAGGTCGATCGGGTCGCCCTCGTTCGTGATGACGTAGTTGATGAAGACGATGTCGTCGCCCGCGGCGATGAGCGGTTGGTTGGTGTCGGGGTCGACGAACAGGCCGTCCTTCGAGGCCTGGGTGACGCCCACCTGGTAGACGTCGACGCGCACGTCGCCGACGTTGAACGTCGAGATCTGCTCGCCCGGCGTCGCGACGGGGTTGGCCCAGTCGGGGAGCTCGCCGTCCGAGCCGGTCCCCTCCGCCGCGGCGTCGTCGGTCTCCTCGGCGTCCTCGGCGGGCGCGGACTCCTCCGTCGTCGTCTCCTCGGGGGCCGACGTCTTCGGGGCGTCCCCGCCGTCGACGGCGACGGTGCACGCGGTGAGGCCGAGCGCGAGCGCGGCGGCGACGGTCAGGCGGGCGGCGGTACGGGCGGGACGCATGAGTGCTCCGGTGGTTCGGGGAGGGGTTCCGCACGGACCTTACCCACAGACGGGTCGTGGGCTCGATGGGGAGCGGTGCCCATGGGGCCCCGGACCGGGACCTTCGCCTGTTGCGCTGCCCCGGCGGCGCGGGGACCCTTCCCCTATGCCTCGGCACGCTCTCCCCCCGGTTCGCCCTGCCCCCCCCGCACCGGCACCGGCCGGCCCCTCCCGCGCGCCCCGAGGACGCCGGTGACCGCGCTGCGCGTCGAGCGCGCCGACGTGGTCGTGGTCGGGGGCGGCGCCGCCGGGCTGAGCGCGGCGCTCGCCGTCGCCGAGGCGGCGGCCCGCGACCACGGTCGCGCCCCCGTGGTCGCGCTCGTGTCGAAGGTGTACCCGATGCGCTCGCACACGGTCGCCGCGGAGGGCGGCGCGGCGGGCGTCGTGGGGGACGACGACTCGCTCGAGCAGCACGTCGCCGACACCCTCGCGGGCGGCGCCGGGCTGTGCGAGGAGGACGCCGTCCGGTTCGTCGTGGAGCGGGCGGCCGGCGAGCTCTACCGGCTCGAGCGGTGGGGGCTGCCGTGGTCGCGCACCGACGCCGGCGACGTGGCCGTCCGCCGTTTCGGCGGCATGAGCCGCGCGCGCACCTGGTTCGCCGCCGACAAGACCGGCTTCCACCTCCTGCACACCCTGTTCCAGACGTCGCTGCGGCACTCCGGCCCCGACGGTCCCGTCCGCCGGTACGACGAGCACCACGTGCTCGACCTCCTGGTCGACGACCCGGGCGGGCCTGACGCCCGGGTGCGCGGCGTCGTCGTGCACGACCAGCACCGCGGCGAGCCGCTGCTCCTGGAGGCGCCCGCCGTGGTCCTCGCGACGGGTGGCTCGGCGCGCGCGTGGGGGACCAGCACGAACGCGGGCATCTGCACGGGCGACGGCACCGCGATGGCGCTGCGGGCGGGCGTGCCGCTGCGCGACCTGGAGTTCCTCCAGTTCCACCCGACCGGCCTCCCGGGCAGCGGCATCCTCCTCACCGAGGCCGCGCGCGGCGAGGGCGGGGTGCTGCTCGACGCCGTCGGCCGCCGCTACCTCGCCGACTACGGCCTCGGGCCCGAGTCGCCCGTCGGGGCACCCGTGCCGCGCACCATGGAGCTCGGGCCGCGCGACCGCCTGTCGCAGGCGTTCTGGCACGCCGACCGCGACGGCCGCACGATCCCCACGACCGACGGCGGCGTCGTCCTGCTCGACCTGCGGCACCTCGGCAAGGAGCGGCTCGCCGAGCGCCTGCCGCTCGTGACCGGCCTGGCCAAGCAGTTCGCGGGCGTCGACCCGGCGGCCGAGCCCGTCCCCGTCCGCCCGACGGCGCACTACACGATGGGCGGCATCCGCACCGACGCGCGCGGCACGACCGGCGTCGCCGGGTTGTTCGCGGCGGGGGAGTGCGCCTCCACCGGTCTGCACGGCGCCAACCGGCTCGGGTCCAACTCGCTCGTCGAGACGCTCGTCGTCGGGCGCGCGGCGGGCGAGGCGGCGCTCGCGTGGTCGCGGGAGATGGGCCCGCCCGGGGCCGACGGCGGGCCCCCGGCCGTCCGGTCGGGCCCCGAGGTCGTGGACCGGGCCGCCGAGATCGCCGACGGCTACCTCGCGATGCGCGGCCGGGGGACCGAGCCGCCCGCCGCGATCCGGGCCGAGCTCGGGCGCGTCCTCGACGCCGACGCCGGGATCTACCGCGACGCCGACGGCCTGCGGCGGGCGCTCGCGGCCGTCGAGGACCTGCGGGCTCGGTACGACGACGTGCGCGTCGCCGACACGAGCGCCGTGCTCAACACCGACTGGGCGACGACCGTCGAGCTCGGCGCGACGCTGCTCGTCGCGCACGCGACCGTCGCCGCCGCGCTCGCGCGGGAGGAGTCGCGCGGCGCCCACCAGCGGCTGGACTTCCCGGCGCCGGACGCGGTGGCGCGCCACTCCGAGGTCCGCCTCGGCGCGGGCGGCACCATCGAGGTGGCGCACGTCCCGGTGGGCGCCGGGACCCCCGCCGAGCACGGGGTCGCTGTCGGGAAGGGCTCGGGGACGACGACGACGTCGTTCTCGGCGGAGGAGGGAGAGGGCGCGTGAGCGAGCAGACGGTGCGGCTGGAGGTCGCGCGCACGTCGCCCGACGGCGCGGCCACCGGCGGGCGGGACGTGTTCGACGTGCCCTACGACGACCGCACGTCCGTGCTCGACGCGCTCCAGTGGGTCAAGGACCACGCCGACCCCACGCTGACGTTCCGGTGGTCGTGCAAGATGGCGGTCTGCGGGAGCTGCGGCGTCATGGTCAACGGCCGCCCGGTGCTCGGGTGCGAGACGTTCGTGCGCGGCTACCGCACGTCCGGCCTCGTCGTCGAGCCGCTCGCGCACGCCGAGGTGCTCCGCGACCTCGTCGTGGACACCGACACGTTCCTCGGCAAGCTCGCCACCGTGCAGCCCTGGCTCGTGCCCGACGGCGCCACGCGCCTCCCGCTCGTCGACCCGCCCTCGGCCGGGGTCGGGGCGGGGACCGGGACCGGGGCCGGGGCCGGCGCCGGAGTCGAGGCGGGCGAAGACGTCGACGGCTCGCCGACGCCGGACGGCGACGACGTGCTGCGGGCGGTCGGGCCGGCGTCGGGCCACCGGCAGACGCCGGGCGAGCTCGCCGCGTTCAAGGGCTTCGCCGAGTGCATCGACTGCATGCTCTGCTACGCGGCGTGCCCGCAGCTCGACGTCGCGCCCGACTTCCTCGGCCCGGCCGTCGTCGCGACGGCGCGCCGCTGGGACGAGGACTCGCGCGACGCGGGCGAGCTCGACCGCGCCGACGTCCTCGACACCGAGTTCGGCGCCTGGCCGTGCATCCAGATCGGTGCGTGCACGCAGGTCTGCCCCAAGGGCGTCGACCCGGCCCGCGCGCTCCGCGACGCCCAGCGCGTCGCGACGGACACGTGGGACGAGCGCGAGCGCCGTCGGACGACGTAGCCCCTTCTCGCGAGGGAGAGCCCTGGTCCCGCGAGGTAGAGGCGTGGTCCCGCGAGGTAGAGCCCCGGTTTCGCGAGGTAGAGGCGTGGTCGTGACCACGCCTCTACCTCGGCGGGGGCGTCAGCTCCCGAGGGCGGCGGAGACGACGTCCTTCGCCTCGGCCTGGACCTGGGTCAGGTGCTCCGCGGAGACGAACGACTCGGCGTAGATCTTGTAGACGTTCTCCGTGCCCGACGGCCGGGCCGCGAACCACGCGTTCTCGGTCGTCACCTTGAGCCCGCCGATCGGGGCGTCGTTCCCCGGGGCGTTCGTGAGCTTCGCGGTGATCGGCTCGCCGGCGAGCTCGGTCGCGGTGACCTGCTCGGGCGAGAGCTTGCCGAGCGTCGCCTTCTCCTCGAGCGTCGCGGGCGCGTCGACGCGCGCGTACCAGGACTCGCCGTAGCGCTCGACGAGGTCGCGGTGGTGCTCGGACGGCGTGCGGCCCGTGGTCGCGATGATCTCCGACGCGAGCAGCGCGAGGAGCAGGCCGTCCTTGTCCGTGGACCAGACGCGGCCGTCCTTGCGCAGGAACGACGCCCCCGCGGACTCCTCGCCGCCGAACCCGACCGAGCCGTCGAGCAGGCCGGGCACGAACCACTTGAACCCGACGGGGACCTCGACGAGCCGCCGGCCGAGCCCGCCCGCGACGCGGTCGATCAGCGCGGACGACACGAGCGTCTTGCCGATCGCGGCGTCGTCGCGCCAGCCCTCGCGCGCGCCGCCGTAGAGGTACTGGATCGCGACGGCCAGGTAGTGGTTGGGGTTCATGAGCCCGGCGTCGGGCGTGACGATCCCGTGGCGGTCGGAGTCGGCGTCGTTCCCGGTGGCGACGTCGAACGGCGCGCCGCCCTCGGCGTTCCCGGACTCCCCGGTCATGCCCGCGACAAGGGACGCCATCGCGTACGGCGAGGAGCAGTCCATGCGGATCTTGCCGTCCCAGTCGAGCGTCATGAACGCCCAGCGGGGGTCGACCTGCGGGTTGACGACCGTGAGGTCGAGCCCGTACCGCTCGCCGATCTCGCCCCAGTACTCGACCGACGCGCCGCCCAGCGGGTCGGCGCCGATCCGCACGCCGGAGTCGCGGATCGCGTCGAGGTCGAGGACGTTCGCCAGGTCGTCGACGTACGTGGTGAGAAAGTCGTGCTTGTGCACGTGCTCGGACGTGAGCGCCTGGGTCAGCGGCACGCGCGGCACGCTGCCGACGCCGGTGCGCAGGATCTCGTTCGCGCGGTCCGCGATCCAGCCGGTCGCCTCGGACCCGGCGGGGCCGCCGTGCGGCGGGTTGTACTTGAAGCCGCCGTCGCGCGGGGGGTTGTGCGACGGCGTGACGACGATCCCGTCCGCAAGGCCGGGGCCGGTGGTGCGGACGCCGTCGACCGTCGTCGCCTCGTTGTGCAGGAGGATCGACTGCGAGACGGCGGGGGTCGGGGTGAACGAGTCGCGCGCGTCGACGTACGTCTGGACGCCCGCCGCGACGAGGACCTCGAGCGCGGTCTGCCACGCCGGGAGCGACAGCGCGTGGGTGTCGCGCCCGATGAACAGCGGCCCGTCGGTGCCCTGCGAGCGCCGGTACTCGACGATCGCGGCCGTGATCGCGATGATGTGCGCCTCGTTGAATGCGTGGTCCAGGCTCGACCCCCGGTGGCCCGACGTGCCGAACACGACCTTCTGGGCCGGGTCGTCGACGTCGGGCGCGAGGTCGTAGTAGGCGCCGACCACGGCGTCGACGTCGATGAGGTCGCTGGGCTGGGCGGGCGTGCCGGCGCGGGGATCCATGGGTCGATCCTGCCAGGGGTGGCGCCCGCACGTCAGCCGGGACGGACGTCGTGCCGCGGGACCTTCGGCACGACCTCCCTAGCCCGCGGGGTCGGGGTCCTCCGGCGCGGCGGCGGGGTCGTCGGACCGGTCGGCGCTCGCGCTGTCGATGGCCAGCTCGACGGCGTCGAGCAGACGGTCGAGGCTCGCGTCGAAGGGCCCCTGCGGCGCGTCGAAGCCGCCCGCGACGTAGACGCGCGTCATGACGGGGTAGCGCTCGACGTCGAACCAGTCCTCCCAGAAGCTGCCGAGCGTCGTCCAGTACTCGTCGTTGCCCACGCCGGTCGCGTCGCGCTCGGTCCGTTCGGCGATCGTGGCGCGCGCGAGGCCCTGGACGTAGTTGTCGACGAGGCCGAGGGTGTCGACGACCTGCAGCTCGGAGAGGCCCGTGTCGACGATGGTCCGCAGCCCGGCCTCCTGGGCGTCGAGCACGTGCGGCGCGAGCGGGGCGCGCCACATGTTGGTCTGGAGGATCCACGGGTGGCGCAGGTAGAGGTTCCACAGCTCGTGCGCGTACTGCGCGAGCGCGGGACGCCACGGGGCTCCCGCAGCGGGCAGGTCGAGCTCGGCGTACGCGCGGTCGATCATGAGGTCGACGAGCTCGGTGCGGCCGGGCACGTAGGTGTAGAGCGACATCGCCCCGACGCCGAGCTCGGTCGCGACGCGGCGCATGGACAGCGCGTCGAGCCCGCCCTCCTGCGCGACGGCGATCCCCGCCCGCACGACGTCGTCGAGCGTGAGGCGCGGCTTGCGGCCGCGCGTCGCGGGGGCCGGCGGGTCCCACAGGAGCGCGAGGCGGCGCGTGATCTCGGGGGTGCGGACGATCTCGGTGAACTGGGCGCGCGCGTGCTCGGCCGCCTGCACCGCGGAGGCGACCCCGGCGTCCGCGGCGGCCGCGACGCCGCGCGGACGCTCGGAACCCTCGGGGTCCGGGGTCGCGGGCGGGGTCGGCGCGGTGGCCGACGGCGCACGGTCGGCCGCGCGGGCGTCGGTCGGGTCGGTCGTCACGTGCGTATCCTCCCCGACTTCCCGCGGGATCTCGCCTCCGGTGCGAGCGTGCGACGAAGGCTTGCCTTTTCCCGTACACCGTATGCTAGCGTGGTCGCTCCATTTCGGTACGGCGTACGAGAGGGTGGCTCCGGTGATCCGAGCCCGCGGCCTGACCAAGACCTTCCACCGCAAGAAAGAGACCGTCGAGGCCGTCAAGGGCATCGACGTCGACGTCCGGGAGGGCGAGCTCGTCGCCTTCCTCGGCCCGAACGGGGCCGGCAAGTCCACGACCTTGAGGATGCTGACGAGCCTCCTCGCACCGACCGCCGGGAACGCGGAGGTCGCCGGGTACGACGTCGCGCGCGACCCGGCGCGGGTCCGCTCGCGCATCGGCTTCATCGGCCAGGGCAACGGCGGCGGGTTCTCCTACCGCGTGCTCGACGAGCTCCACAACCAGGGCCGCTTCTACGGGCTGCCGCCCTCCGAGTACACGCGGCGCGCCGCCGAGCTCCTCGACGCCCTCGACCTCGGTGGGCTCGAGAAGCGGACCGTGCAGTCGCTGTCCGGCGGCCAGCGCCGTCGCCTCGACGTGGCGCTCGGGCTGATGAACCACCCGCCGCTGCTCTTCCTCGACGAGCCGACGACGGGCCTCGACCCCCACGCCCGCGCGAACCTCTGGGAGCACATCGCGGCGATGCGCGAGCGCTACGGCATGACGATCGTGCTCACGACCCACTACCTCGACGAGGCCGACAGCATGGCGGAGCGCGTCGTCGTCATCGACCACGGCGAGATCATCGCCGACGCCACGCCGGACTCCCTCAAGCACGACCACGCGGACGACGTCATCACGCTCGCCGTGGTCCCGGCGCCCGGCGGCGGCGCCCCGGGGGAGGCGTCACCGGGAGCGGTGCCCGACGTCGTCGGCCGCGTCCGCGCGTCCCTCGCCGAGGACGCGGGCCGGGTCGCGACCACGACCGGCGCGGACGGCGTCGTGACGGTCCGCATCTCGACGACGCACGGCGCCGACCGTCTCCCGGAGGCCATCGAGGCGCTGCGCGTCGCGGGGCTGGCCGTGCGCTCGGCGGAGCTCAAGCAGGCGAGCCTCGACGACGTCTTCCTCAACCTCACCGGCCGCAGCCTGCGAGAGGAGGCCGCATGAGCACGCGGACCGACCTGGCGGGCGCACGCGTCGGGGCACCGGCCGCCGGTGCCGACGCGGCGATGCGGACCGGCGTCGCGAAGTTCCTCGGCGACACGTGGGCCGTGTTCACGCGCGAGATCCTGCTCGTGCTGCGCGACCCGTTCACGCTGATCTTCTCGCTGCTGCAGCCGCTGATCTTCCTCGGCCTGTTCGGCCCGCTCCTCACGGGCGCGGTCGGCGGGTTCGGTGGCGGCGCACCCGGGGGCGGCGGGTCGACGGCCGAGACGCTGCAGTGGTTCGTCCCGGGCGTGATCGTCATGATCTCGCTGTTCGGCACGTCCATGAGCGGGTCGAACCTGCTCTACGAGATGATGACCGGCTCCTACGAGCGCGTGCTCGCGACGCCGCTCGACCGTTCCGCGATCCTCGTCGGGCGCTCGCTCAAGGAGTTCGCGCCGCTCGTCGTGCAGGGACTGCTCATCGCGCTCGTGTGCGTCCCGTTCGGCTTCACGCTCTACCCGCTGCACCTGCTCGTCGGGCTGCTGCTGCTCGGGCTGTTCGGCATCGGGGTGGGCGCGCTGTCGATCGCGCTCGCGCTCGCCGCGAAGAACCGCGAGTGGCTGTTCTGGGGAGTGCAGCAGTCGCTGCTGTTCCCGCTGCTCATCCTCTCCGGCATGATGCTGCCGCTCGAGGCCGGGCCGGCGTGGATGCGCACCGCGGCGCTCTTCAACCCGCTGACCTACATCGTCGACGCCGAGCGCGCGCTGCTCGCCGGGTCGTTCGCCGACCCCGACGTGCTGTGGGGATTCGTCGCCGCGGCGGTGACGTGCGCCGTCGGGCTGTGGGTCGGCATCCGCCGCACCCGCAAGACCGTCTGACGCCTCACCAGGCGCGGCTGCGCGGGGTGAAGGCGCTTCCGGCGGGCGTGGTCGCCGTCCGTGGTGGGTCGGGGGCGTTCATGAGATCGTCGAGCGCAACCGACCACCAGGAGGGCGACATGTCGTGGACCACGCCGGCGAAGAAGGCGGTCTCCGGGCTCGTGCTCGCGGTGATCGCCTGCGTGATCTTCTTCAGTGCCGCCGCCGTGGGTTCCTTCCTCACCGCCGTCGTCGTCGCCCCGGACGCTCCCGACGTCACCACACCTGTCCCGCGCGGTGCGCTCAACGCCCTCTACGTCTGCGGGTTCGTCCTCTTCCTCTGGGGAACCTTCCGGATGACGACGGCGACGTGGGAGATGATCGGGAGCATCCGCCGCCCCGCGGAACCCGACCCCGCTCCCAGGCGCCGCGCGTCCCGGTGATCCGGCGGCCCGGGGCTGCTGTCGTCAGGCGCTCGTCGTCACGCGGTCCGACACCCACGGGACGGCGCGCCCCGTCGCGAGCGAGGCTCGCGCGTCGAGCACGCGCTGGTTGGTGCTGCCGCGGAACGCGAGCGTGAGGTCGCGGCGCGCGAGCTCGAACCGGCCGTCCACCAGCACGTCGACCTCGGCGAGCAGCACGCGCTGGTCCGCGGTCCCCGCGCGCAGCTCCTCGAACGTGTAGCCCGTCCAGCACCACACGTCCCGGCGGTCGCCGTGCTCGGCGCGCAGGCGGCGCACGAGCCGCAGGCACACGCCCGTGTTGAGGAAGGGCTCCCCGCCGAGCAGGGACAGGCCCTGCACGGCGGGGTGCGCGAGGTCGGCGAGGACGCGGTCCTCCAGGGCGTCGTCGTACAGGCGGCCGTAGCGGAAGCTCCACGCGGCCTCGTTGAAGCAGCCCTCGCACGCGAACAGGCACCCGCTCACGTACAGGGAGCAGCGCACGCCCTCGCCGTCGACCATGACGAACGGCTTGTAGTCCGCGACGTACCCCTGGCTGACGCGGTCCGAGCGCCAGCCGGGGCCGGGGGTGCGCGCCACGGTCACGCCGACGCCGGGTCCGGCAGGTGCTTCACGCGCGCGGAGATCTCCGCGTGGCGGCCGTGCACCATGGGGCGCTGCTGCGGGTTGCCGAGGTACCCGCACGTGCGCTTCACGACGTCGCACGTGCGCGGGTCGGCGTTGCCGCACGACGGGCACGCGAAGCCGCGCGCGGTCGGGTCGAAGTCACCCGTGAACCCGCACGCGTAGCAGCGGTCGATGGGCGTGTTCGTGCCGAGGTAGCCCACGCGGTCGTACGCGTAGTCCCAGACGGCCTCCAGCGCCCGCGGGTTCTGCTGGAGCACGGGGTACTCGCAGTAGTGGATGAACCCGCCCGAGGTGTACCGCGCGTACTCGGCCTCGAAGTCGAGCTTCTCGAACGGCGTCGGGCTCTTGCGGACGTCGTAGTGGAAGCTGTTCGTGTAGTAGTCCTTGTCGGTGATGTCGGGCACCGCGCCGAACCGCTCCCGGTCGAGGCGGCAGAACCGGTCGGTCAGGCTCTCGCTCGGCGTCGCGTAGACGCTGATCCGGTAGCCGAGCCGCGCCGTCCACCCGGCGGCGTGCGCGTGCAGGGACCGCAGCACGTCGAGCGTCAGCTCCTTGGCCCGCGGGTCGTGCTCCCAGGCGCCGCCGAAGAACGCGGCGGCGACCTCGTACAGCCCGATGTACCCGAGCGACACCGTGGCGCGGCCGTCGCGGAAGAGCCGGTCGACGTCGTCGCCGGGAGCGAGGCGCTCCCCGAACGCCCCGTGGACGTAGAGGATCGGCGCGTTGCCCGGCGTCGCCTCCTTGCAGCGCTCGATCCGGAAGACGAGCGCGTCGTGCACGGTCTCCAGGCGCTCGTCGAGCAGGCGCCAGAACGCGTCGAGGTCGCCGTCCGCCTCGAGCGCGATGCGCGGCAGGTTGAGCGTCACGACGCCCAGGTTCATGCGCCCCTCGGAGACGTTCCGGCCGTGCTCGTCCTGCCAGCCCTGGAGGAACGACCGGCAGCCCATGGGTACCTTGAACGACCCGGTGAGCTCGACGATCTTGTCGTACGACAGCACGTCCGGGTACATGCGCTTCGTCGCGCACTCGACCGCGAGCTGCTTGAGGTCGTGGTTGGGGTCGCCGGGGTCGAGGTTCAGCCCGCGGCGCAGCGTGAAGATGAGCTTGGGGAAGATCGCCGTGCGGCCCTCGCTGCCGAGGCCGCGGATGCGGATCTGGAGGATCGCGCGCTGGATCTCGCGCTCCAGCCAGCCCGTGCCGAGACCGAACCCGACCGACGTGAACGGCGTCTGCCCGTTCGACGTGAACAGGGTGTTGATCTCGTACTCCAGCGACTGCATCGCGTCGTAGATGTCCTTACGGGTCTTCTCGCGCGCGTACTCCTCGTGCGCGGACTCGTCGGCGATCCACCGGCGCGCGTCCGCGAGGTGCTTCTCCAGGTTGCGCTCGGCGTACGGGGCGAGGAGCTCGTCGATGCGGTTGACCGAGCACCCGCCGTACTGGCTGGAGGACACGTTCGCGATGATCTGGCTGATCTGCGCCGTCGCGGTCTGGATCGAACGGGGCGGCTCGACCTGCGCGTTCCCGATCCGGAAGCCGCTCGACAGCATCGACCGGAAGTCGATGAGGCAGCAGTTCGTCATGGGCGCGTAGGGGTGGTAGTCGAGGTCGTGGTAGTGCAGGTCGCCCTTCTGGTGCGCGTTCGCGACGTGCGGCGGCAGCATCCGCAGCCCGATCGCCTTGCCCACCGTCCCGGCCGTGAGGTCGCGCTGGGTGTTGAAGACCTCGCTGTCCTTGTTCGCGTTCTCGTTGACGACCGTCGAGTCCTTGTCGAGCAGCCGCACGATCGAGTGGTTGAGGTCCGTCGCCCGGCTGCGCGCGAAGTCGCGCTGCACGCGGTAGTCGATGTAGGCGCGCGCGACGTCGTACTCGTGCGACTCGAGGAGCACGTGCTCGACGACGCCCTGGATCTCGTAGATCTTCACGGTCGCGTCGAACCGCGCGGCGATCTCCGCGTCGACCCGGTCGACGACCTCCGCCACGCGGCGGCGGTGCGTCGCCGTGAGGTCGCCGTGCACCTCCGCGAACGCCTTCGTCACGGCGGCGCGGATGCGGGCGTCGTCGAACGGCCGTCGCCGGCCGTCGCGCTTGAGGACCTCCAGCGTGGCGGTCGTGCGGTGCGGTGCTGCCTGGTCAAGCTCGATGGCGGTCATCGCTCGTCCCCTCTGCCCACCGGGTTCTCGCCGGCACGCAGGGGTTGCGCGACGGACCGTACCCCAACATGTGGGGTGTGAATCACGGCTGCGCCACCATATCTAGTCCGACGACCGCGTGTGACGGCGGACGACGGCGCGCCGCGGGACGCCGTCGAAGGTCAGGACGAAGGTCCCCCGCGGCCGGGACGTGCGGCCGCGCGCACGGGGGACTCCGCGCCGCCGGAGCCGGCCCCTGCGGCGCTAGCCTCGGGACGTGGCCCGACGTCCGCCCGGCTGGGTGCCGAACCAGCACGGCGCGTGGCCCATGCTCCTGCTGCCGTTCGTGGTCGGCACGGTGCGCGGCGTGCAGGACGCCGGGTTCCGTCCGGTGACCCTCGCGCTCGGCGCGCTCTGGCTCGTCGGGTACCTCGCCTACTCCGCGGCCGGGCTGTGGCTGAAGTCCCGCCGCCGGCCCCGCTACCGGCGCCCGATGCTCACGTACGGCGCGGCTGCGACCGTTCTCGGGACGGTCGTGCTCCTGCTCGACCCGGCGCTCGCGGCCTGGGCGCCCGCGTTCGTGCCGTTCCTCGCGCTCGGGCTGTGGGCGTCGGCGCGGCGCACCGAGCGGTCGGTCGCCGCGGGCGGCGCCCTCACGGTCGCCGCGTCGCTCATGACGGTCGTCGCCTACGCGGCGTGCCGGCCCGCGGGTGCGTCCGCCCTCGCCGTCCCGGCCGTCGTCTGGCTGGTCGCCGCGCTGCTCCTCGCGTACCTGTTCGGCACGGTGCTCTACGTCAAGACGATGATCCGCGAGCGCGGCGTGCGGTCGTACGTCGTCGCCTCGGTCGCCTACCACGCGGCGGTCACCGTCGCGGCGGGCGTCGTCGCCGTCGTGCACGACCCCACATGGTGGTGGGCGACGGCGTTCCTCGCCGCCGCGACCGCCCGGGCGGCGGTGCTGCCGGGCCGACGGCTGAGCCCGCGGGCCGTCGGGACCGGGGAGATCGTCGCGACGGTGCTGCTGCTCGTCGTCGCGCTCGTCGTGCGTTAGGTCCGCTGTTCGGCAGGTCGTGCGGGGTTCGGCACCTCGTGCTGCCGAACGCGGACCGTGGGTGCCGAACGGTCGGAGGTGCCAGGTGGTTCACTGGCGCGATGGACGACGACGCGCCCCTCACCCTGCCCGCGCTCGGCGAGCGCGTCGAGGCGGTGTCGGCGCTGTACGCGCGCAAGTTCGGCGTCGACCGCGACCCGGACTGGTTCATGCTCAAGCTCACCGAGGAGGTCGGCGAGCTGACCCAGGCGTTCCTCGCCGCGACGGGGCGCACCCGCCCGCGCGGACGTGCGGGGACGCCCGGGCCCGACGGCGGAGCCTCGCCGCTCGCGGACGAGGTCGCCGACGTCCTGGCGCACCTGCTGCTGCTCGCGCGCTCCCAGGGCGTCGACGTCGAGGCGGCGGTACGGCGGAAGTGGCTCGCGTGGGAGGTCGACCTGCCCTGAGCGGGCGCAGCGGCTCGGTCGCTAGGGTGGCGCCGTGACCGACCACCGCACCGACCCGCCCGTCGCCGCCGACGAGGTGACCACGCTGCGCGGCTTCCTCGACTTCCACCGCGACACGCTCCGCTGGAAGACGTCCGGGCTCGACGCCGCGGAGCTCGCGCACCGGCTGCGGCCGTCGTCGATGACGCTGGGCGGGCTGCTCAAGCACCTCGCGTTCGTCGAGTCGCAGTGGTTCTCGCAGGTGTTCCGCGGCGAGGAGCTCATGCCCCCGTTCGACACGGCGGACTGGGCCGACGACCGCGACTGGGACTGGACCTCCGCGGCGGGCGACTCGCCGGAGGAGCTGCGCATGCTGTTCGACCGGGCGGTCGCGGCGTCGGACGCGGTGCTCGACGCGGCGCTCGCGGACGGCGGGCTCGACCGGCTGAGCGCCCGCGCCGACCGGCACACGGGCGAGCGCTGGACGCTGCGCTGGATCCTCGTGCACCTGGTCGAGGAGTACGCGCGGCACAACGGTCACGCCGACCTGCTGCGCGAGGCGATCGACGGGACCGTGGGGGAGTAGCGCCGCGGTCGGTTGCCGCGGGCGCCGTCGCCCGGGACGATGGCGGACGTGACCGCCCCCGAGCAGCCCGCGCCCCGTCCGGTCCGTCCGCGCGTCGCCGCCGTCGTCCTGGTGGTGCTCGTCGTGCTGGGGGTGGGCCTGCTGCTCGCCGCGCTCTGGGTCGCGAGCCGCCCGACGTCGTTCGGCTGGTTCGCGTACGCGCCGGTCTCCGGGACGACGTTCGTCCCCGTGGGCGCGTACCCGCCGGGCGCCGCGGCGCTCCTCGCGGGAGCCGGAGCCCTGCTGGTGGGCGGGGCGGTCGGGTTCGTCCTCGGACGGCGCCGCGCCGCGCCGGCGCAGGAGACCTCGGCGCCCTCGCCGGCACCGTCCGACGGCCCCGGCCCCGGCCCCGGCTCCGCCCCGTCCGACGGCGGGACGGCGCCGACCGCCTGACGCGCCACCACTGACGCCCGGTCCCCGCACGCCGCGGAGGCCGGGCGTCGTCGTGTACCCACCGCCCGACGGCAGGGCACTCCTCCGCGGCCCCCGCGTGCTCACCCGACGTCCCGGGCGGTGCTCCACCGCCGCCCGGGCCCGGATGGGTACCGGCCTCCGCGACGGACGGTGGAACCACCGACGACGACAGGAGGTGGATCGTGTACCAGCTCGGTACGACTCAGGCAGGGACCGTGCTCGCGACGACGGGAGCGATCGCGGGCTTCTACGTGGTGGGAGCCTGGACGCTCGTCGTGGCGGGGCTCGCGCTCGTCATGACGGCGCGCGTCCTGCGCAAGCGGCTCGCGGAGCACCGATGAGCGCGGCGACGCTCCCACGGGTGGTGGTCGTGGTCCCGGCGCACGACGAGGCCGCGGCCCTGCCGACGACGCTCGCGTCGGTCCGGGCGCAGACGCGCCCGGTCGACCGGGTCGTCGTCGTGTCCGACCGCAGCACCGACGCGACGGTCGAGACCGCGCGCCGCCTGGGCGCCGACGTCGTCGAGACGGTCGGCAACACCGGCCGCAAGGCCGGGGCGCTGAACCAGGCGCTGCGCGGGGTGGAGGCGGAGAACGTCCTCGTGCTCGACGCGGACACGACCATCGCCCCGACGTTCGTCGAGGACGGCCTCGCCCTGCTCGACGCGCGCCCGGAGCTCGGCGCGGTCGGTGGTGTCTTCCGCGGCACCCCGCCGCGCTCGGTGCTCGAGCAGCTCCAGTCCGACGAGTACGAGCGGTACGGCGTGCAGATCGACGTGACCGGGCGGACGTCCGTCCTCACGGGCACGGCCGCGCTCGTGCGGACCGAGGCGCTGCGGGCGGTGGCCGCCGCGCGCGGGGACCGGCTCCCGGGGCGGCGCGGCGACGTGTACGACGTCGGCGCCATCACCGAGGACTCCGAGCTCACCCTCGCGCTGCGCACGCTCGGCTACGAGCTCGCGTCGCCGGTGCGGATGTCCTGCACGACGGAGCTCATGCCGACGTGCCGCGACCTGCACCGCCAGCGCGTCCGCTGGTACAAGGGGATGCTCGACAACCTGCACGCGTACGGGTTCACGCGGGTCACCGCCAGGTACGTCGGGCAGCAGGCGATGCTCGTGCTGAGCACGCTGATGCTCGCGAGCCTCCTCGTGCTCACCGCGCTGACCGTCGTCGCGGGCACGTTCCGGGTGGTCCCGGCGTGGCTCGCCGTGGGCGGGGTCCTCGTGCTCGAACGGGTCGTGACGGTGTGGCGGAACGGGCCGAGGGGCCGGCTGCTCGCCGTCCTCGTGCTGCCTGAGCTGCTCTACGACCTGTTCCTCCAGGTGGCGTTCGTCCGGGCATGCTTCCTCGCCGCGACGTCGCGCGACGCCGGGTGGCACCACGTGGCGCACGCGACCGCGTCCGGGAGCGCGACCGAGGACGCGCCCGCGACCGGTCCCGCGAGCAGCATCGAGAACTCCGACAGCCCGAAGCAGTTGACCTTGACGTGACGTCAACTTCTACCGTGGTCCCGGTGCCGCACGAGAGCACCACCGACGCACGGGAGGAGCGGGAGATGGGCACGACGGGCACCCGCACGGCCTACTGGTCCATCCAGGAGGTCGCGCGCCTGGCCGGGACGACGAGCCGCACGCTGCGTCACTACGACGCGGTCGGGCTCCTGCCCCCGAGCCGGGTCGCGGCGAACGGCTACCGCCACTACGACGCCGACGCGCTCGTCCGGCTCCAGCGGATCCTGCTCCTGCGCGACCTCGGTCTCGGCCTCCCCGCGATCCGCGAGGCGCTCGACGGCCCGCCCGCCCGGCAGGGTGACGGGCCGCCGTCGGCCAGCGCCCGGCGGGAGGCCCAGGTGCGGGCGCTGCGCGGCCACCTCGGGTGGCTGCGGGCGGAGCGGCAGCGGCTGGCGCGGCAGATCGCGTCGGTCGAACGGACGATCACCACGATGGAAGGAGGTGGCGAGCTCATGGCGGACGACATGTTCGACGGGTTCGACCACACGCAGCACCGCGACGAGGTCGAGGCCCGCTGGGGGAAGGACGCGTACGCGCGGAGCGACACCTGGTGGCGGGGGATGTCCGACGACGACCGCGCCGTCTGGCAGGACCGCACGCGCGCGCTCGGAGAGGACTGGGCCGCGGCGGCCGCCCGGGGTGTCGACCCGACGTCCGACGCGGCGCAGGAGCTCGCGCGCCGCCACGTCGAGTGGCTCGGCGGCATCCCCGGCACCCCGGGTGCCGGCGCGGCGCCGGTCAAGGAGTACGTCGTCGGCCTCGGCGAGATGTACGTCGCGGACGAGCGGTTCGCGAAGAGCTACGGCGGCGTCGAGGGTGCGACGCTCGTGCGCGACGCCCTGCGCGTCTACGCGGACGCCCACCTGTAGCCCCGTGCCCGGGCCGGGACCTCCGGCCCGGGCACGATCCGTTCGACGTCACTAGCCTGGAACCCCGGCGGGACACGGCGCCCCGCCGCCGCCAGGAGGCAGCCATGGCCACGACGTCGACGTCCACCGGCCCGGCCACGACCCGCAACGTCGCCCTCGTCGGGCACAGCGGATCGGGCAAGACCACGCTCGCCGAGGCGTTCCTCCACCGTGCGGGCGCCGTCCCGCGCCCGGGTTCCGTCGCGGAGGGCACGACCGTGTGCGACCACGAGCCCGAGGAGGTCGCGCGCGGCATCTCCGTGAGCCTCGGCGTCGCGCACCTCGACTGGCGCGCGCCCGACGGCACGACCTACCAGGTCACGCTGCTCGACACCCCCGGCTCGCCCGACTTCGCGGGGTCCGTGGACGCGGCGCTCGCGGTGGCGGACCTCGCGGTCGTGGTGGTGAGCGCCGTCGACGGGGTGCAGTCGGGCACGGAGGAGGTCTGGCGACGGTGCGACGAGGCGGGGATCCCCCGCCTCGTCGTCGTCTCCCAGGAGGACCGCGCGCGGGCGAGCTTTCGCACCGTCCTCGCCGCGCTCCGGGCCGCGTTCGACGCGCCGTTCGCGCCGCTCGAGCTCCCGCTCGGGGAGGAGCAGACGCTGCACGGCGTCGCCGACGTCCTCACCGAGCGCGCCCGCGAGTACGGCGGCGGCGGTCAGGCGGTCTGGCAGGGCCACGACGAGGAGGTCCCCGCCGACGTCCGCGACGAGGAGCACGCGCTGCACGACGAGGTCGTCGAGGAGATCGTCACGCACGACGACGACCAGCTCGAGGCCTACCTCGGGGGCGACGAGCCGGGCCCTGCCGACCTGGAGCGCACGCTCGCGCACGAGGTGCTCGCGGGCGAGGCCGTGCCGGTGCTGCTCGCGTCCGCCGTCACCGGGGTCGGGGTGGACCGGGTCCTCGACCTCGTGTGCGAGCTCGGGCCGTCGCCCGCGGACCGCCCGGCCGTCGTCGCGCTGCCCGACGCCGCCGGGTCGGGCGAGGCCGTGACGTCCGAGGTCGTGGCCGACCCCGCGGGCGACGCGCTCGTCCACGTCTTCCGGACCGTCGTCGACCCGTTCGTCGGGCAGGTGTCCGTGTTCAAGGTGCTGTCCGGGACCGTCGCGACGGGCGACCGGCTCGTGAGCACCGCGACCGGCGCGGACGACCGCGTCCACGGGCTCTTCCGGCTGCGCGGCCGCGAGCACCTGGCCGTCGACCGGGTCGTCGCGGGCGACGTCGCCGCCGTCGCGAAGCTCTCCGCCGCGTCGACCGGCACGCTCCTCGCGGGCCGCCGGATGCCCGTCGCGGCGCGAGACCTGCCACCCCGGCCACCGGTGTACACGCTCGCGCTGCGGCCCGTGTCGCAGTCCGACGACGACAAGCTGTCCGCCGCGCTCACCCGGCTGCGCGCCGAGGACGCGACGCTGCACGTCGACCTCACGGGCTCCCAGGCGGTCCTCGGCGGTCTCGGGGACACGCACCTCGCCGTCGCCGTCGAACGGCTCGAACGGTCCTTCGGCGTCCGCGTCACGACCGAGCCCGTCGAGGTCGCCTACCGGGAGACGATCACGCGCGCCGTCGAGGTCGAGGGACGCGTGAAGAAGCAGTCCGGCGGGCACGGGCAGTTCGCCGTCGTGCAGCTGCGCGTCTCCCCGCTCCCGCGCGGCGAGGGGTTCGCGTTCGTCAGCTCCGTCGTCGGCGGGTCGGTGCCGCGCCAGTACCTGCCCGCGGTCGAGCGCGGCGCCCGCGAGGCCATGGAGAGCGGCGGACCGCACGGCTATCCCGTCGTGGACCTGCGCGTCGAGGTCCTCGACGGCAAGGCGCACTCCGTCGACTCGTCCGACATGGCGTTCCGCACCGCGGGCGGCGTGGGGGTGCGGGAGGCGCTCGCCACGGCCGGGACGGTCGTGCTCGAGCCCGTCTCCGCGGTGACCGTGACCGTCCCGCCCGACGCGCAGGGCGACGTCATGGGCGACCTCTCCGCGCGGCGCGGCCACATCACCGCGACCGACTCCCTGCCCGACGGCCGCGTGCGCGTCGACGCGCTCGTGCCCGAGGCCGAGCTGACCCGCTACGTCCTCGACCTGCGCTCGATCACCGGCGGGCGAGGGTCGTTCACGGCCGTGCCCGACCGCTACGAGATCGCCTCCGGGGCGATCGGCGGCGAGCCTTATCGTTCTTAGGGTGGCGGTCTCAACCGATCAACGCACCACCTTCACTCCGAGGAACTCTAGCGTCGAGCTCAGCGGGGATCGTGGGTGCGCATGCGCACCGTGGCCCGTGTCCCTTGGGCGGGCTCGAGGACAGAGATCCGGGACGCAAGCCCGTCGATCACCGACGCGGGAGCTGGGATCCTCGCGGACTGCAGCGCGGTTCGGACCTCGTCTTCCGAGTGTCCGGCGTGCTGGTGCGCGATGGTGTTGAGCCGGTCCTCGACGGTGGCGGACTGGCCCTCGTTGATCCAGCGATCGACCTCATCCAGCGGCTTCGGCTTATGACGTCTCCACATGGATCGAGGCTAGGCCTCGCCCGAGCGTGCTGCCAGAGGTCGAGCACGCCCGACGGCGCGGTAGACGGTCGCGCGGGAGACCCCGAAGAGCTCGGCGATCTCGGCGGAGGTGTGGTTGCCGGCGTGGTGGAGGTCGACGAGGTGACGCTCCTGGGCAGGAGTGAGCTTGGGCTTGCGGCCCTTGAGCTTGCCCTTTGCCTTCGCGATGGCCATGCCTTCGCGGGTGCGGGCGCGGATCAGGTCAGCCTCGAACTCGGCGACCATCGCGAGCACGTTGAGCAGCAGCCGGCCAACCGGGTCGTTGGGGTCGTGGACGGTGCCTCCGATCTGCAGCCGGACGCCGTGGGTGGTGAGCTCGTCGACGATGTCGCGCGCGTCGCGGATCGAGCGGGCGAGGCGATCGAGCTTGGTCACCACGAGCGTGTCCCCGGACCGGGTCGCGGCCAGGGCCTCGCGGAGCCCGGGCCGGTCGCGGTGGGTGCCGGTCGCGCCCTGGTCGACGTAGACGCGTCTCGGGTCGACTCCCATCGTCTCGAGCGCTTGGCGTTGGGCGGTGAGGTCTTGTTCGGCGGTCGAGCAGCGTGCGTACCCGATGAGCGTCGCGGTCATGCCGTGAGTGTCGCAGATAGGCAGCCCTCACCGGGCAGATTTTCGAGCGGGTCTATCGAGACAGTCGACATCAAGGTGCTGCCTCGCCGCGTGGGCGTGCGCGGGGTGTCTCGGTAGGGGATCGGCTTACGGCACGGCGGTATGGTCAAGCGGATTTCCGGGTGATGCCGGCCGTAGGTGGTCATGCAGCCCTCGACTCCTACCCGGGCGTCACCGCCTTTGTCCCTCACCTGCGTTGAGCCCGCATAGGGTTGGCTACGTGGACCAGGTCATCCTCATGTGCGGTCCGGCTGGATCGGGGAAGTCGACCTACGCGCGTGGCCTGGAGGCCCGGGGCTATGTCAGGGTCTCGTTCGACGGCGAGGCGTGGGCCCTCGGGCACCGGACCCACCCGATCGGCGACGACGCGCGCCAGGTCGTCAACGGAACGCTCCAGGACAAGCTCGTCGACTGTGTGAAGCAGGGGAAGGGCGTCGTCGTGGACTCCTCGTTCTGGTCCCGTGCCTCGCGCGATGAGTTCAGGCGGCTCTGCGCCCCCCTCGGCGTCGTCCCGGTCGTCTACTACCTGGACACCAGGCGGTCGATCCTCCTGGACAGGTTGGCCCAGCGCGAGAACTCCGGCCCGGACGACATCGCTGTGTCGCGCGAGCGAGCGATCGCGTACATCGACGGGTTCGAGACGCCCACACCTGAAGAAGGCCCACTCAGGATCGTCCACGTGACAAGCCCGATGTGATCGTGGCTGCGCCCAGACCGGCGCCACGCCCACGCTGGTCGCCCTCCTGACTCGAAGGGGTATCCCCGGTGGGCGGTCTCGCAGAGACACATCACAGTCGCCGATTCTCATTGCCTGCCCCGGCTTCATTCCTCAGCTACAGCTCGCACGCCTGCGTCGGATCTGCTCATCGACCGGCGCAATTCTCGAGCCGCCGCTGCGGTCTCAAGAAACCTCTCCGTCGGCGCCGCCCATTCAAGGACCTGCCGAGGCCGTTCGTTGAGGAGCCTCTCGATGCGTTCGAGCTCGTCGTTACTCGTCGCGTTCATGTTCGTGCGCCGCGGGAGGTACTGGCGCAGGAGGCGGTTAGTGTTCTCGTTGGTGCGGCGCTGCCACGGGCTGCGGGGGTCGCAGAAGTAGACCGGGGCGTCGATGAGTGCGCTGAGGAAGGCGTGGTCGGCCATCTCGCGGCCGCGGTCCCAGGTCAGGGACTTGCACATGCCGGGTGGGACGTTGAACAGGGCGCGGGCGACCGCGATGCTGACGTCCTTGGCCTTGATCCCGTCGGGCAGCGGCACGATCTTCAGGTAGCGGGTGGTGCGCTCGACGAGGGGTCGCGACCGCGCTCGGGCGCTTGCCCATGACGAGGTCACCTTCCCAATGACCCGGCTCGAGCCGGTCGGTCACGGTGGCGGGGCGGTGGTGGATGGAGACCATGTCGCGCAGATGCCCTCGCCCGTGCGATCGCTTCACGAGCCGGGGCCGGCGCATCGTGCGACCGGACCGCAGCCGCTGGTACGTGCTCTTCGGCAGGTTCCGCGATGCCGGCAGATAGACAGCGCGGTAGATCGTCTCGTGCGAGACCCACATGCCCGGCTCGTGGGGATGTTCGCGGCGCAGCCACGCCGCGATCTGCTGCGGGGACCAGTCCAGCTCGAGCCGCGAGAGCACCACCGCCCGCAGCCGCTCGTCGCTCGCGAGACGCGGCACCCGCGACCGCCGGGCTTCGACGCGGGCACGCTCATCGGCGACCGTCGCACGGTAGGCGTCACGGCCGCCGTTGCGGGCGATCTCGCGCGAGATCGTCGACGCCGACCGCCCCAACCCTTCGGCGATCGCCCGGGCAGAAAGACCAGCAGCGATCCCACGCGAGATCTCTTCCCGCTCACCTGGACTCAGGTGCCGTGGGGAGCGTCTCGGCAACGCGGGTCGCACCCCACCATGACGCAGCAAGTACCGGCGCACGTGATGCGACGGGACGCCGGCCCGATCGGCGATCCGCCGCAGTGACTCGCCCTCGCCCCATGCCTGCCACACGACGTCCTGTACTGCCGCTGGCAGCGACGTCACCACACTCATCCCAGCCTCCACGACCACGCATCATCTACCCTCGTGGTGCGTTGGTGGGTTGAGACCGCCATCGTTTACGGCAATCCGGCCGGTGATGACCTTCATGCGCGCGACACGCCGACCTTGACCCGCCGAAACCCACCGCCGAAACCTCACGGCGCCGAAACGCGTGTGGTACGTATTCGGCGCAGAGTCGGACGAGCGCTCTCGACAATCAGAACGCCCGTCACGAGTACGCCGAGTCACCGGTCGGTAATCGAAAACCCGGGTGCGCTCCCCCGCATCTGCCCTCAGTGCAGGTGGCACCCTCCTCAGGCGTGATGACAGCCGTTCCCGACCGCGACGAGCAGGCTCGACGCCGACCACGTTCACGTCATGATGATCGCCGGCTCCGTGCCGTCCGGCGCGACGAATCGGGCCAGGTGGGTGGCCTCGTCCCGCACAGCTGCTGTCTCGGCATCCGTCAGCGGCCGGAAGGGCGCCATGCGCAACTGATCGCGGGTCAGGCTCCAGCTTCCTTCGACGAAGCCGTCGACGAGGAACAGAGGTACGCCCGCGGACGCCCGGGGTGCGATACGTCGACGATTCTCCTCGCTGATCACCCGGGTCCGGTCCCGGTGCCCGAGAACAGCATTGTCGAAGGCGGGCAGGAACCGGACGGGTGCTGGAGCGTCCGGTTCGCCGAGCGGCGCGTCGGGCAGGTCGAACAACTCTGCTCCCTGTTCATCCCGGAAGACGCGCAGGCGCGGCCGCAGCCCTTCGACGATCTCGCGGAGTCGCGTCATCCCCGACCAGGCCTGGACGTCCATGACAGAGGCCGGACCGAATGCGGCGAGGTAGCGCAGCACCATCGTCTCGGGTTGTGATGCGTCGGCGATCGGTCGGGAGAGCCACTCGTCGGCCAAGGCGACCGGTGTCCCACGGCGATGCCCCCACCCGCCCCAGATGGGGTGAGGGGGTGGATGCACCAGCGCCTCCAGCAGCTCGAAGGCCTCGGCAAGCCGGCCAGGGCTGCGGCCGGGGAAACGGTGGACGAGCAGGTCGCCGAGCTCCCGGCGCTGCAGCGTCCTGCCGGTCAGCATCCCCCGCCCGGCGCTGCCGAGCTCGTCCGGATCGATCCCCTCGATCTGCGCCGCGTAGTATGGCTCGGCCAGTGCGCTCCGCACGAGCGTCGCGACCGTCGCCCGCAGCCAACCGAAGTCCTCGCCGCGGGCCAGATGCTGCGTCCCACGCAACATGGTCGCGTGCACCACGTCCCGGCCCTCCAGCAGGGACGTGAGGTCGTCGCGCCGGAAGTTCTCCAACCGGGCCCACAGCCCCACATAGGGTCCGTTCGGCACCTGCGCCTGCATCGCCACGAGATGCTCGATCGCCTCCCGTGGGGTCCGAGAAACGCGGCGGGTCAGCAGTTGCCGCTCCAGCAGCGTCCGGTTCAGGACTCGCCGCGTGAGTGCGCGCACACCGGCGCTCACGACTCGTCGACCAACCAGTCCATCGGTACTTCCTGCGTGATACCGATCAGGTTGCCGTCGGCCGCCTTCAACACGGCGAGACGGGCGCCGGGCATGTCGACGATCCCGGTGCCCGGATCGATGTTGTCACCCTCGGCGGCCTCGGCGGTGCCGAGCTCGGCGAGGGATCCGTCGGCGACCTCGGTCATCGCCGTGGCCCCGGCGGCGACGAGCGCTCGATGGGCCTGCTCGATGTTCTCGACCGTCCAGAAGACCAGCGGATGATCCACCCACGGCGCCGCGGTCAGCCCGATCTCCACGCCATCTCCGGAGAACGCGGCGAACTCGTCGCTGTGGAATGCGGGTTCTCGACCGAGCAACGCCGTCCAGGCCGCGATGCTCGCGGGCAGATCTCGCGCGGGCAGAACCACATTGCTGAAACCGTTCAACTGCATCATGAACACTCTCCTCTGAGCCGAGTACATGGCCGGTGGGCGTCACGCTACAGCAGACCTCGGACATTCCATGGGCTGTGCGCTGCGGGCTGCGATCGCCCGGTCCTCGTCCACACTCCCCCGGCCATCGCCCGGCCCACAGGCCGCGCAAGCTACGACGCCGACCCCACATCGTCAATGCCCTCTTCTGCGGCGCCACTTCTCATTAGTGTCGGACCGTCGACCAGTGCGGTCGAGCAGAGGCCGTCCCCGCCACGATCGAGGAGCAGCAGATGACCCCAGCAGCGGTTCCAGCGGATGCGGGATCCGAGCCCGCATCCCATGACCACTCGCTATGAACGTGTGCGTCTGCCGTCAGAGTCATACCGCACACCATAGCGAGGCGGACACCAGACGCCGAGACCAACCCCTTACGCCTGACGTTTAGGGCGCATTCTGCCGCCGTCGGCAACGCGGTCGCTGGAAACGATCGTGTATGGCGACCAGGCCGACGATGACCATCAAGTGCGCGACACGCTGAAACGTGACCCGCCGAAACGGCGGATTGTCGGACGGACATTCTCGACAGCGAATACGCCGGTCACGATTACGCCGGGTCACCAGTAACGGGCATATCGACGCGGGAGAACGGGTCGACTTCAGCGCGGACGACGTCGCCGATGTCGTTGCCAAAGTCGTGGGGCACGGACCCGCGCATGTGAGTCCTGCTGGATACCGTATCTGCACTCGAGCCTGGTCCTGTCCGCGTCGAACGAGTCGAGGTCGCCTCATCCGACGAGCCGCAGCGGTGCGCGGCGCGTCGAGGCAGCCGGTCGTGCCTGTCCCTCCTCGGGGGCGACGAGCAGGCTGCCTGGTGTCGGCAGGGTGAGCGTCCACCGGTCCGTCCTGCCGTTGGCGGTGCGGGCGACGCCGAGCTCGCAGGATCGCAGGTAGCCGGCGCCCCGGTCTGTGCCGGCCCAGTGATGCGTGACGACGTCCAGGCGGACCGCGGCGTGCTCCCATGGGCTCGTGCTCACCAGGCCGGCGCCGCGCTCGCGCGCCCGGGCGAGTAGGCGCCGTCGCTCGGACGCGGTGAGCCTGGCGTCCGGTCCGACGATGACGTACGTCATGCCGTCGAGCAGGGCCGCGACGACGCCGGCCGGGTCGTGTCCTGTGGCAGGGACGAGGGCGACGCGCTCGAGAGCCACGCCGACATCGGTGGCCGCGAGCATCCCGACGTCGGGCGCACCGACGACGGCGATCCAGTCCGAGGTGCCCTGCGAGGTCGCGAGCAGCGCGAGGAGCAGCGACGTCGACCCGGTGATGACGCTCGCCGCACCACGCGGCAGACGACCGTCATCGAGGACCGTGCCGAGCGGCCGCGGGGCGTCGTCGAGGTCGACGACGCCGGGCGTCGACGAGCGCACGCCCGTGCGCAGCTCGGCGCGGCGCAAGGTCGCGCGAGCCACCTCGAGCGCGCCTGGGGCGGTCGTCGTCACCCTTCCAGTATCGAACACCAGTTCCCCTGAGCAAGTCCGCTGAATCCGTTGCAAACACTGGTCTCTATCGTCGTGGACAGTGTCTTCAACGGGCGTCCTCCGCGCCCGGACGCAGGGTCGGTCGGCGCCTGGATCGAGGCCCTTAAGCGCATCCGCAAGAGGCCATATTCGTGCCATCGGTAGTGCGTGGAGTTCATCGCAGAGAAGCGGCCCCTCTCGCGATGGGAGAGGGGCCGCTTCGATGGCGATGCCCGGTAGGGCTACTTCTTGCGGTCAGGAATCACGAGCAGTGCGATCCACGGTGGTATCGCGGCAGCCCACGCGTACCAGGTGGGCTGCCAGCCGTTCAGTGCTGTGGGGATGAGCGCGAGAGCGGTCACGACCAGAGCAAGAGGGAGGGCGTGGCGTCTCCACCACGGGACGTCCCTGGCGGGCGGCTGCTGCTCTACTTGCATCGAGAGTCCTTGTACTCGCCGACGACGTAGTTCGGCTTGACGAACACGGGCGCGGGCGCGCCGGGACTGCTGCAGGATCGGTTGACACTCCATCTGCGGGACGAGGTCCTGCTGGAAGGATGTCGCTGTGCCCAAGAAGGGGGCTGCTGCACGGATCTGTGACATCTCAGATCGCTTGCTCGCCGAGCAGGCTGGAAGGATGTTGCTGTGCCCAGGCCCTATCCCCGTGAGTTTCGTGAGGACGTCGTGCGGGTCGCCCGGAACCGTGGTCCCGGTGTGACGCTGGCACAGATCGCCCAGGACTTCGGGGTCCATGAGATGACGATCACGAAGTGGTTGCGTGCCGCCGATGTCGAGGACGGCGTGAAGCTCGGCGTCGCCTCGGAGCACGCACGGGAGTTGCGTGAGGCTCGACGTCGGATTCGGTTGCTGGAGCAGGAGAACGAGGTCCTGCGGCGGGCGGCGGCGTACCTGTCCCAGGCTCAGCTGCCGGGAAAAGGCTCTACCCGCTCGTGAGAGAGCTCGCCGCGGCCGGTGCCCCGATCAGGGTGCCGGTCGCGGTGGCGTGCCGGGTGCTCAAGCTCCACCGCCAGCACTACTACGCCTGGCTCGCCCAGCCGGTCACCGGCGGCGAGCTCGAGGAGGCGTATCTCGCGAACGCGGTCTTCGATGCCCACCGTGAGGACCCCGAGTTCGGCTACCGGCTGCTGTTCGACGAGGTGAACGCGGCCGGGCACAAGGTCAGTGAGCGCACGGTGTGGAAGATCTGCTCGGCGAACCAGTGGTGGTGCGTGTTCGGCAAGAAGCGCCGCGGGAAGAATGGGCGGCCCGGCGCGCCCGCGCACGATGACCTGGTGCGTCGCGAATTCACCGCTCCTGGCCCGAACCGGCTGTGGTTGACGGACATCACCGAGCATCCCACCGGCGAAGGCAAGGTCTACCTGTGTGCGGTCAAGGACGTGTGGTCGAACCGGATCGTGGGGTACTCCATCGCCGACCGCATGACGTCCCAGCTGGCCGTCGACGCCCTGGAATCGGCGGTCTCGCGCCGCGGGGTGCGCGTGGCCGACTGCACCCTGCACTCGGACCGCGGCGGCCAGTTTCGAAGCCGAAAGCTGCAGCACTCCCTCTGGCGCCACCAGATGCGCGGATCCATGGGCCAGGTCGGATCAGCCGGTGACAACGCCGCCATGGAGAGCTTCTTCAGCCTGCTTCAGCGCAACGTCCTGGACCGGCAGAGATGGACCACCCGAGAGGAGCTGCGGATCGCGATCGTGACCTGGATCGAACGGACCTACCACCGTCGCCGACGCCAGGCCAGACTCGCACGATTGACCCCGATCGAGTTCGAGATCATCATGAGCCAGGCCGCCGACCAAGCTGCCTAACCAATTGTCACGGAATCATGCAGCAGCCCCTCCTGTACTGCCGCTGGCAGCGACGTCACCACACTCATCCCAGCCTCCACGACAACGCATCATCTACCCTCGTGGTGCGTTGGTGGGTTGAGACCGCCGTGGTTTATCTGATCCAGATAAAGCTCCTCGTTCAGCGGCGCGGCACGACGATCGGCGCGCCGCCGCCGGGGTGGTCGACGACCTCGACGGGGTAGTCGTAGACGCCGCTCAGCAGCTCGGCGGTGAGGACGTCGCGCGGACCGCCGTCGGCGACGACGCGCCCGCCCGCGAGGACGGTGACCTGGTCGGCGTACGCGGCCGCGAGCGAGAGGTCGTGCACGACGACGACCACCGCACCGCCCGCGGCGGCGTGCGCCCGGGCGAGCTGGAGCACGAGCTCCTGGTGCTTGAGGTCGAGCGCGGCGGTCGGCTCGTCGAGCATGAGGAGCGCGGTGCGCTGCGCGAGCACGCGCGCGAGCGCGACGCGGGCCTTCTCGCCGCCGGACAGCGAGGTGAAGTGCCGGTCGGCGAGGTGCTCGACGTCGGTCGCGGCGAGCGCCTCGGCGACCGCGGCGTCGTCCTCGTCCTCGGACGGGGTGCCGCGCCACGGCGAGCGGCCCATGCGCACGACGTCCACGGCGGTGAACGGGAAGCTCAGCGACACCTGCTGGAGCATGACCGACCGGCGCAGGGCGAGCTCGGTCGGGGTCCACGCGGCGAGCGGGCGCCCGTCCACGGTGACGTCGCCGGCCTCGGGCCGCAGGTCGCCGGTGAGCACGCCGAGCAGCGACGACTTCCCGGCACCGTTCGGGCCGAGCAGCGCGCGGACCTCGCCCGCGCGCACGTCGACCGACACGTCGCGCAGGATCGGCGCCTCGCCCAGGGTGAGGGACACGCCGTGCGCGGCGGTGACCACGTCGCCGGGCGCGGCACGCCCCGGGAGGCGGGACCGCCGTCGGGCACCGGTGACGGCGGTGCGCAGGGAGCCGAGGAACGACGAGCCCTCGTGGCGCAGGTCGCTCATGCCCAGCCTCCCTGGCGCGAGCGCGTGCGGCGCAGCAGGTAGAAGAAGAACGGCCCGCCGACGAGCGACGTGATCATGCCGAGCGGCAGCTCGACGTTCGCGACGGCGCTGCGCGCGAGGAGGTCGGCGGCGAGCAGCACGACGGCGCCGCCCAGCACGGACGCGGGGACGAGCGTGCGGTGGCTCGGCCCGCACACCATGCGCACGAGGTGCGGCACGACGAGCCCGACGAACGCGATGATCCCCGTGAACGCGACCCCGGCGGAGACGAGGAGCGCGACGAGGACGATGACGAGCTGGCGCAGCCGCTCGACGTCGACCCCGAGGTGCTGCGCGGCGCGCTCGCCGAGCGCGAGCAGGTCCATCTTGCGGCGCACGAGCATCGCGCCGGTGACGCCGACGACGGCGATCGGCAGGACGACCGCGACGGACTGCCACGTCGCGCCGCCGAGCGACCCGAGCTGCCAGAAGACGATCTGCTCGCGCGCGGCCGGGTCGGCGACGAACGTGAAGAACGCGAGCATCCCGCCCGCGAACGCGTTGACCGCGATGCCCGTGAGCACGAGCGTCACGACCTCGGTGCGACCGCCGGCGCGCGCGAGCGCGTAGACGACGAACGTCGTGACGAGCCCGCCGGCGAACGCCGCCGCGGCGACCCACGTGCCGGGCACGAGCGCGCCCGCGGTGACGATGACCGCGCACGCGCCCACGGCCGCGCCCGAGGAGACCCCGATGACGCCGGGCTCGGCGAGCGGGTTGCCGAACACGCCCTGCATGAGGGCGCCCGAGCACGCGAGCGCCGCGCCGACGACGATCGCCAGGACGACGCGCGGGAACCGCACGACCCACAGCGCGTTCTCGCCCTGCGGGTGCGACGGCATGGGTCCCCAGTCGAGCCCGACGTGGTGCGCGAGCGAGCCGAGCACCTCCGCGGGCGACACGGGCACCTGCCCCGTCATGCCGGACACGACGGTGAGCACCGCGAGCGCCACGCCCAGCCCGACCATCAGCCACCGGGCGGCGTGGCGGCGCTGCTGCCCGACGGCGGGCCCCACCCGGGCGGGCCGACCACCCGGGCGCGGGGCGCCGTCGGGCACGGCGACGCCCTCGGGACCGGGCGCGCCCTCCGGCGTGCCGAGGGGGCGGGTGGCGGGCGCGCTCACGACGCCGGGAGCTCCGGCGCGGGCACGCCGTAGAAGGCCTCGACGAGCGCCGCGATCGTGGAGCCGGTGCGGGGGCCGAACGTGAGGAGGCGCGAGCCGTCCATGTCGACGACGCGCCGCGCCTCGCCCGCGGGCGTCTGCGCGAGGCCAGGGATCGCCATCATGGCGTCGAGGCCGCCCATCGACTCGAGCCCGTCGGTCATGACGAGGTAGGCGTCGGGCGCGGCGCTGATGATCGCCTCGCTCGTGACCGGCGCGTACTGCTGCGTGAGGCCGATCGCGGTCCCGGCGTCCTCGCCGCCGATCTCGCGGATCAGGTCGTCGGCGCCGGAGCCGGGCCCGAACAGCATCTTGATGTTCGCCCCGCGCAGGTAGAGGAACGCGACGCGCGGCGTCCCGGTGTCCTGCGGCACCGCGGCGAGGGCCGCGCAGATCTGCCGGTCCGCGCGCTCGACGAGCGCCTCGCCCTGCTCGGGCACGCCCAGCGCTGTCGCGACGGCGCGGATCCGGTCGTCGACGCCGTCGAGCGTGCGGGCCTCGTCGAAGTACACGACGGGGATGCCCGAGCTCTCGAGCTGGCCGCGCACGTCGTCGGTGAGGATCGTCGCGTCGGTGAGGATCACGGAGGGGTCCAGCCCGAGGATCGCCTCGACGTCGAGCGCGTGGCCGGCACCCGTGACGACGGGGACGTCCGCGGCCTCGGGGAAGCCGGTCGGCAGGTCGCGGCCCACGACGTTCGCGCCCAGCCCCAGGCTGTAGACGATCTCGCCGAGCGTCCCGTACAGGTCGACGGGGATGATGCGGCTCACGTCGGTGATCTCGACCTGGCGCCCGTCGACCGACTCGACCGTCACCGGGAGCTGCGGGGCGGGCGCCTCGGCGACCGGGTGGATCGCGTCGTCGGCGAACATCGCGCTCGTGGGCCCGGTGGGGAACGACGCGGGGTCGACGTCGGAGCCGCCGCCCGCGGCCCGGGACTCCTCGAGCGTCGTGCAGGCGGGCGCCGTGGTCGTCGGGGTGTCGGTCGGGGTCGCCTCGACGGGCTCCGCGTCCTGGCTCGCAGCGGCCGACGGCGTCGCGGGGGGCTCGTAGGGGAGCGGCGCGCACGCGGCGACCAGGCCCAGCAGGACGACGGCGCCCGCCCCGGCCAGCGCGGTCACGGTCCGGCGTGCGCGGCGGGGCGCGGCACCCGACGTGCCTGCGGGCGACGTCGGGCGGCGCGGCGACGAGCCGGGGTGCGGCGCAGGGCGGGCAGCGTGAGGCATGGGGAGTTCTCCAGGAAGCGGTCCGAGGGCGCGGCCGCCACGGCCGCCGCCACCAGGTAAGACGAGCCTAACCTGACCCGCGGACGTTTCTCGACCGTCGTGGAGGTAACTCACCTCACGAACGACCCCCCGGCGCGCGGCCGAGCATGGCGACGTGGCCCGTCGGCTGGGTGGGACGGACCGCGACCGCATGGTCGGCGGCGGGGAGCCGGATGGGGGCGTGGTGGGGGGTGGGGCAGGTCAGGGGTGGGCGGCGCCGAGGTCGGCGAAGAGGTCGCTGTTGAGGCGGAAGGCGTGCTTGGCCTCGGCGACGGTCTCGTCGAGCTGCCCGGGGGTGAGGACCAGGGCGTCGAGGCGCTCGCGGTAGACGTCCTTGAACGGCTTGGACTTGGGGATCTCGACGAACGTGTAGAAGGCGAGGCCGTCGCCGGAGAGCCCGTAGTGGCGCTCGAGCATGCGCTTGATGATCTGCCCGCCTGAGAGGTCGCCGAGGTAGCGCGTGTAGGCGTGCGCGGCGTACGCGGGCAAGAACCCGCCGACCGTGCGCAGGCGGGCGACGTAGCGCTCCGTCGCGGGGTGGATCGTCACGCGCTCGGCCCAGTCGGGGCCCACGAGGAACGTGAGGTCCTTCTCGATCTCGGGCGTGCGCGTCAGCTCGTCGAACACGAGGCTCGCGCCCTGGGTGTCGTCGCGCATCGCGGCGCTCGCGTCCTCGAGCGCGCCGTAGATGGCCCACTGCTGGGCGGCGAGGTCGGCGTACGCGGCGACGTCGAGACGCCCGGACATGAGTCGCTCGACGAACCCGGAGCCCTCGGCCTGCTCGTGCTCGGGGCGCGTGCCCTCGCGCAGCCGCTGCGACAGCGGGACGGACTCGTCGGCGCGGTGGAGGTCGTGGGTGAGAGCAGTCACGGTATGGCTCCTGCGGGTGCGTCGGGGCGGGACTGCACGTCCTGACGCCATGTCATGACGATGCGTCAGGAACTGTAACCCACGGAGGTGAGGCTTGCCTATCCTCTGTCCGTCATCCGGCCCCGCGAGACGGGCAGGGCGTCAGCCCGCGAGCGCGGGCGAGGTCGCGTCGGCCCCCACGGCGCGCAGCACGAACGCCTCGGTCGCCTCGATCGCCTGCTCGCGCGCGACGGGGTCGTCGGGCACGAGGCGTCCGGACAGGCACGCGTTGACGAGCTGGACCGTCGTGTCGATGTCCTGCGCGGGGAACTCGCCCGCCTCGATCCCCGACCGGACGATGCGGCGCAGGATCGCCTCGACGAGCTCGGCGTGCTCGCGCAGCCGCTGCCGCGTGGTCCGCGAGAGCACGGTGCGCAGGTCCGGCCCCGGGGCCAGGTGGAAGATGCGCTTGAGCTGCGCCTGCTGGCGGATGTAGGTGCGCAGCTGCTCGACCGGGTCGTCCACGTGCTCCAGCGCGCGCTCGAGCGTCCCGACGTACTGCTCCGTCTCGTGGGTGATGAACCCCAGGAGCAGGGCCTCCTTGTCGGGGAAGTGGTTGTACACCGCGGTGCGGCCGACCCCGGCGGCGGCGGCGATGTCCGCGAGCGAGATGGCGTCGAAGCCTCGGTCCATCATGAGGGTCGAGAGCGCCGCGAAGAGCTTCTGCCGGGTCTGGGCGCGGTGCTCGTGGAGGGACCCTCCGATGATCTTGGGCATGCTGACATCATAGGCAGTCCGTGTCAGAACGCTAATCCCGGGCGACGGGCCCGCGGAGGGCGCCGCGCCGTCTGGCACACTGCCGCCATGGACACGACCGCGTCGCCCGAGGGCGTCCCCGCCGCCCCGGACCCGGAGTTCCCGCCCGTCCCTGCGGACACCAAGGACTGGACGTGGGTCATGGAGCGGCCGTGCCCCGAGTGCGGGTTCGTCGCCCGCGAGGTCACGCCCGACCGCGTGGGCGCCGTCGTGCGCGACGCCGTCCCGCGCTACGTCGCGGCCCTGGGCCGCCCCGACGCGCGGACCCGCCCCGACCCGACGACGTGGTCGGTGCTCGAGTACGCCGCGCACGTCCGCGACGTCTTCTCCGTGTTCGACGTGCGCGTGCAGTCCATGGTCGAGGGCGACGACCCGCAGTTCGCCAACTGGGACCAGGACGCGACCGCGCTCGCGGACGACTACGCGCACCAGGACCCGGCCGTCGTCGCGCGCGAGCTCCGGATCGCGGGCGACCGTGTCGCGGGCCGCTTCGACGCGCTCGTCCCCGACCAGTGGGAGCGCCCCGGCCGGCGCTCGAACGGGTCGGTCTTCACCGTCCGGACGCTGGGGCAGTACTTCGTGCACGACGTCGTCCACCACCTCCACGACGTCGGCGCCTGACGCCCGCGGGGTTCCCGTGAGCGGACCCACGCTCGTGACACCGCCGTAACACCGTCGCCTCCGGGGCGCTCTACGTTCCGGTCATGGACGCCCCCGTCGCCGGCCTGGTGCCGGACGCGCACGCCGGTGCGCACCTGCTCGCGACGCCCCGCTCGCGCGGCGCGGCCCGCACGCCCGTGGACGCGCTCGCGCGCGCCTGGTTCGCCGGTGCCGCCTGGACGACCCCGCCGGGCGGTGGGGGAGCGGCGCGCCCCATGGCCGGCGCGCGGTTCCGTGGCGTGGTGCCCGACGGCGTCGTCGCACCGGGCGAGCTGCGCCTCGCCGAGGGGGCGCGCGTCGTCGGGCCCTTCGCGCTCACGCCGCCGCAGACGCAGGCGCTCGGCCTCGCGGGCGGGGGCGCCGAGGCGTTCGCGCTGCACGTCGACCACCCCGACGCGCGGCTCGCGCCCCGCTCGTGGACCGGCGCCTGGGCCGACACGTCGACCGGCACGTCGACCGGCACGTCGACCGGCTCCCTGACCGACGACCGCGACGGGCTGGTGCGCGCGTTCCCGGCAGGCCTGCCGCAGGGGCTCGAGCTCCGCGTGCTGGGCTGGGCCGTCGCCGCGGCCCGGCGCGTCGGCGGCGCGGTCGTCGCGGACGGCCGGACCGTGCTCACGCCCGACCCGGCGTCGGGCGTCGACCTCACGCTCTACAGCGCCCACGTGCTCGGGCCCGACGACGCGCTCGGCGTCCTGCGCACGACGGTCCCCGGCGCGGGGGTCGTCGCGGTGCGGCCGGGCGCGGACGGCCTCGCGGAGTACGTGCTGTCGGGCGAGACGCCGTACGACGGCGAGGTGCGGCTCGAGGCCCGACGCGTCGCGCGGGTCCCGCTCGCGCTCGACGGCCTCGACTGGCGCGAGCACGGGCCGCACGCCTACCGCCTCACGTGGGTGCCGACCGAGCCGGACGAGCTCGCGGTCGAGCGGCCCTCGGGGCTGCACGTCATCGCGCGTTCGCGTGCCCGGGTGCTGCTCGCCCGGCTCGCGGCGATGCTCCAGGGCCGGCTCGCGGGGACGCTCGTCGACGACGGCGGGTTCGTCGTGCGCGACCTCGACCTCGACGAGCGGCTCTCCCCGGCGGCGGCACCGTCGGCGCGGTTCTGGGTCTGAGGGCGTGCGCACGGGCCGCGCCGCGGGGTCGGACGGGCCTGGCTCGCGGCGAGGCCTGTCCACAGAATTCATCCACAGGCCTGTGGGCGGCGTGGGAACGGCGCGGGCCGTCCTGTGGACGAACCTGTGGTGATCCGGCCGGCCCAAATGACAACGGTGGGAACTCTTGCAGACCCCCGGTCCGAGGACTACAAACGTCCGTAACGGCCCGGACGGGCGCACACGGACGACGGGGTTCCGGCACGCATCACGCAGGGGTCTGAGGGCCTCGCCAGGACCGCACGACGTCTCGCCGCGCACGCGAGGGCACGGCCGACCGGAGAACGGTGGACGACCCGCCACCCCCTGCTGCGGGGCTGCGCGCGACGGCGCAGGTTCCTACCGGACCCGGAAGGCCGACCGCGATCGGCGTCACCGCACCTGCCCGGGCACCCGGGCGGACGCGAGGGCGCCGGGCCGCCACGTCGCGAGCGGCGCCCCGACGGGCCACCCGGCCCGACCGCCCCGGGGTCGCGCGGACACGGCGAGGCCCCTCGGAATCCTGCTCCGAGGGGCCTCGTCCCCATTCTCCCGCGGGCACGGCCCGACGCGAAGACCGTCGACAGGCGCAGGACGGCTCCGCCCCGCGCGCCTACGCTCGTGCCATGAGCAACCTCGAGACCCGGCCCGAGGAGCGCGTCTGCTCGGCGGGCGCGCCCCACGACGACGGCGGAGGCGCCGCGGTCGAGATCCTCGAGCACCGCGACGTCCCGCTCGGGGGCACCCGGGCGATGCGGGTGCGGCGCACGATCCCGCAGCGCGCGCGGTCGCTCGTCGGCGCGTGGTGCTTCCTCGACCACTACGGGCCCGACCCGCTGCCCGCGATCGGCGACGGCACCGACGGCATGCAGGTGCCGCCGCACCCCCACACCGGGCTCCAGACGGTCACGTGGCTGTTCGCCGGCGAGATCCTGCACCGCGACGCCGTCGGGTCGCTCCAGACGGTGCGGCCCGGCGAGCTCAACCTCATGACCGCGGGTCGCGGCATCTCGCACTCGGAGGAGTCGCCGCGCGGCGAGCGGCCCCCGGTCCTGCACGGCGTCCAGCTCTGGGTCGCGCTCCCGAGCGACCGCCTCGCGGACCCGCCCGCGTTCGAGCACCACGCCGACCTCCCCGTCGCCACGGTCGACGGCGCGCGCGTGCAGGTCTTCCTCGGCGCGCTCCGCGTGGGCGGCGCCGCCCTGCGCTCGCCCGCCACGACCTACACGCCGATCGTCGGTGCGCAGCTCGACCTCGCGCCCGGCGCGCGCGTCACGCTCGACGTGGACCCGACGTTCGAGCACGGCCTCCTCGTCGACGAGGGCCTCGTGCGGCTGGAGGGCTCGCCGGTGCCGCCGTCGTCGTTGGGGTACGTCGAGCCCGGCCGCACGACGCTCGTCGTCGAGGCGGGGCCGGACGCCCCGGCGCGGGCCGTGCTCGTGGGGGGCGAGCCGTTCGGCGAGGACATCGTCATGTGGTGGAACTTCGTGGGCCGCTCGCACGACGACGTCGCGCGCGCCCGCGCGGACTGGCAGGCCCAGCTCGTCGTCACGGGGGACCAGGGCCCGAACCGCGGCGGCACCCGGTACGCCGACGGCGCGCGCGAGCGCCGCTACGGCGAGGTCGTCGGGTACGACGGCGGCCCCCTGCCCGCGCCCGCGCTGCCCGACGTCCGCCTGCGCCCGCGCACCCGGCCCGCCGCGCCGCCCCGCCGGTAGGCCGCGCCAGTAGACTGCCGCGCATGGCCAAGAACACCACGCCCGACTTCGTGCTGCGCCCGTTCGAGGGGCTCCCCGGCGAGACCGACTGGGTCGCGATGCGCGAGGTCGTCCCCTCGGCCACCGCGACCGCGCGCACGACCGCCGAGCACGGGGCGCGCGACGTCCTCGTCGTGACGGTCCTGCCCGCCGGCTGGGCCGCGCTGCACCGCCAGGACGGCGCGATCCTCCTCGCCGTCCAGACCCTCGCCGGCTCGGGCGACACGAGCCGCGACCTCGCCGCCGCGCTCCTCGAGGCGATCGACGCCGAGCCCGGCACGTCCATCGAGACGAGCGCCTTGCCCGACGCCGGCCCGCGCCTGCAGGACGTGCTCGACCTCTCCGTCCCGTTCGACGTCACCGTGCACGAGGACTTCGCGTTCTGGCTCGACCCGTCGGCGGAGATCACGCCCGACCTGCGCGCCTCGCTCGACCAGGCGGCCGAGTCGATGGTGCCCACCGTCAAGCTCGACGCGGTCGAGTCGGCGTACTGGTGCCGCATGTCGCGCGAGTTCCTGCGCTGGGCCCGCCCCGAGCCGGAGGACGCCCTCATCGACGCGATCTCGCGCCTGCACGCGAAGCGCGAGTCCGGCCTCGCGGGCGGCAAGTTCGTCGGTGCCTTCCGGTCGAGCGGCCTGCTCGTCCCCGTGTGGGAGCTGCCCCGCGGCACGGAGGCGGACGAGCTGGAGGGCCCGGTCGCGGAGCTCGACGCGCGGCTCACCGAGGCGCTCGCGGTCACGGAGCCGCTCGACGCGAACGAGCGCCGTGCGCGCGCGGGCATCGTGTCCCGGCAGGTCACGCTCCGCTGACCCCGCGCATGCTCTGCTGATCCGGAGCCCCCGCGCGAGCGCACGACGCGGGAGCGTGACCACGCCGAGAGCCCGCCGACGCCCCTGTCGGCGGGCTCTCGCGTCGAGTAGGATCCGGGAGACCTGGGAACGCAGCCCGGTCGTCCTGCGGAGATCCCGAGCGGATCCGCTGGTGGAACGACGACACATCTGCGGCCAACTCTTTGCACTACTAGGCTGGACGGCGTGAACGCGGACCATCGGTCGACCGATACGGGGAAGAACACGGGGAGTGCCCCCACGAGCACGGCGAGCACGCCGCCGACGTACCTGTCGGCGTCCGGCACGCGGGCGCGCACGCCGCGCCCCGTGGCCGGTGACGGGCGCACGGGCCGCGCCGTCCGCCAGCGCGTCGCGGTGATCATCCCCGCGAAGGACGAGTCCCGCCGCATCGCCGCCACCGTGCGCGCCGCGAAGGCCATCCCGCACGTCGACCTCGTGCTCGTCGTCGACGACGGGAGCGAGGACGACACCCAGCACGTCGCGCGCGAGGCGGGCGCCGTCGTCGTGCGGCACTCCCACAACCGCGGGAAGGCCGCGGCCATGGAGACGGGCGCCGCCGTCGTCGCGATGCGCGACGCGGCCGACCGCCCGCCGCGCCTCCTGCTCTTCATCGACGGCGACCTCGGCGAGACCGCGGTGAACACCGCGCCGCTCGTCGCGCCCGTGCTCGACGGGTACGCCGACGTCGCCATCGCGCTGCTCCCGCCGCAGCCGGGCGCGGGCGGCCGGGGGATCGTCGTGGGGGCCGCGCGCCGCGCGATCCAGTCCCTCACGGGGTGGACCCCGACGCAGCCCCTCTCCGGGATGCGGTGCCTCACGCGCGAGGCGTTCGAGGCCGCGACGCCGCTCGCGCGCGGGTGGGGCGTCGAGACGGGCATGACGATCGACCTGCTCCGCAAGGGGTACGTGGCGGTCGAGGTGCCGTGCGACCTGCGCCACCGCGCGTCGTCGAACGACCTCAAGGGCCAGCTCCACCGCGCCGCCCAGTACCGCGACGTGCTGCTCGCGGTGAACGCGCGCAAGATGCGCTCCGCCGTCGACCGCGTGCGCGCGGGCGACCACTGACCGAGGCGGCGCTCAGGGCGTCGGCGTGCGGACCATGCCGTGCACGACGGGACCGTCGTGCACCTGCGTGGTCGCGGTGCGCACGAAGCCCAGCCGCTCGTAGAAGGTGACGTTGCGCGCGTCGGAGGTCTCGAGCGCGACGGGCGCGTCCCCGAGGGCGGGGTCGCGCAGGGCGGCCCGGCACACCGCGCTGCCGAGCCCGGTGCCCTGGAGCGACGGCAGGACCCCCACCGTCGCGAGCGTCCAGGCGTCCGGCGGGGACGGCGAGAGCTCGGCGGCGGACACGGCCTGCATGCGCGGGCCGTGCAGCGCGGCGACGCGCTCCTGGACGTCCTCAGGGGGAGCGGGGGCGTCGGGCGGCATGAGCGCGACGACGGCGTCCGCCGGGTCGTGGACGACCACGATCCCGTGCGCGAGGGCGTGCTCGAGGTAGATCTCCTGGAGCGCGGCGAGGCGCTCGGGGTAGTCGTCCTCCGGGACGGCCCAGCGGGTCCAGGGGTAGTCGTGGAACGCGGCGGCGAGGGTGCGGGCCGCGGCGGGGACGTCGGCGGCGGTTGCTCGACGGAACGTCGGCGTCATGGTGCGGTGCCTCTCGGGGTCGGGTCGGGCTGCGGCTCGATCGCGCCGGTGCGGGCGATCTGCTCGAGGGTGCGCACGTGCTGCCGGAACGCGTCGAGCCCGCGGTCGCTGATGCGGACCCACGTGCGCGTCCGGCGTCCGGCGGCCTCCTTGCGGATCTCGACGAGGCCCGCGTCGGAGAGCGCGGTGAGGGCCTGGGAGAGGGACGAGTCGCTCAGCTCGACCAGGTCGGCCAGGAAGCGGAAGTCCGCGCTCTCGACGTTCGCCAGGGCGGCGAGGATCGAGAAGCGCACGGGCGAGTGGATGAGCGCGTCCAGGCCCTTGCGCGGGTGGCTCACCGGCGTGCGCTCGCGAACGCGCACGCCGCGAACGGGGACGCGGCGACGACGCCGGCGACGACCCACCAGGCGGGCGACGTCGCGCCGACGAGCTGGAGCGCCGGGTCGAGCATGACGAAGTACAGCACCGCCCAGGTGATCAGGGCGATGCTCATGTCGCGCACCCAGTGCCGGGGCGCCGTCCGGTGGTGCCGCGCGACGGCGGACCACAGCAGGGCGAGGACGACCACGAGCACCGTGGTGGCGGGCCACCACGGTGCGTCGAGGACGTCGATCGCGATCGTGTACGCGAGGGCGGCGACGGCGTGCCCGACGCTGAGCCAGGGGTACCAGCGGGTCGCGCGGTGGGCCTGGGCGGCGACCTCCTCCGCCTGGCCGAGCTGACGGCGGGCCTGCTCCGGGGTGATGGAGTTCTGGATCATGCAATCACTTTAACACTCCTAAAGTGATTGCTGTCCACCCGACGCGGTGTCCTCCCGCATCTCCTCGAGCGGGCGGTTCGCCGTCTCGGGCAGCGCCCTCAGCACGAGCACGAACGACGCCGCCGCGAACACCGCGTAGAGGGCGTAGCTGCCGGGGAGCGACAGGTCCCGGAGCGAGGGGAACGTGAGATTGACGGCGATGCCCGCCGCCCAGTTGGCGGCGGCGGCGAGCGACGCGGCGCGGGCGCGCAGCAGGTTGGGGAACATCTCCCCGACGAGGATCCACACCACCGGGCCCCACGAGACGGCGAAGGCCACGACGAAGACGTTCGCCGCGACCAGGGTCACGACGCCCCACGCGTCGACGAACGCGACGCCGTCCGCGGTCTGCTGCGCCTGGGCGAACCCGGTCGCCATGACGGCCAGGGCGACCGTCATGCCCACCGACCCCACGAGCAGCAGGCGACGCCGACCCACGCGGTCGACGAGGAAGATTGCGACGACGGTCGCCGCGACGTTGACGAGCGACGTGAGGGCCGAGAGCCAGAAGGCCTGCTGCTCGCCGAAGCCCACCTGCGCCCAGAGCGACGTCGAGTAGTAGAAGATGACGTCGATCCCGACCAGCGCCTGGAGCGCGGCGAGCGCGATCCCCAGCCAGACGATGGGCTTGAGGCGGCCCGGGCCGGAGAACAGGTGGGACCACGCCGGCCGCGCCTCGTGGAGCGTCCCCTCGATGGTCGCGACGCCCAGCAGCGCGTCGCCCTCCGGGACGCGGTGGAGGCGGCGCAGCGTGCGGGCGGCGCCGTCCCGGTCGCCGCGCATCACGAGGTACCGCGGCGACTCGGGCAGCAGGACCGCCGCGACCACGTACGCGAGCGACGGCACGACCGCGACGAGGAACATCCACCGCCAGGCGGGCAGGCCGAGGGCCAGCTCCGCCTCGGCCCCGCCCGCCGCGCGGACGAGGGACGCGTTCGAGACGAGCGCGGCGAAGATGCCCAGGACGATCGACATCTGCTGTGCCGTCGCGAGCCGCCCGCGCAGCCGGGCGGGGGCGATCTCGGCGATGTAGAGCGGGGCGACGACGGACGCCATCCCCACCCCGACGCCCCCCAGGAAGCGCCACAGCGCGAGGGTCGGGCCGTCGTGCGCGACGGCGCACAGCATCGACGTGGTGACGAACAGGGTCCCGGCGACCATCATGAGGCGCCGTCGCCCGAAGCGGTCCGCGATCGTGCCCGCGGCGAAGGCGCCCACGGCCGCGCCGAGCAGCGCGCTCGCGACGATCACGCCGACGAGCGCGCTCCCGACGCCGAGCTCGGCCTTGAGGGCGTCGACGGCGCCGTTGACCACGGCCGTGTCGAAGCCGAACATGAACCCGCCCAGCGCCGCCCCGACGGTCGACGCGACGACGAGCGGGGTGAGGGCGCCGTGGCCGAGCCGGCCCGTCGCGGCGTTCACGGCGTGCCCCGGCGGGCGGTCGTCGGGGTGGAGGTCTGCGTCATCGGAGGTCCTCTCGAAGGGTGTCGACGGGGTGGGCGATCGTGCTGAAGAGGGCGTTGGCGGCCTGCCGCGAGTCGAGCCGCGTGTGCTGGACGACGACGGGCGCCGACGCGACGACGACGGCCGAGTAGTCGGTGCCGCGGGGCACGGGCTCGGGGTCGTCGAGGTCGTTGAGCGTCACGTGGCGCACCCGCTCGGCGGGCACCACCACGACGTAGGGGCCGGCCGGCGGGCGGTCGGCGAAGTAGAGACGGATCTCGACGCACGCGTCGTCGGGACCGGCGTTGAGCAGGCACAGGCTCTCGTGGCTTGCGAGGGTCGGGTCGTCGCCCGTGCCGTACGGCGGGATCCAGCCGTCGCCGATCGCCCAGCACGTCGCCCCGACCCGGGGGCGACGTGCCGGGGCGTCCGGCGCACTCATACGCTGATCGACGACTTGGCGAGGACGCCGCCGTCGCACCCGACGAGCGACCCGGTCGTGTACGACGAGCGGTCCGACAGCAGCCAGAGCACGGGCTCGGCGATCTCTTCGGGCCGCGCGAGCCGACCCAGCGGGACCTCGTGCTCGATCTGCGCGCGCGTGGCGGCCACCTCGTCGGCGGGCACGTTGGCCCACATGAGGGGGGTCTCCGTCGGGCCGGGGACGATCGCGTTCACCCGGACGCCGTGGCGCGCGTAGTCGACCGCGAGGGTGCGGACCATGGACGACACCGCCCCCTTCGAGGCGCCGTACGCCGTCGCGCCCCCGGCCGCGAAGCCGACCGTCGCGGCGGGCGAGCCGCACAGCACGACGCTCCCGCCGTCGCCGTCGATCATCGCGCGCAGCACCTCGCGCACGACGAGGAACGTGCCCGTCACGTTGACGTCGAGCACGCGGCGCCACGTGGCCAGGTCGAGCTCGTGCGCCGCCCCGCCCACGTCGATCCCGGCGCCCGCGAAGAGGCCGCGCAGCGGCGGTCCGGATTTCGCGACCGTCCCGACCGCCGCCGCGACGGCGGCGGCGTCGGTCACGTCGAGCACGTGCGCGCGCCCGTCCCCGCCCGCCTGCCGGGCGAGGTCCACGGTGGCCGCGGCGCCGTCGGGGTCGAGGTCGAGCACGTGCACGAACCAGCCGTCGCGCGCCGCGCCCACGGCGACCGCGCGGCCGATCCCCGACGCCGCGCCCGTCACGACGAGCGACCGCGGGCTCACGACGCGCTCCCGAGCAGCGCGTCGACGTCGCAGTAGCGCGCGAGGCGGTCGCGGTCGAGCGTGATGCCGAGCCCGGGACCGTCGGGGATCGGGAGCATCCCGTCCGCGTCGAGCGTCCAGCGGTCGGTCGTCAGATCGTCGATGTAGGGCGAGCCGGTGACGTACTCGACGAGGTCCGTGTCCGGCAGGGCGGAGGCGAGCTGGAGGTCGGTGGCGAGCCCGACGGCGGTGTTCCACCCGTGCGGCACGAGCTTGACGCCGTGGTCGTGCGCGGACCACGCGATGCGCCGCAGCTCGCTCGTCCCGCCGACCTTCGTGACGTCGGGTTGCACGATGTCGAGGGCGCCGCCCTCGATCCACGGCTGGAACGCCTGCCGACGCGTGAGCACCTCGCCGCCCGAGATCGGCACGGGCGAGCGCCGGCGCAGGTGCGTGTAGTCCTCGATCGCGTCCGGCGGGAGCGGCTCCTCGAACCACGCGACGCCGTACGCGTCGAGCATGCGCGCGGTGCGCAGGGCCCACTTGTAGCCCTGGCTCCACGCGCTGTCGCTGCCACCGGCGTCGACCATGAGCATCGCGTCGGGGCCGACGGCGTCGCGCGCCGCGGCGACGATGCGCTCGTCGAGCCGCTCGTCGACCCGGCCGAAGGGGCCCCAGCCGATCTTGAACGCGGTCCACCCCTCGGCGCGCAGCGCGGTGAGGTGGTCACGCAGCGCGTCGGGCTGGTCCATGAGCAGCGACGCGTACGGGCGCACCCGGTCGCGGTACCGCCCGCCGAGGAGGCGCCCGACGGGCTGGCCCGTCGCCTGGCCGAGAAGGTCCCACAGCGCGGTGTCGACGCCGCTGATCGCGTGCGTGATCGACCCGCCGCGGCCCATCCAGAACGTCGTGCGGTGCAGCCGCTCGCTCGTGCGCTCGGGCTCGAGCGCGTTCGCCCCCAGGAGCAAGGACCGCAGGACGTCGAGCGCGCCGCGCACGAGGTCCTCCGTGGTGAACACGCTGCCGACGCCGACGAGACCCTCGTCGGTGTGGACAGCGACGAGGGTGTGCACGACGTCGTCCTGCCGCAGCTCCTCCTGCCAGCCGCCCTCGGGGGTGGCGCCGCGCAGCCCGGCGGCGGTGATGGCGGTGATCCTCATGGGTGTCCTCTCGTCGGTGCCGTGGACCGCGACTCTAGGTCGCTCGATGGTAGATGGTCAACCATCGGCCACCCACTAGGGTGGAGCCCTCCCGAGTGAGAGGTCGCCGTCGTGCCCGTCCTGCCCGCATCGCCGCCCGAGTCCCGGCGCGACTGGGTCCTGCGCCACCTGCGTGAACGCATCGCCTCCGGCGACCTGGCCGCCGGGGACCGTCTCGTCGAGCGCGACCTCTCGACCGCCTACGGCATCAGCCGCGGCCCGGTCCGCGAGGCGATCATGGTGCTCGAGCAGGAAGGGCTCGTCGTCTCCCACCCGTACCGCGGCGCCGTCGTGGTGGACATCTCCCAGGAGGAGATCGCCGAGATCCTCGTCCCGGTGCGGACCGTCATCGAGAAGGTCGCGTTCCGCTCGGCGGCGCGTGCGCAGGACCCCGCGCTCCTGGACGCGCTCGACCGCACGGTGGCGGCGATGGAGCGCGCGGCGGACCCGCTCGACGCCCGTCGCCTCGCCGACCTCGACCTCGAGTTCCACGAGGCGGTGATCGCCGCCGCGAGCCACACGCAGTCGCTGCAGATCTGGCGGCTCATCCAGCCGCGCGTCCGGGCGTACTTCGTCCGCGACGCGCCGCACCACGAGGACCCGCACGCCGTCGTCGAGCAGCACCGGGAGCTGCTCGCGTCGCTGCGGTCAGGCGACCCGGACCGCGCGGAGCGCGCGGTCGAGGAGCACATCGCCGTCTACCTGCAGCCCTGAGGCGCGCCCCGGCCGGTGGCCCCTTCCCGAGCCCGGACGCACCATGGGAGGACGGGGCACGACGTCGTGACCCGGCGGCGCGCGGTCCCGCGTGCCGCGCCGACGACGACGGGGGCAGCGCGATGTGCACAGGGATCAGGTTCTCGGACGACCAGGGCAGCGTGTACCTGGCACGCAACCTCGACTGGACGAGCGGCTACGGGCAGCAGGTCGTGGTGACGCCCACGGGCTACGCGCCACGCTCGCCGTTCGGTGCCGTGCGCGCGATCGAGCACGCGGTCATCGGCATGGGCATCGTGGAGGAGGACACCCCGCTCTACTTCGACTGCGGCAACGACGCGGGCCTGGCCGTCGCGGGGCTCAACTTCCCGGGCTACGCGGCCTACGCGCCCGGGCCGGTCGACGGCGCGGTCAACGTCGCCGCGTTCGAGCTCCCGCTGTGGGTGTGCGCGCAGTTCGCGAGCGTGGACGAGGTGGAGGCGGCCCTGGCGGACGTGGTGGTCGTCGACCGGCCCATCAACGAGAAGTACCCCAGCTCGATGCTGCACTGGATCGTCGCCGACGCGCAGCGCGCGATCGTGCTCGAGCACACGGCGGACGGCCTGCACGTGTTCCAGGACGACGTCGACGTGCTCACGAACCAGCCCGGGTTCGACTGGCACCACGAGAACCTGCGCAACTACCTCAACGTCTCGCCCGACTTCCCCGAGGACACGGTCGTGGGCCGGGCCCACCTCGCCCCGTTCGGCTCGGGCTCGCACATGCGCGGCGTCCCCGGCGACTACTACTCGCCGTCCCGGTTCGTCCGGGCCGCGTACGTCAACTCCCACTACCCGACGAAGGGCACCGAGGAGGAGAACGTCAGCCGCGCTTTCCACACGCTGCAGCAGGTCGCGATGGTCGACGGCTGCGCCGCGATGGGGTCGGGCGAGTTCGAGATCACGGTGTACACCGGTCTCTTCTCGTCCCGCACCTCGACGTACTACTGGAACACCTACGAGGACCCGGCGATCCGGAGCGTCGCCCTCGGTGACCACGCCACGGGCGGCACGGAGCTCGTCCTCGTGTAGCGCGTCACGACGTGGCGCTCTCGACTCGCGACGCGGAGCCCGCCCCGGTGCGCTCGTCCGGGTCCTCGCCCTCGCCCTCGGCCGTGCCGTCGGCGTCGTCCGCCGCATGGAGCGCGGCGACGGTGAGCAGCGGCACCGCCGGGATGAGCGCGATGAGCGCGATCCGCACGCCGAAGTCGTTGACGAGGGAGCCCGCGACGGCCACGATCCACAGGGCCAGCAGGGTCGGGCGCACGAGCGGCCAGGCGGCCTCCGTCCGCGCGAACCAGCGCGGCGTGAAGCGTCGGGGCCAGAACAGCAGCAGCGCGGCCGCGACGAGCACGGCGATCGTCAGCCACACCGGCACCCCGCCGAGCACGGACCGTGCCGCGTAGCCCGCCTTGCGCAGCAGCGTCTCCCACGCCGACCCGTCGACGACCTGCCCGACGAACCGGCCCAGGTGCGAGCGCTCGTCGGCCGGGCGCAGCCAGTCGAGCACGCCGACGGCGGCGACGAGCGCGACGCCCGCCGTGGCGACGAGCAGGAAGCGGCGCCACGTGACGCGCGCGCCCGAGGCGGCGAGTCCCAGCACCGCGAACGCGGGCACGACGACGAGGCCGCCGCCGAGGTCGGCGCCGAGCGTCGGCCACACGTCCACGACCATCGTCACGAGGCCGATGACCCCCACCGTCGCGGCGGCGGCGTACCGGTGGCCGCGTGCGACGAGCCACTGCGCGAGCGCCGCGGCGACGACGAGCGCCGCGACCGCGTACACGGAGAACGTCGGGTTCCCGAACCCGTAGAAGCGGGCGCCGAAGGTGGGTGCCGAGCCGAGCGGGCTGGCCCGGTTGAGCGGGGTGCCGACGAGCGCGTCGAGCGTGAGCACGGCGAACGTGATGCCCGCGACGATCCCGGGCCCGAGCCACACCGGCCGACGCGGCGCGAGCGCGCCCAGGCCGGCGACGGCCGCCGTCGCGAGGACCGTGGAGACGACGATCGCGAGCGTCTGGTTCCCGAACCGCCACCAGCCCGTGAGCGACACGAGGAAGGCGGCGGTGGGCACCGCGGCGACGACGAGCGCGGACCCGCGGGCCCAGTGCGCCGCCCGGGCCCAGCGGGCGCGCGCACGGTCACCCGTCGCGCGCGCGGCGCGCGGCGCGAGCAGGAGGCAGAGCCCGGCGATCACGAGCCCCGCGTAGAGCGGCACGTCGACGAACGCGGTGTAGACGGCGCGGCGCACGTGGTCGCGGGTCGTGAGGTCGGCGAGGGCGTCGGCGGTCGACGTCGCGTCGGCCGGGCGCGGCGAGCCCCAGGCCAGCGGCGTGTCCTGGATCCGCGCCGGCGTGGCGGCGCCCGCGGCGTCGAGCACCGTCGCGGGGACGTCGAGCACGCGCGCGACGCCGTCGGTCCGGGTGGCGGCGCTCGTCAGGTAGCGCGACTGGTCGGGGCCGTCGGACGACGGGCGCACGAGCGTCGTGCCGAGCGCGGGCCGCGTGCCGGGCGTCCCGGCGACGTCCACGACGAGCACGGTCGTGCCGCTCGGGGCGGCGTCGAGCACGGCACCGACGGTCGCGTCGACCGCGGTGAGGCGGTCGGCGCGCAGGGTGCTGCGCAGCGTGGCGCGCTCGTCCGCCGGGAGGTCGGGGTCGACGGCCGGCGGGGTCGCGTCGCCCGCGTCGACGACGGTCACGGGGCACGCGAACGCGTCGGAGCCGGGTGCGGTCGCGTCCGCGAGGTCCCGGTAGCGCGCGACCTGGCCCGCGGAGTCCGCGAGGGCGACCGCCGCGCCGGGGCCCACCGCCGTCGCGCACACCGCGCCGTCGGCGCCGGCCGCGGCGAGCGCGTCGCCGAGGACGCCGAGGCGCGCCTGGTAGCCCGAGCCGCGCTGGAGCGCGACCAGGTCGTCCCAGCCCTCGACCTGCGCACCGTCCGCGCCGTCGGGGGCGGGCTGCGCCGTCGGGCACGCCCACGCGCCGTCGGGCCCGCGCTCGGTCGTGACCTCGGCGAGCTGCCCGGCGGAGAGCGCGAGCCAGCCGCCGACGGTGCAGCGGCTCGCCGCGCCCGTGGGCTGGGAGACGCCGCCGGCTCCCGCGCCGTCGGTGAGCAGGGCGTGGAGGGTCGGGGTGGCGGACGACGTGACGTCGCTCCACGTGACGCCCGTGGTCCCGACGACGACGACCGGCCGGTCCGTCGCGATCGCGTCGGAGCGGGTCACCGACGCCTCGCCGCCCGCCGGGGCGGCGCTGGCCGCCGGTCGGAGCCCCGTCGAGGCGAGCACCGTGGCGGCGAGCAGGACGACGAGCAGGAGCCCGGCCCCCACCGTCGCGAGCATCGTCGGCATGCGCCGGATCCCCGGCTCGGGAACGGCTCCCGCGGTCTGCCGGGGCGCGGGGCGCGCGAGGAACCCCGGCACGATCATCGCGGTCGCGACCACCACGACCATGACGGCGATGATGACGCCCGAGTCGTTGAGGACGGAGCCGACGCCCGCGACGACGACGAGCGCGACGACGAGCGGGCGCAGCACCGGCCAGGTCTCGTAGGCCCGCGCGACCTCCGGGAGGCGGAAGCGCTCGGGGCGCAGCACGGCGACGGCCACGACGACCACGAGCACCGCGGCGACAGCGCCGAGCGGGTTCGCGAGGGTCGCCCAGGCGCCGAGCGCCTTGCGGCCGATCACGTCGAGCGCGGCGCCGTCCACGACGGACTGGACGAACCCGCCGAGGTGGGACCGCCCGCCCGGCAGCAGCCAGTCGACGACCGCGACGACCACGACCACGAGCACCGTCGCGAGCGCGACGACGAGCGCCCGCAGCCACGTGATGCGGATGCGGCCCACGAGGAGCGCGAGGACGGCGAACGCGGGGACGAGGGCGAGGATGCCGCCGAAGTCGGCGCCGAACGCGGGCCAGCCGTCGATGACGACCGTGACCACCCCGACGGCGACGACGGACCAGGCCGCGAGCCGGCGTCGTCCGCGGGCGGTCGCGGCCGACGCGAGGCCGCCCGCCAGCACGAGGCCGGCGACGGCGTACACGGCGAAGGTCACGTTGTTGAAGCCGTAGAAGCGCGTGAAGCCCACGACGGCGGACGTCCCGAGCAGGGACGCCTGCTGGAGCGTCGTGCCGGTCGCGCCGTCGACGGTGAGCACGAGCCACGTCACCCCCGCGAGGGCCGACGGCAGCGCCCAGGGGCGCCGCGGGAGGAGACGTGAGACGACCCACGCGACGAGGGCGACGACGACCGCGCTCACCGCGAGCGCCAGCGTGAGCGCCGGGGCGGGCGCGCTCCACACCCACCAGCGGGACAGGCTCGCGAGCGACGCCGCGACGGGAGCCGCCGCGACCACCATGAGCACGGCGGAGAGCACGCGCAGGCCGCGCGGCCCCGGGCCGGGCTCGCGGCCACGGCGGACGGCGGCGCGGCGCGCCCACAGGACGCCGCCGAGCGCGAGGACCAGGGTGGCGACGAGGAGGCCCACGAGCACGGGGTAGAGCGTGGGGATCGTGCTGGTGAGGACGTTGAGGTACTGCCGGTTCTCGACCGTGCGGGCCACGTCCATGCGACGGACCTCGCCCTGCTCCAGGGCGGCGCCCTCAAGGCCTTCGGTGCTGCCGCCCGCCGACTCCACGACGGTCGCCGTCAGGTCGGTGAGCTGGACGATGCCGTCCTTCTGCGTGCTCGGCGAGTGGAGCCACCGGCTCGTCGGCTGCCCCTTGCGCCAGTCGACGACGACCTGGAGCCCCGTCTCGCCGACCGGTCCGGCGGACACGCCGGCCACGACGACGCGCGTGCCCCGATCGACCTCGTCCATGACCCGGGCGAGCGCCTCGTCGAGCTCGTCGAGGCTCTCGCCGCGGCCGGTGGCCGAGTCGACGATCTCGCCCTGGTCGACGACCGTCACGTCGCACGCGTCGAGGCCGCCGTCGGGGAGCGCCGCGAGCGAGGGCGTGTACCGCTCGACGTGCCCGACGGCGTCCGCGAGCATCACCGCCGCACCCGGCCCGACGGCGGTCGTGCAGACGCCCGTCTCGGCGATCCGGAGCGCAGCGGTACCGGGGTCGTGCCGCGCCGCCTGCGCGGGCGTCTCCTCCGTGGCGGGCGCCGTGAGGACGGCCCAGCCGGGGACGTCCGCGGGGCGTGCGTCGGGCGTGGTGGTGCCGGTCGTCGCGGCGGCGGGCACGGGCAGGGGGAGGCAGCCGCTCGCCGGCTCCTCGGCGTCGGTGGGGAGCGGCTCCGCGGGCTGCTCCGCCGTCTGGGCCGAGACCATGCGCCCCGCCGACAGCGTGAGCCACGCGTCGGTCGTGCAGACCGTGCGCCCGAGGTTGAGCGACGCGACGGACCCCGTCCGGATCATCGACCACAGCGTGGGCGTCGCGGTGGGGGAGACGTCGCTCCAGTACAGGCCGGCCACCGCGACCAGGACGACGGGCCGCGGGTCGTGCGTCGGCACGGCGGTGAGCGGGCTCGTGGCCTCGGCGGCGCCGGCCGCGGTGCCGGAGCCTCCCGACGCGACCGCCGGGGGCGCCCCGGTCGTCGCCGCTGCCGCGGTCGTCGCCGTTGCCGGGCCCGCCGTCGCGAGGAACGTCAGCAGCAGCGCGACGGCGGTGGCGAGCGCCGCCGTCCGCCGCCCGAGGCCCCGGTCCCGGCGGACGGGCTGGGTGCGGGCAGGGGGGAGCGCGGCGGCCGGGAACGTCACCGGGCCAGCCTACGGGGGCGCGACGCGCCGCCCCCGACCGGCCCGACCGCGTCGGCGCAGGTCCGCGCGCGACGCTCACGCCGCCTCCACGGGGGCTGCGCGCAATCTTCTGGACGAGCAGACTTGGGAGCGTGTACAAATTGTATACATGTACAAGTTGAAGGAGCGACGGTGCGTGCGCTGACCCGCGCCGAGGCGCGGTCCGCGATCGTCAACGTCGACCCGGCGGAGGGGAAGGTCCGCCTGCCCGGCCACTTCGACGCGCTGCGCTGGGAGGAGCTCGACTACCTCGGGTGGCGCGACCCGCGCGCGCCCTCCCGCGCGTTCCTCGTCGCGGACGTCGACGGGCGCGCGGGCGGGGCGCTCCTGCGCCAGAGCCCGAGCCACGCCGAGGCCGGCTCGCGCGCCGTGATGTGCGCCCTGTGCCGCTTCTCGCGGCGCTTCAACGAGGTCGCGCTGTTCGCGGCGCACCGGCCGTCGCGCGACCCGCGGAAGCGGCTCAGCAGCGTGGGCCTCCTGCTGTGCACCGACCTCGACTGCCACCGCAACGTCCGGACCGTCCGGTCCGGCGGTCCGCTCGACCCCCCTCCCGACGAGGTCGTGCGGACTCGTCGGGAGGGCCTGCGGGCGCGTACCGTCGCGTTCCTGCACACCCTGACCGACGGCGCCCCGACGGCGCGGACGAGGAGTCGTTGATGGCCTACCTGCCGCGCGCGGAGCGTCGGGACTCCATCGTCGCGGCAGCGGCGGCCGTCGTGCGCCGCGACGGGCTCGGCGCCGTCACCGCGCGCGTCGTCGCCGACGAGCTCGGCGGGTCGCCGGGGCAGATCCACCACCACTTCGCGTCGACCGACGAACTCGTCGCCGAGGCGTGGCGGCGGTACGCCGACGTCGAGATCGGCGCCTTCGAGGAGGCTGCCCGCGGCCGCTCCGCCCGTGCCGCGCTCGAGCTCTTCTTCGAGGACCTGCTCGGGCCCGACGGTGACGGCCAGGCGCTCGCCCGGTGGGCGGAGGCCGGGGCGCACGCGCAGCTGCGGCCCGCCGTCGCGCGGGCGTACGTGGAGACGCTCGGGCTCCTGACCGACGTCCTGGCGGACGTCTTCGGCGACCGCGGCGACGCGCGACGTCGGGAGGCCGCGGGACGCCTGCTCATGGTCGGCGTCGGCCTCGCGGGCCTCACCCGCGTCGGCGGGGAGCGGGTCGTCCCGCCGGCGGCCGTCATGCGGTCGGCGATCGACGCGGAGACGGCCCGCGCGGACTGACCTCGTGGACTGACCGCGCGGCACCGACCGCGGACCGGGCCCGTCGCCCGCCGCCGCGCGTCAGGCCGTGCGCACCACCAGCGCACCGGGGTCGACGCGCGTCTCGATCTCGACCGCGAGGCCCAGCACGTCGCCGTCGACCTGCGCCTGCTCGCCCTCCTCGACGCGCACCCGGACCCGCCGGGCGCGCGCGTGGTCGATGCGCCCGATCTTGGCGGGCAGGTCGTTCCGCACGCCGAGGCCCTGCATGACGACCTCGCCGAAGAGCTGCGCCCACCCCACGACGCCGCCGCGCGTGTCGACCGCGGCGACGTCGAGCACGCCGTCGTCGATCACGGCGTCGGGCAGGAGCGTGATGCCGCCGGGGAGCCGCCCGCAGTTGCCGATCATGAGGGAGCGCAACCGCGCGTCGACGGGCGGCGAGTCGTCGAGCTGGATGCGGGCCCGCATGCGCCGGCCGTGCAGGTGGCGGATCCCGGCGACGAAGTAGGCGACCCAGCCGACCTTCGCCTTGAGCTCGTCGTCCGCGTCGGCGACCATCGCGGCGTCGAACCCGAGGCCCGCGATGACGAGGAAGATGTGCTCCTTGCCGGGTTCCCGGACGGGGTCGAGGGTCGTGCCCTCCACGTCCCCGGGGCCCGCGGGGTCCGCGTACCGCAGGACCGTGACCCAGCCGACGTCGATCGGGCGGTCCGACCCCGCGATGACGACGGCGAGCGCCGCGCGGGCGTCGCCCACCGGCAGGTCGAGGTTGCGCGCGAGGAGGTTGCCGGTGCCGACGGGCACGAGGCCCATCGTGCGGCCGCTGCCGACCATGCCCTCCGCGACCGCGCGCACCGTGCCGTCCCCGCCCACGGCGACGACGACGTCCGCCCCCTGGGCGAGCGCGGCGCGGGTCTGCCCGACGCCCGGGTCGGCGACCGTCGTCTCGAACCACAGCGGGTCCGGGAGCGCGGCGTCGGCGAAGGCGCGGCGCACCACGGCCTCCAGGCCGACGACGTCGGGCTTCGACGGGTTGGCGACGAACGCGACGAGCTCGCGCGGGTCGTCCTCGGGGGGCGTCTCCTCGACGGGGAGGTCCGCGCCGTGCGCGCGCCGCAGGCGCGACTGCTGGGCGCGCAGCCCCAGCGCGACGACGAGGGCCACGACGGCGACGGCGAGCGCCGCGATCGCGACCCAGAGGGTCCAGGCCATGGCGACACCGTAGCGGGGTCGTGGCTGTGGAGGACCACGACCGCTGCGCCGCCGGGTTTCGTGAGGCTGCTGGCGTGATCGACCTCCGCCTGGGGAGGACCACGACCGCTGCGCCGCTGGGTTCGTTAGGCTGCTGGCGTGATCGACCTCCGCCTCCTGCGCGACAACCCCGACATCGTCCGTGCCAGCCAGGTCACCCGTGGTGACGACCCCGCGCTGGTGGACGCCGCCCTCGACGCCGACGCGCGCCACCGCGCCGCGCTGAGCGAGTTCGAGAGCCTGCGCGCCGAGCAGAAGTCCCTCGGCAAGCAGGTCGCGCAGGCGCAGGGGGAGGAGAAGCAGGAGCTGCTCGCGCGCACCAAGCAGCTCGCCGCCGACGTCAAGGCGCGGCAGGCCGACGCGGACGCCGCGGCGGAGGAGCTGCGCGGGCTGCTGTTCCGCATCTCGAACGTCGTCGAGGGGGCGCCTCCCGGGGGCGAGGACGACTACGTCGTGCTGCGCGAGGAGGGCACGATCCGCGACTTCGCCGCCGAGGGGTTCACGCCGCGCGACCACCTGGAGCTGGGCGAGGGCCTGCGCGCGATCGACACCGAGCGCGGCGCGAAGGTCTCGGGCGCCCGGTTCTACTACCTCACGGGCGTGGGCGCGCGCCTCGAGCTCGCGCTGCTCAACGCGGCGATGGACACGGCGGTCGCGGCGGGCTTCACGCCCGTCATCACACCGACCCTCGTGCGGCCCGAGGTCATGCAGGGCACCGGGTTCCTCGGCGCGCACGCGGACGAGATCTACCGCCTGGAGAAGGACGACCTCTACCTCGTCGGCACGAGCGAGGTCGCGCTCGCGGGCTACCACGCGAACGAGATCGTCGACCTGTCGGGCGGCCCGCTGCGGTACGCCGGGTGGAGCGCGTGCTACCGCCGCGAGGCCGGCTCGCACGGCAAGGACGTGCGCGGCATCATCCGCGTGCACCAGTTCCACAAGGTCGAGATGTTCTCCTACTGCGACCCGGCCGACGCCGCCGCGGAGCACCAGCGCCTGCTCGGCTGGGAGGAGCAGATGCTGCGCCTCGTCGACCTGCCGTACCGCGTCATCGACACCGCGGCGGGCGACCTCGGGTCGAGCGCCGCGCGCAAGTTCGACTGCGAGGCGTGGCTGCCCACCCAGCAGCGCTACCTGGAGCTCACGTCGACGTCGAACTGCACGACGTTCCAGGCGCGCCGCCTCAACGTCCGCGAGCGGGTCGAGACGGACGGCAGGACGGAGACGCGGACCGTCGCCACGCTGAACGGCACCCTCGGCACCACGCGCTGGATCGTCGCGATCCTCGAGAACCACCAGCAGCCCGACGGGTCGGTCCGCGTGCCCGAGGGGCTGCGGCCGTACCTGGGGGGCCTCGAGGTCCTCGAGCCGGTGGTGGCGTGACGGGTCCCCGGGAGACCACCGATGCGGCCGAGCCGCTGCTCGTCGCGCTCGACATCGACGGCACGCTCATGTCCTACGACCAGGAGCTGTCGGAGGACGTGCGCGACGCCGTCGCCGACCTGCGCGCCGCGGGGCACCACGTGGTGCTCGCGTCGGGCCGGTCGCTCATCGCGATGACGCCCGTCGCGGAGATCCTCGGGATCGACCGCGGCTGGGTCGTCGCGTCGAACGGCGCCGTGACCGCGCGGCTGGACCCCGACGAGCCCGACGGGTACGTCCTCGAGGACGTCGTGACGTTCGACCCGGGCCCGGCCCTGCGGCTCCTGCGCGAGCACCTGCCCGACGCGCGGTACGCCGTCGAGGACGTCGGCGTCGGGTTCCGCATGAACGAGCTCTTCCCCGACGGCGAGCTCGACGGCGTGCATCGCGTCGTCGAGTTCGACGAGCTGTGGTCCGGCGAGGTGACGCGCGTCGTCGTGCGGGCGCCGGGGTCGACGAGCGAGCAGTTCCACGAGCTCGTGGAGCGGCTCGGCCTCGACGACGTCACGTACGCCGTCGGCTGGACGGCATGGATGGATCTCGCGCCCCTCGGCGTCACGAAGGCGACCGGCCTGGAGCTCGTGCGTCGCACCCTGCACGTCCAGCCGCACCGGACCGTGGCCGTCGGCGACGGGCGCAACGACGTCGAGATGCTCCGCTGGGCGGCCCGCGGCGTCGCGATGGGCCACGCGGACGACGTCGTGCAGGCGGCGGCCGACGAGGTGACCGGCACCATCGAGGACGACGGCGCGGCGCGCGTCCTGCAGAGCCTCCTGCCCGCGCGGTAGCGCCCGGGCGCCGGGGGAGAGGCGCCCGACCGGGGCCGCACGCCTCAGGGTCGGGTGAAGGTGATCTTCCCCGCTGCGTCGCGTGCGACGGTACCGGTGTACGAGGCGCGCACCTCGACGGGCAGGTCGCCGTCGTCCCAGAGCAGGACGGTGTACTCCGCCGTCGCCTCGTACGCCCCGTCGACGTACCGGATCTCTGGCCCGGGCTCGGCGAACCACTCCGTGCGGGAGGTCTCGCGTGCGTTCTCGACGAGCTCCGACGGGCACGACGGACCGGTGAGACCCTCGTCCTCGCAGGCGGCCCGCAGACCCTCGATCGCCTCCTCCACCCCCGGCTCGACGTCGGGCCGCAAGGTCGGGGTGAACGCGAAGCCCTCGGCCACGACCCCGTCCTCCCGGACGACGTCGGGCACGTAGGCCGTGAACGACGAGCCCCGGCGCAACCCTTCGAGGAGACCGGTCGGGTCGGTGTACTCGACGGCATAGGCACCCGGGAGCAACGTGACGGGAGTGAGCTCCGCCGCCGGGTACTCGACCTGGCCGTTGACCGTCAGCGTGCCGGACACCGGCTGACCCGCACCGATCGTGTCGGCGGTGCCCAGGTCGCTGATCGTGGTGCGGTCGCCGTCGCGGGTCGTCCGGACCTCCAGGCGCACGGCGCCGTCGACGCCGTCGAGGGTGAACTCGACCGTCACGCTCGCGCCGGCCGACGAGCCGGAGGACGCCACCACGCGCGCGTCGGTGGGCCGAGCCACGGAGGCACGGTAGAAGTCGTCGTCGACGAGATCCTCGTCGAGGTCGATCGTGGTGAGCGCCGCGGCGTCGCGCGCCCTCCCGGCCTCCAGGCTCGCGAAGAAGTCCTCGACCACCGTGACGCTCTCGGTGGTGTCGGTGTCGACCGCGCCCGGTGCGCACCCGGCGAGCACGACGGAGACGGCGAGACCGCCGGTGAGGCGGGCAGCGGCTCGCCGCCGCCGAGCGTCGCGGGGGCGGCCGGCCACCGTGGTCCGCGCCTCCCCGGAGCCTCGGTCGAGGTCGCGTCCGTGAGCGTCGTGCGTCATCCCTGCATCCTCTTCGATCGACGACGGGAACGTGGCGCCACGGCGTCAGGCGCGTCCCGGCGTCAGGCGCGTCCCGGACGGTGCGGCGGAAGGGGGCGGGTGGCGACGTCTGGCGGTGCTCGGACGTCGCTCGGCGCCCGCAGTGACGATGCCCGCCGACCCGCGGTACCGCGGCTCTACCTCGGCGGACCGCGGCTCTACCTCGGGGACGGTCAGTCGCGGGGCTCGCGCGCGGTGAGCACGACGGGGCCGTCCTCGGTGATCGCGATGGTGTGCTCGCTGTGCGCGCCGCGCGACCCGTCGGCGGAGCGGAGGGTCCAGCCGTCGGGGTCGGTGTAGATCTCGTCGGTGGTCTCGAGGAACCAGGGCTCGATCGCGATGACGAGGCCCGGCTTGAGCGGGAACCCGCGCTTGCGGCGGCCGTCGTTGGGGATGTGGGGCTCGCCGTGCATGGTGCGGCCGACGCCGTGCCCGCCGAAGTCGGTGTTCACCGAGTAGCCCGCGGCGTGCGCGACGTCGGCGATGGCGGCGGAGATGTCGCCGACCTTCTTGCCCGGCTGCGCGGCGGCGATGCCCGCCTCGAGCGCGCGCTCGGTCGTCTGGATGAGCCGGGCGTCCGCCTCGCCGAGCGCGCCCGCGCGCGGCGTGCCGACGACGAACGACAGCGCCGAGTCCGCGACCCACCCGTCGACGGAGGCGGCGAAGTCGATGCTCAGCAGGTCGCCGTCGCGCAGCGCGTAGTCGTGGGGCAGGCCGTGCAGCACGGCGTCGTTCACGGACGTGCAGATCACCTTGCCGAAGGGGCTCGCACCGAACGACGGGTGGTAGTCGATGTAGCAGGACTCGGCCCCGCGGTCGCGGATCATCCGGTGCGCGACCTCGTCGAGCTCGAGCAGGTTCGTCCCGACCTTCGTGGCGGCGCGCACCGTGGTGAGGACGTCGGCGACGAACCGTCCGGCGGGCCGCATCTGCTCGATCTCCCGCGGGGTCCTCAGCTCGATCATCGTGGTCCTTCCGGTTCGCAGGTGGTGGTGCCCGACGACGGCGCGGCGGGCTCGGGCGTGCCGAGCGGTGCCGAGGGCGGGCCCGACCACGATATCGGTCCCCGCGGGAGCAAGCGCTTGCATCGATCTGCTCACGATGCGGCACGGCGCCTCGCCAGGCTCCGTCCCGGCGTGGCAGCATCACCCGTCGTGGCAGGTATCGACGACGTCGCCCAGGCCGCCGGGGTGTCCACGGCGACCGTCTCGCGCGCCCTGCGCGGCCTGCCGAACGTCTCCGAGGCGACGCGCCTGCGGGTGCTCGCGGAGGCGGCGCGGCTCGGGTACGTGCCCACGCCGTCGGCGTCGTCCCTGGCCACGGGGCGGACCCGGACGATCGGCGTGCTGACCCCGTGGGTGAACCGGTGGTTCTTCGCCAACGTCATCGAGGGCGCCGAGCGCGCCCTGCGCGACCTCGGCTACGACGTCCTGCTCTACACGTTCGACGTCCGGCGCACGTCGTCGCGCCGCCGGGTCGACCCGAGCGTGCTGCGCCACCGCGTGGACGGGACGCTCGTCGTCGGGCTGCCGCTGGACGACGACGAGGTGCGCTCGCTCGTCGGGCTGGCGCGCCCGCTGGCGTTCGTGGGGTCCGGGCCGGCGGAGCAGGTGACGGTCCGGCTCGACGACGTCGCGACCGGGCGCGCGGCGACGCGCCACCTGCTGGACCTCGGGCACCGGGTGATCGGGCACGTGACGGGGGTGCCGGACCTGGTGTCGTCGTGGTCCCCGCCCGTGGAGCGCGCGCGGGGGTACGTGCGCGCGCTCGAGGAGGCGGGTGTCGTCGTGCAGCCGGACCTGGAGGTGAACGGCGACTTCGACGTCGCGGGCGGCCGCGAGTCGACCGCGGAGCTGCTGCGCCGCCGCCCGGACGTGACCGCGGTGTTCGCGGCGTCGGACGAGATGGCGATGGGCGCGATCCTCGCGGCGCGCGACCTCGGCCGGCGCGTGCCGGAGGACCTGTCCGTCGTGGGCGTGGACGGCCACGACCTCGGCGAGCTCGTCGGCCTGACCACGATCGCGCAGGACGCCTACCAGCAGGGCTTCGACGCGGCGCTCCTGCTGCTCGACATGATCAACGGTGCCCCCGTCCCCGAGAGCCTGACGTACCCGACGGAGCTCGTCCGGCGCGGGTCGACGGCGCCGCTCGCCTCGGGCGCGTAGGCCCGGCCGCGTCCCCGGTCCACGCCGGGACGCCCGTGCGCGCGCACCGTGTGGGAGCGCGGCCAGCCGTCCGGGCCCCGAGAGAGCGCGCACCCGCCGCGCGTGACGGAATCGTTACGCAAACTCACCTCCGCTGTGCTTGCACCCCGAGGATGCAACCGCTTGCATGGGGGGAGGGCGAGAGCGCACCCGCGCTCGCGACGTCGCGATGCGCCCGGTCCTCACCGGACCGGGGTGACGGCGTCCGGACCCACGACGAGGTGGAGGCTGAGATGACCAGGACCACGAGGACCAGCGCGGCGCGTCGCCGCACGCTGGCGGTCGCCGCCGGCGGCGCGAGCCTCGCGCTCGTGCTCGGGGCGTGCAGCAGCGGGGGCGGCGGCGGGGGCGACGACGAGTCGCCCAGCGCCGAGGTGGACTGCGCCGACTTCGAGCAGTACGGCGACCTGTCCGGCAAGACCGTCTCGGTCTACTCGACGATCGTCGACACCGAGGCCGAGCAGCAGCAGGCGTCGTACGAGCCGTTCGAGGAGTGCACCGGCGCGACGATCGAGTACGAGGGCTCCAAGGAGTTCGAGGCCCAGCTCCCCGTCCGCATCCAGTCCGGCAGCGCGCCCGACATCGCGTACCTGCCGCAGCCCGGCCTCCTGCGCCGCATCGTCGCGGACTTCCCCGACGCGATCCAGCCGGTCGGCGACCAGGCCGCGGCCAACGTCGACCAGTACTACACCGAGTCCTGGAAGGACTACGGCACCGTCGACGGCACGCTCTACGCGACGCCGCTCGGCGCGAACGTGAAGTCGTTCGTCTGGTACTCGCCGTCCATGTTCGAGGAGGCGGGCTACGAGGTCCCGACGACGTGGGACGAGCTCATGGAGCTCTCCGACCAGATCGTCGCCGACAACCCGGAGGGCGACGTCAAGCCCTGGTGCGCCGGCATCGCGTCCGGCGAGGCGACCGGCTGGCCGGCCACCGACTGGATGGAGGACGTCGTCCTGCGCACGGCCGGCCCTGACGTCTACGACCAGTGGGTCAACCACGAGATCCCGTTCAACGACCCGCAGATCGCGACGGCCCTCGCCGCGGTCGGCGACGTGCTGAAGAACGAGGACTACGTCAACGGCGGCCTGGGCGACGTGAGCAGCATCGCGACGACCGAGTTCACCGAGGGCGGGTACCCGATCATCGACGGCCTGTGCTACATGCACCGCCAGGCCACGTTCTACCAGGCGAACTGGACGACCCTCGACCCCGACCTCGAGGTGGCCGAGGACGGCGACGTGTGGGCGTTCTACCTGCCGGGCGAGTCGGCCGACGACAAGCCGCTGCTCGGTGGCGGCGAGTTCGTCGCGGCGTTCAACGACCGTCCCGAGGTCCAGGCCTTCCACGCGTACCTGTCGAGCCCCGAGTGGTCCAACGCCAAGGCGAGCGTGACCCCGCAGGGCTGGATCAGCGCCAACAACGGCCTCGACCCCGAGCTGCTGCAGTCGCCGATGGACCAGCAGGCGTACGAGCTGCTCACGGACGAGAGCTACACGTTCCGCTTCGACGGCTCGGACATGATGCCCGCCGCCGTCGGCGCCGGCTCGTTCTGGTCCGAGATGACCGAGTGGATCGCGAGCGACAAGTCCGACCAGGCCGTGCTCGACGCCATCGAGGCGTCCTGGCCGACGTCCTGACCTGCGGGCGGCCCGGGGGCTGACGGCGCGGCGCGAGCCACGTCGTCGGGCCCCGGGCCCGCGCGTCGACCCGGGGGCGGGTCGCCCGGGCCGGACCCGGGCGGCCCGCCCTCGGGCGACCGCCCCTCGTCGTCCACCTCGTCGTCCCGGCCGCCGCCGGCCACCTCAGGAGCCTCACATGGACTGGTTGCTCGAACCCTCCGGGACGGGGGGCAAGCTCGCGGTGATGGTCGTCGCGATCCTGCTCTTCGTCGTCGTCATGGGTCTGATCCTCTTCCTCGTCGACCGGCCGAAGCGCGTGCCCGGCTGGGTCGTCGCGATCGCGTTCGCCGGGCCCGCGGTCGTCATGCTCGCGTTCGGCCTGCTGTACCCGGGGCTGCGCACCATCCGCGACTCGTTCTACAACCGCACGGGCTCCGCGTTCGTCGGGCTCGACAACTACGTCACCGCGTTCACGCGGGACGAGTTCCAGATCGTCCTGCGCAACACCGCGATCTGGGTCATCGTCGTCCCGCTCGTCTCGACGTTCCTCGGGCTGGTGTACGCGGTCGTCGTCGACCGGTCCCGCTTCGAGAAGCTCGCGAAGACCCTGATCTTCCTGCCCATGGCGATCTCCATGGTCGGCGCGGGCATCATCTGGAAGTTCATGTACGAGTACAAGCCGGCCAGCCAGCCGCAGATCGGCCTGTTCAACCAGGTCCTCGTGTGGCTCGGACTGGAGCCGCAGCAGTTCCTGCTCAGCGCGCCGGCGAACACGTTCTTCCTCATCCTCGTGATGATCTGGATCCAGGCCGGGTTCGCCATGACGATCCTCGCCGCCGCGATCCGCGCCATCCCGGACGACATCGTCGAGGCGGCCCGGCTCGACGGCGTCGGCGGCATGCGGATGTTCCGCTACATCACGGTGCCGAGCATCCGCCCGGCCCTCGTCGTCGTCCTCACGACGATCGCCATCGGCACGCTCAAGGTCTTCGACATCGTCCGCACGATGACGGGCGGCCGGTTCGAGACGTCGGTGGTGGCGAACGAGTTCTACACGCAGGCGCTGCGCCAGGGCGAGCAGGGTCTGGGCGCCGCGCTCGCCGTCATCCTCTTCGTGCTCGTCATCCCGATCATCGTGTACAACGTGCGGCAGCTGAAGCAGGCGGAGGAGATCCGATGAGCACCCCACTGTCCGCCTCCGTGCCCGACGCCCCGCTCGTCGACGAGACCGTCGAGGAGGGCAGCGGCAAGGGCGTCGTCGCCGGCCTCGACGCGCGCGCCGACAAGGTGCGCCGCAAGGTCTCCTCGCGGCCGGCGTCGATCATCGCGATCGTGCTCGCCGTCCTGTGGACGATCCCGACGTTCGGGCTCCTCGTCACGTCGTTCCGGCCGCCGCGCGAGATCCGCCGGTCGGGGTGGTGGGAGGCGTTCGCGAACCCCGAGTTCACGGTCGACAACTACACGGACGCGCTGTTCGGCGGCTCGACGAGCTTCGCGACGTACTTCGTCAACTCCCTCGTCATCACGCTGCCCGCGGTGATCATCCCGATCACGCTCGCGTCGCTCGCCGCGTACGCGTTCGCGTGGGTGAACTTCAAGGGCCGCAACCTGCTGTTCGTCGCGGTCTTCGCGCTCCAGATCGTGCCCATCCAGGTCACGCTCGTCCCGCTGCTCACCCAGTACGTGGACTGGGGGATCGACGGCTCGTTCTGGCCCGTGTGGCTGTCGCACTCGATCTTCGCGCTGCCGCTCGCGATCTTCCTGCTGCACAACTTCATGAAGGACATCCCGCGCGAGCTCGTCGAGGCCGCCCGCGTCGACGGCGCGGGGCACGTGAAGATCTTCTTCCAGGTCCTCATGCCGCTCCTCGTCCCCGCCATCGCGGCGTTCGGCATCTTCCAGTTCCTCTGGGTGTGGAACGACCTGCTCGTCGCGCTGACGTTCGCGTCCGGCCAGGACACCGCACCGATCACGGTGCGGCTCGCCGAGCTGTCCGGCTCGCGCGGCGCGAGCTGGCACCTGCTCCCGGCGGGCGCGTTCATCTCCATGGTCGTGCCCGTGGTCGTGTTCCTCGCGCTCCAGCGGTACTTCGTGCGCGGCCTGCTCGCCGGCTCGGTCAAGGGCTGACGCCGGCCGCGGCGAGCCGGTGGCGGCGGCCCGTCCCGCACGGCGGGCGGGCCGCCGTCGCACGACCGGCGTGCGACGTCTCCGGGCGGGCGCGGTCGTAGAGTCGGTCGGTGCCCACCCGAACCGCCGCCCTCGACCGCGTCCCGGCACCGGCCCTGTTCGTCGTCTCGGGCCTCACGCAGTACCTGGGCGCGGCGATCGCCGTCGGGCTGTTCGCCGTCGCCGGGGCGGTCGAGGTGGGGTGGCTGCGCATCGCGGCCTCCGCGCTGCTCCTGCTGGCCTGGCGCCGCCCGTGGCGGCGCCGCTGGACGCGGCACGACCTCGCGTGGGCCGCGGTCTTCGGGGCCGCGCTCGCCGCGATGAACCTCGCGTTCTACGTCGCGATCGACCACCTCCCGCTCGGCACCGCCGTCGCGATCGAGTTCCTCGGCCCGGTCGCGGTCGCGGCGGTCACCGGCAGCGGCTGGCGCGAGCGCGGCGCCATCGCGGTCGCGGCGGCCGGGGTCGTGCTGCTCGCCGGCGTGACGGTGGGGTCCGACCTCCCGCACGGCGACGCCGTGCTCGGCCTCGCGGCGATCGCCGTCGCCGCCGCGTGCTGGGCGGCGTACATCGTGCTCGGCCGCCGGGTCGCCGTGGGGGGCTCGGGCGTCACGTCGCTCGCGGTCGGGATGACCGTGGGCGCGCTCGCGTTCGCGCCGTTCCTCGCGCCGGATGCCGTCCCGGTGCTCGGCGACTGGCGGCACGCCCTGGCCGTCGTGGGGATCGCGCTGTTCTCGTCCGTCGTGCCCTACGCGCTCGAGCAGGTGATCCTGCGCCGCGTCAGCGCGGCGACGTTCTCGGTGCTCCTCGCGCTGCTCCCGGCGACGGCGGCCGTCGTGGGCGCCGTCGTGCTCCGGCAGGTCCCGAGCCCCCTGGAGCTGGTCGGCCTCGTGCTCGTCTCCGGGGCGATCGCCATGACCGCCGCGCGCCCGGGCGCGCGCGGGCGCGGGGAGCCGGACGACGTGCTGCCGACCGACCCCCCGCCCGCCTGAGCGGGCCCGGACCTCAGAGGTACTGGCCGGGCGAGGGGCGGCCGTCGTGCTCGTCCGGGCGCGGCTGCTGCCCCGGCATCCCGCCGGGCGCACCGGGGCCCATGGGCGGCAGCGAGCCGGGCGGGAGGGCCCGGCGCATCTGCGAGAGCTGCGCCTGCGCGGCCATCTGCTGCGCGACGAGCGCCGTCTGGATGCCGTGGAACAGCCCCTCGAGCCAGCCCACGAGCTGCGCCTGCGCGACGCGGAGCTCCGCGTCCGTCGGGACGCTGTCGTCCGAGAACGGCAGCGTGATGCGGTGCAGCTCCTCGACGAGGTCCGGCGAGAGGCCCTCCTCGAGCTCCGTGAGGGACCGCTCGTGGATCTCCGCGAGCCGCGAGCGCGCCGCCTCGTCGAGCGGGGCGTCGCGCACCTCGTCGAGGAGCTTCTTGATCATGCCGCCGATGCGCATGACCTTGGCCGGCTCCTCGATGACGGTCGCCGGGTTGCGGTCGGGGTCGGTCGAGTCGTCGCTCTCGACGACGCTCACCCCCGTGCCGTCGGGCATGACCACGGTGGAACGGCCGGGCTCGTCGTCGCCCTGCGCGGTCGCCGCGGGGTCGGGAGCGGTGGGCTCGTCGGGACGGGGGTCGCGCGGTTCGTCAGCCATGGGTCCAGTCTTGCGCGTGCCACCCCCGCGCGCACCGACGGGCGCGACCCGCCGTCACGGGACGAGCAGCACCTTGCCGAACACCTCGCCCGAGTCGAGCAGCTCGTGCGCGCGCGCCGCCTCGTCGAGCGGCAGGCGCGCGTGCACGACCGGCCGCACCCGGCCGTCCTCCACCAGCGGCCAGACGTGCGTCAGCACCTCGTGCACGATGCGCGCCTTCTCGTGCGGCGGGCGGGCCCGCAGCGTCGTGCCGGCCACCGTGGCGCGCCGGGCGAGGAGGAGGCCGAGGTCGAGCTCCGCGCGTCGGCCCTTCTGCATGCCGATGACGACGAGGCGCCCGCCCGTGGCGAGGACCTCGAGGTTGCGCGGCAGGTAGGCCGCGCCGACGACGTCGAGCACCACGTCCGCGCCGTGGCCGCCCGACGCGTCCCGCACCGCGGCGACGAAGTCCTCCGCGCGGTGGTCGACGGCGAGGCTCGCCCCGAGCGCCAGGCACAGGTCGGCGCGGTCGCGACCGCCCGCGGTCACCGCGACGTGCGCCCCCAGCGCCGCACCGAGCTGGACGCCCACCGTCCCGACGCCGCCCGATCCGCCGTGCACGAGCAGCCACTCGCCGGGCGCCAGGCGGCCCACGTCGACCACGTTGCTCCAGACGGTGCACACCGCCTCGGGGAGGGCGGCCGCGTCCACGAGGTCGACGCCGTCGGGGACGGGGAGCACCTGCGTCGCGCGCACCCGTACCTGCTCCGCGTACCCGCCGCCGTCGAGCAGCGCGACCACCCGGTCGCCGACCGACCAGCCCGACACCGCGTCCCCGACGCGGACCACCGTGCCCGAGACCTCGAGGCCCGGCCAGTCGGGTGCGCCGGGCGGGGGAGGGTAGGATCCAGCGCGTTGTAGCAGGTCAGCACGGTTCACGCCAGCGGAAGCGACGTCGACCACGAGCTCGTCCGGCCCAGGGGTCTGGTCAGGGAGCGTGGAAACCGTTAGTTTCTCAGGGCCACCGGGGCCCGATATCGTGACGCCTCGCATCTCGCCGAGACTACGCGGAGGGCCCGGGAGGCGCCGGATCACCGACGGGGGCACCGCGTGACGAGGGCGATCGTTCGTGCTCCTCGCGGATTAGGTGTCCGGGGGAAGTGCACCGATAGTTAGTACGCACGACCGGGGAGCGAGCCCGGGAGGCGCCGCTGCCACGCGCGTCGACCATGCCGCCGAACGGGTGGACCAGGTGATGGAGGCAGGTTCGTATGCTCCGCAGGTTGAGCGTCCGCGGGAAGATCCTTGCGGCACTCGCGGTGCCCGTCCTCGTCCTCTTCGCCGCCGCGGCGATCATCTCGGCCCAGGCCATCGGGACCGCGCGCGACGCGAGCCAGACGAGCGCGCTCGTCGCGGCGCTCGCGGCGCAGGACGCGGCCGGGACGGAGATCGCGGCCGAGCGCACGTACTCGTTCCTCGACGCCAACAGCACGCGCGACACGGCCGAGGAGGCCGAGGCGCAGATGATGGCGCAGCGCGAGAAGACCGACCGCGCGCTCGACGCGCGCGACCGCGCGTACGAGCGGCTCAACACGTCGGCGCTCGACCCCCGCGTGCGCAAGGCCATGGCCGACACGATCGGTGACCGGTCCGAGCTCACCGGTGTCCGCCAGGCGATCGACCGGTCCGGTCTCGGCCAGCTGCAGCGCAACTCGTTGTACGGCGACCTCATCGACGCGGCGCTGGACGTGCCGCGCACGCTCGCGGACACCACTCCCGACCGCAGCCTCGCGCAGTACCTCGACACCTACGTGCTCCTCGACGAGCTGCTCGCCCAGCAGGCGCTCGAGCAGCCGCTGGCCGGAGCGGTGCTCCAGGCCGCGCAGGCGGGGCAGCAGAGCGACACCACCAACCAGCAGGCCGCCGTCCTCATCACCACCGGTAATACACTCGCCGGTCGGACACGCGCCGCGGTCCGCCAGCTGCCGGGGGAGTTCCGCCTCGAGACGCCGACCGCGACCTACAACCAGATCCGGGAGAACCTCATCGGATCGCGCCCGGCAGCCACCCCGCCCAGCCAGGCAGCGCAGTGGCCGACCCTCTCGCAGGAGGACCGCGACCAGACCGCCCCCGTGCGCGACGCCGTGCGCACGGAGACCGCGGAGAAGGCCTCGGACCTCGCGGGGGCCGCCACGACCCGCGCCGTGATCACCATCCTCGTGACGCTCGCCGCGGTCGTCGCCTCGATCCTCGTGGCGGGCTTCATCGCGCGCGCGATCGTCAACCCGCTGCGGCGCCTCACCGACGCCGCCGAGGACGTCCGTGACCAGCTCCCCAAGCTCGTCGAGCAGGTCGCCGTGCCTGGCCAGGGCCCGGGCATCGACCTCGCGCCGATCACCGTCGAGTCCAGCGACGAGGTCGGCCAGCTCGCGACCGCGTTCAACGACGTGAACCAGACGACGATCAAGGTCGCCCGCGAGCAGGCCGCGCTGCGTGGCTCGATCGCCGAGATGTTCGTCAACGTGGCCCGCCGCGACCAGGTGCTCCTCAACCGTCAGCTCGCGTTCCTCGACGACCTCGAGCGCTCCGAGGAGGACGCGGGCACGCTGTCCAACCTCTTCCGCCTCGACCACCTCGCGACCCGGATGCGCCGCAACGCCGAGTCGCTGCTCGTGCTCGCCGGCATCGACTCGGGCCGTCGGGTGCGCCAGCCGATGCCGGCCTCCGACGTCATCCGCACCGCGTCCTCCGAGATCGAGCTGTACGACCGGGTGCGCCTCAACCTCGTCGTCGACCCGCTCATGCTGGGGCACAACGCGCTCAACGCGGCGCACCTGCTCGCCGAGCTCCTCGAGAACGCGACGATGTTCTCGGAGCCGCACACGCCCGTCGAGGTCACCACCGGCCGTGACGCGGACTTCGTGCACATCACCGTCCGGGACCACGGTCTGGGCATGACGGCCGAGGAGATCGCGGAGGCGAACCGCAAGGTCGCGACGCACGCGGCCTCGGACGTCGTCGGCGCCCAGCGCCTGGGCCTGTTCGTGGTCGGCCGCCTCTCGGAGCGGCTCGGCGCCAAGGTCCGCTTCAGCGCCGGGGGCGACGAGCAGGGCACCGAGGTCGTCGTGTCCTTCCCGGCGGTCCTCTTCGTCCCCGACTCGAACGTCCCGCTCCCGCAGCCGACGGACCCGCTGGAGACGAGCACCCAGGCCGCCGCGCAGCAGCTCACGAGCACGGGCGTGATGCCGGCGCTCCCCGCCGAGCCCGCCGCTCCCGCCCCCGCCCCGACGGCGTCCGTCGCGGCCGTGGAGCCCGAGGCCCCCGCCGCCGTGCCGGTCGACCTCGACGCGCTCACCGACGGGACCACGCAGACGGGCATGCCGCGCCGTCGCTCCCGCACGGTCGACCCGGCGGCGGCCGCGCCCAGCGCGTCGTTCGCGTCGGGCCCGCAGACGGGCGCGATCGTGCTCCCGCCGCTCGCGACCCCGGCACTCCCGGACGAGCTGCCCGCCGCGGACGAGGCCTGGACCCCGCCCGCGGAGGTGGCTCCCGCCGCGTCGGCGCTCCCGAGCCGGTCCCGTGCCGCCACGACCCCGGTCGAGCCCGTCTCGGCCGAGATCCCGGTGCTCGACGTCAGCACCCGCAGCGCGCTCTTCTCGAGCTTCCGCCCCGTGGGCGAGCGGCCGGTCACCGAGAACCCGGTCGAGCTGCCGGTCGCGCCGGACGTCACGGCGACCGACATCCCGCTGGTGAGCGACGTGCCGACGGCCGAGGCCGCCGTCCACCACGAGGTCGTCTGGACCCCGCCGGAGGTCGCGGAGCAGCCGGCCGCCGCGAGCGCGGCGACGGGCACGGAGCAGGCCTGGGCGCCCGAGCAGGCCTGGACCCCGGAGCAGCCCGCCGAGCAGACGTGGACCCCGGAGCAGCCCGCCGAGCAGACGTGGACCCCGGAGCAGCCCGCCGAGCAGGCGTGGACCCCGGAGCAGCCCGCCGAGCAGGCGTGGACCCCGGAGCAGCCCGCCGAGCAGGCGTGGGAGCCCGAGCCTGCCCAGGAGACCGCGTCTGCGGGCTGGGCGCCGTCGTCGTTCGCCGACGAGCCGCTCGACGCGACCCGCGTCGTCCCGCCCGTGGCGGTGCAGCCCGAGCAGCCCGCGGCCGAGCGCGCGCCGCTCGCCGACCGGAGCCAGGCCGCGACCGAGGTCCGGCCCGTGGCGCCCTCCGCCCCGGAGCAGACGACGGACGTCCCTGTCGTGGCCGAGGGTCGTGCCGGGGACGGCGCAGAAGAGATCCCCGCCGAGCTCTCGTTCGAGGCGCTGCCGCGCTTCGAGGAGCTCATGGCCGACCTCCCGACGCGCCGATCGCTGCGCGAGAGCCAGGCGCGCAAGCGCGGTCTCTTCGGGCGTCGTCCGCGGACGACCGCCACGCCGCAGGCGACGCGACCCGCCGGCCCCTCGGCGGAGGCGCTCGCCTCGCGCCCGGCGGTCTCGACGCCGGCGCCGGCACCGGCGGCGGCCGCACCCGCGGCGTCGAACCCGGTGGCACCTGCGCCCGCGGCGCCCGCCCCGGTCCAGGGGGCCCCGGCCGCGCGGCAGGAGCCGGGCGCGCCGGCACGCACGTCCGCGTTCGCGCCGCGCGCCGACCTCCCTGCTGCGCCCACGCCGTCCTTCGCCCCCGAGGCGCCGGCGGCCCCGGTGCAGGAGACGCGGAGCCTCCCCCCGGTCCAGGACGACCCGTACCCCGCGGTCCGACCGTCCGCGCCCGAGCCGGCCCCCGCCGCCGCGTGGGACGCCGCTCCCGCCAGGGACGCGGCGTCGGGCTACGGTCCGCCGAGCCCGCTCGCCCGGCGCCCGGTCGCGGAGTCCCTCGAGCCGCTGGACGCGGGCTACGTGTCCGACTCCGTCGAGGCGCGGTCGGACTGGATGGCGTCGGCGGTGCTGTACGAGGAGATGTCCACCCTGCTGCAGGGCAGCACCGATTTCCAGGAAGCGACCTTGGCGGACCCGAACGACGGCATCTACCAGCCGCTCAAGGTCGACGCCGCGGCGTCGGGCCTCGCGCGACGCTCGCGCGGCGAGGAGCGCGACGGGTACGTCGACCGCTTCACGGCGCGGATCGACCGCGACCCGGAGCAGTTGCGGGCGCGCCTGTCGGCGTTCCAGTCGGCGACCGCCCGCGGGCGTGTCGAGGGGCAGGACGAGACGAGTTCGACGTGGAACCCCGAGGCCATGGATTATGTCCCTGATTCAGCGCCGCAGGCGCGGTGACGACATGCCGTCTGCGGCAACTGACGAGGAGGAACAGTGAACGCGCTCAGCACCGAGGCCACGAACTTCGGGTGGCTGCTCGACAACTTCGTGCGGACCGTACCGGGCAGCCGGCACACGCTCGTGGTGTCGGCGGACGGCCTGCTCATGGCGATGTCCGACCAGCTCGACCGGACGAGCGGTGACCAGCTCGCCGCGATCGTCTCGGGCATGTCGAGCCTGACCCGCGGTGCGGCCCGCCAGCTCAACGGCGGGAACGTCCGGCAGGCCATCATCGAGATGGACAACGGGTTCCTGTTCCTCATGAACGTGTCGAACGGCTCCGTCCTGGGCGTGGTGGCCGAGGCGAACTGCGACATCGGCCTCATCGGCTACGAGATGGCGCTCCTCGTCTCGCGCACGGAGGCGACCCTGACGCCGCAGCTCATCTCGGAGATGCGGGGTAGCCTTCCGGTCGACGGTGCGACCCGAACCCCGGTGGGATGAGGACTGATCGATGACGAACGTACCTTTCGGCAGCATGGGAGCCCACGACGGGTACGAGGCGGCGACCGTCCGCCCGTACGCGGTGACGGGTGGTCGCGTGCGGTCCGCCACGTCCGACCTCCCGCTCGAGGCGCTCGTCGAGGTCATGCCGGGTGCCGTGAACAGCTTCGGGCTGCCGCCCGAGAAGCGCTCGATCCTCCAGCACGCCGCGCACACGTACGTCTCGATCGCCGAGCTCTCCGCGCTCCTGCGCCTGCCGCTCGGCGTGACGAAGGTGCTCGTCGCGGACCTGCAGGAGGACAACTACATCACCGTCCACACGTCGACCCCGCTCAACGTCCACACGGGTCACGGCAGCAACCACTCGGGTCTGTCCCTGAGCGTCTTGGAGAGTGTTCTCAATGGCATTTCCACCCTCTGACGGCTCGGGGAGCGGGCCGCAGGCAGGGCAGCCGTCCGGGGCGAGCGGGGGTGCGCCCGGCGGTCAGCCGGCGCTGCGCCAGACGGCGTGGGCTCCGGTGAGCGCCCCCGTCGGCGTGCCGACCCAGGCGGCTCCGGCGACGCCCGGCCAGCCTGCGGCACCGCAGCAGCCGGCCGCGGCCCAGCCCGTCGCTCCGGCGGCGCCGCAGCCGGCGGCACCGCAGCCCGTTGCGCCGGTGGCACCGCAGCCCGCGACGGCTCCGGCCGCACCGCAGCCGGTCGCCCCTGCTCCGGCCGCCGCGCAGCCCGCCCCGGCTCCGGCCGCCGCGCAGCCGTCCCCGGCCGCCGCGCAGCCTGCGTCGGCTCCCGTCGCGCAGGCCGCGGCCCAGCCGCGCACCGCGCCGCAGCCCCTGGCTGCCGCGCAGCCCGTGGCTCCCGTTCAGCAGGCGCCTGCTCAGCAGGCGCCCGCTCAGCCGGTCGCCCCGGTGCAGCAGGCGGCCCCCGCGCGCCCGGTCGCGGCAGCGCCCGTGGCTCCGCCCGCCGCGGCGGCGCAGCCCGGTGGCGCGGCGGCGTCCCGGACCGCGCCGACGGTCGTGAAGATCGTCGTCGCGGGCGGCTTCGCCGTCGGCAAGACGACGTTCATCGGCTCGATCTCGGACGTGGAGCCGCTCAACACCGAGGCCGCGATGACGGAGCACTCGGTGGGCGTCGACGACGCGGGCGGCGTGTCCGACCGCAAGACGACGACGACCGTCGCGATGGACTTCGGCCGCGTCTCGCTGCCGGGCAACCTGTGGCTCTACCTGTTCGGCACGCCGGGCCAGGACCGCTTCCTCTTCATGTGGGACGACCTGGTCCGCGGCGCGATCGGCGCCGTCGTGCTCGTCGACACCGACCGCCTGGAGCAGTGCTTCCCGGCGATCGACTACTTCGAGTCGCGCAACATCCCGTTCGTCGTGGGCGTCAACTGCTTCGACGGCGTGGCCAAGCACAAGCTCGAGGACGTCCGCGAGGCGCTGCAGATCCCGCCGCACGTGCCGATGCTCTACACGGACGCGCGCTCGCGCGCGGCGACGAAGCAGACGCTCATCGCGCTCGTCCAGCTCGCGATGCGCCAGCTCCGCGGCGCGGCCTGACCGCTCCCGCACCCCGCGCCACGCACGACGGCGGGCCGCCCTCCACGGGTCGGCCCGCCGTCGTCGTGCAGGGGCGGGGCGTGCCACAATGGCTCGCCGGGAGGGCTGACAGAGCGGCCTAATGTGACGGTCTTGAAAACCGTTGTGCGGCAACGCACCGGGGGTTCGAATCCCTCGCCCTCCGCCAGTCGTGCCGTCAGGCCGGGTCGGGAGCCGTGCTCCGTCCCGGCCTGACGCGCGCCGGGCGCAGGGCCGCCGGGGCGTGCGCCGGGACCAGCGGGTGCCGCGGTGCGACCGGGCCCAGCACCGCGTACGCAGCGCCGAGCGGCGGGCGCACGTCCTTCTCGCCCGCGTTGGGCCAGAGCGCACAGGCCCGTTCCGCGAGCGCCGTGATCGTGAGCGACGGGTTCACCCCGAGGTTCGCGCTCACCGCGGACCCGTCCATGACGTGCAGGCCGGGCTGACCGTGGACACGGTGGTACGGGTCGATCACGCCCGTCCGCGGCGAGGTGCCGATCGCGCACCCGCCGAGGATGTGAGCCGTCATCGGGACGTCGAAGGGCTCGCCGACGGTCCCTCCCGGCATGCCGCCCATGCGCCGGGCCATGCGCCGTGCGGCGTCGTTCCCGGCGGGGATCCAGGTCGGGTTGGGCGCGCCGTGTCCCTGGCGGGAGGTGAGGACCCTGCGGCCGAGGAGCCCTCGCCGTAGTGAGGTCGTGAGCGAGTTGTCGTGGCTCTGCATGACGAGCGCGATGATCGTCCGCGACGACCAGTCGCGCAGGTCGGCCATCGCCGGCAGGTCCCGACGTCGGCGCCACAGCTCCCGCAGCCAGGTGCGCCACCTGCCCGGGCCACCGTCCGTGAGGACGGTCTGGAGCAGCCCCATGGCGCCCGACCCCTTCCCGTACCGCACGGGCTCGACGTGGGTCCGGGTGTCCGGGTAGAACGACGACGTGATGGCGACGCCGCGCGAGTAGTCGGGCGCGTCGGGCCGCCGCAGGTGGTCGCGACGCCGGACCGTGGCGCCGAGCAGGGCCTCGGAGTTGGTGCGCGTGAGATGTCCCAGTCGCTCGGAGACTCCCGGCAGGCGTCCCGAGTCCCGCATGGCGTGGAGGAGTCTCTGCGTGCCCAGCGCCCCCGCGGAGAGCACGACGTGGCGTGCCGTGTAGCGCTGCCGTCCTGCCCAGGGGCGCCCTGAGCGGTGGGCGAGGACCTCGTGCAGGACGCCGCCCGCGCCGTCGGGCACGGGACGGACCTCGGTGACGGTCGTGAGCGGCAGGACCTGGGCGCCACCGGCCTCGGCGAGATAGAGGTAGTTCTTCACGAGCGTGTTCTTCGCCCCGACCCGGCACCCCGTCATGCACGCGCCGCACTCGGTGCAACCGCGTCGCTCGGGCCCGGCCCCGCCGAAGTAGGGATCGGGGGCGGTGACGCCCGGCTCCGGTGTCCCGCCTCGGCCGAAGAACACACCGACCGGCGCTCTGACGAAGGTGTCGCCCACCCCGGTCTCGCGGGCCACGTCCTCCATGACGTCGTCCGCGGGGGTACGTCCGGCGTAGGTGGTGACGCCGAGCATCCGGCGCGCCTGGTCGTACCAGGGCGCCAGCTCGGCCCGCCAGTCGGCGACGCCGGCCCAGGCGGGGTCCGTGAAGAAGTCGTCGAGCGGCTCGTACAGCGTGTTCGCGTACACGAGGCTGCCTCCGCCGACACCGGCGCCGGCGAGGACGAGCACGTCGCGGAGGCGGTGGATGCGCTGGATCCCGAAGCATCCGAGGGCGGGAGCCCAGAGGAACGACCGCAGACGCCACGACGTGCGGGGGAGCTCCTCGTCGGCGAAGCGGCGGCCGGCCTCGAGGACCCCGACGCGATAGCCCTTCTCGGTGAGGCGCAGGGCGGCGACGCTCCCGCCGAACCCCGAGCCGACGATCAGCACGTCGAAGTCGGTCGGGACGTGCGGGCCTCCGCGCCCGGGTGCGTCGGCGGGGGCGGTGCGGGGGACGTCGGCGGCCATGGGCAGACGGTACGTCACGACGACGCGGGGCTCTGGCCGGGCGTTCCGGGACCTTCGGCGAGTGCCGGGCCCGGGGCGGTACGGGATCATGGCGTCGTGACGCCTGAGCCCTCCCCGGCCGACGAAGCCGGTCTCGAACCCGTCGACCTCATCCGCCGGTCGGGCACCGTGCTGCGGATCGGTCGTCTCGCGCTGTCCGCGGGCACCGGCAGCTACCGCGTGAAGTCGCACATGACGCGCGCTGCCCGGGCGCTCGGCCTGGACCGCATCGCCGCGCACGTGACGCTCACGGAGATCACCGCGACGTCGTACCGGGGGCCGATCTTCCGCACGGAGCTCACCGAGGTGCGCTCCATCGGGATCAACGCCGACCGGCTCGCGCAGCTCGAGCGCTTCTCGGCCACGCTGCCGGCGGGGGCCGACCTCGACGAGGTCGACGCCGAGCTCGACCGGATCGCGCGGCGTGAGCCGCTCTACGGGGCGTTCCTCAACGCGCTGTGGGCGGGGATCGCGTGCGCCGCGTTCGCGTTCCTCAACCACGGCGGGCTCGTCGAGTGCGGCGCGGTGCTCGTCGCGGCGGCGCTCGGTCAGGGCGTGCGGCGCGCGATGCTGCACCGCGGCATCAACCAGTTCGGGGTGACGATGCTCGCGGCCGCGGTCGCGAGCGTCGCGTACCTCGGGCTCGTGCTGGCGCTCTCCGCGCTCGCGGGGGTCGAGGGCGGGCACGAGGCGGGGTACGTCTCGGCGGTGCTGTTCCTCGTGCCCGGGTTCGCGCTCGTGACGGGCGCGCTCGACCTCGCGAAGCTCGACTTCTCCGCGGGCGTCGCGCGCGTGACGTACGCGCTGATGATCCTCGCGTCGGCGGCGCTGGCGGTGTGGGGCGTCTCGGCTGCCGCGGGGCTCGCCCCGGACCCGGTGCCGCCGCCGGCCCTCGCGGAGCCCGTGCTGTTCGGCCTGCGGGCGGTCGCGAGCTTCCTCGGCGTGCTCGGCTTCGCGCTGATGTTCAACAGCCCCTGGGCGATGGCGCTCGGGGCGGCCTCGATCGGGATGGTCGCCAACGTGGGGCGTCTGCTCCTCGTCGACGCCGACGTCGTCCCGCAGGCGGCCGCCGCGGCGGCGGCGCTGCTCGTGGGGCTCCTCGCGGCGACGGTGGCGCCCGCGCTGCGCGTCCCCCGCATCACGGTGTCCGTCCCGGCCGTGGTCATCATGGTCCCCGGCGTCACGGCGTACCGGGCGGTGTACGAGTTCAACACCGGGGCGACGGCGCAGGCCCTCGCCTACGCCGTGGAGGCGGGCCTGGTCATCGTCGCACTCGCGATCGGGCTCGCCGTCGCGCGGATGCTCACCGACCGGGAGTGGACGTTCGAGCGGTAGGAGGGGACGCCGTCGGGCCGGCGGTTTGGTCTGGTGGCGACGCCCTTGTACCCTGGGCGACGCAGGCTCTCCGCGGAGTCCTGCGAGGAGACGTCGCATAGTCAGGTCTAGTGCGCCACCCTGCTAAGGTGGTAACGGGGCAACCCGTTCGAGGGTTCAAATCCCTCCGTCTCCGCTCAGGAAGGTCTCGGTGTGCTCGCACCCGGGGCCTTTTCTGTTGCCCGGGATCGTGCGGCCTCCACCGCCCGACGTGCGGGCGGGGCGGCCGGGCTCGTGGCGAGCCCCAGCCGCCCCGGTGCCGTCACCGGCCCTGCGTGACGCCCCGACGTCGTCCCTGCGCCGTGGGCCGTGCCCTACGCCGTGCCGGTCGTCGCGAGCGCCGACCGCACGACGAACCGCGACGCGCCCGCCCCGGCGAGCACGAGCGCGGACGCCCCCAGGACGCACAGCAGGAACTGCAGGGCGACGCTCGCGTTCGTGAAGGCGTTGATGCCGAGGACGGGCACCATGAACAGCAGCACGGCCGCGGTCGCGACGCCCACGCTCACGACGAGCGGCACGAGCGTCTCGCGGAAGCGCGCCCGGTCGAGCGTCCGCAGGTCGGTGCCCGCGAGGACGAGCGTGCGGTACTCGCCGCGCTGGTCGATTACCCGGCCCGCCTGCATGACGCCTGTCGAGACGGCGGCAAGGACGCCCGCGATGGCGAGGGTGAGGAAGCCGCCCGTCTTGATGTCGACGAGGAACTGGGCCTCCGCGGGGTCGGACGCCATGCCCGGGTCGAAGAGCGCGAAGATGCTCGCGAGACCCGCGATGAAGGTCGCGAGCGCGACCCCGCCCACGGACCGCCACGCGGTCTTCGGGTTGTCCACGATGCGCCGCCCGGCGAGCAGCGTGGGCACGCGGCGTGCGGAGCCGGCGGTGATCCTGCCGACGACCCAGATGACGAACGGCCCGACGAGGTTGAGCGTCGCGAAGCCGATCAGCAGGATGACGACCACGACGGTGATCCCGACCGCGGCCGAGCCGAACGACAGGTTGGTCGCGACGATCATCGCGACGGCTGCGAGCCCGGTCGCGAGCAGGCGCACCGCCTTGAGGCCCGGGGGAGTGACGCGCGCGGCGACGCCGAGCGGCGTGATCGCGACGCGCCGGAGGCTGACGAGCGCCGACACGAGCGCGACCGCGACCACGAGCACGACGGCGCCCAGCAGGGCGGGCACGCCGACCCACAGCTCGCCGACGTCGAACGTGCGGCCCTGGAAGCGCAGCTGCGCGACGAGCGGCAGGAGGGCGCCGTAGCCGACCAGGCCGACGAGCGCGCCCGTGACGGCCTGGGCGGCGGCGTCGAGCACCGTGAGGGACGTGACCTGGCCAGTCGTCGCCCCTGCGAGCCTGAGCGCCGCGAGGCGCGCGTCGCGGCGCGCGACGGCGAGCCGCGCGGCCGCCCCGCCGAGCGTCACGAGCGGGATGAGCAGCAGGAGCGAGGCGATGCCGGCAAAGATCGGGTACTGCGTGTCGTAGGACGTCACGGCCGCGTCCACGCCCTCCTGCATGCCCTCGATCCCGCCCGCGCGGCCGAGGAACGCCCCGAACCCGCCCACGACGACGAGCAGGATCGCGGTGGTCGTGGCGAACGCGATGACGGCGAGCACGTTGGTCAGGCCCTGCGGGTCGCGCTCGTCGGCGCTGCGGCGGCGCAGGAGCCACCAGAGGTCGACGGTCCTCATCGGGCGCTCTCCTGACCGGGGACGGCCGGGGCGGCGACGTCGTGGCCGGGCGCGAAGAACTCGCCGGAGACGAGCCCGTCGCGCATCGTCACCGTGCGCGAGCAGTGCCGCGCGACCCCGGCGTCGTGCGTCACGACGACGAGCGCGGCACCCGAGTCGCGGGTCGCGCGGGTCAGGACGTCGAGCACCTCCGCGCCGGTCGACTGGTCGAGGGCGCCCGTCGGCTCGTCGGCGAACACGACGCCCGGCGACCCGACGAGGGCGCGCGCGATCGCGACGCGCTGCGCCTGCCCGCCGGAGAGCTCGCCCGGCCGGCGCTGCTCCATCCCGGCGAGGCCGAGGTGGGCGAGCCAGCGGGCGGCGACCGCGGTGGCCTCCGCGCGGGCCGTGCCGGCGAGCATGAGCGGCAGCGCCGCGTTCTCGACGGCGGGCAGCTCGGGCAGGAGCTGGCCCGACTGGAAGACGAAGCCGAAGTCCTGGCGGCGCAGGATCGTGCGCCGCGCCTCCGAGAGCGTCGCGACGTCCTCGCCGCGCCACGACACCGAGCCGGACGTCGGCGTGATGATGCCCGCGAGGCAGTGCAGGAGCGTCGTCTTGCCGGACCCGGACGGGCCCATGATCGCGAGCGACTCCCCGGGACGGACCGTGAGGCTCACGCCCGCGAGGGCGTGCGTCGCGGTCTGCGCGGAGCCGTAGACCTTGGTGAGCGCGCTCGCGACGAGTGGCGAGCCGCCGGGGACGGGAGTGGGGCCGGTGAACGTCATGCGTCGATCGTCCGCCGGGGAGCGGTGCCGCCGCGTCGGGCTGGGGACGGGACGTCGCCCGGCCCGGGTCCGACCGTGGGGGGACCGTGGGGCGTCGTCGGTGCGGCGAGGGTCGGACGGCGTGGCGTCCGTCACGCCGCGGCCTCCGGGCCCGGACCCGGTTTGGGATCAGGGCGAGGACGCGGTAGTGTTCTCGACGGCCGGTGAGCGATCAACGGCCAGCACGACCAGCGCCCGTAGCTCAACGGATAGAGCATCTGACTACGGATCAGAAGGTTGGGGGTTCGAATCCCTCCGGGCGCACAGCGGAACGGCCTCACCCGACGGGTGGGGCCGTTCGTCGTTTCCCGCGCGTCGCGTGACGCCGCGGCCGGGCGGCCGACTCTCTTGGTTTCCGCACGGTCGTGCTACGTTCGCCGGGTGACCAAGGGCGACGACACGCGGCAGACGATCCTGCACCGCGGCGTGGAGGCGGCGTACCGCGTCGGCCTCTCGGGCCTGACGATCGGTGAGCTCGCGCGCGCCACGGGCATGTCGAAGAGCGGGCTCTACGCGCACTTCCGCTCCAAGGAGTCGCTCCAGCTCGCGGTGCTCGACCAGGCGCGCGCGGAGTTCGTCGACACGGTCGTGGCGCCCGCGCTGCGCACGCCCCGGGGCGAGCGCCGCCTGCGCGAGCTGTTCGAGCGCTGGCTCGTGTGCGACCTGCGGCAGCAGCCCGGCGGCTGCCTGTTCGTCAAGGCGGCGACCGAGCTCGCCGCCCAGGAGGGGCCGGTCCGCGACCAGCTCGTGCGCGACCACCAGGACCTGTACGACACCGTCGCGCAGGTCTACCGGACGTGCGTCGCGGAGAGCGGCTTCCGCGACGACGTAAACCCCCAGCAGTTCGCGTCGGAGCTGTACGGGGTGATGCTCGCGCTGCACCACGCGCACGTCTTCATGGCCGACCCGCTGGCCGAGGACCGGGCGCGTCGCGCGTTCGAGGCGCTCCTCGACGGGTCGCGCGCACCCGTGCCCGTCGCCTGAGCACCTGCCCCGCACCCGACCCATCCCGACGGAGAGGATCCTCGTGACCACCTCGCGAGCCGAGAAAAGCACGACCGTTCGCCTGGACCGACGGCGCGCCGCGCGTCGTCGGAAGGCCGCGGCTCGACTCGCGCTCGTGCGCGCCCGGTTCGCGGTGCTCCAGACGGTGTCGCCCCGGCGTGCCGCCCGGCTCGCCCTCGACCTGTGGTGCACCCCGCCCGACGGCGCGGGTCGTCGCCGCGACGACCGCGCCGTCGCCGGTGCGCTGAGCACCGTGACGACGTCGTCCGGCGCGCGGGTCGTCGTCGAGTCGTGGGACCCGCACGCCTCCGCGGACGACGCGGCCGACGGGACCGCAGGGCACGGGGCGGGGGCCGGCGTCGTCTACCTCGCGCACGGGTGGGGCGGGCGGCGCGGCCAGCTCGGAGCGTTCGTCGAGCCCTTGCGTGCCGCGGGCCACCGCGTCGTCGCGTTCGACGCGCCGAGCCACGGGGACTCCGGGCCCGGCCGCCTCGGTCCGCGGCGCAGCACGATGCCCGAGCTCGCGGACGCCCTCGCCGCGGTGGTGCGCGAGCACGGGGAGGCGACGGCCGTCGTCGGGCACTCGCTCGGCACGGCGACGACCGTGCTCGCGGTGCGCGACGGCCTGCCCGCGGGGCGTCTCGTGCTCGTCGCGGCGATCGCCGACGTCCTCGGCCAGCTCGACGGGTTCGCCGACCTGCTGGGCCTGTCGCGCCCGACGCGCGAGCTCCTCCAGAGCCGGCTCTCCGACCTGGCCGGGCGCCCGCTGCCCGAGCTCGACGTGCGCGAGACGCTGCGCACCCACCCGGTGCCGCCGGCGCTCGTCGTGCACGACCGCGCCGACAAGGAGGTCCCGTACCCCGTGGGTGCCGCGCTCGCGGCGGCCTGGCCCGAGGGCGAGCTGCTCACGACCGACGGGCTCGGGCACCACCGGCTGCTGCGCGACCCCGACGTCGTGCGGGCGGTCGTCGACTACGTGACGCCACCCGCCGCGCGGCCCGACCCGGAGCCCGTCGTCAGGCCGGCGGCCGGTAGCCGGTGACCTGCGTGAGCGCCCGTGCCCGGTTCGAGCGCGCGAGCATCACGCAGCCTGGCACGAACGCCCCGAGCAGGAGCGGCCCGACGACGAGCATCGCCGCCCACATCATCAGCGCGAGGTAGCCGGCGGCCGAGTTGTTCGACGGGTCGCTGTCCGCGTAGGCGAGCAGGCCGATGCTCAGCGCGCCCGCGACGACCATGAGGACGACCGGCACCCAGATGAGCACCCAGGCGGTGCGTCGGTACCTCGGTGTGAAGGCGGCCGCCGGCGGCGGGGGCGGCGGTGCATACCCCGGTGCCGGATACCCGAGCCCCGGGTGCCCCGCGTGCCCGGGCTGCGGCGGATACCCGGGACCCGGGTGCCCGGGGTGCGGCGGGTAGGCGGGGTGCGGCCCCGGTGGGGGGCCGCCGTACGCGGACCCGTGCCGCGGGTCGTGCGGGGGGTGGGGCGGCGGTGAGGTCACCCGTCCTGGATATCAGGCGTGCGGGCATCGTGCGCGGACCGTCCGGCGGCGCGCTCGCGTGTCGGAGGGGCCCGGTAGCGTCGGGCCATGCCGTCGGACAAGGTCGACCTCAAGGCGTCCCACCGCGAGCTCTACGCGCCGCCCCGCGGCCGGTTCGTCGAGGTGGACGTGCCGACCCTGGCCTATCTCGCCGTCGACGGCGAGGGCGACCCCAACACGGCGTCGGCCTACGCGCAGGCGGTCGAGGCGCTGTTCTCGCTGTCCTACGCCGTGAAGTTCGCGAGCAAGCGCGCGGGGCGGGACTACGTCGTCGGGCCGCTCGAGGGGCTGTGGACGGCCGACGACCCGGGCACGTTCGTGCGCCGCGAGAAGGGCGCGTGGCGGTGGACCCTCCTCGTCCTCCAGCCCGACTGGGTGGACGAGGACACGGTGGTCGCCGCCACGGAGACGCTCCGGGCGAAGAAGGAGCCGCCGGTCGCGCTCGACCTCGTGCGCCGCACGAGCCTCACGGAGGGGCGGTCGGTGCAGACGCTGCACGTCGGCCCGTACGACGACGAGGGCCCGGTGCTCGCCGAGCTGCACGACGTCTACCTGCCCGAGAACGGGCTCACGTTCGCCGGGCCGCACCACGAGATCTACCTGAGCGACGTCCGGCGCACCGACTCCGCGAAGTTGCGCACCGTGCTCCGTCAGCCGGTCCGCCCGGTCTGACGGGCGGGCTCGCGCGGCGCCGGCACGCCCGATCGGGCCGTCGCGTGCGGCCCGACCCCGCGCACCCGCGGCGCGACGTCAGGCGGCGACCCGCCGCCGCGCCCAGGCGAGGTCGGTCGCGTCGAGCACGTCGGTGAGGCGGCGGCCCGCGAGGCCGCGCGCCCAGGCGGGGGACGCGCCGTCGGGCACGGCCTCCTGGAGCACCCACTCGCGCACGCCGAGGCGGCGCAGGTGCGTGCCGAGCGCGAGGAGCTCGGTGCGCGAGTGGACGCTCGGGTCGACGGTCGTGCGCACCTCGTGGTCGACGCCCGAGCGCAGGATCACGGCCAGCGCCTCGAACGCGCGCCGACCCGACGGGATCGTGCCCGTCACGACGGGGTAGCGGGACGGCAGGTGCTTGATGTCGAGGCCGACCCAGTCGACGAACGGCAGCAGCCGAGCGAGCCGCGCCGGCCACGGGCCGGCCGTGTGGAGGCCGACGTCGAGGCCGAGGCCCCGCACGTCGTCGATCGCGCCGAGCAGCCCGGGGTGCAGGGTGGGCTCGCCGCCCGAGAACACGACGCCGTCGAGCAGGCGGCGGCGCGGCGCGAGGAACGCGACGACCTCGGACCAGGGGACTGTGTCCTGCGGCGGCGGGCCGCCGAGCGCGGCGACCGCGCACAGCCCCGGGTGGTGGCAGTAGCCGCAGCGCCACGGGCAGCCCTGGGTGAGGACGGTGGCGACCCGTCGGCCGGGCCAGTCCGTGACGGACAGCCGGTCCAGTCCGGCGACCACGAGGCCGGGGCGGGTCATCGGCGGCTCCTTCGGACCACGACGGCCCGGCGGTCCGGACCTCCTGACGGCGGTGCCGTCAGGACCTCGAACGTATCCTCGCGGGCCCCCGCGCCGGACCGGCCGAAGGTCCCGACCTGCCGGGCCCGATCCGGGCCCGGTCCAGGCCCGACGCAGCCCCACGCGGGACGCGCGCGCCGGACGCGACGGACCCGGGGCCGCGCGCCCCGGGCGGGCGCACGACCCCGGGTCCGGGGGACCGGGACGGTCAGCCGCAGGCGGGCTGGCCGTGCTCCGGAGTCGCGACGGTCTCGCGCTCGTCGGCGTCGTCGGACGGCGCGGCCGTCGCGGTCACGGGGCCGGTCGTGGCCCCGCGGACGGCGAACGACTGGTACGCGTTCTTGCCGGGTGCCACGGACGGGAAGCTCTTCGCGCCCCACGGGGTTGCGACGTCGACGTCGAGCGGGACGTCGTCGTCGTTCACGACGCGCACCGCCACGTACGCCTTGCCCGCGAGGCACCGCACCTCGGCCGTCGCGGTCACGGCGACGGCGGCCGGCGACGCCGGGTCCGCCGCGCCGGGCGCGAGCACCCGGAGGGCCGTGAGGCCCGGGTCGCCGTCCCGCCACGACGTGCTCAGCGCGACGTACCGGGCCGTGCGGTCCACGGCGAGCGTGCCGCGCGCGCCACCGGCACCGATCGTGCCGACGTCGGTGAAGGTCAGGCCGTCGTCGCTCACCGAGAGGACCGACTCCGGCGCGCCGCCGCGCTCCCACGCGGCGACGACGGTGCCGATCTCGCGCGGCGCGCCCAGGTCGGTGACCATGCGGCCGTCCGGCCCGGGGACCCACGCCGTCGCGGCGTCGCCGTCGACGGCGAGCGAGGGCGACGTCATGCCCGTGGGCAGCACGGACGCGGGGAACGTGAGCGTGCTGAGCGCGTGGTCCGCGACCGGGAACGGGGTCGAGTCCCGGAGGGTGACGCGCGTGCCCGACGGCGCCGCCCCGACCGTGCGCGTCGCGCCCGTCTCGGCGTGGCGCAGCTCGACCGGCGACCCGTCGCCGCTGACGCGGAACGAGCGGGCGTCGTCGACGGCGACCGTGACCCCGGTCGGGGTCTGCCCGGCGGGTGTGGCGACCGTCGCGCGCGGCGCGAGGACGACGGCGTCGCCCGCGGGGACCGTGACCGCGAGCGTCGAGGCGTCCGCCCCGACGGTCTGGGTGCCGGCGTAGACCGGGACGGCCCCGCCGTCGTGCGGGACGGTGAGGGTCGTCGCGACGTCGGCGCCCGTGAGGTTGAACGCGACGACGTACCCGTCGACCGCGCTCACGAGCACGCCCGCCGCGTCGGCCGTGGGCACGCGGACCCCCGCCTGCGCGGCCGTCGCCGCGGCGTCGCCGGGGACCATCTCGACGAGCCGGGGCCCGGTCGCGCCGTCGGTGAGCCGCACGACGTGCCGCGTGTCGGTCGCGCGCGAGACGGTCACGGGGGCGTCCGAGCCGCGCACGACGAACCCGGCCTCGCCCTCGACGTTGAGCCAGTCGCCCTCGCTGCGCAGCACCTGGTCGCCCGTGTACCGGAACGACGCGGCGTCGTGCCACGTCTGCCCGTCGAGCGACGTCTGGACGCGGTACTCCTGGCCCGCGGCGACCTCCCAGCCGAGCTGGACCTGGCTCACCGCGGTGGGCGCGCCGAGGTCGACCTGGACCCACGAGTCGGGCCGCGTGCGGTCCGCGACCGCGACCGCCCAGCGCGTCGTGGCGGAGCCGTCGGTGACGGCGCTCGCGGGGTTGGACCCGTTGGCACTCGACGCGGTGGCCGGCTTGCCCGCGGCGACGTCCGTCCCCGTGGGCGAGAACGCACGCAGGTGGTAGAGCGAGTAGCCGTAGGCCGCGTCGCCGCGCACGCCCTGCATGCGGACGTAGCGCGCGGTGACCGGCGCGGGCTCGTCAGCGCCCTCCGGGGTGAGGTCGACGGTGTCGAGGCGCGCGACGTTCACGTCCGCCGGGGCCTTGCCGTACGCGGTCGCGGTGGTCCACGTCCGGCCGTCGGTCGACGTCTGGACGAGGTACCGCGCGCCCGCGCTCGCCTCCCACGCGAACCGCACGGCGCCCACGGTCGTCTCCTCGCCGAGGTCGACCTGGATCCACGAGTCCGGTCGCGTGCGCTCGCCGACCGCGACGGCCCAGCGGGTCGACGGGTTGCCGTCGGTCACGCGCGCCGCGGTGCGGCCGCCCGCCGTGTCCTGGCTGGACGCGGTCGCGACCTTCCCGGCGGCGAGGTCGGTCGTCGACCCCTCGTCGCCGTAGGCGTGGAACGCGAACATCGAGTAGCCGTACTGCGGGTGGCCCTGCTGCCCGAGGAGCCGGACGTACCGCGCCGTGACGGGCGCGAACGACAGGTCGTCGACGCGCGCGGCCTTCGCGTCCGCGGGGTCGGCCGGACGCGTCACGGGGAGCGTCGCGGTGGTCTCGCCCTCGGCGGTCGTGTAGGTGCGCGACCCGTCGAGGCCCGAGTAGCCGTTCATGGCGAGGTTGCGGACCGACAGGCTGGCGTCCTCCGTGCCCGCCCCGGTCGACGCGTAGACGGCCGCGCCGGTCGGGAGCGTGACCTGACCCGCGTAGCCGCTGCCGACCCGGAACACCGACGACGTGCCCTCGAAGCCGTCGCGCGGGCCGGTGTACGTCCGCACGTGCCGGTCGTCGACCGTGGCACCGGTCGTGGGGTAGAGGAACGGGGTCGAGCCCGAGACGTGGAACAGCCACGAGTCGTGCGACGGGACCCAGGGGAACTTCACGAAGCCCTTGCGGCTCGACGCCGCGGCCCACGCGTCCGCCGTCTGCTGGACGGTCAGGCCGGGCCCGGCGCCGAAGTCGCGCACCCCGGCGAGGCGCTCGAAGAACTCGTCCTGCGGCGTCGGCTCGACGGGGCCCTCGGGCGACTCGGCCGCCTCGACGTGCAGGAGGTAGGAGATCGCGATCTCCGCGCGCGCCTCGGGCTCGTACTTGGGCTCGCCCGAGAACTTCGCCAGCCGGTGGACCGGCGCGTACGACTGGTAGTCCTCGAGCGCGGCGGCGAGGTTCGCCTCGGCGCGCGCGGCGTCGGGGTCGCGCAGGACCTGGCCGAGGAACGCCATGGGGATGGCGTCGCGGCCGTAGAGGAACTCGCGGTCGGCGACCATGGGCATGAACGGCTCGCCCGCGTCCGACATGACGAGCTTGATCGACTCCCACAGCTCCGCCGAGTTGGGCTGGTGCGTGAGGATCTCCGGCAGCGGCTCGTCGCGGAGCAGGAAGTGGATCGCGTTGCGCCCGCCGGACCGCCAGATGTCGGACTGGTAGTGCGGGCCGAACGACCCGTGGTTCTCCACGAGGTACGTGTCGTGGATGGTCTGCATGGTGTTCGTCGACACGGGCCTGCCCGCCACGACGGCCGGGTTGTTCCGGTCGGCCGTCGGCTGTCCCGCCGCGTTGCGGCCCCAGTCGCCGAGCTGCTCGGCCCAGCGCGCGGCGTCGGGGTCGTCGGGCGCCCACGCGAGGCCGGGCGCGAGGGCCTGCGTGTAGACGCCGACCTCCTCCTGCGCGGTGTCGCCCTCGTGCTTGCCCGTCGGCCAGTCCGCGGTCCACGACCCGGAGAGCGGGTCCTTGCCGAAGTCCAGGTCGGCGGTGTACTTCGACTGGCCGGTCGCGATGGTCGTGAGGTTGGCCTGCGTCGTCGCGTCGAGCTCGTCCCACAGCAGCGTCCCGGCCGCGAGGAAGTACGACTGGAACGTCGAGTCCCAGAACAGCTTCTTGCCCCACGTGCCTGCCGGGTCCACGAACCGGTTGGTGGCCGCGTAGTGCCGGATCGTCGCGAGCGTGCGGGCGCGCAGCGTCTCCTCCGAGACGCCCGCGAGCTCGGCGTCGTACTCGCCGTGGGTCAGGAGCACGGCGTTGCCCAGCACGACGGCGAAGTTGAAGTCCTTGAGCTGGTACACCCCGGCGGACTCGTCCCAGACGGTCTCGACCCAGCGGGTGTGCCGCAGGAGGGCGCCGTAGTAGTCGGCGGCGGTCTCGTCGGGGGCGCCGTACGCGGGCGTGGCATCGGCCGTGGTCGACGCCGGGGCCGCGGGCGGAGCGGTCGGCGCGCCCTGGGCGGTCGCGGGGGCCAGGAGGAGGGAGCCGGCCGTCGCGAGGGCGAGGACGGCGGTCGTGGTGCGGCGCCGCGGGCGGCGCGCGGCCGGGGGCCGGGCGGGTGATCGGGTCATGGTGGGGGTCTCTCGTCGTCGTCGTCGGGAGCGGGTCCGCCGTGGACGGCGGTGCGGCGCGGGGTGCGGGTGCGGGGTGCGGGTGCGGAGCTCCGGTGCCCGCCATCCTGACAGCGCTGTCTGGCAGAGTCCAGAGGTTCGGCGAAACTGCCGCGGGTGAAGCCGCGGGCGGCGGGGAACGCGCCGAGGCCCGTCGGGGAGCGTGGTGGTGACCATGCTCCCCGACGGGCCTCGGGACCGCGGTGGGCGGTCGGTCGGGTCAGCCCTTGACCGAGCCGGACATCAGACCCCCGACGAAGTACTTGCCGAGGACGATGTACACGAGCAGCGTCGGGAGCGACGCGAAGAGCGCGCCGGCCATCGAGACGCCGTAGTTCTGCAGCAGCGCGCCGTTCGCGAGGTTGTTCAGCGCGAGCGTCACGGGGCCGTTCTGGCTGGAGGAGAAGAACACGGCGAAGAGGAAGTCGTTCCACGCGGACGTGAACTGCCAGATGAGCACGACCACGAAGCTCGGGATCGAGATCGGCAGGATGATCGACCAGTAGGTGCGCAGCATCCCCGCGCCGTCGACGCGCGCGGCCTCGACGAGCTCGTGCGGCACGGTCATGTAGTAGTTGCGGAAGATGAGCGTCGTGATGGGGATGCCGTAGACGACGTGCAGCAGGATCAGCGACGGCACGCCGCTCGGGATGCCCAGGCCCAGCACGAGCTGGTTGAGCGGGATCATCACGGCCTGGTACGGGATGAACATCCCGAAGAGGATCAGCGTGAAGACGATGTTCGCGCCCTTGAACGACCAGCGGGAGAGCACGAACCCGTTGAGCGACCCGAGGAAGGCCGCGATGATCGCCGACGGCACGACCATCTGCACCGTGCGCCAGATGGCGGGGGACAGCGCGGTCCACGCCGTCTGCCAGTTCTCCGTCGTCCACGTCTGCGGGAGCGACCACGCGCGCGCGGGCGACGCGTCGCCCGCGCCCTTGAAGCTCGTCACGAAGAGCACGTAGACGGGGATGAGGACGATGACGAGGAACAGGACCAGCGCCGCGTACTTGAGCGTGCGGCCGACGGAGAAGCGCTCGCGCGGCGTGCGGCGCGCCGGCTGGCGCGGCGTGCCGACGACGTCGGGGGCGGGGACGGCCGGCGTCGAGGTGGTCGTCATCGCTTCTCCTGACGGTTGGTGCGGATCAGGTAGGGCACGATGACGACGGCCACGATGATCAGCAGGATCGAGCCGACGGCCGCCGCGTTGGCGTAGTCGAAGCTCGACTTGAAGACGTACATGTCGACGGCCGGAACCTTGGTCTGGTAGTTCGCGGGCTTCGAGATCGACATGATGAGGTCGAACGCCTTGAGCGACATGTGGCCGATGATGATGAGCGCCGAGAGCGCGATCGGCGAGAGCTGCGGGAACAGCACGTGGCGGTACAGCTTCCACTCGCTCGCGCCGTCCATGCGGGCGGCCTCGCGCAGCTCGTCGGGGATGCCGCGGAACCCGGCGAGGAACAGCGCCATGACGTACCCGGAGAGCTGCCAGATCGCGGGGATCGCGATCGCCGTGATGCCCCACGTGACGTTGTTCCACCAGTTGTTCTGCAGGAAGTCGAGCCCGACGATCTGGAACAACCGGTTGAGGCCGCTCGCCTGCTCGCCCTGGTTCGAGTTGAGGAGCCAGCGCCACACGACACCGGACGCGACGAACGACACGGCCATGGGGAACAGGTAGACCGAGCGGAAGATCCCCTCGCCCTTGACGGGCTTGTCCAGCATCCACGCCCACAGGAAGCCCATGAGCATCGTGCCGGCGAGGAAGACCACCGTGTAGAGCACGAGGTTCTTCAGCGAGTGCTGGAACGCCTCGCTGCCGAGGAGGGCCGTGTAGTTCTCGAACCACACGACGACCGACGGCTTCTGGCCCGTGGCCTGTGCCGCGGTGTGGTTGTCCGTGATCGACGTCCTGAAGTTCGCGCCGATCAGGCCGTAGACGAACACGCCGACGAGGATCAGCGAGGGGGCGAGCAGCAGCAGCGCTGGGCCGGCTCGTCGCAGTGACTTGAGCATGGTGGGTCTTCCCGGTCGTGGGGTGCGGGGGACGCGGCGCTCGGGAGCGCCGGCGTCCCCGGGGGACGTGTTCCGCTCGCGGGGCTGCCGCGCGCCGTCGGGACGTGCCCGACGACGCGCGGCGGCTCCGTGAAGCGGTGTCAGCCCTGTGCGGTGGCCGCGGCGAGCTCGGACTGGTAGGTCGCGAGGTCGGACCCGCCGGACGTGAACTTGCTCGTCGCGTCGGAGATCGCGTTGAGCGTCGCGACCGGGGCGGCGGCGCCGTGCGCGAGCGAGGAGACGATCGTGTCGTTGCCGAACGACTCGATCGCCGTCTGCTGGTACTCCGAGAACTCGGCCGGGTCGGCGTCGGTGCGAGCCGGGATGGATCCCTTGGCCTTGTTGAACGCGACCTGGCCCTCGAGCGAGCCCACGGTCTCGAGCCACGCCTTGGCGCCGTCGGGGTGCGGGGCGCCCACCGGGAGGGTGAACGAGTCGGCGAGGAAGTCGAACACGCCGTCGGTACCCGGGACGGGGAACGCGGTGAAGTCGGTGCCGAGCGTCTTGCCCTGCTCCTCGAACGCCGCGACGGCCCAGTCGCCCATGACGTTGAACGCGGCGTTGCCGTCGATCACCATCTGGGTCGCCTCGGGCCAGTCGAGCCCGTCACGGTCGGTGTTGGTGTAGCTCATGAGCTTCTCGAAGTCCTCGAGGGCGGCCGTGACCTCGGCACCCTCCCAGTCGGTCGAGCCGTCCCACAGGCCGTTGTAGCCCTCGGCCCCGAGGTCCGCGAGGAGCACGGTCTCCAGGAGGTTGACCTGGGTCCAGGTCGTCGCGACCGACAGCGGCGTGACGCCCGCGGCCTGGAGCTTGTCGAGGTCCGCCATCCAGGCGTCGAGGTCCGCGTAGGTCGCGGCCGGGTCGACGCCGTTGGCCTCGAGGACCGTCGGGTTCGCCCAGACCACGTTCGCGCGGTGGATGTTCGACGGGATCGAGTAGATCGCGCCGTCGTCGGACTTGAGGCGGTCGACGAGGTCGGCCGGGAAGACGTCGGTCAGGCCGAACTCGTCGTAGAGCGAGGAGACGTCCTCGATCTGCGCGGCGTCGATGTAGTCCTGGAGCTCGGCACCGGCGTGCGCCTGGAACGTGTCCGGCGGGTCCTGGGCCTGGAGGCGGGACTGGAGGAGGTCCTTGGCGGCCGAGCCGGCACCGCCGGCCACCGCGCCGTTGATGAACTCCACGTCGGGGTGCTGCTCCTCGAACACGCCGACCAGCGCGTCGAGACCCGCCTTCTCGGAGCCGGCGGCCCACCAGGTGAAGACCTCGACCTCGTCGCCGCCCCCCGAAGCGCCCCCGTCACCGGTGCCCCCGTCACCGGAACCACCGCCGCTGCACGCGGCGAGTGCGAGACCTACGAGGGCGGCCGTCGCCACCGTCGCGCTCGTCCTGCGATCGATTCGCATCGTGATATCCCTACGCCTTCTTCGGTCGTGGGGGACCGGCGGGACGACGACGTCGCACCGGCCGGGCGCACCGGCGCGCCCTCGAACCCGAGGCCCATACAACGGCGCCCGACGCTTGATGTCAAGAAATGAACGCAAGCGTCGCTGAATCGTGATGTACGCGTCAGGACATGGATCCAAACCGCGTGGTCGTGCGGTGACCATCATTCTGACAGCGCTGTCCGATCCCTGTCGAGCTGTCCGCCCCCACCTGCACGGCGAGGCGCCCCACCAGGACCGGCGCGTCCCGGCGGTATCCTGACCGACGTGCGCGCTGACCGGGTGACACCGGGCTCGCAGACTTCACTGCGTGAGGCCAACCGAGCCCGGATCGTGAGCGCCGTCCAGCAGCGTGGCTCCCTCACGCAGATCGAGCTGGCCGGCGTCACCGGGCTGTCCCCGGCCACCGTCTCCAACATCGTCAAGGAGCTCACCGGCGCGGGCGTCCTGCACACCTCGCCGTCCACGCGCAGCGGGCGCCGCGCCCTCCAGGTCACCCTCGCGCGCAACCTCGGGCTCGTCGCGGGGGTGCACTTCGGCACCCGCTCGATGCGCGTCGCGCTCGCGGACGCGTCCATGCGCGTGCTCGCCGACCAGCGCATGCCGCTCGCCCCGGACCACCGCGCGGACACCGGCCTGCAGCGCGCCGCGCTGCTCGTCGGGGAGATGGTCGCGTCGGTCGACGCGTCCCCCGAGGAGCTGCTCGCCGTCGGTGTCGGGGTGCCCGCCCCCGTGGACGTGCGCGCCGGGCGCATCGCGACGGTCGGCATGATGCGGGGCTGGGACGGCGTCGTCGTCCCCGAGCTGCTCGAGGCCGAGCTCGGCGCGCCCGTGACGGTGGACAACGACGCCAACCTCGGCGCCCTCGCGGAGACCCGGTTCGGGGCGGCCGTCGGGCACGACGCCGTCGCCTACCTGCGCGTGTCCCACGGCGTGGGCGGCGGGCTCGTCCTCGGCGGGCGCGTCGTGCACGGCCGCGCAGGCGTCGCGGGCGAGATCGGGCACGTGACGATCGACGAGAACGGCCCCGTGTGCCGGTGCGGCAACCGCGGGTGCCTCGAGATGTACGTCGGCGCGGGCGTGCTGCTGTCCATGCTCTCCGAGAGCCGCGGCCACCTCACGCTGCGCGACGTCATCGCGCGCGCCCAGGAGGGCGACCCCGGCTGCCGTCGCGTCCTGTTCGACGCCGGGCAGCACCTCGGCGTCGCGGCCGCGAACCTGTGCAACCTCGTCGACCCGGAGATCGTCGTCGTCGGTGGGCAGCTCGCCGAGGCGGGCGAGGCCCTGCTCGGCCCGCTCCGCACCGCGCTCGAGCAGCGCACGGTCCCCAGCACGGCGGGCCCGGTCGAGGTCGTCGCGTCCGAGCTGGGGTCGGCCGCCGAGGTGCGCGGCGCGCTCGCCGTCGCGCTCGACCTCGCGCGCGTGAGCGGCTCCCTGGGGGTGACCGCATGACGGGGGCCTTCGTCCCGGCCGGGGGCGCCCGCCGTCGCGCGCGGGGTGCGGTGACGACGGCCGTCACGGCGGTCGTGGTCGCCCTCCTGGCGCTCGCGGGCTGCGCGCCGCCGGAGGAGCCCGCCGGGCCGTCGGAGGGGACCATCGGGCTCCTGCTGCCCGAGGCGAAGACCGCGCGCTACGAGACGACCGACCGCCCGACCTTCGTCGGGGTGGTCGAGCGGCGCTGCCCGTCGTGCGAGGTGCTGTACGCGAACGCCGCCCAGGACGCCGCGAACCAGCAGCAGCAGGCCGAGTCGATGCTCGCGCGCGGCGCGGACGTCCTGGTGCTCGACGCGGTCGACGCCGTCGCGGCGGTGAGCGTCGTCGCCGAGGCCCAGCGCCTCGGCGTGCCCGTCATCGCCTACGATCGCTTCGTCGACGGCGCGAACTACTACGTCTCGTTCGACAACGAGCTCATCGGGTACCTCATGGGGGAGGCGCTCGTCGGCGCGGTCCGCGACCGCGCGGAGCAGGACCCGCCGGCGCAGGGCCGGCGGCCGGGTGTCCTGCTCGTCCAGGGCTCGCCGACCGACCCGAACGCCGCGGAGCTCGCCGCCGGCGCCCACCGTGCGCTCGAGGGAGAGGACATCGACGTGCTCGCCGAGTACGACACGCCCGACTGGAGCCCCGACAAGGCGACCGAGTGGGTCGAGGGGCAGCTCACGCAGTACCCGGGTCGCGTCGACGGCGTCTTCGCGGCGAGCGACGGCATCGCGGGCGGTGCGATCGCCGCGATGAAGGCCGCCGGCCTCGACCCGGTGCCGCCCACGACGGGCCAGGACGGCGAGCTCGCGGCCGTCCAGCGCGTCGTCTCGGGCGACCAGTACATGACCGTCTACAAGGCCACGACGCAGCAGGCGCGCACGGCCGCCGAGCTCGCCGTGCGGGTGCTGCGCGGCGAGGACCCCCGCGCGACCGTGGTGATCGACGGCGTCCCGAGCCTCCTCCTCGCGCCGCGCGCGGTCGGGGTCGACGACGTCCAGCGCGTCCTCGTCGACGGCGGCGTGTACACGGTCGACGAGATCTGCACCCCGTCGTACGTCGACGCGTGCGTCGCCGCGGGTCTGCTGGAGGCGGCGCCGTGAGCGCCCCCGTCCTGGCCCTGCGCGGGGTCTCGAAGAACTTCGGCGGCGTCCGGGCGCTCGTCGACGTCGACGTCGAGGTGCGCGAGCACGAGGTCCTCGCCGTCGTGGGCGACAACGGCGCCGGCAAGTCGACGCTCGCGGGCGTCGTCGCGGGCGCGTTCCGCCCCGACGCGGGCGAGGTGCTGCTCGACGGCGCGCCCGTCGTGCTCGACTCCCCGGCGGCGGCGCGCCAGCACGGGATCGCGGCGGTGTTCCAGCAGCTCGCGCTCGTCGACGACCTCGACGTCGTCGAGAACGTGTTCCTCGGCCAGGAGGTCCTCCGCGGGCCGTTCCTCGACGAGATCGCGATGGAGCGCGAGGCATGGGGTCTGCTCGACCAGCTCGCCGCGACCGTCCCGTCGGTGCGGCAGCCGGTGCGCACGCTCTCGGGCGGCCAGCGGCAGGTCGTGGCCGTCGCGCGCGCCCTCCTCGGGTCGCCGCGCGTGCTCGTCCTCGACGAGCCGACGGCGGCGCTCGGCGTCCGGCAGACGGCCGAGGTGCTCAACCTCATCGAGAAGCTGCGCGAGCGCGGGCACGCCGTCGTCCTCATCAGTCACCAGGCGGGCGACCTCCAGGCCGTCGCCGACCGCATCCTCGTGCTGCGGCTCGGCCGCGTGCACGGCGAGTTCCCGGGCGACACCTCCTACGAGGACCTGCTCGCCGCGATGACGGGCGCCGTGCGCCCGGCGCGCCCGGGCGGTACGGGCAGCAGCGCGGGCGGCGCCGAGCGCGAGCGGCGTACGGGCGGCACCGGGGCGGTGCACCGATGAGCGTCCCCGGTCGCGCCTCGGGCGCGGCGCTCGACCGGCCCGCGACGGGCGCGCTGTCCGGGTCCGTCGTGCAGCAGCTGCGCGGCGCGCACCTCGGCATGCTGCCCATCGTCGCCGCGCTCGTCCTCATCTGGGTCGTGCTCGGCGCGATCAACCCGGCGTTCCTCTCCGCGGAGAACCTCGTCAACCTCACGCTCCAGAGCGCCCCCACGGGGATCATCGCGCTCGGCGTCGTGCTCGTGCTGCTCGTCGGCCAGATCGACCTGTCGGTCGGCTCGGTGAGCGGTCTCGCCGCGGCGGTGCTCGCCGTCGGCACGGTGGGCCTGGGCTGGCCCGTCGGGGTCGCGATCGTCGCGGCGCTGGCCGTGGGCGTCGTCGTCGGGCTCGGCTACGGCCTGCTGTCCACGCGCCTCGGGCTCGCGTCGTTCGTCTTCACGCTCGCGGGGCTCCTCATCTTCGCGGGCGTCCAGCTGCGCGTCCTCGGGCCCAAGGGCTCGATCAACCTGCCGTTCGAGTCGTGGCTCGTCCGCACGGTCCAGCAGGGCTTCCTCGCCCCCGCGGTCGCGTGGGGCCTCGTGGTCGTGGTCGTGGCGGGGTACGCCGCGCTGCGCGTGACCGACCACGTGCGCCGGGTCCGGGCAGAGCTCCCGAGCCCGGGCCTGGGCCGCATCGCGGTCCGCACGGCGGTCCTCGCGGCGGTGCTCGTCGCGACCGTCGCGTACCTCGGCACGGCGCGGGGGATCGGCTACACCGTGGTGCTCTTCGTGGCGCTCGTGGTCGTGGTCGACGTGCTGCTGCGCCGCACGCGCTGGGGACGCTCCGTGCGCGCCGTCGGCGGCAACCGGCGCTCCGCGCTCCTCGCGGGCGTCGCCGTGCGCCGCACCGTCGTCTCGTGCTTCGTCGCGTGCTCGACGTTCGCCGCGCTCGGCGGGGTCCTTGCCGCGGGCCGGCTCGCGGCGGCGAACCAGGGGACCGGCGCGGCGGACACCTACCTGACGGCGATCGCGGCCGCGGTCATCGGCGGCACGAGCCTGTTCGGCGGGCGCGGGAGCGCGTGGTCAGCGCTGCTCGGCGTGCTCGTCCTGCAGTCCATCGCGAACGGGCTCACGCTGCTCAACCTCGACACGGCCACGCGGTACATCGTGACCGGAGCGGTCCTGCTCCTCGCTATCGTCGTCGACATGCTCATTCGTGGTCGACGGGAGGTCTGAGATGGTGATGCAGGGGGAGAGCGCGGGGACGGTCCCGCCGGGCGAGGTCGGGGTCATGGTGCCCGACACCCCGACCGAGGCGGCCGTGGCGCGTCCGCACGGCGGACGTGGAGGCCGGCGCCCGACGCTCGCCTCCGTCGCGGAGGCCGCCGGCGTGAGCCTCAAGACGGCGTCGCGCGTCCTCAACGACGAGCCGAACGTCGCGCCGCAGACGCGCGCCAAGGTGCAGGAGGCCGCGCAGCGGCTCGGCTTCCGGCGCAACGCCGTCGCGGCGGACCTCGCGCGCGGCGGCTCGTCGCGGCTCGTCGGCTTCGTCACCGGCGACCTCGCCAACCCGTTCTACTCCGCGCTGGCCAGCGGCATCGAGCGCGAGCTCCGCCACCACGGCCTCCAGCTCATCACCACGAGCTCCGACGAGGAGCCGGAGCGCGAGCGCTCCCTCACCGAGGCGCTCGTCGAGCGCCGCGTCGGCGCGCTCGTCGTCACCCCGACGTCCACCGACCACTCGGCCCTGCGCCGCGAGCTCGACGACGGCCTGCCGGTCGTGTTCATCGACCGGCCCGCGCGCGGCGTCGAGGCGGACACGGTCGTCATCGACAACCGCGGGGGAGTGCGCGACGCCGTGACGCACCTCCTCGCGCACGGGCACCGCCGGATCGCGCTCGTCGGCGACGTGTCGCGCCTGTGGACGTTCCAGGAGCGTCGCGACGAGTTCGTCGCGACGTTGCGGGCCGCGGGCGTCGAGGACCCGGCGCGGTACGTGCGCGACGGCGCGCACGACGCCGACCTCGCGCGCGTGTTCGTCGCGGAGCTCCTCGCCCTGCCGGAGCCGCCGACGGCGCTCGTGACGGCGAACAACAAGATCACGGTCGGCGCGCTCCACGCGCTGCGCGACCGCGAGTCGACGGGCGGGGCGGCGGACGTCGCGCTCGTCGGCTTCGACGACTTCGAGCTCGCGGACCTGCTGCACGTGACGGTCGTGGGCTACGACGTCGTGGAGATGGGCCGGCAGGCGGCGGCGCTCGCGGTGTCCCGCGCCGAGAACCCGGAGCTCGCCCCACGGCTCGTCGTGGTGCCGACGCGTCTCGTCGTCCGCGGCACGGGGGAGGTCTCCGGCCCCGCGGCCTAGGCGTGGCCGCGGTGCCCGTGCGCGTGTCGGTGCGAGCACGGTCGTGCTGACGGCGCGCGACGCCCTCGGTGGTCGAGCGGGTAGCGCGAAAGTCACACCGAGCGTGACTTTCGCGCCAGGGGGTCCTCTCGTCCGCGCCCTTCCGGCAGAGCCCTGACCGCGTTGACAAAGCCCGGAACCGACGCATAGGTTCAGGTCGCCCCTGACAACGCTTCCCCCCTGCGCGTTGTCAGGGGCACCCCTGCAGCCTGACAGCGCTGTCAGACGATCGAAGGAGATCGCGGCATGACCAGACCACTCCCGCCCGGACGCGCGGTCGCGCGGTCCGGCAGCGGCCGCGCCCGGCCCCTCGGCCTCGTGCTCGCCGCCGCACTCGCCGTCCCGCTCGGGGTGCCTCTCGCGGCCCCCGCGGGAGCCCTCGCCGCCGCGCCCGCCGCGGCCGCCGAGCCCGGCGACTTCTCGTCCTCGTTCGAGTCCGGCGACCCGGCCGCGCTGCCCACCACCGTGGCCGAGCGCGACGGCGCACCCTGGCAGGCGAACGTCGGCTCGTTCACTGCCGGCCTGCCCGGCAGCGTCCTCGGGCAGCTCAAGGGCGTCACCGCGAGCGCGCAGAACCTGCCCAACGAGGGCGCGGCGAACCTCGCCGACGGCAGCTCGGGCACCAAGTGGCTCGCGTTCGCATCGACCGGCTGGGTCCGGTACGAGTTCACCGAGCCCGTCTCGTTCGTGGCGTACACGATGACCTCGGGCGACGACGCCGCCGGTCGCGACCCGAAGACCTGGACGGTCGAGGGCTCGAACGACGGCACGACGTGGACCCCGCTCGACCAGCGGACCGACGAGGACTTCCCGAACCGCCAGCAGACGCGCACGTTCGAGCTCGAGGCGCCCACCGCGGCGTACACGTACCTGCGCCTCAACGTCACGGCGAACTCGGGCGACTCCATCGTCCAGCTCGCCGGGTGGGACCTCTCGGGCGACCTGAGCGCCGGTCCCTCCGCGGCGCCCATGAACACCAAGGTCGGCACGGGCCCGCGCGTCAACTTCACCAACAAGGCGGGCGTCGGGTTCTCCGGCCTGCACTCGCTGCGGTACGACGGCTCGCACCTCGCCGACGGCGAGACCTACGCGACGAACGTGCTCTACGACGACGTGGACGTCCTCGTCGGCGAGGACACGCGTCTGAGCTACACGATCTTCCCCGAGCTGCTCGACGACCTCCAGTACCCGTCGACCTACGCGGCGGTGGACGTGCTGTTCACCGACGGGACCTACCTGTCCGACCTCGGCGCGCGCGACGCGCACGAGACGGTCGCGACCGCGCAGGCGCAGGGCGAGGGCAAGATCCTCTACGCCGACCAGTGGAACTCGGTGCGGGTCGACCTCGGCGACGTCGCCGCGGGCAAGACCGTGGACCAGGTGCTCCTCGGGTACGACAACCCGGGCGGTCACGCCGGGACGAAGTTCGCGGGCTGGCTCGACGACGTCGCGATCACGGCGGAGCCGGCGACGATCGACGGGTCGAGCCTCGCCAACTACGTCGACACGCGCCGCGGCACGCTCGCGTCCGGCAGCTTCTCGCGCGGGAACAACATCCCGGCGACGGCGACGCCCAACGGGTTCAACTTCTGGACGCCGTACACCAACGCGTCGTCGCAGAGCTGGCTGTACGAGTACCACAAGGCCAACAACGCCAACAACAAGCCCGTCCTCCAGGGCTTCGGGATCTCGCACGAGCCCAGCCCGTGGATGGGCGACCGCAACCAGCTGACGTTCCTGCCGTCCACGGTCTCCGGGACGCCGAACGCCACGCTCTCGACGCGCGGCCTCGAGTTCGACCACGCCGACGAGACGGCGCGGCCCGACTACTACGGGGTCACGTTCACCAACGGCTCCGCGATCGAGGCGACGCCCACCGACCACGGCGCGGTCCTGCGCTTCTCCTACCCGGGGAGCGCCGGCCACGTGCTCGTGGACAAGGTGGACGGCTCGTCCAAGCTCACGCTCGACCAGGCCACGGGCACGGTGTCCGGCTGGGTCGAGAACGGGTCCGGCCTCTCCGTGGGCCGCACGCGGATGTTCGTCGCCGGCACCTTCGACCGTAGTCCGACGGCGGTCGGGACGGCGGCGGGCAACCGCGCGGACGCGCGCTTCGCGACGTTCGACACGTCGTCCGACAAGACGGTCGAGCTGCGCGTCGCGACGTCGTTCATCAGCCTCGACCAGGCGCGCAAGAACCTCGACCTGGAGGTGACGGGCAAGACCTTCACGGAGGTCAAGGCCGCCGCCGCGCAGGCGTGGAACGACCGGCTGGGCGTCATCGAGGTCGAGGGCGCGAGCGAGGACCAGCTCGTCACGCTGTACTCCAACCTCTACCGCCTCAACCTGTACCCGAACTCGCAGTTCGAGAACACGGGCACAGCCGAGGAGCCGGTGTACCGGTACGCGAGCCCGGTCTCCGCGACCACGGGCTCCGCGACGGACACGCAGACGAACGCGAAGGTCGTCGACGGCAAGATCTACGTGAACAACGGGTTCTGGGACACGTACCGCACGGCCTGGCCGGCGTACTCGCTCCTCTACCCGGAGCTCGCGGCCGAGCTGGTCGACGGGTTCGTCCAGCAGTACCGCGACGGCGGCTGGATCGCGCGCTGGTCCTCGCCGGGCTACGCCGACCTCATGACGGGCACGAGCTCCGACGTCGCGTTCGCCGACGCGTACCTCAAGGGCTCGCTCCCCACGGGCATCGCGCTCGAGGCGTACGACGCCGCGCTGCGCAACGCGACCGTCGCGCCGCCGAGCAACGCCGTGGGCCGCAAGGGCCTGCAGACCTCGCCGTTCCTCGGGTTCACGCCGGAGTCCACGCACGAGTCCGTGTCGTGGGGCCTGGAGGGACTGGTCAACGACTTCGGCATCGGCAACATGGCCGCCGCCCTCGCGGAGGACCCGGCCACGCCGGACGAGCGCCGCGAGACGCTGCGCGAGGAGTCCGCGTACTTCCTCGAGCGGGCCACGCACTACGTCGAGCTGTTCGACCCCGAGGTCGACTTCTTCGTGCCGCGGCACGAGGACGGCACGTGGGCCGTCGACCCCGAGACGTACGACCCGGAGGCCTGGGGCGGCGGGTACACCGAGACGAACGGCTGGAACTTCGCGTTCCACGCCCCGCAGGACGGCCAGGGCCTCGCCAACCTCTACGGCGGCAAGCAGGGCCTCGAGGACAAGCTCGACGAGTTCTTCTCCACGCCGGAGAAGGGCGCCGGCAACGGCGGCATCCACGAGCAGCGCGAGGCGCGCGACGTGCGCATGGGCCAGTGGGGCATGAGCAACCAGGTGTCGCACCACATCCCGTGGCTCTACGACGCCGCGGGCGCACCGTCGAAGGCCCAGGAGAAGGTGCGCGAGGTCACCCGCCGCCTGTTCGTGGGCAGCGAGATCGGCCAGGGCTACCCGGGCGACGAGGACAACGGCGAGATGTCGTCGTGGTGGATCTTCGCCTCGCTCGGCTTCTACCCGCTCCAGGTCGGCTCGGACCAGTACGCGGTCGGCTCGCCGCTGTTCGACAAGGCGACCGTGCACCTGCCGGACGGCGACCTCGTCGTCAACGCCGAGAACAACTCGGTCGACAACGTCTACGTGCAGTCCCTCGCGGTGGACGGCGAGGCCCGCACCTCGACGTCGCTCTCGCAGGCCGACCTCTCGGGCGGCGCGACGCTGGACTTCGTCATGGGTCCGGAGCCGTCGGACTGGGGCACGGGCGAGGACGACGCGCCGCCGTCGCTCACCGAGGGCGACGAGCCCCCGACGCCGGTGCAGGACGCGACGACCGCGGGCCTCGGCACGACGACCGTCGCCGACGGCGACGCGACCACGAGCGCCGCGGCGCTCACGGACAACACGTCCGGCACGCGCACGACGTTCGCCACCACGACGCCGTCGATCACGTGGGCGGGCAACGGCATCCGCCCGACCGTCGGGTCGTACACGCTGACCTCCGGGGCGAGCGGGACGGCGTCGCCGTCCGCGTGGACCCTCGAGGGCTCCGACGACGGCGAGACGTGGACGACGCTCGACGAGCGGTCCGGCGAGCAGTTCCGCTGGGCCCTGCAGACGCGGCCGTTCACGGTCGCCGAGCCGACGGCGTTCGCGCGGTACCGGTTGACGGTGGCCGCGACGTCGGGCTCCGGCGCGCTGTCGCTCGCCGAGGTCGAGCTCCTCGCCGACCCGAAGGAGTCGGGGGCCGAGGAGCTCACCCTCTCGGCCGCGCCGGACCGTGACGGCGTCACGGGCCGCGAGGTCTCGGGCTCGTTCGCGACCCTCACCGGGGTCGAGGGCGACGTCGCGGCGCTCGACGTGCAGGTCGCGTTCGGCGACGGCTCCGAGCCGGTCGCCGGGACGCTGCGGGCGGGCGCGTTCGGCGGGTACGCGGTGGACGCCGCGCACACGTGGACCGCACCCGGCGTCTACCCCGTGACCGTCACGGTCTCGGGCGAGGGGATCGAGACCGTCTCGACCTCCTCGTACGTCAACGTCTCCCTCCTGCGCGAGGGCTCGCTGCTCGCCGCGTACGACAACGTCTGCATCGGCGACGCCGGGACGACGGTCGGCTCGTGCGACGGCCAGGGCGTGTTCTTCGACCGGGCGCAGCTCGCGGCCAAGGGCTTCGTCCAGGGCGAGCGCGCGACGGTGCCGGGCACGGACCTCGCGTTCGACGTCCCGGCGGTCCCCGCCGGTCAGCCGGACAACGCGACGGGCGACGGGCAGACCATCGAGCTCGACGTCCCCGCGGACGCGGAGCAGCTCTCGGTGATCGGCACGGGCACGGAGAAGAACCAGCAGGCCACCGGCACGCTGACCTTCGACGACGGCTCGACCCAGCCGATCGACCTGAGCTTCGGCGACTGGTCGGGCGCGGCCCGCAACCCCGTGTTCGGCAACATCCCCGTCGCGGTGACGGACAGCCGCCTCCGCGGCGGCAGCCCGCAGACCGGCACCCCCGCCGCGTTCTTCGCGACGGCGCCGATCACGCTGCCCGAGGGCAAGCGGCCCGTGAGCATCACGCTCCCGGACCAGCCGGGCGAGCTCTCGCGCGACGGCCGCATCCACGTGGTCGCGGTCGCGCACGACGGCACGTTCGCCGAGCACCCCGCGCTCGAGGTCACGGCCGCGGAGGGCGTGACGCTCGCCGTCGGGCAGACCACGGACGTGGCGCTCGCCCAGGTGGCCGGCGGCCGCGAGGGCGCCGACCTCCGGGCGGCGGTCACGTGGGGCGACGGGTCCGACGTCGCGGCCGGCACGGTGAGCGACGGGTCGGTCTCCGGCTCGCACGCCTACGCGGCGGCCGGGACGTACACGGCGTACGTCGTGGTCGACGACGGCTGGACCAGCCAGGTGGTCGAGGTCCCCGTGACCGTGACCGAGGCGGAGCCGGCGCTCGCCGTCGACGTCACGGTGAGCACCCGCTGCCTCGCCGGCAAGGCGTACGTCGCGGTCCGCGCCGAGAACGGCGAGGACGTGCCGCTCGCGATCCGGCTCGTCACGCCGTTCGGCACCAAGGAGGTCGCGGCCGTCGCGCCGGGCGCCAACGCCTACCAGTCGTTCGCGACGCGGGCCGCGGCGGTCGAGGCCGGCACCGTCACCGTCGAGGCGACGCGCGGCACCGGCGACGAGGAGGTGACGGCGTCGATCCAGGCCGACTACGCCGCCGTGACCTGCGGCTGAACCCCTGAGCCCGCCCCGCCCCGCGTCCGACCGGGGTGAGGCAGGCATGCACCACCGGCGGTGCCCCGGGATGATCGTCCCGGGGCACCGCGCCGTACGGGCACCGCGCCCGGTGCGGCGCCACGCACCCAGCACGAGAAGGACCGAGAGATGACCGAGCACCCGACCGAGCAGCCCACGCCAGCGACCGACCTGCGGGGCTGGCGTCGCGAGCAGCTCGCCGACCTGCTGCGCTTCGGCGAGGCGTCGCTGCGCGCGGACGGCGCCGCGCAGTGGCTCGACGACGACGGGCGCCCCGACCTGTCGCAGCCGGTGCACACGTGGATCACGTCGCGCATGGCGCACGTCTACGCGTTCGCGTCGCTCCTCGGCGCGCCGGGTGCGGGGGAGCGGGCCGACGCCGCGCTGCACGGGCTGCGGGCGGTGCTCGTCGACGCCGAGAACGGCGGCTGGGTCTCCTCGCGCGGCCCCGCGCGGCGCCCGGGCGACGGCCACGACCCGGCGGAGGGCGAGGCCGTCCCGGTGGACGGGACGAAGAGCGCCTACGCGCACGCGTTCGTGGTGCTCGCCGCGGCGTCGGGCACGATCGCGGGCCGCGAGGGCGCGCGCGAGCTGCTCGACGCGGCGCTCGCCGTGCTCGACGAGCGGTTCTGGGAGCCCGGGCCGCGGATGCACGCCGACGAGTGGTCGCGCGACTGGACCGTGCTCGACGAGTACCGCGGCGTCAACGCGAACATGCACTCCGTCGAGGCGCTCCTCGCCGCGCACGACGCGACGGGCGACCCCGAGTGGCTCGCGCGCGCGGCGTCGGTCGCGGACCGCGTCGTGGGGTGGGCGCGCGAGAACGACTGGCGCATCCCCGAGCACTTCGACGCCGGCTGGAACCCCCTGCCGGACTACAACGCGGACCGCCCCCGCGACCCCTTCAAGCCCTACGGGTCGACGCCGGGCCACGGCCTGGAGTGGGCACGCCTGCTGCTCCAGGTCGACGTCGCGGCCGGGACGCCCGGCGCCCGCACCGACGCCGCGGTCGCACTCTTCGACCGGGCCGTCGCGGACGGCTGGGACGGCGAGCACGGCGGCGGCTTCGTGTACACGGTCGACTGGTCGGGCACGCCGGTCGAGCCCCGGCGCTACCACTGGGTCGCCGCGGAGGCCGTCGCGGCCGCCGACGTGCTGGGCCGCGTCACGGGCGACCCCCGGTTCGCCGAGGCCGCCGCGGGCTGGTGGGAGTGGATCGACGCGCACCTCGTCGACCACGAGCGCGGGTCGTGGCACCACGAGCTCGACACCGCCAACCGGCCCGACGGCGTCACGTGGGTCGGCAAGCCCGACGTCTACCACGCGGCCCAGGCCGTGATCCTCCCCGACCTGCCGCTCACCGGCTCCCTCGCCGCCTCGGCCAAGGCCGCGGGCAGCATCCTGGGCTGACGCCCGGGCCTCGGACCGCCGAGGCCGGGGTCGCGCGCCACGTCACCGTCGCCGTGGCGCGCGACCTCGGGCTCGGCGACGACACCCCCATCAAGAGTTGTCTTCTTGCTGGGGGTTCGGTGTTCGTCGGGAGCGTCCCGTGGCACGCCCGCACGCCCTTCGCCGCGCGTGACGTCGCCGCCGAGGGCGATCCGCGCCTGTCCCGGGTGTGGACGGCAGACGATCTGCTGGCGGCATGGCCGTGACGAAGCGCGTCGGGCCTGTGGCCCACGACGACGAGAGCCCCGCACCGGACCGGTGCGGGGCTCTCGCAGGCTGAGCGGGTGACGGGAATCGAACCCGCGCTATCAGCTTGGGAAGCTGAAGTTCTACCATTGAACTACACCCGCGCGGCGCCGGTGGCGTCCGCCCCGGGCCCTCTGGGAGGATCCTCGGCGAACCAGCGCGCGACCCGATCATAGCGGACGACGCCGGTGATGCCAGAACCGCCCGCACCACGACCAGTCCCGCGCCGACGAGCGGCGCGCCGCCCGAGGAGCCGCCTTGTCCGAGAACCCGTACCAGCAGCAGCCCGAGCCGTCGCAGGGGAGCACCGCCCCCGGTGACCCGGTCTACGGTGGCTCCGCCACGCCGTCGGGCCCGGCGCCGGGCTACGGCCAGCAGCCCGGGGCCGGTGACGCGTACGGCCAGCAGGCGTACGGGACGCCGAGCGCCCCCGACTACGGCCAGCAGGCGCCCGGCCAGGGCTACGGCTCCGCCCCGCAGCAGAGCTACGCCCAGCAGCCGGGCTACGCGCAGCCCGGCGCCTACGGCCAGCCCGGCGCGTACGGCCAGCCCGGCTACGACCCGGCGTACGACCCCCAGGCGAAGTCGCGTCTCGCCGCGGGCCTGCTCGGCATCCTCGTCGGCAGCCTCGGGATCCACCGCTTCTACCTCGGGTACACCGGCATCGGCCTGACGATGCTGCTCGTGTCGGTGCTGTCTTTCGGGTTCGCGGCGCCGGTGATCGCGATCTGGGGCCTCGTGGAGGGCATTCTCTACCTGACCTCGAAGACGGGCTACTACTCCGTGGACTCGACGGGCCGTCCGCTGCGCGCCTGACCTCCCGTCCGCGGGCGGGGGCCGCGCCGCCTCGACGACGAGCCGGCGCGGCCCCGCGCCCGACGGCGCCCGGCACCCGCTGATCCAGGGCGCCGGTCCAGGGCACCGATCCACGGTGCGGAGCCCGGTCCGGGCACGCTCCGGCGTCGGCTAGCGTGGGCCCGTGCTGCTCTCCGACCGCGACATCCGGGCCGAGCTCGACGCCGGCCGCGTCCAGCTCGAGCCGTACGACCCGGCGATGCTCCAGCCGTCGAGCATCGACGTGCGCCTCGACCGGTTCTTCCGGCTGTTCGACAACCACAAGTACCCGTTCATCGACCCGTCGCAGGACCAGCCCGACCTCACGCGGCTCGTCGAGGTCGACCCGGCCGAGCCGTTCGTGCTCCACCCCGGGGAGTTCGTGCTCGGGTCCACGTTCGAGACGGTCACGCTGCCCGACGACGTGGCGGCGCGCCTCGAGGGCAAGTCGAGCCTGGGCCGTCTGGGCCTCCTCACGCACTCCACGGCGGGGTTCATCGACCCGGGCTTCTCCGGGCACGTGACGCTCGAGCTGAGCAACGTGGCGACGCTGCCGATCACGCTGTGGCCGGGCATGAAGATCGGCCAGCTGTGCTTCTTCCGGCTGTCCTCGCCCGCCGACAACCCGTACGGCTCCAGCGTCTACGGCTCCCGCTACCAGGGCCAGCGCGGCCCGACGGCCTCCCGCTCGTGGCAGAACTTCCACCGCACCGACGTCTGAGCGCGGCTCGCCGCGTCGGACGCCGCTCGACCCCGCAGGACCCGAGGACCGGAGGACCGCACCGCATGAGCCCGCTCCCGCCCCTGCCGCACCCCGCCGGGCCCGGCGCTGCGCAGTCCTACCAGGCGCGGCACGTGCTGGGGCTGCCCGCCGACGTCCTCGTGGACGAGGTCGAGACGCTCGCGCTCTCGCGGTTCGCGGGCGCGCGCTGGGACGTCGCGCCGGAGGGCACCGAGCCCCTCGTGCCGCCTGCGCGCACCGCGCGGCCGGGCGAGCCGGGCGTCCTGCGCACGTCGCGCCACACGACGCTCACCGGTCCGTACGCGGGCCCCGGCTCGGGCGTGCCGGGCACCGCGCTCGTGTTCGACGTCGTCTGCCCCCGCGAGCGCGGGGACGTCCCCTACCCGGGCGGCGGGGACCGGGACGGCGTCGGGCGCGCGTTCCCCGGCGGCCTGCCGGTCCGGGAGGAGGAGCGCGTGGTCGCGTTCCTCGTCGCGGCGGCGCGCCGCCTCGGCGGGTCGGTCCGGACCGACGTCGGCAACCCGGCGGGGGCGGGCGTCGTCCTCACGCCGGACCCGGGCGTCGCGGTCGACATGACGCTGTACTCGGACGTGTGGCTCGACCCGCACGCCGCGCTCGCGCTCGTCGGACGGCTCCACCCCCGCACGCGGCTCGCGACGGAGGGCAAGCCGTACGAGGGGCCGCCGAAGGGCATCGCGGAGCTGCCGCTCTACCCGGGCGAGAAGATGGACCCCGAGCTGCGGCGAGCGCTGCACGCCGCGGCGGACGACGTCGACATCAAGGCGCTGACCACCGGTGCGGTGCTCGACGGGTACGGCCTCCTCGTCGACCTGGGCATGGACGGGCTCGTCGCGGTCGAGGTCGGCGGCGAGGAGGCGCTGCCCCTCCTGCTGCGCGGGCTGCCGTGGACGGTGGGGGGCGCGGTGAGCTACCGCGTGCGCTGGGAGCCGCAGGACCTCGCGGAGTCCCAGCGGGAGCAGCCCTCGCTCGACCACCAGATCGCGCGCAAGCGCGCCGCGGAGGTGGTCACGCAGGTCACGCGCACGCTGCACCAGGCGGTCGGCGGGGAGATCGCGGACGAGGCGGAGTTCCTCGTGGACCCCGAGGATCTGTGACGGCCGACTGAGGAATCGGTCACGGACGGGGCTACGGGCGCCCCGCACGGCTGAGGAGTCGGTAAAATGGTTCTCGGCCCGGCCTCGTCGGCGCCGTGAACTGTCGTGCCCTGCGGCTTCCCCCCGCCCGGGCGCGGCGATGACAAGTCCAGCAAGAACTTCGCCCACCCGCCCCCGACCCGGACGGAGCGGCCCGTGCTCTACGTGCTCCTTGCCCATCTCGTGATGGCACTGGGCGCGCCTGCACTCGTCTCGTTCCTCGGCCGCCGGGCGTTCCTCGTCATGGCGCTCGCGCCGGCGTCCGCGGCGGCCTACGCGCTCGCCTGGACCGACCGCGTGATGTCGGGGGAGCACCCGACGCAGGTCATCGAGTGGGTGCCCGGGCTGGGGCTCGAGCTCGCCTTCCGCATGGACACGCTGTCGTGGCTCATGCTGCTGCTCGTCGGCGGCGTGGGCGCCCTCGTCCTCGTCTACTGCTCGGCCTACTTCTCGCCCACCGCGCAGGGCCTGCGGCGGTTCGGCGGCGTCCTCACCGCGTTCGCGGGGGCGATGGTCGGGCTCGTCACCGCGGACGACATGCTGCTCCTGTTCGTGTTCTGGGAGCTCACGACCGTCTTCTCGTACCTGCTGATCGGCCACTACGCCGACCGCAAGGCGAGCCGTCGTGCCGCCATGCAGGCGATCATCCTCACCACCGCGGGCGGCCTCGCCATGCTCGTGGGGGTCGTGATCCTCGGCGTCCAGGGCGGGACGTTCCGCATGTCCGAGATCATCGCGGACCCCCCGACGGGCGGCGCCGTGACCGCCGCGATCGTCTGCCTCCTCGTGGGCGCGGCGAGCAAGTCCGCGCTCATCCCGCTGCACTTCTGGCTGCCTGCCGCGATGGCGGCGCCCACGCCGGTGAGCGCCTACCTGCACGCGGCCGCGATGGTCAAGGCCGGTGTCTACCTCGTCGCGCGCTTCGCGCCCGCCTACTCGGACACGACGGTCTGGCGCACGCTCGTCGTCGTGCTCGGCGCGGGCACGCTGCTCGTGGGCGGCTACCGCGCGCTGCGGCAGTACGACCTCAAGCTCGTCCTCGCGTTCGGCACCGTGAGCCAGCTCGGCCTCATCATCCTGCTCGTGGGCCTCGGGACGCGTGGGGCCGCGCTCGCCGGGCTCGCGATGATCGGCGCGCACGCGATGTTCAAGGCCTCGCTGTTCCTCGTCGTCGGCGTGGTCGACGCCGCGGCCGGCACGCGCGACCTGCGCCGCCTCACGGGCGTGGGCAAGGCCCTGCCGTGGACCGCGGTCGCGGGCGGGCTGGCCACCGCGTCGATGATCGGCCTGCCGCCGTTCGCCGGGTACGTCGCGAAGGAGGCGGCGCTCGAGTCGCTCCTGCACGGCGAGGGGCCGGTGTGGGTCGACACGGTCGTGCTGTGGTCGGTCGTCGTCGGCTCGATGTTCACGGTCGCGTACGGCCTGCGCTTCTGGTGGGGCGCGTTCGCGTCCAAGCCGCACCTCGGCCGGTCGCCCGCGCGCGCCAACGCGCACGAGAAGGCGTGGGGCGTCGGCGCCGCGCGCCGCCCCGCCGTCGAGGCCGAGGAGCCGCCGATCGACCCGGCGCGCATCCACCGCCAGCCGTTCCTGCTCGTGGGCCCGGCCGTCGTGCTCGCGGTCCTCGGCCTCGCGACGGCGCTCGTGCCGCACTTCGGCGAGGACCTCCTCGCCCCGTACGCGGACACGTACCCCGTCGGCGAGCCCGGGCACCTCGTCCTGTGGGCCGGCCTCACGCCCGCGCTCGCGCTGACGGTCCTCGTGCTCGCGGTCGGCGTCGCGCTGTTCTGGCAGCGGTCGCGCGTCGAGCGGTTCCAGGCGTCGCTGTGGACGGGGCCCGAGGCCGACGTCACGTACCGCAAGGTCATGCGCAAGCTCGACGACCTGGCCGCCGACGTCACGGCCGTCACCCAGCGTGGTTCGCTCCCGTTCTACCTCGGCGCGATCCTCGTGGTCCTCGTGCTCGGCCCGGGCGTCGTCATGGTCGCGCAGACCGCGTGGCCCGAGCAGCTCCGGGCCTGGGACCGTCCCGCGCAGCTCGTCGCCGTCGCCGCGATCTGCATCGCCTCGGTGCTCGCCGCGCGCTCGCGCCGCCGGCTCAAGGCCGTGATCCTCGTCGGGATCGCGGGGTACGGCAACGCCGTCCTCTTCCTCCTGCACGGCGCGCCCGACCTCGCGCTCACGCAGGTCCTCGTCGAGACGATCACGCTCGTCGTCATGGTGCTCGTGCTGCGGCGCCTGCCCGCGTACTTCTCGAACCGGCCGCTCGCGGCGAGCCGGTGGGTCCGCCTGGGGATCGGCCTCGCGGTGGCCGTCGTCATGATGGGCTTCGCGCTCGTCGCGCCGCTCGCGCGCGTCGCGACGCCCATCTCGGTGGACTTCCCGGCCGAGGCCTACGAGTTCGGGCACGGCAAGAACATCGTCAACGTGACCCTCGTGGACATCCGCGCGTGGGACACGATGGGCGAGATCTCCGTCCTCCTGGCCGCCGCGACGGGCGTCGCGTCGCTCGTGTTCCTGCGCTCGCGCAGCGGCGAGATCCTGCGCGCGTCGGGAGCCCGGCCCGCGACCACGGCCAGCGGCTCCGGCGTCTGGAGCGACACCGACGACCCGGGTGCCGCGCTGCGCCGCCGCGGGGTCACGGAGAAGGACCAGCCGCGCATGCTCGTGTGGCTGAGCGCCGGGCGCACCCTCGCGCCCCAACGCCGCTCGGTGATCTTCGAGGTCGTCACGCGCGTGCTGTTCCACGCCATGATCGTCTTCGCGCTCTTCCTGCTGTTCTCCGGCCACAACGCGCCGGGCGGCGGGTTCGCGGCGGGGCTCGTCGTCGGCATCGCGCTCATCGTGCGCTACCTCGCGGGCGGGCGGTACGAGCTCGGCGAGGCCGCGCCCGTCCACCCCGGTCTGCTCCTCGGGACGGGCCTGTTCCTGTCCGCGGGCGTGGGTCTCGTCGCGTTCCTGCTCACCGGCAACGTGCTCGGCAGCGAGGCCTACGACCTCGCGCTCCCGCTCGTCGGGGAGATACACCTCGTGACGTCGCTGTTCTTCGACGTCGGCGTGTTCCTCGTCGTCGTGGGGCTCGTCCTCGACATCCTGCGCACGCTCGGCGCCGAGATCGACCGGCACGCGGAACGCGCCGCCGCGGGCCGCGAGCCCGGCGAGGACACGGGGCCGTTCGAGGCCATGGAGCCCGACTCGATCGGAGGTGGCCGCCGGTGAACGTCATCGACATGACGCCCAGCGTCGTCCTCGTCCTCGCGATCGGCGTGCTGTTCGCCGCGGGCGTCTACCTGCTCCTCGAGCGGAGCCTCACGCGCGTCCTGCTCGGGTTCATCCTCATGGGGAACGGCGCCAACCTGCTCTTCCTCGTCGCGGGCGGACGCGCCGGGGGCGCGCCGCTCATCGGCACGACGCCCGAGGAGGACATGAGCGACCCGCTCGTCCAGGCGATGGTCCTCACGGCCATCGTCATCACGCTCGGCATCACGGCGTTCGTGCTCGCGATGGCCTACCGCTCGTGGCAGCTCCACGGCCACGACGAGGTGCAGGACGACCTCGAGGACCGCCGCGTCGCGCGGCACGCCGCGCGCAACGCGCCCGCGTTCGAGGACGCGGACACGGAGGAGAGCGGCGCCACCCTGGACGACGAGGCCGCCCAGGTCCGCGACGAGACCGACGGCGACGGCGACGGCGTCACGGACGGCGAGGAACCGCCGTCGGGCCCTGCGGGGCAGGACGCCGGGGACGCCACGGACGGCCGCACCGGCGGCTCCGACGCCCGGGACGACGACGCACGACCTGACGACCGACGGACCGACGGGAAGGAGCCGCGATGAGCCTCACCGCCGCGGCCCTCGTCCCGCTCCCCGTCGTCCTGCCGCTCGTCGCGGCCGGCCTCGCGCTCGCGCTCTGGCGCCACCCACGCGCCCAGCGGATCATCACCGTGGCCGCGCTCGCGCTCGTCCTCGCGGCGTCCGTCGGCCTCCTGGTCGCGGCCGACTCGGGGCCGATCGTCGTCGACGTCGGCGGCTGGGCGGCGCCGGTCGGGATCGACCTCGTCGCGGACCGGCTCTCGTCGCTCATGCTCGTGGTGTCGAGCTTCGTCATGCTGTGCGTCCTGCTGTACTCGCTCGCGCAGGGCGTGGCGGACGGCGACGAGGAGGCGCCGGTCGCCATCTACCACCCGACGTTCATGGTGCTCGCGGCGGGCGTGTTCAACGCGTTCCTCTCGGGCGACCTGTTCAACCTCTACGTCGGGTTCGAGATCTTCCTCGCCGCGAGCTACGTGCTCCTCACGCTCGGCGGCACGGGTGAGCGCATCCGCGCCGGGTCGATCTACGTGGTCGTGGCGCTGCTCTCCTCGATCGTCTTCCTCGTCGCGATCGCGCTGACCTACGCCGCGACCGGCACGGTCAACCTCGCCCAGCTCTCGGAGCGGTACGCGGAGATCGACCCGGGGACGGCGCTCGCGATCCAGCTCCTGCTGCTGCTCGCGTTCGGCATCAAGGCGGCGATCTTCCCGCTGTCCGCGTGGCTGCCCGACTCCTACCCGACGGCGCCCGCTCCCGTCACCGCGGTCTTCGCGGGCCTGCTCACCAAGGTGGGCGTCTACGCGATCATCCGCACGCAGACGCTGCTCTTCCCCGAGGACAGCGTCGTCGACGACGTCCTCATGTGGCTCGCGCTGCTGACCATGGTCGTGGGCATCCTCGGCGCCGTCGCGCAGAACGACATCAAGCGACTGCTGTCGTTCACGCTCGTGAGCCACATCGGCTACATGATCTTCGGCATCGCGCTCGCGTCCGAGCCGGGCATGGCGGCCGCGATCTTCTACGTGGTGCACCACATCACGGTGCAGACGACGCTGTTCCTCGTCGTCGGCCTCGTGGAACGCCGCGGCGGGTCGACGTCGCTCGACCGCCTCGGCGGGCTCGCCAAGCTCGCGCCCGGGCTGGCCATCCTGTTCTTCATCCCGGCGATGAACCTCGCGGGCATCCCGCCGCTGTCGGGCTTCCTCGGCAAGGTCGGCCTCCTCGAGGAGGGCGTCGCGCAGGGCACGCCGCTCACGTGGGCGCTCGTCGTGGGGTCCGTCGTGACGTCGCTGCTCACGCTGTACGCGATCGTCAAGGCGTGGAACAAGGCCTTCTGGCAGACGGCGCCCGTCGAGATCCCCGCGGACGCGCGCCTGCCGCGCGGCATGGTCGGCCCGGCGACGGCGCTCGTCGCGTTCGGCCTCGCGCTCACCGTGGTCGCGGGCCCGCTCTACTCGTACACCGAGCGCGCCGCCGCGACGCTGCTCGACGGCCACACGTACGTCGACGCCGTGTTCCCCGGCGACTCCGACCGGGGCCAGGGCGAGTCGAACGAGGTCGCGACGGGCGAGAGCGACGGCACGGAACCCGCGGGCACGGGCGGAGGTGCGGACGGATGAGCCTGCACCGCCGCCGCCGCGCGCTCGCCTCCGGCTGGTTCGCCCGCGTCACCACGCAGTGGCGCACCATCCTGTGGCTGACGATCGTCTGGGTCATGCTCTGGGGCGACCTGTCCGTGGGCAACGTGCTCGCGGGCGTCATCATCGGGTTCGCCGTCATCACGTTCTTCCCGCTGCCGTCGATCGCGGCGCGCGGGAAGTTCCGGCCGTGGCCGTTCCTCGTGCTCGTGGGGCGCTTCGTCTCCGACCTCATCGTCGCGTCCTTCCAGGTCAGCCTGCTCGCGCTGAACCCGCGGCACACGCCGCGCGGCGCCGTCGTGGGCGTGCGGCTGCGGAACCCGTCCGACATCTACCTGACCATCACGGCCGAGCTGTCGTCGCTCGTGCCCGGCTCGATCGTCGTCGAGGCGCACCGCCTCACCGGGATGCTCTACCTGCACGTGCTCGACGTCGAGACCGCGGGCGGCGTGGAGAAGGTCCGCGAGGACACCCTCGCGCTCGAGGCGCGCGTGCTGCACGCGTTCGCGTCGAACGACGAGCTGCGGGCCGCCGGCCTGTACGACGTCCCGTCCGCGCGAGAGGTGGCCGAGGCATGAGCGACACCGTCTACCTCGTGATCGTCGTGGTGAGCGCCGTGCTGCTCGCCGCGGGGGCGAGCCTCGCCGTCGCGCGTGCCGAGCGCGGTCCGTCGATGCTCGACCGCACGATCGCGCTCGACGTCTTCACGACGACGCTCGTCGGGGCGATCGCGCTCGAGGCCGCGTTCTCCCGGCGCACGGACACCATCCCGATCCTCGTCGTGCTCTCGCTCGTCGGGTTCGTGGGCTCGGTGACGATCGCGCGGTTCGCGTCGGTCGAGCCCGAGGACGAGGGCCGCATCCGCACGGCCGAGGAGATCGCCGCCGAGGACGCCGCCCGCCGCGAGGCCGAGGAGTCCGACCGGGACTCGGCGGTCGACGCCGAGCACCACGGCGGCGCTCCCGAGGGGGAGGTGCGCTGATGGACCCGACCACCGGCCTGTGGGACACGATCGCCGACGTCGTGTCCGCGGTCTTCCTCCTGTGCGGCGCGTTCCTCGCGTTCGCCGCGGGCGTGGGCGTCGTGCGGTTCCCCGATCTGCTGGCGCGCATGCACGCGGCGACCAAGCCCCAGGTGCTCGGGCTGATCCTCGTGCTCGCCGGCCTGAGCCTGCGGCTGCGCTCGTGGGGCGCCGTCGCGACGCTGTTCCTCGTCGTCGTGTTCCAGCTCCTCACGTCGCCCGTCGCGGCGCACATGGTCGGCCGTGCGGGCTACCGCACGGGCAAGGTGCGCACGGACCTGCTCGTCGTCGACGAGCTCACGCGCGACCAGGAGGCGGCCGAGCGCGAGGACACGGGCGAGCACGACGACGCCGACCGGCACGGCGAGCCGGGTGCCACCGGCGGGGTCGAGCTCGCCGACACGGGCGACCCCGGGCCCGACGACGCGGGTCGCCCCGCCGACGCGGAGGGCCCGGCGCGCTGACGCCGCCGCGCGCACGCACGGTGCCGGACCGGGCGCCCGGGCCGTGCGCGCCGGGCCGTGCGCGCCCGGCCCGTGCGTGCTCGACGCGTGAGCGTCCGGCCTCCGCGCGCGGGTCGTGCACGCGGCTGGTAGACCGGCAGCATGCCCGACGCCCCCATGCCCGCCCCGCCGCAGCCGGAGTCGCGCAACCCGCGCGTCGCGCGCCCGGAGGGCGGCGGCGACAGCACCGTCACGGTGATCGTCGCGTTCCTCGCGAACGCGCTCATCGCGGGCGCGAAGACGGTCGCCGCGACGGTGACCGGCTCGGCGTCGATGCTCGCGGAGGCCGTCCACTCGTGGGCGGACACGGGCAACGAGGTCTTCCTCCTCGTCGCCGACCGGCGCTCGCGCCGCCCGGCGGACACCGAGCACCCCCTCGGGTTCGGCCGCGAGGCGTACGTGTGGTCGATGTTCGCGGCGATCGGGCTGTTCGCCGTCGGGGCGGGGGTGTCGATCACGCACGGCATCCAGGAGCTGGTGCACCCGCAGCCGGCGGACGACTTCGTCGTCGCCTACGCGGTCCTCGCCCTGGCGTTCGTGCTCGAGGGGGTGTCGTTCCTGCGCGCCCGGCGGCAGGCGCGCGCCGAGGCGCAGGCCGCGGACCGCGACACCCTGCACCACGTGCTCGTCACGTCGGACCCGACGCTGCGCGCGGTGTACGCGGAGGACGCCGCCGCGCTGATCGGCCTCGTGGTCGCGTTCGGGGGCGTCCTGGCCCACCAGCTCACCGGGTCGCCCGTGCCCGACGCCGTCGGGTCGATCGTCGTCGGCCTCGTCCTCGCGGTGGTGTCCGTCGTGCTCATCGACCGCAACCGGCGGTTCCTCGTGGGGGAGGCGGCGATGCCGGCGACGCGCGCCGCGGTGCTCGCGGGCATCCGCGACCTGCCGGAGGTCGAGCGCGTCACGTACCTGCGGCTCGAGTACGTCGGGCCGCGCGCGCTGTACCTCGTGGCGAGCGTGGACCTGCGCGGCGACGAGTCCGAGACGTCCGTCGCCCGCCGGCTCGACGAGCTCGAGCGCCGGGTGACGTCCGTGCCGCTCATCGCGGGCGCGGTGTTCACGGTCTCCGCCCCGGAGGAGCCGTCGATCGTCTGACCCGGCGGCCGACCCCCGCCGTCGAACGGGCGCAGAACGGACGAAGCGGTACACATCCGTGGTCCTGATGGGTAGGGTCGAGCGATGGCCTCGCAGCGCACGCCCCGGCACCGTTCGGCGGGGGCGGCGCCCGCGCCGTCTCCCGAGCCCGCGTCCTCCGCCGCGCCCGCACGACCGCGCGGCGGTCCGTTCGCCCGGCACCTGCGGAGCGGTCCGCGCGTCGCGGTGACGACGGGCGTCGCCGCCGCCCTGCTGCTCGGCCCTCCGCTGGGCCTCACGGCCGCGACGGTGACGGGCGAGATCCGGCCCGAGAACGTGGGCCCGCTCGGCCCCGTCGTCGCGGCGCTCCCGTGGCAGGGGAGCGCGCCGCAGGAGTGGCTCGCGGGGCGCGACCCGCGCGACGACCGCGCGTCGCGCACCCTGGCCGACGCGCGCGACGACCTCCCCGCGGACGCCCCGACGGCGCCCGGTGCGCCCGGGGCCGACGACGCGCCGCCCGCGGAGACCGCGCCCGCGCCCGCGGCGACCGAGGAGCCTCCCGCCGACCCGGTGCCGACGCCCACCCCGGAGGACGTGCCGCCCGCCGAGGGCCCGGCGGACCCGGCCGGCCCGGACGGCGCGACCGCGTCGGGCCCGACGCCCGGCACCGGAACGGCCGACGGCGTCGCGCCGGCTGCCGGGACCGCCTCGGCCGCCGGGGCGGCGGCGCCCGGCGGAGCCGGTCCGGGGACGATCACGGCGGAGGGCGCGGCGGTCGTCGAGCTGACGAACGCGGAGCGGGCCGCCGCCGGGTGTGAGCCGCTCGCCGTCGACGAGCGCCTCACCGCCGCGGCGCAGCTCCACAGCGAGGACATGGACGCGCAGGGGTACATGGACCACACGAGCCTCGACGGCCGCTCGCCGTGGGACCGGGCGCACGCGCAGGGCTACCCGAACCCGGGTGCCGAGAACGTGGCGAAGGGCTACCGGACCGCCCAGGACGTCGTGCGCGGGTGGATGGACTCGCCGGGCCACCGCGCGAACATCCTCGACTGCGGCCTGCGGGAGATCGGCGTCGGGCACGCGAACGGGGCCTGGACGCAGGTCTTCGGCTGGGGCTGAGCCCCGGCCCCTCTCGGCGGCGGGCGCACCGCCCGTCCCGCGTCTCGCGGGAGCGGGGCCACGCGCGGTGAATATCGCAGGTCCGCTATCTTATCGCCGGAAAGTGGAACGCTACTGCTCGACGAGGAGTTCAGAATGGCCCCCACCGGACCCGCCGCACCGACCCCGTCCACCACCGCCCCCGCCGCGGAGGGGCCGCGGCGCGCCGCGTCCCGGCGGCTCCGCGAAGGGCTTTGCGAGCGCCTCGCCGCCTGGTCCGTGCCGGCCCTGCGGGTCGCCCTCGGCCTCGTCTTCCTCGTCTTCGGGGTGCTCAAGTTCTTCCCGGGCGCGAGCCCGGCGGAGCAGATCGTGCGCCGCACGGTCGAGGCGCTGACCTTCGGCCTCGTCGACGGCACCGCCGCCGTGGTCCTCACGGCGGTCGTCGAGACGGCGGTCGGGCTCGCGCTCCTCACCGGTCGCGCGCTGCGGGCCGGGCTCGTCGTGCTCGCCGTCACGCTGGCCGGCGTCCTCTCCCCGGTCGCGCTCTTCCCGGGCGACCTGTTCGGCGACGGCATGACCCTCATGGGTCAGTACGTGCTCAAGGACGTCGTGCTCGTCGCCGCCGCCGGGGTGGTGGCGGCGGCGACGCTCGGGGCCCGGTTCACGCTCGCGGCCGCGGAGCCGGCGCGCGCTCCGGCGGCGTGATGCCGGGCCGGTCCGTCCGCGCCGGGCTCAGCGCGCCGGTGCCGAGACGGTCGCCCGGGCCTCGCGGTCGAGGAGGCTGCGCTTGACGTCCAGTCCGTAGCGGAAGCCGCCGAGGCTGCCGTCCGTGCGCAGCACGCGGTGGCAGGGTACGAACAGGGCCGCCGCGTTCATCGCGCAGGCGCCCGCGGCGGCGCGCACGGCGGCGGGCCGCCCCGACAGCTCGGCGTACCGGGTGTAGGTCACCGGGTCGCCGGGCTCGACCGTGCGCAGCACGTCCCACGCGTGCGCGCGGTAGGGGCCCGAGGCCTGCCGCACCGGCACGGCGTCGATCGCGTGCACGTCGCCCGCGTAGTAGGCCCGGACGGCGGCGACGGCGGCCGCGACGGCGGGGTCGTCGTCGGGCACGGGGGAGACCGTCGCGGGGCGCAGGCCGGGGTGCACGAGCGCGACGAGGTCCGCGGGCTCGTCCGTCCAGCCGGACGCGAGGACCGCGCCGCCGACGTCGACGACGACCGTGAACGGGCCGTCGGGCGTGGTGAGCGTCGTCGTGACGGCCGGGCTCGTGCCTGGCGTCGCGGTGGTGGTCGGGGCGGGTGCGGTGGTCACGGGGTCTCCTTCGCAGGGGTCGGGGTCGGCGCGGCGGCACGCCAGAGGTGCATCGCGGCGTACGAGCGCCACGGCGCCCAGCGCTCGGCGCGGGCGGCGAGCGCGCGGCGGTCGTCGGGCAGGCCGAGCGCGGCGGCACCGGCGCGGAGCGCGAGGTCGCCGTCGAGCAGGACGTCGGGGTCGTGCAGCACGCGCATCGCCACGTACCCGGAGGTCCACGGCCCGACGCCGGGCATCGCCTCGAGCGCGGCGCGCTGGGCCGCGGGGTCGTCGGCCGGGGACAGGGCGAGCGACCCGTCGGCGAGGGCGTGCGCGACGCCGAGCACCGCGGCCGTGCGCCGGGCGGGGCCGCGCAGGTGGTCCGCGCCCTCGGCGGCGAGCTGCGCGGGGGTCGGGAACAGGCGCGTCGGGCCGAACCGCGACGCGAAGGCCGTCCCGAGCGCGACGGCGAGCCGCGACAGGTGCGTCCGCGCGGCCGCGACCGAGATCTGCTGCCCGACGAGCGCGCGCACGAGGATCTCGGCGGGGTCCACCGCCCCCGGGACGCGGATGCCCGGCACCGCGCGCACCGAGGCGGCGAGCGCGGGGTCCGCCGCGAGGGCCGCGTCCACGGCGGCCGGGTCGGCGTCGAGGTCGAACAGCCGCCGGACTCGCGCGATCGCGGCCGGGAGGTCGGCCACGGACGTCAGCTCGAGCTCCACGTGGAAGCGCGGTGCGCGCCGTCGGCTCCCAGGCGGCGGCCCGTAGGTGGCCCGGAACGCGCCCGGCCCGTGCGGCAGCGCGAGCGTCCGCGCGTAGGAGAGCAGCGGGCCGTCGAGGTCGACGACCTCGACGCCGTCGACGGCGCGCGCCGCGAGGAACGCGAACACGCCGCGCGCGTCGAACGGCTCGCGCAGGGGAAGGGTGAGGTCGAGCGCGGCGGTGGCGCCGCCGTCGTCCGCGGTGGACCCGGCGGGAGCTGCGGCGGGCGGGCGGCGCGGGTCGCCGGTCGACGGCGCCCGGTCGGGCCGGGCACGACGCCGCAGCTCTCCCGGCGTCGTGTCGAAGACCTCGGTGATCGTGTCGTTGAACTGCCGCACGCTCCCGAAGCCGGCGGCGAACGCGACGTCGGCGAGCCGCAGGTCCGTCCCCGTGAGCAGGGCGCGCGCCGTCTGGGCGCGCAGCGCGCGGGCGAGCGCGACCGGGCCGGCGCCGAGCTCCGCGACGAGCACGCGGTGCACGTGCCGGGCCGAGTACCCGAGGCGGGCGGCGAGGCCGTCGACGCCCTCGCGGTCCACGACGCCGTCCGCGACGAGCCGCATGGCCCGGGCCGAGAGGTCGTGCCCGAGGTCCCAGCTCGGCGTGCCCGGCACCGCCTCCGGGAGGCAGCGCTTGCACGCGCGGTAGCCGGCCTCGTGGGCGGCGGCCGAGGTGAGGTAGAAGGTGACGTTCTCGGGCTTCGGGGTCCGCGCCGGGCACGACGGCCGGCAGTAGATGCCGGTGCTGCTCACGGCGGTGATGAACTGCCCGTCGAAGCGGCGGTCGCGCGACGCGATGGCGCGGTAGCGCTCGGCGAACACGGGGTCCGTGGTCGCCGGGGGCGTCGCGAGGGTCGTCGTCATGACTCGATCCTCACCCGACGGACCACGCCCTGGCTAGCGGGATTCGGACACGGCGGTGGGCGGCGTCAGACCCGCGCGTCGAGCCAGTCGAGGACCTCGCGCAGGTACGTGGACCGGGCGGGCTCGGGGGAGAGCGCCAGGTCGTGCGCGCCGCCCTCGACCGTGACGACCGTGACGTCGTCGCCCAGCCGCTCGGCGCGCGACGTGATGTGCCCGACGTCGAGCACACTGTCGGTCGTGAGCAGGGCGTCGTGCCAGCCCGACGCCGGGCCGCTGCGCGCGGACGCGAGCACGAGCACCGGGCAGTCGACGTGCAGCCCGCGCGCGACGCGGGCGTGGCCCCGGCGCACCGCTCGCAGGAACCCGGCGCGCACCGGGAACCCCTCGATCGGCTTCCACGCGAGGTCGAAGTCCCACTCGCCGCCGGTGCTCGCGTGCAACGCCTTCGCCCAGTGCGGGTCGAGCGCGCCCACGACGAGCCGCGGCGCGACCCGCCCGACGACGTCGACCACCCACGTCACCGGGCCGCGGAACACCCACGGCTTGTTGAGGTCGAACCACGGGCTGTTGAGCACGAGCGCCGCGAGCCGGCCGGGCCGCGCGTCGGCCCACAGGCTCGCGAGGAGACCGCCGGTCGAGTGCCCGAGCACCACGAGCCGGTCGTGCCCCTCGGCGCGCACCGCGCGCGCCGCCGCGTCGAGGTCCTGCGCGTAGACGGCGAGGTCGGTGACGAAGTTCGGGTCGTCGTCGGGCCGCGACGGCGCGCCCGAGCCGCGGCCGATCGAGCGCCCGTAGCCGCGCAGGTCGACGGCGTAGAACCGGTACCCGCGCGCCTCGACCGCCTCCGCGACGTGCGTCTGGAAGAAGTAGTCGATGAACCCGTGCACGTACAGCACCGCGGGCCGGTCGCCCGCGGGCGCCGCGGCGTCGCGCCGCACCAGGGTCGCCACCGCGCCGTCCGGGAGGTCGAGGTCGCGCGCGACCCAGTCCCCGCCCAGCACGTCGGGCCGCCAGGTCCCGTCCGTCCGCGTCGCCTCGTCCACCGCCGCCTCCTCGCTGCCGCCGGCACCGCCGGCCCGACCCCTCTGCCGTGCCAGGGTCCCACGTCGTGCGTGCCCGCGGCCGCCGACGGGCGGTAGCGTGACGCGGATGACGAGCGAGATCCTCGCCCGCGTCGACGACGGCGTCGGGCACCTCACCCTGGACCGGCCCCGCGCGCTCAACGCGCTCGGGTACTCGATGCTCGGCGAGATCGCCGACGTGCTGGGCGAGTGGCGTGTCGACCCGACCGTGCGGCTCGTGCTGCTCGACGGCGCGGGCGACCGCGGCCTGTGCGCGGGCGGCGACATCCGCGAGCTGCACGCGTCGGTCGTCGCCGGGCGGCAGGGCGACGCGCGCCGGTACTTCCGGCGCGAGTACGCGGTCGACGCGGCGCTCGCGGAGCTGCCCGTGCCCGTCGTGACGATCATGGACGGCATCACCATGGGCGGCGGCGTCGGCCTCGCGGCCCACGCGCCGGTCCGCGTCGTCACCGAGCGCTCGCGCGTCGCGATGCCCGAGACGCGGATCGGCTTCACGCCCGACGTCGGCGGGTCGTGGCTCCTCGCCCGCGCGCCCGGGCGGCTGGGGGAGATGCTCGCCCTCGGCGCGGTGACGATGGACGCCGCCGACGCGGTCCACGCCGGGTTCGCCGACCACTACGTGCCGAGCGAGCGGCTGCCCGTGCTCGGCGCGGACCTCGCCGCGCTCGCGAGCGCGGGCGTCGACCCGCTCGACGTCGAGGCCGTGCGCGACGTCGTGCGGCGGCACGCCCTCCCGGCGCCGGTGTCCGGGCTCGTCGCGCGCCGCGCCGCGATCGACGCCGCGTACGCGGCGGACACGGTGCCGGAGATCGTGGCCCGCCTGCGCGCGGCCGCCGCGGACGGCGACGAGCGTGCGGGCGCCGAGGCGGACGAGCTCGAACGGCTCTCGCCCACGGCGGTCACCGTCGCGCTCGCGGCCGTCTGCAGCGCGCGCGACTTGCCCGACCTCCGCGCGGCGCTCACCCAGGAGTACGGGCTCGTCTGCTGGTTCGTCGACACGCAGCCCGACCTCGTCGAGGGGATCCGCGCGCAGGTGGTCGACAAGGACCGCGACCCGTCGTGGCGCCCCGCGACGCTCGCGGAGGTCGACCCCGCGCTCGGCGCCGAGGCGCTCGCCTACGTGCCCGCGGAGGCGCTGTGGGACGACGCCCTCGGCCCGCGGCTCGCGCGCCGCGCGGTCGAGGCCGTCGTGCGCCGCTTCAGCGAGGGGGATCCGACGCCCGACGAGCTCGCCGCGGCGCACGACGACCTCGTCGTCGAGCTCGTGGAGCGGCACGAGGACGGGAGCGTCGTCGTGCACCTCGCCGACACGTGCGGCGAGCACTTCCTCGACGGCTACTGGCCCGCGGTGCGGCTCGACGCCGTCGGCGACGTCGTCGAGGTCACCGTCGAGTCCTGAGCGGTCCCGGACGCACGACGGCCCGCCCCGGTCTCCCGGGGCGGGCCGTCGTGTCGTGCGGGGTGCGGACCGCTCAGTCGGTCGGCGGGCGCAGGCGCGTCGCGTCGTCGATCTCGTCGTCGGGACCGGCCTGCGCGCCCGGGCCGTCCTGGCCCGCGGGGCCCGGCTGCGGCGGGAGCGGCTGGGTCGGTGCCGGCGGCTGGTGCGGCGGCAGCGGCTGGGTCGCTCCCGGCGGGACGGGCGGCTGGGCGGGCAGCGGCGTCGTCGGGGACGACTGCGGGTGCGGCGCGCCGGGGGGCGCGAACGGCGCGGCGCCCGGGTAGCCGCCCTGCTGCGGCGGTGCCGGCGGCTGGCCGCCGTACGGGCCACCCTGCTGGCCCGGGCCGGACGGCGTCCCGTAGCCCTGCGGCTGGCCGGGCTGGCCCGGGTACTGGCCCTGCTGGCCGGGGTACTGGCCGGGGTACTGACCCGGCTGGCCCGGGGCCCCGGGGTACTGGCCCTGCTGGCCGGGGTGCGCGCCGGGCTGGCCGTACTGGCCCGGGTACTGGCCCTGCTGGCCCTGCCCGGGGTACTGGCCCTGCTGGCCCGGGTACGGCTGCTGGCCGGGGTACTGGCCCTGCTGGCCGGGCTGGCCCGGGTACTGACCCGGCGCGCCGTAGACGCCCTGCTGTCCGGGCTGGCCGGGGTACCCGCCCTGCGGGAAGCCCGCGCCCTGGCCGTCCTGCGTGCCGGGCTTCGAGCGGAGCACGAGCCACAGCACGAGGCCGATGATGCCGAGCAGCACGAGGCCGCCGACCAGGAACCAGATCCACGCCGACGAGCCGGACCCGTCGGAGCTGTCCGCGTCGGGCGCGGTCGCGCCGTCGTCGGTCCCCTCGTCCGTGCCCTCGTCCGTCCCCGAGCCCGCGGAGCCGCCGGGCACGGCCGAGCCGCGCGCCGTCATCTCGTTGACCTCGCCGACCACCGGGGTCCACGTCACGGTGTTGCCGTCGACCTCGCCGTTGGACTCGGCCACCTCGCCGGGGAACGTGATGGCGATCTTGATGTCGAGACCCTCCATCATCTGCCGCGACATCTCGTCGGTCGCCGCGTCACCCGTGTCCGGGTTGAACTCCTCACCCGTCATGTCCATCGAGCCGCTCACGACGTAGTCGTCGCCCTCGCGGGTGACGGAGATCGAGTCGGCGGCGCCGGTGTCGAGCTGCGCGATCGGCTGGTCGGCGTAGGTGATCTTGGTGCCGGTGTAGCCGTCCTGCGCGTACGGCTCCTGCGTCGCGCCCTCCGGCATCTCGGACTCCATCTCGGAGCCCATCTGGTCCCAGAGCTCCTGGGGGTCCGAGCCCATCGACTCGGCGACCTCGTCCGAGAACGCCATGACGACGCTGCCGTCGAACGTGTCGTCCTCGTTGAGGGTGATGGCCATGTCCATCCTCATGCACCCCGTGAGGAACAGTGCGAGGGTGGCGAGGAGGGCACCGAGGCCGAGTCGTCTGCGCAAGGGTGAGGAGTTCACCCGCCCAGCATGTCGCGGATCGTCGCCCGGGGCGAGGGTCGATGCCGTTTTGAGACGGAATGCGGCCGGACTTCATCCGCTCCGGGGACGCGGGCGAGCGAGGAGAGGCCGCGCGGGGGTGCCGATCGAAGTTGAGCGGAATACACTCAACTTAGGAGTCGTTCCACTGGTCAGACCATCTTTTCGAGCAGCACACGGAGCACCTATGGAAACGAAGTTCACCACGATGTCGCAGCAGGCGATCGGCGAGGCGATCCAGACCGCGTCGGCCGCCGGCAACCCCCAGCTCGAGCCGACCCACCTCCTGGCCGCGCTGCTCACGCAGGAGGGCGGCGTGGCCGTCGGGCTCCTGGACGCCGTCGGCGCGGACAAGCAGGCCGTCGGGCAGAAGGTGCGCGCGGCGCTCGTCGCGCTGCCCACCGCGAGCGGCTCGGCCGTCGCGCAGCCGACGCCGTCGCGCGCCACGTCCGCGGCGCTCGACGCCGCCGCGAAGGAGGCCCAGGCGCTCGGCGACGAGTACGTCTCGACGGAGCACCTGCTCCTCGGCATCGCGGCCGGGTCGTCGCAGGCCGCGACGATCCTCCAGCAGGCCGGCGCGACCGCCGAGGCCCTGCGCTCCGCGCTGCCCGCCGTCCGCGGGAGCGCGCGCGTCACGAGCCCCAACCCCGAGGGCACGTACAAGGCGCTCGAGCAGTACGGGACCGACCTCACGGCGCGGGCCGCCGAGGGCAGGCTCGACCCCGTCATCGGTCGCGACTCCGAGATCCGGCGCGTCGTGCAGGTGCTCAGCCGCCGCACCAAGAACAACCCGGTGCTCATCGGCGAGCCGGGCGTCGGCAAGACGGCCGTCGTCGAGGGTCTCGCCCAGCGCATCGTCGCGGGCGACGTCCCGACCTCGCTCCAGGGCAAGCGCCTCGTGTCGCTCGACCTCGCGAGCATGGTCGCGGGCGCGAAGTACCGCGGCGAGTTCGAGGAGCGCCTCAAGGCCGTCCTGGAGGAGATCAAGTCCTCCGACGGCGAGGTCGTCACGTTCATCGACGAGCTGCACACCGTCGTCGGGGCGGGCGCGGGCGGCGAGGGCGCCATGGACGCGGGCAACATGCTCAAGCCCATGCTCGCGCGCGGCGAGCTGCGCCTCGTCGGCGCGACCACGCTCGACGAGTACCGCGAGTACATCGAGAAGGACCCGGCGCTCGAGCGCCGGTTCCAGCAGGTGTTCGTCGGCGAGCCCTCGGTGGAGGACACGGTCGCGATCCTGCGCGGGCTCAAGGAGCGGTACGAGGCGCACCACAAGGTGACGATCGCCGACTCCGCGCTCGTCGCGGCGGCGTCGCTCTCCGACCGGTACATCACCGGGCGCCAGCTCCCGGACAAGGCGATCGACCTCGTCGACGAGGCGGCGTCGCGCCTGCGCATGGAGCTCGACTCCTCGCCGATCGAGATCGACGAGCTGCAGCGCGCCGTCACGCGCCTCGAGATGGAGGAGGTCGTGCTGTCCGAGTCGACCGACCCCGCGTCGCTCGAACGGCTCGAGAAGCTGCGCGCCGACCTCGCGGACCGTCGCGAGGAGCTCGCAGCCCTCACCGCGCGGTGGGAGGCCGAGAAGGCGGGCCACAACCGCGTCGGCGACCTGCGCGCGAAGCTCGACGAGCTGCGCGTCCAGGTCGAGCGCGCGATCCGCGAGGGTGACCTCGAGACCGCGGGCCGCCTGCAGTACGGCGAGATCCCGCAGGTGCAGCGCGAGCTCGACGAGGCCGAGGCGGCCGAGCAGGCCGACGACGCGTTCGCCGCGTCCGGCCCCGAGGCCGCCCCGATGATCGCGGACAAGGTCGGCGCCGACGAGATCGCGGAGGTCGTGTCCGCGTGGACGGGCATCCCCGCCGGCCGCATGCTCCAGGGCGAGAGCGAGAAGCTCCTGCACATGGAGGAGGTCATCGGCGAGCGCCTCATCGGCCAGCAGGCCGCCGTCCGCTCGGTGTCCGACGCCGTCCGCCGCTCGCGCGCGGGCGTCGCCGACCCGGACCGCCCCACGGGCTCGTTCCTCTTCCTCGGCCCCACGGGCGTCGGCAAGACGGAGCTCGCGAAGTCGCTCGCCGACTTCCTCTTCGACGACGAGCGCGCCATGGTGCGCATCGACATGTCCGAGTACTCCGAGAAGCACTCGGTCGCCCGGCTCGTCGGCGCGCCCCCGGGGTACGTCGGCTACGAGGAGGGCGGCCAGCTCACCGAGGCCGTCCGGCGTCGGCCGTACTCGGTCGTGCTGCTCGACGAGGTCGAGAAGGCGCACCCCGAGGTCTTCGACATCCTGCTGCAGGTGCTCGACGACGGTCGTCTCACCGACGGCCAGGGCCGCACGGTCGACTTCCGCAACGTCATCCTCGTGCTGACGTCGAACCTCGGCTCGCAGTTCCTCGTGGACCCGATGCTCGACGACGCGGAGAAGCGCGAGGCCGTCATGAGCACGGTGCGGGCGTCCTTCAAGCCCGAGTTCCTCAACCGGCTCGACGACGTCATCGTGTTCGAGCCGCTGACGATCGAGGAGCTCGGCCGGATCGTCGACATCCAGGTCGCCGCGCTCGGCCGGCGCCTCGCGGACCGGCGCATCACGCTCGACGTGACGACGGCCGCCCGCGAGTGGCTCGCGCTCGAGGGCTTCGACCCGGCGTACGGGGCGCGCCCGCTGCGCCGCCTCGTGCAGCGCGAGATCGGCGACCGCCTCGCGCGGATGCTGCTCTCGGGCGACGTCGCCGACGGCGACGTCGTGCGGGTCGACCGCGACCCCGAGGGCGACGGCCTCGCCCTCGGCACGGAGATCCTCACGGCCTGACCGACCAGCGGCCCGTGCCGCGCCCTGCCCCCGCGGGCGGGCCGCGGCACGGGCCGCGGCGTCTTCGCGCCTCGGCGGTCCTCGGCGGTCCTCGGCCGCGCGTCCTCGCGGCGACCGGGACATACTCGGTCCGTGCCGACCGACGAGACGACCTCTTCCGCGACCACCTCCGCGCAGCGGCGGCCCGACGACGTCCCGCGCCGCTCCGCGGTCATCGTGAACCCGAACCGCGTCGAGGGGCTCGACGCGCTGCGCGAGCTCATCGTCGCGCGCCTCACGGACGCCGGGTGGCCCGAGCCCGCGTGGCTCGAGACCACGGCCGAGGACCCGGGGACGGGGCAGGCGCGCCAGGCCGTCGAGGACGGCGCCGAGGTGGTCTTCGTGAGCGGCGGCGACGGCACGGTCCGCGCCGTCGTCGAGGGGCTCGCGGGCACCGACGCCGCGCTCGCGATCCTGCCGGGCGGCACGGGGAACCTGCTCGCCGCCAACCTCGGGGTCCCGTCGGACGCCGAGGAGGGCATCCGGCTCGTGCTGCGCGGCGGTCGGCGCACGATCGACGTCGGGGTGGCCGACGGGCAGACGTTCGCGATCATGGCCGGCATGGGCCTCGACGCCGCGATGATGCAGGACGCGCCGACGGCGCTCAAGGCCCGCGCGGGCTCGATCGCGTACGTCTTCTCCGCGCTCAAGCACCTGGCCGACGACGAGATGCACGTCGAGGTCACCGTCGACGGGCGGACGCGCCGCCGTCGGGCGCGCACCGTCGTGGTCGGGAACGTCGGGCGGCTCCAGGCCGGGACGAACCTCCTCCCGGACGCGGAACCCGACAACGGCCAGCTCGAGGTCGCGATCATCGCGCCCCGGAACCTCCAGCACTGGGTCCAGCTCCTGTGGGGCGTGGTGCGCGGCAAGAGCCGGGTGCCGAGCCGCGAGGTCGTGCGAGGGCGCGAGGTGTCCGTCGTGTCCGACCGGCCGCAGCCCCGCCAGCTCGACGGCGACGTCATCGATCCGGCCGAGCGGCTCGACGTCAGCGTGCGGCCGGACGCCCTGCACGTGTGCGTCTACCACCCCGAGGAGTCCGAGGACCTCACGCGCGGCGCTCCCGGCAACCGCTGAGCCTGTTCTGACCGGCGCGCCGACCTCGTGCGAGGACGAGCGCGGGGGAGCACCGTAGGGCCATGAGCCCACGACCGCCCGAGCGCCCCGGCGCGCAGGAGTGGCTGCCCCGCGGCCGCGCCGTGCACGACGTCGAGGCGCTCGACCGGGCGGCGCACGACTGCCACGGGTGCGAGCTCTGGGCGGACGCGACGCAGGTCGTGTTCTCGCGCGGGCCGCAGGACGCGCGGCTCGCCCTCGTCGGCGAGCAGCCCGGCGACCACGAGGACCGCGAGGGCGAGCCGTTCGTGGGCCCGGCCGGGCGCCTCCTCGACGACGCCCTCGACGCGGCCGGGCTCGCGGCCGACGACGTGTACCTGACGAACGCCGTCAAGCACTTCCGGTTCGAGCAGCGCGGCGGGCGACGCCTGCACAAGAGCCCGGACGTCGCGCACGTCCGCGCGTGCCTGCCGTGGCTCACCGCCGAGGTCGCCGCCGTGGGGCCGCGCGTCGTCGTCGCGATGGGCGCGACCGCGGGGCGCGCCGTCCTGGGGCGGCCCGTGCGCGTGACCGCCGAGCGGGGACGGGTCCTCGACCTCGGCGACTCGGAGCCGGCGTCACCGTTCTCCCCGGGCGCACCCGGCGGCGGTGGGCGCTCCGAGCCGTCCGACGGCGCCCGCCTGCCCCGGCCGACGGACGCGCCGCGCGTCGTCCTCACCACCCACCCGTCCGCGCTGCTGCGCGTGCGCGACCGCGCCGAGCGCGAGGCGGCGTTCGCCGCGCTCGTCGACGACCTCCGCCTCGCGGCCGACGCGGCGGGAACGCGGTGAGCGCCCACCCGGCCCCGCCCGGTGCGGGGCCGGGCATGCCGCCGCCCGGTGCGTCGCCGCACCCGGCACCGCGGGTCGTGGTGAACGCCCAGCGCTGGGAGGCCCTGACGTTCCTGCACTGGCCCGTCGACCCGGCCGTCGTGCAGGGGTGGCTCCCGCCCGGCCTCACCGTGCAGGAGGCGGGCGGGACGACGTGGCTCGGGGTGGTCCCGTTCCGCATGGCGGGCGTCCGCGTCCCGCCGCTGCCGGCGCTGGGCGCGTGGTCGACGTTCCCCGAGCTCAACGTCCGCGTGTACGTGCGCGACCGTGCGGGCGCCGAGGGCGTGTGGTTCCTCGGCCTGTGGGCGACGTCGCGCGCGTTCGTCGCCGCGACGCGCGCGGCCGGCGTCCCGTACCACCCGGCCCGCGCGGCGGTGCACGCGCGCGGCGACCGGGCCGGGGCGCCGTCCGCGGTGCGCTACCGGTTCCGGTCCGACGGCCGCGGGCCCCTGCGCGTGCCGCACGAGCACCCGGGGCTGCGCGATCTCTCCCTGCACGCCGAGGTGCGCGCGCACGAGGAGGTGGACGCGTCGTCGGGCCTCGTGCGGTGGCTCACGGCACGGTGGTCCGCGTACGGCGCGCGGGCCGGGCGGCTGTGGCGGTTCCCCGTCGTGCACGAGCCGTGGACCCTGCGACGCGGAACCCTCGACGTCCTCGACACCGACCTGCTCGACCGCCTCGGGCTGCCCCCCGCGGACCCGCCGCTCGTGCACGTCGCCGCGCCGGTGCACGCCCGGTTCGCGGTCCCGCGGCCGGTGGGCTGAGGTCAGGCGGCCGGGTCGACGATCCCGTGCCGGAACGCCCACACGACGAGCTGCACGCGGTCGCGCGCGCCCGTCTTCGTCATGGCCCGGCTCAGGTGCGACTTCACGGTGCTCGGTTCGAGGAACAGCGCCGTCGCGATCTCCGCGTTCGACGACCCCCGGCACAGCAGCGCCACGATGTCGAGCTCGCGCGGCGTGAGGAGCGCGGCCGCGTCGTCGTCCCGCGACACCGGGGCACGACGCCGCGCGAACTCGCCGAGCACGCGGCGCGTGAGCGACTGGTCCACGAGGCCGTCGCCCGACGCGACGCGGCGGACGGCGTCCACGAGCACCTCCGGCTCCGCGTCCTTGAGCAGGAACCCGCTCGCCCCGGCCTCCAGCGCCCCGAACACGTAGTCGTCGAGGTCGAACGTGCTCACCACGAGGACGGGCACCGGGTCCGCGACGTCGGGCCCGGCGAGCGCGCGCGTCGCCGTGATGCCGTCGCCGCCGGGCATGCGCACGTCCATGCACACGACGTCGGGGCGCTCGCGGCGCGCGACCCGCACGGCGTCCGCGCCGTTCGACGCCTCGCCGACGACCTCCAGGCCCTCGCTCTCGAGGATGACGGTGAAGCCGGCGCGGACGACGGCCTGGTCGTCCACCAGCACGACACGGGTCACGAGGCCTCCTGGGCGGGGGTGCGGGGGTCGCGCGCGGGGGCGCGGGGGACGGTCAGCCGGACGAGCCACGCGCCGTCGGGCGTGCGCCGCGCGTCGAGCGTGCCGCCGAGCACGGCCGCGCGCTCGCGCATCCCGACGAGGCCGTGGCCCGGTCGCGCGTCCTGCGGGGGAGCGGCGCGACCGGCGGGGTTGCGCACGGTCACGACGACGGCCGCCGGGCTCCACGCGAGCCGCACCGCGACCGGTCGCCCGGGTGCGTGCCGCCGCGCGTTGGCGAGCGCCTCCTGCAGCACGCGGTAGACGGCGATCTGCGCGGTGGGCGCGGGCTCCCAGGGCTCGCCCTCGGTCTCGACGGTGACCGTCGTGCCCGCCGCGCGCGCCGTCTCGAGGAGCGCGGGGAGGTCGGCGAGCGTCGGCTGCGGGGCCTCGCGCTCGTCGCCCTCGTCGTCGCGCCCGCGCAGGATGCCGACCACGAGGCGCAGGTCGTCGAGGGTCTCGCGGCCCTGCGACCGGATCCAGCGCACCGACTCCTTGGCGCGCTCCGGGTCGGCGTCGACGAGCCGTTCCGCCGCGGACGCCTGCACGACGATGCCCGAGAGATGGTGTGCCGCGACGTCGTGCAGCTCGCGCGCCATGCGGGCACGCTCCTCGAGCACGGCCTGCGCGGCGAGCGCCTCGCGCTCGCGCTCGGCGCGCACCACGCGGTCGCGCAGCTCGGCGACGAGCTCGCGCCGCGTCGCGACGTACGAGCCGACGAGGGCCGCGCCCACGAACGTGAGGACCGCCGAGAGCAGCGCGCCGCCCACCTGGAGCGCGTGCTGCGCGGGGCCGGCGCCGGCGGGGTTGCCGAGACCGCCGAGCGCGAAGACGAGCAGGACCTGCGCGAGCGCCGCGAGCGCCGGCGCCCCGAGGCGGGCGCGGCGGGGCGCGTACGCGCCGGCGGAGTAGGCGGCGACGAGCGTCGCCGGGGCCTGGAACCCGACGTACGGGGGCAGGAGCGCGGTGATCGCGACCTGCGCGACGACCGTCAGCGCGAGGCAGAGCAGCGGCGCCCGACGGCGGAGCACGAGCGCCGCCGCCTGGCCGACGACGAGCGCGAGCACGGCCGCGCGCACGCCCGGGCCGATCACGCTCTCGCCCGGGCCCGCGCCGAACGTGGCGCCGACCTCCGTCGCGAGGACGCGCTCGATGCCGAGGAACAGCGCGACGGTCGCGAGGGCGACGACACCGGCCAGCACGGCGTCGCGGCCGGTGTCGGTGCGGACGCCGACCCGGTCGAGCGCGCGGCGCAGGGTCTCGGTCACGGTCCTCCTCCAACGGGCGACGGGTGCGGGGACGGGGTGCGCCGTCGGGCCCGCCCACCCTACGGGGCGGGCGGGCCGACGGCGCCGTGCGGCTCCCGGCCTGTGGACGACCAGGTCGTCGCGTCGGGAGCCGAGCCGGCTGTGGTCAGACGAGGTCGCGTCGCCGCAGGCTCACGGCGCCCCCACCGAGCAGGAGCGCGGCCCAGGCCGCGAGCCCGGCGAGGGCGGCGAGCGCGCCGAGCGGGGCCGCGCCGCCGAGGAGCGTCGCGGCGGACCCGCCGGTCGACGCGAGCGCACCGAGCCCGAGCGGGAGCCACTCGGCCGCGGCCGAGTCGCCGCCGGACAGGAGCGTCACCGCGCCGCGGACGATCGGCTCGGCGAGCGCGAGCGCGGCGACCGTGACGACGCCCGCGACCTGGCCGCGCACGAGGGTGCCGATGCCGAGCCCGAGCCACGCGAGCAGGACGAGCACCGCGAGCCCGCGGGCCCAGACGCCGAGGACGTCGCCGGGGCCGAGCGCGAGGCCCGCGCCCGGCGTCGTGACGATCGCGACGAGCAGGCCCAGGGCGCCCAGGAGGGCGAGGACGACGCCCACGCCGAGCGCGACGGTCGCCGTCGCGCCCGCCTTCGCGCCGAGGATGCGCAGCCGCGACGGCTGGACGAGCGCCGTGGGCACGATGCCTCCCGTGCGGAAGTCGGTCGTCACGGCGAGCACCCCGAGCAGGAGCATGCACACGGTCGCGACGCCGACGGAGCCGGAGCCGCCGAGGCCGGTGCCGAGGAGGTCGAGCATCGAGCGCTGGAACGCGGGCTGCGAGACGTCGGCGAGCGCACCGAGGTCCGGCGCGAGCTCGGCCACCATCTCGGGCGGGGCCTGGAGCCCGACGGTCGTGCCGCTGCCGGCCGCGTCGGCGCTGCGCAGGATCGTGGGGAGCAGCAGGGTGAAGGCCTGGACGACGAGCATCCCGGCGACGGCGACGGCCGCGACGACCCACGTCGCGCGGGTCGTGCGGAGCTTGAGCATCTCGGCGCGGTACATCAGCGCACCCCTTCGGTCGTGGCGGTCAGGTCGAGGTAGAAGTCCTCGAGGGACTCCCCGTGCAGCAGCTCGTCGAGCGGCCCCTCCGCGACGACGCGACCCTGCCCGACGACGACGAGGTCGTCCGCGACCTGCCGCACCTCGGACAGCACGTGGCTCGCGAGGAGCACGGTGCCGCCGTCGTCGGCGAACGCGCGGACGAGGTCGCGCAGCCAGCGCATCCCGGCGGGGTCGAGACCGTTCGCGGGCTCGTCGAGGACGAGGACCTCCGGGTCGCCGAGCAGCGCGGCCGCGATCCCGACGCGCTGCCGCATCCCCAGCGAGTAGGTGCGCACGCGGCGGTCCGCGGCGGGCGTCATGCCGACGAGCGCGAGCACCTCGTCGACCCGCCGCGCCGGGATCCGGCCGGCGGAGGCGAGCACGCGCAGGTGGTCGCGCCCCGTCCGCCCCGGGTGCAGGCCGCCCGCGTCGAGCAGCGCGCCGACGGTGCGGGCCGGGTGCACCAGGTCCGCGAACGCGCGGCCGTCGAACGTCGCGGTGCCCGCGGTCGGGGCCGCGAGCCCGAGCAGGACGTGGAGCGTGGTCGTCTTGCCGGCGCCGTTCGGGCCGAGCAGCCCGACGACGCGGCCCGGCGCGGCGGTGAACGTCACGTCGTGCACGGCGTCGAACGCCCCGTACGCCTTGCGCAGCCCGGAGACGTGGATGGTGGTCATGCCGGTCCCTCCCTCGTGCGTCCCGCACGGGCCTCCCGTGCGGTGCCCTACCAGGCTGTCGCGCGGGCCCCCACCGGGTCTTGCGGCGCAGGGCGGAACCTGCGTTGCGACCTCCGTGGGAGGCGCGGCGCCGCCCCGCTGGACCGGGGGAGCCGTGGCGGGTATCGCCGCAGGTGAGGGCGTCGGGCGTGACACACGAGCCGGGATGGGGCAGGGTGGACGTCCACCCGACCGCCCCGGCGGGCAGCGTGTCGCGCCGTCCGCCCCCTCGACAGCCCCGGAAGGAGGCGACGTGCGCCGACGCCACGACCGGTCCGGACCCGCCGAGCGGGACCGCACCGCCCCCCTCCAGCGGCCCGCGCGCCGCACCGCCACGCCGTGGGTCACGGTCGCCGCCGGTGCCGGGGCGGTGACGCTCGTCGTCGCCGTCGCGGGCATGGTCGGTGCCGCGACGGGCGGTGGCGAGGCGGTCGTCGTCGGCGGGGTCTCTGCCGAGGGCGGCGCGAACGGCGAGGACACGGTCCCCGCGGTCACGCCGCGCCCCGACACCCCCCGCCCCGAGGTGACCCGCATCCCTCCGCCCGACGCGGCGGACGGCACGTCCGACGACGCGCGCCCGGCCCCGTCCCCGCGCCCGTCCGCGAGCGGCCAGGGAGAGCAGGCCGCGCCCGGCGCGCCCTCGCCCACCACCGAGCCCGCGCCCGCTCCCACCGCGTCCGAGCCGACCCCGGCACCGACCGAGCCCGCCCCGACGTCCTCCCCGACGACCGACCCCGGCACCGGGTCCGTCTCGTGGGTCCAGGAGCGGCTCCGGGTGCACGGTGCCGACGTCGCCGTCACGGGGACGATGGACGACGCCACGCGCACCGCGCTGCGGTCGTTCCAGAAGGCGCACGGCCTCACACCCGACGGCACCGTCACCGCGGCGACCGCCGAGGCCCTGCGCGCCGCGCCGCCCGACGTCGAGGACCCCACCGGACCTGGCCCGACGCCCCCGGCCGAGCCCGCGCCGACGCCCTCCACCGACCGGCCGTCGGTGGCGGTGCCCGGGCCGTCGTCGAGCGCCGACGAGCCCGCCCCGACGCTCGCCCCCGCACCCTGAACCTTCTCCGCCCGGGCGCGGGCACCCCGCCGGGCCGCACCGCGGTCGGTAGGGTGTGCCCTCGTCGGACGACGGACGGAGCAGTGCCATGACGAGCGCGGCCATCGGCGCCGGGCAGGACCGCACGGGCTCCCGCCGCGCCGCGGCGCCCGACCCCGCCCGCGGGTACGCGAAGGGGCGCGCCAAGCGCGAGGAGATCCTCCAGGCGGCCGTCGTGCTCTTCGGCGAGGTCGGCTTCCACGCCGCGTCGCTGCGCGAGCTCGCGTCCCGCGTGGGCATGTCCCACCCCGGGCTGCTCCACCACTTCCCGACGAAGGCGGCGCTCCTCGAGGCGGTGCTCGACCACCGGGAGACCGTCGACCGCGCCGACCTCGAGGAGGATCTCGCGCGCGGGACCGACTTCTTCGACGCGCTGGTGCGGCTCGTCGAGCGCAACGCCCTGCGCAGGCCCATCGTCGAGCTGTTCACGGCGCTCGCGGCCGAGGCGACGTCGCCCGACCACCCGGCGCACGCGTACTTCGTCGAGCGCTACGAGTCCACGGTCGCGCGCATCGGCGAGCAGCTCTCCCAGCGCGCCCGGTCGGGCGGCCTGCGCGACGGCGTCGAGCCGGAGGTCGCGGCCCGCCAGCTCGTCGCGCTCATGGACGGTCTCCAGGTCCAGTGGCTGCTGTCCCTCGACCGCCCGCGGCCCGAGCGCGTGGACATGGCCGCGGACCTGCGCGCGTACCTGCGCCTCGTGCTGTCCGACGCCGAACGCTGACGGCGCCGGACCGGCGATGGTTCACCGGTCCGGCACCGAGCCTCCCCCTTCCGCGCCCCACCCGGCTCCGACGGCGGTCGAGAATCGCCCGATGACGAGGACGCTCGAGACGACCCACCCGGACGACTACCTGGAGCGCCTCGCGGCCTCCGACCTCGGGCGGCGCTCCAAGGCGGTGGCGACGGCGGCGCTCGACCTCGCCGAGGGACAGACGGTGCTCGATCTCGGCTGCGGGCCGGGCGTCGACCTCCCGGCGTTCTCGGACGCGGTCGGTGCGGGCGGGTCGGTGCTGGGCATCGACCACGACCCGCGCGCCGTCGAGGCTGCGCGCGAGCGCGTCGCGGGCGCCGGGAACGTGCGGGTCGTCGTCGGCGACGCGCACGCGCTCGACCTCGGGACGGGCAGCGTCGACCGCGCGCACACGGACCGGGTGCTGCAGCACGTCACCGACCCGCGCGGTGTCGTCGAGGAGATCGCTCGGGTCCTGCGCCCGGGCGGGCGCGCGGTGCTCGCCGAGCCGGACTGGGGGACGCTGGCGATCGACGGGCCGGACGCGGACACCACCGACGCGTACCAGGCGTTCGTCGTCGAGCAGGTCGTGCGGAACGCGTGGATCGGACGCCGCCTGCCCGGCCTCGCCGAGCACGCCGGGCTCACGGTCGACCGGGTCGTCCCGCTGACGGCCGTCTTCCACGACGTGGTCGAGGCGGACAGGTTCCTCGGCCTCGGACGGGTGGCCGAGAGGGCGCGGCAGGCCGGGTACCTCACCGACGAGGGCGCCTGCCGTTGGACCGACCACCTCCTGACGGCGCGGTTCTTCGCGTCCGTGACCCTCTTCGTGGTCGTTCTCGATCGCTGAACGCCGACCGGGGACCCGGGCTGCGCACGGCAGGATGCCCGGATGACACACGTCTTCGAGCTGACGGCGGACGACGAGGCCCACGACGCGGAGACCGCGGGGGGCGGCGCCGCGGAGGCTCCGGCGGCCGACGAACCGACCCCACCGGCGGCCGTGACACCGGTGCTCGGGACCGGCGTCGTCCTCGTGGCGTGCTCTCTCCTCCTGCGGCCGGTGCAGCACGCCCTCGACGCGTACGCGGTGGACCGGTTCGGCAGCTACGACCCCGAGTCCTGGCAGGCGGGTGCGCTCGGCGTCGCCTTGGCGCTCCACGTCGCCACCGCGGCGCTCGGTGCCGGCGCGCTCACGCTCGCGCTGCTGCGGGCCGCGCGCCTCCTCGACCGGCAGCGGGACGGCGTGGTCGACGGGCCGCGCACCGCCCGTGCTCCGTGGCGCCGCCTGGGCGCGACGGCCGCGTTCCTCGTGGCGGCGGCCACCGCCGCGCTGCTCCTCCTGCCCGACCGCTCCGAGCCGTCGTCCGTGGTCGTCCAGGACGCTCGGGTCGGTCCGAACGGCGGGCTGCTCGTCGACACCCTGCCGGGTGGTGCCGACGAGCAGTGACCCCGGGTCAGGCAGCCTGCTTCGAGGGCGTGCCCCTCGCGTCAGCCGATCAGGTCCGCCGGGAGCGGGGCCTCGCTGCTCGCCAGGCACAGCCCGGTGCGGTCGCCGCCGCGCCAGGACGCCTCGGTCGGTGCCCACACCACGAGCCGCACGTCCTCCGGGGCATCCGGACCGAGGGTCTCGGGCGTGCACACGCGCGCCACCCGGCGGTCCACGGCGTCCTGGCCGGGCCAGACCTCGTCCGCGCCCAGATCGGTGCGGCCGACGACCTGCGCCCGGTGCTCGTCCGCGCACGGGACGGCGCGCACGCGCGACACCTCGCCGTCGGGTGGGAGCACGTCGAGGCACGTCCCCAGCACGAGCTGCACCGCGCTCGCCGTGCGGGGCGCGTCCACGTCGCCCGCGAGCGGCGTGCGCGCCTGCTCGCCCTGCCACCAGGCGATCCCGCCCACCACCCATCCGAGCGTCGCGACGGCGCCGAGCACCATCCCGGTCACGGCCAGGCCGCGTCCGCGGGTGCCGCGCGAGCGGACGCGCGACAGGGCCGCGGCGCCGAGGCCGACCCCGACCGGTCCGAGCACCACGCCCGCCGGCACGCTCGCGACGGCGAGCGGCTCGACGCCGGGCGCCGCGGGCTGCCACCCGGGTGCGTAGTACGTCTCCGGGGCGAAGCCGGGCCGGTCGCCGGCCCCGGGCGGCGGCACGGGTGCCGCCGCACCCGAGGGGTCGTGCGGCGTCGGGCCGGACCGGGGCGCCCCTGCGTCCGCGGCGCGTGGCTGCGAGGCCCCGGGCGCTCCCGCGGGGGGCGGGACGGGCTGGCCTCCCGAGGGCCCGGACGCGCGGCCGCCGGGCGGGGCGAAGAGGTCGTCGTCGCTCACGGTGCCGAGTCCCCGAGCGTGCCGGCGAGGACCACGAGCATCGCGAACGCCGTGCCGACCGCGCCGACGACGATCCCGGTCACCGCGAAACCGCGCCCGCGCGTGCCGTCGCGCATGACCTGGTTGAGCGCCACGATGCCCAGCACGAGGCCGACGAGGCCGGGGAAGCCCGCGCAGAGCACGAGGCTCGCGATCGACACGATCATGGACGCGAGCGCGAGCCCGTTGGTCCGCGGCGGGGGCGCGTAGGGCGCGCCGTACGGCGGCGGGTAGCCCCCGTAGCCGGGCGCCGGGTACGCCGCGGGTCCGGGCGGCGCCGCGTACCCGGGCGTCCCGCCGTACGACGGCGTCGCCCCGGGGGCGTAGGGGGAGCCGGGGCCGTAGGGCGACCCGGCGGGCGCGGCCGGCGCGCCGTACGGGGCGCCGGCACCCGGTGTGCTCCCGGGCCCGCTCCCGCCGCCCGGCGTGCTCCCGTACCCGCCCCCGGCCCCCGACGGCGCGACGAACCCGCCGTCGTCCGGCGCGGCGGGGGCGTCCTCGGTGGGCGGGTGGTACGGCGTGAGCGGCGGCTGATGCGGACGCCGCGGGGCGTACGGGTCGGCGGGCTCGTCGGGGGACCCGTACGGAGGGACGGGTGGCGTCGTCATGGACACACCGTAGCGAGGGGACGCGCCCCGCCCGGCCCGGACCCGCGGCCTGGACCGGCGGCCCGAGCCCGACGGCGGACGCCCCGGAGGTCAGTCCGCCAGGTCGACGACGACCGGCACGTGGTCCGACGCGCCCTTGCCCTTGCGCTCGTCGCGGTCGATCGTCACGCCCGTGACGCGCGCGCGGGCGGCGGGCGACAGGTACGCGAAGTCGATGCGCATGCCCTCGTTCCGCGGGAACCGCAGCCGCTGGTAGTCCCAGTAGGTGTAGGTGCGCTCGGCGGGGATCGCCTCGCGCGTGACCTCGGTGTACCCGGCGGTGCCGAACGCGGCGAAGGCGTCCCGCTCGGCGGGGGTGACGTGCGTCTTCCCGGCGAAGTACGCGACGTCCCACACGTCGGTGTCGAGCGGCGCGACGTTCCAGTCCCCGACGAGCGCGACCTGCGCCGCCGGGTCGGCGGCGAGCCAGCCCGCGGCCTGCGCGCGCAGCTCGTCGAGCCAGCGCAGCTTGTAGGCGTAGTGCGGGTCGCCGACCTCGCGCCCGTGCGGCACGTAGAGGCTCCACACGCGCACGCCCCCGCACGTGGCACCGAGCGCGCGCGCCTCCACCGTGTCGCCGAACGCGGGCTGGCCGGGGAACGACGTCTCGACGTCGTCGAGGCCCACGCGCGAGACGACGGCGACGCCGTTCCACTGGTTCACGCCGACGTGCGCGACCTCGTACCCGGCCGCCTCGAACGGCGCGACGGGGAACTGCGCGTCCGTGCACTTGGTCTCCTGGAGCGCGAGGACGTCGGTCCCCGTCCGCTCGAGGAACGCGACCGCGCGGTCGACGCGGGCACGGACGGAGTTGATGTTCCAGGTCGCGAGGCGCACGGGCCCCACCGTACGGCGTCGCGGGCGCGACCCGCAGCGGCCCCGACGGTCAGGCGGGCCGGTAGCCGTTCTCCGGCCGCCCGGCCGCGCCGTACCGGGGTGCGACGTCGGCGCGCCCGGTCGCGACGAGGTGCTCGAGGTAGCGGCGCGCGCTCACGCGCGACATCCCGGTCCGCGCGGCGACCTCGCCCGCCGACGCGTCGCCCGCGTCGGCGCACGCGGCCGCGAGCGCCTCGACGACGAGCCGCAGGCTGCGCTCGGACAGCCCCTTCGGCAGCGCCGCGACCTCCGGCGTCCCGCGCCGCACGAGGCGGTCGACGGCGTCCTGGTCGAGCTCGTCGCCCGCGGTGCGCAGCGAGTCGCGCAGCCGGGCGACCTCGTCGAGCCGGCCGCGCAGCGCCGCGGCCGTGAACGGCTTGACGAGGTAGTGCTGCACGCCGCCCGCCATGGCCTGGCGGACGCTCTCCAGCTCGCGCGCGGCGGTCGTCGCGACGACGTCGACGGGCGGGGACGGGCGGCGCCGGATCTGGCGCAGCACGTGCAGCCCGGTCGCGTCGGGCAGGTAGATGTCGAGCAGCACGACGTCCGGGTCGAGCACGGCGAACGCGCGCAGCGCCTCGGCCGCCGTGCGTGCCTCGCCCACGACGACGAAGCGCGGGTGCGACTCGACGAAGCCGCGGTGCAGGCGCGCGATCGTCGGGTCGTCCTCGACGACGAGGACGCGCAGCCGGTCGCCCGGCGGCGCCGTGGGCGCGCCGGTGGGGGCGGGGGAGCGGCCGGCGGGGGTCACGACGCCGTCTCCGGCGTCCGGGCCCGGGCGCCCGCGGCCGCGTCGACGGGCTGTGCGGGGAGAGCCACCGCGACGCGCGCCCCGCCGAGCACGGAGGTCGTCACCTCGACCGTCCCGCCGCGCCGCGCGGCCACGCGCCGCACGAGCGCGAGACCGATCCCACGCCCGGGCGGGCCCGCCTTCGTCGTGTACCCGGCGGCGAAGACGTCGGCGCGGGAGCCCGCGGGGATGCCGGGCCCGTCGTCCTCGACGACGACCACCACGCGGTCGCCCGGCGTCGGGCCGGTGCCGTCGGGCGCGCGGTCGGTCACGAGCACGCGGACGCGTCCCCCGGCCCCGACGGCGTCGACCGCGTTGTCGACGAGGTTGCCGAGCACGGTGAGGGCGTCGCCGTGCAGGGCGGCGTCGTCGGGCCCCGTGGGCGCGGCGAGGTGCGCGGACGGCGACACCTCGAGGCGCGAGCCGCGCTCGCGCGTCGTCGTGGCCTTGACCAGGAGCAGCGCCGCGACCTCGGGGGAGTGGACGCCGGGCGCGACGCCCGACGCGGTGAGCAGCCCGCCGTGCCCGGCGCGCTCGATGAACGCGACGGCCTCGTCGGCCTGCCCGAGCTCCAGCAGGCCCGAGACGACGTGGAGCTTGTTGGCGAACTCGTGGGACTGCGCGCGCAGCGCGTCGGTGAGGCCGCGCGCGCCGTCCAGGTCGCGCAGGAGCGCGTGCAGCTCGGTGTGGTCGCGCAGGAGCAGCACGGTCCCGACGGCGCGCCCGTCGACGCGGGCCCGGTCGGCGCGCGCGAGCAGCACGCGCTCGCCCGCGAGGACGAGCGCGCCGCCCTCCTCGGGCCCGGCGGCGGGCGCGTCGGGGTCGTCGGCCGTCTCCGCGGTGTCGGGCACGAGCGCGAGGAGCTGCGGGTCGAGGACGTCGTGCGCGGGCCGCCCGACGGCGTCGGCCGCCGCGACCCCGAGCAGGCGCTGCGCCTCGTCGTTGACGAGCACGACCGTCCCGTCGCGGTCGAGCGCGACGACGCCCTCGGAGATGCCGTGGAGCATCGCGTCGCGCGTCTCGAGCAGCCGGCCGATCTCCTCGGGCTCGAGCCGGAAGATGCGGCGGCGCACGGCACGCGTCACGAATGCCGCGCACACCACGCCGAGCGCCGCCGCGACGCTGAGGGCCGCGAGCAGCCACCCGAGGTCGTCGGCGAGGTCGTCGGCCAGGTCGGACTCGAGGATGCCGACGCTCGCCGTCCCGACGACGTCCCCCTCGGGCCCGAACACCGGGACCTTGACGCGCCACGACTCGCCCAGCGTGCCGGTCTGCGTGCCCGTCCACACCTCGCCGGAGAGCGGGACCGACGGGTCCGTCGAGACCCTCTCGCCGATGCGGGTCGGGTCCGGGTGGGAGTACCGCACGCCCTCGTCGTCCGTGACGACGACGTACGTGACGTCGGAGGCCTCGCGGATGACCTCCGCGATCGGCTGGATCGTCGCGGCGGGGTCGTCGTCGTCGAACGCGTCGATGATCGCGGGCAGGCGCGCGACGGAGAACGCGACCGCGGTCATGCGGTCGAGGTAGGCGTCGCGGAGCTGGCGGTGCTGCAGGGTCGAGGCGACGGCCCCCGCCGACGCCACGACCAGCAGCACGATGGCGACCTGCAGCACGAGAAGCTGCACCCGGAGCGACACTGCTCGACCCACCGCACCAGTGTGCCCCAGGTGCGCCGCACCCGGGCCTCGGCCGTGACCACAACGACCGCAACCACCGGATCGACCACAACGTCCAGTACGACCGCAGCCCTCGCCGCGCCGCCCCGCGCTCCTAGGCTCCCCGGATCAGGTCGTGAGGCCCGCGCCGTTGCGGGTCCCGCTCAAGGAGGAGACATGCGATCCGTCGTCCGCCCGCGCTCCGGGCACACCGTCAGCCCGCGGCACGCTCTCACCGCGACGCTCGCCGCAGGACTCGTCCTCGGTCTCGCCGCGTGCTCGGGCCTCGAGCCCGGCGCCCCCACGACGGGCGGCTCCGGCGACGCGTCCGGCGGGGCCGCCGCGTCGGTCGACGAGCTCGCGATCGTCGTCCCGGCCGACCCCGGCGGGGGCTGGGACCAGACCGGCCGCGCGATGCAGCAGGACCTCCAGGGTTCCGGGCTCGTGCGCACCGCGACCGTCACGAACGTCGGCGGCGCCGGCGGCACGGTCGGTCTCGCGTCGCTCGCCAACACCACCGACCCCCACACGCTGCTCGTCATGGGCCTCGTCATGGTCGGCGCGGTCGAGACCAACGAGTCGCAGGCCCGCATCGAGGACACCACCCCGATCGCGCGCCTCACCGAGGAGCCCCTCGTCGTCGTCGTGCCCGCGTCGTCGCCGTACCAGACGCTCGAGGACCTCGTCGACGACGTCGTGGCGAACGGCAAGTCCGTCTCCATCACCGGCGGCTCCGCCGGCGGGGCCGACCACATCCTCGCGGGGATGCTCCTCCAGGCGGCCGACGTGCCGTCGGCCGAGGTGGGCGGGCTCCTCAACTACGTCGCCTACTCGGGCGGCGGCGAGTCGCTCGCCGCGCTGCTCGGCAACAAGGTCAGCGCCGGGATCTCGGGCGTCGGCGAGTACGCGGAGCAGGTCAAGGCGGGGACCGTCCGGGCGCTCGCGGTCTCGGGCGCCGAGCGCACGGACCTGCTGCCCGACGTGCCGACCATGACCGAGGCCGGGTACGACGTCGAGCTCACGAACTGGCGCGGCGTCGTCGCGCCGGGCGACCTCTCCGACGAGGACCGCGCCGCCCTCGAGCTGCTCGTCAGCGAGATGGTCGCGTCCGACGAGTGGCAGGCGACGCTCGAGGAGAAGGGCTGGGACGACGCGTTCCTCGTGGGCGAGGAGTTCGACGGCTTCCTCACGGAGAACATCGCCGACATCAAGATGACGCTCACCGACGTCGGCCTGGTCGCGCCGTGACCAGGCGTCGCGCCTCGCGCGACGCGCCACCCGACGCGTCGCGCGAGCCGGGGTCGTCGGAGGCTCCGTCCGCGGGGTCGTCCGCCGCGGCTCCCGAGCCAGGACCGTCCGACGCCGAGCCCCGCCCCGGGCCGGCGCCGGCGACGGCCGTCGGCGACCCCGCCGACGGCCAGGCCGCCGGGGACCCCGCAGGCGCCACCCCCGCCGCGGGTCCCCGGCGGCGACCTGGCGAGCTCGTCGTCGCCGGCATCACCGCCGCCCTCGGGGTGTTCGTGCTCCTCGACGCGGGGACGATCGTCGTGCCGGGCTCGTCGAACACGCTCGGTCCCCGCGCGTTCCCCTACCTCGTGGGCGCGCTGCTGCTCGCCACCGGCCTCGTGCTGCTCGGCGCCGTCTGGCGGGGGCACGGCGGCCAGGAGGAGGACAGCGAGGACGTCGACCCCGACGCCCGCACCGACTGGCTGACCGTCGGTCTCCTCGGCGCGGTGCTGTTCGTGCACGTCTACGCGATCAACCTCGTCGGGTGGCCGCTCGCCGCGACGCTCCTGTTCGCCGGGGCCGCGATCGTCCTCGGCGCTCGCCCGTGGTGGCGCGCCGCCGTGCTCGGCCTCGTCCTGGCCCTGGTGATCCAGGTCCTGTTCGGGGGCGTGCTCGGGCTGTCGCTCCCGCCCGGCCCGCTCCTGGAGGGGGTGACCTGGTTCCGTGGATAACCTCACCGCGCTGCTCGACGGGTTCGCGACCGTCGTCCAGCCCGTCTACCTGCTCTACGCGCTGTTCGGCGTGTTCGTCGGGACCGCGGTCGGGGTGCTCCCCGGCATCGGCCCCGCGATGACGATCGCGCTGCTCCTGCCGCTCACGTACTCGCTCGACGCGACGGCCGCCATCATCGTGTTCGCCGGCATCTACTACGGCGGCATGTACGGCGGGTCGACGACGTCGATCCTGCTCAACACGCCCGGCGAGTCGTCGTCGATCGTCACGGCGCTCGAGGGCAACAGGATGGCCCGCATGGGCCGCGGGGCGGCCGCGCTCGCGACCGCCGCGATCGGCTCGTTCGTCGCGGGCACCATCGCGACCGTCGCCCTGACGTTCGTCGCGCCGTACGTCGCGCGCTGGGCCGTGCAGCTCGGCGAGCCCGACTACTTCGCGCTCATGGTCGTCGCGTTCGTGACCGTCGGCGCGCTGCTCGGGTCGTCGGTGCCGCGCGGCATGGCGTCCCTGTCGCTCGGCCTGTTCCTCGGGCTCATGGGCACCGACACGCTCACCGGCCAGCAGCGGTTCACGTTCGGCGTCCCGACGCTCGCCGACGGGATCGACGTCGTCATCGTCGCCGTCGGCCTCTTCGCGGTGGGCGAGGCGCTGTACGTCGGGTCGCGCCTGCGGCACGGTCCCGTGCACGTCATCCCCGTCGAGAAGGGCTGGCGCTCCTGGATGAAGCGCGAGGACTGGCGGCGGTCCTGGAAGCCGTGGCTGCGCGGGACGGCGATCGGGTTCCCCGTCGGCACCATCCCGGCGGGCGGCGCCGACGTCGCGACCTTCCTGTCCTACGCCGCCGAGCGCAAGTCCGCCGGGAAGCACAAGGACGAGTTCGGCAAGGGCGCGATCGAGGGCGTCGCGGGCCCGGAGGCGGCGAACAACGCCGCGGCGTCCGGCGTCCTCGTGCCGCTCCTCACGCTCGGCCTCCCGACGACGGCGACCGCCGCGATCATCATCGTCGCGTTCCAGTCGTACGGCATCCAGCCGGGCCCGCTGCTCTTCGAGAGCCAGTCCGCGCTCGTGTGGGCGCTCGTCGCGAGCCTCTACGTGGGCAACCTCATGCTCATCGTGCTCAACCTTCCCCTCGTGGGCATGTGGGTGAAGGTGCTCCAGATCCCGCGGCACTACCTCTACGCGGGCATCCTGCTGTTCGGCGCGCTCGGCTCGTACGCGCTGAACTTCTCCCCGGTCGACGTGCTCATCCTGCTCGTCATCGGCGCGATCGGGTTCTTCATGCGGCGCTACGGCTACCCCGTCGCGCCCATGGTCGTCGGCATGATCCTCGGCCCCATGGCCGAGGACCGCCTGCGCCGCTCGCTCGCGATCAGCCAGGGCGACCTGACGACGCTCGTCACCAGCCCGTTCGCCGCGACGGCCTACGCCCTCGTCGCCGTCGTGGTCCTCGCGGGCCTCTGGCTGCGCCGACGCGAGCGCCGCACCGGCGCCGAGCTCGCGGCGCTCGCGGAGGACGTCCGCGTCGAGGCCCAGGACCAGGAGGTGCGCTGATGACCGTCGTCCTCGCCTACGCGCCCGGCGAGCTCGGGACCGCCGCGACGCGGGCCGCGGCCCGGGCGGCCGTCCTGCTCGGCACCGGCGTCGTCGTGGTCAACACGACGCGCGGCGACCGGCTCGTCGACCCGCGCTGGGCCGACCACGACCAGCTCGTCGAGGTCGGCACGATCCTCGAGGAGGCGGGCGTCGAGCACGAGGTGCGGCACCTGCAGTCCTCCGCGCTGCCCGCGGAGGTCGTGCTCGGTGTCGCGGCCGAGGTCGACGCCGACCTGGTCGTCGTGGGGGTGCGGCACCGCACCCCCGTGGGCAAGCTCGTGCTCGGCTCCACCGCCCAGCAGATCCTGCTGGGCGCCGCGTGCCCCGTGCTCGCCGTGAAGCCGCCGACCCGGTGACACGACTCCACCCCGCCTGCGGGCGCCCGGGTCACCCGGGCGCCCGTAGGCTGTGACCATGGCGACAGCACTCATCACCGGCGCGAGCGCCGGCCTGGGTTTGGAGTTCGCGTGGCAGCTCGCCACGGCGCGGCACGACCTCGTCCTCGTGGCGCGCGACGAGGCGCGCCTCGAGGAGACCGCACGGCAGATCCGCGCCGCGGCCGGGGTGCGCGTCCAGGTGCTGCGCGCCGACCTCTCCGTGCCCGACGACGTCGCGCGCGTCGCGGAGCGCCTCGCCACGACCGGCGGCCCGGACGAGCGCCCGGTCGGCCTGCTCGTCAACAACGCGGGCTTCGCGACGCACCAGCACTTCGTCGGGGGCGACCTCGACGTCGAGCTCGAGGCGCTCGACGTCATGGTCCGCGCCGTCATGGTGCTGTCGCACGCGGCGGCGCGCCAGATGACGGAGCGCGGGCGCGGCGCGATCCTCAACGTCGCGTCGGTCGCGGCCCTCACCGCGGGCGGCACGTACGCGGCGGCGAAGGCGTGGGTGCGGTCGTTCACGGAGGGGCTCGCCGTCGAGCTGCACGGCACGGGCGTCACGGCGACCGTGCTGTGCCCCGGCTTCACGCACACCGAGTTCCACGACCGCGCGGGCATCGACAAGTCCGTGCTCCCCGACCTCGCGTGGCTCGACGCCGACCGGGTCGTCGCCGAGGCGCTCGCGGACGTGCGGCGGGGCGTCGTCATCTCCACGCCGTCGGTGCGGTACCGGGTCGCGTCGGCGGCCCTGCGCGCGATGCCGCGCTCCGCCGTCCGCGCGATCGGCAAGTACCGCTAGGCACGGGGCGGGCCCGATACCCTGGCGGTCGTGACTACCGACCCCGCCTCGACGCTCGCCTCGACCCCCCGCGAGCAGCTGCTCGGCCTCATCCGTGAGCTCGCCGTCGTGCACGGCCGCGTGACGCTCTCCTCGGGCAAGGAGGCGGACTACTACGTGGACCTGCGCCGCGTGACGCTGCACCACCGCGCGGCGCCGCTCATCGGCCACCAGCTCCTCGACCTTCTCGAGGAGCAGGGGCTCGGTACGGCGGAGATCGACGCCGTCGGCGGCCTGACGCTCGGTGCCGACCCCATCGCGACGGCCCTCCTGCACGCCGCCGCGTCCCGCGGCCAGGACCTCGACGCGTTCGTGGTGCGCAAGGCGGCGAAGGCGCACGGGATGCAGCGCCAGATCGAGGGCCCCGACGTCGCGGGCCGGCGCGTCGTCGTGGTCGAGGACACCACGACGACGGGCGGCTCGCCCATCACGGCGATCGAGGCCGTGCGCGCGGCCGGGGGCGAGGTCGCGGGCGTCGCGACGATCGTCGACCGTGCCACGGGTGCGGGCGCGAAGATCGAGGCGCTCGGCGTGCCGTACCACTTCCTGTTCAGCCTGGAGGACCTCGGCCTCGCCTGAGCCCCTCCCGCTCCGTCTCCCGCCGCTCGACGCGGCGCACCGCCCCGCGGCCCCTTGGGCCGCGGGGCGTCGTCGTGGCGGGAGGAGGCGCGCGTCACATCTCGATAGGTCAGGCTTACCTTGCTTTGGTGAGGCGACCCTTATATGGTCCGTCTCGGCGGAGCGTGAGCACGCTCCCCTCTCGGTCCCGCTCCCCGCCGGGACCTCGCCCGGACCAGCACGGGAGACCTTGTGCGCACTTCATCGTCGAGACGCGTCCGACGCGCCCTCGCCTCGTTCCTCGCCGCGGCGCTCGCCGCCGGCCTCACCGTCGCCGGCACCGGCGCCCCGGCCCAGGCGGCCGCGGCCGACGTGACTGGCGGGTCGGCCACCTGGAACTTCGTCGACTCGTGGACGTCGTACGTCACGGGCGGCATCGCCCAGGGCACGATCACCCCGCCGCTCCAGGGCGGCCAGGCGTCCTACGGCCCCGCGTCCGGCAGCTACGACGCCGCGTCCGGGACGGGCTCGATCCGCCTCGGCGGCTCGACCCGGTACGAGGGCCACCACGGCGCGCTCGACGTGACGATCTCCGACGTGCGGCTCGACCTCACCGGCCCGACGACGGGCGCGGTCTACGCGGACTTCGCGGGCACGGTGAACCCCGGCGTGGGCGACGACGTCAAGGTCGCCGACGTCACGGTGACCGCGACGCGGGCCGGTGACGAGGTCACGTTCATGGCGGACGGGACCGTCGTCGGGACGCTCGGGAACGTCTCGCCGTACTTCGCGTCGTACGCGGGCAAGCCCCTGTCGACCCTGACCGCCCGCGTCGTGTCGCCCGAGCCCGTGGCGCCCGCGCAGGCGACGACGACCACGCTCGCCGCGGCGCCCGCGGGCACGTCCGCGGCCGGGGCGAGCGTGACGCTCACCGCGACCGTCGCGCCCGCCGCCGCGGGCACGGTCGAGTTCCGCGACGGCGGCACCGCCCTCGGCACCGCTCCCGTGGCCGACGGCGTCGCGCGCCTCGAGACCGCGGCCCTCGCCCCGGGCAGCCACCAGCTGAGCGCCGCCTTCGCGCCCGCCGACCCGGCCGCGTTCGTCGCCTCGACCTCCGCGGCCGTCGCGCACACGGTGACCGCCCCGGAGCCGGAGCCGGAGCCCGAGCCGGAGCCGGAGCCCGCCGTCGACCCCGCGGTCACGGTGTCGCCGTCGGCGCCCGTCGACCCTGCGGTGGAGAACACGTTCACGATCCAGGGCACCGGGTTCGTCGGCGCGGGCGCCGCGAACGGCGCGTACGTGCTCCTCGGCGACGCCTCGATCTGGGACGGCAGCGGCCCTCTCGTCGCGAGCGGCTGGCTCGCCCAGGGCTGGGTCATGCCGCAGCAGGTGCGCGACGGCGCGTTCACGACGACGCTGACCGTCCCGGCCGGAAAGCTCGACCCGGCGAAGCAGTACGTGGTGGCGACGTCCGCCGCGCACGGGCTCTCGGCGACCGACCGCAGCCTCGACACGTTCACGCCCGTCGCGGTCCAGGGCGGCACGGCGCCCGAGCCGGTCTGGGAGCCCCAGATCACCCTCTACGCCGCCGACGGCACGACGCCGCTCGGGGACGCGCCCGTCCGCCCGGACGACAGGATCGTCGTCAAGGGCTCAGGCTTCGACCCGGACGCGAACGTCGCACCGGCCGGCAACCGTCCGCCCATCTCCGGGGGCATCCCCGCGGGCACCTACGTGGTCTTCGGCAGCTTCGCGGCCGACTGGCGTCCGTCGGAGGGTGCCCCGTCGAGCGCGCGCACGGCCGGTTCGCAGCAGTGGGCGCTCTCGTCCGCAGCGCTCGACCAGGTGGACCCGCGCTACCAGCCCGCGATCCGCGGGCAGTGGGCCGAGCTCGCGCCGGACGGCACGTTCACCGCCGAGCTCGTCGCGGGCGAGCTCGAGCGCGAGGACGGCCGGTACGGCGTGTACACGTACGCCGCGGGCGGCACGGTCAACGCCGCGCAGGAGCTGTACGCGCCCGTCGCGTTCACGACCGAGCCCGCGGCGCCGGTCTGGGAGCCCGAGATCACCGTGCTCGCCGCGGACGGCACGACGCCGCTCGGCGACACCCCGGTCGCGGTCGGGGACACGATCGTCGTCCGGGGCACCGGCTTCGACCCGGCGGCGAACGTCGGCGGCCGCGGCGTCCCGATCCCGGCGACGCTCCCGCAGGGCACCTACGTCGTGTTCGGGAGCTTCGCCGAGCAGTGGCGGCCGTCCGAGGGCGCCGCGTCGTCGACCCGCAAGGTCGGCTCGCAGGCGTGGGCCCTCGCCGAGCCCGTGCTCGACCAGGTCCCCGCGCAGTACCAGTCGGTGGTCCGGGCGCAGTGGACGGACATCACGCCGGCCGGCACGTTCGAGGCGCGTCTCGTGGTGAAGAACCCCGCCGCGCTCGAGGGCGGGCGCTACGGCGTCTACACCTACGGCGCGGGCGGCGTGAGCAACGCCGCGCAGGAGCTCTTCGTCCCCGTCGCGTACGACGCGCCGGGCACGCTCACCGTCACGCCCGCGTCGACCACGGTGGAGGCCGGATCGACGGTCCGCGTCACGGTGCGCGGTCTCGGCGCGGACGACGCGGTCAAGGCCGTGACGTTCGGCGGCGCCCCGGCGTCGTACTCCCGCGACGGCGCGACGCTCGTGCTCACGGTCCCCGCCGGCACCCCCGCCGGGTCCGTCCCCGTCGTCGTCACGTCGGAGCTCGGTCTGACCGGCAGCACCACGCTGACCGTGACCACCAAGCCCGTCGTCGTTCCTCCCGTGGACCCGCAGCCCGCGGTCCCGACGACCGTCGGGAGCCTGACCTGGGGCGTGCGCGGCTCGTTCGTGGACTACATCGAGGGCCCGGTCGCGAAGGGCGACGTGGCGGTGAGCGCGGGGGCCACGCGCGACGGGTCGGCGTTCGCGTTCGGCCAGTCGACGCCGTGGGCGGCGCCCGCAACGGGCACCACGACCGGCTACCACGGGACGGTGCGGTTCTCGGGCCACGGCGGTCTGCTGCACCTCACCGTCTCCGAGCCGCGCGTGCGGATCGACGGGCCGCGGTCCGCGACGCTGGTCCTCGACGTCTCGTCGAGGAACCTCGACGGGACGACCTTCGCGAAGAAGGGTGTCGCCTTCGCGACGCTGTCCCTCCCGCCTGCCTCGACGGCGAAGGACGGGGCGGTCACCTACCGGGCCGCCGAGGCGACCCTCACGGCCGCGGGCTCCGCCGCCTTCTCGGGGTTCTACGCAGCGGGCGATCCTCTCGCGCCCGTGACGTTCACCGTCGGCGCGGCCTCGACCGCACCGGGCGGCGGTGGCGGCGGGACCGAGGTGCCGCTCCCGGGTGGCACGACCGACCTGACGAAGGCGACGCTCTCCGTGGCGCAGGCACGCCCGGGCGACGAGGTGACGATCAGCGGTGTCGGGTTCGGTGCGCGCGAGTCGGGCATCCGCACGGAGCTCCGCTCCACGCCGCGCACGCTCGCGACGGGCACGACCGCGAACGCCGGTGGCGCCGCGAGCTCGACCGTGACGATCCCGAAGGACGTCGCGCCGGGCGAGCACACGCTCCTCCTCGTCGGTGCGGACCACACGGCGTCCGCGCCCCTCACGATCGTGGGCGCCGGCACGACCGGCACCGGTTCCGGGTCGGGCAGCGCGGCCGAGCAGTGCTTCGCGCAGGGCGTCAGCGGCGCGACCCTCTCGTGGGGCGTGAGCGACCGGTTCCGGTCGTACGTCACCGGCCCGATCGCGAAGGGCTCGGTCTCGACGGACGGCGTGCGGGACGGCGGCTCGGCGTTCACGTGGAGCGGCGGCAAGGGCTCGTTCAACACGGACCTCGGTAAGGGCCGCGCGAGCTTCGGCGGGTCGGTGTCGTTCTCCGGGCACGAGGGCATCCTCGACCTGCGGATCAGCAACCCGCGGGTGGTCGTGGACGGTTCGTCGGGCACGCTCGTGGTCGACGTGCAGAGCAGCGACATGGAGGGCAACAAGTCCTCGTCGACGGGCGTCGCGTTCGCGAGCCTGGACCTGTCGGGGAAGAAGGCGACGTCGGGCTCCACGATCACGTGGAGCGGCGTCCCCGCGACCCTCACGGCCGCCGGCGCGAAGGCGTTCGCCGGGTTCTACGAGGCCGGGACCGCGCTCTCGCCGGTGACGGTGAGCTTCCCGGTCGGCGGCGACGTCGAGTGCGACGCCTACTCGGGGGCCCTCGCCACCACCGGCTCCGACGCCGGGAGCCTCGTGCTCCTGGCCGGGACGCTGCTGCTCACCGGTGCGGCCCTCCTGGCGGTGCGCCGCCGCCGCGCCGGTCGCGCGGAGGTGGCCGCGGCCGCCTGACCCGGTCCCCGGCACGACGACGCCCGGTCACCTCGCGGTGACCGGGCGTCGTCGTGCGTGCGGGGCTCCCGGGAGCGCCGGACCGGCCGGACCGGCCCGGCGGCCCTCAGACGAGGTCGACGAGGTCCGCGACGGAGTCGACGACCTTGCTCGGCCGGAACGGGTAGCGGTCGACGTCGGACATCGTCGTGGACCCCGTCATGACGAGGTAGGTGTACAGGCCCGCCTCGATGCCCGCGACGACGTCGGTGTCCATCCGGTCGCCGATCATCGCGGTCGTCTCGGAGTGGGCGTCGATGCGGTTGAGCGCGGAGCGGAACATCATCGGGTTGGGCTTGCCGACGAAGTACGGCTTGCGGCCCGTCGCCGACGTGATCATCGCCGCGACGGCGCCCGTGGCGGGCAGCGGGCCCTCCTGCGACGGCCCGGTCGTGTCGGGGTTGGTGCAGATGAACCGCGACCCGCCCAGCACGAGGCGGATCGCCTTGGTGATCGCCTCGAACGAGTACGTGCGCGTCTCGCCGAGCACCACGTAGTCCGGGTCGGACTCGGTGAGCGTGTAGCCGGCCTCGTAGAGCGCGGTCGTCAGCCCGGCCTCGCCCACGGCGTACGCGCTGCCCTGGGGGATCTGGTCGGTGAGGAACTGCGCCGTCGCGAGCGCCGACGTCCAGATCGACTCCTCCGGCACGTCGATGCCCGACGTCGCGAGGCGCGCCCGCAGGTCGCGTGCCGTGAAGATCGAGTTGTTCGTGAGGATGAGGAACGGCCGACCCTTGTCGCGCAGCGCGCGCACGAACTCCGGTGCGCCGGGGATCGCGTGGCCCTCGTGGACGAGCACGCCGTCCATGTCGGTGAGCCAGCTCGTGATCTCTCGGGTCATGTCAGGCGTCCTTCCCGTCCGTGTCGGCCTGGCCGACGGCGGTCGCGTCCTCCGCGACCCCGGTCCTCTGCTGGGCGTCGGCCGCGATCTGCGCCTCGAGCGCCGCCGCCCGCTTCTCCGCCCGCCGCCCGCGCCAGACCTCGACGACCATGGGCAGCACGGACAGGAAGACGATGAGGAGGACGAGCGCCTCGATGTTCTCCTTGACGAACGTGATATTCCCCAGGAGGTAGCCGAGCCACGTGAGGCCGACGGCCCAGAGCAGCGCGCCGAGCGCGTTGAAACCGACGAAGTGCCGGTAGTGCATCTTGCCGACACCCGCGGCGACGGGGGCGTACGTGCGCACGATGGGCACGAACCGCGCGATGACGATCGTCCGGCCGCCGTACTTCTCGAAGTAGGCGTTCGTCTGGTCGATGTACTTGCGCTTGAAGAACCGGGAGTCGGGCCGGTCGAACACCTTGGGCCCGACGGTGCGTCCGATGAGGTACGCCGTCTGGTCGCCGAGGAACGCCGCGGCGAACAGCAGGACGAGCAGCACGGGCAGGCTGATCTGCAGCGACTCCTGCGCGACGAGCGCGCCCGCGGTGAACAGCAGCGAGTCGCCCGGCAGGATCGGGAAGAGCAGGCCCGTCTCGATGAAGATGACGACGACGATCCCGACGAGCGCGGCGTCGCCGAAGCGCTCGATGAGCGTCATCGGGTCCATCCAGTCCGGGCCCAGGGCGGCGACCGGTCCGGCGGCGCCGAGGCTCGCGGCGTGCGCGGCCCCCGGGAGGGCGGAGGCGAGCTCGGCGAGGGTGGTCACGGGTCACCAGCGTAGCCGGGCGCGGCCGCGCGGCCCGGCGGTGGGTGTGCACCCGCCGTGGAGGTCCGGCGACGGCGGGCCTGCAGGTCCCGGCAGAATGTGCGCCATGGCGAGCAGCGCGGGCGAGTCGGGCGAGCGGGAGGCGGACGAGCGCGAGGTCGGCGTGGGCCCGTGGCCCGGCGGCCCGGAGTCGTGGCCCCGCGTCCCGGACCCCGCCGGACCGCCCGGGGCGACGCGGCTCGACCCCCGGTACGACCCCGAGCTGCTCGCGCACGGCGACCGCCGCAACGTCGTCGACGCCTACCGGTACTGGACGGTCGAGGCCGTCGTCGCCGACCTCGACGCGCGCCGCGACCCGGCCCGCCGGCTCCACGTCGCGATCGAGAACTGGGCGCACGACCTGAACATCGGCTCCGTCGTCCGCACCGCCAACGCGTTCAACGCGGCCGGGGTGCACGTCGTGGGGCGACGGCGGTGGAACCGCCGCGGCGCCATGGTCACCGACCGCTACCTGCACGTGCACCACCACGCGTCGGTGGCGGACCTCGCGGTCTGGGCGGCGGGGGAGGGGCTGCCGCTCCTCGGGGTCGACAACGTCCCGGGGTCGGTGCCGATCGAGGGCTACGCGCTGCCCGCGTCGTGCGTGCTGCTCCTCGGCCAGGAGTCGGCCGGGCTGACCCCCGAGGCGGTCGCGGCGTGCCGCGCGGTGCTCCACATCACGCAGCACGGCTCGACCCGCTCGATCAACGCCGGCGCCGCCGGCGCGATCGCCCTGCACGCCTGGGCGGCGCAGCACCTGGGGCCCACAGGGCCGCCGAGGTAGAGGCGTGGTCATCCGGGGACCACAGGTCGAACGGCCCTGACCTCGCGCTGTCATCCATGCCAGACTTTGACCTGACAGTCCACCCCGCACGACTCCACAGGAGCTCCGCATGCCCATCGCAACCCCCGAGGTCTACGCCGAGATGATCGACCGGGCGAAGGCAGGCTCGTTCGCCTACCCGGCCGTCAACATCACCTCGTCGCAGACCATCACCGCCGCGCTCCAGGGCTTTGCCGAGGCCGAGTCCGACGGCATCATCCAGGTCTCCGTGGGCGGCGCCGAGTACGGCTCGGGTTCGACGGTCAAGGACCGCATCGCCGGTTCGCTCGCGCTCGCGGCGTACGCGCGCGAGGTCGCGAAGAACTACCCGGTGCAGATCGCGATCCACACCGACCACTGCGTCAAGAAGAACCTCGACTCCTGGGTCCGCCCGCTCCTGGCCATCGAGGCCGAGCAGGTGAAGAACGGCGGCCTGCCGACGTTCCAGTCGCACATGTACGACGGCTCGGACGTCCCCCTGGACGAGAACCTCACCATCGCGGCCGAGCTGCTCGAGCTCTCGCAGGCGGCGCGCACGATCCTCGAGATCGAGGTCGGCGTCGTCGGCGGCGAGGAGGACGGCCACGAGGCCGAGATCAACGAGAAGCTCTACACGACGGTCGAGGACGGCCTCGCGACGATCGAGGCGCTCGGCACGGGCGAGAAGGGCCGCTACCTGACGGCCCTCACGTTCGGCAACGTGCACGGCGTGTACAAGCCGGGTGCGGTCAAGCTCCGCCCGGAGATCCTCAAGGAGATCCAGGAGGCCGTCGGCGCGAAGGTCGGCAAGGAGAACCCGTTCGACCTGGTCTTCCACGGCGGCTCCGGCTCCACGGCCGAGGAGATCTCGGCGGCGGTGGACTTCGGCGTCATCAAGATGAACATCGACACCGACACGCAGTACGCGTTCACGCGCCCCGTCGTCGGCCACATGTTCTCGAACTACGACGGCGTCCTGAAGGTCGACGGCGAGGTCGGCAACAAGAAGGCCTACGACCCGCGCGCCTGGGGCAAGCTGGCCGAGGCCGGCATGGCCGCGCGCATCATCGAGGCGTCGCAGCAGCTGCGCTCCGCGGGCAACAAGATCCGCTGACGCCGCACGGCCCGGCGTCGCTCCGGGCCCGCGTCGTACGAAGGCCCCCGGTCCGTGAGGACCGGGGGCCTTCGTCGTGCTGCGGCCGCGCGCGCCCGGCGACGGGCGTCAGGCGGCCACGAGCGTCAGTCGGTCGTGCCCGCGCCGTTGCCGGGAGGCTCGTCGAGGTCGAAGCCGGGGTCCACGTCGACGATGTCGAGCAGCTCGCCGATGCGGGTCACCTCGAGCAGGAACCGCACCGTGGGCGGGGCGCGGAGGACGCGCACGCGGTGCGGGCCGCGCGACGCGAGACGTGCGAGGAACGCCACACCGGACGAGTCCATGAAGGTCACGTGGTGGGCGTCGATCTCGACGGGCAGGCCGGAATCCTCCGCCGCGGCGGTCGCCTCCTGGAGGTCGGCGCCGAGGTCGGCGTCGATCTCGCCCGAGAGCACGATGCGGGCTCGCGTCGTGCCCACGATGACGTGCACGCTCGCGGGGTCGCCCGCTCCTGCGGGGTCGCCGGCGACGCCGACCGGGCGGTCTGCGGCCGGGGGTGTACCTTCGCGCACCGGCGCTCCTCTCTGGCGTGGTCCGGACCGGTTCCGGTCTCGGGAAGCACCAATCTACGGTTGAATGTCCAGTCGGGACAGTAACGCGACCGTGGCGTCCGTTTCCAGACGATCGACGCTCGGACCGTCGGAGGTGACGATGGGCAGCTCGCCGGGGCTCGGCACCGACCTGCCCGCGCACGTCCAGGAGCTGTGCACGCGCGCGATGGACGCCACCGGGGTCGCGATGTTCGTCACGGGCCCTCGGTCGGCGGAGATGCCGATCGTCTGGGTCAACCGCGCGTTCGAGCGGCAGACCGGGTTCACCGCCGCCGAGGTGCTCGGCCGCAGCCCCCAGGTCCTCGAGTCGCTCCTCGCGAACCCCGTCGACGCCCAGCAGCTCCGCGCCGCCGTGGCCGACGAGCGCGAGCTCACCTACACGGTGCGCACCTTCCGGCGCGACGGGGTCGCGGTGTGGACGCAGCTCTCGCTCGCGCCCCTCACCGGCCCGGACGGCACGGTGACCCACTGGGTCGGTGCGCAGGTCGACGTCTCCGAGCACCTCGACCGGTACGCGGCCCAGGTCGCGTCGCTCGCGCTCGAGCGGCGCGAGCGCGCGGTGCTCGACGTCGTCGCCCGCAGCTCCGACCTCCTCGCCGACCTCGACCAGCCGTACGCCCTGCGCGACATCACGGCGCTGCTCGCGGGGTACGTCGTCGACTGGGCGGGCTTCTACCTCAACGACGACGGGCTGCGGTACGCGGAGGGCGTCGACACGGCGGCGCCCCCGAGCGGGCGCGGCCAGCGGCACGGCCGCTACACGCCCGGCGTCCTGCCCCTCGCCCCGGGCGTGCACACGACCGACGCGCTCGGCGACTCGGCCTCCGTCACCGGCTCGGTGCCGCGCGTCCGCGTGGACGTGCCCGACCGCGTCCAGGACGTGCTCGACGGGCGCATCGAGGGGCCGGTGACGCTCGACCTCTCCGCCACGTACCCGCAGTGGTCCGCCTCGGGCTGGCTCCAGCGAGACCTCCACCACCGGCTCTCCGGGCTGCCCCGGCGGCCGGGGTCCGTGACCGTGTCCGCCGTCCCGGGGCGACGGCGCATCCTCGGCCTGCTCGTCACGGGCGACCTGCCCGACACGCCGCCGCAGGGGTTCGGCACCGACGCGGAGGCCCGCGAGGGCGTGCGCACGCTGCTGCAGGTCATCGCCCGCCGCGCCGGCACCGCGATCGACAACGTGCGCCTCTACGCGCGCGAGCACCGCCTCGCCGAGACGCTCCAGCGCGCGATGCTCCCCGAGCAGGCCGACGTCACGGGCCTCGACGTGTGGACGTACTACGCGCCGAACTCCGAGCACGCCCAGGTGGGCGGCGACTGGTACGACGTCCTGCAGATCGCGCCGGACGTCGTCGGCCTCGTCATCGGCGACGTCGTGGGGCACGACGTCGAGGCGGCGGCCGCCATGGGCCAGCTGCGCTCGGTGGTGCGCTCGTACGCCTACGAGCTCACGACGCCCGGCCCCGTGCTCGAGCGCGTCGACCAGCTCGTCCAGGGCATGCGCATCCCGCGCTCCGCGAGCCTCGTGTACGCGGCGCTCACGCAGCCGGACGCCGCGCAGCCCGAGGACGCGTGGCGGATCGAGTACTCGCGCGCCGGCCACCTGCCGCCGCTCCTGCTGCGCGACGGCACCGTGACGCAGCTCGACGACGCCGGGGGAGCGCTCGTCGGCTTCGGCGGCCGCAGCCGCTCGACGGGCGTCGCGACGCTCCTGCCGGGCGACACGCTCGTCTTTTACACCGACGGCCTCATCGAGCGCCGCGACCGCGCCCTGCGGGTCGGGCTGGAGGCGCTCGTCGCGGCGTCCGAGGCGGTCACCGCCGTCGACGCCGCGGGCGTGGGCGAGGAGCTGCTGTCGCGCCTGGCCGACGCCCCCGAGGACGACGTCGCGCTCGTCGTCGTGCGCATCCCCGACCCGCAGCGGGACGCGTCCGCCGTCGTGCTCAGCCCGCGCAGCCGCCGCTGGCTCCTGCCGAGCGAGCCGGCGTCGATCGGGCGGGCGCGGCACGCCGTCGTGCGCACGTGCCAGGCGTGGGGCGTGCGGGAGAGCGCCAACGCGGAGCTCGTCGTCTCGGAGCTCGTCGCGAACGGCGTGCTGCACGGCTGGGGCCACCTCGCGCTGCGCCTGTTCGACACGGGCGACGGCATCCGCGTCGAGGTCGAGGACTCCAACCCCGCGCCGCCCGTCCCGACGGACGGGCACCCGAACCGCATGGGCGGCTTCGGCATGCAGATCGTCGAGCGGCTCGCCGACTGGGGGTGGCGCCCGACGGCGTCGGGCAAGCTCGTGTGGGCGACCCTGCGGCCCTCGGGGCGCTAGGACGGCCCGCGGGCGTCAGGCCGGGGGCTCGACCTTGGCGAAGCCGGACGGCGGCGTCGCGGGCTCGCAGCGGTGGTCGTTGTCGATGCGGAACAGCTCGAGCGCGCCGCACACCTCGAGCACGAACAGGTCCCGGTCGTCGCAGCCGCGCAGCACCGTCGCACCGCCGCGCTTGCGACCGGCGTCGGCGAGCGAGATGAGGAACGCCGCGCCGGTGGAGTCCATGAACGTCACGCGGCACATGTCGATGACGAGGAGCTGACGGCGCAGGCCGACGACGCGTGCCGCGATCTCCGGGAACTGGTCGCGCTCGGCGAGATCGAGGTCTCCGGCGATGACGAGGGTCGTCGTCGCGGGGGACGTGGCGATCTCGATCATGCCCACGACTCTAGACGCCGCCCGGGTGCGTCGCGCGCCCACCCGGCGGTCGCCGGGCGGACGCGCGGCCGGTCAGCGCAGCGCACGCACCTCGTCGGCCGAGGTCCCGGAGTCGCGCAGGAACTGCTCGCAGCGTTCCGCCTCCTCGACCTCGCCGAGGTACGCGGCGCACTCGGCGAGGGCCAGGAGCGCGCGCAGGAAGCCCTGGTTCGGCACGTGGTCGGCCGGGATCGGTCCCTGGCCGCGCCAGCCGGCGCGCCGCAGGGAGTCCAGCCCGCGGTGGTAGCCGGTGCGCGCGAACGCGTAGGCCGTCACCGCGCCGCGCGAGCCGTTCTCGTGGAGGAAGTCCTCGGCGAGGTAGGCCCAGGCGAGCGAGCTCGCGGGCGAGCGGCCCGCGATCTCGTACGGGTCGCCGTCGGCCGCGATGGCGTCGCGGACGTGCGCGTAGTCGTCGGGGAGGCGGACGGGTGCGGGGCCGTCGAGGAGGTTCGGGTGGGTGTCGCTCATGAGGCCATTCTGCCCATCCCGGGCGTGACGCGGTCGATAGCCGCCTCGAAGGTCAATTTCCGCCATCCGACCGGTAAACTCGGCGCCGGTCCCCGGGTCTCTGCCGCCCGGGTGACGCCTCGGGCCCGCGGGCCCGGCGCCGTCGGGCACGCCGTGCCCGCTCCGCTCCGGACGCCGGTGCGCGCCCACGACCATGACCGGCCCGAGGAACAGGCAGCGCGAAAGTGGGGATTCCATGCCAGGCGTGGTGCTCGTCGGTGCCCAGTGGGGCGATGAGGGCAAGGGCAAGGCGACCGACCTCCTCGGGTCCCGGGTCGACTACGTGGTCAAGTTCAACGGCGGCAACAACGCCGGCCACACGGTCGTCATCGGGGACGAGAAGTACGCGCTCCACCTGCTGCCGTCGGGCATCCTGTCCCCGGGGGTCACGCCGGTCATCGCGAACGGTGTCGTCGTCGACATCGAGGTGCTGTTCCAGGAGCTCGACGACCTGATCTCGCGGGGCGTGGACGTCTCGCGCCTGCTCGTCTCGGGCTCCGCGCACGTGATCGCCGGCTACCACCGCACGATCGACAAGGTGAGCGAGCGGTTCCTCGGCAAGCGCCGCATCGGCACGACGGGCCGCGGCATCGGGCCGGCGTACGCGGACAAGATCAACCGCGTCGGCATCCGCATCTGGGACCTGTTCGACGAGAAGATCCTCGCGGAGAAGATCGAGGGCTCGCTCGACCAGAAGAACCACCTGCTGGTGAAGGTCTACAACCGCCGTGCCATCACCGTGGACGAGACCGTGGCCGAGCTGCTGGAGTACGCCGACCGGCTCAAGCCGATGGTCGCGGACACGGCGCTCGAGCTGAACAAGGCGCTCGACGCGGGCAAGAACGTCCTCTTCGAGGGCGGGCAGGCCACGATGCTCGACGTCGACCACGGGACGTACCCGTTCGTCACGTCGTCCAACGCGACCGCGGGCGGCGCGCTCACGGGCTCGGGCGTCGGGCCGACGCGCATCAGCTCCGTGATCGGCGTCATCAAGGCGTACACGACGCGCGTGGGCGAGGGCCCGTTCCCGACCGAGCTGTTCGACGCGAACGGCGAGTACCTGCTCAAGCAGGGCGGCGAGTACGGCGTCACGACGGGCCGCGCGCGCCGCTGCGGCTGGTACGACTCGGTGATCGCGCGCTACGCGACCCGCGTCAACGGCATCACCGACATGGTGCTCACCAAGCTCGACATCCTCACCGGCTTCGAGAAGGTCCCGGTCTGCGTCGCGTACGACGTCGACGGCGTCCGGTACGACGAGATGCCGCTCGACCAGACGGCGTTCCACCACGCGAAGCCGATCTACGAGGAGCTCGACGGCTGGTGGGAGGACATCTCCGGCGCCCGCACGTTCGACGACCTGCCGGTCAACGCGCAGCGCTACGTGCACGCGCTGGAGGAGATGTCGGGCACGCGGATCTCCGCGATCGGCGTCGGCCCGAGCCGCGACGCGATCATCCCGCGCCACGACCTCATCCACTGAGCCGACGCCCCCTGCCGACCACGGCCCGGACGCCCCGCGGGGCGTCCGGGCCGTCTCGGTAGACTCGGCGCCCGTGAAGATCCTCGTCGTCGGGACCGGTGCCCGCGAGCACGCCATCGTCCACGCCCTCGCGCACGAGGCCGACCGCCCGGGCGCGGAGCGGCACGAGCTGCACGCCGCCCCGGGGAACCCGGGCATCGGGGACCTCGCGACGCTGCACGCGGTGGACCAGAACGACGGCGCCGCGGTGGCCGCGCTCGCGACGGACCTGGGCGTCGACCTCGTCGTCGTCGGCCCGGAGGCGCCGCTCGTCGCCGGCGTCGGGGACGCGGTGCGCGAGGCCGGCGTCCCCGTGTTCGGGCCGAGCGCCGAGGCCGCGCGGCTCGAGGGCTCCAAGGCGTTCGCGAAGGACGTCATGGCTGCCGCGTCGGTCCCCACGGCGCTCGCGCACGTGTGCAGCGACGTCGACGAGGTCGCGGCCGCCGTCGACGCGTTCGGCGCGCCCTACGTCATCAAGGACGACGGCCTGGCTGCGGGCAAGGGCGTCGTCGTCACGGAGGACCGTCAGGCCGCGCTCGAGCACGCCGCCGCGTGCTTCGCGACGTCCCGCCGCGCGGCGGACGGCACGCCCGAGGACCCGTGCGTCGTCGTCGAGGAGTACCTCGACGGTCCCGAGGTCTCCCTCTTCTGCGTGAGCGACGGCGCGACGGTCGTGCCGCTCGCCCCCGCCCAGGACTTCAAGCGCGCGTTCGACGCCGACGCGGGCCCGAACACGGGCGGCATGGGCGCGTACAGCCCGCTGCCGTGGGCGCCCGAGGGCCTGGTCGAGGAGGTCGTCACACGCGTCGCGCAGCCGACGATCGACGAGATGGCGCGGCGCGGCACCCCGTTCATCGGCGTGCTCTACGTGGGCCTCGCGCTGACGAGCCGCGGCACGCGCGTCGTCGAGTTCAACGCGCGCTTCGGCGACCCGGAGACGCAGTCCGTGCTCACGCGCCTCGCGACGCCGCTGTCCGCGGTCATGCTCGCGGCGGCCCAGGGGCGGCTCGCCGAGGTCGGCCCGCTGCGCTGGCACGACGACGCGTCCGTCACCGTCGTCGTCGCGGCGCACGGCTACCCGGGCGCCGTCCGTGCCGGCGACCCGATCACGGGGATCGACGCGGCGGAGGGCGTCGAGGGCGTGCACGTGCTGCACGCCGGCACGTCGCGCGCGGACGACGGCGGCCTGGTCGCCTCGGGCGGCCGCGTGCTGTCGGTCGTGGCGCGCGGCGCGGACCTGGCCGAGGCGCGCCGCCGGGCGTACGCCGCGGTCGACCGCATCGTGCTCCCGGGCTCGCACCACCGCACCGACATCGCGGCGCGGGCCGCCGCGGGCGAGGTCACGCTCGCGGGCTGACAACCCCGCCGTCGAGCACGGCACGGCGCTCGTTCTCCGCGGGGGAGCGACCGCCGTGCCGTGCTCAGCACCTCAGGGGTGAGGCGTCAGGCGCGGCGCCACTTCTGGGCCGCAGTGCCGTTGCACGTCCAGATCTGGAGCTTGGTGCCGTCGGCGCTGTTGCTGCTCGGCACGTCGACGCACTTGTTCGCCAGCACCGACACGAGGTCGCCCGCGCCGCTGAGCACGAACTTCTGGGCCGCGTTGCCGCTGCAGTTCGCGAGCTGGAGCGCCGTGCCGTCGGCCGTGGCCGCCCACGCGACGTCCATGCACTTGCCGCCCGCGCGGACGGTGCCGTCGGCCTCGAACGTCCAGCGCTGCGCGCTCGACCCGTTGCACGTCCACAGCTGGAGGCGCTTGCCGTCGCTGAAGTCGGACCCGGGGACGTCGATGCACTTGCCCGCGAGCCCGACGAGCGCGCTGCCCGACCCGCCGCCCGTGGTCACGAGCGACAGGCCGTAGGCCGACAGGATCGGGTTGACGGGCTGGTAGATGAACTTGCCGCCGTTCGAGCAGTCGTTGATCCTGCCCGACGTGACGCCCTGCGCCTGGTTGCCGGAGATCACCGACCCGCCCGAGTCGCCGCCCTCCGCGCACGCGCTGCCGCGCACGAGGCCGGGAACGTCGCCGTTGCCGTAGTTGACGGTGATGTTCTTCTGCTCGATGACGCCGCAGCGCCAGCCGGTCGTGGCGCCCGAGCGGCACACCGACGCACCCACGGGCGCCTCGGCCGAGCCGGCGACGTCGACGGTGCCGCCGGCGTAGTTGTTCACCCGCGGGACGGGGGAGAACCCGGCGTCGACGCGCACCCACGCGTAGTCGTGGCCGGGGAACGACGCCGCCTGGACCGTCCCCATGCGCGCCCAGCTCGCGGTGAGCACCTCCTTGCCCGCCGCGCCGCAGTGCCCCGCCGTGACGAAGCCGCCCTGGACGGCGAACCCGATCGAGCAGGCCGAGCCCGACGACGCGCCCGGGTCCCGGGTGATGTAGCGGTCGCCGCCGCGCACGTCGGCCGTGAGCTCGTACGGCGCCGCGAGGACCTCGGTGCGCACCGCGGCAGCGTCGACCCCGGACGCGGCGACGAACGCCTGCGCTGCCGCGGGGTCGAGCGACTCGACGACCACCTCGTTCGTGGTGACGTCGACGTACCAGGCCTGGACGGCGTCGGGGGTGGTGGTCGCGTCGAGCCGGGCCGCGACGTCGTCGAGCTCAGCCAGGCCGTGCTCCACGACGACGGCCGTAGCGCCGGCCGCCTCGACGTCGGCGACGGCCGCCGGGTCGGTCACGGCGACGACGGGGGCGCCCGCCGCGGCGTCGACCCACGTGCCGGCGTACGCCGTCCCGAGCCCGTCGCTGAGCGCGCGCTCGACGGTGGCCGTCGCGGCGTCGAGCGCGAGCCGGTCGGCGACGCCCGCGGCATCGAGCCCCAGGTCACGCTCGAAGGCGCGGAGCTGCCCCTCCGACAGGTCGTCGGGGCCGGGGACGGCGGCGCCCGCGGTCGTCGGTGACGGGGTCGGGCTCGGTGCGGACAGGGGCGCGCCCGCGGCACCGAGAGCGCCCGCGTGCGCGGTCGTCGCGAGGCCCACGCTCGCGACGACCACCCCCACTCCGGCCGCTAGCGCTGTCAGGCGATGGTGCATCGTGCGGTGGTGCATCGTTGCCTCCTCCGTGCGGATGGGGCCCGCCGCCGTCGGCAGGCCCGGACAGCAGCGCACGCGCCCCCGCAGGAGTCGCTCCGGTGCGGCCCCCTGACGGCGGGAGAGCGCTCCCACGGCCGTCCTGACGAGCAGGCTAGCGGCACGCCGGTCGATCGGCACGCGCGACGGGTGTGGTGCGGAGGACGTCCGGCGCGGGGAGCGCCGGGCTGGTGCCCGATCAGGGCTCGAACGTCTCCTCGGCGAGGAGGTCCGGCGACGAGCCGAGCAGCGAGCGCGTGATGCGCTCGGCGTCGGCGGTCATCTCGTGCACGGCGGACCCGAGGTCCTCGTCTCCCACGTCGTGCCCCGCCTCGACCGCGCGCAGGACGGCGCGCCGGACCACTTCCTTGACGAACGAGGCGGTCACGCCGTCCGTGCGGTCGGCGGCGTCGGCGAGCGCACCGGAGGTGAACGGCAGCTCGCCGCGGTAGAGCTCGAACAGCCGGAGCCGCGCCGACGCGTCGGGCAGGGGGATCTCGACCGCGAGGTCGACCCGGCCGGGGCGCTGCGCGAGCGCGCGCTCGAGGAGGTCGGCGCGGTTCGTCGTCAGGACGAACGCGACGTCGGAGTCGCTGCCGAGTCCGTCCATGGCGTCCAGCACCTCGAACAGCAGGGGCTGCGGGCCGTCGTGGAACGAGCGGTCCTCGGCGATGAGGTCGCAGTCCTCGAGCACGACGATCGCGGGCTGGAGCGCACGGGCCGTCTCCGCGGCGAGCCGGACGAGCCGGAGCGCACCCCCTGCGAGGACGATCACGGTCGTGCCCGGGCTCTCGCCGACGAGGTGGCGGACGGTGTGGGTCTTGCCCGTCCCCGGCGGACCGTAGAGCAGGACGCCGCGCTTGAGGTGCTGACCCGCCGCGAGGAGCTCCGAGCGGTGCCGCGCGACGCCGAGCACCTGACGCTCGATCCTGCTCAGCGTGCCGTCCGGGAGCACCACGTCGGTCGCCGGGACCCGGTCCCGCGGCAGGAACGTCATGCCGCCGGCCTGCGCGCCGTAGTCCGACGCCGTGAACGTCACGACCTGGCCGCGCAGCACGCTGTGCTCGACCATGGCCGCCCGGAGCTCTGCGAGGAGCGACAGGGCGGCGTCCTCCTGGGGACACATGACCTCGACGCTGCCCTCGTCGCCGTGCCGCGGGTTCGCCGCGCGCTGCAGGAGCGCGACGGGCGTGCCCGCGTACGCGAAGAGGTGCAGACCGAAGGAGACGGTGCGGCGCTCGCTCTCGGGGCCCGTCGCCGCGCGCGCGTAGTCCACCGCGCCGACGGGAAACTGGCGCCACAGGGCGGAGTGCTCGACGATCTCGGAGAAGGACGTGTGCATCCGCTGCTCGCCGCCACCGACGCCGACGACGCGGCCACCGCCGTGGCGGGCGACGACGGCCTCGATCGCGACGTCCGCGTCGACGCCGCGCAGAGCGGACACCGTCTCGGTGACGACCGCGATCGAGCGCGGGTCGGTGCCGAGGTGCTCGCGCAGCACGTCCGCGACGGACGGCCCGGCGTCGGTCCGCTGCCGCTGGGCCTGCTCGTTGGCGGTCTCCATGAAGGCCGAGAAGGTGGCGAGGAAGTCGCGCACCCCCGGGTCGTGCGTCGCGCGCTCGGCGTCCTCGCCCTGGTCGAGCGTGCCGTCGAGCGCGCCGCCGGGGGCGGCTCCCGAGATGGACGAGGGGCCGGGTTCGCGTCGCATGGTGCGACACTAGGGGCCGTGACCCACACCCCGCAGGACCCCGGCTCGGCCCTCTCGCTCGGCGAGGCCGACGCCCTCGACACGGCCGCGCTCGACCTGCCCGGCTGGACGCACGCGTACTCCGGCAAGGTGCGCGACCTGTACACGCCGGACCTGCCGGCCGTCGGGGGCGTGCACCCCCTGGGCGACGTCGTGCTCGTCGTCGCGAGCGACCGGGTGAGCGCCTACGACCACGTGCTGTCGCCCGGTATCCCGGACAAGGGCGTCGTGCTCACGCAGCTCAGCCTGTGGTGGTTCGAGCAGCTCGCCGACCTCGTGCCGAACCACGTCGTCTCGACCGCCGTCTCGGCGGTGCCGGGCGACGGCCTCGTGCCCGACGTCGTCGCCGGCCGCGCGATGATCTGCCGCCGCCTCGACATGTTCCCGGTCGAGTGCGTGGCGCGCGGGTACCTGACGGGCTCCGGCCTCGTGGAGTACCGCGCGGGCGGCGAGGTCTGCGGCGTGCAGCTGCCCGACGGCCTCGTCGACGGGTCGCGCCTGCCCGAGCCGATCTTCACGCCGGCGACGAAGGCTGCCGTGGGCGAGCACGACGAGAACGTCTCGTTCGACGTCGTGGCCGAGCAGATCGGCCTCGACGACGCCACGCGCCTGCGCGACCTCACGCTCGCCGTGTACGCGCGCGCCGAGGAGATCGCGCGCGAGCGCGGCGTGATCCTCGCGGACACCAAGCTCGAGTTCGGCGTGGACCCGGCGACGGGGGAGACCGTGCTCGGCGACGAGGTGCTCACGCCCGACTCGTCGCGCTTCTGGCCCGCGGACCAGTGGGAGCCGGGCCGCGCGCAGCTGAGCTTCGACAAGCAGTTCGTGCGCGACTGGCTCACGTCGCCCGCGTCGGGCTGGGACCGCGCCGCGGACACCCCGCCGCCGTCGATCCCGGCCGACGTCGTCGCGCGCACCCGCGCGCGCTACCTCGAGGCGTACGAGCGGCTCACCGGGTCGACGCTCGCCTGAGGCCTGACGCTTCTCTCCTGACGCCTCTCCTCACGCCTCACGCGGTCCGGAGGGTGCCGGGCCGGAGGTAGGTGTGCCCGCTCGGCGCGGTCCACCGTACCGACCCGTCGGCGAGCAGCGCCGGGCGCCAGCCGTCGCGTGCGCGGACGACCCGGTGGTGGCGGCACAGGGCGACGAGGTTGTCGGCCCCGTGCGCGGACTCCGCGTCGTCGTCCATCCCGGTGCCGGTGCCCGTGCCTGTGACCGGCCGCGGGGCGACCACGTGGTCGAGGTCGCAGCGGAACGCCGGTACGCGGCAGCCCGGGAAGACGCACGTCCCGTCGCGCGCGAGGACGCGGGCCACGGTGGCCGGCGCGGGCCGTGAACGGCCGCGGTCGATCGTCGGGACGGGTGCTGCCGGTGCGTCCATGGGGAGCCTCCGTGCGTCGTCGGGCGAGGTGTCGTGCGAGGGCGGGGAAGGGGCAGGACCCCGCCCTCGCACCGTGCTCGAGCGTGCGTCTCGAACACGTGTTCGAGACTAGCCCCACCCTCCGACACGCGCCGGGCGCTTGCGCGCATAGGTCGCCGAGCGATATATATCGACCATGGTCTCCTCGGCCCCGTTCCGCATGACGGAGCAGGCGTACCTCGTGCTCCTCGCCCTCAGCGGGGAGCCGCTCCACGGCTACGCCGTCATCCGGTCGGTGCGCGACCTCTCCGACGGCCGTACCCGCCTCGGCGCGGGCACCCTCTACGGGAACCTCGACCGTCTCGTCGCGGCCGGTCTCGTCGAGCCGACGGGCGAGGAGGTCGTCGACGGCCGGCTGCGTCGCTACTACCGCGCGACCGACGACGGGCGCCGCGCAGCCCGCGCCGAGACCCTCCGCCTCGCCGAGCTCGCGGAGCGCGCGCGCCGGTCGCTCACCCGCGGTGCCGGTCGGGGTGCCGCCGACGGTCTCGCCGGGAGCGGCGCGTGACCGGGCGGCGGGCCGCCGCCGACGGCGCGCAGCCCGGCCGCCCTGCCCGCGGGGCGCGCGGCGCCGACCGGTACGAGCGGTCCGCACGGTTCTGGCTGCGCGCCTACCCCCGGCGCTGGCGCGACCTGCACGGGGACGAGGCGCTCGCCGTCCTGCTCGACCTGGCGCCCGAGCCGGACGCCGGCGCCGCTCCCCGCGGCATCGGCGCCCGCGAGGCGTGGGGCCTCGTGCGCGCAGGGTGGGCGCTGCGGTGGCGCGAGCACCCGCCGCTCGGGCGCTGGCTGCTCTACCGGTGGTTCGACCTGCGGCTCCCCGCGCGGTACTGGTGGTGGGTCGCCGACGACATCCACGGGGCGCTCTACCCGTGGCGCGTCACCCTGGGCAGCGTGGGGACCGCCCTGGCGGTGTTCTACGGGTGGCCCGTCCTGGGCCATGCGCTGTTCTCGTACGACGTCACCCGGCCGGACCTGTGGATGGGTGCGCTGTGGTGCGCGGCTGCGCTCGTGAGCGGTTTCCTGTTCCGGCGGTCCCACGTCGACCGGGCCTGGCGCAAGCACGTGCTCGACGGCAACATCCCGGTCGACACCCCGGACCGGCGCCGCGCCGCGGGCGGCTGAGCACGCCCGCTCACCGTGCGGACGCCCGACCGGGCGGGTGCGCGCGCCCGCTAGACTGAGCGCGGAATCCCGCCGTCGGCTCCCGCTCGTCCCGTCCCCCGGGCGTCCTCGACGCCCGTGACGTGGCCGGGATCCCGGAGCCCCGGCCCTCCCAACACTCTCGCCAAGGAGCCCCCGTGGGACGCGTCGTCGTCGAGGTCATGCCCAAGCCCGAGATCCTGGACCCGCAGGGCAAGGCCGTCGTCGGGGCGCTGCCGCGCCTCGGCTTCACCCAGTTCACGTCCGTCCGCCAGGGCAAGCGGTTCGAGCTCGAGGTCGAGGGCCCGGTGACGCCGGAGGTCCTCGCCGCCGCTGAGGAGGCCGCGGTGAAGCTCCTGTCGAACCCCGTCATCGAGGACGTCGTGCGCGTCGCCGACATCGAGACGGACGCCGCCGCGACGATCACGTCGCAGGGTCTCGCCTGATGACCGCCTCGGCGCTCGCGACGGCCAGGGTCGGCGTCGTCACCTTCCCCGGCACGCTCGACGACCGCGACGCCGCGCGCGCGGTGCGCCTCGCGGGCGGCGAGGCCGTGTCGCTCTGGCACGCCGACGCCGACCTCCACGGCGTGGACGCGGTCGTCCTGCCCGGCGGCTTCTCCTACGGCGACTACCTGCGCGCGGGCGCGATCAGCCGCTTCGCGCCGGTCATGGAGTCGATCGTGGACGCCGCGAAGGGCGGCATGCCCGTGCTCGGCATCTGCAACGGCTTCCAGATCCTCACCGAGGCACACCTGCTCCCGGGATCGATGGTCAAGAACGACCACCTGCACTTCGTGTGCCGCGAGCAGGTCCTCGTGGTCGAGAACGCCGACACCGCCTGGACGCGCGACTACACGGCCGGCCAGCGCATCACGATCCCGCTGAAGAACCAGGACGGGCAGTTCGTCGCCGACGAGCGGACGCTCGACGAGCTGGAGGCCGAGGGCCGCGTCGTCTTCCGCTACGACGGCTGGAACCCGAACGGGTCGCGCCGCGGCATCGCGGGCATCTCGAACGCGGCGGGCAACGTCGTCGGCCTCATGCCCCACCCGGAGCACGCCGTCGAGCCCGGCTTCGGCCCGGCCGCCGAGGCCGGCCCGCGCGCCGGCACCGACGGCCTCGGGTTCTTCACGTCCGTCCTGGGCGCGCTCGTCCGCGCGTGACGCTCCCGCGCGTCCTGCCCGACGCCGTCGGGCGCCCCGGGACCGGGGTCGTCACCGTGGCGACGGTCCCGGCGGACGACGCCGCGGCCGAGCGGCTGCGGTCGCGGCAGCAGGCGGAGCTCGCGGTGCGCTACGGCGAGCCCGACGCCGGCGCGTTCGCCCCAGAGGCGGCGCTCGCGAACGTCGTGGTCCGGGAGGACGGCGAGCCGGTCGCGTTCGTCGCGCTGCGCGACGTCTCCGGCACGCCCGACGGACGCGGCGGCGCGCATCCCGCGCGGACCGGCGAGGTGAAGCGCCTGTACGTCGAGCCAGCCCACCGGGGTCGCGGGCACGCACGCACCGCGATGCGCGCGCTGCACGAGCGCGCGGTCGCCGCGGGCCTCGACCGGCTCGTGCTCGAGACGGGCACGCTCCAGCCGGAGTCCATCGACCTCTATCTCGCGCTCGGGTACGTGCCGATCGAGTCGTACGGCCACTACGCCGGGCAGCCGCTCTCGCGCTGCTTCGCGCTCGACCTGCGCGTGTCGCCCGCCGCTGCGCCGGATGCCGCCGGAGCGCGGACCGCCGCGCCGGACGCCACCGGACCACGGGGCGCTGCGCCGGACGCCACCGGACCACGGGGCGCTGCGCCGGACGGCGCGGGGTCGGGATCCGGCGCCGCGGCGGGCGGCCCGGTCGTCGGGGGAGCGGCGGTCGAGCTCCGAGCCGTCCCGTGGGGCGACCCCGATGCGGCCGCGCTGCGCCGCGAGATGCACGAGACGTCGTCCGCCGTCCTGTACCCGGAGCTCTTCGGCAGCCTCGACTCCGCCGGAGGCTTCGAGGCCGTGGACGCGCGCCTGGGAGCGGACGTCGTGGTCACCCTCGTGGCGTACCGGGACGGCGAGGCGCTCGGGTGCGCGTCGCTGCGACGGCCCGAGCCCGGCGCGCCGCAGGACGCGCTCGAGGTGAAGAAGGTGTTCGTGCGGGAGAGCGCGCGCCGCACGGGGACCGCGCGTCGGCTCCTCGACGGGCTGGAGACGGCGGCGCGTGAGCGCGGGGTCTCCACGCTCCTGCTCGAGACGGGCATCCGCCAGCCCGGCGCCATCGCGCTCTACCGCTCGCTCGGCTTCCGTGCCGCCGCGCACTTCCCGCCCTACGACGGCGACAACCACGTCGCGCTGTGCTTCGCCAAGCCGCTGACCTGAGGCGATACACGCCGTGCCGCATATGACCGCGCTGTCCGGTTCCGCTAGGGTGGACCGGTGATCCCCCTCGCGTCCGGCGCCCACTCCGTGGCCTCCGTCGTCCTCGAGCTGCTCGGGTGGGTCTCCGCAGCCGTGACGCGGGTGCCTGGACGGATCGGTGCGCTCGCGGCGGAAGTGCGGGAGACCGCGGCGGGTTGGGGCCTCCCGGTCGGCGAGGTCACCGACCTCTACGCCGACTTCCCCGTCCGCCTCGCGCTCGCCGTCGGCGCCGTCGCTCTGGTGTGCGCGGTGGTCGCCCTCGTCCACGGCCTGCGGCAGCGGCCGGGCGCCGCGGGCACCGGGCGCGTCACCGGGAGCTGAGCAGCGGCGCGACCTCGCGCCCGAGGAAGCGCACGAACGCCTCGACGTCGGGCTCGTCCGCAGTGGGCTGGACCGCCACGGCCGTCGCGCCCGCCTCCGCGAGAGCCAGGACGCCTGCCGCGACCGCCTGCGCGTCGCCCGCAGCGCCGATGCCCCGACCGGGCTCCGCGCCCCACACCGGCAGCTCGCGGTCGACCCGCGCCTGCGCGTCCGGCCCCGTCGCGGCGATGAGCGTCGCGTGGACGTCGAACCCGGGGCCCGCGCCGCCCTCGAGCGCGACGGCCGCCGCGCCCAGCACGTCGTCGGGGGTCAGCGCGTTCGTGAGGATGAGACCGTCGCCGAGCTCGCCGGCCAGCGCGAGCGTCCGCGGCCCCGACCCGCCCAGCCACAGCGGGACGGGACCCGTGGGCGGCCAGTCGAGCCGGACGGCGTCGAGCGTGACGTAGCGACCGTCCGTCGTGACCTCCTCGCCCGCGAGCAGGCTCCGCAGCGCCGTCGCGTGCTCGCGCAGGAGCGTCAGGGGAGACGCGACGCGCACCCCCGCTTGCCCCATCCACTCCTGGACGCCGTGCCCGACGCCCGCGACGAGGCGACCGGGGAACATCCGCGCGAGCGTCGCGACCTCCATCGCCGTGATCGCCGTGCTGCGCAGCGGGGCGGGCATGAGCCCGATGCCGACGCGCACGCGGTCCGTCCACGCGAGGGCCGCGGCCGCCGAAGCGAGTCCGGACTGCTTGAAGCAGTCCTCCCACACCCAGAGGTCGTCGAGGCCGGCGTCCTCTGCCGTCGTCGCGAGCCGCCGCAGGCTCTCGGGTGCGTGGGTGGGCACGAACGCGATACCGAGCCGTGGTGTCGTCATCCTGTCATCGTGCACCGTGGCACCGACAGTCAGCCGTCGCGGCTCGGGGCGCCGGGGGTGTCGTCGGCCGCGTCCGCTCCGATGTCGGCGATCGTGCTGGTGCTGGTGCTGGTGCCGGTGCCGGTGCCCGCGTCGGTGTCTGGGCCGGCGAGGAACGCGAGCTGCGCGGCGACGGACTGCCGGGCGGCTCCTCGCACCGCAGGGTCGACGTCGGCGTAGACCCGCGCGACCACCTCGTCGACCGCGCCCGGCGCGTCTGGGGCCAGGCCGAGCGCGGTCAGCGCGGCCCGCACCTGGGCGAGACGCTCGTGACGGTGCTCCCGGTACGCGCGCACGCGCGCCGCGAGGTCGTCGACGACCGGACCGTGGCCGGGGAGGCCGGTCACCAGGCCTGGACCGCCCGCCACGGCCTCGATCGCGTCGAGGCTCGCGAGGTAGGCGCCGAGCGACCCGTCGGGCGCCGCGATCACCGTCGTCCCCGCCCCGAGCACCGTGTCGCCCGTGAGGATCGTCGTGCCCGACGGCGTCCGCGCGCCCTCGTCCGCCGCGGTCCCGGAGCCCGCGGTGCCGGTGCCGGAGCCCGCTGGGCCCGGGTCCGCCGTGCGGCGGGCGCGGTCGTCGGTCGAGGCGACCGGGCCGTCGTCGGGCAGGACGAGGCAGACCGAGTCGGCGGTGTGGCCGGGCGTGGCGAGGACCACGACACGCAGGCCTGCGGCCTCGATCACCTCGCCGTCGCGCAGCGGCGCGCCGCCGTGGCAGTGGTCCGGGTCGGCGGCCCGCACCGGGGCGCCGGTGCGCGCGCGCAGGCCGGGGGACCCGGCCGTGTGGTCGGCGTGGCGGTGGGTCACGAGCACGAGCTCGACCGGCCCGGCGGCGGCGAGCGCGTCGAGGTGGGTCGCGTCGTCGGGCCCCGGGTCCACGACGACGCACGACGCCGAGCCCGGCGCGCGCAGCACGTACGAGCGCGTGCCGTCGAGCGTCATGGGGCCGGGGTTGTCGGCGCGGAGGACGGCGGCGAGGCGCGTGACGGGCGTCGGGGCGCTCATGTCACGCGCGGTGCCGCAGGACCGCCGGGCGGCCCTCGTCGTCCCACTGAGCGAACCGCGTGTCGATCAGCGGCGCGACGAGCTCGTACGTCTCCCACGTGTCCGGGACGCGGTACACGTCCTCGGGCTCCCCGTCGCCGGGGCTCACGGCGTCCACGTAGTCCTCGAGGTAGAGGCCGCCGTCGCCCTCGTCCTCGTCGTCGCCCGCGTAGTAGGCGCTCGCGAACGCAATGCCGACGTCGTCGAGGTCGTGGTCGACGAGCCTGCCGTCGCACGACTCGTGCACGAACGCGCCCGGCGTGACCGTGCGCTCGCGCAGCGCCGCGAGCTCGTCCGCGGAGTCCTCCTCGAGCTCCGGGGACCCGTGCCCCGCGAGCACCGCCCAGGCGAGGAACATGCCGATGTGCGTCGCGCCCGCCTCGGGACCGGCCTCGGGCGGGTAACCCTCGCCGTCGAAGTGCCAGGACGCGTCGTCGTACTTCGTGGTCATGCGCGCGACGCTACCGCGTCCTGCCGACGCCGCCGACGCCCACCACGACTGTCGAGATGCGGGCTACCTTGACCGATCCTGCGTCTGGTCAACCCGCAAGGGGCCGGCGGCCCGGCGTCCGCTCGGGGAAGATCTGGCATCAGTCAATCCTCGGCCTCGAGCAGCGCAGCGACGTGACGCTCTGCCCTGGTGAGGAGGACGCAGAAAGTGCGAAGGCGACGGCACCGCTCACGACCAGCGCGGCCACGCAGGCGGCACCGACTGCGCGGGTGCACGTCGGTGCGGACGGGGCCAGCGCCGTTGCACGGACGGTGGTCGGCCGTGGGCTGTCGAATGGCGGCGACCGACGGTGGGTCGTCGCGATGGCCTTGATAGCGCTGTCAACCTGTGCGAGGGTATGCCGCGGGGACCGGCGTCGTGGCCAGGCCCCGGCCTCCGAGTCATAGATGACCACCGACCCCACGCCGCCGTGGGACCCAAGGGGAGCACCGCATGCGGAGAGACAGCGCTGTCAACGCTGATCGCGATCTATTCTCGAGCACCGGACCGTCACGCTCTCGCCCGTCGCGTCCCGGCGGGCGTCGGCGTCGCGCGGGCGCCGTCGTCGCGCTGACCACCGCGGTGAGCCTGGCGCTCCCGCTGACCGCGTACGCGGCGCCCGGGCTCGCGACGTCGCCCACGGCCACCGCCGGGACGGAGTCAGCGACGGGGTCCGACGCCGCCGCTGCGGTCGTCGACGGCCCGCTGGTCGACTACGTCAACCCGTTCATCGGGACCAAGGACGACGGCAACACCTACCCGGGGGCAGCCGTCCCGTTCGGCATGGTGCAGCTCTCGCCGGACAACGGCCACAACGTCGGGTACGACTACGACCGCACGTCGGTCCGCGGCTTCTCCCTCGTGCACCTGTCGGGCGTCGGCTGCGGGCTCGGCGGCCCGCTCCCCACGCTCCCGACGACGGGCGCGATCACCTCGACCGACTACGGCCAGTACGCCCTCGGCTTCACGCACGACGACGAGGAGGCCTCGCCCGGCTACTACCGCGTGGGTCTCCAGGCGCCGGAGGGCACGATCGAGGCCGAGCTCACCGCGACCGCGCGCACGGGCGTCCAGCGCTACACGTTCCCCGCGACGGCACAGGCCAACGTCCTGCTCAACGCGGGCCAGGCGCTCAACAGGGTCACGGAGTCCGACGTGCGCGTCGTCGACGACCGTACGGTCGAGACTCGCATCACCGTGCGCGGCTTCTGCCAGGACACCGAGCCGCAGACGATCTGGACACGCACGACCTTCGACCGGCCCTTCGTCGCGCACGGCACGTGGGACGGCAGCACCGTCTCCGCCGGGTCCGACGCCGCGAGCGGCGGCGAGCAGCGGCGCGGTGCCTACGTCACGTTCGACACGACCGCCGGCGACCTCGACGTCGAGGCCGTCACCGCCATGAGCTACGTCGGGCCGGACGGCGCGGCCGCGAACCTCGGGGCGGAGGGCGGCACGTTCGACGCCGTGCACGACGCCGCGCGCGCGGCCTGGGAGGACCGTCTCGGCCTCGTCGAGGTCGCCCAGGGCGCCGAGACCGACCTGCGCACGTTCTACTCGTCGCTGTACCGCAGCTTTCTCGCGCCGAACACGGCGTCGGACGTCGACGGCCGGTATCGCGGCTGGGACCAGGAGGTCCACACGGCGGGCGTCGAGGGCGAGCCCTCCACCTACTACCAGAACTTCTCGTTGTGGGACACGTACCGCACCCAGCAGCAGCTCCTCTACCTGCTGGCACCGAAGGAGTCGGCCGACATGGCGCTGTCTCTCGTGCGCCAGGCCGAGCAGGGCGGCTGGCTGCCGCGTTGGGGCTACGGCACGGTCGAGACGAACATCATGACCGGCGACCCGGCGACGCCGTTCCTCGTCAGCGCGTGGCAGCAGGGCCTGCTCGACGGGCACGAGGACGAGGCGTACGCCGTCCTGCGGCAGAACGCGGACGGCGTGCCGCCCGGAGACTCGCCCTTCAACGGGCGCGCCGCGAACGTCGAGTACCTGCGTGACGGCTTCGTGCCCCACGAGCCGGCCCGGTCCGGCAAGCCCGGTGACTACGACCTGCAGCACGGCGGATCCGCGACCATGGAGTACGCGCTCGCGGACGCCATGCTCTCGACGATGGCGCGCGGCCTCGGCCACGACGAGGACGCCGACCGCTACGCGGCCCGCGGCCAGAGCTACCGCAACGTGTTCGACCCGCGCACGGAGAGCTTCCGGGCGCGCAACGCTGACGGCTTCTTCGTGGGCGATCCCGACCCTGCGCACTCGGACGGCTTTCACGAGGGCACCGCGGTGCAGTACCAGTGGCTCGTACCGCAGGACGTGCCGGGCCTGTTCGACCTCATGGGCGGGACCGACGCCGCGATCGAGCGCCTCGACGCGTTCTTCGCGTACGACGAGCTCGTCACCGACCCCGCGCGCGTCGCGAGCGAGGTCTGGGTCAACGGCACGTACGACTACTACGGCTGGGAGACCTACAACCCGAACAACGAGCCGAACCTTCACGCGCCGTACGTGTACCTGTGGACCGGTCAGCCGTGGAAGACGACGGACGTCGTGCGGGCCGCGGCGACGCTCTTCACCGACGGTCCCGACGGCGTGACGGGCAACGACGACCTCGGCACGATGTCGGCCTGGCACGTGCTGTCCTCGATCGGTGTGTACCCGATCGTGCCCGGTACCGACCTGTGGGGCCTGACGACGCCGCTCTTCGACGACGTCACGGTCACGCTCGACCCGGACGTGTTCGACCGGGACGCGCTGCACCTCACGGCGGACGGCGTCGCCCCCGACGCCCACTACACGCAGTCCGTCTCGCTCGGTGGCGAGCCGCTCGACCGCGCGTGGGTGACTGGCGACGAGCTGACCTCGGCGGGGTCGGTCGACGTCACCGTCGGTTCCGAGCCGTCGGCCTGGGCGACCGCGCCCGAGGCGTCGCCGGGCGCCGTCGTGCCCGCGGACGGCACGGTGGAGCGGCTGTTCGTCGGCGCGACGCCGCGGCAGCCGGTCCTCGCCCCGGGCGGGCGGACCGAGGTCGCAGTCCAGGTCGTCGCCCAGGGCGCGGGGACGTCCAGCGGGACGCTCGAGGTGACGTCCGACGGCGCGGTCACCGCGACGACCGACCTCGCCGAGTGGACCGCCGAGTCCGACGGCCTGCCGGCCACGGTCGAGGGCACGGTGACGATCGAGGCTCCCGCCGACGCCGAGCCGGGTCTGCACACGGTGCGGCTCGTCGTGCGCGACGCCGCGGGGACCGAGGCGGTCCGCGAGGTCTCGGTCGTCGTGTCCGGGGAGTCGTGGATCGCCGACGCGTTCGACAACGTCGGCATCGGCGACGCCGGGGCGGCCAACGCGAACCTCGACGGCTCGGGCGCCTACCTCCTGCGCGACCTGCTCGCGGACCTCGGCGCCGTCCAGGGCCTGGAGCTCACCGTGCCGGGCACGGACCTCACCTACACGCTCGGGGCCCCGCGGGCGGGCGCGCCCGACAACGTCGCCGCGAGCGGCGAGGTCCTCGAGGTGCCCGAGCACCTGCGCTCGGCCCGCCACCTCTCGGTGGTCGGGACGAGCACGCACGGCACGCACGGGGGCGGCCTCGTCCTCGGGTTCGCCGACGGCTCGTCGCAGACCGTCGACGTGCGCCTCAGCGACTGGTGCACGGGCTCGCCCGAGCCCGGCAATATCACGGTCGCGAAGGCCGGGGCGCGCGGCGACCGCGAGAACGTGCAGAAGATCGGCTGCGGCCTCTACGCCACCGCGCCCGTCGCGATCCCCGAGGGCAAGGTCCTGACGTCGGTCACGCTGCCGAGCGACGAGCGGTTCCACGTGTTCGCGATCGCGACCGACGCGACGGGGGACCTCCCCGCGCCGCAGGTCGAGGTCACGGCGCAGGCCCGCTGCCTCGGCGGCAAGGCGTTCGTCGCGGTGCGCGCGCTCAACACCGGCGAGCGGCCCGCCGCGATCGAGCTCGCGACCCCGTACGGCTCGAAGCTCTACGGTGACGTGGCGCCTGGGGCGAACGCGTACCAGCCGTTCGCCACCCGCGCCGCCGCCGTCGAGGCGGGCGAGGTCACGGTGACCGTGACGACGCCCAACGGTGAGCCCCAGCAGGTCACGGCCGCGTACGACGCCGCCGCCTGCTCCTGATCGACGGTGGCGCGGGGCCGTACGGTCCCGCGCCACCGTCCTCCACGCTCCTTCCCGCTCCTTCGTCCTGTGAGGACCCGCATGTCTCGAACACGTCCTGCGCGCACCACGGTGCGGCGCACCGTCGCGGCGCTCTCCGCCACGGCGGTCCTGGCCGCCGGCCTCTCGCTCGCCCCCGCCGTCGGCCTCGCGGTGCCGGCGGTCGCGGCCGCACCCGACCTCGTCGAGGACCCCGTCTCCTTCGTCGACCCGTTCGTCGGCACCGGTCAGGCGACGGGTGTCGTCGGGGAGATCAACAACTTCCCCGGGCCGTCGATGCCGTTCGGCATGATGCAGCTCTCGCCCGACACGCAGGTCTCCGTGGGCAACGGCGACAAGGCGTACGCGGGCTACCGCTACTCGCACCAGGCGATCCGCGGCTTCTCCATGACTCACGCGGCCGCCGGGTGCTGGATCTTCGGCGACGTCCCGATCCTCCCGGTGACGGGCGACGTCGGGCAGTACCCGTGGGACCGCAAGGAGTCGTTCAGCCACGACGCGGAGAGTGCCGAGGTCGGCCGGTACGCGGTCGCGCTCCAGTCGTCGGGGATCGAGGCGGAGCTGTCGGCCGCGACCCGCTCGGGCGGGCTGACGTTCGACTACCCCGAGGGCGGTGCCGCGTCGCAGGTGATCGTCAACGCCGCGGGCTCGCTCGCGAGCGTGCGCAACGCGACGGTCGAGGTCGAGGACGCGCGCACGGTCACCGGCTCGGTGACGAGCGGCGGGTTCTGCGGCAAGAACAACACCCACACGACGTACTTCGCGATCGAGCTCGACCAGGACGCGCAGGCGTTCGGCACGTGGCAGGGCTCGACCGTCTCGCCCGGCGACCCGTCGGCCGACGGCAACGGCGCGGGCGCGTGGCTCACCTTCGCGCCCGGCGCGACGGTGCACGCGAAGGTCGGCATGTCCTACGTGAGCGTCGAGGGCGCGCGCGCCAACCTCGCGGCCGAGATCCCGGGCTTCGACTTCGACGCCGTCCGGGACGCGAACCGCGCCGCGTGGTCCGACCTGCTCGGGAAGGTCCGCGTCGCGGGGGAGGACGCCGACGACCTCACGATGTTCTACACGTCGCTCTACCACTCGCTGCTGCACCCGAACACGTTCACCGACGTGGACGGCCGGTACGTCGGGTTCGACGGCGAGATCCACCAGGCACCCGAGGGGCACGAGCGGTACGCGAACTTCTCGGACTGGGACACGTACCGGTCGCTCGGGGCGCTCCAGGCGCTGCTGGCGCCCGACCGGGCGTCGGACATGGCGCAGTCGCTCGTCGAGGTCGCCGACCAGTCCGGCTGGCTGCCGCGATGGCCGGTCGCGAACCAGCACACGGGCCAGATGACCGGTGACTCCTCGGTGCCGCTCATCGCGAGCATGTACGCGTTCGGGGCGCGCGACTTCGACGCGGAGTCGGCGCTCGCGCACATGGTCAAGGGCGCGACGAGCGCCGCCCCGACCGCGAACGGCTACGTGCAGCGGCGTGGGATCGAGACGTATCTCGAGCGCGGGTACGCGCCGCAGACCGAGGAGTTCCGGGGCGACCACCGCGTCGTGGGCGCGTCCATCACGCTCGAGTGGTCGATCGCCGACTTCGCGATCGGGCAGCTCGCGGCCGCGCTCGGCCAGGACGACGTCGCCGCCGAGTACGCCGCGCGCGGCCAGTGGTGGCAGAACGTCCACGACCCCGTGACCCGCACGGCGGGCGCCCGGAACGACGACGGCACGTTCGTGCGGTCGCAGGGCGGCGGCGGGTTCGGGCAGGAGGGCTTCGACGAGGGCAACGCCGAGCAGTACACGTGGCTCGTGCCGCAGAACGTCGCGGGGCTCACCGACGCGCTCGGGGGGCGCGAGGCCGTCGCGGAGCGGCTCGACGCCTTCACGGCGCAGCACAACGCCGGCCCGAACGAGCCGTACCTGTGGATCGGCAACGAGCCGAACTTCGGCGTCCCGTGGCTGTACGACTACGTGGGCCAGCCGTGGCGCACGAGCGAGCTCGTCGACGAGCTCACGTCCACGCTGTTCCGCCCCGAGCCGAACGGCAAGCCCGGCAACGACGACCTCGGCGCCCAGGCCGGCTGGTACGTGTGGGCCGCGATGGGCCTGTACCCGACCACGCCGGGCACGGACGTGCTCGCGCTCAACGCGCCGCGCTTCGACCGCGTCGTGGTCGACCTCGGCGAGGGCGAGACCCTCGACCTGCGCGCCACCGGCGCCTCGACCGGCGCCCGCTACATCAGCGGCGTCACCATCGACGGCGCGGCCTGGGACGGGACCTCGCTGCCGCGCCACATCGCGCACGAGGGCGGCGTCGTCGAGCTCGCGATGTCGACCGAGCGCGACACCACGTGGGGGACCGCGGTCGCGGACGCCCCGCCGTCGTGGCGCGACGGCGAGTCCGCCGTCGTCGCCGCGGCGGACCCGGGCCTCGTGACGGTCGCGCCCGGCGGGTCGGCCGACGCGTCGGTGGCCGTGCAGCTCTTCGGCGCCGACGCCGCGGACGTGCGCGTCGCGGTCGACGCCCCCGACGGCATCGGGGTCGGCGAGCCCGCGCTCGTCGACGACGGCTCGGGCCACCTCACCGGCACGGTCCCCGTCCAGGTAGGTGCCGGCGTCGCGTCCGGCTACCACGACGCGCGGCTCGTGGTCGCGGCCGGGGACGACGACGTCGAGGTGCCGCTCACCGTCCTCGTCGCCGCGCCCGGGTCGCTCGTCGCGGCGTACGACACGGTCGGCACCGCGCCCGAGGCGAACCGCGGCGTCGGGAACTTCGACGCGGCCGGCAACTCGTTCTCGCGCGAGGCGCTCGCCGACGCCGGGCTCACGCCCGGGTCGGTGCACGAGGTCGACGGCCTGGCGTTCACGTGGCCGTCCTCGCCCGTGGGGCGCCCGGACTCGGTCACGCTCACCGGTGAGACCGTGCGGCTCGACGTGCCGACGAGCCGGCTCGCGTTCGTGGGCGCCGCGACCGACGGGACCCACCGCGGGACCGCGGTCGTCACGCTCGACGACGGCAGCACCGCGTCCACGAGTATCGGCTTCGGTGACTGGGTGCTGCCCAGCGCGGACGGGTCGCCCGTGGAGGGCAACTCCGTCGTCGCGCAGATGAACCGGCGCAACGGCGACAAGGACAGCGCGTTCGTGTTCGCCACCGCCCCGTACACCGCGCCCGAGGGCCGGCGGGTGGTCGCGGTGACGTTCCCCGACGTCGACGACCTGCACGTCTTCGCGATCGCGGCCGAGCCGGCCGCGGACGTGCACCTCGTGGACGTGACGGTCTCCCCGCGCTGCCTCGCCGGGACCCCGTACCTGGCGGTGCGCGCGGCGAACGTCTCCGCCGGGGCCGTCGACGTCGACCTCACCACGGGCGTGGGCTCGCGGTCCTTCACGGCCGTCGCCCCCGGCGCGAACGCCTACCAGTCGTTCGCCGCCCGCGGCGCGACCGGGGACGTCGACGTCACCGTGACGGCCACGGGGGAGGAGGGGACGCAGACGGTCACGCAGACCGTCGTCGTCCCGCGCTGCGCCTGACCGGCGGCGGGGCACGCACCGAGCGCTCGGTGCGTGCCCGCCGTCGCGCTCGACCGCTGTACCCGCACGACCGCACGACCGGTCTCACCGACCGCACCGACGCACGACCGACAACGACGAGAGGGACGACCCATGACCGGTACGACGACGTACCCGGCCCCGCGACCCCGCGACCGCCGGACCACCGCGCCGCTCGCCCTGCTGGCGGCGCTCACGACGCTCGCGCTCCTGCTCGCCGCGGCGCTCCAGGCGCCGGCGGCGCGCGCGGCGGAGGCGTTCACGCCGACCGAGGTGGTCGGCGCCGGCACCACCTGGCGCTACCTGGACGACAACACCGACCCGGCCGCGGGGAACGCTGACCGGACCGTGTGGGCAGACCCGGCGTTCGACGACGCGGCGTGGAAGACCGGCCGACCGGGCTTCGGCGCGGTCAACGGGACCGCGAGCGGCATCGGCGGCGGCAACACCATCACGACGCTGCTGAGCTACTGGATCACCCAGACGCCCAAGGTCGTCGTGCCCGCGTACTTCTTCCGCACGACCGTGACCCTCGACGAGGCCACGCTCGACGAGATCACCGGCCTGCGCGGCACGCTCGTCTACGACGACTCCGCCACCGTCTACGTCAACGGCGAGCGTGTCGCGGGCTGGGGCGACTCGATGATCACCCGGAACCTCCAGTACCAGGACAAGGCCGGCGCGACCGCGCCGCTGCGCGAGACTCTCGTCATCCCGGCCGACGTGCTCGTCGCGGGCAAGAACACGATCGCGGTCGAGATCCACCAGTGCAACGAGACGAGCTCGGACGTCTTCTTCTCCCTCGCGCTCTCCACCACCGACGACCCGTCGATGCCGTTCCCGCAGGAGGTCCTCGACCGGACCTACGCGTCCGACGCGACGCCGTCGGCCCCGACCGGGCAGGACTGGTTCACCTGGACTCTGCGCGGGTTCGCCGACCTGCGGGCGAACCACCCCGAGATCCTCTCGCCCAACGAGCCCGGCCAGCCCACGAGCGCCAACGACCTCGGCTCGCTCGCGCGCAACAACGCCTACGTCGCCGGGGACCCGCAGGTCCAGCGTGCACTGACCGACGGGCGCGGCTCGGCGTACGAGACCATGGCGGACGCGCTCGGCAGCGAGCTGGGGCCGATCTACCGCGACGCGCTCGCCGACGGCCGCCTCCCCAAGACGAAGGCCCTGCTGTCCGGGCGCGTCGAGAAGTCGGTCGGCAACCACGAGCCCGCGAAGGCCGCGTACGAGTACAAGCGGCCGTTCGTCCGGCTCGGCTTCACGTCCGCCGGCGGTCACGTCAACGCCTTCGAGACGTCCGGCAGCTACGAGGGGCTGCGCAACAACGGCTCGTTCCCCAGCGGGCACACCAACCACGGCTACGCGCAGGGCACCGTGCTCGCCACCCTCCTGCCGGAGCTCGCGCCGCAGATCCTCGCGCGCGCGTCCGAGTACGGCGACAACCGCCTCGTGCTCGGCTTCCACTACCCGCTCGACGTCATGGGCGGCCGCATGGCCGGGCAGAACATCGCGCAGCTCCGGTGGTCCGACCCCGCGTTCCGCGTGCTCCTCGAACAGGCGCGCACCGAGCTCGTCACCGTGCTGGAGCGGGCGTGCGGCGACGAGATCGCCGTGTGCGCCGAGGACCAGGTGCCGTACCTGGCGACGGACCAGGCGCTCGCGGTCTATGACCAGCGCCTCACGTACGGGTTCCCGCGGGTCGGGGAGGTGGGCCGGGAGATCCAGGTGCCCGCGGGCGCCGAGGACCTGCTGCGCACGGCGTTCCCCGACCTCACCGGCGACCAGCGGCGGCTCGTCCTCGCGGCGACCGCGCTCGACTCGGGCTACGCGCTCGATGTCGCGGGCGCGGCCGAGTGGCAGCGCCTCGACCTTGCGGCCGCCATGGCGGCGGACGTCGTCGTGAACGCCGACGGCACGCTCACCGTGGACGGCGAGGTCGTCGGCGAGCCGACAGCGCCGCTCGTCGAGGTCGAGACGTCCGCGCGGTGCCTCGCCGGGGCGCCGTACGTCGCGGTCCGCGCCCGCAACGTGTCCGACGGCGTGGTCGCCGTCGCGCTCGTCACCGGCGCGGGGGAGAAGACCTTCGCCGCGGTGGCGGCCGGTGCGCACGCGTACCAGTCGTTCGCCGTGCGCGGTGTGGAGACGGGGGCGGACGTGCCCGTGACCGTCACAGCGACCGGCCCGGGGAGAGCGACCCAGGAGGTCGCGCGGGACGTCGTCGTGCCGGTGTGCACCTGAGACGGTGGGGAGAGCGAGCATCGCGGTCCGGTGCTGCCAAACATCACCGGACCGCGATGGTTGGTCTTGAAGGTGTCAGCAGTCGTGTCCGTCGTAGGCGGCGTCCGCCGTCGTGTTTGCGTAGGGCAGGACGACTGAGTCGCCCGGCGTGGCAAGTACCCGCTGGCGGGAGAATCTCGTCGTGCTCGGCGGTTCCGGGTCAGGCGGCGAGCTCTTCCGCGAGGAGCTCGAGCGTGCGCGCGCGGCCCGGCGTCGCGTCGAGCGCCTCGTCCGCACGGGACGCGGCGACGGGCACGACCATGACCTCGTCCACGCCGTGCCGCTCGGCGAGCCGACGGACCTCGGCCGCCGCGGCGTCGGGCGTCCCGACGGCCCAGCGGCGCAGGCTGTCCTCGACCATCTCCCCGGCCGCACCGTCGAGCGGCGCGGCCTGCGCCTCCTCGACGGTCTCGAGCGCGGTGAGCGCCTGCCCGGTGCGCAGGCGCGCCATCATGCGGGCCTGGGGGAGTGCCCGGGCGCGCGCCTCGTCGTCGGTCTCCGCGACGACGGCGTTGAGGGTGAGGAACGTGCGGGGCTCGGGGAACGCCTCGCTGGGGCGGTAGCCCTCGCGGTACAGGGCGAGGATCTCGTCGACGCCCTGGCCCGAGAAGTGGTTCGCGAACACGTACGGCAGGCCCAGCTCGGCGGCGAGGCGCGCGGAGTAGTCGCTCGACCCGAGCAGCCAGACCGTCGGGGTGCCGTCCGCGGCGGGCGTCGCGTGCACGTCGTAGACCTGCCCGCTCGTGAGGCGCAGCGTCGCGCCCTGCGGGCTCATGAGCGCGAGGATGTCCGTGACGTGCTGGGGGAAGCGGTCGACGTCGGCCGTGGGGCCGGTGATGCGCAGGAGCTGCGTGACGACCGGGTCCGAGCCGGGGGCGCGGCCGAGGCCCAGGTCGACCCGCCCCGGCGCGATCGCCTCGAGCGCCGCGAACTGCTCGGCCACGACGAGCGGCGCGTGGTTGGGCAGCATGACGCCGCCCGAGCCGACGCGGATCCGGTCCGTCACCGACGCCGCCGCGGCGATCATCACGGGCGGGGTCGAGGCCGCGACCGCGGGCATGTTGTGGTGCTCGGCGAACCAGTAGCGCTCGAAGCCGAGCCGGTCGGCGAGGCGCACGAGGTCGAGCGACGCTCGCACCGCCTGGGTGCTGGACTGGCCCGAGCGGACGGGCACGAGGTCGAGGACGGACAGGCGGGGGGTCTGGGTGCTCACCCTGGTGCCAACCGGGCACCCCCGTGCCTCATTCCCCGGGGCGACCGCGCACGCCTGCCAAGATGGTCGCCATGGACGTCCCCTCGATGATCATGGGCGCCGCCGTCGCGTCCGTCGCCTGGATCGTGCTCGTACCCTGGGGCCGCCTCAAGGAGCTGCGCGAGCGCGATCAGGCGGAGCGCACCGAGGACTGACCGCCGGGCAGCGGAGTCCGCAGCCCGCTCGCCCGGTGGACCGGGCTCGTCACCGCGGTGCGCACGGCGTCCTCGGAGCCGACGACGCGCACGAACGACTGCGCGCGCGTCACCGCCGTGTACAGCAGCTCGCGCGTGAGCAGCGGCGAGGTCGCGGGCGGCAGGACGAGCGTGACGCGGTCGAACTGGCTGCCCTGCGCGCGGTGGACCGTCATGGCGTGCACGGTCTCCACGGGCGGCAGCCGGTGCGTGCGCACGCGCAGCGGCGCGCGCGGGTCCCCGAACACGGCGACGACCCCGCCCGAGGGCTCCGCGACGAGCACGCCGGTGTCGCCGTTGTAGAGGCCGACCTCGGCGTCGTTCGTCGTGACGAGCAGGGGCCGCCCGGCGACCCACGGGGAGTCGGTCGTGTGGTGGCCGGTCGCCTCCTCGACCCACGCCTCGACCTGCGCCGCCCACCGGCCGCGCCCCGCGGGCCCGCGCCGGTGCGCCACCATGACGCGGTGCCGCGCGAGCGCGTCGAGCGCGGCGGCCGCGTCCCCGGCGCGCGCGGCCTCGATGAGCAGGGTCCCCGCCGCGACGGCGTCCGCGCGGACCGCGGCCAGCACCGAGTCGTCGGGCTCCTCGTCGGGCGTCTCGAGGAACTCCACGGACCCGTGCCCCGCGCGCAGCAGGGCGAGCGTCGCCTCCGCGTCCTCGGCCCGGATCGCGGCGGCGAGCGGCAGGATCTCCGAGTCGCGGTCCTGACGGTGGACGGTGCGCAGCCGGACGACCCCGTTGCCGAGCACCGCCCGGTCGTCGACCTCGCCGTCGGCGGGCGGCGGCGCGTCGGCCAGCGCGGTCTCGGCCGCCGCGAGCACGGCCGGTGCGGTGGCCGGGGGCGTGACGGGCTCGCGGTGCACGAGGTCGCCGAGCACGGCGCCGGCCTCCACCGAGGCGAGCTGGTCGGGGTCCCCGACGAGCACGAGCCGCGCGTCGGGCCGCAGCGCCTCGAGCAGCCGCGCCATGAGCGGCAGCGCGACCATCGACGTCTCGTCGACGACGACGACGTCGTGCGGCAGGTGGTGGTGCGCGTCGTGGCGGAACCGCGTGCTGCTGCCCGGCCGGTACCCGAGCAGGCGGTGCAGCGTCGTCGCGACGGGCGTCCCGACGCGCGCGCGGTCGGCCGCGTCCTCGAACCCGGCGACGACCTCGCGCACCGCCTCCTGGAGCCGTGCGGCCGCCTTCCCGGTCGGGGCGGCGAGCGCGACGCGCAGCGCCGTGCCGTGGTCGGACGGGGCGTTCGTCCCCGGGCGCGACGGAGCGGGCGCCACCGCGGCCGCGGGGCGGGCAGCGTCGTGCGGGACGGCGTCGTGCAGGACGGCGAGCAGCCGCGCGACCGTCGTCGTCTTGCCCGTGCCGGGGCCACCCGTGAGGACGGTGAGCCGGCGCGTGGCGGCGTGCGCGGCGGCGAGCCGCTGGCGCGTGTCCTCCGCCGCGGGGAAGAGGCGGGCCAGCGCGGCGTCGAGGCGGTCGGCGTCGACCGGCAGGTCGGGTGCCGCGAGCCGGCCGTCGACGTCGTGCCGGACCGCGAGCTCGTCGCGCCAGTAGCGGTCGAGGTACAGCGCGTCCCCGACCCAGCGCGCAGGGCGGTCGGGCGCGCCGTCGACCCCGACGGCGACGAGCGGGCTGCGCGCGACGGCGTCGGCCCACGCGGTGCGGTCCGGCCACGGCAGGTCGGCGGCGTCGGTCCGGGCGGCCTCCTCGTCCTCGGGCAGCGCCAGGGAGCCGAGGTCGTCGAGGCGCACGCACACGGAGCCGCTGCGCACGGCACGGACGGCGAGCGCGACGGCGAGCAGCACCCGGTCGTCGTGCTCGCCCGTGAGCCGGCCGAGCCGCAGCGCGACGCGCACGTCGGCGGCCGAGACCACGCGCGCGACGTTGAACGGCGCCAGGCCCGCCGGCACGCCGACGGCGAGCCGCGGGTCGCCCTCGTCGACCGTGTCGCCCGCAGGAGGAGCGGTGGGCCGGGTCGCCGACCCGGGAGCGGTCGTGGTCATGCGCGACCTCCGTCGAGCAGGGCGGACAGGGCGACGACGAGCCCGGGCGGCGGGCTCCAGGCGACGACGCCGTACGGGGTGCCGTCGGGGCCGCGGGGCGTGTCCGGGCCGGCCATGCCGCGCACGAAGAGGTACGCCCCACCGGCGAGGTCGCGGTCCGGGTCGTAGTCGCGCACGCGCCACCGCAGGTAGCGGTGGAGCGCGACGAGGTAGAGCACGAGCTGCAGCGGGTAGTGCGAGGCGAGCATCGCGTCGCGCATGGCGTCGGGGTGGTAGTCGCCCACGGCGAGCGGGACCCCGGGCGGCCCGACGCGGTTCGTCTTGTAGTCGACGACCAGGTACCGGTAGCGGCCGCCCGGATCCCCGTCCGGAGCGCCGTCGGGACCCGGGGCGGGCACGCGCAGCACGGCGTCGATCGAGCCCGTGAGGTAGCCGCGCAGCGGGACGCCGCCGGTGCCCGTGCCGGTCTCGGACTCGTCGGCCAGCGCCGCGAGCAGGTCGGGGTAGCGCGCGAACGCGTCGTCGGCGGGCAGGTACGCCCGCAGGACGTCCGCGAGGTCGCGCAGCGTCGCGGGACGCACCCCCTCCGTCTCGTCGCCCCCGGCGAGCGGGAGCTCGAACTCGAGCTCGGGCAGCCGGTCCCGCGGGTCGACGTCGGCGAGCGTGAGCCCGCCCGCGATCGGGCCGAGCGGCGTGCGCAGCGACAGGCCGAGCGCCGTCGCGAGCGCGACGGGCTCGACGCCCGGCACGCGGACCGTCGCCGCCTGCGCGCAGCGGGCGCGCACCTCGGCGTCGAGGTCGTCGGCCGCGGTGTCGACGTACTCGAGGATCTCGTGCACGAGCGTGCCGAACGCGGTGCCGCCCGGCTGCCCCTCGTACGGGGACGGCACGTCCGCGCCGGGTCGCGGGGCCGAGGTCGCGGGCGCGGGCGCGGCGGTGTCGTCGTCGGTGGTCTCCTCCGGCTCGTCCTGCACGCCCGGGTCCTCGGGCTCGCTCTCGATCCCGCCGACCGGGCCGTGGTGCGCGGCCGCGGTCAGGGCCGAGTACGACGCCCGCCGCCAGTCGCGGTCCGGGAGGTGGACCGCGGTCGCGAGCGCGAGGTCCGTGCCCGACCGGGTGCCGGGCGACCAGGGCTCGCCCTTCGGCCGGGCGTCGACCTGCTCGACGACGACCGTCCCGCCCGACCGCGCCGCGACCGCCTCGAACGCGGACCGGACGGCGTCGTCGCGCATCGCGTCGGGCCGTGCGTGGCGCCCGGGCTCGCCGCCGAGCATCCGGTCGGCGAGCAGGAGGCGGGTGAGCGGTCCCGATCCGGTGCTGCGCTTCGTGGGGGTCCAGTGCACGACGACCTGGTGCCGAGCCCGGGTGAGCGCCACGTACAGCAGGCGCAGGTCCTCGCCGAGCTCCTCGTCGCGCCAGCGCGCCTTGGCGTCCACGAACCCGGGGGAGCCGACCCCGCCGAGGTGCAGCACGCGCTGCCCGTGGTCGTCGTGGAACGCGAACAGCTCCTGGTCGTCGGGCTCGAACCGCTCCCACCCGAACGGGACGTAGACGACGCCGAACTCCAGACCCTTCGCGGCGTGCACGGTGACGACCTGCACGGCGGCGGCGTCGGTCTCGAGACGGCGGGTGCGCTCGTCGGTGAAGACCGTCCCGACCTCGGCGATCCGGGTCCGGAGCCAGGCCGTGAGCGCGGCCGTGCCGAGCCCCTCGGTCGTCGCGGCCTCGTGCAGCGCCTGCGTGACGTGGCGCAGGTCGGTGAGGTAGCGCTCGCCGTCGGCCCGCGCCATGACGCGCGCGGTGGCGCCGCGCCGTGCGGCGACCTCCGCGACCGCGGCCACGCCCCGGTCGGCGAGCAGGCGCGCCCAGGCCCGGACCGTGTCGCCGAGCTCGTCGTGGTCCGCGTCGCCTGCGGTCGCGAGGCGCTGTGCGTCCCAGCCGACGAACGGCGTGAGGGCGAGCGCCGTCGCGCGCCGGTGGAGGCCCGGCTGCTCCAGCGCCGCGAGGAGCGTGAGCCAGTCCTGCGCCGTGGCCGACCCGAACACGCTCGACGGTCCCGACACGACCGCCGGCACGCCCAGCGCGACGAGTGCCGAGCGCACCGCCTCGGCCTGGGCGTTCGTGCGCGTCAGCACGGCGACGTCGCGCGGTTCGAGCGGGCGCCAGCGCGCCGCGTCGCCCGCCGCCCCGCCGCCGTCGTCGCGCACGCGGTCGCCGCCGCCGGACGCGGTGCCGAGGCGGCTCGCGACGTCGGCCGCGACGTCCTTCGCGAGCAGGCCGCGCGCGTCCGGGGCCGACGGCGCCGACGAGGCGCCCAGCCGGTAGGCGCGGCGCGTCACCTGCCGCAGCCGCACCGGCGCGCCGCCGGAGAAGCGCGACTCGGGGTGCGCCGCGTCGATCGGACGCACGACGATGCGCGGGTCGCCGAGCGCCGTCTCGCCGAGCAGCGCGTGCAGGCCGGCAAGGAGCGGGCCGTCGCTGCGCCAGCTCGTGCTGAGCGTCGCGGTGTCCGTCGCGTCCTCGACGGCCTGCAGGTACGTCACGACGTCCGCGCCGCGGAACGCGTAGATCGCCTGCTTGGGGTCCCCGATGAGGACGAGCGCGCTGCTCTCGTCGGGCCGCCCGTGGAACGCGGTGCGCAGGATCGCCCACTGCTCGGGGTCCGTGTCCTGGAACTCGTCCACCATGACCACGCGGAACCTCGACCGGACGCGCTGCGTCGCCGTCGCACCGTGCTCCGGGTCGGTGAGGGCGCGGCGCAGCAGGACGAGGAGGTCGTCGTAGTCGAGCAGGTGCATCGCGCGCTTGCGCGCCTCCACCTCGCGGCGGGCGGCGACGGCGACCTCGTACCGCGCCGCGGCCACCGAGCCCTCGGCCGCGTCCGACGGCGCGACCACCGCCCCGTGGTCGCTCACCGCCGCGCGGGCGACCGCGCGCACGTCGCGCGGCGAGAGGATCGGCTCGCTCTGGTCGGCGAAACGCCTCACGTACAGGTCGTCCGTGACCTCCTCGACGAGGTCGGCCACGTCGGGCAGGAAGCTCGTCGCGAGGTCGACGTCGGCCGCCGTCCCGAGCGCGGTGAGCATCTGCTGGCAGAACCCGTGCGTCGTCGTGATCGTCGCGGCGTCGAGCTGGGACAGCGCGACGCGCAGGCGCTCGCGACGGCGGGCGAGCTCGTCGGCGTCGACCGCGGCGAGGAACGCGACGAGCTCGTCGGTGCTGTGCGCCGGGTCGGGCCCGCGCAGCGCGCGCTCGGTCGCGACGAGGCGCTCGCGCACGCGGTCCCGCAGCTCCGACGTCGCGGCCCGGCCGAACGTCACGAGCATGATCTCGGGCAGCGCCGCCACGCCCTCGGCGACGTAGCGCGTCGTGAGGGTCGCGATGGTGTGCGTCTTGCCCGTGCCGGCGCTCGCCTCGAGCACGACCGTCCCGCGCGGCAGGTCGCCGAACGGGTCGAAGCGCCGCGGGCTCCCCGCGACGGGTCCGGGCACCGCGGGTCCGGACGCCGGGGCGGGCGTGGCGGGTGCGGACGTCGGGCCGCTCATCGCGCACCTCGCAGCTCGTGCTCCAGCAGGGGGTCCCACACGCGGCGCGCGAGCGCGCCGAGGCGGGTCGGGTCGTCGGGGAAGCGGCCCAGGTCGGCGGTCGTCGCGTGGCCCGCGAGGTCGGGGAGCGCCGGGTCCTGACCCCAGGCGAGCACGACGTACGGATCCTTGCGCTCGAAGCCCTTGTTCCACGCCCACCCGGCGCGCATCAGGGCGTCGCGCGCGTCGGTGGTGCGCCGCTCCTCGGCGTAGCGGAGCGCGACCTCGGGCAGCAGCGGCAGGGGCTCGCGGGCGGCCTCGTCGCGCAGGGCCACGAGATCGGCCAGCACGGCGACCGCCGTGTCGCGGTCGGGCGGCGTGAGCGTCGACCACGCGACGCCCGGGCCGCGGGGAGACCGGCCGATCGCGACGGCGTCCCACGGGCGGTCCGGGTCGCTCACGCGCAGCGCGAGCGCCTGCACCCAGGCGCGCAGCCGGTGCTTCGGTCCGAGCCGCGAGTACTCCGTGCGCACCACGCGCGCGCCGTGCACGCCCGGCACGCTGCCGACGACCGTGCCGCCGTCCGGGAGGGTGGCCCGCACGTCGACCGTCTCGGCGGAGCTCAGCACGTCCTGGCTCACGGGACGACCGGCCGCGACGTCGGCCTCGCGCGCGGCCTCGACGGCCGCGACCCGGAGCGGCCCCACGGCCCGGACGACCTCCTGGAGCGCCGACCGGCCGAGCTCGCGCGGCGGGACCTGACCGCGGCGCCACTCGGCCTGCATCGCGCGGTTCGGGTCGACGCCCGCGAGCGCGGCCCGCAGCACGCGGTCGCCCACGCCCCAGCCCGCGAGGCCCGTGAGGGAGAGGGGCAGCCGGTCCTCGACGTCCTCCTCCTCCAGCACGAGACCCACGTCGAGCGTGTGCTGCGCGAACCAGCGGGGTGCGTTCTCGAGCAGGCGGACCAGGTCGTCGAGCTCGACGTCCGCGCGGCCCCCGGTCGCCGTGGGCGACCCCGGTCCTTCTACGGAGCCGACGGCGGCACCGGTCGGCAGCGAGAGCGGTGCGCCGACGAGGGCCCCGACCGGCTCACGCTTCTGGCGCGCCTGGCGGGCCCCGGCGAACGCGGCGTCGTCGTGGCTGAACGGTCCGGGGACGCCGAGCGCGCCCGGCGTGAAGTTCCGCTCGTCGACCGTCTGGAGCGGGTGCTGCACGACGACGTGCTCGCGCGCGGCGCGCCCGTCGGCCGTGGTCGCCACCCGGTCCAGCGCGTCGAGCAGCTCCGCCACGGGGACCGCGGGCGGGCGCGGCGCCCCGGTGCGCTCGTCGGCACCCGTGTGCACGACGACGAGGTGGTCGCCCGCCGCGGCGACGGCGTCGAGGTAGATCTGCCGGTCCTCGCTGCGCGCGTCGCGCTCGCCGATCTCGGGGTGCCGGGCGAGCAGGTCGTCGCCCGCGGGCGCGGCGGTGCGGGGGAACACGCCGTCGTCGAGCCCGAGGAGGCACACGACCCGGTGCGGCACCGAGCGCATCGGCTCGAGCGAGCACACGGTGAGCGCGCCCGTGCGGAACCCGGCGCGCGTCGGGCGCCCGGCCAGGCGGTCGTCGAGCAGCGCCCGCACGTCCGCGAGCCGCAGCGCGACGCCGCCGTGCGCGGCACCCGCCGCCCGGACGTCGCCCAGCACGCGGCGCGCGGAGCCGATCTGCCACGCCTCCGTCGGCGGCGCCTCCGCCAGGAGCGTGAGCGCGCGGTCGAGGGTGTCGAGCCAGTGCGCGAGCGGGTGCACGCCGTCGAGGTCGCGCAGGATCTCCGTGAGCCGCGCGACGAGCTCCGCGAGCCGGCCCGCGAGGTCCACGTCCGTCGAGCCGACGTCGTCCAGCGGGAGCGCGGGCCCGACGAACCGGGCGTCCTCGTCGGCCATCGCGGCCCCGAGCAGGATGCGGTCGAGCGCCGCGTCCCACGTGCCCTGCCGCACGTGCCCGTCGATCCCGAAGCGGGCACGCCGCTCGCCGTCCTCGCCCCAGTGCACCCCCGCCTCGACGGCCCACTGCCGCAGGCGGTCGACGTCGTCGTCGGAGAAGCGGAACCGGCGGCGGACCGGGCCGCTCGCCGCGAGGTCGAGCACCTCGGACGCCGTGACGCGGCCGTCGGCGAGGCGCAGCAGCGTGGCGAGCAGCGCGAGCACGGGGTTGGTCGTCCCGGCGCCGCGGTCCGCGAGGCTGACCCGCAGCCGCTGGCCCGGGTGCGCGTCGTCGCCGAGCTCGGGGACGGCGCCGAAGGTCGCGGTGACGAGCGGCGCGAACGTCTCGACGTCGGGGCACAGGACGATGACGTCGCGCGCCTGGAGCGTCGGGTCGGCGGAGAACAGGCCGACGAGCGTCTCGCGCAGCACCTCGACCTGCCGGGCGCGGCCGTGGCACGCGAGCACCTGCACGGAGCGGTCCGTCGGGTCCAGCACGTGCGCGCCGTCCGGATCGTCGGCCCGCAGCGCGGACTGCAGCGCGCCGAGCAGGGTCGGCGGCGGGGGCGCGGCCTCGTGGTGGGTCTCGCGCGCCTCGCCCGCGGCCAGCCGGAGCTGCAGCTCGACCGTGTCCCGGCCGGTGGACGCGAGGAACGGGTGGCGCGCGAACGTCGGCAGGTCCGCGCGACGCCGGACGGGCGCGCCCGCGTGGTCCGAGCCCGGCTCCGCGCCGCCCGTGGAGGGGTCGCCGGCGGACGCGGCGACCGTCGCCCACAGCGCCGGCGAGGGGTGCACGAGCCACAGGTGGACGTCGCGGTGCTCGGCGAGCGCGCGCAGGACCCGGAGCTCGTCCTCGGGGAGCCGCGTGGGCCCGAACACGGACAGCCGCGGCGGCAGGTCGACGGCCGCCGGGTCCGCACGCAGCGCCGCGACCGCCTCCGTCACGCGCCGCGCCGGGTCCGTCGCCGGGACGCGCTCCACCAGGCGACGCCACAGCTCGGGCTGCCACGCGAGGTCGTCCGGCGCGACGGCGGTCCCCGTGACCGGGGCCGACCACGCGAGCACGACCTCGGGCCGCTGGCGGGCGTAGTCGACCAGGAGGTCCGCGAGCCGTCGCGCGAGCGTGAGCCGCCGACCCCGCCGCACCTCGTCGCCCGGGTCGCCGACGTAGCGCGCGAGCGGCGCCGCCCAGGGCTCGGCGAGGTGCGCGTCGAGCACCTCGAGCACCGACCACGCGAGCCGCTCGGGCCGCCACGGGTCGTCGTCGGGGTCGAGGTCCGTGAGGTCGGCCACGACCTGCTCGACGAGCCGCCGCGGGCCCCGGAAGTCCACGTTCGCGCAGATCCCCGCCGTCTCGCCCGCGCCCAGGTGGTGCGAGAGCCGCTGCGCGAGCCACCGCTCCACCCCGCGCGTCGGGACCGCCACGACGTCCGGCGTGAACGGGTCCGCCGGGACCTCCGCGAGCACGGCGGCGAGCGGCGCCACGAGCGCCTCGGCACGCTCGGAGCGGTGCACGTGCAGCAAGAGGACCCCTGTCGGTGGTGGTGGCGTGATCGTGTGCCCGGCCCGTGGCCGTGCGCTACGAGGAATCTACGAGGTGCGACCCACACCGTCGAACCGCCGTCCACAGGCGGCCCGGGGACTACGGTGTCCGCACCGCACGCGCGCGGAGGCGGCGGCGGAACCGGCACCCGGGGGAGGCCCGATGCGGCAGCGGAGGACGACGGCCGTGCTGTGCACGATCGCCGACGGCGCCGCGCCGGGCACCGTCGCGGCCGCGTGCCGCGGCGCGCTCCAGGCGCTGCGCGACCGGGTGGCACGGCTCCAGGTCGACGTGTACTCCGACGAGCCGTGGCCACCGGACGCGACGGACGCGGTGCACGCCTTGGACGAGCTGCGCCGCGCACGACGCGGACACCTGGCCCGGCGTTTCGGCTGGGAGCCCCCGATCTCGCTCGAGCTCGACCCGCGCGACGACCGCGAGCTCGACCTCGCCCTCGCCGTCGCCCCCTTCACGATCTGCGGCTCGGGCTTCGACGAGGACGGGACGCTGCTCTGGGACGTGAACGACACCGGGACGTCGGTGACCTTCCTCCTGCTCCCGGAGGAGTTGGACGCGGTCCGGTCGCACGTCGCACGGTCGGGCGGACGCCCGGAGGACGTCGTCGTGCTGGGCGACCGTCGCGGCTGACGCGCGCGGGAGCGCTGCGCGGTTCAGCCGCGCCGCGCCACGAAGACCCACTCGCGACCCGGGCGGTCGGGCGCGTCCCGGACGTCCACGACCTCGAACCCGCACGCCACGAGCGACGTCTCGACCTCCTCGCGCTCCCGGAAGCGCAGCGTCGAGTCGGAGTGGAGCGTGGTGCCGTCGGGCAGCACGGTCGTGTCGTGGAAGGACACGAAGGGGAGCGACACGTCGGTGAGGTCGGTCCAGGACTCGACCGGGCCGACGTCGGGCACCTCCACGCGCGTGACCGTCGCCTCGCGGACCCACCCCTCCCAGGCCCGACGGGCGGGGACACGGGTCTCGAGCACCAGCCACCCGCCCGGCACGAGCGCGTCGTGGACGCCCCGCAGCGTCGCGGCCCACGCGTCGTCGGTGAGGAACACCTGGGCGACGTTCGCCGTCATCGTCGCGAGGTCGACCTGGAGCGGGGGGAGGGTCGTCGCGTCGCCGTGCAGCCAGCGCACGCGCTCGGCGCCCGGCTTCGTGCGGGCGACGTCGAGCGACGCACCCGCCGGGTCGAGGCCCACCACCTCGACGCCGCGCTGCGCGAGCAGGCACGCGAACGTCCCGGTGCCGCACCCGACGTCGAGCACTCGGCGCGCGCCCAGCTCGTCGACGATCGCGACGTAGGCGTCGAGGTCGGACCGGTCCGGGGCGAGCGGGTCGTAGAGAGCGGCGAGGCGGGGGTCGTCGAAGACGGCGTCGGGCACCCGACGACCGTAGGCCGCACCCCGGGCGACGAGCCACGTCTTTCGATCAGGCGCGCCCGGCCGCCGAGCGCGCGGTGGCGGCCCGTTCCGGTCCCCGGACGACGCGAGTCCGCCTTCGCGGCGCGAGGGTTTCAGTCCGCGGCGGGCCAGGGCTGCCAGAGCCCGCCCGGGAGGGTGGCGAGGCGCCGTCTTGCCTGCTGCCCGACGCCGCGCGCCAGCCGGGTGCGGCCCTCGCCCGCGGAGTACCCGCCGTCGGGCTCGTCGAGGCGGTGCGCCACCCACCACTCGTGACGACCGGGGAGCGCCCGCCGCACAGCCTCCGAGAACCGGCCCGCCGCCACCCCCAGCACGAGGTCCTCGAGCGCCTCTGCTGCGCCCGCCGCCGTGTCGTCGCACGCGTCGCACCCGCACGACGGGAACGTGTCCTCGTGCAGCACCCCGGCGCGCACCACGACTCCCGGGTAGTCCGTCACGACGAGGGCCAGCGCCGCGGCGTCGTCGGACGCGGGCGTGACGCGCACCGCCCGCACGGCGTCCGGACCGACGTTCCGGACCCCCGCGAGCACGGGGTGCGCGGGCCCGACCGCGGTGTGCGACGCCAGGTCGACGCCACGCAGGTCGACGTCCTCGACCGTGACGGCGTACGTCGCCGCGAGGTGCCGCACGAGCGCGTCAGCGACGTCGGCGAGCGGCGCGAACCGCTCCGGGTGGGAGTCCACGGAGTACGTGTCCTCGGGCGGCCCGTCGAGATGGTCCCAGCGCCCGCCGTACTCGAACGGCACCCCGTCGGCGTCGTGGAACACCTGGCGCAGGATCGGCGGGCGGACGTAGGCGGTCACCCGGTCAGGCTAAAGGGACCCGCCGCTGTCGGGCCCACGCCCCACCTGCCCGCCGAGCAGGCGGTCGTGGTTCGTCCCGGCGCCGGGACGAACCGATACCGCCTGCTCGGCGGGAGGCGGGGTCAGGAGTTCAGGGCTTGGGCGACGTCCTCGATGATGTCTTGCGGGTCTTCCAGGCCCACCGACAGGCGCACGGTCGTCTCCGCGATGCCGACCGCGGCGCGGCCCTCGGGGCCGAGCTTGCGGTGCGTCGTGGTGGCCGGGTGCGTGACGAGGGACTTCGCGTCGCCGAGGTTGTTCGAGATGTCGACGACCTGGAGCGCGTCGAGGAACGTGAACGCGCGCTTCTTCGCCGTCTCGGGGTCGGTGCCCTCGGGCACGGCGAGGTCGAACGTCACGACGGTCCCGCCACCGCTCTGCTGCGACCGCGCGAGCTCGCGCTGCGGGTGCGAGGCGAGGAACGGGTAGCGCACGCGGCCGATCCCGGGGAGCTGCTCCAGCGCCTCCGCGACCTGCTCCGCGGCGGCGTTCTGCGCGGCGACGCGCACGGGCAGCGTCTCGAGGCCCTTGAGCAGCACCCACGCGTTGAACGCCGACAGCGACGGCCCGGTGTTGCGGATGAACGTCTGCACGGGACCGGTGACGTACTCCTCGGTGCCGAGGATCGCGCCGCCGAGCACGCGGCCCTGCCCGTCGATGTGCTTGGTCGCCGAGTAGACGACGACGTCGGCACCGAGCTCGAGCGGACGCTGCAGCAGCGGCGTCGCGAAGACGTTGTCGAGCACGACGACCGCGCCGGCGGCGTGCGCGAGCTCGCTCACGCGCCGCGCGTCGACGATGTCCTGCATGGGGTTGGACGGCGTCTCGAAGAACACGACGTCCGCGGGGGTGGACAGCGCCTCCTCCCACTGCGACAGCACGTGGCCGTCGACGTAGTCCGTCCGCACGCCCCACTTCGCGAAGATCTCGTCGAAGATGACGAGGCTCGACCCGAAGAGCGCGCGCGCCGCGACGATGCGCGACCCGGACCGCACCAGCGCGGCGAGCGCCGTGAACACGGCGGACATGCCGGACGCCGTCGCGTAGCACGCCTCCGCGCCCTCCAGGAGGCGCAGGCGCTCCTCGAACGTGTGCACGGTCGGGTTGCCGTAGCGCGAGTAGACGAACCGGTCGAGCTCCCCCTTGAACGCGGCCTCGGCGTCGGCCGCGCGGTCGTACGTGTAGCCCTGCGTGAGGAACAGCGCCTCGGACGTCTCCTGGAACTCGGTGCGCGCGTGGCCGCCGCGCACGGCGAGCGTCGCGGGGCGGGCGCTCGCGGGCAGGGGCTTGCGGCCGGAGCCGCCGGGCACGCTCCCGGGCACGACCGCGCTCACCGGGCGGCCTCGTCGAACGTCGTGGTGGGCAGCCCGCGGACCTTCCAGCCCTCGACGTCCCGCAGGCCCGAGAACCCCTGGGCGCCCTCGAAGCCCTCGAGCACGTTGTACGACGGCCCGAGCCCGGCGGCCGTGGCCGCGCGCGCCGCGCCGATCGACCGCTGGCCCGAGCGGCACAGGAACACGACGGGACGCTCGTCGCCGGGCGTCAGACCTGCCTCGACGAGCCGGTCGAGGAACCGCGGGTTCGGGCCCGCCGGGGTCACCCACTCGTCGAACAGGACGTCGCGGCCGAGCTCCGTGGCGTCGGGCACGCCGATGGTGCGCCACTCGCCCTCGGTGCGGACGTCCACGAGCACGGCGCGCTCGTCGTGCGCGAGCAGGTCCCACGCCTGCTGCGGGGTGAGGTCGCCGGCGTAGCCGACGGCGGGACGTGCCTCGGGGGGTGCCGGCCGGGGTGCCGACGCCTGCTGGGACTGGTCGCTCATGAGAGTCCTCCTCCATCGACCGTGGCAGTAGCACCCTGCGCCCGGCCGCCGAGGCGGTCCGGGGGGTTGCTGCGGCGTCGACGTGCCACGTCACTCGGCCGCTCCGGATGGTTGGCTCGGATCGTACGCCACGCGTCCGACGTGCGGAACGCCCGTCTCGGGGAGCGGCCCGGGGTGGAGGTGCCCGACGTCGCGTGGCTCCGACGCGCGGGCTTATGACGCGGAGCGCCGCGTCCCGCCATCCGAGACGCCGTGACCACCGGTTGACACGCCGCCGTCCGCGCGGACATCCTGGTCCGCAGGTCATGAGTGCCAGCGCGAAACCCCGGTTTGCTGGCCGGCAACCCTCCTCTCGCGGCGGGGTGCCCCGGGTGACGACCAGGCCGCACGCCGACCGGCGGGCGGCAAGCGCGGGGAGGTTCTCCCCGGACGACCCTGGAGGACTGTGCCATGACTGCTCTCGCGGACGTCTCGTGTCCCACCGACGCCCCGGCCCCTGACCTCGCGGCGCTCGTCGACGCGCCCGCGCTCCTGCCCGTCGTCGGCGGGGACACGCTCGTCCCGCTCGTCGACGGCCGCAGCGTGCCGTACGCGAACCTCGACGTCGCGGCGTCGGCCCCGGCGCTGCGCTCGGTCGCGGACCGCGTGACCGAGGTGCTGCCGCTCTACGCGAGCGTGCACCGCGGCGCGGGCTACCTGTCGCAGGTCTCCACGGCGCTCTACGAGGCGTCGCGCCGCACGATCGGCGCGTTCGTCGGCGCGCGCGAGGACGACGTCACGGTCGTCACGCGCAACACGACCGACTCGCTCAACCTGCTCGCGGGCTGCGTCCCGGCGAACCCGGACGGCACGCCCGGGCGCGTGCTCGTCCTCGACGTCGAGCACCACGCGAACCTGCTGCCGTGGCAGCGCGCCGGCGGCGCGACGGTCCTCGCGGGCGGCGCGTCCGTCGCGGAGACGCTCTCGGGCCTGCGCACCGAGCTCGCGCGCTTCCCGTACGCGCTCGTCGCCGTGACCGGCGCCTCCAACGTCACGGGCGAGTCCCTGCCCGTCGCCGAGGTCGTCCGCGCCGCGCACGACGCCGGGGCGCGCGTCGTGCTCGACGGCGCGCAGCTCGTCCCGCACCGCGGGTTCTCGCTCGCCGCGTCGGGTGTCGACTACGTCGCGTTCTCGGGGCACAAGACCTACGCGCCGTTCGGCGCGGGGGCGCTCGTCGGGCGGCGCGACTGGCTCGACGCGGGCACCCCCTACCTCGCGGGCGGCGGCGCCGTGCGCCAGGTCGCGGTGACCGGGACGCAGTGGCAGACGGCGCCCGCACGCCACGAGGCCGGCTCGCCGAACGTGGTGGGCGCCGCGGCGCTCGCGGCGGCGTGCGACGCGCTCGCCGCGCTCGACCCGGCCGACCTGCACGCGCACGAGGCGGCGCTCCGCGCGGCCCTCGTCGCGGGCCTGGAGGCCGTCCCGGGTGTCCGGGTCGTGCGCGTGTGGGACGACGCCGTCGACCCGGTCGGCGTCGTGACGTTCGCCGTCGAGGGCCACGACCCGGGCCTCGTCGCCGCCTACCTCTCGGCCGAGCACGGCATCGGCGTGCGCGACGGCCGGTTCTGCGCGCACCCGCTGCTCGCGCGCCTCGGCTACGACGCGGGCGCGATCCGCGCCTCGGTGGGCGTCGGGACGACCGGTGCGGACGTCGTGCGCCTCGTCGAGGCCGTGCGCGCGTACGTCGAGCAGGGACCGACCACCCGGTACGAGGTCGTCGACGGCTGCTGGGCCGTCGTGGACGACCCGCGCCCGGTCCCCGCGGGGTCCGGCCTGGAGGGGCTCTTCGCGACCGCGGCGGCGGGTTTCCTCGCCGACGCGGCGGGCTGCGGACCGGCCGTCTGACCGTCACCGGCGGCCGACGCGGCAGCCTGTTCACCGGGTCGTCGCCGAGCGTTGTCCACCGCGTCGCCGGACCCTCTTGGCGCGGTGTTCCGCGTGTGCTCTGATATGCGCTGTGCTGCACGACGTCGTCCTCTCGGGGCACGGTTTCCGGCTGGAACCGCTGGCCCTGGAGCACGCTGAGACGCTGGCCGGCCTCGTCGACGAGGCGATGTGGTCAGGGATGAGCATCCCCCTGCCCTACGGGGTCGCGGGGATGGCCGATCTCGTGGCCGCGACCCGCGCGGCCCCGGACCTCACGGGCTTCGTCGTGCGCGCCGTCGACCCCGACGGCGCGCCCGGCGCCGTGCTCGGCAGCACCGCGTTCCGCGACCTGTCGCTCGTCGACCGCCGCGTCGAGGTGGGCCGCACGTTCTACGCGCGCACCACGTGGGGGAGCCTCGTCAACCCCGTGACGAAGTGGCTCCTGCTGCGCCACGCGTTCGAGACGTGGGACGTGCACCGGGTCGGCTTCCGCGTCGACACGCGCAACGAGCGCTCGCTCGGGGCCATGCGCCGTCTCGGCGCCTACGAGGAGGGCGTCATGCGCGGCCACCGCACCGCGCCCGACGGGACGCGCGCCGACTCCGTGCTGTTCTCGATCCTCGCGCCCGAGTGGCCCGGGGTCGAGGTGGGCCTCCTCGCGCGGATCACCGCCCCGCGCGTCGTGCCGGTGCTCGCCCCGGCGCCGTCGGCCGACGTCCGGCCGCTCGCCGCGTCCTGACCGTCGCCGCTCCCGGTCGTCGCGCCCCGGTCGTCGCGTCCTGGTCGTCGCATCCCGGTCGTGGCGTCCCGGGCGAACGGTCCCGAGACGCCACGAGGGCCCCGCCGGAGCGGAGCCCTCGTGGGCAGAACGGTGGAGCACGTCAGCGGTCGAACGCGTCCTTGACGTCGTCGCCCGCCTGCTTGACGTTGGCCTTGGCCTGGTCGCCCTGGCCCTCGGCCTCGAGCCGCTCGTTGTCCGTGAGCTTGCCCGCGCCTTCCTTGAGCTTGCCACCCGCCTCTTCAGCGGCGTGCTTGGCCTTGTCTCCGAGTCCCATGGGTGCTCCTCTCGTCGGTACCTCTCGACCGTAACCACGGTCGGCCGGGTTCGCACGCGGTCGGGGCACCGGCGGTGTGGTGGGATGTGCGGGTGCACCACGACACCGTCCTCGAGGGCTTCGGCGTCCGCCTCGAACCGCTCGCCGCGACCCACGCGCCGGCGCTCGGCGCCCTCGTCGACGACGGCATCTGGGCGGGCATGTCCAGCGCCGTCCCGCGCGGCACGGACGCGATGGAGGGCTACGTGCGCGACGCGGTCGCCGCGCCGGGCCGGCTCGCGTTCGCGGTCCTGGGCGCCTCCAGCGCTCCCGGTGCGGACGGCGCGACCGCCGACGCCGCGGTCCGCGGCTCGACGTCGCTCTACGAGTGGGTGCCCTCCCAGGGCCGGGTCGAGCTCGGGTCCACGTTCTACGCGCGCGAGTGGTGGGGCGGGACGACGAACCCGGCGTGCAAGTACCTCCTGCTGCGGCACGCGTTCGAGGACCTCGGGGTCGCGCGCGTCGCGCTCCGCGCCGACGCCCGCAACAGCCGGTCCATCGGGGCGATCCGACGCCTGGGCGCGGTGACGGAGGGCGTCCTGCGCAGCCACCGCGTGGCGCCCGACGGCTCCCGCCAGGACACCGCCTACTTCTCGGTCCTCCGCGACGAGTGGCCGACCGTCCGCGCCGGCCTGCTCGCCCGCCTGGCCTGACCTTTCGGCGCTCCGAGCACGAGCCTGCGCGGCGTCGAGCACGGGGTAGGTGTCGTCATGCGCTCGAGAACGACACCGACCCCGTGCTCGGCGGCAAGGGTCAGGGGCGCGGGGTGACGCGGCCCGCGAGGTGGAGGCGGCCCTTGCCGTCCCACGCCTGGTAGGCGACGCCCGTGCCCGGGTCGCCCGCGCCGTCGGGCACGGCCGCCGCGACCTGCCCGACGGCGTCCCGCACCTCGGCGGGCACGTCGCCCGCCGGGCGCAGCGCGACGTCGACCGTGCCGGGCAGCAGCACCGGCTTGGCGAACGTGACGGTCCAGTCGTAGGCGTCGCCGCGACCGGGACCCGCCTCGGCGAGCGCCCGCGCCGCGGTGTACATGCCGTGCGCGATGGCCCGCGGGAACCCGAACGCCTTGGCGCCCAGTGCCGAGGTGTGGATCGGGTTGCGGTCGCCCGACACCGCCGCGTACGCGCGGCCCGTCCCCGCCCCGAGCGCCCACCGTGCGGTGGGCAGGGGCGGGACGAACGCGGGCGGGCCGTCGGCGTCGGCCGGGGCGGGGCCGCCCGGGAGGGACGCGCCCTTCGCGAGGTACGTCGAGACGCCCCGGTAGGCGAGCGTCGTCGCGGCCAGCCCGCTCCCCGCGGCGCGCTCGTCGTCCGTGCGCAGCACCGAGACCTCCGTGACGAGGTCCACCTGGACCCCGCGACGGTGCGGGCGCAGGTCCTGCGCCCACGCGCGGACCTCGAGCACGGCCCCGAGCCGCACCGGGCGCAGCACGGACACCGAGTTCGCGAGGTGCACCATGCCGAGCAGCGGGAGCGGGAAGTCGGCCCGCACCATGACGGCCGTCGCGAGCGGGAACCCCAGCACGTGCAGGTACCCGGCGGGCAGGACGTCCGACGGCGCCTCGCCCACGAGCCGCGCGTACCGCGCGAGGTGCGCGGCGCTGCCGACGTGGTCCGGCGCCGCGTCGTCGCCCGTCGGGACGGCCGCGACCCGGTAGGTGACGTCCGGGAGCGTGAGCTCCGTCCGGTCGCCCCGGACGGGCAGCCGGTGCGCCGCCGCGATCCGGCCCGACGCCGCGAGCCCGCGCACGTACAGGCCGCCCAGACCCGGGACGGCGGGCAGCGTCTCGACGCGCGCCGGGGCGCCCGCGGGCGCCGTCACCGGCCCACCACGTTCTGCCCGCACACGCGCAGCACCTGCCCGTTGACGCCCCCGGCCGCGGGCGACGCGAGGAACGCGATCGCCTCGGCCACGTCCACGGGCTGGCCGCCCTGCTGGAGCGACGCGACGCGGCGCGCGACCTCGCGCTGCACGAACGGGATCGACGCCGTCATGTCCGTCTCGATGAAGCCCGGCGCGACGGCGTTCGCCGTCCCGCCCGGACCGCCCGGCGCCGCGAGCAGGCGGGCGAACGCGCGCGTGTGCCCGATGACGCCCGCCTTCGAGAACGCGTAGTTCGCCTGGCCCCGGTTGCCCGCGATCCCGCTCGTCGAGGCGAGCGACACGACGCGCGGCGCGGAGGAGAACCCGTTCGCGCCGAGCAGGTACTCCGTGATCCGCAGCTGCGCGGCGAGGTTCACCGCGACCACCGCGTCCCACTTGTCGGGCGACATGTTGGCGAGCAGCTTGTCGCGGAGGATGCCGGCGTTGTGCACGAGGACGTCGAGCCCGCCGTGCCGTGCGCGAGCGTGCTCGAGGATCCGGGCGCCCGCGTCGTCGGCGGTCACGTCGAGCTGCAGCGCCGTGCCCTTGATCTCGTTCGCGACCCGGGCGAGCGCCTCGCCCGCCGCGGGCACGTCGACCACGACGACCTTCGCGCCGTCGCGCGCGAGCGTCCGGGCGACCTGCGCCCCGATGCCGCGGGCCGCGCCCGTGACGACCGCGACCTTGCCGGCGAGCGGCTGGTCGAGGTCGGCGGAGCTGTTGCCAGAGGCGCCGTCGGTCGCGCTCGGGCCCACCCGGAGGAGCTGGCCGTCGACGAACGCCGACTTGGCGGACAGGAAGAAGCGGAGGGTCGCGAGGACGCTCGGGCTGTCGACGGGGGCGTCGTCGGTCACCTGGATGCCGTTGGCGGTCGCTCCGTAGCGCAGCTCCTTGGCGACGGACCGCAGGAACCCGTCGACGCCCTCGCGGGCGGCGGCGAGCTCGGGCGAGTCGGTGTCGGCGGGGGCGCGGGAGATCGTCACGACGCGACCGTTGGGCGCGAGGCGGCGGAGCGTCGCCGAGAGCGCCATGACGGGCGCGGACGCGTCCTGCGGCCGCTCGATCCCGCTGAGCACGACGACGACCGCGCCCCAGCGGGTCGTGTCGTCCGGGGTCTGGCGGACGTCGAGGTCCCAGCCGAGCAGGGCCTCGGCGACGAGGTCGGCGTCGTCGCGCACGCCGGGCGTGCCGCCGAGCACGAGCACGGGCCCGACGGTGAGCGGGTCGCCCGCGCGGAAGCGGCGCAGGACCGCGGGGCGCGGGAGGCCGAGCTTCTTGGCGAGCGTCTTCGTGAAGCCGGAGTTGACGGCCTGGACGTAGGAGTCGGTCACGGTGTTCCTCTCGGTCGTCGGGGCGTCAGGCGGCGTCGGTCGCGGGGACGGACTCGAGGATCGCGGCGACGCCGAGGCCCCCCGCGGCGCACACGGAGATCAGCGCACGCGCGGGCGCCCCGGTATCGGCGGTGCGCTGCGCGAGGAGCTTGGCCGCCGTCGCGACGATGCGCCCGCCGGTCGCGGCGAACGGGTGGCCCGCGGCGAGCGAGGAGCCGTTGACGTTGAGCCGCGAGCGGTCGATCGAGCCGAGCGCGCCGTCGAGCCCGAGCTCGGTGCGGCAGTACTCGTCGTCCTCCCAGGCCTTGAGCGTCGTGAGCACGGTCGACGCGAACGCCTCGTGGATCTCGTAGAGGTCGAAGTCGCCGAGCGTGAGCCCGTTGCGGGCGAGCAGGCGGGGGACCGCGTGCGCGGGGGCCATGAGCAGGCCCTCGTGGCCGTGCACGAAGTCGACGGCGGCGGTCTCCGCGTCGACGACGCGCGCGAGGAGCGGCAGGTCGCGCTCGCGCGCCCACTCGGCCGAGGCGAGGAGGACGGTCGACGCGCCGTCGGTGAGCGGGGTCGAGTTGCCCGCCGTCATGGTCGGGGTGACGCCTTCCAGGCGCTTGCCGTACACCGGCTTGAGCGCGGCGAGCTTCTCGAGCGACGAGTCGGCGCGCAGGTTGTCGTCGCGCACGAGCCCGCGGAACGGGGTGACGAGGTCGTCGAAGAACCCGGCGTCCCACGCGGCCGCGAGGCGCTCGTGGCTCGCGAGCGCGAGCTCGTCCTGCGCCTCGCGCGAGATGTCCCAGCGGGCCGTCGTGATCGCCTGGTGCTCGCCCATCGACAGGCCGGTGCGCGGCTCGTCGGTCGCGGGCGTGAGGGGCGCGAGGTCGGCGGGGCGGACCTTCGCGAACGCCTTGACGCGCTGGCCGAACGTCTTGGCGTGGCTCGCCTCGAGCAGCGCCCGACGCAGGCCCTCGCTCACGGCGATGGGGGCGTCGGACACGGTGTCGGAGCCGCCCGCGACGCCCGACTCGACCTGGCCGAGACGGATCTTGTTCGCGACGGCGATGGTCGCCTCCAGGCCGGTCGCGCACGCCTGCTGGAGGTCGTAGGCCGGGGTCTGCGGGGAGAGCGACGACCCGAGCACCGACTCGCGCACGAGGTTGAAGTCGCGGGAGTGCTTGAGCACGGCGCCGCCGACGACCTCCCCGAGCCGCTCGCCCTGGAGGCCGAAGCGCGCGACGAGCCCCTCGAGCGCGGCGGTGAACATCTCCTGGTTGCTCGCGGACGCGTACTTCTTGCCGGCGCGGGCGAACGGGATGCGGTTCCCGCCCACGACCCACGCGTCGCGGGGAGCGCCCGCAGGGGCGTCTTCCCGGGGGGACTGCCCGGGGGTCGGGCGGGGGCTGGTGCTGGTGGCCACTGTGCCTCACTTCCTGTCCGTGCTCGCTGCGCTGCGTTCGGTGCCGGCCCGGGAGAGCGCCTCGGCACGGCGTGCGCGAGGCGGGGGAGAGGACCGGTTGGTGTCCAATACCAAGAGTACCTGATACTCTCGGTTTCGTGAGTCGGGTCACAGGGCTGTGCCCTGCCCCGGCACGGCACCCGTGACGAGGTGCCGACGACATCGAGGTCGGGCGCAACGGAGGACGACGTGAACGCAGGTGCCGACGCGCGACCGGTCACCCGAGGGCGGGTGCAGCCGGCCGCGGTGGTCGACGGTCGGTCGACCCGCTGGGACGAGCACCGGGCGGCGCGCCGCGCGGAGCTCATCCGGGCGGCGAGCAAGGCGGTGCACCGGGGAGGCCCCGGGGTCTCCATGGACGAGATCGCGGCGGCGTCGGGCACGTCGAAGTCGATCATCTACCGCTACTTCGACGACAAGACCGGGCTCCAGGTCGCCCTGGGCTCCGCCGTCGTGGGGCAGATGCACGACGCCCTGACCCAGGCGGCCGAGACCGCCGAGACGCCCAAGCGCGCGCTGCGCGCGATGGTCGGCGTGTACCTCGAGATGATCGAGAGCTCGCCCAACGTGTACTACTTCGTCACCCGGACGAGCGCCGTCGCGGGGACGGAGGAGCCCGCCGCCCAGCTCGCGGCGAGCGGCCTCACCCAGGGCGCGGGCGGCGCCGACCGCGCCCCGCTCGCCGCCTTCCTCGACTCGGTGATCGAGCTCGTCGCCGAGCCGTTCGCCCGGGTCACCGACGTCTCCCCGGCCGACGCCGCGGCGTGGGCCGCGGGCGCCGTCGGCTTCGTCCGGGGCGCCGGCGAGTGGTGGCTCGCCCACCGCGAGCGCGCCGACGTCCCCGACCGCGAGCAGCTCACCGAGCGCGTCGCCGCGTGGCTGTGGGCCGGCCCCGTCGGCGTCCTCTCCCACAACCCGGGCACGACCCGCCCGGACGCCGTCCGCCCTCCGCACCCGGCGACCGCCTCAGACCCCAAGGAGAAGCCATGACCGCCACGTCCGACCGTCCCGCGCTCGCACCGCGCACGACGAGCGCCGGCGACGCGGGCCCGACGTCGCAGGGCGACGCCCGCGTCGACGTCGCCGCGCTCGAGAAGATCCTGCTCGGCCGCTGGGCCGACCTGCGCGCGGCGGCGCGCGCGACCGCGGGCGAGGAGGCGTTCCAGCGCATCGAGGGCCTGAGCCTGCGTGAGCACCGCGAGCGCGTGCTGGAGCAGATGCACCTGCTCGTGGGCAAGGGCCAGGTGTGGCGCGGGTACCCGGAGCGCCTCGGCGGCGCGGACGACGCGGGCGGCAACCTCGCCGGGTTCGAGGAGCTCGTCGCGGCCGACCCGTCGCTGCAGATCAAGGCGGGCGTGCAGTGGGGGCTGTTCGGCTCGGCCATCCTGCACCTAGGCACGCCCGAGCAGCAGGACCGTCTCCTGCCGGGCGCCATGGACCTCTCGGTGCCGGGCGCGTTCGCGATGACGGAGATCGGCCACGGGTCCGACGTCGCGAGCATCGCCACCACGGCGACGTACGACCCGGAGACCGAGGAGTTCGTCATCCACACCCCGTTCCGCGGGGCGTGGAAGGACTACCTCGGGAACGCGGGCGTGCACGGCGTGGCCGCCGTCGTGTTCGCGCAGCTGATCACGAAGAACGTCAACCACGGCGTGCACGCGTTCTACGTGCCCATCCGCGACACCGCGGGCGAGCGCGACGAGCTCGGCCGGCTGCCCTTCCTGCCCGGCGTGGGCGGCGAGGACGACGGCCAGAAGGGCGGGCTCAACGGCATCGACAACGGGCGCCTGCACTTCGACCACGTGCGGGTCCCGCGCACCGACCTGCTTGCCCGCTACGGCTCGGTGGACGCCGACGGCACGTACTCCAGCCCCATCGACAGCCCCGGACGCCGCTTCTTCACGATGCTCGGCTCGCTCGTCCAGGGTCGCGTGTCGCTCGACGGCGCCGCGGTGACCGCGGCGAAGCTCGGCCTCGCGATCGCGGTGCGGTACGCGAACGAGCGCCGCCAGTTCACGGGCGCGACGCCGACGGAGGAGGTCGTGCTCCTCGACTACGGCACGCACAAGCGTCGCCTGATCGTCCCCATCGCGGAGACCTACGCGGCGCACTTCGCGCACGACCGCCTGCTCGACCTGTTCCACTCGGTGTTCTCCGGCGAGGAGGACACCCCGGAGCAGCGCGAGGACCTCGAGACGACGGCGGCCGCGCTCAAGGCCACGAGCACGCGGTTCGCGCTCGACGTGCTCCAGGAGACGCGCGAGGCGTGCGGCGGGGCCGGGTTCCTCACGACCAACCGCATCACGAGCCTGCGCGCCGACCTCGACGTGTACGCGACGTTCGAGGGCGACAACACCGTGCTGCTCCAGCTCGTCGCGAAGCGCCTGCTCGCCGACTACGGCAAGCAGTTCAAGGGCATCACCCCGGGCCAGATGGCGCGCGTCGTCGTCGAGCGCGCGAGCGACATGGCGCTGCACCGCACGCCGCTCAAGCGGGCCGCGCAGGCGCTCGCGGACGTCGGCGACCCGCGCCGTGCGGCCGGCCACCTGCGCGACCCCGAGACGCAGCGCGCGCTGCTCACCGACCGGGTCGAGACGATGGTCGCGGACGTCGCGCAGGCGCTGCGCCCCGCGCAGAAGGCCGACCCGGAGACGGCGACGAACCTGTTCAACGCCCACCAGGTCGAGCTCGTCGAGGCGGCCCGCGCCCACGCGGAGCTGCTGCGCTGGGAGGCGTTCACGCAGGCGCTCGACACGATCGAGGACGCGGGCACGCGCGAGGTCCTCACCACGGTGCGCGACCTGTTCGGCCTGAGCCTCGTCGAGCGGCACCTCGCCTGGTACCTGCTCAACGGGCGCCTCTCGACGCAGCGCGCGCGCACGGTGACGAGCTACCTCGACCGCCTCATCGACCGGCTGCGTCCGCACGCGCAGGACCTCGTGGACGCCTGGGGCTACGGCCCCGAGCACCTGCGCGCGACGATCGCGACGGGCATCGAGAAGGAGCGCCAGGACGAGGCGCGCGACTACTACCGGCGCCTGCGCGCGAGCGGCGACGAGCCGCGGAGCGAGAAGTCGCTGCGCAAGGCCGCGAAGGGCGGCCCGCAGGCCCGCTGACCACCCCGGCGCCCTCTTCGGCGCCACCCCGGAACGTCCTCGGCGTCGCAGGCGGAGCGGTACCGCTGCCGAGGGTCAGGCCCGGGCGGCACGACGTCCACCAGCCGTCGTGCCGCCCGGGCCGTTGCCGTCTCGGTCTCCGTCTCGGTCTCCGTCTCGGTCGCCGAGCACGAGGTTCCTGTCGTTCCGAGGCGGATGCCGACAGGAACCTCGTGCTCGACGCTGAGGGACGTCGTGCTCGGCGGCCGAGCCGGTGCGCGGGCCGCAGTCGGGACGACGGCGGCGGTCAGGCGGGGTTGCAGCGCGCGGACATCGTGGCGAGGAGCCCGACGTCGGGCCGCCAGGGCTCGAGGTTCCACGTCGCCTTGTCCGGGGCGCCGACGGCGTGGCACACGAGCTGGTCGTGCATCGTCGGGGTGTCGGCCTCCGGCTCGGCGGCGACGATCTGCGCCCACACGAGCTCACGGCCCGCCTGCCCGGCGGCGCGGGCCCACGCCGTCGGGTCGACGGCGAGCGACCGGCCGCCCTCGCGCTCGCCCCAGCCGGTGCTCCGCACCGCGCGCGTACCGAGCGGGACGACGACGTCCCACGCCGCGGCGGCGTCCGTCGTCACGGTCTCGTCCGCGTCCCCGGCGGGAGCGCCCGCCGCGTCGTCCGCGCCCGACGTCGTCCCCGCGGTCCCCACGAGCGTCACCTCCGCGCGGTGGGCGTCGACGAGCGCGACCCGGACGCGCGGGGTCCCGGGCGCGGGGGTGCTCGCCGCGGGGCCGGCGTCCGCGCCGTCGGCCGTCCCGCTCGCCGCCCCGCTTGCGCCGTCCGCGCCGTCCGCGCCGGGCGTGCCCGGCGCTCCGTGCCGGCCCGCGACGCGCGGGGCGCCGAGCCCGCCGACGGGCGTGCCGCCGTCGTCCAGGACGGTGAGCGTGCCGTCCGGGTGGCGCACGAGCGAGCCGCCCTCCACCGAGACCACGGCAGGGGCGCCCGCGAGGGTGAGCGTGACGTCGGACGCGCCCTCGGCGTCGGCCGTGACGCGGGGAGGCGTCGCCCCGCCCGACGTCGGCGGGGGCACGGCGATCTCGACCGTCGCCGTCCCGACGGGGACGCGCACGGCCGTCGGCTCGGCGCCGCCGCTCCGGTCGCCGTTCGGGTCGTCCGCGGCGCCGCCGTCCTCCGTGGTGGCGCCGGGATCGGGGGACGGGGCCTGCGCCGGTGCGGACGTCACCGCGTCCGGGTCCGGCGGCGGGGTGCCGGGCGTGCACGCGGCGAGCGCGACCGGGACGAGGACGGCGACGGCGAGCGCGCCCAGCACCGTCGTCCCGGGCCGCCCGCCGGCCACCCGGCGCGGGCGGGTCACGACGGCACGGGGAGCAGGCCGGCCCACCGGCGGGCCACGTCGACGAGGCCGACACGATCCAGCGCGTCGACCTCGTCGGGCGTGAACCAGCCGACGTCGTCGGTCGACTCGTCCTCCTCGACGCGCAGCTCGCCGCCCACCACGTGGGCCCGGTAGACGATGCGGATCGCGTGCAGCGACCGGTCGCGGTCCTCGGGCCGGATCCGGTCGGCGGCGTCGATCACGAGGCTGTCGACGCCGAGCAGGCCGTCGAGCTCGACGTCGTAGCCGGTCTCCTCGCGCACCTCGCGGACGGCCGCGGCGGCGGGGTCCTCGCCCTGGTCGATGCCGCCGCCGGGCAGCGTCCAGCCGCCGCGGTCCCCCTCGCTCCAGTGGGGGAGGAGCATCCGGCCGTCCTCGCGGACGACCACGGCGTAGGCGGCGACGCGGATCTGCATGGGCCCATCATGCGCGACGGCGGTCACCGCCCCGGGCCGTCGTCGTCGACGTCGTCCTCCAGGCGCGACACGTCGGAGAACGCGATCCGGCGGTGGCGCACCGAGCGGTTGTAGAGCCACGTGACGAACGAGAGCACGACCCCGAGGGCCACGAGCGCGCCCGCGATGACGTACTGCTCCTGCTGCTCGGCGCTGCGGGCCCACGGCCCGGCGAGGTACGCGCACGTGAGGGCGCCGAGCACCGCGAGCGAGGTGCGGGTGCGGAAGTGCTCGTGGTCGACGCGGTCACGACGCAGCACGAGGAGGGCGACGTTGACGATCGTGAAGACGACGAGCAGGAGCAGCGACGTCGTCCCGCCCAGGAGGGCGATCGCGTTGGTTCCCGCCGCGGTCCCGGACTGCCGCACGACGTACACGATGAGCGCGAACGCGATGGCCGTCGTCACGAGGATCGCGACCCACGGCGTGCGGCGGAACGGGTGCACCTGGCCGAACGCGCGCGGCAGCACGCCCTGGTTCGCCATGCCGTAGAGCAGGCGGGACGCCATGAGCATGTTGATGAGCGCGGAGTTAGCGACGGCGAACATCCCGATGAACGGGAAGATCGTGTCGAACGGCAGGTTCGGCGCGCCCGCCGCGACGACCTGCGTGAGCGCGGACCCCTTGGCGTCGTCCGTGAGGTCGCCCACGGGGACGAGCGCGACGGCGGTGATCGCGACGAGCACGTAGATCGCGCCCGTGATCGAGAGCCCGGTGAGCATCATGCGCGGGAAGTCCCGCACGGGGTTCTTGCACTCCTCGGCCATGTTCACGGAGTCCTCGAACCCGACCATCGCGAAGAACGCGAGCGTCGTCGCGGCGGTGACGGCGAGGAACACGCTCTTGTCGTCGGCGCTCTCGAACACGACGACGCGCGAGAAGTCGGCGCGGCCCTGCGTCGTCGCCCACAGCCCCACGAAGATGACGAGCAGGAGGCCGGACAGTTCGACGAGCGACAGCACGACGTTCGCCTTGACGCTCTCCCCGACCCCGCGCAGGTTGACGAGCGCGACGAGGGCCATGAAGGCGAGGGCGATGAGCAGGCGCCCGTCCCCGCCCGTCGGCAGCTCGAGCCCGAACCCGTCGGAGACGAACCCCGCGAACGCGTTGGACGCCGTGGAGGCCGACGTGATCCCGGAGCTCATGACCATGAACGCGACGACGAACGTCAGCAGGTGGATGCCGAACGCCTTGTGCGTGTAGAGCGCGGCGCCCGCGGCGCTCGGGTACTTCGTGACGAGCTCGAGGTAGGAGAACGCGGTGATCGTCGCGACGACGAACGCGAGCAGGAACGGCAGCCACGCCGCCCCACCGACCTCGCCCGCGACCTGGCCGGTGAGCGCGTACACGCCTGTGCCCAGGATGTCCCCGACGATGAACAGCAGGAGCAGCTTGGGCCCCATGACGCGCTTGAGCTCCGGTTGCTGCCGTTCCTCCGTGCGGCCCGCGGTCTCGCTCATGAGAGGCTCCCTCGCGTCTCGGACGTCCCGGACTCCCATGGAACCCCCGCGCGGGCGTCCTGTCAGCGCGAACGCGCGCGTGTCCCGGTCGGACCGTCGGTCGCGGTCGCGTCGGGGCGCCCGGGAGCGGAGGGCGGGTCGGTCGCGACGAAGGACGCCGCCGCGTCGGGCGCGACCGCCGTGCCGGGGACGGCCGTCGCGCCGGGCGCGACCGCCGTGCCGGGCGAGCGCCGTCGCCCGAGGACGCCCGTCGTCGTCGCGACACCCAGCAGGAGCACGACGCCGCCCACCACCTCGGCCGCGTTCGGCACCTCGTCGAGCACGAGCCACGCGGCGAGCATCCCGACCGGCGGCACGAGCATCGTGAACGGCACGACCGCCGACGCCGGGTACCGCGCGAGGAGCGTGTTCCAGATCCCGTAGCCCACGAGGCTCGCGAGCCAGGCGGTGTAGAGGGTCGACAGGACCGGCGCGAGCGTGAGGTGGGTGAGCGCGTGCCCGACGGCGTCCGGCCCGTCGAGCGCGAGCGACAGCCCGAGCATGGGGACCGGCACCACGAGCGCCGACCACACCGTCATCGACAGCCCCTCCAGCCCGGGCCGCGAGGGAGAGCCCCGGTCGCGCGAGGTAGAGCCCAGGTCGCGCGGGGTAGAGCCCTGGTCACGCGAGGGAGAGGCCAGGTCGCGGCGGCTCCCGGCGCGTCGGGCGACGACGTTCCCCACCGCCCACGACGCCGCGGCGGCGAGCGTCACGACGAACGCGAGGGCCGGCGTCGAGGCGCTGCGGCCCACGCCGACGACGACCAGCCCGGCCGCGCCGACCAGCACGCCCACGAGCTGCGCACGCGTCGGGACCTCGCGCAGCGCCGCGGCGGCGAACACCACGGTGAGCCCGACCTGGGCCTGGAGCACGAGCGACGCGAGCCCGGCGGGCATGCCGAGCGCGAGCGCGGTGTACAGCAGGCCGAACTGGCCGAGGCTCATGAACGTGCCGACGAGCAGCACGTCCTGCCACCGCGCGCGGGGCCGCGGCACGAGGAACACCGCGGGGACCAGGACGACGAGGAAGCGCAGGGCGACGAACAGCGTCGGCGGCACGTCGCCGAGCCCGAGGTCGATGACGACGAAGTTCACGCCCCAGACGACGGCGACGAGGACGGCGAGGAGGGACGGGCGCAGCGGCATGGCATCGAGGGTGCGCCCGCGGCATCGTGCACGTCCAGCGCACAGTCGTGCACGGTTCCCGGTAGCGCCGCTTCCGGATAGCATCGGTCGCATGATCGACCTCGCCGCCGTGGACGCCCTGCTCGCCGTCGAGCGCACCGGCACCGTGCACGCCGCGGCGCGCGACCTCGGGTACACGCCCTCCGCCGTCTCGCAGCAGGTGAAGCGCCTGGAGCGCGACCTCGGCGCGCGCCTGCTCGACCGCCAGGGGCGCGGCGTCGTGCTCACGGCCGCGGGGCGGCGCGTCGTCGAGGAGGGCCGCGCGCTGCGCGAGCAGGTCGAGTCGCTCCGGGCCCGCCTGCACGACGCCGGGGCGCGCCCCACCGGGACCGTGCGCCTCGGCTCGTTCTCGACGGCGGTGCGCGGCGTCGTCGCCCCGCTCCTCGCGCGCGTGCGGGACGACGTGCCGGACCTGCGCCTCGTCGTCGAGGAGACCGAGCCGTGGGACGCCGTCGCGGCCGTCGCGGCGGGCACGCTGGACCTCGCGCTCGTGCACCACTGGGAGGGCGTCGGCCTCGCGCTCCCGCCGAGCCTGCGCGCCGAGGAGCTGTTCCGCGACGAGGCCGACATGCTCGTGCACGCGTCGAGCCCCCTCGCGGGGCGGGCCGCGCTCACGCCGTCGGACCTGCTCGACGAGACCTGGGTCTGCACGCCCGACGGCACCATCTGCTACGAGTGGTTCTGCCACATGTTCGCGCGCGAGCCGCGCGTCCCGCGCATCGACTTCCGGTGCCTCGAGTTCGCGTCGCAGGTCGAGGTCGTGGCCCAGGACCTCGCCGTCGCGCTCGTGCCGCGCCTCGGGCGCGGCACGCTGCCGGCCGGCGTCGTCGCGGTGCCCGTGCGCGAGCCCGTCCCGACCCGCCCGGTCACGATCGTGTGGCGCGCGACCATGACCGACGCCCCCGCGGTGCGCTACCTGCGCGAACGCCTGCGCGCCGCAGGAACCCGGCACGGCCGCGAGCCGTTAGGCCCCGTGAGCACACCTGCCGACGAAGGGACATGATGACCGAGCACGCGCCGACCCGACGGGCCGCTGACCCGCGCACCGTGGCGATCGCGGGGCTGTCCACCGTGGCGTGGTACGCCGTGCCCGACGCCGTCCGCCCGCGCTGGGCGCGCGCGCTCGCCAAGACCGCCGTCGCGACGGCCGCCGTCGCGCTGACGTTCACCTCGACGACCGAGGGGACCGAGGCGCGCGAGGGCCTGCGCTCCCTGCGCGACGCCGCCCGCGAGGCGGACGCGGGCGGGACGGACGCGACGTCCGGGACCACGACCGCCGACGGCGCCCCGCGGGAGGACAACACCTGGGCGACGACCGACGACGACACCACGCCGGTGCCGGCGGGCGTCGCCGTCGCGGGTGCGGCGGCCGGGCTCGCGCTCGCGACGACCCTCGTCGTCGCGGGCGAGAAGTGGGTCTACCGGCGCGGGGAGCGGCTGCGCGACCGCGGCGTGCGGCTGCCGCACACGCGCGTCGGGCTCGTGGTCGGCGCGCTGGCCGTGGCGCTCGCGGCAGCCGAGCCGCTCCTGTGGAACGCTGAGGAGCGCTGAGGCAGCGACACCCGGTCGGTATGCCGGGGTCCGCGCACCGTGCGGCCTCGCGGACCGGGAGGGACCGACGATGATCGGGTTCGGGCTGGCGCTCGCGGGGGTCGCCGCGGCGATCCACGTGTACATCTTCGTCATGGAGTCGCTCACGTGGACGAGCGACCGCACGCGCGCCACGTTCGGCACGTCGCCGCAGGAGGCGGCGGCCACGCGCGAGATGGCCTTCAACCAGGGGTTCTACAACCTGTTCCTCGCGGTGCTCGTCGTGCTCGGCATCGTCCTGTACGCGGCGGACCGGCAGGACGTCGGCCTGACGCTCGTGGTCGTAGGGGCCGGGTCGATGGTCGCGGCGGGGCTCGTGCTGATCCTGTCGTCGCCGTCGAAGGCGCGGGCGGCGCTCGTCCAGCTCGTGCCGCCCGCGCTCGGCGTGCTGGGGGTCGTGCTGGGGCTGACGCTCTGAGCCGTCCTGCGCCCCACGGTGGCCGCGCTCGGAGTCGCGGTCGGGGTCGTGGTCAGCAGGACGCGGCGACGCGCATGGCGCTGAGCATCTCGAGGCGCGACAGGATGCGCTCGCGCTCGGCCTCGAGCTCGTCCCGGTAGCGGCCCTCCGCCGGCTCGACGGTCTCGACGGCCCCGCGGCCCACGTAGGAGCCCGTGCGCCGGGAGTAGCCGTTGAGCTGGCGCTCGACGAGCGTGAGCTCGTGGCCGAGCCGCTCCAGGTGCGGGTCGAGGAGGTCGCTGGTCCTGCTGCGGGCGGTGCCGGACGTCGGTTCGAGAAGGGTGGTCACCCCTCCATCGGAACCCGGAAACCCGGTTTCCGCACGGCGAGACGCTCGTCTCACTTCTCGGTCGCCCGCGACGCGAGACGCCCGGACGGCCTCTCCCCGGGCGCCGGTAGACTGGCCGCGCGCCGTCGTGCGCTCCCCGCTCAGCGCCCACCCGAGGGAAACGATGACCGCCCCCGCACCCCAGGCTTCCGCACGCTCCGAGGCTCGTCCCGCCGCGTCGTCGCTCGACACCGTCGAGCACGCCGCCGCCACGCCCGACGAGGTCCAGCCGTTCGCCGAGCTCGGCCTCAAGCCGGACGAGTACCAGCGCATCCGCGACATCCTGGGGCGCCGCCCCACGGCCGCGGAGCTCGCGATGTACTCCGTCATGTGGTCCGAGCACTGCTCGTACAAGTCGTCCAAGGTCCACCTGTCGAAGTTCGGCGCGGCGACCACGGACGAGATGAAGAAGCACCTGCTCGTCGGCATCGGCGAGAACGCGGGCGTCGTCGACATCGGTGACGGCTGGGCCGTGACGTTCAAGGTCGAGTCGCACAACCACCCGTCGTTCGTCGAGCCCTACCAGGGCGCCGCGACGGGTGTCGGCGGCATCGTGCGCGACATCATCTCCATGGGCGCGCGCCCCGTCGCCGTCATGGACCAGCTCCGCTTCGGCGCCGTCGACCACCCGGACACGGCGCGCGTCGTGCACGGCGTCGTGAGCGGCGTCGGCGGGTACGGCAACAGCCTCGGCCTGCCGAACATCGGCGGCGAGCTCGTCTTCGACTCGTCGTACCAGGGCAACCCCCTCGTCAACGCGCTGTGCCTCGGCGTGCTGCGCCACGAGGACATCCACCTCGCCAACGCCTCGGGCGTCGGCAACAAGGTCGTGCTGTTCGGCGCCCGCACGGGCGGCGACGGCATCGGCGGCGCCTCGATCCTCGCCTCGGAGACGTTCGAGGACGGCGTGCCCGCCAAGCGCCCGAGCGTCCAGGTGGGCGACCCCTTCATGGAGAAGGTCCTCATCGAGTGCTGCCTCGAGCTCTACGCGGCGCAGGTCGTGGAGGGCATCCAGGACCTCGGCGCCGCCGGCATCTCGTGCGCGACGTCGGAGCTCGCCTCGAACGGCGACGGCGGCATGCACGTGTGGCTCGACGACGTCCTGCTGCGCGACCCGACGCTCAACGCGGGCGAGATCCTCATGTCGGAGTCGCAGGAGCGCATGATGGCGGTCGTCGCGCCGGAGAAGCTCGACGAGTTCCTCGCCATCACCGCCAAGTGGGACGTCGAGACCGCCGTCATCGGCGAGGTCAACGATTCCGGGCGCCTGACGATCGACCACCACGGCGAGCGCATCGTCGACGTCGACCCGCGGACCGTCGCGCACGAGGGCCCGGTGTACCACCGCCCGTACGCGCGCCCGTCGTGGCAGGACGGGCTCAACGCTCGCACCGTGGCCGCCGACGCGCTCGCCCGACCCGAGAGCGGCGACGAGCTCCGCGCGACGGCGCTGCGCCTCCTCGCGTCGCCGAACCTCGCGTCCAAGGAGTGGGTGACGAACCAGTACGACCGGTTCGTCCAGGGCAACACCGCGCTCGCGCAGCCCGACGACTCGGGCGTGGTCCGCGTCGACGAGAGCACGGGCCTCGGCGTCGCGCTCGCGACGGACGCGAACGGCCGCTACGGCAAGCTCGACCCGCGCACGGGCGCCCGCCTCGCGCTCGCCGAGGCGTACCGCAACGTCGCGACGACGGGCGCCCGCCCGCTCGCCGTGACCGACTGCCTCAACTTCGGCTCGCCCGAGGACCCCGACTCGATGTGGCAGCTCGTCGAGGCGATCGAGGGCCTCGCGGACGCGTGCCGCGAGCTCGGCGTCCCCGTGACGGGCGGCAACGTGTCGCTCTACAACGGGACCGGCGAGCCGGGGCAGATCGACTCCTCGATCCACCCGACCCCGGTCGTGGGCGTGCTCGGCGTGCTCGACGACGTCGCGCACGCCACGCCGTCGGGCTGGCGTGAGACGGGGGAGAGCATCTACCTCCTCGGCACCACGCGCGCGGAGCTCGACGGCTCGGCGTGGGCCGACGTCGAGCACGGCCACCTGGGCGGCGTGCCCCCGCGGGTCGACCTCGCGGCCGAGAAGGCGCTCGCCGGCGTCCTCGTCAACGCGAGCCGCGACGACCTCGTGTCGGCCGCGCACGACCTCTCCGAGGGCGGGCTCGCGCAGGGGCTCCTCGAGGCGTCGCTGCGCTTCGGCGTCGGGGCCACCGTGTCGCTCGACGCGCTGACCGAGCGCGACGGCGTCACCCCGTTCGAGGCGCTGTTCTCCGAGTCGACGGCCCGCGCGCTCGTCGCGGTGCCCCGCGGCGAGGAGTCCAAGCTCGTCGACGCGTGCGTCGCGCGCGGCGTCCCCGTCCTGAAGATCGGCGAGACGGGCACCGAGCCCGGCGCCGTCGCCGAGTCGGGCGAGGCGCTCGAGGTCGCGGGCCTGTTCACCGTCCCGCTCAGCGAGGCGGACGCGGCCTTCCGCGGCACGCTGCCGGCCATCTTCGGCTGACACCCGCTCCACCGACGCCCCGGTCACCGCACGGTGACCGGGGCGTCGTCGTCCCGTCTCCCGGTCCAGCCCCCGGTCGAGCACGAGGTTGCCGTCGCCATGGACGCCGGAACGACGGCAACCTCGTGCTCGGCGGACGGGCGGGACGCTCGGGACGGGCGGGTGGGCGGGTTCCGTGGAGATCGCCGGGCGGGCCGGTGGGGCGGGTCGCGGCGGCGGGGCCGGCGCTGCGAGAGTCTGGGCATGACCTCGGCCACCACGCGCCTCCCGCCCGCGCGCGTCACGACGCGGCGCCGACCGGGCGGTCGACCCCTCACGGTCGTGCTCGCCACGGGCGTAGTGGCGGTGCTCCTCCTCACGCTCGTGCGCATGCTGCCCGACGACGCGTGGACGCCCGTCGCGCAGCTCGTCGGCTTCACGCCGTTCGTCGCCCTGGGCGCCGCCGTCGGGCTCGTGCTCACGCTGCTCGCGCGCCGGTGGCTGCTCGCGGCGCTGCTCACGGTCTGCGTCGCCGTCCAGGCGGTGTGGCTCGTGCCCGCGTTCGTGCCCGGCCCCGCGCCGTCCGACGACGCGGTGACGCTGCGCGTGATGGGCGCCAACACCTGGTACGGCACGGCGGACGCGGAGGCGCTCGTCGACCTCGTCCGCACCGAGGACGTGCAGGTGCTCGCCGTGCTGGAGCTCACGACGGACCTGCGCGAGCGGCTCGTCGCGGCGGGGATCGAGGACGTGCTGCCGTACAGCGCCGACGGCAAGGTCGGGCGCGGCGCCATGGGCAGCGGGCTGTGGAGCGCGCTGCCGCTCCGCGACGTGGACGTCGAGCCGTTCTCGAACGACGCGATGCCGTCGGCGACGGTCGAGGTCGACGGCGTCCCGGTGCGGGTCACCGCGGTGCACCCGATCCCGCCGATCCCGGAGTACGTCGACATCTGGCACGAGGAGACGGACGCGCTCGCCGAGCGCGCGCACGGCGACCCGCTGCCCCAGGTGCTCGTCGGCGACTTCAACTCCACCCACGACCACGCGACGTTCCGCCGGCTGCTGGGCGACCGGTTCCACGACGCGTCGCGCGCCTCGGGCGGCGGGCTCGACCTGTCGTGGTCGCCGCGCCCCGGCGTCGTGCCGCCGGTGCTCAACCTCGACCACGTGGTGACCGACCGCGAGAACGCCGTGACCGACGTCGGCTCCCTGCACGTCGTGGGCAGCGACCACCGCGCGATCGTCGCGACGGTGCACGTGCCCCGTCCCTGACGACGGCGGACCCGGCGCCACCGGCCGACGAGCGGGTGCGCTCGTCGACCGGTGGCACCGGGTCCGGTGCGGGGCTCCGCGGCCTCAGCCGCGCGCGGGCTCCGGCGCGGCCGGGTCCGGGCCGGTGGTGCCCGGCTCGGTGCCGGCGTCGGGCGCGCCGCCCTGGGCCGCCGGGTCGGTCGACCCGTCGAGGTGGTGCGGGTGCCGGCGCTCGAGCGCGGCGCCCTCCACGTCGACGTCGGGCAGGATGCGGTCGAGCCAGCGGGGGAGCCACCACGCCTTGTCGCCCACGAGGTGCATGAGCGCCGGGACGAGCAGCATCCGCACGACGAACGCGTCGACGAGGACGCCGAACGCGAGCGCGAACCCGATGGGGCGGATCATCGCGCTGTGCGAGAAGACGAACCCGCCGAAGACGGAGATCATGATGATCGCCGCGGCCGTCACCACGGCCCGGCCCGCCCGGACGCCCTGCACGATCGCGACGCGCGCGGGGGCGCCGTGCGCGTACGCCTCGCGCATCCCCGAGCCGAGGAAGAGCTGGTAGTCCATCGCGAGGCCGAACAGGATGCCGACGAGGATCGTGGGCAGGAAGTTGAGGATCGGGCCCGGCGTCTCGACGCCGAACACCCCCGAGAGCCAGCCCCACTGGTAGATCGCGACGACCCCGCCGAGCGCGGCGAAGTACGACAGGATGAACCCGAGCGTCGCGACGACCGGCACGAAGATCGACCGGAACACGAGCACGAGGATGACGAGCGACAGCCCGACGACGACCGCGAGGTAGATCGGCAGCGCCTGCGCGAGCTTCTCGGAGATGTCGATGTTGCCGCTGGCGGAGCCCGCGACGCCGAGCGTGACCTCGCCGTCGAGCGGCTCGAGGGCGCGCAGCGCGTGCACGAGCTCCTCGGTCGACTCGCTCGTCGGACCCTCGGCCGGGATCACCTGGAACGCCGCGACCGTGCGGTCCTCGGACGTCCCGATCGGGGCGACCGCCACGACGTCGTCCTGCGCGAACAGCTCCTCGGCCACGCCGACCTGGTACTCGAGCGCCTCGGCCTCGGTGGGCTCGCCGGGGAGGTCGGCGACGACGAGCAGCGGCCCGTTCGTGCCCTCGCCGAACTCCTCGGCGACGGTCGAGTACGCGCGGTACTGCGTGGAGTCGTGCGCCTCGGACGAGCCGTCGGGCAGGTTGGTCCGCAGGTCGAGCGCGGGCAGGGCGATCACGCCGAGCGCGACGACGGAGAGCAGCGCCGTCCCCACCGCGCGGACGGTCGACATGGGGCGCACGGGCTCCGCGGCGGGCAGGCCGCCCGCGGCGCCCGGCTCCGACGACGCGGTCCCGGCCGACGCGCCGGCCGCCGCACCCGTCGACGCGCCCGTCGTCGCGGCGGGCCCGGCGAGCGCGGCGCGCTCGCGGCGGCTGAGGATCCGCGGGCCGATCATGCCGAGCAGGGCCGGCGTGAGCGTGACGGCGATGAGCACGGCGATCGCGACGCACAGCGCACCGACCGTGCCCATGAGGCCGAGGAACGGGATGCCGGTCACGTTGAGCGCGAGCAGCGCGATGAGCACCGTCGCCCCGGCGAACACGACCGCGTTGCCCGACGTGCCGTTCGCGAGCGCGATCGACTCGTGCAGCTCGTCGCCCTGCTTGAGCTGGCGTCGGTGCCGGTTGACGATGAACAGCGAGTAGTCGATCCCGACGGCGAGCCCCAGCATGAGGCCGAGCACCGGCGTCACCGACGACATCTCCACGACCCCGGACAGCGACATCGCGGCGAGCGCGCCGATCCCGACCCCGATGAGGGCCGTGAGGATCGGGAGGCCGGCGCCCACGAGCGTCCCCAGCATGACGACGAGCACGATCGCCGCGACGACGAGGCCGACGGCCTCGCCCACGCCGAACACCTGCGGCACGCCCTGGGCGATGTCGGACGAGAAGTCGGTCTGGACGCCGTCGACGGGGTCGTCGGCGAAGACGGCCACGAGGTCGTCCTTCGTCTGCTGGTCGATGCTCATGTTCGGCTCGGTGAACGTCACGTTCGCGACCGCCGCGCTCCCGTCCGTGGACACGAGGCGGATGTCGGACGCCATGTCGAGCAGGGGAGCGGAGAGCTCGAGCTGCGCGGACTGCTCCTCGAGCGTCGCGCTCTGGTCCTCCAGCGCGGTGACCTGCTGGTCGAGCGTCGTGGCCTGCGACTCGAGCGTGGCGCGGCCCGCGTCGATCTCGGCCCGCTGCGCGTCGAGCTGCGGCGCCGCCTGCTCCAGCGCGCCCGCGGCCTCCGCCTGGGCACGTGCGGCGTCGAGCTCGGCCTGGCCCACGTCGAGCTGGGCGCGCGCGGCGTCGACCTGCTCCTGCGCGGCGGCGAGCTGCGCGCGGCCGTCCTCGATCTGCTCGCGTCCCGCGGCGATCTGGGTGCGGCCGTCGTCGATCTGCTTCCGCTGGTCGGCGAGCTCCTCCTGCGTCGCGAACGGGTCGACGACCGACGCGACGCCGTCGACCTCCTCCGCCGCGGCGAAGCGGTCCGCGATCGCCGCCTCCTGCTCGGGCGTGAACGGCGCGCCGTCCTCCGTCGCGAGGACGATCGTGCCGCTCCCGCCCGACGCCTCGGGCAGCGCGGTCTGGAGGCGCGCGGTGACGTCGGCGGTCGGGGTGCCGGGGATCGAGAAGCTGCTGGCGAGCGTGCCGCCGAACGCGACGAACGCCGCCCCGGCGAGCACGAGCACCGCGAGCCACGCGGCGAGGACGGTCCGCGCGCGGCGCGCGCACGCGCGGCCGAGGCGGTAGAGGAGTTCAGCCATGAGGATCCTTCGGTGGGAGTCCGGTCCGGGTCCGGCGGGTGTGCACGGGGTGGCGGGTGCGGTGCTGCGGGAGAGGTGGTCGCGAGGCGGGACAGGGCGGGGAGGGTGCGGGTCGTGTCAGACGGGGTCCGCCCAGCCGGCGCGGATCCGTTCGACGAGGCGGTCGAGCAGGCCGGACCACACCGCGCGCGACGCGTCGTCGTCGGCGGCGCCGGTCTCGGCCCACCAGCGCCGCTGGATGACGAGGACCCCGGCCATGAGCGCGCCCACGAGCATCTCGATCTCGAGCGGGTCGACGTCCGGGTGCCGGCGCGTGGTCGCCGCGACGAGGCGCTCGGCGAGGTGGGTGAAGGTGCGCACGACCATCGTCGTGACGCGCGGCGTGGGCTCGGTCGCGGTACCGCCGAGGGCGCGCGTGAGGTAGGCCATGGGGCCGACGAGGTCCGTGCCGCGCAGCGCCGCGGTGACGTCGTCGAGGGGCGTGGGGCGGTCGGTGCCCGGCTCGGCCGCGCTCGCCCCGAGCGTCTCGACGACCGAGCCCAGCACGTCCTCGCAGACCTCGACCACGACGTCGTCGAGCGACGCGAAGTGGTTGAAGATCGTGCGGCGCGCGACGTCGGCCCGGGCCGCGAGCTCGTCGACGGTGAAGCGCGCGCCGCCCTTCTCCTCCATGAGCGACGCGGCGGCGGCGACGATCGCGCGGCGGTGGCGTGCGCGCAGGGCCGCGCGACGGTCCGGAGCCGCGGCGTCCGGGCCGGGGACGTCCGCGCTCGGCGCGTCCGGGGTCACGGCGTCCGTCGCGGGCGCGGTCGGGCGCTCGGGTCCGGGGAGGAGAGGCACCTCTTGACACTAGGTGCATCGATGCACTCGGTGCAAACGAGGGCCTCGGCTGCTCAAAGTTGACCGATCGAGTCCAGTATGTGGGAAGGTCCCGGCGGTGCGTTGACACCCTCTCCGACCGCTCGTAGGTTCCCGGCAACCGAGGTCCACGGACCCCGGCACAGGACATGGTCATGAGCTCCGACGCGAAGCCCCGGCTCGTCGGACGGCAACCCTCCCGCGTGGCGGGGTGCCCCGGGTGAGGACCAGGTCCCGCGTCGCGCGACCTGCGCGGTGCGGGGCAACACGCGGCGCCCGGAGACGGGCACGAAGGAGACGGACGATGGACCGGCGAGAGTCGAGCACCGCGGTGAGCACCGCGCACGCGCCGACGTGCCCCTGTCCGGTCCGCGCTGCGGCCGTCGTCTCCTGTCCGGTCGGCGCCCCCGTGCGCGTCACCTGTTGTCTCTGACGACGCCCCGCTCCTGACGCCGCGCGCTCCCGCGCGCACGCCCTGACGGGCCTCCCTCCGGCCTCCCCGGCCCCGCCCTGCCGTCCCGCGGCGGGACGACCCTGCCCACCCCCGGCACCCCGCCGCGCCCTGAGCGCGCCGCCGGCGCCTGTCCCAGAACGGATCCTCGCGATGCCCGACCCCCGCCCCGCCCGCACCGTCCACCTGGGCGTCGACCTCACCGACGCCGGTGCGCACCCCGCCGCCTGGCGGACCGTGGGTTCCCAGGCCCAGCGCCTGTTCGACGCCAAGCGCCTCGTCGAGCTCGTGGCCACGGCCCAGCGCGGCCTGCTCGACCTCGTCACGCTCGACGACGCCTTCACCCTCCAGCCCGGCCGCAACGGGTCCGTGCGCGGCCGGCTCGACGCCGCGCTCGTCGCGTCCCGGCTCGCGCCGCGCAGCGCGGGCATCGGCCTCGTCCCGACCGTCACCACCACGCACACCGAGCCGTTCCACGTCTCCAAGGCGGTCGCGACGATCGACCACGTGAGCTCCGGCCGCGCGGGATGGCAGGTCGGGTGGTCCACGACCCCGGCCGAGGCCGCGGCCTTCGGGCGCAAGGGCGCCCAGGACGAGCCCGACGCCGTCGCCGAGGCCGACGAGGCGGTCGAGGTCGTCACGCGGCTCTGGGACTCGTGGGAGGACGACGCCGAGATCCGCGACGTCGCGACGGGCCGGTTCGTGGACCGCGAGAAGCTGCACTACGTCGACCACGAGGGCATCCGGTTCGCGGTGAAGGGGCCGTCGATCACGCCGCGCCCGCCGCAGGGCCAGCCGCCCGTCGTCGTGCGGGCGAGCACGCCGGCGTCGCTCGACCTCGCGGCCCGGCGGGCCGACGTCGTGCGGGTCCGGGCGGCGACGCGGGACGAGGCGGTCGCGCTGCGGGCGCAGGTGCGCGACGCCGCCGCGGAGGCCGGGCGCGACCCCGACACGCTCCGGGTCCTCGTGGACGCCTACGTCGTCGTCGGCGACACGCGGGCGAGCGCGCAGGCCCGCCTCGACCTGCTCGAGGACCTCGAGGGCGTCTCGTGGGACACCGACTCGCTGACGCACGTGGGCACGGCGCGCGACCTCGCGGCGACGGTCGAGGAGTGGGCGCACGCCGGCGCCGCCGACGGCTTCCTGCTGCGGCCGTCGTCGCTGAGCACGGACCTCGACGCGATCGTGGACGGGGTCGTGCCGCTGCTCCAGGGCGTGGGCCTGTTCCGCACCGCGTACCCGGGCACGACGCTGCGCGACACGCTCGGCCTCCCGCACCCCGCGAACCGCTACGCGGCGATCGCCTGAGCCCGGACGGAACGACATGAGCACCCGACCCCGCAAGCAGATCCACCTCGGCGCCCACTTCCCAGGCGTCAACAACACCACCGTGTGGAGCGACCCCCGCTCGCGCAGCCAGATCGACTTCGCGTCGTTCGAGCACCTCGCGCGCCGCGCCGAGGACGCGAGGCTCGACTTCTTCTTCCTCGCCGAGGGCCTGCGCCTGCGCGAGCACAAGGGCCGCATCCACGACCTCGACGTCGTCGGCCGCCCCGACACGCTGCCCGTCCTCGCCGCGCTCGCCGCCGTCACGGAGCGGCTCGGCCTCGCGGGCACGATCAACACGACGTTCAACGAGCCGTGGGAGCTCGCGAAGCAGTTCGCGACGCTCGACCTGCTCTCCGAGGGCCGCGCGGCGTGGAACCTCGTGACGAGCCCCGACGCCTTCACGGGCGCCAACTTCCGCCGCGGCGGGTACCTGCCCTACCCCGAGCGGTACGCGCGGGCGGCCGAGGTCGTCGAGGTCGCGCGCGCCCTGTGGGACTCGTGGGACGACGACGCGGTGCTGGCCGACCGGATCGCGGGCGAGTTCCTGAGGCCCGGCGCGGTGCGGCCGGTCGCGCACCACGGGACGTACGCGGACGTCGTCGGGCTGTTCGAGACGCCGCGCGGCCCGCAGGGCCACCCCGTCCTGTTCCAGGCGGGCGACTCGGCCGACGGGCGCGACTTCGCCGCCGCGACCGCCGACGTCGTGTTCTCCGCGCACTCGACGTTCGACGCCGGGCGCGCGTTCTACGAGGACGTCAAGGGGCGGCTCGCGGCGCACGGGCGCGAGCGCGACTCCCTGAAGATCCTGCCCGCGACCGTCGTCGTGCTGGGCGACACGCCCGCCGAGGCGGAGGAGCGCGCCCGGGAGATCCGGCTCCAGCAGGTCTCGGGCCCGACGGCGATCGCGTTCCTCGAGCAGGTCTGGGGCCGCGACCTCGAGGCGTACGACCCCGAGGGCCCGCTGCCCGACGTCGACCCCGACACCGAGAACCTGTCGATCACGCGCGGCCGGGTGCGGCACGCGAAGGACCCGGCGGCGATCGCCGCGGCGTGGCGCGAGCAGGCCGAGGCGAACGGCTGGTCGATCCGCGAGCTCGTCATCCAGGTGACGTCGCGCGGCGGGTTCGTCGGCACGCCGCAGCAGGTCGCGGACGACATCGACCGCCACGTGCAGGAGGACGCCTCCGACGGCTTCATCCTCGTGCCCCACCTCATGCCGGGCGGGCTCGACGACGTCTTCGACCAGGTCGTCCCGCTGCTCCAGGAGCGCGGCTCGTTCCGCACGGAGTACGCGGGCACGACCCTGCGCGAGCACCTCGGCCTCGCCCGCCCCGGCGCGACGCGCGGCGACGGCGAGCCCACGACGGCGCACCCCGCCGAGCTCGTCGGCTGACCGCCGCCGGCACCGCGGCGACCACCGCACCGACCACCCGCACCGACCTCGGAGGACCCATGAGCACGAGCACGCCGACCGCCACGGGCGCCGTGGCCACCGCACCCGCCGACCCCGTCGCGTCCGCGTCGCCCGACGCCGCCGCGTGGGCCGCCTGGCACGCCGACCGCGAGGACGGGCTGCGCCCGCCGCACGGCTGGCTGAGCCTCGTCGCGTACCACGCGCTCCCGGCCGAGCCCGCCGCCCTCCCGGGTGTCCCGGGGCTCTGGTGGGCCGACGCCGACGGCGCGCACCACCGCGCGGACGAGGGCGGCGCCGTCCGGACGACGAGCAGCGCCGTCGGGACCGTCGTCGTCGCGGAGGGCGGGTCGACGCTCGCGGGCACGTTCCTCCCGGACGGCCGGGACGCGGGCGACCCGTCCGACGGCGGCGAGACGCGCGAGGTCGCGGTGGAGGTCGTGCGCCGCACGGGCCGCTACGCCGTCCGCGTGCGCGACCCGCTCGCCCCGGCCCGGACGGCGTTCGACGGCGTCCCGACGTTCGTCTACGACCCCGCCTGGGTCGTCGACGCGCCGGTGCGCTGGTACGACGCGCCGCGGCCCGTCGTCGTCGGCGCCGCCCGGCCCGGCCTCGTGCACCACGTGCGCACGGTCGGCGAGGTCGACCTCGTCGTCGAGCGCGACGGCACCCGGCGCGGCGCTACGCTCGCCCTCACCGGCGCGCCGGGCGGTGCGGTGACGCTGCTCTTCAGCGACGAGGCGGACGGCGTCGCCCCCTGGCGGGTCCTGCGCGTGGATGCCGACGCGGTGCCCGGCACTGCGGGCAGCGTGCGCCTCGACCTCAACCGGGCCGTCAACCTGCCGTACGCGTTCAGCGACTTCGGCACGTGCCCGGCGCCGGTCGAGGGCAACCACGTGCCGTTCGCCGTCACCGCGGGCGAGAGGGCACCCCGGTGACCGCCGTCGCCGCGCGCCCCGCCGGGCAGGGGACGCGCGAGGTCCGGTCCGTCGCGATGCACGACCCGCTCGTGCGGCCGCTGCTCGACGAGCTCTCCCACGAGTACTGGACGCGGTACCAGCGCGTGCTCAGCGCCGAGGAGCTCCGCGCCGAGATGGAGCACTACCCCGCGCAGGACTTCGCGGCGCCGCACGGCGAGCTCGTGCTGGTGCTGGAGGACGGCGAGCCCGTCGCGGGCGGCGCGTTCCGCCGTCGGGCCGAGCCGGAGCTCGGCGACCCGGCGCGCCTCGCCCGGCCGGCCGCGCGCCGCGCCGACGGGACGCCCGCCGTGCGCACCGCCGAGCTCAAGCGGATCTGGACGCACTCGGCGCACCGGCGCCGCGGGCTGGCGCGCCTCGTGCTCGTCGAGCTCGAGCGTCGCGCCGTCGAGCGCGGCTACCGGCGCGTGTACCTCACGACGGGCCCGCGCCAGCCCGAGGCCGCCGGGCTGTACCTCGCGACCGGTTACACGCCCCTGTTCGACACCGGGACCGATCCCGAGGAGATCGGCCCGCTCGCGTTCGAGAAGTGGTTGGAGGTCGCGCCATGAGCACCGTGTCGCTCCCGCAGGACGAGTCCCGGCAGCTCGAGCCGCCGTCGGGCCGGCACCCCGCCGACCCGCGCGGCGGTGTCGAGGACGCGCTGCCGCTCGAGAGCCTGCGCATCGTCCCCGCCCGGCACCCGGGCCGCTGGGTCGCGACGGCCGGCGTGGCCGTGCTGCTCGCCATGGTCGTCAGCTCGCTCGTGACGAACGACCGCTGGGAGTGGGGCGTCGTCGCGCAGTACCTCACCTGGCCCTCGATCCTCGAGGGCGCGTGGGCGACGATCCGGCTCACGCTCGTCGCGTCGGTCGTCGGGTTCGCGCTCGGCACCGTGCTCGCGCTCATGCGGCTGTCGCGCTCGCCGCTCCTGCAGTCGGTCTCGTGGACGTACACGTGGGTGTTCCGGTCCGTGCCGCTGCTGCTGCAGCTGCTGCTCTGGTACAACCTCGCCTACCTGTACCCGTACCTGAGCGTCGGCATCCCCTTCGGGCCCGAGTTCCTGTACTTCGACACGCTGTCCGTGATCGACAAGTTCTGGGCCGCGATCCTCGGCCTCGGGCTGTCGCAGGCCGCGTACTCGGCCGAGATCGTGCGGGCCGGGATCCTCTCGGTCGACCAGGGGCAGCAGGAGGCCGCCGCGTCGCTCGGCATCCCCAAGCGCCGCCAGGTGAGCCGCATCATCCTGCCGCAGGCGATGCGCTCCATCATCCCGACGGCCGTCAACGAGGTGATCGGGCTGCTCAAGGGCACGTCGATCGTCTACGTGCTGGCGTACGGCGAGCTGTTCTACATCGTCAGCGTCATCTACGGCCGCAACGGCCGCGTCGTGCCGCTGCTCATCGTCGCGTCGATCTGGTACCTCGTGCTCACCACGCTCATCACCGTCGTGCAGTACTACGTCGAGCGGCACTACGCGAAGGGCGCGGTGCGCACGCTGCCCCCGACCCCGCTGCAGAAGGCGCGGTGGACCGTGCTCGTCTGGGCGTCGCGGCTCTCCGGCCGCCCCGTGCCCGACGCCGTCCCGCCCGCGTACGCGGCCCGCGCCCGGGTGGGCGTGCTGACCCGCACCGCGCGCACGTCGGGAGGTGCGGCATGACCGCCGACGTCGCGACCGCCGGGCTCGTCGAGATCCACGGCGTCCACAAGAGCTTCGGCACGCTCGAGGTGCTGCGCGACGTGTCGCTCACCGTGCCGCCCGGGTCCGTGACGGTCGTGCTCGGCCCGTCCGGCTCCGGGAAGTCGACGCTGCTGCGCGCGATCAACCACCTGGAGAAGGTCGACAAGGGGTTCATCTCGCTCGACGGCGAGCTCATCGGGTATCGCCGCAAGGGCAACACCCTGCGCGAGCTCAAGGAGCGCGAGATCCTCGGCCAGCGCACCCAGATCGGGTTCGTCTTCCAGAACTTCAACCTGTTCCCGCACCTCACGGCGCTCGAGAACGTCGTCGAGGCGCCGGTCTCGGCGCAGCGCCGGCGCCGCGAGGACGTGGAGCCCGAGGCCCGCGCGCTGCTGGAGCGCGTCGGGCTCGCGGACAAGGCCGACGCCCGGCCGCGCCAGCTCTCCGGCGGGCAGCAGCAGCGCGTCGCCATCGCCCGTGCGCTCGCGCTGCGGCCCAAGGTGCTCCTGTTCGACGAGCCCACCTCGGCGCTCGACCCCGAGCTCGTCGGGGAGGTGCTCGAGGTCATCAAGGACGTCGCGAGCACCGGCACGACGCTCGTCGTCGTGACGCACGAGATCGGCTTCGCTCGCGAGGTCGCCGACACCGTCGTGTTCATGGACGACGGCGTCGTCGTGGAGCAGGGCACGCCCGCCGAGGTGCTCGACCACCCGCGCCACGACCGCACCCGGGCCTTTCTCCAAAAGGTCCTCTGAACCACCGCCCTCCACCGACGCCCGCCGTCGTGACCCGCGACCGGCCGCCCGGCCGTCCCGCACACCCGCACTCCCTGCGTCACCCCGACGCACCACCCGAGAGGTAGGACACCCGTGACCGCAACGACCACCCGCGCCCGCGCCCCCCGCGCGCTCGCCGCCCTCGCCGTCGTGCCCCTGCTGGCGCTCGCGGCCTGCTCCGGGGTGAGCACCGAGGCCCCGGCCGCCGCGGACGAGGGCGCGGCGTCCTCCGACGGCACGACGGAGAGCACGACGTCCGTCTCGGACGCCCTCGACGTGAGCACGAGCCCCGACCAGGACCGCATCCGCACGACCGAGTCGGCCGAGGCCGTCGCGCTCCTCCCGGACGCCTGGAAGGACAAGGACGAGCTCGTCGTCGCGATCTCCGCGGGCGCGGCGCCGCCGCTCGGCTTCCTCGCCGACGACGACGAGACCCCCATCGGCAACGAGACCGACATCGCGCAGCTCGTCGCCGACGCGCTCGGCAAGGACCTGCGCCTCGAGGTCAAGGCCTGGGCCGACTGGCCGCTCGCGCTCGGCTCGGGCGACGTCGACGCCGTGATCTCCAACGTCACGGTGACCGAGGAGCGCAAGGAGACCATCGACTTCTCCACGTACCGCAACGACGAGCTCGGCTGGCTCGTGGGCGCCGACTCCGACATCACGTCGGTCACGAAGCGCGAGGACATCGCGGGCAAGGTCGTCGCCGTCGGCTCCGGGACGAACCAGGAGAAGATCGTGCTCGAGTGGGACCGCCTCAACCAGGAGGACGGCCTCGAGCCCGTCCAGGGGCCCGAGTACTACGAGCAGTTCTCCGACGTCCTGCTCGCGCTCCAGTCCGGGCGCATCGAGACGTACGTCGGCCCCAACGCGTCGCTTGCGTACCAGGCGGCGATCTCTCCGCAGGACTTCAAGGTCGTCGGCACGCTCAACGGCGGATGGCCCGACACGGCGCAGATCGCCGTCGCCACGAAGAAGGGCAACGAGGCGGCCCCGGCCGTCACGGCCGCGATCAACCACGCCATCGAGGACGGCACGTACCTCGAGGTGCTCCAGCGGTGGGGCCTGGAGTCCGAGGCCGTCGAGGAGTCGCAGACCAACCCGCCCGGCCTGCCGAAGACGGAGTGACCCGCGCATGACCACCAGCACCCAGCACGTCGACCACCTCGTGGTCGGGGGCGGCGTCATGGGCTCGGCCGCCGCGTGGCAGCTCGCGCGGCGCGGACGCGACGTCGTGCTGCTCGAGCGCTTCGCGCCCGGGCACGCGCACGGCGCCTCGCACGGGACGTCGCGCATCTACCGCACGACGTACGCCGAGCCCGAGTACCTCGACCTCGCGCAGGAGGCGCTCCGCCTGTGGCGCGAGGTCGAGGACGAGACCGGGACCGAGCTCCTCGACGTCACCGGCGGCGTGAGCCACGGGCGTCGCGACGGCGCGGCCGAGCGCCGCTCCGACGCGATCGGCGCCGCGTTCGCGGCCCGGGGGATCGAGCACGAGTGGCTCGACCCCGCGGCCGCGGCCGAGCGCTGGCCGGGGCTGCGGTTCGAGGGCCGGGTGCTGCACGAGGTCGCGACGGCCGGCCGGCTCCACGCCGACCGCGCCGTCGCGGCCCTCCAGGGGGCGGCGGCCGCCCAGGGCGCCGACGTGCGGCACGAGGTCGCCGTCCGGCACGTCGAGCGCGTCCCCGAGGGCGTGCGCGTCGTCACCGACGGCGCCGACGTCGTCGCGCGGGTCGTCGTCGTGACCGTCGGGGCGTGGAGCGCGGGTCTGCTGGGTTCCCCGGCGGGCGGCCTGCTCGGGCAGGAGCTCCCGCTCGTCGTCACGCAGGAGCAGCCCGCCCACTTCGCGCTCGCCCCCGGCACGTCGCCCGCGGGGTGGCCCGCGTTCACGCACGACGTCGGTCCCGGCACCGCGTGGCCGAGCGGCGTCTACGGGCTCGCGACCCCGGGCGAGGGCGTCAAGGTCGGCTTCCACGGCGTCGGCCCCGTCGTCGACCCCGACCGGCGCTCCTACCGGCCGGAGCCGGGCCAGCTCGCCGCGCTGCGCGACTACGTGCGGACCTGGCTGCCCGGCCTCGACCCCGACGCCTACGTCCCCGTGAGCTGCACGTACACCACGACGCCGGACCACGACTTCGTGCTCGACCGCCGCGGTCCGGTCGTCGTCGGCGCCGGGTTCTCCGGCCACGGCTTCAAGTTCGCCCCGGCCGTCGGGCGCGTGCTCGCCGACCTCGCGACCGCCCCCGGCGCCCTGCCCGACGGCGGCACCGCCGCCGCGCGGTTCGCGCTCGCCCGCCTCGCCGCACTCCCCGAGAGGACCGCCTCATGACGATCGCTCCCGCACCCACCGCCGGGGACGCACCGGCTCCGTCCGCGGGCCCCGAGACGCACGCCACGCACGACACCGGCGGGGCCCGCGCCGCGCTCGCGGCGCGGTACGGCGTCGACCTCGCCGCGGTCGAGGACGTCGCGCTCGGCGCGGCCGCGGGCCTGGCACCCGCCGCGGACCGTCCCGGCACCGTCCTCGCGACGCAGCTGGGCCACCGGACGGTGCGCCGCTACCGCACCGACCCGCTGCCCCACCACGTCGTGCCGACGCTCGTCGCCGCCGCGCAGTCCGCCCCGACGTCGTCGAACCTCCAGCTCTGGAGCGTCGTCGCCGTCACCGACCCCGTGCGCAAGGCGCGGCTCGCGGCGCTCGCGGGCGACCAGGAGCACGTGCGCACCGCGCCGCTGCTGCTCGTCTGGCTCGCCGACGTCGCGCGGGCCCGCGCTCTCGGCGAGCGCGAGGGCGTCCGGCTCGAGGCGACCGACTACCTCGAGACGACGGTCGTCGCGTTCCTCGACGCCGCGCTCGCCGCGCAGAACGCCGTCGTGGCGGCGGAGTCGCTCGGTCTCGGCACCGTGTACATCGGCGCGCTGCGCAACCACCCCGCCCAGGTCGCGGCCGAGCTCGGCCTGCCCGAGGGCGTCGTCGCGGTCGTCGGGCTCGTCGTCGGGCACCCCGACCCCGCGGGCGGGGAACGGGTCAAGCCGCGGCTGCCGCAGGCCGCCGTCCTGCACACCGAGCGCTACCGCGCCGCCGGGCAGGAGCAGCACGTCGCGGCGTACGAGGAGCGCATCGCGCCCTTCTACCGCGAGGAGGGGCTCGACGGCGGCTGGCGCGACCGCGTCGTCGACCGCCTGCGTGTCCCCGGCGCCCTGCGCGGGCGCGCCCACCTGCGCACCACGCTCGCCGCGCTCGGGTTCCCGTCCAAGTAGCCCGGCGGGCCCCGGCGCGACCGCGTCGCCCCGAGCCACCGCACCCCACCAGAGGAAGCCATGTCCCACCAGCACCCGCACCCGACCGCCACCCCCGGCGGGCCGCGACCGGCGTCCGGCCGCGTCCCGCTGTCCGTGCTCGACCTCGCGATCGTCCCCGAGGGGGCGACGGGCCAGGACGCGGTGCGCCGCGCCGTCGGGCTCGCGCGCGACCTCGACCGGCTCGGCTACCACCGCGTCTGGTACGCCGAGCACCACCTGTCGCCCGGCGTCGGCTCGGCGTCGCCCGCCGTGCTCGCCGCCGCCGTCGCGGCCCGGACCGGGCGCATCCGCGTCGGCAGCGGTGCCGTGCTGCTCAGCACGACGAGCCCGCTCGTCGCCGCCGAGCAGTTCGGGACGATCGCCGCGCTCCACCCGGGCCGCGTCGACCTCGGGCTCGGCCGCGCGTTCACGCCGCCGACGGGGGAGAAGGGGGCCGGGGCGCCGCGGCGATCCCGGTCGGCCACCGGGCAGCGGGTCGTCGACGGGCTGTACGTGCCCGGCGCGCCGCCCGCCGACGCGAACGACTCCGTGCTGCGCGAGCGCATCCTCGCGCAGAAGCGGATCGTCGGGGCGTCGCGCACCCCGGCGAGCTTCCGCGACGAGCTCGAGCTCGTGCTCGGGCTGCGCGCAGGGACCTACCGCGACGAGCGCGGGACGCCGTACGTGAGCCCGCCCGTCGAGGGCGCCGACTGGGACCTGTGGGTCCTCGCGTCGAGCGCGGGCGAGAGCGCGCGCGTCGCGGGCGAGCTCGGGCTGCCGCTCGCCGCGAACTACCACGTGGCGCCGTCGGCGACGCTCGACACCGTCGCCGCGTACCGCGAGGCGTTCCGGCCGGGCGTGCTCGACGAGCCCTACGTCGTCGTGTCCGCCGACGTGCTCGTCGCCGACACCGTCGAGCGGGCCCGCGAGCTCGCGACGCCGTTCGCGGACTGGGTGCTCTCCATCCGCAGCGGCGCCGACGGCGCGATCGCCTACCCGGAGCCGGGCACGTCGCCCGCGTGGGAGGAGCGCCCGGAGGCGGAGCGCGCGCTCGTCGCCGACCGCGTCGACACGCGCATCGTCGGCGACCCCGAGACCGTCGTGCGGCGGCTCGAGACTCTGCGCCGCGCGACCGGCGCGGACGAGCTGCTCGTCACCACCGCGACCCACGACGCCGACGACGCCCGACGCTCGTTCGCGCTGCTCGCCGAGCACTGGTTCGCGGGCGCCCCGGCCGTCGGCGACACGACGACCGCCACCCCCGACGTCGCACCCGCCCTCGCCACCACCCGCTGACGCCACCACCCCGCGAAGGAGACACCCATGACCACGACCCCGCCCCTGCGGGCCGCGACCGACGCCGCCGCCCAGGTCGCCGACGGCGCGCTGCTGATCGACGTGCGCTCGGCCGGCGGTCGCGCCGCGCACGGCGAGATCCCCGGCGCCACGCTCGCCGACCGCGACGACCTCGACGCGCTGTTCGGCCCCGCCGACGCCCCGGTGATCTCGCTCGACACGCCCGTCGTCGTCGTGTGCGGGTCGCCGAACGGCTCCGGGCCGGTGGCCGAGGCGCTCGCGCGCCGCGGGTACACGCACGTGTCCCACGTCGACGGCGGCTTCCCCGCGTGGAAGGAGGCCGGCCTCCCGGCGTCCGACCCGGTCGGGGCCGCCCCGGAGCCCGCCGCGCCCGCGGCGTCGCCGGAGCCGACGGCGCCCGCCCGGCCCTGAGCCGGCGGCCGGACCGTGCCCCGCACGTCCGGCCCCCGCACCACCGCTCGCCGCACCACCCGCACCGACACCACGGAGACCCTCATGCCCGTCGAGTTCCTCGGCATCGCCACGACCAACGACGCCTCGGAGACCACCGAGCGCACGACCGCCGCGTTCGACCCCGCCTACCTCGAGCGCCTCGTGCGTGCGCACGAGGACAACGGCTGGACGCGCGTCCTCTTCGCGTACGGCTCCTCCGGCCCCGAGCCCGCCGCGCTCGCCGCCTACACCGCCGCGCGCCTGCAGTCGATCGAGCTGCTGCTCGCGCACCGGCCCAACGTGTCCTACCCGACGTACGCCGCCAAGACGTTCGCGACGCTCGACCAGCTCTCCGGCGGGCGGCTCTCCGTGCACTTCATCACCGGCGGCAACGACCACGAGCAGGGCCGCGAGGGCGACACGCTGACCAAGGACGAGCGGTACGCGCGCACCCACGAGTACATCCAGATCGTCAAGCAGGCCTGGTCGAGCGCCGAGCCGTTCGACCACCACGGGCCGTTCTACGACTTCGACGACTTCGTGCTCGACGCCAAGCCGTTCGAGGGCCGCACCCCGACCATCTCGTTCGGCGGGTCGTCGGACGCCGCGTTCCGCGTCGGCGCGGCCGAGGCCGACATCTACGCCGTCTGGGGCGAGCCGCTCGACCGCACCGCCGAGCAGATCGCGCGCGTGCACGCCGAGGCCGCCGCCGCGGGCCGCACGACGCCGCCGCGCATCCACGCCGCGTTCCGGCCGATCGTCGCGCCGACCGAGGAGCTCGCCTGGGAGAAGGCGCACCGCATCCTCGACCGGATCGAAGCGCGCAAGACCGCCGCGGGGGGCCAGCTCAGCCGTCGGCACCCGATCGACAAGCCCGAGAACGCGGGTTCCCAGCGCCTGCTCGAGATCGCCGCCCAGGGCGAGCGCTTCGACACCGCGCTGTGGACCGCGACCGCGAAGGCCACCGGCGGCGCCGGCAACTCCAACGCGCTCGTCGGCACGCCCGAGCAGGTCGCCGAGGCGCTGCTCGCGTACTACGACCTCGGCGTCCGCGTCATCTCCGCGCGCGGCTACGACCTGCTCGACGACGCGGTCGACTTCGGTCGCTACGTCATCCCGCTCGTCCGCGAGGAAGTGGCGAAGCGCGACGCCGTCGCCGCCGATGCCGCCGCGGCCTGACAGATCGGCAACCTCGCCCCGGGTCGGCGGCTCCGGTCGAGTTCGGCACCTGCGCGTGCCGAACCCGCCCCGGAGCTGCCGAACGCGCGGGTACCGGGGCCCCGAACGACGACACCGACAGCAAGGAGCAGGACCGTGCGGTTCCAGGTACTCGACATCGTGTTCAACCCGCCCCACCCCGTGACCGGGGAGGCGGTCGCGCCGTCCGACCGGTTGAACCGGGTCGTCGAGACGGCGGTGCTTGCGGAGGAGCTCGGGTTCGACTCGTTCGCGGTGGGGGAGCGGCACGCGGGAGAGGTGCTGTCGTCGGCGCCGACGGTGATCCTCGGCGCGGTCGCGGCGCGGACGTCGCGCATCCTGCTGAGCACGGGCGTCACGGTGCTGTCCCTGCTCGACCCGATCCGCGTCGCCGAGGACCTCGCGACGGTCGACCAACTGAGCCGCGGGCGGCTGGAGATCGTCATCGGCAAGGGCAACGAGGTGCTGCAGTACCCGCTGCTCGGGCTGGACCTCGACAAGCAGTACGAGTACCTCCAGGAGAACTACGAGCTGCTGCGCCTGCTGCTGTCGGAGGAGGACGTCAGCTGGAGCGGGCGGCACCGCCACGCGCTGGAGCACGCGACGACGCTGCCGCGGCCGTTCGCCGGGCCGTTCCGGATCTGGCACGGGTCGGCGACGTCGCGCTTCGCGGTCGACCTCGCGGCCCGGTACGGGGACCCGATCGTCAGCGCCAACGCGTTGCAGCCGCGCGAGAACTACCAGGTGCTCATCGACCGCTACCGCGAGCAGTACGCGGCGCACGGGCACGACCCGGCGTACGGGTTCGTCGGGTCGGGCTCGGGCGGGCTGTTCCTCGCGGACACGACGGAGGAGGCGATCGAGCAGTACCGCCCGATCTACGAGGGCCAGGTCGCGGCGGCGGCGCGCCGGGGGTACGGGCCGGACGCCGTCGGGAAGGCACCGAGCTTCCGGACGGTCGAGGACGCCGTCGAGCGCGGGCCCGCGCTCGTGGGGTCGCCGGAGCGCGTGGCGGAGAAGATCCTCGACTACCACGCCTCGTACCGCCACGACCTGCAGTCCGTCTCGGTGAACCACCTGATCCCTGCGGCGCAGCAGGAGGACGTGCTGCGCCGGTTCGCGGAGGAGGTCGTGCCCGTCGTGCAGGCCGAGGTGAAGACGGACCTGTGGAGCCCGGCCGACGCCCGCCGCGCGGCGGGGTTCACGGCGGCCTGACGAGGCATCCTCGACGCCACGGCCGGTTCGCTCTTCCTCGAGCTGGGCGGCGCGGATGATGGAGGAGGCTGCGCTGCGGGCCCGGCGGCAGGCTGAGAACACCCCTGCTGAAGAGGCCGACGGTGTAGCGTCGCGTCCCGGGCGCAGCTCCGGTCTCGACGCAGGCTCTCGCACTCACGCCGCCCTTCCTTGACGCGACGACCCCTCCGCGAGGTGCGCCATGACGACCCACTACTCGCTCGACGCGTTCTTCGGCTCGTTCTTCCACCAGGACTGGGAAGAGGACTACGGGAGTCCCGCAGGTGCTCTGGCGCGTTTCCTGGACCTGGTCGGCCCCAGCAGGTACGACGGACTCGTCGACGAGATCGACAGCACCCTGGACCGCTACCGTTCCGACGAGCAGGTCGTCGAGTGGATCAACGGCCGGCTTCATGCCGAGCTCTATCGCGAGGCCGTGGGAATGCCGCTGCGCGACTGGCTCCTCGTGGTCCGGGGAGAAGTGACGGCGAGAATCACCGCATCAGATCTTGACGGTCCCTGAGGAGTTTCGCTCTCTCGGTCTCTCGCGTGCCGGCTACGGTCGGCGGGCCTGATCGCGACGGCTCCGGTGGCGCGTCGTGCTCGGCGTGCCGGCGCACGTCCGGGCGTCGACGACGTCGCTGTCGACGCCCGTGGCGCGCGCTTCGCTGTCGGTGGCGTCGCGGCGGTCCGTGCTGCCGCAGGTCGGGCGCCCGTCCGAGCGCGCCCGGTCCGTGGCGCCACCCCACCTCCCGAGTCGCCCTTCCCGGCGCGGTAACACGCGAGACGGCCGCGACTCGCGTCGTCTCGGCGGAAACAACCGTCCGCCTGGCGGGACGGCCGTCTCGATACTTGACTCAACCAGTCGAGATTGTCTTTCCTGCTCCCAGGTGACGAGCGTCAGCACGTAGGCCCGGCTCGCTGACCAGCAACCCTTCGACGTGACGGGGTGCTCCGGGAACGACCTGACCGCGCCGCTCCCGCGGCGCGGTAAGCACGGCACCCCGGTGGGCACCCCCCGCCGCGCCGGCCCTGGGCCCGCCGCGGACGACCACCGGCGCCGGACGACCGCCGGTCCTCAGCCGGCACACGAGGAGAGCAGCACGACATGATCCCCACACCTCACCGACGCCGGTCCCTGACCGTCGCCGCGGCGGCCGCCGCGACGGGCCTCCTGCTCAGCGCGTGCGCGGGCGGCGGCTCCGGCGCGTCCGACGGCGACGGGTCGCCCAGCCCGTCCGGCGAGCCCGTGGCGGGCGGCGACCTGACGTTCGCCCTCACGGTCGACTCGCACTGCATCGACCCGCAGCAGGTCGGCAACAACGACGCCATCGCGGCGGCCCGCCAGACCGTCGCGTCGCTCACGGCGCAGGACCCGGATTCGGGCGAGATCCTGCCGTGGCTCGCGGAGAGCTGGGAGGTGAACGACGACGCGTCGAGCTACACGTTCCACCTGCGCGACGACGCGACGTACGCCGACGGCACGCCGATCGACGCGGAGTCGGTGAAGACGAACTTCGACGCGATCGTCGCGCTCGGCGCGACGGCGTCGCTCGGGTCGCAGTACCTCGTCGGCTACGAGGGCACGACCGTCACCGACCCGCAGACCCTCACGGTGGACTTCGCGGAGCCGAGCGCGCAGTTCCTCCAGGCGACGTCGACGTTCTCGCTCGGCCTCCTCGCCCCGTCCTCGGCCGACCTGAGCGTCGAGGACCGCTGCGCCGGGAAGTTCGTCGGCTCCGGCCCGTTCTCCGTGAAGTCGTACACGCAGGACCAGGAGATCGTGCTTGAGAAGGTCGCGGGCTACGCGTGGGGCTCGGAGGCGAGCGACCACCAGGGCGAGGCCTACCTCGACACGGTGACGTTCAAGGTCATCCCCGAGGCGAGCGTGCGCAGCGGCAGCCTGCAGTCGGGGCAGATCGACGCCACGGCCGCGATCTCGACCGTCGACCTCCCGCAGTTCGACGGGAACGGGTTCTGGCTCGAGTACCGCGCCAACCCGGGCGTCGTGTTCAACCTCTTCCCCAACGAGTCGAGCCCGCTCGCGGGCGACGAGGCCGTGCGGACGGCGATCCTCCAGGGCATCGACCGCGAGCAGATCGCGGACACCGTGCTCAGCGCGCAGGACGAGCCGGCCACGAGCGTGCTGTCGCACTCGACGCCGCTCTACGAGAGCGTCGCGGACGAGCTCGCCTACGACCCCGAGGGCGCGAAGAAGATCCTCGACGACGCGGGCTGGGTCGAGGGCGCCGACGGCGTGCGCGAGAAGGACGGCCAGAAGCTCTCCACGACCGTGACGTTCTGGCAGGTGCCGGAGCCGCTCGAGCTCGTCCAGCAGCAGCTCGCGCAGATCGGCGTGGACCTCCAGCTCCAGCACGTGACCGTCGCGGAGTCGCAGGCCATCAAGGAGAGCGGCGACTTCGACTTCGACTACTACAACCTCACGCGCTCCGACCCGGACGTGCTGCGCACGATCTTCTCGGCGAACGCGCGCAACATCAACCAGCGCGACGCCGAGGAGGTCGACGACCTGCTCGACGCGTCGGCCGCGGCGACCGACCCGGCCGAGCGGCAGGAGCTCGTCACGGAGGCGTCGCGACTGCTCGTGCAGAAGGGGCACGCGATCCCGGTCTACGAGCTCTCGACGACCATCGCGGCCGCCGACACGGTCCACGGCCTGACGTTCGAGGCGTCGTCGCGCCTCGACTTCTACGACGCCTGGGTCACCCAGGGCTGACCCGCCGGGTCCGCCTGCCCGACGCCGCGGCGTCGGGCAGGCGGGCATCCCCCACGGAAGGAGGCCGACCATGGGCCGGTACGTCCTGCGTCGCGCCGGGCAGGGCCTGTTCGTGCTCTGGGCGGCGTTCACCATCTCGTTCTTCGTCCTCTACCTGCTGCCCAGCGACCCGGCCGCGCTCATGGCGAGCGGCGGTGGCGAGGCGGACCAGGTGGACCCCGCGCTGCTCGACGCCCTGCGCGCCCAGTACGGCCTCGACCGGCCCGTGCTCGTGCAGTACGCCGACGCGCTGTGGCACGCGCTGCGGCTCGACTTCGGGACGTCGTACGCGTCCGGGGCGCCCGCGACGCAGCTCGTGCTCCAGGCGCTCCCGGAGACGCTCCGGCTCACGGCCGCGGCGCTCGTCCTCGCCGTCGTGGCGGGCGCCGGCATCGCGATCGCGAGCACGTTCCCGCGCGCGGCCTGGCTGCGCCACGCGCTCGCGTCGCTCCCTCCGCTCGGCGTCGCCCTGCCGCCGTTCTGGCTGGGCCTCCTCCTGCTGCAGTGGTTCTCCTTCCAGCTCCCGCTGTTCCCCGCGATCGGCAACCAGGGCGCGATCAGCCTCGTGCTGCCGGCGATCACGCTCGCCGTGCCGGCGAGCGCCGCGCTCGCCCAGGTGCTCGCGCGGAGCCTGCGCGGGACGCTCGGCGAGCCGTACGTGGAGACGGCGCGCGCCAAGGGCGCGAGCCGCGCGCGCGTGCACTTCCGTCACGCGCTGCGCAACGCCGCGATCCCCGCGCTGACCGTGCTGGGGGTCGTCGTGGGCGGGCTGCTCGGCGGCACGGTCGTCACCGAGACGGTGTTCTCGCGCGCGGGCCTGGGACGGCTCACGGTGACGTCGGTGGACGCGCAGGACATCCCCGTGGTGCAGGCGGTCGTCGTCCTCTCGGCGCTCGTGTTCGTGGTCGTCACGCTCGTGGTCGACCTGCTCTACCCCCTGCTCGACCCCCGGATCGACGCTCGACAGAAGGCGGTGGCCGCATGAGCACCAGGCCGGGAGTGCGCATCGTGCTCCGGGACGAGGCCCGGGTCGCGGACCGTGCCGCGGTGGCGGACGTGCCGCCGTCGGGCGCGCTCGCCCCCGACGCCCCGCCCGCCGACGCGCCCGAGGGACGCACGCCCGCGGAGATCGAGGTCGAGGACCGCGAGGACGCGCGCGCGATCCTCCGGCACGGCCGCGTGCGGACCCGGGGCACGGCGGGCCGGTGGCGGCGCGGGGCGCGGTACGCCGTGCGGCGTCCCGGGCTGGTCGTCGCGGTGCTCGTCGTCCTGCTCGTCACGGCGTGGGCGGTCGTCCCGCAGCTCTTCACGTCGTACGACCCGCTGACGGGCGTGCCCGCGGACCGGCTGCAGCCGCCGTCGGGCGCGCACCTGTTCGGCACCGACCACCTGGGGCGGGACGTGTACGCGCGCGTCGTCCACGGCGCGTCGGCCTCGCTCGGCGCGACCGTCATCGCGGTCGCGGTCGGGCTCGTCGCCGGGTCGCTGCTCGGCCTGCTCGCGGGATTCTTGCGCGGGTGGGTGGACGACGTCGTCGGCCGGTTCGTCGACGTGCTGCTCGCGATCCCCAGCATCCTGCTCTCGCTCGCGATCATCACGGCGCTCGGGTTCGGGACGGTCAAGGTCGCGATCGCCGTCGGCATCACGAGCGTCGCGACGTTCGCCCGGGTCATGCGGGCCGAGGTCCTGCGCACCTCGACGTCGGTGTACGTCGAGACGGCCCGCGCGTCGGGGGTGCGCTGGTACGGCGTGCTGGGGCGGCACGTGCTGCCTAACTCGACGGGACCGGTGCTCGCGCTCGTCGCGCTCGAGCTCGGCACGGCCGTGCTCGCCATCTCGGCCCTGAGCTTCCTCGGCTACGGGACGCCGCCGCCCGCGCCGGAGTGGGGGTCGCTCGTCTCGGGCGGGCGCGACTACCTGGCCACCGCGTGGTGGCTCACGACCATGCCGGGCCTCGTGATCGTCGCCGTCGTGCTGTCGGCGAACCGCATCGCACGGGCCCTGGAACGGACCGGAGGGGACGCATGACCGCCACGACGCCGACCACCCAGGAGCGTCCCGGCCCGACGTCGGGCGAGGCGCCCGCGCTCGAGATCCGCGGTCTGGAGGTCGCCTACCGCACGCGCGACGGCGGCTCGTACGCCGCCGTCCGCGGCGTCGACCTCGCGGTCGGGGCGGGCGAGGTCGTCGCGCTCGTGGGCGAGTCCGGGTCGGGCAAGAGCACGACGGCGCACGCGGCCCTGCACCTGCTCGCGCGCGGGGGCGAGGTGATGGCAGGGACCATCCGCCTCGGTGGGCGCGACGTCGGGCGGCTCTCCGAGAAGGAGTGGCAGCAGGTGCGGGGCCGCGACGTCGGGCTCGTGCCGCAGGACCCGACGGTGTCGCTCAACCCCGTGACGCGCGTGGGCGACCAGGTCGCGGAGGTGCTCGTCATCCACGGCCTCGCGCGGCGCAAGGAGGCGCGCGAGCGCGCGGTCGAGCTGCTGCGTCAGGCCGGGATCGACGACCCGGAGGCCCGCGCGCGGCAGTACCCGTCACAGCTCTCCGGCGGGATGCGCCAGCGCGTCCTCATCGCGATCGCAGTCGCGGCCCGGCCGCGCCTCGTCGTCGCGGACGAGCCCACGAGCGCGCTCGACGTGACGGTCCAGCGCCGCATCCTCGACCACCTCGACGGACTCGTGCGCGACCTCGGCACCGCCGTCCTGCTCATCACGCACGACCTCGGCGTCGCGGCGGACCGCGCCGACCGCATCGTCGTCTTGGAGCACGGGGTCGTCGTCGAGGAGGGCACGGCCGACCAGGTGCTGCACGACCCCCGCCACCCGTACACCCAGCAGCTCATCGCGGCGGCGCCGAGCCTCGCGAGCTCGCGCCTCGTCGCAGGCGGCACCCCGGAGACGGCGCCGAACGACGGCGTCGTCCCGCGCGCCGACGCGAGCCGCGCCGCGGTCGCGAGCCGCGCCGTCGACCAGGGGATCGCGGTGCCCGACGCCGCCGGCCCGGACACCGCGAGCGCGCCCGTCCTCGCGGTGCGGGACCTGCGCAAGGAGTTCACGCTGCCGCGCGGGTCGGCGCACCGGACGCTCGTCGCGGTGGACGGCGTGAGCCTCGCGGTCGGGCGCGGCGAGACGTACGCGCTCGTGGGGGAGTCCGGCTCCGGCAAGAGCACGACGGCGCGCCTCGCTCTCCGGCTCGAGCGGCCCACCGCGGGCACGGTGGAGTTCGCCGGCGAGGACATCACGACGGCGCGCGGCGAGCGGCTGCGGTCGCTGCGCCGCGGCTTCCAGGTGGTCTACCAGTCCCCGTACGCGTCGCTCGACCCGCGGTTCACCGTCGAGCAGATCGTCACCGAGCCGCTCCGGGCGTACCGGGTCGGGTCGCCGTCCGAGCGGGCTGACCGGGCGCGTGCGCTCGTCGAGGACGTCGCGCTCCCGCCCGACGTGCTCCGCCGAGGACCGCGCGAGCTCTCGGGCGGGCAGCGCCAGCGCGTCGCCATCGCGCGGGCGCTCGCCCTGAACCCGGCGCTCGTCGTGCTCGACGAGCCCGTCTCGGCGCTCGACGTGTCCGTGCAGGCGCAGATCCTCGAGCTGCTCGTGCGGCTCCAGGCCGAGCACGGGCTCGCGTACCTGTTCATCTCGCACGACCTCGCCGTCGTGCGGCAGGTGTCCGACCACGTCGGCGTCATGCACCGCGGGCGCGTCGTCGAGCAGGGGGCGGCCGAGCAGATCCTGCTCGACCCGCAGGAGGAGTACACGCGGGAGCTCGTCGCGGCCATCCCCGGCCGCCGCGCGCACCAGGGGCGCACCGCGAAGTAGAACGGCCCGTCGCGAGGTAGCACACGGCGTGCTCTACCTCGCGACGGGCCGTTCTACCTCGCGGCGGTGGGCCGGGTCAGGCCTCGCGGTTCTCCGAGGAGAGGAACCAGGCCTGCTTCTCCAGGTCCGCGATGATCTCGTGCAGGATGTCGGCGCTCGTCGGGTCCTCGGCGTCCACGTCGTCGTGCACGGCGCGGACGACCTCGACCGTCTGCGCGATGCGCTCGACGACCGCGTCGACGGTGTCGCCGACCGACACGAGGCCGGCCGGGTACGGCGAGAGGTCCGTCGTCGTCGCGACGGTCTCGGTGCGGCCGTCGGGCACGACCTGGAGCGCGCGCATGCGCTCGGCGACGGTGTCGCTGTGCTCGCGCGCGGCGTCCACGACGTCGTCGAGCTGGAGGTGCAGGTCGCGGAACCCGCGGCCCGTGACGTTCCAGTGGGCCTGCTTGCCCTGGACGTGCAGGTCGACGAGCGCGACGAGCACGCGCTGCAGGTGGGCGCGGAGCTTCTCCGACGCCTCGAAGCGGGCCGTCGTGCGGTGGATGGTGGGTGCGGACATGGTGCTCCTCGCTCTCTCGGGGGTCGCCCGGAATCGTGCGGCGGTCACCCGGCTTCCGTCGGTGCCGTTCACTTGAACGATTCCAGACTAGGTCGCATTCCGCGCGCCCGCCAGCAAGGAGAGGCGTGCCTGACCTGCGGCGGGGCTCGTCCCGCGGCACGGCGCGTCACGTCCTCTCGCCAGGTGAGAGGACGGCGTCCGCCCTTGCCCCCGGCGGCGCGCGGTGGTCCGCTGGGGCCATGACCGACACCTCCCGGACCCCCGCCCCCGGCACCCTCCCGTCGCGCACGCTCGGCACCGGCGAGGCGGCGCTCGCCGTCTCCGCCGTCGGGTTCGGCGGCATGTCCGTCACCGACGCCTACGGCCCCGCGGACGCCGCGGAGGCGGAGGCCGTGCTGCGCCGCGCGCTCGAGCTCGGTGTGACGCTCTTCGACACGGCCGACGTCTACGGTCACGGCCGCAACGAGGAGCTGTTCGGCCGGGTCCTCGGGCCGCACCGGGACGAGATCGTCCTCGCGTCGAAGTTCGGGCTCCCGCCCGCGGGCGGCCACCCCGACGGGCGTCCGGTCGACGGCCGCCCCGAGTACGTCCGTGCCGCGGTCGACGCGAGCCTGCGCCGCCTCGGCACCGACCGCCTCGACCTGTACTACCTGCACCGTGTCGACCCCCAGGTGCCGATCGAGGACACGGTCGGCGCGCTCGCCGGCCTCGTGGAGGCCGGGAAGGTCCGCGGCATCGGTCTCTCGGAGCCGTCCGCCGCGACCGTGCGCCGCGCGCACGCCGTGCACCCCGTGACGGCCGTGCAGAGCGAGTACTCGCTGTGGACGCGCGACCCGGAGGACGAGGTGCTGCCGACGCTGCGCGAGCTCGGGGTCGGCTTCGTGCCCTTCTCGCCGCTCGGCCGGGGCATCCTCACCGGGACCGTGGACGCCACCGACGGCTTCGCGGAGGACGACGTGCGCCGCGCCCACGCCCGGTACGCCGGCGAGGCGTTCGAGCACAACCGCGGCCTCGTGCGCTCCCTGGAGCAGCTCGCCGCGGAGCGCGGCGTCACGACGGCGCAGCTCGCGCTCGCGTGGCTCCTCGCGCAGGGCGACGACGTCGTCCCGATCCCGGGGACGAAGCGCGTCGCGTACCTGGAGCAGAACGTCGCGGCGGCCGCGGTCGAGCTCACGCCGGACGACGTCGCGACGATCGGCGCGGCGATCCCGCGCGCGGCCGTCCAGGGCGTGCGGCACCCGCAGCCGGACCTCCTCGACGGCTGACCCGCCGCGCGGGCCGGCGGCGAGGACAGGTGGCCGCCCACCCTGCCTCGCGGGGCCGGGGAGACCTAGACTGGAGAGGTCCTGTGGGTCTCCCCGCGCAGAGGTCGGCTCCGATGTCGTGGCTGCTCATGATCTGGTGCGCGACGGCGTGCACGGCCGCCGCCGCGTGGTGGGTGCTGCGCCGGGCCGGGCGACCTCCGAGCCACCGGGCGGGCGGGCGCCGTCGTGCCGCCGCGGCACCGGACCCGCTCACGACGCTCGCGCTCCAGGTGCGGCTCACCGCGCTCGCCGCGGAGCTCCGGCGCATCGAGGCCGACCCGGACGTCTACGCGCGTGCCCACCACTACCTCGCGGTCCAGGGCGCCTACGACGCGCTGCTGCGCGAGGCCTGCCGGCTCACGGGGCTCCCGGTCGCGGACGCGCCCCTGCGCGCGGGCTTCCGCACCGGCGACGACGAGCGGTTCCGCGAGGAGCTCGAGCTCAGCGCGCGCGGCTGGAGCTGGTGACGGACCACCCGTGAGGGGCGGCACGGGACGGGCGAGGGGCCCGACGGCGGGACCTCCGCCGTCGGGCCCCTCGCCCGTCGTGCGCTCAGAGCGCGGAGTGGTCGCCGATCCGGTGGTAGGTGCGGTCGTGGTAGACGAGCGGCGACGCCGCCGCCTCCCGGGGCGCCCCGGGCGCGGTGCCGACGCTCGACGCGAGCGCGCGCAGCGAGACGAGGTAGGAGTCGCCCACCGGCGTGCGCTGGACGACCCGCCCGCGCACCCACGACAGCGCGCCGTCGATCACGGGCTCGCCCGTCGGCAGGCGCGACCAGCCGCCGTCCGCGAACCGGTCGATGCCGCTCGTCGCGAACCGGGCCGAGACGTCGTCCTGGTGGTCCGCGAGGAAGCTCACGGTCAGCGTGCGCGCGGTCGAGACCGCGGGCCACGACGACGACGTGGACGCGAGCGAGAACGCGAGCAGCGGGGGCGCGGCCGAGACGGAGATGACCGACGTCGCGGTGAAGCCGACGAGGCGGTCGCCGTGCTCGAGCGCGACGACGGCGACGCCCGCGGGGTGGCCGCGGAACACGGCCTTGTACTCGTCGGGGGAGAGCTGGGGCTCGTCCTGCTCGGCCAGGAGGGCCTCCAGGTGGGTGAGCTCGGCGGTCATCGGGCCACCCCCGCGAACGCGTCGGCGACGGCTGCGTCGGTGCGGGCCGACGGGCGGTCCTCCGCCGGGGGGAGCGGTGCCGTGGCGCGGCGCAGGGCGTCGCCCGCGCGCGCGAGCCACGCGTCCACCACCGGTCCCAGGTCCGCGAGCTGCGGCTCGGTGACCGTGAGCGACCGGGTCGGGACGACGGCGCCGAGCTCGACGAGCACGGGCCGCAGGTGCACCTCCCCGACGAGCGCGTGCGCCGGGTTCCCGGACACGACGAGCGGGACCACGACGACGCCCGCGAGCCCGTCGGGGCCGTAGAGGTCGAGGAAGGCCTTCAGCAGCCCGGTGTAGGACGCCTTGTAGACCGGCGTCGCCACGACGGCGACGGTCGCCCGGGCGAGCTGCTCACGGGCGGCGTCGGCCGCCGGATGGTCGGCGGCGAGCACCTCGCCGGCGAGCGACGCCAGGTCGACCGTGGCGACGTCGTCCGCGCCGAGGAGGTCGGCGACGCGGCGCGCGACCGTCTCGGCGGCGCCGAGCGTGCGCGAGCCGGGCCGCGGGTTGCCCGAGACGGCGAGCACCGTCGGGTGGGTGGGGTGGTGGGTCATGTGCACCTCGCAGTAGTCGTCGATCACGCTTGCCGTGCGGGCCGTCCTCGCCGGTGGCGGGGCAGGCCGGGCCCGGCCTGGTCATCTCCCGGAGCACCCCGCCGTGACAGGGGGTTGCCAGCCAGCGAGCCGGGGCTTGGCGCTGGCGCTCGTGACCTGGGGACGGGTATAGCAACCGCCCCGAGAAACTGCACCGGATCGGTAGGGTTTCTCAGTGGGTGGACGGATGTGTCGTCGTCGGTGACTCCTGTGCCGCCCCGTGCGGTCGCTCCTGCGCTGCGGCCGCCCGTGCCGGTGCGCGCGGAGTGAGACGGTGTGACGGGAGCTTCTGGCACAGGCGTACCGTCAGCAGGAGTTCCGCCCGCGTCAGACGAGGAGTACCCATGGACAGCCGACTGCAGTCCGTCTACGACGAGGTCCTGCGTCGCAACCCCGGCGAGGCCGAGTTCCACCAGGCCGTGCGCGAGGTCTTCGACTCGCTCGGCCCCGTGCTGCGCAAGCACCCGCGCTACGTCGAGGCCGCCGTCCTCGAGCGCGTGTGCGAGCCGGAGCGCCAGATCATCTTCCGGGTCCCGTGGGTGGACGACACCGGGCGCGTGCAGATCAACCGCGGCTTCCGCGTGGAGTTCAACTCGGCGCTCGGCCCGTACAAGGGCGGCCTGCGGTTCCACCCGTCGGTCTACCTCGGCATCGTGAAGTTCCTCGGCTTCGAGCAGATCTTCAAGAACTCGCTCACGGGCATGCCCATCGGCGGCGGCAAGGGCGGCTCCGACTTCGACCCGCGCGGGCGGTCCGACGGCGAGGTCATGCGGTTCTGCCAGTCGTTCATGACGGAGCTCTACCGGCACATCGGCGAGAACACGGACGTCCCCGCGGGCGACATCGGCGTGGGCGGCCGCGAGATCGGCTACCTCTTCGGGCAGTACAAGCGCATCACCAACCGGTACGAGTCCGGCGTCCTCACGGGCAAGGGCATCTCGTGGGGCGGCTCGCTCGTCCGCACGGAGGCCACGGGCTACGGCACGGTCCTCTTCGCGCAGAACATGCTGGAGACGCGCGGGCAGGAGCTCGACGGGCGCCGCGTCGTCGTCTCGGGCTCGGGCAACGTCGCGATCTACGCGACGGCCAAGGCGCAGCAGCTCGGCGCGAACGTGGTCGCGTTCTCCGACTCGTCGGGCTACGTCGTCGACGAGGCCGGGGTCGACCTCGAGCTCCTGCGCCAGATCAAGGAGGTCGAGCGCGGGCGCGTCGCCGACTACGCCGCGCGCCGTCCCGGGGCCCGCGTCGTCACCGACGGGTCCATCTGGGACGTGCCGTGCGACGTCGCGCTCCCGTGCGCGACGCAGAACGAGCTCGACGAGGCGGCGGCCAAGCAGCTCGTCGCGAACGGCGTCGTCGCGGTCGCGGAGGGCGCCAACATGCCCACGACGCCGAGCGCCGTCGCGCTGCTCCAGGAGGCGGGCGTCCTCTTCGCGCCGGGCAAGGCCGCCAACGCGGGCGGCGTCGCGACGTCGGCCCTCGAGATGCAGCAGAACGCGTCGCGCGACGCGTGGTCCTTCGAGTACACCGAGGACCGCCTCGCGCAGATCATGGCGGGCATCCACGACCGCTGCGTCGAGACGGCCGACGAGTACGGCACGCCCGGCAACTACGTGCTCGGCGCCAACATCGCGGGCTTCACCAAGGTCGCCGACGCGATCCTCGCGCTCGGCGTCATCTGACCCGAGCCGCACGACGACGGCCGTCGGTGCCCCGCGCGGAGCGGTGGCATCGGCGGCCGTCGTGCGCCCGTGAAAAGCCCTCCGGCCGAGAAGGGTCGGGCGCCTAGGGTGGCCGGATGGCGGCGGTCAGGCAGGTCCAGGTCACGTTCGACTGCGCGCAGCCACGGCGCGTCGCCCGGTTCTGGTGCGAGGTGCTGGGCTACGTCCCGGCGCCGCCCCCGGAGGGCTTCAGCACCTGGGACGACGCCGAGGCCTCCCTCCCGGCCACAGAGCGGGACGAGTGGTCCGCGTGCAGCGACCCCACCGGGGCCGGTCCGCGCCTGTACTTCCAGCGTGTCCCCGAGGGCAAGGTCGTCAAGAACCGCGTGCACCTCGACGTGCGTGCCGGCACCGGGCTCGTGGGTGCCGAGCGTCTCGCCGCGCTCGAGGCCGAGCGCGACCGGCTCGTCGCGCTCGGCGCGACGTGCGTGCGCGTGATGGTCGCCGACGAGGAGAACGAGTCCTGCATCGTCATGCAGGACGTCGAGGGCAACGAGTTCTGCCTGGACTGACCGCCGGGCCGACCCGCGGACCGCTCCGCCAGCCGGCCCCGGCGGTCGTGCCGAGGGGTGCCCTACGCGACCGTCGTGCGGACGGTGACCGGGATGTTGCCCCGGGTCGCGAGCGAGTACGGGCAGACGGCGTGCGCGGCCTCCGCGAGCTCCTCGGCGACGTCCTGGGTGACGCCGCCCCCGAGCTCGACGTGCAGCGTCGCGCCGAGCGAGAAGCCGCCGTCGCCGGTCGGGACGAGGTCGACCTCGGCGACGACGGCCGAGTCGGCCACGGGGACCTTGCGCTGCGCCGCGACCATCTTCAGCGCCGAGTGGAAGCATGACGACCACCCGGCCGCGAACAGCTGCTCCGGGTTCGTCCCGCCACCGGGGCCGCCCATCTGGCGCGGGACGGCGAGCGTGACGTCGAGCTGGCCGTCGTCGGACACGGCGCGGCCTCCGGCGCGACCGTCGCCGGTCGCGGTGGCCACGGCGGTGTAGAGGGTGTCAGCCATGAGGTGCCTCTCGAGAGTCGGGATCGAAGTAGAGTTACTAGTACGTCTACATCGGAGAACCTAGACTGGCGGCCGACCGCGCGCAAGGGCGGAGACAAGGAGGGGGCATGGTCGACGACTCGCCGACGCCCGGGGCGACAGGCCGCGGCACCGCGGCCGACACGCGCCGCCGCATCCTCGAGGCAGCCTCGGCGCTCTTCTACGCCCAGGGCATCCGAGCGACGAGCGCCGACCGCGTCATCGAGCAGGTCGGCATCACCAAGGTGACGTTCTACCGCCACTTCCGCACGAAGTCCGACCTCGTCGTCGCCTACCTCGAGGCGCAGGCCGCACGCGACCGTGCCGTCGTCGACGAGTCGCTCCGCGACGCCGAGCCGCTCGACGCCCTGAGCGCCCTCGCGGGCGCCATCGGCGCCGTGAGCTGCGTGCCGGGCTTCCGCGGCTGCCCGTTCATCAACGCCGCGGCGGAGACACCCGACCCGCAGGACCCGGTGCGCGTCGTCGTGGACCGCCACCGGCGCTGGACGCGGGACGTGTTCGCCCGCCTCGCCGCCGCGGTCGGCGTCACGGACGCCGACGCGACCGCGGCGCAGCTCATGATGCTGCGCGACGGCGCCATGGTCGCGGGCTACCTCGGCGACCCCGACGAGGTGGCCGCGACCCTGCGGTCCGCGTGCCTCGCCGCCGTCGCCACGGGACGGCCGACGCCGGCCTGAGCTCCCGCGCCCGGCCCGCGCCCGGAGTCGTCTACCCTGGCCGACGGCCGCCGTCGTGCGGGTCGCGCGACGCGACGGCCGCCGGACCGGACGACGGGAGAGCGCCATGACGACCACCCACCCCGAGGGGGGCGCGGCGCCCGCGGCCCGCGACGTGGCCCTCGAGCTCGCGGTCCAGGACCCCGACGGCGTCCGCGTGGCCGCGGCCGTGCGTGCGCACCGGGTCGAGCTGTGCGTCGGGCTCGGCGCGACGGGCGGGCTCACGCCCAGCGCCGGGCTCGTCGAGGCCGCGGTCGCCGCCGCGGCGGAGGCCGACGGTCCGGGGCCGCGCGTCGAGGTGCACGTGCTCGTGCGCCCGCGCCCGGGCGGCTTCGTCCTCACGCCCACCGACCTCGACGTCCAGGTGCGCGACGTCCGGGCCGCGGTGGCGGCCGGGGCGCGCGGCGTCGTCGTGGGTGCGCTCACCCCGGACGGCCTGGTCGACGTCGGCGCCGTCCGCGCCCTCGTGGACTCCGCCGACGGGCGCGAGGTCACGTTCCACCGCGCCGTCGACGTCGTCGCCGACCCGCTCGCCGCGCTCGACGCGCTCTCCGGGGCCGGGGTCGTGCGCGTGCTCACGTCGGGCGGTGCGTCGCGCAGCATCGACGGCACCGACCGGCTGCGCGCCATGGCGGCGCACGCGCGCGACGCGCTCGGCGGGCGTGTGCAGGTCATGGCCGGCGGGGGAGTGCGGCCGCAGGACGTCGGGGCCCTGGTGGCCGCGGGCGTCGACGCCGTGCACCTCTCGGCCAAGCGCGTCGTCGCGGACGACGCCGGGCCGGGGGGCGGCGGCGACGCCGGCTATGAGGTCACCGACCCCGAGGTCGCGCGGGCCGCGCGTGCCGCGCTGGACGCCGCTCGCTGACCCCGCTCCCGGCTCGCCGCCGGCGCTGCCGCCGTCCCGCCGCCGACCCCGTCCCCGACCGCTCCCGCCAGCGCGGCCTGCTGCGCCCGTGCGACGCGCTGCGCCCCGCACGACCCGCTGCGCCGGGACCGGCCACGGGCCGCCCCACCCCCTCCTGACCGTCCTCGGCACCTCGGCCGGACCCCGTTCCACGGGGTCCGGCCGAGCCCGTCGCGGCGCGATCCTGGTATCGATGTCTCAGTTAGGTAACTTTCCTGTCGTATTCGTAGGAGGGCCGGTGGCTATTAGTTAGTGTTCCTGCCACACGCCTGCGGGCGCCGAAGTACGACGTGAGGACGCGTCGTCCATGCGAAAGGACCGAAGATGATTCGAAGCACGGCGCGCAAGCGTCTGCTCACGGCCGCGGCACTCGTGACGGGCGTCTCGCTGCTCGCGAGCGCCTGCACCGGCGGGGGCGATGGCGAGGGTGAGGGCAACGGCGGTGAGGCCCGTGTCCTCAACGTCTGGGCCGGCACCCAGACGCCCATGGTCGCGAACTTCAACCCGTACGCGCCCAACCCGCTGCACGTGACGAACGGTGGCATCTACGAGCCGCTGTTTTTCTACAACCGCGCCGAGGCCGGCGACCCGACGCCCCGCCTGGGCGAGTCCTACGAGTGGAGCGAGGACGGCACCGAGCTGACCGTCAAGATCCGCGAGGGCGTGAAGTGGTCCGACGGCGAGGACTTCACGGTCGAGGACGTCATCTTCTCGTACACCAACGACGCGGCGAAGCGCGACTACCTGAACACGATCGAGAAGGTCGACGAGTCGACCGTCAAGTTCACGTTCAACGGCGCGCAGTTCACGAGCGCCGTGCAGATCCTCGGCACCACGCTCATGGTCCCCGAGCACCTCTTCAAGGAGGTGTCGGACCTCATCACGTTCACGAACGACGAGCCGGTGGGCACCGGGCCGTTCACGCTCGACACCATCACGAACGCGACCTACACCGTCGTCCCGAACGAGGACTACTGGGGCGGCGAGCCGAGCCTCGGGAAGGTCCGCTTCCTCGCGCTCGACAAGAACCAGAGCGCCCAGGACCTCCTCGCCACCGGCAAGATCGACTGGACCACGATGTTCATCGCGGACCCGGAGACGGTCACCGGCGGCGGCCAGGTCTCGCTGCTCAACACCCCGCAGGACCCGACCACGATCATGTCGTGCTCGAACGCGGCGCTCGGCTGCGCGGGCCCGCAGACGGACCTCGCCGTCCGCCAGGCGGTCAACCTGCTCGTCGACCGCGGCGAGATCAACGAGAAGGCGTTCTCGGGCCACGCGGCCGTCGCGTCGCCGTCGCTCGCGCTCGTCGGTCGTGACGACCGCTGGATCTCCTCCGAGATCGAGAAGGAGAGCCCGCAGGAGGGCGACCCGGCCGAGGCGGCCAAGGTCCTCGAGGCGGCGGGCTACACCAAGGGTGCTGACGGCATCTTCGAGAAGGACGGCCAGAAGCTCTCGGTCGACCTCATCTCGGTCGACGGCTGGAGCGACCACAACGCGGCGGGTGACCTCATCGCGCAGCAGGCGCTCGAGGCGGGCGTGCAGATCAACCACGTGAAGATCACGCAGCAGGAGATGTCCGACGCCCGGACCAGCGGCAACTACCAGATGATGATCAGCGGCATCACGGGCACGTCGCTCGACGACCCGTTCGCCATCTACCGCCAGTGGCTCACGACCGAGTACACGACGCCGGTGGGCGAGACCATCGAGGCCGGCCGCTTCAACTTCCCGCGCTACTCGAACCCGCTCGTCGACGAGGCCGTGGCCACCGCCGCCGGCACCAACGACGAGGACACGAAGAAGGCCGCGTACGCCACGGTGCAGAAGGAGATCGCCCGCGACCTCCCCTACATCGCCCTCGTCGTGAACCCGACCATGTCGTTCGTCAACACGAAGGACTACACCGGCTGGCCGTCGGAGGACGACATGTACGCCTTCCCGCCGTCGTGGGCCACGATCAGCAACGGCGTGATCCTCTCCCAGCTCAAGCCCGCGAGCTGATGTCGCACTGCCGAAGAGGAGCTCGGGTGAACGAGGAGTCGGTTCAATGAGGTACTACGCACGGCGGATCGCGTTCTACGTGGTCACCTTCTGGGCCGCCGTCTCGCTCAACTTCCTTCTCCCGCGGGCCATCCCCGGTGATCCCAAGCAGATCTACCTCGACACCCTGCTCCGGAAGAACGGTGAGCTGACTCCGGGCCTCATCCAGAGTGTCGACATCCTCTTCGGCAGTGACGACGCCTCGCTGTGGGAGCAGTACCTCACGTACTGGAAGAACATCTTCACAGGTGATCTCGGTACGTCGGTCCTGTACTTCCCGGCACCCGTCAGCCAGCTGCTCGGCGAGGCCCTCCCCTGGACGGTGGGCCTCGTCGGGCTGGCGACGATCATCGCGTTCCTCCTCGGCGTCGGCCTCGGCGCATGGGTCGGGTGGAAGCGCGGTACGTGGGTCGACCACATCATCCCCGCGTCGACCTTCCTCCAGGCGGTGCCGTACTTCTGGCTCGCCCTGGTCCTCATCTCGATCTTCTCGGTGTCGCTCGGCTGGTTCCCCATCGTGGGCGCGTACGACATCTTCGAGTTCGACAGCGGTCCCGAGTGGTCGTGGGACTTCGTGGGCAGCGTGATCTACCACGGCACCCTCCCGGCCGTGACGATCATCCTGTCGGCGATGGGCGGCTGGCTCCTCGGGATGCGCAACATGATGGTCTCGACGATCGCCGAGGACTACGTCACGACGGCCGAGGCCAAGGGCCTGCGCCCCTTCCGGGTCGCGCTGACGTACGCGACGCGGAACGCGGTCCTGCCGTCGGTCACGGGCTTCGGCATCGCGCTCGGCTTCGTCGTCGCCGGGTCGGTGGTCATGGAGCAGGCCTTCAGCTACCCCGGCATCGGCAAGCTGCTCTTCACCGCGGTCCAGGCGAAGGACTACGCGCTCATGCAGGGCGCCTTCCTCGTGATCACCGTCGTGGTGCTCGCGGCGAACTTCCTCATGGACCTGATCAACGGCATCATCGACCCGAGGACGCGGAACAATGGCTGACCCCACCCGTGACGCCGAGACCGTGACTCCCGCGGCCGACGCCGCTCCTGCCGCCTCCGTGGTGGTGGACGGCCTGCCGCCCGAGAACCGGACCGCCGGCATCGTGCCGGACGTGCCCATCGCCCCGCCCGAGGCCGTCGTCGCGGGCGAGCCCGTCCCGAAGAGCACCGCGCCGAAGCGCGGCATCCGGGCGATGCTCCCGCGCCGTTCGGGCAAGCTCGTCGTCGGCCTCGTGCTGACGCTCGGGATCGTGCTCTTCTCCGTCGTGGCGCCGCTGTTCAGCCAGAGCCCGCGGGCGACGTCGAACCCGGCGTACCTGCCGCCGAGCACCGAGCACCTGCTCGGCACGAACAACATCGGCGTCGACATCTTCGCCCAGGTCGCGCACGGCGGCCTCGGCTCCCTCACGGTGGGACTGCTCGCGGGCGTGATCGCGATGGTCCTCTCGCTCCTGTTCGGCATCATCGCCGGCTACGTCGGGGGCTGGACCAACGAGATCCTGTCCTTCGTCACGAACATCATGCTCGTGATCCCCGGGCTCCCCCTGATCATCGTGATCTCCGCCTACCTCGAGTCCCGCTCGCTCTTCCTCGTCGCCCTGATCCTCGGCATCACCGGGTGGGCGGGGGCGGCGATCGTGCTACGGGCACAGGCCCGGTCCCTGCGCAGCCGCGACTACGTCTACGCGGCCAAGGTCGCGGGCGAGAAGGCGCCGCGCATCGTCCTCGTCGAGATCCTGCCGAACCTCCTGCCGCTGCTCACCGCGAACTTCCTGGGCGCCGTGCTCCTCGCGATCCTCAGCGAGGCCGGCCTCTCGTACCTCGGCCTCGGGCCGTCCGGGTCGGTGACGTGGGGCACCATCCTCAACGAGGCCAGCACGCAGAACGCGATGGCGTACGGGCGCTGGTGGTGGTTCGTCCCGCCGGGCCTCCTCATCGCGCTGTTCGGCTGCGGGCTCGCCCTCATCAACTTCAGCATCGACGAGATCATCAACCCCAAGCTGCGGACGGCCCCTGCCGCGGTCAAGAACGTCCGCCTCGCGCGCAAGCAGCGCGCGAAGCTCCAGGCGGCGACCGCGCCGAGCACCGCCAAGGCCGGCACGGCGGGCACCGCGGCCGACACCCCCGCCCGCGACGACGAGAAGGTCCAGTCATGAGCGCACCGACCCTCACCGCGAAGCCTGCGGGCGACTTCGGGGCCCCGCCCGGTGCGGTCCCCGTGCTCACGGCGCGGAACGTCTCGATCGAGTACCAGGTGAACCCGGTCGTGCAGGCCGTGAAGGACGTGTCCCTGACCCTGCACCGAGGCGAGATCCTCGGCCTCGCGGGCGAGTCCGGCTGCGGCAAGACGACCCTCGCGTACGGGCTCAACCAGCTGCTCAAGCCGCCGGCGCTGCGCACGAGCGGGGAGATCGTCCTCCACGACAAGGACGGCGACGACATCGACGTCGCCGCCCTGTCCGGGGACGCGCTGCGGGCGTTCCGCTGGGACAAGGTCTCGATGGTCTTCCAGGGGGCGATGAACTCCCTCAACCCCGTGATCAGCATCAAGGCCCAGCTGTTCGACGTCTTCGCGACGCACCGCCCGGGGATGTCCGCGAAGGACAAGCTCGAGCGCAGCCGTGAGCTGCTGGAGCTCGTCGGCGTCGACCCGAACCGGCTCGACAGCTACGCGCACGAGCTCTCCGGCGGCATGCGCCAGCGCGTCATGATCGCGATGGCCCTCGCGCTCCAGCCGCAGGTCATGATCATGGACGAGCCGACGACGGCGCTCGACGTCGTCGTCCAGCGCGGCATCCTGCGCGAGATCATGCGGCTGCGCGAGCAGTTCGACTTCGCCGTCGTCTTCATCACGCACGACCTGCCGCTGCTGCTGGAGATCAGCGACCGGATCGCGGTCATGCTCCGCGGCGAGATCGTCGAGCTCAACACGGCCGAGGAGATCTACAACGCGCCCGCGCACGAGTACACGCGCCGCCTGCTCGGGTCGTTCCCGAGCCTGACGGGCGACCGGGGCGGGTTCGTCCGGTCCGGCGAGGACACCGCCGACAGCACGGGAGGGGTGGCCTGATGGGCACGCTCGAGATCCGGAACCTCACCAAGGACTTCGTCATCCGCAACGGGTGGAAGCGGTCGCGGCTGCGCGCGGTGAACGACGTGTCGTTCACGCTCGAGCCGGGCAAGACGATCGCCATCGTGGGTGAGTCGGGCTCCGGGAAGTCGACAGTCGCGCGGATGATCGCGAAGCTCGAGACGCCGACGTCCGGTGACATCCTGCTCGACGGCGTCCCGTCCGCCCGACGTGGCCGTGGCCTGGCCGAGTACCGGCACGACGTCCAGATGGTGTTCCAGGACCCGTTCGCGTCGCTCAACCCGTTCCACTCGATCCGCCACCACCTGGAGCGGCCGCTGCGGATCCACGGGCTCGCGAAGACGGCCGCCGAGCTCGACGCGGCCGTCGACGAGCTCCTCACCCGCGTGAACCTCACGCCCCCGGGGACGTTCGCGGAGAAGCGTCCGCACGAGATGTCGGGCGGTCAGCGCCAGCGCGTCGCGATCGCCCGAGCGCTCGCGCCCGGCTCCCGGTTCCTCGTCGCGGACGAGCCCGTGTCGATGCTCGACGTGTCGATCCGGCTCGGGGTGCTCAACCTGCTGGCGCGACTGCAGCGCGAGGAGAACCTCGGCGTCCTCTACATCACGCACGACCTCGCGACGGCGCGTCACTTCAGCGACGAGATCCTCGTGATGTTCCGCGGGAACGTCGTCGAGCGCGGGCCGTCGGACCAGGTCATCCTCGACCCGCAGCACGAGTACACGAAGCTGCTCCTCGGGGCGGCACCGGAGCCGCAGAACCACGGCCGCCTCCGCGAGGAGGTGCGCCGCGAGCTCGCCGCGGCCGCGGCGGGCGGGGGCGACGCCGTCGCCCGCGACCGCTTCGGCACGCGCGGCATGTGAGACGGGCGTCGCCCGTCCCCTCGTCGTCCGGGCAGCGGGGGTTGCCCGGCGGCACGCGTCGGTGGTGACGCGTGCGCGTCGCGCGGGCCAGGTCAGTCGGACGCCCTGGCCCGCGCGCTCGCCCCGTCCGTCGTCGTCCGTCCTGCCACGCAGGACGTGCCCGGCGACGGGTGGGTAGGGTCGGGCTCGTGCCCGCCCGTCACCTGCGCCTCGCGCGACCCGAGCCCTCCGCACCGAGCACCACCGCGCTGGTCACCGACGCGCTCGCGGCGCTGCGCCGCGAGATGGAGGTCCCGGAGACCTTCCCGGACGGGGTGCTCGCCGAGGCCGAGGAGGCCGTGCGCGAGGACCGCGCGGCGCCCGGCCCGGGACGCGTCGACCTGCGCGACGTCCCGTTCGTCACGATCGACCCGCCGGGCTCGATGGACCTCGACCAGGCGCTGCACCTCGAGCGGGCCGGGGGAGCGCCGGACGACCCGGCGGGCGCCGCGTTCGTCGTCCACTACGCGATCGCCGACGTCGGCGCGTTCGTCGTGCCGGGCGGAGCGATCGACGCCGAGGTCCACGAGCGCGGCACGACCCTCTACGCGCCCGACGGTCGCACCCCGCTGCACCCGGCCGTGCTGTCCGAGGGCGCGGCGAGCCTCCTGCCGGGCGAGGACCGCCCGGCCGCGGCGTGGCGCGTCGTGCTCGACGCCCGCGGCGAGATCCTCGACGCGACGGTGCGGCGCGCCGTCGTGCGCTCGACGCAGCGCCTCACCTACGACGAGGCGCAGGCCCGGATCGACACTCGGAGCGCCGGGGACGACGCAGGGGACGCGCTCCTCCTGCTCCGCGAGGTGGGCGAGCTGCGGCTCGCGCGCGAGCGCGAGCGCGGCGGTGTGTCGCTCGAGGTCCCGGAGCAGGAGATCGTCACGCGCGACGACGGCTCGTTCGGCCTCGAGTTCCGCTCGACCCTCCCGGCAGAGGCCTGGAACGCGCAGGTGTCGCTGCTCACGGGCATCGCGGCGGCGCGGATCATGCGCGCGGGCGGCGTCGGCGTCTTCCGCGCGCTGCCGGAGGCCGACCCGCGCGACGTCGCGCGCCTGCGCCGCACGGCCCGCGCGCTCGGCATCGACTGGCCGCGCGAGACGCCGTACGCCGAGCTCGTCCCGACGCTCGACTCGCGCGTCTCGCGCCACGCCGCGTTCCTCAACGAGGCGACGTCGCTGTTCCGGGGCGCGTCGTACGAGGCGTTCGGCGGCACGGGCCAGGAGCCCGGCGTGCCCGACGACGCGGCGCACGCCGCGATCGGCGCGGAGTACGCGCACGTCACCGCGCCCCTGCGCCGTCTCGTGGACCGCTACGGCACCGAGGTGTGCCTCGCGCTGTGCGCGGGGGAGGACGTGCCGCGGTGGGTGCTCGACGCCCTGCCCGGCCTGCCGCGCACCATGGCCCGCACGGGCCAGCGCGCGAGCGCGTACGAGCGCGCGATCGTCGACGTCGTCGAGGCCGCGCTGCTCACCGGTCGCGAGGGCGAGGAGTTCGACGGCGTCGTGGTCGACGTCGAGGACGACCGCGAGCGCGCACGCCGTCTCGAGCGCGAGGACGCCGACGAGGCGGGCGGGGCGCGGCGCGGCCAGGTGGTCCTCGCCGACCCGGCGGTGCGCGCGCCCGTCGAGGGGACGGACCTCCCGCTCGGCGACCCGGTCCGCGCCACGCTGCGCGAGGCGTCGGTGCCCGGGCGCCGCGTCCGGTTCACCGTCGGCTGACGCCGCGCCGCGCGGCCTAGGCTGGTCCCCGTGCCTGCCCGACGCCGTACCGACCCCGCCGCCGGCCGCCTCGCCCTGGCGACGTGGCGCGACGACCCCACCGACCGGCGCGCCGTGACGACGGCCGTGCGGTTCACGCTCGAGGAGCTCGCCGACGTCGCGCCCGGGCACACGGTCGAGGTACGCGTGCCGCCCGCGGGGGCCGTCCAGGCGGTCGAGGGCCCGCGGCACACGCGCGGGACGCCGCCGAACGTCGTCGAGACGGACCCGCAGACGTGGCTGGGCCTCGTGACGGGGGCGGTCGCCTGGGCCGACGCCGTCGCGGACGGGCGGGTCCGCGCGTCGGGCGAGCGCTCCGACATCTCCTTCCTGCTGCCGCTCCAGGCGGCCCGGCCACGCTGACCGCTCCGGCGGGGACCTCGGCACCTGCTCGCGGGCGGCGAGCGTGTTACCGGTGGGTAACGTTCTCCGCGTCAGGTCTGGCGGAGCGCCGGGCGGGGGACTAGCGTCCCAGGATGACCGGCCGCCGTCCGCGCGGGCGCTCGCGGCACGACGACGTGCGCTGGCGTTCTCGTGGCGGTGACACGGCAGCAACCGCACGTTCATCCAGGTGGGGTGCGATGTCCCGCGGAGGCAGGGTGTCGCCCCGTCCGAGGTTCGTCCCCGACCCACGGGAACGCGCGAGCTGCTGCCCGGCCGTCCGCACGAGATGAAGGAGTCAGCGTGACCGACCACCAGCACCTGCGGCGACGGAGGGTGGTGGCGGGCACGTTGACCGTGGCCCTCGCCGTGCCGTTCTCCGTCGCGGCGGCCACCGCCGCGAGCGCGGCGCCCGACGGGTCGGGCCTCGTCATCAACGAGGCCTACCTGAGCGGCGGCAGCGCCAACGCCCCGTACACCCACAAGTTCGTCGAGCTGTACAACCCCACGCAGGCGGCGATCGACCTCTCCGGGATGTCGCTGCAGTACCGCTCGGCGACGAGCACGGGCGCCTTCACGGGCGTGACCGCGCTGACCGGCTCGGTCGCCCCCGGGGGCTACTACCTGGTGCAGGGCGGGTCGAACGGCTCGAACGGCGCCGCGCTGCCCACGCCCGACGCGACGGGCGGTCTCAACCCGTCGGGCACGACGGGCACCCTGGCGCTCGTGCGGTCGACCTCTCCGGTGACGCTGCCGGCGGGGAACGCCGCGGGCGCCGCGAACGTCGTCGACCTGATCGGGTACGGCACCTCGAACACGTTCGAGACGGCCGTGGGCCCCGCGCCGTCGGCCAACAACGTGCCCGCGTCGATCAACCGGACCGGGTACGCCGACACGGACGACAACAGCAAGGACCTCACGCTCTCCAGCGCCGTGACGCCGCAGAACAGCGGTGACGGCGGCGGCGGCCCGGGCCCCGAGCCGGGCGAGGTCGTCCCGATCGCGGAGATCCAGGGCACGGGGGCGGCGAGCCCGCTCGTCGGGCAGACGGTCACCACGCGCGGCGTCGTCACCGCGACCTACCCCACGGGCGGCTACGACGGCTTCTACCTGCAGACGGAGGGCACCGGCGGCGACCTCGACGCGTCGCACACGGCGTCGGACGCGATCTTCGTCTACTCGAAGGCGGGCGCGGCCGCGGTGGCGGTCGGCGACCACGTCGAGGTGACGGGGGCGGTGTCCGAGTACTTCACGCTGACCCAGATCACGCCCGCGGCGGGCGGCTGGACCGTCCTCGACGAGGCGGCGCAGGACGTCAAGCCCGCGAACGTCGCGTTCCCGGCGACCGACGCCGAGCGCGAGGTCCTCGAGGGCATGCTCGTGCAGCCGGCGGGCGACTACGTCGTCGCGGACAACTACGACACGAACTACTACGGGTCGTTCGTGCTCGCGGCGGGGACGGACCCGTTCGTCCAGCCGACGTCGGCCGGTCGGCCGGGCAGCGCGGAGGCGGCGGCCGCCGTCGCGGACCGGGCCGCGCGGGCCGTGGTGCTCGACGACGGCGCCACGACGAACTTCAACAACACCGCGAACAAGGGCGTCCCGCTCCCGTACCTCACGGGCGGGGCACCGGCGCGCGTGGGTGCGGCCGTGTCGTTCACGACGCCGGTCATCCTCGACTACCGGTTCGACGCCTGGACGTTCCAGCCGCGCACGCAGCTCACCGCGGGTGACGGCGGCAACGCCGCCACGGTGCAGCCGGTCACGTTCGAGAACACGCGGGAGGACGCTCCGGCCGAGGTCGGGGGCGACCTCTCCGTCGCGACGTTCAACGTGCTCAACTACTTCACGACCACGGGCGACCAGGTCGCGGGCTGCCAGTTCTACACGGACCGCGCCGGGAACCCGATCACGGTCCGCACGGGCTGCGACGCGCGCGGCGCGGCGGACGCCGCGAACCTCGAGCGGCAGCAGACGAAGATCGTCGCGGCGATCGACGCCCTCGACGCGGACGTCGTCGCGCTCATGGAGATCGAGAACTCCGAGCCGTTCGGCAAGGACCGCGACCAGGCGCTGTCGGACCTCGTGGACGCGCTCAACGCGGCCGCGGGCGCCGAGGAGTGGGCGTTCGTCCCGTCGCCGGCCGCCGTGCCGACGGACGAGGACGTCATCCGCCTCGCGTACATCTACCAGGTGGCCGAGGCCGAGCCGGTCGGCGACTCCGTGATCCTGCTCGACGACCCGGCGTTCTCGAACGCGCGCGAGCCGCTCGCCCAGGTCTTCCAGCCCGCGGGCGGGATCACCGAGGGCGACGACGCGGCGAGCGACGACGTGCTCGTCGTCGCGAACCACCTCAAGTCGAAGGGCGGCAACGACTCCGCGCCCGCCGACCAGAAGGACACCGGCGACGGCCAGGGCGCGTACAACAAGGCGCGCGTGGGCCAGGCGACGGCGCTCGTCGCCTTCGCCGAGGACGTCGCGGCCGACGCCGGGACGGACAAGGTCCTGCTCGCGGGCGACTTCAACTCCTACGAGCAGGAGGACCCGCTGCAGGTGCTCAAGGACGCCGGCTACACCGACCTCGGTGCGTCGACGGGCGAGCACACCTACCTGTTCGACGGGTACGTCGGGTCGCTCGACCACGTGTTCGCGTCGTCGGCCGCGGCGGACGCCGTCACCGGCACCGACGTGTGGAACATCAACTCGGTCGAGCCGATCGCCAACGAGTACAGCCGGTACAACTACAACGCGTCGATCCTCTACGACACGACGCCGTTCCGGTCGTCCGACCACGACCCCGTCCTCGTGGGCCTCCAGCTCGGCGCCGCCGAGCCCGGCACCACGCAGCTCGACCTGCTGGCGATCAACGACTTCCACGGTCGCATCGACGCCAACACGGTGAAGTTCGCGGGCACGATCGAGCAGCTGCGCGCGGCGAACCCTGACGGGACGGCGTTCGTCTCGGCGGGCGACAACATCGGCGCCTCGCTGTTCGCGTCGGCGCTCCAGGAGGACCAGCCGACGATCGACGTGCTGAACGCGCTCGACCTCGCGGCGTCCGCGGTGGGCAACCACGAGTTCGACCAGGGCATGGACGACCTCACGGGTCGGGTCACCGACGAGGCCGACTGGGCCTACCTGGGCGCGAACGTCTACGACAAGGGCACGACGAACCCGGCGCTGCCGGAGTACCAGGTCGTCGAGATCGACGGCCTCGACGTCGGCTTCGTCGGCGTCGTGACGCAGGAGACCCCGACGCTGGTCACGCCGTCGGGCATCGCCGACGTCGAGTTCGGCGATCCCGTCGAGGCGCTCAACCGCGTCACCGCCCAGCTCCAGGACGGCGACCCGGCGAACGGCGAGGCGGACGTCGTCGTGGGCCTCGTCCACGAGGGCGCGTCCGCGGGCACGCCCGACGGCGCGACGCTCGAGGAGGAGGTCGCCGCGGGCGGCGCCTTCGCGGACATCGTCGACGAGACCGACGCGCGCGTCGCGGCGATCTTCACGGGCCACACCCACAAGCAGTACGCGTGGGACGCGCCCGTCCCGGGCGTCCCGGGCAAGACCCGCCCGATCGTCCAGACCGGCAACTACGGCGAGTTCATCGGGCACGTGTCGCTCACCGTGGACACCGCGACCCACGAGGTCACGGCGTACACGGCGCAGAACGTGGCCCGCACGAAGACGGAGGACGCGACCCTGGTCGCGACGTACCCGCGCGTCGCGGAGGTCAAGACGATCGTCGACGCGGCGCTCCAGCAGGCCGAGATCATCGGCGCGACCCCGATCGGCGAGGTCACCGCGGACATCACGACCGCGTTCGCGGGCGGCGCGTACACGGGTCCCGGCGGGACGTACGTGGGCCCCGGCCCGGACCCGACGTCCGGGCGTGACGACCGCGCCTCGGAGTCGACGCTCGGCAACCTCGTCGCGGACTCGCTCCTCGCGACGCTCTCCGACCCGGCGCGCGGCGGCGCGGACATCGGCGTCGTCAACCCGGGCGGGCTGCGCGCCGAGCTCCTGCACGGCGACGACGGCGTCATCACGTACGCCGAGGCCAACGCGGTCCTGCCGTTCGTCAACAACCTGTGGACCGTGACCCTCACGGGCGAGCAGGTCGTCGAGATGCTCGAGCAGCAGTGGCAGACGGACGCGAACGGCAACCGCCCGTCGCGCCCGTACCTCGCCCTGGGCCTCTCGGACAACGTGTCGTGGACGGCGAGCACCGCCGACCCGAACGCGGCGCCGGGGAGCAACGTCTCGTCCGTGACGATCGACGGCGAGCCGATCGACCCCGCCGGCGAGTACCGCGTCGCGACGTTCTCGTTCCTGGCCACCGGGGGCGACAACTTCCGCGTGTTCACGGACGGCACCGACCCGCGCGACTCCGGTCTGGTCGACCGGGACGCGTGGATCGCGTACCTGCAGCAGAGCTCGCCGGTGTCGCCGTCGTTCGACCGCTCGCGCGTGGTCGTCGACGAGCTGCCCGGCACCGTGACGGCGGGCTCCGACGTGAGCGTGGGGCTCTCGGGCCTCGACCTCACGTCGCTCGGGTCGCCGGCGAACACGTCGGTGGACGGGTATCTCGTCGCGGCGGACGCCACGTTCGACCCGGCGGCCCCGGGCACCCCGGCGGGCACCGCCACGGTGACGGGCGGGGCGGCGACCCTGACGGCGACGGTCCCGGCCGACGCCGCGGCGGGCGAGTACGACCTGTGGGTCGTCGCGTCGCCGAGCGGCACGACGGCGCGCATCCCGGTCACGGTCGAGGCCGCCGCCCCGACGGTGGAGCTCGTGAACCTCGAGGCCACCGCGCGCTGCACGGGCAAGTTCGTCCACCTCGCGGTCCGCGCCACCAACGGCGAGGACGCGCCGGTCGAGGTCGTCCTCCAGACGCCCTACGGTTCCAAGCGGTTCCCGAACCTCCAGCCGGGCAAGAACGCCTACCAGTCGTTCAACACCCGGGCCACGTCGGTCGAGGGCGGGACGGTCACCGTGACCGCGACGCTCGACGGCGTGACGCAGGAGTACGAGATCCCCTTCGAGGGTCAGACCTGCGGCTGACGCCTGCCTGACGCCGTGCGGCGCCGCCGAGGAGGCGGCGCCACGTCCCGCGACCCGGGTCCCGTCCGACGGGCCCGGGTCGCGGTGCGTCCGGGGCGAGGACTCTGCGGGGAGTCCCAGGAAGCGCGGGTAGGGTCGTGCTCGTGAGCTCCGAGCAGTCCCGCGTGCCCGACGGCACGGCCCCCGACCCGTCCGCCGCGCCCGACGCCGTCGTGCCCGACGCCGCGCGCCCCGAGGCCGGGTCCGAGGCCGCCGAGCCCGGGGCCGCTGAGCCCGAGGCCGCCGGGCCGGGGACGAGGGCGGACGAGACGCCCGGCGCGGCGTCCGACGACACCGCCTCCGCCGGTGGCGAGGAGGTCGAGATCGAGTCCGTGGTCGACCCGGCGACCGTCCGCCGCGCCCCCCGCTACCGCGCGTTCTTCACGGTCGGCATCCTCCTGGGCACGGTCCTCGGCCTGGGCATCGGTGGCGCGTGGCTCCAGTCGCCCGCCGCGGCGCCGGTCTTCAAGCCCGGCGTCTACTTCACGGTCATCCTCGTGACGTGCGCGGCGCTCGGCGCCGCGGTCGCGGGCGTGTGGGCCGTCGTCGCCGACCGCCGCAGCCTGCGCGGGCGCCGCTGACCGCTCAGCCGACGAGCGGCTCGGCCACGCGCCGGTCCGCCGGCTCGGACGCCGATCCGGTCGGGGCGCCGGCGGCGGGGGAGAGCCGCACCGCCACGCCGGGCGCCAGGCCCAGCGTCCGCGCCTCCGCGCGGGTCACGACGACGGACACCACCTCGTCGCCCGCGGTCACCTCTGCGCGCACCTCGAACCCCACGCGCGTCGTCCGCGTGACGACGCCGGTCACGCCCGCCGCGTCCGCCGTGTCCCCGATCGCGACGCCCCGGCGCGCCGACGGGTCGAGGCCCGCCCCGCCGTCGGGCAGGACCTCGACGTGCACGTCGTGCGGGCGGACGAGGACGCCGCCGAGGCGGGTCACCGGCCCGAGGAAGCCCATGACGAAGTCGTTCGCGGGGCGGTCGTAGAGGTCGTCGGGCGTGCCGACCTGCTCGATGCGGCCCTCGTTGACGACGACGATCTCGTCCGCGACCTCGAGCGCCTCCTCCTGGTCGTGCGTGACGAACACCGTGGTCACGGGGATCTCGTCGTGCAGGCGGCGCAGCCAGTCGCGCAGCTCCTTGCGGACCTTCGCGTCGAGCGCGCCGAACGGCTCGTCGAGCAGGAGGACGCTCGGGCGGATCGCGAGCGCGCGGGCGAGCGCCATGCGCTGGCGCTGCCCGCCGGAGAGCTGCGACGGCAGCCGGTGCGCGAAGCTCTCGAGGTGCACGAGCCGCAGGAGCTCGTCGACGCGCTCGGCGATCTCGGCCTTCGGCGTGCGGCGGATCTCGAGCCCGAACGCGACGTTCCGCGCGACGCTCAGGTGCTTGAAGGCCGCGTAGTGCTGGAAGACGAAGCCCACGTTGCGGCGGCGCGCGGGCAGGTTCGTGGCGTCGCGGCCCTCGATCTCGACCTGGCCGGAGTCCGGCACCTGGAGCCCGGCGACGACGCGCAGCAGCGTGGACTTGCCGCCGCCGCTCGGGCCGAGGAGGGCCGTGAGACGGCCGGTCGGCACGGAGACGGAGACGTCGTCGAGCGCGACGAAGTCGCCGAAGGTCTTGCGGACGTTGCGGATCTCGATGCTCATGCGTCGGCCTCCGTGGGGGCTGCGGTGCGGGGGGAGCGGCGGGGGCGGGGGCCGGCGGCGTCGTCGGAGCGCAGGAACGTCACGGCGACGATGCACGCGACGGAGACCGACGCGAGGAGGAACGCGACGGCGTAGGCGGTGCCCTGCTCGAAGTCCTGGTACCGCTGCTCGACGAGCAGCGTGGACGTCTGCGTGCGGCCCTCGAAGTTGCCGGAGACGACCTTGACCGCGCCGAACTCGCCGAGGGCGCGCGCGAGCGTGAGCACGACCCCGTAGACGACGGCCCACCGGATCGCCGGCAGGGTGATGCGCCGGAACGTCTGGAGGCGGCTCGCCCCGAGGCTCGTCGCGGCGAGCTCCTCGTCGGTGCCGAGCTCCGTGAGGACCGGCACGACCTCGCGGATGACGAGCGGGAGGCACACGAACGCGGTGGCGAGGACGATGCCCGGCGGCGCGAAGATCACCTGGAGCCCGGCGTCCTCGAGGGCGCCGCCGAACCAGCCGTTCTTCCCGTACACGAGGACGAGCGAGAGCCCGACGACGATCGGCGAGACGGACAGCGGGAGGTCGAGCAGGGCGTTGAGGAGCGCCTTGCCCGGGAAGTCGTACCGGACGATGAGCATCGAGATGCCGACGCCGAACACGGTGTTGATCAGCACGACCTGCACCGCGACGGCGGCGGTGAGCTGGAGCGCGAAGACGACGGACGGGTCGGCGAGAGCCCGCTGGAACGTCTCGAGCCCGTCGGCGAACGCGCCGCGCACGACGAGCGAGACCGGCCACCCGACGAGCAGCACGAGGTAGACGACCACGACGGCGCGCAGCGTTCGGCGCACCCAGGGAGAGCTATCCACGGCGGGCCACCCTGCGCTGGAGGAGCTGGATCGTCGCGATGACGAGCAGCGAGACGAGGAGGAGCACCGACGCGACGGCCGCCGCCTGCTCGGGCTGGCCGTTCTCGAGGTAGCTGAGGATGCGCACGGAGCCCACCTCGGTGCGCATGGGCAGGTTCCCGGAGAGCAGGACGAGCGCGCCGTACTCGCTGATCGCGCGCGCGAACGACAGCGCGGCGCCCGCGGTGATCGCGGGCGCGAGGGCCGGGAGGACGACGCGGCGGAAGGTCGTGGCCCGCGTCGCGCCGAGCGACGCGGCGGCCTCCTCGACGTCCCGGTCGAGCTCGGCGAGCATGGGCTGCACGCTGCGCACCACGAAGGGCAGCGTGACGAACAGGAACGCGAGGAAGACGGCGGCGCGCGTGTTCGCGACGTCGATCCCCAGCGGCCCCGACGGCCCGTACAGCGCGAGCAGGACGAGTCCGGCGACGATCGTGGGGAGCGCGAACGGGATGTCGATGAGCACCTCGAGGAGCCGCTTGCCGGGGAACCGGTCGCGCACGAGGACCCACGCGATGAGCGTGCCCATGACGACGTTGACGGCGGTCACGGCGAGCGCCTGCGTGACCGTGAGGGTCAGCGCCGCGGCGGTCTGCGGCTGCGTCACGGCGGCGGCGAAGGCGGGCCAGCCGCCGACGGACGTCTCGACGAGCACCGCGATCAGCGGGACGAGGGCGAGGGCCGAGAACCACACGAGCGCAACGCCCAGCCCGAGGCCCGAGGTCGCCGTGAGCCGGTAGGGGCCGTTGGGCGCCCGACGGCGCGTGCGGCCGGGAGGCGCGGCCGGGGCCGGGCGGCGCTCGCGCGCCGCCCGGCCCGGTCGTTCAGCGAGGGTCGAGGCCACCGGTCACTGCTTCCCGGTCTCGGCCTGGATCTTCGTCACGAGGCCCTCGTCGCCGAAGAACTTGTCGTTGGTCGCGGACCAGCCGCCGAAGTCGTCGGCGATGGTGAGGAGGGTGGGGACGGCCGGGAACGGGTCGCTCGGGTCGTTCGCGCCCTCCACCTCGAAGTCGACGTCGCCGGTGAGCGGGCGGAAGCCCACGTGCGCGAACGCCTCCTGGCCCTCGGGCGTGAGGACGAAGTCGAGGTAGCTCTGCGCCTTGGGGTCGGCGTCGACCGTCACCGCGGCGGGGTTCTCGATGAGGAGCGTCTGGTCGGGGACCACGTAGTCGAACGTCTCGCCGTTCTGCCGCGCGAGGATCGCTTCGTTCTCGTAGGAGAGCAGGACGTCGCCGGTGCCGGACGTGAAGGCCGTCGTCGCGTCGCGGCCGCTGCCGGGGAGGGCGACGGCGTTGGTGAAGAACTTCCGCAGGTACTCGGTCGCGTCCTCCTCCGAGCCGCCGTTCGCGATGACGCTGCCCCACCCGGCGAGGATGTTCCAGCGGGCCGAGCCCGACGAGCCGGGGTTCGGGGTGACGATCTCGACGCCGGGCTGGACGATGTCCTCCCAGCTCTGGATGTTCTTCGGGTTGCCCTCGCGCACCACGAGCACGACGACGGACTGGCTGACGATGCCCTGGTGATCGCCCGCGTTCCAGTCCGCGTCGACGAGGCCCGCGTCGACGAGGCGCGTCACGTCGCCCTCGAGCGAGAAGTGTACGTAGTCGGCCTCCAGCCCGTCGGCGACCGCGCGGCTCTGGTCGCCGGACGCGCCGTACGACGTCTCCCAGGTCACGCCCTGGCCGTCCTCGGTCTCGCCCCACAGCTCCTGCGCCGCGTCGTTGCCCGCCTTCGGCACGGCGAAGCCGACGAGCGAGAGCGTCGTGGGCTCGACGTCGGAGCCCCCGTCGCCGCTCGCGTCGCCCCCGCCCGACCCGTCGACGGCGGTCGGCGCGCAGGCGGTGAGGACCAGGGCGGTGGCTGCCGCGGCAGCCGCGAGGGTGATCGTCGTCCGGAGGCGTCGCATGGTGTCGTCCTTCGTCGGGGTCCCGGGGAGCGGGAGCGGTGGTGGAACGGGCCCGACGCGGCGGCCATACTGGACCCCTGCGGTCGGGTAAGTCGAGATTCAAGCGCGGCGTTCCCACGCAGCGAAACCCCCGACCGACAGGTGGGACGACGTAACGCCACCGTGAACGACGGCGGGGGCCGTCCGCCTGGTCGTCCGCTTCCGTCCTCGCCCGCGCGCTGTGGGACACTGAGGTACGTGGCCCCCCGCGGAGATGGACTTCTCAACCACGACCTCATGCCCGGCGAGAAAGGCCCCCAGGACGCCTGCGGCGTCTTCGGTGTCTGGGCGCCCGGCGAGGAGGTCGCCAAGCTCGCCTACTTCGGTCTCTACGCGCTGCAGCACCGCGGCCAGGAGTCGGCGGGCATCGCGACGAGCAACGGCGAGCAGATCCTCGTCTACAAGGACATGGGCCTCGTCTCCCAGGTCTTCGACGAGACGGCCCTCAACGCCCTGACGGGGCACATCGCCGTCGGGCACTGCCGCTACTCGACCACGGGCGGCGTGACGTGGGAGAACGCGCAGCCGACACTCGGTGCCACCGCGTCCGGGACCGTGGCCCTCGGGCACAACGGCAACCTCACGAACTCCGCCGAGCTCGTCAACCTCGTCGCCGAGCGCTACGGGAGCCAGCGCCGCGGCGAGCTCGCGCGCGGCAACACGACGGACACCGCGCTCGTCACCGCCCTGCTCGCGGGCGACGCCGACCACACGCTGGAGGCGACGGCGCTCGAGGTGCTCCCGCGCCTGCGCGGTGCGTTCTCGCTCGTCTTCATGGACGAGCGCACGCTGTACGCCGCGCGCGACCCGCAGGGCGTGCGCCCGCTCGTGCTCGGCCGCCTCGAGCGCGGCTGGGTCGTCGCGAGCGAGACGCCGGCTCTGGACATCGTGGGCGCGTCCTTCGTGCGCGAGGTCGAGCCCGGCGAGCTCATCGCGATCGACGCGGAGGGCCTGCGCTCGCAGCGCTTCGCGCCCATCGAGCGCGCGGGCTGCGTCTTCGAGTACGTCTACCTGGCCCGCCCGGACACGAGCATCAACGGCCGCTCGGTGCACGCGGCGCGCGTCGAGATGGGCCGCCAGCTCGCCCGCGAGCACCCCGTCGAGGCGGACCTCGTCATCCCGGTCCCCGAGTCCGGCACGCCCGCCGCGGTCGGCTACGCCGCCGAGTCGGGCATCCCGTTCGGCCAGGGGCTCACGAAGAACGCCTACGTGGGCCGCACGTTCATCCAGCCGTCGGACACGCTGCGCCAGCTCGGCATCCGGCTCAAGCTCAACCCGCTGCGCGACGTGATCCGCGGCAAGCGGCTCGTCGTCGTCGACGACTCGATCGTGCGCGGCAACACGCAGCGCGCGCTCGTGCGGATGCTGCGCGAGGCCGGCGCGGCGGAGGTGCACGTGCGCATCAGCTCGCCGCCCGTGAAGTGGCCGTGCTTCTACGGCATCGACTTCGCGTCGCGCGCCGAGCTCATCGCGAACGGCCTGTCGCCGCACGAGATCGGCCAGTCGCTCGGTGCCGACAGCCTCGGCTACATCTCGACCGAGGGCATGATCTCGGCGACCGAGCAGCCGTCGTCCCAGCTCTGCACGGCGTGCTTCACGGGCAAGTACCCCATCGAGCTGCCGCCGGACGACCAGCTCGGCAAGCACCTCCTCGAGCAGGCCGAGCTCCCGCTCGGGGCGCCCGAGGACGGGCTGCGCAGCCTCTCGGTGACCGCCGGCGGCGCCGGCGCCCTCCAGCATCCCTGACCCGCACCCTCCGCACCACCGGCGCGCGCGCCGCGAGACACCTTTGGAGCCGACACCATGACTGCCGACTCGCCCCGCACGGGCCTCACCTACGCCGCCGCGGGGGTCGACACCGAGGCCGGTGACAAGGCCGTCGAGCTCATGAAGGACGCCGTGCGCCGCACCCACGGGCCGCAGGTCCTCGGTGGCGTCGGCGGGTTCGCCGGGCTCTACGACTTCTCCGAGGTCGCGACGTACCGCCGTCCGCTGCTCGCGACGTCGACCGACGGCGTCGGTACCAAGGTCGCGATCGCCCAGACGCTCGACGTGCACGACACGATCGGCTTCGACCTCGTCGGCATGGTCGTCGACGACATCGTGGTGGTGGGTGCCAAGCCGCTGTTCATGACCGACTACATCGCGTGCGGCAAGGTCGTGCCCGAGCGCATCGCGGGCATCGTGCGGGGCATCGCCGCGGCCTGCGAGGTCGCCGGCACCGCGCTCGTCGGCGGCGAGACGGCCGAGCACCCGGGCCTGCTCGGCGAGGACGAGTACGACGTCGCGGGCGCGGCCACGGGCGTCGTCGAGGCGGACGCCCTGCTCGGCCCGGAGCGCGTGCGCGAGGGCGACGTGCTCGTCGCCATGGCGTCGTCGGGTCTCCACTCGAACGGCTACTCGCTCGTGCGCGCCGTGCTGAAGCACGCGGGCTGGGGCCTCGAGCGGCACGTGGACGAGCTCGGCCGCACCGTCGGCGAGGAGCTGCTCACCCCCACGCGCGTCTACGCGAGCGACTGCCTCGCCCTGGCCGCCGACGACGCGGCCCAGGTCCACGCGTTCACGCACGTCACGGGCGGCGGCCTGGCCGCGAACCTCGCGCGTGTCCTCCCGGCGGGGCTCGTCGGGGTCGTGGACCGGGGGAGCTGGGACGTGCCGCCGGTGTTCCGCCTCGTGCGCGAGCTGGGCGGGGTCCCGCGCGGCGACCTCGAGAACACCCTCAACCTCGGCGTCGGGATGGTCGCGGTCGTGGGCGCGGACGGCGTCGACGCCGCCCTGGCGCGGTGCGCCGCGCTCGGCGTGCCCGCGTGGGTGCTCGGCACGGTCGAGGCCTTCGACCCGGACGCGGCCCGCGACCTCGCCGACGGCGACCTGGTCGCCGGCACCAAGGGCGTCCAGGCGGGTGCGGTGCGGCTCGTCGGGGACTACCGCTCCTGATCACCGCCCGGTCGGGTCGGCGCGCGGATCGCGGCGTCGGCCCGGCCAGGGCTGCTCTCCCGCGGGCGCGACGGCGCGGTGGGTCGATCCGCCGAGGACATCGCGGTGGGCTGATCCGTCGCGGACGCACGACGACGGCGCCACCGCCTGCGGGCAGGCGACGGCGCCGTCGAGGTCAGGTGCGTCCGTGCGAGACGGCGGAGGGGGTGTCGCGGACGACCGTCAGCGGTCGTCGGACCAGTCGTTGTAGCGCTGGTCGTAGCGCTCGAGGTCGTCCGGCTCGGCGCCGAAGCGCGAGTCGGTCACGACATCCGTACGGCTGTGACCCGTGAGCTCCTGCTCGAGCGCACTGTAGTTCGTCTCGGGGCTGTAGTACTTCAGCGCGCGAGCGACCTTGGTCTGCTTTGCCTTCTGACGGCCGCGGCCCATGGCTCCGACCCCCTCAACGTAGAAGCGGGGCGGCAACGTACTCAGACGTGCGGCCCCGGGGTGTAGTTTCGTCTGTTCAGGGTCCAACGGTACATGCTCAGGGCCTATTCCATCCACTCAGAGACCCTGGTCGAGCCGTGGACGTGCCTACCGTCACACAGTCTCCACCGCGTGGCCTCGCCCGGGCCGGGTCCGGTGGTGCGGAGGGCCCCTGCGGACCACCTGCGGCAACGCTCTCGTATGCCGCAGGAGCGCCTATCCGGCCGATCCGACCATAGAGCGCCTAATTCACCCGTCCGTCAAGTCGCCCGAAATCCGCATGCTGCGACAATGGAAGGTACTGGCGTCGTGCTGTCGTCGTGATCCGGGGTATCTGCCGGACCAGCGCGTACCAGGAGGAGGTGTCGTGATGTCCATGCACGGGGAGTCCGAGGTTCTGCTCACGCCCGCCGAGGTCGCCAGCCTTTTCCGCGTCGACCCCAAGACCGTCACCCGCTGGGCGAAGGCGGGCAAGCTGTCGTCGATCCGCACCCTCGGTGGCCACCGGCGCTACCGCGAGTCCGAGGTCCGGGCCCTGCTCGGCGCCGCCAGCGAGCCCGCGGACGGCACCGACAAGTCCTGACCCGGCGTCGCGCCCGGCCCACGGCCCACGGCACGCCGACGTGGCGGCGCGCACCCGAACGGACGCCGGCACGACGCACGTTCTCGGTCGGCGCCGGCCTTGCCACCCAGCCCTGCGCGCGTGCGACGTTCCTGCACGCCGGACGTCCCGCGTCCCCGAACCCTCCCGCGTGCCGGACGCCCCGCGCGTCGTCGAACCTTCCCGCACGCCGGAACGCCGCCGACCCCGCGTCCGGTGGAGCACCGGCGCGGGGTCGACGGCGTTCGTCGAGGGGGTCGTTACGAGCGGCGGCGGAGGATCGCCGCGGCCACCAGCGCGACACCGACGACGGCGGCGCCCAGCAGCAGCTTGACGTTGCGGGACCGGTCCGGGTCCTCCTCGGGCAGCCCGTTGCCGGAGAGGAACGCCCCGGTGTCGCTCGCCGCCTGCTTCGCCTGCTGCGCGGCGGCCTTGGCCTGGACGCGCGGGTCGAGCCGCGTCGTGAGCTCGTCGATCGTCCCCGCGAGCTCCTTGCGGGTGCGCGCGATCTCGTCCTCGAGCTGGGACGGGGAGAGCTGGGGGTCGGGGGTCTCGCCGGTTCCGCTCACGGGCGCAGTCCTTCCTTGATGGTCGCGACGTCTTCCTTGATGCTCTCGACCGCACCGGTCGGCGTCGGCGGCACGCCCCGCTGGAGCTGCTTGACGCCGACGAACGCGAGCGTACCGGCGACCAGCACGAGGACGCCGCCGACGATCAGCGCCGCGAGCCACAGCGGCATGGCGGTCGCGAGGCCCTCCATGGCGGAGTGCAGCAGGAAGCCCAGGCCGTACAGCACGAGCACGCCGCCGACGACGAGCAGGCCGATGCCGATGCCGGCGTGCTTCGCCTTCGTCGTCAGCTCGGCCTTCGCGAGGGCGATCTCCGAGCGGACGAGCCGGGTCGCCTGCTCGGACAAGCGCTCCACGAGCTGTCCGACCGTCGGCTTCTGCTCCTCGGGCGGGATGCGCCCGTCGATCCAGTCGCTCATCTCTCAGCCTTTCCGCAGGTGATCCCCCACCACTCAACCGGCACCGGGGTCGGCGCGCAACTTCCCCGGGGGTGCGCGCGGTGCCCGGGGGCGAGGAGGGTCGCGCGAGGGACACCGCGCGGGCCCGGGACGCAGAAGACCCCCGTCCGGAATCCCGGGCGGGGGTCTCTCGGTGGCTCCGACCGGCGTCGATCCGGTGACCTTTCGATTTTCAGTCGAACGCTCTACCAACTGAGCTACAGAGCCATGGGGGAAGAGCCCGGCCGGCCGATGCCGACCGGGCTCTTCGCCTCACGCGACCCTGACGGGACTTGAACCCGCGACCTCCGCCGTGACAGGGCGGCGCGCTAACCAACTGCGCTACAGGGCCTTGCTGTTCTTCGCGAGACACACCTTAGCACCAGGGAACCCGGTGATTTTCACCAGCGATCCTGGTGGTGTGGTGGCCCGCATTCGAACCGAGAGGATCGTACCGTACCGGTGAGCCGATCCGTAAATCCGCCGGTGACCACCGGTCCCGACGCGATCTCGCGTACCCCCAACGGGATTCGAACCCGTGCTACCGCCGTGAAAGGGCGGGGTCCTAGGCCGCTAGACGATGGGGGCTCAGGAACGTCGGCCAGTGTACAGCGGCGCCGCCGGGGGCTCCTCGTCGGATCCGCCGCCCGCGCGGGGGAGGATGGGCGGGTGGTGGAGATGACGCAAGCCGACTTCGAGGACGCCGTGCGCGACGGGCTGGACCTCGTCCCCGAGGAGCTGGCGGTGCAGATGGACAACGTCGTGGTGCTCGTCGAGGACGACGCGCCCGACGACGACCCCGAGCTGCTCGGGCTCTACGAGGGGGTGCCGCTCACGGAGCGCGACCACATGTGGGCGGCGGGCGCGCTGCCCGACCGCATCACGATCTTCCGGAACCCGACGCTCGCCATCTGCGAGACGCGCGAGGACGTGGTCGAGGAGGTGGCGGTGACCGTCGTCCACGAGATCGCGCACCACTTCGGCATCGACGACGACCGGCTGCACGAGCTCGGCTGGGGCTGAGCCCGGGCGGTCCGGGGCTGCCGATCGCTAGGATCGGCGGGTGACGACGAGCGCCGCGAGCGACCCCCGGCACGACGGCGCGCACGACCACGAGGCGGTCGCGCGCCTGCTCCACGCGCTCGCCGAGCCGCGCCGTCTCGCGATCGTGCACCTGCTCACGGGCTCGGAGCGCCGGGTCGTCGACCTCACGCGCGAGCTCGGGCTGGCGCAGTCGACCGTCTCGGAGCACCTCACCACGCTGCGCGAGGTGGGGGTCGTCGCGGTGCGGCGGGAGGGCCGGTCGTCCTGGTACCGCCTCGTGCGCCCGGAGGTCGCGCACCTCCTCGCCGACGCGGAGCACGTCGCCCTCGCCCCCTGACCCCTGCGCGTGACGCGTGTCACGGTGCATCCCGCCTAGAAAACATCGGTGTTCATCGATATCATCGGTAAACACCGATGAATGGAGGATCGATGGGAGCGGGTCACGACCACGGCGCAGGTGACCTCGGCGCGCCCGACCACCGCAGGCGGCTCGCCGTCGCGTTCGGCATCACCGCGACGATCCTCGCGGCCCAGGCCGTCGGCGCGGTGCTCACAGGGAGCCTGGCGCTCCTCACGGACACGGCGCACATGCTCACCGACGCGATCGGGCTGGCCGTCGCGCTGGTCGCGGCGTCGCTCGCGCTGCGCCCGGCGACCAAGCACCGCACGTGGGGCTTCCGTCGTGTCGAGGTGCTCGCGGCCCTCGCGCAGGCGGCGCTGCTCCTCGCCGTCGGCGCGTACGCCGCCGTCGAGGGCGTCCGGCGCCTGCTCGAGCCGCCCGAGGTGCCCTCCTCCGAGCTGCTCGTGTTCGGGATCGTCGGCCTCGTGGGGAACCTCGTCACCATCGCGGTCCTGGCGTCCGGGCGGCGCGCGAACCTCAACCTGCGGGCCGCGTTCCTCGAGGTGGTCAACGACGCGCTGGGCTCCGTCGGGGTCATCGTGGCCGCCGTCGTGATCGCCACGACGGGCTACCAGCGGGCCGACGCGATCGCCGGCCTGCTCATCGCCGTCCTCATCGTGCCGCGCGCGTTCCGCCTCCTGCGCGAGGCGACGGCCGTCCTCATGGAGTTCACGCCCGAGGGCCTGGACCTCGACGACGTCCGGCGGCACATCCTCTCGCTCGACCACGTCGAGGACGTCCACGACCTGCACGCCTCCACGGTCGCGACGGGGCTCCCGACCATCTCGGCGCACGTCGTCGTGGACGACGCGTGCTTCCGCGACGGGCACGCGCTGGAGATCGTCGAGCGCGTGCGCACGTGCGTCGCCCACCACTTCCCGGTCTCCGTCGAGCACTCGACCTTCCAGCTCGAGACGGCGGCCCTGCGCGACCGCGAGGCGCACGGCCACGCCTGAGGGCGCCGTCGGGCCTCCCCGCGGCGCGCGACCGGACGCCCTGGGGACGACCCGTCGCCGCGCGGGGCGCGCGCACTAGGGTGGTGCCATGACGATCCTCGTGACCGGCGGAGCCGGGTACATCGGCGCGCACGTGGTGCGCCTCCTGCAGGAGCGCGGCGAGAAGGTGGTCGTGGTCGACGACCTGAGCACGGGCCGCGCGGACCGGGTGGGTGACGCGGTGCTCGTCGAGGTCGACGTCGCGTCGCCCGAGGCCGTGGACGTGCTCACGCGCGCCATGACCGAGCACGACGTGCGCGCGGTCGTCCACTTCGCGGCGCGCAAGCAGGTGGGGGAGTCGGTCGAGAAGCCGGCCTGGTACTACCAGCAGAACGTCGGGGGCTTCACGAACCTCGTCACCGCGATGCAGGCGGCCGGCGTCGACCGCCTCGTCTTCTCGTCGTCGGCGGCGACGTACGGCATGCCGTCGGTGTCCCTGGTCGAGGAGAAGCTGCACGCCGAGCCGATCAACCCCTACGGCGAGACGAAGCTGGTCGGGGAGTGGCTCGGTCGGGCCGCGAGCCGCGCGTGGGGGCTGCGGTTCGTCGCCCTGCGCTACTTCAACGTCGCCGGTGCGGGCTGGCCGGACCTGGGCGACCCCGCGGTGCTCAACCTCGTGCCCATGGTCCTCGACCGCCTCGAGCGCGGCGAGCGGCCCAAGATCTTCGGGGACGACTACCCGACGCCGGACGGCACGTGCATCCGGGACTACATCCACGTCCTCGACCTCGCGCAGGCCCACCTCGCCGCGCTCGAGTACCTCGACGTGGACGAGCGTCCGTTCGACGTCTTCAACGTCGGCACGGGCGAGGGCTCCTCGGTGCGCGAGGTGATCGACGAGATCGGGCGCGTCAGCGGGCTCGACGTCACGCCGGAGGTCCTGCCGCGCCGCGCGGGCGACCCGCCGCAGCTCGTCGGGAACCCCCGCCGCATCAACGAGCTCTTCGGCTGGCGCGCCACGAACGGCCTGCCGGAGATCATCGCGTCGGCGTGGGAGGCCTGGCAGTCCGGGCCCCGCCGCATCGACACGACGCGCGAGGCCGCCTCCGAGGTGTGAAATCCGGCGTCCCGTGCGATCCTACATCCCTCAGCATGCTGAGGATTGACCGGGGAGGTGCCCCGGCGACGGAAGGCGGGACGACGACGTGGGCGACGAGAGCGACCCGGCACGGCTGTACGACCTGACCGCCGCACGCACGAGCCGGGTCGTGCTGGCGGCGTACTCGACCTCATTCGGGCTGGGCGCACGCCTGCTCGACACGCCGACCCGCGACGGGATCGACGCGGTGTACGGGCTCGTGCGGATCGCCGACGAGGTCGTGGACACGCGCCGCGGCGACGGCGCGGCAGACCTCCTCGACGAGCTCGAGGCGGAGACGGCGCGGGCGCTCGACCGGGGCTGGTCGACGAACCTCGTCGTCCACTCGTTCGCCCGTGCCGCGCGCCGCTGCGGCTTCGGGCACGACGAGGTCGACCCGTTCTTCGCCTCGATGCGCACCGACCTCACGGTGCGCGTGCACGACCGCGAGAGCTACGAGCGGTACGTGTACGGCTCGGCGGAGGTCGTCGGCCTCATGTGCCTCGCGGTGTTCCTCAACGCGCGGCGCCGCCCGGGAGAGCCGCTGCGCGTCCCGGACCCGGTGCTGGTCCGCGGCGCCCGCGCGCTCGGCGCGGCGTTCCAGAAGATCAACTTCCTGCGCGACCTGCGCACCGACCACGACGAGCTCGGGCGCGCCTACCTGCCGGGCGTCGTCCCCGGCCGGCTGCGCCGCCGGGACGTCGAGGCGTTCTGCCGCGAGGTGGAGGGCGACCTCGCCGCCGCCCGCGCCGCGCTCCCCGGGCTCCCGGTGCGCCCGCGCATCGCCGTGGCCGCGACCGTCGCCGTCTACGAGCGGCTCCTCGCGCGGCTCGCCGCGACGCCGCCGGAGGACATCCTGCGTGCGCGCGTGCGCATCCCGGACACGATGAAGGTCGCGCTCGCGGCGCGCGCCGCCGGCGGCCAGCTCCTCGGCCAGGTGGCGTCCGCCCGCTCCCCGCGCCCGCGGAAGGTGCTCGCGTGAGGGCTCCGCGCGTCGTCGTCGTCGGAGGGGGGATCGCCGGGCTCGCCACCGCCGCCCTGCTCGCGCGCGGTGGCGCGCGCGTCACCCTGCTCGAGCGGCACGACGAGGTGGGCGGTCGCGCGGGCACGCTCGAGGTGGACGGCTTCCGCTTCGACACCGGCCCGTCCTGGTACTTCATGCCCGAGGTGTTCGAGCACTTCTTCGGGCTGCTCGGCGCGCGCGTCGAGGACCACCTCGACCTCGTCCCGCTCGACCCGGCGTACCGGGTGTTCTTCGAGCCGGGCGCGGACGGCGCGGCGTCGACGTTCGAGCTGTCCGGCAACCCCGGGGTCAACCGGTCGCGGCTCGACGCGATCGAGCCGGGTGCCGGGGGCCGGGTCGCCGCGTACGCCGAGGACGCGAGCGAGGCGTACGGGCTCGCGCTCGACCACTTCCTCTACACGACGTTCGAGCGCCCCGACCGGGCGCTCTCGCCCGCGGTGCTGCGCCGGCTGCCGCGCCTGGCCGGGCTCCTGCGCGAGTCGCTCGCCGACCGGGCCGCGCGCGCCGTGGACGACCCGCGGCTCCAGCAGCTCCTCGGGTACCACGCCGTGTTCCTCGGGTCGTCCCCCTACCGCGCGCCCGCGCTCTACTCGCTCATGAGCCACCTCGACCTCGTCGACGGCGTCCAGTACCCCCGCGGGGGCATGTACACGCTCATCGAGGCCGTCGAGCGGCTCGCGCGCGACGCGGGCGCCGAGGTGCGCACCGGCGCCGACGTCGCCGGGATCGAGGTCGTGCCCGGCGGCGGTCGCCGCGGCCGGGTCGCCGGGGTGCGCCTCGCGTCGGGCGAGCTCGTCGAGGCGGACGTCGTCGTGTCGGCCGCCGACCGGCACCACACGGAGACGGCGCTCCTCGATCCGCGCTGGGCCGACCTCCCCGCCGCGGCGTGGGAGGACAAGGGCCCCGGCATCTCGGCGCTGCTCGTGCTCGCGGGCGTCCGCGGCGAGCTGCCCGAGCTCGCGCACCACTCGCTGTTCTTCACGAAGGACTGGCCCGCCAACTTCGACGCGGTGCTCGGCCCGGACCGTCGCAGCGACCCCCGCGGCCTGCGCGTGCCGGAGCCGGCCTCGCTGTACGTGTCGCGCACGAGCGCGACCGACGGGCCGACGTCGGCCGCCCCCGCGGCGCCGCCCGGCCACGAGAACCTGTTCCTCCTCGTGCCGTTCCCCGCCGACCCGACGCTCGGCGGCGACGAGCCGTCGCAGCGCACGCTCGAAGGGCTGGCCGACCGCTACCTCGCCCAGGTGGGACGCTGGGCGGGCGTCGAGGACCTCCCGGGGCGCGTCGTCACGCGACGCGTGCTCGGCCCGGCGCACTTCGCGACCGAGCTCTCGGCGTGGCGCGGCGGCGCGCTCGGCATGGAGCACACCCTGCGGCAGTCCGCGCTGTGGCGCCCGGGCAACGCGTCCCGCCGTGTCGACGGGCTCTACCACGCCGGAGGTGGCACGATCCCGGGCGTGGGACTGCCGATGTGCCTGATCAGCGCCGAGCTCGTCGCCAAGCGGCTGCTCGGCGAGACGTCCGCGCGCCCGCTGCCCGAGCCGCTGCGCGAGGGCTTCCTCGCCGCGAGCCGCCGGCCCGAACGGCTCCGGCCGGCGGACCGGCCGGTGGCGGTCCGCCGGTGACGGGCCTCGCCTACCTCGGTGCGCTCGCGGTCTCGCTCGGCGGCCTGGCCGTGCTCGACCGCCGGTTCCGGCTCGCGTTCTGGTCCGACCCGCGGCGGGCCGCGCTCACGGTCGGGCTCGGCGTCGTCGGGTTCCTCGCGTGGGACGTCGCGGGACTCGCGCTCGGGATCTTCGCGCGCGGGGAGAGCCCCTGGATGACCGGGCTGCTGCTCGCGCCCGACCTCCCCGTCGAGGAGGCGGTGTTCCTGACGCTCCTGTGCTACAACGCGCTGCTCGTCTGGCGGGGCGCCGAGCGCGTGCTCGCGGCCCGGCGCGCCGGGGAGGACGACGCGTGACGAACATCGTGCTCAACGTCATCGTCCTCGCGGTGCTCGTCGCGGTGTCGTGGCGCGTGCTGCGCCGACTGCGACCCGGGCCGCTCGTGTGGACGGCCGTCGTGATGTGCGTGCTCACCCTCGTGTTCGACACGCTGATGATCGCGGCCGACCTGTACGTCTACCACCCGGACAAGATCCTCGGCGTCTACCTGTGGGGGGCGCCGCTCGAGGACTTCGCGTACGCGCTCGCCGCCGCGCTCGGGATGCCGGTGCTGTGGACGGTGCTCGGCGCCCGCGGTCGCGACCGCACCGCCGGCCGCGGGTCCGGGCGCGGGCGTGCCACGGAGGACGACCGGTGAAGGACGTCCTCGCCGCGTCGCGGCCCTTCTCCTGGATCAACACCGCGTACCCCTTCGCCGCGGGGTACCTCGTGGCGACCGGCGGGCGCGTCGACCTCGCGCTCGTCGTCGGGACGCTGTACTTCCTCGTGCCGTACAACCTGCTCATGTACGGCGTGAACGACGTCTTCGACTACGCGAGCGACCTGCGGAACCCGCGCAAGGGCGGCATCGAGGGTGCGCTGGCGGACCCGGCGACCGCGCGCGTCACGCACCGGCGCATCCTGCGCGCGTGCGTCGCGACCAACGTGCCGTTCCTCGTCGCGCTCTTGCTCCTCGGCGACCCGCTCGCGGGCGCGGTCCTCGCGCTCGTGGTGTTCGGCGTCGTCGCCTACTCGGCGCCCCGGCTGCGGTTCAAGGAGCGCCCGTTCCTCGACTCGTTCACCTCCGCCATGCACTTCGCCGGGCCGCTGCTGTACGCGCTCGTGCTCGTCGACGCGGACCTCTCCGCGCGGTCCGTCTGGCCCGTGCTCGTCGGCTTCGTGCTCTGGGGCATGGCCTCGCACGCGTTCGGTGCGGTGCAGGACGTGCGCGCGGACCGCGAGGGCGGCATCGCGTCCGTCGCGACGGCGATCGGCGCGCACGCGACCGTGCTCGCCGCGGCGGCGGCGTACGTCGGGGCGGCCGTCGTGCTCGCGGTGCTCCCGTGGCCCGGCGTCCTCGCCGCGCTGCTCCCGCTGCCGTACGCCCTCAACGTGCTGCGGTTCCGCGACGTGCGCGACGACGACTGCGAGCGCGCCAACGCCGGGTGGCGGGCGTTCCTGTGGCTCAACCTCGTCACCGGGTTCCTCGTGACGATGCTGCTCCTCGCGGACGCCCTCACCTGACGCGCCCCGCGTCGCCGGGCACGGACGACGACGGCCCCGGTCCCGCGAGGTCGTCGCGGTGCCGGGGCCGTCGTCGTGGGGGAGCGGCCCGTCAGGAGATGTCGCCGTACTCCCAGTGCCAGGGCTCGTTCTTCGAGCCGCCGGCGCGGGCCCACTCGGGGTTCTCCCACCCGTAGGCCGGCGCGTTGGCGCGCATCCACTCGTACTGCGCGGTGCCGTAGCTCTGGATGCCGCCGCCGAGGTCGAGCGCGAGCGCCCAGCCATGGTTCGACATGCCGGGCGGCGCCGCGAAGTAGCCGCGGGACGCCTTCACGGCGACCTGGGACGCGTACGAGCGGTACGAGTCCGTGACGGACAGGTTCGCGCCGAACGCCTCGCGGTACTTCTCGTTGAGGGCCTCGATCTGGTGGGCGGCGTCGCAGCGGAGCTGCTCGCCGGGCGCGAACGACAGCTCGCACAGCGCGCTCGCCGGGATCTGGCCGTTGCCGTAGCCCGCGGTGGACGTGGCCCACTGGTCGAGCTGGGCGGCGACCTCCTCGGCCGACGGCGGTCCGGGCACGACCTGGACGGTCACGCCCGAGCCGGCGGCGTCGAGCAGGGTCGTGAGCTCCGCCGTCAGCGCGGCGATCTCCTCCGTGCCGGCGGGAGCCGCCGGGTCCGCGGGTGCCTCGGCGTCTGCGGCCGGGGCACCGGCGTTCGCGTTCCCCGTACCGGTGGTGAGGTCGGGCGCGTCGGTCGCGGTGTCCGCGGCCGCCGCGTCCTCCTCGGGCGACTCGGTCGCCGCGTCAGCGCCGGCCGACGGCGCGGCGGCGTCCGTCCCGGGCGGGGCGTCGTCGGGCGCCGTGGCCAGGCCCGGCGTCGCGGTGCCGAGCGTCGGGACCGCGGCCTCGAGCTCGTCGAGCGGCGTGCGGGCCGAGGACCGGCTCGCACGGTCGTCGGCGCGGCCGTCGAGCGCGGGCACGCTCGCGCCGAGCGTCTCGGCGGCGGTGAGCGTGTCGTCGGTCGCGGGCTCCTCGGTGGCCTCGGCGGTCGCCGTGGCGCCGTCGTCCGGGCTCGCGAGCCCGGACCCCGCGGGGGAGCCGAGGAGCGTGGTGGCATCCTCGGACGGGGACGCCTCGGACACGGCCTCGCTGAGCCGCGTGCGCGCGTCCTCGATCTGGGCGACCTGCTCGGGCGTGAGCGCCGCGGCGCCCTCCCCGGTGAGGAACTGGGCCCGGACGAGCACGTCGCCCGCGGCGTCGACGGTCGCCGGGTCGGCGGTCGCCGGGGCGGCGACCGTCCCGAGGGACACGGGGGCGACCGCGGCGCCCGACGTCGGCGTGCCGGCGGGCGCCGCCTCGGTCGCGTCGGTCGTGGCGGACGGCGCCGCGCCGTCGGCGAAGGCCGCCGCGGCGGTGCTCGCGGTGAGCGCGACGGCCGCGACGGCGGCGCCGGTCCCGAGCGTGCGGCGGCGCCGGGGCGCGGCAGAGCCGGTCCCGTGCGTGCCACGGCGGGCGGCGGAGACGAGGGCGGCGGGGAACGAGGCCCGGCGCGCGGTGTGGCGGCCCATCTAGCGCGCCTCGCCGCGGACGGCGGGGTACGCGCCGGTGGTGCCGGTCGGGGTGGACGTGAGGTGCTGTGCAGTGGTCAAGCGGACGATCCGATCATCGGGTCGTGGTCGCGGGCGGTCGAGCGCGGCGCGCTCCGGTCCCTGGGCACCTGCGCAGGGGAGCGCGGGGTGACCACGACGGCGTGCGGTCGGGCGGGACGCGAGCGCGCCCTCTCACCACGACGCCGACAGGCACGGTCTCGGGGTGGACCGCGGAGGCCTGTCGGCTGTTCCATCTTCAACTAGACGGACGTCCAGAGGGGTGGGCTCACGAGGGGAACCCCCGGGAATGGCGTGGGGACCGTGTGCTCAGGACGTGAAGAGGGTACGTGTCACGCGTCCTGCGTCGCGCGTGACCGCCGAGCCGACGAGCGTCCCGAGCGCGATCCCGAACACGGCGACGACCGCGTTCGCGATCTCCTGCGCGGCCTCCGGGCCCCCGTTCACGAGGTCGGAGAGACCCAGGAGGCTCAGGGCGCCGGGCACGAGGAGCCAGAACGCGGGCAGCGTCGTGACGGCCGCCGGCGGCCCGTGCCGCGAGCGCTCGACGAGCGCGGCGAGCGGGGCGATGACGAGCGCCCCGAAGAACCCGGCGAGGGGCGCCGCGGCGAGCGACCCCAGGAGCTGGGCCGCGTAGGCGCCCAGCAGCACGAGCAGGACCCAGGGGAGCGAACCGCGCGGCGACGACGCGAAGAGCATCTGCCCCAGCCCGACGGCGAGGATCCCCACCCACGGCGCCCACCACCCGAGGTGGTCGCCCTGCGGCGCCGCGACGAGCGGGCCCCCGACGGCGGCGCCGGCGACGACGCCGAACACGAGGAGCAGGAGCTGCGCGACGCCGTAGACGAGCCGGCTCGCCCCCGCGACGATCTGGTTGCTCGTCAGCTCGATCGCCGCGACGGTGAGCACCGACCCGGGCAGGAACGACACGAGTGGCGGGACGAGCACGCTCAGCGGGTCGTCGCCCAGCCACGGGTGCACCACGTCCACGGCGAGGAGCGTGACGACGAACGCCGCGACGACAGGCAGGGCGGTCGCGAGCGTGGGCCACCGCGTGCCGAGCCAGCGCAGCGCTCCGACGAGCAGCCCGAGGGCGAGGTAGACGGGCAGGAGCGGGCCCGTCGGGTTGAGCACGAGCCCGAAACCGACGGTGAGCAGCCCGTGCCCGACGACGGTGAGCGCGGCCCCGAACCGGGGCGGGCGGGCGACGATCGCGCGCAGCTGCGCCCGCGCGTCGGCGAGCGGGACGTCCGACGTGCGCAGGCGGCGCACGAGCGTCATGAGCGCCCCGATCTGGTCGAGGTTGAGACCGCTCGCCTCCGCGGCCGAGAAGTCCGCGACCGCGCCGCTCTCGGTGCTCACCCGGACGAACACGCCCGTCGGCAGGACGAGGGTGCCGACGGTCGAGGCGCCCGACCGCCGGGCGACCGCCTCGAGGTCGTCCTCGACGTCGGTGACCGAGCGGCCGGAGTCGAGGAGCGCCGTCCCGAGCTCGCGCAGGAGGGGCACGAGGTCGGGCGAGACCTCGGGCGGCTCGGGCTCGACGGCGAGGGGCGGCTCGTCGCCCAGCGCGCGCAGCACCCGGCGCACGACGCCCGGGGCACGCCGGACGTCGTCGAGCCAGGCCGCGTGCCGGCGGCGGGTCAGGGCGGGCCCTCCGTGCTCACGGCGACGAGCGCGAGCAGGGCGTCCGCGTAGGCGTCGGCCGCGTCGGCGGCGCGGTGCTCGGCCGCCTCGCCGAGGACCTCGGTGCGCACGACGTACCCGTCGGCGGTCCGTTCGAGCGCGCGGAACGTGCCGCCGAGCAGCTCGCGGAGCTGGTCCTCCAGCGGGTGCCACAGCGCGTCCTCGAGCGCGACGGAGTCGAGCGCCCACTCCGTCGTGCCGTTGAAGCCGAGCACGACGCCGGTGTCGAACTCGTGCGGCTCGATGGTCATGTCGCTCACGGTGAAGACGTCGCCGTCGGCACCGGTGGTGAGGAGGCGGAAGCGGTCGCCCGAGGCGGGGGACCACCGCACGCCCGCGTCGCGCAGGGCGAGCGCGAGCTCCCACGAGATCATGCCTGCCACGGTAGGCCCGGCCCGGCCGCCGCGCGCGTCGGCTCGCGTCCCGACCCGCGGGACGATCCGTCCCGCGCCCGCGCGCGTTCACGACCCGGAAACACCCGCCGCGTTCACTCGTCCCATGACCCACGACGTCCCCGGGGACGTGCGGCGGACCGGCGGCGACCCCGCCCGCGCCCTGCCCCCGAGCCCGCCCGCCCGACCCCGCTCCGGCCCGGCCCGCACCGGCGCCGGTCCCGTGACCGTCGCGATCGAGCGCCGCGTCCGGCCCGAGAACGTCCCAGCCGTCACGCGCTGGGTGCAGGACGGGGTCAACCTCGCCAACCGCTACCCGGGCTTCCTCGGCTCCGGCTGGGTGCGCGCCTCGGCCGGGTCGCACGACTGGCACATGCTCTACCGGTTCGCGGACGCTGCGACGCTCGACGCCTGGGAGACCTCGCCCGACCGGGTGGGCTGGCTCGCGCGAGGCCGGGACCTCGTCGAGGAGACGCGGGTCGAGCGCCGCACGGGCATCGAGGGCTGGTTCGACGACCCGACGCCGGGCGCGTCGTCGGGCGCATCGTCGGGCGCGGCGGTCGCCGCGGCGCCGCCCCGCTGGAAGCAGTCCGTGAGCATCTGGCTCGGGTTCTTCCCCGTGAACCTCGCGTTCACCCTGCTCGTCGGGAGCCTGGTCCCCGCGTGGGACGCGGTGCCGGTCGTCCCGCGCGTGCTCGCCACGACGCTCGTCCTCACGCCCGTGATGACCTACCTCGTGCTGCCGCGCGTGACGCAGGTGCTCGCCCCGTGGCTGGCCCGCCCCCCGCGGTCCCGGGCGCCCCGCGTCCGTCGCGCGGCCCGGAGGTGACGGTCTCGCACCCTGCCTAGCCTGGGGGGATGGACACCGAGCTCGAGAACACGACCGACGTCCTGCTCACCCTCGGTGCGGTCGCGGCGGGCGTGGTCCTGGCGTTCGTGCTGGGGACGGTGATCTCCGCCGTCGTGCGGCGGGCCGGGCGGCGCAGCGAGCTGGCCCGGGACCTGTCGCGACGGCTCCGGCGGCCGGACCGCGCGGTCCTCACCGTCGTCGCCGTCTGGATCGCCGTGCGCGTCACCACCGACGCCGGGACGCCGTGGCGGCCCGCCGTCGAGCACCTGCTGCTCATCGCGCTCATCGTGGTCGGGGCGTGGTGGGTGGGCGCGATCGCGTTCGTGCTCGAGGACTCCGCGCTCCAGCGCTACCGCATGGACACCGCGGACAACCGGCACGCGCGCCGCGTCCGGACGCAGATCACGGTGCTGCGGCGGCTCACCGTCGCGGTGATCGTCGTGTGCGCGGTCGCGGGCATCCTGCTGACGTTCCCCGCCGCGCGCGCGGCGGGGGCGAGCCTGCTCGCGTCGGCCGGGCTCATCTCGATCGTCGCGGGGCTCGCGGCGCAGACGTCGCTCGCCAACGTCTTCGCGGGCATGCAGATCGCGTTCACCGACGCGATCCGCGTCGACGACGTCGTGGTCCTCGAGGGCGAGTGGGGGCGCATCGAGGAGATCACGATGACGTACGTCGTCGTGCACCTGTGGGACGACCGCCGGCTCATCATGCCGTCGACGTACTTCACGACGACGCCGTTCCAGAACTGGACCCGGCGCGCGGCCGACCTGCTGGGCACGGTCGAGCTCGACCTCGACTTCGAGGTGCCGGTCGGCCCCATGCGCGCCGAGCTGCGGCGGCTGCTCGGGCTCACGGACCTGTGGGACGAGCGCGTCGGCATCCTCCAGGTGACCGACGCCGTCGGGGGCCTCGTCCGCGTGCGCGCGCTCGTCAGCGCGCACGACGCCCCGACGCTGTTCGACCTGCGGTGCTTCGTGCGCGAGGGACTCGTCGACTGGTTGCAGCGCGCCGCGCCCCAGGGCCTGCCGCGCACGCGGCTCGAGCGCGCGGTGGACGCGCTGGACCTCGACGGGCCGGACGAGCGCGACGGGCTCGGCGCGCCGGACAGGTCCGACGCGTCCGGTGGCCCCGGCCGCGACGCCACGGACGACGGCGGTCCCGTCGCCCCGGCGCGGCCGCCGCGGCTCCCCGCGGAGCGAGGTGCGCGTCGTGCCGACGCGCCCGTCGTCCTCGGCACGATCCGGCGCGCGGGCCGGGGCGCGGGCGCCGCGCCGAGCGAGGACCCGACGCGGCTCGTCGGGGTGGTGCCGGGCCCCGACGACGGCGCGGGTCGTCCGGGCCGCACCGGGCCGACCGCGGCGGACGGGGGCGTCGACGACGCCGAGGCGCCGGGCAGCACCCGGCCGCTGCCCGCCGTCGGGCACGACGACGACCTGCCCGAGGCCGCGGAGTCCGCCTTCTTCAGCGGGACGCCCGAGGGCGAGGAGCGCTCGCGGGCGTTCGCCGGGCCCGGCCAGGACGTCATCGAGGAGCGCGAGCGCACCGCCGAGCACGAGACGGTGCCGGACGACGAGACCCCCGATCACGACACCGGCGACGGTCGAGCACGGGGTTGACGACCGGATCGGCCGCGACGCGGTCGCGGACCCCGTGCTCGACGGCGGGGGTCGTCAAGCCAGGGGCGGGAGGGTCGGGATGTCGACGCTCGCGTCCGCGTAGGGGGCGACGAGGAGCGTCGCGGTGGCCCAGCCGCGCGTGAGCAGGCCGGTGTCGGAGTCGGGCTCGGAGTGCCGCTCGGTGCCCGAGTACTGGAGCACGAGGTGCCGGTCGCCGTCCTCGTGGATGTTCGCCTGGACGAGGCCGAACGACGCGAGCGGCGCCTGCCGCAGCCCGCGCAGGCGGTCGGGGGCGACGTCGGGCACGTTGACGTTGAGCGTGCGCCGGTCGAGCGGGACGTCGGCGGCGCTCCTGTCCATCCAGGCGAGCACGTGGTCGGTGACGAGCCGCGCGGTGTCCCAGTGCCGCGGCTCGGCGGCGTCGACCGAGACGGCGAGCGACCGGATGCCGTGCGTCATCGCGGACAGCGCCGCGCCGACGGTGCCCGAGTGCAGGATCGCGTTGCCCGTGTTCGCGCCCTTGTTGGCGCCCGAGAGCACGAGGTCGGGCCGCGGGCCGAACCCGCCGTAGGCGGCGACGAACGCGATGAGCGCGGGGGCGGCGCGCACGGCGTAGGAGGTGACGCCGTCGGGCAGGCCGGGCGCGCTACGCGGCTCGACGGCCAGCCGGCCGTCGCGCTCGGCGCCCAGCAGCGCGGCGCTCGCCCCGGACGACTCCCGGGCGGGCGCCGCGACGACGACCTCGTACCCGGCGTCGAGCGCCGCCCCGGCGAGCACCGCCAGGCCGGGGGAGTCGATCCCGTCGTCGTTGGTCACGAGTGCGCGCACGCGGTCCTCCTGAGGGTTCGGGTCCGGGTCTCGGTGTTCGGTCACGCTCCGCGGGCGGGCGTCAGGTCACGTCCTCGACCGTGACGCTGCGCGCGAAGCGCTCGATCTGGTCGCGGCGGCCCGTCCCGAGGCCCCGCCGCGTGACGTTGAGCGCCCCGGCCGCGGCGCCGAGCCGGACGGCGTCGGGCAGCTCGAGCCCGCGCCCCAGCCCGACGGCGATCCCCGCCGTCATCGAGTCGCCCGCGCCGCGGTGGTCGACGGTCGTGACGCGGGGCGTCGTGACCCGGTACGTGTGCTCGCGCGTGACGAGCAGCGAGGGGTCGTGCGCGCGGGACACGACGAGCGCGCGCGGGCCGGCGTCGACCATGGCGCGCGCGGACCGCAGGAGCGACTCCTCGGACTCGTCGTCGCTGAAGCCGCCCTCGACGAGCTCCTCGTGGCTCATCTTCAGCACGACCCCCGGCGCGTCGGCGACGGCCCGGGCCTGGTCCGCGGAGAGGTCCGCGACGACCTGGCTGTCCGAGGCGTGCAGGTCGTGAGCGAGGCGCCGGAAGAACGACGCCGGGACCCCGACGCCCGTCTCCGAGCCGGTGAGGATCGTGACGGCCGCGTCGAGCGCGCTGACCAGGACGGTGCTGTAGAGGTCGTCGACCTCGTGCCGGTTCAGGGGGTAGGGATCCATCGTCACGAGCTCGGTGCGCTGGCCGCTGCGCCGGTCGTGGACGAACGCCCCGTTGCCGCCGGTGCCGACCGTGCGCAGCTCGAGGTTCTCGGTGCGGGCGAGGTGCGCCGCGACGCTGCCCGTCTCGCCGCCGAACGGCCCGCAGACCACGACGTGCGCCCCGAGCGAGTAGGCCATGCGGGCGAGCCACAGGCCCTGCCCGCCCGGGTGGACGTGCACCTCGGGCGACGTCTCGGTCGGCCCGGCGGGCTCGATCTCGATCGCGAGCAGCGGTGTCAGGGCGAGCACGCACACCGCGGGGGACCGGGGCGCACCGTCGGGCGCGGCAGGGCTCGTCGCGGTGCCGGGTGGGGTCGCGGCCGGGGGCGCCGGCGGGGTCGTCGCGCTCATCCGTCGAGGCTAGGGCGACGCGGCGAGGTCCACCTCTCGGGCGCCCGCGTGCGCGGCGGGGCCGAGCCGCGCGTCGAGCCAGCCGACGAGGCGGTCGGGCCGGTCGGTCATGATGCCGTCGACGCCCTGGACCAGGAGGTCGTCCCACTCGTCCGGCGTGTCCGCGGTCCACACGTGCACTCGCAGGCCCGCGTCGCGCAGCGTCTCCACGAGGCCCGGCTCGTGCGCGAGCAGCGCGACCTCCGGGTGGCACCCCGCGACCCCGAGGTCCGCGCACACCGCGACCAGCTCGCCCAGGCTGTCCGGGTGCAGCGCGAGCAGCAGCGCCCGGTCGAGGTGCGGCGCGGCGTCGCGCAGCGCGGCGACCGTGGGCGGCCAGAACGACTGGACGACCACCCGCTCCCCGATCCCGGCGGCGTCCACGACCCCCGTCACGAGCGCCGCGTCGTCCGTCGACCACACGCCCTTGAGCTCGACGAGCAGCTCCAGGCCCGGCCGCTCCGCGACGAACCGCGCCGCCTCCTCGAACGTGGGGACGCGCTGGCCCGCGAACGCCCGCGCGAACGAAGACCCGGCGTCCAGCGCGCGGACCTGCGCCAGCGTCAGTCCGTCCACGTGGCCGGTGCCGTCCGTCGTCTCGTCCACGACGTCGTCGTGCAGCACCACGACGTGCCGGTCGGCGGTGAGGTGCACGTCGAGCTCGATCGCGTCCGCGCCCGCGCGCCACGCCGCTTCGAACGCCGCGAGCGTGTTCTGCGGCGCGACGGACGAGTTGCCCCGGTGCCCGACGGCGAGCGGCCGGCCCGCGCGGTCGGCGACCGGTTCGAGGAGGCGGGCGCGACCCGGTGCGCCGGGCGGCTCCGCCGGCGTCCGGGGTGCGGTGCGGTCGAGCGGCATGGGGCCAGTCTCGCGCGCGGCGCGCCCGGCCGTCCTGCGCAGGACGCCGCACGCCGGACGTCCCGCCGACGTTCACCCCGTCGTCGTGCGGCGGCGGTCAGCGCGCGCGGCCGGTGAGCGCGAGGAGGCGCGTGAGGTCGTCGGCGCCGTCGTCGGCGTCGAGGGGACCGCGGAAGAGCGGGCCGGGCTCGAGGAACGTCGAGCGCGCCTCGGCGTAGCGCAGCGCCCACGCGACGAGCGCCGGGTCGACCTCCTCGTCACCGCCCGTCGCCCGGGCCAGGTCCCACGCGTGCACCACGAGGTCGAACGTCATCTGCGCGCAGTACTCCGCGCCCGACTCGTCGCCGTACGAGAGGTGCACGCGACGGTCGAGGGCGTCCGGCGCGAGGAACGCCTCGCGCGCCTGGACGGACGCGTCGACCCAGCGGTCGACGGGGTCGTCGCCCAGCACGTCGCCGTCGAAGACGCCGCCGACGTCCTCGATCCAGCGGCCCGCGAGGAGCTCCGGGGCCCAGAGCTGCTCGGCCGTGACGTGGTTGACGAGGTCGCGGACGGTCCAGTCCGCGTCGGGCGTGGGGAGCGGCCAGCGGTCGTCGCGCAGCGGGCGCACGAGCGCGTCGAACGCGCCGATCGCGTCGCCGTGGGCGGCGAGGACGTCCATGCGGGCCTCCCGGGGCCGGGTGCTGCGGTGCTCCTCCACCGTGGCACGCCCCGCCGTGCACCGCAGGTCGAGCAGCGCGGCCCGCGGCCCCCGGGGACGGTGGGGGCCGCAGGCCGCCGTCTCACACCGACACGACGATCTTCACGTGGTCGTCCTTGTGGTCGATGAGCTCTCGGTACCCCTTCTCCACGACGTCCTCGACGGCGATGCGGCTCGTCACGAACGGGGCGAGGTCGACCTTGCCCTCCTGCACGAGCCGGATCACGGCCGGGTGGTCGTCCGCGTACCCGATCGCGCCCTTGATGGTCAGCTCGCGGAGCAGGACCGTCATGACGTCGAGCGTCGGCGGCTCGGAGAACAGCGCCACGATCTGGAGCGTGCCGCCCGCCTTGAGCGCGCGGGTCAGCGTGTCGAGCACAGGTTGCGCGCCCGAGCACTCGATCGCGACGTCCGCGCCGCGGCCGTCCGTGAGCTCGAGGACGCGCGCGGCGACGTCGACCTCGCGCGGGTCGAGGACGTCGTCGGCCACCCCGGTCTCCAGCGCCTTGGCCTTGCGCGCCCCGCTCACCTCCGTGACGATCGCGCGCGCCCCGATCGCGTGCAGCACGGCGCACGTGAGCAGGCCGATCGGACCCGCGCCGCCGACGAGGACCGTGTCGCCCGCCTGCGCCCCGGAGAGGCGGACGCCGTGGTACGCGACGGCCAGCGGCTCGATGAGCGCCGCCTGGTCCAGCGGGACGTCGCCCACCGGGTGCACCCACCGCCGCTCGACGACGACGTGTTCCGCCAGCCCGCCGCCGCGGCCCGAGATGCCGATGAAGCCCATCTTCACGCACGCGTTGTAGAGCCCGTCGCGGCACGGCGGGCACTCGCCGCACACCATGAACGGCTCGACGACGACCGCGTCCCCGACCGCGAGGCCCTCGACGCCCTCGCCGAGCTCCTCGACCACGCCGGAGAACTCGTGCCCGAACACGACGGGCAGCGTCTCGCCCGACAGGGGGTGCGGCTGCGTCTCCGACGGCGCCGGCGGGAACGGGCCCTCGAGGTAGAGGTGCAGGTCCGAGCCGCAGATCCCCGTCCACGCGGGCCGGATCTTCACGGTCCCCGGCCGGGTCTCGGGCTCCGGGACGTCCTCGATCCGGAGGTCTTCCTTGCCGTGGTACCGCGCCGCCTTCATCGTGCTCACCTCGTCCGTCGTGCCGCGCGCACCGGTCGGTGCGCGGCGGGCGGTGCCGGACCGGTCCTCGGTGCACCCTCGGCGACCCGTGACGACCGACCGCACCTCCACGGTAGGCGGGCGTCCCCGCCCCGGGCCGCGCCGAAGGTCCCGCGGGGCCGGGCCGGTCGTCGTCGGCCGCGATACTGGGGCCCGTGACGCCGAACCCGACCCCGGTCCCGACCGTGACGCGCGCCGCGCGCCGACCCGCGCAGGGCGGAGCCCGCGCGTGACCGACCGGTGGACGTGGCCCGCGTACGTCGGCCTGCTCGGGGGCGCCCTGCTCTTCGCGGCCTTCCTCGTGCCCGCGCTCGCATGGCAGTACCGGCGGTACGGCCGCCTGAGCGGCCGGCGTCTGCTCGGGGCGGCCGCCGTCGCGGTCTACGGCGTCGCGCTCGTCGCCTACACGCTCCTGCCGCTCCCGAGCGGCGACCTCGCGCGGTGGTGCGCGCAGTACGGCGTCGCGGGCGCCGAGCTCGTGCCGTTCCACTCGCTCGCGGACGTCCGGCGGGACACGGCCGGGCTCGGGCTCGGCGCGACCCTGCGCAGCACCGCCGTGCTCCAGGTGGTCTTCAACGTCGTCCTGTTCGTCCCCTGGGGCGTGCTCGTGCGGCGCTACCTCGGCCGCGGGGTGCTCGTCACGACGCTGTCCGGCCTGCTCGTGTCGCTCCTCGTCGAGACCACGCAGTACACCGGGATCTTCGGGATCATCCCGTGCTCGTACCGGGTCGCCGACGTCGACGACGTGCTGACCAACACGCTCGGCGCGCTCCTCGGGGCGCTCGCGGCGCCCCTCCTGCTGCGCTGGATGCCGCGTGCGGGAGAGCTCGAGGCGCGCCGCGAGGAGGCCCGGCCGGTGACCGTCTGGCGGCGATGGCTCGGGATGCTGCTCGACGCGCTGCTCGTCACGGCGCTGGGCGTCGTGCTGCAGGTCGCCTACCGCACGGTGCTCTACGCGCTCGGGCGCCCGCTGCCCGACGGCGCGGACTGGGCCCAGTGGCTGCTCGGCACGCTCGTGCCGTTCGTGGTCGTCTTCGTGGTGCCGACGTTCCTCGGCAGCGGCGCCTCGTGGGGCCAGCGGACGGTATGGCTCGCCCCGCGCTGGGCCGGGCGGCGCGGCACGACGGCGCAGCGGGTCGCCCGCGCGTCGGCGGGCGGCGCCCTGTGGGGAGCGCTCGGCCTGCTGAGCGACCTGCCGGCCGGGATCCCTGCGGCGGTGGGGGTGGCCGCCTCGGTCGCGGCACCGCTCGCGGCCCTGTTCGCGGTGGTGTCGGTGGTCGCGGTCCCGTTCACCCGCTCGCGCCGCGGGCTCTCGGGCGCGGTGAGCGGGGCGGAGCTCGTGGACGCGCGGGAGGTGCCGGTCAGCCCTCGGTGAGCAGGCCGACGAGCAGGGCCACGGCGCCCCACACGAGGAGGCCGCCGCCGACCGCGATCGCGATGCCGCTCGCACCCGTCGACCCGGCGCGGCGCGCGCCACGGACGGCCGTCGCGGCGATCGCGAGGCCGGACACGACGAGCACAGCCCCTGCCACGATCCAGAACATCGCCCATACCGTCGCATACGGCGCGCCCAGCTGCATCGTGGACGGCCGTCCAGTCCGGGCGTGTCGCGCGGCGCGGACGCGTGCCCGGACCCGCGCAACCGCACCGTTCCGCGCCTCGTGAGCGTCCGTGCCCCGGACGCGGGCCCTGCGGGTGCTGCGTCCGGCCGCCCGAGACGTGAGACGGGTGGCGCCCAGGGCTGCGGCTGTCGGCCCGAGAGGTGAGACGGGTTGCGCCCGGGTGCCGGCTGGCCGCACCGTGTGCGGGTGCCCCTCCCCACCGACGGCCCGCCCGTGCGCCGCATCCTCTTCCCCGGCCGCCACCACGTCGTCACGCGCTACCAGGTCGACTACCTCCGGGCGCTGCGCGCCGGTCTCGTGCACGACCTCGACGGTCGGCGCGTGCGCTGCACCCCCGACGTCGAGGTCGTCTGGGTCGTGACGTCCGCCAACCACGCGGGCACCCGCCGCAACCCGCTGCCCGGGCACCGGCGCGAGGCGCTCGTCGAGAACGTCACGACCCGGGAGGGCCTCGCGTCCGTCGTCGTGCCCGTGCCCGACGTCGCGCCCGACGACCGCTTCGCCCAGCTCGTCGTGACGAGCGTCGCGACCGCGACCGGCGTCGCGCCGGACCCCGCGGACACCGTCGTCGCGTGCTCGACACCCGCGCTCGTCGACGCCTACCGCGCGCTCGGCTACCGGGTCGCGGGGGTCGAGCTCGACGCCGCCGAGCGGGGCGGCGACCTCCCCGCGCGGCCGTGGGACGTCGTCGAGCAGATCGCCGCGGGGGACGAGCGCTGGCGCGACGTCGCGCACCCCGCCGTGCCGGAGTTCTTCGCGCGCTACCGGTTCGTCGAGGACGTCCGGCGGATCTTCGCCGACCCGGTCGTGTCCGGCGACGGCGACCTCACCTCGACGCGCGACTACCGCACGTACGCCGCCGCGTTCGAGGACGCGTCGGCGCGCAAGTGGGCCCAGGTCGCCCCGCACGTGCGGCCCGGCCGGATCGTCGACATCGGGTGTGCGACGGGCGGCCTCCTGGAGCACGTGGCGCGCGAGCCGCGCCTGCACGAGTCGGACCTGTTCGGCGTCGACGTCGCGCGGCACCTCGTCGCGGAGGCCGAGCACAAGAAGGCGCAGGGCGTGTTCGCGAACCCGCACGTGTGGTTCGTGCAGGCGAACATCCTCGACCGGTCCGTGATGCCCGACGCCTCCGTCGACACGACCCTCACCGTCGCGCTCACGCACGAGGTGTCGTCGTACGGGGACGGCGTGCGCGACGTCGAGACGTTCGCGCGCCGCGTCCACGCGCACACGCGGCCCGGCGGCGTGTGGATCAACTCGGACGTGTGCGGCCCCGCGGAGCCGGACCGGGTCGTCGTGCTCACGCTGCGGACCGACGACGGCGCCCCCGCGACCGGCGACGGGCCCGGCGGCGCCCGCACCGACCTCGACGACCTCGCGCGCGAGGACGTCGCGGCGTGGGTCGGGGCACTCTCGACCGACGCGCGGCTCGTCCAGTTCGCGTACGACTTCCCGCGCCTCTCCGGGGCCGACTTCCGGCCCGAGCGCGTGCGCCCCGGGTCGTGGCGGCTCACGCTGCGCGAGGCGATGGAGTTCCTCACGCGCAAGGACTACGTCGACAACTGGCTGTCCGAGAGCCACGAGCGCTTCTGCGACCTCACCGGCCCCCGGTGGGCCGACCTCCTCACCGCCGCCGGGTTCGAGCTCGAGCCGGGGAGCGGGGCGTGGCGCAACGAGTGGGTCGTCGAGCACGCGTTCGCGCCCGTCGCCGCCCTGCACGACGCCACGACCGGCGAGCCCGTCGACTGGCCCGACACCCACGTGCTCACCGTCGCCCGCCGCCCCGAGCTCGCCTGACCTGCCTGCCCTGCCGAGGTAGAGCCGCAGTCGCGCGGGCTCGCGCGAGGTAGAGCCTCGGTGGGCCGAGGTAGAGCCCTGGTCGCGCGAGGTAGAGCCCAGGTGGGCCGAGGTAGAGCCCAGGTCGTGACCTCGGCTCTACCTCACCGGACGGGCTCTCCCTCGGGAGGGCGTGGCGGCGTGGTCGTAGGCTCGGAGCGTGCTCCTCGACGCCCGCACGCTGCGCGGCCTCCAGGACGGGACGGTGACGCTGGCGTTCCGCCGCTGGACGACGCCGCGCGTGCGCGTCGGGACGCTCCAGCGCACCCGGGTGGGCGTCGTCGAGGTGACGTCGGTCGAGCGCGTGCCCGCCGGTCCGGACGGCGCGCCCGTCGTGTCCGACGACGAGGCCCGCCTTGCCGGGATGACCTCGCCCGAGCGTGTGCTCGCTCGGGGCGCCGGGCGCGAGGGCGACCTCTACCGCGTGGGCCTGCGGCTCGCCGGCCCGGACCCGCGCGTCGCGCTGCGCGAGGACGCGGACCTCGACGCGGACGCCGTCGAGCAGCTCCGCACCGCGCTCGCGCGGAAGGACCGGGCCGCCGCGGAGCCGTGGACGCGCCGGTACCTCGAGCTGATCGGCACGCACGAGGGCGTCGTCGCGCGCGAGCTCGCGGCCGGGCTCGGGATGGTCCGCGACGACTTCAAGGTGCGCGTGCGTCGGCTCAAGGAGCTCGGCCTCACCGAGAGCCTCGACGTCGGGTACCGCCTCTCGCCGCGCGGGAGGGCCTACCTCGCCGCGACGGCGGACGAGCGGCCCGCCTCGTGAGGTCGAGCTCCCTCGCGGGGCCAGGCCTCTACTCCGCGCGACCAGGCCTCTACCTCGCGGACCTGGGCTCTACCTCGCGAGACCCCGCCTCGACCTCGCAGAACCGGGCCTCTACCTCGGCGAGGTAGAGGCCTGGTAGTGCCTGTCGGCGAGACGTGCGCGCGGACGTGCGCGCGGACGTGCGCGCGGACGTGCGCGCGGGCGTGCGTCGCGGGTTCTCGGGTGCGCACGCACCCAGGAGCCCGGTGTCGCGAGACGTCAGCGCCCGAGGGCTTCACGTGGCGTCGTAGCCTCCACGGTGTGGGAGCCGTCGCCGATCGCCGGGAGGCCGTCGATGCTCGTGGTGTTCTTCGTGACGCGGTAGGCCTCGAGCTGCTCCGGAGTCTTGCGATCGGCCCAGCGGTCGAGCAGGTCCCGGTCCTCGACGAGGGCCATGCGCGGCACGGAGAACCCGCACGAGTCGGAGACCCGCGTCACGTCGACGACCACGACGCCGCGCTGACCCGCTGTCTCGCGCTTGGGGAAGCGGGCGCGCAGCGCGTCGAACTCCGGGCTGCCGGCCTCGACGTACCGGCCGGTCCCGTGGAAGCGGACGATGTTGGGCGGACCCTCGAACGCGCAGAACATCACGACGATCCGGCCGTTCTCGCGCAGGTGCGCGGGCGTCTCCGCGCCCGAGCCGGTGTAGTCCAGGTAGGCGACGCGGTGCGGCCCGAGCACCGCGAACGTCCCGGCCATGCCCTTGGGCGCGACGTTCACATGACCGTCCGCGGCGAGCGGCGCGGTGCCGACGAAGAACACCGGCTGCGCGAGGACGAACGTCGCCAGCCGGTCGGTGATCTCTGCGTGCACGGTGGCCATGAGGGGAGTCTGGCACCGGCGTGGGAGGGCGTCGGTAACGTCCGGTGGATGAGCACGAGGACGGCACCGGGCCACGACCCCAAGGCGACGCTGCTGCGGTACCTGAGCCGGGAGCGCGACGCGCTGCTCGCCAAGGCGGAGGGGCTGAGCGAGTACGACGTGCGCCGTCCGCTCACGCGCACCGGCACGAACATCCTGGGCCTGGTGAAGCACGTGGGCAGCGTGCAGCTCGGCTACCTGCACGAGGCGTTCGGCGGCACGCACGACCTCGACCTGCCCTGGTTCGCCGACGGCGCGGAGGTGAACGCCGACATGTGGGCCACGGCGGACGAGAGCCGGGAGGAGATCCTGAGGCTCTTCCGCCGGTCGTCGGAGCTGTGCGACGCGACCGTGGCGTCGCTCGACCTCGACGCACCCGGGCACGTGCCGTGGTGGCGCCCGGAGAACCGGGACGTCACGCTCCACCAGGTGCTCGTGCACGTGCTCGCGGAGGTGGCGCACCACGCCGGGCACGCCGACATCGTGCGCGAGCTCGTCGACGGCGCGGCGGGCGACGGGCGGGGCAACCTGCCCGCGCTGGACGACGACGAGTGGGTCGCCTACCGGGCGCGCGTCGAGTCTGCGGCCGTCGAGGCGTCCCGACGCGCGGGGGAGCGCCCCTGAGCCGCGCGGCGCTCGCGGACGCCGGGCGAGGTCAGGCGCGCTCGAGCAGGACCGCGACCTCGTAGTGCGACGTCTGCGGGAACATGTCGAGCACGCGCGCCTCGCGCGGTCGGAGCGACGGCATGAGGGCCAGGTCGCGCGCGAGCGTCGTCGCGTTGCAGCTCGAGTAGACGACGTGCCCGACGCCGGACCGCTCCAGCCAGGTGCTGAGCGTCTCCCCGATGCCGCGCCGCGGGGGGTTCACGACGACGAGGTCCGGCACGTCCTGCCGTGAGAGGGCGAACGCGGTCGCGTCCTCGGCGAGGAAGGTCGTGCGGTCGAGCCCGGCGTCGCGCGCGGTGAGCCGTGCGCTCGCGACGGCCTCGGCGCTCGTCTCGACGCCGACGACGTCGCGCGCGGGCCCCGCGACGTGCAGCGCGAACCCGCCCACGCCGCAGTAGAGGTCCCAGACCGTGGCGGGTGCGGCGTCGTCCACCCAGGCCCGGCCCTGGCGGTAGAGGGCCGCGGCGACGTCGGTGTTGGTCTGGAAGAAGCTCTGCGGGCGCAGGTGGAGGTCGATCCCGTTGACGTGCATGCGCAGCGTCTCGGCCTCGGTGAGCACGATCTCGGTCTCGCCCTCGACGACGGCCTTGTGCTCGGGGTGCAGGTTCACGGACACGACGCGCAGCGACGGGAGAGCGTCGAGCAGGGCAGGCAGGTGCTTGCGGACCCGCGGCACGGACTCGGTGGACCGCAGGACGAACCGCGCCATGAGGTCGCCGTCGGGGGAGAGGGTGACGAGGACGTACTTGAGCTCGCCGCGCCGCGTGCGGACGTCGTAGGGGACGAGCCGCGCGCGCGTGACGAACGCCGCGAACGCGGGGAACGACGCCTGGAGCGCGGGCGGGTAGAGCGGGCAGTCGGTGAGGTCGACGCCGCCGCCCTCCGCGAGGATCCCGAGCACCGGGGCGTCGGTGGTGCCGGTGACGACCATCTTCGCCTTGTTGCGGAAGCCGGAGTCGGCGGACTCGACAGTGGGCAGCCAGGTGAGGTCCGGCGCGAGCGGGGTGAGGAGCTCGGCGCAGTGCTCCTGCTTGCCGGTGACCTGCGCGGGGTACGCGAGGTCGAGGAGGGTGCACGACCGGCACCGGCCGGCGTCGTAGTGGTGGCACTGCACTCGTTCGAGTCTACGGGCGACCGGCTCCCTCCCGGGGCCGCGCACGGAGAGAGCGCCGCGGCGTCGATCCATGGCCCCCAGCACGCCGCACCGGACTCGGGGGAGCGCTCCCTGGCGTCGCGGGCCGCTGTCCGTTACGGTCGTGGCAGCGCTTCCACACCTCCTGTGGCAACGCTGTCGCCGGAACGGTCCGGCGACCGGTTTCGACGGAGCAACCGAACAGGAGCAGATCCCGTATGCCTCACGACAGGAAGAACAGCAGCAGACGAGCGTGGGCCGCGCTGTGCGCCGCGGTCCTCGCGGTGAGCGGGGCGCTGGTCGGCGTGGCGGCGCCCGCGAGCGCGGTCCCCGCGACCATCCCGCTGACGATCACCAACGACTCGGGCAGGGGGCCGATCTACCTGTACGTCCTCGGCGAGCGCGACGGCGTCGCCGGCTGGGCGGACGCGGGCGGCACGTTCCACCCGTGGCCCGGCGGGGTCGGGCCCGTGCCCGTCCCGGCACCCGACGCGTCGATCGCCGGACCCGGCCCCGGCCAGTCCGTGACGATCCGGCTCCCGAAGCTGTCCGGGCGCGTCTACTACTCGTACGGCCAGAAGATGACGTTCCAGATCGTGCTCGACGGGCGGCTCGTCCAGCCCGCCGTCCAGAACGACTCCGACCCCAACCGGAACATCCTCTTCAACTGGACCGAGTACACGCTCAACGACGGCGGCCTGTGGATCAACAGCACGCAGGTGGACCACTGGTCCGCGCCGTACCAGGTGGGCGTCCAGCGCGCCGACGGGCAGGTCCTCAGCACGGGCATGCTCAAGCCGAACGGCTACGAGGCGTTCTACACGGCCCTCGAGAGCGCGGGGTGGGGCGGGCTCGTGCAGCGCGCGCCCGACGGGAGCCGCCTGCGCGCGCTCAACCCGTCGCACGGGATCGACGTCGGGAAGATCTCGTCGGCCTCGATCGACTCCTACGTCACCGAGGTGTGGAACTCGTACCGCACGCGCGACATGGTCGTCACGCCGTTCTCCCACGAGCCCGGCACGCAGTTCCGCGGCCGGGTCGACGGCGACTGGTTCCGCTTCAGGAACGGGTCCGGGCAGGAGGTCGCCGCGTTCAAGAAGCCCGACGCGTCGAGCGTGTACGGGTGCCACAAGGACCTCCAGGCGCCCAACGACCACGTCGTCGGGCCGATCGCCCGCACCCTGTGCGCCGCGCTCGTCCGCACCACGGCGCTGACGAACCCGAACCACCCGGACGCGAGCAGCGCCGGCTTCTACCAGGACGCCCGCACGAACGTGTACGCGAAGCTCGCGCACCAGCAGATGGCGAACGGCAAGGCGTACGCGTTCGCGTTCGACGACGTCGGCGCGCACGAGTCGCTCGTCCACGACGGCAACCCCCAGGCCGCGTACATCAAGCTCGACCCGTTCACCGGCACGGCCACGCCCATCGGGAACGGCGGCAGCACCGAGCAGCCGGGCACCCCCGGTGGTCTGCCCGCCGGGACGGGCGCGCTCCGCATCGGGAGCACGCTGTGCCTCGACGTCCCGTGGGCCGACCCGACCGACACCAACCAGGTCCAGCTCGCCACCTGCAGCGGCAACGCGGCGCAGCAGTGGACGCGCGGCACCGACGGGACGGTGCGCGCCCTCGGCAAGTGCCTCGACGTCGCTCGCAGCGGGACGGCCGACGGCACCGCCGTGTGGATCTACACGTGCAACGGGACGGGCGCGCAGAAGTGGACGTACGACTCCGCGACCAAGGCCCTGCGCAACCCGCAGTCCGGCAAGTGCCTCGACGCCCAGGGCGGCGCACCGCTGCGTGACGGCCAGAAGGTCCAGCTCTGGACCTGCAACCAGACCGACGCCCAGCGCTGGACGCTCTGACCGCGCCCGTCGCCTGAGCGGCCCCGCGCCCCGGTGCCCGACGACGCCCGCTCCCGGGACGTCGTCGGGCACCGGCGTGCGGGCCGAGGGAGGGCCGCGCCGGGCCCGCCGGGTGTCAGGCCGGCCGGGTCGCCTTGCCGTCCAGCCACAGCGTGTCGGAGTCGTCGCGGTGCGAGCCGTCGGACTCCACGTGCTTCGACGAGATCTGCGGGCCCTTCGTGATGACGTGGACCATCGCCATGCCGTGCCCGCGGCCCAGGCCGTAGTCGTCCCGGAGCCACTCGAGGATCGGTGTCGCCTTCGTCGTCTCGTCGAACCCGCGCTCGTGCGCGAGGTCGACCAGCTGGCGCGGGGTCAGACCGGTCTTGTCCTCGACCGCGTCGAGATAGGCCTGGAAGGACATGCGAGCTCCTCGTCGTCGGGGCAGGTCGATCGACCCGCCGCGAACGTACCGACGGCCGCCCACACCCGGACTCATCGGTCGCGGTGCACGCTCCCGCGGGGCGGCCGGTGCGCCCGCTCGCCCGAGCGCAGCACGTCCATCACCGCGTTCTCCACCAGCACCGGCACGAAGTCGCGCACGTGCGCGGCCTGGTACCGGCCCAGCTCCGCGAGCACCTGCTCGCGGACGTCCTCCATCGGCACGTCCGGGAAGCGCGTGCTGACCCGCTCCACCACGACGTCGATCTCGCGGTCCTCGTCCTCGATCGCCATGGTCCGACGGTCCGGCCGCACCCGTCCCGCGCGCAACCAACGGCGGATGAACGGGCGGTGTCGGCCCGCGGTCGGGCCGCCGTCGGGCCGCTGACCAGCCCGGTCCCGGTGGCCGGGCCGGCGGGCTCCCGGCGAGCCGGGCGGGACGGGGTGCGGGCCGGGGGTCCGCGTGTCAGGGTGGCCGCTCCGCTCCTTCAAGCCGCTGGAGGTACCCGCGCGTGGACGACCAGACCCTGATCGACGTCCCCCTCGACGACGCCGACCTCATCACGTCGATGCCGCCCGAGGAGTACCAGCTCGTGGAGGAGTGGGTGCTCTCCACGACGGAGGAGCTCTCCGCGCTGCGCGCCGGCCTCGTGGCGACGCTCGAGAGCCAGGGCGTCCCGTCGACCGGTCGGCTCTCGTTCACGCCGGACAAGCTCGTCCTCATCGCCTCGGAGCTCGCGACCAACGCGCTGCGCCACGGCCTGCCCCCGACGATCGTGCGCCTCGCCCGCAGCGGCGACCGTTTCCTCCTCGAGGTCGCCGACCACGACGTGTCCACCGAGCCCGTCTACGCCGGACGCCGCATCCCCGGCGCAGGCGGCGTCGGCCTGCACATGGCCCGCCAGCTCTCGCTCGACGTCGGCTGGTACCGGACCGACGACGTCAAGACCGTCTGGGCGACGTTCACGGCCTGAGCGTCTGCTGACCCGACCCGACCCTGCGCGCGGGCGCTGACCGGTGCCGACGGGGGTGTGGCCGTCCGCCGAGCCGCGTCGTGAGAGAGTGCGCGCGTGCTCGTCGACGTCTTGCTGCTGCTCGCCCTGGTCACGGGGCTGCTGGCCGCAGTGCTCCTGCGCTCGGCCTACGTGGTGACGCAGGACCCGCGGCTGCGTCGTTCGCTCGCCGGCTGGGGCTGGCCCCTCGCCCTGGCGGCCGTGGCCCTCGGGCTCGTCGTCGCGGCGCTCGACGGCGCCTGACGGGTGCCGGGGCGTCCACAGGTCAGCAGTGGGCCCCGTGGGGTTCGAACCCACAACCTACGGATTAAAAGTCCGCAGCTCTGCCGATTGAGCTAGAGGCCCTGGACGCTGGTGGCGTCCACGCACAGGCTACCCGCGCCCCGCCGTCGGCAGTCCCGACCGAGTTCGGCAGTCCCGACGCAGATCGGCACGTGCGACTGCCGAACGCGGCAGAACGTGCCGAACGCGGCAGTACGTGCCGACCCCGGTAGCGGGTGCCGATCTCAGACCGCGACCCCCGGCGGGCGCGCACCCTATGCGGCGCTCCACGACGTGTCACCCGCGGTCTTGCTCCGTGAGAAATTTGGTGAGAACCGGGCGTTTCGCTTGCGACGGTCGGCGGTTCTTGTTTCGGTGGAGAAGACCGAGGAGCCCGCGGGAGGGTGCACCGACGGCAGGTCACGCCGGCCAGGCGTGGGCCGCACGGACGTGTCCCGCAGGTTCCGCCCGGCGACGAGAGGAGCTCTCGTGCTTACCCTGACCGACAACGCCCGTTCCGCTGTCCACGACCTGCAGACCCAGGCCGGCGTCCCCGAGGGAGGCGGTCTGCGGATCGCCGAGTCGGCGGACCAGGCGGGCAGCTTCGAGCTCGCGCTCGTCCCCGCCCCGCAGCCCGACGACACGGTCGTGGAGAACGGCGAGGCGAAGGTGTTCGTGGAGTCCGCCACGGCCCCGACCCTCGCGAACCTCACGCTCGACACGGACCCGAACGCGCAGGGACCGGCGTTCGTCCTGACGCCGCAGGGCTGACGGGACGTTCCCGGCGCTCGCGCCGGACCATCTCGACGACGCGTCCTCCTCCTCCAGGCGCGTCCTCGGTCCCACGACGGGCCGCTCGCTCCGGCGGGCGGCCCGTCGTCGTGTCTCGACCGGCCTGCAAGGCCCGCTCGACCGGGGTGCGACCGGTACGCGAGGGTCAGGCGGCGGGCCCGACGATCCACGACCCGCCGAGCACGGCGGCGCCGACCGTCACGACGAGGAACACCCCGACCCAGAACAGGCCGGGCATCCGGGTGAGGCGCGCGAGGATGTCGGCGTCGGAGGTGCTCGCCCGGCCGCGCGACCGCTCGGACTGCAGCTCCAGCACCGGCCGCACGGCGCCCAGCAGCAGGAACCATGTCACGGCGTAGGCGACGGCGCTCTGCACGGGCGGCGTCGCCCACCAGGACACCCCGACGAGCGCGGCGCCGGTGACGAGCACGGACCAGAGCCCGAACCAGTTGCGGATCTGCAGCAGCATGAGGGCGAGCAGCACGACGAGCAGCCACAGCAGCCCGACGGCATACCCCTGGCGGAGCAGCGCGGCCGCCCCCAGGCCGATGAGGCCGGGGCCGACGTACCCCATGAACGCGGTGAGGACCATGCCGAACCCGCGCGGGCGCCCGGACGAGACGGTGAGCCCCGACGTGTCGGAGTGCAGGCGGATGCCCGCGAGCCGACGGCCCGTGAGCAGGGCCGCGATCGCGTGCGACGCCTCGTGCGCGATGGTCACGACGTGCCGGGCCACGCGCCACACGGGCGTGACGAGCACGACGACGAGCGCGAGGACGCCCATCGCGACGACCACGGCGGCCGCCGGGGGAGGGACGGGCGTCGTCGCGGCCTCCCACACCTGCCCGACGACGTCCCCCACGGACGCGGCGACGTCACTGCCCGCGGTGGAGGCGTCGGCGGGCGCTCCCGCGACCCCGCCGCGGGGGAGGGCGGGCAGGACGGTGAGGGCGTTCGCCAGGGCGTGCACGCGCGACATTCCACCACAGGGCCCTGTGCCCGAGAGTGCCGAGACGCACCTCACCCGGCCGCCCGTCGTCGGGCATGAGACACTGGACGTTCGAGGGCAGCGCGATCCCGCGCGCCCGGCGTCGTGGAGATCCCCCCGGATTGCGTGCGGCGGACCCCGACCTTGAGCCCCGAGAGGCCCATCACCTGTGACTTCCTTTGCCGACTTCGGCCTGCCCACCCCTGTCGTGCGCGAGCTCTCGCGCCAGGGCATCGACTCCCCGTTCCCCATCCAGACCGCCACGCTGCCCGACTCGCTGAAGGGCCGTGACGTCCTCGGCCGCGGCCGCACCGGCTCCGGCAAGACGCTCGCGTTCTCGCTGCCCACCGTCGCCCGCCTGTCGTGGGCGAAGTCGTCGCTCTACCCGCGCCGGCCCCGTGCGCTCGTGCTGTGCCCGACGCGCGAGCTCGCCAACCAGATCAACGCCACGATGGAGCCGGTCGCCAAGGCGCTCGGGCTCGTGACGACGACGATCTTCGGCGGCGTCGCGCAGTCGCGCCAGGTCGCCGCGCTCGACAAGGGCGCCGACATCGTCATCGCGTGCCCGGGCCGCCTGGAGGACCTCCTCAACCAGCGCCTGCTCACGCTCGACGGCATCGAGATCACAGTGCTCGACGAGGCCGACCACATGGCCGACCTCGGGTTCCTGCCCGGCGTGAAGCGCATCATGGACAAGACGCCGAAGCAGGGGCAGCGCATGCTGTTCTCCGCGACGCTGGACAACGGCGTCGACCAGCTGGTCAAGCGCTACCTCAGCAACCCGGTGCGCCACTCGGTGGACGACGCCGCGGCCGCGCCCCCGCAGATGACGCACCACATCCTCGCGGTGCGCGACGCGGACGCGAAGAAGCAGATCGTGCACGAGCTCGCCTCGGGCACGGGCCGTCGCGTGCTGTTCATGCGCACCAAGCACCAGGCGAAGAAGCTCGCGAAGCAGCTCACCGCGGCGGGCGTGCCCGCCGTCGACCTGCACGGCAACCTCGGCCAGGGCGCGCGCGAGCGCAACCTCGAGGCGTTCTCGTCGGGCGCGGTCAAGGTGCTCGTCGCCACGGACATCGCGGCGCGCGGCATCCACGTCGACGACGTGGAGCTCGTCGTGCACGTCGACCCGCCGGCGGAGCACAAGGCGTACCTGCACCGCTCGGGCCGTACCGCCCGCGCCGGGTCGGAGGGCGTCGTCGTCACCGTCATGCTCCCGGAGCAGCGCGGCGACGTGCGCGACCTCACGCGCAAGGCGAAGATCACCGCGCAGCCGCAGCCCGTCGCCCCGGGCGACGCGACGATCAAGGGGCTCGTCGGCGAGGTCGCGGAGTACGTGCGCCCGTCCGACATCACGCCGCCGCAGACGCAGGCGAAGCGCGGCACGGGCTCGTCCAACGGCGGGTCGCGCGCGTCGCGCCGTGGCCGTGGCGGCCAGGGCGGCGCACGCCCGGCCGCGCAGCCCGCGGGCCAGGGCACGACGGCGGCGCGCGGCCAGGGCGGTCAGCGCCCGGCGCAGCGCCCGACGGGTGCGGGTCGCCCCGAGGGCGGCGCCCGGGACGGCCGCGGCACCTCGGGCACCGGGAACGGCGCGGCGGGCCAGGGCGGCGGCCGCCGTCGCGGTGGCCGTGGCCGTGCGCAGCGCCCCGCCGGCGGGTCGAGCACCGTCTACTCGACCTCCAGCCCGCGCTGACGCCCCCACGCTGAGGCAGGAGAGAGTCGCGGTCGAACCGGTTCGGCCGCGACTTTTTCCTGCCCTCAGCGGGTGGGGCGGGGCGGGAACACGGGAGCGGTCGGCGTGGTTGGGACCGTCGGAGGTGGACCATGACCAGCCAGACCCACGAGAACCAGCCCTACGAGGTCGTGAAGACCGACGACGAGTGGCGCGCCGAGCTGTCCCCGCAGGAGTACGCCGTGCTGCGGCAGGCCGGGACCGAGCGCGCGTGGACGGGCGAGCTGCTCGACGAGAAGCGCGTCGGCGTCTACGCGTGTCGGGCGTGCGGGAACGAGCTGTTCCGCTCGGACACGAAGTTCGACTCGCACTGCGGGTGGCCGAGCTTCTTCAGCCCGCTCGCGGGCGACCGCGTCGAGCTGCTCACCGACCGCAGCCACGGCATGGTGCGCACCGAGGTGCGCTGCGCGCGCTGCGGCTCGCACCTGGGCCACGTGTTCGACGACGCGCCCCAGACCCCGACGGGCGACCGGTTCTGCATGAACTCGGTCAGCCTGACGTTCGAGGCCGGCGCGGAGTAGCCGACCGGGCGCCGACGCCCGCGTCGACCACGCACGCGAGCGCCACGCCCACCAGATAGCAGACCAGGTCCCGCACCGCGAACGTGCTGCCCAGCAGCCACGCCGCGGGCGGGACCGCGTCGTTCACGGCGGCGGCGACGCCCGTCGCCTGGAGCGCCTCGACCGCCCAGCACCACCCCAGCGCGACGGCGCCCGCCACGAGCGGGCGCACGCGCGGCGCCACGAGGACCACGAGGACGAAGGTCGCGACGGCGTAGAGCACGTCGCCGCCGACGTCGCCCCACGGGTCGGGGACACGCGTCGCGACGACGAGTCCCGCCACCACGACGAGCGCGAGGACGAGCGCGACGACGGGCCGCCGTCGGACCCGGGCCACCCCGCGGCCGCGCGGGGCGTCGTGGGGCGGGCGGGCGCCGTCGGGCACGGTCATGCCGCGCCGGGGGCCAGGGTCACCGGTTGGCGGCCCAGCGCACGACGTCCTCGGAGTACCGGTGCAGGAGCGTCGCGAGCGTCGCGACGTCGCGCTGGTCCCAGCCCTCCAGCGCCTCGGTGATCGACGTGACCCGCCCGCTGTGCGCCGCGTGGAGCCGCGCCTCGCCGTCGGGCGTCAGGGTGATGAGCTGCCCGCGCGAGTCGTCGGGGTCGACCTCGCGCGCGACGAGGCCGAGGTCGTGCAGGCGGCTGAGCTGGCGGGAGATCGTCGCGCGCCCCACGCCGAACTGCGCCGCGAGCTCCGAGCCGCGGACGCCGGGGTGGTCGGCGATGTGGGCGAGCAGCGGGTAGGCGCTCGCCTCCAGGTCGGGATGGATCCGGCGGGCCATGCCCGTGGCGACCGCGCCGGCGCGGCGCAGCAGGATCCGCAGCTCGCGTTCGAGGTCGACGTACGCGTCGTCGTCGACGTGCGCGGTGTCGGGAGCGGGGCGGGCCGGAGCGGTCTCGGGGGGCACAGGGCCATCATGGCGCGAAGGGCACGGCCCGGTCACCTTCCTCCCCGGAACCTCACCCGCACGGGGCGACGGGAGCTCCCCGCGCACGACCGAGGGGGTGGTCCCGGACAGTCCGGGACCACCCCCTCGGGGTGTGTCGGCGGTGCCCCCGTGCGGCGGGGACGCCGACGTCAGCGCGACCGGCGCGCGGTCGCCTCGTCGTCGACCACGCCCGCGGGCTCATAGGCGCCGAGCAGCGTGGACTCCGTCTCCTCCGCGAGGGTCACGCGACCGGGGGTCGCGTCGACGGGGGCGTCCGCGCCGAGCAGGGCCGCCTCCTTCTCGAGGCGCTCCTGGAGGCCGGTCTTGGTGCCGAGCGGCACCTCCTTAAGGAAAGACACGGCGATGAGCGCGACGAGCGCGAGCGGCACCGCGACGAGGAAGATCTCGGCGATCCCGTCGCCGTAGGACTTCTCGACGAGGTCCTTGATCGGCGCGGGCAGGGTCGAGACGTCGGGCACGGCGTTGCCGCCGCCCATCGACCCGGCCGGCACGCCGAGCTGGGTGAGGCCGTCCTGGATCGACGTCGTGACCTTGTTCGCGAGCACCGCGCCGAGCACGGACACGCCGATCGCGCCGCCGAGGCTGCGGAAGAACGCGACGGTCGAGGTCCCGGCCCCCATCTCCTCCACGGCGAGCGTGTTCTGCACGGCGAGCACGAGGTTCTGCATGAGCATGCCCATGCTCACGCCGAGGAAGAACAGGTAGACGCTGATCAGCGTGAAGCTCGTGTGGTAGTCGATCGTCGACAGCGCGAAGAGCGACGCGACGAGGACCGCACCACCGGTGACCATGAACGCCTTGTAGCGGCCGTAGCGCGTGATGAGCTGGCCGAACAGGGTCGACGCGACGAACGTGCCGACGATCATCGGGATCGTGAGGAGGCCGGACTCGGTCGGCGTCTTGCCGCGCGCGACCTGCATGTACTGGCTGAGGAACACGGCGGTCCCGAACATCGCGACGCCGACCGCGACGGACGCGACGACCGCGAGGACGAACGTGCGGTTCTTGAACAGGTGCAGCGGGATGAGCGGCTCGGGCGTGACGCGCTCGACGAGCACGGCACCGACGAGCGCGACGACCGCGCCGCCGACCATCGCGAAGGTCTGCCACGAGAGCCACTCGAAGTTCTGCCCGGCGAACGTCACCCACAGCAGGAGCGAGGACACGCCGGCGCTGATGAGGATCGCGCCCCAGTAGTCGATCCGGACGACGCGGCGCGCGACCTTCGGCAGGTGCAGCGTGCGCTGGAGGACGACGATCGCGGCGATGGCGAACGGCAGGCCGACGAAGAAGTTGAGGCGCCAGCTCACGGCGTCGGTGAGGACGCCGCCGAGCAGCGGCCCGCCGATCTGGCTGACGGCCATGATGCCGCCCATGAGGCCCATGAACTTGCCGCGCTCGCGCGGCGAGATGATGTCGGTGATGAGCACCGTGGCGAGCGCCATGAGGCCACCGGCGCCGATGCCCTGGAAGGCGCGCAGCGCGATGAGGGTGCCGACGTTCTGCGAGAGCCCCGCGAGCGCGGAGGACACGACCGCGACGACGAGCGCGATCTGGATGAGGACCTTGCGGTTGGTGAGGTCGGCGAGCTTGCCCCAGATGGGGGTCGAGATCGTCATGGCGAGGAGGGTCGAGGTGACGACCCACGTGTACGACGACTGCGAGCCGTCGAGGTCGCTGACGATCTTCGGGAGGGAGCTCGAGACGATCGAGCTCGCGAGGATCGCGACGAACATGCCGAGGAGGATCCCGGAGAGGGACTCCATGACCTCGCGGCGGGTCATCGGTGCGGGGGCTCCGGCGCTGCCGGGCGGTGCGGTGCGTTCTGCGGGGGTGCTGGTCATCAGGCGCTGGGTTCCTTGCTCACGAGGCCGGGGCGGGGCGCACGTGTCGGGGGGCGGTGTCAGGTGGTCGGGGGCCGGTCCGCGGTGCGGCCGGTGGTCGGGGCGCGGGCCCGACGGCGCAGGGCCGCCGGACGTCGTCGGTCACCCGGCGGCGCGGGGGGAGTCGTGGACCGCGACGACCGCCGCGGCGACGCGCTCGATGTGGCGCGTGGCCTCGACGATCTCCTCGTCGCCCCAGTCCGCGAACGTCGTCGCGGCGAGGACGTCGATGTGCTCGTACGCCCGCACCAGGAGCGCGCGGCCCGCCTCGGTGAGCTCGACGGTCCGGGCCCGCCGGTCGTCGTCGTCCACCGTGCGGCGCACGAGGCCCGCGTCGACCAGGTGGCTCACCTGGCGGCTCGCGACGGAGAGGTCGACCCGGAGCTTCGCCGCGACGTCCCCGAGCTGGACGGGGCCGCAGTGCTGGAGCATCCGGAGCAGGCCGAACGACGCCCGCGGCATGTCGAGGTCGCGGGCGATCCGGACGGCGGACTCCCGCTGGGCGCGCGCCAGGTCGTCGAGCGCGCGGACGAGTCCCGCCGCGGGGGACGGGTCGGGGGTGAGTCCGGGGTGCGCGACGTCGGTCGCGGGAAGGGCGGTCACAGGCACAGGCACTCCTTGGTTGCTGCAGGCAAGCATACGCTGCAAAGTTGCTTGTAGCAACCATCGGTGGATCGAGGGTCCACTCTCGACGGGCGCGAGGTGCTCCGTCGCCCTACGGTGAGGCCACCACCCCTCGACGGCGAGGGGATCGGAGAAGGGGGAGAAGATGAGGAGCACAGGTCGAAGACTCTGGTCGGCGGCTGCGACGGCGGCGCTCGCGTTCGGCGGTCTGGTGGCGACGGCGCCCAGCAGCCAGGCAGCGCCCTGCGGGTTCTCGAAGGTTCAGCACACCTCGTGGACCTACGTCGCCAGCAACAAGATCTACCGACAGACGCCGTACACGTCGTACTACAAGAACTGCACGTCCTCGACCCAGAAGAAGCGGCTCGACATCGCCTAGGGTATCGACATCGGCTGCAAGTCAGTAGCCCCGGGGAAGACGGTCAGCTGGTACTGGGTCAAGAACAGTGCCAACCCCGCCTACATCCGCGGCGTAGCGAACTGCTGAGCGAGTCGGTGCGGGGCCGTCGAGGAACGCGACGGCCCCGCGCGGGCGGCCCCTCCTATCCGGGCGGCCGCCCGCGCGACGACTACTGGGGCGCCCGGCGATCCGCCGTGGTTCCCATGTCCTCCAGCTCGACGCCCTTCGTCTCGGGGACCTTCGCGAGGACGAAGACGAAGGACAGCGCCGCGAAGACGGCGAACGCGGTGTACGGGACGGAGGCGCCGAACGTGTCGAGGGCGGGCTTGAAGGCGATCGTGACGGTGAAGTTGGCGAGCCACTGAGCCATCGCCGCGACGCCGAGCGCGGCGGCACGGATGCGGTTCGGGAACATCTCGCCGAGCAGGACCCAGACCAGCGGCCCCCAGGAGGCGCCGAAGAACACGACGAAGGCGTTCGCCGCGACCAGGGCGATCGGCCCCCAGGGGTCGGGCAGCGAGATGTTGTCGCCGCTCCCGCTCGACTGGGTGAACGCGAACGCCATCACGGCGAGCGAGACGGTCATGCCCGCGGAGCCGACGAGGAGGATCGGCCGTCGGCCCACCCTGTCGACCAGGACGATGGCGACGAACGTCACCGCCACGTTGGTCACGGCGGTGATCGTGGAGAACAGGAACGACTGGCTCTCGTCGAAGCCGACGGTCTGCCACAACGTCGTGGAGTAGTAGAAGATCGCGTTGATGCCGACGAACTGCTGGAACACCGAGAGCAGGATGCCGACCCACACGATCGGCTTGAGGCCGAACGTCGACCCCCGGAGCGTGCCCTCCTGCGCGTTCTTCTCGTCGACGACGATCGAGCGGTGGATCTGCGCGATGCGGTCGTCGACGTCCTCGTCCGGGCCGAGCACGGACTCGAGCACGGCGCGCGCCTCGTCGTCCCGGCCCTTCGCCACCAGGTACCGGGGCGACTCGGGGATGCGCAGGGCGAGGATGCCGTAGACCGCCGCGGGGACGACGCAGACGAGGAACATCCAGCGCCACGCCTCCCACCCGAGCCACAGCTCGTTGGACGCCCCGCCCGCCGTCTCCGCGAGGAGCTGGTCGGAGAGCAGCGCGGCGAAGATGCCGATCGTGATGGCGAGCTGCTGGAGCGAGCCCATGCGGCCGCGCAGCCGGGCCGGCGCGATCTCCGCGATGTACGCGGGCGCGATGACCGACGCGATACCGATGCCGACACCCGCCATGAACCGCCAGATCGCCAGGTCGAAGGCCGACCACGCGATCGCCGAGAGGATCGAGGAGACGAAGAACAGGACGGCGCCGAACACCATGACGCGCGTGCGGCCCCACCGGTCGGCGAGGCGGCCGCCCGACCACGCGCCGAGCGCGCACCCGAGGAGAGCGATCGCGACGACGAGGCCCGTCACCGCGGAGTCGAGGTCGAACTGGCCCTCGATCGCCGCGACGGCGCCGTTGATGACCGAGCTGTCGAACCCGAAGAGGAAGCCGCCGACCGCGGCCGCGACGGCGAGGCCGATCGCCTTCCGGTGGGCGCTCCGCTCGCTCACGGTCCTCTGACCTGCTGCGCCGCTGCTCGACATCTCGCCCTCCGCTCCGTCCCGGAGCCGGTGGCAGCTCCTGTCGTCCCTCTGTCGTCACTGTAGGGCGGGGTGCGGACCGTGGCGCGGCGAACGAGGTCCGGCCCCGAGCACCCCCCGGAGGCTGCGCGCGTCGCGGGCCCGGGTGGAGACTGGGCGGGTGCCAGACGACGTCCCCACCCCCGGAGCCCGGCCCGACCCCGGTCGGTCCGACCGCACGCAGCGACCTCGCCGCCCCGCCATGCTCGACCCGCGCGACGCCGACGAGCTGCCCGGCGAGCTCGACCCCGCGCTCCGCGACCGGGTCGCGCACACCACCGCGCACGCCATCGTCCACCGCGCCCGCGACACCGAGGACCCGGAGGTCGTCGAGCGGCTCGTCCACCTCGTCGAGACCGAGGGCCTCGACGTCGTGGCCGGCCTGTGGTCCGACGCCGCCCCCAACTCCCTGCCGGGGGCACTCTGGCGGCTCTACGTGCTGCGCGAGTGGGTGCGCCGCGACCCGCAGACCGTCACCCTCCGCTACCGGCTCGGCGTCGACGCGGCGCCCGTCCACGAGGCCATCGCGGGCGTGCCCCGGCCGCCGGGGCCGCAGGACGTGCGCGACCTCGCCGACGCGGTGCTGTCCGGCGTCTTCACGGGCGACCTCGCGGTCGCGCTCGAGCGCGCCGGGTCGTTCTGCCGCATCCTCGCCACCGGCGCCGCGTTCGACGCCGACGCGCGCGAGGTCGCCGACCCCGACGGCGCCCTGCGCACGACCCGGGGCGCGGGCTCGCTGCTGCGGACCGCCCAGGAGCTCGAGCACGCCGCCGAGCTCTGGCGCGCCGACCGCCTCGACTGAGCGCGCGTCCCTCCCCGCCGCGGAGGCCCCGGTCGTCGCCGAGCAGGCGAACCTGGCGCGTCCGTGCCACCTGACGCGCCCGGACCGCCTGCTCGACCGACCGGGACCACCTGGTCGGGCCCGTCGGGACCCCGCGGGCGCGGAGGGTGCGGGATCGGCGGCGCCGACGCACGGCGGGCGGGGGCGGTCTCGCGGAGCGCGAACACGGGTACCCCGAGCGGGGTGCGGCACGTACGATGGATCTCGACGCCGGGCCGCGGTAGCCCCGGGCTCCACACTCAGCCGCTACGAGCGGCCACGCGCCGAGAGGCGCTCCCGGTCCGGCGTCACTAACTTCCCCTCGCGCCCACCGCGCACCGCCTCTCGTGCGGTGCGCGGGCGCGGTGGCCGCACCGGCGACGAGGCCGGGCGCAGGCTGTGGGCGTCCTGAGCATCCGGGACCTTGGGCCCGACGATTCCAGCATCGCTCCGCGCGTCGGCTACATTTGACGAGAGTTCGACGTGCGTTCACCGAGAGATCATCCGACCAGAGATCGTGACCACCCCGGCCGTCCGGTCCTCCCGGCGGTCGAGCGGCCCCCGCGGCCGACGCCAGCTCAGACCCCTACCCCGCGTCCCTTCCGGAGCCCCCCGTGCGCCTGCGCCTGACACCGCGCGACACCTCGTTCTTCGACCTCCTCGCCGCCTCGGCGCAGCACCTGGTCACAGGGTCCACGCTCCTCGCGGAGCTGCTGGGGGCGGACCGCCCCACGCGCAAGCAGCTCGCGAAGCAGCTGAGCGAGACCGAGCACCTCGCGGACGACGCGACGCACTCGATCATGCGACGCCTCAACCAGACGTTCGTCACGCCGTTCGACCGGGACGACATCTACGCCCTCGCGTCGGCGCTCGACGACTGCATGGACTACATGGAGGAGGCGGCCGACCTCATCGTCCTCTACAAGGTCGACGAGCTCCCGGCCCGCGTGTCCGAGCAGGTCCAGGTGCTCCAGCGGGCGTCGGAGCTCACGGCCGAGGCGATGCCGCGCCTGCGCTCGATGGACGACCTCCCCGAGTACTGGGTCGAGGTCAACCGCCTGGAGAACCAGGCGGACAAGGTCCACCGCAAGCTGCTCGCCGAGCTCTTCGACGACGTGTCCGACCCGGTCCTCCTCATGAAGCTCAAGGAGATCGTGGAGGTCCTCGAGCAGGCGGCCGACGCCTTCGAGAAGGTCGCCAACACGGTCGAGACCATCGCCCTCAAGGAGTCCTGAGCCCCGTGGAGGCAGTGCTCGTCGTCGTCGTCGTGGCCTTCGCCCTGGCGTTCGACTACACGAACGGGTTCCACGACGCCGCGAACGCCATCGCGACCTCGGTGTCGACCCGGGCCCTCACACCGCGCGCGGCGCTCCTCATGGCGGCGGTGTTCAACCTCATCGGCGCGCTGCTCGGCACGGCCGTGGCGCAGACCATCGCGGAGGACATCGTCGCCGTCGGCGACGTGCCACCCCACCAGGGTCTCGTCATCGTCCTGTGCGGGCTGGTCGGCGCGATCACGTGGAACCTCATCACGTGGTGGCTGGGCCTGCCGTCGTCGTCGACGCACGCGATCATCGGCGGCCTCGCGGGCGTCGGCCTCGCGTCCGGGATCACGGTGCACTGGGACGCGATCCTCGACAAGGTCGTGCTCCCCATGATCTTCTCGCCGCTGATCGGCTTCGGCCTCGCGTTCGCGCTCATGGTCCTGCTGCTGTGGGTGTTCCGGAACGCGGCGCCCGCCCGGGCGTTCCGCCGGTTCCGGATCGCGCAGACGGCCTCCGCCGCCGCGATGGCGCTGGGCCACGGTCTGCAGGACGCGCAGAAGACGATGGGCGTCATCGTGCTCGCCCTCGTGGCGGGCGGGTTCCAGGACGACAACACGATCCCGCTGTGGGTCAAGCTGTCGGCCGCGACGGCGATCTCGCTCGGCACCTACGCGGGCGGCTGGCGCATCATGCGCACGCTCGGCCGCAAGATCATCGAGCTCGACCCGGCGCGCGGCTTCGTCGCCGAGTCGGTGTCCGCCGTCGTGCTCTACGCCAACGCGTTCATCTTCCACGCGCCCGTCTCGACGACCCACACCATCACCTCGGCGATCATGGGCGTCGGCGCGACCAAGCGCCTGTCCGCGGTGCGCTGGGGCGTCGCCAAGAACATCGGCGCCGCGTGGGTCCTGACGATCCCTGCCGCCGCGCTCGTCGCGGCCGTCGTCTACTGGATCCTCAGCCCCATCCTGCTCTGACCCCAGGGCACCGGCGACGCCGGTCCCCTCGCACGACGACGGCGCCCCGTCGGAGGCCTCGCGGCCGCCGGCGGGGCGTCGTCGTGCGTCCGGACGTCGCGGCGCGGGGACGCCGGTGCGGGTCTCAGTGCAGCGGCGGGGCGACCTTCTCCGCCGCGACGACGCGTGGGCCCTTCGGTGTGCGCGCCACGTGGGCCACGATCATCTCGCCGGGCTCGAGGAACGGGTCGTGCGCGGGCAGGGCGTTCGCGACCGGGCGCCGCGAGTGCTGGCCGAGGACGTCGAGCACCGTGGGCAGTACGGGCCGGTGCGTGCACAGCACCGACGACCGCTCCGCCTCGAGCAGCTCCCGGACCGTCCGCGCGACGCGCGCGGGGGACCGCTCGTGCTGCGCCTCGGTGAGGTGGTCGATGCTGACCGGGGCGAGCCCCGAGGCGGTCGCGTAGGGCGCGATCGTCTGGGCGCAGCGGTCCCAGCGGCTCGTGACGATCGTCTCGACGCCGTAGGCCGCGAGCACCGGCACGAGCGCGACCCCCTGGGCGTGGCCAGCGGGCGTGAGCGGACGGTCCTGCTCGTCGCCGTGCCACGCCGACCGCGCCACGGCCTTGCCGTGGCGCGCGATGACGACGACGTGCGTCGCGAGGCGGCCCTCGTCGCGCTCGCGCACGAGCGCCTCGAGCGGCGCCCGGTCGGCCTGCCGCGTGAGGCGCCGCGCGGCGTCGTCCGCGGAGAGCCACGCGGCGCGGTCGATCTCCTGGGGCGACACCGGCGGGACGGGGGCGCGCGCGGCGAGCGCGCCGGCGTCGGACCGGCTCGACGCCCTGCGGGCGGCCCAGTAGTGCACGCGCTTCACACGGCCCTCGGGCGTGAGGTACTGCAGCCCCGGGAGCGGGACGCCCAGCACGACCGGCTTGCCCGTCTCCTCGGCGACCTCGCGCGCCGCGGCCGCCTGGAACGTCTCGCCCGGGTCGAGCTTGCCCTTGGGCCACGACCAGTCGTCGTAGCGCGGCCGGTGGACGAGGCGCACCTGCAGCTCGTCGTCGCGCACGCGCCACACGAGGGCACCGGCCGACTCGATGACGGGCGCGTGCGACACGTGCGTCGGGCCGAGCGTGTCCACGAGCGGCACGCCGCCGCGGAGCGCGGAGGACGGCACTCCCATCCGCTACCGCCTCCCGACGAGCCGGCGGCGCTGTCGCTGGACGAGGCTGGCCTGGAGGTCGACGAGCGGCGAGCCGTCGGGCGCGGTGTCGGGGCGGTGCCACGTGCCGTCGGCGTCGAGGTGCCACGACGCGGTGCGCTCGGACATCGACGCGTCGAGCAGGTCGAGCAGCTCCATCACCTGGTCGGGGTCGGTGATGCGCACGAGCGCCTCGACGCGGCGGTCGAGGTTGCGGTGCATGAGGTCGGCCGACCCGATGAACACCTCCGGGCCGCTCTCCGGCCCCTCACCGATGGCGGGGCCGGCGGAGTTGGCGAACGCGTAGATGCGCGAGTGCTCGAGGAAGCGCCCGAGGATCGAGCGCACGCGGATGTTCTCGCTCAGCCCGGGCACGCCCGGGCGGACGGCGCAGATGCCGCGCACCACGAGGTCGACCTTCACGCCCGCCTGCGACGCGCGGTAGAGCGCGTCCAGCGTCGTCTCGTCGACGACGGAGTTGACCTTGATCTTGACCCACGCCTCGTGGCCCTCGCGCGCGGCGACCGCCTCGCGGTCGATCCGCTCGACGAGGCCGGAGCGTACGGTGCGGGGTGCGACGAGCAGGCGGTGGAACCGCGACTGCGGCGCGTACCCGGAGAGCTGGTTGAACAGGCGCGTGAGGTCCTGCCCGACGTCGGGGTCGCACGTGAGCAGGCCGTGGTCGGTGTAGAGGCGCGCCGTCTTCGGGTGGTAGTTCCCGGTGCCGACGTGGCAGTAGCGGCGCAGGCCGTCCGACTCCTGGCGCACGACGAGCGAGAGCTTGCAGTGCGTCTTGAGCCCGACGATCCCGTACACGACGTGCACGCCCGCCTGCTCGAGCTTGCGTGCCCACGAGATGTTGGCCTGCTCGTCGAACCGGGCCTTGATCTCGACGAGCGCGAGCACCTGCTTGCCCGCCTCGGCCGCGTCGATGAGCGCGTCGACGATCGGCGAGTCGCCCGACGTCCGGTACAGCGTCTGCTTGATCGCGAGCACCGCCGGGTCGGCCGCCGCCTGCTCGAGGAACGTCTGCACCGACGTCGAGAACGAGTCGTACGGGTGGTGCAGCAGGACGTCGCGTTCGCGGATCGCGGCGAACACGTCCGTCGGGGACGAGCTCTCCACCTCGGCGAGGAGGCGGTGCGTCGTCGGGACGAACGGCGGGAAGTGCAGGTCGGCGCGGTCGAGGTCGGCGATGAGGTTGAGGCCCGTGAGGTCGAGCGGCAGCGGGATCTCGTACACCTCCTCCTCGACGACGCCGAGCTCGCGCACCAGCAGCGCGCGGATGCGCGGGCTGATGCCCGGCGTGAGCTCGAGGCGCACGGGCGGGCCGAACCGGCGGCGCAGCAGCTCCTTCTCCATCGCCTGGAGCAGGTTCTCCGCGTCGTCCTCCTCGACCTCGACGTCCTCGTTGCGCGTGACGCGGAACAGGTGGTGCTCGCGCACCTCCATGCCGGGGAAGAGGTGGTCGAGGTGCTGGGCGATGACCTCCTCGATCGGCACGAACGACGTCGGCCCGCGGTCGGGCGACGCCGTCTGCGACGTCGGCGCGCTCGGGCGGCCGCGCGCGTCCACGGCGATGAACCGGGGCAGCAGCGGCGGCACCTTGACGCGCGCGAAGTGCTCCTTGCCGGTCGTCGGGTTCGCCACCACGACCGCGAGGTTGAGCGAGAGCCCCGAGATGTACGGGAACGGGTGCGCCGGGTCGACGGCGAGCGGCGTGAGCACGGGGAAGATCTGCTTGCGGAAGAACTTGTGCAGGCGCTCCTGCTCGCGCGTCTCCAGCTCGTCCCAGTGGACGAGCGTGATGCCCTCGGCGGCGAGCGCCGGCTGGACCTCGTCGGCGAAGACCCGCGCGTGCCGCGCCATGAGCTCGTGCGCGCGTTCGCTGATCGCGTCGAGCACCTGGCGCGGCGACAGCCCGGAGGCGGCCGTGACCGCGATGCCCGTCGCCATGCGGCGCTTGAGGCCGGCGACGCGGACCATGAAGAACTCGTCCAGGTTCGACGCGAAGATCGCGAGGAACCGCACGCGCTCCAGGAGCGGCTGGCTCGGGTCCTCCGCGAGCTCGAGCACGCGCTGGTTGAACGCGAGCCAGCTCAGCTCGCGGTCGGCGAACCGGTCGTCGGGCAGCGGACCGAGGTCGAGCTCCGCACCGACCGGTTCGATCTCGGGTTCCTCGGCGATGTGCTCCGCGATGTGCGCGGCGAGGTCCGGGTCGAGGGTGCGCTGCGTGGACGTGTCGGTCATGGGTTCATGGTGGCACCAGTTGATGAACGGTGCGTGACGCGGGTCACCGCGCGGTCGGTGCGGGGGTCAGCGGGCGGGCCGCGCGTACTGCACGTGCACGGCACGCCGCACGAACCCCGCCCGCTCGTAGGTCCGCACCGCCGGGACGTTGTCGCCGTCCACGTACAGCACCGCCGTGCGTGCCCCGCGCTCCGCGAGGTGCGCGAGCCCGACGGCGGTCAGCAGCCGCCCGAGCCCCTCGCCCTGGGCGGACGGGACCACGCCGACGACGTAGATCTCGCCCTCGCGTGCGCCGTCCGGCTGGCCCGTCGGGATCTTGGTCCAGACGAACCCGACGAGCTCGGGCGCACCGTCGCCGGGCGCCGGGTCGCGCTCGAGGAGCAGGAGACCGGCGGCGTCGAACCAGTCCTCGCGCATCCGCGCACGCAGGTCGTCGACCGTGAGCCGCCCCTGCTCCGGGTGGTGCGCGAACGCGAGCGCGTTGGCCCGGACCCAGGCCGCGTCGTCGTCCCCGGGCACGAACGCGCGCAACCGCAGACCCGCCGGGACGGCGGGGCGCGGGTGCTCCGCCGGGCCGCCCAGCGGGCGCTCGAGCACGAGCAGCTCCCGCACGACGCCGTACCCCGCCCGCGCGGCGAGTGCCTGCGCCGCGGGCAGGTCGCCGTGGGCCCACACGCGCAGCGGCGGGACGTCCCTGCCGGGGGAGGGCGCGCCGTCCGTCGCGGCCCCGTCCGGGCCGCGCTCGTCCGTGGCGCGCTCGTCCGCGGTGCGCTCGGACGGGCGCGGCTCGACGGCGCGGTCCGCGGCGCTCCCCAGGAGGTGGAACCCGAGGCCGTGGCCGCGGTGCGCCGGGCGCACGACGAGCTCCGCGCTCGGCGCGTCCCCGCGCTTGTCCACCTGGGCGTAGCCCGCGAGCTCGCCCCCGCGCCACGTGAGGAGGTGCACGACGTCGTCGGTCGCCTCGCGCAGGTTGAGCAGCGGCTGCTCCGAGAGGGGAGCCACACCGTCCTCCCGCTCCGCCGCCGCGGCGAGGTCGTGGACCTGCGCGATCTCGACGTCGTCGATGAGCGGCCCGGTGTGCCAGAGGATCGCGGTCTCCACCGGTCCATCTTGCCCCCGGCGCCCGCGCACGACCGAACGCGCGCCACCCGCGCCCGCGGGACGCCGTCATCGTCGCGGGAAGGTTCGGGCCGGGGTGACGGTTGTCACGTCCGTGAGCGAGCGGCCGTGAGGCGCGGGACCCGGAGGGCCGCGTCGGCCTGCCCGCCCCGCCGTCGTCCGACCGGTCGGACGACGGCGACGGGCTGAGAGGCAGGCGGCATGGGCGCGTGCGCGGTCGAGGAGGCGGCGGAGGCCGCAGCAGGGCGGGTCCCGGTCCCGGTGACGGTCCCGGCCCGGCTGGTCGGGGAACCGACGGGACCGGCCGTCTGGTCGCGGGACTTCCGGTACTACTTCACCGCGCGCAGCGCGGGGCTGCTCAGCTGGGCGATGCTCCCGGTCGCGGTCTCGGCCGGGCTGCTCGCCTCGGGCTACGGGCTCGCGGTCGCGGGGTACGCCATGGCGTTCCTCGTCGCCCCGTTCGCGGGGCTCGTGCTCTTCGGCGGCGTGCTCGCCGACCGGTTCACCGCGCGCCGGATGATGATCGTCGCCGACCTCGCGAACCTCGCCGCGCACGTGCTCCTCGCGGTCCTGTTCGTGCGGGGGATCGACCACCTCTGGCACCTCTACGCCCTCCTCGCCGTCGCCGGCACGGCCAACGCGCTGTTCCAGCCCGGCGCCGCGTCGACCGTGCCGCTCGTCGCGCGCGACGTCCAGGGGGCCAACGGCGTCCTGCGGACCTCCGAGGCGATCACCGGGCTCGGCGGCCCGGCGCTCGCGGGCGTCCTCGTCGGGTTCGGGTCGACCGGCGGGGTGATGATCCTCTCCGCCGTCGCCTACGCGACGAGCGCGCTGTGCCTGCTCGCGCTCCGGCTCGGCGTCGTGCCGGCGCCCCCGGCGGGCGCGGGCCTGTGGCGCAGCCTGGCCGTCGGGTGGCAGGAGTTCCGCTCCCGCACGTGGCTGTGGGGCGTCGTCGTCATCTGGATGGTCTACGCGGTGCTCGCCTGGGGGCCGCAGCTCCCCCTGGCGGCGAGCGTCGTCGTGCCGACGCACGGGGCGACCGCGTTCGGCGTGCTCAACAGCGCGCTCGGGGTCGGGACCGTGGTCGGCGGGCTGCTCGCGATCCGCTACCGGCCGCGGCGGCCGCTCGCCGCGGGCGCCGTGGCGCTCGTGGCCTACCCGCTCTACCCGCTCGGCCTCGTGCTGGGCTGGCCGGTCGGGGCGCTCGCCGTCGCGCAGGTGCTCGTGGGCGTCGGGGTCGGGGTGTGGGGCGTCATGTGGGCGACGAGCGTCCAGACGCAGGTGCCGGGCGACGTGCTCAACCGGGTCCACGCCTACGAGGTCGCGGGGTCGGTCGGGATGTACCCGATCGGGGCCGCGCTGGCCGGTCCCGCCGTCGCCGCGTTCGGGACGGACCGGGTGCTCCTGGTGGGCGCGGTCGTGGGGACGCTCACGGTCGTGGCGCTCCTCGCCGTCCGGCCGATCCGCACGCTCCGGCGGGTCCCGGACCTCCCCTGAGCGCGCGCCGCACGCGCGGCGGCGCGTCGCCGAGCACGGGGTTGCTCGCCGTCGACCACGGGGTTGCGGTCGTTCAGAGCGCGATGACGACGGCAACCCCGTGTTCGGCACCTCACCTCGGGGTGGGGGAAGGTTCTGTCGGGGCGGGTCGTTGTGGTCGGCGTGAGCGAGCGGAACCACGGGCGAGAGACGGCGGCACCGGGCACGGCGGGCGCGGACCTGCTCGGCCCGGGCGGGGCCGTGCACGACGTCGTGGTCGTCGGTGCGGGCCAGGCCGGGCTGTCGTCGGCGTACCACCTGCGGCGCGCCGGGCTCGACCCGCTCGTGCTCGACGGCGGTCGCGGCCCGGGCGGCGCGTGGCAGGACCGCTGGGACTCGTTGACCATGGCCGAGACGCACGCGGTGCACGACCTCCCGGGCGTCCCGCTCCCGGCCGGTGACCCGGGCGAGCGCGCCAACGTCGCCGTCCCGCGCTACTACGCCGCGTACGAGCGCGAGAACGACCTGCGCGTGGTGCGGCCCGTCACGGTGCACGACGTGCGCGACGACCCCGACGACCCCGCGCTCCTGCTGGTCCGCGCCACGGTCGGCGCCGGGCCGGACGCGCGCGACGGCGTCGTCCGCACGCGCACGGTCGTCAACGCGACCGGCACGTGGACCCGCCCGTTCTGGCCGCGCTACCCCGGGATGGAGACGTTCCGCGGGCGCCAGCTCCACACGCACGACTTCCGCGCCGCCGAGGACTTCGCGGGGCAGCACGTGGTGGTCGTCGGCGGCGGGGCGTCGGCGACGCAGCTCCTGCTCCAGATCGCGCCGCACGCGTCGGGCACGACGTGGGTGACGCGCCGCGAGCCCGTGTGGGTCGAGGAGGAGTTCTCGCCCGAGCTCGGCCGGGCCGCCGTCGCGCGTGTCGCGGAGCGCACGGCCGCGGGCCTGCCGCCCGGGAGCGTCGTCTCGGTCACGGGCCTGCCGCTCACGCCCCGGTACCGCGCGGGGATCGCGAACGGGGTGCTGCGGCGTCGGCCGATGTTCGCGCGCGTCACGGCGACCGGCGTGGAGTGGGCTCCCGGCGCGAACGACGACGGCCTCCTGCACCAGCCCGCCGACGTCATCCTCTGGGCCACCGGGTTCCGCGCCGCGCTCGACCACCTCGCGCCCCTCGGCCTGCGTGCGCCCGGCGGCGGGATCGTGCTCGACGGCACGACGGCGGCGAGCGACCCGCGCGTCCAGCTCGTCGGCTACGGGCCCAGCGCCTCCACGATCGGGGCCAACCGGGCGGGGCGCGAGGCGGCGCGCGGCGTGCTGCGGGCGCTCGGCCGACGGCCCGAGCGCGGCCCCGCGGCAGGATCTCGGCGACCGGTGGCGGTGTGAGGGCTCGTCAGCGCCCGCCGTCGAGCCCTAGCGTGCACCCGTGAGCACCGAGTCCTCCCCGGCCCCCGACCCGTCCGCCGCCCGCGAGCCCGCCCCGGTCGCGGTCGACGCGCCTGCCCTGCCGACGCAGCGCCGCACCCTGACGACCCTCGTCGCGACGCAGGTGCTGTCCGGCGTCGGGGTCGCGAGCGGCATCGCCGTCGCACCCCTCGTGGCGTCGGCGCTGTCCGGGTCCGACGCCATCGCGGGGCTCACCTCGACCTCGGGCGTCGTCGGCGCGGCGCTCGTCGCGCTGCCGCTCGCCCAGGTCGCGGGCCGACGCGGTCGGCGGCCTTCGCTCCTGCTCGGCTTCGGCCTCGCGACGGGCGGCGCCGTCCTCGCGACGGTCGCCGTCCTGCTGGGCTCGTGGCCGCTGCTCGTCGTGGCGATGCTGCTCTTCGGCTCCGGCACGGCCGCCGGTCTCGCCTCCCGCTTCGCCGCGACGGATCTCGCGACGCCGCAGCGCCGGGCCCGCGACCTGTCCGTGGTGGTCTGGGCGACGACCGTCGGGTCCGTCGTCGGGCCGACGCTCGCGGGCGTCGCCGACCGGGTCGCCGGGCCCGCCCTGCGCCTCGGGGACGCGCACGCCGAGCACGGGAGCACCGCGGGGAGCACCGCGCCGAGCGCGGCCCCGTTCGTGCTCGCGACGCTCGCGTTCGCCCTCGCGGCGACCGTCGTCGCGGTGTGGCTGCGCCCGGACCCGCTGCTCGCGTCGCGCGCGCCGTCGGGGGCGGGCGCGGCGGGGTCCGGCGCGGAGGGTTCCGGCGCGACGGGTTCGGGTGCGGCGGCCTCCGGTGCGGCGGGTGGTGACGGGGGTGCGCCGGGCGCGGGCGGAGCGCCGGGCCCGGCGTCGTGGCGCGACGGCCTGCGCGCCGGCTGGGCCGTCGTCGCGGCCAGCCCGACGGCGCGCCTCGCGCTCGGCGCGATCGTGCTGAGCCACCTCGTCATGGTCGGCCTCATGTCCATGACCCCGGTCCACATGAACCACGGCGGCGCGACGCTCCAGGTCGTGGGTCTCGTGATCAGCGCCCACATCGCGGGCATGTACGCGCTGAGCCCGGTCGTCGGGTGGCTCGCGGACCGGCTCGGGCACGCGCGCGTGCTGTACGCCGGAGGCGCGCTGCTCCTCGCGGCGGCGGTCGTCGTGGCGGGCGCGCCGGGCGAGGACTCCGCGCGCCTCACGGTCGGCCTGGTGCTGCTGGGGCTCGGGTGGTCGTGCGGGCTCGTCGCCGGGTCGGCGCTGCTCGTGGACGCGACGCCGGGGCCGTCGCGCACCGCCGTGCAGGGCCTGTCGGACCTCGCGATGAACACGGGCGGCGCCGTCGGCGGCATCCTCGCGGGCGCGATCATCGGGTTCTCGTCGTACGGCGCGCTCGCGTGGGGTGCGGCGGCGCTCGTCGTCGTGTGCGCGGTCGTGGCGGCTCCGCTCGCGCGGCGGGCTGCGCTCCGCTGACGACGGCCGCCGAGATCGGCACCCGGGGGTGGGATCGGTGGTCGCGACCGCCGATCCGGTCTGCGGGTGCCGATGTCGCGGGGTGGGCGGCTGCGGGCAGGGTCAGGCGAGCACGGCCGGGAGCGCCGTGCGCTCGTCCCGGCGGACGGCGCCGACCTGCGCCGGGGTGAGGAACAGCGCCCGGGAGAGGTCGGCGCCGCGCGCGTCCGCGCCCCGCAGGTCGGCGCCGAGCAGGTCGACGGCGTCGAGCCGCGCCCCGCGCAGGTCGGCACCGAGGAGCAGCGCGCCCCGCAGGTCCGACGCCGTCAGGTCCCGCCCGCGGAGGTCCGCGCCGACGAGGTCCGCCCCCGGGCGCAGCCGACGACGCACCCCCGTGCCCGGAGCCCGGAGTGCCGGCGGGGCGTCGGGCGGGGCCGCTGCGCGGGCGGTGCCGTGCGGCGACGCGGCGTCGCGGCGGCCGTCCCGGTGCCGGCGGTCGCGCGCCTGCGAGCTGTCGCGCGCCGCGCCGCGGGCCGCGTCGCGCACGAGCGCGCTCGCGCGGTCGACCAGCGGGCCGACGGAACGACGGACGGCGCCGACGTCGAGCGCGAGCAGGTCCGCCGCGGCGAGGTCGGCGAGCGGTGCGGTGCGGTCGAGCGCCTGCCGGGCGTCGTCGTGCACGGCGGCGGCCGCGGGGAGCGCGAGCACCTCCGCGAGGTACCAGAGCAGCTCCTGGAGCTGCGTGACGACGGGCAGGGCGGCGAACGCGTCGCGCGCGGCGGCGGGGTCGTCGCGCCAGGTCGCGCCGTCGTGCGCCGCCCGGACGGCGGCCGTCACGCGCTGGCCCGCGCCCAGGCAGTCGTAGGCGACGCAGCCGGGAAAACCGGACTCGGGCAGCCGGGCGTGGATGCCGCAGCCGAAGTCGGTGCGCAGGTTCGGGCAGGGCGTGCCGGCAGGCTTGTCGATCGCGAAGTCGGCGGACCGCACGAGGTGCAGGCCCACGCAGCACAGGCCCGTGCAGCGGGAGCAGTCGCTGCGCAGGTCGAGCTGCTCGGCGAGGAGGGCGCGGCCGTCGGCCGCGGGGACGCGGGGCACGCCTCGACGCTACGCCGTCGTGGGGACGCCGGGCACGGGCAAATCGCGGTGCGCACCGGCCGGGCGGTCGGCGCACGAGAACGGGGCCGGTGCCGTCGTCGCGCGGACGACGGCACCGACCCCGTGGTCGACGAGCGGCGCGTCAGTCGTCCGAGGACGACGGCTTCTGCAGGCCCGCCGAGATGAGCTCCATCACGGACGAGTCCGCGAGGGTCGTGGCGTCGCCCACCGTCCGGTTCTCCGCGACGTCCCGCAGGAGGCGGCGCATGATCTTGCCGGACCGCGTCTTCGGGAGCTCGGGCACCACGAGGATGCGCTTCGGCTTGGCGATCGGGCCGATCTCCTTCGCGACGTGGTTGCGCAGCTCGGTCTGCACGGCCGCCGCGCCGTCGGCGTCGGACGCCCGGCCGGCGTGCTCGCCGCGCAGGATGACGAACGCGACGACGGCCTGGCCCGTGAGGTCGTCGCTCGCGCCGACGACCGCGGCCTCCGCGACGATCTCGTGCGAGACGAGCGCCGACTCGATCTCCGTGGTGGACAGGCGGTGGCCCGAGACGTTCATGACGTCGTCGACCCGGCCGAGCAGCCAGATGTCGCCGTCCTCGTCCTTCTTGGCGCCGTCGCCCGCGAAGTAGATGCCCGGGAAGCGCGACCAGTACGTGTCCTTGAAGCGCTCGAGGTCGCCCCAGATGCCGCGCAGCATCGACGGCCACGGCTCGGACAGCACGAGGTACCCGCCGCCCCCGTTCGGCACGGAGCGCGCCTCGTCGTCGACGACGTCCGCCACGATGCCCGGCAGCGGCACCTGGGCGGAGCCCGGCTTGGCCGCCGTGACGCCCGGCAGCGGCGAGATCATGATCGCCCCCGTCTCCGTCTGCCACCACGTGTCGACGATGGGCGTGCGGTCGCCGCCGATGACGCGGCGGTACCACATCCAGGCCTCGGGGTTGATGGGCTCGCCCACCGACCCGAGCACGCGCAGCGACGACAGGTCGAACTTCGCCGGGATCTCCTCGCCCCACTTCATGCACGCGCGGATCGCCGTCGGCGCGGTGTAGAGGATCGAGACCTTGTACTTCTCGACGATCTCCCACCAGCGGCCCTGGTGCGGCGAGTCCGGGGTGCCCTCGTAGATCACCTGCGTCGCGCCGTTGAGCAGCGGGCCGTAGACGACGTACGAGTGGCCCGTGACCCAGCCGATGTCGGCGGTGCACCAGTAGACGTCGGTGTCGGCCTTGAGGTCGAACACGTTGCGGTGCGTGTACGCGGCCTGCGTGAGGTAGCCGCCCGTGGTGTGGAGGATGCCCTTGGGCTTCCCCGTGGTGCCGGACGTGTAGAGGATGAACAGCGGGTGCTCCGCCTCGACCCACACCGGCGTGTGCGTCGTGTCGGCGGCCTCGAGCGCGTCGTGCCACCACACGTCGCGGCCCTCGGTCCACGCGGTGTCCTGGCCGGTGCGGCGCACGACGAGGACGTGCTCGACCGTCGTCGGCTCGGCGCCCTCCTTCGGCGCGAGCGCCTCGTCGACCGCGGGCTTGAGCGCGGAGGCCGCGCCGCGGCGGTAGCCGCCGTCGGCCGTGATGACGAGCTTCGCCTCGGCGTCGGCGATGCGGCTGCGCAGCGCGTCGGCGGAGAACCCGCCGAACACGACCGAGTGCGGGGCGCCGATGCGCGCGCACGCGAGCATCGCCACGACGGCCTCGACGACCATCGGCAGGTAGATGACGACGCGGTCGCCGGTCTCGACGCCGAGGGCCGCGAGCGCGTTGGCCGCGCGCGAGACGTCGCGCTGCAGCTCGGCGTACGTGACGGTACGCGTGTCGCCCGGCTCGCCCTCGAAGTGGATCGCGACCCGGTCGCCCAGACCCGCCTCGACGTGGCGGTCCACCGCGTTGTACGCGGCGTTGAGCGTGCCGTCGGCGAACCAGCGCGCGACGGGCGCCTGCGACCAGTCGAGGGTCTCGGTGAACGGGGTCTGCCACGTGACGAGGTCGTTCGCCTGCCGCGCCCAGAACGCGAGCCGGTCGGCCCGCGCCTCCTCGTACAGCTCGGGCTGCGCGTTCGCCTGCGCGGCGAACTCGGGGCTCGGGGGGAAGCTCCGGGTCTCGTGGAGGAGGTTCTCCAGGCTGGACGTGGTGGCCGCTGCTGCGGCCTCGGGCTCGTTCTCTGGCACGCTGACCTCCGGTGCGCATCGACTCTGGTGCGGTCCCGCCGACCGCGGCGGCCGCCCGGGGGCGGCGTGACGGTACGACGGTACGACGGGGCGGACGGCCGCACGACCGGGGCCCCGACCTGGCGAGTGTAGACCTCCTGCGGTGAGCGCGGTCACATCCGTCCGGGATTCGGCGAGAGTGCTCGCAAAGGAGCGGGCGAGCGCCCCGGACGGCGGGGGAGCGCGCCGTCGGGCGACCCGCCGGGCACCCCGGCGCGCTGTTGCCGCGCACGGGGTGGTGACCCACCATGGGCTCACGTTCCTCGCGGAGCGTGCGGCCTCACGGCGAGGCACAGGGGGCGGGTTGGCGTACGCGGCGGTGCGGGGCGCGCGGTCGCGCCCTGCCGCGCCCGCACGCCGGGACGACGGTGTCGACGTCGCGTCCCGGGACCGCGTGCTCGCCGTCGCCGTGGCCGCCGGGCTGCGCGCCGTCGGCCGCTGCGGGGCGCGCACGGTCCCCGAGGACGCCCTCCGGCCGGGGTCCGGCGGCCGCCGCGGGCTCGTGCTCGTGGCCGACGACGCCGGGTCCCTCCCCGGCCCGCCGCTGCTCGCGGTCCTGCGGCGCCCGGGCCCGGTCGTGGTCGTGGGCGGCGCGGTCGCCGCGGACCGGCTGCTCGTCGCCGCGCGCGCCGGCGCGCTGGTCGTCGCCGCGGAGCGGCCGTTCGGCGACCAGGTGCGGACTGTCGCCCGCATGCTCGCGGGGGACGTGCGCGCGGGCGACGCGCTCCTGGTGGAGCAGCTCGTCGGGGTCGTGCGCGACCGCCGGGCGGTGGCGTCGCTCACGGGCCGGGAGACCGAGGTGCTGGAGCACCTCGCGGGCGGTCGGTCGGTGGCCGAGATCGCTGCTGCGCTCGTGCTGTCGGTCGCGACCGTGCGCGCCCACGTCCGCTCGATCCTCGGCAAGCTCGGCGTCTCGTCGCAGCTCGCGGCCTCTGCCGCCCTGGCCCGCGCACGGGGCGGCCGTCCCGTCCGCAGATAGTCAGAACTGACGATGTGGGGCGGTCGGCGCCCGGCGGATCCTGGCGACGGACCCGGACGAAGGCACCGGGCCGACGGCGGGGCGACGCAGCCCCGCCGACGCACGAGAGGGGGCACGACATGCTGGTGGTCTGCACACAGGACGACGACATCCGCGAGGCCGTCGAGGAGCACGGTTCCGGGGCGGACGCGTGGGGCGAGGTCGTCCTGCTTCCGAAGGGCTCACGGGCCGCGGCGGAACGGGCGCTCGTCGCGGCGCTCGCGACGGCGCGGGGCCCGGTCTGCCTGTCCGCGCACGGCAACGACGAGGAGATCGGCGACGAGGGGAACGGCGCCGACGACTGGGGGTGGAACCGGCGGCAGGTCGCCCGGCTCCTCGCCCGGGCGCCCGGGCCGGTCGGCCCGGTGCTCGTGCACGCGTGCGCCGAGAACGTCTCTAACTTCTCGGCGGGGCTCGCCCTCGCGCTCGAGGAGGAGCGGGCGCTCGAGGGCGTCTGGGTCTACGGCTACAACCGGCCCGTCCCGGCGGACGCCCGCTACCCGCGGCCGGACGCGCTGAGCAGGCAGGTCGACCTGCAGGGCACGCAGGTCGTCTTCTGACCTCGCGCCACGGGGGCGGGGCGGTCGCCGCGCTCCGACACCGCACCACACGTCATCGGAGGAAGTCATGTCGCTCGTGAGAGACATCGTCAAGCAGTTCGACAACAGCGACGAGCTCGCGCAGACGCAGCGCGAGGTCGTGGAGTCGCTCGCCCGGCTCGGCGAGACGAAGGCCGAGCTGTTCGAGGCGAAGATCCAGGAGTCGCTCCGCGGGGCCGGGGGCACGAACTCGACCGTGCCCATCACGTCCATCCTCGCGTCCAAGAAGGAGGTGCACGCCTTCACGTCCACGTCGACGGAGCACCTCGCCGACACCGTGAAGTCGTCGCTCAAGTCGTTCGTCTCGGGGACGGCGGACAGCATCATCGACGGGGTGGGCGGCCTCATCTCCGAGGCCCTCACCGTGTTCCTCGGCGGCGCGTCGGCGTCGACCGGCACGATGGAGGAGTACTACGTCGTGACCGAGGGCCTGTCCATCGTCCGGGTCGACCTCAAGGCGTGGTACCTCAACGTCTCGGCCCGCGGCATCTACGAGAAGATGGAGCGCATCAGTGCGTTCGTCGCGGTCAAGTCCACGGTGGACCTGACGAAGATCGACTTCAACACGTTCCTGTACCTCTACCAGAACCAGCTGACCGCGGCTCACCTCGACAAGAACCAGGTCAAGCAGGCGCTGCAGGAGGCGAAGGAGATCTACCAGGAGTTCAACGGGGCCGGCCTGCGCACGCAGGCGGTGCACCACATCACCCGGGCTCCGGGCAGCACGGCGCCGCGCTCGTCCTGACGCGGGGACGACGGCGGGTGCGGCGCCCCCCGGGACGCCGCACCCGCCGTCGGGCGTGCGCCGACCGCCGCCGTGCGTGCCGTCAGCGCGCCCGGCGCTGGCGCACGGCCTCGTACAGCACGACCGTCGTCGCGCTCGCGGCGTTGAGCGAGCTCGCCGAGCCGAGCATCGGGATGCTCACCATGACGTCGCACGCCTCGCGCCAGCCCGCGCTGAGCCCGGTGGTCTCGTTGCCCGTGACGACGAGCGTCGGGCCCGTGAGGTCGTGGTCGGCGAGCTCGACGTCGCCGTGCTCGTCGGTCCCGACCAGGGTCAGCGGGACCCCGGAGGAGCGCTGCGCGGCGACCCAGTCGAGGACGTCGCGCCCCGCGGGGACGCGGACGGTCGGGACGGAGAAGATCGAGCCGGTGCTCGCGCGCACGGCGCGCGGGTCGTACGGGTCGGCCGCGTGCCCGGCGACGACGAGCCCGCTCCCGCCGAACGCGTCGAGCGACCGCGCGACGGTCCCCACGTTGCCCGGGCTCGTGGGCCGGTCCAGCACGACGCCGAGGAAGTCGGCGCCCACGGTGCCGCCGCCGATCCGGCCGAGGTCGTCGGGCGGCGTCGCGACGACGGCGAGGAGCTCGGGCGTCTCGTCCTCCTTGCCGCCGAGCTCGCGCAGGAGCGCGGATGACACGGCGAACCGCTGTGCGCGGACCCGGTCGAGCATCGCGTGGGCCCACGACGACAGCGACCGGTCGGCGTCGACGAGCCACGTCCGCACGGTCCACCCGGACTCGACGGCGAGCGTGATGGGCCGGACCCCCTGGACGACCATCTCGCCCGCCCGGTGCCGCTTCGTGCGGTTGGTGAGCAGGGCCTCCCACTGCTGGAACGCCGCGTTGCGGGTCGTGACGCGCTGCACGCTCAGGCCTCCGGGGCAGTGGTCGGGGCGGACGTCGTGGTCGCGACGCGCGGGAGGCCGCCGGTCAGCGCGGGAGGCTCGGCGACGCCGTCCTCGCGCGCGGCGCGCTCGACCGCCGCGGCGACGAGCGTCGTCACCTCCGGGTTGAACACGCTCGGGATGATGTAGGTCGGGTTGAGCTGGTCCTCGTGGATCGCGGACGCGAGCGCGTGGGCGGCGGCGAGCAGCATCGCGTCGGTGATCCGGTGCGACCGCGCGTCGAGCAGGCCGCGGAACACGCCCGGGAACGCGAGCACGTTGTTGATCTGGTTCGCGAAGTCGGAGCGCCCGGTGCCGACGATGGCCGCGTGCTCCGCCGCCTCGACCGGGTCGACCTCGGGCCGCGGGTTCGCCATCGCGAAGACGATGGCGTCGGGGGCCATGCGCGCGACGTCGTCGCCCGTCAGGACGTCGGGGGCGGAGACGCCGATGAACACGTCCGCGTCGACGACGGCCTCGCGCAGCGTGCCGGTGACGCGCCGCGGGTTCGTGTTGACCGCGGTCCACGCGAGGGACGGGGACAGGCCCGGGCGGCCCGGGTGCACGACGCCCTCGATGTCCGCGACGACGACGTCGTGCGCGCCCGCCGCGAGGAGCAGCTTGAGCACCGCGGTCCCGGCCGCACCCGCGCCCGAGAGGACGATGCGCACGTCGGGCAGCTGCTTGCCCACGACCTTGAGCGCGTTGGTCAGCGCGGCGAGCGCCACGATGGCCGTGCCGTGCTGGTCGTCGTGGAACACGGGGATGTCGAGCTCGGCCCGCAGCCGCGCCTCGATCTCGAAGCACCGGGGGGCCGAGATGTCCTCGAGGTTGATGCCCGCGAACACGGGCGCGATCGCCTTGACCGTCCGCACGATCTCGTCGACGTCGGTCGTGTCGAGCGCGATGGGGAACGCGTCGATGTCCGCGAACCGCTTGAACAGGGCCGCCTTGCCCTCCATGACGGGCAGCGACGCGAGCGGGCCGATGTCGCCCAGCCCGAGCACGGCCGACCCGTCGGTGACCACCGCGATGGTGTTGCGCTTGATCGTCAGGCGGCGGGCGTCGTCGGGCTTGGCGGCGATGGCCTCGCACACGCGCGCGACGCCGGGCGTGTAGATCATCGACAGGTCGTCGCGGTTGCGGATCGGCACCTTCGACTCGATCTTCAGCTTGCCGCCCAGGTGCAGCAGGAACGTGCGGTCGGAGACGCGGTCCACGACGACGCCCGGGAGCGCGCGCAGCGCCTCGACGATCTGCCCGGCGTGCTCCTCGCCGCGCGTCGCGACGGTGACGTCGACGGTGATGCGCTCGTGGCCCGACGCCGTCACGTCCAGGGCGGTGACGATGCCCCCGGTGTGCTCGATCGCCGTCGTCAGCTCGCTCACGGCGGTGGGGCGGGCCTCGACCTGGAGGCGGGCGGTGATGGAGGAGGAGACACTCGGCGCTGACGTCATGGGCCCCAGTATCGCCCGGCCGGCGGGCCACGACGCGGGAACGGGGCGCGTGAGCCCGGACACGACGACGGCGCCCTCGCGGACGCCGTGGTCGCCAGCGGCGGCGGTGAACAGGCGCGCTCGCTCCAAGTCGCTGCAACGGGTCGGTGGCCGTCGTGGCCTGGTCCGCCCCGGTCAGCGCGTCCTTCGGTGGACTGCCCTGCGCGTGGGTACCGCCGCGGTGCTGTTGTCCCTCCATCACAGCCCGCCGGGGCGGCGGGCGCAAGCGCTCCGGGGGTTCTTCCACACTGTGTTCTACCGGGGTTCGAACACGCCGGTGCGGTTGGTCCGGGAGGTCCGGATCGGGCCCTTCGGCGGGCGTCCGCGGGGGCCCGACGCGCGGGTCAGCCGCGCGGGCGGCGACCCTGGAGAGGGTCAGCCGCGCGAGCGGCGGCGCCAGGCCCGCCACCCGAGCCACCCGACGACGCCGAGCCCGACGAGGCCCGCGGCGGCGAGCACCGGCGTCGGCGCGGCGAGCTGCGAGCGCAGGGCGACGGGCCGCGAGAACGTCAGCGCGCCCCACCCGTGCTCGGCGGCGAGACGACGCAGCGTCCGGTCGGGGTTGACGACGAACGCGTGGCCGACGGAGCTCAGCATCGGCGCGTCGGTCACGGAGTCCGAGTACGCGTAGCTCGCCGCGAGGTCGTAGCCCTCGCGCTCCGCGAGCTCGCGCAGGGCCACGGCCTTGTTCTCGCCGTACGCGTAGAAGTCGATCGCGCCGGTGTAGCGCCCGCCCTCGACGGCCATCCGGGACGAGATGGCGTGGTCGGCGCCGAGCACCGCGGCGATGGGCTCCACCACCTCGCTGCCCGAGGCGGAGACGATGACGACGTCGTGCCCGTGCTCGTGGTGCGACTCGATGAGCTCGACCGCCTCCGCGTACACGACCGGGTCGATGTGCTCGTGGAGCGTCTCCTCGACGATGCGGGAGACGGTCGCGACGTCCCAGCCGGTCACGAGGTTCGACAGGTGCGCGCGCATGCGCTCCGTCTGGTCCGCGTCGGCCCCGCCCACCATGAACAGGAAGTGCGCGTACGCGCTGCGCAGCACGTCGCCGCGGTTGATGAGCCCGCCCGCGAAGAACGGCCGCGAGAACGCCGCGGCCGACGACGTCGCGATGATCGTCTTGTCCAGGTCGAAGAACGCGGCGACCCGGCCGGCGCGCGGCGGGTCCGTCGGGTCCGGGAGCGGGGTCACGGTCGCGAGCCTAGCGGCGGAACGTGGCCGTCCCCAGGAGCGCTCGCCGACCGGCCCGTCCCCAGGGCGGGTGACGGGCCGACGGCGGCCCGCGCCCAGGGGCCACGGTGGTCCCCGGTCGACGGAGGGCGGGGGAGCGCGATGGACGGAGCGGTCGTGGCGGTGGTCGGTGCGCGCGGCGGGGCGGGGGCGAGCGTCGTCGCCGCGTCGTTGGCCCGGGCGGTCGCGCGGCGGCGCGCGCCGACGTGCCTGGTCGACCTCTCCCTCCTGGGCGGGGGCCTCGACGTCCTGCTCGGCGTCGAGCAGGACCCGGGCGTGCGCTGGCCGGACCTCGCCGACGCGCGGGGCCGGATCGACGGCGACGACCTCCTCGCGCGCCTGCCCCGCTGGGGCACCGTGCCGGTCGTCAGCACCGAGCGCGGCGGGGGCCCGGAGCAGGCGGCGCTCGCCGACGTCGTCGCCGCGCTCGCCGAGGCCACGGCGGCGCGGTCCGGGGTGCTCGTGCTCGACGCCGACCGCGCGGCCCTCGGGGCGGGCGCGGCCGGGGCGTCGCTGCTCGAGGCGTGCGACGAGGTGCTCCTCGTGACCCCGCTCGACGTCGCCGGGGTCGCGGGCGCCGCCGCGGTGCGCGACCGTCTGCCGGGCCGGGCCGCCCTCGTCGTGCGCGGCCCAGCGCCCGGTCGGCTCTCGCCGCCCGAGGTGGCCGCCGCCGTCGGGCTGGACGTCGCCGCCACCGCCGGGTGGGACCGCGCGCTCGCCGGGGCGGTCGAGCGGGGGCACGGGCCGTGCGTCGGGCGCGGGCCGGTCGTCCGGGCCGGTCGCGAGCTCGCCGCGCGCTACCTCGGGCCCGCCCGGTGAGCGCGCGGGAGGCGCGTGCGCCGCGCGGCGGGCGTGGTCGGGACGGAGGTGTCGCGGACGGGGCGCAGCGCCGCGGGGAGGAGCCGCCGCGTGCCGAGCGCGGCCGCGTCGCCCTGCTCGACGGGGTCCGAGACCGCCTCGTGCGGTCGAGCGACGACCCGGGCGGCGCCACCGAGGTGCTCGGCGACGCGGCCGTCGCGGACGCGCTGCGGGCGTCGGGCCGGGTGCTCGGCACGACCGCGCTGCGCGAGCTGACCCGGACGGCCCACGCGGAGATCTTCGGGGCCGGGCCGCTCCAGCGGTACCTCGACGAGCCCGGCGTGACGGACGTGCTCGTCAACGGGCCCGACGACGTGTGGGTCGACCGCGGCGCCGGCCTCGAACGGGTCGAGGTCGCGCTCGGCGGCCCCGAGGCGGTGCGGGCGCTCGCGGTGCGCCTCGCCGCGGCGGGCGGGCAGCGGCTCGACGACGCGTCACCCGTCGTCGACGCCCGCCTCCCGGACGGGACGCGCCTGCACGCCGTCGTCGCGCCCGTGTGCGCGACGGGGGCGGTCGTCTCGCTGCGCGTCCTGCGGACCCGGACGTTCCGGCTCGACGACCTCGTCGCGGGCGGCACCGTCCCGCACGCGTGGGAGCCGGTGCTGCGCGGCCTCGTCGCGCGGCGCGCGAACGTCCTCGTCTCCGGCGGCACCGGCACCGGCAAGACGACGCTCCTCGCCGCCCTCCTCGCGCTCGTCCCGCCCGACGAGCGGGTCGTCTGCGTCGAGGAGGCGCGCGAGCTCGACCCGGACCACCCCCACGTCGTCCCGCTCACCGCGAGGCGGCCCAACGTCGAAGGCGCGGGCGGCGTGGACCTCGCCGACCTCGTGCGCGCCGCGCTGCGCATGCGGCCCGACCGCATCGTGCTGGGCGAGTGCCGCGGGCCGGAGGTCCGCGAGGTGCTCATGGCGCTCAACACGGGCCACGACGGCGGCCTCGCGACGATCCACGCCAACGACGTCGAGGTGGTCCCCGCCCGGCTGGAGGCGCTCGCGGCGCTCGCGGGGATGGACCGGGCCGCCGTCGCCGCGCAGGCCGCGGGCGGGCTCGACGTCGTGCTGCACCTGCGCCGCGTCCGCACGGCGGGCACGACCCGGCGCGTCCTCGCGCAGCTCGGCGTCGTGCGGCAGGACGAGCGCGGCGCCCTGCGCGTGGACGTCGCGGGGTCGTGGGACGGGACCGTCGTGCCGCCGGGCGGTGGGTCACCGGGCGGTGGGTCACCGGGCGGTGGCTCGCTGGGCGGCGGGTCGACGGCAGGCGGGTCGCCGGGCGCCGGGTCGCCGCGCGGCGGTTCGACGGGAGACGGGTCGCCGGGCGCGGCGGGGCCGGTCGCGGGACCGGCGTGGGACGAGCTCGTGGGGCGGTGGTCCGCATGACGCGACGACGTGCCGGGAGCCTCCGCGCCGGTGCGGCCCGGACGGTGCGCGGCGGGGGAGCGCGCGCATGACGGTCCTCGTGGGTCTGCTCGTCGGTACCGCGGTCTGGTGCGCCACGGCCCGGGGCGGTCGGTCGGCGCGCCAGGTCGTCGGTCGGTCGGCGTCGCGCGGCGTGCGGTGGTCCGTCCTGCGCCGCCCGGCCCGACCCCAGGCGGTGCCCGAGCTCGTGCGCGTCGTCGTGACGCAGGTCGGCGCGCTCCTGCGGTCCGGAGCCGCGCCGGGCGTCGCGTGGGGTCGTGCGGTCGGGGTCCGGGTCGACGGCGGGGGCGTCCCGCGGGTCGCGGACCTCGCGCCGCACGTCGGCGGCCCGGCGACGGCGCGTGCCCTCGTCGCGGCGTGCCGGCTGGCCGCGGAGCTCGGTGCGCCGCTGGCGACCGTGCTCGACGAGGTTGCCGTGTCCGTGGCCGCGGACGCCGAGGCGCGGGCCGAGCGGGAGGCGGCGCTCGCCGGACCGCGCGCGACCGCCCGCGTGCTGCTCTGGCTCCCGGTCGTCGGGGTGCTGCTCGGCTACGTGCTGGGCGCCGACCCGCTCGGCACGGCGACCGACGGCGGCCTCGGGACGGCAGGCGTGCTCCTCGGGGTCCTGCTGCTCGTCGCGGGCCGCACGTGGTCAGCTCGGCTCGTCGAGCGGGCGCGCACCGCAGGGGACGACCGGTGACCGCGCGGCGCGCGGCGCGGCCCGCCCGAGAAGGAGAGCACCGATGACCCTCGTCCTCGTGGCGCTCTGCGTCCTGGCGGGCGCGGCGCCGTGGTGGTCCGCGCGCACGGAGGCCGGACGGCGCGCCGTCGCCGTCGGGCGGGCAGCGCCCGCGCCGGACGATCCCGCCGGCAACCCGAGTGGCCGACGGCGCCGGGGCGACGACCGCGAACCCGGCATCGAGACCGGGGTGCTCCTCGAGCTCCTCGCGGCCGCCGTCGGGTCGGGGGCGGCGATCCCGCGAGCGCTCGACGTCGTCGGGTCGTGCGTCGGTGGCCGCGACGGTGCGGGGCTGCGCGCCGCCGGCGCGGCGCTCCTCCTCGGGGCGTCGTGGGACGGGGCCTGGGCGGGTGCACCGCCACGGCTCGGGGTCGTGCAGCGCGCGCTGCGGCCCGCGTGGCTGCACGGCGCCGCTCCGGCGTCGTCGCTGCGGGCGGCGGCCGGGGCGTCGCGCCAGGACCGGACCGGGGCGGCCAAGGCTGCCGCGGCACGGCTCGCCGTGCACCTCGTGCTCCCTCTCGGTGCGTGCTTCCTGCCCGCGTTCGTGCTCGTCGGGCTGCTGCCCGTCCTCGTCTCCCTCGGGGCGGGTCTGCTCTCCGGATAGGCGTCGGAGGTCCGGAGGCAGAGGCGGGCGTCGGTGTGATTATCGGGGCCGGGGCCGAGGTCGGTGTCGGGTCGCTACGGTGGCCGCATGGACCCGTCCCCTGTCTCCCGTGTGCCCGCTGCGCTCCGGGACGACGCCTGGCGGGACGTCGGGAGCGGCGAGTCCTCGGCCCGCGTGCTCGTCAGCGCGGACGGCGCACGGCACGCCAAGGTCGTGGGCCCGGACCAGGCGGCCGCCCTGGCGGACGAGCGGGACCGCGCGCTCTGGGCGGCTGAGCGCGGGATCGTCGTCCCCGAGGTGCTGGCGTGGGAGGACACGGGGGAGCAGGCCGTGCTCGTGACGCGCACGGTGCCGGGCGTGCCCGCCGACACGGTCCGCCCCGACCAGGTCGACCGCGCCTGGACGAGCGTCCTCGCGGCGGCGCGGACCCTCCACGACCTCCCCGTGGCCGGCTGCCCGTTCGACCGGAGCCTCGACGCCATGGTCGCCCTCGCCCGCGACGTGGTCGACGGCGGCCGCGTGCACCCGGAGTTCCTGCGGCCGGAGCAGGAGTCCCGGGATCCCGCCGACCTTCTTGCGGAGCTCCTCGCCGAGCTGCCGTGGCGGCGGGAGCAGCAGGCGGCCGACCTCGTGGTCTGCCACGGCGACCTGTGCCTGCCCAACGTCCTGCTCGACCCCGAGACGCTGGAGCTCCGCGGGTTCGTCGACGTCGGGCGGCTCGGGGTCGCCGACCGGCACGCCGACCTCTCCCTCCTCCTGGCGAACGCCCAGGACACCTGGCCAGAGCACGCGCGTGCCCTGGAGGAGTCGCTCGCGCCGCGCTACGGGTCCCCGGTCGACCCGGGCAGGCTCCGCTTCCACCTCGAGCTCGACCCGCTCACCTGGGGCTGACCGCGCCCCGGTTGGGTGGGGCTGGTCTCTCGACCCGTCGACCGGGTGCTGATCGCGCGACGGAGTGCTGGTGGCTCGACCCGTCGACGCGAGCGGAGCGCGCACTGCCGTGCACAGGTCGTCGTCTTGAGGGCCCCGTCCACCGACGCCCCGCGGTGGGGTGCGGCAGGGGTGCAGGTCCCGGGAGGGTCTCCCCGACCGCCCGCACGACGCGGGCCACACGAGGGGAGCCGGAGATGACACGACAGCCGCGACGCGCGTTCGCGCGCCTGACGGGGACGAGCACGGGGCAGGACGGCGAGGCGGGTCTCGCGACGGCGGAGTACGCCATCGCGACGGTCGCGGCGGCGGGCTTCGCCGGGCTGCTCATCGTCGTGCTGAAGAGCGGCGAGGTGCGCGAGATGCTGCTCGGCATCGTGCGCAGCGCGCTCTCGCTGGGCTGAGCCCGTGCGACGGGACGCCGGGGCGGAGAGCCGCCGGCCGAGGGGTCGGGTCCGTGAGGGCGGCGAGCGCGGTGCGGTCACGGCCGAGCTCGCGGTCGCCCTGCCGGCGGTCGTCCTGGTGCTCGTCGTGGTCCTCACCCTCGCCGCGGCGGCGGGCGCCCAGATGCGCTCCGCCGACGCGGCGAGGGCCGCCGCCCGGGCGGTGGCCATCGGTGAGGACGACGCGACGGTGCGCGCGACCGCGCTCCGGGTCGCCGGAGCCGGCGCGACGGTCGGCGTGCTGCGCGGCGACCCGTGGGTCGAGGTGCGCGTCACGACGCCCGTCGTGGGCGGGTGGCTCGCCGGGTCGCCGTTGCGAGCGAGCGGCGCGGCCGTCGCGTGGGCGGAGCCGTGACCGCGGCGCGGCCTCCGCGGGGACGGCGCACCGAGACCGAGACCGAGACCGAGACCGGGTCCGGGATCAGGTCTGGCGCCGAGACTCGGGCCGGAAGCGGGATCGAGACCGCGATCGGGACCGAGACCGACGGACGACCGGGTGCCAGGGCGGGGGTGGCCGTCTACCCCCACCCCGAGCACGGAGCAGGCACGGTGCTCGTGCTCGGGGTCGTCGCGGCGGTCCTCGTGCTGGCGCTCGCGCTCGCCGGGCTTGCGCAGGCGCAAGCGGCGCGTGGCACCGCGCAGACCGGAGCCGACCTCGCGGCGCTCGCGGCGGCGACGGCGGTCCGCGACGGGTGGGAACCCTGCGGCCGGGCGCGCGAGGCCGCGGCGCGCAACCGGGCCGTGGTCGTCGCGTGCACGGAGCAGAGCGCGGGGGTCGTCCGGGTGGACGTCGAGTCGAGAGCCGGCGTGACGTTCCTCGGCGTCACGCTCGGCCGCGCGACCGCCGCCGCCCGCGCCGGCCCGGCGAGCGCGCGATGAGCGGCCGCCACCGGCAGGGGCAGCGGTCCGTCGGGCGGCGCGAGCGTTGTGACCGGCGGGCGCGATCCTTCGTGGGGCGGGTGCCGTCAGCGACCGGACGGTACTCGTCCTCGACCCTACGGACGTGCCGTGCCCTGTCGCGGGATACCTGCGGTCCGCCCCCCGGCTTCGGCTTCGGCTTCGGCCTCGGTCGCGGCGGCCGGGGCGTGCGCCAGCACCGCGTCGAGCAGCCGGACGGCGGCGGCCTTCTCGAGCGGGGCGTTGTACGACCCGCACTTGGGCGACTGCACGCACGCCGGGCAGCCGTCGTGGCACGGGCAGCGGGCGATGGCGTCGCGCGTCGCGCGGAGCCAGGTCGCGCCGAGCTCGAACCCGCGCTCGGCGAAGCCGGCCCCGCCGGGGTAGGCGTCGTGGACGAACACGGTGGCCTCGCCGGTGTCGGCGTGCAGCGCGGTCGACACCCCGCCGAGGTCCCAGCGGTCGCACGTCGCGAGGAGGGGGAGCAGACCGATCGACGCGTGCTCGGCGGCGTGCAGCGCGCCGGGCAGCTCGTCGGCGTCGACGCCCGCCTCCTCGATCACGGAGGCGGGGACGGTCCACCAGACGGCCATCGTCGGCAGCGTGCGCTCGGGAAGGTCGAGGGTCTCCGTGCCGAGGACCTGCATGTCGAGGAGGCGGCGGCGTTGGAAGCTCACCACCTGGGAGCACACGTCGACCGGGCCGTAGCCCCAGCCGACCGGGCCCCAGCTGCGCTCGACGACCTCGCGGCCCGTCGCGACGTCCCCATCGGTGGGCTCGTCGACGATCGTGATGGACGTGGTCGACCGGGACCACGTGCCGTGGTCGACGTCCTGCCGACGCACGAGCGCGACGTGGTCCGCGAGGTCGAGGTGCTCGACCACGTAGGTGCGGCCCTGGTGGACGTACACGGCGCCGTCGTGCACGGAGCCGTCCGCGGAGGCGGCGTCGACGGTCCCGAGCAGCCGGCCGGTGCGCGCCTCGGCGACCCGGACGGGCGCGCCGCCGGAGCCGCGCAGGTCGGTCATGCCCGACGCGGGCTGCGCGTGCGTCCAGTACCAGCCGGAGGCCCGGCGCCGCAGGGCGCCGCGCGCGACGAGCACGTCGAGCAGGCCGCGCACGACGTCGGGCGTGCCGAACGCGGCGAGGTCCTCGGACCGCAGGGGCACCTCCGCCGCCGCGGCGCACAGGTGCGGCGCGAGGACGTAGGGGTTCGCGGGGTCGAACACGGTCGCCTCGAGCGGTACGTCGAACACCGCCTCGGGGTGGTGCACGAGGAACGTGTCGAGCGGGTCCTCGCGTGCCACGAACGCGACGAGGCCGTCGGCGCCCGCCCTCCCGGCGCGGCCCGCCTGCTGCCACACCGACATGCGGGTGCCGGGCCAGCCGGCGATGAGGACGGCGTCGAGCCCCGAGATGTCGACGCCCAGCTCGAGCGCGTTGGTCGTCGCGAGGCCGAGCACGTCGCCGGTGCGCACCGCGTCCTCGAGCTCGCGCCGCTCCTCGGGCAGGTAGCCGCCGCGGTAGGCGGCGACGCGGCGCACGAGCCGGGGGTCGACGACGCGCACGCTGTCCTGCGTCTGGACCGCGACGGACTCCGCGCCGCGGCGCGAGCGCGTGAACGCGAGCGTGCGGGCGCCCGCGATGACGAGGTCGGCGAGCAGGTCGGCCGTCTCGGCGGTGGCGCTGCGGCGGGGGTGCTCCGGCCCCTCGGCGGGCGTCGCGACCGCCGGGTCGTCGTCGTGGCCCTCGGCGGGACCGTCGTCCGCGGACGCCTCGAAGCCCACCACGACGGGCGGCTCCCACAGGGCGAACGTCTTGCGCCCCGCGGGGGAGGTGTCGCGCGCGACGGTCACGACGTCGTCGGGCTCGACCCCGACGAGCCGCGCCGCGCTCGTCGCCGGGTCGGCGGTCGTCGCCGACGCGACGACGAACGTCGGAGGCGGGTCGCCCTCGCGCGCGTAGTGCGCCGCGAGCCGGCGCAGGCGCCGCAGGACGAGGGAGACGTGCGCGCCGAACACCCCCCGGTAGGCGTGCCCCTCGTCCACGACGACGTACCGCAGGTCCCGCAGCAGCCGCGTCCAGCCGCGGTGGTGCGGCAGGAGCGCGAAGTGCAGGAAGTCCGGGTTGGTGAGCACGACGTCGGCGTGCTCGCGAACCCACCGGCGCTCGTCCTGCCCGGTGTCGCCGTCGCACGTCGCGACCCGGACGTCGCGCGTCCCGGCGGCGTCGAGGAGGCGCTGGAGCCCGGAGAGCTGGTCGGCTGCGAGCGCCTTCGTGGGCGAGAGGTAGAGCACGGCGCCGCGCCGTGCGACCGACTCGATGCGACCGGGGTCGAGCACGCGCGCCGCGGCGTCGGCGCGCACGGCCGTGAGCGCCGGGAGCCAGAACGCGAGCGACTTGCCGGAGCCGGTGGAGGTCGCGAGCGCGACGTGCCGGCCCGACCACGCGGCGTCGGCCGCCTCGACCTGGTGCTCCCAGGGGCGTTCCACCCCGAGCGCGCGGTACCCGGCGACGAGCGACGCGTCGGCCCACGCGGGCCACTCGCCCTGGGTGCCGGGGCGCGCGGGCAGCTCGCGCACGTGCCGCAGCCGTTCGTCCCGCCGCCCGCCGGCGCGCAGCACGTCGAGCAGCGTCGCGCTCGTCGGTCGCGGGGAGGTGGTGGGGGCGTGCAGCACGTCTCCGAGTGTCCCACCTCGGGCCCACGCCTCGGCCGAGGGACGTCGTGCTCGGGACCTCCGGCCCTCGCGCGGGGCGGGGCGCACGGCCGACGATCGACGCATGGCAGCGTGGCGTGGGGTCCGGGTCCTGACGACGACGGCGCTCGCCGCCGGGGCGCTCCTGCTCACCCGGCGCATGACCCAGACGTGGGGCACCTGGGAGGGCGAGCACGAGTGCGTGCTCCCCGGCGACGACCTCGTCCCCGACGCGCGCGCCGTCGTCGCGACGCGGGCCGTGACGGTCGACGCGCCGCCGGCCGACGTCTGGCCGTGGCTCGTCCAGCTCGGCCAGGGCCGCGGCGGCTTCTACTCCTACGACGCGCTCGAGAACCTCGTCGGCCTGGGCATCCGCAGCGCGGACGCGATCGAGGAGCGCTGGCAGGGCCTCGCTGTGGGCGACGACGTCCACCTGGCCGACGAGGCCGTCCTGCGGGTGGCTGCGCTCGAGCCGGGCTCGCACCTCGTGCTGCTCGGCGCGCCGGGCCCCGGGCAGCCGGACACGATGCCGTTCCGGTTCTCGTGGGCGTTCGTCGTGCGACCGCTCCCGCCGGGGGCGGACGGCACCCCGCGGTCGCGCCTGCTCGTCCGCGAGCGGTACGTGCCGCTGGGCGCCGCGGGCCGCGCGGTCGTCGAGGCGGTGCAGCCGGTGAGCTTCCTCATGACGCAGAAGATGCTGCGCGGCGTCCGCGACCGCGCCGAGCGCCCCTGACGGGCGCCCCTGACGGGCGCGACCAGGCGATCGCGGCTGCCCGACCAGGCGGTCGTGGTCCGTCCCGCGCCCAGGACGAACCAGAACCGCCTGCTCGGCCGGTGGGGTGGGCCCGGACCTCAGCCTTGGAAGATCTTGAGCACCGCGCGCGAGAGGTACCACGGGTCCACGACGGCGGTGAGCTCGCGCGCGGAGTGCATCGAGAGGATGGGGACGCCCACGTCGACCGTGCGGATGCCGAGGCGGGTCGCGGTGAGCGGCCCGATGGTCGAGCCGCACGGCACGGTGTTCTTCGAGACGAACTCCTGGCTCGGCACCCCGGCCCGGGCGCAGGCGCGCGCCCACGCCGCGGCGCCGTGCGCGTCGGTCGTGTAGCGCTGGTTCGCGTTGATCTTGAGGATCGGCCCGCCGCCCGCGAGCGGCCGGTTCGCGGGGTCGTGCCGCTCCGGGTAGTTGGGGTGCACCGAGTGCCCGACGTCGCTCGACACGCACAGCGACGCCGCGAGCTGGCGGTGCCGCTCCTCGTCCGTCGCGCCGAGGCCGGCCGCGACCCGGTCGAGCACGTCCGCGAGGAACGGGCCCGACGCGCCGGAGCGCGACTCCGACCCGATCTCCTCGTGGTCGAACGCGGCGAGCACGGGGATCGTGGCGCCCTCGACGCGCCGGTCGGGCGTGCCCGCGACCTCGAGCAGCGCGACGAGACCGGCGTGCACCGACAGCAGGTTGTCGAGGCGCCCGGACGCGAGGAACGCGCCGTGCGCACCGAACACGCGGGGCGACTGGGTGTCGGCGACCACGACGTCGTACCCGGCGATCTCGCTCGCCCGCACGCCCGCGTGGTGCGCGAGCTCGGCGAGCACGTCCCCGCCGCTCGTCCCGTGCGGCGCGCCCGCGACGTCGGACCCGGCCGGACCCGACGCCGACGCGAGGCCCCACACGGGCTGCGTGTGCTGCTGCTTGTCGAGCGTGAGCCCGTCGTTCGCGGCGCGGTCGAGGTGGATCGCGAGCTGCGGGATGCGCAGCAGGGGGCCCGTGCGCACGAGGTGCTCCTCGCCGTCGGCCGTGACGAGGCGACCGGCGAGCTCGAGCTCGCGGTCGAGCCACGAGTTGAGCAGCGGGCCGCCGTAGATCTCCACGCCCGCCTGCCACCAGCCCTCGCGGCCGACGCTCGGGCGTGGCTTGAGCTTGAAGCCGGGCGAGTCGGTGTGGGCGCCGAGGATCGCGAACGGCGTGGTCGCCGTCGCGCCCGCGGGCACGGCCCAGGCGATCACCGCGCCGTCGCGCACGACGACGTACCGCCCGCCCGCAGGCCCGTCGCCCTCGGTCACCGACGGCCACGCCGCGGTCTCGTCCAGGCGCTCGAAGCCGACGGCCTCGAGCCGGCGCGCGACCTCGTGCGCCGCGTGGTACGACGACGGGGACGCCTCGACGAACGTCGCGAGGTCGTGCGCGTGGGCGAGGGCGCGGTCGTGGAGGGTCGGGTCGGTCACGGGGGTGCTGGGCGTCGACACAGGCTCCACCCTACGCACGCCCAGGAGCGCTCCGTAGGGTGGTCGCGCACGCGAGAGAGGGAGTCCGCATGACCTGGGTCGTCCTGCCGGGCCTGGCGCTCACGCCCGAGGACTTCGCCCCGCTCGCACGCGCCCTCGGCACCGCGTCCGGCACCGACGACGTCCGCGTCCTCGACGCGTGGCGCGTGCCCGTGACGGGACCGGTCGACGTGGTGCGGGAGGGCCTCGGCGTCGACGGGTCGCGGCCCGTGGACCTCGTGGGGCACTCCGTCGGCGGGCTCACCGCGATCGAGTGGGCGCTGCGGCACCCAAACGAGGTCCGCCGGCTCGTGCTCCTCGACCCGACGAGCCCGTGGGAGGCCCATCTCCCGGCCCTGCACACGGGGCGGGTCACGGCCCGGGCCGGCACCGCCGCGGCGGGCGTGCTCGCGACCGGGCTGGCCGTGACGGGCGCGACCCTGCGCCGCGTGGGCGTCCGGGTCGTCACGCGTGCCCCGGACCGCCTCCCGCACGACGTCGCGCGCGCCCGCTACGGCTCGCGCGAGGCGTGGACGCTGCTCGCCCACCAGTGGTTCGCGAGCTGGGAGCAGGCGCCGCGGGTGCGCGACCTGCTCGACGACGGCCGCCGTCTGCCCGCGGGCGCCGAGCCGCTGCTCGTCACCGGCCTGCGGGCGAGCGCCCGGTTCCTGCGCGCGCAGCGCGAGCTGTCGGACCGGCTCGGGGTGCCGCGCGTCGGGCTCGCGGGGGAGGGCCACCTCTACCCGCTCACCCGGCCCGACGCCGTCGCGCGCCTCGCCACGGACCTCGCCCCGGACACCGGCGGAGCGACCGCGCGACCGCCGGGCTGACAGGGCCCGGGGCGCCGTCACCGGGTGCGCTCGTGACGTCCTGCACGAGTGGTCGTGACGTACGACACACGTGCGTAGACTCACCCCCATCGCTCCGGCAGGGGACCGGCGCGACGGTCGCGCGGTTCGTCAAGGAGGACGGATGCTCACGCTCGGTACGGAAAGTCTCACCATCGTCGCGGTCATCGCGGCGATCGCCCTCGTGGCCCTCGCCTTCGCGGTCGTGCTGCGCAGACAGGTCCTCGCCGCGGACGAGGGCACGGCGAAGATGCAGGACATCGCCCAGGCGGTGCAGGAGGGCGCCGGCGCGTACCTGAGCCGCCAGTTCCGCACGCTCGCGCTGTTCGCGGCGATCGTCTTCGGCCTCCTGTTCCTGCTGCCGGGCGACGGCGGCATCCGCGTGGGGCGCTCGGTCGCGTTCCTCGTGGGCGCCGGGTTCTCGGCGGCGATCGGCTACCTCGGGATGTGGCTCGCGGTGCGCGCGAACGTGCGCGTCGCGTCGGCCGCGACCCGGCCGGGCGGGCGCTCGGAGGGCGCGCGCATCGCGTTCCGGACGGGCGGCGTCGTCGGCATGTCGGTCGTCGGCCTCGGCCTGCTCGGCGCCGCGGGCGTCGTGCTCGTCTACAAGGGCGACGCCCCGGCGGTGCTCGAGGGCTTCGGGTTCGGCGCGGCGCTGCTCGCGATGTTCATGCGCGTCGGCGGCGGCATCTTCACCAAGGCGGCGGACGTCGGCGCGGACCTCGTCGGCAAGGTCGAGCAGGGCATCCCCGAGGACGACCCGCGCAACGCCGCCACCATCGCGGACAACGTGGGCGACAACGTCGGCGACTGCGCGGGCATGGCGGCCGACCTGTTCGAGTCGTACGCGGTGACGCTCGTCGCGGCGCTCATCCTCGGCAAGGCGGCGATGGGCGAGGAGGGCCTCGTGTTCCCGCTCGTCGTGACGGCCCTGGGCGCGCTCGTCGCGGTGCTCGGCGTGTTCATCACGCGCGTGCGCGGCCAGGAGAACGGCCTCAAGGCCATCTACCGCGGGTTCTACCTCTCGGCGCTCATCGGCGCGGTGCTCGCCGCCGTCGCCGCGTTCGTCTACCTGCCGTCGTCGTTCGCCGCGCTCGACGGCACGGCCGACCTCGGCGACCTGTCCGGGATCGCGGCCGACCCGCGCGTCGTCGCGAGCCTCGCCGTCGTCATCGGGATCGTCCTCGCGGGCATCATCCTGTGGATCACGGGCTACTTCACCGGCACGACGTCGAAGCCCACCCTGCACGTGGCGGCCACCTCGCGCACGGGCGCGGCGACGGTCGTGCTGTCCGGCATCGGGGTCGGGTTCGAGTCGGCCGTGTACACGGCGGGCGTGATCGCCGCGGCGATCTGCGGGCTGTTCCTGCTCGCGGGCGGGTCGGTGTGGCTCGCGCTGTTCCTCGTCGCCCTCGCCGGGTGCGGCCTGCTGACGACGGTCGGCGTCATCGTCGCGATGGACACGTTCGGCCCCGTCTCGGACAACGCCCAGGGCATCTACGAGATGTCGGTCGGCGAGTCGGGCGACGGCGATGAGGAGGCTGCGCAGATCCTCACGGACCTCGACGCGGTGGGCAACACGACGAAGGCGATCACCAAGGGCATCGCGATCACGACGGCCGTCCTCGCGGCGACCGCCCTGTTCGGGTCGTACGCCGACGCCGTGAGCCACGCGCTCGCGGACGTGCAGGGCGTCGGGAGCGGTCTCGTCACGGCGATGCTCGACTACCAGATCATCTCGCCGATCACGCTCGTGGGCGTGATCCTCGGTGCCGCGACCGTGTTCCTCTTCTCGGGTCTCGCGATCGACGCGGTGACCCGGGCCGCGGGCGCGATCGTGTTCGAGGTGCGCCGCCAGTTCCGCGAGCGCCCCGGGATCATGACGTTCCAGGAGCGTCCCGAGTACGGCCGGGTCGTCGACATCTGCACGCGCGACTCGCTGCGCGAGCTCGCGACCCCCGGTCTGCTCGCCGCGTTCGCGCCCATCGCCGTCGGCTTCGGCCTGGGCGTCGGGCCGCTGGCCGGCTTCCTCGCGGGCGCGATCGGCGCGGGCGTGCTCATGGCCGTGTTCCTCGCCAACTCGGGCGGCGCGTGGGACAACGCGAAGAAGATCGTCGAGGACGGCGCGTACGGGGGCAAGGGCTCGGAGGCGCACGCCGCGACCGTCATCGGCGACACGGTCGGCGACCCGTTCAAGGACACCGCCGGCCCGGCGATCAACCCGCTCATCAAGGTGATGAACCTCGTGTCGGTGCTCATCGCGCCCGCGGTCGTGCTCATGAGCGTGCCCGAGGACGCGAACCACGTCCTGCGCATCGCGATCGCGGTCGTCGCGGCGGCCATCGCGTTCGGCGCGGTGATCATGTCGCGGCTGCGTGCGGCGCGCGTCGACCGCGAGGAGTCCGCCGTCGAGCGGGAGCGTGTCGCGACGGGCGCCTGACACCCGGCCACCGCAGACGACGGAGGGCGCCCGGATCGACCCGGGCGCCCTCCGTCGTGCGCGGGACTAGCCCGCGACGGTGAACGACGCGCGCAGGAGCGCGTCCTCGCGCGACGACGGCCCGACGCGCAGCTCGAACTCGCCCGGCTCGACGACGCGACGCCCGCGCGCGTCGACGAGCGTGCAGTCCGCCACGGGCACCTCGAGGCCGACGGTCGCGGACTCGCCCGGCGCGAGGTTCACCTTGCGGTAGGCCTTGAGCTCCTTCTCGGCCCACGTCACCGACGTGACGGTGTCGCTCACGTAGACCTGGACGGTCTCGCGCACCGGTCGCGACCCGGTGTTCGTCAGCGTGACCTCGGCGCGCACGACGTCGTCGGGCCCGTGCTCCGTGCCGAGCACCCGCAGGTCGGCGTACTCGACGGTCGTGTAGCTCAGGCCCTCGCCGAACGCGAACGCGGGGCTCTGCGTGAGGTCGGCGTAGCGGACGCCGTGCTGGCCGCGCACCACGTTGTAGTAGGTGGGCTGCTGGCCCGCGTGGCGCGCGAACGAGATCGGGAGCCGGCCCTCGGGCTCGATCAGCCCGAGCACGAGCTCGGCGACGGCCTGGCCGCCGCGCATCCCGGGGTTGGCCGCCCAGACGACCGCCGCCGCCGCGTGCGCCGACGGCGGCAGCACGAGCGGCTTCGACGCGACGACGACCACGACCACGGGGGTGCCGGTGGCGACGAGGGCGTCGAGCAGCGCGACCTGGCCGCCGACGAGCTCGAGCGTCGCGGTCGAGCGCCCCTCGCCCACGAGCTCGATGCGGTCGCCCACCACGGCGACGGCGAGGTCGGCGTCGCGCGCGGCGGCGACGGCCTCGGCGATCAGCGCGTCGTCGGGCGCGGCCGGGACGACGACCTGGGGCCGCGGCTGCCCGTCGGGGAACAGCTCGCCCTCCGGGTCGGGCGCGAGCGTGAGGATGTCGGCGCCGCGCGCGTGGGTCACGGCCCAGCCCTCCGGGGCCAGCGCGCGGAAGCCGTCGAGCACGGTCGTCGTCATCTCGCGCGGGTGGCCGTCGGGCAGCCAGTCGGCCTGCCCCGACGCGCCCGCCCAGTCGCCGAGCTGCGTGTGGTCGTCGTCCGCGTTCGGGCCGACGACGGCGATCGTCCGGGCGGGCGCCCCGGCCGGGGCGAGGGCCCGGCCGTCGGGCGTGCCGGCGTCGCGGTCGAGCCCGCCCGCGAACGGGAGGGTCCCGTCGTTGGCGAGGAGCACGAGGGAGCGGCGCGCGACCTCGAGGTTCACCGCGGAGTGCCCAGCCGACGCGATGACCGCCTGCTGGCGCGCGACGTCCGGCCGCCGCGGGTCCTCGAACAGGCCGAGGCGGAACTTGAGCGTGAGGATGCGCCGGACGGCGGCGTCGATCGCCGCCTCCTCGACGAGGCCGCGGTCCACCGCCTCGAGCGCGCCCTCGAAGAAGCGCGGAGTCGTCATGACCATGTCGTTGCCGGCGCGCACGGCCGCGGCGGACGCGTGCACGTAGTCGGGCTGGATGTGCTGCTCCCAGACCATGCGGCCCACGTTGTCCCAGTCGGTGACGAGCGTGCCGGTGTACCCCCACTCGCCGCGCAGGACGTCGTCGAGCAGCCAGCCGTTCACGGTGACGGGCACGCCGTCCATGGACTGGTAGCCGAGCATGAACGTGGCGCAGCCCTCGCGCGCGACCCGCTCGAACGGGGGCAGGAACCAGGACCGGAGCTTGCGCTGCGAGATGTCGGCCTCGCTCGCGTCGCGCCCGCCCTGCGTCTCGGAGTAGCCCGCGAAGTGCTTCGCCGTAGCGAGGACGCCCGTCGGGTCGGACAGCCCGTCGCCCTGGTAGCCGCGGACCATCGCGGACGCGAGCTCGCCGATGAGGAACGGGTCCTCGCCGAACGTCTCGTCGACGCGGCCCCAGCGCAGGTCGCGGGCGATGCAGAGCACGGGGGAGAAGGTCCAGTGGACGCCGGTCGCGGCGACCTCGACCGCGGTCGCGCGCGCGACCTGCTCCACGAGCGCGGGGTCCCACGTCGCGGCCATGCCGAGCTGCGTGGGGAAGATCGTCGCGCCGACCCAGAACGAGTGGCCGTGGATGCAGTCCTCGGCGAGCAGCAGGGGGATGCGCAGCCGTGTCCGCCCGGTGAGCTCGTGCGCGGCGAGGACGTTCTCCGGCGAGGTGTGCAGCAGCGAGCCCGCGTGCTTCTCGAGCACCGCGGGGCCGACGCCGTCGCGCGCGTCGAGCTGGAGCATCTGGCCGACCTTCTCGGGCAGCGTCATGCGGGCGAGGAGGTCCTCGACGCGGTCGGCCACGGGCACGGCGGGGTCGAGGTAGGGCAGGGTGCTCACGACGGTCCTTCCACGGCGGCGGCGACGGCACCCGGCGGCGCCGCGGGTGCGGGCACGGCGTCGGCGGACCGGGCGCCGTCACTCTACCGGAAACCAAGTAACTGGTCAGTAAGTTTGGATTCAGCGCCAGTGGTCGAGGAAGCGGGCGACGGTCCGCGTCGCGTGGTCGAGCACGTGACCGTCCTCCGCGGCGGCCCCCGAGAGCAGCGCCGCGTCCACGACGTGCGCGACGAGGTCGGTGTCCGTCACGTGCCCGTGGCCCGACGCGTCGAGCACCGTCCGCGCGGCCGCCAGCAGGCGCGGGCGCGACGCCCGCATGATCGGCCGCAGCGCCGGGTCCCGCATGGCCGTGAGCATGGGGTCGAGGCGCACGTCGACCACCGAGTCGTCCACGTGCGGGGCGTACAGCGTCTCGATGAGCTCGCGCGCCGTCGCGGTGCTCGAGCGGCGCCGGCGGGCGAGGGCGTCCGCGTGCTCCTGCGCGGCCGTCGCGCGCACGTCCTCCGCGGCCTCGACGGCGGCGGCGACGAGCGAGGCGCTCGTCGGGAAGTAGTACGACGCCGACCCCTGCGGCACGCCCGCGGCGCGGGCGACCTGCCGGTGGGTCACGGCGGCGAAGCCCTGGTCGATGAGCAGGTGCGCGGCGGCGTCGACCATCGCGCGCTGCCGCTCCGCGCTGCGCCCCTGCACCGTGGTGCGTGCGCCCCGCGCGCCGCTCGTCGCCGACCGGTCCCGGGCACCCGCAGCGTCGTCCACGCGGCCATCGTAGTGAGGAATAACCTATACGCGCGTATGGTTATCGCCCTCGGACCGCGAGCGCGGCCCGTGGAACGAACGAGGAGTGGAGAAGGATGGTCGCCGCCGAGGGGCTCGTCATCGACTGGGCGCAGATGCCCACCTACAACACCGTTATGTCCGTCGCCGTCGGCGCCGGGCTGATCCTGCTGGTCATGCTCGGCCGCGAGCTGCTGCGGGCGCCCGGGAAGATCGTCGTGGAGGGCTGGTCGCTCGCGTTCGGCGTGCTGGGCACGATCCTCACGGCGACCGGGCTGCACATGACGCTCACGTGGCCGCTCGCCGCGGGCGGCTTCCCGTTCGACAACATCATCTTCGGCGAGACGAGCCTCGCGTTCGGCGTGCTGCTGCTCGCCGCCGCGTTCTACCTGTGGACCCGCGGCCGCGCCGCGCTCGAGCGAGCCGACGCCACCGAGCACCTGCAGGCCGTCGCGCGCCCCGTCTCGGTGTTCGTGCTCGGCATGGGCCTCGGCCTCGTCGCCATCGCGATCGCCGGCGTGACGTACCAGCTCTTCGCCGCGCCGCCGGAGGAGCCGATCTCCGGCGCGTTCGCCGCCTACCCGCTCGTCGAGGCGATCTTCATGTCCGGGCTCATCGCGCTCGTGGGCGTCGGCGCGATCCTCTTCCCGTTCGCGGTCCGCTCCGGGCGCCGCGTCGTGCGGGTCGTCATCGGGTGGGCCTGGGGCCTGTCCGGCGTCGCGTTCCTGCTGTTCGGCGCGATGAACTTCTTCACCCACATCGGCCTCATCGTCAACACGATGGGCTGACGCCGCGGCGACCCCGAGGACCCCGCCGGCCGACCAGGCCCGCGGGGTTCTTCGCGCCCGCGGGAGGCGTCATCATAGGGGCCATGCAATCACCGGTGCGCGCCGTGGCCCACGCCGCGGTCCTCGCCGTCGTCGCCGGGCTGTGCCTCGCCGTCGTCGCGAGCGGGGCGTTCGACGTCGTTGCCCTCCCGGGCGCAGCACCCGCCGCCGCACCGCCCCCGCCCGCCGCACCCGCGTCGTCGTCCCCGGGTGCCGGGGACGACGCGGACGACGGCGCGGCACCCGCCGACGGCACGGACCCTGCCGAGACGGACCTCGCCGCGACCACCGCGCCCGACGACGGCACGGACCCGGGGGCGGGCGCCGTCGACCCGGCGTGCCGGGAGGCGGAGGTCGCGTGGGGCGCGGCGGCCAAGGCGCAGGTCAACCTCACGGTCGACCACCCCGAGGCGCTCGTCGAGGGGTTCACCACCGCCCGCGACACGCTCGCCGGGGCCACCCCGCCCGCGCCGGTCGCGCGCGACTGGGCCGTCGTCACGACCTACCTCACGATGATCGCGGACGAGGTCGAGGCCACCGGCACGCGGGACACGGGCGAGCTGTCGCGGGCGATCGACCGCGTGGGGCGCCGGATCGACACGGCGGCGCTCACGTCGTCGTCCCGGGCCGTCACCGAGTACTTCCGGGCCGGCTGCGCGCGCTGACCGGCACGCGCCGGAACTTCACCCCGTGGCGATGGCCACATGGGGAGCGGTCCCCACTTCGAGGCTTTGAGGGCGCGCGACGCGCGTCCGTGGGAAACCATGGTCGTCATGCGCACCCGACTGACGATCACCAAGACCACGACCGCCCTCGCGACGAGCGCCCTCCTCGTGCTCGGCCTGGCCGCCTGCGGCGGCTCCGGCGACGACGCGAGCACCGACTCCGAGACCACGCCGGCGGAGGAGACCAGCACGTCGGCCGAGGAGGAGACCACCCCGTCCGAGGAGCCCGCCGAGGAGGAGTCCGGCGACACCGAGGCGTCGGGCGACTTCTGCACCGCCTACGACGCCCTGCTCGACGCCCAGACGACCCTGAGCTCGATCGACACGAGCGACCCGGCCGCCGCCGTGACGCAGTTCGAGACGTTCACGGCGTCGCTCGAGGCCGCCGAGGCCCCGGCCGAGATCAGCACCGACTGGGACAACGTCACGGGCGTCTTCCGCCAGCTCACCGACACGCTCGAGACCGCGGTCGACGACCCGGCGAACGCCGACACCTCCTCGATCATGTCGCTCATGACGGACGAGACCTTCCAGACCTCGGCGCAGAACGTCGCGGTCTACGGCACGCAGAACTGCTGACGACGTCGTCCCCCACGGACCCCCGGCACGCCTCGGCGCGCCGGGGGTCCGTCGCGTCCGGGGCGGCGCGGGCCCTCGGCCGCCGCGCGCGGATCGGTGAGGATGGAGCCATGCCTCCCGCCTCCAGCACCCCGAGCCCCTCGTCGCGCACCGCCGCGGACGGGCCCGGTCCCGTCCCGCCCGGCGCGGGCCTCGCCCCCGCCGACCTCGCGGCCGCCGCGGCGACGCTGCGCGAGGACCTCGCGGCGGCGTGCTTCACGGTCGACGGCGTCGAGCGCGTGCTCGGTCCCGTCGCGTCCGCCGCGCTGCACCGCGAGCAGGCCGTCCCGGCGCGGCGGGCGCTGCGCGACCGCGGTCGGGAGGGGGCCGACCCCACCGCCGCTCTCGCCGCCCTCTTCCTCCTCGGCGACGACGTGCCCCGGCGCGCCCTCGACGCGGCGCTCGGGCGCACGGGGGTCGACGGCGCACGGCGGCTGGGTCTCGTCGAGGCGGCGGGCGCGGGCGACGACGACGCGGTGCGCGCGCTCGTCGACCTGCGGCCGTACGCGGCGACCGACGCCGCGGGCCCCGTCACGTGGTGGCTGTCGTCGGACCTGGGCGAGCTCGCGACGGGTCGCCGGCTCGCCCCGGACCACGTGCTCGGTGCGGGCGGCGCGTCCCTGACCCTCGCCCAGGTGACGGTTCGGACGCCGGTCGGGCGCGTGCTCGACCTCGGGACAGGTTGCGGCATCCAGGCCCTGCACGCCGCGCGGCACGCGCGCGCGGTCGTCGGCACGGACATCTCGCGCCGGGCGCTCGGCTTCGCCGCGTTCAACGCTGCGTTCAACGCCGCGTTCGACGAGGACTCCGGCGACTCCTCGGCGGCCGGGCCCGGAGGCGCCGCACCGGCCGGGCGGGTCGAGCTGCGCGAGGGCTCGATGCTGGAGCCGGTCGCGGGCGAGCGGTTCGACCTCGTCGTGTCGAACCCGCCGTTCGTCATCACCCCGCGCGCCGGCGGGGGCGCGCTCCCGGACTACGAGTACCGCGACGGCGGCCGGTCGGGCGACGACCTCGTGCGCGACCTCGTGACCGGGGTCGGCGCCGTGCTCGAGCCCGGCGGCGTGGCGCAGCTCCTCGGCAACTGGGAGCACCGCCGGGGCGTCCCGTGGGACGAGCGCGTCGGCGCGTGGCTCGACGAGGCCGGCCTCGACGGCTGGGTGGTCCAGCGCGAGGTGCTCGACCCCGCGGAGTACGCGGAGACCTGGATCCGCGACGGCGGCACGACCCCCGAGCGCGAGCCCGCGGCGTGGGCGGCGGCGTACGGCGCGTGGCTCGACGACTTCGCCGCGCGCGACGTGGAGGCCGTCGGCTTCGGCATCGTCACGCTGCGTCGTCCGCTCGCGGGCGCGCGCCCGACGCTGCGGCGGCTCGAGGAGCACACCGGGTCGGTGCGCCAGCCGCTCGGCGCGCACCTCGCGGCGTCGCTCGCGGCGCACGACTGGCTCGCGGCGCGCGACGACGCGGCCCTCGCGGGCGAGCGGCTCGCCGTCGCGCCCGACGTCACGGAGGAGCGGTTCCACACGCCCGGCGCGCCCGACCCCACGGTCGTCCTGCTGCGCCAGGGCGACGGTCTGGGCCGCGCCGTGCGGGCGACGACGGGGCTCGCCGCGCTCGTCGGCGCGAGCGACGGCGAGCTGACGGTCGGGCAGCTCGTGGGGGCGATCGCCGCGCTGTTCGAGGTCGGCGCCGAGGACCTCGCGGGCGAGCTCCTGCCCGACGTGCGCGGGCTCGTGCGCGACGGCTTCCTCGCGCCCGTGGGCTGACGCGCGCGACACGCCCCGGCCGCACCGATACGTTGGGGCGGCATGGACCTCGAGGTGCGGCACCTGCGCATGATCGTGACGGTGGCCGAGACGGGCAGCGTGACCAAGGCGGCGGCGTCGCTGGGCCTCGCGCAGCCCGCCCTCACCGCCCAGCTCAACCGGATCGACCGCACGCTCGGCGGGTGCGTCTTCACGCGCGACCGGCAGGGCGCGCGCCCCACGGAGCTCGGCGAGCTCGTGCTGCGGCACGCGCGCGTCGTGCTGCCCGCCATGTCCGCGCTGGTCGACGACGCCCGGCGGCTCACGAGCGAGCACGGCACGGTCGGCCGCGTGCACGTGGGGACGGTGAGCTCCGCGATCGGCGGCCTGTTCGCGAGCCGGCTGCACACCGCGCTGCCCGGCGCGCTGGGGGTCGACGACCTGCTCGTCACGACGGCGACGTCGTGGTCCGTCGAGGAGACCGCGGACCGGCTCGCGAGCGGGACGCTCGACGTCGCGCTCGTCGGCATGTGCGGCGACGCGACCCCGCCCGCGGCCGGGGGCCTGGTGTGGACGGCGGTGTCCACCGACCCGGTGTTCGTGCTCGTCGACGAGTACCACCCCGTCGCGGGGCGCGACGCCGTCGGGCTGGGCGAGCTCGCCGACGCGCTGTGGCTCACGGCCCCCGGGAGCGGGTGCTTCGAGCGCTGCTTCGTCGGGGCGTGCGCGCGGGCGGGCTTCACGCCGCGCGCGATGGGGGAGTCGGACCGCACGTCGTGCATCGACCAGGTGCGCGGCGGGCACGCGGTCGCGCTCGTCCAGCCCGTGCTCCTCGACGCCCCCGGCGTGCGGACCGTCGCGATCGAGGGCGCCCCGCTGCGCTGGACGCACCACGTGGGGTGGCGGCGCGACGCCGTCGACCGCCTCCCGGTGGACGCGGTCCTGCGGGCCGCGACGGGTGCGCACCGCGACGCCGTCCAGCGCTCGCCCCGCTACCGGCGGTGGCGCGCCGAGCACCCGGTGGAGACTGCGTAGGGGCGAGCCCCCACATAGCGCCCGCGTATGACCTGATCGTGATCTGGGCGCCCCCTGGACGTGTCTTTAGCGTGGCCTCGACCGGGCCACCCGGGCCCGGCGAAGGGAATGGACGACATGACACGACCACTCCGCAGGAGGCTCGCCGCGGTCACCGCCGCGGCGACGCTCCTGGCGGGCGGGGCCGCGACGCACGCCGTCGCCGCCACGCCCGCACCCGACGACCAGCGCGCGACGGTGCGCGCGGTCCCCAAGACGGCCCCCGGCCTGGAGCGCGCGCTGGAGCGCGACCTGGGCCTCAGCGCGCGGGACGCACGGACGCGCCTCGCCTTCCAGTCCGACGCGGCAGGCACCGAGGCCGCGCTCGAGCGGCGCCTCGGCGCCGACTACGCGGGCGCGTGGGTCGACGACGCCGCGAACGTCCTCTACGTCGGCGTCACCGATGCCGCCGACGCGCGCACGGTGCGCGCCGAGGGCGCCACCGCGGTCGACGTGGACCACACGCTCGCCGACCTCGAGACCTGGCGCGCGACGCTCGACGGCGCGCTCGCCGACGACCCGGCGGCGCTGCCGGGCTGGTACGTCGACGTGACGCGCAACCGCGTCGTCGTCTCGGTGCGCGAGGGCGGCCAGGCCGACGTCGCCGCCCAGGTCGCCGCCGCGGGCGTGCCCGCCGACGCGGTCGCGTACGAGGAGACGACGGAGTCCCCGCGGCCGCTGATCGACGTCGTGGGCGGCAACGCGTACACGATCGGCGGCGGCAGCCGGTGCTCCGTCGGGTTCGCGGTCCAGGGCGGGTTCGTCACCGCCGGGCACTGCGGCTCGACCGGCGCGCGCACGTCCGGGCCGGCGGGCACGTTCCGCGGGTCGAGCTTCCCGGGCAACGACTACGCGTGGGTCCAGGTCGACGCGGGCAACACGCCCGTCGGCGCGGTGAACAACTACGCCGGGGGCCGCGTCGCGGTCGCGGGCGCGACGCAGGCGCCGGTCGGAGCCTCCGTCTGCCGCTCGGGCTCGACCACCGGCTGGCACTGCGGCACCGTCCAGGCGTACAACGCGTCCGTCACCTACCCGCAGGGGACCGTCACGGGCCTCATCCGCACGACGGTGTGCGCCGAGCCCGGTGACTCCGGCGGCTCGCTCCTCGCGGGCAACCAGGCGCAGGGCGTCACGTCCGGCGGGTCCGGGAACTGCAGCTCCGGCGGGACGACGTACTTCCAGCCGGTCGGCGAGATCCTCTCGGCGTACGGCCTGACGCTCGTCACGAGCGACGGCGGGGGCGGCACGCCGCAGCCGCCGACGGGCTGCAGCGGCTACGCCCGCACGTACACCGGGTCGCTCGCCGCGGGCACGACGGCCGTCCAGCCCAACGGGTCGTACTACACGGCGGGGGCCGCCGGGACGCACCGCGCGTGCGTGAGCGGTCCGAGCGGCGCCGACTTCGACCTCTACCTCCAGCGCTGGAACGGGTCGACGTGGGCGACGGTCGCGCAGTCGACCTCCCCGGGCGCGAACGAGTCCGTCTCCTACTCGGGGGCCGCGGGCTACTACCGGTTCGTCGTCCAGGCGTACTCCGGCTCGGGCGCCTACACGCTGGGGGCGACGACGCCCTGACCCGCCCGCCGCGCGCCGAGCACGAGGTTGCCGTCGTTCCCGTCCGCTTCCCGGGAGCAGCCTCGTGCTCGGCCGCGTGGGCCGTCAGGCCAGCAGCGCCGGGCCGTACTTGAGCAGCACGAGGGCGGCGAGGCCCACGAGCCACGCCGCGACGAGGTAGCCGTACGCCCCCGACCGCACGAACCCGAGCAGGCGCGCCTGGGCGCCGCGCGGCAGGTAGAGGTTGTCCTCCAGGACGTTCCAGTGCAGGAGCGACGCGAACACGAGCGTCGTGGAGACCGTGATGAGCAGGCACCACGGGCACAGCGCCCCGATGACGAACATCGACTGGTAGAAGAGCCAGTACGCGAACACGACCCCGAGCAGGTACACGCACTGCGCGGCGAAGAGGAACCACCGGGGGAAGCGGGTCCCGCCGAGCGCCGCGACCGCCGTCGTGATGACGATCGGCTCCGCGACGAGCCCGAGGAACGCGTTGGGGAAGCCGAACACCTGCGCCTGCCACGACTGCGCGACCGTCCCGCACGACAGCACGGTGTTGACGTCGCACGACAGCACCGCGCCGGGGTCCCCGGCGAGGAGGACGGCGTCGTACGACAGCACGAACGCCGCCGTGAGGCTGAGCAGCCCGAACAGCAGCATCTCGCCGAACAGCACGCCGCGGGAGTGGGTCCAGCCGGTGGGCCGGGCGAAGGGGTCGAAGCCCGCGTCCGGCGTGGGGCCCGACGCCGTCGGGCCGGGCGAGCGGGCGTCGTCCGCGAGCGCGGTGGTCGTTCCGGTCACGGGCGGTCCTCGGGTCCGCGGGGCCCCGCCGGAGAGGTCCGGCGGGCGGGGCAGAAGGTGGCGCCGGCCGGCAGGGTGGGCGCGCTGCCGGCCCGGCGCCGCACCCAGCGTACGAACGTGCGCGGCGGGGCCGACAGGGACCATGGTCCCGGATCCGGGGCGCTTCTCGGGCGGTCCCGGGCCGACCGGTCGGACGCCCACCGAGCCCGGCGGGAGGGCGGCCTCGCGGTGGGTCGTGGGGGCGGTGCGGGCGGTCCGCCCTAAGATCTGGGGGCGCCCCCTCGCGTGGCGCGCCCTGGCCGCCGCGCCGGGCACCGACCCGCCCCGCCCGAGAGGACCTGCGTGCAGCACGACGACGTCGACTCCCTGCGACGGTCGAGCGCGGCGTGGCGGCTCCTGCGCGCGGACACGGCGCCGCTCGTGCTCTCGTTCCTCGGCACCCTGTTCGTCGAGGACAACGTGCGCGCCATCCCGGAGAGCGAGCTCGTCGCGCGCCTCGACGACCACCTGTGGGCCGTCGACGGCCGGGCCGCGCGCGCCTCCGGCACGGAGCCGCGGTACCCGCGGGCCCCGCAGGCGTACGTCGACCACTGGACGCACCCGGACCAGAGCTGGCTGCGCGCCTGGTACCCGCCCGGCTCGGCCGAGCCGCACTACGACGCGACGCCCGCCGTCGAGCAGGCCGTGCGCTGGGTCGCGTCCCTGCGCGGGCGCGGGTTCGTCGGCACCGAGTCGCGGCTCAACACCGTCTTCGAGCTGCTGCGCCAGCTCGCCGTCGGCACGCAGACCGACCCGGCGGAGCGCCTGCGCGAGCTCGAGGAGCGCCGCGCCGCGATCGACGACGAGATCGCCCAGGTCCGCGCCGGGCGCGTCGCCGTCCTCGACGCGGCGGCGCAGCGCGACCGCTACCAGCAGCTCACCCAGACGGCGGCCGACCTGCTCTCCGACTTCCGCGAGGTCGAGGCGAACTTCCGCTCCCTCGACCGGGAGCTGCGCGAGCGCATCACGGGGTGGGACGGCGCGAAGGGCGAGCTGCTCGAGGAGGTCGTGCGGTCGCGCACGGCCATCGCGGAGTCGGACCAGGGGCGGTCGTTCCACGCGTTCTACGACTTCCTCCTCGACCGGCGCCGCCAGGAGGAGTTCACCGCGCTCGTCGAGCGCGTGCAGTCCCTCGACGCGATCGCGCCCGACGTCGTCCGGCCGGCCCCCGGGACGCCGGGCCCGGTCGTGGACGCCGCCGCGCAGGCCGCGGCCCGGGAGCAGGAGCACCGCCGCCTGCGCCGCGTCCACTACGACTGGCTCGACGCCGGCGAGCGCACCCAGGCGACCGTGCGGACCCTCTCCGAGCAGCTCCGCCGCTTCCTCGACGACCAGGTGTGGCTCGAGAACCGACGGGTCATGGACATCCTGCGCGGCGTCGAGGCGAAGGCGCTCGCCGCGCGCGACGTCGCCCGCGCGGCAGGCCGCGCCGGTGCGCCGCCGGGGATGCCGGTGGACGCCGTCGCGCCCGAGGTCGTGCTGCCGACGGAGCGGCCGCTCTTCACGCCGCGGCCCACGGCCCGCCTCGACTCCGACCACGTCGAGGTCGGCGACGACGACTTCGAGGTCGACGCGCTCTACGACCAGGTGCACGTCGACCCGGAGCGCCTCGCGCGCACGGTCCGCGCGACGCTCTCGCGGCCCGGCGGCCCGGGGGAGGTCGCGCTCGCGGACCTGCTCGCCGACGCGCCGCTCGAGCACGGGCTGGCCGAGCTCGTGACGTACCTGTCGCTCGAGGACCCGCGGTTCGTCGTCGTGCACGACGACGAGCGCAGCGACGAGGTGCGCTGGGAGGGCGAGGCCCCGGCGGGGCCCGTCGCCGAGGACGGCGCGCCGGACCCGGTGGTGCGCGTCGCGCGGCTGCCCCGCGTCACGTACGCGCGGCGGACGAGCGGCTCCCCGCCCGGCGGGCCCCCTGCCGCGCGACCCGACGCACGACCCGACGCCGCCCCCGACCCGAGCCCGGAGGAGACCCCGTGAGCACGACCCGCACCGCGCGCGACCCGGAGCTGTCCGTCGTCGTGACGTCGCTGCTCAAGGGCGTCGTCTATCGCGAGTCCGGCGAGGCGCTGTGGCGCGACCTGCTCGCGCGCGAGGCGCAGGTGCGCGACGCCGTCGCGATGCTCGGGCTGCAGGTCGTCGTCGACGAGGGCGACGGCTACGCCTACCTGCGCTCCCAGCCCGAGCACGAGCGCGACGAGCGCGTGCCGCGGCTGATCCCGCGCCGCGAGCTGCCGTTCGACGTCAGCCTGCTGCTCGCCCTGCTGCGCAAGCGGCTCGCGCAGGCGGACTCGGAGGGCGGCGAGACGCGCCTCGTGCTCACGCGCTCGGAGATCGTCGACCTGCTGCGGGTCTTCCTCACCCAGGACGCGGGCGCCGCGGCGAACGAGGCACGGCTCGTGGACCGGGTGGACGCGCTCGTGCGGCGCGTCGTGGAGCTCGGCTTCCTGCGGCCGGCGGGGCGCCCGGACCCGGACGGGCCCGACGCCGCCGCGGCGGGGGACCCCGGTGACCCGGCCGACGCGGAGGCCCGGCGGTACGAGGTGCGCCGCATCCTCAAGGCGTTCGTCGACGCGCAGTGGCTCGCGGACTTCGACGCGCGCCTCGCGCAGTACCTGGAGCTCGCCGCCGAGGGCGGCGGCCCGGGGGCGGGGACGCGCACGGGGGCGGCGGGCGCGGGGACAGGCCTGGCGACGGGTACGGCGACGACGACGAGGACGGTGGCGTGATGGAGGGCCTGTTCAGCGCGGTCGAGCTGCACGACCCGGCGGCCGACCTCGACGCGCGCGCCGGGTTCCGGCTCGAACGGCTCGAGGTGCTCAACTGGGGCACGTTCGACCAGCGCGTGTGGGCGTTCGACCTCGACGGTCGCAACGCCCTGCTGACCGGCGACATCGGCTCGGGCAAGTCGACCATCGTCGACGCGGTGACGACGCTGCTCGTGCCGTCGCACCGGATCTCGTACAACAAGGCCGCCGGGGCGGGCGCGCGCGAACGGTCGCTGCGGTCGTACGTCGCAGGGCACTACAAGTCCGAGCGCGACGAGGCGACGGGCACGACGCGCCACGTGGGCCTGCGCGAGCGCGGCACGTACTCGGTCGTGCTGGGGCGGTTCTCGAACCGCGGGTTCGACCAGGAGGTCACGCTCGCGCAGGTGTTCTGGCTCGCCCCGGGCCAGGCGGGCCAGCCGGACCGCTTCTTCGTCACGGCGGACCGCCCGCTGACGATCACCGAGGACTTCGCGGGCTTCGGCGGCGACGTCGCGGCGCTGCGCCGCCGCCTGCGCGAGTCCGGCGCGCAGGTGCGCGACCACTTCCCCGACTACGGGCGCGACTTCCGCCGCCTGCTCGGCATCCCGTCGGAGCAGGCGATGGACCTGTTCCACCAGACGGTGTCGATGAAGTCGGTCGGCGACCTCGGCGAGTTCGTGCGCGAGCACATGCTCGAGCCGTTCGACGCCGACCGCTGGACGGACCGGCTCGTCGCGCACTTCGACGACCTGACGAGCGCGCACGACGCCGTCGTGCGGGCGACCGCGCAGATCGAGCGGCTCGCGCCCCTGCTCGCGGACTGCGACGCGCACGACGCGCTCGGGGAGCGGGCCGAGGCGCTCGTCGCGCGCCGCGACGCCCTGCGCGCGTTCACCGCGTCGCGCCGCGTGGCGGACCTCGACGGTCTCACCGCCGCCCTCGACGAGCGCGTGGCCGACGGCGAGGCCCGCCGCCGCCGCGTCGTCGACGAGCTGGGGCTGCTCGGCGCCGAGCGGCAGCGGCTCGAGCTCGAGCGCGCGGGCCACGGCGGCGACCGGCTCGCCGCGATCGAGGGCGAGGTCGCGCGCCGCGAGGTCGAGCGCGCCGCGCGCGAGCGCCGGGTCGCCCAGCTCGCCGGGTACGCGGCGGCGGCCGGCCTGACGCTCGGCGCCCCGGACGGCGCCGACGCCGCGGCGGGGGACTCCGGCCCGGCGGGGCCGGGGGAGGGCGCCACCGCGGGCGCGGTGGCGGCCGCGCTCGTCGACGCCGAGGCGTTCGCGGCGCTCCGTCGCGCGGCCGACGACGCCGCCGTGCGCGTGCGCGACGACCTCGCCCGGGCCGAGGAGCAGGCGAGCGAGGTCGCGGCGCAGGTGCGCGCCGTCGAGCAGGAGACCGCCGACGTCAAGGCCGAGCTCGCGAGCCTCGCCGACCGCCGGTCCAACCTGCCGCGCACCCACCTGGAGGTCCGGGACCGGCTGTGCGACGGCGTCGGGCTCGCGCCGGGCGACGTCCCCTTCGTGGGCGAGCTGCTCGCCGTCCGCCCCGAGCACGCCGACTGGGAGGGTGCGGCCGAGCGCGTGCTGCGCGGCTTCGCGCTCTCGCTCCTCGTGCCGGCGGCGCACTACGACGCGGTGTCCGCGTGGGTCGACCGTGAGCACCTCGGGCTGCGGCTCGTCTACCACCGGGTGCCCGAGCGCGTCGCCGCCGCCCGGCCGGCTCCGCGCGAGGACGGCGTCCCGCTCCTCGCCGACCTGCTCGACGTGCGGCGTCTCGACGACGCGCCGACCCTCACGGCGTGGGTCGAGGCCGAGCTCGAGCGCCGCGCCGACCACGCGTGCGCGCCGGACCTCGACGCGTTCCGCCGGCTCCCGCGCGCGATCACGCGGGCCGGCCAGGTCAAGCACTCGCCGGACCACCACGAGAAGAACGACACGCGCGCGGTCGACGACCGCCGGGGCTACGTGCTGGGCTGGTCGACCCAGGCGAAGATCGACGCGCTGCTCGAGCAGGCCGCCGAGGTCACGGCGCGTCGCGACGCGCTCGCACGGCGTCGGGACGAGGCGGCCGCCACGCGCGAGGCGCTCCAGGCCCGTTCCGCCGCGCTCGGGCGGCTCGACGTCTACCGCGACTGGGACGAGCTCGACCGTGGGGCCGAGACGGCGCGCATCGCCGAGCTCGCCGAGGAGAAGCGACGGCTCGAGCAGGCGAGCGACGAGCTCGGCCGCCTCGCGGCGCTCCTCGACGACAACGCGCGCCGCCAGGCCGAGCTCGAGGCGGAGCGCGACCGCGTCGTCGCGACGCTCGGTGCCGACCGGCACGCGCTCGACGAGGCGCGGACGGCGCGGGAGCGGGCGCGCGCCGTGCTCGACGGCGCGGGCGAGACGCTCGACGAGGAGACGACGGCGGCCCTCGCCGCGGAGTTCGACCGCGAGCTCGCCGGGTTCGGCACGGTGGGCCCGGGCGGCGCCGCCGACGGCCCGACGCGCGCGGCCGACCTCGACGCGGTCGAGAACGCGGTGCGCTCGCGGCTCACCGCCGAGGCCGAGCAGGCGCAGCGCGAGCGCGCGGACCTCGGGACGCGGATCGCGGGGCAGATGGCCTCGTTCCGGTCGGCGTACCCGGTCGAGACGGCGGAGCTCGACGCGGACGTGCGGTCGGCCGACGGCTACCGCGAGATCCACGACCGGCTCGTGCGCGACGACCTCCCGCGGTTCGAGGCCGACTTCAAGGCGTACCTCAACACGAACGCGATCCGCGACATCGCGGGCTTCGCGGCCGAGCTCGCCAAGCAGGCCGACGTCATCCGCGACCGGATCGACACGATCAACGACTCGCTCCGCGCGATCGACTACAACCCGGGCCGGTACATCCGTCTGGAGATGTCGCGCACGCCCAACCTCGAGGTGCGCGAGTTCCAGCAGGACCTGCGCGCGTGCACCGACGGCGACGGGATCCTCGCCGAGGACGACCGCGCGCTCGCCGAGGGCGACGGGTCGCTCGCCGACGGCGCGCTGTCCTACTCGGAGGACCGGTTCCTGCGGGTCAAGGCGCTCGTCGAGCGGTTCCGCGGCCGCGAGGGCATGACGGACCTGGACGAGGCGTGGCGCCGCCGCGTGACCGACGTGCGCAACTGGTTCGTGCTCTCCGCGTCCGAGCGGTCCCGCGCCGACGACTCCGAGCACGAGCACTACTCCGACTCCGGCGGCAAGTCCGGCGGCCAGAAGGAGAAGCTCGCGTACACCGTGCTCGCGGCGTCGCTCGCCTACCAGTTCAAGCTCGACTGGGGCGCGGTGCGGTCGACGGCGTTCCGGTTCGTCGTCATCGACGAGGCGTTCGGGCGGGGGTCGGACGAGTCGACGCGCTTCGCGCTCGAGCTGTTCCGCCGCCTCGGGCTGCAGCTGCTCATCGTCACGCCGCTGCAGAAGATCCACGTCATCGAGCCCTACATCTCGGCCGTCGGGTTCGTCGACAACCCGACCGGCCGGTCGTCGCGCCTGCGGACGCTGTCCATCGCCGCGTACCGCGAGGGCCGCCGGGAGGGCGAGGCCGCGCCGTCGGACGGCGACGCCGCGCCGTCGGACGGCGGTGCGGAGCCCGCGGTCGAGCCGGTGCCCGAGCCCGTGCCGGAGAGCGTGGCGACGTAGCGCGTCAGGCGAGCGGGCGGGCGCCCGCCAGGGTCGCGGCGAGGACGGCCTCGATCGCGAACGCGGTCGCCTCGGCGAGGTCGACGGCGTCGGGGTCGAGGAGCCACTGGGTCTGGAGGCCGTCCATCGCGGCGATGATCGTCGAGGCGGCGAGGTCGGGCGCGCGGTCGTCCGGCACGGCCGCCGTCTCGTCGCCCGCGGCCCGCCGCTCCTCGACGACCTCGCGGAGAGCACCGGCGACGTCGGCGCGCAGTCCGGCGAAGCGCGCGGTGACCCACGCGCGCGCCGGGTGGTCGTCCGTGACGGCCTCGCCGGCGAGGACCGTGTAGGTCTGCACGATCCCGGGGCGCTCGGCGTTCGCGGCGGCGGTCGCGACGAGGTGCCGGAACAGGTCGAGCCCGCCCGGCATGTGCTGCCCCTCGAGGTGCGCGACGCCGTCGCGGTCGCGGGACGCGAGGACCTCGGTGAGCAGGCGCTCCTTGGACCCGAAGTGGTGCAGCACGCCGGCGTGCGTGATGCCCACCTGCTCGGCGACCTCCGCGAGCGACCCCTGGTGGTAGCCCCGCGACCCGAAGACGCGCATCGCCGCGCGCAGGATCTCCTCCCTCCGCTCGGCGGTCCCGGGGCGCGGGCGCCGGGGCCGCGGGCTCCGGGGGGACGCGGAGTCGCTCGCGTCGGCGTCGCCGGGGGCGCTCGGCGCGGGGGAGGCGTCGGTCATGGCGTCACCCTACTGGCGGCCTGCGACGCCGTGCCCGGGCCCCTCGACCCGGACGGGCGGGCCGTGCCCCGGACCGGTCCGGGGCAGCGCCCGCAGCTCTTCCCGTCGTCTTCCCCGAATGCGCACACGCGTCCTCTACGGTGGTGGGATGCCTTCCGACCACGCCCCGACCCGGCCGCTGCCGACCAGCGGCGGGGCGGGTACGCGGCCGCTCCCGGCGACGCAGCCGATGCCGCCCACGCCCGGACCGACGGCCGCGCCGCCGCCCGCCGCAGCGCCCCCGGCAGTGCCTCCCGCAGGCCCCGCCGCAGCGCCCCCCGCCGGGACCCCGTACCCGCCCGTCCCGCAGGCCGCCGCGGGCGGTCCCTCGGCCCCGGCGCCGCGCCGGGCGCCGCACGCGCACGCCGTCCCGGGTCCCGACGGACCGAGCACCGGCTCGCGCGTCGTCGCGGCCGTGGTCGCGCTGCTCGCGGTCGCGGGGGCGTGGCTCGTGTGGCGGTTCTTCGTCGACACGTTCGCCGGGCAGATGCTCGAGCGGGCCGCGTTCGACGGCGCCGTGACCGGCCAGGGAGAGCTGTGGGCGGTCGCCGAGCCGGTGCTCGACACGGTCTCCGTCGCGTTCGTCGTCGGCGGCCTGGGCGCCGCGATGGGCATCGCGCTCCTCCGCCGCCGCTGGGGGCTCGCGGTGCAGGTCGCGTTCCTCGTCGTCGGCGCGAACGTCACGACGCAGCTCGTCAAGCACTCCCTCCTTGGCCGCGAGGAGCTCATCGGCGGCTGGCACTGGGAGAACTCGCTGCCCAGCGGCCACACCACCGTCGCGGGGTCGGTCGCGGCCGCGCTGCTGCTCGTCGTGCCGCGCGGCGCCCGGGCGCTCGTCGCCGTCCTCGGCGGCGCGTACACCGCGGCCACCGGGGTCTCGACCCTGGTCGGCCAGTGGCACCGCCCGAGCGACGTCGTCGCCGCCGTCCTCGTCGTCCTCGCGTGGGCCGCCCTCGTGTGCGTCTTCACGCCGAGGTCGTCGCTCGACCCGGGCGCCGGGCCCACGCCCGGCTCCACCGTGACGGCGGTGCTCCTCCTGCTCGGCGCGGCCGCGGCGGGGGTCGCGGCGGCGCTCGCGCTGCGCGCGACGCCCGCGACCTGGGGCACGACGGCGGCGCAGGAGATGACGGCCTACGCGGGCGGCGTCGCGGGCGTGCTGGCGGTGACGGCCGCGGCGTTCGCGGTGCTGCTCCTGGTCCGGCAGTCCACAGCCCGCCCCGACCCGCGTCCCGTTCGGGGGTAGGGTGCGTGCGGCTGGCGCGACGGGAGTAACGTCGTAGGCTGCCACGGCGGGCGACCGGACGGTCGTCCGGGTCGCCGGGGCCCCGGCGGGGCCCGCCGCCGTCGGGCAGGGAGCGCCCGCCACGGACACGTACGCACGGACGAAAGCAGGATCGGATGCCACGCAAGCTCGTGATCGTCGAGTCGCCCGCCAAGGCTCGCAAGATCCAGGGCTACCTCGGCGACGACTACGAGGTCGAGGCGAGCGTCGGGCACATCCGCGACCTGCCGCAGCCGTCCGAGCTGCCCGCGGACATGAAGAAGGGCCCGTACGGGAAGTTCGCGGTCGACGTCGACCACGGCTTCGACCCGTACTACGAGGTCTACGCGGACAAGAAGAAGAAGGTCGCCGAGCTCAAGCGCGCGCTCAAGGACGCCGACGAGCTCTACCTCGCGACCGACGAGGACCGCGAGGGCGAGGCCATCGCGTGGCACCTCCTCGAGGCGCTCAAGCCCAAGGTCCCGGTCAAGCGCATGGTCTTCCACGAGATCACGCGCGAGGCCATCCAGCGGGCGCTGCAGAACACGCGCGACCTCGACGAGCACCTCGTCGACGCGCAGGAGACCCGCCGCATCCTCGACCGCCTCTACGGCTACGAGGTCTCGCCCGTGCTGTGGCGCAAGATCGCCCAGGGGCTCTCGGCCGGCCGCGTGCAGTCGGTCGCGACGCGCCTCGTCGTCGAGCGCGAGCGCGAGCGCATGGCGTTCGTCCCCGCCGAGTACTGGGACGTCACGGGCACCTTCGAGCACGCCGACGCGTCGGCACCGGACGCGGGCAAGGCCTTCGGCGCCCGGCTCGTGCAGCTCGGCGACGCGCGCGTCGCCTCGGGCCGCGACTTCGACGACCGCGGGCAGCTCAAGCCGGCGGCGGCGCGCGACGGCGTCGCGCACCTCGACGAGACGACGGCGCGCGCCGTCGTGACCGGCCTCGCGGACGCGGCGTTCGCGGTGCGCTCGCTCGAGACCAAGCCGTACACGCGCCGTCCCGCGGCGCCGTTCACGACGTCGACCCTCCAGCAGGAGGCCAGCCGCAAGCTGCGCATGTCGTCGCGCCAGGCGATGCGCACCGCGCAGTCGCTGTACGAGAACGGCTACATCACCTACATGCGTACGGACTCGCCGTCGCTGTCGGCGGAGGCCACGACGGCGGCCCGCCGCCAGGCGGCCGAGCTGTACGGGCCCGAGTTCGTCCCGGAGAAGCCGCGCGTCTACGCCGCGAAGAACCAGGGCGCGCAGGAGGCGCACGAGGCGATCCGCCCCGCGGGCGACTCGTTCCGCACGCCCGCGCAGGTCAAGCGCGAGCTGAGCGACGACCAGTTCAAGCTCTACGAGCTCGTGTGGAAGCGCACCGTCGCGTCGCAGATGGCGGACGCGAAGGGGTCGACGGCGTCCGTCCGCCTCGGCGCGACCCTCTCGGCCGCCGCGGGCGACGTCGCGGGCCGCGACGCGGTGTTCGCCGCGTCGGGCACCGTCATCACGTTCCGCGGCTTCCTCGCCGCGTACGAGGAGAGCTCGGACGTCGACCGCTACGCCGAGGACGCGCCCGTCGTCGGGGCCAAGGGCGGCGACGAGGCGCGCCTGCCGCAGATGAGCGAGGGCGACGCCCTGCGGGCCGACGACCTCACCGCCGACGGTCACTCCACGTCCGCGCCGCCCCGGTACACCGAGGCCAGCCTCGTCAAGGCGCTCGAGGAGCTCGGGATCGGGCGGCCGTCGACGTACGCCTCGACGATCTCGACGATCCAGGACCGCGGGTACGTGCTGTCGCGCGGGCAGGCGCTCGTGCCGAGCTGGCTCGCGTTCGCCGTCGTGCGGCTGCTCGAGGAGCACTTCGACCGGCTCGTCGACTACGACTTCACCGCGCGCATGGAGGCCGACCTCGACGAGATCGCCGCCGGTCGCCGCGACCGCGTCGCGTGGCTCACCGAGTTCTACTTCGGCGACGCCGCGAAGGGCGAGGACGCCGAGGGCCTGCGCGACCTCGTCGCGAACCTGGGCGACATCGACGCGCGCGGCATCAACTCGGTGCCGATCGGCGAGGGCATCCAGCTCCGCGTCGGGCGCTACGGGCCCTACGTGGAGGACCTCTCCGTCCCCGTCAAGGAGGGCGAGAACCCGCCGCGCGCGTCCGTGCCCGACGACGTCGCCCCCGACGAGCTGACGGTCGCCAAGGCGCGCGAGCTGCTCGCCGCGGGCGCCGACGACGGCAAGGTGCTCGGCACCGACCCGGTGTCCGGCAACGAGATCATCGCGAAGGCGGGCCGCTACGGCCCGTACGTGACCGAGGTGCTCGACCTCCCGCCGATCGACGCGAGCCTCTCGGCCGCCGCGCAGAAGAGGGCGAAGGCCGCGCAGCCCAAGCCGCGCACGGCATCGCTGCTCAAGACGCAGTCGCTCGACACGATCACGATCGACGACGCGCTGCGCCTGCTGTCGCTGCCGCGCGTCGTGGGGACCGACCCGGAGTCGGGCGAGGAGATCACGGCGCAGAACGGCCGCTACGGCCCCTACCTCAAGAAGGGCACCGACTCCCGGTCGCTGCCCGACGAGGAGTCGATGTTCACCGTCACCCTCGACGAGGCGCTCGAGCTGTACAAGCAGCCCAAGCGCGGGCGCGGCCAGCGTGCCGCGACGCCGCCGCTGCGCGAGCTCGGTGACGACCCGAACAGCGGCAAGCCGATCGTCGTCAAGGACGGCCGGTTCGGCGCGTACGTCACCGACGGCGAGACGAACCGCACCCTGCCCCGCGACGTCACGCCCGAGTCGATCACGCCCGAGCAGGCGATCGAGCTCCTCGCGGAGAAGCGCGCGCAGGGCCCGGCGAAGAAGCGCACCACGGCCCGCAAGCCAGCCGCGAAGAAGACCCCCGCCAAGAAGACGGCCGCGAAGAAGTAGCCGCGGTCAGCCCCGTCAGCCGTCGGCCGACCAGGTGATCGTGGCGCGTCCGGGCTGCCGGACGCGCCAGGTCGACCTGCTCGAGGGGGTGGGACCGCCTGGTCGGCCCATCCCGGGCCGGGCCCCTCCGGCGACGGCGGGGCCCGGGGCGGTGGGAACGGTCAGTGCGTGGTGTGCTTGACCGGCTCGGGGAGGCCCGCCTCGGCGCGGACGCGGCGGGAGAAGCCCTCGATGGAGCGCAGGGCGTCGACGAGCTCCGGCACGCGCACGGGGAACGGCATGGCGTGGATCGTCTCGCCCTCCGCGGTGGCGGCCTCCGCGACGCGCGTGAGGTCGTGCACGTCGTCGGCGGTCAGGCCGATCTCGGTGAGCGTGTTCGGCAGGCCGACGCGCGTGGTGAAGCGCACGAACTCCTCGATCTCCTCGGTCGGCGCGCCCTCCAGGACGAGCTGCGTCACGGAGCCGATGTTCACCTTCTGGCCGTGCGTGAGGCCGTGCGTCTGGGGCGCGGCGGTGAGGCCGTTGTGGATCGCGTGCGCCGCGGCGAGGCCGCCGGACTCGAAGCCCAGCCCGGACAGCAGCGTGTTCGCCTCGATGACCTTCTCGACCGCGGGCGTCACGAGGTGGTCCTTCACCGCGTCGATCGCGGGCAGCGCGTTCTCCCAGAGGATGTCCCACGAGAGCTGCGCGAGCGCCGTGCCCGTGACGAGAGGGAGGCCGCCGGCCATGGTCGACGCGTTCGCCTCGGCGACGGCGCGCGCCTCGATCCACGTCGCGAGCGCGTCGCCGACGCCGGCGACGAGGAACTTCACGGGCGCGTTCGCGACGAGGCCCGTGTCGACGAGCACGAGGTCCGGGTTGTGCGGGAAGAACCGGTACTCCTCGAACGCGCCGTCCTCGGTGTAGATCACGGACAGGGCGGAGCACGGGGCGTCGGTGGACGCGACGGTCGGCACGGACACCCAGCGGATGCCGCGCAGGTGGCCCGCAGCCTTCACCGCGTCGATGGTCGAGCCGCCGCCAATGCCGACGACCACGTCGGCGCCGAGCTCGTCGATCTCGCGCGCGAGCCGGTCGACCTCCGCGGCGGTGGCGTAGGTGCCGAACCCCGTGCGGTGGCGGGGGAGGTCCTGCTCCTGGAAGGACACCGCGACCGTGTCCTGGACGATGCCCCACACGACGTCGTCGGCGACGAGCAGCGGCTTCGTGCCGATCGGTCGGACGAACTCGCCGAGCCGCGTGAGCGCACCGCGGGCCTGGACGTAGCGCAGCGGGCTGATGAGCGTGCGGACGGGAACCTCGGACATCGTGGCCTCCTGTGGGGTCGGTGGGTCGCCGTCGGGCGCGCCGCAGCCGTGCGAGGCCGGTGCCCGCCGGCCATCCCCACCGTGTCACGCGTCCCCGGCGACCACCACCGGGACGCCGGGTCGCGTGACCTAGGTCCCCTCCGGGCTCAGCGGACGAGCACCGTGATCGTCCCGAGCACCACCGTCACCGCGGGCAGGAGCAGCACGCCCCAGCGCCCGGTGCGGTCGGTGCGGGCTTGCGGTGCGTCGTCGAGAGGGTCGACGACGGGGTCGCCCGAGCCCTGCTCGCGCAGGCCCCAGACGGTCCCCACGACGAGCGCGACCGCGGCCGCGACCAGGACCGGGACCGCAGGGAGGCTCGCGACCGGGGCGCGCAGCGTGACCGCGACGGCCACGAGGGCAGCCGTCACGACCATGTTCCCGAGGACGGTCAGCACGGGATGGGCGAGCGCGGCACGCAGCAGCCGGTCGCCGGCGCGCCACAGCCCGACGAAGCCCGCGAGCGCGGCGACGAGGACGAGCAGCATCCCGGCCGGCACCACGAGGGCGCCGCCGTCGAGCGCGGGCCGCAGAGACCACAGCACGCCGAGCATCCCGACCGTCTGCACGGCGGAGGCGGCGACCGTCCGCCCGATCGAGGAGCTCGACTGCGCGGGGTCCTCGGGCAGGTCGAGCGAGCGCGCGTACGCCACGGGATCGCCGAACGCCTCCTGCGCGGTCTCGCCGGAGTCGACGACGTGCGCGTCCACCTCGGCGAGCACCGCGCCGATGCGCGCTCCGGCGACGCCCTGGAGCCGCAGCTCCAGCAGGAGCGCCTCGGCCCAGCGCGGGTCGACGTGCGGCGCGTGGCGGCGCTCGATCGTGTAGCGGGTCGTGTCGCTCATCGGGGGGTCCTTGTCGGGGTGGGATCGGGAGGGGGTGCGTCGGCCGGGATCGCGCCGTCCGGCGAGGGCGCGCCGGACGCGCCGGCGACGAGGGTGGTCGCCGCCGTCGTCACGGCGTCCCAGCGGGAGGTCGCGTCGGCGAGCGCGACGCGACCCTGGTCCGTGACGGCGTAGTACCGACGGCTCGGCCCGCGCTCGCCCTGGTGCCAGGAGGTCGTGACGAGGCCGTCGTCCTCCAGCCGCTGCAGGAGCGGGTAGAGCGTGCCGCCCTTCACGGTGCCGAGGCCCGCGTCGGCGAGCGACCGCGTGATCGCGTAGCCGTAGGTGGGGCCGTGGGCCGCGACGACCGCGAGCACGCACAGCGGCAGCACGCCGCGCAGGAGCTCGCGGTCGAGCCGCTCGTCGAACTTCATGGGCTAGACAGTACGGCTATCTAGTTAGGGAGGCAACCTAGTCGTTCTCGGGCAGCCAACCGACGATCGCATGAGTGCTGTTATAACAGTGCTATGACTTCTTTGGACCCGACCACGGTCCCCGGCCGGTGGGACTCCCTGCACGCCGTGCTCCGACGCCTCGACGACGAGATCGAGACCGTCTACGCCGACCGCGGGATCGTGGGGGTGCGCCCGCGGTTCGTCTACCCGCTCATCCGGCTCGCGCACACCGGCCCCCTGACCATCCGAGAGCTCGCCGCCTCGCTCGGCCGCACGCACTCGGCGATGAGCCAGACGGTCACCGCGATGCGGCGCGAGGGCCTCGTCGAGACCGCGCCGGGCGCGGACGCCCGCACGCGCCGCGTCGCGCTCACGGCGCGGTCGCGCGAGCTCGTCCCGCTCCTCGAGGCGGAGTGGCGGGCGACCGAGGAGTCCGTCGCCGAGATCGACGACGAGCTGCCGCACGCCCTGAGCGCGGTCGTCGTCGAGCTGGAGCGCGTGCTCGCCCGTCGCTCGCTGCGCGAGCGGCTCGTCGAGCGCCTCGACGCGGCCGGCCACCCGACGCCGCGGGAGCGCTGAGGTGCGCGACCACGTCCTCGACCTGCGGCCGTTGCGCGCGAGCCGCGCGTACCGGGACCTGTGGGCCGGGTCCGCCGTGGGCGGCCTCGGGTTCCAGATCGCGAACGTCGCGGTGCTGCTCCAGGTCTGGGAGCTCACCCGCAGCCCGCTGTGGACGGGCACGATCGGCCTGGCCACGGCGGTCCCGCTCCTGACGCTCGGCCTGGTGGGCGGGCACCTCGCCGACGTCCACGACCGGCGCACCCTCATGCGCCTCGCCGCGGTCGGGCAGGTGCTCTCCGCTGCTGGTCTCGCCGCGCAGGCGCTCGCGGGGAACCGGTCGGTGTGGCTCCTGCTCGGGCTCGTCGCCGCCGGCGCGGCGTGCAACGCGCTCGGCTCGCCGGCGCGCCGGACGGTGCCGCCCCGGCTGCTGCCGCCCGACCAGGTCGCCGCGGGTCTCGCGCTGCAGAACCTCGCGTTCCAGGTGGCCATGCTGGTCGGGCCCGCGCTCGCCGGCCTGGTCCTGGCGCGCTGGGACCTGCCCGCGGCCTACGGCCTCCAGGCGGTGGCGGCCGTCGTCGCACTGCTCGGGCTCGTGCGCCTCCCGCCCCTGCCCCCGCTCCCCGTCGGTCCCTCGGCCATGACGGGCCCGGCCGCCGCGCCGCCCGGGCCCGCGCCGCGCCGTCGGGCGGCCGCGGGCGGGTGGTCGATCGTGTGGCGCAAGCCGACGCTGCGCGGCGCGTTCGCGACGGACGTCGCGGCGACCGTGCTCGCCATGCCGATCTCGCTGTTCCCGCTCGTCAACGAGATCCGGTTCGACGGCGACCCCCGCACCCTCGGCCTGTTCCTCTCGGCGGTCGCGGTGGGAGGGATCGGCGCGGGCCTGCTCTCCGGGGCCGTGACGCGGGCGACGCGCTCGGGCGCGCTGCAGCTCGCCGCGGCGGCGACGTGGGGCGTCGCACTCGCCGGGTTCGGTCTCGCGGGACCGCTGTGGCTCGCGCTCGCGTGCCTGGCGGTCGCCGGTGCGGCGGACACGGTGTCGGTCGTGACGCGCGGCGCGCTGGTGCAGCTCGAGACGCCCGACGAGTTCCGCGGCCGCGTGTCCTCGGTCGAGCACGTCGTGGGCGTCGCCGGCCCCGAGGTCGGGAACTTCCGCGGGGGAGTGCTCGCGTCGCTGACGTCCGCGCCCGTCGCGCTGGTGGCGGGCGGGCTGGTGGCGAGCGCCGTCGTCGGGCTCGTCGCGTGGCGCAACGCCCCGCTGCGCCGCTACCGCACCCCGGCCCCGGCCCCCCTCCCGGTCCCGTGAGTGCGTGAAACAGTCGCGCCGGGGCCTCCGGGACGCGACGAATTCACGCACTCAGCGGGAGACGGGGTGTCAGTCGACGGTCACCGCGTCGAGGACCGGGAGGCGGGCGGCACGGATCGCGGGCCAGACGCTCGCGACGAGCCCGATGACGACGGCGACGCCGAGGATCGCGAGCACCTGGCCCCACGGCACGGCGAGCGTGCTCAGCCCCTCGTCGGCGAGCACGCCCGGGAGGGCGGCACCGATGCCGATGCCCGTCGCGACGCCGAGCACCGTCCCGTAGACGGCGGTGAGCACCGACTCGATCGCGATGACCCCGGCAAGCTGGAGGCGTCCCAGCCCGACGGCGCGCAGCAGCCCGATCTCGCGCGTGCGCTCGATGATCGACAGCGCGAGCGTGTTGACGATGCCGAGCAGCGCGATGACGATCGACAGCGCGAGCAGGGCGTAGAGGATGACGAGCACCTGGTTCACCTGGTCGGCGAACGCGGACGCGGTCTGCTCCCGGTCGAGCACCGTGACGACGAGGAACGGCTCGACCGCCGACGTCAGGGCGGTGCGCAGCTCCTCGACGTCGGCGGGGCTCGCGCCGTCGGCCGCCGACACGTAGACGATCCGCACGCTCGCCTGGGCGGCCGGCACGACGGCGTCGAACACGTCGTCGCGCACGAGGACGCCGGTCCCCACGAGCTGGCTGTCGATCACCGCGCCCACGCGCGCCTCGACGGCGGCGTCGCCCTCGCCGAGCCGCAGCGTGTCGCCCACCTCCCAGCCGCGCTCGCGCGCGGTGCGCCGGTGCACGACGACGTCCCCGTCCTCGAGCGTGGCCGTCGGGTCCCCGGCGAGCGTCACGGGTTCGAGCGCGGTGTCGAAGAACCCGGCGGGCACGCCCGCGACGTCGGTCCCGCGCGGTCCGTCGTCCGTGCCGCCGACCGTGGCGACCGACGCCGACCCGAGCCGCACCGTGTCCACGACCGCGGCGCCCGGCGTCGCGGTGACGGCCTCGACCGCGCCCTCGGGCACGACGAGCGTCGCGGAGTTGACCACCAGGTCGGCCCGCACCTCGTTCTCGACGATGCTCCGCACCGACGCCTGGGTCGAGGCGGCGATGACGCCCGTGACCGACACGAGCGCCATGCCGATGAGCAGGGCTCCCGCGGTGCTCGCGGTGCGGCGGGGGTTGCGCGTGACGTTGCCGCGCGCGAGGCGGCCGAGCGGGCGCAGCGCGACGACGAGAGGCCACGCGAGCACCGCGAGCACGCCGCGCGCGACCGCCGGCGACCCGACGAGCACGCCCACGAGCACGAGCCCGGCCCCGACGCCGAGGAGCAGGCGGGGGCTCAGGTCGTCGACCCAGGCCCAGCCGGTCGGCCCGTCCACGACGGAGGATCCCAGGTACGCCGCGAGCCACAGCACACCTGCACCGGCCGCGACGACGACCACCCCGCCCACCGCCCGCAGCCCGGTACCGCGGTCGGGCGCGACGTCGTCGCGCATCGCCTGCACGGGCGGGATCGCGGCGGCCCGCCGCGCGGGCAGCACGGCCGCGAGGACGCTGACGACGGCCCCGAGCGCGACGGCGGCCACGACGTGCGAGGTCCCGAGCGGGACCCGGCCGGAGAACTCGAAGCCGGCGAGCGCGAGCCCCCACCGGATGACCCGCACGAGGCCGGCCCCCGCGAGCACGCCGAACCCGCCACCCACGAGCCCGACGACGAGCGCCTGGACGAGGACCGACGCGAACACCTGGCCCGGCGACGCGCCGAGCGCGCGCAGGAGCGCGAGCTCGCGCAGGCGCTCGCGCACCGACATCGCGAACGTGTTCGCGATGATGAACGCGCCGACGAACAGCGCGATGGCGGCGAACACGAGCAGGAAGGTCTCGACGAACCCGAGCACCTCCTCGACCGCCTCGCTCGCCTCGGCGCGCGCCAGCTCGCCCGTGACGGCCTCCGCCCCGGACGGCAGGACCGACGCGACGCGGCCCGCGAGGGCGTCCTCGTCCACCGGTCCGCTCGCGTCCGCCCAGACCGCGATCTGGGGCACCAGCCCGTCGGGCGCGTAGACCTCGCGCGCCGTGTCGCCGTCGATCCCGACGAGGACCGCACCCGCGGCGGCGGCCTCGATGCCGAACACGCCGGACACGGTCACGGGGCGCGGCTCCCCGCCGAGCACGACCGTGGTCTCGTCGCCCGTGGCGAGGTCAGCGGTCTCGGCCGCGCTCTGCTCCAGGACGATCTCGCCCGCGCCGGGCCACGCGCCGTCGAGCAGCGTGAGGCTCGGGTCCTCCGGGTCGACGGAGAACGCCGTGCTCGGCGGGCCCGTGGTCACGACGGCGGTGCCGTCGGCCGTGACGAGCACGACGGGGCCGGACACGTCCGGCACGGCCCGCTCGACGCCGTCGACGCCCTCGACCTCCGTCGCGAGGTCGGCCGGGACGAGCGTGCGGTCGCCCGCGAACCCGCCCCCGCCGGCGGCGCCGCCGCCACCGGGCCCGGACGTGTCGCTCTCGACCTCCTGCGCGCCGCGCACGTAGACGTCGGCCGTGAGCGTCGTCGCGATGATGTCGTCGAACGTGGAGGAGAGCATGCCGCGGAACGCGAACGTGCCGACGACGAACGCGACGCCGAGCGTCACGGCGAGCACCGACAGGACGAACCGCACGACGTGCGCGCGCACGCCCCGCAGCGCGACGCGGATCATGCGCCGTCGTCCGCTGCGAGCGCGAGCGCGTCGAGGATGTCCTGCTGCGTGGGGTCGTGCAGCTCGCCCGCGAGGCGCCCGTCCGCGAGGAAGACGACGCGGTGCGCGTACGACGCCGCACGCGGGTCGTGCGTGACCATGACGACCGTCTGGTCGAGCTCGTCGACGGAGCGGCGCAGGAACGTGAGCACCTCGCCCGCGGAGCGCGAGTCGAGGTTGCCGGTCGGCTCGTCGGCGAACACGATCGAGGGCCGCGACACGAGCGCCCGCGCGCACGCCACGCGCTGCTGCTGCCCACCGGACAGCTCGGAGGGGCGGTGGTGCAGGCGGTCGGTGAGCCCGACGGCGGTCGTCACCTCGTCGAACCAGTCGCGGTCCACGCGGGTGCGCGCGATGTCGAGCGGGAGCGTGATGTTCTCCGCGGCCGTGAGCGTCGGGACGAGGTTGTACGCCTGGAAGACGAACCCGACGCGCGTGCGGCGCAGAGCCGTGAGCCGCCGCTGCGACATCCGGCTGATCTCCTGCCCGTCGATCACCACGCTGCCGGAGGTCGGGGAGTCCAGCCCGGCGAGGCAGTGCATGAGCGTCGACTTGCCGGACCCGGACGGCCCCATGATCGCCGTGAGCCGGCCGCGCGCGAAGTCGACGTCGACGCCGTCGAGCGCGCGGACGGCCGTCGGGCCGGATCCGTAGACCTTGACGAGGTCGCGCGCGCTCGCCCGTGCCTCGGGCTCGGGTCCGGCGTCGGTCGGCGTGCCGGTCCGGGGCGCGGGGGTCGTCATGCCCCCATCGTGACGTGCCGCGCGGCGGCGCGCACCACCCGTGCGGGGGAAGGTGGCTCGCGCGCCCGACGCGCGGCCTGTGGACGAGCGGCGGCGAGGCCGCGCAGGGCGATAGCGTGGGCCGCATGAGCACCGTCGCCCCGCCGCCCGCCGCGCACCCCGACGAGACCCCGGCCGCCTCCGGCGTCCACCCGTTCCCCGACCTGTCCGCCGAGGTGACGGGCACGGTCCCCGACCCGCGCAGCGCGCCCCCGATCCGCTGGGGCATCCTCGGCGCGGGCGGCATCGCGTCGTCGTTCGCGGAGGCGGTGCGCCTGCACACGCAGGGTCGCGTCGCCTCGGTCGGCTCGCGCGACCGCGTGCGCGCCGAGCGCTTCGCGACCGCGCACGGCGTCCCCACGACGCACCACGGCTACGACGAGCTCGTCGAGGACCCGCAGGTGGACGTCGTGTACGTCGCGACGCCGCACTCGCACCACCACGAGCACGCCCTGCTCGCGATCCGCGCGGGCAAGCACGTCCTCGTCGAGAAGGCGTTCACGCGCAACGAGGCCGAGGCGGTCGAGGTGCTCGACGCCGCGCGCGAGGCGGGCGTGTTCGTCATGGAGGCCATGTGGACGCGGTTCCTGCCGCACGTCGCCGCGCTGCGCGGCGTGATCGCGCGCGGCGAGATCGGTGACGTCGTGAACCTCAGCGCGGACCACGGCCAGTGGTTCCCGTTCGACCCCGAGCACCGGCTCTACGCGCCGGAGCTGGCGGGCGGCGCGCTGCTCGACCTGGGCGTCTACCCGGTGTCGTTCGCGCACGACCTGCTGGGCGCGCCGTCGACAGTGACGGCCGTCGGTGCACTCACGGAGACGGGCGTGGACGGGCAGGTGAGCATCGTGCTCGGCTACGGCGACACGCAGGCGACGCTCTCGACCACGCTGTGGTCGCGCACCGCGAACACGGCGGTGATCTCGGGCACGGCGGGCCGCATCGAGGTCGAGGGCACGTTCTACGCGCCGACGTCGTTCCGGGTCGTCCGGCACGACGGCGCGTCCTGGTACTACGACGGCTTCTCCGGCGAGGGCAAGCAGTACCAGGCCGCCGAGGTCGCGCGCCGCGTCGCCGCGGGCGAGACGCAGAGCCCGCGCATGTCGTGGGACTCGACGCTCGAGGTCATGCGCACGCTCGACGAGGTGCGTCGCCAGGTCGGGGTCGTCTACCCCGGGGAGTGACGCCCGCGGGCGGGCGTCGCGTCAGTCGGTGTGCTCGACGACGTAGCTGCGGCCGTCGGGGCCGGTGACCCGCTCGAAGCGGGTGCGCAGCTCCTGGTCGCGCTCGCGCTCGGCGTCGGACACGCCGCGGCCGTCGGCCTCCTGTCGCCCCAGCTGTGCCGGGCCGAAGATCGGCAGGAAGCCCTCGGTGATGCGCATGCCGAGCGTGCGCTTGTCGTTCTTGCGCGCCACGGTGTCCTCCGCTGGTGTCGCGTCGCCGGCCCGGGGGCCGGTGGCTGGTGCTCGTCCGCTGATGGTTGGTGCACCAATGATTGGCGTACCAAGAATAGCGCGATCCTCGGTAGCATGGCGCCATGACGAGCGAGGAGAACGGCGGGGCGTCCGCACCGGGCGCGGCGACGCTGTTCGCGGACCCGCTCGCGCTCGAGGCGCAGGTGTGCTTCGCGCTCTCGGCGGGCGCGCGCGGCATGGTCGCCCTGTACCGGCCGCTGCTCGAGCCCCTGGGCATCACCCACCCGCAGTACCTCGTGCTGCTCGCGCTGTGGCAGGACGACGCGGCGGGCACGACGTCGACCGTCGGCGACCTCGCGGCGCGGCTGCACCTCGACGCCGGGACGCTCTCGCCGCTCCTCAAGCGGCTCGAGAGCCTCGGCTACGTGCGCCGTTCTCGCTCGCCCGACGACGGCCGCCAGGTCCGCGTGACGCTCACGCCCGAGGGACGGGCGCGGCGTCGTGACGCGGAGCGCATCCCGCCCGCGATCGTCGCCGCCACGGGCCTCACCCTCGACGAGCTGGCGGAGATCCACGCCGCCGCGTCGAAGGTCGTCGCGGCCGCCCAGCGAGCGTCCGTCTACTGAGGATCAGCCCGCTGCAGCCCGCCGAGCATGGGGGCTTGGCCCGTCAGGGGAGGAGGACGGGAGACGACCGCAGGGTCGGCGGGGTGGTCAGGCGTCCGTGATCCGGATGCCGTCCGGGCCTGCGGCGAAGCGCACCGCCGCCAGACCCGCCGCCAGCGCGTCGGGTGCAGGGGACGCGGACGCCAGCTCGTCGGCCGTGTGCGTGCCCGTCACGACGAGCACGGCGCACCCCGCGGCGCGGGCGGACGCGACCCCGGCCGGGGCGTCCTCGACGACGAGGCACCGCGCCGGGTCCACGCCCAGGCGCTCCGCGCCGAGGAGGAACGGGTCCGGGTCGGGCTTGCCGTGGGCGACGTCGTCCGCGGTGACGACCACCGACGGCGCGACGAGGCCCGACGCGGCCATGCGCGCCGCCGCGAGGGGGCGGGTGCACGACGTGACGATCGCCTGCCGCTCCGGGGGCAGGGCGGCGAGCGCGTCGCGCGTCCCCGGCAGGATCGTCACGCCCTCGTTGTCCTCGAGCTCCAGCTCGTGGATGCGGTCGTACGCGGGCTCGACCTGGTCGGCCGGCAGGAGCGTCGCGATGAGCGTGCGCGCGGGGGTGCCGTGCTGGATCTGGAAGTCCTCGGCGTCGGGCAGCCCGTGCTCCGCGGCCCAGCGACGCCAGTTCCGGTCCACCGCCGGGACCGAGTCGATGAGGGTGCCGTCCATGTCGAACAGCACGGCGTGGAACGTCCGCCCGGCGAACGCGACGCCGGGGGTGGGCAGAGGAGCGGGCGCGGGGTCCGTCGCGGGGGCGGTCACGGGATCGGGCATGGCCCGAGGCTATCCCGCGCGTCCGGCGCCTGCGGCCGTCCCGCACGACCGGCGGCCGGGGGACCGGCCCGTGTCCGACGTCGCGACTAGGGTGGTCGCCGTGAGCGCACCCGGGTACTTCATCTCCTTCGAGGGCGGCGACGGCGTCGGCAAGTCGACGCAGGCGCGCCTGCTCGGGCAGTGGCTCGGCGAGCTCACGGGGCGCGAGGTCGTGCTGACGCGCGAGCCGGGCGGCACGGAGCTCGGCAAGGAGCTGCGCGCCGCGGTGCTCCACGGGCAGGACATGGACCCCCGCACGGAGGCGCTCATCTACGCCGCGGACCGCGCGCACCACGTCGCGAGCCTCGTGCGCCCCGCGCTCGAGCGCGGCGCGATCGTCGTCACGGACCGCTACCTCGACTCGTCGGTCGCCTACCAGGCGGGCGGGCGCGAGCTCGGTGCGGACGAGGTCGAGCTCATCTCCCGCTGGGCCGTGCAGGACCTCCTGCCCGACGTGACGATCCTGCTCGACCTCGACCCGGCGGTCGCCGCCGGTCGCATCCGCCGCCAGCACGACCGCCTCGAGCGCGCGGGGGCGGAGTTCCACCGCCGCACGCGCGAGGCGTTCCTCACGCGCGCGGCGTCGGACCCGGACCGCTGGGTCGTCCTCGACGCCGCGGGCTCGGTCGACGACCTCCAGGCGCAGATCCGGGTCGACGTCGCCGCGCGGCTCGAGCTCACGCCCGTCGTCGAGGAGGCCGAGGACACGGTCGCCGCGCTGCCCGACGACGGCTTCGACGACACGGACAGCGCGATCGGCTACGCGCCGGGCACGGACCTCCTCCCGGGCGCCCCGGCGCGGCCTGCCGGGGACGCGCGCGCATGAGCGTCTGGGACGACGTCGTCGGGCAGGAGCAGGCCGTCGCGACGCTCCGTGCCGCGGCCACCGACCCCGCCGCGATGACCCACGCGTGGCTGCTCACCGGCCCGCCCGGGTCCGGCCGCTCGAACGCCGCGCGCGCGTTCGCGGCCGCGCTCCAGTGCGAGCAGGGCGGCTGCGGACGCTGCCAGGCGTGCCGCACGACCCTCGCCGGGACGCACCCGGACGTGACGCTCGTCGCGACCGAGCTCGTGACCATCAAGATCGACGACGTGCGCGACCTGGTGACGGTCGCGAGCCGCAGCCCGTCGCAGGGCCGGCGCCGGGTCATCGTCGTCGAGGACGCCGACCGCATGGCGGAGCGCACCACGAACGTCCTCCTCAAGGCGATCGAGGAGCCCGCCCCGCACACGGTGTGGATCCTCTGCGCCCCGAGCCCGCAGGACGTGCTCGTGACGATCCGCTCGCGGTGCCGCGGGGTCGTGCTGCGGGTGCCGCCGGTCGAGGCCGTCGCGGGCCTGCTCGTGCAGCGCGACGGCGTCGACGAGCACGTCGCACTCGTCGCGGCGCGCGCGGCCCAGAGCCACATCGGCCTCGCCCGGCGCCTCGCGCGAGACGCGGGCGCGCGCGAGCGCCGCACGTCCGTGCTGTCGCTCGCCCGGCGGGTCCGCGGGGTGGGCGACGCCGTGCTCGCCGCGGGAGAGCTCGTGGACCTCGCGCAGGCCGAGGCGAAGGCGGCGACGGAGGAGCGCGACGCCGCGGAGAAGGCCGAGCTCCTGCGTGCGCTCGGTGTCGCGGACGGCGAGACGCTCCCGCCCCGGCTGCGGTCCCAGCTCCGCGACCTCGAGGCCGACCAGAAGCGGCGCGCGACGCGCCACCAGCGCGACGTGCTCGACCGCGCGATGGTCGACCTGCTCTCGCTGTACCGCGACGTGCTCGTGGTGCAGCTCGGGGCGCAGGTCGAGCTCGTCAACACCGAGCTCGCCGAGACGGTGCGCGCGCTCGCGCAGGACTCGACGCCCGAGCAGACGGTGCGGCGCATGGACGCGATCGGCGTCGCGCGCGAGCGGCTCGAGGGCAACGTCGCGCCGCTGCTCGCGGTGGAGGCTATGGTCGTCGCGCTGCGCCCCCAGGGCTGACTGCCGCTAGCTCGACGGCGCCGCCGCCCGGAGCTTCTCCAGGAGCGGCCCGGCCGCGGTCTCGAGGAACTCGCGCTGCCCGACCTCGCCCACCTGGACGAGCGCGAGGTCGGTGAACCCCGCTTCCCACCACGCGGACGCCGCCTCGACGACCGCGTCCAGGTCGGGACCGCACGGGATGGACGCGGCCACGTCCTCGGGCCGCACGAACGCCGTCGCCGCCTCGAACGCCTCGGTCGTCGGCAGGTCCGCGTTGACGCGCCAGCCGCCGCCGAACCACCGGAACTGCTCGTGCGCGCGCGCCACGGCGGTCTCCTCGTCCGGGTCCCAGCAGATCGGCATCTGCCCGACGACGCGCGACGGCGCGAGCTCGGCGCGCTCGCGGACGGAGGACCACCGCTGCACGACGCCGGCCTCGGGCTCGGTCGTGACGAGGTGGTCGGCCAGCGGGGCGAACCGCTCGATCGACTGCGGCCCGGAGACGGCCACGCCGATCTCGACGGTCTCGTCGGGCAGGTCCCAGAGCTTGGCGGAGTCGACGCGATAGTGGACGCCGTCGAACGTGAGGCGCTCGCCGTCGAGCAGCGAGCGGATGATCTCCACCGCCTCCTCGAGCATGTCGTGCCGCTCGCCGACGGCGGGCCAGCGCTCGCCCGCCACGTGCTCGTTGAGGTTCTCCCCGGCGCCGAGCCCGAGGGTGAAGCGGTCGTCGGACAGGAGCGCCACGGTCGCGGCCTTCTGCGCCACGACCGCGGGGTGGTAGCGCAGGAGGGGGCAGGTCACGTACGTCATGAGGCCGACGCGCTCGGTCGCCTGGGCGACCGCCCCGAGCACGGACCACGCGTACGGGGCGTGGCCCTGGGCGTCGAGCCAGGGGAAGTAGTGGTCGCTCATCACCTCGAAGTCGAAGCCGACGCGCTCCGCGTCGACCGCGTGCTCCACGAGCGCACGAGGGCCGGACTGCTCGGTCATGAGGGTGTAGCCGAAGCGGGTCATGTCTCGATCGTGGGACGGGCCGGGCGCACCCGCACGCGGGTACGCCCGGCCCGGGGGAGGGAGGGGTCGGTCAGGCGAGCGCCTTCGCCTTGAGCTGCGCGAACTCCTCGGGGGTGATGGCGCCCGAGTCGAGGAGCGACTTGGCGTGGGAGATCTGCTCGGCCGGCGACGTCGTCGCGACCTGGCGGATGTAGGCGTCCGTGTCGTGCTTCGCCTGGACGACGGCCGCGGCCTGTCGCTCCGCCATGCCGCGCCCCCGCGCGATGAGGTAGACGAGCGACGTCAGCACGGGCAGGAAGATGAGGAAGATGATCCAGACTGCCTTCCACCACCCGGAGAGCTCCCGGTCACGGAACAGGTCCGCGATGATCTGGAAGAGCACGATGAGGTACGCGATGAAGAAGAAGCTCCACACGAGGAGCCAGAAGAAGTCCCAGAAGTCCACGGTCACGCCCTTTCTCGACGGGTCCCGCGACGCGACGGCCTGCTGCCCCGCGCCATCAGGGCGAACGTAGCGACGTCGCGACGATCGCGCCCGGCGAGGCGCGCGGTGCCGCGGCTCACGACGTCCCGGCCGGTGTGCTGGGCGGAGGCCCCGCGGGCGCGCCCGGCCCCTCCGACGGCCCGTCCGACGGCGCGCCCGACGGTGGGATCGGGGCCCGCCGCGCGCGGGCGACGTCGCCCACGATGACCGCCAGCAGGACGCCGTCCGTCACCCAGTTGAGCGCGAGCGGCGAGAGCCACGCGTGGACGGCGAAGAGCACGCCGACCGCGACGGCGCCCAGCACGTGCGGGAGCGACCAGCGCCCGCCCGTCGCGCGCCGGAACAGCGCGTTCCCCACGAGGTACGTCGCCGCCGCCCCGCACACGAGGCCGGCGGTCCAGGCGTCGGCGTGACCGCCGTCGTGCCCGAGCGGGTGCAGGAGCACGAGCTCGTCGGCGACGGCGGTGAGCACGATCCCGGCGACGATGACGAACGGGACGTACGTGTACGCCGTCTGGGCGACCATCCCGCGCTCGGCGCGCGACGTGAAGTACTCGGTGGCACGCCGCTCGGACCGGTCGAAGAACAGCAGCCACATGAGCACGGTGCTCGCGAACGCGGAGCAGAACGCGGAGACGGTCGTGAGGTCGAGGGGGAGCTCGGCGAACGCGGCGCCCGTGACGATGATCGACTCGCCCAGGCAGATGATGACGAACAGGCTGACCCGTTCGGCCATGTGCTCCCCGCGGACCACCCACGTGCTCGCGCGCGACGCCCCGAGCCCCGGGAGCCAGAACATCGCGCGCGGCCCGGCGACGTCGATCGCGGCCGCGACCGCCCACAGCAGCAGGCGGTGCTCCTCGACGAGACCGCCCGCGACCCACAGCGCGCCCGACGCCGCGAGCCACGTCGTGATGCGGACGAAGTTCACCGCGTTCTCGGGCCAGACGCGGCCCATCGCGACCATCGTGAAGAGGCTGCGCCCCACCTGCATCGCGACGAGCATGACGGCGAACAGCAGGCCCTTGTCGCCGAACGCCTCCGGGATCGCGCTCGCGAGGACGAGGCCCAGCAGCATGAGCACCACGAGCAGGCCTCGCACCGGAAGGCGCTCGGGGTCGAGCCAGTTCGTCACCCACATCGTGTCGACCCACACCCACCAGACGGCGACGCCGAGCAGGAGAGTGTGCCCGAGCGCCTCGACGCCGGGGTGCGCGATGAGCCCGTGCGAGAGCTGGGTGACCGCGAACACGAACACCAGGTCGAAGAACAGCTCCACGTAGCCGACCCGGCTCGAGTCGCCGCCGTCGCCGTGCCGCAGGAGGTCGGTGCGCAGGCCCCAGGGCAGCGGGGGCCGCTCGGTGCCGCGGGTCGGGTGCGGTGCGTCCATGCGGGGATGCTCCCACCCCGGGTCACCGTCGGGTCACGATCCCGCGGCGCGTCGGCGGTTCGGCGCGCGCGAGGTCCCGGCGCGGACCACGATGGTCGCGCACCCGTCGCCGACCGAGGAGTCCCCATGGTCCCCGCCCGTCGTCCCGCCGCCCGCACCGCGCGCCTCACCGCGGCGCTCGCGCTCACGGCCACGGTCGCCCTGCTCGGGGCGTGCGCGTCCGGAACCGACGGGGGCGGTGACGGCACGAGCGCCACCGAGGAGACCACGGAGCCCTCGACGGAGCCGACCGACGACGCCACCGACGAGCAGCAGGGCCTGCCCGACGCCGCGACGATGGACGTCGTCGCGGGCGCGCACGGCAAGGGCCTGCCGCCCGGCGCGGACGCGCCGACCGAGGGCGGCACCGGCGCCGCGTGGAGCGCCGAGCCGGGCCTGCTGCTCGTCGTGACGTTCGGGTCCAGCACGTGCCCGCTGCTCGCCGAGGACGACGCCGCGGTCGAGGGGAGCGACGTCGTCGTGTCGTTCGTCGACATCCCCGCCGACACCGCGTGCACCATGGACTACGTCCCCGCGACGTCCGTCGTCGCGGTGCCCGACGACGTGGACCCGGGCGCCGACGTGAGCGTCGTGCTCGGGGACCGCGGGACCGTCGTCGTGCCGCCGCCGGCCGAGGGCGCGGCCGGCGAGTTCGCCTGGACCGCGGGGTGACGACCCCCGCGGTGAAGAGCGCGTGAAAGGACGGGCCGCCGCCGGTGGGCCGTCTCCCGCGCGACGGGCGAGCGGCTACCGTGTCCGGGTGACGACGTCCCCCTCCTCCCGCCCCGCTCGCCGCGCCCTGGCCTGCGCCGCGACCCTCGTGCTGGCTCTCGTCGCGGGCGCGTGCTCGGCGCCCCCGAAGCAGCAGACCCCGGTCGAGGACGTCCCGACCGCGTCGTCGACCGGCACGGGCGAGACGGGACCGGAGGGCTTCGAGGAGTTCTACGGGCAGACCCTCGCGTGGGAGGACTGCGGAGCCGGCTGGGAGTGCACGACGGCGCGCGCCCCCCTCTCGTGGCAGGACCCGGCGGCGGGCGAGATCGAGCTCGCGGTCAAGCGCCAGCCCGCGACCGGCGAGCGCATCGGCTCGCTCCTCACCAACCCCGGCGGGCCCGGCGCGTCGGGCGTCGGCTTCGTCGCGTCGCTCGCGCCGACCGTCGGCGAGAGCGTCACCGCGGCCTACGACCTCGTGGGCTTCGACCCCCGCGGCGTCGGGCAGTCCTCGCCCGTCGTGTGCCTCGACGACGCCGCGAAGGACGAGTCCCTGTCGCGCGACTTCGACACGGACGAGACGGGGCTCGAGGCGCTCGCGGAGGACCGTCGCGCCTGGGCCGACGCGTGCGCCGACAACACGGGCGAGCTCCTCGGGCAGGTCGACACCCAGAGCGCGGCCCGCGACATGGACATGCTGCGCGCCGTCCTCGGTGACGAGAAGCTCGCGTACCTCGGCTACTCCTACGGCACGCAGCTCGGGGCCACGTACGCCGGGCTGTTCCCGGACAAGGTCGGCCGCATGGTGCTCGACGGGGCGATCGACACCTCGCTCGACCCGGACGAGATCTCCGAGCAGCAGGCCGTCGGCTTCGAGAACGCCCTGCGCGCGTACGTCGAGGACTGCCAGGCCGGAGCCGGGTGCCCCCTGAAGGGCGACACGGACGCGGGGATGCGCCAGATCCGCTCGCTCCTCGACGCCGCGAAGGCGAACCCGCTCCCGACGGACTCGGGTCGCAGCGTCACGCAGACCCTCGGTTTCTACGGCGTCGCCGTCACGCTGTACAACGACCAGAGCTGGCCCGTGCTCACGCAGGCGCTCACCGAGGCGTTCGAGGAGGGTACCGGCAACGGCCTGCTCTACCTCGCCGACTTCTACAACGACCGGAACGCCGACGGCACGTACTCGTCGAACTCGGCCGAGGCGTTCCGGGCCGTGAACTGCCTCGACGGGCGCCAGGACGACGACCCGGCCGCGATGCAGGCCCAGCTCGAGCGGCTCGAGGAGGAGGCCCCGACGATGGGCTACTTCTTCGCGTTCGGCGGGCTCACGTGCGAGGGCTGGGCGTACCCCGTCGTCGACCAGGAGTTCGACCTCGCCGCGGAGGGCGCCGCGCCGATCCTCGTCATCGGCACGACCAACGACCCGGCCACCCCGTACGTGTGGGCCGAGGGCCTCGCCGACACGCTCGACTCCGCCGTCCTGGTCACCTGGGAGGGCGAGGGGCACACCGCGTACGGGCGCGCGAACGACTGCCTGAGCGACGCCGTGGACGCCTACCTCGTGGACGGGACCGTCCCCGAGGACGGGCTCCGCTGCTGACGCGGAGGGCGCCCGACAGCGGCCCTCGGGCCCGCTTTGGAATCTGGCCCGGTCGTTGGGTACAGTAGGCGCTCGTTGCCACCGGTTCGCCGAGCGGACCGGGACGTAGCACGCCGCCTTAGCTCAGTCGGCAGAGCGATTCACTCGTAATGAATAGGTCAAGGGTTCGATTCCCTTAGGCGGCTCGGTGACGAAGGCCCGGAACCCACGGTTCCGGGCCTTCGTCGTGCTCAGGGGGCGGCGCGGAGCGGTGCGACACTCGAGCACCGACTCGTGGCGGCCGGACGGCGCACGGGCCGCACGATGCACGTCGGTCGCACGACCCGACCCCGAGGAGCGAGATGTCCCGCAGCGTCGCAGTCACCCTGATGGGCCTCGGCCTCGTGCTGGTGGTCGCCGGCGTCGTCACCGGTTACACCGTGGGCGTCATCTCCGACAACCCGCTGGCGGAAGACGGCGTGCCGCGCGTGCACGTGACCCTTCTCCTGGGTTGTGCAGCCACGACAGCGGCCGCCGGAGGGATCGTCGCCGTGCTCGGGCTCCTCGGGCTCTTCGCCCGGCCGGTCCCGCACGCCGAGGTCCGTGCGCAGCCGCGAGACCCGGGACCACAGGACAGCGGCCTGAGCGGCTGAGCAGCGCCGCGCGCTCCCGGTGCTCGCGGGCCAGCGGGGAGCGCCGGTCCGGCTGGACGACGGCGGGCACCGCCCGCCGCTGAGGCCTCAGCCCACGCGGCGCACGAGCAGGATCACGCCGCCGGCCGCGGCGGCGACGAGCCCGCCGATGCCTACCGCGGCGAAGGTCGGGAAGGTCTCGCCCGCGGGCGGGGGCGGCGCCGTGCGGTCGACGGACGCGAGCGGGACGCGCGCCGGCTCGGGGCCCGCGGTCGTGGGCGCGGCGGTCGGCGTCGGCTCGTCGGGGGCGTCCGTCGTCGGTTCCTCCGTCGGCTCGGCGGTCGGCTCCTCCGTGACGTCCGGCTCCGGCGCGTCCGGCGTCTCGACGGGCGCCTCCACGACCGCCGCGGCCGGCGGCACCTCGGCCGTCGGGGCCGAGGTCGCGGGGGCGTCGGGGGTCGGCGCCGGGGGCGCCGTCGTGGGGGAGGGCTCGGCCTGCGCCGTCGTGCAGACGGGGTCGTCCCCGTTCCACCGCGCGTGCTGCGCGCGCAGGCCGGACACCTGGGCCCACGTGACGCAGTAGCCGTCGGGGAACGTGCGCGACGGCACCGAGAAGGCCAGGAACCCGTCCGCGGAGTCGCGCGGGCCGTAGGAGTCGGAGTAGTACCGCTCGCGGCTCCCGTCCGGCGCGCTCACGGCGTACGAGACGGCGCCCCACTCGGACCAGAGGCGCTCCGGGTCGAACGAGACGCCGTCGACGCTCACCTCGAGCCCGCTCTCGCCGTCCCGCCCGACGGCGGTCGCGGGTGCGGCGGCGACGGCCACCACGAGCACCGCCAGCGGTGCGAGGGCGAGCAGGCGGCCAGCGGCACGCATCAGCACCTCCGGGTCGTTCGGGAGCGGTCCGCGGCACATCGTACGCAGTCGTGCGGGCCGGTCGGAACGCCGGAGCGGCGCCCTGGGGTGCGTCAGGCCCCGAGCGTCGCGAGCCACCGGACGACGGCCTCGCACACGGCCGCGTCCTGCCCCTTGAGGTCGTGGGCACCGGGCAGCTCGACGCGCGTGACGGGCCCGGGGATCGCGGCCGCGTGCTCGGCGAGCTCGTCCGGCGTCGCGAACGGGTCGGTGCGCCCGGAGACGAGGAGGACCGGCACGTGGAGGTCCGGGAAGTGCTCGGTCCGCAGCCGCTCGGGCTTGCCCGGCGGGTGCAGCGGGTAGCTGACGAGGGCCAGCCCGGCGGCGGGGAGCCCCTCGGCGACGGCCATCGAGCACATGCGGCCGCCGTACGAGCGGCCTCCGAGCACGAGGTGGTCCGTCGTGGTGCCGAGCTCGGCGGCGAACGCCTCCGCCTCGGCGCGGACGTGCGCGATCGCGACGGGCGGCCGGTCGGGCATCCGCTTGCCGGCGATCCGGTAGGGGAAGTCGACGCGGCGCACGGGGACGGGCGGGTCGAGGGCGGCCAGCGCCTCGTCGATCGCGACGAGCGCGCGGTGGTCGCGGCTCGCGCCGGCGCCGGGCGTGAGGAGGACGCCGGCGACGGGCCGGTCGTCGGGGTGCGGCGTGGTCACCGGCCCAGTCTCGCAGCGCGCACGAGGTTCCTCACGGTCGAGCACGACCTTCCGCGCGGCCGACCACGAGGTTGCTGTCGCCCTGCGCGGCAGGACGACAGCAACCTCGTGGTCGAGGGGGTCTCGCGGCCCCGGTCACCGCGACGCGAGCCGGGCCGGGTCGAGGTCGGTGCGGCGCAGGAGCTGCGCGTTGAGCGCGACGATGACCGTCGACGCGGACATGAGGATCGCGCCCACCGCCATCGGCATGACGAACCCGACGGGCGCGAGCACGCCCGCGGCGAGGGGCACGGCCGCGATGTTGTAGCCCGCGGCCCACCACAGGTTCTGCTGCATCTTGCGGTACGACGCGTGCGACAGCTCGATGATCGACAGCACCGCCCGCGGGTCGGAGCTCGCGAGGATCACCCCGGCGGACGCGATCGCGACGTCGGTGCCCGCGCCGATCGCGATGCCGACGTCCGCCTGGGCGAGCGCCGGGGCGTCGTTGACGCCGTCGCCGACCATCGCGACGACGCGCCCGCCGTGCTGCAGCTCGGCGACCTTCGCGTCCTTGTCCTCGGGGCGCACGCCCGCGAAGACCTGGTCGATGCCGAGCTCGCGCCCGACCGCGCGGGCGACGGGCTCGGCGTCGCCGGTGATCATGACGACCCGGATGCCGCGCCGGTGCAGCGCGTCGACGGCCTCGCGCGACTCGGGACGGATCGCGTCCGCCAGGGCGAACGCGCCCACGACCTCGCCGGACCGCGCGTCCGACGCGGTGCCGGTGCGGGTGCCGGCCTCGTCCGAGACGACCACGTGCAGGACGGTCGACCCGTCCTCGGCCCACGCCGCGGCGTCGGGCAGGGGGTCGAGCCCGCGCTCGCGCAGGAGTGCCGGCCCGCCGACCGCGACGCGGCGCGCGCCGTCGGGGGTCGGGACGGTCGCCTCGACGCCGACGGCCGTGAGCGACCGGAAGTCGGTGGCGCGGGGGACGTCGTCGCCCCGCTCCTCGGCCGCCCGCACGATCGCGCGGGCGAGCGGGTGCTGGCTGTCCGCCTCGGCCGCCGCCGCGAGCGCGAGCAGCGCGGCCTCGGACGTGCCGCCCGCGGTCGCGAGGTGCACGACGACCGGCTCGCCCGCGGTGAGCGTCCCGGTCTTGTCGAACAGGACGGTGTCCACGGTGCGCATGCGCTCGAGCGCCAGGCGGTCCTTGACGAGGACGCCCGCCTTCGCGGCGCGCTCCGTCGACAGCGAGACGACGAGCGGGATCGCGAGGCCCAGCGCGTGGGGGCACGCGATGACGAGGACGGTGATCGCCCGGATTAGTGCCTGCTCCGGCGTGCCGAAGACGAGCCACAGGCCGATCGTCAGGGCCGCCGCGCCGAGCGCGTACCAGAACAGCCACCCGGCGGCGCGGTCCGCGAGCCGCTGCGTCTTCGTCGACGACGCCTGCGCGTCGGCGACGAGCCGCTGGATGCCTGCGAGCGCGGTGTCCTCGCCGACGGCCGTGATCCGCACGCGCAGCGCGTCGTCCGTCGCGACGGTCCCGGCGACCACGGCGTCCCCGACGGTGCGGCGCACGGGGCGCGACTCGCCGGTGATCATCGACTCGTCGACGTCCGCGGACCCGGACGCGACCTCGCCGTCCGCGGGCACGCGCCCGCCCGGCCGGACGACGACCAGGTCGCCCACCCGCAGGTCCGTCGGCGCGACCGTCGTCACGCTCCCGTCCTCGGCGACCCGCTCCGCCTCGTCCGGGAGGAGCGCGGCGAGCGAGTCGAGCGCCGACGCGGTCTGCGCGAGCGAGCGCATCTCGAGCCAGTGGCCGAGCAGCATGATGACGACGAGGAGCGCGAGCTCCCACCAGACGTCGAGCTCGTGCGCGAGCAGGCCCAGGCTCGCTCCCAGCGAGGACACGAACGCGACCGTGATGGCGAGCGAGATGAGCGTCATCATCCCGGGCTTGCGGCTCCGCAGCTCGCTCACCGCACCGGTGAGGAACGGGCGCCCGCCCCACGCGTAGATCACCGTGCCCAGGACGGGGGACACCCAGGGCACCCACGCGGCGTCGGGCAGGTCGTAGCCCAGGAGCATCGCGAACATGGCGTTCAGCGCGACCGTGGGGACCGCGAGGACGAGCATGATCCAGAACATGCGGCGGAACTGCCCGACGTGGTCGCCGTGCCCGCCGTGACCCCCGTGACCCGCCATGTCGTGTCCGGCGTGGCCCGCCGTGCCGTGACCGGCCGTGTCGTGACTCTCGTGCCCGGACGTGCCGTGGCCCTCGTGCCCGGCGGTGCCGTGACCCGCGGTGCCGTGACCCGCGTGGTGGTCCTCGTGCCCCGTGTCGTGGCCGCGGTGCGCGGCCGGGTCGTGCGTCGCGTGGTCGACGGCGGCGGTCGCCGCCGCGCCGGGGTGCCCGTGCGCCTCGGGGTGCCCGTGCGCCTCGTGGTGCTCGTGCTCGCCGTCCGCGCCGGTCCGACGCCCGGGGCCGTGCTCCGTGCGGTGGTCCACCGTGTCTCCTCTCGGCTGCTGATACCCCTAGGGGGTATCGTCTCCTCCCGATCATGCCCCCGTGGTGCCGATCCGTCAACCGTTCGAGCGCGACCCGTCCGTGAGGGGCGGCGGCAGGGGCGCGGGGTGGGCTCCCGCAGCACGACCGGGCACCGGACCGCCACGCGCCGGGGTGCGTCGTCGCCCGGGCGACCGCGAGGCGCAGCGCCTGCTCGCCGACCTCGGCGTCGCTGGGGGTGGGCCCGGGCGCGGGACCCGGCGGGCGGCGCGCCGCGCCGCCGGGTGGGCCGCCCCGGGAGCGGCTACGTTCGGGAGAACCCGGTCGACCGGGCCACCACCACACCGCAGGAGGACCCCATGACGTCCCAGGACGCAGCCGCGCCGCGCGGCACGACGGCGGTGCTCGCCCGGGCGCTCGCGCTCGGCGTCGCCGCGGGCTCGCGCAGCAGCCTCGGGGTCGCGGCGCCGGTGCTGGCCGGCCTCGTGCGGCCCCGCGGGTCGCGCCGGTCGGGCCACGGACCCGGGCCGCTCGCGCGCGGCGCGGCGCTCCTGGGCGTCGTCGGCGAGCTGGTCGGCGACAAGCTGCCGCAGACGCCGAGCCGGCTCGCGCCGCCCGGCCCCGTCGTCCGCGTCGCGAGCGGCGCCGTCGGCGGCGTGCTCGTCGCCCGGCACCGGACCGGTCCGGTCGGGCTGGTCCTCGCCGCCGTCGCGGGAGCCGCGGGCGGGGCCGTCGGGACGTGGGGCGGTGCGGCGTGGCGACGCCTCGCCGTCGGCGAGCGGCCCGACTGGCCGGGCGCCGTCGCGGAGGACGTCACGGCGCTGGCCCTCGCCGCCTGGGCCGTCCGGGTCTGAGCGCCCGCCACGGCGACCCGGGGCACGACGTCCCGGGAGTGAGTCTCCCGGGCGGGAGGACGCCGTCCGTCAGCAGCCCGCCTGCTCGTAGCGGCACAGCAGCTCCCACGCGGCACCGGCCTGCTCCGCGACCGTCTCGCGGGCCGCGCCCACGGTGCTCTCCCCGCCGTCGAGCGCGACGAGCGTGACCGCGGCACCGCGGCGCGTGGTCGCCAGGTAGGTCCCGAGCGCCGTGTCCAGGTCCCCGCTCCCGCCCGACCCGTAGTAGTCGGTGGCCAGGCCGCTGCCCTGGGCGCCGACGTCGAGCGGCTCGGCCGTGTACGCCGTGCCCTCCGCCCCGCCCTGCGCCGCGCACGCGGCGAGCAGGTCCGCGAGCCGTGCGGCCTCGGCGGTGGCGGCGTCGGCGTCGGCGAACACCGCGACCTGGTGGACCCCCACGACGCCCTCGGCCGCGCCGTCGCCCTCGGTCGCTGTGCGCATCGCCGTGGCGTCCGCGGGGCCGCCGTCGGCGCACGCCTCCGGAAGGTGCCAGTCCGCGACCCCCTCCGCCTCGTCGCGTGCTCCATCGCCGCCCCACGCGCCCGCGGGGAGGAGGACGTCGGCGGGCGCGTCCGTCGGGAGCGCCGCGGCGGGATCGCCTGGTGCCGGGGTCGCGGCAGAGGTCGAGGGGGCCGGGGCCGACGGCTCCGGGGTGCTCGGCGCGTCGCCGGGGGCCGCGGTGCAGGCCGCGAGGACCAGGGCGCTCGCGGCGAGGACGGTCGTCGTTGTCGGAGCTCTCATCCGCACCACCCTGGCAGCCGTGCGGGCGGTTCGCAGGAGCAGGCGCTCAGCTGCCCGGGACGCTCGTCACGGTCGTCAGGAGGAACGCCGCGTCCTCGATCGCGCTCACCGCGTGCCGCTCGTGCGTGAGCACGCGCAGCTCGCCCTCGCCCAGCTCGACGTCGCCCTCGCCGAGCGCCGTGACCCGGACCCGGCCGCGCAGCACCTGGATCGACGCCGCGGGCGGGGAGTTGTGCTCCCCGAGCTCGACGCCCGCGCGCAGCGCGAGGATCGTCTGGCGCAGCGGGCCGTCGTGCAGCACGACTTCGGCGCTGCGACCGTTCGGCGCGGTGCGGGCGGTCGTGAGGTGGGCTTCCGTGAGGAGGTCGACGTTCGTCATCGGGGCTCCGGCCTGTCGGGGAGCTCCATCATGCCGCGCCGCGGACGTCGGTGCCCCCCCCATGCCGCGGCCGTGCGGCGCTGGTCGCCGCGACCGGCTCGGGCGGGCGGGGCGCGCCGGTGGCGCGTGCTGGTGGTCTGCCGTGCGGTCCGGAAGAGTGGCCGCCATGCAGGTGGTCTCCGGTCTCCTCGTCGGTCTGTTCGGCCTCGTCTTCACCGTCGGCATGCTGCTGCTCCTCGCCGCGACGGCGCGGCGCGTCATGGGCGCGCCGGTCGGCTGGATCCGCTCGGCGGTCGTGGCCCTCGCGATGCTGTCGGTCGCGTCCTGGGTGCTCACGGGCGGCCTGCTCGACGTCGGCTGGTCGCGCCCGGACGGGACGCTCACCGTCGCGCCGGGCGTCGCGCTCGTCGCCGTCGTGCTCGCGTTCGCGTGGGCGTTCGTGCTCGGGCTGTGCGTGCTCCTCGTGCTCGAGCTCCTCGTCCCGACGGGTTCCGTCCCGGGGCCGTGGCGCGCGCTCCGGGGGCTGCGCCAGGGCCGCCGCGAGACGCGGCGCTACGCCCAGATCCTGGGGATCGGCGTCCGGCACGGCCTCGGCGGGGCGCTCACGCGCGGGGCTCGGCAGCCGGACGGGTCGCGCCTGTCGCGCACCGACCAGCGGCGCCAGGCCGCCGCGCTGCGCGACGCTCTCAGCGACGCCGGCGTGACCTTCGTGAAGTTCGGCCAGGTGCTGTCCACGCGCCGGGACCTGCTCCCCGCCGCGTTCGCGGACGCGCTCGCCACGCTCCAGAGCGAGGTCCCGCCCGCGCCGTGGTCGCAGGTGGAGGCGGCCGTCGCGGGCGCGCTCGGGCGCCCGGTCGACGAGGCGTTCGCCGGCTTCTCGCCGGAGCCCCTCGCCTCGGCGTCCGTGGGCCAGGTCCACGCGGCCCGCCTGCTCGACGGGCGCGACGTCGTGGTCAAGGTGCAGCGCCCGGGCGCCCGTGCCCAGGTCGAGACGGATCTCGCGATCCTCGGGCGGCTCGCGCGCCGCATCGAGCGCGACACCGCGTGGGGCCGCTCCCTCGGCGTCGTCGACCTCGCCGACGGCTTCGCCGCGTCGCTGCGCGAGGAGCTCGACTACACGGTCGAGCTGGAGAACACGCTCGCGCTGCGCGCCGCGCTCGCGCGGGGAGCAGCGAGGGACCGGCGCCCCGACGACGGCGCCACCGACCCGGGCGCGGGCCCGCGCGTCCGGGTCCCCGACGTCTACCCCGAGCTCTCCGGGACGACGCTGCTCGTCATGGAACGGCTCGACGGCGTTCCCCTCGGCCGCGCCGCGGACGTGCTCGCGAGCCTCGACGACGCCGTGCGCGCCGACCTCGCCTCGCGGCTCCTCACCGCGACGCTCGAGCAGGTGCTGGTCGCGGGCACCTTCCACGCCGACCTCCACCCCGGCAACGTGCTCGTCACCGCCGACGGCCGCCTCGGCCTGCTCGACATGGGCTCCGTCGGGCGGCTCGGCGAGCCCGACCGGCTCGCGCTCGCGGCGGTGCTGCTCGCGGTCGACGCCGACGACGCCGTGGCCGCGACCGACGCCCTCCTGGAGCTGCTCGACGCCCCGGCCGACCTCGACGTGCGCCGCCTGGAGCGCGCCGTCGGGCAGGTGATCGTGCGGTTCCGCGGCGCCGGCGCGAGCGGCGCGATGTTCACCGCGCTGTTCCGGCTCGTCACCGACGCGGGCCTCGCCGTCCCGTCGCAGGTCGCCGCCGCGTTCCGCACGTTCACGTCGCTGGAGGGCACGCTGCGCCTGCTCGACCCCGGGTTCGACCTCGTCGCCGGGGCCCGCGCGACCGCGCAGCCGCTCGTGCGGCGCGTCGTGACGCCGGAGGGCCTGCGCGAGCGGGCGACGAGCCTGTTCCTCGGCCTCGCGCCCGAGCTGGAACGGCTCCCGCGCCGGCTCGCGAAGATCACGAGCGACGTCGAGGCCGGGCGGCTCACCGTCAACGTCCGCTCGTTCGCGCACCCCGAGGACCGCGCGTTCCTCACCGGCCTCGTGCAGCAGGTCGTGTCCACCGTCATCGCTGCCGCGGCCGTCGTCGCGGCGGTCGTGCTCGTCTCCGCGGACTCCGGCCCCGAGCTCGTCGAGGGTCTGCGCCTGTTCGCCGTCCTCGGTGCGGCGCTCGGGTTCGTCGGGACCGTGCTCGCCGTGCGCGTCCTCGTGTTCGCGTTCCGGGGGTCGGCCGCGCGCCGCGGGTGACCTCAGGCGTCGTGCGCGCCCGAGGGGTGCGTCGCGTCCGCGGGTCGCACGACCGTGACCGGGCAGTGCGCGTACTCGACCGCGTGCCGGCTCACCGAGCCCAGGAGCAGCCGGTCGAACCCGCCGACGCCGCGGTTGCCGAGCACGAGCCGCTCCGCGCGCGACGACGCCTCGATGATCCCCTTCGCGGCGTGCACGTGCTGCACGCTGCGCACGAGGCGGTCGTCGGGCAGGTCGACCCCCGCTGCATCGAGCGCGGCGTCGAGCTTCTGGGCGGCGAACTTCTCGTAGTCGTCGATGGGTGGCGTCCACCCCCACGAGTCGGGCAGGGGCGCGAGCGAGACGATCTGCCAGCAGAACAGGGCCTCGAGCGTCGCGCCCGTGCGCCGCGCGACGTCGGCGCCGTGCCGCAGCGCCTGGACCGACGTCGACGACCCGTCGACCCCGACGACGACGGGCCGCGCGTGGTCGTGGCGCACGTCGGGCGTCCCGCGCACCACGGTCACGGGGACGGTCGCGTGCTGCACGACGGCGGTCGGCACCGACCCGAGGACCATCCGTCCGAGGCGGCCCCGGCCGCAGCGGCCGAGGACGAGCAGGTCGGCGTCGTCGCGGTCGGTGGTGTCGGGCCGCACGTCGTCCTGGGCGGCCTGCGCGACGCGCGGCTGGGCGAGGGCGAGCAGGACGGCCGCGGGGCTGCCGCGCTCGGCGACGGCCGTCGCGGTGACCGCGTCCGGGCCGATCCCCGTGCGGGCGTGCGCGGCGTCGAGCCACTCCTGGGCGAGCGCCCGCTTCTCCTCGGCCGCCGCGTCGGGGCCGTCGCCCGGCCCCTGCCGCGACTCGAACGCGAGCACGGCCGTCAGTGGCACCGCCCGGTCGGCTGCCTCGCGCAGCGCCCAGTCGAGCGCGCCGCCCGACTCCTCCGACCCGTCGACACCGACGATCACGCCGCGCATCTCGCCACCTCCGCCCGGTCGGCCGACCGCGTGCGCCGTCGGCGTGCTGTCCCCGACGCCGTCGGCGGCGCCGGTGCTGACTCGACCCTAGGCCGCGGGGCCGCGCCGCGCCCGGGACGGGCGTCCCGGGGTGGTGGACGAGAGTCCCGTGGCGCGGCGCGCGGAGCCGGTCAGAACCGCGGGTCGGGCTCGTCCTGGAGGATGTTGCGCAGGGGGCGGGTGACGACGTCGACCCGCGCGAGCAGGTCCGCCGGGCCCGAGACGACCAGCGCCCGGTCCTCGACCGGCACGTACGCCGCGGCGTGCTCCCGCACGGTGACGTACAGGCAGGGGCGGGTCTCGCCGTCGACCCGGAACGTGGTGCGCACGACGGGCGCGACGTCCACCTCCTCGACGATCGCGCGCATCGCGGCGCGGTACTCCTGGTAGGAGTCGAGGAAGTCGTCGTCGCCGGGGGTGTCCGAGTGCAGGGGCGCGGCGAGCGCCCCGCTGAGCGCGGTGCGGGCGATGTCCTCGGCCTGCTCGTCGTGCGCGGCCCGCACCCGCAGCGTCTCGACGTCGAGCGTCTCGCCCGTGAACGACACGTAGGAGCGCAGGAAGCGCTCCTCGGCCGGGTCGTGCGCGCCGTGGCCGGCGCCCGTGAGCGTCTCCTCGTCGAGGTCGAGACCCCAGGTGAGCGGGTCGTCGACCTCCGCGACGGCGCCGTGGAACCGTGCGACCACCTGCTCCCACGACGCGGCCGAGCCCGTGGGGCGTGCCTCTCGCTCGTCCGCGTCCGGTGCGGGGGTGTCCTCCGGCGGCTGGTCCGGTTGGTGCATCGCTCTTCGCCACCCTTCTGGACGTCGTGCGGGGCGCACTCCCGAGCCTGCCCGTGGCGCGGGCCGCGGTCAACGCCCCCGGCGCGTGTCGGGCCGGGTGATCTCCGCCGTCGTGCCCCCGGGACCGCCCGGCAGGTCACGGCGCGACCCCTCTTTCACGCCCCTGGCGAACAACGGCATACGGAGGGGGTGCGGCTCGTTCGAACCGCATAGAGTCAATGCGGTCAGGCTTGTACCCGTCGTCCGGCGGGCAGGTGTACGCCGCTCACGAGGAGCAGCACATGTTCGAGAGATTCACAGACCGAGCCCGTCGGGTCGTCGTCCTCGCCCAGGAAGAGGCGCGGATGCTCAACCACAACTACATCGGCACCGAGCACATCCTCCTCGGCCTCATCCACGAGGGCGAGGGTGTCGCGGCCAAGGCGCTGGAGTCCCTCGGGATCTCCCTCGACGGCGTCCGCACCCAGGTGACCGAGATCATCGGCGAGGGCCAGCAGGCCCCGAGCGGGCACATCCCGTTCACGCCGCGCGCCAAGAAGGTGCTCGAGCTGTCGCTGCGCGAGGCGCTCCAGCTCGGCCACAACTACATCGGCACCGAGCACATCCTGCTCGGCCTCATCCGCGAGGGCGAGGGCGTCGCCGCCCAGGTCCTGACGAAGATGGGCGCCGACCTCAACAAGGTGCGCCAGCAGGTCATCCAGCTCCTGTCCGGCTACCAGGGCAAGGAGCCGGTCGCCGCCGGCGGTCCCACCGAGGGCCAGCCGTCGGGCTCGGCCGTGCTCGACCAGTTCGGGCGCAACCTCACCCAGGCCGCGCGCGAGGGCAAGCTCGACCCGGTCATCGGGCGCAGCCTCGAGATCGAGCGCGTCATGCAGGTGCTGAGCCGCCGCACCAAGAACAACCCCGTCCTCATCGGCGAGCCCGGCGTCGGCAAGACGGCCGTCGTCGAGGGCCTCGCCCAGGACATCGTGCGCGGCGACGTCCCCGAGACGCTCAAGGACAAGCAGCTCTACACGCTCGACCTCGGCGCGCTCGTGGCCGGCTCGCGCTACCGCGGCGACTTCGAGGAGCGCCTCAAGAAGGTGCTCAAGGAGATCCGCACGCGCGGCGACATCATCCTGTTCATCGACGAGATCCACACCCTCGTCGGGGCGGGTGCCGCCGAGGGCGCGATCGACGCCGCGAGCATCCTCAAGCCGATGCTCGCGCGCGGCGAGCTGCAGACCATCGGCGCGACGACGCTCGACGAGTACCGCAAGCACGTCGAGAAGGACCCGGCCCTGGAGCGCCGCTTCCAGCCCATCCAGGTCGCCGAGCCGTCGCTCCCGCACGCCATCGAGATCCTCAAGGGCCTGCGCGACCGCTACGAGGCGCACCACCGCGTGTCCATCACGGACTCCGCCCTCGTCTCCGCGGCCACGCTCGCGGACCGGTACATCAACGACCGGTTCCTCCCGGACAAGGCGATCGACCTCATCGACGAGGCGGGCGCGCGCCTGCGCATCCGCCGCATGACGGCCCCGCCGGAGCTCAAGGAGCTCGACGAGGAGATCGCCGAGGCGCGCCGCGAGAAGGAGTCCGCGATCGACGCGCAGGACTTCGAGAAGGCCGCCGGCCTGCGCGACAAGGAGAAGCAGCTCACCGCGAAGCGCGCCGACAAGGAGAAGGCGTGGAAGTCCGGTGACCTGGACACCGTCGCGGAGGTGGACGAGGAGCTGATCGCCGAGGTCCTGGCCATGGCCACGGGCATCCCGGTCTTCAAGCTCACCGAGGAGGAGTCCAGCCGCCTGCTCAACATGGAGGACGAGCTGCACAAGCGCGTCGTCGGCCAGGAGGCCGCGATCAAGGCGCTGTCGCAGGCCATCCGCCGCACGCGTGCGGGCCTCAAGGACCCGAAGCGCCCCGGTGGGTCGTTCATCTTCGCCGGCCCCACGGGCGTCGGGAAGACGGAGCTGGCCAAGGCGCTCGCCGAGTTCCTCTTCGGGGACGAGGACGCGCTCATCCAGCTCGACATGTCGGAGTTCTCCGAGAAGCACACCGTCTCGCGGCTGTTCGGCTCGCCCCCCGGCTACGTCGGGTACGACGAGGGCGGCCAGCTCACCGAGAAGGTGCGGCGCAAGCCGTTCTCGGTCGTCCTGTTCGACGAGGTGGAGAAGGCCCACGCGGACATCTTCAACTCGCTCCTGCAGATCCTCGAGGACGGTCGCCTGACCGACTCGCAGGGCCGCGTCGTGGACTTCAAGAACACCGTCATCATCATGACGACCAACCTCGGCACGCGGGACATCGCCAAGGGCGTCCAGACCGGCTTCAACGCCGGCGGCGACCTGGTCACGTCCTACGAGCGCATGAAGGCGAAGGTCAACGACGAGCTCAAGCAGCACTTCCGGCCGGAGTTCCTCAACCGCGTCGACGACGTGGTGGTCTTCCCGCAGCTCTCGCAGGCCGAGATCATCCAGATCGTCGACCTGATGATCGCCCGTCTCGACGCCCGCCTGCGGGACAAGGACATGGGCATCGAGCTCACGCAGCCCGCGAAGCAGCTCCTCGCCGAGAAGGGCTACGACCCGGTCCTGGGTGCTCGTCCGCTGCGCCGCGCGATCCAGCGCGACATCGAGGACGTGCTCTCGGAGAAGATCCTGTTCGGCGAGCTCAAGGCCGGCGAGATCGTCCTGGTCGACGCCGAGGGCGAGGGCCTGCTCGGAGAGTTCACCTTCCGGGGTGTCTCGAAGGGCGAGCACGACCGCGGCCCGGTGAGCGTGGGCGCGGCCGCCGCGCTCGACGCCCCGACCGGCGTCTCGGTCCGCGACCTGCCCCCGACGGGCGAGCTGCAGGCCGGCGCGGAGTGACGCACTCCTGAACGCCTGACACACGGGCCCCGATCCTCCTCCGGGAGGGTCGGGGCCCGTCGTCGTCCCGGCGCCCCCTCTCCCGCCGAGCAGGTGGTCGTGGCGCGTCCGGGGCGACCGACGCACCACCATCGCCTGCTCGGCCGACACGGACCACCTGGTCGGCGGGCGAGGGGCCGTTGCACGGCGTTACGTCCGTCCTCGTCGTGGGACAGGGGGCGACCGCCCTTTGCGGGGCGTGCGCACGCTGGCACAGTCGCCCGCATGCCGACGACACCGGGGGGCCTCGTCGCCCTCCCCGCCACCGACGCCGGGCACGTGCCCGGGCTCGCGTGTCGTCGCGCCCTGCGTGCGCGCCTGCGCCGTCGGGCCGCGTGTCGTCCGACCGCGTGCCGCTGAGCACCCCGACGCACTGACCGACGGCCGCCCCGGGCCGCCGTCGGGCCGTCCCACCACCCTGCCGCGCACGGCACCCGCGCGCCCTCGTGCCTCCCCGTGCGCTCTCCCTGAGAGGACCCGTCATGCCTGCTTCCCCGCTCCGCCGTCCGTCCGCACCGCCCGGCCGCCGGAGGGCGACGGCCGTCGCGCTCGGTCTCGTCGCGCTCCTCGCCGCCGGTGCGTGCAGCACCGCCGAGGCGTCCGGGGGCGGTGACTCGGCCGACGGCGGCACGCTCGCCCCGGACGCCGAGCTGCCCACCGAGGTGTCGGAGGGCACCGTCCTGCGGGTCGGCGACCCGACCACGCAGAAGGCGTTCGAGCTCGCGGGCGACGACCTGGACAGCGACTTCTCGTTCGAGATCGAGTGGGCCAACATCTCGGGCGGCCCGGCGACGACGGAGGCGTTCCGGGCCGGGTCGCTCGACGTCGGCGCCGTCGCGGAGATCCCGCCGATCCACGCGACGTGGACGGGCCTGGACGTGCAGGTCTACGCGTCCGTCTACCGGGAGAACTGGGAGGACGCGCCGGTCTACGAGTTCGCAGGGGCGCCGGGGGTCGAGCTCGACTCGCTCGAGGACTTCCGCGGTCACCGCATCGCGTTCAGCCCGGGCCAGGCGCAGGGCGCGATCGTCCTCAAGGCGCTGGAGGAGGCCGGGCTCACGCAGGACGACGTCGAGCTCGTCGAGCTCCCGAGCACGGGCGACGTGTACTCGACGGCCCTCGCCGCGGGCGAGGTCGACGTCGCGCCGCTCGGCGGCACGCAGCTCTTCCGGTACCTCGCGACGTACGAGGCCGACGGCGCGACGTCGGTCGAGCACCACCTGCGCGACGACGCGTCGCACCTCTACGGCCCGACCGAGGTCGTGCGCGACCCGGCCAGGGCGGCGGCGCTGCGGGAGTACGTCGCCGCGTGGGCGGCCGCGAAGATCTGGGTCGCGGAGCACCCCGAGGAGTGGAAGCAGGGCTACTACATCGAGGACCAGGGGCTGAGCGAGGAGGACGCGCAGTATCTCGTCGACCACGCGCCGGTCCCGGACGTCCCGTCCGACCTCACGGAGGGCATCGAGCGCACGCAGGCGACGGTCGACCTGCTCGCGGCGGAGCTCGACGAGCAGCCGCTCGACGCGGCGGACCTGTTCGACGTGCGCTTCGGCCCGGTCGCGGGCGAGGCGGCCGCCGCCGCGCGGGACGGGGGCACGCAGTGAGCGCCGCGGTCGTCGACCGGGTCGACGTCGCGGTCCCGCAGGCCGACGCCGCCCCGTCGACCCCGGCGGACGTGCGGCCGCGCGGCACGCGCCTCGGGCTCGGCCGGCCGGTCCCGCTCGCCGCGCTCGTCGGGGTCACGCTCCTCGCGGTCGTCTGGTCGGTGGGGTCCGCGACGGGGCTCGTCGACCCGCGCGTGCTGTCCGCGCCGTGGACGGTCGTCTCGACGGGCGCGGAGCTCGTCGCGAACGGCAAGCTCGGGGCGCACCTCGGCGTGTCCCTGACGCGCGCCGCGCTCGGGCTCGCGGCCGGCATCGTCGCGGGAGTCGTGCTCGCGCTGGCCGCCGGGCTGAGCCGGATGGGCGACGCGGTGCTCGACGGCCCGATCCAGGTCAAGCGCGCCATCCCCAACCTCGCGCTCCTGCCGCTGCTCATCCTGTGGTTCGGCATCGGCGAGGAGATGAAGGTCATCACCATCGCGCTCGGCGTCTTCATCCCCATCTACCTGCACACGCACAACGGCCTGCGCGCGATCGACAGCCGGTACGTCGAGCTCGCCGAGACGGTGCAGCTCTCGCGGTGGCAGTTCGTGCGCCGCGTCATCCTGCCGGGCGCGCTGCCCGGTTTCTTCCTCGGCCTGCGGTTCGCGGTCACGGGGTCGATGCTCGCGCTCGTCGTCGTCGAGCAGGTCAACGCGACGGCCGGGATCGGCTACATGATGGAGCTCGCCCGGACGTACGGGCAGACGGAGATCATCCTCGTCGGCCTCGTGGTCTACGGCGTGCTGGGCTACACCGCGGACCTCGCCGTCCGCCTCCTGCAGAGGAGGGTGCTCTCGTGGCGGCGCACGCTGGAGGACTGACCGCGCAGGAGGCCCGCCCGACGGCGCCGGGCGCGGCCGTGCGGGTCCGCTCGCTCGTCCGGTCGTACGGGGAGCAGCGCATCCTCGACCACCTCGACCTCACCGTGGACGACGGCGAGTTCGTCGCGATCCTGGGCCGGTCCGGCTCGGGCAAGAGCACGCTCCTGCGCGCGCTCGCCGCGCTCGACCACGGGGTCGCGGGCTCGGGCGAGGTCGCGGTGCCGGACCAGGTGTCCGTCGTCTTCCAGGACTCGCGGCTCCTCCCGTGGGCGCGCGTCCTGGACAACGTGGTGCTCGGTCTCGACGCCGGCGGGCGCGGTCGGAGCGTCGCGCGCGACGCCGGCCGCGCGAGCCTCGCGGAGGTCGGCCTGGCCGGGCGTGAGCGCGCGTGGCCGAACGAGCTCTCGGGCGGCGAGCAGCAGCGCGTGTCGCTCGCCCGTTCGCTCGTGCGCTCGCCGCGGCTCCTGCTCGCCGACGAGCCGTTCGGCGCGCTCGACGCCCTGACGCGCATCCGGATGCACGCCCTGCTGCGCGACCTGTGCGCGCGGCACCGCCCCGCGGTCCTGCTCGTCACGCACGACGTCGACGAGGCGATCGTGCTCGCGGACCGCGTCGTCGTGCTCGACGAGGGACGGATCGCGGCCGAGCGCCGCATCGACCGGAGCTACGGCCCCACCGAGGCCCGCGACCCCGCGGACCCCCGCTTCGCCCGGCTCCGCACGGAGCTGCTCGACGCGCTCGGCGTCGTCCGCGACGCCCCGACCACCCCCGACCGGAAGGACACCGCCGCATGACCCGCCACGCCTCCTCGGGCCACCGCCCCGGCCGCCTGCACCTCAACGCGTTCCTCATGAGCACGGGCCACCACGAGGCGTCGTGGCGCCTGCCCGAGAGCGACCCGTCGTGGACCTCGACGAACATCGCGCACCTGCAGCGCCTCGCGCAGGTCGCGGAGGCGGGGAAGCTCGACTCGATCTTCTTCGCGGACGGCCCCGGGCTGCGGTCCGACGTCGGGCGCCGCCCGGCGGGCTCGCTCGACCCGCTCATCGTGCTGACGGCGATCGCGACCGTGACCGAGCGCATCGGCCTCATCGCGACGGCGTCGACGACGTACAACTCGCCGTACAACCTGGCGCGGCGCTTCGCGTCGATCGACCACGTGTCAGGCGGCCGGGCCGGGTGGAACGTCGTCACGACGGCGGGGCCGGAGATCGCGCGCAACTTCGGCCTCGACGACCAGCCGGCGCACGCCGTGCGGTACGAGCGCGCGGCCGAGTTCCTCGACGTCGCGTTCCGGCTCTGGGACTCGTGGGAGGACGACGCCGTGCTCGCCGACAAGGCCGCGGGCGTCTGGGCGGACCCGGCCAAGATCCACGGGCCCGCGCACGTCGGCACCCACTTCTCCGTGCACGGCGCGCTCACGACGCCGCGCTCGCCGCAGGCGCGCCCGCTCATCGTGCAGGCCGGGTCGTCCGAGGACGGCAAGGACCTCGCCGCGCGCTACGCCGAGGCCGTGTTCACCGCGCACCAGACGCTCGCCGACGCCCAGGCGTTCTACTCCGACCTCAAGGCCCGGGCGGTCACGGTCGGGCGGGACCCGGGCACGGTGAAGATCCTGCCCGGCATCGTCCCCGTCATCGGGTCCACGGAGGCGGAGGCGCTCGCGCGGGAGCGCGAGCTCGACGAGCTCATCGTCCCCGAGTACGCGCGCGCCCAGCTCGCGAAGACGCTGCGCCTCGCGCCCGAGGACCTGCCGCTCGACCGCGAGCTGCCCGACGGCCTGCCCACCGAGGACGAGATCGAGGGGGCCAAGAGCCGGTACACGCTGATCGTCGAGCTCGCGCGGCGCGAGCGGCTGACGGTGCGCCAGCTCATCGGGCGCCTCGGCGGCGGGCGGGGCCACCGCACGTTCGCCGGCACGCCCGAGCAGGTCGCCGACGCGCTCCAGGACTGGTACGACGCCGAGGCCGCCGACGGGTTCAACATCATGCCCGCGGTGCTGCCGTCGGGGCTCGAGCAGTTCGTCGAGCACGTGCTGCCCGTGCTGCGCGAGCGCGGCCTGTTCCGCACCGAGTACGAGGGCCGGACGTTGCGCGAGCACTACGGGCTCGAACGACCGGCGAACCGCTACACGGACGCGGCCCCCGCCGGGACGTCGTCCGACGGCGGGGCACGAGTCGTCGAGGGGGCCTTCGCATGAGCGCGGAGCACCTCTGGTACATCCCGAACCAGGTGCGGCCGGGGCACCGCGGCGACGACACCACCGAGGACCACAACAGCCTCGACACCCTGACGAGCCACGCGCACGCCCTGGAACGCCACGGGTTCGCGGGCGCGCTGCTCGGGACGAGCTGGGGGCGTCCCGACACGTTCACGGTCGCGACGGCGCTCGCGGCCCGCACCACGACGTTCGAGCCGCTCGTCGCGATCCGGCCCGGGTTCTGGCGGCCCGCGCACTTCGCGTCCGCCGCCGCGACCCTCGACCACCTCAGCGGCGGCCGGCTGCGCGTCAACATCGTGTCCGGCACCGACGGGCAGGAGGCGTACGGCGACGGCGAGGCCGACCCGGCGCACCGCTACGCCCGCACGCGCGAGTTCCTGCAGATCGTGCGGCGCCTGTGGACGCAGGAGGTGGTCACGTACGCGGGCGAGCACTTCTCGGTGACGCGCTCGTCGCTGGGGCCGCGGCCCGTGGTCCGCGGCGACCGCGCCCACCCGCGGATCTACTTCGGCGGCGCCTCGGAGGCGGCGGAGCGCGTCGCGGCGACCGAGGCCGACGTGCAGCTCTTCTGGGGCGAGCCGCTCGACGGGATCGCGGAGCGCATCGACCGGCTGAGGCAGCTGAGCGCCGAGCTCGGCCGTGAGCACGCACCGCTCGAGTTCGGGCTGCGCGTCACGACGTTCGTGCGGGACACGACGGAGGAGGCGTGGGCCGACGCCGAGGCGAAGGTCGCGCAGCTCGCGGCCCGGTCGCCGGAGCGCGAGGCGTGGTCGGCCCGCGACCGGGGGCGGAGCACCGCCGTCGGGCAGCAGCGCCTGCTCGACCTGGCCGAGCGGGGCGAGGTGCTCGACGACAACCTGTGGACCGCCCCGGGCCGGTTCGGCGGCGGGGGAGCGGGCACGACGTGGCTCGTCGGCTCCGCGGAGGACGTCGCGAAGTCGCTGCGGCGCTACGAGGACCTCGGCGTGACGCACTTCGTCCTGTCCGACACCCCGTACCTGCGCGAGATCGAGCGCCAGGGCACCCGGCTCCTCCCGCTGCTGCGCGACTGACGGTCACCGTCGCGCGGATCGACCCGCGCGTCGTGAGGTCGACCCTCTGCGGGTCGGTCCGGGGCGCGCGGGTCGGTCCCGGGCGCGCGCTGACCTCGGGCGCGCGGGTCGATCGCCGGCCGGTCGACGGTCCCGGGCGTCCGCGACCCGGAGTACCGTCCAGAGCGTGGACCAGAGCCGGCTCGACGACCTCACCGCCCGCCTGCGCGCCGCCGGGTGCGTCTTCGCGGAGGACGAGGCCACGCTCCTCGCCGAGCGGGCCGACGACGCCGCGCACCTCGAGGAGCTCGTCGCGCGCCGGGTCGCGGGCGAGCCGCTCGAGCACGTCCTCGGGTACGTCGACTTCCACGGGCTGCGGGTCGCCGTCGACCGCGGGGTGTTCGTGCCGCGCCAGCGCACCACGCTGCTCGTCGACGAGGCGGTCGTGCTCGGGCGGCGGGCCGGGCGCCCGGCGTGGCTGTTCGACGGCGGCCCGGGCAGCGGCCCCGGCGGTCGTCCGGAGAGTGGCCCGGACGGCCGGACGGTCGTCGTCGACCTGTGCTGCGGCGCCGGGGCGCTGGGGCTCGCGACCGCGGTGGGCCTCGGCGGCGACGAGACCGTCGCGCTGCACGCGAGCGACGTGGACCCGGCCGCGGTCGCGTGCGCGGCGCGCAACGTCGCGGCCGTCGGCGGGACCGCGCACGAGGGCGACCTCTTCGACCCTCTGCCCGCCGGTCTGCGCGGGCGGGTCGACCTCCTCCTCGCCAACGTGCCGTACGTCCCGACGACCGAGATCCCGCTGCTGCCGCGCGAGGCGCGCGACCACGAGGCGCACGTCGCCCTCGACGGCGGCGGCGACGGGCTGGACGTGCTGCGCCGCGTCGCGGCCGAGGCGCCCGCCTGGCTCGCCCCCGGCGGCCACCTGCTCACCGAGTCCGGCGAGCGCCAGGCAACGGGCGCCGTCGCGGTGCTCGGCCGCGCCGGGCTGGTCGCGCGCGTCGTCCGGGACGACGACATCGGCGCGACGATCGTCGTCGGGACGCTCCCCGCCGAGACGTGAGAAGTGGTCCCCGCGACGCGCGGGTCAGGGGCCACTTCTCACGTCTCGGCAGGCTCGGCGAGGGGGAACGTGCGCCGTGGTGCAAGGCGCGGGCCGTCCGTGACAAAGAGTGGACGAGGGCCCGACGGGCGGGCGGGCCGCGAGAGGGGACGTCGGTGAGCACCGCACGAGCGCGACGACGCGCGCACGGCCTGGTCGGTGCGCTGCTCGTCGCCGTGCTCCCGGCGTGCAGCGGTCCGGGAGGTCTGGTCACCGCGTGCCCGGCGGTCGGGTACTCGGCTCGCCTGGAGGTCCGGCTCGACGACTCCTGGCCGGACCGCGACGCGTACGGCGTCACGGTGGCCTGCGTCGGCGCCGACCCCTGCGCGCTCGTGCGCGACGGTACGCTCCGGCCCGGCCCCGAGCGGGCCCCCACGACGATCCCGGTCGACCCGGTCGACCCGGTCCCGCCCCAGGCCGTCGAGACCTCGCCCGAGCCGACCGGAGAGGCGCAGGACGCGCCCTCCGTCGGCGAGTGGACCGGGTCCGCGCTGAACGGTCCGGTCGGTCCGGTCCTCGTCCGCGTCGTCGAGGTCGCCTCGGGCGACGTCGTCGTCGAGCGCGAGATCGACCCGACGTGGGAGAGCGCGGACGGTGCCGACTCGGAGTGCGGCGGACCGTCGGTCGCGACGATCGAGATCGCCGCCCCGCCGGGGTGACGCCTACGCCGAGGCGGGCCGCAGCAGTGCGCGGATCTCCTTCTCGGCCTGCGCGGGCGTGAGCGCGCGGCAGCCGAGCGACTCCCAGTGCCGCACGAGCGCGGGCTCGGCGCGCAGCAGCGCCCAGCCGCGCCGGAACAGGGTGAGCGGCGGCTTGCGCATCTCGGCGAGGTCGCGCAGCAGGCGGAACCAGAACGTCACGAGGCGCGGTCGGTAGAGGCAGATCGCGTCGGCCAGCACGTCCTGTGCGCGGCAGGCCGCGACGATCTCCGCCGCGAAGATGCCCTCCGCCAGGACGACGCGCGAGCCCGTGACGTCGACGTGGGTCGTGCCGGTGCGGCGCGACGTCGGGATGTCGTAGACCGGCACGTCGGCGTGGCCCGCGCGCGCGAGGTCGACGAGCGCCGCGACCGCACCCTCGGCGTCCCACGAGCGGGGGTCGTCCCAGTCCACGATGCCGAAGCGCTGCGGCAGGTCGGGGTGGTCGTGGTCGAGGTAGAAGTCGTCGAGCGCGACGACCGGGAGCCCGAGCCGGCGGGTGAGCGACGTCTTGCCCGAGCCCGACGCCCCGGTGAGCAGCACGATCCGCGTCGGGACCTCGCGCGACCCGGGCGGGAGGTCGAACAGCGCCGGGTCCCCGGTGGGTCCGGTCGGCACCGGGTCGGTCCGGGTGGCGGCGTCGGTGGGGCCGCCGTCGGCGTCGTGCTGAGGGTCGCTCACGGGACACCATTGTCGCAGCGTCCGGCGTGAGCCCCGAGGCGGGGCGTCGGGTGCGGCGCGTAGCCTTCCCCGGTGACCGCTCCGGACCCCGCCGCCCTGCTCGCCCGCGACGCCCTCGACCGCCTCGACCGGTGGGAGCCCGTGGATCCCCGTCAGGAGGCGCTCGCGGCGGAGTACCGCGCGTTCGTCCGCGGCGACGCCGGCCCGCGCGCCGAGGCGGTGCGGCGCGACGGCGGTCCGCAGCACCTCACGGCGAGCTGCTTCGTGCTCAGCCCCGGTCTCGATCGCGTGCTGCTGTGCTTCCACCGCAAGGGCCGGTTCTGGGTCCAGGTGGGCGGCCACACCGAGCCGGAGGACACGACGCTCGCCGGTGCCGCCTACCGCGAGGCGCGCGAGGAGAGCGGCATCGAGGACCTCGTCCCGTTCGACCCGGACCCCGAGCCGGGCGTCCCGTTGAACGCGGACCCCGAGCAGGGCGTGGAGTCCGTGGCCGGGTCCCGCGCCGGCGCCGCGCCGTCCGCCCCGGTGGACGTGCACCGGCACGACCTCGCCGCGGCGTTCGGCACCTGCCGGACGCACTGGGACGTCGGGTTCGTCGCGTTCGCCGACCCGGACGCGCGCACGGTCGTCAGCGACGAGAGCGAGGACGTCGCGTGGTTCCCGGTGGACGCGCTGCCGCCCGGCACGCCCGACGACTTCCCCGTCCGCCTGGCGACGGTCCTCGCGGAGGTGCGCCACCGCCGTCGGGCAGGACTCCCCACGAGGTAGAGCCCCGGTCGCGCGAGGTAGAGCCCTGGTCACGACCAGGGCTCTACCTCGGCTGACCAGGGCTCTACCTCGGCGGACCGGGGCTCTCCCTCGGCGGGGCGAGGACGACGTGGAGGGTGCGGGGGCCGTGCACGCCCTCGACGCGGGAGAGCTCGATGTCGCTCGTCGCGCTGGGGCCGCTGATCCACGTCTGCGGGCGCCCGGGGTGCGCGGCGAGCAGGCGCACGGCCTCGGGCACGGTCTGCACCACCTGGTCCGTGCGCACCACGCACACGTGCAGGTCGGGCACGAGCGTGATCGCCCGGCGGCCCTGGTCGGGCTCGCCGTCCAGCACGATCGTGCCGGTGTCGCCGACCGCGACGCGCGCCGCGGTGACGACGGCGTCCGTGCGGTCGAGCTCGTCGGGCGTGCGCGGGTCGTCGCGCGCGTCCCGCACGACGGCGGTCCCGGCGCCCAGGCCCGCGAGCCACGCCTCGTCGAGACCGGCCGGCACGACGACGGACGTCGCGTCGGCGAGCAGGTCACCGACGACCGTCGCCACGTCCGCCGCCGTCTCGGCGCGGTGCACGTGCGCCCGGTAGTCGACGAGCCGGTCGACGAGCACGTCCACGACCTCGGGCGAGCCCGGGGCGAGCTCGCCGTGCTCGCGGTAGGCGCGCGGCACGCTGCCCCACGCCGCGGGGCCGCCCGCCGCCGTCGATCCGCCGAGCGCGGTGCGCACGCGGGCGAGGACGTCGTCGCGCGCGCTCACCGGTCCTCACCTCCCTCGGTGCGGGGCTCGTCGGCCGGGCGGTCGCGCCACCAGTCGCGGAAGGTCTGCTTCGCGGGCGCCGGGAGGTCGCGCGAGCGGGTCCACCCGGACGCGGGCGGCGGGAGGGTCGAGATGCGGCCCTTCGGACCGGCGACCAGGCGCCCGACCCCCGCCGCCTTCTCCGCGAGCTCGAACCTGCGCGCGTCGGACATGACGAACGAGGCCGCCTTCATCGCGGCGCCCCACCCGGTGGGGCGGCCGCGGTCGGCGTCGACCTCGCGCGCCCGGAGCTCGACGAGGATCGACGGGATGTCGATCTTCACGGGGCACACCTCGTAGCACGCGCCGCACAGCGTCGAGGCGTAGGGGAGCGACGCGTTCGGGTCGTGGTGGCCGGAGAGCCCGCCGGAGGACTTCGTGAGCTGCGGCGTGAGGATCGCGCCGATCGGACCGGGGTACACCGACCCGTACGCGTGGCCGCCCACCCGCTCGTACACCGGGCACACGTTGAGGCACGCGGAGCAGCGGATGCAGTGCAGCGCGGCTCGCCCGACCTCGTCGGCGAGGACGTCGGTGCGTCCGTTGTCGAGCAGCACGAGGTGGAACTCCTGCGGGCCGTCGCCGGGCGTGACGCCCGTCCACAGGGAGGTGTACGGGTTCATGCGCTCGCCCGTGGACGAGCGCGGCAGGAGCTGGAGGAACACCTCCAGGTCGGTGTACGTGGGAACGACCTTCTCGATCCCCATGACCGTGATGAGCGTCTCGGGGAGCGTGAGGCACATGCGGCCGTTGCCCTCGGACTCGACGACGGTCAGGGTCCCCGTGTCCGCGACGCCGAAGTTCGCGCCGCTGATCGCGACCTTCGCCGAGAGGAACTTGCGGCGCAGGTGGGCGCGCGCGGCCATCGCGAGCTCGCGCGGGACGTCCGACAGGTCCGGCGGGGCGTCGCCCATGCGCGCGAGGAAGATCTCGCGGATCTCCGCGCGGTTGCGGTGGATCGCGGGCACGAGGATGTGCGACGGCATGTCGTCGGCGAGCTGCACGATGAGCTCCGCGAGGTCCGTCTCGTACGCCGCGATCCCCTCGGCGGCGAGCGCCTCGTTGAGCCCGGTCTCCTGCGTCGCCATGGACTTCACCTTGACGACCTCGTCGACCCCCTTCGCCTTGACGAGGTCCGCGACGATCCGGTTCGCCTCGTCCGCGTCGCGCGCCCAGTGCACGACGCCGCCGCGCGCCACGACGTTGCGCTCCAGCTCCTCGAGGAGCTCGGGCAGGCGCGCCATGACGTCGGTCTTGATCGCGGAGCCCGCGTCGCGCAGCGCCTCCCAGTCCGGTACCTCGCCGACGACGGCCGCGCGCTTGGCCCGGATGGTCGACGTCGCGTGCGCGAGGTTGCGCCGCAGCTGCGTGTTCTGGAGCGCCTCGCGCGCCGTGTCGGGGAACGACCCGCCCCAGCGCAGCGGGGCGTCCGGGTGCGGCACGTCGCCGAACGCGTCCGACGCCGCCCCCGCACCCGCCGAGGTGCCGTGCCCGCCCGGGTGGGCGACGTCGTCGGGCAGGGTGCGCGCGCCGCGCCGGACGGGCAGGCCGAGGAACGTGCGGCTCACCGGGCACCCCCGCGCGTCGACGGGCCGACTCCGGCGGGGGCGGGCGTGTCCTTCGTGGACGCGAGGATCTCCGCGAGGTGCAGCGTGCGGACGCCCGCGCGGATGCGCGACAGGCCGCCGCCGATGTGCATGAGGCACGACGCGTCGCCTGCGGTGAGGACCTCGGCGCCCGTCGCCTTCACGTGCGTCATCTTGTCGGCGAGCATCGCCGTCGAGGTCTCGGCGTTCTTCAGCGCGAAGGTGCCGCCGAACCCGCAGCACTCCTCCGCCGCGGGCAGCTCGACGAGGTCGATGCCCTCGACCGCGCGCAGGAGCCGCAGCGGCTTGTCGCCGACGTGGAGCATGCGCAGCGAGTGGCACGTCGGGTGGTAGGTGACCCGGTGCGGGAAGTAGGCGCCGACGTCGGTCACGCCGAGCACGTCGACGAGCAGCTCGGACAGCTCGTACGTCTTCGCGGCGACGGCGTCGGCGGTGCGCGCGAGGTCGTCGAGACCGGCGCGCCGGCAGACCATGCCCTGCTGGTGCCGCACGGACCCGGTGCACGACCCGGACGGGACGACGATCGCGTCCCACTCGCCGTCGAGCACGGGGGAGAACGCCTCGACGTGGTTGCGCACCACGGGGACAGCCTCGTCGAGGTACCCCGTGTTGACGTGCATCTGGCCGCAGCAGGCCTGGCGCTCGGGGAAGAACACCTCGTGGCCGAGGCGCTCGAGGAGTTGGGCGGTGGCGCGCGGTGCCTGGGGGAACATCACGTCGCCGATGCAGGTCGCGGTGAGGGCTATGCGCATCGTTGCTCCGGGGGAGGGCGAGTCGGTCCAGTCTCGCCGGGCCGCGTCCGTGCCGCCTGCCGAGACCGCCGCGGTGAGGCGCCGCGGCTGTGGTCTGACCACAGTCCGTCCACTGTAGACCACGAGGTCGGCGTGGTCTGACCACAGCGTGCCGGGGTCGCCTACCCTGAGCGGGTGCGCACCCACGAACGCGTCCTCGCCCGCATCGAGGCGGACCTCGCCGCGGGCCGCTGGGCGCTCGGCGAGCGCCTCCCGGCCGAGCGCGCGCTCGCCGAGGAGCTCGGCGTCTCGCGCCCTTCGGTGCGCGAGGCGCTCCGTGTGCTCGAGGCCATGGGCATCGTGCGCACCGCCGTGGGCTCCGGGCCCGACGCCGGCGCGACCGTCGTCGACCGGCCCGCCGCCGGGCTGGGCGCGGCCGTGCGCCTGCACGTCGCGTCCGGGACGCTCGCGGTGCGCGACGTCGTCGAGACGCGCGTGCTGCTGGAGACGTGGGCGGTCCGGGCCGCGGGGGAGCGAGTGGGTGCGGGAGACGACGAGGCCGCAGCGACGCTCGCTGAGGCGGGCGCCCTGCTCGACCGGATGGAGGACCCGACGCTGCCCGCGGCCGACTTCCGCGAGCTCGACGCGACGTTCCACGTGCTGCTCGTGCGGCTCGCGGGCAACGCGCTCGTCGAGGCCGTCATGACCGGGCTGCGCGGCGCGATCGAGTCGTACGTCGCCGCGGGCAGCGCCGCACTCCCGTCGTGGGAGCGGACCGCCGCGCGCCTGCGCGCCGAGCACCGCGCGGTGCTCTCCGCCGTCGCGGAGGGCGACGGCGAGCGCGCGGCCCGCGAGGTGCGTGCCCACATCGAGGGGTTCTACGCCGAGACGGGCCTCTGAGCGGACCGCCGTGCCCGCGTCCCGCGAGGAGTTTCGCGGCGGCTAGGTCGATCTGGCGCGGAGCAGGCCGGCCAGGCGGCGCGCCAGGAGCCGGCGGTCGCCCTCGCGGTCCACGAGCGCGAGCGCGCGGCGCAGGTCGTGGGCGGCGTCAGCGGGCCGCCCGGCCCGGACGAGCAGCTCGGCGCGGACGGCGGGCAGGAGGTGGTAGCCCGCGAGCGCCGGCTCGTCGGCGACGGCGTCGAGCGCAGCCAGCCCTGCGTCCGCGCCGTGCACCTCCGCGACCGCGACCGCGCGGTTGAGCGCGACGACGGGCGAGCCGGTGAGGTCGAGCAGCACGTCGTAGAGGCCGAGGATCTGCGGCCAGTCGGTCGCGGCCGCGTCGGTCGCCGCGTCGTGGAGCGCCGCGACGGCGGCCTGCACCTGGTACGGCCCAGGCCGCCCGACGGCGAGCGCCGCGTCCAGCTCGGACAGCCCCTCGGCGATCTCGTCGTGCCGCCAGCGTGCGCGGTCCTGCTCGGCCAGGGTCCGCGTGACGCCGTCGGGGCCCACGCGCTCGTCGCGGCGCGCGTGCTGGAGCAGCAGCAGGGCGAGCAGCCCGCGGGCCTCGGGCTCGTCGTCGAGCAGGCGCGCGGTGAGCCGCGCGAGCCGGACGGCGACGTCGGCGAGCGCGCGCCGCTCGGCCGAGCCCTCGACGGCGTCGGCGGGCTCCGCCCACGCGTCGTACCCCTCGGTGAACAGCACGTACAGCACCGCGAGGACGCCCTCGACGCGCTCGGACCGCAGCGCGGCCGGCGGCACGCGGAAGGTCATGCCGGTGGCGCGGATGCGGCGCTTGGCCCGGACCAGGCGCTGCGCCATCGTCGCCTCGGGGACGAGGAAGGCGCGCGCGACCTGGGCGGTCGTCATGCCGGTCAGCGACCGGAGGGTGAGCGCGACCCGCGCCTCGGCGGGGAGCGCCGGGTGGCAGCACGTGAAGAGCAGGCGCACGAGGTCGCCGTCCGGGTCGTCGGCGTCCCAGGGGTCGTCGTCGAGGCCGCGCGCGACCTGGTCGAGCACGGGGTCCGCGGCTCGGCTCCCGCCCCGGGGACCCGGGTCGACGCGCTCGCCCAGGCGGCCCGCGGCCGCGACCCGCTCCGTCTCGACCCGACGACGGCGCAGGACGTCGATCGCGTGGCGGCGCGCGGTCGTCGTCAGCCACGCGCCGGGACGCTCGGGCGCGCCGTCGCGGCCCCACGTCCGCAGCGCCGCGGCGAACGCCTCCTGCGCGGACTCCTCGGCCAGGTCGAGGTCGCCCGTGCTGCGCGCGACGGCGCCGAGGACGCGTCCCCACTCGGTGCGGAACGCGTCCTCGACGGGGTCCGTCGCGGGCGTCAGCTCAGGACCCGTCGAGGTCCAGCGGCCACGCGGGGTGCAGCTCGATCGCGCCGCCGTACGCCATGGGGTGCTCGGACGCGATGGCGATCGCGGTGTCCAGGTCGGGCGCCTCGAGGACGTCGAAGCCCGCGATCGACTCCTTCGTCTCGGAGAACGGCCCGTCCGTGACGAGCACCTTGCCGCCCCGGACCCGCACGCCCACGGCGTCCTCCGGGGGGCGCAGCCGGTCGCCGACCACCGCGGCGCCGCTGCCGTAGTGCCGCCCGACCCACTCCCCGATCGGGGCCGCGGCCTCGGCCTCCTCGGGCGGCAGCCCCGGGTCGTCCGGGGTGCCGAGCACGAGCATGAGGTAGCGCATCAGAGGTCCTCCGCCCTCGTCGCCGCGGGCCGGCGGAGCACCGTCGGCCCGGAGGACGCGACGTCGGCGGCGGCCGTCCCGTCCCCGGCGCAGCGTCGCCCGTCACGGTACCGCGCACGGTCCGGCGGGTGCTCGCGGTCCGCCGCGAGGATCGTCTCCAGGAACGTCGTCATCGTGCCTCCTCCTCTCGCACGGCCCGTGCGGCCGTACGAGAGGACGACGAAGCCCGGTCGCCGAGATCGACACCTTTCTCGCGACCGTCTCTCGCGGGGCGGCGCGCCGCGGGGGACGGGCGGAGGGCGGCCGACGGCGCTACGCGTCGTCGCCGGACCTCGCCTCGCCCCAGCCGTACCAGCGCTCGACCTCGACCCAGGCGCTGACGCGCGGGTCGGTCCGGTTCGCGTACTCGTGGCCGGTGTAGTGGCGCGAGATGCGGTCGATGTCGGCCAGGCCCTCGTCGGCGCGCAGCTCGACGACGCGACCGATGAGCGTCACGTGGGTGTACCAGTTCTCGTCGAGCACGGTGAGCGAGACCCGGGGGTCGTTGCGCAGGTGCTTGAGCCGCACGCGGGACTCGTCGAGGTTGACGAGCACGCGGCCGTCGTCCTCCCAGACGTACCAGGTCGCGGCGGTGACGGGCGCGCCGTCGGAGCGCACCGTCGCCATGACGGCGGCGTTCGGGCGGCGGAGCATCTCGACGAGACGGGAGGGCAGCGGCGGACGGGACACGACGGCTCCTTCGGTGGCACGACGGCGGACCTCCCGACGGTACGTCACGGGTGTGGCGCACGACCTCCCGGAGCCCCGCCCGGAGCGTTCTGACGACGAGCGGCCGCGTGACATGATCGTCCTCATGCTCACTCCCGCCACCGGCGCGGCCGGGTCGCGCATCGTCGGCCTCGGTCACTTCCAGCCCGAGAAGACGCTGACGAACGACGACATCGCGCAGCTCGTCGAGACCAACGACGAGTGGATCCGCTCGCGGACGGGCATCGTCACGCGGCACGTCGCGGACGACGACACGACCGTCGCCGACATGGCGACCGCGGCGGCCCGCCACGCGCTCGACGACGCGGGCGTCGACCCGGCCGAGGTCGACCTCGTCATCGTCGCCACGGCGACCGCGACGGACCGCTCGCCCAACACGGCGGGACGCGTCGCGTACCACCTGCGCACCGGCGTCATGCCCGGGCAGTCGACGCCCGAGGAGGCGTCCGAGCTCGACCTGCGGGGCGTCGTCGGGCCGGCGGTGCTCGACGTGAACGTCGCGTGCTCCGGTTTCGCCCACTCCGTCGGCCTCGCCGACCAGGCGATCCGCGGCGGCTCGGCGCGCACGGCCGTCGTGGTCGGCGCGGAGAAGCTCACCGCGTTCACCGACTGGACCGACCGCAGCACGTGCATCCTCACCGCGGACGGCGCGGGCGCGGCGGTGCTGCGCGCGACGGACGAGCCCGGCGTCGGCCCGGTGACCTGGGGCTCCGAGCCCGACCTCACCCCGGCCGTGCTCATCGAGGCGCCGCAGGAGAAGTTCGCCCAGGACGGCCGCGCCGTCTTCAAGTGGGCCATCACGCGCGCCGCTGAGCGCGCGCGCACGGTCGTGGAGCGCTCCGGCGTCTCGCTCGACGAGATCGAGGTGCTCGTCGCGCACCAGGCCAACCTGCGCATCATCGAGCCGCTCGCGAAGGCGCTCGGGATGGAGTCGAAGGTCGTCGTCACGGACATCGTCGAGTCCGGCAACACGTCCGCGGCGTCCATCCCGCTCGGGCTCTCCAAGTGGTGGCACGCGGGCAAGATCCCCGCGGGCGTCCCGGCCCTGCTCTTCGGCTTCGGCGGCGGGTTCGCGTGGGCGGGCCAGGTCGTGGAGACCCCGACCCGCTGACGCGGGACGACGAGCCCGCTGCGTCAGCCCGCCGTGTGGTCCGGCTCCGGCGGGTACCAGACGCGCGTGCCCTCGACGCGGGCGAAGGACGTCAGGGTGTGGGGCCGTGGCGCGGCGTCGGAGACGATGTCGCGCACCTCGACGCCGCGGACGACGAGCGCGTCCCCGACGAGCGACCGGTGGCAGCGCCACGGGACGGCCTCCGCGCACATCAGCACGAGGTCGTCGTGGGCGCTGCGCCGCACGAGGTCGTCGACCGCGGCGCCGAACTCCGGCGTCTGCATGTGGTCCGCGTACCCGCGGAACGACAGGTTGCGCCACGCGCCGTTCGGGCTGTCGGGACGGGCGTGCCGCAGGCCGCCGAGCGCGCGCACCCAGCGGTACGTGATCCCGTGGGACCGCAGGACGGGCGCGAGGGCGTCCTGGCCGAACTGGGGGTTGTGCCGCGACCGCGGGACGGTCCGGACGTCGACCAGGCGGCGGATGCCGTTCGCCCGGAGGAGCGCGAGGAGCTCCTCGACCGGACGCGTGGAGTGCCCCACCGTGTACACGACGCTCACCCGGCCACTCTAGGAAGGCGCTCCGTCGCCGGCACGGGGACCGGGCCCGGGCGGCGCGGTCGTGGACCGGGGTGGGCGTCGCGGCCGGCGCGCGCCAGAATGGCCCCATGCCTCTCGCCCCGCGCTACCTCGCCGCCGACGACCGCTACGACACCATGACCTACCGGCGGACGGGGCGCAGCGGCCTCGACCTGCCCGCGATCTCGCTCGGTCTGTGGCACAACTTCGGTGACGTGAACCCGTTCGAGACGCAGCGCGCGGTGCTGCGCCGCGCGTTCGACCTCGGGATCACGCACTTCGACCTGGCGAACAACTACGGCCCGCCGTACGGCTCGGCGGAGGAGAACTTCGGCCGGCACCTCGCGCAGGACCTCGGCGCGTACCGCGACGAGCTCGTCATCTCGTCGAAGGCCGGCTACGACATGTGGCCCGGCCCCTACGGCGACGGCGGCTCGCGCAAGTACCTGCTCTCCTCGCTCGACCAGTCGCTCCGCCGGATGGGCCTCGACTACGTCGACGTCTTCTACCACCACCGGCCGGACCCGAGCACGCCGCTCGAGGAGTCCATGCGCGCGCTGCACGACGCCGTCCAGCAGGGCAAGGCGCTGTACGTGGGCGTCTCCAACTACTCGCCGGCGCGCACGCGCGAGGCCGCGGCGATCCTGGCCGACCTCGGCACCCCGCTGCTCATCCACCAGCCGAGCTACTCGATGCTCAACCGCCACGTCGAGGACCCGGCGCACGAGGACGCGTACGACGGCGTGCAGACCGAGTCGCTGCTCGACGTCGTCGGCGACCTCGGCGTCGGCACCATCGTGTTCTCGCCGCTGCAGCAGGGCCTGCTCACGGACCGCTACCTCTCCGGGTCGGCGCCCGAGGGGTCGCGCGCGGCCCGCCCGGACTCGCCGTTCCTGTCGGAGAAGAACCTCGACGAGACGTACCTGGAGCGCGCCCGGGCGCTCAACGAGATCGCGGGGGCCCGCGGCCAGACCCTCGCGCAGCTCGCCCTCTCCTGGGTGCTGCGCGACGACCGCGTCACCTCCGCCCTCGTCGGGGCGAGCAGCGTCCGCCAGCTCGAGAACAACGTCGCGGCCCTCTCTGCGCCCCCGCTCACCCCGGAGGAGTCGGCCACCATCGAGTCCGTCCTCGCGAGGTAGAGCCCTGGTCGCGCGAGGTAGAGCCCTGGTCGCTACCAGGGCTCTACCTCGCAGGTGGTCGGGTCAGGCGGGGTGCGCGTCCGCGGACGACGACGCGGCGGCGGCGCGCTCGAGCAGGAGCCGGCGCTCGTGGCGGGTCGGGGCGAGGGCCGCGGCGCGCTCGAGCACGTCGGCCGCCTCGGCGTGCCGACCCAGACGGGTGAGCAGGTCGCCGCGCACGGCCCCGTAGAGGTGGTGGCGCGCGAGCCGCGGGTCGTCCGCAACGCCGTCGAGCACCAAGAGCGCGGCCGCGGGGCCGTCCGCGAACCCGACGGCCACGGCGCGGTTGAGCTCGACGACCGGCGAGGGCGCGACGGACGCCAGCGCGTCGTAGAGCGCGACGATCGCGTCCCAGTCGGTCTCCGCCCAGGTCCGGGCACGCGCGTGGCACGCCGCGATCGCGGCCTGGAGCGAGTAGGGGCCGAGCGCCCTGCCAGTCTGCGTGCCGAGCGCGAGCGCGCGGTCGAGGGCGGCGAGCCCGTGGCGCACGAGGAGCCGGTCCCAGCGCGAGCGGTCCTGGTGCTCGAGGAGCACCGGCTCGCCGTCCGTCCCGGTGCGCGCGGCGAACCGGGACGCCTGGAGCTCCATGAGCGCGACGAGCCCGTGCACCTCGGGCTCGGCCGGGAGAAGCCCGGCGAGCACACGCCCGAGGCGCATCGCGTCGTCGGCGAGCTCGCGCCGCACCCACGTGTCGCCCGACGTCGCGGCGTAGCCCTCGGTGAAGACGAGATACACGACCTCCAGCGCGGCCGGAACGCGCGCGGCGAGCTCGTCGGCCTGGGGAACCGCGAACGGGACGTTCGCCTCGGCGAGAGTCCGCTTCGCCCGGGAGATGCGCTGCCCGACGGTCGCGGACGGCACGAGGAAGGCGCGCGCGATCTCGTCGGTGCTGAGGCCTCCGACGAGGCGCAGCGTGAGCGCCACGCGGGACTCGCGCGGCAGCACGGGGTGGCACGCGACGAGGACGAGCGCGAGCAGGTCGTCGCCCACCGGGTCCTCGACGACCGCGTCGGGAGCCGGGACGGACCCGACGAGGACGGCGCGGCCGTCGGCGGGGTGCGCCGTCGGGCCTCCCCTCCCGCCGGGCACGGCGAGCTCCGCCGCGAGCCGCGCGTACTTCTCGTCGCGCGTGCGCTCGCGGCGGACCAGGTCGACGGCCCGACGGCGCGCGACGGTCGTGAGCCACGCGCCGGGGTTGTCCGGCACACCCCGCGCGGGCCACTGCTCGAGCGCCGCGACGAACGCCTCCTGCGCGACCTCCTCGGCGAGGCCGACGTCGCGCAGCGTGCGGGCGAGACCGGCCACGAGCCGCGGCGACTCGATGCGCCACACGGCCTCGACGGTGCGGGAGACGTCGGTCATGCCCGGGCCCGGCCTCGTCGTGCGCGTCCGGCGTCAGGCGCCGTGCTGCGCGCGGATCTGCTCGGCGAGGCGCTCGTCCTTCTCGCGCTGCTCGGGCGTGTACTCGGCGCCGAAGTCCTCGGCCTCGAAGATCGGGCGGATCTCGAGCACCTCCTCGAGGCCCGCGCTCGGGTCGCTCGGGCACTTCCGCGCCCACTCGACCGCCTCCTCGAGCGAGGAGACCTGCCAGATCCAGTACCCGGCGACGATCTCCTTGGACTCGGTGAACGGCCCGTCGACGACCGAGGTCTCGCCGCCGCGGAACACGACCCGCGCGCCCCGGGACGTCGGCTGCAGGCCCTGCCCGTCGAGCATGATGCCGGCCTGGACGAGCTGCTCGTTGTACTCGCCCATCTGCGCGAGCATCTCCTGCGTCGGGGCGATCTTGTCCTCATCGGCCCCGCTGCCCTGGATCATGACCACGACTCGCATGACGTTCCTCCTCGGTGAGTGCCTCCTCGACCGTAGTGTCGTGGAGACGGGTTCACCAGGACGTCGGACGGCGCACCCCGGTTTTCGACACGGCCCGCCGACGAGTTCTCCCGGACGTCAGCGGAAGCGCTGGACGGCGAGCGGGGCGGCCTCCGCGAGTCCGCGGACGGCCGGGTGGTCAGCGCCCGGGGCGGCGCCCGCGAACACGTCGCGCAGCGACCCCGACGCCACGAACGTGCCGTCGGCGAGCACGTGCACGATGGGGCACATCCGCTCGACGAGCTCGAGGTCGTGCGAGACCAGCAGCACGGCGGTGCCGAGGGCGGTCGTCGCGTCGGCGAGGCGGCGCACGACGTCGCCGCGCATCGCGGGGTCGACGGCGGTGAGCGGCTCGTCGAGGAGGAGCGCCCGGGGGCGCGTCGCGAGCGCGACGGCGAGCGCGACCCGCTGCTTCTCGCCGCCCGAGAGCGACTGCACGGTCCGCGGCGCGTAGCGGGGCTCGAGCGCGACGTCGCCGAGCAGGTCCTCGACGGAGCGTCCGCTCGGGCGGCCGGCACGCCGCGCGTCCTTGAGCGCCGCGGACAGCGTGCGGTCCACCGTCCAGCGGGGGTCGATGCCGATGCCGGCGAGGCCGTCCTGGGAGACGCGGCGGACGTCGGCCGTGAACTGCTTCTTGTCCCGGCGGGAGAGCTTGCCCACCGTCCGCTCGGCGTAGGTGACGTGCCCCGCCGTGGGGCGCACGAGGCCGACGAGCGCGCGCACGATCGTCGACTTCCCGGCGCCCGACTCCCCGACGATCCCGACGGGCGCGGTGCCGGGCGTCACGTCGAGGTCGATGCCGTGCACGACGTCGGGGCCTCCGTAACCGGCCGCGAGGCCGCTGGCGCGCAGGAGGGGGGTCGTCGTCGTGCTCATGGGTCACCTTCTGGTCGTCGGGGTCCGGGCGGGCGGTCCGGGCTCCCGCTCGTCCGACGAACGACGCTACCGCGGAGTTCCGTGGCGTCGCTCACGGGGCTCGCCCGCCGACCTCCACGGACGCGGCGCACGAACGGTCGGTGGGGCGCGGTAGCCTGAGGCACGCGTCTCCGGATCCTCGAGCCAAGGTGGTCCGCCGACCGTAGTACGGCAACCGTCCGCGGGACGTGATGCCCGGACGGAGGATCGTGACCAGGACGGTCGACGAGCCGGAGCTCCTCGCGCCCGGCGAGGCGGTGGACCTCGACAACTGTGCCCGCGAGCCCATCCACGTCCCCGGCATGATCCAGCCGCGCGGGGTCCTGCTGGTGGTCCGCGAGGCGGACGGCGTGCTGCTCCAGGCGTCGGCGAACGTGGAACGGCACCTCGGCGTCCCCGCGGAGGAGCTCGCGGGCCGGCCGCTCGCCGACGTGCTCGGCGAGGAACCTGCGCGTGACCTGCTCGCGCACGCGGCGGACGGCGCGGACCTCGCGACGCGCAACCCCGTGACCCTGCACCTCGACCGCTGGGACGGCAGGCCGCTCGACGTCGACGCCGTGCTCCACCGGCCGCCGCTGCCGGAGGAGGGCCCGGGCTCCGAGCCGGTGCTCGTCGTCGAGCTCGAGACCGCGGCGGGCGCGCGCCCGCTGACGTTCCCCAACACCTACCTCGCCGTCCGGCAGGCGCTGCGCGACCTCGAGCGCGCCGCGACGCTCGACGAGCTGTACGACGACGCGGCCCGGCACGTGCGCGAGCTCACGGGCTTCGACCGCGTGATGATCTACCGCTTCGACGCGGACTACAACGGGGAGGTCGTGGCCGAGGCGCGCCGGGACGACCTCAACGCGTTCCTCGGGCTGCACTACCCGGCGTCGGACATCCCGCCGCAGGCGCGCGCGCTGTACGAGAAGAACTGGATCCGGCTCATCGCGGACGTGGACTACGCGCCCCAGCCGATCGTCCCGACGCTGCTCCCCACGACGGGCGCGCCGCTCGACCTCACCTACTCGACGCTGCGCAGCGTCTCGCCGATCCACCTCGAGTACCTGCGCAACATGGGCGTGCGGGCGTCGATGTCGATCTCGCTCCTGCGCGACGGCCGGCTGTGGGGGCTCGTCGCGTGCCACCACTACTCCGGCCCGCACGAGCCACCCTTCGAGGTCCGCACCGCCGCGGAGTTCCTCGGGTCCGCGCTCTCCGTCCGGCTCGTCTCCCAGGCGGAGGACGAGCGCGAGACCGAGGTGCGGCGCGCCGAGGGCGTCCTCGCGCACCTGGCCGCGGACAGCCGCGACGAGAGCGTCCCCATCGGCATCGCCCTGACGCGCTCGGGCTGGCTGCGCCGCCTCGTGCGGGCCGACGGCGCGATCGTCGTCGCGGAGGGCGGCCTCATCGCGGTCGGCAACGTGCCCGACGAGGACGGGTGCCGCGCGCTCGTCGCGTGGGTCCTCGGGCACGGCGAGGACCTGGTCATGTCAGACGCCCTGCACCGGGACGCGCCGGACGTCGCGGCGATCGTGCCCGACGTCGCGGGCGTCCTCGGGATCGTGCTGCCCGAGGGCCAGGTCGTGCTGTGGGTGCGCGACGAGGTCCTGCGGCACGTGGACTGGGGCGGCGACCCGTACAACAAGGAGATCGCGCGCGGCGAGGACGACTCGGTGCGGCTCAGCCCGCGCAAGTCGTTCGAGCGGTGGCGCGAGGTCGTGCGCGGGCACAGCGTGCCCTGGACGTCGGACCAGACGGACGTCGCGACGTCGCTGCGTGGCCACCTCGTCGAGGCCCTCTACCTGCGCGGCCGCAAGGCGGTGCGGGCGACGGAGGAGCTCCAGCGGAGCCTCCTGCCCGCGCTCCTGCCCGACGTCCCGGGGTGGACGCTGCAGTCTCGCTACGAGTCGGCCGGCACGGGTCTCGTGGGCGGCGACTGGTACGACGCGCTCGTGCTGCCGTCCGGGCGCCTCGCGCTCGTCGTGGGCGACGTGACGGGCCACGGGCTCCAGGCCGCGGCGACGATGGGCCAGCTCGGGACGACGCTGCGGGCCGCGCTCGTGAGCACGGGCTCCGCGGTCGAGGCGGTGACGCTGCTGGGGGAGGTCGCGCGCTGGACGCTCCCCGGCGAGGTCGCGACGATCGCCGTCGCGGTGCTGGACCCGGTGACCGGCGTCGTCGAGCACGTGTCCCTGGGGCACCCGCCGCTGCTCGTCGTCGCGCCCGACGGGACCACGAGCTGGACGGAGAGCGCGATCGTGCCGCCGCTCGGCCTCGTGGACCGCGTGCCGCCCGCGCAGCACGTCCAGGTGCCGCCCGGCGGCGCGCTCGTGCTGTACAGCGACGGGCTCGTGGAGCGGCGCGAGGAGTCGATCCTCGACGGCCTGCGTCGGCTCGCGGCGTTCTTCGCGGCGGAGCCGGGGACGGTCGACGTCGACGGCGTCGTGGCCGCCGCGCGCGACCCGCGCTCCGCGGACGACGCGACCCTGCTCCTGGTGCGGCGCGACGCCTGAGGCGCGCGCCGGGACGCGAGCGTGCGGGGGATCGAGCGTCGCGGCGGGGAAGCGGTGCGGCCGGGGTGTCAGCCGATCGGGAGGAGCGCGCTGCGCACGCCGGCCCCGCCACGGAAGACGGGGACGTCGAAGCGTGCCCAGACGTGCTTCTCGCCGGTGCCGGCGCGGAACCAGCCGACGGCCGTCGAGGCGCGCTGCGCGAGCACGAGGCCGAACCCGCCCGCGCCCGGCGAGCGCCGGCCCGCGATGACGGGGACGTCCGGCGAGTGGTCCACGACGTCGATGACGAGCTCGCGCCCGTCGCTGAGCAGGCGCACCTGCGTCGGGGGGAGGCCGTGCCGCAGCGCGTTCGTCGCGAGCTCGCTCGCGACGAGGACGACGCGCTCGGGCGTGGCCTCGAGCGCGCGGTCCGCGGGCAGCGGGGCGCCGGTGAGCATGCGGTGCAGGCCCTCCCGCAGGGTGGCGAGGTCCGCCAGCGTGCGCAGCGGCCAGGCGCCGATCTCGACGAAGCCGGGCGGTACCGCCGCGTGGGCGAAGGTCACGCCTCGTCCTCGGCAGGTCCGGCGTCGTCGGTGAGCTCGAACAGCTCGGCGACACCGCTGAGCTCGAGCAGGTCGCGGACGCGGCGCGGGACGCGCTCCAGCACGGGTGCCCCCGAGCCGGCCGTGGCGGCGTGGTAGAGCAGGCGCAGGCCGCCCGAGTCCATGAAGGTGACCGCGCCGAGGTCGATGTGGATGCGCCCGTCGGCCGACTGCGCGAGCCGCAGCAGCTCGTCCTCGCGCCGGGCCTGGACCGCGGCGTCGATCTCGCCGCGCATGGTCCAGCGCGTGCCGCCGGCCGTCGTCAGGACGTCTCCGCTCGTGGTGGGGGTCACGGTGGTGGGCTCCTCCTCGGTCCCGGCACTGTACCGGGCACCCGGGATACGGTACGCGGCTCCGCCGACGCACGCGAGGCAGTGTCGCGGCGTGGCCGCGATCATCGGGTGACGTGCCTCTCCCGCGCCGCGCAGGGCGGCGCGGGGGAGCCACGACGAGGGCCGCACGGCGGGCCGGGACGGCGTCGCGGAGGACGCCGACCCGGCCCACCGTGCGGCCGGACGGCTCAGCAGGAGCGCGCGTCGAACGCGACCTCGAGCGGTGCGAACCCGTCGACCGTCACGACGGCCGTCCCGCCCGGGACGGACGCCGCGCGCGACGCGAACGACTGGTAGGCGCTCGCGCCCGGCGCCACGGCGGCGACCGTGCGCGTGCCGTACGGAGTCGCGAGGGTCACGTCGAGCGGCGCGTCGCCGTCGTTCGTGGCGCGGACCGCGACGTACACCTTGCCGGCCAGGCACCGCGTCTCGGCGGTGACCGTCACCGGCGCCGCGCCGGCGTCGGCCGTCCAGCGCAGGGCGTACGCCCGCTCCGTGCCGTCCTCGGCCGTGACGCGCACCGTCGTCGTGCCGGGGACGGCGTCGGCGGCCTCGACCGCGACCGTCGCCCAGGGGTCGTGCGCGACCGCCTCGACGGCGGGCACCCCGCCCGCGACGGGCACGTCGTACGCCGTGACGGCCGGGTCGAACCCGGCGAGGGGCTCGCCGGCCACGGTGATGCCCGACGCCGCGGCGTCGGTCCCCGTGCCGGGCACCTTGGCGAGCACCTCGATCTCGGAGACGACCAGGTGGGTGTTCGCCCGTGCCGTGAGGACGACGCGCACGGACGACGTCCGCACGTCCGCGGGGATCTCGACCGCGGGCGCGGGGCCGTCGGGCGAGGCGTCCACCGTGACGGGCGCGCCGACGTCGGTCCACGTGCCGCCCACGAGGGCCTGGAGCCGGACGGACTGCGCCCAGCTCGCGCTGGACCCGTCCTTCCAGAACCGCGTCACGACGCCCGTGACGTCCCGGTCCGCGGGGAGCGTGACGGTGAGCGTGTCGGAGGTGCGCTTGGTGCCCGACACCCAGTTCGACCACGCCTTGTCGGTGAGGTTGCCGTTCACGACGCCGCCGACGGCGTAGCCCGGCTCGGTGAACGTCGCGCTGGCGGTCGTGCCCGCGGCGAGCGCGCCGTTGGCGGACGCCGCCTCGGTCACCTGGACGCGGGCGGTGGCAGGGAGCGTGGCGCCCGCCCCGGCGTCGGCCGTGCCCGTGAGCTCGACGACCCCGACGGCGTCGTACGCGCCCGCGGGGGCGTCGTCCCAGACCACCGGGCGCTGCACCTCCGCGCCGCCCGCGGCGACCGCCGTGACGGTCGTGGGCAGGGCCGGGGTGCCGCCCGCGTACGCCTTGGCGCGCGCGGGGAGCGTGGACGTGAGCTCGTCGACGACGACGGTCGCCGTCGCGGCGACCTCGCCGCCGGTCGGCGTGGCCACGGTGCCGGTCACCTCGACGGTGCCGGGCTCGGCCCACGCGTCGTCGTCCGGCACGTCCCACGTCACGGGGAGCGCGCCGCGCGCCCCGTCGCGGTAGACGGGCGTGACGGTCGCGGGGAGCTCGGGCGCGGTGCCCGGCGTCGTGAACGCCTGGACGGGCTCGGTGCCGAGGACCGTCTCGTCGACCACGCGCCAGCGCTGGTTCACGCCGGAGTTCGCGAGGTACGTGCCCACCGGCGAGCCGTCCGCCGTCGCCTGGCCGCCGACCTCGAGGAGGGTCTTCGAGGACGCGTTGACGAGCGTGAAGGTGCCGTCGCCGGTCGTCGAGAGGATCCACTGCGCGGCGAGCGGGGTGTCCGCGACGTCGGCGGGCGCGTCCTGGAGGACGGCGGACGTGTCGGCCGCGACGGCGAGCTGGCGGCCCGTGGCCGCGTTCGTCACGGCGTAGCGCGTGCGGTGCGTGCCGGAGCCCTCGGGGGCGCCGAGCGCCGTGAGCTCCCACGCCTGCTCCGCGACCGGCGCGTCGGTGCGGATCACGACGCCCGTGCCCGACGCCGACGGCGCGAGCGAGCGGTCCGCCTGGACGCCGTCGAGACGGTAGGCGTGCCCGTCCTGCACGAGCGCGGCGTCGTCCGCGACGCCGGAGACGCCGTCGACGACGAACGTCGTCACGGACTCGGCCGGCACGACGAGCGTCGCGCTCGGACCGTCCGCACCCGTCTCGACGGCCACCGGCTCGCCCTCGACGAGGTAGCCGGCCGTGCTCGTGACCACGGGGGTGACGGTCGCATCGGACCCGACCGCACCGAACTTCGACAGGTCGAGCGTCACGGCGCGCTCGCCCTTCGTGGCGTTGACGTGGACGACCGTCGCGGACGTGCCGTCGGCCGACACCGCGGCCGTGCTGCTCGCGTCGTCCGAGCGGATCAGCGAGTCGCCCGGCTCGATGTAGTGCGTGAAGTTCTGGGTCGCCCAGTACTTCGTGTTCGTGTAGATCGGGCACGTCTCGAGCGTGTCCTCGGCGGTGCAGTCGAACGGGATCTGGATCTCGCCCCAGTTCATGCCGTTCGCGCTCTCGCCGCCGGGCGCCATGTTGGCGTAGTCCTCGACCGGCTGCCAGAACACCCACGCGCTCGGCTCGAGCTCGCGCAGGTCGTCGACGATGTGCTGCGCGCTGCCGAGGCCGGACTCCATGGTCTCGAAGTCCTGGCCCGTCGAGCTCCAGTTCCCGCCGACCTCGCTCATCCACAGCGGCTTGTCCTCGCCCTTGGCGATGTCGCGGACCGTCGTGCGCTGGCCCGTGCCGTAGGTGTGGACGTTGAGCTGCGACACCTGGTCGCGGACCGCCTGCGGGTACGCGTTCCAGTTGGTCGCGAACGTGCCGGGGTTGGTCTCGTCCATCGCCGAGACCACGGCGTCGGTCGAGGAGCCCTCGAGCGCCGCGGCGAGCGCCGGGACGACCTTCGCCTGGAGCGCGGGGCCCATGTGGGCGCCCTCCTGGCGGCCGCCGGTGGGGTTGCCGTCGGCGCCGAGCTGCGTGCCCCAGTAGTTGGTGTTGGGCTCGTTGAACGGGTCGATCGTGTCGACCTCGATGCCGTGCGCGTCCTCGAGGCGCTCGGTCACGCCGACCAGGTAGGCCGCGAAGTCGTCGATGCTGTCCGTCTTGAGCTGGTCCGCGGTCGAGCTGAACCCGCCCGAGACGTACCCGCTCACGGTCATGAACCACGGCGGGGAGTTGCTGAACGTCTCCCAGTGCGTGACGTCGTCCTTGATGCGGTCGACCCACCAGCGCTGCGTCGCGTCGGCGTCCTCGTCCCAGTGGTCCGGGTTCTCGGGGTCCCACCAGTCCACGTCGGTGCGCGTCGTGCCCTCGGGCGCCTTCCACCAGCCGTCGACGGCGCCGCCGGCGCGCAGGTAGTCCGGCACGTCGGGAGCGTTCCCGCCGCCGACGTTGTAGCGCGCGATGTTGAGGTTGAGGCCCTCGTCGCCGAACACCATGTCCGCGAGCCGGTCGCGGATCTCGTCCGGGTAGCCGCCCGTGGCGTTGGCGAACCACACGAGGCTCGTGCCCCAGCCCTCGAACGGCGCGCCCGCGTACGACGGGTCGGGCGTCACGGTGACGCCCGCGACGTCGGCGGGGGCCGTCGTCGTGCCGGTCGCGGCGACCGCGCCCGCGGGTGCGGCCTGCGCGGGCAGGGCCGCGAGCGCGCAGCCGGCGACGAGCGCCCCGGCACCGAGGCCCGCGACGACGCGGGCCCCCGTCCGGCGGGCGGCCGCACCGCCCGGGCCCGTGCGGCGAGGACCGGGTGGTCCACCCCGCGTGGTCGTGTCGGTCTCGGTCGGGCTCATCCCTGAGCCACCTCCTTCGCGTCGCTGCGAACCGGCGGGGTGCACCGGGTGCGGGTCGTTCCCGCGGGGGTCTGTCGTGCCGAGGTAGAGCCCTGGTCCGCCGAGGTAGAGCCCCGGTCTGCCGAGGTAGAGGCGTGGTCTCGACGACGGCGACCACGGCCTCCGGCTCGGCGATACCAGGCCTCTACCTCGCGGTACCAGGCCTCTACCTCGCGGTACTGGGGCTCTACCTCGTGGAGCCGGGGCTTTACCTCGCGGTGGCGGGGTTCTTCCTCGGCGGGGTCGGCGCGGCCGGGCGGCGGACGACGGCGACGCCGCGCGGCTCGAGCAGCAGCGCGCCGTCCCCCGTGCTTCCCGCCGCGCCGTCCGTCGTGCCCGACGCCGTGAGGCGGCGCCCGGCGAGGACGTCGCCCGCGACGTCGGGCACCTCGACCGGGCGCGCCGTGCGGTTGACGAGGAACCAGAAGTCGTCCGTGCCGTCGGTGCGCACCGCGAGCTCGACGTCGCCGCGCACGGCGGCGGGCAGCTCGCTGCGCACGCCCGCGTCGTCGAGCAGGCGGGCGAGGACGGGGACGAGGCCCTGGCGGCCGAAGCGCGTGGAGACGTACGCGGCGGAGCCCTCGCGGGTGCCCGTGCCGTCCCCGGTGCGGACCGTCCGCCGCGTCACGGCGGCGCGGCCGGCCTGCTCGCCGGTCTTGTACCAGCCCAGCACCTCGACGTCGGGGTCGACGACGTCCACCGGCTCGGTCCACACCGTGCCCTCGAGCTGCTCGCCCGCGAGCTCGACCGTCGCGCTCTCGCCGTCCAGCAGCGGGGCGAACTCCTCGACCCGGATGCCGAGCAGGTCGCGCAGCGCGCCCGGGTAGCCGCCGAGCCACGCGTGGTCGTCCTGGTCGACGACCCCCGAGAAGTACGTGGTGACCAGGTGGCCGCCCGCCTCGACGAACGCCGTGAGGCGGTCGCGCAGCCCGGCCGGGACGACGTGCAGCACCGGCGCCACGACGACGTCGTACGCCGCGAGGTCCGCCGCGGACGGCACGACGTCCGCGCGCACGCCGAGCGCGAGGAACGCCGAGTACCAGTCGAGCGCCTCCTGGCGGTAGCGCAGCCGGTCGGTGGGGTGGGAGTCGAGCTCGCTCGTCCACCACGAGTCCCAGTCGAAGACGATCGCGCCGCGCGCGGGCTTCTGCGTGCTGCCCGCGACGGGTGCGAGGTCGCGCAGCGTCGCGCCGAGCGCGACGACGTCGCGGAACAGGCGCGAGCGCTCGCCCGCGTGCGGGACCATGCCCGAGTGGTACTTCTCCGCGCCGGCCGCGGACTGGCGCCACTGGAAGTAGCAGACCGCGTCGGCGCCGTGGGCCACGTGGGTGAGCGAGTCGCGCGCGAGCTCGCCCGGCTTCTTCGCGACGTTGACGGGCTGCCAGTTCACCGCGCTCGTCGAGTGCTCCATGAGGAACCACGGGCGGTGCCGGGCGATGCCGCCCGTGAGGTTCGCGGAGAACGACAGCTCGTCGAGCGCCTGCGGGCCGGGCAGGACGTAGTGGTCGTTGGAGACGAAGTCGAGCTCGTCCGCCCACGCGGCGTAGTCCATGCCCTTCGTCTCGCCCATGACCATGAAGTTCGTCGTCACGGGCACGTCCGGCGTGACGCGGCGCAGGATCTCCGCCTCGGCGCGCAGGTACTGGCGGAGCGCGTCGGACGAGAAGCGCTTGAAGTCGAGCTGCTGGGTCGGGTTCGGGTGCGACGCGGCGAGTCGCGGCGGGAGGACCTGCTCCCACGCGCTGTAGCGCTGCGACCAGAACGCGGTGCCCCACGCGGCGTTGAGCGCGTCGAGCGTCGTGTAGCGGTCGCGCAGCCACGCGCGGAAGGCCGCGGCCGCGTCGTCGGAGAAGTCGTAGACGTTGTGGCAGCCGAGCTCGTTCGACACGTGCCACGCGACGAGCGCCGGGTGGTCGCCGTACCGCTCGGCCATGCGCTCGACGAGGCGCAGCGCGTGCTCCCGGAAGACCGGCGACGTCGGGCGCCACTGCTGCCGCGCGCCCGGCCACAGGGTCTCGCCCGTGCGGGTCTGCGGCAGGACCTCCGGGTGCTTCGTCGTCAGCCACGGCGGCGGCGACGCGGTCGCCGTCGCGAGGTCGACCGTGATGCCGTGCGCGTGGAGCAGGTCCATCGCGTCGTCCAGCCACGCGAAGTCCCACGTGTCCTCGGTCGGCTGGATGCGGGCCCACGAGAAGATCGCGAGCGAGACCACCGTCACGCCGGCCTCGCGCATGAGGCGCACGTCCTCGTCCCAGACCTCGCGCGGCCACTGGTCCGGGTTGTAGTCCGCGCCGTAGGACAGACCCGACGGCGTGTGCGCGCCGGGCTCGCCCGGCGGCGTGTGCGGCCCGGGACGGCGCAGCCAGCGGAACGGGGTGGGGGAAGACATGCGTGCTCCTAGCGGGACGGTGCGCGGCGACGGGCGGTGCCCGGCCGGTCGGGAGGACGCGCGACGGCGTCCTCGGGGAGGTCGTCGGGCCGGCGAGCGAGCGCCGGCCCGACGACCGGGGGTGACGGTGTCAGCGCGTCACTCGTTGACGGTGAAGCCCTGGTCCTTGCCGTAGGTGACCGTGGCGTCCTGCCACGCGGTCAGCCCGTCGGCGAGCGGGGTGCCCGAGACGTAGGCCTTGCCGACGGTGTCGTTGAAGACGGAGTTCGCGTACACCTGGAACGGCAGGTACGCCCAGCCCTCGGCGACGTGCGCGGCGGAGTCCGCGAGGACCTCGTTGACCTTCTGGCCGCCGAAGTACTCGAACTCCTGCTGCGTGAAGTCGTCGGCCTCGAGCTCGGCGACGGTCGCGGGGAACGCGCCCTCGGCGACGCGGGTCGCGATCCCGTCACCGACCGTCGCGTACTCGAGGAACGCCCACGCGAGGTCCTGGTTCTTGCTCGCCGCCGGGATGGCGAGCGAGCTGCCACCGTTCTCGGAGGTGACGTCGGCGCCGGCCTCCCACTGGGGCATGGGCGCGACGGCCCAGTCGCCCGAGGCGGACTCGACCGAGGTCTCGAGGTTGCCGCGCATCCAGGCGCCGATCACGAGGCTCGCGATCGACCCGTCAGCGAGGCCCTGGTACCACTCGTCGCTCCACGACGTGACGGGCGCGACGAGGTCCTCGTCGATCATCTGCTGCCACGTCGTCGCGAACTTCTGCGTGCCCTCGTCGGAGAAGTCGACGGTGACGTCGGTCCCGTCGACCTGGTAGGGGCGCCCGCCGGCCTGCCAGATCATGGAGGTCGTGAAGCCGGCGTCGCCCGTGTCGTTGGTGAGGTACGCGCCGGGGTCGGCGGCGTGCAGCGCCCGGGCGGCCTCGACGTACTCGTCCCACGTCGTCGGTACCGCGATGCCGTGCTCGTCGAACACGCGCTTGTTGTAGAAGAGCGCCATCGGGCCGGAGTCGGTCGGCAGCGCGTAGACGCCGTCGCCCTGCGTCACGGCGTCCCACGGGCCGGGCGTGAACGTGCCGTCGAGGTCGTCGGCCCCGTAGGACGAGAGGTCGGTGAGCGCCTCGGAGAGCGCGAACTGCGGGAGGGCGTAGAACTCGATCTGCGCGACGTCGGGCACGCCGGAGCCGGCGGCGATCGCGTTCTGGAGGGCCGTGTACTGGTCGTTGCCGGTGCCGGCGTTGACGATGTCGACCGTCACCCCGGGGTTCTCCTCCTCGAAGTCGGCGGCGACGCTCTCCAGCGTGGGGTCCCAGGCCCACACGGTGATCGTGCCGCCCTCCTCGAGGGCGCTCTCCGCGTCGTCGGAGCTCCCGCCGCCCGACCCGCCGCTGCAGGCGGTGAGCACGAGGGCGAGGACGCCGGTGGCGGCGATGGCGGCGGTCGCTCGGCGCGACCTGCGGGTGATGGGGGACATGCGGGTTCCTCTCACTTCGTCGTCAGACGGACGGGTGGTGCGTGGGGTGGTGCGGGTGGGGGTGTGCGCCGGGGTGCCGGCGGGTGGGTGGACGGTCCGGCGTCGGACCGTCACTCCTTGACCGAGCCGGCCGCGAGGCCGGACTGCCAGTAGCGCTGCAGGAACAGGAACGCGATCACGAGGGGCAGGATCGTCAGGACCGCGCCGGTGATGACGAGGTTGAAGATCGCCTGCCCGCCCGCGGTGGCCGCCTGGGCGTTCCACGCGTTGAGCCCGAGGGTCAGCGGGTACCAGTCGGGGTCCTTGAGCATGATCAGCGGCAGGAAGTAGTTGTTCCAGGTCGCGACCATGGTGAAGAGCAGGACGGTGACGATGCCGGGCGCGAGCAGCGGCAGGGACACCTGGAAGAACGTGCGGGCCTCGTTGGCGCCGTCGACGCGGGCGGCCTCCAGCAGCTCCTGGGGCACCGACTCGGCGGCGTAGGTCCACATGAGGTAGAGGCCGAACGGGGAGATCAGCGACGGGATGATCACGGCCCAGGGAGTGTTCGTCAGGCCCATCTGGCTGAACATGAGGAACGTCGGCACGGCGAGCGCCGTGCCCGGCACCGCGACGGCGCCGATGACGGTCGCGAACACGCCTCGCTTGCCGGGGAAGTCGAACTTGGCGAGCGCGTACCCGCCCATCACGGCGAGGAACGTGGCCCCGCCGGCGCCCACGACCACGTAGAGCAGGGTGTTGGCGAGCCAGCGGACGAAGATGCCGTCGTCGTAGGTGAGCGTCTGGACGACGTTGTCGACCAGCGCGAACTCGCTGCCGAACCACAGCCCGAAGCTGTCGAAGAGGTCGGGCTGGGTCTTCGTCGCGTTGACGACGAGCCAGACGAGCGGGACGAGCGAGTACACGAGCACGACGCCGGTCAGGACGGTGAGCAGCACGCTGCGGCGGGGCTTGTCGGCGGAGTACGCGGCACGCCGGGGCGTGCGGAGGCGGACGGGCTTCGGTCCGGGGCGGGACGCGGCGGAGGCCGTGGGGGTCGCGGTGGTCATGGTCTCAGGCCTCCTTGCGCATGCCGCGGAGCTGGACCACGTAGGCGACGATCATCGTGACGACGCCCATGATGATCGCGACCGTGGCCGAGTAGTTGTACTGCTGCCCGGAGAAGGACAGCGAGTACGCGTACAGGTTCGGGGTGAAGTACGTCGTGATCGCGTTCGGGGCGAGTGCCTGCAGGATGCTCGGCTCGTTGAAGAGCTGGAAGGAGCCGATGATCGAGAAGATCGTCGCGATGACCAGCGCGCCGCGGATCGCGGGCAGCTTGATCGCCGAGATGATGCGCCACTGGCTGGCCCCGTCGAGCTCCGCGGCCTCGTACAGCGACGTGGGGATCACCCGCAGCGCCGAGTAGAAGATGAGCATGTTGTAGCCCACGAACTCCCAGGTCACGATGTTGCCGATCGAGGCGAGCACGAGGTCGGGGGAGAGCGGGTTGGGCAGCGAGACGCCGAGCGCGTCGTTGATGTTGCCGACGAGCCCGAACCGCGTGCCGTACATGAAGCCCCACATGAGCGTCGCGACGACGGCCGGGACGGCGTACGGCAGGAAGATCGAGATGCGGAAGAACGACCTGCCGTAGAGCCGGCCGCTGTCGATCGCGAGGGCGACGAGCAGCGCGAGGCCGAGCATGATCGGCACCTGGACCACGAGGAAGAGGCTGACGCGCCCGAGCGCCTCCCAGAACTGCGGGTCCGAGAACGCCCGGGCGTAGTTGTCGAGGCCCACGAAGTGCGTGCCGCCGACCATCTGCGTGCGGAACAGGCTCAGGTACAGGGAGTACGCGATGGGTGCGAGGAACACCAGGGCGAACACGGCCATGAACGGACCCACGAAGCCCCAGCCGACCCACGAGCGCCGGTGGCGTCGGGTGCGGGGGGACGAAGGTGCGTCGACCGATGGCAGGGACGCTCCTGCCACGGGTGGGGACGTCGTCGTCATGCTGTGTCCTCGTCGTCGGGGGAAGGGGGACGCCGGTCGTCGCCCTTGTTTACGCAAACATCAGCATGCACGACATTCGATGTTTGCGCAAACATCGCTTAGGGTGGTCGACGTCGGCGCGACGGCGCCGAACCAGCGCTGGAGCTGTGCCGCCACTGACCGCGAGGACGACGGATGACCAACCGGCTCGACGACGACGCCCCCGTCACGACGACGGCGCCGCAGCGGCGGACCGCTCCGGTCGCCGAGACGGTCCCCGCCGTCGAGCCGGCCCGGGCCCGCCGGCCGCACGACGTCCGCCGCGTGTCGATGGCCGACGTCGCCCGGATGGCCGGGGTGTCCGCGCAGACCGTGTCGCGCGTCGCCAACGGGCACCCCGGGGTCGTGGAGGAGACGCGGACCCGCGTGCTCGCCGCGATGGCCGAGCTCGACTACCGGCCGAACAGCGCGGCCCGCGCGCTCAAGAGCGGCACGTTCCGGACCATCGGCGTGATCCTCTTCTCGCTCGCGACCACGGGCAACGTCCGCACGCTCGAGGCCATCGCGACGTCCGCGGCCGCCCAGGGCTACGCGATCACCGTCATCCCCGTCGCCGCGCCGACCCAGGGTGGCGTGCACGGCGCGTTCACGCGCCTCGGCGAGCTGGCCGTCGACGCGATCATCCTCCTCATGGAGGTGCACCTGCTCGACGTGGCGCGAGTCAACCTCCCGCCCGGGGTGAAGGTCGTGGTCGCCGACTCCGACGCCGGCGACGCGTACGCCGTCGTCGACACGGACCAGGCGGACGGCACCCGCCAGGCGGTGCAGCACCTGCTCGACCTCGGCCACCGCACCGTCCACCACCTCGCCGGCCCGGAGAGCTCCTTCGCGGCCGAGCGCCGGGCCGTCGCGTGGCGCGAGACGCTGGAGCGCGCCGGCCGTCCGGTGCCCGAGCCGGAGCGGGGCGACTGGTCGCCCGCGTCGGGCTACGAGGCCGGGCGGCGGCTCGCCGAGGACGACGACGTGACCGCGGTGTTCGTCGCGAACGACCAGATGGCGCTCGGGCTCGTGCGCGCCCTGCACGACGCGGGCCGGCGCGTGCCGCAGGACGTGAGCGTCGTCGGGTTCGACGACCTGCCCGAGTCGAGCGAGTTCCTGCCGCCCCTGACGACCGTCCACCAGGACTTCGCCGAGGTGGGGCGTCGGTGCGTCGAGCAGGTCCTGCGCCAGGTGCACGACGGCGTCGCCGAGACCGGGACGCGGCTCGTGCCCACCCGTCTCGTCGAGCGCGCGAGCACCGCACCCCCGCCCGCCGCGGCCACACGTCGCTGAGCGTCGCCCGCGCACCGCAGATCCCCGCCGTCGACCCGTCGGCACCGACCCACGAGACGAGGACCATGACCCACGCACGCATCCAGATCGATCCGGACGACGCCGTGGGCGCCGTCTCTCCGCGGCTGTTCGGCACGTTCGTCGAGCACATGGGGCGCTGCGTGTACGGGGGGATCCACGACCCCGGGCACCCCTCGGCCGACGCCGACGGCTTCCGCGGCGACGTGCTCGAGCTCGTGCGCGAGCTGGGTGCGACGGTCGTGCGCTACCCGGGCGGGAACTTCGTCTCCGGTTTCCGGTGGGAGGACTCCGTCGGCCCGCGCGAGCAGCGCCCGGTCCGGCTGGACGCCGCCTGGCACAGCATCGAGACCAACCAGGTCGGGCTGCACGAGTTCGCCGGGTGGGCCGAGCGCGCGGGGCTCGAGGTCATGATGGCGGTCAACCTCGGCACGCGCGGCGCGGCCGAGGCGGCGCAGCTCCTCGAGTACTGCAACCACCCGGGCGGTACCGCGCTGTCCGACGAGCGTCGGGCGAACGGCGCGCCGGACCCGTTCGGCTTCCGCCTGTGGTGCCTCGGCAACGAGATGGACGGCGACTGGCAGATCGGCCACAAGACGGCCCACGAGTACGGCCGGCTCGCGGCCGAGACCGCGCGGCTGATGCGCTTCGTCGACCCGACGGTCGAGCTCGTCGCGGCGGGGTCGTCGTCGGCCGACCAGCCGACGTTCGGGGACTGGGAGCGCGAGGTGGTCCGCCAGACCGCCGGGCTCGTCGACCACGTGTCGCTGCACGCCTACTACGAGGAGACCCCGGGCGACCTGCCCTCCTTCCTCGCGTCCGGCGTCGGGCTCGACCGCTACATCGCGACCGTCGCGGGGATCCTCGACGAGGAGGAGGCGGCGCTCGGCGACCGGATGCAGGGTCGGCGGCTCGGCATCAGCGTCGACGAGTGGAACGTGTGGTACCTCGACCGCTTCAACGAGCGGGACAAGGAGCCGCTGCTGACGGGCGCGTGGAACGTCGCGCCGCGGATCATCGAGGACGAGTACGCGGTGGCGGACGCCGTCGTCGTCGGGAGCCTGCTCAACTCGCTCGTCCGGCACGCGGACCGGGTCTCGATGGCGAACCAGGCGCAGCTCGTCAACGTCATCGCGCCGATCCGCACCGAGCCCGACGCCGACGCGTGGCGGCAGACCATCTTCTGGCCCTTCGCGATCACGGCCGCCCGTGCGCGGGGCGCCGCGCTGCGCGTCGCCGCGGACTGCCCGACCGTCCCGACCGCCGCGTACGGCGACGTGCCCGTCGTCGACGTCTCCGCGACGACGACCGCCGACGGTCGTGTCGAGGTGTTCTGCGTGAACCGTGACCCGGAGCACCCTGTCGAGGTCACGCTCGCCGCGGGCGGGGTGCGGGCGGTGCGCGACGCCGTCGTGCTGACGGTCCCCGAGGGGCACGACCGGTTCGTGACCAACACGCGGGACGCGCAGCCCGTCCGCCCCGTGCCGCTCGGCGCGCGCGTCGAGGACGGCGAGGTGCGGCTGACGCTCCCGGCGCTCTCGTGGGCGGCGGTCGGGCTCGACCTGGCCTGACGCGGGGCCCCTGGGCGCGCACCACCGGCGCGCGCCCGGGATCAGTCCTCGGCGACCCAGGCGCTCGGGTCCTCGACGACGCGGCGCAGCACCTCGCGCGCGCCGCCCGTGAGCGCGGCGTGGTCGCCGACCGGCGCGGGCAGCAGCACGACGTCGGTCCAGGGGGCGGCGAGGACGCGCGCCCGGAGCTCGGCCTCGGCGGCGGCGCGCAGGTAGGGCAGGAGCGCGGGGTAGATGCCGCCCAGCAGGACGGTGTCGATGTCGACGAGGTTGACGTAGTCGGCGAGGGCGCTGCCGAGCGCGGTCCCGGCGCGCTCGACCGCGGCGAGCGCGTCCGGCTCGCCGGCGTCGAGGGCGGCGACGAGCGCCCCGGTGGGCGCGTCGACGGGGAGGCCCGCGCCGCGCAGGAGCGCGTCCTTGCCCGCGTACTGCTCCAGGCAGCCCGTCGCTCCGCAGCGGCACCGGGGGCCGTGCGGGTCGACGACGACGTGCCCGACCTCGCCCGTCCAGCCGTGGCGGCCGTGGAACAGGCGGCGGTCGACGACGATCGCGGACCCGATGCCCACGTCGCCCGACACGTAGAGGTACGTCGAGGGCGCGGGCCCGGTCGCGTCGTCGGGCACGACGCCGTGGCTCGCCTGGGCGAGCGCGGCGAGCTTGGCCTCGTTCCCGATCTCGACGGCGACGTCGGGGCCGAGCCCGAGGAGGCGGACGGGGTCGAGGTGGGACCAGCCGAGGTTCGGTGCGACCTCGAGCCGGCCGGCGCGCGGGTCGACGAGGCCGGGCAGGGCGAGGCGCGCGCCCGCGACGGTCATGCCGTCGGCGCGGACCTGGGCGAGGAGGTCGTGCGCGATGCGGCCGAGGCGGGCCAGCACCTCGGTGGGGTCGCTGTCGTGGAGGTCGTCGGGGTCGACCTGCTCGGCGACGACGGCGCCGGTGAGGTCGAGCACGCGGCCGCCGAGGTAGTCGACGTTGACCTCGAGCCCGAGGCCCACGAGGGTGCGCGGCGCGGGGGCCAGCGGCACGGCGGGTCGCCCGGCGCGCTGCGGGGTGGCGGGCGGCAGCTCGGCCACGATGCCGGCGGCGACGAGGCGGTCGACGAGCGTCGAGACGGTGGCGCGCGTGAGCCCGCTCGCGCCGGCGATGTCGGCGCGCGAGCAGGGGTGCGACGCCTCGAACACGGCCCGCGCGACCAGGGCGAGGTTGTGCTCGCGCAGCGTGGCCTGGCGGGCTGCTGGGGGACCCGTCCGGGTCGCGACGCTGCGGTTCACGGTCTTGACCTTACCGACCCGGCCGGATAAGTTCAGCCGTACGACATAAATAGGCCGGGGTCGACCGACGTCGCTCCGGCCCTCTCGACGAGGAGACCACCGTGGCCGACGAGACCACCCGACACGACGCAGACATCAACTTCTCCTTCGGTCTGTGGACCGTGGGCTGGACCGCGCAGGACCAGTTCGGCAGCGCGAGCCGCCCGGCGCTCGACCCGGCCGAGTCGGTGCGTCGTCTGGCCGACCTCGGCGCGTGGGGCTTCACGTTCCACGACGACGACGTCGTCCCCTTCGGCGCGGACGACGCCGAGCGCACCAAGCGCCTCGACGCGGTGCGCCAGGCCGCCGAGGACACGGGCCTCGTCATCGAGATGGTGACGACCAACCTGTTCAGCCACCCCGTCTTCAAGGACGGCGGCCTCACGTCGAACGACCGCGGCGTGCGCCGCTACGCGCTGCGCAAGGTGCTGCGCAACGTCGACCTCACCGCCGAGCTCGGCGCCAAGACGTTCGTCATGTGGGGCGGCCGCGAGGGCACCGAGTACGACGGCGCCAAGGACCTGCACTCCGCGCACGAGCGCTACGCGGAGGGCCTCGACCTCACTGCGGCGTACATCAAGGAGAAGGGCTACGACCTCAAGATCGCGCTCGAGCCCAAGCCGAACGAGCCCCGCGGCGACATCTTCCTGCCGACCATCGGCCACGCGCTCGGCCTCATCGCGAAGCTCGACAACGGCGACATCGTGGGCCTCAACCCGGAGACGGGCCACGAGCAGATGGCGGGCCTCAACTACACGCACGGCCTCGCGCAGGCGCTGTGGGCGGGCAAGCTCTTCCACATCGACCTCAACGGCCAGCGCTCGATCAAGTTCGACCAGGACCTCGTGTTCGGCCACGGCGACCTGCTCTCCGCGTTCTTCACGGTCGACCTGCTCGAGAACGGCTTCCCGAACGGCGGCCCCACGTACACGGGCCCGCGCCACTTCGACTACAAGCCGTCGCGCACCGAGAACGAGGTCGGCGTGTGGGACTCCGCGCGCGCCAACATGGAGACCTACCGCCTGCTCGCGCGCAAGGCCGCGGCGTACCGCGCCGACAGCCGCGTCCAGGAGGCGTTCGCGCACTCGGGCGTGTTCGAGCTCGGCCAGCCCACGCTGGGCGAGGGCGAGTCCGTGGCCGACCTGCTCGCGGACCGCAGCGCGTACGAGGAGTTCGACGTCGACGCCGCGGCGAACCGCGACTTCGGCTTCGTGCGCCTCAACCAGCTCGCGCTCGAGCACCTCATCGGCTGAGGTGGCCACCGAAGCCAGGACGTCCGACGCCGGCGGCGAGCGCGTGCTCGTCGCCGGCGTCGACACGTCCACGCAGTCCTGCAAGGTCGTCGTGCGCGACGCCGGGACGGGCGCGCTCGTGCGCACGGGCTCGGCCAAGCACCCCGACGGCACCGAGGTCCACCCCGACGCGTGGTGGGACGCGTTCCGCGAGGCCGCGTCCGCGGCGGGCGGGCTCGACGACGTCGCGGCGCTCGCCGTCGGCGGCCAGCAGCACGGTCTCGTCGCGCTCGACGCGGACGGGAACGTGGTGCGCGACGCGCTCCTGTGGAACGACACGCGCTCGGCGCCCGCGGCGCGCGACCTGATCCGGGAGCTCGGCGAGGCCCGCCTCGCCGAGGGCGTCCCCGACGCCCACGACCGGGTCGAGTCCGCGACCGAGGCGGGCGCCCAGGCGTGGGCCGACGCGATCGGGTCCGTGCCGGTCGCGTCGCTCACGGTGACGAAGCTGCGCTGGCTGCGCGACGCCGAGCCGGAGAACGCGGCGCGCGTCGCCGCCGTCGCGCTGCCGCACGACTGGCTCACGTGGCGCATCGCGGGGTACGGCCCCGCGGGCGACGAGTCCGCGCCGCTCGGGCCGGACCTCGACGCGCTCGTCACCGACGCGTCCGACGCGTCGGGCACCGGCTACTACGACGCGACGAGGGACGACGGACCCGACGGCCGGGCCGCGTACCGCCTCGACCTGCTGGAGCTCGCGCTCGGACGGACCGACGTCGTGCTGCCGCGCGTCGTCGCGCCGTCCGCGACGGCGGGCGTCGCGCACGCCTCGGTCGCCGGGAGCGCGGTCGAGGGCGGCACGCTGCTCGGCCCCGGTGCGGGCGACAACGCCGGGGCCGCGCTCGGCCTCGGCATGGTCGCGGGCGACGTCGCGGTGTCGATCGGGACGTCGGGCGTCGTGTCCGCCGTGACCGACGACCGCACGGCGGACGGCTCCGGGCTCGTCAACGGGTTCTCCGACGCGACGGGCCGGTACCTGCTGCTCGCGGTGACGCTCAACGCGAGCCGGGTGCTCGACGCCGCGCGCGCCGTCCTCGGCGTCGACCACGCGGGGCTGTCGCGGCTCGCGCTCCAGGCGCCCCCCGGCGCGGACGGGCTCGTGCTCGTGCCGTACCTGGAGGGCGAGCGCATGCCCAACCGCCCCGACGCGTCGGGCACGCTGCACGGGATCCGGCTCGGCACGTCGACGCCGGAGCACCTCGCGCGCGCGTACGTCGAGGGCATGCTGTGCGGCCTCGCGGACGGGCTCGACGCGCTGCGGGCGCTCGGCGTCCGGGTCGAGCGCGTGCAGCTCATCGGCGGCGGCGCGCAGTCCGAGGCGGTCCGGCGCATCGCGCCGCAGGTCCTCGGCCTGCCCGTCACGGTCCCCGAGCCCGGCGAGTACGTGGCCGACGGCGCCGCGCGCCAGGCGGCGTGGGTCCTCGCCGCGCACGAGGCGGGCGGCACCGGGGCGGACGTCGCCCCGCCCACGTGGGCCGCGTCGTCGGCCACGGTGATCGAGGCAGACCCGGTCCCGGCTATCCGCGAGCAGTACGCGGCGGTCCGCGACCTGGTCTGACCGTCCCTGCTGAGTGAGACAGTCGCGTCCGAGGCTCTCGGGCGCGACTGTCTCACGTACTCACGGGTCGGCGGGGGCGGTGGGCCGGGTCGGCGCCGCGGTCACGCGCCTCCGGCGAAGCCCGTCTGGCGCCACGCCTCGTAGACGGCGATCGACGCCGCGTTGGTGAGGTTGAGCGAGCGCCGACCGGGCAGCATGGGGATCTTCAGCTGGTCCGTGATCCGCTCGTGGGCCAGCGCGTCGTCGGGCAGGCCCGTCGGCTCGGGGCCGAACAGCAGGACGTCGTCGGGCCGGTACGTCACGTCGGTGAACGACGTCGTCGCGCGGGTCGTGAACGCGAACACCCGGCCCGGGAGGGTCGCGAGCGCGGCGTCGAGGTCCGCGTGCACCTCGACGCTCGCGAGGTCGTGGTAGTCCAGCCCCGCGCGGCGCAGCTTGGGCTCGTCCAGGTCGAAGCCCAGCGGCTCGACCAGGTGCAGACGCGCCCCGGTCACCGCGGCGAGGCGGATCGCGTTGCCCGTGTTCCCCGGGATGCGCGGCTCGAAGAACACCACGTGCGGCAGGGTCGACGGCGGTCGGGCGGCCGGGTCGGCGACGTGCGGCCGCCAGTCGGTGCGGGGGTCGGGGGTCTCGCTCACGCCCCGATTCTCGCAGCGCCGCGGGGGAGGTGCGCCCCCGCGGCACTGAGGCGCGCCCCGCCGAGGGAGAGGGCTGGTCTCGCCGAGGTAGAGGCGTGGTAGCCAGCCAGGGCGGACCTGGGCTCTACCTCGGCGGACCGGGGCTCTACCTCGGTGGACCGGGGCTCTACCTCGGTGGACCGGGGCTCTACCTCGCGGACCTCGGCTCTCCCTCGGTAGCGTCGACGGGTCGACGACGACCACCGTGGAGGTTCTCGTGCACCAGACCATCCCTGTTCGCCCCGCGGCGGGCCACCGATGACCGGCGAGCGCGGCCGCGAGGAGGTCATGGCCTGGGTCGCCGCGTACGAGGAGGCGTGGCGCGCGAGCGACGCCGACGCCGTGGAGCGGCTCTTCACCCCGGACGCGACGTACCTGCGCTCGCCCTACGACGACGAGCCCCTGCACGGCCACGACGCGATCCGGGGGTTCTGGCGCGTGGACGAGGACGCGCGCTTCACGGTGACGGCGGAGCCCGTCGCGGTGGACGGCCCGGACGCCGTCGTGCGCCTCGAGGTCCGCTACCTCGCCCCGCGCGAGCAGGAGTACCGCGACCTGTGGGTCCTGCGGTTCGCCCCCGACGGCCGCGTCGAGCACTTCGAGGAGTGGGCCTACTGGCCCGGCCGCTCCTACAGCGCCGGGTGACGGGCGGCGTCGGCGCTCAGCGCGCGGCCGGTTCGGCGGCGCCCGCGCGCGCCACCGCGCGCAGCTCGTCGAGCACCGCCCGGGCGGGCGGGGTCGAGGCGGCGGCGTCGCGCACGACGGCGTAGACCGACCGGACGGGCGCGGGCCGCACGACCGGGACCGCGACGAGGCCGGGCGGCAGGTGCACCGCGCCGAGCCGCGGCAGCACCGTGATGCCGATGCCCGCGCCGACGAACGCGACCGCCGTCGGGTAGTCGTGGGCCTCGACGTGGAACGGCGGGCTGAACCCCGCCGCGGTGCACGCCTCGACGAGGTTGCGGCGGCACCACCCGCGCGCGAAGTCGTTGTCGACCCAGCGCTCCGTCGCGAGCGCGGCGATCTCCACCTCGGGCTGCCCGGCGAGCGGGTGGTCGGTGGGGAGGACGGCGACGTACGGGTCGTCGAGCAGGTGGTGCGCCCGGAACCCGGTGCCGGGGACGAAGGCGGGCGACGCGACGGCGACCTGCACGTCGGCGCGGGCGTCGGGATCGTCGGGGATCGCCTCGCCGAGGGCGAGGTCGAGCCGGACCCCGGGGAACTCGGTCGTGAGCCGTCGGACGACGCGCGGCAGCCACGCGGATCCCGCGGAGGCGAAGTACATGAGCGACAGGGTCCCGGTCCGCCCGGCGCGCAGGTCCGCGACGACGGCCTCGACCTCGCCGAGCCGGGCGAGCACGCGGTCGGCCTGCGCGGCGAGCTCGAGCCCGGCGGCCGTCGGCCGGACGCCCCGCCCGGCGCGCTCCAGGAGCGCGAGCCCGGTCTCGCGCTGGAGCGCGGCCACGTGCTGGCTCACCGCCGACGGCGTGTACCCGAGGTTGGCGGCGGCGGCCTGGACCGAGCCGCTCGCGACGACGGAGCGGAAGATCCGGAGACGGTGCACGTCCAGCATCCCCTCACGCTACAGCCGTACTGCAGCGAACGGTAGGAACACGTGCTGGTGCTGAACGGTGCGGCGGGGCGACGATCGACCCGTGACCGCACCCGAGACCTCGACGACGACACCCGTCGGCTCCGCCCGGCCGGGCCTGCCCTCTGCCCGCGGACCGGCCCGTCGCGTCGGGCTGCCCGTCGTCCTCGCGGTGGCCGTGACCGTCGTGCTGTGGGCGTCGGCGTTCATCGGCGTGCGCACCGCCGGGCACGACTACGCGCCCGGGTCGCTCGCCCTGGGCCGCCAGCTCGCGGGCAGCCTCGGGCTCACCGCCGTCGTCGCCGTGCGGTGGCTGCGCAGCGGGCACCGGCCCGTGCTGCCCCGCGGCCGCGTGCTCGCGGGCGTCCTCGCGTGGGGCGTCGGCTGGTTCAGCCTCTACAACCTCGCGCTCAACGCGGCCGAGCAGCACCTCGACGCCGGCACGACGGCGCTCCTCGTCAACGTCGCGCCCGTCCTCGTCGCGGTGCTCGCGGGCCTCCTGCTCGGCGAGGGCTTCCCGCGGCGACTGCTCGTCGGCATGGCCTCGGCGTTCGCCGGGGTCGCGATCATCGCGGCCGCGACGTCCTCGGGCGAGCGCGACGTCGTCGGCGTGGCGCTCGGGCTCACCGCCGCCGTCCTCTACGCCGCGGGTGCGACGTCGCAGAAGCGCCTCCTCGCGCACGTCGACGCCCTCACGATGACGTGGGTCGGGTGCCTCGCGGGCACGGTCGCGCTCCTGCCGTTCGCCCCGGCGCTCGCGGCCGACGCCGCCGCGGCGCCGCCGTCGTCGACGTGGGCGGTCGTGCTGCTCGGGCTCGGCCCGACGGCCGTCGCGTTCACGACGTGGGGCTACGCGCTCTCGCGGCTCAGCGCGGGACGGGCCGCGGCGACGACGTATCTCGTCCCGCCGCTCGTGGTGGTGCTCTCCTGGCTCGTGCTCGCGGAGGTCCCGGCGCCGGTCACCTTCGCGGGCGGCGCGCTGTGCCTCGCCGGGGTCGCGGTCGCGACCCTCCCAGGGCGGCGGGTCGCTCCGGTGCCCGCGGTGCCGGCCGCGCGAGCCTGACCCGCTCCGGCCGGTACGACCCGGCCCGACGTACCCTGCCCGCCCGGTGCGACACGCTCCGACCCGGCCCCGCCGCGGGCTCAGCCCATGCGGTCGAGGTCGGCCTCACGCACCTCGTGGACGAGCGGCTCGCCCGCGCGGAAGCGCTCCAGCTCGTCGACGACGATCGCGCCCTGCGCGAGCCGGCCCTGCACCGTCGCGGCGGCGTGGTGCGGCGTGAGGAGCACGTTCCGCAGGCGGCGCAGCGGGTGGTCCTCGGGCAGCGGCTCGGCGTCGTAGACGTCGAGCGCGGCGCTGATCCGCCCGCTCGCGAGCTCCTGGACGAGCGCGTCCTCGTCCGTGAGCCACGACCGCGCGGTGTTGACGAGCCCGGCGTGGTCGGGCAGGAGCGCGAGCTCGCGCGCGCCGAGCAGGTGGTGGGTCTCGGGCAGCACGGGTGCGTGCAGCATCGTCACGCGGCTCGTCGCGAGCAGCTCGTCGAGCCCGACGAGGGTCGCGCCGAGCGCGGCGCCGTCGGCGGGGGAGAGGGTCGGGTCGGCGACCACGACCTCCGCGCCGAGCGCGCGCAGCATCGCGATCGCCGCGCGCCCGGTGCGCGACGCCCCGACGACGCCGACGCGCGTGCCCGCGATCTCGTACCGCGGGGGTGCGGCCTCGGCGTCGGCCCACGGGACGCCGTCGCGCAGGGCGTTGTGGAACGCGGGGACCTGGTGGAGCAGCGCGAGCGCGAACGTCACCGAGACCTCGGCCACCGGGCGTGCCATCGCCTGGCCCGCCTGCGTCACGCGGACCCCGCGCTCCCACAGCGCGGCCGTGACGAACGGCTTGACGGAGGCGCCCGTGTGCGCGACGAGCCGTAGCCCGGGGAGCCGGTCCAGGAGGTCCGCGTCCAGGGGCGGCGTGCCCCAGGAGATGACGAGCGCGTCGACGCGCTCGCGCGCCGCGGGGCTCAGCCGGTCGAGCGCGGCGCCGAGCGCGCGCGGGTCGTCGACGACGTCGAACGGTCCCGCGCCCGCCAGGCGCTCCCACACGTCGGGGGCGAACAGCTCGGTGCGCAGCCACGGCGCGACGGCGACGACCGCGCGGGCCGCCCCGGTACCCGGGCCGGGCCCCGCGGCGGTCCCCGGGTCGGGCGCGCCGGTCACCGCAGCCAGTCCTCGAGGTGCTCCGCGACGAGCGCATCGTCCGCGGCGGCGAGCCACGGGTACGACGCCGTCACGCGCGTCAGCTCGTCGGCCTGCCCGGGGGAGAGGGTCTCCTCCGGGTCGAGGCACCAGATGCCGTCGAGCAGGCCCTGGCGGCGCAGCACCTCGTGCACGCCCGCGATGACGCCCGCGAAGTCGTGCGCCGCGTCGAAGACGGCCGCGTTCGCGTCGGTGAGGCCAGCCGCGCGCGCGGTGAGGGTCGCGAGGGCGGCGGCGTCGGGCACGGTGGCCCCGCCGTCGGGACCGACGCCGTGCGCGGCGTGCGCGAGGGCCAGCGTCTCGACCGCGCCCCGGGTCCAGACCGCCCACTGCCCGAGCAGGCCGCCCACGAACCGCGCCGTGAAGGTCGAGGCGCGGCCCTCGGCGTCGGTCACGGGGACGTCGAGGCGCTGCGTGAGGTCGGCGACGATCGCGTCGTCGTTGCCCGTGTACAGCGCGATCTCGTCGCCGCGACCCGACGCGGCGACGCCGCGCAGCACGTCGATCGTCCGGTAGCGGTGGAACGGCGCGGCCTTGATCGCGACGACCGCCTCGATCGACGCGTACTCGCGCCAGAAGCCGACGGACAGGCGCGGGCCGCCGATCGCCTCCTGGAGGTAGAACCCGATGACGGGCAGCACCTCGCCGACGGCGCGGGCGCGGTCGAGCAGCACGCGCTCGACCTCCTCGCGCGAGCCGGCGAGACCGGGCACGCGCGGCGCGAGCAGCACCGCGTCGTAGCCGAGCGACGCCGCGAGCTCCGCCTCCGCGACGGCCTGCCGCACGTCGCCGGCCGCGCCCGCGACCTGGACGAGCGGGCGGGGCCCGGTGTGCAGCGAGCCCGCGGGCGCGTCGCCCGCGGCCGTCGCGCGCGACACCTCGGCCGCGAGCTCGAGCACGGGCCGCAGGAGCCCGTGCTCGCGGATCTCGAACTGCGTCGTGTGGACCCCGACGGCGACGCCGCCCGCGCCCGCCGCGTGGTAGTACCGCGTGAGCGCGCGCTGGCGGCGCTCGTCGAGGCGGCGGCCCGCGTCGAGCGCGAGGGGCTGGGCCGGGATGACGGTCCCCGCGCGCAGGAGCGCGGCGACGGGGTCGGCGAGGCGCGGGGTTGCGGGCGCCGCGGCGGGGGTGCTGGGGGCCGTCATCAGAACGCCCCGTCGCGCACGGCGAACTTCGTCGGCTTGCCGCTCGTCGGCAGCCCGGCCGCGAGCCACTGCGCCTGCCAGTCCACGAGCGTCCGCAGCGGCACCTGCGGGTAGCCGAACAGCTCGTGGCAGCGCGTCGCGTCGTTGAGCAGCGCCGTCGGCGCGGGATCGCCCGTGAACGACACCTCGCGGTCGAGGCCACGGCCGAGGAGCTCCGCGAGGCGCCGCACCGACGCCGTCTCCGGGCCGGTGAGGTTGATCGCCGTCGCGGGCGACGACGCGAGCGCGAGCGAGCGCAGCGCGACCTCGTTCGCGTACCCCTGCCACACGACGTTGACGTGCCCGGTCGTGAGGTCCACGGGCTCGCCCGCGAGGATCGGCGACGCGACGTCGAACAGGACGCCGTAGCGCAGGTCGACGGCGTAGTTGAGGCGGATCGTCACGACCTTCGTGCCGCGCGAGAGCGCGGCGTGCTGGAGCACGCGCTCGCGGCCGAGGCAGCTCATCGCGTACTCGCCGACCGGGCCGACGGGGTGCTCCTCCGAGCACCCGCCGGACTCGACGGGCACGAGCGGGTAGACGTTCCCGGTGGAGAACGCCGCGATGGTGGAGTCGGCGTAGCGGCGCGCGACGTCGTGCACGAGGGCCGCGTTCGCGGCCCACGCGAGCGACGGCGCGGACGACGTGCCGAACTTGGCGCCCACCATGTAGACGACGTCGGCGCCGTCGGGCAGGGCGGCGAGGTCCGCGTCGGGCGCGAGCAGGTCGGCCGCGACGACGTTCACCCCGGCGTCGCGCAGGCGGTCGGCCTGCTCGGGGTCGGACCACCGCGAGACGGCGTGCACGGCGTCGCCCGTGCGCCCGGCCGCGTCGAGCGCCCGGCGGGCGAGGACGGTCAGGCTCGGGCCCATCTTCCCGCCCGCGCCGAGGATGACGAGGTCGCCCGAGCGGGCGGCCAGGTCCTCCACGAGGGCGGGCGACGGCGTCGTGAGCAGCTCCTCGAGCTCCGCGACGGACGTCGGGGCCTTCAGGGCGGTGGTGCTGGTCTGCGTGGTCATGTGGTGAGTCATCCCTTGATGCCGGACGAGGTGACGCCCTCGACGAAGAAGCGCTGGGCCACGAGGTACGAGGCGAAGATCGGAACGAACGAGATGGTGGCGCCCGCGAGCACCATGTTGAGCGGCACGTCCTGCTGCTGGAGCGAGGCGATGCCGACGGTCAGCGTCCAGTGGTCGGTGCCCTGGCCGATGATGAGCGGCCACAGGAAGTCGTTCCAGTGCCACAGGAAGACGAACGTGCCGAGCGTCGCGAGGATCGGCTTGCACAGCGGCAGCACGATGCGCAGGAAGATGCGCCACTCCGAGGCGCCGTCGAGCTTCGCGGCCTCGAACAGCTCGTCGGGCAGGTCGAGGATGAACTGCCGCATGAGGAACACGGCCTGCGCGTTCGCGAGCGTCGGCAGGATCAGGCCCCAGTACGTGTCGAGCCCGCCCGCCTGCGCGATGAGGATGAACGTCGGGATGAGCGTCACGTGGTACGGGACCATGACCATCGCGAGGAACGACCAGAACATCGCCTCGCGCCCCGGGAACTTCTTCTTCGCGAACGCGTAGCCGGCCATCGACGCGAGCAGCAGCACCGCGACGACGGACACGACGGAGTACACGAGCGTGTTGACGAGCCAGGTGCCGATGTTGCCCGCGCCGAGCACGCGGCCGTAGGCCTCGGTCGTGAGGTTCGTCGGCAGGAGCGACGCGGGGAAGTCGATCGCGGCGGCCGGCTTCAGCGACAGCACGACCATCGCGTAGAACGGGAAGATCGTCACGACGGCGGCGAGCGAGAGCACGACGTAGCGCAGCACCTTGCCGCGCAGCGACAGGTCGCTCGCGCCCTTGCGGCCGCGCCGGCGGCGGGTCGCGGTGGGGCGCACGGGCATCGCGGCGCCCTCGAGCACCCGCCCGGTGGTGGTGGGGTCGACGGCGGTCACTTGTCCCTCCCGATGGCGTAGCGCTGGATCAGGGCGACGACCAGCGTGACGACGAACAGCGCGACGCCGAGCGCGCTCGCGTAGCCGAGGTCGAAGTACTTGAAGCCCTGGTCGTAGATGTAGAAGACGAGGTTGTAGCTCGCCCGGGCGGGCCCGCCCGCCGTCATCACGTAGACGAGGTCGAAGATCTGGAACGACGCCGTCGTCTCGATGACGGCGAGGAAGAACAGGGTCGGCTTGAGCTGCGGCGCGATGATGAACCAGAACCGCTTCCACGGCCCGGCGCCGTCGATCGCGGCCGCCTCCTCGAGCTCGCGCGGCAGGTCCTGCATGCGCGCGAGGAGGATGAGCATCCCGTAGCCGAAGCGCGACCAGATCGCGACCATCGCGAGCGCGGGCAGCACGAGCAGCGTGTCGCCCAGCCAGGAGTCGGTCGAGAACCCGAGCGCCCCCATGAGCTTCGACCACGGGCCGTTCGTGGAGAACACCCACGTGAACACGGTCGCCGCGAGCACGAGGCTCGTGACCACGGGCAGGAAGAACACCGAGCGGTAGAAGCCGGAGCCGCGGAACGAGCGGCGCACCATGAGCGCCATGAACGTCGAGATCGCGAGCGACACGGGGACGATGAGCACGCTCAGCACGACCGTGACGCGCAGCGCCGACCAGAAGATCGGGTCGTCGACCATGCGGCGGAAGTTCTCGACGCCCGTCCACTCGGCGCCGACGCCGATGGTGTAGTCGAAGAAGCTCAGCGCGACGCCGGCGATCGCCGGGCCGAAGCGGAACAGCAGGAACAGCAGGAACGCGGGGAGGGCGAACAGCAGGCCGATCCTCGCCTCACGGCGCTCCAGGACGCGGCGGGTCGTGCCGCGCGAGGGCCTCGACGGCGTCGGGCGCCGGTCGGGCCCGTCGGCGGTCAGCCCGTCCGAGGTGGGGGCGGTCGCGGTCATGGGTTCTCCTCTCGTACCGCGAGGTACCGCGGCGCGGGCAGCAGGGGGACGGCTGCCCGCGCCGCGGCGTCGGTCAGCCGAGCAGCGGGTTCGCCGCCGCGGCCGCGTCCTTCAGGGCCTGCTCGGGCGTCTTCTCGCCGATGAGCGCGGCCTGGAGCTCCGGGGCGAGCACGCCCATGACCTCACGGGACTTCTCGTTGACCTCGCCGGCCGTCGTGTACTGGAGCGTCTCCTCGAGCGCGGACAGCACCGGGTCGTCGGCGTAGAGGCCCGACTCGCTCTCGTACGGCGAGAACCAGCCGGCGGCCTGGGCGTACTCGGCGCTCACCTCGGGCGAGGTCGCGAACGCGGCCCACTTGCCCGCGGCGTCGAGGCTGTCGGCCGTCTTGAGCACGGACAGCGAGCCGACGGTGCCGAACGCGACCGCCTCCGCCTCCTTGAGCGGCGGCAGGACGACGACGTTCTCCTCGCCCCAGAAGCCCGCGACGTCCGCCGGGCCCTGCTGCCAGGTGCACGCGATCTTGCCCTTGGCGGTGTTCGTCTGCTCGAACGCGGGGATGGTCGTCAGCAGGTCCTTCTCGATGTACCCGCCCTCGGCGAGGTCGACCGCGAACTGCAGCGCCTCGACGCCCTCGGGGGAGTCGAACGCGACCGACGAGCCGTCCTCGGAGAAGACGGACCCGCCCGCCTGCCACAGCAGCGGGTAGAAGGACTCGTTGAGCGTCGCGTCGACCGAGCCCCAGTAGTTGGTGACGTCGTAGCCGGCGGCCTGGAACGTCGGCGCGAGCGCCATGAGGTCGTCCCACGTCTCCGGGTAGTTCCCCGCCTCGCCGACGGCCTCGAACGCCGCGGCGTTGCACACGAGCGGCTTGCTGTTCATGATCAGCGGCGAGCCGAGCATCGCGCCGTCGACCGTGACGGCCTTCGACGCGTTCTCGCGCAGGTCGCCCACCTGGTCCGTGACGTAGTTGTCCACGGCGGCGAGGGACTTGCCGTACTTCGGGATCTGGTCCGGGATGAGGTAGACGACGTCGGGGCCCTTGTTGCCCGCGATCGCGGTCGCGAGCGTCTCGTCGCGGCCGGCCCACGGGTAGATCTCGACCTTGACGTCGACGTCGGGGTTCTCCTCCTGGAACGCGGCGACCTGCTCGTCCCAGAAGGCCTTGTGGGCGGCCTCGTCGGCGATGACGGGGTAGGTCCACATGGTGACGGAGCCGGACGCGGCGCCGTCCTCGGGCGTGGGGGTGGAGCTGCCGGCGCCGGCACCGCCGGCGCAGGCGCTCAGCGCGCCGAGCGTGCCGACCGCGAGCGCGGCGGTCCAGAGGCGCTTCGTCGTGCGCAGGGTCATCGACGTGTCTCCTTGGTGAGGTCCCGCCCGGGTGGGCGGGTGGGGATGGGGGTGCTGCTGGGCGGTGTGGTGCTGTGGTGGTGCGGTCGTCGGGCCCGGCGCGTCAGCGCGCCGGGACGTCGACGACGGTGCGCCGGTGGCGCGACTCCTCGGCCGCGAACACGGCGAGGTGGCTCTGCAGGGACTCGACGGCGCCTGACCGGACGTGGCTCGGGTCCCCCGTCGCGACGGCGCGCACGAACGCGTCCATCACCCCCGAGTCGCCGCCGCCGTGGTCGTCGGCGGCGTTCGTGGCGCCGTGGTGGCCGCCGTCGTGCACGGTGACGCTGCCGTCGCGGAAGTCGGTCACGCGGACCTTCTCCCCGTCGCCGTCGAGGCACCCGTGGGTGCCGAAGATCTGGGTCTTGCGGTGGTCCTGCTCGGAGAACGCGGTCATGGTGAACGTCGCCGCGCCGCCGCCCTCGAGCTCCATGGCGACGACCTGGTGGTCGACGACGTCGTTGTCCGAGGCGTAGACGCAGCGGCCGTAGTCGGTCGTGCGCAGCGCCTCGACGACGCCCGCCTCGTCGGTCGCGTCCGTGATGACGGAGACCGGCCAGATCGGGCCCTTCTCGCGCAGCGTCGACAGGTACAGGCGCGGGGCCGAGTACGGGCACGTCGGCTCGAGCGGGCAGTCCAGGCAGCGGTCCGCCGCGCCCGCGGGCCGCTCCTCGGGCCGGAAGTGCTTCAGGGAGCCGAAGCTCGCGACCGTCGCGATCCGCTTGCCCGTGACGTAGCGGATCCAGTCGAGGTCGTGGCTCGACTTCGCGAGGAGCATCGGGCTCGACGTCTTCTCGGAGCGCCAGGGGCCGCGCACGTAGGAGTGGGCGTCGTGCCACCAGCCGACGGGCTCGAGGTGCTGGACGTTGACGATCTCGCCCAGGACGCCCGAGTCGACGACGGACTTCACGAGGTCCGTGTACGGCATGTAGCGCATGACGTGGCAGACGCCGAAGAGCACGCCCGACGCCTCGACCGCGTCGACGACGTCCCGGCACTCCTCCGGGCTCGGCGCGAGCGGCTTCTCGACGAGGATCGCGTACCCCTGCGGCGCGAGCGCGACGACGGGGTCGCGGTGCTCGCGGTCCTGCGTCGCGACGATCACCATGTCCGCGACCCGGCCCGTGCCCCCCGCGGCCCGGTCGGCGTCGCCCGCGGCGACGAGGTCCTGCCAGCCGGCGAACTCCGCGACCTGCGGGAGTGCCGCGCCCAGGCCGACGGCGGGCGCGGACGTGTCGGCGGCGAGCGCGGCGGCGGTGGTGGCGGCCGGCGTGACGGCCGGGTCGGCGGGGCCGCCGGTCTGGGCCGCGGCGGCCTGGGCCGCGACGGCCTGGTCGACGACGAGCCCGCGCTGGTGCGCCCGAGGGTCGGCGACGGCGACCAGACGGGCGCGCTCGGGGTGCTCGGCGATCCAGCGCGCGTACGTCTGTCCGCGGTTCCCGGCGCCGACGAGGGCGACGGTGACAGGCTGGGGGGTGGGGGTCACGTGTGCGGTCCTTGCTCCGTTGCGATGGTCCTGCGGGGCGGGGGTCTCCCGGCCCTGGCAGGCCTCATTTGCTATTTGCTATAGCAAGCCTGCCATGCCGATGTTACGCCAGATCGGCGCTCGTGTTAACTCGCGCACGACGCGATGCGGAGTTGTGACCTTTCGTGCCGCGGCGCGGGGCGCCGACGCGGTGGTCGTCGTGGGCCGGGGCCGGGGGTGGTGAGTGCGGGTCTACCATCCGCGCTGCTCGTTCCTCGCGGCGCTCCCGCCAGGCCCGCCACGACCCGCACTCACCACCCCCGGCCCCTTCGTCGTCTCACCTCGCGCGGGGGAGCGCCGGCCTGCTCCGCGCTCCTCGTCGTCCGGCGACGAGGAGCGCGGAGGAGAGGCTGGGTGCTGCCGACCCTCGGGTCAGACGACGAGGTTGCCCGTCGTGACGACGCGGTCGCCGTCGTCGGGGAACGCCGTGCGGGTGACGCCCTGCTCGACGTTGCCGCTGTGGAGGACGGACGAGCCGCCGCCCAGGGCGGACGGGGCGAGCGCCAGGGTCCCGCCCGCGAAGGTCGAGCCCGTGGCGGACCAGCTGTTGGTACCGGCGTCGAGGTTCACGTGCCCAGTGTCGCCCGACGGCGCGGTGCTCCGGACGCCGTCCAGCGCCCAGGTGACCGGCTTGTCCGCCTTCGCCCGGCGCAGGAAGCTCCCGCCCGCGGGCTTGCCCTCGAGCCGGGCGCCGCCGTCGAGCCGGACGGTCTGCTCGGCCGCGCCCGCCGCGACGACCGCGACGTTGCGGAGGACGCCGCCGCGCACCGTGAGGTCGCCGCTCACCGTCACCGTGCCCTCGCCCTCGGCGGCCTCGAGCGTGCACGTGTCCAGCACGACGGGACCCTTCCCGGCGAACGACGCGTTCTTCAGCCCGTTCAGGGTCGTGCGTACGAGGTGCACCGGGTTCGTGACGTTCGCCTGGGTGATCGCGGTGTCCGGCAGGACCGCGAAGCGCGACCCCTCGATGACGTTGGGCCGCTTCGACAGCGCCGAGGCCTGCGAGATGATCAGGGTGTCGTCGGCCTGGCAGCCGCGGAGCTGCACGCCGTCGGCGTTGACCCACAGCATCCCCGAGCCCGCGAGGCCGTCCTTGCGGATGACCTGCACGTCCTCGAGCGTGAGGTCGGTGACCTTGACGCGCGCGACGAACCACGAGCACACGTGCCGCGTCACGGTGATGCGCTTGGCCGCGCCGCCCCAGGCCGCGCCCGAGTTGGCGAACGTCATGAGCCCCGAGTTCCCCACGTACGTGAGGTCGTGCTCGTACTGGCCGTGCGTGACGAACGGGCCCTGGTCGTCGCCGTCGCCGTGGCAGTTCTCCACGAGCCCGTACGACGACGCGGTCCAGTCGTTGAGGTGCCTCGCGTTGGTCGTGTGGCAGTCCACGACGTGCCCGTAGTTGCAGTAGATCTGCTGCGTCAGGTAGCCCGCGCCACCCCACGTGACCGACGCCGGGTTGGTCAGCGAGCAGCCCGCCGTGCGGAAGAACGTGCTCCAGCGGCGCATGACGAGCGGCCAGAACGTCGCGACGCCGTGCACGTTCTCCACGTCGCAGCGCACCGCGTACTCGTAGGCGATCGGGTGCGAGCCGGTGTACTGGTCGCCGTCGGGCCGGCCGCGGAACGCGAGGTTGCGCACGTGCACCTGCTCGACGGGCTCCACGCGCGTCCACGTGAGCGTGCGGCCCTTCGCGAGCGACCAGCCCGCCTTGTAGTTGACGCGCACGCGGGTGGCGTCGACGATCTGCGTGATCTGGACGAGGCGCTGCAGCTCGCGCTCCCACCGGCCGGCGAGCGCGTTGACCTCGACCGCGTACCACTGGCCCACCTCGAACTGCGAGGAGTCCGCGACCTCGTAGTCGTCGCGCAGCTCCGGCATCGTCGCCGTGAGGGTGTTCTTCCGGACGTCGTCCGTGACCTTCCCGCGGAAGAACAGCACGGCCGCGAAGGGGTCGTCCTGCCCGGCGTCCTCGATGCCCTCGGTCGTCATGAGGTGGTTGCCGAAGTCGAGCTCGAGGTTCGAGCGCGTGAACGTGTGGCGCCGCGTGAAGTTGAGGTCCGTGTGCGCCTCGATGCGGGTGACGCTCGGGTCGTTCACGAGGGCGTCGAGCGCGTCGTCGGCGGGGGTGTCGGGGCCGAAGAGGCCGAACCAGCGGAAGTCGCCGGTGCCGGTGTGCAGGGTGTGCCAGCGGCCCTTGGCTCCTGCGTCGGTCGGGGCGAGGACGGTGCCACCGTTGGCGGCGGCGGTGGACCTCGCGTCGTAGCGCAGGAGCCGGGCGGCGCCGTCGCCGGGGGTCGCGTGGCCGAGGAGCTGGGCGACGGTGCCGTCGTCGAGCTTCTTGGCCTTCCAGCCCGTGAGCTGGGCGACGGTGGTGGCGACGAGGACCTCCTCGTCGGGCTTGTCGTCCTTCTTCGCCGCGAGCGGCGCGCCGGGGAGGGGCGCCGCCTGGGCGCTGCCGCTGCCGAGCGCGACGGCGCCGGCGGCGAGGGAGGCGATGCCGGCGATGCGCAGCAGGTGGCGCCGCGAGGGCGCCTGGGCGGCCTCGCCCGGCGCGGCCGTCGTCGGCTCGGTCGTGGTCTCGAGGGTCATAGGGGTGTCCTTTCGTCGGCCCGGCGCGACGGCGCGGGTGTCGGTGGGGAGGCGGGACAGGGTGCCCGGGCGTCGCCCGGGCGGGTCACACGGTGAGGTTCGCGTCGACGAGCACGCCGACGCCCGCGGTCGGCAGGCCTGCGCGGTCGACGCCGGTCTCGACGTTGCGCGCATGGAGGACGCGCACGCCGTCGGGCAGGTCGAGGCGACCGCCCGTGAACCGTGAGCCGGTCGCGGCGTAGCGGTCGCCGGGGCGCAGCGCGACGTGCGCGGTGCCGTCGGCAGTCCGCAGGTCGGCGCCGCGGAGCGTGACGTCCACGGCGCCCGCGCCGGTGCCGCGCGAGACGAGGGCCCCGGCCGTCGTCGTGCCCGCGGCCCGGACGCCGTCGAGCACGAGCCGCTGGTCGCGCGCGCCGCTGAGCCGCACGCCCACGCCCTGCCACGACCCGCCCGTGACGGTGACGTCCGCCGAGCCGAGGTCGACCGGCGCGGCCGGGGCGTCGTCCGTGCCGCCGACGAGCTCGCAGTCGGTGAACGTCACGGGGCCGGCGCCGCGCAAGATCGTGCCGTCCACGCCGGTGAGGCGGGTGCGCACGAAGTGCACGGGGGTCGTCACCGGCGTCTGGTGCAGCACCGACCCCGCAGGCAGCGCGAACGCGCAGTCCTCGACGACCGTCGGCCGCCGCGACAGCGACGACCGCTGCCCGACGGCGAAGAAGCCGGCCGTGCAGCCGCGCACCTGTGCGCCGTCGGCGTTGATCGTGAGCGTCGCCTGCGGGTCGAACGTCGACCGGGCGACGACGTGCACGTCCTCGAGCGTGAGGTCCGTGATCTTGGTGCCCGCGACGAACCACGAGCACGTGTGGTGCTTGACCGTGATGCGCTTGGCCGCCGTGCCCCACTGGCCGCCCGAGTTGGCGATGTCCATGAGCCCGCTGTTGCCGACGAACACGAGGTCGTGCTCGTACTGGCCGTGGGTCGTGAAGGGGTTGCCGCCCTGGTCGTCCCCGTCGCCGTGGCAGTTCTCCACGAGGCAGTACGCCGACGCCGTGAGGTCGTTGAGGTGCCGCGCGTTGTGGCTCGTGCAGTCGGAGACGCGCCCGTACAGGCAGTAGATCTGCTGCGTGAGGTACCCGGCGCCGCCGTAGAACACCGTCGGCGGGTTGGCGACCGAGCACCGCTCCGTGACGAAGTGGGTGTTCCAGCGCCGCATGATCACCGGCCACCACGTGCGGTGGCCGTGCACGTCCGAGACGTCGCAGCGCACCGCGTACTCGAACGCGACGGGGTGGGATCCGGTCATCTCGCGGTCGTCGGGCAGCTCGCCGTTCGCCGGGCCGTCGAAGGGCCCGGAACCGTGGAACGTCATCGCGCGCACGTGCACCTGCTCGACGGGCTCGACGCGCGTCCAGGTGAGCACCCGCCCGGCGGGCAACTCCCAGCCGTTCTTGTAGTCGACGCGCACGTGCGTCGCGTCGAGCACCTGCGTGACCTGGACGAGGCGCTGGAGCTCGCGCTCGTCGCCACCGCCGCCCGGGCGCTCGTCCGAGCGCAGCGCCCACCACTGCCCGACGGCGAACGCGCCCGCGTCCGCGACCTCGAAGACGTCCGTGAGGTCGGGGAGCGTCGCCGCGAGGGAGCGCTGCTGCGTCTCGTCGGTCACGCGGCCCTGGAAGAACAGGACCGCGCCGAAGGGGTTGTCGTGGGCGTTGCGCTCGATGCCCTCCGTCGTGACCGTGCGCCCGGCGAAGTCGATCTCGAGGTTCGAGCGCGTGTAGGTGTGGCGGCGGGTGAAGTTGAGGTCCGTGTGGGCCTCGATGCGGGTGATGCTGGGGTCGTTCACGAGGGCGTCGAGGGCGTCGTCGGCGGGGGTGTCGGGGTCGAAGAGGCCGAACCAGCGGAAGTCTCCGGTGCCGGTGTGGAGGGTGTGCCAGCGGCCCTTGGCTCCTGCGTCGGTCGGGGCGAGGACGGTGCCGCCGTTGGGGGCGGCGGTGGACCTCGCGTCGTAGCGCACGAGGCGGGCGGCGCCGTCGCCGGGGGTGGCGTGGCCGAGGAGCTGGGCGACGGTGCCGTCGTCGAGCTTCTTGGCCTTCCAGCCGGTGAGCTGCGCGACGGTGGCGGCGACGAGGACCTCGTCGTCGGGCGTGTCGTTCTTGCCCGCAGGGAGCGTGCCGGCGAGGGGCGCCGCGTGCGCGCTGCCGGTGCCGAGCGCGACGGCGCCCGCGGCGAGCGAGGCCATGCCGGCGACGCGCAGCAGGTGGCGGCGCGAGGGTGACACCGCCTCGGCGGTCATGGGGTCGGTCGCGCCGGAGCTGATGGGCGCGGGGCGGGTCTGGGATCGGGGAGTGGACAACGGGGGCACCCTTCGTGACGTCGGGAGGACGCCGTGCGGGCGGGCGACGCGGTGGCTCCGGCGGCCCGGGGCTGCGGGGTGTTCCGGGGGAGCGGTGCTGCGGGGGTCGTGCGGTTCCGGTGCTGGGTCGGGGGTCAGCGGGTTCGTGCGCGTCGTTGCGACGGTGAACCGGACACTCGGAGAGTAGCGGGATGCTATGGCATCGTCAAGAGCAATTGATCGAGCATCCACGCAGGTCAGATCGCTGTACCGCCTCGAAAAATGCCATAGCAACTGCCTTCCCACGGGAGCGCACGTGCCGACGACGCCGAGGTAGAGCCGTGGTCGCGCGAGGTAGAGCCTTGGTGGCGTGACCAGGGCTCTACCTCGGCGGACCGGGGCTCTACCTCGTGGGGTGGGTCAGCAGGTCAGAGGTAGTCGCCGGGCCAGTGGAAACCCACCCCGGCCGCGGCGGCGTCGCGGAGGTGCGCGACGACGTCGGCCGCCGCGCGGACGGGCCGGAGCATCCCCGTCGTGTCGGTCGCGACGACGGGCGCGTCGAGCACCGCGGCGGCGAAGCGGTCGGTCAGGGCGTGCGCGGGGAGGCGCACCTCGACGGTGGGGGAGCCGTGCAGGTGCGCGCGGTGGAGCGTGGTGCGCGCGAGGGCGTCGACGACGTCGGGCGCGCGGTCCGACGCCGGGTCGACGCCGAGCTCGCGGACCTTCAGCACGTCCGGCTCGGGCTCGAGGACGAGGTAGCCGATGATCTCCCCGTCGGCTGCCCGTGCGGTGAACACCTCGGCGCCGGAGTACCAGAGCGGGATGCGCTGCTGCCAGTGCTCGGCGGTGCGTCGGGTGGCGAGGGGGCGAGGCCCGCCCGCCGCGGTGTCGAACGCGTCGTGCAGCACGGCGAGCTGCTCCCACCGCAGCGCGACCGACCACGCGGGCCACGGCACGCCGGGCAGGCGGTCGGTGCGGGTCCGCACGGGGGCGTCGCCCACGAGGTCCGACGGCGCGGCGCCCGTCGGGAGCCCGTCGTCGTCGAGGTCGTCGTGCCCGGGGTCCGGCTCGTCGACCGGACGCGGCGCGCCGCGCCGGAGCGGCACGTCGAACGTCTCGAAGCCGCTCGACCGGTAGACGTCCGGGGTGCCGGTGAACAGCAGCGCGACGTCCGCGCCGTCCTGCTCCATCTGCTCGACGGCGCGCGCGAGCAGCGCGCGGACGAGGCCCCGGCCCCGCGCCTCGGGGGCGGTCGCGACGTTCGCGACGCCGCCCGCCCGGAGGGTGCCGCCGCCCGGCCCGCCGAGCTCGCGCGGCGTCCAGTACACCGAGCCCACGACGCGGCCGTCGTCCGGGTCGACGGCGACGTGCGTGCGGTCGAGCCGGCCGCCGTCCGTCTCGTAGACCGGCACCATGAGCGGCGCGTCGAACGCGCAGTCCCACAGCGCGAAGAGCGCGGGGACGTCGTCGGGCGTGGCGGTGCGCAGGTGCATGGCAGTCCAGGGTCCGGGCCGGTGTTGACGGGATGCTATAGCAAAAGTAGGGTCGCGGGACGACCGTCGGCGTGCGACGCGGCGGACCGTGCGGGCCGGGCTGGGCGCGCACGAACGCCCCGGATGGCGGCGGTGCCGCCATCCGGGCTCCTCCTGCGAGAGCGGGGCGTCAGCCGTTCGCCACGGCGGGCTCGGCCTCGTCGTCCGTGTGGCTCGCGAGGCGCGCGGCGGCCTCGCCGATGTGCTCGGCCATGACGCGCTGGGCCGTGCCCGGGTCGCCGCCCGCGATGGCGTCGACGATGAGGTCGTGGGTGCGCGCGTGCGCGACGCGCGCCTCGGGCTCGAGCGCGGCGTTCGCGGCGCGCAGGAAGCCGGTGATGCGGCTGCGGAGCTGCGCGTTGAGCGTCATGAGCATGCGGTGGTCGGCCATCTCCCAGAGCTGCTCGTGGAAGCGCCGGTCGAGCTCGAAGACGCGGGCGTTGCTGCCCTTCTCCGCCGCCTGGACCATCTGCTGGACCGTCTTGCGCAGCTTCGCCTCCTTCGCCGGGTCCCAGGCGTCCTGGACCCGCACGACGGCGAACTGCTCCAGCAGGGTGCGCAGGCTGGAGATCTCCTCGAGGTCGCGGCTCGTGAGCGCGGCGACGCGTGCGCCGCGGTGGGGGAGCCGCTCGACGAGGCCTTCCTGGGTCAGTCGCGTCAGTGCCTCGCGCACCGGGATGTGGCTCGTGCCGAGGCGTTCGGCGAGCTTGCGCTCGACGAGCCGCTCGCCCGGGGCGAGGTCGCCGCTGAAGATCGCCTCGCGCAGCTCGACCGTGACGCGGTCGGCGACGTTCTGGTCCGGCACGCTCTTGAGCGCCATGGTTTCTCCGTGGTGTCGTGGGGGCGGCGGGCTCGGATCGTCGAGGGTGGGGCGCCGCTGAAGGATAGCGGCCACGGTGCCGTCCCGGGGGCGTCCCGACCGGACTACATGCTATAGCATCGGCACTCCCGAGCCCAGAGGAGGTGCGATGGTCGCCCTGCACACGCGGGCCCCCGTCCCCGCGTTCGTCGGCCTGGCCGGCGTCGCCGTCCGCGACGTCACGCCCGCCCCCGGCATCCGGGCGCGCAACTGGGGCCCGGCGGACTGGGACGTCTCCGAGGGCGCCCACCGCGCGATGACGCTGACCGCCGTGGCGCTCGCGGAGGAGCGCTCCGGCCCCGGGGTCGCCGAGCCCTTCGTCCTCGTCACGATCGACGGCACCTGGTGGCGCCGGGTCGACGACGAGGCGACCCTGCGCGCGACCGTCCTCGACGCGACCGGGCTGCCCGTCGAGCGCCTGCTCGTCTCGCTCTCGCACACGCACGCCGGGCCGGTCCTGTGCTCGGGCGACGCCGACCTCGCGGGCGGCGACCGCGGCGTCGCCTACCTGCACGACCTCGCGCGCGCAGCGGCCGACGCCGCCGTGGAGGCGATCGCGTCCCTCCGGCCCGCGACCCTCGAGTGGACGACCGGCCGCTGCGGCCTCGCGTCCAACCGCGAGGCGCTGCTCGACGGCTGCGCGGGCGGGCACGCGGGCACGACCGCGGGAGCCGTTGCGGCGAGCACGCCGCCCCGGCCGCTCGTCGGCTTCAACCCCGACGCCGGCACCCCGCGCTCGCCCGGCGCCGACCCCGCGGACGACACGGTCGTCGTCGGGCGCCTCACCGCACGCCTCGCGCCCGCCGGGGAGACCCGGCCCGACGGCGCCGCGCCCGCAGGCCAGGACGTCACCCTCGCGACGATCGTCAACTACGCGTGCCACCCGACGACGCTCGCCTGGCAGAACCGGCTCGTCTCGCCCGACTACGTGGGCGCGATGCGCGACCTCGTCGAGCGCGAGACGGGCGCCCCCGTCGCGTTCCTCCAGGGCGCGTCGGGCGAGCTCGCGCCGCGCGAGCAGTACACGGGCGACACCGCCGTCGCGGACCGGCACGGCACCTCCCTCGGCCACGCGGTGCTCGCGGCGCTCGCCGAGCTCCCGCCGCCGGGCACGGAGCTGGAGCTGACCCACGTCGTCGAGTCCGGCGCGCCGCTCGCGGTCTGGGAGCCCGCGCCGTCGGCCGCGCTCCCCGGCGCCGGCACCGGCACCGATGCCCGGCCCGACGCCCGGACGCTCGCCGCCGTGGCGGAGCCCGTCGCCCTCGACCTGCGCGACCTCCCGACGTGGGACGAGCTCGAGGCCGAGTGGGCCGCCATCGACCCGCGCTCGCGCGAGGAGCGCCTGCGCCGCGCGCGGAACCTGCGCGACGGCTACGTCACCGGTCCGACCGTCCAGCACCCCACGTGGGTGTGGCGCGTCGGCGAGGCGCTGCTCGTCGCGCACCCGGGCGAGGCGTACTCGCGCCTCCAGCGCACGGTCCGTGCCCACGCCGGGACGCGGCCGGTCGTCGTCGCGAACCTCACCAACGGGCCCGGCTTCGTCTACCTGCCCACCCGCGAGGCGTACGACGTCGGCGCCTACCAGGCGTGGCAGTCGCCGCTCGCGCCGGGCTCGCTCGAACGCCTGGAGCGGCACGCGTGCGCCGTCGTCGACGACGTGCTCGCCGGCGCCGCCGCCTGGCCCCCCGGCGTCGCGGCACCCGCCGCACCGGCACCTGCCGCACCGACGTCCGCCGCGTCCCCGACCCGTCCCGTCCCCGAGGAGGACCAGTGACCACCCCCGCCCCCGACGCCCCGCGCGTCCCGCTCGCCGTCGTCACCGGGGGAGCGGCCGGCATCGGCCGGGCCGTCGCCGAGCGCCTCGCGACCGACGGGTTCCGGGTAGTGTGCGCGGACGTCGTGCAGCACGACCTCCCCGCGCTCGACCTCGGCGCCGTCCCCGACGCGCCCGGGCTCGTGTGGGCCCCGCTCGACGTCACCGACCACGCCGCCGTGCGCGCCGCGTTCGACGACCTCGCCGCGGCGTTCGGCGGGATCGACGCGCTCGTCAACAACGCGGGCATCCAGCGCCACCGCGCGCTCGAGGACCTCACGTGGGACGAGTGGTCGGCCGTCGTGGACGTCAACCTGCACGGCGTCTTCGCGTGCCTCCAGGCCGCGGGCCGCCACATGCTCGCGGCGGGCCGGGGCGCCGTCGTCAACATCTCGTCCGTCTCGGCCCGCGGCTCCGCCGGCCGGGCCCCGTACTCCACGACCAAGGCCGCCGTCATCGGGCTCACTGCGACCGCGGGCGCCGAGTGGGCCGCGCGCGGCGTGCGGGTCAACGCCGTCGCGCCCGGGTACATCGACACGGGCGTGTTCCGCCAGGGCGTCGCCCAGGGCACACTCTCGGAGGAGACGATCCTCGCGCGCATCCCCGCCCGCCGGCTCGCCCAGCCGGAGGAGATCGGCAACGCGGTGAGCTGGCTCGTCTCCGACCAGGCCGCGTACATGGTCGGGCAGACCGTCTACGTCGACGGCGGGTTCCTCGTCGACTACGGCGTGCCGCTCGCCAAGAAGCCGGAGTGAGCGTGGGGACCGCCGCGCGCGTCGTCGCCGTCCGCACCGCGACGACGGTCGTCCCGCTGCCGCAGCCGCTGCGCCTCGGCGCGATGACGGTCGAGCGCCGCGAGTACGTCGGCGTGCGCGTCGTCGCCGAGACGGACGACGGCCGCACCGTCGCGGGCGAGTCGTACGCGCTCACGCGCGAGGCGCCCATGGCCGAGCTCGTGGACCGGCTCGTCGCCCCGCACGTGGTGGGTCGCGAGGTCGTGGCGTCCGACGGCGTCGCCGCGCGCCAGAGCGTCGGCGCCGCCTGGGACGCGGCCCTGCGCGGGTCCGCGATCGTCGGCCGCGTGGGCCTCGTGCGGCGCGCGGTCGGCCTGGTCGACGTCGCGCTGTGGGACCTCGCGGGCCGCCTCGCCGGTCGTCCCGTGTGGTCCCTGCTCGACGACGGCCCGCACCTCGCGGGGTCCGCGGAGCCGGGTGTCGGCGGCGACAGGGACGCTCCGGCAGGTGCCGTCGCCGGGAGTCCCCGCGACGTCTCGTCCGGGGCGGCCGTCGCAGTGCCACGCCCCGCGATCCTCGTCGCCGCCTACCCGACGCCCGGCCGCACCGCGCGCGACGTCGCGGACGAGGTGCTCGCGCACGCGCGCGCCGGGTGGCCGCTGCTGAAGATCTCGCGCTCGCCCGACCGCGCGCTCATGCGCGACCTGCTCGCGATCCTGCGCGCCGAGCTGCCCGACGCCACCGGTCGCCCGACCGTCGCGGGGCGCAGCGGCGTCGTCGTCGACGTGGGCTTCGGCTGGCGCGCCGCCGACGAGGCGCTCGCGGACCTCGACGCGTGGGGCGTCACGGGTGCGGCGGGGGAGAGCGCGCCCGCGCTCGCGTGGCTCGAGGACCCGCTGCTGCCCGAGGACGCGGCCGGCGCGGCGCGCGTCCGCGATGCGTCCGGGCTGCCGCTCTCCGTGGGCGACGAGGTCACCGACCCCGAGGTCTTCGCCCGGCTCGACGCCCTGGGCGCGCTCGACGTGCCGCGCGTCGACGTCGTCGCGATCGGCGGCATCACGGCCGCCGACCCGCTGGTGCGCGCGTGGGCCGCGAAGGGGAAGGCCGTGTCCAGCCACGTGTACCCGGAGGTGAGCGTGCACCTGGGCGGAGCGGCGGGGATCGGCGTCGAGACGTTCGACCGCTCGCCCGCGGGCAACCCCTACGACCCCGCGCCGCTGCTCGTGCGCGGCGGTCCCGTGTTCGACGTCGGCCACGCCACCCCGCCCGAGGCGCCCGGCCTGGGCTTCACGCTCGACCCCGACCGCTTCGACCTGGAGGCGAACCCGTGACAGGACCCACGGACGGACCCGCGAGCGAGCACCGCAGCGTCGTCGTCACCGGCAGCGGCAAGGGCATCGGCCGCGCCGTGGCCGCGCGCCTCACCGCCGACGGGTGGACCGTCGTCGGGCTGGAACGCACCCCGGGCTCGGGGACGGTCGAGGAGGGGGTGTGCGCCGCCGTCGTGCTGGGGGACTCGCGCGACCGCGAGGCCCACCGCGAGGCCGCGCGGACCGCGCGCGACCTCGCGCCGCTCGCCGGATGGGTGAACAACGCGGGCATCACCGTCCGCACGCCGCTGCACGCGCTCGCCGACCCGGAGCGGGCGGCGCAGGTCGAGCAGGACGCGCGCGACGTCGTCGAGATCAACGGTCTCGGCTACCTGTGGGGCTGCGCCGCCGCCGTCGAGGCGTTCACCGACCAGGTGAGCGGCGGGTCGATCGTCAACATCGGCTCGATCCACGGCCGCGCGGCGTTCGCCGACCACGCCGCCTACGAGCTGACCAAGGGCGGCATCGACGCGCTCGCGCGCTCCGTCGCCGTGACGTACGGGCGGTACGGCATCCGCGCCAACACCGTCGCGCCGGGCGGGGTGCGCACCCCGCACCTCGACGCGCAGATCGCCCGCGCGGCCGACCCGGCCGCCGAGGAGCGCGCCCTCGCCGAGGGCCCGCCGCTCGGCCGCATCGCCGAGTCCGCCGAGATCGCCGCGCTCGTCGCGTTCCTGCTGTCCCACGAGGCCGGCTACGTGTCCGGCCAGTCGATCGCGGCCGACGGCGCCTGGACCGCGTCGTTCGGCAACCCGCCCCACGACCCCGACCTCGACGCGCGCTACGGCCTCGCCTGACCCGGGCACACGAACCCGACGAGCCCGCAGCGTTGGGCGCGAGAAGTGAGTCGTGGCCCCTGGCAGGCCGGCGACAGGGGCCATTTCTCGCTTCTCGTCCCGTCGTCGCGGCGACGACCGAGCGGACTGCCCACGGCCCGCCGAACGCTTTTCTTATGCCCGCCGAACGTTCATATAATGGTGATCGGTCAACTGGACATCTGGACACCTGTCCAGGGCGCTGTTCCGGCGTGCGGATACCGCTGGGCGAAGGCGCCACGACCGCAGCCAGGGCCACCAGGGCCCGGCGTGACGACATCGCGGGGCGAGGGCGCCACAACCGGTGCCCGGTCCACCTGTGCCCGTGCCCGGCGAGGCGTCCAGCGCTGAACGCTCCCGCATGACGCACGCGACCGTCCCGCCCGACAGGGCGCTCATGTGGGAGAGGAGCACACTGTGTCCAACATCGAGACCGCCGTCGAGACCGAGCGCCGCGATCGCAAGACCTACCTGCGCTTCGGGCTCGCCGCAGTCGCAGTCCTGGGTATCGGAGCCGCGGTGACGAGCGCCTCGTGGACCGACCAGGCGTGGTTCACCGGCAGCGCCGGGGCCGCCCAGGTCGAGCTGCAGGCGAGCACCGACGGCACGTCGTGGGTCGACGCCGACACCGTCGGCGACGGGGTGGCCGTCGCGATCGACGAGGCGGCGTTCGCTCGCATGAACCAGGGGGAGACGCGGCAGGTGACGCTGCATCTCAAGAACTCCGGGTCGGTCGACCTCAGCCTCGGCGGGCAGGCAGAGGTCAGCGCCACCGGATCCCTGTTCGAGGGGTCCGATCCGGCCAGCGCGACGGTGAGCGTGCCGGACGACGTGCTGTTGTCCCCGGCGGAGACCGCGACCGCGACCCTGACGATCACGACCCCGGAGGACTGGGACCCGTCGTACCAGGGTGCGGCTGGTGCCCTGACGGTGTCGTTCACCGGCGTCAGCCAGGCGTAGGCGTCGGTCGCCTGCGCTGGGCGCGACGGCTGGGGAGGCTCGGGATCTGCCCAGCCGTCGCGCTCGGTCCCCCGTGGTTTGGAGGTGATGATCCTTTTGCGCGCGCTGAAAGCCCTCGCTGACGTCCTGGTGTGGACGCTGGCCGTGATCGGCGTGCTCTGCGGCGCCCTGTGGGCGGCCGGCCAGGCAGGCCTGGTCCAGCCTCTCGTCGTGGTGTCAGGCTCGATGGAACCGGCGATCATGACCGGCGACCTGCTCCTGGACACCCCCGTGCCGGTGGAGCAGGTCGAGGTCGGCGACGTCGTGTCCCTGCCGAACCCGGCCACCGGGGTGCTGGTCACCCATCGAGTGGTCGACATCGCCCAGCAGGACGACGGCACCTGGCACGTCCGGATGCAGGGCGACGCGAACGACACCGAGGACGGCGGCGCCTACGTCGTCACCGACGACACCGTCCTCAGCCCGCGGTGGCAGGTTCCCGGCGGCGGGGACTTCATCACCCGCCTGACCCGCCCGAGCACCGCCGTGCCGCTGCTCGTCGCCCTGGCCGCGCTCCTCGCGCTCAGCCGGATGCCCGCCTCGCGCACCGGACACGAACGCGCACGCGACCGGCGCCCCAGCCCTCAGCCCTCGGGGAGCGAGTCGTGACCCGGACCCTCCGACGGCTCGCGAGCGCCGCCGCCACCCTCCTGGTGTGCCTGCTCCTCGTGCAGGTGACCGCTCCCGCCACGACGGCCTCCTGGACGGACGGCGCCACGTTCTCCGCGACGGCCACCGCACGCGACTGGTCGACCGGGAACAGCTGCGAGATCGTCAGCGACGCGTCGCGCGAGGTGGTCGGCAGCTGCGAGGTGTCGGCGGTCAGCGTCGTCCACGAGTGGGGCGACCCCGGCCCGGACGGGGACGTCCTCAACGGGGGGATGGTGTTCACCGTCGACGTCGACGGCTACCAGGGCGCGGAGGGGACCTCCGCGCGCATCACGGTCGACCTCTCGCGCGTCACCGGCACGACGCGGTCGTGGCCGTGGGCCGAGGGCACCGTGCGCATGTACGACGGCGTCGTCGACTCGTGGGATGCGCCGCTGGTCACCTTCACCACCCACGAGTGGCACCCCTCACCGTTCCAGGGGCAGTTCACCGTCGGCGCCTAGGCTGTGTTGCTAAAGCGGCTCTGATCGCGAGTTCTGGCTCGTTAGGGTGGTCGGCATGGTCACTGTGACATGGTCTGGTCCGGAATCGGATGCAGTCGCGGTCGTTTTGCCCGGCGGGAGCGGATACACCGCTCGATCCCCTCTATTGCACTGGACCACGGCAGCGCTCGTAGAACAGGGATGGCGGGTCGGTGCCGTCGAGTGGACGATCACCGCAGTGGAACGTTCTCGCCCGCAAGAGTTCGTCAGTAAGATCGCCGAGGCCACGTTCGCGGAGGCGCCGACATCCGTGGCTCGTCTCGTGATCGGCAAGTCGTTCGGCTGCCACGCGCTGCCGTGGGCGATCGAGCGTGGTCTACCGGGGGCATGGCTCACTCCTGTCGTCACCGACGAACCGATTCGGGCAGCGCTGGCGATTGCCGGGCCTGAGCACCTCGCGATGGGTGGGGACCGTGACCACATGTGGACGCCGGACGCTGTCGGTCAGACTTCGGCAACACTGATCACGGTGGCGAATGCAGACCATGCCATCGAATCCGATGAAGGATGGCGGGCGTCGGTCGAGATGCAGATCCCCGTGCTTGAGCGCGTTATCGCTCATGCTGGCGCACGGTTAGCAACTTCACGGCGGGTCCGCTAATGCGCTGGAACTGTTGAGCCAGTAGAGCGTCGCGGCAAGGCAGAGCGCGGCGTGGTAGTTGCGGGCGGTCTTATCTGAGCGCATCGCGATGCCACGCCATTGCTTGAGTCTATTGAAGCATCGCTCGACGACGTTTCGGTCGCGGTAACGGACGCGCTGCTGGTCGCCAAAGTCGATCGGCCGGCCCGGCTTCTTGCGGCGGTGGGCGATCTGGTCTTCGCGCTCGGGGATCGTCGCGGCGATCCCGTGTTGCCGCAGCCACGCCCGGTTCGCTTTCGACGGGTATCCCTTGTCAGCGAGCACCCGGTCCGGGCGGGAGCGTGGCCTGCCCCTGGCACCTGGGACGCGGATCTCGCTGAGCGTCACGGCCAGCATGCTGGTGTCGGCCGCCTGCCCCGGGCTGAGGACGAACGCGAGAGGCCGCCCCTTCCCGTCGCAGACCAGGTGATTCTTCGTCGTCAACCCTCCGCGAGAACGCCCGATCGCATGATCAGCAGGCTCTTCACCGAACTTCTTGTAGTTCGACAGAGCCCCCCGTGGCCCGCGGGAGGGTGGCGCCGTGCTGGTGCACGCGCACGATTGTGGAGTCGATCGACGCGACCCAGTCGAGGTCGCCGGCCTGCTGCGCGAGCGACTGCACGTGCTCCAGTAGTCGCGCCCAGACGCCCTGCTCAGCCCACCGGTTGAAGTTCTTGTATACCGTGTTCCAGTTCCCGAACCGGTCCGGCACGTCCCGCCATGGAGCTCCCGTGCGGAATCGCCATGCCGTCGCCTCCACCACGGTCCGACGATCGATAGGCGGCCGACCGGTCCACTTCACTTTCGGGAGCAACGGGCCGATCACGGCCCAGTCCTCGTCAGAAATCACATCGCGCGACACGCATCCAAGACTCTCCCGCGAGTCCCTAAGAACGGTTTAGCAACACGCCCTAGGCCGGGGCGTCAGCCCTTGACCATGCTCGCGCGGGTGATGAGGCCGTCGCGGACCTCGAACGTCGCGATGGTCTCGCCGGTGCCGTTCGACGTCGTGACGAGCTCGCGCGCGACGAGCCAGCGGTCGCCGAACGTCACGGACGCGTCGATGACGCAGTGCAGCGCGGTGTCCTCGAACCGGCTGGCGTAGAACGCGCGCAGGGCGTCGCGGCCGACGATCGGCTCGGGGGTCACGCCGCTCACGACGGCGTCGGGCGCGTAGGTCGCGCAGAAGCCGTCGAGGTCGCGGACGTTGAAGGCGTCGACCTGGGCGGTGACGACGGCGGACGGGGACGTGCTCATGGGTGCCTCCTCAGGCAGGGGTGGGCGCGGTGTGCGGCGGGCGGGGCGTCAGTCGATCCGGACGCCGCCGTTGACGTCGTACGTCGCGCCGGTGACGAACCCGGCACGTGGGGAGGCGAGGGACGCGACGACCCACGCGACGTCGTCGGGCGTGCCGAAGTCCCCGAGGGGGATGGACGCGGTGAGCCCGGCGCGGGCGTCGGGGGCGAGCTGGTCGGTGATGGCGCTCGTCACGGGGCCGGGCGTCACGGCGTTCACGCGGATGCCCTCGCTCGCGAGGATGCGCGCGAAGGAGCGCGTGATCGCGAGGATCGCGGCCTTGCTCGCGGCGTAGTGCACGCCGGTCTTGAGCGCGCCCTGCTCGCCCGCGATGGACGAGAGGTTGACGATCGCGCGGTCGCGCGCGGTCCGCTCGTCGGGCGTGACCGTGGCCCCGGCGGGCGACGGACGGCCTGCGCGCAGCAGGGGGAGAGCGGCGCGCGACAGCACGAACGTGCCGCGCGCGTTGGTCTCCATGACGAGGTCCCACTCGTCGAGCTCGATGTCGTCGAGCGCGCGGTAGGGGCACACGCCGCCGTTGTTGACGAGCACGTCGAGGCGTCCCCAGGCGTCCGTGACCTCGGCGACGAGCGCCTCGACGGACGCGGTGTCGCGCAGGTCGAGGCGCGAGACGCGCGTCGCGGCGCCCTCCTCCTCGCAGCGGGCGGCGGTGGCGCGCGCGCCGGCCTCGCCGCCGGTGTACGTGAGCCAGACGTCGTGCCCGTCGCGCGCGAGCTGGAGTGCGGTGGCGGCACCGATGCCGGAGCTGGCGCCGGTGACGAGGGCGAGGCGGCGGCGGGCGCCGTCCGGGGCAAGGGTCATGAGCCCACGCTATAGCATCCGACCGGCCCGAGGGTTGGTCGAGGGTGCTATTTGCTATAGCATTCCTCGCATGACAGCCGACACCGTCGTCATCACCGACTGCGACCTGCCCGGGACCGCGTGCGAGGACACCCTGACCGCCGCCGGGCTGCGGGCCGTGCGCGCCGCCGCGCGCACCGAGGACGAGGTGATCGCCGCCGTCGAGGAGGCCGCCGCGAGCGGGTCCGCGCCCTCCGCGCTCGTCGTGCAGTGGGCCCCCATCACGGCCCGCGTGCTCGACGCCGTCGCCGGCCCGGGCGGGGTGCGCATGGTCTCGCGCATGGGCATCGGCTACGACATGGTCGACGTCGCGGCCGCCACCGAGCGCGGCGTCGCCGTCGCGAACACCCCGACCTACTGCATCGAGGAGGTCGCGAGCCACACGGTCGCGATGATCCTCACGCTCGACCGCGGCCTCGTCGCCTACGACCGCGCGCTGCGCGCGGGCACGTGGGCCCCGACGGCGCAGCACGCCGCGCGCCTGTCCAGCACCGTCGTCGCCGTCATCGGGTACGGGCGGATCGGCTCCGAGGTCGCGCGCTCCGCCCGCGCGCTCGGCTACCGCGTGCTCGTGCACGACCCGTTCGTCGACCCGCAGGCCGTGGCGTCCGACGGGCACGAGGCCGTGGGGATCGACGAGGCCGTCGCGCGCGCCGACGTCATCACGCTGCACGCGCCGCTCACCGAGTCGACGCGCCACCTGCTCGACGCCCGCACCCTCGCGGCCGCGAAGCCGGGCGTGCGGGTCGTCAACACGTGCCGCGGGCCGCTCATCGACGAGGACGCGCTCGCCGACGCGCTCGCGTCCGGCCACGTGGGCTCCGCCGCGCTCGACGTCTACGCGACCGAGCCGCTGCCCGCCGACTCGCGCCTGCGCACGCTCGACAACGTGCTGCTCACCCCGCACGCCGCGTGGTTCTCGCCCGAGGCCATGCAGGACCTCCCCGTGCACACCGCACGCAACGCCGTCGACTTCCTCGCGGGCCGCCCCGTGCCGTCGATCGTCAACCCGGACCACGCGCGCGCCCTCGCCTGAGCAACCGCGCCACCCGCCCCGACCTAGGAGACCCACCCGTGCAGCTCGTCCGACTCGGCCCCCTCGGCCAGGAGCGTCCCGCCGTCCGCGAGGACGGGGTCGTGTACTCCCTCGACCCGCTCACCCGCGACATCGACGGCGCGTTCCTCGCGGCCGACGGCGTCGGCCGGGTCCGCGCGGCGCTCGCCGCGGGCGCGCTGCCCGTGCTCGACGGCGCGGACGAGCTGCGCGTCGGTGCGCCCGTCGCCCGGCCGACGGCCGTCGTCTGCATCGGGATGAACTACGCGGAGCACGCCGCCGAGTCCGGCTCGACGCCGCCCGACGTCCCGATCGTCTTCTGGAAGCACTCGAACACGGTCGTCGGCCCGCACGACGACGTGCTCGTGCCGCCCGGGGCGACGACGGTCGACTGGGAGGTCGAGCTCGGCGTCGTGATCGGCCGCCGGGCGCGCTACCTGTCGTCCCCGGAGGAGGCGCTCGAGCACGTCGCGGGCTACGTCCTGTCCCACGACGTCTCCGAGCGCGACTACCAGATGAAGGTCTCCGGCGGGCAGTGGTCGAAGGGCAAGAGCTGCGAGACGTTCAACCCGCTCGGCCCGTGGCTCGTCCCCGCCGACGAGGTGGACGTCCAGAACCTCGGGCTCCGGTCCTGGGTCAACGGCGAGCCCCGCCAGGACTCGACGACGGCCGACATGATCTTCGACGTCGCGTACCTCGTGCACCACCTGTCGCAGTACATGGTCCTCGAGCCGGGCGACCTCATCAACACCGGCACCCCGCAGGGCGTCGCCCTGTCCGGGCGCTTCCCCTACCTGCGCGCGGGCGACGTCGTCACCCTCGAGATCGACGGCCTGGGCCGCGCCGAGCAGCGCGTGCGCGACGCCGTCCGCTGACCACCCGCGGCGCCGCTCAGCCCGCGAACGGCAGGGCCGGGAGCCCCCGGACCCCCGGGTCCGCCACGAACAGCGACCCCGACGCGGCCTCGTCCGCGTCGGGGTCGTCCAGCCCTTGGCGCGAGGTCGTGACGAACAGCCGGTCGAGGTCGTCGCCGCCGAACGTGCACGCGCTCACCTGCGACACCGGGAGCGGGACGACGGCGTCGAGCGTGCCGTCGGGGGAGTAGCGCCGGACGGCCCCGCCGCCCCACAGTGCCACCCAGACGCCACCCTCGGCGTCGACCGTGAGGCCGTCCGGCATGCCGTCGTCGGGGTCGATCTCCACGAACGCGCGACGCCGCACGAGACCGCGCGAGTCCTCCGCGACGGGGACGACGTCGAGCACGTCGATCCGTCGCGTCGCCGAGTCGACGTAGTATGCCCGCGACCCGTCCGGCGAGAACCCGAGCCCGTTCGACACCTCGACGCCGTCGAGCACGACACGCGACGACCCGTCGGCCTCCACCCGGTACAGCGCGCTCGGCCGCTCGCCCTCGGCCTGGCCGCCCACGTAGAACGCGCCGTCGGGCGCCGCCGCCCCCTCGTTGAGGCGGACCGTCGGGTCGTCGACGAGCGACGCGAGCGCGCGCACCGGCGCGCCCTCGCCGTCCGCCACCGCGACCGACCGCGCGAGCCCGACGACGAACCCGCCCCCGGTCCGCGGCCGCACCACGGCCGCGTGGTCGCCCACGTGGAGGCGGTCGACGCCGCCGTCGGGCCGCAGAGTGAGGAGGTCGCCCGCGAGCATGTCCACGTACCGCAGGCCGCCCCAGCCCGGCCACCACACCGGGCCCTCCGCGTGGTAGGCGACGGGACCGGTGACGTTCTCGACGGAGATCTCAGGCATCCGACCATTCTCGCCGAGGGCCGTCGGCCCGCGCGGCGGGCGTAGGGTGGACGCATGATCACGCAGAGCTGGTGGTGGCTGCCTCCGCAGCCGTGACCAGTCCTGCCCACGTCCCGAGCTGCGCGCCGCAGCCGGGACGTCGTCATGTCCGGGCCGGTCCGGTCCTCGACCGGGCGTGGTGCGTGGCTCCCCACCGAAGGAGAGCACCATGACCACGATTCTCGACCCCGCGCCGTCGGCCCTCTCGTCCGCAGCGTCGACCGCGTCCGTCGCGGCGGCCCGCGAGCGGTCCGCGCAGATCGAGGCCCGGCTCGCGACCGACCCGTCCGGCTTCCGCGTCCTCACCGGCGACCGCCCGACGGGCGCGCTGCACCTCGGGCACTACCTCGGCACCCTCGCGAACCGCGTCCGGCTGCAGGACGACGGCGTCGAGGTCGTGCTCGTCGTCGCCGACTACCAGGTCATCACCGACCGCGACGACGCCGGGGACCTGCGCGCCACCGTGCGGGAGGTCGTCCTCGACTACCTCGCGGCCGGGATCGACCCCGCCCGCACGACGGTCTTCGCCCACTCCGCGGTCCCGGCGCTCAACCAGCTCCTGCTGCCGTTCCTCAGCCTCGTCACGACCGCCGAGATCGAGCGGAACCCGACCGTCAAGGCCGAGGCCGTCGCGGCCGCCGCACGGCAGGGCCGCCCCATGAGCGGCCTGCTGTTCACCTACCCGGTGCACCAGGCGGCCGACATCCTGTTCTGCCACGGCAACCTCGTGCCCGGCGGGCAGGACCAGCTCCCGCACGTCGAGCTCACGCGCACCGTCGCGCGACGCTTCAACCAGCGCTACGCCGCCGCGCAGCCCTACTTCCCCGAGCCCGACGTCCTGCTCGCCCCCGCGCCCACCGTGCTCGGCACCGACGGGCGCAAGATGAGCAAGTCCGCGGGCAACGCGCTCGAGCTGCGCGACGACGAGGACGCCACCGCGCGCTTCGTCCGCCGCCACCGCACCGACTCCGAGCGGCACGTCACGTACGAGCCCGAGCGCCGGCCCGAGGTCGCGAACCTCCTCACGCTGGGCGCGTTCGCCGCCGGGACGACGCCCGAGGCGCTCGCCGACGAGGTCGGTGCCGCCGGGGCGGGCCGGCTCAAGCAGGTGGTGACCGAGGCGCTCGTCGAGCACCTGCGTCCCCTGCGGGCGCGCCGTCGTGCCCTCGCCGCGGGGGACGGGCCCGACCCGCTCGACGTGCTGCGCGAGGGCAACGCCCGCGCGAACGCGACCGCCGAGCGCACCCTGGCCGAGGTCCGCGAGCTCATGGGAACCGCCTACTGATCCGCCCGGCGGAGCTCCGCGCGCCACAGCCCGCGCCCGCCCGGCGCGGACCGGTCCAGCCGCTCGACCGAGACGGCGACGAGCCCGTCCTGGCCGAACGCGTCGATCTCGGCTCGGGTGAGGGGCCAGGGCGGCCCGTCGTCGTCGGGCTCGTCGGCGACGGCCTGGATCACGAGGAGCGTGCCGCCCGGCGCGACGAGGGAGCGCACGCCGGCGGTGAGCTCGGCGCGGACGACCCGGTGCACGGCCTGGACCGTGAAGACCTCGACGACCAGGTCGAAGGCTCGGCGCCACGCAGCGGGCAGGTCGAGCAGGTCGCCGACGGCGTACGTCACCGCTGACCCGGGGCGACGGTCGCGCGCAGCGGCGACCGCGGACGGCGCGACGTCGAACGCGGTCGTGACGTAGCCGAGCCGGGACAGGTGCTCCGCGTCGGCGCCGAGCCCGCACCCGACGACGACCGCCGTGCGGTGCTCCCCGTCCGGCGGGGCGACGACCCGCTCCGTCAGCGCGGGGTGCGGGTCGTCGTGCTCCCACGGTGTCGTCACGGTGCCGCTCGCCGCGGACGCCCAGAGCTGCTCGAACCAGGCCGTCGGGTGGGCGGCGTCCGCCCTGCCCAGCAGGTCGGCCTCGGACTGCCAAGGGCGTCGTTCGACCATGCGACCGACACTAGCCGCGCCCGGCCCGGGCGCACGCGGTCACGCGCCCAGCCGGTCCCGCAGCCGCGCGAGCTGCGCCCAGAGCTCGTCGGGCACGCGGTTGCCGAAGGTGTCGAAGAACTCGGCGGTCAGCTCGGCCTCGGCGAGCCACTGCTCGGGCGAGACGTCGAACAGGGCGTCGAGGTCGGCGTCGTCCAGGTCGAGGCCGCCGAGCTCGAGCGCGCCGGGCGCGGGGAGCAGGCCGACAGGGCTCTTCACGGCGCCACTGTCGGTGCGGACGCCGCGCGAGCGGTCGACCTGTGCCGCGATCCACGCGACCACGCGCGCGTTCTCGCCGAACCCGGGCCAGAGGAACCGGCCGTCGGCGTCCTTGCGGAACCAGTTGACCTGGAAGATCTTGGGGCGCTTCTCGGGGTCGAGGGAGGCGCCGACGCGGAGCCAGTGCGCCCAGTGGTCGGCCATGTTGTAGCCGCAGAAGGGCAGCATCGCGAACGGGTCGCGGCGCAGCGCGCCGACGGTGCCCTCGGCGGCGGCGGTCTGCTCGGAGGAGATGGTGGCGCCCATGAAGACGCCGTGCTCCCAGCCGTACGCCTGCGCGACGAGCGGGACGTTGGTCGCGCGGCGTCCGCCGAAGATGATCGCGTCGATCGGGACGCCGTCGGGGTCCTCCCAGGAGTCGGCGATCGTCGGGCACTGCGCGGCGGAGACGGTGAACCGCGAGTTCGGGTGCGCGGCGGGGCGGCCGGCGTCGGGCGTCCAGTCCTGGCCGGTCCAGTCGATCAGGTGCGCGGGCGGCTCGGGGGTCAGGCCCTCCCACCAGACGTCGCCGTCGTCGGTGAGCGCGACGTTCGTGAAGATCGTGTCGCGCGCGAACGTCTCGACGGCGGCGGGGTTGGTCTCGACGCCGGTGCCGGGCGCGACGCCGAAGAAGCCGGCCTCGGGGTTGATCGCGCGCAGGCGGCCGTCGGGGCCGGGGCGCAGCCACGCGATGTCGTCGCCGATGGTCTCGACGGTCCAGCCGGGGATCGTCGGTCGCAGCATCGCGAGGTTGGTCTTGCCGCACGCCGACGGGAAGGCCGCGGCGAGGTGGTAGGCCCGGCCCTCGGGCGACGTCGCGCGGATGAGCAGCATGTGCTCGGCGAGCCAGCCCTCGTCGCGCGCCATCGCGGACGCGATGCGCAGCGCGAAGCACTTCTTGCCGAGGAGGGCGTTGCCGCCGTACCCGGAGCCGTACGACCAGATCTCGCGCGTCTCGGGGAAGTGGACGATGTACTTCGTGTCGTTGCACGGCCACGGCACGTCCTCGGAGACCGCCCCGGTGTCGTCGACGAGGGGCGCGCCCACCGAGTGCACGGCGGGCACGAACGCGGCACCGGCGTCGATGAGGTCCATGACGGCCGTCCCGACGCGCGTCATGATCCCCATGCTGACGACGACGTACGGCGAGTCGGTGACCTGGATGCCGACCTGGGAGATGGGGCCGCCCACCGGGCCCATCGAGAACGGCACGACGTACATCGTGCGGCCGCGCATCGAGCCCTCGAACACGTCGCGGAGCTCGGCGCGCATGGCCTCCGGCTCGCGCCAGTTGTTGGTCGGGCCGGCGTCGACCTCCTCGCGCGAGCAGATGAACGTGCGCGACTCGACGCGCGCGACGTCGCTCGGGTCGGAGCGCGCGAGGTAGCTCCCGGGGCGCAGCTCCGGGTCGAGGGGCAGGAGCGTCCCGGCGTCCACGAGGAGGTCGGTCAGGCGCTGCTTCTCCGCCGCGGAGCCGTCGCACCAGACGATCGCGTCCGGCTCGGTGAGGGTCGCGATCTCCCGCACCCAGGCGCGCGCGTCGCGCGGACGAGGGTCGGCCGTGCCGCCTCGCTGCCCCGGCGACCGGTCCGTCGACAGCCCGGCGAGGTCGGTCTCGACGTCGTCGAGCAGCGCGGCCTGGCGGGTGCGGCGGGTCTGGCGGGGGCCTGCGGCGGTGGTCATGGGTTCTCCTCGCTCGGCGGGTGGGCGGTGCTGTACCTCCAGCCTCACGCGGAACCGGCGTAGATTTCGCCTCAGAATGCTGTGAAGATTCGTTGATCTTGACGTACTGTCAAGCCATGGCCAGCACGACGTCGTCCAGCCGCCCCGGGGACCGTCCCGAGGCTCAGCCCACGGCCCAGGCGGACCTCATCACGCTCGGTCGGCGCGTGCGGCACTTCCGCACGGCGCGCGGCCTCACCCTCGACGCGCTCGGGGAGGCCGTGGGCACCGCGCCCAGCCTGCTGTCGATGATCGAGAACGGGCGCCGCGAGCCGCGGCTGTCGCTCCTCCAGCAGCTCGCCCAGGCGCTCGACGTCCCGGTCACGGACCTGCTCACGGACGAGCCGCCGTCGCGCCGCGCCGCGCTGGAGATCGCGCTCGACCGCGCCCAGCGCGGCCCGCTGTTCGCGGGCCTCGGGCTGCCCGCCGTGAAGGCGAGCCAGAAGCTGCCCCTGCCGGTGCTCGAGAACCTCGTCGGCCTGCACGCCGAGCTCCAGCGCCGCGCGACCGAGGCCGTCGCGACCCCCGAGGAGGCGCGCCGCGCCAACACCGAGCTCCGCCTCGAGCGACAGGCGCGCGACAACTACTACCCGGAGATCGAGGCGCTCGCCGAGGAGATGACGCGCAAGGCCGGCTACACGGTCGGCGCGCTCACCCACCGCACCGTCGCGCGCATGGCCGAGCAGCTCGGCTTCACCATCTGGCACGTCGACGATCTGCCGCACTCGACGCGCACCGTCACCGACCTGGAGAACGGGCGCATCTACCTGCCGCCCGCGTCGATCCCCGGCGGCCACGGGCTGCGCTCGCTCGCGCTCCAGGCCATAGCGCACCGCGTGCTCGGGCACGAGCGGCCGCGCTCGTACGCGGAGTTCCTGCGCCAGCGCGTCGAGATCACGTACTTCGCGGCGTGCTGCCTCATCCCGCAGAGCGCGGCCGTCGACTTCCTGGAGCGGCGCAAGCGGGAGAAGGACCTCGCCGTGGAGGACCTGCGCGACGCGTTCGGCGTCACCCACGAGGCCGCCGCGCAACGCTTCACGAACCTCGCGACCGTGCACCTCGGCATCCCGCTGCACTTCCTGCGCGTCGGCGACGACGGCGCGCTGTTCCGGGGCTACGAGAACGACGGCCTGCCCCTGCCCGCCGACGTCACGGGCTCGATCGAGGGCCAGATGGTGTGCCGCAAGTGGGCCGCCCGCGAGGCCTTCACGCGCCGCGACCGCGCGCAGGAGTCGTACCAGTACACGGACACGCCCGCGGGCACGTTCTGGTGCTCCACGCAGACCGGCACGACGACGTCCGGCCAGTTCTCCATCGCCGTCGGGGTGCCGTTCGCCTCGGCGAAGTGGTTCCGCGGCCGGGACACGACGGTGCGGCGGCAGTCGTCGTGCCCGGACGAGTCGTGCTGCCGCCGCCCGGCCGCGGACGCGGCCGCGCGCTGGGAGGACGCGTCGTGGCCCAGCGCGCGCATGCACCAGCACGTGCTCTCCGCGCTCCCGAGCGGCGCGTTCCCCGGCGTCGACGCGACGGAGGTCTACGCGTTCCTCGCGAAGCACGCCCCGCGGGACGCCTGACCGGGCGCCGGGCGAGCGCGCCTCAGGCGACCGGCCGACCCGAGAGCGCCGCGACCTGCCGGTGCACCTGCGCCGTCTCGATCTCCGACCGTAGCGCGACGCGGTCGAGCCCGACGGCGGCCGCCTGCGCGACCGGGCCGAGCACCATGCGCAGGTCCGCGACGGCGTCGAGCGCGGCCCGCCTCGTCGTCGCCCGCTCGGCGCTCGCGGTGACGAGCGACAGCGCGAGCCCGAGGTCCTCGGCGACGAGCTCGCGCGGGGAGAGCAGCGTCGACGCGATGCGCGCGAGCGTGCCGACCTGTCGGCCGAGCTCGCGCGCGGTCGCCCGGCCGCGCCCCAGGCGGGCGGCGCGCTCGCCGAGCTCGCGCGCCACGAGGGCCGACGACGCGTCGCGCAGGTCCTCGACGTAGGTCCGGGACTCGCCCGGCCCGGCGAGGGGCCGGTGCACCCGGTCGAGCGACCACGCCGGGTCGCGCCCCTCGGCCTGCAGGTGCCGGTCGAGGTCCACCGCGTCGAGCGCGGCGTCGGCGCCGCCGGCGAGCCATGCCTCGACCCGGGCGACGTCCGCGCGGTCGTCGACGTCGAGCCCCACGGTCGACAGCACGTCGAGCCACGTCCCGGTCGTCACGTCGAACAGCGGGACGAGGTCGTGGTCCTCCGGCCCGGCGGGGCGCACGAACCGGTCGTGCGCCGGGTCGTGCAGCAGGACCCAGTCCTGCCCGTCGAGCGTCACCGGGCCCGCCTCGGTGAGCTCGAGCACGACGCGCAGCGCCCACTCGTCGTACGTCTCGCCCCACGTCTCGCCCGTCACCGGGTCGTGCAGGACCCGCGGCGTGCTCAGGCGCTCGGGCAGCCACAGGAGCGGGTGCCACATCGCCTCGGGGCGCACGGTGGCCCACCGCCGCCGGCCCGCGGGCACGGTCCACGGCAGGGGGAGCGGTGACGCGGACAGGGGAGAGAGCAGCACCTCGCCGTCGGCCAGGCCGGCGAACGCCTGCCAGCGGTGCAGGCGGGCCACCGTCTCGATCGCGGACGAGGGGAGCAGGAGGCCCGCTCCCGGTCCGGCGTCGAACGTCCGGCGTCTGTGCTCCACAGGGGTCCTCTCGTCGTGGTGGTCTCCACGCCTATGCGGCGGGGGAGCGCGCCAACCTGCGCGCACCACCGCGCACGAGGCGGCGACGGTGTGACGGACATCACAGCGCCGTGAGGCTGCGAGCGGCCGATTTTCGCGCGGGCGCCGCACACACCCTCGCCATGCACACCTCGACCGTCGCCACCGACGTCCCCGCCCCCCGCACCCACGACCGCGCGAGCGACGAGCTCGACCGTCTCACCACCGACCTCGCGCTGCGCGTGCGCGCCGGTGCGCTCCCCGAGCGCGAGGCCCGCATGGCGGTCTTCGAGGCCGTCTTCCGGACCGGGATCATCCCGTCCGAGACGCTGCGTTACTGCCACCGGCACGACGTCGCGCGGTTCCTGCACGACGACATGGTCGAGGCGGCCGTCGACTTCTACACCCGCAAGCTCCTCGACCTCCCGAGCGCCGACGGCGCGACCGGCGACTCGACCGGACGCAACGGCACCAAGTTCTTCGACCTCGAGGTGTTCGCCGACGGCGCGAGCGCGGCCGGCTCCATCCGCCAGGCGCTCGGCGACTACACGCTCATGCACCGCACGCTCCTGCGCACCGTGCGCAGCGCGCGCCGGGTGGGGCAGATCGTGTCGACCGACCTGCTGGAGGGCACGGTCGACGACGAGGGCCGGCTCGCGGGCCTCCTGCATGAGCTCCCGGTCGTCCCCGACCCCGCGACGGACGTCGTCGACGCGGGGCGCTCCGCGCAGCTCGAGCAGCTCTACGAGACGCACGTGAGCGCGGCCGCACGGCAGCGCGGCGTGCTCCGCACGCAGATCGACGCGGGCGCGATCCGCGAGGCGTTCGACCTGCCCGAGCTCGACCGCCCGCTCGACCCGGACGTGCGCGCCCGGATGCTCGGGTGGGTCGAGGAGGACGAGGGCCTCGCACTGCGCTCCGTCGTCGGGCTCCTCGCCCCGACCGACGAGCGCCGGGCGGTCCTGCTCGGCCGCCTCTGGGCCGCGTTCCACCGCGACCGGCTCTCGACCCTCGCCGACCACGAGTACGGCGCCCGGATCGCGGACCTGCTCGTCCGCGACGCGCTCGCCGACCGCGCGCGCCCCGGCCGGCCCGCCGTCTCCCGCACCCGCGTCGCCGTCAAGCAGGCCGTCGCGGGCTGCGGCGTGGACGCGGCCTGGGTCGCCGAGCTCACCGCCGTCTTCCTCGAGCACGAGCACGAGGCGCGCTCCGCGTGGGACCCCGACCGCGGGACCGGCGAGACGACGCGCGACGCGGCGCGCTACCTCGCCGCCCTGACGACGGCCGCGGCGCTGCCCGGCGCCCCGCTGGGCGCGACGCCGCTCGCCGTGCGCCGCGCGCTGGCGGACCTGGTGGCCGCGGCCCGCACGGGTGGCCAGAAGCGCTCGCTCGTCGCATAGGACCTCACGACCACCGACGCGCCTCGCCCGCGAGGCACCGAGAGGAGACCCCATGGCCGCCGTCCCGGCACGCCCGCGCACGACCATCGCCGAACGCTGCGCCCCGCTGAACAAGGAGCTCGCCCGGCGCCGGTCCGGCTCGCCGCTCAACCCGCGCGACGTCCACGAGCTCATCGCCTCGCTGGTCGAGGAGCTCGTCCTGCAGGGCATGACGCGCCCGGAGGCCGCGGGACTCGTGAACCGTGCCGCGCAGAAGGCCACCGCCTGACACGACCCCGGACGACCCGCACCCCACGAGGCGGCAGCGCGTACCGAGAGTACGCGGTGACCGCCCGTGCGAACGGGTCGGCCACCCGGGCACCCGCGGGGGTACCCGGGCCGCACGCCGGACACCGGCGACGAGACAGACACACGCCAGATGTGGCGGGGAGGTACGGACGTGGACGAGATGGACGAGATCGTCCACGAGTTCCTGGTCGAGTCCTACGAGAACCTCGACCAGCTCGACCAGGACCTCGTGGCGCTCGAGAGCGACCCGTCGTCGCGCGCGCTGCTGAGCAGCATCTTCCGCACCGTGCACACCATCAAGGGCACGAGCGGCTTCCTCGGGTTCGGCAACCTCGAGCGCGTGTCCCACGTGGGCGAGTCGCTCCTGTCGGAGCTGCGCGACGGCGAGCGGGCGATGGACCAGCCGACGGCGGACGTGCTGCTCGCGCTCGTCGACACGCTGCGTGCCATCCTCGCGAAGGTCGAGGCCGGTGCCGGGGACGACCTCGACGTCGACCCGATGGTCGCGCGCATCGTCGCGGTCCAGGACGGCACGGCGGCGCCGGAGCCGGACCTCGCGCCCGCCGTCGCGGGCGGTACCTCGCCCGACGCCGCGGCCGGCACCGCGCCCGAGACCGACCCCGAGCCTGCACCCGAGCCGGAGGCGGAGCCGGAGCCCACGCCCGCGGCGGGCCCCGCACCCGAGCAGGCTCCTGCACCCGAGCCGGCTCCCACGCCCCGGACGGCGCCGGTGCTCGCTGCCGAGCCGGCGCCCGCGCCCGCCGTCGGACCGGCGCCCGCGCCCGAGCCGGCACCCGAGCCCGAGCCGCACACCCGCAACGCCGCGGACGGCTCGATCCGGGTGGACGTCGACCTCCTCGACACGCTCATGCGGCAGGTCGGGGAGCTCGTGCTGGTGCGCAACCAGATCGACCGGATCGCCGGCGCGGGCGAGGACCAGGAGACCAAGCGGTCCGCGCAGCGCCTCAGCCTCATCGCGTCCGAGCTGCAGGAGGGCGTCATGAAGACGCGCATGCAGCCGATCGAGCACGTGTGGTCCAAGATGCCGCGCGTCGTGCGCGACCTCGCGAAGATGCTGGGTCGTGACGTCCGGATCGAGATGACGGGCGGCGACACCGAGCTCGACCGCTCCCTGCTCGAGGCGGTCAAGGACCCGCTGACGCACCTGGTGCGCAACGCCGTCGACCACGGGATCGAGGCGCCCGAGGACAGGCGCCGCGCCGGCAAGCGGCCCCAGGGGCTCGTGACGCTGCGCGCGTACCACTCGAACGGCCAGGTCGTCGTGGAGATCACGGACGACGGCGCGGGCATCGACCCCGAGAAGGTCGGCCGCACCGCCGTGGCCAAGGGGCTGCGGACGGCGGGCGACGTCGCCGCGATGGCCCCGTCCGAGCTGCTCGACCTGCTGTTCCTGCCCGGCTTCTCGACGGCGGCGAAGGTCACGAACGTGTCCGGGCGCGGCGTCGGGATGGACGTCGTCCGCACGAACATCGAGGCCATCGGCGGCTCGGTCGACGTCGAGTCGACGGTCGGGACCGGGACGACGTGGCGCATGCGGATCCCGCTGACGCTCGCGATCATGCCCGCCCTCACGGTGATGTGCTGCGGCGCGGTGTACGCGATCCCGCAGGTCAGCCTCCTCGAGCTCGTCGCCCTCGGCGACCAGCACGGCGAGATCGAGCACGTCGGCACCGCCCCCGTCTTCCGGCTGCGGGGCACGCTGCTCCCGCTGCTGTCGCTCTCCGAGGTGCTCGGGCTCGACCCGGAGTCCGAGGGCCGCGTCATCGCGGTCGTCGAGGCCGACGACCAGCGCTTCGGCGTGATCGTCGACCGCGTCCTCAACATGGAGGAGATCGTCGTCAAGGCGCTCGCGAACCGGCTCAAGCAGATCGGCATGTACTCCGGAGCGACGGTGCTCGGCGACGGCGGGGTGGCGCTCATCCTCGACCTCCAGGCGATCGCCCGCAAGGTGCTCACGTCCGACGCCGCGGACATGGCCCGCGCGTACGCGCAGGACACGACGGAGAGCGCCACGACCGTCGAGCAGATGCTCGTCGTCGGGGCGGGCGACCGTCGCGTGGCGATCCCGCTCTCCGCGGTGACGCGGCTCGAACGGATCCGCGCCGCCACGATCGAGCAGGTCGGCTCGCGCGAGGTGCTCCAGTACCGCGGCGCGCTGCTGCCGCTCGTCCGGCTCGACCAGCTCCTGGGCGCGGCGGGCGGCCCGCCCGCGGACGAGCTCGACATCGTCGTGTACACCCGCGCGGGGCGCAGCATCGCGATGGCGGTCACGGAGATCTTCGACATCGTCGAGGACGACGCGCGCCGGCGCAGCGACATCGACGGCCACGGGCTCACCGGGTCGACCGTCCTCAAGGACCGCGTGACGGAGCTGCTCGACGTCCGCAGCGCCGTCCAGGCGGCGGACCCCGGCTTCTACGACGACCTCGACCCCTTCGACGACGCGACGGCCGAGAACGACCTGTCGCTGGCAGGTGCCCGATGACCACGCAGCAGCTCGTGACGTTCACGCTGGCCGACCGGCTCTGCGGGATCCCCGTCGACCGCGTCCAGGAGGTCCTGCCGGGCCGCGCCCGGACACGCGTTCCGCTCGCGCCCGACGACGTCGGGGGCCTCGTCAACCTCCGCGGGCAGGTCGTGCTGTCGGTCGACCTGCGGCGTCGCCTCGGCATGACGGCCCACGACGCGGACCAGATGATGGTCGTCGTCTTCGTCGGCGACGAGACCGTGAGCCTGCTCGTCGACACGATCGGCGACGTGCTCGAGGTCGACGCCGACCAGTTCGAGACGCCGCCCCAGACGCTCCCCGAGGAGCTGCGCGCCGTGATCCGCGGCGCGTACAAGCTCTCCGACCGGCTGCTGCTCGCGCTCGACGTCGACGCCGCGGCGTCCTGAGCCCGACCGGCTCGCCCCCTTCCTCTTCTCGTCCCCACGTCCCCAGGAGCTCCTCATGTCCACGCTCGAGACCCCGCGGCCCGCCGCGCGCCGGCGTCGCTTCGCCGACTTCTCCGTCCGCACGAAGATCCTCACCGCGCTCGGCGTGCTCGCCGTCGTGCTCGTCCTCGTCGTGGGGTTCGCCCTGCAGAGCCTGCGGTCGACGTCCGACGACACGGCGTCGGTCGCGGGCGTGGCGAGCTCGCTCCTGCGCAGCAACGCGGAGGTGGACCACGACACGCAGGAGGCGTGGCGGCTCACCTACCAGTACGACATCGTCGAGGGCGAGGCTCGCGAGCAGACCGCGGAGCAGATGGCGGCGACGGACGCCCGCGTCGAGGAGCAGATCGGCCTGATCGACGCGGTGCTCGCCGCCGACGGGGTGGAGGAGCCGAACTGGACCGCGTTCAAGGCGAGGTGGGCCGAGTGGCTCGCCTTCCGCGACGCGACGCTCATGCCGGCGGTCGAGGCGAAGGCCGTGACGCCCGAGATCCAGGCGGCCAACGACGAGATCATCGCGACGTACCGCGCCTCGCTGTCGGCGTCCGGTGACGCGGTCTACGCCTACCTCGACACGGTCGCGGACGACGCGGCGGCGAAGGCCGCGCGCGCCTTCCTCCTCATGATCGTCGTCGCGGTCGTCGGGCTCCTCCTCGCGGTCCTCGTGGGCGTGCGGGTCGCCAACCGCATCCGTCGGTCCGCGGGCACGGTCCAGCACGCGCTCGGCGCGCTCGCCTCCGGTGACCTGACGGTGCGGGCCGAGGTGGTGGGTCGTGACGAGCTGGGGCAGATGGCTGCGGCGTTGACGAGTGCGCAGGAGAACTTGCGGGGGATCATCGCGGAGGTGGCGGGGACGTCGGAGGCGGTGGCTGCGGCGACGGAGCAGCTGTCTGCGGCGGGTGCGCAGTTCTCGGCGTCGTCGGACGAGACGGCGGCGCAGTCGGGTGTGGTGGCGTCGGCGGCGGAGCAGGTGTCGCAGAACGTGCAGACGGTGGCTGCGGGTGCGGAGGAGATGGGGGCTTCGATCCGGGAGATCGCGCAGAACTCGAACGAGGCGGCGAAGGTGGCGAACAAGGCCACGGAGCGGGCTGCGGCGACGAACGAGACGGTGCAGAAGCTGGGGACGTCGTCGCAGGAGATCGGTGACGTGATCAAGGTGATCACGTCGATCGCGGAGCAGACGAACTTGTTGGCGTTGAACGCGACGATCGAGGCGGCTCGTGCGGGTGAGGCGGGCAAGGGGTTCGCGGTGGTGGCCAGCGAGGTGAAGGAGCTGGCGCAGGAGACGGCGAAGGCGACGGAGGACATCGCGCGTCGGGTGGAGGCGATCCAGGGGGACACGGTGGGTGCGGTGGAGGCGATCGGGGAGATCGCGGACATCATCGGGCGGATCAACGACTACCAGCTGACGATCGCGTCGGCGGTGGAGGAGCAGACGGCGACGACGAACGAGATGTCGCGGGGGGTGCAGGAGGCGGCGACGGGGTCGAGCGAGATCGCGGGCAACATCACCGGCATCGCCGCCGGCGCCTCGTCGACGGCCCAGGCCGTCGAGCAGATGAACGGGTCGATCGCCGAGCTCGCGCGCATGGCCGCCGAGCTGCGCGGCCGCGCCTCCCGGTTCACCTACTGACCTGCTGACCCCCTGACACCCACGCACCCACGCACCCACGCAGAGAGACGACCAGATGACCACGAACCAGCAGCAGGACGCGCCCCGACGCCTGTGGGGGGACCGCCCCGTCCTCGTCAAGATCCTCACGTCGGTCCTCGTGATGGTGGTGGTGACCGCCGTCATCACGGCCGTCGCGCTCGTCTCGATGCGCCAGCTGCGCTCGGACGCCGACGAGATGTACCGCAGCAACGTCACGCCGCTGCAGCAGCTCACGGAGATCCAGCGCGCCTTCCAGGGCGACCGCGCCCGCGTCATCCAGTACGGGATCGCGGACGCGGAGACCCGGGCGAGCCTCCTCGACGAGCTGGTGGAGCGCAAGGTCGACCTGGACGCCCAGATCGAGGCGTACCGCCCGAACGCGGTGAGCCAGACCGACGTCGACGCGCTCGTCGCCGCCCTGGACGCGTACTACGCGGCGGCCGAGGGCGAGCTCTTCCCGCTCGCGGACGCGGGCGACACCGCGGGCTTCGCCGCGTACTTCGACGGCACCGTCCGCCCCCTCACCACGGGCGTCATGGACGCGATGCAGGTCGAGACGGCGTCGCAGGGCGAGGAGGCGGCGGTGCTCGCCGAGGAGACGGACACGCTCGCGGCGCGGGCGCTGCTCGCCACGATCCTCGTCGCGGTGCTCGGCGCCCTCGCGGCGACCGCGCTGTCCTACGTCGTGGCGCGCGGGATCGCCCTGCGGATCCGGGCCGTGTCGAGGAGCCTGACCGCGCTGGGCGACGGCGACCTCACCGTGCGGGCCGAGGTGGTGGGTCGTGACGAGCTGGGGCAGATGGCTGCGGCGTTGACGAGTGCGCAGGAGAACTTGCGGGGGATCATCGCGGAGGTGGCGGGGACGTCGGAGGCGGTGGCTGCGGCGACGGAGCAGCTGTCTGCGGCGGGTGCGCAGTTCTCGGCGTCGTCGGACGAGACGGCGGCGCAGTCGGGTGTGGTGGCGTCGGCGGCGGAGCAGGTGTCGCAGAACGTGCAGACGGTGGCTGCGGGTGCGGAGGAGATGGGGGCTTCGATCCGGGAGATCGCGCAGAACTCGAACGAGGCGGCGAAGGTGGCGAACAAGGCCACGGAGCGGGCTGCGGCGACGAACGAGACGGTGCAGAAGCTGGGGACGTCGTCGCAGGAGATCGGTGACGTGATCAAGGTGATCACGTCGATCGCGGAGCAGACGAACTTGTTGGCGTTGAACGCGACGATCGAGGCGGCTCGTGCGGGTGAGGCGGGCAAGGGGTTCGCGGTGGTGGCCAGCGAGGTGAAGGAGCTGGCGCAGGAGACGGCGAAGGCGACGGAGGACATCGCGCGTCGGGTGGAGGCGATCCAGGGGGACACGGTGGGTGCGGTGGAGGCGATCGGGGAGATCGCGGACATCATCGGGCGGATCAACGACTACCAGCTGACGATCGCGTCGGCGGTGGAGGAGCAGACGGCGACGACGAACGAGATGTCGCGGGGGGTGCAGGAGGCGGCGACGGGGTCGAGCGAGATCGCGGGCAACATCACCGGCATCGCCGCCGGCGCGCGGGAGAGCGCCCGGTCGATGGAGCAGCTCAACGTCGCCGTCGGCGAGCTCGCCCACGTCTCGGAGCAGCTCGACGCCCAGGTCTCCCGGTTCCGGCTCTGAGACCGCTGACCATGACGCCCACACCCCGCCCGGCCGGCGCGCCCCGCGCCCGAGGAGGACGACCGTGATCCGCGTGCTCGTCGTCGACGACTCCGTCGTGATCCGTCGCCTCGTCGCGCAGACGCTCGACCGGGACCCCGAGATCACCGTCGTCGGCACGGCGGCCGACGGCCGCCTCGCCCTCGCGAAGGTCGAGCAGCTCGACCCCGACGTCGTCACGCTCGACATCGAGATGCCCGTCATGGACGGCATCGAGACGGTCCGGGCGCTCCGCGCGGCCGGCCGGCGCATGCCCGTCGTGATGTTCTCGACGCTCACCGAGCGCGGGGCGTCCGCGACGCTCGACGCCCTCACGGCCGGAGCCACGGACTACGTCACCAAGCCGAGCGGGAGCGGGTCGGTCCAGACGGCGCTCGAGCGCGTCGGCCTGGAGCTCACGCCGAAGATCAAGGCGCTCGTCCCGCGCGCGCCCGCCGCCCCGGCGGCGCGGGCGAGCGGGACGACGGCCGTGGTCCGGCGCCCCGCCCCGGCCCGACCGGTGCGCGCGGTCGTCGTCGGCTCCTCCACGGGCGGGCCGGAGGCGCTGCGGACCGTGCTGTCGTCCCTGACCACGCCGCTGCCCGTCCCGATGCTCGTGGTCCAGCACATGCCGCCGGTGTTCACGCGGCAGCTGGCCGAGCGCCTGGACCGCGCGGGACCCACGACCGTGGTCGAGGCCGCCGGCGGCGAGGTGCTCCGTCCCGGTCACGCCTACCTGGCGCCGGGCGGCCGGCACCTCGAGCTCGGCCGCCAGGGCACGGGCCTGACGACCCTCGTCACGGACGGGCCCCCCGTCAACTTCACACGCCCCGCCGTCGACGTCCTGTTCCGCTCCGCGGTCCGCACGCTCGGTGGCGACCTGCTCGCCGTCGTCCTCACGGGGATGGGCTCCGACGGCCGCGACGGTGCGGGCGAGATCGCCCGCGCCGGCGGCCACGTGCTCGCCCAGGACGAGCAGAGCTCGGTCGTCTGGGGCATGCCGGGTGCCGTCACGACCGCGGGGCACGCCCACGCGGTCCTTCCCCTCGACCAGGTCGCCCGCGCCATCGTCGGTGCGGCCGAAGGAGCGCACGCATGACCGTCTCGACCCAGTCGTTCGCCTACGTGAGCGACCTGGTCCGCAAGCACAGCGCGATCCAGCTCGCGCCGGGCAAGGAGTACCTCGTCGAGGCCCGGCTCGGGCCGCTCGCGCGCGAGAAGGGCCTGCAGGGTCCCGACGCCGTCGACAGCTACGTCCGCCGCTACCTGCGGGGCGGCTCCCCGACGGAGACCGTGCGCGTCGTCGAGGCCATGACGACCAACGAGACCTCCTGGTTCCGCGACACCTCGCCGTTCACCGCCCTGCGCCGGGCGATCCTGCCGGAGCTCGCGGGCGCGGACCTCAGCATCTGGTCCGCGGCGTGCTCGACCGGCCAGGAGCCGTACAGCATCGCGATGGTCCTGCGCGAGGAGCGGGTGCGGAGCTACCGGATCCTCGCGACGGACATCAACGCGCAGGTCGTCGAGCGGGCCCGGACGGGCCGGTACAGCCAGCTCGAGATCAACCGCGGCCTGCCCGCGCCCATGCTCGTGCGCAACTTCCGGCGCGTGGGCGCCGAGTGGGAGGTCGACCCGGCACTGCGGGAGAACCTCACGTTCCAGCAGCACAACCTGCTCACGGCGCCGCCCGGACCGCGGATGTTCGACATCGTCTTCCTGCGCAACGTGCTCATCTACTTCGACATGCCGACCAAGCAGTCGATCCTCGCCCGGCTCCGCAGCCGGGTGCGGCCGGGCGGCTTCCTCCTGCTGGGGGCCGCCGAGACCACCGTCGGCGTCGATCCCGCGTGGGAACGGGTCGACGTCACGCAGGGCTCCATCTACCGACTCCGAGGAGGCAGCGCATGAGAGCGCTGATCATCGACGACGCCCGCGTGATGCGCCGCATCGTCGCCACGACGCTGAGGGATCTCGGCTTCGAGACCGCCGAGGCGGGTGACGGACGCCAGGCGCTCGACCTGCTCGAGGCGGGCGAGCGCTTCGACCTCGCGTGCGTCGACTGGAACATGCCGGTGATGGACGGGCTGCAGTTCGTGCAGGCCGTCCGCGCGCGCCGCGAGTGGCGCGACCTCACGCTCATGATGATCACCACGGAGTCCGAGCAGTCGCGCATCGTGCGCGCGCTCGCCGCCGGTGCCCACGAGTACCTCATCAAGCCGTTCACGCCGGACGCACTCATGGGCAAGCTCGACATGCTCGGGCTGCTGCCGACCAAGGAGCTCGCATGATCGACACCCGGGACACGCTCACCCAGAGCGTCCTGCCCATCGCCCAGGACCTCTTCGCCGCCATGGTCGACGGCGAGCCGGGCCTGCTCGAGCCCGTCGACGCCCTCGGGGCGCCGATCCCCGACCCCGTGCACGCGTGGGTCGACATCGTCGGCCCGACCTCGTGGCGCACGCTCGTCGTGACCGCCCGCCCGACTGCGGACCGGATCGCGCGCGCGCTCCTCCAGCTGGACGACGACGAGACCGTGGGCCTCGACGACGTGCGCGACGCGCTCGGCGAGGTCGCGAACGTCGTCGGCGGGAACCTCAAGGGCATGCTCGACGGCGGCTCCTCGCTCACCCTGCCCGTGGTCGACACCACGGGCCCGGCGGTCGCGCGAGCGGCCGACCACGCGCAGGCGCTGCTGTGGCGCGGCGAACCCCTCGTCATCTCGTTGTGGACCTCGAAGGACGGAGAACAGCTGTGAGAGTCGTCGTCGCGGACGACAGCCGCGTGATGCGGCAGATCGTCGTCCGGACCCTGCGCCAGGCGGGGTTCAAGGACTGGGAGATCCTGCAGGCGGGGGACGGCGCCGAGGCGCTCGCCCTCACCCTGGCGGAGCAGCCGGACCTCGTGCTGTCCGACTGGAACATGCCGGAGATGAACGGCATCGACGTCCTGCGCGCGCTGCGCACCGCGGGGTCGAGCGTGCCGTTCGGATTCGTCACGTCGGAGGGCTCGCCGCAGATGCGCGAGCTCGCGGACGCCGAGGGCGCCCTGTTCCTCATCGCCAAGCCGTTCGACGCGGACACGTTCGAGGACGTCCTGCGTCCCCACGTCCGTTGACCCGACGCACGTCCCCCCGGAGGAGCCCCCTGTGACCACGACCCCCCTGCCCGAGCTCAAGGAGATCCGCGACCTGTACGCGGGACTGGTCGGCCGCGGGTGCACGGCCGTGCGCGCGAGCGCGCTCCTGACGCCCGAGACGAGGCCGGGCGTCATCGCCGCGACCTACGTCAGCCACCGGGCGCAGGTCGAGGCGGTCGTCGCCGTCGACGTCCCGCTCGGTGCCCACCTCGGCGCCTCGATCGGCCTCGTGCCGCCCGGTCCCGCCCAGGACGCGGCGGCCGAGGGCACGCTGAGCGACGTCCTGCTCGAGAACCTGTCCGAGGTCCTCAACGTCACCGCCGCCCTCTTCAACGCGGAGGACGCGCCGCACCTCAAGCTCGCGGAGGTGTTCGACTCGACGCGCGGGCCGCTGCCCGGCGCGCCCGTGTCGTTCCTGCGCAGCACCGGTCGCCGGCTCGACGCAGAGATCGAGATCGCCGGCTACGGCGGCGGGGCGCTGACGGTGGTCCTCGCCTGACGGCGACGGGACCGAGAACCGTGCGGAGGCCGGGCCGGGGGCGCACGCCCCGGGCCCGGCCTCTCGTCGTCCCGGCTCGGTGCTCGTCCCCGGTGCCCGTCCCGGCGCGCGTCCCGGCACCGCACGGCACGGCACGACGACGGACAGCCACCCCGGTGCCGTGAGCGGCGCCGGGGTGGCTGTGGTCGGGGTGGGGACGCGGTCGTCCGCGACGTCAGGCGGTGACGAGGGTCCGTCGCAGGTCGAGCCCCTGGCCGTCGAGGACGGACTGGACCGCGGCGCCCGTGTCGGGGTGCACGAGCACCGGCGCCATGAGGTTCGCGTGCACGCCGCCGGCGCGCACGCTCGCGACGACGAGCACGAGCGGGTCGGTGTCCTCGGCCCCGATGCGCGCGAGGTCGGACGACGGGATCGCGGGGGAGTAGCCGGGCACCCAGCGGCCGGGGTCGAGGACGAGCATCTCGACGCCCGGGGTGTCGAGCGCGGACAGCGTGTAGACGCCGTCGCCCTGCTCGGTGAGCAGCTCGAACCGGCGGGCCGCGAGGCCGGGAGGCGGGGTGACGAAGGTGAGCGTGGTCATCAGCGGAGGTAGTCCAGGAGGGAGGGCTGCAGGAGGGTGGCGCCGATGCTCAGGGTCGCCTGGTAGGCGACCTGCTTGAGCTGGAGGTCGATCGCGAGCTCGGCGAGGTCGACGTCCTCGATGGCGCCGCGGCGCGTCTCGAGCGAGGTGCGGTTGCCGAGGTTGGTGTCGGCGGCGCGCTCGAGCTGGTTCTGGCGCGCGCCGACGGTCGTGTGCTGGGTGAGGACCGCGTCGAGCCGCGCGTCGACGGCGGCGAGATGGCCGCCGCTGCCGTTGCCGGCGCGCAGGTCGGCCGCCACGGTGTCCAGCAGGGCGAACACCGAGCCGGACCCGGTGCCGAAGACGGCGGCGCCGTCGATGTCGACGCGGACCGTCGAGTCGACGCCGATGCGGCGCTCGACGGACGCCCCGCCGCCCGTGAACGAGTAGTCGTCGCGGAACGCGACCCCCTCGTCCGAGGTCCCGGCGAAGACGGTGCGCCCGAGGTACGTGGAGTTCGACTGGCGCAGCAGCTCGTCACGGAGCTCCACGAGCTCCGCGGCGACGGCCTCCCGGCCCTCCGTCGACGTCGTGTCCGACGCGCCCTGGAGGACGAGGTCGCGCACCCGCTGGACGATGTCGGTCACGGTGCCGAGCGTCGAGTCGAGCGTCGCGAGCCAGCCCTCGCCGTTCGCGATGTTGCGGTCGTACTGCTGCTCGGCCGCGAGGCGGCCGCGGATCGCGAGGGCGTCCGCCGCGGACGACGGGTCGCTCGAGGCGCGCGTGAGCTTGCGGCCCGACGTGCCCTGCTCCTGGAGCTCGGCGATCCTCGCGAGGTTGGACTGCAGGCTCCTCGTGACGTACGAGGCCTGCATCTGGTTGGTGATGCGCACGGTTCTCCCCTTGCGGACCTGGTCGTGGGCTACAGCCCGACGCGGCCGGTGCGGTTGATGAGGTGGTCGAGCATCTCGTCGACGGCGGTGAGCACGCGGGCCGCGCCCTGGTAGGCGTGCTGGTACTGCATGAGGTTCACGGTCTCCTCGTCGAGCGAGACGGCGGAGTGCGAGAGCAGGTCGCTGAACGCCGCGGTCGACGCCGTGGTCGCGAGCTTCGCGTCGTAGCCGGCCGAGCTCGACTTCACGGCGAGCTGCGTGACGTGCGTCGACCACACCGCGTCGGGACCGCCGCCGGCGGTCCCGAGCGCGGCGATGCGGTCGGCCACGGACCCGTCGAGGGACCCCGCCCCGACGGCGGCGGTCGCGACCTGGCCGGGCGCGGTCACCGCGACCCGCAGGCCGGCGCCCGCGGACCTGCCGGGCTCGATCGCGAAGAACGCGCCGCCCGGCGTGCCCGACGGCGTCAGGCCCGTCGTGTGCAGCGCGTTGACCTGCGTGACGAGCGCCGACGCGAGCGCGTCGTAGCCCGCCGCGGCCTGGGCGTAGATCCCGCCGGACGACACCGGCGCGAGGGCCGACAGGTGCCCGGCGAGCTCGCCGCCCTCGAGCCCGACGGCCGCGCCCGGGCGGTGCGACCACTCGAGCCGCACCGCGTCGTCGGCCGCGCCGTCGAGCGTCGAGGACCCGACGAGCCGGACCTCGTTCACGTGGTGGCCGTCGACGAGGAGGTTCCCGCCCAGGAGCACGTTGACGGTGCCGTCGGGGTTCGTGCTCGTCTGGGCGCCCGCGAGGCGCGCCAGGTCGGCGGCGAGCTGGTTGCGCTGGTCGACGAGCTCGTTGGCGGAGCCGTTCTGGCCGGAGGCGTCGAGGATGCGCGTGTTGAGCGCGGCGATCTTGTCGGCGACCGTGTTGATCTCGGCCACGAGCGAGCCCGCGCTCGTGCGCGCCTGGCCCCACGCGGCCTCCACGCGGGCGCGACCGTCGACGATCCGGTCGACGACGGCGCCGGCCTCCTCGACCACGACCCAGGCCTGGGCGTCCTTGCCGGGGGAGTTCGCGGCGTCCTGCCACGCGCCCCAGAACGACTGCAGCGCGGCGGACAGCCCGGTGTCCGAGGGCTCGCCGTGGATGTCCTCGACGGCCGTGAACGCCGCGGCGCGGACGCTCGCGTACCCGTCGGCGGACGCCGTCTGGCGCACGCGCGACTCGAGGAAGAGGTTCCCGAGCCGGGCGACGCCGTCGATCGTCACGCCCTGGCCGGACCGCGCGGACTGCGAGAGCCGCCCCAGGCCCATCTCGGTGAGCGGGGCCGTGGCCGACTGCTGCACGCGCTGGCGCGTGTAGCCCGGCGTGTTGACGTTGGCCACGTTCTGACCGGTGACGTCGATGCCCGCCTGGGCGGCGCTCATGCCCCGGAAGGCGGTGTTGAGGATGGAGAACGAGCTCATGGGCGGGACTCCTTACAGCACCGTGTCGAAGAGGCGGGCGACGTCGGACCGGTCCGTGGTGGCGCCGGTCGCGTCGTAGGTGCGGGGCTCGCCGCCGAGCGTCGCGAGCGTCTCCTGCGTGGAGCGCGACGCGTGGTTGACGAACTGCGTGTTCGTGTCGCGGACGGTCTTGATCCGCACCGTCAGCTCCGTGAGGCCCGTGAGGTGGCCCTCGAAGATCTCGCGCCAGGGGCCGGCGGCCGGGGCGGCCGCGGCGATCTCCCGCAGCGTGGCGTCGGGCGCCAGGCCCCACTCGGCCGCGACGGTCTCGGACGCGACGGTGCGCACGAGGGTCGCCTCGCGCACCTTCTCCATCACGGTCTCGACCTCGCGGTTCGCGTGGGCGAGCCAGCGGGTGCGGCCGGCGGTGAGGAGCAGCTGCTCCTCCTCGAGCTTGAACAGCAGCATCTCGAGCAGCTCGCGCTCTCGCCACAGCAGGGTCGACAGCTCCTGAGGGCCCAACGTGGCTCTCCCTTGTGTGCGCGGTGGTCGGTCGGGGCGGCGGGCAGCGCCCGCTCGAGACCCACTGTCGGCACGTGCGGTGCGGATGTGGCGGCTGATCCCCGCGCCCGCTGCATGGGAGAGGTCAGGACGCGGTGCCACCGCGTGCCTCACCCGCGTCTCCCGGTGCCGTACCGGGCCCGCCCCAGCAGAAAGGTGCTTCGGCGTGAACCTCTCCGAGCGCAACGCTCTCGTCGTCGACAACCTTGCCCTCGTCGGCTTCCTCGTCTCCGACCTGTGCGCGCGGGCCGACCACCTCTCGCGCGAGGATCTCGCGTCGGTCGGCGCCGTCGCCCTCACCACGGCGGCCACGAGCTTCGACCCGACCCGCGGCGTCCCGTTCGGCGCGTACGCGCGGCGCCGCATCGTGGGGGCGCTCGCCGACGAGCTGCGCTCGCAGGACTGGGCCCCGCGCTCGGCGCGCCGCCGCATCAAGGCGCTGACGGCCGTGACGGCGTCGCTCACCGCGTCCCTCGGTCGCGAGCCGACCGACGCGCAGGTCGCCGAGGCGATGGGCGTCGCGGTCGCGGACGTGCGCGCGGCCCGCGACGACGCCGGCCGCTCGATCGTGGCGATGGAGGACACCACCTACGACCACGTCGCGCTCGAGGCGCCGACCCCGGAGGAGCAGGTCCTGTCCGTCGAGGAACGGCACGTGGTGCGCGAGGCGGTGGCGGCGCTGCCGGACCAGCTGCGGCACGTCGTCGAGCAGGTGTACTTCGCGGGGCGCAGCGTCGGCGACCTCGCCGCCGAGCTGGGGATCAGCCACTCGACCGTCTCGCACGCGCGGATCGAGGCGGTCCGCCTGCTCCGCGAGGGGCTCGAGGCCCACTACTCGGGCCGCGAGGCGAAGGGCCCGGCCGCGCCGCTCACGGCCCGCCGGCGGGAGTACCTCGCCGCGATGGGCGAGCGCGTCGCGGGCGGTGCCACGCAGCGGTCCGCGTGGGCGGTGCCCGCGGCGTCGTGACGCGGGGCGCGACGGCGTCGACCGGTGTCGGCCACCGTCGGGCCGCGGCGTCCGACAGTCCCCAGGAGCAGGCCGGTCGAGGTGACGGGCCGGTACCGGACGAGCCGGCCCGCCCGGGGCCGCGCGGGACAGGAGCGCACGCATGGGTCTCTCGATCGTGACGAACGTGGCGGCGACGACGACGTACCGCCGCCTCGCGACGACGCAGCGCGAGCAGGGCGCGTCGGCGGAGCGGCTCGCGTCCGGCCTGCGGATCACCACCGCCGCGGACGACTCCGCGGGCCTGACGACGGCGGAGGGCCTGCGGGCCCAGGCGAACGGCAGCGCCGTCGCGCAGCGCAACGCGGCGGACGCGGTCGCCATGCTCCAGACGGCGGACGGCGCGCTCGGCGGCATCCAGGGCATGCTCCAGCGCATGCGCGAGCTCGCGCTCCAGGCCGCGAGCGACACGAACGGGCCGGACGCGCGCGCCGCGATGGAGGACGAGCTGTCGGCGCTCGCGCGCGAGGTGAGCCGGACCCACAACGAGTCGGCCTTCGCCGACCAGCTCCTCCTCGCGAGCGAGCCGACGGTGACCTTCCAGGTCGGTGCCGAGGGGGACGCCGCCTCGACGATCGCCGTCCAGCTCCCGCGGGTGACGTGGGCGGTGTCGTCGGTGCTCGTCGCGGGCGACGGCGACCTGCGCGTGAGCCTGACCGGCGCGGGGTACCCCGAGCTCGCGCACATGACCTCGCGTGCGGCGGTCGAGGCGATCGACCGCGCGATCTCGCGCGTCTCGGAGGAGCGCTCGCGCATGGGCGCGACGATCAACCGGCTCGACCACGCGGCGCGCGTCGCCGGCAGCACGGGGGAGAACCTGCGCGCGGCGGAGTCGCGGATCCGGGACGCCGACCTCGCCCAGGAGCTGCGCGACGGCGCGCGCCTGAACGTGCTGGCGCAGGCGGGGACGGCGATGCTCGCCCAGGCCAACCAGGCGCCGTCGTCGGTGCTGCAGCTCCTGGGCTGAGGCTCCTGAGCTCCCGAAAAGTGACGCAGGTCACTGGCCACGACGTGGCGGTGGGTGCCGAGAGTGCTCGGTGACCGGCCCACGGATGGGCTGGGGGATCATCCACTCGCCCGTCTCACGGAGGACTCATCATGGGCTTCAGCGTCAACACGAACGTCTCGGCACTCAACACGTACCGGAACCTCACGAGCACCCAGAACAGCCAGAGCAAGTCGCTGGAGAAGCTGTCGTCGGGTCTGCGGATCAACCGTGCGGCGGACGACGCCGCGGGTCTGTCGATCGCCGAGGGTCTCAAGGCCCAGGTGAACGGTTACAGCGTCGCGGCGCGCAACGCGCAGGACGGCATCAGCGTCGTGCAGACGGCGGAAGGTGCGCTGGGTGAGGCGCAGTCGATCCTGCAGCGCATGCGCGACCTGTCGGTGCAGGCGGCGAACGACACGAACAACGCCGACGCGCGCACCGCCATCAGCTCGGAGCTGGGCGAGCTCGCGGACGAGCTCGACCGGATCGTCGACTCGACGAACTTCAACGGCATCGACCTGCTCAAGTCGACGGCGACGGACCTCACGGTCCAGGTCGGCGCCGAGGGTGCCGGCGGTGGCAACACCATCTCGATCGACCTCACCACCAACGACCTGCAGGGCATCATCGAGGCCGGCGTCTACGACGCCACCAACGGCGGGACGTCGCTCAACGTCGCGACCGCCGCCGGTGCGCAGGCCGCGATCGAGACGATCGACACGGCGCTCAAGGCCGTGTCGACGGCTCGCTCGGGCCTGGGTGCGACGCAGAACCGCCTGGAGTACGCCATCTCCAACATCAACGTCGCGACGGAGAACCTGACCTCCGCCGAGTCGCGCATCCGCGACGTCGACATGGCCAAGGAGATGATGAACTACTCGCGCACCAACATCCTGTCCCAGGCCGGCACCGCGATGCTGGCCCAGGCGAACCAGGCCAGCTCGGGAGTCCTCCAGCTCCTCGGCTGATCCTGACGGCCGCGCGGCCGGTCCCGCGCGGCCGTCCCCACCGACGGCGTCGCACCGGAGCACCCGGTGCGGCGCCGTCGTGCTGTGCGCACCGCGGGCGCCCCCCGACGGGACGGGGAACTCGTCGAAAGTCGCCCCCCACGACGTCGCGGTGGGTGCCGAGAGTGCTCGGTGACCGGCCCACGGATGGGCTGGGGGATCATCCACTCGCCCGTCTCACGGAGGACTCATCATGGGCTTCAGCGTCAACACGAACGTCTCGGCACTCAACACGTACCGGAACCTCACGAGCACCCAGAACAGCCAGAGCAAGTCGCTGGAGAAGCTGTCGTCGGGTCTGCGGATCAACCGTGCGGCGGACGACGCCGCGGGTCTGTCGATCGCCGAGGGTCTCAAGGCCCAGGTGAACGGTTACAGCGTCGCGGCGCGCAACGCGCAGGACGGCATCAGCGTCGTGCAGACGGCGGAAGGTGCGCTGGGTGAGGCGCAGTCGATCCTGCAGCGCATGCGCGACCTGTCGGTGCAGGCGGCGAACGACACGAACAACGCCGACGCGCGCACCGCGATCAAGTCGGAGCTCGACGAGCTCGCGGACGAGCTCGACCGGATCGTCGACTCGACGAACTTCAACGGCATCGACCTGCTCAAGGCCAGCGCGACCGACCTCACGGTCCAGGTGGGCGCCGAGGGCACCGGTGACGGCAACACCATCACCATCGACCTCACCACCAACGACCTCCAGACGGTCATCGAGGCGGGCGTGTACGCCGCCGCGGGCGGCAGCTCCCTCACGGTGGACACGGCGGCGAACGCGCAGGCCGCGATCGAGACGATCGACACGGCGCTCAAGGCCGTGTCGACGGCTCGCTCGGGCCTGGGTGCGACGCAGAACCGCCTGGAGTACGCGATCTCCAACATCAACGTCGCGACGGAGAACCTGACCTCCGCCGAGTCGCGCATCCGCGACGTCGACATGGCCAAGGAGATGATGAACTACTCGCGCACCAACATCCTGTCCCAGGCCGGCACCGCGATGCTGGCCCAGGCGAACCAGGCCAGCTCGGGAGTCCTCCAGCTCCTCGGCTGACCCTGACGGCCACCCGGCGGGCGGCACGGACCGCCCTCCGCGCCGTCCGCCGGGTCTTCTCCGCACCACGTCCCCAGCACGTCCCCCGTCCCACACCTGGAGGTGATCCGCGTGGGCATCTCCTTCACCGGGCTGTCGAGCGGTCTCAACACGGCAGACCTCGTCAAGCAGCTCATCGCCGTCGAGTCGATCCCGCAGCAGCAGCTCCAGGCCAAGGTCAAGGCCGAGCGCTCCGAGATCACCGCGCTCCAGGACCTCAACACGCGCGTGGCCGCGCTCGCGAAGCTCGCCAAGGAGCTCACCGCCGGCGACGCGCTCGCGCTCTTCACCGCGAAGGGCTCGTCCGACGCGGTCTCGGTCGCCGCCCGCGCCGGCGCCTCCCCGGGGAGCATCGACGTCGTCGTCGACGCCGTCGCCACCGCGCAGAAGTCGGTCACCGCGACCCTCACGACGGCTCCCACCACGCGCTTCACCCTCACGGACGCCGCGGGCGAGCACACCGAGCTGACCGCGGCCTCCACGTCGCTCGACGACGTCGTCGCGGCGATCAACCGCGCCGACGCGGGCGTCACCGCGGTCAAGGTCGGTGCGGGCACCGACGCCGCGACGGGGGAGAAGCTCTACCGCCTCCAGCTCACGGGCGCCGCGACGGGCGCCGCGGGCGCGTTCTCGTTCCACGCCGGGACCGCCGCCGAGGTGGACGCCGGCACCGCGACGAACCTGCTCGCCGCTCCCGGCGCGGCCACCGTCACGGCGGCCGCCGACTCCGTGGTGCGCCTGTGGGCCGGCACCGCCGCCGAGCAGACCGTCACCTCGGCGTCGAGCACGTTCACCGACCTCCTCCCCGGCATCGACGTCACCGTCTCGAAGGCGTCCGCCGACCCCGTCACCGTCACCGTCGGCGAGGACCCCGAGGCGCGCGCGAACAAGGTCCGCAGCCTCGTCGACGCCGTGAGCGCGATCCTCGCGCGCATCGGGACGCAGACCAAGGTGACGATCGGGTCGGACGGCTCGACCTCCGGCGCGACGCTCGCCGGGGAGTCCATCGTGCGCAACGCGCGCCAGTCGCTGCTCGGCGCCGTCACGGACCCGGTGGACGGGGCGTCCCTGTCGTCGATCGGCATCGAGATCACGCGCTACGGCGAGGTCACGTTCGACGCCGAGAAGCTCTCGGCGGCCCTCGCCGCCGACCCCGACACGACGATGAGCACGTTCACGCAGGTCGCGACGCGCGTCCAGAAGGCCTCCGAGATGCTCTCCGACAAGTACGACGGCCTCCTCACGACGTCCGTCAAGAACCGCGAGACCCAGGCCACCCGCCTGGACGACCAGATCGCCCGGTGGGACCAGCGGCTCGAGCAGCGCTTCAAGCGCCTCACCGCGCAGTACACCGTCATGGAGGTCCAGCTCGCCAAGCTCGACTCGCAGCAGCAGTGGCTGACGGGCCAGCTCGCGACCCTCATGCCCTCCTCGTCCTCGAAGCGCTGAGCCGCACCTCCCGCGAAGGAACCGCCGTGACCCACCTCGCCCGGAGCGCCTACGGGCGCGACGCCATCCTCACCGCGTCCCCCGCGCGCCTGCTGACCCTGCTCTACGACCGTCTCGTGCTCGACCTGCGCCGGGCCGAGGCCGCGCAGGGCGAGGAGCGGTGGGCCGCCGCGTCCGAGCAGCTCCTGCACGCGCAGGCGATCGTGGCCGAGCTCATGGGCTCGCTCGACACCACGGTCTGGGACGGCGCCGAGGACCTCATGGCCCTCTACGTCTACGTCCACGAGGCGCTGGTCGCCGCGAACGTCCACCGCGACATCGGGCGCACGCACGAGGTCCTCGAGATCGTCGTGCCGCTCCAGGAGACGTGGCGCCAGGCCGCGGAGGTGCTGCCCGCCGGGCACGGGAGCGCCGCGGCGCACGGCGGCGGAGCGACCGGTGTCGCCTGACCGCGCGGGCACGCTCACGGCCTGGGCCAGTGCCCTCGACGAGCTCGACGCGATGGCGTCGGTCGCCGGCGAGCACGCCGGCGAGACGGCCGTCGCCCACCTGGCCGCGTGGACCCCTCCGACCGGGCTGGGGCGGCTCCCGGCCGAGCTCGTGGACCGCGCGCTCGAGGTCCTGGTCCGCCAGGCCGACGTCGTGGACCGCCTGCACGCCGCCATCGTGGAGAACCGGCGGCACTCCCGTGCCCTGACGTGCGTGCCGCGCGCCCACGACTCGACCGCGGCGGCGTACCTCGACGTGAGCGCCTGACCCCCGCGACACCTCCGGCCCGGCGGCGCTCCCGGGCGAGTGCGGCTCACACGTCGCGACCCTGCATAGGGGTCGGGTGAGCACACGACCGACCGCGCAGCACACGTCCCCGCTGCGCGCGCACGACGCACGGCGGCCCCTCGGTCGTCGGCAGCTCAGGGTGAGCACGGACCGCTCCCCCCGCAGGCCATCGGACGGCCGACACCGACGACGTGGGGAATCCGCGACCGTGTTCGACTCCGTCACCTCCGTAGCGATCCAGAGCGCGCTGGACGGGCTGTCCGCCCGGCAGAGCGCCATCGCCGAGAACGTCGCCAACATCAACACCCCGGGCTACACCGCGAAGCGGGTGCAGTTCGAGGAGGCGCTGGCGGCCTCCGTCGCCGACGGCGACGCCCGGCGCACCGCCTTCACCGTCGACCGCTCGCTCGAGCCGACCCGGCTCGACGGCTCGAACGTCAACCTCGACACCGAGACCGTCTCGAACGTCGACACCGTCCTGCGCTACCAGTTCGCGACCCAGGCCGTCGGCGGCGAGGCCGCCGCCCTGCGCGCGGCGATGCGGACGGCCTGACATGACCAACGACGCTCTCGGCATCGCCGGCACCGGCCTCACCCTGCACCGCAAGTGGCTCGACGCCGTCGCGGACAACCTCGCCAACGTCAACACCGTCACGTCGACCGACGACGCGGCGTTCCGCGCCCGTTACGTCCTCGCCACCGAGGGCGGCGAGAAGAACCCCGGCGCGTACGTCGCCGGGGCGGCGTGGGGGAGCGCGGAGGGTCGGCTCACGTACGAGCCGGACCACCCGCTCGCGGACGAGGACGGCTACGTGCGCTACCCGGACATCGACATGTCCGAGCAGATGGGGAGCCTCATCCTCGCCCAGCGCGGCTACCAGGCGAACGCCGCCGTGATCGACCGCGCGAAGACGGCCTACGAAGCAGCACTCCAGATCGGGAAGTGATCCTCATGCCCATCCCCTCCGTCGAGGCCACGACCGGCACCGGGTACCTCACCGGCGTCGAGAGCCTCTCCGCGACCGCCGCCGCCGCGACCGGGTCGACCGGTGCCGCGGGCGCGAGCGCCTTCGCCGACGTGCTGGGCGGCGCGGTCGACAGCACGCAGCAGCTCCAGGGCGCCGCGAACGAGCTGGCGATCGCCGCCGTCACGGGCGACCTCGAGAGCGTCCACCAGGCGACCATCGCCTCCACCCGTGCCCAGACGACCCTCGAGCTCGTCGCCGCCGTGCGCAACAAGGCGGTCGACGCGTTCAACGAGATCATGAGGATGCAGGCCTGACGATGCCCGAGAAGATCAGGTCGACGTTCGGCCGCGCGTTCGGCGCCGTCCGCGACTTCACCATCGCCCAGCGCACGCTCGCGCTGCTCGCCCTCGCGATCCTCGTGGTCGGGATCGTCGCGCTCGTGTCGTGGGCGTCGCGCCCCAGCTACACGCCCCTGTTCTCCGGCATGTCGAGCGCGGACGCCGCCGCGATCGTCGACCAGCTCCGGTCGCAGGGCGTGCCCTACGAGCTGACCGACGGCGGCGGCACGGTGCTCGTGCCCGAGGAGCGGGTCTACGAGCAGCGGCTCGCGGCCGCGACGGCCGGCCTGCCCGCCGACGAGTCGACGGGCGGCTACTCGCTGCTCGACGAGATGGGCGTCACGTCGAGCGAGTTCCAGCAGGACGTGACGTACAAGCGCGCGCTCGAGGGCGAGCTCGCCCGCACCCTCTCCGCGATGGACGGCGTCGAGACGGCGACCGTCCAGCTCGCGATCCCCGAGGAGACGGTCTTCGCGGCCGAGCAGGGCACCCCGACCGCGTCGGTGTTCGTCGCTCCCGCCCGGGGCCAGAAGCTCACGACCGAGCAGGTCGAGGCGATGGTCCACCTCGTCTCGGCGTCGATCGACGGCATGGCGCCCACCGACGTCGCGGTCGTCGACGCGCAGGGCGAGGTGCTCTCCGAGGTCGGCGTCGGGGCGCGGTCGTCGGGCGAGCAGGCCGGGCAGTACGAGGAGAAGGTCTCCGGGCAGGTGCAGGCGATGCTCGACCGCGTCGTCGGCGCGGGGAACTCGACCGTCGCCGTCACCGCCCAGATGGACGTGGCGAGCTCCGAGCGGCTCGAGGAGACGTTCCGCACCCCGGAGGGCGGCCCGGTCCTCAACGAGTCCACGACGACCGAGGAGTACACCGGCGGGGCCGGGGGTACGGCGGGGGTGCTCGGCCCGGACAACATCGCCGTCCCGGGCGGTGCCGGCGCGGACAGCAGCTACACGTCCGAGGACGCCACGCGCAACAACGCGATCGACAAGGTCACCGAGACCACGACGACGCCCGCCGGCGCGCTGACCCGGCAGGCCGTGTCGGTCGCGCTCGACGCCGAGGTGGCCCGGGGGATGGACACGGCCGCCATCACCGCGATGGTCTCCGCCGCCGCCGGGATCGACGCCGAGCGCGGGGACACCGTCGAGGTCGCGGTGCTGCCGTTCGACACGGGCGCCGCGGAGTCGGCCCAGGCCGCGCTCGCCGCGGCGGAGGAGGCGGCCGCCGCCGAGAGCCGGGCGCAGATGCTGCGCACCGCGGCGGTCGTCGCCGGGGTGCTCATCGCCCTGGTGATCGTGCTCGTGGCCGTGCGGCGCGCCCGTCGTCGCCGCGAGCGGCGCGAGACGGTCGACCTCGAGGACCTCCGCATGACGACCCTGCACGAGCTCGACCGCGACGACGAGCACCCGGCGCTCCTGTCCGGCGGCGGTCAGGGCGAGCTCGAGCCCGTGCCCGAGCGGCCGGAGATCCAGCCGCCGACCCCGCGGTTCACGAGCCTCGACCAGCGTCGGGCCGAGATCGACGCGCTCGCGGCGACCGACCCCGACAAGACGGCCGAGTACCTGCGGGTGCTGCTCGCCGAGGACCGGGCGGGGGCGCAGCGATGAGCGTCACGACGGCACCGCCGGAGACGGCGCCCGCGGGCACCGGCGCCGCCGGCCTGGCGGCCGCCCTCGACCCCGCCGCCGCGGCGCTCGCGACCGAGGCCGCGCGCAAGGTCGCCGCGATGAGCGGGGTGCAGAAGGTCGCCCTGGTGCTCATGCAGCTCAGCCAGGAGCGGGCGGCGACGGTCCTGTCGCTGCTCTCCGAGGAGGAGGCCTCCGAGGTCGCCGCCGAGATCATGCGCACCCAGGTGGTGGACGAGGAGCTGGCGGTCGCGGCCCTCGACGAGTTCTACGACATGGCGCTGTCCGGCACGCCGCGCCCGCGCGGGGGCAAGGACTTCGCCGTCGGGCTGCTCGAGGCGTCGATGGGCGCCGACCGGGCGGCCGACGTCGTCGAGCGCCTCGTCGCGAGCATGCAGGGCAAGGCGTTCGAGTACCTCGACGGCACCGAGCCGGGACAGATCGTGTCCCTGCTCGACGGCGAGCACCCGCAGACCGTCGCGCTCGTCCTCGCGCACCTCAGCTCGGGCGTCGCGTCCGCGGTGCTCGCCAAGCTGGCCGACGACTACCGCACCGACGTCGCGCAGGCGCTCGCGACCATGGGCACCGCGTCGCCCGACGCGGTGAAGATCGTGTCGGAGCAGTTCCGCACCCGCATGGGCGCGAGCATCACCCCGCGCCAGCCGGTCGAGATCCTCGGCGGCGTCCAGCCGCTCGTCGACATCATCAACCGCTCCGACGGCGCCACCGAGAAGGCGGTCCTCGAAGGGCTCGAGGCCCGCGACCCGCAGCTCGCCGAGGAGGTCCGCTCGCGCATGCTGACCTTCGAGGACATCGCCTCGTTCGAGGCGCGCGACGTGCAGATCATCCTGCGCGGCGTCGAGATGTCGGTGCTCGCGCTCGCCATGAAGGGCACGACCGCCAAGGTCGTCGAGACGATCACGAAGAACATCTCCGAGCGCAACCGGGCGCTGCTGGAGGAGGAGGTCGCCGGGCTGGGCGGGGTGCGCATCAGCCAGGTCGAGGAGGCGCGCGCGGAGATCGTCCGCGTCGTCCGCAACCTCGAGGCCGACGAGAAGATCACGATCCACCGCACGGACGGGGACGAGCTTGTCTACTGACGCCTCCTTCGTGCCGCGGGCCGTGCCGGTCCTGCGCAGCGACCGCGTCGCGGAGGTCGAGGCGGCGGCGTCGGCCCGCGGGTACGCCGCCGGCTACGCGGCCGGGGCCCGCGCGGCCCGCGACGAGGCGGAGCACCTGCGCGCCGCGCTCGAGGCGGACCACGCACGGCGCACCGCCGAGCGGGACGAGCGGACCGCGCGCGCGGTCGCCGTCCTGCGCGAGGCCGCCCGGGCGCTCGGCGAGCGGACGGTCCCCGTCGTCGCCGCGGCGCAGGACGCCACGGTCCGGGGCGCGCTCGACCTCGCGGGGTCGGTCCTCGGGTACGAGCTCACCGACCGGCCGGGGGCCGCCCGCGCGGCCCTCGCGCGCGCGACGGCCGTCGCCGACGGCGCGGTCGTCGCCGTGCGGCTGCACCCCGACGACGTGAGCCTGCTGACCGAGGCCGGGGTCGACGACGTGCGCCTCGTCGCGGACGCGTCGCTCGACCGCGGCGACGCCGTCGCGGAGCTCGAGCACGGCTTCCTCGACGCGCGCGTGCGCGCCGCCGTCGACCGGGCGCGGGCCGAGCTGGCGCTGCTCGACGTCGGGCCCGACCTCACGCCCGACGCCGGACCCGGCGCGTCCGGAGGGTCGTCGTGACGGCCCCGGTCGGCTCGGCCGTCCCGAGCACGCGCACCGCGGCGGGCGCGTCCCGCCCGCACTCCCGCCCGCCCGCGCTCGAGTCCCTCGTCGCGGTGGCGCGGCCCGAGCGGGTCGGCGTCGTGACGTCGGCCGTCGGGCTGAGCCTCGAGGTCGCGGGCCTGAGCTGCGGCATCGGCGACCTCGTCCACGTCGGCGACGGCCCGCACCCCCTCGACGCGGAGGTCGTCGCGACCGCCGAGGGCAGGGCGCGCTGCATGCCGCTCGGCCGGCTCTCCGGTGTCCGCGCGGGCGACCCGGTGCGCACGCGCGGCACCGGGGTCCTCGTCCCGACCGGGCGCGGGCTGTTCGGCCGCGTGGTCGACGCGCTCGGCCGCCCCGTGGACGGGCGCGGCCCGCTCGGGCGCGCGCCCCGCGTGCCCGTGGACGCGGACGCGCCCGCCGCGATGGAGCGGGCGCGCATCGACACGCCGCTCCAGACCGGCGTGCGGGTCCTCGACACGCTCACCACGCTCGGCCGGGGGCAGCGCATCGGGCTGTTCGCCGGCTCGGGCGTCGGCAAGTCGTCGCTGCTGTCGATGGTCGCGCGCGGGACCGACGCCGAGGTGTCGGTCATCGCGCTCGTCGGCGAGCGCGGGCGCGAGGTGCGCGAGTTCCTCGAGGACGACCTCGGCCCCGAGGGCCTGGCCCGGTCGGTCGTCGTCGTCGCGACCTCCGACGAGCCCGCGATGATGCGCCGGCGCGCAGCCTTCACGGCGACCCGGATCGCCGAGTCGTTCCGGGAGGCCGGGTCGCACGTCGTCCTCATGATGGACTCCCTCACGCGCGTGTCCATGGCGCAGCGCGAGATCGGGCTGTCCGTGGGGGAGCCCCCCGCGACGCGCGGCTACCCGCCGTCGACGTTCTCCCTCATGGGGAACCTGCTCGAGCGCGCGGGCACCGCGGCGACGGGCTCCGTCACCGGGATCTACACCGTCCTCGTCGACGGCGACGACCACAACGAGCCGATCGCCGACCAGGCGCGCTCGATCCTCGACGGGCACGTGGTGCTCGACCGGTCCATCGCCGTCTCGGGCCACTACCCGGCGGTCGACGCGCTCGCGTCGGTCTCGCGCGTCGCGTCGCGCGTGACCACGCCCGAGCAGAGGTCGGTCGCGCTCACGCTGCGCCGGGTCCTCGCGGCGCGCCGCAAGGCCCAGGACATCCTCGACATCGGGGCGTACAAGAAGGGCACCGACCCGCTCGTCGACGCGAGCCTCGAGCACCAGGGGGCGATCGACGCCTTCCTGCAGCAGGTCATGACCGACAGGACGCCGGCCGAGGAGTCGTGGGCGCGCCTCACGCGGCTCACCCAGGTGCTGGCCGGAGGGGAGGACTGATGGCGGGGAAGTTCCGGCTCGCGGGCGTGCTGCGCCTGCGTCGGCTCGAGGAGGACGGCGCCAAAGCGGCGCTCGCGAGCGCGCACGCGGACCTCGCGCGCACCGTGGAGGAGGCGGGCGGTCTCGCCGCCTACCTCGACGCCTCGCCCGAGCGCCCGACGACGAGCGCGGCCCTGTCCGGTCTCGCGGCCTCGCGCGCCGCGGCGAGCGCGCTGTTCTCCGTGCTCGAGTCCGAGGAGCGCGTGCGCGCGCACGCCGTGGACGAGGCGCGCGCCGAGCTCGCGCGCGCCCGCGCCGCCGCGCTGGGCCTCGAGAAGCTCGAGGAGCGGCACGACGCCGAGACGGCCCGCGCGGAAGGTCGCGCCGACCAGGCCGCGCTCGACGAGATCGCCTCGGCCGCGCGGCGCACGACGGCCGGGGGGTCGACGACGTGAGCATGACCCAGGCGCTCGCCCGCGTGGGCGAGATCCGCACGGAGATCGTCGCGCTGCACGACGTCGTGACCGCCCCCGGCCGGTCGACGGCGGCACCGTCCACGAGCGCGACCGACTTCGCGTCGGCGCTCTCGGCGCTCGCGGCGCTGCCGACGACGGGCGCGGCGGGCACCGGCTCGGACGTGGTCGGGCGCCTGCTCGGCACGCTGTCCGGGGCGACGGGCGCCGACGAGCTCGCGCGCAGCGCGCTGTTCGGGGCGGGGGCGTCGCCGGGCGCCGCGGCGGGGGCGGCCGTCGTGCCGGCGGCGCCCGCGGCGCCGGTCGGCCCGGCGACCGCGCCGGACGGCGCGACCGACGGCGTGGCGGGACGGTCGGTCGTCGAGACGGCGCGCCAGTACCTCGGCGTGCCGTACGTGTGGGGCGGCGAGAGCCTCGGCGAGGGCGGTCTCGACTGCTCGGGCCTCGTCCAGCTCGTGTACTCCGCGCACGGCGTCGACCTGCCGCGCGTCGCGCGCGACCAGATGCGCCAGGGGACCGAGGTCGGCTCGCTCGCCGAGGCGCGCCCCGGCGACCTCGTGGTGCAGCGCGGGGGCAAGCACATCGGCATCTACGTGGGTGACGGGCAGATGATCCACGCGCCCAAGCCCGGCCGCACCGTCGAGATCACGGACGTCACCGACGCCTCCGTGACGACCGTCCGCCGCGTGATCGGCTGAGGAGGACCACGATGACCCTGACCACGAACGCCCTGGTCGCGGCTCCGGCACCGGCCACGACGGCGCGGCCCCGGGCGGCGTCCGGAGCGTCGGCCGACGCGTTCGGCCGCAGCTTCGACGCCGCGCTCGGCGAGGCGGCCCGCAGCCGCCCCGAGCCCGCGCGGCTTCCCGGCGGCACCCCTGCCGACCGGGCCGTCGACGACGGCACGCGCGTCGCCGGGTCCTCGAACGACAGCACCTCGACCGCCGGGCTCTCGACCGACGGGTCCTCGACCGACGGGCCCGCGACCGCGGGGCCCCCCGGCGCCGACTCCTCGGCGGACGGCGCGACCGCCGCGGACGACCAGCCCGCCGGGCCGCCCGTGCCCGTCGGCCTGCCGGGCCTGCCGGTGCTCCCCGACGCGCCGCCCGTCGGCCTCGACGGCGCGCTCGCCGTCACGGCCACGCCGGACGGCACGGCGCCCGCCGCCGTGGCGGACGACGCGGCGGCCGGCGACGCGCACGGCCCGGCGGGCGCGGCGCCGTCGGCCGACGCCACAGCGGCGCCGGGTGCGCCCGCTCCGGCCACGGCCGACCGCCCGGGCGCACCCGGCACAACCTCGGCACCCGGCGCAGCCCCGGCGGCCGGCACAGCCACTGCGGTCGGCACCGCCTCAGCAGCCGGCCTGGGCGAGGCTCGGAGGCCGACCGGTGCGCCGTGGTCGTCCGACCCGACGGCGACGGCGGCCGGCCCGGCGACCGTGCCCGCCGCGACGCGGGCGAGCGGTGCTGCCGGAGAGGCCGTCGCCACGGCCGGATCCCTGGCGAGCGCCGGGCCCGGGGCCGGGACGAGCACGACCCCGCCGCCGGGTCCGGTCCCCGCCGCACCGGGTGCGCCGGTCCCCGCCGCGCAGACCAACCCCGGGGGCCTCGCCGTCGCTCCTGCACCGGGGGAGGCGGACGGCGTGACGGCCCCGGCCCCGACCGGCCCGGAGGGCACGGCCCTCGCGCCGGAGGCCGCGCCGCGGGCCTCCGCGGAGCTCCTCGCCGCCGCGCCCGTCCCGACCCCCGCCGCACCGGCCGCCGCCGGCGCGCCCGCGGTGACCGCCCCGGCGGCGGCGTCGCACCCGGCACAGCCGCTGCACGCCCAGGTCACCGGGCCCGTCGTCCGGCTCGCCGAGGCGGGCGACGGCGACCACGTGCTCACGCTCTCCGTGACGCCCGAGAACCTCGGGCCCGTGACGGTCCGCGCGCACGTCGCGGGCGGTGACCTGCGCATCGAGCTCTACGCGCCGCACGACACGGGCCGCGAGGCGCTGCGCGCCATCGTCGCCGACCTGCGGCGCGACCTCGCGGGCATCGCGGGCGGGGCGTCGTCGGTCACCGTCGCGGACGCGGGAGCACCGGCCGCGGCCGGGGACGGTCGGGACGGCCGCGGTGCCACCGCCGACGGGTCCGGCGCACGTCGCGACCCGCAGGAGCCCGGCGCGCGCGACCACGGCCCGGGCCGCCCGCACCGAGGGGCCACCGAGCCCGAGACCGAGCCGACAGTGGTCGGCAGGACGTACGGCGCCGCCCGGCGCCTCGACGTCCTCGTCTGAGGAGAGGAACCACGTGCCCGTCGAACCCGTGAGCGCGCCGGCGCCGGCATCGATGTATGCCACGAAGAGCGTGCGCGCGCCCAAGCAGGAGTACGACAGCGAGCTCTTCCTCGGGCTCCTCGTGACCCAGCTGCGCAACCAGGACCCGTCCAGCTCCATGGACACGGGCGAGATCGTCTCGCAGACGACGTCGCTCGCCATGATGGAGGCGCTCACGCGGATGAGCGGGCTCGTCGAGGAGTCGTTCGCGCTCCAGATGCGTCAGTCGGCCGCCGACCTCCTGGGCAACAAGGTCTCCTACCTCGACGCCGACGGCGTCGAGCACACGGGCACCGCCACCGCGGTGTCGTACCGCGACGCGGTACCCACCGTGACGATCGGCGGGGTGACGGTCGACCTCGACCACGTCTCCGCCGTCACCTCCTCGGTCAGCACGGATGCCACCGGGACCCCGGCAGCCACGGACGGCGCCACCGACGACCACGGCAGCTCCGCCGCCTGACCCGAAAGGACTCTCGTGCTCCGCTCCCTCAACACCGGAATCTCCGGCCTGCGCGCCCACCAGAACATGCTGGACGTCACGGGCAACAACATCGCGAACGTCAACACGACGGGCTTCAAGTCCTCGCGCACCCAGTTCCAGGACACGCTGTCCCAGCTCGTCGCGGCGGGTGTCGCGCCGGACCAGCAGGTCGGCGGCGCGAACCCCGCGCAGATCGGCCTCGGCGTCACGACGGCCGCCATCACGACGCAGTTCACGCAGGGCGCCGCGCAGACCACGGGCGTCCCGACCGACCTCATGATCGACGGCGACGGGTTCTTCGTCGTCGAGCGGGGTGGCCAGGCGTACTACACGCGCAACGGCGGGTTCACGTTCGACGGCGCGGGCCGGCTCGTCAACGCGAGCGGCGACCTCGTCCAGGGCTGGACCGCCACCGACGGCGTGGTGAACACGAGCAGCCCGCTCGGCAACCTCACGATCCCCGTCGGGGACGTCATCCCGCCCCGCGCGACCACGGGCGTGACGTTCGGGGGCAACCTGCCCTCGGACGCGGCGGACGGCACCGAGCTCGTGCGCGACGTCGAGGTCTTCGACGCGGCGGGCCGGGCCAGCAAGCTCTCGCTCGTCTTCACGGCCGCGGGCGGCGGCTGGTCCGTGAGCGCCCGGGACGGCGCGACCGGCGCCACGCTCGCCGGCCCGCAGGCCCTGACGTTCACCGGCGGCGCCCTGACCGGCGGCGGGTCCCTCGCCGTCGGCGGCGTGACGGTCGGCCTCGACGGGCTCACCTCGTACGCGGGGCTGTCCAACGTCGCCGTCGCGAGCAAGGACGGCGGGGCCGCCGGGTCGCTCACGTCGTACTCCGTCTCCGGCGACGGCTCGATCGTCGGCCGCTACTCGAACGGCCGGACCGAGGTCCTCGGCCAGGTCGCGCTCGCGACGTTCACCAACGCCGGCGGGCTCGAGAAGGCGGGCGACTCGCTCTTCGCGGCGACGCAGTACTCGGGCGACCTGCTGGTCGGCGCCGCGGGCGACCCGGGCCTCGGCTCGATCACCGCGGGCGCTCTCGAGATGTCGAACGTCGACCTCTCGCAGGAGTTCACCAACCTCATCGTGTCGCAGCGCGGGTTCCAGGCGAACTCGCGCGTGATCACGACGTCCGACGAGGTGCTCACCGAGCTCGTCAACCTCAAGCGCTGACCCGGGCGCTATGGGGTGCCTCCCGGCCCGACCGGGAGGCACCCCACCGCACCCCGGACCGAACCCCGGACCGGACCCCGCACCGACCCCCGACCCGCACCTCCGTCCCGAACCCGTCCGCACCTGACCCGGACCCGTCCCACCCGAAGGGAGAGCCGTGATCGTCCTCACGCGCTTCAGCTCCGAGCGCATCGCGATCAACGCGGACCTGGTGGCCCGCGTCGAGACCAACCCGGACACGCGCGTGACGCTCATCGACGGCTCGCGCTACATCGTGACCGAGCCCATGGAGGTCGTGATCCGCCTCGTCGAGGAGCACAAGGCGCGCGTGCTCGCGCTCGCGCGCTCCCTGCCCGCCCCCGCCGAGCGCGCGCCGCTCGAGGTCGTCCGGTCCGCGCCCGACGACGCCCCCGCCCCCGGCGACCGCCCGGTCGCCCTCGCACCCCTGCCCGACACGAGGACGAAGTAGGCCATGGACCCCGCAACCATCATCGGCATCCTCGTCGCGTTCGGCTCGCTCATCGCGATGGTGTACCTCGAGGGGTCGCAGATCACCTCGATCCTGCTCCCGGCACCGATCATCCTCGTGTTCGGGGCGAGCATCTTCGCCGCCGTCGCGTCGGGGACGCTCAAGGACTCGGTCCGGGCCTTCAAGACGCTGCCGCGCGCGTTCACGGGCAAGGCGCCCCGTCCCGCGGAGGCCATCGAGGAGGTGGTCCGGGCCGCGGAGATCGTCCAGAACGACGGCGGCCTGCTCGCCCTCGAGGCCGAGTCCCAGAAGACGGACGACCCGTTCCAGCGCAGCGCGCTGCAGTCGCTCGCCGACGGCTCGGACGCCGAGCAGCTGCGCACCCTGCTCGAGGAGCGGATCGAGACCAAGGCCCGCGAGGACGCCGTCGCGTACGACTTCTTCAACGCGATCGGCGGCTACGCCCCCACGATCGGCATCGTCGGCACCGTCGTCTCGCTGACCCACGTGCTGGAGAACCTGTCCGAGCCCGAGAAGCTCGGGCACATGATCGCCGCGGCGTTCATCGCGACCCTGTGGGGCATCCTCTCCGCCAACTTCATCTGGCTGCCCATCGGCGCGAAGCTCAAGCGCCTGTCCGACCTCGAGATCGAGCGGCTCCACGTCCTCCTCGAGGGCTACATGTCGATCCAGGCGGGCTCGCGCGCCCGGGTCATCGACGAGCGGCTCAAGACGATGGTCCCCGAGTGGTCGTTGCCCGAGGACAAGGCCGCCTGATGGCGCGGCGTCGCAGGGGCGGCCACGGGGGCGGGGGCGGCGGTGGCGGGCACGACACGGGCGGCTCCGGCCGCTGGATGGTGTCGTACATGGACATGGTGACCGTCCTCATGTGCCTGTTCATCGTCCTGTTCGCCATCAGCTCGGTCGACCAGGGCAAGTACCAGGAGCTGAAGTCCTCCCTCGCGGAGGGCTTCGGCAACGTCGAGGACGCCGCGGTCGTCGAGGAGGTCGTCGAGAACCCGGCCAAGGAGCCGGTCGACGTCGAGACGGACCTCGAGCGCGCGCTCGACGAGGTGTCGGACCTCTCGGCGCTGCGCGACGCGATGGCCCGCGACCTCGCCGCGCACGGGCGGTCCGACACGGTCCGGTTCGACATCGACGAGCGCGGGCTGACCGTGCGGCTCGTGTCCGCGGACACGTTCTTCTCGCCCGGGAGCGCGGACCTCACGCAGGAGGCGCGGGCGGTGCTCGACGTCGTGGGCCCGGCGCTCGCGCCGACCGCGCACGAGATCCGCATCGAGGGCAACGCGGACTACACCTCGACCGTGACGTCGGTCTTCCCGTCGAACTGGGAGCTGTCGTCGTCGCGCGCCACCGCGGTGCTGCGCCACCTCGTCGAGCAGGACGGTCTCGCCGAGCACCGGATCGCCGCGGTGGGCTTCGGCTCGGCGCGCCCGCTCGCCGAGGGCACGAGCCCCGAGGCGCTCGCGACGAACCGCCGCGTCGACATCATGGTGCTCTCGTCCGCGCCGGAGGCCGTGCGCGCGCTCATCCCGCAGGTGCTCTCGGGGCAGCTCAGCGCGGCGGACGTCCCGGCCGCGGAGGCGGACGCGCGGGCTCTCGCGCGGGCCGCCGAGACGGCGGGAGAGGCGGGCGCACCGGGGGAGTGACGCGGTCCGTCGAGCCTGCGCGGCGTCGCGCAGGCTCGCGTCGTGCGCGCCCGCATAGGAGCGGTCGTGAGCACGACGACACCCGAGCGGGTCCAGCAGCCCGCACCGAGCCGCAAGGTCGAGGTCTACGACTTCCGCCGCCCGACGACGCTCGTCCGCGAGCACCACCGCATCCTCGAGATGGCGTTCGAGAGCTTCGCGCGCCAGTGGGGCACGCAGCTCACGGCCCGCGTGCGGGTCGTGAGCCAGGTCAACCTCGCCGCGGTCGCGATGCGCACCTACGACGACTACGTCGCCGAGCTGCCCGTGACGACGACGTTCGTCGTGTGCGAGCTCGAGGGGATCGGCCCGCGCGCCGTCCTGCAGTTCCCGCACACGGACGCCCTCACGTGGATCGCCCACATGCTCGGCGCCGGACCGAGCATCCCGGTCGTCGACCGCAAGTTCACCGACGTCGAGCGCACGCTCGTGACGTCGCTGCTCACCGAGACGCTGCGCGACCTGCGCCACTCGATGGGCCGGCTCCTCGAGAACCCGCTGCGGATCTCGTCGATCCAGCACAACTCACAGTTCGCCCAGGCCGCCCCGACCGCCGAGCTCATGATCGTCGCCGAGCTCGACCTCCGCGTCGGCGAGCGCGCGTGCCGGGCGACCCTCGCCGTGCCGTCGGTCGCGCTGCTGCCGCACCTCGGCGAGGCCAACCCGGCGGACGACCCCGCCGACGCGACCCGGCGCACGCGCCAGCACGTCGCGCGCTCGCTCGTCGACGTCACCGTCGAGCTCACCGGCGCGTCCATGACGCCGACCGAGGTGCTGGACCTCGCCGTCGGCGACGTCGTGCACGTCCCCCACGCCCAGTCCCGCCCGCTCGACGTCATCGTCGACGGCCACGTCCTGGCCCGCGGCGCCGTCGGCTCGTCCGGCTCCCGCCTCGCCTGCCGCATCGTCACCACCGAGGAGAACTGACCCATGAGCACCGCCACCCCGGTCGAGCAGTCCGTCGTCGAGGCCGCGTCGGCCGCCGCCCACGCGCTCGTCGAGCTCGTCCCGACCAGCACCCCGCTGCGCGCGGCCCTGCGCGGCGGCGCCCCCGTCGGCCCGCAGGCCGCGCGGGCGGTCGTCGCCTCGTACGTGGGGGACTCCGGCACCGACCTCGCGCTCGCACTCATCGACCAGGACGCGCTCGCCGACGCCTCCCAGGAGGCGGCGCTCGACGTCACCGACGTCCTGCGCCCCGCCCTGGAGGCCGCGGGGGCGACCACCGGCGTCGGCGTGCTCGGGGAGGTGCGCGTCGCCGACGCGACCGCGCTCTTCGAGGACCCGGAGTCCGTCGTGTTCGAGCTCTCCACGGACGACGGCCCGACGGCGGGCTGGTTCGTCGTGCGCACGCGCCGCGCGCTCCAGAGCCTGCCCGACGAGGCCGTGACCGGCGCGCGGCTCGCGCGCATCTCCAACGTCGAGATGCGCCTCTCCGTGATCGTGGGCCGCACCCGGATGCCGGTGCGGGACGTGCTCAGCCTCGAGCCGGGCGCCGTCGTCGAGCTCGACCGGTCCGCCGGGGCGCCGGCGGACGTGCAGCTCAACGGGCGCACGATCGCCAAGGGCGAGGTCGTGGTCGTCGACGGCGGCGACTACGGGGTGCGCATCACCAAGATCCTCGACGCGGACGACTGACCGGCATGGACGTCACCACCGTGCTGCGCGTCGCCTTCTCGCTGGCGGTCGTGCTCGGGCTCCTGTGGGTCTCGTACCGCGTCGCGAGCAAGACCTCGCGCTCCGCGCCGCGCGGGCGCCAGGAGCAGCTGACCGTGGTCGCGCGCCAGGGGCTGTCGCAGAAGAGCGCCGCGGTCCTGCTCGAGGCCGGGGGCCGGCGGTACCTCCTCGGCGTGACGGAGTCGTCCGTGACCGTCATCGACGGCCCGACACCCGTCCCGTCCGACGTCCCGCCCACCGCGGTCACCGCGGTCACCGCCGCGGACGCGACGCCCGGTGCTCCGACCTCGGACGAGCCGTCGTTCGACGACGCCGTCACCGCGGCACGGCTGTGGCTCGCGCAGCCGCCCGCGAACGGGGACGCCCCGGCGTGGAACGGCGAGCGCGGCTCGGTTCCCACCGACGTGCCCACCGGCGCGCCCGCCGCCGCGCCCCCGGCCGTCTCGGGGCCTCGGGTCGGGACCCCCGGGACCGCCGTCGTCGTCGCGCCGCCCGTGCCGACGAGCGCCCTGCGCACCTTCCTCGCGCCCGACACGTGGCGCAAGGCCGCGCGGGTCGTGCGAGGAGGTGCCCGGTGACCCGCGCCCTCCCGTCGCGCCGCGCGCTGCGCGTCGCGGTGCTCGTCGGGGCGGTCCTGCTCCTCGTCGCGGTCGCGACCGTCCTGCTCGCGCCCCACGCGGGCGCCGCGGTCGTCGACCCGACCGACCCGGCCCCGCCCACCCAGCCGGTCGACCCGCAGGGCGGCGGGTCGACGCTCTCGGTGGAGATCAACGGGCCGAACGGCGAGCCGTCGTCGTCCCTCGTGACGCTGGTCGGCATCACGCTGCTGTCGCTCGCGCCGACGCTGCTGCTCATGATGACGTCGTTCACCAAGATCTTCGTCGTCCTCGCCCTGACCCGGAACGCGCTGGGCACCGCCACGGTGCCGCCCAACATGGTCCTCGCCGGGCTCGCGCTGTTCCTCTCGCTGTTCGTCATGTGGCCGGTGTTCGGCGAGATCAACGACGCCGCGGTCCAGCCCTACCTCGACGGCACCACGACCTTCAGCCAGGCGCTCGACGCGGGCGCCGTGCCGCTGCGGGAGTTCATGCTCGCCCACACGCGCGAGGAGGACCTCGCGCTCATGACGCGCGCCGCCGACCTCGAGAACCCGGCGACCCCCGTCGACGTCCCGCTCACGACGCTCGTCCCCGCGTTCGTCATCTCGGAGCTCCGCGCCGCGTTCATCATCGGGTTCGTCGTCTTCGTGCCGTTCCTCGTCATCGACCTCGTCGTCGCCGCGGCCCTCATGAGCATGGGCATGATGATGCTGCCGCCCACGATGATCTCGCTGCCGTTCAAGCTGCTGCTCTTCGTCCTCGTCGACGGGTGGGGTCTCATCACGACCTCGCTCATCGGCTCGTACGGGATGGGTTGACCGTGGAGACCGCCGCCGTCCTCGACGTCGCCACGCAGGCGCTCGTCCTCGCCGCCAAGCTCGCGGCCCCCGTGCTCGTCACGTCGCTCGTCGTGGGGCTCGCCATCTCGATCGTGCAGTCCGTCACGCAGATCCAGGAGATCACGCTCTCGTTCGTCCCCAAGGCGCTCGCGGTCGCCGTCGCGCTCGTCGTGTGCGGCAACTGGATGATCGGCGAGATGGTGACGTTCACGCACGAGATGTTCGACCTCATCCCGTCGCTGCTGAACGGGGGCTGACGTCCCGTGCAGCTCGAGATCGACCTCGCGTGGCTCCAGGCGACGATGCTCGCGGGCGTCCGCATGGCCGCGTTCATGACCATCGCGCCGCCGTTCTCGCACCACGCCATCCCGCGCCAGGTCCGCGCGATCCTCGCGGTGTCGCTCGGGCTCGTGGTCTCCGGTCGTGCCGCCCCCGGGTACGAGGCGACCGGCACCGCGACGTTCCTCGCGCACCTCGTCGCCGAGGCGGTCACGGGGGCGATGCTCGGGACGCTCGTCATGGTCGTCTTCTCGGCGATCACCGCCGCCGGCGCCCACCTCGACCTGTTCGGCGGGTTCTCGCTCGGCATGGCGTACGACCCCCAGACGAACGTCAACGGGTCGCAGTTCACGCGCCTCTTCGCGCTCCTCGCGGTCGTGCTCATGTTCGTCTCCGACGCGTACCAGCTGATGGTGCTCGGCCTCGCCCGCTCCTACGAGGCCGTCCCGGTGGGCGGCCTGGCCAGCGTCCCGGCGGCGTCGTTCGTCGAGGCCCTCACCGGGTCGTTCGTGGCGGGGCTGCAGATCGCCGGGCCGATCGTCGTCGTGCTCTTCCTGGCCGACGCCGGGCTCGGCCTGGTCAACCGGGTCGCCCCCGCGCTCAACGCGTTCGCGATGGGCTTCCCGCTGAAGATCTTCCTCACGCTCGCGCTCGTCGGGACCGTGCTCGTCGCGCTGCCGCACGTCGTCTCGGTGCTCACGGCCGAGGCCGTCGAGCGCATGGGCGGGGTGGGCTGATGGCCGACTCCACCGAGGAGAAGACCGAGCAGGCCTCCGACCGGAAGATGAAGGAGGTCCGGTCCAAGGGCCAGCTCGGCAAGTCGCAGGACCTCACGGCCTGGGTCGGGGTCGGGATCGCCGGCGCGGTGATCCCGCTGACCGTGAGCGCCGCGGCACGGGCCGCGACCGACCAAGTGCTGTCGCTGCGCACCGTGATCGAGAACCCCGAGCCCGCGGTCGCGCTCCAGCTCGCGCAGGACGCGCTCGGTTCCGTGGTGCCGACCATGCTGCCGCTGCTCGGGGCGATCGCCGTCGCCGTGCTGCTCGCGTCGGTCGCGCAGGGCGGCCTGCACCTGAAGCGGCTGAGGCCCGAGGCCGACCAGTTCAACCCGATGAGCGGGCTCAAGCGGATGTTCGGGGCGCAGGCGCTGTGGAACGGCGCCAAGGCCCTGCTCAAGACGACGGTCGTCGGCGTCGTGCTCTACGCGGTCGTCCAGTCCCTCATGCCGGTCCTCCTGGCCGCGGGCGGCCTGCCGATCGCCTCGCTGCTCGAGGCGGCGGGCTCCGGCGTGCGCTCGCTCCTGGTCTGGGCGACGGCGGCGGGCCTCACGCTCGCGCTGTTCGACGTGCTCGTCGTGGCGCGTCGCAACCGCAAGAAGACACGCATGACCAAGAAGGAGCTCAAGGACGAGAACAAGAGCACCGACGGCGACCCGCTCGTGAAGTCGCAGCGCCGGTCGATGGCGCGCTCGATGACGCGCAACCGCATGATCGCCGCCGTGGCCGACGCGGACGTCGTCGTCGTCAACCCGACCCACGTCGCCGTCGCGCTGCGGTACGAGCCCGGACGCTCCGCACCGCGCGTCGTCGCGAAGGGCGCCGACCACGTCGCCGCCCGCATCCGCGAGAAGGCCGAGGAGTCGCGGGTGCCGATGGTCCGCGACGTCCCGCTCGCGCGCGCCCTGCACCGGGCGTGCGACGTCGGGCAGGAGGTGCCCGTCGAGCTCTACATGGCCGTCGCGCGCGTCCTCGCGTTCGTCATGGCGCTCACGCGCCGCGGCGCGGCGGCCTCGTCCGTCCCGCACCGCATGGCCCGCCCGGCGATCGCGCCGGGCGAGTGGCCCGCCGCCGACGACGCGCGGGCCGCATGACCTCGCCCGGCCCAGCCGTCGGCGCGCGCTGCGGCGGCCACGACCTGCATAGGACGTCGCGTCAGCAGCCGCCGACGCCCCGGACCCGGAAGGACCAGCGTTCCGCGTGAAGAACCGATCCCTCGCCATGATCGCCGTGCCGCTCGGCGTCGTCGGCATCGTCCTGCTGCTCGTCGTGCCGATCCCCGCGGCCCTGCTCGACGTGCTCATCATCGTCAACATCCTGCTGTCGCTCGTGATCCTGCTGACGTCGATGTTCGTCAAGAAGCCGCTCGACTTCTCGGTGTTCCCGTCGCTGCTGCTCGTCGCGACGCTGTTCCGGCTGGGCCTCAACGTCGCCTCGACGCGGCTCGTGCTCGGGGACGGCTACGCGGGCGAGGTCATCGGCGCGTTCGGCCACATCGTCGTCGACGGGAACCTCGTCATCGGCATGGTCGTGTTCCTCATCCTCGTCGTCATCCAGTTCCTCGTGATCACCAAGGGCGCGGAGCGCGTGGCCGAGGTCGGGGCGCGCTTCACGCTCGACGCGATGCCCGGCAAGCAGATGGCGATCGACGCCGACCTCAACGCGGGGCTCATCAGCGAGCAGGACGCGCGGGCCCGCCGCGCCGAGATCTCCGCGGAGTCCGACTTCTACGGGGCGATGGACGGCGCGTCGAAGTTCGTCAAGGGCGACGCCATCGCGGGCATCGTCATCACGCTCATCAACCTGCTGGGCGGCATCGTGATCGGCGTCGTCATGCACGGCATGCCGGCCATGGAGGCCGTCGACACGTACTCGATCCTCACGGTGGGCGACGGTCTGGTCACCCAGGTCCCCGCGCTGCTCATGGCGGTCGCCACGGGCATGATCGTCACGCGCTCGAACTCGGGCGAGGGCGACGTCGGCTCGCAGGCGTCGAGCCAGCTCGTCCAGTCGCGGCAGGCGCTCGCCATCGCGGGCGTCGCGGCGTTCGCCATGGCGCTCATCGAGGGCATGCCGAAGCTCCCGTTCCTCGTGCTCGGGGTGGGCCTGATCATCGCGGCCCAGCAGATCAAGGCGAGCCAGCGGCGGGCCGAGGTGGCGCGCGCCGCGGCCGAGCAGATCGAGAAGGAGGGCACGCGCAGCGACGGCACCGAGGACCTCCTCGAGCAGATGCGCGTGCACGCGCTCGAGATCCTGCTCGCGCCCGACCTCGTCGACCTGGTCACCGGCGCGCACGACGACCTGCTCGGACGCGTCCGCGCCCTGCGGCGCAAGATCGCGACGGACCTCGGGGTCGTCGTGCCCCCCGTCCGCACGCGCGACTCCCTGGAGCTCCCGGCGTCGACCTACGCCGTGCGGATCGCCGGCGTCGAGGCAGGTCGCGGCCAGGCGCCGGCCGGCAAGGTCCTCGCGCTCGGCGACGACCTCGCCGCCCTGCCCGGGCTGGCGACGGTCGACCCGGTGTTCGGCATGGACGGCAAGTGGGTCCCGGTGGAGATGCGGCACAGCGCCGAGATGGCGGGCGCCACGGTGATCGACCGGGTCTCCGTGCTCGTCACGCACCTGTCCGCCCTCATCGCCGCGAACGCGGCACGGCTGCTGTCCCGCGAGGACGTGCGCGTGCTCACCGACGAGGTGAAGCGGACCAACCCGTCGGCCGTCGACGAGCTCACGCCGGCCCTGCTGTCGCTCGCGGAGGTCCAGCGCGTCCTGCAGGGGCTGCTCGAGGAGCAGGTCGCCGTCAACGACCTGCCCCGGATCTACGAGGCGCTCGCGCTCGCCGCGAAGCGCTCGACCGACCCCGAGCACCTCGTCGAGGCGGCGCGCGCGGCGCTCGGGCCGGCGATCCCGGCCCGGCACACGGTCGCGGGCACGATCCGGGTCGTGACGATCGCCCCGGCCCTGGAGCAGGCGATGCTCGCGGGCCGTCAGCCCGGCGGCGACCAGGGCACCGCGATCGTCGTGGACCCGGCGCGCCTCGACGCGTTCCGGTCGTCCGTGGGCGACCGCGTGCAGGCGGCCCGGGCCACCGGCGAGGACGTCGTCCTCGTGTGCGCGCCGTCGCTGCGCGCGGCGGTCCGGCGCCTCGTCGCGACGCAGGTGCCCGACCTCGCCGTGCTGTCGTACACCGAGGTGACGGCGGGCAACGCGCTCATCGAGACGGTCGGGGTGGTGAACGATGCCCCGGCGATTGCGGCTCGAGGGTGAGTCCCTCGACGCCGTGCTCGCCCAGGCACGGCGCCTGCACGGCCCGGACGCGCGGATCGTCTCCGCCGAGCGGGTCATCACGGGCGGCTTCAAGGGGCTCTTCGGGCGGCAGCACTACGAGGCGGTCGTCGAGGTGGGCGACGCGCCGCCCCGGACCGCCGTCGGGCCGGTCCGGTTCCCCGCCGCCCGCCGGGCGGGCATCGCGGCGCTGCTCGACGACGCCGACGAGGGCGACGCGCTGCGCCCGGCACCGTCGGCCGCGGTCGAGGTCTCGACCCGCGGCGACGACTTCGCGGCGCTGCTCGACGAGCTCGTGGCCGAGACGGCGGAGCCGCCGCCCGCGGCCGTCACCGCCCCGCCCGCGCCCGTGTCGCCGCTGCCGCGCGCGGCGCCGGGCGACCTCGTGGCGCTCGTCGGGCTGGCCGCCGACGTCGTCGCGGCGGCCCGCGCGCTGGCGCAGCGGGAGGGCCTGCTCACGGCCTGCGCGGGCAGCGCGACCGACGGCGACACGGTGCGCGTCGACGACCGCCGTGCGGCGACCGAGGCGCGCGCCCGCGGGGTCCGCGCGGCCCGCGCCACGGTCGTGGCCGTCGGGGTGCGCGTGGACGCGGCCGGGGTGGCGCGGGTCCTCGACGAGCTGGGCGCCGAGCAGGTCGCGGTCGTGGTCGACGCCTCGCGCAAGCCCGCGGACACCGAGCGCTGGGTCGCCGAGGTGCAGCGGCTCGTGCTGGTCCGCGCCATGGTCGTGGTCGGGCGCGAGCTGACGACGACGCCCGACTCCGTGCTCGCGCTCGGGCTCCCGGAGCTGCGGCCCGCAGGCTGACCCGGGCCGCGCCCGCATAGGTAATCCGAACGGTCAGGATGACACGCGGGACGTCAGGAGGACGTGGCGATGCTGGTGCTGGGACGCAAGGTGGGAGAACGGATCCTCGTCGGCGACGACGTCGTGGTCACGGTCGTGTCGGTGGGCCGGGACGGGGTGCGCGTCGGGATCGACGCGCCCCGCGAGGTGCGGGTCCACCGGGCCGAGATCGTCGACCAGGTCGCCGCGGACAACCGGGCCGCCGCGCTCGGGGCGCCCGGGGGCGAGGCGCGCGCCCGCGCGTTGCTGGGGCTCGACGCGCGGCCCTGACGCGCCGCACGGGACGTGCGGGGTCCTCGGCGGCGGAGAGCCGCCGTCGGGGGTGCCCGTCCCGTCGGGAGGCCCGCCGAGCGCTACCCGCGTCCGCCGCGGCCGCCACCGTGGCCGCGGTCCTGCCGGCCCGCGTCCTTGTCGGTGCGCCGGTCGTCGCGGGTCTGCGGCTGCGGCTTCGCCGTCCCCGGCCGGGACGAGCCGCGCGCCTCGTCGGACCGCGGTGCGGGACGGTCGGGCTTCGGCTGAGCCGGGCGCGTGACGGGCGGCCCCGGTCGCGCGGGCACGGGCGTCGGTGCGGGCCGGACGGCCGGCGCGGGCTTCGGCGTCGGCTTCGGCGACGGCTTCGCCGCAGCCGGCGGCGCGGGCTGGGGCGGAGCAGCCGGTGCTGGTGCCGCTCCGGAGCCGGGGGCGGGAGCCGGCGCGGGCGTCTCCGGGTCGGCCGGGCCCGGTGCGGCCGGCACGACCACGGGCAGCGGCTCGACCACGGGCTCGTCGCCGGGCGCGTCGACGGCGTCGTCCACCCGCGCACCGACCGGCTCGTCCACCGGCTCGTCGACGAGCTCGACGGCGGGTGCCGATGACGGCGCCAGGCCCGTCAGCACCGGGGAGGACAGGTCGAGGCGGACGGACGCGGCGCCGGCGCCGTCGAGCGGCGCCCACGCGGTCGAGCCGGTCTCCGGGGTCGTACCCAGGAGCACCTGCTCGGGCCGTGCCGATACGCCCGGGCCACCACCGACCTCGTCCTGCGCGGGCGCGACGACGACCCCGAACGCGAGCGTCGCCGCCGAGAGCACCGCGGCGGCGCCCCAGCGCACGGGACGACCCGGGCCGCTGGAGCGCGCGCGGCCCCGTACCCCGAGCGCACGGCGACGCTCCGGGCGTGCGGGGGCGTGCGCCGACGAGACCGTCGCTGCCGACCGGGACGTCGGGAGCGGGCGCGTGGCGGTGGCCTCGTCCAGCGGGTGCGGCGTGGACGGGAGCCCCGCCGCCACGGCACCCGTGCGGACGACCTCCCGCGGGGCAGGACGGTCCACGACGGCGGCGGTCTCCCGGAGCAGCAGCAGGGCGGCGCGGTCGGCCGCGAGGCGGTGGCGGTACGGAGGGACGGCGACCGCGCCCTCCGCGGCCAGCGCGCGCACGGCGCGCAGGGCCTCGAAGCGCACGGTGGGCGACCAGGCGCGGCCCTCGAGCGGACGACGGCCGGCGACGAGGTCGTCGAGCACGGCGCGCTGGGCGTCGGTCACGGCCCGCAGCGCGGCGACCTGGTCCGTCCCCGAGACCCCGGCGGCGCGGACGTGCCGCCGGGCGTCGCGCGCGAGCCCGACGGCGTGCGCGGCGACGAGGCCGGCCACCGCGCGCTCGCGCTCGCCCTCCGGCACCGTCGCGGCGACGACGCGTGCGTCCTCGACGACCGAGCGTCGAGACCCGGGTCCCTCGTCAGACATGTCCTGCTGCCCCCGTGCTCCTGCGCCCGCCCTGCGGCCGCCCCCTGGTCCCCGTGCGCGCCACGGTGCGGTTCTCCTGCTCGCCGCGGTACGCCGCGGGCCTCCCGGCAGGTGCGGGTCGTGGAGCGACGCTCGCGCTCACACGCTGTCCACGGCGTCGAGTACGATGCCGACGTCCCGGAGGTGCTGCGCCGCCAGCACCCGGACCCGGTCGATGTGGGCGACGGTCCGGTGCCGGGGCAGACCCAGGGTCCGGGCGATCCACACGACCGTGTCGTGGCCCGGTAGCGGCCCGCCGCCCCCGTACGCCTCGGACATCCAGAGCGCCGCGACCCGTCCGCGGGCCGGGTCCTCCGCGTGCGCCGCGTCGACGACGGAGCGGACGAGCGCCGGGACCTCGACCGCGTGCAGCACGCAGTCGGCGTGCGCGTCGGTCGTGCGCGCGGAGTCGAGGGCCTCGTCGAACGACAGCGCGCCGCGCAGCACGAGCTCGTCGGCCTCCGTCACGACCATGCCCTGCCGGACGACGTCGGCCCGGTGGGCGCCGAGGCGCTCGTTCGTGGCGCGGACGGCCTCCTCGACCGTGGGCGCCGCGCCGCGCAGCGCGGCGAGCTCCGAGCGCGTGCGCGCGAGCTCGCGGCGGCGACGCTGCGCGGCCACCATGCCCGACGCCGGCGCGGTCGCGTGGTCGAGGAACGAGCGGACCCGGGGCCGTGCCGTGTAGACGACGATGGCGAGGAACGAGCGCATGCTGCGCAGGTACGCGGGGTCGCGCCGGGACCGCTCGAGCATCTCCCAGGCGGTCTCCACGACGATCGCCGCGACGTCGTCGAGGTGCTGCGCCGCGGGCACCGAGTTGGTGCGGCACAGGCGCGCCGCGATCCGGCGCCACTGCGTCGCGTGGGCGGCGAGGAGGGCCGAGACCTCGGTGCGGTACCGGTCGTCGTGCTCGATCGCGACGACGCGGGCGACCTCGTCCCGGAGCGCCCCGGGGTCGTCGTCCTCCTGCGGGCCCTCGTCGACGGCGCGCACGGGACGCGCGTCGCGCGCCCGCTGCGGGCGCGGGTCGAGCAGGGTCCGGTCGGTCACGGTCCAAGCATGCGGACCCGGAGGGGCTCCTGGCGCGCGGGACACCGTCTTTCACACCGGACTTCACCCTCAGGTGCCCCGGGCAGCGGGTGATCTCCGCACGCTTCGCCCGCCGCGGGTGTTTCGCGGACGTCGCCACGGTGGGATGCTGTCCTCGGCGACGGGCTCGCCGGCTGGACAGGGCAGGACGAGATCAGGAGGTGGACCGGGTGCACGCAGCGTCCTGCGCTTCGACGGCGTCGCCGTGCCGGGCCGCCGACGCCCCGGGCGGGGTGGTGTCGCGGTGACCCCGGAGGAGGACGGCGCCGGTGCGCCGTGGGACGACACGACCTGGGCCATCTGGGCCGTGGGCCTCGTGGAGCCGCTCATCGACCCCGACGACCGGCTCGCGACCATGGCCGCGATGCGCGCGCAGGCGAAGGCGCACCCGCTGCGCGCCGTGACGCTCCTCGCCGGCGCCCTCACCGACCTCCTGGACTCGTTGCCCGACGACGACCCGTGGCGCCACCTGGACCCCGCGACGTTCGGCACGTACCGGGACGGCCTGGACCTGGTCCCGTCGGAGGCCGTCGTGATCGCCGAGGACATCGGCCTCGCGGCGCTCGCCCGGCCGCTCGGGCACGGCGGGGCGCGGGTCATGAGCGAGGCGCAGCACGGGTGGGAGAACGCCGCGCACGCGGCGAACGAGCTCGAGGACCCGGTGCGCACGCTCACGCGCGCCGTGGCGTGGGCCGCCTGGCGTCGCCGCGTGTACGTGGGCGAGGACAGCTACCCCGTCCTCGTGGTCTTCTCGTGGCTGCCGCGCGCGGCGCTCATCGCCGCGGGGCGCGAGATCGACGACGACCTCGCGCGCGCCGAGATGCGCGCGTCCGCCAAGATCGTCGACGACCTGGTCTGACCGGCCCGGTCCTCAGCGCCCGTCCGTGCCGCTCGCGGGCAGGGGACGCTGGGCCGGGAGGAGTCCCAGCTCGATCCCGCGGGCGAGGGCGTCCTCGCGCCGGCGCACGCCGAGCTTCCGGTAGATCGAGCGGAGCTGGCTCTTGACCGTGTTCACGGACACGGTGAGGCTCCGGGAGATGTCGACCGCGGTCGCGTGGCGCATGAGGGTGTCGAGGACGACGACCTCCCGGTCGGACAGGGGCTGGGGGAGGTCGGCCGTCGCGGCGAAGAGCTCCGGCACGGGTTCCGCGTCCCCGATGAGGCGCTGCGCCGTCTGGTCCTTGCTCCGTGCCGCGAGCTCGACCAGCGCGAGGAGGTCGTGCCGGGCGGGGAGCGCGAGGGCGAACCGCAGCCGCCGGTCCTCGGCGACGCCGGCGAGCTTGTCCAGGGCGTCGCGCGCCTGCGTCTCCTCCTCCGCGTGCGTGAGCGCGGCGGCGAGCAGGACGGCGTGCGCGGCCCGCAGGCGCGGCGCGGCGGTCCGCGGCGGCGTGTGCGCGACGAGCACGTCGCGCGCGGTGCTCCACCGGCCGGTGAGCAGCGCCGCGTGGGCCCGCAGCAGCCAGGTGAGCGACGACGTCGCCGGGGCGACCTTGAGCCAGGAGTGCACCGCGCCGACCTGGCCGCGCGCGAGCCCGAGCAGGCCGCTCACGTAGTCGAGGTGGTCGATGTCGCGCGCGGAGATGCGTCGGCGGCCGCGCTCGGACTCGATGTAGCGGCGCAGCCGCTCGATGCCCAGGGCCGGCTCGAAGGACACCAGGTCGACGTACGCCTGGACCGTGGCGACGACCGGGCGGGTCTCGAGCGTCGCGAGGTGCGGTCGCAGCACGTCGAGGTGGGCCTGGGCGCCGCGGGCGTCGAAGCGTTCGAGGCACACGATCGCGCGGGCGATGCGGTACAGGTGGTCGTCGCGCCCCGCGCGGACCTCGGCGTGGGGCGACGCCTCGATGACCTCGAGGTCGCGCACGGCCTCCGGCAGGTCCCCGCGGAGCGCGAGCACGAGCGCACGCAGCGACAGGCCGTAGAGCGTGCGCGGGTCGACGGCGGGGGAGCCGCCGAGGTCCTCGAGCGTGGCGAGCGCCTCGTCGTCCGCGCCCGCCCGCGCGAACGACATCGCGACCTCGGCGCGGAGCCGGGGCAGCTCGCGGACGAGCTCCCGGCGCTCGTCCACACCCAGCTCGTCGAGCGTCTGCCGAGCCCGGCGCGCCGGCTCGAGCGCGCGCTGCGTCGCGTTCGTCGACCGCAGCGCGACGCTCTCGAGCACGTCCAGGACGACGCGTTCCGCCGTCGAGGTCGTCCTCGCCCGGGGGCGCAGGGCGGCCAGCGTCAGCTGGTACGTCTCGATCGCCTCGGTCCGCTCCCCGGGGACGCTGTCGTGGTGGATCGCGAGGGCCCCGGCGAGCAGCGGCCAGCGCCGCAGGTCCGTCTGCGGGAGGCTCTTGAGGACGTCGAGGCGGGCCAGCGCCTGCGGCTCGAGCAGCTCGCCCCAGTACCGCGAGACGGCCGAGGACGCGAGCCCGAGGTCGCCCGCGCCGACCGCGTGCCGCAGCGCCTCGACGGGATAGCCGTTCGTCAGGTACCAGCGCGCGGCGGCGAGCTGGGCACGCCCCCACTCGTCGGGGTGCTCCTCGCGGACGCGCTCCGCCACGAACGTCCGCACCACGGGGAACAGGACGAAGACCCGGCCCGCGGGACGTCGCTCCCACGCGCCCAGCCCGCGCTCCTCGAGCATCCACAGCAGCTGCGGCGCCGCGGGCTCCCGCGTCAGCGCCACGGCGAGGTCGGCGGTGAGGACGTCCGCGACCGCGCACCGCCGCAGGACCTGCTCGAGCCGAGGGCGCTCGGCGCCCTCGAGCTGCTTCTCGAGCGCGGCCCGCAGCAGCTCGTCGGCGACCTGGACGTGCGCCGGGGTCCCGTGGGAACCGGCCATCTCCGCGGCGAGCATCGCGACCCGCAGGTACAGCGGCTGACCGCCGGTGAGGACGTGCGCCTCCGCGGGGTCGAGGTCCACGCCCGCCTGGCGCAGCATGCGGGCCGTCTCGTCCCGGGTCAGCGGCAGCTGGTCCGCGGTGATGACGGTCCGGTCGAGCTCGAGCCCGACCGAGGCGGCCTCCAGGGGGGAGACCGTGCTCGTGGCCACGGCCACGGAGAGGTTCGGGCACAGGCGCAGCAGGGCGAGGACGTCCTCGTGGACCGCGGCGTCCGTGACGTCCTGGTAGTCGTCGATGACGACCACGACCTCCCCGGGCACCGCGAGGAACGCGTCGGCCAGGCGGCCGGGCACGTCCTCGGGGGCGAGCTCCGCCGGCCCCAGCGCGGCCTCGAACGCCTCGAGCCCGGCCCGCGCGGCACGGCGCGCGACCGCGCGCCAGAGGTCCGTCCGGGACATCTCCGGGATGACGGACAGCCAGAGACCCGGCGTGGCCCGGCGTCGGGACCACTCGGCGAGGAGGGAGGTCTTGCCCGCACCCGCGGGGCCGCGGACCACGCGGAGCGCGGCGTCCACCTCGAGCCGGTCGAGCAGGCGCTCGCGGACGAGCTCGGTGTGCGGGGGGCGTGGCGCCCCGTACAGACGGAACGTCGTCGTGTCCGTCACCGACATGCTGCCTCCGTGCTTCCCCCGCTCCACGGGCGGGCGGACGGACGGCGGCGAACCGCGTCCGGCCACGGCTCCGCCCCGAGAGCCGGCACCGCGCCGTGATCCGCTCTCACCCTAGGCGAGGAGGTGCGCCGGTTCTCGGGGAAGGCGGGTGAAGCGCTCGAACCGGGTCGCGCGCGGGTCCCGCCACCCCGGACGAAACGGGACGCGCAGGGACGATGCGGACAGCGTGGCCCCTCGCGTGCATAGGGGCCTCGGGCGCGTCCACCCGCGGACGTGACCGGAGAGGAGCCGCACGCCCATGTCTGTGCACCGGGCCCGCCGGCGGACCGCGCTCGCCACGGTGCTGGTGTGCGCCGTCCTCGTCGGCGCGTCCACGACGGCCCATGCGGCCCCGGTCGCCCGCGCCGCGGCAGACCCGGGCGTCGCGCCCGTGACGACGGAGACCCTGGCGCGGGTCGTGGAGGACGGCCGGCCCGGTGCCGCGGGTGCGGCGGCGTCCACCGCTGCGGCCGACGGCACGGGCCCCGACGCGGCATCGGGCACGGACCCCGGCGCGGGCATGGACTCCGGTGCCGGCGCGGGCGCCGGCACCGTGGGCGTCGGGCCCGTCGTGCCTGCCGTGCCCGGTGCTCCCGTGCCGGACGGACCGGAGCCTCCCGCGCCCGGGTCGGCCGCTCCGGAGGAGGGCGCGTCTCCCTCCGTCCCCGCTCCCGACCCGGCGGCCCCGGAGGAGGGCGAGACGCCCCCCGGCCCCGACCCCACCGTGCCCGACGGCGAGCCCGCGCCCCGCGTGGTCGTGCTGCCGCCGGTCCTCGTCCGCGCGGCGGCCGGGGACGCGGTCTACCTCGTGCCGGTGGTCGAGGGCGTGCGCTGGTCCCTGGGCGGCGAGCCGATGGCGTGCACCGTGGTCCTGGTCGACGGGTACCGGACCGTCGAGGCGCCGCGGGACGGCGGCGTCCTGCGGGCGACGGCCGTGGCGGAGGACGGCCACGTGCTGCAGCTCCCGGACGGGCGGTCCGCCGCCGAGGCGGTCACGGAGCTGCTCCCCGTCGTCACGGCGGTGCTCCCCGCCGCACAGGAGGGCCCGGGTAGGGCGGACACGTACACCGTGCCCGACGCCGAGGGCCTCGTCGTCCGCGACGCGACCGGCGCGGTGCTCCCGCCCGGCAGCACGCACGCCGTCGAGGGGTACCTCGACCATGTGGCGCGCGTCGTCCTCACGCTCTCCCCGGCGGCGGGCCTGCGGCTCGCGGCGGAGGGCGCGGCGGAGCCGGTGCTCCCGGGGTCGGACGGGTCGCGCGCCGTCGAGCTCGTGTTCTCCGGTCTCACCGAGGTCCGGGCGCCGGCGCCCGTGGTCGTCGCCGCGCGCCCGGGCGCGGCGGCCGCGGTCGAGGTGCCGCGGGCCGACGGCGTGGAGTTCGTCCTCGACGGGCGGGTCCTCGCCCCGGGACGCCATCCCGCCCGGGGCACGGTGACCGTGACGGCGCGCGCGCTCGAGGGCTACGTCCTCGTCGGCGAGACGTCGTGGGAGCTCGTGCTCGACGGGCCGGCCGTCCCCGAGGCGCCCGCCGCCCCGCCCGCGTCGCCTGCTCCGGCCGCCCCGGCGCCCGCTGTGACACCGGACGCGTCCGCGCCGACGACGGCGGACGGGCCCGCGCTCGACCTGGCGCCGGTGGTCGGCACGGCGGACCCGTCGCGCGCCGTCGTCGTGGCCGCGAGCGGGGCGCCCGCCGCGGTGCCACCGGCCCCGCCGCGCGGGGACGCCGGGTTCGACCTGCTCACGCTGGTGCTGGGCGGGGCGCTCGTGTCCGGGGCGTGGGTGCTGCGCGCGCGCCGCGACCAGATGGCCTGACTCTGTCCACCAGGAGTCAGGGGGCCTTGCTCCGCAGCCCGGCCGGCCGGGCGCGGCACACCTCAGGCGCGCGGGCCGCCGCGGGCGGCGAGCCGCTCGGCCAGGCGCGCGAGGACGTCGCCCGTGCGCAGGCCGTCGTGCTCGAGCTCGTTCGTCACCCACGTGCGGACGTTGCCCACGCGCGCCGCCGTCTCGAGCGAGAGCCCGGCGTCGACGAACATGTCGTCGAAGTACACCGCCGCCTCGACCGGCACCTCGTTGCGCGCGAGGACGTCGAGGTCGTACAGGTCGGGCCACTCCTCGCGCGCGGCGAGCGCCTCCGCCGCCGCGCGGAACGGCCGGAGCGCGGCGATCTCCTCGAGCATCCAGGGGTAGATCATCTCGCCGGTGAGGAGCAGCGGTCGCGCCGCCGGGTCGAGGGCCGGCTCCTCGGCGCGGACCGCCTCGGCGGCCCACGCCGTCGGGCCGGTGCCCCACTGCGCGTAGATCGACTCGTGGAGCACGGCGTAGAGCGGGTTGGTGCGGAACGACGTCGCCGCCGCGACCTCGGCGAGGAACGTGTCCGTCAGGGTGTCGGGCGCGTCCGCGTCGAACGCCTCGTCCACGAGCCAGTGGATGCGCTCCGGGCCGGGCTTCATCCCGAGGTCCGTGCCGAGCGACTGGAGCCGGCGCACGGTGAGCCGGTCGCCGTCGGGCAGGCGCACGTCGTCCGAAGCGAGGAGGTCCGCGACGCGCGCGAGGCGGGCCGCGTCGTCCGGGTACCGCTCCCGGTAGGCGGCGTTCTTCGCGACGACGCGCGGCTGGGTGCGGCGGTACACCTCGCGCGCGTCCGCCGTCAGGCCCGGCAGCCCGCCCGTGACGTAGCACGCGGCGAGCGCCTCGGGCGCCCGCGACAGGTACGTCATCGTGAGGAAGCCGCCGTAGGACTGGCCGAGCGACGTCCACCGCCGCCCGCCGTAGACCGTCCGGCGCACGTGCTCGGCGTCGGCGACGATCGCGTCCGCCCGGAAGCGGGAGAGGTACTCGGCCTGGGCCGCTCCCGGGCCGCGCGCGGCGAGCGCCGCCCCGCGCACGGCCGAGGACCGGCCCGTGCCGCGCTGGTCGAGCAGCACCACCCGGTGCGTCGCGAGCGCGGTGCCCACCCAGCCGTCCGGCCCGGTGGGCCGTGGCCCCTTGCCGCCCGGGCCGCCCTGGAGGAACACGAGCAGCGGCAGGTCGTCGTGACGCCGGACCGGGTCGACGAGCTCGCGCACGAACAGCGTGAGGCGGCGGGGGTCCGTGTCGTCGTCCCACACGAGCGGCACCTCGAGCTCGCGGTCGGTGACGTGGATGCCGGGCAGGGTGTACGCGGTCTCGCGGGCGACGCTCACCCGGCCACCCTAGCCGCGCCGCACGCTGCGGCCGCGGCGGACGGCGGTGGGCGTCACAGCTCGACGGTCTCGTTCTCCCCGCCGTCGTAGCGCGAGCCGGTGACCTTCGCCTTGACCAGGCTGAACAGCGTCGCGACGCGGCCGCCGGGGGAGTCCCAGTACTCCGCGGAGTCGGCGTGCAGCCGGACGAGCACCACGCCGGGCGTGTCCGGGCCGTCGGGGAACCAGGCGTCGGCGACCGTGTTCCACAGCTCGCGGATCTTCTCGCGGTCGCGGACGACCGCGGCGCGCCCGGACACCGAGACCCAGGACGTCGAGCCCGAGAAGGCCGCGTTCGCCGCCGAGTCCCGCGCGATCTCGGCGACCTTGTGCGAGTCGGCGGCGGCGAAGAACCACAGGTCGCCGTCGAAGTCGACGGCCTGGACGCCCATCGGCCGGCTCACCAGGCTCCCGTCGGTCGCGACGGTGGTCAGCATGGCGATCTTCTCGTCCTTGATCAGGTCGCGGACCGTGGCGACCTCGTCGGAGCTCGCGTGGGGCTGCTCGTGGTGCGTGCCGGTCATGTCGTCTCCCGTCGTCGGGCCGCGGGTCGCGGCACCTCGACGCTAGGCACGACGCGCGCGACTCGCCCGTGGGAGCACGACGAGGGGGTGGGGTGCGCGACGCCACGGCGCCGTGCACCCCACCCCCTCGGCGGGTGGTCCCGGGACGGGCTACTGCTCCACGTCCTCGTCGACCCACTCCATGGTCTTCGTCACGGCCTTCTTCCAGTTCCGGTAGAGGCGCTCGCGCTCGCCGGACTCCATCGACGGGCTCCAGCGCTTGTCCTCGGCCCAGTTGTCGATGACGTCCTGCTCGCCCTTCCAGAAGCCGACGGCGATGCCCGCGGCGTACGCGGCACCGAGCGCCGTCGTCTCGGCGACCTTGGGGCGCACGACGTCGACGCCAAGCTGGTCGGCCTGGAACTGCATGAGGAGCTCGTTGGCGACCATGCCGCCGTCGACGCGCAGCTCGGTGAGGTCGACGCCCGAGTCGGCGTTCATCGCGTCGACGACCTCGCGGCTCTGGAACGCCGTCGCCTCGAGCGCGGCGCGCGCGATGTGGTTGCGGTTGACGTACCGCGTGAGGCCCACGAGCGCGCCGCGCGCGTCGGGCCGCCAGTAGGGCGCGAACAGGCCGGAGAACGCCGGCACGAAGTAGGCGCCGCCGTTGTCCTGGACCTTGCCCGCGAGCCACTCGACGTCGGGCGCGTCCTCGAACATGCCCAGGTTGTCACGCAGCCACTGCACGAGCGAGCCGGTCACGGCGATCGAGCCCTCGAGCGCGTACACGGCGGGCGCGTCGCCGATCTTGTAGCAGACCGTCGTGAGCAGGCCGTTCTTGCTCATGACCTTCTCCGTGCCCGTGTTGAGCAGCAGGAAGTTGCCGGTGCCGTACGTGTTCTTGGCCTGGCCGACCTCGAAGCACGCCTGGCCGAACGTGGCCGCCTGCTGGTCGCCGAGGATGCCGGCGATCGGGACGCCGGGGACGAGGCCGCGGGGACGGCCGTGGCCGTACACCTCGGACGACGACCGGATCTCGGGGAGCATCGACAGCGGGATGCCCATGTCCGCGGCGATGTCCTCGCGCCAGGAGAGCGTGTCGAGGTCCATGAGCATCGTGCGAGACGCGTTCGTCACGTCGGTGACGTGCACGCCGCCCTCGGTCCCGCCCGTCATGTTCCACAGCACCCAGGTGTCGGTGTTGCCGAACAGCAGGTCGCCCTTCTCGGCCTTCTCGCGCGCGCCCTCGACGTTGTCGAGGATCCACTTGATCTTCGGGCCGGAGAAGTAGGTGGCGAGCGGCAGGCCGACGATCGACTTGTACTTCTCGGCACCCTCGTCGCCGCCGAGCTCGTCGACGATCTTCTGGGTGCGCGTGTCCTGCCAGACGATGGCGTTGTAGACGGGCTTGCCCGTGGTCTTGTCCCAGACGACGGCCGTCTCGCGCTGGTTCGTGATGCCGACGGCCGCGATGTCCTCGTGCGTGAGGTTGCCTCGGGTGAGGGCGAGACCGACGACCTCGCGCACGTTGTTCCAGATCTGCTCGGGGTTGTGCTCGACCCAGCCCGCGCGCGGGAAGATCTGGTCGTGCTCGAGCTGCCCGGTGGAGAAGATCTCCCCGGAGTGGTTGAAGACGATGGCCCGGGAGCTCGTGGTCCCCTGGTCGATGGCGAGAACGTAGTCGGCCATGGTGCGTTCAGTCCTTCACGTCGGTGTGGGTGTGGTTGCGGCGTAGTGCCCGGCGCCCGACGGCGCGGGTCGCGTGACCGGGGAGGCCCCCGGCTCCCCGGTCACGCGGGGGAGAGGTCCGGTCGTCCGGGTCGGTCAGACCCAGGCGGCCCCGAGCAGGCCGGCGAGGACGCCGCCGACCAGCGGACCGGCGACCGGGACCCAGGCGTAGGCCCAGTCGCTCGAGCCCTTGCCCCGGATCGGCAGCACCGCGTGCGCGATGCGGGGACCGAGGTCACGGGCAGGGTTGATGGCGTAGCCGGTGGGACCACCGAGGCTCGCGCCGATACCGACCACGATGAGCGCGACCGCGAGCGGCCCCAGGCCGGACGGGGTCTTGCCGGACGCCACGACGAAGAACACGAGCACGAACGTCGCGATGACCTCCGTGACGAAGTTCCACGCGTAGGAGCGGATCTCGGGGCCGGTCGAGAACACCGCGAGCTTGGTCGCGCCGGGCGCGTCCTCGTCGAAGTGCTTCTTGTACGCCAGGAACGCCAGCACGGCGCCGATGAAGGCACCGATCATCTGGGCCCCGAAGTACAGGAACATGTTGCCGACCGTCGGCTCGATGGTCGCCGTCACGAGGCCCTCGGGGCCGGTCACGGAGAAGAACGGCTCCTGGGCGGTGAAGAGCCCGATGGTCACGGCCGGGTTGAGGTGCGCACCCGACTTGTAGGCCACGTACACGCCGGCGAAGACCGCGAGGCCCCATCCGAAGTTGATGAGGAGCCAGCCGCCGTTGAAGCCCTTGGTCCTCGGGAGGACGACGTTCGCGACGACGCCCGCGCCGAGGAGGATCAGTGTCGCCGTGCCGAGTATCTCGGACCAGAAGGCGTTCATGAGGAGTTGATCCATCGTGCTCTCTCTTTCGTGGTGGACTTCTCTGTCTCAACCGTCCCGGCGCACCTGAGCGCCGGGTCCTCGGGTCGGTCCGCCGTCGGCGTGGCGCCCCGTGGGGTCGGTGTGCGGGGCCCCGGGGGCCGACCCGACGGTCGGCAGCCCCGGGGCTCGCTCGCGGCGATGTTCAGCTGTCAGGTCGTGCGGAGCGGCTGGAGCGGGGACACGTCGGGCGCCTCCAGCCGGGTGCGCTCGGCGGACGCGTCGTCGGGCTCCTGCTCGGCGGCGGCCTCGGCCTCCGCGCGGGCGATGTAGCTCGCGATCTCGGCGTCGCGCGTCGCGTCGTCCCACCCGAGGATCTCGGCGGCGACGGCCGCGATCTCGGGCAGCGCGGCGAGGCCCCGGTCGGGCACCTCGTAGTTGAGCCGCGTGCGGTGCAGCAGCAGGTCCTCGAGGTGCAGCGCCCCCTCGTGGGAGACGCCGTACGCGATCTCCGCGCGCAGGTACGCCGGCGCGTGCTCGAGCGGGCGGGCGAGGTCCGGCTGCGCCTCGCACAGCTCGACGAGCTCGCGCAGGTTCGACCCGTACCGGTGCAGGAGGTGGTCGACCATGGCCGGGGTCCAGCCGTACCGGGACGCCCAGGGCCGCGCCTGGCGACGCACGGCGTCGAGGCCGACGGCGCCGAGCAGCGGGATCTTGTGCGTGATCGACGGCAGGGCGCTCGCGCGCTGGCCGATCGCGAAGTCCACCGCGTCCTTCGCCATGACGCGGTAGGTGGTGAGCTTGCCGCCGGCGATGACCGTGAGGCCCGGGGTGGGGGAGGCCACCGTGTGCTCGCGCGAGACCTTCGCGGAGCTGGTGCCCTCCTTGGTACCCGGCTGGAGCAGCGGCCGCAGGCCCGCCCAGGTGCCGATGATGTCGTCGCGCGTGAGGGGGTGGGCGAGCACGGCGTTCGCGTGCTCGAGCACGTAGTCGATGTCGGCCGCGGTCGCGACGGGGTGCTGGAGCTCCTGCTCCCACGGGGTGTCGGTCGTGCCGATCACCCAGTAGCGGGACCACGGGATGACGAACAGGACCGACTTCTCCGTCTGCAGGATCAGCCCGACCTGGCCCTTGATGCGCTCGCGCGGCACGACGATGTGGATGCCCTTGGACGCGAGGACCCGCAGCCCGCCCTCGCTGCCGGCGAGCGCCTCGGTGTCCTCCGTCCAGACGCCGGTCGCGTTGATGACGGCGCGCGCCCGGACGGTGATCTCGCGGCCCGTCTCGAGGTCCTGGAGCACGGCGCCGTTCACGGCGCCGGTCGACCCCTTGGTGAGCGAGACGACCTGCGTGCGGGAGGCCGCGTGCGCGCCGTACGACGCCGCGGTGCGCACGAGCGTCGAGACGAGACGGGCGTCGTCGACCGACGCGTCCCAGTACTGGACGGCACCGACGGCCGCGTCGTGCGCGAGGTCGGGGAACTTCTTCTCCATGCGGCTGCGCGACAGATGCCGGTGCAGCGGCATCGCGCGGCGACCGGGCGCGACGCTCGCGAGCGTGTCGTAGAGCGCGATGCCCGCGCCGACGTAGGCACGCTCCCACACGCGGTGCTCGAGGGGGTACAGGAAGGGGACGGGGCGCACGAGGTGCGGCGCGATCTCCTTGAGCAGGAGGTCGCGCTCGGTGAGCGCCTCCTTGACCAGGTGGAAGTCGAGCATCTGCAGGTAGCGCAGGCCGCCGTGCACGAGCTTGCTCGACCGGCTCGACGTCCCCGCCGACCAGTCCTGCGCCTCGACGATCGCGGTGGAGAGCCCGCGCGTGACCGCGTCGAGCGCGATCCCGGCACCGGTGACCCCGCCGCCGATCACGAGGACGTCGAGCTCGGCGTCCGCGCTGGTGCTGGCCTCGAGCGCGGCGAGCGCCTGCCGCCGGGAGTCCGCGGTGAGTCTCGTGGATGCCATCCGTCTTCCTCTCTCGTCCCTCGGTGCTGCGGCACGCCGCGGGACGATCGCGCCCACGGTGCGCTCACAGCGACGGTCCCACGCCCGACCAGGGTGCGCGAGCGGGAACCGCCGTGCGTGCACCGGGGTCTCCGGCGCGGAGGCACACGGTCCAGACCACCACGCGGCGAACGCCCGCGCAACCGTGGTGCACGAACGTGCAGAATGGGCGTGACGGGAAGGAGACCGCGATGGTCGATCGGGAGCAGGACGTCCTGCGCGCGGCGTCGATGTACTACCTCCAGGACATGAAGATGGAGGCGATCGCCAAGCACCTGCACACGTCGCGGTCCACCGTGTCGCGGCTGGTGAAGCGGGCGCGCGACACGGGCCTGGTCGAGATCTCGCTGCGCCCCGCGCGCAGCCGCGGGCCGGGGCTCGGGCAGCACCTGGCGAGCACGTGGGGGATCGACGCCTACGTGGTCCCCGTGCCCGACCAGGCGCCGCAGGTCGAGCGGCTCGAGCAGGTCGCGCTGACGACTGCGCGCCTGCTGTCGACGTGGTTCGACTCCGACATGATCCTCGGGATCGCGTGGGGCACGACGCTCTCGGCCGTGTCCCGGCACCTGCCGCGCAAGCCGACCCGGGGGAGCGCCGTCGTGCAGCTCAACGGGGCGGCGAACACGCGGACGTCAGGCGTGCACTACGCGGGCGACCTCATCGCCGGCTTCGGCAGCGCGTTCGACGCCCACGTGCACCATTTCCCAGTGCCCGCGTTCTTCGACTACGCGGAGACAAAGCGCGCGATGTGGCGCGAGCGGTCCGTGCGCCGCGTGCTCGACGTGCAGCACCGGGCCGACATCGCGCTCTTCTCCGTCGGGGCCGTCGCGGGCGGCGTGCCGTCGCACGTGTACTCCGCGGGGTACCTCGACCCCGACGACATCGCGGTCCTCGACGCCGAGGGCGTCGTCGGCGACGTCTGCACCGTGTTCCTCCGGGCGGACGGGACCTATCGCGACATCGCGCTCAACGAGCGGGCGACGGGGCCGGCGCCCGCGGAGCTGCGGCGCGTGCCGCGGCGGGTGTGCGCCGTCGCGGGGGACAACAAGGTGGCACCGCTGCGCGCGGCGCTGCGCGCGGGGGTGGTGACCGACCTCGTCGTGGACGAGATCACCGCGGCGCACCTCGTCGGGGGCTCCTGACACCCAGAGCGCAAGTATGCGGCACGATGCATGACTATGCAGCGGGTGCTCCGCGCGCGTACAGTGTCGCGGTGCCCACGACCTCCGCCGTCCGTGTCCGTCCCGCCCTGCCCGCGGACGTGCGGGCGGTGCGTGCGCTCGTACAGCCCTACGCGGAGGACCGCATCCTCCTCGCCAAGGAGATGGTCGGCTACTACGAGGCGGTCCAGGAGTTCGTCGTCGCCGAGGTGCCGGACCCGGACGCGGCGGACGGCGAGGGCGCGCGGCGCGTCGTCGGGTGCGGGGCGCTGCACGTCATGTGGGACGACCTCGCGGAGATCCGCACGCTCGCGGTGGACCCGGCGTGGCGCGGCCACCGCGTGGGGCACGCGCTCGTCGTCGAGCTCGTCGCCCGCGCCCGCGCCCTCGGCCTGCGGCGCGTGTTCTGCCTGACGTTCGAGGTCGACTTCTTCCGCGCGCACGGCTTCCGCACCATCGAGGGGACGCCCGTGTCCCCCGAGGTGTACGCCGAGCTCCTGCGCTCGCACGACGACGGCGTCGCGGAGTTCCTCGACCTCGCGCGCGTGAAGCCCAACACGCTCGGCAACACGCGCATGCTGCTCGACCTCGACGGCCCCGCGGATCCCGACGGCGGCGCGGACGTGGACGGCGACCGCGCCGCGGACGCCGCGCGCGCCTGACGATCCGCAGGCCGCGTCAGGCGGGGAGCCGGTAGAGCACCCCGCCCGGCCCGTCCTCCTGCTCGACGAGACCGTCCTCGACGAGGCTCGCGACGCACCGGTCGAGCTGCGCGGCGTCGTGCCACACCTCGGCCACGACGCCGCGCGGCACCGGGCCCGGTGCGTCGCGCAGCGCCGCCATGACCCGGCCCCGCGCCTGCCGGTCGGTACCGGCCCAGGCCTGCGTGCGGCGTCGGGCCGCGTGCTCGTCACCGGGGCGCCCGGCCAGGCGCCACGCGCACGCGTCGCGGACGGGGCAGACGCCGCACCGGGGCGCGCGCGCCGTGCAGACGAGCGCGCCGAGCTCCATCGACGCGGCCGCCCACAGCACCGCGTCGTCGTCGTCGGGCGGGGCGACCGCGGCGGCGGTCGCGCGCTCCCCGGCCGTGTACGACGGCGCGGGCAGCGCGACACCCCCGACCGCGCGCGCCAGGACGCGGCGCACGTTCGTGTCGACGACGACCGCACGGCGCCCGTGCGCGAACGCGGTGACCGCCGCGGCGGTGTACTCGCCGATCCCCGGCAGGGCGCGCAGCGCCTCCTCGCCGCGGGGCACCTCGCCGTCGTGCCGCTCGACGATCGCCCGCGCGCACTCCTGCAGGCGCAGCGCGCGCCGCGGGTAGCCCAGCCGGCCCCACGCGCGCAGCACGTCGGCGGTCGGTGCGGCGGCGAGGTCGGCCGGCTCGGGCCAGCGCTCCATCCACGCCCGCCACGCCGGCTCGACCCGCACGACCGGCGTCTGCTGCAGCATCACCTCGCTCACCAGCACGCCCCACGCGGTGCGGTCCGCGGCCCGCCACGGCAGGTCGCGGGCCGTCGCGCCGAACCAGCGCCCGACGGCGTCCCGCAGCCCCGCGTGCGGGTCTGCGGGCGCGGTCGTGCTCGACGGCGCCGGGCGGGCGCGGCCGTCGGGACGCGGCGAGCGCGGGGCGGGGGCTGGCACGGGTGGGTCCTCGGGAGGGTCGGGGCGGCGGGCCGGGGCGCGGGCAGATCGACAGGGCAGGTGCACAGGCGGGTGCACGGGCCGGACACATTGTGCCCCGACCTGCGCCGCCGTCGGCGCGGCACGGGCCCCGCGGGGCGGCCCCGCGGCTAGCGTGGTCCCGACCAGCACGAGCACGACGGAGGACCCGTGAGCACGCCGCGGACCGACCGCACCCCGAGGCCGAGCACCCGCCCCAGCACCGGGCCGGGCGCTCCCACGCGCGCCGCCCTGGTGCGGCGTCGGCTCGTCGCGCTCCTCCTGCTCGTGGCGCTCGTCGTCGGCCTCGTGCTGCTCGGCCAGGTGGCCGTCCGCGCCGTCGGGCCGCTGCTGAGCGGCGACGCGAGCGCGCAGGAGGGCAAGTCCCCGCCCCCCACGCCCGAGGCGGCGGGGCCGCCCCGCGACTGCACGGCGGCGTCGCTCGAGCTCGCCGTGACGACGAACGCCGCCGAGTACGAGCCCGGTCGCGCCGTGCAGCTCGACGTGACCGTCCGGCACTCCGGCGGGCGGCCGTGCCTCGTCGACGGCTCCGACGCGGGCCGCCAGGTGCTCGTCTACTCGGGCGACGAGCTCGTGTGGTCGTCGGCCCACTGCGGGTCCACCGAGCGCCTGCTGCTCATGAGCACGGGCGACGAGGACCCGTCGCGGCTCGTGCGGTGGGACCGGCACCGCTCGGTCGAGGGCTGCGCGCCCGACCAGCCCGAGGTCGCGCCCGGCACGTACACGGCGGTGGTGAGCATCGCCGGCGTCGACGGCGCGACGAGCGAGCCCGTGACCTTCACCCTGCTCGCCCCGCCCGCGCCCACGCCGGACCCGGCCGAGCCCACCGCCCCGGCGGACGGGACCACCCCGCCGGAGGGCGCCCCGGCGGACGGGACCGCTCCCGCCGACGGGACGGCCCCGGCGGACGGAGCGCCGCCGGCCGAGGGGACGGCGCCCGCCGAGGGCGCCGAGCCGCCTGCCCCGTCCGATCCTCCGGCCGACGGCGCGTAGACCGGCGGCGCCGCCCCCGCCCGGGGCGCTGACCCGCCTCTGGGAGGGGCCTTTCGGACGCTCCCGGGCGCGGGCGTCAGCGGCGGGCGAGGGCCCAGCGGAAGGTGTTGCGCAGCAGGTAGGACCCGTCGGGACGGCGGTACGGGCGCGCTGCGCGGAGCACGTCGGGGCGGAGCTCGGCGCGCAGCTCGTCCGACTCGCCGAACATGATCGCGGCGACGACGTCGTCCGCGTCGGCGAGCACCATCGGCGCGTCCGCGACGCCCTCCGTCACCGGCGTGAAGCCGTGCTCCGCGAGGAGCGCGCCGAGGTGCCCCTCCTCGCGGCTCTCGTCGCTCGGCTCGTGGTCCTCGCCCGCGACCGCGCGCTCGAGCACGGTGAGGTCGTTGAGCGCGTCCTCGGCCCACGTCGCGACGGCGACCAGCCCACCGACGCGGCGGCACTCGACGAGCGTCCTCGCGACGTCGGTGAAGGCGAGCGCGTTGACGAGCGTCACGAGGTCGAAGGAGTCGTCCGGCCAGGGGAGTCGCTCCGCCTGCGCGACGCGCAGGTCCGCGCCCGGGCTGCGGCGCCGGGCGACGTCGACCATCCCGGCGGCGGCGTCGCACCCGGCCGCCTCGGCCCCGCGGGCCACGGCCAGGGCGACGAGCTCGCCCGTGCCGCACCCGACGTCGAGCACGCGGGAGCCCGGCCCGACGCCCGCGGCGTCGAGGATCGCCCGCTGCGCGGGCTCGGCGGCGGGCGCCCACCAGCGCGCCCAGGCGTCGGCCAGTGCCGACCACTCGTCGACGTGGTCCACGGTCCCCTCCGTGTGCGTCGTGCGGACGGTCGGAGCGTCAGACGTAGCGCTCGAGGATGCTCGACTCCGCGAGCCGGGACAGGCCCTCGCGCACCGCGCGGGCCCGTTGCTCGCCGACGCCGTCGACGGTCATGAGGTCGTCGATGCTCGCGGCGAGGAGCTTCTGCAGGCCGCCGAAGTGCGCCACGAGCCGGTCGATGATCGTCGCGGGCAGGCGCGGCACCTTCGACAGGAGGCGGTACCCGTGCGGCGCGACCGCCGCGTCGAGCGCGTCGCCGCCACCCGGCAGGTCGAGCACCCGGCCGATCTGGCCGAGGTCGAGGAGCTGCGTGGAGTCGAGGCCCCCGAGGGCCTTCTGCACCTCGGCGAGCGAACGGTCCTTGCGGCCCAGGTCGACGTAGTCCCGGATGACGAACTCGCGGTCCGAGCCGATGCCGCCGATGAGCTCGTCGAGCTGGAGCGCGAGGAGGCGGCCGTCGGTGCCGAGCTCGATGACGTAGCCGGCGATCTCCTCGGAGATGCGCGCGACCATCTCGAGGCGCTGCACGACGGCGCAGACGTCGCGCACCGTGACCAGGTCCTCGATCTCGAGCGCGGACAGCGTGCCGGACACCTCGTCGAGGCGCGCGCGGTAGCGCTCGAGCGTCGCGAGCGCCTGGTTGGCGCGCGACAGGATCGTGTCGGAGTCCTCCAGGACGTGGCGCTGGCCGCCGACGTACAGCGCGACGATCCGCATCGACTGGCTCACCGAGATGACGGGGAAGCCGCTCTGCTTGGCCACGCGCTCGGCGGTGCGGTGCCGCGTGCCGGACTCGGTGGTCTCGATCGTCGGGTCAGGCAGGAGCTGGACGGCGGCGCGCAGGATGCGGTTGGCGTCGCGGTCGAGCACGACGGCGCCGTCCATCTTCGACAGCTCGCGCAGCCGCGTCGCGGAGAACCCGACGTCGAGCTGGAAGCCTCCCGAGCACATCTCCTCGACGACCTTGTCCAGGCCCAGCACGATGAGCGCGCCGGTCCGGCCGCGCAGGATGCGCTCGAGACCGTCACGGAGCTCGGTGCCCGGTGCCACGGCGGCGAGGGTCTCCCGGAGCAGCTCGTCGGGGTGCGCGGGGGAGTTGGCCACGGGGGAATCCTACGCTGCGAGCCCCTCCGCACCTCCGGAAAACCCCGGCGCCACGCCACAAAGCGGTCACGATCCGGTCTCGGCGTCGTGGGGGCGTGCCGGGTCCGGGCGCCGCGCGCACCGGTGGCCGCCTCCGGACGGCTCCGTCAGAGTGGGTGGTCGAGACAGGTCACCGGAGCGGCTCGGGAGGGCACGTGCACCGTCGTCGGTCGTTCGCACAGGTCGGGAGGTCCGTCGCGGCGGGCGCCGCGGCGCTCGTCCTCGTGGGCCTCGCCGCTCTCGCCACCGGCACCTCGGCCGTGGCCGAGGTGCCGGAGCCCGGGGAGGGCGAGGCCGTCGTGACCGTCCGCGTCGGCGGCGACCGGGTCGGGACCCGGGAGGTCGCCCCGCTGCCCGGCGTCGTGCTCGGGCTCTACTCCGAGGGTGCGACGCCCGAGCCGGTCGACCAGCCCTGGGCGCTGTGCACCTCGGACGCCGACGGGGACTGCTCGTTCGTGGTCCCGGACACGGGTCCGGGGGGCGCGAACGCCGGGGCGCGGTTCCTCGTCCGCCAGCTGTCGGCGCCCGCCGGGTGGTACACCAACCCGACCCTGCGGACGGGAGCGGGGAGCGGGTCGGGCTCCGTCGCCCGGCCGTACGAGTTCCTCACGCCGCCGCTCGAGGCGGGCCAGACGTACAGCTCCCTGGCGGCCGAGCCGCCCTTCATGTTCGGCAGCGCCGGCAGCGGCCGCCCCGAGACGGACTCGGAAGGGGTGTGGCAGCAGTCGCGCACGAACCCGGCGTTCTCCGCGCAGTGCGGGGTCGACGTCGCGCTCGTGCTCGACCTGTCGGCGTCCCTGGGCAGCCAGGTGACGAACCTCAAGGCCGCGACCGACTCGATCGCGGACGCGCTCGTCGGGACGCCGTCGCGCATGGCGGTCTTCTCGTTCGACGGGACGTCGCCCGCGACGAACGGCGGGAACGCCCCGACGCTCGTCCCCGTCTCGACGCAGGGCGGCGCGGACGCGTTCAAGGCCCAGTACGCGGACTGGGCGACGGGGTCCGGGACCAACTGGGACCAGGCCCTGTGGGCCGTCGCGCAGGCCGCGCCGGACTACCAGGTGGTCGTCCTGCTCACCGACGGCAACCCGACGCGGTTCAGCGCCGACCCGCTGCTCGGCAGCGGCGGCACCACGCACTTCCGCGACGTCGAGAACGGGATCTACTCCGCCGACGCCGTCAAGGCGCGGGGATCCCGGCTCCTCGCGCTCGGCGTCGGCAGCGGGATCGACGACGTGACGCGCCTCAACCTGCGAGCGCTCTCGGGCCAGACCTTCTACGAGGGCGGCGACCCGGGGTCGGCCGACTACTTCGACCTGGCCGACTTCGAGTCGGCCGGGTCCGCGCTCCGCGACGTGCTCCTCTCGGGCTGCGCGTCGCGGCTGACCGTGACCAAGGAGCTCGTCCCCGCGGAGAACGTCGGCGAGGACGTGACGGGCGCGGTGCCCGCGGGACCGGGGTGGGAGATCTCGGCCGGCACGACGACGGCCGGGGTCACGGTCACGCCGCCGACGCAGACGACGCCCGACGACAGCACCGGCAGCGTGGTGTTCGACGTCGACTACGGCGGCCAGCCCCAGACCGCGACCCTGACCGTCGCGGAGACCCAGCAGGACGGCTACGACCTCGTCACGGCCGCCGGGGCGAACGCCGTGTGCGTCGACAAGCTCGCGCAGGACGCCCCGGTCGCGGTCGAGAGCTCCGGGGCCACCGGCTTCACGGTCGACCTCCCGCCGTCGGGGTTCGTCAGCTGCACGATCCGCAACCGGCCGCAGTCCGCGGTCGTCGTCGACAAGACGTGGGTCGTCCGCGGCGAGACCTTCGCCGAGGGTGAGCAGCCGGAGGGCCTGGAGGCCGCGCTCACGCTCACGGGGCCCGACGGCGCCGGGCCGAGCGCCCAGCCGTGGGGCGCCGAGCGGGGCGGGTACGCGGGCGCGCAGGAGGTCGTCGTGGACGAGACGACGACCCTCCCCGCGGGCTGCGTCCTCACCGGTGCGCGTGTGACGTCCGTCGACGGCGAGACGGTCGACGAGGCGCTGCCCTTCACGACGACGGCGGGGTCGCCGACGCGCGAGGTGGAGGTGACGAACGAGGTCGTGTGCCCGCCGATGCTCACGCTGGTCAAGGAGGTCGTCAACGACGACGGCGGCACCGCCGCGCCCGCCGACTGGACGCTCACGGCGTCCGGGTCTCCCGAGACCGGCGACCTCGTCGTGACGGGGGCGTCGGGGAGCGACGACGTCACCGCGGTGCCCGTCGAGGAGGGGTCGTACGCGCTGGCCGAGGACGGGCCGGCGGGCTACACCACGCTCGGGTGGGAGTGCGTCGACGGGGAGGGCGCGGCGCTCGCGGTCGAGGACGACGTCGTCGACATCGGGCCCGACGACGCCGTGACCTGCACGGTGACCAACGACGACGACCCCGCGCCCACGACGCCGGCGCCCGAGCCCTCCGAGCCGGGAGCCACGGCCGCACCCGCCCCCGGTGGCGGCGGCCCCCTCGCGACCACCGGCGCGAGCGTCGCGCTGCTCACGGTGCTGGCCGCGCTGGCCGTGGCCGCCGGCACCGGGACGGTCCTGCTGGTTCGGCGTCGTCGCTCGACCGGTCTCGGAGGCTGACCACCGCGGCGGGGCGGCCGTCGGGGCCCGAGCGGGCTCTGCTCGGCGGCTCTCGGCGGCTGCCCGGCCGCGGCCCGCGCGCTCAGCTCCGCGCGAGCTCGACCGCCTCGCCGAGGTGCCGCGCCGGGTGGATCGTCATGCCCTCGACGGGGCGCGGGAACGACCCCCGCGGCACGACGGCGCGCGTGAAGCCGAGCCGCGCGGCCTCGGCCAGCCTGCGGTCGAGGCCGGCGACCGGTCGGATGTCCCCGGCGAGACCGACCTCGCCGAACGCGACGGTGCCCTGCGGGAGGGCCTCGTCCTCCCGCGCGGACAGGACGGCGAGCGCGATCGAGAGGTCGGCGGCCGGCTCGGTCACCTTGGCGCCGCCCACGGTCGACGCGTAGACGTCCTGGTCGACGAGCCGCACGCCCGCGTGCCGGTGCATGACGGCGAGGATCATCGCGAGGCGGCTCGAGTCGACGCCGCTCGTGGTGCGGCGCGGGTTCGTCAGCGAGCTCGGCACGACGAGCGACTGGATCTCGAGCGCGAGCGGCCGGCGGCCCTCGAGCGTCACGGTGACGCACGTGCCCGGTACGCCCGCGCCGGTGTGCGAGAGGAAGAGGCCGCTCGGGTCGGCGAGCCCCACGATCCCGTTCTCGGTGAGGTCGAAGCAACCGACCTCGTCCGTGGGCCCGTAGCGGTTCTTCACCGCGCGGACGAGGCGCAGGCGCGAGTGCCGGTCGCCCTCGAACTGGCACACGACGTCCACGAGGTGCTCGAGCGTGCGCGGGCCGGCGACCGAGCCGTCCTTCGTGACGTGACCGACGAGGATCACGGGCAGGTCGCGGGCCTTCGCCGCGGCGATGAGCGACGCCGCGACCTCGCGCACCTGGCTCACGCCACCGGGCGCGCCCTCGACCTGCGCGGACGCGACGGTCTGCACGGAGTCGACGACCAGCAGGTCGGGCTCCGTGGCCTCGATGTGCCCGAGGACGGTCGCGAGGTCCGTCTCGGCCGCGAGCAGCAGCCCGGGCGCGAGGGCGCCGACGCGCTCGGCGCGCAGGCGCACCTGCCCGGCCGACTCCTCGCCCGTGACGTAGAGGACGCGCCGCGGGACGGGCGCGGGGCGCGCAGGCTCCGCGGGCGCACGCTCTCCGGCGGGCCGGACCGTCGGCAGGTCGGAGCCGCCCGCGGCGACGTTGCTCGCCACGGCGAGCAGGAGCGTCGACTTGCCGACGCCCGGCTCCCCGGCGAGGAGCACGACGGCGCCCGGCACGATGCCGCCGCCGAGCACGCGGTCGAACTCGGACACGCCGGTGGGCGTGGCGCGCGCGGCCTCGACGCTGATCTCGCCGATGGGGCGCGCGGGGGAGCGCGTGGGGGACACGGCCGTGGTGCGGGGGCCCGAGGCGGCCGGGGCGTCCTCCGTCACCGTGCCCCACTCCTGGCACTCGCCGCACCGGCCCACCCACTTCGCGGTGGTCCACCCGCACTCGCTGCAGCGGTAGGCGGGGCGGGCTCGCTTGGCGGCCGCGGAGCGGGCCGCGGTGGTCGACGACGTCACGCGCCCCAACCTAGCCAGCACCCCTGACACCGGCACGCCGCCGCACGCCGCGACGAGCGGGCGTCGGCGCGGGATGCTGGGCCCATGCGCAAGCGCGGCCTCCCGCACGACAGCCCGTGGTGGACGCCGATCCTCACGGTGACCTCGACGGCCGCGTGCCTCACGGTCTACTACGGCGTGCCGCTGCCCGACGACGACGCGCCCGAGGTGGTCCAGCTCGTCTCCTTCGGCGTCGGGCTGGCGCTGCTGTGCGGGCTCCTCGTGGTCCAGGTGCGGCGCCAGCTCCGCGCGTGGGAGACGCCGAGCGTGCGGGTCCAGTCCGTCATGGGCCTGCTGCTGCCGGTCGTGACGTTCTTCGCCCTCGTCTACTACCTCCTCGCGGACCAGTTCGTGGGGATCGAGAACCGGACCGACGCCCTGTACTTCGCCGTCGTGACGCTCGGGACGGTCGGCTACGGCGACGTCCACCCGACGGGCGAGGCCGCCAAGATGGTGGCGATGGTCCAGATCGTGCTGGACCTCGTCGTCGTGGGCGTCCTGGTGTCGATCGCCACGTCGCGGGCGCGGGCCCGGGCGGAGCACCGCGAGCGCGCGGAACGCACCGGGCGACGCCCCGACTGACGTCCCGGCCGGCGGTCCGCGGCGCACGGTCCGCGGCGCACAGTTCCGGCGCGGGGTCCCCGGCGGGCGGTCCCCCGAGGTGGACGCGCGGGCGCGACGACCGGGTGAACCCGCTCCGTCCGGACGACACCCCGCGTCACCGCAGGGGGTCGGGCCCGCGCGCGTCCTACGCTGGGCCGCGGGGCCAGGCCCCGGAGGATCGGCGGCCCACGAGGACGGCCGGGAGCAGAGAGGTGCGCGCGATGAGCCAGCCGCCCGGCGGGGGCACGCCAGGACGGGCCGCCACCCCGGCGCGCCCCGGGGCGACGGCGGGCCCGTCGGGTCCCCGCCGTCCCGCCGACGCGACGGGCGCGCGCGACCGGCGGCACTCCCGCCCCCCGTCGGCGGCGGTGTACCGGCGTCGGCGGCTCGTCGTGCTGGTCGGCCTGCTGGTCGTCGTCGGCCTCGTGCTGGCGCTCCTCGCGTGGGTGTGGCCCGGGTTCGCCCGCTCGGACGCCGCGGCGGAGCCCGAGCCGACGGTCACCGTCACCGCCGACCCGCCCACGCCGACGCTCGAGCCCGTGGCACGCACCGGCACGACCGCGTTCGCGCAGGCGCTCCCGGACACCGTGCTCGACCTCGTGCTTCGCAGCGACTCGGCGACGGACGCGTGGACCGCCGCGCGCGCCCTGGAGGCGTACCAGCTCGAGTACGCCGACGGCGAGGGGGACGACGCGACCCGGGTCACCGTCGTCGCGGGCCAGTGGCCGACGTCCGCGGAGGCGGAGGCCGCGGCGGACGACCTCGTCGCCGCGGCGGGCACGCCCACGGAGGAGGGCGACGTCGAGGTCGCCGGGGAGGTCGCGGGCCGGTACGCCGTGACCGACGCGGGCGACGGCCGGGCCACCGTCACGTGGCGCAACGACACGGCCGTCCTCCAGGCGACGGGGCCCGCCGACGTCGTGGCCGACGTCTACGCCGCCTTCCCGCTCTGAGCACCGGGGCCCTCGCGGCGGCCCGGACTCTCCGGGTGCGCAAGAATGCCCTTCACCGACTCCCGGGAGCTGATCGCCCATGACCGACCTGCCCACCCCCTCCGCGCCCCGGCTCGCCGTCCTCGGCACGGGCGTCATGGGCGAGACCGTCCTCGCGGGTGCGCTCGCGTCCGGGTGGCGACCCGACGACGTCGTCGCCACGGTCCGCCGGCCCGAGCGCGCCGACGAGCTCGCCGCACGCCACGGCGTCCGGACGACGCGCGACAACGTCGAGGCCGTGCGCGGCGCCGGGGTCGTCGTCGTCGCGGTGAAGCCGAAGGACGTGGCCGCGCTGCTCGCCGAGGTCCACGACGCGGTGGGCGAGGGCACGGTCGTCGTGAGCGTCGTCGTCGGCCTCCCGACCGCCTTCTACGAGGAGCGGCTGCCCGCGGGCACCGCCGTCGTGCGGGTCATGCCGAACACGCCGTCCGTCGTGGGTGCGGGCGTGAGCGCCGTGAGCGGCGGGAGCGCCGCGGACGACGACGACGTCGCGCTCGTCGAGCGGCTGCTCGCCGCGACGGGCCTCGTCGTGCGCGTCGCGGAGAAGGACCAGGACGCCGTCGGCGCGCTCTCCGGCTCCGGGCCCGCGTACGTCTTCTACGTCATCGACGCGCTCGCCGAGGCGGGCGTGCTGCTCGGTCTGACGCGCGCGACGGCGCTCGAGCTCGCGACCGCGACCGTGCACGGCGCGGCCACGATGCTGCGCGAGACGGGCGAGCACCCGGCGATCGCGCGCGAGCGCGTCTCGTCGCCGGGCGGCACGACGGTCGCGGCGCTGCGCCGTCTCGACGCCGGCGGGGTGCGCGCCGCGTTCCTCGACGCGCTCGAGGCCGCGCGCGACCGCTCGGCCGAGCTCGCGGCGGCGCTCGCGGACGCCCCGGCGCCGCGCGCGGGGACCGAGGGGGCCGGGTCGTGAGCGACGGGCCGTCGCCCCGCACGCGCCCGCCCGCGATGTCGGACGTCGCGCGGCTCGCCGGCGTCTCGCACCAGACCGTGTCCCGCGTGCTCAACGACCACCCGAGCGTGCGGCCCGAGACCCGCGACCGCGTCCTCGACGCGATCGCGACGCTCGGCTACCGCCGCAACAGCGCGGCGCGCGCCCTCGTGACGATGCGCTCGGGCACGATCGGCGTGGTGACCACCGGCTCCGCGCTGTACGGGCCGACGTCGACCCTCATCGCGGTCGAGGAGGCCGCCCGCGAGCAGGGCTACTTCGTGAGCGTCGCGACGATCCGGCGCTACGACGCCGACACGATGCACCGCGTGCTCGAGCACTTCATGGACCAGGGCGTCGAGGGCATCGTCGTCATCGCGCCGCAGACGGACGTCGCGGCGGCGGTCGACTCGTTCCGCGCACCCGTCCCCGTCATCATGATCGCCGCGCGCGACCTCCCCGCGGACGGCGAGGCGACCGACGTCGTGCGCCCCGCGCCCGGTGCGCTCGGCGCGCCGGGGGCGATCCTGTCCATCGCCGTGGACCAGCGCCTGGGTGCGCGCGTCGCGACGGAGCACCTGCTCGGCCTGGGCCACCGCACGGTGCTCCACCTGTCCGGGCCGCTCGACTGGTTCGACGCGCGCGAGCGCGAGACGGGCTGGCGCGCCGCGCTCGAGGAGCACGGCGCCCCGGTGCCCGAGCCGGTGCGGGGCGACTGGTCGTCGGACCGCGGGTACGCCGTCGGGCGCGAGCTCGCGGCCGCGGTCCGCGCGGGCGACGGCCCGACGGCGGTGTTCGCGGGCAACGACCAGCTCGCGCTCGGCCTGCTGCGCGCGTTCTGGGAGCAGGGCGTGCGGGTGCCGGCGGACGTCTCGGTGGTCGGGTTCGACGACGTCGCGGGCGCCGGGCACTTCATCCCGCCGCTGACGACGGTGCGCCAGCCGTTCGGGTCCCTGGGCCGCCGGTGCATGGGGATGATGATCGACGCGCTGGCGGGCGCGACGGTCCGCCCCGTCTCGATCCCGCCCGAGCTCATGGTGCGCGAGAGCACGGGCACGCCGCGCGACTGACCGCGCGCTCGCACGGGCGAGCGCGGAGGGAGTTGGCCTCGCCGGTTGTGAGCGCTAACATTCGAAGGACACTCAACGACCGAGGCGCGACGCCGCGACGAGGAGAAGCAGCAATGGTGCAGCAGGACGAGGTCGGGCGCCGTCGGGCGGCCGTCGTGGCGGGGGACACCGCGCTCGGGATCGAGCTCGGGTCGACGCGGATCAAGGCGTGCCTCGTGGACGGTGACGGCACGCCGCTCGCGAGCGGGAGCCACGCCTGGGAGAACCGGTTCGAGGACGGCACGTGGACGTACCCGCTCGACGCCGTGGAGGCGGGGCTGCGCGAGTGCTACGCGCGCCTCGTGGCCGACGTCGAGGAGCGGTACGGCGTGCGACCCACGACGTACGGGGCGCTCGGCGTCTCCGCGATGATGCACGGCTACCTCGCGTTCGACGCCGACGGCGAGCTGCTCGTCCCGTTCCGCACGTGGCGCAACACCTCGACCGGCCCGGCCGCTGCCGAGCTCACCGAGCTGCTGGGCCACAACGTCCCGCTGCGCTGGTCGGTCGCGCACTGGTACCAGGCGATCCTCGACGCCGAGCCGCACGCGACCCGCGTCGCGTCGCTCACGACGCTCGCCGGGTACGTCCACCGGCGGCTCACGGGCCGCCACGTGCTCGGCGTCGGCGACGCGTCCGGCATGTTCCCGGTCGACCCGGCGACGCGCGACTACGACCACGCGCTCCTCGCGCTCGTCGACGAGCGCGCCGCCACCCACCGGGCCGGGCCGAAGCTCGCCGAGCTGCTGCCCGACGTGCTCGTCGCGGGGGAGGACGCCGGGCGCCTGACCGCTGCGGGCGCGGCCTGGCTCGACCCCACCGGGTCGCTGGAGCCCGGCGTCCTGCTGTGCCCGCCCGAGGGCGACGCGGGCACGGGCATGGTCGCGACGAACGCCGTCGCGCCGCGCACGGGCAACGTCAGCGCGGGCACGAGCATCTTCGCGATGGTCGTGCTCGAGGGTCCGCTCGCCGCCGTGCACCACGAGCTCGACCTCGTCACGACGCCGGCGGGCGACCTCGTCGCGATGGTCCACTGCAACAACGGCGCGAGCGAGCTCGAGGCGTGGGCCGGACTGCTCGGCGAGCTCGCCGCGGCCGTCGGCAGCGACGCGGGCCCGGACGACGTCTTCGGCGCGCTGTTCCGCGCCGCGCTCGACGGCGACGCCGACGGCGGCGGGCTGCTCGCCTACAACTACCTCGCGGGGGAGCCGATCACCGGGCTCGACGAGGGTCGCCCCCTGGTCGTCCGCACGCCCGGCAGCCGCCTGACGCTCGCCAACTTCGCGCGGACGCAGGTGTACGGCGCCTTCGGGACCCTCGCGCTCGGCATGCGCGTGCTCGCGCGGGAGGGCGTCCGGATCGACGGGATGCTCGCCCACGGCGGGATGTTCCGCACCGCGGGCGTCGCGCAGCGGCTCCTCGCGGCGGCGATCGGCGCGCCCGTCAGCGTGGGGCGCACCGCGGGCGAGGGCGGGGCCTGGGGCATCGCGGTGCTCGCGGCCTTCGCGCGCGCCCGTGCCGGGGAGCGCGCGCCGGGCGCCGACGTCGGTGCGGACCTGGGCGGCTACCTGCGCGACCACGTCTTCGCGACGGCCGAGACCGTGACGGTCGAGCCCGACCCTGCGGACGTCGCCGGCTTCGCCGCGTACCTCGAGCGGTACGCGGCCGGGCTCGCCGTCGAGCGCGCCGCCGTGACAGCGCTGCCCACCCGCATCGGAGGAGAGGACCCCGCATGAGCACGCCCACCCCGTCCGCGGACGTGACGGACGCGCGACCCGCCGTCCCGGCGGTGCCCGCGCACCTGCGCGACGCCGTCGACGCCGCCAAGGAGCGCGTCGCCGCGCTGCACGCCGAGCTGCCCCGCTGGGAGCTCGTGGTGTGGACCGCGGGCAACGTGTCCGAGCGCGTCCGGGACACCACGCGGCCCGACGGCGCGTCCGACCTGCTCGTCATCAAGCCGTCGGGCGTCGCGTACGACGACATCACCCCCGGCGCGATGGTCGTGTGCGACCTCGACGGGGCCCTCGTCGAGGGCGACCGGTCGCCGTCGTCGGACACGGCGGCGCACGCGTACGTCTACCGCCACCTGCCCGAGGTGGGCGGCGTGGTGCACACGCACTCGACCTACGCGACGGCGTGGGCCGCGCGCGGCGAGCCGGTGCCGTGCGTCCTGACGATGATGGCCGACGAGTTCGGGGGCGACATCCCCGTCGGACCGTTCGCGCTCATCGGGGACGACTCGATCGGGCGCGGCATCGTGGAGACGCTGCGCGGGTCGCGCAGCCCCGCGGTCCTCATGCGCAACCACGGGCCGTTCACCATCGGCAAGGACGCGCGCGCGGCGGTCAAGGCGGCCGTGATGTGCGAGGAGGTCGCCCGCACCGTGCACGTCAGCCGCCAGCTCGGCGAGCCCACGCGCATCGCGCAGGACGACGTCGACGCGCTCTACGCGCGCTACCAGCACGTCTACGGGCAGCAGCCCGCGCGCTGACCGGCGGGCCGCTCCGGCCCGGTTCCCCCGGACCGGCGGCGCACCGGCACGACACGCAGCACGACCACCGGGACGGGACCGCAGCGGTGCGGCCCTCGCCCACGACACGAGAGATGGACCGACATGAGCAAGCCCTACGCGGACCGCGAGATCTGGTTCCTCACCGGCAGCCAGGACCTGTACGGAGAGGAGACGCTGCGGCAGGTCGCCGAGCAGTCGCAGGAGGTCGCGCGCGCCCTCGACGCGTCGCCGGACGTCCCGGCGACCGTCGTCTGGAAGCCCGTCCTCAAGGACGCCGGCGCGATCCGCCGCGCGATGCTCGACGCGAACGCCGACGACCGCGTGCTCGGCGTCGTGACGTGGATGCACACGTTCAGCCCCGCGAAGATGTGGATCGGCGGCCTCGACCAGCTCCGCAAGCCGCTCCTGCACCTGCACACGCAGGCGAACGTCGAGCTGCCGTGGGACACGATCGACTTCGACTTCATGAACCTCAACCAGGCCGCGCACGGCGACCGGGAGTACGCGTACGTCGCGACGCGGCTCGGGGTGGCGCGCACGACGGTCGTCGGGCACGTCTCGAACCCGGCGGTCACCGCGCGCGTCGGCTCGTGGGTGCGCGGCGCCGCCGGCTGGGCGGCGACGCACGAGCTGCGCCTCGCCCGCTTCGGCGACAACATGCGCAACGTCGCGGTGACCGAGGGCGACAAGACCGAGGCCGAGCTCCGGTTCGGTGTGAGCGTGAACACGTGGGGCGTGAACGACCTCGTGCGCGCGGTCGACGAGGTCTCGGAGGCCGACGTCGACGCGCTCGTCGCCGAGTACGAGGACCTCTACGACGTCGTCCCCGAGCTGCGCAAGGACGGCGACCGGCACGCCTCGCTGCGGTACGCGGCCCGGCAGGAGATCGCGCTCGAGACGTTCCTCGAGTCCGTCGGCGCCAAGGCGTTCACGACCAACTTCGAGGACCTGGGCGACCTGCGCCAGCTCCCCGGCATCGCCGTCCAGCGCCTCATGGCCAAGGGCTACGGGTTCGGGGCCGAGGGCGACTGGAAGACGGCCGTGCTCGTGCGCGCCGCGAAGGTCATGGGCGAGGGGCTGCCCGGCGGCGCGTCGCTCATGGAGGACTACACCTACGACCTGACCCCGGGCAGCGAGAAGATCCTCGGCGCGCACATGCTGGAGATCTGCCCGTCGCTCACGACCTCGACGCCCCGCGTCGAGATCCACCCGCTCGGCATCGGCGGCAAGGAGGACCCGGTCCGCATGGTGTTCGACGCCGACCCGGGCGTCGGCGTCGTCGTGTCCCTCGCGGACATGCGCGACCGCTTCCGGCTCACGGCGAACGTCGTGGACGTCGTCCCGCCGAGCGCGCCGCTGCCGCACCTGCCGGTGGCACGCGCGGTGTGGGAGCCGCGGCCGGACTTCGCGACGTCCGCCGAGGCCTGGCTGACGGCGGGCGGCGCGCACCACACGGTGCTCTCCACGGCCGCGGGCATCGACGCGTTCGAGGTCTTCGCGGACATCGCGCGCACGGAGCTCCTGGTCATCGACGAGAGCACGACGCGGCGGGGCTTCCGCGACCAGGTGCGGTGGAACCAGGTCTACTACCGCCTCGCGCAGGGCCTCTGACGCCTGGGGGAGCCGTCCGCGCACGGTCCCGTCACGGCCACCGGCCGTGACCGAACCGTGACGGGGCGGCGGCTTCCCCTGGAGCCGTGTGAGCGCTAACATCATCTCTCGGGAGGGTGTGAGCGATCACATCCGCGGGCCCGGGGTCCTGCCCTTCGCCTGGCTCCGCAGCTCGAGCACGTCGCAGTGCCGAGCGGTGACCGGAATGGTTACCGAACGGTGATGCGGAATGCCGAGTGGGGGCTTGCGGGAGCGGCCCTGACACCGCTAGACATTGACACAAGCAAACATGTATCAACAAGAGTCAACAGTCCGATGAGGGGCTGGCACGACCCGACGGTCCTCGGCACGGCGCCGAGGTCGCATCTCAAGGAGGAGAGCATGTTCAGCACGACCAAGGCGCGCACGCGTCTGACGGGTGTCCTCGCCGGCGTGGCGGTCCTCGCGCTCGCGGCGTGCAGCAGCGGGGGCGGCAGCACGGACGGCAGCAGCAACGACGCGGGCGGCGACGGCGGCGGTGGCGGCGACACGATCTCCGTCGGCTTCTCGCAGGTCGGCGCCGAGTCCGGCTGGCGCGCGGCGAACACCAAGTCCATCCAGGACACGCTCACGGCCGAGAACGGCTTCGACCTCAAGTTCTCCGACGCGCAGCAGAAGCAGGAGAACCAGATCCAGGCGATCCGCTCCTACATCGCGCAGGGCGTCGACGTCATCGCGTTCTCCCCGGTCGTCGAGTCCGGCTGGGACGCGGTGCTCGAGGAGGCCAAGCAGGCCGGCATCCCCGTGATCCTCACCGACCGCGCGGTCGACTCCGAGGACGACACCCTCTACGAGTCGTTCATCGGCTCCGACTTCGTCCTCGAGGGCGAGATGGCCGGCGACTGGGTCTCCGAGAACCTCGGGACCGAGCCCATCAACGTCGTCGAGCTCCAGGGCACCACGGGCGCCGCGCCCGCGATCGACCGCAAGACCGGTTTCGAGAACGCCACGGCGGACAACCCCAACGTGACGATCATCGACTCGCAGACCGGCAACTTCACGCGTGCCGAGGGCAAGACGGTCATGGAGGGCTTCCTCCAGGCGCACGACGACATCGACCTCGTGTACGCGCACAACGACGACATGGGCCTCGGCGCCATCGAGGCCATCGAGGCCGCCGGTCTCGTCCCGGGCGAGGACATCAAGATCGTCACCGTCGACGCGGTCAAGGACGGCATGCAGGCTCTCGCCGACGGCAAGATCAACTTCATCGTCGAGTGCAACCCGCTCCTCGGCCCGGACCTGGCCGACATCATCAAGAAGGTCGTCGCGGGCGAGGAGGTCGAGAAGCGCATCGTCGTCAAGGACGAGTCCTTCACGCAGGAGCAGGCGATCGAGGCGCTCCCGACGCGCGAGTACTGAGCGCACCGCGCGCGCCGAGCGGGCGCCCCGGACCTCCGGGCACCCGCTCCGCACCGCCCCGGCGGGGCCGGTCGACGCCGACCGGCCCCGCCACCACGGACGGGTCGCGCGCCGGGAGAGCACGGCTCCCCGGCGCGCGGCCGACGCACCACCGCCGGCATGCCGACCCCGCCGGCGTCCTGAGGCGCCCCGGGGCCCGGCAGCCCCGCCGCCACCGCTGCACGGAAGGTCACCCATGACTACCGCCGTCCCCGACGGTCGGCCCGTCGTCGAGATGACCGGGATCTCGATCGAGTTCCCGGGCGTCAAGGCGCTCGACGGAGTCGACCTCACGCTCCGGCCCGGAGAGGTCCACGCCCTCATGGGCGAGAACGGCGCCGGCAAGTCGACGCTCATCAAGGCGCTCACCGGCGTCTACTCGATCGACTCCGGTCGCATCCTCGTCGACGGCGCCGAGCACACGTTCTCCGGCCCGGGCGAGGCCCAGGCCGCCGGTGTCTCGCCGGTGTACCAGGAGGTCAACCTCTGCGAGAACCTCTCGGTCGCCGAGAACATCATGCTCGGCCACGAGCCGCGCCGCCTGGGCGCGATCGACTGGCGGGCCACGCGCCGTCGGGCGGGGGAGATGCTCGCGCGCCTCAACCTCGACATCGACCCGGCGTCCTCGCTCTCGAGCCACTCCCTCGCCGTGCAGCAGCTCGTGGCGATCTGTCGCGCGCTCGTCGTCGAGTGCAAGGTGCTCATCCTCGACGAGCCGACGTCCAGCCTCGACGCGGACGAGGTCGCGCAGCTCTTCGCCGTCGTGCGGCGCCTGCGCGACGAGGGCGTCGCGATCCTCTTCGTCTCGCACTTCCTCGAGCAGGTGTACGAGATCTCCGACCGCATGACCGTGCTGCGCAACGGCAAGCTCGTCGGCGAGTACGTCACCGCCGAGCTCCCGCGCCTCGAGCTCGTCTCCAAGATGATCGGCACCTCGCTCGAGGTGCTCGAGGAGCTCGAGGAGGCGCCCAAGCGCTCGGTCGCCGACCGCGAGGCGACGCCGTTCGTCCAGGCGCTCGGCGTCGGCCGCAAGGGCTCGGTGCAGCCGTTCGACCTCGACGTCTACCCGGGCGAGGTCGTCGGGCTCGCGGGCCTCCTCGGCTCGGGCCGCACCGAGCTCGCCCGGCTGCTCGCGGGCGCGGACCGCGCGGACAGCGGCCAGGTCCGCGTCGGCGGCGCGCTCGCCCGGCTGCGCACGCCGCGCAGCGCGATGCAGCGCAAGATCGCGTTCTCCTCGGAGCACCGCAAGGCCGAGGGCATCGTGGGCGACCTGACCATCCGCGAGAACATCGTGCTCGGGCTCCAGGCCGAGCGCGGGTGGGCGCGGCGCCTGCCGCGCAAGCAGGTCGACGAGATCGTCGAGAAGTACATCAGCGCGCTCGCGATCCGCCCCGCCAACCCGGACGCGCTCATCAAGAACCTCTCGGGCGGCAACCAGCAGAAGGTGCTCCTCGCGCGCTGGCTCGCGACGGCCCCCAAGCTGCTCATCCTGGACGAGCCGACGCGCGGCATCGACGTCGGGGCGAAGGCCGAGATCCAGAAGCTCGTCGCCCAGCTCTCGGGCGAGGGCATGTCGGTCGTGTTCATCTCGGCCGAGCTCGAGGAGGTGCTGCGGCTCAGCCACCGCATCGCCGTCATGCGCGACCGCGTCAAGGTCGCGGAGATCACCAACGACGAGGACGTCACGGTCGAGGACGTCGTCGAGCTCATCGCGAGCGGAGGGCAGGAGTCATGAGCACCACGGCACCCGCCTGGCAGCGCGCCGTCCAGCACCGGCTCTTCTGGCCGATCGTCGCGCTGGTCGTGCTGCTGGCGGTCAACACGGTCAACCGGCCGAGCTTCCTGTCCATCAGGCTGCAGGACGGCCACCTCTTCGGGTCGCTCGTCAACCTGCTGAAGAACGGCGCACCGCTGCTGCTCGTCGCGCTCGGCATGACCCTCGTCATCGCGACGCGCGGCATCGACCTGTCGGTCGGCGCGGTGGTCGCGATCTCCGGGGCCGTCGCGCTGAGCTTCATCGCGTCGTCGCCCACGCCGGACAGCCTGACGACCGTCCTCGTCGCCGTGGGGATCGCGCTCGCGCTGTCCTTCGTCCTCGGCGTGTGGAACGGGTTCCTCGTCTCCGTCCTCGGGATCCAGCCCATCATCGCGACGCTCGTGCTCATGACCGCGGGCCGTGGCGTCGCGATGCTCATCACGGGCGGCCAGATCACGACGGTCAACAGCGCACCGTTCAAGTCGATCGGGTCCGGGTTCTGGTTCGGGATCCCCGTCGCGGTCGTGCTGGCCGGTATCGTCTTCGCGGCCGTCGCGCTGCTCACGCGGCGCACCGCGCTCGGCATGCTCATCGAGTCCGTCGGCATCAACCCCGAGGCGAGCCGCCTCGCGGGCGTCAAGGCGCGCAGCATCATCTGGACCGTCTACGCGGTCTGCGCGCTCTTCGCGGGCCTCGCCGGCCTCATGATCTCGTCGAGCACCATGGCGGCCGACGCCAACAACGCCGGGCTCTTCATCGAGCTCGACGCGATCCTCGCCGTCGTGATCGGCGGCACGTCGCTCGCGGGCGGGAAGTTCTCGCTCTCCGGCACCCTGGTCGGCGTCCTCATCATCCAGACGCTCACCCTCACGGTGACCATGCTCGGCATCTCGCCGTCCGTCACGCCCCTGTTCAAGGCGATCGTCGTCATCGCGGTCTGCCTCGCGCAGTCCCCGAAGGTGCGCGACCTGGTCGCCGCCCGACGACGTCGCGCGGCCCCGACGGCCGCCGCGGCCGCGGAGGTGAGCGCCTGATGTCCGCCGTGCAGACCCCTGCCCCGACCTCGCCGCCCGACCCCCGGGCCCCCGAGACCGCTGCCCCCGGAGGCCGACCGACCATGACCGAGCGACTCACGAGCCGCGTGCGCCTCGACCGGCGCTACCTCCCGGTCCTCGGCACGTTCGCGGTGCTCGCGCTCATGCTCGTCGTGGGCGGGAGCCGGTACGAGAACTTCCTCTCGGCCCGCGTCGTCTCGAACCTGTTCATCAACAACTCGTTCCTCATCGTGCTCGCGGTCGGGATGACCTTCGTCATCCTCACCGGCGGCATCGACCTCTCCGTGGGTGCCGTGGTGGCGCTGTCCGGCATCACGACGGCGTCGCTCCTGCAGAGCGGGTGGCCGGTCGCGGTGGTGCTCGCCATCGCGGTCCTCATCGGCACCGTGCTGGGGCTCGCCGTCGGGCTCATGGTCCACGTGTTCGACATCCAGCCGTTCATCGCGACGCTCGCCGCGATGTTCCTCGCGCGCGGCCTGTGCTACGTCATCAGCCTCCAGTCCATCCCGATCACGAACGAGTCGTTCGTCGCGCTCGCGGGCTGGAGCCAGGAGATCGGCGACGGCTGGCGCCTGACGACCGCGGTCATCATCGCGCTCGTCGTCGTGGCGATCGCGTTCTACGTGCTGCACTACACGCAGTTCGGCCGCACGGTCTACGCGATCGGAGGCGGCGAGCAGTCGGCGATGCTCATGGGCCTGCCCGTCGCGCGCACCAAGGTGCTCGTCTACGTGGTGAGCGGCACGTGCGCCGGCATCGGCGGCCTCCTGTTCGCGATGTTCTCGCGGTCCGGCTACTCGCTCACGGGCGTCGGCATGGAGCTCGACGCGATCGCGGCGGTCGTCATCGGCGGCACGCTCCTCACGGGCGGGACGGGCTTCGTGCTCGGGTCCGTGCTCGGCGTGCTCGTGCTGGGCCTCATCCAGACGATCATCACGTTCGAGGGCACCCTGAGCTCGTGGTGGACGAAGATCGTCATCGGCGTGCTGCTGCTGGTCTTCGTGATCCTGCAGCGCGTCCTCGTCGTCAGGCGGAGGTGAGCCGGCGGCACCGGCCTCCGCCGCGGGCGTCCTCGTGACGTCCGCGGCGCGGGCCGGTGCCGCGGCCGTCTGCCCGGGCCGACGGCCCGGGGTCACCGGAGCAGGACGGGGGCCGGCACCCCTGGGTCGTTCGGGCGTACGCCCGACCGGCGGTGTCATGACGCCGCCCTTGTAGAATGTGAGCGCTCACACTAGGCTCGGGCCGAACTTGTGAACGCTCACACGCAACGGTGCGTGTCTCTCGACGATGAGAGGAAGCCCTATGGAAACGTCTGTTCACCCGTCCCTCCCCACGCCCCGGCGCAGACCGGCGCGCCGCCGGTCCGTCGCCGTCGCCCTCGTGGCGGGCATGGTCGGCACGGCCGCGCTCGCGACGTCGCTGCCGGCCGCCGCCGCGGAGCCCGACCTGCCTGACGGCGCGTGGGTCGACACGTTCGACGGCGCCGCGCTCGGCCCGGACTGGACCGTCGTCAACCCCGTGCCCGAGGCGCTGTCCGTCGGCGGGGGGAAGCTCACGCTGACCTCGCAGCCGGGCGACACGTACCAGGACGCGAACAGCGCGAAGAACGTCGTGCTGCTCGACGTGCCGGCGGGCGACTTCACCGTCGTCACCCGGCTCGAGGCGCCCGTCGCCTCCGTCTACCAGGGCGCGGGTCTCGTCGCGTGGCAGGACATGGACAACTACGTCCGGTCCGGCCTGACCTTCGTGGGTGACCTCTCGCCGTCGGGCCGCGCGATCGAGAACGACGTCGAGACTGGCGGCGTCTTCAGCGCGGCGGCCTTCACCGACCGCCCGGGCTCCACCGGGGAGACGCTGCGCATGCAGCGCACCGGCGACACGATCGCGACGAGCTTCTGGGACGGCACCGCGTGGCAGCCCGCGGGCTCCGTGACCGTCGACTTCCCGACGACGCACGTCGGCCTCTACGCGCTCGCCGCGCAGAGCGGCGCGGCGCACACCGCGGCGTTCGACTACGTCGCTGTCCAGGCCGCCGAAGGCGCGGACCAGGTGCCCGACGGCACGTTCACGCTCGCGGGCCCGGGCGACGCCCGGTACCTCGTGGCGACCGACGACGGCCTCGCCCTCGACGACGAGCGCCCCGCGACGACCGTCGCGCTCGCCGCGACGGAGGTCGACGGCGCCGAGGGCACGTCCCCGGTGACGCTCGCCGTCGGCGATCGGCCGGTGGTCGTCTCCGGCGCGTCCCGGCTCTCCCTCGGGGCCGCGGGCGCGGACGCGACGGCGCTGCGGCTCACCGACGCGGGCGGCGGCACGGTCTGGCTGCGCAGCGCGGCCGACCCCGAGCGGTACGCCGGGGTGCGCGCGTCCGACGGCGCGCTCGTCCTCGGTCCGCGCGAGGCGGCCACGAAGCTGACGATCACGCCCGCCACGAGCGCGGACCACGAGATCACCGTGGACCTCGCGGGCGAGCGCACCGAGATGAGCGACGAGCTCTACGGCATCTTCTACGAGGACATCAACTACGCGGCCGACGGCGGCCTGTACGCCGAGCTCGTGCGCAACCGGTCGTTCGAGTTCAGCAACCAGGACAACGGGTCGTTCACCGGCCTCACCGCGTGGAGCGCCGCGAACCGCGGCGGCGCGACGGCGACGACCCAGGTCGTGAACGACGCCGGGCGGCTCAACGCGACGAACCGCAACTACCTCAACCTGACGACGACCGGGGCGGGCGCCGGGGTGCGCAACGCCGGGTACAACACGGGGCTGTTCGTCGAGGAGGGGGAGTCCTACGACTTCTCCGTCTGGGCGCGGTCGGCGACGGCGCAGACCGTCACCGTGCGCGTCGAGGACGCCGCCGGGACCACGGCGTACGCGACCGGCCAGGTCGCCGTCGACGGCTCGAACGCGTGGAAGAGGTACGACGTCACGCTCACCGCGACGGGCACGACGAACGCCGGGCGGCTCGCGCTGCTCTCCGGCGCGGCGGGCACGCTCGCGCTCGACCAGGTGTCGCTCTTCCCGCAGGACACGTGGGTCGGCCCGGTCAACGGGAAGTCCGTGCTCCGCAAGGACCTCGCCGAGAAGATCGACGCGCTCGACCCGCAGTTCTTGCGCTTCCCCGGCGGCTGCGTGACGAACGTCGGCACGTTCCGCACGTACGAGGAGTCGGGCTTCACCGACCGGCGCCGCACGTACCAGTGGAAGGAGACGATCGGCCCGGTCGAGGAGCGCGCGACCAACTGGAACTTCTGGGGCTACAACCAGTCCTACGGCATCGGGTACCTCGAGTACTTCCTCCTCGCCGAGGACCTCGGCGCGACGCCGCTGCCCGTGGTGTCGGTCGGCGCCAACGGCTGCGGCAGCACCATCCCCGAGATGAAGGATCCTGCGCAGATCCAGCGCTGGGTGGACGACACGGTCGACCTGATCGAGTTCGCCAACGGCGACGTGACGACCGAGTGGGGCGCCGTGCGGGCCGAGCTGGGCCACCCCGAGCCGTTCGGCCTGAAGTACGTCGGGCTCGGCAACGAGGAGAACACGAAGACGTTCGAGGCCAACTTCCCGGCGTTCCGCGACGCGATCGCGGCCGCCTACCCGGACGTCCAGATCATCTCGAACTCCGGGCCGGACGACACGGGCCAGCGCTTCGACGAGCTGTGGGAGTTCAACCGCGAGCAGGACGTCGACCTCGTCGACGAGCACTACTACAACGACCCGCAGTGGTTCCTCGAGAACGACGAGCGCTACGACTCCTACGACCGCGAGGGGCCGCAGGTCTTCCTCGGCGAGTACGCGTCGCGGGGCAACACGTTCGCCAACGCGCTGTCCGAGGCCGCCTTCATGACGGGCCTCGAGCGCAACTCCGACGTCGTGCGGCTCGCGTCGTACGCGCCGCTGCTCGCGAACGAGTCGTACGTCCAGTGGTCGCCCGACGCGATCTGGTTCGACAACGACGAGTCCTGGGGCTCGGTGAACTACTACGTCCAGCAGCTGTTCTCCGCGAACGCGGGCGACGAGGTCGTGCCCAGCACGCACTCCGGACCGGCGCCCGCCGACGCGACGCTCGACGGCGGCGTCTTCCTCTCCACGTGGAACACGGCCGCGCAGTACGACAACGTGCGCGTCACCGACAACGCGAGCGGCGACGTGCTCTTCGCGGACGACTTCGAGTCCGGCGCCTCGCAGTGGGAGCCGCAGTCGGGCACGTGGGCGGCGCAGGACGGCGCCTACGTCCAGTCGGCGACGAACGTCACCGACGCCCGGTCGATCGTCGCCGGCGCGTACGCGAAGGACTGGTCGAGCTACACGCTCGAGCTCGACGCGCGCAAGACGTCGGGCGCGGAGGGCTTCCTCGTCGGCTTCGCCGCGGGCGGCCCGAACGACTACTACTGGTGGAACCTCGGTGGGTGGAACAACACGCGCCAGGCCCTCCAGCGCGCGTCGGGCGGGAGCGCCAACGAGGTGCAGGCCGTCGAGAACCACAGCGTCGAGGCCGGGCAGCCGTACCACGTCAAGGTCGTCGTCGAGGGCTCGACGATCGAGCTCTACCTCGACGGCGAGCTCCAGATGTCCTACGAGCAGCCGTCGACCAAGTCGCTCTACCAGGTCGTCACGCGCGACGACGACACGGGTGACGTCGTGGTCAAGGTCGTCAACCCCACCGCGACCGCGGCGCGCACGCAGGTGCACGTCGAGGGCTCCGACGGCATCGCGGACCAGGCGACGGTCACCGAGATGGTGGGCGCGCCGTCGGACACCAACACCAAGGCCGACCCGGAGCGGGTCGTCCCGGTGGAGCGGACGCTCGCGGGCGTGGGGGAGGAGTTCTCCTACGAGTTCCCCGCGCACTCGATCACGTTCGTCCGGCTGCACGCGTCCGACACGGAGCCCGAGCTCGACCTCGCGGTCGACGTCGCGCCGCGCTGCCTGGCGGGCACGGCGTACGTCGCCGTGCGCGCGACGAACGGCGAGGACGTCCCGGTCTCGGTGGCGCTCGCGACGCCGTTCGGGCAGAAGGCGTTCGCGGACGTGGCGCCCGGCAGGAACGCGTACCAGTCGTTCGCGGCGCGCGCGACGTCGGCCCCGGCCGGCACCGCGACGGTGACGGGCACGGCGACGCTCGACGGCGAGCAGGTCACCTCGACCATCGACGTCGCCTACGACGCGCTCGACTGCGGCTGAACCATGCCGAGGTAGAACCGCAGGTCGCGAGGTAGAAGCCCCCGGGCTCTACCTCGCGACCGCTGGCTCTACCTCGCGAGAGCACGCTTCCCTCGTGGCCGGTCCGGCGGGCCACGAGGGCGCGGCCCGCGCTCCCCGCGCGGGCCGCCACCGCACGACACCGCACGACACCGCACGTCTCGACGCGCGGGCGACGACGCCCGCGCCGACCAGAGGAGCACCGATGCACCCCCGACCGACCGACGGCGTCCGCCGTCGACCCGGCGGCGTGACCCGGCTGGCGGCCGTGGCGGCCGCCGCCGCGCTCGCCGTGACCGCGTGGGCACCGACCGCCGTCGCGGCCGACGCCCTCCCGGCGCCCGTCCTCGACCTCGCGTTCGACGGCGACGTCGCCGACGCGAGCCCTCTCGCGCACCCCGTGGCCCTGCGCGGCCACACGGGCTCCGCTCCGACCGGCTTCTCCTACGTCGACGGCGTCGACGGGGCGGGGCAGGCCCTGCGCCTGAGCGGCAGCACGTACCTCGACCTCGGGTCGTCGACGGCGCTCCAGCCCGAGGACCTGACCCTCTCGTTCTGGGTGGAGCCCAGCGGGAAGCTGTCCGGGGAGCACGTCATCACGTGGAACAAGCGGGCCTACAACTCCGACGGCTGGTACCTGTCGTCCGAGTCGGACACGGTGCCGCTCGCGCTGTCGGTGGGGCCGGCGTCGGGCCAGCCGTACAAGGTGCGGGTCGCGAGCTCCGACCGCGCGGCGTTCTTCCCCGCGGACGAGTGGACGCACGTCGTCGTCACGTACGACCACGCGACGAAGGCCGTCGCGTTCTACCGCAACGGCGAGCAGGTGCCGTCGACGGTGGCCAGCGCGGTCGCCGGCGACGCGACGGGGGTCCTGGGCTCCGACCCGGCGCTGCCGAAGACGATCGGGTTCAACGGGCCCCAGTACAACGGCGCCTACCTCAAGGCCGCGCTGGACGACTACCGCCTGTACGACGCGGTGGCGGACCTGGGCGACGTCGTCGGGCTGTACGAGGAGAGCGGGCGCACGGTGGACCGCGACGCGATCGCGCAGGACGACGCCGACGCGCTGTCCCTGCCGGAGCGCGCGACGGTCGCGCTCGTGCTCCCGGCGACCGGTTCGCGCGGGTCGGCCGTGACCTGGCGGTCATCGCACCCCGAGGTGGTCGCGACCGACGGGACCGTGGTCCGGCCCGCGATCGGGGAGGACGACGCGCACGTCACGCTGAGCGCGACGGTGCGCTACCTCGACGGCGAGCCGGTGACGCGCGACCTCGAGGTCGTCGTGCCCGCGCTCGTCGACGAGACGCCGCTCGAGGAGACCGCGCTGCCGTCGGTGCTGCTCTCCGACGACTTCCTCCAGAACGCTGCCGCGAAGGAGCACGAGTACCTGCTGAGCCTGGACTCCGAGACGTTCCTCTACGAGTTCTACAAGGTCGGCGGGCTGACCCCGACCACCGCCGCCGGGTACGGCGGCTGGGAGCGCAGCAACGCCGTGAACTTCCGCGGCCACGCGTTCGGCCACTACCTCTCGGCGCTGGCGATGTCGTGGTCCTCGACGCAGGACGAGGCGACGAAGGACGCGCTGTTCACCGAGATCGAGGAGGGCGTGGGCGGGCTCGCGCGCGTGCAGGACGCGTACGCCGCCGCGCACCCCGGCTCAGCGGGCTACGTCTCCGCGTTCCGCGAGTCGATCCTCGACCAGGTGCAGGGCACCGGGACGTCGGACGAGAACGTCATCGTGCCCTGGTACAACCTGCACAAGGTGCTCGCCGGGCTGCTCGACGTCGCCGAGCACGTGGACGGCCCCGTCGGTGACCAGGCGCTCGCCGTGGCGACCGAGTTCGGGCTCTACGTCCAGGGCCGCGTCGCGAAACTGCCGAGCACCGACGTCATGCTGCGCACCGAGTACGGCGGCATGAACGAGGCGCTGTACGAGCTGTTCGACCTCACGGGCGACGTCCGGATCAAGGAGGCGGCCGAGGCGTTCGACGAGGTGACGTTCTTCCGTCAGCTCGCCGCGGGCCAGGACGTGCTGCCGGGCAAGCACGCCAACACGCAGATCCCCAAGCTGCTCGGCGCGCTCAAGCGTTACCAGGTGTTCACGCAGAACCCCGCCTACTACGACCTGCTCACGCCCGCCGAGAAGGACGAGCTGCCGTTGTACCTCGCGGCGGCGGAGAACTTCTTCGACATCGTGGTGCGCGACCACACCTACGTCACCGGCGCGAACAGCCAGGCGGAGCACTTCCACGCGCCCGGGTCGCTGCACGAGCGCGCGGACGAGCAGGGCACCGCGCGCAACGCCGAGACGGCCGAGACGTGCAACGAGTACAACATGCTCAAGCTCGCGCGAGAGCTCTTCACGCTGAGCAAGGACGTGCGGTACGCGGACTACTACGAGAACGCGTTCATCAACACGATCCTCGCGTCGCAGAACCCGGAGACCGGGACGACGACGTACTTCAACCCCATGGCGTCGGGCTACCACCGCGTCTACAACCTGCCGTTCACCGAGTTCTGGTGCTGCACCGGGACGGGCATGGAGAGCTTCTCCAAGCTCGGCGACTCGATCTACTTCACGGGCCAGGGCTCGGTGTGGGTCAACATGTTCTTCTCCTCGACGGTCGAGCACGCGGAGCAGAACCTGCGGCTCACGCAGGAGGCGAACCTGCCGAACGAGGACACCGTGACCTTCCGCGTCGACGCGCTCGACGGCGGTGCGGTCGCCGAGGACGCGACGCTGCGCCTGCGCGTGCCGTCGTGGATCGCGGGCGAGCCCGCGGTCGAGGTGAACGGCGCCGCCGTCGAGCCGCACGTGTCGCGCGGGTACGTCGTGCTGCCCGTCGCCGCGGGCGACGTGGTCCGGTACACGATGCCGATGGCGGCGTCCGTCGTCGACACCCCGGACAACCCGTACTTCGTGGCCTTCCGGTACGGGCCGGTCGTCCTCTCCGCGAACCTCGGCGAGGTCCCCGAGCCGGCGTGGCAGGGCACGGGCATCCTCGTCCGCTCGTCCACGCGCGACGCCGACGCCCAGACGACGATCACGGCCGCGAACATGGGCGCCGACGAGTGGAAGGAGCGGATCGCGGAGAACCTCGTCCGTGTCGAGGACGACGCCGAGGGTCGGGTCCAGCTCGTGCTGCGGAACACCGCCGACGGCGGCGACCTCGTCTTCACGCCCCACCACACCAACTGGGACGTGACGTACGGGCTGTACCTCCACCTCGACGAGCCGGACTCCGCCGCGTCGCAGGAGCGCATCCTGCGCGGCAAGCAGGAGCTGCGCGACGCCGACCGCACCGTCGACAGCCTGACGAGCTTCGACAACAACAACTTCGAGAACGCGAAGAACCTCCAGCAGAGCGGGTCGTCGGTCGGGACGTTCTCCGGCCGTCAGTTCCGCCACGCGAACGGCACGGGCTGGTTCAGCTACGACCTCATGGTCGACCCGGCCTCGGCGTCGAACCACCTGGGCGTCACGCTCTACTCGGGCGACCAGGGCCGCGTGTTCGACGTGTACGTGAACGACGAGAAGCTGAAGACGATCACCACGGTCGCGAACGCCCCGACCAAGGACGAGCAGGGGTTCTACGTCGACACGACGCAGCTCCCGGCGAAGTACCTCGAGATCGGCGAGGGCACGCGCTGGAAGGTCGACAGCGCGGGGGAGTACGTGCTCGACGAGGACGGCGGGCGCATCCCCGTGGTCACCGTCCGCTTCCAGGCGACGGGCGGCTGGGCCGGAGGCGTGTTCGGCGTCCGGGTCGACCGCGCGGCGTCGTACGACGCGACGCCCGGGCTCGCGGCGCTCGCGTTCGACACCGGGTCGCTCGCCCCTGCGTTCGACCCGGCGGTGACGGACTACACCCTCACCGTCCCCGCGGGCACGACGGGCGTCGTGCTCGACGCCGACCCGCACGTGCCGAGCGGCCTGGTCCGCGTCGACGGCGTGCTGATCGACGACACGCAGGGTCGCGTCGTGCCGCTCCCGGCGGACGGGAGCGCTCGGACCGTGGAGGTCGTCGGCGTCGCGCAGGACCACGAGACCGCCACGACCTACCGGGTCGAGATCGTGCCGGGGGCGACGGCCGTCGTCCCGCTCGACGTCGAGGTCTCGTCGCGCTGCCTCGCCGGCAGGGCCTACGTGGCGGTCCGGGCGACGAACACGGGCGCCACGCCGGTGGACGTCACCCTGGCGACGCCGTACGGGGAGAGGTCGTCCACGGGCGTCGCCCCGGGCGCGAGCGCGTACCAGTCGTTCGCGTCGCGCGCGAGGGCGGTCCCCGCCGGCACCGCGACGGTCACCGCGACGGCGGTGCTCGACGGCGCCCCGGTCACCACGACCCACGACGTCGACATCGAGCCGCGCACCTGCGGCTGAGCGACCCGCGCGCCGCACCGGCGTCCTCGCGGTCGGTCCGACGGGCCGCGAGGACGCCGCACCACGGCGACGCGGCGTCAGTCGATATCGGTACCGACATCGATATCCCCGGCATGAACCCACGACAGCAGCAGGACCTCGACGAGGAGGAACGACATGAGCAGGCACCGGAGACGACGAGCCGCGGCGACGATCGTGGCGGGGGTGCTGGCGCTCGGGGCCGGCCTGCCCGCGGCGCACGCCACCGCGACGGCCGACGACGAGCCCCCGGCGGCGACCGCCCTCACCGGGCTGACCACGACGGACCGCGGCGACGGGACGTACGACGTCCCGCTCCTGCGCAGCGACGTCCCCGACATCAGCGTCACGCGCGTCCCCGCGGCCGAGAACGACGAGGGCCGCGACCTGTACTACATGATCAGCACGACGATGCACCTCGCGCCCGGCGCCCCGATCATGAAGTCGTACGACCTCGTGAGCTGGGAGATCGTCGGCTACGTCTACGACCGGCTCGGCGTCGGCGACGTGTCGTCGCTGCGCAACGGGAAGAACGGCTACGGCAACGGGCAGTGGGCGTCCTCGCTGCGCTACCGCGACGGCACGTTCTACGTGGTGTTCAACACCAACGACCTCGGGGGGTCGTACCTCTTCCGCACGGACGACGTCGAGCACGGCGCGTGGGAGCGCACCGCGCTCGGCCGGGGGTTCCACGACCCGTCGCTGTTCTTCGACGAGGCCGACGGGGGGACGCCCTACATCTTCTACGGCTCGGGCGCGACGAGCGCCGTCCGGCTGAACGACGACCTCACCGCGATCGAGGCGGACTTCCCGAACATCTTCCGCGCCGCGGACTACGCGGGCGAGCCGTTCGTCGGCGGGCTGTTCGAGGGCGCGCAGGTGCACTACATCGACGGCGAGTACTACGTCGCGATCATCACGTGGCCCAGCGGCCAGAACCGGCAGGAGGTGCTGTTCCGCTCCCCGCACCTGCTGGGCCGCTACGAGACCGCCGACGGGTCGAACCCGTACGAGGCGCGCAGCGCGCTGAACTCGGACGGCTTCGCGCAGGGCGGGCTGGTCGAGGTGCCCGACGGCGCGGGCGGCTACGAGTGGTGGGGCATGTTCTTCCGCGACACCTACCCTCTCGGCCGCATCCCCGCGCTCATCCCCGCGACGTGGGAGGACGGCTGGCCCACGTTCGGCGACGACGGCGTCGTCCGCGTCGGCGACACGTTCGCCAAGCCGATCGCGCTGGACCCGGCGACGGAGCGCCGGGAGCGGCTGAAGAGCATCGTCGCCTCCGACGACTTCGCGAACGACGCCGAGCACCGCGCGTTCAGCGACACCGTCTGGGAGGTCCCCGACGCGCCCACGTACGACGAGTCCCTGCTCGGCGTCGAGCTCGTCGCCAACCCCGGGTTCGAGGACGCCGGGACCGCGCCGTGGGCCGCGCAGTTCGGGGCGACGCTGTCGCGCGAGACGAGCGGCGCGGCGTCGGGCACGGGCGCGCTGCTCGTCGCGGGCCGGACGCTCAACGGCTCCGGGCCGAACCAGCAGCTCGGCGGGAAGATCCAGGCGGGCGTGACGTACGAGGTCTCGGCCCGGGTCCGCTACGCCTCCGGGCCGGCGCAGGTCCGCTTCAACCTCGTCGGGGACTGGGGCGCGGGCGTCACCACGCTCGCGTGGGCGAACGTCACGCCGGGGGAGTGGACGACCGTGCGGGGCACCTACACCGTCCCGCAGGACGCGGACGTCCGGACCTTCAAGCTCGCGGTCGAGACGCCGTGGGGCAACCCGCAGCCGCCGTCGTCGAGCGTCGAGTACCTGCTCGACGACGTGTCCGTGGTCGGCCGCGCGCCGGCCGTCGAGACGCCCACGCTCGAGGAGGTGTCGTACAACGGCTCGGACCTCGACCTCGCCTGGCAGTGGAACCACGCGCCGGACAACCGGTACTGGTCCCTCACCGAGCGCGAGGGCTGGCTGCGCCTGACCAACGGGCACGTCGTGACCGGCGAGGCGGAGTACACCAAGGCGCCCGGGCGCGACCTCACCTACCTCGAGGAGGCGCGCAACACGCTCGGTCAGCGCACCTTCGGGCCGACGGCCTCCGCGGAGACCCGCGTCGACGTGTCGGGGATGCTCGACGGCGACGTCGCCGGCCTGGCCGTCTACGGCCGCAGCTTCGCGTACGCGGGGATCCAGCAGGTCGACGGCGAGCGCACGCTCGGCCTCGTCACGCGGCTCCAGCCGTTCACCGACACGATCGACCGCGAGGCGGTCGAGTCGTTCGTCCCCGGGTCGCAGGTCCCGCTCGGGGAGCGCACGGACGTGCACCTCAAGGCGGACGCGGACTTCGCCTCGCCGGGCGGCCAGCTCTGGGTGCAGTACTCCTACAGCCTCGACGGGCGCACGTGGCAGCCGCTCGGGCCGCGCCAGGGGCCGCTCGTCATGGACTGGAGCCTGTCCCACTTCATGGGCTACCGGTTCGGCCTCTTCTCCTACGCCAAGGAGCGGACCGGCGGGCACGTCGACTTCGACCACTTCCTCCTCAGCGACGTGCTCGACGCCGACGGCGGCGCCGACCGGACGGCGCTCGACGCCGTCGTCGCCGAGGCGGAAGGGCTCGACCCGGCGGACCACACGGCCGAGTCGTGGGCCGCCGTCGAGCAGGCCCTCGCCTGGGCGCGGTCGACGACCGCGCCGTCGACGCAGAACCAGGCCGACGCTCCCGCCCGGGCGCTCGCGCTCGCCGTCGCGTCGCTGGAGCCGACGACGTCCCCGGACGTCGCGTTCGCGGCGGAGGCGAGCGTGCGCGCGCTCGCCGGCACCGACTACGTCGCCGTGCGCGTCGTGAACGAGGAGGACGTCCCGGTGGACGTGGTGGTCACCACGCCGTACGGCAGCCGCACGTTCGCCGACGTCCGACCGGGGGCGAGCGCCTACCAGGCGTTCCCGACGCGACGGTCGCCGGCGCCGGCCGGCGAGGCCACCGTCACCGTCACGCGCTCGACCGACGCCGCGACGACGACCCGCACCGTGCCGTTCGGCCGCTGACCCGCGCCCGACCCGGCGGGCCGCGCAGGCCGCGCCCGGTCGGCGCGAGAGGAGGGAGGACGCAGGACGACGGCGGGGGACCGCCGTCGGGCACGACCGTCCGCGCGAGGCGCGCGGACGCGCAGGACACCCACATCGATCGAGGAGGATCCATGGACACGCACCACCGCAGACGACGTCGCCTGCGCGGCGCCGTCGCCGGGGCCGCGCTCGTGACGCTGCTCTCCGCGTCGCTCGCCGCGCTGCCGTCGTACGCCGCGGACGAGGAGCTGGTCGTCAACGGCGGCTTCGAGGACGGCACGACCGGCTGGTTCGTCAACAACGGCAACGCGACCGACAAGGCCGTGCTGTCGACCACCGACCAGGCGTTCGCGGGCGAGGCCGCGGCCCTGACCACCGAGCGCGCGACGACCGGCTCCGGTCCGATGCAGGACCTCAGCGGCAAGGTCCGCGCGGGCGAGACGTACGAGCTCACCGCGAAGATCCGCTACGACGCCGCCGCGGCGCCGGCCACCAAGCAGTTCTTCGCGACGATGCACTACGGCGGCGGGTCGTACACGAACCTGGTGAGCGTCACCGCGACCAAGGGCCAGTGGGCGACGCTCGACGGCCGGTTCACGATCCCGGCCGACCAGAACGTCGGCACCGCGCGGCTGTTCTTCGAGACGCCGTGGACGAGCAACCCGTCCGCCGACCCGGCGACGCACCTCATGGACTTCGTGCTCGACGACGTCTCCGTCGTCGGCGCGGCCCCGCCCGGACCGCCCTCGAAGACGATCGAGGTGCTCGGCAAGCTGCCCGGCGAGCACAACCCGCTCATCTCCCACAAGTTCGGGGCCGACGGGTTCGGGTTCGTCGAGGACGGGCGCGTGTACATGTACATGACGAACGACACCCAGGGCTACGCGCCCGACCCGGTGACGGGCGTCTCGCCGCAGATCAACTACGGCAGCATCAACCAGATCACGCTCATCTCGTCCGAGGACCTCGTGAACTGGACGGACCACGGCGAGATCCAGGTCGCGGGGCCGCAGGGCGTCGCCCCCTTCACCAACAACTCGTGGGCGCCGGGCATGGCGAAGAAGACGGTCGACGGCGTCGACAAGTACTTCCTCTACTACGCCAACGGCGGCGGGTCGTCGAACGTCATCACGGGCGCCTCGCCGCTCGGGCCGTGGACGAGCGAGCGCGACAGCACGCTCATCGACGGGCGCACCCCGGGCGCCGAGGCCGTGGCCTGGAAGTTCGACCCGGCGCCGCTCGTCACCGACGACGGCGCGTACCTCTACTTCGGCGGCGGCCCGGCGTCGACGTCGATGCCCGCGGCGGAGCGGTTCAACAACCCGAAGAACATCCGCGTCATCGAGCTCGGCGACGACATGGTCTCCACGCAGGGCACGGCGGCCGTCGTGGACGCGCCCGTGGCGTTCGAGGCGGCGCAGGTCTTCGAGCGCGACGGGAAGTACTACCTGTCGTACTCGTCGCACTTCGGCGGCAACGACTTCGGCGGCAACCAGGCCACGCTCCCGGGGTACCCGGGCGGCGGGCAGATCGGCTACATGATCTCCGACGACCCGATGTCGTTCCCCAAGGAGACGTACGCCGGCGTGATGTTCCCGAACCAGTCGCAGTTCTTCGGCGCGGGCACGGGCGGCAACAACCACCAGTCGGTGTTCGAGCTGGACGGCAAGTACTACTTCACCTACCACGCGCCCACGCTCAACAAGCGCATCAACGGCAGCACCACGCAGGGCTACCGCAGCCCGCACATCCAGGAGCTGACGTTCAACGCGGACGGCACGGTCCAGCAGGTCGTCGGCGACTACGCGGGCGTGGACCAGGTCAAGGACCTCGACCCGTTCCAGGTGCTCGAGGCGGAGACGTTCGCGTGGCAGCAGGGCCTCACCACCGCGAAGGTCGACGGCGGCTCGGCACAGTTCGGCGACCAGGCGCCGAACCTCGTCGTCCGCGACGTCGACGCCGGAGACTGGTCGGCGCTGTCGTCGGTCGACTTCGGCGACGGTGCCGCGAGCGTCACGGCGCGCGTCAAGCCGCTCGTCGAGGGCGCCACCGTCGAGGTGCGCCTCGACGACCGCGAGGGTGCCGTCGTCGGCACGCTCGACCTCGACACCCCCGTGGGCGAGTGGGCGGACGTGACCGCCGCCCTCGAGGGCGTGAGCGGCGTCCACGACGTGTACTTCACGTTCGCCGGCCCCGCGGGCGTCGACCTCGTCGAGGTGGACACGTGGGAGTTCGCGGCCGACGCCGCCGGCCCGGCCGTCGAGCTCGACGTGACCGCGTCCGCACGCTGCCTCGCGGGCAAGGCCTACGTGGCGGTGCGCGCGACGAACCTCGCCGACGTCGCGGCCGACGTCGAGCTCGTCACCCCGTTCGGCACGCGCGTCGTGCGCGACGTCGCGCCGGGGGCGAACGCGTACCAGTCGTTCGCCACGCGGTCCGGGTCGCTCGCGGCCGGGGTCGTGACCGCCACGGGCACCGCGGTGCTCGACGGTGCCACGGTCGAGACCGCGCACGAGGCCGCCTACGGCGACCTGTCCTGCGGCTGACACCGGACGACCAGCACTGCCCGACGGCGGCCCGCACCCCACCCGGTGGTGCGGGCCGCCGTCGGCGTCCGGGTGCGCCGGGGAGCCCTCACGCGCTTTTCGACATCGTTGTCGGTCCCGGGGTCCCTAGGCATGTTTGCGTTCACATGTTAGCGTTCACACGCGCGTCCGACGGCGGACCCGCGACCGGCGCCGACGCCGGGCACGACGACGAGGAGTCACCGATGACCTCACGCCACGAACCACCCCCGACGCCCGCGGAGCCCCGCGCCCGACGCCGACGCCGCTCGCTCGCGGCGCTGCTCGGCCTCGCGCTCGTCGCCCCGCTCGCGCCCGTGGGCGCGGCGGCCGCCGGCCCGATGCCCGCGGCGCCCGCACCGGTCCCCGCCGCGGCCGAGCCGACCACGGACGGTCTGCGGCTCTGGCTCCCGCTCGACGAGACCGAGGGCGCCGTCGCGCACGACGCGTCGGGTCACGGCCTCGACGCCGCGCTCGTCGGCTCGGGCGGCGGGTGGCGCGCGGGACAGGGGCTCACGTTCGGCGGCGCGAACCACGTGGACCTGCCCGACGACCTCCTGGCCGGCTACGACGCCGTGACGGTGAGCGCGGACGTGTGGGTCGACACGTCGCTCAGCGGCAACTACTTCTTCTACACCCTGGGCAACGCGGCGGTCGGGACCCCGCAGTCCGGGAACGGCTACCTGTTCTCGACGGGCAACGCGAACTACCGCGCGACGATCTCCGACCTCGCGTGGGGCCGCGAGCAGAACACGGCCAAGACCCCCGCGGGCGCCCTCCAGCGCGGCGTGTGGAAGACCGTCACCTACACGCTCGCGGGCGGCACGGCGCGGCTGTACGAGGACGGCACCCAGGTCGGGCAGAACACCGCGGTGACGATCACGCCCGGCGCGATCGGCGGCGGCACCACGACCGCGAACGCGCTCGGGAAGTCGGCCTACGCCGCCGACAACTTCTTCAAGGGCCGCATGAAGGACTTCCGGCTCTACGACCGCGCGCTCACCGTGCAGGAGGTCGCCGACCTCGCGTCGGACGCCGCGCAGGACGCCGTCGCGGCCGACGCCGCCGCGCTCGACCTGGGCGACACGAGCGCCGTCGCCACGGATCTCGCGCTCCCGGCGAAGGGCGTCGGTGGCTCCGCCGTCGCGTGGTCGAGCTCCGACGCGGGCGTCGTCTCCGCGAGCGGCGCGGTGACGCGCCCCGCGGGCGACGAGCCGGCGACCGCGACGCTCACCGCCACGGTGACGCTGCGCGGCGCGACCGCGACCCGCACGTTCGACGTCACGGTCCTGCCGGGCGACGGCGACCAGGCGAAGGCCGACGCCGCGGCCGCCGCGCTCGAGGTGACGAACCTCGACGACGTGCGCGGCAACCTCACGCTGCCCACCACGGGGCTGCACGGCGCGAGCGTGACGTGGGAGTCGTCGTCGGGCACGATCACCCCGACGGGCGAGGTGACGCGCCCGGCGCACGGCGAGGACGCCGAGACCGTGACGCTCACCGCGGCGGTGACGGTCGGCGCGGCCACCGCCACGCGCGAGCTCGCGGCGCACGTGCCGCCGCTGCCCGAGCAGGAGGACCTCGCGGGCTACCTGTTCTCCTACTTCGTGGGCGAGGGCACCGCCACGGGCGAGCAGGTCTACTTCGGGCTCAGCCAGGGCAACGACCCGCTGAAGTACCAGAACCTCAACGACAACCAGCCCGTCCTCACGTCGGAGCTGGGGGAGAAGGGCCTGCGGGACCCGTTCATCATCCGCTCGCCCGAGGGCGACAAGTTCTACCAGATCGCCACCGACCTCAAGATCTACGGCAACGGGAACTGGGACGCGTCCCAGCGCACGGGGTCGAAGTCGATCATGGTCTGGGAGTCCACGGACCTCGTGAACTGGACCGACCAGCGTCTCGTGCAGGTCTCGCCCGACACCGCGGGCAACACGTGGGCGCCGGAGGCGTACTACGACGAGACGATCGGCGCGTACGTCGTGTTCTGGGCCTCGAAGCTCTACGCGGAGGACGACCCGGACCACACCGGCAACACGTACAACCGGATGATGTACGCCACGACGCGCGACTTCGTGACGTTCAGCGAGGCGCAGGTGTGGGTCGACCCGGGCTACTCGGTCATCGACTCGACCGTGACGCAGCACGACGGCCAGTACTACCGGTTCACCAAGGACGAGCGGAACAACACGTCGTCCACGCCGTGCTCCAAGTTCATCCTCGCGGAGAAGGCGGCCGAGCTGCGCTCGACGGACTACGACTTCATCACCGACTGCATCGGCAAGGCGAACTCGCTCGGCGGCGGGATCAACCAGGGCGAGGGCCCGACGATCTTCAAGTCGAACACCGAGGAGAAGTGGTACCTCTTCATCGACGAGTTCGGCGGCCGCGGCTACGTGCCGTTCGAGTCGACCTCGCTCGACGCGGCCGAGTGGACCATGTCCACCGACTACGAGATGCCGTCGCGACCGCGCCACGGCACGGTGCTCCCCGTGACGCAGGCCGAGTACGACCGCCTGCTGCGCACGTACCAGCCCGACGCGTTCGTCGAGTCCGTCGAGGACGTCGCCGTGATCGTCCAGACCGGCTCCGCGCCGGTGCTGCCCGCGAGCGTCACGGCGCGCTTCGCCGACGGCTCCACGGGCTCGGCGGATGTCACGTGGGACGCGGTCGACCCGGCGTCGTACGCGCAGGCGGGCTCGTTCGAGGTCGCCGGCACGCTCGGCGGCGGGGTGAGCGTCCGCGCCCGCGCGGTCGTCACCGTGACCGACGACGTCGTCCCCGTCGAGGGCCTGAGCGTCACCCCCGAGTCGCTCGAGGTGGGCGTCGGCGGCACGCGGCAGCTCACGGCGACTGTCACGCCCGCGAACGCGACGGCGCGCGCGATCACGTGGGCGTCGGACGACGCGGACGTCGCAACGGTCTCGGCCGACGGCGTCGTGACGGGCGTCGGCGAGGGCCACGCGCTCGTCACGGCGACGACCGCCGACGGGTCGCGCACCGCGTACGTGGCGGTCGAGGTGACGGCCGACGTGCCGGGCCTCGTGGTGCGGTACGCGTTCGACGAGACGAGCGGCACGGCGGCGGCGAACACCGCGCCCGGGTCGTCGTTCGGCCCGGCGACGCTGACCAACGGCGCGGCCTTCTCCGGCACGGGCGAGGGCGTGACCCTCGACGGGACGGACGACTACGTCGACCTGCCCGACCACCTGCTCGCCGGGCTGACCGACGTCACGGTCGCGCTCGACGTCAAGGTCGCGACCGACCAGGGGACGCCGTACTTCGTCTACGGCCTCGGCAACACGAGCGGCACGGCGGGCGACGGGTACCTGTTCACCACGGGCAACGCGTACCGCACGTCGATCGCGACGGGGAACTGGACCACCGAGCAGACCGTCACCAAGAACGCGAACCTCCAGCGCGGGGTGTGGAAGCACCTCACGTACACCCTGTCCGGCACGACGGCCGTGCTCTACGAGGACGGCGTCGAGGTGGGCCGCCAGACCGGCGTCACCATCGACCCGAAGGACATCGGGAACGGCTCGACGCTCGCCAACTACATCGGCCGCTCCCTGTACTCGGGCGACCGCTACCTCAAGGGCTCGGTGCGCGACTTCCGGGTCTACGACCGTGCGCTCACGGCCGACGAGGTCTACCAGGTCGGGGCGGACCACACGGCCGTCACGGGCGCCGAGCTCGACGCGCTCAAGGTCCCCGCGATCGTCGACGGGGCGAGCTCGACCGTGACGCTCGCCGTCGTGCCGGGCACGGACGTCTCGGCGCTCGCGCCGGTCCTCACGGTCTCGCCGCGCGCGACCGTCACGCCCGGGAACGGCTCGGTGCAGGACCTCACGCAGCCCGTGGAGTACACGGTGAGCGGGCCGGACGGGTCGTCGCGCACGTGGACGGTCCAGGCGAAGCAGATGGGCAGCCCCGTGCTCCCGGGGACGTACGCCGACCCGAACATCGCGCAGTTCGGCGACACGTTCTACCTCTACGCCACGACCGACGGCACCCCGGGCTGGGGCGGCAAGGACTTCTACGTCTGGAAGTCCACCGACCTCGTGACCTGGGAGCGCTCGGAGCAGCCGTTCCTCACGCTCGACGGCGCGAACGGGAACGTCCCGTGGGCGACGGGCAACGCGTGGGCGCCCACGATCATCGAGCGGGACGGGAAGTACTGGTTCTACTTCTCCGGCCACAACCCGACGTACGACCGCAAGACGATCGGCGTCGCGGTGGCCGACAGCCCCGAGGGGCCGTTCACCGCGCAGCCGACGGCGATGATCACGAACGGCGAGGCGGTCACGTCCGGCCAGGCCATCGACCCGGCCGCGTTCCGCGACCCGGAGACCGGGAAGTACTGGCTCCTGTGGGGCAACGGCGGGCCGTCGAACGGCCCGGTCATGGCGGAGCTGGACGACGACATGACGTCGATCAAGCAGGACACGCTGCGACGCATCCCCGGCCTGACCGACTTCCGCGAGGGCCTGTTCCTCAACTACCGCGACGGCGTCTACCACCTCACGTACTCGATCGACGACACCGGCTCGGAGAACTACCGCGTCGGCTACGCGACGTCGGACAGCATCGACGGCCCGTGGACGTACCGCGGTGTGATCCTCGAGAAGGACGCCTCGCAGGGCATCCTCGGGACCGGGCACAGCTCGATCCTCAACGTCGAGGGCACCGACGACTGGTACATCGCGTACCACCGGTTCGCGATCCCCGGCGGCGACGGGACGAACCGCGAGACGACGATCGACCGCCTCACGTTCGGCGAGGACGGCCTCATCCAGAAGGTCGTGCCGACGCTCGAGAGCGTGGACCCGGTCGACGTCGCCCCCGCGCCCCGGGTCGAGCTGACCGTCGAGGCCACCCCGCGGTGCCTCGCGGGCAAGGTCTACGTCGCGGTGCGGGCGACGAACGCGGGCGACGTGCCCGCCGACGTCACCCTCACGACCCCGTACGGCACGAGGACGTTCGCGGGCGTCGCCCCGGGAGCGAACGCCTACCAGTCGTTCGCGACGAGGGCGACGTCGGTCCCGGCGGGCACCGTGACGGTCACCGGCACGGCCGTGCTCGACGGCACCCCGGTCACCACGCCCTACGACGTCGCCTACGACGCCCACCCCTGCGGCTGACGACCCCCCCGAGGTAGAGCCCCGGTGAGCCGAGGTAGAGGCGTGGTCACGACCACGCCTCTACCTCGCGGGACCGGGGCTCTACCTCGCGACACACCTGCATCTCGACGAGGAGAGGACGACATGGACCTGACACATCGCGCAGGCTCGGCGCTCGCCGCCGGGCTCGTGGGGGCGCTCGCCGCCACGACGCTCGCCGCCACCGTCGCGGCGCCGGCCGCGGCCGACGTCGGCGGCCCCACCGACGACGGGCTCGTCGCGTGGTACCCGCTCGACGCCGCGAGCACGACCGGCGGCACGACGGCGAACCGCGCCGAGGGCTCGACGTTCGGCCCGGCCACGGTGGTGGGCGGCACGACGACGGCCGACGGCACGACGCTCGACGGGACCGACGACTACGTCGACCTGCCCGACCACCTGCTCGCGGGCCTCACGGACGCCACCGTGAGCCTCGACGTGCTCGTGAGCCAGGACCAGGGCACGCCGTACTTCGTCTACGGGCTCGGCAACACGAGCGGGTCCAACGGCAACGGCTACCTGTTCACGACCGGCAACGCGTACCGCACGTCGATCGCGACCGGGAGCTGGACCACCGAGCAGACCGTCACCAAGGGCGCGAACCTCCAGCGCGGCGTCTGGAAGACGCTCACGTACACGCTGACCGGCACGACGGCGACGCTCTACGAGGACGGCGTGCAGGTCAAGCAGGCCACGAACGTCACGACCGACCCCGGCCAGATCGGCGGCGGCCAGACGACCGCGAACTACGTCGGCCGCTCGCTCTACTCCGGCGACCGTTATCTCAAGGGCCAGGTGCGCGACTTCCGCCTCTACGACCGTGCGCTGAGCCCGGCCGAGGCGGCCGAGCTCGCGGCCCGGACCTCCACGGCCGCCGCGGACGCCGACCTCGCCGCGCTCGACCTCGGCGACACGAGCGCGGTCACCGCCGACCTCGTGCTGCCCACCACGGGGGCGCAGGGCTCGATCGTCACGTGGACGTCGTCGGACGCGGGCGTCGTCAGCGCCAGGGGGAAGGTCACCCGGCCCGCCGCGGGCGAGGACGACGCGACCGTGACCCTCACGGCCCTCGTCACGCGCGGCGCGGTCGCGCGCACCGCGCAGATCGACGTCACGGTCCTGGCCCACCTCGCGCCCGCCGAGGCCGTGGCGTGGGACGCGAGCCACGTCGTCGTGCCGCACCTCGACGACGTGCGCGGCAACCTCACGCTGCCGGCCGAGGGGGCCAACGGCTCCGCCCTCACGTGGGAGAGCTCCGACCCCGCGACCGTCTCGGCCACGGGCGAGGTGACCCGACCCGCCCACGGCGAGCCGGCCGCCGTCGTGCGGCTCACCGTCACGGCGACCAAGGACGGCGCGACCGCGACGCACACCTACGACGCGACGGTCCGCCCGCTGCCGGCCGCCGCCGACTACGAGGGCTACTTCTTCCCGTACTTCGAGGGGGAGAGCACCGCGGACGGCGAGTCGGTCTACTTCAGCGCGAGCAACGGGAACGACCCGCTCGACTGGGTCGAGCTCAACGACGGCGAGCCCGTGCTCACGTCGACGCTCGGCGAGAAGGGCCTGCGCGACCCGTTCATCATCCGCTCGCCCGAGGGCGACCGGTTCTTCCTCCTCGCGACCGACCTGCGCATCTACGGCGGCAACAACTTCGGCAACGCGCAGGAGCGCGGGTCGCGCGCGCTGATGATCTGGGAGTCGACCGACCTCGTGCACTGGTCCGACCAGCGCATGGTCACGGTGTCGAGCGCGTACGCGGGCAACACGTGGGCGCCCGAGGCGTTCTGGGACGCGCAGCGCGGCGAGTACATCGTCTACTGGGCCTCGGCGCTCTACCCGACGACGTCGACCGACGGCCGCCGCATCGCCGACTCCTACCAGCGCATGATGTACGCCACGACGCGCGACTTCGTGACGTTCTCCGAGCCGCAGGTGTGGATCGACGAGAAGCGCGGCAACGGGCTGGGGATGATCGACTCGTCGATCGTCGAGCACGAGGGCACCTACTACCGGTTCACCAAGGACGAGGCGTACATGATCCCGCGCCTCGAGAAGTCGACGGACCTGCGCTCGACCGACTGGGACCTCGTCGCCGAGAAGATCGGCTACGGCCAGCCCAACCCGTGGGGCGGCACCCTCACCGCGGGCGAGGGGCCGACCGTCTTCAAGTCGAACACCGAGGAGAAGTGGTACCTCTTCGTCGACCAGCCGAGCTATCACGGCGGCCAGGGCTACCTGCCGCTCGAGTCCACCGACCTTGACTCGGGCGTGTGGACGTCGGTCGACGCGCACCTGCCGAGCAGCCCGCGCCACGGCACCGTCCTGCCGATCACGGCCGCCGAGCACGCCGCGCTCCTCGCGGCGTACGGCGAGCAGCCGCCGGCGCCCGAGCTCGACCTCGCGGTCGAGGTCGCGCCGCGCTGCCTCGCGGGGAAGGCGTACGTCGCGGTCCGCGCGACGAACGGGGAGGACGTCCCCGTCACGCTGACGCTCACGACGCCGTACGGGGAGAAGACGGTCGCCGACGTCGCGCCGGGGAAGAACACGTACCAGTCGTTCGCCGCCCGCACGACGGCGGTCCCGGCGGGCACGGTCACGGTGACCGGCGTGGCGACCCTCGACGGCCGGGAGGTGACGGCCACGCGCGAGGCGGCGGTCGACGCGCTCGACTGCGCCTGACCGTCCCCCGGTCCGGCCTCGGCCGGGCCGGGGGTGCCGGACCCCCGGGTGGTGTGCCGGCACGGCCCGGGTCCGGGCTCGGCCCCCGTCGCTCCGCGGAGCGGCGGGGGCCGAGCCGTGCCCGCCTGTCGACGGCGGTGCTACGCGTGGGTGAACAAACTGGACGGGTGTTCAGTTCGGGCGTCCAGGATGGCAGGATGTCCGTGAACTGGACGCCCGTCCAGTCGGGTTCGGGGGCGACCCAGCGGTGCCCGCCCCGGGCCGGACGAAGAGGTTCCTCGCGTGACGACGACCACCCGCAGGCTGCTCGCCGCCCTCGTGCTCGCCGGCTCGCTCGTCGTGCCCGCGGGCACGGCCGGCGCGACACCGCCGACCACCATCCCTGCAGCGGCCGCCGCCCCGGCCGCGATCTCGGTCACGGACCCCGCCGACGGCGTGCGCGTCAGCGTCGAGATCACCGAGCGCGCGGTGCCGACGGCGCCGCGCGTGGCCGTCGTCGGGTCCGGGCCGTTCGTCGTCGGCGGCAGGCTCGAGCTGCGCGGGACCGGCCTCGCGCCGCACGCCGTCCACGAGGTCTGGCTCGAGAGCGATCCCGTGCTCCTGGGCACCGTCACGACGGACGCCGACGGGGCGTTCCTCTTCGTCGCGACGATCCCCGCGGGTACGACGCCGGGCGAGCACCACGTGCGGCTCGTCCCGACCGCGGGTGGCGCCGACGTGGTGTCCGAGCCTTTCCTCGTGCTCGCCGCCCCCGGCGAGCCGCACGAGCCCGGGACGACGCCGTCCGCGGGGCCTGGGGGAGCGGGCGGGTCGGGTGGTGCGGCGGAGGGCGGCGGGCCGGGCTCCTCGCGCCCGGGCCTGGCGACGACGGGCGCGGGCCTGGGCCTCGCCGCGGCGCTGGCCGGGGCGGCGGTCCTGGCCGGGGCGGCGCTGCGCCGTCGGGCAGGCAGGGGCGGCGCGGCCTGAGCCTGCGCACCTCTCCGGGCGCACCCCGTCGGCGCGCCCCTCCGGCGCGCCCGCAGGGTCAGCTCTCCGGCTGCGGCTCCGCCTCGGCGCCAGGCCGCGCGGCGTCGGCCAGACGCGCGTCGGCGTCGCGTGCGTCCGCGGCCGCCTCCGCGGCGTCCATCGCCCGGTCGTCGACGACGAGCATCCCCAGGAGCGTCGCGCCGGACACCACCGCCATGACCACGAACACCGTGCGCAGGCCGAAGAGCTCGCCGAGCAGGCCGCCCACGGCGGCGCCGAGGGGCAGCGTCCCCCAGGCGAGGAGCCGGTAGCACGCGTTGAGCCGGCCCAGCAGGGCGTCGGGCGTGATGCGCTGGCGCAGCGACAGCGTCACGACGTTCCACACGGCGATCCCGGCACCGCCGACCGCGAAGACGGCGCCGATCACCCATGCGCTGGTCGTCACCGCGGGGACGCCGACGAGGGCGACCGTGCCGAGGATCGTCAGCGCGAGGGAGCGCGCACGCCCGATCGTCCCGACGACGCGTTCGGCGACGAACGACCCCGCGAACGCCCCGACCGCCGTCGCGGTGAGGAGCACGCCGTACGCCGGCTCGGACAGGCCGAGGGGCGAGTCGGGGCCGACGGCGTAGAGCACGAAGACCGCGAACGCGGCGTTGCTCGCGAAGTTGATGCCGCCGACCATCATCGCGAGCGTGCGCAGGATGCGGTCGTGCCACAGGAACCGCAGGCCCTCGGCGACGTCCGCGCGCAGCGTCGTGCGGGTCGCGCGCACCGTCCGGTACGTGCCCGGGAGCCCGAGCAGCAGCACCACGGCGAGCGCCCAGAGCGCTCCGGGGACGCCGAACGCGACGGCGGCGCCCGCGGCCACGAGCAGCCCGCCCAGGGGCGGCCCCACGAACTGGTTCGCGGTGAGCTCCGCCGCGTAGAGGCGCCCGTTGGCGCGGGGGAGCGCGGTGCGCGGCACGACCTGCGGGAGGATCGACTGCGCCGAGGTGTCGTACAGCGTCTCCGTGACGCCGACGGCGAAGGCGACGACGTAGAGCACGGCGACGCTCCCGGCGTCGGGCACGAGCGCGACGGCCGCGAGCGCGACCACGAGGACCGCGCGGGCCACGTTGGCGCCGACCATCGCAAGCCGCCGGTCCAGGCGGTCGGCGAGCGCGCCCGCGGGCAGCGCGAAGAGCAGCCACGGGAGCGTGAGGGCGAACGTCAGCCCCGCGACCAGCGCCGGCGACTCGGTGTACCGGACCGCGACGAGCGGGAGCGCGACCTTGAGCACCCCGTCGGCGAGGTTCGACACGGTGGACGCGGCCCACAGGCGCCGGAACGGCGCGCCGAGGGGTGCGGCGGCGGGGCGGCGGCGCCCGGATCGAGAGGCCATGCCGCCCAGCATGGCACAGTGATCGAGAAACCCCAATCGATCGAGCACTATCGATCGGAGGTCCGTACGATGAGCCCATGACCCCCGAGCCCACCCCGGAGCCGACTCCGCAGTCGATCCCGGACCCCGGCGCCGGGCCCGCCCCCGGGCCGCGCGCCCCCGACGTCCCGGGCCGTCGTCCGCCCACCGCCCTCGAGGCGAAGGCGCTCGCGCACCCGCTGCGCCAGCGCATCGTGCGGCAGTGCGGCACGCGCGAGATGACGAACAAGGAGCTCGCCGACCACCTCGGCGTCCCGCCGGGCACGGCGCTGCACCACGTCCGGCTCCTCGTGCGCGCCGGGCTGCTCGAGCCCGCGGAGGTCCGCACGGGGGCGGGCGGGGCGCTCGAGCGGCCCTACCGCGCCACGGGCGCCACGTGGTGGCTCGACGACCCGCTGCGCGACGCCGCGCCTGGCGCGCGGTTCGGCCCCGTCGCCGCGGCGCTCGACGACGCCCTCGCCGCCGGTCCGGACGCCGTCACCACGTCCGCGGCGTTCTACCTGCACCTCTCCGACGACGACGTCGCCGAGCTCGACCGCCGTATCCTCGCCGTCCTCGACGAGTACGTCGCGACCGACGCCGACCGCCACGACCGCCCCCTGCACCGAGGCCTCTTCGTCCTGCACCGCCCACCCTCCTGACCCCGACCGGCCGAGGTCGGTGAGACCGCGCGGGAGGACCGTACGGTGCGGCCCCGCGGCACGACAGCCCTGGGCTCCCGTGGCGCGAACGTCGGGACCCGGGTGGCACGACAGCGCCAGGCCGACCGCGCGCGACCACCGGACCCGGACCCGGACCACGGGACGGAGGGCGACGGCCAGGACGAGCGGTGGGGTCGGACTGTGCGCGAAGGACGTCAAGGTGGACTTCTTCGACCTCCGCCGGGAAGACCAGGGCGACGGCCAGGACGAGCGGTGGGGTCGGACCGTGCGCGAAGGACGTCAAGGCGCACTCCTCAGACCTCCGCCCGGAGGACCAGGGCGACGGTGCGCCAGTCCGAGCGCACGGTCCGACCCCACCGCGGACCCGATCCGCGGGCTGTGAACCCGATCGAACCCGATCGAACCCGACCGGACCCGACCCTCACGGCCGAGCGGCGAACCGCTCCAGGAGGTCGGCGTGACCCGACACGATGAGCAGGTCGTTCGCGCTGATCCGGGTCTCGGGGGTCGCGTAGAGGAACTCCTCGCCGGGCGACTTCACGCCGATCACGGTGACGCCGTACCGCTCGCGCACCTTCGACTGCGCGAGCGTGAACCCCTGCACCTCGCGGGGCGGCCGCATCTTGACGATCGTGAACCCGTCCTCGACCTCGATGTAGTCGAGCAGCTTCCCGGAGACGAGGTGCGCGACGCGTGAGCCGGCGTCGGCCTCGGGGAACACGACGTGGTGCGCGCCGATGCGCTGGAGGATGCGCCCGTGCTCCGCCGAGATCGCCTTGGCCCAGATCTGGGGCGTGCCGAGGTCGACGAGGTTTCCGGTGATGAGCACGCTCGCCTCGAGCGACGTGCCCACGCCCACGACCGCGACGGGGAAGTCGCGTGCGCCGAGCTGCTCGAGCGCGACCGGGTTGGAGGCGTCGGCCTCGACGAGCGGGAGCTGTCCGCTCCACTGGGCGACGAGGTCGGGGTCGCGCTCGACGGCGAGCACGTCCTGCCCGAGACGGTCCAGCGTCGCGGCGATCGCGGTCCCGAAGCGGCCGAGGCCGATGACGAGGACGCCCGCGTCCTTGCGCGGGGCCTTCGCCTCGTCCCGGCGCGCGCGCTCCGCGCGGCCGCGCTCGACGATGCGCTGGGCGACGGGGTCCGCGGACGCGCCGTCCTTCCCGTCGGCGGCGCGGGTGAACGGGTCGGTCACGGTGGGGCCTTTCGTCGGTCCGGTGGTGCGGTGTCTGGCGTGTCGGTGAGGTCTCGTGCGGCGGTCGCGTCCGGCGGTCGCGCCGCCGGGCGGGCCTGCTCACCCGATGATGGGGCGCTCCTCGGGGTAGCGCACGATCCGGCGGCGGTCGCGCAGCGCGAGCGCGGCGGCGAACGTCATGGTGCCCGTGCGCCCGACGAACATGAGCGCGATGAGGACGTACTTCCCGGCGTCGGGCAGGTCGGGCGTGATGCCGGTCGACAGGCCGACGGTCGCGAACGCCGAGATGGTCTCGAAGAGGATGACGTCGAGCGTCTCGCCGGTGATCTCCAGCAGGAGCAGGCTCGACAGGAGCACCGCCGTCGCACCGACGAACGACACCGCGACCGCGAGCCGGAGGGTGTCGCGCGGGATGCGTCGCCCGAACGCCTCCATGTCCCGGTCGCCGCGCGCCTCGGACACGATGGCGATGAGCATGACGGCGAGCGTCGTGACCTTGATGCCGCCCGCGGTCGACGCGGAGCCGCCACCGACGAACATCAGCGCGTCGGTGATGAGCCAGCTCGCCTCGTGCATGCCGCCGGTGTCCACGGTCGAGAAGCCGCCGGAGCGCGGCATGACGCCCGCGAAGAGCGACGCGAGGAGCTTCTCGCCGAGGTCGAGGGGCCCGAGGGTCCGCTGGTTCCCCCACTCGACGGCCGCGAAGAGCACCGTGCCCACGACGACGAGCGCCGCGCTCGTCGTGAGCGTGAGCTTGGTGTGCAGGCTCCACTTGGAGGCCCGGCGGCGGTTGCGCATGACGTTGAGGATGACGGGGAAGCCGAGGGAGCCGATGAACACGCCGAGGATGATCGGCAGGCACAGCATCCAGTCGCCGACGTACGGCGCGAGGCCGTGCTCCGTCGGGATGAACCCCGCGTTGTTGAAGGCGGAGATGCCGTAGAAGATGCCGTGCCACGCGGCCTCGCCGAACGTCTCCTCCAGCACGATGAACCGCGGCAGCAGGAGCAGCGCGATGAGGAGCTCGAGCGACGTCGAGGTGATGATGACGACCCGCACGAGCGAGCCGACCTCGCCGAGGCGCGTCGTCTTCGTCTCCGACGCGGTGAGGAGCTTCTGCGTGAGGCCGATGCGCCGGGACACGGCCATGCCGAGGATCGACGCGAGCGTCATGACGCCGAGGCCGCCGATCTTGATGCCGAGCAGGATGACGACCTGCCCGTACCCCGACCAGTAGGTCCCCGTGGGGACCACGACGAGACCGGTGACGCACACGGCCGACGTGGCGGTGAAGAACGCGTCGACGAAGGGCGCGGACCGGCCGCTCGCCGTCGCCCAGGGCGCCATGAGCAGGGCGGTGAAGACGGCGATGACGGCGGCGAACACGGTGACGGCGAGGCGGGCGGGGGACTGCCGGGCGAGGCGGTCGACGATCTCCCGCCCCCGGAACAGGCGCCCGGTCATGCTCGTCGGCATGGAGCCTCCCTCACCACTCGCGCCACTCTGCCACGGGCCCGGTGGCCCGTCATGTCGCCGCTCCGGCGCCGGGACATCATGCCCGCTCGCGGGCCCGGACGCCGCACCGGGGGCTCGCGGAGACCCGGCGGAGGCCCGGACCGGCGGTCGCGCGCGGTCCGTCGCGCGGTCGGTGGGGCGGGGGCGCGCCGTCGGGCGTTACCGTGAGCCATGCCCACGACCGACCCGACGTCGTCGCCCGCCCCGACCGGGGCGGCTGCGGCGCCCGGAGCCTGCGTCGTGTGGAGCCCCGAGCTCCTCGGCTACGACTTCGGTCCCGGCCACCCGATGGCGCCGGCCCGGCTCGACCTGACGATGGGGCTCGTGCGCGCCCTCGGCCTGCTCGACGACGACGCGGACCTGCGGGTCGTGCGGCCCGAGCCCGCGTCCGACGACGTGCTCGAGCTCGTGCACGAGCCCGCGTACGTCGCGGCGGTGCGCGCGGCGTCGGAGCACGGCACGCCCGACCCGGCCCGCGGCCTCGGCACCGAGGACGACCCGGTCTTCCGCGGGATGCACGAGGCCGCCGCGCGGATCGTCGCGGGCTCGTACGAGGCGGCGGGCGAGATCGCGGCGGGTCGCACCCGGCACGCGGTGAACGTCGCGGGCGGCATGCACCACGCGAAGGCGGGCGCGGCGTCGGGCTTCTGCGTCTACAACGACGCGGCCGTCGCGATCCGGCGCCTGCTCGACGACGGCGTCGAGCGCGTCGCGTACGTCGACCTCGACGCCCACCACGGCGACGGCGTCGAGGAGGCGTTCTGGGACGACCCGCGCGTCCTCACCGTCTCCGTCCACCAGAGCGGCGCGACGCTCTTCCCCGGGACGGGCCACCCGACCGACCTCGGGGGCCCCGGCGCCGAGGGGACGGCGGTCAACGTCGCGCTCCCGCGCCGCACCGACGGCGCCCGCTGGCTGCGCGCGGTCGACGCCGTCGTGCCGCCCGTGCTGCGCGCGTTCCGTCCCGAGGTGCTCGTCACCCAGCACGGGTGCGACGCGCACGGCGAGGACCCGTTGTCCGACCTCGACGTGTCCGTCGACGCGCAGCGCACGGCCGCCACCTGGATGCACGGGCTCGCGCACGAGCTGACCGACGGGCGGTGGCTCGCGCTCGGCGGGGGCGGGTACGCGATCGCGCGCGTCGTGCCGCTCGTGTGGTCGGCCGTCGTGGGGGAGGTCGTGCACCGGCCCGTCACCGCGGGCGTGCCCCTGCCCGCGGAGTGGCGCGAGCGCGTGGCGGAGGTCGCCGGGTTCGACGCGCCGCTCGCGTTCGGGCCCGAGGTCGAGGTCCGGCGGTGGAGCAGCGGGTACGACCCGGACGACGACGTCGACCGCGCCGTCGCGGCCACGCGCCGGGCCGTCTTCCCGCTGCTGGGCCTCGACGCGCACTTCGACTGAGACGCCCCGCGACCGGTCGCGTACCGGGGCACGGGCGCGAGCGGGTAGGCTAGGGGGCGGATTTCTCTCGTGTTGGTCGGCTTGCGGCGCCCTCGTGGTCGCCGGGGCCCCGATCAACCGTGGACCACCCGCGGCCGGTCGACCGGTCGCCGACCGACACGCCGCTCGAGCATTGCGAGGACCGTATGGGCTCCGTCATCAAGAAGCGCCGCAAGCGCATGGCCAAGAAGAAGCACCGCAAGCTGCTTCGCAAGACGCGTCACCAGCGTCGTAACAAGAAGTGACGTCGCGCGCGTCCTGACGCGCCGACCCGTCGTCGAGCCCGGCCCCTCCCGAGGGACCGGGCTCGACGCGTCTCCGGGCGCGGCCCGGGCGGGGTCAGAAGCGGGCGATGCGCCGGTCGACGGCGCGGCGCACGGAGCGCAGGACGAGCGCGGCGGCCCAGGCGGCGCCGGCCCAGCTCGCGGTGCGGACGCTGCTGCGGGCGACGCGGCGCCGCCGCCCGCGGAACTCGCGGATGGGCCAGCCGACGTCCTGCGCGTGGCGGCGCAGGCGGGCGTCCGGGTTGATGGGGCACGGGTGCCCCACGGCCTCCATCATCGTCACGTCGTTGAGCGAGTCGCCGTACGCGTACGACGCCTCGAGGTCGATGTCCTCGCGCTCGGCGAGCGCCCGCACCCCGGCAGCCTTGGCGCGGCCGTGCATCATGTCGCCGACGAGCCGTCCCGTGTAGAAGCCGTCCTCGTGCTCCGCGACGGTGCCGAGCGCGCCCGTCGTTCCGAGCCGGCGCGCGATGAGCTCGCCGATCTCGACGGGGGTCGCGGAGACGAGCCACACCTGGTGCCCGGCCGCGAGGTGCTCGTCGAGCAGGCGGCGCGTGCCGGGGTAGATGCGCAGCGACAGGACGGTGTCGTAGACCTCCTCGCCGATCGCGGTGACCTCCGCGACGGAGCGCCCGGCGATGAGGTCCAGGGCGCGCGAGCGGATGCGGTCGATCTGCTGCTTGTTCTCGCCGAACGCGAGGTACCGGGCCTGGTGCACGGCGAAGCGCACGATGTCGAGCGTCGAGAAGAATTCGCGCTGGTACAGGGCGCGCGCGAGGTGGAACGACGAGGCGCCGCGGATGATCGTGTTGTCGACGTCGAAGAACGCGGCGGTGCGGTGCGGCGGACCGGGGGCGCGCGCGGGCGCCTCCTCGGGGAGCGTCGGCCGGGAGGTCGGGTCGGGGCCCGGGCCGGGAGACGTCGCCATGCCTCCACTCTAGGCGGTCGGCCTGCCGGGGCCTCGTACCCTGGGAGGCGTGAGCACCCCCGACGCCCCCGCCCCGGTCCTGCTGTTCGGTCGCGCGGGCTGCCACCTGTGCGACGACGCACGGACGGTCGTCGAGGCGGTGTGCCGCGAGGCCGGCGTCGCGTGGGCGGAGGTCGACGTCGACGCGCCGGGCGCGGACCCGGCGCTGCGCGAGCAGTACGGGGAGTACGTGCCGGTCGTCACGGTCGGCGGCGTGCAGCAGGGCTTCTGGCGCGTGGACGCGCGTCGGCTGGCGCGTGCGGTGGCCCGGATTTCGGCGCCGCGCGCGGACCTGGGATGATTCCTCCCGTGGAGCGTGACCGTCGACGAGGACGGTCCCTGGACGACGGAGTGACGGTGGCTGAGCAGGTAGTCGGTGAGGTGACGGCGCCGGGGATCCCGAGCGCGACGGTGGCGCGGCTCCCGTCCTACCTGCGCGCGCTGCGGGACCTCGTGGCGCGGGGCGTCGGGACGACGTCGTCGGTCGAGCTCGCGGAGCTGTCCGGCGTGGGCCCGGCCCAGCTGCGCAAGGACCTGTCGTTCCTCGGGTCGTTCGGCACGCGCGGCGTGGGCTACGACGTCGACTCGCTCGCGCAGTACATCACCGAGGCCCTGGGCCTCGTCGACGAGCACCGCATCGCGATCGTCGGGATCGGCAACCTGGGGCACGCGCTCGCGAACTACTCGGGCTACGAGCAGCGCGGCTTCCACGTGGCGGCGCTCCTCGACGCGTCGCCGGACGTCGTCGGGACGCGGGCCGCGGGCCTCGTCGTCGAGCACGTCGACGCGCTCGAGGAGGTCGTGGAGCGCGAGAAGGTGTCGATCGTCGTCCTCGCGACGCCCGCGGCGCACGCGCAGGCGGTCGCGGACCGCGTGGTCGCGGCGGGGGTGCGCGAGATCCTCAACTTCGCGCCGCGTGCGCTCCAGGTCCCGGCGGACGTCGACGTGCGCGGCGTCGACGTCGGCAGCGAGCTGCAGATCCTCGCGTTCCACTCGCAGGCCCGCGCCCTCGCGGCGTCGCAGGAGCGCTGAGCGGCCCCGGCGTTCGGACGCGGGGACGACGAAGGGCCGCGTGCCGGTGCACGCGGCCCCTCGGGGTGGCACCCCTGCCGGAGGGTGCCGGTCGCGCCCGGGCGTGCCCGGGACGACGGTCAGGCCTGCTTGATGGCCGAGACGTCGAGCGCGATCTTGATCTTGTCGCCGACGAGCACGCCGCCGGTCTCGAGCGCGGCGTTCCAGGTGAGGCCGAACTCCTTGCGCGAGATCTCGGTGGTCGCCTCGAAGCCCGCGCGCGGGTTGCCGAACGGGTCGGTCGCGGTGCCCGCGAACTCCGTCTCGAGCTCGACCGGCTTGGTGACGCCGTTGATCGTCAGGTCGCCGGCCACGACGTAGTCGTCGCCGTCGCCCGTGATGCGCGTCGACGTGAACGTCCACGTCGGCTTGTTCTCCGCGTCCCAGAAGTCGGCGCTGCGCAGGTGGTTGTCGCGGTTCTCGTCGCCCGTGCTCACGGACGCGGCGTCGAGCTGGGCGGTCACGGACGTCGACTCGAGGTCGTCGCCGACGGTGATCGTGCCGTCGGTGATCGCGAGGGTGCCGCGGACCTTCGAGATCCCGGCGTGGCGGACGGTGAACGACGCCTGCGAGTGCGACGCGTCGAGGGCGTAGGTACCGGCGGTGAGGCCGGCGGGCAGCGACGAGGCCATGGGTGCTCCTGCGGGTGGTCGGGGTCCGGGCGGACCAAGTGGTTGAACGTTCAACTTCGGAACGAGCGTATCAACAGCACCCCTCGGTCCGTCTATTCCCGTGGGGTGGAACAATGTTCCGACCCCCCACGCCCCCAGCCCCTCCCGCACCGCCGAGGACCCATGACCCGCAACGACGTCGACAGCCCGACGGCGAGCACCGTCCGCACCCCCGCCGCCCACGCCGCCGAGCCGCGCTGGCTCGACGCGGAGCAGCAGCGCCTGTGGCGCGCGTACCTCGACGGGACCGTGCGCTTCATCGAGGCGCTCGGCCGTGACCACGAGGAACGGTCCGAGGTGTCGCTCAACGAGTACGAGCTGCTCGTGCGCCTCTCCGAGAGCCCCGACCACACCCTGCGCATGTCGGCGCTCGCGGACGGGCTCGCCCGCTCGCGCAGCCGCGTGACGCACACCGTCGCGCGCATGGAGGCGCGCGGCCTGGTCCGGCGCTCCGCGAGCTCGGGCGACCGCCGCGGCGTGAACTGCGCGATGACGAGCGAGGGCTACCGCGTGCTCGTCGCGTCGGCGCCCGCACACGTCGCGGCCGTGCGCCGGTACCTCGTCGACGTGCTCACGCCGGAGCAGTTCCGGGCGCTGGGCGAGGCGATGGCGGCCGTCGCGGAGGCGTGCAAGGCCGACCGCGACGCCTGACCGCCCGTCCCGGCCCGTCGCGCCGGCCCGCGGTGGCGTGCACCCGCCCCGAGTGCGGGACACTGGTGGGCATGGTCTCCACCATCGTCCACCTCCTGCGCCACGGCGAGGTCCACAACCCCGACGGCGTCCTCTACGGCCGGATCCCCGGCTACCACCTCTCCGAGCGCGGCCACGAGATGGCCCGCCGCGTCGCCGCGCACCTCGCGGGCGAGCCCGGGCCCGACGGCACGTCGCGCCCCCGCGCCGACCTCACGGTCGTCGTGGCCTCGCCGCTGCAGCGCGCGCAGGAGACCGCGACGCCTGCCGCCGAGGCGTTCGGCCTCGAGCTGGGCACGGACGAGCGGCTCATCGAGGCCGCGAACCACTTCGAGGGCAAGACCTTCGGCGTCGGGGACGGCTCGCTGCGGCACCCGCAGCACTGGCCCTACCTGTGGAACCCGTTCCGCCCGTCGTGGGGCGAGCCGTACGTGGAGCAGGTCGCGCGCATGCGGGCCGCCGTCGCCGACGCGCGGGACAAGGCGGCCGGGCACGAGGCGCTGCTCGTCAGCCACCAGCTCCCCGTGTGGCTCACGCGCCTGAGCTTCGAGAACCGCCGGCTCTGGCACGACCCGCGCAAGCGCGAGTGCTCGCTCGCGTCGCTCACGTCGCTGCACTTCGAGGACGACCGCCTGGTCGGCCTGCACTACACCGAGCCGGTCGCGGACCTCCTCCCGGGCGCGGCGACCGTCTCCGGGGCGTGACGTCGGTCATGTCCAGCGCTGTCGCCACGGCCGTCGCGCCCGAACTGCACGGTTCGGGCGTGGCGGAGGTCACGTCTCTCAGGTCCCGTTCAGGAAGCGCGGGCAGGGTGCGTCCCGTGATGCCGTCGTGACCGCCGACTCGCGCGCGCGTGCCGCGCGCCCCCTCTCCGTCGAGGCGCGGGCCGCTGCCCTGCCGTCGCGTCGGCGACCCGTGCGCCGTGCGCTGACGGGCGCCGTCGTGCTCGCCGCGACCCTCGGTCTCGCGGCGTGCGCCCAGGACTCCGGCGCCTCGACCGACGTCGTGGGGCAGGGCTTCGTCTCGGGCGACGGGTCGGTCCGCACGTGGGACGCCGACGAGCGCGGCGACGTCGTCGCGCTCACGGGCACGGACTACGAGGGCGAGCAGGTCGACACGAGCGCGTGGCTCGGGGACGTCGTCGTGCTCAACACCTGGTACGCGGCGTGCGCGCCGTGCCGGGCCGAGGCGCCCGACCTCGTGGCGCTCGCCAACGACCGCGCCGACGACGGCGTGCAGGTGCTCGGGATCAACACGACCGACGAGGCGGGCGCCGCCCAGGCGTTCCAGCGCCGGTTCGACGTCCCCTACCCGTCGATCGACGACCGGTCCGGCGAGGTCGTCGCGGCGCTCTCGGGCACCGTCCCGCTCCAGGCCGTGCCGTCCACCGTCGTGCTCGACCGCGAGGGCCGCGTCGCGGCGCGCGTCATCGGGCTCGTCGAGGGCTCGACGCTCACCGCCCTGGTCGACGACGTCCTCGCCGAGAGCTGACCGTGCCCGTCCTCACGCCCCTCGCCGCCGCGGTCCCCGCGGGCGCCGCGTCGAGCATCGGCGACACCTTCGCGACGACCGTGTGGAGCGGCTCGATGCTGCTCGCGGTGCCCGTCGCGGTCATCGCGGGCCTCGTCTCGTTCGCGTCCCCGTGCGTGCTGCCGCTGGTGCCGGGGTACGTCGGCTACGTCTCGGGCATGGCCGCCGCCACCACCGGCGACGGGGGCAAGGCGTCCGGGGGCACGACGACGGCCACCCGGGTCGCTGCACCGAGCCGGGGACGCGTGCTCGCGGGCGTCGGGCTGTTCGTCGCCGGGTTCACGCTCGTGTTCGTGGCGCTCATGTTCGCCGCGGGCGCGATCGGCGTGCACCTGGTCCGCTGGGAGGACGTCATCACGCGCGTGCTCGGCGTGGTCGTCATCCTCATGGGCTTCGCGTTCCTCGGCGCGCTGCCCTTCCTCCAGCGCGAGCGGCGCCTGCACGTGAGCCCGCAGGCCGGGCTGTGGGGGGCGCCGCTGCTCGGCATCGTGTTCGGGCTCGGCTGGACCCCGTGCCTCGGCCCGACGCTCGTCGCCGTCCAGGCGCTGTCGCTCAGCGAGGCGTCGGCGGGGCGCGGCGCGATCCTCGGCGTCGCGTACTGCCTCGGGCTGGGCGTGCCCTTCCTCCTCATCGCGCTGGGGCTGCAGAGCTCGCAGCGCATGCTCGGGTTCCTGCGCCGGCACCGTCTCGCGATCATGCGGATCGGCGGCGGGCTGCTGGTGCTCATCGGTCTGGCGCTGGTCACGGGCCTGTGGACGACGTGGACGACGTCGCTGCAGGGCTGGATCGGCGGATACGTGACGGTGGTGTGAGATGAGCCGGCGGACCGGGGAGCCCGGGAACAGCGAGCAGGCCGAGCAGGCCGAGAAGGCCGAGAAGGCCGGCACGACCGTGCGGACGGGCTACCGCCCCGAGGGCATCGACGACGCGTTCTCCGCGGGCGACGGCCCGGGGGAGCGGACGCCGTCGGGCGGGAAGGGCGGCGCGGGAGGCGACGGCGGCCCGGCGCTCCCGTCGCTCGGGTGGCGCGGTGCGCTGCGCTGGACGTGGCGCCAGCTCACGAGCATGCGGGTCGCGCTCATGCTCCTCATGCTGCTCGCGGTCGCCGCGGTGCCCGGGTCGGTCCTGCCGCAGCGCCCGCAGGACCCGGCGGCGGTGCTGCGCTACCTCCAGGAGAACCCCACGACGGGGGAGTGGCTCGACCGTCTCGGCTTCTTCGACGTCTACGCGTCGGTGTGGTTCTCGGCGATCTACATCCTGCTGTTCGTCTCGCTCGTCGGGTGCATCCTGCCGCGCACCAAGGCGCACCTGCAGGCGCTCCGCTCCCGACCGCCCCGCACGCCCCGCCGCTTCGACCGGTTCCCCGCGCAGGGCCGGGCCGTCACGGACGCGACGCCCGACGAGGTCGTCGAGGCGGCGAGCACGCACCTGCGCGGACGCCTGTCCTGGCTCCCGACCTTCCGCGTCGACACCGGCGCCGAGGACGCGACGCCCGCCCGCGGACGCGCCGCCGCGCGGCCCGCCGCGCGGACGGTCTCCGCGGAGCGCGGGTACCTGCGCGAGAGCGGGAACCTGCTGTTCCACCTGTCGCTCGTCGGGCTGCTCGTCGCGGTCGCGACCGGCCAGCTCCTGCACTACCGCGGCCAGGCGATCGTCACCGAGGGCCGCGGGTTCGCGAACGCGGTCGTCGACTACGACACGTTCGAGAACGGGGCCTGGTTCCGCCCGTCGTCGCTCGTCCCGTTCTCCATGACGCTCGACGCGTTCGAGTCGGAGTTCGCGGCCGACGCCGCCGCGTTCGCCCAGTCGCGCGACTTCACGGCGTTCGTCACGGTGCGCGACCCCGACGGCGCCCGCCACGAGGAGACCATCAAGGTCAACCACCCGCTCACCGCGGGCGGCGCGAAGATCTACCTCCAGGGCAACGGGTTCGCGCCCGAGGTGACGGTGCGCGACGCCGACGGCGAGACCGCGTTCTCGGGCCGCGTGCCGTTCCTGCCGGAGGACACGATGTACACGTCGCGCGGCGTCATCAAGGTGCCCGACGTGTCGGACGGCCTCGACCAGATCGGCCTCGTCGGGTACTTCCTGCCGACTGCCGAGATCAGCGAGGACGGCGAGACGGCGGCCTCGATCTACCCGCAGCCCATCAACCCGCTCCTCGTGCTCGAGGTGTACCGGGGCGACCTGGGCCTCGACGAGGGCCTGCCCCAGAACGTCTACCGCCTCGACACCGACGACCTCACGCCGTCGGTCGACGAAGACGGCGAGCGGGTGAAGATCCTCGTCGCGCCCGGCGAGACCGTCGACCTCCCCGACGGGCTCGGCACCATCACGTTCGACTCCCTGCCGCGCTACGTGGCCCTCGACCTGCGGCACGACCCGTCGCTCACGTGGGTGCTCGTCTTCTCGCTCGGCGCCCTGCTGGGCCTCGCCGTCTCCCTGTTCACGCCCCGCCGCCGCGTCTGGGTGCGCGCGTGGCGCGAGGAGGTGCCCGGCACGGGCGACGACGACGCCCCGCGCGAGCGGACCGTCGTCGCCGTCGCGGGGCTCGCCCGGGGCGACGACGCCGGGCTGCAGGGCGAGGTCGACTCGCTTCTCGCCGCGCTCCCGGGCGTGGCACCATCGGACGAGGGCGACCTCACCTCGTCGCCGGGGCGTGCCCCGGCGGACGGCACCCGCCCCACCGGGCGTCCCGCACAGGACCCGACCTCGCGCGACCGCGCACGAAAGGCTGACCGATGACCCTCGCCGAGCTGAGCCAGGACCTCGTCTGGGCCGCAGCGACCGCGCTTACCGTCGCGCTCGTCGCGTTCGCGATCGACCTCGCGCGCCTCGCGGGCCGCGCGGACCTCGAGCGTGCCGACGCCCGGGCCGGGGCGCGCGAGCGCTCCGCGGACCGCGCCGAGGTGCTCACCGCCGCGGGTGCCTCGTCGGCCTCCCCGTACGGGCCCGGCACGACGGACGCCGCCGACGCGGACCCGGCGGACGCCGCGCCGCCGTCGCGCAAGGCCGCGAACATCGGCGTCTCGCTGACGTGGCTCGGTACCGCGCTGCTGCTCGTCGCGATCGTCACGCGCGGCGTCGCGGCCGGGCGCACCCCCTGGGCCAACATGTACGAGTTCACGCTCGTGGGCACGTTCGTCGCGCTCGCGGCGTTCCTCGCCGTCTCCCTCAAGCGCGACGTGCGCTTCCTGGGCTCGTTCGTCACGGGGCTGTCGGTCCTGTTCCTCGTGCTCGCCCAGAACGCGTTCTTCGTCGTCGCGACGGGCGTGCAGCCGGCGCTCCAGTCCTACTGGCTCGTCATCCACGTCGGGGTCGCGATCATCGCGACGGGCATCTTCACCGTCGCGTTCGTCACCTCGGTGCTCCAGCTCCTGCGCGACTCGCGCGACTCGGGCAACGCGTTCCTCGGGGCCCGCGGGTGGCGCTGGCTCGACTCGACGCCGGGCGCGCTCCAGCTCGAGGCCCTGAGCTTCCGGCTCAACGCGGTGGCGTTCGTGCTGTGGACGTTCACGATCATCGGCGGGGCGATCTGGGCCGAGCACGCGTGGGGCCGCTACTGGGGCTGGGACCCCAAGGAGGTCTGGAGCTTCGTCGTCTGGATCGTCTACGCGGCCTACCTGCACGCGCGCACGACCCGCGGGTGGTCCGGCCGCCGCGCGGCGTACTTCGTGATCGTCGGCTACGCGTGCGTGCTCTTCAACTTCACCGGCGTCAACCTGCTGTTCAACGGCAAGCACTCGTACTCGGGCCTCAACCCGGGCGACTGACCGACCGCCGCGCAGCACGACGACGCGGCGCGGCACGACGAAGGGGGCCGCCGTCCGGATCGGACGGCGGCCCCCTTCGTCATGCCGCGGGCTGGGTGGCGCGAGCCTCGTGGTGCTGCGGGCTGGGTGGTGCGAGCCTCGTGGTGCTGCGGGCTGGGCGGTGCGAGCGTCGTGGTGTCGCGGACTCGGCGGTGCGAGCCTCGTCGTCGCGGGAGCCTCAAGTCGCGCCGGGCGCCTCAGCGCGTCGCGTCGTCGCCGTCCTCCGAGGGGTTGCTCGCGCCGGGGCGGCGCGCGTCGCCGTCGTCGGTGCGCTCGTCCCCGGGCGTCGCGTCCGTGGCCGGAGCGTCGTCGGCGGGTGCCGGGGAGTCGTCGCGTGCCTGGCGGCGCTGCTGCTGCTCGAGCCGCCAGAGGAACTCGGGGTCGTCGTCGGGCGCGACGGGCGCGTTGCGCCGACGCCGCGTGCCCCCGGGGGCCGAGCCGGGGCCGGGGCGGCCGGCGGGGCGGGAGCGCGTCCCGGACCGCGACGCCGAGCGCTTGACGAGGATCCACGCGATGGGGCCGAGGAACGGCAGGAGGATGATGAGCACGACCCACAGCCCCTTGGGGATGCCGCCGCGTTCGTCCTCGTCGCTCGAGGCGAGGTCGACGAGCGCGTAGACGGCGAGACCGACGGCGAGCAGCGGGAGCAGGACGCGGAGCATGGCTCCAGCCTACGGGCCGTACCCTGGAGTCGTGCCTGTCGTCGTCTACTCCGTCCTGCGTCTGCTCCTCTTCGCGGTGGCGCTCGGCGCCCTCTGGTTCGCCGGCCTGCGCGGCTGGCTGCTCGTGCTCGTCGCGGCCGCCGTCGCGCTCATGCTGTCGTACCTGACGCTGAGCAAGCCCCGCGAGGCGGCCTCGCGCTACCTCGCCGCCCGGGCCGAGCACCGCGCCCGCACGGGCGAGCGGTTCTCCCGGGAGATCGAGGACGACGCGGCTGCCGAGGACGCGGCCGTCGACGGCGCCGCGGCTGCCGCCGGGTCCACGGACCCCGCCGCGGCGGACGGGACGTCCCGCCCCGAGGCCGAAGCAGAGGCAGAAGCCGACGCGACCGGCCGCCCGGGAGCCTCCCCGGCGCGCTGACCGGGGACGCCGGAGCCGGTCAGGCCGAGCCCGCCCGCCCAGAGCCGGCCCGCCCAGAGCCGGCCCGCCCCGAGCGGGCCCGCGCTCAGAGCGCCAGCCCGACCCCCAGCAGGACGCCGTAGCCGAGCTCGAACAGACCGGTGCCCGCGAGCACCGGGACGAGCAGCGGACCGCGCGCGCCCGCGACCACCGGGGCGGTGAGGAGCGCGGCGGGCAGCAGGAGCACGAGCGTGCCGAGCGCCCACGGCGACGCGAACGCGCACACCACCGCCAGCAGGAGCGGCACCCAGATCATCGCGACGTAGGCGCGGCGCGCCCGGAAGTCGCCGAGCCGCACCGCGAGCGTGCGCTTGCCCGCGACGACGTCGGTCGGGATGTCGCGGATGTTGTTGACCATGAGGATCGCGCACGCGAGCAGCCCCACGGCGACCGCGCCGACCGCGGACGGCCACGTGACGACCCCGGCCTGCGTGTACGTGGTGCCGAGCGTCGCGACGAGGCCGAAGAACACGAACACCCCGACCTCGCCGAGGCCGCGGTAGCCGTAGGGGTTGCGCCCGCCCGTGTAGTACCAGGCGGCGAGGATCGCGACGGCGCCGACCGCCAGGAGCCACCAGTGGCCCGTGACCGCGCACAGGACGAGGCCCAGCACGCCCGCGACGCCGAACGCGGCGAACGCCGCGGCGCGCACCTGCGCGGGCCGCGCGAGCCCGGACGCGGTGAGCCGCAGCGGGCCGACGCGGTCGAGGTCGGTGCCGCGCACGCCGTCCGAGTAGTCGTTGGCGTAGTTCACGCCGACCTGGAGCGCGAGCGCGACCCCGAGGGCGAGCAGCGCGGGCCAGAACGCGAACCCGTCCACCTGGGCCGCGGCGCCGGAGCCCACGATGACGGGCGTCGCGGCGGCAGGGAGGGTGCGCGGGCGTGCGCCCGCGACCCACTGGGTAGTGCTGGCCATGGTGCTCCGTCTCGGTCGTGCGTCTCGGTCGTGCGTCTCGGGTCGTGCGGCTCGGTCGTGCCGGGAGTGGTCCGGCCGGCTCAGCCGGGCGGGGTGCGCCCGTGCCCGACGGCGATCCGGGCCACCGCGGCGCGGTCCACCTTGCCGGGCCCGCGCCGGGGGAGGTCCGGGACGACGAGCACGCGGCGGGGTGCGGCCGCCCGCTCCAGCCTATCCGCGACGCGGCCCCGCACGGCGGCGACGAGCTCGGGCGGGGCGCTCGTCACGCCCCCGGCGCCCACCGTGCTCGCCGTGCCCGCGGTGCCCACCGTGCTCACTGCGCCCGCCGTGCCCGCCGTGCCCGCCGTGCCCGCCGTGCTCACGGTGCCCGACGTGCCCGCCGCGGCACCGTCGTCGTGCGGCGCGCCCGCCAGCGTGACGACCGCGACGACCTCCTGGCCCCACTCCGGGTGCGGCACCCCGACGACGCACGCCTCCCCGACGCCCGCGACCTCGCCGACCACGGCCTCGACCGCGGCCGGGGCCACGTTCACGCCGCCCGTGACGATCACGTCGTCCGCGCGGCCGAGGACGGTGAGCACCGGCGCGTCCGCGGGGCCGTCGAGCCGCCCGAGGTCGCTCGTGCGGAACCAGCGCGTGCCGTCGTCGTCGGTGCGGAACGCGGCCGCGGTCGCGTCCGGCTCCCCGAGGTAGCCGTGCGCGAGGAACGGGCCGGAGAGCTCGACGACGCCTGCCCCCTCGCCCGCCTCCTCGCCCTCGGTGTCACCGGCCGGGACCAGCCGGACGCGCGCGCCCGGGAGGGGGACGCCGTCGTACACGCAGCCGCCGCACGTCTCCGTCATGCCGTACGTGGTGACGACGCGCGCCCCCGCGGACCGTGCGCGGCGCAGCAGCGCGGGCGGCGTCGCGGCGCCGCCGAGGAGCACGGCGTCGAGCGAGCGGAGCGCGTCGAGTCCTGCGGTGCCGTCGGCGGACCCGGCGTCGGCCGCCTCGACGAGGCGATGGAGCTGGGTCGGGACGAGCGAGACGTACCGCCGCTCGCCGCGCGGGGCGCGCGCGACGAGCGCCGCGAACCCGCCGGGGGTGAAGGGCTCGCCCGCGGGCGCGACCGTGAGGCCCCGTCCCGCGGCGTGGGCCCGCGCGACGACCTGCACCCCCGCGACGTGCGTCGGGGGCAGCGTGAGGAGCCAGTGTCCCGGGCCGCCCAGCCGCTCGTGCGTCGCGGCGCCCGACGCGCGCAGGGCGTCGGCGCCGAGCAGCACCTCCCGGGGCGCGCCCGTCGAGCCCGACGTGCGCAGCACGAGCGCGGTGCCCGCGGGCACGTCGCCCGAGGTCGGCCCGGAGCCCTGGGGGCGGGGGAGCAGCGGGACGGGCGCGACGGGCGGGCCGTCGCCGTCGAGCGCGGCCCCGACCGCCGCGACGAGGGCGTCCAGATCGGCGGGGACGACGGCGCGGTTCACCGGATCAGCCTAGGTCGGGTCGTACCGTGGCCGAGGACACAGGTCCGTCGTGGTGCCGGCACGGGCAGGGGCCCCGGGCCGTCGGGAGGTCGAGGGTGACGAGGACGGGACGAGGAGTCCGGGGGAGCGCGCTCGCCGCGGTCGTGGTGGCGGCGGTGGTCGCGCTCGCCGGGTGCGCGGGCGAGCCGACGGCGCCGAGCACCACGACGGTCGAGCCCGACGTGTCGGGCACCAAGGAGGTGCCCCCGACGCCGGACGTCCCCCTCGTGTGGCCGCTCACGGGCGTCGCGGCCGACGAGGTCGCGGACCGGCCGGCGCTCGCGGTGAAGATCGAGAACGCGCCCCAGGCGCGCCCGCAGACGGGGCTCGAGCAGGCCGACGTCGTGTGGGAGGAGGTCGTCGAGGGCGGCATCACGCGCTTCGTCGCCGTCTATCACTCGCAGGTGCCCGAGAGCGTGGGCCCCGTCCGCTCGGTGCGGCCCATGGACCCGGCGATCGTCGCGCCGCTGCACGGCGTCCTCGCGTACACCGGCGGGCAGCAGCCGTTCATCGACGCCTTGGGTGCCGCGGGCGTCCAGTCGGTCGTCATGGACGAGGGCGACGACGGCTTCACGACCACGCGCGCGCGGCGCGCCCCGCACAACGTGTACGGCAGCCCGGAGGCGTTCTGGGCCCAGGCCGACGGCGACCGCACGTCCCCGCCGCCCGCGCAGCTCGTGTTCGCCCGCGAGCCCGGGACGGCGACCGCGACGGTCGCGGGCGACGCGGCGACCCGGCTCGACGTGCGTCTCACGCACGCGAGCCGCGCGGTGTGGGAGTGGGACGGCGGCGAGGGCCGCTACGTGCGCAGCGAGGGCGACCGCCCGGCCGTCTCCGTGGACGAGGTGCGGCTGTCGGCGACGAACGTCGTGCTGCTCGCCGCGACGATGGTGGACACGCGGTTCAAGGACCCGGCGGGGGTGGCGGTCCCCGAGACGCAGCTCGTCGGGACGGGCAAGGGTGTCGTCGCGAGCGGTGGCAAGCAGGTCGCGGTGACGTGGTCCAAGGAGGGCGTCGAGGCCCCGCTCGTGCTCAGCGGCGCCGACGGGGCACCCGTCGAGCTCGAGCCGGGCACGTCGTGGATCGAGCTCGTGCCCACGGGGTCCGGGAGCTGGACGGTGGGCTGACCCTCCGCCGTCGGGCGGACGGCGTCCTCCCCACGGCGTACGTCCGCTCCGCCCCGAGGGGGACCGTCCGCCGCGCAGGTCGAGCCGCGGGGCCGACGCGCGGCAGGGGTCCCGGGCGGCACCGTGGAGTCATGGCAACCGTCGTCCCGCACCCCGTCCACCCGTCCCAGCCCCGCACCCCGTCGGAGGGCAACCCGCAGCGCCCGGCCCCCACCTCGCTGCCGCCGTCGTACGCGCCGCGCACGTCGCGCGACGACGAGCCGGGCGCCGCCCGATCGGCCGTCCCGGTCGTCGTCTCGGTCGGGCTCCTGTTCGGCCTCGCCGTCGCGGCGGCGTTCGTCGGCCGCGGCCTCCTCGAGATGCTGACGAGCCTCGTCGGCGGCTCCTGAGCCGCGGCCGTCAGAACGCGTAGCCGAAGCGTCCCCAGTCCGGGTCGCGCCGCTCGAGGAACGCGTCGCGCCCCTCGACGGCCTCGTCCGTCATGTACGCCAGCCGCGTCGCCTCGCCCGCGAAGACCTGCTGCCCCATGAGTCCGTCGTCCGCGAGGTTGAACGCGAACTTCAGCATCCGGATCGCCTGCGGCGACTTCGTCGCGATCACGCGCGCGTACTCGATCGCGAGCGCCTCCAGGTCCGCGTGGTCCGCGACCTCGTTGACCGCGCCCCACTCGAACGCGTCCTGCGCGGAGTACTCCCGCGCGAGGAAGAAGATCTCCCGCGCGCGCTTCTGGCCCACCTGCCGCGCGAGGTACGCCGAGCCGTAGCCCCCGTCGAACGACCCGACGTTCGCGTCGGTCTGCTTGAACCGCGCGTGCTCGCGGCTCGCGATCGACAGGTCCGCGACGACGTGCAGCGAGTGCCCGCCGCCCGCGGCCCAGCCGTTGACGACCGCGACCACGACCTTCGGCATCGTCCGGATGAGGCGCTGCACCTCGAGGATGTGCAGGCGCCCCGCGCGGCCCGGGTCGACGGCGTCGCGCGTGTGCACGTCCCCGCCGCCGTCGGGCGCGGTCGTGTACTGGTAGCCGGAGCGCCCGCGGATGCGCTGGTCGCCGCCCGAGCAGAACGCCCACCCGCCGTCCTTGGGCGAGGGCCCGTTGCCCGTGAGGAGCACGGTCCCGACGTCGGACGTCATGCGCGCGTGGTCGAGGACGCGGTACAGCTCGTCCACGGTGTGGGGCCGGAACGCGTTGCGCACCTCGGGCCGGTCGAACGCGACGCGGACCACGGGCAGGTCCCGCACGACGGCGCCGTCGGCGTCGCGCTCGACGCCGCGGTGGTAGGTGAGGTCGGTGAGCGCCTCGAAGCCGTCGACCTCGCGCCAGGCGCGGGGGTCGAACGTCTCGGAGACCTGGCGGGGGAGCGCGTGCTCCCGGCCCGCGGGGGCGCGGCTCGCGTCGTCGGGCACGGCGGGGGTGGGGTCGGTGCTGCTCACGCCCGCCACGGTAGCCGGTGGGCGAGCGGGCGGCGTGCGCGCGCCGGGGCGAGGCCGAGCACGAGCCCCGCTCCCACGACGAGCGTCCCGACGACCGACCGCGCGGTCGGCTCCTCGAACCCGAGCACGACCGACGCGACGAGCGCTGCCACGGGCAGCAGGCCCGCGAACAGCCCGGCGCGCGCGGGCCCGATCGTCGCGAGCCCGGAGTACCAGAGGAGGAACGCGACGGCCGTGACGACGACGGCGAGGTACGCGAGCGCGGCGAGCTCGGCGCCGTCGGGCACCGCGAGGAACGGGCTCCCCGACACCTGCTGCCGCACGAGCCCGAGCACGGCGAGCTGCGGCACGGCGAGGACGCACGCGTAGGCGGAGACGCGCAGCGCGCCGAGCGTCGGCAGGAGGGGGACGGCGAGGAGCGAGAAGCACACCTCGCACGCGAGCGCGCCGAGCGCGAGCGCGACGCCGACGGGGTCGCCCGCGCCGCCGCCCTCGACGACCACGACCCCGGCGGTCACGACGACGGCGGCCGCGAGGGTGCGGACCGCGAGCCGTCGGGCCCGCAGCGCGCCCGCGGCCGCGAGGACGACGGGCGAGGCGCCCACGACGGCCCCGACGAGCGACGGGTCGGCGCGGCCCGCGCTCTCGACGACGAGGACGCTGAAGCCGACGAGCCCCGTGGCCGCGAGCGCGGTCAGGCGCCCGAGCGCGCGGGGCGAGGGGAGCACCCAGGTGACCCGGCGCACGGCGAGGACGGCGAGCAGGACGAGCGCGGCGACGGCGTAGCGCGCGGCCTGGCCGCCCAGCACCGGGAACCCGGCGAGGGCCGCGGACGCGACGAACGACGAGCCGACGATCGCCATGCCCGCGGCGCAGCGCAGGTCGCCGGTCCGCAGGCTGCCGGGACGCTCGGGTGCGGGTGTCATGCCTCGACGGTAGGAGCGTCGTGGACCAGGGTGCAGGGCCAGGTCGTGCCTGGTTCACTGGGCCAGATGACGACCCGGCTCGCGCCCGAGGCCCTGCTGCTCGTGCTCGGCCCGCGCCCCGCGCGCGACGTCGGCCGCTGGTTGCAGGACGGCCTGCGCGCGGCCGTCGTCGAGGGGCGGGTCGCGGCGGGCACGGTCCTGCCGTCGGGCCGGGACGCCGCCGTCGCGCTCGGGCTCTCGCGCGGCACGGTGACGACGGCGATCGACGTGCTCGTGGGCGAGGGGCTGCTCGTGTCCCGGCCGCGGTCGGGCGTCGTCGTCGCGGCGCTCCCCGCGGCGCCGTCCCCCCGAGGGGCACCGCCCGCGCGCAGCCCGGGGACCGGGAGCACCCGGCGCGGCACGGCGGGCCCCCGGCCCGTGAGCGTCGGGACCCCGGACCCGGCGCTGTTCCCCCGGGCGGCGTGGGCGCGCGCGGTCCGCGACGGCGTCCGCGGGCTCGCGGACGCCGACCTCGGCTACCCGGACCCCCAGGGCCTGCCCGCGCTGCGCGAGGCGCTCGCGGAGCACCTGCGCCGCAGCCGCGGCGCGCACGTGACCGCGCACGACGTCGTCGTGGTGAGCGGCGTCGCCCAGGCGCTCGCGCTGCTCGCACGGCTGCTCGCCGCGGGCCGGGTGGCGCCCGGGCCGGGGCCACGGCCAGGGGCAGGGCCCGTCACGGTCGCCGTCGAGGACCCCTCGTCGCGGGGCGCGCTCGAGCTCCTGCGCGACGCGGGGACCCGGCCCGCAGGCGTGCCCGTCGACGCCGACGGGCTGCAGACCGACCTGCTCCCCGAGGACGCGCGCGCCGCGCTCGTGACGCCCGCGCACCAGTTCCCGCTCGGCGTCGTGCTCGCCCCGGCGCGCCGTCGTGCGCTGCTCGCGTGGGCCGCCGCGGGGGACCGCCTCGTGCTCGAGGACGACTACGACGCCGAGCTGCGCTACGACCGTCGGCCCGTCGCGTCGGTGCAGCCCCTGGACCCCGAGCGGGTCGTGCTGCTCGGCTCCGTCTCCAAGCTCCTGTCGCCCGCGCTGCGGCTCGGCTGGGTCGTCGCGCCGCCGCGCGTCGTCGGGCCGCTCGTCGAGGCCAAGCGCCACGCCGACCTCGGCACGTCCGTCCCCGAGCAGGCGGCGCTCGCGGCGCTCCTCGGCTCCGGCGCGTACCAGCGGCACCTGCGCCGGGCCCGGGTCGTCTACCAGCGGCGGCGCCGCGCGCTGCTCGCCGCGCTCGGCGAGGCCCTGCCCGGCGTCACGGTCGGGGGCGTCGCGGCGGGTCTCCACCTCGTCGTCCCGCTCCCCGGCCCGGCGGCCGAGGGCGTGGCGGTCGACGGGCTGCGCGCGGCCGGCGTCCCCGTCGAGCCCCTGAGCGGGACGGGCGTCGAGCGCGTCGAGCACGGCGTGGTCGTCGGCACGGCGCGCGTGCGCGAGCCCGACGTCGCGCGCGTCGTCGACGCGCTGCGGGCGGCGGGCGCGGGACGCCTGCCCGCCTGACGAGCGCCCGGCCGGTGCCCTACGGTGTGCGGGTGGGGACGACGCCGACCGAGACCGCCGACCGACGACCCGCACCGCGGCGCCAGGCGCGCGGTGTCGCGCGCCGGGACGCGATCGTCCGCGCCGCCGCGGACCTCATCCTCCAGGACGGCCCCGCGGCGGTGACCCACCGGGCCGTCGCGACGCGCGCCGACGTCCCGCTCGCCGCCACCACCTACTACTTCACCGGCCTCGACGACCTCATGGGCGCGGCCGGCGAGCTCATCGTCACCGGGTGGGCGGAGCACGCGCACGGTGCCGCGGAGCGCGCGGCGCGTGGCGGGGACCGGGCCCGGGAGGACGCGCGCGTCCTCGTCGACGCCGTCCTGCCGCCCGGCGGGGAGAGCGAGCTGCGGGGCTTCTACGAGCACCTCGTCGGCGCGGGCCGCTACCCGGCGCTCGCCCGGGCCTACGGGAAGGGCCGGCAGGGGCTGGACGACGCCGTCGCGCAGCTCCTCGCCGTGCGAGGCCTCGGCCACGTCGCGGCGTCGCTCCTCGTCGCGGTCGTCGACGGCGCCGCCGTGAGCGCGCTGAGCGAGGGCCGTGACGCGCGCGCGCTCGCGGTCCGCCTCGTCGGCGAGCTCGTGGCACCCGGACCGCGCTGAGTCCGCGCCGCCGCCGGGTAGCCTCGCGGCCCATGACCCGACGCTCGTCCACCGCCCGACCCGCCCTGCGCGACCGCCTCGTCCCCGAGACCACCCGGACCCTCGTCTCGACCGTCGTCGCGCTCGTGACCGGTCCGGTCGTCGTGCTCCTCGCGGAGGGCCCGCTCGGCCTCGACGACCGGACCGTCCCCGTGGCGGCGGGCCTCCTCGTGTGGGTCGTGCTCGCCGGGCTCTCCTGCACGCTGACGTGCGTCGCGTTCGCCGGGCGCCGCGGCCCCGAGCTCGAGCGGGCCCTGCTGCGCGCGCACCCCGACGGGCGCGGCCGCGTCCGCACGCTGCTCCTCGGCGGCGGGTCGACGGCGTGGTCCGTCCAGTTCGCGGTCATGGCGCTGCTCGTCGGGTTCGCCCTGGCCCAGGGCGTCGCGTGGGCCGCGGCCCCCGCGCTGACCGTGCTCGGCGTCGCGGTCATCGTCGTGTCGTGGGTCGCGGTCCTCGTGTCCCACACCGTGCACTACGCGCGCCGCGACGTCGCGGCCGGCGACGGCCTCGGGTTCGCTTTCCCCGGCGAGGGACCGCGCGCCTACGCCGACTACGTGTACCTCGCGGCGGGCGTGAGCACGACCTTCTCGACCGCCGACGTCACGGTGCTCGACTCCGTCACGCGCCGGATGGTCACGACCCACGCCGTCGTCGCGTTCGCGTTCAACGCCGTGATCGTCGCGCTCGTCGTCGTGGTGCTCGTCAACGCGTGAGGGCCGACCGCCGCGCCTGCGCCCGCGGCCGCGCCCGCGCCGCGGGCCGACGACGACGCGTGGCATAGCCTGGGCGGGTGCCCGACTCCCGCGCCGTCGTCTACCGCACCCGACTCACCACCCGGTTCCGCGGGCTCGACGCGCGCGACGGCGTCCTCCTGCGCGGAGACGCCGGCTGGGGCGAGTTCTCGCCCTTCTGGGACTACGACGACGCCGAGTCCGCCTCCTGGCTGCGCGCCGCGCACGAGGCGGCCGACGACGGCTGGCCCGCCCCCGTCCGCGACCGGGTCCCCGTGAACGTGACCGTCCCGGCGGTCGAGCCCGACCGCGCCCGGGAGCTCGTCGCCGCGTCCGGCGGGTGCCGCACCGCCAAGGTCAAGGTCGCGCAGCGTGGGCCCGACGGCACGCTCGAACCCCTCGACGCCGAGGTCGCGCGCCTCGAGGCCGTGCGCGACGCGCTCGGACCGGGCGGTCGGGTGCGCGTCGACGCGAACGGCGCCTGGGACCCCGAGGAGGCGCTGCGCCGCCTCCCGCACCTCGACCGCGCGGCGGGCGGGCTCGAGTACGTCGAGCAGCCGTGCCCCGACGTGGCCGGTCTCGCGGCCGTGCGGCGCGGCCAGCGCGGCGACACCGCCGTGCCCGTCGCCGCCGACGAGTCGATCCGGCGCGCCGAGGACCCGCTCGCCGTCGTGCGCGCGGACGCGGCCGACGTCGTGGTGCTCAAGGTGCAGCCGCTCGGCGGCGTGCGCGCGTGCCTCGACCTCGCCGAGCAGGTGCGGCTGCCCGTCGTCGTGTCGTCGGCGCTCGAGTCGTCGGTCGGCATCGCCGCGGGCGTCGCGCTCGCCGCCGCGCTCCCCGCGCTGCCGTACGCGTGCGGCCTCGCGACCGTGAACCTGTTCGCCGCCGACGTCGTGCCCGCGCCGCTCGTGCCCGCCGACGGGGCCCTGCTCGTGACGCGTCCCGCACCGAGCGCGGAGGCGCTCGCCGCGACCGCGCCCGACCCGGAGACCGACCGACGGTGGCGCGCGCGGCTCGAGCGCGTCGCCGGCCTCGTGGCCACCGGGGGTGCGCGATGAGCGCCGCCCTCGACCCGCTGCTCGACGGCCTGGACGCGCAGCCGCCCGCGGTGCGCAGCGCGTTCGCGCTCGTGCACCGCCTCGCGCTCGAGGGCGTCGCGGACGTCGTGCTCGCCCCCGGCTCGCGCAGCGCGCCGCTCGCGTACGCGCTCGCGGCGGCGGCCGACCTCGGCCACCTCACGCTGCACGTGCGCGTCGACGAGCGCGCGGCCGGGTTCCTCGCCGTCGGGCTCTCGCGCGGCGCGGGCCCGCTCGTGCGCGGCGGCGTCGCGCTGCCCCGGGCCGTCGCGGTCGTCACGACGTCGGGGACGGCCGTCGCGAACCTGCACCCCGCGGTCCTCGAGGCGCACCACACGGGCGTCCCGCTCGTGCTCCTCACCGCCGACCGGCCGCACGAGCTGCGCGGCACGGGCGCGAACCAGACGACCCACCAGGCCGGGATCTTCGGCCCCGCGACGCGGTTCGCGGCGGACGTCCCGGCACCCGACGGACGCCCGGGCGAGGTCCGTGACCTCCTCGCCGTCACGGCGCGCGCGCTCGCCGAGGCCGTGGGCGCGCGCTCGGGGCACCCCGGCCCGGTGCACCTCGACCTCGCGTACCGCGAGCCGCTCGTGCCCGTCGGCCTGCCCGGCACTCCTCCCGACGTCGCGCCCGGTGGGCCCACCGCGCCCACCGCGCCCGACCCGGACCTTCCCGGTGTCCGCCCGGTCGTCGTCGTGCCGGCCGCCCCCGCGGCCGTGCCGACAGGCGTCGCGCCGGGCGACGTCACGGAGCCGCTCGGAACCCCCGTCGGCCCCATCGAGATGCCGGTCCCCGGCGAGCGGACGGTCGTCGTCGCGGGCGACGGCGCGGGCCCCGTCGCGCGCGATCTCGCCGAGGCGCGCGGCTGGCCGCTGCTCGCCGAGCCGTCGTCCGGGGCGGCGGGCGGCCGGCGCCTCGTCGTCGGGCACCCGCTCGTGCTCGGGGTCGACGCGCTCGTGGACGACGTGGAGCACGTCGTCGTGCTGGGGCGGCCGACGCTCTCGCGGCCGGTGCAGCGGCTGCTCGGGCGCGGGGACGTCGCGGTGACCGTCGTGGCACCGGGCTCGCGCCCCTGGGCCGACGCCGCGCGCAACGCCTCGACGGTGCTCCCCGTGGTGCCCGCGGGGTGGCTCGAGCCCGCGCCCGCCACGGGCTGGGCCGAGCGCTGGGGAACGGCGTCGGCCGCGGCGGCGGCCGTCATCAAGGCGGCGACCGACGGGGCCCGGACGGACGGCCCGAGCGTCGCGCGCGCGGTCGCCGCGGCGGGCGGCCCGGACGACCTGCTCGTGGTCGGCTCGTCGAGCCCGGTGCGCGACCTGGGCCTCGTGCTCGGCCTCGACGGGCCCGGCCCGCGCGTGCTCGCCAACCGCGGCCTCGCGGGCATCGACGGCACCGTGTCGACGGCGCTCGGCGCGGCCCTCGCGACGGGTCGTGGCCACCGGCGCACCCGCGCGCTGCTCGGCGACCTCACCTTCCTCCACGACGTCGGCGGGCTGCTGCGCGGACCCGACGAGCCGCACGCGGACCTCCAGCTCGTCGTCGTGAACGACGACGGCGGCGCGATCTTCGCGGGGCTCGAGCCCGGGGCGCTGGGGGAGTCGTCCGAGGGCGCGCACCGCACGTTCGAGCGCGTCTTCGCGACGCCGCACGGCGCGCACCTCGCGCCGCTGTGCGCCGGTTACGGGGTGGACCACCAGCTCGTCCAGGACGTCCCCTCGTTGCGGCACGCGCTCGCGGCGCCGAGCCACGGCGTGCAGGTCCTCGAGGTGCGTGTCGGGCGCGCGGACCGCCGTCGCGAGGGCCTGGTCCTGGCGGACGACGTCCGGGCGGCGGTGCGCGCGGGGCTGTCCTCGGGCGGCTAGGGGCGCGGAAAAACTCGCAGCGGACTCCCAGGTTCGTTCAAGCGTCGTTCAAGCGCGGCGGTGTGAAGTAGTGGGCAGAAGAAGGAGGCCCACCATGACGAACACCCCGGGCACCGAGCCCACCCCCGTCCCGACGCCCGACGCCACGCAGCCGCTGCCGGCCGCGACCGCGGGCGAGCAGGCACCGGTCCGGCCGTCGGCGCACCCGACCGGCCACCCGACGCAGCCGCTCCCGCCGCACCCCGTGCAGCACCTCACGACGCCGCAGCCTGCCCCGACGGGCCACGCCACCGCACCCGCGGGGCACACGCCCGCCACGCCGCCGGCGAACCCGTACGCGCGACCCGCGCAGGGCGCGCCCGGCGCGCACACGCCGTCCGGCAGCTTCGGCCCGCCGCCCGCACCGCCGGCCCCGGCCACCGCCGGGGAGAGCGGCGCCCCGCAGCGCCGCCGCACCTGGGTGCCGGTCGTCAGCGCCGCGGCCGCCGCGGCGCTCCTCGCGAGCGTCGGCACCGCCGGCCTCACCGGCGCGTTCGGCGCCGACCAGGACTCCGCGTCGCTCGCCGACGTCGGCCAGCAGCACGAGACGTCGGCCGCGCCCGTCGCCGACTCGTCGTCGCAGAACCCCGACTGGGAGGCCGTGACCAAGGCCGTCGCGCCGTCGGTCGTGGCGATCCAGGTCCAGACCCCGCAGGGCGGGGCCGAGGGCTCCGGCGTCATCATCGACGACAAGGGCCACGTGGTGACGAACAACCACGTGGTGTCCGGCGCCGAGAACGACACGGTCCAGGTCACGCTCAGCGACGGCCGCCTGTTCGACGCGAAGATCGTCGGGCTCGACCCGGCGACGGACCTCGCCGTCGTGCAGCTCGTCGACGCCCCCGACGACCTCCAGCCCGCGACGCTCGGCGACTCCGACGACGTGACCGTCGGCGAGTCGGTCCTCGCGGTCGGCAACCCGCTCGGCCTCGCGAACACGGCCACGACCGGCATCGTGTCGGCCGTCGACCGCCCGGTGTCCGCGTCCGGCGAGGGCGGCGGCACGTCCGTCGTCACGAACGCGATCCAGATCGACGCCGCGATCAACCCGGGCAACTCCGGCGGCCCGCTGTTCGACGCGCAGGGCCGTGTCATCGGCATCACGTCGTCGATCGCGACGCTGTCGAGCGGCGGTGGCCAGTCCGGCTCGATCGGCCTCGGGTTCGCCATCCCGGTGAACCTCGCCAAGACGATCGGTCAGCAGCTCGTCGACAACGGGACCGCGGAGCACGCGTTCCTCGGCGTGACGCTCGCCGACGCGACCGCGACGGCCGACGGCGTGACGCGCCGCGGCGCCGAGGTCCAGGAGGTCACCGACGGCTCGCCGGCCGCCGACGCGGGCATCCGCTCGGGCGACGTCATCGTCGCCATCGACGGCCACCCGGTCGGCGGGGCGGAGTCGCTCACGGCGTTCGTGCGCGAGCGGGCCGCGGGCGCCGAGTCGAAGCTCACCGTCGTCCGCGACGGCAAGACGCTCGAGCTCGACGTCACCCTCGCGACGCGCCCGGCGGACGACGAGACCACCGGCCAGGGGTCGCAGGGCGGCCAGGGGCAGACGCCGGGCCAGGACGGCCAGGGGCAGCTCCCCGGCCAGGGTGACCAGGGCGGCCAGCAGGGCGACCAGGGTCAGCAGGGCGACCCGACCGACCCGGGCAACGTCCCGAACCCGTTCGACTGGTTCTTCGGCGGCCAGGGCTGACCCGGCCCCGCACCCCGTCCCGCCACCTCCTCTGACCGTGGCGGGACGGTGGGCCGTCGGGGACGTCCCCGCCTCGGCGGCCCACCGCACCGAGCGGCCGGCACGGAACTCCGTGCCGGCCGCTCGTCGTCGTCCGGGGGGCTCTCGTCGAGGGCCTTCCGCCGGGGTGCGGGCGCGGGGCGGTGGAGCGTCAGGCGTCGCCGAGCGCGTAGCGCATCGGCTCGAGCTTCGCCTCGGACTCGGCGACCTCGGCCGCCGGGTCGGACGCCGCGACGATCCCGCACCCGGCGAAGAGCCGCACGGAGCGCGGGTCGGTGCCCGACAGCTCGGCCGAGCGCAGCGCGATGCCCCACTCGCCGTCGCCGTCGGCGCCCAGCCACCCGACCGGGCCGGCGTACCGTCCGCGGTCCATGCCCTCGATCTCGCGGATGAGGTCGCGCGCGACGACCGTCGGCGTGCCGCACACCGCCGCGGAGGGGTGCAGCGCCGCCGCGAGCGCCAGGCTCGTCGGCCCGGCCGCGGCGCCGCCCGACGTCCCGGGCGCGCTCGCGCCGCGCGCGAGGACGGCCGTCACGTCGGACGCGAGGTGCATGACGTTCGGCAGGTGCAGCACGAACGGGGAGTCGGGGACGTTCATGGACGAGCAGAAGGGGGCGAGCGCCTGCGCGACGGACCGGACGGCGTACTCGTGCTCCTCCAGGTCCTTCGACGACCGGGCGAGCTGTGCGGCCCGCAGGAGCGCCTCGTCGTCGGACAGGCCGCCGCGCCGGATCGTGCCGGCGAGCACGCGGGACGTCACGAGGCCCTTCTCGCTGCGGACGAGCAGCTCGGGGGTCGCGCCGACGAGCCCGTCGACCGAGAACGTCCAGCACGCCTCGTAGGCGGAGGCGAGGCGCGCGAGCAGCCAGCGCGGGTCCACGGGCTCGCTCGTGTGGGCGACGACGTCGCGCGCGAGCACCACCTTCTCCAGCGCGCCCGAGCGGATGCGCTCGACGCCCTCCGCGACGACGGCGGCCCAGTCGTCGGCGCCGAGTGCGCCGTCGTGCCAGGCCACCTCGCCCGGCGCGCGCACGGGCTCGCGCGGCGTGCGGCGCAGGGCGTCCGTGGGGGAGGAGGACAGCGATCCGGCGGTGTCGACCGTCGTGAGCCACGCGTGGCCGTCACGTCGCCCGACGACGACGCGCGGCACGACGAGCACCCCGCCGGCTCGCACCGGGTCGTGCGCGTCGTCGCCCGGCGCGGAGTCGTCGAACGCGAACGAGCCGAACGCGACGGGGCCCGTGCCGGGCAGGCCCACCTCGTCGCGCACGACCGCGCGCGCGAGCGTCTCGTGCCACGCGGCCTCGGCGTCGGCGAACCGGCCGGGGCCCCACGTCTCGAGCCGCAGAGCCTCGCCCCAGCCGACGATCCCGTCGCCGCGGCGCACCCACGCGAGGGGCCGCGTGTCCGGCAGGAGGTCGACGAGGGCGTCGAGACCGCCGGGCAGGTCGGGGATCCGGGTGGTCCTCACGACCAGCGGGTGGGGCTGTGCGGCCGTGGCCGACGGTTCTGCGCTCATCGCCTCCCAGCGTAAGCCGCGGCGGTGCGACCCGGGCGCGGGGACGTGGAAGCATGGGCGCCATGCCCCGTGCCAACCTGGACAAGAAGCCCTCCGAGGTCGCGTCGATGTTCGACGGGATCGCCTCCCGGTACGACCTGACCAACGACATCCTGTCGCTCGGGCAGGACCGCGCGTGGCGCCGGGCGACGGTCCGCGCGGTCGGTGCGCTGCCGGGCGAGAAGGTCCTGGACCTGGCGGCCGGAACGGGCACGTCCTCGGAGCCGTTCGCCGACGACGGCGTGCGCGTCGTCCCGTGCGACTTCTCCATCGGCATGCTCCAGGTCGGCAAGGAGCGCCGCCCGGACCTCCCGTTCGTCGCCGGGGACGCGACGCGGCTCCCGTTCGCGGACGGCACGTTCGACGCGGTGACCATCTCGTTCGGGCTGCGCAACGTCGTCGACACCGAGGGGGCGCTGCGCGAGATGCTGCGCGTCGTGCGGCCGGGCGGGCGCGTGGTGATCTGCGAGTTCTCGACCCCCACGTGGGCGCCGTTCCGCGTCCTGTACCAGGAGTACCTGGTCCAGGCGCTGCCGCGCATCGCCTCGGCGGTGACGCGCGAGGGCGGGTCGTACGAGTACCTCGCCGAGTCGATCGCCGCGTGGCCGGACCAGCAGGGCCTGGGTCGTCTCCTGTTGCGCGCGGGCTGGGAGAAGGTCGCCTACCGCAACCTCTCCGGCGGGATCGTCGCGCTGCACCGGGGCGTGCGCCCGGCCTGACGCCACACCAGGACGAGGCCCCGCGCGTGCTGCGCGGGGCCTCGTCGTCGACCCCGGCGGCGTGCTGCTGCGTCGGCGCGCGTGCGCGTCCCTGACCTGGGGCGACGGTGCTCCGGGCGGGCGCGGACGCGCGGGAGGCTAGGCCATCGCGGCGCCGGCCCCCTTGCCCGCGAGTCCTCGTCCCCAGGGCCGGTCGTCGCCGGGTGCCAGGACCTTCGTCACAGGATCTCCCAGGGAAGGGTCGCCTTGCTACACATCTCCCGTCCGGAGTGACTAGAGTGGCGGTGTCCATTGTGACCGACTTCACAAGGACTGTGGGTGCATCGTGTCCCGAGCCGGGTCACGGTGGAGCACCGCACGAGGACCGAGACGACGGGACGGCGAGGTGAGCACGGTGGGCGCGAGGCTCGACGACGCCGACGTGATCGTCGTGGGCGCCGGCCCGGCCGGCTCCGCGGCCGCCCACTACTGCGCCGCCGCGGGCCTGAGCGTCCTCCTCCTCGAGAAGTCGGCGTTCCCGCGCGACAAGATCTGCGGCGACGGCCTGACGCCGCGCGCGGTCGCCGAGCTCGTGCGCATGGGCGTCCCCACGCGCGCCGAGGACGGCTGGATCCGCAACCGCGGGCTGCGCGTCGTCGCGAGCGGCCGCTCGTGGGAGCTCGCGTGGCCGGACCTCGCGTCCTACCCCAGCTACGGCATGGCCCGCGCGCGCCACTCGTTCGACCGCACGCTCGCCGAGCACGCGCAGCGCACCGGCGCCAAGCTGCTCGAGCGCACCGCCGTCACCGGCCCCGTCCTCGACGAGCGCACGGGCCGCGTCGTCGGCGTCACGGCGCGCCCCGTCGACGAGAAGGGTCGGCGCGCCGGGGACGAGGTCACCTACCGGGCGCCCGTCGTTATCGCGGCCGACGGCGTCTCGTCCCGCTTCGCGCTCGCCCTCGGCCTCGCGCGGCGCGAGGACCGCCCGATCGGCGTCGCCGTCCGGACCTACTTCCGCACGCCCCGCCACGACGACCCGTGGATGGAGTCCCACCTCGAGCTGTGGGAGGGCAAGCCCCGCGAGTCGAACCTCCTGCCGGGGTACGGCTGGATCTTCTCGCTCGGCGACGGCACGGCGAACGTCGGCCTCGGCTCGGTGAGCTCGACGCCCGCGCGGCAGTCCGCGGCGAACGTCGACTACAAGGACCTGTTCGCCACCTGGATGCGCAACGCGCCCGCCGAGTGGGAGTTCACGGAGGAGAACCGGCTCGCCCCGGTGCGCGGCGCGGCGCTGCCCATGGGCTTCAACCGCACGCCGCTGTACACGCGCGGCGTGCTGCTCGTCGGGGACTCGGGCGGCATGGTCAGCCCCTTCAACGGCGAGGGCATCGCCTACGCGATGCAGGCCGGGCGGGCGGCGGCCGACGTCGTCGCCCAGTCGCGCGCGCGGCTCACCGACGGCGGTCGCGAGCGCGCGCTGCAGACGTACCCGCGCCTCATGCGGCGCGAGCTCGGCGGCTACTACACGCTCGGCCGGTACTTCGTGAAGCTCATCGAGCACCCCGAGATCATGCGGATCTGCACGCGCTACGGGCTCCCGCGCCCGGTCGTCATGCGGTTCGTGCTCAAGCTCCTGTCGGACTGCTACGAGCCCCGCGGCGGTGACTGGGTCGATCGCGTCATCGCGGGGCTGACCAGGGTGGTGCCATCGTCATGAGCCCACGAGGTGGGCCGGCACCCGCGCACCGCGCAGCGCCGGCACTCGCACCACCTGACCGCGGACCCGGACGACGTCGTCCGGGGAGACCCGTCCCGAGCCCCCACTCGAGGAGTCGACGATGACCAACCCGTACGTCCCGCTGCTCGTCCTCATGGGCGTGGCCGCCGTCCTGGCGCTCGGCGGCGTCGCCGCGAGCGCGGTCATCGGCCCCAAGCGTTACAACCGCGCCAAGCTCGACGCCTACGAGTGCGGCATCGAGCCCACGCCCCACGCCGTCGGCGGCGGGCGCTTCCCGATCAAGTACTACCTCGTCGCGATGACGTTCATCGTCTTCGACATCGAGGTCGTCTTCCTCTACCCGTGGGCCGTCGACTTCGCGACGCTCGCGACGTTCGGTCTGGTGGCGATGCTCGCGTTCCTCGCGCTCATCACCGTCCCGTTCGTCTACGAGTGGCGCCGCGGCGGCCTCGAGTGGGACTGACGGTGGCACCCAGCGGGGGCCCCGGCGGGCACCGGCGAGAGAACTAGGAGAGACACCATGGGGATCGAGGAAGCTCCCTCGGGCTTCTTGCTCACCACGATCGAGGACCTCGCGGGGTACCTGCGCAAGGCGTCGCTGTGGCCCGTGACCTTCGGCCTCGCGTGCTGCGCCATCGAGATGATGGCGGCGGGCGCGTCGCGGTTCGACCTGTCGCGCTTCGGCATGGAGGTCTTCCGCGCGTCGCCGCGCCAGGCGGACCTCATGATCGTGGCCGGGCGCGTGAGCCAGAAGATGGCGCCGGTCGTGCGGCAGGTCTACGACCAGATGAGCGAGCCCAAGTGGGTCCTGTCCATGGGCGTGTGCGCGTCGAGCGGCGGCATGTTCAACAACTACGCGATCGTCCAGGGCGTCGACCACGTCGTCCCGGTGGACATCTACCTGCCCGGCTGCCCGCCGCGGCCGGAGATGCTCATCAACGCGATCCTCGCGCTGCACGACCAGATCCAGCACGAGCCGCTCGGCGTGAACCGCAAGGAGGCGGCGCGCGCCGCAGAGGCGGCGGCGCTCGAGGCGACGCCCACGTTCCAGATGAAGGGGCTGCTGCGGTGACGGACGAGAAGAGCGGCGCCGGCACGCCGGTGCCGCAGCCGGAGGAGGTGAACGGCCCCCGGTCGGCCGACCTCGTGACCGGTGCCGGGGCGCCCCGCACGCTCGAGGTCGTCGAGGTCCGCGAGGGCATGTTCGGCGTCCACGGCTCGGGCGACACGTCCGGCTACGGCGGCCTGGTGCAGCCCGTCGCGATGCCGGGCGCGAGCGCCCGCCCCTACGGCGGCTGGTTCGACGAGGTCGTGGACGTCCTCACGGAGGTGCTCGAGGCGTCCGGCGTCCGGTTCGACGCCGCGGTCGAGCGCGTCGTCGTCGACCCGCCCGGCGCGCACGCCGAGCTGACGCTGCACGTGCACCGCGACCACCTCGTCGAGGTGTGCCGGGCGCTGCGCGACGACCAGGACCTGCGCTTCGAGCTGAGCCTGGGCGTGAGCGGCGTGCACTTCCCGCACGAGGTCGGCCGCGAGCTGCACGCCGTCTACCACCTGACCTCGATCACCCACGGCCGGCGGCTGCGGCTCGAGGTGTCGGTGCCCGACGCGGACCCGCACGTGCCGACCACGACGTCCGTCTACCCGACGAACGACTGGCACGAGCGCGAGACGTGGGACTTCTTCGGCATCGTCTTCGACGGCCACCCGTCGCTCGCGCGCATCGAGATGCCCGACGACTGGCCGGGCCACCCGCAGCGCAAGGACTACCCGCTCGGCGGGATCCCCGTCGAGTACAAGGGCGCGACCGTGCCCCCGCCCGACACGAGGAGGTCGTACTCGTGAGCACGCACACCACCGGCGCCCCCGGCGGCGCCCCGCACGCCACCCGTCCGCCCGTCGGCGACTTCGATCCCGGCGTCCCGAGCTTCGAGGCGTCCGGCGGCGACTGGGCCGAGATCGCGGAGAGCGCCGTCGCGGCCGCCGCGCTCGGCGAGGAGCGCATCGTCGTCAACATGGGTCCGCAGCACCCGTCGACGCACGGCGTGCTGCGCCTCATGCTCGAGATCGACGGCGAGACGGTCACCGAGGCGCGCTGCGGCATCGGCTACCTGCACACCGGCATCGAGAAGAACATGGAGTTCCGGACGTGGACGCAGGGCGTCACGTTCTGCACCCGCATGGACTACCTCGCGCCGCTGTTCCAGGAGACGGCGTACTGCCTCGCGGTCGAGAAGCTCCTCGGCATCACGGACGACGTGCCCGAACGGGCGAGCGTCATCCGCGTGCTGATGATGGAGCTCAACCGCATCGCGTCCCACCTCGTGTGCCTCGGCACGGGCGGCAACGAGATGGGCGCGACGACCGTCATGACCATCGCGTTCACCGCGCGCGAGGAGATCCTGCGGATCTTCGAGGCGGTCACGGGGCTGCGCATGAACCACGCGTACGTCCGTCCGGGCGGTGTCGCGCAGGACGTGCCGCCGGACCTCGTCGAGCAGGTGCGCCGGGCGGACCCGCTCGTGCGCCGCTACCTCGGCCAGCTCGGCGACCTCATGCTCGCCAACCCCATCTTCAAGGGGCGCCTCGTCGGGGTCGGGCACCTCAACCTCGCGGGCTGCATGGCGCTCGGCGTCACCGGACCGGTGCTGCGCTCGACGGGCCACCCGTACGACGTGCGCAAGGCCGACCCGTACTGCGGCTACGAGACGTACGACTTCGACGTCCCGACCGCGACGGGCGCCGACTGCTACGACCGCGTGGTGCTGCGGCTCGAGGAGTGCTACCAGTCGCTGCACATCGTCGCGCAGTGCCTGGACCGCCTCGAGGCGACGGCGGGCCAGCCCGTCATGGTCGGCGACCGCAAGATCGCGTGGCCCGCGCAGCTCGCGATCGGGAGCGACGGCCAGGGCAACTCGCTCGAGCACATCAAGGAGATCATGGGCTCCTCGATGGAGGCCCTGATCCACCACTTCAAGCTCGTCACCGAGGGCTTCCGGGTCCCCGTGGGGCAGGCGTGGCAGACCGTGGAGCACCCGCGCGGCGAGCTCGGGGTGCACCTCGTGTCCGACGGCGGCACGCGCCCCTACCGGGCGCACTTCCGCGACCCGTCGTTCAACAACCTCCAGGCCGTGGCAGCGATGTGCGAGGGCGGCCAGGTGGCCGACGTCGTGGTCGCGGTCGCGTCCCTGGACCCCGTGCTGGGAGGGGTGGACCGATGACCATCGACGCCGGACCTGCGACGGACGGGACGCCCGCCCGGCGGGCGCGCCCCGGGTACGACGCAGAGACGACGGCGCGCCTCGCCGCCGACGCCGCGCAGATCGTCGCGCGCTACCCCGAGTCCCGCTCCGCGCTGCTGCCGATGCTGCACCTCGTGCAGTCCGAGGACGGCTACGTGTCGCGCGACGGCATCCTGTTCTGCGCGGAGCAGCTCGGTCTCACCGCGGCCGAGGTCTCCGCCGTCGCGACGTTCTACACCCAGTACAAGCGCCACCCCAACGGCACCTACACCGTGGGCGTCTGCACGAACACGCTGTGCGCGATCATGGGCGGCGACGCGATCTTCGACGAGCTGTCTGAGCACCTCGGCGTCGGGCACGACGAGACGACCGAGGACGGCGCGATCACGCTCGAGCGCGTGGAGTGCAACGCGGCCTGCGACTACGCGCCCGTGATGATGGTCAACTGGGAGTTCTTCGACAACCAGACCCCCGGGAGCGCGACGGACGTCGTGGACCGGCTCCGCGCCGGCGAGGCCGTCGCCCCGACGCGCGGCGCGGCGAGCGTGTGCACGTTCAAGCAGATGAGCCGCGTGCTCGCCGGCTTCACCGACGGCCGCGCCGACGAGGGCGTCGGCGCGGGCGAGCCCACCCTCGCCGGCCTGCGGCTCGCGCGCGAGCACGGCTGGACCGCACCGACCGGTGAGACGGACGCGGAGGCGGCCCCGGACGGCGGCGCCCCCGCCGGCGGTGCGCCGGACGCCGGCGAGGCGCAGTCGAGCGCCGAGCGGAAGCCGACGACCGACGCCGACGTCGACCCCGGCGGCAAGGCCGAGTCGCCCGGCACGAAGCCCGACCCGTCGAAGGGAGCGGACGCATGAGCGAGCAGCAGAGCACCGAGACCCGTCCGGCGCCGGACCCGCTGACCCCGGTCCTGTCGGACACGTGGGACGCGGACCGGTCCTGGACGCTCGCGTCGTACCTGGACCGCGGCGGCTACGCGGGCCTGCGCGCGGCGCTCGGGCAGGAGCCGGGCGACGTCGTCGCGACGGTCAAGGCGTCGGGCCTGCGCGGCCGCGGCGGCGCGGGGTTCCCCACGGGCATGAAGTGGGGCTTCCTGCCCGCGCCCGACGGCGGCCCGCGCTACCTCGTCGTCAACGCGGACGAGTCCGAGCCGGGCACGTGCAAGGACATCCCGCTCATGCTCGCGAGCCCGCAGGCGCTCGTCGAGGGCGTCGCGATCACGTCGTACGCGATCGGTTGCCGGCACGCCTTCATCTACGTGCGCGGCGAGGTGCTGCACGTGTACCGCCGCCTGCTGCGCGCGGTCGAGGAAGCGTACGAGGCGGGCTACCTCGGCAAGGACGTGCTCGGGTCGGGCTTCGACCTCGACGTCACGGTCCACGCCGGGGCCGGCGCCTACATCTGCGGCGAGGAGACGGCGCTGCTCGACTCGCTCGAGGGCCGCCGCGGGCAGCCGCGGCTCAAGCCGCCGTTCCCCGCGGTCGCGGGCCTGTACGCGCGCCCGACGGTCGTCAACAACGTCGAGTCGATCGCGAGCGTGCCGTCGATCGTCGCGCGCGGTGCGGACTGGTTCACCTCGATGGGCACGGAGCGCTCGGCCGGCGTCGGCCTGTTCTCGCTCTCCGGGCACGTGACGCGGCCGGGGCAGTACGAGGCCCCGCTCGGCACGACGCTGCGCGAGCTGCTCGACCTCGCGGGCGGGATGCGCGGGGGCAAGGCGCTGAAGTTCTGGACGCCGGGCGGCTCGTCGACGCCGCTGTTCACCGACGCGCACCTCGACACCCCGCTCGACTACGAGTCAGTTGCCGCGGCGGGCTCGATGCTCGGCACGCGCGCGCTCCAGCTCTTCGACGAGACGACGTGCGTCGTGCGGGCCGTGAGCCGGTGGACCGACTTCTACGCGCACGAGTCGTGCGGCAAGTGCACGCCGTGCCGCGAGGGCACGTACTGGATGAAGCAGGTGCTGGCGCGCATCGAGGCGGGCCAGGGCACGGAGGCCGACCTCGACCTGCTCCTCGACACGTGCGACAACATCCTGGGCCGCGCGTTCTGCGCGCTCGGCGACGGTGCGACGTCGCCCGTCACGAGCAGCATCGCGCTGTTCCGCGACGAGTACGAGGCGCACATCACGGAGCACCGCTGCCCGTTCGACCCGGCGGCCTCGGCGCTCTTCGACTACACGCCCCGCCCGGCCCGCGTCCTGACGGCAGGAGTGCACTGATGACGACCACGACCCCCGCCCCGGGCACCGGCTCCTCGGCCGTCGCGCCCTCGGGCGGCGCGGCCAAGACCCCGGCCCCCGCGGACCAGGTGACGTTCACGATCGACGACATCGAGATGTCGGTGCCCAAGGGCACGCTCGTGATCCGTGCGGCCGAGCAGATCGGGATCCAGATCCCGCGGTTCTGCGACCACCCGCTGCTCGAGCCCGCCGGGGCGTGCCGCCAGTGCCTCGTCGAGGTCGCGGCGCCCGACCGCGAGGGCAACGTGCGGCCCATGCCGAAGCCGCAGGCGTCGTGCACGCTCGAGGCGACGCCGGGCATGGTGGTGAAGACCCAGCGCACGAGCCCGGTCGCCGACAAGGCGCAGCACGGGATCATGGAGCTGCTGCTCATCAACCACCCGCTCGACTGCCCGGTGTGCGACAAGGGCGGCGAGTGCCCCCTGCAGAACCAGGCGATGAGCAACGGGCGCGCGACGAGCCGGTTCGTCGACGTCAAGCGCACGTTCCCCAAGCCGATCGCCGTCTCGACGACGATCCTGCTCGACCGCGAGCGCTGCGTCCTGTGCCAGCGGTGCACGCGCTTCTCCCAGGAGATCGCGGGCGACGCGTTCATCGACCTGCAGAAGCGCGGCGCCGCGCAGCAGATCGGGCGCTTCGACGAGGCCGTGCTCGACTTCGCGCCGCCCGCGGGCGAGGCGCCCGGCGACCGCCCGGTGGGCCTGGCCCTGGAGGACGAGGCGGGCCTCCCGTTCGCGTCGTACTTCTCCGGCAACACCGTGCAGATCTGCCCGGTCGGCGCGCTCACGGGGGCGGCGTACCGCTTCCGGTCGCGCCCGTTCGACCTGGTCTCGACGCCGTCGGTCGCCGAGCACGACTCGTCCGGGTCGGCGATCCGCGTCGACCACCGCCGGGGCGTCGTGCTGCGCCGCCTCGCGGGGGAGGACCCGCTGGTCAACGAGGAGTGGATCACCGACCGGGACCGCTTCGCCTTCACGTGGCAGTCCGCGCCGGACCGCCTCACGCACCCGCTCGTGCGCGACCGCGAGGTCGCGCCCGACGGGACCGTCACGCGCGGCGAGCTGCGCCCGGCCTCGTGGGCCGAGGCGCTCGAGGTCGCGGCCGACGCCCTGACCCGGGCCCGCGACGCGGGCGGGGTCGGCGTCCTGCCGGGCGGGCGGCTCACGGTCGAGGACGCCTACGCGTACGCCAAGCTCGCGCGCACGTGGCTGCGCACGAACGACGTCGACCACCGGGCCCGCGCGCACAGCGCGGAGGAGGCGGACTTCCTCGCGCACGCGGTCGCCGGCACGGGTCTCGGCGTGACCTTCCCCGACCTCGAGAAGGCCCCCGCGGTCCTGCTCGTCGGCCTCGAGGCCGAGGAGGAGGCGGGCGTCGCGTTCCTGCGCCTGCGCAAGGGCGCGCTGCGGCACCGGGTCCGCGTGTTCTCCGTGGCGCCGTTCGCGTCGCGCGGCGTGCAGCGCATGCACGGCACGCTGCTCCCCGCCGCCCCGGGGACCGAGGCCGAGTGGCTCGACGGCATCGCCGCGGGCGACCGGGTCCGCACGCTCGACGAGGCGAGCGGCACCGACGACGTCCTCGCCGACGCGAGCGACGCGCTCCGCCAGCCGGGGGCGGTCGTCCTCGTGGGCGAGCGGCTCGCCACGACGCCCGGCGGGTACAGCGCGCTGCTGCGCGCGGTCGCCGCGACGGGCGCACGCCTCGCCTGGGTCCCGCGCCGAGCGGGCGAGCGCGGCGGCGTCGAGGCGGGCACGCTGCCCAACCTCCTGCCGGGCGGACGCCCGGTCGCCGACGCCGCGGCCCGCGTGGACGTCGCGACCGTGTGGGGCGCGGCGACCACCGAGGACCACCCCGCGGGGCTGCCCACCGCGCCGGGCCGCGACCTGGGGGAGATGCTCGACGCGCTCTCGGTCGGCCAGCTCGCGGGCGTCCTCGTGGGCGGGCTCGAGCTCGACGACCTGCCCGACCCGGCGCACGCGCGCCGCGCGCTCGAGGCGGCGGACGTCGTCGTCTCGCTCGAGGTGCGGCGCTCGGCGGTGACGGACCTCGCCGACGTCGTCCTCCCGGTCGCGCCGCCCGTGGAGCGGGCCGGGGCGTTCGTCAGCTGGGAGGGGCGCGTGCGCCCGTTCCCGGCCGCGCTCGCCTCGACCGCGATGCCCGACCACCGCGTGCTCGACGCACTCGCGGACGCCGCCGGCGCCCCGCTCGGCCTGTCGACGCTCGAGGCCGTGCGCGCCGAGCTCGAGCAGCTCGTGGGCGACGGCGCGTGGGACGGCGCGCGCGCCGCGGCGCCCACGGTCGACGCGACCGAGCCGCCCGCCGTCGCGCCGGGGACCGCGGTCCTCGCGAGCTGGCGCCTCCTGCTCGACGACGCGCGCGGCCAGGACGGCGAGCGGTACCTCGCCGGCACGGCCAAGCGCCCCGTGGCACGCCTGTCGGCGGCCACGGCCGCCGCGGTCGACGTGTTCGACGGCGAGCTCGTGCGGGTCGTCACCGACCGGGGCGCGGTCACGCTCCCCGTGGTGGTGACCGACATGGTCGACCACGTGGTGTGGCTGCCGCTGCGCTCGCCGGGGTCGTCCGTGCACGCCACGCTCGGCGCGGTGCCGGGCGACCTCGTCCGGCTCGAGCCGGGGACCACCGACGGAGGGGAGGGCGCATGAGCGGCCTGCACGCGCTCCACGCGCTGGCCACCGAGACGCCGGCGGTGCCCGGCATCGTGGCGAACTTCTCGCAGGACAACGGCTGGACCTACCTCGTCAAGGCCGTCCTCATCCTCGTCTTCCTGCTGACGAGCGTGCTGTTCGCGATCTGGTTCGAGCGCAAGGTCGTCGCCCGCATGCAGGTGCGGCCCGGCCCGAACTGGCACGGCCCGTTCGGCCTGCTGCAGTCGCTCGCCGACGCGATGAAGCTCCTGCTCAAGGAGGACATCACCGTCAAGGCGGCCGACAAGTTCGTCTACCTGCTCGCGCCGATGATCTCCGTGTTCTGCGCGCTCCTCGTGTTCGCGGTCATCCCGTTCGGGCCCGAGGTGCAGATCCCGTTCACGGACTACGTGACGCCCGCCCAGCTCACCGACTTCCCGGTCGCGACGCTCTACATCCTCGCGTGCGCGTCGCTCGGCGTGTACGGGATCGTGCTCGGCGGCTGGTCGTCCGGCTCCACGTACCCGCTGCTCGGGTCGGTCCGCTCGACGGCCCAGGTCATCAGCTACGAGCTCGCGATGGGTCTGTCGCTCGTCTCCGTCTTCCTCATGGCGGGGTCGATGTCGACCTCGCGCATCGTCGACTCGCAGACGCAGCTGTGGTGGTTCCTCCCGCTCCTCCCGGCGTTCGTCATCTACGTCATCTCCATGGTCGGCGAGACGAACCGCCTGCCGTTCGACCTCCCCGAGGCCGAGGGCGAGCTCGTGTCGGGGTACATGACCGAGTACTCGTCGATGAAGTTCGCGTGGTTCTTCCTCGCGGAGTACATCAACATGCTCAACGTCTCCGCGGTCGCGACGACGCTGTTCCTCGGCGGGTGGCGGGCCCCGTGGCCGCTCTCGGCGATCAACGACGGGATGTTCAACGAGGGCTGGTGGCCCATCCTCTGGTTCCTCGTCAAGGTCTGGGCCGTCATGTTCTTCTTCGTGTGGGTGCGCGGCACGCTGCTGCGCCTGCGCTACGACCAGTTCATGCGCTTCGGCTGGAAGGTCCTCATCCCCTTCGCGCTCGCGTGGCTCGTGCTGCTCGCCGTCGCCCAGGCCGTGCGCCAGTTCCTCGACGTGGACCTGCGCGTGTTCATCGGGATCGCGGTCGCGATAGCCCTCGTCGTCGTGGTCGTCGTCTGGTTCTGGCCCGAGAAGAAGGCGCCACCCGGCGCCGCTCCGCGCACCGCGGGGGGCGCGCCCGAGCCGTTCGACGCGTTCGCCGGCGGCTTCCCCGTCCCGCCGCTGCCCGGCCAGTCGCTCCCGCCCTCGCCGCGCCGTCGGGCCCTCGTGCCCGACGACGCGGGCGCGGCCAGGACGTCCGCACCGGGTGCCGGTGCCCCCCGCGACACACCGCACGACAAGGAGGTCGACCGTGGCTGACGACCAGAAGCCGGACCGGCCGGGCGAGTACGAGGTCCGCCGCCCGCAGGCGAAGGGCCTGCGCGAGCTCGTCGCGCCCGTCGCCGGGTTCGGCGTGACCTTCTCCTCGATGTTCCGGCCGACCGTGACGGAGCAGTACCCGCGCCAGAAGGTGCCGCCCAAGCCGCGCTACCACGGCCGGCACCAGCTCAACCGGTACCCCGACGGGCTCGAGAAGTGCATCGGGTGCGAGCTGTGCGCGTGGGCGTGCCCCGCAGACGCGATCTACGTCGAGGGCGCGGACAACGCCGACCTGCCCGACGGCGGCCACATGTCGCCCGGCGAGCGGTACGGCCGCGTCTACCAGATCAACTACCTGCGCTGCATCTTCTGCGGGCTGTGCATCGAGGCGTGCCCGACGCGGGCGCTGACGATGACCAACGAGTACGAGCTCGCCGGGCCGACGCGCGAGGGCATGATCTGGGAGAAGCAGGACCTCCTCGCGCCGCTGCGCGAGGGCATGCTCGCCGCGCCGCACCCGATGGTGCCCGGGACGTCGGACACCGAGTACTACCGCGGAGAGGTGAGCGGACCGGTGGCCGAGCAGGTGGAGTGGGTGCGCGAGCACCGGCCGGACGACCCGACGCTCCCGCCGGAGCCGGCGGGCCGCGAGCCGGAGGTCCGGCGGGTCGCGCAGCCGTCCGGGCGGTCCGCCCGTCCGTCGGCCCGGAAGGGCGCGCGGTGATCGGGGGCGGCGGCGAGGCGGTCCTCTTCTGGGTCCTCGCCCCCCTCATGGTCCTCGCGGCGCTCTCGCTGCTCTTCGCGCGCAAGGCGGTGCACGCCGCCATCGCGGTCATGTTCGTCATGGTCGACCTCGCGATCCTCTACATCGCGCAGGAGGCGCCGTTCCTCGGCGTCGTCCAGGTGGTCGTCTACACGGGCGCCGTGATGATGCTGTTCCTCTTCGTGCTCATGCTCGTCGGCGTCGACGCGTCGGACTCGCTCGTCGAGACGATCCGCGGCCAGCGCTGGATCGGCGTGCTGCTCGGGCTCGGGCTCGGGGCCGTCCTGGTCGGCGTCGTCTCGCAGGCGGCGTTCCCGCCCGCGGTCGGTCTCGAGGCCGCGAACGCGGTGACGAACCCGACGGCGCTCGCACGCGTGCTCTTCGCGGACTACGTGTTCGCGATGGAGGTCGTGGGCATCCTGCTCATCACCGCCGCGGTCTCGGCGCTCGTGCTCACGCACCGGCGCCGGCTCACCCCGAAGGTCGGCCAGCGCGAGCAGGCGGACGCGAAGGTCGCGGCACTGCCCTCGGGCGGCCGACTCACGCCGCTCGCCGCGCCCGGCGTGTACGCGCAGAACAACGCGATGGACACGCCGGCCCTCGACCCGCAGGGGCGGCCCATCGAGGAGTCGGTGTCCCGCATCCTGCGGATCCGTGGCCAGGAGCGCTCGGCCGGCACGATCCTCGAGGCCGAGCGCGACGTGCTCGTCGAGCACGAGCCGCACCGTGCCCTGCCCGCGCTGCGGGCCCAGGACGCGAACGAGCGCGTGGTGCAGGCCGCGACGGCCGAGCAGCCCGAGGGCGAGCCGCCCGCCGGCGACGTCGGGGGTCCCGACGACCCGGGCCGGTCCCGCGTGCCCGGCGCGACCCCGGGAGGAGAGGACTGATGGAGCTCACCCACTACCTCGTGCTGGCCGCGATCCTCTTCGCGATCGGCGCGGCGACGGTCCTCCTGCGCCGCAACGCGATCATCGTGTTCATGGGCATCGAGCTCATGCTCAACGCGACCAACCTCGCGTTCGTGACGTTCGCCCGCATCCACGGCGACGTGACCGGCCAGGTCCTCGCGTTCTTCGTCATGGTGGTCGCGGCGGCGGAGGTCGTCGTCGGCCTCGCGATCATCGTGTCCATCTTCCGCACCCGTCGGTCCGCCTCGGTCGACGACGTCAACCTGCTCAAGAGCTGAGGGGCCGGCACCGATGACGATGCTCCTTCCCGCCCTGCCGTCGGCGGGCGGACTGCTGACCGCGACCGACGTCGTGCCCGCGACCGAGACGGTCCCGGGCGCGTTCCTCGCCGCACCGCTGCTCGTGCTGCTCCCGCTCGTCGGGGCGGCCGTCCTGCTGCTCGCGGGCCGCCGCAGCGACCGCTGGGGCGCCTGGTTCGGCGTGCTGATGTCCGCCGCGGCGTTCGTCGTGGGCCTGGTCCTCTTCGTGTCGATGCTCGGCCTCCCGGTCGACGAGCGCGTCGTGGACTACCGCCTGTTCGACTGGATCGCGTCCGGCGGGCTCGACCTCGCCGTCGGGCTGCGGATCGACCCGCTGTCCCTGACCTTCGTGCTCCTCGTGACGTTCGTCGGGACGCTCATCCACGTGTACGCGGTCGCCTACATGGCGCACGACCGCGACCGGCGCCGGTTCTTCGCGTACCTCAACCTGTTCATCGCGGCGATGCTCGTCCTCGTCCTCGCCGACTCGTTCCTCCTGCTGTTCGTCGGCTGGGAGGGCGTGGGCCTCGCGTCGTACCTGCTCATCGGGTTCTGGAACCACAACCGGGCGTACGCGGTCGCGGCGAAGAAGGCGTTCGTCATGAACCGCGTGGGCGACATCGGCCTCATCGTCGCGATGATGCTCATGTTCGCGACGTTCGGCGCGCTCGACTTCAGCACGGTGTTCGCCCGCGTGCCGGAGGCCTCGACCGCGCTGCTCACGGCGACGGGCCTCGCGCTCCTGCTCGCGGCCTGCGGCAAGTCGGCGCAGTTCCCGCTCCAGGCGTGGCTCGGGGACGCGATGGCCGGCCCGACGCCGGTCTCCGCCCTCATCCACGCGGCCACCATGGTCACGGCGGGCGTCTACCTCGTCGTCCGGTCCGCGCCGATCTTCGAGGGCGCGCCGACGGCGCAGCTCGTCGTGGTGATCGTGGGTGCGGTGACGCTGCTCTTCGGGGCGATCGTCGGCTGCGCGAAGGACGACATCAAGAAGGCGCTCGCCGCGTCGACCATGTCGCAGATCGGCTACATGATCCTCGCCGCGGGGCTCGGCCCGATCGGCTACGCGTTCGCGATCTTCCACCTCGTGACGCACGGCTTCTTCAAGGCCGGGATGTTCCTCGGCGCGGGGTCCGTCATGCACGGCATGGACGACCAGGTCGACATGCGCCGGTTCGGCGGCCTCGCGCGGTACATGAAGGTCACGTGGATCACCTTCATGATGGGCTGGCTCGCGATCCTCGGGATCCCGCCGTTCTCGGGCTTCTGGAGCAAGGACAAGATCATCGAGGCCGCGTTCGTCCCCGTCGACGGCGAGCCGTGGCGGGCGTGGGTCTTCGGCGGCGTGGCGCTGCTCGGCGCGGGGATCACGGCGTTCTACATGTCGCGCCTGTTCTTCATGACGTTCTCCGGTCGCCGCCGCTGGAACGACGGCAGCGGCTCCCTGGACGGCCTCGGCCCGCAGGACGGTCCCGTCCAGCACCCGCACGAGTCCCCGCGCCTCATGACGTGGCCGATGATCGTCCTCGCCGTCGGGTCGGTGGCCCTGGGCGGCATCCTCGCCGCGGGCTCGCGCTTCGTCACGTGGCTCGAGCCCGTCACGGGGCACGCCGAGCACCACGAGCCGGTGCTGCCCGTCTGGTCGCTCATCGCCCTGACGCTCCTGCTCGTCCTCGCGGGCGTCGCCCTCGCGTGGCGCCAGTACGCGATGTCGAGCGTCCCGGTCCGCGCCCCGCGCGGCTCCGTGCTCACGCGCGCGGCCCGCCGCGACCTGTACCAGGACGACGTCAACGAGACGGTGTTCATGCGTCCCGGCCAGTACCTCACGCGCTCGCTCGTCTACGCCGACAAGGAGATGGTCGACGGCGGCTGGATGGGCCTGGCCGGCCTCGTCGGCAAGGTGGGGGAGTGGCTCCGCGGGTGGCAGAACGGCTACGTGCGCTCGTACGGCGCGACGATGCTCGGCGGCCTCGTGGTCGTCGTCGCCGTCGTCCTCGCCCTGACCACCGGCTCCGCGAGCTGAGAGGGAGACACCCATGACCACCTCCGTCCCCTGGTTGTCCCTGCTCATCGCCTGGCCCCTGGTGGGTGCCGCGGCGGTGTGGCTCACGGCCGCGGCCCGCACGCGCGGCGTCGGTGCGGGCGCGCTGCGTGCCGTGCGCGGCATCGCGCTCGGCGCGGCGCTCGTCGAGCTCGGCCTGCTCGTCGGCGCGTTCACCGCGTTCGACACGTCCGCGGCCGGTACCCACCAGCTCGCCGAGACGTACCGCTGGATCCCGCAGATCGGGGCGAGCTACGCGGTCGGCGCCGACGGCGTCGCGCTCGCGCTCGTCGCGCTGTCGGTGCTGCTGGTCCCGCTCGTCGTGCTCGCCGCGTGGAAGGAGCAGGACGGCGACGTCCGCCGCCTGCGCCACTACCTCGCGCTCGTGCTGCTCCTCGAGGCGTTCATGGTCGCGGTGTTCGTCGCGCGCGACGTGTTCCTCTTCTACGTGCTGTTCGAGGCCATGCTCATCCCGGTCTACTTCATGATCGGCGGGTTCGGCGTCGGGGCGCGGCGGCGCTACGCCGCGGTGAAGTTCCTGCTGTTCTCGCTCGCGGGCGGCCTCATCATGCTCGCGGCGGTCATCGCGCTCTACGTCCAGGTGCCGATCGACCCGGCCACGGGCGCGCGGCCCGAAGACGCGTTCCTCACGACGAACCTCGTCGGGTACTTCGCGGAGAACCCGATGCCGGTCACGATCGAGCGGCTGCTGTTCCTGGGCTTCTTCCTCGCGTTCGCCATCAAGGCGCCGCTCTTCCCCGTGCACACCTGGCTGCCCGACGCCGCGCAGCACGCGCCGGCCGGGACGTCCACGCTGCTCGTCGGCGTCCTGGACAAGGTGGGCACGTTCGGGATGCTCACGCTGTGCCTGCCGCTGTTCCCGAACGCGAGCAGGTGGGCGGCGCCCGTCGTCGTCGTGCTCGCCGTGGTCTCGATCCTGTACGGCGCGCTCATGGCGATCGGGCAGAGCGACCTCATGCGCCTCATCGCCTACACGTCGGTGTCGCACTTCGGGTTCATCGTGCTCGGCATCTTCGCGTTCACGTCGCTCAGCGTGTCCGGCTCGTCGCTCTACATGGTCAACCACGGGATCTCGACCGGGGCCCTGTTCCTCATCGCGGGCTTCCTCGTCGCGCGGCACCCGGAGCGCTCGCAGCGCATCGCGGACTACGGCGGCCTGCAGAAGGTCGTCCCGGTGCTCGCGGGCACGTTCCTCGTGGCGGGCCTGTCCGCGCTGTCGCTGCCCGGCCTGTCGACGTTCGTCAGCGAGATCATGGTCCTCGTCGGGACGTTCGCGCGCAGCCCGTGGGCCGCGCTCGTCGCGGTGCTCGGCGTCGTGCTCGCCGCGCTCTACGTGCTGCTGACCTACCAGCGGATCTTCACGGGCGGAACCCGCGAGGGGCTCGACCGGCTCCCCGACCTGGGCGCGCGCGAGAAGTGGGTCGTCGCGCCGCTGCTGGTCGCCCTCCTCGTCCTCGGGTTCTACCCGGCGCCCGCGCTCGACCTCGTGCGCGAGCCCGCCGAGGTGACGCTCTCCGACCTCGCGGTCGCGGGCGTCGAGGACCCGCCGCGCTCCGACCCGTTCGCCGCGGGGACCGAGCAGGTCGCCTCCTCGAGCCCGGGCACGTCCGTCACTCGTAGCTCCGACGAAGGGAGCGAGTCGTGAACGACTCCTTCGTGGCCCCCACGGTCGACTGGCTGTACCTCGCCCCGGTCCTCGTCGTGCTCGGCGTCGGCGTCGTCGGCGTGCTCGTCGAGGCGTTCGTCCCGGCGCGCGTCCGGCGCACGGTGCAGGTCGTCCTGGCCCTGCTGGCGACGGCCGTGGCGCTCGCTTTCGTCGTCGTGCTGTGGCGCGACCCTGCCGTCCAGGGCACGGACGGCGCCGCCTACGGCGTGCGGGTGCTCGGCGGGTCGATGGTCATCGACCCCTTCGGGCTCGCGGTCCAGGGGATCGTCGTGCTGCTCGCGTTCCTGGCGATCCTCGTGATCGCCGACCGGACGTCGACCGGCCAGGACGCGTTCGCGCCGTCCGCGGCCGCCGTCCCCGGCTCGCCGTACGAGGACCTCACGCGGCGCAAGGGGCTCGAGCAGACCGAGGTCTACCCGCTCGTGCTGTTCGCCGTCGGCGGCATGATGATCTTCCCCGCCACCGGGAACCTGCTCGTGATGTTCGTCGCGCTCGAGGTGCTCTCGCTCCCGCTGTACGTGCTGTCCGCGATGTCCCGGCGTCGCCGCCTGCTGTCGCAGGAGGCGTCGTTCAAGTACTTCCTGCTCGGCGCGTTCGCGTCCGCGCTGTTCGTGTTCGGCGTCGCTCTCGTCTACGGGTTCGCCGGCTCGGTGGACCTCGTCGAGGTGTACCGGTCGCTCGCGACGCCCGAGGGCCCGCTCGCGAGCATGCCCGGCCTTGTCGTCGTCGGCGCCCTGCTCATCCTCGCGGGGCTGCTGTTCAAGATCGGCGCCGCGCCGTTCCACTCGTGGAGCCCCGACGTCTACCAGGGGGCCCCGACGCCGATCACCGGCTTCATGGCGGCGTGCACCAAGGCCGCGGCGTTCGGGGCGCTCCTGCGCGTGCTGTACGTCGTGAGCCTCGGTCTGGCGCAGTCGTCGCCGGCCACGCGCGAGGACCTGTTCGTCGCGCTGTGGATCGTCACGCTGCTCACCATGGTCGTCGGGACCGTCGTCGGCGCCGTCCAGACCGACGTCAAGCGGCTCCTCGCGTACTCGTCGATCGCCCACGCGGGCTTCATCCTCGTCGGCGTCCTGGGGTTCTCCCAGCTCTCGCTGCGGGCGACGGTGTTCTACCTCCTCGTCTACGGCCTCGCGACGGTCGGCGCCTTCGCGGTCGTTACGCTCGTCCGTGAGACGGCCCCCGTCCGCGAGCGGGTGCCCGCGACCGTCGGGGCGGGCGCCGGGGGAGCCGACGGCTCGGACGCGGCGGACAACGTCACGGACGACTCGTCCCGGGAGCCCGTCGCCGTGCTCGGCGAGGCCACCCACCTCGCCCAGTGGGCGGGTCTGGGGCGCCGCAGCCCGTGGCTCGCCGGCGTCTTCTCGCTGTTCCTGCTCTCCATGGCGGGCATCCCGCTGACCGCCGGGTTCGTGGCGAAGTTCACCGCGTTCGGCGCGGCGATCGCCGGCCCCGACGGGCAGGGCGGCGGCTCCACGTGGGTGCTCGCGGTGGTCGGTGTGCTCGCCTCGGCCGTGGCGGTGTTCTTCTACGTCCGCCTCATCGTGCTCATGTTCTTCACGGCGCCGTCCGGCGGCGTGGGCGACGGCGCGGACGGCGGCGCGGAGGCCTCCGAGGGCACCGGGGTGACCGTCGTGCGGTCGACCGGACCGACGACCGTGGCGATCGCCGTGTGCGCGATCGGGGTGCTCCTCCTCGGTGTGTTCCCCTCCCCGGTTCTCGATCTGGCGGCCGAGGCGGTTAAGTTCGTCCCGTGACCTCCGTGCCTCCCGTCCCCTCCGCGCCCGCCGGGCCCCGCGGCCCGCGCGAGCGGACCGCTCCCGTGACGACCACCGCGATCCCGATCTCGGACCCCGAGCTCGCGGCCGCCCTCACCGAGCGCCTGGCGGAGGTCGAGACCCGGCTCCGGGCCGCCGTCGCGCACGCCGACCCGCTCGCGGACTCGGCGTCGCGGCACCTCGTGAACGCCGGGGGCAAGCGCCTGCGCCCCCTGCTCACGCTGCTCGCGGCCGAGCTCGGGGACGGGACGCGGCCCGAGGTCGCGGAGGCAGCCGTCGTCGTCGAGCTCACGCACCTCGCGTCGCTCTACCACGACGACGTCATGGACTCCGCGCCCGTGCGGCGCGGGGCGCCGTCCGCGCACGCGGTGTGGGGCAACTCCGTCGCGATCATGGTCGGCGACCTGCTCTTCGCGCGTGCCGCGTCGACCGTGGCGGCGCTCGGCCCGGAGGCCGTGCTCATCCAGGCGCGGACGTTCGAGCGGCTCTGCCTCGGCCAGCTCCACGAGACCACGGGGCCGGGCGAGGGCGACGACCCCGTCGAGCACTACCTCGAGGTCCTCGCGGACAAGACGGCGTCGCTCCTGTCGACGTCCGCACGGCTCGGCGCGATGTTCGCCGGCTGCCCGGCCGACGTCGTCGAGACGGTCGCGGCCTACGGCGAGCGGCTGGGGGTCGCCTTCCAGCTCGCCGACGACGTCCTGGACCTCGCGTCCTCCGGAGACGAGTCGGGCAAGACCCCGGGCACCGACCTGCGCGAGAAGGTCCCCACGATGCCGGTCCTCCTGCTGCGCGCGCGCATCGCGCAGGGGACCGCGACGGAGGACGATGCGGCGCTCGTCGAGCTGCTCGACTCCGACCTGACCGACGACGCCGCGCTCGCGGCGGCCGTCGCGGCGCTGCGCCGGCACGAGGTGCTCGCCGAGACGCGCGCGCTCGCCGTCCGGTGGGCCCGCTCCGCCGTCGACGAGCTCGACACGCTGCCCCCCGGGCCGGTGAGCGACGCGCTGCGCTCCTTCGCGGAGGCCCTGGCGGACCGCGCCGCCTGACCCGCCGAGAGGGTGAACTTTCCGGTCGTGGGTGCCGTGGGCGCGGGGCCGTCCCGGTGCCCGGGCCGGTTGCCCGGGACACCCGTCCGGCCCTGCCGGTAGCGGCACACCCGACGGTGGTCCGCGCCGGTGGGCCCGGGGCGCGCTCACCGAGAGGGGAGTTCTCCCCATGGGACGGGTGTCGGACCTCACTCGCCCTCCCGTTATCCTCGGTTGCGCGATCGGTGGGGCCGCCTGGCAAGTGCGAGATCGAGGGGGCCGGCGAAGGGGACCGGTCGCCTCCCGATCCGGCACCTCGGAGGACTTGTGGGTTTCCTGGCGCGCCTGCGTGAGCACCGCCGTACCGTCGCGTCCGTGAGCACCGTGTCGGTGTTCTCCACGGCGCTGGTGGGACTCGCGCTGTTCACCGAGGGCGAGGCCACGGCGGACGTGGACCTCAACGACTCGGGCGTGTGGGTGACGAAGACGTCGGCCGGCCTGGTGGGGCGGTTCAACTACGAGTCCCAGGCGATGGACGGCACGCTCAACGCGGGCAGCGCGTCGTTCGACGTGCAGCAGGACGCGGGCCGCGTGCTCCTCGAGGACGCGGGCACCGGGACCGCCTCGCCCGTGGACGTCGCCCACCTCAAGCTCGACGGCCAGGTGCGGCTGCCGGCCGGGGCGCAGGTCGCCTCCGGGGGCGCGACGACCGCGATCCTCGACGGTGAGGAGGGCCTGCTGTGGGTCCTGCCGTTCGACGGCGCCACCTCGTTCGACGCCGAGGAGCTCGACCCGACGGTCGAGGTCGAGGGCGACGGGGACGTCGTCGTCGCGCAGGACGGCACGGTGTTCGTCGCGGTCCCGTCGACCGGGACGCTCTGGACGGTCCGCACGACGGTGCGCGGCGCGGTCTCGGGGGAGCCCGCGTCCACCACGCTGCCCGTGGGGTCGGGTGCCGAGGTCGAGGTGACCGCGGTCGGCGACGAGCCGGTCGTGCTGGACCGCTCCGCGTCGCAGCTCGTGCTGCCCGGCGGACGCACCGTGGCGCTCGACGACGGCGCGGAGGCGCGGTTGCAGCAGCCCTCGGCGGCGTCCGACGACGTGGTGGTCGCGACGTCGCACGGTCTCGTCACGCAGCCGCTCGCCGGCGGCGACGCGGTCCGCCGCGCGGCCGAGGGCCGCCCGGCGGCGCCCGTGCAGCTCGGGTCGTGCACGTACGGGGCGTGGGCCTCGACCGGCCAGGTGATCCGCGACTGCGAGGGCACCGACCGTGACCTGGACACCCGCCTGGAGGGGATCGACCCGCAGGCTCGCCTGGAGTACCGGGTGAACCGGCAGGTGATCGTGCTCAACGACCTGTCGGCGGGGACGTTGTGGATGGCGGCGGACGAGTACCAGAAGGTCGACGACTGGGACGTCCAGATGCCCGAGGAGGCCGAGGGCGAGGAGGCCGACGCGGAGCTGACGAACCCCGAGCAGGTGGACCAGTTCATCGCGGACCGGTCCCAGCCGAACCGGCCGCCGCAGCCCAAGGACGACGCGTTCGGGGTACGTCCGGGGCGCACGACGATCCTGCCGGTGCTGGGCAACGACGTGGACCCGGACGGGGACGTGATGACGGCGTCGCTCGTCGGGGACTCGCCGTCGAACGCGACCGTGCAGACGATCATGGGCGGCGCCGCCCTGCAGGCTGTGGTCCCCGAGGGCGCGACCGGGGAGGGCTCGTTCCGCTACGCCGTCTCCGACGGCCGTGGGGGGACCGCGGAGGCCTCGGTGTCGCTGCGCGTCTCGCCCTGGGGCGAGAACGCTCCGCCGGAGCAGACGGGCGACCCCGTGGTCCGGGTGGAGCAGGGCGGGACGGCGTCGATCAAGGTGCTGCCGTACTTCAAGGACCCGGACGGCGACGACCTGTACCTCGCGTCGGCGGCCGCGACGGTCGCGGGCGACGACGTGCGCTCGCGCCCCGACGGCACGGTCGAGCTGCGCGACGGCGGCGGCTCGACGGGCCGGAAGATCGTCGCGGTCACCGTGGCGGACGGCCAGGGCGGCGTGTTCGAGGGCAAGCTGCTGGTCGACGTGGTGCCCGGTCCGCAGCCGCCGGTCGCGGTGAGCGACCACGTGGTGGTCCCGGCGGGGCAGCCGGTGACGGTCGAGCCGCTGCGCAACGACACCGACCCGAACGGGGACGAGCTGCGCCTGGCGTCGGTCTCGGAGTCCGCCCCGGCGCAGATCACGCCGAACTACGACGCGGGCACGTTCACGTTCCTCTCGATGGAGCCGCGCTCCTACGACCTGACGTACCAGGTGACCGACGGCCCGAACGCGACCACGGGCCTGGTGCGGGTGGACGTCCTGCCGCCGTCCGAGGCCGAGGGCGCCCCGATCGTCGTCACCGACACGGCCCTGCTGCCCACCGGCGGCTCGACCCTGGTCGACGTGCTCGCCAACGACACCGACCCGGCGGGCGGCGTCCTGGTGGTCCAGTCGGTCTCGGTCCCGGCGGACGCAGGCGTCTCCGTGGCCGTCCTCGGGCACCAGATGCTCCGCGTCACGGAGCTGCGGCGGCTCGACGGCCCCGTCAGCATCGCCTACACCGTGTCGAACGGCACGGAGTCGGCCGTGGGCGAGGTGCGGGTGGTGCCGGTGCCGGCGCCGACGCGGCTGCAGCCGCCGAACGCGGTGGCGGACGAGGTGACGGTGCACGCGGGGGACGTGGTGACGGTCCCGGTGCTGAAGAACGACACGCACCCTGACGGGTTGGAGCTGTTCCTGCAGCCCGAGCTGGAGCAGGACGTGGACCCGGCGCTGGGCGAGGCGTTCGTCTCGGAGGACACGCTGCGGTTCAAGGCGGGCTCGGAGGCGGGCACGGCGTACGCGATCTACCGGGTGCGGGACGTCAACGGGCAGGAGGACTCGGCCCAGGTCACGATCCGGATCCGCGACGGCGAGGACAACGCCCCGCCGCAGCCGCGCGAGATCGAGGCCCGGGTGCTGTCCGGGTCCAGCGTGCGCATCGCGGTCCCGCTGGACGGCATCGACCCCGACGGCGACTCCGTCCAGGTGACGGGGGTGGCGGCGCCGCCCGCGAAGGGCTCGGCGAGCGTCGTCGAGGGCTTCCTCGAGTACGCGGCCTCCAAGAACGCGACGGGCCTCGACACCTTCACGTACACGGTCCTGGACGCCCGCGGGGCGACGGCGACCGGGACCGTGCGGGTGGGGATCGCGCGGCCGGGCGAGAGCAACCAGTCGCCGGTCGCGGTGGACGACGAGGTGACGGTGCGCCCGGGGCGCACGGTCTCGGTCGCGGCGCTGGCCAACGACACCGACCCCGACGGGGACCAGGTCGGGCTGGTCCCGGGCGGGATCGAGGACACCCACGACCTGGACGCCGAGGTCGTGGCCGACCGCATCGTGCTGACCTCGCCCGACCAGGACGGCTCGTACACGTTCTACTACCAGATCCAGGACACCTACGGCGCCCGCGCGACCGGCGCGGTCACCGTGAACGTCTCGGCGAACGCGCCCCTGCTGCCCCCGGTCGCGCGCGACGACACCGTGCCCGTGGAGGACATCCTGGGCAAGACCGAGGTCACCGTCCCCGTCCTGGACAACGACGAGGACCCCGACGGCGCCGCGAGCGAGCTCACCGTCACCACCGACGCGAGCACCGCGAGCGTCACCCCCGACGGCGAGCTCACCGTCACCCTCACCGAGGGCCGCCAGGTCATCACCTACACCGCGACCGACATCGACGGCCTGACCGCCAAGGCCTTCGTCAAGGTCCCCGGCCTCACCGACCAGAAGCCCACGCTGCGGCCGGGCACGCAGCTCGAGGTGCTGGCGGGGGAGTCGCTGCCGATCGACCTCACCGAGCACGTGCTCGTCGTGGAGGGCCGCTCCCCGCGCCTGACCACCGAGGACAAGGTCAAGGTCACCGAGGGGGACCGGCAGGTCCCGTCCGTGACCGAGATCGTCTACACGCCGGACGCGGACTACACCGGCCCGGCGTCGGTGTCGTTCGAGGTGACGGACGGGTCGGGCCCGGACGACCCGGAGGGCCGGACGAACGTCCTGACGATCCCCGTCCAGGTGCTCCCGCCGGAAAACCTGCCGCCGGAGCTGTCGACCCCGACGCTCGACGTCGCAGCGGGCGAGGAGGCCTCGATCGACCTCGCGCGCTTCGCGACCGACCCCGACGGCGACCCCCTGACCTTCAAGGCCACCGGCCAGGCCCAGGGCGTGACCGTGACCGTCGAGGGCACCACGCTGCGCGCCCAGGCGACCCCGGACGTGCCCAAGGGCTCGGTCGTGCAGGTCCCGATCACCGTCACCGACGGCGAGCACCCCCCGGTCGAGGGCACCGCGACCCTGACCGTCGTGGCCTCGACCCGGCCCCTGGCGCGCGCCAACCCCGACACCGTCGACGACGCCCACCAGGGCAAGGCCACCACCGTGCCCGTCCTGGCCAACGACTCCAACCCGTTCCCCGACCGGCCGCTGACCCTCGTCGACGCCGTGGTGGAGACGGGGCAGGGCACCGCCTCCGTCGCGGGCGACCAGGTCTCGGTTACGCCGCGCGACGACTTCGTCGGGGTCATGGTGGTCCGGTACCGGATCCAGGACGCGACGAAGGACCCCGACCGCGAGGTCGAGGGCCGCGTCCAGCTCAAGGTGCTGGGCAAGCCCGAGGCGCCCTCGACCCCGCAGGTCGTCGAGGTCCGCTCCAAGACGGTCGTGCTCACCTGGGACCCGCCGAACAACAACGGCGCCGACATCACCGGCTACACCGTGCGCTCCCAGAACGGCTACGAGAAGGCCTGCGGCACCACCACCTGCACCCTGGACGGCCTGACCAACAACGTCGAGTACACCTTCACCGTCTACGCGACCAACGCCGTCGGCGACGGACCCGCCTCCCCGGCCTCCGCCGTCGCCCGACCGGACGAGAAGCCCGACCCGCCCGCCGCACCCACCCTCGAGTTCGGCGACAAGTCCCTCACGGTCACCTGGACCAACAAGACCTACACCGACCGCTCCCCGATCCAGGCCGTCAACCTCGAGATCTCGCCCGCGCCGCCGGGCGGCTCCGTGCAGAAGACGGCCCTGACCGGGACGTCGGTGACGTGGGACGGCCTGCAGAACGGCGTCGCCTACAAGGTGCGTGCCCAGGCCGTGAACCTCGCCCCCGACCCCTCGGACTGGGGCGACTACTCGGCCGCCGAGACGCCGGCGGGCAAGCCGGCGGCTCCCGCCAAGCCGGCGGTGCGGCGCACGTCGATCGGCGACACGTCGCAGATGCAGGTCTCCTGGGGCGCCCCGGACGGCAACGGCGCCCCGATCACGCGGTACACGATCGAGGCGCTGCGGGGCGGGAGCGTCGTGCAGACCTCGACCGCCGCCGGCGGCGCGACGTCCGCGACGGTCGGCGTCCCGGCGGACACGACGGGCTACGCGTTCCGGGTGCGCGCGCACAACAAGGCGACGGACAAGCTCGGCGACGCCGAGTTCTCGCCGGCGTCGGACCCGGTGCGCGCGTTCGCGAAGCCGGGCGCGGTGTCGAACCTCAGCGCCGACGCGAACGGCACGGACGGCCAGATCCAGCTGTCGTTCGGCGCCGCGTCGGGCAACGGCGTGCGGGCCGACGAGATCTCCTACCAGTACGACGCCGGCGGCGGCTGGCAGACGCTCGGCGCGAACAAGGTCGTCGACGGGCTGTCGAACGGCAAGCCGTACCGGATCGCGGTGCGCGCCGTCGCGGGGGTCGACGGCGCGCGCGAGCCTGGCGCTGCGGCGACGGCGAACGAGGAGTTGCCCTACGGGCCCATCCCGGCGCCGGTCGTCTCGATGAACGGCGGCGACCGCTCGATCACGTACAGCTGGTCGACCGCGGGCAACGGGCGCGGGTACTCCGTGCAGGTGCGCGGCGCGGTCCAGTCCACCCAGAAGGAAGGCTCCGGGAGCCTCTCGGTCGGCTACTCCGAGACGCGCGAGATCTGCGTCCGGGTCACCCCGACGGAGGGCGCCGCGAAGGAGACGTGCCGGTCGGCGACGTCCGACAAGAAGCCCGAGCCCGTCCTCACGGTGAGCAAGGGGAGCAACCACAAGCTCCCCGACGGGAAGTGGCCGGGCGAGTGCGGGCACTCGTCGTGCGCCGAGCTCTACCTCACCATCAAGGACGGCCCGGCCAACACCTCGTTCCGGGTGACGTGCTATGGCGGCGGTTCGCAGATCGGGTCCGGCAACTACAGCCGCGACGCCCAGGGCCGCGCCCTGCGGACCGACGGCAACGGGAACTACTCCGGCGGCCAGCAGTGCGTCTACGGCCAGCCGGGCGGCTCGGCGCGGATCGAGACGACCATCGGGAGCACGAACACCATGACGTGGTACTAGCGCGGACCGCGCCCCACCTCGGACAGCACAGCGAACGGAAGCGACGAATGACCACCATGACCCCCGAGCAGGCCACCTGGTTCGCTCAGACCTTCGACCGCCTCGTCGGCAACGTGGGCCAGGCCGTCCTGGGCAAGGCGCACGTGGTGCGCCTGACCCTGACGTGCATGCTCTCCGAGGGCCACATCCTCCTCGAGGACGCGCCCGGCACCGGCAAGACCTCGCTCGCGCGCGCCCTCGCCGCGAGCGTCCAGGGCACGAACAACCGCATCCAGTTCACCCCGGACCTCCTGCCGTCCGACGTCACGGGCGTGACGATCTACGACCAGAAGACGGGGAAGTTCGAGTTCCACCAGGGCCCGATCTTCGCGTCCATCGTCCTCGCGGACGAGATCAACCGCGCCTCGCCCAAGACGCAGTCCGCGCTCCTCGAGGTCATGGAGGAGGGCCGGGTCACGGTCGACGGCGTCGGCCACGACGTCGGCCGCCCGTTCATGGTCATCGCGACGCAGAACCCCATCGAGCAGGCCGGGACGTACCGCCTGCCCGAGGCGCAGCTCGACCGCTTCCTCATGAAGGCGTCGATCGGCTACCCGGACCACGCCTCGACGGTCGAGATCCTCTCGGGCGCGTCCGTCCGCGACCGGAGCAAGACGCTCCAGCCGCTCATCACGACGCAGGCCGTCACGGAGATGGCCGAGCTCGGCGCACGGGTGCACGTCGACGGCGCGGTGCTCGAGTACGTCTCCCGGCTCGCCGAGGAGACGCGCAACGCGCCCGAGGTGCGCGTCGGCGTCTCCGTCCGTGGTGCGCTCGCCCTCGTGCGCTGCGCGAAGGTGTGGGCCGCCGCGCACGGGCGCAACTACGTCCTGCCGGACGACGTCAAGGAGCTGGCGCAGCCGACGTGGGCGCACCGCCTCGTGCTCGACCCCGAGGCCGAGTTCGCGGGCGCGACGAACGAGGCCGTGCTCGGCCGCCTGCTCGCCGACGTCGCGGCGCCGCAGGAGCGCCGCAGCGCCTGACACGACCGGCGTCCCGCACGCCGGCCGCACGCCGTCCCGCCGCCGGCGGACCGACGGCCCGCACCGACCGAGAGCTCATGCCATGAACGCCACCCCCGGCCCGACCAGCGGGCGCCCCAGCGCCCGCTCCGGCCGCACCGCCAGCGGCGGCCGCCCGGGCGCACCCCGCGCGGGGTCCGCCCTCGCCGGGCTGCTCCGCCCCCTGGCCGCACCCCTCGCGCGGGTCACCGCGCCGGTCGGGCGTGCGCTCGCGCCCGCCGCGCGGACGGTCCGGCCCGTGACGTCCGCCGTCAGCCCGTTCGGCTGGGCTGCGCTCGTCGTCACGGTCGCGGCCTGGTGGGCCGGGCTCGCGCTGTCGTGGCTCGAGCTGCTCGTCGTGGCGGTCCTGCTCACGGTCGCGCTGCTCGCGGCCGTCGCGTTCGTCCTCGGGCGCTTCCGGTACGCCGTCGTGCTCGACCTCGCGCAGCAGCGCGTGACGGTGGGGGACCGCGCGGTGGGCCGGCTCGACGTCCGCAACGACTCCGCCCGCCCGCTGCTCCCGTCGGTCATGGAGCTGCCCGTGGGGCAGGGCATGGCGACGTTCCCCGTGCCGCGCCTGCGCCCGCAGGGGAGCCACGAGGAGATCTTCACCGTGCCGACCCACCGGCGGTCGGTCATCTCCGTCGGCCCGGTGCGCTCCGTGCGGGCCGACCCGCTCGGGCTCCTGCGGCGCGAGGTCGTGTGGACCGAGCCCGAGGAGCTCTTCGTCCACCCGCGGGTCAAGAACCTGTCCGGCTCGTCGACCGGGTTCCTCAAGGACCTCGAGGGCCGCGTGACCACCGACATCTCGAACTCCGACGTGTCGTTCCACGCGCTGCGCGACTACGTGCCCGGCGACGACCGCCGCCACATCCACTGGAAGACGACGGCCCGCACGGGCCAGCTCATGGTGCGCCAGTTCGAGGAGACGCGGCGCTCGCACCTCGCGGTGCTGCTCTCGACGCGGGCCGAGGACTACGCGCACGACGACGAGTTCGAGCTCGCCGTGAGCGCGTGCGGGTCCCTCGGGCTCCAGGCGATCAAGGAGGACCGCGGCGTCACGGTCCTCGTCAACGACGGCAACCTGCGCGGCGACCACCGCACGCGGCTGCTCGACGACCTCGCGCGCGTGGAGACGCAGTCGCAGCGCACGTCGCTCGTCGACGTCGCACGCGTCGCGGGCCTGACGATCACCGACGCGTCCGTCGTGGCGTTCATCGTCGGGAGCCGGGTGACCCCGACGGAGCTCCGTGCGGCGTCGGCGCGCCTGCCGCAGGACGTGCGCGTCATGGCGATCCAGTGCGTGCCCGGCGCGTCCCTCAGCCGGCACGCGATCGCGGAGCTCGTCGTCCTCACCATCGGCGAGCTCGGCGAGCTCCCCCTCGCCCTGCGGAGGCTGAACGACTGATGAGCGCGCCCAGCACCACGACGCGCGGCTCGCGCCGCGCCACGCCGGTCGGCACGCCGGCGCCCTCGTCCGGCACGTCGCAGCGGAACACGACCCGGTTGCGCGGCGCCGACACGCCGCGCGCCCTCACGGCGCTCGGCGCCGTCGACGCGCTCGCGCTCGTCCTCGTCCTCGGTGCCACGGTCGTCGGGTTCGGCCCCGTGTGGGGCTCCTCGGGCTACCTGCTCCCCGCGGCGGGGGGCGCCGTCGTCGGTCTCGCGGTCGCGTGGCTCGGCGCCTGGCGGCGCTGGGCGGCCTACACCGTGCTCCCGGTCGCGGTCCTCGCGTACCTCCTCCTGGGCGGTCTGCTCGCCCTGCCCGCCGACGCGATCGGCGGCGTGCTCCCGTCGCTCACGACGATCGCCGACCTCGCGCGGGGGGCGGTGACGGGCTGGAAGGAGTTCGTCACGACGGTCCCGCCGCTGCACTCGTTCCCGCACCTCGCGGTCGTCCCCTACCTGCTCATGCTCGTCACGGGTCTCCTCGCGGGCACGATCGCGTGGCGCGCGCGTCGTGCCGCGTGGGCGCTCGTGCCGGTGGCCGGCGCGTTCGTGGCGGTCATCCTGCTCGGGACCGTCATCGCGGCGTACCCGGTGGCGCAGGGCCTCGTGCTCGGCGGCGTCGGCCTGCTCTGGGCGGGGTGGCGCGTCACCGCCGCGCGGCTCGGCGCGCACCAGATCACGACGGAGGCGAGCCGCGCCGCGACCCGGCGCCTGTGGTGGCACCGCGTGCGCACGGGTGCCGCGATGCTCGTCGTCGGGGGCGTCGCGGCGGCGTTCGCGGCCCCCGCGCTCCTGCCCGACGACCCGCGCACCGTCCTGCGCGAGACGGTCGTCCCGCCGCTCGACCTGCACCAGTACGTCAGCCCGCTCACGGCGTTCCGCAAGTACGCGAAGGACATGCGCGAGGACGAGCTGTTCACCGTCCGGGGCCTGCCCCCGGGCGCGAAGGTCCGCCTCGCCGCGCTCGACACCTACAACGGCGTCGTCTACGACGTCTCGAGCGGGCTGCCCGGCTCGGGCGTCTACACGCGCGCGGGCCAGGAGATCGCGACGGTCGCGCCCGGCACGCCGACACGCCTCGACGTCCAGGTCGGCGACTACACCGGGGTGTGGGTGCCGGACGTCGGCCAGCTCGCAGGCATCACCTACACCGGCGAGCGGGCGCGCGAGCTCGCCGACACGACGTACTACAACGGCACGACCGGCACGGCGCTGTCGACCGCCGGGCTGCGCCCGGGCGACACCTACACGCTCGACGCGCTCGTCACGGCCGAGCCCACCGAGGACGACCTGCGCGCCGGGGCGATCGACCAGTCGGTGCAGGTCCCCACGCCGCCGAAGGGCGTGCTGCCCGCGTCGCTCGCGGGCAAGGCCGCGCAGTTCATGGGCGAGGAGACCGAGCCCGTCGACCAGCTCTACGCGCTGCGCGACGGCCTCGTCGCGAGCGGCATCTTCTCGAGCGGGCTGGACACGCAGCCGCCGTCGCGACCGGGCCACTCGGCGGAGCGCATCGACACGCTGCTCGCCGACGAGGAGATGGTGGGCGACGACGAGCAGTTCGCCGTCGCGCTCGCGCTCATGGCCAACCAGGCCGGCATCCCGGCTCGCGTCGTGATGGGCTTCTACCCCGACCTGGACAAGAACCCGCTCGAGCCGGGCGAGCCGTACACGGCGACCGGGACCGACGTGCACGCGTGGGCCGAGGTGCCGTTCGTCGGCCACGGCTGGGTGCCGATCACGGCGATCCCGGACGAGGACAACAAGATCCAGCCGGAGCCGAAGAGCCTCCAGGTGCCCAAGCCCCCGATCCTCGAGGACCCGGAGCCGCCGGAGGAGCCCGCCGAGGCCGAGGCCGGGAAGATCGACGACGAGGAGAAGGAGAAGGCCGACAGCGACGGGTTCGACTGGGGGCAGGCGGTCCTCATCGGCGTCGCCGTGGTCGTGCCGCTCGCGCTGCTCGCGCTCCCGGTCGTGCTCGTGCTCGCCTACAAGGCGCGACGCCGGGCCCGGCGCCGCACCGCGGAACGGCCCGTCGACCGCGTGAGCGGCGGCTGGCGCGAGGTGCTCGACACCGCGACCGACCTCGGGACGCCTGTCCCCGCCGGCTCGACCCGCCGCGAGGGCGCGGGGGTGCTCGCGCAGGCGTACGGCGCGACGGCGACGATCCCGCTCGCGCACCGCGCGGACGCGACCGTCTTCGGCACCGGGGAGCCGACGGAGCAGGAGATCGAGGCGTTCTGGGCGGACGTCGACTCCGTCGTCGGAGGGCTACGCTCCTCCGTGAACCGTCGCGCCCGGGTGCGTGCCGCGCTCTCGCTGCGGTCCGTGCGCGCGGGCGGCGGTTCCGCGGGCCTGCGCCGGTGGCTGCCCGGCCGCCGCGCCGGCGCGCGGGGTGGCGCGGTGCCCCCGGCGGCAGGGTCGTCGTCGGGGCCGTCGAGACGACAGGGAGACGAGTCATGAGCGACGTGACGTGCCCCGCCTGCGGGTCCGCGCAGTCCCCGGGGGCCGCGTTCTGCGCGGTGTGCGGGCAGCCGTTCCCGCGGACGGGCCGGCCCGTCGCCGCGCCGTCGGCGGGGCCGGTCGGCGGCGTCCAGGCCGTCGCGGGCCGCGGTGGGCCGGACCTGCCGTACGCCGCCGTCGCGCACTCGGCGCCCGACACGACGACCGAGCCCGAGGTCTACGCGGCGACGCAGAAGGCCTTCGTCCCGGTCTCGGCCGGGGCGTCGCCGTCGTCCCTCGCCGCCGCGCCCTTCGCCGGGACCGGCCGCCGCTTCCTCGCGTACCTCGTGGACGCGGCGGTGCCGGCCGTCGTCGCTCTCGTCGTCCTCGTGGCGGGTCTCGCGGTCGTGGGCGCGCCGCTCGGCAGCGTGCAGACGGTGACCCAGGAGGAGGCCGCCGCGCTGCTCGGCAAGATCCTCGTGGTCTACGTCGTGGCCGCGGTGCTCGCGCTCGCGTGGTGGGTCGGCGTCTGGTTCTGGGAGGGGTCGACGGGCAAGACGCTCGGCAACCTCGCGACCGGCATCCGCACGGTGGACGCGGGCACGCGCGGGCCGGTCGGGTTCGGGCGCGCGGCGCTGCGCTGGATCATCGTGGGCGTCGTGCCGCTGGGCGGGATCCTCGTCGTGCTGCTCAGCCCGCGCTTCGACTCCACCGGCCGGTCGCAGGGCTGGCACGACAAGGCGGGCCGGTCGCTCGTGCTCGACGTGCGCGGCGTCGCCCCCACGTCCTCGGGGTACGACGGCGTCGCCTCGCTCGTGGCGGGCGGCCCCGCCGGGGCGTACGGCGCCCCGGCCGCCCCCGGCGCGTACCTCGCCGCCCCGGGCGGCCAGCCGGCGCCGTACCCGGCGCCCGACGTCGGGCGCCCGCCCGCGCCGTCGGCCGCGACGCCCGCCGCGTCGTTCGCGCCGCCGCCGTCTCCCGCCTCGTCGGCCCGCCCGGGCGAGGCGTCCGGGGCACCGTCGGCCGCGCCCGTGCCGGACCCGTGGGCCTTCCCGTCCACGCCCGCGCCCACCGAGGGCGGTCTCATCACGGGCGTCCCCGGCGTCGGGAGCGGAGCGTCCGCCCCGCCGCCCGCCGCGCCCCCGCCGGCCGCGGTGCCGGCGCCTGCGCCCGTGCCGACGCCCGCCCCGGCGGCTGCTGCGCGGCCTGCCGCCCCGCCGGCGGGCCCCGAGGCCGCCGAGCCCGAGTGGGACAGCACCCGGATGTCCGCGCGCGACGTGCGCGCGATGGAGCCCGCGCCCGACGTGGCCGTCGTCATCGAGCTCGAGTCGGGGGAGCGGCGCACCGTCGACCGCCCGACCCTCGTGGGCCGCAACCCCCAGGCGCCCGACGACGGACCCTGGACCCTCGTCGCCCTCGACGACCCGACGCGCTCCGTCTCCAAGACGCACGCCGAGCTGCGCGTCGACCCGAGCGGCCTGTGGCTCACCGACCGCGGCTCGACGAACGGCACCGTCGTGTCGGTGCCCGGAGCCCCGCCCCGCGTCGCCGAGCCGGGGACGCGCGTGCGCGTCCCCGTCGGCGCGACCATCCACGTGGGCGACCGTCGCCTCGTCGTCCACCCGGGAGTCTCGTGACCACCGACCAGCCCGCCGAGGTGCACCTGGCCTGGGGCGCGGCGTCGCACCGCGGCGCCCGCCGCCTCCTCAACGAGGACCGCTTCCTCGCCGCGCGCTCCGTCTTCTTCGTCGCCGACGGCATGGGCGGGCACGAGGCGGGCGAGGTCGCGAGCGCGACCGCCGTCGAGGCCCTGCGCCCGCTCGCCGACCTCGAGGTCGTCACGCCCGAGGAGGTGCGGACCCGGATCGCGGTCGCGCAGGAGAACGTGCAGGCGATCGTCACCGAGCCGGGCCGCGGCGCCGGCACGACCGTCACGGGCGTCGTCGTCTCCGAGCAGGACGGCAACCCGTACTGGCTCGTCGTGAACGTCGGCGACTCGCGCACCTACCACCTGGCGGGCGGACGCCTGGAGCAGGTGAGCGTCGACCACTCCGAGGTGCAGGAGATGGTCGACGCCGGTCTCCTCACCCCGACCGAGGCGCTCACGCACCCGCGGCGCCACGTCGTCACGCGTGCGCTCGGCTCGCGCAACGCCCCGCAGGCCGACTTCTGGTACCTGCCCATCGAGCGGCACGACCGCGTGCTCGTCTGCTCCGACGGCCTCACCGGCGAGCTGTCCGACGAGCGGATCGCGGAGGTCCTGCTCGCCACGCCGGACCCGCAGGCCGCGGCCGAGCGGCTGGTCCACGAGGCCATCGCCGCCGGTGGCCGGGATAACATCACAGTCGTCGTCGTCGACGCGACGGGCGTGTCCGACGACACGAGCGGCGGGAGCACGACGCCGCGGGACCAGGTGGCGGCGCCGGGTCCGGTCGTCGACGAGGACACGCTGCCCAGGGATGTTCGTCTGCAGATCGGGGGTCTGACGTGACGCTGCGCTACGTCACCGGAACGGCACGCACCGTGGTGCGCGGCGGCGCGGTCGTCGTGCTGCCCGCACCGGTGGAGCCCTCGCTCGTCGAGCAGGTGTGGGACCAGCTCGGCACGGACGCGGGCGTCGTCGAGGTCCTCCAGGTCCTCACGGGTGCGTTCGGCTCGAGCCTGCGCACCGTGCCGCCGTTCGTCGTCGCGGTCGTCACCGGCCGCCGCGTCCACGTGGCCGCGCGCGGCCGCCTCTCCGTCACGCTCGAGCTCGACGGCGGCGAGCGCGTCCAGGTCGAGGGCGAGGGCGTCACCACCTGGTCGGAGCGGGTGCTGGACGACGTCGTCGAGCTGCTCGTCCAGGCGGACGCGGGCGTGGTGCCCGTCGAGCCCGCACCGCCCGGCGGGCCGCTCCTCGGGGACGCGCTCTCCGTGCCGCTGGAGTCGGGCGTGGTGCTCGCCTCCGCGGTCGCGTGGCCGCTCGTCGAGCGCCCCGAGCAGCCCGTCGCGTCGGGCGGCGAGGACCTCGGCTCCGACCCCGGGCCGGACGACGACCGGCTCGCCGCCTCGGAGGCGAGCGTCCCCGAAGACGGAGCGTCGCAGCCCGGACCGGGTGCGCGCCACGCCGCCGCGGAGACCGCGACGCTCGCCGAGGCGCCCGCGGTGCCGTCGGCGACGACGGTCCTCGGCGGGCTCGGGGCGACGCTCCGGCTCCCGGAGGAGACGATCGCGCCGCAGCCCGACGCCGTCGAGCCGCCGCCCGTCGTCGAGCCGGCCGCGCCGGTCTCCGAGGCGCCCCCGGAGGAGGACGACGACTACGCCCACCTGTGGGGCTCCACCATCCTGCGGACGGTCGAGGACGCCGCGGTCCGGTCCGCGGAGGACGAGGAGACGGACGAGGCCGACGAGCCGACGCCGTCGGCCACGGTGCCGCCCGCGCCGCCCGTCCCGGCCGTCCCCGCCCCGCCGGCGGACGAGGCGCCCGTGCCCGCCCCGCCGCCCGCGCCGGACGGCCTCATCGCGGGCGTCCCGCGCGAGTGGACGGGCGCCACGCCCGCCGCCGCGCACCGGGCGGCGACCGTCACGCCCGACGACGAGCCCGCGCCCGTCGCCGGGCTCGACCACGACGGCCACACCGTGCTGTCGTCGGCGATCGCGGACCTGCGCGCGGCGGCCCAGGAGCCGGCGGTCGAGGACGCGCCCGTGCCGCCCCCGGTCCCGTCCTTCAGCCCGCCGCCCGCACCGGGGCAGCAGCAGATCCTCGCGCGCACGTGCCCCGAGGGGCACGCGAACCCGCCGTCGCGCGACACGTGCGCCGTGTGCGACGCGCCGCTCGACGGCGACGCCGAGCTCGCCGTGCGCCCGCCGCTCGGCCGGGTCGTGGTCTCCACGGGGCAGACGCTCGAGCTCGACCGGCCCGTCGTCGTGGGCCGTCGCCCGCGCTCGCCGCGCACGCAGGCCGCGGAGCTCCCGCGCCTCGTCACGGTGCCGAGCCCGCAGCAGGACATCTCGCGCTCGCACCTGGAGATCACGCTCGAGGGCTGGCATGTACTCGTCAGCGACATGGCGACGACGAACGGGACCACGCTCCTGCGCGGCGGCCAGCCGCCGCGGCGCCTGCACCCGTCCGAGCCGGTCCTCGTGGTGGACGGCGACGTCGCCGACCTGGGCGACGGCGTGACCCTGCGCTTCGAGGGGATCCGGTGAGCAGCAAGCGCGCACCGTCCCCTCCACCGGAGATCCGCGGCTTCGAGTACGTCTCGCTCATCGGTTCGGGCGGGTTCTCGGACGTCTTCCTGTACCAGCAGCAGCGCCCGCGCCGCCGCGTCGCGGTGAAGGTGCTGCTGCACGAGTGGTCGAGCCACTCGCAGCGCGCGGCGTTCGACGCCGAGGCCGACCTCATGGCGACGCTCTCGACGCACCCGTCGATCGTCACGATGTACGAGGCGGACATCGCGGACGACGGCCGCCCGTACCTCGCGATGGAGTACTGCTCGCGGCCCAACCTCGGCGCGCGCTACCGCACCGAGCGGCTCCCCGTCGCCGAGGCGCTGCGCACGGCCGTCCAGATCGCCGGTGCCGTCGAGACGGCGCACCGCGCCGGGATCCTGCACCGCGACATCAAGCCCGCGAACATCCTCGTCACCGAGTACGGGCACCCCGCGCTCACGGACTTCGGCATCTCGTCCACGGTCGACGACGCGGCGCGCGCCGAGGGCATGTCCATCCCGTGGTCGCCGCCGGAGTCGTTCGCGGAGCCCCCGCGCAGCGGCATCGCGACGGACGTCTGGGCGCTCGCCGCGACGACGTACACGCTGCTCGCCGGGCGCACGCCGTTCGAGGTGCCCGGCGGGTCGAACTCGAGCGCGAACCTCATCTCGCGCATCGAGGGCTCGCCCCTGCCGCCCACGGGCCGCACCGACGTCCCGGCCTCGCTCGAGCGCGTGCTCGCGACGGCGATGGCGAAGAACCCGGCGTCGCGCTACCCGACGGTCCTCGCGTTCGCGCGCGCACTCCAGCAGGTCCAGAACGAGCTGTCGTACGCGGTGACGCCGATCGACCTGCTCGACGACTCGGGCCACGTCCAGGAGGAGGAGCCGGACGACGACGCCGGGACGCGCCTGCGCCAGGTCGTCTCGATCGACCCGTCCGGGACCGGGACGTCCGCGGGGCCCGTGGCACCGGGCCGCCCGACGCAGCCGACGACCCCGCTGCACACCGCCCCGCCCGGTGCGTGGCCCGGGCAGACCGTCGCCCCGGGCACCGCGCCCGGGCAGCCGGCGCCGTACCGCCCCCAGGTGCCGTACGCGCCCGCCGCGTGGGACCAGGGGCCCTCGGCGGGGACGTCCGGCACGGTGCCGACGACCGCCGTCGGGCAGGGCGGCGCGCCCGTCGCGGAGCTCACGGAGCCCTCGCGGCTGTACCCCGGCCCGCGGCGTCCCGGTGGCTGGGGGACCCCGCCCGTCGAGGACACCGTGCACCGGACCGCCGGGCCGGACCAGGCGCCCGACGACGCGTCCCCGCAGGAGCAGCGCTCCGGCCGCGGTGCGCTCTGGGCGACGGTCGCGGGCGTCGTCGGCGTCGCGGTCGCCGTCGGGGGCTTCTTCCTCCTGCGGCCCGACGCGACGCCGGACGACACGGAGACCACCGCGGGCGGCGAGAGCTCGGCCGCGCCCGACGACGACTTCGTCCCGTCGGACAACCTCGGCGACCTCGTGCCCCCGGTGAACGACCTCGTCGGCACCTACGACCCGGCGCGCGAGGTCGCGACGTTCACGTGGGCCTACGACTCGGACAAGGCGCTCGAGGACGACTCCTTCTGGTGGCGCAAGATCGACCCGATCGAGGAGACGCCGTTCAAGGAGAACTTCGACAAGACGTCGGTCGAGCTCCGGGCCAAGCCCGGCGAGCAGGTCTGCGTCGAGGTCATCGTCGACCGGGACGGCAAGGTCTCGGCCTCGCCGCAGAAGGCGTGCGTCACGGGGGAGGCGGCATGAGCGAGCTGGCGGTCGAGTTCTGCGGCGAGTGGTTCCGCCCGTCCACCGACGGCGACCCGTTCGACATCGGGCGCGACGGGGACCTCGCGATCGAGGACAACCCGTACCTGCACCGGCGCTTCCTGCGCATCGCGCACGAGGGCGGCATCTGGTGGCTCGCCAACGTGGGGTCGCTCATCTCCGCGACGGTGTGCGACTCCGGCGGCGGCGTCCAGTCGTGGCTCTCCCCGGGCAACCGCCTGCCGATCGTCTTCCCGACGACGTCGATCGTGTTCACCGCGGGGCCGACGACGTACGAGATCACCGCGCAACTGCGCGGCGCGCCCTACCAGGAGATCCGCTCGGAGGACCCGGAGGCGGGCGGCGCGACGACGATCGGCATGATCACGTTCACGACGAGCCAGAAGCAGCTCATCGTGGCGCTCGCCGAGCCGATGCTGCGGCGCGACGGCACGGGCCTGTCGGAGATCCCGTCGTCCGCCGCGGCGGCGGCCCGGCTCGGCTGGGCGACGACGCGCTTCAACCGCAAGCTCGACAACGTGTGCGACAAGCTCGACCGGATCGGCGTCAAGGGCCTGCGCGGCGGGCCCGGCGCGCTCGCGACGAACCGCCGCGCGCGCCTCGTCGAGTACGCCGTGGCGTCGCGCCTCGTGACGGCGGCCGACCTGCCCCTGCTCGACCTGACCGACGACGGCTGAGCCCGCCCGCTCCTGCGAGCGCGCGCCGCGCGCTCCGGTCGGTCGCGCCCGTCGACCGCTCGCCGTCCGCCGCTGACCACCCGGACCCGAACGAGGAACTCCCGTGCGAATCAAGCTCACGCTGCACCGCCCCGACGCCAGCACGACGAACGTCGCCGTCACGGCCGACGCGACGGCGTCGGTGCGCGACGTCGCCGAGGCGCTGTTCGCGGGCGACCCGACGCGCGCGGGCACCGCCGTGCCGGACCGGCTCACGCTGCAGGTCGGGACGTCGCCGTCGGGCAGCGGCCAGGGCCGCGTGCTGTCGCCGACGAGCGACCTCGTCGAGGCGGGCCTGCGGTCCGGCTCGACCGTCTCGATCGTGCGGGTCTCCGAGCAGTTCGACTCGCCGGGCCAGGACCGCGGGGCCGCCGTCGCCGTGCTGCGTGTGCTGGAGGGCCCCGACGCGGGGCGGGAGTTCTCGTTGCCCGTCGGCACGAGCTACCTCGGGCGCGACCGCAACATGGACATCCGCCTGAGCGACCCGCAGGTGTCGAAGCGGCACGCGCGCATCACGGTCGGCGAGACGATCGAGATCACGGACACGAACTCCGCGAACGGCCTGGTCATGGGCGGCCAGCGGATGCTGCGCTCGACGCTCACGTCCGCGGACACCGTGACGATCGGCTCGACCGTGGTCTCGGTCGTCGCGCTGCACCGCACGACGAGCCTCGCGCCGACGAGCCCGGTCGTGGAGTTCAACCGGTCCCCGCGCGTCGTGGCCCGCTTCGGCGAGCGCAAGCTGCGCGCGCCCAAGCCGCCGCAGCCGCCCGAGCCGCAGCGGTTCCCCTACCTCGCGATGGTCGCGCCGCTCCTCATGGGCGTGATCCTGTACTCCGTCACGCGCAACGTCCTGTCGATCGTGTTCATCGGGCTCAGCCCGATCCTCATGCTCGGCAACTACCTCGACCAGAAGGTGCAGGCGCGGCGCAAGCTCAAGGCGCAGCGCGAGCAGTTCGAGGCCGCCGTCGTCGCGATGCGCGACACGATCGACCGCACGCACGCGGTCGAGCGCGCGGTGCGGCTCTCCGAGGCGCCCTCGGTGGCCGACACGGTCGACGCGGTGCGGCGCCTCGGCGGCCTGCTGTGGACGCACCGCCCGGAGCACGACGCGTTCCTCTCCGTCCGGATCGGTCTGGGCTCCGCGCCCGCGCGCACGCAGCTCGAGCAGCCGAACGAGAACAACACGCTGCCGGAGTACTGGAACGAGCTCGAGAAGCTGCACGCGCAGTGCGCCACGATCTCCGGCGTCCCGGTCGTCGCGCGGCTGCGGACCGACGGCGCGCTCGGGGTCGCGGGGGCGGGCGCCGCGGTCGACGCCGTCGCGCGCGGCGTGCTGGTCCAGCTCGCGGGCCTGCACTCGCCGTCGGAGCTCGTGCTCGCGGCCGTGACGTCGCAGCGCTCGCGCGCGGACTGGGAGTGGCTCGAGTGGCTCCCGCACACCGGGTCGGCCCACAGCCCGCTGGGCGGTGAGCACCTCGCCGACAACCCGGGGGCCGCGCAGTCGCTCCTGTCCCGGCTCGAGGACCTCGTCGAGCTGCGCGGCGCCGACCTCGGCACGCACGCCGAGCTGCGCGGACCGATCGACCCCGAGGAGGGGGAGGACACCCCCAAGCCGGTCCTGCCGACCGTCGTCGTGCTCGTCGAGGACGACGCCCCGGTCGACCGCTCGCGCCTCACGCGCCTCGTCGAGCGCGGCGCGGACGCCGGCGTGCACGTCGTGTGGGTCGCGCCGTCCGTCGAGCAGCTCCCGGCCGCGTGCCGCACGTTCGTGCTCGTGGACACCGTCGACACCGCCGACGCCCCGGGCGGCTCCGCGGGCGCGACGAGCGGCGAGGTCCGCGTCGGACGCCTGACCTTCCCCGTGGCTTGCGAGACGGTGGACCTCGCGACGGCGCACGAGGTCGCGCGCATCCTGGCCCCGGTGGTCGACGTCGGCGCGCCCGTCGACGACGACTCCGACCTCCCGCGCTCGGTCTCCTACCTCGCGCTCGCGGGCACGGCGCTCGCGGAGGACCCGAGCCGGCTCATCGACGCGTGGCGCGAGAACGGGTCGCTCACGCCGCGCGACGGCTCCCCGCCGGTGCGGCGCTCGGCGCCGACCAACCTGCGCGGCCTCGTCGGCCACTCCGGCACGGAGCCGCTCTACCTGGACCTGCGCACGCAGGGCCCGCACGCGCTCGTGGGCGGGACGACGGGCGCGGGCAAGTCCGAGTTCCTCCAGTCCTGGGTGCTCGGCATGGCCGCGGCGCACAGCCCGGACCGCGTGACGTTCCTCTTCGTCGACTACAAGGGCGGCGCCGCGTTCGCGGACTGCGTGAACCTGCCGCACACCGTCGGGCTCGTCACGGACCTCTCGCCCCACCTCGTGCGCCGCGCGCTCACGTCGCTGCGGGCCGAGCTGCGCTACCGCGAGCACCTGCTCAACCGGAAGAAGGCCAAGGACCTCGCGTCCCTCGAGCGCACGGGTGACCCGGACGCGCCGCCGAGCCTGCTCATCGTCGTCGACGAGTTCGCGGCCCTGGTCAACGAGGTCCCCGAGTTCGTGGACGGCGTCGTGGACGTCGCCCAGCGCGGCCGGTCCCTCGGGCTGCACCTCATCCTCGCCACGCAGCGTCCCGCGGGCGTCATCAAGGACAACCTGCGCGCCAACACGAACCTGCGCGTCGCGCTGCGCATGGCCGACGAGGACGACTCGACGGACATCCTCGGCATCCCCATGGCCGCGCACTTCGACCCGTCGATCCCGGGCCGCGGCGCGGTGAAGACCGGTCCTGGTCGCATCACGCCGTTCCAGACCGGCTATGCGGGCGGCTGGACGACGTCGCGCCCCGAGCGTCCCCGCATCGACGTGCAGGAGATGTCGTTCGGCACCGGCGTGCGCTGGGAGCTCCCGGAGCCCGAGGTCGAGGAGGTCACCGACCCGGGCCCCAACGACATCGCGCGCGTCGTCGCGACGATCTCCCGGGCCGCGACCGAGGCCGCGGTCCCGATGCCGCGCAAGCCGTGGCTCGCCGAGCTCGCGCCGACGTACGACCTCGCGCGCCTGCCGAACCCGCGCACGGACACGATGCTGCTGCTCGGCGTGGAGGACGACCCGAAGTCGCAGGCCCAGCCGACGGTGTTCTACGAGCCCGACCGCGACGGCAACATGGCGATCTACGGCACGGGCGGGTCGGGCAAGAGCGCGACGCTGCGGACGATCGCGGTCTCGGCCGCCATCACCGCGCGCGGCGGCCCCGTCCAGGTCTACGCGATCGACGCGGGCGCGAGCGGCCTGCGGATGCTCGAGGACCTGCCGCACGTCGGCGCCGTGATCTCGGGCGACGACGAGGAGCGCGTCCAGCGCCTCCTGCGCACCCTGCGCGACCTCGTCGACGAGCGGTCCGCCCGCTACGCCGCCGTCCGCGCCGGCAGCCTGGACGAGTACCGTCGGCTCGCGAACGCGCCCGACGAGCCGCGCATCCTGCTCCTGGTCGACGGCATCGGTGCGTTCCGCGAGTCGTACGAGTTCCGGCCCGCGCACGCGTTCCCGGTGTGGGGCGCGTTCACGGCCGTCGCGACCGACGGGCGCCAGGTCGGCGTCCACGTCGTCGTCGCGGGCGACCGCGCGGCGTCGGTCCCGACGTCGCTCGGCTCGACGATCCAGAAGCGGCTCGTGCTGCGCCTCGCGAGCGAGGACGACTACCTGACGCTCGGCGTCCCGAAGGACGTGCTGTCGCTGACGTCCCCGCCCGGGCGCGGCGTCCTCGACGAGAACGAGGTCCAGGTCGCGGTGCTGGGTGGCGACCCGAACGTCGCGCTCCAGGCGCGCGAGCTCGGCAAGCTCCGCGACGCGATGACGCGGCTCGGCATCCCGCAGGCGCCGGGCGTCGAGCGGCTGCCGGACGGCTTCGCGCTCGAGTCGCTGCCCGAGGTCACGGGCGGGCGCCCGACGATCGGCCTCGACGACCTCGACATCGCGCCCGTGGGGCTCCCCGCGCGCGGCACGTTCATGCTCTCCGGCCCTCCCGGGGGCGGCCGCACGACGGCGCTCGTCACCATCGCGCAGGCCGTGCGCCGGGCGCGCGCGGGCCGGGTCGTGTACCTCTCGCCGCGCCGCACGAGCATCTCGGCGCTCGACGCGTGGGACACCGTCGCGACGTCGCCCGAGGAGGTCGTGACGCTCCTCGAGACGCTCACCCAGGCGATCGAGGGCGGGTCGCTGCGCCCGGGCACGCTCACGGTGCTGGTCGAGTCGGTGACCGAGTTCACCGGCACCCCGGCCGAGCAGCCGCTCGTCGCGTTCGTGCGGGCCGCCACGCGAGCCGAGCAGCTCGTCGTGGGCGAGGCGGAGTCCTCGACGTGGGGCCAGGCGTGGGCGATCGCGCAGCCGTTCAAGGCGGGCCGCACCGGTCTGCTGCTGACGCCCGGCGACCTCGACGGCGACACGCTGCTCGGGACGGGACTGGGCCGCATCCGTCGCGCGGACTTCCCGCCGGGACGCGGGTTCCTCGTGGTCTCGGGGAGGGCGCGCAAGCTGCACGTCGCGCTCCCGCGGTAGCGACGTGACGACCACGGGCACCTCATGGGGACACCTCCCCATCGACGGCGCTCGTGGGCCGATGGTTGAGTACTGCCATCGACAACGGGACGACGTCCACGCAGGGTGGGGGTCGAGACACAGAAGGAGAACACCATGGCTGGTGGCATGTGGGGCGCGAACGTCGAGGAGCTCCGTGGGCTCGGTCAGACGCTGCAGCAGAAGGCGGACGAGATCCGGACGACGATGCAGAACCTGAACTCCCAGATCCAGAGCGTGCCGTGGGAGGGCCCCGACGCCCAGCAGTTCAAGGGCAGCGACTGGCCGGCCGCGCAGACGCAGCTGAACAACGTCGCGCAGACGCTGACGGACGCGGGCCAGAAGGCCACGCAGAACGCGCAGCAGCAGGAGCAGGCTTCGAACAGCTGATCCGGCTGAGCTCCGCCGAGGGCGCGGGACCCCGAGAGGGTCCCGCGCCCTCGGCGTACGCGCGCCCGGGCTCGGGTGCGAGACTGCTGACGCGCCCGGTGGCGCCCACCCCCGACGAGAGGACCTGACGCATGGCCGAGCTGCGCTACCCGAGCGACGACTTCCCCGCGCCCGTGGGGGTGCGCCTGGTCGCGCCGGAGAGGTGGGTCCCGCTCCCGCACGTGGGCCTGCCGCTCGCGCTCGGCCGCGAGGTCGAGCCGGGGGAGTTCAACCCGAACGTCATCGTCACGGTGTCGCGGATCCGGGCGGAGCAGACGCTCGACGACGCGCACGCCGAGGTGCTCCGCAAGCTCCGGCCGATGCCGCGCCTGCGCGAGCTCGACGGCGGCGAGGTGGACGTCGACGGACTGCCGGGGCGCTGGCTGGAGGCGTCGTTCAAGGGGGGCGGGGGCACGGTCCTCGTGCAGGCGGTGCGCACGGTCGTGGTCCCGCGCGGCCCCGTGGCCGACCTCGTGCAGACGACGGGGACGTGCACGCTGACGCAGCACCCGTGGGCCGCGGCGGAGATCCGCGCGGTCCAGGAGAGCCTCCGCGTCGACCGCTGACCCCCGGCGTTACATTCGCCCGGACCGCAAGACGGGGTATCCAGCAGGCGAGACCGGTGTCAGGCTGGTCACGGAGGAGAGGGTCCGAGTGAGGCAACCCTCACCCCAGTCGTACAATCGAGAGGTCTCCTGCGGCCGGTACCCACCGGTCGACGCGGAACGGCCCGTCGGCCGCGCGGGAGAGACCCCCGTCCTCGACCGGAAGGCGCCCTGTCCTGTGAGCAGCATCCGTCCACTGCGCGTCGCGATCGTCGGCGCTGGTCCCGCCGGGATCTACGCCGCGGACATCCTGTCCAAGACCGACCTCGACGTGAGCATCGACCTGTTCGAGCGCCTGCCCGCGCCGTTCGGGCTCGTGCGCTACGGCGTCGCGCCGGACCACCCGCGCATCAAGCAGATCATCGTCGCGCTCCACAAGGTGCTGAGCCGCGGCGACATCCGCCTGCTCGCGAACGTGGACTACGGCGTCGACCTCAAGCTGGACGACCTGCGCCAGTACTACGACGCGGTGATCTTCTCGACCGGCTCGATCCGTGACGCGGCGCTCCCGATCGAGGGCATCGACCTCCCGGGCTCCTACGGCGCGGCGGACTTCGTGTCCTGGTACGACGGCCACCCCGACGTCCCGCGCACGTGGCCGCTCGAGGCCCAGCAGGTCGCGGTCCTCGGTGCCGGCAACGTCGCGCTCGACGTCGCGCGCGTGCTCGCCAAGCACGCGGACGACCTGCTGCCGACCGAGGTCCCGCAGAACGTCTACGAGGCGCTCAAGGCGTCGCCGGTCACCGACGTGCACGTCTTCGCGCGCCGCGGCCCGGCGCAGGCCAAGTTCTCGCCGCTCGAGCTGCGCGAGCTGGGCCACGTCCCGGACGTCGACGTCATCGTCTACCCGGAGGACTTCGAGTTCGACGAGGGCTCGATGGCCGCCATCAGCTCCTCGAACCAGACGAAGCAGGTCGTCAAGACCCTCACCGACTGGACGCTCAAGGACCCGAGCGAGAACACGGCGTCGCGCCGCCTGCACCTGCACTTCCTCCACGCGCCGTCGGCCGTCCTCGGCGACGGCAAGGTCGAGGCGCTGCGGACCGAGCGCACGCGTCTCAACGGCGACGGCACGGTGTCCGGGACGGGCGAGTTCCACGAGTGGCCCGTCCAGGCCGTGTACCGCGCGGTCGGTTACTTCGGCTCGCCGCTCCCGGAGATCCCCTTCGACGAGCTCAAGGGCGTCATCCCCAACCGCGAGGGCCGCGTCGTCGACATCGACGGCGAGCACCTCCCCGGCGTCTACGCGACGGGCTGGATCAAGCGCGGTCCCGTGGGCCTCATCGGGCACACGAAGTCCGACGCGTCCGAGACCGTCCGGCACCTCGTCGAGGACGTCACGGGCGCGGGCGACGGCGGCGACGTCGCGGCGGCCGACCTCACGGCGGGCCGCGTCGCGCCGCTCGGCGAGCCCGAGGCCGTCCTGGACTTCCTGCGCGAGCGCGGCGTCGACCCGATCGAGTGGTCGGGCTGGGAGCTCCTGGACGCGTACGAGCGCTCGCTCGGCGAGCCGCACGGGCGCGAGCGCATCAAGGTCGTGCCGCGCGAGGACATGATCCGCGTCGCGCGCGGCCAGTCGCAGGCCGGCTGACCCGGCCCCGGCCGCACGCCCGACGGCGCCCCACCCGCACCGGGTGGGGCGCCGTCGTCGTCCCAGGCGTGGTCCGGGACCTCCCTCGTCGCGGGTGCCCGACGCCGTCGCCCCGCCCGGGAACGGGACGGTCGCCTCGGGCGTTCATCCAGGTGGGCGTCGGCAGGGTCGGCGCCCGTCGGGCGCCCGGCACACCGCGCGGGCGGGCCCGGGGCGCGGAAGGGAGCACAGCGTGGGGCGTCAGCACTTCAACGGTCTCAAGACGGCAGGCCTGTTCGGCGTCATGTGGGCCATCGTCCTGGGCCTGTGGGCCCTGTTCGGCGCGCGCGCGAACCTGCTGTGGGTGTTCGTCGGCATCGGCCTCGTCACGACGTTCTACGGCTACTGGAACTCCGACAAGATCGCCATCCGCGCGATGCACGCGCGCCCGGTGAGCGAGCTCGAGCAGCCCGCCATGTACCGCATCGTGCGCGAGCTCTCGACCGAGGCGCGCCAGCCGATGCCGCGCCTGTACGTCTCGCCCACCCAGGCGCCCAACGCGTTCGCGACGGGTCGCAACCCGAAGAACGCGGCCGTGTGCTGCACCGAGGGCATCCTGCGCCTGCTCGACGAGCGCGAGCTGCGCGGCGTCCTCGGGCACGAGCTCATGCACGTGTACAACCGCGACATCCTCACGTCGTCGGTCGCGGGCGCGCTCGCCGGGGTCATCACGTCGCTCGCGCAGTTCCTGCTGATCTTCGGCGGGGATCGCGACCGCGGCGGCAACCCGCTCGCGGCGATCGCCATGGTGGTCCTCGCGCCGATCGCGGCGATGCTCGTGCAGCTCGCGATCTCGCGCACGCGCGAGTACGACGCGGACGAGGACGGCGCGAAGCTCACCGGCGACCCCCTCGCGCTCGCGTCCGCGCTGCGCAAGCTCGACGCCGGGACGCAGCGCGCCCCGCTGCCCCAGAACCGCGACCTCGTCGACGTCTCGCACCTCATGATCGCCAACCCGTTCCGCGGCGCGGGCGTCGGCAAGATGTTCGCGACCCACCCGCCGATGGCGGAGCGCATCAAGCGCCTCGAGGCGATGGCCGGCCACGGCCCGGGCTACGGCGGCATCACGTACCACTGACCGGCCCGCACCGGAGTGCAGGGCCTGGAGCGCGGTGGCCGCGCTCAGCGGGCCGTCGTCCTCCTCGGCGCGCCGCGCAGCGCCTCGACGGCGTCGAGCAGGACGCGCGCGACGCCGTCGTGGTCGTTCGAGCCCGTGCGGTCGGTCGCCGCAGCGAGCACGTCGGGGTGCGCGTTCGCGACGGCGAACGAGCGCCCTGCCCAGCGCAGCATGGGCAGGTCGTTGGGCATGTCGCCGAACGCCCAGACGTCGTGCGGTTCGACGCCGAGGCGCGCGCACCAGCGCGCGAGCGCGGCGTCCTTGGTGACCGTCGGGGCGAGCAGCTCGGCGAGCCCTGCCGCGCCGGAGTAGGCGAGGTGGGCGCGGTCCCCGACGGCGTCGCGCACGCGCGCGAAGAACGTCTCCTGCGCCGTCGTCTGCCCGTCCGCGACGACGACCGGCTGCGTCGCGGGGGAGTCCTCGACGGGCACGGCGGGGTCGCGCGCGAGGATCTTGCCGACCGGCTGCCGCGTCGCGCCGCCCGGCTGCCGCGTCGAGCCGCCCGGCGCGGCGCCGGGGTCGAGCGTCGACTCGACCACGGCGACGACGTCGGCATCGTCGTCCGGCGTTGAGCGGAAGCCCGGGTCGAACGTGGGGCCGTCGACGCGCTCGAACGCGAGGGCGATACCCGGGACGGCGGTGCGCAGGTCCGCGACGAGCGCTGCCGCGTGGCCGTCCGCGAACCCGACCACGTCGAGCGGGCTCGCGGTCGCGAGGTCCCAGACGGCGGCCCCGCCGAGGCAGATGACGTGCCCGTGCCCGCCCACGACGTCGGCCAGCGCGCCGAGCCAGCGCGGCGGCCGGGCGGTGACGAACACCACCTCGACGCCCGCGTGCTCGGCCGCGCGCAGGGCGGAGCGGGTGCGCTCCGAGACGGTGCCGTCGGAACGCAGGAGCGTGCCGTCGAGGTCCGTCGCAACGACGCGCGGGAGCCCGCTCGACGACGCGGCGGGACGGCCCGGCGCGACCGGGCGCGGGCCGCCGTCGGGCAGGGTCATGGCGAGCTACCGGTAGTTGACGAACTGCAGCGCGACGTCGAGGTCGGCGCCCTTGAGCAGCGCGATGACGGTCTGGAGGTCGTCGCGCGACTTGCTCGTCACGCGCACCTCGTCGCCCGTGATCTGGGTCTTCACGGCCTTGGGGCCCTCGTCGCGGATGATCTTGGTGATCTTCTTCGCGTTCTCGCTCGACAGGCCCTCCTTGAGGGTCGCGACGAGGCGGTACTCCTTGCCCGACGCCTTGGGCTCCTTGTCGCCCGTGTCGAGGGACTTGAGCGAGATGCCGCGCTTGATGAGCTTGGTCTCGAACACGTCGAGGATCGCGAGCACGCGCTCGGCCGAGTTGGCGACCATGACGATCGTCTCGCCGCTCCAGGCGATGGACGCGCCGACGTTGCGGAAGTCGTAGCGCTGCGAGACCTCCTTGGCGGCCTGGTTCAGCGCGTTGTCGACCTCCTGGCGGTCGACCTTGCTGACGATGTCGAACGACGAGTCGGCCATGGGTGGTCCTCTCTCGGGCCGGGAACGGTGCTGGGTCCCACCGTAGTCGAGCGTGCTCAGCGACGGGCCGCGAGGCGCGTCGCCCGGGCGGTGCGCAGACCGTCGACCGACAGCACGACGAGCGCGAGCCAGACGAGCCCGAAGCCCGCCCACCGCGTGGGCGACATGGGCTCGTGGAACACGAGCAGGCCGAACAGGAACTGCAGCGCCGGGCCCAGGTACTGCAGGAGGCCGACGACGCTCAGCGGCAGCCGCCGGGCGGCCGCGCTGAACAGCAGCAGCGGCAGGGCCGTGACGATCCCGGCGGAGGCGAGCAGCAGCGCGTGCCCGACGCCCTCGGTGCCGAACGTGCCGGCTCCCGTGGCGCCCAGCCACCCGAGGTAGACGAGCGCGACGGGCGTGAGCACCGCCGTCTCGACGGCGAGCCCCGGGAGCGCCTCGACGGTGCGGCCCACCCGGTTCTTCACCAGGCCGTAGAGGCCGAACGAGCCGGCGAGGACGAGCGCGATCCACGGCAGGCCGCCGGCACCGGTGCTGATGACGACGACGGCGGCCGCGCCGACGCCGACCGCGACCCACTGCGCGGGCCGCAGCCGCTCGCGCAGGACGGCCACGGCGAGGAGCACGGTGACGAGCGGGTTGATGAAGTACCCGAGCGCGGCGTCCAGCACGTGGCCGGAGAGGACGCCGTACACGTAGACCGTCCAGTTCGTCACGATGAGGACGGCGGCGACGGCGAGCGTCCCGAGCGTGCGGGGCGACCGGAGGGCGGCGACGAAGCCCCCGAGCTGGCGCGTCGCGGCGAGCAGCACGAGGCAGAAGAGCAGGCTCCACACGACGCGGTGCGCGATGATCTCGAGCGGTGCGGCCGGCTCCAGGAGCGGGAAGTACAGGGGCATCGCGCCCCAGAGGAAGAACGCGCCGGCACCGAGCAGCAGGCCCCAGCGGTCCGTCGGGGCGGGTGCGCCGCGGCCCGTGCCCGACGGCGCGGGTGCCGCGGCGTCGGACGGTGCGGCGGGAACGGACGGGGCGTCCGGGGGCGCGGGCGTCCCGGTGCCGGGGAGGTGGTCCGGCGCGGGGGAGGGGTGGGTCACCGCACCACTGTACGGAGAGGCGCCCACACGCGGATTTCGCACCTGGTCCGCTCGGGCTGTATCGTTGGCTCGCCCGCACGGCAGGGGCTGCACCTGGTGCAGCGACCACCGGCGAGCGACAACTCCACACGGCAGGTTGCCCGAGCGGCCAAAGGGATCTGACTGTAAATCAGACGGCTCAGCCTTCGGGGGTTCGAATCCCTCACCTGCCACCGGAGCGACGGGGCGTCACCCACGGGTGGCGCCCCGTCGTCGTGCCGGTCCGGTGCGTGGGGCGTGCCCCGCGAGCGCGTCGCCGGGCACGGTCCGACGGCCCGGAAACGGCGGAACGACGCCGATTTCTCTCGGCGCCATGTTCCGTGTAGAGTTTTCCGCGCTGCCCCGATAGCTCAGTCGGCAGAGCGTCTCCATGGTAAGGAGAAGGTCAAGGGTTCGATTCCCTTTCGGGGCTCTGTGGTGACGCGGGGTCGTCTTGCTGGAATACTGCAAGGCGACCTCGCGTTCAGTCACGCGGCGGGGTAGCTCAGATGGTTAGAGCGCACGACTCATAATCGTGAGGTCGCGGGTTCGATCCCCGCCTCCGCTACCACTTTCGACAACCTCGCACGGCGGCCGGCGTCGTGCGACCTGCACAGCACATGCGCCCTCCGGAGGCGCGAGAGGTGGCTCACTACCGTGGCAAGCAAGAGCGCTGACGTTCGCCCCAAGATCACGCTGGCCTGCGTGGACTGCAAGGAGCGCAACTACATCACGAAGAAGAACCGTCGCAACGACCCGGACCGCCTGGAGCTCGCGAAGTTCTGCCCGCGCTGCGGCAAGCACACCGCGCACCGCGAGACCCGCTGAGCCTCCGGCTCCGCACCCGCGACCCGCAGTGAGCGTCAACCTGGCCTACGTCGGCCGCGAGTACCCCGCCAACGCGCCGTACTCGGTGGGGCGCGAGAAGCTGCGCGAGTTCGCGGGCGCCGTCGGCGCCACCCACCCCGTGCACCACGACCTCGTGGCGGCGCGGGGTGCTGGCTATCCGGACCTCGTCGCACCTCCGACCTTCGCGGTCGTCGTCGCCCAGCGGGCGGAGGGGCAGCTCATCGAGGACCCGGAGGCGGGCATCGACTTCTCGCGCGTCGTCCACGCGGACGAGCGCTTCACGCACCACCGGCCGATCGTCGCGGGCGACGAGCTCGTGACCGTGCTGCACGTGGACTCGATCGTCGAGCGAGCCGGCCTCGCGATGGTCACCACGCGTTGCGAGATCGCGGCCCTGTCCGACGGCGGCACCGAGCCCGTCGCGACCGTCACCTCGACCCTCGCCGTCCGCGGGGAGGGCGCATGAGCACCGACGTCACCCGTCCCGTCCTCGCCGACCTCTCCGTCGGCGACGTGATCGGCACGCGCACGGTCGAGGTCGACCGCGCCCGCCTCGTGCGGTACGCCGGTGCGAGCGGCGACTTCAACCCCATCCACTGGAACGACGCGTTCGCGGCCGAGGTCGGCCTGCCGGGCGTCATCGCGCACGGCATGTTCACCATGGGTGCCGCCGTCGCGCTGGTGGAGGACTGGGCCGGCGACCCGGGCGCGGTCGTCGACTACCAGACCCGGTTCACGCGCCCCGTGCCCGTGCCGAACCCGGGCGTCGCGACGCTCGAGGTGACGGGCACCGTCGGCGCGGTCGACGCCGAGGCGGGCACCGTCCGCGTCGACCTTACGGTCACGTTCGAGGGTGCGCGCGTGCTCGGCAAGACCCAGGCCGTCGTCCGCCTCTGACCCGCGGTCGCCCTGGGCGACCACGCGCTCCTGACGCCACGAGGGCGCCGCACCCGGCCGGGTGCGGCGCCCTCGTCGTCTCGGGAGGCCTCAGCAGGTCTTCCAGCAGTCGGGGCCGCCGCTCGCCGGGGGCGGCCCGGCGACCTCTCCCTCGTCGAGATACGTGGTGTGCAGCACGACGTGCTGCAGTGCGGCGGCACCGTCGCCGTCCGACCCCGCGGTCGGGGCGTCGGCGGTGGGCTCGGAGCCGGACGTGCTGAGATCGACGTCGAAGGTGAGCTCGAGGAGCCGGTGCTCCGCCGTGTCGTAGACGAGCCGCACGATCCGGTTGCTCTGGTCCTGACCGACCCATTCGAGGCCCTCCCCGGTGCGCCCCTGCGTGTCCTGGACGGCGCCGAGCGGGGTGCTGGCCGTCAGCCCGGTCAGCGTCGCCCAGAGCCCGTCGCGCACAGCAGGCGAGGTGGGGCCGCTGTGCAGCAGGTTCCACGTCTTCTGGGCGAGCGCGTCCTCGTTCACGGTCCCGACCTCCGCTCGGACGCTCTCGCGCAGGAGCGCGTCGAGCTCCGCCGGGTCCGTCGGGAGCGTGTCGAGCTCGTCCCAGCCGAGCCGGAGGTGCTCCCCGTCGATGACGAGCGACCCGAACGTCGAGCCGGGCGAGGGTTCCATGGCGTCGTCCCCCTCGAAGGCTCGGTACGAGTCGCCCTCCGGGTCACGCGCGGTCCAGTACGTGATGCCCTGCGATCGCTCCTCGGTCCGTCCGTCGCTGGTCGTCTCCGTGCTGGTCGTCAGGGTGCGGACGCGCCAGTACGGGCCGTCGGCCGGGCCGTTGCCCTGCGGCCTCCCGTCGGGGACCGGGGCCGCGGCGTCGCCGCCGCTCGCCGGAGCGATCTGCGACGGGTGCGTGGGACTGGGCTCCGACCAGTAGGACGCCGCACCCACCCCGCCGACGACGACCGCGAGCGCGCACAGGCCCGAGACCACGGTGCGGCGCCGTCGTCGTCGGCGGCGGGCCGTCGGGAGCACGCGGTCGGTGTCGACGTCGATGCGGGGGGCGAGGGTGTCGACCCGCGCGCGCAGCGCGCGGACGAACGTCTCGTCGTCGGTCGGAAGGGTGCCGGTCATGGCTGCCTCCTGTCGGTCCGGTCGGTGGGGCGGTGGTGCGGCGCGCCGGCGGTGCCGAGGACGGAGCGGAGCTGTCCGAGCCCGCGGGACGCCGTGGACTTCACGGTGCCGACGGAGACGCCGAGGTCGTCGGCGACCTCCCTCTCGCTCAGCCCGACGAGGTGGCGCAGCACGACGACCTGGCGCTGGCGGGCCGTGAGCGTCGCGAGCGCACGGACGAGGGCGTCCCGCTCGGCGTGCTGGTCGGCCCGGGCGTCGCTCGCCGTCTCGGGGAGGTCGGGCGGAGCGACGAGCACCTCCCGTCGTCGGCGGCGCCACGTGTCGACCCGCAGATTGGCGAGGGTGCGGCGGGCGTACGCGTAGGGATCCCGCTCACGGGCCGTGCGCCACTGCAGGTACGTGCGCGTCAGGGCCTGCTGGACGAGCTCGTCGGCCAGGTGCGCGTCGCCGCACAGCAGCCACGCGGTGCGCGCGAGCCGGGGAGCGGCGCTCGCCATGAAGTCGCTGAACTCCTGCTCGTGCGACGTGACCACCCGGACGACGGGGAGGAGGGCGTCGGGTGGTGGGCTCTCGTCGGGCTGGTCGTCGGCCGAGAGGGCGATCGCGTTCACGGTCATGACTGTCACACGCGCGACGGCTCCCGAAGGTTGAGTCTTCGACGGGCGATGCGGCGCACAGGGTTCGATACGTCTCGCCTCGGCGCACCCCTTTCGCCGTGAGAGCGCTCCCACTATGGTGGGTCGCGCCACTCACGACGTCGAAGGAGACGCTCATGACCCAGCACGGCGGCCGCTCTGGACGGCCCGACCTCACCGCGCACGACCCCGGTCCCGCTCGCGGCGTCGACCGACGCACCGTCCTCGCCCTCGGCGGCGCGCTCGCGCTCGCGGGGCTGACGGCCGCCCCGGCCGCGGCGACGAGCACCGGTCCGCTGCCCGCCGCAGGCGATCTCGGGCGGGGTGCGCCCGGCGTCCCGGCGCGGGGCCGCGCGGCGTCGGTCCAGCGGGCCCACGGCTTCCTCGCCGCGGCGACCGACGCCTACCCGGAGGTGAACCCCGGCCCGCGGCTCGCGCAGTCCTACGCGGACCAGCTCGGGCTGTTCTCCACCGCGTTCGTCTACGACAACGCCCTCGCGATCCTCGCGACGCTCACCGCCGGGCGACGCCACCTCGACCGCGCGCGGGCGCTCGGCGACGGGCTCGTCTTCGCGCTCGAGCACGACCCCGACCACGACGACGGCCGGCTCCGGCAGGCGTACAACGTCGGGCCCTACACGTTCTACGACGGCACGCCGCAGGAGCACGGGCTCGTGCTCCCCGACGGGACGGCGAACGTCGGGTGGCAGTTCGGCTTCCTCGGGACGGCGGTCGGGGACATGGCCTGGCCGGGCATCGCCCTGCTGCACCTGCACGCCGTGACGCGCGAGCGACGCTACCTCGACGCCGCCCGGCGGATCGGCGAGTGGATCGTCGCGAACACGTGGTCGCAGGCACCCCTCGGCGGGTTCTCGTTCGGCGTGGACGGCGGCAACGCCCCGATACCCAACGGCTCGACCGAGCACAACGTCGACTGCGTCGCGTTCTTCCGCCAGCTCGGGTCCGTGACGCGCGACCGGCGCTGGAGCCGTGCCGCCGAGCACGCGCGCGCGTTCGTCGCCCGCATGTGGGAGCCCGACGGCGGCTACCTCTACACCGGCACGAACGACGGCACCGAGATCAACCGGGACCCGCTCCCGCTCGACCCGCAGACGTGGGGGTGGCTCGCGCTGCGCGAGCGGCGCTACGCCCGTGCCCTGGACTGGGCGGACGACGCGCTGGCCGCGCGCGACGTCGCGGGCGAGGGGGTGTCGCAGCTCCCGGCGGGCACGGTCGTCGAGGGCGTGACGTTCTCGAGCGCGAGCCTCACGTCCACGGCCTCGTACAACGACCTGCCGGTGCACCCGCAGGGCGTGTGGCTGGAGGGGACGGCGCAGCTCGCGTCGGCCCTCGCGGACCGCGGGGCGCGCGGGCGGGGGAGTCGCGACGACCGGCGGCGGGGACGCCGGGGCTGCGAGCGGGACGACGACCGGGTCCGCGCCGAGGGCCTGCTGCGGGAGGTCCAGGGCGTGCAGGAGGGCGTCGGCGCCGGTCAGACGATCGGGGGCGCGCCGCTGCCCGAGCGCGCGGGCGTCGTCGCGGCGTCGAGCCTGCTCGACTCGGGGTTCGGGTTCGGGTACTTCCAGGTCCAGCACGTCGGCGCGACGTCGTGGTACCTGCTCGCCGCGGCGCGCGCGAACCCGCTCCAGCCGGGCCGGCTGGGCTGACGCGCGGGCTCAGGTGGTGGGGGCGGGGCCCGTCGTCGTCCCCACCACGAGCTCGACGTCGAGCTCGACCGTGGTGGGCGCCTCGCCCGCGAGCTGGCGGATGACGGCCAGCCCGAGCTCGGCGCCCTTGCGCGCGAGCGGCTGGTGCACGCTCGTCAGCACGTCGGGGGCCAGCCACGGGAGGTCGAGCCCGTCGAACCCCGCGACCGAGACGTCGTCGGGCACGCGCAGCCCGAGCTCGCGCGCGGCGAGCAGCGCGCCCGCCGCGAGGAGGTCGGAGTGGGCGATGACGGCGGTCGGCCGGGTCGCGGGGTCGGCCGGCTCGGTCGTCCCGTCGGCCGCGGTGCGGCCGAGCAGGGCGAGCGTGGCGGACCGGCCGTGCTCGACGAGCGAGGCCTCGGTCTCCCAGCTCGCGACCGGCTCGACGACGTCGCGCACGCCCGCGAGGCGGTTGGCCGTCGGGGTGCGGTCCACCTGCGCGAGCCGCGCGGCGTCGAGCGGTCCGCTGCGGTCGGACGTGTCGAGGGGGAGCGAGACCTCGGCGATGCGCGTGTGCCCGAGCTCGACCAGGTGCCGCACGGCGTCCGCGGTGCCCGCGCGGTCGTGGATGAGGACGAGCGGGGCGCCCTCGACGGGGCGGCCCTCGCCGACGACGACGGGCACGCCGCGCCGCTGGAGCGCGGCGAGCGTCGCGTCGTCCGTGCCGACGCCCCACACGAGCACCGCGACGTCCATGGCCGCGCTCTCGACGAGCGGGTCGACGGCGCGTGCGGGGTCGTCGGACGGGATGCCGGGGATGAGCAGCACGCCGAGGCCGTTCTCGCCCAGGGTCGAGACGAGGCCGTCGAGCACCTGGACGGCGACCGGGTCGCGGAACGCGCGGCGGAGCTGGTCGCCGACGACGACCCCTACGACGCCCGACCGGCCGGAGCGGAGCTGGCGGCCCAGCGGGTTCGGTCCGGTGTACCCGAGCTCCTTCGCGGCGTCGAGCACGCGCGCGCGGGTCTCCGGGGTGATCGGCCCGGCGCCGGAGAACGCGAGCGACGCCGTCGAGACGGAGACCCCCGCGAGCTCGGCGACCTTGGCGAGCGTGGGCCGGTGAGCCGGCGCGGCGGGCGCCGCGGGCTCCCGGTTCCCGGGGGTGTCGCTCATCACGCTCCCTGCCTCCCGCGGGCGCGGGATTCTCGATTGACGCGCGGCCAGCGTACCCGCACACTGGTGACCATGCCTCGAATCGATTCGAAGCGCACTCTCGTCCGTCGGATCGAATCGATTCGAGGAGGTGCTGCGCAGTTCCCGTCCGGCCCCGGGTCCGACGCCCGCGCCCTGGCCAGGGCCCGCTGGGTTCTCCTCGGGGTGTTCGCGCTCAACGGCGTCATGATGTCGAGCTGGCTCGCGCGCCTCCCCTCCGTGCGCGACGCGCTCGGCCTCGGCCCCGCAGACCTGGGCGTCGTGCTCCTCGCGGGCGCCGTCGGGGCGCTCCTCACGGTCACCGCGGCCGGACCCTTCGTCACGCGGTTCGGCGGCCGGGTCGCGTTCGCCGTCTCGGCGGGCCTGTTCGGCCTCGCGTTCCTCCTGCTCGGGCTCGGCCCTGCGACCGGGTCGGTCGCGCTCCTCGCCGCGGGCATCTTCGTCAACGGCATGGCGTTCTCGCTCGGCAACGTGCCGATGAACGTGGAGAGCGCGGGCATCGAGCGGCGCGTCGGGCGCACGATCCTGCCCCAGTTCCACGCCGCGTTCTCCGTCGGCGCCGTCGTGGGCTCGCTGGTCGGCGCGGCGTGCGCGCACGCCGAGGTGCCCGTCGTCGTGCAGTTCGTCGCGACCGGGGTCGTCGCCACGGTGTGGCGGCTCGCCGCGATCCCCGCCACGGTCCACGACACCCTCCCGACGCGGACCCCCGCGCCCGGAACCACGGCGCCGGCCCCGGTCGACGCGCTCGGCGACGCCGTCGTCGACGTCGAGACGGCGGGCCTGCGCGCGCGCCTCGCCCGGCGCGGTGCCCGGCTCGGCGCCGCGCTGTCGGCATGGCGCGAGCCGCGCACGCTGCTCATCGGGCTCGTCATCCTCTCGGCCGCGCTCTCCGAGGGCTCCGCCAACGACTGGCTGTCTCTCGCCGTCGTGGACGGGTTCGCCCAGACCGAGGCCGTCGGCGCGGTCGTCTTCGGCACGTTCGTCGCCGCCATGACCGTGATGCGCCTCGCGGGCACGCGCCTCATCGACCGGTTCGGCCGCGTCACCGTGCTCCGCGCGTCGGGCGTCGCGTCGATCGCCGGTCTCGTGCTCTTCGGGTTCGCGCCGACGCTCCCGCTCGCGGCCGTCGGGGTCGTCCTGTGGGGCTTCGGCGCCGCGCTCGCGGTGCCCGTCGGGATCGCCGCGGCGTCCGACGAGCCCCTGCGGGCCGCGAGCCGCGTCTCGGTCGTGTCGGCGTTCTCCTCGATGGCGTCGCTCGCCGCGCCGCCGCTCCTCGGCCTCGCCGCCGAGGCGATGGGCGCGCGCCACGCGCTCGTCCTCATCGTCGCCGCGATGGTCCTCAGCGTCCTCCTCGCGCGCCAGGTCGCACCCCTGGGCACCGCCGCCGTCCGTGCGGCGCGCCCGGCGCGCGGCACCGACGACGCCGCACCCGTCGCGGTGCAGGATGGTCCGGTGGACGTCCTGACCTCCGGCGCGCACGCCCCGGACGCCGTGGGCGGCCCCGCCCCGGCCGACGGCGCCCGTCGTCGCCGCCCGTGGCGCAGCGTCCGCGCGGGGTCCTCCGCCACCGCCCACCGGGCCGCGTCCCGCCGCCCCCGCACCCGCCCGTCGCACCGCCGCGAGGAGACCTCCGCATGACCACCGCCCGCCCCGACCGCCGCGTCGTCGCCCTCGCCACCTGGTCAGTCTTCGCGGTCTTCTTCCTCAACGGGTTCAACTTCGCGACGTGGGCCTCCCGCCTGCCCGCGGTGCGGGACTCGCTCGGCTTCACCGAGGCGCAGATGGGCCTCCTGCTGCTCTTCATGGCGGTCGGGTCGCTGCTCGCGCTGCCGCTGTCCGGGATGGTCGTCCAGCGGCTCGGTGCCTCGAAGGCCGTGACGGTCTTCGCCGTGACCAACGTCGTCGGTCTCGTCACCGCGGTCACGGGCGTCGCGACGGGGGAGGACGTCGTCGTGCGCGTCGGGCTGTTCCTCGCCGGGATCGGCACCGGCGTGTGGGACGCCGCGATGAACCTCGAGGGCGCCGCCGTCGAGCAGCGGCTCGGCAAGGCGATCATGCCGCGCTTCCACGCCGGGTTCTCGTTCGGCACCATGGCCGGCGCCGGCGTCGGTGCGCTCATGGCCGCGCTCCACGTGCCGGTCCAGGCGCACCTCACGGCCGCCGTCGTGCTGAGCCTCGTCGGCGTCCTGTGGTCCGTGCGGTTCTTCCTCCCCGCGGGCCAGGTGGACCACGCGGTCGCCGACGCCGTCGAGGACGCCGCGGGTGCCGACCCCGCCGCCGCGGCCGGGAGCGGCGCGTCGCACGGCACGGGCAAGGACGCGCGCGGGGCCCTCAGCGCGTGGACCGAGCCGCGCACCCTCCTCATCGGCCTCGTCGTGCTCGCGGCCGCGCTCACCGAGGGCGCCGCGAACGACTGGGTGAGCCTCGCCGTCGTCGACGGGTTCGGCACGTCCGACGCCATGGGCGCCGTCGGCCTCGCCGTGTTCCTCACCGCCATGACCGGGATGCGCCTGCTCGGGACGGGCCTGCTCGACCGCTACGGCCGCGTCGCCGTCCTGCGCCTGGGCGCCGCGCTCGCGCTGCTCGGCCTGCTCGTGTTCACGCTGTCCCCGAACCTCTGGGTCGCGCTCGTCGGCGTCGTCGCGTGGGGCATGGGTGCGGCGCTCGGGTTCCCCGTGGGGATGAGCGCCGCGTCCGACGACCCGGCGCGCGCCGCCGTGCGCGTGAGCGTCGTCGCGACGATCGGGTACTCCGCGTTCTTCATGGGGCCGCCGCTCATCGGCTTCCTCGCCGAGCACGTCGGCTACCGCGGGGCGCTCCTCGTGATCGCCGTGCCCGTCGTCGTCGGCCTGCTCGTCGTCGGCGCGACGCGACCGCTCCCCACGGCCGCCGGTGCCGCGGGCCAGCAGGCCGCCCAGGGCGCGGACCGCGCGGGGCGCGCCGACTGACGGGGAACCCGAACTACGCTGGACGGGTGACCTGCGAACCTGCCGCCCCCGTGGACCGTGACCTGCCCGAGATCGTCGGGACCGCCCCGGGGCTGCGTCCCGAGGCCGTCGGGACGCCGTCGCTCGCCGAGCTGACGACGCTGCGCGTGGGCGGGCCGGCGGACCGGTACGTCGAGGCGCACAGCGAGGCGGAGCTGCTGGAGATCGTCCGGGCCGCCGACGAGGCGGGGGAGCCGCTCCTCGTGATCGGGGGAGGCTCGAACCTGCTCGTGGGCGACGAGGGTTTCGGCGGCGTCGTCGTGCGCGACCTGCGGCGCGGGATCACCGTCGACGCGGAAGACTCGTGCGGGGGCGCGAGCTTCCACGCCCCGGCGGGCCAGGACTGGGACGAGCTCGTGGCGCGCGCGGTCGCGGAGGAGTGGGTCGGGGTCGAGGCGCTGTCGGGCATCCCGGGCACCGTCGGCGCGGCGCCGGTCCAGAACATCGGCGCGTACGGGCAGGACGTCGCGGGCGTGGTCTCGACCGTGCGGGTCTGGGACCGCGCGCGATCGCGCGTGCGCACGCTCGCCCTGGGCGAGCTCGCGTTCGGCTACCGGACGTCGCTGCTCAAGCGCAGCATGCACGTGGACGCCGGCGCCGGGTCCGACGACGACGGCCCCTGGTACCCGTCGCCCCGCTACGTCGTGCTCGACGTGGGCTTCCAGGCGCGGCTCGGGTCGTTGTCGGCGCCGGTCGCGTACCCCGAGCTGGCACGCACGCTCGGGGTCCAGGTCGGGGACCGCGCGCCGAGCGCGGACGTGCGCGCCGCGGTGCTCTCCCTGCGCGCGCGCAAGGGCATGCTGCTCGACGGCGTCGGCCCCGACGTCGACCGCGCGGCGGGGCCCGACCACGACCGCTGGAGCGCCGGGTCGTTCTTCACGAACCCCGTCGTCCCTGCCGAGCAGGCGGACCTGCTCCCGGCCGAGGCCCCGCGGTACCCGGTCCGCACGGCGACCCCGACCCGGACCACCGGCCCGAGCCTCGGCGAGATCGACCCGACGCTCGTGAAGACGTCGGCCGCGTGGCTCATCGAGCACGCGGGCTTCACCAAGGGGTTCGGCGTGCACGGCCCGTCGAGCCTCGCGCGGCTGTCGACGAAGCACACGCTCGCGCTGACGAACCGCGGCGGGGCGAGCGCGGAGGACGTCGTCGAGCTCGCGCGCGCGGTGCGCGACGGCGTCGTCGAGGCGTTCGGCGTCGAGCTCGTGCCGGAGCCGGTGCTCGTCGGCGTCGCGCTCTGACCCGCCCGACGCGCGGGGCTCAGTAGACGAGGACCGTGGTGCCGGGGTCGGCGCGCCAGGTGTCCCAGAGCCAGTTCATCGCCGAGTTCGCGACGCGGACGCACCCGTGCGACGCGGGCCACGGCGGGATCGACCCCGAGCCGTGCACCGCGATCCCGCCGGTGAAGAACTTGGGGCGCCACATGTCGCCGAGCTCGAGGCTGGACGAGTGGTTCCCGTCGACCTGCCGGCCTACCTGGAACGTGCCGCGCGGCGTGCTCGCGCGGTAGGTGCGCCCCTTCGCCTCGTACGACTCGCCGTTCCCGGACGACGCGTTGACCACCGTGACGACGCGACCGTCCTCGACGGCGAGCAGGAGCTGACGGTCGAGGTCGATCTCGACGACCTTGCCCGACCCGCTGCGCGGCTGCGGCGTGACGCCCTCGTCGAGCGCGGCCTGGGTCGCGGGCCCGACGACGCCGTCGCGCGAGAGGCCCGCCGCCTTCTGCAGGGCCCACACGGCCTGCTGGGTGCCGCCGCCGAAGTCGCCGTCGGGCGCGCCGATGAAGTAGCCGAGGTCGGCGAGGCGCTGCTGGAGAGCGACCACCCGCTCGCCGGTCGCCCCGCGCGCGAGCTCGACCGGCTCCGGCGGGGCCTCGGGCGTCGGCTCCGGCGCGGGCTCGGCGGCGGGCGGCGGGGTGCTGGGCTCAGGCGTCTCGGTGGGCGTCGGCTCGGGCTCGGGGGGCTCCGTGGGGGTGGGCTCCGGCGCCGTGGTGGGCGCGGACGGGCTCGGGCTCGTCGGCTCCGGCGAGGTCGGGCTCTCGGAGGCCGACGGCGTCCGCCCAGGCTCCATGTCCGGCAGGCCCGCCTGGCAGCCCGCGAGGGCCAGCGCGGCGGCGAGCGCGGGCACGACGGCGCGCGCGACCGCCCGCCGGACGGGCCCGTGACGGCGCGGTGCCGCCGTCGGTCGCGCGCCGGTCGCGGGTGTGGTCGCGGTCGAGCGGACGGTTCCCTGCTCCACCTGGTCCCCCTTCGTCTGCCGCGGCGTCGCCGCGATGGTCCATCATGCGCCGTCCGCCGCGCCCGGTCGGACGACGGCACCGGTTCTCGGCGGATCGTGACCCGGTCGTGACGCACGGTCCGTGCCGGTGGTCCGTGCCCGGTCGGTGCCGGTGGTCAGTGCGGCGCGCCCCGGTCCGGGCGGTGCGCGTCGAGCAGCGCGCCGCGCAGGACGTCGACGATCGCGTCGTCCGACAGCCCAGCCTCGCGGCCGGTGCGCACGAGCTCGTGCGCGGCGTGGCGCGCGGCGACGTCCGTGGGGGAGACGCCGTCGGCGACGACCGTCCCGGCCCGGCGACGCGTCGTGACGACCCCGGCCGCCTCGAGCTCCCGGTACGCGCGGGCCACCGTCCCGGGGGCGAGACCGAGGTCGGTCGCGAGCGCGCGGATCGTGGGGAGGCGGTCCCCGACGCGCAGCCGCCCGGCCGCGACGTGCGCGACGACCTGGCTCCGGATCTGCTCGTACGGGGCGAGGCCGGTGCGCAGGTCGATCTCGACGCGCAGCTCACCCATCGCGACGCCCGTGCCCCGCGGACGCCGGGGCGGCGACCTCAGCGTCGGGGTCGGGGGCGGGACGCACGCCGACGGCGACCGCCACGAGGGCGATCCCGACGGCGACGATCACGAGCACGACCGCTCCGGGGTAGCCCGCCCGGGCGGCGGCGTTCGCGCCGTAGGCGAGCGTGCCGGCCGCGGTGAGTCCGAGCGCGAGCTGGGTGCCGCGCAGGACGCGGTGCGCGGACGCGCGACGCAGCGCGAGGTCCCACCCGGGCTCGACGCGCGGGACGGCGGGGCGGCGCGCGACCAGCCGGAGCACGCCCTCCGCGCCGGCCACGAGCAGCACGGCGCCGGCCGCGAGCCAGGCGCCGTAGAACCACCCGGGATAGGGGCTGGTCGTCGACGTGACGTCGCCCAGCACGCGCGTCACGGACCGCCCGTCCGCCCCGGCGGTGAGGCCGCCGACCGCGGTGAGCACGAGCACGAGGGCACCGAGGGCCCAGGTGAGGCGGCGCAGGCCGCGCGGCGCGACGTCGGACACCGTGCGCGGGCGCAGCGTGGCCGCCCGGACCGCCGTGCGCTGGCGCGGCCAGGTGCGCTCGCCGACGGCGTGCGCCCCGAGGAACGCCAGGCCGACGAGCGCGGGGGAGAGCCCCACGAGCACGCCCTCCGCGAGGCCGCCGACGGCGGTCGTCACGGCCTGCACGAGGACGGCGCCCACGAGCGCGGCGGCGGTCGCCGCGGCGACGCTGACGGTCGTCGCGTGCCGTCGGGCGGCGCGGCGCACCGGGTCCCCGTCCGCGAGCCCGTGCAGGGCGGGCGCCGGCTCGCGCGTCAGCGCGCGCACGACGAGCACCACGAGGGCGCCGACGCCCGCGAGTACGGCGAGGGCGACGACGCTCCACAGCAGGTCGTACGCGGCGGGGAGGAACATGTTGACCCCGCCCGGCTCCTCGGAGACGCTTTGTATCAACACATCGATACATTCCCACGGACCCGTGCGCGGGTCAAGGGGCGCCGGGCGCCGCGGGCGGACTCGATGAGAGGACTCTCATCGGGCTCTCACCCCCGTTCCACGCGCGCACGGTGCCCTGGGCGCATGACGATCGCCCCCGCCGTCCCCGACCAGCGCGCCTGGCTCGACCTGCTCACCGGTCCCGACGCGGGCGGCCTCCTCGACGCGGCGCTCGGGGCCGACGGCGCCGCGCTCGGCACGTGGCGCGTGCACCAGGTGCACGCGCGCCCCGGCGCGGAGGTCACCGTCGGGTACGACGTCGTCGCGCGCCGCACGCTCCCGGCGCGGCCCGGCGGGGCGGTGGCGACCGTCGACGCGACCGCGTACCTGCTCGCCACGACGGCGCCCCTGCCGCCGGACGCCGTCGGGCCGGGCGTCGCGCGCCTGGAGGACGGGCCGCGCGTCGTGCACGTGTGGCGGCACCCGGCCGACCCGGCGCTGCCCGCGCTCGCCGCGGCGTGCGACGCGCCCGGGCTCACGCGCCGCCTGGACGACGCGGGCGTGCTCGCCCCGGGCGAGTCCGTCGAGTCCGTGGCGATGGTCGCCTACCGGCCGCTGCGGCGCGCCGTGCTCCGCGTCCGGACCCCCTCGCGCACGCTCTACGTCAAGGTCGTCCGGCCCGGCCGGGCGCGCGCGCTCGCGCGCCGCCACGACCTCCTCCAGGACGGGTCCGTGCGCGCCCCGCGGTGCCTCGCCCGGGACGACGACGGCCTCGTGGTCCTCGAGGAGGCGCGCGGCCCGTCGCTCGCGCAGCACCTCGCGGCGTCGGGGCCGGCCGCGCAGCCCGGCGCGATCGACCCGCGCGAGCTGCTCCGTGCGCTCGACGCGCTGCCGGAGCGCGCGACGACGCTGCGCCGTCGGCCCGCGTGGGCGGAGCGCGTGGAGCACTACGCGACGTCGGCGCTCGCGGTCCACGGTCTCGACGCCGAGCGGGTGCGGCACGTGGCGCGCGGCGTCGGGGACGCGGTCGCGACGCGCGACCCGGGCCCCGTCGTGGCGACGCACGGCGACTTCTACGAGGCGAACGTCCTGCTCGCCGCGGGCCCGGGCGCCGTCGACGTCCCGGGGGCGACGGCCCGGCCGCGCGTGGCCGCGCTGCTCGACGTGGACACGCTCGGGCCGGGCCACCGCGTGGACGACCTCGCGTGCCTCGTCGGGCACCTCGCCGTCCTGCCCGCGCTCGCGCCGACCGTGTACGGGGGCGTGGGCGGGCTCGTCGAGCGGTGCCTCGCGGTGTTCGGGACCGCCGTCGACCCGGTGGGGCTGCGCGCCCGGGCCGCGGGCGTCGTGCTGTCGCTCGTGCCGGGCGCGGGCTCGCGCGAGCTCGCGGAGGCCTGGCTCGCGGTCGCCGACGGGCTGCTGCCGGTTCCTGAGAGCACTCTCATGACGACCTCCTCGGAGTCTCACGCGTGAGCGGGAGGCTCGAGACCTGCACGGCCGAGGGGTCGTGCGCACCATCGGACGAAGGAGAAGCACCATGAAGGCACGCAGTGCATGGATCGTCACCGGGGCGCTCGGCGCGGTCGGTCTCGGGGCCACGATGGCGGCCGCCCAGGGCGCGCTCGACGCCCCCGACGAGGCGGTCGTCTCCCCGTCGGTCGAGGTGACGACGTCCGACGCCGCGACGGCCGCGGCGACCGCGTCGGCCACCCCGAGCCCGACGGACGTCCAGAACGGGACGTCGATCACGACGGTCACCGCGGGCTCCGCGAACACGTCCGCGTCGCCCACGACGGCGGCCTCCGCCGTGACGAGCCAGACGGCGAACACCGCGAGCACCGCCCCGACGGCCGACACCGCGGGCACCGCGCAGACGGCGAGCACGCCGGCCAGCCCGGTGACGCCGCCGTCGCCGCAGTCGGCGACCTGACCCGGCCCGGGCCTCGCCGCCCGCGCCCCCACGACGCCCGCCCCGGCCCCCGGGGCGGGCGTCGTCGTCGGTTCAGGAGCGCCGCGGCGCGTCCGCGAGGCGGTAGCCCATCCCGCGCACGGTGACGAAGTGCTCCGCGCCGAGCTTGTTGCGCAGGTACCGCACGTACACGTCGACGACGTTGGAGCCGGGGTCGAAGTCGTAACCCCACACGCGCGAGAGGAGCTGCTCGCGGCTGAGGACCTGGCCGGGGTTGCGCAGGAACGCCTCGGCGAGCGCGAACTCGCGCGCGGAGAGGTCGACCTCGCGGTCGGACGTCCGGGCCCGCCGAGTGCGCAGGTCCAGGCTCAGCGCACCGTGCGTGAGCACCGTGACCTCGCCCGCGGGCTCGCTGCGCAGCCGGAGCCGGATGCGCGCGAGGAGCTCCTCGAAGCGGAACGGCTTGGCCATGTAGTCGTCGGCGCCGCCCTCGAGCCCGGCGACGGTGTCCGTGACCGACGTGCGCGCCGTGAGGATGATGACGGGGATCGCGTTCCCGGTCTCCCGCAGCCGGCGCAGCACGGTGAAGCCGTCCTGGTCCGGCAGGCCGAGGTCGAGCACGAGGAGCGCGAAGTCGCCGCTGCTCGCGAGGTCGAACGCCTCGCGGCCCGTCGCGACCGTGGTGCTCGCGTAGCCCGCGGCGCGCAGCCCCTTGGCCACGAACGACGCGATGCGGGTCTCGTCCTCGGCGACGAGGATCTGGCTCACCGGGTGGTCCTTCCGTCGGGGTCGGTTCCGGTCTCGGTGCTGCTCGGGGCGCCGTTGTCGGCGCCGTTATCGGTGCCGGTCCGGGTGCCGGTCCGGGGGCGGGTCTCGGAGCCCGCCCCCGGGCTGGTCGGCGGCGTGTCCGGCGTGTCCGGCGGCAGCTCGGGGGTCGCGGCGGACGGCGCCGTGGGTGCGGTCGGCGCGGTCGCCCCGTACGGGGTCGCGGCGTCGGTCGTCGCGGGGGCCGCTCCCGGGACCGGCACGAGCGGCAGGTCGAGCGTGAACGTCGACCCGACGCCAGGCGTCGAGGCGACGTGGACGCGGCCGCCGTGGCCGTCGGCGATCGCCGCGACGATCGCGAGCCCCAGCCCGGCACCCTCGGGGTGCGCCGCGCCGGGCGTGGTGGCCTGCGCGAACCGCTCGAAGATCCGTTCCTGCTGCTCGGGGGCGATCCCGACGCCCTCGTCGCGGACCCAGACGCGCACGCGCGCGCCGTCGTCGGACACGGCCGAGCCGAGCGCGACGGCTGACCCGGGCGCCGAGAACTTCACCGCGTTGGCCGCGAGCTGCAGGAGCGCCTGCGTGAGGCGCTGCGCGTCGGCCCGCACCGCGACGTCCGCGCGCGCGTCGACGAGCCACCGCCGGTCGCCGAGCGTGCGGACCTTGTCGTGGACGTCGTCGAGCAGCCGTCCGAGGTCCGTGTCGAGGGGGCGCACGAAGTCCGGGCGCCCGGCGGTCGCGAGCGTCACGAGGTCGTCCACGAGGCGGTTCATGCGGTCGAGCTCGTCGAGCGCGAGGTCGCGCGTCTCGGTCGCGTCGGTCGCGTCGTGCGGGTCCATGAGCTCGAGGTGACCCCGCACCACGGTGAGGGGCGTGCGCAGCTCGTGCCCGACGTCGTCGATGAGCCGGCGCTGCGAGTCGAACGCGCCCTCGAGCCGGTCGAGCATGCCGTTCACGGTGCGGGACAGGTCGGAGAGGTCGTCGTTGCCCGTGACCGGGATCCGCGCGGAGAGGTCGGTCTCGCCGATGCGCTGCGCGGTGCGCGAGAGCGTGCGGATCGGGAGCAGGAGCCGGCCGGCCACGACCCAGCCGACGACGCCGATGAGCACGAGCGCGCCGAGCGCGACGACGGCGTACGTGCGGAAGACCTGGGCGAACTCGGCGTGCTCCGCCGAGCGGTCGTAGGCGAGGACGAGCGCCGCGGGGGGCCCGGCGCCGTCCGCCCCGGTCGCGCGCACAGGTGCGACGAGCGCGCGGTAGTCCGCGGTCGCCGTCCCGACCGAGCGCAGCACCACGTGGTCGCCCGCCACGAGCGGCGACAGCGCGGCGACGAGCTCGGCGTCCTCCTCGAGGCGCAGGCGCACGTCCTGCTGCGACACGAGCGGCGTGCGACCCTCGCGCAGCCCGAGCACGCCCTCGTTCTGCGCGGGCACGGTGAGCTGGATCGACGCGACGACGACGTCCTCGGCGGACCGGAACGGCTCGCCCGTCACGGGGTTCACGCCGGAGCCCGCGATCCGCCGCAGCTCGTTCGCGCTCCGCACGAGGCTCTCGTCGATGCGCGCGTCGAGCTGTCCGCGCTGCAGGAACCACGCCGCGCCGCCCGCGAGGAGGAGCGCGAGGGCGGACAGGCCGAGGAACGCCGCGAGCATCCGGGTGCGGACCGTGAGTCCCGCGCCGCGCGCCCGGCGCCTCACCCGTCGCCCCGGTCGGGGCCGTCGCGGTCGTCGTCCTGGTCGTCGGTCGCGTCGTCGTCGGGGTCGTCGCCCGAGTCGTCGTCCGAGTCGTCGTCCCGGTCGTCGTCGCTCGACGGCGGGGCGGGCGTGACGCGGTCGTCGTCCGTGTCGTCGCCGTCACCGTCGTCGTCGGTCGGGCTGGGCGTCGGGGCCGGCGTCGTCGGGGTCGCGGCCGGGGGAGCGGGCGTCACGACGACGGCCACGCCGACGTCGCGGTCCTGCGGCCGCGCGGCGAGCGCGCCCGCCGCGGCGGCGCCGGCGAGGACGAGCACGAGCGCCCCCACGAGCCACGCGACGGTCCGGCGAGTCATGGACCCAGTATCGGAGAGCCGGATGAGACGCACATGAGAGTCCGCGCGACGAGCCGGGAGGACGTGTGTACCTTGATGTCAAGATTGTTGACGTCTAGATACTGCGACAGGACGGAGCCGTCATGCCACGCGACTGGGACCCTGCCCTCTACCTCCGCCACGCCGACGAGCGCACGCGCCCGATGGCCGACCTCGTGGCACGCGTCCCCGTCGACGCGCGCACGGTCGTCGACCTGGGGTCCGGCCCCGGCCACCTGACCCCGCTCCTGCACGCGCGCTGGCCCGACGCCGCGATCACCGGCATCGACGCGTCGCCGGCCATGGTGGCCACCGCCCGGCGTGACGCGTCCGCCCCCTGGGTGCGGTACGAGCTCGCGGACGTGCGCTCGTGGGCGCCGCCCGCGCCCGCCGACGTCCTCGTGAGCAACGCGACGCTCCAGTGGGTGCCCGGTCACCTCGACCTGCTTCCCCGGCTCGCCGACCACGTCGCCCCGGACGGCGCGCTCGCGTTCTCCGTCCCCGGCAACCACGACGCGCCGAGCCACCGGCTCCTGCGCGAGCTCGCCGCCCGACCCCCGTACGCGACGCACGCCGCGGGCGTCGAGCGCCCCGCGGCGCACGACCCCGAGGTCTACCTGGACGCGCTGACCACGCTCGGCTGGGCCGTCGACGCCTGGGAGACGACGTACCTCCACGTGCTCCACGGCCCGGACCCCGTGCTGCGCTGGGTCTCCGCGACGGGCGCCCGTCCGGTGCTCCAGGCCCTCCCCGACGACCTGCGCGACGCGTTCGTCGTGCAGTACGCCGCCGCGCTGCGGGACGCGTACCCGGAGCGCGGCGCAGGCACGCTCCTGCCGTTCCGTCGCGTCTTCGTCGTCGCGACGCGCGCGTGACCCCACGCGGCGGTCCGCCGATCTCCGGCGGCCCGCGCGCACGCGGGCGTCAGCCCGCCGCGAGCCAGTCGTCCACGCCCGCGAGCAGCCGTCGCTTGGTGCCCGACGACGCCCGGCTCGCTCGGATCGACGACCGCGCGAGGTCGGCGAGCTCCGCGTCGGAGAACCCGTGCTCGCGCCGCGCCGTCTCGTACTGCCCGACGAGCCGGGACCCGAACAGCAGCGGGTCGTCCGCGCCGAGCGCGACCTGCGCGCCCGCGTCGACGAGCGCGCCGAGCGGGACCTGCCCCGCCTCCTCGTAGACGCCGAGCGAGACGTTCGACGCCGGGCACACCTCCAGCGCGATCCCCCGGTCCACCACGTCGTCGAGGACGCGCCGGTCCTCCGCCGACCGCACCCCGTGGCCCAGGCGGTCCGGGACCAGCTCGCGCACGACCTCGTGCACGTGGCCGGGGCCCAAGAGCTCGCCGCCGTGGGGCACCGACGCGAGCCCCGCCCGTCGCGCGATCGCGAACGCGCGCGCGAACTCGGCCGTGTCCCCGCGCCGCTCGTCGTTGCTCAGACCGAACCCCACGACCTCGCCCGCGCCCTCGCCCGCGTACTGCGCCGCGAGCCGCGCGAGGGTCCGCGCGTCGAGCGGGTGCCGCGTGCGCGACGCCGCGACGACCACCGCGACCTCCGTCCCCGTCGCGGCGCTCGCGGACCGGGCGGCGTCGAGCACGATCTCCACGGCCGGGGTGATGCCCCCGACGAACGGCGCGTAGGACGTCGGGTCCACCTGGATCTCGAGTCGCCCCGACCCCTCCGCGGCGTCGTCCTGCGCCGCCTCGAGCACGATGCGCCGCATGTCGGCCTCGGACCGCACGCACGCGCGCGCCGCGTCGTACAGGCGCTGGAACCGGAACCAGCCGCGCTCGGTGGGCGGCAGGCGCAGCGGGTCGCCGTCGACGAGCGCGTGGGGGAGCCGCACGCCGTACTGCGCGGCGAGGTCGCGCAACGTGTCGGGCCGCATGGACCCCGTGAAGTGCAGGTGCAGGTGGGCCTTCGGGAGCGTCGCCAGGTCTCGCACAGCGGGAGTCTGTCACGGGCGCCCGGCGCCCGCCGTCGGACGCGGGCCGACCACGGCGCAGGTCCCGCCGCAGGTCGGGGTGCCGACGGCGCCCTCGCGCGTCACGCCCCGGGGAGGAACCCGCGCTGCATCGCGACCGTCACGGCCGCGGTGCGGTCGTCCACGCCGAGCTTGGCGAAGGCCCGCAGCAGGTGCGTCTTCACGGTCGCCTCGGCGATGAACAGCTCGCGCCCGACGGCCGCGTTCGACAGCCCGCGGGCCACGAGCCGCAGCACCTCGACCTCCCGGTCCGTGAGCCGCTCCGTCCCGCGCACCGACGTCACGAGCCGCGTCGCGACGCTCGGCGCCAGCACCGTCTGCCCCCGCGCCGCGGCGCGCACGCCCGCGACGAGCTCCTCGCGCGGCGTGTCCTTGAGCAGGTAGCCGGTGGCGCCCGCCTCGACGGCCCGCAGGATGTCGGCGTCGGTCTCGTAGGTCGTCAGCACGACGACGCGCGGCCCCGCCGCCCTGCGCCCACGGCCCGGTGCACCGAGGATCGCCGCGGTCGCGCCCACGCCGTCGAGCACGGGCATCCGCAGGTCCATGAGGACGACGTCGGGCGCCAGCTCGCGCGCGAGCTCCACCGCCTGCGCGCCGTCGCCCGCCTCCCCGACCACCGCGAGGTCGGGCTCGGCGGCCAGCATCCCCACGATGCCCGAGCGCACGACCGGGTGGTCGTCGACCACGAGCACCCGCACCGCGCCGTCCCGGCCCGTCGTCCTCGTCACCGCACCGCTCCTCGCCTCGTCGGGGCCGTCCGGCCCGTGCCCACGCCCGTCGCGGGCAGCCGCACCGCGACGCGCGTGCCCCCGCCCGGCGCGGGCCCGACCTCGAGGCTGCCGCCCTCCGCGGCGACGCGCTCGCGCATGCCTCGCAGACCGTAGCCCTCGGCCGCGTCGGCGGGCAGCCCGCGACCGTCGTCGCACACCTCCAGGAGGGTCCCGTCCGCGTCGCGGCGCAGCACGACCCGCACCGCGCCCGCCCCGGCGTGGCGCCGCACGTTCGTCAGCGCCTCCTGGGCCGAGCGCAGCAGGACCACCTCCTCGGCGCTCGACAGCCCCGGGACGTCGTCGGCCGCGAGCTCCGTGCGCGTCCCCGTCTCCTCGGTGAAGCGCGTCGCGAGGCGGCGCAGCGCCTCCCCGAGCGTGCTGCCCTGCAGCGGGGCCGGCGCGGAGGCCGCGACCAACGCGCGGGCCTCGGCGAGGTTGTCGCGCGCCGTCGACTCGACGAGCGCGAGGCGCTCGCGCGCCGCGTCCGGGGCGCCCCGGTCCAGGTCGGCGCCCGCGGCCTGCGCCAGCATGACGACGCTCGTGAACCCCTGGGCGAGCGTGTCGTGGATCTCCTGGGCGACCCGCTCGCGCTCCGCGAGCACGCCCGCCTCGTGGTGCGAGCGCGCGAGCTCGGCCTGCGTCGCGCGCAGCGCGTCGACGAGGCGCGCGTGCCGCTCCGACTGCCGCATCGTGTGCGCCGTCCACAGCCCGAGGCTCAGCGCGAACGCGAGCGCGACGCCCATCTGCGGCGCGGCGCTCGCGAGCTCGTCGGGCTCGACGCGCCCCGTCGCCGGGTCGAACGCGAGCGCGAGCGCGGTGCCCGCCGCGAGCACGACGCACAGCACGACCTGCGCCCAGAGGTGCTCCGAGAGCATCCAGATCTGCGTGAAGACGGCGAACAGCAGCAGCGTGCCGAGCGCGTCCTGCCCGACGACGACGAGCGTCCCGGCGATCGCGACGACGAGGTAGAGGTGCGCCGGCACCTGGGCGCGCGTGCGGGCCGCGCGCCGCCCCCACGCGAGGTAGGCCAGGAGGATCGTCCCGAGCGCGGCGAGCGACACGAGCAGGGCCGTGCCGGCGACGCCCGCGGTGAGCAGCGCGAGCGCGCTGAGCACGACGATGACGTAGAACGCCACGTCCCACCAGCGCACGTCGCGCGCCCACGTGCCGTCGAGCTGGGCCGTGGCCGCACCGTCCCCGGCCCCGTCCTCGCCCCCGGCCCGGTCCCCGGCTGCCGGGAGCCCGCCCGCGGGCGACGGCGGGTCAGCCGTCGTCACGGCGCCGCCACCGGAACGACCGCGCGCCCACCACGAGCCCCAGGACCAGCCATGCGACCAGTACAGCAGCGGTCGCGCCGTGCTGCCACGACCCGGACGGCTCGAGCGCCGCGGCCTGCTCGGGGAGGAAGACCGAGCGCATGCCCTGCGCCATCCACTTGAGCGGGAACACCGAGGCGACGGTCTGCATCCACGCGGGCAGCGCGAAGAACGCGAAGAAGACCCCGGAGATGAACTGCAGCACGAGCACGACGGGCGTGACGACCGCCGTCGCGGACCGGCCCGAGCGCGGCAGCGACGAGAACGCGACCCCGCACACGGCGCCCGCGGCGCACCCGAGCACGAACACCCACGCGAACGTCGTGAGCCGGGTCGCGGCGTCGGGCATGTCCCAGGGCATCGGGACGTCGTACACGACGGCCGCGAGGAGCAGCAGGAGCGCCGTCTGCACGATCGAGGTCGCGAGGACCAGGCCCACCTTGCCGTAGAAGTACGCCGACGCGGGCAGCGGGGTCGCGCGCAGGCGCTTGAGCGCGCCGTCGTCACGCTCGACCGCGATCGAGATCGCGAGCGACTGGAAGCTCGTGAGCATGACGCCCGTCGCGATCATGCCCGGCAGGAAGTACTGCGCGAAGGGCACGGAGTAGCCCGCGTCGCCCTGGTCCTGTCCGTCGAACACGGTCGCGAAGATCGCGAGCATGATGAGCGGGTACGTGAAGATGAAGACGACCGCGTCGCGCTCGCGGAAGAACCCGCGCAGCTCGGCGCGCGTGCGCTCGACGCCGAGGCGGGCGGGCCCGGGCAGGGCGGCGCGCGGTGCGCGCGTGGTCGGGGCGACGGTCACGGTCGGGCCTCCTCGGGGACGACGACGGTCGCGTCGTCGGGCGTGCGGGCCGCGGCGGGTGCGCCGGGCCGGTCGGGGGCGGGCGCCGGGTCGCTCGACGCGGCCGGCTCGCCGATGAGCTCGAGGTAGACGTCCTCGAGGCTCGGGCGTGTCACCTCGAGCCCGGGGACCTCGCCGTCGGGGTACCGCGCGGCGAGCGCCGCGACGACCGCCGTGGGGGAGTCCGTGCGCTCGGAGCGCCGGGTGCCGCCGTCGAGCCACCGCACGACGGGGCGGCGCGCCTCCGCGCCCCCGAGACGGTCGGGCGCGTCGAGCGCGACGACCCGCCCCGACCGCACGACGGCCGCGCGGTCGGCCAGGTAGGCCGCCTCGTCGAGGTAGTGCGTGGTGAGCAGGATCGTCGTGCCGTCCTCGCGCAGCGACCGGACGAGCGCCCAGAACGCGCGGCGGGCCTGGGGGTCGAACCCCGTCGTGGGCTCGTCGAGGAACAGCAGCTCCGGCCGGCCGACGATCCCCAGCGCGACGTCGAGCCGTCGGCGCTGCCCGCCGGAGAGCTGGCGCGTGCGCGTGCGGGCCTTCTCCCGCAGCCCGACGGCGTCGATCACCTCGTCGGGGTCCCGCGGCGTCGGGTAGAACGTCGCGAAGTGCCGGACGAGCTCGGCGACCGTGAGCTCGGCCTGGTCGCGCGAGTCCTGGAGGACGACGCCGAGGCGCGAGCGCCAGGCGCGGCCCGCGGACTGGGGGTCCTCACCGAGCACGCGGACCTCGCCCGCGTCCCGGCGACGGAAGCCCTCGAGGATCTCGACCGTGGTGGTCTTCCCGGCGCCGTTGGGGCCGAGGACCGCGAAGATCTCGCCGCGCTCGACGCGCAGGTCGATGCCGTCCACGGCCTGCTTGGGGCCGTAGCGCTTGCGCAGGCCGCGCACGTCCACGGCCGGTCCGCTCTGCCCGGCGCCGGCGCCGGGGCCGGAGCCGGCGCCGCGGGGGCCGGCGGGGAGGGGTGTCGTCGTCATGGGACCAGCGTGTCGGCGCGGGGCCCCGGCCCGCGACGCCCGTTCGTCCGGACCTCGTGTCCACCGATCGGTGGACGGTGGTTCGACCAGGGGCGCCGCGTCGCGTACAGTGATCCCTCGGTGGTTGACGCCCGCCACGCTGGTCCGCGCCCGTGAGACGACTTTCGTCCGGGGAGCGAGGCCGTGCGAGGCGCCGTCGGCACGAAGGGTAGTGGCGCAATTGGTAGCGCAGCGGTCTCCAAAACCGCAGGTTGCAGGTTCGAGTCCTGTCTACCCTGCACGGCGTGGCTCTCGCGGGACCTTCCCGGGATCCGCGCGCGGCCCGACACCGGGTCGCACCGAGGGTTCGAGCAGGTCCCGTACGTGAGCGATGGGGAAGATCGAGTGAGCGAATCGCCGTCAGAGGCCGTGGGCGCAGGCGGTGCACGCGCCGACGAGGTGAAGAAGAAGGGCGGTCCGTCCGCGGACAAGAAGCCCAACGTCTTCGCGCGCATCGCCCTGTTCGTGCGCCAGGTGGTCGCCGAGCTCCGCAAGGTCGTCACGCCGACGCGGTCCGAGCTCATCACCTACACGACGGTGGTCCTCGTCTTCGTGGTCGTGGTCATGGCGTTCGTGACCGTCCTCGACCTGGGGATCGGCCAGGCCGTCCGGTGGGTCTTCGGCTAGCGCACGACCTTCCCCGGCCAGGCCGGGTCAGCACGGCAGCCGGCGCCTCTCGGGGCGCCGTCGGCGCTTCCAGAAGAAGTCTTCGAGCAGTTCGTTGAGAAAGCAGGTTCGTTCGTGTCCCAGGAGTCGCTGGACCAGACGGAGAACGTCGACCCGACGCAGCCCGAGGGTGCCCAGGACGACGTCGACGAGACCACGGACGTCCCGGCGGTCGACGGAGCCGACGAGGCCCTCGACGCCGCTGACGAGACCGACGACGACGCGACGGACGACGCCGCTGACGAGACCGACGACGCGTCGGACGACGACGAGGCCGACGAGGTCCGCCCGGCCGACGAGGACGGCGACGTCATCGAGGACCCGGTCGCGGAGTTCAAGCGCACGCTGCGCTCGCAGCCGGGCGACTGGTACGTCATCCACTCCTACGCGGGCTACGAGAACCGTGTGAAGGCCAACCTGGAGAACCGCATCCAGAGCCTGAACATGGAGGACTACATCTTCCAGATCGAGGTCCCCATGGAGGAGGTGGCCGAGATCAAGAACGCGCAGAAGAAGATCGTCCGACGCGTGCGCATCCCCGGCTACGTCCTCGTGCGCATGGACCTCACCGACGAGTCGTGGGGCGCCGTACGCCACACGCCCGGTGTCACCGGCTTCGTCGGGCACACCCACCAGCCGGTGCCGCTGACGCTCGACGAGGTCTTCTCGATGCTCGCGCCGATGCTCACCCCCGCCCCGGAGGCCGGCAAGCCCGCGCAGGCCGCGGCGAAGGCTCCCGTCGAGGTCGACTTCACGGTCGGCGAGTCGGTCACCGTCACGGACGGCCCGTTCGACACGCTGCCCGCCACGATCTCCGAGATCAACGTCGAGAACCAGAAGCTCAAGGTCCTCGTCTCCATCTTCGGCCGGGAGACCCCGGTCGAGCTGTCGTTCAACCAGGTCGCCAAGATCTGACGCGCGGGCGGCCCGAGCCGCCCCGCGTGAGCGCAGTACTGCAACCGGGTCATCGCCCACGGCGTCGGCCCACGAGAAGAAAGCCAGGGAAGAGTCATGCCTCCCAAGAAGAAGGTCTCCGGCCTCATCAAGCTCCAGATCCAGGCCGGTGCGGCGACGCCCGCGCCGCCGATCGGCCCCGCGCTCGGTCAGCACGGTGTGAACATCATGGAGTTCTGCAAGGCCTACAACGCGGCGACCGAGTCGCAGCGCGGCAACGTCATCCCCGTCGAGATCACGGTCTACGAGGACCGCTCGTTCACCTTCGTGACGAAGACCCCGCCGGCGGCGGAGCTCATCAAGAAGGCCGCGGGCGTGCAGAAGGGCTCGGCGACGCCGCACACCACCAAGGTCGCGAAGATCACCGCGGACCAGGTGCGCGAGATCGCCCAGACCAAGCTCGAGGACCTCAACGCGAACGACCTCGACGCCGCGTCGAAGATCATCGCCGGCACGGCCCGCTCGATGGGCATCACTGTCGAGGGCTGAGCAGAGCGAGCGCGGAGGTAGGACGAGCGCCAGCGAGTCCTGCCGGAGCGTGAGCGGCGCTCGGCCCGAGCAGACGATGCGTCGGGCCGAGCGTGGCAACATCGGAAGTGTCCGTCCACGACCGTGGGCGGCAGTGGCAGGGTCCGCGCGGACCCGCTGACCACGACTGCAGAAGGAGAAGCAGATGGCAACGCGCAGCAAGGCGTACCGCAACGCCGAGGAGAAGATCGACCGCGAGCGTCTCTACGCGCCGCTCGAGGCGATCCGTCTCGCCAAGGAGACGTCGACCGTGAAGTACGACGCGACCGTCGAGGTCGCGTTCCGCCTCGGTGTCGACCCGCGCAAGGCGGACCAGATGGTCCGTGGCACGGTCAACCTCCCCCACGGCACGGGCAAGACCGCCCGCGTCATCGTCTTCGCGAACGCGGCGAAGGCGGAGGAGGCCCGTGCGGCCGGTGCCGACGAGGTCGGCGGCGACGACCTGATCGAGAAGGTCGCCGGTGGGTACACCGACTTCGACGCCGCCGTGGCGACGCCGGACCTCATGGGCAAGGTCGGTCGTCTGGGCAAGGTGCTGGGCCCCCGTGGTCTCATGCCGAACCCGAAGACCGGCACCGTGACGATGGACGTGGCGAAGGCCGTGTCGGACATCAAGGGCGGCAAGATCGAGTTCCGTGTCGACAAGCACGGCAACCTGCACTTCATCATCGGCAAGGTCTCGTTCGACGAGAAGGCGCTCGTGGAGAACTACGCGGCGGCTCTCGAAGAGGTCCTGCGTCTCAAGCCGTCGTCCTCGAAGGGCCGGTACATCACCAAGGCCACGCTGACGACGACGATGGGCCCCGGCATCCCGCTGGACCAGTCCAAGACGACGAAGCTGCTCGAGGACGACGCCGCCTGACGGCAGTCCTCCCCGCGGACGGTCCTCCGTCCGCACCACGCACGACGGCGCGGCACCCGACCAGGGTGCCGCGCCGTCGTCGTCTCAGCAGGTCGCCCGAGGGTCCGCCGGCCGGGTCAGCAGGCGCCGAGGTCCTTCCAGACGCCCCACTGCCCGCTCTGCGCGGGGTTCTCGTTGGTGGTCCACCACTTGGCCTCGTAGGTGCGGCCCTGGTGGGAGACGCGGGCGCCACCGGTGTAGACGGCGGAGGCCGACCACGCGGTCGCGGTGCAGGTCCCGGGGTTGGTGGGGTTCGTCGGGTTGGTGGGGTTGGTGGGCTCGGTGGGGTTGGTCGGCTCCGTGGGCGTGGTCGGACCGCTCGCGAGGCGGCCGCCGATCACGGACGCGACCTGGTAGCCGTTGGTCTTGTCCCAGTTGATCGACCAGGTCATGACGCCGCCGATCTTGCCGTACGGCTTCGCGGGCTTGAAGGCGCCGCAGCCGGTGCCGACCTCGAGGCAGTCGACGGCCTTGACGACGTTCGCGAGCGGCTGGTAGCCGCCGCCCGCGGCGCGCGGCACGGCCGGGACGCCGATGCCCACCTGGTCGGCGCGCAGGCCCATCTCGAGCTGGATGCAGGTGAGCGCGGTGAGGAAGTCGACCGTGCCCTGCGAGTAGACCTGCTGGTTGCAGCCCATCATCGAGCCGGAGTTGTAGTACTGGGTGTTGACGATCGTGAGGATGTCCTTGATCGCGAGGGTGAGCTGGTAGTACCCCATGCTCGTCGCCTGGTAGTCGATCGTCTGCGGCGCCATGGTGAGGATCAGGCTCGGACCGACCTTCGCCGCGAGCTGGTGGAGGGCGCTCGACATGTACGTGGCGTTGATGCCGTGCTCGAGGTCGATGTCGACGCCGTCGAACCCGTACTTCTGCATGAGCGCGTACGTGGTGTCGGCGAAGTTCTTCGCCTCGGTCGCGTTCGAGACGATGACGTTCCCCTTCTCGCCGCCCACGGAGATGACGACCTTGCGGCCCTGGGCCCGGATGGCCGCGACGTCGGCCTTGAACTGGGCCTCGGTGTAGCCGCCGAGCTCCGCGCTCGCGAGGTTGAAGGTGATGCCGCCGGGGGTCCCGGCGAGGTTGTCCGCGAACGCGATCGCCACGAGGTTGTACGCCTGGGGGACCTCGGACAGGCGCATCGTCACGGAGCCGTTGTCGAAGTTGTGCCAGTAGCCGGTGAGCCACTGCGTGCTGCCCGACGACGCGGCGGCGCTCACGGGAGCGGCGGGGGCGGCGGACGGCGCCGCGGCGGTCGCGGGCGCGGCGGCGAGCGCGCCGCCCGCGACGACGGTCGCCGCGGCGACGACGGAGGCGAGGGCGCGCAGCGCGCGCCCGGTGAGGCCGCGCGTGCGGCCGGGGAGGACTGTTCTCACGGAGGTGCTCCTCGTGCTCGGGCGGGGCGCGTCGTCGCGCCTCGCCGGTCCGCACCCGCGGTGTGGGTGCAGGGGTCGCTCCCGACGCTAGGCCCGGTGCCCTCCGCGCGGCATGAGGGATTCCCCCGAACTTCGGGCCCCGCGGTTACGGGAGAACTCGTACCCTCCGGAAGACGTGGCGCCGCTCCGGGCGCAGCCGCCGTCGGGCCCTCACGGCGCGGTGCCGGGGCCGCCGTCGTGGGCCTGGCCGTGACCCGGCAGGTGCCCCAGGGCGGGCAGGTGGGACCCGTGCGGGACGGCGTGCCGCGCGGCGTCGGTCCCGCCGAGACCGAACGTCGCGACGGCGGCGACCACGACGGACACCGAGAAGAGCGCGACGAGCCGCGCCCCGGCGCGCGGCGGCGGGCCGTCGGCGGGGACGCGCGCCGGTCGGGCGAGGACGCACGCCGACGCGACCCGCAGGGCGGCCGCGGCGGCCGCACCCGCGGAGAGCGGCACGCCGGACACGACGGGCACGGCCACCCCGGCGACGGTCGCGACGAGGAGCAGGGCGATCCCGACGCGCGGGACCGCCGTCGGGCGCCCGGGCCGCGGTCCGCGGGCGAGGAGCACGAGCGCGACGACGAGCTCCCCGGCCCCGGTGGCCAGCGCGAGCAGGCCGGACGGCGCCGGGAACGCGCCCCGGACGAGCCCGAGGTCGACGATCCCGGCGCCGAGCAGCGCGAGCGCGGCGCCGACGCGGCGGGTCGGGACGGGCGTCGTCATGCCGTGACGGCGCGGCCCGCGTCCTCGCGGTCCGCGGCGAGCCCGACGCCGAGGAGCAGCAGCGCGCTGGCGAGGTGCAGCACGTTGTCGGCGCCGTTGAGCGCGATGATGTTGGCGCCGGTGTCGACGAGGAACAGCCCCACCACGCCGACGAGGAGGTACACCGCGCCGATCGCGACGTTCGTGCCGCGCGCGGCCCGGACGCTGCGCGACGCGAGCAGCAGCGCCGCCCCGATGCCGAGGTGGACGATGTTGTGCAGGGGGTTCACCTCGAACAGCAGGAGGTTGCGGCCCTCGGTGGCGGCGAAGCCGACCCCCGACGTCACGACGAAGCCGGCGAGGCCGACCAGCAGGTAGACGGTGCCGAAGACGGCTGCGAGCAGGCGGTTCGGGGACGAGGTCATGGTGGTCTCCGCTCGGTGGTCGCGCGGCCTCTCCGCGCGTCGCCCCGGGTTCGGAGCGGTGCGCGATCCGGACGGGTCCGCCGGTGCGGGTCCCGGACCGGGATCGCTCCGGACGGAGCAGACCGCGATGTATCAGACGGGCGGTCCGCCGCTCTCGTCCGGGTGGAGGAGCGCCGACCGGACGCTCCCGCCCGTGTGCCGGAGGGACGAGATGCGACGCAACCGCACGAGCCGGGAGGGGTGTGACCAGTGACGATGGTTGTCGACCCCACCGGCCCGGCCGTAGAATCAGGCGCTTCCGGGGACCCCCCGCTGATGCCTGACCGGACGAGCGTGCCGAGGACAGTGCGCCCCATGACCAGAACGACCGACGAGGTGGCCGACACCGGCGAACCGGGCCTCAGCCTGGGGGACCGGGGCGCGTTCGCGCTCCTGGAGTACCGCGACGGCCGCCCGGAGGCGCTCGGGGACTTCGTCCGCGAGGCGTCCCCCCTCCTGTGGCACACGGTGCGCGCGCAAGGCGTGGAGCGCGAGCAGGCCGACGACCTCGTCCAGACGGTGTGGGTCGCGCTCGTGCGCAACGCGATGACCATCAAGGAGCCGCACGCCGTCCTCAAGTGGCTGCTCATCACGGCCAAGCGCGCGGCCTGGGAGGCCGTGCGCAAGCACCGCGACGAGGCCCGACGGCGCACCGAGCTCCCGGACGACACCGACGAGGGCGTCCCCGAGCTCCCGTCGGGCGACCCGACGCCGGAGGTCGAGGTGCTCCGCAACGAGCGCGACCGCTCCCTCTGGGCCGCGCTCGACCGGCTGCCGGAACGCTGCCGCCAGCTCCTGCACCTCGTGTCGCTCGCCGACCGTCCGGACTACAAGGCCATCTCGGCCGCCATCGGCATGCCCGTCGGGAGCATCGGCTCCACGCGGGGCCGCTGCCTCGCCAAGCTGCGCGACATCATCGACGACCAGGGGGAACCGTGGGAAGCATCATGAGCACCGAGCCGACGCACAGCCCCGACGAGCCGCTCGACGCCGTCGACCTCGCACTCCTGGCCGACCTCGCGCGGATCGCCGAGGAGATCGACCCCGTCCCGGACGGCCTCGTCGAGCGGTCGCTCTTCGCGATCACGCTCGCCGGGCTCGAGGCCGAGGTCATGGAGCTGGAGTACGTCCAGGCCCCCGCGACGTCCGTGCGCGGCGACGCGCCGCCCGTCGAGGCGCGCACGATCACGTTCACGTCCGAGTCCGTCACGGTGATGATCTCGCTGTCCCCGACGGACGACGGCCGCATCCGCATCGACGGCTGGGCCGCCCCCGCGACGGCGCTGCGCGTCGAGCTGCACCGCCCCGGCGTGGTGAGCGAGACGACGAGCGACGACGACGGCCGCTTCGTCTTCGAGGCCGTCGACCGCGGCCCGGCGAGCCTCGTGGTCCGCCGCGCCGACGGCGCCGGCGGTGCCGTGAGCACGCCGGTCGTCGAGCTCTAGCACCCGGTGGGCCGCGGGCGACGCCCGCGGCCCACCGACCGCAGCACCAGCAAACCCTTCCCCCCGCGCAGCGCTGCGCGGGCGGTCGCCCGTCGACGACGACGCGCGCGGCACCGGACGAACGTCATCTCCCGAGGAGGAGCACGTGAGCGAGACCCCTGAGCCCCCCGCCGCGGCGGACCCCGGCTTCTTCGGTGACCGGCCGAGCCGGCTCCAGTGGCGCACCCGCACGATCGACCCGGTCGCCGCGCAGCGTCGCGCCGGGCAGCAGTCCCCGCACCCGACCTGGTACGTGGGCGACCGGATCCTCATCCCCGAGTCGCCGTTCGACCGCGAGGGGAACCGCTCCCTGCGGTGGCTCGAGCGCGCGGCCGAGCGCCTCCGCCTTCGCGTGGAGGTGCAGCAGGAGAGCATCGACGACGCCGAGCTCGTGCGCGAGGCCGACCTCGACCCGGAGACGACGACCGACCTGCTCCGCACGTTCGGCTACTCCGTGCGCCTGCGCTACCGCGACGACACGCAGGGGGAGCTCCCCGACGCCTGGCGCCTCGTCGAGGAGCTGAGCGGACGACTGTGCCCGGACGACCGGCACAGCCCGCGGCTCGCGCTCGACCACATGGTCGCGCCGACCCCGTTCATCGGCGGCCAGCCGTACACCCAGCCGTTCCCGTACACGCAGCCGCACCCGTACACCCAGCCTCATCCCTACACGCAGCCGCACCCGTACACCCAGCCCCATCCCTACACGCAGCCGCACCCCTTCGCGGGCACCGCGGAGTACTCCCTGCCGGGCTCGGGCGGCCGCACGCCGGTGAGCTGGATCGGGCCCGTGCCGCGCCGTGCGCTGCCCGCGGGGGACACGCCGTGGGTCGCGGGCGACGGCGTCCGTCGCCCCGTCGTCGCCGTGCTCGACACCGGCGTCGGCGAGCACCCGTGGTTCGACGACGACCTCGAGACGCGCGGCACGATCGTCGTGCGCGACCCCGAGCTGCTCGGTCAGCCGCTGTCGACCCTGCCGCCGACGGAGTACCCGTACGAGGACCCGGAGATCGGCGGCGTGTCCGTCTCGCCCCTGACCGGTCCGCTCGACCCGGTCGCGGGCCACGGGACGTTCATCGCGGGCCTCGTGCACCAGCTCTGCCCGGACGCCGTCATCCTCGCCCCGCGCCTCTACGGCGGGTCGGGCATCGTGCCCGAGCGCGACCTGCTGCGGACGCTGCGCCGCGTGCTCCTGTGGCACGTGCTCGGCCTGGCCGGTCGCGACGGCTACGCGCCGATCGACGTCCTCGTGCTCTCTCTCGGGTACTACCACGAGCGCCCGGAGGACGCGGACTTCGACGCCCCGTTCGGGGCGCTCATCCGCGCGCTGCGCCGGTACGGGGTCGTCGTCGTCGTGTCGTCGGGCAACGACGGCCAGACCCGCCCGACCTACCCCGCGGCGTTCGCCCCCCGCATCAACCGGAAGGCGGAGCCGCCCGTGCCGCTCGAGGGGGTGACGCTGCTCCTCGACGAGCCGCCGGTCCTCACGGTCGGTGCGGAGAACCCCGACGGGACGGTGTCGCTCTTCAGCAACGACGGCCCCTGGATCACGTGCACCCGCCCGGGCGCGGCCCTCGTGTCCACGATCCCGCGCACGATCGACGGCGCCGTCGCGCCCTCGCGCCACGTGCAGGAGCTGTGGGGCCCGGGATACCGCGCCACGATCGACCCCGAGGGGTTCCAGGGCGGGTTCGCGACGTGGAGCGGGACGTCGTTCGCGGCGCCCGTCCTCGCGGGCGAGCTCGCGGCGTCCCTGCTCGAGCGGATCGCCGACGACCCGACGGACCCGGGCGTCCTGCAGCCCGGCCAGGGCGCGCCGGGCCGCTGCGCCTGGCTGTGGCCGTCCATTACCCTGGCGACGGGTCTGGTCCCGACCCCGGGTGACGACGCATGAGGTGATGAGCGGTGGTGCGCAGCGGCCGGGAGGTGCTCGAGGCCCGGCTGGCCGCTGCGCAGGCCGTGAACGCGCGCGGCCAGCACCGGCGCGCGAGCCGCGCGTTCGCGCAGATCGTCCAGGACGTCGACGCCGTGGGCGAGGGCGCGAGCCGGGACGACGCCTACCTGGCCGCGCGCGCCCTGCTGGGGCTCGCGCTCGCCGAGTTCGAGCTGACGGGCGACGTCGACGGCGCCTACGAACGGCTCGCCGAGGTCGAGGCGCGCGGCGCCGCGCTGGCCAGGCGCGACCTGGCTCTCGTCGTACGGTCGCAGCGCGGGCTCCTGCGGCTGCGGACCGGCGACGTCGCCGCCGCGCTGGACGAGATGGAGGCGGCGGCCGAGGTCATCGACGACGCGCGCCCCCTCGACGCGGCCGTCCTGCTGCTCAACCTCGGCTCCCTGCGCCTCGAGCTGGGCGACGCCGAGGGGGCGAGCCGCGACCTCGACGACGCCGTCCACCGGGCCACCGCGCTCGGGGACCAGCTCCTGGTGTCCAAGGCCCGGCACAACCTCGGGTACGCGGAGTACCTGCGCGGCGACCTGCCGGTCGCCCTGCGCGCCATGGACGAGGCCGCGGCGCAGGCGCCGGACCGGCACGCCGCCGTCGGGCTCATCGACCGCGCGCAGGTGCTGCTCGACGCCGGCCTGCTCACGGAGGCGGACGAGGCGCTGAGCGAGGCGCGCGAGCACCTCTCCCGCTACCGCATGCTGCGCGACCTCGCGGAGGTCGAGCTGGTCCGGTCGCGCGTCGTGCTCGGCCTGCGGCGGTACGCCGAGGCGCGGCGCCTCGCCCGCTCGGCGTCGCGCCGGTTCGACCGCCTCGGCAACAGGCCCTGGGTGCTGCGCGCCCGCGTCGCGGAGCTCCAGGCGGCGCTCACGGAGCACCGCGCGACACCCGTGGGCCCGGCGCGCGCCCGTCGGCACGCGACCTGGGCGCTCGACCTCGCGCACGACGGCGAGACCCTGGGCAGCGTCTCGGGCCTCGGGATCAAGGTCCCGGCGCAGCTCCTCGCCGTCGAGTGGCTCGTGTCCGCGGGCGACGTGCGCGGGGCGCAGGAGGTCCTGCGGGCCGTGCCCCCGCGGCTCGGCCGCGCGCCGCTCCCCGTCCGGCTCCAGCACGAGGCGGTCCTCGCGCAGCTCGCGTTCGTGGCGGGCGACCGGCGTGCCGGCGTCCGCGCCGTGCGGCGGGGCCAGGCGGCGCTCGCGGACCACCGCGCGCGGCTGGGGTCGGTGGACGCGGTGACGGCGTCCGCGGTGCACGGCGTGCGGCTCGGCAACGTCGACGTCGAGGCGGCGCTGCGCACCCGGCGCCCCGGGACGATCTTCGACGCCGTCGAGCGCGGCCGGGCGGCGTTCGCCGGGACGGGCCGCGTGCGCCCGCCCGCGGACCCGGTCCTCGCGGACCTCCTCGCCGCCGCCCGGCGCGAGGTCGAGGCGGCCCGCGCGCTGGGGGCGCCCTCGGACGCGGCCAGCCTCGCGCGCCGGCAGGACCACCTCCAGGCGGCGCGGCGCCTCCAGGACGACGCACGACGGCGCTCCTGGCAGCACGGGGGAGGGGCCGCCGCCCCGGTCCCCGCGTCGGAGCGGCGGCTGCGCGCCATGCTGGCCGACGCCGGGTCCGACGCGGTCGTGGCCGACCTCATGCTGGACGGCGACGACGTGCTCGCCGTCCGCGTCAGCGCCCGGGGCTCTCGGCTCGTGCGCCTCGCGTCGCGCGCAGCGGTCGCCGAGCAGGTGCGCCGTGCGCGCGCGGACTTCGCGGTCCTGTCGAACGTGCTCATCCCGGTCCCCATGCGCGAGGCCGCCGTCGGCTCGCTGTCCCGGACGCTGGCCGCGCTCGACGACGCGCTCGTCGTCCCGCTCGAGGCGGACGGCGACCTCCACGTCGCTGCCCGCGACCTGCTGCTCGCGCTGCCATGGGCCTCGCTGCCCTCGCGGCGCGGGCTGCGCACGTGGGCGAACTCGTGGGTGGACCTGCGCGTCGGCGAGCCGGTGCGCCGGGCGGACGAGGCGCTCGTCGTCGCCGGACCGGGCCTGCGCTTCTCCGGCGCCGAGGCGAAGCTCGTCGCGTCCGTCTGGGAGGGTGCCGAGGCGCTCACGGGGGAGGAGGCGACGTGCGAGGCCGTCGTCGACGGGCTGCGCACCGCGGGGGTCGTGCACCTGGCCGCGCACGGCACGCACGAGACCGACAACCCGTTGTTCTCGTCGCTGCGGCTCGCCGACGGTCCGCTGTTCGCGCACGAGCTCGACGGGACCGACCTGCACGGCGTGGTCGTCGTGCTGTCGGCGTGCGAGGTGGGGCTCTCGACGCCGCGCATCGGCGGCGAGTCGCTCGGCCTGACGAGCGTCCTGCTGCGGCTCGGCGCCCGCGCGGTGATCGCGAGCGTGGCCCCGCTGCGCGACGACGTCGCGGCGCGCGTCATGCCGTCGCTCCACGCCGAGCTGCGCGACGGCGCCATGCCGGGGACGGCGCTCGCCCGGGCGGTCGCCGACGAGCCCGAGCCGGTACCGCTGGTCTGCTTCGGCCCGCTGGTGCTCTGACGGCACGGGCCGCGGTTTGGAGCACGCGCCGTCGTCCCGTACGATGAGCGTGTACCCAAGACCGCCGGTCGTCCGACGCTGCCCGCAGACTCCGTCTGCAGGACGTGACGGACCGAAGTCCCGCCCACGAGGCGGAGGCCAGCGCAGGTAGCGAATCGACGACGTCCGCCCGGTCCCGCCGCGCGTGCGACTGCGAGCCCCGCGCCTGCGCGGGGCTCTTTCTCGTTCCGGGACGGACGCCGGTGGTACCACCACCGGAAGGATTGCCATGGCGAGGCCGGACAAGGCAGCCGCAGTCGCCGAGATCTCGGAGAAGTTCCGCGACTCGAACGCTGCCGTGCTGACCGAGTACCGCGGGCTCACCGTCGCGCAGCTCAAGCAGCTGCGTCGGTCGCTCAGCGGCAACGCAACCTACGCCGTGGTGAAGAACACGCTGACCGCCATCGCGGCCAAGGAGGCCGGTGTCGAGGGACTCGACGCCGACCTGCAGGGTCCTTCGGCCATCGCCTTCGTCACCGGGGACCCGGTCGAGGCAGCCAAGGGTCTGCGTGACTTCGCCAAGGCGAACCCCGCGCTGGTCATCAAGGGCGGTGTCCTCGACGGGCGCCCCCTGACCGCCGCGGAGGTCACGAAGCTCGCGGACCTCGAGTCCCGCGAGGTCCTGCTGGCCAAGGCGGCCGGCGCGATGAAGGCCAAGCTCTTCCAGGCTGCCTACGTCTTCACCGCGAACACCGCCCAGGCCGCCCGCGTCATCGATGCCCTGCGTCAGAAGCAGGAATCGGAGGGCGCTGCCGCCTGATCCCGTGACCGGGCTCGCCCGGTCCCGCGATCGACGCAGCGCAAGCACAACACCCCGCTTCTGGCAGGCCCGCCCCGGGCCGCTGCCGAGCACCGACCGAAAGGAACGCCATCATGGCGAAGCTCAGCACCGACGAGCTCATCGAGCAGTTCAAGGGCCTCACCCTCATCGAGCTCAACGAGTTCGTGAAGGCCTTCGAGGAGACCTTCGAGGTCACCGCCGCCGCCCCCGCCGCCGTCGCGGTCGCCGCCCCCGCGGGTGGCGCCGGTGGCGACGCCCCGGCCGAGGAGGAGAAGGACGAGTTCGACGTCATCCTCGAGGCTGCCGGCGACAAGAAGATCCAGGTCATCAAGGAGGTGCGCGCGCTCACGTCCCTCGGCCTGAAGGAGGCCAAGGACCTCGTGGACGGTGCCCCGAAGCCGGTCCTGGAGGGCGCGAACAAGGAGACGGCCGAGAAGGCCAAGGCTGCCCTCGAGGGCGCCGGCGCCACGGTCACCCTCAAGTGATCGCACCGGTCCCGTCCTGACGGGACCGGTCGCACGCCGCACGAGGCCCGCACCCCGCCCGGGGTGCGGGCCTCGTCGTTCCCCGGGGGCGGCGCCGGGCGGGCGGGAGGGCCCGGGGGCGGCCCCGCGGCGTCGCGCGGCGTCGCGCGGCGTCCTGGGGCGACCGGGATCCGACGGCGTCGGCGCACCGGCTTCACGGAACGGCCACGAGTGTGCCACCATGTGCGGGTCGACGACGCAGGACAGCGAGGTCGACAGCAGCAGGTTCAGGGCCCGCACGGCGGGCCGGAGGACGGGCGACGAGGCTCGTGCGAGTACCGGCGAGGCGCGCAGCGTCCGGGGCCGGGCGGGGGAGTGTGCCCCGAGGTTGTGTGGCGACGCCTTCTTGGGGTATGCTCACGCTTTGCGCTGTCCTGTGCCCCCGATCTCATATACCCCCGACCCCCTCGACGACGTACGTGCGCGTCCGCGAGGTGTCGTGGCGGCGGTGATCGTGTCCAGCCCGGCCGGTGCAGCGTTCTTTCGATCTGCAGGGAAGGACCCCTCTTGGCTGCCTCGCGCACCCCTTCTGCTCCGTCCGCCGACGCCATCGCGAACCGCACCGCATCGCGTCGCCTCTCCTTCGCCAAGATCTTCGAGCCGCTCGAGGTCCCCGACCTGCTGGGCCTCCAGACCGAGAGCTTCGACTGGCTGCTCGGCAACGAGGCGTGGCAGGCGCGCGTCGCCGCCGCGGCCGAGGCCGGGCGCCAGGACGTGCCCTCGACGTCGGGTCTCGAGGAGATCTTCGAGGAGATCTCCCCGATCGAGGACTTCGGGTCCTCGATGTCGCTGTCGTTCTCCAACCACCGCTTCGAGCCGCCGAAGTACACGGCCGACGAGTGCAAGGAGAAGGACTTCACGTACGCCGCGCCGCTGTTCGTCACCGCGGAGTTCGTCAACTACAACACCGGTGAGATCAAGAGCCAGACGGTCTTCATGGGCGACTTCCCGCTCATGACCGAGCGCGGCACGTTCATCATCAACGGCACCGAGCGCGTCGTCGTCTCGCAGCTCGTCCGCTCGCCCGGCGTCTACTTCGAGCGCGCCGCCGACAAGACGAGCGACAAGGACATCTTCTCCGCGAAGATCATCCCGTCGCGCGGTGCCTGGCTCGAGTTCGAGATCGACAAGCGCGACGCCGTCGGCGTGCGCGTCGACCGCAAGCGCAAGCAGTCCGTGACCGTGCTGCTCAAGGCGCTCGGCCTCACGGAGTCCGAGATCCGCGAGCAGTTCGCGGACTTCCCGTCCGTGCTCGACACGCTCGAGAAGGACCACGTCCACACGCAGGACGAGGCGCTCGTCGACCTCTACCGCAAGATCCGCCCGGGCGAGCCGCCGACGGTCGAGGCCGGCCGCGCGCTCCTCGAGAACTTCTACTTCAACCCGAAGCGCTACGACCTCGCGAAGGTCGGTCGCTACAAGGCGAACAAGAAGCTCGGCATCGACGCGCCGCTCAGCGACTCCACGCTGTCGGTCTCGGACGTCGTCGCGACGATCAAGTACCTCGCGGCGCTGCACGCGGACCACGCGAGCATCCCGGGCACGCGCAACGGCGAGGCCGTCGAGGTGCGCGTCGAGACGGACGACATCGACCACTTCGGCAACCGCCGCATCCGCGCCGTCGGCGAGCTCATCCAGAACCAGGTCCGCACGGGCCTGTCCCGGATGGAGCGCGTCGTGCGCGAGCGCATGACGACGCAGGACGTCGAGGCGATCACGCCGCAGACGCTCATCAACATCCGCCCGGTCGTGGCGTCCATCCGCGAGTTCTTCGGCACGTCGCAGCTCTCGCAGTTCATGGACCAGAACAACCCGCTCGCGGGCCTGACGCACAAGCGTCGTCTCTCGGCCCTCGGCCCGGGTGGTCTCTCGCGCGACCGCGCCGGCATGGAGGTCCGTGACGTCCACCCGTCGCACTACGGCCGCATGTGCCCGATCGAGACCCCTGAGGGTCCGAACATCGGTCTGATCGGCTCGCTCGCGTCGTACGGGCGCATCAACCCGTTCGGCTTCATCGAGACGCCGTACCGCAAGGTGACGGCGGGCAAGGTGACCGACGAGGTCGTCTACCTCACGGCCGACGACGAGGACCGCCACGTCATCGCGCAGGCGAACCAGACGCTCAACGCCGACGGTTCCTTCGCGGACGAGCGCGTGCTCGTGCGCACCAAGGGCGGCGAGGTCGAGATCGTCCCCGGCGCGCAGGTCGACTACATGGACGTCTCGCCGCGCCAGATGGTCTCGGTCGCGACGGCGCTCATCCCGTTCCTCGAGCACGACGACGCGAACCGCGCCCTCATGGGTGCGAACATGCAGCGCCAGGCCGTGCCGCTGGTCCGCTCCGAGGCCCCGCTCGTCGGGACCGGCATGGAGTGGCGCGCGGCCGTCGACGCGGGCGACGTCGTCGTCGCGACGAAGCCCGGTGTCGTCACCGAGGTCTCGGCCGACCTCGTGCTCGTCGCGAACGACGACGGCACGACCGGCAGCTACCGGATCGCGAAGTTCCGCCGCTCGAACCAGGGCACGAGCTACAACCAGCGCGTGCTCGTCGACGAGGGCCAGCGCGTCGAGCCCGGCTCCGTCCTCGCGGACGGCCCGGCGACCGACGAGGGCGAGCTCGCGCTCGGCCGCAACCTCCTCGTGGCGTTCATGTCGTGGGAGGGCCACAACTACGAGGACGCGATCATCCTCAGCCAGCGTCTCGTGCAGGACGACGTGCTCTCCTCGATCCACATCGAGGAGCACGAGGTCGACGCGCGCGACACCAAGCTCGGCCCCGAGGAGATCACGCGGGACATCCCGAACGTCTCCGAGGACGTCCTGGCGGACCTCGACGAGCGCGGCATCATCCGCATCGGTGCCGAGGTCGGCGCGGGCGACGTCCTGGTCGGCAAGGTCACGCCGAAGGGCGAGACCGAGCTGACCCCGGAGGAGCGCCTGCTGCGCGCGATCTTCGGCGAGAAGGCGCGCGAGGTGCGCGACACGTCCCTCAAGGTGCCCCACGGCGAGTCCGGCACGGTCATCGGCGTGCGCGAGTTCAACCGCGAGGACGGCGACGAGCTGCCCGCGGGCGTGAACCAGCTCGTGCGCGTCTACATCGCGCAGCGCCGCAAGATCACGGACGGCGACAAGCTCGCCGGCCGTCACGGCAACAAGGGCGTCATCTCCAAGATCCTGCCCGTCGAGGACATGCCGTTCCTCGAGGACGGGACGCCGGTCGACGTCGTCCTCAACCCGCTGGGCGTCCCCGGTCGTATGAACGTGGGCCAGGTCCTCGAGACCCACCTCGGGTGGGTCGCGAAGCAGGGCTGGGACATCTCGCTCGCCGACGGCAAGGACCTCTCCTGGCGGGAGAACGTCCCCGAGATCGCCGCGACGTCCGAGCCGGGCCGTCCCGTCGCCACCCCGGTGTTCGACGGCGTCCACGAGGACGCGCTCACGGGCCTGCTCTCGACGACCATCCCGAACCGCGACGGCGACCGCATGGTCGGCGCCGACGGCAAGGCGCGTCTCTTCGACGGCCGCTCCGGCGAGCCGTTCCCCGAGGCCGTGTCGGTGGGCTACATGTACATCCTCAAGCTCCACCACCTGGTCGACGACAAGATCCACGCGCGCTCGACCGGCCCGTACTCGATGATCACCCAGCAGCCGCTCGGTGGTAAGGCGCAGTTCGGCGGTCAGCGCTTCGGCGAGATGGAGGTGTGGGCCCTCGAGGCGTACGGCGCGGCCTACACGCTCCAGGAGCTCCTCACGATCAAGTCGGACGACGTGCCCGGTCGCGTCAAGGTCTACGAGGCGATCGTCAAGGGCGAGAACATCCCCGACTCGGGCATCCCGGAGTCCTTCAAGGTCCTCCTCAAGGAGATGCAGTCGCTGTGCCTGAACGTCGAGGTGCTCTCGAGCGACGGCGTGTCCATCGAGATGCGGGAGTCGGACGACGACGTGTACCGCGCAGCCGAAGAGCTCGGCATCGACCTGTCGCGCCGCCCCAACGCGGCGTCCAGCGTCGACGAGATCTGATCTCGGGCAGGTGGGAGCGGGTCACCCCGCTCCCACCGACGACCCCCACACCAACCGTCTTTTTGGCGTCGGGGCCGGCCACGGCCGGTCCCGGCAGGCGAAGGAAGTAGGACAACTTGCTCGACGTCAACGTCTTCGACGAGCTGCGTATCGGCCTGGCCACGGCCGACGACATCCGTGCGTGGTCGCACGGTGAGGTGAAGAAGCCCGAGACCATCAACTACCGCACCCTCAAGCCCGAGAAGGACGGACTCTTCTGCGAGAAGATCTTCGGCCCCACCCGGGACTGGGAGTGCTACTGCGGCAAGTACAAGCGCGTGCGCTTCAAGGGCATCATCTGCGAGCGCTGCGGCGTCGAGGTGACGCGCTCGAAGGTGCGTCGTGAGCGCATGGGCCACATCGAGCTCGCCGCGCCGGTCACGCACATCTGGTTCTTCAAGGGCGTGCCCTCGCGCCTCGGCTACCTGCTCGACCTCGCCCCGAAGGACCTCGAGAAGGTCATCTACTTCGCGGCGTACATGATCACCTCGGTCGACGAGGAGGGCCGCCAGGAGGACCTCCCGAACCTCCAGAACGAGATCGACCTGGAGAAGAAGGAGATCGCGGACGCCCGCGACAACGACATCAACTCCCGTGCCCAGAAGCTCGAGGCCGACCTGGCCGAGCTCGAGGCCGAGGGTGCCAAGGCCGACGCGCGCCGCAAGGTCCGCGACTCGGCCGAGCGCGAGATGGCGCAGATCCGCAAGCGCGCCGACGCCCAGCTCGACCGTCTCGAGCAGGTGTGGGACCGCTTCAAGAACCTCAAGGTCGCCGACCTCGAGGGCGACGAGATGCTGTACCGCGCCCTCCAGGACCGCTACGGCACCTACTTCGAGGGCTCGATGGGCGCCGCGGCGATCCAGAAGCGTCTCCAGGACTTCGACCTGGAGGCGGAGGCCGAGTCCCTGCGCGAGACCATCCGCTCGGGCAAGGGCCAGCGCAAGACGCGTGCCCTCAAGCGCCTCAAGGTCGTCAACGCGTTCCTCACCACGACGAACTCGCCCACGGGCATGGTGCTCGACGCCGTCCCGGTCATCCCGCCGGACCTGCGCCCGATGGTGCAGCTCGACGGTGGCCGCTTCGCGACGAGCGACCTCAACGACCTGTACCGCCGCGTGATCAACCGGAACAACCGCCTCAAGCGTCTCCTCGACCTGGGTGCGCCGGAGATCATCGTCAACAACGAGAAGCGGATGCTCCAGGAGGCCGTGGACTCGCTGTTCGACAACGGCCGCCGTGGTCGTCCGGTCACCGGCCCGGGCAACCGCCCGCTCAAGTCCATCTCGGACATGCTCAAGGGCAAGCAGGGTCGTTTCCGTCAGAACCTGCTCGGCAAGCGCGTCGACTACTCGGGCCGTTCGGTCATCGTCGTCGGCCCGCAGCTCAAGCTGCACCAGTGCGGCCTGCCGAAGCAGATGGCGCTCGAGCTGTTCAAGCCGTTCGTCATGAAGCGCCTCGTGGACCTCAACCACGCGCAGAACATCAAGAGCGCGAAGCGCATGGTCGAGCGTGCCCGCCCGGTCGTGTGGGACGTGCTCGAAGAGGTCATCACCGAGCACCCCGTGCTGCTCAACCGTGCACCGACGCTGCACCGCCTGGGCATCCAGGCGTTCGAGCCGCAGCTCGTCGAGGGCAAGGCGATCCACCTGCACCCGCTCGTCTGCGCCGCGTTCAACGCGGACTTCGACGGTGACCAGATGGCCGTCCACCTGCCCCTGAGCGCCGAGGCGCAGGCCGAGGCCCGCATCCTCATGCTCTCGAGCAACAACATCCTCAAGCCGTCGGACGGCCGTCCGGTGACCATGCCCTCGCAGGACATGATCATCGGTCTGTACCACCTGACGAGCGACCGCGAGGGCGCCGAGGGCGAGGGTCGTGCGTTCGGCTCGGTGGCCGAGGCGATCATGGCGTTCGACCAGGGCACCCTGGACCTCAACGCCCGGGTGAAGATCCGCACGACGGACCTCGTCCCGCCGGTCTCCGGCTTCGAGGCTCCCGAGGGCTGGGAGGAGGGTCAGCCGATCCTCTTCGACACCACGCTCGGTCGCGCGCTGTTCAACGAGACGCTCCCCGTCGACTACCCGTACGTGAACTCGGTCGTCGACAAGAAGCGCCTCTCGGCGATCGTCAACGAGCTCGCGGAGCGCTACCCGAAGGTCGAGGTCGCGGCGTCGCTCGACGCGCTGAAGGCCGCCGGCTTCCGCTGGGCGACCCGCTCGGGCGTCACGATCGCGATCTCCGACGTGGCGACGCCCAAGGAGAAGGCCGTCATCCTCGAGCAGCACGAGGAGCGCGCGCTCAAGGTCCAGCAGCAGTACGACCGTGGTCTCATCACGGACGACGAGCGCCGTCAGGAGCTCATCGAGATCTGGACCCAGGCGACGGACAAGGTCGCGTCGGTCATGCGCGAGAACCTCGAGGCGAACGACCGCAACACCGTGTACCGCATGGTCGGTTCGGGTGCGCGTGGTAACTGGATGCAGGTCCGTCAGATCGCCGGTATGCGCGGTCTCGTGGCGAACCCGAAGGGCGAGATCATCCCGCGCCCGATCAAGTCCAACTACCGCGAGGGCCTGTCCGTCCTCGAGTACTTCATCGCGACGCACGGTGCCCGCAAGGGTCTGGCGGACACCGCGCTGCGGACCGCCGACTCGGGCTACCTCACGCGTCGTCTCGTGGACGTGTCGCAGGACGTCATCGTCCGCGAGGAGGACTGCGGCACCGAGCGCGGCCTGACCCTGCCGATCGCCGAGGAGCTCGCGGGCAAGCTCGTGCGCCACCCCAAGGTGGAGACGAGCGTCTACTCGCGCACCCTCGCGGCCGACCTGGTCGACCCCGACGGGAACGTCGTCGGCAAGGCCGGCGACGACGCGGGCGACGTCCTCATCGACGCCGCGGTCACCGCGGGCGTCCGCGAGGCCAAGGTCCGCTCGGTCCTCACGTGCGAGTCGCGCGTCGGCACGTGCGCCAAGTGCTACGGGCGCTCGCTCGCGACGGGCAAGCTCGTCGACATCGGCGAGGCGGTCGGCATCATCGCCGCCCAGTCGATCGGTGAGCCCGGCACGCAGCTGACGATGCGTACCTTCCACACCGGTGGTGTCGCCTCCGCGGACGACATCACGCAGGGTCTGCCGCGTGTCACGGAGCTCTTCGAGGCCCGCACCCCCAAGGGTGAGGCGCCCATCGCGGAGTTCTCGGGCCGCATCGCGATCGACGACTCGGAGCGCTCGCGCCGTCTGGTGCTCACGCCGGACGACGGCTCGGAGGAGATCGCCTACCCGGTGACGAAGCGTGCCCGCCTGCTCGTGCAGGACGGCGACCACGTGAACGTCGGCACGCAGCTCGTCCAGGGTGCGGTGGACCCGAAGAAGGTCCTGCGCATCCTCGGCCCGCGCGCCACGCAGAAGCACCTGGTGGACGAGGTCCAGGAGGTCTACCGCTCGCAGGGCGTGGACATCCACGACAAGCACATCGAGGTCATCGTGCGGCAGATGCTGCGTCGCGTGACCGTGCTCGACTCGGGCGACTCGCACCTCCTGCCGGGCGAGCTCGCCGAGCGCGGCCGCTTCGAGGACGCGAACCGTCGCGCGGTGGCGGAGGGTGGCCAGCCGGCCTCCGGCCGTCCGGAGCTGATGGGCATCACGAAGGCGTCGCTCGCGACGGACTCGTGGCTCTCGGCCGCGTCGTTCCAGGAGACGACGCGCGTGCTCACCGAGGCGTCGATGAGCGGTCGTCGTGACCCGCTCCTCGGCCTCAAGGAGAACGTCATCATCGGTAAGCTCATCCCGGCCGGTACCGGTCTTCCCCGGTACACCAAGGTCCAGGTCGAGCCGACCGAGCAGGCCAAGACGGAGCTCTACCCGAGCTTCGGCTACGACGAGATCGACTTCCCGGCGCTCGGCATGGGCTCCGGCGAGGCGATCCCGCTCGAGGACCTGGACTTCGGCGACTACCGCTGACGTCCCACGACGGGTGCCCGTCGGCTGCCGCGCCTCGCGCGCGGTGGCCGGCGGGCACCCGTCGTCGTCCCTCCTGCGGGACGACGACGAGCCCGGGGGAGCGGCCGTGCTCGCGACCTGCTCCTTTGACTCCTTGCCGGGTGGCAGGTAGCCTGGTAAACCGTGCCCGCGCCGTCGGGCCCTCCGTGATGTCCCTGGCGGGACGGTGCGGGCGAGCGATCGTCGCACACCGCCGCGTGGCGGTCTCCGGACGGGCCGATGTGAGTGCCCGGGCACTCCGGATCCCGGTCCTGGTGGCGCGCTCGCGCCCACGGCCCGGAGCCGGACCATCGAGCCGGTGGTAGGTGGCTGCTGCAGCGTCTCTCGCGCTGCGGGTGCCTCGTGCGATCGGCTCCAGCAGCCCGCACGACCACCATCGGGGATAGCCCCGGTAGCTCGAGAAGACACGGAGACGTAGTGCCTACGATCCAGCAGCTCGTCCGCAAGGGGCGGACCTCGAAGGTGGGGAAGTCCAAGACTCCCGCCCTCAAGGGCTCCCCGCAGCGGCGCGGTGTGTGCACGCGCGTGTACACCACCACCCCGAAGAAGCCGAACTCCGCGCTGCGCAAGGTCGCTCGCGTGAAGCTCTCCTCCCAGGTCGAGGTCACGGCCTACATCCCCGGCGTCGGCCACAACCTCCAGGAGCACTCCATCGTGCTCGTGCGCGGCGGTCGTGTGAAGGACCTCCCGGGTGTGCGCTACAAGATCGTGCGCGGCGCGCTCGACACGCAGGGCGTGAAGAACCGCAAGCAGGCCCGCAGCCGCTACGGCGCCAAGAAGGAGAAGAGCTGATGCCTCGCAAGGGCCCGGCCCCGAAGCGGCCGCTCATCGTCGACCCGGTCTACGGGTCTCCCGTCGTCACGCAGCTCATCAACAAGGTGCTGCTCGACGGCAAGAAGTCCACCGCCGAGTCGATCGTCTACGGCGCCCTCGAGGGCGTCCGGGCGAAGACGGACGGCGACCCGGTCGTCGTGCTCAAGCGCGCGCTCGAGAACGTCCGCCCGGCGCTCGAGGTCCGCTCGCGCCGCGTCGGTGGTGCGACCTACCAGGTCCCGGTCGAGGTGCGCCCGGCGCGTGCGACGACCCTCGCGCTGCGCTGGCTCACGGACTACTCGCGCGCCCGTCGCGAGAAGACCATGACGGAGCGCCTCATGAACGAGATCCTCGACGCGAGCAACGGCCTCGGCGCCGCGGTCAAGCGCCGTGAGGACATGCACAAGATGGCGGAGTCCAACAAGGCCTTCGCCCACTACCGCTGGTAGTCCGCACGACGGGCCCCGGGGACCGGAGCGGTCCCCGGGGCCGTCGGCGGGTCGAGGCCGGTCACCCCGGTCCGAGCAGCGCCCCCGACTCAACCCATCTAACGAGGGAAGCAGACCGTGGCACTTGACGTGCTGACCGACCTGAGCAAGGTCCGCAACATCGGCATCATGGCCCACATCGATGCCGGGAAGACCACGACCACCGAGCGCATCCTGTTCTACACGGGTGTGAACTACAAGCTCGGCGAGACGCACGACGGCGCGTCCACGACCGACTGGATGGAGCAGGAGAAGGAGCGCGGCATCACGATCACGTCCGCCGCCGTCTCGTGCTACTGGAACAAGAACCAGATCAACATCATCGACACGCCCGGCCACGTCGACTTCACGGTCGAGGTCGAGCGCTCCCTGCGCGTGCTCGACGGCGCCGTCGCCGTCTTCGACGGCAAGGAGGGTGTCGAGCCGCAGTCGGAGACGGTGTGGCGCCAGGCGGACAAGTACAACGTCCCGCGCATCTGCTTCGTCAACAAGATGGACAAGCTCGGCGCGGACTTCTACTTCACCGTCGACACGATCATCAACCGCCTCAAGGCGAAGCCGCTGGTCATCCAGCTCCCGATCGGTGCCGAGAGCGACTTCACCGGTGTCGTGGACCTGCTCGAGATGAAGGCGCTCGTCTGGCACGGGGAGACCCAGCTCGGCGAGGCGTACGACACCGAGGAGATCCCCGCGGACCTGGTCGAGAAGGCCCAGCAGTACCGCAGCGAGCTCGTCGAGGCCGTCGCGGAGGCCGACGAGGAGCTGCTCGAGAAGTACCTCGGTGGCGAGGAGCTGACGATCGCCGAGCTCAAGGCCGGCATCCGCAAGCTCGTCATCGCGGGCGAGGCGTTCCCGGTCCTGTGCGGCTCCGCGTTCAAGAACAAGGGCGTCCAGCCCATGCTCGACGCGGTCATCGACTACCTGCCGTCGCCCCTCGACGTGCCGGCCATCGACGGTCACGACCCGAAGGACGAGGAGAAGGTCATCCAGCGTCACCCCGACGCCTCGGAGCCGTTCTCCGCGCTCGCCTTCAAGGTCGCGGCGCACCCGTTCTTCGGCAAGCTCACCTACGTGCGCGTGTACTCCGGTCGTGTCGAGCCCGGCCAGCAGGTCGCGAACTCGACCAAGGGCAAGAAGGAGCGCGTCGGCAAGATCTTCCAGATGCACTCCAACAAGGAGAACCCGGTCGACGAGGCGAGCGCCGGTCACATCTACGCGGTCATCGGCCTCAAGGACACCACGACCGGTGACACGCTGAGCGACATGGCGAACCCGGTCATCCTCGAGTCGATGAGCTTCCCCGAGCCCGTCATCGACGTGGCGATCGAGCCGAAGACGAAGGCCGACCAGGAGAAGCTCTCCACGGCGATCCAGAAGCTCGCCGAGGAGGACCCGACCTTCCGCGTGAAGCTGGACGACGAGACCGGCCAGACCGTCATCGGCGGCATGGGCGAGCTCCACCTCGACATCCTCGTCGACCGCATGCGTCGCGAGTTCAAGGTCGAGGCGAACGTCGGCAAGCCGCAGGTCGCGTACCGCGAGACGATCCGCCGCAAGGCCGAGAAGATCGAGTACACGCACAAGAAGCAGACCGGTGGGTCCGGGCAGTTCGCGAAGGTCCAGGTGACCTTCGAGCCGCTCGACACGTCCGAGGGCGAGCTCTACGAGTTCTCCAACGCGGTCACCGGTGGTCGCATCCCGCGCGAGTACATCCCCAGCGTCGACGCCGGCATCCAGTCCGCGATGGAGCTCGGCGTGCTCGCCGGCTTCCCGCTGGTCGGGGTGAAGGCGATCCTGCTCGACGGCGCCTACCACGAGGTCGACTCCTCGGAGATGGCGTTCAAGATCGCCGGCTCGATGGTCCTCAAGGAGGGCGTCAAGCGGGCGGACCCGGTTCTGCTGGAGCCGGTGATGGCGGTCGAGGTGCGTACGCCCGAGGAGTACATGGGCGACGTCATCGGCGACCTGAACTCACGTCGTGGAATGATCCAGTCCATGGAGGACGCGACGGGTGTGAAGGTCGTCCGGGCCCACGTACCGTTGTCAGAGATGTTCGGGTACATCGGTGACCTCCGGTCCAAGACCCAGGGTCGTGCGGTGTACTCGATGCAGTTCGACAACTACGCCGAGGTTCCTCGGAACGTTGCCGAAGAGATCATCAAGAAGACCCGGGGCGAGTGAGTCCCCACAGGTCGAAGACCCGCACAACCATCAACCTGTAGGAAACCGCAACGCCCCGCGGATGTAGGATCTCTCGGTCGACATTCGCAACGTTCGGCACATCTACCCAAGTCCCAGGAGGACCCCAGTGGCTAAGGCCAAGTTCGAGCGGACCAAGCCGCACGTCAACGTCGGCACCATCGGTCACGTCGACCACGGTAAGACGACGCTGACGGCAGCGATCTCGAAGACGCTCGCGGACACGTACCCGGACCTGCCGGCGAACACGCAGCGCAACTTCGACGAGATCGACGCGGCCCCCGAGGAGAAGCAGCGCGGTATCACGATCAACATCGCGCACATCGAGTACGAGACGCCGAAGCGCCACTACGCGCACGTCGACGCCCCGGGTCACGCCGACTACATCAAGAACATGATCACCGGTGCCGCCCAGATGGACGGCGCGATCCTGGTGGTCGCCGCGACCGACGGCCCGATGGCCCAGACGCGCGAGCACGTCCTGCTCGCCCGCCAGGTCGGCGTGCCGTACCTGCTCGTGGCGCTCAACAAGTCCGACATGGTCGACGACGAGGAGATCCTCGAGCTCGTCGAGATGGAGGTGCGCGAGCTCCTCTCCTCGCAGGAGTTCGACGGTGACAACGCGCCGGTCGTGCGCGTCTCCGGTCTCAAGGCGCTCGAGGGCGACCCCGAGTGGACCGCGAAGATCCTCGAGCTCATGGAGGCCGTGGACGAGAACGTGCCCGAGCCCGTCCGCGAGCTCGACAAGCCGTTCCTCATGCCCGTCGAGGACGTCTTCACGATCACCGGTCGTGGCACCGTCGTCACCGGCAAGGTGGAGCGTGGCACGCTCGACCTCAACTCGGACGTCGAGATCGTCGGCATCCGCTCGCCCCAGAAGACCACGGTCACGGGCATCGAGACGTTCCACAAGCAGATGGACCAGGCTCAGGCCGGCGACAACACCGGTCTGCTCCTGCGCGGCATCAAGCGCGAGGACGTCGAGCGCGGCCAGGTCGTCGTGAAGCCGGGCTCGATCACCCCGCACACGCAGTTCGAGGCGCAGGTCTACATCCTGGGCAAGGACGAGGGCGGCCGTCACAACCCGTTCTACTCGAACTACCGTCCGCAGTTCTACTTCCGCACGACGGACGTCACCGGCGTCATCACGCTGCCCGAGGGCACCGAGATGGTCATGCCCGGCGACAACACCGAGATGACGGTCGAGCTGATCCAGCCGATCGCCATGGAGGAGGGCCTCGGCTTCGCCATCCGTGAGGGTGGCCGCACCGTCGGCTCGGGCCGCGTCACCAAGATCCTCAAGTGATCTGACGCTGCCTCCGCAGCACCTCGTCGAAGGCCCGGTCCCGTCCGCGGGGCCGGGCCTTCGGCCTGCGGTCACCGTCACACCGGCGTCGCGTCGTCCCGACTTGGACGACGGCGGCTTCGTGTGGCAGACTGTTCAGGTTGCCTGTTACGGGTGCGCTCTTTCACGTGTCGAACAGTGTGTTGAACCGGTCCTCTCGCCGAGGGCCAGGACCCCGGGACTTCTCTCGGGTCTGCGGGTTGAGCTCTCTGTGTCGCCATGGATCGAGTACCCCGCGGAACACACGTTCCGACAGGCTCGCACAAACGTTGTGGTCCGGTTCGCGGAGCCGTGCGTCAGCACGGAACCCGGCGGGAGTCCACATATCCAACGGCCCTGCGCCTCTCGGCGTGTGCGCCCAGGTGCGTCGCGACTACGCGACACGCCCGAGCGCGGGGGTCGGACAGCTAGCGGTTCGAGAGAGAGAGTCAGACGACGCCATGGCGGGACAGAAGATCCGCATCCGGCTCAAGTCCTACGACCACGAGGTCATCGACAGCTCGGCGCGCAAGATCGTCGACACGGTGACGCGCGCTGGTGCAACGGTCGTGGGTCCGGTGCCGCTGCCGACGGAGAAGAACGTCTTCTGCGTCATCCGGTCGCCTCACAAGTACAAGGACAGCCGCGAGCACTTCGAGATGCGCACGCACAAGCGGCTGATCGACATCATCGATCCCACGCCGAAGGCGGTCGACTCGCTCATGCGTCTCGACCTGCCGGCTGACGTGAACATCGAGATCAAGCTCTGAGGCTGGAGGACATCATGACTACCCCCCAGCAGAACGCGCGCCCGGTCACCGCGGTGCTCGGCACGAAGATCGGGATGACGCAGCTCTGGGACGAGGCCGGGCGCCTCGTGCCCGTCACCGTCGTCGCGGTCGGCACGAACGTCGTGACGCAGGTGCGCACGTCGGACGCCGACGGCTACGCCGCCGTGCAGCTCGCCCACGGCCAGATCGACCCGCGCAAGGTCACGAAGCCGCTCAAGGGCCACTTCGAGAAGGCCGGCGTCACGCCGCGTCGTCACGTCGCCGAGGTCCGCACCACCGACGCCACCGAGTACTCGCTCGGCCAGGAGATCACCGCGGAGGCCTTCGAGGCCGGCGCCGTGGTCGACGTCGTGGGCACGACCAAGGGCAAGGGCACCGCCGGTGTCATGAAGCGTCACGGCTTCTCCGGCGTGGGTGCCTCCCACGGCTCGCACCGCAACCACCGCAAGCCCGGCTCGATCGGTGGGGCCTCGACCCCGTCGCGAGTCTTCAAGGGCCTGCGCATGGCCGGTCGGATGGGCAACGTCCGTCAGACCACCCAGAACCTGACCGTCCACGCGGTCGACGCCGAGAAGGGTCTGCTGCTCGTCAAGGGCGCGGTTCCCGGCCCCAAGGGCGGCGTCGTCCTCGTGCGCAGCGCCGCGAAGGGAGCGTGAACCCCATGTCCGCTCTGACCGTTGACGTGCTGGACCCCAAGGGCAAGAAGGCCGGCACCGCCGAGCTCCCCGCCGAGGTGTTCGACGTCGAGCTCAACGTCCCGCTGATCCACCAGGTCGTCGTCGCCCAGCGTGCTGCCGCACGCCAGGGCACCCACGACACCAAGTCCCGCGGCGAGGTCCGCGGTGGTGGTCGCAAGCCGTACAAGCAGAAGGGCACCGGCCGCGCCCGCCAGGGTTCGACCCGTGCGCCGCAGTTCGCCGGCGGTGGCGTCGTCCACGGCCCCACGCCGCGCTCGTACGACCAGCGGACGCCCAAGAAGATGAAGGCCGCCGCGCTCCGCGGTGCCCTCTCGGACCGCGCCCGCAACGGCCGCGTCCACGTGGTGACCGGCTTCGGCGTCGACGGCGTGCCGTCGACCAAGACCGCCGTCACGACGCTCGCCAAGCTCTCCGGGCGCAAGCACGTCCTCGTCGTCACCGAGCGTGGCGACGAGCTGACGATCAAGTCGCTGCGGAACGTCGAGCAGGTCCACCTCCTGGTGGCCGACCAGCTCAACACCTACGACGTGCTCGTCTCCGACGACGTCGTCTTCACGCAGGGCGCGCTCGACGCGTTCCTGACGGGCCCGGCCACGGGTCGCTCCGCGAAGGCCGTCGCCACCTCCACCGAGGCGGACGAGACTGCTGCCGAGGAGGCCGCGAAGTGACCACCGTGACCAAGGACCCCCGTGACGTGATCCTCGCGCCGGTCGTCTCCGAGAAGAGCTACGGCCTGCTCGACGAGGGCAAGTACACGTTCGTCGTCGACCCGCGGGCCAACAAGACCGAGATCAAGATCGCCGTCGAGCAGATCTTCTCGGTCAAGGTCGCCTCGGTGAACACGATCAACCGCAAGGGCAAGACGCGTCGCACGCGTTTCGGCCTGGGCAAGCGCAAGGACACCAAGCGTGCGATCGTCACCCTCCGCGAGGGCACGATCGACATCTTCGGCTGAGCCGACGAGAGCAGATTGAGGACAGATCCCCATGGGAATCCGTAAGTACAAGCCGACGACGCCCGGCCGCCGCGGCTCGAGCGTCGCCGACTTCGCCGAGATCACGCGCTCGCAGCCGGAGAAGTCTCTGGTCCGCCCGCTCTCCAAGAGCGGCGGCCGCAACAGCTCCGGTCGTATCACCACCCGTCACAAGGGTGGTGGCCACAAGCGTGCGTACCGCGTGATCGACTTCCGTCGTCACGACAAGGACGGCGTGCCGGCGAAGGTCGCGCACATCGAGTACGACCCCAACCGCACCGCGCGCATCGCGCTCCTGCACTACGCGGACGGCGAGAAGCGCTACATCGTCGCGCCGGCCAAGCTCAAGCAGGGCGACGTCGTCGAGGCGGGCGCGGGCGCGGACATCAAGCCCGGCAACAACCTGCCGCTGCGCAACATCCCGACCGGTACGGTCATCCACGCCATCGAGCTCAAGCCCGGTGGCGGCGCGAAGATCGCCCGCTCGGCCGGTGCGTCCGTGCAGCTCGTCGCCAAGGACGGGCCGTACGCGCAGCTGCGCATGCCCTCCGGCGAGATCCGCAACGTCGACCTGCGCTGCCGCGCGACGGTCGGCGAGGTCGGCAACGCCGAGCAGTCGAACATCAACTGGGGCAAGGCCGGCCGCATGCGCTGGAAGGGCAAGCGCCCGACCGTCCGCGGTGTCGCCATGAACCCGATCGACCACCCGCACGGTGGTGGTGAGGGTAAGACCTCCGGTGGTCGCCACCCGGTGAGCCCGTGGGGCCAGCCGGAGGGTCGTACCCGCCGTCCCAACAAGCCGAGCGACAAGCTGATCGTGCGTCGTCGCCGTACCGGCAAGAAGCGCTGATAGGAGCCTGGAGACATGCCTCGTAGCCTGAAGAAGGGCCCCTTCGTCGACGACCACCTGCAGAAGAAGGTGGACGCTCAGAACGAGAAGGGGACCAAGAACGTCATCAAGACCTGGTCCCGTCGGTCGGTCATCACGCCCGACTTCCTCGGTCACACGTTCGCCGTGCACGACGGTCGCAAGCACACGCCGGTGTTCGTCACCGAGTCGATGGTCGGCCACAAGCTCGGCGAGTTCGCTCCCACGCGGACCTTCCGCGGCCACGTGAAGGACGACAAGAAGGGTCGTCGCCGCTGACCCCCGGGTCAGTCTGGTGACGACCTGGACGGTCAAGAGACAAGAAGGCAGGACAGCAATGGAAGCCAAGGCGCAGGCGCGGTTCGTCCGTGTCACGCCCCAGAAGGCCCGGCGCGTCGTGGACCTCATCCGTGGCAAGCAGGCCTCCGAGGCCGTCGCGGTGCTGAAGTTCGCACCGCAGGCGGCGAGCGAGCCCGTCCGCAAGGTCGTGGAGAGCGCCATCGCCAACGCCCGGGTGAAGGCGGACCGCGCGAGCGAAGCGTTCGAGGAGCAGGAGCTCGTCGTGCGTGAGGCGTTCGTCGACGAGGGCCCGACCCTCAAGCGTTTCCGCCCCCGGGCCCAGGGCCGTGCGAACCGCATCCTCAAGCGCACCAGCCACATCACCGTGGTCGTCGCTCCGCGTGAGAACACGAAGGGAAGTGCCCGATAGTGGGACAGAAGGTTCACCCGCACGGGTACCGCCTCGGCATCACCACCGACCACCGGTCGCGCTGGTTCGCCGACAGCACCAAGCCCGGCCAGCGGTACCGCGACTACGTCCGCGAGGACGTCCAGATCCGCAAGCTCATGAGCACGGGTCTCGAGCGCGCCGGCATCTCCAAGGTCGAGATCGAGCGCACCCGTGACCGCGTCCGCGTGGACATCCACACGGCGCGCCCGGGCATCGTCATCGGCCGCCGCGGCGCCGAGGCCGACCGCATCCGCGGCGAGCTCGAGAAGCTCACCGGCAAGCAGGTGCAGCTCAACATCCTCGAGGTGAAGAACGCCGAGACGGACGCGCAGCTCGTCGCGCAGGGCATCGCCGAGCAGCTCGCGAGCCGCGTCTCGTTCCGTCGTGCCATGCGCAAGGGCATCCAGTCCGCGCAGCGCGCCGGCGCGAAGGGCATCCGCGTGCAGGTCTCCGGCCGCCTCGGTGGCGCGGAGATGAGCCGGTCGGAGTTCTACCGCGAGGGTCGTGTGCCGCTGCACACGCTGCGCGCGTACATCGACTACGGCTTCTTCGAGGCCCGCACCACGTTCGGCCGCATCGGCGTGAAGGTGTGGATCTACAAGGGCGACGTCACCGAGAAGGAGTTCGCCGCGCAGCAGGCCACGGCCGCTCCGCGCCAGGGCCGTGGCGGCCCGCGCGGTGAGCGCGGCGGCGACCGTCGTGGTGGCGGCCGTCGTCCCGAGCGTTCGGCCGAGCGGACCCCCGCGTCCGAGTCGCCGGCGGCGCCCGAGCAGGCTGCTCCCGCCGCGGAGGCGAAGGCCCCTGAGACCGGAACGGAGGCCTGAGTCATGCTGATCCCGCGCAGGCTCAAGCACCGCAAGCAGCACCACCCGTCGCGCTCCGGCGCGGCGAAGGGTGGCACCCAGATCTCGTTCGGCGAGTACGGCATCCAGGCTCTCGAGCCGGCGTACGTGACGAACCGCCAGATCGAGGCTGCTCGTATCGCGATGACCCGCCACATCAAGCGTGGCGGCAAGGTCTGGATCAACATCTACCCGGACCGTCCCCTGACCAAGAAGCCTGCCGAGACCCGCATGGGTTCCGGTAAGGGTTCGCCCGAGTGGTGGGTCGCCAATGTCAAGCCCGGCCGGATCGTCTTCGAGCTGGCGGGTGTCCCGGAGGACCTGGCTCGCGAGGCCATGCGCCGCGCGATCCACAAGCTCCCGATGAAGTGCCGTTTCGTGGTGCGCGAGGGTGGTGGCAACTGATGGCAATCGGAACGAAGGGGCTCGCCCCCGTCGACCTCGACGCCATGGACGACGAGACGCTCGTCGCCGAGCTCAAGAAGGTCAAGGAGGAGCTCTTCAACCTCCGCTTCCAGTCGGCCACCGGCCAGCTGGAGAGCCACGGGCGCCTCAAGGCCGTCCGCCGCGACATCGCGCGGATCTACACGATCCTGCGTGAGCGCGAGCTCGGCATCCGAACCGCGCCGAGCGCCGAGTGAGTGAGGCTGGAATGAGCGAGAACGCAACGAACGCGCCCGAGGCGGCCGAGGAGCGCGCGCACCGCAAGACGCGCCGCGGCTACGTCGTGAGCGACAAGATGGACAAGACCGTGGTGGTCGAGGTCGAGGACCGGGTCAAGCACCCGCTCTACGGCAAGGTCATCCGCCGCACGAGCAAGGTCAAGGCGCACGACGAGCAGAACTCTGCCGGCGTGGGCGACCTGGTGCTCATCATGGAGACCCGCCCGCTGTCCGCGACCAAGCGGTGGCGCCTCGCGGAGATCCTCGAGAAGGCCAAGTGATCCACCGGTCGTGACGGGCGGGCCCCGGCTCGCTCGTCACGACCGCTCTCGTGCCGCACCGCGGTGCGGCAACCAGTGAGGACAGGTCGGGCGGGTCCACCGCCCGGTCCTGGCCGGTTCACCCGCGAGGGACCCGGCACTGACAGCTATCCGTTCGGCAAGGCTCGCCCACGGCGAGAACCGGCTCGACGACAGGAGTTCATTACATGATCCAGCAGGAGTCGCGACTTCGTGTCGCCGACAACACGGGTGCCAAGGAGATTCTCTGCATCCGTGTTCTCGGTGGCTCGGGCCGTCGCTACGCCGGAATCGGCGACGTCATCGTCGCAACCGTCAAGGACGCGATCCCGGGCGGCAACGTGAAGAAGGGCGACGTGGTCAAGGCCGTCGTCGTCCGCACCGCCAAGGAGCGCCGTCGTCCGGACGGTTCCTACATCAAGTTCGACGAGAACGCCGCCGTGATCCTCAAGAACGACGGCGAGCCGCGCGGGACGCGCATCTTCGGCCCGGTCGGGCGCGAGCTGCGCGACAAGCGGTTCATGAAGATCATCTCGCTGGCTCCGGAGGTGCTCTGACCATGGCCAAGATCAAGAAGGGCGACCTCGTCGTCGTCATCGCGGGCAAGGACAAGGGCAAGCAGGGGCGCGTCCTCGAGGTGCTCACCGACCGTGACCGCGTCATCGTCGAGGGCGTCCAGCGCGTCACCAAGCACACCAAGGTCGGCCAGTCGCAGCGCGGCACGCGGACCGGTGGGATCGAGACCGTCGAGGCCCCGATCCACATCAGCAACGTGATGGTCGTCGACCCGGAGACCAAGAAGGGCACCCGCGTCGGGTACCGCACCGAAGAGGTCGAGCGTGACGGCCGCAAGCGCACCGTGCGCGTGCGTGTCGCCAAGCGCTCCGGGAAGGACATCTGATGAGCACCGAGATCGTCGCCCCCGAGGTGCCCCGCCTGAAGCAGCGCTACCGCGAGGAGATCGTCGCCGGTCTGCGCGAGGAGTTCGGGCACGAGAACGTCAACCAGGTCGCCCGCGTCACGAAGATCGTCGTGAACATGGGTGTCGGTGACGCCGCCAAGGACTCGAAGCTCATCGAGGGCGCCATCCGCGACCTGTCCGCGATCACCGGCCAGAAGCCGCAGGTGACCAAGGCCCGCAAGTCCATCGCGCAGTTCAAGCTGCGCGAGGGCATGCCGATCGGCGCGCACGTCACGCTGCGCGGCGACCGCATGTGGGAGTTCCTGGACCGCCTGCTGTCGATCGCCCTGCCGCGCATCCGCGACTTCCGCGGCCTGTCGCCCAAGCAGTTCGACGGGAACGGCAACTACACGTTCGGCCTCACGGAGCAGTCGATGTTCCACGAGATCGACCAGGACAAGATCGACCGTGTCCGCGGTATGGACATCACGATCGTGACCACGGCGACGACCGATGACGAGGGCCGCTCCCTGCTGCGCCGTCTCGGCTTCCCCTTCAAGGAGAACTGACATGGCGAAGAAGGCCCTGATCAACAAGGCGGCCGCCAAGCCGAAGTTCGCGGTCCGCGCCTACACCCGGTGCCAGAAGTGCGGTCGCCCGCACTCGGTGTACCGCAAGTTCGGCCTGTGCCGCATCTGCGTGCGCGAGATGGCCCACCGTGGTGAGCTTCCGGGCGTCACCAAGAGCAGCTGGTAACAACTACGTCGTAGGTCCTGGCGGAGCGCGTCGCTCGACGCGCCCCGCCCGGATACCACGTCGAGGAAGGGCTAGAGCCCGATGACGATGACCGACCCGATCGCAGACATGCTGACGCGTCTGCGGAACGCGAACTCGGCTTACCACGAGACGGTGACCATGCCGTACTCGAAGCTGAAGTCGCACATTGCCGAGATCCTCCAGGCCGAGGGCTACATCTCCGGCTGGAGCGTCGAGGACGCGACGGTGGGCAAGAACCTCACCATCCAGCTCAAGTTCGGCCCGAACCGTGAGCGCAGCCTCGCCGGCGTGCGCCGCGTGTCGAAGCCCGGCCTGCGCAAGTACGTCAAGTCCACCGAGCTGCCGAAGGTTCTCGGCGGCCTGGGCGTGGCGATCCTGTCCACGTCCTCCGGTCTGCTCACCGACAAGCAGGCCGCCACGAAGGGCGTGGGCGGCGAAGTCCTCGCCTACGTCTGGTAACCCGGAAAGGAGATACGCCATGTCTCGAATCGGCAAGATCCCCGTTCCGGTTCCCGCCGGAGTGGACGTCACCATCAGCGGCGCGCTCGTGACCGTGAAGGGCCCCAAGGGCTCGCTCGAGCACCACGTGCCCGCCCCCATCCAGGTCGCTCAGGAGGACGGCACCCTCGTGGTGTCGCGCCCGAACGACGAGCGCGAGTCCCGCGCGCTGCACGGCCTGACCCGCACCCTCCTGGCGAACCTCGTCCAGGGCGTGACGCAGGGCTACGAGAAGAAGCTCGAGATCGTCGGCACCGGTTACCGCGTGACGGCCAAGGGCTCGGACCTCGAGTTCGCCCTCGGCTTCAGCCACCCGGTCGTCGTGACCCCGCCCGCGGGCATCACGTTCGCGGTCGAGAGCCCGACGAAGTTCTCGGTCTCCGGCATCGACAAGCAGCAGGTCGGCGAGATCGCAGCGAACATCCGCAAGATCCGCAAGCCCGAGCCGTACAAGGGCAAGGGTGTGCGTTACGCCGGCGAGGTCGTCCGCCGCAAGGCTGGAAAGGCTGGTAAGTAACGATGGCTCTGAAGGTTCTCGGCAAGGGCAAGGCCGTCGCGCGTCAGCGCCGGCACCTGCGCCTGCGCAAGAAGATCAAGGGGACCGCCGGTCGTCCGCGCCTCGTGGTGACGCGTTCCACGCGTCACATCACGGCTCAGGTCGTGGACGACACGATCGGTCAGACGCTCGCGTCGGCCTCGTCGCTCGAGGCGGACCTGCGTGCGCTCGACGGCGACAAGAGCGCCAAGGCCCGCAAGGTCGGCGAGCTCGTCGCCGAGCGTGCGAAGGCCAAGGGCGTCGACTCCGTCGTCTTCGACCGTGGTGGCAACAAGTACCACGGTCGGGTCGCTGCGGTCGCCGACGGCGCTCGCGAGGGCGGTCTGTCCCTGTGACGACGCCGACCATCCCCACACGGAAGCAAAGGATTCTCTGATGGCTGCAGGGCAGCGCAGCAACACCGGCGCCCCCACGGGTGCCGCCAACGAGTCGAGCGACCAGAACGCGCGCGGGGGGCGCCGCGACGACCGTCGCGGTGACCGTCGCGACGGTCGCCGTGGCGACGCAGCCGAGAAGAACGCCTTCGTCGAGCGCGTCGTCACCATCAACCGCGTCTCCAAGGTCGTCAAGGGCGGCCGCCGCTTCAGCTTCACCGCGCTCGTCGTGGTGGGCGACGGCGACGGCACCGTCGGCGTCGGCTACGGCAAGGCGAAGGAGGTGCCCGCGGCGATCGCCAAGGGTGTCGAGGAGGCCAAGAAGAACTTCTTCAAGGTCCCGCGCATCCAGGGCACCATCCCGCACCCCATCCAGGGTGAGGCCGCCGCCGGCGTCGTGTTCCTCCGTCCGGCCGCTCCGGGTACCGGTGTGATCGCCGGTGGTCCGGTGCGCGCCGTGCTGGAGTGCGCGGGCATCCACGACGTGCTGAGCAAGTCGCTCGGCTCGTCCAACGCGATCAACATCGTGCACGCGACCGTCGAGGCCCTGCGCAACCTGGAGCAGCCTGAGGCTGTCGCCGCGCGCCGTGGTCTCCCGCTCGAGGACGTGGCCCCGGCCGCGCTCCTGCGTGCCCGTGCTGCGGGGGTGAACGCCTGATGGCCAGGCTCAAGGTGACCCAGACGAAGTCCGCCATCGGCGGCAAGCAGAACCAGCGCGACACGCTGCGCACTCTGGGCCTCAAGCGGATCGGCGACACCGCCGTGAAGGAGGACCGCCCGGAGATCCGCGGCATGGTCGCGACGGTGGCGCACCTCGTCACCGTTGAGGAGGTCGAGTGACCATGGCTGAGAAGGCCACCAAGGAGACCGCCGAGGCTCCGAAGAAGAAGACCGCTGCGAAGGCGTCGGCTCCGGCGAAGGCCGAGCAGACCCCCGCGCAGACCGAGGGTGCCGGCGGCACGCTCAAGGTCCACCACCTGCGTCCGGCTCCCGGCGCCAAGAAGGCCAAGACCCGCGTGGGTCGTGGTGAGGCGTCGAAGGGTAAGACGGCGGGCCGCGGTACCAAGGGTACGAAGGCTCGTTACCAGGTTCCCGAGCGCTTCGAGGGTGGGCAGATGCCTCTGCACATGCGCCTCCCGAAGCTGCGCGGCTTCAAGAACCCGTTCCGCACCGAGTACCAGGTCGTGAACCTGGACAAGCTCGCGGCGCTGTACCCCGAGGGTGGCCAGGTCACCGTCGAGGACCTCGTCGCGAAGGGCGCGGTCCGCAAGGGCCAGCTCGTGAAGGTGCTCGGCACGGGTGAGATCACCGTCAAGCTCGAGGTCGCGGTCGACGCCCTCTCGGGCGCGGCTCGCGAGAAGATCCTCGCGGCCGGCGGTTCGGTCTCGGAGGACTGACACACCTGGACAGGGCCGGTGGCGCGTACGCGCCGTCGGCCCTGTCCGCGTCTGAGGGTGCCTCCCTGCACGACCCGTGGTCCGTCCGGCAGCGCACCACGGTCTAGACTCTCCGACGGCTGTCTCCCCGCACCCCGGGGGTGACCGCCGTCACTCCCAGGTCCACGGCCGGCCCGTCCGGTGATCGGGACCGACTTGCCGTTCGACGCGGCGCTACGGCTAGGGTGCCTCTTGGCGCCCGTGCCGTGCGTCACACCTCGCCGGGCCTCCCGGCGACACGACATCCCGCCTCGGCGGGCCAGGAGGATAGGTGCTCAGCGCATTCGCCCGGGCTTTCCGGACGCCCGACCTGCGGCGCAAGCTGCTGTTCACGATCGCGATCATGGCGATCTTCCGGGTGGGGTCGTTCATCCCCACGCCCGGCGTGGACTACCCCAACGTGCAGCAGTGCATCGCGGAGACCGCCGACGGCAACGACCTGCTCAGCCTGGTCAACCTCTTCAGCGGCGGCGCGCTGCTCCAGCTGTCGATCTTCGCGCTCGGCATCATGCCGTACATCACCGCGAGCATCATCGTCCAGCTGCTGCGCGTCGTGATCCCTCGCTTCGAGGCGCTCCACAAGGAGGGCCAGTCGGGCCAGGCGAAGCTCACGCAGTACACGCGCTACCTGACGATCGCGCTCGCCATCCTCCAGTCGACGACCGTCATCACGACGGCGCGCAACGGCCTGCTCTTCCAGGGCTGCTCCGTCGACGTCATCCCGGACGCCAGCTTCGTCACGATGGCCCTCATGGTCATCACGATGACCGCGGGCACCGGCCTCATCATGTGGCTCGGCGAGCTCATCACGGAGCGCGGCGTCGGCAACGGCATGTCGCTGCTCATCTTCACGTCCATCGCCGCGAGCTTCCCGACCGCCCTGTGGTCGATCGCCGGCGGCGCGAACGGCGCGACGAACTTCATCATCATGATCGCGGTCATCGTGCTCGTCATCGGGCTGGTCGTGTTCGTCGAGCAGTCGCAGCGCCGCGTGCCGGTGCAGTACGCCAAGCGCATGGTCGGTCGCCGGATGTACGGCGGCTCGAGCACCTACATCCCGATCAAGATCAACATGGCGGGCGTCATCCCGGTGATCTTCGCGGCCTCGCTGCTCGCGGTCCCGGGCCTCATCGCGCAGTTCGGCGACCAGAGCGCCGACTGGGTGATCTGGATCAGCACCAACCTGGCCGACCCGTCCGCGCCGCTGCACATCCTGCTGTACGTGCTGATGATCCTGTTCTTCTGCTTCTTCTACACGTCGATCACGTTCAACCCGGACGAGGTCGCGGACAACATGAAGAAGTACGGCGGCTTCATCCCGGGCATCCGTGCCGGCCGGCCCACCGCCGAGTACCTCGACTACGTCATCACCCGCATCACCTCCGCGGGTGCCATCTACCTCGCGCTCGTCGCACTGCTGCCGACGCTGGTCCTCATCGGGCTCGGCGTGAGCACGAACATCCCGTTCGGTGGCTCCTCGATCATCATCGTCGTCGGCGTCGGCCTGGAGACGGTCAAGCAGATCAACTCCCAGCTGCAGCAGCGCCACTACGAAGGGTTCCTCCGTTGAGCAACGCCACCGACGGCCAGTCCGCCGCGCGCCCCGCGCGCCTCGTCATCATGGGCCCGCAGGGCGCGGGCAAGGGGACGCAGGCCGCCCGGCTCGCCGAGCAGCTGTCCATCCCGGCGATCTCGACCGGCGACATCTTCCGGGCGAACATCAAGGGCGGCACGGAGCTCGGCCGCCTCGCGCAGGAGTACACCGCGAAGGGCGACCTCGTCCCCGACACGGTGACGAACGCGATGGTCCGCGACCGTCTCGCGCAGGACGACGCCGCGCAGGGGTTCATCCTCGACGGCTACCCGCGCAACGCGGCCCAGGTCGTCGAGCTCGACGCGATCCTCGCCGACCTGGGCGTCGCGCTGGACGGCGTCGTGGAGCTCACCGCGGACCGCGACGAGCTGCTCGCGCGCCTCGCGAAGCGCGCGGAGATCGAGGGTCGCGAGGACGACACGGAGGAGGCCATCGCGCGCCGCCTCGACATCTACGCGGAGCAGACGGCGCCGCTCACCTCCGCCTACGCGGACCGCGGCCTGCTGGTGCGCGTCGACGGTATCGGCGACATCGACGAGGTCACGGGCCGCATCGTGTCGGCGTTGACCGCGCTCGTCGGCTGAGCGCCCGCACGTCTTTCCGTCGGTTCTGAGGAGCAGCAGGGTGTTCGGTCGCGAGCGCATCGAGTACAAGACGCACGACCAGGTCCGGTCCATGCGCAGCGCCGGCCTCGTCGTGGCGCGTGCGCTCGGGACGGTGCGCGACGCCGTCCGCCCGGGCATGACGACCGCCGACCTCGACGCGCTCGCCGCCGCGGTCATCGCCGACGCCGGGGCGACGCCGTCGTTCCTCGGGTACGAGGGCTACCCGGCGTCGCTCTGCGTGTCGGTGAACGACGAGGTCGTCCACGGCATCCCCGGGCCGCGCGAGCTGCGCCCGGGGGACGTCGTCTCCGTCGACTGCGGGGCCGTCGTCGACGGCTGGCACGGCGACTCGGCGGTCTCGTTCGTGCTCGGCGAGGGCGACCCGCGCGACGAGGCGCTCGTCGAGGCCACGCGCCGCGCCATGTGGGCCGGGATCGCCGCCCTCGCGACGAGCGAGCGGCTGTGCGACGTCGGGGCCGCCATCGAGGACTCGGTGCGTGTCTCGGGGGAGTCGGACGGCGTGACCTACGGCATCGTCGAGGACTACGTCGGCCACGGGATCGGGTCCGCGATGCACCAGCCCCCGGACGTCCCGAACTACCGCACGCGCGAGAAGGGCCCGCGGCTGCGCCCGGGCATGTGCCTCGCGATCGAGCCGATGCTCACGCGGGGCGAGCGGTTCACCGAGGTGTGCGAGGACGACTGGACGGTCGTGACCGACGACGGCACCCGTGCCGCACACTGGGAGCACAGCGTCGCGATCCTCGACGAGGGCATCTGGGTCCTCACCGCGCCCGACGGCGGCGCCGCGGAGCTCGCGGAGCTCGGCGTGCGCGTCGCGCCGCTCGCGGCCTGACCGCGCACCGGCCCGTCGCGGGCCGCCTCGCTCCCGTCCGGCAGCGCCCGACGGCACCCGGCACGACGGGGGAGTGACGCGTCGCACCGCGCGCACGGCCCGCCACGGTTTCCCGTCCCTTGCCGGATGCCGTAGGATGGTCCGTCGGGTGTAGTCCGTGCACGTCGTTCATCCGGCCCCCGTCCCTCGGGACCCGGGCGACCGACCACCGCACGCGGCTCCACGCACCTCCCACGATCGGACGACCCTCGGGTCGGGCGTGCGCGGGAGTCCTAGCAGTTCAGACGAGAGTTAGCGGAGGACATGGCAAAGAAGGACGGTGTCATCGAGATCGAGGGCAGCGTGGTCGAGGCCCTGCCGAACGCGATGTTCCGCGTGGAGCTGGCCAACGGGCACAAGGTTCTCGCGCACATCTCGGGCAAGATGCGCCAGCACTACATCCGGATCCTCCCCGAGGACCGGGTCGTGGTCGAGCTGAGCCCGTACGACCTGTCCCGCGGCCGGATCGTCTACCGCTACAAGTAGTCGTCACGCGTCCACCCACTCACCCGCCTCGCACCCGGGACCACCGGGGCCGCTCGTCGGTCGCGCCCGGAGCGGGGCACCACTGAGGGAACGAAGATGAAGGTCAAGCCCAGCGTCAAGAAGATCTGCGACAAGTGCAAGGTGATCCGCCGGCACGGTCGCGTCATGGTGATCTGCGAGAACCTGCGGCACAAGCAGCGCCAGGGCTGAGCCCTCACCTGCGCCACGGGTGACGGTCCTCCGGGACCGCGGTCACCAGGCCGCCCGTCACGACGACGGCCGGCCACCAGCGCACCACCACGAACCTGCTCGGCACCCCGGACGCGAGTCCGGGAGGAGAACGCCACAGGCAGGGGAACCCCCGGCTCGGAGGCCGGGGCCCACGGAGCTCCCCGTGGGAGGGCGGTGCGACAGACCTCCGACGAAGCACGAGGAGCCGAAAGGCACATGGCACGTCTCATCGGCGTCGACCTCCCCCGCGACAAGCGGCTCGAGGTCGCGCTCACCTACATCTACGGCGTCGGCCGTACCCGCGCCCAGCAGACGCTGGCCGCCACCGGCATCAGCCCGGACGCCCGCGTGAAGGACCTCGGCGACGCCGAGCTCGTCGCTCTTCGCGACTACCTCGAGGGCAACTACAAGCTCGAGGGTGACCTCCGTCGTGAGGTGGCCGCCGACATCCGCCGCAAGGTCGAGATCGGCACCTACCAGGGCCTGCGTCACCGCCGCGGCCTGCCCGTGCGCGGCCAGCGCACGAAGACCAACGCGCGTACGCGCAAGGGACCGAAGCGCACCGTGGCCGGCAAGAAGAAGGCCCGCTGAGCCAGTCCGCAGGGCGGGCCCTGCTCGCGCACTGACGCGGACCTCACGGTCCGTCCCGTGCCGGGTGGAGATCCCCGCGGTCAGACCACCTCAGACCAGGAGAGAAGAAGGACATGCCTCCCAAGACTCGCGCCGCCGCTGGGCGCAAGCCTCGTCGCAAGGACAAGAAGAACGTCCCCGCCGGCCAGGCGCACATCAAGAGCACGTTCAACAACACGATCGTGTCGATCACGGACCCGTCGGGCGCCGTGATCGCGTGGGCCTCCGGCGGCGACGTCGGCTTCAAGGGCTCCCGCAAGTCGACCCCCTTCGCCGCCGGCCTCGCGGCCGAGGCCGCTGCCCGCAAGGCGCAGGAGCACGGCATGAAGAAGGTCGACGTCTTCGTCAAGGGCCCGGGCTCGGGTCGCGAGACGGCGATCCGCTCGCTGCAGTCGGCCGGCCTCGAGGTCGGCTCGATCCAGGACGTGACGCCGCAGGCGCACAACGGGTGCCGGCCGCCCAAGCGTCGTCGCGTCTGACCCTCGTCGTCGGCGTGCCGTCGACGGGCCGCCCGGTCACCGACCGGCCGAGCCCGTCGACGGCGCCCGTCACGGGGCAGCCGCCTCCTGACGGGGTCGACGCACCCTTCCCGGCCGGGTGGACAGAGTCCCGGCCGGGGCCGCGTGCCGCAGGCACGCACCTCGCCTTGAACCGTGCAGCGTCATATGGCGGACGCTCACCGAAAGGAAACCACCAGTGCTGATCGCACAGCGCCCCACCTTGACCGAAGAGGTCATCTCGGAGAACCGTTCGCGCTTCTCCATCGAGCCGCTGGAGCCCGGCTTCGGCTACACGCTCGGCAACTCACTGCGTCGCACGCTGCTGTCGTCCATCCCGGGCGCGGCGGTCACCTCCATCCGCATCGACGGTGTGCTCCACGAGTTCACCACCGTGCCGGGTGTGAAGGAGGACGTGACCGAGGTCATCCTCAACATCAAGAACCTCGTCGTCTCCTCGGAGAACGACGAGCCCGTCGTGATGTACCTGCGCAAGCAGGGTGCTGGTGCGGTCACCGCGGCGGACATCGTCCCGCCCGCGGGTGTGGAGGTCCACAACCCCGAGCTGCACATCGCCACGCTCAACGACAAGGGCAAGCTCGAGATCGAGCTGACCGTCGAGCGCGGCCGTGGCTACGTCTCGGCCTCGCAGAACAAGTCGTTCGACGCCGAGATCGGCCGGATCCCGGTCGACTCGATCTACTCGCCGGTCCTCAAGGTGACCTACAAGGTCGAGGCGACGCGTGTCGAGCAGCGCACGGACTTCGACAAGCTGGTCGTGGACGTCGAGACGAAGCCGGCGATCTCGCCGCGCGACGCGCTCGCGTCGGCCGGCAAGACGCTGGTGGAGCTCTTCGGCCTCGCCCGCGAGCTCAACGTCGAGGCCGAGGGCATCGAGATCGGTCCGTCGCCGACGGACGCGGCCCTGGCCGCGGACCTGGCGCTGCCGATCGAGGAGCTCAACCTCACGATCCGCTCGTACAACTGCCTCAAGCGCGAGGGCATCCACCAGGTGGGCGAGCTCGTCGCACGCAGCGAGGCGGACCTGCTGGACATCCGCAACTTCGGTGCGAAGTCCATCAACGAGGTGAAGGAGAAGCTCGCCGAGCTCGGCCTGTCCCTCAAGGACTCGCCGCTCGACTTCGACCCGTCGGCCGCCGCGTACTACGACGGCGACGACGACGAGGCGACGTTCTCGGACACCGAGCAGCAGTACTGAGCCTGCGGCTCTAGACACCTCAGCGCGTCCGGGTCCGCACCTGCGGCGCGATCACTTCCCAAGGAGCACATCCCATGCCTACCCCCGCCAAGGGCCCCCGGCTCGGCAGCGGACCGGCTCACGAGCGCCTGATGCTCGCGAACCTGTCCACCCAGCTCTTCGAGCACGGCCGCATCACGACCACCGAGACCAAGGCGAAGCGCCTGCGCCCGGTGGCCGAGCGCCTCATCACGTTCGCCAAGCGCGGCGACCTGCACGCGCGCCGTCGCGTCCTGCGCGTCGTCCGCGACAAGTCCGTGGTGCACACGCTGTTCACCGAGATCGCCCCGCAGATGGCGGAGCGTGAGGGTGGCTACACGCGCATCACGAAGGTCGGCACGCGCAAGGGCGACAACGCGCCCCTCGCGGTGATCGAGCTCGTGACCGAGCCCGTCAGCCCGAAGCAGGCCGTCGTCCGCGAGGCGGAGAAGGCTGCCGAGAAGGCGAGCAAGAAGAAGGCCGACAAGCCGTCCAAGAAGGCCGACAAGGTCGAGGACGCGCCCGTCGAGGACGCCGCCGTCGAGGACGCTCCCGCCGAGGACGTCCAGGACGCGCCCGTCGAGGACGCCACGGAGGAGAAGAAGGAGGCCTGAGCCTCCTCTTCCCGCCAGAGCCCTCCGGGGCTCGTCGCGCAGGGCCCGGGACCGTACGGTCCCGGGCCCTGCGGCGTCCCCGGCTCTGGCGAGCCTCCGGCCCTGTCGTGTTCCCCCGGTCGATCTCGCGTGGAGCAGGGCCTACGGTCGAGACGTGACCTCCACCGACGCGTCGCCCGGGACCGGGACCGGGACCGGGGCCGGGACGTGGCCGCCCGTCGTCCTCGTGCACGGGTCGCGCACCTCGCGCTCGATGTGGCGCGACCAGCTCGCGGCGCTGGGTCGCGCCGGCATGCGGGCCGTCGCGATCGACCTGCCGGGCCACGGGGTGCGGCGCGGCGAGGCGTTCACGCTCGACGGCGCGGTCAAGGCGGTCGCGGCCGGGATCGACGCGGTCGGCGGACGCGCGCTCGTCGTCGGGCTGTCGCTCGGGGGCTACGTCGCGATCGAGACGCGTGCGCGGCACCCGGAGCGCGTCGTGGGGCTCGTCGCCGCCGCGTGCTCGACGCCGCCGTCGACGCGCCTGCGCGGCGGCTGGCTCGTCCTCGCGCGCGGCATCGAGCGGCTCCCGGACGGAGGAGCCGGGCTGAACCAGGCGCTCGTCGACCGAGCGATGACGGCGCAGGCCGCCGCCGACCTCGCGGCCGGCGGGTTCGCCCTCGACGTCATGAGCGCGATCCTGCGCGAGGTGGGGTCGGTCGACCCGGTCCGGGCCCTCGGCGCGGCGGACTCGCCGGTCTGGCTCGTCAACGGGCGCTGGGACCACTTCCGGCTCGGGGAGCGCGGGTTCCTCGCCGCGGCGCGCGCGGGCGGGGCCTCCGCCCGGCTCGTCGTCGTCCCGGGCGCGCGACACCTGGTGAGCCTGGACGCGCCCGTGGCGTTCAACCGCGTCCTGCTCGACGCGCACGGCGCGCTCGCCGCGGGCGCGCCTCCGGGAGGCGGGGGCGAGGGCGCGACGCCGGGCCTCCTCGAGCCCGCCGCGGCCGCGCCCAGGCAGCGCACCGCGGACGGGGAGCCGGACCGCGGCACGGCCGGTCGCTGAGGCGTCAGGCCGGCGGGAGGTCCCACGCGCGGGCGCCCCCGACGAGGGCCGCCGAGTTCGGCACCACGACGACGTCGTCGCCGAGCCGGTCGAGGACGCTCGGGGTGATGCGCCGCGAGTTGCCACCGCCCAGGTAGAGGCGGTCCCACCAGAACACGGGCCGCAGCCCCTCGACGACCGCGAGGACGCGGCGCGACCAGAGCCCGTCTCCGAGGCGGCGGCGCTCGGGCTCGCCGACGTACTCGTCGTACGTGGTGCCGCGCCGCACCGGGGCGCGCGACCACTCGAGGTGCGGCGCGAGCCGGCCCCCGTGGAACAGCGCGGAGCCGAGCCCCGTCCCCAGGGTCAGCACCAGCTCGAGCCCGGACGCCGCGACGACGCCCGCGCCGTGCACCTCGGCGTCGTTGAGCACGAGCGCCGGGACGCCGAGCCGGCGCTCGACGGCCGCGCGGACGTCGAAGCTCGTCCAGGCCTCGACGAGCGCGGGGTCCACGCGCGACCGGGGCCCGCTGCGCGTCACGTAGTGGGGCGTGTGCACGACGACGCCGCGCCGGATCATCCCGGGCAGGCCGACCGTGACGCGGTCGGCGGGAGGCAGCGAGGCCGCGATGCCCGCGACCGTCTCGACGAGGAGGTCGGGCGGGAGGGGGTAGGGCGTGGGGACGCGCACGGCCGCGGCGTGCGCGGTGCCCGACGCGTCGAGCACGTTCGCCTTGATGCCGCCCCCGCCGCAGTCGACGGCGAGGGTGCGGACGTCGTGCGGGTCGCCGGTCATGGGCGGCAGCGTAGGCACGGCGGCGCGCGCGGCGCACGGGCGGGCGACTACGGTGAACTCCCGTGACCGCCGTCCCGCCCCCCGCCCTCCCGGACCCCGACGCCCCGCGACCCGACGTGCCGGACGGCGTCGTGCGCGTGCGCCTGGACCTCGCCTACCAGGGGACGGCGTTCGCCGGCTGGGCCCGGCAGCCGACGCTGCGCACGGTGCAGGGCACGCTCGAGGACGGGCTCGCGACGATCCTGCGGGGCGCGGCGCCGCGGCTCACGGTGGCGGGGCGCACGGACGCGGGCGTGCACGCGCGGGGGCAGGTCGCGCACGTCGACCTCGCGCGGGCGCAGTGGGAGGCGCTGCCCGGCCGGTCCGACCGCGCGCCGGGGGACGCGCTCGTCGCGCGGCTGGGCGGCGTGCTGCCGGGGGACGTCGTCGTGCACCGTGCGGCGCAGGCGCCGGCCGGGTTCGACGCCCGCTTCTCCGCGCTGCACCGCGCGTACACCTACCGCGTCGCGGACGACCCGGCGCAGCGCGACCCGCTGCGCCGGGAGTGGGTGCTGTGGAACCGGCGGCCGCTCGACGTCGCGGCGATGGACGCCGCCGTGCGGCCCCTGCTCGGGGTGCGGGACTTCGCGGCGTTCTGCAAGCCGCGACCCGGCGCGACGACCATCCGGGAGCTGCAGCACCTGTCGTGGTCGCGCCCGGCGGACGGGCCCGACGCGGGGCTCGTGGTCGCGCACGTCCGCGCGGACGCGTTCTGCCACAACATGGTGCGCGCGCTCGTCGGCGCGTCGCTCGCCGTGGGGGAGGGGCGCCGCGACGTCGGGTGGCCCGCGGGGCTCCTCGCGAGCCGGCGCCGAGACGCGGGGGCGGGCGTCGTGCCGGCGCACGGGCTCGTGCTCGAGGAGGTCACCTACCCGCCCGACGCGGAGCTCGCGGCGCGTGCCGACCGCATCCGCGCCGTGCGGAACGAGGAGGACGTCTGGGAGGACGCGCCGCCCCGCGAGCCGGCCTGAGCCGGCCGCGGGCGGGCGCTCGTCCTCAGGGCTTCCTCAGGGCTTCTCAGGGCTCCTCGACGACGTGGACGGCGGCCTCCTCGGCGCCCGCGGCGCCCCCGGAGATCCCCTCGTCGTCGGCGTACGTGTCGTTCTGGCGCCCGTCGAGGGCGTCGGGGTCCGCGACGAGGCGGCCCGCGCGGGTCTCGTCGGGCCGCTCGGACGGGTCGCGCTCCCACTCCTCCGGCTCCTCCTCGGCCAGGCGCTGGTCGAGCGTCTCGCCGTGCACCTCTTCCCACGGCGTCTCGCCGAAGTGGTTCGAGCGGGGGCGCTCGGGCGGGGAGTAGCCCTCGTCGAGCACGTCGTCCACGCCGCGGTCGAGGAGCGTCTCCTCGGGCTGGAGCTGGTCGGTGTCGCCCTCGGCGCCCGTCTCCGGGTCGGGGCTGGTGGCGGTGGTGTCTTCGCTCATGCGTCCCACCCTGGCACCTCGCAGGGCCGGACGCAGCCCCGGACGCGAGTGCCTGCGAGGACGCCCGGCCGGGACTACGGTGGGGCCGCACCGCGCCCCGGTGCGCACCCGCTGGAGCACCCCTGAACCGGAGGACGACCCCATGGCCGGCATCGACGACATCCTGTCCACCGTCCCGCTCGACCAGCTCGCCGGTCGGCTCGGCGTCGACGAGGCGACGGCGCAGCGCGCGGTGGGCGCGGCGCTGCCCGCGCTGCTGGGCGGGCTGCGCGCCAACGCGCAGGACCCGGCGGGCGCGGCGTCGCTCGGCGAGGCCCTCGCGCAGCACGACCCGGCGCTCGTGGAGGGTGGTGTCGACCTCGACGACGTCGACACCGACGACGGCCGCAAGATCGTCGGGCACGTGTTCGGGCAGAACGAGCAGGCGGTCGTCGCGCAGCTCGCCCGGTCGACGGGCACCGGCAAGGACCTGCTCGCGAAGGTGCTTCCCGCGCTCGCGCCGATCGCGCTGGCCTTCCTCGCGAAGCAGCTCGGCGGCGCCGGGCCGTCGGGCGGCGCCACGACCGGCACCTCGGGCGGCACGGCGGGCGGCACTTCGGGCGGCACCGCGGCGGGGAAGGGCGCGGGCGAGCGGCCGGGCACCTCGCAGACCGGCGGGGGCGGCCTGGGCGACGTCCTCGGCGGGCTCCTGGGCGGCGGGTCGGGCTCCGGCGGCGGTCTCGGCGACCTCCTGGGCGGGCTGGGCGGCCTCCTCGGCGGCGGCCGGCGCTGAGTCGTCCCGCCGTCCCGCCATCCCGCCGTCCCGCCACCCGCCATCCGCCATCCCGCCACCCGGCGGGTGGCGCCGGCCCGGCCGAGGTGCCGGACGCCGGGGTCCGGAAAGCGCGTGACCGCGCGGCCGACGTCGGGGACCATGACGGGGTGGGACACCTCGACCTCAGCGACGTCACGTATCACCTGCCCGACGGGCGCACCCTGCTCGACGGCGTCGACCTGCGGGTCGCGGACGGCGCGCGCGTCGCGCTCGTGGGGCCCAACGGCGTCGGGAAGTCGACGCTGCTGCGCATCGTCACCGGCGAGGTCGCGCCGCACGGGGGCGCCGTCGTGCGCAGCGGCGGGCTCGGGGTCATGCGCCAGGACGTCGGCCGCATCGACGACGACCGCACGGTGCGCGACCTGCTCGTCGGGCTCGCGCCGACCGCCGTCCGCGAGGCGGCGCTCGAGCTCGCGGCCGCCGAGCACGACATCATGACGGTCGACGACGAGCCCGCCCAGCTCCGCTACGCCCAGGCCCTCGTGGACTGGGCCGACGTGGGCGGCTACGACGCCGAGGCCGGGTGGGACGAGGTGACCGACGAGGTGCTGTCGGTCCCGTTCGAGAAGGCGCAGTGGCGCGACGTGCGGTCGCTGTCCGGGGGCGAGCAGAAGCGGCTCGCGCTCACGGCGCTGCTGCGCGGGCCGGAGGAGGTCCTGCTGCTCGACGAGCCGGACAACCACCTCGACGTGCCGACGAAGCGCTGGCTCGAGGAGCGGCTCGTCGCGTCGTCCAAGACGGTCCTCTTCGTGTCCCACGACCGCGAGCTGCTGTCGCGCACCGCGACCCAGGTGGCGACGCTCGAGCCGACGCCGGGCGGCGGCACGGTGTGGGTGCACGGCGGCGGCTTCGCGACGTACGCCCAGGCCCGCGCGGACCGCCGCGAGCGGCTCGCCGAGCTCGCGCGCCGCTGGGACGAGGAGCACGCCAAGCTCCAGGAGCTCGTGCGGACGCTCAAGACGAAGGCCGCGTTCAACGACGGCCTCGCGAGCCGGTACCAGGCCGCGCGCACGCGCCTGCGCAAGTTCGAGGAGGCGGGGCGCCCCGAGGTGGTCGCTCGCGACCAGAACGTGACCGTGCGGCTCACGGGCGGGCGGACGGCCAAGCGCGCGGTGACGTGCGAGCGGCTCGAGCTCACGGGGCTCATGAAGCCGTTCGACGTCGAGGTGTTCTTCGGCGAGCGCGTCGCGGTGCTCGGCTCGAACGGCTCCGGGAAGTCGCACTTCCTGCGCCTCCTCGCCGCGGGCGGGAGCGACCCCGAGCCGGGCACCGTGCCCGACGACGTGGCCGGCGGCCCGGCGGCACCCGCTCCCGTGGCGCACACGGGCCGGGCCGTGCTCGGGTCGCGGGTGCGGCCGGGCTGGTTCGCGCAGAACCACGACCACCCGGAGCTGCGCGGGCGCACGCTGCTGGAGATCCTCCACCGCGGCGAGGGGCACCGGGCGGGCATGGGGCGCGAGGGCGCGAGCCGGGCGCTCGACCGGTACGAGCTCGTGGGCCAGGCCGAGCAGCGCTTCGAGACGCTCTCCGGTGGCCAGCAGGCGCGCTTCCAGATCCTGCTCCTCGAGCTCGACGGCGCGACGCTCCTCCTGCTCGACGAGCCGACGGACAACCTCGACCTGCACTCGGCGGAGGCGCTCGAGGCGGGGCTCGCGGCCTTCCAGGGCACCGTGCTCGCGGTGACGCACGACCGGTGGTTCGCGCGCGGATTCGACCGGTTCCTCGTGTTCCGCGAGGACGGCGAGGTCGTCGAGGCGCCGGAGCCGGTCTGGGACGTCGAGCGCGTCCGTCGGGCGCGCTAGCCCTCCCTATCCTGGTGGGCATGGCCGTCCACAAGATCGTGCTCTTCTACGCCTTCACGCCGCTGCCGGACCCGCGTGCCGTGCAGCTCTGGCAGCAGGCGCTGGGGGAGCGGTGGCACCTCACGGGTCGCGTGATCGTGTCGGAGCACGGGATCAACGCGACCCTCGGCGGGACGGTCGAGGACCTCAAGCAGTACGTGAAGACCACCCGCCGGTACCCGGGCTTCGAGGGCGTCGACGTCAAGTGGTCCGACGGCACGGGCCGCGACTTCCCGCGCCTGTCCGTCAAGGTGCGCCCCGAGCTCGTCGCGTTCGGCGTGCCGGACGAGGTCCGGGTCGACGAGCACGGCGTCGTCGGCGGCGGGGAGCGGCTGAGCCCGCAGGCCCTGCACGACCTCGTCGAGGAGCGCGGCGACGACGTCGTGATGCTCGACGGCCGCAACGCGTTCGAGGCGGCGATCGGCCGCTTCCGCGGGGCCGTCGTGCCCGACGTCGCGACCACGCGGGACTTCGTCGCCGAGATCGACTCGGGCCGCTACGACGACCTCAAGGGCCGACCCGTCGTCACGTACTGCACGGGGGGCGTGCGGTGCGAGGTGCTGTCGGCGCTGCTGCGCGCCCGCGGGTTCGAGGAGGTCTACCAGCTCGACGGCGGCGTCGTGCGCTACGGCGAGGTGTTCGGCTCGCAGGGGCTGTGGGAGGGGTCGCTCTACGTGTTCGACGAGCGCATGCACGTCGAGCTCGGCCCGGGCTCGACGCCGCTCGGCGCGTGCACGGCGTGCGGGGCGCCGACGGCGAAGTACGAGAACTGCGCCGACCCGAGCTGCCGGACCCTGCGCCTGTACTGCCCCGGCTGCGTCCACGAGGCCCGCTCGACGCGCTGCGAGACGTGCGTCCGGGAGCGCCCGGCCGCTTTGACCGGCGGCCTGCCTCGCGGGTAGTCTGGTGAGTCGTTGTGCTCATCTCACGACACCCGTGTCGCTAGCGCGCCCACTCGCTGCCGGCCAAGGAGCGGGTGTCGACCGAGCCCGCCGCGCAACGACCTGCCCTCTCGGCCGCACGCTTCAGCGGTCGAAGAAGACATCCTGAGACAGAAACGAAGGCTACGACCGTGCGTACGTACACCCCGAAGCCCGGCGACGTCCAGCGCGACTGGTACGTCATCGACGCGACCGACGTCGTCCTGGGCCGCCTGGCCACCCACGTGGCCACCCTGCTGCGCGGCAAGCACAAGCCGACCTTCGCTCCGCACGTCGACGGCGGTGACTTCGTCATCGTCATCAACGCCGGCAAGGTCGCCCTGAGCGGCAACAAGCGCGAGCAGAAGATGGCCTACAACCACTCCGGTTACCCGGGTGGTCTGCGTGCCGTCGCCTACGGCGACCTGCTCGACAAGCACCCCGAGCGTGCCGTCGAGAAGGCCGTCCGGGGCATGCTCCCCAAGACGACCCTCGGTCGCGCCCAGTTCGGCAAGCTGAAGGTCTACGCGGGTGCCGAGCACCCGCACGCCGCTCAGCAGCCGAAGCCGTTCGAGATCACCCAGGTCGCGCAGTAATCGCCGCCCAGGCGTAGCGCACAGAGAGACGCGAGGACACCACCCGTGGCCGAGACCACCGTCGACACCGACACCCTGGGCGACGAGACGCCCAGCACCTACACCTCCGAGTCCGCCGCCCCCACGGGCCGCGGCCAGAGCATCACCGCCCCCGGCCAGGCCCTGGGCCGCCGCAAGGAGGCCGTGGCGCGCGTGCGCCTCGTCCCCGGCACCGGCACCTGGAAGGTCAACGGGCGCACGCTCGAGGACTACTTCCCGAACAAGGTCCACCAGCAGCTCGTCAACTCCCCGCTGAAGCTGGTCGACGTCGAGGGTCGCTTCGACGTCGTCGCCCGCATCACGGGCGGCGGCTCCTCGGGCCAGGCCGGCGCGCTGCGCCTGGCGATCGCGCGCGCGCTCAACGCGATCGACGCCGAGCACAACCGCCCCGCGCTGAAGAAGGCCGGCTTCCTCACTCGCGACGCCCGCGTCGTCGAGCGCAAGAAGGCCGGTCTCAAGAAGGCCCGCAAGGCACCGCAGTACTCCAAGCGCTGATCCTGCGCTGTGCGCTCGTCGGCCCCGGTGGACCTCGTCCACCGGGGCCGACGGCGTTTGTGAGGAGCGGTGACCAAGACCCGTCGACGGCGGGCAGCGGCTGACGGTCGTACGGTCGGCGTACGGCCGGTACGAGGGGAAGGACTTCCATGGGACGGCTTTTCGGCACCGACGGGGTGCGCGGTCTCGCGAACGGCAACGTGACGGCGGAGCTCGCGCTGGACCTCGGCGTCGCCGCGGCCCGCGTGCTCGCGAGCGGTCAGGAGGAAGGGCACCGCCCGCGCGCGGTCGTCGGGCGCGACACGCGCGTGTCCGGGGAGTTCCTCGGCGCGGCGCTCATCGCGGGGCTCGCGAGCGCGGGCGTCGACGTGAAGGACGTCGGGGTCCTGCCGACCCCGGCCGTCGCCTACCTGACGAGCACCATGGACGTCGACTTCGGCGTCGTCATCTCGGCGTCGCACAACCCCATGCAGGACAACGGGATCAAGTTCCTCGCGCGCGGCGGCGTGAAGCTCGACGACGCGGTCGAGGACCGTATCGAGAGCCTGCTGGGCCAGGAGTGGGAGCGCCCGACGCACGGCGTCGTCGGCCGCATCTCCCCGGACTCGGGCCGCGCGGGCGGCGCGTACGTCGAGCACCTCATGTCGAGCATCGGCGCCGACGAGGATCACAAGCCGCTGGCCGGGCTGCGGATCGCGGTCGACTGCGCGAACGGCGCGGCGAGCGACGTCGGGCCCGCGGCGCTGCGTGCTGCCGGGGCGGACGTCGTCGTCATCAACGCGAGCCCCGACGGCCGCAACATCAACGCGGCGTGCGGCTCGAACCACCCGGAGCAGCTCCAGGCCGTCGTCGTCGCGTCCGAGGCCGACTTCGGCGTCGCGTTCGACGGCGACGCGGACCGCTGCATCGCGGTCGACCACGGCGGCACCGTCGTCGACGGCGACCAGATCATGGGCGTCCTCGCCCTCGCGCTCAAGGACGAGGGCGCGCTCCCGCACGACACGCTCGTCGTCACGGTCATGAGCAACCTCGGGCTGCTGCTCGCGATGCGCGCGGCGGGGATCAGCACCGTCCAGACGGCGGTCGGCGACCGGTACGTGCTCGAGGAGATGCGCGCCCACGGCTACGGCCTGGGCGGCGAGCAGTCAGGCCACATCGTCATGTCGCGCTACGCGACGACGGGCGACGGCGTGCTCACGGCTCTCCAGCTCGCGGCGCGGGTGCGCGCGACCGGCCAGAAGCTCGCGGACCTCGCGGGCGTCGTGCAGCGGCTCCCGCAGACCCTCCTCAACGTCCCCGGCGTGGACAAGGCGCGCGCGTCGACCGACGAGGCGCTGCTGGCCGCGGTCGCCGGTGCGGAGCGCTCGCTGGGCGAGACGGGGCGGGTGCTCCTGCGGCCGTCGGGCACCGAGCCGCTCGTCCGGGTCATGGTCGAGGCGGCGACGCAGCAGCAGGCCGACGCGGTCGCCGGGCAGCTCGCGGGCGTCGTGCGCGAGCGGCTCGCCCTGTGAGCGCGTCCGGGCGGCTGACAGGACGCGAGGCGGGCACGAGCGTGCGGCAGGGGGTCGACGAGGCGCTGCGCGAGCACGTGCTCGCGCTCCTCGCCGCATACCCGGACGGCGTCCTGCCGATCGTGCAGGCCGGCCACCCCGTGCTGCGCACGCCGGCCGTGCCGTACGCGGGCCAGCTCGGCGACGCGCTGCCGCGCTTCCTCGACGCGATGCGCACGACCATGCGCGCGGCGCCCGGCGTGGGGCTCGCCGCGCCGCAGGTCGGCATCGGCCTCGCGGTGGCCGTGGTCGAGGACCCGGGTGCACCGGACGTCGGCGACGACCGGGAGCGGAGTTCCCTGGAGTACCGGGTGCTCGTGAACCCGCGCTACGAGGTCGTCGGCGAGGAGACCCGCACGTTCTTCGAGGGCTGCCTCTCCGTGCACGGCTGGCAGGCCGAGCGGACGCGCGCCCACGCCGTCCGGCTCACGGGCCAGGACGAGGCCGGCGAGCCGTTCGACGACGTGCTGACCGGGTGGCCCGCGCGCATCGTCCAGCACGAGACGGACCACCTGCGGGGCGAGCTCTACCTCGACGCCGCCGACCTGCGCACGCTGTCCTCGACCCTCGGGGTCGCGCGGCTCCCGGGCGCCGGGAGCTAGCCCACCGGGCGTCCGCGGGCCCCTGGTCCTCACGACGTACGGGCCCGCCGCGGGAAGTCGTCCGCCGGGATGACGAACTGCCGCGGCGGGCACGGCAGAATCGTCACGGGCGCGGCGCCGTCGCGCCCGGGGTCCTCAGGGGTGAACCGGGGGTCTCCCTGATGGTCGTCGTCCTCGCGCTCCGTAGGCTTGTCCTGGTGCAGGACGACCGACCTGCCGCCACCGCCCGCCTGGCCTCCCCGCCAGCAGACGAACGAGGACGCCGTTGCCCGACGCCGTGTCGATCTTCCTGGAGAATCTCGAGCACTGGATTCTCGCCCTCGCGGCGTCCGCGTGGATCTATCCCGCCCTGTTCGGCTTCGCGACGATCGACGGGTTCTTCCCGCCGGTCCCCAGCGAGTCGGTCGTCATCACGCTCGCGGTCTCCGCGCACGCGACCGGCGAGCCCAACCTCGTCCTCGTGCTCCTCGTCGCGGCCCTGGGCGCCTGGACCGGGGACCAGATCGCGTTCGCCATCGGTCGTGCCGTCGGCACGGAGCGCCTGCGCATCCTGCGCACGCCCCGCGGGCGTCGCGCCGTGGGGTGGGCCGAGCGCGCCCTCGCGCACCGCGGCGCGTCGTTCATCCTCGCGGCGCGCTACATCCCCGTGGGCCGCGTCGCGGTGAACATGACGGCCGGCGCCGTCGGGTACCCGCGGCGCCGCTTCATGGCGTTCTCCGCCGTCGCGGCGGTGACGTGGGCCGTCTACTCGGTGCTCATCGGGCTCGTCGCCGCCCGGTGGCTGGGTCACGAGCCGCTGCTCGCGATGGTCGTGGGCATCGTGCTGGGCGTCGGGAGCGGGTTCGTCATCGACCGCGTGCTCATGATGCGCGCGCGCCAGCGCGGCGAGCTGCCGCCGACGCCGCAGGCGCCGGCCGCGGAGGGTGCGACCGACCCCGCCGGGACCGCGCCGACGACCGGCGGGACGCCGGCCGCGACCTCGCCCGGCGGGGGCGCGACGGCCGGCGGGAACCCCGCGACCGGGCCGGTGACCGGCGCGCCCGCGCCCCGTCCGCGCGCGGCGGACGCCTCCGGGACGGTGCCGCCCGGGTCGTCGGGGGCGACGTCGTCGGGCACCCCGCCCCGCGCGACCTGACCTTCCGCCCGTGGGCTGAGCGGGCCGCCTCAGAGCTTGCGCAGGCGGACGCGCTGGACCGAGTGGTCCGAGCCCTTCGTGAGGACGAGGGTCGCGCGGCCGCGCGTCGGCAGGATGTTCTGCTCGAGGTTCGGCGCGTTGATCGCGTCCCAGATCGACTTCGCCCGCTCCACCGCCTGCTCGTCCGTGAGGTCTGCGTAGCGGCGGAAGTACGACTCGGGGCGCGCGAACGCGGTGCGGCGCAGCGCGAGGAACCGGTCGACGTACCACTGGCGGATGTTGCGCGTGCGGGCGTCCACGTAGATCGAGAAGTCGAAGAAGTCCGACACGGCGACGGTCGACTCGTCGTGCGCGCTCGGGCGCGCCGGCTGGAGCACGTTGAGGCCCTCGACGACGAGGACGTCGGGCTTGCGGACGACGGCCTCGGCCCCCGGCACGATGTCGTACGTGAGGTGGTCGTAGACGGGGGCCCGCACCTCGGCGTGCCCCGCCTTGACCTTGGACAGGAACCGGATGAGCGCGCGACGGTCGTAGGACTCGGGGAAGCCCTTGCGGTCCATGAGGCCGCGGCGCGCGAGCTCCGCGTTGGGGTAGAGGAAGCCGTCGGTCGTGATGAGCTCGACGCGCGGCGTCTCCGGCCAGCGGGCCAGCATCTCGCGCAGCACGCGCGCCGTCGTCGACTTCCCGACGGCCACGGAGCCGGCCACGCCGATGACGTACGGCGTGTTGCCGGTCTCCTCGCGCAGGAACGTCGACGTCGCCTCGTGCAGGCCGGACGTCGCGGTGACGTAGAGGTTGAGCAGGCGCGAGAGCGGCCGGTAGACGGCGTCGACCTCGGCGAGGTCGATCGGGTCACCGAGGCCGCGCAGGCGCGCGACGTCGTCGTCGGTCAGCGGCAGCGGCGTCGACTCCGACAGCCGGCTCCACACGGCCCGGTCGAGATCGACGTACGGCGAGGACGACGGCGCGGCCAGGTGGGCCCGCAGGAGGTCGGACGGGTCGTCGGCGGGGGAGGACACCCGCCCGATTCTGCCGGATGCACGCCCGTGCCGGTGCACGGGGCGGCCCCGCGCCCTGGCGAGGGCACCACGGGGCTGCCCTCCGCGGGTCGCCTCAGCGGGCGTCGTCGGCCCCGCTCGCGGCCCGACGACGGCGCGGTGCCGGCTCGACGGCGGGCCCCGGGCCGGGGAGCGCGAGGTCGGGCAGGCGGGCCATGAGGGCGAGCGCGTCGGCCGGGGCGTGGGCGTCCACGTCGTTGTCGAAGTAGACCTCGACGTCGTGGCCCGCGGCGTGCCAGGCGCGCACGCGCTCGGCCCACGCGTCGAGCACGTGCGGCCGGTAGCCGCTGCGGTAGAGCTCCTGGTCCCCGTGCAGGCGCACGTACACGAGCGGGCTCGTGACCGCCTCGACGAGCGGCCACCGGCCCGCGCCGTCCGACACGGCGAACGCCACCCCGTGCCGGCGCAGGAGGTCGAGCGCCTCCGGCGCGGCGAACGACGCGTGCCGCGGCTCGAGCGCGTGCACGATCGGGCGGTCCGCGTCGGTCTCCGTCCAGGCGGGCGCGCGCAGGCGGTCGTCGTGCTCGTGCGCGAGCCTCGCCGCCTCGCCGGTGGTGCGCGGCAGGAGCGTGAGGAACGCGTCGAGCAGGTCGTGGTCGAAGGCGGTCCGCGCGGGGAGCTGCCACAGGACGGGCCCGAGCCTGCTGCCGAGCGCGAGGACGCCGCTCGCGAGGAAGTTGGCGACCGGCGTCCGCACGTCCCGCAGCCGCTTCATGTGGGTGACGAAGCGCGGTCCCTTGACCGCGAACGTGAAGCCCTCGGGAGTCTGGTCGCGCCACGCGACGAACGACGACGGCCGCTGCAACGAGTAGAACGACCCGTTGAGCTCGACGGCGGGGACGAGCGAGGCGACGTGCTCGAGCTCGCGGCGCTGGGGGAGCCCCGCGGGGTAGAACGGTCCGCGCCAGTCGGCGTACCGCCACCCCGAGAGACCGATCCGGACGGTGGGCACGAGCACCAGCCTCGCGGTGCCGCGCGTCCCACGCCCGGCGAACGCGCCACGGACCGGGACGCGACGAGGCCGCGGGCGCGAGGACGGCTCGCGCGCCGCGGGGGCCCCGATTAGGCAGCGGACCTCACGAAGAACCGCGGGATCGCGCGGCCCCGAAGCGCCGCGGGTCCGTGGCTAGACTCGATCACCATGTGCGGAATCGTGGGCTACGTAGGCCCTGGAACCATGGTCGGAGAGGCCTCGGGGCGACCCCTCGACGTCGCTCTCGAAGGACTCGGACGGCTCGAGTACCGCGGCTACGACTCGGCCGGGGTCGCGCTCGTCGCGCCCGGCGTCGACGCCGTCGCGTTCGCGAAGAAGTCCGGCAAGCTCGCGAACCTCGTGCAGGAGATCGAGACGCACCCGCTGCCCGCGGCGACCGCGTCGATCGGGCACACGCGGTGGGCGACGCACGGCGGCCCGACGGACACCAACGCGCACCCCCACCTCGCGGACGACGACCGCCTCGCCGTGATCCACAACGGCATCGTCGAGAACTTCGCGACCCTCAAGGCCGAGCTCCTCGCCGAGGGCGTGACGTTCCGGTCCGAGACCGACACCGAGGTCGCGGCGCAGCTCCTCGCGCGGGCGTACCGCGACACGAAGGACCTCACGCTCGCGATGGGGCAGGTGGCGCGGCGGCTCGAGGGCACCTTCACGCTCCTCGCCGTGCACGCCGACGCCCCCGACACGGTCGTGGGTGCGCGGCACGACTCGCCGCTCGTCGTCGGGCTGGGCGAGGGCGAGAACTTCCTGGGCTCCGACGTCGCGGCGTTCATCTCCCACACCAAGGAGGCGCTCGAGCTCGGGCAGGACCAGATCGTCACGATCACCCCGACGTCGGTCGAGGTGACCGACTTCGACGGCAACCCGGCCGAGGCGAAGCGCTACACGGTCGACTGGGACGCGGCCGCCGCGGAGAAGGGCGGCTTCTCGTCCTTCATGGACAAGGAGATCCACGACCAGCCGCACGCCGTCGCCGACACGCTCCTCGGCCGCACGGACCCGTCGGGCAAGCTCGTGCTCGACGACTTGCGCATCGACGAGGCCGTGCTGCGCTCGGTCGACAAGATCATCGTCGTCGCGTGCGGCACGGCGGCCTACTCGGGCCACGTCGCGAAGTACGCGATCGAGCACTGGTGCCGCATCCCGGTCGAGGTCGAGCTCGCGCACGAGTTCCGCTACCGCGACCCGATCGTCGACGAGAAAACGCTCGTCGTCGCCGTGACCCAGTCCGGCGAGACCATGGACACGCTCATGGCCGTGCGCCACGCGCGCGAGCAGGGTGCGAAGGTCATCTCGATCGTCAACACGCACGGCTCGACGATCCCGCGCGAGTCCGACGCCGTGCTCTACACGCACGCCGGTCCGGAGATCGCGGTCGCCTCGACGAAGGCGTTCCTGTCGCAGATCACCGCCGCGTACCTCCTGGGCCTCTACCTCGCGCAGCTGCGCGGGAACAAGTTCCCCGACGAGATCGCGGCGATCCTCGAGGACCTGCGCGAGATGCCGCGCAAGATCCAGACCGTCATCGAGCGCGGCGAGTACGTGCGCGCGACCGCCCGGTCGATGAAGGACGCCTCGTCCGTGCTGTTCCTCGGGCGCCACGTCGGGTTCCCCGTCGCGCTCGAGGGCGCGCTCAAGCTCAAGGAGCTCGCGTACATCCACGCGGAGGGCTTCGCGGCCGGCGAGCTCAAGCACGGCCCGATCGCGCTGATCGACGAGGGCCAGCCGGTGTTCGTCGTCGTGCCGTCGCCGAAGGGCCGTGAGGGCCTGCACTCCAAGGTCATCTCGAACATCCAGGAGATCCGGGCGCGCGGCGCACGCACGCTCGTCATCGCCGAGGACGGGGACGACGCCGTGCGTCCCTACGCGGACGAGATCTTCTGGATCCCCGAGTCCCCGACGCTGCTCTCGCCGCTGCTGGCCGTCGTGCCGCTGCAGATCTTCGCGATGGCGCTCGCGACGGCGAAGGGACTCGACGTCGACCAGCCCCGCAACCTCGCGAAGTCGGTCACGGTCGAGTAGCCCTCCCGGCCCCGGCCCCGCCCACGCGCCGACCAGGTGGTCCTGGTTCGTCCGGTCTCCCGGACGAACCAGGACCACCTGCTCGTGGAGGCGGGGAGGCCTGGTCGCCACCGTAGGGTGGACGCATGATCAAGGGCGTGGGGATCGACGTCGTGGACGTCGCGCGGTTCATGGAGACCCTGGAGCGCACGCCCCGGCTCCGCGAGAAGCTGTTCACCGAGGCCGAGCGGGACCTGCCGCCCGCGTCGCTCGCCGCGCGGTTCGCGGCGAAGGAAGCCATCGCCAAGGCGCTGGGCGCCCCCGCGGGCATGCGCTGGCACGACGCGACGGTGCACCGCGTCGTCGGTGGCCCGCCGGAGGTCGAGATCACCGGCACGGTCGCGGCACGCGCGGACGCGCTCGGCATCACGGCCTGGCACCTGAGCATCTCCCACGACGCCGGCATCGCCTCGGCGATGGTCGTCGCAGAGGGCTGACCCCCGCCCCCTGCCCGCCCCGCCCCCACCCGCTGCCGCCGAGCAGGTGGTGCTGGCTCGTCCTACGACGTGGACGCGCCAGGACCACCTGTTCGGCCGACGGGGATCGCCTGCTCGACTCGCGAGAAGTGCTGCGCGAGGTTGTGGTCGACCGTGGCGTGCCGCCGTCGGGCGGTGAGGTGCCCGTCAGGCGGCGAGGTGCCGGCGCACGGTTGCGGCGACCCGGCCGAGGTCGCGTGACGTGAAGCGCAGGAGGTCCACGGTGCCCGAGCCGGTGAGGACGTTCTGGCGACGACGGTCCGCGAAGACCGCGACGGGGGTGTCGTGGTGCTCCCGGCCGTCGAGCTCGGCGACGAGCCAGCGACCGCCGCGACGCCGCCATCCCATGTCACCTCGAGCGACCACGGCGCCCGTCTCGTCGCGCACGGGGAGCTGCAGGGTGTCCGGCGGCACCTCCTCCTCGATGCACTCCAGACGGGCGAACGACTCCAGCGGGGACTCCGCTCGGCCGTCCGACAGCTCCCAGAGGTCGTGCCGGGTGGCGATGCCTCGCGGTCCGCGAGCGAGGTCGTGCGCGCGGGCGAGCTCGTCGGGCGCCAGGAGCCGGAGGCGCTGGACCGCGTCGAGGACGGCGAGCCCGTGAGGGCGGGGAAGCTCCGGGACGGCCTGGGCGAGAGCCCAGTCGAGCGTCGCGACCCGGAACCCGTCGATCGTCGTCGTGCGCATCCCGTCGTCGAACTGGCGCAGGCGGACGCCGTCGCGATGCCGCCGGCGCGACGCCTCGTCGAGGGCGACCTGAGGGGTGAGCCGGTGCGGTAGACCCTCCACGCCGTGCAGCACCAGGGCGCAGGCGCCCACGGCGACCGCGTCCGCGCCGTAGGCGAGCAGTCCGAGGAGCGCTGCGCGGCGTCGTCGGTCGTCGAGGCTCGTCACGGCAGACGACCGGACCTCGTAGACGTTCATCGCGGCGCGGCCCCACTCTCGCCGGTCGACGAGCCCGCGGACCGCGCCTCGCGACAGTCCTGCGGCACCGGCCTGCGCGGTCGTGACCAGCCCCGCCTGCCGGGACGCGATCCGCAGGAGCTCGGCGGGGACGGCGGTGCCTGTGTGCATGACGCGATCTCAGCGGGTCGTGCGCTGCCACCGCAGCATCGTCGTCGCGACCTGTGGACGACACCCCACGCCGCCCGCCCTGTGGTCGGCGTCATCAGGCGATCCGCGACGCACGAACAGGCGGTCCTGGTGCGTCCCGTCGACGGGACGAACCAAGACCACCTGCTCGCGCGGGGAGGGGGAGGGGGAGAGGGAGTCAGCGCTGGAGGGCCGGGATGACCTGGCGCTGGAAGAGCTCGAGCTGGTCGCGGTCGGTCGCGGCGAAGGGGAAGTAGCCGATCGCGTAGCCGAGGCCCTGGGCGCGCAGCGCCGTGAGGGTCTCGACGATCTGCTCCGGTGTTCCCACGAGCGGGCCGTTGCGCCACGACGCGATGCTGTCGTCCGCCTTCTCGGGGAAGTACCGGCGCGCGTGCTCCTCGACCCGGGCGAGGCGGTCCGCGACGTCCTGCTCGGTCTCGCCGATGACGACGTTGTAGTTGGCCGACCGCGTGATCTCGCCGAAGTCGCGGCCCAGGTCGCGGCAGTGCTGCTCGAGCACGGCGGACTTGTGGGCGAAGCCCTCCGGCGAGCCGTCGAAGTTCGTGTACTGGGCGTGCTGCGCGGCGATGCGCAGCGTCTTCTTCTCGCCGCCGCCCGCGATCCACAGGGGGATGCTCGGCACGGCACCCTCGCCGTCGACCGCCACGCGCTGCAGCGGCTGCGGGTAGCACAGCGCGCCGTCCACCTGGTAGCGCCGGCCCTCGAACGTGCCCGACGACCCCGTGCGCCACATGCGCGCCATGATCTGCACGCCCTCGTCGAGCGCGCGCAGGCGCTCGCCCGCGCTGGGGAAGCCGTACCCGTAGGCGCGCCACTCGTGCTCGTACCAGCCCGCGCCGATGCCCATCTCGAGACGGCCGCCCGAGACGTGGTCGACCGTCGCGGCGACCTTCGCGAGGTAGGTCGGCTCGCGGTACGCCATGCACGTGCACATCTGGCCCAGGCGCACGCGCTGCGACGCCGCGGCGAACGCCGCCATGAGCGTCCACGCCTCGTGGGTCGCCTCGGTGCTCGGGGTCGGGGTCGTGTGGAAGTGGTCGTAGACCCAGACGCCGTCCCACGCGAACTCGCCGCCGGGCAGGGGCTCGCCCGCCGCCGCGTTGTCGGCGTAGTGGAGCAGGGAGAGCATGGTCTTCCAGTGGTCCTCGGGCGTGACGTCGACGAGGTCGTAGCGCCAGCCCTGCGGGATGAAGAGTCCGAATCGCATGCTCGTCACCCTATGCGGGTACGCGCGGCCCGCAGCGCGCCCGCGGGGACCGTCTCAGCCCTCGGCCGTCCCGGCGGTCGTCGCCCCGGCCGGCCCGGCGCGGGCGCCGCGCAGGCGGCCCCGGCGCCCGGTGGGCAGGATGAGGTCATGATCGAAGCCTGGTCCGTCGCCGACGTCCGCGCCGCCGAGGAGCCCCTGCTCGCCGCGGGCGCCCCGCTCATGGAGCGGGCGTCGTTCGCGCTCGCCACCGTCGTCGCGCGCGACCTCGCCCGACGCCGGTCGGTCGCCCTGCCCGACGGCGGCCGCCGCGACGGGCGCGTCACCGGCGCCCGGGCGGTCCTGCTCGTCGGCTCGGGCAACAACGGCGGGGACACGCTGCACGCGGGCGCGTACCTCGCGCGCCGCGGCGTCGAGGTGCTGGCGGTGCTCACGGGCGAGCACGCGCACGCCGGCGGTCTCGCGGCGCTCCGGGACGCGGGCGGACGCGTCGAGGTTCTCGTCGGCAGCCCCGACGTCGCGGCGCACGACGACGGTCACGGCGACCGCCAGCGCGACCACCTCGACCCGCACGTCGCGGACCGGGTCGCCGCCCAGGCGGCGCGCGCCGACGTCGTGCTCGACGGCCTCGTCGGGATCGGCGCGCGCGGGGCGCTGCGTGGGGTCGCGGCCGACCTCGTGGAGCGGCTGACCGCGGTGCTCGACGGCGGCCCCGCGCACGGTCCGGAACGCCCCGGGCGGCCGTGGGTCGTCGCGGTGGACGCGCCGAGCGGCATCGGCGTCGACGACGGCACGGTGCCGGGCCCGGTGCTGCGCGCCGACCGCACGGTGACGTTCGGCGCCGCCAAGCCCGGGCTGCTCCTGCCGCCCGCGACGCACCTCGCGGGGCACGGCGCGGTCGTCGACATCGGGCTGCGCCTCGGCGCACCCGGCCCCCATGCACCCGGCGCTGACGCAGCCGGCCTTGGCGCGCCCGGCCTTGGCGCACCCGGCGCTGACGCACCCGGCCTTGGCGCACCGGCCCCGGGTGCGCCCGCCCCCGGCGTACCCGGCCCCGACGCGCCCGCCCCGGACCGGGGGACCATGACGCCGGTCGTGCGTCGGCTCGAGCCGGCGGACGTCGCGGCCCTCTGGTCCGTGCCCGGCGCGACCGACCACAAGTACACGCGCGGCGTCGTCGGCGTCGTGGCGGGCACGCCGACCTTCCCGGGCGCGGCGGTGCTCGTCACGACCGCGGCCGTCCGCACGGGTCCGGGCATGGTGCGCTACGGCGGGCCCGACGACGCCACGCGCGCCGTCCTCGCGGCCCGCCCCGAGGTGGTGCCCGCCGCGGGCCGCGTCCAGTCCTGGGTGCTGGGCCCGGGCGTCCCGGCGGTCCCCGGCCCGGGCGACGACCCGGTCGATGACGGCGGGCAGCACGAGCGCGCGCGGGCGGCGCTCGCCGCCGCGACGGCGACCGCCGCGACGGCGACCGACGCGACGCCGGAGCGCGTGCCCGCGGTCGTCGACGCGGGCGCTCTGTCCCTGCTGCCCGACCGCTGCCCGCCGTCGGTCGTGCTCACCCCGCACGCCGGGGAGCTCGCGACCCTCCTGCGGGCGCACGGCGACGACGTGACGCGGACCGACGTCGAGGCCGAGCCGCTGCGCTGGGCGCGCCGCGCGCACGAGGCCACCGGTGCGACGGTGCTGCTCAAGGGGTCGGCGACGGTCGTCGTCGGGCCGGAGGGCGCGTGGTCCCAGGCGGACGCGCCCGCGTGGCTCGCGACCGCGGGCGCGGGCGACGTCCTCGCCGGGATCCTCGGCACGCTGCTCGCGGCGCACGCGGAGCGCGTCGTGCGGGAGCCGGGCCTCGCCGCGCGGCTTGCTGCGGCGGCCGCCGTCGTGCACGGTCTCGCCGCCGAGCGCGCGAACCCGGGCGGTCCCGTCGCGGCGCTCGACGTCGCGGACGCGGTCCCGGGCGTCGTCGCGGAGCTGCTCGCCGCGCGCTGACCGCGCCCACGGCGTGCCGCACCACGCGCCGACCGCGCCGGTTGCGCCCGCGTGCCGAACCGCGCCGCCGCGCACCCCACCGCGCCCACGCGCGACCCGCACCGACCGCGGGGACGGCGCCGGTACCGTGGAGGGCGTGGTCCCCCTCCCCGTGCGCGACGGCCTCAACCCGACGCGCCTCGTGCTGCCGCACGACGCCGAGAGCGTCGCGCGGTACCCGCGCACCCTCGACTACGTGCGCCACCGCTTCCCCGACGACGCCGCGCGCCTCGCGGAGAAGGTCGCGGCGGGTGAGGTCGTCGACGGCCGCGGGCGCCCGGTCGACGCGCGCACGCCGTACGAGCCGCGCGGGTTCGTGTTCCTCTACCGCGACCCGCCCGTCGAGCCGGACGTGCCGTTCGAGGTCCGCGTGCTGCACCGCGACCGGGACCTGCTGGTCGTCGACAAGCCGCACTTCCTCGCGACCATCCCGCGCGGGGCGTACGTCGCGCGGTCGGTGCTGGTGCGGCTGCGCCGCGACCTCGACCTGCCCGAGCTCAGCCCGGCGCACCGCCTCGACCGCGTGACCGCGGGGGTCCTGCTGCTCACGCTGCGCCCGCAGGTGCGCGGGGCGTACCAGGAGCTCTTCGCGCGCCGCGAGGTGCGCAAGACCTACGAGGCGGTCGCGCCGTGGGACGCGTCGCTCGACCTCCCCGCGACCGTGCGCAGCCGTATCGTCAAGCGCCGCGGCGTCATGCGGGCCGAGGAGGTGGACGGCGAGCCCAACGCGGAGAGCCGCGTCGACGTCGTCGAGACCGACCCGGCACGCGGGCTCGCGCGGTACCGGCTCGAGCCGCACAGCGGCAGGACGCACCAGCTCCGCCTGCACATGGCGCGGCTCGGCGTGCCGATCGTGCACGACAACTTCTACCCCGAGCCGTACGACGTCTCGCCCGAGGACTACTCGCGCCCTCTCCAGCTCGTGTCGCGGTCGCTCGCGTTCATGGACCCGTTCACCGGCCGCGAGCGCCGCTTCGCGACGGACCGCGCGCTCTCCGCGTGGTGACGCGCGGGTGAGAGAATCGACGACCGTGAGCGACACCCAGCGCACGACCTCTCCCGGCACACATCCCGGCACACCCGCCGGCGCCCCCGGCACCGTCCCCACCGGCGCCCGGGCGGGCTCCCTCGCGGGCCCCGCCCCGACGTCCCGCGCGAGCGGCTCCGACGGCCCGGACCCCCGCGCCTACCCGGCCCGCGCCGTCGTCGACCTGGCGGCGGTCCGTGACAACGTGCGCGCGCTCGCGGACCTCGCGCCGGCGTCCGAGGTGATGGCCGTGGTCAAGGCGGACGCGTACGGGCACGGGCTCGTCGCGAGCGCGCTCGGGGCGCTCGCGGGCGGTGCGACGTGGCTCGGGACGGCGCAGCCGGGCGAGGCGCTCGCGCTGCGGGCGGCGGGCGTCGGCCCGGACCGGGCGCGCGTGCTCACGTGGCTGTACCCGCCGGGCGCGCCGCTGCGCGACCTCGTGGAGGCGGACGTCGACGTGTCGCTCGCGGCGCGCTGGGCCGTGGACGAGGTCGTCGCCGCGGCGCGGGCCGCGGGCCGGACCGCGCGGGTGCACCTCGCGGTCGACACGGGCCTGGGCCGCAACGGGATCATGCCGGCGGACCTGCCGGACGTGCTCGACGCCGTGGCGCGCGCCGAGGCGGAGGGTGCCGTGCGCGTCGTCGGCATGTGGTCGCACCTGGCGTTCGCGGACGAGCCCGGCCACCCGACCGTCGTCGCGCAGGCCGACGTCTTCGACGAGGCCGTGCGCGAGGCCGCGCGGGCGGGCGTCGTGCCGGAGCTGCGCCACCTCGCGAACTCCGCCGCGACGCTCACCGCCCCCCGCACCCACTACGACCTCGTGCGCCCGGGCCTGGCCGCGTACGGGATGACGCCCGTGCCGCAGCTCGGGCCCCCGTCGCGGTTCGGCCTGCGCCCCGCGATGACGCTCGAGGCGCGCCTCGCGACGGTCAAGCGCGTGCCCGGCGGTCACGGCGTCTCCTACTCGCACCACTACACGACGCCGCAGGACACGACGCTCGGCGTCGTGCCGCTCGGCTACGGCGACGGGATCCCGCGCCACGCGTCGGGCGGCGGGCCCGCGGGCGCGCCGGGCGGGCCGGTACTCGTCGGCGCCCGCCCGGGAGAGCCCGGCGGGCGCGTCGTGCGCGTCGCGGGCCGGGTCTGCATGGACCAGCTCGTGCTCGACCTCGGCCCGGACGCGACCGAGCGCGCGGGCGACGTCGTCACGCTGTTCGGCGCGGGCGACGGCGTGGCGCGCGCCGGGTTCCCCACGGCCGAGGACTGGGCGCAGGCCGCGGGCACCATCAGCTACGAGATCACGACGCGCCTCGGTGCGCGCGTGCCGCGCGAGCACGTGGGGACGCACGTGCTCGACGACGGCGCGCGGGCGCTCCTGGCGCGCGACCCGAGCCCGCACGACAGCACGGAAAGGACGGTCCGCGCGTGAGCGACGACCCGAACCACTCGACCCCGGCGCCCGCCGCCGGGGGGACCGCGGCCGACGACGCCCCGGGCGGCGTCGTCGTGCTGCCCGACGCCGAGGCGACCCGCGCGTTCGGCCGCGCCCTCGCCGCGGTGCTGCGCGCGGGGGACCTGGTGATCCTCACGGGCGACCTCGGGGCGGGGAAGACGACGCTCACGCAGGGGATCGGGGCGGGGCTCGGCGTGCGCGGCCAGGTCGCGTCCCCGACGTTCATCGTCGCGCGCGAGCACCCGTCCGTCGTCGGGGGCCCGGCCCTCGTGCACGTGGACGCGTACCGCCTGGGGTCGCTCGACGAGGTCGACGCGCTCGACCTCGACTCGAGCCTGGACGAGTCGGTGACGGTCGTCGAGTGGGGCAGCGGCCTCGTCGAGGCGCTCGCGGGCGACCGCCTGGAGATCGTGCTCGAGCGCCCGCGCGGCGGGGTCGGCGCGGAGCAGGGCCCGGACGACGACGCCCCCGAGGCGGGGGAGCGGCGCGTGACCGTGCGCGGCGTGGGGGCGCGCTGGGCCGGCCTCGACGTCGCCGCGCTCACCCGGTAGCGCCCGGCGACGAGGACGGCCCCGCTCCCGGCCGTAGGCTGGAGCCGTGGCTGTTCTCGCGCTCGACACCTCCGCCTCCGTCACCGTCGCCGTCGTCTCCGACGACGGCGCTCGTCTCGCCCGCCGCGACGCGCCCGAGCGTCGCCGGCACGCCGAGGCGCTCGCCCCGCTCGTCGAGGCGGCGCTCGCCGAGGCCGGCGTCGACCGCCGCGACCTCACGGCCGTCGCCGTCGGGACGGGCCCGGCGCCGTTCACCGGCCTGCGGGTCGGGCTCGTCACCGCCCGGGCCCTGGGCTTCGCGCTCGGCGTCCCCGTGCTGGGCGTCCCGAGCCTCGACGCCGTCGCCGCGCAGGCCGTGAGCGACCTCGGCCTCGCGCCCGACGACGAGCTCCTCGTCGCGACCGACGCCCGCCGTCGCGAGGTCTACTGGGCGCGGTACCGCGTCGTCGCGCACGAGGGGCCGCACGCGGTCCCCGTGCTCGAGACCGTCGCGGGGCCCGACGTCGGCCCCGCCGCCGACGTCGCGACGCACGCGGCGGGCGCCGTCGTGGTCGGGGAGGGCGCCGAGCTGTACCCCGACGCGCTCGACGTCGCGCAGGACGCGCCGCAGGTCCCCGACGCCGCCGTGCTCGCGCGCCTGGCGATCGCGCGCCGGGCGGCCGGGCTCGAGCAGCCGACCGAGCCGCTGTACCTGCGCCGCCCCGACGTCCAGGAGGCCGCGGCGCGCAAGCGCGTGAGCGACGCGTCGCCGGAGCGGTCGCGATGAGCACGCGGTCGTACGAGATCCGGCTGCGGCCCCTCAAGGCCGCGGACCTCGACCGGGTCGTCGAGCTCGAGCGTGAGCTGTTCGGGCGCGGCGCGTGGACCTACGGGATGCTCGCCGACGAGCTCGCCGGGTTCGGGCGGTGGTACGTCGCCGCCGAGCCCGTGCGGCTCTACGCCGCGGGGCCCCAGCCGCTCGTCGGGTACGCGGGCCTGTGGTTCGACGGCGACGTCACCCAGGTCATGACCATCGGCGTCGACCCGGCGTTCCAGCACCAGGGCGTGGGCTCGGTGCTCCTGGAGGCGCTGGTCGAGCGGTCGCGCGAGCTCGGGGCGAGCGCCGTGCTGCTCGAGGTGCGCGTCGACAACGACGCGGCGCTCGGGCTCTACGCGAAGCACGGGTTCGAGCAGCTCGGCATCCGCAAGCGGTACTACCAGCCCGAGGACGTGGACGCGTACACGATGCGGCTCGAGCTGGGCGCCCCGCCGCCGCGCGACGAGCCGGACTACGGGACGGCGTCCGCCGACGTGGTCGCGTGACGGGCGACCTCGCGCGGCGCGACCGCGTGCTCGTCGACGCGCGCGGCCTCGCCGCGGCGCTCGCGGGCGACCGCCCGCCCGTCGTGCTCGACGTGCGGTGGGCGCTGGGCGTCACCGACGGGCGCGAGCAGCACCGCGCCGCGCACGTGCCGGGCGCGGTGTACGTGGACCTGGAGACCGAGCTCGCGGCGCCGCCGTCGCCCGCCGCGGGCCGCCACCCGCTGCCGGAGGCGGGCGACCTGCAGGCGGCGGCCCGGCGCTGGGGCGTCCGCGCCGACCGGGGCGTCGTCGTGTACGACGCCGTGGGCGGCACGTCGGCCGCGCGCGCGTGGTGGCTGCTGCGCTGGGCGGGCCACGACGACGTCCGCCTCCTCGACGGCGGCCTGCCCGCGTGGCGCGCGGCGGGGTACCCGACCGAGGAGGGCGACGTGCGGCCCGAGCCGGGCGACGTCGTCGTCTCCCCGGGCGGGATGCCGGTGCTCGACGCGGACGGCGCGGCCGGGCTCGCGGCGTCGGGCGTGCTGCTCGACGCGCGCGCGGGCGAGCGGTACCGCGGGGAGGTCGAGCCCGTCGACCCGCGGGCCGGCCACGTCCCGGGCGCGGTGAGCGCCCCGACGACGGACAACCTCGCCGCCGACGGGACGTTCCTCGACCCGGACGCGCTCCGCGCGCGCTTCGTCGCGCTCGGGGTGGCCGCGGGGACCGGGAGCACGACCGAGGGCGCCGCCGGGGAGGACGCGGCGTCCCGTCCCGTCGGGGTGTACTGCGGCTCGGGCGTCACCGCCGCGCACGAGGTCGCCGCGCTCGCGACGCTCGGCGTCGACGCGGCGCTCTACGCGGGGTCGTGGTCGCAGTGGTCCAACGACCCCGACCGGCCCGTCGCGACCTGACGCACGCCGCCCTCCCGGACCGAGGCGCGCGCGCAGCCCCCGGACGCGACGAGGCGGCACCCCGGTGGGGTGCCGCCTCGGCTCGGAGGTGCGGGACGGGACTCAGAGGACCTCGGCGACCTGGTGGAAGTCGAGGCGCGCCTGGCGCGGGAAGTGCGCGCCCTCGTCGGCCGGGTAGCCCACGTTGATCGCGACGAGCGTGCGCCAGCCCGACTCGCCGAAGAACTCAGCGTCGATCCCGGCGGCGTCGAAGCCCGTCATGGGGCCCACGGACAGGCCGGCGGCGCGCAGCCCGACGATGAGGTAGCCGATCTGGATGAGGGCGTTGGTGCGGGCCATGCCCTCACGCAGGTCGGCCTGCGGGTCGAGCTGCTCGGCGATGCCCTCGCGGAACGGCGCGAGCGTGCCGAGGTGCTGGTGGAACGACGGGTCGGCGGCGGCGACGATCGTCACCGGCGCGGCGAGCGTCTTGTCGCGGTTGAAGTCCGCCATGTGCGCGCCGAGGCGCTGCTTCGCCTCGGGCGTGCGGACGACGAGCAGCCGCAGCGGGAGGGTGTTCATCGCGGTGGGCGCCCAGCGGACGAGGTCCCAGGCGGCCTGGATCTGCGCGTCGGTGACGGGCTCGTCCGAGAACGCGTGCGTGGTGTGCGCCGCGCGGAACAGGCGGTCCGCGGCCTGCGCGTCGATCGCGAGCTGGTCGGCCTGCTCGCTCGGCGCGGCAGAGGACTCGATGAGGGTGTCGGTGCTCATGACTGGCACAAACAGTTGAACCCTTGATCATCTTCCGAGCAGACGGTGTGACGTGCGCGACACGGACGGTCCGGCCCCCGCGCGCGACTACCCTGGAGGCCATGGTCCCCACTGCTCCCGCGAGCTTCGGCGAGCCCCTGGTGCTCGGCATCGAGACGTCCTGCGACGAGACGGGCGTCGCGCTCGTCCGTGGCCGCGAGCTGCTCGTCGACACGGTCGCGAGCTCCATGGACGAGCACGCGCGCTACGGCGGGATCATCCCCGAGGTCGCCTCGCGCGCCCACCTCGAGGCGATGATCCCCACGCTCGAGCGCACGCTCGGCACGGCCGACGTCGACCTCTCCGAGGTCGACGCGATCGCTGTGACCGCCGGGCCGGGGCTCGTCGGCCCGCTGACCATCGGCGCCTCGGCGGCGAAGGCCCTCGCGCTCGCGCTCGGCAAGCCGCTCTACGGCGTGAACCACGTGATCGGCCACGCCGCCGTCGACGAGCTCGTGCACGGCGCGTTCCCCGAGCGCGTCATGGCGCTCGTCGTGTCCGGCGGGCACAGCTCGCTCCTGCTCGTGGACGACGTCGCGACGGCCGTCACCGAGCTCGGCTCGACGCTCGACGACGCCGCGGGCGAGGCGTTCGACAAGGTCGGGCGCCTGCTCGGCCTGCCGTACCCCGGCGGCCCGCACATCGACCGCCTCGCGCGCGAGGGCGACCCCACGGCGATCCGGTTCCCGCGGGGCCTCACCGCACGCAAGGACCAGGAGAAGCACGCGTACGACTTCTCCTTCTCCGGCCTCAAGACGGCCGTCGCGCGCTGGGTCGAGGCCCGCCAGGACGCGGGGGAGGAGATCCCCGTGCACGACGTCGCCGCCTCCTTCGCGGAGTCCGTCGCCGACGTGCTCACCGCGAAGACCATCGCCGCGTGCGAGCGGCACGGCGTCTCGACGCTCGTCGTCGGGGGCGGGTTCAGCGCGAACTCGCAGCTGCGCGACATGGCCGCGAAGCGCTGCGCGGAGGCGGGCATCGAGCTGCGCATCCCGCCGATCCGCTACTGCACGGACAACGGGGCGATGATCGCGGCGCTCGGCTCGGCCGTCGTGCGGGCGGGCGTCGCGCCGTCGAGCCTCGACATCGGCGTCGACTCGTCGATGCCGCTCACCGTCACGCACGTGTGACGGCCCGGCCGGGTCACAGGGGCCGGCCGGCCCGCATCTCGGCGACGAGCGAGCGCACGACGGCGTCCAGCTCGCCCCCGTGGCGCCGCGCCACCGCGCGCTGCCGCTGGTAGGACGCGCCGCGCCGCACGATGGTGCGCACGCCATCGAGCTCGTCGAGGCACCCGAGGCGCGCCGCGACGGGCTCGAGCTCGACGAGCAGCCGCCCGACGGCGTCGGTCACGAGCTCCTCGTTGCCCTCGCGGTCGAGGATGATGATCGCGTCCATGCCGTAGCGCGCCGAGCGCCACTTGTTCTCCTGCGCGTACCACGGCGGGATGCTCGGCAGCTCGCGCCCCTCGTCGAGCATCGTCGAGAAGTGCTCGACGAGGCAGTGCGTGAGCGCGGCCAGCGCCAGGAGCTCGGAGATGTTCGTGACGCCGTCGCAGATGCGCGTCTCGAGCGTGCCGAACTGCGGCGCGGGCCGCAGGTCCCACCGCACCTCGTCGAACGCGTCGATGACGCCGGTGTGCAGCATGTCGGCGACGTAGCCCTCGAGCTCCTCCCACGTCCCGAACTGGAACGGCAGGCCCGCCGTCGGCAGCTGCTGGAACATCAGCGCGCGGTTCGACGCGTAGCCGGTGTCCTTGCCGCCCCAGAACGGCGAGCTCGCCGAGAGCGACTGGAGGTGGGCGAACGTCGTGAGCATCGCGCGCTGGATCGGCAGCACCTTGGCGCGGTCCTCGATGCCGACGTGCACGTGCACGCCGTAGATGAGCATCTGCCGCCCCCACCACTGGGTGCGGTCGATGAGCGTGGTGTAGCGCTGCTTGTCGGTGACCTTCTGCTGCGCCCAGCGCGCGAACGGGTGCGTGCCCGCGCTCATGAGCTCGACGCGGAGCGGGTCCGTCACGGCGCGCAGCTCCTCGACCGAGCGCTGCAGGTCGCGGCCGGCCTCGCCCACCGTGCGGCACACGCCGCTCACGACCTCGACCGTGTTGAGCAGGAGCTCCTGCTTGATCGACGGGTGCGGGCCGCCGTCGGCCGGGCGCACGGCGTCGAGCACGGTCTGCGCGACCTGCCGCAGGTCGCCGGAGTCGGCGTCGACGAGCGCGAGCTCCCACTCGAGCCCGACGGTCGAGCGCTCCGAGCGCGCGAAGGGGATCGCCGTGCGGCGCGGGAGGGCGCTCACCGGGGCCCGTCCTGCCCGGCGCCGGCCGGGGGAGCGGAGAGCGGCTCGACGACGAGCACCTGCTGGGAGCCGCCGACGCGCGTGAGGACGATCGTCGCCGTCGCGTCGCCCGTGAGGGCGAGCTGCCGGCGGAGCTGCTCCGGCGTGACGGCGGTGCCCCGCTTCTTGATCGTCAGACGACCCACGCCGCGCTCGCGGAGGTACGAGCGCAGTCGCTTGAGGCCGAACGGCATGGTGTCGAGCACGCGGTAGCCGCGCGCGAGCCCGTCCGCGAGCCCCGTCGCGTCGAGCGGCGCGGGGGAGTCGGTGGTCACGTACGCGATGGTCCGGTCGAGCAGGCGGCCGCCCAGCCCGCGCGCCGCGTGGGCGACGAGCCCCGCCCGGATCACGGCGCCGTCGGGCTCGTAGAGGTACTGCCCGACGGCGCCCACCTCGGGCACCACGTCCTCGTCGCCGGGGCGGTGGGCGATCCGGCGGGTCGTGGTGCGCGCGGTCCCGTCGGGCCCGGTCCACGACGACAGGACGAGCGCCGACCGGCCCGGTCCCTCGGGCGCGAGCGGGCCGAACCAGAGCCCGGCCTCCACGACGTCCCCGTCGACCGACACCCACTCGGTCTCGGCGTCCTCGGGCAGGCCGGCGTGCGGGATGCCCGGGCCGACCTTGATCCCGACCGCGGGCACACGCTCGCGCAGCGCCCACACCGCGTCGAGCGGCGGGGCGTAGGCCTTCGGGTCGAACACGCGCGTGCCGGCGCGGGTGCGGCGCGCGGGGTCGGCGTACACGCCCTCGATCCGCTCGCCCTCCAGGTCGAGCGCGAGCCCGTCGCCGTGGCGCACCTCGGCCTCGGGGAAGTGGCGCAGGTTGACGGTCGCGATCGCCGCGGTGAGCTCGTCGACGTCGGTCGCGAGCACCTCGAGCTCCGCGGCGGCGAACGCGAGCGCGTCGACGCCGATCCCGCTCGTGAGGTCCGCGACGCGCCGGATCCCCGCCTCCTGGTACCGCCGGGCGTGCAGGCCCGCGACGACGAGCCGGCTCGCCTGCTCCAGCCCCGCCTGCGTGAAGAGCATGCCGTCGGCGAACGCGCCGAGCTTGCCGTGCGCCGCGGCGCGCAGCCGGGACTGGGTGAGGGCCGCGGCGGCCAGGTCCGGGTCGACGCCCTTCGCGCGCAGCCCTGCCGCGAGCACGAGCGACTGCTGCTCGTCGTACGGCGGGAGCGCGCCGAGCAGGGCCCAGCCCTCGGGGCTGAGCAGCTTGGTGAGCGTGGCGGCGTCCATGGCGTCGATCCTTCCACGGGGGCCGGGGACCACGCGCAGCCGGGGCCCGGTCGTCCGCAGGACGGACGTTGGCACTCGCCTTGACCGAGTGCTAACCGGGACCTAGATTTGAGACGTGCCGCCACCGCTCGCGGAGGCGGCACCACGTGCGACCAGGCTGTCCGGCACCCGCGACGACGGCCAGCCGGTGCGCTCGACCCATCCGTTGCAGTTCTCACCGCGAAAGGGGAGGTCCGACGTGTCGGTCCCCATCAAGCCGCTCGAGGACCGGATCGTCGTGAAGGCCCTCGAGGCCGAGACCACGACCGCATCCGGCCTGGTCATCCCGGACACCGCCAAGGAGAAGCCCCAGGAGGGCGAGGTCCTGGCCGTCGGTCCGGGCCGTGTCGACGACAACGGCAACCGCGTCCCGCTCGACGTGACCGTCGGCGACAAGGTCATCTACAGCAAGTACGGCGGCACCGAGGTCAAGTACGGCGGCGAGGACTACCTCGTCCTGTCCGCGCGCGACATCCTCGCCGTGGTGGTCGGCTGACGCCGACCCGGTTCAGCAGCAGGGCCCCGCGACCGTCGGTCGCGGGGTCCTGCTGCGTTCCGTGGCCGGTCGCCCCACCGGTGGTCCCACGGGTCGTGCGCACGTGCGCCCGGTACGACGTCGGACCGGGGCCGTGCAGGTCTGCTGGTGGCGCGGAGGCACCGCGGTGGTGCCCGGGGAGAGGGAGCGTCAGCCGGTGCGGCGGGCGCCGCCCGCGAGGATGGCGGCGCGCTCGTCCTCGCTCAGGCCGCCCCACACCCCGTACGGCTCGCGCACGCGGAGCGACTGCTCGCGGCACTGCATCATCACGGGGCACGAGTGGCAGATCGCCTTCGCGGCCTCCGCTCGCCGTCGTCGCGTCGAGCCGCGCTCACCCTCGGGGTGGAAGAACAACGTGTCGTCCGCGTCGCGGCACGAACCCTGGTACTGCCATTCCCACAGCTCCATGACGGGCCCGGGGAGCCTCGAGATCTCTGCCATGCCGAACAACCTACAAGCGTTGCAAGACTTGTTCAAGTCCCCTGTGAGGAAAAAGTGAACGGGCAGGTTGAACCGCTCGTGGAGCGGTGTGAGGGGGGTCAACCGCGTCGACCGCTCCGGGCGCGCTGACGCGATCCGCAGCGACCGGCGCGTTTGCGCGTGCAGCGAACAAATACGGCGCGGGTGTGGCGCGAAGGGTGCACGACTGTGACCTCTACGAGGTGGCGAGACGGGTGCCCGCTCGGCAGAATCGATCCATGACCTCAGTCCGGTCCGCCCCCGACCCCGAGGGAGCCCGACCGAGCATGACCTCGTCTCCCGGCCTCGCCGTCGCCGCCGTCGCGCGCCGGCTCGGCGTCGCGCCCGCGACCCTGCGCACCTGGGACCGTCGCTACGGCCTCGGCCCCTCGCAGCACCGGGCCGGCTCCCACCGGCGCTACACGGACGACGACGTCGCTCGCCTCGTCGTGATGCGCCGCCTCACGCTCGACGGCGTCGCCCCCGCCGACGCGGCCCGCGCCGCGCTCGCCGCCGACGAGGAGGAGCTCGCCGCGAACCGTGGGGCGATCTCCTTCGACGACCGCGGCGCCGACGGCGCGGGCGACCTCGACGCCGACGAGCCCGAGGCCGACGACGACGCGCCCGAGCCGCCGCCGTCGCGCCCGTTCCTGCGCGCCGTCCCGGGGGGCGAGCCCGCACGGGCCGCCGGTCCCCGTCCGGTCGGCGTCCGTGAGGGACCGCGGCCCACGCGCGTCTCCGACGTCGTCGACGCGGCGATCGCCTACGACCAGCGCGCGTGCGACCGGCTGCTACGCATCCCGACGGGCGGCGACCCGGCCGCGTGGTGGTCCGACCTCGTCGAGCCCGCGCTCGAGCGCCTGGCCGAGCGCACCGTGCTCGCCGGCCCGGGCGAGGTGCCCGAGGTCGTGCTCGCCAACGCGACGCTCGTCGCGCTGCGCGAGTACACGCAGGCGAGCGAGGACGCGATCGTGGCCGCCGGGGGGCCGCCCCGGAACCACCCGAGCCGCATGCGGCGGATCGTCCTCGTCTTCGCGGCGCCCGACGAGCCGCTCCCGCTGGCCGCGCACGCGCTCGCCGCGTCGCTCGCCTCGCACGGCGCGATGGCGCGGATCGTCACCGGGCCCGCGAACGTGCACCGCACGCTGGAGATCGTGACGATGGTGCGGCCGTCCGCGGTGGCGATGGTGACCACGCAGGCGCGTCCCGACCTGGGCATCGTGCACGCCGCGCACGACGCGAACCCGAGCCTGCCGTTCTTCGTCGGGCTCCCGAGCGACCAGGCCGCGGAGGAGCTCCCGCTCGCCGCGACCGTCCACCGGGTGCGCAGCTTCACGGGCCTCCTCCACGAGCTGCTCGCCGTCGTGCGCTGAGCCGCCCGCGGGCCCGCCGGTCGGGCGGGGTGCGCGCTCGTGCACCCCGCCGTCCGCCCCTCGCGCAGGCCCGGCCGGCGAGCACCGGGCGGGAATACGGCGAGGGCCCGCGGCGTAGAATCCTGGTGTGACCGCTTCGCCCGTCCCCGCCGCCGTCCCCGACCGTGACCCCTTCGGATTCCTGGGTCTCACCTACGACGACGTCCTGCTGCAGCCCGGCTACTCGGACCTGGCGCCGTCGGACATCGACACCACGACGCGCCTGACGCGCGAGATCTCGATCCGCGTGCCGCTCGTCTCGGCGGCCATGGACACCGTCACCGAGTCGCGCATGGCCATCGCGATGGCGCGCCAGGGCGGCATCGGCGTGCTGCACCGCAACCTCTCGATCGAGGACCAGGCGCTCCAGGTCGACCTGGTGAAGCGCACGCAGACGGGCATCATCGACAACCCGGTGACCATCGGGCCCGACGCGACGCTCGAGGAGCTCGACAAGACCGCGGGCGAGTACCGCATCTCCGGCTTCCCGGTGCTCGACGCCGAGCGCCGCCTCATCGGCATGGTGACCAACCGCGACCTGCGCTTCACGCCCGTCGCCGAGTGGGCGACGACGAAGGTCGACGAGGTCATGACGCCCCAGCCGCTCATCACGGGCCCGGCGGGCATCTCCCGCGAGGAGGCGACCGCGCTCCTGCGCAAGCACAAGCTCGAGCGCCTGCCGCTCGTCGACGCGGACGGCCGCCTCACCGGGCTCATCACGGTCAAGGACTTCGTCAAGTCGGAGCAGTTCCCGAACGCGTCGAAGGACGGTCAGGGTCGCCTGCTCGTCGGTGCCGCGATCGGCTACTTCGGCGACGCGTGGCAGCGCGCCACGACGCTCATCGACGCGGGCGTCGACGTGCTCGTCGCGGACACGGCGCACGGCAACGTCCGGATGCTCATCGAGATGGTCGCGCGCCTCAAGTCCGACCCGGCGACGCGCGACGTCCAGGTGATCGGCGGCAACGTCGCGACGCGCGAGGGCGCGCAGGCGTTCGTCGACGCCGGCGCGGACGCGGTCAAGGTCGGCGTCGGGCCGGGCTCGATCTGCACCACGCGCATCGTCACGGGCGTCGGCGTCCCGCAGGTGACCGCCGTCTACGAGGCGTCGCTCGCCGCGCGCCCGGCCGGGGTCCCGGTCATCGCCGACGGCGGCATGCGCCACTCGGGCGAGATCGGGAAGGCGATCGTCGCGGGCGCGGAGACGGTGATGCTCGGCTCGATGCTCGCGGGCACCGAGGAGTCTCCGGGCGAGACGATCCTCGTCAAGGGCAAGCAGTACAAGGCGTACCGCGGCATGGGTTCCATGGGCGCCATGTCCTCGCGCGGCAAGAAGTCGTACTCGAAGGACCGCTACTTCCAGGCCGAGGTCACGAGCGACGACATGATCGTCCCCGAGGGCGTCGAGGGCCAGGTGCCCTACAAGGGGTCGCTCGGCACCGTGGCGCACCAGCTCGTCGGCGGCCTGCACCAGACGATGTTCTACGTCGGTGCCCGCACCGTGCCGGAGCTCCAGGAGAAGGGGCGCTTCATCCGCATCACGTCGGCGTCGCTCAAGGAGAGCCACCCGCACGACGTGCAGATGACGGTCGAGGCCCCCAACTACACGGGCTTCTGAGCGCGCAGCACCACGACCGACGGCCCGGCACCGCCCTCGCGGGTGGCGCCGGGCCGTCGTCGTCCCGTCAGCGCTGCGTGCGGTGGGCGGTCACGACGCCATGACGCGCGCGTGCAGCGCCTGGACGGCGTAGCGCGCGGCCCAGAACGCGCCGTGCTGCCAGGCCGAGATCTCGGACATCCAGTCGCCCGCGAAGTACACGTTCCCGGCGCCCTGCTGCAGGAGCTTGAACCGGGACGACTGCGTGTTCGGGTACGCCCACGCGCCCTCGATGTAGGGCACCTTGTGCCACGCGATGGAGAACGAGCTCTCGAGCTCCGTCCGGTACTTCTCGCCGTGGATCTTCACGCCCTGCTCGACGGCGCGCATCTCCCGCTGCCGCGGCGTCATGTCCGCGTAGGCGCGCGCGTTCGCGCCGGTGTTGTAGTAGCCCACGACGAGCCCTCGGCGCTCCCCGTACCCGTAGGACGGGTACCAGACGTGGGCGAGGTCCATGTCGGTCTCGGTGATGCCGCCGTAGATCCGGTGGTCGTCCTCCCAGAACCGCGACCGGTACTGGAGCCCGATCTTGCCCGCGGGCGAGCCGACGGCGAACTCGCCGAGCGCGGCGTCGACGTCGGGCCCCCAGTTGGTGTCCCAGCGGCGCATGAGCCCCGCGGGTGCCGAGACGACGGCGAAGTCGGCGTCGATCTGCCGCGCCTTGCCGTTGTGGGCGGTGTACGTGACCGAGACGCCGCGCGGCGTGTTCTTCACCGCGGTGACGGGCGAGCTGAGCTGGACGTTCTGCTTGCCGATCGCCCTGACGAAGTAGTCGTAGGTCGTGTCCATCCCGCCCTTGGGCTGGAACATGAGCATCGACTGCTCCCAGTTGATCTCGAACGGGAAGTACTGCCCGACCTTCGAGGCGAGCACCTCCGAGACCGAGCCCGGGCCGGGCAGGGGCGTGCCGTGCTCGTTCCACGCGGACGGGTAGACCGCGTACCCGCGGTTGCTGCCGCCCTTGTAGCTCCCGTCGGCCTGGAGCGAGCCCCACGACCGGAGGAACGCGCGCAGGTTCTCCTTGTCCGCGGCGGTGAGCTTCTGGTCCAGCGCGCCCTGGTCGGTCGCGTAGCCGAGCAGCTCGGACGTGTAGCCGAACACGTCGGCCTTCGCGGTGCGGTACCGGACCGGGTTGCCGGGGGTCGCGCCGGAGCGCTCGTTGTAGAGGTAGGCGTCCGCGTTGGCGTTGGTGAACACCTCGTAGGGGACGCCGAGCTCGCGCAGGTAGTCCATGGTGACCATCCACTGGGCGATGCGCCCCGCGCCCGCGTTCATGTAGACGCCGTCGGCGAACCGCGCCTTCTGCGTGACGCCGTTGACGTCCGTCTCCGCGTCGCCGCCGCGTATCGTCAGCGTCCGGCCGCCGACGCGGTGCCGCGCCTCGAGCACCGTGACGCGGTAGCCGGCCTTCTGCAGCTCGTACGCCGTGGCCAGGCCCGCCGGCCCGGCGCCGACGACGACGACCTTCTTCGCGGAGCGGCCCGTGAGGCTGAAGTCGCTGCCCCGCGGCGGTGTCCACGACTCGTTCCGCGGCTGGGCGGCGGCCGTCGGGGCGAGGCCCACCGCGCCCATCGTCGCGAACATGACGCCGGCGCTGGAGCCGACCCCGACGGCCTGGAGGAAGTTGCGGCGCGAGACGCCGGTCGTCTTCTCGTCAGTGACCATGTGGCTGGAGCCCTCTCGTCCACGGCCTGACGGGCGGGGAGCCCGGCCCACGATGCCGGGTGCCGCCGTCAGCACCGGGGCCGACGCTAGGGACGCGTCGTCGCGAGCGCGGGTCCGGCGCGTTTCGCGTCGGTCAACGGATCGCGGCTCTCGTAAACGTCTCGTGTCGCGGCCCTCGGCGGCGCCCGCGGGGCGGCGCGCCGCGACGTCCGGGCGCGCGCTGGTACCGGCGACGACCCGACACGTCGCCGTCACGGCGCGGAAACGGAGGCTGGCTAGCGTCGCGGCCCCGGCGGTCCTCGCGACCGGCCGGAGCCCGGGCGCCAGGGTGGCGCCCGTCGTCCCCCTGGGAGGCCTGCATGAAGAACCGCACCAAGGTCGTCGTCGCCGTCGCCCTCACCGCCGCCGTCGCCGTCCCCGGCACCGCCGTCGCCGCCGGGAGGCTCTTCGAGCCGAGGCCGACCGAGGCCCACTCCTTCGTCACCGGCGACACCCCGTCCATCGCCGACGGCGTCGCGATCGGGAAGAACGTCGCTTGGTACAAGTCGTCCGGGCTCGGGCCTGCCGCGATGAACACGACGCCCGGCGCGACGGCCGAGCAGCGCTACGTCCCGACCGACGTCTTCCCCGGCGGCGTCCTGCCGGCCGGCGTGACGATCACGGAGGCGCAGGGCATCAACGTCCTCATGCGGATCGGCGAGAACCTCGAGCGGGCCGGGCTCTCCTACGACGACGTCGTCTCCATGCGGGTGTTCCTCCAGAATCCCGCGGGCCAGGAGAAGATGGACTTCGCCGGCTGGAACCGCGCCTACCGCCAGTTCTTCGCGAACACGAACCTCGCGACCGGCGCGACGCTCGAGGTCCAGCTCGGCTCGGCCCGGACGGCGCCCATGGTGGTCAACGCGGCCCGGCCGTCGCGCTTCGCGCTCGAGATCGAGAACCTGCCGGTCGACGGCTGGCTCGTCGAGGTGGAGGTCGACGCCGTCTACCCGAAGTGACGGCGACGGGCCGCCCTCCCGCAGGAGGGCGGCCCGTCGTGGTCGTGCCGCGCGGTCCAGAGGGAGCTGACGGCGCCGAGGGCGGCGAGGGGTCAGTCCCGGAACGTCTCGATGTTCGCGCCGAGCTCGCGCAGGCGCTCGGTGAGGCCCTCGTAGCCGCGCGCGATGATGTCGACGCCGCGCAGGACGGAGGTGCCCTTCGCGGCGAGCATCGCGAGCAGGATGACGACGGCGGGGCGCAGGGCGGGCGGGCAGCTCACCTCGGCGCCCGACCAGCGCGTCGGGCCCGTCACCTGGAGCCGGTGGGCGTCCAGGAGCCGCACGTCGGCGCCGAGCCGCGTGAGGTCGGTGAGGTGGATGGCGCGGCCCTCGTAGACCCAGTCGTGGATGAGCGTCGTGCCCTGCGCGTTCGCGGCGATGACCGCGAAGAACGGCAGGTTGTCGATATTGAGGCCGGGGAACGGCATGGGGTGGATCTTGTCGATCGGCGCGTGCAGCTCGCTGGGGTGCACCGTGACGTCGACGAGGCGCGAACGGCCGTTGCGCGCCACGTACTCGGCGCTCAGCGTGTACCGCAGGCCCATCTCGGCGAGGGTCGCGAGCTCGATCTCCATGAACTCGATCGGGACGCGGGCCACGGTGATCTCCGAGCCCGTGACGATGCCCGCGGTGAGCAGGCTCATCGCCTCGACCGGGTCCTCCGAGACGGCGTACTCCACGTCCACGTCGATGTCGGTGCGGCCGTGCACGCGCAGGGTCGTCGTGCCGATGCCCTCGACCTGCACGCCGAGCAGCTCGAGGTAGAAGCACAGGTCCTGCACCATGTAGTTGGAGCTGGCGTTGCGGATCGTCGTCACGCCGTCGCGGCGGGCCGCGGCCATGAGCGCGTTCTCGGTGACGGTGTCGCCGCGCTCGGTGAGGACGACCGACAGGTCCGTGCCCGACGCCGGGGCGACGGTCGCGTGGTAGTTCCCGCCCGTCGCGGTGACGGCCAGGCCGAAGGGCCGCAGGGCGATCATGTGGGGCTCGACGGTGCGGGTCCCGAGGTCGCAGCCGCCCGCGTACGGGAGCTCGAACGTGTCCCGCAGCCCGAGCAGCGGCCCGAGGAACATGATGATCGAGCGCGTGCGGCGCGCGGCGTCCACGTCGATCGCGGCCAGGTCGAGGCGCTCCGGCACGACGATCTCGAGGTCGCGGCCGCCCGTCGTCCACGTGGCCCGCACGCCGATGGAGCGCAGCACGTCGACGATGCGGTCGACCTCGACGATGCGGGCCACGCCGCGCAGGGTGGTGCGGCCGCGGTTGAGGAGCGAGGCGCACAGCAGCGCGACCGCGCCGTTCTTGGAGGAGTTCACCTCGATGCGGCCGGAGAGGGTGTGGCCGCCCTGGACGCGCAGGTGCGCGTGCTTGGGGCCGCCGAGGCTGATGATCTCGGAGTCGAGCGCGAGCCCGATGCGGTTGAGCATCTCCAGGCTGAGGTTCTGCGAGCCCTGCTCGATGCGGTGCACGGCGCTCTGGCTCGTCCCGAGCCGCTCCGCGAGCTGGGTCTGGGTGAGACCCCGGTTCTGGCGGGCGCCGCGGATGAGCGCGCCGACCTGCGTGAGAGGTGCGTCGTCGATCGCTGTCATGAGAGCGACGATAACTCATGGATGAGATATCGACGCGGCGGCGGGCGCCCTCAGGCCCGCGCCCATGCCTTCATCACACGACCTTCACCCGCATCATGAGATATGCCTGCAGGTGGCGCTGCGTGTGTGTGCCCGGGTCAGCCCGGCCAGCGCCCGTCCGCGCCGGCGCCGACGTAGGGCTGGTCGCGGTCCGGGTCCAGGGAGTCGACCCACCGCCGGTGCGCGACGACCTGCAGGTCGTGCAGCGTGACTGGCCCGAGCCCGGCCAGGTCCGGGTACGCGCGCGCGAGCGCGTCGAGCAGGTCGAGCGTCGCGAGCACGTCCCCGTCCGCCGTGTGCAGGGGCCCGACGTCGAGCACCTCGTAGCGCGCGCACAGGTCGACGAGCCGGCGCTTGCCCTCGCGCGCCGGGTCCCACGCCCGGTCGAGCACGAGCGGGTCGAGCACCGGCCGCACGGGCCGCCCCAGGCGCGCGGAGAGCGTCGGCAGCCCGTGCCGCACGAGCTCGGTGTCGAGGATCGCGAGGTCGAACGCGGCGTTGTAGGCGACGAGCGGGACGCCGTCGCGCTGGGCGTCGACGACGAGCGTCGCGATCTCGTCGAGCGCGACGGCGGGGACCGACCCGTGCGCCGCGGCGTGCGCGGTCGTGATGCCGTGGATCCCCGTGGCCTCCGCCGGGATCTCGACGCCCGGGTCGAGGAGCCACGTACGGACGTGCGTGGCGCCCGGCTCGCGGAGCACGAGCGCGGCGGTGACGACGCGGTCGACGTCGACGTCGAGGCCCGTGGTCTCGGTGTCGAGACCGAGCAGCGGTCCCGCCGTCCAGGGCGTCGTCGTCATGGTCCACCTCTGCCGTCCGGTCGGGGCCCGGGGCGCCCGGCGCTCCCGTCGTCGCCGGACGTCCCGGCGACGAGCGTCACCCTGCCAGCGCCCACCCACACGGTGGTCGGTGCAGGTGACGGGCACGGCCCGCCGGTAGGCTGACCCGGTGAGCAACGAGATCGAGATCGGACGTGGCAAGCGCGGTCGGCGCGCGTTCTCCTTCGACGACGTCGCCGTCGTGCCCTCGCGGCGCACGCGCGACCCGGAGGAGGTGTCGGTCGGGTGGCAGATCGACGCCTACCACTTCGACCTGCCGATCCTCGCGGCACCCATGGACTCGGTCATGAGCCCGGCGACCGCCGTCGCGCTCGGCAATCACGGCGGCCTCGGCGTCCTCGACCTCGAGGGCCTGTGGACGCGCTACGACGACCCGACCGCGCTCCTCGAGGAGATCGCCGCGCTCGAGCCGCTCGAGGCGACGCGCCGCATGCAGGAGATCTACGCCGAGCCCATCAAGGCCGACCTCATCACGCAGCGCCTCAAGGAGATCCGCGCGGCGGGGGTCACCGTCGCCGCGGCCCTGTCGCCGCAGCGCACCCAGGAGCACTACCAGACGGTGGTCGACGCCGGCGTCGACCTGTTCGTCATCCGCGGCACGACGGTCTCCGCCGAGCACGTGTCCGGCGTCGCGGAGCCGCTCAACCTCAAGCGCTTCATCTACGAGCTCGACGTCCCGGTCGTCGTGGGCGGCGCGTCCACGTACACCGCGGCGCTGCACCTCATGCGCACGGGCGCCGCGGGCGTCCTCGTCGGCTTCGGCGGCGGCGCCGCCCACACCACGCGGGTCTCGCTCGGCATCCACGCGCCCATGGCGACCGCGGTCGCGGACGTCGCGGCGGCCCGCCGCGACTACCTCGACGAGTCGGGCGGCCGCTACGTGCACGTCATCGCGGACGGCGGCGTCGGCCGCTCGGGCGACCTCGTCAAGGCGGTCGCGTGCGGCGCCGACGCGGTGATGCTCGGCGCGGCGCTCGCGCGGGCCGAGGAGGCGCCGGGCAAGGGCTGGCACTGGGGCTCGGAGGCCCACCACGCCCAGCTCCCGCGCGGCGAGCGCGTGCGCGTCGGCACGGCCGGCACCCTCGAGGAGATCCTCTTCGGGCCGGGCCGCCAGGCGGACGGCACGCTCAACCTCGTCGGCGCGCTCCGCCGGGCCATGGCGACGACCGGGTACTCGGACCTCAAGGAGTTCCAGCGCGTCGAGGTCGTCGTCTCTCCGTACCAGCCCCGCTGAGCCCGCCGTGGCCGGACGCATCGCCGACGGTCCGCGCCTGACGCACGCCGGCGACGGCGCGCCGGGCGGCAACGGCTCCGTGCCCGCCGCGGGCGCGGGCCGCCCGGAGACTGACGTCGCGGACGCGGTCTCGACGGAGGCCTCCACCGACCTGGTCTTCACCGAGGTCGAGGACGCCGACGTCGAGGCGGTCGTCGCGCTGTGGCGGGAGTGCGGGCTCACCCGGCCCTGGAACGACCCGTACCGCGACCTCGCCGACGCCCGCCTGGGCGAGACCTCGACGGTGCTCGTGGGTCGCGCGACGCGCGACCTGCCCACGGTGGCCCCGGGCGGTGCTCCCGAGGCGCCCGGGGTCGCGGCCGGGGAGCTCGTCGCGACGGCGATGGCCGGCGTGGACGGGCACCGTGGCTGGCTCTACTACGTAGCGGTCGACCCGCGCGTCCAGGGGCGCGGCACGGGCCGTGCGACGGTCGTGGCGGCGGAGGCGTGGCTCGCCGCGCAGGGCGCGCGGGCCGTGCGCCTCATGGTGCGCGCCACGAACGACGCGGTGCGCGGCTTCTACGAGCGCCTGGGGTACGCGGACCAGGAGTGCGTCGTGCTCGGCCGCCCGCTCGGCGCCCCGGACGCCCGCGACGCCGGACGATGACCCCCGCCGCGTGGCGGCCGGACGACGACGAGCTCGCCGCCCTCGAGACCGAGCACCGCGCGCGCGTCGCCGCGCTCGACCCGCTCGTGGCGGTCCCCGCTCTCGGTGCCACCGCGGGCGACGAGCGTCTCCTCGCCGTGCGGCTCCCGGACGGCTCCCGGGCCGCGGGGCTCCTCGGCGTCGGGGACGTCGGACCCGGCTCCGCGGCGGCAGGGTTCCGCGCGCTGCGCGAGCACCGGCTGCGGGCGCGCGCGGCGGGACCGGACGTGGGCGGCGCGGTCCGCGCGCTCGTCGCGGCCTGGACGGCGCGCGTCGCGCGCGACCCGGGCAGCGCACCGGCGGGCGACGGGCTGCCCGAGCGGGGCCCCGCACCCCGCGACCACGGTCTGGCGCTCCTGTGGCCGAGCCGCGACGTCGAGGCCGTGGGCGCCCTCGCGGCGAGCGGCCTGCGCCCGACCGTGCACCTCGCTGCCCGTCGCGGCGCCCCGCCGGCCCGGCCCCGCACCGACCTCCCCGGGATCGTGCTGACCGACACCGGCCCGGACGACGTGGCCGCCGTCGTCGAGCACCAGCGCGCCGAGCTCGCGTACGACGAGCTCGTGGGCGCGGCCCGCGTCCGGCCGCTCGCGGCCGAGCACCTCGCCGCCCAGGTCGCCGCCGCCGTCGAGAACCCGCGCACCACGGTCCTCGTGGCGCGCCACCAGGGGCCGGGGGAGCGGACGGGCGAGGTCGTGGGCGTCGTCGCGGTCGAGCCTCCGGAGCGCTCCGGGGCCGTGGCCGGGACCGTCACGGCGGGGCCGGTCGCCTACCTCGTCCTGCTGCACGTGACGGGCAGCGCGCGCGGTACCGGGGTCGGCGGGACCCTCGTCGACGCGGCGCTCGCCCGCGTGCACGAGCAGGCGGGGCCGGGCGCCGTCGTCGTGCTGCACCACGGCGTGCTCAACCCGCTGTCCGCGCCCTTCTGGGCGCGGCAGGGGTTCCGGCCCGTGCTCACCACGTGGGAGCAGCCCGTCGACGCGCTGTCAGCGCCACGACGTAGCCTGTCCCCATGACGAGCTCATCCGGCACACCCGGCTCCGGGCGCGGCGACGGCGCCGCGCTGGACGGCCTGATCGACCCCGAGAACCCGGCCGCGACCTACGTCCTCGAGCCGGAGGTCGTGGCCCCCCTCGCGCAGCGCGTCGTCACGAGCAACGAGGCGGGCATGCACCGCTCCGTCCTGCCGTCCACGGGAGCCCCGCTCGCCGCGGTCCCCGTCTCGTCCGTCGAGGACGTCGCCCGTGCCGTGGAGCGGGCCCGGGCCGCGCAGCCGTCCTGGGCCGCCCGCTCCGTGCGCGAGCGCGCGGCGGTGCTGCGGCGCTTCGGCGAGCTCGTGCTCGCGCGCCAGTCGGACGGCCTCGACCTCATCCAGATGGAGTCCGGCAAGTCGCGGCGCAGCGCGTTCGAGGAGGTCGCGGACGTCGCGATCCTCACGCGCCACTACGCCCAGCGCGGCCCGCGCTACCTCGCCGACCGGCGGGCGCCGGGGATGCTGCCCGTGCTCACCGGCACGCGCGTGCACCGTCGTCCTGTGGGCGTGGTCGGCGTCATCGCGCCGTGGAACTACCCGCTGACGCTCGCGTTCGCCGAGGCCGTGCCCGCGCTCGTGGCGGGGAACGCCGTCGTGCTCAAGCCGGACCCGCAGACGACGCTCACCGCGCTGTGGGGCGCGGAGCTGCTCGAGGAGGCGGGGCTGCCCGCCGACCTGTTCCTCGTCGTCGCGGGCGGGGGAGACGTCGGCGCCGCGGTGACCGACCACGTGGACCACATCGCGTTCACGGGCTCGACGGCCACCGGCCGCAAGGTCGCGGCGCGCGCGGGGGAGCGCCTCATCGGCGCGACGCTCGAGCTGGGCGGCAAGAACCCGCTCTACGTCGCGGCCGACGCCGACGTGCGCGCCGCCGCGCGCGGCGCCGTGCGCGCGTGCTTCTCCAACTCCGGCCAGCTCTGCGTGTCGATCGAGCGGCTCGTGCTGCACGAGGACGTGGCGGACGCGTTCCTCGACGAGTTCGTGCCCCTCGTGCGTGAGATGCGTCTCGGCGCCGGGCTCGACTACTCGGCGGACATGGGGTCGCTCACGTCGCAGGCGCAGCTCGACCGCGTGGTCGCCCACGTCGAGGACGCCATCGCGCGCGGCGCGCGCGTCCTCGCGGGCGGCGTGCACCGGGCGGACATCGGGCCGTGGTTCTACGCGCCCACCGTCCTCGACGACGTGCCTGACGACGCGGCGTGCGCGCGCGAGGAGACGTTCGGCCCGGTCGTCTCCGTGCGCCGGGTCGCGAGCGACGACGAGGCCGTCGAGGTCATGAACGACACCGAGTACGGGCTCAACGCGAGCGTGTGGACGCGCGACGCCGCCCGGGGCCGCCGGATCGCGGCCCGCGTCGAGGCCGGGACGGTCAACGTCAACGACGGCTACTCCGCGACGTGGGGCTCCGTCGGGGCGCCGATGGGCGGGTTCAAAGCGTCGGGCCTCGGGCGCCGCCACGGGCGCGAGGGGATCGAGGCCCTCACCGAGGCGCAGACGATCTCCGTGCAGCGCGGCGCGAACCAGGGCCTCACGCTCGACACGCTCTACCAGCTCGGCGGGGAGCTGCCGAGCAAGGTCCTCACGTCGGCGCTCGACGTCATGCGCCGCCTGCGGCTGCCCTGACGGAGCCCGCTCAGCGGAGCACGGCGTCGAGCACGGCCTTCGTCGCCGCGGGAACCTCGCGGGCGCGGTAGAGCACGGCCTTCCACGGCTCCACGCTCGCCGCGCTCACGCCGACCCCCACGGCGTCGAGACCTGCGACGCGGCACGAGAACAGCGTGCGCGGCAGGTGGTACCCCTGCGTGACGACCACCGCCGTGCCGACGCCGAACTCCGACGCCGCGCGCGTGCACGTCGCGTGGGTGTCGAAGCCCTCGCGGTCGAGCAGGATCGCGTCGTCGGGCACGCCGCGGCCCAGCAGCCACGCGCGCATCGAGCCGGGCTCGTCGTAGTCGTCGTGCGCGTCGCCGCTCACGAGGACGACGGGCGCGACGCCCCGGTCGTAGAGCTCCGCCGCCGCGTCGAGCCGACGGCGCAGGTACGTGGACGGCGTCCCGTCCGGCCGCAGGCCCGCACCCGGGACGACAATCGCGTCGCTCGGCGGCACGTGCGCCGGGTCGGCGACGTGCGAGCGCCCCACGGCCTGCACCACGACGAACGGCGCCAGGACGAGCACCACGAGCCCGGCGGCCGTCCCGAGGGTCAGGCGCCGCCGTCGGGACCGGCGCGGACGCCCCGACGAGGACCTGTCGGATGACGGTGCTGTCGCGGCTGCTGCTGACGGCGTGGTGGCGGGCGGCGACGCCGGATCGTCGGTCACGTCCCGACCCTAACCTCGCCGCCGCGTCGACCAGGCGCTCCTGGCTGGCCGAGCAGGTGGTCCTGGTCCGTCCGCCGCCCGGGACGGACCAAGACCGCCTGTTCGGCGGGCGGGGGTGGGGGAGGGGGAGAGGGTCAGGTGGGGGAGGTGAGGGTCGTGAGCTCGGCGGTGAGGTTGGCGCGGGCGCGGTCCTCCCAGAGCGCGGCGGCCTGCGGGGTGCGGAACAGCGTGCCGCCCTCGAGCAGCGCGCGCAGGACGGCGGCGCGCCCGGCCCGGAAGGCGTCGTCGGGCACGTGGGCGTACTCGGCGCGCACCTGGCGGGCGTAGCGGGCGTACCGGTCCGGCGCGGACCCGAGGACGGCGAGGTCGGCGTCCGAGACGAGCGCCCCGGGTGCGTCGCCGGGCGCCGGGGCGTGGTCGGTCGTCACGAGCACGAGCCGCACGACCTCCTCGACCTCGCGGGCACCGAGGTGGCCCGTCAGCCGGGCGTCCGCGAGCTCGGCCGACCGCTCCTCGTCGCGGCCCGCCTCGCCGTCGTGCACGGCGTCGTGGAACCACAGCGCGAGCTGCGTCACCGCCGGCATCGGGCCCGTGCCCGACGCCGCTCCGCCCGATACCGCTCCGCCCGACACCGCTCCGCCCGATACCGCTCCGCCCGATACCGCTCCGCCCGACGACGCTCCGCCCGACGCCGCGCCGCCCGACGCCGCGGCGGCACCTCCGCGGGCGGGTGGCCGGGCGGCGTCGGGCACGCCGGGCGGGCGTCCTTCCAGGAGCGCGAGCGAGTCGAGCGCGTGCACGAGGTGCTCGGGTCCGTGGTAGACGCGGTGCGGCTCGTGCCAGCGCTCGACGAGCTCGACGCCGACGTCGCGCGCGCCCGGGAGGAGCACGTCCCAGCGCGCGAGGAGCGCGTCGGCCTTCGCCGCGCGCCGCGCCCGGCCGGGGACGCGCAGGCCGGAGGCGCCGAGGCGCCGCGCGAGCTCGCGACCCCCGACGGGCACCGCGCCCGCGGCGACCGCGACGTCGTACCGCTCGGCGGCGACGTCGTAGTGGTCGAGGTCGAACGCCCGCGGGCTCACGCCGATCGACGCCGCGAACGCGTGCAGCTCCGCGAGCGACGCGTCGGACACCAGATGGCTGAACAGCGTCCCGTGCGCGGGCCACGTGGGCGGGTCGATGAGAACGGTCACCGCCCGAGCATGCCACCGACCGGCGAGCCGACGCGCGGGCGTCGGCTCACCGGCCGGGGAGCGGCCTGAGCCGCGCAGGTATCACCCGGACGAGTCCGGGCGTGCGGGGATCAGCCGGCGCGCGAGGCCGCCTCGACGACCTCGACCGACTGGCGCGCGATGGCGAGCTCCTCCATCGTCGGGACCACCATGACGAGCGTGCTCGTCCAGTCCGGCGAGATGACGCGCGGCTCGCCGGAGTCGACGGCGTTGCGGTCCGGGTCGACGGCGAGGCCGAGCGGCTCGAGCCCCTCGACGACGGCGGCGCGCACCTCGGCGTCGTGCTCGCCGACGCCTGCGGTGAAGGCGACGACGTCCACGCGGCCGAGCACGGCGGCGTACGCGCCGACGTACTTGCGCAGCCGGTGGATGTACACGTCGAACGCGAGGCGGGCACCCTCGTGGCCGGCCTCCATGAGCCGGTGCAGCTCGCGGAAGTCGTTCACGCCGGACAGGCCCTTGACGCCCGAGCGCTTGTTGAACAGGTCGTCGATCTCGTCGATGCTCATGCCCGCGTTGCGCGCGAGGTGGAACACGACCGCGGGGTCGATGTCGCCCGTGCGCGTGCCCATGACGAGGCCCTCGAGCGGGGTCAGGCCCATCGACGTCTCGACCGGCACGCCGCCCTTGACGGCCGACGCGGAGGCGCCGTTGCCGAGGTGCAGGACGATCGTGTTGAGCCCCTCGATCCGGCGCCCGAGGACGCGCGCGACCTTCCCCGAGACGTACTGGTGGCTCGTGCCGTGGGCGCCGTAGCGGCGGATCGCGTACTTCTCGGCGACCTCGGCGTCCAGGGCGTACGTCGCGACGTGCTGCGGCAGCCGCTGGAAGAACGCGGTGTCGAACACCGCGACGTGCGGCACGTCGCCGAGCAGCGACCGCGCGACCTCGATGCCCTTGACGTTCGCCGGGTTGTGCAGCGGCGCGAGCGGGGACAGCGAGCGGATCCGCTCGAGCACGCCGTCGTCGACGAGGACCGGGTCGGCGAACAGCGAGCCGCCCTGCACGACGCGGTGCCCCACCGCGTACACGTCGGCGTCCGAGAGCGTCGGGCCGACCTCGTCGAACATGCTCAGCGCGATGCGCAGCGCGTGCCCGTGGTCCGCGACGGGCTCCTCGCGCGTCGTCGTGTTCCCGGCGAACCGGTGCTTGATGATCCCGGACTCCTCGCCGATGCGCTCGATCGTGCCCGCGGCGATCGCCTCGCCGCCGACGGGGTTGACGAGCTGGTACTTGAGCGAGGACGACCCCGAGTTCATGACGAGCACGGACCCGTGCGCGCCGTACGCGCTGTAGGGGTTGGGGCGCTCGCCCTCGGGCAGGATCGTCATGACGTGGCTCCCTGGGAGTCAGAGGTGGGGTCGGCGGCGTCGGCCGGGGCCTGCGCCTGGATCGCGGTGATCGCGACGGTGTTGACGATGTCCTGCACGAGCGCGCCGCGCGAGAGGTCGTTCACCGGCTTGTTGAGGCCCTGGAGGACCGGGCCCACCGCGACGGCGCCCGCCGAGCGCTGGACCGCCTTGTAGGTGTTGTTGCCCGTGTTGAGGTCCGGGAAGATGAACACGGTCGCGCGCCCCGCGACGTCCGAGCCCGGCATCTTCGACGCCGCGACGGACGCGTCCACGGCCGCGTCGTACTGGATCGGGCCCTCGACGAACAGGTCGGGCCGGCGCTCGCGCACGAGCGCGGTGCCCCGGCGCACCTTGTCCACGTCGGCCCCCGAGCCGGACTCGCCGGTCGAGTACGACAGCATCGCGACCCGCTGGTCGACGCCGAACTGCTGCGCCGTCGCCGCCGAGGAGATCGCGATGTCCGCGAGCTGCTCGGCCGTCGGGTCGGGGATGACTGCGCAGTCGCCGTAGACGAGCACGCGGTCCTGCAGGCACATGAGGAACACGGACGAGACGACGGACACGCCCGGCTGGGTCTTGATGATCTCGAACGACGGCTTGATGGTGTGCGCCGTCGTGTGCTTCGCGCCCGACACCATGCCGTCCGCGAGCCCGAGGTGGACCATCATCGTGCCGAAGTAGGACACGTCCTGGACGCGCTCGCGCGCCTCCTCGAGCGTCATGCCCTTGTGCGCGCGCAGCCGTTGGTACTCCGCGGCGAACCGCTCGACGAGCTCCGGGTCGTGCGGGCTGACGACGTGCGCGGCGTCGATGTCGAGGCCGAGCTCCGCCGCGCGGGCGCGGACCTTCTGCTCCTCGCCGAGGATCGTCAGCTCCGCGACCTGACGGCCGAGCAGCGTGGACGCGGCGCGCAGGATGCGGTCGTCGTCGCCCTCGGGCAGCACGACGTGCTTGCGGTCCGCGCGGGCACGCGAGAGCAGCTCGTACTCGAACATCAGCGGCGTGACGACCTCGGGCCGGGGCACGTCGAGCCCCGCGAGGAGCGCCGCGCCGTCGACGCTCTGCTCGAACAGCGCCAGCGCCGTGTCGACCTTGCGCTGCGACTCCTTGGTCACGCGGCCCCGGGCGCTCGCGGCGGCGCTCGCCGAGCGGAACGTCCCGAGGTCGGTGCGGATGATCGGCAGGCTCGGGTCCAGGTCGGCCACGAGGCGCGCCGTCGACTCGGGCGGGAAGAAACCGCCGTTGAGGATGACGCCCGCGAGCGACGGGAAGCCCGACGCCGAGTGGGCGGCGAGCAGCCCGATGAGGATGTCCACCCGGTCGCCGGGCGTGATGACGACGGCGCCGTCGGTGAGCCGGTCGAGCAGGTGCTCGAACGACATCGCACCTACGAGCAGGTCGGTCGCCTCGCGCGCGAGGAGCTCCTCCTCGCCGAACGCGAGCGTCCCGCCCACGGCCTCCATGAGGATCCGCACGGTCGGCGCGTCGAGGAACGGGTCCTCGGGCACCGCCCAGCCCGGCAGCCGCGTACCCGGGGTGGGCTGCGCCGTCGGGCCCGACGACGTCCCGCCCGCGAGCGGCTCGCCGTCCGGGCCCAGCGACCCGAGCAGCGCGCGCACCGCGTCGAGGTCGTCCGGCTGCACGCGGTTCGCGACGACGCCGATGGGCTGCGCGTGCTGCGAGCGCAGCTCGGCGACGCTCACCTCGATGAGGTTGCCCACGGCGTCGGGCGTGCGGCCCTTGCCGGAGACGACGAGGAGGACCGGTGCGCCGAGGTTCGCCGCGACGCGCGCGTTGAACGACAGCTCGGTCGGCCCGGCGACGTCGGTGTAGTCCGTGCCCACGACGACCACGAAGTCGCACTGGCTCGCGACCTCGTGGTACCGGGCCACGATCCGCGAGAGCGCGGCCTCCTGGTCGGCGTGGACGTCCTCGTACGTGACGCCGATCGCCTGCTCGGCGGTGACGTCCACGCCGTCGTGCGCGAGCAGGAGCTCGAGCACGTAGTCCTGCACGTCCGGGCCGGCGGCCCGGGTGACCGGCCGGAAGACCCCGACCCGCTGGACCTTGCGGACCAGCAGGTCGAGGACCCCCAGCGCGATCGTGGACTTGCCCGTCTCGCCCTCGGGCGAGGTGATGTAGATGCTGCGAGCGGTGTCGCTCACTCGTTGTCTCCTCCGGTGTCCTGCACGGCGGCGCTCGCGCCGTTGTACTGCGGGCCACCCTCCTCGGTCGCCGTCTCGCCGACGTCCGGCCACACCCAGTCGCGCACCTCGGGGATGTCCTCCCCGTGCTCGCGGGTGTACTGGCGGGCCGCCAGCCGCGCGTCGACCATCTCCTGGCGCAGGCCCGCGTAGGTCGAGCGCAGGGACGGCACACGGTCGATGACGTCGATCACCAGGTGGTAGCGGTCGATGTCGTTGAGCATGGCCATGTCGAACGGGGTGGTGGTGGTGCCCTCCTCCTTGTAGCCGCGCACGTGGATGTTCGCGTGGTTCGTGCGGCGGTACGTGAGGCGGTGGATGAGCCACGGGTAGCCGTGGTAGTTGAAGATGACCGGCCGGTCCGTCGTGAAGAGCGTGTCGAAGTCCTTGTCCGACAGGCCGTGCGGGTGCTCCTTCTCGTCCTGGAGCCGCATGAGGTCCACGACGTTGACGACCCGGACCTTGAGGTCGGGGATGCGCCGGCGCAGGATGTCCGCCGCGGCGAGCACCTCGAGCGTGGGCACGTCGCCCGCGGCGCCGAGCACGACGTCCGGGTCCTCGCCCTCGACCTCGGTGCCGGCCCAGTCCCAGATGCCGAGGCCGCGCGAGCAGTGCGCGATCGCCTGGTCCATCGACAGGAACTGCGGCGCCGGCTGCTTGCCCGCCACGACGACGTTCACGTACTGGCGCGAGCGCAGGCAGTGGTCGTACGTCGAGAGCAGCGTGTTCGCGTCCGGCGGCAGGTAGACGCGGACGATCTCGGCCTTCTTGTTCACGACGTGGTCGATGAAGCCCGGGTCCTGGTGGCTGAAGCCGTTGTGGTCCTGGCGCCACACGTGGCTCGACAGCAGGTAGTTGAGGCTCGCGACCGGGCGCCGCCACGGGATGTGGTTCGTGACCTTGAGCCACTTCGCGTGCTGGTTGAACATCGAGTCGACGATGTGGATGAAGGCCTCGTAGCTCGTGAACAGGCCGTGCCGCCCGGTGAGCAGGTAGCCCTCGAGCCAGCCCTGGCACTGGTGCTCCGACAGCATCTCCATGACGCGGCCGGCGCGCGCGAGGTGCTCGTCGACGTCGGGCCCGAAGAAGTCGGCGTTCCACTGCTTGTCCGTGACCTCGTACACGGCCTGGAGGCGGTTCGACGCCGTCTCGTCGGGGCCGAAGATCCGGAAGTTGTCCGGGTTCTTCCGCACGACGTCGGTGAGCCACTGCCCGAGGACGCGCGTCGACTCGGCGATGCTGCTGCCCGGCCCGGTGACGTCCACGGCGTAGTCGCGGAAGTCCGGCAGGCGGAGGTCCTTGAGCAGGAGGCCGCCGTTCGCGTGCGGGTTGTCGCTCATGCGGAGCGTGCCCTCGGAGGCGAGCGCGGCGACGTCGTCGACCAGGCGGCCGTCCTCGTCGAACAGCTCGTCGGCCCGGTAGGACTCGAGCCAGCCGCGCAGCACCTCGAGGTGCTCCGGCGTGTCCCGGGCGCTCGCGAGCGGCACCTGGTGCGCGCGCCACGAGTCCTCGGTCTTCTTGCCGTCGATGACCGGCGGGCACGTCCAGCCCTTCGGCGTGCGGAACACGATCATCGGCCACGCGGGACGCTCGTCGTTCCCCGCCGCGGCGTCGGCCTTGATCTGCGCGATGTGGTTGAGCACCTCGTCGAGGAGCTGCGCGAAGCGGCGGTGCACCTCGAAGTGGTCCTCGCCGTCGAACCCGCCCGTGAAGAAGTAGGGCGTGTGGCCGTAGCCGATCATGAGGTCGCGCAGCTCGTCGTCGCTGATGCGCGCGAGCACCGTCGGGTTGGCGATCTTGTAGCCGTTGAGGTGCAGGATCGGCAGGACGACGCCGTCGTTGCGCGCGTTGACGAACTTGTTCGAGTGCCAGCTCGTCGCGAGCGGGCCCGTCTCCGCCTCGCCGTCGCCGACGACCGCGGCGACGAGCAGGTCGGGGTTGTCGAACGCGGCGCCGTACGCGTGGGAGAGCGCGTAGCCCAGCTCACCGCCCTCGTGGATCGACCCGGGCGTCTCCGGCGCGACGTGGCTCGGGATGCCGCCCGGGAAGGAGAACTGGCGGAACAGCCGGCGCAGGCCCTCGGTGTCCTGGGTGACGTCCGAGTAGGTCTCGGAGTACGTCCCCTCGAGGTACGCGTTCGCGACGAGGCCGGGGCCGCCGTGGCCGGGGCCGGCGACGTAGATCGTCGACTGGCGGCGCTGCGCGATCGCGCGGTTGAGGTGCGCGTAGAGGAAGTTGAGGCCCGGCGTGGTGCCCCAGTGGCCCAGGAGGCGCGGCTTGACGTCCTCGCGGTCCAGCGGCGTGCGCAGCAGCGGGTTGTCGAGCAGGTAGATCTGGCCGACCGAGAGGTAGTTCGCCGCGCGCCACCAGGCGTCGACCCGACGCAGGGTGTCGTCGTCGAGCGGTGCGATCTCGGCGGGCTGCCAGGCGGTGGACTCGGTGACGGTGGTCGTGCTCATCTCACGCTCCTGCGGGGGAAGGGTCCGTGAACGACTACGGCTTCATACAACCCCATCGACCGGGGGCCTGCACTATTCCTCCTGGCGCCCGGCGGTGTGACCTGCGCCCGCGACGGCACAAAAGGTCCAAGGTCCCGCGCCCGGGAACCACGGCCGAGGACGTTGTCCCCGGCCTCGAGGGCCGGTGGGCGGCGTGTGACGTTCGCCCGCCAGGCGGTCCGGATGCGGGGACCCGCCCGCGCCCCGGATACCGTGGGGTCGTGCCCGAGCCCACCGCGCCCCGCTCGTTCTGGGCGGTCGCCCGCCAGCCCCGGGTCGTCGGGCTGCTCGTGCTCCTCCTCGTCGCCGCGGCCGTGTGCGCGCGGCTCGGCGTCTGGCAGCTCGACCGCGCCCAGCAGCGTGCCGAGCTCGCGGCGCAGCACGAGGCCGCCGAGCTCGAGGCCGCCGGCCCCGAGGGCGTCGGCGTGCTGCTCCCGCCGCAGTCCACGTTCCCCGGCGAGCTCGTCGGGCGGCAGGCCTGGGTCGAGGGCGAGTACGACGCGGAGGGGCAGCTCCTCGTCGAGGGCCGCGCGCTCGACGGCCGCACCGGCTACCTCGTGCTCACCCCGCTCCACGTGACCGACGACGGCACCCAGGGCGCGTCGTGGGCCGACCTCTCGGGCGCCCCGGTCCTGCCCGTCGTGCGGGGCTGGGTCGAGTCGCCCGAGGAGAGCGCCGCGCTCGACCCGCCGGACGGCGTCGTGCGTCTGACCGGCTACCTCCAGGCCTCCGAGGCCGCCGGGCAGGGCGGCTCCGCCCCCGGCCGCACCGACGCGATCTCCACGGGCGAGCTGGTCAACGCGTGGGGCGGGCCGATGTACTCGGGCTACCTCGTGCTGCTGTCCTCGGACCCGGCGCAGCCGTCGGCGGCCGACGGCGGCCCGGCCCAGCTCCCGCGCCCGACGATCGAGGGCGGCACGGGGCTCAACCTGCAGAACCTGTTCTACGCGCTCCAGTGGTGGGTGTTCGGCGGGTTCGCCGTGCTGCTGTGGGTCCGGCTCGTGCGTGACGAGGCGGCGGGCGGCAAGCGCCGCGCGCGCGGGGAGGACGCGGGGATCGCCGGCCTCCCCGGCCCGGCCGACGCCGGCGCGACGGGCCCGCGAACGACCCCCTGAGGACGGGCCCGCGAACGACCCCTGAGAGCGGGTCGGGAGCGCACGCGCCGCGTCCCGGGGCGGGAGCGGACGGACCACCGTCTCACCACGTGACACACCGCTTGCCGGACATATGTACGGACCTCAGTCTTATCCCGCCCGGACAGAGCGTCCGGGCGGTCCGCCGGTCGACGTCGCCCGGCGGTCGGAGAGACACGGGGGTACTCCATGAAGAAGCGTCTTGCACCGTTCGCGGTGGCAGCGGTCACGATCGGTCTGGTCCTCGCCCCGGCGGCGAGCGCGAGCGCGGCGAGCAGGACCACGCCGTACAACTGCGGCACGCGCGACGCGAAGATCACGGCGAGCGCGCCGACGAACGTGTCGCTCCGGGTCAACGGGACGACCAACAGCGCGCGCAACAGCGCGGGCGCGGCGGTGACGATGTACGACTACGACGGCCAGGGCACCGCCTACGCGACGTCGACCGACGCGTCGGTGGCGATCCACGTCTCGTGCTTCTGACGCGCTCGTCCCATCGGGTCGTCTGACTCCGCCAGGCCACCCGAGGCCGCGTCACCCGGTGCCCGGTCGTCGTCCGCGACGGCCGGGCACCGGCGCGTCCGGGCCCGCGACCGGCTGCGCGTCCCGGCCGCCCGCGGTCAGCCGTCGAGGTCGAGGTCCTTGAACCACGACTCGGTGACGTAGTCCGTCTCCCAGCCGAGCGAGCGGTAGAGCTGGTCGGCCTTCGTGGGGGAGTCGGCGTCGACCTCGAGCGCCACGCGGTCGCGACCGTCCCGGGCGGCGTCCGCGATCACCGTCGCGAGCAGCGACTTCGCCACGCCGCGGCCGCGGGCGGCGCGCGTCACCCCGATGTACTCGACGTAGGTGCCCCGCGCGCCGCTCTCGCCCGCGGCGATCGACGAGCACACGACCGTGCCCGCGGGGACCCGGTGGCCGTCGTCGGTCTCCACGTACGCGAGCCACCAGTGGTCCCAGCTGTGGCCCGGGTCCTCGCGGAGCCGCTGCACGAACTCCGAGAAGCTCTCCCGGTAGGAGTTGAAGTGGTCCTGGAAGGACGTCTCCAGCATCTGGTGCACGACCTGGAGGTCGGCCGCGACAGGCATCCCGTTCTCGTGCCGCTCGACCGGGCGGACCATGACCCCGGCGCGCGGGGCGAGCGCGGCCTCGTCCGGGACGACGGGGCGCGTCATGTGCAACCAGCTGCGCCGCCGCGCGTACCCGGCCCGGGTCAGCCACTGCGCCTGGCGCGTGTCGTCGGCGAACGGGCTCTCGTCGAGGCGCGTCGCCGTCACGCCGCGCAGGCGCGCCATCGCGACCGCGGTGCGCTCCGCCCAGCGGTAGAACGCGTCCGCGATCGCGTCGACCTCGGCCACGTCGCGGTCGAAGTAGCCCCAGACGGTGGCCCGCCCGGCGGCACGGTCGTGCACGGTCACCCAGGCGCGCGGGACGTCGTCGGGCCCGACGGCGACCAGCTGGCGCCGCGTCCAGGAGGCCAGCCCTGCGACCTCGGACTCGATCCCGGCGGGGTCGACGTGCGTCGAGCCCGTGCCCTGGAGCTCGTCCAGGCGCCGCAGCCGGACGAGCGCGTCGATGTCGGCGTAGCCGGGGACCCGGGCCCGCCAGGGGCTCGGGAGGGTCGGGAGGTCGTGCGGGGTGGCGCTCGTGGTTCCAGGCATCGGCACCATCTTGGCACCGACCGGCGCTACTCCTGCTGCCAGGAGTGCCAGAGCCGCGCGTAGTCGCCGCCCGCGGCGACGAGCTCGTCGTGCGGGCCGATCTCGCTGATGCGGCCGCCGTCGACCACGGCGACGCGGTCGGCGTCGTGCGCGGTGTGCAGGCGGTGCGCGATCGCGACGACCGTCCGGCCGGCCAGCACGGCGTCGAGCGAGCGCTCGAGGTGGCGGGCCGCCCGGGGGTCGAGGAGCGACGTCGCCTCGTCGAGCACGAGCGTGTGCGGGTCGAGCAGCACGAGGCGCGCGAGCGCGAGCTGCTGCGCCTGCGCCGGGGTGAGCACGTGCCCGCCCGACCCCACGGCCGTGGCGAGGCCCTCGGGCAGCGACTCGGCCCACCCGCGCGCGTCGACGGCGTCGAGCGCGTCGAGCAGCTCGGCCTCGTCCGCGTCGACCTTCGCGAGGCGCAGGTTGTCCGCGAGCGTGCCGACGAACACGTGGTGCTCCTGCGTGACGAGCGCGACCTCGCGCCGCAGGTCCTCGAGCGGCAGGTCGACGAGCCGCACGCCGCCGGAGCGGACGGACCCCGCCGTCGGGGGGTGGATGCCCGCGAGCATGCGGCCCAGGGTCGACTTGCCCGCGCCCGACGGCCCGACGACGGCGAGCCGCTCGCCCGGTTCGAGGTCGAGCGAGACGCCGTGCAGCACGGGGTGACCCTCGCGGTAGGCGTACTCGACGTCGCGCGCGACGAGGCGGTCGCCGTCGGGCACGTCGCCCGTCGGGGTGCGGTCGCCGGGCACCTGCGCGACGCCGACGATGCGCGCGTACGACGCCGCGGCGACCTGGATCTCGTCGAGCCAGAAGATGAGGTTCCACACCGGCCCGGCGAGCTGGAACGCGTAGGTCGTCACCGTGGCCACGGCGCCGAGCGTCGTCTGGCCCTGCGAGAGCAGCCACGCGCCCCACACGAGCGCGGCGACGGGCGCGATCGCGATGGCGAGGTCGATGCCCGGGAACAGCACGGTGCGCAGCCCGAGGGTGTACCGCTCCGCCTCGAACGCCTCGGTGAGGTCGGCGCGCACGCGCGCCTGGCGGCGCTCGGTGAGCGAGAGCGCGTCGACCGTGCGCGCGCCCTCGACGCTCTCGGTGATGGTGCCGTTGAGCGTCGCGTAGGCGGCGGCCTCGCGCTGGTAGCCGGCCGACGCGCGCTTGAGGTACCACCGCGACACGACGACGAGCAGCGGCACGCCCACGAACAGCGCGAGCGCCACGAGCGGCGCGACGACGACGGCCGCGACCGCCGTGAGCACGAGCGTGACGACCGCGACGAGGAGCTGCGGCACGCCGAACCGCACGGCGTGCTGGATGCGGTCGACGTCGTTCGTCGTGCGCGCCACGAGGTCGCCCGTCCCCGCGCGCTCGACCGTGGACAGCGGCAGCGACGTCACCGTCTCGACGAGGTCCTCGCGGAGCTCGGCGAACACGGTCTCGCCGAAGACCATGGACAGGCGCTGCGCGTACCGGCGCAGGACGGCCTGCGCGAGGACCGCGCCCGCGCCCACGGCGACGACGGTCGTCACGTACGACGACGTGGTGCCCTCGGTGACGGCGTCGACGAGCCGGCCGAGGAGCCACGGCCCCACGAGACCCGCGACCGCGGCCAGGGTGTGGAGGACGGCGATGAGCACGAACGTGCCGCGGTGCCGGGCGAACAGGCGTCCGGCGGCGGCGCGGACGGCGGGGCCGTCGGCGACGGGGAGCCTCATGCCTGGCCTCCTTCGGGTGCGGTGCGGGCGAGGGCGGGGGTGTCGTCGAGCGAGCGCCCGACGACGCGCAGGTACCGGGCCGCGTCGTCGTCCGGTGCTGTCGCGGGGGAGTGGGCGCGGTCGACGAGGTCGCGGTGCGTGCCGCGCGCCGTGACCCGGCCGTCCTCGAGGAGCAGCACCTCGTCGACGTGCTCGAGCACGAGCGGCGACGCCGTGACGACGAGGGTCGTGCGCCCGCGACGGGCCTGCGCGAGGCTCGCGGCGATCCGCGCCTCGGTGTGCGCGTCGACGGCGCTCGTCGGCTCGACGAGGACGAGGATCTCCGGGTCCGTGAGGAGCGCCCGGGCGAGCGCGACGCGCTGGCGCTGGCCGCCCGAGAGCGACCGCCCCTTCTCGGGCAGCTCGCCCGCGAGGCCGTCGGGCACGGAGTCGAGCACGTCGTGCGCGTCGGCCGTGCTCACCGCGGCGAGCACCTCGGCCTCCGTCGCGGTGCCGCGCGCGTCGAGCTCGTCGCGCAGCGCGCCCGAGAAGAGCTGCGGCGTCGCCTCGGCGACGACGACGCGGCGCCGGAGCGCGTGCTTGTCGAGCGCGGCGAGCGGTGTGCCGCCGAGCCGCACGGGCGTGGCCGCCTCCGCGGCGTCGTCGAACCGGCCCAGCCGGGTCGCGACGGCCGCCGACGCCTCCGGGTCCGCCGAGACGAGCGCGACGACGCGTCCCGGCTCGAGCACCAGGCCGCTCGTCTCGTCGACGAGGGGGCTGCCCTCGGGCGGCATGGGCGCGGTGGCCGGGCTCGCGCCCGCTGCTGGCTCGACCGCGAGGACGCGCACGATCTTGCGCGCGGCGACGTGGGCGCGCGTCGCGATGTTGAGCATCTGCGTCGCGACCTGCAGCGGCCAGCCGAGGAACGCTGCGTACCCGTAGAACGCGACGAGCTGCCCGGGCGTGATCTCGCCGCGCAGGGCCGCCGTCGCGCCGAGGTAGACGACGAGCACGACGAGCAGGCCGGGCAGGAGCACCTGGAGCGCGTCGAGCGTGGCCTGGGTGTGCGCGACCTTGACGCCGGCCTCGCGGACCTTCTGCGACTGCTGCGCGTAGCGGCCCACGAACACGCCCTCGCCGCCGATCCCGCGCAGGATGCGCAGGCCCGACACCGTGTCCGCGCCGAGCGTCGTCAGGCGGCCCTGCGCCTCGCGCTGCGCGGCCTGGCGCTGCTGGAGCGGCTTGACGAGCAGCGCGAGCACCGCGGCGACGACCGGCAGGCCCAGCACGACGACGAGACCGAGCTGCAGCGACGTCGAGAGCATGATGACCGCCACGACGACGTACGCGCCGAGCGCGCCGAGGAACTGGCCCATCATCGAGAAGAGCTGGCCGACGCGCATCGCGTCGCTCGCGACGGTGGACACGACCTCGCCCGTCGGGAGCTCCTCGGTGATCGCGTCGCCCGAGCGGGCGGTGACGTCGCCCACGAGCTGCGACGTCGTGAGCGCCGAGCGCAGCCAGTTCGCGATGTCGAACCGGTGCTGCGTCACGCCCGTGACGACGATGCCCAGGCCCAGCGCGAGCAGGAGGCCCGCCCACCGCCACAGCTCGGCACCGAACCCGGCGGTGAGCCCCTCGTCGAGCGCGCGGCCGAGCATGTACGGCTGGAACGCCTGGCACGCGAAGTTCACGAGGCCGAGCAGCACGGACACCGTGAGCACCGTCCACTGGCGCCGGGCGATCCAGAGGAGGTAGCGGGACGGGCCGCGCAGGTCGGGGGTCCCCGGGTCGGGGAGAGGGAGGGGTCGCACGGTGTTCTACCCTAGGTTCGGCGTCCGACACGCGGCGACGGTTTAACGCGGCGACCGCGTCACGCCACCGCACGCGGCGGAGACCGCCGCGGCCGTCTCGCCCGGAACGAGGACCTCTCCCATGACCACGCAGGACCCGGCCACCCCCACCGACGCGCCCGTCGTCGCCCCCGCCGACGCGGCGGCCCCCAGCGCGGAGGCCGCGCGCACCGCGATCCGCAAGGCGCGCGGCGCGCTCGCGCGCTACCGGGTCCTCGCGATCATCACCGGTGTGATGCTGCTGATCCTGTGCGTCGAGATGCTCGTCAAGTACGGGGTCGGTGCGTTCGTCGACGTCGACGGGATCATGCGCTACGTGTCCTGGATCCCCTTCGCCCACGGGTGGATCTACGTCGTGTACCTCGTCACCGTGCTCGACCTGTGGACCAAGATGCGCTGGGGCTGGGGCCGCCTCGCGACGATGGTGTTCGCGGGCGTCGTGCCGGTCATGTCGTTCATCCTCGAGAAGAAGGTGCACGCCGAGGCCGACGCGAAGCTCGTCGCGCTGGAGGAGCAGTACGCGGCATGACGACGCCGCTCGCGCCCCTCGTCGCGCCCGGTCACGAGCTCTCGACGCCGGAGCTCGAGCGCTACGCGCGCCATCTCGCGCTGCCGGGCGTCGGCACCGAGGGCCAGCGGCGGCTCGCGGCCGCGCGCGTGCTCGTCGTCGGCGCGGGCGGCCTCGGCAGCCCCGCGCTGCTCTACCTCGCCGCCGCGGGCGTCGGCACGATCGGCATCGTCGACGACGACGCCGTCGACACGTCCAACCTCCAGCGCCAGGTCATCCATGGCGGGTCGGACGTCGGGCGCCGCAAGGTCGACTCCGCGCGCGAGAGCATCGCGGACGTCAACCCGCACGTCCACGTCGTCGAGCACGCGCTGCGGCTCGACGCGGACAACGCGCTCGACGTGCTGCGCGGCTACGACGTCGTGCTCGACGGCGCCGACAACTTCCCGACCCGCTACCTCGTCTCCGACGCGGCCGAGGTCCTCGGCCTGCCCGTCGTCTGGGGCTCGATCTACCGCTTCCAGGGACAGGTCAGCGTCTTCTGGGCCGCGCCCCGGTTCGCCGTGCCCGACGACGCCGCGCACCCGGGCGCCGCGGGTCCCGACCCCGCGGGGCCGGGAGAGCGAGGTCCGCGCGGGGTCACCTACCGCGACGTGTTCCCCGTCCCGCCGCCCCCGGGCGCGGCACCCGACTGCGCCACCGGCGGTGTGTTCGGCGCGATGTGCGGCACCGTCGGCTCCGTCATGGCGACCGAGGCGATCAAGCTCGTCACCGGCGCCGGCACGACGCTGCTGGGCCGCCTCGCCGTCTACGACGCCCTCGACCTCTCGTGGCGCCAGCTCACCGTGCGCGCCGACCCGACGCGCGAGCCCGTCACCGCGCTCCTGCCGGGCGACGACGCCTACGCCGCGTTCTGCGGGCTCCGGCCCGCGGCGCCGCCCGTGGCGGTGCCCGGTGCCGGGGCGGGGCCGACCGGGGCAGCGGGGCCCGCGCCGCGCGACGTGTCCGCCTCTGATGCGGCCGCCCTGCTGCGGGCCGACGACGCCGCACCCTTCCTGCTCGACGTCCGCGAGGACTGGGAGGCGCAGGTGCGCCCGCTCCCCGGGTCGACGCTCGTCCCGAGCGGCGCGTTCCTCGGCGGCACGCAGGACCCCGGTGCCGCCGCGGCGCTCGCGGACCTGCCCGCCGACCGCCCGGTGCTCGTGGTGTGCGCGGTCGGCGGCCGCTCCGCCCGCGTCGCCGACGCCGCCCGCGCCGCGGGCCTCGACGCACGCTCCGTCGTCGGCGGCGTCCCGGCCCTCCTCGACGCCCTGAAGACCCCCACCCTCTAGCCCCCTGCACGTCGACCAGGTGGTCGCGGCGCGTCCTGGTCGACGGACGAGCCGGGATGGCCTGCTCGGCGCGCAGGGACCGCCTGGTCGACGGGGTCAGAGGGCCAGGTCGAGGCGGCCCTGCGGGGACGAGCTCGCGAGGGCGCCCTCGCGGCGGGGGATGCGCCCTGCGCCCGCGGCGAGCCGGCCCGACTCGACGGCGAGGCGCATCGCGCGGGCCATGCGGACCGGGTCGGCGGCGCGCGTGACGGCCGTCGCGAGGAGCACGCCGTCGCAGCCGAGCTCCATGGCGAGCGCGGCGTCGGACGCCGTGCCGATCCCCGCGTCGAGGATCACGGGCACCCGGGCCGCGGCGGCGATCGCCTCGATGTTGCGCGGGTTGAGGATGCCGAGCCCCGTGCCGATGGGCGCCCCGAGGGGCATGACGGCGGCGCAGCCGACGTCCTCCAGCCGGCGCGCGAGGATCGGGTCGTCGTTCGTGTAGGGCAGCACGACGAACCCGTCGCGCACGAGCTGCTCGGCCGCCTCGACGAGGCCGACCGGGTCGGGCAGGAGGGTCACGTCGTCGGCGATCACCTCGAGCTTGACCCACTCGGTACCGCACGCCTCGCGCGCGAGGTGCGCGGTGAGCACGGCCTCTCGCACCGAGAAGCACCCGGCGGTGTTGGGCAGCGCGCGGATACCGAGGCGGGCGAGCAGCGCCCAGATCCCCGCGTCGGGGCTCGCGTCCCCGCCGGCGCGGACGGCGACGCGTCGCATCGCGACGGTCGTGAGGGCGGTGCCCGACGCGACGAGCGCGTCCTCGAGCGTGAGCAGGTTCGCGGCCCCACCGGTGCCCATGACGAGGCGCGACCCGATCGGGGTGCCGGCGACGACGAGCGGGTCGTCGGCGCCGGCCGGGCCGCTCGCGGTGGCGGGGGAGACGTCGGTCGTGGTCATGGCTCCTCCTCAGCCGCCCTGGACGGCGGTGACGATCTCGATGCGGTCCCCGGGCGCGACGACGGTCGTCGCCCAGGCGCCGCGCGGCACGACGGCGTCCCCGACGGCCACCGCGACGCCCTGCGGCGTGCCGTCGGCGACGTAGGCGGGGACGAGCGCGGCGACGAGCCGCTCCAGGTCGACGTCGCCGTCGAGCGGGTACGGCTCGCCGTTGACGAGCGCGGTGGGTGCGGGTGCGGTCACGGGTCTCACCTCGGTGTCGTGGCGGTGCGGGCGAAGCGGTCGGTCCGGGCGGTGGCGAGGGCGGTCGCGACGTCGTCGCCGGGCTCCGTCCCGCCGAGCGCGGGGAGCCCGCCGAGCCCGGCGACGACGGCGTCGGCCGTGAGCGGGGCGAGCAGGATGCCGTTGCGGCCGTGGCCCGTCGCGAGGTGGAGCCCCGGGACGTCCGTCGGCCCGACGAGCGGGAGGTTGTCCGGTGTCGCGGGGCGCCCCCGCGGCGTCACCTCGACCAGCGCGGCCTCGTCGATCCCCGGCAGGAGGGCGCGGGCGTCCCGCAGGAGCGCGAAGACGCCGCCGGCGGTGGCGCGGCGGTCGTCCGGGTTCTCCTCGGTGGTGGCCCCGACGACGACCTCCCGGTGCCCGGCGCGCGGCCCCGCAGGCTCGGGGTCGCGCGGCACGACGTACACCGGCCGCCCCTGCACGAGCCCGCGCACGACGTGCTCCAGCGCGAGGTCCGGGCCCGCGTCGAGCCGCAGCGTCTGACCCTTCACCGGCCGCGTGGGCACGACGATGCCCGGCACGTCCGCGAGGAGGGCGCCCGACTGCCAGCCCGCCGCGACGACGACCGCACCCGCGCGGTGGAGCCGGCCCGCGTCGTCGTGCACGCCGACCACGCGCCCGGCATCGAGCGCGAGCCGGGTCGCGGACGCGCGGACGACGCGCGCCCCGGTGGCCGAGCCCGCACCCCCGGCGTCGCGGCCGCCGAGCGCGGCGAGCAGCGCGGCGTGCGTCGCGCGCGGGTCGACCGCGTGGTCCGCGGGGGCCCACGCCGCCCCGGCGACGCGCGGGCCCAGGTACGGCTCGCGGCGGCGCGCGTCGGCGACGGTGAGCTCGTGCGACGCGAGACCGTGCGCGGCGTGCAGGGCGAGGACGCGGCGGAGCAGCGCGAGGTCGTCGGCGTCGTAGGCGAGGGTGAGCGTCCCGGCGGTCCGCAGCCCGACGTCCGCCCCCGTCGCCGCGCGCAGGTCCGCGGCGAACGCCGGCCACGCCGCGGCGGCCGCGAGGTGGAGCCGCAGGGCGGCCTCCTCCCCGAAGTCGGCCTCGGTCACCGGCGCGAGCATCCCCGCGGCGGCGTGGGTCGCGGCCGCGCCCGGCGCCGGGTCGAGCACCGTGACGGTCAACCCCGCGCGCGCCGCGCGCCACGCGACGGCGAGACCCACGATCCCGCCCCCCACGACGACGACGTCGCGCGCGCCGTCGGGCACGACGGAGCCACCCGCGGACGGGTGGACGGACAGGCTCATGTGCGCTCCCTTCGCTGGCATGACCCAGATCAGGTTCGACGGTCGGCGGCGACGCCCTCTCAGCCCCCTGCGGGGCTCCCGTGCTGTCGGCCACAGTACCTCCTGCCGAGGAGCCGCCGAGGCTAGGCTCCCGCGGGTGAGCTCCGAGACCTCCACCACCCCGGCCACTCCCGCCCCGTCGGCGGACGCCGCACGCGCCCGGCTCGCCGACGCGCGGCTCTACCTCTGCACGGACGCGCGCGAGGAGCGCGGCGACCTCGAGGACTTCCTGCGGGCGGCGCTCGCGGGCGGGGTGGACGTCGTGCAGCTCCGCGACAAGACGCTCGACGTCGCGCGCGAGCTCGAGCTCCAGGAGCTCGTCGCGCGCGTAGCGACGGAGCACGGCGCGCTGTGGGCCGTGAACGACCGGGCGGACGTGGCGTCGGTCACGGGCGCGCCGGTCGTGCACATGGGCCAGGGCGACCTGCCGGTCCCGGCCGTGCGGGCGCTGCTCGGCGCGGGGCCCGCGCTCGGCCGGTCCACGCACTCGGCCGCGCAGGCGGCCGCGGCAGAGGCCGACCCGGCGGTGGACTACTTCTGCGTGGGTCCGCTGTGGGCGACCCCGACGAAGCCGGGGCGGGCCGCCGTCGGCCTGGACCTGCTGCGCGACGTCGCGGCGACCCGGCCCGCGACGCCCTGGTTCGCGATCGGCGGGATCGACGCGGACCGGCTCGACGCCGTCCTCGACGCGGGCGCGACCCGGATCGTGGTGGTGCGCGCGATCACGGCGGCGAGCGACCCGGAAGCGGCGGCCCGCGCCCTGCGCGAGCGCGTCGCGGCGCGCGCCGAGGCGCGCACCGACGCCTGAGACGCGGGACGAGCCCCGCCGCACGGCGACTATCCTGGACGGGTGACGTCACCCGCCACCGCTCCCGACACTCCCACCACCGCCGAGGTGGCCTCGACCCCGCGGCCCGTGCTCGTCGTCGACTTCGGCGCCCAGTACGCGCAGCTCATCGCGCGCCGCGTGCGCGAGGCCAAGGTCTACTCCGAGATCGTGCCGCACACCTTCACGGTCGAGCAGATGCTCGCCAAGGACCCGGCCGCGATCATCCTCTCGGGCGGCCCCTCGTCCGTGTACGCGACGGGCGCCCCGTTCGTCGACCCGGCGCTGTTCGAGGCCGGCGTGCCCGTCATGGGCATCTGCTACGGCTTCCAGGCCATGGCGAAGGCGCTCGGCGGCGAGGTCGCCCAGACGGGCCTGCGCGAGTACGGCGGCACCGAGGTCGAGGTGTGCGCCGCGGGCGTGCTGCTCGACGGCACGCCGCAGAACCAGACCACGTGGATGAGCCACGGCGACGCCGTGCACCGCGCGCCCGAGGGCTTCGAGGTCCTCGCGACGTCGTCGGGCTCGCCGGTCGCCGCGTTCGAGGACCGCGAGCGTCGCCTCTACGGCGTGCAGTGGCACCCGGAGGTCAAGCACTCCGCGCACGGCCAGACGGTGCTGGAGCACTTCCTGTACGACGGCGCGGGCCTCGCCCCGGACTGGACGCCCGGCAACGTCATCGCGGACCAGGTCGCGGCGATCCGCGCCCAGGTCGGCGACGCGCGGGTCATCTGCGCGCTCTCGGGCGGCGTGGACTCCGCCGTCGCCGCGGCGCTCGTGCAGCGCGCGGTGGGCGACCAGCTCACGTGCGTGCACGTCGACCACGGGCTGATGCGCGCGGGCGAGGTCGAGCAGATCGAGCGCGACTTCGTCGCGGCGACGGGCGTCAACCTCGTGATCCGCGACGAGAAGGAGCGGTTCCTCACCGCGCTCGCCGGGCACAGCGACCCGGAGACCAAGCGCAAGATCATCGGCCGCGAGTTCATCCGCGTGTTCGAGGACGCGGCGCGCCAGATCGTCGAGGACGCGGGCGAGCACGACGCCGAGGTGAAGTTCCTCGTGCAGGGCACGCTCTACCCGGACGTCGTCGAGTCCGGCGGCGGCGAGGGCGCGGCGAACATCAAGAGCCACCACAACGTCGGCGGCCTGCCCGACGACCTGCAGTTCTCGCTCGTCGAGCCGCTGCGCACCCTGTTCAAGGACGAGGTCCGCGCGGTCGGTCGCGAGCTCGGCGTGCCTGAGGAGATCGTCGCGCGGCAGCCGTTCCCGGGCCCCGGGCTCGGCATCCGCATCGTCGGCGAGGTCACGGCGGACCGCCTCGAGACGCTGCGCGCCGCCGACGCGATCGCGCGCGAGGAGCTCACGAAGGCCGGCCTCGACCAGGAGATCTGGCAGTGCCCGGTCGTGCTGCTCGCCGACGTCCGCTCGGTCGGCGTCCAGGGCGACGGCCGCACCTACGGCCACCCGATCGTGCTGCGCCCCGTCTCGTCCGAGGACGCGATGACGGCCGACTGGACGCGCCTGCCCTACGACGTGCTGTCCGTCATCTCGACGCGCATCACCAACGAGGTCTCCGAGGTCAACCGCGTCGTGCTCGACGTGACGAGCAAGCCCCCGGGCACCATCGAGTGGGAGTGACCCCCTAGCGGGACGGGCGGGCCCGACGATCCACGGCGATCGTCGCGGCCCGTTCGTATGCCCGCTCCACGTCGGCGAGCACGCGCGGCCAGCCCGCCGACGACGGCACGTCCCGGTTGTGGGCGACGATCCGGTCGAGCAGGCCGTCCTCGGTCGCGAGGCGCACGAGCGCGTCGGCGAGGCCGGCGTCGTCGTCCGCCACGAGCGCGTCGACGCCGTCGGTGAGGCGCTCCGCGACGCCCGACTGCGAGCGCGTGAGCACCGCCAGCCCGGCGGCCTGGCCCTCGAGCGCGGCGATGCCGAACGCCTCCTCGACGGCGGGCGCGGCGAACACGTCGGCGCGCGCGTAGAGCCGCTGGAGGCCCGTCGCGTCCAGGCGGCCGGGGAGCGACACGACCGACCCCAGCCCGCGCTCGGTGACGAAGCGCCGCGCGTCGGCCAGCTCGGGGCCGTCCCCGGCGAGCGTCACGTGCAGCGCCCCCTCGGGGAGGCGCGCGACGGCGTCGCGCACGACCTCGAGGAACGGCAGCACGCGCTTGCGGGGCGCGAACCGCGTCGCGGCCACGACGTGGACGGCCGAGCCCTCCATGCGGTCGGCGCGCTCGGTGCGCGGGACGCGCCACGCGTCGAGGTCGAGGCCGTTGTGCAGCACCACGACCTCGCCGTGGTCGCCGACGATGCGGCGCAGGGGAGCGGCGGTCAGCTCGCTCACGGCCGACCACAGCACGGGCCAGCGGGACCAGCGGACCACGCGGTCGAGCCCGGTGAACGCGCGCTCCGCGCCGCCCCAGACGCTGTGCACGGTGAGCACCGCGGGCAGCCCCGCGCGCACGACCGTCCGCAGCGACGCCTGGGTGGAGGGCGTCAGCACGCCCATGTGCAGGTGCACGACGTCGGGCCGGTCGGCGCGCAGGACCCGCGCCACGTGGTGCGGCGCGCGCGGGTGCACGGGGTAGCCGCCCGGGACGCGCGCGGCGAGCCGGTGCACCGTGACGTCACCGTCCCGCTCGGTCGACACGCCGTGCGCGCCGGGGTGCGCCGGCGTCGTGCAGACGACCGCGACGTCGTGACCGGCGGCCGCCTGCTGCTGCGCGAGCCGCGCGACCTGGGTCTCGATGCCGCCGAGCAGCGGCAGGTAGCAGTCGGTCAGGTGGGTGATGCGCACGGACCGCATCCTCCCATCCCGGCCCCGGCGGGCCGCGCGGTCGCCGCCGCGCCCGCCCTGAGGTGCGCGTTCGCCGCGCGGTGCTCCGCTCCCGTCGCTACCGTGGGCCCCGTATGGGTGGTTCGACCGTCCCGTGACCGGCCCGCACCCGCGGGCGGTCTCGTGCGGGCGGTTGCAGGTGGGTCCTGACGAAGGGGAGAACGCGCCATGTCGAGCACCGTCACCGTCACACCGACGAAGGGGGCACGGGGCATCGGCCTCGTGTCGATCTTCGCGGGCATCATCCTTCTCCTCGCGGGCATCGGCACATGGATCGTCGTGTCGAACCAGCTGTCCGCCGAGGAGATCACCGTCTCGGACGACGCGTCGTTCCTCGCGGGGCGCCACGTCAACGGGCCGCTCACCGCGTACGCGCAGGCCGAGGTCATCAACAAGCACGCGCTCGAGGCGAGCGGCGGCAAGACCTACGCCGAGCTCGGTCAGGACGACCCGACGCGCCAGACCGTCATGACGGCCTCGTTCCTGCGCGCGTCGTTGTTCACCTCCGTCGTCGCGTTCGGGGTGTGCGCGCTCGTCATCGGGCTGGGCATCCTGTTCATCCTCGTCGGGATCGCGCTGCGCCGGCTCGCGGGTGGGCCGAGCGTCGCCGTCGAGACCCCGGGCGGCTACTCGTCGTCGGGCGACCTGTCGGACGCCGGTCGGCACGCCGCGCCCGCGCACGCCGCGCCGGGGCACGTCGAGCCGTCGCCGACGGCGCCTCCCGTACGTCCCGAGCCGACCTCCCCGGGCCGCCCCTCTGCGCTCTCGACCCCCGGCGCCGAGGCCCGCGCGGCCGCTCCCGGTACGACGGCGACGCCCGTCGAGCCGACCGGTGCCGCCGGCACGGGCACGCCGAGCGCACCGGGCTCCTCGCCCGCGGCCTCGCCCGACACCCCCACGACGACGACCGGGCCGACCACGCCCGAGCACCGGGCCGACGGCCCGACGCGGCGGGGCGACGAGCCGACCCCCTGACCGTCCCGGCAGCCCGTCCGGGCGCCGAGGACCCGCTCCCACCGGGTCGCACCGGGGAGAGCGTGCGGGGCGGCGTCGCTCGGGCACACCGAGGGCCGTGGCACGACGTGCCACGGCCCTCGGCGTACCCGGAGGTCCCGGTGCGGCTCAGCCCCGGCGGCGTCGTGCCCCGGAGACGATCGACCCGACGACGAGCGTGACGCCCGCCGCGGCGAGCACGACGATCGTCGCGAGCCCCAGGTCGACGCGGGCGCCGAGCGCGGCCGCGAGCACCACGACGGCGAAGGCGACGATGACGAAGCCCCACACGATCGTCGCGACGCGCGGGCCGCGCCGCGGGAGCGCGCCGGGCGCCCCGCCCGTGGACGACGGGTCGGCGCCCGACGTCGTCGGGGCCGCGCCGTAGCGCGGCGCACCGACGGACGGCGCCCCGACGGGTGGTGTCCCGGCCGGCGGGGCACCCACGGGCGGCGTGTCGACGGACGGTCCGTCGACCGACAGCGGGTCGGTCGACGGCATGGCGGGCAGCGGCGTCGTGGCGCCGACGTCGGTCAGCGGTGTCGCGGCCGGGAGCGGGGTCGTCGCGCGGGCGTCGGCCGCGGGCGTCACGGCGGGGAGCGGGACCGTCGTGTCCGTCCCGGACGCTTCCCGGCGTCCCTGCTGCTGAGCCGGCTCGGGGTCCTGCGCGGGGGCGGGGTCGAACAGCTCGTCCCCGAGCGGCCGCGTGTCGTCGTCGCGGCGGTTCTCGTCGTTCATCAGTCCTCCTCGATCGTGACCTGGCCGGCGCCGACCTCGACCTGCAGCACGAGCAGCGGGTCGTCGCCCGCCTGGACCTCGTCGTTGTCGAACGTCACCGGCTGCGTGCTGACCCCGCCGATCTCCTGGCGGTCGCCGTCCACGTGCCAGCGCGCGTTGCCCGCGAGCACCTGGACCTCGGCGCGGACGGGGACGCCGTCCGGCACGACGACCGTCGCGTCGCCCGCGCCGAGCCGGACGGGGACCTCGACGGGCGAGCCGGTGGTCGCCTCCGACAGGTCCAGGTCGGACAGGTCGATGCGCGGGTCGCCGAACGACACGCCGAACCCCTGCTCGGCGACGTCGGGGTCGGTGATGCGGTGCGTGCCGTCGGTGACGGTCCGCACGGAGTCGTCGACGAACACGGTGAACGGGGTCGTGCGCCACGCCGAGGCGGGGAGCGCGACGACGAGCAGGACCACCGCGAGCCAGCCGAGGCCGCCGCTCGTCCGCCCGCGGAGCCCGCTCACCACGATGGCGAGGCCCGCGAGGATCCCGCTGAGGCCCGCCCAGGTCAGGAACACCGGCCAGGGCAGCTCGCCCTGGCGGTCGACCACGAGGAGCAGCGCCCCCAGCAGGAGGCTCAGCCCGACGACGATGCCGGTCGTCGTCGCGCCCGGGCCGCGCGGGCGCGGGGGCTTCGGCGGGCGCGGGGCCCGCGCGGGCTGCGGCGGGAGCGGCGGCTGCGGTGCGCCCTGCGGGGACGGTGCGTACGGCGCGTGCGGGGGGAGAGGCGCGGTCACGCCGGGCGCGGAGGCAGCGTACGGGCTCGCCTCCGCCGACCAGACCGCGTCGTCCTGCGTCCCCGTCGGCGCGCCGCCCGCGGGCGTCCCGCCGGGGGTGCCGGACGTCGTCGGGCCGCCCGGGTACGCGGGGCCGCTCGGGTACGCCGGGCCGGGGCTGCCCCACGGGGCGTCCGAGGGCGCGCCGCCCGCGGGGGCGCCGGGGGCCGCCGTCGGGCCGGGGCCCGGGGCGTACGAGCCCTGCGCCGGACCGGCGCCGCCCGGGCCGTGACCCGGACCCCCCGGGCCGTGACCCGGACCACCCGGGCCGTGACCCGGACCGCCCGGCCACGGCGGAGCCTGCGGAGGCGTGCCCTGGCCACCGCGGGGGCCGCGCTGAGTGAGCGCCGAGACCGCGACGACCGCGACGGTGACGAAGGCCGCGACCCAGAACAGGCCGGTCAGCCAGCCCAGGTGGAGCGCGTCCCACCACGACCACCAGCCGCCGCCCCACGAGAACCCGACCACGACGAACGCCGCGGCGCCGAGCAGCGCGACGTCGACGTTGCCGCGGAACGCCTCCTGGAGGTGGATGCGTCCGTCGCGACGCTCGGGCAGCAGCGCCCACGCCGCGCCGTACAGGACGAGCCCGGCGCCGGAGAGGAAGAACGTCACGAACAGCAGGCCGCGCACGACCAGCGGGTCGATCCCGAACCGCTCCGCCACGCCGGACGCGACGCCGCCGATCCAGCGGTCGTCCGAGCGGTAGATGCCGACGCGGCGCACCGCGTCGAAGAAGCCGTCGGTGCCGCTCGGACGCCGGGGTGCCTCGCCCGGTGCGCCCGGGGGCGGGCCGGCGGGGCCGGCCCAGCCCGGTCCGCCGCCGTGGTCGGGGCCGCTCGGCCCCGGGGGGACGGTGCCCGGCTGCGCGCCGGGCGTCTCGGTGTCGCCGCCGGAGCTCCCGGGCTGGGCGCCGGGTCCGGGGAGGTCGGGAGTGCTCATGACCACCATGCTGGTGCGCGGGGCGCGCCGCCGGTATCGGGTGCCACCCTGACCCGACCCTGAACCGCCCGGGGCCCGACCCTGGTTTCCCCGCCCGGGGGCGCTCGGGGCGTCCGCGCCGTGTGACGATCGGGGGGTGACGACAGCAGCCCGGCCCGGCGCCCGACCGCGCGACCTGCCGCTGCGCCGCCCCGAGCGCGGCCGGTGGGTCGGTGGCGTGTGCGCGGGCCTCGCGGCGCACCTCGGCGTCGGCGTCGGGGTCGTGCGCCTCGTCATGGCGCTCCTCGCGCTCGCGGGCGGCGCGGGCGTCGCGCTGTACGTGTTCTGGTGGCTCACCGTGCCGACCGGCGACCCGCTGGCCGCGCGCGACGAGCAGCGCCCCGCCTCCCTGTCCCGGCTCGCGCCGCGTCTCCAGGGGAGCGTGCGGCGCCTGCCCGTGCGCGACGTCGCGATCGGCGTCGTCCTGCTGGGCGGCGCGGCGCTGCTCGTGGCTCTGCGCACGGGTGTCGACGTCGAGGTCTCCTGGGTGATCCCGGTGCTCATCGCGCTCGCGGGCGCGGCGCTCGCGTGGAGCCAGCTCGACGCCGTCGAGCGGGGCCGGCTGCTCACGCGGGCGGGCGGGCGCACGCCCGCCGGGGTCGTGCGCATCGCGGGCGGCGTCGTGCTCGTGCTCGTCGGCATCGTGCTGCTGGTGGGGCAGGACGCGCGGCCCACCCAGGTCGTCCGGGCCGCCGTGGCCGCGGTCGCGGTGCTCGCGGGCGTCGCGATCGTCCTCGCCCCGTGGTGGCTGCGGCTGATGCGCGAGCTCGGCGACGAGCGCGCCGCCCGGGCGCGCGAGGCCGAGCGGGCCGACATCGCCGCGCACCTGCACGACTCCGTGCTCCAGACGCTCGCCCTCATCCGCGCCCGGTCCTCCGACGCCGACACGGTCGCGCGCCTCGCGCGGGCCCAGGAGCGCGAGCTGCGCGAGTGGCTCTACGACGACCGCCCCTCGCCCGGCACGTCGCTCGCCGCCGAGCTGCGCGCGCTCGTCGCGGAGGTCGAGGACGGGCGCGTGGGCCGCCGCGCCGAGCCGATCGGCGCGGCGCCCGGTGCGCCCGAGCCGGGGCCGGTCGTCGTGGACGTCGTCGTGGTGGGGGACTGCACCCCGACGCAGGAGACGGCGGCGCTCCTCCAGGCGACGCGCGAGGCGCTCGTCAACGCCGTCGCGCACGGCGGGCCGCCGTACTCCGTCTACCTCGAGGTGAGCGACGCCGCGGTCGAGGTGTTCGTCCGCGACCGGGGCGAGGGCTTCGACATGGACGACGTCGCCCCCGACCGGTTCGGGGTGCGCGAGTCGATCCTCGGGCGCGTGCAGCGCCGCGGGGGCAAGGCCGAGATCATCAGCCGGCCGGGGTGGGGCACCGAGGTACGGTTGCGCGTGCCGCGGGCCGTGTCGACGGACGTGCCGACGGACCCCGGCCCGGCGCGGACCGCACCGAGCGAGGAGACCCCGTGACGACCATCCCCAGCGCGACGCCCGACGGCGCACCCGCCACCGGGCCGGTGCCCGTGGTGCTCGTCGACGACCACCACATGTTCCGGGCCGGCGTGCGCGCGAGCCTCGACCCGGCGCTCGTCACGGTCGTGGGCGAGGCGGACGACGTGGGGTCGGCGGTCGCGCGCGTGCACGAGCTGCGGCCCCCGGTCGTGCTGCTCGACGTGCACCTGCCCGGCGGGAACGGCGGCGGGGGCGCGGAGGTCATCCAGCGCTGCGCCGACGTGCTGGGCGACGTGCGGTTCCTCGCGCTGTCCGTGTCCGACGCCGCGGAGGACGTCGTCGCGGTCATCCGCGCCGGCGCGCGCGGGTACGTGACGAAGGCGATCTCGGGGCCGGACCTGTCGGCCGCCGTCGGGCAGGTCGCGGGCGGCGACGCGGTGTTCTCGCCGCGGCTCGCGGGCTTCGTGCTCGACGCTTTCGGCACGGGCGCGGGCGACGTCGCCGTGCACGACGACGAGCTCGACCGGCTCTCCGCGCGCGAGCAGGAGGTCATGCGCCTCATCGCGCGCGGGTACACGTACCGCGAGGTCGCGTCGGAGCTGTTCATCTCAATCAAGACCGTCGAGACCCACGTCTCCGCGGTCCTGCGCAAGCTCCAGCTGTCGTCCCGTCACGAGCTCACCCGCTGGGCGGCCCAGCGCCGCCTCCTCTGAGCCCCCGCCCCCCGCGCTCAGCGCGGGGCGGGCGGGGTGCGGGGCGGCCAGGCGGGGGAGAGGGTCACCACGTCGCCGACGACGGTCACGGCCGGGGGCCGGACGCCGGCCTCGCGCGCCCGCTCGGCGATGGTCGCGAGCGTCCCGACCGTCGTCCGCTGGCGCGGGCCGTAGCCGTCCTCGACGACCGCGACCGGCGTCTCGGGCGAGCGGCCCTGCGCGACGAGCGCCGCGGCCGTCTCCGCGAGACGCGAGACACCCATGAGCAGGACGACCGTGTGGTCGCTCGCGGCGGGGACCTTCCCGACGTCCTCGTGCCCCGTGAGCACGGTGAACCCGCGCGACAGGCCCCGGTGCGTCACCGGGATGCCCGCGGCGGCGGGCACGGAGACGGCGCTCGTCACGCCGGGCACGACCTCCACCGGGACGCCGTGGGCGCGGCACGCGTCGAGCTCCTCGCCACCCCGCCCGAACACGTACGGGTCGCCGCCCTTGAGCCGGACGACCCGCTTCCCCACGAGCGCGTGGTGCACGAGGATCCGGTTGATCTCGTCCTGCGGCACGGGGTGGTTGCCCGACGTCTTGCCGACGTCCACCACCACGACGTCGTCGCCGAGCTCGGCGAGCAGCGCGCGCGGCGCGAGCCGGTCGACCACGACGACGTCGGCCTCCGCGAGCACCCGGCGCCCGCGCACGGAGATCAGGCCCGCGTCGCCCGGCCCCCCGCCGACGAGGGCGACGGAGCCCACGGGCCGCACGAGCGGGGCCGTGACGGCCCCCGCGGCAGCGGCCTCGTGGCCGTCGTCGCCGGACCCCGCGACGACGGCGCGGGCCGGCCGCACCGCCCGCAGCGGCAGCTCGCCCGTCTCGAGGAGCACCGCGACGGCGTCGCGCACGCGCTGGGCGCGCCGCGGGTCCCGACCGGCGTTGACGGCCACCGTGACCTCGGCCTCCCCGGCCCCGGGCGCGGCGCCCGGCACGAGCGTGCGCGCGACGGCCGGGACCCACGCGGTCGCGCGCTCGGCGTCGCCCGCGGTGACGCAGAAGACGCGGTCCGCCTCGGCGTCGGCCGCGACCTCGGCGTCGACGCGGGCGTCGCCCGTCGCGGTGTGGACGAGCCACGCGCCGTCGAGGTCGCCCGTGAGGTAGTCGCGCCGCACCCAGGAGAGCCGGGCGTCCCGCGCCGGGACGGCCGCCGGGGCGTGCGCCGCGTGACCGGCGGTCCCCGGGCCGTGGGCCGCGAGCAGCTCGGCGAGGTCCTCGCACACGTACGGCGCGACGACGGTCACGACCGCGCCCGCGTCGAGGAGGCCCCGCGTGCGGCGTGCGGCGACGGGGCCGCCGCCGACGACGACGACGCGGCGGCCGTCGAGGCGCAGGCCGAGGGGGTACGTCTCGTGGATGGGTGCGGTCACGGTGCCAGCCTAGGTGTCGTCTAGATCGCGTAGGAGCCGGGGCGTTCCGCCGGGCGGCGGGCGGCGGCGAGCGCGTCGCCGACCATGCCGGCGGCGAGCGTGCCGCCGTCCTGCGCGTCGACGAGCAGGAACGCGCCCGTGCGGCGCGCCACGACGTACTCCTCCGCCGCGACGGGCGACGCGAGCCGCAGCGTCACGCGGCCGATGTCGTTGAGCTCCAGGCGCTCGGCGGGCTCGAGCTCGGCCGTGTCCAGGTCGAGGCGCCCGACGACGTCGCGCACCACGGCCTGCACGGTGCGGGTCGTGTGCTTGAGCAGCACGCGCGCGCCGGGCAGGAGCGGACGGTCGCCCAGCCACGCCACCGTGCCCTCGACGTCCTGCGTGACGTCGGGGGCTTCGGCCGCGGACGCGAGGAGGTCGCCGCGCGCGACGTCCACGTCGTCGGCGAGGCGGATCGTCACCGACTGCGGGGCGAACGCCTCGGTGAGCTCCGCGCCGCTCGCGAGGGAGTCGGCGGTGTCGATCCCGACGACCGTCGTGCGGCGCCCGGAGGGCAGCACCACGACCTCGTCGCCGACCGTCACGACGCCCGACGCGACCTGCCCGGCGTACCCGCGGTAGTCGCGGTAGCGCTCGTCGGCCGCGGCCTGCGGGCGGATGACGACCTGGACGGGGAAGCGGAACGCCTCGGCCTCCGGGTCGTCGCCCGTCGGGAGCTCCTCGAGCAGCTCGAGCAGGCTCGGGCCGTCGTACCAGGGCGTGCGCGCGCTCGCCCGGTCCACGACGTTGTCGCCGACGAGCGCCGAGACGGGGATCGTGTGCACGTCGCCGACGCCGAGCGACGTCGCGGCCGCGCGGATGTCCGCCGCGAGCTCCTCGTAGCGCGCCTCGCTGTAGTCGACGAGGTCGATCTTGTTCACCGCGACGACGACGTGCGGCACGCGCAGCAGGCTCGCGACCGCGAGGTGGCGGCGCGTCTGCTCCAGCAGGCCCTTGCGCGCGTCGATGAGCAGCACGACGACGTCCGCCGTCGACGCCCCGGTCACCGTGTTGCGCGTGTACTGCACGTGGCCGGGGCAGTCGGCGAGGATGAACGACCGGCGCGCGGTCGCGAAGTACCGGTACGCGACGTCGATCGTGATGCCCTGCTCGCGCTCGGCCCGCAGGCCGTCGGTGAGCAGCGCGAGGTCGGCAGTCTCCAGCCCGCGGTCGCGCGAGACGCGCTCGACCGCGTCGAGCTGGTCGGCGAGCACGGACTTCGAGTCGAACAGCAGGCGGCCCACGAGCGTGGACTTGCCGTCGTCGACGGAGCCCGCGGTCGCGAGGCGCAGGAGCGTGCCGCGGCGCGCGTCGTCGAGCGGGGGCGCCGCGTCGGCGGCGACGGTGCCGGTGGTGGTCTGGGTGCCCATCAGAAGTACCCCTCCTTCTTGCGGTCCTCCATGGCGGCCTCGGAGAGGCGGTCGTCGGCGCGGGTCGCGCCGCGCTCGGTGATGCGCGTCGCGGCGACCTCGGCGATGACGTCGTCGACGCCCGCCGCGTCCGAGCGCACGGCGCCGGTGCACGACATGTCGCCGACCGTCCGGTAGCGCACGGTCTCCGTCCGCAGCGACGCGGTCTCGGCGTCCGTGCGGGGCTCCGAGTACGGCCCGACGGCGAGCAGCATCCCGTCGCGGTCGAACACCTCGCGCTCGTGCGCGTAGTAGAGCTCGGGGAGCTCGATGCGTTCGCGCGCGATGTAGCGCCACACGTCGAGCTCGGTCCAGTTCGACAGCGGGAACACGCGCACGTGCTCGCCCGGGCGGTGCCGCCCGTTGTAGAGGTTCCACAGCTCCGGGCGCTGGTTGCGCGGGTCCCACTGGCCGAACTCGTCGCGCAGGGAGAACACGCGCTCCTTGGCGCGCGCCTTCTCCTCGTCGCGACGACCCCCGCCGAACACGGCGTCGAACCGGTGCCCCGAGATGGCGTCGAGCAGCGGCTGCGTCTGGAGCGGGTTGCGCGTGCCGTCGGCGCGCTCGCGCAGCCGGCCGTCGTCGATGTAGTCCTGCACGCGCGCCACCTCGAGCCGCAGGCCGAGGCGCTCGGCCGTGGCGTCGCGGTAGGCCAGGACCTCGGGGAAGTTGTGCCCGGTGTCGACGTGCAGCACGGGGAACGGCACCGGGCCGGGCGCGAAAGCCTTGACCGCGAGGTGCAGCATCACCACGGAGTCCTTGCCGCCGCTGAACAGCAGGACCGGTCGCTCGAACTCGGCGACGACCTCCCGCACGATGTGGATGCCCTCGCTCTCGAGAGCGTCGAGCTGGGCGAGGCGGCGCCCGCCGGGGAGCGCCGCGGCCGGGGTCGTGCCCGCGGCGGCGGAGGCGCCGGGGGAGCCCGGCGCGTCGGTCGTCAGGTCGATGGTCGTCATGCCCGTCCTCATACGTGGAGTCCGCACTCTGTCTTGTCGAGCCCCGCCCAGCGGCCGGCCCTCGGGTCCTCGCCCGGCGCGACGCGCCGGGTGCACGGCTGGCAGCCGATCGACGGGTAGCCGTCGTGGAGCAGGGGGTTGAGCACCACCTGGTGCCGCGCCGCGTACGCGAGCAGGTCGTCGAAGGACCACGCCGCGAGCGGGTTGATCTTCACGAGCCCGTTCTTCTCGTCGAACGTGACGAGCGGCGTGCTCGTCCGGGTCGGCGCCTCGTCGCGACGCACGCCCGTGACCCACACCTCGTAGCCCGCGAGGGTGCGGTGCAGCGGCTCGACCTTGCGCAGCTGGCAGCACAGCGCCGGGTCGCGGCCGAACAGGTCCTTGTCGTGCGCCGCGTCCTGCTGGGCGACCGTGAGCTCGGGCCGGACGTCGACGATCGTCACGTCCAGCTGCTGCTCGACGGCGTCGCGCGTCCCGACGGTCTCGGCGAAGTGGTAGCCCGTGTCGAGGAACAGCACGTCGACCCAGGGGATCTGCGCCGCGACGACGTGGGGGAGCACCGCGTCGGCCATGGAGCACGCGACCGCGACGGACGTCCCGAACTCGCGTGCGGCCCAGGCGACGACCTCGTCGGCGGTCGCCTCCGGGCGCGTGGCGCCCTCGACGCCGGGCGTGCCCACGCCGTGCAGCAGCTCGGCGCCGCGCCGCGCGATCTCGCGCAGCTCGTCGGTCGAGCGCTTCTCCCGGCCCTGCGCGGCCTGCCGCGCACGCTCCGCGTGGTGCGCGGCCTTCGCCTCCTCGCGCTGCTCCGTCCGGGCTCGCGCCGCGGCGCGCAGCGCCGCGAGCGGGTCGGTGCCCGCGGGTGCAGCGGTCCCGCCGGTCAGGTCCGCGGTCATCGGAGCGCCTCCTCGTCCGCGCGGTGCGCCCACTCGGCGAACGTCTCGGAGCCGTCCTTGTCGCTCTCGTAGCGCCGGACGACGCGCTCGACGTAGTCGGTGAGGTCGTCCGCGGTCACCTTCAGCCCGCGGACGGTCCGGCCCATGCCCGCGACCTCGCGGTCGTCGGAGGCCAGCCCGCCGCCCAGGTGGACCTGGAAGCCGGGGACCTGCTGGCCGTCGTCGTCCATGACGAGCTGGCCCTTGAGGCCGATGTCCGCCGTCTGGATGCGCGCGCACGAGTTGGGGCAGCCGTTGACGTGCAGGGAGAGCGGCTTCATCTGGGACAGGTCCCCGAGCCGCTGCTCGAGCTCGTCGATCGTCGCGGTCGCGGTGTCCTTCGTGTCGACGATCGCGAGCTTGCAGTACTCGATGCCGGTGCATGCGATCGTGCTGCGCCGGAACGGGCTCGGCCGGGCGTCGAGGCCGTTCTCCTTGAGCGTCGACACGACGTGCTCGACGTGCTCGTCCGGCACGTCGAGGACGAGGAGCTTCTGGTGCGGGGTGAGGCGCACGCGGTGCGACCCGACCGACTCCGCGAGGTCGGCGACGTTCGCGAGGATCGTGCCGGACACGCGTCCGACGTACGGCGCGGCCCCGACGTAGTTGAGCCCGTCCTTCTGCTTGTGCACGCCCACGTGGTCGCCGGGGACGGACGGCTTGGGCGCCGGGGGGCCGTCGGGCAGCGCGTACCCGAGGTACTCGGTCTCGAGGACCTCGCGGAACCTCTCCGGACCCCAGTCGGCGAGCAGGAACTTCAGGCGTGCCTTGTTGCGCAGCCGGCGGTAGCCGTAGTCGCGGAAGATCTGCACGACGCCGTGCCACACGTCGGGCACCTGCTCCTCGGTGACGAACGCCCCCAGGCGCTCCCCGAGACGCGGGTTCGCGGACAGCCCGCCGCCGACCCACAGGTCGAACCCGACGCCCAGCTCGGGGTGGCGGTGCGCCACGAACGCGACGTCGTTGATCTCGTGGACGACGTCCTGGCTCGGGTGGCCGGTGAGCGCCGTCTTGAACTTGCGGGGCAGGTTCGCGAGCTCGGGGACGCCGATGTACTTCTCAGTGATTCCCGCGACGGCCGGGCCGATGTCGATGAGCTCGTCGGCGGCGATGCCCGCGACCGGGCTGCCGAGCACGACGCGCGGGACGTCCCCGCACGCCTCGGTCGTCTGCAGCCCGACGGACTCCAGGCGGCGCCAGATCTCGGGGACGTCCTCGACCTCGACCCAGTGGAGCTGGATGTTCTGGCGGTCGGTGATGTCCGCGCTGTCGCGGGCGAACTCCGTCGAGATGCCCGCGACGACGCGGAGCTGCTCGGTCGTGAGCGCCCCGCCGTCGATGCGGACCCGGAGCATGAAGTACCGGTCCTCGAGCTCGTGCGGCTCGAGCGTGGCGGTCCGGCCGCCGTCGATCCCGGGCTTGCGCTGCGTGTACAGGCCCCACCAGCGGAAGCGTCCGTGGAGGTCGTCGCCGGGGATGGAGTCGAAGCCGTCGCGCGCGTAGATCGTCTCGATGCGCTCGCGGACGGACAGGCCGCCGTCCTCCTGCTTCCACTTCTCGTTCGCGTTGAGCGGCTCGGTGCCGTCGACCTTCCACTGCCCGTTCGGTCGTGCGGCGCGCGCGGGGCGGTCTCCCGGCGTCCGGGCCGGGCGCTCGGCGGTGCGCGGCGGACGGGCGGGAGGAGTACTGCCGTCCGTGGCCTCGGGCGCAGTCGGTGCCTGCGTCATCGGGGTTCCTCGTGTCCTCGTGGGGGGCGGGGACGCGCGACGGCGAGCGCTCAGCGAGGGTGCTGCGAGTGGCTGAGGACCGACGGCGCGCGCCGGTTCTCAGGGGTTCTCGGGAAGAGAGGCGAGCGATGGCTCGCGCTGAGTCGGGCGCGGTTCAGCGACAACAGCTCAGACACGTGTGCGCGCACGCCGGCGTCCCGTGACCGGAGGTCACGAGGAGGGTGCGGGCAGCCGTGGTCATGCCGAGAACAGTAGCCGCGGTCCGGACGCGTGGACAGCCCCGGTCCGCATGGTGGGAAACCGGAAATAGTAGACCGATTCAGTCTGCTTTGTCGAGCGTCGTGGGTCACCGGGCGCATCTCACCTTGTGCAAAGTTTCACGACAGGGTCGTCAGCAAATACCATGGGCCCATGGAGTTCCTCTACAACGTCTTCGTCGCGCTGCACTTCATCGGGTGGGCCATCGTGCTCGGTGGCTACCTCGCGTCCCTGCGCTCGCCGGGCCTGTACAAGGGCGTCTTCCACGGGGCGCTCACCGCGCTCGTCGCGGGGATCGCCATGGTCGGGATCGGTGAGGCCTCGGTCTGGGGCGACGGTGGCCCGGACATGGCCAAGATCGGCGTCAAGCTGGTCATTGCCCTCGTCGTCGCCGTCCTCGCGTTCGTCGCCAAGCGCCAGGGGGCCAAGTCCTCCGACGGCGCCGTGGCGCCGGGCCTCAAGCACGCCATCGGCGGGCTGACCCTCGTCAACATCCTCGTCGCCGTGTTCTGGAACTGACCGCACCACCGGCACCGGGCCCGTCGACGCTCCGCGTCGGCGGGCCGTCGTCGTCTCGGGAAGCGTTGACCGGGATCTAGGTGCATGGTCCACTAGTCGCATGGTCCTTCGATACCTCGTGCTCGGGCTCCTCACGGTCCGGCCCATGACCGGCTACGACCTCAAGCGCGCGTTCGACACCTCCGTGCACCATTTCTGGGCTGCGGACCGCTCGCAGCTCTACCGCACGCTCGCGGCCCTCGTCGACGCGGGCCTCGCCGAGGTGGAGGTCGTGCCGCAGGAGAGCTACCCCGACCGCAAGGTCCACACGATCACCGCCGCGGGCCGCGCGGCGCTCCGCGACTGGCTCGCCGCGCCGCTCGAGCCGGAGGACGCGCGCGAGCCCTTCCTCGGGCGGTTGTTCTTCGCCGACCAGCTCGACGACGCAGGCGTCCGGGAGCTCCTCGCGTCCCGCCGCGCGCAGGCGGAGGAGGCGGTCGCGGCGCTCACCGCCGAGCAGGAGCGCGTCGCCGCCGTCCTCGCCGACGGCGGTCCCGACGCCGACCGCGTCCGCGGCACCCGCGGGCTCGCCCTGCGCCTCGCCACGCTCCGCCACGGCCTCGCGCACGCCCGGACCGAGCTCGCCTGGCTCGACGAGACCGAGCGCGAGGTGCTCGCGTGAGCGTGCCGGACGCCGTCACCGTCGTCCTGCTGCACGGCGGCAACGTCGCGTCGTGGATGTGGGAGCCGCAGGTCGAGCACCTCGCCGACCTCGACGTCCGGACGCCGGACCTGCCCGGCTTCGGGTCCCGGGCGGCCGAGGACGTCGTGTCGCTGGACGCCACCGCCGACGACGTGGCCGCGCTCGTCGCGGCTCTGCCCGCGGGCCGGGCCGTGCACCTCGTCGGGCTGTCGTACGGCGGGATCGTCGCCCTCCGTGCCGCGGCGCGGCACCCCGGGCTCGTGCGCTCCGTCCTCGCGTCCGGCGCTGCGGTCGACGGCGTGCCCGGGCTCGCCGGCGCCGTCGGGCGCGCGCAGCTCAGGGTGTGGGACCGGCGCTGGTACTGGGAGGCGCAGGCGCGAGCCTTCCGCCTCCCTGCCGACGCGCGCGACCTCTTCGTCCGGTCCGGCCTCGCGATCCGCCGCGACAACATGGCCCGCACGCTGCGCGACGTCTACGGCGGCTGCTGGCCGACGGGCCTCGAGGCGTCGGGCGCGCGCGTCCTCGCCGTCGCGGGCTCGCGCGACGTGCGCGCCGCGCGCTCCGCGCTCGCGACGATCGCCCGCCGGGTGCCGGACGCCGTCGTCCGCCTGGCGCCCGGCATGCACCACCAGTGGAGCGCGGAGGACCCCGACCTGTTCAGCGCGATGATCCGCTCGTGGGTGGTCGACGGCGTCGCGCACCCCCGGCTGGTCCCGCCCGCGGGGCGTGCGTAGCGCGCCGGACGTGCGAGGGTTTCCCCCGTGAGCGTCGGTGGAGAGGTCCTCGTCGGGCTGGCGATCCTGGTCGGGCTGATCGGGATCGTCGTGCAGATCCTGCCCGGGAACGTGCTCGTGCTCGGGGCGATCCTCGTGTGGGCGATCGTCACGGGCGGCACGGCCGCCTGGGTCGTCTTCGCGGTCGCGGCCGTGCTCGTCGTCGCCGCCGAGGTCTCCCAGTACGTGCTCGCGGGTCGGCACATGCGCCGGGCGGACGTCCCGTGGTCGACGCTCGTGTGGGGCGGGATCGCTGGCGTCGTCGGCTTCTTCGTCATCCCGGTGGTCGGGCTCTTCATCGGGTTCGTGCTCGCCGTGTTCCTCGCCGAGCTCGTGCGCCGCCGCGACCGGCACGCCGCCTGGCGTGCGACGGTCGCCGCGATGCAGGCGACCGGCATCACGATCCTCGTCCAGCTCCTCGGCGGGCTGCTCGCCGCCGCGACGTGGGGCATCGGGCTCACGTTCACCTGACGCCTGCCGGTGGACGCGGCGGCCGGGCGGTGCCGGGTGTGGGCGCGGGCGCCTAGGCTGGAGGGGCTATGGCTTCGCTCTTCGAGAACCTCCCGCTGCCCGGCCTCGACACGCTGTTCGACGGCCCGCGCGTCGACCACGGCGGCGAGTCCCGCCTCCCGCGGACCGCCCCGCGCTGGACCGACGACCCGGCCGTGCCCGACGGCGCGGGGTCGCCCGCCGGGGACGGTGCACCGGGCACGACCGGCGGTGCGCCGTCGGGCGAGCGTCGCGGCCGGTACGCGCACCTCGACCCCGACGCGCTGCTCGACGGGCTCAACCCGCAGCAGCGCGAGGCCGTCGTGCACGCGGGCGGGCCGCTGCTCATCGTCGCGGGCGCCGGGTCGGGCAAGACGCGCGTGCTGACGCACCGCATCGCGCACCTGCTCGCCACGGGCCGGGCGCGCGCGGGCCAGATCCTCGCGATCACGTTCACCAACAAGGCCGCGGCCGAGATGCGCGAGCGCGTCGAGGCGCTCGTCGGGCCGTCGGCGCGGAACATGTGGGTCTCCACGTTCCACTCGGCGTGCGTGCGCATCCTGCGGCGGGAGGCGAAGACGCTCGGCCTGCGGTCGAGCTTCTCGATCTACGACGCCGCGGACTCCCAGCGGCTCATCACCCTCGTCACGCGCGAGCTCGACCTGGACCCGAAGAAGTACCCGGCCCGGTCGCTCGCCAACAAGATCTCGGACCTCAAGAACGAGCTCATCGACCCCGAGACCTACGCGCGCGACTCCGGCGCCCACGCGACGGACGACGGCCTCGCGGCGCGGGCCGGCCAGCACGGCGCGAACGTGCCCGAGTTCGACCAGGTGCTCGCCGACGTCTACACGCGCTACCAGGCCCGTCTCGTCGCGGCCAGCGCGCTCGACTTCGACGACATCATCATGACCACGGTGAACCTGCTCCAGGCGTTCCCCGCGGTCGCCGAGCACTACCGCCGCCGGTTCCGCCACGTGCTCGTCGACGAGTACCAGGACACCAACCACGCGCAGTACGTGCTCGTGCGCGAGCTCGCGGGCGTGGGGGAGGACTCCGCGGCGACCGACGCGGCGACGAGCGGCACGGGCGAGGCGCAGGTCCCCGCGCTCGACCCTGCCGAGCTCACGGTCGTCGGCGACGCCGACCAGTCGATCTACGCGTTCCGCGGCGCGACGATCCGCAACATCCTCGAGTTCGAGGCCGACTACCCGGACGCCCGGACCATCCTGCTCGAGCAGAACTACCGCTCGACCCAGAACATCCTCTCGGCCGCCAACGCCGTCATCTCGCGCAACCCCGACCGCAAGCCCAAGCGCCTGTGGACGGACTCCGGCGCGGGCGCGAAGGTCATCGGCTACGTCGCGGACAACGAGCACGAGGAGGCGCGGTTCGTCGCGGAGGAGATCGACCGCCTCGGCGACACCGAGGGCGTGCGCCCCGGCGACGTCGCGGTCTTCTACCGCACGAACGCGCAGTCCCGCGCGCTGGAGGAGGTGCTCATCCGCGTCGGCCTGCCGTACAAGGTCGTCGGGGGCACGCGCTTCTACGAGCGGCGCGAGGTCAAGGACGCCGTGGCGTACCTGCGCGCGATCGACAACCTCGACGACGACGTCAACCTGCGCCGCGTCCTCAACGTGCCCAAGCGCGGTCTCGGCGACCGCGCCGAGGGCGCCGTCGCGGCGCTCGCGGACCGCGAGCGCATCTCGTTCGGCGCGGCGCTGGCCCGCATCGACGAGATCCCCGGCCTGACGAACCGCACGCTCAACCCGCTGCGCGCCTTCGCGGAGCTGATGACCGGGCTGCGCGAGCTCGCCGACTCCGGCGCGAGCCCGTCCGAGATCCTCGGCGCCGTCCTCGACCGCACGGGCTACCTCGCCGAGCTGCGCGCGAGCGACGACCCGCAGGACGCGACGCGCGTCGAGAACCTCGCCGAGCTGCACGCCGTCGCGACGGAGTTCAGCGAGCTCGACCCCGAGGGCACGCTGTCCGACTTTCTCGAGCGCGTCTCGCTCGTCGCCGACGCGGACCAGATCCCCGCGGACGACGGCGCCGACGAGGACGACGAGGGCGAGGAGAAGGAGGACCCGGGCGTCGTCACGCTCATGACCCTGCACACCGCGAAGGGCCTCGAGTTCCCCGTCGTCTTCCTCACCGGCATGGAGGACGGCACGTTCCCGCACATGCGGTCCCTGCACGACGACGCCGAGCTCGCCGAGGAGCGCCGCCTCGCCTACGTGGGCATCACCCGCGCGCGCGAGCGGCTCTACGTGTCGCGGTCCGCGGTGCGCTCCGCGTGGGGCATGGCGAACGAGTTCCCACCGAGCCGGTTCCTCGAGGAGATCCCCGAGGAGCTGTGGGACTGGCGGCGGCGCGAGTCGTCGATGGCGACGCTGCGCGCGGGCGGGTCCGTCTGGGGCCGCGGGTCGGGCTCGTGGTCCGGTTCGCGTTCCGGATTCGGGTCGGGGGCGCGGACAGGCGCCGACGACGACGGGTCTACCATCCGCGGCCCTCGTTCCTCGGGCCGCTCCCGCCAGACCCGCCACGACCCGTCGTCGTCGGCCCCTGCCCGCGCCGCGTTCGGCTCGCCTTCCGGCGGGGCGAAGTTCGGTTCGGCGACGCCGCGGGCCGACGGGGAGGTGCCGAACCTCGCCGTCGGCGACAAGGTCACGCACGACGCGTACGGGCTCGGGACGGTCGTCTCGCTCGAGGGCGCGGGGCCGAACGCCGTCGCGAAGATCGACTTCGGCGCGGACGGCACCAAGCGGCTGCTGCTGCGGTACTCGCCCGTCACCAAGCTCTGACGCGCCACGCTCCGACGCACCACGTGCCGACACACAGGGCGCTCGACCGGCCGGTCGAGCGCCCTGCGTGCGCGGGGGACGTCCGCCGCGTCAGCCGATCGTGCCGAGCGCGCGGTAGGCGAGGACGAACGCCGTCGCGACGACGGCGGTGCCTCCCGCGGCGACGGCCGCCGGGACGGGGCCGCGCAGACGCCGGGTCAGCATCGCGGCGAGAAGGACGAGCGACGCGAGCCCGATCACGACCCAGTACGTGGCGCCCGTCGTCTCGACGACCGTGGTGAGCCCGTACACCGACTCGCCGATGCCGATGCCCGCGAGCACCGCCGTGCCGAGAGCCGCACGCAACCCGGCCCGCCACAGCCACGCCGCCGCGACCCCGACGAACGGGCCGACGACGAGACCGACCACCCCGAACAGCGTCGGGTCGTAGAAGAACCCGCGCAGGTCGGCGGCGACCGTGTACCCGAGGGTGAGCAGCACGAAGCTCGCCGCGCCCAGCACGGCGGCGTGCCAGGTCCGGGTCCGCGCGTCGCGCGCGGCCCAGGCGACGAGGAGCGCGGTGAGCAGGGTCCAGCCGCTCGCCGAGTTCGCGAAGGGGGCTGCGGCGTCGGGCAGGAAGCCCTGGGCGAAGGACGTGAGGCCGCCGAGCAGGAAGCTCGCGGCGAGCACGACGGCGCCCCGCGCCCACGGCTGTCCACCGGGCACCGGGGCGCCGGCGTGGCGGCCCGGCGTGGAGCGCGTGCGGAGGGCGGAGGCGTCGGAGCGGGAGTCCGAGCGGTGGGGGAGCGCAGTCTGGTCGGGCACACCCCGACGGTAGGTGCGCCGGGCGCCGCGGGGCGTCAGCCCGTCGTCGGGCACGGGCGCGCGCCCGGTCCTCCCGTAGCACGACGACCGAGCCCGAGGAGCCTGCCGTGACGCTGCCGTCGGCCGCTCGCCCGCCCCTGGCCCGACCGCGACGTGCGGCGCGGCGTGCCGGTCAGGACGCCGCGCGGTGCCGGGTCGAGAGCGCGACGCGCAGGCCGGCGTCGTCCGACCCGGCGGCCGTGAGCGCGCCGGTGAGCGCCCGGTGCGCCGTCGAGCCCGTGCTGCGCGCGACGGCCGCGAGGACGTGGCCCGAGTCGATCACGCGCGAAGCGTCGTGCACGGCCTCGCGGAGCGAGAGCTCGAGCACCTTCTTCGCCTCGGGGGTGAACGGGATGTGCGCGCGGCCTCGGCGGCGCCCGCGGCCCCGCGCGTCGTCCGCTGCCCGGTCGAGCGCGCCAGGGCCGAACGCGGCGTCCGTGCGGGCCCGGACCTGGTCCAGGTCGATCCCGAGCGCCGCGAGCGCGGGGCCGTCGAGCGGGTCGAGCCCGCCGGCGGCGTCGACCTCGCGCTCGAGGTCGGCCGGACTCACGCCGACCGCGCCGAGCGCGGCCGCCCCGGCGCCGCCCTCCTGCCGGGCGAGCGACAGGAGCAGGTGCACCCCGTCGATGGTGTCGTCGCCGCGCTCCCGCGCGACCTCCTGGGCGCCGACCACGGTCTCCCGGGCGTCGGCGGCGAAGCGTTCGAACATGTCACGACCTCCTCGTGGTGCGGGACGCGCCGTACTTCTTGTGCACGGCCTGACGCGTGACGCCGAGCCGGTCGGCGATCTCCTGCCAGGACCAGCCGAGCGACCGGGCGTGCTCGACCTGGAGCGCCTCGAGGCGCTCGGCCAGCACGCGCAGCGACCGCACGGCCCGCAGCCCGACGTCCGGGTCGGTGCTGCTCGCGGCGTCCATGTCGACGGGTTCCATGCGTGTCAATCTAGGTTGACGCTCGCTGTGATGTCAACAGTGGTTGACGCCCGCCGTACGGGGTGACGAAGGGAACACCGGTCCGCGAGCCGCCGCAGCGGCCCCGGATAGGCGCGCCCCGGAGCGGGGGCTACCCTGTACGGGGATGTCTTGATGTCGAGACATCGGTCATGCCGCACACGGCGCATCAGACGGAAGGACGCAGCAGGGTGGACCTGTTCGAATACCAGGCGCGTGACATCTTCGAGAAGCACGGCGTGCCCGTGCTGGGCGGGGTCGTCGCGACGACGCCCGAGGAGGCCCGCGCGGGAGCCGAGAAGCTCGGCGGGGGCACCGTGGTCGTCAAGGCCCAGGTGAAGACCGGCGGCCGCGGCAAGGCCGGCGGCGTGAAGCTCGCCCACTCGCCCGAGGAGGCCGCCGAGAAGGCGTCCGAGATCCTCGGCATGGACATCAAGGGCCACACCGTCCACCGCGTGATGGTGGCGCAGGGTGCCAAGATCGCCGAGGAGTTCTACTTCTCGGTGCTGCTGGACCGCTCGAACCGCAACTACCTCGCCATGTGCTCCGTCGAGGGCGGCATGGAGATCGAGCAGCTCGCCGTCGAGCGCCCCGAGGCGCTCGCCAAGGTCGCCGTCGACCCGATCGTGGGCATCGACGAGGCGAAGGCGCGCGAGATCGTCGACGCCGCGGGCTTCGCCGAGGAGCTCAAGGCTCCGGTCGCCGACGTCATCCGCTCGCTGTGGACCGTGTTCACGGCCGAGGACGCGACGCTCGTCGAGGTGAACCCGCTCGTCCGCACCGAGGACGGCTCGATCATCGCGCTCGACGGCAAGGTCACGCTGGACGACAACGCGTCGGAGGTCCGTCACCCGGACCACGAGGCGCTGGAGGACAAGGAGTCGACCGACCCGCTCGAGGCCAAGGCCAAGGAGAACGGCCTCAACTACGTCAAGCTCGACGGCGAGGTCGGCATCATCGGCAACGGCGCCGGGCTCGTCATGAGCACGCTGGACGTCGTCGCGTACGCGGGCGAGGAGCACGGCGGCGTCAAGCCGGCCAACTTCCTCGACATCGGCGGCGGCGCGAACGCGCAGGTCATGGCGAACGGTCTCGACGTCATCCTCAACGACCCGCAGGTCAAGTCGGTCTTCGTCAACGTCTTCGGTGGCATCACCGCGTGCGACGAGGTCGCGAAGGGCATCGTGGGCGCGCTCGAGATCCTCGGCGACGAGGCGACCAAGCCGCTCGTCGTGCGCCTCGACGGCAACAACGTGGAGCTCGGCCGCGCGATCCTGCGCGAGGCGAACCACCCGCTCGTGACCCTCGCCGAGACCATGGACGGCGGTGCCGCCAAGGCGGCCGAGCTGGCCAACGCCTGATCGCCCGTAGACGCGGAAAGCTGAGACAGAGAACACCATGTCGATCTACCTGAACTCCGACTCCAAGATCATCGTCCAGGGCATCACCGGCGGGATGGGTGCCAAGCACACCGCCCTCATGCTCGACTCGGGCGCGCAGATCGTCGGCGGCGTCAACGCCCGCAAGGCCGGCACGACCGTCACGCACAAGGACCACGAGGGCAACGACGTCACGCTGCCGGTGTTCGGCACCGTCGCCGAGGCGATGGCCGAGACGGGCGCGAACGTGTCCGTCCTGTTCGTCCCGCCGGCGTTCACCAAGGACGCCGCGATCGAGGCGATCGACGCCGAGATGCCGCTCATCGTCGTCATCACCGAGGGCGTGCCCGTCCAGGACACGGCCGAGGTCTGGGCCTACCTGCAGGGCAAGGGCACGCGCATGATCGGCCCCAACTGCCCCGGCATCATCACGCCGGGCGAGTCGCTCGCCGGCATCACCCCGCACACCATCACGGGCAAGGGCCCGGTCGGTCTCGTGTCGAAGTCGGGCACGCTGACCTACCAGATGATGTACGAGCTCAAGGACCTCGGCTTCTCGACCGCCATCGGCATCGGCGGCGACCCGATCGTCGGCACCACGCACATCGACGCGCTCGAGGCGTTCGAGAACGACCCCGAGACCAAGGCGATCGTCATGATCGGCGAGATCGGCGGCGACGCCGAGGAGCGCGCCGCGGCGTACATCAAGGAGCACGTCACGAAGCCGGTCGTCGGCTACGTCGCGGGCTTCACCGCCCCCGAGGGCAAGACGATGGGCCACGCCGGCGCCATCGTCTCCGGCTCCGCGGGCACCGCCCAGGCGAAGAAGGAGGCCCTGGAGGCCGTCGGCGTCAAGGTCGGCAAGACGCCGTCCGAGACCGCCGCGCTCCTGCGCGAGGTCCTCGCCTGACCCCTGGCTCCGTCGGGCCGCACGGTCCGCTGCCACGCCGTACGACGCCCCGCGACCGGTCCACCGGTCGCGGGGCGTCGTCGTCCCCGGGGCCGGTGGCGCCGGTAGTCTGGCGCGCCGGGGCGAATGCCCCGAACCGACCTCTCGATCGACGACGATGGGCACCATGAGCACCACCAGCACGACTCGCGGTGCGCGCACGCGCACCGTGGAAGGCAGCCCGGCACCCGCACCCGTCGGGGTGCGCCGTGCACCGTCCGGCGTGCTCGCCGCGCTCCAGGCGCTCACCCTGTCGCTCGCCGTCGTCGTGCTCCCGGGCGTCGTCGCGTTCCTGGCGTCCTCGACCGGGGCGTCCGAGGGGACGGGCTGGGGGCAGTCGGTCACCGTCGCGGCCGGCTTCTGGCTCCTCGGCCACGGCGTCCCGCTCGTCGCGAGCGGCACGACGGTCACGCTCGTCCCGCTCGGTCTCACCGCCCTCGCGCTCTTCTGCTGCTTCGCGTCGGCACGCCGCTCGGCGCACACCGCGGTCTCCGCCTGGGTGGCCGGCACCGTCACGTACGCGCTCGCGACGCTCGGCGTCGCGCTGCTCGCCGGCTCGACGCCGCCCTGGGGGCTCGGGGTCGCCGTCGTCGGGGGAGCCGTCGTCGGGGGTCTCGGGCTCGGCGGCGGGATCCTCGCGCGCCCGGACGCGCCGTTCGTCGCCGACCTCGCCGGGCGCCTCGACCGGGTCGTGCCGCCGACGGTGCGGCTCGGGCTGCGGGGCGGTCTGCTCGGCACGAGCCTGCTCGCCGGGGCGTCCGCCGTGGTCGTCGGCGCGTGGCTCGTCGCGGGCCGCGCGACGTCGGGCGACATCGTCGCCGGGCTCGTGCCAGGGACCGTCGGGGGGATCGTCCTCGCGCTCGGCCAGCTCGCCGTGCTGCCCAACCTCGTGGCGTGGGCCGGGGCGTGGCTCGTCGGCCCCGGGTTCGCCGTGGGCGAGGGGAGCACGTTCGCGCCCGCCGGGTCGGAGCCGGGTGCGCTGCCCGCGATCCCGCTCCTCGGGGCGCTGCCCGGCGACGACTGGACCAACGCCCTCACGCCCTGGGTGCCGGCCGGCGTCGTCGCGCTCGGCGTCGTCGCGGGCGTGTTCGTCTGGCGGCGCCTGCGCGACGTGACGGGCACCCACCCCGACGACGTCGTCCCCTGGTCCGCCGTCGTCCTCGCGCTCGCCGGCGTCGCGCTCGCGTCCGGCCTGCTCGTCGGGCTCGTGAGCTGGCTCGCGGGGGGAGCGGTGGGCCCCGGCCGGCTCGAGGTCGTGGGCGCGGACGCGCTCGTCGTCGGCGCGCTCGCCGCGGCCGAGATCGGCGGTGGCGCCGCGCTCGCCGTCCTGTGGTCCCGGCTCGAGGTCCTGGGCCGGCACCACCGCGACGCCGGCTGACCCGCGGAGGCGACACGGCGGGTAGGGCCGGGCCCGGTCCTGCCGGGTGTCGTCGTCCGCGGCGGTCAGCCCGTGGGCGGGGTGCGCGGCGGGGTCGCGTCGAGGCCGACGACGGACGCCGGGACCGCGCACCCGGGAGACGCGGCGAGGTCCATCCTCGTCACCGCCGACCAGCCGTCCTCGGTGAGCGGGAGCTCGAACGGGGCGTCCTCGCCGGCCGCGGTGCTCGCCGCCCAGGCCTCGAGCCCGTCCGCGAGGGCCGACCAGTCCTCGGCCCAGGACCGTGCCGGCCGGTCGGCGTCGAGGACGTCCGCGGGCAGCGCGCCGACGGCGGCGGCGAGCGCACGGGCACCCTGGGCGACGTCGAGCGCGGCGGCGGCGCGTCCCTCGGGAGACGTCGCTGCGGCGAGCGTCGCGCCGGCCTCCTGGACGCGCGCGCAGGGATCCGCCGCCACGGTCAGGACCTTGTCGTCCTCGACGAGCTCGGGCGCGTCGTGCGCCGCGAACGGCACGACCACCGCGACGACGCCCGCCACCAGGGCGACCGCGACGGGGACGGCGAGCCACCACCAGCGCGACCCCGCGCGACGCAGCCCTTCCCGCGGCACGGGCGGGAGCGGCGGGGGAGCCTCGGGCGGCGTCGTCGGCGCGGTCACGCGCTCACCCTAGGGGCGCGACGTCACGAACCCGTGACGGAGCCTCGACGCGTCAGGAGGACGCGGGGGCGGGGGTCGGGAACCAGCGGGCGAACTTCTCCTCGAGCGCGTGCGTGCGCTCGACGTCGCAGCGCTTCTCGGCCGAGACGGTGATCGCGCCGTCGAGGCACTGCTGGTGCGCGAGCGCGACGTCCCACGTGACGAGCGTCGAGACCATCTGGAGCGCGAGCATGGCCGAGAGCCCGACGCCGATCCCGAGGGCCGGAACGAGCGCGCCGCGCACGCGGGCCCGCCAGACGGCCAGCAGCGCCCGGATGCCCACGACGATCGCGCCGAGCGCGAGCGCGAGGCTCACGGCCTGCCACGGGAACGGCATGGTGCTCACGACGATGACGGCGAGCAGGAGCAGGCCGAAGTGCAGGGTGCGTCGCGTCGCCTGCCGGGCGAGCTCCGGGTCGGGCTCCGCGGGCTCGGGCGGCGCGGGGCGCCGGTGACCCGGCCCGGCCTGCTGGTCCGGGCGCGCGGGGGCCGGGGGGATCGGCGCGGGGGCGGGGCCCGGTGCAGGCGCCGACGCGTCCGGACGCGCTCCGTCCTCCGGCTGCGCGGGCTCGGGTCGAGGCTGCTGCGGCGCGTCGGGACGGGGCGGTGCGTACGGGTTGCCCACGGGCAGCTCCTCGGTCGGTCGGGCGGCTCGCGGTACATTCTCCCATCGGAGGCTGCGTGCCCCGACGGGCGTCCCACCGGCCCGCCGCCGCGGTCGCGCTCCGTGACCCGCGACCCCTCGAAACCCCGCAGGAGCACCGTGCAGACGCCGTCCGGCCACCTCGTCGAGTCCACCTCCGCCGCCCGCGTCGTCGTGCTGGTGTCGGGGGCGGGCAGCAACCTCGCGGCGCTCCTCGCCGCGCACGACGACGCCGCGTACGGCGCGCGCGTCGTGGGCGTCGTCTCCGACAAGGCGGACGCCGGCGGCCTGGACCTCGCCCGCGAGGCGGGCGTCGCCGCCGTCGTCGTGGCCCCCGGCGACTTCGCGGACCGGGCCGCGTGGAACGAGGCCGTCGCGCAGGCGGTCGACGTGTTCCGGCCCGACCTCGTGGTCCTCGCCGGGTTCATGCGCATCCTCGGCCCCGCGTTCGTGGGCCGCTTCGCGGGCCGCACGCTCAACACCCACCCCGCGCTCCTGCCGTCCTTCCCCGGCGCGCACGGCGTGCGCGACGCGCTCGCCTACGGCGTCCGCGTCACGGGCTGCACGGTCCACGTGGTCGACGACGGCGTCGACACCGGCCCGATCGTCGCCCAGGTCGCGGTGCCGGTCGAGGACGGTGACGACGAGTCGTCGCTGCACGAGCGCATCAAGGTGGCCGAGCGGGCGCTGCTCGTCGAGACCGTGGGGCGCGTGGCGCGCGAGGGCCTGCGCATCGACGGTCGCCGGGTCGTGCTGGGCTAGTCGGCGGGCGCCTCGGCCTGTCGGCCGGAGGCGACCTCTCCCGGCGGGGGCGCGGGGTCGTCGTCGTCCGCCGGGGGCAGATCGCGCGGGGCGAGCACCGCGAGGACCTGGTAGGTCTCGCGGCGCGCCTCGGGGTCCGCGCGCCCCTCGTCGAGCGCGCGCGTGTTCCAGCGCTCGACGAGCTCTTGGAGCTCGCGCGACATCGTCGCCGCCTGCTCGGGGCTGAGCACGAGCGTGCTCAGCGCGAGGATCCGGTCCTCCCGCGCGCCCATCGCGCTCCCGCGGCGGAACGTCTCCTCGGCCCAGGCGAGCGCCGGGCGGACGACGTGGCGCACCGCGTCCGGCGTCCCGGGCTCCACCGCGTAGCTCTCCGCGACGTTCTTCCAGACGCGGTCCCGGCGGTCCCGGGCGTGCTCGGGCGCCTCGACGATCATGCCCGCCCGGGCGAGGACCCGGAGGTGGAAGCTCACGGAGTTGGCCGGCTCTCCGGTGGCCCGGGCGAGGTCCGCCGCGCGCGCGTGCCCGAGGACGGCGAGCTCCATGAGGATCCGCTGGCGCAGCGGGTGCGCGATCGCGCGCAGCGCCGCGGGGTCCTGGACGTGGAAGGTCTCGAGCACAGGCCGAGGCTAGCAACGCCCGAGTGGTCCGCACGGGGGAGTGCTCACCACAAAGTGCGCAATGACTATTGCGCAACTGTCGTTGCGCACGTAAGTTCTCAGCCATGTCGAAACCACCGCCCGCGCCCCCGGGGCCCCGCGCCGCTCCGTCGTCCGACCCCGGTGCCACGGTCGGCCTCGCGCCGGACGCGCCGCCGTCGCTCCTGCGCAACCGGTCCTACCTGCTGCTCATGACCGGGCTGACCGCGGAGTCGCTCGGCGCCGGGGTGGCGCTCTTCGCGGTGCCGCTCGTGGCATACGGGCTCACCGGGTCCGTCGTGCAGGCGGGGGTGGTGGCCGCCGTCGGGCAGGTGGGGGCGCTCCTGGCGACGCTGCCCGCGGGCGTCGTCGCCGACCGCGTGGACCGCCGCCGCCTCGTCGTCGCTGCGGCGACCGTCGGGGCGCTGCTCTGGACGACCGTCGCGGTGGCCGCCGGCACCGGCTCGCTCTCCGCGTGGCACCTCGCCGCCGTCCTGTTCGGGGCCTCCGTCGTCGGCGCGCTCGTGGACCCGGCGACGAGCGGCGCGTTCCGCTCGGTGGTCCCGGTGCCGCAGCTCCCGACGGCGCTCGCGGCCGCCCAGGGCCGGGACGCGGTGGCGAGCCTGCTCGCCGGCCCGCTCGGCGGGGCGCTCTACGCCGTCGCGCACGCCGTGCCGCTCGCCGGGGCCGCGATCGGGCACGCGGCGACCGCGGTGTGCACGTGGCTCGTGCGCGAGCCGCTCAACGGCGACGTCGCGGCGGCGCGCGCGACCCGGCCCGTCGCGGCGCTGCGCGACGGGTTGCGCTTCGTGTGGTCCGTGCCGCTGTTCCGCGCGCTGCTCGGCCTGTTCGTCGTCATCAACGTCGCGTTCGGCAGCCTCATGGTCGGCATCAACCTCGAGCTCGTGCGCACGGGCACGGCGCCGCTCCTCATCGGCCTGGTCGACCTCGCGGTCGGCGTGGGCGTGCTCGTCGGCGCGGTGCTCGCGCCCCGGCTCGTCGCCCGGGTCCGCGCGGGGGCGCTCGTCGTCGCGGCGCTCGGCGTGCTCGCCGCGGGGTCCGTCGTCATGGCCGTGCTGGAGTCGTACGCGGCCTACCTGGCGGTGCTGCCGTTCGCCCTCCTGCTCGTCCCGGCCGTGAACGCGGGCCTGTCGGGGTACGCCGCGGCCGTCACCCCGCCGCAGCTCCAGGGCCGGCTCGCGTCCGTGCTCGGGCTCACCGGCCTCGCGGCGGGCCCGCTCGTCCCGCTCGTCGGCAGCGGGCTCCTCGAGCGGTTCGGGCTCGGGACCGCGCTCGCGGTGCTCGCGGGGCTGCTCGTCGTCACGGTCGCGGTCCTCAGCACGGTCCGGTCGCTCTGGCGGGTCGGCACCCCGGACACGTGGGCCGACGACGCGGCCGCCCTCGCGGCGTCGGGGGTCGTGCCGAGCGCGGTGCCGGGTGCGGTCCCGGCCGAGCCGGGGACGCCGCCGTCGGGCCGCTAGACTGGACGACGGCCGCGACTGGCGAGGGTGGGAACGACCACCGGGGAGCGGCCGGATCTACCTGCTGGAGCGTCGACCGCCTGGGCGCCTGGGTTCTGCCACTCGCGTCGGCTCCGTCGGCGCGGCGACCGCGACCCAGAGGAGCCCCTCGTCATGTCCCACCCGGCCCCGCACGTGCCCTCCGCCCCCGACGTCCAGCTCACCGACGACTCGCGGCGCCCCGTGCGCCGCGCGCTCCTGAGCGTCTACGACAAGTCGGGCCTCGTCGAGCTCGCCACGGCGCTGCACGCCGCGGGCGTCGAGCTCGTCTCCACCGGCTCGACGGCGTCGACCGTCGCGGCCGCGGGCGTCCCGGTGACGAAGGTCGAGGACCTCACCGGGTTCCCCGAGTGCCTCGAGGGCCGCGTCAAGACGCTCCACCCGCGCGTGCACGCCGGCATCCTCGCGGACTCGCGCAAGGCCGACCACCTCGCGCAGCTCGACGAGCTCGGCATCGCGCCGTTCGAGCTCGTCGTCGTCAACCTCTACCCGTTCGCCGCGACCGTGGCGTCGGGCGCGGGGCCGGACGAGGTCGTCGAGCAGATCGACATCGGCGGCCCGTCGATGGTCCGCGCGGCGGCGAAGAACCACCCGAGCGTCGCGGTCGTCGTGGACCCGGCCCGGTACGACGACGTCGTCGCGGCCGTGCAGGCGGGCGGCTTCACCTACGCGCAGCGCAAGGCGCTCGCCGCGGCGGCGTTCGTGCACACCGCGACCTACGACGTCGCCGTCGCGTCCTGGATGGGCAACGTCGTCGCGCCGACGGACGCCGTCCCGGTCGAGGGCGGCGCCGAGGGCGAGACGGTGAGCACGGGCTTCCCGGCGTGGATCGGCGCCACGTGGGACCGCGCCGACGTGCTGCGGTACGGCGAGAACCCGCACCAGCGCGCCGCGCTCTACACGGTCGGCCACGGCGCGACGGGGCTGGCCCAGGCGACGCAGCTCCACGGCAAGGCGATGAGCTACAACAACTACGTCGACGCCGACGCGGCGTGGCGCGCCGCGCACGACCACGACGAGCCGGCCGTCGCGATCATCAAGCACGCGAACCCGTGCGGCATCGCGGTCGGGACGGACGTCGCCGAGGCGCACGCGCGCGCCCACGCGACGGACCCGGTCTCCGCCTACGGCGGCGTCATCGCCGCGAACCGCGTCGTGACGAAGGCGGCCGCCGAGCAGATCGCGCCCGTCTTCACCGAGGTGGTCGTCGCGCCCGGGTTCGAGCCCGACGCGCTCGAGGTGCTGCGGGCGAAGAAGAACCTGCGCCTCCTCGTCGTCGACGCCCCGCCGACGACGACCGTCGAGACCCGCCCGGTCAGCGGCGGGCTGCTCGTGCAGAGCACGGACCGGGTCGACGCCGTCGTGACCGACGCCGAGGGGAACGTCACCGGCGGCGACGCGCCCGAGCACTGGACGCTCGTCACGGGCGACGCCGCCGACGACGCGACGCTCGCCGACCTCGCGTTCGCGTGGCGCGCGATCCGCGCGGCGAAGTCGAACGCGATCCTCCTCGCGCGCGACGGGGCCGCCGTCGGGGTCGGGATGGGGCAGGTCAACCGCGTCGACTCGTGCCGCCTCGCGGTCGAGCGTGCCAACACGCTCGCGGACGGCGAGGAGCGGGCCCGGGGCGCCGTCGCGGCGTCCGACGCGTTCTTCCCGTTCGCGGACGGCCTGCAGATCCTGCTCGACGCCGGCGTGCGCGCCGTCGTCGCGCCGGGTGGATCGATCCGCGACGCCGAGGTGATCGAGGCCGCCCGGGCCGCGGGCGTGACGATGTACTTCACGGGGACGCGCCACTTCGCGCACTGACCCGTCCCGCTCGACGGCCCGCCGGTCCTCGGACCGGCGGGCCGTCGCGCTCGCGCTCGCGGGCGAAGGGGCGAGGCGAGGGCGTCAGGCGAGGGCGTCGCGCAGGCGCCGGGCCGGGTCGAGCGCGACGTCGAGGTCGACGCGCAGGCGGCCAGTCCGGTTCATCGCCTTGCGCACGGGGCCGACGTCGCGCGGCGAGTCGACCAGGAGCACGGCCCGGACGTCGGTGACCCGGGCGGCCGGGTCGGCGGCGAGGCCGCCGGGTCCGGAGCGTGCCGCGGGCGCGAGGTAGAACGCGGCCCAGCCCTCGTGGCCGGTGGCGCCGCCCGCGGGGTCGCCGCGCAGCACGACCTCGTCGCCCTCGGTGGGCGCGCCGAACAGCGCGAGGTCGTGCCCGAGCTGCTGGGAGAACACGTACGGCGCGTGCGCGGCCCGGTCGCCGCCGTCGCCGAGCAGCGCCGCGACGGTCGCGTCCGGGTCGTGGAGCGCCGCCGACCAGTGCCCGCCAGGCACGGGACCGAGCACGGGGTGGTCGCGGCTGGCGCAGTCGCCGACCGCCCAGAGGCCGGGCAGCCCCGGCACGGCGCCGTCCGCGTCCACGGGGACGCTGCCGCGCGCGTCGCGGGGCACGACGCCGTCGAGCCAGTCGGTGGCGGGGCGGGCGCCCACGGCGGCGAGCACGACGTCGGCCGGCAGCTCGCGGCCGTCGGCGAGCCGGACGCCGTCGGGCCGGACCTCCGCGACGGTGGCGCCGGTGACGAGCTCGGCACCCGCGGCCGCGTACCAGGGCGCGAGGTGCGCCCCGACGTCCGGGCCGAGCTGGCGGTGCAGCGGCGCGCCCGCGGCCTCGACGACGGTGACGTGCGCACCGGCGCCCGCCGCGACCCCGGCGAGCTCCGCGCCGATCCACCCGGCCCCGACGAGGTCGAGGCGCAGGCCCGGCCGGAGCGCCGCGCGCAGGGCGTCGGCGTCGGCCGCGGTGTGGAGCACGCGCGCGTGCTCCCAGCCGCGGGGCCGCACGGGCACGGAGCCGACCGCGAGCACGACGGCGTCGGCGGCGAGGCGGTCGCCCGACCGCGTCTCGACGGACCAGCCCGGAGCGTCGGTTGCCCCGGTCCGCTCGAGGCGCACGGCCGGGTCGGCGAGGCGGACGTCGTCGGCGAGCGCGGCGACGTCCACCCCGAGGTCGTCGGCGAGCCACGCGGGGGAGGGCCGGCTGAGGAGCTCCTTCGACAGGGGCGGGCGGTCGTACGGCGGCACGCCCTCCGCGCCGAGCAGCGTGACGCGCCCGGTGTAGCCGCGGCGGCGGAGCGCGGCGAGGGTCTGGGCGCCCGCGAGCCCGGCGCCGACGACGACCACGGACGACGGCGGCCCGCCGTCGTCCGTGGTCGCGGGGGCGGCCGCAGGGCCGGTCGCGGGGTCGGTCGAGGTGGCGGGGGGAGCGGACGGGACCGGCGGCACGACGGACGGCATGCACGTCACGCTAGGGCACGACGGTAGGCTTCCGGGCGTGGAAGGTGCAGCAGCGTGAGCGACGTCACCGCGGACGGGGGGACGCGGCACCGGCCACGCGCGACGCTCGTGCCGGTGTGGCACCACGTGGACGACGAGACCGGCGACGGGACGGCTCCCGAGGGTGCTCCGGTGCCCGACGACGCGACCCCGCCCCCGGTGCCCGAGCCGCCCGCGAGCCTCGCGCCGTCCCGCCAGCCCGCGATGTGGCTGGTCCTCGCGGGTGTCGCCGTCGCCACGGTCGTGGCCGTCCTCGCCGGTGCGCGGGCGGGCTGCTTCGCGCTCTCCGGGCTGCTCGCCGTCGCGGGCGTGTGCCGCGCGGCGATCCCGGGCCCCGGTCCGGTCGGCATCACCGTCCGGTCGCGCGGGCTCGACGTCTTCTTCTTCCTCGCCCCCGCCGCGGTCATGGCGTTCCTCGCGCTGAGCCTGGACCAGGGCGAGCTCTGACGTCCCCGCGCGGAGCGCGGCCGACGTGCGATCCGCGCGACGAGCGCCCCGCACGCCGGGCGACCCGCACGAGGTGCGACCTGCACGACGACGGGCCCGGACCGCGTGCGCGGTCCGGGCCCGTCGGGCGTGCGAGAAAGGGTCAGGCCCGCGGGGCCGTGCCCTCACCGGGGGCCGGGGCGTCGGGGTCGTCCGTCTCGACGACCTCCTCGACCGCGACCACGTCACCGTTCTCGTCCGTGACGACGACCGCCTCCTCGACGACGGTGCCCGCACCGGCGCCGACGACGGCCGCGCCCGCACCGGCGGCGGCGCCACCGGCGACCTCGGCCTCGGTCAGCGTGACGACGTGGTCCTCGCCGAGCAGGTCGTCCTGCTTCGGAGCGAACGCGAACGCCCGGTAGAAGAGGCCCGCGATCGCGGCGCCGAGGAGCGGCGCGACCCAGAAGACCCACTGCTGCTTCCACAGGGCCCCGTCGCCCGCGAAGACGGCCGACGCCATGGAGCGGGCCGGGTTGAGCGACGCGTTCGTGACGGGCACCGCGACGAGGATCAGCGCGGTGAGGGTGAGGCCGATGACGACCGGCGCGTACTGCACGGTCGCGCGCTTGTCGGTCACGCCGAGGATCACGCCGACGAACACCGCGGTCGCGATGGTCTCGATGAGCAGCGCGGCGAGCAGCCCGAACTCGGTGCCGCCCTGCGACGCCGTGGAGAGGGACGAGAAGTCGCCGTAGCCGTTCGCGGTCGAGACGAACAGGCCGCCGCGGTCCTCCTGCCCGACGAGCGCGGGCAGCGAGCTCGGGACGGTGGCGAGCAGGACGAGGCCCGCGAGGAGCGCGCCGACGAGCTGCGCGACCCAGTAGGGCAGCACGTCGCGCCACGCGGTGCGACCGCCGATGGCGGCGCCGAGCGTCACCGCCGGGTTGAAGTGGCCGCCGGAGACGTTGCCGACGGCGGCGGCGCCGGCGAGCAGCGCGAGGCCGCCCGCGAGAGCGACCGCGAGGGCGTTCTGCTGGCTGACGAAGGTGTACAGCGCCACACCGATGATCGCGAGGACGAGGAAGAACGTGCCGAAGACCTCGGCGCCGAGGCGCGCGAGGAGGCTGGGCTGGACGACAGCGACGGCCTCGGTCTGCGCGGGGCGCGCGTCGTCGACGTAGCCCTCCGGTGCGCCGGGAGCGGTGGTGTCCTGGGACATGATGATCCTGTCTGGTTCGGTGGGAACTTCGGGCAGTCCCGGCCCGGTGTGCCACGGTGCGGCACCGGCGGGCCGTCGGGACGACGGCACGATGCCTGACCGAGTGCCCGGCCATTCCGGCATCTGGGGGCATCTTGCCACCACCACCCGGGAGATGCGTGGAAATCTGCGGTGCCGCACCTGAGAACGGACGCCGGGTCTCACGATCCGAACGGTCTCCCGGGCGTCGCCAAAGTATCTTGACGTCGAGAAGTCGAGTACCCTGGACCGCGGTCAGCAACGCCCTCGTGTGCGACGGACCGGGCCCACGGGCCGCACGGTCGCCGTCCGACACCCGGGGGCTCCAGTCCCCGACAGTTGGAGCGATCTGCGCATGGGCAAGATCAAGGTCGTCAACCCGGTCGTCGAGCTCGACGGCGACGAGATGACGCGCATCATCTGGCAGTTCATCAAGGACCGCCTCATCCACCCGTACCTCGACGTGGACCTCAAGTACTACGACCTGTCGATCCAGAACCGCGACGCGACCGACGACCAGGTCACGATCGACGCGGCGCACGCGATCAAGCAGTACAACGTCGGCGTCAAGTGCGCGACGATCACGCCCGACGAGGCGCGCGTCGAGGAGTTCGGCCTGAAGAAGATGTGGGTCTCGCCGAACGGCACGATCCGCAACATCCTCGGTGGCGTCGTCTTCCGCGAGCCGATCATCATCTCCAACATCCCGCGCCTCGTGCCGGGCTGGAACAAGCCGATCATCATCGGCCGTCACGCCCACGGCGACCAGTACAAGTCGACGAACTTCAAGGTCCCCGGCCCGGGCAAGATCACGATGACGTTCGAGCCGGCCGACGGTTCCGAGGCGCAGAAGTTCGAGGTCGTGACCATGCCCGAGGAGGGCGGCGTCGCGATGGGCATGTACAACTTCAACGAGTCGATCCGCGACTTCGCGCGCGCCTCGTTCGCGTACGGCCTCCAGCGCGAGTACCCCGTGTACCTCTCGACGAAGAACACGATCCTCAAGGCCTACGACGGCGCCTTCAAGGACATCTTCCAGGAGGTGTTCGACGCCGAGTTCGCCGAGGCGTTCGCCGCCAAGGGCCTCACCTACGAGCACCGCCTCATCGACGACATGGTCGCCTCGGCCATGAAGTGGGAGGGCGGCTACGTCTGGGCCTGCAAGAACTACGACGGCGACGTCCAGTCCGACACCGTCGCGCAGGGCTTCGGCTCGCTCGGCCTCATGACGTCGGTCCTCATGACCCCGGACGGCCAGACCGTCGAGGCCGAGGCCGCGCACGGCACGGTGACGCGCCACTACCGCCAGCACCAGCAGGGCAAGCCGACGTCGACGAACCCGATCGCGTCGATCTTCGCCTGGACGCGTGGCCTCATGCACCGCGGCAAGCTCGACGGCACGCCCGAGGTCACCGAGTTCGCGCAGACGCTCGAGGACGTCGTCATCAAGACGGTCGAGTCCGGCAAGATGACGAAGGACCTCGCGCTCCTCATCGGCCCGGACCAGGAGTGGCTGACCACGGAGGAGTTCCTCGCCGCGCTCGACGAGAACCTCAAGGCGCGCCTGGGCTGACCCGGCCCGCACCGCACGCCCGACGGCGGCGTCCCCTGCGCAGGGGGCGCCGCCGTCGTCGTTCCCGGGGGCCGCAGAGGCGGGAGTCGGCACCGGCGGGCGCGCCGCCCCGCGCGTCCGGGCGGGTCGCGTTGTGGGAGAGTGAGCGCATGACTTCCCCCGTGAACGTGACGGTGACCGGCGCGGCCGGTCAGATCGGTTACGCGCTGCTGTTCCGCATCGCGTCGGGCCAGATGCTCGGCCCCGACACCCCCGTGCGCCTGCGCCTCCTCGAGATCCCGCAGGGTGTGAAGGCCGCCGAGGGCACGGCCATGGAGCTGGACGACTGCGCGTTCCCGCTGCTCGCCGGCATCGACATCTTCGACGACCCGACGCCCGCGTTCGAGGGCACGAACGTCGCGCTCCTCGTGGGCGCCCGCCCGCGCGGCCCGGGCATGGAGCGCGGCGACCTGCTCGAGGCGAACGGCGGCATCTTCAAGCCGCAGGGCCAGGCGATCAACGCGGGTGCGGCGGACGACGTCCGCGTCCTCGTCGTCGGCAACCCCGCGAACACGAACGCGCTCATCGCGGCGTCGAACGCACCCGACGTCCCGAAGGACCGGTTCACCGCGATGACGCGCCTGGACCACAACCGCGCGCTCACGCAGGTCGCGAAGCGTGCGGGCGTCCCGGTGTCCGAGGTGCGCAAGGTGACCATCTGGGGCAACCACTCGGCCACGCAGTACCCCGACCTCTTCCACGCGGACGTCGCCGGCACGCCGGGCGCGCGGCTCGCCGAGGACCGCGAGTGGCTGGAGAGCACGTTCATCCCGACGGTCGCGAAGCGCGGCGCGGCGATCATCGACGCGCGCGGCGCGTCGTCGGCGGCGTCGGCGGCGAACGCCGCGATCGACCACGTGCACGACTGGGTCCTCGGCACGCCCGAGGGCGACTGGACGAGCGCGGGCGTCGTGTCGGACGGGTCGTACGGCGTCCCGACCGGCCTCATCTCGTCGTTCCCGGTGGTCTCGCGCGGCGGGTCGTGGGAGATCGTGCAGGGCCTGGAGCTCTCGGACTTCTCGCGCGGGCGGGTCGACGCGTCGGTCGCGGAGCTCCAGGAGGAGCGCCAGGCCGTCCAGGAGCTCGGCCTGGTCTGAGCCGTACCGCTGCGGCCCGGGTCCTTCGGGGCCCGGGCCGCGCTGCGTCCGGGGTCGACCCGAGCCGACGCGAGCCGGCCCGGCTCGGCCCCGCGCCGACCGGGCCGGGCAGGGGCTGCGGGTAGCGAAAATCCCTGCGTCGGCGGGGGTGCGTCGCCGTAGGGTCGTGGGGCCATGATCGACGCCTCCCTGCCGACCGAGCAGCCCACGAACCCCCCGTCCGACCCGCACGCCGCGCCGTCGGCCGCCGCTCCGCGCTCGTCCGACCCGGCCCGACGCCTGGACTGGCGCCGCCTGCGCGGGCCGCAGGCCGTCGTCGCGCTGCTCGCGCTCACCGTGGGCGCGGTCGGCGCCGCGCTGGGCACCGTCATCGCCGGGTGGCTCGCCGAGGAGCCGACGACGGCGACGCTCCAGCTCCTCGCCGCGTGCGTCGTCGGCGCGGCGCTGCTCGACACCGTCGGCCAGGTCGTGTGGGCGGGCGTGGTCGACCGCGCCGAGGGCCGCCTGCGCGGCGACCTCCTCACCGCGGCGCTGCACCAGCCGCTCGCCACGCTCACGGAGCAGGCGGTCGGCGAGGTGCTCGACCGCGTCGACGACGACACGCACGCCGTCGGCACGCTCGTGCGCCGTCAGCTCTGGGGCGCGGGACGCACCGTCGTCGGCGTGCTGCCGATGTGGGTCGTCGCCGGCCTCACGTGGTGGCCGGCGTGGGTCCTCTTCCCGGTGCTGGGGGCGGTCGCGTGGTTCATCGTGCGCCCGATGCTGGGCGAGATCGCGCGCCGCAAGGTCATCGAGGAGATGGCGTGGACGGACCACGCCGCGGCGTTCGAGGAGTCCGTCGCCGCGCGGGACGACCTGCGCACGAGCCTCGGGCAGTCGTTCGCGATCCGGCGCCTCGCCGAGCGGTCCGCCCAGGTGCACCGCAAGTTCGAGGCCGTGCTCGTCGTCGAGGCGCGCATGCTCCGCCGCGCCGGTCTCGTGCTCGCCTCGCTGCTCGCGGGCGTGGCCGTGGCGGGTGCCGCGCTCGCCGCGGACGGCGACCTGGGCGTCGACCGGCTCGTCACCCTGTTCCTCGTGACCGCGCTCTTCGTCGGGCAGGTGGACAACCTGGTCCACCACCTCCCGGACATCCAGGAGGGCCTGGGCGCGCTCACGCGCATCCGGCAGATGCTCGCCGTCGAGCCCGAGCCGACGGGAGGCCGCACGCTGCCCGCCGGGCCGGTCGGGATCGAGGTGCGCGACCTGCACTTCTCCTACGCCGAGGGCACGTTCGCGCTCGACGGGGTGGACCTGCACGTGCCCGCGGGGGAGACGGTCGCGCTCGTCGGGCGCACCGGCTCGGGCAAGTCGACCCTCGCGTCGCTGCTCTCGCGCGCGGTCGAGCCGCCGCGCGGCGCCGTGCTCGTCGGCGGCGTGGACGTGCGCGACCTCGACCTCCAGGCGCTGCGCGCGGCGGTCGGCGTCGTCACGCAGCGCACCGAGATCCTCGCGGGCACGCTCGCGGAGAACGTCGCGCTGTTCGCGGACGTCCCGCGCTCCGACGTCGAGGCCGCCGTGCGCGAGCTGCGGCTCGACGACTGGGTCGCGGGCCTGCCCGACGGCCTGGACACGCTGCTCGGTCCCGGCGGGACGTCGCTCTCGGCGGGGGAGGAGCAGCTCGTCGCGTTCGCGCGCCTGCTGGTGCGCGACGTGCAGGTCGTCGTGCTCGACGAGGCGACGGCGCGCATGGACCCGCTCACGGAGGCGCGCGTCGTCGCCGCGTCGGAGCGGCTGCTCGCGGGGCGCACGGGCGTGCTCGTGGCGCACCGGCTCACGACGATCGAGCGGGCCGGGCTGCTGGCCGTCCTCGACCACGGCCGGGTCGTGCAGCAGGGCGAGCGCGCCGCGCTCGCCCACGCCCCCGGTCCCTACCGCGACCTGCTCGTCGCGAGCGTCGCGCAGGACGGCGGCCCGGGCGGCGACGACGTCGACGACCTCGCCCCCGGCGACCCGGCGCCCGCCGCCGTGCCCGCGGCGTCCGCGGCCGTGCAGGACCACGCGGTCGCGCAGGACGACGCGGGCGCCGAGGGCGAGACGCCCGCGGCCCGCGCCTCCGACGCGGTCGGCGGACGCCGGCGGCGTGGCGAGCCGCCGGTCCTCGACGACCCGGGCGACGGGCCGAGCCTCGCGCGCGGCGTCGCGCACGCGCTGTTCGTCCGCCCGGCGTGGGGCGTCGTGGGCGCGGTCCTGTTCCTCGTCACGAGCCTCGTCTCGGCCCAGGGTGCCGTCACCGGCTTCCTCTGGGGACAGGCGGTCCAGGACCTCGGCTCCGGCTTCCCGGCGCGTCAGCTCGTGCCGCTCGCCGTGCTGCTCGTGGTCGCGCCCCTGTGCCTCGCGTGGGCGCTGTACGTCTACCCGCGCTGGTGGGTCGAGGTGCTGCTGCGCGTGCGCATGGCGGTCATGGCGGGCCAGACCCGTCAGCACCGGCTCACGGCCACGCCGCCCGGCGAGGTCGTCGCCCGTGCCATGGACGCCGACCGGTTCGTCCGGTATGCCGACCGCTGGGTCGACTTCGTCAACGGCCTCGTCATCGCGGGCGTCACCGCGCTGCTCAGCCGGTCGTGGCTCGCCGGCGCGGTGCTCCTCGCCGTCATGGTGGTGTCCGCGGCGGCGTCGGCGCTCGGGCGGCCGATCGCCGGGCGGTCGGCGACCCGCTCGTCGGCCGCGCGCGCCCGGTTCGGCCGCGCGCTCGTCTCGGCGCTCGACTCCGCGCGGACGGTGAAGCTCGCCGCCCGCACGCCGCAGGTGCACGCGCACCTGCGCGAGGTGGACGCCGGGCGCGTGCGCGCCGCCGTCTTCGAGCACCGCGTGCAGGCCGCGCTCGACGGCGTCCCGCTCGTCATGATCCAGCTCGGCGTCGTCGCGGCGTGGGCCGGGCTGCTCACCGGGACGTGGGACCTCGCGACGGCGCTCCTCGTCGCCAACGCCGTGACCGGCTTCGGCTGGTTCGGGGTCGTCGCGGGCGCCGTCGTGACCGAGGCGCCCGGCACCCGCTCGTGGCAGCGCGCGACGAGCCGGTTCGCCGCCGGGACGGACCTCATGGACCTGCCGCCCGGCGTCGACCTGCTCACGGGCGCCGCCCCCACGCCCGACCCGGGACCTCGGCGGCCGCTCGAGCGGATCGACCTGGACGGCGTGACCGCGCTGCACGACGACGGCACTATCGGTGTCCAGGACGTCGACCTGTCCGTCGGCCGCGGCGAGCTCGTCCTGCTGCTCGGGCAGGTCGGCGCGGGCAAGTCGAGCCTGCTCTCGGCGCTCGCGGGCCTCATGGAGCACACGGGCCGCATCCGCTGGAACGGCACGGACGTCGTCGACGCCCAGACGTTCCTGCGGCCGGGCCAGGTCGCGCACGTCGCGCAGGTGCCGCGCGTGCTGTCGGGGACGTTCGCGGACAACGTGCGGCTCGGCCACGAGCGCGACGTCCACGGGCCCGTCGCGGCCGCGCGTCTCGAGCGGGACGTCGTCGAGGCGGGCGGGCACGAGGCGCTCGTCGGGCACCGCGGCGTCCGGCTCTCGGGCGGCCAGGTCCAGCGGCTCGCCCTGGCGCGGGCGCTCGCGACCGACGCCGAGCTCCTGCTGGCCGACGACGTCTCCAGCGCGCTCGACGCGGCGACGGAGATCGAGCTGTGGGAGTCGCTGCGCGAGCGGGGGACCACGGTCGTCGGCGCGACGTCCAAGCGCGCCGCGCTCGCCCGGGCCGACCGCGTGGTCGTGCTCGACGAGGGCCGGGTCGCCGCCGTCGGGCCGTGGTCCGAGCTCGCCCCGCGCTGGGGCCATCTCGCGGGCTGACCACCGCGACCTCCCGGACCCGGGGCCGCCCCCGTCAGGACTTCCTGAGCGGGGCGACCCCGGGTTCGTCGTGTCCGGGCAGCGGCGCGGCACGACGCGCGCCCGCCCTTTGCCGAACCTTGCTGCAACTTTCTGCAACCAGTACAGTTCGGCTCAGCCGTACGCTGAGAAAGCCGCGGTCGACGTCGCCCGCTGCTGGTCCCGTCGTCCGCGTCCTTGCCGGCACCTGCCTGCTCACGCCTGCGGTCCCGCACCAGCCACCGGACGAGGGAGTCCTCATGACCTCCACGCCGCGACGTCGCCGCGTCCCGCGCACACCGTCGCCCCACCCATCCGACACCACGCCCCGCCGCACGCGCGGGGCCCGCACGACGGCGTCGGTCACCGCCGTCGCGCTCGCCACCTCCGGCCTGGCGGGCGTCACGCTCGCCGCGTTCGCCGCCCCCGCCGCGGGGGCCGACGAGCGCACGCTCGCCCTCGTGGGCGACCTCCAGTCCGAGCTCGGCTGCGCCGCCGACTGGGACCCCGCGTGCGCGGCGACCGAGCTCGCGCCCACCGACGCCGCCGGCGTCTGGTCCGCCGACTTCGAGGTGCCCGCGGGCACCTACGAGTACAAGGTCGCCTACGACGACGCGTGGGACGAGGCGTACGGGCGCGAGGGCAGCCAGGACAACGCGCCCCTCGTGCTCGGCGGCGACGCGACCGTGCGCGTCACGTTCGACGAGTCGACCCACCGCATCGCGCTCACGCCGCTCGGGCTCGCGGGCGGCTACGACGAGGCGCAGGACGCCGACCTCGTGGTGCCCCCCGTGCGCCAGCCCGGGTCGGACGAGCGCTTCTACTTCGTCATGACCGACCGGTTCGCGAACGGCGACCCGTCGAACGACACGGCGGGGCTCGGCGACGACCCGCTCGTCTCCGGGTTCGACCCGACGAACAAGGGCTTCTACCAGGGCGGCGACATCGCGGGCCTGCGGCAGAACCTCGACTACGTCGAGGGCCTCGGCACGACGGCGATCTGGCTCACGCCGTCGTTCAAGAACCAGCCGGTCCAGGGGACGGGCGCCGACGCGTCGGCGGGCTACCACGGCTACTGGATCACCGACTTCACGCAGATCGACCCGCACCTCGGCACCAACGCCGAGCTCGAGGCGCTCATCGACGAGGCGCACGACCGCGGGATCAAGGTCTACTTCGACATCATCACGAACCACACGGCCGACGTGATCGACTACGAGGAGAAGCAGTACTCGTACGTCGACCAGGCCACGTCGCCGTACCGCGACGCCGAGGGAACCGTGTTCGACCCGGCGGACCACGCGGGCACCGGCGACTTCCCGGCGCTGGACGCCGCGACGTCGTTCCCGTACACGCCGGTCGTCCCGGCGGGCAAGGAGGACCTCAAGGTCCCGGCCTGGCTCAACGACCCGACGCTCTACCACAACCGCGGCAACTCGACGTGGACCGGGGAGTCCGTGACGTACGGGGACTTCGACGGCCTCGACGACCTCATGACCGAGCACCCGACGGTCGTCGACGGGTTCGTCGACGTCTACCAGGACTGGATCGACCTCGGCATCGACGGCTTCCGCATCGACACCGTCAAGCACGTGAACTTCGAGTTCTGGGAGACGTGGACCACCGAGGTCCTCGACTACGCGCACGCGCAGGGCAAGGACGACTTCTTCATGTTCGGCGAGGTGTACGACGCCGACGCGGCGAAGCTCTCGCCCTACGTGCGCAAGACGGACATGAGCTCGACGCTGGACTTCACGTTCCAGTCCGCCGCGACGAGCTTCGCGAGCGGCAACAGCGCCAAGGGCCTCGCGTCGCTCTTCGCGAGCGACGACATGTACACGACGCCCACGACGAACGCGCAGGCGCTGCCGACGTTCCTCGGCAACCACGACATGGGCCGCGTCGGGTACATGCTCGCGAGCACCGACGACCCGCTCGCGCGCGACGAGCTCGCGCACGACCTCATGTACCTGACCCGCGGGCAGCCGGTCGTGTACTACGGCGACGAGCAGGGCTTCGCGGGGAAGGGCGGCGACAAGGACGCGCGCCAGACCCTGTTCGCGACCCAGGTCGACGAGTACGCCGACCAGCCGCTCGTCACGGGCGAGCAGGCGGGCAGCGTCGACCGCTTCGGCACGGACGCGCCGCTGTACGCGCACATCGCCGAGCTCGCCGCGCTGCGCGAGGCGCACCCGGCGCTGGCCGACGGCGCCCAGGTGGAGCGGTACGTCGAGAACGGCGCGGGCGTGTACGCCTTCAGCCGCGTCGACCGCACGGAGAAGGTCGAGCACCTGGTCGCGCTGAACAACGCGGCGCAGGAGCGGACGGCGACGTTCACGACCCTCACCCCCGGCGCCTCGTACGAGGTGCTCTACGGCGAGCAGGCCGCCCCCGTCACCGCCGATGCCGACGGCGTCGTCACGCTGACCGTCCCGGCGACGGGCACCGTCGTGCTCCGGGCCGACCGCGAGGTCGGCGCGGACTCGTCGGGCGACATCGCCCTCACCGTGCCGCAGGCCGGGGGAGCGGTCACGGGCGTCGCGCCCGTGACGGCCACGGTCGACGCGGACGCGTGGGCCGAGACGTCGTTCGCGTGGCGCGAGGTCGGGAGCGCCGAGTGGCACCCGCTCGGCACCGCGGAGGACACGGCGCCGCGCGTCTTCCACGACGTCGTGGGCCTCGCCGACGGCACGCTCGTCGAGTACCGCGCCGTGACGACCGACGCCGACGGCGACCGCGCCGCCGCGTCCACGTTCGCGAGCGTCGGGGTCGACGTCAGCGGGGTCGTGGGCGAGGAGCCCGAGCCCGAGATCGACCTCGTGACCGTGCCCGGCAGCCACAACGCGGCCATGGGCTGCGCGGGCGACTGGGCCCCGGGCTGCGAGGCCGCGAAGCTCACGAAGCGCGCGGACGGCGTCTACGCGGGCACGTTCGACGTCCCCGCCGGGACGTACGAGTACAAGGTCGCGATCAACGGGTCGTGGACCGTGAACTACGGCGTCGGCGGTGTGCAGGACGGCACCAACGCGACGTACACGACGGCCGGCGGCCCGGTGACGTTCTACTGGGACCCGGTGAGCAAGGACTTCTCGAGCACCGCGCAGGGACCGATCGTCACGCTCGCGGGCTCGTTCCAGGACCAGGTCGGCTGCCCCGGCTCGTGGGCGCCCGACTGCCTGGCGTCCTGGCTCAAGGACCCGGACGGCGACGGCGTCTACACCTGGTCGACCGACCGCCTCGCGGCCGGCGCGTACGAGGGCAAGGTCGCGCACGGCCTGAGCTGGGCCGAGAACTACGGCGTCGGCGGCGCGCGCGACGGGGCGAACTACCAGTTCTCCGTCGGCGACGGCGAGCTGGTCACGTTCTCCTACGACCTCGCGTCCCACGTCCTGACGATCGACGTCGCGAACCCGCCGCTCCCCGGCACCGGCCAGCAGGCCGCGCACTGGGTGCGCGAGGGCGTCGTCGCCTGGCCGGGCGACCTCGGCACGGGCGACGAGTGGACCCTGTGGTCCGCCCCCGAGGGCGGGCTCTCGGTCACCCCGGGCGGCGCCGACGGCGAGGTGCAGGCCCCGGAGGGCACGGCGTCGTACACGCTCCAGGTCGACCCGTCGGGCCTGCCCGACGACGTCGCCGCCGAGTTCCCGGCGCTCGCCGGGCACACCGCGCTGCGCGTGCTCGACGACGGCGAGCCGCTCGACCGCGCGGAGGTCGAGGCAGCGCTCACGGGCCAGCTCCTCGTCACCCGGGCGGACGGCGGCGTGGTCACGGCCGCGACCGGTGTCCAGGTGCCGGGCGTCGTCGACGACCTGTTCGCCGAGGACGCGGCCGAGCGCGAGCTCGGCGTCTCGTGGCACGCCAACGGCAAGTGGGCGTCGTTCGCGCTGTGGGCGCCGACGGCGAAGGCCGTCTCGGTGCTCGCGTGGCCCGCGGGGGCGTCGCTCGACGACGACCCGCGTCGGTTCGAGGCCGCCCGCCAGGCCGACGGCACGTGGACCCTCGACGGCAAGGCGGCCGACAAGAAGCTCGGCGGCGCGGCCGTCGGCTGGAAGGGCGCGCGCTACCTCTACGAGGTGCAGGTCTACGTCCCGAGCACGGGGAAGGTCGAGACGAACGTCGTCACCGACCCGTACTCGGTGGGTCTCACGCTCGACTCCACGCACTCGGTGGCCGTCGACCTCGACGACCCCGCGTTCCGCCCGAGCGCCTGGGAGGGCACGCCCGCCCCGGTCGTCGAGCGGTCGGTCGACCAGACGATCTACGAGCTCCACGTCCGGGACTTCTCGATCGCCGACGAGACGGTCCCGGCGGAGCGGCGCGGCACGTACCTCGCGTTCGCGGAGAAGGACTCGGCCGGCATGACGCACCTGCGCGAGCTCGCGGACGCGGGCGTCACCACGGTGCACCTGCTCCCGACGTTCGACATCGCGTCGATCCCCGAGGACCGCGCGGCCCAGGCCACGACCGGTGACCTCACCGGGTTCGCGCCCGACTCGCCCGAGCAGCAGGCCGCCGTCGCGGCGGTGCAGGCGCAGGACGGCTTCAACTGGGGCTACGACCCGTGGCACTTCAGCACGCCGGAGGGGTCGTACGCGGTCGACGCGGACGGCGGCGCGCGCGTGGCCGAGTTCCGCACCATGGTCGGCTCGCTCCACGGCGCCGGGCTGCAGGTCGTGCTCGACCAGGTGTTCAACCACACCGCCGCGAGCGGGCAGGACGCGAAGTCCGTCCTCGACAAGGTCGTGCCGGGCTACTACCACCGGCAGAATCCGACCACCGGCTCCGTCGAGACGAGCACGTGCTGCCAGAACGTCGCGACCGAGCACGCGATGGCGGGCAAGCTCATGGTCGACTCGGTCGTCACGTGGGCGAAGGACTACCGCGTCGACGGGTTCCGGTTCGACCTCATGGGCCACCACTCGAAGCAGAACATGCTCGACGTCCGGGCCGCGCTCGACGAGCTCACGCTCGCCGAGGACGGCGTCGACGGGAAGTCCGTCTACCTGTACGGCGAGGGCTGGGACTTCGGCGAGGTCGCGGGCAACGCGCTGTTCGAGCAGGCCACGCAGGGCCAGCTCGGCGGCACGGGCATCGGGACCTTCTCCGACCGGCTGCGCGACGCCGTGCACGGCGGCTCGCCCGTCGACGGCGCCACGACGTTCACGCAGGGCTTCGGCACGGGCCTCGCGACCGACCCGAACGGGCAGCCCGCCCGGGCGGGGGAGCCGGGGACCGTGAACGACGGGTCCGCGGACGAGCTCGCCGACCTCGGTCACCAGACCGACCTCGTGCGTCTCGGCCTCGCGGGCAACCTGCGCGACTACACGCTCGTCACGTCGACGGGCGAGGAGAAGCGCGGCGACGAGATCGACTACCGCGGGGCGCCGGCCGGCTACGCCGACTCGCCCGAGGAGGTCGTGACCTACGTCGACGCGCACGACAACGAGACGCTGTTCGACCTGCTCGCGCTCAAGCTCCCGGCCGACACGCCGATGGACGAGCGCGTGCGCATGAACACGGTCTCGCTCGCGACCGCGGCGCTCTCCCAGACGCCGTCGTTCTGGCACGCGGGCACGGACCTGCTGCGGTCGAAGTCGCTCGACCGCAACAGCTACGACTCGGGCGACTGGTTCAACGCGATCGACTGGACCGGTCAGGACAACGGGTTCGGCAAGGGCCTGCCGATGGCGGCCGACAACGAGGACAAGTGGCCGCTCATGGCCCCGCTCCTCGCGGACCCGGCGCTCAAGCCGTCGCCCGACGACATCGCCACCGCGTCGGCGCAGGCGCAGGACCTCCTGCGGCTGCGGCACTCGACCGAGCTGTTCCGGCTCGGCGACCCGGAGCTCATCCGGGAGAAGGTCACCTTCCCGGGTGCCGGGCCGGACCAGGTCCCGGGCGTCGTGGCGATGGCGGTGGACGACACCGTCGGCACCGACGTCGACCCCGCGCTCGACGGGCTCCTCGCCGTCTTCAACGCCTCTCCGGACGAGGTCACCGTCCCGCTGTCCGCGCTCGCGGGCCGCGAGTACGTGCTCTCGCCCGTGCAGCAGGAGGGGAGCGACGACGTCGTGCGCGGCACCACGTGGGACGCGGCCACCGGCACGGTGACCGTCCCGGGACGGTCCGTCGCCGTCCTGGTGCAGCCGCAGGCCGGGGCGGAGCTGCCCGTGTCCGTCGACGTGCAGACGCGCTGCCTCGCGGGCAAGGTGTACGTCGCGGTCCGGGCGACGAACGACGGCGCCGTGCCGGTGGACGTCCGGCTCGCCACGCCGTTCGGCGAGAAGCAGGTCGCGGACGTCGCGCCCGGCAAGAACGCCTACCAGTCGTTCGCGACGCGCCAGAAGGCGGTCGCGGCCGGCGAGGCCACGGTGACCGCCACCGCGGTGGTCGACGGCGAGGAGGTCACCTCGACCTTCACCGTCGAGCACGAGGGAGCCACCTGCTCCTGAGCCGACCGCCGAGGTAGGACGACCCGCCGAGGTAGAGCCCTGGTCATCGCCGGGGCTCTACCTCGGCCTACCCCGGTTCTCCCTCGGCTCACCAGGGCTCTACCTCGGCGCACCCCGGTCGGCGTCGTTCTCTCCGGGGCTGGTGCTAGCGTCGCGAGCCGTGACCACCTCGCCCTCGTCCGCCGTCCGCCCGACGGCGGGTCTCGTCTTCCGTCCGGCCGTCGCCGCCGACCTGCCCCGGGTGGTCGAGCTCATCGCCGACGACGCGATCGCGCGCGCCCGCACCGGCGAGGTCGGCCCGGAGCACGAGGCGGCGTTCGCCGCGATCGACGCGGACCCGAACAACGCCCTGGTGGTCGTGGAGCGCGACGGCGAGGTCGTGGGCACCATGCAGCTCACCGTGGTCCCCGGGATCTCCCGCGGCGGCGCGTCGCGGCTGCTGGTCGAGGCCGTCCGCGTCGACCGGCGGCTGCGGGGCCAGGGCGTCGGTCGCGCGATGATGGCGTGGGCGCACGCGTGGGGCGTCGCGCGAGGCTGCGCGCTCGCCCAGCTCACGTCCGACAAGCGACGCACGGACGCCCACCGGTTCTACCGGTCGCTCGGCTACGAGCAGTCGCACGAGGGCTTCAAGCGCCCGCTCCCACCTCGCTAGGCCCGGACCGCCGGCACCGCCGCGGCCACCTCGGTGCACCCGCATGTCGGCAGCGCAGCGTGAGCCTCGCCTGAAAGCGCTCTCAAGCATTCATGTCCTGATCGCTTAGGTGAGATCGCGCGTGTTCGCGCTCACATCCGGGGCATATGTCTGCGCTGTCATAGGACCAAGGTCGCTATTCGATCACAGTTCGCCCTGGCCTTGCGTTCAGGAGTTGACGCCAAGATCACGACGGGCATAGCGTCGGGCCCGCTCGGACGGCGCTGAGGGTGTCCGGGTCCGCGGGGCACAGGTGCCCCGCGCGCTGTCCTCGGCAGGAGGAGGTCCGATGACGGACGAGCGCGTGATCCTCGAGATGCGGGGCATCACCAAGGAGTTCCCGGGCGTGCGCGCCCTCGACGACGTCAACCTGCGCGTCCGCGCGGGGGAGATCCACGCGATCTGCGGGGAGAACGGCGCCGGCAAGTCGACGCTCATGAAGGTGCTCTCGGGCGTGTACCCGCACGGCACGTACACGGGCGACATCTACTACGAGGCCGCCGAGGTCCGGTTCAAGGACATCCGCTCGAGCGAGCAGGCAGGCATCGTCATCATCCACCAGGAGCTCGCGCTCATCCCGGAGCTCTCGATCACCGAGAACATCTTCCTCGGCAACGAGGTCAAGGGGTCGTTCGGGATCGACTGGGGCGTGGCGCGGCGCCGGGCGGAGGAGCTCATGGCGCGCGTCGGGCTCCAGGAGTCGCCGGACGCGCAGATCAAGAACATCGGCGTCGGCAAGCAGCAGCTCGTGGAGATCGCCCGCGCGCTGGCGAAGGACGTGCGGCTGCTCATCCTCGACGAGCCGACGTCCGCGCTCAACGAGGAGGACTCGGAGCACCTGCTGGACCTGCTGCGCGGCCTGCGCGCCAAGGGCATGACGAGCATCATCATCTCGCACAAGCTCAACGAGATCGAGGCGATCGCCGACTCGATCACGATCATCCGCGACGGCCGCTCGATCGAGACGCTCGACGTGAAGGACGACGCCGTCGACGAGGACCGCATCATCCGCGGCATGGTCGGCCGTTCGCTCGAGTCGCGCTTCCCCGACCACACCCCGTCGATCGGCGAGACCTTCTTCGAGGTCGAGGGGTGGACCGTCGAGCACCCCGAGGTGCCCGGCCGCCTCGTGTGCAAGGGCTCGACCTTCCACGTGCGGAGGGGAGAGATCGTCGGTTTCGCCGGGATCATGGGCGCGGGGCGCACCGAGCTCGCGCGCTCGATCTTCGGGCGCACCTACGGCCGCTACCTGTCCGGCGTCGTCCGCATCGACGGGCGCGAGGTCTCCATGCCCACGGTGCTCTCGGCGATCGAGAACCGGATCGCGTACGTCCCCGAGGACCGCAAGTCGCTCGGCCTCAACCTGCTCGACACGATCCTGGGCACGATCCAGTCGGCGAACCTGCCGCGCATCGCGAAGGCCGGCGTCATCGACCGCGACGCGGCGTTCGTCGCGGCGGAGGGCTACCGCAAGGCGTTCTCCATCAAGGCGCCGAGCGTGCACGAGGGTGTCGCGAAGCTCTCCGGCGGCAACCAGCAGAAGGTGCTGCTCGCCAAGTGGATGTACACCGAGCCGGAGCTCCTCATCCTCGACGAGCCGACGCGCGGGATCGACGTCGGCGCCAAGTACGAGATCTACGGGCTCGTCCAGAAGCTCGCGGACGCGGGCCGCGGCGTCGTCGTCATCTCGTCGGAGCTGCCCGAGCTCCTCGGGCTGTGCGACCGCATCTACACCGTGTTCGAGGGGCGCATCACCGGTGAGGTGTCCCGGGCCGACGCGACCCAGGAGGGTCTCATGCGGCTCATGACCGGCGCGCAGAGCGACGCGCCCGCCGACGCGGCCTGACCCGGCCGCCCCTCCACCCCCAGCCACCCCGTCTCGACCGAGAAGGAACCACCGACGATGTCGTCCATCAAGCAGCTGCTGAGCGGCGGAGCGCGCCAGTTCGGCATGCTCTTCGCGCTCCTCGCCCTGATCATCTTCTTCCAGATCGCGACCGGGGGGCGCGTCCTCACCCCGAGCAACGCGCAGAACCTGCTCAACGGCAACTCCTACATCCTCATCCTCGCGATCGGCATGGTGCTCGTGATCATCGCGGGCCACATCGACCTGTCCGTCGGGTCTGTCGCGGCGGTGACCGGCATCATCGTCGCCCTCGCGATCCGGGACTGGGGGATCCCGTGGTGGCTCGGCATCCTCCTGGGGCTGTGCGTCGGCGCGGTCATCGGCGCGTGGCAGGGCTTCTGGGTCGCGTACGTCGGCATCCCGGGCTTCATCACGACCCTCGCCGGGATGATGATCTTCCGCGGCCTCAACCAGTACATCGGCAAGTCCAACACCGTCCCCGTCCCGACCGAGATCCAGTGGATCGGCGGCGGCTACCTGCCCGAGTGGGGACCGGGCACCGGCCTCAACAACTCGACGCTCCTGCTCGGCGTCCTCGCGATCGCGGCGGTCGTGTGGTCGGAGCTCCGCCGCCGGGCCAGCGCCCGCAAGCTCGGCGCCGACCCGGTCCCGACATCGGTCGCCGTGACGCGCGTCGTCCTCTTCAGCGCCGTCATCGCCTACCTCACGTACCTCTACGGCTCGGGCCGCGTCGGGACCTCGATCCCCGTGCCCGCGGTCATCCTGATCCTGCTCGTCATCGTCTACCAGTTCGTCGCGCAGCGGACCGTCGGCGGCCGCCACGTGTACGCCGTCGGCGGCAACCGGGCCGCCGCGGCGCTGTCCGGCGTCGACATCAAGCGCACGAACTTCTTCGTCATGATGAACATGTCGGTCCTCGCGGCGCTCGCGGGCATGATCTTCATCGGCCGCTCGACCGCGTCCGGCCCCTTCGACGGCAACATGTGGGAGCTCGACGCGATCGCGGCCGTCTTCATCGGCGGCGCCGCCGTCTCGGGCGGTGTCGGCACGGTCGTCGGCTCCGTCATCGGCGGGCTCGTCATGGCCGTGCTCAACAACGGCCTGCAGCTCATGGGCATCGGCTCGGACCGCACCCAGATCATCAAGGGCCTCGTGCTCCTCATCGCCGTCGCGTTCGACGTCTACAACAAGGTGCAGGGCCGCCCGTCGATCATCGGGCTGATCTTCCCGTCGCGACGCGACAAGGGCACCGGTGCCGTCACCGGCGCCGACGACCCGCAGCCCGAGGTCCCGGTCGAGGCCGGCGCCACGGCCGCCAAGGGCTGAACCCTCCCGAACCTTCCCGCACGACCCCCGGACCGCATCCGACGACGGATGCCCGACAGAAAGTGGTACCCATGAAGAAGCTCACCACGACGCTCCTGGCGCTCACCGCCGCGAGCGCGCTCGTGCTCAGCGGCTGCTCCTCCGAGCGCGGGGGCGACAGCGGTGGCGGCGAGACGTCCGGCGGCGGCGAGTCCGCGGCGGCCGGCTTCGAGGAGGGCGCGACGATCGGCGTCGCGCTCCCGCAGAAGACGTCGGAGAACTGGGTCCTCGCCGAGAGCCTGTTCAACGACGGTCTCGAGGAGGCCGGTTTCAAGCCGATCGTCCAGTTCGCCAACGGCGGCGTCTCCGAGCAGCAGAGCCAGATCGACGCGATGGTCGAGCAGGGCGCGAAGGTGATCATCGTCGGCGCCATCGACGGGTCGCAGCTCGGCACCCAGCTGAAGAACGCGAAGGACAACGGCGCGACCGTCATCGCGTACGACCGTCTCGTGAAGAACACGGACGCCGTGGACGAGTACATCGCGTTCGACAACTTCAAGGTCGGCGAGCTCCAGGGCCAGGCCCTGCTCCAGGGCCTCGAGGAGCGCAAGGGCGAGGCGCCGTACAACATCGAGCTCATCGCCGGCTCGCCCGACGACGCGAACTCGACGCCGTTCTTCGAGGGCGCCATGAGCGTCCTCCAGCCGAAGATCGACGACGGCACGCTCGTCATCCCGTCCGGCCAGACGTCGTTCGAGCAGGTCGCGACGCAGGGCTGGAAGGCCGAGAACGCCCAGAAGCGCATGGACACCGTGCTCTCGGGCAGCTACTCCGACAAGGAGATCGACGGCGTCCTGTCGCCGAACGACACCCTGGCGCGCGCCGCCCTGACGTCGGCGAAGCAGGCCGGCAAGGAGACCCCGGTCATCACCGGCCAGGACTCCGAGGTCGAGTCCGTGAAGTCGATCGTCGCGGGCGAGCAGTACTCGACGATCTACAAGGACACGCGCAAGCTCGTCGAGGAGTCGATCAACGCGGTCACGGCGCTCCAGGCGGGCGACGAGCCGGAGATCAACGACACCGAGTCGTACGACAACGGCGTGAAGGTCGTCCCGGCCTTCCTGCTCGAGCCCGTCATCGTCACGCAGGAGAACGCCGCCGAGGTCTACGCGGGCGACCCCACCCTGGAGGAGCTCACCAAGTGACCCGTTCGCGCTGAGCGACCGGGAGGCGGCGGCGAACCGGCACGCCGCCGCACGACGGCCCCCGTCACGTCCGAGACGTGGCGGGGGCCGTCGTCGTGCCGGGGAGAGCGGCGGGTGCGCGCCCGGGCTGCCGGGAGCGCGCCCGGCGGCTGCTCAGCGGAAGACGACGGTGCGGTGCCCGTCCAGGAGCACGCGGTGCTCCGCGTGCCAGCGGACGGCGCGCGCGAGCGTCTGGCGCTCGACGTCCTCGCCGATCGCCACGAGGTCCTCGACGCGGCGCGAGTGGTCGACGCGCTCGACGTCCTGCTCGATGATCGGGCCCTCGTCGAGGTCGCCGGTCACGTAGTGGGACGTCGCGCCGATGAGCTTGACGCCGCGGTCGTGCGCCTGGGCGTACGGGCGCGCGCCCTTGAAGCTCGGCAGGAACGAGTGGTGGATGTTGATGATGCGCCCGGGCATCTCGCGGCACAGCTCGTCCGAGAGGATCTGCATGTACCGGGCGAGCACGACGAGCTCGACGTCGAGCTCCTCGACGAGCTCGCGCAGGCGCGCCTCGGCGGCGGCCTTCGTGTCCCGCGTGACGGGCACGTGGTGGAAGGGCTTGCCGTAGAACGACGCGATGTCCTCGAGGTCGCGGTGGTTGCCGACGACGCCGACGACCTCGATCGGCATGCCCTGCGAGCGCTCGCGGTACAGGAGGTCGACGAGGCAGTGCGGGGCCTTCGAGACCATGAGCAGGGTGCGCACGCGCCGCCCGACCACGTCGAGCCGCCACGTCATGGCGAACCGTGCTGCGACCTGCTCGACGGCCCGCTCGAGCTCGGCGCGCTCCGCCGCGGCCTCGACCTGGACGCGCATGAAGAAGAGCCCCGAGAGCGGGTCGCCGAACTGCTGCGACTCGGTGATGTTGCCGCCCAGCCGCGCGAGCGCCCCGGCCACGGCGTGCACGATCCCCGGCCCGTCCGGGCACGAGAGCGTGAGGACCCAGTGCGTGGGTTCGCCGGTGGGGGACTGCGCGGTGCGGGTCGCCGTGACGTCGGTGACGTCGGCGCCGCGGGGATCTGTCGTGGACACCCCTCAGAGGGTAGCCGCGCGCCGGGCGGGAGGACGCACGGGTCCCGCCCGCGGACACCGACCCGGACGTGCACGGTCGCGGCGCGCGATGTCTGACACGATGTCCTCATGAACGACGCGCAGATCACGACCCGCCTCGTCACCGACGCCGAGGCCGGTGAGCTCCTGACCCTGCGCCGGGCGGCGTTCGTCACCGAGGCGCAGCTCTACCAGGACCCGAACATCCCGCCGCTGACCCAGACGCTGCACGAGCTGCGCGAGGACCTCGCGCGCGAGGACGTCGTGACGATCGGCGCGTGGCTCGGCCCGCGCCTGGTCGGCTCCGTGCGGGTGGAGATCGAGGACAGCAAGGCGACGCTCGGCCGCCTCGCCGTCGCGCCGGACATGCAGGGCCGCGGCATCGGGACCCAGATGCTCTTCGAGGTGCTGCCGTACCTGCCCGAGCAGACGACGGAGATCTGGGTGTTCACGGGCAAGGACTCGAAGCAGAACCTCGCCATGTACACCAAGCACGGCTACGAGGAGCAGTACGACAAGGCGGCGGGCGACCTCACCTACACCTACCTCCGCCGCATCCTCGGCGAGGCCGAGGCGCGCAACGAGTCGGGCGCCGTCGGGCAGGAGTAGCCCGGGACCGCCCACGGGCCGTGCGCTAGGATCGACGCGTCGCGACTGGCGCCGCCCGGTGGAACTCCGCCCGGGCAGGGTGGATCACCACCGGGGAGCGGCACGCTGTGCAGACGACGGGTCGTTCGCCTGGGCCCCGGGTCACCCCCTGGTGGGGCGTACCCGGCGAGCCGGGAACGTGACCATCGACGACGAACTGCCAGACACCCGCGGAGGAGACGCCATGAGCGCCCAGCCAGCCGACAACGTCCTCGACACCCCGCTCGCCGAGCTCGACCCCGAGATCGCGGCCGTCCTCGACGGGGAGCTCGCGCGCCAGCGCGACACCCTCGAGATGATCGCGTCCGAGAACTTCGTCCCGCGCGCCGTCCTGCAGGCGCAGGGCTCCGTGCTCACCAACAAGTACGCCGAGGGCTACCCGGGCCGCCGCTACTACGGCGGCTGCGAGCAGGTCGACATCGCGGAGAACCTCGCGATCGCCCGCGCCAAGTCGCTGTTCGGCGCGGAGCACGTCAACGTCCAGCCGCACTCGGGCGCCCAGGCGAACGCCGCCGTCCTGCACGCGCTCATCAACAAGGGCGACCGGATCCTCGGCCTCGAGCTGGCGCACGGCGGCCACCTCACGCACGGCATGAAGATCAACTTCTCCGGCAAGCTCTACGACGTCTCCGCCTACGGCGTGGACCCGCAGTCGTACCGCGTCGAGATGGACGAGGTCCGCAAGCAGGCCCTCGAGACCCGCCCCGACGTCATCATCGCCGGCTGGTCCGCGTACCCGCGCCACCTCGACTTCGCGGCGTTTCGCGAGATCGCGGACGAGGCCGGCGCGAAGCTGTGGGTGGACATGGCGCACTTCGCGGGCCTCGTGGCCGCGGGCCTGCACCCGTCCCCGGTGCCGTACGCGGACGTCGTGTCCTCCACGGTCCACAAGACGATCGGCGGCCCCCGTTCCGGCTTCATCCTCAGCAAGGAGGAGTACGCCAAGAAGATCGACTCGGCCGTGTTCCCGGGCCAGCAGGGCGGCCCGCTCATGCACGTCGTCGCGGCCAAGGCCGTGTCGTTCAAGGTCGCGGCCACGGACGGCTTCCGCGACCGCCAGGAGCGCACCCTGCGCGGTGCGAGCATCATCGCGGACCGCCTGACCCAGGCCGACGTCGCCGAGGCCGGCGTCTCGGTCCTCACGGGCGGCACCGACGTCCACCTCGTCCTCGTCGACCTGCGCCACTCGGCCCTCGACGGCCAGCAGGCCGAGGACCTCCTGCACGAGGTCGGCATCACCGTGAACCGCAACGCCGTGCCGTTCGACCCGCGCCCGCCGCGCGTCACGTCCGGCCTGCGCATCGGCACGCCGGCGCTCGCGACCCGCGGCTTCGGCGACGCCGAGTTCACCGAGGTCGCCGAGATCATCGCGACCGCGCTGCGCGAGGGTGCCGCGACCGACGCCGAGGCGCTGCGCGCCCGCGTGCAGAAGCTCACGGCCGACTTCCCGCTGTACCCGGGCCTCCAGCAGTGACCGCGCGGATCCTCGACGGCAAGGCCACCGCCGCCGCGATCAAGGCGGAGCTCAAGGACCGCCTCGCGGTCCTCGCGGAGAAGGGCGTCGTGCCCGGCCTGGGGACGCTCCTCGTCGGAGACGACCCGGGGTCGCAGTGGTACGTCGCGGGCAAGCACCGCGACTGTGCGGAGGTCGGGCTCGCGTCGATCCGGGAGGACCTGCCGGGCGACGCGACGCAGGAGGACATCGAGGCCGCCGTCCGACGCCTCAACGAGGACCCGGCCTGCACGGGGTACATCGTGCAGCTCCCGCTCCCGCGGGGCATCGACACGAACCGCGTGCTCGAACTCATCGACCCGGCCAAGGACGCGGACGGGCTGCACCCGACCAACCTCGGCCGGCTCGTGCTGCGCGTCAACGAGGAGGTCACGTCGCCGCTCCCGTGCACGCCGCGCGGGATCATCGAGCTCGTCGAGCGGCACGGCATCTCCCTCGCGGGCAAGGAGGTCGTGGTCGTGGGGCGCGGCGTCACCGTCGGCCGCTCGATCGGCCTGCTGCTCACGCGGCGCGCGGTCAACGCGACCGTGACGCTGACGCACACCGGCACGACGGACCTCCCCGCGCTCGTGCGCCGCGCCGACGTCGTCGTCGCGGCCGCGGGCGTCCGCGGGATCGTCACGCGCGACATGGTCAAGCCCGGCGCCGTCGTGATCGACGTCGGCGTCTCGCGCGAGGTCGACCCGGAGACCGGCAAGAGCCGCGTCGTCGGGGACGCCGCGCCCGACGTCGCCGAGGTGGCGGGCTGGATCTCGCCGAACCCCGGCGGGGTCGGCCCGATGACGCGCGCGATGCTCCTCGCGAACGTCGTCGACGCGGCGGAGCGTGCCTCCGCCTGAGCCCGACGCAGGGCGCGGTCGCGGGTCACCCGCGGCCGCGCCCTGCGGCGTTCCCGGGACGGCGCGCGAGCGCTAGTCTGCGCGGGTGACGGAGCGCATCGCGACGACGGCGGCGTACGCCGTGCAGGGCTTCGGGTTCGCGGTGGTGCTCACGAGCATCCCCGGCTACAAGGACCGGCTCGGCATGGGCGACGACGTCGTGACGCTCGTCGTGCTGGGCGTGTGCGTCCTCGCCGGCCTGGGCAGCGCGCTGTCGGGCGTCGTGGCGGCCGTCCGCGGCGCGCGCACCGTGGTCGTCGGGGGCCTGCTGCTCGCCGCGACGGCGGTGGCGGGGATCGGTCTCGCGCCGTCGTGGCCCCTCTTCTTCGGGGCGATCGGCCTCTACGGGCTCGCGCTCGGCGCCGTGGACGCCGCGATGAACATGCTCGGGATCGACGTCGAGCGCGCGCACGGACGCAGCCTGCTCGCGTCGTTCTACGCCGCGAACGCGGCCGGGGGAGTGCTCGGTGCGCTCGCGGTCTCGGGCGGCGCGCTGGCCGGTCTCGGCCAGCCGCTCGCGCTCCCGCTCGTGGCGCTGCTCGTCGCCGTGGGCGCGGCCTGGCTCGCCCTGCGCCTGCCCGACGGCGGTCGCCCGGTCCCGGAGGCCGTCGCCCCGGACGCCGTGGTCAGGGACGCCCAGGCCAGGGATGCCCAGGTCAAGGATGCCCAGGTCAGGGATGCCGTGGTCGGGGATGCCGGCGTGCGGGACGCCCCGGTGACGTGGGTCGCGGCGGGCACGATCGCGCTGCTCGGTGCAGGGATGCTCGCGTTCCCCGTCGCCGACTCCGCGGTGTCGAGCTGGAGCGCGACGTTCCTGCGCGACGTCCTCGCGGCGAGCGCGGCCGCCGCCCCGCTCGGGTACGCGGCGTACCAGGCGGCGCTCATCGTGTCGCGGCTCGTCGGGGACGGTCTCGTCGAGCGCCTCGGCCGGGTCCGGGTCGTGCGGCTGGGCGGCACGCTCGGCGCCCTGGGGTTCGTCGCGGTGGCGGCCGCCCCGGCCTGGCCCGTCGCCGTGCTCGGCCTCGCCGTGACCGGCCTCGGGCTCGGCGTCGTCGCGCCGCTCGCGTTCTCGGCGGTCGGGGACCGCGCCCGGGAGGCGGTCGCGTCGGGCCGGGCGGGAGCGGCGGGGGAGCCCGCCGCCGGGGTCGTGGCGACGGTCACCGACCGGGCGGTCGCGCGGCTCAACGTCTTCACCTACGCGGGCGCCGTGCTCGGCGGCGTCCTCACCGGCGTCTTCGCGACCGCCCACCACCTCCGGGTCGGCTTCGTGGTGCTGGCTGTGCTCGCCGCCGTCTCGGCGGTCCTCGCGAGCGCATTCCGGCCGGCCCGCGTCGTCGCGGCGCCCGTGAGCGAGGCCACGCCGCCCGCCTGACGCCGGGGCCCGTCGTTGTCGGTGGCGTGTGATGGGATGGCCCGCGTGCTGACCCTCGCCACCGCCAACGTCAACGGAATCCGCGCCGCCTACCGCCGGGGGATGGACGCCTGGATCGCGTCCCGGACGCCCGACGTCCTGCTGCTCCAGGAGGTGCGCGCCCCCGACTCGGTCGTCAACGACCTGCTGGAGGGCTGGCACGTCGCCCACCAGGCGTGCGACATCAAGGGCCGCGCCGGGGTCGCGGTCGCGTCACGCCTGCCGGTGTCCGCGGTCCGCGTCGGCCTCGGGGCCGGCGAGCCCGAGCCGCCGGTCGACACCGGTCGCTGGGTCGAGGCCGACCTGGAGCTGCCCGACGGCGGCCGTCTCACCGTGGTCTCGGCGTACATCCACTCGGGCACCGTGAGCCAGCCGGAGACGATGGTCGCGAAGTACGCCTACCTGGAGAAGGTGACCGCGCGGCTGCGCGAGCTCGCGGCCACGGGCGAGAAGGTCGTCCTGGCGGGCGACCTCAACATCGCGCACCGCAACGTCGACATCAAGAACTGGAAGGGCAACCTCAAGAGCGCGGGGTTCCTCCCCGAGGAGCGCGCCTACGTCGACGTGTGGCTGGACCAGGTCGGGCTCGTGGACCTGGGCCGCGTCCACGGCGGCGAGGGCCCGGGCCCGTTCACCTGGTGGTCGTGGCGCGGGCGCGCGTTCGACAACGACTCGGGCTGGCGCATCGACTACCAGCTCGCGACGCCTTCCCTCGCGGAGCGCGCGGTCAAGGTCGAGGTCGACCGCGCGCCGTCGCACGAGGAGCGCTGGAGCGACCACGCGCCCCTCGTCGTCACCTACGACGTCTGAGCGGGAACGGTCAGGCGACGCGCTCGGCGGGCGCGGACGGCGTCGCGAGCAGGAAGCCCGGGGCGCCGAGCCCTTCGCGCTCGAACGCGGCGCGCACGGCGTCGGCGACGGTCTCGACCTGGTCCGCGCGCACGAGCGCGATGGCGGAGCCGCCGAACCCGCCGCCGGTCATCCGCGCACCGAGGGCGCCCGCGACGCGCGCCGCGTCGACCGCGACGTCGAGCTCGACGCTCGAGACCTCGTAGTCGTCGCGCAGCGACGCGTGCGACGCGTTCATCAGCGGCCCGACGGCGTCCGGCCGGCCCTCGCGCAGGAGCGCCACGAGCGCGCGGACGCGGCCGATCTCGGTGACGACGTGGCGCACGCGGCGGCGCGCGACGTCGTCGGGCAGAGCGTCGAGCGCGCGGGCGAGCGCGGCCGCCGGGTCGCCGCTCGCGTCCACCGCGTCGGCGAGCTCGCGCAGCGAGCCGATCCCGAGCGTGCGGGCGGCGTCCTCGCACGTGGCGCGGCGCTGCGCGTACTGGCCGTCGACGAGCTGGTGCTCCGCACGGGTGTCCACGACGAGCAGGGCGAGGCCCGCGGCGTCGAGGTCGAACGGCACCTGCGTGGCGGACTCGACCGGGTCGAGCCCGGGGCGGCAGTCGAGGAGGAGCGCGTGACCGGCCTGCGCGCGCAGCGCCGCCGACTGGTCCATGCCGCCCGTGGGTGCGCCCGCGATCTCGTTCTCGGCGCGGACGCTCGCGGTGGCGAGGACGGCGCGGCCCGCGTCGGTCGCCGCGAGGCCGAGCCCGGCGACGTCGTCGAGCGCGACGGCGACCGCGCACTCGAGGGCCGCGGACGACGAGAGCCCGGCGCCGAACGGGACGCTCGAGTCGACGGCCGCGTCGAACCCGGGGACGGCGGCGGGGTCCGCGCCCTGGGCGACGAGGTGCTCGCGCAGCGCCCACGCGACGCCCGCGACGTACGAGCCCCAGCCCGCGACCTCGCCCGGGCCGACGTCCTCGAGGCGGGCCGTCCACGTCTCGCCGGGCGCCTGCGCGGACGCGAGGCGGACGAGCGAGTCGGTGCGCGGCCGCAGCGCCACGTAGGTGCGGTGGGGCAGCGCGACCGGCAGGCACAGGCCCGCGTTGTAGTCGGTGTGCTCCCCGATGAGGTTGACGCGCCCGGGCGCGGCCCACACGCGGACCTCCTCGCCGGGCTCGTCCGCGCCGAACGCCTCGGCGAGCACGGCACGGGCGCGCGCGGCGCCGTCGTCGTCCGCCAGCGCGGGCACCCAGCCCCGGGCGGCGCTCGTCGGGGCGAGCTCCTGGAGGCGTGCGGCGATGCGCTCGGGCGTCGTGTCGCTGATCCACGCCCCCATGCCGGACTCCGAGCCCGCGAGGTACTTGAGCTTGCCCGGCGCGCGGAGGACGGAGAACACCTGCAGGTGCAGCCGTGCGAGGGAGACGTCGTCGGTGCCGCCGTCGGCGACCGCGCGGCCCTCGCGGGCCGGGGCCTGGTGCCATGCGGCGATGTACGGCAGGGGGATGGGCTCGCCGTCGGCCGTCTCGAAGAACCGGTCCAGGCGGCGCAGCAGCTCGAGGTAGGCGGTGGCCAGGTCGTCGCGCTCGGCGTCCGTGAGCGCGGGCAGGTCGGGGACGTCGCGCCGCGGCGCGAGGTGGACCTCGACGGGCCAGCGCGCCGCGTAGGGCACGTACGCGACCCAGTGCTCCGTCTCGAGGACCACGCGGCGGCCGTCCGCGAGCTCGGACTCGAGCACGTCGCGCAGCAGGCTGCGGCCGGTGCGGCGGTGGTGCTCGCGCGCCTGGTCGAGCAGCGTGCGCGTGCGCGGCGTCACGTACGGGTAGCCGTAGATCTGGCCGTGCGGGTGGTGCAGGGTGACGCCGATCTCCTGGCCGCGGTTCTCGAAGCAGAAGACCTGCTCGACCCCGGGCTCGGCGCAGAGAGCGGCGGTGCGGTCCGCCCACGCGTCGATGATCGTGCGCACCCGCTGCGGCGGGAGCGCGCCGAAGGACGCGCGGTGGTCGCTCGAGAAGCACACGACCTCGCACCGGCCCGCCGCCGGGGCGTGCTGCTGGAGCGGCGCGTCCGTGACCACCGCGTCCGGGACGCCCGGCACGCGCTGGAGCGACGGGAAGCGGTTCTCGAAGACGACGACGTCGTAGTCCGTGTCGGGCACCTCTCCGTCCGAGTACGCGCTGCCGGGCCGTGCGGGGCACAGCGGGCACGAGTCCGCGGCGGGCAGGAACGTGCGGTTCATCCGGTGCGCGGCGAGCGGGACCCAGTCGCCGGTGAGCGGGTCCCGGCGCATCTCCGGGCCCACGTACGGGTGCGGGGTCCCGTCGGGGCCCGGCACCGGGGCGAAGCGGTCGGGCAGCGGGCGCGGGTCGTCGAGCCGTCGCGTGCGCTCGCCCGAGACGTACGCGGGGGAGTCGTCGAAGTAGACGAGCTCGCGGCCGTCGGCGAGCCGGGTCGAGGTGCGGCGCAGGTGCGGGTTCATGCGTGCGGTGTTCCGATCGCGGTGCGGTGGGGGAGGCGGGGAGCCGGCGCGGCGGTCGCCGGTCAGGCGACGACGAGCTGCTCGACGAGGTCCTGGACGCGCGCGCGCTCGTCCTCGGCGAGCCCGGCGTCGGTGACGAGGACGTCCACGTCGGCGAACGTCGCGAAGACGCGCAGGCCCGTCGTGTGCCACTTCGTGTGGTCCGCGAGGACGACGGTGCGCCCGGCGGACTCGATGAGCGCGCGGTTCGTCGCGGCCTCGTCGAGGTTCGGCGTCGTGAGCCCGATCTCCGGGTCGACGCCGTGCGCCCCGACGAACGCGAGGTCGACGCGCAGCCCCGACAGCGCGGCCTCGGCGAGCGGGCCGACGAGCGCGTCCGACGGCGTGCGGCTGCCACCGGTGAGGATCGTCTCCAGGCGCGGGTCGTTGGCCCGGTGCAGGATCTCGGCGACCGGGAGGGAGTTCGTCACGACCGTCAGGGGGCGCAGCGCGGGGTCCGCGGCGATGCGGGCGGCGAGCAGGTGGGTCGTCGTGCCGGCGCTCAGCGCGACCGACGCGTTCGCGGTGATGAGGCGGGCGGCGGCCGTCGCGATGGCCTCCTTCTCCGCGGCCTCGCGCGAGCTCTTCGCGGCGAACCCCGGCTCGTGCGCGGTCGTGTGCGGCGCGACGGCGCCGCCGTGCACCTTGCGGACCAGGCCCTGGTCGGCGAGCTCGACGAGGTCGCGCCGGATCGTCATGTCCGACACCCCGAGCTCCCGGGTCAGGTCACCGATGCGGACCGCGCCGTGGTCCCGGATCTCGGCGAGGATGCGCTCCTGGCGCTGTGAGGCGAGCATGCGGACAGTATTGTCCACATCGTCGAGAAATCCAACATGATCAAACACGACCGAACATCGCTCGGCCCGGCGACGAGGCCGGGCCGAGCGGGTCAGTAGCGGATCGCGTCGATCACCTTGACGCGCACGGCGACGAGCGCCGGGAGGAGCCCGGCGAGCGCGCCGATCCCGACGGCGGCGAGCATGCCGGTCACCGCGGCGGAGAACGGGAACCCGGGCGCGTCCTGGACGGCCGACCCCATGAGCACGTCGAGCGGGACGTTGTGCAGGACGACGATCGCGACGGTCACGCCCAGCAGCCCCGCGACGGTGGTCGCCACGACGCTCTCCATCATCACGGAGAAGAACACGCGCCCGGAGCTCGCGCCGAAGCTGCGGCGGATCCCGATCTCGCGGATCCGGTACCGCACCGTGACGAGCGCGATGTTCACGAGGCCGAGCCCGCCGAGCAGCAGCGCGATCGCGCTCACGCCGAGCACGACCCACCGGATGGCGCCGTCGACGACCGACGCCGACGGCGAGTCGGACCGGTAGACGTCGGCCTGGACGCCCTCGAGCGCGCCCGCGACGTCACGGCGCACCGTCTCGACGAGCGCGTCCGACAGGTCGTCGGGCACCCACAGCTCGAGCCGGGGCGGCCCCATCATCTCCATCGACTCGGGCGTGACCCACGTCGACTGGGCGTCGACCAGCGCGTACGCGACCGGGTCCATGTCGGGCCAGTCGTCGGGGAAGGCCCCGACGACGGTCGCGACGACCGGGTTGTCCCCGCCGATCGTCACCGTCGGGTGCTCGGCCACGGTCGTCCCGCCGAGCGCGTCGAGGAACGCCTGGTTGACGACGAGCGCGGGCGCGAGGCGGTCCGCGTCCGCCTCGGTGAACCAGCGACCCGACGTCACCTGGAAGCGGTGCATCGTGGCCCAGTCGGGCTCCACGCCCGTCGTGGTGATCTCCTGCGTGCCGTCGGGGAAGCGCACCGGTGCGGGAGCGTCGCGCAGCATCGAGGAGTAGCCGATCCCGTAGCGGTCGACGATCTCGTCGAAGACCCGCTCGTACTCCTCCGCCGCGGGCATGACGCTCCCGCCCTCGCCCGTGGGCCATGCCGACACCTGGAGGGTCGCGGCGCGCCCGTTCCACCGGTCGTTCTGCTCAGACGACACCTGGCGCAGCATCTCCCCGGCCGCCGAGATCGTGGTGATCGCGCAGACCGCGACCGCGACGCCGACGAGCGCGAGCAGTACCCGGACCTTGTGGACGCGCAGCTCGTCCCAGGCCTCGAGGAGGGCGCCGACGACGCCGGTCATGCCGTGGCCCCCGCGTCGCGTGCGGTGTCCGGGGTCCCGGCCGCGGTGGCGGCGGACGCGCGAGCGGAGAGTGCGTGAGCGACCCCGACGAGCGGCCGGGCCACGTGCTCGGCCTGGTGGTCGTGGCTCGTCCCGGGGTCGGTCCCGGGATCGTGGTCGGTGCCTGGGGCGCCGAGCGCCCCGAGGGAACCGGCGCTGCGCGCGCTGATGGAGATCGGGGTGAGCACGCCGTCGGCGAGGCGGAACTGGCGGGCGGCGCGCGACGCGACGGCGAGGTCGTGCGTGATCGCGATGAGCGCGGACCCGTTCTCGCCGGCGATGGTGTCGAGCAGGTCCATGACCTCGCTGCCCGTGTCGACGTCGAGCGCCCCCGTGGGCTCGTCCGCGAGGATGACGCGCGGGACGCGCACCAGGGCGCGGGCGATCGCGACGCGCTGCTGCTCGCCGCCCGAGAGCTTCTCCGGGGTCGTGTCGAGCCGGTCGCCGAGGCCGACCCGCTCGAGCATCTGGGCGGCCAGCGTGCGCCGCTGCCAGAACTGCCGTCCGCGCGCGTACAGCAGCGGGGCGACGACGTTCTCGAGCGCGGTACGGCCCTGCAGCAGGTTGAACTGCTGGAAGACGAACCCGAAGTCCGTGCCGCGGCGTCGCGCCCGGGCGCGGCCGGAGAGCCGGCCGATCGGGACGCCGTCGAGCAGGTAGTCCCCGCTCGTCGGGCTGTCGAGCAGGCCGAGGATGTTGAGCAGGGTCGACTTGCCCGTCCCCGAGCGGCCCACGATCGAGACGTGCTCGCCCGCGCCGACCGTGAGGTCGATGCCGCGCAGGATCTCGAGCTCGCGGTCGTCGGGGAGCAGCACCGAGCGGGTGACCCCGCTGAGCTCCAGGAGGCTCATCAGTACGAGGCCTCGCTGTCGTCCGTCACCATCATGTCGTCCATGACCGGCATGACGTCCTGGCCCGGCACGAACTCGAGGACCTCGTCGCCCTCGGCGAGGCCCTCGGTCACCTGGACGACCGAGCCGTCGGTGAGACCGAGCGTCACGGCGCGCTCCTCGGGCTCGCCCTCCGCGCCGACGACCCACACCTTGCCCTGCTCCACGCGGCCGAGGACCGCCGTCACGGGCACCACGAGGGCGCCCTCGACGGATCCCGCGGTGATCTCGAGCTCGGCGGCGAGCCCGGCGAAGACGGTGACGTCGCCCGGGACGGCGCACGTCACGCTCGCGGACGACGCTCCGCCGGCCGGGTCGGGGGCGCCCTCCTCGGGCGCGTTCTCGGGGGCGGCGGCGGCGCCCATGCGCAGGTTCGTGCACACGAACGGCGCGGGGCCGCCGGTGACCGTGACGGTCGCCTCGCCGGGAATCTGGAGGAGCCGGAACTGCTGCTCGGCGACCATGCTGGCCGTGACCGAGAGCGTGCCGGGCGAGACGGTCGCGAAGTCCTCGCCGACCGCCACCTCCTGGTCCTCGAGCGCGGTGAACGTGGCGACCGTCCCGCCGATGGTGGCCTTGACGGTCTCCCGCGTGACCTTCGGTCGGCGCTCGGTGACCGTGACCTCGCCCGTCTCCGGGTCGGTCTCGGTGAGGGGCTCGCGGGGCTCCTCGAGGGTCACCTCGAGGAGGGGCGCGCCTGCCTCGACCACGTCGCCGGGCTTGGCGAGCACCGCCGTGACCACCCCGCGCTGCGTCACCTTCTGCGGAGCGGCCGGGTCGGCGACGACCTGCCCGGTCAGCTTCACGGTGTTGGTGACGTCTCCCGTGGAGACGGCCACGCGGGGTTCCACGAGCTCGGCCGTGGGGAACGCGGGGTCGGTCGCGGGCTCGGGTGCCGAGCGGAACGCGATCACGGCGAGCAGGGCGGCGATCGCCGCCCAGATGACGATGCGGAGAGCGGGGAAGACGATCCGGCGGGTGATACCCACGTGCGGGCTCCTGGGACGACGGTGGCGGGACGGCGGGCGGGCGCTGCTGGCGGGGCCGACGACGGCCCGGCCCGAGGCTAGGGCGGCGACACGGACGGCGTCGTCATCCCTGGGGAGGAGTTCTGTCGCGGCTTCGTCACCAGCGGGTCACCGACCGGTCAGGTCCACATGACCGCGTGGGGCGTGCGTGCGCGCCTGGCGGACCGCAGCGCCCTGCCCGGGCAGCCGGGGCGGCGTCGCAGGTCAGGGGAATGGTGGGCGGGACGAGGGCAGGGCGGAGCGGCGGCGATGCCACGACACGATCCCCCTCACCGGCCCGACGGCCGTCCCCCCGGACGAGATGCGGGCGAGACTATACCGTGGCTCGCGGAAAAGACAGGAAAAGGACGGTGAAAGACTGCCCGACGTCCGGAGGCCGTCGCGTCAGACGACCGTGACCCCGAGCGACCGCCCCGCGAGCCCGCGGGGCCGGCGCGCGAGACCCGCGGCGACGTCGCGCAGCGCGGCGGCGGCGGGGGAGCCCGGGTCGGAGAGCACGACCGGGGTGCCGCCGTCGCCCGCCTCGCGCAGCGACACGTCGAGCGGCACCTGGCCGAGGAGGGGGACGGAGGTCCCCGTGGCGCGCGACAGGTTCGCCGCGACGCGCTCGCCGCCGCCCGCGCCGAACACCTCGAGGCGCGACCCGTCGGGCTGCTCGAGCCACGACATGTTCTCGACCACGCCGACGACGCCCTGCTGGGTCTGCGTCGCGACCGACCCGGCCCGCTCGGCGACCTCCGCGGCGGCGACCTGCGGCGTCGTGACGACGACGATCTCGCTGCCGGGCAGGAGCTGCGCGACCGAGATCGCGATGTCGCCCGTGCCGGGCGGGAGGTCGAGGAGCAGCACGTCGAGGTCGCCCCAGAACACGTCCGCGAGGAACTGCTGGAGCGCGCGGTGCAGCATCGGTCCGCGCCACACGACGGGCTGGCCCGGGGGCACGAACATGCCGATCGAGACGACCTTCACGCCGTGCGCGATCGGCGGCAGGAGCATGTTGTCCACGCGCGTGGGCTGCCGGTCGACGCCGAGCATGCGCGGGATGGAGAACCCGTAGATGTCGGCGTCGACGACCCCGACCTCGAGGCCCTGCGCGGCGAGCGCGACCGCGAGGTTCGCCGTGACCGACGACTTGCCCACCCCGCCCTTGCCCGACGCGATCGCGTACACCTTCGTCAGCGACCCGGGCTTGGCGAAGGGGATCTCGGGCTCGCCCACGCCGCCGCGCAGCATCGTGCGCAGCTCGGCGCGCTGCTCCGCGGTCATGACGCCGAGGTCGACCCGGACGTCCGCCACGCCCTCGACCGCGCGCACCGCGGCGTCGACGTCGCGCGCGAGCGTGTCGCGCATCGGGCACGTGGCGACCGTGAGGTCGACCCCCACCGTCACGACGGCGCCCGGCGCGCCGGGCTCGACGGCGACCGAGCGGATCATGCCGAGGTCCGTGACGGGGCGGCGGATCTCGGGGTCCAGGACCGTGGTGAGGGCCTGCCGGACGGCGTGCTCGAGCGGGTCTGCGGCGGGGTCGGGCATGCCCCCATCGTAGGCGCGGCCGGAGCCCGGTCGGCCGGGTCGGAGGTCCCGGACCGGACGTGAGCCCCGTCGCACGACGAGCGCCGCGGAACGGCGCTACCGTGCACGGATGGACGCCCTGGCCTCCCTCGCGCGGGACAGCGAGCTGTTCGGCGACGCCGTGCGCAGCGCCCCGCCCGACGCGCGCGTGCCCGCGTGCCCCGAGTGGACGGGCGCCGACCTGCTCTACCACCTCGCCGAGGTGCAGGACTTCTGGGCGCGCGTCGTCGGCCCGGCTCCCGGGGAGGGGATGGACGGCGACGAGGTCGAGCCGCTCGCGCGGCCGGCGTCCGACGCCGAGCTGCCCGCGCTGCTCCAGCGCTCGACGAGCCGGCTCGTCGCGGCGCTCACCGGTCGCGACCCCGACGAGCCGTGCTGGTCGTGGCACGACGACGGCCGGCACGTCGGCTGGGTGCTGCGACGCCAGGCGCACGAGGCGCTCGTCCACCGCGCCGACGCGGAGCTCACGGCCGGGCGTCAGGTCACGCCCGCCGACCCGGGCGTCGCGGCGGACGGCGTCGACGAGGTGCTGTCCGTCATGGTGGACGGGGTGCCCGGGTGGGGCGTCTTCACGCCCGACGGCGCGACGGTCTCCGTCGTCGTCGACGGGCCGGGGGAGCGGCCGCGGAGCTGGGAGCTCGCGTTCGGCCGCTTCACGGGGACCGGTCCGGAGTCGGGGACGGCGTACGACCTCGACGTCGCCCAGCTCGTCGACCTGCCCGGCTCGACGACCACGCAGGTGTCCGGCCCGGCCTGGGCGCTCGACCTGTGGCTCTGGGGCCGCGGCCCGGCGGACGGGCTCGTCGTCACGGGCGACCCCGCCCTCGCCGCGCGCCTGCGCCGGGTCGCGGCGGAGGGCACGCAGTAGGGCCCCAGGGTCAGCGGTCGGCGACCTCGTCGTCGGGCTGACGGGCCGTCTTCTCCTCCAGCTCCTCGAGCAGGTTGCGGATCTCGGACCGCACGAAGTCGCGCGTGGCGACCTCGCTCAGCGCGATGCGCAGCGCGGCCATCTCGCGCGCGAGGTACTCGGTGTCCGCGAGGTTGCGCTCCGCGCGCTGACGGTCCTGCTCCGCGGTGACGCGGTCGCGGTCGTCCTGACGGTTCTGGGCGAGCAGGATGAGCGGCGCGGCGTACGACGCCTGGAGCGAGAGCATGAGCGTGAGCGCGGTGAACCCGAACTCGGCGGAGTCGAACCGCAACCCCTCCGGGCCCCACGAGTTCCACGCGATCCACAGCGCGCAGAACACGGTGAGGTAGACGAGGAACCGCGGCGTGCCGAGGAAGCGTGCGATGCCCTCCGTCGAGCGGCCGACGGCGTCCTGGTCGACCTTGACGCGCGGGAAGAAGCTGCGGCGCGCGGTCTTCGGCGTGTCGAGGCGGTCAGCCACGGGCCACCCCCGCGGTGCCCGGCCGTCCGGGCGCGGCGGTGCGCGCGCGCCCGCTCGCGACGGCACGGCGCGCGGCCTCGGTGTCCTCGTCGTCGGTCTCGCGCCAGTCGTCGGGCAGCATGTGGTCGAGCACGTCGTCCACGCTGATCGCGCCGAGCAGGCGTTTCTCCGCGTCGAGCACGGGCACGCACAGCAGGTCGTAGGTCGCGAGGATGCGCGTCACGCGCCCGAGCGGCGCGTCGGGCGTCACGCCCTCGACGTCGGAGTCGAGCACCGAGCCGACGGCCGCGTGCGGGGGCTCGCGCAGCAGGCGCTGGAAGTGCGCGACGCCGAGGAACCGGCCCGTGGGCGTCTCGAGCGGCGGGCGCGCGACGAACACCATCGACGCGAGCGCGGGCGCGAGGTCCTTGCGGCGGATCTGCGCGAGCGCGGTCGCGATGGTGGTCTCCGGGCCGAGCACGACCGGGTCGGACGTCATGAGGCCGCCCGCGGTGTCCTCCGCGTAGGAGAGGAGGCGGCGCACGTCGCGCGCCTCGTCGGGCTCCATGAGCTCGAGGAGCTGGGCGGCCTGGGCCTCGGGGAGCTCGTGCAGGAGGTCGGCCGCGTCGTCGGGCTGCATCGCCTCCAGGACGTCGGCGGCGCGGTCGGTGTCGAGCCCGGAGAGGATCGCGACCTGGTCGTCCTCGGGCAGCTCCTCCAGGACGTCGGCGAGCCGCTCGTTGTCGAGCGCGCCCGCGACCTCGAGCCGGCGCGTGTCGCCGAGGTCGTGGATGACGTCGGCGAGGTCGGCGGGCTTGAGGTCGTCGTACGCGGCGAGGAGCATCGCGGCGCCCTGCGCCTCCGTGCTCCCGGCGAGCCCGGTCACGGCGTCGACGTCGACGACGAGCGCGTCGCCCCGCCGGCGCAGCCCGAGCGTGCCCTTGTGCTGCGCCTGCCGGCGCACGTACAGCTTGGTGACGAGCCAGTCGCCGGTCCGCTGGCGCTCGATCGCGAGGTCCTCGACCGTCGCCGAGCCCGACCCGTCGACGAACTGCACCGTGCGCTCCAGGAGCTCGCTCACGGCCAGCGTCTCCATGGCGCGCTGCTCGAACCGCCGCATGTTGACGAGCCCGGTGGAGATGACCTGGCCCGCGTCGATGCTCGTCACGCGCGTCAGGGGCAGGAAGACACGGCGCCGGCCGGGCACCTCGACCACGAGGCCCACCGCGCGCGGCGCCCCCTTCGGCCTGATGAGCACGACGACGTCCCGCACCCGCCCGACCTGGTCGCCGATGGGGTCGAACACGCTGGTCCCGGCCAGGCGCGCGACGAAGACGGTGGTGGCTGCACTCACGCCGCCAGCCTACGCACGCGCCCCGGTCGCCGCGCTCCGTCCCGGCAGGTGGCGGGCGTCCCGAGCCGTCTCCCGGCCGCCTCCCCGCCGTCGTCGGCCGGTCGGGGCGGGGAGCGGCCCTCGCGCGCTCCGCCCGGGTAGGACAGACTGGGCGAATGAGCATGTCACGCCCGGGTGCCGTCCCCCGTGTCCCCACCCCGCCGCGCGGCGAGGAGGTGGCGTCGTACGCGACCTACCTCGAGGCGCAGAAGGCGGTCGACTTCCTCTCGGACAACAAGTTCGCGGTCGAGCTCGTGACGATCGTCGGCACCGACCTCAAGATGGTCGAGCGCGTGACGGGCCGCCTCACCTACGGTCGCGTCGCGATCGCGGGCGCCGCGTCCGGCGCGTGGTTCGGCCTCTTCGTCGGCCTGCTGCTCTTCATGTTCTCCGGCCAGGGCGGGTTCGTGCTCACCGCCGTCGGGATCGGCGCCGGGTTCGGCCTGCTCTTCTCGGTGCTGTCGTACGCGCTGACGCAGGGCAAGCGCGACTTCACGTCGCAGAGCCAGATCGTCGCCTCGTCCTACGGCATCCTCTGCGCGCCCGAGCGCGCGGGCGAGGCACGCCAGCTCCTGGGCCGCATGCCCGAGGGCGCGGGCGGCGTCCGCGCGCCCGCCGCGCCGGCCAACCCCGGCTGGGGCACCCCCGGCACCACGCCCCCCGCCCCGGCCCCGGAGCCCTCGGCGGGCGTCCCCGCCGCGGCCCCTCCGGCCGCGCCCCCGGCCCGCACGCCCGACCCGCGCTGGACGACGCCGACCGGCGAGCCGCGCTACGGCGCCATGCGCCCGACGTCGGACCAGCCGACCGACGCGCCGGCACCCGACGCGGGCCCCGGGTCGGCGCCCGCCCCCGGCACGCACCCGGACCAGCCCGAGCGCCCTGCCTGACCGAGCAGGCGTCCCCGGACCGGTGGGACGACGAAGGCCGGCCGTCGGACGTCGTCGTCCGTCGGCCGGCCCTCGGCGGAAGCGCCGCTAGCGCTTCCGCGACTTCACCGCGGTCTCGGCAGCCCTCTCGCGCTTCTGGGCGCGCTTCTCCTTGATGGACATCGACGCTTCCTTCTTGATGCTCTTCGCCACGTGAGTTCACCTCCCCTCACCGGTGGATGAACGGGCCACCATAGCCCAGTTCCTCCGCCGGTGAGCCGGGCCCGCTCAGCCGCGCAGCCGCGCCATCCAGGCCTCGACGTCCTCGGGCCGACGGGGCAGCGCGGCCGACAGGTTCTCGTTGCCGTCGGCGGTGACGAGGACGTCGTCCTCGATGCGGACGCCGATGCCGCGGTACTCCGCCGGGACGGCCAGGTCGTCCGCCTTGAAGTACAGGCCCGGCTCGATCGTGAAGACCATGCCCGGCTCGAGCACCCCGTCGAGGTAGAGCTCGCGCCGCGCCTGCGCGCAGTCGTGCACGTCGAGGCCGAGGTGGTGGCTCGTGCCGTGCACCATCCAGCGGCGGTGCTGCTGCCCCTCGGGCGAGAGCGACTCGGCGGCGCTCACCGGGAGCAGACCCCACTCCTCGAGGCGCGCGGCGATGACCTCCATCGCGGCGGCGTGCACGTCGCGGAAGCGCGCGCCCGGCACCGCGACGGCGAACGCGGCGTCCGCGGCGTCGAGCACGGCCTGGTACACGCGGCGCTGGACGTCGGTGAACTCGCCGTCGACGGGCAGCGTGCGCGTCACGTCGGCCGTGTAGAGCGAGTCGACCTCGACGCCCGCGTCGAGCAGCACGAGCTCGCCGGTCCGCACGACGCCGTCGTTGCGGATCCAGTGCAGCGTCGTCGCGTGCTCGCCGGCTGCGGCGATCGTCTCGTAGCCGACCGTGTTGCCCTCGAGGCGCGCGTGGGCGTCGAACGTCGTCTCGATGACGCGCTCGCCGCGACGGTGCCCGAGGGCGCGCGGCAGGCTCCGCACGACCTCCTCGAAGCCCGCGATCGTCGCCGCGACGGCCTCGCGCATCTGCTCGACCTCGTGCGCGTCCTTGACCAGGCGCAGCTCGGAGACCGCCTCGACGAGCGCGGCGTCCGTGCGGCGGTACGCGGCCTCGGCGCGCGCGAGCCACTCGGCCTCGCTGAGCTGCTGGTCCTCGGCGGCCTCGTCGACGCCCGCCTCCGCGCGGATCGCCTCGACGAGCGCCTCGACGGCCTCGTCCGCGCCCGCGACGACGAGGAGCGTCACCCCGCCGGCGCCGACGTCCTTCGCGAGCGCGTCACGCAGCTCGTCGACGTGCCGCGCCTCCACGCCGGTCGCGGTCGTGACGTCGTCGAGGGACGGACGCGCGCCGACCCAGAACTCGCCGTACCGCGCGTCCGCGTAGAACTCCTCGGTGTCGCGCGCCGCGAGCGGGCGGACGTAGAGCACGGCGTGGTGGTCGGACCCGGCGTCCCCGGTGCCCGGCTCCACGGGGTGCAGCACGAGCACCGCGTCGGGCTCCTGGTCCGTGCCGTAGCCGGTGAGGTGCGCGAACGCCGAGTGCGGGCGGAAGCGGTAGTCCGTGTCGTTCGACCGCGTCTTGAGGGGGCCGGCGGGCACGACGAGGCGCGCGCCCGGGAACCGGGCCGACAGCGCTGCGCGGCGCGCGACGGTGAACGGGGCGGCCGGCAGCGGCTCGACGTCGAGCGCGGCGCGCGGCACCCAGCCGCTCGTGATGAAGGCCTTGAACGCGTCGGAGTCCGGGCGCTGGGAGCGGTTGCTCCCGCGCGCGGCCAGGTCCTGGGCCTCGCCGGGACCGGCGTGCTCGGTGGTCTGGTCGGGCGTCTCGGACGGGGGCGCGGGCGTGACGGGGGTGGCGTCGGTCATGCCCCCAGTCTCGCACCGCGCACGCGGCCGAAGTCCGCGAGCGCGCGCCCGAGCACGCGGTTGAAGGCCTCGGGGGCCTCGCTGTTGACGTCGTGGCCGGCGCGCGGCACGACGACGAGCGCCGCGTCCGCGGCCGCCGCGAGGTAGCGCTGCTCGTCGAGGCGCATGTGGTCGCGCGCGCCGTTGACGAGCCACACGGGGACGTCGACGTCGCGCACGTGGGCGAGCCACGACCGGCCCGCGAGCTGGGTGAGCGCGTCGGTGACGACGTGCCAGCCGGGCGCGACCGGCGTCGGCGGCCCGGCGTCGGCCGGCCCGGCCAGCGCGTACGACGACGCGGCACCGCCCGGCAGGCCGCGGCCGCCGCGGGCGATCGTGCCCCACGCGGTCGCGGTCGTGCGCGCGGCCCAGCGCGCGCCGCGACCGACGGCGCCGCCCCCGGCGACGACGAGGCGCGCGACGTCGCGGTACAGCGCGACGGGCTTGCCCTTGGGGTCGGACGTGCACGCCGCAGCGACCACGCCCGCGAGGTTCGCGGGGCGTCGGGCCGCCCAGGCGAGCGACGTGTAGCCGCCGAGCGAGAGGCCGACGAGCGCGACCCGGCGGTCGGGGCCGAACGACGCGGCCGCCTCGTCGAGCACCTCGAAGGAGCGGTCGAGCGTGAAGCGCTCGTGCGCTCGGGCGCCGTGCGCGGGCAGGTCGACCGCGACGGCGTCGTGGCCGAGGGCGCGCACGTGCTCGACCTGGTGGTCCCAGATCGCGCCCGAGGTGCGCATGCCGTGGACGAAGACCACCGCGGGCGGGGCCTGCGCGGGGTCGGGGGACGCCGGCGTCGAGGGGGTCGGAGAAGCGGTCGTCGCGAGGGCTGCCGTGGGGGGCGTCGTGAGGGTCATCGCTCCCGACTCTGGCACCCCAGCCTGGGACGACCGTGGGGAGGGGCCGCGCCCCGTGTGGACATCGTGTGGGGGTCCCGTGCCGCCGCCTCGGTGCGTCGTCACTATCCTGGTCCCCGTGCGCATCGACCTCCACACCCACTCGACCGCGTCCGACGGCACGGACGCCCCGGGGGAGGTCGTCGAGGCGGCCGCCGCGGCCGGGCTCGACGTCGTCGCGCTGACCGACCACGACACGACGGCGGGCTGGGCGCAGGCGACGGACGCGGCGCTCGCGCACGGGGTCGCGCTCGTGCGCGGCGCGGAGATCTCGGCCCGCTCCGGCGGCATCAGCGTGCACGTGCTGTCCTACCTGCACGACCCGGCGCACGCCGCCCTCCTCGCCGAGCTGGACCGCACGCGCGACGCGCGCACGAGCCGGGCCCGGCGGATGGTCGACCTCATCGCCGAGGACTACCCGATCACGTGGGAGGATGTGCTCGCCCAGACCGTCGCGGGGACGACGATCGGGCGACCGCACATCGCCGACGCGCTCGTCGCGGCCGGGCTCGCGCCCGACCGCTCCGCCGCGTTCGCGACCATCCTCGCCACGGACACCCCGTACTACGTGCCCCACTACGCGCCCGACGCCGTCGTGGCCGTGCGCGGGATCCGCGCCGCGGGCGGCGTGCCCGTCTTCGCCCACCCGGGCGCGGACGGTCGCGGCCGCGTCGTGGCCGACGCCGTGATCGAGGAGATGGCCGAGGCGGGGCTCGCCGGGCTCGAGGTGTTCCACCGCGACCACGACGAGCGTCAGCGTGCACGGCTCGAGGACCTGGCCCGGACCCTGGGCCTGTTCGTCACCGGGTCGAGCGACTACCACGGGGCCGGCAAACCGAACCGGCTCGGGGAGAACACGACAGCACCGACCGTGCTGGAGCAGATCGAGGAGCTGGGACAGTTGGACGTGATCCGATGATCGGACGATGAGCGAGTTCTTCGACGTCCGGCTCTTCACGGAGGTCTTCGTCACCCTGTTCGTCATCATGGACCCGCCCGGCACGGTGCCGGTGTTCCTGGGCCTGACGAGCGCGATGGGCGCCAAGCAGCGCAACCAGGCGGCGCGCACCGCGATCCTCGTGGCGTTCGGCGTGATCGTCGCGTTCGCGGTGTTCGGCCAGCAGATCCTCAGCTACATGCACATCTCGCTGCCCGCGCTCCAGACGGCGGGCGGCCTGCTGCTGCTCCTCGTGGCGATGGAGCTGCTCACCGGGAAGATGGAGGAGCCGCAGCCGTCGGGCAACAAGGGCGTCAACGTCGCGCTCGTGCCGCTCGGGACGCCGCTGCTCGCCGGCCCGGGCGCGATCGTCGCGACGATGGTCTTCGTGCAGCGCGCGGGGGAGCGCGGCGGGGGCGTCGCCGAGTGGGTCGCCATCGCGGCGGGCGTCGTCGCGGTGCACGTGTGCCTGTGGCTCTCGATGCGCTTCGCGAACGTCATCAACCGCGTCCTCGGCGACTCGGGCACGATCCTCGTGACCCGGATCGCCGGTCTGCTGCTCGCGGCGATCGCCGTGCAGCTCGTCGCCGACGCCGTGATCGAGTTCGTCCAGACCGCCTGACCGCGTCCCGCCGTCGGAGGCGACCGGCGTCCGGGGGCGGGTTCCCGGACGCCGGTCGCGTGCGCGACCGTGACCCGCTCGTCAGGGCCAGTACGCGTCGAAGCTCCGGGAGAACTCCCCGCCGTTGAAGCGGTCCCAGTTGATCGACCACGTCATGAGGCCGCGCAGCCCCGGCCAGCGCCCGTGGGTCCGGTACGACCCGCAGCCCGTGCCCTTCGTGAGGCAGTCCAGGGCCTGGGCGACCTGCGCGGGCGGGGTGTGGCCGTTGCCCGCCTGCGTGCTGGCCGGGAGGCCGATCGCGACCTGCTCGGGGCGCAGCGGGGGGAACATCCGCGTCGTGTCGCGCGCGACCGGGAAGCCGGTGAGCAGCATGTCCGTCAGCGCGACGTGGAAGTCCGCGCCGCCCATCGAGTGGTACTGGTCGTCGAGCCCCATGATCGGCCCCGAGTTGTAGTGCTGGACGTGGAGCAGCGTCAGGTCGTCGCGCAGGGCGTGGATCACCGGCAGGTAGGCGCCGCAGCGCGGGTCCTGGCCGCCCCACGGGCCGGAGCCGTAGAACTGGTAGCCGTTCTGGACGAAGAAGGTCTCCGGCGCCATCGTCAGCACGAAGTCGTCGCCGTACCGCGCCGTGAGCGTCTTGAGCGCGGAGACGAGGTTGACGATCACGGGGGTGGTCGGGGAGCGGAAGTCCGTGTCTCCCGGGTTCAGGTACAGCGAGTGCCCCTCGAAGTCGATGTCGACCCCGTCCAGCCCGTAGGTGTCGATGATCGAGCTCACGGAGGCGACGAACGCGTCCCGCGCGGCGGTCGTCGTGAGCTGGACCTGACCGTTCTGCCCGCCGATCGACAGGAGCACCTTCTTCCCGGCCGCGCGGTTGGCGGCGACGGCGGCCTTGAACTCCGCGACCGACTCCACGTTCGGGCACTCTGCCCGCGGGCAGAGGCTGAACCGGATGTCGCCGGACGTGACGCTCGTCGGCTCGCCGAACGCGAGGTTGATGACGTCCCACGAGTCCGGGACGTCCGCCATCCGGACGTAGCCCGAGCCGTTGGCGAACGACGTGTGCAGGTAGCCGACGAGCGCGTGCGCCGGCAGCCCGGCGCCGGGTCCGCCCCCGGTGCCGCCGGTCGCCGTGGTGACGGCGCCGGCGGCGGAGCGGGGCGACTCGCCCGCGCCGTTGGTCGCGGTGACCTGGAAGGAGTAGGCGGTGGCGGCGGTGAGCCCGGAGACGGTGGTGGACGGGGCCGTGGTCGTGGCGACGCGGGTGCCGTCGCGGTAGACGGCGTAGCCGGTGGCGCCGGCGACGGCGCCCCAGGTGAGGGGCACGCTGGTGGCGGTGGGCGTCCCGGCGGTGAGGCCGGTGGGGGTCGCGGGCGGCTGCGCCGTGCCGCCGCCCGGGCCCACGAGACTGACGTCGTCGACGACGTAGGCCGGCTGGCCGTACCAGCCGTGCACGAAGACGGTCGCGGACGTCGCCGTCGCGGTCGTCGTGAAGGTCACGCTGAGCCGCTGCCAGGTCGCGGCCGAGGGCGTCCAGGTGGTGACGTCCTGCGCCGTCGCGCCGCTCGCCCCGAGGTACGCGTAGGAGCCCTGGACCCACGCGCTGAGCGTGTAGGTCGACGAGGGTCGAACGGCGACGGTCTGCGAGCAGCGCGCGGTGTCGGTCCCGGCGGGCGTGCCCCGGAGCGCCCCGCTGCCGGTGCGGACCGGGCTCGTGACCTGCTGCCCCGTGGAGCCGGAGCACGTCCACCCGGACAGTCCGGACTCGAACCCGCCGTTGACGGCGAGCTCGGTGTCCGCGGCCGCGGCGGTCGTCGTGCCGGTGAGGAGTGTCCCGACGAGCGTGGCGGAGGCGACCAGGGCGAGGAGGCTGCGCAGTCGTCGTCGGCGTCGTGACGGGGTGGGGTCCATGGTGGTCTCGCTTTCGTCGTCGAAGGAGCGGTCCTGTCGCAAGGTCCTCGCGGTTGCGCGCGCTGGTCAACCCCCGTACGCGGGACCCCGTACGCCCGTCTCACCACCGAGCCAAACAGGGGATGTTAGGTTCTTTCGGTGAACCAGCCGATCAGTCCTCCCCGCAAGGTGTCGGAGCTCGTCGTCGAACGGCTCATGCAGCGCGTCGAGCGCGGGGAGTGGCCCGTCGGCACCCGCATCCCGCCCGAGCCCGAGCTCGTCGCCGAGCTCGGCGTCGGGCGCAACACGGTGCGCGAGGCCGTGCGCGCGCTCGAGCACGCCGGGATCCTCGAGCCGCGCCGCGGCGACGGCACCTACGTGCGCGCGGCCGACGGGCTCGACGCCGCACTGACCCGGCGGGCCCGGACCACGGACGCGCTCCACGTGCTCGAGGTGCGCGAGATCCTCGAGCGCGGTGCGGCGCGCGCCGCTGCCGGGCGGGCCGACGCCGTCGCCCTCCGCCGCCTCGACGCGGCCCTCGCCGCCCAGGTCGCGGCACGCGACGGGGACGAGCAGGCCTTCCAGGCCGCCGACGTCGCCTTCCACGGCGAGGTCGTGCGCGCCGGGGGCAACCCCCTGCTCGCCGACCTCTACGGAGGCCTCGACCACGCGCTCGTCCGTACGCTCCCGTCCGGCGGGCAGCGTCGGCACCACCGCGACGTCCCCGGTCACGAGGAGGTCGTCGCGGCGATCCGGGCGGCCGACGCCGACGCGGCCGAGGCCGCCGTCGTCGCGACGATCGACGCCGTGCGGGCGCAGCTCGTCGAGGCCGCCGCGGACCGTCCTGGTCGCGCCGACGCCGACGCCGACGAGGTCGAGGCGTGAGCGGGCTGCGCCGTCCGCTGGGGCTGGCCGCCGTCGTCGCGATCGTCCTCGCGGCGCTCAACCTCCGGCCGGCCGTCGTCGCGATCTCGCCCGTGCTCGGCGAGATCCGCACGGACCTGGGCCTCAGCGCGACGGCGGCGGGCGTGCTCACGACGCTTCCTGTCCTCTGCTTCGGGCTCCTCGCGCCGCTCGCGCCCGTGCTCGCGCGGCGCTGGGGGCTCGAGCGCGCGCTCTTCGTGAGCCTCGTCCTGCTGTGCGTCGGCTTCGCGCTGCGCCTCGTGCCCTCGACCGCCGGGCTGTTCGCCGGGACGGTCGTCGCCGGGTGCGCGATCGGGCTCGGGAACGTGCTGCTGCCCGCGCTCATCAAGCGCGACTTCGCCGACCGCATCGGTCTCATGACCGGCCTGTACTCCATGGCGCTCTCCGGCGGGGCGGCGCTCGCGGCGGGCCTGACCCTGCCGGTCGCGTCGGCGGCCGGTCTCGACTGGCGCGGCGCGCTCGCGACCTGGGGCGTCCTCGCCGTGCTCGGGGCGCTCGTGTGGGTGCCGCGCGCGCTGCGGCCCGACCCCGCCGGCACGGTGGCGTTCGGACCCGGCGCGGGGCCGGCCGCCGCGCGGTCGGCGGTGTGGCGCAGCCCGCTCGCCTGGGCTGTCACCGTCGTCATGGGCATGCAGTCGCTGTCGTTCTACGCGGTCAACGCCTGGCTGCCCGAGATCATGGTCGCGCTCGGCCGGACGCCGGAGGTGGGCGGCTGGCTCCTGGCGCTGTGCAACCTCGCGGGGATCGTCGGCTCGTTCGTCACCCCGGTCCTCGCCGGGCGCATGCCGCGCCAGCGCGGCATCGGCCTCGTGCTCGTGGTGCTCGTCGGCTCGGGGCTGCTCGGGCTCGCCGCCGCCCCCGGCGGCGCGGCGCTCTGGGTCGTGCTCGTCGGCCTCGGGCAGGGCGGCGGGATCAGCCTCGCGCTCACCCTCATGGCGCTGCGGGCGCGCGACGCCGCGCACACGTCCGAGCTCTCCGGCATGGCGCAGAGCGCCGGCTACCTGCTCGCCGCGACCGGCCCGCTCGGCCTCGGGCTCGCGCACGACGTCACGGGCACATGGACGGTCCCGCTCCTGCTCCTCGTCGCCGCGGCGGCCGTCCAGGGCGTCGCGGTGTGGTTCGCCGGGCGCGACGCGCACGTGCACTGACCCGGACGCGACGAACCCCGGGCCGCGTCCCCGCGGCCTGGTGACCGTGGGACGCGACCCGGGGTTCGTCGTCGGGCTCGGGAACCGCCGGGAGCGGCTACTCCGCGGGCTGGGCGGTCGCCTCGGCGGCACCGCCCTGCTGCTCGACGGGGCGGCCGCCGCGCGTGCGGCGGCGGCTGCGGGACCGACGGCGGCGCTCGCCGCCCTCGGTCGCCGGGGCGCCCTCGGTCGCCTCGGTGCGCTCACCCTCGGCACGCGCGCCCGTGCGCTCGGTCTCGCCGCGACGCCCGCCGGAGCGGCCCTGGCCGCCGGACCGGCCCCGGTCGCCCTCGGGACGGCCGCGGCCGCCGTCGGACCGGCCGCCCTGGCGCCCGCGCGACCCGCCCGCGGGCGTGTGCCGCTTGCCGGTCTCGCCGAGGTCCTCGATCTCCTCCGCCTCGAGCCCGGCGAGCGTGCGCCGCTCCTTGGGGAGGCGGCCCTTCGTGCCCTCGGGGATGTGCAGGTCGGTGTACAGGTGCGGCGAGCTCGAGTACGTCTCGACCGGCTCGGGGATGCCGAGGTCGAGGGCCTTGTCGATGAGCGACCAGCGGGGGATGTCGTCCCAGTCGACGAACGTCACGGCGGTGCCCTTGTTGCCCGCGCGGCCGGTGCGGCCGGTGCGGTGCAGATACGTCTTCTCGTCCTCGGGGCACTGGTAGTTCACGACGTGCGTGACGTCCTCGACGTCGATGCCGCGTGCCGCGACGTCGGTCGCGACGAGCACGTCGATCTTGCCGTTGCGGAACGCGCGCAGCGCCTGCTCGCGCGCGCCCTGCCCGAGGTCGCCGTGGATCGAGCCGGCGGCGAACCCGCGGTCGACGAGCTCGTCCGCAACCTTCGCGGCGGTCCGCTTGGTCCGGGCGAACACGATGGTGCGCCCGCGGCCCTCGGCCTGGAGGATGCGTGCCAGCATCTCGACCTTGTCCAGCGCGTGCGCGCGGTAGACGACCTGCTCGATGTTCTTGACCGTCTGGCCGCCGTCGTCGGGGTCGTTCGCGCGGATGTGCGTCGGCTGCTTCATGTAGCGGCGCGCCATCGAGACGACGGCGCCCGGCATGGTCGCCGAGAAGAGCATCGTGTGGCGCTGCGCGGGCGTGCGAGCCAAGATCTTCTCGACGTCCGGGAGGAACCCGAGGTCGAGCATCTCGTCCGCCTCGTCGAGGACCACGGTCGCGGCGCGCGTGAGGTTGAGGTGGCCCTGGTTCATCAGGTCGATCATGCGGCCGGGCGTGCCGACGACGACCTCGACGCCGCGCGTCAGCGCCTCGACCTGCGGCTCGTAGGCGCGACCGCCGTAGAGCTGGACGATGCGCACCGAGCGGCGCTTCGAGGCCGTGGTGAGGTCGTTCGCGACCTGGACGGCGAGCTCGCGCGTCGGGACGACGACGAGCGCCTGCGGCTTGCCGGGGGAGGGCAGCTCGTCGAAGCCGGGCTCGCCCGGGGCGACGACGCGGTGCAGCAGCGGCACGCCGAAGCCGAGGGTCTTGCCGGTACCGGTCTTGGCCTGGCCGATGATGTCGTGGCCGGACATGGCGACCGGGAGCGTCATCGCCTGGATGGGGAAGGGCTGGACGATGCCCGCGTCGGAGAGCGCGTCGACGATCTCCTGGCGGACGCCGAAGTCCGCGAAGGTCGTGTTGTCCGCGTGCACGCTGGCGGCGACGGACGTCGCGTCCGCGCTCACGTCCGGCGTCGCGTCGGTGGTGGTGGCGTCTGTGGTGGTCACTGGTGCCTCTGTCTCGTTCGGGCACGCGCGACCGTCGGCGGGCCCGTCGGGGCCCGGAGCCGGGGAGGTTCCCGGTCGCGGTCGTGCGCACCTCGTGGCCGGCAGCCGATCGTGGGATGTCGTGGCCAGGCCCGCGCTGCGGACCGTGCCGTGCCGTCGTCGTACGCGTGACGAGCGTGAGGTCTGGACGACCGGGCAACCGATGTACGTCGGCCATGATATCGGAGAACTATCCTGGCCCGATGAGCGACGCCGAGCACGCGAGCCCCACGACCCTGCCCCCGGCGGACCACACCGACGCGGTGGAGCTGCTCGGCCTCGTCGCGTACACCGAGCTCGCGAGCTTCGGGCGCCTCGCGGGCGACGCCGCGCACGCCCCCACGCTGCGCCAGCGCCAGGCCCTGTCCCGTCTCGCGGCCGCGATGCTCGACCGGCAGGAGCGCGTGCTCGTGCGCGTCGAGGAGCTGGGCGGTGACCCGGCGGACTGCATGACCCCGTTCGACGGCCTGTTCGACGACTTCGACGCGCGCACCAAGCCCAGCACGTGGTGGGAGGGCATCCTCAAGGGCTACGTGGGCCAGGGCGTCGCGGACGACTTCTGCCTCCTCGCTGCCCAGGGTCTCGACGAGCGCTCGCGCGACGTCGTCGTGGAGGCGCTCACGCACGACACCCCCTCGCAGCGCTACGCCCCGGTCATCGCCGAGGTCGCCGCCGAGGACCCGGTGCTCGCGTCGCGCCTCGCGCTGTGGGGGCGGCGTCTCGTCGGCGAGGCGCTCGGCGTCGTCGGCGACGTGCTGTCGCGGCGTCCAGCGCTCGCCCGGCTCGTGGCGGCGGGGGCCGAGCCGGTCGCCGCGGGCGGCGGCAGCGGGCCCGCGCCCGCGACGCAGTCCTGGGTGTTCGCGCGCCTCACGGCGGAGCACTCCCGACGGATGGACCGCCTGGGTCTCGCGGCATGACGAAGCCGCCGCCGCGCCCGGGGGCGCGACGGCGGCACGTGACGCTTGGGTCCCGACGCTCGGGGCCCGACGTTCAGACCTTCAGGCTCAGAGGGAGCCGAAACCGACCCGGCGCTGCTCCTCGGTGCCGATCTCGACGTAGCCGAGCGACGCCGTCGGGACGATCACGCGGCGACCGCGCGAGTCGGTGAGCTCGAGGGCGGGGGCGCCGCCGAGCGCGTCGGCGACCGCGGTGGCCACGGCCTCGGCGGTCAGATCCGTGTCGACGACGATCTCACGGGCCAGGTTCTGCACACCGATCGTGACTTCCACTCAGCTCTCCTCACAGCGGCTGCGCCAGGCGCAGCGACGACGGGCCTCGGGCCGCCGACGGGCGTCCCACCGGCGACAACGCGATCGATAGTAGTCAGATTCCCGTCGCCGACCCGCCGGGCGCGCTGGGGGCGCCCGACAGCGGCCGTCGCAGCATGCCGCGCACCCCGCGCCACACGAGGCGCGGCACGAGCCGGGTGACGTCGTCGGCCGTCGCGCCGCCGTCCGGGCGCACGACCTCCGTCGCGGCGGCCCGCCCGACGGCGGTGCACGTCCGGGCGACGACGAGCGCCTCGTCGGCGTCGAGGTCCGTGATGCGCACGAGCACGTCGGCGAACGCGCCGGCGATCGTCGTGTCGGGCGCGAGCACGCGCGCCCGGACGACCGGGTCCCGCATGACGTCGGACTCGAAGAGCAGCGCGGCCGAGCGGCCCGCCGCGCGCGCGTACGCGACGTAGGCCCGCACGATGCCCTCGATCACGGCGAGGCCGTCGACCGCGAGGGCGTCGAGGTCGCCCGCGCGGTTCCCCGGCGCGGGCTCGCGGAACGGGTCCAGCGTCGCGTGCACGGCTCCCACGAGGCGTTCGCCCTGGTCGTCGACGATCGCGAGGTAGAGGTCGAGCTTCGACGGGAAGTGCCGGTACAGCACGGGCTTGCCGACCCCGGCGCGGTCGGCGATGTCGTCCATCGAGATGTGGTGGTAGCCGTGAGAGGCGAAGAGCTCCTCGGCGATCGTGAGGAGCTGCGCGCGGCGCTCGTCGCGCGGCATCCGGGTGCGCAGGCCCGGGGGAGCGGCGGCCGCGCCGCGCGTGCGTCCCTCGGTGGCTCCCATGGGGGGAGGATACGGAATCCGCGGTTCGTGTCGACCTCGCGTCGCGAGGAGTGGGACGATGGGCGGGTGCCCGACAGACATACCCCCCCGAACCGCCTCTCGACCGCCCGTGCCGGGGGTCGTGCGACGGGTCTGCGGCACGGGGCCGCGGTCGCCGCGTGCCTCGTCGTCGGCCTCGGCGGCGGTGCGGCGACGGCGGAGGTCTGGGACCTGGGCCGGGCGGCGGGCACCGCGGCCGTTCCCGCCGCAGACGTCCGCGCGGAGCCGCCGGCCCCGGAGCGCGACGAGTCGGCGGCCGTGAGCCGGTCGTCCGTCGAGCGCGCGGGCGCCGTCGAGCAGGGCCCGGGCCTCCTCGGCCCGATCGCGCCGCGCCCGGACGCGATCACCGCGCCCGAGCCCGCGCCCGCCCCGACGACCACGCCGGAGCCCGTCGTGGAACCGGCACCGGTCGAGGCGCCCGAGGCCCCGGTCGCGGAGCCCGGCTCCGGTCTGGTCGGGACGGTCGTCGTCGCGCCGGACCTCGGCGGCAAGCTCGTCGTCGTGCCGGGGGAGAGCCCCGCGCCCGGGACGGGCACCGTCCGCTCCGTCCGGGTCGAGGTCGAGGCCGGGCTCCCCGTCGACGGCGAGGTGTTCGCCGCCGCGGTGCTCGCGACGCTCAACGACCCGCGCGGCTGGTCGGTCCCCGACGGCGTGACGTTCTCGCGGACGGCGGCCGACGACGCGTCGATCCGGGTCGTGCTCGCGAGCCCCGCGACGACCGACCGCCTGTGCGCCCCGCTGGCGACCGAGAGCCGCTACTCGTGCGGCAACTCGGTGACGGGTGCCGCCGTGCTGAACTTCGAGCGGTGGGTCCTCGGGGCGCCCGACTTCGGCGACGACCTCGCCACGTACCGGCAGTACCTCGTCAACCACGAGGTCGGGCACGTGCTCGGCCACGGCCACGAGGACTGCCCCGCGCCGGGCGCCGTCGCCCCGGTGATGGTCCAGCAGTCCATCTCGGCCCAGGGCTGCCTGACCAACGGCTGGCCCGTCCCGTAACCCCCGGCCCCACGGCGCGCGCCCGCGCGGCGGTGTGGGTGGCGCGTGATGGGATCGGGTCCGTGCCCCGGACGACGACCGCCCCCCGCCTCGTCGCGCGGCCTCGCGAGCTCGAGGCCGACGCGGTGCTCGACGACTCCCAGCGGGCGGCGCTCGCCGCCGCGGCCGGCCCCGGGGCCACCCTCGTCGTGGGCGCGCCGGGCACGGGCAAGACCCTCGTCGCGCAGGAGGTCGTGCTCGCGGCCCTGCGCGACGGCGTCGCGCCCGAGCGCGTGCTCCTCCTCGCCGCGTCGCGCCGCGCCGCCGCCGCGCTCCGTGACCGCCTGTCGGCCCGTGCGCGCCGCACGGTCGGCGCGCCCCTGGTGCGCACCGCCGCGTCCGCGGCCTTCGCCGTCCTGCGGGAGCGCGCGGCCGCGCTGGGCGAGCCCGTCCCCACGCTGATCTCCGGCCCGGAGCAGGACCTCGTGCTCGCCGAGCTCCTGGAGGGCCACCTCGACGGCGGCCTCGCGCACCTCGGTACCCCGCTCGCCCTGCCCGCGGGCCTGCCCGAGGAGGCGCTCGGCCTCCGGGGGCTGCGCCAGGAGCTCCGCGACCTCCTCATGCGCGCGGCGGAGCGCGGCCTGACCCCGGCCGACCTCGCCGCCCTCGGCGAGCGCTACGACCGCCCGGAGTGGTCGCTCGGCGCCCAGCTCTTCGCGGAGTACCTCGACGTCACCGCCCTGCGCACGGGCACGCCCGACGCCGGGTCGCGGTTCGACCCGGCGATCGTCGTCGACGAGGCCGCGGAGGCCCTGCTCGCCTGGGACGACGAGGTGCCCGACGCCGCCCGGCCGCGCTGGGACCTCGTGGTCGTCGACGACTACCAGGAGGCGACGGTCGCGACCGCGCGCCTCCTGCACGTGCTGCACGACGACGGCGCGCGCCTCGTGCTGCTCGGCGACCCCGACGCCGCGGTGCAGACGTTCCGCGGCGCGAGCCCGGGGCTCGTGGGCCGGGCGTCCGCCCCGGCCCGGCGGGACGGCGCGCGCCGGGGCGAGCTGGGCGCGCGCGTCGCGGTGCTGGGCACCGCCTGGCGCCAGAGCGCGCCGCTGCGCGAGGTGACCCGCCGCGTGACCGCGCAGGTCGGCACCGTCGCCGGGGCGGTGCACCGTGGCGCCGCGCCGCGGGACGCCGACGGGCGCCCGGGCGAGGCTGCCGACGTCGGCCCCGGCGCCCCGCCCGTGCAGGTCGCGGTGCTCTCGGCCGTCGCGCAGGAGGCCGCGTTCGTCGCCCGGGAGCTGCGCGCGGAGCACCTGCTGCACGGCACCCCCTGGCACCGGATGGCCGTCGTCGCGCGCACGGGGACGCGGCTCGCGGCGCTGCGCCGCGAGCTCGTCGCCGCCTCGGTCCCCGTGACGCTGCTCGGCTCCGACGTCCCGCTGCGCGACGAGCCGGCGGTCGCGCCGCTCCTCGCGGCCGTGCGCGTGTGCGTCGCCGACGCGGAGGACCCCGAGGCCCTCGACCCGTTCACCGCGGCGGCGCTGCTCACGTCGCCCGTGGGCGCGCTCGACGTCGTCGCGCTGCGCCGTCTGCGCCGCGCGCTGCGGGCCGAGGAGCTCGAGGGCGGGGGCGGGCGCTCGTCCGACGCGCTGCTCGTCGAGCTGCTCCTCGACCCGGCGCGCGCCGCGACGCTCCCGCCCACGGTGCGTCGCGGGCCGGTCGCGGTCGCCCGGGCGCTCGCGGCGGGGCGGGCTGCGGCGGCGGAGCCCGGCGCGACGGCGCAGACGGTCCTGTGGGCGGTGTGGGCCGCGACCGGTCTCGCGGAGCGCTGGCGCTCGGCGGCGCTCGACGGCGGTCCCGCCGGGGCGCGCGCGGACCGTGACCTCGACGCGGTGCTCGCGCTGTTCCGCGCCGCGGAGACGTTCGTCGACCGCATGCCGGGCGCCCCCGCCGGAGCGTTCGTCGAGTACCTCGCCTCGCAGGACCTGCCCGCCGACTCGCTCGCGGCGAGCGCGAGCGGGGCCGACGCCGTGGCGGCGCTCACCCCCGCCGGTGCTGCCGGGCGCGAGTGGGACGTCGTCGTGGTGGCGGGCGTCCAGGACGGCGTGTGGCCCGACCTCCGGCTGCGCGACTCGCTGCTCGGCTCGCAGGCGCTCGTCGAGCTCCTCGCCGGCCGCGCGCAGGACGCGCACGGGGTCGGCTCGCAGGCGCGCGCCCAGGTGCTCGCGGACGAGCTGCGGGCGTTCGTCGTCGCGACGTCGCGCGCGACGCGTCGCCTCGTCGTGACGGCCGTGCAGGACGCGGAGGAGGCGCCGTCGGTGTTCTGCGACCTCGTCGTGCCGCCGTCGGCACCCGAGGGTCCCGGGGGCACGGACGGCCCGGGAGGCCCGGACGGCGCCGACGGTCCCGGCGGGCGTGGTGGTCCGCAGGACGGGCCGGTCGAGCCCGCCGAGCGGAGGCACGTGCGCGTCGGGGCGCCGCTCGACCTGCGCGGGTTGGTCGCCGCGGCCCGCGGCATCCTCGTCGAGGCGGCGGCGCGCGAGGCCGACGGCGCCGGAGCGTCCGGGCCGGACGAGCGCGCCGTCGCGGCGGCGACCCTCCTGGCGGACCTCGGTGCGCTCGGCGTCGCGGAGGCCCGCCCGGAGACGTGGTACGGGGTGGCGGGCGTGTCGAGCACGGCGCCGCTGCGCGGTGCGGAGCAGACCGTCACGGTGTCGCCCTCGAAGGTCGAGACGGTCTCGACGTGCCCGCTGCGGTGGTCGCTCGAGGCGGCCGGCGGGACGGCGCCCGACGCGACGCACCAGAGCCTCGGCACGCTCGTCCACTCGATCGCCGAGACCCACCCGACCGGGTCGCTCGCCGAGCTGCGCGCGGAGCTCGACCGCCGGTGGGCGGAGCTCGCGCTGCCCGACGGCTGGCCCGCGCGCCAGCTCCGGCGCCGGGCCGAGCGCATGGTCGAGAAGCTCGCGGCCTACGTCGCGCAGGCGGGCGAGCCGCTCGTCGTCGAGCCGTCGTTCGACGTCACCGTCGGCCGCGCCCGGCTGCGCGGCACGATCGACCGGGTCGAGGCGGCGGGGGAGGGCGCGGTCCGCGTCGTCGACCTCAAGACCGGTCGGCGCACCGCGACGAAGGCGGAGGGGGCAGAGCATCCCCAGCTCGGTGCCTACCAGCTCGCGGTCGAGGCGGGCGCGCTCGACGTGCCGGAGGGCACGCGCAGCGCGGGCGCGCAGCTCGTCTACGTCGGGAGCACCCACGTGGGCGCGGCCGTCGTGGCCCAGCCCGCGCTGGAGCCGGAGCCCGACGGGTCGAGCTGGGCGCGCGACCTCGTGGAGGAGGCCGCCGGCACCATGTCGGCGGCGACGTTCACGGCCCGCCAGAACGGGCTGTGCGAGATGTGCCCCGTGCGCCGGGCGTGCCCGGTGCAGCCCGAGGGCAGGAGGGTGGTGGCGTGAGCAGCGAGCTGTTCGAGCTCCCGGAGGCGGGCGCGAGCGGGCCGACGGTGCGCCTCGTCGCGGCCGACGGCCTCCCGGTCGAGAGCGCCGACGCCCCGGGCGACGGGCACCGGGCGGCGGAGCCGCCGAAGCCGACGCTCTCCGCGACGCGGATCGCCGACCTCCTCGGACGTCCTCGCCCGACCCCGGAGCAGGTCGAGGTGATCGAGGCGCCGCTCGAGCCGACGCTCGTCGTCGCCGGGGCCGGCTCGGGCAAGACGGAGACGATGGCGGCGCGCGTCGTCTGGCTCATCGCGAACGAGCTCGTCCCGCCGGACGCGGTGCTGGGCCTCACGTTCACGCGCAAGGCGGCGGGCGAGCTCGCGGAGCGCGTCCAGGTGCGGCTCGCCCAGCTCGCGCGCGCCCGGGGCGGGGCGGCGTCGGCGCTCTCGCTGCTCGACCGGCCGACCGTCGCGACGTACAACGCGTACGCCGCGTCGCTCGTCGGCGACCACGGGCTGCGCGTCGGCGTCGAGCCGGGCGCCCGCCTCCTCGGCGAGGCGCAGCAGTGGCAGCTCGCGTCCGAGGTCGTGGAGTCCTGGGACGACGACCTGGGCACCGACCGCGCGCTGAGCACGGTCGTCGCGGCGGTGCTCGGCCTCTCCGGCGCGCTCGGCGAGCACCTCCTCGACCCCGCCGAGGCGCGGGACCGCCTGGCCGAGATCGTCGAGCAGCTCGACGCGCTCCCGCTCGGGCCGCGGCAGAAGGCCCGGACCAAGGAGGTCGAGAAGCTCGTCGGCGACGTCGCGGAACGGGTCCGGCTGCTCGACGTCGTCGCGGAGTACCGCCGCCGCAAGCGCGCCACCGACTCCCTCGACTTCGGCGACCAGGTGGCGCTCGCGGCGCGGCTCGCGCGCGAGGTGCCCGTGGTGGGGGAGACCGAGCGCGCCCGCTTCCGCGTCGTCCTCCTGGACGAGTACCAGGACACGTCGCACGCGCAGGTCGAGCTCCTCGCGGGGCTGTTCGGCGGCGGGCACCCCGTGACGGCCGTGGGCGACCCGCACCAGTCGATCTACGGGTGGCGCGGCGCGAGCGCGGGCGGCCTCGCGCGGTTCCCCGACCGCTTCCCGCGCGCGGGCGGCGACCGCTCGGCCGTGCGCTTCCTCTCGACGTCGTGGCGCAACGACGCCGCCGTCCTCGCGGCGGCGAACGTCACGGCCGGTCCGCTGCGCGGTGCCGTCGCCGGTGGCCGGGGCGACCGGGTCGAGGTGCCGCCGCTCGCGCTGCGCCCCGGCGCGGGTCCGGGCGCGGTGGCCGCGCACGTGGCGGCGACCGCCGAGGAGGAGGCCGCGGCCGTGGCCGAGCGCGTCGCCGCGCGCTGGCGCCCGGCGAGCGCGCCCGGGGGGCGCGTCACCGCGGCCGTGCTGTGCCGCAAGCGCAGCCAGTTCGCGGCGGTCGAGGTCGCGCTGCGGCGGCGCGGGCTGCCCGTGGAGGTCGTCGGCCTCGGCGGGCTGCTCACGACGCCCGAGGTCGTCGACGTCGTCGCGCTGCTCGAGGCCGTGCACGACCCCTCCCGCGGCGACGCGCTCGTGCGTCTCCTCACCGGGCCCCGGCTCAACCTCGGCGCCGCCGACCTGCACGCGCTCGGGAGCCGCGCGGCAGACCTCGCGCGGCTGGAGGGCGCGCTCGGCTTGCGCCGTCGTGCGCCCGCCGCGGAGGACGCCGAGTCGGGGCTCGTGGTCGTCGAGGGCGACGTGGCCGACCACCGCTCGATCGTCGACGCGCTCGACGACCTGCCGGACCCGGGCGAGCCCGCGGCGGACGGGCGCACGCTCTCCGCCGAGGGCCACGCGCGGCTCTCGGCGCTCTCCCGGACCCTGCGCGCGCTGCGCGGTCTCACCTACCTGTCGCTCCCGGAGCTCGTCGTCGAGGCGGAGCGCGCCCTGGGCCTCGACGTCGAGGCCGTGACGAACGAGGCGCTGCTCGCGTCGCGGCGGCTCGTCGACCCGGAGGCCGTGAGCGACCGGGCCCGCGAGCACCTCGACGCGTTCCGCGACGTCGCCGCGACGTTCACGCAGACGGCGGACGTCGTGACGCTCGGGGCGTTCCTCGCCTGGCTCGGGGTCGCCTCGACCCGGGAGAACGGGCTCGACCTGCCCGTGCGCGAGCCCGACCCGGACGCCGTGCAGGTCATCACCGCGCACGCCGCGAAGGGACTGGAGTGGGACGTCGTGGTCGTGCCCGGGCTCGTCGACGGCGTGTTCCCCACGACGGCCCAGTCGTCGTCGGGCGTGCGCGCGGACAGCGGCTGGCTCACCGACGTGAGCCAGCTCCCGTACCCGCTGCGCGGCGACGCCGCCGACCTGCCGGAGTTCCGCTTCGACCTCGCGGCGGACACGAAGGAGCTCGTGGCGCGGCGCGACGAGTTCCGCGCGGCGAGCGGGGAGCACCAGCTCGCCGAGGAGCGGCGGCTCGCCTACGTGGCCTTCACGCGGGCGCGGCGCGAGCTGTACCTCACGGCGTCCTGGTGGCAGACGGGCTCCCGCCCGCGCGCGCTGTCGCCGTTCCTCGTCGAGCTCGTCGAGGCGGGGGTCGTGACGGCCGACGGGTGGTCGGCACCTCCCGGCCCCGACGACTCCAACCCGCTCGAGGACGTCGAGGTGACCGGGACGTGGCCTGTGCCCGACGACGCTCCCGGCGGGTCTGCGCGGTCCGTCCTGCGGGACACCGCGGCGGCCGTCGAGCGTGCGGCGGCCGAGCGTGCGGCAGCCGAGCGTGACGCGGCGGGACGCGGCGCGGCGGACCGTGTCGCGCCCGCCGGGGCCGGGACGGTCGACGCCCTGCCAGGGCAGGGGGGCGTGGACGGCACGGGCGGCCCCGCCGGGCTCACGGCGCCCTCGGGAGTCCTCGTCGACGCCGAGGGGCGTGACCTCGTCGCGCTCGCGCGCGTCCTGCTCGCGGAGCGCGCCGAGCGCTCGGGCCGGGAGGTCGAGCTGCCGGCGCACGTCTCGGCGTCGAGCCTCGTGCGGCTCGCGGCGGACCGCGACGAGTACGCGCTCCACCTGCGCCGCCCGGTCCCGGTCGAGCCCACGGTCCACGCGCGCCGGGGCACCCGGTTCCACCTGTGGGCCGAGCGCTACTTCACGACGTCGTCCCTGCTCGACGTCGAGGACCTCCCCGGGGCGGACGACGACGACCTCGACCCCGACGCCGACCTCGAGACGCTCCAGCGGACGTTCCTGGCCTCGGAGTGGGCTACGCGCACGCCGGTCGCGGTCGAGGTCGATGTCGAGACGCCCGTCGGGTCGACGGTCCTGCGGTCGCGCATCGACGCGGTGTTCCCCGAGCTCCCGGAGCACGCGGGCGGGGCGCGCGACGCCGTCGTGGTCGTCGACTGGAAGACGGGGCGTGCGCCGTCCGACCCGGAGGCGCGCAGCGTGCGCGAGGTGCAGCTCGCGGTCTACCGGCTCGCGTGGTCGCGCTGGACGGGGGTGCCGCTGGAGAAGGTGAACGCCGCGTTCTACTACGTCGCGTCCGACGAGACCGTGCGTCCGCGCCGCCTGCTGGGCGAGGCCGAGATCGAGGCGCTGCTGGTCGCCGACTGAGCCGGCGACGCCTCAGTCGTCGGCGTCCTGCGTCGCCTCGTCGAGGTCGGCCAGCATGTCGAGGGCGTCGGCGACCACGTCGGCGAGCCCGTTGCGCACGCCGTGCAGGAGCCAGCGTGCGAGCGCGAGCTCGCCGACGAGGAGCGCACGGTCCAGCAGGTGCTTGTCGGTGAGCTCGGTGCGGCGCAGCTGGTACGCCTCCATGATCGAGTCGACGGCCTCGGGCGGTGCCGAGACGAGCAGCCACGCGAGGTCGTCGGCGGGGTCCGCGACGCGCGCGCTCGCCCAGTCCGTCACCGCGACGACGCGTCCGCGGGCGACGAGCACCTGCTCCGGGCCCAGGTCGCCGTGCACGACGACCGGCTGGAACCGCCACAGCGAGACGTCCTCGAGCGCGGTCTCCCAGCGGCGCAGGAGCGTCGGCGGGACCTTGCCCGTGGCCGCGGCCTCGTCGAGCTCCGCCATGCGGCGCGCGCGGTACTCCTCGACCTCGTAGCCCGGCAGGCCGGCGTCGTCGACGATCGTGCGCGGCAGCTCGTGGACCGACGCGAGCACGCGGCCCAGGTCGGCCGCGAGGCCCGGTCCGGGCCGCAGGCTGTCGACGTCGAGCGGCTCGCCCTCGAGCGCCGGGTGCACGACGGCCCGCCCGCCCTCGGGCAGGAGCGCGGTGCCGCTGACGCGCGGCACGGCGAACGACAGCACCCCCGACTCGGCGTAGTGCTGCAACGAGCCCAGCAGCTCCGCCTCGGCCTCGAGCGCGGCGCCGGCCTGGAGGCTGCGGGGTGCGCGCACGGTCCAGCGGGCGCCGTCGGCGTCGGTGACGACGGCGGTGTCGTAGTCGCCCGGGTCCTCGACGGGCCGCGCGCTGCGGGCGTCCAGGCCGGGCACGGCGGCGGTCGCGAGCGCGGCGAGGGTCAACGGAGAGCGAGGCACGCGACCACGGTAGTCGGTCCCCGCACGCGCCCGGTCGACCCACGCCGTCCGACGCCGCACCCCGCGCGACGGCGCCATGGGCAGGCGGGTGGCACGCTCGGGGGTGGCCTACGGTCGGGGGGTGAGCACCCCTGCCGCCCGGCCGTCGTCGGGCACGAGCGACCCCGCCGCGGCCCCGGACCGACCCACGACCGCGCCGCCCGGCACCCGGACCGGCACGGCCCCCGGGCCGGGCGCCCTGCCGCGCACCCCGCTGGACCACCTCCCGCTGCCGCTCGACGGCGCGTTCGTCGACCGCGCGGAGCACCGCCGCGCGGAGCCGGACCTCGTGCGCACGCTGCGGTCGCAGCCGACGACGCGCGTCCTGCTGGTCCACCGCGGCCGGCTCGCGCTCGGCGGCCCGGGCGCGGCGGACGGCGTCGCCCTCCTGGACCCGGCCGAGCTGCGCGACGTCGACCCGGCGACCGACGACGACCAGGGCCGCTGGCTCTTCCTCGGCGAGGGCGACGGCACGGCGTACCTCGCGCTCGTCCTGCCCGACGACGCCGACGCCGAGGAGGTCGACATCGAGGGCGTGGACGCCTCCGAGCCGTTCGCCGTGCTCGCGCGCGAGCGGACGTGGTCGGGGCTGCGGGACCTCGTCGGCGAGGTCGGGGCGCCCGTCGCGGGGCTCGCGACGGAGGCGGTCGCGCTCGCGGCGTGGCACGCGAACCACCCCCGGTGCCCGCGCTGCGGCGGTCGGACGACCGTCGAGAAGGGCGGCTGGACGCGCCGCTGCGTGGCCCAGGGCGTCGAGCTGTACCCGCGCACGGACCCGGCGGTCATCATGACGGTCGTGCACGGCGAGGGGGCCGACGAGCGCCTGCTGCTGGGGCACGCGGCGCACTGGCCGGAGCGGCGGTTCTCGACCCTCGCGGGCTACGTCGAGCCCGGGGAGTCGCTCGAGAACGCGGTGCGGCGGGAGGTCGCGGAGGAGGCGGGAGTCGTCGTCGGCGACGTGGCCTACCGGGGGAGCCAGCCCTGGCCGTTCCCGGCCTCGCTCATGCTCGGGTTCTCGGCGCGCGCGCTGACGACCGAGCTGCACGTGGACGGCGTCGAGCTCACCGACGCGCGCTGGTTCACGCGGGCCGAGCTCGCCCACGCGGTCCGGTCGGGCGAGGTGCTGCTGCCGGGCCGGTCGTCGATCGCGCGGGCGCTCGTCGAGGAGTGGTTCGGCGCGCGCCTCGCCGACGACTGAGGGCGGCTCAGGGCCGCTCAGGGAGGCGGGTGGCGAGGAGCGGCGCGACGCACGCCGTCGCGACCGCTGCTCGGGGACGCGGAAGGGCCCGGTCCGGACGTCCGGACCGGGCCCTCCTGCGGCCGCGTCAGGCGGCGAGGCGCTTCTTGACCTCCGCGAGGGACGGGTTCGTCGCGGCGGAGCCGTCCGGGAAGACGACGGTCGGCACGGTGCGGTTGCCGTCGTTGACGGACTCCACGAACTCGGCGGTGCCGGGCGTCTCCTCGATGTTGACCTCGGTGTAGCCGATGCCCGCGGAGTCGAGCTGCGTCTTGAGGCGGCGGCAGTACCCGCACCAGGTCGTCGAGTACATGACGATCGAGCCGGCGTCGGGAAGGGTCGGGGCGGTGCTCATCGAGGGCTCTCCTGCTGCGGTTCCGGGCGGCGTGTGCCGCGGGCGGTCGGGTCGTGACGGTAACACCGGGGGAGCGCGGGCTGTTCCCCGCCCGCGTGTCACCGGGGGCTGCGAGAATCGCGGGTGATGTCCACGCCACCGGTCTCACGCCCGCTCGCCCACCGCTCCGCCGACGAGATCCTCGACGCGCTCGACCCCGACCAGCGCGACGTCGCGGTCGCGCTGCGCGGGCCCGTGTGCGTGCTCGCCGGCGCGGGGACGGGCAAGACGCGCGCGATCACGCACCGCATCGCGTACGGGGTCCGCACGGGCGTGTACGTGCCGACGAGCGTGCTCGCCGTGACGTTCACGGCGCGCGCGGCGGGCGAGATGCGCACGCGGCTGCGCGAGCTCGGCGCGACGGGCGTCCAGGCGCGCACGTTCCACGCGGCCGCGCTGCGCCAGCTCGGCTACTTCTGGCCCAAGGTCGTCGGCGGGGCGCCGCCGCGCATCCTCGAGCACAAGGCGCCCGTCGTCGCGGAGTCGGCGCGGCGGCTCGGCGTCGGGGTGGACCGCGTCGCGGTGCGGGACCTGTCGTCCGAGATCGAGTGGGCCAAGGTCTCGCTCGTCACCGCCGACGACTACGTCCGGGCGTGCGAGGCGATCGACCGCGAGCCCCCCGCCGGCTACGACCACCAGACCGTCGCGCGCCTCCTCACGGCCTACGAGGACGTGAAGACCGAGCGGTCGGTCATCGACTTCGAGGACGTGCTCCTCATGCTCGGCGACATGCTCGCGACGCAGGGCACGGTGGCCGACGAGGTGCGGCGCCAGTACCGCCACTTCGTCGTCGACGAGTACCAGGACGTGTCGCCCCTGCAGCAGTTCGTGCTCGACCAGTGGCTCGGGGGGCGCGACGAGCTGTGCGTCGTCGGGGACCCGTCGCAGACGATCTACTCGTTCACCGGCGCGACGCCGCACCACCTGCTCACGTTCTCGCGCACGCACCCCAAGGCCCAGGTGATCCGCCTGGTGCGCGACTACCGCTCGACGCCGCAGGTGGTGAACCTCGCGAACCAGCTCCTCGCGCGCGCGGGCCGCGCGGGCGGCGCCCACCAGGCGCTCGAGCTCGTCGCCCAGCGGCCGGCCGGGCCGCCCGTCGCCTTCACCGCGTACGACGACGACGAGGCCGAGGCGAGCGGGATCGCGCAGCGCATCGGGCGGCTCCTCGCCGCGGGCACGCGCGCGAGCGAGATCGCCGTGCTCTACCGGACCAACGCGCAGTCCGAGGCCTTCGAGTCGGCGCTCGCCGACGCGGGCATCGGCTACCTGGTACGGGGAGGGGAGCGCTTCTTCCAGCGCAAGGAGGTGCGCGACGCGATCGTCCTCCTGCGCGGCGCGGCGCGCTCCGCCGACCCGGACGTCCCCATGCCCGAGACGGTGCGCGACGTCCTGGCCGCCGCGGGCTGGGCCCCGGCGCCGCCGGCGGCGCGCGGCGCGGCGCGCGAGCGCTGGGAGTCCACGCAGGCGCTCGTCGCGCTCGCCGACGACGTGGCGGGGCTCGCCGCCGCGTCCGACGCCCTGGCCCCGACCGTCGCGGCCTTCGTCGCCGAGCTCGACGAGCGCGCCGCCGCGCAGCACGCCCCGACGGTCGAGGGCGTCACCCTGGCGTCGCTGCACGCGGCCAAGGGGCTCGAGTGGGACGCCGTCTTCCTCGCGGGGATGAGCGAGGGGCTCATGCCGATCTCCCTCGCCGAGACGGACGAGGCGGTCGCGGAGGAGCGCCGGCTGCTCTACGTCGGCATCACGCGGGCGCGCGAGCACCTCGAGCTCTCGTTCGCGCGCTCGCGCAACCCGGGCGGCCGGGCGACGCGCCGGCGCACGCGCTTCCTCGACGGGCTCTGGCCCGACGAGCCCGGCGCGCGCGGGACGCGGCGGGCTCGCGCCGGGCAGGCGAAGGTCCGGCTCACGGGGGAGTACGACCAGGTGCTGTTCGAGGAGCTGCGCGAGTGGCGTCGCCAGGTCGCGCAGGAGACGGACAAGCCGGCGTTCACCGTGCTCGTGGACTCGGCGCTCGCCGCCATCGCCGAGACGCGCCCCACGAGCCCGGCCGGGCTGGCGCGCATCAACGGTCTAGGGCCTGCGAAGATCGAGCGGTACGGGGCCACGATCCTCGAGATCGTGCGCCGCGCGGAGGGCTGACGAGGCGCTCTGCGCGGCCGTCGACGAGGGCCGGGTGAACTCGTCGAAGAAATTCCCGTAAATAAGTTGTGCCTCCTGTGAAGGGCGGCATATGGTCGACGAGTCCTGTTGGGAAGGGGCGCGCCGAGAGGCGGGCGCCTGATGGAGAGAGGGGGTGGGAGAGCTGATGAACAACCAGATCGCCATGGCGAACCTGCTGGATCACGCGTCCGTGTACACGGGCACGCCAGGAGAGCTCCGTCCGCGTGCCATCGCGCACCGCGGCGGCACCTTCATCGCCCGCCCCGCTCCCGACTCCGCCCCCAGGACGAACCCGGTCTGACCGACCGGAACCTTCCAGGCCGCGGAGTCCCTCTAGGACCCGCGGCCTTCGTGTTCTCCGAGCACGTCTGCCGATGAGGATCACCGGTACCACCCGTCTCCACGAGACGGGGCCGCTGTCCTCAGGGTCCTGTGACGACGACGTTCACACCCACGACAGGACATCACTGGAGGACATCGTGCGGCTCACCGCGCTGCTCGACAACATCACCGCTCAGGGGGGATCCGGCCCCTGGGTCCCCCACCAACCGCTGGCCACCCCGCTCGGCGAGAACGACTCCGCGGAGTTCGACCGCCTCCTCGCGGGCCTGCTGCCCTGCCGCACCAACGACCCGGAGCTCTGGTTCGCCGAGCGCACCGCCGAGGTCGAGGAGGCCAAGGCCCTGTGCCGCACCTGCCCGCTCGTCGAGGGCTGCCTCGCCGGTGCGGTCGAGCGCCGCGAGCCCTGGGGCGTCTGGGGCGGCGAGGTCTTCGTGGACGGCGTCGTGGTTGCGCGCAAGCGCGGCCGCGGCCGGCCGAGCAAGGCCGAGGTGCTCGCCCGCGAGGCCGAGCGCCAGGCCCACGAGGCCGCACGGACCGAGGCGTCAGTCGGCGCCTCGACGGCGGCCTGACATGGGCAGCGGCGCCCCGTCCGGGGGCGTGCGCGCCAGCTCGTCGCACCCGCAGCGCGGGTGGCGGCTCGACCCGCGCAGCCGCGGCACGGCATCGGGAGCAGGAATCTCGATGCCGGCCGTGGCTGCGCGGGGCACCAGCCCGTCCAGGGCTGCCAGGACCTGACCGAGCGCGACGGCCGCCGCCGACGCCGCGAGGAGCGTCTCCTCGCCCCGGTGCACCGACGCCTCGCGCAGCTGTCGCGCGACCTGCGGCCAGCAGGGGTCCACGTCCGCGCGGTGCAGGTCCGCGCACGTCAGGCACGGGTCGAGCCCCGGCCGGACGAAGGGCCCGACCACGACGTCGGCCTCGCGCACCACGACCGACAGGTGCGCGACTCCCGCACCCACCAACCTCCGGACCCGGACCGGGTCCGCGGCTCCGTGCTCGACCACGACGACGACGTCGGGCGCGGGTGCCCGTGCCTCCTCCGGCGCGACCGGGGTCGAGGCCGTCACGACGCCCGGAGCGACCTCCTCGACGATCCGCCGCACCGCGCCCTCGCGCGGTGACCCGACGTCCCGCAGCCGGTACGCCCCGCCGCCGACGTCCGTCGCGAGCACCGTGCCCGGGTCGTCGAGCACGAGCACGCCCACCCCCGCGGTCGCGAGGTGGACGGCGAGCGCGGCACCCACCCGGCCGAGCCCGACGATCCCCACCGTCGCCCGGGCGCGCGCCGCGAGGACGCGGTGCCCCGCGCCGTCGGGCAGCAGGGCCGACAGCACCGCGAGGTCCGCCGCGCCGTGGCCCGGGGCGGGCGACGCCGGCCGGCGCCGGCGCGCCGCCACGAGGAGGTGCGCCTCGTCGAGCAGGCGGACGAGCGCGGCGCGGCGCGTGCGCTGCGCGGGGGAGCCCGGGACGTCGGGCGTGTCGCCGCGCCGCGCGGGCCCGGCGAGCGCCCGCAGCCAGCGCTCCTCGTCGGCGTCGAGCCCGGTGAGCCGCACCGACCACCGGGGGTCGGAGCCGACCTGCACCTCGCCGGGTCCCCGCCGCAGGAGCGGCGCCTCCGGTCGCAGCACGCGTCGTCGCTGCACGGCTCCTCCGTCCGTCGTCGTCCGGGCGCCCGGCCGGCCGCCCGCCGTCAGCCTGGCACGGCCCCGAGGCGCGCCGACGGTTGTCCACAGGCTCTACGCGATGGTCCCGCGGGGAGGGTTTCTTTGCCGTCGCCACAGGTCTCCACGTCGTCCGCTCGACCGAACGTCGCGGAAGAGCGCGCCGCTCCGGGCGCGCCCCTGCCATTTCGTGGCGAGAACCACTACGGTCTGAGGCGTGGTCCGGGAGACGATCGTGGAGGTTCGGCGCAGCCGCCGACGCAAGAGCACGGTGAGCGCCTACCGCGACGGCGAGCGCACGATCGTCGCGATCCCGGCGCGGTTCACGCGCGCGCAGGAGCGCGAGTGGGTCCAGCGCATGCTCGACCGCCTCGCCGACTCCGAGCGTCGGCGGCGGCCGTCGGACGCCGAGCTGGCGCGCCGCGCCGTCGAGCTGTCCGACAAGTACCTGGACGGCCGCGCCCGCCCCACGAGCGTGCGGTGGGCGGGGAACCAGGACCGCCGCTGGGGGTCGTGCACGCTCATCGACGGCACGATCCGCATCTCGACGCGCGTCCGGGGGATGCCGTCCTGGGTGCTCGACTACGTGCTCCTGCACGAGCTCGCGCACCTGCTCCACGCCGGCCACGGCCCGGGGTTCTGGAAGCTCCTCGAGGCCTACCCGCGTACCGAGCGGGCACGGGGGTTCCTGGAGGGCGTGTCGTTCTCGCGCGACGCGGACCTCGAGCCGGACGACGCGGACGTCGAGCCGGACGACGTCGAGGCGGGGGACGGCGCCGCGGGAACCGCGGCACCGCCCGCGGGCGCCGAGGACTGACCCGGTCAGGTCAGCGCGGCGCGCCGCCCTGGCCGGTCGCGTCGCCCGTCCCGCCGTCGTCCGTCGGCCCGGCCGCGTCCGGGTCGTCCGCGGGCGCGTCGTCCGGGGTGTCGTCGTGCGAGCCGTCGGCCGTCTCCGCCGCCGGGTCGGCGGCGGGTGATCCCTCCGCGGCGCGGAAGATCTCCTCGAGCGCGCGGTCGACGTCGGCCTCCTCCGCGCGCGTCGCGGCGCGCCGGCCCTCGTAGCCGGACGGGTCGTCGAGGTCGGTCCCGTCGGGGAGCAGGTCGGGGTGGTCCCACACCGCGTCGCGCGCACCCGCGCCAGACTGCGCCGCGATGAGCGCCCACAGGGCGGCCGCGTCGCGCGAGCGCCGGGGGCGCAGCTCGAGCCCGACGAGCGTCGCGAACGTGTGCTCCGCGGGCCCGCCCGCCGCACGACGACGGCGCAGCATCTCGCGCAGCGGGACGGCGTGGGGCAGGTGGGGGAGCGCCGCGACGGCGGTCACCTCGTCGACCCAGCCCTCGACGAGCGCGAGCGTCGTCTCGAGGCGCGCCAGGGTCGCCTGCTGCTCGGGCGTGTTCTGCAGGCCGAAGACGCCGCCCGACAGCGCGCGCTGGAGCGCGTCCGTGTCCGCGAGGTCGACGTCGGCGAGCTGGGACTCGAGCGCGGAGAGGTCGATGGTGATGCCGCGCGCGTAGGCGTCGACGAGCCCGCGCAGGTGCCCGCGCAGCCACGAGACGTGCGTGAACAGGCGGGCGTGGGCGGCTTCGCGCAGGGCGAGGAAGAGGCGGACCTCCTCCGCGGGGGCGTCGAGGCCCTCGGCGAACGCCGCGACGTTCGTGGGCAGGAGGACCGTCGCGGGCCGGTCGAGCAGCGGCAGCCCGACGTCGGTCGCGCCGAAGACCTCGCGCGAGAGCGTCCCGGCTGCCTGGCCCACCTGCATGCCGAACACCGCGGAGCCGAGGCGTCGCATGAGCGCGGCCGGGTCGCCCGCGGGCAGCCCGAGCGCACCGGCCGGCAGGCCGGGCAGCGTGAACCCCACGCCCGGCAGGGCGGAGGTGTCGTCCCCCATGCCTTCGGGGAGCTGGTCGCGCAGGACCGTGGCGAGCGCGTCCGCGACGGACGCGGCGACCGGGGCGACGAGCTCGTTCCACGCGGGGAGCGTGTGCTCGACCCACTCGGACCGGCTCCACGCCTGGCTCTTCCCGCCCGACGGCGGCAGGTCTGTGACGGCGTCGAGCCAGAGCTCGGCGACCGACAGCGCCTCGGTGACGGCGCGCTGCTGCGCCGGCGAGATCGACGGGTCGCCCTCGGCGACGGCGACCTGGCGCGCGACGTCGTGCGAGACGTCCGTGTTGACCGGGCCGTCGCTCGGCGTCGACAGCATGCGCTGCACCTGCGCGAGGACGTGCTGGAAGAGCTGCGGGTCGGCCGCGCCGCCCGCGGCGAGCGCCTGCGGGTCGAGCCCGCGGGCACGCAGCTCGCGCAGCGCCTCGTCGGCGTCGGGCCCGAGCATCGAGCGGAGCAGCTCCTCGAACCGCGGGTCGAAGGGCGTGTCGTCGTCCGGTCCGGGCGTGCGGTCGGGGGGAAGGCTGCTCATGGCGACTCCTCACGGTAGCGTCGGTGATCACCGTAACCACGATCGAGCGCCGAGAACGGGGGCTGGGCCATGTCCGAGGGCCGGGTTCGCTCACGGCGCAGCGAGGCGCTCCCCGCGGCGGGCGAGCCCCCGGCCGGTCCGGGGGAGGACCCCACGGCGAGCGGGGTGACCGCCCCGGCGGACGAGGTCGCCGACCCTCACCCGGTGGTGGTCGTCGGCGTCGGGCAGGTCGCGGACGCGGTGCGCGCGGGCCTGGGCGCCGCCGAGGCGTCGCCCGTGGACGCGCTCGTCTGGCCCGCCGGGGCGCGACGGCTCGTCGTGGTCGCGCCCGCGGGGGAGTTCGGGACGCCGCGCGCCCGGACGGACGCCGAGCAGCGCGCGCGCCTCGCGCTCCTGGGCCGGCGCGCGGGGGAGGCGGCGGTCGCGGCGGGGATCGAGCACGTCGTCGCCGTGTCGTCGGCCGCGGTGCACGGCGCGTCGCCCGAGCGGGGCGTCATCGACGACGACGACCCCGTGGCCGCCGACGACGGGCCCGGCTTCGCGGGCGACCTCGTCGCGTTCGAGGACGCGCTGCGCGACGCGCTCGACGGGGTGCCGCTCGCGCTCGTGCGGCCGGCGGTCGTCGTCGGGCCGGGCGTGGACACCGTGCTCACGCGGCACTTCGAGGCCCCGCGCCTGCTCACGGTGCGCGGCGGCGGCCGCACGTGGCAGCTCGTGCACGTCGACGACGTGGTGGGCGCGGTGCGCGTCGCGCTGGACCAGGGTCTCGTCGGCGGTCTGACGGCCGGGCCGGTGCGCGACGGCGAGCCCGACGCGCTCGACTCGGAGACGGTGGCCGCGGCGGCCGGGATGCGCACGGTGCAGCTCCCGCCCGCGACGGCGTTCGGCACCGCCGAGCGGCTGCACCGGGTCGGCGCGCTCCCGTCCCCGGCGAACGACCTCGCGTTCGTCGTGCACCCGTGGTCGGTCTCGGCGCGGCGCCTGTACGACGCCGGGTGGCGCCCGGAGTGGTCGGGCGCCGCGGCGCTCGAGGTGCTCCTGGCCGAGGTGCGCGGCCGCACGGGCGTCGGGGGCCGTCGGTTCGGCGGCCGGGACGCCGCGGCGCTCGGCGCAGCCGGGGCGGCCGTCGCAGTCCTGGGCACGGCCGCCGTCTGGCGGCAGGCCCGCTCGCGCCGCCCTTAGGGGCGGCTCCCGGGCGGCGTCCACGCCGTCGGCAGGGAGATCCCAGCAACCTCGGGGATGATGTCCCGGTGAGCGACGCCCCCTCCTTCGACGCCCTCCTCACCGAGGACGAGCACGACCCGCCGCCCGTGACCCGGCGGTCGCTGACGTTCGGCATCTCCCTGCTCGCGACGACGTTGCTCGTCGCGGGCCTCGCGATCCTGCCCGCGCCGTACGCGGTGCGGTCGCCGGGCCCGACGGAGGACACGCTCGGCCAGCAGGACGGCACGCCCCTCATCTCGATCACGGGCGCCGAGACGTACGACTCGACGGGCGAGCTGCTCCTGACGACCGTGTCCGTCGCCGGCGGCCCGGGCTACCCGGTGAACCTCGGCCAGGTGGTGCAGGGCTGGTTCGACCGGTCGCGCAGCGTGCGCCCGGTCGAGGAGGTCTTCCCGACGGGCCGCACCAAGGAGGAGACCGAGCAGCAGGGCCAGGCGGAGATGATCAGCTCGCAGGAGAACGCGACGGTCGCCGCCCTCACCGAGCTGGGGTACGACGTGCCCGCGACGCTCACGGTCGAGGGGACGGTGCCGGACAGCGGGTCCGACGGCGTCGTCGAGCCGGGGGACGTCATCGTCGCGCTCGACGGCGCGCCCGTGCGGACGTACCAGGACCTCATCGACGGTCTGGCGGCGGTCGCCCCGGGCGACGACGTGACGCTGCGCGTGCAGCGCGACGGCGCGGAGACGGACCTCACGGTCGCGACGACCGACGGCGGCGACACCGCGCTGCTCGGCGTGTTCATCGACCCCGCGTTCGACTTCCCGGTCGACGTCGAGATCCAGATCGAGGACATCGGCGGCCCGAGCGCGGGCACGATGTTCGCGCTCGGGATCGTCGACCAGCTCACGCCCGAGGACGAGGCGAACGGCGTCGTCATCGCGGGCACGGGCACCATGAGCGTCGAGGGCGACGTGGGGCCGATCGGCGGCATCCAGCAGAAGCTCTACGGCGCGCTGCGCGACGGCGCGACGTGGTTCCTCGCCCCGCAGGCCAACTGCCCCGAGGTCGTGGGGAACGTGCCCGACGGCCTGCACGTGGCGGCGGTCGCCACGCTCGCCGACGCGCGCGCGGCGATGGAGGCGATCGGCGCGGGCGAGGGCGACTCGCTGCCCACGTGCGAGGCGCGCGGCTGACGACGCCCCGGGCCGTCAGTCCTCGAGCGTCGCGCGCAGCGCCTCGACCAGCCCCGGCACGAGGTCCGGTCCGCCCGCGACGTCCGTCGCCGAGTCGTGGGCGCGCGACCGGACGGCGCACCACGTGGTGCCGTCGCGCAGCACGCCGACGGCGAGGCGCACGTCCTGCCGGTCAGGGTGGTTCGTGAGGTAGTCGAGCGCGGCGTCCGGGTCGTCGGGGACGCCCTCCTCGGCGGCCGGCGGCAGCACGATCCGCTCGACGACGAGCGCGGCGCCGTCGACCGCCGCCGGCCACGCGACGCGGGCGAGCCCGTCCTCGAGGTCGCCGTCCACGGCGAAGCCCTCCTGCTCGATCGACAGCAGGTGGTGCGGGTCCGCCTCGGCGGCGGCCACGACGTCGGGCGGGAGCCGGTCGGCGAGCGTCGGGTCGGCGCCGAGGGCGCCTGCCGTCCCGACGAGCGCGAAGAGCCGGGGCGGGACGTCCCAGCCCGCGTCGGCCGCGTGCGACTCGATCTCGTGCACCGCGAGCGCGAGCGCGTGCTGCGGGGTGGGGCCGCCGGGCGCGACCGGGTCGGGACCGGCGTCGCGTCCGGGCACGGGGGTGGTGGCGTCGGGACCGGGGGCGGCGTCGTCAGGCTGGGGCATGACCCCATCGTCCCTCATCGGCGCCGCCCCGCGCCGCCGCGGGCCGGGTGCCGGCCGTCCCCCACGAGGCGCCGGACCGTGGGAACCTTGGGGGAGGACCGGGCGTTGACCCCGGTGCACGCCCGAGCCACGACCGAAGAGGTATACCCACCGTGTCATTCGCCGCAGCGCCCCGCCGGCCGTCCTCCGGGGGGCGGCCCGCCCGGCGCCGGAGCCCGATCGGGATCGCGATCGCCGTCGTCGGCGCCCTCGTCGTCCTCCTGCTCCTGCTCGCCCAGTTCTGGACCGAGGTGCTGTGGTTCCAGCAGCTCGACTTCGCGAACGTCCTGTGGACCCAGTGGGGCACGCGCATCGCGCTGTTCGTCGCGGGCTTCCTCGTCATGGGCGGGCTCGTCTTCCTGTCGTTCTCGCTCGCGTACCGGTCGCGGCCCATCTACGCGCCGTCCACCCCCGAGCAGGCGACCCTCGACCAGTACCGCGAGGCGATCGAGCCGCTGCGCAAGGTCGTCATGATCGTGGCCCCGGCGCTCGTCGGCTTCTTCGCCGGCGCGGCGGCGTCCTCGCAGTGGCAGACGGTCCTCCTCGCGCTGAACTCGGTCCCGTTCGGCACGACGGACCCGCAGTGGGGCATCGACCTGTCCTTCTACGTCTTCACGCTGCCCGCCCTCCGGTTCGTCGTGAGCTTCCTCATGGCGGTCGTCATCATCGCGGGCATCGCCGCGGTCGCGACGCACTACCTCTACGGCGGCCTGCGGATCGGCGGCGGCTCCGACGCGGGCCCGCGCACGACGACCGCCGCACGCGTCCAGCTCTCGGTGATCTCGGCGCTGCTGCTCGTCCTCATCGGCGCGAACTACTGGCTCGACCGGTACTCGATCCTCACGTCGGGCGGCGCGAAGTTCGACGGCGCGTCGTACGCGGACGTGCACGCGGTGATCCCGTCCAAGGCGATCCTCACGGTCGTCGCGCTCTTCGTCGCGGCCCTGTTCGTGGTGACCGCGGTGCGCGGCAACTGGCGCCTGCCCGCCATCGGGGTGGGCCTCATGGTGGTCTCCGCCATCGCGATCGGCGGGATCTACCCGGCCGTCGTCCAGCGCTTCCAGGTCACGCCGAACGCGCAGGACTTCGAGGAGGAGTACATCCAGCGCAACATCGACGCGACGAAGGCTGCCTACGGCATCGACAACGTCGAGACCGAGCAGTACAACGCCAAGACCGAGGCCGAGGCCGGCGCGCTGCGCGAGGACGCGGACACGACGGCGTCGATCCGCCTCCTGGACCCGGAGATCGTCAGCCCGTCGTTCAGCCAGCTCCAGCAGAACAAGCAGTACTACCAGTTCTCGAGCTCGCTGTCGGTGGACCGCTACACGATCGACGACGAGAGCCGCGACACCGTCATCGCCGTGCGCGAGCTCAACCAGGACGGCCTCGGTGCCGACCAGCGCAACTGGGTCAACGACCACACGGTCTACACGCACGGCTTCGGCGTCGTGGCGGCGTACGGCAACCAGATCGGCCCCGACGGCCGGCCCGCGTTCTACGAGGGCTCGATCCCGTCGACGGGCGCGTTCACGGACGCGGGCGGCTACGAGCCGCGCATCTACTTCTCGCCCGAGGCGCCCGAGTACTCGATCGTCGGCGCGCCCGAGGGTCGTGAGCCCTGGGAGCTCGACTACCCGGTGGACGACGCGGGCGGCCAGGTCAACAACACGTTCCCCACGGACGAGATCGAGGCCGGGCCGAGCGTCGGGTCGTTCGTCAACAAGGTGCTCTACGCCCTGAAGTTCGGGTCCGAGCAGATCCTGTTCTCCGACCGTGTCACGGACGAGTCGCAGATCCTCTACGACCGCAGCCCGCGCGACCGCGTCGCGAAGGTCGCGCCGTACCTCACGCTCGACGGGCGCGTGTACCCGGCGGTCGTCGACGGCCGCGTGAAGTGGATCGTGGACGGCTACACGACGTCGAACGCCTACCCGTACTCCACGTCGGAGTCGCTCGAGGACTCGACGCGCGACTCGCTCGTCGCGGCCAACTCGGTCGAGGCGCTCGCCCCGCAGCAGGTGAACTACATCCGCAACTCGGTGAAGGCGACGGTCGACGCGTACGACGGCTCCGTCGACCTCTACGCGTGGGACACGGAGGACCCGGTCCTCCAGGCGTGGTCGAACGTCTTCCCGAGCTCCGTGCAGCCGCTGTCCGAGATCTCGGGCGACCTCATGAGCCACCTGCGCTACCCCGAGGACCTGTTCAAGGTGCAGCGCACGCTCCTCGCGAGCTACCACGTGGACGACGCGAACGAGTTCTTCTCGGGCCAGGACTTCTGGCGCAGCCCGGAGGACCCGACGGCGAGCGGGAACAACAAGCCGCTCCAGCCGCCGTACTACCTCACGCTGCAGATGCCGAGCCAGGAGGCGCCGACCTTCTCGCTCATGTCGACGTACATCCCGGGCGGTGGCTCGGACCGCAACATCCTCACCGGCTTCCTCGCGGTGGACGCGGAACCGGGCAGCGAGGCCGGCGTGCGGTCGGAGGACTACGGCACGCTGCGGCTCCTCGAGCTGCCGCGCAACGCGACGGTGCCCGGACCGGGCCAGGTGCAGAACAACTTCAACACCGACCCCACGGCGGCCGACGGCCTGCTGGCACTGCGCCGCGGTGACTCGACGGTCATCAACGGCAACCTGCTGACGCTGCCGGTCGGTGGCGGCCTGCTCTACGTCCAGCCGGTGTACGTGCAGTCGACCGAGGGCACGCGGTTCCCGCTGCTGCGCAAGGTGCTCGTCTCCTTCGGTGACGAGATCGGCTTCGCCGACACGCTCGACGAGGCGCTGGACCAGGTGTTCGGCGGCGACTCCGGCGCGAACGCCGGTGACGCGGACGGCGGCGTCGAGACCGAGGTCCCGGACCAGCCGGCCGACGGCGAGTCGCCGGACGCGGGCACGACCGACCCGGGCACGACCGACCCCGGCACCGAGCCCCCGGCGACCGAGGAGCCGGCCCCGCCGGCCGACGGCGGCACGGTCGACGGCGGCGCGCGCGCCGAGCTCGACCAGGCGCTGCGCCAGGCGCAGCAGGCCATCGAGGACGGCCAGGCGGCGCTCGCCGAGGGCGACTTCGCGGCCTACGGCGAGGCGCAGGACCGCTTGCAGCAGGCGCTCGAGTCGGCCCTCGCGGCCGAGCAGGCGCTCGACACCGAGTCGTCGGCGGGCTGACGCACCGGTCGCGCGAGCGACGCAGCGCCACGGACGGGCGGGGACACCAGCGGGTGTCCCCGCCCGTCCGTCGTCTGCGGCCGTCCGGGACGGAGTTGTCATTTCCCGCCCCGGGCGGGAGGATCGCTCCTCGTGACTTCTGCAACGGTTTGCAGCAACGCTTTCAGCGCGGCGGGCGACGACACCACGACCGTGCCGGCGGTGCGGCTGCACCACAGGTCTGGCGCCGAGCTCGTGGTCGCGCTGCGTGGCGCCGCCGTCCTCGCGTGGCGCGCCCCCTGGCGCGGCGCCGACGGCGTCGAGCGCGTCGAGGACCTCGTCGACGGGTACGCCGACGAGGCGGAGGTCGCCGCGCACGACGCCGCGCGGTCGGCGCTCATGGCGCCGTTCGTCAACCGCCTCGCGGGCGGCGAGTACGTGTTCGACGGCGTCCGGCACCGCGTCCCCCCGGTGCTCCCCTGGGAGCCGCTCACCATGCACGGGTTCGCGCGCACGCTCGACTGGGCGGTCGTCGAGGGCGCGGGGGAGGACGGGGTCGCCGCGCGCGGCACGGTGGCCGTCGACGGGGTCGAGCGGGAGTCCGTGACGCTCCGGACGGTCGTCCACGCCGACGCGCACGCCGGTTACCCGTTCGCGCTCGTCCTGGAGGTCCGGTACGTCCTCGGCGCCGGCTCCGTCGACGTCATGCTGCGCGCCCGCAACGTCGGGACGACCGCGGCCCCCGTCTCGCTCGGCTGGCACCCCTACCTCCGGGTCCCCGGGCACGGCACGGTCGACGCGCTGGAGCTCACGGTGCCGGCCCACCGCGCCGTCGTCACCGACGCAGGGATGCTCCCGCTCGCGGGGGAGGCCGCGTTCGGGGCGATCGACGGCGTCGGCCCGCTGCCGCTCGCGGGCGTGCGCCTCGACCACGCGTTCGCCGACCTTCGGGTCGACACGGACGGCCGCGCGCGCACGGTCGTGCGCGACCCCGCCACGGGGCAGGGGCTCGCCGTCTGGCAGGAGCGCGGCCTCGTGCACGTCTACACGGGCGACGGTCTGGCGCGGCGCGGCCGCGCGGCGATCGCCGTCGAGCCGGTGGAGACGCTGACCGACGCGTTCAACCGTCCCGACTGCGCCGCCGACGTGCGGCTTGAGCCGGGGGCCGTCCGGGAGTTCACCTTCGGGGTCGAGGTCCTGGCGTGACCCACGTCTCGTCCACCCGATTTGGCCTGGTCCGGAACCTCACGTAGAGTAGTGATCACCGACGCGGGGTGGAGCAGCTCGGTAGCTCGCTGGGCTCATAACCCAGAGGTCGCAGGTTCAAATCCTGCCCCCGCTACTCCTGAGAGGCCCTCGGTCAGCAGAAATGCTGACCGAGGGCCTCTCGCTTTGTCCCGTGCGCGGGCGGTGTCCTCGTGCTGTGACGCGCCCCACCCGGCCGAGGCGCGGGCGGGGGAAGCCACGGCCCACGGCCCGGCGTTATCGTCAGTGGCCGGCGCCCACCACTCCCGCGGGCGCCCGACACCCGGAAGGTCACCATGCGCCGTCTGCGTCCCCGTCCCGCCGTCCTCACCGCCGTCACGGCGGTCGCCGCGCTCACGCTGGCGGCCTGTTCGTCGGGTGCCGACGACGGCGGCGACGCCGCGAGCCCGAGCGAGAGCGCGTCGGGCGACGCGCAGTGCGAGCCCGGTGCGCTCCCGACGCTCACCGACGGCGTGCTGACCGTCGGTGCGGGCGAGCCGTACTCCCCGTGGTACGTGGGGGAGCAGGACTCGGGCGAGGGCTTCGAGTCGGCCCTGATCTACGCCGTCGCGGACCGCCTGGGCTACGCGGCCGACGACGTGGTGTGGGAGACGGTGACGTTCGAGCAGATCATCAGCCCGGCCGTGAAGCCGTTCGACGTGGCGGCGTACCAGACGTCGATCACGGACGAGCGCAAGCAGGCCGTCGACTTCTCGAGCCCGTACCTCACGACGCGCCAGGGCGTCATCGTCATGGAGGACGGCCCGTACGCGGGCGCGACGACGCTGGCCGAGCTCGACGGCGCGCGCATCGGGGTCACCGCCGCCCAGACCAGCCTCACGCTCGCGGAGGCCGCGTGGGGCGAGGACGCCGACATCTCGCCGTACAGCGCTGCGGGCGACGGCATGCAGGCGCTGCAGTCCGGAACGATCGACGCGATGGTCATGGACGTCGACCAGGGGGTCGCCGCCTCGACCGAGTACTTCCCGGACTCCGTCGTCATCGGCACCCTGCCGGACGAGGGCGTCGTCGAGCAGTACGGCCTCGTGCTGGACCTCGGCTCGGAGCTCACGGACTGCGTGTCGCAGGCCGTCGACGACCTGGAGGCGGACGGCACGCTCGCCGAGCTGCGCACGACGTGGCTCAAGTCGGACGACATCCCCGTCCTCCAGTGACCCGGCCATGACCGTGCCCGACGACGCGCGCCCGCCCGGAGGCGTCGGGTCGCCCGACGCCGTTCCGGCCGCCGCGTGGTCGCCGTCGCCGCTCGCGCTCGACCGGGCTGCGTTCCGGCGTGCGCAGCGGCGGCGCTCGCTCCTGGTCGCGCTCGTGAGCACGGTGCTCGTCGTCGCGGCGGTCGTGCTCGTCGTCGTGAACGCACCGGGCTGGGAGCGCGCGCGGACCGCGTTCTTCGATCCGGCGATGGCGTGGGAGTCGCTGCCCGCGATCCTCGAGGGCCTGTGGCTCAACCTGCGCGTGTGGGTCGTCGCGGGCGTCGTCGGCACGGTGCTCGGGCTCGGCCTCGCGGTCGCGCGCACGAGCCGTATCCCGGCGCTGTTCCCGCTGCGCGCGTTCGCGACGGTGTACGTCGACCTGTTCCGCGGCGTGCCGCTCCTGCTCGTGCTGCTGCTCGTCGGGTTCGGGCTGCCGGCGTTGCGGCTGGAGTGGCTGCCGACGTCGGGCGCGTTCCTCGGCGCGCTCGCGATCGTCCTCACGTACACCGCGTACCTCGCGGAGGTGTTCCGCGCGGGCATCGAGTCGGTGCACCCGTCGCAGGTCGCGGCGGCGCGCTCGCTCGGCCTCACGCGCGCGCAGACGACGCGGCGCGTCGTGCTGCCGCAGGCGGTGCGCAACGTCACCGCGCCGCTCGCGAACAACCTCGTCTCGCTGCAGAAGGACTCGGGCCTCATCTCCGTCCTCGGCGCCGTCGACGCGATCCGCGCCGCGCAGATCGCGACGACGGGCAGCTACAACTTCACGCCCTACGTCGTCGCGGGGATCCTGTTCTTCCTCGTGTCGTTCCCGCTGACGCGCGCGGTCGACGCGTACCAGGCGCGCCGCGGCTGGGGCCGGTCGCTCGCGACGGTGAGCGGAGCGGGGGACATCCGATGAGCGCGTCCGCGACGTCCGGCGCGATCCCCCAGGACGCGCGTCACCTGCTGTCCCTGCGGGGCGTGCGCAAGACGTACCCGGCTGCGGGCGCCCCGGGCGGGCGGCGGGTCGTGCTCGACGGCATCGACCTCGACGTCGACGCCCACCGGTGCGTCGTGCTCGTCGGGTCGTCCGGCTCGGGCAAGTCGACGCTGCTGCGCGTCGTCAACCTGCTCGACGAGGTCGACGACGGCCAGATCCTGCTCGACGGCGAGGACGTCGCCGACCCGCGCCTCGACGCGAACCGCGTGCGGGCGCGCATGGGCATGGTCTTCCAGGCGTACAACCTCTTCCCGCACCTCACGGTGCTCGACAACGTGACCCTCGCACCCCGGCTCGTGCACCGGCGCTCGCGCGACGAGGCCGAGGCGGCAGCGGTCGAGATGCTGGGTCGCGTCGGGCTCGGGCACAAGGTGACGTCCTATCCCGACCAGCTTTCGGGCGGCGAGCAGCAGCGGGCGGCGATCGCGCGCGCCCTCGTCAAAGGCCCCGAGCTGCTCCTGCTCGACGAGGTGACGTCCGCGCTCGACCCCGAGCTCGTGGGCGAGGTGCTCGACCTGCTCGCCGAGCTGCGCGCGGAGGGCCGCACGATGCTCGTCGCGACGCACGAGATGGGGTTCGCGCGCCGCGTCGCCGACGAGGTGTGCTTCCTCCACGAGGGCCGCGTCCACGAGCGCGGCACGCCCGAGCAGGTGCTCGGCGACCCGCAGCGCGAACGGACGCGGGCGTTCCTCCGCCGCCTCCACGCCTGACCCCGCCCCTCGGGACCGCGCCCAGCACCGCCGACCCGGCCCGAACCCCGGTCAGCCGCGCAGCACGAGCACGACCGTCGCAGCGACCGACGCGCAGGCGACGAGGACGTACGGCCACGTCCACGTGCGCTGCCCGGCGACACGCAGCACCACGGCCACCGCGAGCGCGGCCAGGGCGAGCACGGGACCGTCGACGAGCGGGGCCAGGTCGACCGAGACGCGCAGGGTCTCCAGGAGCTGTGGCGGCAGGGGGACGAACGGCTGGCTCTGGCGGGCTGCGCCGTCGGGCACGAGCCACAGCGTGCGCAGCACCGCCAGGACCGCGAGGACGCGCGGCAGGGCGCGCAGGAGCGCGCCCCCGACCCGGGCGCGGTCCCAGGACGACGACGCGGCAGGTCGGACGGGCCGTGCGGACCGTGCGGCGGACGCCGGGGCCGCCTCCTGGCGCGGCGCCGACGTGGCCGCGGGCGTGCCGGCGGCGCGCGGGCCCGGGGTGCTCGCAACCGCCGCACCGGTGATCCGCGGCCGGACGGACTCCCGACGCACGGCGGGCGACGGCGGCGTCGGGCCGAGGTGCCGGACGGGGCTCCGACGCGGCGGGACCGACGGCGGGACCGGCCGGCCGACCTGCGTGGCGACGAGGTCGGGGGAGTCCACGACGCGGGTCCGTCCGACCGCAGGCGGGACCGGCTCCGGCCGGGGTCGCGCCGACGGACCGCGGCCCAGCGTGGAGACCCGCTGCACGGGCACCGGCCAGGGACGCGGGTCCGGGGAGCCGGACGCCGGCACCGGGACGGGGCCGTCGGTCCGCGACCGCGAGCCCCGGGCCACGGGCTCGGCGCCGGAGCCCGGCACGGGGAGCATCGGGTGCGTCGGGCGACGGTACTCGCGCCACCCGCGCAGGGTGTCGGCGTGGCCCGCGGGCGGTGCCGCGGCCTGCCACCGCATCGCCTGCCAGAGCCAGTCCTTGAGCTCCGCCGGGGTCCGGCCGTCGGCCACGTGCGCGCCGATGCTCGCGACGTGGTCCGCGATGACCTCGGCGGCCGCGCCGTCGAACCCGTCGCCGTGCACCTCGGCCAGCACGCTCATCAGCGTCGCGTCGTAGACCAGGGCGTGCCACGGCTCCCGGACGCGGGCCGCGTCGGCCGCCCTGCCGACCGGCGAGACCTCCGTCGCCCGCTCGGCCCGGACGGGTGCGCCGGTGGCGGCGGCCAGCCCGGCGACGGGGCCCAGCGCGCGCTCGGCCGCGGTGGCGCCGTCGGCCACGATCCGTGACGTGAGGAGCAGGGTGTCGTCGGGGGAATCCCCGGCGAGCCGGGCGCGCAGCACCGCGACGACGCTCTCGAGCGCGGGGCGGTGGTTCGGCTGGTAGCGGGTCGCCGACAGGATGAGGTCCTGCAGGTGGGGGTCGATCTCGGGCAGCTCGGCCGGGGACGGGGCCGGTTCCGTCCCGGCCGGCACCCCGACCAGGTCGTCCGGGACCTCCCGCACGAGGTCGGCGGCCTCGAGGTCGCGGCCGAGGAAGTTGAGGTCCGCCGGCACGACCCCCGTGGTGGCGAAGATCAGGAGCAGGCCGAGCGCGTACACGTCCGAGCGGGGGTGCACGCGGCGGGCGAACAGCTCCGGCGCCATGTACGCGAGCGTCCCGACGGGTTGGGTGGACGTCGCCGTGTCGAACAGCTTGGCGATGCCAAGGTCGATGAGGACCGCCCGGTCGCCGTCGACCATGATGTTGGCGGGCTTCAGGTCGCGGTGCACGCAGTGCTGCTCCTGCAGCACGAGCAGGGCCTCCGCGACGTGCGAGGCCAGCCGCAGCGCCTGGCGTCCGTCCAGCGGGCCCGACGCGCGGACCTGCTCGCGCAGCGTGGTGCCGGGGACCAGCTCCATGGCGAACCACGGCTGGTCGTCGTCCAGGCCCGAGCGCACGAACGCGGGGAAGCCGCGCCCGCCCACGGCCTCCAGCAGCCTCGCCTCCTGCGCGAAGCGCTCGCGGGAACCCTCCTGGAGACCCGTGAGCACCTTCACGGCGACCTCCGCGCCGTCCGCGTCCGTCGCGCGGTAGACGTGCGCGAACCCGCCGTGCCCGAGCACGTCGCCGAGGGTGAACGGGCCCTTGCGGTCACCGCTCGCCGGCACCTGGCGGACGGGCCGGCGGGGCAGCGGCGCGGGGCCCGGCCCGGCGTCCGGATCGGCGGCAGGTCGGACGGGGACGTCGGTCGCCACCGCGAGGGCGGGCTGCTCGGGGCCGGGCATGGGCGCAACGTTACAAGCGCGCCGCTCCGGGACGGAGCAGACAACTCCGACGGCCCGGGCCGCGAGCGGCGCGTCGACCTGGGAGGCTGGACGTCATGGTCAACCGTCTCGCCGCCGCCGTGAGCCCGTACCTGCGCCAGCACGCCGGCAACCCGGTCGACTGGTACCCGTGGGGCGCCGAGGCGTTCGCGGAGGCGCGCCGCCGGGACGTGCCGGTCATGGTCTCGGTCGGGTACGCCACGTGCCACTGGTGCCACGTCATGGCGCGCGAGAGCTTCTCCGACCCGGACATCGGCGCGCTCCTCGCGCGCGGGTTCGTCGCGGTGAAGGTCGACCGCGAGGAGCACCCCGACGTCGACGCGAGCCTCCTCGCCGCGGCGAGCGCGTTCACCCCGGACCTGGGGTGGCCGCTCACGGTGTTCACCACGCCCGACGGTGCCCCCTTCTACGCGGGCACGTACTGGCCGCCCGTGCCCGTGGCCGGGCGACCCGCGTTCCGGGACGTGCTCGACGCCGTCGCGCAGGCCTGGGAGCAGCGGCGCGACCAGGCGGTCGAGACGGGGGACGCGATCCGCGCGGCGCTGCGCGACGCGGCGGCGGGCCGCCGGACGGGCGTGCCGCGCGCGGCCGCGACGGCGGTCGACGGCTCGGGGGCGTCCGGCGGCGCGGACGCCGGGCCGGTGGCCGACCTGGCCGAGCACGCCCGCCGGGTCGTCGAGCGGCTGGAGGCGGCGGAGGACCGCGTGCACGGCGGCTTCGGGGGCGCCCCCAAGTTCCCCGTCGCCCCGACGCTCGAGCTCCTGCTCGACGTCGCGGCGTCGTCCGTCGTCGACCCGGAGGTCGCGCGGCGCGCGCTCGTCCTCGTGGGACGCACGGTCGACGCGATGGCGGCGAGCCCGCTGCGCGACGTCGACGGCGGCTTCTTCCGGTACGCGACCCGGCCGGAGTGGTCGGAGCCGCACTACGAGCGGATGCTCTACGACAACGCGCAGCTGCTCTCGGCCGCGACGACGCTCGCCGTGCTGCGCCGGACCGGGCCCGTGGACGGACCGCTGCGCACGCCCGCCGAGGCGCCCGGCACGCCCGACCCGGGCGAGGTCACCGCCGAGGTGGCGGGCGACGTCGGGCGCTTCCTCCTGCGCGTGCTGCGCCTGGCCGACGGCGCGTTCGCGAGCGCGCAGGACTCGGAGTCCGTCGTGGACGGCGAGCGCGTCGAGGGCGGGTACTACCTGCTCCCGCCGGGCGAGCGCGCGCACCACGAGCCGCCGCCGCTGGACACGAAGGTGCTCACCGGGTGGAACGGGCTCGCGATCGAGGCGCTCGCCCGCGCCGGGCACCACCTGGCCCTGCCCGACCTCACGGACGCCGCGCGAGCGGCCGCCGACCGGCTGCTCGCGACCCACGTCCGGGCCGACGGGTCGCTCGTGCGCGCGTCGGAGGGCGGGGTCGCCTCGGCCGCCGTCGCGACGCTGGAGGACCACGGCGCGCTCGCCGCGGCGCTCCTCGTGCTCGGAGGCCTGACCGGGGAGGCTAGGTACGTGCGCGAGGGCCTGCGCCTCGTCGACGCGACGGTCGGCCCGGACGGCGACCTCACGCCCCCGCAGGGCACGGACCCGGTGCTGACCGACCTGGGGTTGGCCGCCGGTGCGGCGGCCGACCCGTCGGAGGGCGCGGTGCCGTCGGGCACGACGGCGGCCGCCCGGGCCACGCTGCTCGCCCACCTCGCGACGGGCGAGCCGCGGTACCGGGACGCGGCGCTCGCGCACGTCGGCGCGTCCGCCGCGGCGAGCGAGCACCCGCTCGGCGCGGCGGGGGTGCTGCGCGTCGCCGTCGGGCTCGCGGAGCCGCCCCACCAGCTCGTGGTCGTCGCCGACGCCGACCGGCGGGAGGGGTTCCTCGCCGCCGCGCGCGACTGGTACCACCCGGGCGCGCTGCTGCTCGCCGCGACGCCCGACGACGCCACGACCCTCGCCGCCGACGGCGTCGCCCTGCTCGCCGACCGCGGGCCGGGTGCCTACCTCTGCGCGGACTTCGTGTGCCGGCTCCCGGTGCACGACCCCGCGGCGCTGCGGGACCAGCTCGGCGCCCGGACACCCTGAGACCGGGGGTGCAGCGCACTCCCGGCGGTCGCATGATGGGAGGACGGTGCGGCACGAGGAGGAGCCATGAGGGCATCGGTCGGGGACAGGATCGTGACCGCCTCGGGCGTCGTCGGCGGGGCGGTGCGCGACGGGGTCGTGGTCGAGCTGCGGCACGAGGACGGCTCGCCGCCGTACCTCGTCGAGTGGACGGACACGGGCGAGCGGACGCTCGTCTACCCGGGGTCGGACAGCTACGTCGAGCACGTCCCGGGAGCGGAGACGGGCGACGGCACGGACACCACGAAGGTGTGGCGCGTGCAGGTGAGCGTCGTCGAGTCGGAGGGCCGGACGACGGCGGAGGCGGTCCTCGTCGCGGAGACGCCCGAGCACGTGCGGACCGTCGGTCGGGCGCGGCGCGACCCGCACGACCGCGACGTCCCGCTCATCGGCGACGAGATCGCCGTCGGGCGGGCGCTGCGCCGGCTCGCGGACCGGCTGCTGGACGACGCCGAGTCGGACATCGCGTCGTCGACGGGCGCCCCGGCGCACGTGCACCAGTGACGCGGCCGGGCGAGGGCGCGGCACCCGGTGCCGCGGACGCCGCCGTGCGAGCGCGCGTGCACGGGCGCGTGCAGGGCGTCGGCTTCCGCTGGGCGACGCGCGAGCGGCTCGCCGCACTCGGCCTCGACGGCACCGCGACCAACCGGCCCGACGGCACCGTCGAGGTCGTCGCGTCCGGGGCGCCGGACGCCGTCGACCGCCTCGTCGCCTGGCTGCGCGACGGCCCCACGCCGGGCGACGTCACGCACGTCGACGTCGAGCGGGCGCACGCCTCCTGAGGACCCGCCCCGGCGCTCCCGCGGTCCCGGCACGACCGGCGGCGGGCTCAGCCGTCCGCGCGGGCCAGCACGGACTCCCAGTGCCACGGCTCGGGGACGCGCCCGTCGGGCTCGGCGAAGTCGGGGTGCGTCCACCCGTAGGTCTCGGCGTTCTGCTTGAGCCACTCGTACTGGGGGGTGCCGAACGCCTGGACGCCGCCGCCCAGGTCGACGGCGAACCCCAGCCCGTGGTTCGAGCACCCGGGCGGCGCCGCGATGGGCGACGACGGGTCGTACAGGCCCTGCTGCTCCTCGAACGTGCGGTACGAGGAGTTGATCGTCAGGTGCACGCCGAACCGCTCGACGTACGCGGCGTCGAGGGCGACGAGCCCGTCCAGCACGTCGGCGCGCACCCGGTCGCCGGGCGACCACGGGATCGGCGCGAGGGCGAAGTCGGGCACCCGGCCGCCGTCGGGGTCCCACACCTGGTCCGGCGCCGGGCACGAGACGGCGTCCTGCGCGACCGACGTCTCCTCCGTCGACGTGCTCACGACCCCCAGGCCTGCCCCCAGGTCGAGCACCGCCTGCTCGAGCGCCGCGAGGTCGTCGCCCGCGAGCCCCGCCTCCGCGGCGTCGTCGGCCGCGGCCGCGGTGTCCAGCGCGTCGCGCAGCCGGGCCCGGACCGCCTCGTCGGCGCCGAGGCCCTCCGTCGCGGCGTAGATCTTCTCGCCGAGCTCGCGGGCGGTCGCGAGGCTCGCGCGCGCCGCGCTCACCTCGCCGCGCGCGTGGTCGAGCATCGAGGCGTGCACGGCGTCCGACGCCGAGACGAGCGACCGGTCCGCCGCGTCCGTACCCGTGGTCATCCGGTCGAGGAACGGTGCCGTGAGCAGGGCGCGGGCGTCGTCCACCTCGGTCGTCAGCGCGGCCCGTACCGCCGGGTCGGCGACCTTCCCGTCCGACGCCGCGAGCAGGTCCTCGGCGGTCGCGGTCCGGTCGGCCAGCGCGTCGTACTCCGTGTCCCGGTACCAGGCGAACGCCCCGCCGCCCCCGCCGAGGACGAGGGCGAGCGCCACGACGGCCGCGATCCACGCGGCCCGGTGCCGGTGCGGCTCGCGCGCGTGCCGACGCTCCCGGCCACCCGGCGGGTGGTCCGCGGGGTCGGCGGGCGGGGCGGTGCTCGTGGCGGTCACACCGCCAGAACCTACGGCACGACGACGACCGCCCCGGACGGATCCGGGGGTGCGCACGGACACGCTCACGGCTTGCTCACGAACCCCGACCGGTCCGTGCGTCGGCGGGCGCCGTCGTGCATCAGCCGGAGCGCGACGACCCTCCCCAGATGGTGTCCCCGACGCGCCGCCGGGGGCGGATCGAGGAGGGGCCATGAAGCGGCTGGTGCTGTGCTGCGACGGCACGTGGAACTCGCCGGTGAACGCGAGCGTGTCGAACATCGAGAAGATCGCGCGCTCGGTCCGCACCGGCATCGGACCGGACGGCGTCCAGCAGATGGTGTTCTCCGTCGAGGGGGTCGGGGCGCAGGGCTACCTCGTCGACCGGCTCCTCGGCGGGGCGTTCGGGTACGGCCTGACGCGCAACGTCGTCGCGGGGTACCGGCACCTCGCGCTCAACTACGAGCCCGGCGACGAGATCTACGTCTTCGGGTTCAGCCGCGGCGCGTACACGGCGCGCAGCGTCGTCGGCATGGTCGCGACCGTCGGGCTGCTCACCCAGGACGCGCTCGCGCGCGACCACCTGTGCGAGGCCGAGGACGTCTACCGCGACCGCGACGCCGCTCGCCGGGCCGAGCGTGCCCGCACGTTCCGCGCCGCGTACTGCCACGACCACGTGCCCGTCGCGTTCCTCGGGGTGTTCGACACGGTAGGTGCGCTCGGCGTCCCCGGGCTGTCGCGCCGCCGCAGCCGGTTCCACGACCTGCGTCTGTCGACCGACGTCCGGTGCGCCCGCCAGGCGCTCGCCATCGACGACCGCCGCATCACGTTCGAGCCGTGCCTCTGGGACGTGCCCGTGGTCATGGCGTCCCGGGTCAAGCAGGTCTGGTTCCCCGGCGGGCACAGCGACGTCGGGGGCGGCGCGCGGGCGCGCGCCCTCTCGGACACCGCGCTGCTGTGGATGCTCGGCGAGGCCGTCGCGCGCGGTCTCGTCGTCGACGAGGAGCGGCTGCGCGCGCAGCTCCACCGCGACGACGAGCTCGTCTGCCGCGTCCGCCCCGGGCTGCTCTTCGGCGCGCTCAACCTCGTCAAGCGCCTGCACCACCGCCCGCGCTTCCGCGGCGCGCTGCGGGTCCTCGCGGGCGTCCCGACCCCGCCCGAGACCGTCGACGCCGTCTTCCTCGCCGAGACGGCCGTGACGCTCAGCGCCGACCCCGCGTCGGTCTACGCGCGCCACGCGCGGAACCTCGGCTGGTGGCGCGACAGCGCGGGCCCGGACCTCGCACGCGTCGTCGAGCCGGTGCCGGGCGCCGCCCAGGAGACCCGGCCCCTCGCCCTCGCCTGACCACGCGCGCCGCCCCGTGCCATGCTGGGCAGCGTGAGCGAGCAGACCCCCGACCGCGTCCCGGCCGCGCAGCTCGTCCCCGCCGACGCGCACGTCCTCGGGGACCCCGCCGCGCCCGTCACCATCGTCGAGTTCGGCGACCTGGAGTGCCCGTACTGCGCCGCCGCCGCCCCGGTGCTGCGGCAGGTCGTCGAGTCCTCCGGCGGCCGGGTGCGCCTCGTGTTCCGCCACTTCCCGCTGTTCGAGATCCACCCGCACGCGCTGTCGGCCGCGCTCGCCGTCGAGGCGGCCGCCGCGCAGGGCAGGTTCTGGGAGATGCAGGCCGCGCTGTTCGCGCACCAGGACCAGCTCGGCGAGGCCGGGCTCGCCGAGCGGGCCGAGGAGCTCGGGCTCGACGGCGCGTCGGTCGTCGGGGACGCGGCCCAGCAGCACGCCGCCCCGGTGCAGCGCGACTACGCCGACGCGCTCGCGGTCGGCGTGCAGGGCACCCCGACGCTCTTCGTCGACGGCGTCCGCTACCGCGGCCGCGTCACCGCCGAGGGCCTGCGGGCCGCGATCGCCGCCGCGCGGTCGTAGGTCACCGCGCAGGGCCCGAGCGCCCGGCCGGCCGGACCCCGGCCCGCGCCGTGCCGTGCCGCGCCGCGCCGCGCCGTGCCGTGCCGTGCGCTCGGGCGCGCGGTCACGTGGTCGCGGGCGGGTGCCAGGGGAGCGGCGGGAGCTCGGGCGGCGGGCCGTCCGCGCCGGGCGAGCACAGGGGCCAGCGCTCGCCGAAGAGCCGGAGCGCCACGGACCCGAGCACGGCGGCGACGAGCGAGCCCGCGAGGATGCCGATCTTGGCCTGCTCGACGAGCGCCTCGTCGTCGAACGCCAGCTCGGCGATGAAGAGCGAGATGGTGAACCCGATGCCGGCGAGGATCGCCCCGCCGAGCAGGTGGGAGTACCGCACGCGCCCCGGCAGGTCGCCGAGGCCGAGGCGCAGGGCCAAGGTCGCGGCCCCGAAGATGCCGACGGCGTTGCCCACGACGAGCGCGACGGCGACGCCGATCGTCACGGGCGACGTGGCCGCCGCGCGCAGCGACTCGCCGTCGAGCTGCACCCCCGCGTTCGCGAGGCCGAAGACGGGCACGACGACGTACGCGCTCCACGGGTGCAGCACGCGCTGGAGGCGCTCGCTCGTGGGCACGGCCGCGCGCGCCGCGAGCTCGGTGAGGTGCTCACGCTCCGCCGTCGTCTCCTGCGCGAGCCGCTTGGCGTACTTCGGCACGACGGCGACGTCCACGGGCCGCGACGAGCGCGACGGCACGAGCAGGCCCACGAGCACGCCCGCGAGCGTCGCGTGCACGCCCGACGCGTAGACCGCGCCCCACAGCGCGATCCCGGCGAGCGCGTACGGCGCGAGGCGCCAGACGCCGAGCCAGCGCAGCACGAGGATCACGACGACGAGCGCGGCGGCGACGAGGAGGCCCGGGAGCCAGAGGTCGTCGGTGTAGAAGAGCGCCATGACGGTGATGGCGCCGATGTCGTCGACGACGGCGAGCGTGAGGAGGAAGAGCCGGAGCTGGTCGGGGCAGCGCGGCCCGAACAGGGCGAGGATGCCCACGAGGAACGCGGTGTCCGTCGACATGACGATGCCCCACCCGTGCTCCGCGGGAGACCCCGCGTTGAACGCGACGTAGATGAGCGCGGGGACCGCGAGGCCGCCCAGCGCACCCAGCGCGGGGACGGCGACGGTGCGGCGGTTGCGGAGCTCGCCGCTCGTGACCTCGCGGTTGATCTCGAGGCCGATGACGAGGAAGAACACGGCCATCGCGGCGTCGTTGACCCAGTGGTGCAGGTCCATCTCGAACGCCCACGGCCCGACGCGCCAGCCCGCCTCCGTGGACCAGAGCGCGTCGTAGGCGCCCGACCACGCGGAGTTCGCCCACACGAGCGCGACGACCGTCGCGGCGAGGAGCAGGACGGCGCCGCCCGCCTCGGTCGCGAGGAACGAGCGCAGCGAGGGCGCCACGGGGCGGAGCTGGAAGCGCAGCGGCGGGCCCGGCCGGGCGGGGACGCGGACGACGGGGAGGGACGACGGCGGAGCGGGCTCGGTCACTGGGCCTCCGGGTGGGTCGGGACGGGGCGACGCCCCGGGCGTCGGACCTGCGCTGGGACAACTCTTCCGGGCGGCAGATCCTTCCGCAACAGTCCTCGCGGGGGGCTCCGGGCGCGGACCCCCGGTGGCTTCGTCCATATCGTGGAAAAGTTCTTCCGAAACTCTTGTGGCGTCGGTCACGCGCTGCTAGCGTCGTGCGTGCCAACGGCGGGCCCGGGCCGAGCGACACGCTCGGTGGTCGACACGTTCGATCCGACACCGGCAGCTACCTACCCGGCGGACGTGACAACTCGCCTGCAGCGGCCCGCCGGCCGCCTCCTCCCGGCTCACCGACGAGCCCGGACGCCGGAGGCGGAGCACCCGGCGTCGCTGCCCGAACCGTGGAGACTCACCATGGACACTCTTGTCGTGGACACCGCACACCTGGACCGAGCCGTCGCCCTCGCGGTCGACAGCGTCGCGCACGCCGGAGGACCCTTCGGCGCCGTCCTCGTCACCGCCGACGGGCGGGTGTTCGAGGGCAACAACCGGGTCACGCAGGACAACGACCCCACCGCGCACGCCGAGGTCACCGCGATCCGGCGCGCGTGCGCCGCGCTCGGCACCTTCGATCTCACGGGCGCGACGCTCTACTCGAGCTGCGAGCCGTGCCCCATGTGCCTCGCGTCCGCCCTCTGGGCGCGCGTGCACGCCGTCCACTACGCCGCCGACCGGTACGACGCCGCGCGCGCCGGCTTCGACGACGCCGCCTTCTACGACTTCTTCGACGCCGACCCGGCCGACCGGGTCATGCAGGTCGTGCACGAGCGCACGGCCACCGCCACCGCGCCGTTCGACGCCTGGCGCGCCCTCGAGTCCCGGGTCGAGTACTGACCGGCCGCGCGGCCGGTCAGTACCTCAGGAAAGGGCACAAGGACGTGACTCTCCTCGGCATGCGGCGGGAGACCGCCGGGAACGACGACGCACGCGGCACCGGACCGGCCCCCGGCCGGCTCGACCGCTTCTTCCGGATCACCGAGCGCGGCTCGACCGCCGGGCGCGAGCTCCGCGGCGGGCTGGTGACCTTCTTCGCGATGGCGTACATCGTCATCCTCAACCCCCTCATCCTCGGCGGGACGAGCGCCGAGAACGCGCCCGTCGACGTCGCGGGCGGGTGGCTCCAGACGGCGCAGGTCGGCGCGATGACCGGCCTCGCCGCCGGCGGCCTGACCATCCTGTTCGGGCTCGTCGCGAACCTCCCGTTCGCGCTCGCTGCCGGGCTGGGCATCAACTCGTTCCTCGCGGTCGCCGTGATCGGCGACGTGACGTGGCCCGAGGCGATGGGGCTCGTGCTCGTCAACGGCCTGCTCATCGTGCTGCTCGCCGTGACGGGCGCGCGGTCGGCGATCTTCAACGCCGTCCCGCGCCAGCTCAAGGCCGCGATCACGGTCGGCATCGGCCTGTTCATCGCGTTCATCGGGTTCGTCGACGCGGGGTTCGTCACGCGCACCCCGGGCGGGCCGCCGGTCCAGCTCGGCGACGGCGGGTCGATCACCTCGGTCCCGACGCTCGTGTTCGTCGTCGGGCTGCTCACCATGGGCGTCCTCGTGGCGCGCAAGGTCAAGGGCGGGCTGCTCATCGGGCTCGTCGTGACGACCGTCGTCGCGATCGTCGCCGAGTCCGTGCTGCACCTCGGCCCGGCGTCGGAGACGAACCCCGGCGGCTGGCACCTCACCGTGCCGGCGATGCCGAGCTCGCTCGTCTCGGTGCCCGACCTCAGCCTGTTCGGGCAGCTCTCGTTCGGCGCGTTCGACCGGATCGGGGCGCTCGCGGCGACGATGCTCGTGTTCACGCTGTTCTTCACGAACTTCTTCGATGCGATGGGCACGATGACGGGGCTCGCCAAGCAGGGCGGCCTCGCCGACGCGGACGGCAACTTCCCGCGCATCAAGTCGGCGCTCGTCGTCGAGGGCGTGGGGGCGGTCGTGGGCGGCGCGACGTCGTCGTCGTCGAACACGGTGTTCGTCGACTCCGCGGCGGGCGTGGGCGAGGGGGCGCGGACGGGCCTCGCCTCGGTCGTCACGGGCGGCCTCTTCCTCGTCGCGATGTTCCTCACGCCGCTCACGGCGGTGGTGCCGATCGAGGTCGCGAGCGCGGTGCTCGTCGTCGTGGGCGCGATGATGATGGGCCAGATCAAGGAGATCGACCTCACCGACTTCACGGTGACGCTGCCGGTGTTCCTCACGATCGTGACGATGCCGCTCACGTACTCGATCGCGAACGGCATCGGCATCGGGTTCGTCACGTGGGTCCTGCTGCGGACCGCGTGCGGGAGGGCGCGCGACGTCCACCCGCTGCTGTGGGTGGTCGCGGCCGGGTTCGTCGTGTACTTCGTGCGCGGTCCGCTCACCGCGGCCGTGGGAGGCTGAGCCTCGACATCGACCGCACGGCCGACGGGTCGCCCGCTCCTGGGGGGTGGCCCGTCGGCGTGCGGGGAGCGGGAAGGGCGAGGCATGGCAAGAACAGCACGGGTGAGCGTCGACGAGCACCGCGCGGACGTCGCGGCCCTCCTCGCACCCCTCGTGGACGCGGCCCGACGCCGCACCCGCACCGAGGACGTCGACCTCGCCGACGCGCTGGGCCGGGTCCTCGCGGGCGACCTCGTCGCGCCCGTCGCCGTCCCGCTGTTCCGCAACGCGCAGATGGACGGGTACGCCGTCCGCGCCGCGGACGTCGCCGACGCGCGGGCGGACGCGCCCGTCCGGCTGGTCGTGGTCGCCGAGATCGCGGCGGCGCCGGGCGCCCCGCCCCGGCTCGCGCCGGGCACGGCTGCCCGCATCATGACGGGCGCGCCCGTGCCCGAGGGGGCGGACGCCGTCGTGCCCGTCGAGGACACCGCCACCGGGACGTTCGCCCGCACGCCCGCGGGCACGGCGCGCGCGGGCGTCACCGACCCGGCGGCCGGACAGGCCTCCACGACGCCGACCGACCCGGAGCCCGTCGAGGTCCGGGTGCCGCGGGCGGCGGGCGACTTCGTGCGCGAGGCGGGCTCCGACGTCCGCCCGGGCGACGTCCTGCTGACCGACGGGACCGTCCTCGCGCCGCACCACCTCGCGGCCGCCGCGGCGTGCGGGGTCGGGCGCGTCCGGGTCGTCGCGCGGCCGCGGGTCGCGGTCCTGTCGACGGGGTCGGAGCTCGTCGGCCCGGAGGAGGCCCCGGGGCCCGGGCAGGTCTTCGACGCCAACGCCGACGCGCTCGGCGCCGCCGTGCGGCGCGCGGGGGGCGACGTGGTGCTCACGGCCCGGTGCGGCGACGACGCCGAGCGGTTCGTCGCCGTGCTCGCCGAGGCTGCTGCGGTCGCGGACCTCGTCGTGACGTCGGGAGGCGTGTCGCAGGGCGCGTACGAGGTGGTCAAGGACGTCCTCGGCGGCGGTGCGTCGTCGGACGTGACGTTTCGCTCCGTCGCGATGCAGCCGGGCGGGCCGCAGGGGTTCGGCGCCGTGGACGGAACGCCCGTGCTCACCTTCCCGGGCAACCCGGTGAGCGCGCAGGTGTCGTTCGCGATGTTCCTGCGCGAGCCGCTCGAGAGGGCCGCCGGGCTGCCCGGCGCTGAGCGCGTGCGCACGGCGGTCCTCGCCGAGCCGCTGACGTCGCCCGCGGGCAAGCGGCAGCTCCTGCGGGGCGCGACGGGTCCGGGGGGCACGGTGCGCGTCGTCGGGGGAGCGGGCTCCCACCTCGTCGCGTCGATGGCGCGCGCGGACGTGCTCGTGGACGTCCCTGCCGACGTGACAGAGTGGGACGCCGGGACCGAGGTGGAGGTGCGGGAGCTGTGACGCAGGACTCGGACGGCGGCGCGCCGCCCACGGACCCCAGCCGTGTGACGACGGACGTGCTCGACGACGCCGTGTCGCGCGCCGTCGAGGAGGCCGTCGGGGGGCCCGAGTGCGGGGCGGTCGTGACGTTCCGCGGCGTGGTGCGCGACGTCGACGGCGGTCGGGGCGTGACGCGGCTCGACTACGAGGCGCACCCCGACGCCACGGCCGTGATCCGGCGCTGCGTCGCGGACGTGGCGACCGAGACGGGGCTGCGGGTCGCCGCGGTCCACCGGTACGGCAGCCTGGGGATCGGCGACGTCGCGCTCGTCGCGGCGGCCGCCGCGGGCCACCGCCGGGAGGCGTTCGAGGCCTGCTCGCTGCTCGTCGAGCGCATCAAGGCCGAGGTGCCGATCTGGAAGCGCCAGCACTTCGACGACGGCGTCTCGGAGTGGGTCGGGCTGTAGGACCACGCACCGGACCGCCGGCCGGACGACGAGAGGCGAGAAGTGGCCCCCGGCCGGAGCCGGGGAGGGGCCACTTCTCGCCTCTCGTGAGTTCCTTCTGATCCGCCGGGCGACGACGATGTCGGGCGGGGACCCGGCCGTGCGGGCCGGGAGGGGGGAGGGTCGGGTCAGCGCTCGGCGGGGCGGTTGTCGAGCAGCATGCCGATGCCGAGGCCGACGGCGGTGCCGAGGACGAGACCGAACCAGCTGAGCACGACGACCCCGACGACGGCGCCGACGGCCGCGCCCAGGACGCTCTTGGTGCCGGCCTTCCAGGAGCCGGACCGCTCGTCGGTGCGGTAGATCGGGAGCGCGGACGCGCTGTTGTCCGGGGTCGTCGAGGACGGGCCGGAGATCGAGGAGGAGGGGCGGTTGGTGGGTGCGGGAGAGATCGTCGTCACGAGATCCATGGTAGGAAGAGACGGCGGCTCTGACCTGGGCTGATGCACCGAGGTGACCGGCTTCACCCTATGATCTGCGCCACCGCTGCCGGTGGGCGACGGTGCCTGCGCGCGTGGAGCGAGGGCTGGTCAGGAGGAGGGTGCCGTGGGCAGCTCGCGGGAGACGTCTCCCGAGCTCGCGGCGCTCGCCGCACGAACAGGCGTCGGCCCGCCCGGGCCGGACGAGGACGAGCACTGGCGCTGGTGGGTGTACTCGAGCGCGGTCGAGGACCCGACCACGTGGAGCGCCCTCTTCCGGCTGGTCTCCGAGGAGCCCGATCCTCACGTGGCGGAGTCCGTCGTCCTCCTGATGGTCGAACGTGTCGACCCGACGGCTGCGACGGAGTGGGTCGACCTCCTGCCGGCGGAGCACCAGGGCCTTCCGCGGGCGCGCCTGCGGGACGTCGTGCTTCGCGACCGAGTGCTCGCAGGGCACGACCTCGCGGTCGACGACGTCACGGGATGGACACGCTGGCTCCAGCGTGAGGTCGCAGGGTCGTCGGAGTCTCAGGAGGTGCTGTCGGTGCTCGAAGCGTCGGGCGCGACGAGGCGGATCCGTGGACTGGCACGCGAGCGGATGATCGCGCTGCGCCGTCGCGACGTAGGGCGCTGAGAACCTCAGCCGCCGATCGCCCCCATGCTGCGGGTCGTCGCCGCGAAGGCGTCGGCGGCGAGCGTCGGGGCGTCGCTGCCGTGCGCGAGCGGCTTGCGCCACATCGCGCCCTGCCACGCGCGGGCGAGGGCGTCGTCGCGCTCGTCCTCGTCGAGGTCGTCCGAGCGCAGGATCGCGCGCAGGTCGGTCTCGTCGTCGCCGAACAGGCACGAGCGCACGGTGCCCTCGGCGGTGAGCCGGGTGCGGTCGCACGCGCCGCAGAACGAACGCGTGACGGAGGCGATGACGCCGACCGTCTGGGGTCCGCCGTCCACGAGCCACTCCTCGGCGGGCGCCGACGGGTCGTCGCGCCCGACCTCGAGCAGGTCGAAGCGGGTGCCCAGCACGCCCAGGAGGTCCGTCGCGGAGACGAGGTCGTCGCGCGTCCAGCGGCCGTCGGCGTCGAGCGGCATCTGCTCGATGAACCGCAGGTGGCAGCCGTGCTCGACCGCCCACGCGAGGAGGTCGGCAGCGCCCGCCAGCGTCTCGGGCATGAGGACGGCGTTGAGCTTCACCGGGGCGAGGCCGGCGTCGAGCGCGGCGCGGATCCCGGCGAGCACGTCGGGGAGGCGGTCGCGCCGGGTGAGGCGCGCGAAGTGCGCGCGGTCGACCGAGTCGAGGGAGATGTTCACGCGGTCGAGCCCGGCGTCGACGAGCCCGCGGACGCGCTTGTCGAGGCCGATCGCGTTGGTCGTCAGCGAGAGGGACACGTCCGGCGCGGCGGCGCGCGCGGCGCGCAGGATGTCGGCGAGGTCGTTCCGCAGGAGCGGCTCGCCGCCGGTGAACCGGACGTCGGTGATGCCGAGCCGCTCCACCGCGACCCGCACGACCCGGCCGATCTCGTCGGGCGTGAGCAGGTCCTCGCGGGGGATCGCGGGCAGCCCTCCGGCGGGCATGCAGTACGTGCACCGCAGCGAGCACTTCTCGGTGATGGAGATGCGCAGGTCGCGCGCCACGCGGCCGTACCGGTCGACGAGCGCGTCGGTCGCCGGGCGGGCCGGGTCCAGGTCGTCCGGGGCGCCGGAGGGCACGGCGGGCCGCACCCTGGGCATCCCGAGCGAGACGGCGGTCATGGGCCGATCGTAGTCGTCCCTCCCGCCAGGACGGTGACCTGCGCCTCACCGCGTGCTAGCGTGGAGTCCGTCGAGCGGAAGACGGGTTCCGCTGGACGGAATGTCCCCTCGACGTGCGAGGGGCGTCGACGGGCGGATTCAAGCCCTGCGACCGGGAGCGTCACAGCCGACGCCGGCCCGGGTGCGCAGGGGACTCACCGCAAGGGTTCACTGGAAGGACGCCGGTACGCCGGCACCCTGGCGGAAGCGAGGCCACGATGCTCCACATCGTCGACCGGCTCGCCCCCTGGCTCGGTCCGGGGCAGCCGCCCTTCGCCGTGGCGACCGTGGTCGCCGCGTCGGGGTCCGTGCCGCGCCCGGTCGGCACCGCGATGGCGGTCCGCGCCGACGGCGCCGTGCTCGGCAGCCTCTCCGGCGGGTGCGTCGAGGGTGCCGTCCACGCCGCGGCGCTCGACGCGATCGCGTCCGGCACGAGCCACCGCGAGACGTTCGGGTACAGCGACGACGACGCGTTCGCCGTCGGGCTGAGCTGCGGCGGGACGCTCGACGTCCACGTCCAGCCCGTGCTCCCGGACGACGACGCGACGCGCGCCCTGCACGCGCTCGCTGCGCGAGCCGAGCCCGCCCCGCCCGTGGCGCTCGTCCGCCGCATCGACGGCGGCGCGCGCACGGCCGTCGTCGTGAACGACCCGGGCGCCACCGACGAGGCAGCGGTCGCCCGGGCGCTGCGCGGCCTCGTCGGGGCCGACAGCCTGGCCGCCGCCGCGGCGCAGGTCGTGGCGGTGCTGCGCGCGGGCGGCACGGCGACCGTGCACGCGGCGCACGGCGGCCCGGGCGCGTCGCCGTCGGCGGGGCGCGCCGCCGCACCGGCTCCGGCAGGAACAGGAGCCGGCGACGCGTGCGACGCGGCCGAGCCCGTCACGCTGCTCGTCGAGACGCGGCTGCCCGCGCCGCGGTTCCTCGTGTGCGGGGCCAACGACTTCGCGGGCGCGCTCGTGCGGCACGTCCGGCTCCTCGGCTACCGCGTGACGCTCGTCGACGCGCGCGAGGTGTTCGCCGACCCGCGCCGCTTCCCCGAGGCGGAGGTCGTCGTCGAGTGGCCCGACCGCTACCTCGCCGCCGAGGCCGCCGCGGGCCGGCTCGACGCGCGGACCGCCGTCGCCGTCCTCACGCACGACGCGAAGTTCGACGTGCCGCTCCTGCGGCTCGCGCTGGACCTGCCGCTCGCGTACGTCGGCGCGATGGGCTCGCGCCGCTCGCACGTCCAGCGCGTCGCCGCGCTGCGTGCCGAGGGCGTGGGCGAGGCCGCGCTCGCGCGCCTGCGGTCGCCCATCGGGCTCGACCTCGGCGCCGTCACGCCGGAGGAGGTCGCCGTCTCCATCACCGCGGAGCTCGTCGCCGCCCGGCACGGGCGCTCCGCCGTCGTCCCGCTCAGCAGCAGCTCGGGCCCGCTCCACGCGGAGCCCGCCGCACGACCGGACGGTGCACCGACGCACCGCCCCCACCCCGAGGAGGCCCCCTGATGGACCTGGGCACCGTCACCGACCTCGTCCCGACCGCCGACCCCGCCGACTGGCGCGAGGGCGACGCGTGGCTCGCGGGCGGGACCGTCCTGTTCTCCTACGGCAGCGAGACGCTCCGGCGCCTGCTCGACCTGACGAGCGCGGGGTGGCCCGCGCTGACCGTCACCGACGAGGGCCTCGAGATCGCCGCGACGTGCACCGTCGCCGAGCTGTGGGCGTTCGAGGAGAGCGCGCAGGCCGTGCCCGTGCGCGACCGGTGGCGCGCGCTGGACCTCGTGCGGCCGTGCTGCGACAGCTTCGTCGCGTCGTTCAAGATCTGGAACACGTCGACGGTCGGAGGCAACGTCTGCACGTCCCTGCCGGCCGGGCCGATGATCTCGCTCACCGCGGCGCTCGACGGCGTCGCGGAGGTCTGGGGGCCGGGCGGCACCCGGCGGGAGCAGCCCGTCGTCGACCTCGTCACGGGCGAGCTGCGCAACACGCTCGCGCCCGGGGAGCTCCTGCGCGCGATCCGTCTGCCGGACCACGCGCTGCGGTCGCGCACGGCGTTCCGCCGCCTGTCGCTGTCGAACCTCGGGCGCTCCGGCGTGCTGCTCGTGGGTCGGGTCGACCCGCCCGACGCCGGGGGCGCCTTCGTCCTCACGGTCACCGCCTCGACGCTCCGGCCCGTGCAGCTCCGTTTCGCGGCGGACGCGCTGCCCACCGCCGCCGACCTCGTCGCCACGCTCGACGCCGCGATCCCCGCCGACCTCTACCACGACGACATCCACGGGCTGCCCGAGTGGCGCCGGGACATGACCTACCGCCTCGGCGAGCAGATCCGCGCGGAGCTCGTCGACGGCACGACCTCGGACGGAGGCCTCCGATGACGACGACGCCCGCCCCGCTCCCGGCCCCGCCGGTGACGATCGACGGCCGCACCGCCCGCACCGAGCCCCGCGCGGGTCAGTGCCTGCGCACGTACCTGCGCGAGCAGGGCGCGCTCGGCGTGAAGAAGGGGTGCGACGGCGGCGACTGCGGCGCCTGCACCGTGCACGTCGACGGCGTCCCGGTGCACTCGTGCGTCTACCCCGCGCGGCGCGCGGTGGGCCACGAGGTGACGACCATCGAGGGGCTCGCGGCGACGTCGTGCCCGGGCGGTGCCGCCGGGGACGAGCCGGCGGGCGCGTGCGACCACGACCCCCACGGCCCGCAGGACGCGCTGCACCCGGTGCAGCAGCAGTTCCTCGACGCGCAGGGCTTCCAGTGCGGGTTCTGCACCGCCGGGATGATCATGACCGCCGCGACGTTCGACGACGCGCAGCGCGAGAACCTGCCGCGCAACCTCAAGGGCAACCTGTGCCGCTGCACGGGGTACCGCGCGATCGAGGACGCGGTCCTGGGGCGCGGCGACACGACCGGGACCGCGCCGGGCACGGGCGAGCGTGCGCCGTCGGGCGGCGACCGGGCCTCTACCTCGCCGGACCAGGGTTCTACCTCGGGGGACCGGGGGTCTACCTCGCCGGACCACGGCTCTACCTCGGGGGACCAGGGCTCTACCTCGGCGGGCCGGGCGTTCGGGCGCGACGTGCCCGCGCCCGCGGGCCGGGGGATCGTCACCGGGACGGTGCGGTACACGCTCGACGTGGACCCGGCCGACTACCCGGGCCCTCTCCACCTCAAGCTCGTGCGGTCGCCGCACGCGCACGCGCGCGTGGTCGCGATCGACACGACGGACGCGCTCGCGGTGCCCGGCGTGCACGCCGTCCTCACGCACGAGGACGCGCCCGCGACGCGGTTCTCGACGGCGCAGCACGAGCTGTTCACCGACGACCCCGACGACACGCGGATCCTCGACGACGTCGTGCGGCACGTCGGCCAGCGGGTCGCGGCCGTCGTCGCCGAGACCGTCGCCGCCGCCGAGGAGGGGGTGCGCCGGGTCCGCGTCGAGTACGCGCCGCTGCCCGCCGTCGTCGACCCGGAGGAGGCCATGGCCCCGGGGGCGCCGCTCGTGCACCCCGAGCTCGACGCCGCCGCCGCGCGCGTCTCGCGGCCGGAGGCGAACGTCGTCGCCGAGGTGCACAGCGAGCTCGGCGACGTCGAGCGCGGGCTCGCGGAGGCCGACGTCGTGCACGAGGCCACGTACCGCACGCACCGCGTGCAGCACGCCGCGCTCGAGACGCACTGCGCCGTCGCGTCCCTCGACGACGACGGGCGCCTCGTCGTGCGGTCGTCCACGCAGGTCCCGTTCCTCGCGCGCCGCCACCTGGCGCGCGTCCTCGACCTCGACCCGGAGCGCGTGCGCGTGCACTGCGAGCGCGTCGGCGGCGGGTTCGGCGGCAAGCAGGAGGTGCTCACGGAGGACGTCGTCGCGCTCGCGACGCTGCGGCTCGGCCGGCCCGTGCAGCTCGAGCTCACGCGCCGCGAGCAGTTCGTCGGCACGACGACGCGCCACCCGTTCCGCATCCGCGTGCGCGCGGGCGCGCGCCGCGACGGCACTCTCACGGCGCTGCACCTCGACGTCCTCAGCAACACCGGGGCGTACGGGAACCACGGCCCGGGCGTCATGTTCCACGGGTGCGGCGAGTCCCTCGCCGTCTATCGGTGCGGCAACAAGAAGGTCGACGCCCACTGCGTCTACACGAACACCGTGCCCGCGGGCGCGTTCCGCGGGTACGGGCTGTCGCAGATGATCTTCGCGGTCGAGTCCGCGGTCGACGAGCTCGCGCGGCAGCTCGGCATGGACCCGGTCGAGCTGCGGCGCCGCAACGTCGTGCGCGACGGCGACCCCATGCTCTCCACGCACCCGACGCCCGAGGAGGACGTGCTCTACGGCAGCTACGGGCTCGACCAGTGCCTCGACCTGGCCGCCGACGCGCTCGCGCGCGGCCGGGCGCGCGACGTCGTTGCGTACGGCGCGGGCGCCGGGTCGGGGCCGGACGCGCTCCCGGACCTCGGCCCGGAGTGGGGCGTCGGGGAGGGGACGGCGCTGTCCATGATCGACACCGTCCCGCCCCGCGGGCACTACTCCCACGCGCGCGTGCGGCTGCGGCCGGACGGGGTCGTCGAGGCCGAGGTCGGGACCGCCGAGTTCGGCAACGGCACGACGACCGTCCACGCCCAGCTCGTCGCGAGCGCGCTCGGGCAGGACGCCGCCGACGTCGTCGTGCGGCAGTCCGACACCGACCTCGTCGAGCACGACACCGGGGCGTTCGGCTCCACCGGCACGGTCGTCGCGGGCAAGGCGTCGCTCGCCGCCGCGCAGGACCTGGCCGAGGCGGTGCTCAAGGTCGCGGCCGGGGTCGCGGGCGCGGCGCCCGGCGACTGCCGGCTCGTGCCCGGCGGCGTCGACTGCGCCGGGACGGTGCTGCCGCTGGCCGACGTCGCGCGCGCCGCCGACGACGCCGGGATCGCGCTCGTCGCCGAGGGTCGCTGGGGTGGCACCCCGCGCTCGGTCGCGTTCAACGTCCACGGCTTCCGCGTCGCGGTGCACCGCGGGACGGGGGAGATCCGCATCCTCCAGTCCGTCCAGGCCGCCGACGCCGGGGAGGTCGTCAACCCGCGCCAGTGCCGCGGCCAGGTCGAGGGCGGCATCGCGCAGGCCCTCGGCGCGGCGCTCTACGAGAACGTGGTGGTCGACGAGACGGGCCGCGTGACGACCGACATCTTCCGCCAGTACCACCTGCCCACGTTCGCGGACACCCCGCGCAGCGAGGTCTACTTCGCGCGGACGTCGGACACGGTCGGCCCGATGGGCGCGAAGTCGATGAGCGAGAGCCCGTTCAACCCCGTCGCACCCGCGCTCGCCAACGCGATCCGCGCCGCGACGGGCGTGCGGTTCACCGAGCTCCCGCTCGCGCGCGACCGCGTCTACCTGGGCATCAAGGCCGCCGCCTCCACCCGCTGAGTGCGGGAAGCAGTCCCGTCCGACGCCGGTCGGCGCGACTGCTTCCCGCACTCAGCGGGGCGTGGGGTCGTCCAGGAGGTCGAGGTCGGCCGCGGTGTCGAGGTCGCGGCCGTCGCCGGGGTGGTCGACGACGTCGACCAGGTCGGCGTGGGTGCGCAGGAAGTCACGTGCTCCGTGGTCGCCGCGGGCGCTCGCGGCGGCGGGCGCCGCGAGCGTGGCGTCGAGGACGAGCGGGTGCGCCCACCGAGGGCGGTCCGCCCCCGCAGCGTCCTCCGCGGCGCCCCCGGCGAGCCACCGCGACGCGGTCACGCGCCCGGGGCGGTGCGCGGCGAGGAGGCGCGCGACGTCGTCGGGCCCGACGCCGGGCTGGTCCACGTGCGCGACGACGACCCGGGCGGGGGCGCGGCCGAGAGCGGCGGCGACGCCGACGCGCAGGGACGACGCCATCCCGGTGGCCCAGTCGGGGTTGTCGACGACGCGCACCCCGGGCCCGTCGAGCGACGACCCGGCCCGCACGCGCGCGGCCTCGGCACCGAGCACCACGACGACGGCGTCGCACCCGCCCGCGAGCAGGGTCGCCGTCGCGTGCTCGACGAGCGTGCCGCCACGGTGGGGGAGCAGCGCCTTGGGCCCGTGGCCGAGGCGCGTCCCGGCCCCGGCCGCGAGGAGGACGGCGACGGTGGGCGTCGCGGGCGCGGTCGTCGGCGGGGTCGGCACCCGGCCAGGATAGGTGCCGCCGAGCCCGGGGTCGCTCCTCGGGCGGCCTCGTGCGTGGGGAGCCACCGCGGTCCGTCGGGCCGCACGCGACCGCGCGGCGACCCGTCGGTTTTACCAACCCTTGGCGGTTTCATCGGCAGGCTGGGATGCCGCTATGCTCGGCGCGCCGGGGGCGACCGCGGCGGGCCGCGCGCCCGTCGACCAGGCCGCCCGCGGCCGTCCCGCACGACGAGCGAAGGAGTCCGGATGAGCTTCATGGAGAAGCTGCGCGGCCAGCTGATCGACATCGTCGAGTTCCTCGACGAGAGCCGGGACACGATCGTCTGGCGCTTCCCGCGCCAGGGCAACGAGATCAAGAACCAGGCGAAGCTCGTCGTGCGCGAGGGGCAGAGCGCCGTCTTCGTCAGCGAGGGCCGGCTCGCCGACGTGTTCGGGCCGGGCACGTACACGCTCGAGACCAAGAACCTGCCGATCCTGTCGACGCTGCAGGGCTGGAAGCACGGGTTCAACTCCCCGTTCAAGGCGGAGGTCTACTTCGTCACGACGCGCCAGCTCACCGACCTCACGTGGGGCACGCAGAACCCGGTGATCCTGCGCGACCCGGAGCTCGGCGCGGTCCGGCTGCGCGCGTTCGGCACGTACGCCCTGCAGGTCGTCGACCCGGCGGCGCTGCTGCGCCAGCTCGTGGGCACCGACCCGCAGTTCCGCACCGACGAGATCGGCGACTACTTCCGCCGCCTCGTGGTCGGCCAGCTCGGGCCGGCGCTCGCGGAGGCCGGCGTCGCGGCGGTCGACCTCGCCGCGAACCAGGGCCAGATCGCCACGCGCCTCGCGGGCCAGCTCTCGGAGGACCTGTCGGAGTACGGCATCGCCGTCCGGCGCTTCGTCCTCGAGAACGTCTCTTTCCCGCCCGAGGTCGAGGCGGCGCTCGACAAGCGCACCCAGATGGCGGTCGTCGGGAACCTCGACCAGTACACGAGGTTCCAGGCGGCGAACGCGATCGAGACCGCGGCGGGGAACCCCGGCGGAGCGGGCGACGGCCTGGGCCTCGGTGCGGGCATGGGCCTCGGGGCTGCCATGGGGCAGCAGCTCGCGCAGTCCCTCGGGACGCCGTCGGCCCCGCAGACTCCGGCGGCGCCCGCCGGCCCGCCGCCGCTGCCCGCCGCGGAGTCGCCCTGGTACTGGGCCGTGGACGGCGCGCAGGCCGGTCCCGGCACGACGGCGGACCTCGCGGGCCACGTCCGGTCCGGGGCCCTGACGCGCGGTTCGCTCGTCTGGCAGCAGGGCATGGACGCGTGGACGCCCGCCGGGCAGGTCCCGGCGCTCGCGCCGCTGTTCGCCGCGACCCCGCCGCCGCTGCCCCCGACGGGCACCTCCGGCGACCCGGCGGCGGGCTGACGGTGAGCGACATCCCCGGCGAGCTGGTCCGCACGCGCTGCGACGCGTGCGGGTCGCAGCTCGCGTACGCGCCGGGCACGCAGCACCTGCGCTGCGTCGCGTGCGGTGGCACGGTCGACATCGTGCACGCCGCGGGCGACGCCGTCGACGAGCACTCGTTCGACGCGTGGGCCGCGGCCCAGGGCGGCGTGCGTGCCGGTCTCCTCGACGCGCGCACGCTCGTGTGCGACGGCTGCGGCGCGACGACGCAGGGCACGGACCTGTCCGGCGCGTGCCGCTTCTGCGGGGGCCACCTCGTCGTCGCGGCGGAGGCCGACGGGCTCGTGCAGCCGGAGGCGGTCGTGCCGTTCGGCGTCGAGCAGGCGCAGGCGCGCGAGGCGTTCCGGCGGTGGGTGCGCTCGCGCTGGTTCGCGCCCGGCGAGCTGAAGAAGGTGGGCGACACCGAGTCGCTGCACGGCTCGTACGTGCCGCACTGGACGTTCGACGCGCGCACGTCGTCCGCGTACACGGGCCAGCGCGGCGACGCGTACTACGTCACCGTGAAGCAGGGGGACGAGGAGCGCCAGGAGCGGCGCGTGAGCTGGACGTACGTCGCGGGGCACGTCGAGCGCGACTTCGACGACGTGCTCGTGCCCGCGTCCTCCCAGGTTGCCGAGCGCGACCTCGCGCGGCTCGGGCCGTGGCCGCTCGCGCAGGCCGTGCCCTTCCGCGCCGAGTACCTCGCGGGCTTCGCGGCGGCCCGCTACGAGGTCGAGCCGCCCGTCGGGCTCGAGCGGGCGCAGCAGCAGATGGCGCCGGTGATCCGGCGGGACGTCGAGCGCGACATCGGTGGCGACGAGCAGCGGGTGGCGTCGGTCCGCACCGCGTACGCCGACGTGATGTTCAAGCTCGTGCTCCTGCCGCTGTGGGTCGCGACGTACGTCTACGCGGGCAGGCAGTGGCAGGTGATGGTCAACGCGAACACGGGACAGGTGGTCGGGCGGCGCCCCTACAGCGTCGGCAAGATCGTGCTCGCGGTCGTCGCGGGCCTGCTCGTGGTCGCCGCGCTCGTCTGGTGGTACCTGCGCTCGCAGACGTGAGCTGGTCAGTCCCGGCGCGCGTCGTACGCGCGCTGGGACGCCGACACCTCGTCGACCGCGCCCTCGAGGACGTCGATGAGACCCGAGAGGCTGTCCGCGACGCGGCGCCCGAGGTCGGTGAGGGAGTACTCGACGTGGGGCGGGATGCTCGCCCGCACCTCGCGCACGACGATGCCGTCGCGCTCGAGGGTCTGGAGGGTCTGCGCGAGCATCTTCTCGCTGACCCCGTCGATGCGGCGGCGGAGCGCGTTGAAGCGCACCGCGCCGTCGCGCAGGCCGGCGACCGTGAGCACGCCCCAGCGCCCGGTCACCGCCTCGAGCACGTGGCGCGAGGTGCAGCCGCGCTGGAAGACGTCGGCCACCATCGCGTCGGTGGGTCCGGTGTCCTCCGCGGGGCGGGCGTCGGTCGTCATCGCCCCAGGATACGGCGCGCTCGCGCGGAAAGCGCTGTGAGATAGAACGCACTCTCTACTGGTATGCACTTACGAAAAGTAAGCGCATGCTGGTGGTCGTGCGGCCGACCGGCCGCGTACCCCGCACTCGAAGGAGCCCGCGCATGTCCATCGCCGTCACCGGAGCCAGCGGCCACCTCGGCCGCCTCGTCGTCGAGTCCCTCCTCGCCCGCGGGGCCGACGCGTCCCAGGTCGTCGCGCTCGCGCGCACGGCCGCCAAGGTCGCGGACCTCGCCGACCGCGGCGTCGAGGTCCGCGAGGCCGACTACGCACGGCCCGAGACGCTCGGCCCGGCGCTCGCCGGGGTGGACGTCCTCGTGCTCGTCTCCGGCTCCGAGGTGGGGCAGCGCGTCGAGCAGCACCGCAACGTCGTCGACGCCGCGCGGGCCGCCGGGGTCGCGCGCGTCGTCTACACGAGCGCGCCGCACGCGACGACGTCCGCGCTCGTGCTCGCGCCCGAGCACAAGGCGACCGAGGAGCTCCTCGCCGCCTCGGGCCTCGCCACGACGGTCCTGCGCAACAACTGGTACACCGAGAACTACGTCGGCGACGTGCTCGGCGCGCGCGAGTCCGGCGAGATCGTCGCGAGCGTGGGCGACGGCCGCGTCGCGAGCGCGAGCCGCGCGGACTTCGCCGAGGCGGCGGCCGTCGTCGCGCTCGCCGCGCACGAGGACGCGTCCGCGCACGCGGGCGCCGTGTACGAGCTGAGCGGCGACGTCGCGTGGACGTACGACGACCTGGCTGCCGCGGCGGCCGAGGTGCTCGGGCGCCCCGTCGTCTACCGGCGCGTGTCGCCCGACGAGCACCGCGCGCTCCTGCTGGGCGCAGGCCTGGACGAGGGGACGGCGGGGTTCGTCGTCGCGCTGGACGGCAACACCCGCGACGGCCTCCTCGCCGAGGTCACCGAGGACCTGCGCCGGCTCCTGGGCCGCTCGACGACGCCGCTCGTCGACGGCCTGCGGGCCGCCGTCGCGCAGGGCTGAGCCGGGCGGCGCGGTCGTCCGGGCGACCGGGCGGCCGCGCGACGGCGTCCGTCAGTGGGACGCCTTGACGACGAGCACGGGGACGGGCGAGTCCAGCAGGACGCGCTGCGTGGTGCTGCCGAGCAGGAACTTGCCGACGGGTGAGCGCTTGCGCGCCCCCACGACGACGAGGTCGGGGGTCGTGCGCTCGGCCTCGTCGATGATCGCCTCGGCCGGGTCGCGGTGCTCGGGGCGGTACGACACCTCGGGGCGCGCGACCTGGGCGGGGAGCGTGTCGAGCAGGTGCGCGAGGCTCGCGGGGACGCCCGCGTCGGCGTCCTGCGGCGTGAGCACGAGGACCGCGAGCGCGGTCGAGCGGTGGACCGCCTCGGCGACGGCCGCCCGGAATGCGGTCTCGCCCTGCGGGGAGTCGTTGTACGCCACGAGGACGGTCATCGCGCGGGCCCTTCCGTCATTCCGTCGTGCTGCGGTTGAACTCTCTCACAGCGCGGCGTCCGTCGCCGGTCGGCGGGTCGCCCCGTCGGCGGAGCCGCGGAGCGCGGCGTCGGGCACCGCCAGGGTCGGGGGCAGGAGGGGCGGCACGACCTCCCGCAGGACCGCCTCGATCTCCCGCCGTCGTCGCGGGCCGAGCCGCTCGGCGGGCGCCGTGACGCTCACGGCGGCCACCGGCTGCCCGGCGCGCAGGACCGGGACGGCGACGCAGCTGATGCCCGGCTCGTTCTCCTCCGTCTCCGTGGCGAACCCCGTCGCGCGCGTGGCCTCGCACGTCGCGCGCAGCGCGGCGGGCGTGACGGGGTGGTCCTCGGGCGCAGCGGCGGCGTACCAGGCGAGCGCGCCGTCGTCGAGGGTCCGCTGGGAGAGCAGCGCGCGCCCGAGCGCGGTGGTCGCCGCCGGGCGGCGCCGCCCGACGGCCGACCAGACGCGGACGGCGCGCGCAGGCTCGACCTTGTCGAGGTAGACGATCTCGGTCCCGGCGAGGGTGCCGAGGTGCACGAGCTCGTCGGTGGCGCGGCACACCGCGACGAGCACCGGGTGCAGGAGCGCGGGGAGGTTCTCCTCGCCGAGGTAGACCGTCGCGAGCGCCGTCGCCGCGGGGCCGAGGCGGTAGTCGCCGGTCGTCGCGTCCTGCTCGGCGTACCCGCGGAACCGCAGGGCCGCGAGCGTGCGGTGCAGCGACGCCTTGTGCAGCCCGAGCGAGCGCGCGAGGTCCCCGAGCGCGACGCCGTCGGGGCCGGCCGCGGCGAGCGCCTCGAGCGCGACGAGGGCCTTGTCGACGCTGCCGAGCGGGCTCTCGGCCGACCCCGGGGTGCCCGACGGCGCACGGCCGGCTTCCGCCATGGTGACTCCTTCGCCTAGAGTGCGTTCCGTAGTGAACAACAGGTGTTCACCATAGCGAAACGGAGCCTGGATGTCACCCCTGGGACCCCTGGAGGGGATCGCCCGTGCCCGCGTCGTGCCGGTCGTCGTGGTCGACGACGCGGCGCAGGGCGTCCTCGTCGCGAGCGCGCTGCGCGACGGCGGCCTGCCCGTCGCCGAGGTCACGTTCCGGACCGCCGGGGCGCGCGCGGCGATCGAGGCGATCGCGCGCGAGGTGCCCGACGTGCTGGTCGGGGCGGGCACCGTCGTCACGGCCGCCCAGGTCGACGAGGCCGTCGACGCCGGGGCGCGGTTCCTCGTCTCGCCCGGCCTCTCCGCCGCGGTCGTGCGTCGCGCCCAGGAGCTCGGCGTGCCCGTCGTCCCGGGCGTCGCGACGCCGTCGGACGTCATCGCCGCGCTCGACCTCGGTCTCGACGTCGTCAAGCTGTTCCCCGCGAACGTCGTCGGCGGGCCGGCCGCGGTCAAGGCGTTCTCCGCGCCGTTCCCCGGCCTGCGGTTCGTGCCGACCGGCGGCGTGAGCGCCGCCAACCTGCTCGACTACCTCGCCCTGCCCGCCGTGCTCGCCGGCGGCGGCTCCTGGATGGTCGACGCCGCGCTCGTGCGCGCGGGCGACACCGCCGAGATCACCCGACGCACGCGCGAGGCCGTCGCGCTCGCCGCGACCGCCCCCCACCCCGCCGAAGGAGCCTGACCCATGACCGACACGACCACCGCCCGCGCCCCGCTCGCCGTCCGCCCCGCGGCCGACTGTGCCTACGACGTCGTCGCGCTCGGCGAGGTCATGCTGCGCCTCGACCCGGGGGAGCGCCGCATCAAGACGGCGCGCAGCTTCGACGTGTGGGAGGGCGGCGGCGAGTACAACGTCGCGCGCGGCCTGCGTCGTGCGTTCGGACTGCGCGGCGCGATCATCACCGCGCTCGCGGACAACGAGGTCGGGCGCCTCGTCGAGGACCTCATGCTCACGGGCGGCCTCGACACGCGCTGGGTCCGGTGGCGCGAGGACGACGGCATCGGCCGCACGGTGCGCAACGGGCTCAACTTCACCGAGCGCGGCTTCGGGGTGCGCGGCGCGGTCGGCGTCTCCGACCGCGGCAACACCGCGATCGCCCAGCTCCGGCCCGACGACGTCGACTGGGACGCCGTGTTCGGCAGCGGCGTCCGGTGGTTCCACACCGGCGGGATCTTCGCCGCGCTGTCGGAGTCGTCCGCCGACGTCGCGGAGGCGGCGATGGCAGCCGCCCGCCGTCACGGCACGGTCGTCTCCTACGACCTCAACTACCGCCCCTCGCTGTGGAAGGGCATCGGCGGCGTCGAGCGCGCGCAGGAGGTGAACCGCCGCCTCGCGCGGTACGTCGACGTGATGATCGGCAACGAGGAGGACTTCACCGCGTCGCTCGGGTTCGAGGTCGAGGGCGTCGACGAGAACCTCACCGACCTCGACACGTCCGCGTTCCGCGCGATGATCACGCGCGCGGCCGAGGAGTACCCCAACTTCCAGGTCGTCGCGACGACGCTGCGCGGGGTGCGGACCGCGACGGTCAACGACTGGGGCGCGATCGCGTGGTCGCGCGTGCAGGGCTTCGCGGAGGCGACGCACCGCCCCGGCCTGGAGATCCTCGACCGCGTGGGCGGCGGCGACTCGTTCGCGTCGGGCCTCGCGTACGGGCTCATGGAGCTCGGGTCGATCCAGGAGGCCGTCGAGTACGGCGCGGCGCACGGGGCGCTCGCGATGACGACCCCCGGCGACACGTCGACGGCGTCGCTCGCCGAGGTCCGCAAGCTCGCGTCGGGCGGCAGCGCGCGCGTGCAGCGCTGAACCGTCGACCTCCCCGTCTCCCGCCGTGCCGGGCCGCACGTCCAGGGTTAGTGTGGGCGCGCTGTCGGCGGGAGGCGGGAGGTACGGCGTGGCTGGTGGGGCCTTCGTGCCCGGGCTGCCCCGCCGCGGCGCCGAGGAACCGCCGGACCTGGGCCGAGCCCTGGAGCACGCGCGCATCCTCCGCGCGGCGGGAGACCCGGCCGGTGCCGCCCAGGTCCTGGACCGGGCCTTCGCCGCCGAGGGCGTGCGGACGCGCACCGTCGCCGAGCGCGTCCGGTTCCGCGCCCTGGTGCTCCGTGCCGACCTCGCGCTCGCCCTGCACGACGACGCGGCCGCCGCACGGTTCCTCGAGGGCGTGGAGTGGTTCCGCGCCGGGGCCGACTTCCTCCCGCGCGTGGCCGATGCGCTCGCCGCCCTCGACGACGAGGTGCACCTCGCCGACGAGCTGCGCGACCGCCTCGCGAGCGAGCGCCGCACGGGCTGAGCCGCACCGGCAGCGTGCCCGGCCGGGAACCGCTCGCGTGGGAGCCGCGTTGGACTGCGCAGTACCGGTGCGGGCGCCGACCGCGCCCGGCCCATCCCGCGAGGAGGCAGACATGCTGTGCCCCACCGACCAGACCGTGCTCGTCATGACCGAGCGCAAGGGCGTGGAGATCGACTACTGCCCCACGTGCCGCGGCGTGTGGCTCGACCGCGGCGAGCTGGACAAGATCATCGACCGCTCGGTGGAGAGCGAGATCGCCGCCGAGGCCGCGGGCCCGGCCGCCGCCGCGCCGCCCGCCCCTGCCGCGCCCGCCCCGACGTCGTACCCGCCGGCCGCCGCCGTGGACTACGGCAGCCCCGCCCCGCGCTCCGGGGAGCGGTACGGCGACCGCCGCGACGACGACCGCGACCGCTACCGCGACGACCGGTACCGCGACGACCGCTACGACGAGCGCTCCCGCGACGACCGGTACCGCGACGACCGGGACCGCCGGTACGACGGCCGCGACGGCTACGACCCCCGCTACCGCAAGCGCAAGAAGAAGGAGTCCTGGCTCGAGGACCTCTTCGACTTCTGACACGCCCCGTGGTCGACTGTCCCGCGTGACCGTCCTCGACTCGTTCTCGCTCGTCGGCCGCACGGCCCTGCTCACCGGCGGCAGCCGCGGCATCGGGCGCGCCGTCGCCCGCGCGCTCGGCGAGGCGGGGGCCCGCGTCGCGGTCACGGCGACCACCGCGGCGGCGGCCGACGAGGCCGCCGCCGCGCTCCGGGACGCCGGGACCGACGCCCGCGGCTACGTGCTCGACGTCACCGACCGCGAGCAGGTGGACGACGTCGTCGCGCGTGCCGCCGCCGACCTCGGCACGGTCGACCTGCTCGTCAACAACGCGGGCGTGTCGATCGGCGGCGCGGCCCTCGAGATCGGCGACGACGTGTGGCATCGCACGCTCGCCACCAACCTCGACGGCGTCTGGTACTGCTCGCGCGCCGTCGCCCGGGAGCTCGTCGCGCAGGGTCGGCCAGGGACGATCGTCAACGTCGGCTCCATGTCCGCGTCGATCGTCAACCGGCCCCGCTGGCAGCCCGCGTACCTCGCGTCCAAGGCGGCGGTGCACCAGCTCACCAAGGGCCTCGCCGCCGAGTGGGCGCCGCACGGCATCCGCGTGAACGCGGTGGCGCCCGGGTACGTGCGCACCGAGGCGTCGCCGGTGGACCGGCCGGAGTACCACGACGACTGCGTCGCGCCCGCCGCGATGCAGCGCTGGGCGGAGCCGGAGGAGATCGGGCCGCCCGTCGTCTTCCTCGCGAGCGCGGCGTCGAGCTTCATGACGGGCGCCGTCGTCACGGTCGACGGCGGCTACACGCTCTTCTGACCGGGCGGGTGCCGTCCCGGGTCGTGCGCCGGGCTAGGCTCGGTCCCCGTGCGCGCAGTCCTGAGCAGGTGGGTCGACCCCTTCGTCGTGACGCTGCTCGTGGTGCTCGTGCTCGGGCTCGTCGTGCCCGTGGGGCCGGGCGCGCAGCGCGTGGTCGACGCCGCGGCGGACGTCGCGGTCACCGTCCTCTTCCTCGTCTACGGCATGCGCCTGTCCACGCGGGAGGTCTGGGCCGGGCTGCGCAACTGGCGCCTGCAGGGCGGGATCCTCGCCGCGACGTACGTCGTCTTCCCGGTGCTCGGGCTCGTCACGGCGTGGGCGATCGAGCCGCTCGTCGGGGCGCCGCTCGCCGCCGGCATGCTCTACCTCTCCCTGCTCCCGTCGACCGTGCAGTCGTCCGTGGCATTCACGTCCGTCGCGCGCGGCAACGTCGCCGGGGCGATCTGCGGCGCGACGGTGTCGAACGTCGCGGGCATGGTGATCACCCCGCTGCTCGTGCTGTGGCTCATGACGGGGGCGGGCGGGGGAGCCGACGGTCCCACGGGCGGGCTCGGCGGCCTGCGCACCGTGCTGCTCCAGCTGCTGCTGCCGTTCGTCGTCGGGCAGCTCCTCCAGCCGTGGGCGGGGGACTGGGTCCGGGCGCGGCGCTGGCTGACGCTCGGCGTCGACCGCGGCACGATCCTCGTCGTGGTGTTCGGCGCGGTCGCGGCGGCGTCGTCGGCGGGCGTGTGGTCGAGCGTGTCCGGGTGGTCGATCGTCGCGCTGCTCGTGGTCAGCGCGATCGTCCTCGCCGTGATGCTCGCGGCCACGTGGTGGGGCGGCGCGGCGCTGGGGCTCTCGACCGAGGACCGGGTCGCGCTGCTCATGTGCGGGTCGAAGAAGTCGCTCGCGACGGGCCTGCCCATGGCGAGCGTGCTGTTCCCCGTCGCGGTCGCCGGCGTCGTGGCGGTGCCGGTGATCGTCTTCCACCAGCTCCAGCTCGTCGTCTGCGCCGTCCTGGCGCGCCGCCTGGCCCTCCGAGACTGACGCGCCCGAACCGACCGACGCCGACCATGCGGAGGCGTACCGTCGCGGCGGCCGGGCGGGCGGCAACCGCATTTCGGCGGGTCCGGGTGGGACTCCCGTCAGCCGCGGGCCGCGACCTGCTCGCGGACCTGGCGCTTGGCGCGCGTGAGCATGCCGTTCATGCCGCCGATGCGCAGCGGGCTCACCGCGCGCGTCAGGCCGATCGACATCGGGAAGTCGTCGGGCACGTCGAGCACCTCCTGCGCCGTCAGGCCCGAGAGGCCCTGCGCGAGGATCGACGCGAAGCCGCGCGTCGTCGGGGCCTCGGCCGGGGCGGTCGCGTAGAAGTGCACGACGCCCGCGTCGTCGACCTCCGCGAAGGCCCGCACCGGCGACTGGCACTCCTCGATCCGCTCCAGCAGACCGGGCGCGCTCGCGTAGCGCTCGGGGAGGTCGGGCAGCTCGTTCGCGAACTCGAGCAGCAGCTGGAGGCGCTCGCGCTCCGGCATCGCGAGGAAGTCCTCACGGATCTCCGCGAGCGTCGCGGGCAGGTCGGGCGAAGCGTCGGAGGGGGAGCTCATGGGGACGATCCTCGCATCGGGGCCGGGGCGGCGGGACGGCAGTCCCACCGTGCGGAACGTTCCGCGGACGCGTCGTATGCCCGCGGCACGACGACGGCGCGCGGCCCGTCGTGGAGGACGGGCCGCGCGCCGTCGGGCACGCTCGCGCGGGGACGCGGGTCAGTTGAGCGACGCCGGGGCCTCGCCGGGCTCCTCGCCCTTGACGATCGGCACGCGCACGGCGTTGCCCCACTCGGTCCACGAGCCGTCGTAGTTGCGGACCTTGTCGAAGCCGAGCAGGTACGTGAGCGCGAACCACGTGTGGCTCGACCGCTCGCCGATGCGGCAGTACGTGACGACCTCGTCGTCCGTCGCGAGGCCGAGGCCGCCCTCCTGGTAGATCGCCTCGAGCTGCTCGCGCGACTTGTAGGTGCCGTCCTCCGCGACCGCCGTCGCCCACGGCACGTTGCGCGCCGTCGGGATGTGGCCGCCGCGCAGCACGCCCTCCTCCGGGTAGTCCGGGATGTGCAGGCGCTCACCCGTGTACTCCTGCGGGGAGCGGATGTCGACGAGCGGCCCGTTGCCGATGTGGGCGAGGACGTCCTCCTTGAACGCGCGGATCGTCACGTCGTCGCGCTCGACGACCGGGTACTCGACCGCGACCGGCTCGGGGACGTCCGTCGTGACCTCGCGGCCCTCGGCGATCCACTTACCACGGCCGCCGTCGAGCAGGCGCACGTCCTCGTGGCCGAACAGCGTGAAGACCCACGCCGCGTAGGCCGCCCACCAGTTGTTCTTGTCGCCGTAGACGACGATCGTCGTGTCGCGCGCGATGCCCTTGCTGCCGAGGAGCTGGGCGAAGCCCTTGCCGTCGATGTAGTCGCGCGTGTCCGGGTCGTTGAGGTCGGTGTGCCAGTCGATCTTCACCGCGCCGGGGATGTGCCCGGTCTCGTAGAGCAGCACGTCCTCGTCGGACTCGACGACGACGACGCCCGGCTCGCCCAGGTGCTCGGCGAGCCAGTCGGTGCTCACGAGGCGGTCGGGGTGGGCGTACTGCGTGATCTTCTCGCTGGTGTCGAGCGGTGCGGGCATGGTGTCCTCCGGGCGCGTGGTGGGCGTTCGCTCGTCAGGCTAGGTCGGCCGTCCGCATCACGGAAGGCTCGTGACGCATGCTGAGACGGTGTAAACGCACGCTGCGGACGCTCGCTCCGGTGGCCACACTGGATGCGTGACCGCCGCCGTCCCGGAGCGCGTGCGGCGGGCCGTGGCGCTGCTCGACCTCCGCGGCGACGAGGCCGTGCTCGAGATCGGCCCCGGTCCCGGGGCGGCTGCCGAGCTCGTGCTCGCCACCCACCCCGGCGTGCGGTACGTCGCGCTCGACCGGTCCGCCACGGCGGTCGCCCGCACGACCGCCCGCAACCGGGTCGCTGTCGACGACGGCCGCCTCGTCGTGCGGCGCGGGGAGCTCGCGGCGACCGGCGGTCCGGACGTCCCCGGCGGCCCGTTCGACGTCGCGTTCGCGGTGGACGTCAACGTCTTCTGGACGCGCGTGGCCCACGCCGAGGCGAGCGCCCTCGCCGCGCTGCTCGTCCCGGGCGGAGCGCTCTGGCTCGTCCATCAGACGCCCGACGGCGCAGACGACCGGGTCCTCGACGGCGTCCGCGCGTCGCTCGACGTCCCCGCGCTGGGCCCGGTGACGGTCGTGCGCGACGGGGTGCTCGCCGTCGGCGCGCGACGGGTGGCCGACCCGCCCGGGTGACCGGCGGTCAGCCCAGGAGCTCGCGCGTCGCGTCGCCGAGGGCCTGGTCGAGCAGCTCGAGGCCGAGGTCGAGCTCGTCCTCGCTCACGGTGAGCGGCGGGGCGATGCGGAACACGCCGCCCATGCCGCGGAGCTGCACGACGTTCATGTGAAGCCCGAGCTCGAGCGCCCGCCGGGTGACGAGCGCGCCGAGGGCGTCGGCGCCCTCCTTCGTCTCGCGGTCGAGCACGAGCTCGATGCCCTGGAGCAGCCCGCGCCCGCGGACGTCGCCGATCGTCGCGTGGCGGTCCTGGAGGTCGAGCAGCCCGGCGCGCAGGCGGTCGCCGAGCACCCGGACGCGCGCGTCCATCCGCTCGGCCTGGAGCACGTCGAGCACGGTGGTGCCGACCGCCGCGACGAGCGGGTCCGAGACGTGCGTCGTGAAGAAGAGGAAGCCGCGCTCGTGCGCGCGGGCCTCGATCTCGGCGCTCGTGACGACGGCGGCGAGCGGGAGCCCGGCGCCGAGGGTCTTGGAGAGGGTGAGGATGTCCGGCACCACGGGCTCCTCGCCGTCGCGCCCCTCGAACGCGTACCAGGAACCCGTGCGGCACAGCGCCGTCTGCGCCTCGTCGAGGATCAGGAGCATCCCACGCTCGTGGCACTTGTCGCGCAGCGCCGCGAGGTAGCCCGGTGGGAGCTCGACGATCCCGCCCGAGCTGAGGATCGGCTCGACGAGGCACGCCGCGAGGCTGCCCGTCGACTGCACGTCGACGAGGTCGAACGCGAGGTCGAGCTGGCGGCGCCAGTCGTGCGTGCCGTCGGGCGCGACGTGGTCGGGCCGGTACGCGTTGGGGACGGGGATGACGAGGTTGCCGGGCGCCGTCGGGCCGTAGCCGCGGCGGCCCGCGCTGTACGTCGCGGCGGCCGCGGCGTGCGTCATGCCGTGCCACGACCCGGCGAGCGAGACGACCTCGTGCCGCCCCGTGACGAGCTTCGCCATCCGGATCGCGGCCTCGTTCGACTCGGCCCCGGTCGTGAGCAGGAGCACCTTCTCGAGCGGGTCGGGCAGCGTGCCCGCGAGCCGGCGCGCGAGGTCGACGACCGGGCGCGACAGCATCCCGGAGAACAGGTGGTCGAGCGTCCCGACCTGGCGGCGCACCGTCTCGACGATCGCGGGGTGGCTGTGCCCGAGGATCGCGCTCATCTGCCCCGACGTGAAGTCGAGGACCCAGCGCCCGTCCGCCGTCGTGACGAAGCTGCCCGCCGCGCTCTCGACGATCTCCGGCGTGAACGGCCCGCCGTACCGCACGAGGTGACGGTCGGCGTCGGCCCAGAACCGCGCGGCGTCGTCCGCGGCGGCTCGGCCCCCACCGGGGGACGGGGCGGACGGCGGTGCGGGCGCGGGGGAGGGCGGGAACGTCATGCTCGGAGCGTAGGGACGCGCCGCTGTGCGCGTACAGCGCGAGTCTGCGTACAGTCTGTGCGGAGAAGCCGTACAGAAAGGACGCGCACGTGCTCAACGCGGGACGCCTGCAGATCCTCGCGCGGCTCGAGAGCCTCGGGACCGTGCGCGCCGTCGGGGCCTCGCTCCACCTGAGCCCGTCCGCCGTCTCCGCGCAGCTCGCCGCGCTCGAGGCAGAGACCGGCGCACGCCTCCTGGAGCGCACGGGCCGACGCGTCCGCCTCACGCCCGCGGGCCGCACGCTCGCGCGGCACGCGCGCGTCATCCTCGACCAGATGGCGCTCGCCGAGGCCGAGCTCGCCCATCCCGACGGCGAGCCGGCCGGCGTCGTGCGCGTCGCCGCGTTCTCGAGCGCGGTGCGCGCGCTCGTCATCCCGCTCGCGGCGCGGCTCGCCGTCGAGCACCCGCGCGTCGAGGTGGAGGTCGACGAGCTCGACCCGCGCGAGAGCGGGCCCACGCTCCGGCGTGGGGACGTCGACGTCGCGGTGACCGCTGACCTGCTCGACGGCGCGCTGCTCGCCGGGCCCGACGTCGCGACCGTCCCGCTGCTCGAGGACCCGGTCGTGCTCGTCACGGCGCGCGGCGACCAGGCCCCCGGCGAGCCGGCCGACCTCGCGCGCCTCGCCGACGCGCCGTGGGCGGCCGACCTTCCCGGGCGCTACCTGTCCACGCTCGTCGAGAGCGCGTGCCGCGAGGCCGGCTTCGAGCCGCGCGTCGTCGCCCGGCTGCCCAGCTACGAGCTGCTGCTCGCGCACGTCGAGGCCGGGCTGTCCGTCGCGCTGCTGCCGGGCCTCGCCGTCGACCCGCGGTACGCCGTGGACGCCCGCCCGCTCCGCGCGCCCCGGACCCGCCCGGTGTACGCGGCCGTGCGCCGCGGGGCCCCGCCGACCGCCGCGACGACCGTCGTGCTCGGCGCCCTGCGCCGCGTCGCGCGCGAGGTCGCCGGTCACGCGCCGCCCGGCACCGGCTGACGCGCGCTCGCGCCGGACCCCGCCCGACCTACACTGGCCCCAGCACCGCACGACGACGTGGAGGTCCCGTGCCGCGCACTCCCGCACCGCCGCCCCGCTCCGAGGAGCACCCGCGCCGCCCCGACGCGCGCCGCGACCCGCGCTCCGTCCGCGCCGCCTACCGCTCGTTCCTCGACCACGGCGTCCTCCCGCGCGGCGTCCACCCGCTCGTCGCCGACTCGTGGCGCCGGTCCGTGCACAGCGGCGTCGACCCGGAGGCGCCCCGCACCGACTCGGGCCTCGCCCACGACGACCTCGTCGCCTACCGCGAGGCGCACCCGCTCGCGGGCGTCATGCCGGTCGTGCGCGAGCTCGTCGTGGACGCCGCCGCCGACGACGGCCTCGTCGTCGCCGTGTCCGACGACGCGGGCCGCCTCCTGTGGGTCGAGGGCGACCGGGCGCTGCGCGACGCCGTCGACCGCGTCGGGTTCGTCGAGGGGTCGGTCTGGCGCGAGGAACGGGTCGGGACGAACGCGCCCGGCACCGCGCTCGCGACGCGCAGCCCCGTCCAGGTCCTCGGCGCCGAGCACTTCTCCCGGCCCGTGCAGGCGTTCAGCTGCACGGCCGTGCCCGTCCACGATCCCGCGAGCGGGCGCGTCCTCGGGGTCCTCGACGTCACCGGGCGCCAGTCCGCCGCGTCGGGCGTCGTGCTGTCGCTCGTGCGCGCGACGGTGCTGAGCCTCGAGCGCGAGCTCGCCCAGCGCGCTGCGGCGACGGGTCCCGACGACGGCCCGGGCCGGCTCCCGGGACCTCCCCGCGACGGCGCGCCCGAGCTGCTCGTGCTCGGCACGGCGCCCGTGCTGCGCTCGCCGGACGGTCTCGACCACCGCCTCTCGCTGCGGCACGCCGAGATCCTCGTGCTCCTCGCGACGCACCCCCGCGGGCTGTCCGCCGACGAGCTCGCCGTCCTGCTGCACCCCGGCGAGCTCTCCGACGTGACCGTCCGCGCCGAGGTGTCGCGCCTGCGGCGCGTCGCGGGCGCGCTCCTCGCGGGGTCGCGCCCCTACCGGCTCGCGCGACCCCTGCGGACCGACGCCGACGTCGTGCGGGACCACCTCGCGGTGGGCGACGTCCGCGGCGCCGTCGCCGCCTACCGCGCGCCGCTCCTGCCGCGCTCGGGCGCGCCTGCCGTCGAGCACCTGCGCGCCGAGCTCGCGGCCGAGCTGCGCACCGCCGTCGTAGCCGCGGGCGGCGCCGACGTGCTCGACGCGTGGACGCGCACCGACGACGGCGCCGAGGACCACGCCGCGTGGACGCGGCTGCAGCGCGTCGCGGACCACGGCAGCCCGCTGTGGCTGCGCGCCCGCGCCCACCTCGACCTGCTCGACGACGAGCTCGCCTGAGGTCCGGCGGGGAGCCGCCCGCTGCAACGGTCCTGCAACCCTGCGCCGCCTAGCGTCGGCCGCACGGCGCGACGAGGCGCCGGGCCGCGCACCGCCGTCGGACGCTCCCCGCCCGACGGCGACCTCCCCCAGGGCGCGGCGAGGACCAGCACTGCGAGTCAGCACTGCGAGGAGGCAGACGATGACGGTCTACGCAGCCCCCGGCACGGACGGGGCGATCGCCGAGTACAAGGCCCGGTACGACCACTGGATCGGCGGCGAGTACGTCGCGCCGGCCGGCGGGCAGTACTTCGAGAACCCGAGCCCCGTGACGGGCCGGACCTTCACCGAGGTCGCGCGCGGCACCGCCGACGACATCGAGCGCGCGCTCGACGCCGCGCACGGCGCAGCCCGGTCGTGGGGCCGCACGAGCGCGACCGAGCGCGCCAACGTCCTCAACAAGATCGCCGACCGCATGGAGGAGAACCTCGAGCGGATCGCCGTCGCCGAGTCGTGGGAGAACGGCAAGCCCGTCCGCGAGACGCTCGCCGCCGACATCCCGCTCGCGATCGACCACTTCCGCTACTTCGCGGGCGCGATCCGCGCGCAGGAGGGGTCGATCTCCGAGATCGACGAGGACACCATCGCGTACCACTTCCACGAGCCGCTCGGCGTCGTCGGCCAGATCATCCCGTGGAACTTCCCGATCCTCATGGCCGTGTGGAAGCTCGCCCCGGCGCTCGCGGCGGGCAACTGCGTCGTGCTCAAGCCCGCCGAGCAGACGCCCGCGTCGATCCTCTTCCTCATGGACATCATCGGGGACCTGCTGCCGCCCGGGGTGGTGAACGTCGTCAACGGGTTCGGCGTCGAGGCGGGCAAGCCGCTCGCGTCCAGCCCGCGCATCCGCAAGATCGCGTTCACCGGCGAGACGACGACCGGCCGCCTGATCATGCAGTACGCGAGCCAGAACATCATCCCGGTCACGCTCGAGCTCGGCGGCAAGTCGCCGAACATCTTCTTCTCCGACGTCGCCGACGCGCGCGACGACTTCTACGACAAGGCCCTCGAGGGGTTCACGATGTTCGCCCTCAACCAGGGCGAGGTGTGCACGTGCCCGTCGCGCGCCCTCATCCAGTCGTCCATCTACGACACGTTCCTCGGCGACGCGATCGAGCGCACGAAGGCGGTGCGGCAGGGCAACCCGCTCGACACCGAGACGATGATCGGCGCGCAGGCGTCGAACGACCAGCTCGAGAAGATCCTGTCGTACATCGAGATCGGCAAGGCCGAGGGCGCGAAGGTGCTCACGGGCGGGTCGCGCGCCGAGCTCGGCGGCGACCTCGCGGGCGGGTACTACGTGACGCCCACGATCTTCGAGGGCAAGAACTCGATGCGGATCTTCCAGGAGGAGATCTTCGGGCCCGTCGTCGCGGTGACCGACTTCTCCGACTTCGACGACGCCATGACGATCGCCAACGACACCCTGTACGGGCTCGGGGCCGGCGTCTGGTCGCGGTCGGGCAACACCGCCTACCGCGCGGGCCGCACCATCGAGGCCGGGCGCGTGTGGACGAACTGCTACCACGCGTACCCCGCCGCCGCCGCGTTCGGCGGGTACAAGGGCTCCGGCGTCGGGCGCGAGAACCACAAGATGATGCTCGACCACTACCAGCAGACGAAGAACCTCCTCGTCTCCTACTCGGCCCAGAAGCTGGGCTTCTTCTAGACCAACCCCACCCGCCCTGCCCGCCCCACCGACCACGGGCTCGGCTCCCCCCGGCCGCCGAGCAGGTGGTCTTGGCTCGTCCGGCCGTCCGGACGGACCACGACCACCTGCTCGCGGCGCCGGGATCGCCTGGTCGGCCGACACTTGGAGAGTTTCGTGGTCGACGACGTTTCCTCGGTCCGCCCGGTGGGCGCGATGCCCGCGCGCGTCGCGCTCACCGACGACGCCGCGGCGCTGCTCGCGCGGCTGCGGACGGTCCACGGCGAGCTCATGTTCCACCAGTCCGGCGGGTGCTGCGACGGGTCGTCGCCCATGTGCTACCCGCAGGGCGAATTCCTGCTCGGCGACGCCGACGTGCACCTCGGTGACCTCGTCGTCGACGCGCCCGGTCGCACGGACGGTCCCGGCGCGGACGGCCCCGCCGGGGCGGACGGCGCGGCGGGCCGGTTCGTCGTGCCCGTGTGGATGAGCCGCGCGCAGTTCGAGTACTGGAAGCACACCCACCTGACGATCGACGTCGTGCCCGGTCGCGGCGCGGGGTTCAGCGTCGAGGCGCCCGAGGGCGTGCGTTTCATCATCCGGTCGCGCCTGCTCACCGACGACGAGTGGGCGGCGCTCGACATAGCCTAGGCTGACCTCACCGACGGGCTCCACGACGGGCCCGACGGCGGGCCCCACGGGGCCCCGACGGCCCGGAGAGGAGGCAGCGCGATGAACGACCTGCTCGTCGTGGCGCGCGACCTCGCCTCCGCGCTCACGCTCCTGCTCGGCACGTCGACCCTCACGGCCACGCTCTTCCTCCTCGGCGCCACCGCCCTCGTCGCGGCCGTGGCCGCCGTGGCCGCGCGCTGGGGCGCACCCCTCGCGCTCGGTGTGGCGGCTCGCCCCGCGGGCCGCCTGCGCGACACGGTCGACGTCGGTCCCGCCGTGACGCAGAGCGACCCGGACGCCCCGGGTCGTGCCCGGCCCCGTGCTCCCGGCCGACTCCTCGGCTGATCACCCGGCCGAGGGACCCCACCGCACCCGCGTCGCTGCGCGGCGTGCTGCTGCCTGCCCACCGCAGGGTGATCGGCGAACGCGTACCCCGCACGTTCGACCGAGGACACCACCATGAACCTGCTCGACCTCCCGCTCGTCTCCACCGTGCTCGACGCCGCGTACCGCTCGCTGATGGGCCTGTCCGACCTGCTCGAACCCCTCGCGGGCGGCGCCGCGGCCGCGGCGGCCGTCGTCCTGCTGACGCTCGCCGTGCGCGCCCTGCTCGTCCCCGTCGGCGTGTCGCAGGCGAAGGCGGAGCGCGACCGCGCACGCCTCGCACCGCGGCTCGCCGAGCTCCAGCGTCGGCACCGGAACGACCCCGAGCGGCTGCGGCGCGCGACCGCGGAGCTCTACACCCGCGAGGGCACGACGCCGCTCGCGGGGTGCCTCCCGATGCTGGCCCAGGCGCCCGTGGTCGGGGTGGTCTACGCGCTGTTCCTGCACGCGGAGATCGCCGGCCACGGCAACGCGCTGCTCGGCCACACCCTGTTCGGCGCGCCCCTGGGCTCGAGCCTCGTCGGCGCGCTCGGGGCGGGTGCCGTGCCGACCGTCGTCGTGGCCGGCGTGGTCGTGCTCGCGATCGCGCTCGTCGGCGAGCTCACGCGCCGCGCCTCCCTGCCCGGCGGTCGGCTCGCGCTGCCCCGGACGACGCCCGGCGCCGACACCGGGCCGAGCATGTCCGGTGCGGCGGTGCTCTCCGGCCCGGGCCTGCAGAACGCGCTCGGTGCCCTGCAGTTCGTCTCCGCCGTGATCGCCTGCTTCGTGCCGCTCGCCGCTGCCCTGTATCTGCTCGTGACGGTGACGTGGACGCTCGGGCAGCGCCTCGTCCTGCGCCGCCGGTACCCGCTCGTCGCGACGGCGTAGCGGAGGCCGCGGGGCTGTCCAGCGGACCGCCGGCCGCGCGAGAGTGTCGGGGTAGGGCCGATCTGTCGCCCTGTCGCGAGGCCGTCCGCGCGGTCCCCGCAGCCACGCGGCGGCCTGGGGGCGGGCCGCGGCCCGCCCGCGGGTCACAGCCCTGCGAACCGGCCGACGGCGACGAACACCGCGAGGGCGAGCAGGACCACGTTCACCGGGACGGCCTTCGCCTCGCCGAGGCGCAGGTGCAGGGGGATCGCGCCGACCTGCGTGAGCGCGAGCCCGACCGCGGCGACGGGGGTGAGCACCGGCGCGACGCCGAGCGCCCAGGGGAGGATCACTCCGACGGCGCCGGCCACCTCGAGCCACCCGATGGCGCGCACGCCCGCCGCGCGCTCGGGCGTGACCCACCGCATCTGCTCCTGGAGCACCGGGATCGGGCGCAGGGCCTTCATGAGCCCCGCGCCGAGGAAGGCGAGGGCGAGCAGACCGGAGGCGATCCACAGGGCGACGTTCATGCGTGAGTCCTTCGAGACGAGGCGGCGACGGCCCAGGCTGGCCGGTCACTCTTTGTGCCTGGGCACATGATGGGTAACCATGAGCACCGGTACACAAGGCACACCGGTGTGCGTGAGGCACACGGAGCAGCACCCGGAGAAGACGGAGACCCCCATGACGACGACGCCCAGCACGGACGTGCCGGTGGTGCGCGAGCTCGCCGAGCGCCACGGCATCCCGGTCGACCGCGGCTGCGCCGCGGCGGAGGCGACGAGCGAGGTGCGCTCGGTCCTCGACCGGGTGGGCGACAAGTGGAGCGTCCTCATCCTGGGGATGCTCTCCGCCGGCCCGCAGCGCTTCACCGAGCTGCTCCACGGGATCGACGGGATCTCGCAGCGCATGCTCACCCTCAACCTGCGCCAGCTCGAGCGGGACGGCCTCGTGAGCCGCACGGTGCACGCCGTCGTGCCGCCGCGCGTCGACTACGCGCTCACAGGGCTCGGCGAGACGCTGCTGCCGCCCGTGCTCGCGCTCGTCGAGTGGGCGCTCGCCCACACGCGCACCATCCGCGAGAACCGCGACGTGTTCGACGCGCGCCGCCCCGTGGGCTGACCGGGCCGTCCGGCCCGCGGGGCGTCGACCAGGTCGGAAGGGCGGTCAGCCCGCGAGCGGGTCGGCCGCGCGCAGGTACCAGGGCTCGTACCGTTCCAGCGAGAGCGTCCAGAGGCCGGGGGCGCCTGCCGGCACCGCGAGGCACACGTTGCCGGTCACGGTGTCGCCCGAGCCGATGAGGCCCGTGCTCACGAGCGCGTGCGGCACCGCGCCGCACCCGCCCTCGGCGTGGACGCCGTCGTCGCCGACGAACCCGACGTCGACCGCGCCCCACGCGGTCACCTGCGAGCTGGACCCGGTGTAGGTGGCGGTGACGGGCACGATCCAGTACTCGACGCCGTCGGGCGGCGGGGCGTTGACGTCGTCGTGCGCGAGCACGTCCGCGGTCGCCTCGTACGGCTCCTCGAGGAGGACCTCCCACTCCTCGCCGCCGATCGTGTACCCGTCGAACAGCCACGGGTCGTCGCGGGTGCCCGTGCCCTCCCAGTCGCCCTCGGGCCAGTCCTCGTCCGACCAGCCGTCGCCCGGCCACTCGTCGCCGTACGCGTCGTCGGTCGGGGCCGTGACCCACGCGGCGATCCGGGCGCCGGCGTCGGTCGCGACGCCCGCGGCGTACCCCGTCCCGCCCCCGACCACGAGGCACACGACCCCGACGAGCAGCCCGACGGCCGTCCGAGACAGACCGCCACGCCCCGGTGCCGCGCGCGGCGGGGCCGGCTGCGGGACGTGGGGGTGCGGCGGTCCCGGGTGCGGTGCGAGGGGCTGCGGGGCGCCCGCGTACGGAGGGCCGGGGTGCGCTGCGGACGGCGGCGCCGCGTACGGGTTCGGGTGCGCGGCCGGGCCGGGGGAGGAGGGCGGCGGGCCGGGAGGGGGCGTCGGCGAGGACGGCGGCGTCACAGGGGTGCTCATGGTGCTCCGGTGTCGTGCGGGCGGGCGCCCGGACGACAGGTGCCACCGTGCGTGGCCGGATGCTCCCACACTGCGGTCTCCGCCGTCGAGGGCGATGGCACGCGCCCGTGAGCACGGCCTCGGTGCCGCCGCCGGGTGGGGCGACGGCACCGGGGCCGTGGAGGGCGGGAGACCGCGCTACGGCTGGTCCACCTCGGAACCCACGAGGAACTGCGAGTACGCCCCGATGGTGAGGAACGTCGGGAAGTCCTCGGCGAGCGCGACGGCGCGGAACACGTGCGCGGCGTCGTCGATCCGGTTCCCCGGGGTGCGCGGCAGGTCGTCGACGATCTCCGCGAGCAGCGCCTCGACGCGCTCGCGCGTGATCGGCACGCCGTTCTCGGTGCGCGTGCCGGACGCGATCCACTGCCACACCTGCGACCGCGAGATCTCGGCCGTCGCGGCGTCCTCCATGAGGTGGTCGATCGCGGCGGCCCCGACGCCGCGCAGCCACGACTCGAGGTACCGCACCCCGACGGAGACGTTCGAGCGCAGCCCCGCAGCGGTGACGGTGGCCCCGGCCCGGCGGGCCGACCCGATGTCGAGCAGCTCGTGCTGGCCCACCCGGACGTCGTCGCGCTGCCGCGAGACCTGGTTCGGCGCGTCCCCCAGCACCGCATCGAACTCGGTGCGCGCGACCTCGATGAGGTCGGGGTGCGCGACCCACGTGCCGTCGAACCCGTCCGTCGCCTCCCGGCGCTTGTCCGCGCGCACCTGCTCGAACGCGCGCTCGGTGACGTCCGGCCGACGGCGGTCCGGGATGAACGCGCTCATGCCGCCGATCGCGTGCGCGCCGCGCCGGTGGCACGTCTGCACGAGCAGCTCGGTGTACGCGCGCATGAAGGGCGCGGTCATGGTGACCTGCGCGCGGTCGGGCAGCACGTACGAGTCGCCGCGCGTGCGGAACGCCTTGATCACGGAGAACAGGTAGTCCCAGCGCCCGGCGTTCAGCCCGGCGCAGTGGTCGCGCAGCTCGTGGAGGATCTCCTCCATCTCGAACGCCGCGGGCAGCGTCTCGATGAGCGCCGTGGCGCGGATCGTGCCCTGCGGCAGGCCGAGGTAGTCCTGGGCGAGCACGAACACGTCGTTCCACAGCCGGGCCTCGCGGTGCCCCTCGAGCTTGGGCAGGTAGAAGTACGGGCCTCGCCCGCGCGCCACGAGCTCGTGCGCGTTGTGGAACAGGTACAGCCCGAAGTCGACGAGCGACGCCGACGCCGAGACGCTCACGCCCGCCCGGTCGACGTACCGCATGTGCTTCTCGATGAGGTGCCACCCGCGCGGGCGGAACACGATCGTCGGGAGGTCGGTGAGCGTCGTCGAGCGCAGGCGGTACTCCTTGCGGTGCTCGCCCGAGCCGGTCGTGTGCGTCAGCGTCCCGCGGATCGCGTCGTGCAGCGCGAGCTGGCCCTCGATCACGTTGCGCCACGTGGGGCTCGACGCGTCCTCGGCGTCTGCGAGCCAGACCTTGGCGCCGGAGTTGAGGGCGTTGATCGTCATCTTGGGGTCGGTCGGGCCGGTGATCTCGACGCGGCGGTCCTCGAGTCCCGGCGCGCCGGCCGAGCCCGCGACGCGCCACGACGGGTCGTCGCGCACGGGCCGCGTCGAGGCGCGGAAGTCGGGGTCGATGCCGTCCGCGACGTCCTGGCGGCGCTGCTGGCGGTCCATGAGCAGCTCGTGGCGGCGCGCCACGAACCGGTCGTGCAGCAGCGTGAGGAAGTCGAGCGCCTCGGGCGTGAGGATCTCGCGGTAGCGCTCGCCCAGCGTGCCGGTGACGCGCAGGGTCCCGGTGACCCGCGGGCTGCTCGCGGGGGCAGGGGACGACGGGGGAGAGGTGGTCGTGGTCAGCGTGGTCATGGCGTGCTCCGAAGGTCGATGTCGCGAGGTAGAGCTCTGGCAGGCCGAGGTAGGGCCTGGGTCCCGCGAGGTAGAGGCGTGGTCATGACCAGGCCTCTACCTCGCGGGACCGCTCCTCTACCTCGCGAAGGGCTTAGTGGAACTGGGCGGTCTCGGTGGACCCGGCGAGCGCGAGGGTGGCGGCGTCGGGGTTGAGAGCCGTGGCGACCCGGTCGAAGTAGCCGGTGCCGACCTCCCGCTGGTGGCGGGTGGCGGTGTAGCCGTCGGCCTCGGAGGCGAACTCGGCCTCCTGCAGCTCGACGTAGGCGGACATCGCGCGCTCGTTGTAGCCGCGCGCGAGCTCGAACATGGAGTGCGAGACGGCGTGGAAGCCGGCCAGCGTGATGAACTGGAACGCGTAGCCCATCGCGGCGAGCTCCTTCTGGAAGCTCGCGATCTGGGCGTCGTCGAGGTGCTTCTTCCAGTTGAACGACGGCGAGCAGTTGTAGGCGAGCTTCTTGCCCGGGTGCTGCGCGTGGACCGCCTCGGCGAACGTCCGCGCGAGCTCGAGGTCGGGCTCGCCCGTCTCGACCCAGATGAGGTCGGAGTACGGCGCGTACGCGAGGCCGCGCGCGACGACCGCGTCGAAGCCGGGGCGCACCCGGTAGAAGCCCTCGGACGTGCGCTCGCCGGTGAGGAACGGCTGGTCGCGCTCGTCGACGTCGGACGTGAGGAGGTCCGCGGCGAGCGCGTCCGTGCGGGCGATGACGATCGACGGCACGCCCGCGACGTCGGCCGCGAGACGCGCGGCGTTGAGCGTGCGGATGTGCTGGCTCGTGGGCACGAGCACCTTGCCGCCGAGGTGGCCGCACTTCTTCTCGGACGCGAGCTGGTCCTCCCAGTGCACGCCCGCCGCGCCCGCGGCGATCATCGAGTGCATGAGCTCGTAGGCGTTGAGCGGGCCGCCGAACCCGGCCTCGGCGTCGGCGACGATCGGGGCGAGCCAGTCGCGGTCGGGCGCCTGCCCGTCCGACGCCGCGCGCTCCGCCGTCTCGATCTGGTCGGCGCGCAGGAGCGCGTTGTTGATGCGGCGCACGACGGCGGGCACGGAGTTGGCGGGGTAGAGCGACTGGTCGGGGTACGTCTGTCCGGACAGGTTGGCGTCGGCCGCGACCTGCCACCCGGACAGGTAGATCGCCTTGAGGCCCGCCCGCACCTGCTGCACGGCCTGGTTGCCGGTGAACGCGCCGAGCGCGGCGACCCACTCCTCGGTGTGGATGAGGTCCCACAGCGTCTCGGCGCCGCGGCGGGCGAGCGTGTGCTCCTCGCGCACGGAGCCACGCAGCGCGACCACGTCCTCGGCGGTGTAGTCGCGCTGCAGGCCGGCCCAGCGCGGGTCGGTCGCCCACTGCTCGGCGAGCTCGGCGGCGCTCTGCGTCTGGTCGCCCGGACGGGCGGACGGGCGCGAGGCGTCGCCCGGGGTCGGGGCGGAGCCGGGGCCGGTGACCGTCGCCGTCGTCGCGACGGCGCCGAGCGGGCGGGCGCCGCCCGCGTACTCGGACGGGGAGCGGCGGCTGACGATGGTGGGCCTGTTCACGGGTGCCTCCTGGTGGTGCGCCGGCCCGCGTGGTGCGGGCCGGCCGGGCCGGTCGGTGGACCTCGGCGAGGTCCGTGCTTCGACCTTCCTCCCGCCTGCAAGCCCTTCTCAAGCCAGATCGGACGAAAGAAACGCGGTTCTTCTCTTGTGCGCAAGGAGTGGCGCGTGTCACTCTCAGTCATGGCTATCCCGACGACGCGACCGGCCGGAATCGCGGAACATGCGGAAATCCCGCTCGAGAGCGAGCCCGACGCCCTGACGATCGGCCGCAGGATCCGGCACCTGCGCACCGCGCGCGGCATGACCCTCGACGAGCTCGGCGCCGCGATCGGCCGCGCGCCGTCGCAGGTGTCGCTCCTCGAGAACGGCAAGCGCGAGCCGAAGTTCGGCCAGCTCCAGGCGGTGGCGCGCGCGCTCGGCGCGAGCCTCGACGACCTGCTCTCGCCGGAGGCGCCCTCGCGCCGGGACGCGCTCGAGATCGAGCTGGAGCGCGCGCAGCGCGGCCCGCTCTTCGACGCGCTCGGGCTGCGGCCCGTGCGGGTGGGCAAGTCGCTGCCCACCGACGCGCTCGAGACCATCGTCGCCCTCGAGCGCGAGCTCCAGCGCCTGCACACCGAGCGCGCCGCCACGCCCGAGGAGGCGCGCCGCGCGAACGCGGAGCTGCGCGCGACCATGCGCGCGCAGGACAACTACTTCCCCGAGCTCGAGGACGCGGCGGCCGGGCTGCTCGACGGCGTCGGGCACGCGGGCGGGCCGATGCCCCAGCGCGTCGCGGCCGACCTCGCCGCCCACCTCGGCTTCACGCTGCACTACGTCGGCGACCTGCCGCACTCCACCCGGTCCGTGCTCGACCTGCGCCACCGCCGCGTGTACCTGCCGAGCAACGGGATGCGCGGGCGGTCCAACGCGACGTCGGCGCTGCTCCAGGCGCTCGCGCCGCACGTGCTCGGGCACGCGGAGCCGCGCGACTACCGCGAGTTCCTCCGCCAGCGCGTCGAGGCCAACTACCTCGCCGCGGCGCTCCTGCTCCCGGAGCGGCACGCGGTCAAGGCACTGCGCGCCGCGAAGGACGCGCGCGAGATCTCCATCGAGGACCTCCGGGACGCGTTCGCGGTGTCGTACGAGACCGCCGCGCACCGGTTCACCAACCTCGCGACGAAGCACCTCGGCATCCCGGTGCACTTCATGAAGGTGCACGAGTCCGGGGTGATCCACAAGGCCTACGAGAACGACGGCGTGCGCTTCCCTGCCGACCCGCTCGGCGCGGTCGAGGGGCAGTACGTGTGCCGGAGCTGGACCGCGCGCACCGTGTTCGCCGTCGAGGACCGGCTCAGCCCGTTCAGCCAGTACACGGACACCCCGAGCGGCACCTACTGGTGCACGTCGCGCGTGCAGGCGTCGGCCGACGGCGAGTTCTCCGTGAGCGTCGGCGTCCCGTTCGCGCACGTCAAGTGGTTCCTCGGGCGCGACACGACCGAGCGGCTCGTGTCCCGCTGCCCCGACGGCGCGTGCTGCCGCCGCCCGCCCGACGACCTCGCCGACCGCTGGGCCGGCCACGCCTGGCCGAGCGCCCGCCCGCACGCGTCGATGCTCGCGGCGATGCCGACCGGCGCGTTCCCCGGCGTCGACCAGACCGAGGTCTTCTCGTTCCTCGAGGCCCACGCGCCGGGTTAGCCGGCCCGTGCCTGCGCGCGCTCCGCCCGGTGCGCGCCGTCCGTGCGAGCCGGGTCGGCGGACGCCGGTCGGCCGTCAGCCGATCGAGCCGCCCTCGACGGGAGCGACCATCGCGTCCTTGAGGCGCGCGGTGTCGGCGTCGGTCCAGCCGTCGGGCGCGTGCAGCGCGGCGAAGCCGTCGGCGTACTCGAGCTGGTAGACGTGCCCGTGGCCGGGCGGGATGTCGGACGCGGCCGCGACGAAGAGGTCGCCCGTGAGCTGCCAGAACGTGACGAACGGGTACCAGCGCACGTCGCCGAGCACGTCGGGCCCGCGCGGCTCGCGGAGCCAGTCGGGCTCGGACCACAGCGTCTCCGGGCCCCACCAGGTGACGCCGTCGGACGCGTGCTGGAGGTACACGACGCGCGGCTCGTCCCAGCGCGGGCCGGGGCCCCAGAGGTCCGCGACGCCGGTCGCGACCGGGTCGCCCCAGCGGACCTGGCGGCCCTCGTCCACCACGGGGGCGTACTCGAGCGACCCGGGGTCGCGCGCGTCGGTGAGCTCGCGCCACATCGGCGTGAACCCGGGCGTCCCGGTGAACATCGCGCCGTCGGAGCGCGCCTCGACGTCCTGCACGCCGCTGAACGCGCCCTGCATCCCGAACGACCCGAGCGAGATGCCGAACGCGAGCAGGCGCGGGCGGTCGTCCTCGGGCAGGTCCGACCACCGCGCCCACACCGCCTCGAACAGCGCCTTGCCCGCGGCGGGCGGGGTCGAGCGGTCGCCGACGAAGCTGATCCAGCTCGGCAGGTAGGAGTACTGCATGCTGGCGATCGCGGTGTCGCCGCCGTGCATGAGCTCGAGCGCCTCGACCATGGCGGGGTCCACCCAGCCGGTCCCGGTCGTGGTCGCGACGACGAGGACGGACCGGTCCCACGCGTCCGTCCGGTCGAGCTCGTCGACGACGCGGGCCGCCGTGGCGTCGAGGTCGCCCTCGGGGTCGAGGCCCGCGTACGCGTGGATCGGCTCGCGCACGTCCGCGGGGTCGACGACGTCGCCCGCCGCGGCGAACGCGCGCAGCTCGTCGAGGGTCGGGCCGGAGACGACGAACTTGCGCCCCTCCGCGCCGAGCGAGTCCCAGGGCTCGAGGGAGTCGGGGGAGCCGGACCGCTCGGGGAGCGTCGGGGGCGTGAGCCGAGGGCTGATCTCGGCGTTCGCCGCCGCGTAGACCGAGTTCAGCGCGCTGAGCGTGCCTGACCAGATGACGCCGTTGAACAGCAGGACCACGACGACGGCGACCGCGACGCCGCTGACGAACCGCGCCACGGGGGCAGGCACGACCTTGCCGACGAGGACGCTCAGCCATCGGGCGACGCGGCGCAGGCCGCGGCCCGCCTGGAGCACGAGCAGCGCGACGGCGAGCGCCGCGAGCAGCGTGACGACCTCGCGTCCGGGGACATCCTCCGACATGCCGAACAGGTGCCGCAGCTCGATCTGGCGCCGCGCCCCGAGGATCAGCGCCAGCGGCACGAGCACGACGGTCGCCCCGGCGAGCACCCACCACGCGATCCGGCTCGCGCGCGCGGTCCACCGGATCCGCAGCCCGACCTTCACAGCGAACCACTCGACGAGCGCGCCGACGGCGTACCCGCCGACGGCGCTCACGCCCGAGATCACGGCCTGGTAGTACCAGGCGCGCGGGATGAGCGACGGCGTGAACGACAGGCAGAACCAGGCGAGCGCAACCACGAGCCCGGTCGCGGAGAACCGCCGGAGCCACCGCCCCCACGCGCCGTGCCGGGGGCGCTCCTCGTCGACGGGCTCGGGGGCGCGGGTCTCCGTCGCGGTGGGCTGCACCCCGCGATCGTAGGCGCGGCGCCCCGAGCCGTCCCCTCGAACGGCCGGGGCGCCGTCGGTCCACCGGACCCGGGCGAGCCCTACGCCTCGAGCAGCAGCGCCTCGCCCTGGCCCCCGCCGCCGCACAGCCCGACGGCGACGCGCCCGCCCCCGCGGCGCGCGAGCTCGTGCGCCGCGTGCACGGCGAGGCGGGCGCCGGACGCGCCGATCGGGTGCCCGAGCGAGATGCCGCCACCGTGCACGTTGACGACGTCGGGCGAGACGCCGAGCACGCGCGTGGAGACCGCGACGACGGTCGCGAAGGCCTCGTTGATCTCGACGAGGTCGAGGTCGTCGACCGTCCACCCGGCCCGGTCGAGGGCCTGCCGGATCGCGCGGGCAGGCTGGGAGTGCAGGGACGTGTCCGGGCCGGCGACCTGGCCCCACGTCCGCACGGTCGCCAGCACCGGCGCACCCGCGGATTCGGCCCGGGCGCGGGTGGTCAGCACGAGCGCGGCAGCGCCGTCGGAGATCTGCGACGCGTTGCCCGCGGTGATGGTGCCCTCGGGGTCGAACGCGGGCCGCAGGCGCGCGAGGCCTTCGACGGTCGTGTCGGGGCGCACGCCCTCGTCGTCGCGCACCTCGACCGGCTCGCCCCGGCGCTGCGGGACGCTCACGGGGGCGAGCTCGGCGTCGAACAGGCCGTCCTTCGCCGCGGCCGCGGCGCGCTGGTGCGAGGCCGCCGCGACGGCGTCCTGCTCCTCGCGGGAGACGAACACGTCGCCCACGTTGGTGCGCTCGGTCGAGACGCCCATGGAGGCGTGGTCGAACGCGTCGGTGAGCCCGTCGCGCGCGACGGCGTCGACGAGCGTCGCGTCCCCGAACGCGAACCCGGCGCGCGACCCGGGGAGCAGGTGCGGCGCGTTGGTCATGGACTCCTGACCGCCGACGAGCACGACCTCCGCCTCGCCGGAGCGGATCATCCGCGTGCCGTCGATGACGGCGGTGAGCCCCGAGAGGCACACCTTGTTCACCGTCACGGCGGGCACGTCCAAGCCGACGCCCGCGGCGGCGGCCGTCTGGCGCGCGGGGTTCTGGCCCGCCCCGGCCTGGAGCACCTGGCCGAGCACGACGGCGTCGACGGCGTCCGCGCCAAGGCCCGAGCGCTCGATCGCGGCGCGCGCGGCGACGGCGCCGAGCTCGACCGCCGTCAGCGCGGCGAGCGAGCCCTTGAGACGGCCCTGGGGCGTGCGGGCGGCGGCGACGACCACGACGTCGTGGGGGGAGTGCGGGGTGGTGGTGCTCACGGCTGAACCTCCAGGGGTGCGGACGGCGGTGTCTGCGCGGGCGCCGGGGGTGTGGCGCCCGCTCGTGCGGCGGCGGCGTCGACGTCGGCAACGGCAGTGTCGACCAGCCCGAGCAGGAGCCCGAGGAACACGTCCGGCTCCTCGAGGTGGGGGCTGTGCCCGACGCCGGGCCGCACCTCCTCACGGTACCGCCCGCCCGCGGCCGCGTAGGCGTCGAGGACGGCCCGGGTCTGGGCGACCATCGGCTGCGGCGGGTGCGTCTCGGCCCCGGGCCAGCCGGGGACGGCGCCGAGCGCGCCGAGCTGCGCGAGGTCGAACAGCGACGTGTCCGAGACGATCGCGTCGGCGTCGCCGCGCACCCACAGGACGGGCGCGGTGGCGCCGGACGTCGCGAAGCCGGACAGGTCGCAGTACTTCGCGCTGATCGCGTTGTTCATGCCGCGCGTCCCGGGCGCCACGCCGGGCCACGTGCGCGACGCCGTCCGGTCGCCCGGGTAGCTGTCGTCGCCCGTGCGCGTGGAGAGCACGGAGTCGAGCAGGAGCTCCTCGAGCGCGCCGAGCGGCTCGGCGAGCGCCGCCGGGTCGGCGACGTAGAACCGGCGCAGCACGTCGCGGGGCGACCCGGCGTCCTCGCTGCGGTCGCCGGCGGCGAGCGCCGCGACGAACGCGGGGTTCGCCGTCCCGCCGCCCGATCCCGCGAAGTCGGGGGAGAGCGGCGTCCCGTCGACGTCGCGCGTGCCGCCGAACCCGTACGGCGACATGGGAGCCTCGAGGAGGATGCCGTCGAACAGGTCGGGCCGGTCGGTCGCGAGCTGCAGCACGACGCCCGCCCCCGCCGAGTGCGCGACGGCGACGAGCGGGCGCGCGAGGTCGAGCGCGTCGAGGACGGCCGCGACGTCGTCGGCGAAGTCCCGCACGCCGCGCGTCGCGTCGACGGGCCGGGGCTCGGCGTCGCCGTACCCCCGCAGGTCGACGGCGACGCCGCGCACGTCGGCGGGGAGCGCGCGCAGCAGCGGGTCGAAGAACGCCGACGACGAGCAGTTGCCGTGCACGAGCAGGACCGTGGCCCGCACGTCGCCGTCGGCCACGACCTCGCGCACGTGCTCGCGACCGCGCGGGGTCGGGACGTCGCGGCGCAGCACGTCGCGCGTCACGACGGCGTCCCCGCGGCCTGCGTGGACGGTCCCGGGCCGGCGTCGGCGACGTCGAGCGGGGCGTCGTCGAGCGCGACGGCGAGGTCGGGCTCGGTCGCGGCCCGCACGTCGTCGACGCTCACGCCGGGCGCGGTCTCGCGCAGCACGAGGCCGTCGGGCGTCACGTCGATCACCGCGAGGTCGGTGATGACCCGGTGCACGACCCCGCGTCCCGTGAGGGGCAGCGAGCACGAGCGCAGGATCTTGGGCGACCCGTCGCGCGCCACGTGCTCCATGAGCACGATCACGCGGCCCGCCCCGTGCACGAGGTCCATCGCGCCGCCGGGGCCCTTGACCATCTTGCCGGGGATCATCCAGTTGGCGAGGTCGCCCGTCTCGGAGACCTGCATGCCGCCGAGGATCGCGGCGTCGATCTTGCCGCCGCGGATCATGCCGAAGCTCAGCGCGGAGTCGAAGAACGCGGCGCCCGGCAGGACGGTGACGGTCTCCTTGCCGGCGTTGATGAGGTCGGGGTCGACGGCGTCCTCGGTCGGGTACGGCCCGACGCCGAGGATCCCGTTCTCCGACTGGAGCACGAGGTGCTTGTCCGCGGGCACGTAGTTGGGCACGAGCGTCGGCAGGCCGATGCCGAGGTTGACGTACCAGCCGTCCTGGAGCTCGCGCGCGGCGCGCGCGGCCATCTCGTCGCGGGTGAGCGGCACGGCTCAGCCCTCCTTCGTGCTGGTCGCGGTGCCCGACGGCGCGGGCGCGGGCTGGTCGGTCGGGGCGGCCGAGCGCACGGTGCGGCGCTCGATGCGCTTGGGCACGTCCGGGCCCACCTCGACGACGCGGTGCACGAACACGCCGGGCAGGTGCACGGCGTCGGGGTCGATCTCGCCGGGCTCGACGAGCTCCTCGACCTGCGCGACGCACACGCGGCCCGCCATCGCGGCCAGCGGGGAGAAGTTGCGGGCCGACCGGTGGAACACGAGGTTGCCGTGCCGGTCGCCGCGCAGCGCGTGCACGAGCGCGAAGTCCGTGGTGATCGCGTCCTCGAGCACGAACTCTGCCTCGTCGGCGAACGCACCGTCGCGACCGCGCGGCCCGACGCCGAACGTGCGCACCTCCTTGGGCGCGCTGGCCTGCGCGACGCCGCCCGCGCCGTCGTACCGCTGGGGGAGGCCGCCCTCGGCGACCTGCGTGCCGACGCCCGTGCGCGTCCAGAACCCGGCGATGCCCGCGCCGCCGGCGCGCAGCTTCTCGGCGAGCGTGCCCTGCGGGGTGAGCTCGAGCTCAAGCTCGCCCGAGAGGAACTGGCGCTCGAACTCCTTGTTCTCCCCGACGTACGAGCTCGTCATCTTCCGGATGCGGCCGGCGCCGAGCAGGACTCCGAGGCCCCAGTCGTCGACGCCGCAGTTGTTGCTCACGACCCACAGGTCGCGCGTGCCCTGGGCGAGCAGCGCCTCGATGAGCGCGATGGGGTTGCCGCACAGGCCGAACCCGCCGACGGCGAGCGACGCGCCGTCGGGCACGTCCGCGACGGCCTCGGCCGCGGACGCGACCACCTTGTCCAGCCCGGTCCCTCGTGGGGACGCGATCGTGGGGCTCATGCCGTGACCTCCTCGTCACTCGCCGGTCCGGGTCCGTCGCTCGTGACGGCGGCCAGGGCCCGCAGGGTCTCGCCCGCGACGGCCTCGACGCCGGGCGGGCTCATGATGATCGTGTAGTGATTGATACCCGCTACGTCGCGGGTGCGCAGCCCCGGCAGCCGCACGCGCCACACGGCGAGGTGCTCGGGGGAGTAGAGGGCCTCGGGCTCGTCGAGCAGGCCGCGGGGCGCGCGCAGCAGCACGAGGGGCACGTCGAGCGGGTGGTCGCCCGCGAGCGCGTCCGCGAGCGGCCCGCCCTCGTAGAGCTCGAGCGAGTCGGCGGAGACCGCCGCGCCCGACGACGCCGGACGCAGCGCGGGCGCCTCGCCGACGAGGTCGTAGTCGACGTACCCCGCGACGACGTCGGCCCACGGCTCGTCCCACGCGCTCGCGAAGGCGGGGTGCGCGCGCCAGAAGCCGCGGTACTCCTCGTGGTCGGCGAACGTGCGCTCGAGGCGCTCGACGGCCGGGCCGAGCAGGGCGCGCAGGACCTCGTCGTGCGTCGCGTCGGGCGCGAGCCCGGTCGGCGGCGGGAGCGGGATGCCGCCGTCGACGAGCACGAGCCGGGAGACGCGGCCGGGGTGGCGGTGCGCGAGCACGACGGACACGAACGCGCCCATGGAGTGCCCGAGCGCGACGACGCGGTCGATCCCCAGCGCGTCGAGGACCGTCGCAAGGTCGTCCGCGTGCGCCCCCATGCCGTACGGGCCCGGCAGGCCGTTGCTGCGTCCGCGCCCCCGCAGGTCGGGCGCGACGACGCGCACGCCCGGCAGCGCCGCGACGACGGCCGGCCACGCGCGGTGCGACGCCGTGATGCCGTGCACGGCGAGGACGGTCGGGACGGCGTCGTGCGCGGGGGGCGCGCCGCCGTCGGGCCGGGCGCCCGGCTCGGGTGCGGGCGGGCCGACCGGGTCCCACACGCCGACGCGCAGGCGCCCGCCCGCGACGGGGACGTCGAGCGTCGCGTAGGTGTGGGTCGCGGCGGTGACGTCGTCCGGCGCGGTCGTCGCCGCGGTCACCGGGCGCTCCAGCCGCCGTCGATCGTCCACGACGCGCCCGAGACCATCGACGCGTCCGGGCCGGTCAGCCAGCCGACGAGCGACGCGACCTCCTCCGGCTCCACGAGCCGCTTCACCGCGGACTCCGCGAGGAGCACGGTCGCGAGCACCTCGGACTCGGGGACGCCGTGCACGCGCGCCTGGTCCGCGATCTGCTTCTCGACGAGCGGCGTGCGGACGTACCCGGGGTTGACGCACACGCTCGTCACGCCGTGCGGGCCGCCCTCGAGCGCGGTCACCTTGGACAGGCCCTCGAGCCCGTGCTTCGCGGACACGTACGCCGACTTGAACGGCGACGCCACGAGGCCGTGCACGGACGACACGTTGACGACGCGCCCGAACCCGCGCGCGTACATCCTCGGGAGCGCTGCCCGGACCAGCAGGAACGGCGCCTCGAGCATGATCGCGTGCAGCAGGCGGAAGTCGTCCGGGCGGAAGTCCTCGATGGGGCTCACGCGCTGGACGCCCGCGTTGTTGACGAGGACGTCGACGTCGAGCGTGAGGTCGTCAAGCGCGCGCGTGTCGGCGAGGTCGACGACCCACGCCTCGCCGCCGAGCTCGTCCGCGAGGCGCTGCGCGCCGTCGGGGTCGACGTCGGCGACGGTCACGTGCGCGCCGCGCGCGGAGAGCTCGCGCGCGCACGCGGCGCCGATGCCGCTCGCGCCGCCCGTGACGAGCGCGCGGCGCCCGGCGAGCGTCGGGGCGCCGGGTCCGGCGGGGATGCCTGCGGGGACGGTGGCGGCGACGGTCATCGCGCGTCTCCTTCGGTGTCGGTCGAGGTGGCGGGCCCGGTCCCGGTCGGTGGAGTGGCCCGCGGCGCGGCGAGCGCGCGCTCGATGAACTGCATGGTCTGCTCGAAGACGTGCGGGGGGACCTCGGCGGCCGCGGTGTCGTACGACGGCGGCTCGGCGCTCTCGTCCCAGCGCCCGCCCCACAGGACCCAGCGCATGCCGACGATCTCGCCGATGCCCATGAGCGCCCACGCGGCGACCTCCGGGTCGACGTCGTGGCCGACCTCGCCGTTCGCGCGCGCCTTGTCGAGCCCGGTCATGTAGCCCTCGACGATGCGCGCGTAGTGGCGGCGCAGCGCCCCGGGCGAGACGAACTCGGCCTGCCGCACGATCCGGTAGAGCGCCGGGTGCTCGGCGGTGAAGCGGAAGAACGCCTCGAAGCCCGCGCGCTCGGCGGCCAGGCGCGTCGTCGCCTGCGAGCTCGCCTCGATCATCGCGTGCCGCACGCGGCGGTTGAGGTCGTCGACGAGCTCGTCGAACACGTCGATCTTCGACTCGAAGTACAGGTAGAACGTGCCCTGCCCGACGCCCGCGGACTCGGTGATCTTCACGATCGACGCGTCGTGGTACCCGACCTCGGCGAACACCTGCTCGGCCGCGGCGAGGATCTTCGCCCGGGTGCGGTTGCCGCGGGCGGTGCGGGGCTGGGTGCTCATGAGTCCTCCGGGACGGTCACGCGCTCGGCGAGCGAGCGGCGCGACACCTTGTGCAACGACGTGCGGGGCAGGGACGGGACGAGGTCGAAGCGGCGCGGGACCTTGAAGTGCGCGAGCTCGCGGCGGCAGAACGCCTCCAGCTCCTCGGCGTCGGTGGGGTGGCCGGCGCGCGGGACGACGAACGCGGCCCCGACCTCGCCCCACCGGTCGTCGGGGACGCCCACCACCGCCACGTCCGCCACCGCGGGGTGGCGGCGGAGCACGGCCTCCACCTCGGACGGCGTGACGTTCTCGCCGCCGACGATGAAGACGTCCTTGAGGCGGTCGACCACGCGGTAGCACCCGTCGGCGTCGCGCTCGACGAGGTCACCGGTGCGCAGCCAGCCGTCGCGCAGGACGGCGGCCGTGGCGGCCTCGTCGCGGAAGTACCCGGCGAACACCCCCGGTCCGCGGACCAGCAGCTCGCCCGCCGCGGGCCCGTCGAGGTGACGGCCCGTCACCGGGTCGGCGACGGCGACCTCGACGTGCGGGTACGGCGTTCCGGCCGAGCCGCTGCGCTCGCGGGCCTGGTCGTCGGGCAGGCACAGCACGTTGGGGCCCGCCTCCGTGAGCCCGTAGCCCTGCGAGAGCGCGACGCCGCGGCGGTGCCACGTGCGCAGCAGCGGCTCCGGCATGGGCGCGCCGCCCACGACGGCGTGCCGCAGCGACGACAGGTCGGCGTCCGCGAAGCCGGGGTGCTCCGCGAGGAGCAGGTAGTTCGTCGGGACGCCCATCATCGTCGTGACGCGCCGCTCGGCGACGAGCTGGAGCACGCGCTCGGGCTCGAACGTGCGCTCCAGGACGACGGTCGCGCCGGTCCACCACGCGAGCAGCGGCTGGATGTTCCACCCGCCCGCGTGGAACTGCGGCAGCACGCTCAGCACGACGTCGTGGCTCGTCAGCTCGACCGTGCGCGAGAGCGACAGGTTCGTCCAGAAGCAGTTCGCGTGCGTGAGCAGCGCGCCCTTGGGCGTGCCCTGCGTGCCGGACGTGAACACGAGGAGGAGCGGGTCGTCGTCGCGCACGGGCCGGCGCTCCGGCGCGGGACCCCGCCGTGACGGCGGCGGGACGTGCGCCTCGACACCGCTGCGCCCGAGCTCCGCCCGCCGGGGCGGGCGGCCGGGCCGCTCCCCGTCGAGCCGACGCAGCGGGTCGAGCCGGTCGAACGCCGAGTCCGCGAGGCCGGAGAACTCCTGCTCCACGAGCACCAGCGCGGGGTCGGCCTGCTCGACCTGGGCGGCGAGCTCGCCGGGCGACAGCCGCCACGACAGCGGCGCGAGGACCAGCCCGGCCTGCGCGCATGCGAAGAACAGCACGACCTGGTCGGCGCTGTTGCCCGTGACGGTCGCGACGCGGTCCCCGACGCCGTAGCCCGCCTCCCGGAACGCTGCCGCCAGGCCGCTCGCGCGCTCGTGCAGGTCGCGGTAGCGCAGGGTCACGCCGCGGTCGTCGACGGCGACGCGGTCGGGCGTCGCGAGCGCGCGGTCGCGCGTCCAGCGCCCGAGGGTGTGCAGGCCGTCCTGGGCGTCCTGGTGCTGCGTCGTCATGCCACCTCCTCCAGGCGCTCGCGGGCCTCCTCCCGATCCTCCCGCGGGCGGCGGCGCGCGGCGAGGCGCGACGCGGCGCCCGCGATGCCGCCGGGCAGGAACATCACGACGAGGATGAAGAGGGTCCCGAGCAGGAACAGCGGCTCGCTGAGCGGCACGCGCAGCACGGCCGGGAGGTCCGCGACGGCCGCGGAGCTCGCGAGCGTGCCGAGCCGCTGGTCGAGGATCGTGTAGAGCACGCCGCCGACGATCGCGCCCCACCGGGACCCGACGCCGCCGAGCACGACCATGACGAGCAGCGTGAGCGTGAAGTCGGCGGACGTCGCGCGCGGCACCGCGCCGGACTGGAGCAGCAGGTACGCCATGCCGACGACGGTCGCGAGCGTCGCCGCGAGGACGAACACGAGGAGCTTGACGAGGTAGGGGCGCCCGCCGATGACGCGCACGCGCATCTCGTTCTCGCGCGTCGCCGCCGCGACGTGCCCCGCGCGCGACCGCTCGACCCACAGCACCACGAGGTAGACGACGACGAGCACGGCGAGGGCGAGCCAGTAGAGGTTGCGCGTGTTGAGCACGCCCACGAACGCGTCGGGCACGTTCCGGGTCGCGAGCGCGAGGCCCTCCTCGCCGCCGGTCGTGCCGCCGGGGTTGCGGCGCACGAGCACGTTGCCCGCCTGGGCGAACGCGAGGGTGACCATGGCGAACGAGATGCCCGTGACACGCAGCGAGACGGCCCCGACGACGTGCGCGAGGACGATCCCGCCGACGAGCACGAGCGCCGCGGCCGGCAGGAGCGGGATCTCGGTCGTGTCGAGCACGATCGCGAGCCCGTACAGCCCGGCCGCGAAGTACAGCGCGTGGCCGAAGCTCAGCAGCCCCGCGACCCCGAACAGCAGGTGGTAGCTCAGCGCGAGAGCGCCGATGAGCCAGCACATCGCCATCATCTGGAGCGCGCCGGGCGTGTACGTCGGGCCGGGCAGGACGCCCGGCACGTGGAGCGCGAGCAGCGGGAGGCACGCGAGCACCGCGACGAGCGCGACGCCCGCGAGCGTGCGGACCAGCGTGCCCGACGGCGCCCGGCGGGCGGGTCGGTCGGCGCGCGGTGCGTCGTCGGCGGGGGTGGCCGGGGCCGGGGGAGCGGTCTGGGTGGTCATGCGGCTGCCCTCCCGAGGAGGCCGGTGGGACGGACGAGGAGCACGAGCGCGAGCAGGAGCACGACGAGCAGGTCGCCGTAGCCGAGGTAGTAGTTCGCGAACTGCTGCAGGACCGCGACGAGCACGGACGCGACTGCCGCGCCGGTCAGGGAGCCGAGCCCCCCGATGACGGTGACGATGAACGCGAAGATGAGCAGCGACCCGCCGAGGTGCGGGGAGACGTACCCGAAGTACTGCGAGGCGAGGACCCCGCCGAGCCCCGCGGCGGCGCCGCCGACCGCGAAGACGAGCGTGAACGCCTTGCGCACGTCGATGCCGAGCGCGGTGACCATGGACCGGTTCTCGACGCCCGCGCGGATGATGAGCCCGTAGCGGGTGCGCTGGAGGAACAGCACGATCGCGCCGAGCACGAGCGCCGCGGCGCCGATCGCGACGAACCGGTCGTTGGGCACCGGCGCGCCGGCCAGGTCGGTCGTGCCCTTGAGCCACGCCGGGCCGGAGATGAACTCGGGGTCCGACCCCCACATGCCCTCGAACAGCGCGACGGACGCGAGCGAGAGCCCGACGGTGACGAGCACCTGCTCGATGTGCCGCTCGTAGAGCGGGCGGATGAGCAGGAGCTCGGTGAGCGCCGCGGCCCCCGCCCCGACGACGGCCCCGGCGAGCAGCGAGAGCGCGAAGACGCCCCACGAGTCCGCGCCGAGGGAGCGTGCGACGAACCAGCCGCCGAACGCGCCGAGCGTGAGGAACGACCCGTGCGCGAAGTTGAGGACGCCCATGAGCCCGTAGATGAGCGACAGGCCCGACGCGACGAGGAAGTACAGCGCCCCGAGGCCGAGCCCCGTGACGAGGAGGAGGACGATCGTGCTCACCGGGCCACCGCCCCTTCGGTTCCGTGGTGGTCGACCTCGGCGTGCACGCCGAGGAGCTGCTGGACGCGGTCGGGGTCGTCGAGGAGCTCGCGCGCGGGACCGGTGTGCACGACGCGGCCCGCGTCGATCACGACGACGCGCTCGGCGAGCCGCTCGATGACCTCGAGGTTCTGCTCGACGAGCAGGATCGGGACCGTGCGGGCCGCCTCCGCGAGCGCGTCCGACACCTCGCCGACGATCCGGGGCGCGAGGCCCTTGGTGGGCTCGTCGACGAGGAGCAGGCGGTTGGCGTTGAGCAGGGCGCGCGCGAGCGACACCATCTGCTGCTGACCGCCCGAGAGGGTGCCCGCGCGCTGGGCGGCGCGCTGCACCAGGTCCGGGAACAGCTCCGCGACGAGCTCGCGTCGCGGGTGGGCGTCGCGCTCCGCGAGCCGCAGGTTCTCCGCGACCGTGAGCCCGGCGAACACCTCCCGGTCCTCGGGCACGTACCCGACGCCGCGCCGCACGATCCGGTCCGTGCGCTCGCCGTCGACGCGCTCGCCCGCGAGCAGCACCTCGCCCCGGCGCTCGATCAGGCCGAGCACGGCCTTGAGGGTCGACGTCTTGCCGACGCCGTTGCGGCCCAGCACCGCGGTGACGCCCGTGGCCGGGACGGAGAACGTCACGTCCTCGACGACCTGCTGGCCCGCGATGCGCGCGGAGAGCCCGCGCACCTCGAGGACGGGCACGTCGCTCCTGACCGCGGGCTGGGCGGTGCTCCTGCTGCTGCCGCTCATGCTGCCTCTCCTGCCGTGACGCCGAGGTAGGCGCTCTGCACCGTCGGGTCCGCCATGACGGCGTCGGGGGTGTCGCACGCGAGCAGCTCGCCGTGGTGCATGACGGCGACGCGGTCCACGAGCCCCAGCACGACGTCCATGTGGTGCTCGACCATGAGCACCGTGCAGCCGGTCGCGTGCAGGTCGCGGATGACCTCGACGAGGCCGGGCACGTCGGCCGACGACACGCCCGCCATGGGCTCGTCGAGCAGCACGACGCGCGGCTCGGTCGCGAGGAGCACCGCGATCTCGAGCTTGCGCTTGTCGCCGTGCGACAGGTCGCCCGCGGCGACCTCGGCGCGGCGCACGAGCCCGACGGTCTCCAGGTGCCGGTCCGCCTCCCGCGTCGCGGCGTCGCCGCGACGCGGGAAGCGCAGTACCGACAGGGCGCCGCCGAGGCGCCCCTGCGCGGCGAGCCGCACGTTCTCCCGGACGCTCAGGCGCGGGAACAGGCTCGACGTCTGGAACGTGCGGCCCAGGCCCGCGCGGGCGCGCGCGGCCACCGAGGTGGTCGTCACGTCCGCGCCCTCGAGGAGCACCGCCCCGCTCGTCGGGCGGTGGATCCCCGAGACCAGGTTGAAGAGCGTCGTCTTGCCCGCGCCGTTCGGCCCGATCACGCCGAGCATCTCGCCCTGCCCGACGGCGAGGCTCACGCCCCGCAGGATCCGCGCGCCGCCGATCTGGAGCCCGAGGTCGCGGACCTCGAGCGCGGGGAGGGTGTGCGGCTCGCCCACGTCAGCCCGCCTCGGCCGGCGCGACGTCGTCGCCCGGCACCTCGGCGACGAGCTCGGGGACCCAGCCGTCGCCCTCGGCCACGAGCTTCACCTGGTACATCGGCTGGACGAGCGCGTGGTCCGACGCGCGGACCGTCGTCGTGCCCTTGGGGCCGTCGAAGCTCCAGCCCTCGAGCGCGTCGACCATGGCGTCGACGTCGTCGCCGCCATCGGCGATCGCGTGGACGATCATCTGCGCGGCGACGAAGCCGTCGGGCGTGAAGAGGTCGGCCTGCTTCCCCGCCTCCTCGACGGACGCGAGCATCGCGGCCTCGACCTCGGTGCCCGCGGCGCCGGGGAAGTAGTGGTTGAGGAAGTCGACCTTGCTCGCCGCGGCGCCGTACGCGCCGTAGGTCGCGACGTCGCCGAGCCCGGTGACGACCGTGGTCGCGTCGAGGACGCCCTGCTGGTCGAGGCCCTGCCACATCGCGCCCGACGTCGCCCCGGCCCACGCGACGAACACGAGGTCGGGCGCGGCGTCGACGATCTGGTGCGCGAACGGCGTGAACTCCGTCGCGTCCTCCGGCACGAGCACGCTCGTCACCTCGGCGCCCTGCGCGCCGAGGACGGCCTCGACCGCGGCGAGGTTGCCCTGGCCGAACGCGTTGTCCTGGGCGAACACGACGACCTTCGCACCGTCCGGGTCGACGAACGTGCCGGCGGTCGCGACGTCCTGGAGCGACTGGCGCCCCGAGCGGAACGTGTAGTCGTTGATGCCCGTGAGCGCGTCGACCGCGGCGGGCCCGGAGATGTAGAGCACCTTGTTCTGCTCGGCCTGCTCGGCGAGCTTGAGCGCCACGCCGGACACGACCGTGCCGCCGAGGATCTGGTAGCCCTTGCCGATGAGGTCCTTGGCCTGCCCGACCGCCTTGTCGGGGTCGCCGCCGTCGTCGTGGAACGTCACGTTGACGGGGCGGCCGTCGACCTCGCCCGTGCCGTCGGTCGCGTAGTCGAGACCGGCCTGGAAACCCTCGTAGTAGGCCTCGCCGTAGGCCGCGAGCGGCCCGGTCTTGGAGTAGATGATGCCGACGTCGACCGGGTCGGCGCTCGTGCTGGTCTCGCCTCCGGTGCGGCTGCCGCCGCTCGCGTCGGTCGGCGCGCAGGCGGCGAGCGCGAGGCTCGCGGCCGCGAGCGCGGCGACGGCGAGCGCCGACCGCTGGGACTTCTTCGTCCGCATGACTTCGCCCTTCGTTGGGTGGTCCTGAGGGGGAGCGCCGCTCGAACATGAGAGGCGATTCAGGTTGCGGGAATCAGGGATCCCCGGGCGGCGCGGTGTCAACCCGCGTCGGGCGGGACAGTCGCGCGCGGTGCTGCGAGCCCGTCGGGCGGGGTGGCTAAGATATTGACAGGTGATTCAGGTCACACGTAACGTCCGGCTCGCCCGGGTCCGGCGCGCGACGGCGCGCGCCACGGTGCGCGAAGCGCCGACGGCGACCCGACCTCGACGTGGAGGTTCAGATGGTCAGGCACTCCCTCAGACAGTTCGCCCGCGCCCGCCGGAGCGCCGTCGCGCTCGCCCTCGGCGCGGCGCTCGCGGTCATGCTCGCCCCGCTCGTCACCGCACCGGCCACGGCCGCCGGGTCGTGGTCCCAGCGCACCGCCGGCGGGATGACGGTCGAGCTCTACCGGCCGTCGACGGCGCCCGCGCTCCCCGGCGGTCGGGCGCTCATGATCTCCCTGCACGGGTGCGTCCAGACGTCGCAGGTGCTCAAGAACGGCGGCAACTGGACCGCGACCGCCGACGAGCACGGCATGGTCGTCGCGATCCCCGCCGCGCCGAACGGCGGCGTCCTGCTCGGCTGCTGGGACTACTACGACACCAACCACAGCCGCACGAACCCCGCGCGGCACGACGACAACCTGCTCGACCTCGTCTCGACCCTGCTCGCGGACACGTCGCTCGGCATCGACCCGGACCAGGTCTACGTCAGCGGCCTGTCGTCCGGCGGCGGCCAGGCGATGGTCATGGGCTGCCTCGCGCCCGACGTGTTCGCGGGCGTGGGGATCGCGGCAGGGCCGACGGTCGGGACGACGTCGGGCCAGATCGGGAGCGTCGCGACGACGCTCGCGCAGGCGCGCTCGACGTGCCGGACCTTCGCGGTGACGCACGCGGCGGACTTCGGCTCGCAGGTGACGTCCGTCGTCTTCGGCAGCGCCGACACGACGGTCGCGACCGGGTACGGGACGCTCAACGCCCAGGTCATGGCCGACCTCTACGGGGCCGGGACCACGTCGTCGTTCTCGCTCGCCGGGCTCGCGGGCACGAACCGCGCGGGCACCGGGACGCTCTGGTCCGACGCCGCCGGCCCGCGCGTCTCGCTGGTCCAGAACACCGGGCTCGCGCACGCGTGGCCCGCGGGCGGCGGCCCCGGCGGGTCCTACGTGTCGACGAACAGCGTCGACTACCCGGCCTACCTCACCGACTTCCTGTTCGCGAACAACCGGCGCGTCGACCGCGACCCGGGCCCCGACCCGGATGTCACGGCGCCGACGGTCGCGATCACCGCGCCCTCCGCGGGCGCCGCCGTCTCGGGGACGGTCCGCGTGGAGGTCGCGGCGTCCGACGACCGCGCGGTCGACCGCGTCGAGCTGAGCGTCGACGGCGCGGCGCTCGCGACGCTGCGCACCGCCCCGTACGGGTTCGACTGGGACACGACGGCGCTCGCGGCCGGCTCCCACGTGCTCACGGCCCGCGCGGTCGACACGGCGGGGAACGCGTCGACCGCGCAGGTCACGGTGACGGTGCAGGCGCCGACCGGGCCGTGGTGCGGCACCGCGACGAACGCGCAGCACCGGGCCGCGGGGCGCGCGATCTCCTACGGCGTGAACCCCTACAACCCGTACTACGCGGTCGGCTCGCTCGCGTACCTCGGGCAGGGCGACGCGACGGTCACGACGCTGCGCGAGGCCGCGCCCGGCCGGTTCGAGGTCGCCGCCGCCTGCTGAGCAGGGCGGGCCCGCTCGGGCTAGTGCTCCAGGCGGTCCTTCGGGTCACCGATGAAGTCGGTGACGTCGTCCGGGAGGTCGTCGCGGTTCATGTCGTTCGAGCGGGCCCGGCGGGCGTCCCAGCGCAGCGCGAGCGCGGCCAGCACCGCCGCGATCGTGGACGCCGCGAGGATCGCGATCTTGGCGCCGTCGGTGTGCTCGGCGTCGGGGAACGACAGCTCCGCGATGAGGAGCGAGACGGTGAAGCCGATGCCCGCGAGGAACCCGACGGGCAGGAGGTCGCGCACCCCGATGCCGGCCGCGAGCCGCAGCGGCGTGAAGCGCGTGACGAGCGCCGTGACCCCGAGCACGCCCACGAGCTTGCCGACGACGAGGCCGAGGACGATGGCGAGCACGACGGGCTGCGTCAGCACCTCCCCGACGGGCGTCTCGCCGCCCACGATCGAGACGCCGGCCGCGAAGAACGCGAACACCGGCAGCGCGACACCCTGCGAGAGCGGGCGCACCGTGTGCTCGAAGCGCTGCGTGCGCGACTCGCGCTCCCCGTGCACCGCGAGCGCCGGGACGGTGAAGCCGAGCAGGACGCCGGCGATCGTGGCGTGGACGCCCGACTCGTGCATGAACGCCCAGGCGACCACCGCGACGGGCAGCAGGAGCCACCAGCGGGTGCGGCGAGCGCGCACGAGGACGGCGTAGAGCGCGACGGCGAGCAGCGCGAGCCCGAGGTAGCCCCACTGCAGCTCCGCCGTGTAGAAGATCGCGATGACGACGATCGCGAGCAGGTCGTCGACGACCGCGAGCGTGAGCAGGAACGTGCGGATCGCGACGGGGAGCCCGCGGCCGAAGACGGCGAGCACGCCGAGCGCGAACGCGATGTCCGTCGCCGTGGGGATCGCCCACCCGTGCAGCGCGCCCGGGTCGCCCGTGGTCAGCAGGACGGCGACGAAGATCAGGGCCGGCACCGTCATGCCGCCCATCGCCGCGAGCACGGGGACGCCCGCCTGCCTCGGGTTGCGCAGGCTGCCCGCGACGAACTCCTGCTTGAGCTCGACGCCGACCACGAAGAAGAAGATCGCGAGCAGGCCGTCGGCCGCCCACGTCGACAGCGTCAGGTCGAGGTGCAGCGGGGAGGACGGGCCGACGACGGTGCTCGACAGGGCGAGGTAGGACTCGCGCCAGGGCGAGTTGGCCCAGACCAGCGCGAGCAGCGCCGCGCCGATGAGCAGGGCGCCGCCCGTCGTCTCGCGCCCGACCCAGCGGCGCAGGCGTGCACCGGGGGAGGGGCGGTCGGTCGGCGGGGTGGCCGAGGGGCCGGAGGGCAGGGCGGCGTGGGTCATCGTGCTCCCGGGGTCGCTGTCGTGTCGCACGGCCGCGTCGCGGACCGTGGCCGACCAGACTTCCCGGCACACCGCCCACGATTCTACGGGGCGGCGCACCCCTCGCGGTCGACGTGTCCGGCTCGCGGTCCAGTCTCCTGGCGCTCGTCCCGCCGCGCGCGTCAGGGCGGGGTGTCCTCGGCGAGCGCGAGGAGGCGCGTCGTCGTTCTCCAGTTCCGGCCGGTCACCGGGGTCCCGGCCGCCTTCGCGAGGACGGCCGCCGTCAGCCTCGACCGACCGACGCCGTCGGGGTAGGCGACGTAGAGGACGCCGTTCGCGACGACGGCGCGCTCGGTCGTCAGGCGCGGCCCGAGCGTGGCGGCGGCGTCCGGGTCGACGGGCTCCTCGCCCACGTGGACCAGCAGCCCGGCCGGGCGCTCGGCGGCGTCGTCGGGCAGCGGGTTGCCGCGCACGATCTTCCGGAGGCGCTCGGTCGTGAGCACGGCCACGGCGGCGTCGACGCCGAACCGCTCGGCGACGCCGTCGTGCAGGAGGCGTGCGACGTCCGCGGGCGACGACGCACCGGACGACCCCGGCCCGACGACGAGGTTCCCGCTGTTGACGACCGTGCGGGCCCGCGTGAGCCCGAGCTCGCCCGCGAGGTCCCGCAGCGCGGTCGACGGGACCTTTCGCCCGCCCACGTTCACGGCGAACAGCAGGCAGGCGTACGCCGTCACGACGACGTCCCCGGGCGACGGTGGGACCACGGCGCGGCCTCCTCGAGCCGCGCCGCGAGGGTCAGCAGCAGGGCGTCGTCGCCGTGGTCCGCGCCGAGCATGACCCCGACGGGGACGGTCGCCGCCGACCCGTCGGGGTCGGTGACGTGCGCCTCGCCGAGCGGGAGGGAGACGGCGGGCCGCCCCGTGAGGTTCCAGACGCTCGTCCAGGGCGTGAACGCCGTCTGCGCCGCGAAGTCGGCGGCCGGGTCGTCGTCGACGCGCTGGCTGCCGACGAGCGCGGGCGGCTGCGCGAGCGTGGGGGAGAGCACGACGTCGACGCCCGACCACGCGGCGGCGACCTCGCGCGTGAGCTGCTGCACGCCCGCGAGCGCCGTCGCGTACGCGAGCCCGCTCACCGCGCGCCCGCGCTCGCGCAGCCACCGCGTGAGCGGCACGAGCAGGTGCTCGCGCTCCGGCGGGACGGGCGCCTGGAGCGCCCCGACGGACCACAGCGCCGCGAACGCGTCCCAGCGCTCGGCCCCGAACGGGGGCGGGATCTCGACGACGTCGTGCCCGAGCCGGACGAGGAGCTCCGCCGCCGCGCGGGCGGCGTCGGCGCACGCCGGGTGCACGGGGGCGTCGGCGGCGATCACCGGCTCCAGCAGCAGCCCGACGCGGAGCCGCCGCCCGTCCGGCGGGGCGCCGAGCCGCGCGGTGAAGGTGTCGCCGGGCCAGGGGCGCGCGAGCACGTCGAGGAACGCGGCGGTGTCGCGGACCGACCGGGTGAGGACGCCGTGCGTCGCGAGCCCCGCGCCGTCGACCCCGTACGGGCCCGGGCTCACGAGCCCGCGCGACGGCTTGAGCCCGACGAGCCCGCACGCGCTCGCGGGGATGCGCAGCGAGCCGCCGCCGTCGCTCCCGTGCGCGACGGGGACGACGCGCGCCGCGACCGCGGCGGCCGCACCCCCGCTCGACCCGCCCGCGGACCGCGCGAGGTCCCACGGGGTGCGGGCGGTCGGGCCGACGTCGGGCTCCGTGTAGCAGGGGAGGCCGAGCTCCGGGGTCGAGGTCTTGCCGACCATCACCGTGCCGGCGCGCCGCAGGAGCGTCACGACGCCGTCGTCGTACGGGGCGGGGAACGGGTCGATCGCGGCCGAGCCCGCGCGCATCGGCACGCCCTCGACCATCGTGAGGTCCTTGACGGGGCAGGGGACGCCGAGGAACGGCGGGAGGCCGTCGCGGGGACCGGCCCGGCCGTCGCGCCGCGCCGCCACGAGCGCGTCCTGCGCGGCGAGTGCCTGCGTGCGCGCGAGGTCCGGGGTGAGCACGGTGAAGGCGCCGACGGCGGCACCGACCCCGGCGGCGGCGTCGAGCGTCGCGTCGAGGACCTCGACGGGGGAGACGTCGCCGGCGCGCAGGGCGCCGGCGAGCGCGGTCGCGTCCAGGTCCAGGAGCTCGGGGGCGCTCATGGCTCGTGAACCTACGCGCGCCGTCGCACCCGCGCGACCCCGCCCCCCGCGACCCCCCCGCGCGCGCGACCTCCGCGACGCCGCGCGTGCCGGCCTCGGCGGTCGACACCGGCCGGGCGCGGGCGTATATTCCAACCGGAATATTCCAGCCGGGCGTGAGCTCCCCACCCCCCCCCCGGCCGGCCACCCTCCACCCCGTCCCGGAGACCACCGTGACCTCCCCGCGCCTCAGCCCCACGGCGACCCTCGTGCTCGCCGTGCTGCTCGAGCAGCCCATGCACCCGTACGAGATGCTCGTGCGCCTGCGCAAGCGGCGCGACGACCGCCTCGTGCGGCTCAACCCCGGCGCCGTCTACCACGCGGTGGACCGCCTCGAGCGGGACGGCCTCGTCGAGCGCGCGGGCGTCGACCGGGACGGCAACCGGCCCGAGCGGACGCTCTACGCCATCACCCCGGCCGGCGTGGCCGCGCACGACGCCCGCACGCGCGACCTCGTCCGCGAGACGCCGCGCGAGTACCCCGCCTTCCCCGTCGGGCTCGCGCTCGTGCACGACCTCCCGCGCGAGGACGCCCTCGCGCTGCTCCGCGAGCGTCGCGCGGCGCTCGCGGCCGCGATCGACGGGGTGCGCGAGCGCCTCGACGACGTGGTCGCGCGCGGCCTGCCCCGCCGCTACCTGCTCGACGCCCACTTCGAGCTCCACCAGACCCGGGCCGAGATCGCCTGGCTCGACGCGACCGTCGCGGACGTCACGTCCGGCGCGCTGAGCTGGACCGAGGAGCCCGGGCCCGCGTTCCGCCACTCCCGCACGACCTCACCTCAGGAGTCCTCGTGACCACTCCCGCCCCGGGCACCGGCCCGGCCCCGGCACCCGTCGAGGCCGGCGCGCGCGTCGTGCCCCTCGTCGACCTCCACGGCCGCAGCGCCTGGAGCATCCTGCCGCCGCTCATCCTCGGCTTCTTCATGATCATGGTGGACACCACGATCGTGAACATCGCGGTCCCCACGCTCCAGCGCGAGCTCGACGCGTCGCTGGTCGCGGTCGGCTGGGTCAACAGCGCCTACCTGCTCTCGTACGCGGTGCTGCTCCTGCTCGCGGGTCGCCTGGGCGACCGGTACGGGCCCAAGCCGGTGTTCGTCGTCGGCCTGGCGGTGTTCACGCTCGCGTCCGCGTGGTGCGGGCTGTCGGGCTCGATCGGGATGCTCATCGCCGCCCGCGTCGTCCAGGGCGTCGGCGCGGCGCTCATGACGCCGCAGACGATGGCCATGATCACGCGCGTGTTCCCGCCGCGGCAGCGCGGCGCGGCGATGGGCCTGTGGGGCGCGACGGCGGGCGTCGCGACGATCGCCGGCCCGCTGCTCGGCGGGCTGTTCGTCGAGTCGTGGGGCTGGGAGTGGATCTTCTTCGTCAACGTCCCGGTCGGGGTCGTCGCGCTCTGGCTCGCCCTGGTGCGGCTCCCGCGGCTCGCGACGAACAAGCGCTCGTTCGACGTGGTCGGCGTCGTGCTGTCCGTCGTCGGGCTCTTCGCGGTCGTCTTCGGGCTCCAGGAGGGCGAGACGTACGACTGGGGCACGATCACCGGGCCGGTCACGGTGTGGGGCGTGATCGGCGTCGGCCTGCTCGTGCTGGCCGCGTTCGTGCTGTGGCAGCGCCGGCTCGGCGACGACGCCCTGCTGCCGCTGCGGCTCTTCCGCTCGCGCAACTTCTCGCTCGCGAACGTCGCGGGCATGTCCGTGTCGTTCGCGATGATCGGCATCTTCTTCCCGCTGACGATCTTCCTCCAGTCGATCCTCGGCCTGTCGCCGCTGCACGCCGCGCTGGTCAACCTGCCGGGCTCGCTCGTGTCGGGGATCGTCGCGCCGCTCGCCGGGCGCCTGTCCGACCGCGTGCCCGCGAAGTGGGTCGTCGCGACGGGGTTCGGCGTCCTCGCGGTCGCGATCGGCTGGCTCGCGGCGGTCGTCGGGCCGGGCGTGTCGGTCGTGACGATCGTGCTCCCCATGACGCTGTTCGGCATCGGCACCGGGTGCGTCTTCTCGCCGCTCGCGAACCTCGCGACGTCGGGCCTCGACCACCGCACCGCCGGGGCAGGCGCGGGCGCCTTCAACACGACGCGCCAGGTGGGCGGCGTGATCGGGTCGGCGGCGATCGTCGCGACGCTCACCGCGCGCCTCGCGGTGACCCTCCCCGCGGCCGCGCGGGACGCGGCCGCGTCCCTGCCCGAGCAGTTCCGCCAGCAGTTCGTCGACGGGTTCGCGAACGCGGGGTCGCTCCAGGGCGGCCAGGGCGGGTCGTTCGACCTCCCGCCGGGCGTGCCCGACGACGTCGCGCGCCAGGTCACGGACGCCGCGACCACCGCGTTCCACCAGGGCTTCGCGACCGCCGTCGGGCAGACGCTCGCGGTCACGGCCGTGGTGCTCGTGCTCGGGTTCGTCGCCGCGATCGCGATGGCGCCGAAGCACGTCGAGCACTGACCTGTCCGGGATCGACCCGACCGTCACGACGTCGGCCCCCGGAGGGCCGGTCTCGGACGCTCGGGTCGATCTCGCGCGGCCCGCGGGTGCGGCCTCCGCGTGAACGGGGGGTTAAACCTCGCGCGGAGGCGTGTCGGGGGTGGTGACCCGAATCACACGGGCGTAGTTTCGAGGAGACGGGCGGCACCTTCGCCGTCCTCCGGGAGGCCAGCCGATGGGGTTCACGCTCCGCTCAGGAGGGCCGGCACCGGCGCTGCTGAGCCGTGGCACCCACGGCCCGACGGCCGGTCGCCCGCCTCGCCCAGAGAGAGAACGGCGCGCGTGCGCCGGAGGGGAGCCCTCGTGGTCCATTCCTCACCCACCCCCGGTACCTCACCCACACCGCAGGACGACGCACCGGACGGCGCGCGCCGCACGTTCGTCGTCGACACGTCGGTCCTGCTGAGCGACCCGCGCGCCATCGGGCGGTTCGCCGAGCACGACGTGGTCCTCCCGGTCGTCGTCATCACCGAGCTGGAGGCCAAGCGCCACCACGCCGAGCTCGGGTACTTCGCGCGCAGCGCGCTGCGCATGCTCGACGACCTGCGGGTCAAGCACGGCCGGCTCGACGCCCCGATCCCCGTCGGCGACGTCGGCGGGACGCTGCGCGTGGAGCTCAACCACACCGACCCGGGCGTGCTGCCGGCCGGGTTCCGGCTGGGGGACAACGACACCCGGATCCTCTCCGTCGCGGCGAACCTCGCGGCCGAGGGCCACGACGTCACGGTCGTGTCGAAGGACCTGCCGATGCGGGTCAAGGCGTCGGCCGTGGGCCTGCGGGCTGAGGAGTACCGGCACGAGCTCGCCGTCGACTCGGGCTGGACCGGCATGGGCGAGATCTCGTTCACCGACGCGGAGGCGGCGGCGCTCTGGGAGCACGAGTCGGTCGAGCTCACCAGTCTGGACCCGGCGGTCGTCGAGGCGGCCGGCCCGCTGCACTGCCACACGGGTCTCGTCGTGCACTCGCCGCGCGGGTCCGCCCTCGGGCGCGTCACCGCGGACAAGCACGTGCAGCTCGTGCGCGGCGACCGCGAGGTGTTCGGGCTGCACGGGCGCTCCGCGGAGCAGCGCGTCGCGATCGACCTGCTGCTCGACGAGAGCGTGGGGATCGTCTCGCTCGGCGGGCGGGCCGGGACCGGCAAGTCGGCCCTCGCGCTGTGCGCCGGGCTGGAGGCCGTCATGGAGCGCCGGCAGCACCGCAAGGTCATGGTGTTCCGGCCGCTCTACGCCGTCGGGGGCCAGGAGCTCGGCTACCTGCCCGGCTCCGAGGCCGAGAAGATGAACCCGTGGGCGCAGGCCGTCTACGACACTCTCGGGGCGCTCGTCTCGCCGCAGGTGCTCGACGAGGTCATCGACCGCGAGATGCTCGAGGTGCTCCCGCTCACGCACATCCGCGGGCGCTCGCTGCACGACGCGTTCGTCATCGTCGACGAGGCGCAGTCGCTCGAGCGCAACGTCCTGCTCACGGTGCTGTCGCGCATCGGGCAGTCGTCGCGCGTCGTCCTCACGCACGACGTCGCCCAGCGCGACAACCTGCGCGTGGGCCGGCACGACGGCGTCGCCGCGGTCATCGAGGCGCTCAAGGGCCACCCGCTGTTCGCGCACGTCACGCTCACGCGCTCCGAGCGCTCGCCCGTGGCGGCGCTCGTCACGGAGATGCTGGAGTCGATCGAGGTCTGACCCGCCGCCGAGGTAGAGGCCTGGTCAAGACCAGGCCTCTACCGCCCGGTGCCAGGCCTCTACCTCGGCGGACCGGGGGTCTCGCTCGCGCGGAGGCGGGTCCGCGGGTGGACGAGGACCACCGCGAGGACGCCGACGACGGCGCCCAGGACCGTGTCGAGCGCGCGGTCGAGCGCGAGCGCCGACGGGTCGGCGGGGTGCGCGAGCGAGGTCATGAGCAGCGCCATGGGCGTGATGGTGAGCATCGCGAGCCCGTAGTGGCGCCCCACGATCGTCTCGGTGACGGTCTGGAGCACGACGACGACGGCGGCCGTCCCCCAGAACCCGAGCGGCGCGGCGAGCAGCGGCCAGGCGAGGAGCGCGCCCGCGACCGTGCCGGCCCCGCGCTGCAGCGCCCGCACGACGGCGTGGCGCGCCGACTCGCCCTGGAGCACCGCGGTCGAGCCCATGGTCGCCCACGCCGCGTGCCCGAGGCCGGCGACGGCGGCGACCGCACCGGCGACGAGCCCGGCGACGCCGACGCGCACGGTCGGGAGCCGCCAGGGTCCTGCGACCCGGGACCGTGCCTGGGCGCGCAGTGTCGTGCGGACCGCCGGGCCGGTGTCATCGCGCGGCACGCCGGTCGCGTCGAGCGCCTCCTCGACGGCGTCGAGCTCCGGGGCGAGCGCGGGGACCGCGTCCCGGGTCCGCCACCAGGAGGCGTCGTCCGCGAGGACGTCGCGCGCCCGGGCGACGGCACCGCGGGCAGCATGCGCGGCGTGCCGCGCGGCCCCGGGTCGTTCGGCGGCGCGCACGGCGTCGGCGGCACGGCGGACGGCGAGGCGCGCGGGCGCCGTCGGGCGGACGAGCACGCCGGCCGTGCACACGAGCCCCGCGAGGAGCGCGCCGAACGCGGCCGCGAGCGCGCGCGGGGCGACGTCGGCGAGCGTCGGTGCGCCCGCGAGGCCCGCGCCCGCGGCGAAGACGACGATCGTCGCGCCGGGCGGGCCCGTGCGGACGAGGAGGCAGAAGGCCGTGGCCCCGGCGGCGAGGAGCGCGACGGCGGCGGTCGTGACGAGCGCGGGCGTGCCCGCTGCGGCGAGGAGCGTGAAGGCCGCGATCGTGCCGGTCATGAGCGCGCCGACGGTCGCGAGGAGCGTGGCCCGACGCCGGTACGGGTCGTACCGGCCGTAGAGCGACGTGAGCGCGCCGAGGGACGCGAACGCCGCGAGGCCGGGGCGCCCGAGCAGGCCCGGGACGGCGATCGCGAGCGCGACCGCGGCGCCGCAGCGCAGCGCGGCGGCGAGCGTCGCGTCGGCGGGGCTCACGCGCAGGGCGGCGCGGAGGTGGGCGGGGTCGAGGACGTCCTGGGCGGCGGCGCGCACGGGCGCGAGCGCCGGGCGGGCGGGGGAGGAGAGGGGCATCGACGGACCAGCCTAGCGATGATTCCCATATGTTTCACCAGTGAAAGAGTGTGAGACGCGCCCTATCCTGGGTCCGTGGACTACGTCGACCGCGTGCGCGCGGAGTGGGCTGAGCAGCGCCCGGACCTCGACACCGCGACGTCGGCGGTCGGGGCGCGGCTGCGTCGCGTCGCGGCGCTGCTCGAGGCGGCGCTGGAGCGCTCCGCGGCGCGGCACGACGTCTCGCGCGCGGAGTTCGACGTGCTCGCGGCGCTGCGCCGCGCCGGGCGGCCGCTGCGCGCGGGCGAGGTCACGACGATGACCGGCGCCCCCGGCGCGTCGATCACCAAGCGCCTCGACCGGCTCGAGCGCGCCGGTCTCGTCGAGCGCACCGTCGCCGAGCGCGACCGGCGCGGCGTCCTCGTCGCGCTCACCGACGCCGGGACGACGCTCGTCGACGAGGTCTTCCCGCAGCAGCTCGACCGGGAGCGCGCGGCGCTCGTCGATCTCGACGAGGCCGAGCGCGCCGAGCTCGCGCGCCTGCTCGCCGTCGTGCTGCGCCGCCTCGACCCCGTCGACTACTGACGTCCTCCCGCACGACCCGGGGACGACGGAGGCCGGGCGGAGCGGGACGACCCGCTCCGCCCGGCCTCCGTGGACCCGGGTCGCGGACGCTCAGGCCTGCGGCGGGCGCGTCATCGACAGGACGTCGAGCGCCTCGTCGAGCTGCGCCTCGGTGACCTCGCCGCGCTCGACGAAGCCCAGGTCGATCACGGCCTGGCGGACGGTGAGGCCCTCCTTGACGGAGTGCTTCGCGACCTTCGCCGCCGCCTCGTAGCCGATGACGCGGTTGAGCGGCGTGACGATCGACGGCGACGACTCGGCCAGCGCGAGGGCGCGCTCGACGTTCGCCGTGATGCCCGCGACGGTCTTGTCCGCGAGGACGCGCGACGCGTTCGCGAGGAGGCGGATCGACTCGAGGACGCCCTGCGCGATGACGGGGATCTGCACGTTGAGCTCGAACGAGCCCGACGCGCCGGCCCACGCGACGGTCGCGTCGTTGCCGACCACGCGCGCGGCGACCATGAGCACGGCCTCGGGCACGACGGGGTTGACCTTGCCCGGCATGATCGAGCTGCCCGGCTGCAGGTCCGGGATGAAGATCTCGCCGAGACCCGTGTTCGGGCCCGAGCCCATCCAGCGCAGGTCGTTGCAGATCTTGGTGAGCGAGACGGCGATCGTGCGCAGCGCGCCCGAGAGCTCGACGAGGCCGTCGCGCGAGGACTGCGCCTCGAAGTGGTCGCGCGCCTCCGTGAGGGGCAGGCCCGTGTCCTCGACCAGCAGCGCGATGACGCGCTGGGGGAACCCGGCGGGCGTGTTGATGCCGGTGCCGACGGCGGTGCCGCCGAGCGGGACCTCGGCGGCGCGGGGGAGCGCCGACTCCAGGCGCTCGACGCCGTAGCGGATCGCGGCGGCGTACCCGCCGAACTCCTGGCCGAGCGTCACGGGCGTGGCGTCCATGAGGTGCGTGCGGCCCGACTTCACGACCGTCGCGAACTCGGCGGACTTCGCCTCGAGCGCCTCGGCGAGGTGGCCCAGCGCGGGGACCAGGTCGCGCACGACCCCGGCCGTCGCGGCGACGTGGACCGACGTGGGGAACACGTCGTTCGAGGACTGCGACGCGTTGACGTGGTCGTTCGGGTGCACGTCGCGCCCGAGCGAGCGCGTCGCGAGCGTCGCGAGGACCTCGTTCGTGTTCATGTTCGACGACGTCCCGGACCCCGTCTGGTAGACGTCCACCGGGAAGTGCGCGTCGTGCGCGCCCGACGCGACCTCGTCGGCCGCGGCGACGATGGCGGCGGCGACGTCCTCGTCGAGCACGCCGAGCTCCGCGTTCGCGCGGGCCGCGGCCTTCTTCACGCGGGCGAGCGCCTCGATGTGGCCGCGCTCGAGCGGGGTGCCGGAGATGGGGAAGTTCTCCACCGCGCGCTGCGTCTGCGCGCGGTAGAGGGCCTGCGCGGGCACGCGCACCTCGCCCATGGTGTCGTGCTCGATGCGGTACTCGGTCGTCGGTGCGGCCGTCCCGGCGGCGGCGCCGGGAGCCTCGGGAGATGCAGTCATGGGGCCATCCTGCCGCACCGCGCGCCGGCCCCCGCAACCCGCGTGAGCGAGGTCACGCGGGCTGCGGGGAGGGTCGTGCGCGGGTCGGCGGGCGCTGCCCCGGCGACGAGCGCGCCGGGGCAGCCGCGCAGCCCGGGCCGTGGGGTCAGGCGTCGGCGCGGGGCTGCTCGCCGACGTCGCCCACGACGTCGACCAGGTGCGCGCGCCCCTCGGCGAAGTCGTACTCGACGCCGACGATCGCGCAGCGGCCCTCGGCGACGGCGGCCGCGAGGCCCGCCGAGTAGGAGTGCAGCATGTCGACCGTGTTGCGCACGTGCTCGCGGCGCAGCACCGCGGGGTCGAGGTTCTCCAGCGTGCCGTTCCCGGCGCCGGTGATCTTCGCCACGGAGGGGATGACGCGGTCGACGACGGCCCGGACGAACCCGTTCGCCTGGGCGCCCGTCCGCAGGGTCTCGACCGCCGCGCCCACGGCGCCGCACGAGTCGTGCCCGAGCACCACGACGAGCGGCGCGGACAGCACCTCGACGCCGTACTCGATCGAGCCGAGCACCGTGGTGTCCACCACGTGCCCCGCCGTGCGGACGACGAACATGTCGCCCAGGCCCTGGTCGAAGATGATCTCCGCCGCGACGCGGGAGTCGGAGCAGCCGAACAGGACCGTGTGCGGGTGCTGCGCGGCCGACGTCTCGCGCCGTCGGTCCGCGCCCTGCGACGGGTGCAGCGGGGCGTCGGCGACGAAGCGGTCGTTCCCGGTCCGCAGCGTCGCCCACGCCTCGGCGGGGGTGAGCGAACGGACCGGCTGTGCGGGGGCGGGAGAGGTCATGGCTCCCATCATCGCGCAGGTCGGGGCGTGCCCCGCGAGCCCGTTCGCATGGCGGGCCGCGCCGGGGGGCGGTATCCATGGAGGGTGACACCCCCGGTACTCGGGGAAGCGCGACCGAGGGGAGCTGACGTGCGCCGACGCACCCGAGCGCTCGCCGTCCTGGTCGCCGCGGGGCTCGTGGCGCCGCTCGCCGCGTGCGGCCCGGGCGACGACGGGACGCCGGAGCTCACGTGGTACATCAACCCGGACAACGGGGGCCAGGCCGACATCGCGGCGGCCTGCACCGAGGCCGCCGGGGGCGCGTACCGCATCACGACCGAGCTGCTGCCGCGCGACGCCGCGTCGCAGCGCGAGCAGCTCGCCCGCCGCCTCGCGGCGAAGGACTCGTCGATCGACATCATGAGCCTCGACCCGGTGTTCATCGCCGAGTTCGCCGAGGCGGACTTCCTGGCGCCCGTGCCCGACGACGTCGCGCAGGCGACGACGCAGGACGTGGTGCAGGGCGCGATCGACGCCTCGACGTGGAAGGACGAGCTGGTCGCCATCCCGTTCTGGGCGAACACGCAGCTCCTCTGGTACCGCAAGTCCGTGGCCGAGGCCGCCGGGCTCGACATGTCGCAGCCCGTCACGTGGGAGCAGATCATGCAGGCGGCCCAGGACCAGGACAAGCTCCTGGCCGTCCAGGGCGCCAAGGCCGAGTCGCTCACGGTGTGGATCAACGCGCTCGTCGAGGGCGCGGGCGGCCACATCATCGACAACCCCGAGGCCCCGGCCGACGAGGTGAAGCTCGGTCTGGACACGGACGCGGGCAAGGCCGCCGCGGAGATCATCGGCGGCATCGGCACCTCGGGCGTCGGCGGGCCGGGCCTGCCGAGCGAGGACGAGCCCGCGTCGCTCACCAAGTTCCAGGGTGACCGCGGGTCGTTCATGGTGAACTGGCCGTTCGTGTGGTCGTCCACCCAGAGCGCCGTCGAGGCCGGGTCGCTCGACCAGGCGCTCCTCGACGACATCGGCTGGGCGCTGTACCCGCGCACGACGGAGGGCGAGGACGCCCGGCCGCCCTACGGCGGCATCTCGCTCGGCATCGGCGCGTTCGGCAAGCACACCGACCTCGCGTACGAGGCGGCCCAGTGCATCGTGAGCCCCGAGAACCAGGCCGAGTACTTCGTCACCAACGGCAACCCGGCCGCGAGCATCAAGGCCTACGACGACCCCGACGTCCAGAAGGCGTTCCCCATGTACGACGTCATCCGCGACTCGCTCGACCAGGCGGCGCCGCGGCCCCAGACGCCGTTCTACAACGAGGTCTCCACGGGCCTCCAACAGACGTGGTACCCGCCCGCGTCGGTCGACCCCGACACGACGCCGCAGGAGTCCACCGAGTTCATCACCGCCGTCCTGCGAGGGGAGCGACTCCTGTGAACGCCGGACCCCCGACCGAGCCCGCACCTCGCGGCCGGCACGCCACCACGCCGTCGACGGCGACCGACGACGCCCCGCCGCGCGGCGGGGCCGCTCCCCGGTCGGGGTCGCGCGGCGCGCCGGACGCCGCCGCCAAGGCCGCACGCAGCGACCGCTCCCGGGCCGAGGCCCGCCTCGGCTGGTACCTCGCCGGGCCGGCGTTCGTCGTCATGCTCGCCGTGACGCTGTACCCGATCCTCCAGGCCGTCTACGACTCGCTCTTCAACTACAAGCTCACCGCGCCGGACGACCGGTCGTTCGTCGGGCTCAACAACTACGTCGTGATCCTCACGGACTCCGTGTGGTGGCGGGACCTCGGGGTCACGCTCTTCATCACGGTCGTCACGGTCGTGATCGAGCTGATCCTGGGCTTCGCCCTCGCGCTCGTCATGCACCGCGCGATCAAGCGCCTGCGCGGGCTCCTGCGCACCGCGATCCTCGTGCCCTACGGCATCATCACGGTCGTCTCGGCGTTCGCGTGGTTCTACGCGTTCGACATCACGTCCGGGTACGTCAACCACTGGTTCGACTGGGTGCCGGGCGTCGGGCCCGACCTCAACTGGTTCGCGCAGCAGGGCACGAGCCTGTTCGTCATCATCGCGTCCGAGGTCTGGAAGACGACGCCGTTCATCTCGCTCCTGCTCCTCGCCGGCCTCGCGCAGGTGCCGGGCGACCTGGAGGAGGCCGCGAAGGTCGACGGCGCGACCGCGTGGCAGCGGTTCACCCGCGTCATCGTGCCGAACATGAAGGCCGCGATCATGGTGGCCGTCCTGTTCCGCGCGCTCGACGCGTTCCGCATCTTCGACAACGTCTTCATCATGACGAACGGCGCGAACGGCACCGAGGTGCTGTCGCTGCTGGCCTACCGCACGTCGATCGGCCAGCTCCAGATCGGCATGGGCTCGGCGATCTCGGTGCTGCTCTTCCTGTGCGTCGTGCTCATCTGCTTCATCGCGATCAAGCTCTTCAAGGTGGATCTCGCCGGCGCGAGGGGGGAGAAGTGATGGGCAGCGTCCTCAGCACCAAGGCCAAGATCTGGTGGGCCGTCATCACGGTCGTCGTGCTCGTCGGGGCGCTGTTCCCCGTGCTGTCGATCTTCATGACGAGCTTCAAGGGGCCTAGCGACATCAACTCCGGGACGTTCCTGCCGCCGCAGTGGAGCACCGCCAACTACGAGCAGATCCTCGCGTCCGGCGGGTCCGCGCAGGAGCTGTTCCTGTCCGCGCTGCGCAACTCGATCGGCATCTCGCTCATCGCGACGGTCATCGCCGTCGTGCTCGCCACGCTCTGCGCCTACGCGATCGCGCGCCTCGACTTCCCGGGCAAGCGCCTCATCCTCACCACGGCGCTCGGCGTGTCGATCTTCCCCGTCGTGTCGATCGTCACGCCGCTGTTCAACCTCTGGCGCAACATCGGCCTCTACGACACCTGGCTCGGCCTGATCATCCCGTACCTGTCGCTCACCCTCCCGATCTCCATCTGGACGCTCGCGGCGTTCTTCCGCCAGATCCCGTGGGAGCTCGAGCAGGCCGCGCAGGTCGACGGCGCGACGCCGTGGCAGGCGTTCCGCAAGGCGATCGTCCCGCTCGCCGCGCCGGGCGTGTTCACCACCGCGCTCATCGCGTTCTTCATCGCGTGGAACGACTTCGTCTACGGCATCTCGCTCACGTCGACGAGCGCGGCCCGACCGGTCCCGGCGGCGCTCGCGTTCTTCACCGGGGCGTCGTACTTCGAGGAGCCGACGGGCGCGATCTCCGCGGCCGCGGTCGTCGTGACCATCCCCGTGGTCATCCTCGTCGTGCTGTTCCAGCGCCAGATCGTCTCGGGCCTGACCCAGGGGGCGGTGAAGGGATGAGCACCGCGTCCCCGGCCCGCCCCGTCCACCACCGCACGCCCTCCCGGTCCGCCGGGCACCGTGCCGCACGCCGAACCCGAGGAGAGAGCTGATGGCGTCGATCACCCTCAAGGACATCGTCAAGCGCTACGGCGACGGCTTCCTCGCCGTGGACAACGTCAACCTCGACATCGCGGACGGCGAGTTCGTCATCCTCGTCGGGCCGTCCGGCTCGGGGAAGTCGACGGTCCTGCGCATGATCGTGGGGCTCGAGGACATCACGGCGGGCGAGCTCGAGATCGACGGCGTGCGCGTCAACGAGAAGGCGCCGCGCGAGCGCGACCTCGCGATGGTGTTCCAGAACTACGCGCTCTACCCGCACCTCACGGTCGCGGAGAACATCGCGTTCCCGCTGCGCCTCGCGAAGGGCAAGCACAGCGAGGAGGAGATCCGGGAGAAGGTCGAGCGCGCGGCCGACATGCTCGACCTGCGCGAGCACCTCGACCGCAAGCCCGCGAACCTCTCGGGCGGTCAGCGGCAGCGCGTCGCGATGGGCCGGGCGATCGTGCGCGACGCGAAGGCGTTCCTGTTCGACGAGCCGCTGTCGAACCTCGACGCCAAGCTGCGCGGGCAGACCCGCACCGAGATCGCGCGCCTGCAGCGCCGGCTCGGCACGACGACCGTCTACGTCACCCACGACCAGACCGAGGCCATGACGCTCGGTGACCGCGTCGCCGTCCTGCGCCGCGGCGTGCTCCAGCAGGTCGCGAGCCCGCGCGGCCTCTACGAGCAGCCGGTCAACCTGTTCGTCGCGGGCTTCATCGGCACGCCGCCCATGAACTTCCTGCCCGGCGAGGTCTCGGGCGGGAAGATCACGCTGCCGTTCGGCGAGTTCGACATGCCGGAGAGCATCGCGACGGCCGTCGGCGACCGGGGCCTGGTGATCGTCGGCCTGCGGCCCGAGCACTTCGAGGACGCGCGGCTCGTCGACCCGGCGAAGAAGGACCGGGGCCACACGTTCGAGGCGCAGATCGACGTCACCGAGTGGCTCGGCGCGGAGCTCTACGCCTACGTCCCGTTCGAGATGCACGAGTCCGTGAAGGGGCAGCTCGACGAGCTGGACCGCGAGCTCGACGGCGAGGGCGTGCGCACGCAGTTCGTCGTGGCGCTCGACTCGGCGTCGCGTGCGCGCGACGGGGACGTGACCGACCTGTGGTTCGACCCGACGAAGATGATGATCTTCGACCCGGAGACGAGCGAGAACCTCACGCGCGACACCGCGGAGGCCGAGCGCATCGAGCAGGAGAACGTCGAGGACCGCAAGCGCTCCCTGGAGCGGGCGCAGAAGCAGGACGCGCAGGTCTGACGCAGGTCTCGGCCGCCCGGGCTCGTGCCCGGGCGGCCGACTTGTGCTCAGGCCCGTGGCCGGGCTCTGGGCGGGCTCGTGCCCGGGCTCGTGGGCGCGGCCTCGGAGCCGTGGTCGGGCTCAGCCGAGGGCGAGCTCCGCGCGTCGCGGCGGGTTGGCCCCGGCGCGCGAGACGGTGACGGCGGCGACCGCGACGCAGCGGCGCAGCACGTCGCCGAGCACGGTGGCGTCGATCGCACGCAGCGCCTCGCGCCGGTCCGCGCCGAGCAGGCCAGCCTCCCACAGCCCGTCGAGGAGCGCGCCCATGAACGAGTCGCCCGCGCCGACGGTGTCGACGACCTCGACGCGTGGGGCCGTGACGCGCTGCTCGCCCGCCGCGGTGACGGCGACAGCGCCCTCGCCCCCGAACGTCACGACGACGAGCGCCGGCCCGAGGGCGAGCCACTCGCGCGCGACCGTGACCGGGTCCGCGCCCGGCACGAGCCACGCCACGTCCTCGTCGCTCACCTTGACCACGTCGGCGAGCGCGACGAGCGCCTCGATGCGGGTGCGCGCGTCGGCGGGGTCGCCCATGAGGGCGGGCCGGGCGTTCGGGTCGTACGTGATCGTCGCGGTGTCGCGCGCCGCGGCGACGAGCGCGCGGACGTCGGACGCGCCGGGCTCCAGCACCGCGGCGATGGAGCCCGTGTGCACGGCGAGCGTGCCGGCGTCGGGAGCCGTGCCCGCGGGGACGCGCCACTCCAGGTCGAACTCGTACGTGGCCGCCCCGTGCGCGTCAAGGTGCGCGGTGGCGACGCTCGTCGTGGGGGCGTCGGTGCTGCCGGGCGTGAGGGTCACGGCGGAGTCGTCGAGCCACGCCCGCACCGCCTCGCCGTGCGCGTCCTGCCCGAGCCACGTCGCGAGCCGGGCGTCCCGCCCGAGGCGGCCGAGCGTGAGCGCGACGTTCGCGAGGCTGCCCCCGGGGTGCTCCGCGACGCTGCCGTCCGCGCGGTGCACGACGTCGACGAGCGCCTCGCCGACGACGAGGACGTGCCCGGTGGGCGCGGCGGCGGGCTGGGCGGGGTCCGTGCTCGTGCTCATGCGTCGTCTCCGGTCGGGTCGTCGGGGTCGGTCGTGCCGCGTGCCGTCGCGTCGTCCTTCGAGCGTGCCGCGTCGAGGCGGGCGCGCGCGCCGTCGAGCCACTCCTGGCAGCGCGCGGCGAGCGCCTCGCCGCGCTCCCAGAGCGCGAGCGAGTCCTCGAGCGGCTCGCCCCCGGCCTCCAGCCGGGCGACGACCTGCACGAGCTCGTCGCGCGCCTGCTCGTAGGAGAGCGTCGACACGTCGGACGTGACAGCGTTGTCAAAGGAAGTCACGGCAGTATTCAACCCCATCTGTGCGTCGTGGCCCGACCGGTCGTCCGGCGGGCGGTCCAGAACCGGCGCGGGCGCGTCACGACGCCTCCCGGCCGGGAGCGGGTCCGTCGTCGTGCGTGCCGGTGACCGCCACGTCCAGCGCGCCGCGCGCGAGACGCACGCGCACCGCGTCGCCCGTCGCGACGTCGGCGGGGGAGCGGACCACGTGCCCGTCGGCCCGCTGCACGACGGCGTACCCCCGCTCGAGCGTCGAGGCCGGGGACAGGGCCCGCACCTGAGCCTCGAGCCGGCCGACCTCGCCCGCCGCGCGCACGAGCCGCGCGTCGAGCGCCCGGCGTGCCCGGTCCCGCAGCGCCCCGACCCGCTCCTGCCGGTCGGTGAGCATCCGCCCGGGGTCGGCGAGCACGGGCCGGGACCGCAGCGCGTCGAGCCCTGCCTGCTCGCGGGACACGCGCCCCGCGATCGCGCTGCGCAGGCGCTGACGGCCCTGCGCGACGCGGGCGCGCTCCTCCGTCACGTCGGGCACCACCCGCTTGGCCGCCGCCGTCGGGGTCGAGGCGCGGTAGTCCGCGACCAGGTCGAGCAGCGGGCAGTCGGTCTCGTGGCCGATCGCGCTCACGAGCGGCGTGCGGCATGCCGCCGCGACGCGCACCAGCGCCTCGTTCGAGAAGGGCAGGAGGTCCTCGACGGCGCCCCCGCCGCGCGCGACGACGATGACCTCCACCTCCGGGTCGGCGTCGAGCGCACGGATCGCGTCACCCACCTGCTGCACCGCGTGGGCGCCCTGGACGGCCACCTCGCGGATCTCGAACCGGACCTGGGGCCAGCGGGCGCGCGCGTTGACCACGACGTCGTGCTCCGCCTTGGACTCGCGCCCGCACACCAGCCCGACGACGGCCGGGAGGAACGGCAGCGGCCGCTTGCGGTCGGCGTCGAACAGGCCCTCCGCCGCGAGCACGCGCTTGAGGTGCTCGATCCGTGCGAGCAGCTCGCCGACACCGATGGGACGGATCTCGCGCGCCTGGAGCTGGAGCGTGCCGCGCCGCGTCCAGAACACCGGCTTCGCGTGCACGACGACGTGGGCGCCCTCCTCCACCAGCGTGCCCTGGAGCACGCGGGACGCCGCCGACACCGGGAGCGACATGTCGAGGTCCGTGTCGCGCAGCGTGAGGAACGCCGTCGACGTGCCCGGGCGCCGGTTGAGCTGGACGACCTGGCCCTCGACCCAGACCGGCGCCATCCGCTCGACGTACTGCTCGATCTTGCGGGACAGGAGCCGGACCGGCCACGGGTGCTCCGCGCTCGTCTCGAGCGCGCGCGCCGGCAGGGGGCCGCGGGGCGCCGGACCGGCGGGCGCGGCACCCGGACGCGGGGCGTCGTCGGGCAGCGGGAGGGAGGCGGTCACGGGACCAGCCTGCCGCACCCCACCCACGCCCACCCAACGCGCCGCGGTACCGAGTGCGCCGACCAGCGCATCGACCGGCGCGCCGGCCGAGCGCTCAGGGCGCGAGCAGGTCGACGGTGACGAGGCGGTAGCCCTGCGCGCGCAGGTCGTCGACGATCCCGGGCACGGCGTCGACGGTCGAGGCGTGGATGTCGTGCATGAGCACCACGCTGCCCGGTCGCGCGCCCTCCACCGCGCGGCGACGCGTCTCCGCGGCGTCGCGCGTCTTCCAGTCGAGCGTGTCGAGGTTCCACAGCACCACCTGGAGCCCGGAGCGGAGCGCGACCGACCGCACGCGGTCGTCGACGTTCCCGTACGGGGGCCGCAGGAGCGTCGGGGTGACCCCCGCGGCGCTCTCGATCGCCGCCTGGGTGCGCGCGAGCTCGTCGCGGACGGCGTCGTCGTCGAGCGTCGTGAGCTGCGGGTGGTCCCAGGTGTGGTTCGCGAGCAGGTGGCCGGCGGCCGCCGTGTCGCGCACGACGTCGGGCCGCTTCTCCACGTTGCTCCCGACGAGGAAGAACGTGGCCGAGACGTGCTTCTCCGCGAGCACCTGCAGGAGCCGCTCGGTGTCGGGCCCGGGCCCGTCGTCGAACGTGAGCGCCACGCACCGCTCGACCGCGCAGTCCACGCCCGTCGCCCGCGCCTGGTCGCGCCGCTGGGCGAGCTGGAGCGCCAGCCGGTCCGACCAGACGGCCTCCGTCGCCGCGAGCACCGCGTCGCGCAGCGCCACGGTCTCGGCGACCGGGGCGCCGCCCGGGCCGGCGTCCAGCGTCGTCGTCGCCTGCGTCAGCAGCCCGTCGAGCGTCGTGCGCGTGCCCTCGTCCGTGACGAGGCCGGCCGACTCCGTGAGGACGGGCCGGCCCTCGGTCGCCGCCGCCTCGAGACCGTCGTACGCCCACTGCCGCTGCGCGGTCGCGACGGGCTCCGCCGCCTCGACGACGGCGGTGGCGGCCTCGTCCAGGGCGTCCGCCGCGGGCTCGGAGCCGGTCACGACCTCGACGTGGACGGCGGGGCGCGAGCCCGGGTGCAGCGGGTTCGGGCGGGACAGGGCGTCCACGGTGCGGTCCTCCTCCGGGTAGGTCACCGGGGTCGTGCGGAGCGTGGTGGCCTCCTGGAGCGCGGCGGCCAGGGGCTCGCGGACCGCCGGGTCGTCCACCTGGCCCTCGCTCGCGGCGAGCAGCGCCGCGCTCGCGACCTCCGCCGCGGTCGTCGGGACGAGCCGCGTGAGGTACGCCGCCTCGGCCCGCGCGCGCCCGTCCGTCGCGTCCTGCGTCACGCGCGCGACCTCGGCGTCGTAGCGCTCGACGGCGGCGACCCACGCGCGGTGCTCCAGCGTCCCGACGACCACGACCGCCGCCGCGACGACGACGAGCAGCAGCGGGACGAGCCACCACCACACGCGGCGGCGTCGTCGGTGCGCGTCGGGCACGGGTGACGTCGTGCCGCCCGGGTCGTCGCTCATGCCCTCGATCTTGGGGGGCGGCGGGACGGACGTCGACCCGGCGCGCCCGGCGGGCGGGTGCGACACGCGTGCCGCACGCCGCGCCTGCGGAGGGTCTGTGTGCGCCTCGCGCGCGGGACGTGACGACGTCGGGGCCGGGCCGTGGGTGAGCGGGCTCACCGGGGTCGGGCGACCGCCGCTCGCCTAGACTCGGGAGCGTGAGCGTCCTCCCCGCCGGCTCGTCCGCGTCCCCGACCGACCGCCCCGTCGCGACCCCTGCCGTCGACGGGACCCGCAAGCGCGTCCTGCTGGCGGCGCCGCGCGGCTACTGCGCGGGCGTCGACCGCGCCGTCGTCGCGGTCGAGAAGGCGCTCGAGCACTACGGCGCGCCGGTCTACGTGCGCAAGGAGATCGTGCACAACAAGTTCGTCGTCGAGACGCTCAGCGAGCGCGGCGCGATCTTCGTCGACGAGACCGACGAGGTGCCCGAGGGCGCGCGCGTCGTGTTCTCCGCCCACGGCGTGTCACCCGCCGTGAAGGCGGCCGCGGCCGCGCGCAACCTCGACACGATCGACGCCACGTGCCCGCTCGTGACGAAGGTGCACAAGGAGGCCGTGCGCTTCGCGAAGGACGACTACGACATCCTGCTCATCGGCCACACGGGCCACGAGGAGGTCGAGGGCACCGCGGGGGAGGCCCCCGACCACGTGCAGGTCGTCGACTCGCCCGACCACGTGGACGACGTCGTGGTCCGCGACCCGGACAAGGTCGTGTGGATCTCCCAGACGACGCTCTCCGTCGACGAGACGATGGAGACGGTCCGCAGGCTGCGGGAGAAGTTCCCGACCCTCCAGGACCCGCCGAGCGACGACATCTGCTACGCGACGCAGAACCGCCAGGTCGCGGTCAAGAAGCTTGCTCCCGACGCGGACGTGGTCATCGTGGTCGGCTCGGCGAACTCGTCCAACTCCGTGCGCCTCGTCGAGGTCGCGCTCCAGGCGGGGGCCGGGGCGTCGTACCGCGTCGACCACGCGAAGGAGATCGACCCGGCCTGGCTCGACGGCGCGACGACCGTGGGCGTGACCTCGGGCGCGTCCGTGCCGGAGATCCTCGTGGACGACGTGCTCGCCTACCTCGCGGAGCGCGGGTTCGGCGCGGTCGAGGAGGTCCGCACGGCGACGGAGGACCTCATGTTCTCGCTGCCGCGCGAGCTGCGCGCCGACCTCAAGGGCTCGACGGCCGACGGCGGGCGCCCCACCCGCGGCGGCCGCACCTCGCTCTCCGTCCAGCCCGTCTGACGCCCGCGCCGGAGCCTTCCGCGGCCGTCGGCCCCGGGGGAGCGTTCAGGCGCTCGCCCCGCCGGCCGACGGCTCCCGCCGAGGCTCGTCGCGGTCGTCGGGGCGCTCGTCGATCGCGACCACGGACTCGTTGACGGACGCGAGCAGCTCGGGCGCACTCACCGCGCTGAGCTGCGGGTTCACCGTCGGGGGCGTCGTCAGCTCGTCGTCGACCACGTGCAGGTCCGCGAACCGGCGCGCGCTGACGAGCACGCGCGTCTCGAGCGAGCCGACCGTCCGGTTGTAGGAGTCCGCGGCGCTCTGGAGCTGGCGCCCGAGCTTCGCCAGGTGCGACCCCATGACCGCGAGCCGCCCGTGGAGCTCCTTGCCGAGCGTGAGGACCTGCTGCGCGTTCGTGGCCAGGGCGTCCTGCCGCCACGCGTAGGCGATCGTCCGCAGCATCGCGACCATCGTCATGGGCGTCGCGATGACGACGTTCTTGGACACCGCGTGCTCGAGGAGCGACGGGTCCTGCTCGACCGCGGCCGAGAGGAACGACTCCGCCGGGACGAACATGACGACGAACTCCGGTGCCGGGCCGAACTGGTCCCAGTAGCGCTTCGCGCCGAGGTCGTCGACGTGCTTGCGCATGTGGCGGGCGTGGGCGGCCAGGCGGTCCGCGCGCACGGCCGGATCGGTGGCGCCCTGCGCGTCGAGGTAGCCGAGGAACGCGACCTTCGCGTCGACCACGACCTGCTTGCCGCCCGCGAGCCGCACGACCATGTCCGGGCGCAGCGCGCCGTCGTCGGTCGCGACCTGGTCCTGCTCGACGAAGTCGACGTGGGGAAGCATGCCCGCCGCCTCGACGACGCGGCGGAGCTGGAGCTCGCCCCACGCGCCCCGCACCTGCGACGAGCGCAGGGCCGTCACGAGCTGCGACGTCTCGGCGCGCAGCAGCTCGGACGCGTCGCGCACCCCGCGCACCTGCTCCGCGAGGCTCCCGTGCGCGGCGAGGCGGGCCCGCTCGGCCTCGGCGACCTCCGCGCGCACCTTCTCCAGCGCCCCGGCGAGCGGCTCGACCAGGTGGCGCACGGCCTCCTCGCGGCGCGCGAGCTCGGCCGCCCCCTGCTCCTGGCTGCGCCGCATGCGCTCCTCCGCCTGCACGAGGAACTGCTCCGTGCCCGCGGCGAGCACCTTGCGCGAGAGCGCCTCGAACTGGGCCTCGAGCCGCCGGTGGTCGCCCTGGATCTCCGCGACGCGGCGCTCGGCCGCGGCCCGCAGCTCCGCGAGCTGCTGCTCGTGGGTGGCCCGGGCGAGGTCGAGCCGCTCGTCCGCGCTGCGCTGGGCCGCGCCGAGCTGGCGCGCGAAGCCCTCGCGCTCCGCCTCGAGCCGTTCGGCGAGGCCCGCGCCGCGCGCGGCGTCCTGCTGCGCCTGGCCCAGGAGCTGGGTGAGACGGCGGACCTCCGCGCCCGCGGCGTCGGGCGAGGCGCGCCGCACCGCGAGCACGAGCGCGGCGCCGACCACCAGCCCCAGCACGAGTCCGACGGCGAAGAGCAACCATCCCGAGGAGTCCATGGCCGCACCCTCCCACGGGGCACCGACAGCACGGCCGGTCGGCGCGCGGGCGGGCGCCGTCGCGCAGGTCGTGACAAAAGGCACCGCCCCGCGGCCGAGGGCTCGGCTACCTTGGCGCCATGGTCGATCCCCACCCCGCCCCACCTGTCGCGCCCGTCCCCGGCAGCGTGCCGGGCGCCGCGCCCGACCCCCGGCCCACGGCTCCGCCGGGACAGCCCGCGCCCCCGGACCCCACCGCCGCGCTGTCCCTGCGCGCCCTGTGGAAGCGCTTCGGGGAGAAGATCGCGGTCGCCGGCATCGACCTGGACGTGCCGGCGGGCTCGTTCTACGGGCTCGTGGGCCCCAACGGCGCCGGCAAGACGACGACGCTCTCCATGGCGACGGGCCTCCTGCGGCCCGACGCCGGCTCCGCGCACGTCCACGGGACGGACCTGTGGGCCGACCCGGTCGCGGGCAAGCGCCAGCTCGGCGTCCTGCCCGACGGCGTCCGGCTCTTCGACCGCCTCACCGGCGCCCAGCTCGTGACCTACGCGGGCCTGCTGCGCGGCATGGACCGCGACACGGTGGCGGAGCGCACCACGGAGCTGCTCGCGGCCCTCGACCTCGCGAAGGACGCCAACACGTTCGTCGTCGACTACTCCGCGGGCATGACGAAGAAGATCGCGCTCGCGACCGCGCTCATCCACGCGCCGCGCACGCTCGTGCTCGACGAGCCGTTCGAGGCCGTCGACCCGGTCTCCGCGGCCAACATCCGCGACATTCTCGCCGGCTACGTCGCCAGCGGCGGGACGGTCGTGGTGTCGTCGCACGTCATGGACCTCGTCCAGCGCATGTGCGACCACGTGGCGGTCGTCGCGGGCGGGCACGTCCTCGCGGCCGGCACCGTGGACGCGGTGCGCGGCGACCAGAGCCTGGAAGACCGGTTCGTCGAGCTCGTGGGCGGTCGGCAGAGCACGGAGGGCCTCGCGTGGTTGCGCAGTTCGTAAGGCTCAAGCTCACGCTCATGGGGAACTCGTTCCGCCGGAGCGTGTGGCAGACCATCGGCTTCGTCGTCGGGGTCCTCTACGGGCTGTTCGTCGTCGGGATGCTCGTCGTCGGGATGGTCGTCCTCGGCACCGAGGACGCCGCGCTCGCGGGCTCGATCACGATCCTCGCCGGGGCGCTCGCCGTCCTCGGGTGGTGGGTGATCCCGCTCTTCGCGTTCGGTGTGGACGCGACCCTCGACCCGCAGCGCTTCGTGCTGTTCGGCATCCCGCAGCGCCGGCTGCTCGCCGGCCTCGCCGTGGCGGGCGTCGTCTCGATCCCGGGCATCGTCACGGCCCTCGCGGCGCTCGGCGCGTCGTTCGCGTGGTGGCGCACGCCCCTCGCGGTCCTCGCCGCGCTCGTGGGCGCCGTCGTCGCGGTCGCGCTGTGCGTCGTCGGCTCGCGCGCGACGACGACGGCGCTCGCGCCCCTGCTCGAGTCGCGGCGCTACCGCGAGGTCGTGACGATCGCCGCGTTCGTGCCGCTCGTCCTCATCGGGCCCGCGTTCGCGTGGCTGGGGTCCCAGCTGGGCGGGGGCCCGGTCGACGGCGACGCGGTGCGCGGCATGGTGACGCGCCTCGCCGACGTCGCGGCCTGGACGCCGTTCGGCGCGCCGTGGGGGCTCGGCGCCGCGGTGCACGACGGCGCGTGGGGCCTCGCGCTCGCGCGGCTCGTCGTCGCGCTGGCGACCCTCGCGGTCGCGTGGGTCGTGTGGGACAAGGCGCTCGCGCGCGCCCTCGTCACGCCGCCCACCTCCGGCGGGGGCGGCCGCGCGAAGGGTCTCGGCTTCTTCTCGCGCTTCCCGGCGACGCCCACGGGCGCCGTCGCCGCACGCACGGCCACCTACTGGCTGCGCGACCCGCGCTACTCCGGGTCGATCGCGGTCGTGCCGCTCATCCCCGTCGTGCTGCTCGTCGTCGGCGGCGGCACCGGCTCGGAGATCTTCCTCGCGCTCGCGCCCTTCACGGCGTGGATCCTCGGGTTCTCCATCTCGGCGGACATCGCCTACGACCACACCGCGTTCGCGCTCCACGTGTCGTCGGGCGTCCCGGGACGGGCGGACCGCTGGGGCCGGGCGCTCCCCGTGCTCGTCGCCGGCGGCGCCGTGTCCTTCCTGTTCGCGGTGGTCTCCGTCGCGGTGGCCGGGCGCTGGGACGCGCTGCCCGCGCTGCTCGGCCTCACCGCGGGCGTGCTGCTCACCTCGACCGGCATCTCCAGCGCGACGTCGGCGCGCCTGCTCTACCCGGTGCCCAAGCCGGGCGACAGCCCGTTCAAGCAGCCGCAGGGCGCCGCGATGGCGACCCTCGTCGCCCAGACGGTCGCGATGCTCCTCGTCCTGGCGCTGTCCCTCCCGTTCCTCGTCCCGGGCGTCATCGCGATCGTCGCCGACCTGCCCGTGCTCGGGTGGGTCACCCTCGCGGTGGGCGTGGTCGTGGGTGCCGTGGTGCTCGTGCTCGGGGTGCGGTGGGGTGCCCGCACGTACGACCGCCGGGCACCCGAGCTGCTCCAGCGCGTGCTGTCGTACGCCTGACGCGCGGGCCGGGACCGCGCGCCGCGGTCCCGGCCCGTAGACTCGGCCGACGTGGCACTCACTATCGGCATCGTCGGCCTGCCCAACGTCGGCAAGTCCACCCTCTTCAACGCCCTGACGCGCAACCAGGTCCTCGCCGCGAACTACCCGTTCGCGACGATCGACCCGAACGTCGGCGTCGTGTCCCTCCCGGACCCGCGCCTCGACAAGCTCGCCGAGATCTTCGGCAGCCAGCGCGTCCTGCCCGCCACGGTGTCGTTCGTCGACATCGCGGGCATCGTCAAGGGCGCGAGCGAGGGGGAGGGGCTCGGCAACAAGTTCCTCGCGAACATCCGCGAGGCCGACGCCATCTGCCAGGTGACGCGCGCGTTCTCCGACCCGGACGTGGTCCGCGTCGAGGGCTCGACGGACGCCGAGGGCGACATCGAGACCATCAGCACCGAGCTGATCCTCGCCGACCTCCAGACGCTCGAGAAGACGGTCCCGCGCCTCGAGAAGGAGGTCCGGATCAAGAAGGGCGACGCCGCCCTCCTCGACGCGGCCCAGAAGGCCCAGGCGGTCCTCGAGGCCGGCACGACCCTCTTCCAGGGCGCGGCCGCCGCGGGTCTCGACCTCGCGGACGTCGCGAGCCTGCAGCTCCTCACGGCGAAGCCGTTCATCTACGTCTTCAACACCGACGACGCGGGCCTCGCCGACGAGGACCTCCAGGCGCGCCTGCGCGCGCTCGTCGCGCCCGCCCAGGCGATCTTCCTCGACGCCAAGTTCGAGTCCGAGCTCGTCGAGCTCGAGCCCGACGAGGCGAAGGAGATGCTCGCGGAGTCGGGCCAGACCGAGGCCGGCCTCGACCAGCTCGCGCGCGTCGGCTTCGACACGCTCGGCCTGCAGACGTACCTCACCGCCGGGCCCAAGGAGGCCCGCGCGTGGACCATCCGCAAGGGGTGGACGGCGCCCCAGGCGGCCGGGGTCATCCACACCGACTTCGAGCGCGGCTTCATCAAGGCGGAGGTCGTCTCGTTCGAGGACCTCGTCGAGACCGGCTCCGTCGCTGCGGCGCGCGCCGCGGGCAAGGCGCGCGTCGAGGGCAAGGACTACGTCATGGCCGACGGCGACGTGGTGGAGTTCCGCTTCAACGTCTGAGACGCAGGTCACAGCCCTGGACGCCCGCCGCATCGTGAGACGCGGCGGGCGTCCACGCGTCCGGGGCCGGAGGTTTCGCGCGTGTTTCCCGGCCGTCGCGGCCCGGAAACGCGCCCGTACCGGCCAGTATCAACTCGGTAACGATCACCTGCCGCAACCGGGCAAGGGGGAGATCCTTCGCAACTTGCTGGGTAGCGTGGCCTCAAACCGTGGTGGGCATGCCCGTCCACGCGCGCCGACCCCCGGGCGAGCGCGCGAGCGACGGGGCGGCCGAGGGGCGATCGACGCCCGCTCGTCCGCGCCCACCATCCCTTGGAGGAGGAACATTGAAGATCAGGCGCACGAGTGCCGCCCTGGCCGTGACGGTCACGGGGGCGCTGCTGTTCTCGGCGTGCAGCGGCACGTCGGGTGAGGGCGAGACCGACGGCGGCGACGACGCGGGCATCAACACCGCGACCGCCGTCACCGTCGCGTGGGAGGCTCCGCTCAACGAGCTCAACCTGAGCTCCCAGAACGGCAACGCGACGCAGAACGCCGTCATCAACTACATGCTCAACTCGGGCTTCAGCTACTACGACGCCGACCTGAACATCGTCAAGGACGAGTCGTTCGGCACGTACGAGAAGCTCTCGGACGACCCGCTGACGGTGAAGTACACGTTCGGTGACGACACCAAGTGGTCGGACGGCACGCCGGTCGACGCGACGGAGATCCTGCTGGACTGGGCCGGTCAGTCCGGCAAGTTCAACACGGTCGAGGCCCAGACGGACGAAGAGGGCAACGTCACGAACCAGGCCGAGGTGGACGCCGGTGTCTACTTCGACGGCTCGGACCCGGGCGTCGCGCTCATCTCGCAGAACCCCGAGATCTCGGACAACAACAAGTCGATCACCGTCGTGTACGACAAGCCGTTCGGTGACTGGGAGCTCAGCTGGACGAACGAGTTCGTCCCGGCGCACGTCGTGGGCCAGAAGGCGCTCGAGATCGAGGACCCGGAGGAGGCCAAGGCCGCCGTCCGCGACGCGATCCTCAACAACGACACCGCGGCGCTGGCGAAGATCTCGAAGTTCTGGAACGAGGGCTTCGAGTTTACCTCGCTGCCGGACGACCCGTCGCTCTACGTCTCCAACGGCGCCTACACGCTGGAGGAGTACAAGGAGAACCAGTACCTCACGCTCAAGGCGAACCCGGACTTCAAGGGCAAGAACAAGGGCTCGGTCGAGACGATCACGGTCCGGTACATCGACGACCCGATGGCCCAGGTCCAGGCGCTCGAGAACGGTGAGGTCGACCTGATCGGCCCGCAGGCCTCCGCGGACGTCCGCACGGCGCTCGAGGGCCTCGACGGCGTCGAGACCCACTCGGGCATCGAGGGCACGTACGAGCACGTCGACCTGGTCTTCCAGAACGGTGGTCCGTTCGACGCCAACACCTACGGTGGCGACGCCGAGAAGGCCAAGGCCGTGCGCCAGGCGTTCCTGCTGACGATCCCGCGCCAGACGATCGTCGACAACCTCATCAAGCCGCTGAACCCGGACGCCGAGGTGCGCAACTCGAACATCCTGCTCCCGGGGTCGCCGAACTACGACCAGATGGTCGCCGAGAACGGCTCCGACTTCTACCCGCCGGCGGGTGACATCGAGAAGGCGAAGCAGCTGCTCGCCGACGCCGGCGTCGCCACCCCGGTCAAGGTGCGCTTCGCGTACAACAACGAGAACACGCGTCGCGTGAACGAGCTCGCGCTCATCACCGACACCGCGGCGCAGGCCGGCTTCGAGATCGTCGACACGGGCCGCCCGGCCGCCGAGTGGGGCACGCTCCTCGCCACCGGCCAGGACCAGTACGACGCGTCGCTCTTCGGCTGGCAGTCGACCTCGACCGCGGTCACCGAGTCGGACGCGAACTTCCGCTGGGCGCCGAACCCGGGCGTCAACAACTACGGCAAGTACAACAACCCTGCCGTGGACGCCGCGCTCGACAAGCTCCAGGTCTCGACGGACCCGGAGGAGCAGTTCCAGCTCCAGCTCGAGGTCGAGAAGAACCTCTGGGCCGACGGCTTCGGCGTGACGATCTTCCAGTTCCCCGCCATCCAGGGCTGGGACGAGAACCTGAAGGGCGTCGAGTCGATCACGATCAGCCCGACGATCTTCCACGGGTTCTGGAACTGGACGTTCGAGGGCTGAGTGCCCTGAGTCCGTGACGCGCCCTGCCGCCGCCCCGTGCGGCGGCAGGGTCGTCCAGGTGTGAGACCGGGGGTCCCGGCGGCTTTCCGCCCGGGGCCCCCGGTCCTCGCGTGCACCCGCCCCGACGCCCAGACCCGCGGCGTCCCGGGCCCTCGGTTCACGACCACGCGAGACCCGCGCGTAGAATCGACCGGCCCCTGACCCGGGGTCCCTACCGACCAGCGAGGTAAGACCTCCGATGTTCTCCTTCATCTCGCGGCGTGTGCTGGCAGGGTTGGCGACCCTCCTCGTGTCCACGTTCGCGATGTACCTGCTCGTCGACGCCGCGATCCGGCCGTACATCTTCGCGGATCTCGAGTCGAGCACGAAGCCCAACAAGGCCCAGCTGATCGCCCAGCGCACCGCCGACCTCGATCTCGACACCCCGTCGGTGATCCGCTACTTCAAGTGGCTCGGCGACTTCGTGACCGGTGACCTCGGCACGGCCTGGCAGAGTGGCCAGTCCGTCTCGACCCTGCTCCAGGGCGCGGTCATCTCGACGATCCAGCTCGTCGCCGCCGCGACCGTCCTTGCCGTGGTCTTCGGCGTCATGGTCGGCATCGTCAGCGCGCTGCGGCAGTACAGCACCTTCGACTACCTGACGATCTTCGTCTCGTTCGTGCTCTACTCGCTCCCGGCCTTCTGGGTCGCCGTCCTGCTCAAGCAGTGGGGCGCGATCGGCTTCAACGACTTCCTCCGCGACCCGAACCTCTCGATCCTCGTGATCGTGGGCATCGGCGCGATCTCCGGCCTGCTGTGGTCCCTCGCCTTCGGCGGGACCGCGCGGCGGCGGCTCACGGTCTTCGGCCTGGGCTTCGCGGCGAGCGCGCTCGCGCTGCTCTACCTGCAGCTCTCCGGCTGGTGGGAGAAGCCGAACCTCGGGCCGGTCATCATCGTCGTTACGGGCGCCGCGCTGGCCTTCGCCATCACCGCGCTCGTCTCGGGCCTGAAGAACCGCCGCGCCCTGTACGCGTCGCTCACCACGGTCCTGATCGGGGTCGTCGTCTACTTCCCGATCCAGTCGGTCCTCAAGCAGGTCGACAACTGGTGGATCGTGCTGGTGCTCGCCGTGGTCACCGTCGGCGTCGGCATCGGGGTCGGGTACGCGTGGGGCGGTCCCGACAAGGGCGTGTCCGCGCGTGCTGCGGCCATCACCGCGTTCCTCGTCGGGTCCATGGTCTTCGTCGACAAGGTGATGTCGGTCTGGCCCGCGTACTTCGGCGCACCGGCGATCAACGGCCGGCCCATCCCGACGATCGGCAACAGCACGCCGAACCTCGGCGGCAACTTCTGGGTGCAGGTCCTCGACCAGTACACCCACCTGCTGCTCCCGACGATCGCGCTCGTGCTCATCCAGTTCGCCGGGTACACCCGCTACTCGCGCGCGAGCATGCTCGAGGTGATGAGCCAGGACTACATCCGCACGGCGCGGGCGAAGGGTCTGCCGGAGCGGACCGTCGTCATGCGCCATGGGTTCCGCAACACGCTGATCCCGCTCGCGACGATCGTCCCGATCGACGTCATCACGCTCCTGGGCGGCGCGATCATCACCGAGAAGGTGTTCGCCCGGCCCGGCATGGGCCTGCTCTTCCTCAACGCGCTGCAACGCGGCGAGATCGACCCCGTCATGGCGTACCTCGTCATCGTCGCGGCCCTCGCCATCATCGCCAACATCGTGGCTGACCTCATCTACGCAGCCCTCGACCCGCGGATCCGGGTGAACGCATGACCAACACACCGAACGACGCGTCGCAGAGCGGCGCGGTCGAGAACCAGATCGAGCTGCGCGAGGTCGAGGGCCTGTCCCAGGGCCAGATCGTCCGCCGTCGCTTCTTCCACCACAAGGGCGCCGTGGTCGCGCTCGTCGTGCTGATCGGCATCGTCGCGCTCGCGATCACCTCGATCGGCATCGGCGGCTGGCAGGGCTGGTACGCCTACAAGCCCTCCGGGCAGGGGTCCACGTACCCCCTGGTCAACGGCGGTGCACCGTCCGAGGCGCACATCTTCGGCCAGGACGAGGCAGGTCGTGACGTGTTCGCCCGCGTCATGCAGGGCACCCAGACCTCGTTGCTCGTCGTGCTCTCCGTCGGCGTCATCGCGACGATCGCGGGCGTCCTCGTCGGGGCGCTCTCCGGGTACTACCGCGGTCGTACCGACTCGTGGCTGATGCGGTTCACGGACCTCATCATCACGATGCCGGTCATCGTCATCGGTGCGGTGCTGGCCCTGCTCTCGGGCGGCAGCAACGCGCTCATCCTCGGGGCGTTCCTCGGGCTCGTGCTGTGGCCGCCGCTCGCGCGCCTCGTGCGCGGCGAGTTCCTCTCGCTGCGCGAGCGCGAGTTCGTCGACGCCGCCCGGGTCGCGGGCGCGAGCGACCGGCGGATCATCTTCAAGCACATGCTGCCGAACGCGGTCGGCGTGATCATCGTCAACGTCACGCTGCTCATGAGCTCGGCGATCCTGCTGGAGACCGCGCTGAGCTACCTCGGCGTCGGCATCCAGGCGCCGGCGACCTCGCTCGGCAAGCTCATCAGCGACTACCAGGAGGCGTTCGCGACGCGTCCGTGGCTGTTCTGGTGGCCGGGTCTGTTCATCGTCGCCATCGCGCTGTGCGTCAACTTCATCGGTGACGGCCTGCGCGACGCGTTCGACCCCCGTCAGAAGCGCATCCCCTCGGAGCGCAAGATGGCCCGTGCGAAGCGCGTCGCCCGCCCGACGGCCGCCACGGCGCCGAGCGCGACCGGCGAGGCCGGGGCCAGCTGATGACCGCCGTCGTCGCCGCCCGCCCGGGAGGTCGTGGACCTCTCGGGCGGCGCGGCGCGCCGCGGTCAGGCGGTGAGCGCCACGACCGTCCCCACCGCGAGCGCGCCCAGCACGGCGAGCTGCACGACGTGCCACGTCGTGCGGGCGCCGGGGGCGCCCTGGACCGCCCGGTCGAGGTGGCCGGCCGCCGTGAGCATCGCGTGGCGCTGCGTCACGGCGTCGGCCACGGCCTCGGCGCTCGCGCCGGTGACCACCTGCTCCTGGCCGACGGCGCGCCGTCGCGAGCTGCGCAGCCAGCGGGCCGTGCCGCTCGAGCGGGGCGCGGACCACGCGGTCACGCGTCCGCCGGCGTAGCGCACCTCGAGCGAGTAGCGGGTGTCGACGCCCTCGTACGCCGTCCACGGCACGTGCACGGTGCGCGTGACGTTGCGGACCTCGACCCCGCCGTCGGACACCTCGACGGCGGGACGCCAGAACAGCATCCAGACGAGGTACGTCACGAGCGCGGCGGGCACCAGTGCGCCGACGACCGCGCCGACGTCCCCCGTCAGGGCCGTGCTCACGCCCAGGGCGACGGCGACGACGCCCGTCGCCACCGTGAGAACTCGGCCGTACGTCGAACGGAAGACCAGCGTGGGACCCATGCGCCCATGCTCGCAGAGTCGCGGCGCCACGAGCGCCGGCTCCGGCAGGAAGGACACTGATCAGCGTGGCCATCGAGACGTCTCCCGCGGCCCCGGCCGCGCGCCAGGGCAGCCCCGTGCTGACCGTGCGCAACCTCGGCGTGGACTTCTACGTCGACAAGGCCTGGTACCCCGCGGCCGCGGACGTGAGCTACGACCTCCACTCCGGTGAGGTCCTCGCGATCGTCGGCGAGTCCGGCTCGGGCAAGTCCCAGTCGTCGCTCGCGCTGCTGGGCCTGCTCCCGCCGAACGGCCGCGCCAGCGGCTCGGCCAAGCTCGGCGACCGCGAGCTCATCGGCATGTCGCACGGCTCGCTGCGGCACGTCCGCGGCAAGGAGATCTCCATGATCTTCCAGGAGCCGATGACGGCGCTGAACCCCGTCTACACGGTGGGCTTCCAGATCGTCGAGACCATCCGGACGCACTTCAACGTCGGTCCCGCGGACGCGAAGAAGCGCGCGATCGAGCTCCTGCGGCTCGTCGAGATCCCCGAGCCCGAGCGCCGGTTCGACGCGTACCCGCACCAGCTCTCCGGCGGTCAGCGCCAGCGCGCGATGATCGCGCAGGCCCTCGCGTGCGACCCGAAGCTCCTCGTCGCCGACGAGCCCACCACGGCGCTCGACGTCACGGTCCAGGCGGAGATCCTCAAGCTCCTGCGCGACCTGCGCTACCGCGTCGACGCGGCGATCATCCTCATCACGCACGACATGGGCGTGGTCGCCGACATGGCGGACTCGATCATGGTCATGAAGGACGGCCAGGTCGTCGAGCGCGGCACGTCGGCCGAGATCTTCGGCAACCCGCAGCACCCGTACACGGTGCGCCTCCTCGAGGCCGTGCCGCACCTCGGCTCCAAGCGCGGCACGACGACCGCCACGGACCGCGTGCCCGCGGGCGCCCCGGTCCCGGAGCGGCCGCTCGTGCTCGACGCGCAGGACATGGTCATCGAGTACCCGGGCCGCGGCCGGCAGGCGGCGTTCCGGGCGGTCGACGAGGTCTCGCTCCAGATCCACCAGGGCGAGGTCGTCGGCCTGGTCGGCGAGTCCGGCTCCGGCAAGACGACGATCGGCCGCGCGGCCGTGGGTCTGCTGCCCGTCACGGGCGGCTCGCTGAAGATCGTCGGGACGGACATGGTGGGCGCCCGGCCCAAGGACCTCAGGCCGCTGCGCACCGAGGTCGGCATCGTGTTCCAGGACCCGGGGTCGTCGCTCAACCCGCGCCTGCCCATCGGCGAGTCGATCGGTGAGCCGCTCATGCTGCACAAGGGCGTCAAGGGCAAGGAGCTCAGTCGTGAGGTCGAGCGCCTGCTCGACCAGGTCGAGCTTCCCCGGGCGATGCGCAACCGCTACCCGCACGAGCTCTCGGGCGGTCAGCGCCAGCGCGTCGGCATCGCGCGGGCGCTCTCGCTCGAGCCGAAGCTGCTCGTCGCGGACGAGCCGACGTCGGCCCTCGACGTGTCGGTCCAGGCGAGGGTCCTCGACCTGTTCACCGACCTGCAGCGCGAGCACGGGTTCGCGTGCCTGTTCATCTCGCACGACCTCGCGGTCGTGGAGCTGCTGTCCGACCGCATCGCCGTGATGCACAAGGGCAAGCTCGTCGAGGTGGGCGACACGTCGCAGATCGTGCACGAGCCGAAGCACGCGTACACGCAGCGCCTGCTCGCCGCCGTCCCCGTCCCGGACCCGGCCGCGCAGCGCGAGCGCCGCGCCGCGCGCGACGCCCTCCTCGAGGCCGCCGCCCGCGACATCGCGAACGACGAGGTGTCCTCGCTGGCGGACGAGGAGCGCGCGCTCGCAGCGGCGCGCGAGGACGTGGACCACGAGCGCAGCGCCCCGCCCACCGCGGGCGCCGGCTTCTGACCGCACGCTCCACGGCTCGCTGAGCCCTCACGACGCCCCGGGGGCGGCCGCGCACGCGGCCGCCCCCGGGGCGTTCCCGCTGCCAGGACCGGCGCTGCTGCTGCCGGGGCGGGCGTTCCGGTTGCCGGGGCCCGCGCGTCCGACAAGCCTTGAGACCATGAACGCCCCGCACCACGAGACGCCCCGCGAGCCAGCACGTGACGAGGAGGCCGCGCCAGCGCCCGACGGGGGAGGGGCCGACGCGCCCCGCGACGAGGGCGCCGCGACGACCGGCGCCGCGACGACCGACGCCGCGACGGCCGATGCCGTGGCGACGGACGCCGTCGGGCCGGGCACCGGCTCCGCGCCGGTCGTGTCCTCGCACGATCCCGACGCCCCGCGGACGGGTCGGCCGGACCCGCGCGTCTTCTACCCGGCGGCGGGCATCATCCTGGTCTTCGTCCTGCTCACGGTGCTGTTCACGGACACCGTCACGTCCGTCATGGAGACCCTGCAGTCGGACGTGATCGGCGCCTTCGGGTGGTACTACGTCATCGTCGTCGCCGGCTTCGTGGTCTTCTCGCTGTGGATGGGTCTGAGCCGGTTCGGCGACATCGTGCTCGGCAAGGACGAGGAGACCCCGCTCTTCCGCCTGCCCGTGTGGTTCGCGATGCTGTTCGCCACCGGGATGGGTATCGGCCTCGTCTACTGGGGCGTCGCCGAGCCGCTCTCGCACTACGTGAACCCGAAGCCCGGCGTCGAGGGGAGCGACGCGTCGCTCGCGCAGGCCGCGATGGGGCAGAGCTACCTGCACTGGGGCATCCACGCGTGGGCGATCTACGTCGTCGCGGGCCTCGCGCTCGCGTACGCGATCCACCGCAAGGGCCGCCCCGTCTCGATCCGCTGGGCGCTCGAGCCGTTGTTCGGCGAGCGCGTGAAGGGACGCCTCGGCGACGTCATCGACATCGTCGCGATCATCGGCACCGTCTTCGGGGTCGCGACGTCGCTCGGGTTCGGCGTGCTCCAGATCTCCGCCGGGCTCGGCTACCTCGACGTGGTCGAGCCGAGCACCGCGCTCGAGATCGGGCTCATCGCCGCGATCACGGCCCTCGCCACGCTCTCCGTCGTCTCGGGCCTGGGCAAGGGCATCAAGTGGCTGTCGAACGGCAACATGGTCCTCGCCGGCGTCGTGCTGGCGCTCGTGCTGGTTCTCGGCCCGACGCTGTTCCTCCTGCGCGAGTGGGTCCAGTCGCTCGGCTACTACCTGCAGAACGTCGTGCGCCTCACGTTCGACACCACCGCCTTCCAGGGCCAGGCCGGCCTCGAGTGGCAGTCGCAGTGGACGATCTTCTACTGGGGCTGGTGGATCTCCTGGGCCCCCTTCGTCGGGGTGTTCATCGCCCGGATCTCGCGCGGTCGCACGGTCCGCGAGTTCGTCCTCGGCACCCTCCTCGTCCCGACGATCGTCACGACGCTCTGGTTCTCCGTGTTCGGCGGGTCGGCGCTGTACCGCGAGCTCATGGAGCCCGGCAGCATGCTCGTCGACGGCGAGGTCGACACGGACACCGCGCTCTTCCAGCTGTTCGACGGCCTGCCTCTCGGGAACGTCCTCGCGGTGGTGGGGATCGTGCTCATCGTCATCTTCTTCGTGACGTCGTCCGACTCCGGCTCGCTCGTCGTCGACATGCTCGCGAGCGGGGGGAACCCGAACCCGCCCACCTGGAGCCGCATCTTCTGGGCGGGCACCTCGGGGCTGCTGGCCATCGCGCTCCTGCTCGCGGGCGGCCTCCAGGCGTTGCAGACGGCGGCGATCCTCATCGCGCTGCCGTTCTCCGTGGTGATGATCGGGATGGCCGTGTCCACGGTGCGCGCGCTGCGGGTCGAGCACGCCGCGATCCTGCGGGCGGAGCGCCGCGCGGCGCGCGCCGCGCTCACGGAGCACGTGACGACGCGCGTGTCGGAGTCGATCTCCGAGCAGTGGGAGGAGCTGTACCCCGACCGCCCCGACCGGTGGCGCGCGCTCGTGCGCCGACCGCGGCGCAAGACGCCCTCCTGAGGAGGCACCTCCGAACGGCGCACGACGGCGGGCATGGTGTCCCGAGCGCGGACCCGGTAGGATAGCCGGGCCCGGGTGACGGCCCGTGCTCCGTGATGCTGCGGCGGGCCGAGCCCGCCGTCGTGCGCGCTGAGGTGGCCGGCCGTCGTCGCCCCTCGTACCCCACGAAATGAGAACCGTAGATGTCTGTGCGCTCCGACCTGCGCAACGTGGCGATCGTCGCCCACGTCGACCACGGCAAGACCACGCTCGTCGACGCGATGCTGCGCCAGTCCGGCGCCTTCTCCGCGCACCAGCACGTGGACGAGCGCGTCATGGACTCCGGTGACCTCGAGCGCGAGAAGGGCATCACCATCCTCGCGAAGAACACCGCGGTGCGGTACGCCGGCCCGGCGGCCGCCGCGGTGGGCGAGCCCGACGGCATCACGATCAACGTCATCGACACCCCGGGCCACGCCGACTTCGGCGGCGAGGTCGAGCGCGGCCTGTCCATGGTCGACGGCGTCGTGCTGCTCGTGGACGCGAGCGAGGGCCCGCTCCCGCAGACCCGGTTCGTGCTCCGCAAGGCGCTCGCGGCGAAGCTCCCGGTGATCATCGTCGTCAACAAGGTCGACCGGCCCGACTCGCGCATCACCGAGGTCGTCGCCGAGGCGACGGACCTGCTGCTGGGCCTCGCGTCCGACCTCGCGGACGACGTGCCGGACCTCGACCTCGACGCGATCCTCGACGTCCCGGTCGTCTACGCGTCCGCGAAGGCCGGCCGCGCGTCGCTCGACCAGCCGCTGGACGGTCAGCTCCCCTCGAACGAGGACCTCGAGCCGCTCTTCACGACGATCCTCGAGAAGATCCCCGCCCCGACGTACGACGAGGGCGCGCCGCTCCAGGCGCACGTGACGAACCTCGACGCGTCGCCGTTCCTCGGTCGCCTCGCGCTCCTGCGCATCTTCAACGGCGAGCTGCGCAAGGGCCAGGTCGTCGCGTGGGCGCGCCACGACGGCACGCTCCAGAGCGTGAAGATCACCGAGCTGCTGGAGACGAAGGCGCTCGACCGCGTCCCCACGGACAAGGCCCGGCCCGGCGACATCGTCGCGGTCGCGGGCATCGCCGACATCACGATCGGCGAGACGCTCACCGACCCCGACGACCCGCGCCCGCTGCCGCTCATCACCGTCGACGACCCGGCCATCTCGATGACCATCGGCATCAACACCTCGCCGCTCGCGGGCAAGGGCGGCAAGGGCCACAAGGTCACGGCCCGCCAGGTCAAGGACCGCCTCGACGCCGAGCTCGTGGGCAACGTGTCGCTGCGCGTGCTCCCGACCGACCGCCCCGACGCGTGGGAGGTCCAGGGCCGCGGCGAGCTCGCGCTGGCGATCCTCGTCGAGCAGATGCGCCGCGAGGGCTTCGAGCTCACGGTCGGCAAGCCGCAGGTCGTCACGCGCACGATCGACGGCAAGACGCACGAGCCGATGGAGCGCATGACCATCGACGTCCCCGAGGAGTACCTCGGCGCGGTCACCCAGCTCCTCGCCCAGCGCAAGGGCCGCATGGAGACCATGTCGAACCACGGCACGGGCTGGATCCGCATGGAGTTCATGGTCCCGGCGCGTGGCCTCATCGGGTTCCGCACGCGGTTCCTCACCGAGACGCGCGGCACCGGCATCGCGTCGTCGATCTCCGAGGGCTACGAGCCGTGGGCCGGCGCGATCGAGACCCGCACCACGGGCTCGCTCGTCGCCGACCGCGCGGGCAAGGTGACGCCGTTCGCGATGATCAACCTCCAGGAGCGCGGCTCGTTCTTCGTCGATCCCACGCAGGAGGTGTACGAGGGCATGATCGTCGGCGAGAACTCGCGCAACGAGGACATGGACGTGAACATCACCAAGGAGAAGAAGCTCACGAACATGCGGTCCTCGACGGCCGACAACTTCGAGAACCTCGTCCCGCCGCGCCACCTCACGCTCGAGGAGTCGCTGGAGTTCGCGCGCGAGGACGAGTGCGTCGAGGTCACGCCCGAGGTCGTCCGCATCCGCAAGGTCGTCCTCGACCAGACCGAGCGCGCCCGCGCGGTCTCGCGCGCGAAGCGCGCCTGACGCCACCCCCGGGGTGACCGTCCCGCAGAGCCCGCAGGCCGCCGTCGTGCCCGACGGCGGCCTGCTGGCCGTCCATGCCCATCCCGACGACGAGACCCTGGCGACGGGCGCGCTGCTCGCGACCTGGGCCCGCGCGGGCGAGCCGGTCACCGTCGTGACGTGCACGCGGGGCGAGCGGGGCGAGGTGATCGACACCCCTGCGCACCCGACGGGCGTCGGGCACCTCGAGGGCGACGGGCCCGCGCTCGCGGCGTTCCGCGAGACCGAGCTCGCCCGCGCGCTCGCCGCGCTGGGTGTGCGGGACCACGTCTTCCTCGACACCGTCACGAGCCCGGTCGAGCCGTCCGACGGCGGCGCGACCGTGCGGTTCGAGGACTCGGGCATGGCCTGGGTCGCGCCGGGCGTGGCCGGCGGGGTCGCGACCGAGCAGCTCCCGCCGCGCGCGTTCGTCGGCGTCCCGCTCGACGAGGCCGCCGCCCGCCTGGCGGCGGTGGTCCGGGACCGGCGTCCCGCCGTCGTGGCGACGTACGAGGCGGGCGGCGGCTACGGCCACCCCGACCACGTCCGGGCCCACGATGTCACGGTCCGCGCGCTCGAGCTCCTCGCCGCGGACGGCGAGCCGCTGCCCGCGCTGTGGCAGGTCGTCGCCCCCGAGACCACGGTGCGCGCGGCACGCCGCGCCCTCGCCGAGCACCCCGGCGCGCTCGAGCTGCTCGCGGCCGACGCGCGGCTCACGCTCCCGGATCCGGACGAGGCGCTGCCCCCGCTCGCGCGTCCCGACGCGTCGCTGCCCGCGCTCGTGAGCGTGCCGGTGGGGCCCGTGCTCGACGACGTGCTCGGCGCGATGCGCGCGCACGCGACACAGGTCCAGCACGTGACGGCCGCCGCGGGGGGCGAGCCGGTGCTGCTCGGGTGGTACGCCCTGAGCAACGACGTGCTGGCGCCCGTCCCTTCACACGAGTTCTACGCTCCCTCCGGCCCTGCTCTCCCGGGCGACCAGGTCCCGCCCGGACCCACGCGTTAGCCTGGGGCCCGTGGAGACCGGTACGGGGCGGCTCGTGGGCCGCGGGGTGGCGTGCGCGCTCGTGGGCGCGCTCGTCGGGCTCGTCGGCACGGTCGCGCACCGGGCGCACCTCCTGGGCGTCGACCTCCCGGGCGGGGCCGGGCTCGGCATCGTGCTCGCCCTGCTCACCGTCCTCGCGGCGGCCACCCTGGCCCGCGCCTGGGGCGGGATGGCGGGTCTCCTGGGCTTCGGCATCGGGTGGGTCGTCGTCGTGCAGCTCCTCTCGCTCGAGGGGCCGGGAGGCGACGTGCTCGTCCCGAGCGAGCCCGTCGGGTACGTCTGGATCTACGGCGGCATGCTCGTGGTCGCCGCGGCGGCCTTCCTGCCCCGGTCGTGGTTCAGCGACCGCCCGGTCCGCACGGCCCAGCACGGGCGTCCCACCAGGCACGACGGACCCGAGAACCCCCTCGCGTCCCGCTAGTATTCGCCGTGCGGATCCCCGCACACCCCTCGTCGTCGCGCGGACCGCCGCGCGCCTTTCGTCACGGAGACAGTGGATGGGTCAGCCGACCGACCGAGACGCCGATCTCGACTCCCCTCAGGACGCCGTGCCGGAGCCCGCCGAGACGGTCGAGCCCGCGGCTCCCGAGACGGCGTCCGGCCTCGACGCGCAGCGTACCGACGCTACCGGCGACGTCGCCCCGGGCGCTCCCACGCCGACGGACGAGCCCACGAGCGCGTCGACGGACACCGCCCCGGACGGTCCCGCCCCCGCCGCGCCAGCGGACCCCGCCCCCGCCGCGCCTGCGGACACCGCCCCCGCCGCGCCTGCGGACCCCGGTCCCGCGGGTGCCGGCCCGGCCGAGCCTGGCCCCGCACCCGGAGCGACCCCGGCGGACGACGCGCCGACGTCCGTGGAGCCGTCGGCGGACGACGCGCCGGCCACCGGCGCAGCCACCGCCGACGCGTCCGCGGCTGGCTCTCCCGCCGCGGAGAGCCGCCCGGAGGTCGCCTCCTCGGGGCCGGTCGCCGCTGCGGAGCCGCTCGTGACCTCGGAGTCTGTCGCGGTCCCCGAGCAGACGGCCGCCGCCCCCGAGCAGACGGCCGCGCAGCCCACCGCCGTCTCGGAGCAGGGCTCCGCGGTGCCGGACGACGCGAGCCCGGCACCCGCCGCGTCGTCAGACGCTGTGGATGCGAGCCCGGCCACCCACGCGGCGCCCGCAGCCGCGGCGGACGAGGCGCCCACCGAGACCCAGGTGACGACCGGCACGGACGCGCACGCCGGCGCTCCGGTGAGCGCCGCCGTGGAGCCCGACGCCCAGGGCACCCGGGTCGAGCGCGGTCCCGACGCGTCCGTCGCGGAGTCGCCCGGCGCGGACGCGTCCGCGCCGGGCGGGTCGACGGCCGACCCGACCGAGGCGAGCGGCGAGCCGACGTCGACCACCCCCCACGCGCCGGTCGCCGGCGCTGCCGAGAGCCCGGCCACTGTCGGCCACGCGGACGGCGGCACCACGGCCGAGAGCAGCCCGCGGACGGTGGGCGCTCCCGGCGGCAGCGGTGCGGACGAGGCCGACGAGGAGCCGTACGTCCCGCGCGTGTTCGCGTTCGACCCGGACGTCCCGGCGGTTCTCGTCCCCGCACCGGGCGCACAGGCCGACTCCCCGGCCGCCCCGGCCGCGGGCACCGCCGACCGGGAGGCCCCGGCACCCGTCGCCCACACCTCGGTCGCCCCGGACACCACGCCCTCGGACGACACGGCCTCGGACGACACGGCCTCCGTCGCGACGGCCGCGGACGCCTCGTCCGCGAGCAGCGCGACACCGGACGACGCGACGTCGGCCGACCGGTCGGCCGCCGCGACCGGGGGAGACCCGGCCGACGAGCGCGCGGCCGAGCGGACCGCCGTCGTGCCCGTGGTGCCGACGCCGGCGGACGGCCCGGCTCGTCCCGCGGGCGAGGGGAGCGACGCCGCACCCGACGCGACGCAGGTGATCCCACCCGTCGACCCGTGGTCGCGGCCCGCGCCCGTCGTGCGCACGTCGATCCTGTCGCCCGCGTCCCCCGACGAGCCGGCGAGCCCGGCGCCGGACGCCGCCGGCGCGACCGCTCCGACGGAGGCCACCGCAGGGGCCCCGGCCGAGAGCTCCGGTGCGACGGCCCCGGCGACTGCCGCGGGGACCGCCGCACCCAGCGCGTTCACGCCGGTCCCGCCCGACGACTCGCGCGAGGCCTCGCCCTTCGAGGGCTTCGACGAGGACGGGCCGCGGCGCGGCTGGGCCCGCGGGCTGCTGTGGACGGGGATCGCCGTCCTGGTCCTGGGCGGCCTGTACACCGGCGCCCAGTGGTTCTACTCCGACAAGGTCCCGAGCGGGACGAGCGTCGCCGGCGTCGACGTCGGTGGCCTGTCCCGGACGGCGGCCGAGGACCGGCTCGAGTCGGAGCTCGGGCCGCGCGCGGCCGAGCCGATCACGCTCGCGGCGGGCGAAGCGAGCACGACGCTCGACCCGGCGACGGCGGGCCTGACCTTCGACGCCGCGGGGACGGCCGAGGAGCTCACGTCGTTCTCGATGAACCCGGCGCGCCTGTGGCAGCACCTGTTCGGCGGCAAGGACGCGGAGCCCCTGGTCACGGTCGACGACGCGGCCCTCGACGCCCAGGTCGAGGCGCTGCGCGGCAGCCTGGAGATCGAGCCCGTGGACGGGGCCGTGCAGTTCGTCGACGGCGCGCCCACGAGCACGCCGGCCGCGGACGGCTCGGCGCTCGTCACGGACGAGGTGCCCGCGACCATCGCGGAGAGCTGGCTCGTCACCGACGGGCCGGTCGAGCTGCCCACCGAGCCCGTCGAGCCCACGATCACGCAGGACGAGACGGACGCCGCGCTCGCCCTGGCGGAGAAGGTCGTGTCCGCGCCCGTCGTCGTCTCCGTCGGCGGCCAGTCGCCGGAGCTGCCCCCCGAGGCGCTCGCCGCGGCCGCCTCCTTCGCGGCGACGGACGGCGTCCTCACGCTGACCTTCGACGGCCCGGCGCTCGTGCAGTCCGTGGTCGACCGGACGAACGACCTGCTCACCGCGGCCGACGACGCGCACTTCGTGTTCCGGGACGGCGCGCCGGTGATCGAGGGCGGCCAGCCCGGCACGACGATCGACCCGGCGGCCATCGCGACGGCCGTCACGACGGCCGCCTCGGGCGACGAGCGCACGGCGACGGTCGAGCTCGTCGAGTCGGACCCGGAGCAGTCGGTCGCGGCGCTCGAGGCGCTGGGGATCAAGGAGAAGGTGTCGGAGTTCTCGACGCCCGTCCCCAACGTCCCCGTCCGCACCGCGAACCTGAAGCGCGGGGCGGAGAAGGTGAACGGGACGCTCGTCAAGCCGGGGGAGACCTTCTCGCTCGTCGACACGCTCTCGCCCATCACGCTCGAGGGCGGCTACTACGCGGCCGGCATCGTCGAGAGCGGGCGCCACACCGAGGGCGTCGGCGGCGGCCTGTCGCAGATGGCCACGACCACGTACAACGCGGGCTTCTTCGCAGGGCTCGAGGACGTCGAGCACCGCCCGCACAGCTACTGGTTCGAGCGCTACCCCGCGGGCCGCGAGGCGACGATCTTCGTGGGCTCGATCGACATGAAGTTCAAGAACGACACCCCGTACGGCGTCCTCATGCAGTCCTGGGTCGGCGGCGGACAGCTGCACGTCGCGGTCTGGAGCACCAAGTACTACGACGTCGAGACGTCGTCGAGCGGCAAGTCGAACGTGGTCCAGCCGACGACCGTCACGCACTCGGGCGCCGACTGCGCCCCGACGCCCGCGGGCAGCCCCGGCTTCTCCATCACGAACTACCGCAAGGTCTACCGCGAGGGCGAGCTCGTCAAGGACGAGTCCTACCGGTGGACCTACAAGCCGGACAACGCGGTCGTCTGCGAGTAGACCCGGTCCACCCACACACCACGGAGGTCCCATGCTCGGACGCAGCGAACGGGAGTCGGGAGCGCAGGCGCTGCTCGCGGCCACGGCGGCGGGATGGGTCGACGGCGACCCGACGGAGGCGCTGCTCGACCTCGGGTCGACGACGGCGACGCTGTCGACCGTCGCGAGCATCGACGCGCTGGCCGCCGTCGTGCACCTGGGCCACCCGGCACAGCCGTCGCACGAGCTCGAGCGCGCGCTGCTCGCGGCGCCGCCGTCGCTCGTGCTGACCGGCGCGTCGGCGGTGCCGTCGCAGTGGGTCTGGGTCGGCCGGTCGACGGCGGCCCGCGACCTGACGGGGCACGTGGTGGTCGACGAGGCGGGCATGCGCGACCGGCGCCACGTGCTGCGCACGATGGGCGTCAGCCCGTCGCTCGTCCCGACCCGCACCACGCTGGAGGAGCGGGTCGCGCTCGCCGGCGCCGACGGCAGCCTCGTCGTGGAGCGCTCGGTGGCCCACGGGCCGCTCGCCGCGCTCGGCTATGCCGAGCTCCCGGGGAGCGAGCTCCTCGGCGAGGGCGCGCCCGTCTGGTACGGGCTGCTGGAGAGCCGCGACGCGGCGCCGCGGGCGGAGGGCGTCGCCCAGGTGTGGCTCGCGTTCGGGCCCCGGGACGACCACCGCGGCTCGCTCCAGGAGACGCTCGCGCTCGTCGCCGCGGCCGGGATCGACCTGCAGCACCTGCGCAGCCACCGCTCGCAGGCGGGCCCGCACATCTTCTTCTGCGCGTTCTCGTGCCCCGACGCGACGACGCTCGACGCCCTCGTCACGGGGTTCGGGGAGCGGGGCGTCGCGCACCGGGTGCTCGCGGTCCTGCCCGGGCAGGAGTTCGTGCCCGGCCCGGACGCGCTCGAGCCGCGCTGGGCGACCGCCCCCGACCCCGTCCACGCGTGAGCGTCGGGTACCTCGGCCCCGAGGGGTCGTTCACCCACCAGGCGGCGGCCGCGTGGTCGGCCGAGCACGGCCCGGTGGGTGCCGGGCTCGCGGCCCGCGAGACCGTCGCGGACGTCTTCGCGGGCGTGGCCGCGGGCGAGCACGAGCGGGGCGTCGTCGCGATCGAGAACACGGTCGAGGGGTACGTCGTGCCCTCGCTCGACGCGATCGTGGGGAGCGCGAGCGTCGTCGCGGTCGACGAGGTCGTGCTCGACATCTCGTTCGACGCGTTCGCGCGCCCGGGCCACGGCGACCTCACCGAGGTCACGGCGCACCCGCACGGCCTCGCGCAGTGCCAGGGCTTCGTGCGCCGGACGGGCCTCGTCCCGGTCGCGGCGTCGTCGAACGCCGCGGCGTGCCGCGACGCCGGGCCGCACCAGGTCGCCCTCGGCCCGACGATCTGCGGTGAGCTCTACGGCCTGGAGACGGTCGAGCGCGCGGTCGAGGACTTCGCGGGCGCGCGCACGCGGTTCCTCGTGCTGGCGCCGCGTGCGGAGGCCGCCGCGGCGCTCGGCCGGGCGCGCAGCAGCGGCGAGACGACGTGGCGCACGATGCTCGCGGTCACGCCCGTCGTCACGGGCCCCGGGGTGCTCGCCCGCATCACGCAATCCTTCGGCGCACGGCGCGTCAACCTGTCGAGCCTCATCACCCGGCCGCTCAAGGCCGTCGCGGGCACCTACGCGTTCGTCCTCGTGGTCGACGGCGCGCCCTGGGACGTGCCGGTGCGTGCGGTCCTGGAGGACCTCGTCCGGGCCGGGGACGCGCTCAAGACGCTCGGGGTCGTCCCGGCGCGCGGCGAGCTCGACGGGGCGGTGCGCGCCGACGTCGACGCCGCGCACGTCCCGGTCGGGAGCGTCGACGCGTCGACCGGCGCGGCGGGCCTCGCGACGGGGCTGCTGTGGTGACCGCCGCGGGCGCCGCGCCGGAGCCGGGCACGTCCCGCGCGGTGGTCCGGGTCGGCGTCGTCGGCCTCGGTCTCGTCGGCGGCTCGGTCGCCCGGCTCCTGCACGAGCGGGGCGTCGAGGTGACCGGCTACGACGCCACGGCGACCACGCGCGCGGCGGCGCGCGCCGCCGGCCTGCGCGTGGTCGGCGACGTCGCGGAGGTCTGCGCCGACGAGCCGGACGTCCTCGTGCTCGCCGTGCCGCTGCGCGCCATGCGGGCGGTGGCGGCCGACGTCGCCCGGCACGTGCGGGGCGCGACGGTCGTGACGGACGTCGGGAGCGTCAAGGGCGCGGTGCGCGACGCCGTCCGGTCCGCCGGGCTCGACGCCCGGTACGTCGGGGCGCACCCCATGGCCGGGACGGAGCACTCGGGCTTCGAGGCGTCGGACCCCGCGATGCTCGCGGGCGCGCGCTGGGCCGTGACGGTGGACGCGACCACGCGACCGGACGCGTTCACGAGCGTGCTGCGGCTCGTCACGGGCCCGCTCGGCGGCACGGTGCACGTGCTCACCGACGACGTCCACGACGAGTCCACCGCGCTGGTCAGCCACGTCCCGCACGTCCTGGCCACCGAGCTCCTGGGCGTCGTCGCCGACGCGCCCGTGCGCGACGTCGCGCTGGGTCTCGCCGCGGGCAGCTTCCGCGACGCGACGCGCGTGGGGCGCACCGACCCGCGCCGGACGGAGGCCATGGTCACGGACAACGCCGTGTGGGTCGCGTCCGCGCTGCGCGTCGTCGTGCGCGACCTCGAGCAGCTCGTGCGCGCGCTGGAGACCAACGCGCCCGTGGGGGAGTTCTTCGACCGGCCCGACCCCGTGCGCGCCGCGACGGGCGGCACCGGCGAGCCCGTGCGCGTCGACCTCGACGACGCGGGCACCTGGCGCGAGACGCTCACCGCGGCGGGGGCGCGCGGCGCCGTCGTCGTGGACGTCGAGGACCGGGCGGTCGTCGTCGCCTGAGGTGCGACCGCGGTCCCGGCGTCGCCCGGGGCGGGTCACGTCGTCGCCGGGCCCCGTCGCGAGGCCCCGTCGACCGGTCGTCCGTCGGGCCCGGTCGTCAGTCCGGGCGCGACGCGGGCCGTCGCGGTGGCCGCGGCGGGACCGGCTTGCCGGCCACGATCGCGTCGAGCGGCACGGAGACCAGGGGAGGGGCGTCGTCGCGCGGGCCGTGGCCGCGGTGCGGCGGGGCGCTGCCGCCCGCGTCCTCGCGCAGCACGAGCGTGGTCGCGGTGGTCTCCACGACCACCCCGATCACGTCGGTGAGGGGCTTGCCCGCGGCGGCCGCGTCGTCGGGCGAGAGCCTGCGGCGGACGACGACCCGCGTCCCCGGCGCCCACGTCGTCCAGGGCGAGTCGGGCACGCGGCGGCTCCTCGGGTCGTGTGACGTTCGTCCACGGGCTGGTCAGAGAGGGTCGGGCACCGCCCGACCTGAGCGATACTAGTCGTGCATGTCCCTGTCATGACCTCGCCCCTCGCCGGGCCGGGTCCGGACGAACCCAGAAAGGTACTCGGTCGTGACTTACGTGATCGCCCAGCCGTGCGTGGACGTCAAGGACAAGGCGTGCATCGAGGAATGTCCTGTCGACTGCATCTACGAGGGCAAGCGGTCGCTCTACATCCACCCGGACGAGTGCGTCGACTGCGGCGCGTGCGAGCCGGTCTGCCCCGTCGAGGCGATCTACTACGAGGACGACGTGCCGACGGAGTGGAGCGACTACTACCGCGCCAACGTCGAGTTCTTCGACGACCTCGGCTCGCCCGGCGGCGCCGCGAAGATGGGTCTCATCGAGAAGGACGACCCGATGATCGCCGCCCTGCCGCCGCAGGCCTGAGCCTCCGGCGCCGGCGCTCGTGGGACTCGCCGACCTCTCCGGTCTCGCCTATCCCTGGGACACGCTGACCCCGTACGCGGAGCGCGCGCGAGCGCACCCCCGCGGCGTGGTCGACCTCTCCATCGGCACGCCGGTGGACCCGACCCCCGCCGTGGTGCGCGACGCGCTCGCCGCCGGGTCCGACGCGCACGGCTACCCGACGACGCACGGGACGCCCGCACTGCGCGAGGCGGTCTCCGCGTGGTTCGCCCGCCGTCGCGGCGTCCCCGGCCTCGACCCCGACGCCGTGCTCCCCACCGTCGGGAGCAAGGAGCTCGTCGGGCTGCTGCCCTCGCTCCTGCGGCTCGGGCCCGGCGACGTCGTCGTGCACCCGCGGACGGCGTACCCCACCTACGACGTCGGCGCGCGCCTCGCGGGCGCGACGTCCCTCGCGACGGACGACGTCGACGCGTGGGCCGGGCGCGACGACGTGCGGCTGGTCTGGGTCAACTCGCCGAGCAACCCGACGGGCCGGGTGCTCGATGCCGCGCACCTCGCGCGCGTCGTCGCCGCAGCCCGCGAGATCGGCGCGGTCGTCGCGAGCGACGAGTGCTACGCGGAGCTCGCGTGGACCGAGCCCTTCACGACGACCGGTGTCCCGAGCCTGCTCGACCCGGCGGTGTGCGGCGGGTCGCACGACGGCCTGCTCGTCACCTACTCGCTCTCCAAGCAGTCGAGCATGGCGGGCTACCGCGCGGCGTTCGTGGCCGGGGACGCGGCGCTCGTCGCGGACCTGCTCGCGACCCGCAAGCACCTCGGCATGATCGTCCCCGCACCGGTCCAGGCCGCGATGGTCGCGGCCCTGTCCGACGACGCGCACGTCGCCGCGCAGCGGGACGTCTACGCACGCCGCCGCGAGGTGCTCGTCGAGGCCCTCACCGGCGCGGGCCTCGTGATCGACCACTCCGAGGCGGGCCTGTACCTGTGGACGCGGCCCGCCGACGAGGCGGCCGGCGACTGCTGGCTGACGGTCTCCGCCCTCGCGGACCGGGGCGTCCTCGTCGGGCCCGGGGCGTTCTACGGGACCGAGGGTGCGGGGCACGTGCGCGTCGCCCTCACCGCGACCGACGAGCGGGTCCACGAGGCCGCGGCTCGACTCTCCGGAGGCCTCCCGCTGGCGTGACCTGGATCACAGCGGGTGTGGTGTTCTCGTGACGGTTCCTGATTGGTCACGTGCGGGTGAGGCGGGGTACGGTCGACCGCGCGGCAACGGCGCGAGCAGCAGCAGGAAGGGAACCATGACCACCACTCAGCAGGCGAAGGTCCGCCTCCTCGTCGACGACCAGGCGCAGGACCTGCCCGTGGTCGCGGCGACCGAGGGCAACGACGGCATCGTCGTGTCCTCCTTGCTCAAGTCGACCGGCCTCGTGACCGTCGACCCCGGCTTCATGAACACCGCGTCGTGCGAGTCGAGCATCACGTACATCGACGGCGAGGCCGGCATCCTCCGGTACCGCGGCTACCCGATCGAGCAGCTCGCCGAGCGGTCGAGCTTCCTCGAGGTCGCCTACCTCCTCATCCACGGCGAGCTTCCCGACGCCGCGACGCTCGACGCCTTCGTCGAGCGCGTCAACCGGCACACGCTCGTGCACGAGGACTTCCGCACGTTCATGGGCACGTTCCCGCGCAACGCGCACCCCATGGCGGTGCTGTCGTCCGCGATCAACGCGCTGTCCACGTTCTACCCCGAGTCGCTCGACCCGTTCGACGACGAGACGGTCGAGCTCGCGACGGTCCTGCTCCTCGCGAAGTCGCGCACCATCACGTCGTACCTGCACCGCCGCCGCGTCGGCGAGCCGCTGCTCTACCCGGACTACTCGCGCGGGTACGTCGACGACTTCCTGCGCATGACGTTCGCGACGCCGTACCAGCAGTACGAGGCCGACCCGGTCGTGGTCGACGCGCTCGACAAGCTGCTCATCCTGCACGCCGACCACGAGCAGAACTGCTCGACCTCGACGGTCCGCGTCGTCGGGTCCTCGCACGCGAACCTCTACGCGTCCGTCGCGGCCGGGGTCAACGCGCTCTCGGGCCCGCTGCACGGCGGCGCGAACGAGTCGGTGCTCACCATGCTCGACAAGATCGCGGGCGCGGAGTACGACGTCGACACCTTCATGAAGAAGGTGAAGAACAAGGAGGACGGCGTCCGCCTCATGGGCTTCGGCCACCGGGTCTACAAGAACTACGACCCGCGCGCGGCGATCGTCAAGAAGTCGGCCGACGCCGTGCTCTCCACCCTCGGCAAGAAGGACCAGCTCCTCGACATCGCCATGGGCCTCGAGGAGATCGCGCTCAACGACGACTACTTCATCGAGCGCAAGCTCTACCCCAACGTGGACTTCTACACGGGCCTCATCTACAAGGCCATGGGCTTCTCGCCCGCCATGTTCACGCCGCTCTTCGCGCTGGGCCGCATGCCCGGCTGGATCGCGCAGTGGCGCGAGATGATGAAGGACCCGCAGACCAAGATCGGCCGCCCGCGCCAGGTCTACGTCGGCGAGACCGAGCGCGACTACGTCGCCGTCTCCGACCGCTGACGCCCGTCCACCGAGACGCCGCGCCGCTCACCCCACGGTGAGCGACGCGGCGTCTCGTCGTCCGCCCGGCGGCTACCCCCGGGACGAGACGCGAGACGTGGCCCCGACGCGGGGTGCGTGAGGGGCCACTTCTCCCGTCTCGGCGAGGCACCGTCCGCGACACCGCGCCGGCGCGGGCCGACGGCGGTCGGTCAGGACGCGTCGGGGACGGCGACGTGGACGCGCAGGACGCCCGGGTCGAGCGGGGCGAGGTCGGCCGGGTCGGGGGTCGTCCACGTCGCGCCGTCGCGCGACCAGCGGCGGTCGCCGACCTCGACGGCGACGACGTTCGTGGCGTCCGCCGTCGCCACGGCCCACTGGGCGACGGCCCACGCCGACCGCTCGACGCCGCCGTCCTCCGCGGCGCCGGGGAGCGCGGACGCGTCGACCACGACCAGGCCCCCGTCCCCGCCGTCCGACGGGGCGACGCGGACGGCGTCCCCGAGGTCGCGCGCGACGCGCTCCCGGAACGGCTCGGCCGGGTCGCCGTCGGCCGGGACCTCCTCCGCCGGGACCGCCGCGAGGTCGCACGTGAGCGACGCGGGCGACCAGCCGGTCAGCGCGGAGGCCCACGCGCGCGAGCGGGGCTCGTGCTGCGCGTACGCGTCGGGGAACGCGGACCGCTGGACGGTCTGCGCGGCGACGGTGACCTCCATGCCCTCGTAGCCCTCGACCGTCTCGAGCGCGTCGTAGAACGTGTTGGTCGAGTAGACCGGGTCCATGATCTCCGCGACGGTGCCCCACCCCTGCGAGGGGCGCTGCTGGAACAGGCCGACGGAGTCGCGGTCGCCGTAGTCGATGTTGACGAGCCGCGACTCCTGCAGCGCGGTCGCGAGCCCGATGGTGGCGGCGCGGGCGGGCAGCCCGCGCCGCACGGTGGCCCCGGTGATCAGCGCCGCGTTGTCGGCCTGCGTCACGGAGAGGTACCACGTGCGGCCGTCGGCGGTCGCGGCGCAGCGCTCCGCGACGGGCGTCGCGTCGTCGAGCCGGTTGAGCGCGACCACGACCGCGCCGACCCCCACCGCGGCCACCGTGACGAGGGTGACCGCGGTGCGCAGGGGGCGTCGGCGCGAACGGACGCGCCCCGGCGCCGGGGCGTTCGGGGAGCGCGGGGGCTGCGTCGTCGTCATCGTCGAGGCGGGGCGTGCTCGGCAGGGGCCGGTCAGTTCGCGTGCAGCGCGGCGTTGAGCTCGACGCCCGCGCCGGTCCGCGAGACCGCCTCGACCCCGCCGGTCAGCGAGTTGCGCCGGAAGAGGATGCCGGACCGGCCGGCGAGGTCGCGCGCCTTGACGACGAGCGGCTCGCCCGAGGCGTCCTGCTGCCCGAGGACCGTCACCTTGGTCCCGGCGGTGACGTACAGGCCGGACTCCACGACGCAGTCGTCGCCGAGCGGGATGCCGAGGCCCGCGTTCGCGCCGAGCAGGGAACGCTGCCCGACCGAGATGACCTCGCGGCCGCCGCCGGACAGCGTGCCCATGATCGACGCGCCGCCGCCCACGTCGGAGCCGTCGCCCACGACGACGCCCGCCGAGATGCGACCCTCGACCATCGACGTGCCGAGCGTGCCCGCGTTGAAGTTCACGAAGCCCTCGTGCATCACGGTCGTGCCGGCCGCGAGGTGGGCCCCGAGGCGCACGCGGTCCGCGTCGGCGATGCGGACGCCCGACGGGACGACGTAGTCCACCATGCGGGGGAACTTGTCGACGCCGAGCACGGTCACGGGCTGGCCGGTCGCGCGCAGGCGCAGGCGCGTCTCCTCGAAGCCGTCGACGGCGCACGGGCCGTGGTTCGTCCACACGACGTTCGTCAGCACGCCGAAGAGGCCGTCGAGGTTCAGGCCGTGCGGCACGACGAGACGGTGGGAGAGCAGGTGCAGGCGCAGGTAGGCGTCGGCGGTGTCGGCGGGGGCGGCGTCGAGGTCGATCTCGGTCCGCACCACGACGACGTCCACGCCGCGCAGCTCGTCGCGCTCGGCGAGCGCGTCGAGGGACGCGGGGACGGCGGCGTCCGCCGGGGCGGCGCCGAGCTCCGGCGCGGGGTACCAGACGTCGAGGGTCGTGCCGTCGTCGGTGACGGTCGCCAGGCCGTAGCCCCACGCCGTACGCGGCTCGGACGCGCCCGCCGAGGGGGCGGGCGCGGGGGTCGCAGAAGTCATGCGCCCACCCTATCCGGCACCGGTAGGGTGCTGGCGTGACGTCTCCCACCCCTGGTACCGGACCCGTGCTCGACCTCCGCGGCGACCTCGTCGCCCTGTTCCGCGCGGTGTGCGACGTGCCGTCCGTGAGCGGGGACGAGCGCGCGCTCGCGGACGCGGTCGAGGCCGCGCTGAGCACGGTCGCGCACCTGGAGGTCGTCCGCGACGGCGACACGGTCGTCGCGCGCACGGCGCTCGGCCGGGAGCGGCGCGTCGTCGTCGCGGGCCACCTCGACACGGTGCCGCTCACGGTCCCGCCGAACCTGCCGACGCGCGTCGTCGGCGAGGGCGCGCACGCCGAGGTCTGGGGCCGCGGCACGGTCGACATGAAGGGCGGCGTCGCCGTCGCGCTCGCGCTCGCCGCGGAGCTCGACGCCCCGGCGCAGGACGTCACGTGGGTCTTCTACGACAACGAGGAGGTCGCGGCGGACCTCAACGGGCTCGGGCGCCTCGCGCGCAACCGCCCGGACCTGCTGGAGGCGGACTTCGCGGTGCTCGGGGAGCCCACGTCCGCCGGCCTCGAGGGCGGGTGCAACGGGACGCTGCGCGCCGAGGTGCGCGTGCCGGGCGTCGCGGCCCACTCCGCGCGCTCCTGGACGGGGACCAACGCGATCCACGCCGCGCACGAGGTGCTGGACCGCCTGGCCGCGTACGTCCCCCAGGAGATCGAGGTCGACGGCCTCGTGTACCGGGAGGGCATGAACGCCGTCGGCATCACGGGGGGCATCGCGGGCAACGTCGTGCCCGACGAGTGCGTCGTCACGGTGAACTTCCGGTTCGCCCCCTCCCGCAGCGTGGCCGAGGCCGAGCAGCACGTCCGCGACCTCTTCACCGGGTTCGCGGTCACGCTCACCGACGCGGCGCCCGGCGCGCGGCCCGGCCTCGACGACCCGCTCGCGGCGGACTTCGCGGCGGCCGTCCTCGGCGTGACCGGAGGGGCGCCGGCCCCGAAGTACGGCTGGACCGACGTCGCGCGCTTCGCCGAGCTCGGCGTCCCGGCGGTGAACTTCGGCCCCGGGGACCCGCTGCTCGCGCACAAGGACGACGAGCGGTGCCCCGTCGGGCAGCTCGCGCTGTGCCGCGACGCGCTCCGTGCGTGGCTGACGGCCGCCCCTGCGGCATAGGCTCGTGACCATGAGCGACACGGTGCGTGACCAGCCAGGTTCCGACGACGGCGTGCCCCAGACGGGCAGCGGGTACCGCAAGGGTCCGGTGCTGCTGCGCGGGGACCAGATCCCGGGCCAGACGACGGACCAGCGCCTCCTCGACTCGCGGGGGAGCGCGGACTGGGTGCACTCCGACCCGTGGCGCGTGATGCGGATCCAGAGCGAGTTCGTCGAGGGCTTCGGGGCGCTCGCGGAGGTCGGCCCGGCCGTCTCCGTGTTCGGCTCGGCGCGCACCAAGCCGGACCACCCGGACTACGCGCTCGCCGAGGAGGTCGGGCGCCTCCTCGTCGACGAGGGCTTCGCCGTCATCACCGGTGGCGGCCCCGGCATCATGGAGGCGGCCAACAAGGGCGCGTCCGACGCCGGCGGCCTGTCGATCGGGCTCGGCATCGAGCTGCCGTTCGAGCAGGGGATGAACCGCTACGTCAACCTCGGCGTGAACTTCCGCTACTTCTTCGCCCGCAAGACGATGTTCGTCAAGTATGCCCAGGGCTTCGTCGTGCTGCCGGGCGGGTTCGGCACGTTCGACGAGCTGTTCGAGGCGCTCACGCTCGTCCAGACGCACAAGATCACCGAGTTCCCCGTCGCGCTCGTCGGGACGGACTACTGGACCGGCCTGCTCGACTGGGCGCGGACCGCCGTCGTGGGGCGCGGCATGATCAGCGAGCACGACCTCGACCTCGTCCACCTGTGCGACGACCCGGCCGAGGCCGTCGAGTACGTGTGCGACCGCGGCGCCGAGCTGCGCGCGGAGGAGCGCGAGGCGACCGAGGAGCTCGCCCGGGCGCAGGCCGGCGACGCGAGCTGACGGGCGCGGCACGATGACCGCAGGTCCCGGCGCGCCCGGCTCCGGCGGGGGCGAGCCGGGGGCGCGCCCGTCCGAGGGCGCGCCCGTCCCGCTGCCGCCGCTCGGGGTGCCGCCGCGCGGCACGTCGCTCGTGCTGCGCGGGCGCGAGCTCGACCGGCCCGCCGTGATGGCCATCGTCAACCGCACCGACGACTCGTTCTACGCCGGCGCGCGCCAGCTCGACGACCGCCAGGCGCTCGCCGCCGTCGAGCGCGCGGTCCGCGAGGGCGCCGAGATCCTCGACGTGGGCGGCGTGCGCGCCGGGGTCGGCCCGGAGGTCACCCCGGCGGAGGAGATCCGCCGCGTCGTCCCGTTCGTCGCCCGCGTGCGGTCGGAGTTCCCGGAGCTCCTCGTCAGCGTGGACACGTGGCGGGCCGACGTCGCGCACGAGGCGGCGCTCGCGGGCGCGGACCTCGTCAACGACACGTGGGCCGGGCACGACCCGCGGCTCGTCGAGGTGGCCGGGCAGCACGGGATCGGGGTGGTGTGCTCGCACACCGGGGGAGCGCGGCCGCGCACGGACCCCGTCCGCGTCGACTACCCGGCCCGTCCCGGAGCGGCCGATCCGCGCGACGGCGTCGTGCAGGACGTCGTGACGACGCTCCGGGCCGCGGCCGAGCGGGCGGTGTCGTGCGGCGTCCCGCGCGCGTCGGTGCTCGTCGACCCGACCCACGACTTCGGCAAGAACACGTGGCACTCGCTGCACCTGCTCCGCCGCACCGAGGTGCTCGCGGGGCTCGGCTTCCCGCTCCTCATGGCCCTGTCGCGCAAGGACTTCGTGGGGGAGACGCTCGACCTCCCGGCCGACGAGCGCCTCGAGGGCACGCTCGCGGCGACGGCCGTCGCCGCGTGGCTCGGCGCGCGCGTCTTCCGCGCGCACGACGTCGCGGCGACGCGCCGCGTCCTCGACCTGGTCTCCGCCGTCCGCGACGAGACGGCCCCGGCAGCGGCCCTGCGGGGCCTGGCGTGACGACGCCGCGCACGGCCGTCCTCCCCGCGGCGCGGGCGCGGCTGCTGCGGCCCGCCACCTGGCGGTGGTGGGTCCAGGTGCTCGTGGTGTACGCCCTGGCCCGGGCGGTGAGCGCCGTCGTCCTGCTCGTGGCCGCGCGGTCCCAGGAGCAGAACCTGTGGACCGACGCCGCGCCCTCGTACCTCGCCTACGTCGGCCGGATGTGGGACGCGAGCTGGTACGAGCAGGTCTACGCCTCCGGCTACCCGGACACGCTCCCCGTGGGCCCCGACGGCGCCGTGCAGCAGAACGTGTGGGCCTTCTTCCCGCTCTTCCCCGCGCTCGTCCGCGCGCTCGACGCGGTCACGGGGCTCGGCTGGGAGGTGCTCGCACCGACCGTCGCGCTCGCGTGCGGGGCAGGCGCGGCGCTCGTCGTCCATCGGCTCGTCGCGACGGCCGGGGCGGCCGCCGTCGAGCGCCGCCCGGGCCTCCCGCTCGCGACGGTGCTGCTCGTCAGCGTCTTCCCCTCCAGCCCGGTCCTCCAGGTCGCCTACACCGAGTCGCTCGCCCTGCTCCTCGTGGCCGGTGCGCTGCTCCTGCTCGCGCGGCGCCGCTACGCCGGGGCGGCGCTCCTCGTCGTGCTCCTCGGCTTCTGCCGCGCGGTCGCGCTGCCGATGACGGCGGTCGTGCTGTGGCACGGGTTCGCGCGGTGGCGCCGGGGGGACCTGCGCGGGCCCGACGCCGCCCGGCTGGGCGGGCTGCTGGTCGTCGCCCTCGGGAGCGGGCTCGTGTGGCCCTGGCTGTGCGGCGCGGTGACGGGCGTGCACCAGGCGTACTTCCGCACCCAGGAGGCCTGGCGCGGGGGCGCCGAGGTCGTGCCGTTCGTGCCGTGGGTGGACGTCTCGCGGTGGCTCGCGGGCGACGCCGGCCCGTGGCTCCTCGCGCTCGTCCTCGTGGTGGCCGCCGCGCTCGTGCTCAACCCGGTGGCGGCGCGTCTCGGCCCGGAGATGCACGCGTGGTCCGGGGCGTACCTGGCGTACCTCGTGGCGACGGTCCAGCCGGGTACGTCGCTCGTGCGCTTCCTCCTGCTCGCGTTCCCGCTCGGCGCGGTGACGGTCGGGTGGACGCGGTCGCGGGCGTGGCTCGCGGCGGTGACCGTCGCGTGCGTCGTGGGCCAGGTGTGGTGGGTCTGGTCGCTGTGGCGGCTGGTCCCGCCGTCGGGCTGGCCGCCGTGACCGGGACGCCCGGGATGTCGGCACGCGTGAACTAGACTGTCCCCCGGGCGTCGTCCGAGGTCGGACGCCCCTCCTCGCGCGTGCGGGGTGGACTCGGGACAAACGGAAATGGAGTGCCATCGATGGCTGCGATGAAGCCGCGGACGGGTGACGGACCGCTGGAGGTCACCAAGGAAGGGCGAGGCATCGTCATGCGGGTCCCGCTCGAGGGTGGCGGGCGTCTGGTGGTCGAGCTCAACGCGACCGAGGCCAGCGAGCTGGGTGAGGCGCTCCAGGCCGTGGTGGGCTGATTGCCCGCACGTGAGCGCCGGGTCTCCGGAACCTCGGAGATCCCGCGCGCGCTGCCGGAGGTGGTCGGTGCACGGGGCGCGCTGAGCGACGCCCCGCTCGTCGACGAGGCACAGGCCGACGCGGTCGTGGTCGCCGTCGCGCCGCCGCGCGAGGCGGAGGACGGGCTGCAGCCGCGCGCCGGCACGGTCGACGCGACCCTGCGGTACGGGGTCGACCTCGCCGAGCTGGCCGAGCGCGCGGGCGGCCCGGGCTTCCGCGGCGCGGCCGGCGAGGTCGTGCGCGTGGACCTGCCGCGCGCGCACGTCGGGTCCACGACCCGGCTGCCGTGGGCGGGCCTGCCGCCCCGCCTCCTGCTGCTCGGCGTGGGCGCCGGCACCGCGACGGACCTGCGCCGCGCCGGGGCCGCGCTGGCCCGTGCGTCCCGCGGCCTCGAGCGGGTCGTGAGCGCAGTGACCGCGGACGCCGGGGCGGCCGAGGTCCGCGCCTACGTCGAGGGCTACCTGCTCGCCGCGTACGCCCAGCCGCGCCGCGGCGACGCGCCCGCCGGCGCGCAGGACGCCGCCGCGCAGCTCGTGCTGCTCACGCCGCCCGACCGTCCCGACGTGGCGGCACCGATCGAGGCGGCGACCCGCGCGGCCGCCGCGACGTGGCTCGTGCGCGACCTCGCGAACACGCCGTCCGACGTCAAGGACCCGGCCTGGTTCGCCGACCGCGCGCTCGGGCTGGCCGACGCGCTCGGCCTCGACACCACCGTCCGCGGCCCCGCCGAGCTCGCCGCCGACGGCTTCGGCGCGCTCCTCGCCGTGGGCGCCGGTTCGGCCCGCGGGCCCCGGCTCGTCACCGTCACGTACGACCCCGCGGACCACGGCGTGACCCCGGCGACGGACCGTTCCGCGCCGCGGCACGTGGTCGTCGTCGGCAAGGGCATCACCTACGACACGGGCGGCCTGTCCATCAAGCCGCGCGAGGCGATGGTGCCCATGAAGACCGACATGGCGGGCGCCGCCGTCGCGCTCGCCGTCGTGCTCGGGGCCGCCCGCGCGCGCTCGGACCGGCGCGTCACCGCCGTGCTGCCGCTCGCGGAGAACCACGTCGGCGCGGCGTCGTACCGTCCCGGTGACGTGCTGCGCACGTGGTCGGGGCGCACGGTCGAGGTCGCGAACACGGACGCCGAGGGCCGCCTCGTCCTCGCCGACGCCGTCGGGTACGCCGTGCAGGAGCTCGCCCCGGACGTGCTCGTCGACGTCGCGACGCTCACCGGCGCGGCCAGCGTGGGCCTGGGTCGTGGTCACGGCGCGTTGTTCGCGACCGACGACGCTGTCGCCGACGCGCTCGAGGACGCCGCCCGCACGACGGGCGAGCGGGTGTGGCGCATGCCGCTCGTCGAGGACTACGCGGGTGCCCTGCGCTCCGACGTCGCCGACCTGCGGCACGTCCCGGTCGAGAGCCCCGGCGGCGGGGCCATCACGGCCGCCCTGTTCCTCCGGGAGTTCGTGGGCGACGTGCCCTGGGCCCACCTCGACGTCGCGGGACCGGCGCGCGCGACGGCCGACCGGCACGAGGTCGTGGCCGGGGCGACGGGCTTCGGCGCCCGGCTGCTGCTCGAGGCGCTCGACCGGCTCTGACCTGGCCGGTCAGCGGCGGACGGCGAGCAGAAGGCCGTCGCCGCTGGGCAGCAGTGCCGGCAGCACGCGCTCGTCGGACCGGAGCGACCGGCCGACCTCGCGCACGATCGTCGTCACCTCGTCGCGCCGCGCGGGGTCGGCGACGCGGTCGTGCGACAGCGCGCCGTCGACCGCCAGCACGCCTCCCGGCCGCAGGAGGCGCAGCCCCTGCTCGACGTACTCGGGGTAGCTGTGCTTGTCGGCCCCGACGAGGACGAGGTCGTACGCGCCGTCGGTGAGGCGGGGGAGCACGTCGCTCGCGCGGCCCGGGATCGTGCGCGTGCGGGACGCGGGCACGCCCTCCTCCGCGAACGCCGCCTTCGCCGCGCGCTGGTGCTCGACCTCGACGTCGATCGTCGTCAGCACGCCGTCGGCGGGCATACCGCGCAGGAGCCAGATCGAGGCGACGCCCGTGCCGGTGCCGATCTCGACGACCGCGCGGGCCGCGAGGGACGCGGCCAGGACCTGGAGCACGGCCCCGACGCCCGGGAGGACCGCGGGGCAGCCGAGCTCGGCCGCGCGGTCGCGCGCCCGCAGGAGGACCTCGTCCTCGGAGACGAACTCCTCGCTGTACACCCAGCTCGCCGCCTTGGCGCTGCGGTGGGTGCCGACGTCGCTGGTGATCAGGTCCTCCTGGTGGTCCGTCGTCCGGCCCCGGGGGCCGGGCCGGCACTGTCTCGGATCGTACCCGCCCCCTCCCACGCCGGCCCGTTCCCGCGCCGCGCGCGTGTGCACGGGCCGTGGACGTCGCGCGCACGTCCCGCGTGAGCCGGGGAACACGCGCCGGGGGCGGGACGTTCTTCTGGGACGATGGACCACGTGGACGACGCACGACCGAGGACCAGCACGCACGGCCAGCAGGACGCGGGCACGTGGGTGCCGCCGTCGTGGGACGCGATCGTGCGCGAGCACTCGGCGCGGGTCTACCGGCTCGCCTACCGCCTCACCGGCAACCGCCAGGACGCGGAGGACCTCACGCAGGAGACGTTCGTCCGGGTGTTCCGCTCGCTGTCGAGCTACACCCCGGGCACGTTCGAGGGCTGGCTCCACCGGATCACGACGAACCTCTTCCTCGACCAGGTCCGGCGCAAGCAGCGCATCCGGATGGAGGCCATGGGCGACGACGACGGGCACTACCCGGCGCGCGCCGAGGCCCAGCCGGAGCGCGGGTTCGAGCACGCGAACCTCGACCACGACGTGCAGCGCGCGCTCGACGCGCTCTCGCCGGAGTACCGGGCCGCCGTCGTGCTGTGCGACATCGAGGGCCTCTCCTACGAGGAGATCGCCGTCACGCTCGGCATCAAGCTCGGCACGGTCCGCTCGCGGATCCACCGCGCGCGCTCCCAGCTGCGCGCCGCACTGCCGCACCGCGACCCCGCGGAGCGTCCGGCGTCGGACGACGCACCGACGGCCGTTGGCGCCCGGGGGGCGGCGTGACCCATCTCGGCTCGCGGCTCTCCGCGCTCGTCGACGGGCAGCTGTCGCCCGCGGAGGCGGAGCGCGCCCTGGAGCACGTGGCCTGCTGCCCGCGGTGCGCGGCAGAGCTCTCCGCGGCCCGGGCGGCCCGGCGCGCGCTGAGCACGGCCGGGCCGGTGGAGCCGGCGCCGGACCTCGCCGCACGCCTGCTCGCGCTGTCCGCCCAGATCCCGCCGACGGACGGCGACCCGCTGCGCGCGGCGCCCGCGCCGAGCGACCCCTGGGCAGAGACCGCGACGCTCCCGCGCGGCGCGTGGAGCGGCGAGGTGCGCCGCGTCTCGCTCCGGCGGCGGGTCGTCGGCCTCGTCGTCAGCGGCGTCGGCGTCGCGGCGGTGGGCCTCTTCGCGCTGGGGGAGAGCCCGCTCGTCACGCCGGACCTGCACCGCAGCGACCCGCTCACCGTGCTCGCGCAGGCCGCACCCCGGGCCACGGGCGCGCTCGTCGTCGGCGGCGCGCGGACCGACGGTCCGGACGGCGGGTCGGGCGGGGGGACGGTCGCCGACGGCAGCGCGTCCGCCCTCGCGGCGCTCGCCGCGCAGGGCTGGACCTGCCCGACGCCGCTCCCCGAGGGCTTCCGCGTGACCGACGTGCGCGACGACGCGCGGCGCGGCGTGCTGGAGATCGACCTCGAGGCGCCGGGCGGGGAGGCGGTCGTGCGTGAGCAGACCGGCCTGCTGGACACGTCGGCGCTCGCGGGCGGCGAGACGTGGGACGTCGACGGTCGCCGCGTGCACGTGCTGTCCGAGGCGCCGTGGCACGTCGTGTGGCAGTCGGGCGACACGGTGATCGACGTCGTCGCCGACACCGAGCAGGAGACGGTCGCCGCCCTCGTGGCGGCGTTCCCGGCCCGTGACTACGATGCCGGGGTCCCGGCGCGCATCTCCCGGGGCTGGACGACCATGACAGGAGCGCTCGGCACCTCATGACCGACCCCCAGACCGGACCGGAGCAGCCCGGTCCGCGCGACGCCGCGCCGAACCCGTTCGCGCCGCCGTCGGCCTACCGCAGCGTGCCCGTCCCGCCGTCCGCCGAGGCCCCACGGCCCGCCGAGGCCCCACGGCCCGCTGAGGGCGCTGCGTCGGGCCACGCCGTGCCCGCGTACGGTCCGGGACCGGTCCCGCCGCCGCCCGCGGTGCCCGCGCCTGCGCAACCCTCGAGCGCGGGGCCCACGGACCCCTGGGAGCGGCTGAGCGCGTTCGGCCAGCCCGAGGCGCCGACGCGCCCGGGCGGGTCCGTCGACCCGACCCTCGTGGGCGTGCCCCGCGGAGCGGTCGGCACCGCCCCGCGACGCGGCCTGCGCCCGGCCGCCGTCGCGGGCGTCGCGGTGCTCGCGCTCGTCGCGGGCGCCGTCGGCGGCGTCGCGGCCGACCGCCTCGCCGACCCGCAGCCCTCCGGCTCGTCCGTCTCGGCGCTGCCGCCCGCGAGCGTCGAGCCCGGCGCGGACCGCCCCGACGGCTCGGTGGCGGACATCGCGGCGACCGTGCTGCCCAGCGTCGTCTCGCTCCAGGTCCGCGGGGCCGACGGCGTCGCGACCGGATCGGGCTTCGTGCTGCGGGAGGACGGCTTCATCCTCACGAACAACCACGTCGTCGCGTCGGCCGCCGACGGCGGCGACATCGTCGTGCTCTTCTCCGACGGGCACGAGAGCCCGGCCGAGCTCGTCGGGCGCACGGTCGACTACGACCTCGCGGTCGTCAAGGTCGAGGACTCGGGCCTCACGCCGCTCGCTCTCGGTGACTCCGACGAGGTGGTCGTCGGGGACCCGGTGGTGGCCATCGGTGCGCCGCTCGGGCTCAACGGGACCGTGACCACGGGGATCATCAGCGCGCTCAACCGCCCGGTCCAGGCGGGTGCCGCGGCGGAGACGGCGTTCATCAACGCGATCCAGACGGACGCCGCGATCAACCCCGGCAACTCCGGCGGCCCGCTCGTCGACGGCCGGGGCCAGGTGGTGGGCATCAACTCGGCCATCGCGCAGCCGCCGGGGAGCGGCGAGGCCACGGGCAGCATCGGGCTCGGGTTCGCCATCCCGTCGAACCAGGCCCGCCGGACCGCCGAGCAGCTCATCGCCGACGGCGTCGCGACGTACCCCGTGATCGGCGTGCTCCTCGACCAGCGCTACCAGGGCGAGGGCGTGCAGGTCTCGACCGACGCGCAGTCCGGGACGCCCGCCGTGACGCCCGACGGCCCGGCGGACGCCGCCGGGATCCGGCCGGGAGACGTGATCCTGTCCATCGACGGCCGGCCCGTCACCGAGTCGGACGAGCTCATCGTCGCGATCCGGGCGAAGGCGCCGGGGGACGCGGTGACCCTGCGCGTGCGGACCGGCGACCAGGAGCGCGACGTGCGCGTCGTCCTCGACGAGGCCACGAGCGAGTAGTCTGTCGGCGTGTTCGGGATCAACGGAGCCGAGTTCGTCGTGCTCCTCATCGTGGCGGTCGTCGTCATCGGTCCCGAGCGCCTGCCGCGCTACGCGGAGCAGCTCGGGGCGTTCGTGCGGTCGGCGCGGGGCTACCTGCGCGACGCGAAGTCGCGCGTGGACGCGGAGCTCGGCGAGGAGCTGTCGGACGTCGACTGGGCCAAGCTCGACCCGCGCCAGTACGACCCGCGCCGGATCGTCCGCGAGGCACTCCTGGACGACGACCCCCTGCCCGAGCGCGTCTCCCCGCCCCGCCCGGCCGCTCCCGTCGCGCCGACGGGGCCCGCCCCGTTCGACGACGAGGCCACCTGACCCCGTCGTCCGACCGCGGTACGACGGCGATTCGTTCCGGCGCCCGAGCACCTGTCAGAATGGGGCAATGTCCATCGAGGCGACGCACATCGGTCCGGCACCGGTCCCGGAGACCACGCAGGAGCCCGGGAGCCCGACGGGCACCCGGCCACGGATCCTCTCGGGCATGCAGCCCACCGAGGACTCGCTGCAGCTCGGGAACTACATCGGTGCGCTGCGCCAGTGGGTCTCCCTCCAGGACGCGTACGACGCCCTGTACTGCGTCGTCGACCTCCACGCGCTGACGGTCAACCCGGACCCGGAGCGGCTCCGCGAGCGCACCCGCCGCACGGCCGCCCAGTACCTCGCCGGCGGCGTGGACCCGGACCGCTCGGCGCTGTTCGTCCAGTCGCACGTGCCGCAGCACGCCGAGCTGTCGTGGGTGCTGTCGTGCCAGACGGGCTTCGGCGAGGCGGGCCGCATGACCCAGTTCAAGGACAAGTCCGCGAAGCAGGGCGCCGACGGAACGACCGTCGGGCTGTTCACGTACCCCGTGCTCATGGCGGCCGACATCCTGCTCTACGACGCGGCGCTCGTGCCGGTCGGCGAGGACCAGCGCCAGCACCTCGAGCTCACCCGTGACCTCGCGGAGCGGCTCAACGCCCGCTTCGGCGACGGGACCGCCGTCGTGCCGGAGGCCCACATCGTCCGGTCGGTCGCGAAGATCTACGACCTCCAGGAGCCGACGGCGAAGATGAGCAAGTCCTCGTCCAACGGCAAGGGCGTCATCTGGCTGCTCGACGACCCGAAGGTCGCCGCCAAGCGGATCCGGTCGGCTGCGACCGACTCCGGCACGGAGATCCGCTACGACCCGGTCGCCAAGCCCGGCGTGTCGAACCTGCTGACCATCTACTCGGCGCTCACGGGGCGGGACGTCGAGGCGATCGCCGCCGAGTACGACGGCCAGGGCTACGGGCGCCTCAAGGTGGACCTGGCGGACGTCGTCGTCGACTTCCTCGTGCCGTTCCAGGAGCGCGCGAACACCTACCTGGCGGACCCGGCCGAGCTCGACGCGGTGCTCGCGCGCGGCGCGCAGAAGGCCCGCGAGATCGCGGCCGGCACGCTCGCCCGCATCTACGACCGCGTCGGCCTGCTGCCCGTGGGCGGGACGACCGCGTGAACCTCCCGGAGCGCGAGCCCCACCAGGTGCGGATCGGCATCGCGATCGAGGTGCCCGAGCCGTTCGCGACGCAGCTCCAGGACGCGCGCGCACGGTTCGGCGACCCGCTCGCGCGGTCGATCCCGCCGCACGTGACGCTCCTCGGCCCGACGGTCCTGGACCGCACCGCGCTCGACACGGCGCGCGCGCACCTGGCGGAGGTCGCGTCGACCGCGGCGCCGTTCCGCCTCCACCTGCGGGGGAGCGCGACGTTCCGGCCCGTCTCGCCCGTGGTGTTCGTCCAGGTGGTCGAGGGCATCGCGGAGTGCGAGCACCTCGAGAGCGCGATCCGCACCGGCCCGCTCGCCCAGGACCTGCGGTTCAACTACCACCCGCACGTGACCGTCGCGCACGAGGTGCCCGAGGCCGCGCTCGACGCGGCGTTCGACCAGATGGCGACCTACGACGCGCAGTTCGACGTCGCCGGCTTCTCGCTCTACGAGCACGGGGACGACGGCGTCTGGCGCCCCGAGCAGGTGTTCCCCCTCGGCGCGGATGCCGCGGGAGCGACCGCCTCGTAGGGTTCGGGGCGTGACGTCGCCCCGCCCTGCCGCCCCGCGCGTCGTCACGCCCACGCGCGCGCGGGTGGACGCGCTCGTCGAGCGCTGGAAGGACAGCCGGCCCGGCCGCGCGACCTACCGCTACCTGTACGCGCGCGGTGCGCTCCTGTGCGGCGGCATCGCGTACTCCGCGCTGTTCTCGCTGTTCGCCGCGCTGACGATCGGCTACACCGTCTTCATGCGGGTCCTGGGCGGGCGCGAGGAGCTCATGGACGTCGTCTTCGGCGAGATCAACGAGCTCGTCCCCGGGCTCATCGCCCTCGACGGCGAGCCCGGCGAGATCCGGCCTGACCAGCTCCTGCTCGACTCCGGGCTCAGCGTCACGAGCGTCGTCGCGGGCGTGGTGCTGCTCTTCTCCGTCGTGTCGTTCATGTACCACCTGCGCGGCGCCGTGCGGACCATGTTCGGCGTGAGCGACGTCGGCCAGAGCCCCGTGCTCGCCCGGGCGCGCGCCCTCCTCGGGTTTTTCCTGCTCGCGCTGTTCCTCCTCGTCTCCGCCGTCGCCGGCATCGCCGTCACGTCCCTCGGCAACCAGATCCTCGAAGCGATCGGCCTCTCCGGCGGGCCCGCCGTCCTCGTCACCGGTGCGGGCCTCGTCGTGAGCGTCCTGCTCGACGCGCTCGTCGTGGTCGTCGTCGTGCGGCTCCTCGCCGGGGTGCAGGTCCGACGCCGCGACCTCCTCGTCGGATCGCTAACCGCCGCCGTCGGGTTCGGCGTGCTCCGCTACCTCGGGTCGTCGTTCGTCGAGAGCAGCGCCACGCGGAACGCCCTCCTGGCGTCGTTCGCCGTCCTCGTGACGCTGCTGCTCCTCGTCAACTTCACCGCGCGCATCCTCCTGGCCGTGTGCGCGTGGATGGCGAACCCGCCGCGCCCGCCCGACCCGGTGCCCGACGGCGCCCGGCACGCGCGCGACGGCCGTCCCGAGCTGCCCGTGCTCGACGGCGACCCCCCGGCCGACGGCCGCCACCTCCGGGCGCCCCGCCACGCCGTCGAGAGCGCGCGCGACGACGTCCAGAAGAGGCGCGACGCCGTCGAGGGCACGCGCGACGCCGTCGTCCCGTCGCCCGAGGAGCACCTCCGCGCTGGTCACGGGTCGCACCGCCCGTGGAGCCCCCTGGTCCGCGGAATCCGCCGGGGCCGCCTGCCGCGCGGGACGTGACCGCCGCGCTCGGGCGGCGGGACGAGATCGGCACGCGCTGCCGAGATCTGCACGTGCGGCTGCCGATCTGGGCCGCAGATGCCGATCTCGGTCGAGACTGCCGATCCCGGCCGTGGGTGCCGATCGGTGCGGGGCCGCGTGGGCGCGGCGTCACCCGGGGACGACGAAGGGCGCCGACCGTCCGGTCGGCGCCCTTCGGGGCGGTGCGGGGGTGTCAGAACGCGCGGGTGATCATCGCGCGCTTGACCTCCTGGATCGCCTTCGTGACCTCGATGCCGCGCGGGCAGGCCTCGGTGCAGTTGAAGGTCGTGCGGCAGCGCCACACGCCCTCCTTGTCGTTGAGGATCTCCAGGCGCTGCGTGGCGCCCTCGTCGCGGCTGTCGAAGATGAAGCGGTGCGCGTTGACGATGGCGGCGGGGCCGAAGTACTGGCCGTCGGTCCAGAACACCGGGCAGGACGACGTGCACGCGGCGCACAGGATGCACTTGGTCGTGTCGTCGAAGCGCTCGCGCTGCGCGGCGGACTGGAGGCGCTCCTTGCTCGGCTCGTTCCCGGACGTGATGAGGAACGGCATGATCTCGCGGTAGGACGCGAAGAACGGCTCCATGTCCACGACGAGGTCCTTGACCACGGGCAGGCCCTTGATGGGCTCGACCGTGATCGGCTTGTCGGGGTTGACGTCCTTGAGGAGCGTCTTGCACGCGAGCCGGTTGCGGCCGTTGATGCGCATCGCGTCCGAGCCGCACACGCCGTGCGCGCACGAGCGGCGGAACGTCAGGGAGCCGTCGTGCTCCCACTTGATCTTGTGCAGGGCGTCGAGCACGCGGTCGGTGCCGTGCGCCTGGACGGTGAACTCGTCCCAGTACGCCTCCTCGCCGTGCTCCGACTCGGGGGAGTAGCGGCGGACGCGGAGCGTGACCTCGAACGAGGGGATCTCCCCGGCCTTGGGCTCGGCGGCCGGGCTCTCGAGTGTGGCAGTCATCAGTACTTCCGCTCCATGGGCTCGTACCGGGTCTGGGTGACGGGCTTGGAGCCCAGGGCGACCTTGTAGCCGTCGAACTGCTCGACGTGGTCGAAGTAGCCCGCGACGTGCCCGTCGGCGACGTCGCTGGCGGACGTCGGACGGCGGTAGGCCATCGTGTGCAGCATGTAGTTGGCGTCGTCGCGGTCCGGGAAGTCCTCGCGGTAGTGGCCGCCGCGGGACTCCTTGCGGTTGATCGCCGCGACCACGGTGACCTCGGCGATGTCGAGGAGGAACCCGAGCTCGATCGCCTCGAGGAGGTCGGTGTTGAAGAGGCGGCCCTTGTCCTGCACGGACACGTTCTTGTAGCGCTTCTGCAGGTCGCGGATGTCCGCGAGGGCCTGGTTGAGCGACTCGCCCGTGCGGAACACCTGGGCGTTGGCGTCCATGGTGTCCTGGAGCGCCTTGCGGACGTCGGCGACGCGCTCGCCGTCGGGACGGTTGCGCATCTCCTCGAGCTGCGCGACGACGGCCGCGGCGGGGTTCTCCGGGAGCTCGCTGTACGACGCGGTCGCGGCGTAGGCGGCGGCCGTGCGGCCGGCGCGCTTGCCGAAGACGTTGATGTCGAGCAGCGAGTTGGTGCCGAGACGGTTGGAGCCGTGCACGCTGACGCACGCGACCTCACCGGCGGCGTAGAGGCCCTTGACGACGTTGTGGCTGTCGCGCAGCACCTCGGCGTCGACGTTCGTCGGGATGCCGCCCATCGCGTAGTGCGCCGTGGGGTACACGGGCACGGGCTCGGTGTACGGCTCGATCCCGAGGTAGGTCCGGGCGAACTCGGTGATGTCGGGGAGCTTGGCGTCGATGTGCGCCGGCTCGAGGTGCGTGAGGTCGAGCAGGACGTAGTCCTTGTTCGGCCCGGCGCCGCGGCCCTCGCGGACCTCGTTCGCCATGGACCGGGCGACGATGTCGCGCGGCGCGAGGTCCTTGATGGTGGGGGCGTAGCGCTCCATGAAGCGCTCGCCGTCCGCGTTGCGCAGGATGCCGCCCTCGCCGCGGGCGGCCTCCGACAGGAGGATGCCGAGGCCCGCGAGGCCGGTCGGGTGGAACTGGAAGAACTCCATGTCCTCGAGCGGCAGGCCGCGGCGGTAGGCCAGGGCCATGCCGTCGCCCGTGAGCGTGTGCGCGTTGGACGTCGTCTTGAAGATCTTGCCCGCGCCACCGGTGGCGAAGATGATCGCCTTCGCCTGGAGGACGTGGATCTCGCCGGACGCGAGGTCGTAGGCGACGACGCCGGTCGCGGTGACCGTCTCGTCGTCGGGGATCTCGCCCGCGGAGAGGTCGTGGTCGGTGATGAGGTCGAGGACGTAGAACTCGTTGAAGAACTCGACGTCCTGCTTGACGCACTGCTGGTAGAGCGTCTGGAGGATCATGTGACCGGTGCGGTCCGCGGCGTAGCACGAGCGGCGCACCGCGGCCTCGCCGTGGTTGCGGGTGTGCCCGCCGAACCGGCGCTGGTCGATGCGGCCCTCAGGCGTGCGGTTGAACGGCAGGCCCATGCGCTCGAGGTCGAGGACGGCGTCGATGGCCTCCTTGGCCATGATCTCCGCGGCGTCCTGGTCGACGAGGTAGTCGCCGCCCTTGACCGTGTCGAACGTGTGCCACTCCCAGTTGTCCTCCTCCACGTTCGCGAGCGCGGCGCACATGCCGCCCTGCGCGGCGCCCGTGTGCGAGCGCGTGGGGTAGAGCTTGGAGATGACGGCCGTCCGGACCTTGCCGGACGACTCCAGCGCCGCGCGCATCCCGGCGCCGCCTGCGCCGACGATGACGACGTCGTACTGATGGGTTTGCATCGGGGTCGATGCCTCCTGGGAGAGAGCCGGGTGGAGCGAGAGGAAGACGGGGGCGTGCGGTGGTGCGGTGCTCAGGCCGTGCAGAACGACGCGAGCAGCTCGGCCGGGGCGTTCGCGGGGCAGGGCTCGAACGTGAAGATCACGAGCGTGCCGAGGACCGTGACGATCGTGAAGGCGAGGTACAGCGCGAGCTTGAGGACGAGGCGAGTGCCGTCACGCTCGGCGTAGTCGTTGATGATCGTGCGGACGCCGTTGGTGCCGTGGAACATGGCGAGCCACAGCATGAGCAGGTCCCAGATCTGCCAGAACGGCGAGGCCCACTTGCCGGCGACGAAGCCGAAGTCGATCGCGTGCACGCCCTCGCCGACCATGAGGTTGACGAACAGGTGCCCGAAGATGAGGACGATCAGCACGACGCCGGAGGCGCGCATGAAGATCCAGCTGTACAGCTCGTAGTTGCTGCGCGTGGCCTTGCGGCGCTTGTACGGGTCGCGCGGGCTCGCGACCTCGACCGTGGGTGCGGCGGCCATCAGTGCCCCCCTCCGAAGACGTTCATCAGGTGGCGCGGCAGGAACCCGGCCATCGTCACGACGAACAGGCCGACGACGACCCAGAGCATCGTGCGCTGGTACCGCGGGCCCTTGGACCAGAAGTCGACCAGGATGATGCGGATGCCGTTGAAGGCGTGGAAGACGATGGCCGCGACCAGGCCCGCCTCACCGATGCCCATGATCGGCGTCTGGTACGTCCCGATGACGGCGTTGTACGCCTCGGGCGAGACCCGCACGAGCGCCGTGTCGAGCACGTGCACGAGCAGGAAGAAGAAGATGAGCACGCCGGTCACGCGGTGCGCGACCCACGACCACATGCCTTCGCGGCCGCGGTAGAGCGTGCCGGCTGGTGCACTGGGCACTTTGGGGGCCTCCTGTGGCGAGATCAGGGGGAGATGTCACGTTCCGGCCGTGGTCCGGAACTCCCTCAGTCCGGACCCCGGGACCGTCGTCGGCATCGGTCTCAGGGCTTCCACCATAGTGACATCGACGTCATGATGCGGACCGCCGGGGGCGGCGGATCGGCCCCCTGCCGTGGGTTTGTGACTGATCCCACAGCCCGCGGGGGAACTGCGGCCCTCACTATGCTGGCCCTCATGGCCTCTTCGCCGCACGACTCCTCCGGCCCGTCCGGGTCGCCGATCCCCGGCTTCTTCGCCGTCGTCCCCGCGGGAGGCGCCGGCACCCGGCTGTGGCCGCTCTCGCGGGCGGGCTCCCCGAAGTTCCTGCTCGACCTCACCGGCTCGGGGCGCTCCCTGCTCCAGGCGACGGTCGACCGGCTCGTGCCGCTCGCGGGGGAGCAGGGCGTCGTGCTCGTCACGGGCGACCGGCACGTCGCGGCGGCGCGCACGCAGCTCCCGGGCCTGCCGGCCGAGAACGTGCTCGCGGAGCCGTCGCCCCGGGACTCGATGGCGGCCATCGGGCTCGCCGCGGCGGTGCTCGAGGCGCGGCACGGCGACGTCGTCGTCGGGTCGTTCGCCGCGGACCAGGTGATCACGGGTCGTGCCGCCTTCGAATCCTCGGTGCGCGAGGCGGTGGAGGCGGCGCGCGCCGGGTACGTCGTGACGATCGGCATCGCGGCGTCGCGGCCGTCGACGGCGTTCGGGTACGTGCACAGCGGCGCCCCGCTCGGCGTCGCGGGGGCGCCGACCGCGCAGCACGTGCGCGGCTTCACGGAGAAGCCGGACGCCGCGACCGCGCAGCGCTACCTCGCGTCCGGGGAGTACCGGTGGAACGCCGGCATGTTCATCGTGCGCTCGTCCGTGCTCCTCGGGCACCTCGCGGACCAGCGCCCCGAGCTGCACGACGGCCTGCGCGCGATCGCGGCCGCGTGGGACGGCCCCGACCGCGACCGCGTGCTCGCGGAGCGGTGGCCCGCGCTCGAGCGGATCGCGATCGACCACGCGGTGGCCGAGCCGGTCGCCGCGGTCGGGGGCGTCGCCGTCGTCCCCGGCACGTTCGGGTGGGACGACGTGGGCGACTTCAACTCCCTCGCCGCCCTCCTCCCGTCCGTCGACGGGGCGGGGTCCAAGGTGCTCGGCGACACGGGGCGCGTCGTGCGCCGCGAGAGCGCGGGCTCGGTCGTCGTGCCCGCGAGCGACCGGGTCGTGACGGTCCTCGGTCTCGACGACGTCGTCGTGGTCGACACCCCCGACGCGCTCCTGGTCACGACGCGGGCGCGCGCGCAGCAGGTGAAGTCGATGGTCGACACGGTGCGCGAGCTCGGGATGGACGAGCTCCTGTGAGCGCCGACGTGACCCTCGCCGCCCGCATCGGGGCCGCCGTCGCGCGCCACGTGGACGAGGTCGTGGCGATCCGCCGCGACATCCACGCCCACCCCGAGGTCTCGCGCGCCGAGACGCGCACCACGGCGCTGCTCGCCGACCGCCTGCGCGCGGCGGGACTCGAGCCGCGGCTCCTGCCGGGCACGGGGCTCGTGTGCGACGTCGGCCCGGAGCCTGGCACGACCGCCGCGGGCGTGCCCGACGGCGCGGCCGTCCCGGAAGGCCGCGTCGCCCTGCGTGCGGACATCGACGCGCTGCCGCTGCAGGACCGCTGCGGCCTCCCGTGGGCGTCGACCGTGCCGGGGGTCGCGCACGCGTGCGGCCACGACGTGCACACGGCCGTCGTGCTCGGTGCCGGGCTCGTGCTCGCGGACCTGCACGCGCAGGGCGAGCTGCGCCGCGGCGTGCGGCTCGTGCTCCAGCCCGCCGAGGAGGTCCAGCCGGGAGGGTCGCTCGACGTCCTCGCGGCCGGGGCGATGGACGGGGTCGACGAGATCTACGCCGTGCACTGCGACCCGAAGGTCGACGTGGGTCGCATCGGCACGCGGATCGGCCCGATCACGTCGGCGTCCGACGAGGTCTCCGTGACGATCGCCTCCCCGGGCGGCCACACGTCGCGACCGCACCTGACCGGCGACGTGGTGTACGCGCTGGGCCAGGTCATCACGCAGGTCCCCGCGGTGCTCGGCCGTCGGCTGGACCCGCGCTCGGGCGTGAACCTCACGTGGGGCGCCGTCCACGCGGGCTCCGCGCACAACGCCATCCCGAGCACCGGGACGGTCCGCGGCACCCTGCGCTGCCTGGACGTGCGCGCGTGGGAGTTCGCGGGGCAGGTGCTGCACGACGCGGTGGAGCAGGTCGTCGCGCCGTACGAGGTCGAGGTGACCGTGCACCACACGCGGGGCGTCCCGCCCGTCGAGAACGACGAGCGCTGCACCGGCCTGCTCGAGGCTGCCGCGCGCGACGTCCTGGGCCCGGACAGCGTGGTGCTCACCGAGCAGTCGCTCGGGGGCGAGGACTTCGCCTGGTACCTGACGAAGGTGCCCGGGGCGATGGCCCGCCTCGGCACGCGGACGCCGGGCGGGCGCAGCTACGACATCCACCAGGGCGACCTCCAGGTGGACGAGCGCGCGATCGGCCTGGGCATGCGGCTCCTCGCGCGCGTCGCCGCGGGCCAGGACGGGTGAACCGGTCCCGACCCGTGGACAGGGGTGTGTCACGCCTCAGACGCAAAGTGACGCTTGCATAACGAAGCGCCCGCGTTACCGGCAAGTAACGTGCTGGACCCCTCGGGCTGATTAGTCTTCGGTCCTATAGAGGCCGACGGACCGGTCCTCCCGTGCAACGGTGCTCGGGAGGGCCCAGGGGTCCTTCCCTGCGCGGCACTGCTACGAGAACGACAGGAGCTATCAGGTGAAGAGAGCGACTCAGGTCACCGCCCTCGCGGCGGTCGCCGCGCTCGCGCTGGCCGCGTGCGGCGCCGCGCCCGAGGACGACGAGACCACCGGCGGCGGCGACAGCACCGCGGGCGGCAACTCCGACTTCTCCGCGTGCATGGTCTCCGACGCCGGCGGGTTCGACGACCAGTCCTTCAACCAGTCGGGCTACGAGGGTCTCGAGAAGGCCAAGACGGAGCTCGGCATCACGACGCACGAGGTCGAGTCCCAGGCGGACACCGACTACGGCCCGAACATCGACAGCCTCGTCCAGCAGGGCTGCAACCTCATCATCGGCGTCGGCTTCCTCCTCGAGGACCCGATCCAGTCGGCGGCCGAGGCCAACACGGACGTGCACTTCGCCCTCATCGACTCGGCGTTCAGCAACCCGGGCGCCACGGCGGACGACCCGCCGGAGCCGGTCGAGATCGACAACGCGAAGCCGATCCTGTTCAACACCGCGGAGGCGGCGTTCCTCGCCGGCTACCTCGCGGCGGGCATGACGGAGACGGGCACGGTCGCCACGTTCGGCGGCATCCAGATCCCGTCGGTCGCCATCTTCATGGACGGCTACGTCGACGGCGTCGCGCAGTACAACGAGGACAACGGCACCGACGTCAAGGTCCTCGGCTGGGACAAGGAAGCGCAGACCGGCACGTTCACGGGCGACTTCGACAACCAGGCGAACGGCCAGAACGTCACGCAGGGCTTCATCGACCAGGGCGCGGACATCATCATGCCCGTCGCCGGCCCGGTCGGCCTCGGTGCCGCCGCGGCGGCCGAGAGCGGCGGCGCGAAGATCATCTGGGTCGACTCGGACGGCTTCCTCACGACGGACTACGGGAGCATCATCCTCACGTCCGTGATGAAGCAGATCGGCCCGGCGGTCTTCGACACCGTGAGCGAGTCGGCGGACGGCAACTTCACGAGCGAGCCGTACGTCGGCACGCTCGAGAACGAGGGCGTCGGCCTGGCGCCGTTCCACGACTTCGAGGACGCGGTCCCGGCCGAGCTGCAGGACCAGCTCGCCCAGTACCAGGAGCAGATCATCGCGGGCGACCTCGTCGTCGAGTCGCCGAACGCGCCGTGACGCGACGCTGAACCCGCCGGCCGCCCACGGGCGACCGGCACCGGTGGCCCGGGCCCAGCGCCCGGGCCACCGTCATGACGACGACGGTGTCGTCGGGGCCGCGACGACGCGCCGCGCTCCCGCGGGTGCGGTTCGATGGAGTACCTCGACGGGATCGAGGTCGACACCGCGGTACGACTGCGAAGCACGAGGAGAGGCAGACCGGTGAAGCTGGAGCTGCGAGGGATCACGAAGGTCTTCGGGTCCCTGGTCGCCAACGACCACATCGACCTGGTCATCGAGCCCGGCGAGATCCATGCCCTGCTCGGGGAGAACGGGGCGGGCAAGAGCACGCTCATGAACGTGCTGTACGGGCTGTACGACCCGGACGACGGGCAGATCCTCGTCGACGACGTGCCCGTGCAGTTCGCCGGCCCGGGCGACGCGATGGCCGCCGGCATCGGCATGGTGCACCAGCACTTCATGCTGGTCCCGGTGTTCACGGTCGCCGAGAACGTCGCGCTGGGGCACGAGCCCGTGAAGGGCGCGGGTCTCATCGACGCGCGGCGCGCGCGCCGCCTCGTCCAGGAGATCTCGGACCGGTTCGGGTTCGAGGTGAACCCGGACGCGATGGTCGAGGACATCCCCGTCGGCGTGCAGCAGCGCGTCGAGATCATCAAGGCCCTGTCGCGCGACGCGCGCGTCCTCATCCTCGACGAGCCGACCGCGGTCCTCACACCGCAGGAGACGGACGAGCTCATCGCGATCATGCGCGAGCTCAAGGCCGCGGGGACGTCGATCGTCTTCATCACGCACAAGCTGCGCGAGGTGCGCGCCGTCGCCGACCGCATCACGGTCATCCGCCGCGGCAAGGTCGTCGGCACCGCCGACCCGAGCGCGAGCGAGACCGAGCTCGCGTCCCTCATGGTCGGGCGCTCCGTCTCCCTCGGGGTCGACAAGGCGCCCGCGGAGAACGGTGACACCACGTTCCAGGTCGACGAGCTCACGGTCATGGACGACGCCGGCACGGCCGTCGTCGACCGCGTGAGCCTGGAGGTCGCGCGCGGCGAGATCCTCGTCGTCGCGGGGGTCCAGGGCAACGGCCAGACCGAGCTCACGGAGACGATCGTCGGGCTGCGCAAGCCGGTCGCGGGCTCGATCCTGCTCGACGGCAAGGAGCTCGTGGGGCGCAGCGTGTCCCAGGTGCTCGAGGCGGGCGTGGGCTACGTGCCCGAGGACCGCAGCACCGACGGGATCATCGGGACGTTCTCCGTCGAGGAGAACCTCGTGCTCGACCTCGTGACGTCCGCGCCCTACTCGCGCGGCGGCGCGCTCGCGCGCGGCACGATCCGCGCGAACGCCGAGCAGCGCATCGGCGAGTTCGACGTGCGCACCCAGTCGGTCGAGACCCCGGCGGGCACGCTCTCCGGCGGCAACCAGCAGAAGGTCGTCCTCGCGCGCGAGATGTCGCGCCCGCTGCGCCTGTTCATCGCGTCGCAGCCGACGCGCGGCCTCGACGTCGGCTCGATCGAGTTCGTGCACCGGCGCATCGTGCAGGAGCGCGACAACGGCACGCCCGTGATCATCGTCTCGACCGAGCTCGACGAGGTGCTCGCGCTGGCCGACCGGATCGCCGTGATGTACCGCGGCCGCGTCGTCGGGGTCGTGCCCGGCGACACCGATCGCGACGTCCTCGGCCTCATGATGGCCGGGGTCCCGCTCGAGGAGGCCGTCGTGCAGGCCGCCGAGCACCACACGACCCTCGGCGAGGCGGACGCCGTCGCCGAGGACGCGCCGTCGGGCGCCGCGCAGGACGCGGCCGCCGCCCGCGAGGAGGAGATCCAGTGACCCAGCAGGCCACGCCCGACGACGCGTCGGCGCTCCCGCCGACGGCCGCACCGCCGAGCGACCCGCAGAAGCCGGAGGCGCCCGCCGGGCAGGGCGTCCTGCGCGAGATGCTCGAGAGCAGCTGGCTCGTCTCGCTGCTCGCGATCGTCGCCGCGCTGATCCTGGGCGGCGTCCTCATCGCGGCGGCCGACCCCGCGGTCCAGGAGGCGGCGTCCTACTTCTTCGCGCGCCCGTCGGACTTCTTCCAGGCCGTCTGGGACGCGGTGTTCGGCGCGTACGCCGCGCTCTTCCAGGGCGCGGTCCTCAACGTCGACGCGCCCGACGTCTCGCGGGCGCTGCGCCCCCTCACCGAGACGATGACGGTCGCGACGCCGCTCATCCTCGCGGGCCTCGGGCTCGGCATCGGCTTCCGCGCGGGCCTGTTCAACATCGGTGCGCAGGGCCAGATCATCCTCGGCGGCATCTTCGCCGGGTTCGTCGGCTGGACGTTCGCGCTCCCGCCGGGGCTGCACCTCCTGCTCGCCGTGCTGGGCGCCGCGCTCGGCGGGGCGCTGTGGGCGAGCATCGCGGGCGTGCTCAAGGCCCGCACGGGCGCCCACGAGGTGATCGTCACGATCATGCTCAACAACATCGCGATCTACCTCGTCGCGTACCTGCTCACGACGAAGCCGTTCCAGGCGCCGGGCAGCTCCAACCCGATCAGCCCGCGCATCCCGGGGAACGCGCAGTTCCCGCTGCTGCTGGGCGAGGGCTTCCGCCTCCACGCGGGGTTCGTCCTCGCGCTGCTCGTCGCGGTCGGCGTGTGGTGGCTCATGGAGCGCTCGACGCTCGGCTTCCGCTTCCGCGCCGTCGGCGAGAACCCGCACGCGGCCCGGACCGCGGGCATGTCGGTCCCGTGGACGACGGTGTGGGTCATGGCCATCGCGGGCGCGCTCGCGGGTCTCGCGGGCAGCGCGCAGGTGCTCGGCACGGAGCACGTGCTCACCGCGGGCGTCGCGGCGAGCTTCGGGTTCGACGCGATCACGGTGGCGCTGCTCGGGCGGTCCCGTCCGCTCGGGACGGTGCTCGCCGGCCTGCTGTTCGGCGCGCTGCGCGCGGGCGGGTTCGTCATGCAGGCCCGCACGGGCACGCCGATCGACATCGTCCTCGTCGTGCAGTCGCTGATCGTGCTCTTCATCGCCGCGCCGCCGCTCGTGCGGGCGATCTTCCGCCTCCCGACCCCGGGCGGCCCGACGCGCGCCGAACGGCAGGCAGCCCGCCGCCGCGCGAAGGCCGTCCCGACCACGACGACCACCCAGGAGGCCGGAGCATGAGCACCGCGACCACCACCCCGGCACCGGCCGCCGCGCCGGAGCGCGCGGCCAAGCCGCTGCCGCCCATCAGCTGGAAGGCCCCGGTCGCGTACGGGGTCATCGGGCTGCTGGCCCTCGTCTTCTTCGCGCTGCTCCCCGCGGGCGGCCAGCAGACGACGTTCCGCCTCTCGACGGCGAAGGACTTCTTCCAGATCGAGCCGATCACGGTGAGCTCCACCGGGGCGGCGCTGTTCCTGTCGATCCTCGCGCTGCTGCTCGCGGGCCTGTCGTTCTGGGCCGCGCGCGACCGGCGCAAGGTCGGCGTGTGGCTGCCGATCGTGTACGGCGTCGCGGTCGTCTTCGCGTTCCTCTCCTGGGCCGGGGCCGGGAAGTCGGCGATCCCGCTGACGGGCCTGCTCCAGGGCTCGCTCTTCCTCGCGGTCCCGCTCGTGTTCGGCGCGCTCTCCGGCGTGCTGTGCGAGCGCGTCGGCATCATCAACATCGCGATCGAGGGCCAGCTCCTCGCGGGGGCCTTCCTCGCCGCGGTCGTCGCCTCGCTCACGTCGTCGGCGTACGCCGGCCTCATCGCCGCGCCGATCGCGGGCGCGCTCGTGGGCGTGCTGCTCGTGATCTTCTCCGTGAAGTACTGGGTGAACCAGATCATCGTCGGCGTCGTGCTCAACGTGCTGGTCGTCGGCGTGACGAGCTACCTCTACTCGACGGTCCTCAGCGCGGACCCGGCGACGTGGAACTCGCGCAACCCGCTGCCCGTCATCGAGATCCCGGTGCTGTCGCAGATCCCGGTCGTCGGGCCGGTGCTGTTCCGCCAGACCCTCCTCGTGTACCTCATGTACGTGGTCGTGATCCTGCTGCAGGTCTTCCTGTTCCGCAGCCGCTGGGGCCTGCGCCTGCGCGCGGTCGGCGAGCACCCGAAGGCCGCCGACACCGTCGGAATCAAGGTCAACGCGACGCGCGTGCGCAACACGATCCTCGGCGGCGCGGTCGCCGGCCTCGGCGGCGCGTTCTTCACCGTCGCCGCGGGGCTCGCCTTCGGCAAGGAGATGACGGGCGGCAAGGGCTTCATCGCGCTCGCCGCGATGATCCTCGGGCGCTGGAACCCGGTCGGCGCGCTCGTCGCGGCGCTCCTGTTCGGGTTCTCGGACAACCTCCAGACGGTGCTCGGCATCGTCGGGACGCCGATCCCGAGCCAGATCATGCTCATGACGCCGTACGTCGTGACGATCTTCGCCGTCGCCGGCCTCGTCGGGCGCGTGCGCCCGCCGGCCGCCGAGGGCATCCCCTACGTCAAGTGAGGACGGCATGACGGACGTGCACGACGGCGGTACCCGGCCGGGCGGGGGGACGGACCCGCACGGGTCCGCCGCCGGGCCGGCCGTCGACTGGGACGCGCTGCGCACCGCGGCGCGCGACATCATGACCCGCGCCTACGCGCCGTACTCGGGCTTCCCCGTGGGTGCGGCCGCGCTCGTGGACGACGGCCGCGTCGTCGTCGGCTGCAACGTGGAGAACGCCGCCTACGGCGTGACGCTGTGCGCGGAGTGCTCGCTCGTGAGCTCGCTCGTCGGCTCGGGCGGCGGCCGCCTCGTGGCGTTCGCGTGCGTCGACCGGCACGGCGCGCCGCTCATGCCGTGCGGCCGGTGCCGCCAGCTCCTGTGGGAGCACGGAGGGCCCGACCTGCTGGTCGAGACGGTGCGTGGTATCAAGACGATGAGGGACGTGCTGCCCGACGCCTTCGGGCCCGAGGATCTGGAGGAGCGCTCGTGACCAGCGACGACGTGGCCACGCAGGACGGCATCGAGGACGACGGCGAGGACCGCGCCACCGAGGGGCCGGCCCCGGAGGCGTTCGACGCGGTCGACGTCATCCGGACCAAGCGCGACGGGGCGCGGCTCGCGCCCGAGCAGATCGACTGGGTGATCGACGCGTACACGCGCGGCGTCGTGGCCGAGGAGCAGATGGCCGCCCTCGCGATGGCGATCTACCTCAACGGCATGGACCGCGCCGAGATCGGCCGCTGGACGCAGGCGATGATCGCGTCGGGCGAGCGCATGGACTTCTCGGGGCTCTCGCGCCCGACGGCGGACAAGCACTCGACCGGGGGAGTCGGCGACAAGATCACGCTGCCCCTCGCGCCGCTCGTCGCGGTGTACGGCGTCGCGGTGCCGCAGCTCTCCGGCCGCGGCCTGGGCCACACGGGCGGCACGCTCGACAAGCTCGAGGCGATCCCGGGGTGGCGCGCGGCGCTGACCAACGCGCAGATGATGAACGCGCTCGAGCACGTCGGCGCCGTGATCTGCCAGGCGGGCTCGGGCCTCGCGCCCGCCGACCGCCTCCTGTACGCGCTGCGCGACGTCACGGGGACGGTCGAGTCGATCCCGCTCATCGCGAGCTCGATCATGAGCAAGAAGATCGCGGAGGGCACGGGCGCGCTCGTGCTCGACGTCAAGGTCGGCTCGGGCGCGTTCATGAAGGAGCTCGGCTCGGCGCGCGAGCTCGCGCGCACGATGGTCGACCTCGGGACCGACGCCGGCGTGCGCACGGTCGCGCTGCTCACCGACATGTCGACCCCGCTCGGCCTCACCGCGGGCAACGCGCTCGAGGTGCGCGAGTCCGTCGAGGTGATGAAGGGCGAGGGGCCGCAGGACGTCGTCGACCTCACGGTCGCGCTCGCGCTCGAGATGCTCGCCGGGGCGGGCCGCCCGCAGGACGAGGACGACGTGCGCCACGCGCTCCTGGGCGGGCGCGCGCTCGACAAGTGGCGCGAGATGATCGCGGAGCAGGGCGGCGACTCGCGCGCCCCGCTGCCCGTCGCGCGCGAGCGCGAGCACGTCGTGGCCGACCGCGACGGGGTGCTCGAACGGCTCGACGCGTACGCCGTCGGGGTCGCCGCGTGGCGCCTCGGGGCGGGCCGGGCCCGCAAGGAGGACCCGGTGCAGGCGGGCGCGGGCGTCGAGCTCTTCGCCAAGCCCGGCGACACCGTCCGCAAGGGTCAGCACCTCATGACCCTGCACACCGACACCCCGGAGCGCTTCGAGCGCGCGGTGCAGGCTCTCGACGGCGCGTGGTCCGTCGCGGAGCCCGGCACCGTGGTCGAGCGCGGCTCGGTCGTCCTGGACCGCGTCGACTGAGCGTGTCGGCCGACCAGCAGGACCCGCCCGAGCCGGCCGACACGCGCCGGCCGCGGTCGGTCTACGGCGTGGGGACCGAGCCCGACGCGCGGTTCAGCCTCGCCAACGAGCGCACCGCGCTCGCGTGGGTGCGCACCGGGCTGGGCCTGGTCGCGGGCGGCGTCGCGCTGACGTCGTTCGCGACGTTCGCGGGCATGGCGGGCCTGCTCGACGTCGTCGCGGGCGTCGCGTGCCTCGCCGGCGCCGGGTTCGCGGGCTACGCGCTCGTGTCGTGGCGCCGCAACGAGCGGGCCCTACGGCTGCGGTGGCGCCTCCCGGCGCCGAGCGGCCTGCCGGTGCTCGTCGTCGGCGTCGTCGTGCTGGCCCTGCTGCTCGCGGGCTACGCCGTCGGGGCGGCGACCGGAGGGTGAGCGTGCCGTCGGGAGAGCTGGGCGCCGTGCCGCCGCGGGACGAGGGCCTGCAGCCCGAGCGCACGGCGCTCGCGTGGCAGCGCACGGTGCTCGGCGTCGTGGTGGGGGCGCTCGTGCTCGCCGCCGCCGGGCTGCGCTCCGGCTCCGTGGTCACGGTGTGCGCGGCGGTCGCGGTGGCGGTGCTCGCGCTCGTCCCCGCGGTGCTGCGCCCGCCGACCGGCGGGCTCCCGCGCGACGGGCGGCTGCACTCGTGGTCGTTCCTCGTGCGCGTCGGCGGTCTCGTCGTCGTGCTCGCCCTCGTGGGCGCGGCCTGGGCGTTCGGCCGGGTTCTCGGCGGTGCCGCGTGAGGCGCGGGCCGGAGGCGCTGCGGGCGACCGACGTCGCGCGCCTCCTCCCGGCGCGCACCCTGCCGCCGTCCCCGCCGCCCGGCGCCTACGCGCCCGACGCCGCGACCTCCCACGTGCTCGACCTCGCGCGCCGCGCGGGGCACCCGGAGCACCGCGTGCGTGCGCTCGCGACGACCCTCGACGGGCTGCGGCCCACGGACCGGCGTGCCGTCGTCGACCCGCTGCGCCGGCTCGACCGGCCCGACGAGGGGCCCGCGGTCCGGCCGCTCGAGATCGCGGGCGCGCCCGCGCGCCAGACCGACGGCACGACGTGCGGCTCGGCCGTGCTGGGCCTCCTCGCCGCGGCGGGCGACCCGGTGCTCGCCCTGTGGCTCGCCACCGGGCTGCGTCCGGGGGACGCCGCGCGCCACGACCCGGAGGACGCTCGCGCACGGGGCGGCGTCGAGCGGTTCCGGACGCTCCAGCAGGCGCTCAAACGCCGCACGAACCGGCGCGCGCTCGGGCCGCTGCCGTGGCCCGCGGCGCTCGGGACGCCGCCGTGGGGCGCCGCCCGGACCGCACGCCACGCGGACGTGCGGTTCGTGGACCGGGTCGTCGCGGGGCCGGGCGCGGAGCGCGTCGCGCGCGCCGCGCTCGCCGCGGCGGCGCGCGGCGTGCCCGTGCCGCTCTTCACCGGGGGAGACCTCGCGCTCGGGCTCGCGACCGCCGTCCCGCGCCACGTCGTGCTCCTCACCGACGCCGACGCCGGGGCGAGGTGGTGCCGGGTCTACGAGCCGTCGTCGGGCACGCTCCGCACCGTCGCGGCGGGCGCGCTCCTCGACGGTGCCCGGGTGCCCGCCGTGCGCCGCGCGCTCGGGGGCTGGCCGCACGTGTGCTGGGCGCTCCTGCCCGACGGCCGCGCTGGCGAGGCCACGCGCCCGGCGGCAGGATGGGCGCAGCCGCCACAGCCGTGGTGAGCACGCCGATCGTCGAGGAGGAGTCGCGATGAGCACCGTGCCCGGGAACGACGCATGGCGGGACGCCGGTCTGGACGAGCAGGGCGAGGACGCCGTCAGCCTGGTGGAAGAGGTCGAGGACGACGACCCCGGGGTCGAGGACCCCGTGCACGAGGTCGACGAGTACCAGCCGCGCACCCCGCGCCCCGACCTGGAGGGCGAGGCCGCCGAGGCCGACGTCGTCGAGCAGGCGTCCGCCGTGCCCGGCAGCGACGACGACTACGCCTGACCGTCCGCACCCGGCCGGTGCGCTCGGCGCGAGGCGGGGCGTACCGGCCGGTACCGTGAGCGCATGACCACCGAGAACGCCCCGCTGACGGTCGACGTCATCCGCGCGCTGCCCAAGGTCGTGCTGCACGACCATCTCGACGGCGGGCTCCGCCCCGCCACGATCCTCGAGCTCGCCGCCGACGTGGGGCACCAGCTCCCCGCGGACGACGCCGAGGCCCTCGGCGCCTGGTTCGCGGAGTCCGCGGACTCCGGGTCGCTCGTGCGCTACCTCGAGACGTTCGACCACACGATCGCCGTCATGCAGACGCGCGACGCCCTCGCCCGCGTGGCGCGCGAGGCGGTGCTCGACCTCGCGCGCGACGGCGTCGTGTACGCCGAGCAGCGCTGGGCGCCCGAGCAGCACCTCCAGCGCGGCCTCACCCTCCAGGAGACGGTCGACGCCGTGCAGTCCGGCATCGAGCAGGGCGTCGCCGAGGCGGCCGCGGAGGGGCGGACCATCCGCGTCGGGCAGCTCGTCACCGCGATGCGCCACGCCGACCGCTGGTCGGAGATCGCGGAGCTCGCGGTCGCGAACCGCGGGAACGGCGTCGTCGGGTTCGACATCGCGGGCGCGGAGGACGGCTTCCCGCCCTCGCGCCACGTCGAGATCTGGCGCTACCTGGCCGAGCAGAACTTCCCCGTGACGATCCACGCGGGCGAGGCGGCGGGCCCGCAGTCGATCGCCGAGGCCGTGCACCTCGGCCAGGCGAGCCGCATCGGCCACGGCGTGCGCATCGTCGAGGACATCGCGTTCGACCCGGAGTTCCCGCACAGCGCCGAGTGCGAGCCCGGGACGGCCGCGCTCGGCCTCCTCGCGCACTGGGTGCGCGACCACCAGGTCCCGCTCGAGCTGTGCCCGTCGTCGAACGTGCAGACCGGGGCGGCGACGTCGATCGCCGACCACCCGATCACGCGCCTCAAGGAGCTCGACTTCGCGGTCACGCTCAACACCGACAACCGGCTCATGTCGCGCACGACGATGACCCAGGAGATGGCGCTCCTCGTCGAGCACGCGGGCTGGACCATCGACGACCTCGCGGACGTCACGATGACCGCCGCGTGGAGCGCGTTCGTGCACCACGACGAGCGTCGTGCGCTCGTCGACGACGTGATCCTCCCCGGCTACCAGCAGATCGAAGGAGCGCAGCTGTGAGCGACACGACCGGCACGCAGCCCCTGGACGCGGCGGGCCTGGCCCGCTTCGTCGACCACACGCTGCTCAAGCCCGAGGCCACCCCCGCGGACGTCGCGGCGCTCGTCGAGGAGGGCGTCCGCCTGGGCGTCTACTCCGTGTGCGTCTCCCCGTCGATGCTGCCCCTGGACCCGGCGACCACGCGCGAGCGCGGGCTGCTCGTCGCGACGGTGTGCGGCTTCCCGTCGGGCAAGCACCACAGCGACGTCAAGGCGTTCGAGGCCGCCCGGTCCGTCCGCGACGGCGCCGACGAGGTCGACATGGTCATCGACGTCGGCGCGGCCAAGGCCGGCGCGTGGGACGCGGTACGCGACGACGTCGCGGCCGTCCGCGCCGCCGTCCCTGTGGACAGGGTCCTCAAGGTCATCATCGAGTCCGCCGCGCTCACGGACCACGAGATCGTCGAGGCGTGCCGCGCGTCCGAGGCGGCGGGCGCGGACTTCGTCAAGACCTCGACCGGGTTCCACCCCGCGGGTGGTGCCTCCACGCACGCCGTCTCGATCATGGCCGAGACCGTCGGCGGTCGCCTGGGCGTCAAGGCGTCCGGCGGCGTCCGCACGCTCGCCGACGCCCTCGCGATGATCGAGCACGGCGCCACGCGGCTCGGGCTGTCCGGCACCGCCGCCGTCCTCGCGGGGTTCGACGGCGCGGACGCCCCCTCCGCCGGGGACGCGGGCTACTGAGCGTCGTGACGGCGGCGGTGACCGTCGTCGCGCAGGTGTGACGAGCCGGGGTCCCCGGTCGCCGGAACGTTCCGGCGACCGGGGACCCCGGCTCGTGGTGGCTCAGAGGCCGAGCGCGCGCGTCATGTCGGCCTTGACGCGGTCGAGGCGGTCGCGGGCGAAGGCCCGGGCCGCGGTGAGGTCGTCGTGCGAGGCGTCCGGGGTGACCGGGACCACGACCTCCAGGTAGCACTTGACCTTCGGCTCGGTGCCGCTCGGGCGCACGATGACGCGCGTGCCGTCCGCGGTGAGGATCCGCACGCCGTCCGTCGGCGGGAGCCCGTCCAGGCCCGCGGAGAGGTCGGTGACGTCGGAGACGCCGGCCCCCGCGAGGGTGCGCGGGGGAGCGGCCCGCAGGTGGGCCATCGTCTCGCCGATGCGGTCGAGGTCCTCGAACCGGGCGGAGAGCTGGTCGCTCACGTGCAGGCCGTGGGCGCGCGCCAGGTCGTCGAGCGCGTCGACGATCGAGCGTCCCTCGGCCTTGAGGCGGTTCGCGAGCTGCGCGACGAGCAGCGCCGCGCTGATGCCGTCCTTGTCCCGGACGTGGGCCGGGTCGACGCAGTAGCCGAGCGCCTCCTCGTAGCCGAACACGAGGCCGTCGACGCGCGAGATCCACTTGAACCCGGTGAGCGTCGTCGCGAAGCCGAGCCCGTGCGCGGCCGCGATCTTCCCCAGCAGCCGCGACGACACGATCGAGCAGGCGAGCACGCCCCCCGGCGCGCCCGACGCGGCGACGCGACGCGCGACGTCGTCGCCCAGGAGCGCGCCGACCTCGTCGCCGTGCAGCATGCGCCAGCCGTTCGACCGGGCCGTCTCCGCGCCCTGGTAGGTCCCGACGCGCGGGTCGAGCACCGCGACGGCGCACCGGTCGGCGTCGGGGTCGTTGGCGAGCACGACGTCGGCCGCCGCGTCCTGCGCGACGGCGAGCGCGAGGTCCATCGCGCCCGGCTCCTCGGGGTTGGGGAACGCGACGGACGGGAAGTCGGGGTTCGGGTCGAGCTGCTCCTCGACCGGCACGACCGTCGTGAAGCCCGCGTCGCGCAGGACGTGCGCGACCGTCTCGCCGCCCACGCCGTGCAGCGCCGTGGTGACGACCTTGAGGTCGCGCCGTGCGCCGTCGGACAGCGCGAGGACCGACCGCTCGTAGGCGACGACGACCTCGCGGTCCAGCACGGTCCACCCGGACGACGCGCGCGGGACGGACCGCGCCGGCCCGACGGCCGCGATCGCGGCGGCGATGTGCGCGTCGTACGGCGGGACGATCTGTGCGCCCTGGCCGGAGTCGGTGACGACGCGGCCGCCGAGGTAGACCTTGTACCCGTTGTCGGCAGGCGGGTTGTGGCTCGCGGTCACCATGACGCCCGCGTCGGCGCCGAGGTGGCGCACCGCGAAGGCGAGGACGGGCGTCGGCAGGGCCGACGGCAGCACGAGCACGTCGAGGCCCGCCGCGGTGAGCACGGCCGCGCTGTCCACCGCGAACGTGCGGGAGCGGTGCCGCGCGTCGAACCCGACGACGACGCGCGGGCGCGCCGCGCCGCCCGCGCCCGCCGGGCCGAGGGTGTCGAGCAGGTAGGCGCCCAGGCCCGCGGCCGCGCGGATCACGACCGCGCGGTTCATGCGGTGCGGCCCCGCCTCCATGCGCCCGCGCAGGCCCGCCGTGCCGAACTCGAGCGGGCCGGAGAACCGGTCCTGCAGGTCGGCGAGCGCCCGCACGCGCACGTCGTGCTTGCGCGGGTCGGGGGAGTCGACGAGCTCGAGCAGACGGCGCAGCTCGTCCTGGTCGCTCGCGTCGACGTCGTCGTCGATCCACGCCGTGACGCGCGCGAGGAACGCCGCGTGGTCGGTCCCCGGGTCGAAGGTCGGGTCGTCGGCCGGGTCGGCCCGGTGCCCCGCAGTGCGGTCCGTCATGTCACACCAGCTTCGCGATGTCGGCCAGGAGGGCGCTGATCCGGGGTCCCGCGGCCTGGCCGGCCTCGATGACCTCGGCGTGGGAGAGCGGCGTCGGGCTGATCCCGGCGGCGAGGTTCGTCACGAGCGAGACGCCGAGCACCTCCAGGCCGCAGTGCCGGGCCGCGATGGCCTCGAGCGTCGTGGACATGCCCACGAGGTCGGCGCCGAGGATCCCGGCCATCCGGACCTCGGCGGGCGTCTCGTAGTGCGGCCCGGGGAACTGGGCGTACACGCCCTCGGGGAGCGTCGGGTCGACGCGGTGCGCGAGCTCGCGCAGGCGCGGCGAGTACACGTCGGTCAGGTCGACGAACGTCGGCCCCTCCAGAGGGCTGCGTGCCGTGAGGTTGATGTGGTCGGAGAGGAGGACGGGCGTGCCCGCGCCCCACTCCTGGTTGAGTCCGCCGCAGCCGTTCGTGAGGATGAGCGTCTCCGCGCCCGTCGCGGCGGCCGTGCGCACGCCGTGCACGACGGCGCGCACCCCCTTGCCCTCGTACAGGTGCGTGCGCGAGCCGAGCACGAGGGCGTGCCGCACCGAGCCGTCGGCGCGCTCGACCCGGATGGACCGCGTCACCGAGAGGTGTCCCGCGACCGCGGGTGCGGAGAAGCCGGGGATCTCGTGCGTCGGGACCTCCGCGACGACCTCGCCGAGCAGCTCCGCGGCGCCGCCCCAGCCCGACCCGAGCACGAGGGCCATGTCGTGGCCCTCGACCCCGGTGGCCTGCGCGATGTGGTCGGCCGCGGCCCGGGCCACGAGGAAGGGGTCGGTCGCGGGATCGTCGAGCGGGGGTGTGCTCGGAGGCGTCGTCGTCATGGTCGCAAGGCTAGTCCGTCCCCGGGCCCGCGACCTGACGAGCACCGCCGTCCCGTGCGGCGCGCCGGACCTGCCGCGACGTCTCGCATGCTGACACCGAGGGACGCGACGGCCTGACAGAATGTCCGGCGTGACGCACGTGAGCATGGACTCCTCGACCGCCCCGGACAGCACCCGCATCGTCGTGGTGGGGGGTGGGCCCGGCGGCTACGAGGCCGCCCTCGTCGCCCGTCGCCTCGGCGCCGACGTCACCGTCGTCGAGCGCCACGGGCTCGGCGGCGCGGCCGTCCTGACGGACGTCGTCCCCTCGAAGACGCTCATCGCCACCGCCGACTGGATGACGATCGCCGAGCGCGCCGCCGAGCTCGGCATCCGCCTCCCCGTCGACACGGCCAAGGCGCAGCACCCCGCGATGCGGCGGCACATCGTCGACCTCGAGGCCGTGAACACGCGCGTCATGGCGCTCGCGGCGGCGCAGTCCGCCGACATCCACGCGCGGCTCGAGCGCGAGGGCGTGCGCGTCGTCATCGGGGAGGGCCGGCTCGACGGCCCCGAGCGCGTCGTGGTCGACGCGCCCGACGGCACCGACGGCCCGCTCGTGCTCGACGCCGACGTCATCCTGCTCGCGCTCGGCGCGACGCCGCGCGTGCTCCCGACCGCGCAGCCCGACGGCGAGCGCATCCTCACGTGGACGCAGCTCTACAACCTCTCCGAGCTCCCGGAACGGCTCGTCGTCGTGGGGTCGGGCGTCACCGGCGCCGAGTTCGCGGGCGCGTACAACGCGCTGGGCTCGGACGTCGTGCTCGTGTCGAGCCGCGACCGCGTGCTCCCCGGCGAGGACGCCGACGCCGCCGAGCTGCTCGAGGGCGTGTTCCGCTCGCGCGGCATGACGGTCATGTCCCGCTCGCGCGCCGAGTCCGCCGAGCGCACCGAGGACGGCGTGCGCGTCACGCTCTCCGACGGCCGCGTCGTCGAGGGCTCGCACGTGCTCATCGCCGTCGGCGCGATCCCCTCGACGAGCGGCATCGGCCTCGAGGAGGCCGGGGTCCGGCTCACGCCCAGCGGGCACGTCGAGGTCGACAAGGTGTCGCGCACGTCGGTGCGCGGGATCTACGCCGCGGGCGACTGCACCGGCGTGCTGCCCCTCGCGTCCGTCGCGGCGATGCAGGGCCGCGTCGCCATGTCGCACGCGCTCGGCGACGCCGTCGTGCCGATCAAGCTGCGCACCGTCGCGGCGAACATCTTCACGGCGCCCGAGATCGCGACCGTCGGGTACAGCGAGGAGCAGCTCAAGGCGCAGAGCAGCAAGTACGTCACGACCGTCCTGCCGCTCGCGCGCAACCCGCGCGCCAAGATGCTCGGGATGCGCGACGGCTTCGTCAAGCTGTTCGCCCACCCGGAGGCGGGGGTCGTGCTGGGCGGCGTGGTCGTCGCGCCGCGCGCGAGCGAGCTCGTGTTCCCCATCACGCTCGCGGTCTCGCACCGCCTCACGGTCGACGACGTCGCGTCGGCCTTCACCGTCTACCCGTCGCTCAGCGGCTCGATCGCCGAGGTGGCGCGCATGCTGCACCACCGGGAGGACTGAGCACCCGCAGGCGGTCCCGGCGGGCGCGACGCCTCAGCCGAGCGCGGCGGCCAGCCGGCGGGCGCTCGCGGCGGGGTCCTCGGTACCCGTGACGAGCGTGCGGTGCGCGAGGCTCCGCGTCCCCGGGTCGTCGAACCACTCGGCGAGGAAGTCGTGCCCCGCGGGTCGCCAGTCGGTGCCCTTGGCGGCGAGGGAACGGGCACGCAGCACGCCGAGCGCGTGCTCGCGGTCGGTGCTCGGCAGCACGAGGACGACGTGCGGGACGGACGCGAGCGCGGCGCGGACGCGGGCGAGCTGCGCGGGGTCGGTGTACGACGCGTGCCCCGCGCCGAGCGCCAGCACCGAGCCCGGGTGCTCCGCGACCGCGCGCTCCGTCGCGTGCGCGCGGGCCGGCTCCCACTCGCGCTCGGCCGCCACGCGGCCCACCACTCCGACGCGCTCGACGAGGCGCTCGACGCTCCAGCCGACCTCGGGGTAGTACCGGTCGGCCACGGCGTCGAGGTCGACGAACGGCACCCCGAGCCGCTGCGCGACGAGCGCGCCGAGCGTCGACTTGCCGGTCGCCGCGGGACCGAGCAGGACGAGGACGGGCGCCGGGGGACGAGCACCCGGCACGTCAGAGCCGTCCGTCGAGACGCAGGCTCCCGTCCGACCAGGCGAGCTCGGTGAGCTGGAAGCCGGGGAACGTGTGCTCGAGCACGCCGCCCAGGAGCGCCTGCACGTCGACCGCGACGCGCGCCTCGGGCAGCACGCGCACGGCCTCCGGCGGCAGGCCGTGCGAGCGCAGCGCGCCCTGCAGCGGCGCCTCGACGAAGCCGAGAAGCTTGTGGGCGGGCAGGCCGGCCGCGCTCGCCTCGACCGCGAGCACCGCGGTGCCCGCGACGACGGACTCCACGCGCAGCGTCGCGCGGACGACCGGGACGAGCCGGGCCGCGAGCCGGAGGGCCGACGGCGGGTCGGGCACCTCGCGCAGGTCGACGACGACCCGCACGTCGTCGCCCTCGCTCGCGACCGACCGCACGTACGGCGGCAGGCCGCCCGTCGCACGGGCGATCTCGACGGCTTCGGTCACGGTCAGCTCGATGCGCACCCGTCGACCCTAACCCGCCGCCCCGCGCTCGGGTCGGGCCGCGGGCGCCGGGATCCCGGGCCGAGGTGGCCGGGACGGGTCTCAGTCCTGCGCGCGGAGCTCGGCGAGCAGCGGGCGGTGGTCGGACGTCGTGACGTCGAGGACCTCGACCGACCGGAACGTCACCGCGGGGGAGCCGAGGACCCAGTCGATGCGGTGCGCCGGAGCCTCGGCGGGCGACGTGAGCGCCGCGGGATCGCCCGCGACGTCCTGCCCGCTCTCGAGACCGGCGTCCTCGAGGAGGGCGATCTCGTCCCAGCCGGGCTCCGCGTTGAGGTCGCCCGCCAGGACGTACGCGTCCTCGGCCGGCTCGGCGGCGAGGAGAGCGTCGAGCTGGTCGAGGCGGGTCGGGGTGTTCTCCTCCCGGTGCTGCACGTGCACCGACGTGACGCGCACCGGGACGCCCGCGGCGTCGACCGTGGCGGAGACGGCCGAGCGCTCCTGGGGACCGGCGCCGTAGGGGAGTGAGTGGCGCACGACGTCGGTGAGCTCGCCCCGCAGCGGGTCCCAGAGGATCGCGTTGCCGAACTGGCGGTCGGCCGCGGGCGCGAAGACGACCCGCATGCCCGTGGCGCGCGCGAGGTACGTCGCCATGTCGGCGCCGCCGCCGAGCACCCAGCCGCGGGACACCTCCTGGAGCGTCACGACGTCGGCCCCGGACTCCGTGATCGTCGCCGCCATCTCGTCGAGCCGGACCGACGGGTCGGCGCTCACGCCGTAGTGCAGGTTCCAGTCCAGCAGCCGGAGGTCGCCCACCGGGTAGTCGGCGACGGCGGACGTCGTCGTCGGCACGTGGACCTGGGTGACGCCGACGAGCGCGAGCAGCGCGACCGCGCCCCCGAGAGCGAGCGCGAGCGGCCCGCGCTCCCGACGGGCGGGCCGCTCGTCGTCCGGGGTCGGTGCGGCGCGGTGCGCACGCCTTCCCGCGACCACGGCGGGGACGGCCACGGCGAGCGCGGCCGCGACGGGCAGCAGGGTGTGGGGGAACGGCAGCGGCACGTCGTACTCGAGCTGGTAGCCCAGCAGCGGGACCGCGACGCCGAGACCCGCGGCGCTCGCGGCGCCGGCGAGCCGGAGCCACGTGAGCGGCAGGGCCGGGCGGGTCAGCGCGAGGGCGAGCGAGCGCCCCGCGACCGGGACCAGCAGCACGAGCAGGGCGAGCAGCACCCAGCCCCACGCGCCCGGCCCGTCGAGGCGGGGGACCGCGAGCAGGACGACGGCGACGCCCACCACGAGCACCGCGGGCGGGAGCCACACCGCACCGGGACCGGACCGTGCGGGACGCGGGACGGCCCAGGCCGTGAGCAGCGCGGCGACGGCGAGCCCGGCGACCGCGAACGGGAGCGCGACGCCCGTCTGCGCCGACGCGAACGCCGGGTTGACCAGCACCTGCACGGCGAGCGCGACGAACGGGCCGAGCACCCACAGCCCGCGCGACCCCGGCAGGGCGTCGCGCCCGCGCAGCACCCACGCGCAGGCGAGCGCCGCCCCCGTGACGACGACCGTCACGACCCACGCGCCGACGTCGGCCCGCCAGTAGGCGTCCCACGTGCCCAGGACCGCGCTCAGCGCCGCGGCGAGGAGGGCGCCGAGCACGACGCCCAGGGCCACGAGGCGGCCCCGTGCGAGGCCGTCGGCAGCGCCCGCGCGGACGCCGCTCGCGAACCCCGCCACGAGGACGAGCACGCCGATCCCGAGCGCGACGGTCGCCAGGCCCACGCCGTACCGGACGAGCCCGAGGTCCGCGCCCGAGGCGATCGCCGTGCCGAGCCCCTGGAGCACGAGCCGCGCCACGACGAGCGCGGAGACGGCGAGCAGCACGACGCGGCCGGTGAGCTCGAGCCGCGCGGCGATCATCGCGACGAGCAGCCCCGGCGCCGCGTACGTCGCGAGGGCCGTCAGGGCCACGGTGACGACCCCCGCGGAGAACGCGTGGTCGAGCAGCGGGCCGCTCGACCGCACGAGCTCGACCACCGTCGCCGTGACGGTGACGACGAGGAGCAGGAGGGCGAGGTCGGCGCGGTCGCGCGGGACGACGGGGGCCGGCGCGGGGTTCACGAGGTGTGACGCTACCGCCCCGGGCCCGCGCGGCACAGGGCGGCCGGTGTCCGGGCGGGCGGGGTCGGTGCTCGGGACGGCGCCCGGGCCCTCAATCCTCGGGCGGGCCCTCCAGCAGGGCACGCAGCCCCGGCCAGGCGTCCGCGAAGGCCGGGAGGAGGTCGAGGCCCGCGACGTCGTCGACCGGGACCCACCGGACCTCGATGCTCTCGGCGTCGGTCGCACGCGGCTCGACCGGTGTGCCGTCCACGACCTCCGCGAGGACCGTCGTGTACCGCCACGGGCCGTGGTCGAGCACGCGCTCGCCCACGACGCGCACGGCCGCGGGGTCGATCCCCGCCTCCTCCTCCGCCTCGCGCAGGGCTCCCTGCGCGGCGGTCTCGTCCGGCCCGACGGCGCCCCCCGGCACGCCCCACGTCCCGCCCTGGTCGGACCACGGGGCCCGGTGCTGGAGCACGACGTCGGTCGGCCGCCCGGCGCCGTCGCGCCGGGCGAGCAGCAGCCCGGCCGCCCCGAACAGCCCCCAGTGCCGGCGTCCGCACGCGCACTCGACCCAGCCGTCGCCGGGCTGGAGGTGGCGGGGGAGCCGGGTCGGCGGCTCGTCGGGGTCGCGGGGGGCGGTCGGGATCGTCACGAGCCCCATGCTGCCAGCCCGGTGCCGTGCCCCGCCGCGCGCGGCGGTGCGCCGTCGGCGAATTCCGTGGACCGTGTGGGTGGCGCCCGGCACGATGTCCGGGTGAGCCATACGCCGTACGAGAACACCGACGCCGCGCCCGCGGACGCTGTCGACCGTCCCGTCGAGGACGACGCGCTCGCCCGGCCCCGGTGGCGCCGGGACACGGCGGTGTTCCTGTCGGGGCAGACGGTGTCCCTGTTCGGCTCGATGCTTGTCCAGTACGCCGTCATGTGGCACCTGACGATCGAGACCAAGTCCGGCTCGGTGCTCGCGCTGAGCACGCTGTTCGGGTTCCTGCCGCAGGCCGTCGTCTCGATCTTCGGAGGCGTGTGGGCGGACCGGGTGAACCGCAAGGTGCTCGTCATCGCCGCCGACGCCACGATCGCCGTGACGACGCTGGCGCTCGCGCTCCTCATGCTCGGCGGGGCCGACGACCTCTGGCTCATCTACGCCGCGCTCGCGGTCCGCTCGACGGGCGCCGGCGTCCAGACCCCGGCCGTCGCGGCGCTGCTCCCGCAGATCGTGCCCACGAGCAGGCTCCTGCGGGTCAACGGCATCAACCAGTCGATCCAGTCCGCGATGATGCTCCTCGCGCCCGCGGTCGCCGCCGCCCTGTACGCGAGCCTGTCCCTGGTCGCCGTGTTCTTCGTCGACGTCGTCACCGCCGTGGTCGGGATCGGGCTCCTCCTGCTCGTGCCCGTCCCGACCCTCGCGCGCGCCGCCGCGGGCGAGCGTGCGGGGTACTTCGACGACCTCGTCGAAGGGTTCCGCTACCTCGGGTCGCACCCGTTCGTCCGGTGGGTGCTGGGCCTCTACGCCGTCGTGTTCCTGCTCATCGTCGCGCCGTCGTACCTCACGCCGCTCATGGTCGCGCGCACCTTCGGCGAGGAGGTCTGGAAGCTCACTGTCAACGAGGTCGCGTTCTCCGTCGGGATGCTCCTCGGGGGCGTGCTGCTCGCGACGTGGGGCGGCCTCAAGAACCGGATCGCGATGATCGTCGGCTCGACGTTCGTCTTCGGCCTGCTGTCGGTCGCGATGGGCGTCTCGACGAACATGTGGGTGTTCTTCGCCTTGATGTTCCTGCTCGGGCTCTCCGTGCCGCCCTTCTCCACGACGTCGATGACCGTGCTCCAGGAGACCGTCGAGCCGGAGCGCCAGGGCCGGGTGTTCGGGTTCGTCGGCATCGTCATGGCCGTCTCGATGCCGCTCGGCATGGTCGTGTTCGGCCCGCTCGCGGACCGCTTCTCCGTCGAGTCGCTGCTCGTGGTCTCCGGCGTCCTCATGTTCGTCGTCGTGACCGTCGCCGTCGCGCTGCCCTCGGGACGGCGGGCGATGCGCGCCGCCGCCCAGCCCGGCTGACGGCAGGCAGACGGCGAGCTCGGCACCCGCGGTCGGGAACGGCAGTCGGTGCTACCGACCTCGACCTCGGGTGCCGAGCTCGGTCGGAGGTGCCGATCTCGGGACGCTCGTGCCGACCCCGGCCGGTCGCCGGGGTGGGACGCGCAGGTCAGTCGACGATCTCGCAGATGGCGGTGCCCGAGCTGACGCTCGCGCCCGCGGTCGCCGAGAGCGAACGGACGGTGCCGGCGCGGTGGGCGAGGAGGGGCTGCTCCATCTTCATCGCCTCGAGCACGACGACGAGGTCGCCCTCGGCGACCTGGGTGCCGTCGGCCACGGCGACCTTGACGATGGTGCCCTGCATGGGCGAGGCGAGCGTCGTGCCCGAGCCGCCGCCGTTGGACTTCGCGGCGCTGCGACGCGCGGGGCGTCGGGCGGCGTTGGCGGTGCGGGCACGCCCGGCGGCCATGCCGAGCCCGGCGGGCAGCACGACCTCGAGCCGCTTGCCGCCGACCTCGACGACGACGCGCTCGGTCGCGAGCGGCTCGTCGTCCTCGTCCGCGGGCGCCGCGGGAGCGGGCGCGAGCGTGGCGAGCCGGTCGGCGAACTCGGTCTCGATCCACCGGGTGTGCACGCGGAACGGCTCGTCGTCGGTGGGGACGAACGCCTCGGCGTCGAGCACGGCCCGGTGGAACGGGACGACGGTCGGGATGCCCTCGACCTCGAGCTCGCGCAGGGCGCGGCGGGCGCGCTGGACGGCCTGCTCGCGCGTGGCGCCGGTGACGACGAGCTTGGCGATCATCGAGTCGAACGCGCCGGAGATGGTGTCGCCCTCGACGACGCCGGAGTCGACGCGCACGCCCGGTCCGGACGGGAAGCGCAGGCGCGTGATGCGCCCCGGGGCGGGGAGGAAGTTGGCCGCCGGGTCCTCGCCGTTGATGCGGAACTCGATCGAGTGGCCGCGCACCTGCGTGGAGGTGTACCCGAGCGGCTCCCCGGCGGCGATGCGCAGCTGCTCGCGCACGAGGTCGATGCCGGTGACCTCCTCGGAGACGGGGTGCTCGACCTGCAGGCGGGTGTTGACCTCGAGGAAGGAGATGGTGCCGTCGGCGCCGACGAGGAACTCGCACGTCCCGGCGCCCACGTACCCGGCCTCCCGGAGGATGGACTCGGACGCCTTGTACAGCTCGGCCTCCTGCGCGGCGCTGAGGAACGGCGCGGGCGCCTCCTCGACGAGCTTCTGGTGGCGACGCTGGAGCGAGCAGTCGCGCGTGGACACGACGACGACCGTGCCGTGCTCGTCGGCCAGGCACTGGGTCTCGACGTGCCGGGGGGTGTCGAGGTACCGCTCGACGAAGCACTCGCCGCGCCCGAACGCCGCGGTCGCCTCGCGGACGGCGGACTCGTAGAGCTCGTCGATCTCGTCGGTGGTGCGTGCGACCTTGAGGCCGCGGCCGCCGCCGCCGAACGCCGCCTTGATCGCGATGGGCAGCCCGTGCTCGGCCGCGAACGCGTGGACCTCGCTCGCGTCGGCGACCGGGTCGGGCGTGCCGGGCACGAGGGGGGCGCCCGCACGGTGCGCGATGTGGCGGGCGCTGACCTTGTCGCCGAGCGCGTCGATCGCGGCGGGCGGCGGGCCGATCCAGACGAGCCCGGCGTCGAGCACGGCCTGCGCGAACTCGGCGTTCTCGGCGAGGAAGCCGTACCCGGGGTGCACGGCGTCGGCGCCGGAGCGGCGCGCGACGTCGAGGAGCTTCGCGATGTCGAGGTAGGTCTCGGCCGCGCGCGTGCCGCCGAGCGCGAACGCCTCGTCGGCGAGGTGCACGTGCAGGGCCTGGCGGTCGGGGTCGGCGTAGACCGCGACGGACGCGATGCCGGCGTCGGCGCACGCGCGCACGATCCGGACGGCGATCTCGCCACGGTTGGCGACGAGGACCTTGCTCAGGGGGCGGGTGGGGTTCGCGGGCACGGCTCACGGTAACGCGTGCGCACGGCGCGGTTCACGCTCCTGCGCGCGGTACCGGACAAGATTGGAGAACAAACCAAGCCGCGCCGAGGGCGGTTGTCGGAAACCTCCATAGCGGCCCGTCCCTGGGCTCCGAGAGGTGCGCGGCGTTGTCCGGCCTCGACAACGGGCGCCGCGCAGCGCGTCAGGCGCGCAGCGCGTGCCAGGCCACGCCGACCTCGCGCAGGAGCGACCGCACGAGCGGCAGGCTGATCCCGACGACGCCGTGGTGGTCGCCCTCGATCCGCTCGACGTACGGGCCGCCGAGGCCGTCGACCGTGAAGGCGCCGGCCACGTGAAGCGGCTCGCCGGTGGCGACGTACGCGTCGATCTCGTCGTCGGTGAGGTCGGCGAAGTGCACGACGGTCGAGCTCGTCGCGCCCACCGCCGCACCCGTCCCCCCGGCGTCGGCCGGGCGCAGGTCCACGAGCCAGTGCCCGGTGTGCAGGACGCCGGCGCGGCCGCGCATGGCGCGCCAGCGGGCGCGCGCGTCGTCCGCGTCGGCGGGCTTGCCGAGCACCTCGCCGTCGAGCTCGAGCATCGAGTCGCACCCGACGAGCAGCGCGGCGTCGTCCTCCGGCGTCCCTGCGGCGGCCGGGTCGAGCGTGCGCACGACCTCCTCCGCCTTGGCGCGCGCGAGCACCAGCACGGCCTCGACGGGCGCGAGCCCGCCGCGCTCCGCGGCGGCGTCGCGCAGCACGGCGTCCTCGTCGACCCCGGACACGCGCACGAGCGGGTCGACGCCGGCCGCGCGGAGCGTCGCGAGGCGGGCGGGGGAGCGGGAGGCGAGGAGCAGTCGGAGCACCCGCGCAGACTACCCGGCGCGCCTCGCTGCCCCGGCTACGCGAGGAGCAGCGCGGCGACGAGGAGCACGACGGGCGAGCCGACCGTCGTGACGAGGATCGTGTCGCGCGCGAGGATCTCGCCGCGCCCGAACCGCGCCGCGTAGTTGTAGACGTTCTGCGCGGTGGGCAGCGCGGCGAGCGTCACCGCCGAGGCGACGGCCGCGTCGTCGAGCCCGAGCACGAGCCGGGCGACGACGAACGCGACCACCGGCATGACGACGAGCTTGGCGGCGCTCGCGACGCCCACGGCCGCGCGCGGCTCTCCGCGCCGCAGCGGGCGCGTGCCGTGCAGCGACATGCCGAACGCGAGCAGGATCATGGGGATCGCGGCCCCGCCGAGGATGTCGAGCGGGGCCATGACCGCGACCGGCGGCGTCCAGCCGCTCACGGAGACGACGGCGCCCGCGAGCGACCCGAGGATGATCGGGTTGCGCACGGGCTGGGCGAGGACGAGCCGCCACGACGCCCGTCCGCTCGTCGTCACGTCGAGCACGAGCAGCGTGACGGGCGCGAGCACGAGGAGCTGGAGCAGGATCACCGGCACGACGGCCGTCGCGTCGCCCAGCACGTAGACCGCGACGGGCAGGCCGATGTTGTTCGCGTTCACGTAGCCGGAGCCGACGGCGCCGACCGTCGCCTCGGGGGCGGGCAGCCGCAGCCAGAGCCGGTCGACGACGACGAACACGCCGGCCGTGACGACGGCGGACGTCGCGGCCACCGCGAGGGGCGCCTGGAACAGCGCGCCGACGTCGGCCCGGGCGAGGACGGTGAACAGCAGCGCCGGGCTCGCGACGAAGAACCCGACACGGTTGAGCGCCGTCCGCGCGTCGGGGCCCCCGATGCCCAGGCGCGCGGTGACGTACCCGGCGGCCACGACGACGGCGATGACGGCGAAGCCGGTGAGGACGGCGCCCACGGGTCAGGACGCCCGGACGCCGGCCGGCCCGGGACGGCGCGCCGCCGTCCCGGGCCGGTCGGGCGCTGGGGTCACGACGAGAGCGCGTCGCGCAGCACGTCGAGGCCCACCGAGCCGAGGTTGAGCGCACGCTCGTGGAACGCCTTCGCGTCGAACTGCTCGCCGCGCGACTGCGCCGCGGCGCGCGCGTCGTCGCGCGTGGCCTCCCACAGGCGCTGCCCGACCTTGTACGACGGCGCCTGCCCCGGCCAGCCGAGGTAGCGGTCGAGCTCGAACCGCACGAACGAGTCGGGCATGTTGACGTTGGCGCGCAGGAACGCGAGCGCCTTGTCGGCGTCCCACGTGCCGCCGCCCCACTCCTGCGGGGCCGGGAGCCCGAGGTGCACGCCGATGTCGAGCACGACGCGCGCGGCACGCATGCGCTGCGCGTCGAGCATGCCGAGGCGGTCGCCGTCGTCGTCGAGGAACCCGAGGTCCGCCATGAGGCGCTCCGCGTACAGGGCCCAGCCCTCGCCGTGGCCCGAGACCCAGCACGCGAGGCGGCGCCACGTGTTGAGCGTCGCGCGCGCGTACACGGCCTGGCCGCACTGCAGGTGGTGGCCGGGGACGCCCTCGTGGTAAACGGTCGTCTTCTCGCGCCACGTGTTGAACTCGGTGACGTCCGCGGGGACGGACCACCACATGCGGCCCGGGCGGGAGAAGTCGTCGCTCGGCGGGGTGTAGTAGATCCCGCCGGTCTGCGTCGGCGCGATCATGCACTCGAGGTCGAGCACCGGCGCGGGGATGTCGAAGTGGACGCCGTTCAGCGCGGTGACCGCGGCGTCCGACGTCTCCTGCATCCAGGCCTTGAGAGCGTCCTTGCCGAGCAGCTTGCGGCTCGGGTCGGCGTCCAGCGCCGCGACCGCGTCCTCGACGCTCGCGCCGGGACCGGCGATGCGGCGCGCGATCTCCTCCTGCTCCGCGACGACGCGCGCGAGCTCCTCCAGACCCCACGCGTACGTCTCGTCGAGGTCGACCTCGGCACCGAGGAACGTGCGCGAGAAGAGGGCGTAGCGCTCGCGGCCGACGGCGTCCTCGGCGCGGGCCTGCGGGGCGAGGGTCGTCTCGAGGAAGTCCGCGAGCCGGCCGTACGCCTCGCGCGCGGCGGCGGCGCCGTGCTCGAGCTCCTTGCGCACGAGCGAGCACGCGGCGGAGTCGTCGAGGACGGCGTCGGCCTCGGGGCCCGAGACGAAGGTCGTGAAGAAGGAGCCCTGCGGGTCGGCGAGCTCGCGCGACTGCGCCACGCCGATCCGCACCTGGCGGATCGCGGCGACGTTGCCGCGCGACGCCGCCTCCGCGAGCGACGCCATGTAGCCGTCGATCGCACCGGGAAGGCCGTTGAGGCGGGCCGCGATGTTCTCCCACGCCTCGACGGTGCCCGTCGGCATGATGTCGAAGACGTCGCGCAGCTCCTGCACGGGCGACGCGATGTTGTTGAGGCTCGCGAGCGGCTCGCCGGCCTCGTGCAGCTCGAGCTGCAGGCCGATGCGCTCGCGCATCGCCGCGAGGGTGACGCGGTCGACGTCGTCGACCGGCTCGAGGCCGTCGAGCTCGCGCAGCACCGCGCGGTCGGCCTCGGCGCGCGCCTCGTGCCCGGCGGGGGACAGGTCGGTGACGAGGTGGTCGTAGCCGGACAGGCCCATCGAGGTGGCGGCCAGCGGGTCGAGCTCGGCGACCCGCGTGACGTACGCCTCGGCGACGGCGTCGATCGGCGTGGGGGTGCGGTCGGGGGTCCCGGCGGAGGCGCCGGCGGGGGTGGTGGTGGTGTCGCTCACCCGGACGAGACTACTCGGCGCGGGGCGAGCGCTCCGTGCGAATTTCGGGCTCGTCCGGCCCGTCCACGTCTGCCCCGTCGTCCGCGGCCGGGCCGCCCCCGCGCAGCGCGGCGAGCAGGTCGTCGGCCCAGTCGCGCTGGTAGCGGACGAGCAGCACGCCGGTCGCGTCCTCGTCGTCGGCCGCGTGCCAGACGGCGACCGGGTCGCCCGGGCGCGGGGCCGTCGTGCCCGCGGGCACGACGACGCGCACCGGCCGTGCCGTCGCCACGCCCGATCCCGTCGTGACGACGAGCGTCCCGCGCACGTCGCGCGCACCGGGCTGCGGGTCGTCGGTGGCCGGTGCGGGCACGGTGAGCGTGCCCGTGGCCCGGACGGGGGCGGCGAGCAGCGCGTCGCGACCGCGCGCGAGGCGCGCCGCGGCGCGGTCGTCCTGGTAGCGGACGAGCGCGAGCACGGCCGTCAGGAGCAGGCCGAGGGTCGCGACGACGACGAGCGCCTCCGGCACGGGCCAGCCGCGCGACGCGCCCGCGCGCTGGTAGACGAGGAGCGCGACCGTCGGCACGAAGGCGACCGCCCAGGCCCAGCGTCGCCACGCGGCGACGGGCACGACGGGCGGCAGCGCCGTCGGGTCGGCCTCGACGGCGTCGGCCGTCGGAGCATGCTCCACGAGCACCGCCCGCTCGGGCAGCCGCCGCACGCGCGGGGAGGGGCCGGCCGTCGTCACGAGCGCAGGCTCCAGCGCCAGGAGTCGGCGTTGTGCCGGCCCGCGCGCCCGCCGAAGCTCTTCGCCGTCGCGCCGTCGCCCGTCCCGCGCAGCACGCGCGCGCGGTTGGTCCACTCGTCCACGGGCGCGACGTCGTCGGGCACGTCGCCGGCCGCGGCCGCCGCGGCGAGCCCGGCCACGAGCGCGGCGACCTCGAGATCGTCCGGGGCGCCGCGCACGACGCGCACGCTCGGGGCGCCGGGCACCGGCTGCTGCTCGCTCACGCGTCGTCCTCGGGCTCGTCCGTGCCGCGGCCGACGCCCCACTCGGGGACGTCGTAGCCCGCCTCGGTGAGGCGCGCGTGCGCCTCGTGGCCCCACGAGTCCAGCAGCCCGACGACGTCGTCCAGGTCCGGGCCGCCGGGGTGCGAGACGACGACGTACTCCAGGGTGAACGTGTCGTCCTCCAGGTCCGCCGGGGCGGCGTCCGCGTCGTCGGCCTCCTCGCCCTCCGTCGGCTCCCACACGGACGACGTGAGGTCGGGGTGGATGCCGAGCGCCTCGTGCAGCACGTCGAAGAGCTGGGCGTTGAGCGCGCCGACGCGCGCCTCGAGCGCGAGGACGCGCGGGTCCTCGTCCGCCTCCGACGCCCCGAACTCGGCGCGCACCCCCACGGCGGTGCCGACGTACTCGTGCAGCGCCGCGGCGAGCGCGTCGACCGCGGCGTGCATCGGTGCCGGGTCGACCGCGCCGAGCGGCGCAGGGCCGTGCGTGGCGTCCTCGTGGCTCATGACCGTCCTTCTCTCGGGCCGCTCGTGCGGCGGGTCGTCGGGTGCGTGCGGTCCGCGGCGCTCACAGGGGGATGTTGCCGTGCTTCTTGGGCGGCAGGCTCGCGCGCTTGGTCCGCAGGGCCCGCAGCGCGCGCACCACCTGCACGCGCGTCTCGGACGGGCGGATCACCGCGTCCACGTAGCCGCGCTCCGCGGCGTCCCACGGGTTGACGATCGCGTCCTCGTACTCGGCGACGAGGCGAGCGCGCTCCGCCTCGACGTCGTCGCCCGCGTCGGCCGTCCGCTTGAGCGCCGCGCGCTGCAGGATGTTCACCGCGCCGCCCGCGCCCATGACCGCGACCTGCGCCGTCGGCCACGCGAGGTTGACGTCCGCGCCGAGCTGCTTCGATCCCATGACGATGTAGGCGCCGCCGTACGCCTTGCGCGTGATCACCGTGACGAGCGGGACCGTGGCCTCCGCGTAGGCGTAGATGAGCTTCGCGCCGCGGCGGATGATGCCCTGGTGCTCCTGGTCGACGCCCGGCAGGAAGCCCGGGACGTCCACGAGCGTGAGCACGGGGATGTTGAACGCGTCGCACGTGCGCACGAACCGCGCCGCCTTCTCGGCCGCGTCGATGTCGAGCGTGCCCGCCATCGCGAGCGGCTGGTTCGCGACGACGCCGACCGACTGGCCCTCCACGTGCCCGAACCCGACCAGCACGTTCTTCGCGAACAGCGGCTGCACCTCGAGGAACGCGCCCTCGTCGAGCACGTGCTCGATCACCGTGCGCATGTCGTACGGCTGCGAGTCCGAGTCCGGGACGAGCGCGTCCAGCTCCTCGTCCTCCTCCGTGACCGCGAGCTCGACGTCGTCGGGCAGGAACGACGGCGCGTCCGACAGGTTGTTCTGCGGCAGGTACGACACGAGGTGGCGGACGTAGTCGATCGCGTCGTCCTCGTCGCTGCCCAGGTAGTGCGCGACCCCGGACTTCTCGTTGTGCGTCAGGCCGCCGCCGAGCTCCTCGAAGCCCACGTCCTCGCCCGTCACGGCGCGGATCACGTCGGGCCCGGTGATGAACATGTTCGACGTCTTGTCGGCCATGACGATGAAGTCCGTGAGGGCGGGGGAGTACACCGCGCCGCCCGCGCTCGGGCCGAGGATGAGCGAGATCTGCGGGATCACGCCCGACGACGCGACGTTGCGGCGGAAGATCTCCGCGAACTGCGTGAGCGCAGCGACGCCCTCCTGGATGCGCGCCCCGCCGCCGTCGGAGATGCCGATGAGCGGCACCCCGGTGCGCAGCGCGAGGTCCTGCACCTTGGTGATCTTCTGCCCGTGGACCTCGCCGAGGCTGCCGCCGAACACCGTGAAGTCCTGCGAGTACACGCACACCTGGCGGCCGTCGATCGTGCCGTGCCCGACGACGACGCCGTCGCCCGCCAGCCGCTTCTTCTCCAGGCCGAAGTTGTGGGAGCGGTGCTTCGCGAACGCGTCGAGCTCGACGAAGCTCCCCTCGTCGAGGAGCGCGTCGATGCGCTCGCGGGCCGTCTTCTTGCCGCGCGCGTGCTGCTTGGTCCGCGCCGCCTCCTCGGGCAGCGCGACCGCCTCCGCGCGACGGCGGTCGAGGTCGGCGAGCTTCGCCGCGGTCCCGGTGAGGCGGGGCGCGTCGGCGCTCTCGGTCGTCGCGGGCGAGGTCGTCGCAGAGTCCGTCACGCACCCGAGCCTAGTTGGAGGATCGCACCCACTCGATGCGGCCGCCGCCAGCACCGCCGGGGCCCGGGTTGGTGGGTCCCCACAACTCGGCCGCTCGCAGGTCGGCCGGTCCCCGCCTCGTGCGGCGCCCGCGCCGTGCGCGAGGATGGCGGGCATGGCGACCGCGCACGACCCCGAGACCCCGTCCGGCGACGAGCGACCCCCGCTGCGGGCCGACTTCCTGCGCGAGCTGCTCGTGGCGCCCGCCGGTCCGCTCGCCCGGCTCGAGGTCGTCCCCGAGTCGGCGTCCACCAACGCGGAGCTGGCGGCCGCCGTCGTCCGCGACCCGGCGGCGTGGCCCGCTCCCGCGCTCCTCGTCGCCGAGCACCAGCCCGGGGGCCGCGGCCGGCTCGGCCGCTCGTGGACGACGCCGCCCCGCACCGCCCTGCTCGGCTCCCTCCTGCTGCGGCCCGACGTGCCGCGCGAGGCCCTCAGCTGGCTCCCGCTGCTCGCCGGGCTCGCGACCGCCCGCGCGCTGCGCGCCACCGCCGGCGTCGAGGCCGTCGTCAAGTGGCCCAACGACGTCCTCGTCCCCGACCCCGGCGCGGGCGAGCCCGCACCGCTGCGCAAGGTCGCCGGCATCCTCGCCGAGGTGCTGCCCGACGGCGGGGTCGTCGTCGGCGTCGGCCTCAACGTCGCACAGCGGCGCGACGAGCTGCCCGTCCCGACCGCCACGTCGCTCGCCCTCGCCGGAGCCGCGACCACCGACCGGGAGGTCGTGCTCGTCGCGCTGCACGAGGCCTTCGGCGAGGTTCTCGCGCGCTGGCAGGACGCCGGGGGCGACGCGCACGCCGCCGGGCTCGACGCCGACTGCGCCGAGGTCAGCGCCACGCTCGGCACGCGCGTGCGCGTCGAGCGCGTCGCGGGCGGGGACGTCGTCGGGCTCGCGATCGGGCTCGCCCCCGACGGCGGCCTCGAGGTCCGCCTCGACGACGGCACGACGACCGTCCACCACAGCGGCGACGTGCACCACCTGCGCCCCCACGACTGACCGGCCCACGCCTGACCCGCCCCCGGACGGCCCCTCGAGATCGGCGGTCCGCGGCCGGATCGGCGGTCGTGCGTGCCGATCTCGCGTGCGCCCGCCGACGTCGACGAGCCCGGCCGAGGAATAGGATCGCCGGGTGCCAGTGGACCCGGAGAACGAGCTCGCCCCCGCACCGTCCGCGACGACCGCGGAGGATGGCGCGCCGACCACCGAGGCCGAGGCGACCGAGGCGGTGCTCGACGAGGCGCTCCTCGGCGGACCCCGCACCCTGACCGTCGAACGGCTCGCCGAGCGGGCCGGCGTCGACGAGGACCGCGTCCGCGCCTACTGGCAGGCGCTCGGCCTCCCGCTCACCGAGGGCGAGGAGCACGCCTTCACCGAGCGCGACGCGCAGGCGCTCGCGGACGTGTTCGCGTTCGCCGAGCAGGAGCAGCTCGACCAGCGCGCGCTCACGACGCTCATCCGCTCGACGGGGCACACGACCGAGCGCCTCGTGCTGTGGCAGGTCGAAGCGCTCGTCGAGCACCTCACGCGGCGGTTCGACCTCGACGACACGAGCGCGCGCCTGCTCGTGCTCGACCGGCTGCCCGAGCTCGCGCCCGTCCTCGAGGAACAGCTCCTGCACGCGTGGCGGCGCCAGCTCGCGGCCGTCGCCGGGAGGTTCGCGGTCGAGTTCTCCGACGCCCGCGCGACCGCGGTCGACGAGCACGAGCTCCCGCTGCCGCGCGCGGTCGGGTTCGCGGACATCGTGTCCTTCACGCAGCGCACGCGCGGGCTCGGCTCGAGCGAGCTCGCCGAGTTCGTGCAGCTCTTCGAGACGAGCGCGCGCGACGTCATCACCGCGGCGGGCGGGCGCGTCGTCAAGACGATCGGCGACGCGGTGCTCTACGTGGCCGACGACGTCGCGACCGGTGCGCGCGTCGCGCTCGGCCTGGCCGCGGCGGGCGGCCGCGAGGAGGACGTCGACGTGCCGCCCGTACGCGTGAGCCTCGTGTGGGGCCGCGTGCTGTCGCGGTTCGGCGACGTGTTCGGCCCGAGCGTCAACCTCGCGGCGCGCCTCGTCGACATCGCCGACCCGACGACGGTGCTCGTCGACCGCGAGACCGCGGGCCTGCTCGCCGGCGACCAGCGGTTCGCGCTCACGGCGCAGCCCGAGACGGAGGTGCAGGGCCTCGGGACGATCGAGCCCGTGCGCCTCCAGTGGGCCTACCGCGGCTGACCGGCTGCGCCGGGCGCGCGGCCGCCGACGTCCGCGCGGCAGGACCCGTGCCGGTCAGACGGCCTCGAGGAGCCCCGGGCCGTCGTTCGTCACCGAGTTGACCAGGGTCGAGATCTCGCGCGCGACCATGGGGACGTCGTCGTGCGGGCCGCCGAGCCCGAGGAGGTCGGCGGCGCCCCGCGCGTCGACCGCCGGGTCGAGCCACGCGTCCCAGGCGTCGGACGGCAGGGCGAGCGGCATGCGGTCGTGGATCTCGGCGAGGTAGGGCGCCGCGTCGGTCGTGATGATGGTCGTCGAGACGAGCCAGCGGTCCGGGTCGTCGTCCGCCTTGGTGCGGTCGCGCCAGAACTCGTAGAGCCCCGCGAACGCGGCGCTGCGCCCGTCGCCGGGCGCGATCCAGTACGGCTGCTTGAGGACCTTGCCCCGGCGCGCCGGCGCGCCCGCCGACCCGGCGGGGGACGCGCCGTCGGGCAGGACGCGCCACTCGTAGTAGCCGTCGGCGGGCACGAGGCACCGGCGCACGCCGAATGGCTTGGCGAACGCCGGCTTGTCGAGGATCGACTCCGCGCGCGCGTTGATCATGCGCGCGCCGCCCTTCGGGTCCTTCGACCACGACGGGACGAGGCCCCAGCGTGCGAGCCGCAGCGAGCGGCGCACCTCGCCTGTGTCCTTCGCGGCGCGCTCGACGACGATCCGCACCGGGTCCGTCGGCGCGAGGTTCCACGACGGCGGGAGGAGGCGCGCGTCGTCGGCCACGTCGGCGATCGCGAACTCGTCCGCGAGGTCCTGGGCGTCCCGGAAGGAGGCATAGCGTCCGCACATGCCTCCAGGGTGCCGCACGCCACCCACGCTCGCGTCGGGCCGGTAGGCGGGCGCCCGGGGAGGGCCGCCGGGCTGTGCGCGTGACGCCGGGCCTGCGCCGGGGGAGAGCAGGGTCACGCCCGTGAGCCCGGTCCGCACGCGATCGAATCGTTACGATGGGAGTCATGCCACCCTCCTCGGTCGACCCCGCCGTGCCCCGACCGAGATCGTCCGCCCGCTGGGTCCTGCTCCTCGGCGCGCTCGCCACGCTGCCCGCGCTCACGGTGGACATGTACCTCCCGCTCCTGCCCGAGGTGGGCGCCGAGCTCGGTGCGCCCGACTCCCTCGCGCAGCTCACGCTGTCCGGCATGCTTCTCGGCGGCGCCGTCGGGCAGCTCGTCATCGGGCCGCTCTCCGACCGCTACGGCCGTCGTCTGCCCGTGCTCGTCGGGCTCTCGCTGCACGTCGTCACGTCGATCCTGTGCGCGTTCGCGCCCAACATCGGCATCCTCGTCGGCCTGCGCGTGCTCCAGGGGTTCTTCAACGCGTCCGCGTCCGTCGTCGCGATCGCCGCCATCCGCGACCGGTTCACCGGGTCCGAGGCCGCGCGCGTCCTGTCGCGCCTCATGCTCGTCATCGGGCTCGCGCCGCTCCTCGCGCCCTCCATCGGCTCGTTCATCGGCGCGCACGCCACCTGGCGGGCGGTCTTCTGGGTCCTCGCGCTCGGCGGCGTCGTGCTCGGCGCGATCGTCCTGTTCTTCATGCCCGAGTCCCTGCCGCTCGAGCGTCGTCGCCCCGCCGGAGCGCGCACCGTCCTGCGCGGGTACGCGGGCCTCCTGCGCGACCGGCACTTCGTCGCGCTCGCCGTGCTCCCCGGTCTCGGGCAGGCCGTGCTCATGAGCTACGTCGTCGGCTCACCCTTCGTCCTGCAGGAGGGGTACGGGCTCAGCCACGGGCAGTTCGCGCTCCTGTTCGCCGTGAACGGCATCGGGCTCGTGCTGTCGGCGCAGGCGAACGCCGCGCTCGTCCGCCGCGTCGCGCCCGTGCGGCTGCTCCGGACGGCGCTCGTGGTGCAGGGCGTGTTCGCCGTCGGCCTCCTCGTGGTCGCCCTGACGGGGGCGGGCGGCATCGTCGGGATCGTCGCCGCGCTGTTCCTCGTCCTGTCCATGCAGGGCCTCATTCCCGCGAACGCCTCCGCGCTCGCGCTCACCCGGCACGGCGAGATCGCCGGCACCGCCGCCGCGGTCATCGGCGCGTTCCAGGCCGGCGTCGCCGGGCTCGTGAGCCCGCTCGTCGGCGTCCTCGGCGGCGACGCCGTCGCGATGTCCACCGTCATGCTCGGGGCGGTCGTCGCGTCGATCCTCGTGCTCGGGCTCGCCACGCCCGCGTTCCGCCGCGGAGGCTGGCACACGCCCGTCTGACCCGTTCTTCGCCGCCCTTTCACACGTCCTCCTGCCGGTCCGGCGCACGTTTCCGCGCGCGACCCTCTACTCTCGGACCGTGCCGAAGTCCGCCCCCGCCTCGCCGCCCGCACGCGCGAGGTCCCGCGCGACGCAGGAGACGCGTTCCCGGGAGGGCGGGACGGACAAGCCCACCGGGGGCCCGCACCACGCCCGCGCGCTCCGTTCGCACCGCGTCGCGAGGGCGATCGGGCTCGTCCTCACCGGCGCGCTCGTCTTCGTCGCCGTCGGCGCGGGAGCCGTGTACCTCGACCTCAAGTCGAAGATCACCGTGAGCGACGTGTCCGAGTACGTGGTCGGCATGCCGACCGAGGCGCCGCCCAAGGACCCCTCCGACCCGTTCGCGGGCAAGGCGCTCAACATCCTCGTCATGGGCACGGACTACCGCGACGCCGAGAACGCCGCGCTCGCGGGCGAGGAGGAGGGCATGCGGTCCGACACCACGTTCATCGTGCACGTGTCCGGCGACCGCACGCGCATGGAGGTCGTGTCGATCCCGCGCGACTCGCTCGTCGACCTGCCCGCGTGCAAGCTTCCCGACGGGTCGATGTCCTCGCCGCGGCGCAACACCATGTTCAACGAGGCGTTCCAGATCGGGTCGGGCGGCGTCGACGACATGGACGCGGCCGCCGGCTGCACGATCTCGTCGGTCTACAGCCTCACGGGCGTGCCCATCACCAACCACGTCGTGGTCAAGATGACCGGGGTCATCGGCGTGGTCGACGCGATCGACGGCGTGACGATGTGCTTCCCGGAGCCGATCAAGGAGGATCCCCGGTACGGCACCCTCGACCTGCCCGCCGGCGAGCACACGCTCGACGGGCACGAGGCGATCGGCTTCCTGCGTGCGCGTCACGGCACGGGGATGGGCCTCGAGATGGGCTCCGACCTCACGCGCATCGCCCGGCAGCAGGCGTTCATCGACTCGGCGGTGCGCGAGCTGCTCTCGCAGAACATCATCACCAACTCGCCCCAGCTCTACGGGGTCATCGAGGCCGTGCTCGGCTCCATCAGCGCGGACCCCACGATCGCGGACCCGACGGCGCTCGCCGGGCTGGCGTTCAGCCTGCGGGCCATCAAGCCTTCCGAGGTCGTCTTCACCCAGGTCCCGGTCGTGGACGCGGCGAGCGACCGCAACCGCGTCGAGTGGACGGCGGAGGCCGACGCGATCTGGCAGCGGCTGATCGACGACGCGCCCCCGCCCGGCCACGAGCCCGTCACGGACCCGCGCGACGACGCCACGGCCCCCGCGGACGGTGCGACCGACCCCGGAGCGGGGACGGACCCGGGCACCACCGACCCCGGGACCGGAGCCGTCGACCCCGGCACGGGCGCGACGGACCCCGGTGCCGGGACCGACCCGGGAGCCGGCGCGACGGAGGAGCCACGCGACGGCGTGTGCGCCTGACCTCGCTCAGGGCCGCGACGCGCCGAGCGCGGCCAGGCGCCGCACCGCCTCGTGCAGGACGTCCTCGCGCTTGACGAACGTGAACCGGACGCGGGACGCGAGCGCGCGCGCCGTCGTCGACCCCGGGGTGCAGAACGCGCTCACGGGGACGGCCACGACGCCCGCGAGGGCGGGCAGCTCGCGGCACAGCGCGGTGCCGTCCTCGAATCCGAGCGCGGCGCCGTCGGCGATGACGAAGTACGTGCCCTGCGGCACGACGACGTCGAACCCCGCGCGGACCAGGCCCTCGCACAGCAGGTCGCGGCGTGCGGCGAGCGAGTCCGCGAGCGCGCGCGGGGTCTCGTCGTCCGCGAGCGCGTCGGCGATCGCGGGCTGGAACGGCGCGCCCGACGTGTAGGTGAGGAACTGCTTCACCGTGCGGACCGCCGTCACGAGCGGCTCGGGGCCGTGCAGCCACCCCACCTTCCACCCCGTGAACGAGAACGTCTTGCCGGCCGAGGAGATCGTGATCGTCCGCTGCCGCATCCCCGGCAGGGTCGCGATCGGCACGTGCCGGGCGTCGTCGAACGTCAGGTGCTCGTACACCTCGTCCGTGACGACCACGACGTCGTGCCGGCGCGCGACGGCGGCGATCGCGTCGAGCTCGTCGAGGTCGAGGACCGTGCCCGTCGGGTTGTGCGGCGAGTTCACGACGATCAGGCGCGTCCGGTCGGTGACGGCGGCGCGCAGCGCGTCCACGTCGAGCCGGAAGCGGTCGGGGCCGGGGAGCAGGGGGACCGTGACGTGCCGCGCGCCCGCGAGCGCGATGCACGCGGCGTGGGAGTCGTAGAACGGCTCCAGCGTCACGACGTCGTCGCCCGGCCCGGCGAGCGCGAGGATCGTCGCCGCGAGGGCCTCGGTGGCGCCCGTCGTCACGAGCACCTCGGTCTCCGGGTCCGGGTCCAGGCCGTAGTGGCGGAGCTGGTGGCTCGCGACGGCGTTGCGCAGCTCGAGGATGCCCGGGCCCGGCGGGTACTGGTTGTGGCCGTCCTCGATCGCGCGCACCGCGGCGTGCTTCACCGCGGCCGGGCCGTCGACGTCCGGGAAGCCCTGCCCGAGGTTGATCGCCCCGGTGCGCTGCGCGAGCGCCGTCATCTCGGCGAAGATCGTCGCCGCGACCGCGCCGTCGGCGCCCAGGAGGCCCGTGGCGCGCGCGGCGGCCTGCCAGCGGCCGGGCGGGAGGTCCGTCATGGCCCGACCCTAGCCGTCGCGACGACCACGATGTGGGACGCCGGGAGGGAGGTCTTGCCTCGACGGCGCGGGATTCCGGGGCGCCCGCGACCTCGTCCACAGGGGCGGTTCACGGGGGCGCGTCCATGCCCTACTCTCTGGCGCAGATCGTTGACGACCGGCGGGGCAGCCGGCCGACGGAGCAGGGGGAATGCTCGACATGTCTACGGACACGCACGCCGTCGGCGTGCTCGAGGGTGAGGTGCGCGAGCTCGTCCGACGGCGCGGGGTGGACCCCGCGCGCGACCGCGCGGCCGTCGCCCAGCTCGTGCGCGACGTCGTCGCGGACTACGAGACGCGCAGCGCGCTCGGGGCCGTCGCGCCGCTCGCCGATCCCGCCGCCGCCGGTCGCGCGGTCGTCGACGCCGTCGCCGGGCTGGGCCCGCTCCAGCCCTACCTCGACGACCCGGAGATCGAGGAGATCTGGATCAACGCGCCCTCCCAGGTGTTCGTGGCGCGCGGCGGCTCGTCGGAGCTGACGACGACGATCCTCACGGCGCAGCAGGTGCGCGACCTCGTGGAGCAGATGCTGCGGTCGTCCGGGCGTCGGCTCGACCTGTCGAGCCCGTTCGTCGACGCGTGCCTCCCGGGAGGGGAGCGGCTGCACGTCGTCATCCCCGACGTCACGCGCAGCGAGTGGGCGGTGAACATCCGCAAGCACGTCGTCCGGGCGTCGCACCTGGACGACCTGGTCCGGCTCGGCGCGCTCCCGCCCCAAGCCGCCGCCTTCCTCGACGCGTCCGTGCGGGCCGGGCTGAACATCCTCGTCGCAGGAGCCACGCAGGCGGGCAAGACGACGATGCTCAACGCCCTCGCCGGGTCGGTCCCGCCCGCGCAGCGCGTCGTCACGTGCGAGGAGGTGTTCGAGCTGCGCTTCGCCGTGCGTGACGTCGTGTCCCTCCAGTGCCGGCAGCCGAGCCTCGAGGGCACGGGGGAGATCCCCTTGCGGCGCCTGGTGAAGGAAGCGCTGCGCATGCGCCCGGACCGCATCGTCATCGGCGAGGTCCGCGAGGCGGAGAGCCTTGACCTGCTCGTCGCGTTGAACGCCGGGGTCCCGGGCATGTGCACGATCCACGCGAACTCCGCCCGGGAGGCGATCACCAAGATGTGCACGCTGCCCCTGCTCGCGGGCGAGAACGTCTCGGACCGCTTCGTGGTGCCGACGGTCGCGTCCGCGATCGATCTCGTCGTGCACCTGGGCGTCGACGCCGACGGGCGTCGCGGCGTGCGCGAGATCCTCGGTGTGACGGGCCGCGTCGAGCAGGGCGTCGTGGAAGCCGCGGAGATCTTCGTGCGTTCGGGCGACCGGCTGGTGCGGGCGGGAGGCTTCCCGCCGCGCGCGGAGCGCTTCGCGCGCGCGGGCATCGACCTGGCAGCGGTCCTGCGGGCGGGCCCGGCCAGTGCCGACGTGCTCGACGGCGCCGCGCCGACGAGGGTGGGCTGACCGTGGGCGTGGCGGTGGGCCTCCTCCTCGGCGCGGGGCTGTTCTGCGTCTGGTGGTCGTTCTGGGCGCCCGGGCCGCCGCGCGTGCGCCGTGCCGACGGGTGGGCGGCGCGTACGCAGGACCTGCTCGTCCAGGCCGGTGCACCGGCGGTGACGCCCGGTGCCCTGGTGGTCGCGAGCGTCGGCGTCGGGCTCGTCGTCCTCGTGGTCGGGACGGTCCTCGCGCGCTCGTGGACCATCGCGGCCTGCTTCGCCGTGATCGCCGCGGGTGCGCCCTCCCTCCTCGTGCGGTCCCGCGCCCGGCGGCGGCGTGCACGGCTGCGGGAGGTCTGGCCCGAGGTGCTGGACCACCTGTCCTCGGGCGTGCGCGCGGGGCTGTCGCTGCCCGAGGCCGTCGGCCAGCTCGGCGAGCGCGGTCCGGTCGAGCTGCGCGAGCCGTTCACCCAGTTCGCGCGGGACCACCGCGCGTCCGGCCGGTTCGGGGAGTGCCTCGACCTGCTCAAGGACCGGCTCGCGGACCCGGTCGCCGACCGCATCGTCGAGGCGCTCCGGATCACGCGGGACGTCGGCGGCACCGACCTGGGGCGCCTCCTGCGCACCCTGTCGACCTTCCTGCGCGAGGACGCCCGCACGCGCGGTGAGCTCGAGGCCCGCCAGTCGTGGACCGTGAACGGGGCACGGCTCGCGGTCGCCGGCCCGTGGGTCGTGCTCGGCTTCCTCGCGACGCGCCCGGAGACGGCGGCCGCGTACAACTCGATGACGGGGGCGGTCGTCCTGGCCGCCGGCGCGGCCTGCTCCGCGGCGGCGTACCAGCTCATGCTGCGGATCGGGCGGCTGCCCGAGGAAGAGCGGGTGCTGCGATGAGCGCCGTCGACGTGTCCTGGACCGGTGCCGCGCTCGGCGCGCTCGGCGGGCTCGGTGTCCTCCTCGTGGTCGCCGGGCTCCGGGGGCGGTCGATCCGCCTCGACGAGCGGCTCGCGCCCTACCTGCGCACCCACGACCGCACGTCCGTCCTGCTGCGCGACCACCCCGTGCGATCGCCCTTCCCGACCCTCGAACGACTCCTCGCGCCGCTGCTCGCCGACGCCGGCCGTGCGCTGGAACGGTTCGGCTCGACGGCGTCCGACGTCCGGCGCCGCCTCGACCGTGCCGGCCGCGGACGCAGCGTCGAGCAGTTCCGCGCACGGCAGCTCGTGTGGGGCGTCGTCGGGCTCGGCGGCGGGACGGCGCTCGCCGTGCTGCTCGCGGCGACGCGGGGGTCGTCCGTCGCCGCCCTGGTGATCCTCGTGCTGCTGTGCGGCGCCGGCGGGGTGCTCGCGTGCGACCACGCGCTGACCCGCGCCGTGCGACGTCGGGAGGAGCGCATGCTCGCCGAGTTCCCCACGGTCGCCGAGCTCCTCGCGCTCGCGGTGAACGCGGGCGAGGGGCCGGTCGCCGCGCTCGAGCGCGTCGCGACCACCGCGCACGGCGAGCTCTCCGGCGAGCTGCGCACGACCCTCGCGACCGTGCGTGCCGGGACCCCGCTCGCCCGGGCGCTCGAGCAGCTCGCCGACCGCACCGGGCTGCCGAGCCTCACCCGATTCGCGGAGGGGGTCGCGGTGGCCGTCGAACGGGGGACCCCGCTCGCCGACGTGCTGCGGGCGCAGGCGCAGGACGTGCGCGAGTCGGGACGCCGCGCGCTCATGGAGGCGGGCGGGAGGAAAGAGGTCGTGATGATGGTCCCCGTCGTCTTCCTCATCCTTCCCGTGACGGTGGTCTACGCCGTCTTCCCGTCGCTCGCGACCCTGCGGCTCGGCTTCTGAGCAGCAGCCACAAGACGTCCGGCACGACCGTCCGGCACGACCGATCGAAACGACGACGAAGGAGAAGCATGCAGGGGTGGAGTCGAGGGAACCAGGCCGTGCGCGCCGCAGCGCGCGGCGCGCTCGGGCGGCTGACCGGTCAGGACCCGGAACGCGGTGACGTACCGGGATGGGTGCTCATCACCTTGATGACGGCGGGGCTGGTGATCGCCCTGTGGGCCGTCGCCGGGCCGGCGCTGACGCAGGCCTTCAGCAACGCCATCTCGAGCGTCGGCGCCCCCTGAGGTGGTGCGTCGCGGTGGCGCGGAAGTCGGCGTCGAGGACCCGGAGCGGGGCTCCGCCGTCGTCGAGTTCACCCTCGTCTCCGTCCTCGTCCTCGTGCTGTTCCTCGGGGTCGTCCAGGTCGCGCTCGCCGTCCACGTGCGCGCGACGCTGGTGGACTGCGCGGCGGAGGGCGCCCGCGTCGCAGGTCGTGCCGACCGCGGCCCCCACGACGGCGTGGCCCGCACGCGCGACCTCGTCGTGTCCGCGCTCTCGGCGCGGTACGCGCAGGACGTCGTCGCGCGCCAGACCGTCGTGGACGGTCTGCCCGTCGTCGAGGTCACGGTGACCGCGCCGCTCCCGGTCGTCGGGCTGCTCGGCCCGGCCGGAGCACTCACCGTCCGCGGTCACGCGCTGGAGGAGGCCCCGTGACGCGCCTGCTCGCTCGGCTCTGCGCGAGGCTGACGGGGCGGCGCTCGGACCGGGGGAGCGCGGTCGTCGAGTTCCTCGGCGTCGCGCTCGTCCTCCTCCTATCGGTCCTCTACCTCGTGCTCACGGTGGGTCGGGTGCAGGCCGCGACGTTCGCCGTGGAGGGCGCCTCCCGCGAGGCGGCGCGCGCGTTCGTCACGGCACCGTCGAGCGACGACGGCGCCCGGCTCGCCTCGGCGGCCGTGGCCCTGGCGCTCGGCGACCAGGGGTTCGCCCCCAGCGCGGGCGGTCTGACGATCGCCTGCTCGTCACAGGCCTGCCTGGAGCCGGGCGGCGAGGTGACGGCGCACGTCCGGCTCGACGTGCCGCTCCCGCTCGTGCCCGAGCTCGTGCGGGGGGTCGTCCCCCTCGCGGTCCCCGTGGAGGCGCGGCACGTCGCGTCCGTCGACGCGTACGCGGCGCGGCGGCCGTGAGCGCCCCGACACCCCTGGGCGCCCCGGCGCCGGGTGATGCGCCCGGACCCGGCGCCGGGCGACGGTCCGGGGCGGTCGTCCGCGGCTCGACGGCGCTCGTCGCGCGGCTCCGGGGCTCGGGCGAGCGGGAGGAGGACGGCCGCATCCTGCTGCTCACGAGCGCGTTCGTCGCGTTCGCGCTGCTCCTCGTGACGGTCGTGGTGAGCGCCACGGAGGTGCACCTCGAACGCAAGCGGCTCTACGCGCTCGCGGATGCGCTCGCTCTCACGGCGGCCGACTCGACGACCCCTGAGACGTTCTACTCCGGCGGCGCCGCGCCGCCGGTCGAGGGCGCCGTCCTCACGCTGACCGACGCCGGGATCCGCGCGGACGTCGACGACTATCTCGCCCGGAACCCCGCGGCGCTCGCCGGTCTGAGCGAGGTCGTGGTGACCGACGCGTCGACCGGCGACGGGCGCACGGCGTCGGTCGGCCTTGCCGCGCGGGCGCGACCCGCGATGATCAGCTGGGTGACCGGGGCGTGGAGTGATGGCATCATCGTGCGTGCAGAGTCACGTGCCAGAGCGTGGTGAGCACCTGTTGCTGTTCGACGAAGAACGTCCAGGGAAAGGAATACCGCAACGTCGCGTGAGCGCGCTCGCGCGCCTTTGTTCACTTTCTTAACTTTGGATGGCCACTTCTGGTTCGGCCCTGTCAAAACCCCAGGTTCGCCGCTATGGTGATCCGGTCCGACAACAACTCCAACGATGGAGAGCTACAACATGAACGCACGAGCAACGAAGAAGCTCGTCGCCGGGGGTGCCCTCGGTGCGATGCTCATCGGCACGGTCGCCCTCGCGTCCGCCGCCTCCGCCGACCCGGTGGACGGCACCGACGTCGACGTCTCCGTGGAGATCGAGTCCAACGTGGAGCCTGGCAACCTCGCCCTCACCGTCGCCGCGAACTCGACCTCGCTGACCGAGGCTGACGAGTCGTCGATCGAGGGCACGCGCGAGTTCACGGGTGACCTCCCCGAGGTCACCGTCACGGACACGCGCACCGAGGTCGAGGCGGGCTCGAGCTGGTACGTCCTCGGCAAGGCGTCAGCCTTCGCGGGTGATGCTGGCCAGGAGCCCATCTCGGCCGCCAACCTCGGGTGGGCCCCGACCCTCGTCGACGGTGGCGACACCGGGCTTGTGTCCGAGGGCGAGGAGGTCTTCCCTGTTCTCGACGAGTCGGGCGAGCCCGACAACGTCGGCCTCGTCGATCAGGAGCTGCTGCTCTCGACGTTCGACTCGGCCGAGGTCAACCCCGAGGGTTCCTGGACCGCCGGCGCGAACCTCACGCTGCGCACGGGCGAAGACGTCGCGCCAGGCGCGTACAACTCGACCATCACGCTGTCCCTGTTCGAGGACTGAGCCGTCCCGACGTCCCGGTGACCGGTTCCGACCGGGCACCGACCGAGTAGTCACACGACGGGTCGCACCGTCCCGCACGACCACGGTCGTGCCGGGCGGGCGACCCGTCGTCGTACGGAGAGAAGCCCCTGCGTGATCCCCGCACCAACGCACCCCGCCCGCACCGGGTCCCCGTCCCGCGGTCGCGGGCGTCGTCTCGTCCTCGCCGCGACCGCCCTCGCCCTCGGCCTCCTGCCCGCGACCCCGCTCGCCGTCGCCGCGTCCGCGACGACCGTCGCCACGAGCGCGCACGCCGGCGTCGCGAGCGCGCAGGCCGAGGTCGTGAGCGCTCTGCCGACGGCGCTGCCCCTCGACACCGAGGACCGCATCACGTGGGGCGCCAAGCCCGCGGACGCGAACGGTCCCGACGGGCGTCGCGGCGTCGACCTCGTCGCCGACCCGGGCACGACGGTCGAGGAGCACATCGCCGTCTCGAACTTCAGCGACGTGCCGGCCACGTTCGCGCTCAAGGCCGCGGACGGCTACCTCACCGCCAATGGGCGCTTCAACATGCTCTCCTCGGACCAGGAGTCCACCGACGCGGGGACGTGGTTCACCGTCCAGGAGAGCGTCGAGGTGGGACCGAAGGAGACGGTGGTCGTCCCGTACACGATCACGGTCCCCGAGAACGCGACCCCGGGCGACCACCCGGCGGGCATCGCCGCGTCGGTCACGAGCACGGGCGGCGGCGAGGGCGGTACGAGCGTCGGCGTCGAGAGCCGTGTCGGGTTCCGCGTCACGACGCGCGTCACCGGCGAGATCCAGCCCGCGCTCGCCGTCGAGGACGTCAAGGCGTCCTACGCGCCGTCGTGGAACCCGTTCGCCGCGGGCGACCTCACCGTCTCCTACGACGTCGCCAACGACGGCAACGTGCGCCTCGGCGCCGAGGGCCGGGTCGCGACGTCCGCCCTCTTCGGCGCCGTGACGGACGAGGCGACGGCGGAGCCGCTCGGGGAGGTCCTGCCGGGCGGATCCCTGCGGAGCAAGGTCGCGTTCGCCGACGTCTGGCCGCTCGGGCCGGTCAGCACGACGATCACCGTGACGCCGACCGTCGTCGGCGACGACCAGGTGGACGCGCCGCTCGAGCCGGTCACGGTCACCGTCACCACGTGGGCGGTCCCGTGGCCGCAGCTCCTGCTCCTCGCGATCGTCGTGGTCGTGATCGTGGGCGTCCGGGACGACCGCCGACGCCGGCGCCAGCGCCTCGAGGCGATGCTCGCGAAGGCGCGCGACGAGGGCCGCCAGCAGGCGACGACCGCCGAGCCGGCGCCGTCGACCGCGGGCGGCTCCGCCCCGCAGGGCGGCACGAAGGACTGACGGCGACGCGCCGTCGGGCGGCCCTCGCCCGGCGGCGCCGAACCCCCGCGCCGACCCCCGCGCCGTCGCCCGCGGCGGCCCGCGCGCGGACCCCGCGAGGAGACCCCGCGCTGATCCCTCGCGGTGACCTCGCGCGACGGCGCCGACCGCGCGCGGGGTCGCGTAACCTTGAACCTCGTGGCCACCATCGACTTCCCGTCCGAGATCAAGGCGCTGCGGAGCACGCTCGAGTCCATCGAGAGCGTGAGCGACCCGGAGGAGCTGCGCGCGACGATCGCGAACCTCTCGGAGAAGGCGTCGGCGCCCGACCTGTGGGACGACCCCGACGCGGCGCAGAAGGTGACGTCGGCGCTCTCCGCCGCGCAGTCGGAGCTGGACCGGGTGAAGAAGCTCGGGCAGCGCATCGCCGACGTCGAGACCCTGGTCGAGATGGGCCAGGAGATGGAGGACGAGGACACCCTCGTCGAGGCCGAGAACGAGGTCGCCGCCATCCGCAAGGACCTCGACCAGCTCGAGGTTCGCACCCTCCTCGCAGGCGAGTACGACGCGCGCGAGGCCGTCGTGACGATCCGCGCGGGCGCCGGTGGCGTGGACGCGGCCGACTTCGCCGAGATGCTGCTGCGCATGTACCTGCGCTGGGCGGAGCGCCACGGCTACCCGACGACGGTCCTCGACACGTCGTACGCCGAGGAGGCGGGGCTCAAGTCCGCGACGTTCGAGGTGAAGGCGCCGTACGCGTTCGGCCACCTGTCGGTCGAGGCGGGCACCCACCGCCTCGTGCGAATCTCACCGTTCGACAACCAGGGCCGCCGCCAGACGTCGTTCGCGGCGGTCGAGGTGATCCCGCTCATCGAGCAGACGGACTCGATCGAGATCCCGGAGTCGGAGATCAAGGTCGACGTGTTCCGGTCCTCGGGCCCGGGCGGGCAGTCGGTCAACACGACGGACTCCGCGGTGCGCATGACGCACATCCCGACGGGCATCGTCGTCTCGATGCAGAACGAGAAGTCACAGATCCAGAACCGTGCCGCCGCTCTCCGCGTGCTCCAGTCCCGCCTGCTGCTCGTGCGCCAGGAGGAGGAGAACGCGAAGAAGAAGGAGCTCGCGGGCGACATCAAGGCGAGCTGGGGCGACCAGATGCGCTCCTACGTGCTGCAGCCGTACCAGATGGTCAAGGACCTGCGCACCGAGCACGAGGTGGGCAACCCCTCGGCGGTGTTCGACGGCGACATCGACGACTTCATCGAGGCCGGGATCCGCTGGCGCCGCGGGGTGCAGAAGGAGGCCTGACCCTCCGCGGCCGCCCCGGGCCGATTGATCCGAGCAACGGATCGATGCACCCGGGCGCGGCGTGTCCGCCCCGCCGGGCCGCAGACGCATGCCTACCCTCGGGATCGTGCGACGAACCCTGTTCGTCCACGGATCGACCCCCGACCCGAGGAACGTGCCGCTGTGATCCGCTTCGAGAACGTCACCAAGGTCTACGCGCGCGGCGCGAGGCCGGCCGTCGACGACGTGTCGTTGGAGGTCCGGCGCGGCGAGTTCGTCTTCCTCGTCGGTGCGTCCGGCTCCGGCAAGTCGACGTGCCTGCACCTCGTCCTGCGCGAGGAGCGCCCGACGAAGGGCAAGGTCTTCGTCGCGGGCCGCGACCTCGGGTCGATGTCGAGCTGGAACGTCCCCAAGCTGCGCCGCCAGATCGGGGTGGTCTTCCAGGACTTCCGCCTGCTGCCCAACAAGACCGTGTTCGAGAACGTCGCGTTCGCGCTCCAGGTGATCGGCAAGCCGCGTCACACCATCGCGATCACCGTGCCCGAGACGCTCGAGATGGTGGGCCTCGCGGGCAAGGAGAAGCGTCGCCCGCACGAGCTCTCCGGCGGTGAGCAGCAGCGCGTCGCCATCGCGCGCGCCATGGTCAACCGCCCGCCGATCCTGCTCGCCGACGAGCCGACCGGGAACCTCGACCCCACGACGTCCCTCGGGATCATGCGCCTGCTCGACCGCATCAACCGCACCGGCACGACCGTCGTCATGGCGACGCACGACGAGGAGATCGTCAACCAGATGCGCCGCCGCGTCGTCGAGCTCGACACCGGCACGCTCGTGCGCGACCAGGCGCACGGCTCGTACGGCGCGCGCGGCCAGGTCATCCCCGACCCGACGACCGGCCCGGCGCCCGAGTCGGCGCCGACCGCCGTCGTGCGCCGGACCGCGCGCCCGTCCGCGGCGCCCGACCCGGCGCCGTCCTCGACGCAGGACCCGGCCGAGGCGCCGGACCGGACGCCGGCGACCGGCGCGACGCCCGCGGTCGACGCGTCGAGCCGGCCCCCGCTGCCCCGGCGACGCTCGACGCGTCGCCACGTCGAGGCGACGGCGGGGGAGTGAGCGGCGTGCGACTCCAGTTCATCCTCGCGGAGCTCGGCCAGGGCCTGCGGCGCAACGTCTCCATGGCCGTCTCCGTCGTGCTGGTCACCTTCGTCTCGCTGACGTTCGTCGGGTCCTCGCTGCTGCTCCAGGCGCAGATCGGCAAGCTCAAGGACGACTGGTACGACAAGGTCGAGGTGTCCGTCTTCCTCTGCCCGGCCGGGTCGCCGTCGCCCACGTGCGCGGCCGGCGAGGCCACGCCCGACCAGATCGCGGCGATCGAGGACCTGTTCGACACCGAGCTCGGCGACGAGATCCAGACGGTCTACTTCGAGTCCAAGGACGACGCGTTCGCGGCGTTCACCGAGCGCTACCCCGACGGGTACCTGGGCACGCAGCTCACGGTGGACGACATGCAGGCGTCCTTCCGCCTCAAGCTCACCAACCCGGAGAACTACGAGGTCGTCAACGACGTCGTGACGGGGCGGCCGGGCGTCGAGGTGGTCGAGGACCAGCGCCGCATCTTCGACTCGCTGTTCCTCGCGCTCAACCGCGCGTCCCTGCTCGCGGCCGGTCTCGCGGCGGTCATGCTGCTCGCGGCCGTGCTGCTCATCACGACGACGATCCGCCTCTCCGCGCTGAGCCGACGGCGCGAGACGGGCATCATGCGGCTCGTCGGGGCGTCGAACCTGTTTATCCAGCTCCCGTTCCTCCTCGAGGGCGCGATCGCCGCCGTGCTCGGCGCGGTCCTGGCGGTCGGCGGGCTCTGGGTCGGCGTGAAGTACCTCGTCACGGACTGGCTGTCCCAGTCCGTGACGTGGGTGGCCTACGTCGACGAGGCGGACGTGCTGCGCATCGCACCCGTGCTCGTCGGGATCGCTTTCCTGCTGGCGGCCGTGTCCTCGGTCGTCACGCTCAACCGCCACACGAGGGTGTGAGATGACCCGGGACCTCCGCCGCGCGACAGCGGCTCTGATCGCCACGACCCTGCTCCTCGTGGGCGGTGTCGCCTCGGCGTCCGCCGACGACATCGACGACCGCCGGGCGGCGGCGGAGCGTCGCCAGTCCGAGATCCTCGGCAACCGCGAGCAGCTCCAGTCCGAGCTCGAGGACACGGACGCGGCGCTCGCGCAGGCCGTCGTCGACCTCCAGGCCATCGAGGCACGGCTGCCCGTCGCGCAGGCCGAGCTCGACGCGGCCCAGGCCGAGGTCGAGCGGACGCAGCGCGAGGCGGAGCTGCTCGCGCAGCGGCTCGAGGACGCGCTGGGCCAGGAGGCCGCGATCAGCGCCGAGATCGAGCGCGGCGCGACCGAGGTGGCCGACGCCAAGTCGAGCATCGCCGAGATGGCGCGCCAGGCGTACCGCGGCCAGGGCGACGTCTCGAGCCTCGGCATCGTCACGGGTGCGCAGAGCACCGAGGAGTTCATCGCGGAGTACGCCGTCTCCTCGACGGCGGCGCGCAGCCAGTCCCGCTCGCTCCAGGAGCTGCTCGAGGCCGAGTCGGTGTCGCGCAACCGCGAGGCGCGCCTCCAGGCGGTGCGCGAGACGGTCACCGACCTCAAGCAGCAGGCGGACGAGAACCTCGTCGCCGCCGAGGCGGCGCGCGCGGCCGCGGCCGACCGCAAGGCCGAGGTCGAGCAGCTGATCGTCGACCAGCAGGCCAAGAAGGCGACGATCGAGGAGCGCAAGTCCGCGGCCGAGGCCAAGGTCGCCGAGAACGAGGCCGCGCAGCAGTCCCTGCAGAGCGAGATCAAGGGCATCATCGCCGAGCAGGCCGAGCGTGACCGCAAGGCCGCCGAGGAGGAGGCACGCCGCCAGCAGCAGAGCCAGCAGTCCGGTGGTGGAGGCGGCGGTGGTGGAGGCGGTGGCGGTGGCGGGTCGTCCTCCGGCGGGGGCGGCGGCGGAGGTGGCGGTTCGTCCTCCGGCGGCGACCGCGGCAGCATCTCGAGCTTCCTGTCGTACCCGACGGCGGTGCCCTACGTGACCTCGAGCTACGGGATGCGCCTGCACCCCATCCTCGGTTACTACCGCCTGCACGCGGGGACGGACCTGCGCGCCTACTGCGGCACGCCGATCATGGCGGCCGGGCCCGGGACGGTCGTCCACGCCCAGTGGCGCAACGGTTTCGGCAACCAGGTGCTCGTCAACCACGGCACGGTGGGCGGCAAGAACCTCATGACGAGCTACAACCACCTCACGCGCTTCGCGGTGTCGTCCGGCCGGACCGTCAACAAGGGTGACGTCATCGGCTACTCGGGCAACACCGGCCTCTCGGGGGCGTGCCACCTGCACTTCGAGGTGTACGTCAACGGGTCGACGATCGACCCGATGTCCGTGCTGCGCTGACCGGGCCGGGTCGCGCTCCGGGCGTCGCGCCCGACCCGCCCCGGCCCCCGCGCGACCGCACCCGAGGGATAATCGGTACCGGGCGCCGTCGGGCACCCGTACGCTGGGGCGCCCGCACGGCTCGGGGCCGGCGCACGGACGGTGCCCCAGACGAGCACCCCGGGCGACAGCACCGACAGCAGAGAAGGACGGTAGGACACGGATGGCGAAGGACAGCGGCCGCAAGGTCGTCGCCAGCAACCGCAAGGCACGCCACGACTACGTGATCGAGGACGTGTACGAGGCGGGGATCGTCCTGTCCGGGACCGAGGTCAAGGCGCTGCGGATGGGCAGGGCGTCGCTCGTCGACGGCTACGTCGCGGTCGACCGCGGCGAGGCCTGGCTCGAGAACGTCCACATCCCCGAGTACACCGAGGGCACGTGGAACAACCACGCCCCGCGCCGCAAGCGCAAGCTGCTCCTGCACAAGGAGGAGATCCTGCGCCTGGAGTCCAAGACGCGCGAGAAGGGGCACACGATCGTGCCCCTCGCGCTGTACTTCCTCGACGGCCGCGCCAAGGTCGAGATCGCGCTCGCGCGGGGCAAGAAGGAGTACGACAAGCGCCAGGCGCTCCGCGAGAAGCAGGACAACCGCGAGGCGCAGCGCGCCATGCGGCAGCGCGAGCTGCGCTGACGCCGCGCGGGGCGTCCCGCACGCGGTCCTGTGCCCGACGCCGGCCCCACCCGCTGGTGACGCCGTCGCCCTCGACGTACGGTCGAGGGCGAGACGACGACCGCGAACCAGGAGGCCCCATGGTCAAGCTCCGCCAGTACATCCCGCGCCTCGCGGCGGGGGCGTACATCCTCAACTCCGGCCTGAGCAAGCGCGGTGCCGACGAGGAGACCGCGCAGGGACTGCACGGGATGGCCGCCGGCACGTACTCGTTCCTCGGGGACGTCGAGCCGAAGCAGTTCACCAAGACCCTGTCGACCGCCGAGATCGCGCTCGGCGCGGCCCTCGTGGCGCCCTTCGTCCCGACCGGGCTCGTCGCCGTCGGGCTCGGCGTCTTCTCGGCCGGCCTCGTCGGCATGTACCTCAAGACGCCGGGCATGACGCGCGAGGACGGGGTGCGACCCACCGAGCAGGGGACCGGGCTCGCGAAGGACGTGTTCCTCCTCGGGATCGCCGGCGGGCTGCTCGTCGACTCGCTGAGCCGGAAGAAGTAGCCGCGACGCGGGTACCGGCGGTGCGCGACCGCCGGTACCCGGCCCGCGGAAATATCCGTGCGGGGCACGGCGTTGATCGCGTAGGCTGGACCTGCTGCACGAGGTCCGGGTCCGCCCGGGCGCCGCGCAGTGCTTGACAACTGCACAGGGGGTGATCGGTTTCGACGGTGGTCGTGCTTCGAGGAGAAGCGGGCCGAGGATGCAGGCTTATCTCGTAAACGATGTCTGCAAAACACAGGTGCCGATAACAAGCGCACCGACTTCGCCCTCGCCGCCTGAGCGAGCCCCGAAGTCCGTCAGCCCGAGCTAGCTCTCGACTCGGATCCTGGCGTCATCTAGAGAGCCACTGCTCGCAGTCCTCGTCACCGGGGCTGCGGGGACTTTCAGGTGACTGAGCCCGTCCGCATCTTGTCTGCGTGAGTGCGGGGGCCGAGAAAAACGACCGCAGACTGCGCCCGGAGAAGTCCTCGATCGGCGTCACCGGACCGGGGTTCGATTCCCCGCACCTCCACCCCTGCGGCGACGGCCCGCACCCCTCTCGGGGTGCGGGCCGTCGCCGTATCGGCGCTCTGTGCGGTCACCAGCCGTGGCGCTCCCAGGCTGCCGCCGCCTCGTCGCCGTCGAGCCACTCGAGGCGCAGCCGCCGCCCCCGCACCTCGAGCCGGTCGTCGTCGTCACGGGGGAGCGGGGGCGCGCCGGGGTCGTCGCTGTACAGGTCCTCGTCGTCGCCCGCGCCGTCGAGGTGGGCCCGCCACTGCACGCGCGGCTCCGGGTTGACGTGCCGGGGGAACGTCTGCGGCCCGACCGTGTCCCAGTGCGTGCACACGCGCGTCACGAGGTGACCGGCGAGCCGGGCCGTGCCCTCGTCGTCGGCCCACAGGCGCGCGACGCGACCGGTGCCCTCGGGGGTGACGGGCTCAGTCACGGGCGGACGCCCCGACGAGCGGAGCCCGTCCCGACGACGGCGCCTGCGGGTCGTCGTCCGGCCCCGTGCCGCCGTCGTCGGCCGGGGGAGCACCGCCGTCCTGCGCGCGACGGCGCACCCGGCGCAGCACCCAGCGCACGACGAGCAGGACGAGGCCGACCACGACGAGCCACGGGAGCAGCGCGCCGAGGACGACGACCAGGCCGTTGAGCGTGGTCAGCAGAGCGTTCCAGCCGTTCTGCAGCCCGCCGAGAAATCCGCCGGGGGCGAGCTGCTCCGTCGGCACCACCTGCACGACGGTGACGTGCAGCGTGGACATCGAGACCTGGTCCGTGAGCGCGGCGCGCTGCGACTGGAGCGACTCGAGCTCCGCCTGGCGCGTCGTGAGCTCCTGCTCGGCGGCGAGCAGGTCCGCGGTCGTCGCCGCGTCGCCCATGAGTGTCCGCAGGCGCTCGACCGACGTGGTGAGCGCCGCGACGCGGGCGTCGAGGTCGCGCGCGGTGCCGGTCACGTCGACCGCCTCGATCGCGAGGTCGCGCACCTCGCCGACCTGACCGAGCGCGTCCACGGTCGCGGTCGTCTGGGCCGCCGGCACGCGCACCGTCAGCTCGGCCGTGGGCCGCGCGTCGCCCTCGGGCTCGGACTGCCGCCGGCTCTCGACCCGCCCGCCCGCGCTCTCCGCGAGATCGGCGACCTGCTCGGCGGCAGCCGACGGGTCCTTCGCGACGACGGTCACCGAGCCGGTCGTGACGATCTCGCGGTCCGCCTCGACCACGGCGTCCTCGTCGCCGGTCGTGATCCCGGCCGGGGCGCCGGACGAGGTGTCGGTGCCGTCGACCACCGCCGCCTCGGACCCCGCGCCGGAGTCGAGGGCGGCGTCGCCGGCGCCCGGCGTCGCGGAGCAGCCGGCCAGGAGCGCGCCGCCGAGCACCAGCGCGGCGACGACGGCGAGAGGGCGAGTGGTCCGCATGCTGCGAGGGTAGGGGGCCAACCGCGCGAACCGGACAGCCGCACCCACATCGTGACCGTCTTGTGAACTGTCCGTGATCCGACCGTCGCCCGGCGCGCTGCGGACGTGCCGGTCCGCGCGCGAGGATGGGCGCGTGCTCGTGTGCTGCGGACTCGTGACCCTCGACGTCGTCCAGGTCGTCGACGCCCTGCCCGGACCCGACGAGAAGGTCGTCGCGCGGTCCCTCGCCGCGACGTTCGGCGGCCCGGCCGCGAACGCCGCGGCCACCGCCGTCGCGCTCGGCGTCCCGCCGACCCTCGTGACCGCCGTGGGCCACGGGCCCCTCGCCGCGGTCGTGCGGTCCGAGCTCGAGTCCTCCGGCGTCGCGCTCGTCGACGCGGCGGACGGCGTCGCCGGGGCGGTGCAGCCCGCGGTCTCGACGGTGCTGGTCACGCGTGCGACCGGCGAGCGCGCGGTCGTGAGCACCAACGCCTCCGGCTTCGGCGACCTCACCGATGCGCGTCTCGCGGCGCCGGGTCGCACGGCGGACCTGCTGGACGAGCTCGGCCCCGGGGACGTGCTGCTGCTCGACGGTCACCACCCGGGGCTCGCGCTCCGGGTCGCGCGCCGCGCGCGGGAGCGCGGGTGCGCCGTCGTGCTGGACGGGGGCTCCTGGAAGCGCGACGCGCCCGCGATGATCGGGCTGTGCGACGCCGTCGTCGTGTCGGCGGACTTCCGGCCGCCCGGCGTCGCGACGGGCGACGTGCTCGACGCCGTCGCCGCGCTCGGACCGCGGTTCGTCGCGCGGACCCGCGGTCCGCGGCCCGTCGAGGTGCTCGACAAGGGGGAGAGGTACGAGGCCGCGGTCCCGCGGCCGGGCCGCGTGGTCGACACCCTGGGTGCGGGCGACGTGGTCCACGGCGCGTTCGCCGCGGCGGCGGCGCGTGGGTCGTCGTGGCGCGCGGCGCTGGCGGACGCCGTGGTGGTCGCGTCCCGCTCGGTCGAGCACGCCGGAGCGCGGGGCTGGATCGCCGCGACGTCGTGACGTGCGGGTCCGTGGGACCAAGGTCCCGGGTCGCGGCCTCCTCGGCTACATTTCGGTCACGAAGCCGGGAGAGAGTTGACAGTCACTTAGTAAAGGCAGTCTACTAACAAACATGACAACGGCAGTCACCGGCACCGGCGCACCGAGGAGGCGACTGAGCACAGGGCTCAGGCCGACCTCGAAGGTGCTCCCCGAGCACGCTCGGGCCCACAACCGGTCGCTCGTGCTGCAGCACCTGTTCCACGAGGGGCCCACGTCGCGCGCCGACCTCGCGCGCGCCACGTCCCTCACCCGCGTGACCATCTCCGACCTCGTCTCCGTGCTCATCGCCGAGGGCTTGGTCGAGGAGCTCGGCGTCCGCCCGGGCCAGCGCGTGGGCAAGCCCGCGATCCTCGTCGGCATGCGCACGAGCGCGTACCAGATCGTCTCCGTCGACCTCACCGACGACGAGGTCCTGCGCGGCGCCGTCGTCACGCTCACGGGCGACTTCGTCGTCCGGCAGAGCCTCGCGGTGGACGGCCGCACCGGCACCGAGCTCGTCGACCTCCTCATGCGCTTCTGCCGCGGCCTCATCGCGTCCGCGACCCAGCCGGTCATCGGCGTGGGGATCGGGTCGCCCGGCGTCGTCGACGCCGAGGGCCGCGTCATCGAGGCGCCGAACCGCCGCTGGTACGACGTCCCGCTCGCCGCCCAGCTCACGGAGCGGCTCGGGCTCGCGGTCCACGTCGCCAACGACGCCAACATCGCCGCGCTCGGGGAGTTCACGTTCGGGGGAGCGGCCGGGGACGGCCTGCTCGTCCTCACGGTGGGCGAGGGCGTGGGCGCCGGCATCATGGTCGACGGTGCGCGCGTGCACGGGCACGCCGACGCCGCCGGCGAGCTCGGCCACGTGACCGTGGTCGAGGACGGCGAGCCGTGCGCCTGCGGGCGCCGCGGCTGCCTCGAGACCGTCCTGTCCGTGCCGGCGCTGCGCCGCGCGGTGGACGGGCTCGACACCGAGGCTTCCGACGCCGTGCTGGCGTCGGTGGGCAGGACGCTGGGCATCGCCCTGGCCCCTGTCGTCAGTGCGCTCAACCTCGCGGAGGTGCTCGTGAGCGGTCCTGCGGACCTGCTCGACGGCCCCCTGCGCGAGTCGGCGTTCGAGACCATCCGCTCCCGCACCATGCCGGTCATCGGCAGCGGGCTGCAGGTGCGGATGGCCACGCTCGACGAAGACGTCGTCCTCGCTGGGGCCGCCGTCCTCGTCCTCTCCGGACAGCTGGGGGTCTCGTGAGCCGACGACGCTCCGCCTGACCCGCCCTGCCCGACCGGGGCGCGGGCCACGACCCGCCCCTCACGACCTCCTGGGACCCCCAGTGCAGCACCCCCAGGAACGTAGTAACACCGCAGCACCCCTGCACACGCTCGATTACGCAGGACTCCTGCCACACCTCCGGTGGGGGCATCGCCGCCACCACCAAGAATCACCGAGAGGAAGCACCCAGTGAAGAGGAACCGTCTCGTCGCCGCCTCTGTGGCGTCGACGATCACCCTGGCGCTCGCGCTGACCGCCTGCAGCACCGGCGGGAACGAGAACAACGGCTCCGGCGACGGCGAGGCCGCCTCCGGCGACATCCGCGTCTGGCTCGTGGGCTCCGACACCCCCGACGCGGCCCGCGACTACCTCAAGACGACGTTCGAGGAGGAGAACCCGGGCAGCACCCTCACGATCGAGGAGCAGTCCTGGACGGGCCTCGTCGACAAGCTGACGACCTCGCTCTCGGGCTCCGACAGCCCTGACGTCGTCGAGGTCGGCAACACGCAGTCCGCCGCGTTCACCTCCGCGGGCTACTTCCGCGAGATCACCGCCGACGAGTTCGAGTCCTACGGTGGCGACGACCTCCTGCCCGCCTTCGTCGAGGCCGGCACGTGGGAGGACAAGCACTACGCGCTGCCGTACTACGCGGGCTCCCGCGTGGTGTTCTACTCGCCCCAGGTCACGGGCGGCGCCGCGGTGCCGACCACGCTCGACGAGTACGTCGCGAGCGCCAAGGCCCTCACGACCCCGGACGTGTCCGGCCTCTACTGGCCTGGCCAGGACTGGTACAACGCTCTCCCCTTCATCTGGGAGAACGGCGGCTTCATCGCCGAGCAGGGCGAGGACGGCACCTGGGAGGCGGGCTTCTCCTCGGAGGGTGGCCTCAAGGGCATGGAGCAGGTCGCCGACCTGATGGCCAACGCCTCGCACGCCCCGAAGGACGGCCAGGAGACCGACCTCCAGGTGCCGTTCTGCGAGGGCAAGGTCGCGTACCTCTCCGCCCCGACGTGGATCCAGTGGTCCATCAAGGCTCCGGAGGACGCGGAGACGCCGGGCTGCGAGTCGACCTACGGCTCCGACCTCACCGCGCTCCCGCTGCCCGGCAAGGACGGCGGCACCGCGACGGTCTTCGGCGGTGGCTCGAACCTCGCGGTCGCGTCGAAGTCGAACAACCCCGAGCTCGCCGTGAAGGCCTACGCCATCATGATGAGCGACGAGTACCAGACGATCCTCGCCGAGAACGGCCTCATCCCGGCCAAGACCTCGCTCGCCGAGAAGGTGCCGACGGACAACCCGATCGCCCAGGCCGGTGTGGACGCCGCGATGAACACGCAGGTCACGCCGGTGTCGCCGAAGTGGGCTGACGTCGAGGCGCAGAACGTCCTCCAGACGGCCTTCACGCGCATCGCCAACGGCGACGACGTGAAGACCGTCGCCGAGGAGCTCGACGCGAAGATCGAGCAGATCCTCAACAGCTGAGCCGGCCCGGTGCCGCCCCGGGTCCGCCCGGGACGGCACCGGACGCTCGTCAGGGGTGGGGATCTCTCCGGGGTCCCCACCCTTCGCACGACGCGTCCCGCACGTCATCACTGCGCACCACCGCGCACCATCCGACGGAGTGAGGAAATGAGCTCTACCACTCTCGAGCCCCGGACAGCGCCCCCGCGCGCGTCCGTGCGGCCCCCCAAGAAGCGGCGTCCACCGGTCCTGCCGTGGTCGCTGCTGGTCCCCACGCTCATCCTGCTGGGCATCATGGTCGGCTACCCGCTGGTCCAGCTGTTCGTCATGTCCTTCCAGGAGTACGAGCGCGCCCAGCTCATGGGCGTGCCGGCCGAGTGGGTGGGCTTCGACAACTACGTACAGGTCCTCACCGACGTCGACGGGTTCTGGACGGTCCTGCTCCGCAGCTTCGTCCTGATGGTCGTCTGGGTCGCGCTGACGATGCTGTTCGGCACGCTCGTGGCGCTGCTCATGATGCGTCTCAACAAGGGCTTCCGCCTCCTCGTGTCCATCGGGCTGCTGCTCGCGTGGGCGATGCCGCCCCTCGCCGGCACCATCGTCTGGGGCTGGCTCTTCGACACCGAGTACGGCGTCGTCAACAACTTCCTCACGAAGATCACCGGGGACAACTGGATGGGCCACTCGTGGCTCCTCGACCCGATGCAGTTCTTCCTCATCCTGACGCTCATCATCGTGTGGGGCGCGATCCCGTTCGTGGCGTTCACGCTCTACGCGGGCCTGACGCAGGTGCCGGGCGAGGTCCTCGAGGCCGCGCAGCTCGACGGCGCGACGCCGTTCCAGCGGTTCCGGCTCATCATGGTCCCCTACGTGCGGAGCATCTACACGGTGCTGATCGTGCTGTCGATCATCTGGGACCTGCGCGTCTTCACGCAGGTCTACGCCCTCCAGGGCATCGGCGGCGACCGTGAGAAGACGAACACGATCGGCGTGTACATCTACCAGATGGGCATGGCCCAGGGGCACTACGGTGTCGCCGGCGCGATCGCCGTCATCTTCGTCTTCATCATGCTCGGCATCTCGTTCTACTACGTGCGCCGGACCGTCCGGGAGGAAGAACTGTGAGCACCATCTCCACCCCGACGATCCCCGTCTCCCGCGCCGCGGTCCCCGACCGCGGTGGCCGGAAGACGCGGCGCGAGGGACAGAGCAAGAAGCGCGCGGCGAACGTCGTCTACTCGATCATCGCGATCGTCGTCTTCGTCGCGTCGGCGTTCCCCGTCTACTGGATGATCAACACGTCGTTCCTGCCGACGAACCTCATCCGTGGGACGGACCTGCACTTCTTCCCGACCCCCGACGTCTTCACGCTGAACAACTACGTGAACGTGTGGACCGACGACCGTCGTGCGCCGCTGCCGCCCGCGATGGTCAACTCGATCACCGTCACGCTCATCACGCTGGTCGTCTCGATGATCCTGGGCTTCCTCGCCTCGCTCGCGATCACGCGCTTCTCGTTCAAGGGCCGCAAGTCGTTCATCGTCGCGCTCCTCGTGATCCAGATGATCCCGGGCGAGGCCATGATGATCTCGATCTTCCGGATCATCGACGGCTGGCAGATGCTCAACACGATCACCGGGCTGGCGTTCGTCTACATCTCCGCGGTGCTGCCGTTCACGATCTGGACCCTGCGAGGCTTCGTCCAAGGCGTGCCCGCGGAGCTGGAGGAAGCGGCCATGATCGACGGGTGCTCGCGACCGAAGGCGTTCTGGAAGGTGACGTTCCCGCTGCTCGCGCCCGGCCTCGTCGCCACCGGTGTCTTCGCGTTCATCCAGGCGTGGAACGAGTTCCTCATGGCGCTGATCATCATGTCCCGGCCGGAGTCCATGACGCTGCCGGTCTGGTTGCGCACGTTCCAGCAGGCGACGATGGCGACGAACTGGGGAGCGCTGATGGCCGGCTCGGTCATCGTGGCGATCCCGGTGGTCATCTTCTTCGTCATCGTCCAGGGCAGGATGACCGGTGGCCTCGTCTCGGGTGCGGTGAAGGGCTGACGTGAGCGACCTGAGCACGGCTGCCTCGCTCGACGGCGAGGCGGCCGCAGCCCTGGCCGGACGCCCCGGCCCCGGGACCGCGTCACGACGCGGTCCCGGGGGCCCGGGCAGCGCGGTGGGCCTCGACATCGGCGGCACCAAGGTGCTCGCGGCCTTCCTCGGCCCCGACGGGGTCGCGCGCGAGACCCTGCGCCTGCCGACGGTGCGCGGACCGGAGGGCGTCGTGTCCAGCGCGGCGCGCGCGGTCCGCGAGGTGGTCCGGCGCGCCTGCGGTGACCTCGCGGACGTCGACGGCGTCGGCGTCGGGGTCCCCGGGCTGGTGGACCCCGCCGACGGTTCCGTCGTGCACGCGGTGAACCTCGGCATCGAGGGCGGACGCTTCGCCCTCGCCGAGGCGCTGTCCGCGGAGCTCGGCGGCGTCCCGGTCCAGGTCGACAACGACCTCAACGTGGCCGCCCTCGGTGCCTCGCACCTGCGGGGCGCGGAGGGGGAGGACCTCGCGTTCCTCGCGCTCGGCACCGGGCTCGCGGCCGGCATCGTGCTCGGCGGCGAGCTCCGCCGGGGCGTGAGCGGCGCGGCGGGGGAGATCGGGCACATCCCGATCGACCCGCGCGGGCCCGAGTGCGCGTGCGGGCAGCGCGGGTGCGTGGAGGTCTACGCGTCGGGCTCCGCCGTGTCGGCGCGCTGGCCGTCGCGCCACGGTCGGCCGGCCCCTGCCGAGCTCTTCGAGGCCGCGGCCGCGGGCGACCCGGACGCGATCCGGATCAAGGACGAGTTCGCGTCCGCCGTCGCCTCCGCCGTGCGGATCCTCGAGCTGACGGTGGACGTGCGCCACGTGGTGCTCGGCGGCGGCGTGTCCGCGCTGGGCCAGCCGCTGCTGGACGCGGTCCGCGACGCGCTCGACGCGCAGTCGAGCACGTCCCCCTTCCTGTCCTCGTTGCGTCTGTCGGAGCGGGTCTCCCTCGCGCCGCCGGACGTCCCGGTCGCCGCCGTGGGCGCTGCTCTCGTCGGCCGTCGAAAGGTGTTGTGATGGAGGTCGTGATCGCTCCGGCGGAGCGGTTGGCGGTGCTGGCTGCGGATGCCGTGGAGGCGGTGGTGCGGTCGGGGCCGGGGGCGGTGCTGGGGTTGGCGACGGGTTCGTCGCCGTTGAAGGTGTACGACGAGCTGGTGCGTCGTCATGTGCAGGAGGGGTTGTCGTTCGCGGGGGTGCGGGCGTTCATGCTGGACGAGTACGTGGGGTTGCCGGTCGATCATCCGCAGCGGTACCGCAACGTGATCGAGACGGAGATCGCGTCGCGGGTCGACTTCGCTCCGGGTGCGGTGCAGGGTCCGGACGGCAACGCGCAGGACCTGGTGGCGGCGTGCGCGGCGTACGAGGAGTCGATCGTGGGGGCGGGGGGTGTGGACCTGCAGATCCTGGGGATCGGGACGGACGGGCACATCGCGTTCAACGAGCCGGGGTCGAGCCTGGCGTCGCGGACGCGGATCAAGACGTTGACGGCGCAGACGCGCGAGGACAACGCGCGGTTCTTCGGTGACGACGTGGAGCGGGTGCCTCGGCACTGTCTGACGCAGGGTCTGGCGACGATCATGTCGGCGCGGCACCTGGTGCTGCTGGCCACGGGCAAGGGCAAGGCGGAGGCGGTGCACCAGCTGGTGGAGGGCCCGGTCAGCGCGATGTGGCCGGCGACGATCATGCAGATGCACCCGCACGCCACGGTCCTGGTCGACGACGCGGCGGCCTCGCGCCTGCAGCTGGGCGACTACTACCGCCAGACGTACGCGTCCAAGCCCGACTGGCAGGGCCTCTGACCCGACGGGTCGACGACACCTCGCGGGAGCTCCCGCGACACCGAGCCGCCCGTCGGCGCGCGGTCCACGCCCCTGGACCGTGCGTCGGCGGGCTTCGTCGTCTCCCGTCCCCACGGCACGCGGACCGGCGCGTCGACGGCCGCCCGACGTGTGGGCGTCGCGACGTAGACTTCACTCCATGATCGAACTCCGCGCGAGCACGCCACCCGGGGGTCCCGAGGACCCGTTCCGGACTCCTGCGACCGAGCCGACGACCGGCACGTCGACCGGGGTGCTCGAGCGCGAGGAGACGCGCGAGCAGACCGAGCCCGGCGACCACGAACGCTTCGCGCACTACGTGCGCAAGGAGAAGATCATGCAGTCGGCGCTCTCCGGCAAGCCGGTGATCGCGCTGTGCGGCAAGGTCTGGGTGCCCGGCCGTGACCCGAACAAGTTCCCCGTGTGCCCCACGTGCAAGGAGATCTACGAGGGACTGCGAGACCCGCAGGACGGCGAGGGTGACTCCGGCAAGTGAGCGCGGAGCACCACACGACGTCCACCGGTCACTCCGCCCCCGACTCCCGTAGCAGGACCTCCCCGCCGGCGCCCCAGAGCCCGTCCTCCGCGGCGGCGTCGCACCTCTCGCCCGCGTTCCCGCGGCGCGCCCCGTGGGGCTCGGCGTCCAAGCTGCGCGCCTGGCAGGCCGAGGCGCTCGAGCTGTACCGCACGCGCGCACCGCGCGACTTCCTCGCCGTCGCGACGCCCGGCGCGGGCAAGACGACGTTCGCGCTGCGTGTCGCGACCGAGCTCCTGGAGCAGGGCGTGGTGCGGCGCGTGACGGTCGTCGCCCCGACCGAGCACCTCAAGCACCAGTGGGCCGACGCCGCGGCGCGCGTCGGCATCCGGATCGACCCGAACTTCCGCAACAGCCAGGGCCGGCACGGCGCGCACTACGACGGCGTCGCGCTCACCTACGCGCAGATCGCCGCCAAGCCGGCGCTGCACGCGGCGCGCACGACGGCCGACCGCACGCTCGTCATCCTCGACGAGGTGCACCACGGCGGCGACGCGCTGTCGTGGGGCGACGCGGTGCGCGAGGCGTTCGAGGACGCGACCCGGCGCCTCGCGCTCACGGGCACCCCCTTCCGCTCGGACACCGCGGCCATCCCGTTCGTCGAGTACGAGCGAGGCCCCGACGGCATCCGACGGTCGCGCGCCGACTACACGTACGGGTACGGCGACGCGCTGCGCGACCACGTCGTGCGTCCGGTGCTGTTCCTGTCCTACTCGGGCAACATGCGCTGGCGCACGAAGGCCGGCGACGAGGTGAGCGCGCGTCTCGGCGAGGCGCTCACCAAGGACATGACGGGCCAGGCGTGGCGCACCGCGCTGGATCCGAACGGCGAGTGGATCCCCTCGGTCCTCGCGGCCGCGGACAAGCGGCTGACCGAGGTCCGGCGGGCGATCCCCGACGCGGGCGGCCTCGTCATCGCGACCGACCAGACGGACGCGCGCGCGTACGCGGGGCACCTCGCGCGCATCACCGGGAAGTCGCCGACGGTCGTCCTCTCGGACGACGACGGCGCGAGCAGCCGCATCGAGGAGTTCTCCGACGGCGACGCGCGCTGGATGGTCGCCGTCCGCATGGTGTCGGAGGGCGTCGACGTCCCGCGGCTCGCGGTCGGCGTGTACGCGACCTCGACCGCGACGCCGCTGTTCTTCGCGCAGGCCGTCGGACGGTTCGTGCGTGCCCGCAAGCGCGGCGAGACGGCGTCGGTGTTCCTGCCCAGCGTGCCGCACCTGCTCGAGCTCGCGAACGGGCTCGAGATCGAGCGCGACCACGCGCTGGACCGGCCGCTCACGGCGGAGGAGCAGGGGGAGGGGTTCAACCCCGAGGACGCGCTGCTCGCCGAGGCGAACCGCGAGGACAAGGCGTCGGGCGAGCTCGTCCAGGGCTCGTTCGAGGCGCTCGAGGCCCAGGCGTCGTTCGACCGCGTGCTGTTCGACGGCGGCGAGTTCGGCACGGGCGCGGACGTCGGCTCGGACGAGGAGCTCGACTTCCTCGGGCTGCCCGGGCTGCTCGACGCGGACCAGGTCACGACCCTCCTGCGCCAGCGGCAGGCCGACCAGATGAGCGCGCGTTCGCGCACCACCCAGTCCGCGGAGCGCGAGCGCGCCGAGATGGACCACCGGCGCGCCGCGGAGCTCCGCAAGGAGCTCCAGCAGCTCGTCTCCGCGTGGGCGCGCCGCAGCGGGCAGCCGCACGGGTCGGTGCACACCGAGCTCCGGCGCCGCTGCGGCGGGCCCGAGGTCCCGCTCGCGACGGTCGAGCAGCTCGACGCCCGGGTCGCGACGGTGCGCGGCTGGTTCGTCGGGAAGCGGTAGCCCCGGCGGCCGGACGCGCCCGCCCGGCCGCGACCGGGTCGCGGCCCGGGGAGAGTCAGGACAGCGTGTGCACGACCGTCGGGATCGCCGGGTCGCCGGCGGAGAGGCGGCGCGCGCCGCGGGGCAGCTCGGCGCGGGCCTCGCGGTGGCGGTGCGCGGCGTTCTCCACGCCGTACGACCCGACCCAGCGCGAGTCGACGGCGCCGTCGACGACGAGGGGCACCTGGAGCCGGCGCAGGTCGACGTCGTCGGGCTCCCACTCCTGCACGGCGAGGTCGGCGCCCGTGACGACGACCTCCTCGACCGCGCGCCCGTCGGCGTCGTAGCGGCGGGCGGCGCACTTGCGGCCACCCGTGCTCGTCTTGGCGGTCGACGCCTTCGCGACGGGCTGGAGCACGCCGCTGGAGTCGGCGCGGGCGACGAGCTTGTAGACCATGCCGCACGTGGGGGCGCCGGAGCCGGTGACCAGGGAGGTGCCGACGCCGTAGGAGTCGACGGGCGCGGCGGCGAGCGACGCGATGGCGTACTCGTCGAGGTCGGAGGTCACGGTGATCTTCGTGTCGTGCGCGCCGAGGGCGTCGAGCTGGCGGCGCACCTCGACGGCGAGGACGCCGAGGTCGCCGGAGTCGAGGCGTACGGCTCCGAGACGGCCGCCGGCCGCCTCGACGGCGTTCTCGACGCCGCGGCGCACGTCGTAGGTGTCGACGAGCAGCGTGGTGCCGGGGCCGAGGGACGCGACCTGCGACGCGAAGGCGGACCTCTCGTCGTCGTGCAGGAGCGTGAACGCGTGCGCGGCGGTGCCGATGGTCTCGAGGCCGTACCGGCGGCCCGCCTCGAGGTTCGACGTCCCGGCGAAGCCGCCGACGACGGCGGCCCGCGCCGCGGCGACGGCCGCCTGCTCGTGCGCGCGCCGCGCGCCCATCTCGAGGCACGGGCGCTCGACGGCGGCGCTCGTCATGCGGGACGCGGCGGACGCGACGGCCGAGTCGTAGTTGAGGATCGACAGGACGAGGGTCTCGAGCAGCACCGCCTCGGCGAACGTGCCCTCGACCGTCATCACCGGCGACTGGGGGAAGAAGACCTCGCCCTCGGGGTACCCGGTGATCGTGCCGGTGAAGCGGTAGCCGGCGAGGAACTCGAGGGTGCGGTCGTCGACGACGGACTGCGCGTGCAGCCAGTCGAGCTCGGCCGCGGAGAAGCGGAACGACGACAGCGCCTCCAGGACCCGCCCGGTCCCGGCGAGGACCCCGTACCGCCGACCCGGCGGGAGGCGGCGCGTGAAGACCTCGAAGAGGCAGTGCCGGCCCGCGGTGCCGTCGGCGAGCGCCGCCTGGAGCATCGTCAGCTCGTAGCGGTCGGTGAGGAGCGCGGTCGACGCACCGGGCTGGTACGTCGGCTGGTACGACGGCCGCTGCGTCGGCGAGGCGGAGGGGGCAGCGCTGTCGGTCGCGGGGAGGGCGACGCTGCCCGGGTCGGCGAGGCTCATGCGGAATACCGTAGGGCAGCGACCGCCGCGGTGGGCGCCGACAGGCCCGCGAATAGAGTGGTGACGTGAGACCCCACCCGATCTTCACCCGCCCCGCAGTCGCGCGGGCGTCCCTGACCGTGCCCGAGGAGGCGGTCCGCACCGAGGAGGGGACCCGGCTCGACAGCCCGTGGGTCACCCTCGTGTGGAACGACCCGGTCAACCTCATGAGCTACGTCGCGTACGTGTTCGAGTCGTACTTCGGGTACTCCACCGCGCGCGCCCACGAGCTGATGATGCAGGTGCACCAGGAGGGCCGGGCCGTCGTGTCGACGGGCGACCGCGAGCGGATGGAGGTCGACGTGCAGGCGATGCACTCGTTCGGGCTGTGGGCGACGCTCCAGAAGGACGGCGAGCAGTGAGGCCGTTCCGCGCGGAGGCGCACGGGTACGTCGCCGAGCTCGAGCCGTCGGAGCGGATCGTGCTGGCGCAGCTCGCGGGCGACGTCGCGCAGATGCTCCAGGAGGGCGTCCCCGGGCGGGCGTCGGACGCGCCGGGCCGGTCCGGGCCCGACGACGCGTGGTCGCCCCCGGGCTGGACGGGCCCGACGCCCGGTGGGGGCGGTTCGGACGCGACGCCGCCCCCGGACCCGGCCGTGCGCCGTCTGCTCCCGGACGCGTCGGACGACGTCGAGGTGGCGCACGAGTTCCGGCGCTTCACGCAGGACGACCTCGCGGCGCGCAAGGTGGGCCGGCTGGTGCTGCTCGGCCGGATGCTCGTGGACTCCGAGCCGGCCGAGGCGGCGCCGTTCGTCGTCGGGCGCCAGGAGGCGCAGGACGTGGCGGGCGCCCTGACCGACGTGCGCCTCGTCCTGGCCGAGCGCCTGGACCTGCGCACCGACGAGCAGGTCGAGGGGCTGTACGACGAGCTGGACCGGGAGGGCGACGACGGCCCGGACGACGGCGAGGTGGGGGGTGCGCCGCGCCGCTTCCTCGTGAGCGTGTTCCTCCTCACGGGGCTGCTCCAGGAGTCGCTCGTCGACGGCATGCTCGCGGACCTGCGGGCGGGGCGGGGCGGTCCGCGCCCCGAGCCGCGAGGCTGAGCGTGCCGGGGACCTGTGGGCGCTGCCACAGCGGCGTGCGCGTGGTTCGAGGCGCCTCGCGCGGGGCGGCGACAGTAGGCTCGGCCGGGTGAACGACGCTCCCATCGGGATCTTCGACTCGGGCGTGGGTGGCCTGACCGTGGCACGCTCGATCCTCGACCAGCTCCCGAACGAGGCCCTCCTCTACATCGGGGACACCGCGAACAGCCCGTACGGGCCGAAGCCGCTCGCGGCGGTCCGGGCGATGGCGCTGGCGATCATGGACCAGCTCGTCGACGACGGCGTGAAGATGCTCGTCATCGCGTGCAACTCCGCGTCGTCCGCGGTGCTGCGCGACGCGCGCGAGCGGTACACGCAGCGCCACGGGCTCCCGGTCGTCGAGGTGATCCTCCCGGCGGCACGTCGGGCTGTGGCCGCGACGCGGTCGGGCCGCATCGGCGTCATCGGGACGCGGGCCACGATCACGTCGCGCTCGTACGAGGACGCGTTCGCCGTGACCCCGGGCCTGACCCTGACGACGCAGGCGTGCCCCGAGTTCGTGCCGCTGGTCGAGCAGGGCGTGACGTCGGGCCCCGAGGTGCTGGAGGTCGCGCACCGCTACCTGGACCCGGTGAAGGCCGCGGGCGTGGACACGCTCGTGCTCGGGTGCACGCACTACCCGCTGCTGACGGGCGCGATCTCGTACGTGATGGGCGACGAGGTCACGCTCGTGTCGAGCGCGGAGGAGACCGCGAAGGACGTGTACCGCACGCTCGTCGCGCACGACCTCGAGCGCTCGCGCGACGCCGGGCCGCCGCGGCACCGGTTCCTCGCGACGGGGAGCGCGGAGCCGTTCGAGCACCTCGCGCGCCGGTTCCTCGGTCCCGAGGTGCTGAGCGTGGAGGCGGCCTGATGCGTCTCGTCACGGTCGGGTGCTCGGGGTCGTTCGCCGGCCCGGCGTCGCCCGCGTCGTCGTACCTGGTCCAGGTGCCGGCCGCGGAGGCCGCGGCCGCGGGGCTCGAGGCGCGCGACTGGAACGTCGTGCTGGACCTGGGCAACGGGTCGCTGGGCGCGCTGCAGCGGTTCGTCGACCCGCTCGACGTCGACGCCGTCGGCCTGTCCCACCTGCACCCCGACCACTTCGTCGACGTGTGCGGCCTGTACGTGTACCTGCGCTACCACCCGGTCCGCGGCTCGACCCGCACGGGCGTGCCGAGCCGGCTCACCGTGCTGGGCCCGGCGGGCACGGCCGCCCGCATCGAGGCGGCGTACGGCGCGGAGCCGGGCGACGGCGTGACGGAGGAGCTCGACGTGCGCGCGTGGGAGCCGGGCGCGCCGGTCCGGGTCGGCCCGCTCGTCCTCGAGCCGTACCGCGTGTTCCACCCCGTCGAGGCGTACGGGGTGCGCGTCACCGGGCCGTCGACGCTGCGCCCGGGGGAGAGCGCCGTCCTCGCGTACACGGGGGACACGGACGCGTGCGACGGCGTGGTCGAGCTCGCGCGCGACGCCGACCTGCTCCTTTCGGAGGCGGCGTTCCACGAGGGCCGCGACGACGGCGTCGAGCGGGGCATCCACCTCACGGGGCGACGCGCGGGCGAGGTTGCCACCGCGGCCCGCGCGCGCCGGCTCGTGCTCACGCACCTGCCCGCGTGGAACGACCCCGAGCGCTCGCGCGCCGAGGCGCGCGAGACGTACACCGGCCCGGTCGACGTCGCCACGACGGGCGCGGTCTTCGACCTCTGACCGCTGAGCGCGGGGACGAGCCGCCGTCGGCTCCGGAAGACGTGACCATCCACCGCGCTCAGCGGTGGGCCGGGGGTCGGTAGGGTGGCGGCATGACCATCCCCTCCTCGTCTCCGGGCACGGCCGCGCCCCTCCGCGCCGACGGCCGCACGCCCGACCAGCTCCGCCCCGTGACCATCACCCGCCACTGGCTCGACCAGGCCGAGGGCAGCGTGCTCGTCGAGTTCGGCCGCACGCGCGTGCTGTGCGCGGCGTCGTTCACCGAGGGCGTGCCGCGCTGGCGCAAGGGGTCGGGCGAGGGCTGGGTCACCGCCGAGTACGCGATGCTGCCGCGCGCGACGAACGAGCGCAGCCAGCGCGAGTCGGTCAAGGGCAAGATCGGCGGGCGCACGCACGAGATCTCGCGCCTCATCGGCCGGTCCCTGCGCGCGATCATCGACGTCTCCGCGCTCGGCGAGAACACGATCGTGCTCGACTGCGACGTCCTCCAGGCCGACGGCGGCACGCGCACCGCCGCGATCACCGGCGCCTACGTCGCGCTCGCCGACGCCGTCGCGTGGGGCCAGCGGCACGGCCACATCAAGGGCGGCAAGCCCGTGCTGACCGACTCCGTCGCGGCCGTGAGCGTCGGGATCATCGACGGCACGCCCATGCTCGACCTCCCGTACGTCGAGGACGTCCGCGCCGAGACGGACATGAACGTCGTCGTCACGGGCTCCGGGACGTTCGTCGAGGTGCAGGGCACCGCGGAGCACGCCCCGTTCGACCGCGCCGAGCTCGACGCGCTGCTCGACCTCGCGGTGGCCGGCACCGCCGACCTCACCGCGATCCAGCGCGCGGCGCTCGCGGCGGACCCTCGATGAGCGGCACGTCCGAGACGGCAGGCGTCGTCGTGCCCGACGGCGCACGCCTCGTCCTCGCGTCGCACAACCCGGGCAAGATCGCCGAGCTGCGCGCGATCCTCGCGGCCGAGCTCGACGCGCACCCGGGGCTCGAGCTCGCGCCGGAGGCGATCGTCGGCGCGGGCGACGTCGGCGCGCCCGAGCCGGTCGAGGACGGCGTGACGTTCGCCGAGAACGCGCTCATCAAGGCGCGCGCCCTCGTCGCGGCCACCGGGCTGCCGGCCGTCGCGGACGACTCCGGCCTCGCCGTCGACGTGCTGGGCGGCGCGCCGGGCATCTTCTCGGCGCGCTGGGCGGGGCGGCACGGCGACGACGTCGCGAACCTCGAGCTCCTGCTCGCGCAGCTCGGCGACGTGCGTGCCGAGCACCGCGCGGCCGGTTTCGTGTGCGCGGCGGCGCTCGTCACGCCCGACGGCACCGAGGTCGTGCGGACGGGGGAGATGCGCGGGACCCTGCTCACCGCGCCGCGCGGCGCGAACGGGTTCGGCTACGACCCGATCCTCCTGCCGGACGAGCAGCCCGGTGCGGGGACGGCCCGCTCGGCGGCCGAGCTGAGCCCGGCGGAGAAGAACGCGATCAGCCACCGCGGCAAGGCGTTCCGCGCACTCGCGCCGGACGTCGTCGCGGCGCTCTCAGCGCGGTAGGGGGCGGCCGGCGAGCTCGCGCTCGCGGCGTCGGCGGTCGCCCGGCCGCAGCACGCCGACGAGCGCGACCACGCCGCGCCAGCCGAGCATCGTCACCGCGAGAAACCCGAACGACACGAGCTGGAACGCCGGGGCCACGCCTTGGTCGGTGAGCACGCGCAGCAGGACGCCCAGCGCCCAGGTGCAGCCCCAGACCACGACGCCCGTCGGCCACAGGGCCCACGGGCGGCGCCACGCGCGCGTGACGAGCCAGCCCAGCGCGGCGCCCGCGGCGAACGGCCACGCCACGACGAGCAGCCGGGTCAGACCCTCGTCGGCGGAGTGCGTCGCGAGGCCGCCGGTCGCGAGCGCGAGGACGCACGCGACGTCGGCCAGCGCGGCGAGCACGACGAGCCCGGGGCGACGAGGACGCGGTCCGGTGGGCGCGAGGTCGGTCATGCTCCCGACGGTACCCCGCCCGCGGGACCGTCCCCGCACGGCCCGGACCGGCCCCGGCGGGTCGATCCCGGGACGCGGAGGGTCGATCCCCTGGAACATAGGGTGGTCCCCGTGCACCTCGCCGCCGACGACCTCGCCTTCGCCTACCCCGGACGCCCCGTCCTCGACGGGGTCGGGCTGCGCGTCGCCGCGGGGACGCGGCTCGGGGTCGTGGGGGAGAACGGCACGGGCAAGTCGACGCTCCTGCACGTGCTCTCCGGCGACCTCGCACCCGCCCGCGGGGAGGTGCGCCGCGCGGGCTCGCTCGCGCTCGTCGAGCAGGAGCTCGCCATCGCGCAGGGCCAGACGGTCGGCACGCTCGTCGCCGCGACGCTGAGCGGGCTGCGGGCGGTCGCCGCCGAGCTCGAGGCGGCGGCCCGGGACTTCGACCACGAGGCGGGCGACCTCGCCGAGCTCACGGAGATCCTCGCCCGCGCCGAGCACCTCGCCGTGTGGGACGCGGACCGCCGGGTCGACGTCGCGCTCTCGCGCCTCGGTGCGTGCCGCGACCGGGACCGCGAGCTCGCGACCCTGTCCGTCGGCGAGCGCTACCGCGTGCGGCTCGCGTGCCGGCTCGCCGAGCGCGCCGACCTGCTCCTCCTCGACGAGCCGACGAACCACCTCGACACCGGCGGGATCGACTTCCTCACCGGCGAGCTCGTCGCGTGGCGGGGCGGCGTGGTGATGGTCACGCACGACCGGCAGCTGCTCGACGACGTCGCGACCGAGATCCTCGACCTCGACCCGGCGATGGACGGGAAGCCGGTGCTCTACGGGCAGCCGGGGTACCTCTCCTACCGGTTCGCGAAGAACCAGGCGCTGCACCGGTGGCGGCAGCGGTTCCGGGCGGAGCAGAAGCGTGCGGAGAAGCTCGCCGCGGTGCTCGACGCGTCGTACGAAGGGCTGTCCGACGAGTGGCGCCCGCCCAAGGGCAGCCAGAAGCACCGCCGCGCGACGCGCGCCCGGATCCACGTCAAGGCCGCGGACCGGCGCCTCCAGCAGCTCGAGGCCGAGGCCGTCGAGGTGCCCGTGCCGCCGCTCCAGCTCGTGTTCCCCGAGCTCCCCGCGATGTCGCCCGGTTGGGAGCCGGGCGACCCGGTGCTCGAGCTGCGCAGCCCGCGCGTCGGGCCCGACGGCGGCGCGCGCCTCGACCTGCCCGGGACGCGGGTCGCGCTCCCGCCCAGCGGGCGGCTCCTCGTCACCGGCCCGAACGGGAGCGGCAAGTCGACGTTCCTCGCGGCGCTCGCGGGCCTCGTCGCCCTGGACCGGGGCACGCGGTCCGTGGTCGACGGCGCGCGGCTGGGCGTCGTCGCGCAGGAGGGCCCGGCGCTGCCCCCGGAGGCGGAGGACCGCACCGGGTTCGACGAGTACGCGCGCGAGGCGCTCGACCTGCTCGACGCGGGCCGCCTCGACCCGGAGCACCTCGTCCCCGTCGCGTTCCTGGGCCTGCTCACGGAGGAGGACCTGGAGCGGCCGCTGCGCGAGCTGTCCGCGGGGCAGCGGCGACGGTTCGACCTCGCTCGCGCGCTCCTCGCGGCGCCGCACGTGCTGGTGCTCGACGAGCCGACCAACCACCTGTCGATCGACCTCGTCGACGAGCTCACCCAGGCGCTGCGCGTCACGCCCGCGGCGGTCGTCGTGGCGACGCACGACCGCCGCATGCGCGAGGACCTCGACGACTGGCCCCGGCTCGAGCTCGGCTGACGCGCCGCGCCGCGCCGTCGCCGACGGCGGAGGCGTGGGCGTGGGCGACCGGAGGCTCAGCGGCCCTCGGCCGGGCTCCCCGCGGGGACGAGCACCTTGCCCAGCGCGCGACCCCACGCGCGCGCCCGGTCGAGCTCGCCGTCGTCCAGGGGTCCCTCGACGTCGCCGACGTAGAACGACGCGGACGGGACGACGAGCCGGAACCCCGCGCGACGCATCGCCCTGGCGGCGCCGCGGGCCGCCGAGCCCGGGAGCGAGCGGACCTTCGTCGCGCGCGTGTCGAACGTCGCGGCGAGCCGCTCCTCGTCCTGCGGCGGGAGGGACTCCACCCACTCGCGCAGCCCGGTCGCCCGGTCGGAGACCGGGCCCGTCGCGCGCTGCACCGCCTCGGCGCGGGTCGCGGGGCGGGTCATGCCCAGGGCGTGCGTCGGGCCGCCGGCGACCACCAGCTGCACGTGGCGCAGGGCGTCCGGGTGGGCAGCCGGGTCGGTCACGTCGACGACCTCGACGCGCACCGTCTCGCACAGCCCTTCCGCGATGGCCTGCGCGACGCGCTCGCTGTTGCCGTACATCGACTCGTAGACCACTGCGGCGTCCATCGCGCTCACCCCTTCGTCGACCGCCCGTCCGGACCGGACGGGTCCCCTCCCTCCAGCGTCCGGCTCCGAGGGCGCGGCGCCCAGGGCCGACGGGAACGAGCGTGCGGGCCCTTGGTCCCGGGGTGCCCGGCCGGGGCGAGGGTCAGGGCGCGGGGCGCAGGCGGGAGTCGACGACGCGCACGAGCCACGCGAGGGCGAGGAAGACGACCGCCACGACGCCCGTGTTGACGAGCGCCCGGCCGAGGCCGAGCTCGCCCACGTCGAGGAACGGGTAGGGGTACCAGCCCACGACGGCGCCCCGGACGAACGTGTACGCGATCCACGCGAGCGGATACGCGACGGACCACCAGACCGTCGCGGTGTCGACCCGCGGGCGCGGGCCCACGAGTCCCCACGCGGCCACCGCGAGCAGCGGTGCGACGAGGTGCAGCAGGAGGTTCGAGACCTGGCCGGCGCTCGTCAGGTCCTGCAGACCGCGCAGCACCGTGTTGTAGACGATCCCGGTCACCGCGATGCACAGCAGCGCGTCGAGGCGCGCGACGCGGAAGACGGTCCCGTCGCGCGCGGGTCGCGCCGCGAGCAGGACGGAGACGACCCCGACGAGCAGGTTCGACTGGATCGTGAAGTAGGAGAACAGGCGCACGAGGCGCTCGGCCTGGCTCGGGGCCGTGCCGGGACCGTCGACGAGCGCGATCGCGACCTCCAGGACGACGCCCGTGAGCGTCGCGACGGCGACGAGCGCGTGCAGGGTGCGGGCCACGACGTGCCGGCCCGCGTCGGCCCGGACGCGCGGCGCGTCGGTCACGGCAGGCGGCCGACGTACGCCATCGCCTGGCGCAGCAGCACCCCCTGGCCGCCGCGCATCTCGAGCTGGACCTCGTCGCTGCACGCCTGCTCGGGCGTGAGCCACGCGAGCTCGAGGGCGTTCTGCTGCGGCCGGCAGTCGCCCGTCACCGGCACGACGTACGCGAGCGAGACCGCGTGCTGGCGGGGGTCGTGGTAGGACGTGATGCCCGGCGTCGGGAAGTACTCGGCGACCGTGAAGGGCTGCGGGGACGCGGGCACCTGCGGCAGCGCGACCGGGCCGAGGTCCTTCTCGATGTGGCGCAGCAGCGCGTCGCGGATGCGCTCGTGGAACATGACCCGCCCGGAGACGAGGGCCCGCGTCATCATGCCCTCGGGCGTCACGCGCAGCAGGAGGCCGACCGCGACGACGTCGCCCGAGTCGTCGACCCGGACGGGGACGGCGTCGACGTAGACGAGCGGGAGCTGGGCGCGTGCGACCGCGATCTCCTCGGCGCTGAGCCAGCCCGCGGGGCGCGGGTTGTCGTGGGAGAAGTCGTCGGGCGGGAAGTCGGCGGTGTCGGTCACGCGACTGTTCTACCCCGAGCGGTGCGGCGGGGCGAGTCCGCCCCGGGCGCCGCGGCCCGGGCGTACGGCCGTCACGCCGTGCCGGGCGCCTCGGCGTGCGGCTCGGAGACGCGCGCCACGATCTCGACGAGCGCCTGCTCCGCGACCGGTGCGGGCAGCACTTCCATGAGGGCCATGAGCGGGGCGAGGCGGTCCGGCAGGACCGACGTGCGCGGGCTCGGGTCGTCGTCGCCCTCGGGCCCGCCGTCGTCCGCGGCGAGCACCCCGACGAGCGCGCCCCACATCTCGTCGGCGGTGGGGGCGCCGGCCCCCGGTGCGAACGCCCCGGCGAGCGCGGCGAGCACCCCGCTCACGTCGGGGCGCCCGGCGCCGCGGACGGCGTCGGCGCCCGCGCCGAGCGCGGCGACGAGGCCGTCGATACCGGCCTCGGTGACGGGCGTGACCGTGAGGTGGGTCGTGTGCGGGAGGCGCGTGCCCTCGTCCTGCACGAGCCCCGGCTGCGGCTGGAGCACCCACCCGAGGGACCGGACGGCGTCGGCCCACAGGTGCGGGTCGACGCGCCGCTCGGGCGGCACGGACTCGTCGGTCGCCACGGCGACGAGCGGTCCGGTGGGGCGACCGACGACGCGGAGCCCGTCGATCGCGTCCACCGCCGCGCGCAGGGCGTGGGTCGCGCGCACGCACCGCGCGGTGAGGGCCGTGTACCCCGCGGTGCCGAGGGCCTGGCTCACGGCCCACGCGGCGGCGAGCGGCGCGGCGGAGCGCGACCCGGACAAGGTGGGGTTGACGACCGGGTAGCCCGGCCAGCCCGTCGTCGCGAAGAACTGCCGGCGCTGGCGGTCGCGCCCGCGCACGAGCAGGACGGACGCGCCCTTGGGCGCGTAGCCGTACTTGTGCACGTCCGCGGAGATGCTCGTCACCCCCGGTACGGAGAAGTCGAACGGCGGCACCTCCTCGCCCCCCGCCGCGGCCCAGAACGGCAGCACCCAGCCGCCGACGCACGCGTCCACGTGCACGGGCACGCCGCGCGCCGCGGCGGCCTCGGCGACCTCGGCGACCGGGTCGACGACGCCGTGCGGGTACGACGGCGCGGACACGACGACGAGCGCGGCGTCGTCGGCGTCGAGCGCCGCGACGAGGTCGGCGGCGGCGGGCGTCCCCGTCGCCGGGTCGACGGGGACGAGCGTGAGGTTCACGTCGAGGTGCTGCGCGGCCTTGCGGAACGCGGCGTGCACGCTCACGGGGGCCACGACGCGGGGGCGCACGTCCGGGTGCGCGGCGCGGAACGCCTCGCGCGCGATCTTCACCGCGAGCAGGCAGCTCTCCGTCCCGCCGGACGTCACCGAGCCCACGACGGCGTCGGGCCCGTCGGCCGGCCCGTGCAGCATCGTGCGTGCGAACCCGAGGAGCTCGCCCTCCATGACGGCGACCGACGTGAACGTCGTGGGGTCGAGCCCGTTGACCGGCTGGACGGCGCGCGCGGCGGCGGCGGCGAGCTCGTCGAGCTCGGCGAGACCGGGGTCGTAGACGTAGGACAGGACGCGTCCGCCGTGCGTCGGGGCGTCGGCCGCGCGGAGCGCGGCGAGCCGGTCGAGGATCCCGTCGGTGCGCAGCGGCACCGCGTCGGCGGGCCGCGGCAGGGCGCCGGGGGCGGTCGATCCCGTGTCAGTCACGGGCTCGGTCGGTCGGGGCGTGGTCACGCGGCAGCTCCGGTGCTGTGTCGTCGATGTCCCCCCTGCGCAGACCGTATCGCACGAGCGGGACGAGGCTCAGCAGGACGAGCGCGGCGGGCACGACCGAGAAGGAGAGCGCGATCCCGTCCACCGCGGCGGGCGGCTGGGCGACCGTCTCGCCCGCCCGCGTGGACACGTACCCGGTGATCCCGAGGACGAGCGAGAGCACCGCGGCACCGAGCGCCATGCCCGTCGTCTCGCCCGCCGTCCACACGCCGCCGAAGGCGCCGCCGCGGCCCTCGCCGTGCGTCCGCGCGTCGTGCGCGATGGCGTCGGGGAGCATCGCGAGCGGCAGCGCCTGCATGCCCGCGTACGCGACGCCGGCGAGCGCGGTGGGGACGTAGACCCACGCACCGGGTGCCCACACGAGCGGGACCATCCCGAGCGCGGCGACCGCGAAGAGCACGGTCGCGACGACGAACCCGCGCTCCTTGCCGTCGCGGCGCGCGAGCCGGGTCCACAGCGGCATGCAGAGCAGCGCGGGCGCGACGAGCGCCGCGAAGAGGTAGCTGACGGCCGCCTCGTCGCGCAGCACGTACCGCGCGACGTACGCCGCCCCGGCGAGCATGAGTCCCGTCGCGACGGCCTGGAGCACGAACGCGGCGAGCAGCGTGCGGAACGGGCGCGAGCGGCGCAGGGCGTCGACCGCCTCGCGCACGGCGAGGGTCCAGGCGCGCGACGCCGAGGCCGGCGCCGTCGAGCCCGTGGCGGTGCCGGGTGAGGCGGTGGTCGCTCCGGCCGAGGCCGTGGTCGTGCCGGCCGGGGGAGCGGGCGTGCCGGCGCCGCGGGGTGCACGCGGCGCGACCCGCGCGGCGACGAGCATCCCGGCACCGATGACGACGCCCGACACGACGCCCATGACGAGGTACCCCGTCGTCGAGTCCCCGCCTCCGCGCAGCGCCGGTCCGCCCGCCCCGAACAGGAGGATCGCGAACGCGAGCGTCGCGACGCGCCACGCGAGCAGTCGGGTGCGGCCGTCGTACGTGGGGTCGAGCTCCGCGGGCAGCGCGATGTACGGCACCTGGAACAGCGAGAACGCCGTCGCGGCGAGCAGGAACGCGACGAGCACCCAGATCGCGGCGGCGGTCGGCCCGGCGGCCGCGGGGACGGCGAACGTCAGCGCGAAGAGGACGGGCAGCGTGAGGGCGCCCAGGGTCATGAAGCGACGGCGCGACCCGGTGCGGGCCAGGTCGCGGTCCGACCCGTAGCCGATGAACGGGTCGACGACGACGTCCCACACCTTGGCGCCCGTGACGATGAGCCCGGCGACCGCCGCAGGTACCGCGAGCGCGTCGGTGAGGTACACGAGCAGGACCAGGCCGGGCAGGGTGCCGAACCCGCCGGTGCCGACGGACCCGGCGGCGTAGCCCGCGATCGTGGTGCGCGAGAGCCGGTGCGCGGTGGTGTCGTGCGTCACAGGGGCAGCGTAGAGGGTGCGCGGGCCGGGCCTGCGCGGTCGTGCGCGGGGAATACTCCGGGCAAGGTGTGTGCTCTACGTAGCAGACCCCCAAGCCCCCAGGAGGAACATCCATGGCCACGCAGACGCTCACCGAGTCCACGTTCGAGCAGACGATCAAGGAGAACGACATCGTCCTGGTCGACTTCTGGGCCGACTGGTGCGGACCGTGCAAGATGTTCGCGCCCGTCTTCGAGGCGTCGTCGGAGGAGAACCCGGACGTCGTGCACGGCAAGATCGACACGGAGGCCGAGCGCGGCCTGGCCGCCGCCGCCAACATCACGTCGATCCCGACGCTCATGGCGTTCCGCGAGGGCATCCTCGTGTTCTCCCAGCCCGGCGCGCTCCCGGCCCCGGCGCTCAAGCAGGTCGTCGACGCCGTGAAGGGCCTCGACATGGAGGACGTGCGTCGTCAGATCGCCGCGGCGAGCGACGGCTCCCCAGCGCAGGACGCCTGAGCCTGCACGACACCACGACGGCCCGGCACCTCGGAGGGTGCCGGGCCGTCGTCGTGTCGTGGGCCGTCTCGCGCGCGGGCGCTGCGTAGCAGGTGTGGAGCCGGTGCCCGTACCGGCAGGGGGCAAGTGGTGCGGGCACCGGCTCTGCCACCACGGTAGACACCGAACTGGACGGTCGTCCAGGTCGGGTGCGGGTGAATCCGGGAAGTGCTGCCGTGCCGTCACGACGGGGACTCCGGCAGGGTCGGGGAGGGTGCGCGAGGCGGGACTCGAACCCGCACGTCCGAGGACACCAGGACCTAAACCTGGCGCGGCTGCCAGTTACGCCACTCGCGCGCGGTGGTCAGTCTACGGCGGGCGGTGCGGCCCCGGCGGCCGGTGCGCGTCGCTCGACGCGCACCGGGCCCGGACCGCACCGCCCGGGTGCGCTACTTGGGGTCGATGCCGAGGTCGCGGCGGAGCTTCGCGACGTGGCCCGTGGCCTTGACGTTGTACTGCGCGAGCTCGACCTTGCCCTCCGGGTCGACGACGACCGTCGAGCGGATGACGCCCACGACCGTCTTGCCGTAGAGCTTCTTCTCGCCCCACGCGCCGTACGCCTCGAGGACGGACCTGTCCTCGTCCGACACGAGCGGGAAGGTCAGGTGCTCGGCCTCGACGAACGCGGCGATCTTGTCGACCGGGTCGGGGGAGACGCCGACGACCGAGTACCCCGCGCCCTGGAGCGAGGCGAGGTTGTCGCGGAAGTCGCACGCCTCCGTCGTGCAGCCGGGCGTGCCGGCGGCGGGGTAGAAGTAGACGACGACGTGCTTGCCGCGCAGGTCGGAGAGCGTGACGGTGCTGCCGTCGGCGGCGGGCAGGGAGAAGTCGGGAGCGGTGTCGCCGACGGTGAGGCGCGTGGACATGGATCTCCTTCGGTCCGGCCAAGGTGTGGTTCGAGCGTAGGTGAGGGTGGGCGGCACCGGTAGCGTTGTCGCTGTGAGCAAGACGACGTCCGCCCCCGCCACCGCCTCGTCCCGCCCGTCGCCGTCCCGGTCGGCCGCCCGCGACCTCCCGATCCGGATGCTGCACGACCGCCTGCTCGTGGACCCGGAGGTCGACGCGAGCGAGCGGCAGAGCTCGGCGGGGCTCGTCATCCCCGCGACGGCCGTGGGCCCGAAGCGGCTGGCGTGGGCCGTCGTCGTCGCGGCCGGTGAGCACGTGCGACAGGTCGCGGTGGGGGACCGCGTGCTGTTCGACCCGGACGAGCGCGCCGAGGTCGAGCTCGGCGGCAAGGACCTCGTGCTGCTGCGCGAGCGTGACGTGCACGCCGTCTCGCAGGAGGTCGAGGAGGACGGCCCGACGGGGCTGTACCTCTAGCCGAGGCCGCCGCGCGGGCTCGCCGGGCCGTGTCGCCGACGTCACACGAGGGCGGGCGGAACGGATTTTCCCGGCGCGCCCGCGGCTGCTAGTGTTTTCTCTCGCGCGCCATTAGCTCAATTGGCAGAGCAGCTGACTCTTAATCAGCGGGTTCGGGGTTCGAGTCCCTGATGGCGCACCACCACCGATCGGGCCGTCCGCATGCGGGCGGCCCGAGCCGTGCCGGTCGAGAGCCGGCGCGGCGGGCGGGCCCGGTCTCCTCGCGGAGATCGGCGGTCCTGGCCGCTGGTAGTGTTCCCTCTCGCGCGCCATTAGCTCAATTGGCAGAGCAGCTGACTCTTAATCAGCGGGTTCGGGGTTCGAGTCCCTGATGGCGCACCCTTCCTGACCAGGCCGTCCACCTCCGGGTGGGCGGCCTTCGTCGTCCGCCGCCCGGGCGATCCGCCCTTCCGCTCCACCCGTGCCGGTCGCCCGCCGCAACCGTCGCCGTCCGTTTCGCCGGAGTTCGCCCGGCACCGACCTCGCGTTCACCCCCGCCGGGAAGGGTCCGGTGCGGGCGTCGTCGCCGCTCGGCAGCGTCGCCCGTCGACCCGTTCGCCACGGAAGGGAACCACGATGGACACGTCCGTGCCCACGCACAGGACTTCGGGACGCACCGAGAGACGCACCGAGAGACGCACCCAGAGACGGACCGACGGCGGGGCGCGGCGCCGCGCCGCGGTCGCCGGGGCGCTCGGGGCGGTGCTGGTCGCCGGCCTGCTCGCGCCCGGCGCCGCCGCCGCGACCGCCCCGGGAGCCTCCCCGACCCTCGACCGGACGACCGCCCGGTCCACCGGGGCCGCCCCGGAGACGCGGCCGGTGCTGAGCCCGACGACCGGCACGTTCCTCGACGGCACGGTGCGCGTCGCGGCCGACCCCGTCCGCGCGGGCGACGCCGTCACGGCGCTCGCGGTCGACGGCACCGCCCTCGACGCCTCCGCGACGCCCGCGACGGCGCGCCTGCTGTTCGACGTCGGCAGCAACTCGATCGAGAAGCGGTACGGCAGCCACGTGCTCGTCAACGGCGAGCGCCTCGAGCTCGACCGGGACATGGTGTCCGAGCGCGTCGCGCTCGACGTGCCCGCGCAGTGGCTCGTGCCGGGCGAGAACCGGGTGCGGTTCGTCGTCGGGGCGGTCACGACGTCGTGCGGGACGAACTACGACGACTACGACCTCACGGACGTCTCGCTCGAGCTCCTGGGCGAGACGGCCGACGGCTCCGCCAACAGCTTCTCCTACGCGTTCGGCGACGGCTCGTGCGGCACGAACACGTCGCGCGTCCTCTCGGCGGACCTCACGTTCGACCTCGACCAGGACCCGGCCGCCACGACCGGCCTCGCCGCGGAGCTCGACACCACGACGCTCGAGAACGGCGCCCACACGCTCACCGCGACGACCGCGTCGGGCGCGACCGCGACGAGCGCGGTCACCGTGAACAACGGCGCCCCGGGGGCGCCCGTGATCCTCCCTGCGGACGGCGCGCTGCTGCACGGCCCGCAGACCGTGCTCGCCACGCCGCCCGCCGGGGGCGACGCTCCCGCCGGCATCGAGCTGGACGGCGCCCCGCTGACCACCGTCGCGACGCTCGGCACCGGCTCCTCCCGGTTCGTCTTCACCGTGGGCTCGAACTCGATCGAGGCCCGCTACACCAACCACCTGCTCGTCAACGGGCAGCGCATCGACCTCGTGGACCGCGACTACGTGAGCGAGACGGTGCGGATCGACGTCCCGAACGCCTTCCTGTCCCCGGGCCGCAACGTCGTGCGGTTCGTCACGGGCACGTACCCGACGGCGTGCGGCGACAACCGCGACGACTTCGCGATCTCCGGGATCGCGCTCGACGTGACCGACGGCACGGCGACCGGCGTGGGCATCGCGCCGTCGTACTCGATGGGCGACGGCGACTGCGGCACGAGCACGACGAAGCCGCGCGAGGTCGACCTCGCGTTCGACGTGACGCGCGACGCCGACGCGCCCGCGACCGGCCTGCGGGCCGACGTCGACACGACGACGCTCGCCGACGGCGAGCACACGATCACGTCGGCGACCGCCGCGGGTGCGGCCGCGCGCCGGACGGTGACCACCGACAACACCGGTCCGGCGATCGTGTCCAGCACGCCGGCGGCGGGGGCGGAGCTCGCGAGCGCGACGAGCCTCGCGGTCGAGCTCGCGGACGCGTCCGGCGTCCTGTCCGGCCCCGACGTCACGCTCGACGGCGAGCCGCTCGAGCTCGGCGCGCCCGTCGGCCCGGGGCTCGCCCCGGGTGCGCACACGCTCGTCGTCACCGCGACCGACGTGCTCGGGAACGTGAGCACGCACGAGATCGCGTTCACGAGCCTCGGCGTGCCCGACGTCCCGACCGACCTCGCGCCCGCGCACGGCACGCGCGACGTCGCGGGGAGCGTCGACCTGTCCGCGCGCGTCGCGGCGCCCGGCGGCGGCGACGTCACCGCGACGTTCTCCCGCGCCGACGTCACCGCCCCCGCGCTCGTCGCGCAGGGCGAGTCGGCCGAGGTCCCGACGACGCTCCCGGTCGAGGGCGAGCAGCCCGCCGCGGCGGACGCGCTCGCCCCGGGCGACGACCTGACGCTCGACTCGCCCCAGAGCCGCGACGTCACCTACCAGCGCTTCGAGCTGCCCGCCGAGGGCTCGACCGCCGGCCAGGTCGTGCGCTGGGAGGGCGTCGTCGACCCGCAGCGGCTCGCCACGCTGCACGTGTGGGACGGGGAGCGGTGGGAGCCGCTCGCGTCCGCGCGCGGCGCGGTCGAGGGCACGACGTCGCTGAGCACCGTGCTCCGCGACGGCGCCGCCACCGACGGGACCGTGCACGTCCTCGTGACGGGCACCGACCCCTTCGCGGACGACATCGCGGCGGGTGGGTCGCGCGACGAGACCGACTTCGCGCCCCGCGAGGACTACGACTTCTCCCTGGTCCACCTCACCGACACGCAGTACCTCACCGAGGGCGCGGTCGAGCAGGAGACGGCCGAGGAGCGCGCGGTGTGGGCGCAGGCCTACACGGACCTCACGCAGTGGGTCGTGGACAACGCCGAGGCGCGCGGGATCGCGTACGTGGGCCACACGGGCGACGTGAACGAGAACTACACGCGCCTGCCGGCCGACGACGCGATGGCCGCCCAGATCCGGGGCGAGTACGCGTTCTCCTCGTCCGCGCAGCAGATCCTCGACGACGCGAACATCCCGAACGGGGTCCTCGCCGGCAACCACGACAACCTCACGGGCCAGGACAACGGGCCCGGAGCGCTGTTCAACGAGTTCTACGGCCCCGAGCGCTACGAGGCCCTGTCCGCGGGGTGGGAGAACGCCTCCTACGGCGGCCCGTGGCGCGAGGGCGACAACCAGAACCACTACGACCTGTTCAGCGCGGGCGGGCTCGACTTCGTCGCCGTCTACCTGTCGTACGGCGTGACGGACGAGGAGGCCGCGTGGGCGGACGGCGTCCTCAAGCAGTTCCCCGACCGCAACGCGGTCGTGCTCACGCACGACTACCTCGTGCCGAGCACGAACCCCGACGGCCGGGACTCCGAGATCTCGACGCCCGACGGCCGCCTCGTGCACGCCAAGGTCGTCGAGCCCAACCCGAACGTCTTCCTCGTCCTCGCGGGGCACCGGCACGGCGTGGGCATCAACGTGCGCCAGGACGTCGGCACGCCGGGCAGCGGCGTCGTCGAGCTGCTCGCCGACTACCAGTTCTACGAGGTCACGGCCGAGGAGGCGGGCCTTACCGAGATCGGCGGCTACGCGCCCGACGAGGGCCTGCGGCTCGGCGCGAGCTTCCTGCGCCTGCTCCAGTTCGACGTCGACCGCTCCGAGATGATCGTCGACACCTACTCGCCCTGGCTCGAGAACTTCGGCGCCACCGAGTACGACGACGAGCAGCGCTACGACGGCCGCGAGGACGACTTCACCGTGCCCGTCGACCTCACCTCGCGCGTCACTAGCCTGGCGACCGACGCCGTGTCGCTCTACGCGCCGGGCGAGGAGGTCGGCAGCGTCACGGTGCCGTCGGGCGAGGTCGCGACCGTCACGTGGGACGGGCTCGAGCCGGGCGCCGCGCACGCGTGGACCGTCACGGTCACCAGCGCGGGCGGCGGCACCGCCGTCTCGCCGGTGAGCACGTTCACCACCGCGCCCGCCGAGGACGGCCTCGTCGTCGAGACGACGGCGCGCACGCAGTGCCTCGGCGGCACGGCCTACGTCGCCGTCCGGGCCCGCAACGCGGACACCGTCCCGGTCGACGTCACGCTCAGCACGCCGTTCGGCGAGCGCACCGTCACGGGCGTGCGCCCTGGCGCGTCGGCGTACCAGGCGTTCTCCGTCCGGGCGGCCGACGTCGCGGCGGGCACCGCGCACGTCGCCGCGAGCGGGGACGGCCGGTCGTTCGCCGCCGACGTCGCGTACGACGCGCTGGCGTGCGGCTGACGTGCGCTGACCGGCCGGCGTCGCGCCCCTGACGCGGTGCCGACGGCACGACGGCGGCCCCCGGACCGGACGGTCCGGGGGCCGCTGCGTCGCCCGCCCGGTCGGGGAGCGGGACGGTCAGACGGCGGCCCACCCGCCGTCGCTGTGCAGGACGGCGCCCGAGACGTTGGCCGAGTCGTCCGACAGGAGCCACGTGATCGCCGCGGCCAGCTCCTCGGCGCTCGCGGCCGGCGGGACGGTCGTCGCCATGACCGGGCCGAGCCGCTCGCCCGCGTACTGCGAGCGGAAGGGCGCCTCGATGCTCGTCGCGACGGCCCCGGGGGCGACGACGTTCGCCCGCACGCCCCGGGGCGTGTAGAAGAACGCCGTGCTCTTCGTGAAGCCGACGATCGCGTGCTTCGACGTCGCGTACGCGGTGCCCGACGCCGACGCGCGCGAGCCCGCCTCCGACCCGACGTTGACGATCGAGCCCTTCCCCGCCTCGAGCATGAGGGGCAGGACCGCGCGCGTGAGGCGCATGACCGCGGTGACATTGACGGTCATGACGAGGTCCCACGTCGCGTCGTCGAGCTCGGCGGTCGGCAGGAAGCCGTCCATGATCCCGGCGACGTTGGCGAGGGCGTCCACCCGGCCGCCCGCGGCGGCGACCACCGCGTCGACCGTGGTCTGCGCGCTCACGTCGCCCGCCACGGTGACGAGAGCGTCCGTGCCGACGTCGGCGACGAGCTTGTCGAGGCGGTCCTCCCGGACGTCGGTGGCGACGACGCGTGCGCCCTCCGCGAGCAGCCGCTCGACCGTCGCGCGGCCGATGCCGGCGCCCGCGCCGGTGACGATCGCCGTGCGGCCCTCGAACCTGCCCGGGACGTGGTTGCTGACCATGACGGCTCCTTCCGTCCGCGCCGGCACTGCCGTCGACCGGCGTCTGCTCCCATCCCAGCGCCCGCGCGCCCGCGCGCGCGAGAGCCGATCGTCCTCACCTGGGCGCCGGTGGTCCCGAGCGTGCGGACGGGGGTAGGGTCGGCGTCGTGACGCACCCGTCCGTGACCCCCTGGTGGCCGGCCGCCTGACGGCCGGTGACCTCATCCGGCCGTGCCCCGACGACGTGGGCGGCCTCGGCGAACCCGGTGCACGCGTCGTCGGCCCAGCGGCCGTCCCCCTGAGCTGGAGCCGAGCATGACGACACCGCAGACCCCGCCGACGGCCCTGCCCGTCCGGTCCCTCGAGCCGACGGGCGCCGAGGTGCCCTCGACCGTCCCGACGCACTGGTACAACCTCGCGGCCGACCTCCCCGAGCCCGTGCCCCCGCACCTGCACCCGGGCACGCGCGAGCCCCTCACGCCCGACGACCTCGCGCCGCTGTTCCCGCTCGCGCTCGTCCAGCAGGAGGTGACGACGGAGCGCTACGTCGAGATCCCGCAGACGATCCGCGAGATCTACGCGCTGTGGCGGCCGTCGCCGCTCGTGCGCGCCCGACGCCTCGAGCGGGCGCTGGGCACGCCGGCCCGGATCTACTACAAGTACGAGGGCGTGAGCCCGGTCGGCTCGCACAAGCCGAACACCGCCGTCGCGCAGGCGTACTACAACGCGCTCGAGGGGACCACGAGGCTGACGACCGAGACGGGCGCGGGCCAGTGGGGCGCGTCGCTGTCGTTCGCGGGCGCGCTGCTCGGGCTCGACGTCGAGGTGTGGCAGGTGCGCGCGTCGTACGACGCCAAGCCGTACCGGCGCGCGCAGATGGAGGTCTACGGCGGGATCTGCCACCCGTCGCCGTCGGACCTCACGGAGGCAGGGCGCGCGATGCTCGCCGCGGACCCGGAGACGACCGGCTCGCTCGGCATGGCGATCAGCGAGGCCGTCGAGACGGCCGCGAAGGACCCCGCGGCGCACTACGCGCTGGGCAGCGTGCTCAACCACGTCATGCTGCACCAGAGCGTCATCGGCCAGGAGGCGCTCGTCCAGCTCGACGAGGCGGGCGAGGGCGCGCCGGACGTCGTGTTCGGCTGCGCGGGCGGCGGGTCGAACCTCGCGGGCCTGACGTTCCCGTTCCTCGGCCGCAACCTGCGCGAGGGCACGACGACGCGGCTCGTCGCGTGCGAGCCGGCTGCGTGCCCCTCGCTCACGCAGGGCGAGTACCGCTACGACTTCGGGGACGTCGCGGGCCTCACGCCGCTGCTCAAGATGCACACGCTCGGCAAGGACTTCGTCCCGCCCGCGATCCACGCGGGCGGCCTGCGGTACCACGGCATGTCGCCGATGGTGTCGCACGCGGTGCACCTCGGGCTGATGGACGCCGTCGCCGTCGACCAGGACGAGGCGTTCACGGCCGGGACGCTGTTCGCGCGCAGCGAGGGCATCATCCCCGCGCCGGAGTCGACGCACGCCGTGGCGGCGGCGGTCGCGCACGCGCGCGCGGCGACGGAGCCCGAGGTGATCGTCCTCGGGCTGTCGGGCAACGGGGTGCTCGACCTGCCCGCGTACGCGGCGTACGTCTGACGGGCCGGGCGCCTCGCGCGGCACGACCCCCGCGCGAGGCGCCCGTACCCTGGTGCGGTGCCCGAACCGACCCCCGAGACCCTCGACGAGCCCGTGACCGGCGCCCCCTCCGCGACCCCGGGGACCGGCGACGCCCGACCGCGCTACCGCACCCAGCCCGTGTCGTTCGTACGGCGCAGCGGCCGCCTCGCCCCGCGCCAGCAGCGCGCGTGGGACGCGTACCGCGACCGCTACGTCGTCGACGTCCCGCGCGACGTCGCGCGGACCTCGGTGGACCCGGACCACGTGCTCGACGTCGCGGCGACCTTCGGGCGCGACGCGCGCCTCGTCGTCGAGATCGGCTCGGGCCAGGGCGAGGCCGTCGTCGCCGCCGCCGAGCGCGAGCCGGGCACGGACTTCCTCGCCGTCGAGGTCTACGCGCCCGGGCTGGCCCAGACGGTCCTGCGCGCGTCGCAGCGCGACCTGACGAACGTGCGGCTCGTCCAGGCGAACGCGGCCGAGGTCCTCGCCACCACGCTGCCCGCGGGGAGCGTCGACGAGCTGTGGGTGTTCTTCCCCGACCCCTGGCACAAGTCCCGCCACCACAAGCGCCGTCTCGTGACGCCGTCGTTCGCGGTGCTCGCCGAGCGCGTCCTGCGCGCGCCGGGGGAGGGCGACGACGGCCGCACCGGCGGGACGCTGCGGCTCGCGACCGACTGGGCCGAGTACGCGGAGCAGATGCTCGAGGTGCTGGACGCCGCGCCGGGGCTGCGCAACGTGCACGGGCCGGGGAACGCCGCGCCGCGCTTCGAGGGCCGGGTGCTCACCGGGTTCGAGCGCAAGGGCGAGGCCGCGGGCCGCGTCATCACGGACCTGGAGTACGTGCGCGTCTGACCCGCGGCACGGCCTCGCGACCGGCCGCGCGCGGTCCTTGCGGACAACAGTGATCTACGGCACATTGTGCCGGGGGTGGAAGGTCGCCCCGGGCACGCAGCGTCGCGTGCGGTCGCGTCGACAGGCGACCGTCCGCGGGGTGCGGGCTCTCTGTCTGTCCACGGAATGAGCCAACGGAGGCGTCATGACCGACGTGACGGCCGCCCCCGGACCGGGGCCCGCCGAAGAGACCGACTACCAGCGGGTGCAACGCTCGCCCGAGTTCCAGGACCTGCGCCGACGCTTCCGGAGCTTCGTGTTCCCGATGACCGCGCTGTTCCTCGTGTGGTACTTCGTCTACGTGCTGCTGGCGAACTACGCGCACGACCTCATGAGCGTCCGGGTGTGGGGGAACGTCACCGTCGGGCTGCTCCTCGGGCTCGGCCAGTTCGTGTCCACGTTCGCGATCACCATGATCTACGCGCGCTGGGCCAACAAGCGCTTCGACGCCCAGGCGGACGAGCTCCGCCGGGAGATCGAGGAGGACGAGCTGTGAGCGCGCACCTCCTGGCCGCCGAGGCCACGGACGTCGGGAACCCCGTCGTCAACGTCGCGATCTTCGCCGTGTTCGTCGCGGTGACCCTCGTCATCGTGCTGCGCGCGTCCCGGCAGAACAAGTCCGCCGCGGACTACTACGCGGGCGGACGGTCGTTCACCGGGCCGCAGAACGGGACCGCCATCGCGGGCGACTACCTGTCCGCCGCGAGCTTCCTCGGGATCTGCGGCGCCATCGCGATCAACGGCTACGACGGGTTCCTCTACTCGATCGGCTTCCTCGTCGCGTGGCTGGTCGCGCTGCTGCTCGTCGCCGAGCTCCTGCGCAACACCGGCAAGTTCACGATGGCCGACGTGCTGTCCTTTCGGCTCAAGCAGCGGCCCGTGCGCATGGCGGCCGCGCTCGCGACCCTCGCCGTCGTGTTCTTCTACCTGCTCGCGCAGATGGCGGGGGCCGGCGGCCTCGTGGCGCTGCTGCTCGGCGTGGACTCCACGGCGGGCCAGAGCGTCGTCGTCGCGGTCGTCGGCGCGCTGATGATCCTCTACGTGCTGGTCGGCGGGATGAAGGGCACCACCTGGGTCCAGATCATCAAGGCCGTCCTGCTCATCGCGGGCGCCGCCGTCATGACCGTGTGGGTCCTCGCGAAGTTCGGCTTCAACCTGTCCGACCTGCTCCAGGGTGCGATCGACAAGGCGGGCCCGGGCGGCGAGGCGCTCATCGAGCCCGGCAAGCAGTACGGCGCCACCGGCACCACGAAGCTCGACTTCCTGTCGCTCGCCCTCGCGCTCGTGCTCGGCACCGCCGGCCTGCCGCACGTCCTCATGCGCTTCTACACCGTGCCCTCCGCCAAGGAGGCCCGCCGGTCGGTCGTGTGGGCGATCTGGCTCATCGGCATCTTCTACCTGTTCACCCTCGTGCTCGGGTACGGGGCGGGCGCGCTCGTGGGGCCGGAGACGATCAGCTCCGCTCCAGGGGGCGTGAACTCCGCGGCACCCCTGCTCGCGTTCGCGCTCGGCGGCGAGATCCTCCTCGGCTTCATCTCCGCCGTCGCGTTCGCGACCATCCTCGCCGTCGTCGCCGGACTCACCATCACCGCGGCGGCGAGCTTCGCGCACGACATCTACGCCAACGTCATCAAGCGCGGCGAGGTCAAGCCCGACGGCGAGGTCAAGGTCGCGCGCATCACCGTCGTCGTCATCGGGATCCTCGCGATCCTCGGCGGCATCTTCGCGCAGGGCCAGAACGTCGCGTTCCTCGTGGCGCTCGCGTTCGCCGTCGCGGCGAGCGCGAACCTCCCGACGATCCTCTACTCGCTGTTCTGGAAGCGGTTCAACACCGCGGGCGCGCTGTGGAGCATGTACGGCGGCCTGATCTCGTGCGTCGTGCTCATCGCGTTCTCTCCCGTCGTGTCCGGGAAGGTCGACCCGGTGACGGGCGCGAGCCTGTCGATGATCAAGAACACGGACATCGACTTCGCGATCTTCCCCCTGAGCAACCCCGGGATCGTGTCGATCCCGCTCGCGTTCCTCCTCGGGATCGTCGGGACGCTCCTCAGCAGGGAGAAGCCGCACCCCGAGAAGTTCGCCGAGATGGAGGTGCGCTCGCTCACCGGGGCGGGCGCCGAGAAGGCGACGGTGCACTAGCCCGACGGCGACCCCCGCGGCCCGTGCAGGACGCCCCCGGTCCCGACCGGGGGCGTCCGCGCGCGCGGCAATTCCGTCGCGCGGCACGCCGACGACGCCGTACGGTCGCGCCGTGACCTCCGCTACCCCGGCCCCCGTCGTCCCGGGCGAGGAGACGCCGGTCCTCGTCGTCACCGGGGCGATGGCCTCGGGGAAGTCCACGGTCGCCGACGCGCTCGCCCGCACGTTCCCGCTCGCCGCGCACGTGCGCGGGGACCAGTTCCGGCGGTTCGTGGTCAGCGGCCAGGCGTCGACGGCGCCGCCCCTGTCCGCCGCAGCCCGGGCCCAGCTCGACCTGCGGCAGGCGCTCGCGGCGCAGGCGGCCGACACGTACGCGGCCGCAGGCGTCACGGCCGTGGTCCAGGACATCCTGCTCGGCCCCGACCTCGCGCGGTTCACGGCGCGCGTGCGCACCCGGCCCTGCTACGCCGTCGTGCTGACGCCGGACGCCGCCACGCTCGCCGCGCGCGACGCCGGCCGCCACAAGCAGGCGTACGGCGCCTGGACCCCGGAGGAGTTCGCCGCCGCGGCCCGCGCGACGCCCGGCGGCCTGCACGTCGACACGACCGGGTGGACGGTCGCGCAGACCGTCCGGCGCGTGCTCGACCGGCTCGACGAGGCCCGCGTCGCCTGACCCGCCGCCGCACCGCCGGGCGGCGACCGGGCCGTCGCGCGAGGATGGGCCCATGACGTCCGACGCGCAGCCCGAGACCACCCCTGACGAGACGTACGACGTGATCGTGATCGGCGGCGGGCCCGTCGGCGAGAACGCCGCCGACCGCGCGTCGCGCACCGGCCTGAGCGTGGCGCTCGTCGAGGCCGAGCTCGTGGGCGGCGAGTGCTCGTACTGGGCGTGCATGCCGTCCAAGACGCTCCTCCGACCGGGGGCCGTGCGGGCGGAAGCCCGAGGTGTCCCGGGCGTCGCCGTCGGGGACGACCTCGACGTCGCCGCCGTCCTCGCGCGCCGCGACCAGATGGTCTCCGACTGGGACGACTCCGGCCAGGTCTCCTGGGTCGAGGGTGCGGGCCTCACGCTCGTGCGCGGGCTCGGGCGGATCGTCGGCCCGCGGCTCGTGAAGGTCGTCGCCGAGGAGCCCGACGCCGACCCGGACGACCTGCCGCGCACCCGCCGGCTCGCGGCCCGCCACGCGGTGATCGTGGCGACGGGCAGCGTGCCCGTCCTGCCCGACGTCCCCGGGCTGGCTGACGCGAACCCGTGGACGAGCCGCGAGGCGACCGCGGTCGAGGACGTGCCCGAGTCGCTCGCGATCGTCGGCGGGGGAGTGGTCGCCACCGAGATGGCGGTCGCGTTCGCCGACCTCGGGGCGCACGTGACCGTGCTCTCGCGCGGCGGCCTGCTCGGGCGCACCGAGCCCTGGGCGGGCCAGGCGGTCGCCGCGTCGCTGCGGGAGCTGGGGGTCGACGTGCGGCTCGGCGTGTCGACGGAGGCCGTCGAGCCCCTGCCCGACGGCGGCGTGCGGCTCGTCCTCGCGGCCGCCGGTCCCGCGGACGGCGGGGACGCGCCCGAGCTGGCGCCCGTCACGGCCGAGCGCGTGCTCGTCGCGACGGGCCGCGTGCCGCGCACCCAGGACCTCGGGGTCGACTCCGTCGGGCTCGCGCTCGGCCGCGCGCTGGAGGTCGACGACACGATGCTCGTCCAAGGGCTCGGGTCGCAGGCCGGCACCGGGTGGCTGTACGCGGCGGGCGACGTCACCGGTCGCGTCGCGACCACCCACCAGGGCAAGTACCAGGGCCGCGTCGCGGGCGACGTCGTCGCCGCGCGCTTCGGCGACCCCGACGCTGAGGACGCCCCGACCGCGGGCGAGCGACCGCCCGCCGTCGGCGCCGACCCCGAGCCGTGGTCGCGGTTCGCCGCGACGGCCGACGCCGTGGCCTCCCCCCAGGTGGTGTTCACCCGTCCCGAGGTGGCGGCCGTCGGGCACACCGAGGCGTCCGCTCGCGACGCGGGCCTCGACGTGCGCGTCGTGCGCTACGACCTCGCGAACGTCGCCGGCTCCTCGGTGCGTTCCACCGACTACGCGGGCAGCGCGCAGCTCGTGGTCGACGCCGCGCGCGAGGTCGTCGTCGGCGCCACGTTCGTGGGCCCCGACGCGGCGGAGATGCTGCACGCCGCGACGATCGCCGTCGTGGGGGAGGTCCCGATGCGCAGGCTGTGGCACGCCGTGCCGTCGTACCCGACCGTGAGCGAGGTCTGGCTGCGCCTGCTCGAGGAGTACGGGCTGTAGGGACCGTCCGGCGCGGGCCCGGCGCCCGCGCCGCGGCCCGGTCGCCTAGGCTCGGGGACGTGACGACCGAGACCACCGCCCCGCGCGTCGCCCTCGCGACGTGCTCCGTCCTCCCGCAGCTCGACCCCGACGACGCGCCGCTCGTGCGGGCGCTCGACGCCCGGGGCGTCGCGGCGCAGCCCGCCGTCTGGGACGACCCCGACGTGGACTGGGCCGCGTTCGACGCCGTCGTCGTGCGCTCCACGTGGGACTACTCGGCCCGGCGCGACGAGTTCGTCGCGTGGGCGAACCGGGTCCCCCGCATCCTCAACGCGGAGCAGGTGCTGCGCTGGAACACCGACAAGGGCTACCTGCGCGAGCTCGAGGGCGCGGGCATCCCCGTCATCCCGACGCTGTGGCTCGACCCGGCGCGCAACCTCTCCTCGCGCGCGATCCACACGCGCCTGCCCGCCCAGGGCGACTTCGTCATCAAGCCCGTGGTCAGCGCGGGCGCGAAGGACACGGGCCGGTACCAGGCGGGCGAGGCGCACTCGCGCGGGCTCGCGATCCAGCACGCCAAGAACCTGCTCGTCTCCGGGCGCGAGGTCATGGTGCAGCCCTACGTGACGAGCGTCGACACCGCGGGGGAGACGGGCCTCGTCTTCGTCAACGGCGAGTTCTCGCACGCCGTGCGCAAGAACGCCCTGCTCACCGGCCCGCACCGCCCGACGCGCGGCCTCTACCAGCAGGAGGAGATGAGCCCGTTCACCGCGTCGGACGAGCAGCTCGACGTCGCACGCCGCGCCCTGGCCGTGGCGGCCGACGCCGTCGGCGGCGGGGACCCGGCGAGCTTCCTCTACGCGCGCGTGGACGTCGTGACGGGCAACGACGACGGCGGCGTCGTCGTCATCGAGCTCGAGCTCACCGAGCCGTCGCTGTTCCTCGCGCTCGCCCCGGGGTCGCTCGACCGGTTCGCGGACGCGATCGCGGCGCGCGTCGCGCGCTGACCCGAGCGGGCTCGCCCACGACGACGGCGGCCCGTCCCGATCCCGGGACGGGCCGCCGTTGTCGTGCGGTCAGGCGAGGCCGTTCTCCGACAGCCAGTCCGCGGCGATGTCCTCGGGCGAACGCTGGTCGACCGTGGACTCCACGTTGAGGGCGACGAGGCCCTCGGGGGTGAGCGCCTCGCTCACCGGGTTGATGACGTCCGCGATCTCGTCGGCGATGTCCGCGTTGACCAGCGGCACGACGTTCGAGGCGAGGAACAGGCCCTCCGGGTCCTCGAGCGTGACGAGCTTCTCCGTCTGGATGCGCGGGTCCGCGCTGAACACGTTGGCGATGTTCACGGTCCCGGCGACGAGGTCCTGGACGGTCGTGTCGCCCGTCGCGACGAACGACACGTCGACCCCGTAGACGTCCTTGAGCCCCTGCGGGCCGTAGGGGCGCTGCTCGAGCTCCGCAGGGCCGCCGAGCGTGAGCGGCACGTCGAGGCCGGCGAGGTCGGACAGGCTCGTGAGGTCGTTCTCCGTGGCGAACGCCTCGGTGACGTTGTAGGAGTCCTGGTCCGTGGCGGTCGACTGGTCGAGGACCGTGAGGCCGTCGGGCAGGGCCTCCTGGAGCGCCGCGTACACGTCGTCGGGCGACGTCGCCGTGGTCTCCGGGTCGAAGAACTGCAGCAGGTTGCCCGTGTACTCCGGGAAGAGCTGCACCTCGCCGCTCTCCAGCGCCGGCATGTACGCGTCGCGCTGGCCGATCGAGAAGTTGCGCTCGACCGTGAAGCCCTCCGCTTCGAGCGCCTGCGCATAGATCTCCGCGATGATCTCGTTCGAGTAGTAGGCCTGCGAGCCGACGACGATCGTGTCGGACGAGGCGCTGCCGCCGCCGTCGGAGCTCGTGGTGTCCTCGGCGAGCGGGTCGGACCCGCCGCCGCAGGCGGTGAGGGCGAGGACGGCAGTCGCCGCGGTGGCGACGAGGGCGGCGGTGCGTCGGGTGGTGCGCATGTGTCTGCCTTTCTGAGGGCCGTCCCGAGGACCGGGAGGGATCGGTTCGACGCGTGCGGCGGGGGAGCGCCGTCCGCGTCAGGCGGTGGTGGGTTCGGGGGCGCGGCGGCGCCGCCGGGACGGGGAGTCCTCCGCGGACCGGCCCGCCGTGACGCCGCGCGGCACGACGAGCCGTTGGAGGATCGCGAACAGCGCGTCGAGCACGACGGCCAGCACCACGATGACGAGGGCCGCACCGAGGATCTGGGAGAAGTCGCGGATCTGGATGCCCTGCACGATGTAGAAGCCGAGTCCCCAGTTGCCGACGTAGCCGGCGAGCGTCACGGTGGCGACGACCTGGAGCGTCGCGGACCGCAGCCCGCCGATGAGCAGCGGGAGCCCGAGCGGCACCTCGGCCTGGAACAGCACCTGGCGACCGGTCATACCGACGGACCGGGCGCCGTCGACCACGCGCCGCTCGACGGCCTCGATACCGGCGTACGCCCCCGCGAGGATGGGCGGGACCGCGAGGAGCACGAACGCCGTGACCGACGCGGCGACCTTGTGCGTTACCCCGAGCACGAGCACGAGCAGCAGGACGAGCCCGAACGAGGGCACGGCGCGCGCCGCGCCCGAGAGGGCGACCGCGACCTCCCGCCCGCGCCCGGTGTGGCCGATCGCCCAGCCCGCGGGGATCGCGATCGCCGCGGCGATCAGGACCGCCACGAACGTGAACGCGAGGTGGGTCCAGATCGCCTCGGGCAGCGGGAGCGCGCCCGTGAGCCGGTCGGGGGAGAAGATCCAGGCGACCGCGTCGGAGAAGACGTTCATGCGCGCACCTTCCGGGACCAGGGCATGACCGCTCGTCCGGCGAGCACGAGCAGCAGGTCGACGAGCAGGGCGATGACGACGACCGCGACGACGCCGGCAAGGATCTCGGGGACGATCTGTCGCTGGTAGCCGTTGGTGAAGAGATAGCCGAGGTTGTCGATCCCGATGAGGATGCCGACCGTCGCGAGCGAGATGGTCGAGACGGCCGTGACGCGCAGCCCGGCGAGCACGACCGGGCCGGCGAGCGGGAGGTCCACCTGCCAGAAGCGCCGCCACGGCCCGTACCCGACCGCGAGGGCCGCCTGCCGGACCGTCGGGTCGACCGACGCCAGGGCGTCGGCGACGAACCGCGTCATGATCGCCACCGCGTAGATCGTCAGCGCGACGACCAGGTTGACCTCGGACAGGAAGCTGATGCCGAGGAGCGGCGGGAGCAGCGCGAAGAGCGCGAGCGACGGGATCGTGTAGAGCAGGCCGACGAGCGTGAGCACGAGGCCCCGCGTGAGGCGGAACCGGAACGCGAGCCAGCCCAGCGGGATCGAGACGACGAACCCCAGCACGATCGGCACGACGCACTGGCGCAGGTGCTCGACGGTCAGTCGGCCGATGAGGTCGAGGTTGTCCAGGACCCAGGTCATGCGCCGTCCTCGGGGGCGTCGCCGACGAGCACGCCCTGGGTCCGTCCCGCGCCGTCGACGAGGACCGTGCCGTGGTCCGTCCGCTTCGTGCGCAGCGCACGACGGCCGCGCTCGGCACCGATGAAGCTCGCGACGAACTCGCTCGCGGGGTTCTCGAGGATCTCGCTCGGGGACCCGATCTGCGCGATCTGCGCCCCCTTCTCGAGGATCACGACCTGGTCGCCGAGCAGGAAGGCCTCGTCGACGTCGTGCGTGACGAAGACGACCGTCTTCTCCAGCTCCCGCTGCAGCCGGATGGTCTCGGTCTGGAGCTCGGCCCGCACGATGGGGTCCACCGCGCCGAACGGCTCGTCCATGAGCAGGATGTTCGGGTCCGCGGCGAGCGCGCGGGCGACGCCCACGCGTTGTTGCTGGCCCCCCGAGAGCTGGCTCGGGTAGCGGTCGGCGAGCGCCCGGTCGAGGCCGACCGTGTCGAGGAGCTCGAGGGCGCGCTCGCGCGCCTGCCTCCGGGGCGTGCCCTCCAGGCGCAGGACCGTCGTCACGTTGTCGACGACCTTGTAGTGGGGGAGCAGCCCCCCGTTCTGCAGGACGTACCCGATGCTGCGCCGCAGCTTCACCGGGTCGCGGTCGAGGACGGAGCTGCCGTCGATCTCGATCGTGCCGGACGTGGGCTCGACCATCCGGTTGATCATGCGCAGGAGCGTCGTCTTGCCGCTCCCGGAGGAGCCGACGAGCACCGTGGTGCGGTGGGGTGGGATGACGAGGTCGAAGTCGGCGACCGCGGCCGTGCCGTCGGGGTACGTCTTCGTGACCGATCGGAACTCGATCATGGGGCGCTGCCTCCCGACAGTCGGTGAACGGCCTCCACCCAACCACGACCGCGGTTCGGCTCGTCAAGCGCAATGCCGCGCGTCCCCCAGACCGTACGACGAACCACCGACACGCCGCACCCGGACCGCGCGGGCGGCCTCCGCACGGGCGGCGGTCGCCGCCGTGCGTCCGGCCTGCCGCGCGGATTCGCCCGTGACGTGCGTCACGCTGCGGCCTATCGTGGCGCTGTGCCCCACCTCGACGCCCTCCTCGCCTTCGCGCTCGCGTCCCTCGTGCTCGTCGCGATCCCGGGCCCGAGCGTGCTCTTCGTCGTCGGCCGCTCGCTCACGCTGGGCCACCGCGGCGGCGTGCTCAGCGTGCTCGGCAACGAGCTGGGCGCGCTCACGCTCGTGGTCGCGGTGGCGCTCGGGGTCGGGACGGTCGTCGCGACGTCGGTCGCGATCTTCACGGTCGTCAAGCTCGTCGGGGCCGCCTACCTCGTGTGGCTCGGCGTCCAGGCGATCCGTCACCGGCGCGACGGGACCGTCGCCGTCGACGCCGCCCCCGTACGTGAGCCCTGGTGGCGCGTGGTGCGGCAGGGCTACGTCGTCGGGGTGACCAACCCCAAGACGATCGTGTTCTTCGTCGCGGTGCTGCCGCAGTTCACCGACTTCCACGCGGGCCGCGTGCCCGGGCAGATGATGGTGCTCGGGCTCGTCTTCACCGTCATCGCGTTCGTGTGCGACAGCGTCTGGGCGCTGGCGGCGGGCGCGGCCCGCTCGTGGTTCGCGTCCTCGCCCCGACGGCTCGGCGCGGTGCGGGCCGCGGGCGGCGGGATGATGATCGGCCTCGGCGGCGTCCTCGCCGTCGCGTCGCACCGCGCGCCCTGAGCGGCCCCGAGCGCGTCGACGCAGGGCTCGTCGGGCCCGGGACGCGACGAGGGCCGGCCTCCGTACGGAGGCCGGCCCTCGCCGTCTGGGGTGAGTAACGGGACTTGAACCCGCGACCCCCTGGACCACAACCAGGTGCTCTACCAGCTGAGCTATACCCACCATGTGAGCCGTGCTCACGGACCGGCGCCTGGAGCACCGGCCGTCGAAAAGTGTACCCGGTCCGGGAGGTGCTCCTGGACGCCTTTCTCGCGTCAGGCCTCGCCGGCTCCTGTGACGGTCGCCACGGCCGGGCCGTCGGTGGCGTCGGCGCCCTCGGCGGGACGCGTGCGTCCCCGGGTCACGCTCGTCGTGACGACCTGCTCCGCGATCTTGCGGGCGGTCGCCGAGTCCGGGCCCGGCGCGGGCACGAAGACGGCGGCGCGGTAGTAGCGCAGCTCGTCGATGCTCTCGAGGATGTCGGCGAGCGCGCGGTGCCCGCCGTGCTTCTCGGGAGAGGAGAAGTAGGCGCGCGGGTACCAGCGGCGGGACAGCTCCTTGACGGAGGAGACGTCGATGATCCGGTAGTGCAGGTGGCTCATGAGGGCCGGCATGTCGCGGTCGAGGAACGCCTTGTCGGTCCCGACGGAGTTCCCCGCGAGGGGCGCCTTCCCGGGCTCCGGCACCCAGGTGCGGACGTAGTCCAGGACGCGCTGCTCGGCCTCGGCCAGCGTCAGGCCCGCGTCGAGCTCGTCCAGGAGGCCGGACGTCGTGTGCATCTGGCGCACGAAGTCGCCCATCTGCTCGAGCGCCTCGGCCGGGGGGCGGACCAGGACGTCGACCCCGTCGCCGAGCACGTTGAGCTCGGAGTCGGTGACGACCGCGGCGACCTCGACGAGGGCGTCGGCGCCCAGGTCGAGCCCGGTCATCTCGCAGTCGATCCAGACGATGCGTTCGTTCGCGTTCACAGGGCTCACGCCCACAGCCTAGTCGCGCACGAGGAAGGCCCCGGCGGTCCGGTCCACGGGGGGTCCGGACGGCCGAGGCCTTCGACGGGTCGCGCTCTCGCCCGGCGGGGTGTGCCCCCGGTGCGACGAGCGCTCGGTGCGCGTCATGCGGTGCGGCGCGACAGGCGGGCCTGCCGGGTGTGCGCCGGGACGCGGGTCGTGGTGCGGCGCAGCTGCGACCGGCGCAGGGTCTGCTCCTGCAGCTGCTCGCGACGGCTGAGGGCCGCCACGTCGTACGTGATCAAGGGATGCATGGTGCTGCTCTCGTGACGCTGGGTTCGTGGGTCTGGCCGGACCCTCCACCGCCCGGTACGGACCGGACGGACGCCACCGCGGTGTGTGCTCATACGACCACGCCGGGCGCCGGGGGCGCACGGGATTTTCGCCAGGACCGCCCGCGGGCCCGTCCGGTCCGTCGGAGGGTCGGCCCGGGACCGTGCCGCGCTGCGTCGTCGGCCCGCGTTCCGTAGCCTCCGGGGATGGGTGCGACGACGAGCGGGTCGAAGGAGGGCACGTCGCCGCGGGCGGTGCTCGTGAGCGTCTGGCCGGGGGTGCTCCTGGTCCTGGTCGGCGTCCTGGGCTTCGCCGGACTGTTGGACTCGGTCCGGGAGCGGGACGACCTCTGGCGGTTCGACGAGCCGCTGCTGGCCTGGATGGTCGCGCACCGGACGCCGGTCGCGACAGGGGTGCTGACGGTCGTGACGAACGTGTTCGGCCCGTTCGTGCTGCCCGTCCTCGTGGCGGTGGGGTGCATCGTGTGGGCCCGCCGCTCGGGGACGTGGTGGGAGCCAGGCCTGCTCGCCGGGGCGATGCTGCTCGCGACCCTCGTCTCGAGCGTGCTCAAGGCCGTGATCGCGCGACCGCGCCCCCCGGACGTCTCGATGGTCGTGGCCGGGGTGGAGCGGTCGTTCTCGTTCCCGTCGGGCCACACGATCGGCGCGGCGACGCTCGTGCTCGTCGGGGGCTACCTCGTGTGGCACCGCCACCGCGACGCGCGCGTGCTCACGGTCTGGGTCGTGGCGTCGGTGCTCGTCGTCGGGACCGTGGCGCTGAGCCGCCTCTACCTCGGGTACCACTTCCTCACGGACGTCCTCGCCGGGCTCTGCCTGGCGGTGGCGGTGCTCGGCGTCGTGGTCGCGGTCAGCCGGGTGCACGACCTGCTGGCTCGACCGGAGGCATCCTCGCGGCCCGTCGAGGCGGAGCCCGGCGACGCTTAAGAAAGAACCCTTGCGCAAGATAACTTTCGTGACGTAGCGTCGTCGCCATGACGACCGCTGCCGACCGCCCCGCGCCGGGCACCCCCGCGAGCACGACCCCGCCGGAGCCGGTCGTCGCGACCGACCCGGCGAGCATCCGCGCCCTCGCGCACCCCCTGCGCCTGCGGATCCTCGCGCTGCTCGACGACGAGGGCGAGGTCACGGCGACGCGCTGCGCCGAGGTCACGGGCGAGTCGGTCGCGAGCTGCTCGTTCCACCTGCGCATGCTCGCGAAGTACGGCTACGTCGAGGCCGCCGAGCGGCGCGGCAAGGAGCGCCCGTGGCGGACGGTCGGGCGCGGGCGCCAGACCCGCTTCGACCCCGACGTGCCCGAGTCGCTGCCCGCGGCGAGCGCCGTGGCGGACCTCGTGCTCGGCCAGGAGGTGGCACGCGTGCGGGCGTGGCTCGCCCGCGCCGCGGCGGACGACCCGGGGTGGCTGCTCGCCTCCACGCTCAGCTCGTCGTCGTTCTACGCGACGCGCGAGGAGCTCGACGCGCTCGCGCGCGAGGTCGAGGCCCTGACCGACCGCTTCGCCGGGCGCTGGGAGGACCCGGCGCTGCGCCCCGAGGGCGCGCGACCGGCGCGGCTGTTCGCCGTCGTCAACGCCGACCCGCCCGCGGACCCCCGGTGACCGCGCCGTCCGAGCCGGCGGCCACGGACCAGGCCGCGGCGCCGACGTCGACCGCCGCGCCGACGGCGACCGGGGAGAGGGCGACCGGGGCGTCCGCGCCGCAGCGCGAGAGCACGACGCCGGGACCGGACGAACGGGCGGCGCTCCGCGGGCGCCCCTTCCGGCTGCTCTCCGTCGCGTGGGGCTTCACCAACTTCGCCGACTCGGTGCTCGCGATCATCCTCGCCGTGTGGGTCAAGGACCTCACGGGATCGAACGGTGCGGCCGGGCTCGTGTTCGCCGCGCTGGGCCTGCCCGCGCTCGCGTCGCCGTTCCTCGGCCAGCTCGCCGACCGGGTGTCCCGCCGCCGGATGCTCGTCGCGACGTACCTCGTCGGCGCGGCCGTGCTGCTCGCGCTCCTCCTCGTCCGCGGCCCGGGACAGGTGTGGCTCGTGCTCCTCGTGACGGTCGTGTACTCGGGGGTCGGGTTCGCGACGTCCGCGGCGCAGTCCGGGCTCGTGCGCGACATGCTGCCCGACGACGCGCTCGCTGCCGCGAACGGCCGTCTCACGACGATCGACCAGGTGTTCCGCCTGCTCATGCCCGTCGTCGGCGCGGGTGCCTACGCGATGGCGGGCGTGTGGCCGCTCGTCCTGGCCGCGTCGGGCGCGTTCGTCGTCGCGGCCGCGGTGGTGGCGCGCGTGCGGGTGCGCGAGACACCGCCGGCCGACGAGCGCGAGCCGTACCTCGCCGAGGTGACGGCGGGCTTCCGGCACCTCGCGCGGACGGCCCCGCTCGGCGTGCTCACCGTCGCGCTCGTCGTCGCGTTCGGGGCGGTGGGCCTGCTCAACGCCGTGAGCCTCGCGATCGTCGAGGACGGCCTCGGCCTGCCCGCCGCGCTGCTCGGCCCGGTCTCGTCCGTCCAGGCCGTGACCGCGATCGTGGCCGGCCTCACCGCCGCCCGGCTCGCGGCCCGGTGGGGCGCGCAGCGCCTCGTCGCGCTGGGGCTGGTCGTGCTCGCGCTCGGCATCGTCCCGGCGACCGGCACGAGCGTGGTGGCGGTCGTCGTCGGGCTCGGCGGCGTCGGCCTCGGCGTCACGTGGGCGATCGTCGGGTTCGTCACCGAGCGCCAGCTCCGCACGCCACCCGCGCTCCAGGGCCGGGTGGCCGCGGCGAGCACCATGCTGCTCAACGTGCCCCAGCTCCTGCTCACCGTGGTGGGGGCCGCGCTCGTCGGGGTCGTGGACTACCGGGCGCTGCTCGTCGTGACCGTGGCGGGCATCGCCGTCGCCGCGGCGCTCGCCCTGCGCGGCCGCCGCGCCGTCGTCGGCGCACGCTAGCGGGACGGACCGGCGGGCACAGCGGCGGGAGCGCAACGGCGGGGAACAGCAGCGAGGCGCAGCACCGGGACCACCGGCGAGACGACGCCGGGGCGGCCTCAGTCGTCGAGGCCGCGGGCGCGCAGCGCGTCGCCGAGCGCGTCCGCCTGGCGCAGGACGCCCACGACGAGCGGGACGGCGAAGGCCCGGACGTCGTGCTCCCGGCCGCGCGCGCGGCACGCGTCCCGCACGCGCTGCGCGAGCGCCGCGACCACCGGGACGGAGCGCACGGCGAGCGAGAGGACGAGCGCGACCCGGCCGACGTCGACTCCCGCGCGGCCGAGCGGGCGCAGCCCGCGCTCGATCGCCGCGAGCGCCGCGGCCGTGCGGGTCGTGAGCAGCACGAGGCCCGCGAGCGCGACGAGCGCCACGAGGCGGGTCGTGAGGACCACCGCGGCGGCGGGACCGAGCGCGAACCACTGCACCGCGAGGAGCACCGGCACGACGAGCCGCAGCGGTCGGACCTGCTCCCACGCCGCGCGGGCCCCCACCCCCGCGAGCGTGTAGAGCGTCGCGACCACGACGACCACGACCCCCACCGCGACCGGTGACGACACGAGCAGCACCGCGCCCGACGCCGTCGCGAGGCCGACGAGCTTCGCCCCGGCCGGGAGGCGGTGCAGCACCGAGGTGCCCGGCCGGTAGCCGCCCGGCGTCATCCCGGCCCCGCGTCGACCATGCGCCGGTAGTGCGCGACGGCCGGGCCCGGCGCGTCGTCCGCGACGACGCGCCCGCCGTCGACCACGAGCACGCGGTCCATCGCGTCCATGAGCGCGAGGTCGTGCGAGACGAGCACGACCTGCTGGGGGAGGGACGCGAGCTCGGCGGCGACGCGGCGCGTGTTGCGCAGGTCGAGGAGCGTGGTCGGCTCGTCGGCCACGACGAGGCGCGGTCCCGCCGCGAGCACGGAGGTGAGCGCGAGGAGCTGCTTCTGGCCGCCCGAGAGCAGGTGCGCGGGATGGTCCGCGTGCTCGGCCAGGCCGCGTGCGGCGAGGGCGCGCCGCACGACCGCGGCGCGCTCGTCCGCGGGGACGCCGCGCAACGAGTACGCGACGTCCTCCGCCACGGTCGGCATGACGATCTGCGCGTCCGGGTCGGTGAAGACGAACCCCACCCGCCGCCGCACCGCCGCGCCCTGGCGGCGCGTGTCGAGACCGTCGACGAGCACGCGCCCTGCAGTGGGCACGACGAGCCCGTTGAGCAGGCGGGCCAGGGTGCTCTTGCCCGAGCCGTTCGCCCCGACCACGCCGACCCGGCGCTCGCGCAGCTCGAGGCTCACGCCGCGCAGGACGTCGCGCTCGCCGAGCCGCACGTGCACGTCCTCGAGCCGCACCACGCAGCCCGCCGCACCGTCCTGCGGCGGGAGCTCGGGCGCGGGTGCCGCGGCCTCGGCCGGGCGGTCCCGGCGTCGCCCCCGCACGGCGCGCGCCGCCCACGCGATCACCGCGCCACCTCCACGAGCACCGCGACGCCCTGGCCGCCGCCGACCGCCGCCGTCGCGAGCCCGAGCGTCCCGGCCCGCGCGCCCCCGCGCACGAGCCGGGAGAACAGCCGGACCACGGACACCGCGCCGCTCGCGCCCCACGGGTGGCCCAGCGCGAGCGCGCCGCCGTCGGCGCACAGGCGGGCGTCGTCCGCCGGGTCGCCCAGCGGGTCGAGGCCGAGCGCGTCAGTGACCGCGAGTACCTGGGCCGCGAACGCCTCGACGACCTCGACCGCGGCCACGTCGTCGAGCCGCGCGCCGGCGCGGTCGAGCACGGCGCGCACCGCGGGCACCGGGCCCCACCCGGGCAGCGCCGGGTCGCAGCCCACGGTGGCCGACGCGACGACCCGCAGGCCCGCGAGGCCCCGGTCGCGGCGCACCGCCTCGGGAACCACCGCGACGACCGCGGCGCCGTCGCTCACCGGGCTCGACGTCGCCGCCGTGACCGTCCCGCCGGGGGTGAACGCGGCGGAGAGCCGTGCGACGACGGCCGGGTCGAGGCGGCGCGCGCGCTCGTCGCACTCCAGGGCACGGCCCGGCCGGCCGACGCGCACGGTCTCCGCGGCGAACCGCCCGGCGTCGTGCGCCGCGCGGGCGCGCGCGTGGCTGCGCACCGCGTACGCCTCCTGGCGCTCGCGGGTCACGCCGTGACGCCGCGCGAGCTCGTCGGCGGCGGCGCCCATCCCCGGGTCCGCCCACGGCACGGGCGCGAACGCCGCGCGCGCGTACGGGACGTCACCCCACGGCGTGCGGTGGGCCCGCGCGGGCGAGCGCGTCGCGCTCTCGGTGCCGCCCGCGAGGACGAGCGCCGCCTCGCCCGCGCGGACCTGTTGCGCCGCGACGAGCACGGCCGCGAGGCCCGACGCGCACTGCCGGTCGACGGTGAGCCCCGGCACGCCGACGCCCGCTCCGGCGGCGAGCGCCGCGACGCGCGCGACGTCCCCGCCGGGGCCCGTGCAGCACCCGAGCACGACGTCCGCGACGTCGGCAGCGACGCCGTGCGCCCGTGCGTCGTCGAGGGTCGCGCGCAGCACAGCGGCCGCGAGGTCCACCTCGGTGAGCGCCCGGTGCCCGTGGCCCGCGGTGCCGATCCACGTGCGGCGCGCGGCGACCACCACGGGCGTCGCGTCCGTCGTGCCGCGCGTCGACGTGCTCGGGTGCCGGGTCACCGCAGCGGCTCCAGGCCCGACCGCGCGAGGTCCGTCCCGCCGAGGGCCTCGCTCACCGCGCCGCGCGCGGGCTTGCCCGACGGCGTCCGCGGCAGCGCGCGCGTGCCGTACCAGCGCCGCGGTCGCTGGGCCGGCGCGAGCGCCGCACGGGCGACCCGCTCGAGGTGCGCACGCAGCCCCGACCGGTCGTCGCACTCCACGACGGCGGTCACGACCGCCCCGAGGCGCCGGTGCGCCGTGCCGAGCACGACGACGTCGCGCACCCCGGGCACGGCCCGCAGCACGACCTCGACGTCCTCGGGCACGACCGTCGAGCCGCCCGAGAGGATCGCGCCGTCGCCCCGGCCGCGCAGCACGAGCGGCTCCGGCCCCGGGTCGGCGAGGTCCCCGACGGTGTGCCACGCGCCGTCGCGCCGCAGCGGCCCCGTGGCGCGTGCGAGGTAGCCGCGCGACACCCACGGCGAGCGGACCCACACCTCGCCGACGCTCGCCGACGGCAGCGGACGGACCGCCAGGTCCACGCCGGGGAACGCGCGCATCCCGGACCCGTCGGGGTCGTAGGCGACGAACGACAGCTCGACGGCGCCGTAGTACGCGAGCACGTCGACGCCGAGGCCCCGGGCCCGCTCCCGCGCCTCGGGCGCGAGCGACGCCCCGCCGACGACCGCGTGCCGCAGCCGGGACGGCGCGCCCGCGGCGACGGCGTCGAGCACGTCGTCGAGGACCTGCGGCACGAGGTGCACGACGTCGCTCGTCGCGAGCGCCGCCGTCGTCGCGGCCGGCGTGCGGGTGAGCACGGCGCACGCCCCGACGGCGAGCGTGTGCACGGCGGCGAAGCAGTACAGCGACGACGCGAGCGGGCCGGGGACGAGGACGGTGTCCGTGGCTCGCAGCCCGAGGAGCCGCGTGACCGCGTCGAACGACCCCGCCCACGACGCGCGTGTGCGCACGACCGCGCGCGGGCGGCCGGTGCTCCCGGACGAGAACCCGGCCCACGCGAGGTCGTCGGGACCGGGGACGTGCGGTGGCGTCGGCTCCGCGCCGTCGGCGGTGCCGGTCCCGCGCGGCAGCGGCACCTCGACGAACGTGCGCGGCGCGAGCGTGCGCAGCACCTCGGCGCGGTGGGCGCGCGGCCAGGCGGCGTCGCACACGAGCGGCGTCGCACCCAGGTGGTCGACGGCCAGCACCGCCGTGAGCAGGTCGAGCGGGTCCGGCAGCGACACGGCGACGAGGTCGCCCGGTCGCGTGCCCGACGCGCGCAGGTGCGTCGCGCCCGCGCGCGCGTCCGCGGCGAGCGCCGCGTAGGTGCGCGACCGCTCGGGCGTGCGCAGGGCGGGACGGTCGCGCACCGCCGGGTCGGCGGCGTGCGTCAGGACCTGGTGGGCGACGGGCACGCGGACACTCTCGCAGGTGTTCAGGAGGCGGGGCGGCCGTCGGCCGCGGCACGGTCGCCGCGGCCGGTGCGCCCGACGGGACGGGCCGCGGGGTAGGCCCGCACGACGCCCACCGTGATCGCGGCGGCGGCGAGCGCCTTGAGCAGGTCACCGGGCAGGAACGCGAGCGAGAGCTGCGCGGTCGTGGGCAGCGGCACGCCCGTGACGAGCGCCTGCACCGGGATGCCGACGGCGTAGACGACCGCGATCCCGCCGACGACGCACGCGACGAGCACGGGCGCGAACGTGACGCGCCGGAGCCGGTCGACGAGCAGGCCGACGACGGCCGCGCCGGCGAGGAACCCGACGAGGTAGCCCGCGGACGGCCCGACGAACGCCCCGAGCCCGCCGCGCCCGCCCGCGAGGACGGGGAGCCCGGCCGCGGCGAGCGCGAGGAACGTCGCGACGGCGAGCGAGCCGCGCCACGCGCCGAGGATCGCCCCCGCGAGCATGACGCCCAGCGTCTGGAGCGTCACGGGCACCGCGTTGCCGAACAGCGCGATCGAGCCGGGCAGGCCGAGCGCGGCCAGGAGCGCGGCGAACGTCGCGACCCGCGCGGCGTCGCCGGCGTCGAGCGCGAACCGGCCGCGGCGACGGTCGGGCACGTCCCGCGGTGCGTCGCGCAGCACCTCCGGGGCGGTGGGCGCCGTGGCGGACGGGGTGGCGGCGGGCGTCTCCGTGCGGGCGTCGGTCATCGCGGGCTCCCTGCTGTCGGTGGTCGGGCGTGTCCACTCTGGCCGGGACGGCGGTCGTCGGGCGACGGCGCTCGCGACCACCTCCGCGGCCCGCCGTGCACGGATCGCACAAGGCGTTGGAGGGATCCTCCAACCGCGCCGGGGCGCGGGCGCGGGGTCGGTGTGGGAGCCGCACAACCCGGCCTGTCCGGCCGGGCGACACGGCGCGTCGCACCTCTTGGCACTCGCGGGGGGAGAGTGCTAAAACAGGAGCTGTAGCCGCCCGCGGGGTGCCTGCCTCGCGGGAGCACCGACCGGTCCCGGACCGTCCGGGACCGTGCGACGAGGAGGTGAGAGGTGTGGCTGCGATGACCGACCCCTTCACGAGCACCTTCGACGCGATGGACCGTCTGGTCGGCCAGCTCGCGTCCGGCGCCCGCGCGACCGCGGCCTCGGCGGCCTCGGGCGGCATGCCGCTCGACCTGTTCCGCGCCGGGGACCACTACGTGCTGACGATGGACCTCCCGGGCGTCGATCCCGGCACGATCGACGTGTCCGTCGAGGACCGCACGCTGACCATCCGCGCCGAGCGCAGCCCCCGGACCGACCCGGACGTCCAGTGGCTCGCCCGCGAGCGGCCGTCCGGCACGTACGCACGCCAGCTCACGGTGGGGCGCGGCCTGGCGCTCGACAAGATCACGGCGTCGTACGAGGACGGCGTGCTGACGCTGACGATCCCGGTGGCCGAGGAGGCCCGGCCCCGCCGGATCGAGGTCGCGCACCGCGCGGGCGGCGCGGCGACCCAGATCACGGCCGAGGCCGAGCCTCAGACGTCGGAGGGCTGAGCCGGGCTCACGCCTCGCCCGGGAGCGCCTTGCGGACGACGAGGCGCGTCCACGCCCCGAGGTACACGCGGTCCCCGTCGGCCAGCTCGCGTCGCTGGCCGGCGGGGATCGGGTCCGTCGGGAGCGGTTCGCCCGCGGGGCTCACGTAGGTGCCGTTCGAGGACTGCAGGTCCTCGACCCACCAGCGCTGCCCGTCCGTGCTGAGCTGGCAGTGCCGTCGCGAGACCCCGGTGTCCGCGCCGCAGTCGACCTGCGGGTGGATGCCGCGCGAGACCGACGGGCGCCCCACGAGCACGCTGCGCTCGCGCAGCACCACGAGCCCCGGCAGGCCCGCCGACGGCATGGGGTCCTCGGGCTGCTGGGCCGCGTACCAGTCGGGGTCGATCCAGATCTCGACGACCCACTGGTCCGGCCCGGGCACGGGCGGCGTCGGGAGGTGCGCGCCCGACGGCGCGGGAGAGGCCGGGTCGGCGGGCTCACCGCCGGGCTGCGCACCCGCGGCGGTCCCGGGGGCCGGGGTCGACGCCGGAGCCTCGAGCGGTGCGGAGGCGCCGGGCGGCGGGGTGGCCGCGGACGCGGGCGTCGCGGCCGGGGCCGGGAGCGGGGGCGGCGTCGCGCCCGACGCGACGCCTGCCTCCGGTGCGGCGGGTGCGGCCGGTGCGGCGGCGGGTGCGGCCGGGGTCGCCGGCGTGGGGCGCGACGGCGGGTCGAGCGAGAGCGCCGACGCGGGCTCCACCGGGTCGGGCAGGGCGCCCGTGGTGAAGTCGTAGCCGCAGTTCTCGCAGAACAGCGCACCGGCCGGGGCGGGCGAGCCGCAGTTCGGGCACTCGAGGGGCTGCGCCGGGGTGCCGGACGGCGCGCCCGGTGCCGGGGACGACGCGCCCGCCGGGGGCGCCGCGGGTGCGGACGCCGCGGCGATGGGCTCGCCGCACACGTCGCAGTAGTCGGTCGACTCCGAGGGGTGCCCGTTGGGGCAGACGACGGCGCTCACCGACGCACCCGCGTCGTCTTCGTCGAGGCGGTGTCGAGCGCCATCTCGTCGAGCGTCGACGTGTTGCGCTTGAGCCGTACGGTGCCGTGCTCCTCGTCGTCGATCTCGACGACCTTGCGCAGGCGCGACGTCGCCTCCTCGTTCCCGGTCTGCTGCGCGAGCTGGACGGCGCGCCCGAGCTTGACGGTCGCCGTCGCCTCGTCGCCCGAGGCCTTGGCCGCGAGGCCCTCCTGGATCGCCGCGGCGAGCTCGGTCTGGCCGGTGTAGTGCGCGACCTCGGGGTTGATGCGCGTGGTGAGCGACTCGTCGTCGGACCACTTCGCCTTGACCAGGCCCGAGGACACGACCTCGCCGTTCACGGCGAGCTGGACGCGCGCCGCGAGCTGCTCGGAGCCGACGGGCTTCGAGGCCACGCGGACCGCGACGTGGTAGTCGCGCGACTCGTCGCCCCACGACCCGGTCGGGTACGCGCCCGTGAGCGGGTTGACCTCGGCCCGGCGGTGCGTGAGGTCCTCGACCGTCGGGGCGACCTGGCGGACGAACAGCACCTGCGAGCCCTGCGGGGCCCACACGCGCAGGTCCGCGGAAGCGACGCCGCGCGCCATGGAGGCCTGCATGAGCTTCTCGAAGTCGGCGGCGATCTCGTTCGGGTCCGCGATGAGGTCCACCGTGCCGAGCAGCGCGGTGGAGATCTCGCGCAGCTCGTCGACCTGCCAGCGCGAGCCGACGCCGCGCGCGTCGCACTGGAAGTGGCCCGTGACGTCCCGCACCGCGGCCGAGAGGTTGGCGCGGGGCTCGGACTCGTTCTTGCCGTCGGTGAGCAGGATCGCGTGCCGCTGCGTCGCCTGCGGCACCGTCGCGAAGAGCTGGTCCGCGAGGCGCAGCCACGTGCTCATCGCCGTGCCGCCGCCGGGCGTGAGCATCGAGATCGCGCGCTTCGCCTCGGCGCGCGCGCCCGGCTCCATCTGCACCATGGCCATGCGGGCGTTCGGGTAGGGGAACGCACGGTTCGCGACGTGGCTGCCGCCGACGATCGCGAACCACGTGCCGTCGAGGATCTGGTCGACCGCGACCTGGGCGGCGTGCTTCGCGGCCTCGATGTTGCGCCCCGACATCGACCCCGACGTGTCGACCATGATGATCTCGGCCACCCCGCCCGCGCCGCCGGCGCTCCCCGCGCTCCCGGCGCCGCGGCACGTCACGGTGACGATCGCGTGGACGTCCGTCGCGCCCTCGGACAGGAACTCGTTCTGGTAGACCTCGGCGGCGAACTCGGCCATGGGGGCTCCTTCGGTGGTGCGGGTGTTCGTGCAGGCTATCGGGTCGTCGGGGCCCGACGCGCGGTGCGCGTCAGGCGGTGGCGGGGTCCGCCGGGGGCGGTGGCGGGGTCGCGGACGACGCCCGGGAGAACCGGGCGAGCGTCGCCGTGATGTTGTCCCGGCCGCCCTGGGCGTTCGCCCAGTCGACGAGCGCGCCCGCGAGCATCTGCGGGTCGTCGCCGACGCGGTCCTGCGTGCTGCGCACGAGGGCCGCCAGGTCGGCCGCGGGGGAGCAGTAGTTCCACAGGCCGTCCGAGCACACGAGCAGCCAGCCGTCGCGGTCGGGCAGGGTCGCGGCCGTGCGGGCCACCGGGTCGGGGGCGTCGGGGCCGAGCCAGCGCGTGATGGCGTGCGCCTGCGGCGACGTCTCCGCCTGGGCGCGCGGCACGCCCTGCGCGATCATCTCCTGCGCCCACGAGTCGTCCACGCTGAGCTGGTGCGCGTCGCCGTCGTCCGGGACCCAGTAGGCGCGCGAGTCGCCCACCCAGCCCGCCACGACGAGCGGCCCGTCGAGGACGGCCGCGACGAACGTGCACGACGGCGGGTTCTCGCGGTCGGCCATCGTGCCCACGGTCGCGAGGATCGCGTCCTGCGCCGCGCGCGACGCGTCGCCGAGGAGCGCGGACCACGCGCCCATGCGCGCCGAGGCCTCGCCGGTCACGGGGTCGGGCCCGTCGGGGCCGCGCGCCGCGAGCACGTCGCGCGCGGCGCGCGCCGCGGCGAGGCTCGCGACGTCGGAGTCGGGCGCGGAGGACACGCCGTCGCACACGACGAGCGCCGCGAACGACCGCTCGGCGGTCGCGGACGGGCTCGCCGCCAGGGCCATCGCGTCCTCGTTGCGCGAGTGCCGCACGCCGCGGTCGCACACGCCCGCGACCCAGCTCGCGGGCCGCTCGGCCCAGTGGTCGCGCTCCGACGCCGCGGGCTCGCCGCACTCGGTGCAGTACCCGTCCTCGGCGACCCGGCCGCCGCAGCGCACGCAGGGGCGCGTGCCGCTCTCGGTGCCGTCGGTCTCGGCGGAGGCCTCGCCGGACGGCACGGCGGTCCCGGTGTCGGTCCCGGCGTCGGGACCGGGCCCGCCGTCGCCGGTCCCGGCTGCTGCGGGGTCCGTCGCGGCGTCGGTCGCGAGGTCCGCGGCAGCTCCGGTCCCGGCGGCCAGGTCCGTCGCCGTCGGGAGCGGGGCGAGCGGGGTTCCGCACGCCTCGCAGAACCGGGCGCCCTCGGGCGACGGCTCCCCGCACGCCGGGCACGCGAGCACGCCGCTCGGCTCCGCCACCGTGCCGCCGGGCACCGGTGGTGCGGGCACGGGCGCCGGGGAGTCGCTCATCGGATCGTCCACCGGCGCACCTCGTTCGCGCGGTCCACGAGCGTGATGCGCTCGTCCCGCGAGTCGGTGAGCGACGCGAGCTCGCGGTACGCGCCCTCGAGCGCGTCGCGCAGCGCGGGCTCGTCGGCGGGCACGCCCGCGATGCGCGTGGTCGGCTCCGGGCCGGAGGCCGTCACGGTGTCGAGCGCGGAGCGCAGGACGCCCACCGCGAGCTCGGCCCGCTCGCGCGGCGCGATCGCGACGGTCGAGACGCTCGCCATGGCGTCGGCGAGCGCGGGCAGCCCGCGGCCCGAGGCGGCGAGCAGGTGCGCGCGGAGGGTGCGGGACTCGACGTACGACCCGCGCGTCGGGCCGACGAGGTCGAGCGCGTGCAGCGCGCCGTCGAGGTCGCCGCGCGCCTCGCGCACGCGCATGAGCCCGAACGCGGCCGGCGCGGTGTAGTTCGCGTCGGTGCGCGCGCAGATCACGTAGAGCGACTCGGCGATGTCGGGCTCGCCGCTCAGCTCGCAGGCCGCGGCGAGAGCGAGCTTGGGCGCGAGCTCGCCCGGCACCTGCCCGTAGACGGCGTTGAAGGACGCGCGCGCCGCGACCGGGTCGCCCTGCGCGAGCTCGCCGAGGCCGCCGATCCACGCGGCGCGCCACTCCCAGGGGTCGTCCGCGAGGATGGTCGCGATCGTGTCGCGCAGCACGTCGAACCGCTCCGCCTCGATCGCGGCGCGCGCACGGGCGAGGCGCACCTCGACCGTGTCCTCGGGCGCGTCGGCGAGCGCCGCGAGGCGCGCGTCCGGGTCCACGACGTTGACCCCGGCGAGCCAGCTCGCCATGGGGTCGTGGTCGTCGCGCCGCAGCGTCGGCAGCTCGTCCCAGGCGAGCGGGCGGGACGCGACGTCCGCGACCGGCGCCTCGAACAGGACCGAGGCCGCGGAGTGCAGCGCGGGGTTGCCCGGGCCGGCGTCGGCCGCCACGACCTCCCGCAGGACGCCGAGGAGCTGGGTGCGCATCTCGTCCGCGGTCGCGAACCGGTCCGCCGGGTCGAGCGCGCACGCCTTGGCGAGCAGGCGGTAGAACGAGTCGTACTGCTGGAACACCGGGGTGTCCGCGACGGGCGGGAGCGACGCGACGTACGTCGTCGTGTTCCCGCGGAAGTCGAGGACGAGCGTCGCGAGGGTGCGGCCGATCGTGTAGATGTCGGACGCGACCGACGGCCCGACCTCCGCGACCTCGGGCGCCTGGTAGCCGACCGTGCCGAAGATCGCGGACGTGAGGTCGTCGGTGCGGCGCACGCCGCCGAGGTCGATGAGCTTCACGCCGTCGCCCTGCTGGATGACGTTCTCCGGCTTGAAGTCGCAGAACAGCAGGTTGTGGTCGTGCAGGTACGCGAACGCGGGCAGGATCGCGAGTACGTAGGCGAGGGCCTGGTCCACGGGCATCGGGTCGATGACGCCGTTGTTGTCCTCCCGGCGCTGCTGGAGGATCTCCTTGAGCGACTCGCCGCCGACGTACTCCATGACGGTGTAGCCGGCGCCGTCGTGCATCGCGAAGTTGTAGATCTCGACGATGAGCGGGTGCTCGACCTCCGCGAGGAACTGGCGCTCCGAGATCGCCGCCGCGTACGCGTCGGGGTCGCCGGAGTTGAGCAGGCCCTTGAGCACGACCCACCGGCCGGACACGTTCTGGTCGCGCGCGAGGTAGATCCAGCCGAGGCCGCCGTGCGCGAGGCAGCCCACGACCTCGTACTGGCCGCCCACGAGGTCGCCCGGCTTCAGCTGCGGCGTGAAGTCGAACCGGTTGCCGCAGTGGGGGCAGAACCCGGAGGTGCGGCCGGGCTGCCCGTCGCGCCCGCGGCCCACCTTCTCGCCGCACGCGGGGCAGAAGCGCTTGCGCTCGGCGACCTCGGGCACGGCCATGACGGACTGCAGCGGGTCCCGGACGGGCACCGACGGGACCGTCGTGAGGCCCGCGCCGAGGCCACGCCCGCGCAGGCGCGTCGAGGACGTTCCGACGCGGCGGGTCGCCTTGGAGCCGGTCGCGGCGGTGCGCGCGGAGCCGAGCGCGGTCGACGCGAGGCGGCTCGAGCTCGTGCGGCCGGTGCGCGTGGAGCGCTCGGCGTCGGGGTCGCCCGCCCCGGCGGTGCCCGGGCGGCCCTGCACGAACCCGGTGCCGAGCATGGCGGACGGCGAGGCGGCGGCCGCGCTCCCGGGCGCGGGCACGCCGGTGGTGCCGCTCGCGGCGGGAGTCGGCGTGGTGCCGGAGCCGCCCGCGGGCGCGCCGCAGACGTTGCAGTAGCCGTCCTCGATGGTGCCCGGGCAGCCGGGCTCCGAGCACGGGACGGTCGCGGTGGTCGTCACGACGACGCTCCTTCCGGGGTGGGCAGGTCGCGGGTGAGGAACTGGTACTGCTCGACGAGGAACCGCGCGAGCGTCACGTCGCACGGCGTCGTCTCGACGGCCTCGCGCGCCTCGGCGAGGCCCGAGCGCACCGTGGGGGACGCCGAGCGGCCGTTCGCGTCGGCCCGCGCGGCGAGCCGCTCCAGGCTGTACCGCAGCTCGGCGCGGGCGCGCAGGGGACGGGTGTAGGCGTCCTCGACGGTCTCGACGGCGCGGGCCACGGTCGCGAGCCGGGCCGCGTAGGCGTCGAGCTCGAACCGCGAGTCGGGCACGGGGCCGAGGCGCGAGACGTCGGGGACGGCGAGCCGCGGCGGGTGCGCGATCTCGCGGCGGCAGCGCGCGACGAGCTCGCGCAGGGCGGGCTCGCGCGCCTCGAGCGCGGCGCGCTGCTCCTCGGTGCGGGCGCGGTCGCGGCGCAGCTCGCGGCGCTGCGCGGACGCGACGATGAGGTCGCGCTCGGCGCGCGCGACCTCGGTCTCGAGCTCCGCGAGCGGGCCCGACACGTCGGCGCCGCGCGCAGCCTGCGCGACGAGGTGGTCGAGGCGCCCGCGGAGGGTCTCGACGCGCCCGCGCGCGTCGGCGTCCGAGCCCGCGAGGTCCTCGCAGCGCACGAGCTCGGCGCGCACGCCGCGCAGCCGTGCGACCTGGTCGGCCGTGTGCGGGTCGAAGGACAGGCGCGTGCGCAGCTGCACGACGAGCGCGTCGCACAGCTTGACCGCCTCGACGAGCGAGACGAGCGCGGCGCCCGAGCCCGAGTCGAGCCGGCCCCACAGGAGCTGGGAGATCTTCTCGCGCGCGACGGCGTCGGCCCGGCCCGAGTCCCACACGGGCCGGATCTCGTCGGCGCGCGAGCGGATCGCCTGCCACAGCGACAGCGCGAGCACGAGGTCGGCGGTGTAGGCGTCGGGCGTCGCGGCGGCCTGCGCGGCGGCGTCGAGCCGGTCGAGCTCGGTGCGGCGCTCGTCGAGCCAGGTCTCGAGCGCGCCGAGGTACGCCAGGAGGTCGGCGGCGGGGATCGCCTCGCCGAGCCGTCCCGGCGCCTCGGGTGCGGGGATGCGCGTCACGGCGTGCGGCCGTACACCGCGGCCGGCGGGGTCGGGGCCGGGCCGAGGCCGCCGAGCCACTCGCCGTAGATCGCGGCCCAGCGCCCGTCGGCCTTCATCTGCTCCAGCACGCCGTTGACGAACCGCACCATGTCGACGTTCTGCGCCGGGACGCCGATGCCGTAGGGCTCGTCGCTGATCGCCTCGCCGACGACCTTCGCGTACGGGTCCTGGGCCGCGAAGCCCGCGAGGATCGTGTCGTCACCCGTGATGGCATCGACCTTGCCCTGCTGGAACAGCACGAGGCACTGCGTGTGCGTGGTCGCCGGGACGGGCTCGATGCCGGAGAACTGCTCGAGGCGCGTGAGCGTCGTCGTGCCCTCGGGCGCGCACACGCGCTGACCCTCGAGGTCCGCGATCCCGTTCGCGGTCGAGTCGCGCGTGACGAGCACCTTCTGCCCCGCGTGGTAGTACTCCGCGGAGAACGCGATGGACTCCCAGCGCTCGCAGTTGATGGTGAACGCGCGCGCCACGAGGTCGACCTCGCCGTTCTCGAGCACCTCGAGCCGCTGCCCCGACGTGATGACGCGGAACTGCAGCCGGTCGGGGTCGCCGAAGATCGCGCGCGACACCTCGTGCAGCACGTCGATGTCGAAGCCCTCGATCTGGCCGGACAGCGGGTTCCGCGCGCCCATGAGCAGCGTGTCCGCCGAGACGCCGACGACGAGCGCGCCGCGGTCGCGGATCGCGGCCATGGTGCTGCCGCCGGGCAGGGCGTCCGGGCCGGGCAGCGCGCCCTCGGGCGCGTACGAGGCGAGCGGTTCGGCGCACTCGGCGGGTGCGGCGGGTGCCGCGGGGGACTCCGTGGCCGACTCGTCCTGCGGGGTGGTCGTCAGGCGCAGGTCCTCCGCGCCGGACGGCCCGGAGCACGCGCCGAGCGTCAGCAGCGCGACGAGCGCCGAGGCCAGCCCGGTCGTGACGACGCCGGTGCGGCGCGCGCGCGTGCCGGTGCGGCGGGTCCCGGCGGGCCGGGCGTGGGGGGCGGGCGTCGTGGTCACCGGTACTCCTCCAGTCGTGCCGTCACGCCGCGCCAGGCGAGCAGCGCCGCGACGAGCCCTGCCGCGAGCAGCAGCCAGCCCGCGACGGTGGCCGTCGTCGCCGCGCCGTCGAGGCGGTCGCTCGTCGCGGCGGCGTGGGTCTCGATGTCGTCGCGCGCCGCGGCCGAGAACGCGTCGAACGCGGCGTTGGGGCTCTCGGGGTCGGTCGCGGTCGCGAGGGCGACCGCGTCGTCCCACTGGCCCGCGTCGTCGAGCGCGCGGATCTCGGCGTGCCGCGCGACCCAGGCGTCGAGCGCCTGCGCCGTCGTCCCGTCGAGGTTGCCCTCGGCCGCCGCGGTGTCGAGGCGTGCCGCCGCGTCGTCCGTCGCGGCGACGAACGACTCCTCGTACGTCTGCCCCGAGCCGCGCTTGATGAGCGTGAACGCCTCCATGGACTTCGCGTCGTTCGCGAGCGAGTACGCCTGCGACGCGGCGAGCGTCGCTGCGTACGGGCCGGTCCGCACGTCGTGCGCGCGGGCGCTCGCCTGGGAGAGCAGGACCGTCGAGACGACGCCCACGACGAGCAGCACGGCCGTGGCGACGGCGAGCCCCACGTTGAGCACGCGGTGCGTGCGCCGCGCGAGCCAGACCTGGCTCGCGAGGAGCACGGCGAGGGCCAGCAGGCCGGCCGCGAGCACCCACAGCGCGTTGCGCACGCCCGAGAAGTCCGCGGCGACGCGGTCGGCGTCGTCGAGCACGACCTCGTCGAGCGCGGGGAGCATCTGCTCGCGCAGGATCGTCGAGGCCTGGTCGAGGTACGCGGACCCGACGGGGAAGCCCTGCCGGTTGGTGGCGCGCGCCTGCTCGACGAGGCCCGTGTAGACCGTGAGGTCGGCGGCCACCTGACCCAGCAGCGCGGCGTCCGCCTCGTTGCTGCCCGAGAGCGTGGCGAGGCGGTTCGCGGCCTGGTCGACGAGCTCGTCGTACCGCGCGCGCTGGTCGGCGGGCTCGAGGCCCCCGACGAGGAACGCCCCGGTCGCGGTCGCGTCCGCGGCGACGAGCGCGTTGCGGACCTCCTGGACCCCGACGAGCTGGGCCGCGTCCTCGCTCGCCGCGGCGAGGGCGCGCGACTGGAGGCTGCCGGCCTGGAACCCGAGGACGCCGAGCGCGAGCGCGGCGAGCACGCACAGCGCCATGACGAGGCGCAGCTTGCCGGGCGTCCGTCGCAGCGCGCCGCGCGCGCGGGACACGGCGGCGCCATGCGACCCCTGCGGGACGACGGCGCCCCCGCCCGGGGCGGTCAGGGCACCGCCCGGCGCGGGTCCGCCGGCCGGGACGATCTGCTGGCCCGCCGGGCGGACCGGGGTGGTCGTCATGCGTTCTCCTCGGCGCTGGAGGGTGCGGTGTCGGGTGCGTCGTCGGTGCCGTCGGCGGTCTCGGGGGCAGGGGACTCGGCCGGCGCGTCCTCGGGTGCCGGCGGGTCGAGCGTCGCGAGGAGCGCGGGAGCGCCCTCGCCGTCCACGAGGTCGACGGGCAGGAGCAGGCGCAGCTCGTCGATCGTCGGGGCGTCGACGTCCTTGAGCCGCCACGCGTGGCGCGCGATCGCGGCGTCGAGCACGTTGCGGGCCCAGCGCGCGTTGCCGAACCCCTCGGTGCGCGGCTGCGCCGCGGCGAGCCGGGCGAAGACGTCGAGCGCCTCGGGGGTCGGCTCGAAGTCCGCCCGGGAGGCCATGCTCGCGAAGATGTCGCGCAGCTCGGCGTCGGCGTAGTCCTCGAACGTGATGGTCGTGGAGAACCGCGACTCGAGGCCGGGGTTCGTCGCGAGGAAGTCGGCCATCGGGCCGGGGTAGCCCGCCACGATGACGACGAGCTCGTCGCGGTGGTCCTCCATGTCCTTGACGAGCGTGTTGATCGCCTCGGCGCCGTACTGGTCCTCCGCGAGCCCGTACGCCTCGTCGACGAACAGGACGCCGCCGAGCGCGGTCGCGACCACCTCCGACGTCTTCACGGCCGTCTGCCCGAGGTAGCCCGCGACGAGCTCCGAGCGGTCGACCTCGACGAGGTGGCCCTTCTCGAGCAGACCGAGCGCGCGGTAGATGCCCGCGACGAGCCGCGCGACCGTCGTCTTGCCCGTGCCCGGGTTGCCGAGGAACACGAGGTGCCGTGTGAGCGTGGGGCGGGTCAGGCCCGCGTCGGTGCGCAGCTTCTCGACGCGCAGGAGCTCCGTCTGGCGGTGGATCTCGTCCTTGACGCGCGTGAGGCCCGTGAGCGCGTCGAGCTCGGCGAGCAGCTCCTCGATCGAGCGCGCGGGCTCCTCCTCGACCGTCGCCTCCGCGGCGGTCTCCGTGGCCGTCTCCGCGCTCCCGGCGGTCGCGTCCGCCGTCGTGCCCGACGGCGGGGCGGGCGTCGTGCCGGACGGCGCGGTCCCGCCCCCGGTCCCGCGCGCACCGAGCGCGTCGAGGATCGACGCGACGGACGGGACCTCGGGGGCCGGGCGGCGCAGCGCGTCGAGCGAGCCCTGCGCGGCGAGCAGGTCGCCGAGGTCGAACGGGTCCGCGCTGCCCGTCGTGCGGGGTGCGGCGAGCGGGCCGCCCGCGGCGGACGTCGGGCCTGCTGGCGCGTGGGTCGCAGCAGGGGCGGCCACCGGGCCGGCTCCGGCCTGCTGGACCGCGGCGGTCGAGGCGGCGGCCCCGGCGACGTGCGGGCCGGGGGAGCCGAGGCGCGCAGCCGCGCGGGCGACGTCGGCGAGCGCCTGCCCGTACGCCGTCGCGTGCTTCGAGCGCGCCGCCCCGAGAGCGGCGAGGACGTCGGTCGGGGACGTGCGCCAGCGCCGGGCGCTCGACGCCGCGGTGAAGAACGCGCCAGTCGCCGCCGGGTCGTGGCCCAGCGCGGCGAGCCACGCCGCCGGGGCGCCCGGGGAGGACTCGGCGACGGCCGCGGCGAGGCGCGCGCCCTCGTCGCGGGCGGCCTCCTCGTCGACGCCCGCGGCACGCGCGGCGGCGTCCAGCGCGTCGAGCGCCGCCGCGAGGGTCGGGGTGTCCGGGGTGGTCACGGTGCCTCCAGTCGTCCGGGCTCCGACGGCGGACCCGGCTGCGGCGTGCCCCGGCCCGCGCCGGGGTCGAGCGCGATCGACGAGTCGCGGAACTTCTCCGCGAGGAACGCGCCGTGCGCGACGAGGGCCGCAGCGTCGGCCCGCGACACGGCGTCGGAGATCTTGTCGAGCGTCACGCCGAGCAGGTCGAGCTGGTCGCACAGCAGCATGAGCGACGTCTTGCCCTGCGCGACGACCCGTCGGTCGGCGAAGTCGCGCGGCAGGCGCAGGTAGGCGCCGACGGCCTCGGGCAGGTAGCTCGTCGCCGTCGCGACGACCGTGTGCGCCTGCTGCGACCCGCCGCCGAGACGGTCGAGGCGCGGGACCATCTCCTCGACCGTGCCGGTGATGCGGTGCACGCGCGCCGTCACGGCGGGCGGCACGCGCCCCTCGATCTGCTGCTCGACCCGCTCGACCGACGCGAGGATGTCGGTCGACGTGGGCGGGGCCGGCAGCTCGTGCTCGGGCTCGGGCGCGGAGGACCGGCCGCCGAGGCGGCCGATCACGTCGGAGAACCAGCCCATCTAGCTCGGGGTCCGATCTGTGGTGCGGGGAGGGGTGGTCGGGGGACGGCGCGTCACAGCCGGCCGATGTCGAGCGAGCCGCTGCCCGCCTGCGACTGGTCGGAGCGGCGCGCACGGTCCAGGTACTCGTTCGCCTTCGTCGTCTCCGTCTCCAGGACGCCGATGGTCTGCGCCATGGAGTCGAGCGCCTGCGTCTTGAACGTCGAGATCGAGTCGAGCGTCGCGTAGATGTTCGCGAACGCCTGCTGGAGCTGCGGGAGCCCGACGGTCGCGCTCGCCGCCTGCTGCTGGATGCTCGCCGACTGGTCCGCCAGCATCTTCGAGGTCGACGCGATCATGTTCGACGTCGTCGTGTTGAGCGCCGTGATCTGGTCGAGCACGAGCTTCTGGTTCGCGAGCGCCTGCGCCACGATGACGGCGGTGCGCAGCGCCGAGATCGTCGTGGTCGTCGCGCGGTCGACGCCCTTGATCAGCTCGAGGTTGTTCTTCATGATGATGTCCATCGCGAGGTAGCCCTGGATGGACACCGCGAGCTGCGTGAGCAGGTCCTGGTGCTTCTGGCGCACGTAGAACAGCACGTCCTCGCGCAGCGCCTGGGCCCGCTCCGGGTCGCTCGCCTCGATCTCCGCGATCTTCGTGGACAGCTCGGTGTCGAGGCGCTCAGCGATGAAGATGTACTGGTTGAGCCGCGCCATCGTGTCCCAGAGGTTCTGCTTCTCCAGGTTGAGCGCCGCGTTGTCCTTGCGGAGCTCGTCCTGGCCGTTGTACAGCGACTGGACGATCGCGTTGAGCTGCTTCTGCGAGCTCTCGTAGCGGCGGAAGTAGTCCTGGAGCTTCCCGCCGAACGGGATGAGGCCCAGGAACTTCTTGCCGACGCTCGCCTCGCTCGGGTCGAGGTCCTCCACGGTGCGGCGCAGCTCGAGCAGCGACTTGCTCACCTTCGAGCTGTCGGACACGCCGCCCTCGCGCAGCTCCTTGACCGGCATCTCCAGCATGCGGTTGGAGACGTCGGCCGCGGCGCGGATGTCCTTGTCGCCCATCTTGCGGACGTCGTCCGCCTTCGCGCCGAACTCGGGGGAGCGGGTGTCCGTGGTCAGGAGCTGGTCGAGGTAGGACGACACCTTCGACTCGAGACCCGGGATGGCCGCCTCGTCGATGCGCGGCGCGAGCGCCGGGGCCTGGGTGGCCGCGACCGGCTTGACGGGCTCCGGGGCGCTGAGCGTGAGCGTCTCCGTCGGGGCGGGGGGCTGGAGCGGTGCTGCCTCGGTCATGTCGGTCCTTCGCTCGTGCGTGCCGTCGGACGCCGTCGGTGGCGGGTGGAGGACGCCCTCGCGGGCTCCCCCCTCGACCCGGGCGAACCGGGTGGAACCGGCCTGCGCCGGTCGGGCGAGTATATCTACGACCGGTGGCCGGATCTTTACCCTTTCCGGGGATCGGGAGGGTGAGAACTCCCCATGTCAGACCAACGTTCGGGCGGTCGGCGAGTTCCGCCGTCGGCTCGCGCGGGCACGTTCCGGGGACGCCCGGCTGTGCCGGACGTGAGCGGGACCCGGACGGCTGACGAGCCCTGGTCGCGGCCCACCTGCGACCGTCGGTCGCTCAGGGTCGGCGATCTGGTCCTTGCGCTCCGTCGACGGCACGAGGCTCCCGCTCCTGCCGACCGGACGTGAAGGCCTCCATCACGAGCTCCGCCGCTCGCACGTTCTCCTCGGGCACGTGCTCGTCGTAGAACCAGGTGCGCTCCTCGCCGTCGGGGGTGAGCGCGACGGTCACCGCTTCCGCGAACGCCTCCCGCGCGGGACGGAGGGTCGGCCGCTCGCGGTCGAGCTCGACCACGACCACGACCAGGTCCCGGAGGTCGTCCTCCGAGAGACCCAGCAGCGCGTCGAGCACGTGCCCGAGCTCGTGCCGCACCGTGGTGCGGACGTGCTGCTCGAGCAGCTCTCCGTCGACCGCGTCGCCGTCGTCACCGTAGGCGGCGACGTCCTCGACGATCCAGACCCGCGGCGCCTCCCCGGGCCGCACGACCGCGTCGGCGAAGCCCCACCACCCGACGCCGCCCGGGACGAACCGCCACCGCACGTCGCACACCGGTAGCCCGCGCGCCCCGAGCCGCTCGATCTCCTCCCATGCGATCGCGTTGACGACTCCCGCGACGTCGTCGGGCACGCACGACGTCCCGGGCGTCACGGGGGAGTAGGCGGCGAAACGTGGGGACGGGGCGGTCGCGGGCAGGTCGGCGCTCGCGGTCGAGCCGACGAGCGTGGCCGGGACGGCCAGGAGGAGGGCAGCGCAGAGCGCGCCACGGCGAGCGTGCCCCCAGCGACTCACGTACCGGAGAGAGGGACGTGCGCCGTTCCAGATACCCGGGTGAGGAAGAGCGCTGCCTCTGCCGGCACGAGCGTGTGGGGACCGTCGCGCCGCAGGCCCTTCCAGGCTCGCCCGGGCGTGATGTGCGTCGCGCGGGGGTCGCGCGTGGTGCCCCGAGCAGGACTCGAACCTGCAACCTACGGATTAGAAGGCCGTTGCTCTATCCATTGAGCTATCGAGGCGCGCGCCCATCGTAGTGGGAGCCGGGCGTGCTCGGGAGGTGGGGCCGCGGTGGTGGAGCCGCAGGTCGGGTGGTCGTGCGTCGTCCGGCGCGTGCGTTTGGCGGGGCCCTCGACAGCGGTCACTATGAACCAGTGAGAACCCCAGACGCCGCCACGAGCGACGCGAGCGCCACCTCGGCCGGCCGGTCGCCGGGCTCGTGGCGCCCCGCTCAGGCGACCGAGGAGCTCGGTGTCACGGTCTTCGACGTCGCGCGCGACCTGCGCCGCGACGTGGCGGACGTGCGCCTCCCGCTCGCGATCGACGGTGCGACCGAGGCCGACGCCTCGCGCCGTCGTCTGCTCACCCAGCTCGACGAGCACCTGCTGCCGCGGCTGCGGGAGCTGTCCTCGCCCGCGATCGTGGTCATCGCGGGGTCGACGGGGGCGGGCAAGTCGACGCTGTACAACTCGCTGCTCGGCGAGGAGGTGTCGCAGGCAGGCGTGCTGCGGCCCACGACGCGCGAGCCGGTGCTCGCGTTCAACCCGCTCGACGCGGACGTCATCGTCGAGGGCCCGGTGACGCGCGTGGCGCGCGTGATCGACCACGACGGCGTGCCGCGCGGCACGGGCCTGCTCGACGCCCCGGACCTCGACTCGCTGCTGTCGGAGAACCGCGACACGGCCAGCCTGCTCCTCGAGGCGGCGGACCTGTGGCTGTTCGTCACGACCGCGTCGCGCTACGGCGACGCGCTGCCGTGGCAGGCGCTGTCGCGCGCGAAGGAGCGCGGCGCGAGCGTCGCGATGGTCCTCAACCGCGTCCCGCGCGAGACGCTCACGACGATCCGCGGCGACCTGCTCCAGCGGCTGCGCGACCACGGCATGGACGGCGTGCCGCTGTTCGTCGTGCCCGACGTCGGCCCGCACGAGGGCTTGCTCGACCGCTCGGTCGTCGCGCCGGTCGCGCGCTGGCTGACGATGCTCGCGGGCCCGGACCGCTCCCGCGCGGTGATCGTGCGCACGCTCAAGGGGTCGCTCGCGGCCCTGCCCGACTGGGTCACCGGCGTCTCGGACGCGGTGGAGGAGCAGGTCGAGGCCGCGGCGGACCTGCGCTCCGCCGTCGAGCGGGCGCTGCCGCCCGTGCAGGAGACCGCGCGCCGCACCGCGCTGGACGGCGCCGTCGCGCACGGGTCGCTCGAGGCGCGCTGGGCCCAGGTGACGGGTGCCGCGCGCGTCGACCGCGTCAAGGTGCGGGGCGGCGTCGTGCGGTCGTCCCGCCGCCGGGGCCGCGCGCGCGACCTGGTGCTCGCCCCGCTGCTCGACGAGACCCGCGACGCGGCGCGGCGCACGCTCGCCGCGGACGGCGTCCTCGCGTACGAGGCGCTGCGGGCGGCGCTCGACGGCGACCGCCCGCTGCCCGGCGGGGCCGCCGTCCTGCCCGCCGAGGACGCCGCCGCCGCGCGCCGGGAGGCGTCCGCGACGACCCAGGTGCAGCAGTGGGCGACGCGCGCCGAGCACGTGGTGGCCGCGTTCGGCGCGCCGTCGGCGTCGGAGGCGGGCCGTGCCGCGGTGAAGGCGTTCGGGGAGACGGGCGTCGCGGCGCTGCTCCTCGCCGGCGCGGCAGGGAACGACGACGCCGCCCGGCTCGTGCGCACCGTGCTCGCGGACGAGGGCGACGAGGCGGTCGCCGCGCTGCGCGACGACCTCGCCGACCGGGCCGCGACCATGGTCGAGCGGGAGGCCGAGCCGGTCCTCACGACGCTCGCCGACCCTGCGCTCGCCGCGGACGCCGCCGTCGGCCTGCGCCTACGACTCGCCGAGCTGAGGAGGCTCATGTGACGTCCCACGACGCCCAGCTGCGCGCCCGGGTCGACGACCTCGCGCGCGCGGTGGACCTCGCGGGCGACCGCCTCGACCCCGCCGTCGCGGCCCAGGTGCGCGACGCGATCGGCGGCGTGCGCGAACGGCTCGCGCTCGGCGTCGACCACACCGTCGTCGCGCTCGCGGGCGGCACCGGGTCGGGCAAGTCCAGCCTCTTCAACCGGGTGTCGCGCCTCGACTTCGCGGACGTCGGCGTCAAGCGGCCCACGACGGCCCGGGTCACGGCGTGCTCGTGGAGCGACGCCGCGACGGCGCTGCTCGACTGGCTCGACGTCGACCCCGAGCGTCGTATCACGCGCGACGGCGAGCTCGACGCCGAGGACGAGTCGGCGCTCGGCGGCCTCGTCCTGCTCGACCTCCCGGACCACGACTCGATCGAGCCCGCCCACCGCGCCGTCGTGGACCGGGTGCTGCCGCTCGTCGACCTGCTCGTGTGGGTCGTCGACCCGCAGAAGTACGCCGACGACGCGCTGCACTCGGGCTACCTGCAGAAGTCGACGGGGCTCGAGGGCTCCATGGTCGTCGCGCTCAACCAGATCGACACCGTCCCCGAGGCACGCCGCGCGTCGCTCGTCGAGGACATGGGCCGCCTCCTGCAGGAGGACGGGCTCGACGGCGTCTACGTCACCACCGTCTCCGCGCGCACCGGCGAGGGCCTGGACGAGCTGCGGTCGCTGCTCGAGCAGGCGGTCGCGCGACGCAGCGTCGCCGCGAGCCGCGTCGCGGGCGAGCTCGACCGCGCCGGGGCGCTCCTCCTGGAGCAGCTCCCGGGCGACGTCCCGTGGACGATGAGCACGGCCGTCGAGGAGGAGGTCGACGCGCTCGCCGACGCGACGGGCCTCGCCGCGGTCGCGGGCCAGGTCGGCGCGGCCGTGCGCAACGGGTACGGGCGGCCCGAGTTCTCGCCGCCGCAGCCCGACGCCGTCGCCCTGTCGCGCTCGCGCTGGCTCGCGCGCGCGGGGCGCTCGCTGCGGTCCGGCTGGCAGAAGGCCCTCGACGAGGCCGTCGCGCCGTCTCCGCGCGTCGCCGAGGCGACGCGGTCCGCGCTCGCGAAGATCCCCCTCGACACGCGCGGGCCGTCGTCCTCGCGCCCCACGCGGCGCGCGGCCTGGTCGGCGCTCGCGGTCGGGGTCGTGGCGGGGGTCCTGGCGGTGCTCGGGTCGCTGCGCGTGCTCGACCTCGGGCGCACGCTCGTCACGGTGTGCGCGGTCGTGGCGGCGGTCGCCGTCCTGGGCGCCGTGGTCGCGTTCCTCGTCGCGCTCCAGGTGCGGCGCACGCTCGCCCGACGCCGGGAGCAGCAGGTCCTCGCCTCCGGGCGGGGCGCGATCGAGCGCGTCGTGCAGGACGCGATGGGCCGGCCCACCCAGGAGCTCCTCGACCTGCACCGGCAGGTGCGCGAGCTGGCGCAGTCCGCGCGGGACAAGACCCCCGCCGCACCGCTCACCGGGGCCCTACGGCTACCCCCAGGCATGGACGGCGCAGGCTCGTCCACAGGCGAGGGCCCGACGCCGGACGCCCCCGCCGCTCCCACCGCACCCTGAGGCGGTGGCCGGGACCAGCCTGGCCGTCGACCTCAGGAGGAACCATGCCCGGTGACGTCACGGTCACGCTGTCCGGCTTCGTCGCGACCACGCCCACGCTGTTCCGCTCGCAGTCGGGCAACGACTTCACGAGCTTCCGGATCGCCCAGACCCGGCGCTACCTCGACCGCGAGCGCGGTGAGTGGGTCGACGGGCGCACGCTGTGGTTCACGGTCAAGGCGTGGAAGAACACCGCGCGCAACGTCGCGCTCTCGCTCCACAAGGGCGACCCGGTCGTCGTCACGGGCCGGCTCTCGCTCGACGAGTGGGACGGCCCGGACGGCCCGCGCACGAGCCTCGTCGTCGAGGCGACGGCGCTCGGCCCGGACCTCACGCTCGGCGAGGCGCGGTTCACGCGCACGGTGCACCGCCGCGACGACGACGCCACGCGCCGCACCGAGGGCGGCCCCGCCGACGCGGTCGACGGCGTCCCGCCCGCTGCGGCCGGCACGCTCGACCCGACCGGCGTGCCTGACGCCGCGGGTGGGGGCGAGGCGGGCGCGGGGCCGGGCGACCGCGGCGGTGAGTCCGCCCCCGGCGAGCCCGCTCTCGACGAGCCTCCCGCCGACGACCCCTGGGCGACGGCGGACGTCGCGGCGGCGCTGGGCGGGGAGCCCGACGCGTCGGGCGCCCGTGCGCCGCGTGCCCGCACCGCCCGGAAGGGGAGCGCGACGGCGGCCGCCTGAGCCGTGGGACGGGACGGCGTCGTGACCTTCGACCGGTCGCGGCGCCGTCGGGCGCGTCCCGGCGGCCCGACCGCGTAGGCTGAGTGGTCGACGAATCCCGTACCTCTCCCGACCGAAACGGTGGAACGACAGGCTGTGGCTGAGTTCATCTACTCCATGTACAAGGCGCGCAAGGCGCACGGAGACAAGGTCATCCTCGACGACGTCTCCCTGAACTTCCTGCCCGGCGCCAAGATCGGCGTCGTGGGCCCCAACGGCGCCGGGAAGTCCACGATCCTCAAGATCATGGCCGGCCTGGACACGCCCTCGAACGGTGAGGCGCGCCTCTCCCCGGGGTACAGCGTCGGCATCCTGCTGCAGGAGCCGCCGCTCAACGAGGAGAAGACGGTGCTCGGCAACGTCCAGGAGGCCGTTGCCGACATCCTCGCCAAGAAGCAGCGCTTCGACGAGATCTCCGCGCTCATGGCGGAGCCCGACGCGGACTTCGACGCGCTCCTCGCCGAGATGGGCACGCTCCAGGAGGCGATCGACGCCGCCGACGCGTGGGACCTCGACTCGCAGCTCGAGCAGGCGATGGACGCGCTGCGCTGCCCGCCGCCGGACGCCGACGTGTCGGTGCTCTCCGGTGGTGAGCGACGCCGCGTCGCGCTGTGCAAGCTCCTGCTCGAGAAGCCGGACCTGCTGCTGCTCGACGAGCCCACGAACCACCTGGACGCCGAGTCCGTGCTCTGGCTCGAGCAGCACCTCGCGACGTACCCGGGCGCAATCCTCGCCGTCACGCACGACCGCTACTTCCTCGACCACGTCGCGGAGTGGATCTGCGAGGTCGACCGTGGGCGCCTCTACCCGTACGAGGGCAACTACTCGACGTACCTGGAGAAGAAGCAGGAGCGTCTCCAGGTCCAGGGCAAGAAGGACGCGAAGCTCGCCAAGCGCCTGAAGGACGAGCTCGAGTGGGTCCGCTCGAACGCGAAGGGCCGCCAGACCAAGTCGAAGGCGCGTCTCGCCCGCTACGAGGAGATGGCTGCTGAGGCCGAGCGCACGAGGAAGCTCGACTTCGAGGAGATCCAGATCCCGCCGGGCCCGCGCCTGGGCAACCTGGTCCTCGAGGCGTCGAACCTCCAGAAGGGCTTCGACGGCCGCCAGCTCATCGACGGCCTGAGCTTCACGCTGCCGCGCAACGGCATCGTCGGTGTCATCGGCCCGAACGGCGTCGGTAAGACGACGCTGTTCAAGACGATCGTCGGGCTCGAGCCGCTGGACGGCGGCGAGCTCAAGGTCGGCGAGACCGTGTCGATCTCGTACGTCGACCAGTCGCGCGGCGGTATCGACCCGAAGAAGACGCTGTGGGAGGTCGTGTCCGACGGCCTCGACTTCATCAAGGTCGGCAACGTCGAGATCCCGTCGCGCGCGTACGTCGCGTCGTTCGGGTTCAAGGGCCCGGACCAGCAGAAGCCTGCGGGCGTCCTGTCGGGTGGTGAGCGCAACCGCCTCAACCTCGCGCTGACGCTCAAGCAGGGCGGCAACCTCCTGCTGCTCGACGAGCCGACGAACGACCTCGACGTCGAGACGCTGGGCTCGCTCGAGAATGCGCTGCTCGAGTTCCCGGGCTGCGCCGTCGTGGTGTCCCACGACCGGTGGTTCCTCGACCGCGTGGCGACCCACATCCTCGCGTACGAGGGCACCGAGGAGAACCCGGCGAGCTGGTACTGGTTCGAGGGCAACTTCGCCTCCTACGAGGAGAACAAGGTGGAGCGTCTCGGCGCGGAGGCGGCCCGCCCGCACCGCGTGACGTACCGCAAGCTCACGCGCGACTGAGCGACCGTCGTCGTACGGATCGGCTACGACGCCGGGCGGGACCCGTTCCCGCCCGGCGTCGGCGCGTCCGGGCCCGTCCTGGCCGCCGCCCGAGGAGGTGCTGCGGCGTCACCCTCTGCCGCGCGACGCCGAGCCCGACGCCGTGACCTCCTACCTCGCCGCGCTGACCGGCTACTTCCTCAAGTCCTCGCTCGACCCGGCGCCGCCGGGCATCCCGCACCTGCGCGCGTTCCAGCGGGCGCAGGCCGAGGTCGGGGTCGCGTGGCTCCGGCACCGCCTGGGGGAGTGACCCTCCGCGAGACCGGCTCGTGCGGTCGCGGTCGCCCCTCGCAGGGGCGGTCTCGACCCGTGCGCGTCGATCTCGCCGGGTGCGGGGGACGGCCGTGCCGTGTCCCATCGGGCCTGGCCAGCGGCATTCCGGCAGACTGACGGGATGACGGCCAGCGGTGACTCCGGAGACGACGCGGTCCGTCCGGACGCGCCGACCCCCGACGGCACGCGCCCCGACGGACCGCGCGCCGGCGGGGTCGCGGCGAGCGCCTCGGCGACCACGGGGCTCGTCGAGGCGCTGGAGATCCTGCGGGGGCGGCTCGCCGCCACGCGGCTCCCGCTCGACCTGCCCGGCGCGGCGCTCGCGCGCGAGGACCTCGGCCTCGCGGTCCACCAGCTCGACGACTACCTGCTACCCCGGCTGCGCTCGCACGCGGCTCCGCTGCTCGTCGTCGTCGGCGGGTCGACCGGAGCGGGGAAGTCGACGCTCGTGAACTCCCTCCTCGGCGAGCACGTCTCGGCGCCCGGCGTGCTGCGCCCGACGACGCGGGCTCCCGTCCTCGTCCACCACCCGCTCGACGAGCGCTGGTTCTCGACCGACCGCGTGCTGCCCGGTCTCGCGCGCGTGAGCGAGCACGGCGCGCGGTCGGCGGCCCCCGGCACGCCGACCGGCACCCCGACCGGTCCCGGGACCAGGCCCGGCGAGCCCGCCACGCCGCCCGACCCGACGCGCACGCTGCGCCTCGTCGCGAGCGACGCGCTGCCGCAGGGCCTCGCGCTCGTGGACGCGCCCGACGTCGACTCCGTGGAGACGGCGAACCGCGAGCTCGCCGCGCAGCTCCTCGCCGCGGCCGACCTGTGGCTGTTCGTCACGACGGCCGCCCGCTACGCCGACGCCGTCCCGTGGGACCTCCTGCACCGTGCCGCCGAGCGCCGTGCGCAGGTCGCGATGGTCCTCGACCGGGTCGACCCGGGCACCGAGGCCGTGGCGGACGACCTGCGCCGGATGATGGACGAGAACGGCCTCGACGCCGCGACGCTCTTCGTCGTGGGAGAGTCCGAGCTCGTCGACGGCTTCCTCCCCGAGCGGGCGGTCGCCGCGGTGGCGTCGTGGCTGTCCGCGCTCGGGGCGGACGGCGACGAGCGGGACCGGGTCGCGACCGCGACGCGCGACGGGGTCGTGGACGACCTCGTGCGCCGGGCGGTCCTCGTGGCGGGTGCGGCCGACGCGCAGGCGGCGTCGGACGCGCGCCTGCGCGCCGTCGTCGAGCGCGCGTACGACGAGGCGGCGACGACCGTGGACGCCGCGACGAGCGACGGGGCGCTGCTGCGCGGCGAGGTGCTCGCGCGCTGGCAGGACTTCGTGGGCACGAGCGAGCTGTTCCGCTCCGTCGAGCAGGGCGTCGGTCGGGTCCGCGACGCGCTCGCGGCGTTCTTCCGCGGGCGGCCGGCGCAGGCGCCGCAGGTCGAGCAGGCGATCGCGCACGGCCTGGAGGCGGTGGTCCTGGACGCGACGGACGTCGCGGCCGAGCGCGCCTACGGCGGGTGGCGCGCGGACCCCGCGGGGTCGGCCCTGCTCGACGGGCTCGACCTGGCGCGGTCGTCCGCGGGCGTGCGGGTGCGCGTCGCGGAGGAGATCCGGGGCTGGCAGTCCGACGTCCTCGACCTCGTGCGCGAGCAGGGAGCGGGCAAGCGCGGCGCCGCGCGGGCGTTGTCCTTCGGCATCAACGGGCTGGGGCTGAGCCTCATGGTCGTGGTGTTCGCCTCGACCGGCGGGCTGACGGGCGCCGAGGTCGGGATCGCGGGCGGGACGGCGATCCTCGCGCAGAAGCTCCTGGAGGCCGTGTTCGGCGACGACGCGGTGCGGCGCCTCACGCGGACCGCGCGCGAGCGGCTCGCGGTGCGGGTGCGCGTGGTGCTCGACGACGAGGCGCTGCGCTACACCGCGCAGCTCGACGCCCTCGGGACGGCCGACGCCGACGAGACCGCCCGCTCGGTCCTCGAGGCGGCGCGCGCGGTCGAGGCCGCGGCCCGGGTCGAGCGGTCCGCACGCCCCGCCGTCGCGGCCGGTGCGGACGGCGGCCGGACCGCCGTGGGTCGGCACGCCGCGCGTCTCCTGCGCGGCGCGGGGTGGACCCCGCCGCCTCCGGACGAGTCCGCGGTCGCGCCGGGGGACGAGGCGGCAGAGCCGGCCCGGCGGCCGGGGTTCTGGCGCCGCCTGCTGGGGGGTGAGCAGGCATGACGATCGACCTCGCGGCGCGCACGACCGCGCTGGAGACCGCCGTGCGCGCGGGGGAGGGGCGCGTCGACGCCGACCTGCTCGCCGACGCGCGGACCGTCGTCGCCCGCGCGCGCGAGCGGGCCGGGCTGTCGGCCGACCACACCGTCGTCGCGCTCGCGGGTGCGACCGGCTCCGGCAAGTCGTCGGTGTTCAACGCGCTCGCGGGCACCGAGCTCGCGACGGTCGGGGTGCAGCGGCCCACGACGTCCCACCCGCTCGCCGCGGTGTGGGGCGCGTCGGGACCCGCCGCCGGCCCGGCGGGACCGGCCGCCCTCCTCGACTGGCTCGAGGTGCGGCGACGGCACGAGATGGGCACCCCGCTCACCTCCGGGGACCCGGGCGACGCGCGCGCGGGCGGCGGCCTGCGCGCGCTCCTGCGCGGTCGCCGCGCGGGCGAGCTGACGAGCGGCCTCGTGCTGCTCGACCTGCCCGACCACGACTCGGTCGTCGTCGAGCACCGCGTGCGCGCGGAACGCCTCGTCGAGCGCGCCGACCTGCTCGTGTGGGTCGTCGACCCGCAGAAGTACGCGGACGCCGCGCTGCACGAGCGCTACCTGCGCCCGCTCGCGGGGCACGGCTCGGTCGTCGTCCTCGTGCTCAACCAGGTGGACCGGCTCACGCCCGCCGACGCCGACGCGTGCCTCGCCGACCTGCGCCGGCTCGCGGCCGAGGACGGGCTCGCCGACGCGCGCGTGCTCGGCGTCTCGGCCCGCACCGGCCAAGGGCTGGACGAGCTACGGGGGCTGCTCGCGGACGCCGCGGCCCGGCGGCGTGCGTCGAACGACCGGCTCGCGGCCGACGTGCGCGCGGTCGCGCGCCGCGTCGCGGCGGCGTGCGGGGAGCCCGTCCCGGAGCGCGCGGCGCGACGGGCACGTGACGGCCTCGTCGACGCCCTGGAGGCCGCGGCGGGCGTCCCGACGGTCGTCGCCGCCGTGCGCGGCTCGGCCGTGCGGGACGCGCGCGCCGCGACGGGCTGGCCCGTGACGCGCTGGGTCGGCCGGTTCCGGCCCGACCCGCTGCGCCGCATCGGGCTGCGCACTGGCCCCGCGCCGGGCTCGGCCCGCGCGCGGGCGGCGAAGGAGCTGGGCACGGCCGAGACCGCGAGCCGGCCCGAGCTCGCGCGGACCTCGCTCCCGGCGGTCGGTGCCGCGCTGCGGGCCGGTGCCCAGACGGCGGTGCGCGACTACGCGGCCGAGGCCACCGCGGCCGTGCCGGACGACTGGGCGCTCGCCGTGCGCCGTCGGGCGTCCGAGGGTGCGGCGGACCTCGCCGACGCGCTCGACCAGGCCGTCGCGGGGACGGAGCTCGAGGCGGCCCGCCGTCCGGTGTGGTGGCGCGTCGTCGGCGCGTTCCAGTGGCTCGTGCTCGCGGCGCTCGTCGTGGGCCTGCTGTGGCTCGCCGCGCTGTGGGGGTTCACCTACCTGCGCCTGCCCGAGCCGCCGACGCCGGTCCTCACGCTCGGCGGTCCCGGAGCCCCGGAGCTGCCGTGGCCGACGTTGCTCGCGCTCGGGGGGATCGTCGTGGGCGTGCTCGTCGCGCTCGTGTCCCGCGCCGCGGCCGCGGTGGGCGGACGACGGCGGGCGGCGCGCGCCCGACGGCGGCTGCGCGACGCCGTCGGCCAGGTGGCCGACCGACTCGTGCGGCTCCCCGTGGGCGAGGAGCTCTCCGCGCTCGCGAGCTGCCGCGCCGCGGCTCTCGTCGCCGCGTCCTGACCGTCCGACCTCCAGTCGCCGAGCACGAGGTTGCTGTCGTCCTGGGCGCCAGGACGACGGCAACCTCGTGCTCGGCGCGGAGGAGCCTCGTGGTCGGCGGGCCGGTGGAGAATGGACCCGGTCCGGTGACCGGGGCACCTGTCCCGCCGGTCGCGCCGGGCCGCACCGTCGAGCGAGAGGACCCTCCATGACCCGTCTGCACGTCCCCGTCTCCCTGCGGTGGTCGGACCTCGACGCGTACGCGCACGTCAACAACGTCGAGATGTTCCGCCTGCTGGAGGACGCCCGCATCACCGCGTTCTGGACCCACCCGGACGCGGGGGAGGACGCCTGGCCGACGGCCGTCCTGGAGACCGGCCCGCACGCGACGAGCCACACGCTCGTCGCCCGGCAGGAGATCGAGTACCTGCGCCCGCTCGGGTTCACGCGCACGCCCGTCCGCGTCGAGCTGTGGATCGGGCACCTCGGCGGGGCCAGCCTGGAGGTCTGCTACGAGGTGCACGACGGCGCCGCGCGCTTCGAGCGCACCGGCCCCACCTCGGGCGGCGCCCCGTACGCGAAGGCCGCGACGACGATCGTCGTGGTCGACGCCGCGACGGGCTCGCCCCGACGCATCAGCGAGGCCGAGCGCGCGGCGTGGGAGCCGTTCGTCGAGGAGCCGCTGACGTTCCGCCGGCGCCGCTGAGCCCTCGGAGCGGCGGCGTGCGTCGCCGCTCCGGTCAGCCCGCCTCTCGGCCGTCCCGCGGCCGGTCCGCGGAGGGGCGACCGCTGCGCGCGGCGCGCTCGGCGGCCTCGGCGACGTTGCGCTGCATCCCGCCGAACACCACGCCGTGGAACGGCTTGACGGCCCACCAGTAGAGCTGGCCCGCGAGCCCGTGCGGGTGGAACAGCGCGCGCTGCGCGAAGTAGGTCCGGCCCGGCCCGCTGGCGTCCTCCGGCGAGGGCCCCGGGGCGTCGGGGTCCGTCGCGTCGGGGAGCTCGGCCGCCGCCTCGTCGACGCGCAGCTCGAGCCACGCGAGGCCCGGGAGCCGCATCTCGGCGCGCAGCAGGAGCCGACGCCCGGGCTCGATCGCCTCGACGCGCCACCAGTCGAGCTCGTCGTCGACGCGGAGGTAGCGCTCGTCGCGCCGGCCGCGGCGCAGGCCCGGCCCGCCGACGACCCGGTCCATGAGGCCGCGCACGCGCCACGCGAGCGACCACGAGTACCAGCCGCCCTGCCCGCCGATCTCCTCGATCACGCGCCAGAGCACCTCGCGCGGCGCGTCCACGACGGTGCGGCGCTCGTCCACGTAGAGCGAGCCGCCCGCCCAGTCGGGGTCGCTCGGCAGCGGGTCCGACGGCGCCCCGGGCACCGACGCGGACGACCAGCGCGTCGTGACCTCGCCGTCGTGGATGCGCTCCAGCGCGAGCTCGACGGCCCGGTCGAACCCGATGAGCCCCTCGGGCGGGTCGGGCACGTACTGCGCGATGTCGTGCTCGTGGCACACGACCTCGTGCTGGAGCGACTCGACGAGGGGTCGGGCGATGCCGCTCGGCACGGGCGTGACGAGCCCGACCCAGTGCGACGACAGCCGGGGCGTGAGCACCGGCACGCTGACGATGCGCCGTCGGGGGAGGTTCGCCACGCGCGCGTACCGCTGCATCATGTCGCGGTAGGTGAGCACGTCGGGGCCGCCGATGTCGAAGCCGCGCGACACGTCGTCGGGCATCGAGGCCGAGCCGACGAGGTAGCGCAGCACGTCGCGGACCGCGATCGGCTGGATGCGGTTGTCGACCCACTTCGGGGTCGTCATGGCCGGGAGCCGCTCGGTGAGGTAGCGCATCATCTCGAACGACGCGGAGCCCGAGCCGAGGATGACCGCGGCGCGCAGGACGGTCGTCGGGACGCCCGACGCGAGCAGGATCTCCCCGACCTCCTTGCGCGACGCGAGGTGCGGCGACAGCTCGCCCTCCGGCACGTCGGGGAACAGCCCGCCGAGGTAGACGATGCGCCGCACGCCGGCCTCGCGCGCCGCGCGCGCGAACGTCAGCGCGGTGCGCCTGTCGCGGACCTCGAACGTGCGCCCGGTGCCGAGCGAGTGCACGAGGTAGTACGCCACGTCGGCGCCCTGGAGCGCCGCCCGGATCTGGTCCAGGTCGCTCGCGTCGGCCTCGACGAGCTCGACGTCGTCCACCCACTCGCGGCCCGCGAGCCGCTCGGGGTGCCGGGCGAGCGCGCGGACCTCGAAGCCGGCGCGGAGCAGCTCGGGCACGAGCCGCCCGCCGACGTACCCGGTGACCCCGGTGACCGCGGCCCTCATCCGAGGAGCTCCAGGACCTCGCGCTCGGCGCGCGTCTGCGAGCGCGTCGACCCGATGGTCTCGCCCCGCTCCCACAGGTCGAACAGCCGCGGGTCGATGTACGACGACCTCGCCACGGCGGGCGTGTTCCCGAGCTCCTCCGCGACGTCCTTGACGATCCCCGTGACGACGCGGCGCCGGGCGCGCTCGGACGCGGGCGCCGTGCCGGCGTCGGCGAGGGCGCGCGCCGCGAGCACCGTCGCGTGCCACGTGCGGAAGTCCTTGGGCGTCGCGTCGTCGCCCAGGCGCTCCTTGATGCCGGCCTGGACGTCGGCGCTCGTGACGTCGTGCCACACCGCGCTGCCGGTCGCGTCCGCGTCGCGCCACGCGAGCAGCTCGACGCCGCCCCGGCGTCGCTTGAGCGTCGTCACGAGCTCGGCGACCACCGGGTCCTCGACGACGACGTCACGCACCTGGCCCGACTTCGCCGGGTAGTGGAAGTGCACGCTCCCGTCGCGGCGGACGCGCGCGTGCTCCTTGCGGATCGTGGCGAGGCCGTAGCTGTTGTTCTGCTTCGCGTAGATCTCGCCGCCCGCCCGGAAGTACGCGAGGTCGAGCAGCCGGAACGCGAGCGCCAGCACCTTCTCGCGCGGCATGCCGGGGAGCTCGAGCTCGCGCGCGACCCGGCGCCGGGCGGCGGGCAGGCGACGGCCGACGTCGAGCACGTGGTCGTGCTTGCGTCGGGCCCGCCGCACCTGCCACTGCTCGTGGTAGAGGTACTGGCCGCGCCCGGCGACGTCCCGGCCGAACGCCTGGATGTGGCCGTTGGGGTACCGGCAGATCCAGACGTCGGACCACGCGGGCGGGACGGCGAGGCGCTCGCAGCGCGCGACCTCCTCCTCGTCGGCCAGGGGCAGGCCCTCGACGTCGAGGAACACCCACGCGTCGCCCTTCGGGCGGCGGGTGTACCCCGGCGAGGTCACGGTCACGCGGCGCAGTCGCACCAGGACAGTGTCGGGCCGACGCGCGTCCGTCGCCCGTCAGAGCGCGGGGAGGCGGACCATGCCCTCCTGGGCGATCGACGCGACGAGCGTGCCGTCCTGCGCGAACACCCGCGCGGCGCCGAGCCCTCGGCCGCCCTGGGCGCTCGGGGCCGACTGCGCGTAGAGCAGCCACTCGTCCACGCGCACGTCGCGGTGCCACCACATCGCGTGGTCGAGGCTCGCGATCGACATGTCGGGCGTGACCCAGCTCGTGCCCGCCTGGCGCAGGATCGGCTCGAGCATGACCTGGTCGCACGCGTACGCCATGAGCGCACGGTGCAGCAGCTGGTCGTCGCCGACGTCGCCCCGCGCGCGCATCCACACCATCTGGTGGTCCTTGGGCTCGTGGTCCGGGTGCAGGTAGAGCGACCCGCCCACGTGCCGCAGCTCGAACGCCGAGTGGTGCGACCAGAACCGCGCGATGGGGTGGTCGATGCCGCCGAGCACGTCGAGCGCGGACGGCACGTCCTCGGGGGCCGGGGCGGCGGGCATCTCGGACGCGTGCTCGATGCCGCCCTGCTCCTCCTGGAACGAGGAGATCATCGACAGGATCGGCTTGCCGTGCTGGATCGCGTGCGTCCGCCGGGCGCTGAACGAACGCCCGTCGCGCAGCCGCTCGACCGCGAAGTCGATCGGCACGTCGAGGCCGCCGGGGCGCAGGAAGTACCCGTGCAGCGAGTGGGGGAGCCGGCCCTCGGGGACGGTGCGGCCCGCGGCGAGGACCGCCTGCGCGAGCACCTGCCCGCCGTAGACGCGGCCCGTCGGCTGGTGCACGGAGACCCCGCGGAAGTGCTCCGGGTCGGCGGCCGACCCGTCGCCGTCGCCGACCCGCTCGAGGCGCAGCACGTCGAGGAGGTGGCTCAGCGGGTTCGGGACCTGCTCGCGCGGGGCGGCGTCCGACGTCGGGCCGGGGGAGGCCGAGGAGGTCGACGGCGGGGTGGGCTCGGGGGTCACGGGTGGGGGCTCCTTCGCTCGGGCGGCGGGTCGGTCAGTCCTCGAAGGTGTTGAGGAGGGAGTGCGCCGCGCGCTCCAGATAGTCCCACAGCGTCGCCTCCTGGATCGGCGGCAGGTCCAGGGTGTCGACGGCGGCGCGCATGTGCGCGAGCCAGCGGTCGCGCGCGTCGGGGTTGACCTTGAAGGGCGCGTGCCGCATGCGCAGGCGCGGGTGGCCGCGCTGCTCGCTGTACGTCGTCGGGCCGCCCCAGTACTGCTCGAGGAACGCGGTGAGCCGCCAGCGCGCCGGGCCGAGGTCCTCCTCGGGGTACATGGGCCGCATGACCGGGTCGTCCGCGACGCCCTCGTAGAACGCGTCGACGAGGCGCACGAACGTCTCGTGCCCGCCGACCTCGTCGTAGAACGTGCGGCTCGGGCGGACCGGCGCGGTCGCACCCGCGGGGTCGGCCGGCGCGCCGTTCGACAGTCCGGCGACGGGCAGCGTCGGGCGGGGGGTGGGCTCGGTCGTCACCGGCCCATCATCGCACCGGCGGCGGCGCGCTCCCGAGCCCGGAGCCGCCGCCCGGGGCGGTCCGGGCGCACGTCACAGCCCGAGCTCGGCGAGCACCGGCAGGTTCTCGCGCACGACGGCGCGCGCCTGGGCCGCGCTCTCCGCGTCGACCGCGAGGCGCGCGAGCCGTCGGCACTCGTCGACGTCGACCTCGCGCAGGAGCGCCGCGACGTCGGGGATGGCGCGCGCCGTCATGGACAGCGACGACACCCCGAGCCCGACGAGCACGACGGCGAGCACCGGCTGCGACGCCGCCTCGCCGCACACGCCCACGGGCCGGCCCTGCTGGGCCCCGCCCGCGCACGTCGCCTCGACGAGCCGGAGCACGGCGGGCTGCCACGGGTCGCTCAGCTCCGCGAGCGACCCGAGGAGGCGGTCCGCGGCCATCGTGTACTGCGTGAGGTCGTTGGTGCCGATCGACGCGAACGCCGCGCGCGCGAGGATCGGCCCGGAGAGCAGGGCGGCGCTCGGGACCTCGACCATGACGCCCGCCACCTCGAGGCCGTGCGCGCGGCAGCGCTCGACGAACCACTCGGTCTCCCCGACGGTCGAGACCATGGGCGCCATGACCCACACCTCGGCCTCCTCGGCCGCGGCCGCCTGCGCGATCGCGTCGAGCTGCTGCTCGAGCAGCTCCGGCCAGCGCGCGGCGGTGCGCAGCCCGCGCACGCCGAGCGCCGGGTTCTCCTCGTCGTCGACGGTGAGGAAGTGCAGCGGCTTGTCCGCGCCGGAGTCGAGGGTGCGGATCACGACCTTGCGCCCGCCGAACTCGCGGAAGACGGTGCGGTAGGCGGCGACCTGCTCCTCGACGGTCGGCGGCTGCTCGCGGTCGAGGAAGCAGAACTCGGAGCGGAACAGCCCGACGCCCTCGGCGCCGGACGCGGCCGCCGCCGCGGCGCCCGCCGGGTCGCCGACGTTCGCGAGGAGCTGCACCCGGTGCCCGTCGCGCGTGCGGCCCGTGCCGTCGAACGTGCGCACCTGCTGCGAGCGGGCCCGCGCCGCGGCCACCTGCTCGGGCGACGGGTGCACGACGACCGTCCCGGCCGCACCGTCGACCAGCACGACGTCCTCCGGGGCGAGCGCGGCACTCGCTCCCGTGGCCGCGACGACCGCGGGGATGCCCTTGGCGTTCGCGACGATCGCGGTGTGCGACGTCGGCCCGGCGCCGTCGGTGACGATCGCCAGCACGCGCGCGGGGTCGAGCGCGGCCGTGGCCGACGGCGCGAGGTCGTACGCGACGAGGACGAACGGCTCGGTGTGCTCGGGCACCCCGGGCGCGGGACGGTCGGTGAGGGCCGCGACGAGCCGGTCGCGGACGTCCGCGACGTCGCGGGCGCGCTCGGCGAAGTACCCGCCGAGCTCGGTGAACTGCCGCACGACCTCCTCCGCGGCCTCCCACACCGCGCGCTCGGGGACGAGGTGCTCGTCGAGCACGCGGCGCCGCGCGTCGGCCGCGAGCGTGGGGTCGGCCGCCATCGCCGCCGTCGCCTCGAGGACGTCGCGCGCGTCCCCGTCGGCGGCGTCGGCGGCGCGCTGGAGGTCGCCCGCGACCTGCTCCGCCGCGGCGTCGACGCGCCGCGCCTGCGCCTCGTGGTCCTCGCGCGGGCCCATGCGCAGCCCCGGTGCCGGCTCGTCGATCGCCTCCGGCATGAGCACCACCGGCCCGACGACCGTGCCGGGGCACACGCCGATGCCCGTGATGACCTGCCGTGCCTCGTCCTCGGTTCCGCCCGTCACGACCCTCGCTCCTCGTCCGCCTCGGGCGTGCGACCCGGGTGCCCGGGCCGGTGCGCACGCGTGCCCGTCACGGTCCGACCGCCAGGCCGCCGTGCACGTCCCTGTTGCGGGGGCGTTGCGGGGCCGCGTCGATCCGGTGACAACCTCGCCAGGAGACTAGGCTGTTCCCAGGTGCTCGGCACCCCGACACCCCGGATCCCCCGCGCGGATCCCCACCCGCGACTCGCCTCAGGAGACACTTTCGATGAGCACCCCCTCGGACCAGAAGGCACAGAACATCCTCGACGCCCTCGGGGGTCAGGGCAACGTGGTCGACCTCGAGCCGTGCATCACGCGCCTGCGCGTCGAGGTCACGGACCCCCAGCTCGTCGACGAGGCGCGCCTCAAGGCGACGGGCGCGTTCGGCGTCGTGCGCTCGGGCCGCGTCGTCCAGGTCATCGTCGGCCCGGAGGCCGACAACCTCGCCGCGGAGCTCGACGGCCTGCGCTGAGTCCCCCCGGGTCCCTCCGCACGGAGGGACCGGCGCCGTCGTGGTCGTGCCCGACGGCGCCGCGCGGCTCAGGACGCCGGGCCGCCCGCCGCGTCCTGCACCACGGTCGCCGCGGCGGCGCCGCGCCTCTCGCGGGCCGCCTGCGCGGACCGGTCGCCCGTGTCGTCGGGCCGCGCGTCGGTTCGGTCGTCGGGCAGCGACGGCGAGTGGTCGAGGACGACCACCTGCTGCGCCCCGGCCAGCGGGATGCGGGCGTCGGACAGCGCCTGCCGGACGCGCGAGCGCAGCGCGCGCGCCACCTCCCACTGCATCGCGGCCTGCGTCTTCACCTGCACCTTGAGCTGCAGCGCCTCGGCCGTCATGGCCTCGATGCCCGTGACCTCGGGCGGCTCGAGGAAGTACGTGCCGAGCACCGGGTCGCTCCCGACCTCCTCCGCGGCCGCGAGCAGCGCCGCGCGCACGGCCTCGACGTCGGCCCAGTACGCGACGCGCACGTCCACCACCGCGCGACCCCACTCCTGGGTCTTGTTGCCCGTCCGCAGGATCTCGCCGTTGCGGACGAACCACAGCGTGCCGTTGCCGTCGCGGACCTTCGTCACGCGCAGCGCGACCTCCTCGACGGTGCCCGTGACCTCGCCGAAGTCGACCGTGTCGCCCACGCCGTACTGGTCCTCGAGGAGCATGAACGTGCCCGAGAGGAAGTCCTTCACGAGGCTCTGCGCGCCGAAGCCCAGCGCGACGCCCGCGATGCCGGCCGACGCGAGGAACGGCGCGATGTTCACGCCGAGCTCGGTGAGGACCATGAGCACGATCGTCGCGCCGATGACGATGTTCGCGGTCGAGCGCAGCACCGAGCCCACGGTCCGCGCCCGCTGGGCCCGGCGGGCGCTCGCGAGCGGGTTCGCGCGCAGCAGCACCGTGCCGACCTCGGACCCGCCGAGGCCCTTGAGCCGCTTGCCGCGGAGCGTGGGCGTGCCCTCGGCGATGTGCTCGGAGACGCGGCGGATGAGCCGGCGCACGACCGCGAGGACGAGCGCGCCGATCACGACGATGAGCAGCACGCGCAACGGGAGGCCGACGAACCACTCGAACCAGTCGTCGGGGTTGCTCGGGTCGAACCCGTTCTTGAGCTCGTCGGTGACCGTCGCGGGCGCGCGCACGGCAGGAGCGAGAAGGGGGAGGGACATGCGGGCAGGGTACCCGTGGCGCATGAGAGCGCCCCGGGCACGCCGGGCGATCGTCCTGCTCGCAAGGCCCTGGTCTGGCAGGATGCAGGCGTGAGCGAACCCCCGCAGACGGACCTGCCCGAGCCGTTGGTGCAGCTGGCCGACGCCCACGGCGTCGCGTCCGACTTCTGGGACTTCGACGGGACGCGCCGCCAGGTCCGGGCCTCGACCCTCGTCGCCGTGCTGGAGGCCCTCGGCGTCCCCGCGTCGTCCCCGGAGAAGGTCGCCGTCAGCCTCGAGCACTCGCGCGACGACGCGTGGCGGCAGATGCTGCCCCCGACCGTCGTCGTCCGGCAGGGTGACGCCGTGCCGGTCCCCGTGCACGTGCAGGACGGCGCCGCCGTCGACGTCTGGGTCGAGCTCGAGGCCGAGCAGGGCCGCTCCGGCGTCGCCGGGCACCACGCCGCGCGCGCCCCCCGGGAGCGCCGCGACCTCGGCCAGCTCGACGTGTTCGTCGAGCCGCGCACCGTCGACGGCCGGCGCGTCGGCCGCGCGACGTTCGAGATCCCGGCCGACCTGCCCCTCGGGTGGCACGACCTGCACGCCGAGAGCGACGGCGCCCACGCGCGCGCGACGCTCGTCGTGACGCCGCAGCGGCTCGAGCTGCCCGCCGCCGTCGCGGAACGGCGCGCGTGGGGCTTCATGGCCCAGCTGTACTCGGTGCGCTCGCGCGCGTCGTGGGGCGTCGGCGACCTGGCCGACCTCGCCGACCTCGCCTGGCTCGCCGCGCACGAGGCCGGCGCGGACTTCGTCCTCGTCAACCCGCTGCACGCCGCAGAGCCGCGCACGCCGATGACGCCCTCGCCCTACCTCCCGACGAGCCGGCGCTTCGTCAACCCGCTGTACATCAGGGTCGAGGACATCCGCGAGACGGGGTACTTGTCCGCGGCCGACCGCTCGCTCGTCGAGTGGGCGTTCGACCCGGTGCGCGACCTCGACACCGACCCCGGGCCCATCGACCGCGACGCCGCGTGGGAGGCCAAGAAGGCGGCGCTGGAGGTCGTGTTCACCGCGCCCCGGTCCACCGCCCGGCAGGCGTCGCTCGACGCGTTCCGCGCCGAGCAGGGCAAGGGGCTCGAGGACTTCGCCACGTGGTGCGCGCTCGCCGACCACTACGGCGACCGGGACTGGCCGCCCGGCGCGTCCGACCCGAACGGCCCGACCGTCGCGGCGCTGCGCGAGCAGCTCGCCGACCGCGTCGAGTTCTACTGCTGGCTCCAGTGGGTCGCCGACGAGCAGCTCCGCGTCGCGCAGCGCACCGCGCGCGAGGCGGGGATGTCGGTGGGGATCATGCACGACCTCGCGGTCGGCGTGCACCCCGAGGGCGCCGACGTCTGGTCGCACCGTGGTGTGCTCGCCACCGGGGTGTCCGTCGGGGCGCCGCCGGACATGTACAACCAGCAGGGCCAGAACTGGTCCCAGCCGCCGTGGCACCCGCGGGCGCTCGCGCGGGCCGGGTACGCCCCGTACCGCGACATGCTGCGCACCGTCCTGCGGCACGCGGGGGCGATCCGGATCGACCACGTCATCGGCCTGTTCCGGCTGTGGTGGATCCCGGGCGGTGCGCGCGCCGACGCGGGCGCGTACGTCCGCTACGACCACGAGGCCCTCGTCGGCATCCTGTGCCTCGAGGCGCACCGCGCGGGCGCGATGGTCATCGGCGAGGACCTCGGCGTGTTCGAGCCCTGGGTGCGTGACTACCTCGCGGACCGCGGCGTCCTCGGCACGTCCGTCCTGTGGTTCGAGAAGACCGACGACGGCCGCCCGCTGCCCCCGGAGGACTACCGGCGCCTCGCGCTCGCGACCGTCACGACGCACGACCTGCCGCCCACGGCCGGGTACCTCGCGGGCGAGCACGTCGAGCTGCGGGACCGTCTGGGCGTGCTCACGGAGGACGTCGCCGACGTGCGGCGGGCCGCGCGCGCCGAGCGGGACGCGATGATCGCGTTCCTGCGCGAGCGCTCGCTCGTGGGCGAGGACCCGTCCGAGCGCGAGCTCGTCGAGGCCCTGCACCGCCTCGTCCGCAGCACCCCGGCGGTGCTGCTCGGCGTCTCGCTGGCCGACGCCGTGGGGGAGCGCCGCTCGCAGAACCAGCCGGGCACGGACCAGGAGTACCCGAACTGGAAGGTGCCCCTCGGCGACTCGTCGGGCAACCTCGTCCTGCTCGAGGACCTCTTCGACTCCGCCCGCCTGCGCTCGCTCGCCAAGGCGATGAACGACTCTCTCTGACCGGCGGAGCCGGCCGAGCAGGCCGTCCTGGCCCGTCCTGGCCGCCGCACGCGTCGGGATCGCCTGCTCGCGGCGCCGGTTCCGCCTGGTCGCGGACCCGCGCGGGACGACGAGCTCCGGGCCGCTCCGTCGGACGGAGCGACCCGGCGCGGTCGTGAGGGGTGCTGACCCGAGGGGTCAGGCGTCGGCGGCCTGGGCCGCGAGGGCGCGCTCGACGCCGGCGAGGTTCTCCACCACGAGCCGGCGCAGCGCGGGAGCGGCGTCGGCGTTGGCGTCGAGCCACTCCTGCGTCGCGTCGCGCAGGACCGTGCTCGCGAGCGGGGCCGGGTAGAGGCCCGTGACGAGCGCCTCGGCGATGTGGTACGACCGCTGGTCCCACAGGGGGAGCAGCGCGTCGAAGTACGCGCCGACGAGCGGGGCGAGCGACTCGGGGTCGTTGACGTGCTGGAACCCGAGCGTGGTGGCGCGGACGATCGCGTTGGGGGCGTCGTCCGAGCCGACGAGGCGGTCGAACGCGGCGCGCTTCGCCGCGGCGGTGGGCACCGTCGCGCGGGCCCGCGCGGCGGACTGCTGGCCCGTCGCGGTCGAGTCGGCGTCGAGCGTCGCCTCGATCTCGGCGTCGTCCGCGAGGTCGAGCAGGACGAGCCCCTCGAGGATCTCCCAGCGCAGGTCGGTATCGATCTCGAGCCCGTCGAGGGCAGCGGAGCCGTCGAGCAGCGACCGCAGCGCCTCGCCGTGCGCGGGCGTCGACGCGAGGTGCGCGAAGAACTTCACGAGCTGGAACTGCAGGTCCGAGCCGGGGGCCGCGTCCTGCGCGAGCGACCAGAGCACGTCGCCGACGTGCGCGAGCGTCTCCTCGCGGCGCTCCGGGGCCACGTACGTCTTCGCGGCGAGCGCGAGCTGGTTGAGGGTGGTGCGGATCGTCGTCGACTCGGTCTCGCGGGCGATGTTGCCCAGCACGAGGCGCACGTAGTCGCTCGCCGGCGTCTCGCCGTCGCGCGTCGCGTCCCACGCGGAGCCCCAGACGAGCGAGCGGGCCAGCGGGTCGGCGAGGTCCGCGAGGTGCTCGGTCGCGACCTGGAGGGACACGGGGTCGAGGCGGATCTTCGCGTACGCGAGGTCGTCGTCGTTGAGCAGGACGAGCTGCGGGCGGTCGAGGCCGAGCAGCTCGGGGATCTCGGTGCGCGGCCCGGCCACGTCGACCTCGGTGCGGTGCACGCGCGTGAGCACGCCGTCAACGAGGTCGTAGAAGCCGATCCCGAGCCGGTGCGGACGCAGCGTCGGGTGGTCGGCCGCCGCCGTCTGCACCACGGAGAACGTGGTGAAGCGGCCGTGGGCGTCGAGGTCGAACTCGGGCCGCAGGGTGTTCACGCCCGCGGTCTCGAGCCACAGCGCGGACCACTCGGTGAGGTCGCGGCCGCTTGTGGCCTCGAGCTCGACGAGCAGGTCGCGCAGCTCGGTGTTGCCCCACGCGTGCTTGCGGAAGTACGCCGCGACGCCGGCGAGGAACTGCTCCTTGCCGACCCACGCGACGAGCTGCTTGAGCACCGACGCGCCCTTGGCGTAGGTGATGCCGTCGAAGTTGACGAACACGTCCTCGAGGTCGTTGATCGTCGCGACGATGGGGTGCGTCGAGGGCAGCTGGTCCTGGCGGTAGGCCCAGGACTTCTCCATCGCGGCGAACGTCGTCCACGCCTCGCGCCACTCCGTCGCCTCGGCGGTCGCGAGCGTCGACGCGTACTCCGCGAACGACTCGTTGAGCCACAGGTCGTTCCACCACTTCATGGTCACGAGGTCGCCGAACCACATGTGCGCGAGCTCGTGGAGGATCGTCACGACGCGACGCTCCTTGACGGCGTCGGTGACCTTGGACCGGAAGACGTACGTCTCGGTGAACGTCACGCACCCGGCGTTCTCCATCGCGCCCATGTTGTACTCGGGCACGAAGAGCTGGTCGTACTTGTCGAACGGGTACGGGTGCTCGAACGCGGACTCGAAGAACGCGAAGCCCTCGCGCGTCTTGTCGAACACGTAGTCGGCGTCCATGTGGTCGGCGAGCGACGCGCGGCAGAAGACCCCGAGCGGGATCGTGCGGCCGTCGGACGACGTGAGCTCGCTGCGCTCCACGACGTACGGGCCTGCGACGAGCGCGGTGATGTACGACGAGATGCGCGGCGTCGGGTCGAACGCCCAGCGCGCGACCTCGACGTCGCCGGCGCCGGTGCCGGTCGGGTCGGCCTTCGTGCCGAGCGCCTCGGGCGCGGGCGTCGGCTGGTTGCTCACGACCTCCCACGCCGCGGGCGCGGTGACCGTGAACGCGAACGTCGCCTTGAGGTCGGGCTGCTCGAAGACGGCGAACACGCGCCGCGAGTCCGGGACCTCGAACTGCGTGTAGAGGTAGACCTCGCCGTCGACCGGGTCGACGAACCGGTGCAGGCCCTCGCCCGTGTTGGTGTACGCGCAGTCGGCGACGACGCGCAGCTCGTTGTCGGCCGCGAGGCCGTCGAGCGCGATGCGCGAGTCGGCGAACACCTGCGCCGGGTCGAGCGCACGGCCGTTGAGCACGACCTCGCGCACGGTCGGCGCGACGAGGTCGACGAACGTGCTCGCGCCCTCGGTCGCGGTGAACCGCACCACGGTCGTCGACGCGAACGTCGTCGCCCCCGTCGTGAGGTCGAGGTCGACCTCGTAGGACTGGACGTCGACGATCGCCGCGCGCTCGCTCGCCTCGGCGCGGGTGAGGTTCTCTCCGGGCACTGCATCTCCTCGGTCTCGTGGTCGGGCCGGTCGGCCTCGACGGCGGCCTGTGGGCCACGGACGATCATCCCACGCGTGCCCGCGCCCGCTCCCGGGAATACGCTGCGGTCGCGCGGTGTCGGAACGGGGTGGGGACGCCGTCGGCCCGGCCGCCGCGCCCCGGCGACCCGGACCCCGGGCGCGCCCGACGACGAAGGAGACCGCCCCGTGACGCTCACCGCGACGACCGACCCCACCGCGACCGAGGACGACCTGCGCGTCGCCGACTTCTGGTTCGACCCCGTGTGCCCGTGGGCGTGGATGACGAGCCGCTGGATGGGCGAGGTCGAGCAGGTGCGCGACGTCACCGTCCGCTGGCACGTGATGAGCCTCGCGGTGCTCAACGAGGGCCGGGACCTGCCCAAGGAGTACCGCGAGCTCATGGCGAAGGCGTGGGGCCCGGTGCGCGTGGTCACCGCCGCGCGCGTCGAGCACGGCGAGGACGTCGTCAAGCCCCTCTACGACGCGATCGGGACGCGCCTGCACCCGGACGGGCGGAACGACTACGACGCCGTGCTGCTCGAGGCGCTCGCGGAGGTGGGCCTGCCCGCGTCGCTCGCCGACGCCGCGGGCTCCGACGCCTACGACGAGCAACTGCGCGCGTCGCACGCCGAGGGCATCGGCCGCGTCGGCGAGGACGTCGGGACGCCCGTCGTCGCGTTCGGGGGGACGGCGTTCTTCGGCCCCGTGGTGACGCCCGCGCCGAAGGGCGAGGCCGCCGGGCGGCTGTGGGACGGGTGCGTCCTGGTCGCGAGCACGCCGGGCTTCTTCGAGCTCAAGCGCACGCGCACGCAGGGCCCGGTCTTCGACTGACGTCCGGCACGGCGCCGCCGTCGTGCGGACGCCGTGCGGACGTCGTGCAGACCGCGGGGGCGTGGGCGTCGTGGGGCTCCCGGGGTTCGACCGGTGCGGGTGGCTCGTGCCATGCTTCGTCAGTTCGCGGGCGGTTCCAGGAGCGCCCGCCGCCCGGTCGCGCCGGGCGAGACCGCCGAGGAAGCCCGCGAGGAGCCGAGCATGTCCCCGAACGCACCCGTGCCACCGCCGCCGCCGCCCCCCGGCGGCGTCCCGGGGGCCGCGGTCGGTCGTGACGACGCCCGGCCGACCACGGCGTTCGCCCCCGTGCCCGCGCACGCGACCTCGGGGCCGCCCTCCTTCGCCCCGACGAGCGGCCCGACGGCCCAGGCGCCGCGCGCGACGCCCGCGGACGGCCAGCCGACCGTCGTCGCGTCGGCGGCGTCCTTCCAGGCGACGACGGTCCAGCACGTGACGCCGATCACCCAGCTCCCGACGGCGGCGCAGCCCGCGGTCCCGGCGCCCTCGCCACTGGTGCCGCCGCAGCGCGTGCGCTACGCGACCGAGCAGAACGGGTTCGGCGTCGCGGCCCCGGTCGGGACCGCCGCGGGCCGTCCCGGCTACGCGCCGGGCGACACGGCGGCCGGTCACGCTGCGGCCGGTCCGTACGCGGGCGGTACCGCGGCGTACGAGCCGACCGCCCAGCCCGCCTACGCGGCCGCCACGCCGCCCGCGCAGCAGCCCGCCTACCACCCGCCGGCCTCGGCAGCCCCGGCCGCCGCCGCCCCGCGCGCCACGTCGGGAGGGACGGGCGCCCCGTCCGGCCCGTCGACCGGCCGGCGCGACCGGCGCGGCGGGGACGGCGGCGGTCGCGGCTCGAACCGGCTGGGCGCGGGGTGGATCGCGTTCATCGTCGTCGACGCGCTGCTCGTCCTCGGGGCGATCGTCTTCGCGATCTCGCTGCTCGGCGGGGGCGACGAGGAACCGCTCGGCGGGGCGTCGACGTCCCCGGCGGCGACCTCCACGGACGGTGCTGAGGAGCCGGCGCCGGCCGAGCCCACGGTGTCCGAGACGTTCGCGTCGGAGTCGCGGAACATCACGTGCGAGGTGACCGACGTCAGCGCGACGTGCGTGATCGCCCAGCTCGGCACGCAGCCCGCCCCGGTCGACGGGTGCGACGGCACGGTCGGCTACAAGGTCGTCCTGGACGCCGACGGCAGCGTCGACCAGCCGTGCGTGCCCGCGGCCGAGCAGCCGCAGCCCGCGCCGGGGGACACCGCGATCCTCGACTACGGCACCTCCAAGACGGTCGGCCCCTTCACGTGCGACAGCGCCGAGACCGGCATGACGTGCCGCGACGACGCCACGGGCAAGGGCTTCACGATCGCGCGCGCGGGCATCCGGACGCTCTGACCGGCCCGACCACCACGCAGGAGGGCCCGCGGCGGGACGACCCGCCGCGGGCCCTTCGTGCGTCCGGGGTCACCAGATGCGCACGCGCTCCTCGGGGGCGAGGTAGAGCGCGTCGCCCGGCTGCACGTCGTAGGCGTCGTAGAACTCGTCCACGTTGCGCACGACCCCGTTGCAGCGGAACTCGTTGGGCGAGTGCGGGTCCGTCGCGATGCGGCGCACGACCTCCTCGTCCCGGCCCTTCGACTGCCACACCTGGGCCCAGCCGAGGAACACGCGCTCGATGCCCGTGAGCCCGTCGACGACGGGCGCGTCCTCGAGGGGACGGCCGAGCGCGATGCGGTACGCCTTGAGCGCGATCGACAGGCCGCCGAGGTCGCCGATGTTCTCGCCGATGGTCAGCGCGCCGTTGACGTGCGGGCCGTCCTCGCCGAGCTGGGCGGGGCGGTACGCGTCGTACTGGGCGACGAGCGCCGTCGTGCGCTTCTCGAACTCCTCGCGGTCGCGCGCCGTCCACCAGTCCTCGAGGCGGCCCGCGCCGTCGTACTTGGAGCCCTGGTCGTCGAAGCCGTGACCGATCTCGTGGCCGATGACCGCGCCGATGCCGCCGTAGTTCACGGCGTCGTCGGCCTCGGGGTCGAAGAACGGGGGCTGCAGGATCGCGGCGGGGAAGACGATCTCGTTCATGCCCGGGTTGTAGTAGGCGTTGACCGTCTGGGGCGTCATGAACCACTCGTCGCGGTCGAGCGGGCGCCCGATCTTGCCGAGCTCGCGGTCCTGCTCGAACGCGTGGGCGCGGCGCACGTTGCCCACGAGGTCGTGCGCGTCGACGACGAGCGCCGAGTAGTCGCGCCACCGGACGGGGTAGCCGATCTTCGGCGTGAAGGCCTCGAGCTTGGCGAGCGCCTTCTCCTTCGTCTCGTCCGTCATCCAGTCGAGCGTGGTGATCGACTCGCGGTAGGCGGCCACGAGGGAGGCGACGAGCTCCTCCATGCGCGCCTTGTGCGCGGGCGGGAAGTGCCGCGCGACGTACTGCGCGCCGACGGCCTCGCCGAGCGCGCCCTCGACGACGGAGACGGCGCGCTTCCAGCGCTCGCGCACCTCCTGCGCGCCCGACAGCGTGCGCCCGTAGAAGTCGAAGTTCGCCTCGACGAGGTCCTCGGAGAGGTAGGGCGCCCGGGCGGTGACGAGGTGGTACACCATCCACAGCTTCCAGTCCTCGAGCGGCTCGCTCGCCCAGAGCTCGGCGAACCCGGCCGCGAAGTCCGGCTCGCGGACCACGACGTCGTCGAGCGAGCCCTGCGGCGCGCCGAGCGCGAGCACCCACGCGCGCCAGTCGAACCCGGGGGCCTCCTGGACGAGCGCGGCGAGCGTCCGCGGGTTGTAGGTGAGGTCGGCGTCGCGGTCGCGCACGACGTCCCAGTGCTTCGCGGCGAGCCTCGTCTCGAGCGCCATGATCCGCTCGGCGGCGTCCTCGGGCGTCGCGCCCCACGTCTCGGACGTGACGCCCGCGAGCGCGAGCATGCGCGCGACGTGCGGCACGTACTTCTCACGGACGGGGGCGTACTGGTCCTCGCGGTAGTACGCCTCGTCCGGCAGGCCGAGCCCGGACTGGTAGAGGTAGGCGACGTAGCGCTCGGGGTCCTTCGCGTCGTTGTCGACCCAGAAGCCGACGGCGCCCGCGCCGCCCGTGCGCTGGAGGGCGCCGAGCGCCCCGGTGAGCTCGGCCTGCGTCGTGGCGGACGCGATGAGCGCGAGGTCGGGCTGCAGGGGCGTGGTGCCGAGCGCCTCGATCCGCTCGGTGTCCATGAAGCTCGCGTAGAGGGCCCCGACCTTCGCCGCGTCCGGCCCGACGTCCGCGCCGCCCGCCGCGACCTGCTCCCCGAGGTCCGTGATGATCTCGCGGACGTGCACCTCGGCCTGGTCGTAGAGCGCCCGGAACGCGCCGTCCATCGCGCGGTCGGCGGGGATCTCGTGCGTCGCGAGCCAGCGGCCGTTGACGTGGCGGTACAGGTCGTCCTGCGGGCGGACCGCGGGGTCCAGCGCGTCGAGGTCGATGCCGGAGCGCGCCGCGTCGGCCGGGCCGGACGAGGACGGAGGCGTGGACGTCGGGGAGGTCTGTGTCATGCGTCTCAGGCTACGGCCTCACCCCGGCGGCGAGGGGGCCCGCTGGGGCATGATGAGCCCATGCGCGTTCACATCGCCGCGGACCACGCCGGCTACGAGCTCAAGACCCATCTCGTCGAGCACCTGGGGGCGGCGGGTCACGACGTCGTCGACCACGGTGCCCACACCTACGACGCGCAGGACGACTACCCGTCGTTCTGCTTCGCGGCGGGCGAGGCGGTGGCGGCGGAGCCCGGCTCGCTGGGCGTCGTCATCGGCGGCTCGGGCAACGGCGAGCAGATCGCGGCGAACAAGGTCGTCGGCGTGCGCGCGGCGCTCGCCTGGAACCTGGAGACCGCGCGCCTCGGGCGCCAGCACAACGACGCGAACGTCGTCGCGGTGGGCGCGCGCCAGCACTCGGTGGACGAGGCGGTCGCCCTCGTCGACGCGTTCCTCGCGGAGCCGTTCAGCGGCGACCCGCGCCACCAGCGCCGCATCGACCAGCTCGCGGCGTACGAGGCGGCGCGCGGCACCTCGGCCTGACGTGCCCGAGGGCCACACCGTCCACCGTCTCGCGCGCGCCTTCGGCGAGCTGTTCACGGGCGAGCCGCTCGCGGTGAGCAGCCCGCAGGGCCGGTTCGCCGCGGGAGCCGCCCTGCTCGACGGCCGCGTGCTCGTCGCGAGCGAGGCGTGGGGCAAGCAGATGTTCCTCGGCTTCGCCGGGCCGGGCGGCGCGTCCGACGACGTCCGCTGGCTCCGCGTGCACCTCGGCCTCTACGGGGCGTGGACGTTCGCGGGCGACGGCAGCACCGCCGTCGTGCACGCGATCGGCGCGCCCCGGCGCCGGATCGGCGAGCGCGAGACCGTCCCGGCGGGCCCGGGGGAGGTGCCCGGCGCGCCCGACGACGCCTGGTCGCCCCCGCCGCCGCGCGGCGCCGTGCGCGTCCGGCTCGTCGGCGCGCACGCGGTCGCGGACCTCACCGGCCCGACGGCGTGCGAGGTCGTCACGGACGACGAGAAGCGTGCGGTCGAGGACCGGCTCGGGCCGGACCCGATCCGCGACCCGGGCCCGGACGAGCCCGACCCGCGCGACGCGTTCGTCGCCGCGGTGCGGCGCTCGCGCAGCCCCGTCGGGCTGCTCCTCATGAACCAGGACGTCGTCGCGGGCGTGGGGAACATCTACCGCGCGGAGGCGCTGTTCCGGGCCGGGCTCGACCCGATGCGTCCCGGTCGCGACGTGCCCGCGGAGGACCTGCGGGCCCTGTGGGACGACCTCGTCGTGCTCATGCACGACGGCGCGCGCACGGGCGCGATCGTCACGACGCGCCCCGAGCACCGCGACGACGGCGCGGGCGAGGGCCCCGACGAGGCGGCGACCGGCCGGCGGCGCGTGCGGCAGAACACGGACGTCGCTCCCGACGCCGTGCCCGCGGACGAGGCGTTCTACGTGTACCACCGCGACGGGCTGCCGTGCCGGGTGTGCGGCACGCCGGTGCTCCTCAAGGAGCTCGCGGGGCGCAACCTCTTCTGGTGCGGCGTCTGCCAGACGTGACGGCGGGCGCACCCGGGACCCGGGTGCGCCCGCCCGGTCAGAACACCCAGCTGCACACCGGGGCGACGGGCCAGCCGAGCGCCGCGCTCGTGCGCGCGAGCGCGCCGGGGGAGTGCTCGGTGACGAGACCTGCCGCGCCGAGGGCCGCGAGCGACGTCCCGCCCAGGTAGGTCGCGCCGAGCTCGCGCACGTCGAGGGAGACGTCCGCCGCGTCGTCGGTCCGCTCGGCCGTCGCCGCGCCGAAGGCCTCCGCCCGCAGCCGCCAGCGTCCCGCGTTGTCGGGCAGGCGCTCGTCGGTCACGTGCAGCACGACGTCGACGTCCGCCGCGTACCGGCGCGCGGCGAGCGCGCCGGGCACGTCCACGACCCGCACCCAGAGGTTGTCCGCGAGGCGCGGCGACGCGGAGCGCGGGTCCACGAGCAGGCTCGTGACGACGTCGTCCACCGGCAGCATGAAGGGCGTCACCTCGTGCGTGAGGTCGAGGTCGGTGAGCACGCCCCACAGCGCGCGGGCGGCTGCGGCGTCGAGCGCGACGACCTCGCCCGTGCTCACCGGGCCGCGCGGGCCCGTGGCCTCCCACGAGAGCTTGCGGTGGAAGCGCGCGTACCCGCGCGGCTCGCCGTCGAGCTCGACGATCGCGATGCGCGTGGGCTCGCGGTCCTTGCGCCAGACCTTGGCGTCGTCCCAGAACGTCGCCTGGAGCTCGGGGGTCTCGCGCGTCGCCCACCCCGGACGGTTGAGACCGGCGCCCTGGCCCGTCGGGTCCGCGCCCGCGCGCTCGTGGATCGACGCGACGAGCTCGCCGTGCCGCGCGCGGTCCGCGCGCTCGATCCGGACGGTGTGCCGCTCCGCGCCCGGGACGTCGCGCAGCGCGACGCCGCGCGGGACGGTGAGGCGCACGTCGTCGGCCGCCTTGCCGTACCCGAACCGGCCGTAGATCGCGGCCTCCGCCGCGAAGAGCGCCGAGACCGGCTCGCCCCGCTCGCGGCACCGGGCGAGGTGCGTGTCGATCATCGCGCTGAGGATGCCGCGCCGCCGGTGCGCGGGGTGGACGCCCACCCAGGTGAGGCCCGCGACCGGCGCGGTCGCGCCGGGGACCGGGAAGCGCGCGAACGGGTACGACGCGTGCATCCCCACGAGCTCGCGCCGCACGGGGCGCGCGCCGTCGACGGGCGGCCTGTCCGCGTCCTCGCGCTCGACCGTCACGCCGAGCGCGCGCTCCCAGGTCAGCGGGAACGGGAGGTCGACGAGCTCGTCGACCTCGACGGGCGAGGGGAACGTGGTGGTGTCGAGGTCGAGCACGTCGCGCAGGTCGGCGGACGTGAGGGGGACGAGCTCGTAGCCGTCGGGGAGGCGTGCGGGTCGGTGGTCGCTCATGCCCCCGATCCTCCTGTCCCGGGCCGTGCTCGCGCCAGGACATTCGCGACGGATAGGGTCGGGCGCCATGGCACGACGCACCCCCGGAGGCGGCGGCGACGACGACCGCGCCGACCCGCGCGCGCTCGCGCAGGAGTACGCGACCGCGGTGCTCGACCTCGTGCGGCGCGTCCCGCCCGCACGGGCCATGACCTACGGGCTCGTCGCGGAGATCGTCGCGGAGTCGCTGGGGCGGGGCGGCCCGCGCCAGGTCGGGCAGGTGCTCGCCGGGTCGTCCGGGGTGGACGACGACGGCGCCCCGGTGCCGTGGTGGCGGATCGTCAACGCGGCGGGGTCGCCGCCCGCGCACCACCTCGACGCGGCGCTCGCGGAGCTCCGCGCCGAGGGGTGCCCGCTGTCGCGCGACGGGCGTCGCGTGGACCTGCGCCGGGCCGTGTGGTTCCCCGGCGCCGACGACTGACCGCGCGGCGCCGGGCCGGTCAGCCCGGGGTCGGTGCCGCGAGGAGCGGGGCGAGCGTCTGCACGGCCGTCGCGTCGCCCTGGACGAGGAGCGTCGTCACCGCCGTCTCGCGCCACGCCGCGAGGTCGCGCGCGATCTTCTCGGGCGGGCCGACGAGCGCGACGTCCTCGACCATCGCCGTCGGGACGGCGGCGGCCGCGAGGTCCTTGCGTCCCGCGAGGTAGTGCGCCTGGATCTCGTCGCACGCCTCGGCATACCCGAGGCGGTCGAGCGCGTCGCGGTGGAAGTTCGCCCCCTTGGCGCCCATCCCGCCGACGTACAGCGCGAGGAACGGGCGCACCTGGTCCGCGGCCTGCTCGACGTGCTCGCGCACGACGACGGGGACGGTCGCGCTCACCTCGAACGCGGACTCGGGCGAGCGCTCCGGCGCGCGGCGCGCGAAGCCGTCCGCGAGGAGCTCGCGGAACGTCGCGTCCATGCGCGGCGAGTAGAACAGCGGGAGCCACCCGTCCGCGATCTCGGCGGCGAGCGCGATGTTCTTCGGCCCCTCGGCCGCCAGGTGGATCGGGAGGTCGGCGCGCAGCGGGTGGACGGTCGAGCGCAGCGGCTTGCCCAGCCCCGTCCCGACGCCGTCGGGCAGGGGGAGGGGGTAGTGCGGGCCGGACGACGTCACGGGCGCCTCCCGGCGCAGGACGTCGCGCACCACCTGCACGTACTCGCGGGTCCGTGCGAGCGGCCTCGCGTACGGCTGGCCGTACCAGCCCTCGACCACCTGGGGCCCGGAGACGCCGAGGCCGAGGACGAACCGGCCTCCCGAGAGGTGGTCCATCGTCAGCGCGGCCATCGCCGTCGCGGTCGGGGTGCGTGCGGAGACCTGCGCGACGGCGGTCCCGAGGCGGATGCGGGTCGTGCGCGAGCCCCACCACGCCAGTGGCGTGAACGCGTCGGAGCCGTAGGCTTCCGCCGTCCAGACCGAGTCGACGCCGAGGCGGTCGGCCGCGACGACCGCGTCCTGGATGCCGTCGGGGGGACCGGCGGACCAGTAGCCGGTGTGGATGCCGAGGCGCATGCGCGCTCCTCCTCGTCGAGGGTCGTGGTGCCGGGACCGGCTGCCACGGACGGGCGGCTGCGGCCGGCGGTGAGCGGGCGGTACCCGAGGGCGCACCGGGCAGGGGGTATCCGGTACGCGCGGTCTCAGGTACCGCCCACGACCACACTAGCCGATCCGGGGTCGCACTCGGCGTCCTCCTCAGATGACGTACTCGATGAGGAGCGAGGGGTCCTCGACGGCCTCCCGCGCGGCGGGCGCGCCCGCCGGCATCCGGACGGTGGCCGGCACGCCGACGGCGACCGCGCCCGCGGGCACGTCCTTGACGACGACGGCGTTGGCCCCGACCTGGACGTCGTCGCCGACCCACACCGGCCCGAGGATCTTCGCCCCGGCGCCGACGACGACCCGGTCGCCGAGCGTGGGGTGCCGCTTGCCCCGCTTCATCGAGCGCCCGCCGAGCGTCGACGTGTGGAACAGCACGACGTCGTCGCCGACCACGGCCGTCTCGCCCACGACGACGCCCATCCCGTGGTCGATGAACAGCCGTCGGCCGATGCGCGCGCCGGGATGGATCTCCACGCCGGTGAGCGCGCGCGCCGCCTGCGACACGAGCCGCGCCGGCAGGCGCAGCAGCGGCTCGCGCCACATGCGGTGCGCGAGCCGATAGGCCCACACGGCGTGCACGCCGGGGTACGCGAGAGCGACCTCGAGGCGGCTGCGCGCGGCGGGGTCCCGCCGTCGGGCCGCCTCGAGGTCCTCGCCGAGCACGCGCACGAACCGGCGCAGCCGGTGGCCGGCCGTCCGTGCGCGGGGGTGGGGGTCGGTCACGTCAGTCCAGCAGGTCGGCGTAGAGGACGGAGGACAGGTAGCGCTCGCCGAACGACGGGATGATCGTCACGATGAGCTTGCCCGCGTTCTCGGGACGCGCGGCGAGCTGCAGCGCGGCGGCGATCGCGGCGCCCGAGGAGATCCCGACGAGCAGGCCCTCCTCCTTGGCGGCGCGGCGCGCGTACTCGACGGCGGTCTCGGCGTTGACGTCGATGACCTCGTCGTAGACCGAGGTGTCGAGGATCTCGGGCACGAAGTTCGCGCCGATGCCCTGGATCTTGTGCGGGCCGGGCTGGCCGCCGTTGAGGATGGCCGACTCCTCCGGCTCGACGGCGACGATCTGCACGCCGGGCTTGCGCTCCTTGAGCACCTGGCCGACGCCCGTGATGGTGCCGCCCGTGCCGATACCCGCGACGACGATGTCGACCGCGCCGTCGGTGTCGGCCCAGATCTCCTCGGCCGTCGTGCGGCGGTGGATCTCCGGGTTCGCCTCGTTCGCGAACTGGCGGGCGAGGATCGCGCCCTCGCGCTCGGCGACGATCTCGTCCGCGCGGCTGACCGCGCCCTTCATGCCCTCGGAGCCCGGCGTGAGGATGAGCTCGGCGCCGAACGCGCGCAGCAGCGCGCGGCGCTCCTTCGACATCGTCTCCGGCATCGTGAGCACGACGTCGTACCCGCGCGCCGCACCCACCATCGCGAGCGCGATGCCGGTGTTGCCGGACGTCGCCTCGACGATCGTCCCGCCCGGCTTCAGCTCGCCGGACGCCTCGGCGGCGTCGATGATCGCGACGCCGATGCGGTCCTTGACCGAGTTGGCGGGGTTGTAGAACTCGAGCTTGCCCACCACGGTGGCGCCGAGGCCCTCGGTGAGCTTGTTGAGCCGGACCAGCGGGGTGTTGCCGACGAGCTGCGTGACGTCGTCGTAGATGCGTGCCATGTCTTCCTCTTCTGTCGACGGCTCGGGGTGAGCCGGGTGGGGGGTACCGATGGGGGGCGGGACGCGCCCGGTGGCCGGGGTCCAGCGTCTCGCGGGGGCGGCGCGGGCGCGCGCGGGCGACGGGACGGGCTCGGGCGGGACGAGGGGCGTGCGCGAGCGTGCCGGGGCACGCGGGGACGGCCGTCGTCAGCGGCAGCCGAGACAGCGACAACAGGAGGTGCGCGGCGCGGCGCGGTGCAGCGATGCAGGACGCGCGGTCGTCGCGGTCATTCCTCGCTCCTCCTGGTCGGTCGCGCCGGGGGAGTCGCCCGGAGCTCCGGGCGGGCCGACGGCGCGCGTGCCCCGAGGCTATCGGTCCGCGGCGCGGCCCTGCAACGCCGTCCGCGGCGCCCGGGAACGACGACGGGCGCCGCGCCGGGGAGGCGGGGCGCCCGTGGGGTCGTGGGACGAACGGAGCGGGCGACGGGAATCGAACCCGCGTAGCCAGTTTGGAAGACTGGGGCTCTACCATTGAGCTACGCCCGCGCGGGCCTCGGCTCGCCCGGCGGCCGGCCTGTGCGGCCGCCCGGGACGGCGTGCCACCGACCTGCGGCCGCCACCCTAGCAAACGTCGGCGGGCCGCCCGTGCCGCGGCGTTCCCCGCGCGGCGGCCCGTCGGTCGCGCCCCGTCCCGCCAGTACACTTGCCCCTGGTCCGCCCGCCGTGGCGGACGACGGGGTGTGGCGCAGGTTGGTAGCGCGTCCGCTTTGGGAGCGGAAGGTCGCAGGTTCAAATCCTGTCACCCCGACCTTCGCGCGGCGCCCTGCGGGGCGCCGCGGGACGTCGTCGACGTCCGGGCCGCCCTGGCGGTCCCGTCCCCGGGGAGGTGCCCGTTGACCCCGTCCTCCGCGACCGCCGGTCCGGCGGCCCGCGTGACCCTCGCCGCGCTCGTCGCCGCGGGCAGCGGTGCGGTCCTCTCGCTCCAGGGACGCCTCAACGGCGACCTCGGGGCCGCGGGCACGGGGCCCGTCCTCGCCGCATGGCTCTCCTACGTGGGCACCCTCCTCGCGACCGTGCTCGTGGTGGTCGCCCGCCGCCGCGTCCGGTCCACGCTCGCCGTCGTGCGCTCGTCCGCCTCGTGGTGGTGGTTCGCCGTCGGGTTGTGCAGCGTGCCGATCGTCGTCGCGATGGCCGCCGGGATCCCCCTCGTCGGGGTCGCGGTCGCGTCCGTCTGCTCCGTGGCCGGCCAGACCGTCGCCGGGCTCGCGCTCGACGCGCGGGGCGTCGGGCTGCCCGCGCCGCTGCGGCTCACGCCGCGTCGTGCGGGCGCCGGCCTCGCGGCGCTCGCCGGTCTGGGCATCGTGGTGCTCGGGAGCAGCGCGGGCGGTCCCGGGTGGGCGGTCGTCGCGGCCGGTGCGGCGCTCTTCGTGGGCGGCGCGGTGCTGTGCGGGCAGCAGGCGGGCAACGGCCGCGTCACGCAGCTCACGGGCGACCCGGTCGTGGCGACCCTCACGTCGGTCACGGGCGGGCTCGCCGGGATCACGCTCGTGTGCGCGCTCGGCGTCCCGTTCGGCGTGCTCGACGGCGTCGTGCTGCCCCCGCAGTGGTGGCTCTACCTGGGCGGGCCGCTCGGGACGGTCGTCACCGTCGCGGCCGCGTTCGCCGTGCGCCACCTCGGCACGTTCGTCCTCACGCTGACCGTCGTCGGGGGGCAGATGGTCATGGCGGTGCTCCTGGACGCGGTCGGCGCGGTCGGCCTGCGGTGGCCGACCGTCGCGGCGACGGCGGTCGTGGCGCTCGCGGTGCTGCTCGCCGTGCCGCGACGGGGGCCACGGGCGCGCCGCCGCGTCGGGCGCGCTTGACCGCTCGCGTACGATGGGACGGTTGCCCGTACGCCCGCGTGCGGTGCCGTCCCCGGCCGCCCGCGGCCCGCCCCGATCAGTTGGAGATCATCGAAGTGAAGAGCGCCGTCGAGACCCTGGACCCCACCAAGGTCAAGCTGACCGTCGAGGTGGAGTACGACGAGCTCAAGCCGAGCATCGACCACGCCTACAAGCACATCGCGGAGCAGGTAAACATCCCCGGCTTCCGCAAGGGCAAGGTCCCGCCCCGCGTCATCGACCAGCGCGTCGGCTGGGGCGCCGTGATCGAGCACGCCGTCAACGACGCGCTCTCCGGCTTCTACCGCCAGGCCGCGAGCGAGGAGAACCTGCGCCCCCTCGGCCAGCCCGAGGTCGAGGTCACCGAGATCCCGGCGAAGGCCGGCGAGGGCCAGCTGGTCTTCACCGCCGAGGTCGAGGTCCGCCCCGAGATCACGCTGCCCGCGCTCGACTCGCTCGCGATCACCGTCGAGCCCGCCGAGGTCACGGACGAGGACGTCACCGAGCGCCTCGACGCGCTGCGCGAGCGCTTCGGCACCCTCGTCGGCGTCGACCGCCCCGCGGCCGAGGGCGACTTCGTCGTGCTCGACCTGAAGGCCGAGATCGACGGCGAGGAGGTCGACTCCGTCTCCGGCGTGAGCTACCAGATCGGCTCGGGCAACATGCTCGAGGGCCTCGACGAGGCGCTCACCGGTCTCTCGGCCGAGGAGACGACCACGTTCAACGCGCCGCTGGCCGGCGGCGAGCACGAGGGCAAGGAGGCCGCGGTCACCGTCACCGCCACGTCCGTGAAGCAGCGCGACCTCCCCGAGGCCGACGACGACTTCGCGCAGCTCGCCTCCGAGTTCGACACGCTCGAGGAGCTCACGGCGGACCTGCGCGAGCAGGTCGCGAGCATCAAGACGTCGAACCAGGCCGTCGCCGCGCGCGACGAGCTGCTCAAGGCGCTCAACGACGCCGTCGAGATCCCCGTCCCCGCGGGCGCCGTCGAGGCCGAGGTGCACCGCCACCTCGAGTCCGAGGGCCGCCTGGAGGACGACACGCACCGCGCCGAGGTCACGGTCGAGGCGACCGACGCCCTGCGCAACCAGATCCTGCTCGACACCCTCGCCGAGCAGCTCGAGATCAAGGTCGCGCAGAACGAGCTCCTCGAGTACCTCGTGAGCGCCTCGCGCCAGTACGGGATGGACCCGAACCAGTTCATCCAGTCGCTCGACCAGGGCGGGCAGATCCCCGCGATGGTCGGCGAGGTCGCGCGCTCCAAGTCGCTCGCCGTCGCGCTGCGCCAGATCGAGGTCAAGGACACCGCCGGCAACGTCGTCGACCTGACCGAGTTCATCGGCTCGGACGACGAGGACGCCGCCGCGGACGAGCCCGTCGAGGACGTCGCGGGCGAGCCGGTCGAGGAGGCGCTCGTGGACGACTCGGCCGCCCCCGCCGCCGACGCCCCGGTCGAGGACGACGAGAAGGACGCGACGAAGGCCTGACGCGTCGCCGGCCCCCGGCCGGACGGTCCCCAGGACGGCCCGCACCCTCCGCGCGAGGGTGCGGGCCGTCGTCGTCGGCGAGGGGCGTGGTGCCTGGTGCGCCGTCAGCGAAAACGCGGCCCGCCGGGACGAACGGCGGGCACGGACCGCGTTAGGGTCACTGCAGCACGGCTGGACCGGGACGCCGTCCCGGCCGGCCAGGGCAGCGCAGGCGGGGGCGACCCGCGGGAGCGACGAAGGAGATGGATGTGAACGAGCTGTACCTGCCGTCCGACGCGACGGCCCCGGTGAACCGCGCCGAGGGTCCGGGCCTCGGACTCAACGACTCCATCTACAACCGGCTCCTCAAGGAGCGCATCATCTGGCTCGGCTCGGAGGTGCGCGACGAGAACGCGAACGCCATCTGCGCCCAGATGATGCTGCTCGCCGCGGAGGACCCGGACAAGGACATCTGGCTGTACATCAACTCGCCCGGCGGCTCGATCACGGCCGGCATGGCGATCTACGACACGATGCAGTACATCCAGCCCGACGTCGCGACGATCGCCATGGGCATGGCGGCGTCGATGGGGCAGTTCCTGCTCTCGTCCGGCACCAAGGGCAAGCGGTACGCGACGCCGCACGCGCGCGTCATGATGCACCAGCCGTCCGGCGGCATCGGCGGCACGGCGACCGACGTGCGCATCAACGCGCAGCTGATCATGCACATGAAGCAGGTGCTCTCCGAGCTCACGGCCGAGCAGACCGGCAAGCCGCTCGAGCAGATCCTCAAGGACAACGACCGGGACAGCTGGTTCACCGCGCAGGAGGCGCTGGAGTACGGCTTCATCGACCACGTCGTCACCAACGCGTCGTCCGTGACCGGCGGCGGCGGCACCACGGGTTCCTGACCCCGCACCGGACACCAGACTTCACCGAGGAGAACCCGTGAGCTTCAGCGCCGAGTCCCAGTACCTGTCCACCGCCCAGCGCCTCGCCGGCCCCGCGGCCCGCCCCGGCGGCATCGCCCTGCCGGGCGGTGCGCCGTCCGCCCGCTACGTGCTCCCGCAGTTCGAGGAGCGCACCGCCTACGGCTTCAAGCGCCAGGACCCCTACACCAAGCTGTTCGAGGACCGCATCATCTTCCTGGGCGTCCAGGTCGACGACGCGTCCGCGGACGACGTCATGGCCCAGCTCCTCGTGCTCGAGAGCCAGGACCCGGACCGCGACGTCATCCTCTACATCAACTCGCCGGGCGGGTCGTTCACCGCGATGACCGCGCTCTACGACACGATGCAGTACATCAAGCCCCAGATCCAGACGGTCTGCCTCGGCCAGGCGGCCTCCGCCGCGGCCGTGCTGCTCGCCGCGGGCCAGCCGGGCAAGCGGCTCGCGCTCCCCAACGCGCGCGTGCTCATCCACCAGCCCGCGATGGAGGGTGGCGGCTACGCGCAGGCGTCCGACATCGAGATCCACGCGAACGAGCTCATCCGCATGCGCGAGTGGCTCGAGGACACCCTCGCGCTGCACTCGGGCAAGTCGGTCGAGCAGGTCCGCCAGGACATCGAGCGCGACAAGATCCTCACCGCCGAGCAGGCGAAGGAGTACGGCCTCGTGGACCAGGTCCTCGAGAGCCGCAAGGCCGTCGCGGTCAACAAGCCGTGACCCGGTCCGCCTGACCACGCGCCGCGCCGCCGCCCCCGCCGGGGTCGGCGGCGCGACACGTTGCACCCCGTGCGGAGAGCCCACCTGACAACGGGGGCCCCGTGGTGTGGAATGGGGAGCAGGACCCGCTCGGCCGTGCCCGGGCCCCGCGCCGTCGAACCCGACGGGCGGAGGACCGGTCACCGGGACAAGGAGACGCGTAGTGGCTCGTATCTCAGACGGTGCCGACCTGCTGAAGTGCTCGTTCTGCGGCAAGTCGCAGAAGCAGGTCAAGAAGCTCATCGCGGGCCCCGGCGTGTACATCTGCGACGAGTGCATCGACCTCTGCAACGAGATCATCGAGGAGGAGCTCGCCGAGGCGACGGAGCTCGGTCTCACGGAGCTGCCCAAGCCCAAGGAGATCTTCGAGTTCCTCGAGCAGTACGTCATCGGCCAGGACGCCGCGAAGCGGGCCCTGGCCGTCGCCGTCTACAACCACTACAAGCGCGTGCAGGCGGGCGAGCAGGCCAAGCCCTCGAACCCGGACGACGCGGACTACGTGGAGCTGGCGAAGTCGAACATCTTGTTGATCGGTCCGACGGGGACGGGCAAGACGTATCTGGCGCAGACGTTGGCGCGGATGTTGAACGTGCCTTTTGCGATCGCGGACGCGACGGCGCTCACCGAGGCGGGGTATGTCGGTGAGGACGTGGAGAACATTCTGCTGAAGCTGGTGCAGGCGGCGGACTTCGACGTGAAGAAGGCTGAGACGGGCATCATCTACATCGATGAGATCGACAAGGTGGCGCGGAAGGCGGAGAACCCCTCGATCACGCGGGACGTGTCGGGTGAGGGTGTGCAGCAGGCGTTGTTGAAGATCATCGAGGGCACGTCGGCGTCGGTGCCGCCGCAGGGTGGTCGTAAGCACCCGCACCAGGAGTTCATCCAGGTGGACACCTCGAACGTGCTGTTCATCGTGGCGGGGGCTTTTGCGGGGTTGGACGACATCGTGGCGGCGCGCGCGCGCAAGCGGGGTGTGGGTTTTGGTGCGCCGATCGAGACGGGTGCGGGGGAGGACCTGTTCGCGCAGGTGCGCCCGGAGGATCTGCACCGGTTCGGGTTGATCCCGGAGTTCATCGGGCGCCTTCCGGTGATCGCGTCGGTGGCGGCGTTGGACCGGGAGGCGTTGGTGCGGATCCTGACCCAGCCGCGGAATGCGTTGGTGAAGCAGTATCAGCGGATGTTCGCGATCGACGGGGTGGAGCTGGAGTTCACCGAGGGTGCGGTCGAGGCGGTCGCGGAGCAGGCGTTGTTGCGTGGGACGGGGGCGCGGGGGTTGCGCGCGATCATGGAGGAGGTGTTGCAGCAGGTGATGTTCGACGTGCCGTCGCGTGATGACGTGGAGCGGGTCGTGATCACGCGTGAGGTCGTGCTGGACAACGTCAATCCCACGATCGTGCCGCGCACCACGACCGCGCGCGCACGCACCCCGCGCGAGAAGTCCGCCTGACCCCGACGACCCCGACCAGGTGATGTAGCGCGGCCGAGCAGGTGGTCCTGGTCCGTCCCGTCACCCGGACGCACCAGGACCACCTGCTCAGCCCGTGCCGCGGGGCGGGGGTGGGGGCCGGGGCCCCGGGCCCCGGGGCCGGGGCCCCGGGCCCCGGGGCCGGGGGTGGGGCTTCAGGCGTCGGCGCCGACCTTCGAGCCGTACAGCGTGTCGATCGTGTCGGCGAAGTCGTCGATGACCAGGCGCCGCTTCACCTTGAGCGACGGCGTGAGGTAGCCGTTCTGCTCGGTGAAGTCCGTCGTGAGCACGGTGATCTTGCGGATCGACTCGGCCCGCGAGACGGCCTCGTTGGCGTGCGCGACGGCGCGGTCGAGCGCGGCGAGCACGTCGGCGTCGTGCGCGGCCGTCTCGACGTCCATCGGACGCAGGCCGTGCGTCGCGAGCCAGCCCGGCAGCATCTCGGCGTCGAGCGTGACGAGGGCGCCGATGAAGGGGCGCTGGTCGCCCACGACGACGACCTGGCTCACGAGCGGGTGCGCGCGCAGCCGGTCCTCGAGCACGGCCGGCGCGACGTTCTTGCCGCCCGCGGTCACGATGATCTCCTTCTTGCGGCCGGTGATGCGCAGGTAGCCGTCGTCGTCGAACGCGCCGAGGTCGCCGGTGCGGAACCAGCCATCCTGGAGCGCCTCGGCGGTGAGCTCGGGCTGGTTGCGGTAGCCACGGAAGATGTGGTCGCCCTTGACCAGGAGCTCGCCGTCCGCGTCGATGCGCAGCGACGTGCCGGGGAACGCGGGCCCGACCGTCCCGATCTTCGTCAGGCCGGGCAGGTTCACGGCCGTGGGGGCCGTGGTCTCGGTCAGGCCGTAGCCCTCGAGGATGCGCAGCCCGACCCCGCGGTAGAAGTGGCCCAGCCGCTCGCCGAGCGGCGCGCCGCCGGAGATGGAGTACGTGAGCCGGCCGCCCATGGCGGCGCGCAGCGTGGAGTAGACGAGCCGGTCCGCGACGGCGTGCTGGAGGCGCAGCCCGAGCGCGGGGCCGCCCGGGGCGTCGAGCGCCCGGGACCAGGTGATGGCGACCTTGGCCGCCCAGTGGAAGATCTTGCGCTTGGCGCCGGTCCCGGTCTTCTGCTCGGCGGTGTTGTAGACCTTCTCGAACACGCGCGGCACGGCGAGCAGGAACGTCGGGTGGAACGAGCCGAGGTCCGCGACGAGGTTCCTCGTGTCCCAGGAGTGCGCGAGGACCGCGTTCGACGCGACGACGACGACCTGGATGAACCGGGCGAACACGTGCGCGAGCGGCAGGAACAGCAGGGTGCGTGCGCCGTCGGCGTCGAGGATCTCGGCGAGGCCGGCCCGGCCGTTGAGCGCGAGGTGCACGAAGTTGCGGTGGGTGAGCTCGACGCCCTTGGGGCGCCCGGTCGACCCGGACGTGTAGATGACCGTCGCGAGGTCGTCGACGCGCTGCGCGGCCCGACGGCGCTCGACCTCCGCGGCCGGGACGTCGGCCCCGGCGGCGCGCAGGGCGTCGACGGCGCCGTCCTCGACGACGAGGACGTCCTCCAGGCCGGGCAGGCGGTCGCGCACGGTCGCGACCTCGGCCGCGTGGGCGGCCGTCTCGACGACGGCGAGCCGGACGCCCGCGTCCGACAGGATCCAGTGCACCTGCTCGGCGGACGACGTCTCGTAGACGGGGACGGGCACGGCACCCACGGCCCAGGCGGCGAAATCGAGGAGGGTCCACTCGTAGCGGGTGCGCGACATGATCGCGACGTGGTCGCCGGGCTCGATGCCGCGTGCGAGCAGGCCGCGGGCGACCGCGACGACGTCGTCCTCGAACTCCTGCGCGGTGACGCGCTCCCACGGACCGTCGGCGGTGGTGCGGCGCTCGACGAGCGTCGCCCGGGGGTCGCGCGCGACACGGTCGGTGAGGAGGGTGCTGATGGTCGCCGTGGGGGAGACCTCGACGAGGCTCGGCGACGTGTGTTCCGTCATGAAACTCTCCGCTGAGTGGGACGGTAGGGAGGGACGGCGAGCCACTTTACTCCGTACTCCGAGTATCGAGTTCCTCGACGCCCGACGGGCACCCCTAGGATCGGTGGGTGACGAACGACCCCGGGCCCGCCGTCCCCGACGAGATCCTCCGCCTGCGCGACAGCATCGACAACATCGACGCGGCGCTCATGCACCTGCTCGCGGAGCGGTTCAAGTTCACGCGCCGCGTGGGCGAGCTCAAGGCGCAGGGCGGGCTGCCGCCCGCGGACCCGGACCGGGACCGCCAGCAGATCGCCCGGCTCACGGGCATCGCGAGCTCCGCCGGTCTCGACCCGGAGTTCGCCGAGCAGTTCCGCGCGTTCATCGTCCACGAGGTCATCCGCCACCACGAGCGCATCGCCGCCGAGCACGCCGCCTCGGGCGAGGGGACCCCGGTCCTCGACACCTACTCCTGACGGCCCGGCAGCGGGCCGGGCGACGGCCCGGAGGCCGGCGCGAGGCGCCTCTTGGGCCCGACGCGCGGTGGCGACCCCCGTCGATCTGACGGACCCTGGTGGGGACCCAGGGCGGGCCCCCGGCGTCGGCACCGCCGCGTCGGGCGGCCCTCCCGCCACGCCGACGGACGTCATGAGGTGTTCGCATGAAGATCGATTGGCTCAAGCCCCTCCTCGGCCATCCTGGCCCCTTCGCGACGGTGTACATCGACGCGACGCGCGCCAACGAGGCCGGGGACCGCGAGGTCGAGAACCGCTGGAAGGGAGTGCGGCGCCAGCTGCACCAGGAGGGCGCGCCGGACGCGGTCCTCGACGACCTCGAGGAGGTGGTGCTGCGGCCGACGCGGGTCGGGGGCACCCACGGGCGCGTGCTGATCGCCGACGACACGGGCGTGCTCGTCGACCGGGTCGTCAAGGACCCGCCGGCGCTCACGAAGGGCTCCTGGGGGCCTGTGCCCGCGCTGCTGCAGGCGGCCCGCGCGGCGGACGAGTCGGTCGACTACGTGCGCGTCGTCGTCGACCGGCAGGGCGCGGACCTCACGTGGTCCGTCGCGGGCGGCCACCTGCCCTACTCGGAGCCGGAGACGGTCGAGGGCGGCCACGACGTCATCAACAAGGTCCGCACGGGCGGGCTCTCGCACAAGCGCATCGAGTCCCGCGCGGAGGACTCCTGGGAGCGCAACGCCGAGGCGGTCGCCGCGGAGCTGGAGCGCCAGGCGGCCGAGTACCGGCCCGAGCTCGTGCTGCTCACCGGTGACGTGCGCGCCGTGCCGCTCGTGCGGGGCGCGCTCGGGCACGCGATCTCCGAGCTCGTGGTCGAGGTCCCGGGCGGCGGCCGGGGCGCGGGCATCAACGAGGCCTCGTTCGAGGCGAACGTGGCCGACGCGCTCGACAGCTACCGGGAGCGTCGCCGCGAGAAGGTCCTCGCGGAGTTCCGCCAGGAGCAGGGCCGTGAGTCCGGCGCGGTGACGTCCGTGGAGGACGTCGTCGCGGTGCTCGCGCGCGGCCAGGTCAAGGAGCTCGTGCTGGCCGACGAGTACGGGCAGGACGGCGCGCTCGACGACCGCTCGCTGTGGATCGGGCCCAGCCCGCTGCACATCGCGGCGACCCGCGAGGAGATCGAGTCCCTCGGCATGACGGACGGCCTGGAGAAGCTGCCCGCCACGGTCGCGCTCGTGCGGGCCGCCGTCGGGCAGGACGCCGGGCTGACGTTCGCGCCCGAGGGCAGCGTCGAGCTCATCGAGGGCGTGGGCGCCACGCTCCGCTGGGCGGACGAGGGGACGCCGCGCGAGGTCGCGGCGACGATGTCCGGCGACGACTCGCGGCTGCGCGGCGAGATCATCTAGGCCCCGGCCACCGACGACGACGCCCTCCCCGGCCGCGGCCGGGGAGGGCGTCGTGGTGCTGTCGTCGTGCGGGGTCAGCCCTTCTTGCGGGCCTCGGGCTCGCCGAGCTCGGAGGAGACGACGACGATCCCGCCCTGCACGGCCGGGTCGCCCTGGCCCTCGGCCGCCGCGACGAGGTCGAGCGTGCCGGTGACGCGCCCACCGTTGCGGACGTCGACGACGGACGCCTCGACGCCGGGGAGCGACGCCGCCGGCACCGCGACCTGCGCCGCGAGGATGGGGGTGCGCATCGACACCTTCGCCTCGGACTTGATCTTGCGCAGCGCCGCGAGCGCGTGGCCCGCCGCGGTGAGGACGACCGGGTCGGCGTCGCCCGCGGCTGAACGCGCGACGTCGGGCGTGGGCCACGGTGCGCGGTGGATCGAGCCCTCCGACGCGCGCCACCACGACCACACCTCTTCCGTCGCGAACGGCACGAACGGCGCGAACAGGCGCAGGAGCGTGTCGAGCGCGATGGCGAGCGCGACGCGCGCGGACCGGGTCTCGGCGGAGACGTCGGAGGCCGCGGCCCCGGCGCCGTACGCGCGGTCCTTGACGAGCTCGAGGTAGTCGTCGCAGAACGTCCAGAAGAACGTCTCGGTGACCTCGAGCGCGCGCGTGTGGTCGTACGCCTCGAACGCCTCGGTCGCCTTCTCGACGACGGTCGCGAGGCCCGCGAGCATCGCGCGGTCGAGCGTCTCGGTGACGAGCGCCGGGTCGAGGACGATCTCGCCCGTCCCGGTCTCGGCGTCGACCCCGAACGACAGCGCGAACTTGGACGCGTTGAGGATCTTGATCGCGAGGCGACGGCCGATCTTCATCTGCCCGACCTCGAACGCCGCGTCCGTGCCGAGGCGGGCCGACGCCGCCCAGTACCGCACGGCGTCCGACCCGTGCTCCTCGAGCAGGCCCATGGGCGTGACGACGTTGCCCTTGGACTTCGACATCTTCTTGCGGTCGGGGTCGAGGATCCAGCCGGAGATCGCGGCGTTCTTCCACGGCAGCGAGCCGAACTCGAGGTGCGAGCGCACGACCGTGGAGAAGAGCCACGTGCGGATGATGTCCTGGCCCTGCGGGCGCAGGTCCATGGGGAAGACGCGCTCGAACAGGTCGGGGTCGACCTCCCAGCCGCCCGCGATCTGCGGCGTGAGCGACGACGTCGCCCACGTGTCCATGATGTCGTTCTCGCCGACGAACCCGCCCGGCACGCCGCGCTGGTCCTCGGTGTACCCGGCCGGCACGTCGGACGACGGGTCGACGGGCAGCGCGTCCTCGGACGGCACGATCGGGTGGTCGTGGTCGACCTCGCCCGACTCGAGCACGGGGTACCACAGCGGGATCGCGACGCCGAAGAAGCGCTGGCGCGAGATGAGCCAGTCGCCGTTGAGGCCGCCGACCCAGTTCTCGTAGCGCACGCGCATGAAGTCGGGGTGGAACGCGAGCTCCTTGCCGCGGTTCAGCAGCTCCTGGCGCAGGTCGCGTGTCGTGCCGTCGGCCGTCGTCCAGTCGCGGCCGCCGTTGCGGATGTACCACTGGCGCGACGTGACGATCTCGAGGGGCTTGTCGCCCTTCTCGAAGAAGTTCGCCTTGCGTTGGGTCGGCACGGGCTCGCCGTCGAGGTCGCCCGCGTCGCGCAGCGCGTCGACGACGACCTGGCGTGCCGAGAACGTCGTCTTGCCCGCGAGCTCGGCGAACACGCCCTGGCCGGCGTGCGAGGTGATCCAGTCCGGCGTCTCGCGCACGATCCGGCCGTCGCGCGTGATGATCGAGCGCGTCGGGAGCTGCAGCTCGCGCCACCACTGCACGTCGGTGAGGTCGCCGAACGTGCAGCACATCGCGATGCCCGCGCCCTTGTCGCGCTCGGCGGCGGGGTGGGCGAGGACGGGCAGCTCGACGTCGAACAGCGGCGAGCGCACCGAGGTGCCGAACAGGTGCTGGTACCGCTCGTCGTCGGGGTGCGCGACGAGCGCCACGCACGCCGCGAGCAGCTCGGGGCGCGTGGTCTCGATGAGGACGGGTGCGCCGTCGTCCGGGGTGCCCGGCGCGACCCGGTGGAACGCGACCTTGTGGAAGTGGCCCGGGTAGTCGCGCGCCTCGAGCTCGGCCTGCGCGACGGCGGTCTGGAACGTCACGTCCCACAGCCCGGGGGCCTCGGCCTGGTACGCCTCGCCGCGCGCGAGGTTGCGCAGGAACGCGCGCTGCGCCGCGGTGCGGGACCGTGCGTCGATCGTCTGGTAGTGCTGCGCCCAGTCGACCGAGAGCCCGAGCCGGCGCCACAGCGCCTCGAACTGCTTCTCGTCCTCGGCCGTGAGCCGCTCGCACAGCTCGATGAAGTTGCGACGGCTCACCGGTACCTGGTCGGCGGCCTTGACGGACTTGCCCTCGCCGCCCTCGTGCGGGGGCTCGAAGCCCTCGACGTAGGGGAGCGTGGGGTCGCAGCGGACGCCGTAGTAGTTCTGGACGCGCCGCTCGGTGGGCAGGCCGTTGTCGTCCCAGCCCATCGGGTAGAACACCTCGAGGCCGCGCATGCGCTGGAACCGCGCGACGACGTCGGTGTGCGTGTAGGAGAACACGTGGCCCACGTGCAGCGAGCCCGAGACGGTCGGCGGCGGGGTGTCGATGGAGAAGACCTGCTCGCGGGTCTTCGAGCGGTCGAACGCGTACGTCCCCTGCTCGGACCAGCGCGCGTCGTAGGTGTGCTCGAGCCCGTCGAGGCTCACCCGGTCGGGTACTCCCGCGACCACCGCGCGGACGACGTCACCGGCTACGTGCCCGGCGGAGGAGGTCGTTGCTGCAGCGGGTTCGGCCGCGCCCGTCGGCGCGTTCGTCGGGAAGTCGCTCATGGTCGCCCATTCTCCCAGATCCCGGGGCCGTGCCGGACGCCGTCTCGGCGTCCGGCGGGCGTCGCCGCGGCCGTCCGCGGCGTGCGGACCGAGACGGGTCGAAGGTCCCTGGGTCGAATGGTCATCGAGTCGTAATCTGCACGCAAAGCGACAGGTGCTCGTGGGCGCACCTCGACCCGATCCCCGCGCCGACCCCTGGAGCACCCATGACCGCCACGACCACCGACCGCACGCGCGCCGACGGGGCGATCCCGCCCGGCGTCGTCCTGCCGCCCGCCCTCGCCGCCGCCCTCGCGGCGTGCCCGCGCCTCGTCGTCCCGGCGTCGCGCGACGAGCTCTACCGCCTCGCGCTCGGGCCCGACGGCGGACCGCGGTTCGCCGTCGAGTACGACGCCGGGGGCGAGCGCGTCGTCGAGGCGGAGGTCGTGCGGTGCCGCAACGGGATCGCGGTGAACTACCCCGAGGACTACATGCGCCGCCGGGACCCGGACTGCATGCGGATCGCCGACGACCTGCCGACCGACAAACCGCGCTACCGGGACGTCTTCGGTGCGGAGTTCGGCCCGGTCAAGGACGAGACGCTCGCGTGGCTCGCCGCGCAGGAGCTCGTCGTCGTGCCGTTCCGCGCCGGGGGGCGCACGCACGGCTACCCGTCGCTCGCCGTCTGCCCCGTCAACGCGGCGTTCTTCGCGCTCGCCCTCGTCGACCTCCAGGGCTGGGCCACGTTCGACGGGATCGGCCCGTTCGCGCCGCGCTCGATCCTCTACGTCGCGCCGCCGCTGCGCCACACCCGGTTCGGCGGGCGCCAGGTCGTCGTGCACGACCGCTCCGAGACGCTCCACGAGGTGTTCGCCTACAACCTCTACCCCGGGCCGAGCGCCAAGAAGGGCGTGTTCTCGGTCCTGCTCGACGTCGGCGAGCAGGAGGGCTGGGTCACGGCGCACGCGTCGTCGGTCCGCGTCACCACGCCGTACGAGAACGAGACCGTGATCATGCACGAGGGCGCCTCGGGCGGCGGCAAGTCGGAGATGTGCCAGGACCTGCGCCGTCAGGAGGACGGCAGGATCCTGCTCGGCACGAACGTCGTCACGCGCGAGCCGTACGTCATCACGCTGGGGGAGACGAGCGCGCTCGCCCCGGTCACCGACGACATGACCCTGTGCCACGCCGCGCTCCAGACCGGCGACGGCCGCCTCGTGGTGACCGACGCCGAGGAGGGCTGGTTCGTGCGCGTCGACAACCTCACCGGGTACGGGCAGGACGCGCACCTCGAGCGCGCGTGCATCCACCCCGACGTGCCGCTCGTGTTCTTCAACATCGACGGCGTCCCCGACGCGACCGTGCTGCCCTGGGAGCACTCGCTCGACGCCGACGGCCGGCGGTGCCCCAACCCGCGCGTCGTCGTGCCGCGGCACCTGCTCACCGACGTCGCCGGGCCGGCCGAGGTCGACGTGCGCACGTTCGGCGCCCGGATGCCTGCCTGCACGCGCGACCAACCCACCTACGGGATCATGGGCATGACCCACGTGGTGCCCGCGGCGCTGGCCTGGATCTGGCGGCTCGTCGCGCCGCGCGGCGACAAGAACCCGTCGATCGGCGAGTCCCGCACGGCGACGGAGGCGCTCGCCCACGGCGGCATGGTCGCCGAGGGCGTCGGGTCGTACTGGCCGTTCGCGACGGGAACGAAGGTCGCGGCGGCGAACCTCCTGCTGCGCCAGCTCGTGGAGACTCGCCGGACGCGCTACGTGCTCACCCCCAACCAGCACATCGGCGCCTACCGGGTGGACTTCGCGGCCGAGTGGCTCACGCGCGAGTACCTCGCGCGCCGCGGCGGGGGCCGGCTGCGGCCGGACGAGCTGACGCCCGCCCGCTGCCCCCTGTTCGGCTACACGCTCACGGAGATGAAGATCGACGGCCAGCTCGTGCGCCCGACCTTCCTGCGGCCCGAGCTGCAGTCCCAGGTGGGGGTCGAGGCCTACGACGCCGGGGCGCGGATCATCACCGACTTCTTCGCGAGCGAGCTCCGGCAGTTCCTCACCGACGACCTCGACCCGCTGGGTCGCCGGATCATCGAGGTCTGCCTGCGCGGCGGCTCGGTCGAGGAGTACGCGGACCTGACGCCGCTGTACCTCTGACGCGCCCCGTCCGGTCCTCGCCCGGCGAGGACCGGATCGGTGCGGGACGGGCGCCGGCGCCCGCTCGCCCAGGACGGTCCGCGGAGGGTTAAGGTCGGCCCATGGGTCTGACGATCGGCTACGCCGCCATGCTCGAGCAGTTCCACCCGACCGAGGCCGTCGCGCTCTCGGCCTACGCGGAGGAGCACGGCTTCTCCGGGACCATGGCGGCCGACCACTTCCAGCCGTGGGTCCCGGCGCAGGGCGAGTCGTCGTTCGTGTGGAACGTGCTCACGGCGCTCGGCGAGCGGACCCGGGGCGACCTGGGCCCCGGGGTCACCGCGCCGACGTTCCGCTGGCACCCCGCGATGGTCGCCCAGGCGTCCGCGACGCTCGCCGCGATGTACCCCGGCCGGCACTGGCTCGGGCTCGGCTCGGGCGAGGCGCTCAACGAGCACGTCGTCGCGGGCTACTGGCCCGAGGCGCCCGAGCGCATCAACCGCATGTTCGAGGCGATCGACGTCATCAAGAAGCTGTTCCAGTCCGGGCTCGACAACAAGGACGTCAAGCACTCCGGGCAGTTCTACAAGATGGAGTCCACGCGCCTGTGGACCATGCCCGAGGTCGCGCCGGAGATCCTCGTCGCGACCGCCGGTCCGGTGACCGCGAAGCGCGCGGGGCGCCACGCCGACGGCCTCATCACCGTCGGGGCGCCGCTCGAGAAGATCTCCATGCTGTTCGGCAAGTTCGACGACGGCGTGCGCGAGTCCGGCCGCGACCCCGAGGCGATGCCCAAGGTGCTCCAGCTCCACCTCTCCTGGGCCGCGACCGACGAGGAGGCGCTCGCGAACGCGATGACCGAGTGGCCCAACGGCGGCATGAAGTTCCCCAAGGCGGACATCCGCTCGCCGCACGACTTCGAGCAGATGGCCAAGCTCGTGCGCCCGGAGGACTTCGAGGGCCGCATGGTGATCTCCGCCGACCCGGACGAGCACCGCGCGTACATCCAGAAGTTCGTCGACCTCGGGTTCGACCGCATCTACCTGCACAACGTCGGCCGCAACCAGCGCGAGTGGATCGAGGTCTTCGGCCGCGAGGTGCTCCCGAAGCTCGCGCGATGAGCGAGCACGACGCCGCACCTGGCGGGCCCGACGGCGGCGCGGGCCCCAGCCGGTCCGCGCGCCTCACGGTGTGGGCGCCCGAGGGCCTCGGCGAGGTCCGGCCGGGCGACGACCTCGCGGCGCTCGTGGGCGACCTGCTGGCGGGGGAGGCGCTCGCGGACGGCGACGTCGTCGTCGTGACGAGCAAGATCGTCTCGAAGGCCGAGGCCCGCGTCGTCGCCGCGGCGGACCGCGAGCAGGCGATCACGGACGAGACGGTGCGCGTCGTCGCGACGCGCGAGCGTCCCGGCCAGCCGCCGCTGCGCATCGTCGAGAACCGGCTCGGCCTCGTCATGGCCGCGGCGGGCGTCGACGCGTCGAACACCCCGGAGGGCACGGTCCTGCTGCTCCCGCTCGACCCCGACGCCTCCGCGCGGGCGCTGCGCGGCGCGCTCCGCGAGCGGTTCGGCCTCGACCGGCTAGGCGTCGTCGTGACGGACACCTCCGGCCGGGCGTGGCGCGACGGCCTCGTCGACATCGGCATCGGGGCCGCGGGCGTCGTCGTCGCGGAGGACCTGCGCGGGGGCGTGGACTCCCACGGGCGGCCGCTGTCGGTGACCGTGACCGCCGTCGTCGACGAGGTGGCGGCCGCGAGCGAGCTCGTGCGCGGCAAGGCGGCGGGCCGGCCCGTCGCCGTGGTGCGCGGGCTCGGCCGGTACGTCGGGAGCGAGGACGGTCCGGGCGCCCGCGTGCTCGTGCGCGGCTCCGGCGACGACCTGTTCCGCGAGGGCAGCGCCGAGGCGTACGCCCGCGGGCAGGCCGACGCGCGCCGCGAGCAGGAGGGCGACGCCGCCCGGGAGGCCGCGTACGCCGACGGCTACCGCGCCGGGTTCGCCGAGGGGTACCGCGAGGGCTCCGGGAACGAGCCGGTCGCGGACTGAGGCGGGGCGCGCCCGCGGCGGCGAAACCCCTGGCGTGCGCCCCGTCGTCGCCGCTAGCCTGCCCGGATGCTCCCCTCCGACTGGATCGCGCACCGCCGCCCCGACGACCGCGAGCACGTGGGCTGGATCCGCCCCGAGGGCGACGCCTGGGTGGCCGTGTCGCTGCTCGGGCACGAGCTCACCGGCCCGGTCGACTGGCTCGAGGCCGAGGAGGCCCTCGACGCGAGCAGCCTCGCGTGGCTCGCCGACGTCTGGGTGCTCGAGCAGGACGACGCGCCGCCGCTGCGGGTCCGGCTCGTCGAGGTCACGCCGGACGGCGTCGTCGTGCAGACGGACGACTTCGGGGCGATCGACGTCCCCGTCGAGCGCTACGACCTCCCGTGGCCGCCCCCGCCCACGCTGCGGCCGCGCCGGCCCGACGACCCGGACGGCCGCGTGCTGTCGCCCCGACCCTGACGGCCGTGCGGCTGCGCGCCGCGCGCGGTCAGCCCGCGTCCGTCGTGCCCTCGTAGAGACCGATCTGGTTCCCGTCGGCGTCCTCGAACGCGGCCCACCACGAGGTGGGGCTGATCTCCGACTTCTCCAGCACGACCCGCCCGCCGAGCTCACGGACCTTGGCGAGCGTCTCCTCGATGGAGTCGACCTCGACGTAACTGCGCGGGCTCGTGAACCCCTCGGACCGCGGGGCGAGGCCGCCGCCGCTGATCTTGTTCGGGGCCTGCCACATGGGGTAGCCCTCGAAGCCGGGCACCTCCGCGATCTCCCAGCCGAAGAGCTCGCCGTAGAACTGCGTGGCCCTGCCGTTGTCGCTCACCGGGATGTCGATGTGCGTGATGTCTCCGTGCGCCATGGTTCCTCCCCGTGCCGGTGACGGGCGGACACCCGCCGAGCACCAGCCTAGGGAGGGCGGTGGCGCGCGCACCAGGGCCCGGGGCGGACCGTGCGGCGGGGATCAGCGCTCGTCCGGCGCGGGGGAGCGCTCGACGGCGGAACCCTCAGGCTCCACCTGAGGGTCGGCCTCGGGGCCCGCGGGCTCCGCCGGGGCGGCGTCGTCCTCGTCCGGCACGGCGTCGGCGGCGGGAGGGGAGCCCGTGCCCCGCGGGTCCTCGGCGGGCCGCGGCGCGTCGTCCCCGGAGAGCCAGCGCAGCCAGCCCGAGCCCGGGTCGGGCTCCAGCACGAGGGCCCGGACGAGCAGCGTGAGCGGGATGGCGAGGATCGCGCCGAGCGGCCCGATGACGAACGTCCAGAAGACGACGGAGACGAAGCTCAACGTGAGGCTGAGGTTCACCGCGTCGGCGACGAACTTCGGCTGGACGAGCACCTGGAGCACGACGTTCACCACGCAGTAGACCGCGACGACGGCGAGCGCGAGCTGCCAGCCCCCGACGACGAACGCCATGACGACGGGCGGCACGAGCCCCAGGACGAAGCCGATGTTCGGGATGAAGTTCGTGACGAACGCGAGGATCGCCCACACGGTCGGGGCCGGGACCGACAGGAGCCACAGGGCGACGCCGTCGATCACGGCGACGACGGCGCCGAACGACGCGTTGACCACGAAGTAGCGGCGCACCCCGCCGCTGAACCGCGTCGCCCGGTCGACCGTCGCGGCGCGCTCGGCGCCGAACACCGAGCCGGCGGTGGAGTACCGCGCGGCGTCGGCGGCCATGAAGATCGCGTAGGCGAGCACGAAGAAGAACGCGGTCGCGATGCCCAGCGCCATGCCGGACACGTTGCCCGCGAGGCTGACGACGCGTCCCGGGTCGAGCCACGACGTGGCCGCCTCGGCGATGTCCGTGTCGATGCCGACCGCGGCGAGCTGGTCCACGACGTCGTCGACCGCGCGCACGAGGGCCGGGAGGTACTCGCGGACGAGGTCCACGAACCGGACGCCCGCGAACGCGAGCATCGCGACGAGCGCCGCGAGGATGAGGTACGCGACCGTGACGACGGCGGACGTCGCGGCCCACCGCGGCCAGCCCCGGCGCTCCAGGGGGAAGCGCACGGGGTGGCAGATGATGACGATGACCGCCGCGAGGAACATCGGGGCGAGGACCTCGCGGGCGGCGTGGACCCCGGCGAGAACCACGACGCCGGCGGCGAGGGCCAGGAGCGTGCGCGTGGCGGGAGGGAGCCCCGGGGCGGGAGGCGTCGTCGTGGTCACGCGCCGACGATAGCCGCCGGGGTGCGTCGCGCACCCGGGCGTCCGCGCGCGGCGCGGCGGTCAGCCCTTCGCGGCCTTGGCCGCGGCCTTCTGGGCCTTCTTGAACGTGCGGACCTCGGCGAGCGACTCGGGGCTCGTGACGTCGGCGATGGACCGGCGCGAGCCCTCGTCCCCGTAGTGGCCGGCGGCCTCGCGCCACCCCGCGGGCCGCACGCCCCGCTGCTTGCCCAGGAGCGCGAGGAAGATGCGCGCCTTCTGGTCGCCGAACCCGGGCAGCGCCCGCAGGCGCGCGAGCACCTCCGCGCCCGTCGGCTCGCCGTCCGCGCCCGGCGCGGTCCAGATCCGGGTCGCGTCGCCGTCGTACTCGTCGACGACGACGCGCGCGAGCTCCTGCACCCGGCCCGCCATCGAGCGCCCGTAGCGATGGATGGCGGGCGGCGTCGTGGCGAGCGTGACGAACGCGTCGGGGTCGGTGTCCGCCACGGTGCGCGGGTCGATCGAGCCGAGGCGGTCGCGGATCTTGCGGGGCCCGGCGAACGCGTGCTCCATCGGGTACTGCTGGTCGAGCAGCATCCCCACGAGGAGCGCGAACGCGTCGTCGCTGAGCAGCGCGTCCGCGTCGGGGTCGCCGGTGATCCAGAGCTGGTCGGTCATGCCCCCATCATGGCAGCCGGCTGGCCGGGTGCCCGGCGCAGCCGTCCGGTCCGGAACTCGTCGACGCCCGCGCGCCGCAGGATCGCGCTCGTCCAGCCGGGCAGGAGCCGCAGGCCGTCCGCGCCGGTCACGCGACGCACGTCGTCGACGACGTACTCCACGCCGCGGCGCTCGAGGACGAACTCCCCGGCCGCCTCGACGTTGCGGACCCAGTCCACGTCGGGGCCGTACGTGAGGGCGAACGCGACGCGGACCGGACCGGTCGGGCCGTCGCGGTAGGCGAACGCGAAGACCGGGGTGCGGTACTCGCGCCCGCTGCGCCGCCCGACGTGGCGGACGACGGCCATCGGCCCGACGCCCGTCGCGACGCGAAGCATGACGGGGTTGAGGAAGCGCCTGTTGCTGCGGGCTACCCAGCGCGGGATCGGCATGGGCCCATCGTCACCCGGCGTGCCCCGGGACCGCGACCTATCGTGGCGGCGTGCCCACCCGACTCCTCCTGCTCAGCGACACGCACGTCCCGGTCCGCGCCCGGGCGCTCCCGGACCAGGTGTGGCGCGCGGTCGACGACGCGGACGTCGTCGTGCACGCGGGCGACTGGGTGAGCGCCGACCTGCTCGACGCGCTGGAGGCGCGCGCGGCGCGCCTCGTCGGGGTCGCGGGGAACAACGACGGCCCCGACCTGCACGCGCGCCTGCCCGAGGTGGCGCGCACCACGGTCGAGGGGCTGCGGCTCGCCGTCGTGCACGAGACGGGCGGGAAGGACGGGCGTGAGCGTCGCGCCGACGCCGCGTTCCCCGACGTGGACGTGCTCGTGTTCGGGCACAGCCACATCCCCTGGGACACGACGTCGCCGGGCGGCCTGCGCCTGCTCAACCCCGGATCGCCGACGGACCGCCGTCGGCAGCCGGTCGGGACGTTCCTCACGGCCGTCGTCGACGACGGCGCGCTGCGGGACCTCGAGCTCGTGCCCGTCGCGCGCTGAGTGCTCACGCCGCACCGGCGCGCGCCCGGTGCTCCGCCGGGCTCACGCCGCGCACGCGCTTGAACGCGGCGCTCAGCGCGAACGGCGTCGCGTACCCGACGGCGCGCGCGACCGCGGAGAGCGTCGCGTCCGGCTCGAGGAGGAGGTCGGCGGCCAGGTCGAGCCGCCAGCCGGTGAGGTAGCCCATCGGCGGCTCGCCGACGAGCACCGTGAAGCGGCGCGAGAACGCCGCGCGCGACAGTCCCACCTCCCGCGCGAGCGCGTCGAGGGTCCAGGCACGCGCCGGGTCGTGGTGGATGAGCCGCAGCGCGGCCCCGACGACGGGGTCGGCATCGGCGCGGTACCAGCCCGGCGCGTCGTCGCGCGAGAGCCACGTGCGCAGGCACGAGATGAGGAGGAGGTCGAGGAGGCGGTCGAGCACCGCCTCCTGCCCCGGGAGGTCCTGCACGACCTCCCGGGCGAGCATCTCGACGAGCGTCCCGTCCACGTCCCCGCGGCGCAGGACCACGCGCTGGGGCAGCACGCGCAGCACCCGGCGCCCGACCTCGCCGTCGAGCGGGTACGTGCCCGTGACGATGACGGTCTCGCCGTCCGGGTCGTTCCCCCACGACCGCACGCCGAGCACGGTCATGGGGGAGGGGCCGCCGTCGACCGCCCGGCACATGTCGGACGCCGGGCCGACGACGACCTGGGGCGCCGTGGTCGGCGCGTCGGCGACGACGTAGTGGTCCGGGCCGCGCAGGAGCACGACGTCGCCCGCGGCGACGCGCTCGCCCGGGTCGGACGACGTGCCGCCGGCCCCGGGGCCGACCCACCCGGACCCGCGCAGGACGGGCACGATCGTCAGCGGCGCCTCGTCCTCGATGCGCATGCCCCACGGCGCGCGCAGGTGGCTCCGCAGGAGGAAGGCGCCGCGGGCGCGCGGCCCGTCGAGCAGCCCGGCGACGACGTCCATCGCGTCAGCGTACGCCGCGCGCGGCGAGACGATCGCGTATGCGCGCGAGCCGGTCGGCCATGGAACGTCTCGCGGCGCCGGGGTTGGGTGGGACCCGTACCGCTCCACCCGCCGCACCTCGGGAGACACCATGCCTGCCTCGACCCCGCCCACCGCCGCCGCCCCGTCGGCGGCACCCGTCCGCACGTCGGCGCCGACCGCCGCACCGGCACCTGCGCCCGGCACCGTCCTCGTGCTCGGCGCGACCGGCAAGACCGGCCGCCGCGTCGCGGACCGGCTCGACGCGGCCGGCGTCCCCGTGCGCCGGGCGTCGCGCTCCGGCGACGTGCGCTTCGACTGGGACGACGACACGACGTGGGAGCCCGCGCTCGCGGGGGCCGCGGCCGTGTACGTCGCGTACGCGCCCGACCTCGCGGTCCCCGGGGCACCGGAGACCGTGGCCCGGCTCGCGGCCCGCGCGCACGACGCCGTCGTCCGCCGCCTCGTGCTGCTCTCCGGGCGCGGCGAGGACGAGGCGCAGCGCGCGGAGGGGCTCGTCGGCGCGGCGTTCCCGGCGCGCACGGTCGTGCGATGCGCGTTCTTCGACCAGAACTTCAGCGAGAGCTTCCTCCTCGAGCCCGTGCTCGACGGCGTCCTCGCGCTCCCGGTCGACGACGTCGCGGAGCCGTTCGTCGACCTCGAGGACGTGGCCGACGTCGCGGTCGCGGCCCTCACGGACGACGCCCTCGCGGGGCGCGTCCTCGAGCTCACCGGGCCGCGCGCGCTGACGTTCCACGAAGCGGTCGCGGAGATCGCCGCCGCGAGCGGGCGCGACGTCCGCTACGAGCCCGTCGCCATGGAGGCGTTCGTCGCGGGCCTCGCTGCGGCCGGGCTGCCCGACGACGTCGTCGACCTCATGCGGTACCTCTTCACCGAGGTGCTCGACGGGCGCGGGACCCCCGTGACCGACGGCGTCCGCGTCGCGCTCGGCCGCGAGCCGCGGGACTTCCGCGAGTACGCGGCGCGCGAGGCGGGCGCGTGGGTCGCGGGCACCGTCGCCGGCACGCGCACGGTGGAGACCACGCCGTGACTGCCTTCGCGACCCTCGTCGTGGCGGCCGCCGTCGCGACGGGGCTCGCGGGCGGCGTGCTCTTCGCGTTCTCGACGTTCGTGATGGGTGGGCTGCGCCGCCTCCCGCCGGGCGAGGGCGGCGCCGCGATGGTCGCGATCAACCGCGACGCGCTCCGGCCGCCGCTGATGCTCCTGCTCGCCGCGAGCGTCCTGCTCCCCGCGGCGGCGGCCGTCGTCGGACTCGTCGGCGGGGACTCCGGGGCGGGACGGGCGCTCGCGGGCGCGGTTGTCGCGGTCGTCGGGATCCTCGGCGTGACGGCCGTGGGCAACGTCCCGCTCAACGAGCGGCTCGACGCCGCGGCCCGCGAGGGCGACCTGGCGGCGGCGTGGACGGCGTTCCTCCCGCGCTGGCTCGCGTGGAACCACGTGCGGACGGTGGCCGGTGCGGCGTCGAGCGCGCTGCTCGCCCTCGCGCTGCTCTGAGGTGCGCGGTTGCCCGCGCCGGGTCCGGCCGCGGAATAGCCGCGGCCGGGACCCGGTTGCGCACGACATGAGCGACGTCACAGCGGCCGTGCCGGCCGACGAGCAGGACACCGTCCGTCGGGTCCTGGAGGGCACCGAGACCTGGGCCGTCGTCGGCCTGTCGAACAACACCGCGCGCGCCGCGTACGGGGTCGCGCGCGTGCTGCAGCAGCACGGCAAGCGGGTCGTGCCCGTGCACCCGTCGGCGGAGACCGTCCACGGCGAGCAGGGGTACGCGAGCCTCGCGGACGTCCCGTTCCCCGTCGACGTCGTCGACGTGTTCGTGCGGTCCGAGCTCGCGGGCGACGTGGCCGACCAGGCGATCGCGATCGGCGCGAAGGCGGTGTGGTTCCAGCTCGACGTGATCGACGAGGACGCCGCGCGGCGCGTGCGCGACGCGGGCCTCGACATGGTGATGGACCGCTGCCCCGCGATCGAGCTGCCGCGCCTCGCGGCGGCCGAGGAGGCCTGATGCCGGCGGTCGACACCACGACGCGCCTCGGCTCACGCGCTGCGGCGCGGCTCGCCGACGAGCAGGTCGTGTGGCTCGTCACCGTGGACCCGCACGGCACGCCGCAGCCGACGCCGGTCTGGTTCCGCTGGGACGGTGCCGACGAGATCGTCGTGAAGTCCCAGCCGCGCACGGCCAAGCTGCGCAACGTCCGTGCGAACGCCCGCGTCGCGGTGCACCTCAACAGCACCCCGTCGGGCGGGGACGTCGTCGTGCTCACCGGCACGGCGTCGGTCGACGACGACGGTCTCTCGGCCGCGGAGCGCGCGGCGTACGACGCGAAGTACGACGACGGCATCCGCGGCCTCGGCACGACGCCCGACGGCTTCCACGACGACTACGCCGTGACGCTGCGCGTGCGCCTCGAACGGCTGCGCGGCTTCTGAGGCTTCCTCAGGCCGGGGGCTCGAACGTCAGCACCGGCCTGCCGGTGCGCGGGTGCGTGAGGACCTCGCACCGCACGCCGTAGACCGGGTCCAGCACGTCGGGCACGAGCACGTCGTGGACGTCGCCCGCCGCGACGACGCGGCCGTCCGCCAGCACGACGACGTGGTCGCACGTCTGGGCCGCGAGGTTGAGGTCGTGGAGCGCGGCGAGCACGGTGACGCCGTCGTCCGCGAGGTCGCGCAGGACGCGCATCGTGTCGAGCTGCGCGGCGATGTCGAGGTGGTTGGTCGGCTCGTCGAGCAGCAGGAGCGCGGGCTCCTGCGCGAGGGCGCGCGCGAGGTGCACGCGCTGGCGCTCGCCGCCGGAGAGCGTCGCGACCTCACGGTCCGCGAACCCCGCCATCCCGACGCGGGCGAGCGCCGCCCGGGCGAGGTCGCGGTCGGTCGCGGAGTCGCCCGCGAGGAGCGAGCGGTGCGGGATGCGGCCGAGCAGCACGGCGTCCAGCACGGAGAGCGGGAGGTCGGTCGTCGCGTCCTGCTCGACGAGCGCGAGCACCCGCGCCCGCTGCCGGCGCGGCAGCGCGAGCAGGTCGGCGCCGTCGAACCGCACGCGGGCGCCGTCCCGGCCCGGGTCCGCCGCCGGCGCCCGGACGCCCGCGAGCACGCGCAGGAGCGTGGACTTCCCGGAGCCGTTCGGGCCGAGCAGCCCGCTCACCGCACCCGGAGGGGCGGTGCAGTCGACGCCGTCGAGGACGAGGCGACCGTCGACCGACCACGACACGCGCTCCGCGTCGAGCCCGGTCGTGCCCACGACGGCGGGGGCGCTCACGCGGTCCTCCGTCCGCGCCACAGCAGCAGGGCGAACACCGGGGCGCCGATCGCGGCGGTGACGATGCCGACGGGCAGCTCGCGCGGCGCGAACACCGTGCGCGCGAGCGTGTCGGCCCAGACGAGGAACGTCGCGCCGAACAGCGCGGAGAGCGGCAGGAGCAGCCAGTGCCGCGCGCCGGTGAGGAGCCGGACCGCGTGCGGCAGGATCAGGCCGACGAACCCGATGGACCCCGACTGGGACACGAGCGCGCCGGTGAGCAGCGCGACGCCCACGAGGAGCGTCCAGCGCACGCGCGCGACGTCGACCCCGAGCGCGGAGGCCGCCGTGTCGCCGAAGGTGAAGGCGTCGAGCACCGAGCCGGTCGACGCGAGCAGCGTCCCGAGCACGAGCGTCGCGCCGCCCGCGACCGCGACCGAGGTCCACGTCGCGCCCGCGACGGAGCCCATGAGCCACGACAGGATCTCGCGGTAGGAGTCGCCGGTCGCGGACCAGAAGATGACGAAGCTCGTCGCGGCCGCCGCGAGCTGGCTCACCGCGAGCCCGGCGAGCACGGTCCGCGTGGGCGTGAGCGCGCCGAGCGCGCCCGCGAGCCCGAGCGCGGCGACGAGCGCGAGCACCGCGCCGCCGAACGCCGCGACGGGGAGCAGGACCGTCCAGCCCGCGACCAGCACGAGCACCGCGCCGAGCGACGCGCCGGACGACAGCCCGAGCAGGTAGGGGTCGGCGAGCGGGTTGCGCGTGAGCGACTGCATGACGACGCCGCACACCGCGAGCCCGGCGCCCACGGCCGCCGCCGTGAGCACGCGGGGGAGCCGCAGCTGCCACACCATGCCGTCCTGCAGGGCGCCGAGCGGCTCCAGGCCCAGCGGCCCGCCGAGCCCGAGGTGCGTCGCGACCGAGCGCCACACCTCGCCCACGGCGAGGTCCGCCGGCCCGATCGTCACCGTGACGAGCACCGTCGCGACGAGCGCGACGACGCCGGCCGGCACCCACCAGGCCGCGCCGCGCCGCGCGCGACCGGCCGGGCCGGTGCCGTCCGGGCGACGGTCGGCCGCGGCGGGCGCGGGCCGGGTGCGCAGGGTCGTCACAGGTCGAGCGCCTCCAGCTGCGCGGCGAGGTCCACGACGGCGTCGACGTTGCGCACGCCCGCCTCGGTCGCCGGGAACGGGATCGTCAGGTAGCGGCCCTCGCGGACGGCCGTCATCTCGGCCGTGGCCGGGTTGGACTCGAGCCGCTCGATCTTCGCCTCGGCGGTGTTCCAGGCGGCGTCGACGAGGACGAGCACGTCCGGGTCGGCGGCGACCGCCTCCTCCCACGCGTACGACGTCCAGGTGTCGTGCACGTCGCCCGCGACGTTCTCGAGCCCGACGGCGTCCATGATCATCTGCGGCGCGCCGATGCCCGCCCCGACGTACGGGATGTCGTCGCCCGACGAGTACCACAGGGCGGTCAGGCCGCGGTCGTCGCGGACGACGCCGTCGAGCGTCGCGCGCTGCTCCGCGACGAGGTCCGCCGCGGCGTCCTGCGCGTCGAAGATCGTGCCGACCTCGGTGATCTCGGCGAACACGTCGTCGAACGTCAGCGGATCCGGCATGTACTCCGGCGCCTTGCACGCGGCGGGGGAGACGTAGGTCGCGACGCCGAGCTGCGCGAGGGTCTCGCGGTCGCCGGCGCCGTCGGCCGTGAGATTGGACTCCCAGCCCGCGTAGACGAGGTCGGGCTCGGTCTCCAGGACCGCCTCGGCACCCGGGACCTGGTCCGAGAGCGGCTCCACGACGGCGGGGACGTCCGCGGCGGCGTCGGCCAGCGAGTCGGGCACCGGCCCGTCGGCGAACGCGCTCGCGACGATCCGGTCGCCGAGCCCGAGGGCCAGGAGCATCTCCGTGGTGCTCGACTTGATCGTCACGACGCGCTCGGGCGCGGCGTCGAACGTCACCTCGAACCCGCAGTCGTCGAGCGTGAGCGGGTACGCGGTGCTCCCGGGCGTGCTCGACGACGTCGCGCCGCCCGCAGAGGTCGGGTCGCCCCCGGGCGTCGTGCCGGACGAGCAGGCGGCGAGCACGAGGGCGACGGCCGACGCGCCGACGGCGGCGCGGACGGGTCGGCGGGAGACGAGGGACGGCGTGAGGCGCGAGGGCACGGAGCTGCTCCGGGTGCGAGGCGGGGAGAGAGCCGGACGGCGGCCCCCGGGCGGGGACGCGGGCTCTCCAGGGTCGGACGCGCCATCTCGCGTCGGGCGGACCCGCGACCCAAGGACGAGGTCGCTCCGGCGAACGATCGAGGGGTTCGCGGTCCGTCGTCCAGCCTACACACGCGACCGTGACAGAGTGTGCGTCGTGACCGAGACGTCGTACCCGCCCGCCCCCGCCCCTGCGACCTCGCCCCTGCGCGCCGTGGTGACCGGCGCGTCGTCGGGCATCGGGGAGGCGTGCGTGCGGTTCCTGCGCGCCCGGGGCTGGGACGTCGTGGCGTTCGCGCGCCGCGCGGACCGGCTCGCCGAGGTCGCGGAGCGCACGGGTGCGCACCCCGTGGTGGGCGACGTGACCTCCGACGACGACGTCGCGCGCCTCGTCGCCGAGGCAGGTGCTCGCGGGCCCGTGCACGCGCTGCTCAACATCGCGGGCTTCGGCCTCGGCGTCGACCCGGTCGACGAGGCGAAGATCGACGAGTGGCGCGCGATGTACGAGACGAACGTGCTCGGCACCGTGCGCGTGACCCGGGAGTTCCTGCCGCTCCTGCGCGCGTCGCGTCGCGGCGACATCGTGCTCATGACGTCGACCGCGGGCCACGACACCTACGTCGGCGGCTCCGGCTACGTCGCGTCCAAGCACGCGCTGCTCGGCGTCGCGAAGACGCTCCGCCTCGAGCTCGTGGGCGAGCCGATCCGCGTCATCGAGATCGCGCCGGGCCTCGTGCACACGCCCGAGTTCTCGCTCAACCGCTACCACGGGGACCAGGCGGGGGCCGACGCCGTCTACGAGGGCGTCGTGGACCCGCTCACCGCCGACGACGTCGCCGACGTCGTGACGTTCGCCGTGACGCGCCCGCACCACGTGAACATCGACTCGCTGATCCTGCGGCCCGTCGCGCAGGCCTCGACGTACTCCCTGTGGCGCGCGCCGCTCGTCCCGAAGGGCGTGGAGCCCGCTCCCGACGCCGACGCGTCCGCCCGCTGACCCCGACCCGTCCGGGAGCGGCGCCGCTCCGAACCGAGGATGGCGCCCGGGGCACGCCCGGCGTCTACTGGACCACGGGAGGACGCGCATGACGGGGCAGCGGCAGGCAGCCGGGCACGCGGGTGCACGGGCGGCGCTCGCGGGCGTCGTCGCGGCGGCCGTCGGGTTCGCCGTCGCCGAGCTCGTCGCGGCCGTCGTCGCGCCCGGGTCGAGCCCGCTGTTCGCCGCCGGTGCGGGCGTCGTCGACGCGGTGCCCGGGCCCCTCAAGGACTGGGCCGTCGCGACCTTCGGCACCGCGGACAAGGCCGTGCTGCTCGGGGTCATGGGCGTCGCGCTCGCCGCGGGCGCGGCCGTCAGCGGCTGGCTCGAGCTCCGCCGCCCGCCGTCCGGCGCGCTGCTCCTCGCCGCCGTCGGGGCGGTCGGCGCGGTCGTCGCCGCCTCCCGGCCGGGCGGGAACGTGGCCTGGGCGCTGCCGAGCCTGGTCGGCGTGGGGGTCGCCGTGCTGCTGCTGCGCGCGACGCTCCGGACGCTGCGCGGCCCGGCCGCGCCCTCCGGCTCCGACGACGCGACGACGACGCCCGGCGGCCTCGACCGCCGCCGGTTCCTCCTCGTCACGGGACTCGCCGCGGCGGCGGGCGTCGTCGCGCTCGCGACGTCGCGCGCGGTGTCCGCCGGCTCGCGCGCCGTGACGGCAGCGCGCGACGCGTTGCGGCTCCCCGCCCCCGCGACCCCGGCCCCCGCCGTCCCCGCCGGGGCGGACCTGCGCGTCCCCGGGCTCGCGCCGTACGTCACCCCGAACGCGGACTTCTACCGCATCGACACGGCGCTGCGCGTGCCGCAGGTCGACCCGGCGTCGTGGACGCTGCGCGTCTCGGGGCTCGTCGACGACCCGTTCGAGATCACGCTCGACGAGCTGCTCGCGCTCCCGCTCGTCGAGCACGACCTCACGCTCACGTGCGTGTCCAACGAGGTCGGCGGGGACCTCGTGGGCAACGCGCGGTGGCTCGGGTACCCGGTGCGCGAGCTGCTCGCGCGCGCGGGCGTGCAGGACGGCGCCGACATGGTGCTCTCCACGAGCGCCGACGGGTGGACGGCGAGCACGCCGCTCGACGCCCTCACCGACCCCGACCGGGCGAGCCTGCTCGCCGTCGGGATGAACGGCGAGGCGCTGCCGGCCGAGCACGGGTTCCCCGCCCGGCTCGTCGTGCCCGGGCTGTACGGCTACGTGTCCGCGACGAAGTGGGTCACCGAGCTCAAGGTCACGACCTTCGCCGACGACGTCGCCTACTGGTCCACGCGCGGGTGGTCGGAGCGGGGACCGATCAAGCTCGCGTCGCGCGTCGACACCCCGCGCGACGGCGCGGCCGTGGACGCGGGGGACGTCGTCGTCGCGGGCGTGGCCTGGGCCCAGCACACGGGCGTCGAGGGCGTCGAGGTGCGCGTGGACGACGGCCCGTGGCGCGCCGCGACGCTCGCCGCCACGGTCGGCCCGGACACGTGGCGGCAGTGGTCGTACGCGTGGGACGCGACGCCGGGGGAGCACCGGCTGACGGTCCGGGCGACCGACGCCCACGGGCGCACCCAGACGGCCGACGTCGCCCCGCCCGCGCCCGACGGAGCGTCGGGCTGGCACGAGGTCGCCGTCCGCGTCCGGTGACCGGCCCGGCCCGTGCCTGAGACCGGGGGGCAGGCGAGGGGCCCGGGTCCCGGGTCCCGGGTGGACCGGAGGTTGTCCCGCGACGGGCGTGCTGGCACCATGTGCGGGTGACCTCCGCGCGCCCCACGAGCAGCACGGTCGTCCTCGCGCGCCCGCTGGTCCGCACCGCCACCTGTTGTTGAGGGCTCGCGGCGCCCTGCGCAGCCTCGACCTGGTGTCCGCGAGCAGCCTCCCGCCCCTCCCTCCCTGCGACGGGGCGTGACGGTCGCCGGTCCCGCGCCACGGCTCAGCGATGAGTCCGACGCCACGACCGGGTCTGCACCCACGGACGCCAGCCGAGCACAGGACGCGAGACCGCCATGTACGTTCCCCCGCACTTCCCCCGCTACCGCCCGACCACGGTGCCGTCGTCGGCACCCGCCCTCCCCGCCGCTCCCGCCCCGTCGGCCGCCGCCGGGCCGCCGCTCACGCTCGAGTGGCTCGTCGCGCGCGACATCGACGCCTACACCGCGCGCCGCCGGGCGGCGGCTACCATGGAGGCACAGGCGTCGACCCGGCCATCACCGGCGAGCCTCCGGAAGAACGGGAACCCCGCCGCGGGGCAGGCCTGAAGGCCCGCGGCGGGTCCTCACTAGACCCGGACGGGTGGGCCCGTCACAGCCTGCGACGAGCGGTCGGCGACCGCCCGTGGTGCCCGACGCCGTCGGGCACCTGCGGGGACGGCGCCGGCAAGCGAGGTGGTACCGCGGCGAGCCCGCCCCAGGTGGGGGAGTCGTCCTCGCAGGAGAGCACGACCGACCCGTACCACCACGGCGGACACCCCGCCGACCGCTACCTCACCGGAGTCCTCGAGACCATGGCCTACCCGCTGCACCGCGCACCCTCGTCCGCCGCCGACGCGCACCCCGGAGCCGCGTTCGGCGTCCCCGCCTCCCCGGACCTGCCCGCGATCGAGCGCGAGGTCCTCGCCTACTGGGAGGCGGACGACACGTTCCGCGCCTCGGTCGAGCGCAACCCCGCCGGGGAGAACGGCAGCAACGAGTTCGTCTTCTACGACGGCCCGCCGTTCGCCAACGGCCTGCCCCACTACGGGCACCTGCTCACGGGCTACGCGAAGGACGTCGTGCCGCGCTACCAGACGATGCGCGGCAAGCACGTCGAGCGTCGCTTCGGCTGGGACACGCACGGCCTGCCCGCCGAGCTCGAGGCGATGGACCAGCTCGGGATCAAGACCAAGGAGGAGATCCTCGAGCTGGGGATCGAGCGGTTCAACGACGCGTGCCGCGCGTCGGTGCTCAAGTACACGAGCGAGTGGCAGGACTACGTGACCCGCCAGGCGCGCTGGGTCGACTTCGAGCACGACTACAAGACGCTCGACCCGACGTTCATGGAGTCGGTCCTGTGGGCGTTCAAGCAGCTCTACGACAAGGGCCTCGTCTACGAGGGCTTCCGCGTGCTGCCCTACTGCTGGAACGACCAGACGCCGCTGTCCAACCACGAGCTGCGCATGGACGAGGACGTGTACCAGGTCCGCCAGGACCCGGCGGTCACCGTCGGCTTCCGGCTCGAGACGGGCGAGCTCGCGCTCATCTGGACGACGACGCCCTGGACGCTGCCGTCCAACCTGTTCGTCATGGTCGGCCCCGACGTCGAGTACGTCGTCGTGGAGTCGTCGTTCACGGGCGTCAAGGAGCGCTACGTGATCGCCGCGGAGCGCCTCGAGGCGTACGCGCGCGAGCTCGCCGACGAGGGCGTCGAGGACGTGACGACGCAGGTCGTCGAGCGGCTCACGGGCGCCGACCTCGTCGGGCGGTCGTACACGCCGCCGTTCTCGTACTTCGCCGGGCACGCCGGCGCGCACCGGGTCGTCGAGGCCGACTTCGTCACGACCACGGACGGCACCGGGCTCGTGCACAACGCCGGCGCGTTCGGCGAGGAGGACAAGGTCGTCTCCGACCGCGAGGGCGTCGAGCCGGTGCTGCCGGTCGCGTCCGACGGCAAGTTCGTCTTCCCCGTCGTCGACTACGAGAGCCTCCAGGTCTTCGACGCGAACGCGCTCATCATCGACCACCTCAAGGGCCGCACGCGCCACGACGCCGCGGCCGCGCAGGGGGAGGAGACGCCGGACCTCCCGCTCGGCGCGACGAGCCCCGGCACGGTGCTGCTGCGCCGTGAGTCGTACGCGCACTCCTACCCGCACTGCTGGCGCTGCCGCAAGCCGCTCATCTACATGGGCGTGTCGTCGTGGTTCGTCGCGGTGTCGAAGTTCAAGGACCGCATGGTCGAGCTCAACGAGCAGATCTCGTGGACGCCCGACCACATCCAGCACGGCCAGTTCGGCAAGTGGCTGGAGAACGCGCGCGACTGGTCGATCACGCGCAACCGGTTCTGGGGCAGCCCGGTGCCCGTGTGGCGCTCGGACGACCCGCAGCACCCGCGCGTCGACGTGTACGGCTCGTTCGCCGAGATCGAGCGGGACTTCGGCACCCTCCCGCGCAACGAGAAGGGCGAGCCGGACCTGCACCGGCCGTTCGTCGACCGCCTCACGCGCCCCAACCCGGACGACCCGACGGGCCGCTCGACCATGCGCCGCGTCGAGGACGTCATGGACGTCTGGTTCGACTCGGGGTCCATGCCCTACGCGCAGGTGCACTACCCGTTCGAGAACACCGACTGGTTCGAGCACCACAACCCCGGCGACTTCATCGTCGAGTACATCGGCCAGACGCGCGGCTGGTTCTACACGCTGCACGTGCTCGCGACCGCGCTGTTCGACCGCCCGGCGTTCCGCTCGGCCGTCTCGCACGGCATCGTGCTGGGCTCCGACGGCCGCAAGATGAGCAAGTCGCTGCGCAACTACCCGGACGTCAACGAGGTCTTCGACCGCGACGGCTCCGACGCGATGCGCTGGTTCCTCATGAGCTCGCCCATCCTGCGCGGCGGCAACCTCGTCGTCACCGAGGACGGGATCCGCGACGCGGTGCGCCAGGTGCTGCTGCCGCTGTGGAGCACGTACTACTTCTTCACCCTGTACGCGAACACGTCGAAGGCTCAGGCGCGGGCGGGCGAGCCCGTCGAGCCCGCCGGGTACGTCGCGCAGAAGGTGGCCCCCGAGCGCGTGGCCGGGCTCCCGGCCCTCGACCGCTACCTGCTCGCCCGGACCCACGACCTCGTCGTGCGCGTCACGGGGCAGCTCGACGCGTACGACATCGCCGGCGCGTGCGAGACCGTGCGCGAGCACCTCGACGTCCTGACCAACTGGTACGTGCGCACCCAGCGCGACCGGTTCTGGGCGGAGGACGCCGACGCGTTCGACACGCTGTACACGGCGCTCGAGACGCTCACGCGCGTCATGGCGCCGCTCGCCCCGCTGCTCGCGGAGGAGGTGTGGCGCGGCCTGACCGGCGGGCGCTCGGTCCACCTCACGGACTGGCCGGCGTCCACCGAGGAGGTCGGCGAGCGGTTCGTCGGCGAGGACGGCTCGTCCGCCGTGGCCGTGCGTCACGTCCCGGACGCGTCCCTCGTCGCCGACCCGGCGCTCGTCGCCGCGATGGACGAGGTCCGCGCCGTCGCGTCGGCCGCGCTCGGCCTGCGCAAGGCGCACCAGCTCCGGGTGCGCCAGCCGCTCGCGCGGCTCACGGTCGTCGTGGACGACCCGGGGGCGCTCGCGCCGTACACGGACCTGCTGGCGCGCGAGCTCAACGTCAAGGCCGTCGAGCTCGAGCCGACCGACTCGGACGCCGCGGAGCGCTTCGGCATCACGCAGCGCCTCGCGGTCAACGCCCGCGCCGCGGGCCCGCGCCTGGGCCGCGGGGTCCAGGCCGTCATCAAGGCGGCGAAGGCCGGTGCGTGGCGCGTGGACGAGGCCGGGGAGGTCGTCGTGACGACGGACGACGGCGACGTCGCGCTCCTGCCCGCGGAGTACGAGCTGACGACGGTGGTCGCCGACCGCGGCGTCGCCGAGGGCGAGGCGCCGAGCGTCGCCGCCGCGGTGCTCGCGAGCGGCGGGTTCGCCGTCCTCGACCTCGCGCTCGACGACGCGCTGCTCGCCGAGGGCTACGCACGCGACGTGATCCGCGACGTGCAGGACGCGCGCAAGGCCGCCGGGCTCGACGTCGCCGACCGCATCCGGCTCTCGCTCGACGTGCCGGGCGAGTGGCTCGCGGCCGTCGAGGAGCACCGCGACCTCGTCGCGCGCGAGACGCTCGCGGTCGAGGTCGTCGTCGAGACGTCGCCGACCGACGTGCGCTCCGTGCGCGTCGAGAAGGCCGACGGCACCGTCCCGGACACGGCGGTGATCCTGTGAGCGCCCCGCGCAAGGACCCCGGCGCCGCACGCCGGCAGAGCGCGAAGGACGCCCGCGCGGCGGCGGAGGACGCCGCCGCGCAGGCGGACCTCGAGCGCGTCTACCAGCACATCGTGTCCCGTGCTCCCGAGCACGACTTCGACCCGACGATCGACCGGGTGCGGCGCCTGTTCGAGCTGCTGGGCGACCCGCAGCACGCGTTCCGGACGATCCACCTCACCGGGACCAACGGCAAGACGAGCACCGCGCGCGTCGCCGAGCGGCTCGTGCGCGAGCACGGCCTGCGCACCGGCCTGTTCACGAGCCCGCACCTGACGAGCGTCACCGAGCGGATCGTCGTCGACGGCGAGCCGCTCTCGCCGCGCCGGTTCGTCGAGGTGTGGGAGGACGTCTACCCCTACGTGCAGGTCGTCGACGCCGAGCTCGCGGAGACCGGGCAGTCGCAGCTGAGCTTCTTCGAGGTCCTCACGGGCGTGGCGTTCGCCGCGTTCGCGGACACGCCCGTCGACGTCGCGATCGTCGAGGTCGGCATGGGCGGCGAGTGGGACTCGACCAACGTGGTCGACGCGGAGGTCGCCGTCGTGACGCCCGTCGCGCTCGACCACGAGCGGTGGCTCGGGAGCACGCTCGAGGAGATCGCGACGGTCAAGTCGGGCATCGTCAAGGAGGGCGCGACTGTCGTCTCGGCGGCGCAGCGCCCCGAGGTCGAGGAGGTGCTGCGGGCGCGGGCGGAGCGCGTCGGCGCGCGCCTGCTGCGCGAGGGCGTCGACCTCGACGTCGCCGCGCGCCAGGTCGCGGTCGGCGGACAGCTCCTCGACCTGCGCACGCCCGCGGCGCTCTACACCGAGGTGTTCCTCCCGCTGCACGGCGAGCACCAGGCGCACAACGCGCTGCTCGCGCTCGGCGCGGTGGAGGCGTTCCTCGGCGGCCGGGCGCTCGACGGCACGCTCGTCGAGGCGGCGTTCGCGGACGTCACGTCGCCGGGCCGGCTCGAGGTCGTGCGGTCCAGCCCGACCGTCCTCGTCGACGCGGCGCACAACGCCGCGGGGGCCGAGGCGCTCGCGACGGCGCTCGGCGAGGCGTTCGACCTGCGCCACCTCGTCGGCGTCGTCGCGATCATGGCCGACAAGGACGCCGAGCCGCTCTTCGCGGCGCTCGAGCCGGTGCTCGCGGAGATCGTCGTGACGCGCAACAGCTCGGAGCGCTCGGCCGACCCGACGGAGCTCGCCGAGCTCGCCGCCGACGTCTTCGGCGAGGACCGCGTGCACAGCACCGAGCGCCTCGACGAGGCGCTCCAGGTGGCGGTCGACCTCGTCGAGCGCGACGACGCCGTGGGCGTCGGCACGGGCACGGGCGTCCTGGTCACGGGCTCGGTCGTGACGGTGGCCGACGCGCGCGTCCTGCTCGGTCGCGGCTGACGCCCGGACGCCGCGCGGCGCGCGGCGGCCGGGTGTTTGATGGAGGCGACGACGGCGGCGGGCGCGCCGGGCGCGGCCTGCCGACGTCGCGGGGGCTGTCGGCGCCCGGAGCACCGGGCGCACGGACCGATGGAGGGATGACCGGTGAAGAAGCTGCTCAACGATCCCCAGGACGCGGTGACGGAGTCCCTCGAGGGCTTCGGCCAGGCGCACGCCGACCTCGTGCAGGTGCACCTCGCGCCCCCGTACGTGTCGCGTGCCGGCGGCGCGGTGGCCGGCAAGGTCGGGCTGGTCTCGGGCGGCGGCTCGGGCCACGAGCCGCTGCACGCCGGCTTTGTCGGGCCGGGGATGCTCGACGCCGCGGTGCCGGGCGCCGTGTTCACCTCGCCGACGCCCGACCAGATCGTCCCGGCGATCCTCGGCGCCGACTCGGGCGCCGGCGTGCTCGCGATCGTCAAGAACTACACGGGCGACGTGCTGAACTTCGAGACGGCGGTCGAGCTCGTCGAGGCCGAGGGCACCCAGGTCACGAGCATCCTCGTCAACGACGACGTCGCGGTCGAGGACTCGCTCTACACCGCGGGCCGGCGCGGCGTGGCGGGGACGGTCGCGGTCGAGAAGATCGCGGGCGCGGCGGCCGAGCGCGGTGACGACCTCGGGACCGTGACGGAGATCGCCGGGCGCGTCGTGGCGAACGTGCGCTCGATGGGCGTCGCCCTCACGGCGTGCACCGTGCCGCACGTGGGCCGGCCGAGCTTCGACCTCGGCGACGACGAGGTCGAGATCGGCATCGGGATCCACGGCGAGCCCGGGCGGCACCGGATCCCGCTCGCGTCGGCGGACGAGATCACGCAGCGGCTGGTCGATCCCGTGGCCGACGACCTGGGCCTCGCCGACGGCGAGGACGTGTTGCTGTTCGTTAACGGAATGGGCGGTACCCCGCTGTCCGAGCTGTACGTCGTCTATCGTCAGGCGAGGAGGCTGCTCGAAGGGCGCGGCGTACGCGTGACGCGCTCGCTCGTCGGCAACTACGTCACGTCGCTGGAGATGCAGGGTGCGTCGGTCACCGTGCTGCGCCTGGACGACGAGCTCACCGCCCTGTGGGACGCTCCCGTCCACACGGCCGCGCTGCGCTGGTGAGCGGGTGCCCTTTCGTGCAGTCTCCGGGAGCCGGCGCACCGCCGGCTCGACGGCGAGGAGAGGTGGGGCATGACGCTGGACGTGGCCTGGGCCGAGCGATGGACCCGGCTGAGCGCGGAGCGGATCGCGGCGGCACGGGACGAGCTGACGGAGCTGGACCGCCAGATCGGTGACGGCGACCACGGCGAGAACCTCGACCGGGGTTTCCGCGCTGTGGTCGCCAAGCTCGACGGGGCGGCCGCCGGGGAGCAGCCGCCCGGTCAGATCGGCGACGTGCTCAAGCTCGTGGCCACGACGCTCATGTCGTCCGTCGGCGGCGCCTCGGGCCCGCTCTACGGGACCGCGTACCTCCGTGCCGCGAAGGTGACCGGTCTCGCGGAGCTCGACGCGCACGGCGTCGTGGCGCTGCTCGAGGGCGCGCTCGAGGGCATCTCCGCGCGCGGCAAGGCGCAGGTCGGCGAGAAGACCATGGTCGACGCCTGGCAGCCCGCGGTCGACGCGGCGGAGGCCGCGGCCGACGCGGGCGGCTCGACGGCCGACGTCCTCGCGGCCGCCGCCCGGGCCGCGCGCGAGGGCGCCGAGGCGACCGTGCCGCTCGTGGCGACGAAGGGCCGGGCGAGCTACCTCGGCGAGCGCAGCGCGGGCCACCAGGACCCGGGCGCGACGTCGACCGCGATCCTGCTCGAGGCCGCGCGCGACGCGGCGGCGGCGTGAGCGGCGTGGCCGGACCGGTCGGCACGCGGGCCCGGGTCGCGCTCGTCCTCGTCTCGCACTCGCAGCGCCTCGCGCAGGGGGCCGTCGAGCTGTCCGCGCAGATGGCGCCCGGCGTCCTGCTGCTCGCGGCGGGCGGCACGGACGACGGCGGTCTCGGCACGAGCTACGACCGCGTCTCCGGGGCGATCGAGGAGGCGCTGCGCGTCGCGGACGGCGTCGTCGTGCTCGCGGACCTGGGCTCGGCCGTGATGACGGTCGAGTCGGTGCTGGACCTGGAGGACGGCTTCGACGGGCGCGTGCTGCTCGCGGACGCGCCGTTCGTCGAGGGCGCCGTCGCGGCGGCCGTCACCGCGCACGGCGGCGGCGACGTGGCCGAGGTCCTCGCGTCCGCGGAGCACGCGGGCGGCACGTTCGCCGTCCCCGCCGCGGCACCGGAGGCGGGGGAGGAGAACCCTGCGGACGGCGCCCCGCCGGCGGGGGAGGCCCGCGCCGTCGTGACGTTGCGCAACCCGCTCGGCCTGCACGCCCGGCCCGCCGCCGTGCTCGCCCGCCTGGTCGCCGGGTTCGACGCGAGCGTCGCGATCGACGGCGTCAACGGGGCGAGCGTCCTCGAGCTCATGAAGCTCGGCGCGACCGGCGGGCAGGAGCTCACGGTCACGGGGGAGGGCCCGCAGGCCGCGGACGCCGTGCGCGCGGTGGTCGAGGCGGTGGAGGGCGGGTTCGGCGAGGTCTGACGCCGCGACGGTGTGACCTCTGTCACCCGATGTTGCAGTTGGTGCAAAATTGCAGAGGATGCAAGAATGCTCCTCGTGCCGACGACTCCGCCTGACGTGCCCGCTCGCCCCTCCGTGGCCGAGCGGGCCGCGGCATGCCTCGTGCCGTCGCCCGGCGGGCTGCGGGAGCGCAAGAAGCGCGCGCGCCGCGAGGCCCTCGTCGACGCCGCGCAGACCCTCGTCCTCGACCGCGGCCTCGACGCCGTGACGGTCGAGGACATCTGCGCGGCCGTCGGCGTCTCGCCCCGCACGTTCTTCAACTACTTCCCCGCGAAGGACGACGCCGTGCTCGGCCTCGAGGACTTCTCGGTCCGAGCCGACGTCGTCGCCGCCTTCGTCGCCGGCGGCCCGACGGGCGCGCTCCTCGACGACCTCGAGGTCGTCGTGGCCGACGTGCTCGCGCACGAGGTCGTCACCCCCGAGCGCATGGCGCGCACGCTCGAGCTCGTGCAGCGCGAGCCGCACCTCGTCGCGCGTCACGTCGCGTGGGTCGAGGGCCACCGTGCGGAGCTCGTCGAGATGCTCGTCGCACGCCGCGCGGTCCGGCCGTTCGTCCCGGACCCCGAGCTCCTGGCGCTCGTCGTCATGAGCCTCCTGCGGGCGAGCACGGTCGAGTGGCAGCAGCGGGGCCGCGAGGGCGAGCCGGTGGACCACCTGCCGGGCGTCGTCGACCAGCTCCGCGCGCTGCTCCGCGACACGCGCGCCCCCGATCCCGCGGCCCCCTGACCGCACCCCTCGCCCCGCGCGAGGACTCCACCGGCTCGGGCCTCCCACCCGACCGGCCGCACCTCCAGCCTCCACCCGACGACGGGCCGCGCCCGTCGGCGCGCGCCCGCCCGTCCCGACCGAACCGGATCCTCATGGCCTCCTCCACCGCAGCACCGCCCGTCGACGGCGGCAAGCCGCTCGTCGTGCTCACCCCGCGCACCGTGTGGGTGATCTTCGGCGCGCTCATGGCGTCGATGTTCCTGTCCTCGCTCGACCAGTCGATCGTCGGCACCGCGATGCCGACGATCGTCGGCGAGCTCCACGGCGTCGAGCACCAGGGCTGGGTCATCACGGCCTACATCCTGGCGATCGCCATCGTCATGCCGCTCTACGGCAAGTTCGGCGACCTCTGGGGCCGCCGCTGGCCGTTCCTCGTCGCGATCGGCCTCTTCACGGTCGCGTCGGCCGGCGCCGGGTTCGCGCAGTCGTTCCCCGAGCTCGTCGCCTGGCGCGGCGTGCAGGGCCTCGGCGGCGGCGGCCTGATGATCCTGTCGCAGGCGATCATCGCCGACATCGTCCCCGCCAAGGACCGCGGCAAGTACATGGGCCCCATGGGCGCGCTCTTCGGCATCGCCGCGGTCATCGGGCCGCTCCTCGGCGGCTGGTTCACCGAGGGCCCGGGCTGGCGCTGGGCGTTCTGGATCAACGTGCCCATCGGCGTCGCCGCGTTCGTCGTGGCGTGGGTCGCGCTCAAGCTCCCCTCGCACCGCGCGGGCCGCAAGATCGACGTCGCGGGCATCTTCTTCCTCGTCGTCGCGACGTCCGGCATCGTCCTGGTCACGAGCTGGGAGTCGCTGACGACGTCGTCCGGCTACGACTGGTCCGACCCGTGGCTGCTCGGCCTCGTCGCGGCCGTCGTGGTGTCGGTCGTCGCGTTCGTCCTCGTCGAGAACCGCGCCGAGGAGCCGCTGCTCCCGCTGCACCTGTTCAAGAACCGGACCTTCACCATCGCGACGCTGATCGGTCTCGTGCTCGGCATGGGCATGTTCTCGGCGCTCGCGTTCCTGCCGACGTTCCTGCAGATGTCCACGGGTGCCGGGGTCACCGAGTCCGGGTTCCTCATGCTCCCGATGATGGTCGGCGTCATGATCACGGCCATCGGGTCCGGTATCGCCATCACCAAGACCGGGCGGTACAAGATCTACCCGGTGGTGGGTCTCGCGATCACCGCGGCGGGGATGGTCTGGCTCACGCGCATCACGGGCGACATGTCGATGTGGCTCTTCGGCGCGATGATCTTCGTCATGGGCGCCGGGATGGGCCTCGTCATGCAGACCATCGTGCTCGCCGTGCAGAACTCGGTCGACCCGCACGAGATCGGGACCGCCACGAGCGCGAACAACTTCTTCCGCGAGATCGGCGCGGCCGTCGGGACGGCGCTGTTCAGCACCATCTTCACGTCGCGGCTCGCCGACAACCTCGAGGGCGTCTTCGCGGGCGTGCCCGGAGGTGCGGCCCCCGCCGGCGCGGAGGGCTCCTCGCTCACGCCCGAGATGGTGCAGCAGCTCCCGGAGCCGATCCACACGGGCGTCGTCGACGCGTTCACCGACGCGCTCGCCCCCGCGTTCTGGTACCTGGTCCCGCTCGTCCTCGTCGGGTTCGTGCTCGCGCTGTTCCTGCGCGAGGTCAAGCTCTCCGACGTCGCCGGGATGGTCGCGCGCGGCGAGGCAGTCGCCGACCACGGCGACCTGCGCGAGGACGCCCCCGCGACGGGCGAGGCTGAGGGCGCCGCGGTCGTCGTGCCCGCGGGCGGCCGGGGACCGGACGACGAGCGCCCCGGGAGCCGGGACCGCGACGGCGCGCCGGTATCCTGACCGGGTGAGCACCTCGCCGTCGCAGCCCGCCGCGCAGCCGTCCCGCCACGGCCACGCGGCGGGCCCGGTGCGCCCGTCCCCGGGCGACCGCATCAAGCCCAAGAAGCCCGCGAAGGTCCAGTTCGCGTCGACCACGCTCCTGCTCGAGGCGTTCCTCGTCGTGTTCGCGACGCTCGTGGCCTACGGCCTGCGCGACGTGCCGTACTCGCGCGGCCCGCTTGAGCTGCCCTCCGCGACGTCGATCTGGGTCGTGGGCGGGGTGCTCGCCGTCGTGCTCGTCGTGCTGTCGCGCATGGTGGGCACGCCCGGCGGGTACGTCGCCGGGTCCGTGGTCCAGGTGCCCGTGCTCGCGCTCGGGCTGGTGGTGCCCATGATGTTCCTCGTGGGCGGCCTCTTCGTCGTCCTGTGGATCGTCTCGATCCGCCTCGGCGGGCGCATCGACCGCGAGCGCGCGGCCTACGACGCCGAGCACCCCGAGACCGCGCCCAACGCCGCCTGACGGCGCGGCGCGCACGCGGCCGGGCGGCCGCCCGCCGGGCGCGGCGCACGGGCCCGCGGCCGGTAGGCTCGGCGACCATGACCGACGTCGCACCCGCACTGACCGAGACCATCGAGCGCACCCTCATCCTCGTCAAGCCCGACGGCGTCCGCCGCGGCCTGTCCGGCGAGATCCTCCGGCGCGTCGAGGCCAAGGGCTACACGCTCGCCGCCGTGCGCCTGCTCGACGCGACGCCCGAGCTGCTCGCCGCCCACTACGCCGAGCACGAGGGCAAGCCGTTCTTCCAGCCGCTCGTCGACTTCATGCTCTCGGGCAAGATCCTCGCGGTCGTGGCCGAGGGCCAGGGCGTCGTCCCCGGCTTCCGCTCGCTCGCCGGCGCGACAAACCCGACCGAGGCGCTGCCCGGCACGATCCGCGGAGACCTCGGCCGCGACTGGGGCCTCAAGGTCCAGCAGAACCTCGTGCACGGGTCGGACTCGCCCGAGTCCGCCGCGCGCGAGATCGCGCTCTGGTTCCCCGAGCTCGGCTGACCCGCACACGCACGTCCGCCCCGTCCCGGGCCTCCGGGGCGGGGCGTTCGCGTGCCCGCCGCGGTGTCCGCGGTCCGCCACGGCCGGTCGCGGACGTCCGCAGGATCGTGGGAGCGCCGCACTAGGCTCGGGTTCGTGCACCTCAAGACCCTGACGCTGCGCGGCTTCAAGTCGTTCGCGTCCGCGACGACGCTGAGCTTCGAGCCCGGCGTGACGTGCGTCGTCGGGCCGAACGGCTCGGGCAAGTCGAACGTCGTCGACGCGCTCGCGTGGGTGATGGGGGAGCAGGGCGCCAAGACCCTGCGCGGCGGCAAGATGGAGGACGTCATCTTCGCCGGCACGTCGGGCCGGCCCCCGCTCGGGCGCGCCGAGGTGTCCCTGACGATCGACAACACCGACGGCGCCCTGCCGATCGACTACACCGAGGTGACGATCTCCCGCACGCTGTTCCGCAGCGGCGGGTCCGAGTACGCGATCAACGGCAGCGCGTGCCGCCTGCTCGACATCCAGGACCTCCTCTCCGACTCGGGCCTCGGCCGGGAGATGCACGTCATCGTCGGCCAGGGGCAGCTCGACGCCGTCCTGCGCGCGACGCCCGAGGACCGCCGCGGCTTCGTCGAGGAGGCCGCGGGCGTCCTCAAGCACCGCAAGCGCAAGGAGAAGGCGCTCCGCAAGCTCGACGCGATGCAGGCCAACCTCACGCGGCTCGCGGACCTCACGACGGAGATCCGGCGCCAGCTCGGCCCGCTGGGGCGGCAGGCGGAGATCGCGCGCAAGGCCGCGACGATCCAGGCCGACCTGCGCGACGCGCGGGCCCGGCTCCTCGCCGACGACCTGGCCCAGCTCACCGCGACGCTCGAGCAGGAGATGGCCGACGAGGCGGCCCTGCGCACGCAGCAGGCGGAGGTCGAGCGCGCGCTCGCGACGGCGCGCGACACGCTCGGCCGGCTCGAGCGCGAGGCCGCGGAGGCCGCGCCCGCCCTCGGGGCCGCGACGGACGTCTGGTTCCGGCTCTCGTCACTGCGCGAGCGGCTGCGCGGCACGCGCACGCTCGCCGAGGAGCGCGTGCGTCTCCTCGGGCGCCCCGAGGCGGCGCCCCGCGGGCAGGACCCGGACGAGCTCGAGGCGCAGGCCGAGCGCGTGCGCGCGACCGAGGCGGAGCTCGAGGCGGAGGTCGCCCGCGCGCGCGACGCGCTCGCCGCCGCGGTCACCGACCGGGAGGACGCCGAGCAGGCCGCGGGGGAGGCGGAGCGCGCCGTCGCGACGCTGCTCCGCGGTGCCGCGGACCGCCGCGAGGGTCTCGCGCGGCTCGCCGGGCAGGTCGCGGCGCAGCGCACGCGCGTCGAGGCGGCGGAGGCCGAGATCGGGCGGCTGCGCGAGTCGCTCGCGGAGGCCGAGCACCGGGGCACGCAGGCGCGCACCGAGTTCGCGGTGCTCGAGACCCAGGTGGTCGGCGCCGAGGAGGGCGAGGAGGGCCTCGACGCCGAGCACGAGGCCGCGGCAGACGCGGTCGAGCGCACGACCGCCGCCGTGACGGGCCTGGAGGCGGACGCGTCCGCCGCGGACCAGGAGCGCGCGACGTGGAGCGCACGCATCGAGGCCCTCGAGCTGAGCCTCGACCGCAAGGACGGCGCGGGCGCGCTGCTCGCGGCGGACGGCGTCGGCGTCGTGGGGTCGCTCGCGGCCCTGCTCGGCGTCGAGGCGGGATACGAGGACGCGGTGGCCGCGGCGCTGGGCCCGGCCGCCGACGCGGTCGCGGTCGAGTCGGTCGACGCCGCGGTCGACGCGCTGCGGTACCTGCGCACGGAGGACGCCGGGCGCGCGGGCCTCGTCGTGGCGACCGCGGAGCCCGGCCCCGGCCCCGCCGCCGTCGACCTGCCCGACGGCGCACGCTGGGCCGTCGACGTCGTCACCGCGGCCGGGGGCGTCGGCCAGGCGGTGCGGTCCCTGCTGGCGGGCGTGGCCGTCGTCGACGACCTGGGCCAGGCGCGCGCGCTCGTGGCGCGGCACCCGGGCATCGCCGTCGTGACGCGGGGCGGGGACCTCCTCGCGGCGACGCGCGCGTGGGGCGGGTCGGCGTCGGCACCGAGCGTGCTGCACCTGCAGTCGGCGCTCGACGAGGCGCGCACCGCGCACGCCGACGCGACGGCCCGCGCCGAGCGTGCCCGGTTCGCGCTCGTGGGCGCGCGCGAGGCGGCGCAGGAGGCGCGGGCCCGGTACGAGGACACGCTCGACCGGCTCAACGAGTCCGACGCGCAGCTCGCCGCGGTCGCGGAGCAGCTCGGGCACCTGGGCGCGACCGCGCGCTCGGCCGCCGCGGAGGCCGAGCGGGTGCGCGCGTCGCTGGAGCGGGCGTCCCAGGGTCTCGACGACGCGCGCGAGACGCTCGCGGGGCTCGTCGAGCGGCTCGAGGTCGCGGAGGCGGCGCCGGAGCAGTCTGAGGACGCGGTGGCGGAGGCGAGCGCCGAGCGCGACCGCCTCCTCGCACGCGCCTCGGCGGCGCGCACGGCCGAGACCGAGGCACGGCTCGCCCTGCGCACGAGCGAGGAGCGCTCGCGGGCGGTCGCGGGCCGGGCCCAGTCGCTGGCCCGGGCGGCCGCCGCAGAGCGCGACGCGCGCGAGCGGGCCGCGCGGCGCGAGGCGGCGCGGGTGCGGCAGGCGGGCCGCGCGTCCGCGGTGCGCGACGGCGCGACGCTCGCCCTCGCCGCGATCGACCGGTCGCTGGCCCGGGCGGGCGCGGAGCGGGACGCCGCGGAGGCGGCACGGGCCGAGCGCGACACCGCGGTGACCGCCGCGCGCCGCGAGGTCGACGACCTGGCGGCGCGCCTGCGCGAGCTGACCGACGTCGCGCACCGCGACGAGGTGGCGCGCGCCCAGCAGCAGCTGCGCATCGAGCAGCTCCAGGCACGCAGCGTCGACGAGCTCGGGCTCGACCCGGCCGTCCTGGTCGAGGAGCTCGGCCCGCACCGCGAGGTCCCCGTCCCCTCCGACGACGACGAGCCCCGCACGGTCCCGTACGACCGCGCCCAGCAGGAGAAGCGCCTGCGCGCCGCGGAGCGCGACCTCGGCCGCCTCGGCAAGGTGAACCCGCTCGCGCTCGAGGAGTTCGCCGCGATCGAGGAGCGGCACAAGTTCCTCGCCGACCAGCTGGCCGACCTCAAGAAGTCGCGCGCCGACCTGCTGGAGATCGTCAAGGAGATCGACGAGCGCGTCGAGCGGGTGTTCTCGGACGCGTACCGCGACACCGCCGAGCAGTTCGAGCGCGTGTTCGCCCGCATGTTCCCGGGCGGCGAGGGGCGCCTGGTCCTCACCGACCCGGACGACATGCTGACCACGGGCATCGAGGTCGAGGCCCGTCCCGCGGGCAAGAAGGTCAAGCGCCTGTCCCTGCTGTCCGGCGGCGAGCGCTCGCTCACGGCGGTCGCGCTCCTCGTCGCGATCTTCAAGGCGCGGCCCTCGCCGTTCTACGTCATGGACGAGGTCGAGGCCGCCCTGGACGACGTGAACCTCGGCCGCCTGCTCGAGATCTTCCGCGAGCTCCAGGAGGACTCGCAGCTCATCGTCATCACGCACCAGAAGCGCACCATGGAGATCGCCGACGCGCTCTACGGCGTGACGATGCGTGGCGACGGCGTCACGACGGTCATCAGCCAGCGCATGTCCGAGGCGCGCGAGGAGGTCTCCGCCTGACCGGCGCGGGGCGGTCCGTCCGCCTCGTCCGCACCTGGGCGGAACCTCCAGGATCGTTGCAATTCCGGGCCTTGTGAAGATGTGGTGCTGATCGCCGAGCCCCGGCGTGGCTGCGGTCGCGACGCGTTCCGGCGCCCGGATACTGGAGGGCATGGTCTGGATGTTCGTGTGGCTGGGGCTCACGCTCGGCGTCGCCGCCGTCGTGTTCCTGTTCGCGAGCGTCGTCGCGCGCGCCGAGGCGCAGTCGACCGGTGCGACGGGTGACCGACGGGACGGCGAGCAGGGGATGCGCGCCTTCTGGCGCGACTTCCGCTCGGGGCTGCGGCGGCGTCGCCGCCGCGGTGACAACCCGGGCCAGCACGTCGCGACCGTGCGCATGCCGCGGCCGGTGGACACGAGCATCGACGACTTCTTCACGGCCACGCAGGTGTCGTCCAACGCGTACGTCGACGCGGAGGAGCTCACCGACGTCCTGCACCGTGCGCGCGAGCGCGTGCGCCCGCTGCACCCGGGGGAGCGTCCTCCCGAGGCGTGAGCACCGCGTCGGTCTGAGAGACTTCCGGGGTGAACGACCTCCTCCCGCTCTGGATCGTCCTCGGCGTCCTCCTGGTCGTCGGCCTCGTCACCGCCGGGACCGTGTCGGTCCGTCGCCGCGGTCGCCGCGACCTCGTCGAACCCCCGCCCACGGCCCCTGCCGCGCCCCCCGCGACGGCGCCGGACGCCGTGGAGGCGCCGCCCGGCACGGCGACCGTGGAGGCGCCGCCGGAGCCCGACGTCGCCGCCCCGCCCGCGCTCGAGCGCCCGGAGCCGGTCGGTGGTCGGCTCGTCCGGCTGCGCGAGCGCCTCGCGCGCTCCGGGTCGCCGCTCGGCGCCCGCCTGCTGTCCGTCCTCTCGCGGGACCACCTCACCGAGGACGACTGGGACGAGCTCGAGGAGACCCTCCTCCTCGCGGACGTCGGCGCCGGGCCGGCCGGCGAGCTCATCGACGCGCTGCGCACCAAGGTCCGCGTCCTCGGGGTGCGCGACGCCGCGAGCGTGCGCGACCTCCTGCGCACCGAGCTCGTCGCGCTCGTCGACCCGACGCTCGACCGCTCGCTCGCGACGTCCCCGCGCACCGCCGAGGACGGGTCCACCGTGCCCGCCGTGGTGCTGGTCGTGGGCGTGAACGGCACCGGCAAGACGACGACCGTCGGCAAGCTCGCGCGCGTGCTCGTCGCCGAGGACCGCAGCGTCGTGCTGGGCGCGGCCGACACGTTCCGCGCCGCGGCCGCCGACCAGCTCGAGACCTGGGGCTCGCGCGTCGGCGTCCCGACCGTGCGGTCCGACCGTGACGGCGCCGACCCGGCGGCGGTCGCGTTCGACGCGGTGCGCCGCGGCCGCACCGAGGGTGCGGACGTCGTGCTCGTCGACACGGCCGGGCGCCTGCAGAACAAGCAGGGCCTCATGGACGAGCTGGGCAAGATCCGGCGCGTCATCACCAAGGAGGCCCCGCTGTCGGAGGTGCTCCTCGTGCTCGACGCGACGACGGGGCAGAACGGCCTCAACCAGGCACGCGTCTTCGGCGAGGTCGCGGGCGTCACGGGCATCGTCCTGACGAAGCTCGACGGCACCGCGCGCGGCGGCATCGTCGTCGCGGTCCAGCGCGAGCTGGGCGTGCCCGTCAAGCTCGTCGGCCTGGGGGAGGGGCCCGACGACCTCGCCCCGTTCGACCCGGAGCAGTTCGTCGACGGGCTCCTCGGCGCCTGAGGCACGGGCGCGGCCGGGCGCGACGCCCGGCCGCAGTGCCCGGCCGGGTGCCGGTCCGGGTCGCCCCGCCGGGTCACGGTCGTGTCACGGCGCGATCACGGCACGGTCGCGGCGCCGCGCTCCGGGCGCCCGCGCGGTGCGACGAAACCGAACGTTTACGTCCAGCCTGCCCTTGTCACGCCGGCGTAACGCGGCGACACCGCCGGGGAAACCCGCCCGCACCACCGTAGTCCCCGACCGGCCGCCCGGCCGGCGAGGGGAGATGATCCGATGGAGTGGGACACCGGGGCGACCGCGTGGATGCTGACCTCAGCATCCCTCGTGCTCCTGATGACGCCCGGACTGGCGTTCTTCTACGGCGGCATGGTCCGCGCCAAGTCCGTGCTGAACATGATGATGATGTCCTTCGGCGCGATGGCCGTCGTGGGCGTCGTCTACGTGCTGTGGGGCTGGTCCATGTCCTACGGCGAGGCCGGCACGGGTGGCCTGTTCGCCAACCCGTTCGCGCAGTTCGGTCTCTCGGGGGCGATCACGGACGCCGACGGCAGTGCCGTCGCGAGCACGCTCGGCAACTACCCGAACGTGGTCGACGTCGCGTTCCAGGTGACGTTCGCGATCATCACGGTCGCGCTCATCTCGGGTGCGCTCGCCGACCGCGTCAAGTTCGGCACGTGGCTGACGTTCACGGCGATCTGGGTCACGGTCACGTACTTCCCGCTCGCCCACATGGTGTGGGGCGGCGGCTTCCTCTCGGCCAACGAGAACGGTCTCGCCGCGAAGGTGTTCGGGGTGACCGACGGCGCCGCCACGGTCGCGCCGATCGACTTCGCGGGCGGCACCGTCGTCCACATCAACGCCGGTGTCGCGGCGCTCGTGCTCGCGCTCCTCATCGGCAAGCGCAAGGGCTTCGGCACCGAGCCGATGCGCCCGCACAACCTGCCGTTCGTCATGCTGGGCGCGGCCCTGCTGTGGTTCGGCTGGTTCGGCTTCAACGCGGGCTCCGCGTTCGGCGCGAACGAGACGGCCGGCCTCGCCTGGATCAACACCACGAGCGCCACGGCGGCCGGCATCATCGGCTGGCTCGTCACGGAGAAGATCCGCGACGGTCACGCCACGTCGCTCGGTGCCGCGTCCGGCGTCGTCGCGGGCCTCGTGGCGATCACGCCCGCCGCCGGCGCGCTCAACCCCGTCACGTCGATCGTCCTGGGCCTCGTCGCCGGCGCGCTCTCCGCGCTCGCGGTCGGCCTGAAGTACCGCTTCGGCTACGACGACTCGCTCGACGTCGTCGGCGTCCACCTCGTCTCCGGCCTCTGGGGTACCGTCGCGATCGGCTTCCTCGCGACCGACACGGGCCTCTTCTTCGGGGGCGGCGCGCAGCAGCTCGTCGTCCAGGTGCTCATCGCGCTCGTCGCGATCGTCTTCACCGCGATCACGACGACGGTCATCGGCCTGATCCTCAAGGTCACGATGGGCTGGCGCGTGAGCGAGGACGCGGAGGTCGGCGGCATCGACCTCGCGGTCCACGGCGAGACGGCGTACGAGTCCATCCAGCAGGGCAGCGTCATCAGGGAGGTGCGGGCATGAAGCTCGTCACGGGAATCATCCAGCCGCACCGGCTCGACGACGTGAAGTCGGCGCTCGAGGCCGCGGGCGTGCGGGGCATGACGGTCAGCGAGGCCAGCGGGTACGGCCGCCAGAAGGGCCACACCGAGGTCTACCGGGGCGCCGAGTACACGGTGGACCTGGTCCCCAAGGTCCGCATCGAGGTCCTCGTCGACGACGCCGACGCCACCGCGGTCACCGAGGTGATCGTCAAGGCGGCGCAGACCGGCAAGATCGGCGACGGCAAGGTCTGGACGGTGACCGTGGACGACGTCGCCCGGGTGCGCACGGGCGAGCACGGCCCCGGCGCCCTGTGAGGAGACGGACCCTCGGATGACCCACCACGCCGACACCCCGACCACGGGCGGGGTCGCAGGGGGATCGGCGGGGCGCCCGGCAGGGCCGGGAGAGCACGGCACGCAGGTCCCGCACCCCGACGGGGTGCGGGACCTGCGTGCGCGGATGCTCGACGTCGCGCGGTCCATGAGCGGACCGGGCCGCAGCGGGGTCGCGCGCCGCGCCGCCGTCGTCGACCTCGTCACGTCCTCGCTCGCGGGCCTCTGGCTCGAGGCGACCGACGGCGTCGCACCGGAGGGGCTCGCGCTCGCCGCGGTCGGCAGCCTCGGGCGGGGCGACATGGGCCCGGCGAGCGACCTCGACCTCGTCCTCGTCCACGACGGCCGCACCCACACCGCCGACGACGTCGCGCGCGTCGCCGAGCGGCTCTGGTACCCGCTGTGGGACGCGGGCGTCGACCTCGACCACGCGGTGCGCTCCCTCTCGCAGTGCCGCCAGGTCGCGTCGAAGGACGTCCCCGCCGCCGTCGGGTGGCTCGACGTGCGCGCGGTCGCGGGGGACGCGCTCGTCGTGCACCGCGCCTCCTCCGCGGTGCTCACCGACTGGCGCTCCGCGTCGCGCCGCCGCCTGCCCGACCTGCTCTCCTCGACGCGCGAGCGCGCCGAGCGGTCCGGCGAGCTCGCCTATCTCATCGAGCCCGACCTCAAGGAGTCGCGCGGCGGCATCCGGGACGCGGTCGTGCTCTCGGCGCTCGCGGCGACGTGGCTCACCGACCGGCCGCACGGGTCGGTCGACCGCGCGCACGCCCACCTGCTCGACGTCCGCGACACGCTCCAGGTCGTCACGGGCCGGCACACGAGCCGCCTCCTGCTCGCCGACCTCGACGAGGTCGCCGCGCTGTCCGGGTACGACGACCCCGACGAGCTGCTCGCGAGCCTCGCCGCGGCGGGCCGCGAGATCTCCTACGCGCTCGACACGACGGTCCGCCGGGCCCGCCAGGCGCTCCAGCGGCCGTCGGTCGCCCGCCGCCCGGTGCTCGTGCGGGGACGCCGCACGGCGCCGCGGCTGCGGCCGGTGGGCGACGGCCTCGTCGAGCACGACGGCGAGCTCGTGCTCGCCGTGGACGCCCACCCGGAGTCGGACCCGCTCCTGTCGCTGCGCGCCGCGGCGACCGCGGCGCGCACGGGCCTGACGCTCTCGCCCGTGTCCGTCGCCAGCCTCGCGCGCTGCCCCGCCCTGCCGGAGCCGTGGCCGCGCGCCGCGCGGTCCGCGTTCCTCGCCCTGCTCGGGTCCGGCCAGGCCCAGGTCGCGGTCTGGGAGGCGCTCGACCTCGCGGGCGTCGTCACGACGTGGATCCCCGAGTGGGCGGGCGTGCGCAACCGGCCGCAGCGCGCGGCCGTGCACCGGCACACCGTCGACCGGCACCTCGTCGAGGTCGTGGCGCGCGCCGCGCGCGCCCGCAAGGAGGTCGAGCGCAGCGACCTGCTGCTGCTCTCCGCGGTCCTGCACGACATCGGCAAGCGCGCCGGCGCCGCCGACCACTCCGTCGAGGGCGCGCGGCTCGTGCCCGCGATCCTCGGCCGCATGGGCTTCGAGCCGGACGTCGTGGCGGACGTCGAGCGCCTCGTGCGCCACCACCTCACCCTCTCGCGCCTCGCCGTGAGCGAGGACCCCGACGACCCGGCGACGGTCGCGGAGCTCGCGGAAGCCGTCGACCACCGCGCCGACCTGCTCGTGGTGCTGCGCGCGCTCACGGAGGCGGACGCGTCGTCGCTCGGCCCGAGCGCGTGGACGGCGTGGCGTGCGCGCCTCGTGGACGACCTCGTGGGCGAGACGCTCCGTGCGCTGGGCGCCGTGCCGGGGGGACCGGGCGCCGCCGGGTAGGCTGGACCCTCGCGGACGGCCCGTCCCGTGCCCGCTCCACGTCTGCCGGGGAGCGGGGGCGACGGAGGGCCGACGCGCACGAGACTTCCGACGACTGGTGAGGATGACGCGGTGTTCAACACGCTGTCGGACCGACTGACTTCGACCTTCAAGAACCTGCGTGCGAAGGGCCGGCTGTCCGAGGCGGACATCGACGCGACGATCCGGGAGATCCGGCGCGCGCTGCTCGACGCCGACGTCGCGGTGCCCGTCGTGCGCGAGTTCAGCGCGACCGTGCGCGAGCGCGCGCTCTCGGCTGAGGTCTCGGGGGCGCTCAACCCCGCGCAGCAGGTCGTCAAGATCGTCAACGAGGAGCTCGTCGGCATCCTCGGCGGCGAGAGCCGCGGGCTGCGCTTCTCCAAGACGCCCCCGACCGTCATCATGCTCGCGGGCCTCCAGGGTGCGGGCAAGACGACGCTCGCGGGCAAGCTCGCCCTGCACCTGCGCGAGCAGGGGCACACGCCGCTCCTCGTCGCCGCCGACCTGCAGCGCCCGAACGCCGTCACCCAGCTCTCCGTCGTCGCCGAGCGCGCCGGCGTCCCCGTGTTCGCGCCGCACCCCGGCAACCAGAGCGGCGTCGAGGTCGACGACGTGATCGGCGACCCGGTCGCCGTCGCGCGCGAGGGCGTCGAGACGGCGCGGCAGCGCCAGCACGACGTCGTCATCGTCGACACCGCGGGCCGCCTCGGCCTGGACGCCGTCCTCATGCAGCAGGCGTCGGACATCCGCGACGCCGTGCAGCCCGACGAGGTCCTGTTCGTCATCGACGCGATGATCGGTCAGGACGCCGTCGCGACCGCGAAGGCCTTCGAGGAGGGCGTCGACTTCACGGGCGTCGTGCTCACCAAGCTCGACGGCGACGCGCGCGGCGGTGCCGCGCTCTCGGTCCGCGGGGTCACCGGTCGCCCGATCCTGTTCGCGTCCACGGGCGAGAAGCTCACCGACTTCGAGGCGTTCCACCCGGACCGCATGGCGTCGCGCATCCTCGACATGGGCGACGTCCTCACGCTCATCGAGCAGGCCGAGAAGGCGTTCGACGCCGAGCAGGCCGCGAAGATGGCCGAGAAGGTCGCCACGGGTCAGGACTTCACGCTCGCGGACTTCCTGGTGCAGATGCAGCAGATGAAGAACATGGGCTCGATGAAGAAGATGCTCGGCATGCTGCCGGGCATGGGCCAGATGCGCGAGGCCATCGAGAACTTCGACGAGCGCGAGGTCGACCGCATCGAGGCCATCATCCGGTCGATGACCCCCGCGGAGCGGGACAACCCGAAGATCATCAACGGCTCGCGGCGCGCGCGCATCGCCCGCGGCTCCGGCGTGACGACGAGCGACGTGAACCAGCTCCTCGAGCGCTTCGCGGGCGCGCAGAAGATGATGCGGCAGATGAGCCGTGGCGGCGGCATGCCGGGGATGCCGGGCATGGGCAGCCTCCCGGGCATGGGCGGCAAGAAGGCGCGGGGCCGCCAGGCGCCGCAGCGCAAGGTCAAGGGCAAGTCGGGCAACCCGGCGAAGCGGGCCGCGCAGGAGCGCGCGGCCGCCGCGCGCGCGGCGGGGGAGCTCACCGGTCCCGCGGCGCCGTCGGGCTCCGCGTTCGGCGTGGGGGGCACGGACGCGCCGTCCACTCCGACGCCGGACGACCTCCAGCTCCCGCCCGGCTTCGAGAAGCTGCTCGGCGGCCGCTGAGCCGCGGCCGTCCCGGACGGCCGTCCTCGAGCCCGGGTGCGACCCGCAGCCGCCCGGGCGCTAGGTTATGTCCGTGGCACCGCCCGGTGCCGCACCGCGCCCCCGACCGGGCCGTCTCCCCGTCCCGTCCGTCCTCACCCAGGAGCCGCATGTCCGCGCTGGAAGGCCCCACGCTGCACGTCCGCGGCCACGTCATCGTCGGCGACGACCGCGAGGTGGGCGACCTGTGGGTCAAGGACGGGCGGATCAGCCTCACCCGGCCGTCGGCGCAGGGCACCAACATGGTCGAGCTCGAGGGCTGGGCCCTGCCCGGCCTCGTCGACGTGCACTGCCACGTCGGGCTGGGCGCCCAGGGCGCCGTCGACGCGACGACCGCGCAGGAGCAGGCGCTGACGGACCGGGACAGCGGGGTGCTCCTGGTGCGCGACGCCGGCTCGCCGCTCGACACCCGGTGGGTGCACGGCCGTCGCGACCTGCCGCGCCTCGTGCGGGCGGGGCGCCACCTCGCCCGGCCCAAGCGCTACCTGCGCCACTACGGGCTCGAGCTCGACGACGTCGCCCAGCTCCCCGAGGCCGTGCGCCGCGAGGCACGCCAGGGCGACGGGTGGGTCAAGATCGTGGGGGACTGGATCGACCGCGACCTCGGTGCGCAGGGCGACCTGCGGCCGCTGTGGCCCGACGACGTCCTCGCCGAGGCGGTCGCGGCCGCGCACGCCGAGGCCGCCCGTGTGACCGTTCACGCGTTCTCCGACGAGGTGATCCCGTCGCTCCTCGCCGCGGGCGTCGACGGCATCGAGCACGGGACGGGGATCCACCCCGACCTCATGTACGAGATCTCCGAGCGCGGCGTCGCGGTCACCCCGACGCTGCTCCAGATCGGGCAGTTCGAGAACATCGCGCGCCAGGCGGACGCCCGGTACCCGGTGTTCGCGGCGCGCATGCGGCGCCTGCACGAGCGCCGGTACGAGCAGGCCCGGGCGCTGTACGAGTCCGGCATCCAGATCCTCGTCGGCACCGACGCGGGCGGGACGATCGGGCACGGCCGCCTCGCCGACGAGTGCGCCGAGCTCGTCGCCGCGGGCATCCCCGACGCCGCCGTCGTCGCGGCCGCGAGCTGGCAGGGCCGCGAGTACCTCGGCTACACGTCGCTCGTCGAGGGCGCGTCGGCCGACTTCGTCGTCTACCCGCAGGACCCGCGCAAGGATGTCGGCGTCCTGCGCGCCCCCACCGCCGTCGTGCTGCGCGGCGAGATCGTCGCGCCCGCCGCCTGACGCGGTCCGGCGCCGCCCGCAGGTTGGTCGATGCCCTCGCCGTCTGGCACAATGTCCCGGTACTCGGCGTGCCCCGGCCCCTCTCTCCGGCGCGTGCCGTGTCCTGAACCCCTTCCTCGTCCTGTCCCCACGGGACGATCGCGGGTTCGCCCGAACCAGAACCAGGAGAGACCACCACTGTGGCCGTCAAGATTCGTCTGAAGCGTCTCGGCAAGATCCGTGCGCCGTACTACCGTGTCGTCGTCGCCGACTCGCGCACCAAGCGCGACGGTCGTGTGATCGAGGAGATCGGCAAGTACCACCCCACCGAGGAGCCCTCGTTCATCGAGATCACCTCGGACCGCGCCCAGTACTGGCTCGGCGTCGGCGCGCAGCCGACGGAGCAGGTGCTCGCGCTCCTCAAGGTCACCGGCGACTGGCAGAAGTTCAAGGGCCTGCCCGGCGCCGAGGGCACGCTCAAGGTCAAGGGCGAGAAGGTCGACCCGACCGCCGCCATCGAGGCCGCCGCCGCGGACGCCGAGAAGGTCAAGGCCAAGGCTGCCGAGAAGAAGACCGAGGCTCCGGCCGAGGAGACCGCCGACGCGGCCGACGAGGCCGCTGCCGACGAGCAGGCCTGATGATCGCCGAGGCCCTCGAGCACCTCGTGCGCGGCATCGTGGACAACCCGGACGACGTCCGCGTGGCCACGAAGACGCTGCGTCGCGGTGACCTGCTCGAGGTCCGGGTGCACCCGGAGGACCTCGGCCGCGTCATCGGTCGCGGCGGGCGCACCGCCCGTGCCCTGCGCACGGTCGTCGGCGCGCTCGCGACCGACGGGCCGGTCCGTGTCGACGTCGTGGACGTCGACCGCCGCTGAGGCCCGCACCGACGACGCCCCGCGAGGGGCGACGGGCAAGGCCCGGCCCGCCACCGGCGGGCCGGGCCTTCCTGCGTCCGTCGCCGGAGGACCGGCGTGCACCGTCCCATCCAGCACCACACGAGGAGTCACGACGATGGAGCTGACCGTCGCGCGCGTCGGCAAGGCGCACGGGCTGCGGGGCGAGGTAGCCCTCGACCTGCGCACCGACGACCCCGAGGAACGCCTCGCGGTGGGTGAGCGTCTGGAGACGCGGCCCGCCGACGCCGGCCCCCTGACCGTCGCCACCGTGCGCGTCCACCAGGGCCGCTGGCTCGTCGGGTTCGAGGGCGTGCGCGACCGCACGGGCGCCGAGGCGCTGCGCGGCGTCGAGCTCGTCGTCGAGGCCGAGGCGTCCGACGAGGAGGACGCGTGGTACCCGCACGAGCTCGCCGGGCTGCGCGCCGAGGGGACGGACGGCCGCGTGCTGGGCCGCGTCGAGGGCCTCGAGCACCTGCCCGCGCACGACGTCCTCGTGCTGCGCGAGCCGGACGGCGCCCGCACGCTCGTGCCCTTCGTCCGGCAGATCGTGCCGGTCGTCGACGTGGCCGGCGGCCGGGTCGTGCTCGACCCGCCGGGCGGCCTGCTCGCGTCGGACGCGGAGCACCTGGAGGTCGCGGCGCCGAGCGCCGGCGACGCGGCGGGCGAGCCCGGGCCGCAGGGCGCCTCCGCCGACGGCGAGGCCTGACGTGCGGATCGACGTCGTCACGATCTTCCCCGACTACCTCGCCGCGCTGGACCTGTCGCTCGTCGGCAAGGCCCGCACTGCCGGGATCCTCGACCTGCGCGTCCACGACCTGCGCGACTGGACGACGGACCGGCACCGCACGGTCGACGACACGCCGTTCGGCGGCGGCGCGGGCATGGTCATGCGCCCCGACGTCTGGGGGCGGGCGATCGACGACGTGTCCGGCCTGTCGACCGGCGCGGTCGCGGGAGAGGCGAGCGCGGTGCACCTGGTCGTGCCGACGCCGTCGGGCACGACCTTCACCCAGCGCACCGCCGAGGAGCTCGCGACGGAGGAGCACCTCGTCGTCGCGTGCGGACGCTACGAGGGCATCGACGCGCGCGTGGCGGAGCACTACCGTGCCGCCGGGATGCGCGTCAGCGAGCTCTCGATCGGCGACTACGTGCTCAACGGCGGCGAGGTCGCGGCGCTCGTGATGATCGAGGCCGTCGGGCGCCTGCTGCCGGGCGTCGTGGGCAACCCGGAGTCGCTCGTCGAGGAGTCGCACGGGGCCGCGGGGCTCCTGGAGTACCCGGTCTACACGAAGCCGCCCGTGTGGGGCGACCTCGAGGTGCCCGAGGTCCTGCTGTCCGGGCACCACGCCCGGATCCGGCGCTGGCGCCGGGACCAGGCCCTGCGTCGCACCGCCCGCCGCCGCCCGGACATGGTGCGTGCGCTCGACGTCGCGGCCCTCGACCGGCACGACCTGGAGGTCCTCGCGGGGGCCGGCTGGGGCGTCGTCGACGGCCACCTGGAGCGCACCGCCCCTGCCGACGGCTGAGCGGGGACCCTCCCGGCGCGCGCCCGTGGCCCGCGAGGACTGCCGCCCCGGCCGACGGGTGTGGCAGAATGGTCGATCGGTGTGTGCCGCCCCGGACCTCTGCCACAGGGGAGCCCGCGCCCGATCCTCGGGCGGACTGGCACGACGGACCCGACGACCGCGAGGTCGACGACCGTCCACGCGCAGCACGGCACACCCCACCGATACGACGACGGCCCGGTCTGCCCGGGCCACGAGCACGCGTCCGACCTGTGGCGGGCGAGGAGAAGCACCATGCACACGCTGGACAGCGTCGACGCAGCATCGCTGCGCAGCGACGTCCCGGAGTTCCGCCCCGGTGACACGCTCAAGGTCAACGTCAAGGTCGTCGAGGGCACCCGCTCCCGCGTCCAGGCGTTCCAGGGTGTCGTCATCGCCCGTCAGGGCAGCGGCGTCCGCGAGACGTTCACGGTCCGCAAGATCAGCTTCGGCGTGGGTGTCGAGCGCACGTTCCCCGTGCACTCGCCGTCCATCGAGTCCGTCGAGGTCGTGACGCGCGGTGACGTGCGTCGCGCCAAGCTGTACTACCTGCGCGCGCTGCGCGGCAAGAAGGCGAAGATCAAGGAGAAGCGCGAGACCGCGCCCAACCGCTGATCGGCTGTCGGCGACACCGCCGCTCCGCTCGTCCCGACGGCGGCCGTCCCTCCCGGGACGGCCGCCGTCGGCGTACCCGGGGGGCGCTGTCCGCGGGCCGGTTCCGTTTCCCGGATCGCCCCCCGAGGTGGCATTGTGAACGCGTGACCGACAGCGCCCCGCCCCGCGGCCCGCACCCCGACGCCGGCACCGAGCGCGCGGCGCTCGGCCCCGAGGACGACGGGCGCCCCCCGCACGGCCAGCACCTCGCGGCCGAAGGGGACGAGGTCGCCCCGCGCGAGCGCCCGCGCAGGTCCTCGCTGCTGCGCGAGACCGCGATCATCGTGGTCAGCGCGCTGGTGCTGTCCCTGCTCATCAAGACGTTCCTCGTCCAGGCGTTCTTCATCCCGAGCGCCTCGATGGAGGACACGCTCGTCGAGGGCGACCGCGTGATGGTGTCCCGCCTCGTGCCCGGCGCGTTCGACGTGCACCGGGGCGACGTCGTCGTGTTCAAGGACCCGGGCGGCTGGCTGCCGCCGCAGGAGCCCCAGGACCAGAGCGCGGTGTCCGAGGCGGTCCGTGCGGCGCTGACGTTCGTCGGCCTCCTGCCGCAGGACACGGGGGAGCACCTCATCAAGCGCGTCATCGGCGTGCCGGGCGACCACGTCGTGTGCTGCGACGCCGAGGGCCGCGTGAGCGTCAACGACGTGCCGATCGACGAGACGTACATCAAGCCGGGGTCGATCCCCAGCCAGGACGCGTTCGACCGCACGGTCCCCGCCGACATGCTGTTCGTCATGGGCGACAACCGGCAGAACTCCCTGGACTCGCGCTACAACACGGGCAAGCCCGGAGGCGGGTTCGTGCCGATGAGCAACGTCGTGGGGACGGCGTTCGTCAAGGTGTGGCCGCTGTCGCACGTCGGTCTGCTGCGTAACCCCGGCGACGTGTTCGCCGACGTCCCCGAGGTGGAGCCGTGACGCTCGACGCCGTCGCGCGTCCGGAGCCCGCGCGGGCACCGGCGCGCCGGGCACCCGCGCGTCGTCGGCCGGACCTGCGCCAGGAGCGCGCCATGCTGCGCGACGGCGCGCGGCTCGTCGCCGGGATGGACGAGGTCGGTCGCGGCGCGCTCGCCGGGCCGGTGTCGGTCGGGGTCGTGGTCGTCGACCTCGCGACGAAGCCGTGCCCGCCCGGGCTCACGGACTCGAAGCTCCTCACCGCGGCGGCGCGCGAGGCGCTCGTGCCCCTCGCGCGGTCGTGGTGCGTCGCGTGGGCGGTGGGCCACGCGGGTCCGGCCGAGATCGACGCGCACGGGATCGTGGGCGCGCTGCGGCTCGCGGGCCGCCGTGCGCTCGCCCAGGTGCGCCGGACGGTCGGCGACGTCGACGCGGTCCTGCTCGACGGCAAGCACGACTGGCTGAGCCGCCCCTCGGCGGTGGACCTCTTCGAGGCGTTCGACCTCGACCCGCACGACGACGTCCGGCTCGTCGACCCGCGCGTGCGCACGCTCGTCAAGGCGGACCTGCAGTGCGCGTCGGTCGCCGCCGCGAGCGTGCTCGCGAAGACCGAGCGCGACGGCCTCATGACGAGCCTGGCGCGCCAGTACCCCGCCTTCGGGTGGGACCAGAACAAGGGCTACGGGGCGGCGGCGCACGTCGAGGCCCTGCGCGAGCACGGCCCGACGCCGCAGCACCGGCGGTCCTGGCGCCTGCCCGAGCGCGGTGACGAGGGCATCGGCGTCCCGGCGTACGGCGACCCGGTCGACGTGCTCGAGCTCGACCCCGAGGCCGGTCTGCCGACGAGCTGACCGGTGTCCTCCGTCCGGTCCGGTGGCCGCCGATGGTCCATGATGGAGCCGTGAGCGCCGAAGACCTGGAGAACTACGAGACCGAGATGGAGCTCGCGCTGTACCGCGAGTACCGCGACGTGGTGGGCCTGTTCTCGTACGTGGTGGAGACCGAACGCCGCTTCTACCTGGCGAACCAGGTCGACCTGCAGGTGCGTTCCGCCGCCGGTGAGGTCTACTTCGAGCTGCGGCTCGCCGACGCGTGGGTCTGGGACGTGTACCGCTCCGCGCGGTTCGTGAAGTCCGTGCGCGTCGTGACGTTCAAGGACGTCAACGTCGAGGAGCTCGCGAAGGCCGAGCTCCAGCTCTGACGCCGTTTGTGGCCGTGCACAGGACCACTGGCTGACGGCGGTCCCACAGGCCGCCCGGCGCCCCTGGCGCCGCTCCCGCGCCGTGCCCCATGGTGGGCCGCGGAGGTGAGCCCATGGGAGCGAACGACGCCGTCGGGCGGTACGGGGAGAAGGTGGCCGCGGCCCACCTGGTCGAGGCGGGCTGGACGCTCCTCGACCGCAACTGGCGCGGGACGCGCGGCGAGCTCGACGTCGTCGCGCTCGACGGCGACGTGCTCGTGGCCGTCGAGGTCAAGACCCGGCGCGGCACGGGGTTCGGGCACCCGGCGCAGGCCGTCACGCCCGCGAAGCTCGGCCGTCTGCGCCGGCTCACGGGGGAGTGGCTCGCGACGCACGACGTCCGCGCCCGGTCGGTCCGGATCGACGTCGTCGCGGTCCTCGTGGCGCGCGCCGGCGCGGCACGGGTCGAGCACCTCGTCGGGGTGAGCGCCTGATGGGGCTCGGGACCACGCGCGCGGTCGCGCTCGTCGGGCTCTCCGGCCACGTCGTCGAGGTGCAGGCCCACCTCGCGGCGTCCGTCCCCGGCTTCGTCCTCGTCGGGCTGCCGGACACCGCGCTGAGCGAGTCGCGCGACCGCGTGCGCGCGGCCGTGACGTCGTCGGGCATCGCGTGGCCCCAGCGCAAGGTCACGATCAACCTGTCGCCGGCGGCGTTGCCCAAGTCCGGGACGGGCTTCGACGTCGCGATCGCCGTCGCACTGCTCGCCGGTGCCCAGGTGCTGCCCGCGGGTGCGGCGGACGGCGTCGTGCACCTCGGCGAGCTGGGCCTCGACGGCCGGCTCCAGCCCGTGCGCGGCGTCCTGCCCGCCGTGGCGGCCGCGGTCGCGGCCGGGTTCCCGGACGTCGTGGTGCCGGCGGCCGACGTGGCGGAGGCGCGCCTCGTGCCCGGGGCGCGGGTGGTCGGGGCGGCGAGCCTCGCGGACGTCGCGCGGCTCCACGGCGCGTCGCTCGAGGGCGCGGACGAGTCGGCCGCGCCGGTCGTGGTCCCGCGCCCCGTCGTGCCGGTGGCCCGTCCGGGGGACCTCTCGGAGGTCGTCGGCCAGGACGAGGCGCGGCACGCGCTCGAGGTGGCGGCCGCGGGCGGCCACCACCTGCTCCTCGTCGGGGCGCCGGGCGCGGGCAAGACGATGCTCGCGTCACGGCTTCCCGGGATCCTGCCGGACCTCACGGAGAGCGAGGCGGTCGAGGTCACCGCCGTCCACTCGGTGGCCGGGGTGTTCGACCCGGGCGCGGGGCTTGTCCACCGCCCGCCCTACGAGGACCCGCACCACACCGCGACGCCCGCCGCCATCGTCGGCGGGGGCAGCGGCCTGCCCCGACCCGGGGCCGCGTCGCGGGCGCACCGGGGGGTGCTCTTCCTCGACGAGGCGCCCGAGTTCGGTGCGCGCGTGCTCCAGACGCTGCGCCAGCCGCTCGAGCACGGCGAGCTCGTCATCCACCGGGCGGGCGGGACGGCGCGCTACCCCGCCCGCTTCCAGCTCGTGCTCGCCGCCAACCCGTGCCCGTGCGGCCAGGGCGTCGGCAAGGGGCTCGAGTGCACGTGCTCGTCGGTGGCACAGCGACGGTACTTCGGTCGGCTCTCCGGCCCGCTCCTCGACCGCGTGGACGTGCAGGTCGAGGTCCGGCCGGTGACGCGGGTCGAGCGCGCGCGAGCCGCCGCCCCCGAGCCGAGCGCGGTCGTCGCGGCCAGGGTCGCCGCGGCCCGGGAGGCGGCCGCGTCCCGGCTCGCCGGCACGCCGTGGCGCACGAACGGCGAGGTGCCCGGCACGTGGCTGCGCGAGCAGCTCGGCCCCGACGCGGGCCTCCTGGCCGACGTGGACCGCGCGCTCGACCGCGGCACGCTCAGCCTGCGCGGCGCGGACCGCGTCCTGCGCCTCGCCTGGACCGTCGCGGACCTCGCCGGGCGCGCCGCGCCCACCCGGGCGGACGTCGGGACCGGGCTCGCGCTGCGCACTCGGGGCTACCGTGCCTGACCGCGGGGCCGGGGACGGACGACCGGTGTTCGACGTCCTCGACGAGCGCCTCGCGCGCGCGGCGTGGTCGCGCGTCGCGGAACCGGGGGACCAGGTCGCGGTCGCGCTCGTCGACCAGCTCGGCGCCGGTCCGGCGCTCGAGTGGCTCCACGAGGCGGCTCGTGACCCGGCCGGCGCGCGCCGCGCGCTGGTCCGGCTCGCCGACGACGGCGCGCCGGGCGGTACCTCTCCGGCATGCGAAGGGCCGACGGGCGTCCCCGTGCTCGGTCCCGCTCCCGGCGCCCGCGAGGACGCGCCCGACCCGGCGGCACGGTCGGCCGGCCGGCGCGTGGCGGAGCGCGACGCGGTGGGACGGTCGACCGACGCACGCGTGACGGACCACGACCCGCGCGCCCGGTCGGTGGCGCGGCTCCTGCGGGCCGTCGGGCGCTGGGCTCCCCGCCTCGACGGGCTGGACCCGCGCCGTGAGCTGCGCGTGCTCGAGCGCCTCGGCGGCACGCTCGTCGTGCCGGGCGACGACCGGTGGCCGTCCGGCCTCGACGACCTCGGGCCCGTCCGCCCGCTCGCGCTGTGGGTGCGGGGGAGCGCCGCGGTGCAGGACCTCGCGGCGCGCTCGGTCGCGGTGGTCGGCGCCCGCGCCTGCACCGACTACGGCCGCCACGTGACGGGCGAGATCGCAGCAGGCCTCGCGGCGCGAGGGTTCACCGTCGTGTCCGGGGGCGCGTACGGGATCGACGCGGCGGCGCACCGGGCGGCGATCCTCTCGGGTGGACCGACGGTCGCGTTCCTCGCGGGGGGCGTGGACCGGTTCTACCCGGCCGGGAACGTCGAGCTGCTCCGCTCGGTCGTCGAGTCGGGCGGCGCGGTCGTCTCGGAGGTCCCGCCCGGGTCCGTCCCGAGCCGGGTGCGGTTCCTGCTGCGCAACCGGCTCATCGCGGCGTTCGCGCGGGCGACGGTCGTCGTGGAGGCGGCCTGGCGCTCGGGCTCGCTGAGCACGGCGTCGCGCGCCGCGGAGCTCTCCCGTCCGGTCGGTGCCGTGCCGGGCCCCGTGACGTCGATGGCGTCGACCGGGTGCCACCGGCTCCTGCGCGACGGCGTGGCGGTGTGCGTCACCGACGCGGACGAGGTCGTCGAGCTCGCGGGCGACCTCGCGCGCGACGCGGCACCCGCCGCGCCCGCCGCGACCTCGTGGCGAGCACCCCACGACGCCCCGTACGACGACCTGGACCCCGTCGAGACGCGCACGTGGGACGCGCTCCCGCTGCGTGCGGGAGCCTCGACCGAGGCGATGGCCCGCGCCGCGGGTCTTGCCGTGGCGGACGTGGTCGGTGCGCTAGGGAGGCTCGAGGCCCGGGGGCTCGCCGAGCGGTCGCCCGTCGGCTGGCGGCGCGTGCGTGAGCCATGAGTCATGGGCCGTGCGAGGTGCGCTGAGCGTGCGTGGGCCCTGAGCGGCGAGCAGAGCGGAGCGCCTCCCCGGGCCAGGGCTCGCCGCGCGCGAGACTGGGGGCGTGACACGAGCAGACACCTCCGAGGAGCACCCCGCGGACGAGCGCGTCGCGGAACCCGCCGTCGCGCTGCCCGAGGCGATGCGTGCGGCGCTCGCGGACTTCGCGGTGCACCTCGAGGTGGCGCAGGGGACGTCGGCGCACACGGTCCGCGCCTACACCGGCGACGTCGAGTCGTTGCTGCGGCACGCCGTCCGCCACGGCGCGGCGGCACCGCGCGACGTCGACCTCGCCGCGCTGCGTGCGTGGCTCACGACGCAGTCGGAGCGCGGGCTGGCCCGGGCGACCCTCGCCCGGCGCGGCGCGGCGGCGCGGGCGTTCTTCGACTGGGCGCGGCGTACGGGGCGTGTCGACTCCGACCCGGGGGCGCGGCTCGCGAGCCCGCGCGTGCCCCGCACCCTGCCGACCGTCCTCGCGGTCGACGCGGCGGCGCGCCTGCTCGACGACGCGCGCGAGGCCGCCGTCGAGGGTGAGCCGGCCCGGTTGCGCGAGTGGGCCGCCGTCGAGCTCCTCTACGGGGCAGGGATCCGAGTCGGCGAGCTCGCGGGGGTCGACGTCGACGACGTGGACCTCGCGCAGCGCGTGGTGCGCGTGCTCGGGAAGGGCGACAAGGAGCGCGTCGTGCCGTTCGGCGTGCCGGCGGCGCGCGCGGTGACCCGCTGGCTCGACGTGGGCCGGCCCGCCCTCGTCACCGCGCGCTCGGGCCCCGCGCTCCTGCTGGGCGACCGCGGGGGACGCTGGGGGCAGCGGCAGGTCCGCGAGGCGGTGCACCGCCTCGCCGCGGCGGCGGGCGTCGACGACGTCGCCCCTCACGACCTGCGGCACAGCGCCGCGACGCACCTCCTCGCCGGGGGCTCGGACCTGCGCAGCGTGCAGGAGATCCTCGGGCACTCCTCGCTCGCGACGACGCAGCGCTACACGCACGTGACCGCGGAGCGGCTGCGCACCTCGTTCGAGCAGGCGTTCCCGCGCGCCTGACGGGACGCGCGATCCGCCCTGATCTGGCGCGATCCGCCGTGAACCGCCGCAGCCCGCGCGGTCAGCCCTCCCCGAGCGGCAGCAGCACGATCGGCGGCCGGTCGCCGAGGAGAGCCAGCGGGTCGAGGTAGCGCTCGCCGCGCCGCACGCCCCAGTGCACGCACGTGGCGGCGCAGTGGCTCCCCGCGGCGCTCTCCGCGGCCTGCACCGTGCCGAGCACGGACCCGGACGTCACGCGCTCGCCGCGCCCGACCGACGCCGTCACGGGCTCGAGGGAGGTGCGCAGCCCGTCGTCGTGCAGGACGACGACCACGTCGCGCCCCGCGACGGGCCCGGTGAACGAGACCACGCCGGGGGCGGGGGAGCGGACGGTCTCCGCGGGGGCGGCCGCGAGGTCGACGCCGCGGTGCCCCGGGAGCCAGTCGTGCTCGGGCGGGTCGAACGGCGCGAGCACGCCCAGGTCGGCGACGTCCCGGTCGAGCGGGGGAACCCACCCGCGCGACGCGGCTCCCTGCCCGGGCCCGGGAGTCGACGCCGCTCCTGTCACGGGTGCGGCGAGGACCACGAGCGCGCCGAGCACGAGGGCGGCGCCGCGGACCCGGGCAGGACGCGTGGTCGTGCCGCCGGACCGCCCGACGGCCGGGTGCCCGGGCAGGTGATCGGTCGTGCGGCCGGACGGCCGGTCGGCGAGACGGACCGCACGGCGGGCGGGCGGGTGAGCGGACGGGAGACGAGCGCGGTCGAGGGTCACGGGCTCAGGGTGCCGGAGTCACGCCGACGGGCGCGGACGCGGCGGGCTCGGCTGTGGACGAGCGGTGCGCACGACGGCGCACGGCGGCGGCTGTGGTCGGCCCTGCCGTCGGGTAGACTTGCCGCTGCGACCGGCGCGTTCGCCGTGCCCGGCCCGAGGGACCACCTCGGCCGAGGACGGAGCCGGTCGACTTCGCGCGTCACGTCCTCGCCCTCGACTCCCGGTCCGTCCGGGTCGGGGTGGGGCCGCGTCCGGCGTCGGTCCTGCTCGCACCGCCCACGGTGCGTCGCAGGCGTCGGCACGGGTGGCGCCAGGGGTGCGACCACCAGGGTCGTCACCGACAACCGCACCGCGGTCCGTCCCACGGGAGGGGCCGCCAGAAGCGTGCGCGCACCGGGTGGATCCCGGGCCGCACGGCGAAAGGACGTGTCATGGCCGTCGTGACCATGCGCCAGCTCCTCGAGAGCGGTGTCCACTTCGGGCACCAGACCCGCCGTTGGAACCCGAAGATGAAGCGTTTCATCTTCACCGAGCGCAACGGCATCTACATCGTCGACCTCCAGCAGTCGCTGTCGTACATCGACCGCGCGTACGAGTTCGTCAAGGAGACCGTCGCGCACGGCGGCTCCATCCTCTTCGTCGGCACCAAGAAGCAGGCCCAGGAGCCCGTGGCCGAGCAGGCCGCGCGCGTCGGGATGCCCTACGTGAACCACCGCTGGCTCGGCGGCATGCTCACCAACTTCACCACGGTGCACAAGCGTCTCCAGCGCCTCAAGGAGCTCGAGGAGATCGACTTCGACGACGTCGCCGGCTCGGCGCTCACGAAGAAGGAGCTCCTCGTCCTGCGTCGCGAGAAGGACAAGCTCGCCCGCACGCTCGGCGGCATCCGCGACATGGCGAAGGTCCCCTCCGCCGTGTGGATCGTCGACACGAACAAGGAGCACCTCGCGGTCGACGAGGCGCGCAAGCTCCACATCCCGATCGTCGCGATCCTCGACACGAACTGCGACCCGGACGTCGTGGACTACAAGATCCCGGGCAACGACGACGCGATCCGCTCCGTGACGCTGCTCACGCGGGTCATCGCGGACGCCGTCGCCGAGGGTCTGCTCCAGCGTCACTCGGGCCGTTCGGGCGCCGAGGCCGAGGCGGGCGCCTCCGCCGAGCCGCTGGCCGAGTGGGAGCGCGAGCTCCTCGCCGGCGCCGAGCAGCAGCTCGAGGCGGACGAGAAGGCCGCCGAGGCGAACGTCGAGGCCGCCGCGGCCGAGGGCGTGGCCGAGGCTGCCGCCGAGGTCGCCGCCGAGGAGCCGGGTGACGCCACCGCCGAGGTCGTCGAGGAGGCCGCCGCCGAGGCTGCCGTCGTCGCGGACGCCGAGGCCGTGGTCGCCGACGCCGAGGCCGACGAGACCAAGTGACGTCCCGGGGTGCGCGACGGGCGACCGTCGCGCACCCCGTGCCGTACCACCGGCGTACCGGGCACCCACGCGGTGCCGCCAGCACGTCGCTTGTGACGAAGTACCCGTGACGAACCACGAGTGAGGAACCACCATGGCGAACTACACCGCCGCTGACATCAAGGCCCTGCGCGAGCGCACCGGCGCCGGCATGCTCGACGTCAAGAAGGCTCTCGACGAGGCGGGCGGCGACGCGGACAAGGCGCTCGAGATCATCCGTGTGAAGGGTCTGAAGGGCGTCGCCAAGCGCGAGGGCCGCTCGACCTCCGAGGGCCTCGTCGCCGTCGACATCCGCGACACCGAGGGTGGCCAGGTCGCGACGCTCATCGAGCTCAACTCCGAGACGGACTTCGTCGCGAAGAACGACACGTTCATCTCCCTCGCGGACCGCGTGCTCAAGGCCGCGGCCGAGGCCGGCGCGCGCGACGCGGACGCGGCGCTCGCCGCGGACGCGGACGGCGAGACCGTCCAGCAGGTCATCGACAACCAGGCCGCGACGCTCGGCGAGAAGATCGTCCTGCGCCGCGTGACCCGCGTCGCGGGCGAGCGCGTCACCGCGTACCTCCACCGCACCGCGCGCGACCTGCCGCCGTCGATCGGCGTCGTCGTCGCCACGGACGCCGCGGGCGAGGCCGTCGCGAAGGACGTCGCGCAGCACGTCGCCGCGATGTCCCCGACGTACCTCTCGCGCGACGAGGTCCCGGCCGAGACGGTCGAGAACGAGCGCCGCATCGCCGAGGAGACCTCGCGCAACGAGGGCAAGCCCGAGGCCGCGCTGCCGAAGATCGTCGAGGGTCGCCTCAACGGCTTCTTCAAGGACGTCGTCCTCGTCGACCAGCCGCTCGCGAAGGACCCGAAGAAGACGGTCGGCCAGGTCGTCTCCGAGGCCGGCGGCACCATCACGGAGTTCGTGCGCTACCGCGTCGGCGCCTGACGCCCCCGTCGGCCCGGACCCGTCGTCTCGTGGACGGCGGGTCCGGGCCGACCGCGCACCCGGGCCCGGCCCGGGCGCGCGACGACCGCCGACGTGCCGCACCATCAGGTGGACGACGGCGGAGCAGGACCACCCCGCCCCACCGGGCCAGGACGAAGGACAGGTGTCGACAGTGACGGCAGGCGAGCAGACCGAGCCCCGGACGGGGACCGAGCACCGGCGGGTGCTCCTCAAGCTGTCGGGCGAGACGTTCGGCGGCGGGCAGATCGGCCTCGCGCCCGACGTCGTCCAGCGCGTCGCCCAGGAGATCGCGGCCGCGGTCGAGCAGGGCGTCCAGGTCGCCATCGTGGTCGGTGGCGGCAACTTCTTCCGCGGGGCGGAGCTCTCCCAGCGCGGGCTCGACCGCGCACGTGCCGACTACATGGGCATGCTGGGCACGGTCATGAACTGCCTCGCGCTCCAGGACTTCCTCGAGCAGGCGGGGGTGAAGACGCGCGTGCAGACCGCCATCGCGATGGGCCAGGTCGCCGAGCCGTACATCCCGCTGCGCGCGATCCGGCACCTCGAGAAGGGCCGCGTCGTCATCTTCGGCGCCGGCGCCGGGATGCCGTACTTCTCGACCGACACGGTCTCCGTGCAGCGCGCCCTCGAGACGCACTGCCAGGAGGTCCTCATGGGCAAGAACGGCGTGGACGGCGTCTACACGGCGGACCCGCGCACGGACCCGTCGGCCACCAAGCTCGACCACCTCACGTACACCGACGCGCTCGTCAACGACCTCGGGGTCATGGACGCGACGGCGCTGAGCCTGTGCCGGGACAACGACGTGCGCATGCGCGTGTTCGGCATGAGCGAGCCGGGGAACGTCACACGCGCCCTGGTCGGCGAGAATATTGGCACACTGGTCACGACCGACTGACACCGGTGCGACCAGGCCGGTGATCCCGGCCACGACCGCACGGACCGACCCACGACGAACGACGAAGGAGCACTGGTGATCGACGAGACCCTCCTCGAGGCCGAGGAGAAGATGGACAAGGCCGTCGAGGTGGCCAAGGAGGACTTCGCCGCGATCCGCACGGGCCGTGCGAACGCCGCGATGTTCAACAAGATCACGGTCGACTACTACGGCGCCCCGACCCCGCTGCAGCAGCTCGCGTCCTTCACGGTGACCGAGGCGCGCACGATCCTCGTCTCCCCGTTCGACAAGAGCTCGATGACCGCGGTGGAGAAGGCGCTGCGCGACTCCGACCTCGGGGTGAACCCCTCGAACGACGGCAACGTCGTCCGGGTCGTGCTGCCCGCCCTCACGGAAGAGCGCCGTCGTGACTTCGTGAAGCTCGCGAAGTCGAAGGCGGAGGACTCGCGCGTCGCGATCCGCAACGTCCGCCGTCGGGCGAAGGAGGAGCTGGACCGCATCGCGCGCGACGGCGAGGCCGGCGAGGACGAGGTCGCGCGCGCCGAGAAGGAGCTCGAGGTCCTCACGAAGGCGCACGTCGACCAGGTCGACGCGCTGCTCGCGGGCAAGGAGAGCGAGCTGCTCGAGGTCTGAGCACCTCGTCCGGCGAGCTCCTCCCCGCACCGATGACCGACACCTCCTCGACGGCCGCAGGCGAAGGCACGACCGCGGCGCGCGCACCCAAGGCGGGCCGCAACCTCCCCGTGGCGATCGCGGTGGGCCTCGGCCTGCTCGCGCTCGTCGCGGTCAGCCTCGCCTTCCGGCCCGAGCTCTTCGTGCTGCTCGCAACCGTTGCAGTGGGCGCGGCGCTGTGGGAGCTCGCCCAGGCGTTCCGGCGCCGCGACCTGCACCTCCCGCTGCTCCCGCTCCTCGTGGGCACGGTCGGCATCCTCGTCTCCTCGTACTACTCGGGGCCCGAGGCGTTGCTGGTCTCCTTCATGCTCACCGTGGCGGGGGCGGTGGTGTGGCGCGTGATCGACGGGTCGGGCACGGCCGCCGTGCGCGACGCCGCCGCAGCGACCTTCGCGGCGGCGTACCTGCCGTTCATGGCGGGCTTCGTCATGCTCATGCTCGCCGCGCCGGACGGTCGGGTGCGGGTCCTGCTCTTCATCCTGCTCGCGGTGGCGAACGACGTCGGCGGGTACGTCGCGGGCGTCCTGTTCGGGCGGCACCCGCTCGCCCCGTCCGTCAGCCCCAAGAAGTCGTGGGAGGGGCTCGCCGGGTCGTTCGTCCTGGCGACCGCCGTCGGGGTCGTCGGCGCGGTGGTGGGCCTCGGCGCGAGCCCGCTGCTCGGCGTCGCGCTGGGCGTCCTGGCCCCGCTCACGGCGACGATCGGCGACCTCGCCGAGTCCATGATCAAGCGGGACCTAGAATTGAAGGACATGGGGTCGGTCCTGCCCGGCCACGGAGGCATCCTCGACCGGCTCGACTCCATGCTCCTCACCGCCCCGTTCGTGTACGTGCTGCTCGCCCTGGCCGTCTGACGGCCCGGCTCACGGCGCGGCGCACCCGTCCGCACCGCCCCCCACGCTTGGACCTCCTCATGACCGTCCGTTCCGTCCGCCCGTCCGCGGAGTCGAAGCCGCTGCCGCTCGTCATGTCGGCCCCGCGCCGCGGCAAGCCGCCGCGCCACTTCGCCGACCTCGCGCCCGAGGAGGTGCGGGAAGTCGTCGTCGAGCTCGGCGAGAAGCCGTTCCGCGCCAAGCAGCTCGCGACGCACTACTACGCGCACCTCACGCGCGACCCCGAGGCGATGACGGACCTGCCGAAGGCGACGCGCGACGTGCTCGCCGAGGCGCTCTTCCCGCCGCTCCTCACGGCGGCGCGGCGCATGGAGGCCGACGGCGGCACGACCGTGAAGACGCTGTGGCACCTCTTCGACGGCGCCAAGGTCGAGTCGGTCCTCATGCGCTACCCGCAGCGCTCGACCCTGTGCGTGTCGAGCCAGGCGGGCTGCGGCATGGCGTGCCCGTTCTGCGCGACGGGGCAGCTCGGCCTGACGCGCAACCTCTCGGTCGCGGAGATCGTCGAGCAGGTGCGCTCCGCGGCCCGGTCGCTCGCGGACGGCGAGATCCCCGGCGGCCCGACGCGCCTCAACAACCTCGTGTTCATGGGCATGGGCGAGCCGCTCGCGAACTACAAGGCCGTCATGGGCACGGTGCGCCGTCTGGTCGCCCCCGCGCCCGACGGGCTCGGGATGTCCGCCCGCAACATCACGGTGTCGACGGTCGGGCTCGTGCCTGCGATGCGCAAGCTCGCCGACGAGGGGATCCCGGTGACCCTCGCGCTGTCGCTGCACGCCCCGGACGACGACCTGCGCAGCGAGCTCGTGCCGATCAACACCCGGTGGAGCGTCGACGAGACGCTCGACGCGGCCCGGCACTACTTCGAGGTCACGGGCCGCCGCGTGAGCATCGAGTACGCGCTCATCAAGGACATGAACGACCACGCGTGGCGCGCCGACCTCCTGGGCGAGAAGCTCAACGCGCGCGGCCGCGGCTGGGTCCACGTCAACCCGATCCCGCTCAACCCGACGCCCGGATCGATCTGGACGGCCAGCGACCCTGCCGTCGAGGCGGAGTTCGTGGCACGATTGCGCGGTCACGGGATCCCGACGACGATCCGTGACACCCGCGGCAGCGACATCGACGGCGCCTGCGGGCAGCTCGCTGCAGAGGAGGACGAGTGAGTTCGCTGTTCACCACGGTGTCGAAGACCCGGAACGGGTACGACCCCGAGGAGGTCGACGACTTCTTCGAGCACGCTCGTGACGTCTACGAGGGCCGGGTGTCGGAGCGGCTCACGAGCACGGAGATCCAGGCGTCGGTCTTCGACCTGGTCCGTGGCGGCTACGACACGCACGAGGTCGACGCCGCCCTCGACAGGCTCGAGGGCGCGTTCATCGCGCGCCAGCGGGCCGAGTACGTCGCGGCGCACGGGCAGCAGGCGTGGATGAACGCGCTCGCCGAGCGCGCGCGGACGCTCTACGGGCGCCTCGGTCGCCCCGACGGCGAGAAGTTCGCGCTCGCGGAGCGCGGCAAGCCGGCCTACGACATCGACGACGTCGACGACCTGTGCGACCGGCTCGTCGCCTACTTCGACCGCCAGGTCCCGATCACGGCGGCCGAGATCCGGTCCGCGACGTTCGGCCGGGCGCGCGGGCGCGACGGCTACGCGGAGGGTCCGGTCGACGCGTTCTTCGCGCGCGCCATCGAGGTGCTGCTCGGCGTCGAGTGACGACGCCCCACCGCGTGAGCCTCGATCCCCGGGCGACGTCGATCCGTCCGCTGCGCCGCGCGGTCGCGTCGCTCGCGGCGTTCAACGCCCGCCACCCCTGGAACCACAACGAGCACTTCCACGGCTGGGTCGTGCGGCGCGTGCCGCACGACGCCCGCGTCGTGCTGGACGTCGGCTGCGGCGCCGGCGTGCTCCTGGGCCGGCTGCGGGCCCGGGTCGCCGAGGTGCACGGGATCGACGCCGACGCGGGCATGGTCGCCCAGGCCCGGGCACGGCACGCTGCGGACCCCGCCGTGACGGTGTGCCGGCTCCGGTTCGACGACGTCCGCTCGCCCGACGACGTCCGCTCGCCCGACGACGTCCGCTCGCCCGACGACGTCCGCTCGCCCGACGACGTCCGCTCGCCGGGCGGGACGCCCGGGCCGGGGGCCGGTTCCCTGTGGCACCGCGGGTACGACGCGGTGACGATGGTCGCGGTGCTGCACCACCTCGAGCTCGACGAGGCGCTCCGGCACGCGCGGGGCCTCCTCGCACCGGGCGGCCGTCTGCTGGTCGTGGGGCTCGCCCGGGTCGCCACGCCCCGGGACCTCGCCGTCGACGTCGCGTCCGCGCTGCTCAACCCGCTCGTGGGCCTCGTGAAGCACCCCCGCCGCGCCCGGCCCGAGGACTCTGGCCCCGACGCCCCGGGCATGCCCGTCCGGGACCCGCGGCACACCGTGGACGAGGTCGCCCGCGCGGCCCGGGCGCTGCTGCCGGGAGCGCGCGTGCGCCGTCGGCTGTTCTTCCGGTACACGCTCGAGTGGACGGCACCGCGCTGACCGGACGACGACCCGGTGCGGTGCCACGCACCGCCCGCGGCCTGGAAGGATGGGAACCATGCCCGACGGACCTGCACCCACCCCGCGCACCGTGACGATCCTCGGCTCGACCGGGTCGATCGGCACGCAGGCGATCGACGTCGTCCGGTCCCACCCCGACCGGTTCCGGGTCGAGGCGCTCTCGGCGGGCGGGGGCGACGTGGACCTGCTGGCGCGCCAGGCCGCCGACCTGGGCGTGCGCGCGGTCGGCGTGGCGGACGCGACCCGTGCGGCGGCCCTGGCCGAGGCGCTGTCGGCGGCCTGCGCCGGTCGCGAGGAGGTCCCCGAGGTGCTCGCCGGACCCGATGCCGCGGCCGAGCTCGCGGCGCGGGGGAGCGACGTCGTCCTCAACGGGGTCACGGGGTCGGTGGGCCTCGGCCCGACGCTCGCCGCGCTGCGCGCCGGGTCGACGCTCGCCCTCGCGAACAAGGAGTCGCTCGTCGCCGGGGGAGCGCTCGTCCGCGCGGCCCAGCAGCGCCCGGACCAGATCGTCCCGGTGGACTCCGAGCACTCGGCCATCGCCCAGTGCCTGCGGTCGGGGACGCGACCGGAGGTGCGCCGGCTGATCCTCACCGCCTCGGGCGGCCCGTTCCGCGGCTGGGAGGCCGACGCGGTCAAGGCCGCGACCGTCGACCAGGCGCTCGCGCACCCCACCTGGGCCATGGGTCCGGTCGTCACCGTGAACTCCGCGAGCCTCATGAACAAGGGCCTCGAGCTCATCGAGGCGCACCTGCTCTTCGACGTCCCGGCCGACGACATCACGGTCGTCGTGCACCCGCAGTCCGTCGTGCACTCCATGGTCGAGTTCGTCGACGGCTCGACGATCGCGCAGGCGTCGCCGCCGGACATGCGCCTGCCCATCGCGCTCGGGCTGTCGTGGCCCGACCGGCTCGACCCCGTGACGCCGCCGTGCGACTGGTCCGCCGCGACGTCGTGGACGTTCGAGCCGCTCGACGACGCGGCGTTCCCCGCGGTGAACCTCGCGCGTGCGGCCGTGGCGGCGAGCGCCACGCACCCGGCGGTGTACAACGCGGCGAACGAGGAGGCCGTCGCGGCGTTCCTCAGCGGACGCGCAGGTTTCGGTGACATCGTGGCGACGGTCGAGCGCGTGCTCGCGGCGCACGACGGAACCCCCGCGGACGCGCTGACGTTGGAGCACGTGGCGGAGGCGGAGACCTGGGCGCGCGCGCGAGCCCACGAGCTGCTGGACCGCCGGTGACGAGCAACCGTCGGGGCGGGACGACCGCCCTGGACGTCGAGAGGGAGCAGAGGGAACGATGGCCACGCTGATCGGCATCCTGGTGATCGTGGTCGGGATCGTCGTCTCGATCGCGCTGCACGAGGTCGGGCACATGGTGCCCGCGAAGAAGTTCGGCGTCCGCGTGAGCCAGTACATGGTCGGCTTCGGCCCGACCCTGTGGTCGCGCACCAAGGGCGAGACCGAGTACGGCCTCAAGGCGATCCCGCTCGGCGGCTACGTGCGCCTCGTGGGCATGTACCCGCCCGCACCCGCGGGCGCCCGCCCCCGCGGCAGCGGGTTCTTCTCCCAGGTCGTGGCCGACGCGCGGGACGCCAGCACGGAGGAGATCCGGCCGGGCGAGGAGCACCGCGCGTTCTACAACCTCTCCGCGCCCAAGAAGGTCGTCGTCATGCTCGGCGGCCCCTTCATGAACCTCCTCATCGCGTTCGTCCTCATGGCGATCGTGTGCGTCGGCATCGGCCTGCCCGCGGTCACCACCACGGTCGGCTCGGTGAACGCGTGCGTCCCGTCCGCCGTGACGGGCGAGGAGCAGGAGTGCGCCGCCGACGCCGACCCCTCGCCGGCCGCCGCCGCGGGGCTCCAGCCGGGCGACACGATCGTGGCGTTCGACGGCGAGGACGTCACCTCGTGGGACCAGCTCTCCGGCATGATCCGGGGCGCCGCCGGGCAGGCCACGCCGGTCGTCGTCGAGCGCGACGGCGAGCAGGTCGACCTCACCATCACGCCGGTCGACGTGGAGCGCCAGGTCGTCGCCGAGGACGGCACGCCTGTCGTCGACGACGACGGCGAGCCCGTCACGAAGCCCGCCGGGTTCGTCGGGTTCGCGCCGACCGTCGAGCGCACGCCCGCCGGGATCGGCGTGGCCGCGGAGGCCACGTGGCAGCAGGTGAGCGGCACGGCGGGCATCATCGTCACCCTGCCGGTCAAGGTCTACGAGGCCGCCCAGGCCGCGTTCACCGACGCGCCCCGCGGGCAGGACTCCGTGATGAGCGTCGTCGGGGTCGGCCGGGTCGCGGTGGACGTCGCGGGCGCGGAGAGCCCGGTGCTCGACCGCGTGGTGACCATGCTCCTGCTGCTCGCCGCGCTGAACGTCGCGCTGTTCGTCTTCAACCTCATCCCGCTCCTGCCGCTCGACGGCGGGCACGTGGTCAACGCGCTCTACGAGGGGGCCAAGCGCACCGTCGCGCGCGTCCGCGGTCGCCCGCGCCCGGGACCGGCCGACCTGGCGCGCATGATGCCGGTCGCGTACGTGATGTTCGTGGTCCTCGTCGGCGTCGGCGCCCTGCTGATCCTCGCCGACATCATCGACCCCGTCCGCCTCACGTAGCCCGGCGCGTCGCCCGAGGCCGCTGCGCCACCGGGAGGCGTGCGTGGAGGTGCCGCGAAGATGTGCGGGACCGCGCGGAAAGGTGACGTCCCGGACACCCGGCGGTGCCCCGTTCGACGCTCGCCGGGGGATACTAGGGGCGTGAGCGTACCCATCAGTCTCGGAATGCCTGCCGCGCCGCCGCCGGTCCTCGCGCCGCGCCGCAAGAGCCGCAAGATCAAGGTCGGCAAGGTGGACGTCGGCGGCGACGCGCCGATCAGCGTCCAGTCCATGACGACGACGCCGACGACGGACATCAACGCCACCCTCCAGCAGATCGCGGAGCTCACGGCGTCGGGCTGCGACATCGTGCGCGTCGCGGTGCCGAGCGCGGACGACGCGCTCGCGCTGCCGGCGATCGCGAAGAAGTCGCAGATCCCGGTGATCGCCGACATCCACTTCCAGCCCAAGTACGTGTTCGCCGCGATCGACGCGGGGTGCGCCGCGGTGCGCGTGAACCCGGGCAACATCCGCAAGTTCGACGACCAGGTCAAGGAGATCGCGAAGGCGGCGTCCGACGCGGGCGTGTCCCTGCGCATCGGCGTGAACGCCGGCTCCCTCGACCCCCGCCTGCTCGCGAAGTACGGCAAGGCGACGCCCGAGGCGCTGGTCGAGTCGGCCGTGTGGGAGGCGTCGCTGTTCGAGGAGCACGGCTTCCACGACTTCAAGATCTCGGTGAAGCACAACGACCCGGTCGTCATGGTGCGCGCGTACGAGCTGCTCGCGGAGGCGGGGGACTGGCCGCTGCACCTCGGCGTGACCGAGGCCGGCCCCGCGTTCCAGGGCACGATCAAGTCGGCCACGGCGTTCGGCGCGCTGCTGAGCAAGGGCATCGGCGACACGATCCGCGTCTCGCTGTCCGCGCCCCCGGTCGAGGAGGTCAAGGTCGGCAACCAGATCCTCCAGGCGCTCAACCTGCGCCCCCGCAAGCTCGAGATCGTCTCCTGCCCGTCGTGCGGCCGCGCCCAGGTGGACGTGTACACGCTCGCGGAGAAGGTCACGGCCGGGCTCGAGGGCATGGAGGTGCCCCTGCGCGTCGCCGTCATGGGCTGCGTCGTCAACGGCCCGGGCGAGGCGCGCGAGGCGGACCTCGGCGTCGCGTCGGGCAACGGCAAGGGGCAGATCTTCGTCAAGGGCGAGGTCGTCAAGACGGTCCCCGAGTCGCTCATCGTCGAGACCCTCATCGAGGAGGCGCTGCGCATCGCGGAGACCATGACGCCGGAGAACGACGCGCAGGCCGGCCCGCCGGTCGTCACGGTCGGCTGACGCCCTCGTGAGCCGCTGGCGCCCGTCCGTCCCGGCACTGCGGCCACGGGCGCGCGCCGGGTCGGGCGACGACGCGGCCGAGCGGGCCCGCGTGCTCTCCGACGCGGACGTCCCCGAGGCGCTCGCGGTGTGCGCGGGCGACCCGGTCGCGTCGACGCTCGCGGCGGCGCGGCTCGCCGTCGCGCAGCACGCCGGCCTGCACGCCGCGGGCGGCCAGGCGTGGGGCTTCCCCGCCGTCGGTCCGCTCGAGGCGGTGTGCTGGGCCGGGGCGAACCTCGTGCCGGTCGTCCCGGCGTCGCTCGACGCCGACCGCGCCCGCACGGCGGTCGCGGCGTTCGCCGCGCTCGCGCGGCACGCGGGGCGGCGGTCGTCGTCGGTCGTGGGCGAGCGCGACGCCGTCCTGGCGCTGTGGGACCTGCTCGCCCCGCACTGGCCGGCGCCGCGCGAGATCCGGGCGAACCAGCCGTCGCTCGCGATCGACCGCGACCCGGACGTCGAGCCCGACCCGCACGTGCGCCGCTCCGTCCCGGCGGAGGTCCCCGTGGTGCTGCCCGCGTGCGTGCGCATGTTCACCGAGGAGGTCGGCTACTCGCCGGTCGAGGGCGGGGGCCGCGCGTACGAGGAGCGCGTCCGCTCGCTCGTGCTCGCGGGCCGGTCCTTCGTCCGCATGGCCGCGGAGCCCGGCCGCTCGCCGCACGTGGTCTTCAAGGCGGAGCTCGGTGCGGTGACGCCGCGCGTCGCGCAGGTGCAGGGCGTGTGGGTCGACCCGCGGTACCGCGGGCAGGGGATCGCCGCTCCGGGGATGGCCGCCGTCGTGCGTCTCGCGCGCGAGCCCGGGCCCGCGGACGCGGCGCGCGGTGCGGCGCCTCCCGTGGTCTCGCTGTACGTCAATGACTACAACGCGGCCGCGCTCGCGACGTACCGCCGGGTCGGGTTCGAGCAGGTCGGGACCTACGCGACCGTGCTGTTCTGACGGCGCCGCCCCGCAGGGCGCGCCCCGCCCGGCGGGTCCTCACTTGAGCAGGCGCGACATCCGCCGGTCGGCGAGGACCTGGCCCCCGGTCTGGCACGTCGGGCAGTACTGGAGGCTGCGGTCGGCGAAGCTGACCTCGCGCACGGTGTCGCCGCACACGGGACAGGGCAGACCCGTGCGCCCGTGCACGCGCATCCCCGCGCGCTTCGCGTCCTTGAGCTCGGCGGCCGGCTTGCCCGACGCCGCCGCCACGGCCTCGGCGAGCACCTCGCCCACGGCGGCGTGCACGCGCGCGACCTCGTCGGGCGTGAACGAGCGCGTGAGCTTGAACGGGCTCGTGCGCGCCGCGTGCAGGATGTCGTCGGAGTAGGCGTTCCCGATCCCGGCGATCGACGACTGGTCGCGCAGCAGCCCCTTCACCTGCTGGTTGCGCGCCGCCATGAGCGCCCCGAGCGCCTCGGGCGTGAAGGCCGGGTCGAGCGGCTCCACGCCCAGCGTCTCGATCGCCCGGACCTCCTCCGGGTGCCGCACGACGTGCACCGCGAGCCGCTTGCGCGTCCCGGCCTCCGTGAGGTCGAACCCGGAGCCGTCGTCGAACCGCACGCGCAGCGCGAGCACCGCGGCCTTCCCGCCACCGCTGCCGCCGAGGCGCGGGCGGACGGGCGTCGTCGGGGCCTTCTCGGACCAGCGCAGCCACCCGCCCCGGGCGAGGTGGAACACGAGGTGGACCTCGGCGTCGGGCCCGGGCACGCCGGTCCCGACGCCGGTCTCGGCGAGCACGAGGTCGAGCCACTTGCCGTGCCGTCGGGCGCCCGTGACGACCCGCCCCACCAGGGCCGAGACCGGCGGGTCGAACGTCTTGAGCGCGGCGATCTGCGCGACGTCCGCGGCCACGACGGTGCGACCGGTCGCGCGGTCGTCGAGGAACCGGGCGAGGGCCTCGACCTCGGGCAGCTCGGGCATGGGGACATCCTCCCCGCCGGTAGGGTGGGGCGCATGTCTTCCGTCACGTCCGGCGCGCCCGCCGCGGCCTCCACCCGCGTCCGGGGCGCCGACCTCCTGCGCCTGTCCACCCTGTTCGTCCGGACGCTGCGCGAGGACCCGGCCGACGCCGAGGTCGCGAGCCACCGGCTCCTCGTGCGGGCGGGCTACATCCGTCGCGCCGCCCCCGGCATCTACACCTGGCTCCCGCTCGGCCTGCGCGTGCTGCGCAAGGTCGAGGACGTGGTCCGCGAGGAGATGGCGGCCGCGGGCGCGCAGGAGGTGCACTTCCCGGCGCTGCTGCCCAAGGAGCCGTACGAGGCGACGGGCCGCTGGACGGAGTACGGGCCGAACATCTTCCGTCTCAAGGACCGCAAGGACGGGGACTACCTCCTCGCGCCCACCCACGAGGAGATGTTCACGCTCCTCGTCAAGGACCTGTACTCGTCGTACAAGGACCTGCCGCTGACGATCTACCAGATCCAGACGAAGTACCGCGACGAGGCGCGTCCCCGCGCGGGCCTCATCCGCGGGCGCGAGTTCGTCATGAAGGACGCGTACTCGTTCGACACGACGGACGAGGGCCTCGAGCGCTCGTACGAGGCGCAGCGCGCGGCCTACCGGCGCATCTTCGACCGGCTCGGGCTCGAGTACGTCATCGTCGCGGCCACGTCCGGCGCGATGGGCGGGTCGCGCTCCGAGGAGTTCCTCACCCCGACCGCGATCGGCGAGGACACGTTCGTGCGCTCGCCCGGGGGCTACGCCGCGAACGTCGAGGCTGTCGTCACGCCGGTGCCCGAGGCGGTCGACTACGCCGACGCCCCGGCCGCGCACGTCGAGGACACGCCCGACACCCCCACCATCGCCTCGCTGGTCGAGCTCGCGAACGCGCGCTACCCCCGCGAGGACCGCGCGTGGACGGCGGCCGACACGCTGAAGAACGTCGTGCTCGCCCTGACGCACCCGGACGGCCGCCGCGAGGTCGTCGTCGTCGGGCTGCCGGGCGACCGCGAGGTCGACCTCAAGCGCGTGGGCGCGGCGTTCGAGCCCGCCGAGGTCGAGCCGGCCACGGACGCCGACTTCGCCGCCCACCCCGAGCTCGTCAAGGGCTACATCGGCCCGCAGGTGCTCGGCCCGAACGCGCGCCGCGAGGCACCCGCGGACGGCGACGCGTCCGACGCGTCGGCGGGGGAGACCCCCGAGCGGCACTCGGTGCGCTACTTGCTCGACCCGCGCGTCGTCGCCGGCACGCGCTGGATCACCGGCGCGAACGCGCCCGGCCGCCACGTGTTCGACCTCGTCGCCGAGCGCGACTTCGCCGCCGACGGCACGGTCGAGGCCGCGGAGGTGCGCGCGGGCGACCTCGCGCCCGACGGCTCGGGCCCGCTCGAGCTCGCGCGCGGCATCGAGATCGGCCACATCTTCGCGCTCGGCCGCAAGTACGCCCAGGCCCTCGGCCTCACGGTGCTCGACGAGAACGGCAAGCAGGTCGTCGTGACGATGGGCTCCTACGGGATCGGCGTCACGCGCGTCCTCGCGGCGCTCGCGGAGGCGAACCACGACGACGCCGGGCTCGCGTGGCCCGCGCACGTCGCGCCCGCGCAGGTGCACGTCGTCGCCACGGGCAAGGACGCGAGCGTGTTCGAGGAGGCCGAGCGCCTCGCGACCGAGCTCGCCGGCCGGGGCGTCGAGGTGATCTACGACGACCGGCCCAAGGTCTCGCCCGGCGTGAAGTTCAAGGACGCCGAGCTCCTCGGCGTGCCGCTCCTGCTCGTCGTGGGCCGCGGCCTGGCCGACGGCGTCGTCGAGGTCCGCCCGCGCGCGGGCGAGGCGGCGCAGGTCGCCGTCGAGGACGCCGTCGAGCACGTCGCGGGCCGGGTCGCCGAGCTCCTCGGCTGACCGTCCGCGCAGCCTCGGGGCGCCCCGGTCCGGACCTCCGGGCCGGGGCGCTCTGCTGCGCTCACGGCCGTGCGGTGTGGCGCTCCGGTGCGCGCTGCGCGGGGTCGTCGGTGCACCAGGGCGCCCGCGGGAGCCGGCGTCGCGCCCGTGCGTGCGAGCCGGGCGCGTTCAGCCTGCCGTCTGCTCCGGCAGGCCCGGGAACGCGACGGGCGCCTCGCCCCACGCGACGGCGCTCGCCCACGCGTCCGCGAGGAGCGCGACGGCCTCGGTCCGGGACGTCGGGGCCGCCGCGGCGACGAGGCTCGCGTACGTCTGCGCGAGCCCCGACTCGACCTGGCGCGCGAGCGCGGCCGTGTCCGTGCCGTCGGGCAGCGCGTAGGCGACGCGACGCGGGTCCTGCGGCGTCCCGTCGGTGCCCGCGGCGAGGGCCCAGCCTTGCGCGCGGGCGCGGTGCTGTGCGGCGCGCGCGACCGCGGCGGTGCGCACGTCGCCCTCCGACTGCGCGGCGCGCACCTCGTAGCCGTACCCGGCCGCGTCCTCCGCCTCGACGAGCGTCGCGAGGTCCGCGGCGCCGACCCCGCCGGGCGCCTCGTCGACGGGCGGCGGATCGGCGAGGCCTGCCGCGGCCGTCGAGCCCGTGGCCGCGGCGAGCCGCTGAGCCGAGACGTGCTCCGAGGCGGCGACCGACGCGAGGAGCCGCGCGAGCCGGGCGTCCGGCGAGGCGTCGGCCGCCGCGCCCGTGCGCCCGGCCGCGCCCACGAGCGCGGTGACGACGTCGTCCGTCGTCGCGGTGCCGGGGGCGGGCGTGCCCGCCGCGTCCGTGCTCGTCCCCGTGGTCCCGGGGTCGGACGTCGTCCCGTCCGCGCCCGGGGCGGCGGTACCGGTCCCCGGGGCGTCGGTTCCGGCCTCGCCCGCGACGTCGCCCTCGGGCTCCGCGGGGTCCTCGAGGCCCGAGTCGTAGACCCCGCCGAGCGCGTCGACGTGCTGCTCGGCGAACGCGGCGGCCTCGCCGAGCACCGCGAGCGCGGCCGGGTCGGTCACGCGCGGCGTGACGTCCGCCACCAGCGCGGCGACCGCGAGCGCGTCGTCGACCGCCCCGGAGCGGAGCACCTCGACCGTGTCGGGGGAGGGCTCCGTGGGCGGCGGCGTGTCCAGCCGGACGCCGCACCCGGCCGCCAGGACGCCCGTCGCGAGCACCGTGACGACCGCGAGCAGACGGCCGGCACGGGCCGCGGGACGGGTCCGCCGGGCTCGGGGGGCGGCGTCGGCCGCGGTCGCGTGGGGAGTCATCGGGGGCGATGATGTCACGTCCGGGGCCCGCGAGTCGTTAGGCTGGTCCCCGTTCCGACGTCCCGCGAGCGGGGCTCGGAGCACCCGAGACAACAACACACCGGTCGTCTGGCGTACCCGGCGTGGGACACGGACAGGAGCTGAGTCATGGCAGGGCAGGCGGGCGGTCAGTCCGGCAGAGGGTCCGGAGGCGACGCGGCGGCGCACGCGCTCCGGGAGAGCGTCCGCGAGGCGGTCGAGCCCGCGGTCCGCGACGCCGGGCTCCACCTCGAGGACGTCACGGTGTCGCGCGCGGGTGCCCGTTCGGTGGTGCGCGTCGTGCTGGACCTCCCCGACGACGTCGAGGGCAGCCTCGACCTGGACGCGGTGGCCGAGGCCACGCGCCCGATCTCCGCGGCGCTGGACACGGTGGACCCGCTCCACGGCGCGTACACGCTCGAGGTCTCGACGCCGGGCACGGACCGTCCGCTCACCGAGCCGCGCCACTTCCGGCGCGCCCGCGGCCGTCTCGTGCGGCTCGTCCTGGCCGACGGCGGCACGCTCGAGGGCCGGCTGCGCTCCGGTTCGGCGGTCGAGACCGAGCTGGTCCTCGACGTCCCCGGCGCGCGCGGCGCGGTGACCGAGCGCGTGGTGCCGCTCGCCGACGTCGTGCGCGGCGAGGTGCAGGTCGAGCTCAAGCGCGCCCTCGAGGCGGACCTGCCCGAGCTCGACGGCTCCGCCGACGAGACGACCGACCACGACGAGGAGGCCTGACGATGGACGTGGACATGAGCGCGCTGCGCCTGCTGGAGCGCGAGCGGGACATCAGCCTCGACGTGCTCGTCGCGGCGATCGAGCAGGCCCTGCTCTCGGCGTACCACCGCACCCCCGACGCGTACACCCGTGCGCGCGTCGAGCTCGACCGCAAGACGGGCCACGTGACGGTGTGGGCGCGCGAGGAGCTGCCGGCTCCCGAGACCGACGACGAGGACGCCCCGCGCGGCCCCGTCGAGTACGGTCCCGAGTTCGACCACACGCCCGCCGACTTCGGGCGCATCGCGACCTCGACCGCACGCCAGGTCATCGTCCAGCGCCTGCGCGACGCGGAGGACGACCAGATCCTCGGCACGTTCCGCGGGAAGGAGGGCGAGGTCCTCGCGGGCGTCATCCAGCAGGGCCGCGACCCGCGCGTCGTGCTCGTGGACGTGGGCGGCACGGAGGCCGTGCTCCCGCCGCACGAGCAGGTCCCCACGGAGGAGTACGTGCACGGCGAGCGCCTGCGCGCCTACGTGCTCGAGGTCGCCCGGGGAATGAAGGGCGCGCAGATCACGTTGAGCCGCACGCACCCGAACCTCGTCCGCAAGCTCTTCGAGCTCGAGGTCCCCGAGGTCGCCGACGGCTCGGTGGAGATCACCGCCATCGCGCGCGAGGCGGGGCACCGCACCAAGGTCGCCGTCCGCTCGCGCGTCCCGGGGCTCGGAGCCAAGGGCGCGTGCATCGGGCCCATGGGCTCGCGCGTGCGCGCGGTCATGGCGGAGCTCCACGGCGAGAAGATCGACATCGTCGACCACAGCGACGACCCGGCCCAGTTCGTGGCCAACGCGCTGTCCCCGGCGCGTGTGTCGTCGGTCACGGTGGTCGACGAGGTGGCGCGCGCCGCGCGCGTCGTCGTCCCGGACTTCCAGCTCTCCCTCGCGATCGGCAAGGAGGGGCAGAACGCCCGCCTGGCCGCGAAGCTCACGGGGTGGCGCATCGACATCCGCTCGGACGAGGGCGGCGCCCCGGCCGAGGGGTCGGACGGTGCCGCTCCCGCAGGTCCTCGCGCTGCCGACCGGTAGCCGCGGAGCGTGGGACGGTCACGGATGACGGACCGGCGCGGTAGACTGTCATCGACCGGGCCGCGAGCCCGCACCTCGACCATGCCCCCGGACTCCACGACCCTTCCCGTTCCGACGGGATCGGGTCCGGTCCGCACGTGCGTCGGGTGCAGGCAGCGCGACCTGCGGTCAGCTCTTCTCCGTCTGGTCCTCGACCGGTCCGGCGCGGGCACCGACGAGCCACGGCTCGTGGTGGACGCCGGGCGGTCGCTGCCGGGTCGCGGTGCGTGGCTCCACGCGTCGACCCGGTGCCTCGAGACGGCGGAACGCCGGCGGGCCGTCCCGCGGGCCCTGCGTGTCGCCGGGCCCCTCGACCTCGCCGCGGTCCGCGCCGTGATCGAGGCCCGTCCGGGAGAGCACCTCTGAGCCATGCGTCACGGCCCCGTCCGTACGGGGCCGCCAGCACGACACGTCGACAAGGAAGCGGGTTAGAAGCCGATGGGCACCCGATGAGTACCCAGCGATGAGCACCCAGCACTAACGACGGTCCTCCCTGTCCGGGGCGGGCCGAGACAGGAGAGTTGTGGCAAAGGTCCGCGTCTACGAGCTCGCGAAGGAGCTCGGGGTGGAAAGCAAGACCATCATGACCAAGCTGACGGAGCTCGGTGAGTTCGTCCGCTCGGCATCCTCGACCATCGAGCCACCGGTGGTCCGCAAGCTGCGCGACGCCTTCCCCGCCGGGGGTGGCGGCGCGAGCAAGCCCGCGGCACCCGCCGCGCGTCCGGCCGCGCCGAAGCCGGCCCCGAAGCCGGAGGTCAAGGCCGAGCCGGCCGCGCCGGCTCCGCAGGCCCCGCAGGCCGCGGCCCCCGCCGAGCCGGCCGCGCTGGCCCCGAAGGCTCCGGCACCCGCCGCGCCCGCGGCGCCGGCCCCGAAGGCTCCGGCACCCCAGGCTCCCGCGGCGCAGCGTCCGACGCCCGCGCCCGCGCAGAAGCCCACCGCCTCGCCCAAGCCGGGCGGCGGCACGAACGCGCCCGCCCCGCGCCCCGGTGGCTCGGGCGGACGTCCCGGCGCACCGCGTCCGGGGAACAACCCGTTCGCGACCAGCCAGGGCATGCCCCGGCAGGGTGGCCCGCGTCCGGGCGCCCCGCGCCCGGGCAACAACCCGTTCGCCCCGAGCCAGGGCATGCCCCGGCCCGGGTCGCGTCCCGAGCGCACCGAGGGTGCGGCGGCGGCGTCCGGCGAGCGCTCGGGCGGTCCTCGCCCGGGCGGCCCGCGTCCCGCACCGCGTCCGGGCGGCCCGCGCCCCAACCCGGGCATGATGCCCGGCCGCACCTCGATCGGCCGTCCCGGTGAGCGTCCTGCTCCCGGTGGTCGTCCCGGTGGCGGTGGCGGCGGTCGTGGCGGCGGCTTCGGCGGTCGTCCCGGTGGTGGCGGCGCTCCCGGCGGTGGCGGCGGCTTCGCCGGCCGTCCCGGTGGCGGTGGCCGCGGTGGCGCCGGTCGTGGCTCGACGCAGGGCGCCTTCGGGCGCGCCGGCGGTCGCCCGGTCCGTGGGCGGAAGTCGAAGCGCGCGAAGCGCCAGGAGTTCGAGCAGATGCAGGCGCCGTCGCTCGGCGGCGTGCAGGTTCCCCGCGGGAACGGCTCGACCGTCGTGCGGCTGCGTCACGGCTCGTCGCTCAACGACTTCGCCGACAAGATCGACGCGAACCCCGCGAGCCTCGTGACCGTGCTGTTCCACCTCGGTGAGATGGCCACGGCGACGCAGTCGCTCGACGAGGACACGTTCGGTGCCCTCGCGTCCGAGCTCGGCTACGTCATCGAGATGGTCTCGGCCGAGGAGGAGGACCGCGAGCTGCTCGGGTCGTTCGACATCGACCTGGACGCGGAGCTCGAGGCCGAGGGCGACGACGAGCTCGCCGCCCGCCCGCCGGTCGTCACCGTCATGGGTCACGTCGACCACGGAAAGACCAAGCTCCTCGACGCCATCCGCCAGACGGACGTCGTCGCGGGCGAGGCCGGCGGCATCACCCAGCACATCGGTGCGTACCAGGTGCGCCACGAGCACGAGGGCGTCGACCGCGCCATCACCTTCATCGACACCCCGGGTCACGAGGCGTTCACCGCCATGCGTGCCCGTGGTGCCCAGGTGACGGACATCGCGATCCTCGTCGTGGCCGCGGACGACGGCGTGATGCCGCAGACCATCGAGGCGCTCAACCACGCCCAGGCGGCGAACGTGCCGATCGTGGTCGCGGTGAACAAGGTGGACAAGGAGTCGGCGAACCCGGCCAAGATCCGCCAGCAGCTCACCGAGTACAACCTGGTGGCCGAGGAGTACGGCGGCGACACGATGTTCGTCGACGTGTCCGCGAAGCAGAACATGGGCATCGACGACCTCCTCGAGGCCGTCCTGCTCACGGCCGACGCCTCGCTCGACCTGCGTGCGAACCCCGACAAGGACGCGCGCGGCGTCGCCATCGAGGCGAACCTGGACAAGGGCCGCGGCGCCGTCGCGACCGTCCTCGTCCAGTCCGGCACGCTGCACGTCGGTGATGCGATCGTCGCCGGCACGGCCCACGGCCGTGTCCGGGCGATGTTCGACGAGCACGGCAACGCCGTGACCGAGGCGGGCCCCGCCCGTCCGGTCCTCGTGCTGGGTCTCGCGTCCGTGCCGAGCGCGGGCGACACGTTCCTCGTGGCGCCCGACGAGCGCACGGCCCGCCAGATCGCCGAGAAGCGCGAGGCTGCCGAGCGCGCCGCCCTCCTGGCCAAGCGCCGCAAGCGCATCAGCCTCGAGGACTTCACGCAGGCTCTCCAGCAGGGCAAGGTCGAGACCCTCAACCTCGTCCTCAAGGGCGACGTGTCCGGTGCCGTCGAGGCCCTCGAGGACGCGCTGCTCAAGATCGACGTGGGCGACGAGGTCGAGCTGCGCGTCATCCACCGCGGTGTCGGTGCGATCACGCAGAACGACGTCAACCTCGCGACGGTCGACAACGCGATCATCATCGGCTTCAACGTGAAGTACGGCGAGCGCGTCGAGGACCTGGCCGAGCGCGAGGGCGTCGACGTCCGCTTCTACTCGATCATCTACCAGGCGATCGAGGACGTGGAGGCCGCGCTCAAGGGCATGCTCAAGCCGGAGTACGAGGAGGCCCAGCTGGGCACGGCGGAGATCCGCGAGATCTTCCGCTCCTCCAAGTTCGGCAACATCGCCGGCTCGATCGTCCGGTCGGGCGAGATCCGCCGCAACGCCAAGGCGCGCGTCCTGCGCGACGGCAAGGTCGTGGGGGACAACCTCACGGTCGAGTCGCTCAAGCGGTTCAAGGACGACGCCACCGAGGTCCGCGAGGGCTTCGAGTGCGGTATCGGTCTGGGCTCGTTCAACGACCTCCAGGTCGGCGACACCATCGAGACGTTCGAGATGCGCGAGAAGCCGCGCTCCTGACGCTCGTCACGCCCGGGGGCGGTCACGGTCATCGTGGCCGCCCCCGGGCGTTCGTCACCCCGCGGTCGTCATCACCCGCAGTCGTCAGTCAGCACCCCACCGCGGTCACCCACCCGGCCGGTGGGCGCCGTTCGACGTACGGTCGTCGGGACCGTCGCCGGAAGGCTCGGCACGAAAGGAAGAAGACATGGTCGACCACCCCCGGGCGAGGAAGCTCGCCGACCGCATCAAGGAGATCGTCGCGCAGATGCTCGACACGCGGATCAAGGACCCGCGCCTCGGGTTCGTCACGGTCACGGACGTCCGTGTCACCGGTGACCTGCAGAACGCCTCGGTGTTCTACACCGTCTACGGGACGGACGAGGAGCGGGCCGGGACGGCCGCCGCGCTGGAGAGCGCGAAGGGCCTCATCCGGTCGGAGGTCGGCAAGCAGACCGGCATCCGCCTCACTCCGGCGATCGAGTTCCACCTCGACGCGGTGCCCGAGACGGCGGCGCACCTCGACGCCGCGCTCGTGGAGGCCCGCCGGCGCGACGCCGAGCTCGCCGCCCTGCGCGAGGGCAAGCCGTTCGCCGGGGACGCCGACCCGTACCGCACGTCGGAGGACGCGGACGCCGTCGCCGACGACGACCGGGCCTGACCGCGTGGGCGCACGCCCGTCCGCGACCGACCGTCGGGAGCGACGCCCCGTCGCTCCCGACGGTCTCGTCGTCGTCGACAAGCCCGCCGGCTGGACGAGCCACGACGTCGTCGGCCGTGGCCGACGCCTCGCCGGCACGCGCAAGGTCGGCCACGCGGGCACGCTCGACCCCATGGCCACGGGCGTGCTCGTGCTCGGCGTCGGGCGCGCGACGAAGCTGCTGACGTACGTCGTCGGCGCCGACAAGGACTACGACGCGACGATCCGCCTCGGTGCGGCGACCACGACCGACGACGCGGAGGGCGAGGTGCTCTCGCGGGCGGACGCGTCCGCCGTCGTGCGGGCCGACCTCGAGGCGGGGATCGCCGGCCTCACCGGCGAGATCCTCCAGGTGCCGAGCACGGTGAGCGCGATCAAGGTCGACGGGCAGCGCGCGTACGCGCGGGCCCGCGCGGGCGAGGAGGTCGCGCTGGCGGCGCGGCCCGTCGTCGTCTCGCGCTTCGACGTGCTCGCGGTGCGGCCCGTGGCGCCGGGGGAGCAGGGCGTCCCCGACGACGCGCCGCCCGCGCTCGACGTCGACGTCACCGTGACCGTGTCGTCGGGGACGTACGTGCGCGCGCTCGCGCGCGACCTCGGGTCGGCGCTCGGCGTCGGCGGCCACCTCACGGCGCTGCGGCGCACGCGGGTGGGCGGGTACGGGCTCGACGTCGCCTCGACGCTCGAGGAGCTCGAGGCCCAGGCGGACCGCGACGGCGTGCTCGCGACCCTGCCGCTCGCGCAGGCGGCCCGTGCGACGTTCCCCGTGCGCGAGCTGACCCCGGAGCAGGCGACCGCGCTGTCGTACGGGCAGTGGGTCGACGCGACCGGGACGCCCGGCACGACGGCGGCGATGTCCCCGACGGGCGAGCTCGTGGCGCTCGTGGAGGACACCCGCCGCCGCGGCAAGGACCTCGCCCGGCCGGTCCTCGTGCTCGCTCCCGCCTGACGCGTCCGGTTCGGCGTCGTGCCCGGGGCGTGGCAGTCTTGTCCAGCGCGGTCCCGGTGCCTCCCCGTCCGGTCCGCCGCCCCCCGTCGGCACGGGCGGCCGCCCCGGGCGGCACCCGCGGCCTTCCTGCTCACCTGAGGAGTTCTCGCGTGCACCTGTGGACGGACCTGAGCCAGGTTCCCCCGGGTTTCGGCCCGTCGGTCGTGACGATCGGCAACTTCGACGGCGTCCACCGCGGGCACGCCCAGGTGCTCGGGCGCATCGTCGACCTGGCGCGCGAGCGCGACGCCCGCGCCGTGGCCGTGACGTTCCACCCGCACCCGTCGGCCGTGCACCGCCCCCAGAGCGCGCCCGAGCTCATCACGGGCATCGCGGACCGGGTCGAGCTGCTCGCCGCGACGGGCCTGGACGCGGTCCTGCTCGTGGAGTACACGCTCGAGTTCGCGCGGCAGACGCCGGAGGAGTTCGTGCGCGCCTACCTCGTCGACGGCCTGCACGCGGGCGCCGTCGTCGTCGGGCACGACGTCCGCTTCGGCCGCGACAACGCGGGCACCATGGAGACGATGGTCGCGCTCGGCGCGCGGTACGGCTTCGACGTGGTCGCGATCGACGACGTCGGCCAGCACCAGGGCGTGCCGGTCACCGACGAGGAGACGCCGGGCGACTCGCAGGTGCGTTGGTCCTCGACGGGCGTGCGCGCGCTGCTCGCGGCGGGCGACGTGCGCGAGGCGGCCCGCATCCTCGGCCGGTCCCACCGCGTGCGCGGCACCGTCGTGCACGGCGACGCGCGGGGGCGCGAACTGGGTTTCCCGACGGCCAACCTCGGCTCGATCAGCGGCATGGTCCCGGCCGACGGCGTCTACGCGGGCTGGCTCGAGCGACCGCAGCTCGCGGGCGCCGATCCCCGCCACGCGGACGTGCGCCTGCCGGCGGCGATCTCGATCGGCACCAACCCGACGTTCGACGGCGTCGAGCGCCGGGTCGAGGCGTACGTCCTCGACCGTGCGGACCTTGACCTGTACGACGAGGACGTGGTCCTGGAGCTCGTCGAGCGGCTGCGCCCGACGCTGCGCTTCGACGGCATCGAGCCGCTCGTGGCGCAGATGCACGACGACGTCGCGCGCGCCCGGGAGATCCTCGCCGCCCCGGGCGGGGAGCCGGTCGCGACGACGCCGGGCGCCTGACCGTGGCCGCCCCGGCACCCGTGCTCGAGGCGCGCGCGCTGCGCGTCGGCTACGCGGACGTCGCGGTGTGCGCGCCCGTCGACCTCGCCGTGGTGCCGGGCGAGCTGGTCGTGGTGATCGGCGCCAACGGGAGCGGCAAGTCGACGCTCCTGCGCACGCTGCTCGGTCTCCAGGCGCCGCTCGGCGGTGCGGTGCGCGCGTTCGGGCGCGACGTGGACGAGCGCGAGCGCGACTTCCGGGCGCGCGTCGCGGGCGTGCTCGACGACGACGCGTTCTTCCCGGCGCTCACGGTCCGCGAGCACCTCGTCCTCGTCGCGCGAGGGCACGGCGTGCCGGGGGCCGGGGCCGTCGTGGACGAGCTGCTCGACCGGTTCGGGATCGCGGAGCAGGGTCGGTCGCTCCCGTCGGCGCTCTCCTCCGGCCAGCGGCGACGCTTCCTGCTCGCCTCGGGCTTCGTGCGGCCCCGTGAGCTGCTCGTCCTCGACGAGCCCGAGCAGCGGCTCGACCCGGGGATGCGGGAGCGCCTCGCGGCGCTGCTCGTCGAGGACGCGCGCAGCGGCGTGGCCGTGGTCCTCGCCACGCACGACCCCGAGCTCGTCGAACGCACGGGCGCGCGCGGCCTGCTGGTCGACGACGACCGGTGCGTCCCGCTCGCCCCGGCCGACGTCCACGCGGCGCTCCTGGCGGTGCGCTGACCGTGCCGCACGGAGCGAGCGCGCTGCGCTCCGACCCGGACGAGCTGCTGACCGGTCGCGAGCTGCGCCGTCTCACCGCCCGTGCCGCGGCCGCGCGGGCCGACGCCGGGCCGGGCGAGATCGTCGTCGACGTCGCCTACGCCGTGGTGTCCGTCGCGCTCGCGACGGGCTGGGTCGTCGGGTTCGCCTCGATGCTGCGCTCGACGCTCGCGACCGCCGCGCCGGCGGGCGGGCCGCCCGTGCTAGGACCGGGGGCCGTCCAGGCGCTCGGCACGACGGCGCTGCTCGCGTTCCTCACAGGCACCGCCGTGCGCCTGGGCCCGGTCGGCGCCGGCGGGGGCGGGGTGCGGTGGTGGGTGCCGACGCCCGCCGACCGGCGGGGTCTCGTGTCGCCGTCGTTCGCGCGCGCCGTCGTGCTGGGTGCCGGGCTCGGAGCGCTGGGGAGCGCCGTCGTCGCGGTCGCGGCCGGCCTGGACGCGGTGCCCGCGCTGCGGGCCGGTGCGACCGGCGGCGCCCTCGGCCTGCTCCTCGTCGCGGTCGCGGGACTCGCCCAGCCGTCGGCCCGCGCCGCCGGGCTGCTCGCGCGGGCGAGCGACGTCGCGGTCGCGGCCGTGCCGGTCGTGGGTCTCGCGCTCGTCGTCGCCCGACGACCGGGTCTCCCGCCGCTCGGTGCGCCGCTCGTCGTCGTGCTCGGTCTGCTCGCCGTCGCGGCGCTGCTCGTGCTGCGGTGGTGGCGCGGGCTGGAGTCCCTCGGCGCGACGGTGCTGCGCGCGCAGAGCGCGGTCGCGGACCAGGTGGGTGGCGCCGTGCTGTCCTTCGACACGCGCGACCTCGGCCGGGCTCTGCGCCGGGCCGGCGCCGCCCGGGTCCGGGTGCGTCGGCCGCACCGGTTCGCCGCGGTGCGCGGTCCCGTCGGCGCGGTGGTCGCGGCCGACCTCGTGCTGCTGGGCCGCAGCCCGTCGGCGCTCGCGCAGCTCGTCGGTCTCGCCGCCCTCACGGTCGTCGCGCAGCAGGTGCCCGGCCTGGGCTCCGGCTTCGGTCTCTTCGCCCTGCTCGTCGCGGCGGGCCTCGGCGCGGCGGTGCTCGGCGCGGAGGGGGCGCGCACGGCCGAGATGGCCCCGGTCGTCGACGCGCTCGTGCCCCTCCGCGCGCGCTGGGTGCGGCTCGCGCGCGGCGTCGTCCCGACGCTCACGGCGACGGCCTGCCTCGTCGCCGGCGCGGCCCCGCTCGCGCTCGGGACGGGGGACGCGCGCTGGCTCGGGGTCGCGGTGCTCGCGGCGGTCGTCCAGGGCGCCGCCGCCGTGCGCAGCGCGTACCGCGAGCCGCCGGACTGGGGCGGGCCGCTGCTCGCGACACCCTCGGGCGGTCTGCCGACGGGCGCCGCGGCCGTGCTGCGCAAGGGGCCCGACGTCGCGGTGCTCGGCACGGTCCCGCTCGGGGTCGCCCTGCTCGTCGGTACGCCCGGGTGGGGCGTCGTGGTGGCCCAGGCGCTGGCCGCCGTCGTGGCGGTCGCGGTCGCGACCCGCGTGCGCGCGGTCCGCTGACCCGACCGCGGCCGGAGCGCGCGGTGCGTCGTCAGGCCGCCGCGGGCGCCGGGACGAGGCGGCCGTCCGCGAGGTGGACCCGCGCGTCGACCGGGTCGAGCGTCGCCTCGTCGTGCGAGACGAGCAGCGTCGCCGCGTCGAGCTCGCGCGCGAGCCGCACGACCAGCTCCACCACCTGCACGCCGCGCTCGTGGTCGAGCGCCGACGTCGGCTCGTCCACGAGGAGCACCTCGGGGTCGTTCATGAGCGCGCGGGCGATCGCGACGCGCTGGCGCTGCCCGCCCGAGAGGTGCTCGGGCCGGCGGTCCGCGCGGTCGGCGACCCCGACGGCGTCGAGCAGCGCGAGGGCGTGCGCGCGGCGCGACGCGGGGGAGCGGCCGCGCAGGTGGCTCATGAGCTCGAGCTGCTCGAGCACGGTGAGCGACGCGACGAGCTGCGGCTGCTGGAACACGAGCCCGATGCGCTCGCGGCGCAGCGCCGCCGCCCGGTCGGCCGCGCGCCGCGCGCGCCGCCGGCTGCGCCGTCCGGCCGCGTCCCCGGGCTCGGTGCCGGGGTCGAGCGGTGCGCTGACGACGTCGGGCCCCACCCGCACGACGCCCGACGTCGGCGGCGTGAGCGTCGCCGCGACGGCGAGCAGGCTGGACTTGCCGGCGCCGGACGGGCCGAGCAGCGCCGTCGTGGTGCCCGAGGGCACGGTGAGGGAGACGTCGTCGACGGCGACGAGGACGCCGTCGCCGTCGGGGTAGGTGAGTCGGACACGGTCGAGGACGAGGTCCACCAGGAGCTCCTGAGGGTCGGTACGGACGAGAGGGAGTAGGTCAGCGGGCCGCGAGCGCCGCGTGCGGGTCGACGCGCGCGACCCGCGTCACGGCGAGGACCGCGCCGAGGCCGCCGAGCACGACGAGCACGACGGCGGGCACGAGGGTCGTCGAGAGGTCGACGACGACCGGCATGACCTGGGACGCGAGCAGTCCCGCGCCGGCCGCGAGGGCCGTGCCGACGCCGACGCCCACGCCCAGCACGACGCCGGCCTGGCCGATCGCGTCGCGCAGCAGGTAGCGCGTCGAGGCGCCGAGCGCGCGCAGCACCGCGACGTCGCCCGCGCGCTGGATGGTCCAGACGGTGAAGAACGCACCGACGACGAGCGCGGAGATCGCGAGGAGGAAGACCTGCATGAGGGTCAGGGAGAGGTTCTCGGCGGTGAACGACGAGATGGCCGAGCGCGCCTCGCGCGGCGTCGCGGTCACGGTGCCGACGCGGGCGTCCGTGGCGGCGAGCACGTCCGCGGTCGGGGGGTCGTCGCCGAACCGCAGGGTGACGACGGTGGCCACCTGCCCGGCTGCCGCGTCGTCGGTCGAGGCGCTGTCGGCAGGCGTGCCGTCGGACGTGGTGCCGACGGGCGAGGCGCCGCCCCGGGCGCCGACGGCCTGCCAGTCGTCGAGGGCCACCCAGACGACCGGCGTGTGCGCGTAGTCCGCCTCGCCGTCCGCGACGGCGGAGACCGTCAGGTCGAGCGGCCCGGCGTCCACCTGGTCGCCCACGTCGGCGCCGAGCGCGTCGGCCGCGCCGCGGGAGAGCACGGCGGTGCCGGGAGAGACGTCGGCACCGCCGTCGTCGGTGCCGGGCACGAGCCCCGAGCCGGGCCGCACCCCGAACGCGGTGACGGCGGCCGTCGCGTCGCCGGACGCGCGCACGGTCGCGACGCCGAGCGGCTCCGCGGCGTCGACCCCGGGGACGGCGGCCCAGGCGTCCGTCTGTGCCGCTGTCACCTCGGACTCCGTGAAGGTGGGGGACGCGCCCTCGGCCGGGGGCGCGAAGGCGACGCGATCGACCGGCAGGTCGGTCACCGCGGAGGTGCTCGCGCGGCCGAGGCCCGCGGTGAGCGCCGCGAGGAAGGCGACGAGGAACGTGATGAGCGCGACGACGACCGTCATGAGCGCGAAGCGACCGCGCGCGTGACGCAGGTCGCGCAGGGCGAGGAACACGGGGAGACCTCCGGGGTTCGAGGGCAGCGAGTGGGACAGAGTGCGGGGGCGGGGACGCGCTCCGGCGAGCACGAGCGGTCGTGCGTCGCAGGACCCGTCCCGACGTCCCGTCCACCGTCCCGCGTCCGCGCGCGCCCCGGATCACCGGCCCGATCGGTCCTGGGGCGCCGCAGGGACGAGCCCGGGATCGACCGTTCGGACGATGCCGGGTCGCGGCGCCGTGGCTAGGGTGACGGCGTGATCCCGCCCGGACCCGAGCCCGCCGAGCCTGCCGCGCTCGCGGGCCGTGCTGCGCCGTCGGGCCGTGCGTCGTCGGGCCATGCATCGGTCGACCGTGCGACGTCGGCGGCGGGTCGCGTCGCGCCGGTCGTGCCGGCCGCGACGCGGTGGCTGCGGCGCGGCCTGGACGTGCTGCTCGTCGGGCTGGTCGCGCTCGCGGTGGCGGGCGCGCTCGTCACGTCGACGGCGCGGGGCGCGGGCGCCGTGCTGCTCGGCGCGGCCCTGCTCGCGCTGTACGTGGTGGGCCGTCGTCGGGTCCCCGTGCCCGTCGACGTGCGCGCGCCGCGCGGTGCGTGGTGGCCCGCGGGGGCGTGGGTGACCGGTCTCGTGGCCCTCTGGGTCGGGCTGTCGCTCGTCACGACGACCGCCGTCTGGGTCGCGTTCCCCCTGATGTTCGTCGCGATGCACGTCCTCGGCCCGCGCCGGGGCCCGGTCGCGGTCGCGGTGGTCGTCGTGCTCGTCGTGGGCGTCATGGCCGCGTGGACCGCGCGCGTCGCGCTGCCGTTCGTGCTCGGGCCGGCCATCGGCGGGGCCGTCGCGGTCGTCGTCGTCCTCGCCCTGGAGGCGGTCGTGCGGGAGTCCCAGGAGCGTCAGCGCACGCTCGACGAGCTCGTGCGCACCCGGGACGAGCTCGCGGCGTCGGAGCGGGAGCGGGCGGTGGCGGCCGAGCGCGAGCGCCTGGCGCGCGAGATCCACGACACGCTCGCCCAGGGTTTCTCGTCCGCCGAGCTGCTCCTGCGCGCGGCCCGGACCGCGCTCGACGCCGGCGACGCGGGGACCGCGCGCGGGTACGTCGAGCAGACGCGCGAGGTCGCCCGGCACAACCTCGCCGAGGCGCGCCGCGTCGTGCGCGCGCTGGCGCCGGCCGACCTCGCGTCGTCGAACCTCGTCGGGGCCCTGCGCCGCGTCGCGGACCGGGCGTCCGGACGCGCCGCCGAGGGCGGGCCGCGCGTCGTCGTGCGGGTGAGCGGCGAGCCCGTCCCGCTGCCGACCGAGGTCGAGGCCGCCCTGCTGCGCGTGGCGCAGTCCGCGCTCGCCAACGTCGAACGGCACGCCGGTGCGACGCGGGCCGCCGTCACCGTGAGCTTCCTCGCGGGCACCGGGCCGGGGGACGACGCGGTCGCGCTCGACGTGGTCGACGACGGGCGCGGCTTCGACCCGGACGCCCTCCCCGCGCCGGCGGCGGACCGGCCCGGCGGCTTCGGCCTCGGCGCCATGCGCGCGCGGGTCGCGGACCTCGGGGGCACGCTGTCGGTGGAGTCCGCGCCGGGGGCGGGCACGGCGGTGGCCGCCTGGGTGCCGCTCGCGGCGACGACCGGGACCCGGTCGGGCGCGGCTGCCGACCACCGGGCCGACGACCCGGCCGACGACCCGGCCGACCGCCCCGCCGACCGCCCGGCCGACACCCGGACCGAGACCGACGCCTGCACCGAGGAGGAGCGATGACCGGGACCGCCGTGGACGTCGTCCTCGCGGACGACCACCCCGTCGTGCGGACCGGCCTGCGCGCCGTGCTGGAGGCCGAGCCGGACGTGCGGGTCGTCGCCGAGGTCGGCTCCGCCGAGGAGCTGATCGCGCGGCTGCGCGGCGGGCTGCGGGCCGACGTCGTGCTGCTCGACCTGCAGTTCGGCCCCGGCCGACTCGGGGGCGTGGACGCGGTCCGCGAGATCGTCGCGACGGACGGTCCGCCCGTGCTCGTCGTCACGACCTACGACGCGGACGCCGACATCCTCGCCGCGGTCGAGGCGGGCGCTCGCGGCTACCTGCTCAAGGACGCGCCGACCCACGAGCTCGTCGCCGCCGTGCGCGCGGCCGCGGCGGGCGAGGTCGCCCTCGGCCCGGCGGTGCAGCGGCGGCTGCTCGGCCGGCTGCGCAGCCCGGGCACGGCGCTCACGGCGCGCGAGCTCGAGGTGCTCGCGCTCGTCGCCGAGGGGCGCACGAACGACGAGATCGCGCACGAGCTGTTCCTCTCGCGCGCGACCGTGAAGACGCACCTCGTGCACGTCTACGACAAGCTCGGCGCGCCGTCGCGCACGGCCGCCGTCGCCGAGGCCCGGCGCCGCGGCCTCCTGCGGGGCTGAGCCCGGCCGGGCCGTCGCGGCGTGTCCGCGGGGTCCTCGCCCGAGACGTCGTGCGGGCGTCGTCGGGACCGTCCTCGAGACCGTCACCGCACCGTCCTGCGGGCGCTGCCCGGTCGTGTCACGACACCGGCGCCGGGCCCTCCCTCCGGGTGAGCGGCGCCGTCGTGCACGGCGCCCAGGCGGCCGCGCGGTCCTCGGGCTGCGGCCCGGGGGCGGTCGCACCCGTCCCCGCGCGCGCACGCCCGCGGGGGCGCCGGCGGCCCGCCGCGCGGGCCGCACGAAGACCTCCGACAGAGAGGGCAGAGCCATGGAGGCTCAGCAGCAACCGGCGGCTCCCGTCGCCGAGACCGTCGTCGACGACGTCGCACCCGACGCCGTCGACCAGGCGTCCACCCCGGTCGGCCGGACCGTCCGCAGCGTCGGGCACGGGTCGGCCGTCGTCCCCGACGAGGTCGCGACCGATGCGGACGTGGACCCGGCGGAGTCGGACGCACCGCTCCTGCCCGCGGCCGAGGCCGCGGTGGCGCGGGACCTCGAGCACCACCGGTACGACTCCACGACCGCGTTCGACTACCTGTTCCCGCAGCTCGCGGAGCGCTTCCCGCGGTTCCACCTCCCGGTCGGGAACGGCGCGACGGCCGCGACCGTCGCCGCGCTGAAGACGCTCGGGGCGGCGATGGTCGCCCGGCCCGTCTCCCCGCCCGGGCAGCCGCCGCGCAGCCTCGACTCGCACGTGCCGGCCGTGTACACGTACTGGGGCCAGTTCATCGACCACGACATCACGCTCAACACCAACGGCCCCGACACGACGACGGGCCGGGACGGGGACCAGGCGCTCGGCGACGTCGACGCCGTGCCCTTCCAGGTCTTCGCGCCGTGGGTCGTGGTGCGCTCGCTCCACAACGGGCGCCACCCGGCGCTCAACCTCGACTCCCTGTACGGCAGCGGGCCGCGGTTCGAGGGCGAGCGCGGGTACCGCACGACGCGCAGCGAGGCGTCGTACGTGCCGGGCTCGGCGAAGCTGCGGCTCGGCCGCATCTCCACCGAGCCGCTCGTCGTCCCCGGCGGGCCCTCGTTCTCGCTCGTGGCGCCCGGCGACGACGCGCAGCGCGACCTGCCGCGCGACGACGGCGGCGCGCCGCTGATCCCGGACGGGCGCAACGACGAGAACCTCGTGGTCGCCCAGCTCCACCTCGCGATGATCCGGTTCCACAACGCCGTCGTGGACTGGGTGGACGACGCCGAGCCCTGGACCCGGCTCACGGGCGGGGAGCGCGGCGTGTTCGAGCGCGCGAGCCAGCTCGTGCGGTGGCACTACCAGTGGCTCGTGGTCAACGACTACCTGCGCACCCTCACCAAGCCGGGCGTGCTCGACGCGACGCTCCTGCGCGACACGTCGTTCTTCCGGCCCCGGTACCCGATCTCCATGCCGCTCGAGTTCGCGGTCGCGGCGTTCCGGTTCGGGCACTCGATGATCCGCGACTCCTACGACTTCAACGTCAACTTCACGGGCCCGCCGCCCGCGAACGCGAGCCTGACGCAGCTCTTCCAGTTCACGGGGAACGGCGGCAGCCTGCGTCCGGGACCGCAGGGCACCCCGGTCCTGCCGTCCAACTGGCCGATCGAGTGGGCGCGGTTCGTCGACAAGGGCGACCCGCGGACGTTCCGCGCGGCGGAGAAGATCGACACGTTCCTCGCGCCGAGCCTGGGCACGATGGTCAAGGAGGGGAACCTGCCGCCCGAGCCGCCCGCGCACACGCCGGCCCAGCTCGTCGCCAGCGCGCTCCAGAAGCAGCTCGCGCAGCGCAACCTGCTGCGTGGCTACATGCTCGCGCTGCCCACGGGCGAGGCCGTCGCGGCGGCCTTCGGGGTCGTCCCGCTCACCCCGGCCCAGCTCGAGGACCGGGCGAGCGACGACGTGAAGCAGGCGCTCGCGGCCCTGCGGGACGGCGATCACGGCGGCACCCCGCTGTGGTACTACGTCCTCAAGGAGGCCGAGCTCCAGGGCGACGGCAGCTTCCTCGGCGAGGTCGGCAGCCGCGTGCTCGCGGAGACGTTCGTGTACCTGCTGCGGCAGGACGACACGTCGTACGTGCGCACGAGCAACCACTGGACGCCCGCGCAGGGCGTGCACTTCGAGGACGGGTCGCTCGTCCTCACACTGCCGGACCTGCTCCGGTTCGCCGGGGTGCTGCCCGACGCCGCGGGCCGGTTCCGCGGTGACGGCACGGCCGGGCACGACGGCGCCCCCTGAGGCACGACGCGCGGTCCGGCCGGGACGACGGGGCCGCGGCGGGCGACGGCGCGTCCACCTGGTAAGATGGATGCGCCGTCTGACCGGCCGCGGACAGAGAGAGCCCGGGAGATCCGTCCCGGCGCACCGCGCAACGAACCCGAAGGAGAACCGTGCCGCTCGACACTGCCACGAAGCAGCGCATCATGACCGAGTACGCGACGAGCGAGGGCGACACCGGTTCGCCCGAGGTCCAGGTCGCGCTCCTCACGCAGCGCATCAAGGACCTCACCGAGCACCTCAAGGAGCACAAGCACGACCACCACAGCCGTCGTGGTCTGCTCCTCCTCGTCGGCCAGCGCCGTCGCCTGCTCGGCTACCTGCAGAAGGTCGACATCAACCGCTACCGGAGCCTCATCGAGCGCCTCGGTCTGCGTCGCTGACACGACACCGCCAGCCCGGTCCCTGCGGGGACCGGGCTGGTCTGGTGTGATGTACCCGTCACACCCCGGCTGAGCACCACCCAGCCGCACACCACCCACCGCGCCGCCGGCCTCTCGTTCGGTCCTCGGTAGTGGCTCACGGACCCCCACGGCACCGTCCTCGGACGGACCGGTGCGGGAACCGCCGTGGACCTCGATCGAAGACCGCCGAGCGTCGAGTGCGACCGGAGCCCCTGCGCCACGCGCCGGGGCGCGGACCGGAACCCTCGACAGGGCTACCCGGGCGGCGCTTCGAGAAAGGGAGGGCACCCGTGGAGGGTCCCGAGATCCAGTTCGCCGAGGCCACGATCGACAACGGTCGCTTCGGCACCCGCACCGTCCGGTTCGAGACCGGGCGCCTCGCTCGTCAGGCCGCCGGCTCCGTCGCCGCGTACCTCGACGACGAGACCATGCTCCTGTCGGCCACGACGGCCGGCAAGCACCCCAAGGAGCAGTTCGACTTCTTCCCGCTGACGGTGGACGTCGAGGAGCGCATGTACGCCGCGGGCCGCATCCCCGGCTCGTTCTTCCGCCGCGAGGGTCGCCCCTCGACGGACGCGATCCTCGCGTGCCGCCTCATCGACCGCCCGCTGCGCCCGCTCTTCGTCAAGGGCCTGCGCAACGAGGTCCAGGTCGTCATCACGGTCCTCGCGCTCCACCCGGACGACGCGTACGACACGCTCGCGATCAACGCCGCGTCGGCGTCGACCCAGATCTCCGGCCTGCCGTTCTCCGGCCCGGTCGGCGCGGTCCGCATCGCGCTGGTCGACGGCCAGTGGGTCGCGTTCCCCAAGTACTCCGACAAGGAGCGCGCGGTCTTCGACATGGTCGTGGCCGGCCGCGTCGTCGGCGACGACGTCGCGATCGCGATGATCGAGGCCGAGGCGACCGACGGCGCCTGGGGCCTCGTCAAGGACGAGGGCGTGGCGGCGCCGACCGAGGAGGTCGTCGCCGAGGGCATCGAGGCGGCCAAGCCGTTCATCAAGGCGCTGTGCGACGCGCAGTCGGCGCTCGCCGCGCAGGCCGCGAAGCCCGTCAAGGAGTACCCGGTCTTCCTGGACTACCAGGACGACGCGTTCGCCGCGGTCGAGGCCGAGGTCGCGACGGACCTGCGCGAGGCGCTCGCCGTCGCGGACAAGCAGGACCGCGAGAACCGTCTCGACGAGATCAAGAACGAGATGGTGGGCAAGCTCCAGGCCGGGTTCGACGGCCGCGAGAAGGAGCTCTCCGCCGCGTACCGCGCGCTCCAGAAGAAGCTCGTGCGCCAGCGCGTGCTCACCGACGGCGTGCGCATCGACGGTCGTGGGCTCGCGGACATCCGCACTCTGTCGGCCGAGGTCGAGGTGCTGCCGCGCGTGCACGGCTCCGCGCTCTTCGAGCGTGGCGAGACCCAGATCATGGGCGTCACCACGCTGAACATGCTCCGCATGGAGCAGCAGATCGACTCGCTCGGTCCGGAGACGCGCAAGCGCTACATGCACAACTACAACTTCCCGCCCTACTCGACCGGCGAGACCGGCCGCGTGGGCAGCCCGAAGCGCCGCGAGATCGGCCACGGCGCGCTCGCCGAGCGTGCGCTCGTGCCGGTGCTGCCGAGCCGCGAGGAGTTCCCCTACGCGATCCGCCAGGTGTCCGAGGCCCTCGGCTCCAACGGCTCGACGTCCATGGGCTCCGTGTGCGCCTCGACGCTCTCGCTCCTCAACGCGGGCGTGCCGCTGCGCGCCCCTGTCGCGGGCATCGCGATGGGCCTCATCTCCGACACGGTGGACGGTGAGACCCGCTACGCGGCGCTCACCGACATCCTCGGTGCCGAGGACGCGTTCGGCGACATGGACTTCAAGGTCGCCGGCACGCGCGAGTTCGTCACGGCCATCCAGCTCGACACCAAGCTCGACGGCATCCCCGCGTCGGTCCTCGCCGGTGCGCTGACCCAGGCGCGCGACGCGCGCCTGACGATCCTCGACGTGCTCGCCGAGGCCATCGACGTGCCCGACGAGATGTCCCCGAACGCCCCGCGCGTCATCTCCGTGAAGGTGCCGGTCGACAAGATCGGCGAGGTCATCGGCCCCAAGGGCAAGATGATCAACCAGATCCAGGAGGAGACGGGCGCGGACATCTCCATCGAGGACGACGGCACCGTGTACATCGGCGCCGTCGACGGCCCGTCGGCCGAGGCCGCCCGCGCGGCGATCAACGCGATCGCCAACCCGCACGTCCCGGAGATCGGCGAGCGCTTCGTCGGCACGGTCGTCAAGACGACGTCGTTCGGCGCATTCATCTCGCTCTCCCCGGGCAAGGACGGTCTGCTGCACATCAGCCAGATCCGCAAGCTCGTGGGCGGCAAGCGCGTCGAGAACGTCGAGGACGTGCTGTCCATCGGCCAGAAGGTCCAGGTCGAGATCGGCGAGATCGACCCGCGCGGCAAGCTCTCGCTGCACGCCGTGGTCGAGGACGAGGCTCCGGCCGACGCTCCCGCGACCGAGGACGCGGACGCCTGACGTGCCGTGGGACCTTCCGCTCGTCCCGGCGGGTGACGCCGGGGCCGAGCTGACCGCCGGGCAGGACGGCGCGACGATCCGTCGCTCCGTCCTGCCCGGCGGGGTCCGCGTGCTCACCGAGTCGATGCCGGGCCTGCGCTCGGCGACGGTGGGCGCGTGGGTCGGCGTCGGCTCGCGCGACGAGACCGACGGCCACTTCGGGTCGACGCACTTCCTCGAGCACCTGCTGTTCAAGGGCACGGCCCGCCGCTCCGCGATGGACATCGCCGAGGCGTTCGACGCCGTCGGCGGCGAGGCCAACGCGGCGACCGGCAAGGAGCACACGTGCTACTACGCGCGCGTGCTCGACGCCGACCTCCCCATGGCGGTCGACGTCATCACCGACATGGTGACCTCAGCGCGCCTGGACCCCGACGAGCTCGAGACCGAGCGCGGCGTGATCCTCGAAGAGCTCGCGATGAACGACGACGACCCCTCGGACGTCGTGCACGAGGAGTTCGCCGCGGCGGTCCTCGGCGGACATCCGCTCGGGCGGCCCATCGGCGGCACCCCGGACACGATCAACGCCGTGCCCCGGGACGCCGTGTGGGAGCACTACCGCTGGCACTACCGCCCCGAGACGCTCGTCGTCGCGGCGGCGGGCGGCGTCGACCACGACACGCTGGTCGACCAGGTGGGCACGGCGCTGCGCGACGGCGGCTGGACGCTCGACGCGTCCGGCGCACCCCGCGCGCGGCGCGACCCCGCGGACCCCGCCCTGGTGGGCGTCGGGGCCGCGAGCGTCGAGCTGTCGGTCCACCGTGCGGTCGAGCAGGCGAACGTCGTCATCGGCGGCACCGGACTCGCCGCGACGGACGACCGCCGCTTCACGCTCTCCGTGCTCAGCGCCGTCCTCGGCGGCGGCATGAGCTCGCGGCTCTTCCAGGAGATCCGCGAGCGGCGCGGCCTCGCGTACTCGACCTACTCGTTCGCGTCCGGCCACGGCGGCATCGGCACGTTCGGCCTCTACGCCGGGTGCGCGCCGTCGAAGGTGGACGAGGTGACCGCGCTGCTGCACAGCGAGCTCGACCGCCTCGCGGCCGACGGCATCACCGGCGCGGAGCTCGACCGCAGCATCGGCCAGCTCTCGGGCGGCATGGTCCTCGGCCTCGAGGACTCCGGCTCGCGCATGAGCCGGCTCGGCAAGGCCGAGCTCGTCTACGGCGAGCTCCTGAGCGTCGAGGAGTCGCTCGACGCGATCCGATCCGTCACGGCCGACGACGTGCAGAAGCTCGCCGACGACCTCGCGTCGCGCCCGCGCTCCGTGGTGCGCGTCGGGCCGTTCGGCGACTGACCCCGCCTCCACGGCGTCTCGCGGCGGCCGTCCTCCTCGCGGAGGGCGGCCGCCGTCGTGCTGTGGGCAGACCCACTGCCCGGTGCGGCGGACGAGGCACCGGTCGACGCGCGCTGCGGCGATAGGGTGACGGGCGTGAGCGAGCAGAGCACCCCCGCGCCCGATCCCGCACCGACCGCCCCCGGCAGGGAGCCCGGTCGCCCGCTGCGGGTCGCCGTCCTGGGCGCCGCCGGACGCATGGGCGCGACCGTCTGCGCCGCCGTCGAGGGCGCGGCGGACCTCGAGCTCGTCGCGCGCCTCGACGCGGGCGACGAGGTCGCCGCCGCGACGCTCGGCGGCGCGGACGTCGCCGTCGACTTCACGGTCCCGGCCGCGACCGAGGCGAACGTCCACGCGCTGATCGACGCGGGCGTGCACGCCGTCGTCGGGACCACGGGCTGGACGGAGGAGAGCCGCGGTCGCGTCGTCGCGCACCTCGGTCGTGCTGCCGCGGCGGGCGCGCCGGGGCTCGGCGTGCTCATCGCACCCAACTTCGGGCTGTCCGCCGTCCTCGCGATGACGTTCGCCGCCAAGGCCGCGCGGTACTTCGAGTCGGCCGAGGTGATCGAGCTCCACCACCCGGACAAGGTCGACGCGCCGTCCGGCACCGCGCGGCACACCGCCGCGGCGATCGCCGCCGCGCGCGCCGACGCCGGTCTCGGGACGGGCCCGGACGCGACCGAGACGGGCTGGGAGGCGCGCGGGGCCGACGTCGACGGCGTGCGCGTGCACGCCGTCCGTCTGCGCGGCCTCGTCGCGCACGAGGAGATCCTGTTCGGCAACACGGGCGAGCAGCTCGTCATCCGGCAGGACTCGTTCGACCGGGTCTCGTTCATGCCGGGCGTCCTGCTCGCGGTGCGCGAGGTCGTCAGCCGGCCCGGGCTGACCGTCGGCCTCGAGAACGTGCTGGACCTGGCGTGAGCGTGTCCGGCGGGTCCACCGGCCCGGACACCTCCGGACCCGGGGACGGCGGCTCGCGCGCGCGGTCGCGCGTCGGGCGCCCGTGGAAGGCGATCGTCGGGGCGGTCCTCGTCACGCTCCTGCTCGCGCTCTACGTGTGGCAGGTCGCGGGACGGTCCGCGGCCCTCATCCGCACGGGCGAGCCCGTGGCCATGGCGATCGGGGCCGGCGTGCTCGTGCTGCCGCTGCTCGTCGTCGGCCTCGTCGGGCGCGAGTTCCTGCTCGCCGGCACCGTGCAGCGCATGGCCGACGACCTCGCGGACCGCGGCCGCCTGCCCGTCGACGACCTGCCGCGCTCGCCGGGCGGCCGGATCGACCGGGACGCCGCTGACGCGGCCTTCGGTCCGTACCGGGACGCGGTCGACGCCGACCCGACGAGCTGGGAGGCCTGGTACCACCTCGCGTTCGCCTACGACGCGGCGCGCGACCGCCGTCGGGCCCGGGAGGCGCTGCGCAAGGCCGCGGCGCTCTACCGCGCGCGTCGTCGGGCCTGACGGCGCCCGGGCACGCGCGTCACAGGCTCGTCCAGCAGTAGAGCCGGTGCCCCGCGTCGTCGGCGCGGACGCACAGCGCCGCGAGCCGGTGCAGCGCGTCGGCGAGGCCCGCGGGGTCCGACCCCTCGAGCTCCTCCGTCGCCGCCCACCGCACGGCGACCTCGTCGAGCGCGGCGGGCCTCGCGGAGGCGAGCGCCCCGACGAGCACGTCCGTCACGGAGACCACCCACGGCCCCTCGTCACCCCCGGTCGCGACGAGCGAGCCGTGGCGGGCGTCAGCCGTGACCTCGGCGTACGGGCGGTCGGTGAGCAGGCTCGCCAGCGTGCCGAGGACGACGAACGGGTCGATGCCCCGGAGCTCCACGGTCGCGAAGCCCGGCTGCGTGGTCAGCGGGTCGGGGGAGGCCGGTCCTGCCTGCGCGGCGAGCGCGGCCCGGGCGTCGTCCGGTGCGGCGAAGTAGTCGGTGAGGATGCCCATGGCGGACGATCCTCGCAGGTCACGGGGACGGGCGGGTCACGGGCGTGTCACGGCTGCGTGACGCGGGGTCCCGCGGTCGTCAGATCTCGGCCGTCCAGCGCCGCTCGACGACGTCCCGCAGCCCGGTCGCGAGCGTCCGGGTGCGCCCGTCGGGACCGAGCCCGGACCCGGCGAGGAAGGCCTCGCGCGCGGCGTCGCCGTCGAGGACCCACGTGACGACCTCGTCCGCGCCGTCGCGCCGCAGCCGGTCGACCGCCGCCGCCAGCAGGCGCGACCCGTGCCCGCCGCGCTGGTGGCGCGGCTCCACCTCGAGCGCGAGGACCTGGCCGGGCGCGACCGCGGCGAACCCCACGACGTCGGCTCCCGCGCACGCGACGAGCACCGCGAAGCCGGGACCGGGCGGCGAGGAGATCGCGGCGGCCCACTGCTCGCGCATCCGCACGGTGTCGAGCGCGTCGAGCACGTCGTCGCCGAGCACGTCGGCGTGCGAGGAGCGCCACGCCCCGACCTGGATCGCGGTCATCGCGACGTCGTCGCCGGGCACGGCAGGGCGGACGGAGACGTCGGCGGTCTCGCGGAAGAGGCTCACGGGTTCACCCTACGAGACCCGGCCGGGCGCCGGGACGGACTCAGCCCCAGCCGAGAGCGCGCAGGCCCGCGGCCGTGACCGCGGCGAGGACCACGACGACGATGAACGGCGCGCGCAGCGCGAGCGCGACGGCCGCGACGCCCAGCGCGGGCAGGCGCGCGTCGACGACGAGGGCCTGCCCGTCGCCGACGGTCTGCACCGTGACGAGCGCCGCGAGGAGCGCGGCGGTGACGAGCGCGGCGGTGCGCGCGACGCGCTCGTCGGCGAGCCAGTGCTCGGGCACGAGGTGGCCGGCGAGCTTGAGCGCGAAGCACACCGCGGACGCGGTGAGCACGACGACCCAGACGGTCGCTGAGGTCACGAGGGCTCCTCTCCGCGGGGACCGGCCGCGGTCCCCGCACGGTCGGCGGCCCGGCGGCGCCGCGCGTCGACCTGACCGATGACGACGGCGACCGCGGCCGCCGCGAGCACCGGCACGCCGCCCGGTGCGACCGGGACGAGCGCCGACGCGACGACCACCGCCGCGGCAGCGGTGAGCTGCATCGCGCGCGTCGCGAGCCGCGGCCACAGCAGGCCGAGGAACGCGGCCGCCGCGGCGGCGTCGAGCCCCCACGCGCGGGGGTCGCCCAGCGCGTCGCCCGCGAGCGCCCCGACGAGCGTCATCGCGTTCCAGAGGACGAAGATGCCGACGCCCGTCCACCAGAACCCGGCCCGGACGGCGCGCCGGGACCGTTGCGCGGTCGCGACGGCGGTCGACTCGTCGATCGTGAACTGCGCCGCGACGACCTTGTGCCACGAGCGCAGCGCGAGCAGCGGGCCGAGCTGCGCGCCGTAGAGCGCGTTGCGGACGCCGAGGAAGCCCGCCGTGGTGATCGCGGCGACAGGCGCGCCCCCGGCGCCCACCACGCCGATGAGCGCGAACTGCGAGCCGCCCGAGAACATGAGCAGGCTCAGAGCCATGGTCTGCGCGACGTCGAGGCCCGCGACGACCGACAGCGCGCCGAAGGAGATGCCGTACAGGCCCGTCGCGACGGAGACGGACACGGCCTGGCGGACCGCGGCGCGGACCTCGTCCTCGACGGCCCGCTCGGCCACGTGCTCGACGACGTCCGGAACCTCTTCGGCGTCCGGCACGCCGACGACGTCCGGCACGTCCGCGGCGGCCGCCCGCGCCACGTCGGGCGCGGGGTCGGCGCGGGGGCGGGGGACGTCGTCGGGCCGGCTCATGCGTGCGGGTCGGCCGGGCCCTCGCCCGCGGCGGCGGCGTTCGCCGCGCGCTGGTGCGCGGTGAGGGACATGCGGTCGATGAGCGCGAGGGCGAGCGCCGAGAGGACGAACGCGAGGTGGATGAGCGTCTGCCACATGAGCTGCGTCGGCGTGTAGCGGCTGCTGTCGATGAACGTGCGCAGCAGGTGGATCGACGAGATGCCGACGATGGACATCGCGAGCTTTGTCTTGAGCACGTTCGCGTTGACGTGGCTCAGCCACTCGGGCTGGTCGGGGTGGCCCTCGAGCCGGATGCGCGAGACGAACGTCTCGTAGCCGCCCACGATGACCATGATGAGCAGGTTGGAGATCATGACGACGTCCACGAGCCCGAGCACCGCGAGCATGATCTCCTCGGCGCCGAAGCTGACCACCTCGTGCGTCGCGTGGTCCGTCGCGCGGCCCGTGAAGCCGCCTACGACGAGCAGCCACAGCTCCTTGAGGAACTGCCACACGTAGACCACCTGGGCCACGATGAGGCCGAAGTACAGCGGCGCCTGGAGCCAGCGCGACGCGAAGATCATGTACCCGACGGTGGTGACGCGGGCGCTGGGCGAGGGGACGTTCGGGCTGGTGGTCAACGCGGGCGTCGAGGGCACGGGCGTGGGCTCTCCGGGAGTCGGTGGCGGCGGACGGCGACGACCGTCCGGCGCGCGGGGCACCGGTCACCGGTCGTCACCGGGGCGTCAGGGTACCAACGCGGCGTGAGGGCCCCGCAGGCCCGCCCGCGCTGCCGGAGACGAGGACGGCCCGGCCGCCCGTCGAGCACGGAGACCGCGACCGGGATCGTCGGATCCCGGTCCGTGACCCCGTGCTCGGCGGCGGCGGGGGCCGCCGGGGGGAAGAGAGAGAAGGGGGGCGACGTCAGAGGGCGACGTAGACCGTCTCCAGGTACTCCTCGAGGCCGGCCTCGCCGCCCTCGCGGCCGAGGCCGGACTGCTTGAGCCCGCCGAACGGGGCGCTCGCGTCGGACACGAGGCCGCGGTTGACGCCGATCATGCCGGCCTCGACCTCCTCGGAGACGCGCACGGCCCGGTCGAGCGACGTCGTGTACGCGTAGGCGGCGAGCCCGTACTCGGTCGCGTTCGCGAGAGCGATGCCCTCGTCGTCGTCGCCGAACGCGACGACGGGGGCCACCGGGCCGAAGATCTCCTCGGTGACGACGCGCGCGTCCGGGTCGACGCCCGACAGGACGGTGGGGGAGTAGAAGTACCCGGGGGAGCGGGGCCGCTCCGCGCCGGTGAGCACCTGGGCCCCGCCGTCGACGGCCGCGTCGACGAGCTCGGCGACCTTGTCGACGGCCTTCGCCTCGATGAGCGGCCCGACCTGCGTCCCGTCCTGGGCGCCCGGCCCGACCCGCAGGTCCGCGAACGCGGCGGCGAGGCGCTGGGAGAACTCGCGCGCGACGGCGTCGTGCACGAGGAAGCGGTTCGCCGCCACGCACGACTGCCCGGCGTTGCGGAGCTTCGCGATCACGGCGCCCTCGACCGCCGCGTCGAGGTCGGCGTCCGCGAACACGAGGAACGGGGCGTTGCCGCCGAGCTCCATCGAGGTGCGCAGCACCTGGGCGGACGCCTTCTCGAGCAGCGTGCGCCCGACGGGCGTCGAGCCGGTGAACGACAGCTTGCGCAGGCGCTCGTCCGCGAGGAGCGGCTCGGTGACGTCAGCGGCGCGCGACGACGGGACGACGTTGACGACGCCCGTCGGCAGGCCGCGGTCGGCGAGCTCGGAGCGGATCACCTCGGCCACGAGCGCCGTCGTCAGAGGGGTGAGCCGCGCCGGCTTGACGACGACCGTGCACCCGGCGGCCAGCGCCGGGCCGATCTTGCGCGTCGCCATGGCGATCGGGAAGTTCCACGGCGTGACGAGCAGCGCGGGCCCCACGGGCCGGCGGAAGACGAGCTGGCGGTTGCCGCCCGCGGGCGCGGTCCGCGCGAGCCCGTCGGCGCGGACCGCCTGCTCCGCGTACCAGCGCAGGAAGTCGGCGCCGTAGAGCACCTCGGCGCGCGCCTCGGCGAGCGGCTTGCCGCACTCGGCCGTGATGAGCGCGGCCACGTCGTCGGCCCGCGCGACGACCCGGTCGTAGACGGCGCGCAGCACCTCGCCCCGCTCGCGCGGGGGCGTCGCGCGCCACGCGGGCGCCGCACGGTGCGCGGCGTCGAGCGCGCGCAGCGCGTCCGCCGGGCTCGCGTCCGCGACGTCGAACAGCGACTCCTCGGTCGCCGGGTCCTCGACCTCGAAGGTCCGCCCGCCCTCGGCAGGACCCCAGTGGCCGTCCACGAGCAGCCCGGTGGGCACGTGGGCGACGAGGGCGGGGGAGAGGTTCGACGTCGAGGCGGGGCGGGACATGCTCCGAGTATCGCCCTGGGGGTCGCGGGGACGCACCCGGGCGAGCGGTGCGGGGCGCCGTGCCCGTGCCCCGGGCGCCGCCCTGTCGCTGCCGGACGGGCGCGGTGCGACGACCCGCCGCACGGTAGTTTGTGCACATGGTCCTTCCCGCCACCCCCGCGCGCCCGTTCGGTGCCGTCCTCACGGCCATGGTCACCCCGATGACGCCCGACGGCGCCGTCGACCTCGAGGCGGCGGCCCGGCTCGCGAAGCGCCTGGTGGACGACGGGAACGACGGCCTCGTGCTGAGCGGCACGACGGGCGAGTCGCCCACGACCCACGCCCCCGAGAAGCAGGACCTCGTGCGCGCCGTCGTCGAGGCGGTCGGCGACCGCGCGGCGGTCCTCGCGGGCGCCGGGTCCAACGACACCGACCACGCGCTGCGCATGGCCGAGCAGGCCGCCGAGGCGGGGGCGGACGGGCTCCTCGTCGTCACCCCGTACTACTCGCGCCCCGGCCAGGAGGGCGTCTACCGCCACGTCGTCGCGATCGCCGAGGCGGCCGACCTCCCCGTCATGCTGTACGACGTCCCCGGCCGCACCGGGGTGCGCATCGCCCCCGACACGTACGCGCGCCTCGCGGCGCACGAGCGGGTCATGGCGACCAAGGACGCGACGGGCGACGTCTACGCCGCCGCGAAGCTCGCGGCATCGACGGGCCTCGCCTTCTACAGCGGCGACGACGGGCTGCTGCTCCCGTTCCTCGCGCACGGCGCCGCGGGTATCGTCTCGGTGTCGGCGCACGCCGTCGCGCCGCAGTTCGCGGAGGTCGTGCGCCGCTTCGACGCCGGCGACCCGGCGGGCGCGCTCGAGGTCTTCCTCACCACGACGCCCGTCATCGACGCGCTCAACGGTGCCGGCTTCCAGGCCGTCATGGCCAAGGCCGCCGTCGAGCTGCTCGGCGTCACCGACAACCGTTTCCTGCGCCTGCCGAACGTCGCGGCGACCGAGGACGACGTCGCGCTCGTGCGCGACGCCCTCGCCGCCGCGGGCGTGCTCGCGGGCGCGACCACCGCGGCAGACGCTGCCGCACCCACGAACTAGCGAGGGCAGGAGCCCTCGAAACCCCCGGCTCAGCCACGACAGGAGGCCCCGTGAGCCATCCCCACCCCGAACTCTCCCTGCCTCCCGAGCTCCCCGCCGGAGGGCTGCGCATCGTCGCCCTCGGCGGTCTCGGTGAGGTCGGCCGCAACATGGCCGTCCTCGAGTACGACGGGCGCCTGCTCGTCATCGACTGCGGCGTCCTCTTCCCCGAGGACAACCAGCCCGGCGTCGACCTCATCCTCCCGGACTTCGACTACATCGCGGACCGGCTGGACGACATCGAGGCGATCGTCCTCACGCACGGCCACGAGGACCACATCGGCGCCGTGCCCTACCTCCTGCGCCTGCGTCGCGACATCCCGCTCGTCGGGTCGCAGCTCACGCTCGCGTTCGTCGAGGCGAAGCTCAAGGAGCACCGCATCTCGCCCGTGACCCTCGCGGTCAAGGAGGGGCAGGTCGAGCAGCTCGGCGTGTTCCGCTGCGAGTTCGTCGCCGTGAACCACTCGATCCCCGACGCGCTCGCGGTCGCGGTGACGACCGGCGCCGGGACCGTGCTGCACACGGGCGACTTCAAGATGGACCAGCTCCCGCTCGACGGGCGCATCACCGACCTGCGCGCGTTCGCGCGCCTGGGCGAGCAGGGCGTCGACCTGTTCATGGTCGACTCGACCAACGCCGAGGTGCCCGGGTTCGTCACGCCCGAGGTCGAGATCGGCCCGGTGCTCGACAACGTCTTCGCCGCCTCCGAGAAGCGCATCATCGTCGCGTCGTTCTCGTCGCACGTGCACCGCGTGCAGCAGGTCCTCAACGCCGCGCACCACCACGGCCGCCGCGTCGCGCTCGTCGGGCGCTCGATGGTCCGCAACATGACGATCGCGTCCGAGCTCGGGTACCTCCACGTGCCCGAGGGCGTGCTCATCGACCTCAAGAAGGTCGACTCGCTGCGCGACGACGAGATCGTGCTCATGTGCACGGGGTCGCAGGGCGAGCCGATGGCCGCCCTGTCGCGCATGGCGAACGGCGACCACAAGGTCCAGGTCGGCCACGGCGACACCGTCATCCTCGCGTCGTCGCTCATCCCGGGCAACGAGAACGCCGTCTTCCGCATCATCAACGGCCTCACGCGCCTCGGCGCGCGCGTCGTGCACGGCGGCAACGCCAAGGTGCACGTGTCCGGCCACGCGAGCGCGGGCGAGCTCCTCTACTGCTACAACGTGCTCAAGCCCAAGAACGTCATGCCGGTGCACGGCGAGGTCCGCCACCTCGTCGCCAACGGGGCGCTCGCGGTCCGCACGGGCGTGCCGGCCGACCGCGTCGTGCTCGCCGAGGACGGCGTCGTCGTCGACCTCGTCGACGGACGCGCGTCCGTCGTGGGTGCCGTGCCGTGTGGGTACGTGTACGTCGACGGGTCGAGCGTCGGCGAGATCACGGACGCCGAGCTCAAGGACCGCCGCATCCTCGGCGAGGAGGGCTTCGTCTCCGTGTTCGCCGTCGTCGACTCCGCGACGGGCAAGGTCCTCGCGGGGCCGCAGATCCTCGCGCGCGGGTTCGCCGAGGACGACAAGGTGTTCCAGGACATCCAGCCCGAGGTCGTCAAGGCGCTCGAGGACGCGATCGCCGGCGGCGCGACGGACACGCACCAGCTCCAGCAGGTCATGCGCCGCGTCATCGGCCGGTGGGTCTCCAACCGCCTGCGCCGTCGTCCGATGATCGTCCCGGTCGTCGTCGAGGCGTAGCCTCCGCGACCGGCGTCGGACCGGTCTCCGCCCAGGTCGGGGCGCCAGTATGCTGGCGCCCCGACCAGCGCAGGAGGCACCCCTTGACGCACCACGACCCCTCCGGGGTCCCGCCCTACGGACAGCCCGGCGGCCCCGTCCCCGGTCAGCCTTCTGCGCCCGGCCGGCCGGTACCGCAGTACGGCGCGTACGGCACCGCGCCCGTCCCCGCGTACGGGCAGGCGGCTCCCTCGCCCGCGGGTCCCTCCGCGCTGACGCCGCCCTCGGCACCCGTGTACGGGCAGCCGACGGCCCCGGCGTACGGCGGCGGGTACGGCTACGTCCCGCGACCGCCCGTCCCCGGGGGCCTCGCGACGGGGACGATCGCGCTCGCGGTCGCGGTCACCGCCGTGCAGGTGCTGGCCTGGGTCACGTCGTTCCGCGCGGCCGAGGAGTTCGAGCGCGCCGCCCGCGCCGGCACCCCGAGCGCCGAGGTCCTCACCGGGTACGACGCCGTGGGCCTGCTGCTCCTTCCCGTCCAGCTCGCCGCAGCGATCGTGACGTGCCTGTGGCTGTGGCAGAGCCGCGTGCTCGCCGAGGCCGTGTCGCCCGCGCACGGGCACGCGCGCAGCCGGGTGTGGGTCTGGCTCGGGTGGATCGTGCCGGTCGTCGCTTTGTGGTTCCCGTACCAGGTCGTGCGCGACGTGCGCGCCGCGACCGTCGTCGCCCCGCGCCGCGGCCTCGGGTGGTGGTGGGCCGGGTGGCTCCTGTGGAGCGTCGCGACGAACGTCGCCACGCAGCTGACGACGCTCTCCTCGGCCGGTGCGGCCGGGACCTTCGCGCTGCTGCCCGTCGCGGAGACGGTGGGCACCGCGGGCGTCGTCCTCGCGCTCGTCCTGTGGGTGCGCACCGTCCGCGAGATCACCGCGGGCCAGCGTGCCGCCACGGGAGTCGACGCCCGGTGACCGCGCGTCCGCTCGCCGTGGGCAGGCGGACGGGCCTGCTGCTCCCGGCCTAGGTGTCGGCGTCGCGTCGCACGAGCCCCGGACCGACGGCGGCGAGCGTCGCGGCGTAGCGCGCCGCCCGGGCGTCGTCCCCGCCGGGCACGAGGCCCGCGAGCTCGAGCGAGACCAGGCCGTGCACGAGCCCCCAGAGGCCGAGCGCGACGTCGGCGGCACCCGCGTCCGCCGGGACGAGGCGCGCGACGGCGTCGCGCAGCACGCGGAACGTGGGCTCCTCGACCGCCTCGGGCCGGTCCGGCCCCGGCCGGACGCCGCGCGCGAACATCACGGCGTAGAAGTGCGGGTCGGCCAGCGCGAAGTCGCGGTACGCGCGACCGAGGGCCGCCAGGTCGGCACCGGGGTCGTCGGTGCGGGGGACCGTGGCGAGGTGTGCGGCGAAGCGCCGGAAGCCCTCCGCGGAGACGGCGGCGACGAGCTCGTCGCGGCTGCCGAAGAGCGCGTAGACGGCCGACGCGCTCGTCCCGGCCTCGGTCGCGACCGACCGGACCGTCACCGCGGCCTCCCCGTGTGTGGAGACGGCGCGCGACGCCACGTCGAGGAGGCGGTCGCGCAGGGCGTCGTCGTGCAGTCGGGGTCGTGCCACGCGCCGAGTCTAGGGGCCTTGACGAGCGTTCGCGAACGATGTTCTATAACAGTGTTCGCAAACCAGTGCGCGAGCTCTCGCGCCGCTCCCTCGGAGGTCCCCGTGCTCGAGCTCACCGACGCCGCCCGCCTCACCGCCGGCATCGTCCTTCTCACCGTCGTCGGCATCGAGTCCGGCGGGGCCTTCCTCGTCCGGGTCGTGACACGGCGGGTCCCGGCCACCGCGTTCCAGACGTCGTTCTTTCGCGCCGGGCACGCGCACGCGGGGGTTCTCGTCATCCTCGGTCTGGTGTGCCTACTCCTCACGGAGGCCACGGGCCTCGCCGGCCCCTGGCGCTGGCTCGCGGCGACCGGCGTGCTCGTCGCGGCGATCCTGCTCCCGGCCGGCTTCTTCCTGTCGGCCGTCGGCCCCGGTCGCGAGACGCCGAACCGGGCCGTCGCGCTGCTGCCCGCGGGGGCCGTCGTCCTCGCGGCGGGCGTCGTGACGCTCGCCGTCGGCCTCTTCCTCGGCTGACCGCGGGACTGCGCCGTGGGTGCTGCCCGCTACGGTTCCGGCATGACCACCGCCGAGGACTTCGTCCCGCTCGACCCCGTCCGTCTCGTCACGCTGGCCCAGGGGTGGAGCATCATCTACTCGCCCGGCGGGCCGGAGTGGCACCACCACCAGGGTGCGCTCGAGCGGCACGGCGTCGAGGGCTCGGGCTACGACTTCTCCGGCGCGCTCCAGGCCACGCTGACCGACCACGAGCCGGACGTGCTGGGGGCCGTCGGGTTCGACCCCGAGGGCGGCATGGTGAGCGTCTACGGCTCCGACCTCGACGCCCTGCACGTCGCGGCGCGGCACCTGCACCGCCTCGTCACCGACGAGCGGGCCCTCGACGCGGCGCTCGCCCGGTCGGTCGAGCTCGGGCTCGACGACTGAGCGCGGAGCGCGGCGGGCCCAGGAGGCCTCGTGTCGTCGGACCGCGGCTCCGCGATCCGGGCACGACCGCTCGGGCGGCCTCAGCGCGCGCGCAGCGCGGCGAGCTGCTCGTCGTGCCACGTCGCGACGTAGCCGGTGAGCCGGTCGTCGGCCACCACGGCGTCCGTGTGCACGACCGCGTGCTCCAGCGCGTCGAGGTAGGCGCGGTCGGCCGCGAAGCGCGCGGCGACGGCGGCACGGCCGACGGCCGGGCTCCCGTGGCCCGGGACGAGCGCGTCGACGTCGCGCGCCGCGAGCTCGAGCGCGTCGAGCGCCCCGCGGTACGTGCGCACCGGGTCGCGCGACCCGGTGTCGACGAGCGGCACCTCCACGTCCGAGAGCATGTCGCCCGCGAGCAGCACGCCCCGCACGACGAGCGCCGCGTGGCCCGGCGCGTGGGCGTCGTGCTCGACCACGACGACGTCGGTCTTCCCGTCGGCCTGCGCGCCGGGCCGCTCCTCGGCCTGACCGGGGGTCGGTGCGGTCGGCCACGGCAGGCGTCGTGCGCCGCGGGGGAGCGGCGTGAGCGCGCCGACGAGCGTCGGGTCGTGGCCGGGCGCTGCGGCGTCGGTCGCGGCGACCAGGTCCGCCCCCCGCGACCGGACGGCGTCGGCGCCGCGGGCCGTGGCGTAGCGCGGGGCGTCGCCCAAGGAGCGGGACCACAGCACGTGGTCCCAGTGCGGGTGGGTCGCGAACCCGGCCGTCACGCGCCAGCCGCGACCGTGGACGGCGGCGGCCAGCGCCTCGACCTCCTCGACCGTGACCGCGGGGTCGACGACGAGCGCCTCGCCGTCGGGCGCGACCACGACCGTCGACGTCGTCGCCCAGATCGTCGCGGTCGCCACCCAGACCCCCGGGCGGACCTCCACGAGGTCGCGCGCGTGCGCCTGCTCGCCGTCCGTGGTCGCGTCGGCGGTGCTGCGCCGCACGCCCGCGTGATCGTCCATCGGTCCTCCGCTCGTCCTCGCGGGACCGGGTCGCGGGCACGTGCCCGAACCCCGGTCCGCGGGGGACACGCGCCCCGGGGTCCCGGGCGCCGTCGTCCCTCGCAGGTAGGTTAGGACCACTATGGCGACCCGCACGTCCCCGCAGGCACGTCGGACCGCGAGCAACCGCACACCAGCGCCCCGCACCGCGGCGCGCGGCGGTTCGTCCACGGCCCGCGGCACGTCGCGCGCCGGAACCGGTCGCGGACGGTCCTCCTCGTCCAGCGCGCGCCGCCCGGCGCGTCGCCCGGCGGCAGGGCCGCCGTGGCCCGTCCGGGCGGTGCGGGGGGTCTGGCTCGGCGCCGCGCACGGCGTGGGATCGCTCGTGCGCACCATCGGAAGAGGAGCAAGAGAGCTGGACCCGGCACACCGGCGCGACGGCTTCGCGTTCACCCTCATCGCCCTCGCGGTCGTCGTCGCGGCCCGCGAGTGGTGGGGCATCCAGGGCACGTTCGGCAAGGTCGTCCACGGCGTCGTCGCGGGGACGTTCGGTCTCGCCGGCGTCGCGGTCCCGGTCCTGCTGCTCTGGCTCGCGGTGCGCATCATGCGGCACCCCGAGCGCGCCCAGGCGAACTCGCGCGTCGCGATCGGGCTCACGCTCATCGTCGTGTCCGTGTGCTCCCTCGTGCACATCTCGGAGGACCTGCCCGCGCCGCGCGACGGCTTCGCGGCGGTGCAGGACGCGGGGGGCATCGTCGGCTATCTGGCGGCCACGCCCATGACCGCCGGGCTGACGCCGTGGTTCGCCGTCCCCATCTTCCTGCTCCTCGGGTTCTTCGGGCTGCTCGTCGTCACCGCGACGCCCGTGCACCGCATCCCGAGCCGGCTGCGTGGCCTCTACGACGTGCTCACCGGCAACCACCGCACCGAGGACGACGCGCTCGACGCCGACGGGCTCCCGCTCGCGGAGGGCGTCTCGCGCCACGACGGCAGCGAGCCGCCGACGGGTCGCCGACCGCGCAAGCCGCGGCGCACCAAGGCGCAGCGCGCGGCGGAGGCGGCCGAGATCGAGAAGCCCGAGGGCGGCTTCTCGGGCGACGAGGCCTTCGAGACGGCCGCGTTCCTCGACTACGAGGACGACGCGCCGCGCGGCCGGGGGAAGAAGCGTCGCGCGGAGGAGCCGGCCGCCGGCACGGCCGCCACGGAGGTGGTCCCCGCCGTCGGGCAGGGGGCCGCGCAGGACACGGCGGCGGCCGCGATGGGCGCGGTCGCGCCCTCCCCGGAGGACGGCGTCGGCAGCGTGCCGCCGCCCCCGCCCGGCCCGATGCCCCGGGGCGTGCAGCCCATGCTCGAGGGCGACACGGTCTACCTGCTCCCGGACGAGGACGCGCTCGTCAAGGGCGCGCCGCACAAGGTGCGCTCAGCCGCGAACGACCGCGTGGTCGAGGCGCTCACGCAGACGTTCGAGCAGTTCGAGGTCGACGCGAAGGTCACCGGGTTCACGCGCGGCCCGACGGTCACGCGCTACGAGGTCGAGGTCGGGCCCAAGGTCAAGGTCGAGCGCATCACGTCGCTGTCCAACAACATCGCGTACGCGGTGGCCAGCGCCGACGTGCGCATCCTCGCGCCGATCCCCGGCAAGTCGGCCATCGGCATCGAGATCCCCAACACGGACCGCGAGACGGTCGTGCTCGGCGACGTCCTGCGGTCGTCGGCCGCGCGGCGCACCGAGCACCCCATGGTCATGGGCGTGGGCAAGGACGTCGAGGGCGGCTACGTCGTCGCGAACCTCGCGAAGATGCCGCACATCCTCGTCGCGGGCGCGACGGGCGCGGGCAAGTCGAGCTTCATCAACTCCATGATCACGTCGATCCTCATGCGCTCGACGCCCGAGCAGGTGCGGCTCGTGCTCGTGGACCCCAAGCGCGTCGAGCTGACGATCTACGAGGGCATCCCGCACCTCATCACGCCCATCATCACGAACCCGAAGAAGGCCGCGGAGGCCCTCGACTGGGTCGTCCGCGAGATGGACGCCCGCTACGACGACCTCGCCGCGTTCGGGTTCAAGCACATCGACGACTTCAACGCCGCCGTCCGCGCCGGCAAGGTCAAGCCGCTGCCCGGCTCCGAGCGCAAGATCGCGACGTACCCGTACCTGCTGGTCGTCGTCGACGAGCTCGCCGACCTCATGATGGTCGCCCCGCGCGACGTCGAGGCCTCGATCCAGCGCATCACGCAGCTCGCGCGCGCGGCGGGCATCCACCTGGTGCTCGCGACGCAACGCCCGTCGGTCGACGTCGTGACGGGCCTCATCAAGGCGAACGTGCCGTCGCGGCTCGCGTTCGCGACGTCGTCCCTCGCGGACTCGCGCGTCGTGCTCGACCAGCCCGGCGCGGAGAAGCTCATCGGCCAGGGCGACGCCCTGTTCCTGCCCATGGGTGCGGCCAAGCCCATGCGCGTGCAGGGCGCGTGGGTCTCGGAGTCCGAGGTGCACGCCGTCGTCGAGCACGTGAAGAGCCAGCTCAAGCCCGTCTATCGCGAGGACGTCACGCAGGCGGCCACGAAGAAGCAGATCGACGAGGACATCGGTGACGACCTCGACCTGCTGCTCCAGGCGGCCGAGCTCGTCGTGACGTCGCAGTTCGGCTCGACGTCGATGCTCCAGCGCAAGCTGCGCGTCGGGTTCGCCAAGGCGGGTCGCCTCATGGACCTCCTGGAGTCGCGCGAGATCGTCGGGCCGTCCGAGGGGTCCAAGGCCCGCGAGGTGCTCGTGACGCCCGAGGAGCTGCCGTCGGCGCTCGCCCTCATCCGGGGCGAGCCCGCGCAGGACGTCTTCGACGGCCAGGCGCCCGCCGCGGCCCTCGCGCCCCAGGGCGCAGGGGGCGGCCACGACTACGGCGAGGGCACCGACGGGCACATGCCCCCGGTCGCGACGGAGTACCACGACGACGCCGACGTGGAGTCGGGCTGGCGGTGACCCGAGCGGCCGGTGGTGCTGCCGACGGTCGGCGCACCCCGGACGACCCCCTAGGCTGGTGACGTGGTCAACGCCGTCCCCTCGCCGTGGAACTCCGCGAACCTCGTCACCATGGCGAGGATCCTGCTCGTCCCGTTCTTCGCGTGGGCGCTCCTCGTCGACGGCGGGGAGTCCGTCACGTGGCGCCTCGTCGCGACGGGCATCTTCGTCCTCGCCGCCACGTCGGACCGCCTCGACGGCTACCTCGCGCGGCGCTACGACCTCGTCACGGACCTGGGCAAGCTCCTCGACCCCATCGCGGACAAGCTGCTCGTGGGCACCGCCCTCGTGCTGCTCGCGTGGCCGCTCGGCGAGCTGCCCTGGTGGGTCCCCGTCGTCGTGCTCGCGCGCGAGCTGGGCGTCACGCTCCTGCGGTTCGCCGTCCTCAAGTACGCGGTCATGCCTGCGTCCCGCGGCGGGAAGCTCAAGACCGTGCTGCAGACCGTCGCGATCACGCTCTTCGTGCTGCCGCTCGCGCACCTGCCGGCGTTCGTCGGCGTCGTCGCCTGGATCGTGCTCGCCGCGGCCATCCTCGTCACCGTCGTGACCGGCCTGGAGTACGCGTATCAGGGCTGGCGCCTGCGCCGCGACGCGGTGCGCGCAGCCCGGGTCGTCGAGCGGGGTCCGAGCACGGACGGCGCGCCCGTCTCGTGACCGACGCTCCGGTCCCGCCGGGGAGCTCGTCGGTCACCGGCCCGGACGTGCGGCCCGACGTCGTCGAGCTGCTCGGCGCTCTGGAGGCCCGCGGGTGGACCCTCGCGACGGCCGAGTCGCTCACGGGCGGCCTGCTCAGCGCGACGATCGTCGACGTGCCCGGCGCCTCGCGCGTGCTCCGGGGCGCCGTCGTCGCGTACGCGACCGACGTCAAAAAGTCGGTCCTCGGCGTCGACTGCGGCCTGCTCGCCGCGCACGGGGCCGTGCACCCGGAGGTCGCACGCCAGATGGCCGAGCGCGTGCGCGACGTGCTGAGGGCAGACGTCGGGGTCGCGACCACGGGCGTCGCGGGCCCCGACCCGCAGGACGGCCGGGCCCCGGGGACCGTCTTTGTCGCCGCGAGCGGACCGGGGGGCACGGAGGTGCGAGAGCTGCACCTGGCGGGCGACCGTACGGCCGTCCGCGCCGCCACCGTGGCCGCCGCGGTGGCGCTCGCGCGCGCGACGGTCGGGCCCCGGCCACCGACGGCGTGACGATGCCCCGTGCTGGGTGAAATCGTCGGCGGGCGCGTCGGCCGCCCGGCCGGGCGTGGACCGGGCCGGAGGCGTCGTGGAGACGTCGTGAACGTGCCGCGGGGGAGCGGCCGGGAGGCCCGGCGCGGGAACAACACCCCACGTCGCGACGTTGCACAGCACGTGATCGCCAACAGGACCGTCAACCGACCGGTGGGACGCACGGGCAACGCGCCCGCGCCCCGTCCCGCACGGGGCACCGGCGACGTGAGCGGACCGCGGGCGGGGTACGGTAGGACGACCCCGTCACGCGGGGCAGTGAACAGGAAGACCGGCACGAGCAGTTCGCGCACCCAGGTGGGGGCCTCTCCGGCTCCCGGGGGCGCACGGGACACGGAAGGGGGTCGCCAGATGATTGTTCTTCGACGAGAGATCGGGGACGTGCTGCGAGACGCTCGCCAGCGACAGGGGCGCACCCTGCGAGAGGTGTCCTCCGCCGCACGGGTCTCGCTGGGCTACCTCAGCGAGGTCGAGCGCGGTCAGAAGGAAGCGTCGTCGGAGCTCCTCGGCTCGATCTGCGAGGCGCTCGACATCCCGATGTCGTTGGTGCTGCGCGAGGTCAGCGACCGGGTCGCCGTCGCCGAGGGTCTGCTGATCCCCGACACCATCCCGGCCGACTTCGCGACGGCCGTGCTGGGTCGCCAGCATCCCGAGGGCACGGCACGCCGCGAGGACCTGCAGCCCGTCGGCTGACGGTCGGGCCGGCACCGGCCGCACCGGGAGCGGGGGCAGCGACGCCGGCCGTCATCCTGCTGCGGGCGGTGCCTGGCAGGTCGGACACCAGAAGATCGGACGGTCGTACGGGGGCTCGTTCGCCGTACCTTCCGCGACAGGCGTGCCGCACACGTGGCACGCCTTTCGTGTGCGCCCGTGCACGTGCCGCACGACGCCGGCGCGCGGGTCGAACCCGTGCCGCACCGTGCGCTGCATGAGCGTGCGTGCCGTGAGCAGGAGGCCCTCGAGGTCCTCGACGTCGCGGACGGGCGTCCACGGGTAGACGTGCTCGGCGAAGAGCGACTCGGCCGTGTAGATCGTGCCGATGCCGGCGACGAGGTGCTGGTCGAGCAGGGCCTCCGCGACGGGCACACCCGTTGCGGCCCGCTCCGGCCGGTACCGGGGGCCGCTCCCGCCCGCCGCGTCGTCGGCCCGCATCCGCGCGGCCGCCTCGGGCAGCCCGGTCTCCGGGAAGTCGTCGCCGAGCACGTCGGGACCGAGCGGACCGACGATCACGCGCTCGTCCGCGGTGCGCAGCACGTGCAGCATCCCGATCCGGTTCCCGACCGCCGTCCACCACTCGTTCGCGAGGACGACGCGCACGTTCGGCTCCGCCCCTCGAGCGTCGTGCGTGCCCGTCCGGGCGAGCCGCCACGACCCCTCCATGCGCAGGTGCGTGTGCAGGGACCGGCCGTCGTCGAACCGCGTGAACAGGTGCTTCCCGTAGGCCTGGTTCCCGACGACCGTCCGCCCGACCAGGTCGATCTCCGCGGCGCTCGGCCACCGCAGGTCCGAGCGGACCAGCACCCGGTCCTTGAGCGCCTCGTCGAGGCGGGCCGACACGAGACGCAGGATGTCACCCTCGGGCACGCGACCGCCCCCCGTGGCCGGGGGCGCGCGACGACCGCCGCACGTCAGGCCGCCCGCAGGCCGCGCGGCGTCGCGCGGAAGCCGGCGTCGAGCAGCGCGCGCACCGCGTCGTCCGCCGGGGTCCGTGCCGTGCCGGCACCCGCCAGGGCCTCGACGCCGTCGACGCGCTGCACCACGATCTTCCCGAGCGTGCCCGCCCGCACCGCGCGGACCAGCGCCGCGCTCGCCTCGGCGAGCCGCGGGCCGTCCACGAAGGACAGCACGGACCGCCCGCCGCGCTCGACGTAGAGCGCGAGGTCGCCGTCGCTCAGCACGACGACGGCGCCCGCCTTGCGGCCCGGGCGGTGACCGCGCGAGCCCTCCCCGGTCGTGCCGTCCGTGCCGGGCGCGCCGGGCGCGCCGGGTCCGGTCGTCGGGCGGGTGGGCCACGGCAGCGCCGCGCCGTAGGGGTTCGCCGGGTCCGTCGCGGCGAGCAGCACGGCGCCGGGACGCGGACCGCCGCGCGACGTCCGCGCGTCGGGGAGCGGGGCGAACGGGTCGGTCGCGGCCGCCGCGGCGTCGGCCTCGAGCGCGCGCTCACGGTCCTGCGCGTCGGTCCGGAGCTGGTCGACCGCGCCGGGGAGCGCGAACTGCGAGCCGCCGAGGTGCTCGACGAAGTACCCGCGCCGCGCGGCGCCCGTGGCCTCCAGCTCGCTCAGCACGCGGTACACCGCGCGGAAGGACCCGGCGACGCCCTCGGCGGGCGCGACGGCGCGCGTGAGCACGCCGTGGCGGTCGAGCAGGACGCGGGCGAGCGCGTGCGCCCGGCGGGTGGGGTCGGGCTCGCGCGGGGGCAGCGCCGACCACCGCCCGGCGCCGCCGCGCAGGGCCGTCTCGGGCGACGTCGGCGGCCGCAGGCCCGCGAACCGGCCGCGTGCGAGCGGCCGGGCCCGCGCCGGGGCGCGCGGCGCGCGGTGGGTCCCCCCGGCGGCGCCGAGCCGTGCGCGCAGGGACCCGAGGCCGTCGTTCGTCACGTGGCCCGACCACACGAGGTCCCACAGCGCCTCGAGCGTCGGGACGGTCTCCGCGCCGGCGCGCTGGGCCAGCCGCGGGAGGAAGTACCCGCCCGAGCCCTCCAGCAGGTCGAGCAGCGTGGCATGGAGGCCGGTCTCGGGCGCCGGGCCCGGGTCGGGCAGCGTGAGCGGCGCCCACTCCGCGAGGTGGAGGCTGACGAGACCGTCGCCGCCGCCGGAACCGGGCAGCGGGGCGTGCCCGCACCACACGACCTCGCCGGTCGTCGTCAGCTCGTCGAGCATCGTCGGGGTGTAGTCGCTGACGCGCGCCGGGAGCACGAGGGTCTCGAGCGCCGAGGCGGGGACGGCCGCGCCGGAGAGCTGCTCGACGACGCGCAGCAGCCCGTCGACGCCGCGCAGCGCGCCGAGCCCCTGCCAGCGCGGGAGGAAGACGCCCAGCGTCTCGGCGGGGACGGGCTCCACCTCGGCGCGCAGCGCGGCGAGCGAGCGCCGGCGCAGGACGCGCAGCACCTCGGCGTCGCACCAGTCGTCGCCCGTGCCGCCGATCGCCTCCGGCCGCAGCCGCCCGCGCACGACGAGCCGGGCCGCCTCGAGCCGCTCGAGCGTCTGCACGACGACGGCGACGCCAAGCCCGAGGCGTGCGGCGAGGTCGGCGGCGGTGAACGGGCCGTGCGTGCGGGCGTGGCGGCGCACGAGGTCGCCGAGCGGGTCGGGGACGGGCTCGGTGAACACCTCGGGGATGCCGACGGGCAGCGCGACGCCGAGCGCGTCGCGCAGGCGGCCGGCGTCCTCCACGACCGCCCACTGCTGCGCGCGCTCGGGCGCGACCCCCGCGAGCCGCACGGGCATGATGCGGCGCGCGGCCTCGAGCTCGCGCAGCCAGGCCGCGACGTCGGCGCGCACGTCCTCGCGGGTCCGCGCCGCGACCTCGGCCTCGGTGAGCGGGCCCAGCCGGCGCAGGACGTCCCACACGTCCTCGGCGTGGCGCGCCTGCCGCTCGGGCGCGAGCGCGCCGAGCTCGGCCTCGGTCCGCTCGATCTGGGCGGGGTCGAGCAGGTCGGCGAGCTGGGCCGCGACGCCGTCGCCGCCCAGCAGCTCGGCGAGGAGGGTGGGGTCCAGCGACAGCGCGGCGGCGCGGCGCTCCGCGAGCGGGGCGTCGCCGTCGTAGAGGAACTGCGCCGTGTACCCGAAGAGGAGGGACTGCGCGAAGGGCGACGGCGTCGGGGTCGTCACCTCGACGAGGCGCACGCGCCCGGCGGCGAGGTCGCGCATGAGGTCGGTGAGCGCCGCGACGTCGAAGTCGTCCTGCAGGCACTCGCGCGCCGCCTCGAGGACGATCGGGAACTCCGGGTACTCCGACGCCACCGACAGGAGCTGCGCCGAGCGCTGCCGCTGCTGCCACAGCGGCTGGCGCCGGTCCGGACGACGCCGGGGCAGCAGGAGCGCGCGGGCGGCGGCCTCGCGGAACCGCGACGCGAACATCACCGACCCGCCGAGCTCGTCGCGCACCGCGTCGAGCACGTCGTCCGGGTCGAGGAGCAGGTCCTCGACGCCGACGACGGGCGCGTCCCCGCCGAGGCCGCCCGAGCCGTCGGTCGCTCCCTCGAGCCACGAGTCCCCGGTGTCCGGGAGCCGCAGGACGATGCCGTCGTCGGCGTGCATCGCGGCGGCGTCGACCCCGTAGCGCTCGCGCAGGCGCGCGGCGAGCACGAGCGCCCACGGCGCGTGCACCTTCGCGCCGTACGGCGAGTGCACGACGACGCGCCAGTCGCCGAGCTCGTCGCGGAAGCGCTCGACGACGACCGTGCGGTCGTCGGGGACGCGTCCGGTCGCGTCGCGCTGCTCGCGCAGGTAGGCCAGCAGGTTGTCGCTCGCCCACGCGTCGAGGCCTGCCGTGCGGAGCCGGTCGGCCGCCGCGTCGGGGTCGGTGGCGGCGAGCGCGTCCGTCTCGCGCACCCACGCGCCGAGCGCACGGCCGAGCTCGGCGGGTCGGCCGGGGGAGTCACCCTTCCAGAACGGCAGCCGCCCGGGGATGCCCGGCGCGGGCGTGACGAGCACGCGGTCGGGCGTGATGTCCTCGATGCGCCACGTGCTCGAACCGAGCGTGAACGTGTCGCCGACGCGCGACTCGTAGACCATCTCCTCGTCGAGCTCGCCGACGCGCTTGCCGCCGCGCGGGGCGCGGCCGCCCGCGATGTCCGGGTCGCCCGCGACGGTCCCGGTGCCGGCGTCCGTCGCGAGGAACACGCCGTACATCCCGCGGTCGGGGATCGTGCCGCCGCTCGTCGCGGCGAGCCGCAGCGCGCCCGGCCGCCCGGTCAGCCGGCCCGACGCGCGGTCCCACACGATCCGCGCGCGCAGCTCGCCGAAGTCCTCGCTCGGGTAGCGGCCTGCGAGCATGTCGAGGACGGCGTGCAGCGACGCGTCGCCGAGGTGCGCGTAGGGCTCGCTGCGCCGCACGAGCGTCGCGAGCTCCGCGACCGTCCACTCGTCGACCGCGACCATCGCGACGACCTGCTGGGCGAGGACGTCGAGCGGGTTGGCGAGCACGTGGAGCTCCTCGATACCTCCGGAGCGCATGCGCTCGGCGACGACCGCCGACGGCACGAGGTCGCCCCGGTGCGTGGGGAACACCACGCCGTGCGACACGGCCCCCACCTGGTGGCCCGCGCGCCCGATCCGCTGCAGGCCCGACGCGACCGAGGGCGGCGCCCCGACCTGGACCACGAGGTCCACCGCGCCCATGTCGATGCCGAGCTCGAGGCTCGACGTCGCGACCACCGCGGGCAGCCGGCCGTCCTTGAGTTCGGTCTCCGTGCGCGTGCGCTCGGCCCGGCTCATCGACCCGTGGTGCGCGCGGGCGATGACGGGCTCGACGCCCGAGCTCGCGCCCGACTGCGCCTGCACCTGCGCCGCGGTGACCGTGCCCGGGTCGAGCACGTCCTCGCCCTGGCGCTCGGCCCACAGCTCGTTCATGCGCGCCGTGAGGCGCTCCGCCCCGCGGCGCGAGTTCGTGAAGACCAGCGTGGAGCGGTGGTCGGTGACGAGGTCGACGACCCGCTCCTCGACGTGCGGCCAGACCGACGGGCGCGGTGGCCGGACGTCGGGCGCGCCCGTCGGGCGCGACGTCGCAGGGCCCGTGAGGTCGCGCTCGCCGGGGGGCAGAGGTGGCAGGCCGCCGTCCGACCGCGACCCGGCGTCCGGCACGAGTGCCGCCGTCCCGAGGTCCGAGAGGTCCGGGACGGGCACGACGACGTCGACCTCGATGCGCTTGCTCGACGGTGGCTGCACGACGACGACCTCGCGCCCGCCCTCGGCCTCGGGCCGGTGCCCGCCGAGGAAGGTCGCGACCGCCTCGACGGGGCGGACCGTGGCCGAGAGCCCGACGCGCTGCGCCGGGGGCCGCTCGTGCGCCTCGAGCAGCGCGTCCAGGCGCTCGAGCGACACGGCCAGGTGAGCGCCCCGCTTGGTGCCCGCCACCGCGTGGATCTCGTCGACGATCACCGTCTCGACGCCCACGAGCCCCGCGCGCGCCTGCGACGTCAGCACGAGGAACAGCGACTCGGGCGTCGTGATGAGGATGTCGGGCGGGTGGGTCGCGAGCCGGCGGCGCTCGCTCGTGGGGGTGTCCCCGGTGCGGGTGCCGACGACGACGTCCGGCACGTCGAGCCCGAGCCGCACCGCGGCCTGGCGGATGCCCGCGAGCGGCGAGCGCAGGTTCCGCTCGACGTCCGCGGCGAGCGCCTTGAGCGGGGAGACGTAGAGGACGCGACAGCGCGCCTCGCGAGCCGGGGCCTCGTCCGGGGGCGCGGCGAGGATCCGGTCGAGCGACCAGAGGAACGCGGCGAGCGTCTTGCCCGAGCCCGTCGGGGCGACCACGAGGGCGTGCCGGTCGCTCGACACGGCCTCCCACGCACCGGCCTGGGCGGCGGTCGGCGCGTCGAACGCGCCCGAGAACCACGCGCGCGTGGGCGCGGCGAAGCGGGCGAGCGGGTCCGAGGTCACGCGCCCATTCTGGGGCTGCCCACCCACACGCGCCCGCCGCAGCGTGCCGGCGCCCCGGCGGCCTGCCCGTGCGCCCTCGGCGCGACCTGGTGCGACCCCGGGCGACTTCGGTGCGACCTTGGGCGACGCGGTGCGGCCCCGCGCGTCCCGGCGCGCGACCGGGCGGCCGCGGATCCGTGCAAGGCTTGGTCCGTGCGCTACCGCGAGTTCTCCGAGCTGGTCGACGAGGTGTTCGGTGCGGCCCTGGGCCGCGCCTACGTGCGCGAGCAGGTGCTGTCCGTGCTCGACGACCGGACCGCCGCCCAGGCGCTCGAGGACGGGGTCGAGCCGCGCGTCGTCTGGCACGCGCTGTGCGACGCGCTCGACGTGCCCGACGCGCGGCGCTGGGGGAACGACGACCACCGCCAGGCGCCGCCGCGCCGCTGACCGGCCCCGACCTGCCCGGCCCCCACCTGCCCGGCCCCGACCTGACCGGCCCCGACCTGCCCGCAACCCGGGGACGCCCGAGGGGCGCACCCCGCCGTGCCCCGCGATGATGGCGGCATGAGCGTTCCCGCCCGCGGCCGCCTCGCCACGCTGCGCCTCACCGCCGCCGACGTGCGCGGCGCGGCCTGGTCGCTCGTCTCGACGGCGGCCGGGCTGGGGCTCGCGATCTGGGTCGTCCCCGGGGTCGAGGTGACCAACCCCTGGTCGCTCGTCCTCGCGGCGCTCGCGGTGGCGGTGGGCGACGCGCTGCTGCGCCCGGTGCTGCGCGGGGTCGCGCGCCGGTCCGGCGTCGTCGGCGCGCTCGTGTCGGGCGTGGTCGCCCAGGTCGCGGTCGCGTGGGCGGCGCTCACCTACCTCCCGGGGTTCCGCAGCGGGACGTGGACCGCCGTCCTCGCCGTCCTCGTCATCGCGGCCGTGCTCATGGCGCTCGGGCGCTGGGTCGTCGGGGCGAGCGACAACGAGTACGTGATCGGGGACCTGCTCCGGCGCGCGCGACGCCAGGCGGGCGTGCCCCGGGGAGCCGCCGCGGGCGCCGCCGCGGAGCGCCCGGCGGGCCTGCTCGTCGTCCTGCTCGACGGCGTCGCGCGCCCCACGCTCGACTACGCCCTCCAGGCCGGCCTGGCCCCGACGCTCGCGCGGTGGCTCGGCGACGGCAGCCACCACCTCACGACGTGGTGGGCCCGCGTGCCCGCGACGACGCCGGCCTCGACCGTCGGGCTCCTGCACGGGTCGACCGAGCACGTCCCCGCCTTTCGGTGGTGGTCGCGCGCGCTGGGGAGGCTCGTCGTGACGAACCGGCCCGCGGACGCGGCGGCGGTCGAGGCGCGCACGAGCGACGGCGCGGGTCTGCTAGTGGGGGGCGGCGTGGCCGTCTCGACGATGTTCTCCGGGGACGCGGCGACGAGCCTGCTCGTCATGAGCCGGGCGCGCGAGGGCCTGGGGCCCGGGCAGATGTTCGTGCACTTCTTCGCGAGCCCGTTCGTCCTCGTGCGCGCCGTGGTCGTCGCGCTCGGCGAGCTGCTCAAGGAGCTCTACCAGGGCTGGCAGCAGGCCGTGCGCGGCGTCGAGCCGCGCGTCTCGCGCCTCGGCTGGTACCCGGTGCTGCGCGCCGTGACGAACGTCGTGCTCCGCGACCTCAACACGACGCTCGTCGCGGAGCAGCTCGTGCGCGGGGCGCCCGTCGTGTGCGTCGACCTCGTGGACTACGACGAGATCGCGCACCACGCCGGGCCGCTGCGGCCGGAGTCGCTGCGCGCGCTCGAGGGCCTGGACCGCGTCGTCGGGCTCTGGGAGCAGGTCGCAGCCGTCGCGCCTCGGCGCTACGACGTCGTCGTGCTCTCGGACCACGGGCAGTCGCTCGGCCCGACGTTCGAGCAGGTCGCCGGGCGGTCCTTCCTCGACGAGGTGCGACGCCTCATGGCGCTCGACCCGCCCGGTGACGGGGCTCGTGCGGACGACGACGGCCGCGCCCGGGACGGCACCGGGTCCGCCCGGGGCGAGGGGCGGCGTCGGGCGACGGCCCCGGACAGCGAGGCGTGGGGCCCTGCCAACACGGCCCTCAACGCGCTGCGTCCCGGGCAGCCGGACGCGCAGGCGGGCCGCATGCTCGTGGGCCCGGACCGCTCCGAGCGCCGCGCCGACGCCGCACCCGCCCTGCCCGAGCTGCCCGAGGTCGCGGTCGTCGGGTCGGGCAACCTCGGGATGGTGTGGTTCCCGCGCGAGCCGCGGCGCCTCACGGGTGACGAGGTCCGCGCCCGGTGGCCCGCGCTGCTCCCGGGTCTCGTCGCGAACCCCGCGGTCGGCGTCGTCGTCGAGCGCGGTCCGCACGGGGAGGTCCGGGCGCACGGCCGGGGCGGCTCGCGCGACCTGCTGACGGGCGAGGTCGTGGGCGCCGACCCGCTCGCGTCGTTCGGGTCGCGCGCGGCGGCGGACCTCGTGCGCGTCGCCGGGCTGGAGGACGCCGGGGACCTCGTGCTCGTGTCCAGCGTCGACGAGGTCGGGATGGTGCACGCGTTCGAGGGCCTGGTCGGGTCGCACGGCGGCCTCGGCGGGGCGCAGAACCAGGCGGTGCTGGTGCACCCCGCGCACCTCGCGGTGCCCGACGACGAGCTCGAGGACGTCGACGGCACGCCGATGCTCGTCGGGGCGGAGGCGGTGCACCGCCGGCTCGTCGCGTGGCTCACCGACCTGGGGGTACGGCCGCCGGTGGCCGAGGACGCGCCGGGCCGGGGGAGCGGCGCGTGAGCGTCACCGTGACGTGGCTCGGCCACTCGAGCGCGGTCCTCGACCTCGCCGCGACCCCCGGCGGGCCGACGGCGCGGCTCGTGACCGACCCGCTCCTGCACCGGCACGCGGGGATGCTCCGCCGGCGCGGAGAGCAGCCGGCCCCGGTGTGGCGGGGCGGCGACGCCGTCCTGCTGTCCCACCTCCACCACGACCACGCCGAGCTGCGGTCGCTGCGGCTCCTCGGCGACGTGCCGGTCCTCACGGCACCCGCCAACGCGCGGTGGCTGCGCGGCAAGGGGCTGCGCGGCGTCGGGCTGGGCGACGAGTGGCACGCGGTGGGCCCGCCGGGGGCCGGGGTCGAGACGCGGCTCGTCACCGCGGTGCACGGGCACCGGCCGATGCCGCACCGGCCCAACGCCGCGAACGGTCACCTCGTGCGGACCACCGGTCCCGACGATCTGCGCGTGTGGGTGGCGGGCGACACCGAGCACCACCCCGGCATGGCGCACCTCCCGGCGCTCGCGGGCGGCCCGGTGGACGTGGCCCTCGTGCCGGTCGGCGGGTGGGGGCCGCGGCTCTCGGGCGGGCACCTGGGCCCGGTGCAGGCCGCGCGGGTGTGCGCCGAGGTCGGGGTGCGGGTCGCGGTGCCGGTGCACTGGGGGACGCTGCACGCGCCGGGCGGCCAGCACCTGCCGCGCGGCTGGATGGACCACGCGGGCGCGGCGTTCGAGGTGGCCGCGCAGCGCGAGGCGCCCGGGACGCGGGTCGTCGTGCTGCGGCCCGGGGAGTCGTGGTCCGCGGACGACGACGGGTGAGCCCGCGAGTCGCGGACACGCCGGGGCGGGTTCCGTGATCGAACACGTGTTCGGCTAGAGTTGTGCACAGGGCGCGCTCCGGCGGGCCCGGGACGCCGGTCCGGCACGACGGTCCCCAGGTCTGGGGCTCGTCGGCACCGCGTGTCGGTGGCTGCCCGTAACGTCGGGCCACAACGAACAGATGGACGTCGAACCGAAGGTGGACTGACATGCCCGCACCCGCAGACCGCGAGAAGGCGCTCGAGGCAGCCCTCGCCCAGATCGACCGGAGTTTCGGCAAGGGCTCCGTCATGCGCCTCGGCGAGGAGGGCCGTGCCCCCGTCGAGGTCATCCCCACGGGCTCCATCGCGCTGGACATCGCGCTCGGCATCGGCGGTCTGCCCCGCGGGCGCGTCATCGAGGTGTACGGCCCGGAGTCCTCCGGAAAGACGACCGTGGCGCTGCACGCCGTGGCCAGCGCCCAGCGCGCCGGCGGCATCGCGGCGTTCATCGACGCCGAGCACGCCCTCGACCCGGAGTACGCCAAGAAGCTCGGCGTCGACACCGACGCCCTGCTCGTCTCCCAGCCGGACACGGGGGAGCAGGCGCTCGAGATCACGGACATGCTGATCCGCTCGGGCGCGCTCGACATCATCGTCATCGACTCCGTCGCGGCCCTCGTGCCGAAGGCGGAGATCGAGGGCGAGATGGGCGACAGCCACGTCGGTCTCCAGGCCCGCCTCATGTCGCAGGCGCTGCGCAAGATCACCGGTGCGCTCAGCGCGTCCGGCACGACCGCGATCTTCATCAACCAGCTCCGCGAGAAGATCGGCGTGTTCTTCGGCTCTCCCGAGACGACGACCGGTGGCAAGGCGCTGAAGTTCTACGCCTCGGTCCGTCTCGACATCCGCCGCATCGAGACCCTCAAGGAGGGCACCGACGCGGTCGGCAACCGGACCCGCGTGAAGGTCGTCAAGAACAAGATGGCGCCGCCGTTCAAGCAGGCCGAGTTCGACATCCTCTACGGGGTCGGCATCTCTCGCGAGGGTGGTCTCATCGACATGGGCGTGGAGCACGGGTTCGTGCGCAAGTCCGGGTCGTGGTTCACCTACGGCGGCGACCAGCTCGGGCAGGGCAAGGAGAACGCGCGCTCGTTCCTGCGCGACAACCCCGACCTCGCGAACGAGCTCGAGAAGAAGATCAAGGAGAAGCTCGGCGTCGGGGCCAAGGTCGACGCACCGGCCGACCCGGCCGCCGGCGTGACCGTCGCGGCCGACGCCGCCGTGGCCGCTCCGGCTAAGGCGACCGCCGCGGCCGGCAAGGGGAAGAAGTCGCCGTTCTGATCGGCGAGCAGGACGGGGTCGAGGGCGCTGAGCCCGTCGACCCGTCCGCGGAGGATGACGGGCGCCGCACCGGCCGCAAGGCCGGGCGGCGCCCGCGCCCGTCGCTGCACGAGCTCGTGGAGCGCGGCGAGATCAGCGACGCCGACCTCGCCGAGCGCGCCCGCGAGACCGTCCTGCGCATCCTCACCGCGGCACCGAAGAGCCGCGCGGAGCTCACGCAGTCGCTCGCGCGCAAGGGATACCCCGAGCACGTCGTGCTGCCCATCCTCGACCGCTTCGAGGAGGTCGGGCTCGTCGACGACGCGCAGTACGCGGAGATGATCGTCCGCACGCGGCACGCCGAGCGCGGGCTGTCCCGCCGCGCGATCTCGACCGAGCTGCGCCGGCGGGGGATCGACGGCGAGGTCGGTGCGGCCGCGCTCGAGCAGGTGGACGACGACTCCGAGGCGGACGCCGCCCTGGCCCTCGCGCGAGCACGTCTCGCCAGGACCCGCGGTCTCGACCGCGACGTGCGCGTGCGTCGGACGGTCGGCGCGCTCGCCCGCAAGGGGTACAGCCCCGGGCTGGCCTTCGAGATCGTGCAGCGCGAGCTCGACGCGGAGGAGTGACGCTCGACCGGCCAGGACGAGCACGGGCGGCCCACCCCACGGCAGAGCGGCCCGTCGCCCGCCCGAGCACGGGCGGGCGACGGGTGCGTCAGCGCACGGTGGAGGTGGCCGGGGCGTCCTCCGTGGGGCCGCCCGCGACCGCCGTCGGGTTGCCGATGCCCGGTCCCGCAGCCGTGGCGCCCGCGGTGCGCCCGCTGAGGAAGCGTGAGAGCCACTGGGCCAGGGCGGTCAGGGCGTAGTTGATGACGATGAAGATGACCGCGGCGACCGTGAGGGTCTGCAGGGTGTTGCCGAAGGCCGTGCCGAGGATCTGCGCGGCCCGCAGCAGCTCGGGGTACGTGATGATCTGCCCGAGCGCGGTGTCCTTGAGCACGACGACGAGCTGCGACACGAGCGCGGGCAGCATCGCGATGAGCGCCTGCGGGAGCTGGATCGACCGCAGGGTCTGCCCGCGCGTCAGGCCGATCGCCACGCCGGCCTCTCCCTGGCCCTTCGGCAGGTTGCCGACGCCGGACCGGACGAGCTCGGCGATCACCGAGCCGTTGTAGAGCACGAGGGAGATCACGACCGCGAGGAACGGGGCGTCCGGGACCTTCTGCAGCCCCAGCAGGAGCCAGAAGAAGATCATCATGAGGAGCACCGGCACGGCGCGGAAGAACTCGACGACGACACCGCACGCCCAGCGCAGCGCGCGCACGTGCGAGAGCCGGCCGGAGCCGAAGACCAGCCCGAAGATCACGGCACCGACGATCGCGAAACCGGCGGCGCGCAGCGTGTTCTGGAGGCCCGGCAGGAAGAAGTTCTCCCACGCGTTGGCGGTGAAGACGGGACCCCACTGCTCCCACGAGAGCTGGCCCTTGCGTCCGAGCTCCAGCAGCACGAGCACGGCGATCCCGATCACGATCACGGCGCCGATCACGTTGCCGACGGCGATCGCGCGCCGGGCCCGGGGCCCGGGGGCGTCGAAGAGGACGGACTGACGCGGGGCGCTCATCGGCGGACCGCCAATCGGGTCGAGAGCGAGGTGGTGAGCAGGCCGATCGGGATGACGAGGATCACGTAGCCGATCGCGAAGGTGAGGAAGATCGCGTAGATGTAGTTCGAGTTGAACTCGATCATCGTGCGCATGAGGCTCGACGTCTCCGTCGTGACGCTCGCGGCGGCCGCGACGGTGGAGTTCTTCAGCAGCGCGATGAGGGTGTTGCCGAGGGGGGCGATGGCGCCGCGGAACGCCTGCGGGAGGATGACGAGGCGCGCGGCGGGAGCGAAGGAGAGGCCGATCGCCCGCGCCGCCTCGGCCTGGCCGATCGGCACCGTGTTGACGCCCGAGCGGATCGCCTCGCACACGAAGGCGGCGTGGTAGACGGTCAGGCCGATGACCGCGAACCGGAAGAAGTTCGTCGGGAAGTCGGGGGACAGGCTGATCTGCAGCTGGGTCCACACCGCGAGGACCATGAACGTCATGATGATCGTCAGCGGCGTGTTGCGCAGGAGGTTCACGTAGGTCGAGCCGGCCCACCGCAGGCTCGAGACGGGGGAGATCCGCATGAGCGCGAGCGCCGTGCCGAGGATCAGGGAGAAGATCGCAGCCCAGAACGTCAGCTGGATGTTCACCCAGAACGCGCCGAGCACGTCGTAGGTGCTGAGGAGCTCGGTGAACTGGGAGAGGTAGTCACCCACGGTTGGTCATCCTCCGGGAGGGCGTGGTCGTGGACCGACCGGACGAGGCCGGGGAGCGGAGCGCGGCACGCCGCGCTCCGCTCCCCGGCAGAGAGGTCAGGCGCAGGGGTCGACCGTCGGCGGGTTCTCGCTCGCGTTCGGCGTGTACCCGGTGCCCTCGGTGTTCTTGCTGACGAACTCCTCCCAGGAACCGTCCTCGATCATCTTCTCGATCGCGGCGTTGACGTCCTCGCAGACGTCGTTGTCCTGGGGCAGGCCGACGCCGTAGCGCTCGGTCGAGAACGGCGCCCCGACCACCTTCACCTTGCCCTGGTTCTGCGGCTGCGCCGCGAGGCCCGCGAGGATGATGTCGTCGGTCGTGACGGCGTCGACCTGGCCGGCCGTGAGCGCGGTCACGCACTCGGCGTACCCGGGGCGCTCGAGGAGCTGCACGCCCGCGGCGTACTCGTCCTTGATGCGCTGCGCCGACGTCGAGCCCGTGACGGAGCAGAGGTTCTTGCCCTCGAGCGACTCCGGGCCGGTGATGTCGGTGTTGTCCTCGGCGACGAGCAGGTCCTGCCCGGCGACGAAGTACGGCCCGGCGAACGCGACGGTCTCCTTGCGCGTGTCCGTGATGGAGTACGTCGCGAAGATCATGTCGACCTGCCCGGTCTGCAGCATCGTCTCGCGCTGCGCGGACGGCGCCTCGACCCACTCGATCTGGTCCTCGGAGAAGCCGAGCTCGCCCGCCACGTAGGTGGCGACGTCGACGTCGAACCCCGTGTACGACGACCCGTCCTGGAACCCCAGGCCGGGCTGGTCGAACTTGATGCCGATCTTGACCGTCTCGCCGCCGCCGTCGCCGCTGCCTCCGGCGGACTGCTCGGGGTCCGTGGTCGTGCTGTCGTCGCCGACGTCGCCGCTGCTGCACGCTGCGAGCGTGAGCGCGGTGAGAGCGGCCAGCACGGCAGCACCTGCGTGTCGTGTGCGCATCGTTCCTACCCTTCGTGAGTGGTGGTCGTCCGACGACGGTGTGCCTCGTCGGTCGGCCGGGTGTGGGGGGCCTGGCGGCCCGGTCCGTGGTGGTCGGTGCGTGGTGAGGGCGGGGGACCTCAGTGCGTGAGGATCTTGGAGAGGAAGTCCTTGGCACGCTCGCTCTTCGGCGCGGTGAAGAACTCCTCGGGGTGCGCCTCCTCGACGATCTGGCCGTCCGCCATGAAGACCACGCGGTTCGCGGCCTTCCGGGCGAAGCCCATCTCGTGGGTGACGACGATCATGGTCATGCCCTCCTTGGCGAGCGAGACCATGACGTCCAGGACCTCGTTGATCATCTCGGGGTCGAGCGCCGACGTGGGCTCGTCGAACAGCATGACCTTGGGCTTCATCGCGAGGGCCCGGGCGATGGCGACGCGCTGCTGCTGGCCGCCCGAGAGCTGGGCCGGCATCTTCTGCGCCTGGTTCTTCACGCCGACCCGGTCGAGGAGGGCGAGGGCGCGCTCCTTCGCGTCCTTGCTCCGCTCGCGCCGCACCTTGACGGGCCCGAGCGTCACGTTGTCGAGGATCGTCTTGTGCGCGAAGAGGTTGAAGGACTGGAAGACCATGCCGACGTCGGAGCGCAGCCGCGCGAGCGCCTTGCCCTCCTGGGGGAGCGGTTCGCCGTCGACGAGGATCTCGCCCGAGTCGATCGTCTCGAGCCGGTTGATCGCCCGGCACAGGGTCGACTTGCCCGAGCCGGAGGGCCCGATGACGACGAGCACCTCGCCGCGCCGGACCGTGAGGTTGATGTCGCGCAGCACGTGGAGCTCGCCGAAGTGCTTGTTCACGTCGCGCAGCTCGACGAGCGGCTCACCGAGGACCTGCTCGGCGGGGAGGGGCTGAGCGTCCTGAGCGCTGCGCTGCGCGTCGGACGGCGAAGGGGTTTCGTCGGCCATTCCTGGACACTATGTCCCTTCTGTTGCACGGTGCCACCTCACCCGGCAACAACCGGGCAACAGTTCAGTAACACGGCACCCGGAGCCGTACCCTGGACGGTGATGTCCACGATCGCCCCCGCCCCCGTCCCGGCCGCCCCCGCACCGCACGCCACCGCCGCTGCGCCGGCCGACGGCGCGCACCCCCGCACCTACGTCGTGCGCACCCTCGGGTGCCAGATGAACGTCCACGACTCCGAGCACATGGCGGGGATGCTCGAGCAGGCGGGCTACACGCGTGCGAGCGCGCAGGACGAGGCCGCGAACCGCGCCGACGTCGTCGTCATCAACACGTGCGCCGTGCGCGAGAACGCCGCGACGCGCCTGTACGGCAACCTCGGCCAGCTCGCCTCGGTGAAGGCCGCGCGACCCGGCATGCAGATCGCCGTCGGCGGCTGCCTCGCGCAGAAGGACCGCGGCACCATCGTCGAGAAGGCCCCCTGGGTCGACGTCGTGTTCGGCACCCACAACCTCGACGCCCTGCCCGTCCTGCTCGAGCGTGCGCGCCACAACGAGGCGGCGCAGGTCGAGATCGCCGAGTCTCTGCAGGTGTTCCCCTCGACGCTGCCGACGAAGCGCGAGTCGGTCTACGCGGGGTGGGTGTCCATCAGCGTCGGCTGCAACAACACGTGCACGTTCTGCATCGTGCCGCACCTGCGCGGCAAGGAGCGCGACCGCCGTCCGGGCGAGGTCCTCGCCGAGGTGGGCGCGCTCGTCGAGGCCGGTGCCATCGAGGTGACGCTGCTCGGTCAGAACGTCAACAGCTACGGCGTCGAGTTCGGCGACCGGGGCGCGTTCGCCAAGCTCCTGCGCGCGTGCGGGACGATCGACGGGCTCGAGCGCGTGCGGTTCACGTCGCCGCACCCGGCCGCGTTCACCGACGACGTCATCGCGGCCATGGCCGAGACGCCGAACGTCATGCCCCAGCTCCACATGCCGCTCCAGTCGGGCTCCGACCGCGTGCTGCGTGCGATGCGCCGCTCCTACCGCTCCGAGCGGTTCCTCGGGATCCTCGACCGCGTCCGGGCCGTCATGCCCGACGCCGCGATCACCACCGACATCATCGTGGGCTTCCCGGGCGAGACCGAGGAGGACTTCGCGGAGACGATGCGGGTCGTCGAGGCGTCGCGGTTCTCCTCCGCGTTCATCTTCCAGTACTCGCCGCGCCCCGGGACGCCCGCCGCGACGATGGACGGCCAGCTCCCCAAGGAGGTCGTCCAGGAGCGCTTCGAGCGACTCCAGGCGCTCCAGGAGCGCATCGCCGGCGAGGAGTCCGCACGCCAGGTGGGCCGGACGATCGATGTCCTCGTCGGCGAGGGCGCAGGGCGCAAGGACGGCGCGACGCACCGCGTGACGGGCCGCGCCCCCGACAACCGCCTCGTGCACCTCGCGCTCCCCGCGGCCGTCGTGGCCGGGGCGCCCGACGACGCCCCCTCCGACGGGACCGGCACGCCCGGGTCCGTCGACCCGCGCCTCGCGGACGACCTCGACGTCCGCCTGCCGCGTCCCGGCGACGTCGTCACCGTCGAGGTCACCCGCTCGGCGCCGCACCACCTCATCGCGGACTCGGCGCTCGCGGGCGGCACGTTCGCCGTGCGCCGGACCCGCTCGGGTGACGCGTGGGCGAAGCGCGAGCGCGCCCGCCTGGGCGGTGGCGACGACGACCACGGCCACGGCGGCGGCGCGCCGTCGGGCCCGGTCGTTCTGGGGCTCCCCACGCTCCGCGCCTGAACGGCGGGGTCCAGGACCCGACGGCGGGCGCGCACGACGGCGCCAGGACGTCAGTCGTCCAGGGTCCCCGGCGGGAGCTGGGCGCCGATGGCGTGGAAGAGCTGCACGGCCGTGCCGAGCCCGCACGAGACGGTCTGGGCGAGCTGGTCGTCGGTCGCGCCGTGCTCGAGGTCGACGGAGACCTCGGCGTAGAGCGCGAGCCGTCCGCCCTCCTCGCGCACGTAGACCTTGGGCCAGATGCGCTCGCGGTTCCAGTCGTTGACGGTCTGGAGCGTGACGAGGCGCGACTCGACGGGGAGCGTCGTCGACCAGCGGCCGCGGACCTGCAGGATCTCCGACCGGTCGCCGAGCAGCAGGAACCAGAAGCGGTGCCCGTCCCAGGTGCCCGTGATGTCGCCGTCGTCGTCGACGCGGAAGTGGTAGCCGCGGCGCGTCAGGTGGTCGCCGATGCGCGCCATCGACAGCGCGCGCGGCAGCTCCTCCTCGCGCGGGAGCGAGTCCGGCGCCTTGGGCCGGCGGTTGCCGAACAGGCGCGTGAACCAGTTGGTGCGGGCCTGCGTCATGGCGCCTGCCTCGCGGGGTCGGGGTAGAACTCGTCGAGCGCGTCGAAGAACATCGATCCCGTGCTCAGGCCGCACTGGAGGAGCTGGTCGAGCTGGTCGTCCGTCACGCCGTGCTCGAGGTCGACCGTGACCTCGGTGAAGACCTGGATCATCCCGTTGTCGCGGACGCGCGTGTAGGTCTTGGGCCAGATCCGGTCGGCGTTCCACTCGTTGCAGAACTCGAGGATCTCCTCGAGGCGCTCGAGCGCGAGGTCGCGGTTCCACTGGCCGCGCACCTGGAGGATCTCGTCGTCGTTGCCGAAGAGCAGGAAGTAGAACAGGCGGCCGTGCCACAGCCCGCCGACGTCGCCGTCGGAGTCGACGAAGTAGCTGTACCCGCTGTCGGTGATCCACTCGACGACCCGCGAGAGCGTGAGCGGTGTGGGAGGCCGCAGGACGTCGGTCGCGACCTGACCCAGCTCGCGTGCCAGCAGGTCCTCGACCTGCGACTGCAGGTCGTCCGCCGGCCGGGCCGCGCCGGACCGGCCCCCGTCCTGCGCTCCGCCGGGATTCCCGTCCCGCCGGTCGTCGTCGTCCCGCGCCCCGAAGAACCTCACCTCCCTACCGTACTCGCGCGCGCCCGCGGACGCCGCATCGCGGGCCGTCCGGGGAGGCGCGGCGAGGGTGGTGGAGCGGGCACCACTACGGTGGGACGGTGACCGTCCGCGCCGTCGTGCTCCCCGGAACCGCCCTGCTCGTCCCGGGAGCGGCCGGTGCCGCCTCGGTCCTCGGGCCGGTGCGCGACGCCGCGCTCGCGGCGCTAGCCGACCTCGTGTCGGGCCCGCCCGGTGAGGCGGGTGCGTCGGCCGTGGTCGTGGTCGCCCCGGGGGCCGCGCGCGCCCGCGGCGCCGCCCGGGCCTCGCTCGCCGCGGCGGGCGTCGCCGACCGGTGGATCGACCCCGCATGGGCCGCCGCCACGCGACCGTTCGACCGGCCGGTCGCCGGGACGGCCGCCTCGGTGGCGCTCCTCGCGCTCGCCGGTGCGGGCTGGACCGGTCCCGTCGACGTCGTCGAGCTCGGTGGCGCGACGACGCGGACGGCAGCAGGAATGAGCGCGGAAACAAGCTTGGGGACGAGCTCGGGGACGAGCTCGGGGACGAGCTCGGAGGCGGGTGCGGCGACGGAGACCGTCCTGGACGCAGCCCGAGAGCTCGGTGCGGAGCTCGCCCGGGAGGGGGCGCGGCTCGTCGTCGTGCACGACCCGCGTGCACCCCTGCCGCAGGCCGTGCTCGACGGGTTCGTCGCTGCGGCGGGCGCCGAGGCCGCGCCGGTCGCGACGGCCGACGAGCCGGACCCCGCCGTGGCGGTCCGGCGGTACGAGGTCCGCGCCCCCGCAGCCGCCGCCCGCCCGGCGGGGCCCGTCGTCAGCCGCTGAGGCCCGTCCCGACGGCGGCCGCCTCGTCGTCGCGCCCGAGCCGGCGCAGCGCCGCGACCATCTCGTTGCCCACCATCGCGCGCGACTCCGCGTCGTGGACGATCGCGAAGCCCTCCATGGCCGACTCGAGCAGCTCCACCGCGTCCGTGTCCTTCCCCGCCGCGCAGCGCGAGCGCCCGGCGAGCCAGAAGGCGTGCGCCGCGTCGCGGACGTCCCCGGCGCGGGCGAACTCCTCGGCGACGGACTCCGCGAGCGTCGCCGCCGCGTCGAGCTCGCCCGCGGTGGCGAGCAGACGGGCGCGCGTGTCGTCGAGGTCGCGGCGCTCGCGAGCGTCGGCCGCCGCGTCCCGCTCGACGAGCTCGGCGGCCCGCGGCGCCGGTGCGACGTCGGTGCCCTCGCCCGCTGCGGCCAGGTCGTCGAGCGTGCGCTCGACCTGGGCCAGGGCGGCGGTCACGTCGCCCCGCCCGGCCTCGAGCCGCGCGTAGGCGCGCACGACCTGCCCGACGAACCGGGGCGCGACGCCACCGGCCCGCAGGAGCGCGAGCGCGTGCAGGAACGCGGGCGCGGCGCCCTCGTCGTCGCCCTCGAGCGCGGCGAGCTGCGCCGCCTCGGCGAGCGCGAAGCCGGCGCGGTCGAGGTGGCCGGAGCTCTCCAGGTGCGACGACGCGCGACGCAGGAGGCGTGCCGCCCGGACCGGGTCGTCACCCGCGACGTCGTCGGCGAGCGCGAGCAGGCCGTCTGCGTCGGTGGGCTCGTCGGTGCCCTCCGCCGGGGCTCCGCCGGTGACCGCGGACTCCTCCGGCGCGAGCCCGGCGGGGAGGTCCGACGGACCGCTCGTCGCGCCCTCGGCCACGGCGACGGGCCGTGGCGACGCAGGCGGGGCGTCCAGGGAGAGCACCGCCAGGTCGACGGGGAGTGTGCGCGCGTCCCGCTCCCACGCCGCGCGCAGCCGTTCGGACGCCGCCGTCGTGCCGTTGCGCGCGTCGAAGGACTGCGCGAGGGCGGCCGCCTCGCCGCGCACCCACGCGTCGAGCTCGGCGAGCGTCGTGGCGGGCACGTCGCGCAGCGCGAGCGCGGTGTCGCCGTGGTCGGCCCGCAGGACGCCCGTCGCGACGCTCACGCTCGTGAGGAAGCCGAGCCGGTCGCCCGGCGAGTCCGCCTCCGTGAGGAACGCCTGGTGCTCCACGAGCAGGCGCAGCGCGCGCGACGCGTTGCCCGTCCGGGCGAGGAACTCCACGTGACGACCCTTCGGGCCCGTCATCGTCACCCCGGTGTCGAGGTGGCGCAGCCCGCGGCGGTGCGTCCGAGCCGCCGCCTCGGCGTCGCCGACCTCCACGTACGCGAGCTGGAGGTGGGACAGCATGTCGCCGGGCTCGGTGGCGCACGACGGCGATCCCTGGAGCACGCCCTCGAGCAGGCGGATGCCCTCGTCGTGCCGGCCCGTCTCGAAGAGGTACGCCGCGCGGTCGCCCGGCTCGCACGCCTCGCACTGCGAGTAGTCGTCGCGCGGGGTCGCGACCCACGCGCGGTACGCGTCCTCGACGTCCGCGCCGCCACGTTCGCGCGCCCACTCGAAGCGCTCCAGGGCGACCGCGTTCGTGCCGTTGCCCGCGAGCGCGTACCGGCGCGCCATGTCGTCGAGCGTGCGCTCGATCTGCGCGGCGGGGACGTCGGGGAACTCCATGAGGTGCCCGACCATCCACTTGAACGACCAGAACAGCGAGTGCGTGTCCTCGGCGTCGAAGTGCTCGGGGTGCTCGTCCCACCAGCGCAGCATCTTGGTGAACGGCAGGTACGCCTTGGTCACCTCGCCGCCCCACACGTACGACTCGACGAGGACGAACTGCGCGTAGGCGCGCGCGGCGTCGGGGCCCTCGGCCTCGACGCGCTCGAGCTCGGCCGCGGCGGCCGTGGAGCGCGCGAGGCCGTAGGGCATGCGGCGGACGTCGTACAGGGCGGCGTTCACCTGGTCCACGGACCGGGTCATCGGTTCTCCTCGTCGGCAGGGGGGTCGGGTTCCGTGGCGGGGTCCTGCCCGGCCGCGAGGGCGCGGGCGAGCAGGAGCGACAGGGAGTCGTTCATGAGAGTCGCCTCGACGGGCTGGAGCGCCTTGCCGGACGCGAGCACCGCCGTGACGTAGAGGGAGCGGGCACCCGCGGCGCGCACCTGCGCGTCGGGGCTCGCGAGCAGGTCGCGCACCGTGGCGTTGGCGTCGTTGAGGACCAGGCGGCGGGGGCGGGCCGGGGCGCTGAGGCCCGCGAGGATCTCGCCCCAGAGGTCGTCCGTCTCCGCGACGCGTGCGGCCTCGCGCGCGTGGTCGCCCTCGCGGTCGTGCAGGAGCATGGCCGGGAGGGCGTCCGGCTCGTACCGGCGCAGCACGACGTCGCAGTCCTGCTCGGCGAGCGCGGCGTCGAGCGACGCGAGCGCGTCGGCGACCTCGAGCTCGCGCAGCGGCTCGACCTCCGTGAGGACGTGCGCGACGTCTGCGGCCGAGACGGGCGACAGCCGCCACTGCGGGAACCGCGCCGCGACGCGCTCGAGCAGGTCGGCGTCGTAGACGTAGCCCCCGTTGACGACCGCGAGCCCCTGCGCCGCCGCGACGGGCGCGATGCGCCGGAACTCCTCGACGCTCGCCGTGTACAGCAGGCGCCCGTCGGGGTGGTCCGTCGCGAGGTCCGCCAGGGTCGTGGACCCGGCCGTCGTCTCGAAGGGCAGCACGCGCGCGGCGACGTCGAGCATCTCGTCGTCGGTGAGCGCGAGCGCGCGCACGGCGAGGTGGTGGGTCTCGAGGAAGCGCCGCGCGAGGACCGAGTCCGTCGCGAGCGTCTCCAGCAGCCACCGGCGCACCTGCGCCCCGAGCGCGTCGCGGGTCGCGAGCAGCACCTCGTCCTCGTACAGCCCCTCGCGCGACGCCGTCGGGCGCAGCACGGACGCGTCGAGGACGCACCGCACGAAGAACGCCCACGGGGGCAGCAGGTCGTCGACCGCGCTGCCCAGGAGCATCCGCTTGAGGTAGACCCGGTGCCGCGACGTCGTGGTCGGCGCGACTGCGGCCGGGAGCACGTACGCGACGCCCGTCAGGCCGGCGAGCGGCAGGTCGAGGTCGATCCGTGCGAGCGGGGTGAAGCCGAGCGTGCGCTCGGCGTAGCCGGCGAGCGCGGCGTCGCGGGCCGCGGGCGTCGGGTGCGCAGCGCGCCACGGCAGGTCCTCCCCGCTGAGCCGGCGCACCGCGACCGGAGAGTCGGCGCCCGCACCACCGTCACGGTCCTCGCCGGGGCCGCCGTCGAGACGCGTCTCGACGAGCAGCTCGACCGGCAGGAGCGAGCCGAAGTCCTGGGCGAGCGCGACCACGGACTCCGGGGCCAGCCAGTGCTCGGTGTCCCGCCGCGGGTGCAGCCGGACGACGCTCCCGGGCTCGACGGGCGCCGCCGGGTCGTCCGGCGCGAGCTCGACGAGCTCGTACCGGCCGTCGGCGCGGCCGCGCCAGCGCACGGGGACGGGCGCGTCGCCCGCCGTCGTGCGGCGTGCGGAGCGCGAGACGAGCTCGATCTCGTCGGCGACCATGAACGCGGACAGGAGCCCGATGCCGAACTGACCGAGGAACTCCTCGCGACCCGTCCCGAGCTCGACGTCGCGCTTGGAGCTGCGCCCGATGGTCGCGAGCAGCTCCTGCGCCTCGTCCCGCGTGAGGCCGACACCCGAGTCGTGCACCTCCAGGCCGCCGTCGGGCAGCGGACGGAGCAGGATCCGCGCCGGCGCCTGCGGTCCCTCGAGCCCGGCGCGCGCGGTGATCGCGTCGACGCCGTTCTGCAGCAGCTCACGCAGGTAGACGCGCGGGCTCGAGTACAGGTGCCGGGCCAGGAGGTCGACGACGCCCCGCAGGTCGACCTGGAAGGCCGTCGTCGCCTCCTCGCCCGGGGCGCCGTCCGGAGCGGTGCGGCCCGCGGTGGTCTCGTGCGTGCCGGTCACCGCGCGTCGACGTCGGCGCCGCCCTCGGCCACGGTCTGCGCGGCCGTGTCGGGGAAGCGGGCGTCGAGCGCGTCGAAGAACTGCAGTCCCGTGAACAGGCCGCACTCGATGAGCTGGCCGAGCTGGTCGTCCGCGACGCCGAACTCCAGGTCCGTCGCGACCTCGGTGTAGACCGCGAGCTGGTCGTCCTCGACGCGCGCGTAGACCTTCGGCCAGATCTTGTCGCGGTTGAACTCGTTGGCGACGAGCGCGACCTGCGCCTCGGCCGACGCCGGGAGCGTCCGGTTCCACCGGCCGCGGACCTGCAGGATCTCCTGCTTCTCACCCATGAGGAAGAAGAAGAACACCTTGCCGTCCCAGTTGCCGCCCAGGTCCCCGTCCGAGTCGACGAAGTACCGCCACTCGCGGCTCGTGAGGAACGCCTCGACGCGCTCGCGCGTCAGCGGCGCGTTCTGGCTCGTCGGTGCGGCGTCCGGCTTGGTGAAGAAACCCATGTTCTCGAGTCCTTGTCGTCTGAGAGGTCGTGCGAGGTCGTCGTGCTGAGGTCGTACGCGTCGGTGCGCGCTGGCGGACCGACCACCGGACACCCTACGCATCCTCGCCCACACGCCTCGGGCCGCCGGCCGCCCGGACGGTACCGTTGCGCGGGTGAAGACCGAGCACGACCCCGCAGGCCCAGGCGTCGTCGTCGCCGTCGTCGGCCCGACGGCCACGGGGAAGTCCGACCTCGCCCTCGACCTCGCCGAGCGCCTGTCCGTCCCCGGGGCGCCCGCGGAGATCGTCAACGCCGACGCCTACCAGCTCTACCGCGGCATGGACGTCGGGACCGCGAAGGTCCCCGTCGCCGAGCGCCGCGGTGTGCGCCACCATCTCCTCGACGTGCTCGACCCCGCCGAGGACGCGTCCGTGGCCCGGTACCAGACCGAGGCCCGCCGCGTGCTCGACGAGATCGCCGCCCGGGGGGCGCGCGCCGTCGTCGTGGGCGGCAGCGGGCTGTACGTCCGCGCCCTCCTCGACGACATGCGGTTCCCGGGCACGGACCCCGCCGTGCGGGCGGCGCTCGAGGCGCGCGCCGAGGAGCAGGGCCCGCGCGCGCTGCACGACGAGCTCCTCCGGCGCGACCCCGCGGCCGCCGCGAGCATCGGCCCGGCCAACACCCGCCGGCTCGTCCGGGCGCTCGAGGTCATGGAGCTCACCGGCGAGCCGTTCACGGCGAACCTCCCGCGCCAGGTCTACGTCCGCCCGACCGTGCAGATCGGCCTCGACTGCGACCGGGCCGTGCTCGACGCGCGGGTCGCCGGCCGCGTCGAGCGGATGTGGGAGCAGGGCCTCGTGGCCGAGGTGCGCCGCGTCGAGGCGCACGGCATGGGCCGCACGGCCCAGCGCGCCGTCGGCTATGCGGAGGTGCTCGCCGCGCTCCACGGCGAGACCACGCAGGACGCCGCGCGCGAGGCCGTCACCGCGAACACGCGGCGCCTCGCGCGCAAGCAGATGGGCTGGTTCGGCCGGGACCCGCGCGTCGGGTGGCTCGACGCGCAGTCGCCGACGCGCGTCGAGGACGCTCTCGCGCTCGTCGCCGCGGCGGACGAGCGCGCTGCCGCGCAGGGCACGGACGGGCACGACCCCGCGACCGTGCCGGGCACCGCCGTCGGGCCGGACGAGGCGGACAGCGGCGCGCCCGTGCGCCGTAGTCTGGGCTCATGACGCGCACCCGCTTCACCAAGGGCCACGGGACCCGCAACGACTTCGTGCTCCTCGCCGACACGAAGGGCGAGCTCGACCTCACGCCCGAGCTCGTGCGTGCGCTCGCCGACCGCCGCGGCGGCGTCGGGGGGGACGGCGTCATCCGCCTCGTGCCGACCGCGCTCGTCCCGGAGTCGCGCGACGTGCTCGCGGAGGACCCGCACGCCATCTGGTTCATGGACTACCGCAACGCCGACGGCTCGGTCGCCGAGATGTGCGGCAACGGGGTCCGCGTCTTCGCGGCCTTCGCCGAGCGCCTCGGGCTCGTGAGCTTCGCGGGCGGCACCGAGGTCCCGGTCGGCACGCGCGCGGGCGTCAAGCGCGTGCGCAAGGAGGACGACGGCTGGTTCGCCGTCGACATGGGCCCGTGGTTCCTCCCCGGCGGGCGCCCCGCGCTCCAGGACGGCTACGACGCGACAGTCGTCGTGCGGGGCTGGGAGGTCCCGCGCCCGGCGCTCAGCGTCGACCTCGGCAACCCTCACACCGTCCTCGCCGTCGCGCGCGAGGACGTGCTCGAGCGCGCCGACCTCACCGAGGCGCCCGTCGTCGAGCCGCACCCGTCCCACGGGACGAACGTCGAGCTCGTGGTGCCCCTCGGCGAGACGACCGCGGACGACGGCACCGTCGTCGGGCACGTTCGCATGCGCGTGCACGAGCGCGGCGTCGGGGAGACGCCGTCGTGCGGCACGGGCGCGTGCGCGGCGGCGCTCGCGGTCCGCGTGTGGGGCGGCCCCGACGCGCCGGACACCTACCTCGTCGACGTCCCGGGCGGCACGGTGCGCGTGCGGGCGCTCCCGGGCGGCCGCGTCGAGCTCGCCGGTCCCGCGGTGCTCGTCCACGCGGGGGAGATCGACCTCGCCGCGCTCGTCCCGGGGACGCCGGTCCCGCCGGAGGACGACGCGCACCAGGGCGCGGACGGCCTCGTGACCGCCCAGCCCGCCGAGCCGGTCGCGGCGGCGTCCGAGGGCGACCGCGCGCCGGTCTGACCGCCGGCTCAGCGGGGCGCGACGACCTCGAGGACGCGGAACCCCTTCGCGCTCGCGGCGCGCTCGACGACCGCGCCCGGCAGGAGCGGGGGCAGCGCCTCGGCGAGCCAGCGCTGGAGCGAGTCCGAGCCCAGGTTGCGCTGCACCACGAGGTGCGCGCTCGCGCCCGGCGCGAGCCGGGGCAGCCAGTGCAGGAGCATCCCGTGCAGGACGTCCTTGCCGACCCGGATCGGCGGGTTCGACCACAGCGCGGCGAGCGCGACGTCGTCGGGCACGTCGTCCGGGAGCACGGCCTGGACGTTGTCCAGCCCGAGACGCTGCGCGTTGCGGCGCACGAGGTCGAGCGCGCGCTCGTTGACGTCGACGGCCCACACGGTCGCCTCCGGCGCCTCCAGGGCCATCGTCAGGGCGACCGGGCCCCAGCCGCAGCCGAGGTCGAGGACATGGGCGGGGCCGTCGTCGGGCCGGGCCGCGAGGACGTCGTCGAGCGGCGGGGTGGTGCGCAGGAGCACCTGCGTGCCGAGGTCCAGGCGGCCGGGGGAGAAGACGCCCGAGGCGACCTCGACCTCGACGTCGCGGCCCGCGAGCCGCACGGAGATCGTGCGGCGCTCGGCGGCGGACGCGGGCCGGGCGGTGAAGTAGTGGTCCGCCGCGCCGTCGGGCGCGGCGTCGACGGCGGGGTCCTGGTCCTCGGTCACGTCGGCCGATCCTACGCGGGCGCGCCCACGTCAGGAGGCGGCGCGGCGCGTCCGGGCCGCTCGTCGTGCGCTTAACCGCTGGCCTCGGGACGATTTCGCGTGCCACGCTTGTTGTCACACCCGGGACGCACGAGCGCCCACCACCGACGGAAGGCGGCACATGAGCCCAACCCCTGCGAACACTCCGAACCCCACCTCGGCTCAGGACGAGCCGACCGGCGCGACGCGGGACATCGCGAGCGACGTCGTGGCGCGGGTGCTCGCTCGGGCCGGGACGGCACGCGCCGAGGGCGGCACGGTCCACACGGAGCACGACGGCGAGCAGCTCGAGCTCGAGGAGCGCAGCGCGCTGCGCCGTGTCGTCGGCCTGTCGACCGAGCTCGAGGACGTCACCGAGGTCGAGTACCGGCAGCTGCGCCTCGAGAAGGTCGTGCTCGTCGGGCTCTGGAGCCCCGGCTCCGACCCGCGCGAGGACGGCGCGCCCACGTCCGCCGAGGAGGCCGAGATCTCGCTGCGCGAGCTCGCCGCCCTCGCGGAGACCGCGGGCTCGCAGGTGCTCGACGGCGTGATCCAGCGCCGCGCGAAGCCCGACCCGGGCACGTACCTGGGCTCCGGCAAGGCCGCGCAGCTCGCCGACGTCGTCGCCGCCAGCGGCGCGGACACGGTCGTGATCGACGGCGAGCTCGCGCCCTCCCAGCGGCGCGCGCTCGAGGACATCGTCAAGGTCAAGGTCATCGACCGGACCGCGCTGATCCTCGACATCTTCGCCCAGCACGCCAAGTCGCGGGAGGGCAAGGCGCAGGTCGAGCTCGCCCAGCTCGAGTACCTCCTCCCGCGCCTGCGCGGCTGGGGCGAGTCGATGTCCCGCCAGGCCGGTGGCCAGGTCGGCGGCGCCGGCGCGGGCATGGGGTCGCGCGGTCCCGGTGAGACGAAGATCGAGCTGGACCGCCGGCGCATCCGCAACCGCATGGCCAAGCTGCGCCGCGAGATCCAGGCGATGGCCCCGGGGCGCGAGACGAAGCGCGCGTCGCGCAAGCGGCACGCCGTGCCGTCCGTCGCGATCGCGGGCTACACGAACGCGGGCAAGTCGAGCCTGCTCAACGCCATCACCGGCGCGGGCGTGCTCGTCGAGAACGCGCTGTTCGCGACGCTCGACCCCACGGTGCGCCGCACGCGCACCGAGGACGGCCGGGTCTACACGCTCGCCGACACCGTCGGGTTCGTGCGCGCGCTGCCGCACCAGCTCGTCGAGGCGTTCCGCTCGACGCTCGAGGAGGTCGGCGACGCCGACCTGCTGCTGCACGTGGTGGACGCGTCGCACCCCGACCCGGAGGGCCAGATCGCGGCGGTGCGCCACGTCCTGGCCGACATCCCGGGCGTGGAGGACGTGCCCGAGGTGATCGTGCTCAACAAGGCGGACCTCGCCGACCCGGAGACGATCGCGCGCATCCGGCTGCGCGAGCGCCGCACGGTCGTCGTGTCGGCGCACACGGGCGAGGGGATCGAGCACCTGCGCGAGCTCATCGCGCACGAGCTCCCGCGCCCGGACGTCGAGATCGACGTCGTCGTGCCGTACCACCGGGGCGACCTCGTGCACCGCGTGCACACCGAGGGCGAGATCGACCACGAGGAGCACACGCCCGAGGGCACGCTCCTGCGCGGCCGTGTCGCCCAGGCCCTCGCGACGGAGCTCGTGGGCGCCTCCGCCGGGAGCTGAGCCGCCCCCCCCGGGCCTCCCGGCGGCGCGGCGGGCCCGCCCGCTGGACCCGGCGTCGGCCCCACGCACGACCCCGCGCGGCCACGGCTGCGCGGGGTCGCGTGCGTCCCGGGGCCGGTCCACAGGGCCCCCGCCGCGTGGGTGCCCGACCGTAGAATCGGCAGGTGCCCCCCTCCACCCGTACCGCTCCCGTGCCCGACCGTCCGGACACGGAGGCGCCCGGGCAGGCGGCCGGTGACGTGCCCGCCGTCGAGGAGCTCCTCGACCTCGCGGTCACGCGCCTGGGCGGCGCGCGGCGCGACGGCCAGCGGACCATGGCGCGTGCCGTCACGGACGCCATCGAGGGCTCCGAGCACCTCGTGGTCCAGGCCGGGACCGGGACGGGGAAGTCGCTCGGGTACCTCGTGCCGGCCGTGCGTCACGCGGTCGCGACCGACGAGCGCGTCGTCGTCTCGACGGCGACCCTCGCCCTCCAGCGCCAGGTCATCACGCGGGACCTCCCGCTCGTGGCCGACGCCGTCGCCGACCGCCTCCCGCGGCCCGCGTCGATCGCGCTCCTCAAGGGCTGGCACAACTACCTGTGCGTGCACAAGATCGCGGGCGGCTACCCCGCGGACGAGCCCACGCTCTTCGACCTCCCCGGCGAGGCGGCGGGCGCCGCCGACCACCCTGCCGCGCGCGGGGGGACGAGCATGGCGGCCCTCGGCGAGCAGGTCGTGCGCCTGCGGGAGTGGGCCGACGAGACGCCCACGGGCGACCGGGACGACCTCGTCCCCGGCGTGAGCGACAAGGCGTGGCGGCAGGTCTCCGTCACGGCGCTCGAGTGCCTGGGCCAGCGCTGCCCGCTGCTCGCCGAGTGCTTCCCCGAGCGGGCGCGCGCCGCGGCGCGCGAGGCCGACGTCGTCGTGACGAACCACGCGATGCTCGGCATCGCGGCCATGGGGTCGCCCGGGGTGCTGCCCGAGCACGACGTCCTCGTCGTCGACGAGGCGCACGAGCTCGCCGACCGCGTCACGGCCGCCGCGACGGTGGACCTCTCGGTCCCGGCGATCGAGAGCGCGGCGCGCCTCGCCCGCCGCCACGGCGGGGTCACGACGGACGCGCTCGACGCCGCGTCCGCCGTGTTCGGCACGGTCGTCGGGTCGCTGCCCGCCGAGCGCTTCCCCGACGGCCTGCCCGACGCCGCGCGCTCCGCCGTCGCGGCGGTGCGGGACGCCGCGCGCGAGGTGCTCTCCACGCTCAAGCCCGAGACCGGCGTGACCAAGCCGGCCCAGCCGGACACGGGCCTGAAGATGGCGCAGTCGACGATGCTGCAGCTCTTCGAGGTCGCCGAGCGCATGGCGGCCGACCCCACGGGCCACGACGTGCTGTGGTGCTCGCGGCCGGGGGAGGGCGGCTGGTCCGGCGACCGCTTCGGCGACGGCGCGAGCCGCCTGCACGCCGCCCCGCTCGGTGTGGCGGGCCTCATCCGCACCCACCTGCTGGCGGAGCGCACCGGCGTCTTCACGTCCGCGACGCTCGCGCTCGGCGGGAGCTTCGACGCCGTCGCGCGCACCTTCGGGCTCGGCCCCGCGGCGACGGGCGGAGCCGCGGACGCGGGCGACGGCGACGCGCCGCGCTGGCGCGGGCTCGACGTCGGGAGCCCGTTCGACTACCCGCGCCAGGGCATCCTCTACGTCGCGAAGCGCCTGCCGACGCCCGGCCGCGAGGCGTCGACCGAGCACCAGCTCGACGAGATCGCGGCGCTCGTCGAGGCCGCCGGTGGTCGGACCCTCGGCCTGTTCTCCTCGCGGCGCGCCGCGGTGGCCGCGGCGGAGGCGATGCGCGAGCGGCTGGACGTGCCGGTCCTGTGCCAGGGCGACGACCAGCTGCCGACGCTCGTGCGGGAGTTCGCCGAGGACCCGGCGACGTGCCTGTTCGGCACGCTGTCGCTGTGGCAGGGCGTGGACGTGCCCGGGCCGTCGTGCCAGCTCGTGCTCATCGACCGCATCCCGTTCCCGCGCCCGGACGACCCGGTGAGGTCGGCGCGGGCTCGCGCCGTCGAGGCCGCGGGCGGCAACGGGTTCATGCAGGTCTCCGCGACGCACGCGGCCCTCCTGCTCGCCCAGGGTGCCGGGCGGCTCGTGCGGTCCACGGCCGACCGCGGGGTCGTCGCGGTCCTGGACCCGCGGCTCGTGACGGCGCGCTACGGGTCGTTCCTCACGCGGTCCATGCCGGGGTTCTGGCAGACGACCGACCGCGACGTGGTTACCGCTGCGCTCCGCCGCCTCGCCGCCCTAGGCTGAGCCCTTTCCAGCGACTTCACGGAGGCGACATGACGAGCACGTCACCGCAGGGCACCGGCGACGCGACCACGGGCGGTCCGGGAGGGGGAGCGCGGACCACGAAGCTCGCGATCGTCGGCGCCGGTGCCGTCGGCTCGACGCTGGCCTACGCCGCGCTCATGCGCGGCGCGGCGCGCACGGTGGCGCTCCTCGACGTCAACCGCGCGAAGGTCGAGGCCGAGGTCCTCGACCTCCAGCACGGCATCCAGTTCATGCCCATGGCGCGCGTCGAGGGGTCCGACGACGTCGCGGTGTGCGCGGGCGCCGACGTCGTCGTGGTCACGGCCGGCGCCAAGCAGAAGCCGGGCCAGACGCGTCTCGACCTCGCCGAGGGCACGATCGGGCTCATGCGGACGATCCTCCCGGGCCTCGTGGAGGTCGCCCCGGATGCCGTCTACGTCATGGTGACCAACCCGGTCGACATCGTCACGTACGCGGCGCTCAAGTTCTCGGGGCTGCCCCCGACCCAGCTCTTCGGCAGCGGCACCGTGCTCGACTCCTCGCGGCTGCGGTTCCTCGTGGCGCAGCACTGCGGCGTCGCGGTGCAGAACGTGCATGCGTACATCGCGGGGGAGCACGGCGACAGCGAGATCCCGCTCTGGAGCTCCGCGACGATCGGCGGTGCGCCGCTGCTCGAGTGGCAGGGCATCGGCGGTCGGGGACCGCTCACGGGCGACGTGCGCGACGAGATCGCGCGCGAGGTCGTGCAGTCGGCCTACCGGATCATCGAGGGCAAGGGCGCGACCAACTACGCGGTCGGGCTCGCGGGCACCCGGATCATCGAGGCGGTGCTCGCCGACGAGCACCGGGTGCTGCCCGTGTCGACGCTCCTCGACGGCATCTACGGGCTCGAGGACGTCTGCCTGTCGCTCCCGACGCTCGTCGACCGCCGGGGCGCGACGGAGCGCGTCGAGGTCCCGCTCGCGGACGACGAGCTCGCGGGCCTGCGCTCGTCCGCGGAGTCGCTGCGCGCGGTCGCGCGACGCTTCGGGCTCTGAGCCCACGGGCCCGTCGGGCCCGGCACGACGAGAGCCGGGCGGTCGAGGGACCGCCCGGCTCTCGTGGTGTCCCGAGCCTGCCAGGAGGGGCGCCCGGAGCCGCTCGGAGACCGTTCAGAGGCTGCGCAGGACGGAGACGACGCGCCCCAGCACCTGGGCGTCGTCGCCGGGGATCGGGTCGTACGCGGCGTTGTGCGGCATGAGCCACACGTGGCCGTCGGCGCGCCGCAGGCTCTTCACGGTGGCCTCGCCGTCGATCATGGCGGCCACGATCTCGCCGTTCTCCGCGACCGGCTGGCGCCGCACGACGACCCAGTCGCCGTCGCAGATCGCGGCGTCGATCATCGAGTCGCCCTGGACGCGCAGGAGGAAGAGCTCTCCCTCGCCGACGAGCTGGCGCGGCAGCGGGAAGACGTCCTCCACGACCTGCTCCGCGAGGATGGGGCCACCGGCGGCGATGCGGCCGACGACGGGGACGTACGACGGCGCGGGGTGGGCCTCGTCGTACGCGGGCTCGGGGGCCGTCCCGGCCGGCGCGAGCGGGGTGGCGCGGCGGGCGTCGTCGGGCTGGACCACCTCGATGGCGCGCGGACGGTTCGGGTCGCGCCGCAGGAACCCCTTGCGCTCGAGCGTGGTGAGCTGGTGCTTGACGGAGGACGGGCTCGTGAGCCCGACGGCCTCGCCGATCTCGCGCATGCTCGGCGGGTAGCCGCGCTGCTCGACGCACGCGCGGATGGTCTCGAGCACGAGCCGCTGGCGCGGGGTGAGCCCGTCACCCCCTGCCGACCCGTCCGGCAGCTCGCGCACCTCGGCGAGCCCCCGTGCCCTGTCCGTGCCTCGTCCCGCCATGGTCGCTCCGCCCTCGTCCGTCGCGTGCCGCCGGCGCCAACCGGGCCTGCGGCCTCCCCTCCCCGGGGCGTGCGCCCCGGGACCTCGGTCGCCCCTCCGGGTCCGAGCGGACATGTCCGGCGAACCGACCTCACCCCAGGCTAGGGGAGGATGCGACACGAATCAAACACCTGTTCGAGCATGTCTCGACTCTGTCGGTCGCTCGTGATAGACATTCGTACAGATGTTCTACGTACAGGTGTTCGACCGCAACGGGTCGGCGCGGAGATGAGGCGGGCGCGCGGGTCCGATCGACCGGGGAAGGCGATCGGGCTCGCGGGCCGGGACGGAGGGGACATGGACACGGTGGCGATGGCGACGGCAGCGCCGTCCGCGCTCGGGCGGGGCGGCGCAGCGGAGCGAGGTGCGCGCCCGGAGGCGCGGCTGCGGCTCACGCGACGCGGCCGTGCGGTCCTCGTGCTCCTCGTGGCCGTCGTGCTCGTCCTCGCGGCGCGGGTCGGGCTGGCCGTCGCGAGCGGGCCCGGGGAGCCGGTCGAGGTCCGCGTCCACGTCGTGAGCGCGGGGGAGACGCTGTGGGAGCTCGCCCAGGGCGTCGCGACCCCGGGGGAGGACCTCCGTGAGGTGGTCAGCGGGCTCGTGGAGCTGAACGGCCTGTCGTCGTCCGGCGTGCGGGCCGGCCAGACCATCCTGCTCCCGGTCGCCGAGCGGTGACGCGACGCGCGCGGTCCAGATCCTGTGACGCAGCACACGGCGCCGACGCGCGACAGGTGGCGGCCGAGGGTTGCGCCGGCGCCTTAGGTCCGCCTAAGTTAGTGTCACCTCACACGCCGGCTGGGGGCTGGGCGGACGAGGCGAGGAGTGTGCGGACCACCGCGACTCCTGTGCACGTCGCCGCGCGCGAGGCGAGTCGCGCGCGAGATGGGGACGGGGGCGTCCCGACGGGGGCGGTCGACTTCGACCGCCCCCGTTCTGCTGTCCGCGGCCCGGCGCGTCGTCGGCGTGTTGCACCGCGCGCCCGCGACGACATACGTTCGTCGCGCCGACCTGTCGGCGCGACCCGCGGAGGAGCCCGCCATGCACTGCCCGTTCTGCCGTCACGCGGACTCCCGCGTCGTCGACTCCCGCACGTCCGACGACGGTGCCTCCATCCGCCGGCGACGCCAGTGCCCGGAGTGCAACCGTCGCTTCACCACGATCGAGACCGCCAGCCTGTCCGTGGTCAAGCGGTCCGGCGTGACCGAGCCCTTCTCGCGCGAGAAGATCGTCAACGGCGTCCGCAAGGCCTGCCAGGGGCGCCCGGTGAACGAGGACGACCTCGCCGTCCTCGCGCAGCGCGTCGAGGAGACCATCCGCGCGAGCGGGAGCGCCGAGCTCGACGCCTACGAGATCGGTCTCGCGATCCTCGGGCCGCTGCGCGAGCTCGACGAGGTCGCCTACCTGCGCTTCGCGAGCGTCTACCAGGCGTTCGACTCGCTCGAGGACTTCGAGAGCGCCATCACGTCGCTGCGCGTCGACCGGGAGGAGCGCGAGGCGGCGGCGGGCCGTGCGGCGGCCGAGGCCACCGACGACGTCGCGACCGACCGCGAGACGGCACCCCAGGCCTGACGGTCACGCGACGGTCCCGCGCCTCGCGCCTCCGGTCCGAGGTTCGGTCCGCACAGCCGGACACGGCTGCGCGCGGCCGCGGCGCTACAGGTCGCTGGACCGCGTCGCCCAGATGTTGATGCCCGTGTCCACGGGGAGGTCGTCGACGGCCGCGAGCTCCTCGGGGGAGAGGTCGGGGGCCTCGAGGGCCGCGAGGTTGTCGTCGAGCTGGCGCGTCGAGCTCGCGCCGAGCAGGACCGACGTGACGCGCTGGTCGCGCAGCGCCCAGCGGATCGCCGTGGACGCGAGCGTCCGCCCGTGGGCGCGCGCGAGCCCGTCCAGATGGCGCACGCGGTCGAGGTTCTCCTCCGAGAGGAACGCCGGGCGCAGCGGCCCGCCGCGCGCCGCGCGCGACCCGTCCGGGACCCCGTGGAGGTAGCGGTCCGTGAGCATGCCCTGGGCGAGCGGGGAGAACGCGACGACGCCGAGCCCTTCGTCGCCCGCGACGTCGAGCACGGTGGCCCCCGCCTCGTCGTGCGGGTCGGGCGCCTCGATCCACCGGTTGAGCATGGAGTAGGAGACCTGGGTGACGACGAGCTCGACCCCGACGTCGGCCGCGACCCGCAGGGCCTCGCGCGTGCGCCGCGCCGAGTACGACGAGATGCCGGCGTAGCGGGCGCGCCCCGACCGGACCGCCGTCGCCAGCGCACCGATGGTCTCCCCGAGCGGGGTGGAGGGGTCGTAGCGGTGCGAGTAGAAGATGTCGACGTGGTCGAGCCCGAGCCGGCGCAGCGACGCGTCGAGGGACGAGAGCAGGTACTTCCGGGACCCGCCCTCGCCGTAGGGGCCGGGTCCCATGCGGTAGCCCGCCTTGGTGGTCACGACGAGCTCGTCGCGCACGGGCCGGAGCTCGCGCGCGAGCAGCCGGCCCAGCGACTCCTCCGCGGCACCGCCGGGCGGCCCGTAGTTGTTCGCGAGGTCGAGGTGCGTCACGCCGCGGTCCACGGCGCGCAGCACGATCTCGCGCTGCGTCGAGAAGCGGTCGGCGACGCCGAAGTTCTGCCAGAGCCCGAGCGCGACCTCCGGCAGGCGCAGGCCGCTCCGGCCGAGCGCGCGGTGCGGGAGCTCGGCACGCGCCGGCGCGGGACCGCCTGTGGCGTGGGGAGGAGCGGGGGAGACCTGCGGCGTGGGATCGGGCGACACGTCCCGACGCTACCCGACGGCGTTCGCCACGCGGTCGTCGGCGCTCGCGGCGCGGTCGCCAGCGCCGGCGCCCGCAAGGCCGGGACGGCCGGTCCGAGCGGACAAATCAGGTGGCGTCGGGCCGCCCGGTGGGGGAGGCTGGCGGGGTGCCCGCAGCGTCGGGCCGACCGCAGTGCCCCCACCGAGTTCCCCGTCGACGAGGAGACCGCCATGGCGTCCGACCAGCAGCGACCCGCTGCAGAGACCGCACCGACCGAGGAGGCCAAGGCGAAGTTCCGGGAGGCGCTCGACCGGAAGAACGCCGCGCGCCACCGCACGGCGGACGGCGAGTCGAACACGGGCTCCGTGCACGGCTCGGAGACCGTCGGACCGGTCCAGCGCACCTTCCGCCGCAAGTCCGGCTGAGCAGCACCCCCGACGTCCGGTCGTCCCCTGCGGGGCGGCCGGACGTCGTGCGTCCGGGGGACTAGGGCTCCGCGCGCGCGAAGCGTCGTCCGGTGAGCTCGTGGGCCTCGACCACGACCCACTCCTCGGTCGGGACGTCGACGGTGGGGACGAGCGGGTCCGCACCCTCCCGGACGGGATCCACCTCGTGCTCGGTGCGCAGACGGTGAGCGGTGCCGCGCGCGACGACGCTCCACGCCCCGTCGTCGTCGACGTGGTCCCACTCCAGGGCGACCCGCTCGTTGATGGCGAGCGTCGCGAGCTTCGTGCCGGGGACCGTGCGGAACGCGAGCGTGCGCTCGTGCGCCCGCACGGTCACGGGGTAGATGTCCGGCTCGCCCCGCACGCTCACGGCGAGGCGTGCGACGTGGGTCCCCTCCACGAGGTCCCACGACGCGTCGGCGTCGAGGATCTGCGGCGCGTCGTGCGTGTATCCGGTCATGCCTCATCGTGGCACCGGCGCGCGAGAGGCGCTCAGCGGCGAAGGTCATGGCCGCCGAGGACCTTCGCCGCGTGCGGACGGGCCGCGCGCGGCGAAGGTTCCCGGGCTGCGTCAGTCGAGGATGCGCAGGGCGATCGTCTGCTCCATCGCGGCCAGCGCCTCGATGACGGCGGGCTCCACGCGCGAGCCGACGTCGGTGACGACGTAGCCGATCTCGCCGCGGGTGGCGAGGAGCTGGCCCTCGATGTTCGTCCCGTGCTCGGCGAGGGTCGCGTTGACGGCGGCGAGGACACCGGGGGTGTTGCGGTGCAGGTGCGTGATGCGCGTGATGCCCGTCGTCTGCTCGAGCGCGAGGTTCGGCACGTTGACGCTGAGCGTCGTGGAGCCGGTGGTGAGGTAGTCGCGCAGCTTGGCGGACACGAACTGCCCGATCGCCTCCTGCGCCTCCTCCGTCGAGCCGCCGATGTGCGGCGTGAGGATGACGTTCGGCAGGCCGCGCAGCTCGGAGTCGAACGCGTCGCCCTTGCGCTTGGGCTCGTGCGGGAAGACGTCGACCGCGGCGCCGGCCACGCGGCCCTCGACGATCGCCTCGCGCAGCGCGCCGTAGTCCACCACGAAGCCGCGCGACAGGTTGAGGAAGATCGAGCCCGGGCGCATGCGGGCGAACTGCTTGGCGCCGAAGAGCCCGGCGTTGCCCTGGCGCCCGTCGACGTGGAGCGTGACGACGTCGGCCTGCTCGAGCAGCTCGTCGAGCGTGTCCATGCGGCGCGCGTTGCCGAGCGCGAGCTTCTCCGCCGTGTCGTAGAACACGACCGACATGCCGAGGTTCTCGGCGACCACCGAGAGCTGCGTGCCGATGTTGCCGTAGCCGACGATGCCGAGCGTGCGGCCACGGACCTCGTGCGCGCCCTCCGCCGACTTGTCCCAGCGGCCCTCGTGCAGCGCGCGGTCGCGCTCGGTGAGGCGGCGCGTGAGCGCGATGATCTCGGCGAGCGCGAGCTCGACGACGGAGCGCGTGTTCTGGAACGGCGCGTTGAACACGGCGACGCCCTGCGTCGCGGCCGAGCGTAGGTCGATCTGGTTCGTGCCGATGCAGAACGCGCCGAGCGCCACCAGGTCGGGGGCGTTCTCGAGCACGTTCGCCGTGACGTTCGTCTTGGACCGGATGCCGAGCAGGTGGACGCCGTCGAGCGCCTCGATCAGCTCGGACTCGTCGAGGGCCCCGGTGCGGACGGTGACGTCGATGCCCGCGGCCTCGAGGTTCGAGGCGGCGAGGGGGTGCAGGTTTTCGAGGAGGAGGGCGCGTAGCACGCCCCCATGGTGCGCCCGTCCCGCGGTCCGGACCAAACGGGTCTTGACCCTCGGGACGAGGTGACCCCGCGCCCGGACGCGACCGCTGTCAGGCTCGGGCGCCCCGTGCGTCGTCCGACGGCGCGGGGGCGACGCCTGCGGGCAGCGGGCGCGCGTGCACGACGACGAGGCGCTGGGTCGGCCGCGTCATGGCGACGTACAGGTCGGACGGGCCCGAGGGCCCGGTCGCGACGTCGGCGGGCTCGACCAGCACGACGGCGTCGAACTCCAGCCCCTTGACCTGAACCGGGTCGAGCACGACGACCGGGTCCTCGCCGCCCGCGTCGGCGAGCCCGAGCGCGGCCCGTAGCGCGGGGACCGCGGGCGCGGCCGCGACGACGGCGACGCGGCCGGACTCCGCGGCGACGAACTCGGCGCGCGCGGCCTCGGCCTCGGCCCGGACGCGTGCCTCCAGCGCGCCCGGTGCCACCTCGACCACGCGCAGGGCGTCCTCGACGTCGCGCGCGGACGTGAGCGGCGAGACCGGGAGGCCGGCCGCGACGGCCGCGCGTCGGGCCGCGTCCGCGACGGAGGCCGGCGTGCGGTAGTTGACCGTGAGCTCGGCGAGCCGCCACGCGTCGCGGAAGACCGGGTCGAGCATGCCCTTCCACGACCGGGCGCCCGCGAGCGAGGACGTCTGGGCGACGTCGCCCACCACCGTGAACGACCGCGTCGGGCACCGGCGCACGAGCATGCGCCACGCCATGGCGGACAGCTCCTGCGCCTCGTCGACCACGACGTGGCCGTAGGTCCACGTGCGGTCCTGCGCGGCGCGCTCGGCGGTGGTCAGGCGCGGGCCGCTCGCGGCGAACCGCTCGGCGAGGACGTCGGCCCCGACGATCCCGCCGCCCGCACCGGACGACTCGAGCACCTGCCGCGCGTACTCGAGGTCCTGCGCGCGCTGCGCCGCGCGCGCGGCGGCCTCGGCCCGCTCCGCCTGGTCGTCCTCGCCGAGCAGCTCCGCCGCCTCGTCGAGGAGCGGCACGTCCGCGGGGGTCCACGGCGCACCCTTGGGCCGCTCGAGCAGCCGCCGGTCCTCGGGCGAGAGCTCGGGCGCGGCCTCGGCGAGCCGGTGCGGCTTGGTCCACAGGTCCTCGACGAGGCGCTCGGGCGTGAGCGGCAGCCAGGCCAGGTTGAGCGCGACGCGCACGTCGCGGTGGGAGCGCAGGTCCTCCAGCGCGAGCGCGCGGTCCTCGCCGACGAGCGGCTCGCCGAGCTGGCGCCCGTACTGCTCGACGAGGCGCGAGAGCATCTCGCGGACGAACGTGACCCGCGCGAGGTTGTGCGGCTTGTGGGTGCGCCGCGCCTTCGCGATGGCGTCGCGCACGTCGCGGCGGCGGATGACGAGGTCGTGGCCGTCGAGCCGGACCGGCACGTCGGCCGCGGGCACGCGCTCGCGTGCGCGCACGGCCCGGCGCACCGCACGGGCCATGACCGCCCGACCCTTGACGCGCGCGACGCGCGGGTCCTCCTCGCCGTCGGCGACGACGCCGGGCAGGAGGTCGGCGATGGTCGTGCTCACGACGCCGGTCTCGCCGAGCGACGGCAGCACCTGGTCGATGTAGCGCAGGAAGGAGAGGCTGGGGCCGACGAGCAGCACGCCCGAGCGCTCCAGCAGCCGCCGGTGCGCGTACAGCAGGTAGGCCGCGCGGTGCAGCGCGACCGCCGTCTTCCCCGTGCCGGGCCCGCCCTGGACGACGAGCGCCCCCGCGAGCTCGGAGCGGATGATCGCGTCCTGCTCCGACTGGATCGTGGCGACGATGTCGCCCATGCGTCCCGTGCGGCCCGCGGCCATCGCGGCGAGCAGCGCGCCCTCGCCCGAGAGCGTCGTGCCCGTCACGGCCTCGGGGGCGTCGAGGTCGAGGAGCTCGTCCTCGAGTCCCGTCACGGCACGACCGCGCGTCACGAGGTGCCGACGGCGCACGACGCCGTCCGGGTGGGCCGCCGTCGCGCGGTAGAACGCCTGGGCGGCGGGCGCACGCCAGTCCGTGAGGAGGCTCGAGTGCTCTTCGTCGGTGAGGCCGATGCGCCCGACGTAGCGCAGGGTGCCGTCGTCGAGGTCGAGGCGGCCGAACGCGAGGCGGTCCTCGACCGCGTCGAGCTGCGCGACACGGTCCTCGTACAGCGTCGCGAACGCGTCGCGCTCGCTGCGGTTCTGCGGCGAGCCCGACGGGCCGGACCGCCGGACCTCGTCGAGGCGTGCCCGGGCGGCCGCCCGCAGCTCGTCGAGGCGCGCGTAGAGGGTGTCCACGACCTCCTGCTCGAGCCGGAGCTCGTCGTTGCGTCCCACGCTGTCCCTTCCTCGACCGGCGCCGCGCCGCCCGCGCGGCCGTCCATTATGGCGTACGACGACCGTCCCGGGGACCGACGACCGGCGCGTCCCGGCGCCGTGACCGGGCCGGACGCGCGCCTGCGGCTAGGATCGTGGCCCATGGCGACCAGAGGGGAGCGGGCGTCGTGACCGGGAGCGAGCGTCGAGCCCCGGGCCGACCCTCCGCGCGCGGCGACGACGCCGCCGGACCGGACCAGGCGCGCCCGGGGCGCGCCGTGCTGGCCCCGACGGACGAGCTCCGGATCCTGCTCGTGGAGGACGACGACGGGGACGCGATCCTCGTCGAGGAGCTGCTGGCCGACGGCAACCTCAAGGTCGAGCTGCACCGTGCGACGACCCTGGACGGTGCCCTCGAGATGGTCGTCTCCCACGACGTCGACTGCGTGCTGCTGGACCTGGGCCTGCCCGACTCCGTGGGCCTGTCCGCCGTCGAGCGCGTGCGCGCGGGGTCGCGGCCGCCGGCGCTCGTCGTCCTGACCGGCCACTCGGGCATCGACCTCGGCGTGCAGGCGGTCGCCGCGGGCGCCGACGACTACCTCGTCAAGGGGGAGGTCGACGGCGACCTGCTCGGGCGGTCCGTGCGCTACGCGGTCCAGCGCCGCATGTCCGTCGAGCAGCAGCGCGCGCTGTACCGCAGCGAGGTCCGCGCGGCAGAGACGGCGCGCCTCGAGCGTGCGCTCCTGCCGACCCCGCTCGTGCAGGACGACCGCCTCGACGTCATGGTCGGCTACGTGCCGGGCGGCAACGGCCTGCTCGGCGGCGACTTCTTCGACGCGGTCGAGCGCCCGGACGGGACGGTCCTGTGCGTCATCGGGGACGTCGCGGGGCACGGCCCGGACGAGGCCGCGCTCGGCGCGACGCTGCGCACGGCCTGGCGCACCATCGTCCTCAGCGAGACCCAGCCGGAGGCGATCCTGCCGCTGCTCGAGCGTGTGCTCGTGCCCGAGCGCGCGCGCCCGGAGGTCTTCGTCACGCTGTGCCAGGTCGTCGTCTCCGCGGACCGACGCAGCGCCGAGGTCTACCTCGCGGGCCACCTCGCGCCGCTGCTGCTGCGCGACACGGCGTCGGAGATCACGCCGACGTCGCGCGGCCGCGCCCTGGGCATCCCGGTCGCGGGCGGCTGGACGTCGCAGCCGGTCGAGCTCGGCGAGCGCTGGGCCCTCATGCTCTACACCGACGGCCTCGTCGAGGCGACCGTCGCGGGAGCCGGGGCGGGCGACGCACGGACCCGCCCCGAGCGCGTCGGGGTCGACGGCCTGCGCCGCGCCGTCGACAGCGCGCTGGAGCAGGGCGTCGAGGGCGTCGTCGAGCGGGTCTTCCGTCGCGTGCGCGACCTCCACGGCGGCCCCCTCGCGGACGACGCGGCCCTCCTCGTGCTCGGGTGGGACGGCGACGGCACCTCGCCGGGCGAGCGGTCGGCCACCCTCGCGGACTCGGACGAGTGGGCCCGGTGAGCGCCGCCGGCGACCGCAGGCGCGCGGGCGAGCGTCGCGCCCCGACGCTGCGTCGGCGCCTCGGCTGGGCGCTCGTCGTCGCCGGGGTGATCCTCCTCGGCGTGCTCGCGACCTCCGCGATCGCGCTGTCGCGCGTCCTCACCCTTCAGACCGACGTGACCGGGCCGTTCTTCGACGCGGTGAGCGAGGCGGACGGCGCGTACGTCGGCCTGCTCGACGCCGAGGTCGCGGTGCGCGCCTACGTCGCCACGGGCGACGCGACGGCGCTCGAGGCCTACACGCGCGCGGTGGGCGTCGACGCCGAGGGCGTCGTCCCCGACGCCGCGCTCGTCGACCGCCTCGGCCTCGACGACGAGCTCGCCGGGACGCTCGCCCAGGCCGAGTCCTCGGTGCGCGCCTGGGTCTCCGACGCGGCCGAGCCCGCCATCGCGACCACCGAGGCCCAGGGCCCCGGGCGCGTGCGCGCCGTCGACCAGGCGCGCGGCGCCGAGCTCTTCGCGGCGGCGCGCGCCGACACCGCGCAGTACGTCGACCAGCTGCGCGACGAGCGCGTCGAACGCCTCGACGCGCTCGACCGGTGGAGCCGCGCCCTGTTCGGGAGCGTCCTCGTCCTCGTCGGCTCGGCGCTCGCGGTCGGCATCATCCTGTGGGTCTGCCTCAAGCGCTGGGTCACCGAACCCATGGCCGAGCTCGCGCACCGCGTGCGGCGCGTGAGCTCCGGGAGCCTCGACGAGCCGGTCGTCACGTCCGGGCCCGCCGAGATCGCGGACCTCGCGCAGGACGTCGAGCACATGCGCGTCGAGCTCGTCAGCCAGGTCGCGGAGATCAAGGCGTCGCACGAGGACGCGGCGCGCTCGCACGAGCTGCTCGCCGAGCAGGCGCGCGAGCTGGAACGCTCGAACCGCGACCTGGAGCAGTTCGCGTACGTCGCCTCGCACGACCTCCAGGAGCCGCTGCGCAAGGTCGCGAGCTTCACGCAGCTCCTCAAGAAGCGCTACGGGGGCGAGCTCGACGACCGCGCCGACCAGTACATCGACTTCGCGGTCGACGGCGCGAAGCGGATGCAGCGCCTCATCCAGGACCTGCTCGGGTTCTCCCGCGTCGGCCGGACGGGCACCGAGCGCGTCGACGTCGACCTCGAGGACGAGCTCCGGGGCGTGCTCGAGGACTTCTCCGAGAAGATCGCGGAGTCCGGGGCGCGCGTCACTCACGACCCGCTCCCCGTCGTCGTGGGGGAGCAGGCGCTCCTGCACCAGCTCCTCGCGAACCTCGTCGGCAACGCGCTGAAGTTCCGCCACCCCGACCGAGCGCCCGCCGTGCACGTGGGCGTGCTCGCGCGCGACACCCACTGGGAGCTGTCGGTCGAGGACAACGGGATCGGCATCGACGCGCAGTACGCCGACCGCGTGTTCGTCATCTTCCAGCGCCTGCACGCCAAGGACGTGTACGAGGGCACGGGCATCGGCCTCGCGTTGTGCAAGCGCATCGTCGAGTACCACGGCGGACGCATCTGGATCGAGCCGCGCGAGGGCGGGACGACCATCCGCTTCACGCTCGCCCACGCCTACGTGCAGGCGCAGGTCGGCTACGCTCGCTCCGACCCCGGCGGCGCCGGTCCGGACGCTCCGGCCCCCGCGCGCCCCGACGACGAGGAGAGCCCCGCATGAGCCACGGCAGCAAGCCGATCGACGTCCTCCTGGTGGAGGACGACCCGGGCGACGTGCTCATGACCCGCGAGGCGTTCGAGGACCACAAGGTCACCAACCGTCTCTCGGTGGTGTCCGACGGCGTGAGCGCGCTGCAGTTCCTGCGCAAGGAGGGCGAGCACGCGGGCGCCCCGACGCCCGACCTCATCCTCCTCGACCTCAACCTGCCCCGGATGGACGGGCGCGAGGTCCTGGCCGAGCTCAAGGCCGACGACGCGCTGCGCAAGATCCCCGTCGTCGTGCTCACGACGTCGGAGGCCGAGGAGGACGTGGTGCGCAGCTACTCGCTGCACGCCAACGCCTACGTGACCAAGCCCGTCGACTTCGACCGCTTCATCGACGTCGTCCGGCAGATCGACGACTTCTTCGTCTCCGTGGTGCGGCTCCCCGGTCGCTGACCGCCGCCACCGCCCGGCCGGGAATGATCCCCGGCCCGGGTCGCGTTACCTCGTCAGGCCCGCGGCGCGCCACCGGCGGCGCACGGGCGAAGGACGTGACGAGGAGGATGCATGCTGGACCCTCGCGGGATCTACGAGCTCGACGAGCAGGCCGTGGCGCGCCTGTGGCCCACGCCGCCCGAGGCGGGCTCCGGGCCGGTGCTGCTGCACGCGGTCGCGGGGTTCGTCGACGCGGGCAGCGCGGGAGAGGTGGCCGTCGACCACCTGCTGGAGATCGGTGAGGTCACCCGCCTGGTGACGTTCGACGCCGACCAGCTCATCGACTACCGCTCGAAGCGGGCCACGATGACCTTCAGCACGGACCGCTGGTCCGACTACGACGAGCCGTACCTCGTCGTCGACCACGTGCGCGACGCCGAGGGCACCGGCTTCCTGCTGCTGCACGGCGCCGAGCCGGACGTCCAGTGGGAGCGCGTGGTCGCCGCGGTGCGCGACGTCGTCGAGCGCCTGGGCGTCTCGCTCGTCGTGGGCTTCCACGGCATCCCGATGGGCATCCCGCACACGCGGCCGCTCTCGGTGACGGCGCACGCCACGCGCCCCGAGCTGCTCGGCGAGCACACGTCGTGGTTCGGGACGGTCAAGGTCCCGGCCAGCCTCGCCGCGCTGCTCGAGCTGCGGCTCGGGCGCGCCGGCCACGACGCCGTCGGCTACACCGTGCACGTGCCGCACTACCTCGCTCAGTCGTCGTACCCGCCCGCGGCGGTCGTCGCGCTCGAGCACGTCCAGCGCGTGACGGGTCTCGACCTCGCCACGGGCGGCCTCGCGGAGGCGGTCCAGGACGCGAAGACCGAGGTCGAGCGCCAGGTGCGCGACTCCGAGGAGGTCGCGGCGGTGGTCCGGGCGCTCGAGGAGCAGTACGACGCCTTCGCCCGCTCGGTCGGGCGCACGAGCCTGCTCGCCGAGTCGGCCCCGATCCCCACGGCCGACGAGCTCGGCGCGGAGTTCGAGCGCTTCCTCGCGCAGCAGTCGGGGGAGTGACGGCGCGCTCGGCCCCGCCGGGGAGTATGTGCCGAAAAATCAGCACGAGAGGGCCCGTTCTCCATGGCGGACCTGACGTGGTCCATGCCACACTGTGACCCGTTGCAGTGACGTACTTGCGCACGACCCGGTGCAGGGCCGGTACGTGGGTCCGCCCGGCGGGGCGGTCCGGCGTCGGGCCTGCCGGCCGCACACGGCCGGGACGCCGGCGAAGGACGTGGGACATGGCATTGCGGCGCACGGGGGTGGACGAAGGGTCCGCCTGCTGATGTCCCCGGATGGACAGAAGGTCAGAGGAACAGCATGGCGCAGGGTTCTGTGAAGTGGTTCAACGCCGAGAAGGGCTACGGCTTCATCGCGCAGGACGGCGGCGGTGCCGACGTCTTCGTGCACTACTCGGCGATCGAGTCGAACGGGTACCGCACGCTCGACGAGGCGCAGCGGGTCGAGTTCGAGATCACCCAGGGGCCGAAGGGCCCGCAGGCGGAGAAGGTCCGCCCGCTCTGACGTCCACGACGTCCTGCGGTCGGGTCGCCCGGTCGTAGCAGCAGCGCAGGAGCCGCGTCCCCTCCCGGGGGCGCGGCTCCTGGCGTGTCAGCCCTCGCGCGGCGCCCGCGCGTGCTCGTCGGTCGCCGGCCGCGCGGTCGTGGCGTCCCCGGGAGCGGGTCCCTCGAACGTGGGGTCGGCGGACCCGGGGTCCGCGGGCGTGGGGTCCAGGAGGGGCGCCGCCGGGCCGACGAAGGTCCGCAGCTCGCTCCCCACGAGGACGCGCGCCGGCACGGCAAGCGAGCGCACGGTGCGCGCGAGGCCCGGGCCGGTCAGGGCAGGCTCGGCACCGCCCGGCGCGACCGCGGCGAGCACCACGTTCCCGTACCGGCGGCCCTTGAGCTGTGCGGGCTCGGCGATCGCCGCGACGCGCCCCTCCTCCAGGGCGCCGGCGCCCGTGCCCTCCCCGAACGCGGCCGCGAGCGTCGTCAGCTCGCGCCGCACCGACGCGAGGGGCGGCCGGTCCGCGCAGTTGACCAGGTAGACGCCCCCCGGTCGCAGGACGCGCCGCACCTCCTCGGCCATGCCGAGGGTCACGAGGTGGTCGGGCGTGCGGTCGCCGTGGAAGACGTCCCGGACCACGACGTCGAACGACGCGTCGGCGAGCCCCTCCACCGCGTGCCGGGCGTCGTCGGGCCGCAGCCGCAGCCGCGGGGAGCGCGGCAGGTCGAACCAGGTGCGCACGAGCTCCAGGAGGCGTGCGTCGAGGTCGACCCCGAGCTGCGTCGAGCCGGGCCGGGTGTGCTCGACCCAGCGCGGCAGGCTGCACCCGGCGGCGCCGAGGTGCAGCGCACGCACGGGCCCGGGGTGCAGCTCGTCGACCACCGCGGCCATCTGCTGCATGTACTCGAACGCGAGCATCCCGGGGTCGTCCAGGTCGAGGTACGAGCTCGGCACCCCGTTGACGTAGAGGGTGACCGCGGACGGGCGGTCGGGGTCGCGCTCGACGCGCGCGGTGCCCGTCGTGGTCGCGACGGGCTCGTCCGGGAGGTCGGACGCCGCGGGCCCGCCGCGCGCGGGGCCCCGACGCCGGGGCGGTGTGGGTGGTGCGGGGGACCCTGGAGGGCGTCGGGAGGTACGGCGAGCCATGTGCCCCACGGTACGGGCTGTCGGCGTCCGGCACGTTGACAGGATCGAACAGGTGTTCGATAGTGGAGCAGGAGGTGCGCGATGTCGAACGAAGCAGGCGCGAGGGCGCAGGTCGTGGTTCCCGCCGAGGTCCGGCGGCTGCTCGCCCGCGCGGACGCGGAGCTCGTCGCTGCGGCGCTCGCGCAGGACGCGGGGGAGCGGTTCGTCCACGCCCACCTCGGCGCGCTGCGGGCAGCCGCCGCGGTCGTCGCGCTCCGTGCGCGCCCCGTGCGGCGCGGGCGCGCCCGCTCGGTGTGGGAGCAGCTCGCGGACGCCGAGCCCGCGCTCGCCGCGTGGTCGGTGTACTTCGCGAGCGGCGCGCGCGTCCGTGCGGCCGTGGACGCCGGGCGGTTCGACGAGGTCGACCCGCGTCGCGCCGACGAGCTCGTCGCGTGCGCCGAGGACTTCCGCGACGAGGTCGCGATGCTCGTCGACCCGGACGCCGGCTTCGTCCGGCTGCCCGGGCTGCGGACGGTGGCGTCGTGACGACCCGGCCGGTCGGCCCGCGGGCACGGTGAGCACCCGATGAGCCGGGGTCCTCGTGCCGTCGTCCGCCGGGACTGGGGGGACGACGAGAGCGGCTGCTCGATCCTGCACGTCGACATGGACGCGTTCTTCGCCTCGGTCGAGCTCGCGCGGCGTCCCCAGTTCGTCGGGCGACCGGTCATCGTCGGCGGTGCCGAGCGGGGCGTCGTCCTGGCGGCCACCTACGAGGCGCGCGCGTTCGGCGTCCACTCGGCGATGCCCATGACGACCGCCCGCCGGCTGTGCCCGCAGGCGGTCGTCGTGCCGCCGGACCACGCGCGGTACCACGAGGTCTCGCGCTCGGTCATGGCCGCGCTCGGGGAGATCACCGCGCTCGTGGAGCAGGTGAGCGTCGACGAGGCGTTCCTCGACGTGAGCGGCGCGCGGCGCCGTCTCGGGCCGCCCACACGGATCGCGGCCGCGCTGCGGCGTCGGGTCCAGGCGGACCACGGGATCACGTGCTCGGTCGGGATCGCGACCACGAAGTTCGTCGCGAAGCTCGCGTCCACGCACGCCAAGCCCGACGGCATGCTGCTCGTGCCCGCCGCGGCGACGGTGCCGTTCCTGCGCACCCTGCCGGTGGGGGCGCTGTGGGGCGTGGGCGAGCGCACGGAGGCCGTCCTCGCGCAGTGGGGCATCCGGACGGTCGCCGAGCTCGCCGACACCGACGTGGCGTCCCTGCAGACGGCGGTCGGCAAGGTGTCCGGGGCGCACCTGCACGACCTCGCGTGGGGTCGTGACCCACGCCCCGTCCAGCCGGAGCGCTCGGAGCGGAGCATCGGCGCGGAGACGACGTTCGAGCACGACCTGCGCGACCTCGCCGCCGTGCAGGCGCGCGTGCTCGAGCTCGCCGACCGGTGCGCCGGGCGGCTCCGGCACCAGGGCCTCGTCGCCCGCACGGTGAGCGTGAAGGTCCGCACGAGCGACTTCCGGACCGTCACGCGCGCCCGCACGCTCGGCGCCCCGACGGACGTCGCGCGCGAGATCTACCTCGTCGCACGTGAGCTCGTCGCGGGGGTGGACCTGCGAGGGCTCGCGGTCCGGCTCGTGGGGGTGCGTGCGGAAGGTCTCGAGCCGCGCGCGGAGGCCGTCGTCCAGCCCACGCTCGAGGAGGCCGTGGTGGAGACGAACGCCGTCCGACGGCGCGCGGAGGAGGCCGTCGACGCCGTCCGCGGCCGTTTCGGGGTGAGATCCATCGCGATGGGGCCTGCCCGGGCCCGCTCGACTACCACCCCCGCGGATGTCGATCTATCCTGAGGGTGTCACACGACCACCGTGGAGAATCGGGGTGCTCATGCCTCTGTCTGAGTACGAGCAGCGGGTCTTGGAGCAGATGGAGCGCGCGCTCACCTCGGACGATCCGCGGTTGGCGAACACGCTCCAGGCCCCTCGACGTCGCTCTGCGCTGCGCTACGTCCTGGCCGGTGTCGGCGTCGTGGGAGGGCTGCTCCTGCTGGTGCTGGGCGCCGCGCTCTCGCAGACCTGGCTCGGCGTCATCGGCTTCGTCCTCATGTTCGCCGGCGTCGTGCTGGTCTTCCAGGCACCGCGCGCCTCCCGCAAGGGACCGGTCGGCACCGTCGAGGCCGACGGCACCGTCCGGCCGGCCGCAGCGAGCAGGACGTCGCGGAAGCCGTTCCTCAGCCGGCTCGAAGAGCGCTGGGACCGTCGGCGCGAGCAGGACGGTCGCTGAGCGACCTCTCGATCCCCTCGACGGCGGCGTCGACGAGCGCCTGGAGGCGCTCCGGGGTGACCGTCTCGCGCGGACGCGGGGCGTAGCGCTCCGCCTCGAGCGCCGACGCGAGGGCCGTGAGCGTCTCGGCCAGGTCCTCGTCCCCGGCATCGGTCCCGCGTCGCGCCTGCAGGGTCGCGACGACGACGGCGGGCACGCGGCGTGGCGTCGTGGACGACGGCCACCGCACCTCCAGCGCACCGAGCCGTGCCACGAGCTCGGCCCACGCGTCCTCGGCGTCCCGCAGGCTCTCCGTTTCGGTGCGTCGGCGCAGCACGAACCACAGCCCTGCGGCGAGCGCCGCCGCGACGAGCAGCGCCACGCCCACGAGGAGCGGCCACGAGGTGGAGTCCTCCTGCGTGCCGCCCGTCGTGCCGCCGGCCCCCGGGGCGGTGGGTGCCGGCGTCGCCGGCGCCGACGGCGCGGCCGTGGTGGCGTCCGGCGTCGGGACGTTCCCCGGGTCCGCCGGGCCGCCGGGCGTGACGGCGACCGGGGTCGCCCACCGCGGCGTCGGGCCGGTCTGCTGCGCGGGCGTCGGCTCGAACCGGACCCAGCCCTGCCCCGGGAAGTACAGCTCGGGCCACGCGTGGGAGTCGCGGCCCGTGACCTTGTAGCTGGAGTCGTCGACGCGCTCGCCCGGGAGGAACCCGACGCCCAGCCGTGCGGGGATGCCGAGCGTGCGGGCCATCATCGTCATCGACGTCGCGAACTGGACGCAGTAGCCCGTCCGGTCCTGGAGGAAGTCCCAGACGGCGTCGCCCGAGGCGCCCGGCGGCACCTCGGTGGAGTACGTGAACTGCGAGATGTCGCGGAAGTAGGTCTGCAGCGCGAGCGCCTGGTCGTAGCGCGTCGTCGCGCCGTCGACGACGGACGTCGCGAGGTCGCGGATGTCCTGCTCGTGCTCCGTCGCGGGCACGTCGAGGTAGTTGGGGTCGTCGGGGTCCGCGCCGCTGGCGCCGCGCAACGCGTCGGCGTCGAGCGGCCGCGGGAAGACCGTGACCTCGTAGGACGTGCCCGCGCCCGTCGGCTGCTCGCCGAGCACCTCGTCGCGCACGTCGTCGTACGCCCAGTCGCCGTCGATGCCGACGGCGCGCGGCTCGGTCGGGAGCGGCAGCTTGGTGTCGCGCAGTGACTCGAGCGTGACGCGCAGCGACGTCGGGTCCCCGGTGGCGCCCGGGTCGTCGGGCCACAGGACCTGCTCGCCGCCGTCGATGGGGGTGCCGTCGCGGTCGGCGCCGCGGCGCCAGTTGGTGCCGTCGAACCCCGTGAGCGTGAAGACGCGCAGGGGACCGACGTTCTCGCCGTCGGTCCGGTAGCGCAGGACGACCTCGGCGGACCGCTCGGCGAGGTCGCGCCGCATGTCCAGGTCGTCGGAGAGCCGGACCGTCTGGCCGGTCGAGGAGAACAGGCGCGACCACGACGCCGACGCCACCTCGGGGAGCGAGGCGCTCGCCGACCCGAGCCCGAGGGCGGTGACCGCGACGGCGACGGCCACGACGAGCGCGCCCGCGGCACGCAGGCCTCCGGCGGCGCGGTCCTCCGGGCGTCGCGCGGACGCCCCGCGGCGGACGGCGCGGTGCGGGTTGTCCACGGCGAGGAGCAGCACGAGCGCGGTGACGGTCACGACGAACGCGAGCGGCGGGACCTCGCCGACGATGACGAGCCCGGGCACCCACAGGGCGAGGAGCGGCAGCGCGACCCCCGCGCCGAGCCGCAGCCCGCCGGCCATGAGGTCGGCGACGACGAACACCGCGACCGCGCCGCCGACCGCCAGGAGCGCGATGGGCAGGCTGGGGTCGATCGGGGCGACCTCCGCGAGCGTGAGGTCGCGCGCGGTGCCCAGGCGGGACAGGACGCGGTCGACGTTGGACAGGCCGATGAGGAGCGAGAACCGGTCCGTCGGCCCGCCGTACAGCCCGAGCAGGGCCCACAGCCCGACGACGAGCCCGGCGAGCGACGGCAGGAGCGCCGCCGGCGGGGCGAGCACCTCGCCGCGCGCCGCGTGGCTCCGCTCGAGCGCCCAGCGGCTGAGGCCGGTGACGAGCGCGAGGACGACGACGACGCGCACGACCGTGCCCGTCCAGCCGCCCGGCCCGACGACGCTCCCCAGCGCGTACGCCGACGCGACGACCGCGGTGGCGACGAGCGCGCTCGTCGCGAGCACGCGCAGGCCCGCGGAGTCCGAGGTTCCCGGGGCGGGTGCGGTCATCGTGAGCCTTCCGCGAGCAGGGTCCAGGCGTGCTCGAGCGACACGGACGGGTCGACGAGCGCGGCGTGCCACCCCGTCGAGCGGAGCGCGGCGACCGTCTCGACGGCGTCGGCGTGCTCGGGCGCCCAGGGCCGGGTGCTCACCACGAGCGCGCGGTGGACGCCGTCCCCGGCCATCGCGGCGACGGTGTGCCGGGCCACGGAGCCGAGCGGGCCGAGCACGGCGACGGTGACCTCGCCCGGGCGGCGGTCGCGGCGCAGCGCCTCGGAGGTCGTGACGACGGAGCGGTCGGCGTCCGCCACGACCTGGTGCCCGTGCAGGTCGACCGTGGCGTCGAGCAGGTCGGCCGGGCCCTCGCCGGACCGGTTGACCCGGAAGCCGGTGCCGGGGACCACCGCGGCGAGCGAGGTGGGGACGAGGCGGACGGGGTGCCCCGCCTGGAGCAGGGACACCCCGATCGACGCCGCGCACTCGACGGCCCACTCGCCGTCGGCCAGCGCGCGCGGGCTCGACGCGGCGAGCTCCGGGTGGGGCAGGAGGCCGCGGTCGAGGAGCACCGTCACGGGCGGCAGGCCCGCGCTCTCGTCGGAGCGCACCATGAGCTGGCCGCGGCGCGCGGCGCTGACCCAGTGCACGCGGCGGGGGTCGTCACCGGCGACGTAGTCGCGCAGGACCGAGTCGTCGCTCGACGCGAGCCGGGCGCCGGAGGCCGAGCGCTCGTGCTCGCCGAACGCGCGGCTCCCGCGCACGGGCAGCTCGACGGTGCGCGGCCAGACGGCCACGGCCGTCGGGTCGCCGAGCTCCTGCGTCGCGCTGACGAGGCCGAACAGGTCGGTCCGCGTCGTGAGGAGCGGGCCGAGCGGCCACCGGCCGCGGCGCAGCGGCCGCAGGCGGTACCGCACGGCGATGTGGTCGCCGACCGTCGCGACCTGCGCGCGCAACGAGCCCTGGTCGGACAGCTCGTGCGCGGCCTGCTCGCTGATGCGCAGGCGCGCGAGCGTGGAGGCCGTCGACGACGTCGTGCGCGCCGCCGCGACGGTCAGGCGCGCGGTCGTGAGCTGGCCGCGCACGGCGGGGTTGGGCTGCACCCGGCGCGTCACGTGCAGCGCGCCGCGCCCCCGGTCGATGCGCCGAGCCGCCATCCAGCACCACGCGGCCCCCACGGCGAGGAGCCCCGCCGCGCCGAGCCCGACGAGGTCCGGCAGGCCGAGCGTGACGCCGAGCACCACGAGCGCGGCGCCCGCACCGAGGACCACGGTGCCGCGGCGGGTCGGGCGCGCGCTGGCGAGGCTCCTGGTCCTGCGTCGGAGCCGCGCGAGGAACGACGGGCCGCGCACGTCAGCGTCGCTCGGTCGCGTCCAGCGCGGGGATCGGCGTCTGCGCCACGAGGGACGCGACGACGGCCTCGGCGTCCTGGCCCGAGAGCCGTGCCTCGGTGGTGACGACGAGCCGGTGCGCGAGCACGGGCACCGCGAGGTACTGCACGTCGTCGGGGAGGACGTGGTCGCGCCCCGCCATCGCGGCCAGGGCCTTCGCCGCGCGCAGGAGCTGGAGCGTCGTGCGGGGGGAGGCGCCGAGGCGCAGGCCCGGGTGCTCGCGCGTCCCGGTGACGAGCGCGAGGACGTAGCGCTTGACGGCCGTGGACGCGTGGACCGAGCGCGCGACCTCGGCGAACCGCAGCACGTCCGCCCCGGTGGTCACCGGCCGCAGGTGCGCGAGCGGGTTGTTCGACTCCTGGCGGTCGAGCATCCGCAGCTCGGCGTCGACGTCGGGGTACCCCACGGTCAGCCGTGCCATGAAGCGGTCGCGCTGGGCCTCGGGGAGCGGGTAGGTGCCTTCCATCTCGACCGGGTTCTGGGTCGCGACGACGAGGAACGGGCTCGGGAGCATGTGGGTCGTGCCGTCGACCGTCGTCTGGCCCTCCTCCATGCACTCCAGGAGCGCCGACTGCGTCTTGGGGGAGGCGCGGTTGATCTCGTCGCCGATGACGATGTTGGAGAAGACGGGGCCGGGTCGGAACTCGAACTCGTGGTTCGCGGCGCGGTAGATGTTGACGCCGGTGAGGTCGCTCGGCAGGAGGTCGGGCGTGAACTGGATGCGGCCGACCTTGCAGTCGATCGTGCGGGCCAGCGCCTTGGCGAGCGTCGTCTTGCCGACGCCGGGGACGTCCTCGACGAGGAGGTGACCCTGCGCCAGGAGGACGGCGACGGTGACGGTCACGAGGTCCGGCCGCCCGGTGACCACGGACTCGATGCCGGAGCGGATCCGTCCGGTGGTCTCGACCAGCTCGTCGAGACCGGCGAGGCGACCTGACCCGGGCTCGTCGGAGGGCGCGACAGGGGCGATGTCGGGGAGCACGGGGACCTCCGTCGTCGGTGGCGCAGGGCCGCGGACCGGCGAGACCGCGGGTGGGAAGAGCCTAGTAGACGGTGGGAGGTCCGCCGACCCCGGCCCGGTGGCGCGGGCCGTCCCGACCGGCCCGTGCCCCTCCCTCTCCCTCCACGGGCACCGGGCGCCGCCGCCTAGGACCCGCCGAACGGCTCCCGGAAGCGGTCGCCGCCCGACGGCGGCCCCGCCGGACGCGGCCGCGACGCGCCCTGGGGAGTCCTCCCCTCCACCGCGCTCCAACCCGTCTGACCTGCGGAGATCCTGCGAAGACGGGTGAAACCCGTGAGTTTCGCCGAGAGCGGTGGAGGGAAGTGGAGTACCGTGGAGCAGAAGGGAGCAGGAGGGGAGGTGCCAGGTGCATGTCCGGCTTCGTGGACGACGTGCTCGGCGGTTCCTCCGGCCTGCTCCTGGGCACCTTCACGCCGCGTCTGGACGACAAGGGGAGGCTCATCCTCCCCGCGAAGTTCCGGTCGCGGCTCGCACCGGGTCTCGTCATGACGCGGGGGCAGGAGCGCTGTCTGTTCCTGCTGCCGATGGACGAGTTCCGGCGCATGTACGACCAGATCCGGCAGGCGCCGGTGACGAGCAAGCAGGCCCGGGACTACCTGCGCGTCTTCCTCTCGGGGGCGAGCGACGAGATCCCGGACAAGCAGGGACGTGTCTCGATCCCCGCGCCCCTGCGGGCGTACGCGGGGCTCGACCGCGACGTCGCCGTGATCGGCGCCGGCACGCGCGTCGAGATCTGGGACGCGCAGGCGTGGGAGACGTACCTCGCGGAGCAGGAGTCGGCGTACTCCGACACCGCGGAGGAGGTGTTCCCGGACCTGCGCTTCTAGGGCCGAGCACCCCCGGCCCCGCACGGTGAGGCCTCCTCCCGCCCGGTCTGGCGCACTTCCCCGGCGCCAGAAAGGACGCGGAGGGAGACCTGACCGTACGGGGCCCGCAGCACAGCACGACCAGCAGCAGCACCGGAGCACGACGACCAGCACGGAGAGGAGGAGGAGGACGTGACGAGCACCCCCGACGACGCCGCCGAGCGGCACGTCCCGGTCCTCCTCCAGCGCTGCGTCGACCTGCTCGCGCCCGCGCTCGGCGAGCCGGGCTCCGTGCTCGTCGACTGCACGCTCGGCATGGGCGGCCACACGGAGGCCGTCCTGGAGCAGGTGCCGACGGCGCGCGTGGTCGGCATCGACCGCGACCCCGAGGCGATCGACCGCGCGTCGCGCCGGCTCGCCCGGTTCGGCGACCGCTTCCGCGCCGTGCACGCCGTGTACGACGAGATCGAGGACGTCGTCGCGGACGTGGTCGGCGCACCGGTCCAGGGCGTGCTCATGGACCTCGGCGTCTCCTCGCTCCAGATCGACGAGACGGAGCGCGGGTTCTCCTACGCGCACGACGCACCGCTCGACATGCGCATGGACCCGACCGTGGGCCTCACGGCCGCGGACGTGCTCAACACGTACGACGAGCGCGCGCTCACCCGGATCCTGCGCGACTACGGCGAGGAGCGGTTCGCGCAGCGGATCGCGCGGGCCGTGGTGCGCCGGCGCGAGCAGCAGCCGTGGGAGCGCAGCGCGGACCTCGTCGACCTCGTCCGCGCGTCGATCCCGGCGGCCACCCGCACGACGGGCGGCAACCCCGCCAAGCGCACGTTCCAGGCGCTGCGCATCGAGGTGAACGGCGAGCTCGAGGTCCTCGAGCGCGCGGTCCCCGCCGCGGTGGACGTGCTCGCCGTGGGCGGGCGCATCGTCGTCGAGTCGTACCACTCGCTCGAGGACCGCATCGTCAAGCGCGTGCTCGCCGCCGGCGCGACGATCAGCGCGCCCGCCGGCCTGCCGGTCGTGCCCGAGCAGGACGAGCCGTACCTGCGCCTGCTGACCCGGGGGGCCGAGGAGGCGCCGGCCGGGGAGCGCGAGACGAACCCGCGGTCCGCGTCCGTGCGCCTGCGAGCCGCCGAGCGCACCCGCCCGACACCGCCGCACCGCCGCCCGTCCGCCGTTCGCCGCTCGCCGGCGCCCGGCCACCGACCGACCGACCGACCGCACGACCCGGGGGAGACGACACGATGAGCGCACAGAGGTCGACCGCCGCCCGCCCGCTCCCGCGCCCGGCCCGGCCGGCGCCCGCACCGCGCCCGTCGCTGACCGCCCTGCCGGGCGGCGCGTCCGAGCGGGCGCTGCGCTCGCGTCTCGAGCTCGTCCGGGCGCCGCTGCAGGCGCGGTCCAAGGTCCCGTTCCTCGTCGTCTGCATGTCGATCCTCGGCGCCGCGCTCCTGTGTGCTCTCCTGGTGAACACGACGATGGCGCGCAACTCCTACGAGATGTCGGAGCTGCGCCGGGAGGTGAGCCGCGTGGCCCAGGACACGCAGAGCCTGCAGCTGCAGGTCGCCGAGCAGAGGACGGCGCTGCCGGAGACCGCGCGCGGGCTCGGCATGGTCGAGGCGCAGGACCCGGCGATGGTCCGCCTGTCCGACGGCACGGTGCTCGGCGTGGCGCAGGAGGGGGCGGGGGAGTGACGCAGGGCACGGGCGCCGGGCGCACCGGCCGGTCACGACCGGCGGCGGGCACCCCGCGTCCCCGTCCCGCCACCGCGGCCTCCCGGGCCTCCTCGGGGGGCCGTGCTGCGTCCGCCGGTCGGGCCGCGGGCGCTCGCTCCGGTCCCGCGCCCGCGCGCGCCGCCTCGACGGGCACCGCCGCGGCGCGCGCCACGTCCGGTCGTGCCTCGACGGCGCGCACCACGTCCGGTCGCACGTCGACCACGCGCAGCACGTCGGGGCGCGCCCCGGTGTCGCGCGCGCCGCGCGGCGCGGGCCGCCCGCCGGCCCGTCCGGCCCGGGGGACCCGCGAGCCGGGCCGGCCCGAGCGTCGGCAGCGCTGGCTCATCGTCGTGGCGGGCGTGATCACCGCGGTGTTCATCGCGCAGCTCGTCAACGTCCAGGTGCTCCGCGGGCCCGCGCTCGCGGCCGAGGCCCAGAACGACCGCACGCGCAGCTCGACGACGATCGCGCACCGCGGCGACATCACGGACGCCGACGGCGTGGTGCTCGCGACCTCGGTGGACCGGTACACCGTCGCGGCCGACCTCCAGGCGATCGCGAGCTTCGAGCCCCGTTCCGGGGACCTCGTCAACGGCGAGCCGCTCGAGGAGGGCGGCGCGGTCGGCGTCGCGAAGCTGCTCGCCCCGATCCTCGACCGGTCCGCGGTCGAGCTGGCGGCCGACCTCGTCGGCACGTCGCGGTACCTCGTCCTGGAGAAGGACGTCACGCCCGAGGTGCAGCGCCAGATCGCCGACCTGCGCCTGTCCGCGTTCGTCAGCACGACGATGACGAGCGAGCGCACGTATCCGGCGGGCACGGTCGCCGGCAACCTCGTGGGCTTCGTCAACGACGAGCAGACGGGCGGGGGCGGCATCGAGGCGTCGTACGACGACGTCCTGGCCGGGACGCCGGGCTCGCGCCGGTGCGAGGCAGGGCTCGGCGGACAGCTCATCCCGACCGGTCGGTGCGACGTCGTCGAGGCGGTGCCCGGCCTGAACGTGCGCCTCACGACCGTGCGCGACGTGCAGTGGAAGGCGCAGGACGCGATCGACCGGGCGGTGAGCGAGACCGGCGCGGAGTACGCGATCGCCGTCGTGCAGGACGTCCGCACGGGCGAGGTGCTCGCGCTCGCGGACTCGGGCACGGTGAACCCGAACGACCGCTCGACGGACGCCGTCGCCCGCCCGAGCCGTGCCGTGGCGAACGTGTTCGACCCCGGGTCGACGGGCAAGGTCATCACGATGGCGGCGGCCATCGAAGGTGGCCACGCGGACGCCGGGTCGCGGTTCGAGGTGCCGGACCGCTACACGACACCGAACGGTCAGACGTTCAAGGACTCGCACGACCACCCCGTCGAGCGCCTGACGCTCGCGGGCATCCTCGCGGAGTCGTCGAACACGGGCACGGTCCAGGTCGGCGAGAAGATCCCCAAGCAGGTCCGCTACGACTACCTGCGCAAGTTCGGCTTCGGTCAGAAGTCCGGCCTCGGGCTGCCGGGCGAGTCGGCGGGCATCCTGCACCCGGCGGACTCGTGGGACGGCCGCACCGAGTACGCGGTCCTCTTCGGCCAGAGCGTGTCGGTCAACGCGATCCAGGCGACGAGCGTCTTCTCGACGATCGCGAACGGTGGGGTCCGCGCGACGCCGAGCATCGTCGCCGGGACGACGGACGAGCGCGGCGAGCTCGTGCCCGCGGAGCGTCCGGCGCCGGAGCGCGTCGTGTCCCAGGAGACGGCGGACACGGTGCTGCACATGATGGAGTCCGTCGTGGAGGAGGGCACCGGCTCGAGCGCCTCGGTGCCCGGCTACCGCGTCGCGGGCAAGACCGGCACCGCGGAGGCGGCGGGCGAGGACGGGCGGCTGTCCGGGATCATGGCGTCGTTCATCGGCGTCGCGCCCGCGGACGACCCCCGGTACACCGTGTCGGTCTTCCTCAAGAACCCGCACTCGTCGATCTTCGGCGGCGTCGTCGCGGCGCCGGTGTTCAGCGAGATCATGGGCTTCACCCTCGAGCACGAGGGCGTCCAGCCGAGCACCGAGCCCTACGTGCCGCTCCCGACGACGTGGTGAACCTCACCGCCCCTCTCCCGGTCGCCGGTGAAGGTCCCGTGAAGCGCGCCCCGGCCCGGGTGCAGCCGCCCGCGGGCTTGCGGGGCGGCCCGTCCCGGCACGGTAGGTTCTACACGTGACATCCCCGATCGACCGTCTTCGCCCTGCCACGACCACCCGTCGGTCGGTGGCGGACCTGGCAGCACGGTTCGGGCTCGACGTCCGTGCGGGTGGCGCCGCCGCACCGGGCTCCGCCGAGGTGTGGTCGGTGGCGTCGGACGACCGCACGGCCGACGCGGGCGACCTCTTCGTGGCGCTGCCCGGCGCCCGGGCGCACGGGGCGCGGTTCGCGCCCGCCGCCGTGGGCCGCGGCGCCCGTGCCGTCCTCACGGACTCAGAGGGCGCCGACCTGCTCGCCGACGCCGGCCTCGACGTGCCGCTGCTCGTCGCCCCGGACCCCCGCGCGCTCCTCGGCCCCGTCGCGGCCTGGGTGTACGGCGCCCCCGCGCAGGACCTCACGACGTTCGGCGTGACGGGCACGAACGGCAAGACCACGACGACGTACCTCGTCGACCACGCGCTGCGCGCGCTCGGCTGGGTGGGCGGCCTCATCGGCACCGTGGAGATGCGCTCCGGCGACCGGGTGCTGCCGAGCCGCCTGACGACCCCGGAGGCGGCCGACCTCCAGGCGCTGCTCGCGGCGATGCGCGAGGACGGCGTGCGCACGCTCGCGATGGAGGTCTCGTCGCACGCGCTCGCGCTCCACCGCGTCGACGGGCTCGTCTACGACGTCGTGGGCTTCACGAACCTCAGCCAGGACCACCTCGACTTCCACGGCGACCTCCAGGAGTACTTCGAGGCCAAGGCGCTGCTGTTCACGCCCGAGCACGCGCGCCGCGGCGTCGTCGTGGTCGACGACGCGTGGGGCGAGCGCATGGTCTCGGCCGCGCGCGTCCCGGTCGCCACGCTGCGCGTGAGCCCGACCACGGCAGGCGACGAGCAGCCCGCGGCGGACTGGACCGTGCACGACGTCGAGCCGTCGGAGGCGGGCGGCTCGGCGTTCACGCTGCGGCACCGCGACGGCCGCAGCGTGCGCACGACGACGTCGCTGCCCGGGCACTTCAACGTCGCCAACGCCGCCCTCGCCCTGGCCCTCGTGCTCGAGGCGGGCACGGACGCGCGCGACCTCGAGACGGCGCTCGCGGCGGCCGGTGGGCTCGACCCGGCGGTCCCGGGCCGCATGGAGGTCGTCTCGGAGCCGCCCCACCGCCCGCGCGTCGTCGTCGACTTCGCCCACAACCCGGACGCACTCGCCCTCGCGCTCGACGCGCTGCGGCCCACCACGCCGGGCCGGCTCGTCGTCGTGTTCGGCGCGACCGGCGACCGGGACCGCGGCAAGCGGCCCACGATGGGCGGCGTCGCGGTCGAGGGCGCCGACGTCGTGGTCGTGACCGACGACGACCCGCACGGCGAGGACCCGGCCGCGATCCGCGCGGAGGTGCTGCCCGGCGCCCACGCGGCGCGCGAGGCCGCGGCCGCCGCACCCGAGCCGCGCGACGTCGTCGTGCTCGAGGTCGCGCCCCGCGCCCGGGCGATCCGCGAGGCGATCCTCGCCGCGGGCCCGGACGACACGGTGCTCGTCGCGGGCCGCGGCCACGAGGTGTGGCAGGAGATCGCCGGCGTCGACCACCCCCTGGACGACCGCGTCGAGGCGCGGGCCGCGCTCGAGGAGCGCCCCGCGACGACGCCGCCCCACGACACCCCCGACCTGAAGGAGCACCACGCATGATCGAGCTCACTGCGGCGCAGGTGGCCGCAGCGACCGGCGGACGCCTGTCCGCCGACCCGGAGGTCCGGGTCGGGGGGCCCGTCGTCGTCGACTCGCGCCGGGTCGCGCCGGGGTCGCTCTTCGTGGCGCTGCCGGGCGAGCACGTCGACGGTCACGACTACGCCGCGGGTGCCGTCGAGGCGGGCGCGACGCTCGTCCTCGCCGCGCGCGAGCTCGACGTGCCGTGCGTCGTCGTGGACGACGTCCAGGCCGCGCTCGGCGAGCTGGCCCGCCACGTGCTCGCGACGCTGCGCGAGCGCGGCGACCTGCGCGTGGTCGGCGTCACGGGCTCCGTGGGCAAGACCACGACGAAGGACCTGCTCGGCCAGCTCCTGCGCCCCGAGGGCCCCACCGTGGTCCCGCGCGGGTCGTTCAACAACGAGATCGGCCTGCCGCTCACGGTGCTGGAGGCCGACGAGTCCACGCGCTTCCTCGTGCTCGAGATGGGCGCGAGCGGCGTGGGGCACCTCACCTACCTCACGCGCATCGCGCCCCCGGACGTCTCGGTCGTGCTCGTCGTGGGCAGCGCCCACCTGGGCGAGTTCGGCGGGATCGAGGCCGTGGCGCGCGCCAAGTCCGAGATCGTCACGGGCCTCGCGCCCGGCGGCGTCGCCGTGCTCAACGCCGACGACCTGCGGGTCGCGGCGATGGCCGACGTCGCGCCGGGGGAGGTCGTCACCTTCGGGACGATCCCCGCGGCGGACGTGCGCGCGGAGGACCTGGGCATCGACCGCACGGGCCGGGCCTCCTTCACGCTGCGCGTGCGCCCCGGCGCGTCGGGCGACGCGACGCGCGGCGATGGCACGAGCGCGCGCGTGACCCTCGGCCTCGTCGGCGAGCACCACGTGACGAACGCGCTCGCGGCCGCGACGGCCGCGCTGCGCCTCGGCGTCACGCTGCCCGACGTCGTGGCCCGGCTGTCCGACGCGCGTGCCCTGAGCCCGCACCGGATGCAGGTCACCGAGCGTCCCGACGGCATCACGGTGATCGACGACTCCTACAACGCCAACCCGGACTCGATGCGCGCCGCGCTCAAGGCGCTCGCCGTCATGGCGGGGCGCGACCGGCGGTCCGTCGCCGTGCTCGGCGAGATGCTGGAGCTCGGCGAGGACTCGCGCGTCGCGCACGACGACATCGGTCGGCTCGTGGTGCGATTGAACGTCAAGCTGCTCGTCGTGGTCGGCGAGGGCGCCGGCGGGATCCACGACGGCGCGACCCAGGAGGGGTCGTGGGGCGACGAGACGCGCTTCGTCCCCGACGTCGAGGCGGCGTCCGCGCTGCTGCGCGACGAGCTGCAGGAGGGGGACGTCGTGCTCGTGAAGGCCTCGAACGGGTCCGGGCTGTGGCGGCTCGGCGACGAGCTGGCGGCCGCAGGTGCCGGTGCGGCAGGAGGTGAACGCGCGTGATCGCGATCATCGTCGCGGCGGGCGTCTCCCTGCTCGTCGCGCTCTTCGGGACGCCGCTGTTCATCCGGTTCCTCGTGCACCGCAACTACGGGCAGTTCGTCCGCCAGGACGGCCCGACGGCGCACTTCACCAAGCGCGGGACGCCCACGATGGGCGGGGTCGTCATCATCGGCGCGACGCTGCTCGGCTGGGCGATGTCGTACGTCGTCTCGGGGCGGTTCCCGAGCGTCTCCGCCCTGCTCGTCCTGTTCCTCATGACGGGGCTCGGGATCGTCGGCTTCCTCGACGACTTCACGAAGATCCGCAAGCAGCGCAGCCTCGGGCTCACGGCCCGCGCGAAGATCATCGGCCAGGGCGCGGTCGGCATCGCGTTCGCGGTGCTCGCGCTGCAGTTCCCCAACGAGCACGGCCGCACGCCGGCGTCGACGCGCATCTCCTTCCTGCGCGACACGAACCTCGACCTCGCGTTCGCGGGCGTCACGGTCGGGCTGATCCTCTTCGTGCTCTGGGCCAACTTCCTCATCACCGCGTGGTCGAACGCGGTCAACCTCACCGACGGTCTCGACGGGCTCGCGACGGGCGTCTCGCTCATCGTGTTCGGCTCGTACGTTCTCGTGGGCATCTGGCAGCTCAACCAGACCTGCCAGCGCCTCGCGTCGGCCGGGCCGAGCTGCTACGAGACGCGCGACCCGCAGGACCTCGCGATCGTGGCCGCCGCGATCGTCGGCGCGTGCTTCGGGTTCCTGTGGTGGAACGCGAGCCCCGCGAAGATCTTCATGGGCGACACGGGCTCGCTCGCGCTCGGCGGCGCGCTCGCCGGCCTGTCGATCCTCACGCGCACCGAGTTCCTCGCGCTCATCATCGGCGGCCTCTTCGTCATCATCGTGCTCTCCGACGTCATCCAGATCGGGTTCTTCAAGATGACCGGTCGGCGCGTGTTCAAGATGGCGCCGCTGCACCACCACTTCGAGCTCTCCGGGTGGGGCGAGGTCACGATCGTCATCCGCTTCTGGCTCATCGCCGGGCTGTTCGCGGCGCTGGGCATCGGGATCTTCTACGCCGAGTGGGTGGTCGGCTAGTGGCACGCGACCCCCACGACCTCGCCGTCCCGCTCGAGCGTGCGCGCGTCGTCGTCGCCGGCCTCGGGGTGTCCGGGCGCGCCGCCGCGGCGGCGCTCCGCCCGCGCGCGGCGTCGGTCGTCACGCTCGACGACGGCGCCGCCGACGCCGACCTGCACGACGCGGCGGACGTGGACCTCGCGGCGACCGAGCTCGTCGTCGTCTCGCCGGGCTGGCGCCCGAGCCACCCGCTGCTCGTGGCCGCCGCGGAGCGCGGCGTGCCGGTATGGAGCGAGGTCGAGCTCGCGTGGCGCCTGCGCGTCGCCGGCCCGTCGGGGCGGCCCGCGCCCTGGCTCGCCGTCACCGGGACGAACGGCAAGACGACGACGGTCGAGATGCTCGAGACGATCCTGCGGACCGCGGGCCTGCGGACGGCGGCGGTCGGCAACGTCGGGACGCCCGTCGTCGAGGCCGCGCTCGACCCGACGCTCGAGGTGCTCGCGGTCGAGCTGTCGAGCTTCCAGCTCCACTTCACGCACACCACGTCCCCCGAGGCGGGCGCCGTCCTCAACGTCGCCCCCGACCACCTCGACTGGCACGGCGGGATCGACGCCTACGCGGCCGACAAGGGCCGCGTCTTCGAGGATGCCCGGGTCGCGTGCGTCTACAACGTCGCGGACCCTCGCACCGAGGCGCTCGTGCGCGAGGCGGACGTCGTCGAGGGGGCCCGGGCCGTCGGCTTCACGCTCGGCGCCCCGGCGCGCGGGCAGCTCGGCGTCATCGAGGACGTGCTCGTCGACCGCGCGTTCCACGCGCCCGCGGACGCTCCGGACCGGCACACGCACGCCGCCGAGCTCGCGACGCTCGGCGACCTGTCGCACCTCGCGGGCGCCGACGGCGTCGTGCCCGCCCACGTCGTGGCGAACGCGCTCGCGGCGGCCGCCCTGGCACGGGCGCACGGCGTCCCGGCCGTCGCGGTCCGCGACGGGCTGCGCGCGTTCCGCACGGGGTCGCACCGCATCGAGCAGGTCGCCTCGGTCGACGGCGTCGCCTACGTCGACGACTCCAAGGCGACCAACGCGCACGCCGCGTCCGCGTCCCTCGCCGCGTTCGCGCCCGGGACCGTCGTGTGGGTCGCGGGCGGCCTCGCGAAGGGAGCGTCGTTCGACGAGCTCGTCGCCGCGCGCGCCGACCGGCTGCGTGCCGTCGTGCTCATCGGCGTCGACGCCGAGCCGTTCGCCGGTGCGCTCGCCCGACACGCGCCCGATATCCCCGTCGTGCGCGTGGATCCTGGCGACACTGGGACGGTGATGCCCCGCGCCGTCGACTCCGCCCGCCGCCTCGCGCAGGCCGGCGACACGGTGCTGCTCGCGCCCGCCGGCGCGTCCATGGACCAGTTCCGCTCGTACGCCGCGCGCGGCGACGCGTTCGCCGAGGCGGCGCGCGCCCTGCGCCCCGACCACGGGTAGGCCGGGCAGCCCATGACCCAGACCGCGAACGGGCGAGGCGCGCCCTCGACGCGCACCGTCCCCCGGGCCGGCACGAGCCGGACGGTGCCGCGGGGCCGGGCGACGACCCGCGAGCCGCGACGCCCGCGGCCCGAGCCCGCCGAGCGCCCGTGGCTCGGCCAGTGGAACAGCACGGTGACGAGCTACTACCTGCTCGTCGGCGCGACGGCGCTGCTCGCGATCATCGGTCTCGTCATGGTGTTCTCCAGCTCGGCGGTCACGCAGATCGCCGCGGGCAAGTCACCCTTCGGGGCGTTCCTCGAGCAGGCGAAGTTCGCCCTCATGGGCCTGCCCGTCCTGCTCGTCGCCACGCGCGTGCCGGTCGACTGGTACAAGCGGCTCGCATGGCCCGCGCTCCTCGTGGCGCTCGGGCTGCAGATGCTCGTGTTCACGTCGCTCGCGAAGAACGTCAACGGCAACACGGGCTGGATCGACCTGAAGCTCTTCACGTTCCAGCCGGCCGAGGTCGCGAAGCTCGCGCTCGCGCTGTGGCTCGGTGTCGTGCTCGGGCGCAAGCAGCGGATGCTCGGTCAGTGGCGGCACGTGCTGATCCCCGCGGTCCCCGTCGCGGTCGCGGTCGTGGGTCTCGTGCTCGCGGGTCACGACCTCGGCACGGCGCTCGTCGTCATGGCGATCATCGCGGGTGCGTTCTTCGTCTCGGGGGCCGACGGGCGCCTGCTCGCCCTCGGGGCGGGCGGTGCCGCGTTCGTCGTCGGGTACGTGTTCATCCTCAACCAGTCGGGCGGCGACCGACTCTCGCGCATCATGGCGACGTACCGCGAGTGCACGGACACCCTCGGCGAGTGCTACCAGTCGATGCACGGTCTGTACGCGCTCGGCACGGGCGGGCTCACGGGCGTCGGTCTCGGGGCGAGCCGCGAGAAGTGGTCGTACCTGCCGGAGGCGCACAACGACTTCATCTTCGCCGTGATCGGCGAGGAGCTGGGGCTGCTCGGCACGCTCCTCGTGCTGGGGCTGTTCGTCATCGTCGGCGTCGCCACGAGCCGGATCGTGCGCCGCCACCCCGACCCCTTCGTGAAGATCACGACGGCCGGGATCGCGTGCTGGATCGTCGGCCAGGCGTTCATCAACATCGGGGTCGTCATCGGGCTCCTGCCCGTGATCGGCGTCCCGCTGCCGCTCGTCTCGGCGGGCGGCTCCGCGCTCATCATGACGATGGCCGCGCTCGGCGTGCTCATCTCGTTCGCGCGCTCGGAACCGGGCGCGGCCGAGGCGCTCGCCGCGCGGGGGAGTGTCGTGCGGCGCTCGCTCGCCGTCGTCGGCCGGGCGGCGCGCCCCCGGCGCCGGACCGCGCGATGACCTCCCCGACGGTCGCGGCCGCTCCGGCCGCGACGCCGGACCCGTGGGACGCCCCGCGCCCCGCACGACAGACCTCCGCACGACGGACAGGACGCGGCACCTGCCGCAGGGAAGGACGACGAGGTACGTGACGACGATCGGTTCGGTGGTGCTCGCAGGCGGCGGGACGGCGGGGCACGTGAACCCGCTCCTCGCGGTGGCGGACGAGCTCCGGGCGCGTGAGCCCGGCGTGGTGGTGACCGCGCTCGGGGTCGCGGGCGGCCTGGAGGACGACCTGGTCCCCGCCCGGGGCTACCCGCTGCGGCACGTGCCGCGCGTCCCGCTCCCGCGCCGCCCCAGCGCGGAGTGGGTCAACCTTCCGGGACGCCTCAAGTCCGCCGTGGACGCGGCGGGCGCCGTCATCGACGAGACCGGCGCGCGCGTCGTCGTCGGCTTCGGGGGCTACGTCTCCACGCCCGCGTACCTCGCCGCGCGCCGTCGCGACGTTCCGGTCGTGATCCACGAGCAGAACGCGCGCCCCGGCCTGGCGAACCGCCTCGGTGCCCGGTGGGCCGCGCGCGTCGGCGTGACGTTCGAGGGCACGCCGCTCAAGGGCGGCGTCGTCACCGGGCTGCCGCTGCGCCGCGAGATCCAGGACCTCGTGGCCGCGCGGGCGGCGGACGCCGCCGGGGTGCGCGCGGACGCCGCGGCGCGCCTCGGCCTCGACCCCCGCGCGCGCACGCTCGTGGTCACCGGCGGCTCGCTGGGGGCGCAGAGCCTCAACGAGGCGGTCTCCGGTGCCGCCGGCGCGCTCCTGGGGGCGGGCACGCAGATCCTCCACCTGACGGGCAAGGGCAAGGACGGCGCGGTGCGCGAGGCGGCGGCCGGTGCCGTCGCGGGCCACCCCGGCGCGCGCTACGACGTGCGCGAGTACCTCGCCGAGATGCAGCTCGCGCTCGCGGTCGCGGACCTCGTCGTGTGCCGCGCGGGCGCGGGCACGGTGGGCGAGCTCGCGGCGCTGGGCATCCCGGCCGTCTACGTGCCGCTGCCCATCGGCAACGGGGAGCAGCGGCTCAACGCCGGCCCCGTCGTCGCGGCGGGTGGCGGCCTGCTCGTCGACGACGCACAGCTCGACGCGGCGTGGGTCGCGCGCGAGGTCCCGGCGCTGCTCGGTGACCCGGGCCGGCTCGACGCGATGGCAGCGGCCGCCGCGGGAGCGGGCGTGCGCGACGGCGCCGCCCGCGTCGCGGACCTCGTCGCCGAGGCCGTCGCCGGTGCGTCGGGGGCACGGGCGTGACGGCGGCGTCGGGCGAGGGCCCGCTCGCGCTCGAGGCGCTCGGCACGGTCCACCTCGTCGGCGTCGGCGGGGCGGGCATGTCCGTCGTCGCCCGTCTCCTCGCCGCGCACGGCGTCCCCGTCCAGGGCTCGGACGCGCGCGAGGGCGACGCGCTCGCCGCGCTGCGCTCCGACGGCGTCCGGGTGTGGGTGGGGCACGACGCCGCGCACGTCGCCGGCGCGGACACCGTCGTGGTGTCGAGCGCGGTGCGCGAGACGAACCCCGAGCTCGCGGCGGCGCGCGCGGCCGGGCTGCGCGTGCTGCACCGCTCGCAGGCGCTGGCCTCGCTCATGGCGCGCGGCCGGTCCGTCGCCGTGGCGGGCGCGCACGGCAAGACCACGACGTCCGCGATGATCGCGACCGTCCTGCGCGGCGCGGGCCTCGACCCGTCGTTCGCGATCGGCGGCACGGTGCTCACCGAGGACGGCCCCGTCGCGGGCGGCCACCTCGGGTCGGACGTCCTCGTCGCCGAGGCCGACGAGTCGGACGGGTCGTTCCTCAACTACGCGCCCGACGTCGCCGTCGTCACCAACGTGGAGCCGGACCACCTCGACCACTACGGGTCGCGTGCCGCGTTCGAGCAGGCGTTCGTCGACTTCGCCGCGCGGATCGTCCCGGGCGGGACGCTCGTCGCGTGCGCCGACGACGCGGGGGCGCGCGCTCTCGCGTCGTCCCACGCCCGGGCCGGGGGAGCGGTGGTCACGTACGGCACGTCCGCGGACGCCGACGTGCGCGTCGCGGACGTGGCCCCCACCGACGAGGTGGGCCGACCCGGGGTGCGGGCGTCGCTCACCGGAACGGTCGGTGCGGCGCGCCTCGACGGGCTCGAGCTGCTGCTGCGCGTGCCGGGGCACCACAACGCGCTCAACGCGACCGCGGCCGTCGTGACGGCGGTCGTGCTCGGCGTCGACCCGGCGGCGGCGGTCGCGGCCGCGCACGGCTTCCTCGGCACCGGCCGCCGTTTCGAGGCCCGCGGCGAGGCGGGCGGCGTGCGCGTCGTCGACGACTACGCGCACCACCCGACCGAGGTGGCCGCGCTGCTCGCCGCCGCCCGGCCCGTCGCGGCCGGTGGCCGGGTGCTCGTGCTGTTCCAGCCGCACCTGTTCTCGCGCACCGCGACGTTCGCGCGCGAGTTCGCGCAGGCGCTCGCCGGAGCGGACGAGGTCGTGGTCACGGGCGTCTACGCGGCGCGCGAGGAGCCGGACCCGGCCGTGAGCGCGCGCACGATCACCGACCTGGTCGACGCTCCCGGCGTGGTCGTCGACGCGGTCGAGGACCGCGTCGAGGCGGCCCACCGCGTCGCGGACGCCGCCCGCCCGGGAGACCTCGTGCTCACCGTCGGGGCGGGCGACGTCACGGAGCTGGGCGCCGTCGTCCTCGAGCGCCTCCGCGCGCGTCGCGACGGTGCCCCGGCGCCCGGAGGAGGCGAGGCCTGATGCGTCCGCCGCCCCAGCCTCGTCCCGCCGCGCCGCGGCCGGGCCGGTCGGGCGCGGGCGAGCGGGCCGGACGGTCCGCGGCCCCGGGCCCCGCAAAGCAGGCCCCGAGCTCCGCGAAGCCGGCCCCGCCCCCGGGCGCGCGCCGGGCGCCGGTCGAGGACACGCCGACGCGACCGGTGCGCCGCGTCGCGGCGCCGGGCTCCGAGCTCGTGCGCTCGTCGGGCGGCCGACCCGGCACCGGTCGTCCTCCGGCCGCGCGCGGTGGCGGCAGCCGGGGCGCGGGCCCGACGACGTCGGTCGCGCGCGGCGCGTCGGCCGCCCCGATCGGGGTCGTCTCGCACGGCATGGCCGAGCGGCTCGCCGAGCGCGACGCGATGCGCCGCCACCGCGTGCGCACGCGCGTCCTCGGCTGGGTCGCGGGGCTCCTCGTCGTCGCCGGTCTCGCGTGGGTGGCGTTCTTCTCGCCCGTGCTCGGCCTCGACCTCGACGAGGTCACGGTCTCCGGCGAGGGCACGGTGATCGACCCGCAGCAGGTGCGCGACGTCGTCGCCGCCGCGGACGGCGTGCCGCTGCCGCGGCTCGACACGGTCGCGCTGCGCGAGCAGGTGCTCGACCTCAACGGCGTGCGCGACGTCGAGATCCGGCGTGCGTGGCCCTCGGGGCTCTCCGTGCTCCTCGAGTCGCGCGAGCCCGTCGTGGCGGTGCCCGTGGACGACGGCTTCGCGCTGCTCGACGCCGACGGTGTCCGCGTGCGTACCGACCCGGTGGTGCCCGAGGGGCTGCCGGAGATCGACGCGCCGCTCGACGACCAGGGAGCGCGGGCGCTCGACGCCGCGCTCGTGCTGCTCAACGCGCTCCCGGCGGACCTCCACGCGCAGGTCGCGGAGGTCTCGGCGCCGACGCGAGACGCGGTCCGCATGATGCTGCGGGACGGGGTCGTCGTCGAGTGGGGGAGCTCCGAGGAGGCGGCGCTGAAGGTGCGCGTCCTGCAGACGCTTCGGGCCGTCCCGGAGAACGCGGGGGTCACCGTGTACGACGTCTCGGCCCCGCGGCTCCCGGTGACGCGGTGAATGCGCGCGTGGCGATCCCCGACACGCGCGAGACGGTCGTTGATGATGGGCACGTCGACACCTACGGTCGACCCATGAACGACCTGACATAACTATAACCCTCTACTTGAGGGTGAAGGTTCAGGGCTGACCGATCGAGAGGCATTGACGTGGCAACTCCGCAGAACTACCTAGCAGTGATCAAGGTGGTCGGCATCGGCGGTGGGGGCGTGAACGCCGTCAACCGGATGATCGAGGTCGGCCTCAAGGGTGTCGAGTTCATCGCCATCAACACGGACGCGCAGGCGCTCCTCATGTCCGACGCGGACGTCAAGCTCGACGTCGGCCGCGAGCTCACGCGCGGTCTCGGCGCCGGCGCCGACCCGGAGGTCGGCAAGAAGGCGGCCGAGGACCACGCCGAGGAGATCGAGGACGTGCTGCGCGGCGCGGACATGGTCTTCGTCACGGCGGGCGAGGGCGGCGGCACCGGCACGGGCGGCGCACCGGTCGTCGCCCGCATCGCGCGCTCGCTCGGCGCGCTGACCGTCGGCGTCGTGACGCGGCCCTTCACGTTCGAGGGCCGCCGCCGCTCGGTCCAGGCGGACCAGGGCATCGAGAACCTGCGCAACGAGGTCGACACCCTCATCGTCATCCCGAACGACCGCCTCCTGTCGATGTCGGACCGCAACGTCAGCGCGCTGCAGGCGTTCCACCAGGCCGACCAGGTGCTGCTTTCCGGTGTCCAGGGCATCACCGACCTCATCACGACCCCCGGTCTCATCAACCTCGACTTCGCGGACGTCAAGTCCGTCATGCAGGGTGCGGGCAGCGCCCTCATGGGCATCGGCAACGCGCGGGGCGACGACCGCGCGGTGCAGGCCGCCGAGATGGCGATCTCGTCGCCGCTCCTCGAGGCGAGCATCGACGGCGCCCACGGCGTGCTGCTCTCCATCCAGGGTGGTTCCGACCTCGGCCTGTTCGAGATCAACGAGGCGGCGCGTCTGGTCCACGAGGCCGCGCACACCGAGGCGAACATCATCTTCGGCGCCGTGATCGACGACGCGCTGGGCGACGAGGTCCGTGTCACCGTCATCGCGGCCGGCTTCGACGGCGGTGCCCCGCAGGTGCGGGGCGACGCGCGGGCGCTCGGCCAGGTGGCAGGTGCCCAGCGCCCCGCGACGAGTGCGATCCCGGTCGTGCCCGCCGCGCGGGCCGTGCCGCCGGCACCGACGACGGGTGCGCACACGCTGCCGCGGCCGGTCGTGCCGATCCAGCCGGAGGCCGACGACGTGCCCGTCACGCTCGACGGCGGTCACGGCCCGGTGCCGGTGCAGCCGGTCGCCCCCGCCCCGTTCACCGTGGTCGGTTCCGGCGACGCCGGGAACCACAACGCGGAGGCCGTGCCGGGCGGGCAGAACGAGGGCGTCGACGTGCCCCCGCGGATCTTCGACGAGGAGCCCCCGCGCCGCAAGGTCGAGGAGCTCGACGTGCCCGACTTCCTCAAGTGACGGTGCGCGACCGCGTGGCGCGGTGCGGGGCCGCGTGAGCGCCGGGGCCGTGCAGGACGGGAGGGGCGGTGCCGACGGCGCCGCCCCTCCCGTCGTGCTCGAGGTGGACCTCGGGCCGGGCGTGCGCGCCGGCTTCACGACGCGCGACGGCGGGCTCTCGCCGGCGCCGTGGGACACGCTCAACCTCGGCCTGAACGTGACCGACGACGCCGACCGGGTGCGCGCCAACCGTGCACGCACGGCCGCGTGGCTCGGCGTCCCGGCGTCGTTCGCGACGCAGGTGCACGGCACCCGCGTCGCGACGGTGGAGCCGGTCCCGCGCGGTGCGGACCCCGTCGACACGGTGGGGGAGGCGGACGCCCTCGTCGCCGCGTCCCGCGGCGCGGGCCTCGGCGTTCTCGTGGCCGACTGCGTGCCCGTCCTCCTCGCAGACGCCGAGGCGGGCGTCGTCGGCGTCGCGCACGCCGGGCGCCGCGGCCTCGCGCACGGGGTGGTCGACGCGGCGCTGGGCGCCCTGGTCGCCGCCGGTGCGCGGGTCGACCGGGTGCGGGCCGCCGTCGGGCCGAGCGCGTGCGGGCGGTGCTACGAGGTGCCCGCGTGGATGCGCGACGACGTCGCGCTCGCGCGTCCGGCCACGTGGTCGACGACGTCCTGGGGGACGCCGGCGCTCGACCTGCCCGCCGGGGTCGTCGCCGACCTCGTCGCGGCGGGCGTGGCGGACGTCGTGCGCGTCCCGGCGTGCACGATCGAGGACGAGCGGTTCTTCTCGCACCGTCGGGCGGCGCGTCGTGGCACGACGACCGGCCGGTTCGCGGGGCTCGTGGCGCTCACCGGCGCGTGAGACGGCCCGGTCCGACCTCCGCACGAGGTTGCGCACGCCGGGCGTGTCGTCCGGGGCTCGCCGCGCACCCTCGGTTAGCGTGAACGCACCGGTCCGACGGCCGGTGGACCGAGGATCGATCGAGGACGGAGCAAGGCCCATGGCGGGAGCGCTGCGCAAGACCATGCTGTATCTGGGCCTCGCTGATGATCGCGGCGAGGACGAGCAGGACGAGTACGTCGACGAGCTCGACGAGACGGGGGCTGACGTGGCGCACGACTACCAGGCACCGGTGACGCCGCTGCACCGCGCGCTCGGGCCGCGCGAGGTGCCGCAGACGAGCATGTCGGCGGCCGAGCTGCGGCGGATCACGACGGTGCACCCGCGGTCGTACAACGACGCGCGCGTGATCGGCGAGGCGTTCCGCGGCGGCACCCCCGTGATCATGAACCTCTCGGACATGGACGACGCGGACGCGAAGCGCCTCGTCGACTTCTCCGCGGGCCTCATCTTCGGGCTGCACGGGGCCATCGAGCGCGTCACCAACAAGGTGTTCCTGCTCTCGCCCGAGCACGTCGAGATCACCGGCGAGGAGCAGGCCGCCGCGCCGGCCCCCGGTCGCGCGGGCTTCTACAACCAGAGCTGAGCGTGCGCGCGGCGCGGTGCACCCGCCGAGCACGCGCCGCACGCACGGAGGGACGGGCGCGGTGACGCGCCCGTCCCTCCTGCGCGTCCGCCCTGGGCGTAGCGCGTGTCCCCGGCGGGGCCGGGGGCGGTGCGTCTGGCACAGTTGACCCGTGATCTGGGACCTCATCACAGGCATCGTCGGATTCCTGCTCTGGCTCTACCTGCTGCTGCTCATCGGTCGGCTCGTGTTCGACTGGGTGCAGTTCTTCGCGCGCGACTGGAGGCCCCGGGGGGTCCTGCTGGTGCTCGCCGAGGTGATCTACTCGGCGACGGACCCGCCCCTGCGCGCGCTGCGCCGGCTCATCCCGCCGCTCTCGCTGGGTCAGGTGCGCCTCGACCTCGCGTTCATCATCCTGTTCTTCGCGGTGACGATCGCGGCGCAGATCGTGTCCTCGCTCTGAGACGCACGTCACCCGACCAGGGTGTCCGGACGGCCCGTACCGGGCCGCTACGTCCGGTTCGCCCCGACCCCCACCGCACGCCCGCGCACGCTGCACGCCGTCGGCACGGTTCCGACGGCGCGCGACGGCGCGGCTGCACCCGCCCCTGAGGGCAATGTCCGCTACTTTGGAGTCTGGTGATCGCGAGGTCGCCCGGACCGACACGCAAACGCTATGAGGTGAACCGATGGCACTGCTCACTGCAGAGGACATCCTGAACAAGAAGTTCTCGGCGACGAAGTTCCGCGAGGGCTACGACGTCGAAGAGGTCGACGACTTCTTGGACGAGGTGGTGAGGACCCTCAACTCCGTGCAGGAGGAGAACGAGGACCTCAAGTCGAAGCTCGCTGCGGCGGAGCGTCGTCTCGCCGAGCTCAGCCGGGCCGACGCGTCCAGCGCTGCGGTGCAGCCCCCCGTCGTCGAGACGCCGAAGGCGCCCGAGCCGGAGCCGGAGCCCGTGCGCCCCGCCCCGATCTCGCAGGCCGTCGTCACGAAGAACGCGGCGGAGCCCGAGTCGGCGACGGGCATGCTCCAGCTGGCCCAGAAGCTGCACGACGACTACGTGCGCTCCGGCCAGGAGGAGGGCGACCGCCTCATCGCGGAGGCCAAGGAGGAGGGCTCGCGCATCGTGCGCGAGGCCGAGGAGACCTCGCACCGTACGCTCTCGCAGCTCGAGCAGGAGCGTTCGCTCCTCGAGCGCAAGATCGACGAGCTGCGGATCTTCGAGCGCGACTACCGCACGCGTCTCAAGAGCTACCTGCAGAACCTGCTGGGCGACCTGGACAACCGGGGCAGCGCCCTCCCGCCGCGCAGCAACGTCGGCGGGGCGAGCCGCACGAGCGACCTGGCTCCCGGCATCTAGCACCTGCGTCGACCGTCCGGCAGCGGCCGGTACGCCACGCACCTGCGCCTTCTCTCCCGCCTCGGCGGACCGGCGTGGTGTGTTGTGCGTACCGGCCGCTGCGTCTACTCTCGCGTGACTCGAACTTGGAGGGGCGACATGACCAAGCTCACCACCGCGGCCCGTTCGGCCGTGCGCGACCGTTTCCCGAACCTCGCGAAGGACGTCAAGTCCTTCCCCGTGCGCGACGGGGAGGAGCCCTGGACCCTGCGGGAGGCCGAGGAGCTCGCCGCGGAGCTGCTGGCCGAGAAGGAGCGGCTGGAGGGGGAGCTCGCCGTCGCGGACGAGGAGCTGTCGAACCTCCTGCGACACTCCGGTGACGGTGCCGGCGACGACCAGGCAGACTCCGGGTCCAGCGCCCTCGAGCGCGAGCAGGAGCTGACGCTCGTCAACAACGTGCGCGACCTCCTCGCGCAGACGTCGCACGCGCTCGACCGCATCGCGGCCGGCACGTACGCGACGTGCGAGGAGACCGGGCTGCCGATCGGCAAGGCGCGCCTGCAGGCGTTCCCGCGCGCGAACCTCTCCGTCGAGGCCAAGCAGCGCGCCGAGCGGCGCTGAGCACCGGGCCGTCGCGGGGCCGCGTCGACCGGGGCGACGACGTGGCAGACTTGCCGCCGATGTCCACCTCTGCGCGCCCCGAGCCCACCGACCCCGCCGACGCCTCCCCGCAGGCGCCCGCCGACCCCTCCGCAGGAGCCGTCCGGCGCGGTCCGCGACGCGTCCTGGTCGTGTGGACCGTCGTCCTCGCCGTCCTCGTCCTCGTGCTCGACCAGCTCACCAAGTGGTGGGCAGAGTCGAGCCTCATGCTGGGCGACGACACGATCCCGCTCGTGGGGTCCCTGCTCGGCCTGCGGCTCATCTACAACCCGGGCGCGGCGCTCTCCATCGCGACGGGCATGACGTGGCTCCTGACCATCGTCGTGGTCGCGGTCGTGGTCGTCATCGTGCGCATGGTGAGCCGCATCGGCTCGCGCGCGTGGGCCGTCGCGCTGGGCCTCCTGCTGGGCGGCGCGCTCGGCAACCTCGTCGACCGCTTCTTCCGCGAGCCCGGCTTCGCGCGCGGGCACGTCGTCGACTTCATCGCCTACGCGAACTGGTTCGTGGGCAACGTCGCGGACATCGCGATCGTGGCCGCGGCCGTGATGATCGCCGTCCTGTCGGTGCTCGGCATCGGGCTGGACGGGACGCGCCACGGCGGCGACGACGCGGACCCCGGGACGAGCGCCGACGACGCCGTCGAGCCGACGTCCGGGCCCGCACCCGAGCCGACCGCCACGCGGACCGACGACGAGGGGGCGCGGTGAGCCTCCGGTCGCTCCCGGTGCCCGACGGCCTCGCCGGCGAGCGGGTCGACGCCGGGCTGTCCCGGCTCCTCGGCCTCTCGCGGACGCGGGCCGCCGAGCTCGCCGCGGGCGGCGCCGTCCGCCTCGACGGACGCGAGGTCGGCAAGTCCGACCGGCTCGTCCCGGGCGGGTGGCTCGAGGTCGACGTGCCCGACGCCGCGCCCGCCGTCGAGGTCGTCGCGGAACCCGTGCCGGGCATGGGCATCGTGCACGACGACGACGACCTGGTGGTCGTCGACAAGCCCGTCGGCGTCGCGGCCCACCCGTCGCCGGGCTGGACGGGCCCGACCGTCGTCGGCGCCCTCGCGGCCGCGGGGTACCGGATCTCGACGTCGGGCGCCGCGGAGCGCCAGGGCATCGTGCACCGCCTCGACGCCGGGACCTCGGGGCTCATGGTCGTCGCGAAGAGCGAGGTCGCGTACACCGCGCTCAAGCGCGCCTTCAAGGAGCGCACGGTCGAGAAGGTCTACCACGCGCTCGTCCAGGGTCACCCCGAGCCCACCACCGGGACGATCGACGCGCCGATCGGGCGGCACCCCAGCGCGGACTGGAAGTTCGCCGTCACGGCGGAGGGCAAGCCCTCGGTCACGCACTACGAGGTGCTCGAGATGCTGCCCGCCGCGTCCCTCGTCGAGGTGCACCTCGAGACGGGTCGCACGCACCAGATCCGGGTGCACTTCTCCGCGCTGCGGCACCCGTGCGTCGGCGACCTCACGTACGGCGCCGACCCGGTGCTGGCCTCGCGCGTGTCCCTGACGCGCCAGTGGCTGCACGCGATGCGCCTCGGGTTCGAGCACCCCACGACCGGGCAGTGGCTCGAGCTGACGAGCGAGTACCCGGACGACCTCGCGCACGCGCTCGAGGTGCTGCGCGGGGCGTACGCATGACCGTCACCGCCTCGGGACCGGGCGACGCCCGCCTCGCCGTGGAGCGCGTGGTCGACGACGCCGGGCTGGCCGCCGCGCACGCGCTGCGGCTCGCGGTGTTCGTCGACGAGCAGGGCGTCCCGGTCGAGGAGGAGATCGACGACCTGGACACCGCGGGGACGACCACGCACGTGCTCGTCCGGGACCGCGAGCGGGGCGGGGAGGTCGTCGGCACGGGCCGGCTCCTCACGGACCCCGCGCACCCGGGAGAGGTGCACGTCGGCCGGGTCGCGGTCGCCGCGGTCGCGCGGGGCACCGGCGCGGGCGCCGCGGTGATGCGCGCGCTGGAGGGGGTCGCGCTCGCCGAGCACGCGGTCCCCGGACCGGACGGACGCCGCGCCGTGCGCGTGCTCCTCTCCGCCCAGGTCCAGGCGATCGGCTTCTACGAGCGGCTCGGGTACGCCGTGTCCGGGCCTGTCTACCTCGACGCGGGCATCGACCACCGCGACGCCGCCAAGACCCTCACGACCGACGTCTGATCGGTCTCGGCGGGGCGCCGCGGGTCGTCCACGTGACGTGCCGCACGACCCGCCGCGACCTCGCGGGAGTGTCGGTGGGGCACGCCTAAGATCGGTGCATGCCCACCGCGACTGAGGACTTCGTCCACCTCCACGTCCACACCGAGTACTCGATGCTGGACGGCGCGGCCCGGATCGGGGACCTGTTCGACGAGGTCGAGCGCCTGGGGCAGAAGGCCATCGCGACGACGGACCACGGCTACGTGTTCGGGGCGTTCGAGTTCTGGTCGCGGGCGCAGGCGAAGGGCATCAAGCCGATCATCGGCGTCGAGGCGTACGTCACGCCGGGCACGAGCCGGTTCGACCAGACCCGCGTGCGGTTCGGGCAGCAGGGGCAGGAGTCCGACGACGTCTCGGCGCGCGGTGCGTACACGCACATGACGCTGCTCGCGAAGGACAACGAGGGTCTGCACAACCTGTTCCGGGCGTCGTCGCTCGCGTCGCTCGAGGGGCAGATGGGCAAGTGGCCGCGCATGGACCGCGACCTCCTCCAGCGCTACGGCAAGGGCCTCGTCGCGACGAGCGGGTGCCCGTCGGGCGAGATCCAGACGCGCCTGCGCCTCGGCCAGTGGGACGAGGCGGTGCGGACGGCGGGCGAGCTCCAGGACATCTTCGGCCGCGAGAACTTCTTCGTCGAGCTCATGGACCACGGGATCGACATCGAGACGCGGGTCACGAAGGACCTCCTGCGCCTCGCGGAGACCATCGGCGCGCGCCTCGTCGCGACGAACGACCTCCACTACGTGCGCGAGGAGGACGCCTCCAGCCAGGAGGCGCTGCTCGCGATCAACTCCGGCTCGACGCTCGACGACCCGGACCGGTTCAAGTTCGACGGCACCGGCTATTACGTGAAGTCGGCGGCCGAGATGCGCCGGGTCTTCGCGGAGCTCCCCGAGGCGTGCGACAACACGCTGCTCATCGCCGAGCAGTGCGAGGTGTCGTTCAACACGAAGGCGAACTACATGCCGCGGTTCCCCGTCCCCGAGGGCGAGGACGAGACGAGCTGGTTCGTCAAGGAGGTGGAGCGCGGGCTGCACCGCCGGTACCCCAACGGCATCCCGGACGCGGCGCGCAAGCAGGCGCAGTACGAGACCGAGGTCATCATCCAGATGGGCTTCCCGGGGTACTTCCTCGTGGTCGCCGACTTCATCAACTGGGCCAAGGACCAGGGCATCCGCGTCGGCCCGGGCCGTGGCTCGGCCGCGGGCTCCATGGCCTCCTACCTCATGGGCATCACCGAGCTCGACCCGCTGGAGCACGGGCTGATCTTCGAGCGGTTCCTCAACCCCGAGCGTGTGTCGATGCCCGACGTCGACGTCGACTTCGACGAGCGTCGGCGCGGGGAGGTCATCCGGTACGTCACGGAGAAGTACGGCGACGACCGCGTCGCCCAGATCGTCACCTACGGCACCATCAAGGCCAAGCAGGCGCTCAAGGACTCGGCGCGGCTCCTCGGCTTCCCCTTCGCGATGGGGGAGAAGCTCACCAAGGCGATGCCGCCGGCCGTGATGGGCAAGGACATCCCCCTGTCGGGGATCTTCGACCCCAAGCACGAGCGGTACTCCGAGGCGGCGGAGTTCCGTCAGCTCCACGACACCGACCCGGAGGCGCAGCGCGTCGTCGAGCTCGCGCGGGGTATCGAGGGGCTGAAGCGGCAGTGGGGCGTGCACGCGGCGGGCGTCATCATGTCGAGCGACCCGCTCATCGACATCATCCCGATCATGCGCCGTCCTCAGGACGGCGCGGTCATCACCCAGTTCGACTACCCGACGTCCGAGGGCCTCGGCCTCATCAAGATGGACTTCCTCGGGCTGCGGAACCTCACGATCCTCGACGACGCGCTCGAGAACATCGAGATGAACGGCAAGGACCCGATCGAGATCGAGTCGCTCACGCTCGACGACAAGGCGTCGTACGAGCTGCTCGCGCGCGGTGACACGCTCGGCGTGTTCCAGCTCGACGGCGGCCCCATGCGCGCGCTCCTGCGCCAGATGAAGCCGGACAAGTTCGACGACCTCTCGGCCGTCATCGCGCTGTACCGCCCGGGCCCGATGGGCATGAACTCGCACACGAACTACGCGCTGCGCAAGAACGGGCTGCAGAAGATCGAGCCCATCCACCCGGAGCTCGAGCAGCCCCTCGCGGAGATCCTCGACGAGACCTACGGCCTCATCGTCTACCAGGAGCAGGTCCAGAGGGCCGCGCAGATCCTCGCCGGGTACTCGCTCGGACAGGCCGACCTGCTGCGGCGCGCGATGGGCAAGAAGAAGAAGGAGATCCTCGACAAGGAGTTCGTGCCGTTCCAGGCGGGCTGCCGGGAGCGCGGGTACTCCGACGCCGCGATCCAGGCGGTCTGGGACACGCTGGTCCCGTTCGCGGGCTACGCCTTCAACAAGGCGCACTCCGCCGGGTACGGCCTCGTGGCGTACTGGACGGCGTTCCTCAAGGCGAACTACCCGACGGAGTACATGGCGGCGCTCCTGCAGAGCGTGCGCGACGACAAGGACAAGCTGGCCCTCTACCTCAACGAGTGCCGGCGCATGCACATCACCGTGCTCCCGCCGGACGTGAACGACTCGGCGGCGAAGTTCACCGCGGTGGGCGGCGACATCCGCTTCGGTCTCACGGGCGTGCGCAACGTCGGCGCGAACGTCGTCGACGCGATCATCCGCACGCGCGAGGAGAAGGGTGCGTTCACGTCGTTCACCGACTTCCTCGACAAGGTGCCGGCCGTGGTGTGCAACAAGCGCACCATCGAGTCGCTCATCAAGGCAGGCGCGTTCGACTCGCTCGGCCACGCGCGGCGCGCCCTGCTCGTCGTGCACGAGCAGGCCGTCGACTCGGTCATCAGCGTCAAGCGCAAGGAGGCCGAGGGGCAGTTCGACCTCTTCGCCGACTTCGGGGGCGCCGACGCCGAGGACGGCATGTCGTTCTCCGTCGACGTGCCGGACCTCCCGGACTGGGACAAGAAGCAGCGCCTCGCGTTCGAGCGCGAGATGCTCGGCCTGTACGTGTCCGACCACCCGCTGTCCGGTCTCGAGCACGTGCTGACGCGCGCGGCGGACACCGGGATCGCGAACCTCCTCGCCGACGAGGGCCGGCCCGACGGCTCCACCGTGACGATCGCCGGCCTCGTGACGTCGCTCCAGCGCAAGATGAGCAAGAACGGCAACCCGTGGGCGGCGGTGACCATCGAGGACCTCGAGGGCGCCGTCGAGGTCATGTTCTTCGGCGAGACGTACCTCGCGTACTCGACCGTCCTCGCCGAGGACCAGGTCGTGGTCCTGCGCGGGCGCGTGCGTCGGCGCGACGACACGATGCAGCTCCAGGCGATGGAGGTCTCGCTCCCGGACATCACCGTGGGCGCGGAGTCGCCGCTCGCCGTGAAGGTCTCGCACACGCGCTGCGTCGAGCCGATCATCCTGCGTCTGCGCGAGGTCCTCGCGACGCACCCCGGCTCGGCCGAGGTGCACGTCCAGGTCCTCGAGCCCGGCAAGACCACGGTCGTCCGCGCGGGCGACGGGTTGCGGGTCGAGAAGTCGCCGGCGCTGTTCGGCGACCTCAAGGCGCTGCTCGGGCCGTCCTGCCTGCTCTGACACGCCGACGCCGTCGGTCCGGCACTGCGCACGGTCCCGCCGCGCAGACGGTGCCACCGCCCGGGCGGTGCCGTCCTGCCCGCGCTGCGACGCACCCAGGACGGCGCACCCGCGGCGGCTCGTCGGCGGCGCCGTGTGACCACCGGCACGAGACGGCTCCGGCCGGTGCCGGGCGGGCCGCGCCTAGACTCGCGAGCGTGATCCGACTCAACCCCGAGCAGCGCGTCTTCGTCACCGAGCGGCACCTGGCCACGCTCACGACCCTGCGCGAGGACGGGAGCCCGCACGTCGTCCCGGTGGCGTTCACCTGGGACCCGGACGCGGGCGTCGTGCGGATCACGACGAACCGCGGGTCGGTGAAGGCGCGCAACGCCCGCCGGACCGGCCCGGACGGGGCGCACCCGCGCGCCGCGGTGTGCCAGGTCGACGGCGGGCGGTGGCTCACGCTCGAGGGGACGATCGAGGTCGTCGAGGACGCGGACGAGGTGGCGGACGCCGTCGCGCGATACGCCCGCCGCTACCGCCCGCTGACGCCCAAGCCGGAGCGCGTGGTGCTGCGCCTCACGCCGGACAAGGTGATGGCCTCGACGTACATGGCCTGACCTCGCCCGACGAGTTCGTACCCGCCGCTCAGGCGACGGTCGCGCTCTCCCCGCCCTGCGGCCGGTCCACCGTGACGACGTCGCCGCGGTGCAGCTGGCGGCCTCGGCGCGTGTCCACCTCGCCGTTCACGCGCACCTCGCCCTCGGTGACGAGCTCGCGCGCCTCCGCGCCGGACTCGGCGAGCCCGGCGAGCTTGAGGAACTGGCCGAGGCGGATGACGTCGTCGGAGATCTCGACCGGGCGGGCGTCGTCGGAGGCGTTCATGACGCCATTCTCCCCGGCGCCGCGTGCCGCGACGACACGACTCCCGACGAGAACGCGCCGGCGCAGGGCGGCCGCCGGGACGACCGGTGGGCGAAACGCGCTCGTCGCGGACCTCCCGGGCTCCTAGACTCGTCGCATGATCTCCCGCATCGATCTCCGAGGGCGTTCCCTGTCCGCACGCGAGCTCGCCGAGGCCCTGCCGCGCGCAGAGGTCGGCGTGGAGGACGCGGCGCATCGGGTCGCGCCGATCCTCGAGGCGGTGCGGACGCGCGGGGCCGAGGCCCTGCGCGAGTACGCCGAGCGCTTCGACGGTGTGCGGCCGGAGCACCTGCGGGTCCCGGCCGACGAGATCGCCGCGGCGCTCGCGGCGCTCGACCCGCAGGTCCGGGCAGGGCTCGAGGAGTCGATCCGCCGGGTCCGGCTCGTGCACGCGGCGCAGCGCCCGCAGGACTTCACGGTCCAGGTCGCGCCGGGCGCCCAGGTCCGCCAGCGGTGGGTGCCCGTGCGCCGCGTCGGGCTCTATGCCCCCGGTGGCCTGGCCGTCTACCCGTCGTCCGTCGTGATGAACGTCGTCGCGGCGCAGGAGGCGGGCGTGCCGAGCCTCGCCGTCGCGTCGCCGCCGCAGCGGGACAGCGGCGGCCTGCCGCACCCGACGATCCTCGCCGCGTGCGCGCTGCTCGGCGTCGACGAGGTGTACGCCGTCGGCGGGGCGCAGGCGGTCGCGATGTTCGCGTACGGCGCGGCCGGCAGCGAGCCGCAGGACGGCGACGTGCTGTGCGAGCCGGTCGACGTGGTGACGGGCCCCGGCAACGTCTTCGTCGCGGCGGCCAAGCGGCTCGTGCGAGGCGTCGTGGGTATCGACGCGGAGGCGGGCCCCACCGAGATCGCAGTCCTCGCCGACGCCTCGGCGGACCCGGGGCACGTCGCGGCCGACCTCATCAGCCAGGCGGAGCACGACCCGCTGGCCGCCGCGGTGCTCGTCACCCCGTCGGTCGAGCTCGCCGCCGCGGTCGAGGCGCGCCTCGCGGACCTCGTGACCGCGACGAAGCACGCGCAGCGCGTCGCGCAGTCGCTCGCGGGCCCGCAGTCCGCGATCGTGCTCGTCGACGACCTCGAGCACGGGCTGCAGGTGGTGGACGCCTACGGCGCGGAGCACCTGGAGATCCAGGCCGCGGGGGCGGCCGAGCTCGCCGAGCGCGTCACGAGCGCGGGGGCGATCTTCGTCGGGCCCTGGTCGCCGGTCTCGCTCGGCGACTACATGGCCGGCTCGAACCACGTCCTGCCGACGGGCGGCTGCGCGCACTTCTCCAGCGGGCTCGGCGTGCACAGCTACGTCAAGGCCGTCCAGGTGGTCGAGTACGACCGCGACGCCCTCGAGGACCTCGCGGACCGGATCGTCGCCGTGGCGAACGACGAGGACCTCCCGGCGCACGGCGAGGCGGTGCGGGCGCGGTTCCTGTGACCGCCGGTCGGTCCGGCGCGCCGCACGGGGTCTCCGCGCGGGACGCCGTCGTGCGGGTGCGGCGTGCCGTCCCGCGCGACGCGGCCGACCTCGTGTCGTTGCGCGTGCACCTCATGCGCGCGATGGGCGAGCCCGGCGCGGAGGACCCGACGTGGCAGGGCCGGGCGCGCGCGTGGTTCGCCGCGGGTCTGGGGACTCCCGACGTCGTCGCGTTCGTCGTCGACGCACCGGGACGCCTCGCGGCGTGCGCGCTCGTCGAGCTGCACCGGTCCGCGCCGTCGGCGCGCAACCCGCGCGGCACGACGGCGCACCTGTCGAACGTCTGCACGCACCCGGCCGACCGCGGCCGGGGGTTCGGGCGCGCGTGCGTCGGAGCGGCGCTCGACTGGGCCCGCACGGCGGGCGCGGACTCCGTGTCCCTGCACGCGACGCCGGAGGGCGAGCCGCTCTACCGCTCGCTCGGCTTCGTGGACACGACGTACACCGAGCTGCGCCTGCGCTGGTGACGCGGCCCGGTGTCTGGCGCGTCCGCGTCAGCGCACCCCGAGCACGAACGGGTGCACCGCCGCCGCCCCGGCGCGGCGCAGCAGGCGTGCCGCGACCGTGAGGGTCCAGCCCGACTCGGTGTAGTCGTCGACGAGCAGCACGCGGCGGCCGGCGAGCCCCGCGCGCGCGGCGTCCGACAGCTCGAGCTGGAGGCGGCTCGCGACGCCCGCGAGGCGCGTCGCGGAGTTCACGTCGTGCCGGCCCGGCTCCTCGCGGCCCGGGACCGGGCCGACCGCGCCGATGAGCGGCTTGCCGAGATAGCTCGCGAGCCCGTTCGCCAGGTGGAACGTGAGCCGCGGGCGCGTCGCGGAGCGGACCGCGACGACGCCGTCCACGAGGAGCCACCGTTCGGCCGGGGCTGTGCCGTCAGGAGAGTTGTCATCGACCCCGGTCTCCGGGTCCGGCTGCGGGGCGGACTCGTAGAGCTCCGCCCAGTCGTCGAGGACGCGCGCGGCGGCGCGCCGGAGCGCGACGGGGGTGTCGCCGTCGGGCGTCGTGGCCGCGAAGAGCTCGCGCAGCGGCGCGGACCAGCCGAGCCCGTCGAGGCGCGCGACCGCGCGCCCGGTCTCGGTGAGCTCGTCCGCACCCAGGCGCCCGCGCAGGTCGAGCCCCAGACGGTCCATGCCGCTCGGCCACTGCCGACGGGCCACGACCTCGACGCCGGGGCGGTCCATGTCGGCGCGCGCGGCGGCGACGGCCTCCGCGTCGGGGAGTGCGGGCAGCGTCACGCCGCCGCACGTGTCGCAGCGGCCGCACCGCCACCCGTCCTCGAGCTCCGGGTCGTCGAGCGCGGCGCGCAGGAACGCCATGCGGCACCCGTCGGTGGCCTCGTAGTCGAGCATCGCCTGCTGCTCGGCCGAGCGCGTGGCGTCGACGCGCGCATAGCGCTCGGCGTCGTACGTCCAGGGCTCGCCCGTGGCCTCCCAGCCGCCCTTGACGCGCCGGACCGCGCCGTCGACGTCGAGCACCTTGAGCATCCCCTCGAGGCGTGACCGCTTGAGGTCGACCTGCGTCTCGAGCTGCGCGACGGACTGCGTGCCGCCCGCGCCGAGGGCGTCGAGGGTCGCCCGCACCTGGTCCTGCGGCGGGAACGCGGTGGACGCGAACCACTCCCAGATGCGGCGGTCCTCCTCGCCCGGCAGGAGCACCACGACGGCCGAGTCCACGCCACGGCCCGCGCGCCCGACCTGCTGGTAGTACGCGATCGGCGAGCTCGGCGCCCCGAGGTGGACGACGAAGGCCAGGTCCGGCTTGTCGAAGCCCATCCCGAGCGCGGAGGTCGCGACGAGCGCCTTGACGCGGTTCTCCTTGAGGTCCTCTTCGAGCCGCTCGCGCTCGGCGGGGTCCGTCTGGCCCGTGTACGACGCCACGGCGAGACCGGCGGCGCGGAGCTGGCTCGCGACCTGCTCGGCGGCGGAGACGGTGAGGCAGTACACGATCCCCGAGCCGTCGACGTCCTGGAGCGCCTCGACGAGCCACGCGACGCGCGTCGGCTGGTCGGGCAGGCGCAGCACGGCGAGGTGCAGCGACTCGCGGTCGAGGCCGCCGCGCAGGACGAGCACGTCCTCGTGGGCCGTCCCGCCCGCGACATCGCCCGCGGCCCGGCCCGCGGCGTGCGCCGCCGTGACACCGAGCTGCTCCGCGACGTCGGCGGTCACGCGCTCGTTCGCCGTCGCGGTCGTCGCGAGCACCGGGATGCCGGGCGGCAGGTCGGCGAGCAGGGTGCGGATGCGCCGGTAGTCCGGCCGGAAGTCGTGGCCCCAGTCCGAGATGCAGTGCGCCTCGTCGATGACGACGAGGCCCGCGTCCGCCGCGAGCCGGGGGAGGACCTCGTCGCGGAAGCCGGGGTTGTTGAGCCGCTCCGGCGAGCACAGGAGCACGTCGACCTCGCCGTCCGCGATCGCGCGGTGGACGTCGTCCCACTCGGTGACGTTCGCGGAGTTGATCGTCACCGCCTTGATCCCGGCGCGCGCGGCGGCCGAGATCTGGTCCCGCATGAGCGCGAGGAGCGGGGACACGATCACCGTCGGACCGGCGCCGCGGTCGCGCAGCAGCCGGGTCGCGACGAAGTACACGGCCGACTTGCCCCACCCGGTGCGCTGCACGACGAGCGCACGACGGCGGAACGCCACGAGCGCCTCGATCGCGCGCCACTGGTCCTCGCGCAGCTTCGCGTCGTCGCGCCCCACGAGGGCGCGCAGCGCGGTCTCGGCGTCCTCGCGCAGCGACTGCCCGTCGAGGAGGCCGCGCAGCATGGCGAGCTTGGCGCGCTTGGCGGCCTCGCCGCCGCCGGCCGCCGGAACGGGCGCGGGGTCGGGCGCGGGGTCGCCGCCGCGAGCGTCCGCGCCCGCGCCGCCGGCCGTGCGCGCGGCGGGAGCCGCGGTCGCCGGTGCCTCCGGCGCCGTCCCCGCCCACGGGTCGCCGAACGGGTCGGCGGGCTCGTCGAGCGGCGGCTCGTCGGCCGGGTCGAAGGGCAGGTCGGCGTACGGGTCGGTGGGGCTCACCCGCACGATCGTAGGCGCACCCGCCGACCCTCGGGCCGTCGTGCACAGCCCCGGCCCGCGACCCGGTCGGGGGTCACGGGCCGGGACGACGCGAGCGGCAGCGGCGCGACGTCAGGAGCGCATGTCCATGACGACGCGCCCGTCGATCCGGCCCTCCTCCATCTCGGCGAAGATCGCGTTGATGTCGTCGAGCGGACGCACGGTGTACGTCGGGGTGATCTTGCCGCGCGCGAAGAAGTCGAGCGCCTCGGCCATGTCCTTGCGCGTGCCGACGATCGACCCGCGCACGGTCAGGCCGAAGAGGACGGTCGTGAAGATGTCGAGCGGGAACTTCTCCGGCGGCAGGCCGACGAGCGAGACCGTGCCACCGCGGCGCAGCGCCTCCACGGCCTGCGGGAACGCGTGCGCGTTGACGGCGGTGACGAGCGCGCCGTGGACGCCGCCGCCCGTCTGCTCGCGGATCTCGGCCGCCGCGTCGGGCGACGTCGCCGCGTTCACCGTCACCTCCGCGCCGTGCTTGCGCGCGAGCGCGAGCTTCTCGTCGTCGACGTCCACCGCGGCGACGCGGCGGCCCATCGCGACCGCGTACTGCACCGCGATGTGCCCGAGCCCGCCGATCCCCGAGACCAGCACCCACTCGCCGGGCTGGGTGTCCGTGACCTTGAGCCCCTTGTAGACGGTGACGCCGGCGCACAGGATCGGCCCGACGGCGGAGAGGTCGACCCCGTCCGGGATCACCGGGCAGTACCTCGAGTCGACGAGCATGTACTGGCCGAACGAGCCGTCGACCGAGTAGCCGCCGTTCTTCTGCTGCGGGCACAGCGTCTCCCAGCCCGTCTCGCAGTACTCGCACTCGCCGCACGCGCTCCAGAGCCAGGCGTTGCCGACCGTGTCGCCCACGCGCACGCGCGTGACCTGGTCACCGACCGCGACGACCGTGCCGACGCCCTCGTGGCCCGGCACGAACGGGGGAGCGGGCTTGACCGGCCAGTCGCCGTGCGCGGCGTGCAGGTCCGTGTGGCACACGCCGGTGTAGTCGACCTTGACCAGGGCCTCGTGGGGCCCGGGCGACGGGACGTCGAGCTCCTCGACGACCAGCGGGTCGGTGAACGAGCGGACGACGGCGGCACGCATGGCGGGCACGGAGATCACCTCGTTTTCTCGGGGAGAGGGGCCGGGGGACCGTGCCGACGGTCCTCCCTTCCCTCTCGACGCTACGCGTGCGCCGCCGCTCCGGCGCCCCGGACGGCCGGACCGGCGACCGACGTCCGTCCAGGTCGGGACCTCCGCCTCTCGTCGGCGAGGCCGACCGTCCTGGTCGACCGCGCGCCGACCGCGCCGACCGTCCCGGGCGGCCGCCGTCAGAAGGTCGCCCCGGGTGCCCGCGTGCCGGACGTCACGGGCGGCCGCGCGCCCACGCTTCGTAGACTGTCGGGGTGACCCCACCCTCCGTCGCGGGACGACCCCTGCTCCCGCTGCGCCCCGAGCTCGCCGGCGTCGAGCCGTACGGTGCGCCGCAGCTCGACGTCCCGGTCCTGCTCAACGTCAACGAGAACCCGCACGCGCCGAGCGAGGCCGTCGTCGCGACCATCACGCGCGCGGTGCACGACGCCGCCACCGGGCTGAACCGCTACCCCGACCGCGACTTCCTCGGCCTGCGCACCGACCTCGCCGCCTACCTCGGGACGGAGGCGGGCGTCGTGCTGGGGGCGGAGCAGCTCTGGGCGGCGAACGGCTCGAACGAGATCATGCTCCACGTTCTGCAGGCCTTCGGCGGCCCGGGGCGCACGGCCGTCTCCTTCGCGCCGACGTACTCGATGTACCCGGAGTACGCGCGCGACACGCACACGGCCTGGGTCGTCGGGCGCCGCGCGGAGGACTTCACGCTCGACCCGGAGCACGCCCGCGAGGTGATCGCGCGCGAGCAGCCGTCCGTCGTCCTGCTCGCGAGCCCGAACAACCCGACCGGCACGGCGCTGCCTGCCGCGACCGTCGAGGCGGTGTGCGAGGCGGCGCTCGCGGTGCGCGTCCCGCTCCCCGGCGGGCAGGAGGCGCCCGCCGTCGTCGTCGTCGACGAGGCGTACGGCGAGTTCCGGCGCGCCGGGACGCCGTCGGCGCTCGAGCTGCTCGAGCGCTACCCGAACCTCGCGGTGACGCGCACGATGTCCAAGGCGTTCGCGCTCGCGGGCGCCCGCGTCGGGTACCTCGCGGCGTCGCGCGAGCTCGTCGACGCGCTGCGCGTCGTGCGCCTGCCGTACCACCTGTCGGCCGTGACGCAGGCGGTCGCGCGCGCGGCGCTCGCGCACTCGGGCGAGCTGCTCGCGCAGGTCTCCGCGCTGCGCGAGCGCCGCGACGAGACCGTCGCGTGGCTGCGCTCGCTGCGGCACCCGGACGGTCGTCCGGTCGAGGTCGCGGAGTCCGACGCCAACTTCGTCCTGTTCGGCACGTTCGCGGACCGGCACGCGGTCTGGGCGGCGTTGTTGGAGCGGGGCGTGCTCATCCGGGAGACTGGTCCCGACGGCTGGCTGCGGGTGTCGATCGGCACCGGCGACGAGATGAGGGCCTTCCGTCAGGCCCTCGTGGAGGTGGCAGGACTGTGAAGCGCACCGCGCGCATCGAGCGCGCGACGTCCGAGTCGAGCGTGCTCGTCGAGCTCGACCTCGACGGGACCGGACGGACCGAGATCTCGACGACCGTCCCGTTCTACGACCACATGCTCACGGCGCTGGGCAAGCACTCGCTCATCGACCTCAAGGTCGTCGCGACGGGGGACACCCACATCGACGCGCACCACACGGTGGAGGACGTCGCGATCACGATCGGCGAGGCGCTGCGCGTCGCGCTCGGCGACAAGGTGGGCATCGGGCGCTTCGGCGACGCGACGGTCCCGCTGGACGAGGCCCTCGCGCTCGCCGTCGTCGACGTGTCCGGGCGGCCGTACCTCGTGCACTCGGGCGAGCCGGAGGGGCAGGAGTACCACCTCATCGGCGGGCACTTCACGGGGTCGCTCACGCGGCACGTGCTCGAGTCGATCGCCCACCACGCGGGCATCTGCATCCACGTGCGCGTCCTCGCGGGCCGCGACCCGCACCACATCGTCGAGGCGCAGTTCAAGGCGCTCGCCCGGGCGCTGCGCGCCGCCGTCGCGCCGGACCCGCGCGTCGAGGGCGTCCCGTCCACGAAGGGAGCCCTGTGAGCACGCACGACGACGACGCGCTGGACGGCGTCGAGATCCCCGACGACCTCTCGTCGCTGACGGCCTCGGCGGTCCCCGACCTCGTGGCGCTCATCACGCAGATCGCGGGCGCGGAGCCGCTCGCGGCGGCGTGCTCGCTCGCGCAGGTCGAGGCGGACGTCGTGCCGACCGACGCCGGTGCCGTGGCGGTGCTGCGCGACCCCGCGGGCGACGCGCCCGCGCACGCGGCCGCCGCCCTGACGACCCTCGTCAAGGGCGTGCCGCTCGTGCTCGTCGAGCGCAGCGGCGAGCAGCTCACGATGACGCGCTGGGCGGACGGCGTGCAGGGCGACACCCTCGCGCCGGGCCTCGTGCTCGGCGGTGCGCCCGAGTCGCTCGAGGACCTGCTCACCGGCACGACGACGCTCGCCGACCAGGACGGCGTCGTGGCGAGCTCGTCGATCTCCCGCTGGAAGGCGATGCGCCTGCTCACGTCGGCGGCGCGGCGCGCACGGAAGGACGGCGCATGACCGAGCCCACCGCGGCGGCGTCTACCGCCCGCCGCCCGTCCGTCGTCGTGCTCGACTACGGGTTCGGCAACGTCCGCTCGGCCGTGCGCGCGCTCGAGCGCGTCGGCGCGGACGTCGAGCTGACGGCGGACCGGGCGCGCGCGCAGGACGCGGACGGGCTCGTCGTCCCGGGCGTCGGCGCGTTCGCCGCGGTCATGACCGGTCTGCGCGGCGTGCGGGGCGACGAGATCGTCGGCCGGCGGCTCGCCGGCGGGCGGCCCGTCCTCGGGATCTGCGTGGGCATGCAGGTCATGTTCGAGCAGGGCGACGAGCACGGGACGCTCACCGACGGGCTCGGGGAGTGGGCGGGCCTCGTCGACCGTCTCGAGGCCGACGTCGTGCCGCACATGGGCTGGGACACCGTCGACGTGCCCGAGGGCAGCGTGCTGTTCCGCGGGGTCGAGCACGAGCGCTTCTACTTCGTGCACTCCTACGCGGCCCGGTCGTTCACGACCGGCCAGGACCTCCCGGCGGACTCGCCCGTCCGGCGACCGCTCGTCACGTGGTCCGAGCACGGTGGCCGCTTCGTCGCGGCCGTCGAGAACGGCCCGCTGTCCGCGACGCAGTTCCACCCCGAGAAGTCGGGCGACGCCGGCGCGACCCTGCTGGAGAACTGGGTCCGCTCGCTCTGACCGTCCGCGCGCCGAGGCAGACCGCCCGGCGCGCACCACCCGGCGCGAGCGACGCGCCACCGCCTACACCGATGGAGACCCTCGTGACCGACCGCCTCGTGCTGCTCCCCGCCGTCGACGTCGCCGACGGCCAGGCCGTCCGCCTCGTCCAGGGCGAGGCGGGCTCCGAGACCTCGTACGGCGACCCGCTCGCCGCCGCGCTCGACTGGCAGTCCGGCGGCGCGGAGTGGATCCACCTCGTCGACCTCGACGCCGCGTTCGGCCGCGGCTCCAACGCGGAGCTGCTCGCCGACGTCGTCGCGCGCCTCGACGTGCAGGTCGAGCTGTCCGGGGGCATCCGCGACGACGCGTCGCTCGAGCGCGCGCTCGCCACCGGCGCGCGCCGCGTCAACCTCGGCACCGCGGCGCTCGAGAACCCCGAGTGGACGGCGAAGGTCATCGCGGAGCACGGCGACGCGATCGCCGTCGGGCTCGACGTGCGCGGCACCACGCTCGCCGCGCGCGGGTGGACGCAGGAGGGCGGCGACCTGTGGGAGGTCCTCGACCGCCTGGAGGCCGCCGGGTGCGCCCGGTACGTCGTCACCGACGTGACCAAGGACGGGACGCTGCGCGGCCCGAACCTCGACCTGCTGCGCGACGTCGCGGCGCGCACCGAGGCGCCCGTCGTCGCGTCCGGCGGCATCTCCAGCCTCGAGGACCTCGAGGCGCTGCGCTCGCTCGTGCCGGCCGGTGTCGAGGGCGCGATCGTGGGCAAGGCCCTCTACGCGGGCGCGTTCACGCTCCCGCAGGCGCTCGACGTCGCGGGTCGGCCGTGACGACCGACCACGAGGCCGCAGGCCCGGGCAAGGCGCTCCCGCCGTCCTCCGGCTTCGCGGGCGACGACGGATCGGCCGACCCCGCGCTCGCCGCGCTCCTCGACGCGTACGCCGCGGGCTCGGCCTCGCTGTCCGACGTCGTCGCGCGCCTCGGCGAGACGCGCGTGCTCGTGCCGATCCTCGCCGAGCTCGAGAGCGCGGGCGAGGGCGAGCACGGGCACACGGTCGACAAGGAGGCGTCGGCCGGGGTCGTCGCCATCGAGGCGCCGGACGGGCGCCGCGCGCTGCCCGTGTTCACGTCCGTCGCGGCGATGGCGGCGTGGCGCGCGAGCGCGCGGCCGGTGCCGGTGGACGCGCGCCGCGCGGCGCTGTCCGCCGTGAGCGAGGACTGGTCGCTGCTCGTGCTCGACCCGGCTGGACCGGTCACGGCGCTCGTGCCGCGCCCGGCCGTGTGGGCGCTCGCGCAGGGCAAGGACTGGTCGCCCGCGGTCGTCGACGGAGTCGTCGTGCCGGAGGTGCTCGCCGCCGTGCAGGGGTCGCTCGCGGGCGTGCCGCACGTCGCGCGCGTCTGGGCCGAGCCGGGCCGCCGGGCCGAGGTCGCGGTGGTCCTGCGCATCGACGCCGGCCTCGACCGCGCCGGTCTCGACGCCGTGCTCGGGCAGGTCAACGCCGCGCTCGCGACGGACGCGGTGGTGTCCGAGCGCGTCGACGGGCTCGAGCTCCGCGTCGGCCGGGCCGACTGAGGCGGCCCTCCGACCCGGACCGCCCGCGCGGACGCGCCGGCCGAAACGGATCGGCGGGCAGCGCTGCCCGGGCTCAGCGCCGGCGCAGGCGGCTGAGGCCCCACGCGAGCGCGGCCGAGAACGCCACGACCGCGCCCAGGGCCTGCCCGCCGAGGATCACGCGGTTGAGGTCGAGGGCGGGCTGCCAGCGCACGCCCGCGTCGTCGACGACGTAGACGCCCTTCGCGACGACGCGCACCCCGAACCCGCCGCCACCGCCCGAGCCCTCGCCGCCCGCCTCGCCCCCGGCGTTGCCGGAGCCCGGGTCGGACGTCGAGCCGCCGTCCGCGGTGGCGTCGTCCGGACCGGCGTCCGCCCCGCGCGCGGCCGCCGCGCCGACGCGACGCCGCCAGTCCGCGGCTCCCTTTCCGGAGAGCTCGCCCGTGCCGGACCCCCAGCCCGAACCCGTGCCGCCCCAGACCGTCGCGACGGGGATGACGAGCGTGCCGTCCCGCTCGTACGACTCCCCGAAGACGCGACGCACGGTGAGCGTGTCGCGTGCCGCGTGGGTGATGTGCGCCGGGTCGACGGGGGGCGTGTCCGAGCTCGCGTGTGTGCTCATGGCACGAAGGGTAGACCTGGGGCCCCCGGTGCGCGCGGGAACCGCGCGCACCGCCTCGCCGTCGAGGCCGTCGGTGCGTGGACGCCGGGACGGGTCAGGCGTCGCACTCCGGGAGGGCCGTGAACGCGGACTCGTCGCCGAGCATCGTCTGGAGGGTGCTCACGGGCACGAGGAGCGACTTCTCCGTCGACGTCTTCGCGTAGACCACGCCGATCACCTCGCCCGCCTCGTTGAGCGCGGCGGACCCGGAGCTGCCGGGCTCGACGGGGGCGTCGGTGACGAGCACCTCGCCGAGGTTCTCGTGCAGCGGGTCCGTCGTCGTGCCGATGACCGACCCCTGCGTCACGGTGAGCCGCCCGCCCTCGGGGTACCCGACGACCGTCACCGCGTCGCCGGGCGCCGGGTCGGCGGCGGCGAGGGTCGGGGCGGACGGGAGGTCCTCCGCGGTCCGGACGATCGCGAGGTCCGCCAGGCCGGCCACGCTCGCCGTCTGGGCGGCGATGTCGCGCCCGTCGTAGGTGAGGAGCTGGAGCGAGCGCGACGAGTCGACCACGTGCTTGTTGGTGATGAGGGTCCGGGAGTCGACGGCGAACCCCGACCCGGTGGACAGGCCGTCGCACCGCACGTTGCGGATTCTCACGGCCATGCGCTGGACGGCGTCGAACCCGTCGGGGGAGAGGTTCTCCGAGCCGGCCGGGTCGTCGGGCGCCACGAGCGACGGCACGACCGAGCCCGGCACCGGCTCGGGGAGCTCCGGCAGGACGCCGCACGCGCCGAGCGAGCCGCCCGCGAGCGACAGCCCGAGCAGCGAGCCGAGGACGCGCACCGCCGCGCGCCGGGACGGGCGGCGCGTCATCCGGCGAGCTCCTGCTGGAGCTGGGCGTTCGCGTCGGTGGCCTCCTGGCAGAGCACCCCGACCTGGTCCGCGAACCGGTCGATGTCCGCGGGGTCGTAGGCGTCCCGGTTGTTGAGGTACCCGATGAGCTGCGTCTGCGCCGTCGTGCACTGCCCGAGCGCGGCCGCGACCTTGCCCGCGGCGTCCGAGACCCGGCTCTGGTAGTCCAGGTACTGCTGGGACGCCTCGTTCTCGTCGCCCAGCTGGGCCTTCTCGTTGGCGAGGTCGCTGATGCGGTCCTGGGCGGCGGTGAGCTGGGTGCGCGCGGACTCGAGCTCCGCGTTCGCGCCGTCGAGCTCGGTGCGCAGCTGCGCGACGTCCTGCCCGAGCTCGCGCGCCTGCGCCTCCCACCCGGCGCTCGTCTCCTGCCAGCGCGTCGTGGTGAGCCACAGGTACGCGCCGACGCCCAGCGCCGCGGCGAGGGCCAGCGCGAGCACGACGATCGCGACCACGGCCCCGCGACGTCGTCGCGGCCGGGCCGCCGCGCCATCGCCGGCCGCCGGCGTGTCGTCGTGCGGCGCGGTCGCCGTGGCGGACGCTGCCGCGGGTGCGGCACCCCCGGGGCCGGCCGCCGCGGGCGCGAACGACGGCGCCCCGACGGCGCCCGGTCGGGCCGTCGGGACCGCGTCGGCCGGGGTGCCCCGCGGCACGCTCTCGGGCGGGTGCGGCGGGCCCGCGGGACCGCCGTGCGGGGGCGGGACCGGGGGCGTGCTCAACTCACGGCGCCCGTGTACTTCTCGCCCGGCCCGTCGCCCGGGGCGTCCGGGTAGACCGACGCCTCGCGGAAGGCCAGCTGGAGCGAGCGCAGCCCGTCGCGGAGCGAGCGGGCGTGCTGGTTGCCGATGTCGGGGGCGCTCGCCGTGACGAGCGCGGCGAGCGCGTTGATGAGCTTGCGCGCCTCGTCCAGGTCGAGGTGGCCCTGCTCCTGCGCGTCCTCGGCGAGACCGCACTTGACGGCGGCGGCGCTCATGAGGTGGACGGCCGCGGACGTGATGACCTCCACGGCGGCCACGTCGGCGATGTCGCGCACCGCGTCGGTGGTGGGGTCGGGCACGGCGGCGTTCTCGGTACTCATGGCGACCATCTTTCCATCCGGCGGGGGGAGCGGTGGCCCGGTGCGCGGGAAGGACGGCCGACGCCCCGGGCCGGGGACGACGTCGGCCGCCGCCCCCGGCGAGGGGCGACGGCCGACGGGGTGCGACCGCCCCGCAGGGCGGCCACGACGGCTCAGACGCGGACCGGCTCCGCGGCCGTCCCGGGCTGGCCGCCCTCGAGCGGGGCGTCCGCGGCGGCGAGGGCCGCACGCAGCTCGCGACCCAGGTTCGCGTCGACGTACGTCCAGTACTGCACGGCGCGCTCGCGGATGTCCTCGCTGCGCACGGCGCCGACGTGGCCCGTGATCGTCTCGAGGAAGCGCGCGCGGGCCGCGTCGTCGAAGACCTCGCGGTAGAGCGTGCCCGCCTGGCCGTAGTCGTCGTCCTCCGGGTGCAGCGTCGCGGCGCTGCGCGTCAGCTCGCCGTCGGCCTCCCAGCCGGCGGACTCCGCCGCGCGGGTCGGGTCGGCGTGCGCGCCGCCCCGGCTGTTCGGCGCGTACACCGGCGTGGTCGCCGACGAGAACGAGTAGCGCATCGACCCGTCCTTCGCGTACGAGTGACCGGCCTCGGCCGCGGCGTGCGGCGCGTTCACCGGGAGCTGGGCGTGGTTCGTGCCCACGCGGTACCGGTGGGCGTCGGCGTAGGAGAAGATGCGCGCGAGGAGCATCTTGTCCGGGCTCGTCGCGATGCCCGGGACGAAGTTGCTCGGCGCGAACGTCGCCTGCTCGATCTGCGCGAAGTAGTTCTCCGGGTTGCGGTTCAGCTCCATGACGCCCACCTCGATCAGCGGGTAGTCGGCGTGCGGCCACACCTTCGTGAGGTCGAACGGGTTGAACCGGTAGGTCTTGGCGTCCTCGTACGGCATGACCTGGACCGAGAGCGTCCAGCGCGGGAAGTCGCCCCCCTCGATGTGCTCGTACAGGTCGCGGATGTGGTGGTCCGAGTCCGACCCGGCGAGCTGCGAGGCCTCGTCCGCCGTGAGGTTCTTGATGCCCTGCTGGGTCTTGAAGTGGTACTTGACCCAGAACCGCTCGCCCGCCGCGTTGATCCACTGGTAGGTGTGCGAGCCGAACCCGTCCATGTGGCGCCAGCTCGACGGGAGGCCGCGGTCGCCCATGAGCCAGGTCACCTGGTGCGCCGACTCGGGGGAGAGCGACCAGAAGTCCCACTGCATGTCGTTGTCGCGCAGGTTCGAGCCCGGCAGGCGCTTCTGCGACCGGATGAAGTCGGGGAACTTGATGCCGTCGCGCAGGAAGAACACGGGCGTGTTGTTGCCGACGAGGTCGTAGTTGCCCTCGGTCGTGTAGAACTTCAGCGCGAAGCCGCGGGGGTCGCGCCAGGTGTCGGGCGAGCCCTGCTCGCCGGCGACGGAGGAGAAGCGCGCGAGCATCTCGGTCGTCGTGCCGGGCTGGAACAGCGCCGCGCGGGTGTACGCGCTGACGTCCTGGGTCACGGTGAACGTGCCGAACGCACCGCCGCCCTTGGCGTGCACGACGCGCTCCGGGACGCGCTCGCGGTTGAACTGGGCGAGCTTCTCGACGAGGTAGTGGTCGTGCAGGACGATCGGGCCGTCGGCGCCGACGGACTGCGAGTGGGCGTCCGAGGCGACGGGGGCGCCGGCGTTCGTGGTGGTGAAGGGGGCGGTCATGGGTCTCCTTCCGTGAGCCGCGGGTACGGCTCGTCTGGCGTTCTCAAACAGTGCATCCGTGATAAAACGGACGCGCTCCGGGGGCACGAGGCCCCGGAGCGGGTGGTGCGGGGTCAGTCGGCGCAGTCCGGGCAGAGTCCCCAGAACGTCACCTCGGCGGTGTCGATCCGGAACCCCGCGGTGCTGCTGGGGGTGAGGCACGGGGCGTGGCCCACGGTGCAGTCCACGTCGGCGACGGCGCCGCAGCCCCGGCACACCACGTGGTGGTGGTTGTCACCGAGCCGGCGCTCGTAGCGGGCCGGGTGCCCGGCCGGCTCGATGCGGCGCACGAGCCCCTTGTCGGTGAGCGTGTGCAGGACGTCGTAGACGGCCTGGACGGAGACGGAGCCGAGCGCCGTGCGCGCGGCGCGCAGCACGTCGTCGGCGTCCGCGTGCTGCTGCACCTCGACGGCGTCGAGCACGGCGAGGCGTGCGGCGGTGACGCGCAGGCCGTGGTCGCGCAGCTCGCTCTCGTGGCGTGCGCGGCGGGGCCCGTCCTCGAGGCCGGTGCCTGCGGTCGACGTCGCTCCTGTGGTCATGGCTCCCACTGTACCCCCCTATTCTGGAAGAGTTCCATTGATGGATCGGATCAGATGTCTGCGCGTGCGGTCGGCTCGCCCTGCACGCCCGCTCTGCTATCCTTGACAGCTGACCGACCCGTTCGTGTCCGCACCTCCCGGTTCCGGGTGGTGCGGAAGACGTGCGGGTGCGCAAGTGGATGACATCCCACCCGGGCTTCGACCGCCGACTCACGTCGCGACAGAGGCCGGGTCCTGGTCCGGAGCGAGCCCCTCGGGGACCGTTCCGCCGTGGTCGTCGCGTTCGCGTGACGTCCCGACCTGATGGCCTCCGCCCTGCGCCAGGGACGGAGGCCTTCTTCGTGTCCGGGCGGTCTACCGACGACTTCCTAGGAGCATCACATCAGCGAGCCTCGCATCAACGATCGGATCCGCGTCCCCGAGGTCCGACTCATCGGTCCCGGCGGGGAGCAGGTCGGCGTCGTCCGCACCGAGGTTGCCCTGAGCCTTGCCCAGGACGCGGACCTCGACCTCGTCGAGGTCGCCCCGGACGCCCGGCCCCCCGTCGCCAAGCTCATGGACTTCGGCAAGTTCAAGTACGAGTCCGACATGAAGGCGCGTGAGGCGCGGCGCAACCAGGCGAACACGGTCCTCAAGGAGATCCGTTTCCGCCTGAAGATCGACCCGCACGACTACGGCACCAAGAAGGGCCACGTCGAGCGCTTCCTCGCGGCGGGCGACAAGGTCAAGGTCATGATCATGTTCCGCGGCCGTGAGCAGTCGCGCCCCGAGATGGGTGTCCGCCTGCTCCAGCGCCTCGCGGACGACGTCGCGGAGCTCGGCTTCGTGGAGTCCATGCCGAAGCAGGACGGGCGCAACATGACCATGGTGCTCGGTCCGGTGAAGAAGAAGGCCGACGCCAAGAGCGAGCAGCGCAAGCGCGCGCAGGAGGCCGAGCCGCGTCTCACCAAGTCCGCCCAGCGCGCCGCGGCGCGCTCGGGCGACGACGCGGACGAGACCGAGGCGGTCGAGACGCAGACCGTCGAGGCCACCGACGCGGTCGAGGCGACGGAGACCACGGACGCGGTCGAGGCTGCCGCCTCGGCCCCCGCCCCGGCCGAGGAGCCCGCCCCGGCCGAGGCTCCGGCGCAGGCCGCTCCGGCCCCGCGCTCCGCTCCGGCCCCGCGCTCCGCTCCGGCCCCGCGGTCGGCTCCGGCCCCGCGGTCGGCTCCGGCTCCGCGCTCGGCGCCTGCCCCGCGTCCGGCGGCTCGACCGGCCGCGGACTCGAAGCCGGCGGCGCCGCGCCCGACGCCCGCGGCCTCGCCCGCGTCGTCGGACGGCGCGAAGCCCGCAGCACCCCGGCCCGCCGCGCCGAAGCCGGGCGCCCCGCGCCCCGCTCCCAAGCCGGCACCCAAGCCGACGCCGCGCGGCAAGGCCGGCTGACACCGGCACCACGGACGGACCCTGCTCGGGGTCCGGGCCCACCGGCCCGGACCCGAACACGTCGGCCACCGCGAGGTGGCTGACCGGACACAAGGAGAGACGGCAGTCATGCCGAAGAACAAGACGCACTCGGGTGCCAAGAAGCGCTTCCGCATCACGGGTTCCGGGAAGGTCATGCGCGAGCAGACCAACGCCCGTCACTACCTCGAGCACAAGGCGACCAAGCGCAAGCGCCGCCTCGCTGCCGACCAGGTGGTCTCGCCCGCCGACGTCAAGTCCATCAAGAAGCTGCTCGGCAAGTGACCCGGCAGGTGGCGGGACCCGCCACCGACCGGCTCACCCCTGAGCCCCGAACTGCAAGGAGCATCACGTGGCACGCGTGAAGCGGGCGGTCAACGCCCAGAAGAAGCGCCGTACGACCCTCGAGCGCGCCAGCGGCTACCGCGGCCAGCGCTCGCGCCTCTACCGCAAGGCGAAGGAGCAGGTCACCCACTCCCTCGTCTACTCCTACCGTGACCGCAAGGCGCGCAAGGGCGACTTCCGCAAGCTGTGGATCCAGCGCATCAACGCTGCGTCGCGCGCCCAGGGCCTGACGTACAACCGCCTCATCCAGGGCCTCAAGGCCGCGGGTGTCGAGGTCGACCGTCGCCTGCTCGCGGAGCTCGCGGTCAACGACGTGGCGGCGTTCAACGCGCTCGTCCAGGTCGCGAAGGACGCGCTCCCCGAGGACGTCAACGCGCCCAAGGCCGCAGCCTGACCAGCGCCTCGCCCGGCCGCCCGTCGGCCACGGACGCCCGTCCGGCGCCCGGCCCGCTCGACCCTACGCTGACGAACCCTCGCAGCGACCGGGTCAAGGCGGTCCGTGCGCTGGCCGGGCGTCCGGCGCGTTCACGGCACGGACAGCTCCTCGTGGAGGGCCCGCAGGGCGTCCGCGAGGCGGTCCGGCACGCCCCCGACCGGGTCCGTGACGTCTACGTCACGCCCGCCGCGGCGGACCGGCACCCGGAGATCGTCGCCGACGCGCGCGCGACCGGGCTGCACGTGCACGGCGCGACGCCCGAGGTGCTGGCGGCGATGAGCGCCGACGCGCAGGGCGTGCTCGCCGTCGTGCGTGCGGACGCGCCGCGGCTGCAGGACGTCGTCGCGACGCTCGCGCGGCGCGACCGCCCGGCGCTCGTCGCGGTGCTCGCGACGGTCCGGGACCCGGGCAACGCGGGGACCGTGGTCCGCGCGGCGGACGCCGCCGGGGCCGACGCCGTCGTGCTCGCCGACGAGAGCGTCGACGTGCACAACCCGAAGGTCGTGCGCTCGACGGCCGGGTCGCTCTTCCACCTCCCGGTCGTCACGGGCGTGAGCCTGGCCGAGGCCGTCGCCGCGCTGCGCGGCGCGGGGCTCGCGGTCCTCGCCGCCGACGGCGCGGGGGACCTCGACCTCGACGACCTGCTCGACGTGGCCGGCGCCGCGGGCGCCGGTACGGAGCGCCCGGTCGACCTCGCCGCGCCGACCGCATGGGTCTTCGGGAACGAGGCGTGGGGGCTGCCCCCGGAGGACCGCGCGCTGGCCGACGCCGTCGTGCGAGTGCCGATCCGCGGCCGGGCCGAGTCCCTGAACCTCGCGACGGCGGCGACGGTCTGCCTCTACGCCTCCAGCCGCGCGCACCGGCCCGCCCGAGGCCCGGGCGCCGACCCGGAGGGCGGCGCGTGAGACTGTTCGCCGCGCTCTACCCGAGCGCCGCGGCGCTCGACCACCTCGCGCTCGCCCTCGCGGACGCGCACGCCCAGGAGGCGCGCCGGCCCGACGGCGCACCGCTCGTCCGCTGGACGTCCCCCGAGCTGTGGCACCTCACGGTGTCGTTCTTCGGCGACGTGCCCGAGGGGGCGGTCCCCGACCTCGCGGCGGCGCTCGAGCCGGTCGCGCACGAGGCCGTGCCGCTCGACCTCCGGCTCCGGGGCGCGGGCGTGTTCGACCGCCGCGTCCTGTGGGTCGGCGTCGGCGGGGACGGTGCCGACGCCCTGCGCGCGCTGAGCGCCGCGGTCGCCGAGGCGGCGGGCGACGCCGGCGTCCGGGTGGACCGCCGTCCCCGGCAGCGCGCGCACCTCACCGTCGCGCGGGCCGCGGCCGGGGCGCGCCAGGCGAACCGCCGGGCGCGCGGTCGCGGTGCGACCCGGCCCGACCGCACCGCGGGCGACCCGCTCGCCGCGCCCGCCGCGGCCCTCGCCGTGTACGCCGGCCCGGGGTGGACGGCCGACGCCCTGCACCTCGTCGAGTCCGACCTCGGCGACGCGTCCGGGCACCCGGTGCACCGGACGCTGCGGACCCTGCCGCTCGGGCCCGCCGCGCGGTGAGCGCCGCCGTCGTCCAGGTCCGCCCGGACCGGCCTGTGCGAGGATGGGGCGCATGAGCCTGCGCGGTGGTCGTCGATTTCCCGGGCCCGTCACGGGCCCGCGCGACTGACGCGTGCTCCCCGCCCGCCTCGTGGCGGGACGGTCCTGGCCCGGACGGGCGCCCTAGAATGACGGCGACGCGCGCACGTGCGCGCCCCGCACGCCCCGCCCCGAGCGGCGCGTGCCGCGGGTCGACGCCGGCCGTCGTCCGCTCCCCGCAGTCCCGCCCTCGCCAGGAAGGCACGCATGTCCAGCCCTGACGCCGACGTCGTCACCCCCCACGCGGGCGACGGCGGACCGGACACCCCCTCCGCCCCCTCCCCGCTCGACGCCGACGCGCTGCAGCGCGCGCTCGACGCCGCGCTCGCCGCCGTCGCCGCGGCCGGCGACCTCGACGCGCTCAAGCGCGTGCGCACCGAGCACGCGGGCGACCGCAGCCCGCTCGCGCTCGCGAACCGCCAGATCGGGTCGCTCGCCCCCGCGGACAAGAAGACCGCGGGCAAGCTCCTCGGCCCGCTGCGCGGCCGGCTCAACCAGGCCCTCGCCGCGCGCCAGGCCGAGCTCGAGGCCGAGCGTGACGAGCGCGTCCTCGTCGAGGAGGCCGTGGACGTCACGCTGCCCGTGGACCGCGTCCCCGCGGGCGCGCGGCACCCGCTCGAGACGCTGCAGGAGCGCGTCGCGGACTTCTTCGTCGGCATGGGCTGGGAGATCGCGGAGGGCCCCGAGGTCGAGGCGGAGTGGTTCAACTTCGACGCCCTGAACTTCGGCGTGGACCACCCCGCGCGCCAGATGCAGGACACGTTCTACGTCGCCGGCCCGGACGGCGAGGACGGCGCGGAGCCGTCGAACCTCGTGCTGCGCACCCACACGTCGCCGGTCCAGGCCCGCTCGCTGCTCGAGCGCGGCGTGCCGCTGTACGTGGCGTGCCCGGGCAAGACGTTCCGCACGGACGCGCTCGACGCGACGCACACGCCCGTCTTCCACCAGGTCGAGGGCCTGGCGATCGACAAGGGCCTCACCATGGCGCACCTGCTCGGCACGCTCGACGCGTTCGCGCGCGCGATGTTCGGCCCGGACGCGCGCACGCGCCTGCGGCCCGCGTACTTCCCGTTCACCGAGCCGAGCGCCGAGATGGACCTGTGGTTCCCCCAGAAGAAGGGCGGACCGGGCTGGATCGAGTGGGGTGGCTGCGGCATGGTCAACCCGAACGTGCTGCGGTCCGTCGGAGTGGACCCCGACGAGTACTCGGGCTTCGCGTTCGGGATGGGCATCGAGCGGACGCTCATGCTGCGCCACGGGATCGCGGACATGCACGACATGGTGGAGGGCGACGTGCGCTTCTCCGCCCAGTTCGGAACGGAGATCTGATGCCGTACGTCGCCATCGACTGGCTGGGCGACCACGTCGAGCTGCCCGCGGGGCTCACCGCCGAGCGGCTCGCCGCCGACCTCGTCCGCGTCGGCCTGGAGGAGGAGGCGATCCACGGCGCGGCCGTGACGGGTCCCCTCGTCGTCGGGCGCGTCCTGGAGATGACGCCCGAGCCGCAGAAGAACGGCAAGACGATCAACTGGTGCCTGGTCGACGTCGGGCCGGAGCACAACGCCGCCGAGATCAAGGGCGTCGAGCCGGCCGACATGCCGGCGGGCGGTGCGCGCGGCATCGTGTGCGGCGCGCACAACTTCGCGCCGGGCGACCTCGTCGTGGTCGCGCTGCCGGGCTCCGTCCTGCCCGGTCCGTTCCCCATCGCGAGCCGCAAGACGTACGGGCACGTGTCCGACGGCATGATCTGCTCGCAGCGCGAGCTCGGCCTCGGCGAGGACCACGACGGCATCATCGTGCTGCCGCGGCTCGGGTACGCAGCCGAGGACCTCACCCCGGGGCAGAACGCGGTCGCGCTGCTCGGGCTCGGCGACGAGGTGCTCGAGATCAACGTGACGCCCGACCGCGGGTACGCGTTCTCCTACCGCGGCGTCGCGCGCGAGTTCTCGCACTCGACGGGCGCGCGCTTCACGGACCCGGGCCTGCCCGGCTCCCTGCCCACGCCCCCGCCCGCGGCGACGCCCGACGGCTTCCCCGTCGAGGTCGACGACGCGGCGCCGGTCCACGGCGTCGTCGGGTGCGACCGATTCGTCACGCGCGTCGTGCGCGGGCTCGACCCCGCGGCGCAGACGCCCGCGTGGATGCAGCGCCGCCTCACGGCGTCGGGCATGCGGCCCATCTCGCTCGCGGTCGACGTGACGAACTACGTCATGCTCGACCTCGGGCAGCCGCTGCACGCGTACGACCTCGAGAAGGTCGCGGCCCCCGTCGTGGTGCGGCGCGCCGCCCCGGGCGAGCGGCTCACGACGCTCGACGACGTGGACCGCGCGCTCGACCCGGAGGACCTGCTCATCACCGACAGCCCCGACGGTGCGCGCGGCGCGCGCGTGCTGGGTCTCGCCGGCGTCATGGGCGGTGCCTCGTCGGAGGTCGGGCCGGAGACGACGGCGGTGCTCGTCGAGGCCGCCCACTTCGACCCCGTGACGGTCGCGCGCACGTCGCGCCGCCACAAGCTGTCGAGCGAGGCCGCGAAGCGGTTCGAGCGCGGCGTGGACCCGCTGCTGCCCGCGGTCGCGGCGCAGCGCGTCGTCGACCTGCTCGTCGAGCTGGGCGGCGGGACCGCCGACCCGGCCGTCAGCGACCTCGACCGCGTGACCGCGCCCGCCCCGATCCACCTGCCCGTCGGCGAGGCCGAGCGCCTCGTCGGCGTGCCCTACACGCTCGAGCAGGTCGTCGGGACGCTCGGGGCGATCGGGTGCACGGTCGACGCGGACGACGCCGCCGCGACGGGCGTCGTCGTCGTGACCCCGCCGTCGTGGCGCCCCGACCTCACCGAGCCGGCCGAGCTGGTCGAGGAGGTCGCGCGCCTCGTCGGGTACGACGAGATCCCGTCGGTGCTCCCCGCGGCGCCCGGCGGCCGCGGGCTCACGCGCGAGCAGCGCGTGCGCCGCTCGGTCGCTCGCGCGCTCGCCGAGCACGGCTTCGTCGAGACGCTGAGCTACCCGTTCGTCGGCGAGGGCGAGCTCGACGCGCTGCGGATCCCCGCGGACGACGAGCGCCGCCGGGCGCTGCGCCTGCTCAACCCGCTGGCCGACGACCGTCCCCTGATGCGCACGGACGTGCTGAGCACGCTCCTGGAGACCACGCGCCGCAACGTGGGCCGCGGGCTCGGGGACGTCGCCGTGTTCGAGGTCGGGCTCGTGACGCACCCGCGCCCGGGCGCCCCGGCCGCGCCGTCGCTGCCCGGCGGGGTGCGTCCCTCCGACGACGACCTCGCCGCGATCGAGGCCGCGCTCCCGGCGCAGCCGCGCCACGTCGCGGGCGTCCTGGTCGGTCGTCGCGAGCGGGCGGGCTGGTGGGGCTCCGGCCGGCCGGCGGACTGGACGGACGCGCTCGACGCGGCGCGCCTGGTCGCGGACCGCGCCGGCCTGCGGGGGGACGACGCCGTGCGCGTGGTCGCGGACACCGCGCGGGCACCCTTCCACCCGGGCCGCTGCGCGCGCCTCGAGCTCGCCGACGGGACGGTCGTCGGGCACGCGGGCGAGCTGCACCCCAAGGTGCTCGAGAACGTCGGCCTGCCCGCCCGCTCCGTGGCGTTCGAGCTCGACCTGTCGGCGCTCGTCGCGGGCGCGTCCGACGAGCCCGTCCAGGCGACCCCGGTCTCCGGGTTCCCGGCGGCGAAGGAGGACCTCGCGTTCGTCGTCGCCGCCGACGTGCCGGCCGAGGCGCTGCGGGCCGCGCTCGTCGAGGGCGCCGGCGAGCTCGCCGAGGAGGTCGCGCTGTTCGACGTCTTCACGGGCGAGCAGGTGGGCGCCGGGCGCAAGTCGCTCGCGTTCTCGCTGCGGCTGCGCGCCGCGGACCGCACCCTCACCGCCGACGACGTCGCGCGGGTCCGGGAGGGCGCCGTGGCCGCCGCGCGGGAGCGCGTCGGGGCGGAGCTGCGCGCATGAGCGGCGCACCGGGGGAGGGCACGACGCCGGACGTGGCGCCCGCGCGCACCGCGCTCGTCACCGGGGCGTCGCGCGGCATCGGCCGCGCGGTCGCCGTCGGGCTCGCCGCGTCCGGTCTCGACGTCACGCTCCTCGCGCGCGACGCGGGCCGGCTCGCCGGGGTGGCCGACGAGATCGCCGCGCTCGACGGCGCGGGCCGTGCCGTCGTCGTCACGGCGGACGTGACCGACGCCGCGGCGGTGGCCGCGGCCGTCCGCGAGGCCGAGGCCACGCTCGGGAGCGTGGACCTGCTCGTCAACAACGCGGGCCGGGTCGACGCCGAGGTGCCGCTCTGGGAGGCGGACCCCGACGAGTGGTGGGCCGTCCTGGAGACCAACGTGCGCGGGCCGTTCCTGCTCGCGCGCGCCGTCGTCCCCGGGATGCTCGCGCGCGGCGGCGGCCGCGTCGTCGACCTCAACAGCGGCGCGGGCTCCCACGACATGGACGGAGCGAGCGCGTACAACGCGAGCAAGACGGCGCTCCTGCGCCTCGGGGCGAACCTCCACCGCTCGGGCCACGCGCTCGGCCTGCGGACCTTCGAGGTGTCGCCGGGCGTCGTGCAGACCGACATGACGGCGTCCATGGTCATGCACGAGGGCCGCACGGAGTGGACGCCCGTCGAGCGCACGGTCGAGATGGTCGTCGCGATCGCCCGCGGCGAGCTCGACGCGTTCTCGGGGTCGTTCGTGCGCGTGACGCACGACTCGCCCGGGTCGCTCCGCGCGGCCGCCCAGGAGGCCGCCCGCGCGGGCGTCGCGCTGCCCGGTCCCGACGGCCGTCGGCTGCGCGTCACGCGCTGGGGCTCCGACGACCCGATGCCGGGAGAGCTCCCCGCCCGCTGAGCGCACGCACCCCGCACGGCCGACGCCGCCCGACCCCCCCCGGTCGGGCGGCGTCCGTGCGTCCGGGCACCGGGTCACAGCGGGACGCACGTGTCCCGGTCGACCCACACGTGCCACAGGCCCCGCTCGGGGTGCTCGTACTCGAACGCCACGAGCCCGCCTGCGTCGTGCGTGACGACGCCCGTGAGCACGACCCGCCGACCGTCTCGGTCGTACGTCGTGCAGAGGGCGGGCACCTGGACCGGGACGGGCGCGTCCGGCAGGAAGGGGCGGGTCGCGGGGGCGACGTGCTGCGTCATACCCGGAAAGACGCGCGCACGCGCGTCGTCTCACGCGTCGGGGCGGGTGAAAAGCGCACGGGTCGCCGCGTAGCATGGCCCGCGACACGGGGTGCCCCGCACCGGGGCTGAGATGAGACCCGTCGAACCTGATCTGGCTCGTACCAGCGAAGGGATGTCCGCGCGATGACGCTCGCCCTGCCTCGGCACACCTCCGACCCGGCCTCCGCTCTCGCGGACCGTGACCGCCGGCCCGACCCGGGCCGTCGGCCCGACCCGGCACCGTCCCGCCCCCGCGTCCTCTCCGTCGCGGGGACCGACCCGACCGGCGGCGCCGGGATCCAGGCCGACCTCAAGGCGTTCTGCGCGCACGGCGCCTACGGCATGGCCGTCACCACGGCGCTCGTCGCGCAGAACACCCACGGCGTGCGGTCGGTGCACGTCCCCGGGCCGGCGTTCCTGCGCGCGCAGCTCGACGCCGTGTCCGACGACGTCGAGGTCGACGCCGTGAAGATCGGCATGGTCGCGGACGAGGCGAACGCCCGCGCCGTCGGGGAGTGGCTCGACGACCTCGCCGCGGCGCGCGCCGCCGCGGGTGCTCCGCGGCCCTGGGTCGTCCTGGACCCGGTGATGGTCGCCACCTCCGGCCACCGCCTGCTCGACGCGGGCGCCGAGCAGGCCGTGCGCGACCTCGCGGCGCGCGCCGACGTCGTCACGCCGAACCTGCCCGAGCTCGGCGTCCTCGGCGGGCAGGAGCCCGCGACGACGTGGGACGACGCCCTGCGCCAGGCGACGCAGTACGCGACCGCGAGCGACGCCGTCGTGCTGCTCAAGGGCGGTCACCTCACCGGACGCACGTCGCCCGACGCGCTCGTCCTCCCCGCGCCCGGGCCGACGACGGGCCGCGCGCCGGGGGCGGCCACCGTCACGACGTTCGACGCCGAGCGCGTCGACACGCCCCACACCCACGGCACGGGGTGCTCGCTCTCGGCGGCGCTCGCGGCGCTGCGACCGCAGCGCGCGAGCTGGGAGGAGGCGGCGCGCGAGGCGAAGGAGTGGCTCACGGGCGCGCTGCGTGCCGGCGCCGCGCTGCGGGTGGGGACGGGCCGGGGGCCCGTGGACCACCTGCACCGCTCGGCGCCCGTGCGGCCGGGCTGAGCCCGGGCCGACCGGGCGAGCCCGGGCTGCTGCGACGTGCCGAGCCCGGGCCGCGGGACGCACTCAGGCCGTGGGGCCGCTCGCTGCGTGGTCGGCCCTGCGGTCGGCTCCGCGGTCGGTGTCGAGGTCGGCCAGCGCGTCGCGGAGCACGGCGAGCGTCGCGCGCGCGACGGCGAGGCGCTGCGCGGGCGGGGCGTCCGCGGGCCGCGTCGTCACCTTGGCGCCGACGAGCGGGACCGGCCCGGCCGCGGCGAGGAACTCGCGCACCTCGGCCGGGCCGAGCATCGACTCGTCCGGGCCGGGGAGCGCGGGATCCGGGCCGTGGGGCGGCACGTGCGCGTCCGCCCACGGCGCGCCCCACCGGCCGGGCCGGCCGGCGGCACCGGAGAGCATCGCGCTCGCGAGGAGGCCGGCGCCGGCGGCCGCCCGCGCGTGCTCGACGGGCGTCGCGGCGCTGCGCCCCTCGATGGCGGACCGGCCCCAGTTGAGCCCGACGTGCAGGGGGTGGCCGGTGTCCCGGGCCGCGCGCGCGACGGCGGCGATCTCGTCGTCGAGCGCGAGGAAGCCCTTCTCCGCGACGCCCCACGGGCGGGGCGCGTCGCAGTGCTCCACCACGAGCGGCAGCCCGGCGGGCGCGACGGCGGCCAGCTCGGTGAGGCTGCGCGCGAGCGCCGCGCCGGAGCCGCGGCCGGGACCGGGCGCGGACTGGAGCTCGACCGCGACCACGCGTCGTCGACCCTCCGCCTCGGCGAGCCGCGTCACGGCCGCGAGGACGCGCGCGACGCCGTCGACCGCCTCGCGCCGACCCTCCTCGTCGTCGGACGCGAGGCCGTAGGAGCGGTCGGCCGTGGCGCGGCGGGCCGTCGCGGCGACCGTCGTCGGCAGCAGCGCCCAGTGCGCCGGGAGCGCGGCCGCGGTCGTCGCGAGCGCGTCCGTGTCGTCCGGGTCGACGGGGTGCTCGAGGCCGTCGAGGCCGTCCTCGTCGAGGGCGGCGTACCAGCCGCCCGGGTCGGGGACGCCCGCGAGGGCGTAGGCACCGAGCAGGGTCAGGGGGCGGTCGTGCAGGTCGGTCATCGGTCCTCGTCGGTCGTGGTGGGGGTGCCGGACGCGTCAGGCGCGGGCGACGTCCTGGTCGGCGGTGGCGTACTCGCACGCGTAGCCCGGCGGGACCCAGCGCCACCGTGCCTCGACGTCCTGCACCGCGACGCCCGCGGGCCGGTCGGCGACGCACGCGTCCGCCTGCTGGCGCACCGCCACGGTCACGTAGTAGACGACGAACACCGCGGTGAGCAGCACGGCGAGCACGGTCACGGTGCGGCGCAGCGCGGGGGAGGGGCCGCCGTCGGAGCCGTCCTCCTCGCCCGGGCGCGGGGGCACCCAGTCCCAGCTCACGCGGTCCCGGTCGTCGTGCCGGTCGTGGTCCCGGTCGTGGTCCCGGTCGTGGTGGCGTGAGCGTCGTCCGCCCCGGCGGGACGGAGCAGCACCTTGCCGGTGGTCGCCCGTCCCTCGAGCGCGCGGTGGGCGTCGGCGGCGTCGGCGAGCGGGAACGTCGCGCCGACGCGCACGTGCAGCGTGCCGCCCGCGACGGCACCGAGCACCTCGGTCGCGCGCTCGACGAGCTCGGCGCGCGTCGCCGTGTGGTCGGCGAGCTTGGGCCGCGTGAGGAAGAGCGAGCCGCCCGCGTTGAGGCGCTGCGGGTCGAACGGCGGGACCTGCCCCGACGAGCCGCCGTAGAGGACGAGCGTGCCGCGGCGGCGCAGCGACGCGAGCGACGCGTCGAACGTGTCCTTGCCGACCGAGTCGTACACCGCCGCGACGCCCTCGCCGCCCGTGAGCCCGCGCACGACCTCCGGCAGCTCGGCGGTGAGGTCGGCGAACGCCGTGTACTGGATCGCGTGCTCGGCGCCCGCGCCGCGGGACAGCTCCGCCTTCTCGGGGGTCGAGACCGTGGAGATCACGTGCGCGCCCCGCGCCACGAGCATCTGCGTCAGGAGCAGCCCGACGCCGCCCGCGCCCGCGTGCACGAGCACACGGTCGCCCGGACGCACGGGGTACGACGACGTGCACAGGTAGTGCGCCGTGAGCCCCTGGAGCGCGACGGCGGTCGCGTCCTCGAGCGAGACGGCGTCCGGCACGTGCAGCGCCTGCCCGGCGTCCACCACGACGAGCTCCGCGTACGACCCCGGCGCCTCGGTCCACACGACGCGGTCGCCGACGGCGAACCCCTCTACCCCCTCGCCCACCTCGGCGACGACCCCGGCCCCCTCGCTCCCGACGACGTGCGGGTACTCCATCGCGTACACGCCGGAGCGCTTGTACGTGTCGATGAAGTTCACGCCCGCCACCGCGGAGCGGACGAGGAGCTGCCCCGGGCCCGGCGACGGGTCGGGCAGCTCGGTGTGGTCGAGGACCTCGGGACCGCCCGCCGCGCGGGCCACGATCGCGTGCATGGCCTCAGCCTAGGGTCGCGCGGCGGTCACGGTCGCCCTCGGTCGGCGACCTTCGCGTGCACGGACGCGAGGTGCTCGCGCGCCGCCGCCGCGGCGCGGCCGGTGTCCCGGTCGCGGACGGCGTCGAGGATCGCCTCGTGCGCGTCCTGGTCGTCCCGGTGCGTCGTGCCCGTCCGGTCGAGGTCGACCATGGCGACCATCGCGCGACGCAGGCGCGGGACGAAGGTCGCGAAGAGCTCGGCGAGCACCGCGTTGTGCGCGGCGTCGACGACCGCCCGGTGGAACGCGAGGTCCGCGTCCACGTACTCGGCGGGCGACGCCGTCGCCGCGACCTGCCCGCGGCGGGCGAGCGCCGTCGTCATGGTGCGCAGGTCCGCGGGCGTGCGGCGCGCGGCGGCGAGCCCCGCGGCCTCCGCCTCCAGCGCGGCGCGCACCTCGAGCACGTCGGCGATCTCGCCGCGGCGCAGCACCTCGTCCCAGTCGTCGGTGGTGTCCGTCGAGACCACGTACACGCCCGAGCCCTGCCTGCTGTCGAGGACGCCGCGGCCCGCGAGCTGGCGGATCGCCTCGCGGACGGTCGATCGGCCCACGCCGAGCTCGGCGGCGAGCGCCTGCTCCCCGGGCAGCCGGTGGTCGAGGGGCCAGGCACCGGAGCGCACGCGTTCGAGCAGGAGCTCGGCGGCCTGGTCGGCCAGGGGGCGTCGCTGCAGCGCGGTCATGGAAACCTCTCAGGTTGTCTGAGGACTTGATCGGCGCTAGCGTACCCCGCATGTCCTGGACGGCGCTCCTCCTTCGGCGCCACGGCGGGTCTGACCGGACCGGCCCCCCGCCGTGGGGGTCCGTCGTGCGCCGGTCGTCCCGCGCCCCGCCACCCCGGGGCTCCAGCCGAAGGACCGCCATGACCGTCTCCGCCACGCCCGCCCGCACGGACCGCCCCGCCGCCAGGACCACGCCGCCGTGGAACCGGCAGCGCCCGTCGCCCATGCCGTCGTCCCGCTACGCCGACGTCCACGCCCGTGTCGACGTGCCCGACCTGCCCGACCGCCGCTGGCCGAACCGCCGGCTCACCCAGGCGCCGCTGTGGGTCCCCGTCGACCTGCGCGACGGCAACCAGGCGCTCGCGGAACCGATGGACCCGGCGCGCAAGCGCCGCTTCTTCGAGCTGCTCGTCGCGATGGGGTACACCGAGATCGAGGTGGGCTACCCGTCGGCGTCGCAGACCGACTTCGACTTCGTGCGCCTGCTCGCCGAGACCGACCTCGCGCCCGAGCACGTGACCGTCGTCGTGTTCACCGCCGCGCGCGCCGACCTCATCGCGCGCACGGTCGAGTCCGTGCGCGGGCTGCGCAACCCGGTCGTCGTCCACGTGTACGCCGCGACGGCGCCCGTCTGGCGCGACGTGGTGCTCGGCCGCGACCGCGAGGAGCTCGCCCGGCTGATCACCGACGCCGGGACCGAGGTGCTGCGCCACGCCGGCGACGACCCGCGCGTCCGGTTCGAGTTCTCGCCCGAGGTGTTCAACCTCACCGAGCCCGACTACGTGCTCGACGTGTGCGACCGCATGACGACGCTCTGGGACGCGACGCCCGAGCGGCCCGTCGTCCTCAACCTCCCCGCCACGGTCGAGGTCGCGACGCCCAACGTCTACGCCGACCAGATCGAGTACATGGACCGGAACCTCGCGCGGCGCGAGGGCGTGATCCTCTCGGTCCACCCGCACAACGACCGGGGCACCGGCGTCGCGTGCGCCGAGCTCGCGGTCCTCGCGGGTGCGCAGCGCGTCGAGGGGTGCCTGTTCGGCAACGGCGAGCGCACCGGGAACGTCGACCTCGTGACGCTGGGCCTCAACCTGCACGCGCAGGGCGTCGACCCGATGGTCGACTTCTCCGACCTCGACGCGATCCGCGACGTCGTCGTGGCGTGCAACCGGATCGACGTCCACCCGCGCCACCCGTACGTGGGCGACCTGGTGCACACCGCCTACTCCGGCACCCACCAGGACGCGATCCGCAAGGGGATGGCGCGGCACCGGGCCGACGCCGCGGCGGCCGGCCTCGACCCCGCGGCCGCGCCGTGGCGCGTGCCGTACCTGCCGGTCGACCCCGCGGACCTCGGAAGGTCGTACGAGGCCCTCGTGCGCGTGAACAGCCAGTCCGGGAAGGGCGGCGTCGCGTACGTGCTGCAGTCCGTCCACGGCCTGGACCTGCCCCGGGGCCTCCAGGTGGACCTCGCGCGCCGCGTCCAGGAGCACGCCGACGCCACCGGTGCCGAGGTGACGCCCGACGTCCTCCTCGCGCTGTTCGACGCGGCCTACGCGCGCCCGGGCGCCGTCGCGCCCGTCGCATGGACGAGCCGGCGCGCTGACGGCGGGACGGAGCACCTCGACCTCGAAATCACGGTCGACGGCGAGCGCGACGCCGCGTCCGGCACGGGCACCGGCGCGGTCGACGCCCTCGTCGACGCGCTGGCGCGCCTCGGCCGCCCGGTCGAGGTCCTCTCGCTCACCCAGCAGTCCGTCAGCAGCGGGAGCGACGCGACCGCGGTGACCTACCTCGAGCACCGCGGCCCCGACGGCGGCCCGCGCTGGACCGTGGGTCGTGACGCGTCCGTCCTGGGAGCGGCCGTCCGCGCGGTCTGCGCGGCGGCGGACTGAGGCCGGGTTCGCGGGTCTGCATCGGTCTACGGCCCGCGGGGTCGGGTTCGCGGGTCTGCATCGGTCTACGGCCCGCGGGGTCGGGTCCGCGGGTCTGCAGGGATCTACGGCCCGCACGGTCGGGTCCGCGGTGGGGTCGGACCGTGCGCTCGGACTGGCGCACCGTCGCCCTGGTCTTCCGGGCGGAGGTCGAAGGAGTGCGCCTTGACGTCCTTCGCGCACGGTCCGACCCCACCGCTCGTCCTGTCCCGCACCGCACGACCGGGATCAGGTCGGGCGATCCGGTCCGGCCGTCCCGTCCCCTCGGTCCCGGACGTTCCGCTGAGAAGCGAGAAGTGGCCCCTCCGAGCCCCGCTCGTGGGGCTGCTTCTCGCTTGTCGTCACCGCATGTCGGCTCGGACGAGTCCGGCGGACCGGCCGCGGGGCTGGAGGCCGATGCCGATCCGCGGACGTGACCCGCGGACCGTTGACCCCACCAGCTCGACCCCGCGTACCGTGGGGCGGGACCTCCGGCCCGACCGTTGCATAAGTATGTATAGTGATGCATATGACGATCAGAGTCGCGGTCGCGGGTGCGTCCGGGTACGCGGGCGGGGAGACGCTCCGCCTGCTCGCCGGGCACCCCGAGGTGGAGATCGGCGCCGTGACGGCGCACAGCAACGCGGGCACGCTCCTCGGCGAGCACCAGCCGCACCTGCGATCCCTGGCCGACCGCGTGCTCCTGCCGACGGCGGTCGAGCACCTCGTGGGGCACGACGTCGTCGTCCTCGCGCTGCCGCACGGTGCCTCGGGCGAGATCGCGGCGCAGCTCCCCGACGACGTGCTCGTGCTCGACCTCGGCGCGGACCACCGGCTCGAGTCCGCGGCGGACTGGTCGGCGTTCTACGGCTCCGAGCACGCAGGCACGTGGCCGTACGGGCTGCCGGAGCTCCTGCTGACGCACGCGCCGGGTGCCGCGGCGACCGAGACCCGGCAGCGTGAGCGGCTCGCCGGTGCGCGGCGCGTGGCCGTCCCCGGGTGCAACGTCACGGCCGTCACGCTCGGCATCCAGCCGGGCGTCGCCACCGGGCTCGTCGAGGGCACGGACCTCGTCGCGGTGCTCGCCAACGGGTACTCGGGCGCCGGCAGGTCGCTCAAGACGCACCTGCTCGCGTCCGAGGCGCTCGGGTCGGCCCAGCCGTACGCCGTCGGCGGGTCGCACCGGCACATCCCGGAGATCGCGCAGAACCTGCGGGCCGCGGGGGCCCCGGCCGTGAGCATCTCGTTCACGCCCACGCTCGTGCCCATGTCGCGCGGCATCCTCGCCACGGTGACGGCGCGCCTGTCCGACGACGCCGCGCGCCTCGACCCCGCGGCGCTCGACGCGCGCGTCCGCCAGGCCTGGGAGGACGCGTACGTCGGCGAGCCGTTCGTCCGCGTGCTGCCCGCGGGGCAGTGGCCGACGACGGCGATGACCCTCGGCGCGAACACCGCGCTCGTCCAGGTCGCCGTCGACCACGCGGCGGGCCGCGTCGTCACCGTCACGGCGATCGACAACCTCGTCAAGGGCACCGCGGGCGCCGCGGTGCAGTCCATGAACATCGCGCTCGGCCTGCCGCAGACGGCGGGCCTCACGACCGAGGGGGTCGCCCCGTGACCGTCACCACCCCGCAGGGCTTCCGGGCCGCAGGCGTCGCCGCCGGGCTCAAGTCCACGGGCGCGCGCGACGTCGCGCTCGTCGTCAACGACGGGCCGCTCGACGTCGCCGCGGCCGTCCTCACGACGAACCGCGTGTTCGCGGCGCCGGTCGCCTGGACGCGCCAGGCCGTGCGCGACGGGCGTGCGACGGCCGTCGTGCTCAACTCGGGCGGCGCGAACGCGTGCACCGGGCCGGAGGGCTTCGCCGACACGCACCGCACGGCGGAGCACGTCGCCGACGTGCTCGCGACGTCGGCGGGCGACGTGCTCGTCTGCTCGACGGGCCTCATCGGCGTGCGGCTGCCCATGGACGCGCTCCTCGCGGGCGTCGACGCGGCCGCGGCGGCGCTCGCGGACCCGGTCGCCGCGGTCGACGGCGGCGGCGACGCCGCGCTCGCGATCATGACGACGGACACCGTGCCGAAGACGGTCGCGGTGGTCCGCGAGGTCACGGACGCCACCGCGACGGACGGTGCCGCGACGTGGTCCGTGGGCGGCATGGCGAAGGGTGCGGGCATGCTCGCGCCGGGCCTCGCGACCATGCTGTGCGTCCTGACGACGGACGCCGTCGTCGACGCCGCGACGGCCGACGCCGCGCTGCGGGCCGCGACCCGCACGACGTTCGACCGCGTCGACTCCGACGGCTGCATGTCGACGAACGACACCGTGATCCTGCTCGCCTCGGGCGCGTCCGGGGTCGAGGTCGGTCTCGACGCGCTCACCGACGCCGTCACCGAGGCGTGCGGGTCGCTCGCGCGCCAGCTCGTCGCCGACGCCGAGGGCGCGAGCCACGACGTCGCCGTCACGGTTGTCAACGCGTCCAGCGAGGACGCCGCGGTCGCCGTCGCGCGCGCCGTGACGCGGTCCAACCTGTTCAAGGCCGCGATCTTCGGCAACGACCCGAACTGGGGCCGCATCGTGTCTGCCGTCGGGACCGTCCCCGAGGACGTCGCGCCGTTCGACGCGCTCCTGCTCGACGTGACGGTCAACGGCGTCCAGGTCTGCCGGGCCGGGGGCGTGGGCGAGCCCCGCGAGCTCGTCGACCTCGCGGCCGAGCGCGAGGTGCGCGTCGAGATCGACCTGCACGCCGGCTCCGCGAGCGCGACCGTCTGGACCAACGACCTCACGCACGACTACGTCCACGAGAACAGTGCGTACTCCTCATGAGCGACTCCACCACGCCCACGCCCCACCCGGACGACGCCGCGTTCGACACCCGCACCGACCTGCGCCCCGAGCAGAAGGCCGAGGTGCTCGTCGAGGCCCTGCCGTGGCTCGAGGAGTTCGCCGGCGCGCTCGTCGTCGTCAAGTACGGCGGCAACGCCATGGTCGACGACACGCTCAAGGCCGCGTTCGCCGAGGACATGGTGTTCCTGCGCCGCGTCGGGCTGCGCCCGGTCGTCGTGCACGGCGGGGGCCCGCAGATCTCCGCGATGCTCGACCGGCTCGGCATCGAGTCCGAGTTCCGCGGGGGCCTGCGCGTGACGACGCCGGAGGCGATGGACGTCGTGCGCATGGTCCTCACCGGCCAGGTCTCGCGCGAGCTCGTCGGCCTCATCAACGCGCACGGCCCGTACGCCGTCGGGCTCTCGGGCGAGGACGGCGGCCTGCTGCAGGCCCAGCGCCGGCACGCGACCGTCGACGGCGAGCCGGTCGACGTCGGGCTCGTCGGCGACGTCGTCGAGGTGCACCCGTCCGCGGTCCAGGACCTGCTCGACGCCGGCCGCATCCCCGTCGTGTCGACCATCGCCCCCGACCTCGAGGACCCGACCCAGGTGCTCAACGTCAACGCGGACACCGCCGCCGCGGCGCTCGCGGTCGCGCTCGGCGCGAAGAAGCTCGTCGTCCTGACCGACGTCGAGGGCCTGTACACGTCGTGGCCGGACCGCGGCTCGCTCGTCGCGCAGATCACGCGCTCGGAGCTCGCGGCGCTCCTGCCGTCGCTCTCGGCGGGCATGGTCCCCAAGATGGAGGCGTGCTTGCGCGCCGTCGAGGGCGGGGTCCCCGCGGCGACGGTCATCGACGGCCGCGTGCCGCACTCGACGCTGCTCGAGGTCTTCACCACCCAGGGCAACGGGACGATGGTCGTCCCCGACGCCGCGGGCGCGCCGGCGCCCGTGCTCACCACGACCGCCGGAGGGGCCGCGTGAACGCGCTCGACCACCCGACGGGCGCGCCCGCGCCCGCACCGACGACCACCGTGACGGCCCCGGCCGACGGCTCCGTCGCGCAGTGGACCGACCGCTACACCCACGCGGTCATGGACACGTTCGGCCCGCCGCAGCGCGTCCTCGTGCGCGGCGAGGGCGCGTACGTGTGGGACGCCGACGGGAAGCGGTACCTCGACCTGCTCGCGGGCATCGCGGTCAACGCGCTCGGCCACGCCCACCCGACGCTCACGGCCGCCGTCTCGGCCCAGCTCGGCACGCTCGGGCACGTCTCGAACTTCTTCGGCACCCCGACGCAGATCGCGCTCGCCGAGCGCCTGCTCGCGCTCGCGGAGGCGCCCGAGGGGTCGCGCGTGTTCTTCACGAACTCGGGCACCGAGGCGAACGAGGCGGCGTTCAAGATGGCGCGCCGGAACAATGACACGGGGCGTCGTACGCGGGTCCTCGCGCTCCAGGGCGGCTTCCACGGGCGGACGATGGGCGCGCTCGCGCTGACGTCGAAGGCCGCGTACCGCGAGCCGTTCGAGCCGCTCCCGGGCGGCGTCGAGTTCGTCGCGTTCGACGACGTCGCCGCGCTCGAGGAAGCCTTCTCGCCCGCGGCGGTGGCGGCCCGCGGCGAGGTCGCCGCGCTCGTCGTCGAGCCCGTGCAGGGCGAGGCCGGCGTGCGCGCGCTCTCGCCGGGCTACCTCGTCGCCGCGCGCGAGCTCACCGCGCGCCACGGCGCGCTGCTCGTCCTCGACGAGGTCCAGACCGGCGTCGGGCGCACCGGCTCGTGGTTCGCCTACCAGCAGCGGGAGGTGGGCGGCGGCGTCGTGCCCGACGTCGTCACGCTCGCCAAGGGCCTCGGCGGTGGGTTCCCCGTCGGCGCGGTGGTCGCGTACGGCGAGCGCGCGGCGACGCTGCTGGGCCGCGGCCAGCACGGGACGACGTTCGGCGGCAACCCCGTGGCGGCCGCGGCGGCGCTCGCGACGCTCGGGGTGATCGAGCGCGACGGGCTCCTCGAGAACGTGCGGGCCGTCGGGGCGCTCCTGCGCGACGGCATCGCCGCGGCCGGGAACCCGCTCGTCGCGGGCGTTCGGGGCCGCGGCCTCCTGCTCGCCGTGCAGCTCACGCGGCCCGTCGCGGCCGACGTCGCGCGCGCGGCGCTCGACGCGGGCTTCGTCGTCAACGCCGTCGCGCCCGACGCGATCCGGCTCGCGCCGCCGCTCGTCCTCACGGCCGACCAGGCGCGCGACGTCGTCGCGTTCTTCGCCGCGGTCGCGGTCCCCGAGGACAATGCCGCCCCAGCGGGCGCACCCACCGCCCCCACGACGGGCACCACGAACGCCCCCACGACGGACACCACGTCAGCCCCCACGACCGACCCCACGACGAGGAGCTCCTGATGGCCCCCCGGCACTTCCTGCGCGACGACGACCTCACGCCCGCCGAGCAGCGTCAGGTCCTCGAGATCGGCCTCGCGTTCCGCGACGACCGCACGTTCCGCCAGCCGCTCGCCGGACCGCAGGGCGTCGCCGTCCTGTTCGACAAGCCGACGCTGCGCACGCAGCTCTCGTTCGCGACGGGCATCGCCGAGCTCGGCGGCTTCCCGGTCGTCGTGGACGGCCGGCTCGCCCAGGTCGGGGTGCGCGAGTCCGTCGCGGACGTCACGCGCGTCCTCGACCGGCAGGCGTCCGCGATCGTGTGGCGCACGTTCGGCCAGGACCGGATCGAGGAGATGGCGGCGATCAGCCGGGTCCCCGTCGTCAACGCGCTCACCGACGACTTCCACCCGTGCCAGATCCTCGCGGACCTCCTGACGATCGCCCAGCTCCGCGGCGGGACGGGGGCGCTCGCGGGCCAGACGCTCGCGTACGTCGGCGACGGCGCGAACAACATGGCGCACTCCTACCTGCTCGGCGGCGCGACCGCGGGCCTGCACGTGCGGGTCGGGACGCCGGACGGGTACCCGCCGCACCCCGTCTTCGTGGCCGACGCCGAGCGGATCGCGGCCGAGACCGGCGGCTCGGTGCTCGTCACGTCCGACCCGGTCGAGGCCGTCGCGGGGGCGGACGTCGTCGCGACCGACACGTGGGTGTCCATGGGCGACGAGGCGGAGGCCGAGGACCGCGCCCTGCCGTTCGTGCCGTACCAGGTGAACGACGAGCTCCTCGCGCACGCGCAGCCCGACGCGATCGTGCTGCACTGCCTGCCCGCCTACCGCGGCAAGGAGATCACCGCCGAGGTGATCGACGGCCCCCGCTCGGCGGTGTGGGACGAGGCGGAGAACCGGCTGCACGCGCAGAAGGCGCTGCTCACGTTCCTCCTGGAGCGGTCGTGACCGAGGCCCGCACGGCGACGACGAAGACGGCGCGCCACGCGCGCATCGCCGAGATCGTGCGCCGCACCGAGATCCACTCCCAGGCGGAGCTGGCGCGCGAGCTCGAGCGCGAGGGCCTGTCGGTGACCCAGGCGACGCTGTCGCGCGACCTCATCGAGCTGCGCGCGGAGAAGGTGCGCGGCGCCTCGGGCGCGCTCGTGTACGCGGTGCCGGGGGAGGGCGGGGACCGCAGCGTGCAGACGGCGGAGTCGCCCGAGTACCTCGCGGCCCGGCTCGCGCGCCTGTGCTCGGAGATGCTCGTGTCCGCCGAGGCGTCCGCGAACCTCGTCGTGCTGCGCACGCCCCCCGGTGCTGCGAACTACCTCGCGTCGGCGATCGACCACTCCGTGCTCCCGCACGTGCTCGGCTGCATCGCGGGCGACGACACGATCCTCGTCATCGCGCGCGACCCCGACGGCGGCGCGGACCTCGCGCGGCGCTTCCTCGAGCTCTCCGGACCCCACGGCGGGACCGTCCCCGGCACGCCGGACTGACCGCCGTCGGACCACGCCCCGCGCGGCCGCAGCGCCCTGCGAGACTGGACCCCGACCCCACCCGCACGTCACAGAAAGAGACCGTCATGACTGAACGCGTCGTGCTCGCCTACTCGGGCGGCCTGGACACGTCGGTGGCCATCGGCTGGATCGCCGAGGCCACGGGCGCCGAGGTCGTCGCCGTCGCGGTCGACGTCGGCCAGGGCGGGGAGGACCTCGAGGTCATCCGGCAGCGTGCCCTGGACTGCGGCGCCGTCGAGGCGTACGTCGCCGACGCGCGCGACGAGTTCGCGGCGGAGTACTGCATGCCCGCGCTGCGCGCGAACGCCCTGTACCTCGACCGGTACCCGCTCGTCTCGGCGCTGTCGCGCCCGGTCATCGTCAAGCACCTCGTGCGCGCGGCGCGCCAGTTCGGCGCGACGACCGTCGCGCACGGCTGCACGGGCAAGGGCAACGACCAGGTGCGCTTCGAGGTCGCGACGACGTCCCTCGCGCCCGAGCTCAAGACGATCGCGCCCGTGCGCGACCTCGCGCTGACGCGCGAGAAGGCCATCGAGTACGCGGAGAAGCACGCGCTGCCCATCGCCACGACGAAGCACAACCCGTTCTCGATCGACCAGAACGTGTGGGGGCGCGCGGTCGAGACCGGCTTCCTCGAGGACATCTGGAACGCGCCGACCAAGGACGTCTACAACTACACCGACGACCCCACGTTCCCGCCCGTCGCGGACGAGGTCGTCGTCACGTTCGAGCAGGGCGTGCCGGTCGCGCTCGACGGCGTCGCGGTGACCCCGCTGCAGGCGATCCAGGAGATGAACCGCCGCGCGGGCGCCCAGGGCGTCGGGCGGATCGACATCGTCGAGGACCGGCTGGTGGGCATCAAGTCGCGCGAGGTCTACGAGGCGCCGGGCGCGATCGCCCTCATCGCCGCGCACCAGGAGCTCGAGAACGTCACCCTCGAGCGCGAGCAGGCCCGCTTCAAGCGCGGCGTCGAGCAGCGCTGGACCGAGCTCGTCTACGACGGCATGTGGTTCAGCCCGCTCAAGCGCTCGCTCGACGTGTTCGTCGACGACACCCAGCGCTACGTGTCCGGCGACGTGCGCCTCGTGCTGCACGGCGGGCGCGCGACCGTCACGGGCCGGCGCTCGGACGCGAGCCTCTACGACTTCAACCTCGCGACGTACGACGAGGGCGACTCGTTCGACCAGTCGCAGGCCAAGGGATTCATCGAGATCTACGGTCTCACCGCGAAGCTCGCCGCCGCGCGCGACGAGAAGTTCGGCAACGGTGTGGACCTCGGGACGGGAGCGCTGTGAGCACGCACGACGACCAGGACGGCACCGCCGTCGAGCCGACCGAGACGGCGCGCGTCAGCCTGTGGGGCGGCCGGTTCGCGGGCGGCCCCGCCGACGCGCTGGCCGCGCTGAGCAAGTCCACGCACTTCGACTGGCGCCTCGCGGGCCAGGACGTCGCGGGCTCGAAGGCCCACGCGAAGGTCCTGCACGCGGCCGGCCTGCTCGACGACGACGAGCTCGACGGCATGCTCGCCGCGCTCGAGCGCCTGCGCGAGGACGTCGCGTCGGGCGCGTTCGTCGCGGCCGACGACGACGAGGACGTGCACACCGCGCTGGAGCGCGGGCTCATCGAGCGGGCCGGGCCCGAGCTCGGCGGCAAGCTGCGCGCGGGCCGGTCGCGCAACGACCAGATCGCGACGCTCACGCGCATGTACCTGCGCGACGAGGCGCGCACGATCGCGCGACTCGTGCTCGACGTCGTCGACGCGCTCATCGAGCAGGCCGCCGCGCACCCGGGCGCGGCCATGCCCGGCCGCACGCACCTCCAGCACGCCCAGCCGGTCCTCCTCGCGCACCACCTGCTCGCCCACGCGTGGCCGCTGCTGCGCGACGTCGACCGGTTCATCGACTGGGACGTGCGCGCCGCGCGCTCGCCGTACGGGTCGGGGGCGCTCGCGGGCTCGTCGCTGGGCCTGGACCCGGCGGCGGTCGCCGCCGAGCTCGGGTTCGACGGCCCGGTCGAGAACTCGATCGACGGCACCGCGTCGCGCGACGTCGTCGCGGAGTTCGCGTTCGTCGCCGCGATGCTCGGGGTCGACCTCTCGCGCCTCGCGGAGGAGGTCATCCTCTGGGCGACGAAGGAGTTCGGCTTCGTGCGCCTGCACGACTCCTACTCCACGGGGTCGAGCATCATGCCCCAGAAGAAGAACCCGGACGTCGCCGAGCTCGCGCGCGGCAAGGCGGGCCGCCTCATCGGCGACCTGGCGGGCCTGCTCGCGACGCTCAAGGGCCTGCCGCTCGCGTACAACCGCGACCTCCAGGAGGACAAGGAGCCGGTGTTCGACCAGGTCGACACGCTCGAGGTGCTCCTGCCCGCGTTCTCCGGCATGGTCGCGACCCTCGAGTTCGACACCGACCGCATGGCGTCGCTCGCGCCGCAGGGGTTCTCGCTCGCGACGGACGTCGCCGAGTGGCTCGTGCGCGAGGGCGTGCCGTTCCGCGTCGCGCACGAGGTCGCTGGCGCGTGCGTGCGCACGTGCGAGGAGCGCGGCATCGAGCTGTGGGACCTCTCGGACGACGACCTCGCGTCGATCTCCGAGCACCTCACGCCGGGCGTGCGCGACGTGCTGAGCGTCGAGGGCTCCCTCGCGTCGCGCGACGCCGTGGGCGGCACCGCCCCGGTGCGGGTCGCCGAGCAGCTCGAGGCCGCGAAGGAGCGCTCGGCCGAGTACCGCTTCTGGGCCCAGGACTGACGGTGCCCCGGCTCGCGGTGCGGCACGCGTGCCCGGCGGCGCGGGCGTGAGCGTCGGTCCGGACGTCCTCGCCGAGCTCGTCCGCCGGGTGCGCGACGCCGTCCCGCGCCTCGGTCCGCCCGGCCCGGACGCGGTCGCCGCGGGGGAGGGGACGACGTCGGGCACGCGCCTCGTCGTGGTGGACGGGCCCGCGGGCTCGGGCAAGACGACCCTCGCCGCCCAGCTCGGGGACGCGCTGCCCACCCAGGTGCTCCACATGGACGACCTCTACGAGGGCTGGCGCGGGCTCGAGCCCGCCTGGGCGCGGCTCGACGCGTGGGTGCTGACGCCGCTCGCCGCGGGCCGGGCCGGGCGGTACCGCCGGTACGACTGGAACCTCGACCGCTTCGCCGAGTGGCACGACGTCCCTCCCGCTCCGTACCTCGTGGTCGAGGGCTGCGGGGCGGGGCGGCGCGAGGCCGACGAGGTCGCGGCGCTGCGCGTGTGGGTCGAGGCGCCGGACGACGTCCGGCTCCGGCGCGGCCTCGACCGGGACGGCGAGGACCAGCGCGACCACTGGCTCGCCTGGATGGCCGCGGAGCGCGAGCACTACCGCCGCAACGCCACGCGCGAGCGCGCGGACGTCGTCCTCGACGGGTGGGGTCGGCTCGTGCGCACCGGGCGGACGGCGCCCGGCCCGGGCCCGACCGCGCTCGACCCGGACGTGGGCGGCGAGGCGTAGATTGCCCGGGACGGGAGGTGGTGGCATGCCGGCGGAGGCCTGGACGGACACGGCGACGGACACTGCGGGGAACGCGGCGACGGGCATCGCGGCGGGTGCCGCGACCGGGACGAGCGAGGCCGGGGGCGCGCGCGTCGTCGGGCCGTGGGACGCCCCGGCGCGCGGCTGGTACGCGCGCGACGTGCACGAGGTCGCGCGCGACCTCCTGGGCGCCCTGCTCACGCGGCGCAGCGCCGAGGGCGACGTCACGCTGCGGATCACCGAGGTCGAGGCGTACGACGGCGAGCGCGACCCGGGCTCCCACGCCTTCCGCGGGCGCACGGAGCGCAACCGCGCCATGTTCGGCGAGCCGGGCCGCCTCTACGTCTACCGCCACCTGGGTCTGCACCACTGCGTCAACGTCGTGTGCGGGCCGGTGGGCCGCGCGTCCGCCGTCCTGCTGAGGGCCGGGGAGGTGACCGACGGCGTCGGGCTCGCCCGGTCCCGCCGGGCCGCCGCGGGCCGGTGCGACTCCGACCGCCAGATCGCGCGCGGCCCGGCGCGTCTCGCGGTCGCGCTCGACCTCGACCTGCGCCACTACGGCGCGGAGCTGACGGACCCGGACGGCGAGCTCGTGCTGCACCGGGCGACGGACGGGCCGCACCGGCCGCCGATCGCCACGGGACCGCGCGTCGGCGTGTCGGGCGACGGCGGGGACGGCGAGCTGTACCCCTGGCGGTACTGGCTCGCGGGGGACCCGACGGTGTCCGCCTACCGCCGCGTGAGCGCGCGCTCCCGCTGAGCCGGGGCCGTCGACCCGCGGCGTCACGGTCCGGCGCCGCCCGCGAGGTGGGCGGTGGCCGGGCGACGGCGTCCGGCACGGCAGACTAGGACCCGCGGCCCGGACGGGGCCGCACCCTCGTGCCCGCACGGCGGGCACTCGACGAAGGAGCAGAAGTGAGCGACGTTCTCGACGAGCTGCAATGGCGGGGCCTGGTGGCGCAGTCCACCGACGAGGCCGCGCTGCGCGCCGCGCTGGCCGAGGGCCCGATCACCTATTACTGCGGCTTCGACCCGACGGCGCCGAGCCTGCACCACGGCCACCTGGTCCAGCTCCTCCTGCTGCGCCACCTCCAGCTCGCCGGCCACCGGCCGATCGCGCTCGTGGGCGGCGCGACGGGCATGATCGGCGACCCGCGCCAGTCGGGGGAGCGGGTGCTCAACTCGAAGGAGACGGTCGCCGACTGGACCGAGCGCCTGCGCGGCCAGGTCTCGCGCTTCCTGGACTTCGAGGGGGAGAACGCGGCGCGCGTCGTCAACAACCTCGACTGGATCTCGGAGATGTCGGCGATCGACTTCCTGCGCGACGTGGGCAAGCACTACCGCCTCGGCACGATGCTCGCCAAGGACACGGTGGCGCGCCGCCTGAGCTCGGACGAGGGCATCAGCTTCACGGAGTTCAGCTACCAGATCCTCCAGGGCATCGACTTCCACGAGCTCTACCTGCGCCACGGGGTCACGCTGCAGACGGGCGGGAACGACCAGTGGGGCAACCTGCTCTCGGGCGTCGACCTCATCCGTCGGACGGAGGGCGCGTCGGTGCACGTCATGACGACGCCGCTCATCACGAAGGCCGACGGCACGAAGTTCGGCAAGACCGAGGGCGGCGCGGTCTGGCTCGACGCCGACATGATGAGCCCGTACGCGTTCTACCAGTTCTGGCTCAACGCGGCGGACGACGACGTCGTGCGGTTCCTGAAGATCTTCACCTTCCGCTCGCGCGAGGAGATCGCGGAGCTCGAGGCCGCGGTCCGGGAGCGGCCGGGGGCACGGGAGGCGCAGCGCACGCTCGCCGCCGACGTGACGACCCTCGTGCACGGGGCGGCGGCGACCGACGCGGTCATCGCGGCGAGCCAGGCGCTCTTCGGGCGTGGCGAGCTCGACGCCCTCGACGAGCGCACGCTCGAGGCGGCGGTCGCCGAGCTGCCGCGCGCGACGGCGCAGGTCGGCGACCCGGTCGTCGACCTCCTGGTGGCGTCGGGCCTCGTCGCGTCGAAGGGGGCGGCGCGCCGGGCGGTCGCGGAGGGCGGCGCGTACGTCAACAACGTCAAGGTCACCGGTGAGGACACGACGCTCGGGGCCGACGACCTGCTGCACGGACGGTTCGCGCTGCTGCGCCGGGGCAAGAAGACCCTCGGGGTCGCCGTCGCCGGCTGATCCGGAGGGCGAGGGACAGGAGGGGCCGGGCCGCGTCGAGCGGTGCCGGCCCCTCCTGCGTCGGGTCCCGCGAGGGCGGCACGGAGCGGATTTGGCACTCCCGCGGAGCGCGTGTAGTGTTCTCGACGTTCGCCCGGCAGGGAGGAACGGACACCGGGTCTCGATCATCCGAGACGGTGGCTGGTCCCCCGGGCGGTCCCCTCGAAGATCGACAGGGTGCTTCGCGCGCCCTGAGGATATTCGAGGCTGCTGGCTCCACGGCCGGCCCTCCGAGCTCGGAACACCGAGTTGGAAGGGACACCGAGGATCTGGTAGATTAGAGAAGTTGCCCCAAGCGAGGTTCTGCCCGGTCGGGTGGTGCTGAGTTGGTGTGCGTCGGTTGTTTGAGAACTCAACAGTGTGCTTGTTAGTCAATGCCAAATTTTTGTCCCTGTGGCATGGCTGGCCTGGTTGCCCGTCCGGGTGGTTGGGTTGGTTGTGTCTGGGATTCCTTTGGTTGATTTCGGAAGATGATGTCATCTTTCGTGTTGATGCCAGCTTTGTGAACCCTGTTGGGGTTCGCTTCGTATGGATTGTTCACTGCCGGGTTTGTCCTGGTGGTGGGCGTTGTTCATTTACGGAGAGTTTGATCCTGGCTCAGGACGAACGCTGGCGGCGTGCTTAACACATGCAAGTCGAACGATGATGCCCAGCTTGCTGGGCGGATTAGTGGCGAACGGGTGAGTAACACGTGAGTAACCTGCCCTTGACTTCGGGATAACTCCGGGAAACCGGGGCTAATACCGGATATGAGCCGTCCTCGCATGGGGGTGGTTGGAAAGTTTTTCGGTCAGGGATGGGCTCGCGGCCTATCAGCTTGTTGGTGGGGTGATGGCCTACCAAGGCGACGACGGGTAGCCGGCCTGAGAGGGCGACCGGCCACACTGGGACTGAGACACGGCCCAGACTCCTACGGGAGGCAGCAGTGGGGAATATTGCACAATGGGCGAAAGCCTGATGCAGCGACGCCGCGTGAGGGATGAAGGCCTTCGGGTTGTAAACCTCTTTCAGCAGGGAAGAAGCGCAAGTGACGGTACCTGCAGAAGAAGCGCCGGCTAACTACGTGCCAGCAGCCGCGGTAATACGTAGGGCGCAAGCGTTGTCCGGAATTATTGGGCGTAAAGAGCTCGTAGGCGGTTTGTCGCGTCTGGTGTGAAAACTCGAGGCTCAACCTCGAGCTTGCATCGGGTACGGGCAGACTAGAGTGCGGTAGGGGAGACTGGAATTCCTGGTGTAGCGGTGGAATGCGCAGATATCAGGAGGAACACCGATGGCGAAGGCAGGTCTCTGGGCCGCAACTGACGCTGAGGAGCGAAAGCATGGGGAGCGAACAGGATTAGATACCCTGGTAGTCCATGCCGTAAACGTTGGGCACTAGGTGTGGGGCTCATTCCACGAGTTCCGTGCCGCAGCAAACGCATTAAGTGCCCCGCCTGGGGAGTACGGCCGCAAGGCTAAAACTCAAAGGAATTGACGGGGGCCCGCACAAGCGGCGGAGCATGCGGATTAATTCGATGCAACGCGAAGAACCTTACCAAGGCTTGACATGCACGAGAAGCCACCAGAGATGGTGGTCTCTTTGGACACTCGTGCACAGGTGGTGCATGGTTGTCGTCAGCTCGTGTCGTGAGATGTTGGGTTAAGTCCCGCAACGAGCGCAACCCTCGTCCCATGTTGCCAGCGGGTTATGCCGGGGACTCATGGGAGACTGCCGGGGTCAACTCGGAGGAAGGTGGGGATGACGTCAAATCATCATGCCCCTTATGTCTTGGGCTTCACGCATGCTACAATGGCCGGTACAAAGGGCTGCGATACCGTAAGGTGGAGCGAATCCCAAAAAGCCGGTCTCAGTTCGGATTGGGGTCTGCAACTCGACCCCATGAAGTCGGAGTCGCTAGTAATCGCAGATCAGCAACGCTGCGGTGAATACGTTCCCGGGCCTTGTACACACCGCCCGTCAAGTCACGAAAGTCGGTAACACCCGAAGCCCATGGCCCAACCGTTCGCGGGGGGAGTGGTCGAAGGTGGGACTGGCGATTGGGACTAAGTCGTAACAAGGTAGCCGTACCGGAAGGTGCGGCTGGATCACCTCCTTTCTAAGGAGCTACCAACCCTCGCCTTGCCGGTGTTCGCCGGTGGGTGGGTGGTTCAGGTGCCACGCCATCGCCGTCCGTGTGGTGGGTGGTTGCTCATGGGTGGAACATTGACGAAAGAGCTTCTTCGGTCTTGCTGGTGTCAGTACCTGCCGGCTCGCACGATCCTCTCGGGGTTCGTGCGGGTGGTGGTGGAACATCACGGGTGAGACTGGGGGGCTTGTCGAGCACACTGTTGGGTCCTCAGGTCACCGGCCACCGGTTGGTGGGGTGCCTGGTACGGGCCGGTCCTTGGACCACGAACCGCTTCGTCTGCGCTCTTGTATGAGGGTGTGGGTGGGGTAGGCGGGTCTGGTGGGGTCGGGGTCGTTGGTTGTTTGAGAACTGCACAGTGGACGCGAGCATCTTTGTAAAGATCAAGACGCACCCTTTGGGGTGTGGTTCTTGGTTCTCTGCAGTTTTGTTGTTTTTGTTGAAGTTTTTAAGGGCACAGGGTGGATGCCTTGGCACTAGGAGCCGAAGAAGGACGTGGTAGCCTGCGATAAGCCTCGGGGAGCTGGCAAACGAGCTGTGATCCGAGGGTTTCCGAATGGGGGAACCCCGCACGAGTCATGTCGTGTGACCCGCACCTGAATATATAGGGTGTGTGGAGGGAACGTCGGGAAGTGAAACATCTCAGTACCGACAGGAAGAGATATTCCGTGAGTAGTGGCGAGCGAAAGCGGATGAGGCCAAACCGGGCGCGTGTTCAAGCTGTCAGGCGTTGCGTGTTCGGGGTTGTGGGACCCTTCTGGTGGATCTGACAGTCCACCGGGGAGTAAGAAAGCCGTGTCATAGTCGAACCGCATTGAAAGGCGGACCACAGACGGTGCGAGTCCGGTAGACGAAATGGTGCGGCCTCCCGAAGGGGATCCCAAGTAGCACGGGGCCCGAGAAATCTCGTGTGAATCTGGCAAGACCACTTGCTAAGCCTAAATACTACCTAGTGACCGATAGCGGACCAGTACCGTGAGGGAAAGGTGAAAAGTACCCCGGGAGGGGAGTGAAATAGTACCTGAAACCGTGTGCCTACAATCCGTTGGAGCCTCCTTGGCTGGGGTGACAGCGTGCCTTTTGAAGAATGAGCCTGCGAGTTAGTGCTCAGTGGCGAGGTTAACCCGTGTGGGGAAGCCGTAGCGAAAGCGAGTCCGAACAGGGCGCCCATAGTCGCTGGGTCTAGACCCGAAGCGAAGTGATCTAGCCATGGGCAGGTTGAAGCGCGGGTAAGACCGCGTGGAGGACCGAACCCACCAGGGTTGAAAACCTGGGGGATGACCTGTGGTTAGGGGTGAAAGGCCAATCAAACTTCGTGATAGCTGGTTCTCCCCGAAATGCATTTAGGTGCAGCGTCACGTGTTTCTTGCCGGAGGTAGAGCTACTGGATGGCCGATGGGCCCTACAAGGTTACTGACGTCAGCCAAACTCCGAATGCCGGTAAGTGAAAGCGTGGCAGTGAGACTGCGGGGGATAAGCTCCGTAGTCGAGAGGGAAACAGCCCAGACCACCGGCTAAGGCCCCTAAGCGTGTGCTAAGTGGGAAAGGATGTGGAGTTGCACAGACAACCAGGAGGTTGGCTTAGAAGCAGCCACCCTTGAAAGAGTGCGTAATAGCTCACTGGTCAAGTGATTCCGCGCCGACAATGTAGCGGGGCTCAAGTACACCGCCGAAGCCGTGGCATCTGCGCTCAACTCAGGCCTTCGTGGTCCAGAGGCGCAGGTGGGTAGGGGAGCGTCGTGTGGGCGGTGAAGCCGCGGGGGAACCCAGCGGTGGAGCCCACACGAGTGAGAATGCAGGCATGAGTAGCGAAAGACGGGTGAGAAACCCGTCCGCCGAATGACCAAGGGTTCCAGGGCCAGGTTAATCCGCCCTGGGTAAGTCGGGACCTAAGGCGAGGCCGACAGGCGTAGTCGATGGACAAGGAGTTGATATTCTCCTACCGGCGAAGAACCGCCCATACCGAGCCCGGTGATGCTGACCGCCCAAACCTGCCCATCGACCCTTCGGGGTCACCGGGCAGGGGCGCGCGGGACCCAATCCGGTAGTAGGTAAGCGTATTAACAGGGGTGACGCAGGAAGGTAGCCCGGCGTGGCGATGGTAGACCACGTCCAAGGCTGTAGGCCGTCGGGTAGGCAAATCCGCCCGACATCAAGGCTGAGAGCTGACGGTGAGCGCACAAGCGCGAACTGGGTGATCCTATGCTGCCAAGAAAAGCCTCGACGCGAGGTTCTAGCCGCCCGTACCCCAAACCGACTCAGGTGGTCAGGTAGAGAATACTAAGGCGATCGAGAGAATCGTGGTTAAGGAACTCGGCAAAATGCCCCCGTAACTTCGGGAGAAGGGGGGCCCGAAGCGTGAACACCCTCGCGGTGGGAGCGTGGACGGCCGCAGAGACCAGGGAGAAGCGACTGTTTACTAAAAACACAGGTCCGTGCGAAGTCGCAAGACGATGTATACGGACTGACGCCTGCCCGGTGCTGGAAGGTTAAGAGGACGGGTCAACCCTTCGGGGTGAAGCTCAGAATTTAAGCCCCAGTAAACGGCGGTGGTAACTATAACCATCCTAAGGTAGCGAAATTCCTTGTCGGGTAAGTTCCGACCTGCACGAATGGCGTAACGACTTCTCCGCTGTCTCAACCGCGAACTCGGCGAAATTGCACTACGAGTAAAGATGCTCGTTACGCGCAGCAGGACGGAAAGACCCCGGGACCTTTACTATAGCTTGGTATTGGTGTTCGGTGCGGCTTGTGTAGGATAGGTGGGAGACTGTGAAGCCCGTACGCCAGTGCGGGTGGAGTCAACGTTGAAATACCACTCTGGCCGCTTCGGATGTCTAACCTCGGTCCGTGATCCGGACCAGGGACAGTGCCTGGTGGGTAGTTTAACTGGGGCGGTTGCCTCCTAAAATGTAACGGAGGCGCTCAAAGGTTCCCTCAGCCTGGTTGGCAATCAGGTGTCGAGTGCAAGTGCACAAGGGAGCTTGACTGTGAGACTGACAGGTCGAGCAGGGACGAAAGTCGGAACTAGTGATCCGGCGGTGGCTTGTGGAAGCGCCGTCGCTCAACGGATAAAAGGTACCCCGGGGATAACAGGCTGATCTTGCCCAAGAGTCCATATCGACGGCATGGTTTGGCACCTCGATGTCGGCTCGTCGCATCCTGGGGCTGGAGTAGGTCCCAAGGGTTGGGCTGTTCGCCCATTAAAGCGGTACGCGAGCTGGGTTTAGAACGTCGTGAGACAGTTCGGTCCCTATCCGCTGCGCGCGCAGGAAACTTGAGAAGGGCTGTCCCTAGTACGAGAGGACCGGGACGGACGAACCTCTGGTGTGCCAGTTGTTCCGCCAGGAGCACCGCTGGTTGGCTACGTTCGGAAGGGATAACCGCTGAAAGCATCTAAGCGGGAAGCCTGCTTCAAGATGAGGTTTCCATACCCTACGGGGTGAGAGGCACCCAGCAGAACACTGGGTCGATAGGCCGGACGTGGAAGCGGGGACGAAAGACCCGTGCAGCTGACCGGTACTAATCAGCCGACAACTTCAACACCAACACACTTTGCTACGCGTCCACTGTGCGGTTCCCGAACCACCAACACCACACCCCACACGGGGTGCCCCGGTGTCGAGGAGGTTCAACAGAGTTACGGCGGTCACAGCGAAGGGGAAACGCCCGGTCCCATACCGAACCCGGAAGCTAAGCCCTTCAGCGCCGATGGTACTGCCCTGGAGACGGGGTGGGAGAGTAGGACGCCGCCGGACAACCCTTCACCGAAGGCCCACCCCACACGGGGTGGGCCTTCGGCATTTCCGCGCCCAGCACGCCGACTCGCTGGTGCCGCAGCACGCCGTGCAGAGCGCGTGCGAGAGCCGCCGACCGGACCGGACGCCACCGCGCATCCGCTGCCCTGAGGGACGCCGGGTTGCCGCATCGTCAGCGGGTCGCCGGTGGCACGGCAGGAGCCTCGTCGTCCCGTCGTGGGAGGATGGCCTGCGCAAACTTCAGAACGAGAGGGAACCCCGGTGAACGACACCCCCCGTGAGCCCGAGCCGGATCGTCCGTCCGCGGGCGACGACCGCGGCGGTCGCCGCGACCGTGACGGCCGGCAGGATCCTCCCCGTGAGGGACGTGGCCGGCAGGGCGACCGCCGTGGCGGGCCCGCCCGGGGAGCGGGCCGAGGCGCCGGGGACCAGCGGGGCCGGGGCGAGGGCGGATACCGCGGTCGGCGCGACGACGACCGTGGCCGCCCGGGCGGTGACCGGCCCGCGCGGGACGGGGCGAGCCGCGGTACCGGCGGACGCCCGGACCGCGACCGTCGCGACGGGCCTCGCGGCACCGGTGACGCCCGGAGCGGCGACCGCTCCGAGCGTCGGGGTGCCTGGGGCGAGCGTGGCGACGCGTCGCGTGGTCCCCGGCGGGAGTACGGCGCAGGCCGTGACGACCGCTCTCGTCCTCGCGACGGTGACAGCGGGTCGCGCCCGTGGCGTGACGGTGCGGACCGTCCGGCACGGGGTGGCGACGAGGGTCGGGGTCGCTTCGACCGCGACTCCGCGGGCGGGCGCCGGGGACCGGGGGGACCGCGCGACGATCGCCGCGGCGGTGACCGTCCCGGCGGTGAGCGCCGGGGTCACGCCCCGCGCGCCGGGGCGGGTCGCGACCGCGAGGGCTTCGACCGCCGTCCCGAGCCCCGGCACCCTGCCGGCCCGGACCTGCCCGAGGACGTGCAGATCTCCCAGCTCGACCGCGCGGCGCGCGGCAGGCTCCGGACGCTGAGCAAGGACACCGCGGAGGTCGTCGGGCGTCACCTCGTCATGGCGGGCCGCCTCATCGACACCGACCCGGAGCTCGCGTACGAGCACGCGCAGGCCGCGGTGCGTCGTGCGGGTCGCGTCGACGTGGCGCGCGAGGCCGCGGGCCTGACCGCCTACCGGACCGGACGGTACGCCGAAGCGCTGCGTGAGCTGCGCACGGTGCGCCGTCTCAACGGGTCCTCGGAGCACCTGCCGATCATGGCCGACTGCGAGCGCGGCCTGGGGCGGCCGGAGCGCGCGCTCGCCCTCGCGTCGTCGGACGAGGCCGCGACCTTGGACGACGTCGGCCGGACCGAGCTGGCGATCGTCGTGAGCGGCGCGCGCGTCGATCTCGGCGAGCTCGACGCCGCGCTCGCGGCGCTCGACAACGTGCCGCCGGTCGGCCGCGGCGGCGAGCTCGGCGCCCGCGTGCTCCAGGCGCGCGCGTCCGTCCTGGAGCTCGCCGGCCGCACGGAGGAGGCCGCCGAGATCCTCGCCGGCATCGACGCGCGCCTGCTGGCGGCCGCGCTCGGCGAGGAGGACGAGGACGTCGTCGTCTACGACCTGAGCGAGGAGCTCGAGGAGGCGGACGAGGACGCGGACGGCTCGGAAGAGCCCGACGCCGCGACCGACGAGCGCGGCGGCGCGCCCGAGGCGGTCGAGCCTGGGTCGGCGTCGTCCGGCTCGGACGTGCGCGAGACGGACGGGGACGACCGGTGAGCGCGGGCCTGCTCGCGAGCGACGTCGCGCTCGCAGACCGCTACGACCTCGCGCTCGTCGACCTCGACGGGGTCGCGTACCGCGGGCACGAGCCGATCGAGCACGCGTCCGAGGGCCTCACGGCCGCGCGGGGGCGCGGGATGCGGCTCGTCTTCGTGACGAACAACGCGTCCCGCGAGCCCGAGTCGGTCGCGGAGCAGCTCACCGGTCTCGACATCCCGACGACGCCGGACGAGGTGATGACCGCGGCGCAGGCCGCCGCGGCCCTCCTGCGGACCCGGCTCGAGCCGGGTGCGCGCGTCCTCGTCGTCGGTGGCGCGGGTCTGCTGACGGCGGTGCGCGAGGCGGGCTTCGTCGTCGTGGCGAGCGCGGACGACGAGCCGGACGCCGTCGCGCAGGGGTTCGCGCCCGAGCTCGGCTGGACCCAGCTCGCCGAGGCCGCCTACGCCGTCCAGCGCGGTGCCTGGCACGTGGCGAGCAACCTCGACCTGTCCCTCCCGACGGCCCGCGGGTTCGCACCGGGCAACGGGTCGCTCGTCGGGGCGGTGCGGGCCGCCACGGGCGTGACGCCCGACAGCGCCGGCAAGCCGTCGCCCACGATGTACGGCCTCGCGATCGACCGGGCGGGCGCGCGGGCGCCGCTGGTCGTCGGCGACCGCCTGGACACCGACCTCGCCGGAGCGCGTGCCGGGGGCTACCCCGGTCTGCACGTGCTCACGGGCGTGAGCACCGCGCGGGACGCGATCCTCGCGGAGCCCGGGCTGCGGCCGCACTACCTGGGCGCGGACCTGCGCAGCCTCCTGGAGCCGCACCCCGCGCCCGAGCGCGGCGCCGAGGGCTGGTGGACGTGCGGTGACACCGCGGCGCGCGTCGACGACGGCGTGCTCCGGCTGGACGTGCGTGGCGCGGCGACGATCGACACGGTGCGAGCCGCGGCGTCGGCCGCCTGGGCGGCGGTCGACGACGGGCTGCCCGTCGACCCGGCGGGCGTCCCCGACCTCCCGGTGGGGACGCACTGACGGCACGCGGGGCGGATCACCGCGGCGGCGCACGGCGCGCGGCGTGCTTCCGGCACCGCGCGCCCTCGTCCGTGGGACGCTACCGGTAGCGTGGTCCGCGGTCCCGGGGCGACGCTCCGGGTGACGCGCGACCAGACAGGAGGCAGGACATGACGGACGGTCCGCAGCGACCCGTGCCCGGTCCGCCCCCTGGCCGTGCGGCCGACGCGCGCGTCGGCGACGCCGAGGTGTCGCTCGAACCGGTCCTCGCTCGGCTCGCCGAGCTGGACGGCCTCGCGACGGCTGACCACGTGGGGGTGCTGGAGGCCGTGCACGACGCGCTGGTCGCCGAGCTGGCCCGCGCGGAGGACTGAGCGTGGGGGAGCGGGACGGCGCCCGGCTGGACGGCGAGCTCGTCCGGCGCGGGCTCGCACGGTCACGGCGGCACGCGGCCGAGCTCGTCGCGGCGGGCCGGGTGACGCGCGCCGGGACGGTGCTGACCAAGCCGTCGACCGCCGTCGGCCCCGAGGACCTCGTGGAGGTGACGCCCGACCCGCACGACCCGGGCTATGCGTCCCGGGCCGCGTTCAAGCTCGCGGGCGTGCTCGACGCGCTGGACGCGGCCGGTCGTGCAGGCTCGGCGGAGGCCGGGGGGCTGCCCCGTGCCCCGGTCGTCGACGGTGCGCGATGCCTCGACCTCGGCGCGTCCACGGGTGGTTTCACCGACGTGCTGCTGCGGCGCGGCGCGCGCGAGGTCGTCGCGGTCGACGTGGGCCACGACCAGCTGGTGCCCGCGCTGCGGGCCGACCCGCGCGTCGTCGTGCACGAGGGGCTCAACGTGCGCGACCTGTCGCCCGAGCACGTGGGCGTCGTGCCCGACGTCGTGGTCGGCGACCTCTCGTTCATCTCGCTGGCGATGGTCCTGCCCGCCGTGGCCGGCGTCGTCGGGCCCGGGACGGACCTCCTGCTGCTGGTGAAGCCCCAGTTCGAGGTCGGCCGCGAGCGGCTCGGCAGCGGCGGGGTCGTCCGCGACCCCGCGCTGCACGTCGAGGTCGTCGCCGCGGTCGCGCGGCACGCCGCGCTGGTCGGCCTGCGGCCGCTCGCCGTCGTGCCGAGCCCGCTCCCCGGTCCGAGCGGCAACCGCGAGTACTTCTGGTGGCTGCGCGCGGGCGACCCGGGCCGGGCCGACGGCGCGGCGTTCGAGGACGAGGCGCTCGAGGCCGCCGCGGCGCAGGCCGTCGCGTGGCAGCCGGGGCCCGACGGCGGCCCGCCCCCGGTCGTCGCGGTCGCCCGCGCCGCGGCTGCGTCCGCCGAGCTGTCCGTCGAACCGCCCGCCGAACCGCCCGCCGAGACGTCCGCCCGACCTTCCGCCGGGGCCGTCCCGCCATCGGCACCGCACGCCGCACCGGGTGCGACCGAGACCACCGACCGACCCCTGACCGGAGGAGCAGCGTGACGCGACGCGTCCTGATCGTCACCCACGGCGGCCGCCCCGAGGCGGTCGTCGCGCTGCACGAGGCGGTGAGCGAGCTCGAGCGCGCCGGGTTCGAGGTGACGCTGCACGACGACGACCTCGCGGAGTCGTTCGGCGACCACATGGCGCGCACGCGGGCGCGCGAGGGCGTCGCGGAGTCCGAGGTCGTCATCGTGCTCGGCGGTGACGGCACGATCCTGCGGGCCGCGGAGCTCACCCACGGCACGGGCGTGCCGCTGCTGGGCGTGAACCTGGGCCACGTCGGGTTCCTGGCGGAGAGCGAGCGCGAGGACCTGCGCGCGGCGGTCGGCCGCCTCGCGGCGTTCGACTACACGGTCGAGGAGCGCACGATCGTCGAGGTCCGTGCCTACCTGCCGGGAGAGCCGGAGCCGCTCGTCGGCTGGGCCCTCAACGAGGCGACGGTGGAGAAGGCGCAGCGCGAGCGCATGATCGAGGTCGTGCTCGGCGTCGACGGCCGCCCGCTCTCGTCGTTCGGGTGCGACGGCGTCATCACGGCCACCGCGACGGGGTCGACGGCGCACGCCTTCTCGGCCGGCGGACCCGTGATGTGGCCCGAGGTCGACGCGGTGCTCGTCGTGCCGCTCGCGGCGCACGCGCTGTTCGCGCGCCCGCTCGTCGTCGGTCCTCGCTCGACGATCACGGTCGACGTGCTGCCGGACTCGGCGTCATCGGGCGTCCTCACGTGCGACGGCCGCCGCCGCATCGACCTGCCGAACGGCTCGCGCGTCGAGGTGCGGCGCTCGGACACGCCGCTGCGTCTCGCGCGCCTGAGCACGGCGCCGTTCACGGACCGGCTGGTGTCGAAGTTCTCGCTGCCGGTGGTCGGGTGGCGCGAGCGCGCGGCGAGCGTCGCCGCGACGGCGGGCACCACCGCGGAGCGCGCCGCCGCCGCTCCGGGCGGCGCGGGCGAGACGGCCAGGCTCCCGGGCGACGGGGGCACCACGGACGAGGAGGAGTGAGCGTGCTCGAGGAGATCGCGATCGAGAACCTCGGGGTCATCCGGTCGGCGCGCGTCCCGGTCGGCGCCGGGCTGACGGTGATCACGGGCGAGACGGGTGCCGGCAAGACGATGGTCCTCACCGGCCTCGGCCTGCTCATGGGCGGCAAGGCGGACCCGGCGACGGTGCGACCGGGCGCGGCGAGCGCCGTCGTGGAGGGCCGGGTGCGCGTCGCGGACCGCCCGGCGGTCGCGCAGCGCGTCGACGACGCGGGCGGGCAGGTCGACGACGACGGCTCGGTCGTCATCCTGCGCACGGTCGCCGCGGAGGGCCGCTCGCGCGCGCACCTCGGCGGGCGCAGCGTCCCGCAAGGCGTCCTCGCCGAGATCGCCGACGACCTCGTCACGGTGCACGGCCAGTCGGACCAGCTCCGGCTGCGGACCGCGAGCCGACAGCGCACGGCGCTCGACGCGTTCGCCGGGCCGCAGCACGCCGAGCTCCTCGGGCAGTACCGCGAGGCGTGGGCCGAGCGGTCGGCGCTGCAGGCGCAGATCGACGACATCGAGACGCGCGCGGGCGAGCGCGCCCGCGAGGCGGAGCTGCTGCGCCTCGGGCTCGCCGAGGTCGAGCGGGTCGCGCCCCAGCCGGGCGAGGACGTCGAGCTCACCGCGCTCGTCGCGCGGCTCGGGAACGTCGAGGAGCTCCGGGTCGCCGCGCAGCTCGCGCACGACGCCGTCGCGGGGGACGAGGCCGCGGAGCCGCAGGAGAACGCCGTCGTGTCGGTCGACCGCGCGCGCCGCGCGCTCGAGTCGGTGGCCGGGACGGACCCCGCGCTCGCCCGCCTCGCCGAGCGGCTCGCCGAGGTGGGGTACGTGCTGGCCGACGTGGCCACGGAGATCTCGGGCTACGTCGAGGACCTGGCGGCGGACCCGGCGGGTCTCGAGTCGGCGCACGCGCGCCTCGCCGAGCTGGGGACGCTCACGCGCAGCTACGGGGAGACGGTCGACGACGTCCTCGCCTGGGCGAGCGACGCGGGGCTGCGGCTCCTGGACCTGGACGACGGCGGGGAGCGGCTCCAGGCCGCGACGGCGCGCCGCGACGAGCTCGACGCGGAGCTGGACCGGCTCGGCACGGCGATCACGGCCTCGCGCGAGCGGGCCGCCGCCGAGCTCGCCGCGGCCGTGACCGACGAGCTGCGCGGGCTCGCGATGGGCGGGGCGAGCCTCGTCGTGGACGTCGAGCGGGCAGAGGAGCCCGGCCCGTGGGGCGTCGACGCGGTGACGTTCTCGCTCGTCGCGCACGCGGGCGCTCCCGCCCGCCCGCTGGGCAAGGGGGCGTCGGGCGGCGAGCTGTCGCGCGTCATGCTCGCGATCGAGGTCGCGCTCGCGACGGCCGCCGTCGACGGCACCGGCCAGGTGCTGCCCACGTTCGTGTTCGACGAGGTCGACGCCGGGGTCGGGGGCAAGGCGGCCGTGGAGGTGGGGCGCCGGCTCGCGTCGCTCGCGCGGCGCACCCAGGTCGTCGTCGTCACCCACCTCGCGCAGGTCGCGGCGTTCGCGGACGTGCAGCTCGTCGTCACGAAGGCGTCGGGCGAGGGCGACCCGTCGACCGCGGTCACGGTCACCGGTGTGCGCGAGGTCACGGGGGAGGAGCGCGTCCGCGAGCTCGCGCGGATGCTCTCGGGCCAGGAGGACTCCGACGCGGCCCGCCGCCACGCGGTGGAGCTTCTGGAGTCGTCGGTCGTGGGACGATAGGGCACGATGAGACTCACTCTGCGCAAAGCCTCCCTGCCGGAGGCCGGGTCCGGCACGCTCGGCCCGGCCAAGGTCGACGCGCGCACGAAGGCGCTCACGAAGCGGCTCAACCCGGGCGACGTCGCGGTGATCGACCACGTCGACATCGACCGGGTCGCCGCCGACGCGCTCGTCGCCGCGAAGCCGTCCGCCGTGCTCAACGCGGCCAAGTCGGTCTCGGGCCGTTACCCGAACCTCGGCCCCGACGTCCTCGTCGAGGCCGGCATCGTGCTCGTCGACGACCTCGGCCCCGCGATCATGGCGATCCCCGAGGGCCGCGTGGTGCGGCTCGACGGCGGCAAGGTCTACCTGGGCGACGACCTCGTCGCCGAGGGCGTGCTGCAGAGCGAGGAGACGGTCGCGCGCAGCCTCGAGGAGGCGCGCGCCAACCTCTCGGTCGAGATCGAGTCGTTCGCCGAGAACACGATGAACTACCTGCGCCGCGAGCGGGACCTCCTGCTCGACGGCGTCGGCGTCCCGGACATCCGCACGTCCATCGAGGGGCGTCAGGTCCTCATCGTCGTGCGCGGCTACCACTACCGCGAGGACCTCGCGACGCTGCGCCCCTACATCACCGAGTACCGCCCGGTGCTCATCGGCGTGGACGGCGGCGCGGACGCGATCCTCGACGCGGGGTGGAAGCCCGACATGATCGTCGGCGACATGGACTCGGTCTCCGACCGCGCGCTGAGCAGCGGCGCGGAGATCGTCGTGCACGCCTACCGCGACGGCAAGGCGCCCGGCCTCGAGCGCGTGCAGGAGCTCGGCGTCGAGCCCGTCGTCTTCCCGGCGACCGGCACGAGCGAGGACATCGCGATGCTCCTCGCCGACGACAAGGGCGCCGAGGTGATCGTGGCCGTCGGCACGCACGCGACGCTCGTCGAGTTCCTCGACAAGGGACGTGCGGGCATGGCGAGCACGTTCCTCACCCGGCTCCGGGTCGGCGGCAAGCTCGTCGACGCCAAGGGCGTCTCGCGCCTGTACCGGCACCGGATCTCCAACCTCCAGCTCTGGCTCCTGTCGATCGCCGGGCTCCTCGCCGTCGTCGCGGCGCTGTGGTCGACGGCGGCGGGCCAGACGTTCTTCGGGATCGTGGGCGCCCGGTTCGACGACCTCTGGTCGTGGATCGGGACGCTCTTCTCGGGCGGCGGCTGATCCCGCCGGGCCGTCGTGGTCGACGGCCCGCGCACGTGCCTGCGGCCCGTGCCCTCCGGCGGCCAGCGCCGACCCTGACCCTTGCCAGCACGCAGCAGCTCGAACCGAAGGACACCACCGCACAGTGATCGACTTCAGGTACCACATCGTCTCGTTGATCTCGGTCTTCCTGGCGCTCGCCGTAGGGATCATCCTCGGCGCGGGCCCGCTCCAGGGCGCGATCGGCGACCAGCTCACCGGGCAGGTGGAGCAGCTGCGCACCGAGCGCAACGAGCTGCGCGACCAGCTCGACCAGGCGAACGTGACGCTCGGCGACGACGCACGGTACATCGAGGCCGCGGGCCCGCAGCTCGTCGCGGGCTCCCTCCAGGACCGTCGCGTGGCCGTCGTCGACCTGGACGGGGCGGACGACGAGCGCGACGACGCGGTGACCGCGCAGCTCGAGACGGCGGGTGCGTCCGTCGTCGGGCACGTGCGCCTCACGGACTCGTGGACGAGCCAGGACGAGGAGAGCGCGCGGCAGACGGTGGCCGAGGGTCTCGGCGACAAGCTGGGCGACGTCCCGCAGGACGCGACCCCCGAGCAGCGGCTGTCGCGCGCGCTCGCGCTGTCGCTCACGGGGGCGGCGCCGTCGAGCACGGAGGAGCGCAGCCCCGAGGCGCTCGAGCTCGAGGCGCTGCTCGAGCGCTTCGCGCTCGTCGACGTGGTCTCCGAGCAGACGCTGCCCGCGGACGTGGTCCTGCTGCTCGGGGGCTCCGCGCCCTCGCCGGCCACCCCCGCCGCGGAGGGTGAGGAGCCGCCCGCACCCGACACCTACGCGGTCGACATCGAGGTCCAGGTGGCCGTCGCCGCGCAGGAGGTCGCCGGAGCCGCGCTGGTCGCCGGCCCGACGGCGGTCTCGGGCGACGTCGTCTCGACGATCCGCGCGAACGAGGACCTTTCCTCGACCGTCTCGACCGTCAGCGGCATCGAGGCCGAGCCGGGCCGGATCAACGTCCCGCTCGCGCTCGCCGCGCGGCTCGCGGACCAGGTGGGGCAGTTCGGGTTCGAGGAGAGCGCGACGGCCGTCCTCCCGCCCGCGGTCGAGCTCCCGCCGGTGACGCGCACGACGGCGTCCCCCGCCGGCGCGCAGGACGCCGCGGCGGGCGACACCACGGGCGAACCGGCCGGTGACGGGGCCGACGTCGAGCAGGCCGGCGACGGCGCGGGGGAGGGCTGACGTGGGGCGCGCGCTGCGCACGCTCGCGGCCGCCGGCGTCGCCGCGACGGTGACGGCCGCGGCACGCCGCACGGCCGGGTCGCGTGCGCCCGGGGGCGCGGAGCGATGGACCCGGACCAACCACCGGGGCGAGCCGATCAGCCTGCTCGAGGGTCCGGCCGTGGCCGCCGGCCTCGTCGCCGGCACGCTCGCGGCGGGAGGCGACGCCCGCACGCGCGCGGCGGTCGCCCTCGCGACGGCGAGCGCGGGCACGTTCGGCCTCGTCGACGACCTCGCGGAGGACACGACGAGCCGCACCAAGGGTCTGCGCGGCCACCTCGGCGCGCTCGCGCAGGGTCGGGTCACGACGGGTGCGCTGAAGATCCTCGGGATCAGCGGCGTCTCGCTCGTCGCGGCGGCGATCGGCACGCGACGCACGGGCGGTGCCTTCGGGCACCTCGTGGACGTGGGCGTGAACGGCGCGCTCATGGCCGGCACCGCGAACCTGCTCAACCTCCTCGACCTGCGGCCGGGGCGCGCCCTCAAGGCCGCCGGCGCGGCGTCGCTCCCGTACCTCGGCACCGCCGCCGCGCCGACGACGGGGGCCGTCCTGGGTGCCGCCGTCGCCGCGGCCCCGGGGGACCTCGGCGAGCGCGACATGCTCGGCGACTGCGGCGCGAACGCGCTCGGTGCCGCGCTGGGCTCCCAGGTCGCGTTCACCGCGCCTCGCCCGGTGCGCTGGCTCGCTCTGGCGGGCGTCGTGGGGCTCACCCTCGCGAGCGAGAAGGTGAGCTTCTCGAAGGTCATCGAGGGCAACGACGCGCTGCGGCGCGTGGACGCGTGGGGCCGGCGCCCGGCGTGAGCGCGGGGGCGGGGCGGCTGCGCGCCGCCACGGGCACCCTGGCGGGCGCCGCCGCGATGATCACGCTCGTGACGATCGCGAGCCGCCTCGTCGGGTTCGCACGGTCGCTCGTGCAGTCCTTCGCCGTCGGCACCGAGGGCGTCGGGTCGGCGTTCACGGCGGCGAACCTCCTGCCGAACGTGCTGTTCGAGGTCGCCGCGGGCGGTGCGCTCGCCGGTTCGGTGGTCCCGCTCCTCGCCGGGCCCATCGCCCGGCGCGCGGGCACCGAGGTCTCGCGCATCGCCTCGGCGCTGCTCGGGTGGACGCTCGTCGTGCTCGTCCCGCTCGGGGCGCTGCTCGCGCTCCTCGCGGAGCCGATCGCGTCCCTCCTCATGCTGCCGAAGCATCCCGAGCTCGTCGACGTCACGGCGACCTTCGTGCGTGTGTTCGCCCTCCAGGTGCCGCTCTACGGGCTCGCGGTCGTGCTCGGGAGCATCCTCCAGGCGCACAAGCGGTTCTTCTGGCAGGCGTTCTCGCCGCTCCTGTCGAGCCTCGCGGTCATCGTCGTCTTCCTCGTGTTCGCGGGTCTGGCGGGGGGCGACCAGAAGGACGTCGCCGCGTTGTCGGGCCAGGCCATCGCGTGGCTCGGCTGGGGCACGACGGCGGGTGTCGCCGTCCTCGCGCTGCCCCTCGTGCTCCCCGTGCACCGGCTGGGCGTCCGCCTGCGGCCCACGCTGCGCTTCCCGGGCGGCGAGGCGGTCCGGGCGCGCAACCTCGCGTTCGCGGGCGTGGGGGCGCTCGTCGCGCAGCAGCTCTCGGTGCTCGCGATCATGGGCGCCGCCTACCGGTTCGGACCGGAGCAGACCTTCCCAACGTACTGGTACGCCCAGCAGGTCTACCTGCTCCCGTACGCGGTGCTGGCGTTCCCGCTCGCGACGAGCACGTTCCCGCGCCTCGCGGAGCACGTCGCGCACGCCCGGCACGACGCCTACCGGCGCCTGCTCGCGACCACGACGCGCACGCTGCTCGTCGTGGCGGGGCTCGGCGTCGCGGCCCTGATCGCCGCGTCGGCGGCCGTCGAGGCGGTCTTCGCCCGCATCGCGACGGGCTCGGTCGACGGGCTCGGTGGAGCGGTCGCCGCGATGGCGGTGGGCATCGTCGGGTTCTCGCTGATCCTGCACCTGTCGCGCGCGCTGTACACGATCGACCGCCAGCGGATCGCGGTCGTCGTGACCGCCGCGGGCTGGCTCGTCGTCGCGGCGGCCGCCTACGTGCTCCCCGCCCTCACGGGCGCCCGCGACCAGGCCGGGGTGCTCCTGCAGCTCGGCCTCGCGACCGCGGTCGGGATGTCGGTCGCGGGCGCGGGGCTGCTCCTCGCGACGCGGCGCCACGCCGGCCCGGACGCGACGCGCGGCGTCCCGCGCACGCTCGTCGTCGTCGCGGTCGGCGTGGCGCTGGGCGCGCTCGCGGGCTCGGCGCTGTCGAGCGTCCTGCTGCCCGACGACGCGGGCTGGCTGCCCGCCGTCGGCGTCGGCGCCCTCGCGGCCCTGGTCGCGGGCGTGGTCGTGGTCGGCGTCTCGCTCGTCGGCGACCGCGCGGCCCTCCTGGGCGTCCTGCGGCGCGGGACGCCGAGCACCGGCGACCCGGCCGCTCCCGGGGCGGGCGACGCCGTCGGGCCCACGACGGACGCGCCTGCGGGGGACGAACCCACGACGGAGGTACCCGGCGACACGTCGCCGAGGTGACGCGCCCGTGACGCGCGCCCGGACGCGCGCCGGGTCGCGCGTCGAGGCGAGGGGAACCTCGCCGTGCCGCCCGGTGTGAGCGGACCGACCCTCGGGTCCGCGTGCCGTCGTCGGGCACGCTGTTAGGATGGAGTTCCGTGGCAGATCACCTGAACCGGCCCTCCTCCCGCCTCAACGCCTCGGGCGCTCGTACCGAGCACCGCACCGCGCACGTCTTCGTCACCGGCGGCGTCGCCTCCTCGCTCGGCAAGGGCCTCACGGCGTCCAGCCTCGGTCGTCTGCTCCGCTCGCGCGGCCTGCGCGTCACCATGCAGAAGCTCGACCCGTACCTCAACGTCGATCCCGGGACGATGAACCCGTTCCAGCACGGCGAGGTGTTCGTCACCGAGGACGGCGCCGAGACGGACCTCGACATCGGCCACTACGAGCGCTTCCTCGACGTCGACCTCGAGGCGTCGGCGAACGTCACGACCGGCCAGGTGTACTCCCAGGTCATCGCGCGCGAGCGGCGCGGCGAGTACCTGGGCGACACGGTCCAGGTCATCCCGCACATCACCGACGAGATCAAGACGCGCATGCGCGCCCAGGCCGGTGAGGACGTCGACGTCATCATCACCGAGATCGGCGGCACCGTCGGCGACATCGAGTCGCAGCCCTTCCTCGAGGCGGCCCGCCAGGTCCGCCACGAGCTGGGCCGGGACGACGTCTTCTTCCTCCACGTGTCGCTCGTGCCGTACATCGGCCCGTCGGGCGAGCTCAAGACGAAGCCCACGCAGCACTCCGTCGCGGCGCTGCGGTCCATCGGCATCCAGCCCGACGCGATCGTGCTGCGCGCGGACCGCGTGGTGCCCGAGCCGGTGAAGCGCAAGATCGCCCTCATGTGCGACGTCGACAACGAGGCCGTCGTCAACGCGATCGACGCGCCGAGCATCTACGACATCCCGCGCGTGCTGCACGCGGAGGGCCTCGACGCCTACGTCGTGCGCCGCCTAGGCCTGCCGTTCCACGACGTCGACTGGGACGGCTGGAGCCAGCTCCTCGAGCGCGTGCACCAGCCCGCCCACCGCGTCGAGGTCGCGCTCGTCGGCAAGTACATCGACCTCCCGGACGCCTACCTCTCCGTCACGGAGGCGCTGCGCGCCGGCGGTTTCGCGAACGACGCCAAGGTCACGATCCGCTGGGTCGCGTCCGACGAGTGCCAGACGCCCGAGGGCGCGGACGACGCGCTGCACGGCGTGGACGCCGTCCTCGTGCCCGGCGGGTTCGGCGTGCGGGGCATCGAGGGCAAGCTCGGCGCGCTGCGCTGGGCGCGCGAGAACAGGGTGCCGACCCTCGGCATCTGCCTCGGCCTGCAGTCGATGGTCATCGAGTACGCGCGCAACGTGCTCGGCATCGACGACGCGTCCTCGACCGAGTTCGACCCGGGCACGTCCCACCCCGTCATCGCGACCATGGAGGAGCAGCTCGCGATCGTCGGCGGCGACGGCGACCTCGGCGGCACGATGCGCCTCGGCTCCTACGAGGCTGCGCTCACCCCGGGCTCGGTCGTCGCGAAGACCTACGGCGCGGAGCGCGTCACGGAGCGCCACCGCCACCGCTACGAGGTGAACAACACCTACCGCAAGCAGCTCGAGGAGGCGGGGCTCGTCATCAGCGGGACGTCGCCCGACTCGTCGCTCGTCGAGTTCGTCGAGCTCCCCGCGGACGTCCACCCGTACTACGTGAGCACGCAGGCGCACCCGGAGTTCAAGTCGCGCCCCACGCGTTCGCACCCGCTGTTCAGCGGCCTCGTCCGCGCCGCGCTCGAGAACCAGGCGGACTGAGTGGCCGGCGAGCACCCGGTCGTGGACGCGCTCGCGCCCCGGCCGGTCGTCGAGACGACGGTCGTGCACGAGGGGCGCGTGTTCGACCTGCGGTCCGACGTCGTCGACCTCGGCGACGGCGGCCGCGTCACGCGCGAGTACCTCGACCACCCCGGTGCGGTCGCGATCGTCGCCCTCGACGCGGACGAGCGTGTCCTGCTGCTGCGCCAGTACCGCCACCCGGTGCGGCGCGAGCTGTGGGAGGTGCCCGCGGGCCTGCTCGACGTCGTGGGCGAGGACGGGCGTGTCGCCGCGGCCCGCGAGCTCGCCGAGGAGGCGGACCTTCGGGCGGCCCGGTGGGACGTGCTCGTGGACTACTTCACGACGCCCGGCGGGTCCAACGAGGCGCTGCGCGTGTTCCTGGCGCGCGACCTGTCGCCCGTGCCGGACGACGAGCGGTTCGCGCGCGAGGCCGAGGAGCTCGACATCGAGCTGCGCTGGGTCCCGCTCGACGAGGCGGTGCCCGCCGTCCTCGGGGGCGCGCTGCACAACCCGTCGGCGGTCGTCGGGATCCTCGCGGCCGCCACGTCGCGCGCGGGCGGCTGGGCCTCCCTGCGCCCTGCCGACGCGCCGTGGCCCGAGCGCCGCGGGGGCTGACGGCGACGGGGGCCGGTCCGCGGTCCGTGACGGTCCGACCGCGGGCGGCGTCGTGAGCCATGCCGCGGGCTTCTCGTCCCCGGCGTGGCCCGACGCCGGCGGCCGGCCACAGCCGCGGTCCCTTGCCGTCCCGCCCCGGGTCCGCCGAGGCGGGCGTGCTAGCGTCGAGTCGGTCGTGCACCGAGCCGAGGAGGTGAGCCCCGTGAACGCTGTGTCCGTACCGGGCGCTCCCTCGCTGCCCACGATCGCGCGACGGCCGTAGCCGTCCCGGGAGCGCTCGCCGCACCATCGCGAGAGGCGACTCCCATGAGCACCACCACACCTTCGTCTGCACCGGGCTCCTCAGCAGGCGCCGCGGTCCCCGGCCCGGCGGCAGCGTCGGTCCCGGTCCCGGTCCCGGTCCCGGTCCAGACCCCGGCCCTGACGACGGGCGAGCGCGCCCTCGTGCTCGGGGGCGGCGGGTCCACCGGCAACGCGTGGCTGATCGGCGTCGTCGCCGGTCTCGCCGACGCCGGGGTCGACGTCACGACGGCGGACCTCACCGTGGGGACGTCGGCGGGCGCCACCACCGCGGCCCAGCTCGCCGGCGCGACGCCCGCCGAGCTCTACGCCGCCGTCGTCGCCGGAGCCCCGCCGCGGCGCGCACCGGATCCCGGGCGGGACGACCGCCGCGAGCGCACGCGCCAGGCGGCGGACCAGATGGCCCGCACGGCCGCGCTCATCGCCGCGTCGCGCGACGCTGCGGACATGCGGCGCCGGCTCGGCGCCGCGGCGCTCGACCTCCCGGCGGCCTCGGACACGTCCGCGCAGGCGCGCTGGCGGGCGACGGTCGCGGCACGCCTGCCGAGCACGTCGTGGCCGCGCCGCGCGCTGCTCCTCACCGCGGTCGACGCGCGGACCGGCGCGCCGGTCGTCCTCGGCGCGCACAGCGGGGTCGGCCTGGTGGACGCGGTCGCGGCGAGCTGCGCGGGCGGGTTCGCGTACGGCGTCGGGCCGGACCGGTTCATCGACGGCGGGTACCGCCGCAACGAGAACGCCGATCTCGCGGCGGGCTGCCGCCGCGTGCTCGTGCTGTCGCCGCTGGGCGGCAGGACGCGCACGCCGCGGGAGTGGGGCATGCAGCTCGACGTGCAGGTCGCGGAGCTGCGCGCTCAGGGCAGCGCGGTCGAGACGCTCGTCCCCGACGGGTCCGCCGAGGGGCTCGTGGGACCGCGGGCGATGGACCTGACGCTGCGCCCGTCCGCCGCCCGCGCGGGCCACGCCCAGGGCGTGGAGACCGCCGACCGCGTCGCGCGCCTCTGGCGCTGAGCGCGGGCCCGGTCCGGCGCGTCGTCCGTCGACGCGCCGGACCCCGGTGTCAGGCGCGCGTGCGGGTCGTGAGGACGACGCGCGTGGACCCGGCGACGAGCAGCGCCGAGCCGAGCATGTGCAGGCCCACGAGCAGCGCGGGCAGGCCCGTGAAGTACTGGACGTAGCCGATCGCGCCCTGGGCGAGCGTGATGGCGAGCAGGATCCACCCGGCGCGACGCACCTCCTGCGGCCCGCGGCGGACGCTCACGAGGTAGGCGACGAGGACGGCGACGAAGACCCACACGGCCCACGCGTGGACCTTGCTCATGAGCGCCGGGTCGACGGCGAACCGGTACCCGACCTCCTCGTCACCGCTGTGCGGGCCCGCGCCCGTGACGATCACGCCGAGGACCACGACGACCGCGGTGAGCCCGTACAGCGCCCACGCGAGCGCGCGCGAGCGCGGCGCGACCGTCGGGACGGGCGGGCCGTCGCCCTCCCCGGAGCGGTGCAGCAGCAGCAGCGAGACGGACACGAGCGCCGCCGAGACCACGAAGTGGAGCGACACCCAGCCCGGGTGCAGGTGCAGCAGCACGATGACGCCGCCGATGATCGCCTGCGCGGCGACGCCGAGGAGCGGCACGGCGCCCAGGAGCCGGTAGGACAGGACGCGCGAGCGGTCGGTCCACACGAGCACGAGGGCCGCGATCGCGATGACGCTCAGCACCCCGGTGAGCGTGCGGTTCCCGTACTCGACGAACTGGTGGTACGTCGTCTCCGGGTGGAAGCGCGCCGCGAACTGCCCGGGCTCGCACTGCGGCCACGTGGAGCACCCGAGGCCCGAGCCGGTCAGCCGGACGGCGCCGCCGGTGACGATGATGCCGATCTGCGCCACGAGGTTCGCGACGAGCACCGGCCGGGTCCAGCGGCGCAGCGGCGCGAGCCGGTCCGGACGGGCGACGCCGTCGCGGGCGGGGCGGGCGGTCGTGCCGGGGTCGAGCGCGGGGGGCGGGGTGCTCACGGTCCCACGGTATCGGGACGCGCGGGCAGCCCCGGAATCCTGCGGGTGTGAGATGTGCCCGGGGCGGGTCAGGTCCAGCGGAAGAGCTTGCCCGCGCCCCAACCGAGCGCGGCGGTCCAGCCCAGCAGCACGACGACCGAGAACGGCGGGACCGAGCCGTCGAGCAGGGCGCCGCGCATCGCCTCGCCGAGCGCGCCCGACGGCAGCAGCAGGGCGACGGGCGCGAGCGGTCCGGGCAGCTGGTCCGCCGGGACGAGCACGCCGCCGCCGACCGTGAGGAGCACGAGCACGAGGTTCGCGACCGCGAGCACGCCCTCGGCGCGCAGCGTGCCGGCGAGCAGCATCGCGAGCGACGTGAACGCCGCCGTGCCGAGCAGGACCGCGAGGAGCGCGGCCGGGATCCCCGCGACGTCGGGCTGCCAGCCGAGCGCGAGCGCGACGGCGGTGATGACGACGACCTGCACGACCTCGACCGCGAGCACGCCCAGCACCTTGCCCGCGAGCAGGCCGCCCCGGCCGAGGGGGGTCGTCGACATGAGGCGCAGCACGCCGTTGCGGCGGTCGAACGCGGTCGCGATGGCCTGCGAGGTGAACGCCGTCGACATCACGGCGAGCGCGAGCACGCCCGGCGTCACGAAGTCGACGCGCGACGCACCGCCCGTGTCGAGGTCGACGAAGGACGTGAGCAAGAGGCCGAGCAGGAGCATGACGGGCAGGATGATCGTCACGAGCAGCTGCTCGCCGTTGCGCAGGATCATCCGGGTCTCGAACGCCGTCTGGGCGGCGACGCGGCGCCACGCGGGCGCGGCGAGCTCGGTCCCGGCCGGCCCTCGGGCCGCGGGGGTGGCCGACGGCGTCTCGTTCGCGGTCATCGCAGGTGCCGTCCCGTGAGGTCGAGGAACACGTCCTCGAGCGTGCGGCGGCCCACCGTGACGCGCGACGCGAGGACGCCGCGTGCGGCGAGCCACGTCGTCAGCGCGACGAGCGTCGCCGGGTCGGCGGGGCCGGTGAGGGTGTACGAGCCGGGCTGCGGCTCGGCGACGGTCCACGACCCGGGGCCGGGGGCGCCGTCGGGCGCGGCGAGCGCGTCGCGCAGGCCGCCGAGGTCCAGGCCGGCCGTCGCCTCGACGCGGACCGTGCGGTCGGTCTCCCCGTCGTCCCCGGACTCGAGAAGCTCGCGCGTCGCGCCCGCCGCGATGACCTTCCCGTGGTCGACGACGCACACCTGGTCCGCGAGGTCCTCCGCCTCGTCCATGAGGTGCGTCGTGAGGACGATCCCCACGCCCTCGGCGCGCAGCTCGCGCACGAGCTCCCACACCGCGTGGCGGCTCTGCGGGTCCATGCCCGCGCTCGGCTCGTCGAGGAAGACGACCTCGGGCCGCCCGACGATCGCCGCGGCGAGCGCGAGGCGCTGCCGCTGGCCGCCGGACAGGCGCCGGACGGTGGTGCGGGCGAAGCTCTCCAGCCCGAGGCGCTCGGTGAGCTCGCCGACGTCGCGCGGCCGGGCGTACATCGACGCGACGTGCCGCAGCATCTCCAGCGCGCGCACGCCCGTCGGCAGCCCGCCGTCCTGGAGCATGACGCCCACGCGGGGACGCAGCTCGCGCGCGTCGGTCAGCGGGTGCAGCCCGAGCACCTCGACGCGCCCGGCGTCGGGGGAGCGCAGGCCCTCGCAGCACTCGACGGTCGTCGTCTTGCCGGCGCCGTTGGGGCCGAGCACCGCGGTGATCGCGCCGCGCTCGGCGGTGAGGGACACGCCGTCGACGACGGCACGACCGTCGTAGCGCTTGACGAGGTCGTGCACGAGCACGGCGGGGGCGGGCACCCGGCCGATTCTAGGCGGAGCGCGCGCGCCCGCCGACCCGCGCCCGCCCAGGTCGCGCGGGGTGTCGCGTACGCCACATCCGCCGCGTCAGGGCCCCGTCTGAGGGTCGCCTTGCTTGCGCCGGAACAATTAGGGAACAACCATGTTGTCTATATCGAGGGCGCTGCGCGCGCAGGCGTGCCCCGACCGACCACGGAGGTGAGCATGGGAGCAGGAGCGGTCCGACCGGACGCGCTGCGTACCGTCGCCCCCTCCGGCGCGCCCGCTGCCGACGTCGACCGGCGCACGCGCGAGCGCGTGCTCGAGCTCGTCGCGAGCGCGGGCCCCGTCAGCGCGGCCGACCTCGCCGCGACGCTGGGCCTCACGCCCGCCGCGGTGCGCCGCCACCTCGCCCTCCTCGAGGAGGACGACCTCGTCGCCGTGCACGACGCCGGGCACCCCACCGGGATGCGCGGCCGCCCCGCGCGGCGGTACGTGACGACGTCGGCCGGTCAGGGCGAGCTCAGCGGCACCTACGCCGACCTCGCCGCGCAGGCGCTGCGCTACCTGCGCGACGTCGCGGGACCGGGCGCCGTCGAGCGCTTCGCCCAGGACCGGCTGTCCGAGCTCGCCGACCGCTACGCGGACCGGCTCGACGCGCCGGACGTCGAGGGCCGCGCGGCCCAGCTCGCCGCCGCGCTGGCGGACGACGGCTACGCCGCGAGCGTGCGCCCCGTGCCGGGCACCTCCGCCGTCCAGCTGTGCCAGGGGCACTGCCCGGTGCAGCACGTCGCCGAGGAGTTCCCGCAGCTGTGCGAGGCGGAGGCCCAGGTCTTCGCCAAGCTCCTCGGCTCGCACGTGCAGCGCCTCGCGACCCTCGCCACGGGCGCGCACGCGTGCACCACGAACGTGCCGGTCGGGATCTCCGTCCCGGCCCCCGCACCGCGGGTGGCGCGAGCCGCCCTGGCCCACGACGTCCGGGCGCGGGGGCGCCCGTCGTCGGGCGAGACCTGACCCCGAGGGGCACCCCGCCCCGCCCGCACGACCTCCCCCGAACAACCTGTACCGACTGCCCCCGCCCGCAACGACGGACAGTGGAAGGACGACCATGAGCGCTCCCACCCAGGACGCCGCCGGCACGGCCCTGCCGACCGGTGAGAAGCAGACCGACGACGAGATCATCGCCTCGATCGGCGCCTACGAGTACGGCTGGCACGACTCCGACGAGGCGGGCCAGATCGCGCAGCGCGGCCTCGACGAGGACGTCGTGCGCAACATCTCCCGGCTCAAGAACGAGCCCGAGTGGATGCTGAACCAGCGCCTCAAGGCGCTGCGCCTGTTCGGCAAGAAGCCCATGCCGAGCTGGGGCTCCGACCTCACCGGCATCGACTTCGACAACATCAAGTACTTCGTGCGGTCCACGGAGAAGCAGGCCGCCACGTGGGACGACCTGCCCGAGGACATCAAGGAGACGTACGACAAGCTCGGCATCCCCGAGGCGGAGAAGCAGCGCCTCGTCGCGGGCGTCGCCGCGCAGTACGAGTCCGAGGTGGTCTACCACCAGATCAACGAGGAGCTCGAGCGCCAGGGCGTCATCTTCCTCGACACGGACACCGCGCTGCGCGAGCACCCGGAGATCTTCCAGGAGTACTTCGGCACCGTCATCCCGTCGGGCGACAACAAGTTCGCCGCGCTCAACTCGGCCGTGTGGTCGGGCGGGTCGTTCGTCTACGTGCCGCCGGGCGTGCACGTCGAGATCCCGCTGCAGGCCTACTTCCGCATCAACACGGAGAACATGGGCCAGTTCGAGCGGACGCTGATCATCGCGGACGAGGGCTCGTACGTGCACTACGTCGAGGGCTGCACCGCGCCGATCTACTCGTCGGACTCGCTGCACTCCGCGGTCGTCGAGATCGTCGTGAAGAAGAACGCCCGCGTGCGCTACACGACGATCCAGAACTGGTCGAACAACGTCTACAACCTCGTGACCAAGCGGGCGACCGCGGCCGAGGGCGCGACGATGGAGTGGGTCGACGGCAACATCGGCTCCAAGGTCACCATGAAGTACCCGGCGATCTACCTGCTCGGCGAGCATGCCCGCGGCGAGACGCTGTCGATCGCGTTCGCGGGCGAGGGCCAGCACCAGGACGCCGGGGCCAAGATGGTCCACGCGGCGCCCCACACGTCGTCGTCGATCGTCTCGAAGTCGGTCGCTCGCGGCGGTGGCCGCACGTCCTACCGCGGCCTGGTCCAGGTGCTCGAGGGCGCCTCGCACTCGGCCTCGACCGTGCTGTGCGACGCGCTGCTCGTCGACCAGATCTCCCGGTCCGACACCTACCCGTACGTCGACGTCCGCGAGGACGACGTGTCCATGGGGCACGAGGCGACGGTCTCGCGGGTGAGCGAGGACCAGCTGTTCTACCTCATGTCCCGAGGCATGGAGGAGACCGAGGCGATGGCCATGATCGTGCGCGGGTTCGTCGAGCCCATCGCGCGCGAGCTGCCCATGGAGTACGCGCTCGAGCTCAACCGCCTCATCGAGCTGCAGATGGAAGGGTCCGTCGGCTGATATGACCACCACCACCGTTCCCGAAGAGGCCGGTCTGACCACCGACCACTCGCGCGCGCAGGCCGACGGGGCGCACTCCCACGGCGTCGTCGTGCCCCAGGGCTCGCGCGCCGAGCGGCTCACGTCGTTCGACCTCGCCGACATCCCCGTGCCCTCCGGGCGCGAGGAGGAGTGGCGCTTCTCGCCCGTGGCGCGCCTCGCGCCCCTGTTCGACGACAAGATCGTCGGGCAGAGCGGCGGCGGCGACGTGCGCGTCACGGTCGTCGAGGCGCCCGAGGTCGAGGTCACGATCGTCGGCCGCGACGACGAGCGTCTCGGCACCGCCGGCAAGCCCGGCGACCGCACGGCCGTGACGGCGTGGAACGCCTTCGAGCAGGCCACGGTCGTCACGGTGCCGAAGGAGGCCGTCGCCTCCGACGTCACCTCGGTCCGCATCGAGGGCCACGGCTCCACGCCGACGGCGAGCCACGTCCTCGTGCGCGCCGAGCGGCACTCCGAGGCCGTCGTCGTGCTCGACCACGTGGGCGCCGCGACGCTCAACGAGACGGTCGAGATCGTCGTCGAGGACGGCGCGCACCTCACCGTCGTGTCCGTCCAGGACTGGGCCGACGGCGCCGTGCACGCGTCGTCGCACCGCGCGCGGATCGGGCGCGACGCGCGCCTCAAGCACGTGGTCGTCACGCTCGGCGGCGACGTCGTGCGCGTCACCCCGGACGCGGAGTTCACCGCCGAGGGCGGCGAGGTCGAGATGGTGGGCCTCTACTTCGCGGACGCGGACCAGCACCAGGAGCACCGCCTGTTCGTCGACCACGCCGTCCCGCGCTGCAAGTCCCGCGTGACGTACAAGGGCGCGCTGCAGGGCGAGGGCGCGCACGCCGTGTGGGTCGGGGACGTGCTCATCCGGGCCGAGGCCGAGGGCACCGACACCTACGAGCTCAACCGCAACCTCGTCCTCACGGACGGCGCGCGCGCGGACTCGGTGCCGAACCTCGAGATCGAGACGGGCGAGATCGAGGGCGCGGGGCACGCGTCCGCGACCGGCCGCTTCGACGACGAGCAGCTCTTCTACCTGCAGGCTCGCGGCATCCCGGAGGTCGAGGCGCGCCGTCTCGTCGTCCGCGGCTTCTTCGCCGAGCTCATCCAGGAGATCGGCGTCGCGTCGGTCGAGGAGCGCCTGCTCGAGGCGATCGAGCGCGAGCTGAGCAAGTCCATGTCGATCATCGACGGGAGCGCCGAGCCCGCCGAGGCGACGGCGTGACCGCACAGCCCGCCTGCACGACGTCCGACCTCGGCCCGGAGGAGGCGCTCCGCGTCGAGCTCCCGGCCGAGGACGGGCGCGTCGTCGAGGTCGCGGTCGTGCGCGACGGCGACGGCGGGTGGCACGCGATCTCCGACATCTGCTCGCACGGGGCCGTGTCCCTGTCCGACGGGGAGGTCGAGGGCTGCTTCGTCGAGTGCTGGCTGCACGGCTCGCAGTTCGACCTGCGGACCGGCATGCCGACCGCGCTGCCCGCGATGCGGCCCGTGCCGGTCTACCCGGTGACGGTCGACGGCGAGCAGGTGCTCGTCGACGTCGACCGCGTCGTCGCTCCCACCTGACCCGACCTCCTCTGACCCGGCGCGCCGCGCGCGCCCCCAGCTCAAGAACCTCTTGGAGAACCACTGATGTCCACTCTCGAGATCCGCGACCTGCACGTCAGCGTCGAGACCAAGGAAGGGCCGAAGCCGATCCTGCGCGGCGTCGACCTGACGATCGCCAGCGGCGAGGTCCACGCCATCATGGGCCCGAACGGCTCGGGCAAGTCCACGCTCGCCTACTCGATCGCCGGCCACCCCAAGTACCAGGTCACCGGCGGCACCGTGACGCTCGACGGCGAGGACGTCCTCGCCATGAGCGTCGACGAGCGCGCCCGTGCCGGCCTGTTCCTCGCCATGCAGTACCCGGTCGAGGTCCCCGGCGTGTCCGTGTCCAACTTCCTGCGCACCGCGAAGACCGCGATCGACGGCGAGGCCCCCGCGCTGCGCCACTGGGTCAAGGACGTCAAGGGCGCCATGGAGCGCCTGCGCATGGACGACTCCTTCGCCGAGCGCTCGGTCAACGAGGGCTTCTCCGGCGGCGAGAAGAAGCGCCACGAGATCCTCCAGATGGAGCTCCTCCAGCCGAAGTTCGCCGTCCTCGACGAGACCGACTCGGGCCTCGACGTCGACGCGCTGCGCATCGTCTCCGAGGGCGTGAACCGCGTCCACGGCGAGACCGACGCGGGCATCCTCCTCATCACGCACTACACGCGCATCCTGCGCTACATCAAGCCGGACTTCGTCCACGTCTTCGTCGACGGCAAGGTCGCGGAGGAGGGCGGCCCCGAGCTCGCCGAGCGCCTGGAGGAGGAGGGCTACGACCGCTACCTCGGTGGCGCCGTCGAGTCCGCCTCGGCCGCCTCGGCCTGAGCGCTCGCACCACCTGAGGAGACGACCATGACGACCACCGCGCACCCCGCAGGGCAGCAGGCCGGTCCGGCGCGCCTGACCGACGTCGAGCTCGCCGCCGTGCGGGCGGACTTCCCGCTGCTCGAGCGCACCGTGCGCGGTGGTCGTCCGCTCGTCTACCTCGACTCCGCGGCGACGTCGCAGAAGCCGCAGGTCGTCCTCGACACCGAGGTCGACTTCTACGAGGAGCGCAACGCGGCCGTGCACCGCGGCGCGCACCAGCTCGCCGAGGAGGCGACCGAGGCGTTCGAGGACGCCCGGGACGACGTCGCGGCGTTCGTCGGCGCGCGTCCGGGCGAGATCGTCTGGACGTCCGGCGCGACGGCCGCGATCAACCTCGTCGCGTACGGGATCTCGAACGCGACGCTCGGCCGCGGGGGAGAGGCGGCCCGCCGCTTCGCGCTCGCGCCGGGCGACGAGATCGTCATCACCGAGGCGGAGCACCACGCGAACATCGTCCCGTGGCAGGAGCTCGCGGCCCGCACCGGGGCCGTCCTGCGCTGGTTCGAGGTGGACGACGACGGCCGCGTGCGCGTCGAGGACGCGGCGACCGTCGTCACCGAGCGCACCCGCGTGGTGGCCTTCACGCACGTGTCGAACGTGACGGGCGCGGTCACGCCGGTCGAGCCGATCGTGGCCCGGGCGCGCGAGGTCGGGGCGCTCACGGTGCTCGACGCGTGCCAGTCCGTGCCGCACCTGCCGGTCGACCTGCCTGCGCTCGGCGTCGACTTCGCCGCGTTCTCGGCGCACAAGATGCTCGGGCCCACGGGCGTGGGCGTGCTGTACGGGCGGCGCGAGCTGCTCGAGGCGCTGCCGCCCGTGACCACCGGCGGGTCGATGATCGAGGTCGTCACGATGACCGAGTCGTCGTACATGGCGCCGCCGCAGCGGTTCGAGGCCGGCACGCAGCCCGTCGCGCAGGTCGTCGGGTTCGGCGCCGCCGCGAAGTACCTGCACGAGCTCGGGATGGACGGCGTCGCCGCGCACGAGCTCGAGCTCGCCGCGGAGCTGCTGCGCATCGGGGAGATCCCCGGCGTGCGCATCATCGGCCCGCGCGAGCCCGAGGACCGGCTCGCCGTCGTGTCGTTCGTCGTGGACGGCGTGCACGCGCACGACGTCGGCCAGGTGCTCGACGACGCGGGCATCGCCGTGCGCGTCGGTCACCACTGCGCCCAGCCCCTGCACCGCCGCTTCGGGGTCGCCGCGACCGCGCGCGCGTCCGCGTCGGTGTACACCACGCGCGAGGACGTCGACGCGTTCCGGGAAGCATTGGCCGGTGTGCGCGCGTTCTTCTCGGTGGACTGAGAGAGGACCCGATGAGCTCGATCGAGCAGATGTACCAGCAGGTCATCCTGGACCACGCGAAGACCCCGCACGGCCGGGGCCTGGTCGAGGTGGCCGACGGCGCGGCCAGCGGCCAGTCGCACCAGGTGAACCCCACGTGCGGCGACGAGGTGACGCTGCGCGTCGAGCTCGCCGGCGACACGATCGACCGCGTGAGCTGGGAGGGGCAGGGGTGCAGCATCTCGCAGGCGTCCCTGTCCGTCCTCACCGACCTCGTGACGGGGCGGCCGGCCGCCGAGGCCGAGCACCTCGGCGACGTGTTCCGCGAGCTCATGGGCTCGCGCGGCAAGGGCCTCGACGAGGCCGCGCAGGACGAGCTCGGTGACGCCACGGTATTCACGGGCGTCTCGCGCTACCCGGCACGGATCAAGTGCGCCCTGCTCGGCTGGGCCGCGCTGCGCGACTCGCTCGTCACCTCGGGCGCCCTGAGCACGCTGGGCGACGCATCAACCGCAATGGCTTCCGACGCGGCGCTCGCCGCGCGGGGAACGACGGAGGAGAACCGATGACCACCGAGACCGGCGCGCCCGCCGAGGGCGCCACGCCGAGCCCGCCGAACGTCGCGGACGTCGAGGAGGCGATGCGCGACGTCATCGACCCGGAGCTCGGCATCAACGTCGTCGACCTCGGCCTCGTCTACGGCATCCAGATCGACCAGAACAACCACGCCGTCATCGACATGACGCTCACGTCCGCGGCGTGCCCGCTGACCGACGTCATCGAGGACCAGTCCGCGCAGGCGCTCGAGGGCCTCGTCGACGGCTTCCGCGTGAACTGGGTCTGGATGCCGCCGTGGGGTCCGGAGAAGATCACCGACGACGGCAAGGAGCAGCTCCGCGCGCTCGGCTTCAACGTCTGAGGTCACCGCTCCGACCGACGCCGCGTCCCTGTCCGGGGGCGCGGCGTCGTGCCGTTCCGGGCAGGTCGTGCGGTGTCGTCCGGGCCCGGTCGCGGTTCGCCCCTTCCGGTACGTTGACGCGGATCGTCCTGAGTGTTGGGATATGTGCGCCCACACCACTTTTCGGAGGACGACGTGACACAGCAGGACCAGACCGACGCGGGCGGTTCCCCGCGGGAGGTGCGCTATCGCGGCCGGCACCTCCCGATGGTGGCGGTGGTCATCGCGGCGACGATCGCCACCGCCCTGGCGTACAGCGGCATGGTCCTGTTCGGTCTCGAGGTGGCGCACATGTCGCCGCTCGAGGCGTACGGGCTGGCGGGCTTCCTCGAGATCAGCCTCGTCGCCGTGGCGCTCATGGCGCGCAACGCGGCGCTCGAGGGGCGGCCCTACGGTGTGCTCCTCGCGCTCACGTGGGTGCTCTCGGGGACGTCGGGCCTGTTCGCCGCTCTCCACGAGATCGCCGTCCCGACGGCGAGCACCCCGTACATGGTGGTGTTCCGGTTCGTGCCGCCGCTGGTCGCCGCGCTCATGTGGCACCTCGCCCTCGTGGGGGAGCGGCACATGGTCACGGGCCACACGCTCGAGGAGCGCCGTCGTGAGCTGCGCGTCCACGGGTACGTGTCCGCGCTGGAGCAGTGGCGCGACGCGCGCGCCGACAGCGCTGGCTCGCCCGCGGACCTGCGCAAGGTCCGCGCCGCGCACGAGCGGCAACGCGCCGCCCGGGACGCCGCGCTCAAGCTGCTGACGGTCGAGGACTTCGAGCGTCGCATGCAGGTCTGGGTCGACCGCCTGGAGGCCGCCGAGCGGCACGGCAACCGGCTCGACCTCATCGGGGCGAGCTCCGCGAAGCGCGGCACCGCGCGTGGCAAGGCGGGGGCCGCGGTGTCCGAGGCTCCCGCGCCCGCCGAGGCGCCCATGGGCGTGGCCGCCGTGGCGGCCGGGGCGAGCGGCCCGGCGCTGCTCGCGCCGGAGCCCGCGCGCCACGACGACACCGGCGCGGTCGAGACTTCCCCGACTCCCGAACCGGTCGACGTCGTGACGACCGACGCCGTGACGACCGACGCCGCGCTGCGCGACGAGGTCCCGACGGACGGTGCGCCGTCGGCCGACCTCCCGGTGCGCGAGGTGACCCGCGACCTGCCCGCCGCCGAGGCGACGGCCGAGGCGACCGACGCGGAGACTGCGGAGGACGCGCCCGCCGCCGAGCCCGCGTTCGAGGCCCTGCCGGACCTCGAGGCACGAGTCAAGGAGATCTTCGGTCGCACGCGGCCGCTCCCGTGGGAGCAGCCCGCCCCCGAGGAGGCGGAGACGCCGTCGGCCCCCGAGCCGCCGGCCGTGACGGGGCACACGCGCCGCGTCGAGGTCTTCGACCTCCCGCGGCCCCAGGACGTGGAGCCGACGCCGGCGGACGACGCCGGGACGACGCTCGGTGAGGACCCGATGGCCGAGCGCGACCGCCGCATCGTCGAGCTCGCGCGCGAGGGCCTCAACCAGCGCGAGATCGCCCAGCGGGTCTCGGCGTCGCGGTCGACCGTGAGCCGCGTCGTGCGTCGCTACGAGGACCAGCTGGCCGACGAGGCCCGCGAGCTCGCGAACGCCTGACGCGCCGCCGAGCGCTCGGCGGCACGACGCCGCGCCCCGGAGGGGACGCGGCGTCGTGCCGTCGCCACCGCACGCATGGCCGGGCGGGTGGCTTTCGCCGTGGGAACCGAGGACCTTGGTCCCCGAGGGCGGCTGTGGTCGGACCGCGTCGCCTAGGGTCGGGGCAGGCACCGGTCGCACCCGGGTCGGGGCCTCGACACAGCCCCCGCCTCTCGAAAGTGCTCCCCGTGCCCTCCCCCTCTCAGCCCCCGTCCCCCGACGGCCCCCTGGACGGCGACCGGATCGTCGTCGTCGGCGCCGGCATGACGGCCCACCGCCTCGTCGCGGGCCTGCGCACGCGCGACCCCGAGGGCACCTGGTCCGTCACCGTGATCGGCGACGAGCCGCACGAGCCGTACGACCGCGTGCACCTGTCCGAGTGGTTCGACGCCCGCGACGTGGACGCCCTCACCCTGGACCGCGCGGTGTGGGACGACCCGCGCGTCACGCTCGTCACCGGGGACGCGGTCGCGTCGCTCGACCGCACGGCGAGCGTCGTGACGACACGGTCGGGGCGCCAGGTCCACTACGACCGCGCGGTGCTCGCGACCGGCTCGTGGGCGTGGACGCCGCGCGCGGAGGGCACGGACCTGCCGGGACTGTTCACCTACCGCACGCTGGACGACGTCGAGCGGCTCGCCGAGTGGGTGCGCCTGCGCGAGCGGGCGCTGGGGCGGGCGGTGCGCGGCGTCGTCGTCGGCGGTGGCGTGCTAGGCCTCGAGGCGGCGGCGGCGCTCCAGCGGCTCGGCGCGGAGGCCACGGTCGTGGAGTTCGCCGACCGGCTCATGAGCGTCCAACTCGACCAGGGCGGCGGCGAGATGCTGCGCCTGCTCATCGAGGACCTCGGCGTCACGGTCCGCACGGGTGCGGGCGCGCACCGGTTCCTGCCTGCGGGCGACGGGTCCGTGGGCTCGGTCGAGCTCACGGACGGCTCCGAGCTGGCGACGGACGTCGTCGTCTTCTCCGTGGGCATCCGTCCGCGCGACAGGGTGGCGCGCGAGGCGGGCCTGGCGATCGGCGAACGCGGCGGCGTCGTCGTCGGCGAGGCGTGCCAGACCTCCGACCCGGGCGTGTGGGCGATCGGCGAGTGCGCGTCGGTCGACGGCGCGTGCGCGGGCCTGGTCGCGCCCGGGAACGACATGGCCGACGTCGTCGTCGACCGCTTCCTCGGCGGCGAGCGCGTGCACCGGCGCACCGACGACGGCACCAAGCTCAAGGGCGTGGGCGTCGAGGCGGCGTCGTTCGGCGACGTCAACGCGGTGAGCGCGGGCGCGCTCGAGGTCTCGTTCGTCGACCCGATCCACCGCCGGTACCGCAAGCTCGTGCTCTCGGACGACGCGACGACGCTGCTGGGCGGCGTGTTCGTCGGCGACATCGAGCTCTACTCGGCGCTGCGTCCGCTCCTGGGCCGCCCGCTCGGCGCCGACCCCGCGGCCGTGATCGCGCCCGACGGCGAGGGCCTGGCCGAGACCGAGCTGCCCGACGAGGCCGTCGTGTGCTCGTGCAACAACGTCGACGCGGGGACGGTCCGGGCCGCGGTGACCGAGCACGGCTGCCGGACGATCGGGCAGGTCAAGGACTGCACGACGGCGGGCACGGTGTGCGGGTCGTGCGTCCCGGCGCTCACCAAGCTGCTGAACGGCGAGCTGTCCCGGGCGGGCGTCACCGTCTCGGACGCGCTGTGCGAGCACTTCGCGATGTCCCGGGCGACCCTGTACCGCATCGTGCGGGAGGAAGGGCTGCGCACGTTCTCCGAGATCGTCGCGGCGCACGGGACGGGCCGCGGCTGCGCCGTCTGCCGCCCGACGGTCGCGTCGATCCTCTCGACGCTGCGCCGCGGGCACGTCCTCGAGGGCGAGCAGGCCGCGCTCCAGGACACCAACGACCACGTCATGGCGAACCTGCAGAAGAACGGCACCTACTCGGTGATCCCGCGGATGCCCGGGGGCGAGGTGCGTGCGGACCAGCTCCTGGAGTTCGCGAAGGTCGCCGACGACTTCGGGCTCTACGTGCGCGTCACCGGCGGCCAGCGGCTCGCGATGTTCGGCGCGCGCCTCGACCAGCTCCCGGAGATCTGGCGGCGCCTGACGGCCGTGGGGTTCGAGTCCGGGCACGCGTACGGGAAGTCGCTGCGCACCGTGAAGACGTGCGTCGGGCGTACGTGGTGCCGGTTCGGCGTGCAGGACTCGTCGGCCATGGCGGTGCGGCTCGAGCTGCGCTACCGCGGCCTGCGCTCGCCGCACAAGATCAAGTTCGGCGTCTCCGGGTGCGCGCGCGAGTGCGCCGAGGCTCGTGGCAAGGACGTCGGCATCATCGCGACCCACAAGGGGTGGAACCTCTACGTCGGCGGGAACGGCGGAGCCCAGCCGGCCCACGCCCAGCTCCTCGCCGAGGACCTCGACGACGAGACCCTGGTCCGCTACGTCGACCGGTTCCTCATGCTCTACGTCCAGGAGGCCGACCGTCTCCAGCGCACGGCGCCCTGGGTCGCGGAGCGCGCGGGCGGGCTCGAGGAGCTGCGCCGCGTCGTCGTCGAGGACTCGCTCGGGATCGCCGACGAGCTCGAGGCGGCGATGGCCGAGCACGTGCGCGACTACGAGGACGAGTGGAGCGCGACGCTCGCGGACCCGGCGAAGCTGCGCAAGTTCACTCCGTTCGTCAACGCGCCGGAGGCGGTCGACGGCGACCTCGCGTTCGTCCCCGAGCGCGGGCAGGTCCGTCCCGCCGACGAGACCGACGCCGTCGCCTACCCCGACCCCCGCGCGGCGCGCGACGTCGCGCTCGTCGCCGCCCGCGCCGAGCTGGAGGACGCCCGATGAGCACGTTCGTCGACATCTGCGCGCTCGACGACCTCGAGCCCGAGCGCGGGGTCGGGGCCCTCCTGGGCGGGACCCAGATCGCCGTCTTCCGGCTCGCCGACGGCACCGTGCGCGCCGTCCAGCAGCGGGACCCCTACTCCGGTGCCAACGTCATGTCGCGCGGCCTCGTCGGCACTCACCGCGTCACGCTCGACGACGGCACGGAGCGCGACGTCGACACCGTGACCACCCCGATGCTCAAGCAGGTCTGGGACGTCGACACCGGCGAGGTGCTCGACGCCGGCGGCAAGGACCGCAGGCCGCTGGCGGTCTTCGCGGCCGAGGTGCGCGACGGGCGCGTCCTCGTCGCGGACGCCGCGACCTCGACACCGGGGACGGCGGGAGGCGCGACGACGTGAGCGGCAGGGCCGTCGTCGGCTGAGGCCCTACTGTCCGGTCCTGCCGTCGATCCGCTCGCGCAGGAGGTCGGCGTGCCCGCAGTGCCGGGCGTACTCCTCGATCCGGTGGACCAGGACCTCGCGGACCGCGACCCGGTCCGCGCCGAGCCGCTCCCCGAGGTCCGGGTGCCGGGCCAGCACCGCGTCGGTCGCGGCCTGCTCGCGCGCCAGGTTCGCGTACGCCTCGTCGACCACGCGCTGGTCGGCGACCGCGCCGTCGAAGTCCGCGTCGTGCCCCCCGTACAGCGCCGGCTCGCCGTCGTCGTCGGAGACCCACCCGCGCCACTCCCGCTCGACCTCCGCGAGATGGCGGACAAGGCCGAGCAACGACATCGTCGACGGCGGCACGGAGCGCCGTGCGAGCTGCTCGGGGTCGAGTCCCTCGCACTTCATGAGCAGTGTCGTCCGGTAGCTCGCCGTGTAGTCGAGCAGCGTCGCGAGCTCGCCGTCCGGGCTCACGGCGTCGGTGTTGCGCGGGTCCTCGTCCGGGTCCACCCACATGTCCGGGTAGACGGCTGCGCGGGTCCACCGCACGGGCTCGGTCATCACCCCATGGTCGCGCGCACCGGGGTGCCCCACAAGATCATTCGCCTCGGTCCCACGCGCTAGGATCGGCCACCGCCGGCAAGGACGCCGGTGCACGACCGAAGGAGTCTCCTCGCCCATGATCGTCGCGTGGGGCGCGCTCGCCCTGCTCACCCTCGTCCATCTCGCCGCCCACCTCCTCGGTGCCGAGACCCTCGCCGACACGTCGCAGTGGTTCCTCATGCCGGTCCTGGCGGGCTGCCTGTGGCTCGCCACGCAGCGCCACGCCGCCGCCGGCCCGGGTCGGCGCTCGCGGCTCGTCCGGCTCACGCTCGTGGCGCTGGGCTTCTCGTGGCTCGGCGACACCGCGCCCGACCTCGCCGACGGCGACACCGCCTTCCTGGTCATGGTCGGGTTCTTCCTCTGCGCCCAGATCACGTACACGATCGCGTTCTGGCCCTACCGCGCGGGCTCCGTCCTGCGCCGCCCGCTCGCGCTCGTGCCGTACGGCCTCGCGTTGCTCGCCCTCGTCGTCGCGTGCGCGCCGGACGCCGGGTCGCTGCTCGTCCCCGTCGTCGTCTACGGCGTGTGCCTCGTGACGATGGCCGTGGTCGCGACGGGCGTCGACCGGCTCGCCGCGGTCGGTGGTGCGGTCTTCCTCCTGTCCGACGCGCTCATCGCGCTGAACGCCTTCGCCCCGTGGTACGACCTGCCCGGGCACGGCTTCTGGGTCATGCTCACCTACGTCGTCGGCCAGGTGCTGCTCGTGCTCGGTGTGCTCCGTCGAGAGCGTGCGGCGGTGGTCCCCGTCGCGGAGAAGGGAGGAGCCGCATGGGCGTCGACGTGACGCTCGCGAGGGTCGTTCAGCAGGGGACGAGTCCCCGGCGTCGTTCCACGACGTCTGTCGACGTGGTGCCCGACGACGGTGACGTGCTGGCCCGGCTGCTCCCGGCGAGCGGCTTGCCGATGCTCGCGCGGGTCGATCCGTACGGTGACGTCGTGCTCAGCGGCTCCGAGATGGAACAGCTCCTCGACGAGCTGCACATCCTCATGGACCGCTCGCCCCCTCCTGACGCCGTCGTCCTGGGCGCGGTCGTCGTGCTCGCCGAACGGTGTCGTCGGGAGCTCGGGTCAGAGCTGCGGTTCGAGGGCGACTGAGGCCTCAGGCGTCGAGCGAGCGGACGACGCGAGCGGGTGAGCCGACGACGACCGTGCGCGGCGGCACGTCCCGGGTGACGACGGAACCGGCCCCCACGACGGCGTCGTCCCCGATCGTCACGCCCGGGAGGACGGTCACGTTCGCCCCGAGCCAGACGTTGCGGCCGAGGACGACGCGCGCCGGGTGCATGTCGGCGCGGCGGGCCGGGTCGAGGTCGTGGTTGAGGGTCGTGAGGACGGCGTTGTGCCCGATGAGGCACCCGTCCCCGACGACGATGCCGCCCTGGTCCTGGAACCGGCAGCCGGAGTTGACGAACACGTCACGCCCCAGGGTGATGTTCTTGCCGAAGTCGGCGGTGAAGGGCGGGAAGAGGTTCACGGACTCGTGCACGGGCTTGCCCGTCAGCTCCGCGAGGAGCTCGCGGACCCGTTCGGGCGAGCGGTATGCGCCGTTGAGCTCACCGGCGATGCGCAGCGCCTCCTGGCTCGTGCGGTGCATGACGGCGTGCAGCGGCGAGCCGCCAGGGATCGTCCGCCCGGCGTCGAGCTCGGCCAGCAGGTCGTCCAGGTCCATGGGTTCCTCTCAGTCGGTGAAGGTCGCGGTGGTCGAGGCCGCGGTGGCCGCCCATGACGCGAGCAGGCGCAGCGACTCCTCCGTCGGGGAGCCCGGCGTCGCGGTGTACACGGTCATGCCGAGCCCGGGGTCGCCGTGGAGCTCGAGCGTCTGGTAGTGCAGCTCGAGGTCCCCCACGACGGGGTGCCGGAACGTCTTCTGCCCGGCGTAGTGCCGCCGCACGTCGTGGGACGCCCACAACTCGCGGAACCGCTCGCTGCGCGTCGACAGCTCGCCGACGAGGGCCTGGAGCCGCTTGTCGTGCGGGCTGCGGCCCGCCTCGCGGCGCAGGATCGTGACGTTCGTCCAGGCCGCCCGGTCCCAGTCGGGGTAGAAGTCGTGGGACGCGGGGTCGAGGAAGATGTGGCGCGAGAAGTTCGCCGGTCCCGCGGAGCCCGCGATCATGGGCGCGTACATCGCGGACCCGAGCGCGTTGGCGGCGACGAGGTCCATGCGGTTGTTCTGGATGAACGCCGGCGCGGTGGTGATCGCGTCGAGCAGGTACTGCAGCTCCGGGCGCACCGGCGTGTCGCCGTGGCCGCGCGGCGGGCGCGCGCCGACGGGGTTGGCGGTGCGCGCGAGGTCGAGCAGGTGCTCCCGCTCGGCCGCGTCGAGGAGGAGCGCCCGCGCGACGGACTCGAGCACGGCGTCGGACACGCCCCGCAGGTTCCCGCGCTCGAGTCGCGTGTGGTAGTCGACGCTCACCCCGGCGAGACGGGCGACCTCGTCGCGGCGCAGCCCGTCGACGCGTCGACGGCCGCCGTACGTCTCGATGCCCGCCTGCTCGGGCGTCACCCGCGCTCGACGGCTCATGAGGAACTCCCGCACCTCGGAACGGTTGTCCATGGCCTCCACGTCCTTCACGGTAGTGCGGGACGACGGCGCGCGGCGCGGGCGGGCGGCACCCCCACGCCGCGCCCGCCCGGTCCGAGCGTCCCCGCCGGTCAGAACGTGACGATCGTCTTGAGGGACTCGCGGCGGTCCATCGCGGCGTAGCCGTCGGCGATGTCGTCGAGCGCGACGGCCTTGTCGAAAACGCGGCCGGGGTCGATCGCGCCGCTCAGCACCTGCGGGATCGCGTCCTCAAGGTAGGCGCGGACGGGGGCAGGCCCGCCGGTGAGCGTGATGTTGCGGCCGAACAGCGAGGCGAAGCCGACAGGGGCGTCGTCGTACTGCGGGACGCCCACGCGGCTGATCACGCCTCCGGCGCGCACGACGCCGTAGGACTGCTCGTAGGCGGGCAGGTGCCCGACGGCCTCCACGACGACGTGGCTGCCCAGGCCGTCCGTGAGGTCGAGGACCCGCTGCACGCCCTCGGCGCCGCGCTCGGAGACGACGTCGGTCGCGCCCCACTCGCGCCCCAGGTCGGTCCGGGCCTCGTGACGGCCCATGAGGATGATGCGCTCGGCGCCCATCTGGCGTGCGGCGAGCACGGCGGACAGCCCGACCGCGCCGTCGCCGACGACCGCCACGGTCTGGCCCGGGGACACGCGCGCCATGTGCGCGGTGTGGTACCCCGTGAGGTACACGTCCGAGAGCGTGAGCAGTGAGGGCAGGAGCGGGCTCGACTCGTCGACGTCGGGCACGGCGACGAGGCTGCCGTCCGCGAGCGGGATGCGCGCGAGCTCGGCCTGCTGGCCGCCGACGTCGCCGGGGTTGCCGTAGAAGCCCCCGTGGGGGCACGCGGTCTGGAACCCGTCGCGGCACACGTCGCACGTGTTGTCCGACCAGGCGAACGGCGCGATCACGAGGTCGCCGGGGCGGACCGTCGTGACGGCAGACCCGGCCTCCTCGACGACGCCGAGGAGCTCGTGGCCGATCGGGACGCCCTCGTCGGTGCGACCCATCGACCGGTACGGGTGCAGGTCCGAGCTGCAGACGCACGCGCGCACCGCGCGGACGATCGCGTCGGTCGGCTCGAGGATCGTCGGGTCGGGACGGGTCTCGACGCAGACGTCGCCCGCGCCGTAGATGACGGTGGCCTTCATGGAGCTCTCCTCGCTGTGGGGTACGCGCACCATTCGACACCTGCCCCGGGGCCGCGTGGGAGTCCCGCTCCAGCAGGGTTCTGGCAGTACCTGGCTAGGCGCCCGCGGCCGTGCCCTCGCCGTCGACGTGCAACATGACGAGAGCGACGTCGTCCTGGGAGCCGAGCGGCACGAGCTCCGCGAGGAGCGCGTCGAGCAGCTGGTCCGGCGCGACGTCGCCGAGCGCCTCGACGCGGGACGGCAGCTCGTCGAGCACGTCCCGCAGCGACCGGTCCCGCCGCTCGACGAGCCCGTCGGTGTAGAGCAGGAGCGTGTCACCCGGGCCGAGTGACATCGCGTGCTCGGCGCGCGGGCCCCCGAGCCCGACGCCGAGCATCGGTGACGGGCGTGCCGTGAGCAGGTGGGCGGTCCCGTCCGCGCGACGCACGACGGGCGGCACGTGCCCGGCGCTCGCCCAGCACACCGCGCGCCTCCCTGCCGGGCCGGGGATGCCGACGCGCGCGACGGCGACGGTCGACAGCGCCTGCAGCCCGAGACCCTCCGCGGTGCGCTCGGCGGCGTCGAGCGCCTCGGCAGGACCGGCGTCCGTCGCGAACGCGACCGAGCGCAGCACCCCGCGCAGGTGCCCCATGTGAGCCGCGGCGGCGACGTCGTGCCCGGTGACGTCGCCGACCACGACCGTCGTCTCGCCGTCGGGGTGCACGAACGCGTCGTACCAGTCCCCGCCGACGTGGACCTCCGGCACCGCCGGGCGGTACCGCACGTCGATCGTCAGACCGGGGATGCGCGGGGGAGGCGTGAGCACGGAGTCCTGGAGAGCGAGCGACGCGCTGCGCTCGCGCGTGATGACGTCCGCGTACCGGTCGACGGACGACCCGAGCAGCAGAGCCTGGTCGACGACCGAGAGCGCGGTGGCGTCGGCGGGGCCGGTGGTGCGCCCCACGTCCGGGATAGCGACCCCGCCGGCCAGCACGACCGACGTCACGTCCTCCGCGCGGTGCACGACGGCCGTGACCCGGCCCGCGGCGTCGAGCACCGGGAGGTTCGTCGTGAGCCACCAGCGTTCGACCCACCCGCCGGCAGTCCCGCGCAGGTCGTACCGGTGGGGGCCGATCATCTCGATCTGCCCCGTGCGCGCGACCCGCTCGAGCGACAGCACGACCCGGTCGACGGCGCCCTGGTCCGGTCCCTGGGCCGGGAAGACGTCGAGGTAGTGGCGCCCGACGACGGCGCTCGCGGGCGCGTCGATCGTCCGCAGGAGCGACTCGTTCGCGTCGAGGATCGTGAGGTCCGGCGCGAGGACCGCCTTGGGGGCCGTGAGGACCGAGAAGACGGCGTGGTAGTCGACGGGGCCGGCGGTCCCGTCCGGCTCCGGCGGCGTGCGGACGGCACCCCCCTGGTTTCCTGCCACACTCCGAGAATGACCCAATCCCGGGGGCTCGCAGGTCGAGCGAAGGTCCCGAAGTCTCCCGACGGACGGCCGGAGGTGCCGGCGCGGCCGCGCTAGCCGACGGCGGTGACCGGCGACGCGAGCGGCGTGCCCGACCCGTCGCGGCGCTGGTCGACCGGCGGCAGGTCGACCGACTGCCCGCCGGACCCCGTGGCCCGTGCCGGGCCCTGCCCGACCCACGCGAGGATGAGCGCGTCCTCGCCCTTGAGGAACCGGTGCGCGCGGACGCCGCCGGTCCCGCGGCCCTTGCCGGGGTAGAGCTCGTACGGGGTCACCTTGCCGGCGCCGGTCTGGGTCCCGGGGAGCGCGTCGGACGACCCGGCGACGGTGACGACGACGCCGAGGTCGCGCACGTCGGCCGGGACGACGCCGAAGAACGCGACCCGCTGGCCGTCGGCGAGCCGGATGCCGGCCATGCCGCCCGCCGGGCGGCCCTGGGGGCGCACCGCGGACGCGTCGAAGTGCAGCAGGGACGCGTCGCTGGAGACGAACACGAGCTCGTCGGCGTCCGTCGCGGGCGCCGCGCCCACGACGGTGTCGCCGTCCTTGAGCCCGATGACCTCCCACTCGTCGCGGTTGCCCGGGACGTCGCCCGGCGTGACGCGCTTGACGACGCCCTGCGCGGTGCCGAGCGCGAGCGGGGGAGCGTCGGGGTCGAGCGACGCGATGGTCACCGCCTCCTCGCCCGGCTCGAGCGCGACGACCTCGCTGAGCGGGACGCCGCCCGACAGGCTCGGCGCGTTGTCCGTCGGCGGGAGGGCGGGCAGGTCGAGCACGGACACGCGCAGCATGCGGCCCCGGCTCGTGACGAGGCCGACCTCGCCGCGCGCGGTCGTGCGGACGGCGGCGCGCAGCACGTCGTGCGCGGCGCGCGGACCCGAGCGCGCGGGCTCCGTCTCGTCGCTCGTGCGCGCGAGGAGCCCGGTCGCGGAGAACAGCGCCCAGCACGTGGTGTCGGCGACCTCGAGCGGGACGGCCGCGGTCGTCGTCGGCGCCGCGCCAGCGGACTCCAGCAGGATGGTGCGGCGCGGGGTGCCGTACGTCTTGGCGACGTCGGCCATCTCGCCCGACACCACGGCGCGCAGCCGTGCGTCGCTGCCGAGGATCTCCTGGAGCTCCTCGATCTCGCGGCGCAGGGTCTCCTGCTCCTTCTCGAGCTCGATGCGGGAGAACTTGGTGAGGCGGCGCAGCTGGAGCTCGAGGATGTACTCCGCCTGCGGCTCGGACAGGTCGAACACCGTCTGGAGGCGCCCGCGGGCGGTCGCGGTGTCGTCGGACGAGCGGATCACCTGGATCACCTCGTCGATGTCGACGATCGCGACGAGGAGGCCGTCCACGAGGTGCAGTCGCTCGGACCGCTTGCGCAGGCGGTAGGCCGAGCGACGGCGGACCACGTCGATCCGGTGGTCGACCCACACCGACAGCATCTCCCGCAGGCCGAGCGTGCGCGGCTGGCCGTCGACGAGCGCGACGTTGTTCATGCCGAACGAGTCCTCGAGCGGCGTGAACTTGTAGAGCTGCTCGAGCACCGCCTCGGGGTTGAAGCCCGTCTTCACCTCGACGACGATGCGCAGCCCGTGCTCGCGGTCGGTGAGGTCGGTCGCGGCCGTGATCCCCTGGATCTTCTTCGTCTTGACGCCCTCGGCGATCTTCTCGATCACCTTCTCCGGGCCGACGAGGTAGGGCAGCTCGGTGATGACGATGCCCTTGCGGCGCGGCGTGAGGCTCTCGACGCGTGCCGTGGCGCGCGTGCGGAACGTCCCGCGGCCCGTGCGGTAGGCGTCCCGGACGCCGTCGAGGCCGACGATCTTGCCGCCCGTCGGCAGGTCCGGGCCGGGCACGAACCGCATGAGCGCCTCGAGGTCGGCGTCCGGGTGCGCGACGAGGTGGCGTGCCGCGGCGACGACCTCGACGAGGTTGTGCGGCGCCATGTTGGTCGCCATGCCGACCGCGATGCCCGACGCGCCGTTGACCAGCAGGTTGGGGATCGCGGCGGGCAGGACCTCGGGCTGCTGGAGCTTGTTGTCGTAGTTCGGCACGAAGTCGACGACGTCCTCGTCGAGCCCCGCCGTCATCGCGAGCGACGGCGGCGCGAGACGGGCCTCGGTGTACCGGGAGGCCGCGGGGCCGTCGTCGAGCGTTCCGAAGTTGCCGTGCCCGTCGACCAGCGGCAGCCGGAGCGAGAAGTCCTGGGAGAGGCGCACCAGTGCGTCGTAGATCGCGGCGTCGCCGTGCGGGTGCAGCTTGCCCATGACCTCGCCGACGACGCGCGCCGACTTCACGTGGGCGCGGTCGGGGCGCAGCCCCATGTCGGCCATCATGTAGAGGATGCGGCGCTGGACGGGCTTGAGGCCGTCCCGCGCGTCGGGCAGGGCGCGCGAGTAGATGACGGAGTAGGCGTACTCGAGGAACGACGTCTCCATCTCCGCCTGGACGTCGACGTCGACGATCTTCTCGTTCACCTCGGCCGGGTCGATCGAGGGGGTCGAGGACTTGCGCGCCATGGGCCTGCGGGCTCCTGCCGTTCGGTGCGCCGCGGTGGCGCGGGGTCTGTGCCGTCGTGGCCGGTGCTGGGCCGGCCGGGGTGCTGCGGTTGCGTGCCGCACGCGAGGGTACGCCACGCGTCCGACACGCCGTGCCACGGCGCCTGCCGTGGCACGTGCCGGGACTGCCTGCCGGGACCATTGTCCTCCCGGCGCGGGCCGGGGTGGCGCAGGCGCACCGCGCGCGCGACCGCATAGCCTGGGGTCGTGGACGACGGCGCGCCGGGGCGGGACCCGGACCGGTACCCGGTGGAGTGGGAGGCCGACGTCGTGCTGCGCGACGGGACCACCACGCACGTGCGGCCCATCCGCCCCGAGGACGCCGACGCGCTCCAGCGCTTTCACGTCGGCCAGTCCGAGCGCTCCACCTACCTGCGGTTCTTCGCGCCCATGGAACGGCTGTCCGAGCGCGACCTCGAGCGCTTCACGCGCGTCGACCACGTGGACCGCGTCGCGCTCGTCGCGGTGCGCCCGCGCGACGGCGCCCCCGGGGACGGCGGCGAGGACATCATCGGCGTCGCGCGGTTCGACCGCACCGGCCCCGCCGAGGCGGAGGTCGCCTTCAACATCGCCGACTCCGCGCAGGGCCGGGGCCTGGGCTCCGTGCTGCTGGAGCACGTCGCCGCGGCGGCGCGCGAGCGCGGCGTGCGCCGCTTCACGGCCGAGGTGCTGCCCCAGAACGGCAAGATGCTCGCGGTGTTCCGGGAGGCGGGGTACGACGTGCGCCAGCAGATGGACGACGGCTTCGTCCAGGTCAGCGTCGACCTCGACCCCACGGAGCGGTCCCGAGCCGTCATGGCCGACCGCGAGCACCGCGCGGAGGCCCGGAGCATGCAGGGACTGCTGGGCGCCACGAGCGTCGTGCTCGTCGGCCCCGACGGCCCGGCCGACGCGCGCGCGGAGCACGACGGCGAGGCCCTCGACCGCCTGCTCGCGCAGCGCGCGCTCGCCGCGCTCGAGCGCAGCGACGTGACGGTCCACGTCGTGGGGGCCGCGCGCGGGCCGGAGGAGGAGCGGTGGTCCGCGACCCTCGCCGACGTGCCCGGTCCCGTCGACCTCGCCGTCGTCGCGCTGCCCCCGCCCGCGGCGATCGACGCCGTCCGCCGGCTCGCGCGCCTCGAGGTGCGCGGGGTCGTCGTGCTGTCGGCCGGCTTCGCCGAGACGGGTCCGGACGGGCTCGCGCTGCAGCGCGAGCTCCTGCGCGTCGCGCACACGGCGGGCCTGCGCGTCGTCGGGCCCGCGAGCTACGGGCTGCTGCGCACAAGCGACGCGCCCGACCGCCCCGCGCTCGCCGCGACCCTCGCCCACGACCTGCCGGCCCCCGGCGTGGTGGGTCTGTTCAGCCAGTCCGCGCCCATGGCCGTGACGCTCCTCGCGACGACGGCGCGGCGCGGCCTGGGCGTGTCGTCGTTCCTGTCCGCCGGGCACCGCGCCGACGTCTCGGGCAACGACCTCATGCAGTACTGGCAGGACGACGCCACGACGCAGGTCGTGTGCCTCTACCTCGAGTCCATCGGCAACCCGCGCAAGTTCTCGCGCATCGCGCGTCGCCTCGCGTCGGTCAAGCCCGTCGTTGTGGTGACGGCCGGGCGCTCGGGGCACGTCGTGCCGCCCGGGCACGCGGTCCGCTCGACGCGCGCGCCGCGGCGGACGCTCGAGGAGATGCTGCGGCAGTCCGGCGTCATCCGCGCCGAGAACACGCACCACATGATCGACATCGCCCAGCTCCTCGCGCACCAGCCGCTCCCGGCCGGGCGCCGCGTCGGCATCCTCGCGAGCTCCGCGTCGCTCGCCGCGCTCGTCGCCGAGGCGTCGTCCTCGGCGGGCCTCGTCGTGGCGCGCTCGGACTTCCTGCCCGAGGACGCGTCCGCCGACGAGCTCGCCGCCACGGTCGACGCGCTCTACGCGCCCGACGCGTGCGACGTCGTCGTCGTGGTGCAGGTCCCGGTCGTCGGGCCCCGGCGCGCGGACGTCTCGCGCGCCGTCGCGGACGCGGCCGCCCGCACGGGCCGCACGACCGTGGCGAGCATGCTCGGCCTGCACGGCCTCACCGACGAGCTCTCGGCCCAAGCCCCGGGGGCGGAGAGCGGGGCGGCTCCCGTGCGCGTCCCCGCCTACTCGACGCCGGAGGACGCCGTCGCCGCGCTCGGCGCGGTCGTGCGCTACGCGCGCTGGCGCGAGGCCGACCACGGCACGCCCGTGCGGCCGGCCGGCGTCGACCCGGTGCGTGCGCGTGCGCTCGTCGAGGAGGCGCTGGCCGGTCAGGACGCCGTCGACCTCGACCCGACGACGACGGCGGAGCTGCTCGCGTGCTACGGCGTGCGGGTCTGGCCCGCGCGCCGGGTCCGCACCGCCGACGAGGCGGTCGAGGCGGCGCGCGAGGTCGGCTGGCCCGTGGTGCTCAAGAGCACCGCGGCAGGCCTGCGGCACCGGGCCGACCTCGGGGGCGTGCGGCTGGACATCGCGGACGAGACCGAGCTGCGCACGGACTTCGCGCAGATGCGCGAGGCGCTCGCGGCCGTGCTGCCGGGCGCCGCCGACGAGCCGTTCGAGGTCCAGGCGATGGCCGACGCCGGGGTCGCGTGCGTGGTCCGCTCGACCGAGGACCAGCTCTTCGGGCCCGTCGTCTCGTTCGGGCTCGCGGGCGACGCCGTCGACCTCCTCGGCGACGTCGCGTACGGCGTGCCGCCCCTGACCGACGTCGACGTCGCGGCGATGGTCCGCTCGGTGCGGGCCGCGCCGCGCCTGTTCGGCTACATGGGCACGCACGTGGTGGCCACGGCCGCGCTCGAGGACGTCCTGGCGCGCGTGTCCGTGCTCGCGGACGACCTGCCCGAGGTCCGCAGCCTCGAGCTGTACCCCGTCGTCGTCTCGGAGCACGGGGCCGCGGTCCTCAGCGCGCGCGTCACGCTCGCCGACGCGCAGCGCGCCGACGCGCTCCGGCGGGCCCTGCCGGGCTGACGGGCCGATCCCTGCCCGCCCAGGACCCGACGGCGGGTGGCCCCGGCCCGGCGCCGGATGGGACAATGCGCGGGTGCCCTCTGCTACCTCCAACGCCTGGACCGACCTGACGACCCAGCTCCACCGCGCCGGCTACTACCCGGAGCTCGTCGCGGACGTCCTCGACCTCGCGGTCGCGGGGGAGGAGATCGTCTCGCACCTCGTGCTCCCCGAGACGACGTTCGACGCGACCGAGGTGCGCCGCCACCTCACGGTGCTCGTCCTCACCCCCACGCGGCTCGTCACGGCGCACGTCGACGACCACCCGGCGGACAGCGAGAACCCGTCGGCCTCCGCCGCCGCCACGACCGAGGCGGTGCCCCTGTCCGAGGTGCGGTCGGTCTCGCTCACGCACGTCGTGGCGGAGCCGCACGAGCACCGTGCGGGCACCGCGCCCCTCGAGGTCACGCTCGCGCTCGGCTGGGGCGCGGTCTCGCGCGTCGACCTCGAGCCCGCCGGCTGCCCCGACCCCGCGTGCGACGCCGACCACGGGCTCACCGGCCAGATCACGCCTGACGACGTCGTCGTCCGGGTGAGCGCCGAGGCGGAGGGCCGGGACGCCGTGCGGGCCGCGGTGGACTTCGCGCGGGCCCTGTCGCGCTCGACGACGCGGCACAGCGCCCGGTGAGCGAGGCACCCGCGGACGCGCCGGCCCCGGTCGCCGCCCCGGCGCTCCCTCCTGGTCTGCTCGCGCCCGAGTACGGGACGGGCGGCCTCGCGGCGGTCCTGCCCGCCGCCGCGGGCGCGCTGGGCGTGAGCCTGACGACGGCCACGGGGCTCGCGAGCGGGGCCGCGCGCAGCGCCCTCGACCTCCCGCGCGCCGAGCGCGTGTGCGTCGTGCTCGTCGACGGTCTCGGCCACCTCAACCTCGCCGAGCGCGCGGGTCACGCGCCGTTCCTGCGCTCGCTCCTGCCCGACGCGCGGCCCCTCACCTCGACGTTCCCCAGCACGACCGCCGCCGCGATCGGCGCGTTCGGCACGGGCACCGCGCCGGGCCGCACGGGCATGCTCGGGTACACGCAGCGCAACCCGGTGACGCGCGGCCTCGCCAACATGGTGTCGTGGGAGGGCGCTCCCGCGCCCGCCGAGCTCCAGCGCGAGGAGCCGGTGCTCGCGCGCCTGGCCGGGGCGGGTGTGGCGGTGACGTCGACCGGCCCGGCCCGGTTCGCCGGGTCGGGCATGACGGTCGCCGCGCTGCGCGGTGGCACGTACGCGCCTGCCGAGCCGCTGTCGGGGCGTGTCGACGCGGCCGTCCGCGCGCTGTCCCGGCCCGGGCTCGTCTACCTCTACTGGGGCGAGGTGGACAAGGCGGGCCACCACCACGGCAGCGCGTCGTGGCAGTGGGGCGACGAGCTCGAGGCGCTCGACCGCGAGCTCGCGCGCCTCGTGCGGTCCGTGCCGCGGGGCACCCTCGTCCTCGTCACCGCGGACCACGGCATGGTCGACGTCGACCCGGCGCTGCGCCGCGACGTCGCGACCGACCCAGCGCTCTCACGCGGCGTCGAGCTCGTCGGCGGCGAGCCGCGCGCCGTCCACGTGTACACCGAGCCCGGCCAGACGGCGGCCGTCGCCGCGCGCTGGCGCGACGTCCTGGGCGACGACGCGCTCGTGCTGGAGCGGGAAGAGGTGCTGGCGCGGGGCTTCCTCGGGCCCGCCCCCCGCCCCGAGGCCGTCGCCGCCGCCGGCGACGTCATGGTCGCGCTGCGAGGGCGGGCGACCGTCGTCGACTCGCGCACCCAGACGCCCGCGTCGCTCACGCTCCTGGGCGTGCACGGCTCGCTCACCGAGCGCGAGATGCGCGTGCCGCTGCTCGTCGCGGCCACCTGACCCGACCGCGCCCCGTCGTCCCGGAGCCACCGGCGCGACCGCACCGACCGACCTCGCGGAGGACCGCCGATGGCAGAGCTCGTCTTCTTCTCCGGGACCATGGACTGCGGCAAGTCCACCCTGGCGCTCCAGCTCGACCACAACCATGCCGCGCGGGGCCGGCGCGGGCTGATCTTCTCGCGCGACGACCGCGCCGGGACCGACCGGCTCTCCTCGCGCCTCGGTCTCGAGGTCGTCGCGCGCGAGGTCCACGACCACACCGACTTCTGGTCGCTCGTCACCGCCGAGCCGGAGCCCGTGGACTACCTCGTGTGCGACGAGGCGCAGTTCTACTCCCCGGCGCAGGTCGAGCAGCTCGCGCGCCTCGTCGACGAGACGGAGATCGACGTCTTCGCGTTCGGCATCACGGCCGACTTCCGCACGCGCCTGTTCCCGGGGTCCGCGCGCCTCATCGAGCTCGCGGACCGTGTCGAGGTCCTGCAGGTCGAGTCGCTGTGCTGGTGCGGTCGGCGCGCCACGCACAACGCGCGCACGGTGGACGGACGCATGGTGGTGGAGGGCGACCAGGTCGTCGTCGGGGACGTCCGGGCCGGCTCGGGGGAGATCGGCTACGAGGTGCTGTGCCGCCGCCACCACATGCGGCGCATGACGACGGCGGTCGCGCGCCGGCACGCGACGGAGGACGGGCTGCCGCTCGACCTGCCGCGCTGACGCGACGCGGTCGTCACTCGGGGCGGGCCCCGAAGACGATCTCGTCCCAGCTCGGGACCTTCGCGCGCGACCGGTTCTTCCCCTTGCGGGCCTCGCGCGCGGCCTGGGGCCGCGCGACGCTCGCGGAGCCGTCGGCGTCGGCGTCGGCCGGCGAGGGCCCGTCGTCGGCCGTGCCCGCCTGTCCGGGCGCGTCGGTCTCCGGGCGCGCGGGCTCGTCGTGACCGTCCGCGGACGCGTCGGCGACGACGGGGCTCTGCTGGGGTCGGATCGTCGGCAGGTGCACCACGGTCGCACCCGCGGGCAGACCGCCGGAGAAGCCGCCCTCGGGCTCGTCCTGCGCACGGCTCCCCGGGGCGAGCGGCCCGAATCCCTCGAACGGCTCCTGCCCCACGGTGTCGCCCGCGGGCGTCGGGTCCTTGCGCGGGCGCACGCCGCGCCGCTGGCTCAGGTCGTCGAGCAGCTCGGCCGTCCCGTCGTCGGCGGGCGGCGCGGACCGCAGTCCGCGGGCGCTGCGCGCGGTCGCGTCCACGTCGAACACCGCGACGGCCCCGGGGGCCGGGTCGCGCGGGGCGTCCGTCCCGGAGAGCCAGCGCGCCTCGTCGTCGAGCGCCTGCAGCGCGCGCGTCGCCGGGTCGTAGGTCCAGCGGGCGGTGCGCTCCCCGGTCCCGGCCTCGAACGTCGCCGTCACGACCCACGGCGAGCCGTGCTCGCGCGCGGCGCTCCACGCGACCGCGGCGGGGTCGACGTCGCGCGCGGCGAGCCGCTGCGCGACGAGCTCGCCCACCGTCGGGGAGTCCTCGTCGTGCCCCGGGCGCAGCCCGCGCACGCGCTCGACGACGTACTCCTGCTCGGCGACGACCGGACCGGCGAACCGGCGCACGTGCTCGACGCCGAGCCCCGCGGCCTCGGCGACCGCCTCCACGGAGTCCCCGGCGCGCAGGCGGGCCTGGATCTCCCGCGGGGCGAGGTTGCGCTCGCCCTCCGCGCGCAGGTGCTCCAGGTGCGGGCGGTCGCGCCGTACGGCCGCGCGCAGCGCCTCGGTGATGGGCAGCACGAACTGCGCGCCACCCGTCGCGCGCAGGACGAGGTGCTCCCCGTCCTCGTGCAGTCTCACCAGCTCCAGCTCGTCCATGGACCCTCCCGTGTCGCCGCGCCCGGTGGCGCTCGCGGTGCTGCTCGTGTGCCGCCCGTGTGCCGCTTGTGGTGCCGTCCCGGTCGCCCGGGGCCCGGCCGCGTGCCGGACCGCCGTGCGCCGTGGACCGCGACACCCGCGCCACCGCTCCCTCGAGGGTGCCATCGTCCCATCCCCGAGCCGCGCAGCACGCGCGGTGCGCCGCCCATTCGCACCGGTCCCACCCGGCCCCGGCCCGGCCCCTGCGGGCCGCGGCTGGGATGATGCGGAGGTGATCCTCGACCTCGTCCCCGGCGACGCCCTCGAGCTCGCCGGCGTGTTCTTCGCGGCGCTCTCCGGCGGGCTCGCCGCGGTGCGCAAGCGGTTCGACCTCGTCGGCGTCCTCGTGCTCGCCTGGGCCGCCGGCCTGGGCGGCGGGCTCCTGCGCGACGTCCTCATCGGGGCGATCCCGCCCGTCGGGATCTCCGACTGGCGGCTCGTGGCGGTCGCAGCCCTCGCCGGCGTCGTCACGTTCTTCTGGCACCCGCGGCTCGAGCAGCTGCGGCGCAGCATCATCGTGCTCGACGCCGGCGCCCTCGCCCTCTTCGTGCTGTCCGGCACCATGAAGGCGCTCGAGTACGGCGTCGGCCCGCTCGCGGCGGTCTTCGCCGGGGTGCTGACCGGGGTGGGGGGCGGCATCCTGCGGGACCTGCTGACCAACGAGGTGCCGCTGCTGTTCCAGGACAAGCAGCTGTACGCCATCCCGGCGCTCGCGGGCGCCGCGCTCACGGCGGCGCTCGCCGAGGCGGGCATGCTCGGCCCGTTCTCGCAGGCGGCGGTGCTCGCGCTCGTGTTCGGCTTCCGCCTCGTCTCGCTCCGCCTCGGCTGGTCCGCGCCCGGCCCGTGGGAGGGTCGCCGGGCACGCCGCGGGTCGGGCAGGATGTGAGCCGTGCGCCTCTTCATCGACGACCCCCGGCAGCCCGACGACGTCACCGTGGCCGACCTGCGCGACCTGGCCGAGCGCCTCGCGCGCGAGGCCGGCGAGCTGGTCCGCTCCGGACGCCCCGACCGCGTCGAGGTGGCCGCGACGAAGTCGACCGCGACCGACGTCGTGACGCGGATGGACGCCGACTCCGAGGCGCTGCTGCGCCGCGGCATCGCGGCCGCCCGCCCCGACGACGCGATCCTCGGCGAGGAGGAGGGCTCGTCGGCCGGGACGTCGGGCGTCACCTGGGTCATCGACCCGGTCGACGGCACGGTGAACTACCTCTACGGCGTCGCGTCGTACGCGGTGTCGGTCGCCGCGGTGGTCGGCCCGCCGGACCCGCTGGAGTGGACGGTGCTCGCCGGCGCGGTGCACTCCGTCGTCGACGACCGCACGTGGACGGCGGGGCTGGGGGCGGGGGCGACCCTCGACGGCCGGCCCGTGCATGTCAACGCCGAGACCGACCTCGGCCAGTGCCTCGTGGGCACGGGCTTCGGGTACGACGCCGACCGTCGCCGCGCGCAGGCCCGCGTGCTGCTCGACGTGCTGCCGCAGGTGCGCGACATCCGCCGCCTCGGCTCGGCCGCGATCGACCTGTGCCTCGTCGCCACGGGCGAGCTCGACCTCTACTACGAGCGCGGTCTCAACCCGTGGGACATGGCCGCGGGAGCGCTCGTCGCGCACGAGGCCGGGGCGCTCGTGACGGGCCTGCGGGGCCGCGCCGCGGACCGTGAGATGACGGTCGCGGGACCGCCCGAGGCGGCCGCCCGGCTCGTCCGGATCCTCGAGGACGCGGGAGCGGACTCCGACTCCTGACGGGGTGCCGTGCACCCGTGACCAACGACACCCGGGCGGGTGCCCGGCCACAGGGTGCATCACTCAGGGAAATGGTGCAGAATCCGGGGGCCCACCGGGAACAATTCCGGTGCGCCGCGCATTGATGAGCGTGCAGTGCCACGAACCCCCTCGGGGCACGACACGTCAGGGGGTGCCCCCGCACCCAGCACCCGTGCCGCCCGGCACGACCGGCCGTCGCCGGTGGTCCGGACGCGCACAGTCGCGATCGACGATATTCCGGAGAGTGACCCCACAGATGGCAACAGACTACGACGCCCCCCGCAAGAGTGAAGAGGAGCTCAGCGAGGACTCGCTCCAGGAGCTCCAGGCTCGTCGCTCCGACAAGAGCTCGGGCGTCGTTGACGAGGACGAGACCGAGGCGGCCGAAGGCTTCGAGCTGCCCGGTGCCGACCTGTCCGGCGAGGAGCTCTCCGTCCGGGTCCTTCCTCGTCAGGCGGACGAGTTCACGTGCGCGAGCTGTTTCCTCGTGCACCACCGCAGCCAGCTCGCCTACGAGAAGAACGGCCAGCAGATCTGCTCGGAGTGCGCTGCCTGACCCGCCGCGCACCACGGCCGACGGCCGCCGCCCCCTCCCCGGGGCGGCGGCCGTCGGCGTTCGCGGGCCTGGGCTCAGGCGGCGTGCGCGGCGCGGACCGCGTCGGCCAGGCGCTGCGGGTGCCGGGTCGAGACGAGCCAGTACGGCGTCGGGTCCTGCGGGTCCTCGAGCACCACGTGGACCCCGGTGCGCGCCCAGGCGCGCAGGCACACGTACGCGCGCGCGTCGAGGCGGGGGCCGAGCTGGACGCGCATCGCGTCGGCGTCGAGGGTCGTCACCTGGCCGAGCAGGGACGCCGGGACGTGGGCCCGCCCCGCCCGGAGCTCGCCGTCGGCGACCTCGACGACCGGCGACGTCCACCACAGCGCGACGACGCCCGCGACGGCGGCCAGGCCGCCGACGCCGAGCGCGATGGCGTGGCTCGCCGGCCACAGGGCGATCCCGAGGACGAGGGCGAAGCCGAGCGCCGCGGCCCAGCCGCCCACGCCCGGGACGAGGCGCTCGCGGTACGAGGCCGTGCTCGCGGCGCCGGAGGTCCCGGCGGGTCCGCGGGTCGGGGACGGGGTGCTGCGGTCGGCGGCGTCGGTCATGGGTCCATCATCCCAGCACCTCGTACCGTCGCCGACGTGCTCGCGGCGCTCCGCGCGCACTAGGCTCTGCGGGTGCCGAACCACCAGCAGCCCTCGACCGGCGACGTCGACGTCCTCATCACGCTCCTCGACGACGTCCCCCTGCCCGCCTACGCCCACCCGGGCGACGCGGGTGCGGACCTCGTGACGACCGTCGACGTCGAGCTGGCGCCGGGGGAGCGCGCCGTGGTCCCGACGGGCGTGTCGATCGCGCTGCCCGACGGCTACGCGGCGTTCGTGCACCCGCGCTCGGGTCTCGCGGCGAAGCACGGCCTCACGGTCGTCAACGCGCCGGGGACCGTGGACGCCGGGTACCGCGGCGAGATCAAGGTGACGCTGCTCAACACCGACGCGCGCGAGCCCGTCTTCCTGCGGCGCGGCGACCGGGTCGCGCAGCTCGTCGTCCAGAAGGTCGAGCGGGCGCGGTTCGTGCAGGCCGAGCGCCTGCCCGGCTCGCACCGCGGCGAGGGCGGGTTCGGGTCGAGCGGCGGCTGGACGCCCGCACCCTGACCGGCGCACCCGGGCCGCCGCTGCGCGGGCTAGTGTGGAATCAGTGCGGGGCGAGCGCCCCGTGAGGAGACCCGGCCGAGTGCCGGGCAGGTGAAGGAGTTCGTCCGTGGGTCTGTTCCGTCGCTCCAGGTCGTCCGAGCCGGCCGAGTCGCCCGAGCCGTCGGGCACGACGTCCGAGCAGGTCGGCGACGGCGCGCCCGCCCCGGAGGCGGCCGCCGAGGCCCCCGCGCGCGGCCCGTACGACTCCGCCCAGGTGCCCGAGCGCGGCCCGCGCCTCGACCTCGGCGCGGTGTGGCTCCCCGGCGTGCCGGGCATGGAGCTGCGCATGGAGGTCGACAAGAAGACCCAGCGCATCACGGGCGTGGCGTGCGCGGTCGGCGGCTCCGGGCTCCAGGTGCAGGCGTTCGCCGCGCCGCGCACCGAGGGCATCTGGGACGAGATCCGCGGCGAGATCGCGGCGTCCGTCACCAAGCAGGGCGGCACGGTCGACGACCTGCCGGGCCCGTTCGGGCGCGAGCTGCTCGCGCGCATCCCCGCGCAGACGCCGGACGGCCGCCCGGGCGTGCGGCCCGCGCGCTTCGTGGGCGTCGACGGCCCCCGCTGGTTCCTGCGCGGCGTGCTCACCGGCAAGGCCGCGGTCGACCCGGCCGAGGCGCGCCTGCTCGAGACCGTGTTCGCGAACATCGTCGTCGTGCGCGACCAGAACCCGCGCCCGCCGCGCGACCTGCTCACCCTGCACCTGCCGGGCAAGGGCCCGGAGGCCGCCCCGGCACCGACCCCGGCCGGTGCCCCCGAGACGCCGTCGTTCGACCCGCTGACCCGTGGGCCGGAGATCACGGAGATCCGCTGACATGGTCCCCACCCTGCGTGACGCCTGGCGCACCGCGCTCGCCTCCCAGGAGGAGCTCGCGGCCGACGAGGAGCGCACCGAGGCGGCCCGGCAGAAGGGCTGCCGTGCCGTCGCCGAGCTGCCCAACCGCCGCCGCGCGAAGATCTCCGGCGTCCTGCGGTCCGTCGTGCTCCGCCCGCGCGAGGGCGTGCCGACGGTCGAGGTCGAGCTCTTCGACGGGTCCGGCGTCGTCGACCTCGTCTGGCTCGGGCGCCGCCGGATCGCGGGCATCGAGCCCGGGCGCCGCGCGCTTGTCGAAGGGCTGGTGTGCGACGTCGACGGCCGCCGCACCATCTTCAACCCGCGCTACGAGCTGCTGGCCAAGCCGGGGGAGTGAGCCCGGCGGCCGTCGTGGACGGCCGTGCCGTACGATCCTGCGCACCCGACCCGGCCGCACCGGCCCTCCCGCCGGCGCCACCCACCCGAGCCCCGAGGACGCCACGACATGACGAGCAGCAGCGACGCGACCGGCGGCCCCGTGGGCGGGCGCCGCGACCCGGGACGCGTGCCCGAGCCCGTCGCGCACGACGCCGAGGTGGTCGAGACGGTCGTCGACGACGTCGCGGCGCCCGAGGACGGCCGCGCCCGCGGCGTGCGCGCCCTCGCAGGCGAGGACTTCTCGGTGGCCGACGCGATCGGCGGCGTGCGCGGGCTCGTGGAGTCCGTCGCGCCCGGGCTCGTGTTCGTCGTCGTCTACGTCGCGACGACCAACCTGCGCTGGGCGCTCGTCACGTCCGTCGCGGCCGCCCTCGTGGCCGTCGTCGCGCGCCTCGTCCAGCGCACGCCCGTGACGCAGGCGTTCGGCGGCCTGCTGGGCGTCGGCATCGGCGTCCTGTGGGCGTGGCGCTCGGGGGAGGCGCAGGACTACTTCGCGTGGGGCCTGTGGACCAACGCCGCGTACCTCGTCGCGCTCCTCGTGTCCGTGGTGGTCCGCTGGCCGCTCGTCGGGCTCGTCGTGGAGGGCTTCCGCAGCGGCTTCGGCGTGGGGACGGCGTCCGCCGGCACGACGGCGGACGCGACCGACGGCGAGCACCGCGAGGGCGCGGACGTGCCCACGCCGCAGCCCGCCGAGCCGGCGGCCGGGAGCGCGGGGGAGCCCGGCGCGTTCGCCCGCTGGGCGCGGGCGTGGCGGTCGGACCGCGCGCTCGTGCGCCGCTACACCGCCGCGACGTGGCTGTGGATCGGGCTCTTCGGAGCGCGTCTCGCGGTCCAGGTGCCGCTCTACCTCGACGGCGACGTCGGCTGGCTCGGCACCGCGCGCCTCGTCATGGGGATCCCGCTGTGGGCCCTCGTGCTGTGGCTCACGTGGATCCTGGTGCGCCGCCCCGCGACCGCCGGCCCGCGCCCCGCGGCGTAGCCGCCCCGTCGCCCAGGCCGCACCGTCGCGCGGTCCGCGCCGTCAGAGCAGGTCGCCGCCGAGCTCGGGAGCCTCGACGGGCGCGTCCGGCGCCGTCGGGCCGTCCTCGTCCTCGCCGGCGAGCAGCCGCGCGAGCGCGCCCTCGTCCGCCTCGTTCCCCGTGACGAGCAGGAGCTCGTCCCCGACCTCGAGCGTGTCGTCCGCGCTCGGCGCGATGGGGCGCGTGCCACGCACGATCGCCGCGAGCACGGTGTCCGCCGGCCAGCGCACCTCGCCCACGCGGCGACCGAGGAGCGGCGACGACGGCGGCAGCGTCACCTCGAGGATGTCCGCGCCGGACTGGTGGAACGTGAAGATGCGCACGAGGTCGCCCACGGCGACGGCCTCCTCGACCATCGCCGTCATGATGCGCGGCGTGGACACGGCGACGTCGACGCCCCACGACTCGTCGAACATCCACTCGTTCTTCGGGTTGTTGACGCGCGCGACCGTGCGCGGCACGCCGAACTCGGTCTTGGCGAGGAGCGACACGACGAGGTTCACCTTGTCGTCGCCCGTCGCGGCGACGATGACGTCGCACTCGTCGACCTTCGCCTCGGCGAGCGACGACAGCTCGCACGCGTCGGCGAGGAGCCAGTCGGCGTCCGCGACCTGCGCGACGCGCATCGCCGCGGGCTGCTTGTCGACGAGCATGACCTCGTGGTCGTGGCTGAGGAGCTCGCGGGCGATCGAGCGGCCGACGGAGCCCGCCCCGGCGATGACGACGCGCATCACTCGGCCTCGACCTTCGGTGCGTGGGTGAGCTTGCGTTCGACGACGGCGGCCCGCTCGTCGTCCATGAGCACGTGCAGCACGTCGTTCTCCTGCAGGACGGTGCGGTCGGTGACGAGGACGCCGTCGCCGAAGCGGCTGACGAACGCGACGCGCGCCTCGGTCGCGTCCTCGATGGCGCGCACGGTGCGGCCGATCCAGCCGGGGTGGAAGTCGACCTGGGCGAGCCGCACGCGCCCGGACGGGTCGCGGTACTCGTCGGTCGCGCCGAACGGGAGCATGCGGCGCAGCACCTGGTCGGAGGTCCAGCGCACGGTCGCCACGGTCGGGATGCCGAGCCGCTGGTAGATCTCGGCGCGCTGCGGGTCGTAGATGCGCGCGACGACCTTCTCGACGCCGAACGTCTCGCGGACCACGCGCGCGGACAGGATGTTCGAGTTGTCGCCGTCGGAGACGGCGGCGAACGCGTACGCGTCCTCGATCCCGGCCTGCACGAGCGTGTCGCGGTCGAAGCCGACGCCGGTCACCTTCTTGCCCGTGAACTCCGCGGGCAGGCGCCGGAACGCGTCGGGGTTCTGGTCGACGACGGCGACCGAGTGGCCGCTCGACTCGAGGGACTGGGCGAGCGTCGCACCGACGCGCCCGCAGCCCATGATCACGAAGTGCACGCACCGAACGCTACCGCCCGCAGGGCCCGCGAGCGCGCACCAGCGCGACCGGGCGCCGTCGGGCATAGCATGTGGCCTCGTGTCGGAGATCGCTGATGCCGCGAAGCGGCTGCTGCTCGGACGGCCTGTCCGTTCCGAGCACCTGGGGCACACGCTGCTCCCCAAGCGCGTCGCGCTGCCCGTGTTCGCGTCCGACGCGCTCTCGTCCGTCGCGTACGCCCCGGACGAGATCCTCCTGACGCTCGCGCTCGCGGGCCTCAGCGCGACGATGATCTCGCCGTGGGTCGGTCTCGCGGTCGTGGTCGTGCTGCTCACGGTCGTCGCGTCGTACCGCCAGAACGTGCGGGCGTACCCGTCGGGCGGCGGCGACTACGAGGTCGCGACGGTCAACCTCGGCCCGACGGCGGGCGTCGGCGTCGCCTCGGCCCTCATGGTCGACTACGTGCTCACGGTCGCGGTCTCGATCTCCTCGGGCGCGCAGTACGCCGCGAGCGCGATCCCCGCGCTGCGCGACCACGAGGCGGCGTTCGCGATCGGGCTCGTCGTGCTGCTCACGCTCGTCAACCTGCGCGGGGTGAAGGAGTCGGGCACCTTCTTCGCGATCCCCGTCTACCTCTTCATGCTCGCGATCGGCACGACGGCGGTCGTCGGCTTCTTCCAGTACGTCACCGGCAACCTCGGCCCGGCGGAGAGCGCGGAGTTCGAGCTCACGGCGGAGAGCGGGTTCGACCAGGGGCTCATGGGCATCGCGGGCGCGTTCCTGGTGGCGCGCGCGTTCGCGTCCGGCTGCGCCGCCCTCACGGGCGTCGAGGCCATCAGCAACGGCGTGCCCGCGTTCCGCAAGCCCAAGTCGCGCAACGCGGCCACGACGCTCGCCCTGCTGGGCGGCATCTCGGCGGCGATGATGCTCTCCATCCTCTTCCTCGCCCGGGCGACGGGCGTGCACTACGCGGAGGACCCGCACGCGCAGCTCTCGCTCAACGGCGAGCCGCTCCCGGTCGACTACGTGCAGCACCCCGTGATCGGGCAGCTCGCGGAGACGGTGTTCAGCGGCGCCCCGATCCTGTTCTACGTCGTGTCGGCCGTGACGGGGCTCATCCTCGTGCTCGCGGCCAACACCGCGTTCAACGGGTTCCCGGTGCTCGGCTCGATCCTCGCCAAGGACGGCTACCTCCCGCGCCAGCTCCACACGCGCGGCGACCGCCTCGCGTTCTCGAACGGGATCATCACGCTCGCGGTCGCGGCGATCGTGCTCATCTGGGCCTTCGACGCCGAGGTGACGCGCCTGATCCAGCTCTACATCGTGGGCGTGTTCGTGTCCTTCACGCTGTCCCAGCTGGGCATGGTGCGGCACTGGACCCGCGCGCTGCGCACCGAGCACCAGCCGCGCGAGCGGTCCCGCATGCGCCGCTCGCGCGTCGTGAACACCGTGGGCCTCGGCATGACGGGCACGGTGCTCGTCATCGTGCTCCTCACGAAGTTCACGCACGGCGCGTGGATCGCGATCCTCGCGATGGCGATCGTCTTCGTGCTCATGAAGTCGATCCGCAAGCACTACGACACGGTGCGTGACGAGCTCGCGCTCGGCGACGACGCCGCGGCCGCCCGCGCGCTGCCGAGCCGCGTGCACGCGATCGTGCTCGTCTCGAAGATCCACCGCCCGACGATGCGGGCGCTCGCGTACGCGCGGGCGTCACGGCCGTCGGTGCTCGAGGCCGTCACCGTCGGCGTCGACGCCGAGGACGTCGAGGACCTCATGCGGCAGTGGGAGGCTCTCGACCTCCCGGTGCCGCTGCGCGTGCTGGACTCGCCGTTCCGCGAGATCACGCGCCCCGTGCTGTCGTACGTGCGGTCGGTCCGCCGCGAGTCCCCGCGCGACCTGGTGGTCGTCTACATCCCCGAGTACGTCGTCGGGCACTGGTGGGAGCAGCTCCTGCACAACCAGAGCGCGCTGCGCCTCAAGGGCCGGCTCCTCTTCACGCCGGGCGTCGTCGTGGCGTCCGTGCCGTGGCAGCTCTCCTCGACGGAGGGGCAGACCGGGCTCGAGGGCGAGGGCTTCCGCCAGCGCTTCACCGGGTACTGATCGCGCCGGCGCGACCCCCGGAGGAGGCCCGGTCCCGACGTCGGGGCCGGGCCTTCGTGCGTCCGCGGCGGGGGCCGGCGGGAAGCCGGGGGAGAGTGCGGGGGGAGCGCGCGGGAGAGTCCGGGATACTGGGGGCATGCCGTCCTCCTCGCGTGGTCCTGCCGTGCCCTCCGACCGACCGTCCGACCCCGGCGCGGGTCGTCCCGAGCGCGCGCCGCGCCGGTCCGGCCGACGACCCGGCCGGCAGACCCGGCAGTCGCCGCGCGTGCTCCCTCGACCTGAGGTCGAGGTCGAGCTCGAGGTCGGCCCGGTGGCGCACGGCGGTCACTGCGTGGCACGGCACGAGGGCCGGGTCGTCTTCGTGCGGCACGCCCTGCCGGGCGAGCGCGTGCGCGCCCGCGTCACCGAGGGCGGCGACGCCGCGACGTTCTGGCGCGCCGACGCGGTCGAGGTCCTCGAGGCGTCGCCCGACCGCGTGCCGTCCGCGTGGCCGGAGGCCGGTCCGGGCGGCGTGGGCGGCGGGGAGCTCGCGCACGTCGCGCTCGGCGCGCAGCGGCGGTGGAAGCGCGACGTCCTGGCCGAGCAGCTGCGCCGCCTCGCGCACGTGGACCTGGACGATCTTCACCCTCAGGTAGAGGTCGAGGGTCTGCCGGGGGACGACGAGCGCGGCGGCCTCGCCTACCGCACGCGCGTGGACCTCGTGGCCGACGGCGGCGGCCGCGCCGGGATGCACCGCTTCCGCTCGCACACCGTCGTCCCGCTCGACGCGATGCCGCTCGCGAGCGAGGACGTCGCCGACCTCGCGGCCCACGAGAAGGTCTTCACCCGCTCGTGGCGCCCGGGCACCCGGATCGAGCTCGTCGCGCCCGTCGGGTCCGCGCCGGTCCTGCTCGTCGACGGCGAGCCCTGGCGCGGGGGGTCGCCCGACCACCGGCCCAACGCGCGGCGCAGCGTCACCGAGCGCGTGGTGCTCGGCGACCGCGAGCACACGTACCGGGTCGCCGCGGACGGGTTCTGGCAGGTCCACCGCGAGGCGCCCGCCGCCCTGACGCGCGCGGTGCTCGACGGCGTCGGTGACGTCGACGGCGCGCGCGTGCTCGACCTCTACTCGGGGGCCGGGCTGTTCACGTCGCCGCTCGCGGCCGCCGTCGGGGACGCGGGCACCGTGCTCGCGGTCGAGGGCGACGAGCGGGCCGTGCGCGACGCTCGGCGCAACGCGCACGGGCTCGACCGGGTCGAGCTGCGGCACGGGCCGGTCGAGCAGGTGCTCGCCCAGGACGGGAGCGGCGCGGACGTCGTCGTGCTCGACCCGCCCCGCGTCGGTGCCGGGCGCGCCGTCGTCGAGGCCGTCGCGGGCCGCGAGCCGTCACGCGTCGTCTACGTCGCGTGCGACCCGGCCGCCCTCGCGCGCGACGTGTCGTACCTCGCGGAGCACGGCTACGGGCTCACCTCGCTGCGCGCGTTCGACCTCTTCCCCATGACCCACCACCTGGAGGCGGTGGCGGTCCTCACGCGCTGACCGCGTGGCGGCGCGGGCGCGCCGCTACGGGCGCATGATGAGGGGGAGACCCCTACGAGCACGGACGGTGAGGCGCGCATGACGAGCACGGCGGCGACGGGGACCCGAACGGTCGTCCGGGCGGCGAGCCAGGACGGGCCCGGCGACGGTCCGGACGACGTCCGGGACGTCGTCGGCGTGGGCGTCCTGATGCCGAACGGGCGGCTCGCGGGCCGGAGCTTCGCGTCGCGCGCCGAGGCGGAGGCGTGGGCGCGGCCCGAGGAGGGGGAGCAGGTCGTCGAGCTCAACGTCCTGTGCGACTGCGACCTCTGAGCCGTCGCCGACCCATATATCTTGACGTCAAGATATATGGGGTATGCTGGTCGCGGTGCAGGTCGCAGCGGGTCGTGGACGAGCCGCCGGCCACCGCCCCGCCCGTCCTCCGGGACGCGGCCGGAGCGGCGCACCGGCCCGGCGTAGTCTGGGCGAAGCCCCCTGAACCATGGCATCCGTGCCACCGTCTCGCCACGAAGGAGCTACGAGTGAGCAGCGTCGACACGTTCGGGTCGAAGGGAACGCTGGAGGTCGGTGAGAACTCGTACGAGATCTTCCGCCTCTCCGCCGTCGAGGGTGTCGAGCGCCTCCCGTACAGCCTGAAGATCCTCGCCGAGAACCTCCTGCGCACGGAGGACGGCGCCAACATCACCGCGGACCACGTCCGCGCGCTCGCGTCCTGGGACCCGGACGCGCAGCCGGACACCGAGATCCAGTTCACGCCGGCGCGCGTGATCATGCAGGACTTCACCGGTGTGCCGTGCGTCGTGGACCTCGCGACGATGCGCGAGGCCGTCGCGGAGCTCGGCGGTGACCCGTCGCGCATCAACCCGCTGGCGCCGGCCGAGATGGTCATCGACCACTCGGTCCAGATCGACGTCGCGGGCCGCTCGGACGCGTTCGAGCGCAACGTCGAGTTCGAGTACCAGCGCAACCACGAGCGCTACCAGTTCCTGCGCTGGGGCCAGACGGCCTTCGACGACTTCAAGGTCGTCCCCCCGGGCACCGGCATCGTGCACCAGGTCAACATCGAGTACCTCGCGCGCACCGTCATGACCCGTGAGGTCGGCGGCGTGCTCCGCGCCTACCCGGACACGTGCGTCGGCACCGACTCGCACACGACGATGGTTAACGGCCTCGGCGTGCTCGGCTGGGGCGTCGGCGGCATCGAGGCCGAGGCGGCCATGCTCGGCCAGCCCGTCTCGATGCTCATCCCGCGCGTCGTGGGCTTCAAGCTCAACGGCTCCATCCCGGCGGGCGTGACCGCGACGGACGTCGTGCTCACCATCACGCAGATGCTGCGCCAGCACGGCGTCGTCGGGAAGTTCGTCGAGTTCTACGGCGCGGGCGTGGCCCAGGTGCCGCTCGCGAACCGCGCGACCATCGGCAACATGAGCCCCGAGTTCGGCTCGACCGCCGCGATCTTCCCGATCGACGGCGTGACGATCGACTACCTGCGCCTCACGGGCCGCAGCGACGAGCAGCTCGCGCTCGTCGAGGCGTACGCTAAGGAGCAGGGCCTGTGGCTCGACCCCGAGGCCGACGGCTACGTCGAGCCCGTCTTCTCGGAGTACCTCGAGCTGGACCTCTCGACGGTCGTCCCGTCGATCGCCGGCCCGAAGCGCCCGCAGGACCGCATCGAGCTCGGCGAGGCGAAGGAGTCGTTCGCGTCCGCGATCCTCGACTACGTCGACGCCCAGGAGGCGGCGCCGTTCACGGGCCTCGACGAGTCCGTCGAGGAGACGTTCCCGGCGTCCGACCCCATCGCCGCCGCCGCGCACGACGACCCGTCCGACCAGCCGGTCGCGCCGAGCCACGCCGACAGCGCGAAGCGCCCGCACAAGGTCGTCCCGGTCACGCTCGAGGACGGCACGACGACCGAGCTCGACCACGGGCACGTCGTCATCGCGTCGATCACGTCGTGCACCAACACGTCGAACCCGTCGGTCATGCTCGCGGCGGCCCTGCTCGCGAAGAAGGCGGTCGACCGCGGTCTCGCGTCGAAGCCGTGGGTCAAGACGTCGATGGCGCCCGGCTCGCAGGTCGTGACGAACTACTACGAGAAGGCCGGCCTGTGGCCGTACCTCGAGAAGCTCGGCTTCCACCTGGTCGGCTACGGCTGCGCCACGTGCATCGGCAACTCGGGCCCGCTCGCCGACGAGATCTCGGCGACGGTCAACGAGCACGACCTCTCGGTCGTCTCGGTCCTCTCGGGCAACCGCAACTTCGAGGGCCGCATCAACCCCGACGTGAAGATGAACTACCTCGCGTCGCCGCCTCTCGTCATCGCCTACGCGCTGGCCGGCACGATGGACTTCGACTTCGACGGCGAGCCCCTGGGCACCGACCCGCACGGCGAGCCGGTCTTCCTCAAGGACATCTGGCCCTCCCCGGAAGAGGTCCAGGCGACGATCGACGCGTCGATCGACCGCGACATGTTCACGAAGGACTACGCGGACGTCTTCACGGGTGACGACCGCTGGCGCGCGCTGGAGACGCCCGAGGGCGACACGTTCGCGTGGGACACCGAGTCGACCTACGTGCGCAAGCCCCCGTACTTCGACGGCATGGGCATGGAGCCGTCGCCCGTCACCGACATCTCGGGCGCGCGCGTGCTCGCGAAGCTTGGCGACTCGGTGACGACCGACCACATCAGCCCAGCCGGTGCCATCAAGGTGGACTCGCCGGCCGGCAAGTACCTCGCGGAGCACGGCGTCGCCCGCCGCGACTTCAACTCCTACGGCTCCCGCCGCGGGAACCACGAGGTCATGATCCGCGGCACGTTCGCGAACATCCGCCTGCGCAACCAGCTCCTCGACAACGTCGAGGGCGGCTACACCTTCAACTTCGTGAAGGACGCGCAGGACACGATCTACGACGCCGCGCAGGACTACGCCGCGCAGGGCACCCCGCTCGTCATCCTGGGCGGCAAGGAGTACGGCTCCGGCTCGTCGCGCGACTGGGCGGCCAAGGGCACGGCGCTCCTGGGCGTCAAGGCCGTCATCACGGAGAGCTTTGAGCGCATCCACCGCTCGAACCTCATCGGCATGGGCGTCCTGCCGCTGCAGTTCCCGGCGGGGGAGAGCGCCGAGTCGCTCGGCCTCGCGGGCACGGAGACCTTCGACATCGAGGGCATCACCGCGCTCAACGACGGCACCACGCCGTCGACCGTCAAGGTCACGGCCACCAAGCCCGACGGCACGAGCGTCGAGTTCGACGCCGTCGTGCGCATCGACACCCCGGGCGAGGCGGACTACTACCGCAACGGCGGCATCCTGCAGTACGTGCTGCGCTCCCTCGTCGCCTGACACGCACGCGCGTCCCGACGGCGCGTCCACCCCGGCCGGGGCGGGCGCGCCGTCGCCGTTCTCCACCAGCCCCTGCGCGGGTGTCGGGAGTCCGGCGTAGCGTCGGTCGCATGACACAGCGGTCGTGGTCGGTCCTGGGCGTCCCGTCGAGCGCGGCCGCCCACGGCCCCGGTCTCGAGAAGGCGCCCGCGGCGCTGCGTGCGGCCGGGCTCGTGGACGCGCTCCGGGCGCGCGGGCTCGTGGTCACCGACCAGGGCGACGTCGAGCCGGCCCGCTGGCGCGCGCACCACGTGCCTGGGCGCCTGAACGATGTCGAGCGTGTCGCCGTGGGCGTCGGTCGCGTCCGCGAGGCGGTGGGGCGCGAGCTCCGAGCGGGTCGTGTGCCGCTCGTGCTCGGCGGCGAGTGCACCGTGACGCTCGGGGTCGTCGCCGCGGCCGTGGACGTGCACGACGACTGCGGCCTGGTCTACGTCGACGGCGGGCAGGACCTCTTCACGGTCGCGTCGCACCCCGAGGAGCCCATCGCCGACGCGACGGGCGTCGCGCACCTCCTCGACCTCCCGGGCGCGAGCCCGGAGCTGAGCGCCGTCGGGGCGCGACGACCGCTCCTGGACGCGCGACGGCTCGCGTTCCTCGGCTTCTCCGACGCCGAGGAGGACGAGGACGGCCGCGTCGCCGCGACCCGGGTCCCCGCCGCGGAGGTCTCCGCAGGTCCCGAGGCGGCGGCCCGTCGTGCCGTGGACGGCGTGGGCGGCGGGCCGTTCGTGCTCCACGTGGACGTGGACGTCCTCGACTTCTTCGCGCTGCCCGCCGCCGACGTGCCCGTCTTCGGGCGCGGGCTCGTCCCCGCCGAGCTGGAGCGCGTCGTGCGCGAGGTCGTCTCCGACCCGGACCTCGTCGCGGTCACGCTGGTCGAGTTCAACCCGGACCACGGCGGGTCGACGACGGCCCGCGCGCTGGTCGACCTGCTCGCCCGCGCGCTCGCGCCCGGCTGACGCGGGGTACGGGCACCGAGGGACGGGCGGGCCGTCAGAGCGGGGCGTCGAGCGTGCGCGTCCGGTCCCACGGCTCGGTCCAGCCGAGCCGGTCGAACAGCGCGTCGAGGATGCCGCCGGTGAAGCCCCAGACGAGGTGCTCGCGCCCGTCGGCCTCCACGAGGAAGCCGGGGCTCTTGTGCACCCGGCGGTCGCGGCGGACCGTCACCGTGCGGCGCCGGCCGGGGTCGAGCAGGTCGGCCACGGGGACCCGGAACACGTGGGCCGACTCGGCGGCGTCGACGGCGCGGACCGGGGTGGGCCGGGCCCACCACCCGAGCACGGGCGTGACGACGTGGTTGCTCACCGGCACGGGCAGCCGACCGAGCGTGCCGAGCACCTCGACGCCGTCCGGGTCGAGGCCCGTCTCCTCCTCGGCCTCGCGCAGCGCGCCGCCCACGGGGCCGTCGTCGTCGGGCTCGAGCCGGCCGCCCGGGAACGCGACCTGGCCCGGGTGGTGGCCGAGCGTCGTCGCGCGCGCGAGCAGGAGCACGTCGAGGTCGGCGGGGACGGCCGCGGCCGGGTGCACCGCGGGCACCCCGTCGAGGACGCCGAAGAGCAGCAGCACGGCGGCGTCGCGCGCGTCCGGGCGCAGCGTGCCGACGGCGTGGCGCCACGGCTCGGGCCAGGCACCGCCGTCCCGGGCGAGGGTCGCGAGCTGCGCGCGCGCCGACGCGCGCGCAGCCTCGGGCGGGGTCGTCACCAGCTCACCGGGAGCGGGCGGCCCTCCTCGTAGCCCGCGGCCGACTGCACGCCCACGACGGCGCGGTCCGCGAACTCGGCGAGGCTCGACGCCCCGGCGTAGGTCGCGGAGCTGCGCAGCCCGGACGTGATCTGGTCGAGCAGGTCCTCGACGCCGGGCCGCTGCGGGTCGAGGAACATGCGGCTCGAGCTGATGCCCTCCTCGTACAGCGCCTTGCGCGCGCGGTCGAACGGCGAGCCCCCCGCGGTGCGGGCGGCGACGGCGCGCGCCGACGCCATGCCGAAGCTTTCCTTGTAGAGGCGGCCCGTGCCGTCGTCGTGCAGGTCGCCCGGGGACTCGTAGGTGCCCGCGAACCACGAGCCGATCATCACCTGCGAGGCGCCCGCGGCGAGCGCGAGGGCGACGTCGCGCGGGTGGCGCACGCCGCCGTCGGCCCAGACGTGCTTGCCGAGCTCGCGCGCCGCAGCGGCGCACTCCAGCACCGCGGAGAACTGCGGGCGGCCGACGGCCGTCATCATGCGCGTGGTGCACATGGCCCCCGGCCCGACGCCCACCTTGACGATGTCCGCGCCCGCGGCGACGAGGTCGCGCACGCCGTCGGCCGTGACGACGTTGCCCGCCACCACGGGGACGTCCGGGCCCACCGAGCGCACGGCGTCGAGCGCCTGGAGCATCTTGGCCTGGTGGCCGTGCGCCGTGTCCACGACGAGCACGTCCACCCCGGCCGCGAGGAGCTCCTTCGCCTTCGCCGCGACGTCGCCGTTGATCCCGACGGCGGCGCCGACGCGCAGGCGCCCGGCGTCGTCCAGCGCGGGCGCGTAGACCGACGAGCGCAGCGCGCCCTTGCGCGTGAGGACACCGACGAGCGCACCGTCGCGCGTCACGGGCGCGACCTTGAGGCGAGCGGTGTGGAGCTGCTCGTAGGCCGCCTCGAGCCCGGCACGACCGCCGTCGAGCACGGAGGCGTCGAGGACGAGGGGGTGGTCGGTCATCACCTGGTGGACCTGGGTGAAGCGGTCGACGTCGGCGCAGTCGGCCTCCGTGACCACGCCGACCGGACGCCCGCCGTCCACGACGACCGCGGCGCCGTGCGCGCGCTTGCCGATGAGCGTGAGGGCGGTGTGGACGGTGTCGTGCGGGCCGACGACGACGGGCGTCTCGATGACGGGGTCCTTGGACTTCACGTCCGCGACGACGTCCGCCACGACGTCGGTCGGGACGTCCTGCGGGATGATCGCGATGCCGCCGCGCCGCGACACGGTCTCCGCCATGCGGCGCCCCGCGACGGCCGTCATGTTGGCGACGACGACGGGGATCGTCGTGCCCGTGCCGTCGGCGGAGGAGAGGTCGACGTCGAAGCGCGACGCGACCTCGGAGCGCGACGGGACGAGGAACACGTCGCCGTAGGTGAGGTCGGTCGCGGGGGACTGTCCGGGCAGGAAGCGCATGGTTCCATCCTACGAGGTCGCACCCCGCCGTTGTCCGCAGTGCGGAAGGAGAATTCCACGAACGTCGCGTCCGTGCGTCCGCGGCGCGAGTGTGCGTCAATGACGTGAAGGTCCCGTCGCCCGGCGCACCGCGGCGCAGGTCATCGGCCCGGACGGCCTAGAGTTGTCGGGCTGGTCGCACGGGAACGGAACGGAGCATCTGCATGAGCCTGCTTGGCACGATCACCTCGCCCGAGGACGTGCAACGGCTGACCCCGGGGCAGGCGCGCGAGCTCGCCGCGGAGATCCGGGCGTTCCTCGTCGACTCCGTCTCCCGCACGGGCGGCCACCTCGGCCCGAACCTCGGGGTCGTGGAGCTGACCATCGCGATGCACCGCGTGTTCTCCTCGCCCACGGACACCTTCGTGTTCGACACGGGCCACCAGTCCTACGTGCACAAGCTCCTCACGGGGCGCCAGGACTTCTCCGCGCTGCGCAAGCAGGGCGGGCTGTCCGGGTACCCGTCGCGCGCCGAGTCCGAGCACGACGTCGTCGAGAACTCGCACGCGTCCACCGCGCTCTCGTGGGGCGACGGCATCGCCAAGGCGAACGTCGTGCGCGGTCTCACCGACCGGCACGTCGTGGCGGTCATCGGCGACGGCGCGCTCACCGGCGGCATGGCCTGGGAGGCGCTCAACAACATCGCGGAGAGCCAGGACCGGCGGCTCGTGGTCGTCGTCAACGACAACGGGCGCTCGTACTCGCCCACGATCGGCGGCCTCGCGCACCACCTGTCGACGCTGCGCACCACGCACGGCTACGAGAGCTTCCTGCAGTGGGGCAAGCGCACCCTCAACCGGTCCGGCGCGCCCGGGCGGTTCGCCTACGAGTGGCTGCACGGCCTGAAGAAGGGCCTCAAGGACGTCGTCGCGCCGCAGGGCATGTTCGAGGACCTCGGCATCAAGTACGTCGGGCCGGTCGACGGCCACGACGTCGAGGCCATGGAGCACGCGCTGCGCCGTGCGAAGGCGTACGGCGCGCCCGTGATCGTGCACGCGCTCACCGAGAAGGGCCGCGGCTACACGCCCGCCGAGCAGGACGTCGCCGACCGCTTCCACGCCGTGGGCAAGATCCACCCGGAGACCGGGCTCCCGGTCGCACCCTCGCGCTTCGGCTGGACGAGCGTCTTCGCCGACGAGATCGTCCAGATCGGGCGGCGGCGGTCCGACGTCGTCGCGATCACCGCGGCGATGCTCGAGCCGGTCGGTCTCAAGCCGTTCTCGCAGGCGTTCCCCGAGCGCACGTTCGACGTCGGGATCGCGGAGCAGCACGCCGCGACGTCCGCGGCCGGCATGGCGTTCGCCGGGCTGCACCCGGTGGTCGCGGTGTACGCGACGTTCCTCAACCGCGCGTTCGACCAGGTGCTCATGGACGTCGCGCTGCACAAGGCCGGCGTGACGTTCGTGCTCGACCGCGCGGGCATCACGGGCGACGACGGCGCGAGCCACAACGGCATGTGGGACATGGCGATGCTGCGCATCGTGCCGGGCCTGCGCCTGGCCGCGCCGCGCGACGAGGAGACCCTGCGGACCGCGCTGCGCGAGGCCGTGGACGTCGACGACGCCCCGACGGTCGTGCGGTACCCGAAGGGCGCGCTCTCGGACGCCCTGCCCGCCGTCGAGTCCGTCGACGGCGTGGACCTGCTCGCGGTGCCTGCGGGCGCGGGCGACGAGGCCGCTCCCGCCGCGGCGGCGCCGGGTGGTCCGCGCCGCGTCCTGCTCGTCGGCCTGGGCTCGATGGCCCGCGTCGCGCTCGACGCCGGGGAGTCGCTCACCGCGCACGGCGTCGACGTCACGGTCGCGTCGCCCACGTGGGTGCTCCCGATGCCGAGCGCGCTCGTCAAGCTCGCCGGGGAGCACGACCTCGTCGTGACGGTGGAGGACGGCGTCGCGGACGGCGGGGTCGGCGCGCTGCTGGCCCAGCGGGCGCTGGAGTCGGGCGTGCGCACGCCCGTGCACCCGATCGGCCTCCCGGCGCAGTTCCTCGACCACGCCACGCGCGATCAGGTCGTGTCCGCGTACCGCCTCACCGGGGCAGACGTCGCGCGCGACGTGCTGGACGCGCTCGCGGCGCTCGCACGCGGCTGACGACCCCTGCCGCGCACCCGGCTCCCGGGTGCGCGGCTCCGGACACGCGGACGGCCCGCGGCGCAGGTGCGCCGCGGGCCGTCGCGTCGGTCAGGAGTGGGTGACCTCGACCGCGTGCTCGACGACGGCGCGCAGGTCGCCGCCGGACGCCGCGTGCCACGCGCGCTGCCGGGCGGCGCCGTTGCCCCCGGACCACAGGCGCCCGAGCAGCTCGGTCACCGCGTCCAGGTCCCCGGCGTCGACGAGCGCGTCGCGCACGTGCGCGACGAGCTGGCCCACGACGTCGTGCGCGGGGGCCGGGCGCCAGGTGAGGGGCGAGACGAGGTCCTCCTCGAGGCCCGAGCGGCCGGCGCGCCAGGACGCGGTGCGCAGGATCTCGGGCCGCAGCTCGGGCGCGGGCGCGCCGTCGGCGGACTCCCGGGCCGCCGTCTCGACGAGACCGCGGGCGAGCGCCGCGAGCAGCGTCGCGGTGTCCGGGTCGAGGCACACGTCCGCGACGCGGATCTCGACCGTGGGGTAGCGCGACGACAGGCGGGCGTCGAAGTAGACCATGTTCTCGTCGAGGATCGTCCCGGTCGCGACGAGGCCGTCGACCGCCGCGCGGTACGCCTCGGGCGAGCCGAACGCGCGCGTCGGGCCGGAGGTGGGCCAGCGCGACCAGACCTGCGACCGGAAGCTCGCGTACCCGCTGTCCTGGCCCTGCCAGAAGGGCGAGTTCGTGCTCAGCGCGAGGAGCGTCGCGAGCCACGGCCCGATCCGGTCGAGCACAGCGACGCCCTCGGTGTCGTCCGCGACGGCGACGTGCACGTGACAGCCGCTCGTCAGCTGCTCGCGCGCCGTGAGGCCGAACGCGGCGCGCGCCTCGAGGTAGCGCAGGCGCGACACGGTCGTGCCCTCGAACGGCAGGGGAGACGTCGAGAGCGCGGCGACGCGGGCCCCGACGCGGTCCGCGGCCTCCTGGGCGCGACGCCGGCCCTCGCGGATCTCGGTCGCGAGCTCGTCGATCTCGCGGCGCGGGTGCGTCGCCGTCTCGAGCTGCTCCTCCATGAACTCCGACTCCAGCGAGCCGGTGCCCCCGCCCTTGTCGTCGGTGCCGGAGGCCTCGAGGGCCTCGGCCGCGCGGGCGACGGGCTGCCCGTCGTCGCCGACGAGCAGGAACTCTTCCTCGACCCCTACGGTGCGTTTCACCCGGGCAGTCTCACACGGATGCGCGCGGCACGTCCGGCGAGCGTGTGACGCGCGCCCGTGTCGTGCGTCACGACGGCGGCGCGGGGTCCCCAGGGGGAGGGCCGGAGGGCTTGTGAAGGTCATCACAAGACCCCCTCGGAAAGGGTGCCGCGGGGGCGAGGAACCGCGGAATCCGGCCGTTCCTGCCGGGTCCCGCCCGCCTCGGGACCTAGGTCCCCGGGCGGTCCCGAACGCCTCCGCGGCGGGCTCCGGGAACCTAGCCTGGAGGTGGCGAAGGAGCCCGTCGGAACCTCGGCCGAGGGCCCCACCCGGGACCTCGCGAGGCCGGCGGGTCCGGCCGGCGCGCGGACCCGCGCGTCAGGCACGAGGGAGGTCCAGATGACCAGCGTTTCCGAGGCAACCGGCACGACGAGCGGCGGCCGCGCGACGGGGGCGGGCGCCGTCGACCCGCAGCGCGACACCGCGCACGTCCCTGCGTGGGAGGGCTTCACCGACGGCCCGTGGCGCGACACGGTCGACGTGCGCGACTTTATCCAGCGCAACTACCGCCCGTACACGGGCGACGCGTCGTTCCTCGCCGGCCCCACGGAGCGCACGACGGGCATCTGGAGCACGCTGTCCGCCATGTTCCCGGAGGAGCGGGAGATGGGGATCTACGACGTGGACACCCGCACGCCCGCCGGCATCACGGCGCACGCGCCGGGCTACATCGACAAGGCGCACGAGGTGATCGTCGGTCTGCAGACCGACGCCCCGCTCAAGCGCGCGATCATGCCGAACGGCGGCTGGCGCATGGTCGAGGGCGCGCTGGAGACGTACGGCTACGAGGTCGACGAGACCCTGCGGAAGGTCTTCACCGAGTACCGCAAGACGCACAACCAGGGCGTGTTCGACGTCTACCCGCCGAACGTGCGCGCGGCCCGCAGCTCGCACATCATCACGGGCCTGCCCGACGCCTACGGCCGCGGCCGGATCATCGGCGACTACCGCCGCGTCGCGCTCTACGGCGTCGACGCGCTGATCGCCGCGAAGAAGCTCGACAAGCTCGGGCTCGACACGCAGCCCTTCAGCGAGAAGGTCGTGCGCGAGCGCGAGGAGCACGCGGAGCAGATCCGCGCGCTGGGCGAGCTCAAGGAGATGGCGGCCTCGTACGGCTACGACATCTCCGGCCCGGCGACGACGGCCCGCGAGGCCGTGCAGTGGCTCTACTTCGCCTACCTCGCCGCGGTGAAGGAGCAGAACGGCGCCGCGATGTCCCTCGGCCGCACGTCGACGTTCCTCGACGTGTTCATCGACCGCGACCTCGAGGCCGGCCGCATCACGGAGTCCGAGGCGCAGGAGATCATCGACGACTTCGTCATCAAGCTCCGCATCGTGCGGTTCCTGCGCACGCCCGAGTACGACGCCCTGTTCTCCGGCGACCCGACGTGGGTCACCGAGACGATCGGCGGCATGGGCGAGGACGGGCGCCCGCTCGTCACGAAGAACTCGTTCCGGTTCCTCCAGACGCTCTACAACCTCGGGCCGGCCCCCGAGCCGAACATGACGGTCTTCTGGAGCCCGGACCTGCCGCAGGGCTTCAAGGACTACTGCGCGCAGGTCTCGATCGACACCTCGGCCGTGCAGTACGAGTCGGACGAGCTCATCCGCCAGCACTGGGGCGACGACGCGGCGATCGCGTGCTGCGTGTCCCCGATGCGGGTCGGCAAGCAGATGCAGTTCTTCGGCGCTCGCGTGAACCTCGCCAAGACGCTGCTCTACGCGATCAACGGCGGCCGCGACGAGATCTCCGGCAAGCAGGTCTCGCCCGTGGCGGCGCCCGTCGAGGGCGACGTGCTCGACTTCGACGACGTCATGGCGAAGTTCGACGCGACGATGGACTGGCTGGCCGCGACGTACGTCGAGGCGCTCAACTGCATCCACTGGTCGCACGACAAGTACGCGTACGAGCGCATCGAGATGGCGCTGCACGACAAGGACGTGCTGCGGACCATGGCGTGCGGCATCGCGGGCCTGTCCGTCGCGGCGGACTCGCTGTCGGCGATCAAGCACGCGAAGGTCTCCGTCGTCCGCGACGAGCGCGGCCTCGTCGTCGACTACGTCACCGAGGGCGAGTACCCGACGTTCGGCAACGACGACGACCGGGCCGACGCGATCGCCGTCGACCTCGTCGAGCGGTTCATGGCGAAGGTCCGCACGCACCCGACGTACCGTGACGCGGTGCCCACGCAGTCGGTCCTGACGATCACGTCGAACGTCGTGTACGGGAAGGCGACGGGCAACACGCCTGACGGCCGCCGCGCCGGCGAGCCGTTCGCCCCGGGTGCCAACCCGATGAACGGGCGCGACACGCACGGCATGCTCGCCTCGGCGCTGTCGGTGGCCAAGCTGCCGTACGACGAGGCGCAGGACGGCATCTCGCTGACCAACACGGTCGTGCCGAGCGGCCTCGGGCGCACCAAGGAGGAGCAGGTCACCAACCTCGCCGGCCTCCTGGACGCCTACATCGGGTCCGAGGGGTACCACATGAACGTCAACGTGCTGAACCGCGAGACGCTCCTGGACGCCATGGACCACCCGGAGAACTACCCGCAGCTGACGATCCGCGTGTCCGGGTACGCGGTGAACTTCGTCCGCCTCACGCGCGAGCAGCAGCTGGACGTGCTGTCGCGCACCTTCCACGGCGCGCTCTGACGAGCGCTGAGGAGCCAGCCATGACCGTCACCCTTCCCGGCCCCGCCGTCCGCCCGTCGCGCGGGTGCGGCGTCGCCGGGGGCACCCTGCCCGACGACGCCACGCGCCTCGACGTCCCGGGCGTCCCGACCTCCGCGGCCGAGCCCGCGGCGTCGGGCACGCCCGTGGGCCACGCGCGCCGGGCCGGCGCGGGCCTGGACGGGCTGACGGTCGCGGACGTGGACCGGGCCGACAAGCTCGCGGCGATGCGCGCGGGCGAGCTCGGCTCGGTCCACTCCTGGGAGCTCGTCACCGCCGTGGACGGGCCGGGGACCCGGCTCACCGTGTTCCTCAACGGGTGCCCGCTGCGGTGCCTGTACTGCCACAACCCCGACACGTTCGCGATGAAGGACGGCAGGCCCGTCACGGCGGACGAGCTCCTCGGGCGCGTCCGGCGCTACCTGCCCGTCTTCCGGGCCACCCACGGGGGGCTCACGCTCTCGGGCGGCGAGGTGCTCATGCAGCCCGCGTTCGCGGCGCGCGTCCTGCGCGGTGCGAAGGCGATGGGCGTGCACACCGCGCTCGACACGTCCGGCTTCCTCGGCGCGAACGCGACCGACGCGATGCTCGACGACACCGACCTCGTGCTGCTCGACGTGAAGTCCGGCGACCCGGAGACCTACACGAAGGTCACGAGCCGCGACCTCGAGCCGACCCTGCGGTTCGGGCGACGGATCGCCGAGCGCGGGCTCACCGGCCACGCGCCCGAGGTCTGGGTGCGCTTCGTGCTCGTCCCGGGCCTCACCGACGACCCGGACAACGTCGAGAAGGTCGCCGCGTACGCGGCGTCGCTCAACGCGATCCGCCCCGGCACGGTGACGCGCGTCGAGGTGCTGCCCTTCCACCAGATGGGCCGCGACAAGTGGGACGCGCTCGGGCGCACCTACGAGCTCGACGACACGCCCGCGCCGTCGGCCGAGCTCACCGAGCGCGTGCGCGACCAGTTCCGCGCCCACGGCCTGACGACGTACTGACCCGACCCGCCGACGAGCGCCCGCTCGCCGAGACGGGAGAGGTGGCCCCGGACCGCCGTGCTCCAGGGGCCACTTCTCCCGTCTCGGCGGGTGCGCGCTCCCCGGGTCGGGGTCGGGCCGTAGGGTGCGCGGGTGCCTGCAGCGACCGTCGACGCCCACGACCCCCGATGGACCGAATGCGGGAGGCGGTGGACCGAGCGCGCCGCCGGCGCGCTCGCCGACCTCGCGAGCCCCGACGGCACGAGCCCGGTCGTGGTCGAGCACATCGGGTCGACGGCGGTCCCCGGGCTCGCGGCGAAGCCGATCATCGACCTCCAGGTGCGCGTCGCGCCGCTGCCCTCCGAGGCGGAGCTCGACGCCGCGCTCGGGCCGCTCGGGTTCTCGATCGAGCGCGGCGCGCGTCCGGACTCGCCCGGCGTGTACCGGGACGTCCCGCGTCCGGGCGCCGACCCCGCCCCCGAGCTCTACGCCAAGCGACTGCTCGCCCGCCCCGGCGACGGGGACGAGCCGCCCGTGATCCTGCACGTCCGGCGCCTCGACTCGCCGTTCGCGGCGTACGTCGTCGCGTTCCGCGACTGGCTGCGTGCCGTCCCCGCCGAGGCCGCGGCGTACGAGGCGACGAAGCGCGACCTCGCCGCGCGCCACGCGGACGCCGACGACTACGACGACTACACGCGCGACAAGACGGCGTTCCTCGACGCGGCGCAGTCCCGGATGGAGCGCTGGCTCGCCGAGCGCGCGAACGCTCCTGCCTGATCCCTGCACGGTGCCGCCCGAGCACTGATACCGTGGTGGTACCAAACGAGAGGAGCTCACGTGGCTATGACCTTGCGGCTCGACGACGACGCGCAGGCGGCGCTGGAGCGTATCGCCCGCCGCGAGGGCGTCTCCGCGAACACCGCCGTCGCACGCGCCGTCGTGGAGTACGACGCGAAGCGGCGCGAGATGCGTGACCGGCTGCTCGCCGACATCGTGGCGGAGGACCAGGAGCTGCTCGACCGGCTCGCGCAGTAGCCGTGGTCGTCTACCTCGACGAGGACGACCTCGTCGCCGCCGCCACGGCGTTCCTCGGGCACCCGCCCGCCGTCCGCGACTACGGGCTTCTGTCGTCCGCACTGGCGCGTCCGGCCGCGTCGATGTACGGCGTCGAGGCCTACCCCGCCCTCGACGAGAAGGCAGCGGCGCTGCTTCTCTCCGTCACGAAGAACCACGCGCTGATCGACGGGAACAAGCGACTGGGCTGGGTCGCGGTGAGGCTCTTCTACGCGCTCAACGGGGTGCGGCTCGCCATGCCGCAGGATACTGCGTACGCGCTCGTCGTCGGTGTCGCAGCCGGCGAGATCGACGACGTCGAGACCGTGGCGGGGAAGCTCGCGGAGCACGTCGTGCGCCGCGAGTCGTGACCGCCGCGAGCGGCGCGCTGCCCGACGTCGCCACCGCTCGGGCGGTCGTCGCGGACGCGGACGCCCTCGCCGCGCTGCTCGCGACCCTCTCCGCCGCGCCCGGGACGGCCCGCGAGCAGGTGCGCGCCGCGTTCGGCGACAGCCGCGAGGAGAAGGTCCTGGCGCGCCTCGACACCGTCGACGTCGCGTCGCTGCGCGACGTCACGCGCGAGCGCTTACGGCTCGGGGCGCTCGCGGACGCGGGCGTGCGGACGGTGGGCGAGGTCACGCGGCTCGGGCACGACGGGCTGGAGAAGCTCCCCGAGATCGGCCCGCAGACGGCGACGCACCTGCTCGCCGCCGCCGAGCAGGTGGCACGCGCCGTGCGCGAGAGCCTGCGCTTCCGGATCGACCTCACGCCGACGGACCCGGTCGCGACCGCGCTCGTCCAGGCGCTGCACACGCTCGACCAGGCCGACGCCGCCGTCGCGCGGTACGGCGACCAGGTGCGGGCCGCGCTCGCTGAGCACGAGCGCGTGCGCGCCGACGCGCTGGTCGCCGCGAGCGGGCCGCGCCGCCTGCTCGCGTGGGGCGAGCGGCGGCGTCGGGCCTCAGCCGCAATCACGGTGCTCGCCGCGGTCGCCGAGCGGGCGCGGGCCACCGGGCTCGCCGAGGAGGCGTGGCGCGTCGTCGGGCTGCTCGCCGAGCCCGCGCGCCCGTACGACGTCTGGGAAGACTTCCGCCGCCGGTCCGCGGCGTACTACGCGCTGCTCGACGGCGTCGCCCCCACGGGCCGCGACGTCGCCGCCGCGGCCGGGCACCTGCCTGCCGAGCTGGTCGACCGCGTGCAGACGCAGGCGCTCGACGAGTCGCTGCTGACCGTCTCGCTTCGCGGGTACCAGGCGTTCGGGGCCCGCTTCGCGCTCGCCCAGCGCCGCGTCGTCCTGGGCGACGAGATGGGCCTGGGCAAGACGGTGCAGGCCGTCGCGGTCGTCGCGCACCTGGTCGCCCGCGGCGCGACCCACGCGCTCGTCGTGTGCCCGGCGAGCGTGCTGGAGAACTGGGTGCGCGAGCTGCGCGCGCACGCGAGCCTCCCGGTGCACGCCGTCCATGGCGAGGACCGGGAGGAGGCAGCCGCCGCGTGGCGCGCTGCGGGCGGCGTCGCCGTCGTGACCTTCGCGGGCCTGCGGCGCGCGGGGACCGAGGCGTTCGCGGCGGCGGCGCCGGCCGTGCTCGTCGTGGACGAGGCGCACTACGTGAAGAACCCGCTCGCGAAGCGGTCCGTGGCCGTCGCGGCCCTCGCGCGGACGACCGAGCACGTGCTGCTGCTCACGGGCACGCCCATGGAGAACCGGGTCGAGGAGTTCCGCACCCTGCTGGGCTACCTCCAGCCCGAGCTCGCGGCACGCCTCGACGCCGCGCACGGCGCCGCGGGCCCCGACGCGTTCCGGCACGCTGTCGCGCCCGCGTACCTGCGCCGCAACGCCGAAGACGTGCTCGAGGAGCTGCCCGAGCTCGTGCAGGTCGACGAGTGGGAGCGGCTCGGCCCGGTCGACGGCGCCGCGTACCGGGAGGCGGTCGCGGCGGGGTCGTTCATGGCCATGCGGCGGGCGGCGTTCGCCGTCGAGCACCCCGAGGACTCGGCGAAGCTGCGCCGGCTCGTCGAGATCGCGCGCGAGGCGGCCGAGAACGGGCGCAAGGTCGTGGTGTTCTCGTACTTCCGGGACGTCGTGGACGTGGTCGTGCGCGCCCTCGGCGACCTCGCGCTCCCGCCCCTCACCGGCTCCGTGCCCGCCCGCACGCGACAGACGATCGTCGACGACTTCACCGCGGCCGAGGACCCGCGCGTGCTCGTCAGCCAGATCGACGTCGGGGGAGTGGGTCTCAACCTCCAGGCGGCGTCCGTCGTGGTCCTGTGCGAGCCGCAGACCAAGCCCACGACCGAGGCGCAGGCCGTCGCGCGCGCCCACCGCATGGGGCAGGTCGAGACCGTCCAGGTGCACCGCCTGCTCACCGTCGACAGCGTCGACGAGCACCTCGTGCGCCTTCTCGGCACCAAGGCCCGGCTGTTCGACGCCTATGCGCGCCGCAGCGCGCTCGCCGAGGAGGTCGCGGGCGCGGTCGACGTGTCCGAGGCGTCGCTCGCGCGCGCGGTGGTCGACGCCGAGCGCGCCCGGCTGTTCGTCGACCCGGCCGTGACGTCGGTCGAGGACGCGCCCGTCGCGGGAGCGCCCACCGACGAGGTCCCTCCCGCCGGCGCGCTCGGTCACGCGACCGAGGACGCGTCCGCCGAGCACTGACGCGGCCCGGGCCTGCGCCGTCGTCGCGCTCGGCACCGGGACGGGGCATAGCGTGGCGTCATGACCGAGATCGACACCTTGCCCGCGCTCACCCCGCTGCGAGAGGACTGGTCGACGGCGCTCGCGGTCGTCGCGCACCCGGACGACATGGAGTTCGGCGCGGCCGCCGCCGTCGCGCGGTGGACCGCGCAGGGCAAGCGGGTCGTGTACTGCATGGTCACGAGCGGCGAGGCGGGGATCGACGGCATGGACCCGGACGAGGCGCGCCGCGTGCGGGAGGCGGAGGAGGTCGAGTCCGCACGCATCGTCGGCGTCGACGAGGTCGAGTTCCTCGGGCTGCCCGACGGCGTGCTCGAGTACGGCCTCACGCTGCGGCGCGCGATCGCGGGGGCGATCCGCCGTCACCGGCCCGACGTCGTGATCACCGGGAACTACCGCGAGACGTTCCCGGGCGGGATGCTCAACCAGGCGGACCACGTCGCGACGGGGCGGGCCGTCGTGGACGCCGTGCGCGACGCGGGGAACCGGTGGGTGTTCCGCGAGCAGGTCGAGTCGGACGGGATCGAGCCGTGGGGCGGCGTGCGCCAGGTGTGGGTCGCCGCGTCGCCCGACGCCCGGCACGGCGTGGACGTCAGCGCGACCTTCGACGCGGGCGTGGCGTCCCTGCGCGCGCACGCCGCCTACCTCGACGGCCTCGGCTGGGAGGACTTCGACCCGGCGGCGTTCCTCGCGTCGATGAGCGCCCCGACGGGCGAGCGGATGGGCGTGGAGCACGCCGTGGCGTTCGAGCTCCTGCTCATGAACGGAGAGGACTGACCCACCCCCTCCGGCGGCCGCCGAGCAGGCGGTCGTGGCCCGTCCTGTACTCAGGACGGGCCACAACCACCTGCTCGGCGGAGGGGGAGGGGTTTCGTCAGACGCGCGATGTCGCCGGGACGTTGGCGACGCCGTCGGGCAGGAAGCGGCGGCCCAGGACCTTCTCGCTGTAGCCCGTGCGGTCGAGGTACGGCGTGATGCCGCCCAGGTGGAAGCCCCACCCCGCGCCGAGGATCATGCACAGGTCGATCTGCGACGGGCTCGCGACCACGCCCTCGTCGAGCATGAGCCCGATCTCCTGCGTGAGCGCCGTGAGCACGGAGTCGAGGACGCCCGCCTCGTCCAGTGCTCCGTCGCCGCCCGCCGCACCCGTGCCGAAGACCCGCTGGATCGCCGGGTCGACGGGCTTGGGCAGGCCCTTCGGCGCGTCGAGGACGACGGGGATCTGCTCGTCCACGATGCGCTGCAGGCCGGGGGACTCGGGGAACCGGTCGCCCAGGTCCTCGCGCAGCGACGTGAGGACGTGCAGGCCGACGGCCGGGCCGACGAGGTCGAACAGCGCGAACGGCGGCATCGGCAGGCCGAGCGGTGCGACGGCGCGGTCCGCGACCTCGACCGACGTGCCGTTCTCGACCGCCTCGACGATCTTGCCCATGAGCAGGATGAGCAGGCGGTTGACGACGAACCCGGGGCGGTCGGCGACGAGCACGGCCGTCTTGCGGAGCTTCTTCGTCATGGCGAACGCCGTCGCGAGGGCCGCGTCGTCGGTCTTCGCCGCCTGGATGATCTCGACGAGCGGCATCTGGGCGACGGGGTTGAAGAAGTGCATCCCGACGACGCGCTCGGGGTGCTGCAGGTCGGCCGCCATCTCGGTGATCGACAGCGCGGACGTGTTGGTCAGCAGCACGGCCTCGGGCGACAGGACGCCCTCGAGCTCGGCGAAGACCTTCTTCTTGAGCCCGAGGATCTCCGTGACTGCCTCGATCACGACGTCGCAGCCCGCGAAGTCGCCGAGCTCGGTCGTGCCGTGCACGGAGCCGACGATGCGCGCGCCGGTGTCCGCGGACATGCGGCCCGAGCGTACGAGCTTCTCGACGGTGGAGCGGACGTAGCCGAGGCCCTTGTCGACGCGCTCCTGGTCGAGGTCGCGCATGACGACCGGCACCTGGAGGCGCTGCGCGAACAGCAGCGCGATCTGCGCGGCCATGAGCCCCGCGCCCACGATCCCGACGCGGGTGACGGGGCGGGCGAGCTTCGCGTCGGGCGCGCCCTGGGGCCGCTTGCCCTTCGAGACGAGCTGGAACGCGTAGACGCTCGCGCGCATCTCGTCGCTCATGATGAGGTCCGCGAGGGCCTCGTCCTCGGCGGCGAACGCCTCCTCGCGCGACGCGGTGCGCGCGGCGGCGACGAGGTCGAGCGCGCGGTAGGGGGCGGGGCGCGAGCCCGCGACCACGGCGTCGAGGCGCTGACGCGTCCCGGCGACGACGGCGTCCCACACGGGCTGCGGGTCGAGCTCGCGCCGCTCGACGACGATCTCGCCGCGCAGCACGGCCTCGGCCCAGCGCAGCGACGACTCGAGGAAGTCGGGCGCCTCGAAGAGCGCGTCGACGAGCCCGATCTCGTACGCCTCCTTCGCCTTGAACGGCTTGTTCGCGGCCGGGCGGGCGAGGATGACGTCCATCGCCTTCTCGACGCCGAGCAGGCGCGGCACGAGGTAGGCGCCGCCCCAGCCGGGGACCAGGCCCAGGCCGACCTCGGGGAGCGCGAGCGCACCGGCGTCGGACGCGACGGTGCGGTACGTGCAGTTCAGCGCGACCTCGAGGCCGCCGCCGAGCGCGACGCCGTTGACGAACGCGAACGTCGGCACGCCCATGTCCTGGAGCAGCGTGTACGCGGCGTGCCCGGCACGCCCGAGGGCGAGCGCGTCGTCGCGCACCTGGACGGCCGCGGCCTGCGTGAGGTCCGCGCCGGCGGCGAGGAAGTACGGCTTGCCCGTGATCGCGACGGCGACGATCTCGCCGTCCGCGGCCCGGCGCCGCAGCGTCTCGAGGGCCGCGTGCAGCTCCGCGAGGCCCTCTGGGCCGAGCGTCGTCGGCTTGGTGTGGTCGAGCCCGTTGTCGAGCGTGACGAGGGCGAGCGTGCCCGTCCCGCCGGGGAGCGCGACGTCGCGCACGAGCGAGTGCGTGACGCGCTCCCCGCGCGCGGCGTCCTTCGTCGCGTCCGCGGAGGTGGTGGGCGTGGTGTCGGTCGGTGCGCTCATCGTCAGTTCTCCGCGGTCTCGAAGGTGTGGCCGGAGTAGTCGGCGTGGTGCGGGTTCTCCCAGATGACGGTCCCGCCCATGCCGAGGCCGACGCACATGGTCGTCAGGCCGTAGCGCACCTCGGGGTGCTGCTCGAACTGGCGCGCGAGCTGCGTCATGAGGCGCACGCCCGACGACGCGAGCGGGTGGCCCATGGCGATGGCGCCGCCGTACTGGTTGACGCGCTCGTCGTCGTCCGCGATGCCGAAGTGGTCGAGGAACGCGAGCACCTGGACCGCGAACGCCTCGTTGATCTCGAACAGGCCGATGTCGTCGATCGTCAGGCCCGCGGACGCGAGCGCGCGCTCGGTCGCGGGGACCGGCCCGATGCCCATGACCTCCGGGTCGACGCCCGCGTACGCGTACGCGACGAGGCGCATGCGCGCCGGGAGCCCGAGCTCGTCGGCGACGTCGCCCGCGGCGAGCAGGCACGCCGTCGCGCCGTCGGTCAGCGGCGAGGCGTTGCCCGCGGTGACCTTCCCGCCGGGGCGGAACGGGGTCTTGAGGTCGCGGATCGAGTCGACCGTGGTGCCGGGGCGGGGGAGCTCGTCGGCCGTGGCCAGGCCCCACCCGAGCTCGGTCGACCGGGTCGCGACCGGCACGAGGTCGGGGGAGATGTCGCCGTTCGCCAGCGCCTTGGCGTACTTGGCCTGGCTCGCGACGGCGTACGCGTCGGCACGCTCCTTGGTGAGGTGCGGGTACCGGTCGTGCAGGTTCTCGGCCGTCGCGCCCATGACGAGCGCGGAGGAGTCGACGAGGCGCTCGGCGACGAACCGCGGGTTCGGGTCCGACCCCTCGCCCATGGGGTGGTGGCCCATGTGCTCGACGCCGCCCGCGACGACGACGTCCTGCGCGCCCACGGCGACGTTCGCCGCGGTGGTCGTGACCGCGGTCATCGCGCCCGCGCACATGCGGTCGATCGCGAAGCCGGGCACCGACTTGGGCAGCCCGGCCAGCACGGCGACGCTGCGGCCGAGGGTGAGGCCCTGGTCGCCGGTCTGCGTCGTCGCGGCGAGCGCGAGCTCGTCGATCCGCTCCACGGGCAGCTCGGGGCGGCGGCGCAGGAGCTCGCGGACCGTCTTCACGGCGAGGTCGTCCGCGCGGGTCTCGGCGTAGATCCCGTCGGGGCGTGCCTTGCCGAACGGGCTGCGGACGCCCTCGACGAAGACGACGTTGCGCACGGGGCGTCGGCGCGAGCGCTGGGTAGCCGCCTGGGTGGGTGCCGAGGTGGGAGAGGGGGCCTCGTTGGCCACGGTCATGGCATCTCCATCCGATGCAGATGGTCGGGACGGCGGTGTCCGGAGCGGCACCGCTCGGGGGTCGTACGTGCGATACACGCTACCGCGGGTATCGGGAAAGCACGAGACCGATGCTACGACATGAAGAGACCCGGTATCGCATCGCGCGATACCGGGTCTCTCCGGGGTTCGGGGTGCTCGGGAGCCCGCGTCAGCGGCTCCCGCGGAGCTTGCGCACGACCTTCTTCGCGGTCGGCAGGCCCTTGTTCCACGCGGAGTACCACATCGAGAACGGCACGTCGACGCTGTGCACGAGCTCGTCGTCGTGCTGGGCGAAGCTGCGCTTGAACTCGCTGATCCCGTCGTTGAGCAGCCCGTTCATGTCGTACCGGACCAGGCCGGCCTGCTGCGCGAGCGTGATCGCGTGCCACTTCACCGGCGCGTTCGCGCGGAGCTTGCGGCCCGCGTCGTTGATGCCGCCGTAGAGCTCGAACGACGTCGTCGCCGACGACACGCACCACACGAACGACACCGGGGCGCCCTCGGAGAACGCGGCGACGAGCACCGAGTGCTCCCCGAGCTCGCGGTGGATCGCGAGGTAGTACTCGTCGTCGTGCAGCGCGAAGCCCGCGCGCTCGGCGGTCTCGTGGTACACGTCGAGCACCTGGCGCACTTCGGCCTCGTCCGTCACGCGCCGCACCTCGAGCCCGGTGCGCGCCGCCTTGCGGATGTCGTACCGCGTCGACTTGCCCATGGCCTTCGTCAGCTCGTCCTCGGACTTCGTGAGGTCGAGGATCAGCGTCACCGGGTAGAGGATCGGGTTCGCCGCGGGGCGGGCGTCGGGCAGCGCGAGGTGCGTCCCGACCGGCCAGTCGGGCTCGATCGTGACGCCGACGCCGCCCACCGTCGTCTTGCACCACGCGACGACCGCACGGGTCACGGCGTCGCGCGTCGCGTCGTCGCCCACGCCCGGGCCGGCGCCCCAGCCGTCTCCCGCCGGCGCGATCACGGGCCCACGGGGCACGTGGCACAGCGCCTTGAACTGCGCCGGGAGGGAGCGCACGAGAACCTGCGCCAGGCCGCGGACGCGGCCGTCGCCGTCCACCGCCTCCACGCGGTGCGGGGTCCAGGCGCCCGTGGCCTTGACCTCGCCCCAGCCCCACAGCTGCAGGGGGTGGCCGCCGAGCTCGTTCACCCGGGCGTCCCAGGAGGCTCGGTCGGTGACTGTCCGGATCGTCAGGTTCGCGTCGTGCACGCGGACGACCCTACCCTCCCGCTACCGCTCGCCGGCGCGCTCGAACGCGTCCGCGAGGGGCTCCGCGACGAGCCCCACCTGCCACTCGCGCGCCCCGCGGCCGCGCAGGAACGCGGCGATCCCCGCCGCGTCGGCGGGCTCTGGCGGCGTCCAGCACAGGCGCCGCAGGGCGTCGGGCTGGAGCACGTTCTCGACGGGCAGCGCGTACCGCTCGGCGAGCTCCTGCACGACGCCGCGCGCCGCGTCGAGCCGTGCCGCGGCGCCCGGGTCGCGGTCCGCCCACGCGCGCGGCGGGGGCGGGGCGTCCGTGCGCGGCCCGCGCGTGGTCGGCAGCGCGCTCGCGGGCAGCGCGAGCGCCGCGTCGACGGCCCGCTGCCAGTACGCCGCGCGACGGCGCGTGCCCTTGCCCGCGAACGGCGGCAGCTCCACGAGCTGGCCGGCCGTGCGCGGCAGCGCCTCCGCCGCGGCGACGATCGCGCGGTCGGGCAGGACCCGCCCCGGGGCGATGTCGCGGGCCCGGGCCGTCGCGTCGCGGGCCTCCCACAGGCTGCGGACCACGGCCAGGCGCCGCGGGTCGCGCAGCGTGTGCGTGCCGGACGTCCGACGCCACGGCTCGGGTCGCGGGGCCGGCGGCCCCGCGGTGCGGACGGCCTCGAACTCCTGTGCCGCCCAGTCCGCCTTGCCCGCCTCGTCGAGCCGCTCCCCGAGCGCGCGGCGCAGCGGGACGAGCACCTCGACGTCGAGCGCCGCGTACCGCAGCCAGTCCTCGGGCAGGGGCCGCGTCGACCAGTCCACCGCCGAGTGCTCCTTGGCGAGGCCGAGCCCGAGCACCTCGGCGACCACCGCCGCGAGGCCGACGCGCTCCATCCCCAGCAGGCGGGCGGCGAGCTCGGTGTCGAACACGCGGGCCGGGACGATCCCGTGCTCCGCGAGCCCGGGCAGGTCCTGGGACGCCGCGTGCAGGACCCACTCGGCGTCCCCGACCGCCTCGCGCAGCGGCGACAGGTCGGGCACGGCGACGGGGTCGACGAGCGCGGTGCCCGCGCCCTCGCGGCGCACCTGCACGAGGTAGGTGCGCTGGCCGTACCGGTAGCCGGAGGCGCGCTCGGCGTCGGCGGCCACGGGGCCGCTCGCGGCGGCGAACGCCTCGACGACGCGCGCGAACGCGGCGGGCGTGTCGACGACGGGGCCGACGCCGTCGGACGGCTCCGTCAGCGGGGTCACGACGGTCGGGGCGCGCTCTGCCCCGGGTGCGGGGTCGAGCGGAGGGGGAGCGGGTGCTGCGGTCGAGCTCATGAGCCCACGGTATTGCGTCGCGCGGGGGGCCGAGCACCGAGGGGGGTCACGCCCTCGGGCAGCGGCGGCAGCCCGGCGGCCGTGCACAGGAGCTGCGCCCACGCGGCGAGGTGGTCCCCGAGGTCGGCCGTGCCCGGGCCCGGCGCGACGGGCGTCCACGACGCGCGCATCTCGAGCTCGACGTCGTTGTGCTTGCCGGCCAGCGCCCCGAAGCTCTGGGACAGCACGCGCGTGACCGTGCCGCCCTCCGCGCGCACGACGGCGCCCGTGTCGTGCAGGGCGTCCTCGAGCCACGTCCACGCGACCTCGGCGAGCACGTCCTCCGCCGCCATCTCCGGCTCCAGAGTCGCGCGCACGAGCGTGACGACGCGGAACCGGCCCTCCCACGCCTCCTGGCCTGCCGGGTCGTAGAGGACGATGAAGCGCCCCGACGCGAGCTCGGGGTCGTCGGAGCGCGCCGCCTCGACCTCGCCCGTGAGCGCGACCGACCACGGCGCGATCCGGCGCGGGGCGGGGACTTCGCGCAGCGTCACCTCGGGCCGCAGCCGGCGCGCGCCCAGGGCGTCGAGGACGGCACGGAACTCCGGGGGAGCGTCGGTCCCGTGAGGGGTGGTCACCCCGGCACAGTACGAGCGCGAGGGGCGGGACGGACGCACGCCGCGCGGGTGTCATCGAATCGTGATCCCGACTTCGTCACGATCCCTGCGGGTGACCGGATCGTGGCACCCCCGGGGCTCGACGGCGCCCGAGGACTAGGCTGGCAGCGTATCCATCCCCGGTGCACCCGGCCGCGCGCCCGCGCCCGGCCCGGTTCCGCGCCCTCCCGCGCGCAGCCGTCGTGCGCCGGGACCGACCCTCGAGGAGCAGGGAAGCAGATGTCAGCACGCGCACAGATCGGTGTGACCGGACTCGCCGTCATGGGTCGCAACCTGGCCCGCAACTTCGCCCGGCACGGCTACACGGTCGCGGTGCACAACCGCTCGTACGCCAAGACCGAGTCCCTGATCGCCGAGGCGGGCACCGAGGGCGACTTCGTGCCGTCGGAGTCGATGGCGGACTTCGTGGCCTCGCTCGAGCGCCCGCGCAAGGTCGTCATCATGGTCAAGGCGGGCGCGGCGACCGACGCCGTCATCGACGAGCTCGTGCCGCTGCTGGAGGAGGGCGACATCGTCGTCGACGCCGGCAACGCGCACTTCCCCGACACGATCCGCCGGGAGAAGGCCCTCGCGGCGCTGGGCCTGCACTTCGTCGGCACGGGCGTCTCGGGCGGCGAGGAGGGCGCGCTCAACGGTCCGTCGATCATGCCGGGCGGCACGCGCGAGTCGTACCAGAGCCTCGGCCCGATCCTCGAGGACATCTCGGCGAAGGTCGACGGCGTGCCCTGCTGCACCTACGTCGGGCCCGACGGCGCCGGCCACTTCGTCAAGATGGTGCACAACGGCATCGAGTACGCCGACATGCAGCTCATCGCCGAGGCGTACGACCTGCTCAAGCAGGGGCTCGGCGCGTCCGCGCGGGAGATCGGCGAGATCTTCGCGCAGTGGAACACGGGCGACCTCGAGTCGTTCCTCATCGAGATCACCGCGGACGTGCTCCAGCACGTCGACGCGGAGACCGGCAAGGCGTTCGTCGACGTCGTGCTCGACCAGGCGGAGCAGAAGGGCACCGGCCGCTGGACGGTGCAGAACGGCCTCGACCTCGGCGTGCCGATCACGGGCATCGCCGAGGCGACGTTCGCGCGCGCGCTGTCCGGCTCGGTCCCGCAGCGCGAGGCCGGTCGCGCCGCGCTGCCCGCCGACGCCGCGGCGTGGGACGTGCAGGACCGCGACGCGTTCGTCGAGGACGTGCGCCTCGCGCTCTACGCGTCGAAGGTCGTCGCGTACTCCCAAGGGTTCGACCAGATCGCGGCCGCGTCGGCCGAGTACGGCTGGGACATCGACCGCGGCGCGATGGCCCGCATCTGGCGCGGCGGCTGCATCATCCGCGCGCGCTTCCTCAACCGCATCACCGAGGCGTACGAGCGCGACGCGCAGCTCCCGCTGCTCCTCGCCGACGAGTACTTCACCGGCGCGGTCGGCAACGGTCTCGCGGCGTGGCGTCGCGTCGTGGCGCAGGCCGCCCTCAACGGCGTGCCGACGCCCGCGTTCTCGTCGTCGCTCGCCTACTACGACGGCGTGCGGGCCGAGCGCCTGCCCGCCGCGCTCATCCAGGCGCAGCGCGACTTCTTCGGCGCGCACACCTACCGCCGCGTCGACAAGCCGGGCGTGTTCCACACCGAGTGGTCGGGCGACCGGACCGAGTCCGACGCCTGACGTCCCTCCCCGACGTCCCGACGGCGGTCGTCGCGCTCCGGCGCGGCGGCCGCCGTCGCGCGTCCCGGCCCGCATGTCGTGTCGCCCGCACGTCCTGTCGCGCGGCCGGTCCCCCGTGCGTGACGAGCGGCTCGGCCCGGTCGGCCCGCCGACGTGGCAGGCTAGGCGCGCGGGCCGCTGCGTCGGCCCCGACCCCTGACGCCGGACGACACGGAGAACGATGAGCCGCCACCCGCAGGACGCGACCGCGACGAGGATGCTCGCCGACCGGACGGGCACCGACCCGGCCGACTGGTTCCTCGTCTTCAAGGCCCGCTACGGGATGGAGGTCGTGTTCCGCGCGCTCGCCGAGGCCCGGGGTCGGGGCGACGTGGTCACGCAGGTGTTCACGTGCTCGACGGCGGTCGACCCGGTGCTCGTGGCCGGCCTGCGGCCGGTCTACGCCGAGGTGTCCCCGGCGACGGTCGCGATCGACCCCGACCGGCTCGCCGTCGGCCCGGACACGCGGGCGGTCGTGCTGCAGAACACGTTCGGGATCGTCGACGAGCCGGCCGCGCGACGTCTGCGCGACGCCGCGCGCTCCGTCGGGGCGCTGCTCGTCGAGGACAGCGCGCACTGCGTGGGGCGCCTCGCGCGCGACGCCGACGGCACGCCCGTCGCCGACGTCTCGTTCCACTCGTTCGGCGTCGAGAAGCTGCTGCCCACGCGGTTCGGCGGGGCGGTGTGGGTGAGCCCCGCGCTCGACCCGGCGCTGCGCGCCGCGACGGTGGCGGCGCTCGACGCGCTGCCCGTCGTCGGGCCGCGGCTCGACCTCGCTGCGCGCAGCTTCCGCACCCAGGTGCGCGTGCTCAACCGCCTCCCCGGTGCGGCGGCGGGCAAGGTGCGCGGCGCGCTCACGGCCGTCGGGGCGTACGAGCCGGCGATCGCTCCCGTGGAGAACCGGGGCGGCCTCGCGCACCCGCCGCAGCGCCCGTCCGCGTGGGTCGTGGACCGCATGGTCGACGCGCTGCGGTCCAGCGGCGACACCGAGGCGCGGCGGGCCGACACGGTCGCGGAGTACGTGCGCGGGCTGTCGGGCGTCGTCGAGGTCCCGGCCGGGATCGGGGAGCGCGCGCCGCTCGTGCGGTTCCCGTTCTTCGCGCCCGACGCCGCGACCGCCGACCGCCTGGTCGCCGAGCTCACGGCCGCCGGGTTCTACGTCGGCAAGTGGTACCGACCGGCGCTGTTCCCCGGTCCGGACGACCCCGCGGTCTACGGGTACACCCCGGGCGATCCCGCGCTCGCGACGACGGAGGACCTCGTCGCGCGCGTCGTCAACCTGCCGACCACGGTCGGGGTCGCGACGGCGCGCCGCCTCGTCGAGGCCGTCCGGTCCGCCCTGGGCGCCTGAGCCCCACGACCAGGCGGTCCGTGCCGGCCGACCAGGTGATCCCGGCGCGTCCGCGACACCGGACGGGCCACGACCACCTGGTCGGCGCCGCGACTCCCGCGGTTACGCCGACGGGCGCGAGCGCGCGAACTTCACGTAGTCGAGCGTGTGGCGCAGGTCCACGCGCCACACGTCGAGGCGGCGGCGCAGGCTGCGGTCGGGCGCGTAGCGCAGGGTGTGCCACACGCCGTGCTTGCGGGCCTTCTTCACGCGGTGGCGCAGCGACACCGGGACGAGCGCCCGGACGACGGGGTAGGGCACGTTGACCCACAGGCGCGCGTCCGACGTCACCTGCTCGGGCAGCTCGCGCCCGTACACGAGGTCCTCGACGTAGCAGCGCGCGAGGTTGCCGCCCGCGGCCATCGTGTAGAAGCTCGCCGCGCCCTGGCGCAGGTTGACCTCGAGGATCTTGCTCGTGCCGGTGCGGCGGTCGTACATGACGTCCAGGTTCGCGGCGCCGACGTAGCCGAGGCTGTCGAGCAGGTGCCGGACGGACTCCGTGAGCCGGTCGTCCTTCATCGTCACGACGGCGTTGTAGTTCCCGACGAGCTTCGGGTCGTACTCGCCGAGCACGATCTGGGCCGCGGACAGGAACCGCAGGCGGCCGTGGCGGTCGGAGTACGTGTTGACCACGCGCATGACCGACTCGTCGCCCGCGAGGTACTCCTGGACGATGAGGTCGTCGGTGTAGCCGGCGGCGTAGATGCGGCGGCCGACGTCGCGCAGCTCGGCCGCGTCCTGGACGAGGTACACCTTCTTCTTGCCCTCGAACCGCAGGCGCGGGTAGGTGTCGGTGTCGGCCGGCTTGAGGATGAGCGGGTACGGGAAAGGCAGGTCCTCGCCGAAGCCGGGGTCGTCGACGTCGGCCGCCGTGGCGATCACCGTCTCCGGGTGCGGCACGCCGAGCTCCGCGCACGTGCGCGCGAAGTCCGTCTTGTTCATGAGGCGCGCGGCCAGGTCCTCGCCGACGAGCGGGATGACGTAGAGGTGCTCGAGCTCGGCCCGGTGGGCGATGACGACGTTCGTGTAGAACTCGATGTTCGCGATGAGCAGGCGCTTGCGGCCCGGGAACTCCTCGGCGAGCTCGCGCAGGACGGCGACGATGCGCTCGGGGTCGTCGAAGTCGCGGTAGGTGCGCACGTCGACGATGCGGGAGTCCGCCGTCTCGCGCAGGGGGAAGCGGCCCAGGGCCAGCGTGCGGACGCCGTACGCCTCGTGCAACGACCTCGCGATGTTGTAGGTGTTGAGGTTGGTCCCCAGGACGATGGGGAGGAACTCGGCGTTGCCGTACGTCATCGCGGAGGGTCGTCCGTTTCTCTGTCGGGTCGGCGGGCGTCCGCCATCCTACGGTCCGCGCCGCCCGCTCCCCGGGACGCGGGCGCCGTAGGATCCACGGGTGACGTCGCGACCGGACCAGGACCACGCCCAGCCCCTCGTCGGAGTGCTCGGAGGTGTCGGGCCGCTCGCCACGGCCTACTTCCTGCAGCTCCTCGTCGCGCTCACGGAGGCCGAGCGCGACCAGGACCACGTGGACGCCGTCGTGCTCAACCACGCGACGATCCCCGACCGCACGGACTTCATCCTCGGGCGTTCGGACGCGGACCCGGGCCCGGTGCTCGCGCGGGACGCGGAGCGGCTCGAGCGCTTCGGCGCGGACTTCCTCGTCATGCCGTGCAACACCGCACACTACTTCACGCAGCAGGTGCTCGACGCGATCAGCGTCCCGTTCGTGTCCATCATCGACACGACGGTCGACGCGGCGCGGGCGCGGGTCGACGACCTGCGGGCGGTGGGCCTGCTCGCGACGGCGGGGACCGCGGCGTCGGGCGTGTACCAGGACGCGTTCGCGCGCCACGGGGTCGAGGCGCTCGTGCCCGACGACGGCGACCAGGCGCTCGTGTCGCAGATCATCTACGAGCAGGTGAAGGCGGGGCGGCCGGTCGACATCGAGACGTTCCGCGCCGTCGCGGGGCGGCTCGTCGAGCGCGGGGCCCAGGTGATCGTGCTGGGCTGCACGGAGCTGTCCGTGGTCGCCGTCGACCACGACCTGCTCGCCGACCCGCTCTACCTGGACTCGACCGACCAGCTCGCCCGCGCGACGATCCGCCGCGCCGGGCACCGCGTCCGCGGGGCGTGACCCCGCGGGTCCGCCGACCGCCGGACCGGCAGGCGTCCTCGCCGGCCGGACGCCGGGAGGGTCAGCCCAGCTCGCTCGTGCCCGAGTAGAGGTGCAGCACGGGGACGTGCAGCTCCTCGCGCGCGCGGGAGGCCCAGTCGGTGTGGAACGTGTCCTCGACCGCGTGCGGGTACGTCACGACGACGATCTCGCGCGCCCCGCCGGACGCGACGGCCGTGCGCAGCGCCGGCAGCGGGTCGTCGTCGACGACGACGCCGTCCGCCTCGCGGCCCGCCGCGCGGAGCTCGGCCACGCTGCGCTCGAGCTGCTCGCTCGCCTCCGCCTTCGCCGTCGTGGGCGAGGGCTCGCGGCCCAGGACCTCGTCCCACGCCTCCTTGAGCTCGCCCACGCTGAGGTGGTCGATGATCCCCGAGATGACGTTGCGCTCCGTGTCCGCCGGGACCAGCACCCGGTAGGCGAGCTGCTCGTCCTCGTGCAGCGACAGGATGTGCTGCACGTCGGCCGGGTTGAGCGTGTCTTCGGTCAGGACGAGGATCGTGTCGGTCACGCAGGTCAGCCTAGCGGGAGGAGCCAGCGCGCGGCGGTCGTACCGGCGGGCGACCCGGGCCGGTCCTCGGGGGCGTGCAGCAGGTGGGCGAGGCGTGCCCCGCGGGGGAGGGCCGTGGTCGTCCCCGGAGCCGGGGCGCCGCCCACGATCCGTCCCGGTCCGGACCCCACGAGCGTCGGGGTGGTCGTCACGCACAGCTCGTCGACGAGGTCCGCGGCGAGGAGGTCCGCCAGCAGCGACGGGCCGCCCTCGGTGAGCACGCGCGTGAGGCCGCGCCCGGCGAGCGCGGCGAGTCCCGCGGCGAGGTCGAGCGCGTCGTCCCCCGCGTCCTGCCCGACGACGAGCACCCGGTCCGCGGGCACGTCGCCCCGGGCGGTGGCGGCACCGGCGCGGCCGGTCAGCACGAACGGCGGGCGCTCCGTCCCGGCGAGCGCCGGGGGCACGCGGCCGCTGCGGCTGACGACGGCGAGCTCGACCGGGGCGTCGCGCAGGTGCCGCAGCCCGCGCGGCCGGCCGAGCGGGGTGTAGCCCTCGGCGCGCGCCGTGCCCGCCCCGACGAGCACCACGTCCGCCAGCGCCCGCAGGACGCGGAACACGCGCCAGTCCGCGTCGTCGTTGATCGACCCCGAGCGCTCGTCGGGGCCCCACGCCGCCCCGTCGACGCTCGCGACCATGTTCGCGCGCACGACGCTCGCCCCGCGCACCGGGGGCCCGTAGGCATAGAGCGCGGCGAGCCGGTCCTCGCGCGGGTCGGGCGGGAGGTGCTCCGCGGCGGGCAGGAGCACGTCGAGCGCGGGGAGGTCGGTGCGCCCGCCGGGCGCGACGGGCCCGTCGGGCGGGGTGGTGGTCGAGGTCACAGCGGCCAGGCTAGCCGCAGGCGTAGGCTGGATCCTCGTGACTGCGCCCGCCTCCGGTGGTCCCTCGGCCCCGGCAGCCCTCCCCGGCACCGCCCGCGCGTCGGCCTCCTTGCCGACCCCCGGCGGGCCCGTCCGCGCCCTCGCCGACGTCCGGCCCTCCGTGCCTCCCGCCCGGCTCCTCGCCGACCTCGTGCCGCCGCGGCACTTCGCCGACGCGCGGTTCTCGACCTACCGCGCCAACGCCGCCTACCCCAGCCAGGCGCGCACCGTCGCGCGGCTCGAGGAGGTCGCGGCCGCCGTCGTGAAGCCCGCGCGCAAGGGGCTGTTCGGCGCCCGGAAGCAGACGGCGCCCGCGGTGTACATGGACGGCGGGTTCGGGGTCGGCAAGACGCACCTGCTCACGTCCCTCGCGCACACGGTGGGCCTCGACGTCAGCGCGTACGGCACGTTCGTGGAGTACACGAATCTCGTGGGCGCGCTCGGGTTCCGGGCGACGGTGGACGCGCTCGCCACGAAGAAGCTCGTGTGCATCGACGAGTTCGAGCTCGACGACCCGGGCGACACCGTCCTCATGTCCCGGCTCCTGCGCGAGCTCGCGGACCGCGGCGTGGCGCTGGCCGCGACGTCGAACACGCTCCCCGAGGCGCTCGGCGAGGGCCGCTTCGCCGCCGAGGACTTCCTGCGCGAGATCCAGGCGCTCGCGGCCCGGTTCGAGGTGCTGCGCGTCGACGGCGAGGACTACCGGCACCGCGCGGTCGTCACGGACTCCGCGCCGCTGCCCGAGGCCGACGTGCGGGCGGCCGTCACCGGCCGGCCCGGCGCGACCCTCGACGTGTTCGACGACCTGCTCGCGCACCTGTCGCAGGTCCACCCCAGCCGGTACCGGGCGCTGCTCGACGGCGTCGAGGTCGTCGCGCTCACGGGCGTGCACCCCGTCACCGAGCAGTCCGCGGCGCTGCGCCTCGTCGTGCTCGTCGACCGCCTCTACGACCGCGACGTGCCCGTGCTCCTCGCCGGGACCGGCGCGTACACGGGGGAGCGGAGCCTGTTCACCGAGGAGATGCTGCGCGGCGGGTACCGCAAGAAGTACTACCGCGCGCTGTCGCGCCTCGGCGCGCTCGCGGAGGACGGCCGCACGGTCGCGCGCGGCGCGGCCTGAGCGTCACGTCGCGGCGAGGCGCGCCTTCTCGACCGCGACGTCGAAGTCGGCCGGGGGCCACCCGAGGTCGAGGCCGCGCAGCGCGTCGAGCAGGAGCTCGCTCACCGCGAGGCGCGCGAACCACTTCCGGTCGGCCGGGACCACGTGCCACGGCGCGACGTCGGTGCTCGTCCGGTCGAGGATGGCCTGGTACGCCTCCTGGTACGCAGGCCACTTCTGGCGCGAGTCGACGTCGTTCGGGTTGTACTTCCAGAACTTGTCCGGGCGCTCGAGCCGCTCCATGAGCCGCGCGCGCTGCTCCTCGTAGGAGACGAGCAGGGCGACCTTGACGATCGTGGTCCCCGCCGCGGCGACCTCGGCCTCGAAGCGGTTGATCTCGTCGTAGCGCGCCTCCCACACCGCGGGCGGCACGAGCGCGTCGACGCGCGCGACGAGCACGTCCTCGTAGTGCGACCGGTCGAAGACGCCGATGTACCCCGGCTCGGGCAGGGCGCGGCGGATCCGCCACAGGTAGTCGTGCCGCCGCTCCTCGGGCGTGGGCACCCCGAACGACCGGTGCGCGACGCCCTGCGGGTCGACGAGCCCGACGACGTGCCGCACGATCCCGCCCTTGCCGGCGGTGTCCATGCCCTGCAGGACGAGGAGCACCGACCGGGACCCGCCCGAGCGGCCCTCGGCGAACAGGCGCTCCTGCAGCTCGGACAGCTCGTCCGCGTGCTGCGCGACGAGGGCCTTCCCGGCGGCCTTGTCGCCCGTGAACCCCGGGGTCGACGCGCGGTCGAACGCTGCCAGGTCGAAGCCCTCCGGCACCCGCAGCGCCTGCTCCGGCGGGACCTCCCAGGCGCCCTCCGCGCCGCCCCCGTGCGTGGCCTTCGTCTTCGTCGTCGTCGCCATGGGCGCGAGCGTAGTCACCCGCGCGCCAGGACGGCGACCGAACGCGCGGGCAGGTCGACGTGGTGCCGGCCTGCCCGGGTCGCCGGGTCCCAGGCGGCGAGCACGCGCGGCGTGCCGCCGAGCGCGAGCCGCAGGCGCCGCGGGGCGTCCCCGAGGTTCACCGCGACCGCGACGGTGCGCCGGTCCACGACGAACGCGGGCCCGCCGTGCGGGGCGGCGCCCGTCGTCTGCTCCTCGCCCGCCGCGTCGTCCTCCGGGCCGCCCGGGCCGTGGACGCGCACGAGCGAGAGGTCGCCCGAGCGCACGTCGGGCCGCGACCGCAGCGCCACCAGGTCCCGGTACCAGGCGAGCAGGCGCGCGTGCTCGCCGCGCTCCCGCTCGGACCAGTCGAGGACGCTCGCGTCCCGCGTCGAGCGGGCCTGCGGGTCGGGCACGGGGTCGCCGCCGCCCCACCCGTGGTCGGCGAACTCGGCCGCCCGGCCCGCGCGGACGGCCTCCGCGAGCTCCGGCTCCGCGTGGTCCGTGAAGAACTGCCACGGCGTGGACGCCCCCCACTCCTCGCCCATGAACAGCATCGGCGTGAACGGCGACACGAGCACGAGCGCCGCGGCCGTCGCGAGACCGCCGCCGTCGAGCGTCGCCGACGTCCGGTCGCCGTGCGCGCGGTTGCCGACCTGGTCGTGGTTCTGCGAGCTCACGACGAACGCGTGGCCGTCGGTCCCGGCGGGGACCGGGTGACCCCAGTCGCGCCCCCGGAACGTCGAGAACGTGCCGTCGTGCACGAACACGCCCGTGAGGGCCTTGCGCAGCACCGCGACCGAGCCGAAGTCGACGTAGTAGCCCTGGCGCTCCCCGGTGAGCAGCGCGTGCACGGCGTGGTGGACGTCGTCCGCCCACTGCGCGCGCATCCCGCGCCCGCCCTGCTCCACGCCCGTCACGGTCGCCGGGTCGTTCTCGTCCGACTCGGCCACGAGCGTCAGCGGTCGCCCGAGCTCCTGCTCCACGCGGTCCACGCGCCGCGCGAGCTCCGCGAGGAGGTGCGTCGGGGAGTCGTCGACGAGGGCGTGCACCGCGTCGAGCCGCAGCGCGTCCACGTGGAACTCGACGAACCACCGCTCGGCGTTGTCGATCACCCACTCGCGCACCTCCCGGCTGCCCGGGCGGTCGAGGTTCACGGCCGAGCCCCAGGGGGTCGTGTGCGCGTCCGTGAAGTACGGGCCGAACTCCGGCAGGTAGTTCCCCGACGGGCCGAGGTGGTTGTAGACGACGTCGAGCACCACCGCGAGCCCCCGGGCGTGCGCGGCGTCCACGAACCGCTGGAGCGCTCGCGGGCCGCCGTACGGCTCGTGCACCGCGTACAGGTGCACGCCGTCGTAGCCCCAGCCGCGCTCGCCCCCGAACGCCGCGACCGGCAGGAGCTCGACGGCGCCGACGCCCAGCGCGACCAGGTGGTCGAGCCGGTCGATCGCCGCGTCGAGGGTGCCCTGCGGCGTGAACGTCCCGAGGTGCAGCTCGTAGAGCACCTCGCCGCGCACGTCGCGGCCCGGCCACGCGGCGTCCGTCCAGGCGAACGCCGGGTCGAACGTGCGGCTCGGCCCGTGCACCCCGTACGGCTGCCACGGGCTGCGCGGGTCCGGACGGCCCGGACCGCCGTCGACGGAGTAACCGTAGTCCGTGCCCCACGCCAGCTCGTGGTCGTACCCCCACCAGCCCGGCACGTGCGCCCCCACGAGGCGCAGCGGGAGGCGCTCGGCGCCCTCGAACGTGCCCGAGCCCTGCTCCGGCAGCAGGAGCTCGACGCTGCGCGCCGTCGGCGCCCACACCACGGGCCGCGGCCCCGGCACGGCGAGCAGGGGCGTGGCCTGGGGTGCGGGGACGCGCGGGGGCGGGACCGGTGTGCCCGCCGTCATGGTGCGCCCTCGCCGGTCGCGGCGGCGACCTCGCCCGTCGCCGCGGCGCTCGCGGCGGAGCCCGGCGCGACGAGCAGCGCGACCGGCAGGTCGGCGAGCAGGTCCGCGACGCGGACGCTCCCGGCCGGGTGCTCGCGCCCGGTGAGCACGTCGACCCACGTGCCCGTGCCCGCGGGGAGCGCGACGACGTGGTCGCGCCACCCACCGAGGCGGTCGACCGTCCCGGCGAGCCGGGTCGCCACCGTGACGACGTGCGCGACGGCCGCGTCGTCCGTGCGGTCGCCACCGGACGCGTCGGCGGTCGCGGGGTCGCCCGTGGGGGTGCCGGCCGGGGCCGTGCGCGCGAACGCGAGCGCGCACGGCGTCGACGACGCGACGGGCGCGTACCCGGCGCCGTCGCCGACGAACGCGGCGTCGAGGGCGCGGCGCACGCGCAGGGCGCGCGCCGTGACGAGCAGCTTCTCGTCCGCGAGCGTCCGCGGGGGTGCCCCGCCGTCGAGCCGCGCGAGGCGCTCGGTGAGGTCGTCGACGTCCACGGGACGGCGGTTGTCCGGGTCGACGAGCGTGGGCGCGTACGACTCGGCGCCCTGGTAGACGTCCGCGACGCCCGGGGCCGTGAGCCGCGTGAGCGTGATCCCGAGGCTCGCGGCGCGCAGCTCCTCGCGGTGCTCGCGCGCCCACCGGGCGAACGCCCCGGTCACGGCGGGGTCGGCGAGCGCGCGGCGGGCGAGCTCGGCCACGGCCTCCTCGTACGCCTCGTCCGGGCTCGTCCACGACGTCGCGACCTTCGCCTCGCGCAGCGCCTTGCGCAGGTAGTCGACGAGCCGGTCGGGAGCGATCGCGGCCTCGGACGTGCCGTCGGTCGCGTCGTCCGGCGTGGTCGCGTCGGGGAGCCAGGTCCCGGCCACGGTCTGCCACAGCAGGTTCTCGGCGAGACCGTCGACGAGGACCCCGCGGTAGGGGGCGGTCGCCGCGCGCACCTCGTCGACGAGCCGCGACCACGCGCCCGCGTCCTCGGACAGCACGCCGAGGGCCGCGCGCGTGTCCTCGCCGCGCTTGGTGTCGTGCGTCGACCCGGCCGTGAGGGCGTGCGGGGTGAGCGCGGCGAACCGCTGCGCGAACGCGTGCCAGTCGTGCACGCCGAGGCTGAACCGGTCCGGCTCGCCCCCGACCTCGCACAGGCTCACGAGCTCGGTCCAGCGGTAGAACGCCGTGTCCTCGACGCCCTTCGCCGTCACGGCACCGCACACCTGCTGGAAGCGCACGACGAGCTCGTCGCGGCGCGCCTCGCGCCGTCGCCCCGCGCTGCCGACCTCGCGGCCGAGCACGAGGTCCACGACGACGGCGAGCGTCTCCGCGCGCTGCGGGTCGAGGTGCGCGCGGGCGCGCTCGGCCGCCTCCTCGACGGCCCGGACCGCCTCGTGCCGCGGCGGGGTGCCCGGCACCACGTACGCCCGGTAGCGGTCGAACGCGACGAGCAGCTCGCGCAGGCACTGGTGCAGGCCGCGCCACGTGTGGTCGCGCAGGCGCGGGTCGTCGTGGCAGACGGCGGCCGCGAGGTCCGTGAGCCGGTGCACCTCCGCGTAGAGCGGCCCGGCGACGACCTCGCGCTTCGCCTCCTCGACGAGCGCGCCGAGGCCGCCGGGCGGCGCGCCCGTGAGGCGCGTCATCACCGCGTCGAGGCCCGACCGGCCGCCCGGGTCGACGAAGAGCTGCTGCAGGCGCCACGCGACGTCGTAGCCGGTCGTCCCGACCGTCGCCCAGTCGGGCGGCACCTGCTCCTCGCCCGCGAGGATCTTCTCGACGACGACCCACGCGCCGTCGGTGCGGTCCGCGAGGCGCTGGAGGTACTGCGCCGGGTCCGCGAGGCCGTCGGGGTGGTCGATGCGCAGGCCGTCGACGACCCCGGACGTGACCAGGTCGAGCACGAGCGCGTGCGTCGCGTCGAAGACCTCCTCGTCCTCGACCCGGACCGCGACGAGCGACCCGACGTCGAAGAACCGGCGGTAGTTGAGCTCCTCGTCGCCCACGCGCCAGTAGGCCAGCCGGTAGTGCTGGCGCTCGACGAGCTCCGCGAGCGGCAGGTCCTCCGTCCCGGCGCGCACCGGGAACACGTGGTCGTAGTAGCGCAGCACGCGCCGGGGCCCGGGCGTGCCCGGCACCTCGACCTCGTCCAGCACGAGCTCGCCCGCCGCGAGCACGTCGCCGAGGCGCGCGCCGAGGACGGGCATGAGGACCGCGCCCTCGCCCGCCGACCAGTCGACGTCGAACCACCGGGCGTACGGGGAGTCGGAGCCCTCCTCCAGGACCGACCACAGCGCACGGTTGTGCCACGCGGGCGTGGGGACCGCCATGTGGTTCGGGACGACGTCGAGCACCATGCCCAGGCCCGCGTCGCGGGCCGCGGCCGCGAGCCGTCCGAGGCCCTCGCGCCCGCCGAGCTCGTCGCTGATCCGCGTGTGGTCGACGACGTCGTACCCGTGGGTCGACCCGGGCGCCGCCTGGAGCACCGGCGAGAGGTAGAGGTGCGTGACGCCGAGGGTCGCGAGGTACGGCACCTGGCGCGCGGCGTCGTCGAACGTGAGGTCGGGACCGAGCTGGAGCCGGTACGTCGAGACCGGGACGCGGGGCCGCGCGGCCGGCGCGCCGGCGGGGGAGACGGCGGTCATCGCAGCGGCGGGCGGGTCAGGACGATGACGCTGCGGCCCGTCACGGACACGGTCTCCCCGGGCTGCAGCACGTCGCCGACGTCGACCGTGCCGTCGGTGTCCAGCACGACGTCCCAGCTCTCCCCGTACGCCGCCGGCGGCACCGTGAAGTCCAGATCCTCGGAGTGCGCGTTGAGCAGCAGCAGGAACGAGTCGTCGACGATCGGCTCGCCGCGCCGGTCCTGCTCGGGGATCGCGTCGCCGTTGAGGAACACCATGACGGTGCGCGCGTAGGCGTGGTCCCAGTCCTGCTGGTCCATGCGCGAGCCGGTGATGTCGAGCCACTCGATGTCCGGGAGGTCGTCCGGACCCTCGGGCGTGCCCGGCTCCGCGCCGTCCTGCCGGCCCACGAAGAAGCGCCGCCGGTGCAGCACGGGGTGGTCGCGGCGCAGCCAGACGACCCGGCGCGCGAAGTCGAGGAGCGCGGCCCGCTCGTCGTCGAGGCCCTCCTCGCCGCCCCAGTCCATCCAGGTGATCTCGTTGTCCTGGCAGTAGCCGTTGTTGTTGCCGCGCTGGGTGCGCGCGATCTCGTCGCCGTGCGCGAGCATGGGCACGCCCTGCGACAGCAGCAGCGTGGCGAAGAAGTTCCGGCGCTGGCGCGCGCGCAGCGACCGCACGTCGGGGTCGTCCGTCGGGCCCTCGGCCCCGCAGTTCCAGGACCGGTTGTGGCTCTCGCCGTCGTTGTTGTCCTCGCCGTTCGCCTCGTTGTGCTTCTCGTTGTAGGACACGAGGTCGTTGAGCGTGAAGCCGTCGTGCGCGGTGACGAAGTTGATCGAGGCGATGGGCTTGCGCCCGCCGTGCTCGTAGAGGTCGGACGAGCCCGTGAGGCGGCTCGCGAGCTCGGGCAGCGTCGAGGGCTCGCCGCGCCAGAAGTCGCGCACCGTGTCGCGGTAGCGCCCGTTCCACTCGGTCCACAGGGGCGGGAAGCCGCCCACCTGGTAGCCGCCGTCGCCGAGGTCCCACGGCTCGGCGATGAGCTTGACCTGGGAGATGACCGGGTCCTGCTGCACGATGTCGAAGAACGCCGAGAGGCGGTCGACCTCGTGGAACTGGCGCGCGAGCGTGGCCGCGAGGTCGAAGCGGAACCCGTCCACGTGCATCTCGGTCACCCAGTACCGCAGCGAGTCCATGATGAGCTGGAGCACGTGCGGCGAGCGCATGAGCAGCGAGTTGCCCGTGCCGGTCGTGTCGAAGTAGTGCGCCTCGTCGCCGTCCACGAGCCGGTAGTAGGCCTTGTTGTCGATGCCGCGGAAGCTCAGCGTCGGGCCGAGGTGGTTGCCCTCCGCGGTGTGGTTGTAGACCACGTCGAGGATGACCTCGATGCCGGCCTCGTGCAGCGCCTTGACCATGGTCTTGAACTCCATGACCTGCTGCCCGCGCGTCCCGTGGGCCGCGTAGCCGTTGTGGGGCGCGAAGAACCCGATGGTGTTGTAGCCCCAGTAGTTCGACAGCCCCTTCTCGACGAGCGTGGGGTCGTTGACGAACTGGTGCACGGGCATGAGCTCGACCGCCGTGACGCCCAGGGTCACGAGGTGCTCGACGACGGCCGGGTGCGCCATGCCCGCGTAGGTGCCGCGCAGCTCGTCGGGGACGTCCGGGTGGAGCATCGTCATGCCCTTGACGTGCGCCTCGTAGATGACGCTGTCGTGGTAGTCCCGGTTCGGCGGGCGGTCGTGGCCCCAGTCGAAGAACGGGTTGATGACGACCGACATCATCGTGTGCCCGGCCGAGTCGTCGTCGTTGAGCGGGGGAGCGGGCGGGGGCGCGTCGTCCTCCTCGCCCTCGGCGGGCTCGACCGCCTGCGCGACCTCGTCCGCGTCGGCGAAACGGTAGGAGAACAGCGACTCGTCGCCGTCGATCTGCCCCTCGATCGCCTTCGCGTACGGGTCGAGCAGAAGCTTCGCCGGGTTGCAGCGGTGGCCGTTCGCGGGGTCGTAGGGACCGTGCACGCGGTAGCCGTAGCGCGTGCCGGGGCCCTTGCCCGGGAGGTAGACGTGCCAGACGTGCGCATCGATCTCCTCGACGTCGACGCGGGTCTCGTTCCCGTCGTCGTCGAAGAGGCAGAGCTCGACGCGCTCGGCGATCTCGGAGAAGAGCGCGAAGTTGGTCCCCGTGCCGTCGTACGTGGCGCCGAGGGGGTAGGGGTGGCCTGGCCAGGTCTGCATGTCCCTGAGGATGTCACGGGGTCCTGTTCGCTGTCGTCGCAGGAGACCCCTCGGTGACGCGATCGATCTCGACCGGGCTCTCCCGCCGCGATCAGAGCAGTAATAGTGTGCCAAGCGGCGATCACGCTGGTGGTCGCCCCGGCCGTGCGGCGCGGCGACCCGCCCGGAGGCGGACGGTCGTGCATCGCGCGGGCGGACCTGGTAGACCCGTGCCATGAGCACCCACGCACACCACCGCGACGACCTCAACCAGTCCGACATCGCGTCCGCCCGGCTGTCCCCGCGCCGTGAGGACGAGGGAGAGGGGTCCGGCGACGTGCTCACCGGGGGAGACGCGACGAAGGCCCCGCAGTCGCTCTCGGAGAACGAGCGCCGGCCCATCGACGGCGCGTCGTCGGGCACGTCCTGGGACGACCCGGACGAGCTCTAGGAACTTCGCGCTCGGCCCCTCAGTCGACGCGCGGCAGGCGGTCGGCGTCGACCGCGATGAGCCGTGGCATCCCCGCGGGGGCGACGGCGCTGAGGGCGAGGTAGCGCGCCTCGGCCCGGTGTAGGCGGATGTGCTCGTCGACGGTCCAGTCGGGACCGTTGGTGAGCGGCATGCCGCACGAGCAGTCGATGGTGACGCGCCCGGCGGCGTCCTCGCGGACCTGCCCGATCGTCACGTGCTCCGACCGCGCGTCCGCCTTGGCGCGGCGCATGGTCGCGCTCACGGGCTCGGGCCGGTGGGCCTGGGGCGGGGGCGAGGCGGGTGCGTCGGTCACGGGTTCCGAGCCTAGACGCCGCCGGGACCTCGCCGCACCCGTCGTCGCGGCCCGTCTCAGTGGGTGTGCGCGATCCCGAGCTCGTGCGCCCTCTCGTGCTCGCGCTCGGCGGCCTCGCGGGCGGCGATGCGCGCCCGGACCTCCTCGCGCCGCAGGGGCGGGACCGTCGTCGGCGGGTTCCGGCGTTCGGGCAGCTCGTCGAGCAGGCGCGCGACGATCGCGGTCACCTCGTCGACCGCACGCTCGAACGGCTCCTCGGTCGCGGCGCTCGTGCGCTGGATGCCCGTGACCTTCCGGACGAACTGGCGCGCGGCCGCCTCGATCTCCTCGTCGGTCGCGGGCGGCTCGAGGCCGCGCAGGGTCGTGATGTTCCGGCACATGCCTCGACGCTACGTGCGTGTGAGGAGCGCCACAAGAGTGACCGGGGTCAGGCGAGCCGGGCCGTCACCGCGAGGTGCTCGCCCGCCTCGACCCGCACGTCCGCCACCCGCACCCCCGGCGGCAGGTCGGCCGCGAGGTCGACGTGGCGCCCCTCGACCTTCGCCAGCTCGCCGCGCGCCACCACGAGCAGCGCCGCGACGACGGGGTTGCGGCTCGACAGCTCGAGGTCGCGGACGGTGAGCACCATGCGCGCGTCGACCTCGGCGGTACCGGTCGCGCGCACGCTCGCCGAGAGCAATCCCTTGCGCACGCGGGCGAACGCCTGGAGCGACACCGTGCGTGGCCCCGTCGCGACGAGGTCGACGTCGAGCGAGGCCAGCGTGAGGCCGATGTTCTGCAGCTCGGTGGCGACGATCCTCCGGGCGGTGGCGAGGACCGCCTCGCGCGGGGCCGAGACGCGGACGTGCCCGCCGAGGGGCGCGGCGTCGTCGGGCTCGACGCCCTCGACGGCGAGCGACCCGTCGGCGCCCTCGACCCAGCGGAAGCGCAGCCCCTCGATCTCGGCCGTGACGTCCACGGGGACGTCGTCGACCAGGAGCGGGTGCGCGTCGACCCGGAGCCGGCGCACCACCGCGTCCTCGCGCGAGCGGACGTGCTCGACGTCGGCCGTCGGGGAGGTGCTGCGCCCGGACGAGGAGGCGGGGCGGTCCGCCCCCACCCGGACCCGGACGCCCGTGAGGTCGACGTCGAGGCGAGAGACGTCCGCGCCCTCGAGGTCGGCGTCGAGCCGGACGGCTGCCGTGCCCTCGACCTCGGGGCCCAGGGCGTCGAGGGCGGCCGGCCGCAGGCGTGCGAGCAGCTCGGGGGCGGTCGTGGGACGCGGGGCCGCGCCGAGCGGCAGGACGTCGTGGGCGGGGCGCTGGTCGGGCATGCGCCGAGAGTAGACGACGAAGGCCGCCCCGGCGTCGGGACGGCCTTCGAGTGGTGGGCGATACTGGGATCGAACCAGTGACCTCTTCCGTGTCAGGGAAGCGCGCTACCGCTGCGCCAATCGCCCGGGTGCTGCATACGAGGTGGAGATGGGATTCGAACCCACGTATACGGCTTTGCAGGCCGCTGCCTCGCCTCTCGGCCACTCCACCTTGAGACGCGTCCTCTCATGCTCCCGGGGGGAGCGGGCCAGAGAGTGGGCCTCCGAGCGGATGACGGGACTCGAACCCGCGACCCTCACCTTGGCAAGGTGATGCTCTACCAACTGAGCCACATCCGCGCGGCCGGTCCGTCGGGGGCTCTCACGAACCCCGTGGTGATCGGCGCGAAGCACATACTAGCCGACTTCCGCCCGGACCCGTGCATCCGGTCCAGGTGATGGTCGGCGCGAGAGAGGCCGCTCCGGACGGTGCCGGGGCGGCCTCTCTCGTCGTGCTCGTGGGCGATACTGGGATCGAACCAGTGACCTCTTCCGTGTCAGGGAAGCGCGCTACCGCTGCGCCAATCGCCCCAGAGGGGTGGTGCTGTTGCGAGGTGGAGATGGGATTCGAACCCACGTATACGGCTTTGCAGGCCGCTGCCTCGCCTCTCGGCCACTCCACCGCGACCTGCCCTCCGCCACCACGAGGGCGGCGAGAGGGTGGGCCTCCGAGCGGATGACGGGACTCGAACCCGCGACCCTCACCTTGGCAAGGTGATGCTCTACCAACTGAGCCACATCCGCGCGGCCGGACCTTGGAGCTTCGGGGAGCGTTTCCCCCGGCCCTCCGGCGTTCCGGCGCGTCCCAGACATTAGTCCACGTTCGCGTCCGGCGTCCAACCGGCCCCGCCGAGCCCGCGGTCGGTGCTCGGGGGCCGGGGGTCCGGGCGGAGGTGCGCCCTGGGTAGCGTGGTCCCGTGCCAGGACCTGGGAGAACACCCGCGCCGGGGTTCGCTCGCTTCGCCGGGCGCGCCGCGAGCGGCGTGCTCGAGTGCGTCGACCTCCGGCGCGAGCCGGAGCGTCTGGCCGACGACGGGCCGTGGTTCGTGGTCGCCGACTTCGACGGCCCTGCCCGCGGCGGCCGGGCGCGCGCGTGGCGGTTCGCCGAGCGGCTCGCCCCGTCGGACCTGGACGGCGCCACGCCCGCGGGAGCAGAGGCCGACCCGTGGCGCGGGCCCGACCCGTCCGCGTGGCGCAGCTCCCTGGACCGGGCCGGCTACGAGGCCGCCGTCGCGCACGTGCGCGACGAGGTCCGGGAGGGCGAGGTCTACCAGGCGAACGTGTGCCGCGTGCTCGCGGCCCCGCTCGTCGGCCCGGGTGGCGGCGAGCCCGACGCCCGGGCCCTCGCGCGTCGTCTCGCCCGGGGCAACCCCGCTCCCTACGGGGGCGTGCTCCACGTGCCGGCGGGGTCCGGCGTCGACCCGGTGTGGGTCGTCAGCGCCTCGCCCGAGCTGTACCTCCGGGTCGCGGGGGGCACGGTGACGTCCGGACCCATCAAGGGCACCGCGCCCACCCCCGCGGGGCTCACGGCCAAGGACCGGGCCGAGAACGTCATGATCACCGACCTCGTGCGCAACGACCTCCAGCGCGTGTGCGAGCCGGGGACCGTCGAGGTCACGGACCTGCTCGCGGTCGAGCAGCACCCGGGCCTCGTGCATCTCGTGAGCACGGTGACAGGACGCCTGCGTGCCGGGCTCGCGGGGTCTGCCGCGCTGTGGCCCACGCTGCTCGAGGCCACCTTCCCGCCGGCATCGGTGTCCGGGGCGCCCAAGTCGTCCGCGCTGCGGATCATCGACGCGCTGGAGCCCGTGCCGCGCGGCCCCTACTGCGGCGCGATCGGCTGGGTCGACGGCGACGAGGCCGTGCTCGCCGTCGGGATCCGCACCTTCTGGTGGTCCGACGGCGTCCTGCGCTTCGGCACGGGCGCCGGGATCACCTGGGGGAGCGACCCCGCGCGCGAGTGGGAGGAGACCGAGCTCAAGGCGCGCCGCCTCGTCGGCCTCGCCTCGGGCACACTGGAGCCATGAGCACCCCTGCCGCCACGACACCGACGTCCGCGAGCACGACCGAGAACCTCGTGATCTGGGCCGACGGGCGCCTCGTGTCGCCTAGCGAGGTCGCGCTCAGCGCGGTCGACCACGGCCTGACCGTCGGGGACGGCGTGTTCGAGACGTGCGCCGTGTTCGACGGCCGCGCCTTCGCGCTCACGCGCCACCTGCGCCGGCTCGCGCGGTCCGCCGCCGGGCTCGGTCTCGACGCGCCGGACGAGCGCCGCGTGCTCGACGGCGTCGAGGCGGTGCTCGCCGAGGCGGACGCGCGCACGCGTGCCGGCGCCGGGCCGGTGGGCCGGCTGCGCATCACGGTGACGGCCGGCGTCGGACCGCTCGGGTCCGGGCGCACCCCCGGCGAGCAGACCGTCGTCGTCGCGGTCGGCCCGGCGGTCATCCGTCCCTCCGGCCGTGCGGTGCGGTCGCCCTGGACCCGGAACGAGCGCTCCGCCGTCGCCGGGCTCAAGACGACGTCGTACGCGGAGAACGTCGTGGCGCTCGCCGACGCCGTGGCCAAGGGCGGCGACGAGGCGCTCCTCGCGAACACGGCCGGCGACCTGTGCGAGGGCACCGGGGCGAACGTCTTCGTCGAGCGCGGGGGCGAGCTCGTCACCCCGCCCCTGTCCTCCGGCTGCCTCGCGGGCATCACGCGCGAGCTGCTGCTCGAGTGGGCGGCGGAGGACGGCCTGCCCGCGCGCGAGGCGCGTCCCGGCGAGCTCCCGTTCGCCGTGCTCGACGAGGTGACCGCGGGGGAGTCGGCGCTGCTGCTCACCGGCTCCGTGCGCAACGTCCAGCCGGTGACCTGGCTCGACGGCGCGGACGTGGCCGCGGGGGAGCTCTCCGTGGCGGCGCGGGACCTGTTCGAGCGGCGTCGTCGCGAGCGTCTCGACCCGTGAGGGCGGCCGGTTTTTCGATCCGGTCCGTTTCAGGCTAGTATCGACCACGCACTCGGGCGATTGGCGCAGTGGTAGCGCGCTTCGTTCACACCGAAGAGGTCACTGGTTCGAACCCAGTATCGCCCACCGAGCAGAGGCCGTCCCCGCACCCGCGGAGGCGGCCTCTTTCGTGTCCCGGGGGCACTGGCGGCGCGGGGACGCGCGTCCGATACCCGGCGTCCGGGGTCACCGGTCGTGGCGGTGCGGTCGTCTCCCCGACGCCGGCCCGACGGCGTCGGTCCCTGTGCGCGTGCCGACGTCCTGCCCGCCCGCCGGGCGGTTCACCGCGCGTCCGGGCTGCTCCTCCGTGCCGGACGGGTTCGTCGTGCCACCCAGCGGCGGCGTCCCCCGGGGGACCGAGGTTGCCCGTCGTCCGCGTCCGACACGCGCCGTCTTGGCCCACGTGTCCCGGCCGAGCGCGATGCGGAAGAGCGCGCGCCACGTGGCGACGTAGGTGACGAGGTTGAGGACGTAGGCGCCCTGGTGGGCCCAGTACGAGCGCAGGAGCCCGTAGTTGTCGGACCGCCGGGAGTAGACCCACGCGCCCCAGAGGAAGGGGACGAACGCGAGGGTGTAGGCCGCGATCACCGCGCCGACGGCGGCGAGCGGGCCGTGCTGCACGCCGACCTCGACGACGGCGTAGCCGGCGAGCACGAGGAGCGCGGGGGCGAGCACGGACCACGGCAGGGCGAGCAGCCACGGCTACCACAGGTACAGCAGGAGCTCGAGCGCGGTGCTCTGCCGGACCTGCCGCGACCGGAACACCTCGCCGCTGCGGCCCGTGCACAGCATGTGGCCCTGCGCCCAGCGGGTGCGTTGCCGCACCAGCGCGCGGACGGTCTCGGGGCCTTCCTGCTCGACGTGGGCGAGCGACGTCATCCGCATGTCCCACCCGCGCACGGTGAGGGAGATCATGAGGTCGAGGTCCTCGGTGAGCGAGTCGGACCAGGCCGGCCCGTCGACGGAGTCGAGCGCGGCGAGGCGGGCGAACTGGCCGTTCCCGCCGAGGCTCACCGACCGGGACTGGTTGCGACCCATCTGCGCGACGGCCGACGTCCCCCAGAAGCCGATGTCCTGGACCCGGGTGAGGAAGTGCTGGCGGTTGCGGATGCGGACCTGGAGCTGGACGCCGCCGACGGCGTCGTCGTCGAACAGGCGGCCGACCAGGTCGGTGGTGCCGGGGGAGAGCTGACCGTCCGCGTCCATCACGCCGACGATCACCCGGTGCGGGTCGAGCCCCCGGCGCGCGACCTCTCTCCGCACGACGTCGAGGGCGGCGTTGAGCGCCGCTCCCTTGCCGACGCGGGCGTCTGGCAGCCGACGGCGCAGCACGACGACGCGGTCCGACTCGCGCGCGACGGCGTCGGCGATCTCGGCGGTGCGGTCGGTGGACGCGTCGTCGATCACGACGACCACCGAGCTGTCGTCCTGGGCCAGCAGCGCGCGCGTGGTGGCCTAGACCACGAGCTCCTCGTCGCGGCAGGGCACCAGGACGAAGAGGTCGTGCCGCGGCCGGTCGGGGTCGTCGTGGGTCGCGCGGACGTGCGCGCGCTCGCGTCGGGTGAGCGCGGCTCCGGCGATCTGGACCCCCAGGAAGTAGACGAGCCCGTAGCCCACGACGAGCAGGACGAGCCCCTCCGCCAGGTCGAGCCGCGCGGTGCCGAGCAGCCCGATCATCGGACGCTCCGGGCCCGAGGGCGGACCAGCACCGCCCGGGCGAGCAGCAGCACGGCGACCAGGGCGAGGAACACGGCGCACCCGGCCAGGACGAGGAGGATCCCGTCCCCGGCGACCCGGAGCGCGATCGTCCGTGCGCGCTCGTCGAGCAGGGTGAGCGCGAGCAGCACCGCCTGGACCGCGAGCGCGAGGCCCCCGAGGACCTGGGCGAGCACCGCCTTGCGCGCGGTCGGTTCCGTACGCGACATGGGAAGAACGGTAGTGAACCGTGGTGCACATCACACCCCGAAGAGCTGCGCACACCGAGCGGGTGAAATCTGTGGCCGCTCCGGACGGGCGAGCACCCCGACGCAGGGCGCTCGTCCGTGACGAAACGGGGCGAAGCGCTCCCTCGGACGCCTCCGCCGCGGCGCCGGGGGCGGCGCACGACAGGTCCTGGACGGGCGCCCAGCCTGCACGGTGCCCCGCCGCCGGGCACAGTGCTCCCAGGACCGGTGAAGGCGGTCGGTGCACACCGCGCACACCCGCCGCAGCGTTGACGTGACGGTCCCGGTGGTCGTCCTCCCGGTCCTCGAGGGGTCGTGCGGACGCCGCTCCTCCTCCGTGCGCAGGGGGCACGGAGGGGTCGCCGGTCGCCGTGAATGCCGCCCCGGGCGTCGTCGCGCCGGCGGTCTGGTCGGGAGCGGTCGGCGCCCCGAGCCGCCCTCCGCGACACCCCAGGACCGTTGAGATTTCAACTGTGAGGCACGTTGCGCCCCCGTGCGTCTGTCTGTAGGTTGAGCGCGCCCGCCGAGGCCCGGCGCGGGGGCAAGCGCGCAGGGGGAGCTTGGCGTCGGGCCCGGCGGGCTCAGACGCCCGCGAGGACGCGGGCCGTCCCCTCGGTGCTCGTCCGGTCGCGCAGCGCACGGCCCAGCCGGCGCAGCGCGTCGTCGTCCGCGAGCAGGTCCGACCAGTCGTCCGGGTCGACGCTCGGGGCGTCACCCCGGGCCCGCCGCGCCGCCGCGAGCTGGAGCTGGTAGGCGAGGATCACCTCGCGCGGGCTGCCGGGGACGGCGACGCGCACGTGGTCGACGTCGTCCCGACGCGAGTGCAGCGCGAGCGCGGCGAGGCCGTCGAAGATCTCGATGGTGCGGTGGTACTCGTCCACCGCCGCGCTGGACCCGGGCAGGCCCCCGCCGCCCACGGTCGCCACGACGAAGGCGTGCAGGTGCCCGAGATCGCGCCGGCGCTCGCGGGCGAACGCCGCCGACGACGCGAGCTGGCCCACGATCCCGACCGTCAGCAGGACGCTCGCCGCGAGCACGAGGTACCGGGTGCGCACGCCGAGGACGAGGTACGGCTCGGCGCTGCCGGGCTCGTGGAGCAGCGCGGCCACGAAGCTGAGGACGGCCCACACCATGGCGACGACCGCCCCGGCCGCCGCGACGTCCATGCCCCACCGCAGCCGCACGGGGCGCCGCGAGCGCGTGCGGACGCACGACACGGCGAACGTCGCGGTCGCCGCCACGAACGCGCCGTAGTACAGCGCGCGGTACACCCACATGAGCGGGCGGCCGGAGCTCTGGGCGTCGAGGTCGAGGGTCGTCCACGGCCCGCTCGCGACCGCGAGAGCGACCATCGCCCCGCCGACGAGACCGGCCGCGAGCGCCACGTGCCGCGTCCGTGGCGCGTGCCCGGTCGTCGTGCTGTACGCCCACACGCCGACGAAGAGGCACCCGGCGACGAGCGCGACGTGCTTGGCGACCTCGTGCGTGCCGCCGGGGGCGTGCGTCTTGAGGAGCTCGGCGACGGCCGGGACCCGCAGCGCTGACGCCACCGCGACGAACGCGAGGCCGAGCGGGAGAGCCGCGTCGGTGCCTGTGCGGGCGCGCAGCGCCGTCCATGTGGCGGCGGTGACGAACAGGGTCGTGGCGAGGAGGTCGAGCACGTGGCTCATCGGTAGAGCTCGAGGGACGTGAGGCGTGCGGCCGAGCTCCCGTGCGACGCGATGGAGATCATCAGCTCGCTCGCGAGGCGCTCGACGCGCTGCTCGGCGGGGTCGTCGTGCACGTCGCGGCACCCGGTGGGGACCGGGCCCGGAGCGGGGCCGGGGCGGATCGCGTCGAGCACGTGCACGAGCTCGTGCGCGACGACGTGGTCGCGGTGGGGTCCGGGGAGCGTCTGGCGGGCGTCGACGAGGACGAGGTCGCGCTCGGGGAACGCGAGCCACAGGCCGGTGACGCCGGGGCCGAGGTCGCCCTCGACGACCTCGAGCGGCTTGCCGCGGGCCGCGGCGACGAGGCGGCACGCCTCCTCGATGCTGCGGGCGCGGTCGAGCCCTGCGGCGCGCAGGAGGTCATCCATGGTCGGCCTCCGGGGCAGGAGGGTGCCCGTGGGGCGTGCCGGGCGGTGCCACGGGTGGGAGGTGCTCGAGGCTCCGTACGCGGTCGACGATCTCGATGATGGCGCGGACGTTCTCGGGGGACAGCCCCTGGGCGCGCAGCGCGAACTGCTCCACGCCCTCGTCGGCGAGCGCGGCGCGCAGGCGGTCGTCGGGGCTCTCCTCGGGGTCGACGAGGCTGCCCGTGCTCACGTTGAAGAAGGCGGCGATGCCCTCGACGACGCGCAGGCTGGGCGACGAGCGGTGCCCGCCGCGCAGGGCGCTGAGGTACGCCTCGTTGATCGAGTAGCCGCGCTCCGTCATCCAGTGGGCGGCCTCCCTGTTGGTCACGGGACGCCCGCCGCGGCCGCGCGCGAAGAGCTCGTTGAGCCGGTGCCGGAAGACGCGCGCGGTGCGCTCCCCGGGTGCCACGTCGTCGTCCATGGGCCGATTCTGGCAGGCCCGGACCGTGCGTGCGCCGGTCCGGGCCGGCGGGTCACGCGGGTCGTGGCCGCTGCCCGTGCCCCGTCGCGCGGCGTGGTGCCGCCGGGTAGCGTTTCGTGCGGGCGCGGGACGGCCGCCGCCCGGCGCGGGACGCGCGCACCACGACCCCCGAGGGAGCCGGTATGAGCGAGCAGACACCGAAGGACCGGGGCGGACTCGGCGACCTCCTCGGCAAGGCCAAGGAGTTCATGACCGAGGAGCGCATCGACAAGGCCAAGGAGTTCGTGACCGACGAGCGCATCGACGAGGTCGCGGGAAAGATCAAGTCGGTCGCCCCGGACTCCGTCGACCGGCACGTCGACACCCTCGCCGAGAAGGCGAAGAAGGCCAACGACTGACCTGCGGGTCGGTACGATCGAGGGGCGCCGTCCACGACGGCGCCCTTCGTGCTGTCGGGGACGCCCCGGCGCCGGGGGACCTGACCGGGCGCTGCGCGCGCCTCCCGCCACAGAACGGAGCACGGACGTGTCTGACGTCGTCTCGTCACCACTCACCATCACCCTCGACGCGGAGGAGACCACGGTGACGACGGGCACGACGGGCACGGACCTGTTCGCGTCGCGTCGCGACGTCGTCGTGATCCGCGTGAACGGGGAGCTCAAGGACCTCGACACGCCCGTCGCGGACGGCGACGTGGTCGAGGGCGTGACGATCGACTCGCCCGACGGCCTCGCGGTGCTGCGGCACTCGGCCGCGCACGTGCTCGCGCAGGCCGTCCAGCAGGTCAACCCGGACGCGAAGCTGGGCATCGGCCCGCCGATCACGGACGGGTTCTACTACGACTTCGACGTCGAGACGCCGTTCACCCCCGAGGACCTCAAGGCGCTCGACAAGGCGATGTCGCGCATCATCAAGGAGGGCCAGACCTTCCGCCGCCGCGTGGTCACCGAGGACGAGGCGCGCGCCGAGCTCGCGCACGAGCCGTACAAGCTCGAGCTCATCGGGCTCAAGGGCTCCGGCACCGCGGACGACACCGAGGGCGCGAACGTCGAGGTCGGCGGCGGCGAGCTGACGATCTACGACAACGTGCGCGGCGCCGGGCGCGAGAGCGAGACGGTGGTCTGGAAGGACCTGTGCCGTGGCCCGCACCTGCCGAGCACGCGCCTGATCGGCAACGGCTACCAGCTCATGCGCTCGGCCGCGGCCTACTGGCGCGGCAGCGAGAAGAACCCGCAGCTCCAGCGCATCTACGGCACGGCGTGGCCGACGAAGGACGAGCTCAAGGCGTACCTCGAGCGGCTCGCGGAGGCGGAGCGGCGCGACCACCGTCGGCTCGGCAACGAGCTCGACCTGTTCTCCTTCCCGGAGGAGATCGGCTCGGGCCTGCCCGTGTTCCACCCCAACGGCGCGACGATCCGCATGGAGATGGAGGAGTACTCGCGCAAGCGGCACGTCGAGGCCGGCTACTCGTTCGTCAGCACGCCGCACATCACCAAGGCGAACCTGTTCCAGACGTCGCGCCACCTCGACTGGTACGCCGACGGCATGTACCCGCCGATGCACCTGGACGAGGAGCTCGACGACGACGGCAACGTCAAGCGGGCGGGCCAGGACTACTACCTCAAGCCGATGAACTGCCCGATGCACAACCTCGTGTACCGCTCGCGCGGGCGGTCGTACCGCGAGCTGCCGCTGCGGCTGTTCGAGTTCGGCACGGTGTACCGCTACGAGAAGTCGGGCGTCGTGCACGGGCTCACGCGGGCGCGCGGCTTCACGCAGGACGACGCGCACATCTACACCACGCGCGAGCAGATGCGCGACGAGCTGGGCTCGCTGCTCTCCTTCGTGCTGGACCTCCTGCGCGACTACGGGCTCGACGACTTCTACCTCGAGCTGTCGACGCGCGACCCCGAGAAGTCGGTGGGCGACGACGCCACGTGGGAGGAGGCGACCGAGGTCCTGCGCCAGGTCGCGACGGAGTCGGGCCTCGAGCTCGTCGCCGACCCGGGCGGCGCGGCGTTCTACGGCCCCAAGATCTCGGTCCAGGCGAAGGACGCGATCGGCCGCACGTGGCAGCTCTCGACGATCCAGCTCGACTTCTTCGAGCCGGAGCTGTTCGAGCTCGAGTACACGGCGTCCGACGGCACGCGCCAGCGTCCCGTGATGATCCACCGCGCGCTGTTCGGCTCGATCGAGCGGTTCTTCGGCATCCTCGTCGAGCACTACGCCGGCGCGTTCCCCGCGTGGCTCGCGCCCGTCCAGGTCGTGGCGGTCCCCGTCGCGGAGCCGTTCAACGACTACGTGGCCGACGTCGTCGCGCAGCTCAGGGCGCAGGGGATCCGCGCGGAGGTCGACTACTCGGACGACCGGTTCGGCAAGAAGATCCGCAACGCCAGCACGCGCAAGGTCCCGTTCGTCCTCATCGCGGGCGGCGAGGACGCCGAGGCGGGCGCCGTGTCGTTCCGCTACCGGGACGGCCGCCAGGACAACGGCGTGCCCGTCGCCGAGGCCGTCGAGCGGATCGTCTCCGCCGTGCGCGACCGCGTCCAGGTCTGACGGCGCGTGAGCGACGAGCGCACGGGGACGCCCGGCGCGGCCGACGAGGCCGCGCCGGGCGCCGCACCCGACCCCGCGACCGGTGCGACGGTCGAGACGCCGGACGCGCACCCCCGGTTCGACGACGGCCTGGACCGGCTCTGGACGCCGCACCGCATGGTGTACATCGGCGGGCAGGACAAGCCCGCTGACGACTCGCGCGGCGAGTGCCCGTTCTGCCGCGTGCCGGACCGCACGGACGAGGACGGGCTGATCGTCGCGCGCGGCCGGACGGCGTACGTCGTGCTCAACCTCTACCCGTACAACCCGGGCCACCTCATGGTCGTGCCGTACCGGCACGTCTCCGACTACACGGACCTCACGGAGGCCGAGACGGTCGAGGTCGCGCACCTCACGCAGACGGCCATGCGGGTCGTGCGCGCGGTGTCCGCGCCCGACGGCTTCAACCTCGGCATGAACCAGGGCGCGGTCGCGGGCGCGGGCATCGCCGCGCACCTGCACCAGCACGTCGTGCCGCGCTGGGCGGGGGACGCGAACTTCCTGCCGATCGTCGCGCAGACGAAGGCCGTGCCGGAGCTGCTCTCCGACACGCGGGCGCGGCTCGCGGACGCGTGGCCGACCACCGGCGAGGGGGACGACGCCTGATGTTCGGTCGTCTGCGCGCGCTCACCACGCGCCTGTTCACGCCGCTCGCCGCGTTCCTCCTGCGCGTCGGGGTGAGCCCGGACGCGGTGACCGTCACCGGGACGCTCGGCGTCGTCGTCGGCGCGCTGTGGCTCTTCCCCACGGGCCACCTCTTCGCCGGGGTCATGGTCGTCATGGTCTGCGCCTTCGCCGACGTGCTCGACGGCGTCATGGCGCGCCGCGCCGGCCGGTCGGGCCCCTGGGGCGCGTTCCTCGACTCGACGCTCGACCGGCTCGCCGACGCCGCCGTGTTCGTCGGGCTCACGCTGTGGTTCGTCCGCGCCGACGACCCGCGCCTCACGCCCGACCTCGCCGCGTGGGGGACCGTCGTCGCGCTCGCGTGCCTCGCGCTCGGCGCCGTCGTGCCGTACGCGCGGGCCCGCGCCGAGAGCGTCGGCATGACCGCGCAGGTCGGGATCGCCGAGCGTGCCGACCGCCTCGTCGCGGCCCTCGTCGCCGCCGGGCTCGTCGGCCTCGGCCTGCCACCCGTCGTGCTCGTCGCGGTCCTCGGCCTGCTCGCGCTCGCGAGCGCGGTCACGGTCGTGCAGCGCGTCGCGACGGTGCGCCGCCAGGCGCTCGCCCTCTCCGCGAGCGCCTCCCGGACCGACGACACGGAGGACGGTCGCTGATGGCCCTCGACGCCGGCAAGGCGTTCACGTTCGCCTGGCGCAACGCGCGCAAGGTGCCCGACCCGCTGCTGCGCGGGCTGTTCGACGCGATCGCCGACGTGACGTGGCTCCTGCACGGCGGGGGAGTGCGCCAGCTCGAGCGCAACCTCGCGCGCGTCCGGCCCGGGCTCTCGCCGCGCGCCCTGCGCCGGCTCTCGCGCGCGGGCATGCGGTCGTACATGCGGTACTACCGGGAGGCCTTCACGCTCCCCGCCTGGACGCCGGAGCAGGTCGAGGCGCGCGTGCGGCTCGTCGGGTACGAGAACCTGGCCGAGCACCTCGGAGGCGACCGGAGCCCGGTGCTCGCGCTGTCCCACCAGGGCAACTGGGACCTCGCGGGCGCGTACGCGACCCCGCACATCGCGCCCGTGCTCACGGTCGCGGAGCGGCTGAAGCCCGACGAGCTGTTCGAGGAGTTCCTCGCGTTCCGCACCGGGCTCGGGCTCGAGATCCTCGCGCTCGGCGACGGCGACGTCTTCCGCGACCTCGTGCGCGGCGCGAGCCGGCCGGGGAAGATCATCCCGTTGCTCGCCGACCGCGACCTCACCCACCGCGGCGTCGAGGTCGACCTCTTCGGCCGGCGGGCGCGGGTCGCGGCGGGGCCCGCGGCGCTCGCCGTGAGCACGGGCGCGCCGCTCGTGCCGGCCGGCATCTTCTACGAGCGGCTGCGCGGGGCGCGGCGGCGGGCCGCGGGCTCGCCCTGGGGCCTGGTCATCCGCTTCTTCCCGCGCGTCGAGATCGCGACGGACCTCCCGCGCGCCCAGCGGGTGGCCGCGGCGACGCAGTCCTGGGTCGACGCGCTGAGCGTCGCGATCCGGGAGCACCCGCAGGACTGGCACATGCTCCAGAAGGTGTTCGTCGACGACCTCGACCCCGAGCGCTACGCGCGCACGCGCGCCGCGGCGGGCGAGCCGGCCCCGGACGCGGAGCGTGCCGCATGAGCCTGCGCGTGGGCATCGTGTGCCCCTACTCGTTCGACGCCCCCGGCGGCGTGCAGTTCCACGTCCGCGACCTCGCCGAGGCGCTCATGGCGCGGGGCCACGAGGTCTCGGTGCTCGCCCCGGCCGACGACGACACGCCCGTCCCGGACTACCTCACCTCCGCGGGCGGCGCGGTCCCGGTGCGCTACAACGGCTCCGTCGCGCGGCTCACGTTCGGCCCGCGCACGGCGGGCCGCGTGCGCCGGTGGCTCGACGCCGGACGGTTCGACGTGCTGCACCTGCACGAGCCCGTCACGCCCTCGCTGAGCATGCTCGCGCTCTGGATCGCGCAGGGCCCGATCGTCGCGACGTTCCACACGTCGCTCGTGCGCTCGCGCGCGCTCCAGGTCGCCTACCCCCTCGTGCGGCAGAGCCTGGAGAAGATCGACGCGCGCATCGCGGTCTCGGAGGACGCGCGGCGCACGCTGGTGGACCACCTGGGCGGCGACGCCGTCGTCATCCCCAACGGCGTGTACGTCGACACGTTCGCCGACGCCGTGCCCAGCCCGGCCTGGCAGGGCACGCCCGAGGCGCCGACGATCGCGTTCCTCGGGCGCCTCGACGAGCCGCGCAAGGGCCTGCCCGTCCTGACGGCCGCGATCCCGCGGATCCTCGAGCAGCTCCCCGGCGCCCGGTTCCTCGTCGCCGGGCGCGGCGACGACGGCCGGGACGCCGCGATCGAGGCGCTCGGCGCGCACGCGTCCTCCGTCGAGTTCCTCGGGGGCGTGAGCGACGAGGACAAGGCGAGCCTGCTCGCGTCGGTGGACCTCTACATCGCCCCGCAGACCGGGGGCGAGAGCTTCGGGATCGTCCTCGTGGAGGCCATGAGCGCCGGGGCGTGCGTCGTCGCGAGCGACCTCGGCGCGTTCCGCCGCGTGCTCGACGACGGCGCCGCGGGCGTGCTGTTCCCCGTCGGCGACCCGGAGGCGCTGGCCCGCGCGGTGGTCGACGTCCTCGCGGACCCCGACGCCCGGGCCGCGCACCGGGCGCGCGCGGCCGAGTTCGTGCGGCGGTTCGACTGGTCCGCGGTGACCGACCAGGTTTCCGCGGTGTACGACATGGTGCTCGCGGCGTCCGAGGCGGTCATCCCCGTGCACGAGGACCCGCGCTCGCGCCGCGGCGGGCGGCTGCTGGGCCGCGTCCGCGAGGAGGAGGTGGGTCACCCGTGACCTGGTCCGAGACCGCCGTCCTCGTCCTCGTCGTCGCGGCCCTCGCCGCATGGCTACTGTGGGTCGCCGCGTCGCGGCTCGACCGCCTCCACCGCAAGGTCATGGCGTCGCGGCTCGCGCTGGACGCCCAGCTCGTGCGCCGCGCGTCGGCCGCCGTGGACCTCGCGGCGTCCGGCGAGCTCGACCCCGCGAGCTCCGTCCTCGTCGCCGAGGCCGCGCACGCCGTCCTCGACGACGACGCCGACGCGCGCCGGCTCGGCGAGCAGGTGCCCGGCCTCGTGCCGCCGGACGGCCCCCGGCCCCGGCGTCTCCTGGGCGGCATGGCGGAGTCGCGCGCGCTCGCCGAGAGCGACCTCACCGCGACCCTGCGCTCCGCGCTGGAGGACGCCGACGACCTCGCCGAGGTGCGGTCGGTCCCGGCGGGCGACGAGCTGCTCGCCACGCTGTCTGCCGCGTGGTACCGCGCCCAGCTCGCGCGCCGCTTCCACAACGAGGCCGTCGCGCAGGCGCTGCGCGTGCGCAGCAAGTGGTGGGTGCGCCTGTTCCACCTGGCGGGCCACGCGCCGATGCCCGTCACGGTCGAGCTCGACGACGCCGCGCCGGACGTCCTCGTGCGGCCGGTCGCCTCCGCGGCCACGGCCGACTGAGGGTCGGCTCTCGCGTGCGGTACCGGGCTCGGCGGCCCCCTCCCGGCCGGTCCGGGCGGCGAGGCCGTGGACGTCCCGGCGATAGGATGGGAGCGCGTGGGAGCATGTGCCGTCGAGCCTGTTCGACGGCGTCCGCGCGCGAGCGCGCGACGTTCCCCTGACCTGAAGGTGTGAGGTACCGGTGACCAACGTGGCCGACCAGAACGTCCCTGCCGAGAGCGCCCCGGGCGCCGCGACCACGGAGGGTGCCGGCGCGGTCGGCACCGCGAAGGTCAAGCGGGGGATGGCGGAGATGCTCAAGGGCGGCGTCATCATGGACGTCGTCACGCCCGAGCAGGCGAAGATCGCCGAGGACGCCGGGGCCGTGGCGGTCATGGCCCTCGAGCGCGTGCCCGCCGACATCCGCGCGCAGGGCGGCGTCTCGCGCATGTCCGACCCGGACATGATCGACGGGATCATCGAGGCCGTCTCCATCCCCGTGATGGCCAAGGCGCGCATCGGCCACTTCGTCGAGGCGCAGGTGCTCCAGTCGCTCGGCGTGGACTACGTCGACGAGTCCGAGGTCCTCACGCCCGCGGACTACGCCAACCACATCGACAAGTGGCAGTTCACCGTCCCGTTCGTGTGCGGGGCGACCAACCTCGGCGAGGCGCTGCGCCGCATCACCGAGGGCGCAGCGATGATCCGCTCCAAGGGCGAGGCCGGCACGGGCGACGTCTCCAACGCGACCACGCACATGCGCACCATCCGCGGGGAGATCCGCCGCCTCACGTCGCTCCCCGAGGACGAGCTGTTCGTCGCCGCGAAGGAGCTCCAGGCGCCGTACGAGCTCGTCAAGGAGGTCGCCGCGACCGGCAAGCTCCCGGTCGTCATGTTCACGGCCGGCGGGATCGCGACCCCGGCCGACGCCGCGATGATGATGCAGCTCGGCGCCGAGGGCGTGTTCGTGGGATCGGGCATCTTCAAGTCCGGCAACCCCGCCCAGCGCGCGGCCGCCATCGTCAAGGCGACGACGTTCTACGACGACCCCGACGTGATCGCCAAGGTCTCGCGCGGTCTCGGCGAGGCGATGGTCGGCATCAACGTCGACGACATCCCCGTCCCGCACCGTCTGGCCGAGCGCGGCTGGTGACCGACCGCCGCGCGTCGCAGCCGTCCGTCGTCGTGCCGACGACGGACGGCTGAGCCGTCGTGGCCGAGGCCGCCGGAGCGCCGTCGTCCCTGGGCCCCGACTGGGTGCTCGGGGACGACGGCCTGTACTTCCGTCGCGGCGCGCGCGTGCTGCTCCTCGACGACGCCGATCGCATCCTCCTGGCGCGCGGGCACGACGTCGACCAGCCCGAGCGTTCGTGGTGGTTCACGATCGGCGGGGGAGTGGACCCGGGCGAGAGCGACGTCGACGCCGCGCTGCGCGAGGTCCACGAGGAGACGGGCCTGCGCCTCGACCCGGGCGCGCTCGTCGGCCCGGTGTACACGCGCAGCGCGATCTTCGACTTCTACCGGCAGCACTGCCGCCAGGACGAGGTGCTGTTCCTCGCGCGCGTCACCGGGGCGGACCGCGACGGCGGGCTCAGCCGCGCCGGGTGGACCGACGTCGAGCTCGACGTCGTCGACGAGATGCGCTGGTGGACGCTCGACGACCTGCGCGGCGTCCAGATCGAGGTGTTCCCCGAGGGGCTGCCCGACCTCGTCGCACCGCTGCTGCGCGGGTGGGACGGCGTGACGCGGCACCTCGGCACGGCGCGCGCGGACTGACCGGCGCTACGCCCGGCGGGCGATCACCCGCCACACGATCCCGCCGACGAGCAGTCCCGCGCCCAGCAGCCCGCCGCCGATCGCGACGAACCACAGCACGATCGTGCCGCCGAGCGTGGCGAAGAACGTGCCGAAGCGCCAGCCCTCGGTGACGACGAACGTCGTGCCCGCGGGCGCTGCGCCCTGCGCGACGGTCACCGTGCACGTCCCGGACGCGGGCGGCGTCGCCTCGGCCACCGTCGTCGCCTGGGAGGAGCCCAGGCCGGAGCTGCCGGACACCGACGGGGCGCTCACCGTGAGGTCGCCGTCGGCGCAGGTCACGGTCACGTCCTCGACGTCGAGGCCCGCGCCGTCCGAGGACCCCGCGCGGCCCACCGCCCAGATGCTGTACGGCTGGCCGCCCGTGACCTCGAGCTCCGCCTCGCCCGGCACGTCGCCCGACGCGAGCGCCGCCGACCCGGGCCGGCCCGCGCCGTCGATCACGCCGGTCGGCAGCGCCCGGACGAACGTCGTGACGCCGAGGACCCCCGCCACGAGCGCGAGCACGAGCACGACGGCGCCGACCACGATCATCGTCGTGGCGCCGCGCGTGCTGCGCGGGGGCCGCGGCGCCGCCCCGGGGTACGGCGCCGGACCGGGCGCGGGATAGGGCTGGCCAGGGGCGGGCGGGTACGTCACGACGGCGAGGCTAGCAACCGTGGGCGCGGCCGGAGGCCCGCCGCGGGACGGGCGGCGGGGGCCGCCGACGTATCATTCCCCTTCGTGACGATCACGATCGGTGTCCTGGCCCTCCAGGGCGACGTGCGCGAGCACCGCGCAGCGCTCGAGGCCGCGGGCGCCCGCACGGTCGGCGTCCGCCGCCCCGAGGAGCTCGCCGCGGTCGTCGGGCTCGTGCTCCCGGGCGGCGAGTCGACGACCATCGACAAGCTCCTGCGCATCTTCGAGCTCGACGAGCCGCTGCGCGCGCGCATCGCCGAGGGCCTGCCCGTCTACGGCTCGTGCGCCGGCATGATCCTGCTCGCCGACCGCATCCTGGGCGGCACCTCCGACCAGCGCACCATCGGCGGGCTCGACGTGACGGTCCGCCGCAACGCGTTCGGCCGCCAGGTCGACTCGTTCGAGACCGACCTCGCGTTCGCCGGCCTGGCGCCGGCGGACGACGGGCGCGACGGCGCACCGAGACCGGGCCAGGACGGGGACGCGGTGCACGCCGTGTTCATCCGTGCGCCCTGGGTCGAGGAGGCCGGGCCCGGGGTCGAGGTGCTCGCTCGGATCCCCGAGCACGGCGCGCCCGGCATCCCCGCGGCCGCCGCCGGTAGGATCGTCGCAGTCCAGCAGGGATCGCTGCTCGCCACCTCGTTCCACCCGGAGATCTCCGGGGACACGCGCGTGCACGAGCTGTTCGTCAGAATCGCGAAGGGGTAGGAACGCATGTCAGGGCACTCCAAGTGGGCCACGACCAAGCACAAGAAGGCGGCCATCGACGCCAAGCGCGGCAAGCTCTTCGCGAAGCTCATCAAGAACATCGAGGTCGCGGCGCGCACGGGCGGCGGTGACCCCGCGGGCAACCCGACGCTGTTCGACGCCATCCAGAAGGCGAAGAAGTCGTCGGTCCCCAACGACAACATCGACCGCGCCGTCAAGCGCGGCTCGGGCACCGGCGCCGACGCCGTCGACTACCAGACGATCATGTACGAGGGCTACGGCCCCAACGGCATCGCCGTCCTGGTCGAGTGCCTCACCGACAACAAGAACCGCGCGGCCTCCGAGGTCCGCCTCGCGTTCAGCCGCAACGGCGGCAACCTCGCCGACCCGGGCTCCGTGTCCTACCTCTTCGCGCGCAAGGGCCTCGTCGTCGTGCCGAAGGCCGAGGGCGTGACCGAGGACGACGTCATGCTCGCCGCGCTCGAGGCGGGGGCCGAGGAGGTCACCGACTCCGGCGACGTCATCGAGGTGCTGTCCGAGGCGAGCGACCTCGTCGCCGTGCGCAGCGCGATCCAGGAGGCGGGGATCGAGTACGACTCCGCCGACTCGATCTGGCACCCGTCGATGGAGGTCGAGGTCGACGCCGAGGGCGCGCGCAAGATCCTGCGCCTCATCGACGCGCTCGAGGACAGCGACGACGTGCAGAACGTCTACGCCAACTTCGACGCGTCGGACGAGGTCATGGCGGAGCTCGATAACGACGACTGATCCGGCGGAGCTCGCGTCCTGATGGTCGGGTCGCGGCGCGGCCGGGAGGTCGGTGCGCGGTCTACCATCCGCGGCGCTCGTGCCTCGCGCCGCTCCCGCCAGGCCCGCCACGACCGCGCACCGACCTCCCGGCCCCACCGCTGGCTGGTCCGTCGCCGGACCGCGTGGCACGGCCGGTCCGTGCCGTTCACGTGAAAGGGTCGAGGGGTGCGCGTTCTCGGAGTGGATCCTGGGCTGACCCGGTGCGGTGTCGGGGTGGTGGACTCCGCGCGGGGGCGGCGGGCCGAGCTCGTCGCGGTCGGGGTGATCCGGACGGACCCGGAGCTGAGCGTGGACCTGCGGCTGCTGCGGATCGCGGAGCGGCTGGACGCGTGGTTCGACGAGCACGTGCCCGACGTCGTGGCGGTCGAGCGCGTGTTCGCGCAGCACAACGTCGGGACGGTCATGGGCACCGCGCAGGCCGCGGGCATCGCGATGGTCGGGGCCGCGAAGCGGGGCGTCCCCGTCGCGCTGCACACGCCGTCGGAGGTCAAGGCCGCGGTCACCGGGAGCGGGCGCGCCGGCAAGGAGCAGGTCCAGCGCATGGTCGCGGGGATCCTCGGCCTCGCGGAGCCGCCGAAGCCCGCGGACGCGGCCGACGCGCTCGCGCTCGCGATCTGCCACCTCTGGCGCCCCGCGGGCGCCCTTCAGGGCGGCGAGCGGCACGAGCTCACCGCCGCGCAGCGCGCCTGGGCGGCCGCCGAGCACGCGGCGAAGGGACGGCGCGCGCCGCGCTAGCGGCGACGCTGCCGCCGGTCGTGCCGGTGGGGGTGCCGGCGGTCCGTGTCGGTCGGTCGGCGGGTGGGCGGCCCTTGCTAGAGTGACCGCGGTCGTACGGGTGTTCGACGCGCCCCTCGGCGCGCGGCCCGACGGCGGTCCTCGGGGCCGGCGGACCATCGGACCAGGTCGGCGGTGCCGGCCGGGAGAGGAGCCTGCGTGATCGCGTCCCTGAGCGGTGTCGTGGCGAGCGTCCAGCTCGACCGCGCCGTGCTCGAGGTCGGAGGAGTGGGCTACCTCGTCCACGCCACGCCCGCCACGCTCGCCGGCCTGCGCGTCGGGGAGACGGCGCGCCTCGCGACGAGCCTCGTCGTGCGCGAGGACTCGTTCACGCTCTACGGCTTCGCCGACGACGACGAGCGCGCCGTCTTCGAGACCGTCCAGACCGTGAGCGGCGTCGGACCGCGCCTCGCGCTCGCGATGCTCGCCGTGCACACGCCCGACGGCCTGCGCCGTGCGGTCGCGGGCGCCGACATCGCCGCGCTCGTGCGCGTCCCGGGCATCGGCAACAAGGGCGCGCAGCGGATCGCGCTCGAGCTCGGCGACAAGCTCGGCCCGCCCACGGGTGCCGACGCTCCCGAGGCGGGATCGACTGCGTCGGCGCCGCGTCCGGAGGACCGACGCGACCAGGTGGTCGAGGCGCTCGTCGGGCTCGGCTGGAACCTCAAGGCCGCGGACGACGCGGTGTCCACCGTGCTCGCCGAGGCGGGCGTCGACGTCGTCGAGGCACCCGACGTGGCGGGCGCGCTGCGTGCCGCGCTGCGGGTGCTCGGCGGGCCGAGGAGCTGACGATGGCGACCTTCGACCAGGTGGGACTCGACGACCTCGGCGGGGACGGCACGTTCTCGTCCGAGCGCATCGTCGCGGCGGGCGCGGACGACCTCGAGCGTGCGGCCGAGGCCGCGCTCCGGCCACGACGGCTGGAGGAGTTCGTCGGCCAGGCCGTCGTGCGCGACCAGCTGTCGCTCGTGCTCCAGGCCGCGCTCGCGCGGGGGAGCGCACCCGACCACGTCCTCCTGTCGGGGCCACCCGGGCTCGGCAAGACGACGCTCGCCATGATCATCGCCGCGGAGCTCGGCACGTCGCTGCGCGTGACGTCGGGGCCCGCGATCCAGCACGCCGGCGACCTCGCGGCGGTGCTGTCCTCGCTCGAGGAGGGCGAGGTCCTGTTCATCGATGAGATCCACCGGCTCGCGCGACCGGCCGAGGAGCTCCTCTACATGGCGATGGAGGACTTCCGCGTCGACGTCGTCGTGGGCAAGGGGGCCGGGGCGAGCGCCATCCCGCTCTCGCTGCCGCCGTTCACGGCGGTCGGCGCGACGACGCGCGCCGGGCTCCTGCCCGCGCCGCTGCGCGACCGGTTCGGCTTCACCGGGCACCTGGACTTCTACTCGGGCGACGAGCTCGAGCGCGTGCTGACGCGCTCGGCCGGCCTGCTGGGCGTCGCGCTCGACCCCCAGGCCGCCCGCGAGATCGCGGGGCGCTCGCGCGGGACGCCCCGCATCGCGAACCGCCTGCTGCGGCGCGTGCGCGACTGGGCGCAGGTGCGCGGCGACGGGACCATGGACCTCGCGGCCGCGCGCGCGGCCCTCGAGGTCTACGAGGTGGACCCGATCGGCCTCGACCGGCTCGACCGCGCGGTGCTCACCGCGCTGTGCACCCGCTTCAACGGCGGTCCCGTGGGCTTGACGACGCTCGCGGTGACGGTGGGCGAGGAGGCGGAGACGGTCGAGACCGTGGCCGAGCCGTACCTCGTGCGCGAGGGGCTGATCGGGCGGACGCCGCGGGGCCGCGTCGCGACCCCGGCCGCCTGGGCACACCTCGGGCTCACCCCGCCGCGCGAGGGCGGCACGCTCTTCGACGCCTGAGGCGACGCCGGCGGTCACGGGCTCGCGAGGACGCTCCGTGACGGCGGTCACAGGCGCTCCGCGGGTGGTCCTAGAATGGTCGGACCCGGGCGGGCGGAACTCCGCGGCGAGACGGCTCGTTGGTGAACCGTGCGCGCACGCCTAGACTGCGCGCAGATCCCGCACAGAACAGGACACGAGACTCCGTCATGGATATCAGCTTCATCCTCATCCTCGCCCTCGCGGCGGGTGCGATGTTCCTCATGACCAGCCGCACCCGCAAGCAGCAGCGCGAGGCCCAGAACTTCCGGGCGACCCTCGCCCCCGGGCAGGAGGTGATGACGGGCTCGGGCATGTTCGGCACGGTCGTCGACGTCGACGACGAGGCCGACGTCATCACCATCGAGTCGACGCCGGGCAACCAGTCCCGGTGGCTGCGCGCCGCGATCGCCAAGCTCGTCGAGCCCCCGGTCGAGGAGACCGAGGAGACGACGGCGGACGACGCGTCCGAGGACGCGGCCGAGTACGGCACCGCCGGTGCCGACGCCGGGACCACCACGAAGGGCGACGTCGACGACCTCGTCGTGCCCGACGACCTCTCCGGTCTGACCGACGACCGGTCGGAGAAGGACCGCGGACGCCGGGACGACGGCACCGACATCAAGTGACCCTATGCCGGTCGCTGCCGCGACCGGCCTGACGCGGTGGGCCGCGAGGCCCACCGCACACGCACGAGAAGAGACGGACAGTTGGCCACCAGCAGCACACGAGCGAGGCCCGTACGGACCCTCGTCACCCTGGGAATCCTCATCGTCGTCCTCTTCGGGTCCCTCTTCGCGGGCACGAAGCTCGACCCGAAGACCGAGGACAACCCGGGCGGGGCGAGCCTCACCCCGGGCCTCGCGCTCGATCTCGAGGGTGGCACGCAGATCATCCTGGAGCCCGTCACCACCGACGGCTCGCAGCCGACGGCCGAGGACATCAACCAGGCGATCAACGTCATCCGCCAGCGCATCGACGCGCAGGGTGTCTCCGAGGCCGAGATCACAAGCCAGGGCCGCAACAACATCGTCGTCGGCATCCCGGGGCAGCCGTCCCAGGAGACCATCGACCTCGTCAGCACCTCGGCCCAGATGCGCTTCCGCCCCGTGCTCTCCGTGGGCATGCCGACGGCGACGCCCGCCGACGAGTCCACCGACCCGGCTGCGGGCGACGACGCCGCGGCCGAGGACGCCCCGGACGCGACGGAGTCCGCGGACGCGGCCACCGACGGCGCGACGGACCCCGCGGCCGAGGACGGCACGGACCCGGCGGCCGACGCAGCGACGGACGCCCCGGCGGACGACGCCACGACGGACCCGGCGCCGGAGACGACCCGCCCGGAGAACCCGAGCGACCTCGCGCAGATCACGCCGGAACTGCAGGCGCAGTTCGACGCGCTCGACTGCACGCTCCCCGAGAACCTCGTGGGCGGCGACAGCGGCCCGACCGACAGCGCGTTCGTCTCGTGCGCCGACGACGGCACGGCCAAGTACATCCTCGGCCCGGTCGAGATCGAGGGCACCGACATCTCGAACGCGAGCTCCGGCCTGCGCGTCGGGCAGAACGGCGTCGTCACCAACGAGTGGGTCGTCAACATCGAGTTCGACTCCGAGGGCACCAAGGCCTTCCGTGACGTCACGACGCGTCTCACGACGCTCCCGTCGCCGCAGAACCAGTTCGCGATGGTCCTCGACGGCCTCGTCATCTCGGCACCCGTCTCGCAGGTCGCGATCCCCGACGGCAAGGCCGAGATCTCGGGCAGCTTCACGCGCGACAGCGCGGCGACGCTCGCGAACCAGCTCAACTTCGGCTCGCTGCCCCTGACGTTCGAGGTGCAGAGCCAGGAGCAGATCTCCGCGACGCTCGGCTCCGAGCAGCTCGAGAAGGGTCTGCTCGCGGGCGCGATCGGCCTGCTGCTGGTCGTCATCTACTCGCTCTTCCAGTACCGCGTGCTCGGCCTGGTCACCGTCGCGTCGCTCGGCATCGCGGCCGTCGTGACGTTCGGCGTGATCTCGGTGCTCTCGTGGACGATCGGGTACCGCCTGTCGCTCGCCGGCGTCGCGGGGCTCATCGTCGCGATCGGTATCACCGCGGACTCGTTCATCGTGTACTTCGAGCGCATCCGCGACGAGCTGCGCGACGGCCGGACGCTGGACTCCGCGGTGGAGAAGGGCTGGCAGCGCGCCCGCCGCACGATCCTCGCCTCGGACGCGGTGAACTTCGTCGCCGCGGTGGTCCTGTACTACCTGGCGGTCGGCGGCGTGCGCGGCTTCGCGTTCACGCTGGGCCTGACCACCCTGGTCGACCTGATCGTGGTGTTCCTCTTCACGCACCCGCTCATGCAGCTCCTCGCCCGGACCAAGTTCTTCGCGAACGGCCACCCGGCGTCGGGCCTCGACCCGCGGCGCCTCGGGGTGCGCGGCACGCGGTACGCAGGTCGCGGCCGCGTCGTCGGGGCGACCTCGACGGCACCCGCGGACGGCGGCGACGTCGTCGAGGACGCGCCGGTGCAGGACGCCCCGGCGCGCGAGCGCACGGCGCCCGTCCGGGAGACGGTCGGTGCCGGCGTCGGCCGGTCCGACGGCCCGCGCATGACCATCGCCGAGCGCCGTGCCGCCGAGCGGCGGGCCGCCGCCTCCGCGGACGGCGACGAGGGGTCCCCGGCCGCTGACGCGGCGGGCGACGAGAACGAGGAGAAGCACTGATGGCCAGCGGTTTCGCCCAGTGGGGCAACGACCTGTACACGGGCCGCCGGTCCTACGCCATCGTCGCCAAGCGGCGCGCCTACTTCGTGGTGGCGCTCGTCCTGGTCGTCCTGTCCCTCGGCATCATCGGGGTCCGGATCGCCGGTGACGGGCTCAACCTCGGCATCGAGTTCCGCGGCGGGTCGGAGTTCACCGTCTCGGGCGTCTCGGACACCTCGCAGCAGCCGGCGCTCGACGCCGTCGCGGCGGTCGCCCCCGAGGAGGTGCCGCGCGTCACCTCGGTGGGCTCCAGCACCGTGCGGGTGCAGACGGCGGAGCTCAGCAACGCGCAGGTCGAGCAGGTCGCCGTCGAGCTCGCGAGCGCGTACGACGTGTCCGAGGGGGAGGTGACGAGCTCGTACATCGGCCCCACCTGGGGCAAGGACGTCTCCCAGAAGGCGATCGTCGGCCTCGTCGTCTTCCTGCTCCTCGTGAGCCTGGTCATGACGATCTACTTCCGGAACTGGCGCATGGCGCTCGCCGCGGTCATCGCGCTGTTCCACGACCTCATCGTCACGGTGGGCATCTACGCGGCGATCGGCTGGGAGATCACGCCGGCGACGGTGATCGGCCTCCTGACGATCCTCGCGTACTCGATCTACGACACGGTCGTGGTCTTCGACAAGGTCCGCGAGAACACCGCGGGCGTCCTCGACCAGACGCGCAGCACCTACGCCGAGCGGGCCAACCTCGCGATCAACCAGACGCTCGTGCGCTCGATCAACACGTCCGTCGTCGCGCTGCTCCCCGTCGCGGGCATCCTCTTCATCGGGGCGTTCCTGCTGGGCGCGGGCACGCTGCGCGACATCGCGCTCGCGCTCTTCGTCGGCATGGCCGTCGGCGCGTACTCGTCGGTGTACCTCGCGACGCCGCTCGAGGTCGCGCTGCGCGAGCGCGAGAAGCCGATCCAGGAGCACACGGCCAAGGTCCTCGCGCTGCGCGCGGAGCGGGCCGAGGTCGCGGGCGACGAGGAGGACGCCGCGCTCGCGGCGGCCGGCGTCGGGGCGGGGCACCGCCAGCTCCAGCCGGGCGCGCACCAGGGCAACAAGGCGCAGCCGCGCCGCCGTCGTCCCCGATGACGGCACCCGGTCACGTGCCGGCCGGCGAGGCGGGCGGCCTGCGCGCCGTCCACCTCGCCGGGCTCGGCCCGGAGCGCGCCTCGCGCGTGCTCGAGCTCGTCCGTGCCGTCCCGGACTACCCGGGACCAGGGATCGTCTTCCGGGACATCACCGGCCTGCTGGCAGACGGCGACGCCTTCGGCCACGTGGTCGAGGCGCTCGGCGACGTCGCGCGCGCCGCGGGCGGGGTCGACCTCGTCGCGGGCATGGAGGCGCGGGGCTTCCTCATCGGGGCGCCGCTCGCGACGCACCTCGGCGTCGGGTTCGTGCCGCTGCGCAAGGCGGGCAAGCTCCCGCCGCCCACGGACACCGTCACGTACGACCTCGAGTACGGCACCGCGACCATCGAGCTCCGGTCGGGAACACTGCCCCCGGGTGCGCGTGTTCTCGTGGTGGACGACGTGCTCGCGACCGGGGGCACGGCGGCCGCGGGCGCCGAGCTCGTCGAGCGCGGGGGAGGCGTCGTGGTGGGCCTGGCGTTCCTCCTCGAGCTCGAGGGTCTGGGCGGCCGCGAGCGGCTCGCGGGCCGCGAGGTGGCCACGCTGGTCCACGTCGAGTCGTAGGATTGCCACTCCGGTCGTCTCGGCTGGTCGCCGGCATCGTGCCGGTGGCGGCCGCCCTGCGGAAGGAGGCGCGCATGAGCGAGAACACCCGGACGTCGCGCGCTCCTGAGCGCGCGGGCGCCCCGACCTCCGGCACCGGCGGGTCGGGCGGGCGCGGTGTGCGCTCGCGCCTCGTCCGCTTCGGCGCGCGCCCCAACGCGGGCAGCCCGGCGCTCGAGCCGGTGCTCCAGGCCGTCCGCACCAACCACCCGCGCACGGACCTGAGCGTCATCGAGCGCGCGTACGAGACCGCAGAGCGCGCCCACCGCGGCCAGCTGCGCAAGAGCGGCGACCCGTACATCACGCACCCCGTCGCGGTCGCGACGATCCTCGCCGAGCTCGGGTTCGACGGGTCGACGCTCGCCGCCGCGCTGCTGCACGACACGGTCGAGGACACCGACTACTCGCTCGCGCAGCTCACCGAGGAGTACGGCGAGGAGATCGCCATGCTCGTCGACGGCGTGACCAAGCTCGACAAGGTCACGTACGGCGACGCGGCGCAGGCCGAGACGGTGCGCAAGATGGTCGTCGCCATGGCACGGGACATCCGTGTGCTCGTCATCAAGCTCGCCGACCGCCTGCACAACGCGCGCACCTGGAAGTACGTGTCGTCGTCGTCGGCGGGGCGCAAGGCGCGCGAGACGCTCGAGATCTACGCGCCGCTCGCCCACCGCCTCGGCATGAACACGATCAAGTGGGAGCTCGAGGACCTGTCGTTCCAGGCCCTGTACCCCAAGGTGTACGACGAGATCGTCCACCTCGTCGCCGAGCGCGCGCCGGCGCGCGAGGAGTACCTGGCCGTCGTGCGCGAGCAGGTCACGGCCGACCTGCGCAGCGCGAAGATCAAGGCGACCGTCACCGGCCGGCCGAAGCACTACTACTCGATCTACCAGAAGATGATCGTGCGCGGCCACGACTTCGCGGAGATCTACGACCTCGTCGGCGCGCGCGTCCTGGTGGACAGCGTCCGGGACTGCTACGCGGCGCTCGGTGCGCTGCACGCGCGGTGGAACCCCGTGCCGGGGCGGTTCAAGGACTACATCGCGATGCCGAAGTTCAACATGTACCAGTCGCTGCACACGACGGTCATCGGGCCGGGCGGGAAGCCGGTCGAGATCCAGATCCGCACGCACGAGATGCACCGGCGCGCGGAGTACGGCGTCGCGGCGCACTGGAAGTACAAGGAGACCGCGAAGTCGGGCGGCAAGACGGCGAAGGACGACGCCGCGGCCAACGACATGCGGTGGCTGCGCCAGCTCGTGGACTGGCAGCGGGAGACGGCCGACCCGGCCGAGTTCCTCGACTCGCTGCGCTTCGAGATCGGCGGCGCGGAGGTCTACGTCTTCACCCCCAAGGGCGACGTCATGGCGCTGCCGGCGGGCGCGACGCCGGTCGACTTCGCCTACGCGGTGCACACCGAGGTCGGGCACCGGACCATGGGCGCGCGCGTCAACGGGCGGCTCGTCCCGCTCGACTCGACGCTCGAGAACGGCGACTCGGTCGACGTCCTCACCTCGAAGTCGGAGAACGCGGGTCCGAGCCGCGACTGGCTCGCCTTCGTCAAGAGCCCGCGGGCGCGCAACAAGATCCGGCAGTGGTTCTCCAAGGAGCGCCGCGAGGAGGCCGTCGAGCACGGCAAGGACGCGATCGCCAAGGCGATGCGCAAGCAGAACCTGCCGATCCAGCGCCTGCTGTCGCACGAGTCGCTCGTCGCGCTCGCCAACGAGCTCCGCTTCGCGGACGTCACCGCGCTGTACGCGGCGATCGGCGAGGGCCAGGTGTCGGCGGCGAACGTCGTCTCCAAGCTCGTCCAGGCGATGGGCGGCGAGGAGGGCACGGTCGAGGACGTCGCCGAGACCGCGCGCCCCGGGAACACCGCGCGCCGCGTGCGCACGGGCGACCCGGGCGTCATGGTCAAGGGCGTCGACGACATCTGGGTCAAGCTCGCGAAGTGCTGCACCCCGGTCCCGGGCGACGAGATCATCGGGTTCGTCACGCGCGGGCAGGGCGTGAGCGTGCACCGCGCGGACTGCGCGAACGTCGTCGGGCTGCGAAACCAGCCCGAGCGGATCGTCGACGTCTCGTGGACCACGGGCAGCAACGCCATGTTCCTCGTGCAGATCCAGGTCGAGGCGCTCGACCGCGCGCGCCTGCTCTCCGACGTGACGCGCGTCCTGTCGGACAACCACGTGAACATCCTCTCGGCGACCGTCTCGACCTCGAACGACCGCGTGGCGATGTCCCGCTTCGTCTTCGAGATGGCGGAGCCCGCGCACCTCGCGCAGGTCCTCAGCGCGGTCCGCAAGGTCGACGGCGTGTTCGACGTCTACCGCATCACGGGGACGAAGGCCGCCGAGACGGCGCAGCTCCCCGCCTGAGCCGGGGCCGGGAGGCGGCTCGGCGGCACCACGCCGCGCAGGGCGGCAGGCCCGGTGGCAGCATCGGCACATGGACCTGCCCGTCATGCCCCCCGTGCTGCCCATGCTCGCGAAGTCCGTGCCCGCCGTGCCCGAGCCCGACGCCGTCGACGGGGGGTACGTGTACGAGCCGAAGTGGGACGGCTTCCGCGCGATCGTGTACCGCGACGGCGACGAGGTGCGGCTCGACAGCAGGAACGCGCGGCCCATGGACCGCTACTTCCCCGAGGTCGTCGAAGCGGTCCGGGCCGCGCTCCCGCCCCGGTGCGTGGTCGACGGCGAGATCGTCGTCGCGCGGGACGGTCGCCTCGAGTTCGAGGTGCTCCAGCAGCGTATCCACCCGGCGGCCTCGCGCGTGCGCCTGCTCGCGGAGCAGACCCCCGCGGCCCTCGTCGTGTTCGACGTGCTCGCGCTGGGGGACGAGGACCTCACGCGCGCGCCGCTCGCGCGGCGGCAGGAGGTGCTCGACTCCCTGGGCCTCGACGGCCCGGCGGTGCACGCCACGCCCCGCACGCGCGACGTCGCCGTGGCGCGGGAGTGGTTCGACACGTTCGAGGGCGCGGGCCTGGACGGCGTCGTCGCCAAGCAGCTCGACGGCACGTACCAGCCGAACAAGCGCGCGATGCTCAAGATCAAGCACGGTCGCGAGGCGGACGTCGTGCTCGCGGGGTACCGCCTGCACAAGACGTCGACCTTCGCGAAGCCGCTGCTCGGCTCGCTCCTGCTCGGCCTGTACGACGACGCGGGCCAGCTCCAGTTCGTGGGCGTGGCCGCGTCGTTCCCGACGGCGCGGCGCGCCGCGCTGGTCGAGGAGCTCGCGCCGCTCGTCGTCGAGCCGGGCACGCCGGACGCGGACGCGCACCCGTGGTCCGGATGGGAGAACCCCGCCGGCGAGCGGATGCCGGGTGCGGTGTCGCGCTGGAGCTCGGGCAAGGACCTGTCGTTCACGCCGCTGCGTCCGGAGCGCGTGGTCGAGGTCGCCTACGACCACATGGAAGGCTCCCGGTTCCGGCACACCGCGCAGTTCCGGCGCTGGCGCGACGACCGGGACCCGGAGTCGTGCACCTACGAGCAGCTCGAGGAGCCGGTGCGCTACGACCTCACGGGCATCCTCCCCGGGGCGCCCGGCGTCGACTGACGCCGCCCGCACCCGCGTGGTCGCGGCACGTCAGTCCCGGGCGCGGTCCCGGTCCTTGCTCGGCTGGACGCGCTTGGGCTCGCCGGGCATCTTCGGGTACTCGGGCGGGTAGGGGAGGTCCCCGAGCCCGTGCTCGGCCTCGTCGCGGCGGGACAGCTCCAGGGCGGGCTCGAGCGACGCGCCCGGGTCCTCCCGGTCGGCGCGCAGGGGTGCGAAGAGGTCGCCCACCGCGGCGAAGCGCGCGGGCATCGACAGCACGTCGAAGTCGTCCGGGTGGACGTCGCCGAGCTCCTCCCAGCGCAGGGGAGCGGACACCGTCGCGCGCTGGTTGGAGCGGATCGAGTAGGCCGACGCGATCGTGCGGTCGCGCGCCATCTGGTTGTAGTCGACGAAGATCTTGGCGCCGCGCTCCTCCTTCCACCACTTCGTGGTGACCTGGTCCGGCAGGCGCCGTTCGAGCTCACGACCGATCGCGATCGTCGCGCGGCGCGCGGCCACGAAGTCCCACTCGGGCGCGACCGGGACGAACACGTGGATCCCGCGACCGCCCGACGTCTTGGGGTAGCCGGGGAGGCCGAGCTCGTCGAGGATCTCGCGCAGGTGCGGTGCGACGCGCACGGCGTCGTCGAAGTCGGTGCCCGGCTGGGGGTCGAGGTCGATGCGGAGCTGGTCCACCGCCTCGACGTCCCCGCCGCGCACGGGCCACGGGTGGAACGTCAGCGTGCCGAGGTTGGCCGCCCAGGCGACGACGGCGAGCTTCGTGGGGCACACCTCGTCGGCCGTGCGCCCGCTCGGGAACGCGATGCGCGCGGTCTGCACCCACTCGGGCGCGCCCTTCGGGATGCGCTTCTGGTAGAACGCGTCGCCGGTGTTGTCCGTGCGCGTGCTCATGCGGGCGCCCTCGAACACGCCCTTGGGCCAGCGCTCGAGCGTCGTCGGGCGGTCGACCAGGGCGCCGAGGATGCCGTCGCCCACGTCGAGGAAGTACTGCACGACGTCGAGCTTGGTGAGCCCGCGCGCGGGGAAGACGACGCGGTCCGGGCTCGTGACGCGCACGGTCCGTCCTCGGACGTCGAGCTCCACGGGGGGAGTCGTGGCTGCGGCCATGCCGACCAACCTAGACCGGGTCGTCGGTCCCGGCGAGCAGGAGCGCGAGGGCGCGCCGCGCCTGCGCCCGGCCGACCCATCGGTGGCGCAGCTCGAGCGATCGCGCCGCCGCACGGGCGTCGAGCCCGCACACCACCTCCAGCCGGCGCAGGGTGCTCAGCGCCTGCACCGGCTCGCACCGGGTGGCGACGTCGAGCGCGGTCCGCAGCACCGACGTGACGAGCACGCCTGCGACGAGGCTCGTCTCGTCGCGCAGCACGTGCGCCTGCCGCGCGGCCCGGCCCTGCCGCGGCGGCGGACGGTGACGCCCGGGCGGGTGGACGACGTCGAGCACGCGGGGCGGCGCGGAGCCGCACAGCACCCACGCGGCGGCCGCGCCCGCGAGCACCGTGCCGCGCGGGACCTGGTCGCGGACGGCGAGCGCGCGCAGCGTGGGGGTGACGGGGACGCTCGCCGGAGCGGCGACGTCGCCCCACAGCCGACGCAGGGCGCCCGCGCGGACGAGCTCCTGGAAGGCCGCCGGCCCGCCGACGTCCTCCGGGACGACGAGCAGGCCGAACTCCGGTCCCGGCGGCGCGAGCAGGTGCGCGAGCGCGGCGGCGCGGACGTGCCCCGTGGCGCGGGCGGGTGCGGCGTGGTCGGGCGCGGTCGTGGCTGCGGGCACGCCCCTACCGTGCCGCACGGCGGTGGGGACACGGAAGGGCCGGCGCGCGTCTATGGACGAGCGCCGGCCCTGCGACCGAGCGGGAGTGCGTCAGCCGCGCGAGTCCTCCGCCGCGCGGACGACCTGCTCGAGCCAGGAGCGCCTCGCGGCGAGCGCCGTCTCGGCCTCCTTGACCGCGCGCGCGTCCCCGCGGCTCTGCGCGGCGGCGAGGTCGGCCTCGAGCGCCTCGATCGCGGCCTCGAGCTGCGCCGCCGCACCCTCCGCGCGGGCGCGCGTCTCGGGGTTGCTCCGCGTCCACTGCGCCTGCTCGGCGTCGCGGACCGCGTTCTCGACGGCGCGCAGACGGCCCTCGACGCGCTGCAGGTCGCCGCGCGGCACGCGGCCGGCCTCCTCCCAGCGCTCCTGGAGGTCGCGCAGCGCCGCCTTGGCCGCGGCGAGGTCCTTGACGGGCACGAGCGCCTCAGCCTCGGTGAGCAGCGCCTCCTTGACCTCGAGGTTCGCCGCGTACTCGGCGTCCGTCGCGGAGTTCACCGCGTCGCGCGCCTGGAAGAACGTGTCCTGGGCGGCGCGGAAGCGGGCCCACAGCGCGTCGTCGTCCTTGCGGCTCGCCCGGCCCGCGGCCTTCCAGCGCGCCATGAGGTCGCGGTACGCGCCCGCCGTCGGGCCCCAGTCGGTGCTCGACGACAGCGCCTCGGCCTCCTCGACCAGCTTCTCCTTCGCGGCCTTCGCGGAGGCGTTGCGCTGCTCGAGCTCGGCGAAGTAGTGCCGGCGCTCGCGGTCGAACGCGGTGCGCGCGTGGCTGAACCGCTTCCACAGCGCCTCCTCGCTCGCGCGGTCGATGCGCGGGCCCGAGCGCTGGGCCTCCTTCCAGCGCTCCAGCAGCCCGCGCAGCTCCTCGCCCGCGGGCCGCCACTGCATGCGGCTCGGATCGGTCGCGGCGATCTTCTCGGCGGCCTCGATGATCTCCGTGCGGGCCTCGAGAGCCGCGGCCTTCGCCGCGGCGCGCTCCGCCTCGAGCTGCGCGCGACGCTCGGCAGCGGCGCCGCGCAGCGACTCGACCTGCGCCCGGAGCCCGTCCAGGTCGCCGACCGCGGAGGGCTCCGCGGTCTCCTCGGTGAGCCGGGCGATCGTCTGGTCGATCTCCTTGACCGACAGGTCCGTGCTCGTCAGCCGCGCCTCGAACAGCGCGACCTTCGCCTGGAGGTCGAGGTAGCGGCGCACGTACAGCGTGAGCGCCTCGTCGGCGCCGACGCCCGGGAACTGCCCGACGGAGCGCTCGCCCGCGCTCTCGCGGACGTACACCGTGCCGTCCTCGTCGACCCGACCGAACGCGGCCGCGGCCTTGGCGGCGGCCGAGTCGTCGGCAAGCGCCGGGACGGCGGGCACCTCCGGCACGACGGCCGCTGCGGCGGGAGCGCCCGCGGCCGGGGCGGCCGGCTTGCGCGGCGGGTGCGGGAGCGCCGACGGCTTGGGTCGCGGCCCGGGACGCGGGGCGGCGGGCCGGGGTGCCGCCTCGGCGGTGGGAGCTGCGTCGGCGGGAGCGTTGTCGGCTGCGTCAGCTGCGTCGGCGGCAGGCGCCTCCGGTGCCGCGTCAGCGGGCGCGTCGGTCTCGGCCTCGGCGACGGGAGCGTCGTCGGCCGCGGGGGCCTCGGTCTGCTCGGCCGCGGGGGCGGTCTCGGCCTCCGCCGCCGGTGCGGCGGCCCCCTCGGCCTCGGCGGCGGGCGTGGCCTCCGCCTGCTCGGCCGGGGCGGCCTCCTCGGCCGCGGCGGAGGCGGGACCCTCGTCGGTGGCCTCGGTGGCCTCGGTGGCCTCGGTGGCCTCGGTGGCCTCGGTGGCCTCGGGCGTCGGCTCCACGTCTGTCGCGTCGACCCGTCCGGTCTCGCTCGCCTCCGCGGGCTCCGGTGCCGGTGCGCTCGCCTGGTTCTGGGCGGGATCGCTCACTGGGTCTCAACTCCTTCGATGGTGACCGGGGTGGCGGGGGACCCGTCGCCGGATCCGTCCTGCGTCCCCGCGTCAGCGACTGCCTGGACGACGTCCAGGCCGGACGTGATGGTGCCGAACACCGTGTAACCACCCGCTGCGTCGGACGGGATGGTCGAGTCCTCGTAGACGAGGAAGAACTGCGAGCCCATCGAGTCGGCGTCCCCGCCCTGGCGGGCCATGGCGACGGTCCCCGCGGGGTAGACGTCGTCGGTGGGGGCGTTCTCGACGGGGCCGAACTTGTAGCCCGGGTCGCCCGTGCCGGTGCCCGTCGGGTCGCCGCACTGGAGCACGTAGATGCCCGACGTCGTGAGGCGGTGGCACGACGTGCCGTCGAAGTACCCGGACTCGGCGAGGGACACGAAGCTCGCGACCGCCTGCGGGGCGGCCGCGCCGTCGAGCGTGAGCGTGAGGTCGCCCGCGCTCGTGGTGAGCGTCGTGGTCCAGTCACGGCCCTCGGCGGCGGACGCGGGCGGCAGGGTGTGCTCGCCCGAGGGCGCCGCGCCCGTGTCGCCGCCCGGGTCGGTGCCGGGATCCTGGGTGGCGGCGAGCGCCCACCAGACGGCGACGCCGATCACGACGAGCGCGACGACGACGCCCACGATCGACCACGTGCGCTGGCGCTTCGCCCGGAGCTGGGCCACGTGACGGTCCCACTTCTCCTCACGACGACGCGCCTGCTCGCGCTCGCGACTCTTCGTCGACACCCCAGCTCCTTCGTCCGGCGCCGCGACGGCGCGCACGGTCGACCCCGGTGCGGCCGTGGTCGGTACGGGACAGTCTAGGCACCGAGAACCCTGGTGGCGGGTGGATTTGCTGCGCGCAGGTCACGGTCCGGTATCGACGGCGCCGCCCGCAACCCGCGCTGCGCCCGCCCGGAGCCGCCCCGCCGCCCGTGCCGCGGGCTACCCTCGCCCTCGTGGACCGACCTCGTGGCACGACGCCGACTCCCTCTGCCGAGCACGGCGCGACCCCGCCCGGACCGGCCGTGCACGTGGTGGTGGCGCCCGTCTTTGGCACGAACTGCACGGTGGTGAGCGCCCCGGGCGGCGACTGCGTGGTGGTCGACGCGGGGGCCGGGGTCGCGGACGCCGTCGTCGCGCACGTCCGCTCCGCCGGCCTCGTGCCCCGCGCCGTCCTCGCGACGCACGGCCACGTCGACCACACGTGGGACGCCGCGGCGCTCGCCGACCGCTTCGGGGTTCCCGTCGTGCTGCACGCGGCCGACGCGTACCGGCTCGCGGACCCGTTCGGGAGCCTGGAGCACGGCGGGCCCGCCGCGAGCCGGCCGGGCGCCGTCGTGTCCGGCCCGCTCGGCGCGGCGCTCGCGGCGGCCGGCGCCGGGCCGCAGGACTACCGCGAGCCGAGCCGCGTCGAGACGTTCGACGTGCCTGCGGGCGGCGAGCAGGAGCTGCGCTGGGGCGGCGTCGCGCTGCGCGCGGTGGGCGCGCCCGGGCACACCGAGGGCTCCACGCTCTACCTCGTGGGCGAGCCGGGAGCGGGTCTCGTGCTCAGCGGCGACGTCCTCTTCGCGGGCTCCGTCGGCCGCACCGACCTGCCGGGCGGGGACGGCGCGACGATGGCCCGGACCCTGCGCGACGTCGTCGCGCACCTGGACCCGGCCTGGGACGTGCTCCCGGGGCACGGCCCGGCGACGACGGTCGCACGCGAGCTGGCGACGAACCCCTTTCTTGCCCGCTGAGCGAAGGACCGGGGGCCGGACGATGCGGTCGCCCGTCCCGGCGTCTGGGAAGATCTGACCCATGGCCAGGCCCACACCCCTCTCCGGTTTCCCCGAATGGCTCCCCGACGGTCGGATCGTCGAGCAGCACGTCCTCGACACCCTGCGCCGGGTGTTCGAGCTGCACGGGTTCGCCGGCATCGAGACGCGCGCGGTCGAGCCGCTCGACCAGCTCCTGCGCAAGGGGGAGACGTCGAAGGAGGTCTACGTCCTGCGCAGGCTCCAGGAGGAGCCGCAGGACGACGCCGCGGCCGGGTCGGCCGCGAAGGGTGACAAGCAGCTCGGCCTGCACTTCGACCTCACCGTCCCGTTCGCGCGCTACGTGCTCGAGAACGCCGGGCACCTCGCGTTCCCCTTCAAGCGCTACCAGATCCAGAAGGTGTGGCGCGGCGAGCGCCCCCAGGACGGGCGCTTCCGCGAGTTCACCCAGGCCGACGTCGACGTCGTCGGCGCGGGCGAGCTGCCCTACCACTACGAGGTCGAGCTGCCGCTCGTCATGGCCGAGGCCCTCGGCGCGCTGCGCGACATCGGCGTGCCCGAGGTCCGCGTCCTCGTGAACAACCGCCGGGTCGCCGAGGGGTTCTACCGCGGGCTCGGCATCGACGCGGTCGACGACGTCCTGCGCCAGATCGACAAGCTCGACAAGGTCGGCCCCGGGACGGTCGCCGCGCTGCTCGAGTCCGAGGCCGGCACGACGCCCGAGCAGGCGCAGGCGTGCCTCGCGCTCGCGGGCATCAGCGGGAGCGACTCCGGCGTGGTCGACCGCGTGCGAGCGCTCGCCGCCGAGCACGGCGTGGAGAGCGAGCTGCTGGAGACCGGGCTGGGCGAGCTCGGCGCGCTGATCGAGGCCGCGAGCGTGCGCGCCCCGGGCGTCGTCGTCGCCGACCTCAAGATCGCGCGCGGCCTCGACTACTACACCGGGTCCGTCTACGAGACCGTGCTCGTGGGCCACGAGCAGCTCGGCTCGATCTGCTCGGGCGGGCGCTACGACACGCTCGCGTCCGACGGTGCGAACACCTACCCCGGCGTCGGTCTGTCGATCGGCGTGTCCCGGCTCGTGTCGCGCTTGCTGTCCGCGGGCCTGGTGCGCGCGACGCGGTCCGTGCCGAGCGCCGTCGTCGTGGCCGTCACGAGCGAGGAGACGCGCGACGCCTCCGACGCGGTCGCGCACGCGCTGCGCGCCCGCGGGGTCCCGGTCGAGGTCGCGCCCGCCGCCGCGAAGTTCGGCAAGCAGATCCGCTACGCCGACCGGCGCGGCATCCCGTTCGTCTGGTTCCCCGCGCGCGTCGAGGACGACGGCACGCGCTCGTCCGACCAGGTGAAGGACATCCGCTCGGGGGAGCAGGTCGACGCCGACGCGGCGACGTGGGAGCCGCCCGCCGAGGACCGCTTCCCGCGCGTCGTGCCCGCGGACGGCTGACCCGCCGCACCGGGGAGGGGAGGGCGACGTGACGCGACCCGTCGAGCTCGCCCTGCCCTTCCAGGGGACGTGGCTCGTCCGCAACAGCCCGGCGCGCCGCGTGCCGAGCCACGGCACCGACCTCTTCGCGACGACGTACGCGATCGACTTCGTCGCCGTCCGAGGGCGGCGCACCGCCGCCGTACGCGACTGGCGCACCGTGCTGGGCACCGAGCCGCCCGAGCGGTTCGTCGCGTTCGGGCTGCCCGTGCTCGCCCCGGCGGCGGGCACCGTCGTCGCGGTGCACGACGGCGAGCCCGACCACGAGGCCCGCCGGTCGCCCACCGCGCTGCTCGGCTACGCGCTCACGCAGGCGGCGCGGGCGCGCGGTGGCGCCGCGGCGCTCGCGGGCAACCACGTGGTGCTCGCCCTCGACCCGCCCGGCACGTACGTCGTCCTCGCGCACCTGCGCGCCGGGTCCGTGGCCGTCGTGCCCGGCCGACGGGTCGAGGCGGGCGAGGAGCTGGGCCGGTGCGGGAGCTCGGGGAACTCGACGCAGCCGCACGTGCACGTGCAGGCCATGGACGCGCCGGACGCGCTCGCCGCCCGCGGGCTGCCGCTCGTCTTCCGGGGCTTCCGCGAGCGGTCCCGCGACGGCTCGTCGCGCGTCGTGGACCTCGGCGTCCCGGCGGAGGGTGCGGTCGTCGAGCCCGCGTGACCGCGGTCCGGCAGGCCTCACGCCGTGAGCGCGCCCAGCCCCGTGACCCACCCCCCGCGGACCCCGACGACGACCACCGCCGCGGCGACGGCCAGCACGGCGACCGCGGCGACGACGTCGGGCACACCGAGCGGGACGGGCCGCGCCGTGGTGCGCGGACCGGACCCCAGGCCCCGCGACTCGAGCGCCACGGTCAGGCGCTCGGACCGGCGCACGGCGCCGACGAGGAGGGCGAACGCGGCGGTGCCGAGCGCGCGGGGGGACCGGGGGAGCGTGCCGGGGCGCCGCCGCGGGTCGCGCACGGCCTGGGCACAGCGGATGGTGTGCCAGGCGTCGGGCAGCTCGACGAGCAGCCGGTGGGCCGCGAGCACCGCGTACGTCCACGTCAGGGGCAGCCGCCCGTGCTGGTGGAGGCTCGTCATGAGGCGCACCGGGTCGGTCGTCACCGCGACCGTGAGCGAGAGGGCGCCGACGAGCAGCGTGCGCACCGCGAGCCCGGCGCCGATCGTCAGGCCGTCGGAGCCGACGGTGACCGGGCCCAGGTCGACCGGGTCGCCGCCGGGCCGGGTGGCGACGTTGACGACCAGCAGGCTCGTCGCGAACACGAGGAAGGGCACGTGCGCCAGGGCGAGCGTGCGCACGGGGACGCGTCCTGCGATCAGCAGCGCCACGACCGTGAGCACCCACCCGATCGCGGGGGTGTACGGGTCGGTGACGAGCAGCGCACCCGTCGACACGACGAGGACGGTCGCCAGCTTGACCGTCGGGTTCCAGCGCCCGAGGGGCGTGCTGTGCGGCGCGCTCACCGGGCGACCTCCGCGAGGGCTGCGGGCGCGGTCTCTGCGGGTTCGGCCGCGACGGCGGTGCCGACGGCGGCGTCGAGCGCCCGGACGAGCGCGCCCGGGTCCACGCCGTGGCGGTGGCCCGTGCGGGCCCACCACGCGAGCAGGGGAGGACGGCGCAGGCGGGCGCGCCGGCACAGCGCGTCGTCGGCCAGCACGGTGGCGGGCGGCCCGAGCGCCACGAGCCGGCCGCCGACGACGACGGCGACACGGTCGGCGAGGGCCGCGACGAGCGCGAGGTCGTGCGTGACGACGACCACCGCGCCGTCCGCGTCGGCGCGCTCGCGCAGCGCGTTGGCGACGGCGTCCGCCTGGGCGCGGTCGAGCCCCGACGTGGGCTCGTCGGCGAGGAGGACGGGCGGGTCGAGCACCGTCGCCGTCGCGAGGGACAGTCGCCGCTGCTCGCCGCCGGAGAGCCGGTACGGGTTCGCGTCGGCGAGGTGCGTGAGGGCGAACGCGTCGAGGGTGCGCGCGACGCGTCCGTCGACGTCGTCGAGCCGCGCGAGCCGGGCCGACCAGGCGACCTCGTCGCGGACCGTGCGCGCGAGGAGCTGGTGCTCCGGGTCCTGGAACACCATCGCGACGGGCGCGCCGGGCGCCGTCGTGACCTCGCCCGTGGTCCGTTCGAGTCCCGCCAGCCCGCGCAGGAGGGTCGACTTGCCGCCGCCGTTCGGCCCCACCACTGCGAGCACCTCGCCCGCGTGCACGTCGAGGTCGACGTCGCGCACCACCGGCGTCTCGTCCCGCCCGCGCCGTCGGCGGCCTGTCGCGGCGCGGTGCACCGCGAGGCGACGGGCACGCAGGGCGACCGGGCGGTCAGGGGCGAGCGCCGCCGGGCCGGTGTCTGCGTCACGGGGGTCCGCGGCGCGGGGGTCGGCGGTGCGGGGGTCGGCGGAGCGCGCGAGGTTGACGAGCCAGGCGTCGGTCGCGGGTGCGCCGAGCGGGCCCGGGGCTCCGGCGTGCTCCAGCCGGATGTCGAGCGGCAGCCAGCACCCGAGCGCGGCGAGCGTGGCGGCGTGCGCGCGCAGGACGGCGGTCGTGGGGCCGTGCGCGACGACGCGACCGGTGTCGCCGAGCACGAGCGTCGCGGCCGGGAGTGTCCCGACGTCGTCGAGGCGGTGCTCGACGAGCACGACCGACCGGCCGGGGGTGTCGGGCGCGTCCCGTCCGGGCGCCCGGACGAGCCCGCCCACGAGCGTCCCGACCTCGTGCGCCGCCGCCGGGTCGAGGAACGCCGTCGCCTCGTCGAGGACCACGAGCTCGGGGTCGGCGACGAGCGCCGCCGCGAGGGCGACGCGCTGCGCCTCGCCCCCCGACAGCGCGTGGGTCGGCCGGTCGTGCAGGTGGTCCGCACCGACGGCGGCGAGCGCGGTGGCGGCGCGGGCGTCCATCGTGCGCGGGTCCGCGGCCCGGTTCTCGAGCGCGAACCGCAGCTCGTCGTCGACGCGGGCGAGGCAGAGCTGGTCGCCCGGCCGCTGCTGGACGAGGCCGACGCGCGCGGCGAGCGCCGCCGGGGTCGTGTCGCGCGGGTCGACGCCCGTCACGCGCAGGTCCCCCGCGACGGAGCCCGGCAGCGTGTGGGGCACGACGCCGACGAGCGCACGCAGCAGCGTGGACTTCCCGCAGCCCGAGGGGCCGAGCACGAGCAGCCCGGTGCCCGCGGGGACGGTGAGGGTGAGGTCGTCGAGCACGCGCGTGCCGTCGTGGCCCACGGTGACGGTCAGGCCGGCGGCGGCGACGGCGTCGGGCAGGTCGCCGGGCACGGCGTCCGGCGTGACGTCCGGTGCGGCGGTCGGTGCCTCAGCCACGGCGGTCAGCCCCGATCGCGAAGGCGTCGAGCGCGCCGGTGCGGGCGAGGGCGTCGCCGAGGAGGCGCGCCGCGATCCCGCACAGCACGACGCACGAGACGACCTGCACGCCGAGCCGGAGCATCGCGTAGTCCTGCCCGAGCCAGCCGAAGCGGACCGCGTTGAACGCGTACGTGACGAGCGCCGCGCTGACGCCCGACGCGACGAAGACCCACCAGCCGTAGCGGCGGTACCGGGTGAGGGCGAAGGGGATCTCGGCACCCACGCCCTGGACGAGCCCCACGAGGACGAGCAGCGGGCCGGCGGGCGACGCGAGGAAGACCACCTCGACGAGCGCCGCGAGCGTCTCGGTGAGGATGCCGACGCCCGGCTTGCGCACGATGTACGTCGCGAGCGGGCCGACGACGATCCACGCGCCGGCGAGCACGTTGGCGGCGAGGTCCGCGAGCGGTCCCATCGCGAGCTGGAGCGGGGCCCAGAGCTGCACGAACGCCCAGTAGACGAACCCGAACACGACCCCCAGCACGGCGACGAGGACCGTCTCGTGGAGGGTGAGGCCGCGGCGTCGGGCACGGCTCGGGGGAGCGGCGACGGCGCGGTCCCGGGGGGCGGGCGTGGGACCCACGCCGTCGGGTCGGTCGTCGGGCGTGGCGGTGGGCGGGGTCGCCCGGGGCGGCGTGGTGCGGGGCTCGGTCATGCGGTTCCCTCCGTCGGGCCCCCGGGGCGAGGGGTGCACGACGGCGCGCCACCGCGCCCCGCGCGGACGGCACGCGCGGGGCGCGGGCACGAGCGCGCAGGGGACGGTGACGTCCGCCCTGCTCCCTTCGCTGGTACGAACCAGATCAGGTTCCACGGGTCTGCAGGGGGGACGGGTGTCCGGCCTGCACTCTCAGCGCTCATGCGCTCCCCGGGGGCGTTCGGCCCGACCCTAGGGCCTGGACGCCCGCCGGACAATCCCGGCGTCTCACCCACCGGGACGCCCGGCCGCCGTGAGAAGGTGACGGCGACGAGGAGCCCGCGCGGACCGGGGACGGGCTCCGACCACGAGGGACGAGGCAGCGCGCATGACCCGAGACAACGATTCCGCCGCGGTCGCAGAGCTGGACCGCCTCGACGAGGCCGTGCGGAGCGCGCCCGCGGGCGACACGTCGGCGCAGATCGCGCTGTGGCGGCAGACGGTGCGCCTCGGCACGTGGTTCTTCATCGCGCGGGGGTCCGAGGACCAGCCCCGTCCGTACGCCGTCGCTGCGGACCAGGGGCCCATGATCTGCCTCTACAGCAGCGCCGCGCGCGCGGACGAGGCGGCCCGGGCGCTCGGTCTGGCGGACGACGAGACAGGCTCCGTGCCGCTGCTCGGGGTACCTGTGCCGGCGGCGATCGACTACGTCGCGTCCTTCGGCGCGGCCGGGGTCGTCGGTGTCGCGCTGGACCACCCGCGCATCGGCCACCACATCCCCCTCGGGAACCTGGCGCTGCTCAAGGCGTGGTCCGCCGACGGCTGACCCGCTCTTGACAGCGCGTTCGAACGTTTGTTCGAATGGCGCGATGCGGTGGGACGGACAGGTGCTCGGCGCGGACGACGGCGCGCTCCCCGGGCTGGAGCGGGTCGGCCTCGTCCGCAGCGTGCGCACGCCCGAGTTCGCGGGCATCACGTTCCACGAGGTCACCGCCAAGAGCGCGCTGTCCAAGGTGCCGGCGATGTCGCGCATGCCGTTCCGGTGGACCGTCAACCCGTACCGCGGGTGCAGCCACGCGTGCTCCTACTGCCTCGCGCCCGCCACCCCGGTGCTGCTGGCCGACGGCGCGCAACGGCCGATCGGCGAGCTGCGTGTCGGCGACGAGATCGTCGGCACCGTCCCGCACGGCGCGTACCGGCGCTACGTGCGTACCCGCGTGCTCGACCGCTGGGCCACCCGCAAGCGCGCCTACCGCGTGACCCTCGCCGACGGCACGCGCCTCGTCGCGAGCGGCGACCACCGGTTCCTCACCGAGCGCGGGTGGCGCCACGTCGTCGGCGGTGCCGGGCACCGTGCCCGCCTGGCGCTCGGCGACGTACTCGTCGGGCCGGGCGCCGCGGCGCTCGCGGAGGGGCGGCCCGTCCTCGACGGCCAGGACGTCACCGGCGGCGAGGCGCTGCGCGTCGACTCCCTGGAAGCGCTCGACGGGCCGGGGGAGACGACGGAGCTGGTCGACATCACGACCGGCACGCGCGACTTCGTCGCCGCGGGGGTCGTGAGCCACAACTGCTTCGCCCGCCCCACGCACCAGTACCTCGACCTCGACGCGGGGGAGGACTTCGACCGGGAGGTCGTGGTCAAGGTCAACGTCGACGACGTGCTGCGGGCCGAGCTCGCCCGCCCGTCCTGGGCGCGCGAGGCCGTCGCGCTCGGCACCAACACCGACCCGTACCAGCGCGCCGAGGGGCGCTACCGCCTCATGCCCGGCATCATCGACGCGCTCGCCGGGTCGGGCACGCCGCTGTCCGTGCTGACCAAGGGCACGCTCCTGCGCCGGGACCTGCCCCTGCTCGTCGACGCCGCCTCGCGCGTCGAGGTCGGGATCGGCGTGTCCCTCGCGCTCCTGGACCCCGAGCTCCAGGCGAGCGTCGAGCCGGGCACGCCCTCGCCGCGCGCGCGGCTCGACCTCGTCCGCACGGTCCGGGAGGCCGGTCTGCCGTGCGGCGTCATGGTCGCTCCCGTGCTGCCGTGGCTCACCGACTCGACCCGCGCGCTCACCGAGCTGCTCGACGCCGTCAAGGATGCGGGCGCGACGGGCGTCACGGTGCTGCCGCTGCACCTCAAGCCCGGCACACGCGAGTGGTACATGGGCTGGCTCGCGCGCGAGCACCCGCGCCTCGTCCCCGGGTACGAGCGCGTGTACGCCCGCGGCACGTACGCCTCGACGGCGTACCGGTCCTGGCTGTGGGACCGGGTGCGGCCGATGCTCGAGGCGCGCGGGTTCGGGGTCGCGGGGCACCGCGGCCCCGCGGGCGTCGAGGGCCGGTTCCGCCGCGGCGAGCCCGGCGACCGGCACCGCCGGTCAGGACCGCCGACGGACGGTGCCTACCCGGCCGGCAGCCTCGCCGTCGACCCGGCGCCGCAGGACGCGCGCGACGGCCACGGCGGGGCGCTCGCGGGCATGCCCGTGGACGGCGGCGGGCTCGACGTCGTCGGCGGGGGAGTGGAGCAGGTCCTGTTCTGACCTGTGTCAGGCGTCGGCGAGGCGCGCCGGGAAGCCGCCCGTCGCCACCGGTCCCCAGCGCGTGATCGTCAGCCGCACGAGCGACTTGCCCTGGGTGACCATGGCGGCGCGGTACTCGTCCCAGTCCGGGTGCTCGCCGCCGACGGCGCGGTAGTAGTCGACGAGCGGCTCGACCGACTCGGGCAGGTCGATCACCTCCGCCTCGCCGTCGACCTGCACCCACGGGTCGGAGAACCGCTCGCCCAGGGACAGCAGCGACGCGCGCGGGTCGCGGCGCACGTTGACCGCCTTGGCGCGCTCCGGGTACGTCGACACGACGACCCGACCCGCGTCGTCGACGCCGTACGTGACCGGGCTGAGCTGGGGGCGGCCGTCGGCGCGGGTGGTGACGAGGACGCCGTCGTGCCGGGAGCGCAGGAACCCCTCGAGCTCGTCGCGCTCGACGCGCCGGTTCGTCGCGATGGTGCGTGCCACGGGTCACCCTCCTTCGTGCGGGCGGCGGGCCGGACGGCCCTGCCGCGGCCGGTCGGCCCGTGCGCGCCCGCAGGCGCCGCGCCGGTCCCGGCGGTGCCGCCACGGGACGTCGCGGCGGCACCGCCACGGTATCCGGTCGCCCCCGCCGGTCGAGAGCCGACCGTCGGCCGCCTCCGGTCGGAGGTATCCGGTCGAGCCGCCCGCCCGCCCGCACTAGACTTCAGCGGACGCGCCCCCGCTCCGGGAGCGCGACCCCCCCACCGCCCACCTGGAAGGAACCCTCCGTGCTGCGCACCCGAACGGCCGGCTCACTGCGGGCCGAGCACACCGGTCAGACCGTCACCCTCACGGGCTGGGTCGACCGTCGGCGCGATCACGGCGGCGTCGCCTTCATCGACCTGCGCGACGCCTCCGGCATCGCCCAGGTCGTCATCCGCGACGAGGCCGTCGCGCACCCGCTGCGCAACGAGTTCGTCCTCCAGGTCACGGGCGAGGTCTCGCGCCGCCCCGACGGGAACGAGAACCCGTCCCTGCCCACGGGCGAGATCGAGGTCGTCGCGACCGACGTCGTCGTGCTCAACACCTCCGAGGCCCTGCCGTTCCAGGTCTCGACGGCGCTCGCGGACACCGAGACGATCGGCGAGGAGGCGCGCCTCAAGCACCGCTACCTCGACCTGCGCCGGCCCGCCCCCGCGCACGCCCTGCGCCTGCGCGCCAAGGCGAACCAGGCCGCACGCCGCGTGCTCGACGCCGAGGAGTTCGTCGAGATCGAGACGCCGACGCTCACCCGCTCGACGCCCGAGGGCGCGCGCGACTTCCTCGTGCCCGCGCGCCTCGCGCCCGGCTCCTGGTACGCGCTGCCGCAGTCGCCCCAGCTGTTCAAGCAGCTCCTCATGGTCGCGGGCATGGAGCGCTACTACCAGATCGCGCGCTGCTACCGCGACGAGGACTTCCGTGCGGACCGCCAGCCGGAGTTCACGCAGCTCGACGTCGAGATGAGCTTCGTCGAGCAGGACGACGTCATCGCGCTCGCCGAGAAGATCCTCGTCGCGCTGTGGGAGCTCATCGGGTACACGATCCCGACGCCCATCCCGCGCATGACCTTCCACGACGCCATGCGGCTGTACGGGTCCGACAAGCCCGACCTCCGGTTCGGCAACCCCCTCGTCGAGCTCACGGACTACTTCCAGGACACCCCGTTCCGCGTGTTCCAGGCCGAGTACGTCGGCGCCGTCGTCATGGCGGGCGGGGCCTCGCAGCCGCGCCGCCAGTTCGACGCGTGGCAGGAGTGGGCCAAGCAGCGCGGCGCTCGCGGCCTCGCGTACGTGACGTTCGGCGAGGACGGCACGCTCGGCGGCCCCGTCGCGAAGAACCTGTCCGACGCCGAGCGCGAGGGCCTGCGCGACGCGACCGGCGCGCAGCCGGGGGACGCCGTGTTCTTCGCCGCGGGCAAGACGTCGGACTCGCGCGCCCTGCTCGGCGCCGCGCGCCAGGAGATCGCGAAGCGGACGGGTCAGATCGACGACGACGCGTGGGCGTTCGTCTGGATCGTCGACGCGCCGCTGTTCAAGCCGACCGGCGAGGACGACGACGTCGATCTGGGCCACTCCGCCTGGACCGCCGTGCACCACGCGTTCACGTCGCCCACGCCGGACTGGGTCGACACGTTCGAGCAGAACCCGGGCGAGGCGCTCGCCTACGCCTACGACATCGTGTGCAACGGCAACGAGATCGGCGGCGGGTCCATCCGTATCCACCGTCGGGACGTGCAGGAGCGCGTCTTCGACGTCATGGGGATCGGGCCCGAGGAGGCGCAGGAGAAGTTCGGCTTCCTGCTCGACGCCTTCAAGTTCGGTGCGCCCCCGCACGGCGGGATCGCGTTCGGCTGGGACCGCATCGTCGCGCTGCTGACGAAGTCGGACTCCATCCGCGACGTCATCGCGTTCCCCAAGTCGGGCGGCGGGTACGACCCGCTGACGCAGGCACCCGCCCCGATCACGCCCGAGCAGCGCAAGGAGGCGGGCGTCGACGCGAAGCCCGCCGCCCCGTCGCACGACGGCGGCAGCGAGGGCGGTGCTGAGGGCGGCGCAGCCGGCGAGAGCGGGCGCACGGACGCCTGACCCCAGCACGCTTGACGCCGAGGGCGCGCCACCCCGCCGGGTGGCGCGCCCTCCGCGCGTCCGGAAGCTGTTGATCCCGCTGCCGCGACCTCAGGATCTTGAGCAGATCCTGAGGTTTCGCTGCGCCGACGCGGCGGGTCCCTCGCGCCAGGGCGCGCAGGATCGATCCCGTCGGACACCACGAGAACGAGGCACTCATGACCGCCCTGCTCACCGACCGCGACGCGGTCGACGTCGTCGAGCCTGCGCCCCACGGCGCCCGGCTCGACCGTGATCGGTGCACGCCCGACGAGACCCGGGACGTCCCGGGCCGCCACCACGGCCCCCGCACGTGAGGGAGGACCTGCGCCAGGCGTGGACGGCGCTCACGGACGACCTGGACGGCGACGTGCAGGCGGTCCGGCGCTTCTTCGTCGCGTACCGGGACCTCGTCGTCCCACGGGTCGACGCGGCGGCGGTCGCGCTCGCCCGGGGCGACGACGAGGAGGCGCGCAGCACGCTGCTCACGGTGCGGTCGACGTCGCTCATGGTCGGGGCCGCGGAGGTCGGGGACGCCGCCTCCGCGGTGCTCGACCGGCACCGCGCCGGGCACCGCACGACCGCGGACGAGGCGCGCGCGCTCGCGACGCTGCGGGCCGCCGCGCGCAGCGCGTGCGACGAGGTGGCGCTGCTGCTCGGCGAACCGCCGCCCGCCGTCGGTCAGCCCGTGGGGTCGAACCGGTAGCCGACGCCGCGCACGGTGCGGATCCACCGGGGCGACGACGGACCGTCGCCGAGCTTGCGGCGCAGGTTCGCGATGTGCACCTCCACGCTGCGCCGGTCCGCGTCCGTGACGTACGTGCCGGCGTCGTACTCCTCGCCCCACAGGACGCGGACGAGCTCGTTGCGGCTGACGACGCGACCCGCCGCCTCGACGAGCGCTCCCAGGAGGTCGTACTCGCTGCGCGTGAGGTGGACGGCCTCGCCGTCGACCGTGGCGGTGCGTCGCGGGACGTCCAGCAGGAGCCCGTCCGACCCCACGAGGGTCGGCTCGTGGTCCGTCGGGGCGGGCCGTGCGGCGTCGGCGCCGTCCGACGGCAGGCCGCGTCGCGGGCGCCGCAGGAGGGCCTCGATCCGTGCGCGCAGCTCGCGCGGGCGGAACGGCTTCGTCTGGTAGTCGTCGGCACCGGCGTCCAGGCCCATGAGGGTGTCGATCTCGTCGGTGCGCGCGGTGAGCATCACGATGTAGGTGTCGGAGATCTGACGGATGCGCCGGCACACCTCGAACCCGTCGATGTCGGGCAGGCTCACGTCGAGGGTCGTCACGACCGGGTCGGTCCGCCGGACGAGCTCCACGCCCTCGACGCCGGTCGCGGCCGCCTCCGTGATGAAGCCTGCCTGACCGAGCACCGTCCGCAGGAGATCACGGATCTCCGCGTCGTCCTCGACGATGACTGCGGTGCGCGTGTTGTCCGCCATCCGTCTCCCCCCGTGCGACTGAGTCTGCCGCCTACCGTAGCCGCCCGCGGGAGTGCCCGCGCACGAACCGTCCCCGCCGGTCGGGGCGTCTCAGTGGGTGATCGCGAGCCGGCGGTGCACCCGGCGCAGCGGCCCGGGTGCCCACCAGTTGTACCGCCCGAGCAGCGTCATCGTCGCGGGGACCAGCAGGAGGCGCACGATCGTCGCGTCGATGAGGACGGCGACGGCGAGCGCGAACCCGACCTCCTTGATGACGAGCAGGTCGCCGAAGACGAAGCCCGCGAACACGACGACGATGATCGCCGCCGCCGACGTGATGATCCGCCCGGAGCGCTGCAGGCCGAGGCGGACCGCCTCGTCGTTGGAGAGCCCGGCGTCGTACAGCTCCTTGATGCGCGCGAGCAGGAACACCTCGTAGTCCATGGCGAGGCCGAACGCGAACGCGACGACCAGCGCGACGACGTACGTCTCGATCCCGCCCACGGACGAGAAGTTCAGCAGCCCTTCGAGGTGGCCGTCCTGGAAGACCCACACGAGGACCCCGAGCGAGGCGGCGAGCGACAGCGCGTTCGTCAGGAGCGCCTTCACCGGCACCACGACCGAGCCGGTCATGAGGAACAGCAGCACGAGCGTCGCGCCGACGACGATCCCCACGGCCCACCACACGCGCTCGCCGAGCGCCTCGAGGAAGTCGACCTGCCCCGCCGCCTGACCGGTGACCCACACGTCGAAGCCCGGGTCCGTCGCACGGACCTCCCGCACGACCGACACGGCCTCCGGCCCGCCGGCGTCGTCCGCGTCGACGTGCACGCCCACGACGGCGTACGACCCCAGCGGCGCCGCCGGGTCGACGCTCTCGACCCCGTCGAGCGCCGCCACGTCGTCGGCCCACGCCTGGGCGTCCTTGACGCTCGCGTCCACGACGGCGACGACCTGGGCGCCCGCACTGGACGGGTACTGCGCGGCGAGCTCGTCCACGAACTCGCGCTGGGGAGAGCCCTGGGGGAGCAGCTCGATCCCGGAGTTCCGCAGCTGCAGCCCGAGCACCGGCAGCGCGAGGACCACGAGGAGCGCCGCCGTGGTGAGCAGCACCCACAGCGGGTGCCGCTGGACGCGCCCCGCGAGGCGGGAGAACGCGCCCTCGTCCGACTGCACGTCCGCGGTCCGGGCGAGCACGCGGCGCAGGCCCGGGACCCGGCCGAGCAGCCCGGGGCGGGCGAGGCGACGGCCCGAGTACGCGAGCAGCGCCGGGACGAGGGTGAGCGCCGTCGCGACGGCCACGAGGACGACGCCGAGCCCGGCCGCGCCGACCGCGCGCAGGATGTCGGGGCGGAACACCATGAGCCCCGCGATGGAGATCGCGACCGTCAGCGCCGAGAACGCGACCGTGCGGCCCGCGGTCTCCATGGTGCGCACGAGCGCCGCGTGCACCACGCCGTCGCCGCGCCGCCGGCGCAGCGACGGGTCGTCGCCCGCCTCGATCAGCCGGTGCAGCTCCTCCCGGAACCGCGACACCACGAGCAGCCCGTAGTCGATGGACAGGCCCAGGCCGAGCAGGGTGACGACGTTGACGATGGAGGCGTCGACGTCGAGCACGTACGTCAGGCCCAGCAGCACCCCGAGACCGGCACCGATCGACGCGACGGCCCCGGCCATCGGCATCGCCGCGGCGAGGAACCCGCCGAAGACGAGCACCATGATGAGCAGCGCCACCGGGAGGGCGACGGCCTCACCCGTCGTGAGGTCCTCCTTCACCTGGCTCGTGATCGCCTCGACGATGAGCCCGTTCGACCCCACGAGGCCCGTCGCGTCCCCCGCCGCCTCCGGGGCGGCGTCCGCGAGCACGTCCGGCACGGCCTCGAGCTGCTCCACGACGCGGTCCGCGACCGCGTCGGTGCGCTCGGCGTCGAGGTCGGTGCGCAGCGTCACGACCGAGAGGAAGCCGCGACCGTCCTGCGCGACGAGCGACTGCGCCGCAGGGTCCTCCACGCCGCCCGGGATCACGTACGGGTCGATGACCGTGTCCACGCCCTCGATGGCGACGAGGTCGGCGTCGACCCCCGTCATCGCCTCCACGACCTGCGGGTCCGCCGGGTCGACGCCGGACACCAGGAGCGTGATCTCCGTCCCGCCCTCGTCGTTCTCCGCGAGGACCTGCGACGCCCGCTCGCTGTCCGAGCCCGGGATCGTCGGCGCGCCCGTCGTCACACGGTCGAACACGCTCTCCCCGTGGACGCCGAACAGCGCCAGCGCGAAGCCGAGCGCTGTCAGCAGGACCCACACGACGACGGTGAGACGCGGGTGGCGGGCGACACGACGACCGAGGCTCGAGAACACGAGCGCCAGCATCCCACCCGCCCGCGCCGCGTGTCAGATCCCCCACGCCCCGGGGCCGGACGTTCACCCGACCTCCTCGACCCGGCACCGCCGCGTGGGCGGCGGTGCGTAGGCTCGAGCCATGTCCACCGGTGATCTCTTCGGCGGCGACCTCTTCGGTGCCGCCACGTCCGGCGCGCAGGGCACGCCGCGACCCGGACCGGGGGCCCCGCTCGCCGTGCGCATGCGCCCCGCCACCCTCGACGAGGTCGCGGGCCAGTCCCACCTCCTCGTGCCCGGCTCGCCCCTGCGGCGGCTCATCCGGTCCGGCAGCGAGAGCGACGCGTCCGGCGGCCGCGCCGCACCCGGCTCCGTCATCCTCTGGGGCCCGCCCGGCACCGGGAAGACGACGCTCGCCTACCTCATCGCGACCGCCTCCGGCCGCCGCTTCGTCGAGCTCTCCGCCGTCACCGCGGGCGTCAAGGACGTGCGCACCGTCGTCGAGGACGCCCGGCGCCGCCTCGCCACCGGCGGCGAGGAGACCGTCCTGTTCATCGACGAGGTGCACCGCTTCTCCAAGTCCCAGCAGGACGCGCTCCTGCCCAGCGTCGAGAACCGCTGGGTCACGCTCGTCGCGGCCACCACGGAGAACCCGAGCTTCTCCGTGAACTCGCCCCTGCTCTCCCGCTCGCTCCTGCTCACGCTCCAGCCCCTCGGGGACGACGACGTCCGCGCCCTCGTGCGGCGCGCCGTCGCCGACGAGCGAGGGTTGGGCGGCCTCGTCGCGCTCACCGACGAGGCCGAGGACCACCTCGTGCGCCTCGCGGGCGGCGACGCGCGCAAGGCGCTCACCGTGCTCGAGGCCGCCGCGGGCGCCGCGCTGTCCGACGCCCCGGCGCCCGTGCCCGCGACGGCCGTCCCGGCCGACGACGACGCCGCGCTCCCCGAGGGCGCGGCGGTCGGCACGTCCCACGCCGGCCCCCCGCCGGTGCCCGTCGACCTCGACGCGGTCGAGCGCGCCGTCGACGTCGCCGCCGTGCGGTACGACCGCGACGGCGACCAGCACTACGACGTCGTGTCCGCGTTCATCAAGTCGATGCGCGGCTCCGACGTCGACGCCTCGCTGCACTACCTCGCCCGCATGATCGCGGCCGGGGAGGACCCGCGCTTCATCGCCCGCCGCATCGTCATCGCCGCCGCGGAGGACGTCGGCATGGCCGACCCCTCGGCGCTGCAGACCGCCGTCGCCGCCGCCCAGGCCGTCCAGCTCATCGGCATGCCCGAGGGACGCATCGTCCTCGCCGAGGCGGTCGTGCACCTCGCGACCGCGCCCAAGTCGAACGCCGCCTACCTCGGGATCGACGCAGCGCTCGCGGACGTGCGGGCCGGGAGGGCGGGGTCCGTCCCGCCGCACCTGCGCGACGCGCACTACCCGGGCGCCAAGCAGCTGGGGCACGGCGCGGGCTACCGGTACGCGCACGACGCGCCGCACGGCGTCGCGGCGCAGCAGTACCTGCCGGACTCCCTCGTCGGATCGCGGTACTACACGCCCACGGACCGCGGGTACGAGCGGCAGGTCACGGAGCGCCTCGGGCGCATCCGCGACATCCTCGACCAGGACGGCCCCGCGCGCTGACGAGGGCGGGGACCACGGCGCCCCACGTGCGGTAGACTTCTCAGGTTGCCTTCGCGGCGACCACCTGGGACCTCGGCCCCGACCCCTCGCCCCTCCTCACGGTGGAGCGCGCGGTCCATCGGCTGGTCCCGCACCCGGACCCGGTTCTCGGGACCAGGTGTGACGTCAGAACCCGAACGACAGGAATGAGATACCGCTGTGACGTCTGTCAAGCGCTCGCGCCGCCAGGTCCGCCTGAGCCGCGCCCTGGGCATCGCCCTCACCCCGAAGGCCGTCAAGCACTTCGAGAAGCGCCCGTACCCCCCGGGTGAGCACGGCCGCGCCCGCCGCCGCACCGAGTCGGACTACGCGGTCCGTCTCCGCGAGAAGCAGCGTCTGCGCGCCCAGTACATGCTCCGCGAGAAGCAGCTCGCGCGTGCGTACGAGGACGCCCGCAAGGACAAGGGCCTGACCGGTGAGGCGCTCGTCGAGAACCTCGAGATGCGTCTCGACGCCCTCGTGCTCCGCGCCGGCTTCGCCCGCACCATCCTGCAGGCGCGCCAGGCGGTCACGCACCGCCACATCCTCGTCGACGGCAAGATCGTGGACCGCCCGTCGTTCCGCGTGAAGCCCGGCCAGACCCTCCAGGTCAAGCCGAAGAGCCAGGCGACGACGCCGTTCCAGGTCGCGGCCGCGGGCGCGCACCGCGACGTGCTGCCGGCCGTCCCGGGCTACCTGGACGTCCAGCTCGAGAAGCTCAGCGCGGTGCTCACGCGTCGCCCGAAGCGCGCCGAGGTCCCCGTGCAGTGCGAGGTCCAGCTCGTCGTCGAGTACTACGCTCGCTGAGTCCCGCTCCGGACGCCTCGCTCACCGCTTCGTCGGCGAGCGGGGCGTTCGTGCGTCCGGGCCGGTGCGCCGGCCCGTCCCCGCGAGGGCGCCGTCGCGCCGTGCCCGACGACGGTCCCCGCCCTGGTGCGGGTAGTGTTTCGCGGAGCCGTGGGTACGTCCGCGAGGAGCCCGCGGCGACGACCGTCCCGCGCGCACGGCGCGCGGGTGCCGCGCCCGCGGCACCGTGACTGGCACTGGAGGAAGAATGTCCCTGGGAGATGTGGCCGGCCTCATCGCAGCCGTCGCGTTCGTGCTGCTCGTCGGCCTGCTCGCGGTGCCGCTCCTCAAGCTCGGCCGCGTGCTCGACGAGGCGCGCGCGAGCATCAAGGAGGTCACCGACCACTCGGTGCCGATCCTCGACGAGGCCGCGACGACCGTCGCCACGACGAACAGCCAGCTCGTCAAGGTCGACACCATCACCACGTCGGCCGCCCAGGTGAGCGAGAACGTCTCCGCGCTCACGGGCCTGTACGCCGCCACGTTCGGTGCGCCGCTGGTCAAGGTCGCGGCGTTCACGTACGGCGTGCGCCAGGCTGCCGCGCGCTCGTTCGGCGGCCGGCGGTCGTCGGGCAGCTCCGCGAGCCGCGCCGAGGGGTCGCGCTGATGCGCCGGGTCTTCTGGATCGGCGTCGGGGTCGCGATCACGGTCGTGGTCGTCGTGCGTGGCAAGAAGGTCCTCGCGCGCTACGCGCCGGCGTCGCTCGTGGACCAGGCGACGGAGCAGGTGAACGGCCTCGGCGAGAAGGTCGTCGAGATCGCCCGCGACTTCCGCACGGAGTTTGCGCTCGCGCGCGACGCCCGCGAGCAGGAGCTCATGGCGGCGCTGCTCGCCGAGGGCCAGGAGGACCCGGACGCCGTCCGCGCGCGTCGCGCGGCCGGACGCCACGCGCGCCCCGCCGGCGCCGACCGGGACGCCTTCGACGACACGGACGACGTCGAGGACCTGCTCGGTTACTCCTTCTAGGACGCCGAGCCCGCGGCGCCCACCGCACCACCCCGCACGACCACCGACCTCTTTCCGAAGGACATCATGCGCACCGCCGAGATCCGCAAGCGCTGGCTCGACTACTTCGCCGACCGCGACCACACCGTCGTGCCGTCGGCGTCGCTCGTCTCCCCGGACCCGTCCACGCTGTTCACCATCGCGGGCATGGTCCCGTTCATCCCGTACATGACGGGGGAGCAGACCCCGCCGTGGGACCGCGCGACGAGCGTCCAGAAGTGCGTGCGCACCCTCGACATCGACGAGGTCGGCAAGACGACGCGTCACGGCACGTTCTTCCAGATGAACGGCAACTTCTCGTTCGGGGACTACTTCAAGGAAGGCGCGATCACCTACGCCTGGGACCTCGTCACGGGCGCGCGCGAGGAGGGGAAGTACGGCTTCGACCCCGAGAGCGTGTGGGTCACCGTCTACCACGACGACGACGAGGCGCGGCAGCTCTGGAAGCGCATCGCCGGCCTGCCGGACGAGCGCATCCAGGCCCGCGGCAAGAAGGACAACTACTGGTCCACGGGCCAGCACGGCCCCGCGGGCCCGTGCTCGGAGATCTACATCGACCGCGGTCCCGAGTTCGGCCAGGAGGGTGGCCCCGTCGTCGACGAGGACCGCTACCTGGAGATCTGGAACCTCGTCTTCATGCAGTACGCGATCGACGACGTGAAGTCCAAGGAGGAGTTCCGGATCGTCTCGGAGCTCGCGCGCAAGAACATCGACACGGGCATGGGCCTGGAGCGCGTCGCCTACCTGCTCCAGGGCAAGGACAACCTCTACGAGATCGACGAGGTGTTCCCCGTCATCACCGCGGCCGAGGCGCTCTCGGGCAAGCGCTACGGCGCGAACCACGAGGACGACGTCCGCATGCGCGTCGTGGCCGACCACGTCCGCTCGGCGCTCATGATCATGAGCGACGGCGTGCGCCCGTCCAACGAGGGCCGCGGCTACGTGCTGCGCCGTCTGCTGCGCCGCTCGGTGCGCGCGATGCGCCTGCTCGGCGTCGAGGACCGCGCCATGCCCGCGCTGCTCCCGGTGAGCCGCGACGCGATGGCGCCGTCGTACCCGGAGGTCGCGACGGACTTCGCGCGCATCTCCGACGTCGCCTACACCGAGGAGGACGCGTTCCGTCGCACGCTCACGGCCGGGACGACGATCCTCGACACCGCCGTGTCGCGGGCGAAGGCCGCGGCCGGCTCGGGCGGGACGCCGCTGCTCGGCGGCGACCAGGCGTTCGCGCTGCACGACACCTACGGCTTCCCGATCGACCTCACGCTCGAGATGGCCGCCGAGCAGGGCGTCCAGGTCGACGAGAAGGCGTTCCGCGCGCTCATGACCGAGCAGCGCCAGCGGGCGCGCGCCGACGCGCTCGCGAAGCGCTCCGGCGGCGTCGACACGGCCGCGTACGAGTCGCTCGCGTCCGAGCTCGCGGCGCCCGTGGAGTTCCTCGGGTACACCGAGTCGTCCGCGGCGGTGCGCGTCGCCGGCCTGCTGGTCGACGGCGTCCCCGCCCCGGCCGCGACGGCCCCGGCGGACGTCGAGGTCGTGCTCGACCGCACCCCGTTCTACGCGGAGGCCGGTGGCCAGCTCGCCGACCACGGCACGATCGTGCTCGACGGCGGCGCGACCATCGAGGTCGACGACGTGCAGCGCCCCATCAAGGGCCTGTCGGTGCACCGCGGCCGCCTGGTCGAGGGCACCGCGGCGCTCGGCGACCCCGGAACCGCGACGATCGACCGCGACCGCCGCAAGGCGATCAGCCGCGCCCACTCGGCGACGCACATGATCCACAAGGCGCTCCAGGAGTCGCTCGGCAAGGACGCGACGCAGGCCGGGTCGGAGAACGCGCCCAGCCGCATCCGCTTCGACTTCCGCCGCTCGTCCGCCGTGCCCTCGGGCGCGCTCTCGGAGATCGAGGAGCGGGTCAACACCCAGCTCCAGGAGAACCTCGAGGTCACCGACCAGCTCATGCCGATCACCGAGGCGCGCGCCCTGGGGGCGATGGCGCTGTTCGGCGAGAAGTACGGCGACACGGTGCGTGTCGTCTCCATCGGCGGCGACTGGTCGCGCGAGCTCTGCGCGGGCACGCACGTGCAGCGCACGGGCCAGCTCGGTCTCGTCACGCTGCTCGGCGAGTCGTCGATCGGCTCGGGCGTGCGGCGCGTCGACGCGCTCGTCGGGGACGGCGCGTACGGCTTCCAGGCGAAGGAGCACGCGCTCGTGGGCCAGCTCACGGGCCTGCTCAACGTGCGGACCGAGGAGCTGCCCGACCGCGTGAGCACGCTCGTGTCGCGCCTGCGCGACGCAGAGAAGGAGCTCGCCCAGCTCCGGCAGGCCCAGCTCCTCGCGGCGGCCGGCGCGCTCGCCGCCGGGGCGGAGCTCGTGGGCAGCACGCGCGTCGTCGTGCACGACGCCGGCGAGGTCGCGTCCGCGGACGACCTGCGCGCGCTCGCGCTCGACGTGCGCGGCCGGCTCGGCGAGGCGGAGCCTGCGGTCGTCGCCGTCGGCGGCGTCGCCAAGGGCCGCCCGCAGGTCGTCGTCGTGACGAACGCCTCCGCGCGCGCGGCCGGGCTGCGCGCCGGCGTGCTCGCCAAGGCCGCGGCCCAGACGCTCGGCGGCGGGGGCGGCGGCAAGGACGACATGGCCCAGGGCGGCGGCACGGACGTGTCCGCGCTGCCCGCCGCCCTCCGGGGCGTGCGCGACGGCGCCGCGGCCGGCGCGTGACCGGCCTGCCCGTGCAGCCCGCCGACGACGGGCGCGCCCCCCTCCCGCGGGGGGCGCGCCTCGGCGTCGACGTGGGCAGCGTCCGCGTCGGCCTGGCTGCGAGCGACCCCGACGGGCTCGTCGCGACCCCCGTCGAGACCCTCGCGCGCGACACCCGCGGCGGCGCGGCGGTCCCCGCCGACGTCGCCCGCATCGCGGCCGAGGTCGACGAGCGCAACGCCCAGGTCGTGTACGTGGGCCTGCCGCGGCACCTCTCGGGCGGGGAGGGCGCCGCCGCCCAGGGCGCGCGGGCGTACGCTGGTGCGGTGGCTCGCGTCGTCGCACCGGTGCCGGTGCACCTCGTCGACGAGCGGATGACGACCGTCAGCGCCCACCAGGCGCTGCACGCGTCGGGACGCGCCGGGCGCAAGCACCGGAGCGTCGTCGACCAGGCCGCCGCCGTTATCATTCTGCAATCCGCTCTCGAGGCCGAGCGGGGCGCGGGGGTGCGCGCCGGAGAACCTGTAGACCCGACAGGAGACCACCGACCGTGACCGACCTGTTCGAACGGCCCGCAGTCCAGGGCGAGCAGCAGCCCGCGCGCTCCTCGCGCGCCGAGCAGCGCGCGCGCCGGGCCGCGAAGAAGCGACGCCAGCGCCGGCGCCGCCGGGCCCTCGTGGTCCTGCTCGTCTCGCTCCTCGTGGTGGGCGGAGCGGGCTACCTCCTGCTCAACAACGCCTCCGACCTCTTCGGGTTCGCGAACCCGCTCGAGGCGAAGGACTTCGACGGCCCGGGGACCGAGCCCGTCGACGTCGTGATCGAGCCCGGGTCCACGGGCCGCGACATGGGGGCCGTGCTCACCGAGGCGGGCGTCGTCGCGAGCTCCGCGGCGTTCGCCAGCGCGTTCGAGGAGAACCCGAACGCCGGCAAGATCCAGCCGGGCACGCACACGCTGCTCCTCGGGATGTCCGCGAAGGACGCCGTCGCGCGTCTCGTGGCGAACGACTCGCGCGTCGAGACGAAGATCACGATCCCCGAGGGCTACACCGTCAAGCAGATCCTCGAGCGGTCGTCCTCCGTCACGGGAATCTCCGTCGCGGAGTTCGAGGCGGCCATGGCCGACACCGCCGCCACGGGGCTGCCCGCCGAGGCGAACGGCAACTACGAGGGCTGGCTCTACCCGACGACGTACGTCCTCGAGCCGGGCGACGTCACCGCCACGGGGATCATCCAGGGCATGGTGAGCCAGACCACGAGCGAGCTCGCCGAGCTCGGCGTCGCGCCCGAGCGCTTCCAAGAAGTGCTCACGATGGCGTCGATCGTCGAGTGGGAGGGCAAGAACGCGGAGCAGCGGCAGAAGGTCGCTCGAGTGATCTACAACCGCATCGAGGACGGCATGCCGCTCGGCATGGACGCGATCGACGTCTACGGGCTGGGCAAGCCGGCCGGCCAGATCACGACCGAGGAGTTCCAGAATCCCGACCTCCCGTACGCGTCGCGCGTCCACAAGGGGCTGCCCCCGACCCCGATCGGGAGCCCGAGCCGGGAGAGCGTCGAGGCCGTCCTCAACGCGCCGGAGGGTCCGTGGCTCTGGTACGTCACCGTGAACCTGGACACCGGAGAGACGAAGTTCACCGACAAGTACGCGGAGTTCGAGCAGTTCAAGCAGGAGTACCGGCAGTGGTTGGAGGAGAACGAGGGGTGAGCGCGACGCGCCCGCCGCGACGGGCGGCCGTCCTCGGTCACCCCGTCGCGCACTCGCTGTCCCCGGTGCTGCACCGTGCCGCGTACGACGCGCTCGGGCTGGACGGGTGGTCGTACGAGGCGATCGACACGACCGAGGAGCAGCTCCCGGCCTTCGTCAACGGCCTCGACGCCTCGTGGGCGGGTCTGAGCCTCACCATGCCGCTCAAGCACGCCGTGATCCCGCTGCTGGACCACGTCGACCCGCTCGCGAACGTCGTCGGGGCGGTCAACACGCTCGTGGTGCAGCCCACGGGCGGGACGCGACCGACGTTCGTCGGGACGAACACCGACGTGCACGGCCTCGTGGCGGCGCTGCGCGAAGGACTGGGTGAGCGGGAGGTGCGCTCCGCCGTCGTGCTGGGCGCCGGGGCGACCGCCGCCTCGACGCTCGCCGCGCTCGCGCAGCTGGGCTGCGCGGCGCCGACCGTCCTCGTGCGCTCGCTCGGGCGCACGGGCAGTCTCCAGCGCGCCGCGCACCGGATGGGCGTCGAGCCGCGGTTCGAGGTGCTGGACCCGGCGTCGCCCGCGCTCCTCGACCGCCTCGCCGGCACGGACGCCGTCGTTGCGACCCTGCCGTCGCGTGCCGCCGACCCGGTGGCGGACGCGCTGTCCCGGGCCGGGGCGACGCCCGGCGGGGTCCTCCTCGACGTCGTCTACGACCCCCGGCCCACCGCGCTGTCCGTCGCCTGGACCGCGGGCGGCGGCACCGTCGTCGGCGGCGAGCGCATGCTCCTGCACCAGGCGGCCGAGCAGGTGCGGCTCATGACGGGCAGGACGGCGCCGCTGGCGACGATGGACCGCGCGCTCGGCTCCGCGCTCGGCGCCCCGGTCTGAGCCCGCCGGGGCGCTCAGCCGCCGAGGACCGCGCCGGTCGTCGTCTGCCCCCAGCCGGCAGCGACGCCCGCGCCGAGCACCATGAAGGGGCCGAAGGCCACCGCGGTGTCGCGGCGAGCGCGCCGCGAGATCACCAGCCCGAGCGCCCACGCCCCGCCGAGCAGGAACGGCAGGAGGAGCCCGGCGACGAGCTCGGCCCACCCCAGCCACGCGAGCGGGGTGCCGAGCGTGCCGGCGAGCTTCACGTCGCCGAACCCCAGCCCGGGCGGGTGCGCGAGCCGCAGCGCGGCGTAGGCGCAGAAGCCCACGACGCCCCCGGCGAGCGCGCGGACGAGCGGCTCCCCGTCGCCCGCCGCGAGCGACGCGACCGCGAGCAGCACGACGACCGCGACCCCCGTCGGGAGCACGATCACGTCCGGCAGGCGATAGGTGCGTGCGTCGACCACGGCGAGCAGCGCACCGGCCGCGGCGACGACCACGAGGGCGGGCGTCGCCCACGACGGGCCCGACCACCACGCCGCGGCCAGCGCCGCGAGCAGCGCGAGCGCTCCACCCGCCCGGCCCGCGACCCGGAGCTCGCGGGCGAGGTCGGCGCGACGGCGTCGTCCCCACGACCTCGGCGCGTCCGCGGTCACGACGGCCGCCCGCGCCTCGTCCGGTTCGTCGTCACCCGACCCGCGGAGCGATGCCGCGGCGTGCCTCGTCCCGTCCCCCTGCTGGACCATGCGCGGCACCGTAGCGCGCGCGGCGACGTGGGACGTCGTCGTCCACAGACCGCCGCGTCGGCGGGCACGGCGCGGGCCGCGGCGTCAGCTCAGCAGCCCTCGACCGCCGTCGGTCCGTACTGCGGGCGCCCGCCGGGACGGGCGCGCCGACGTGGGAGGATGGCGATCATGCTGCGTTGGTTGACATCGGGTGAGTCGCACGGTGAGGCCCTGGTCGGGATCCTCGACGGGCTGCCCGCGGGCGTCGAGCTCACGACGGACGACGTGCGCGCCGCGCTCGCGCGCCGCCGCCTCGGGTACGGCCGCGGTTCGCGGCAGAAGTTCGAGCAGGACGAGCTGCGCGTCCTCGGCGGCCTGCGCCACGGCGTGACCCAGGGCGGGCCGCTGGCCATCGAGATCGCGAACTCCGAGTGGCCCAAGTGGGTCGACGTCATGTCGTCCGACCCGGTGCCGCCCGAGGCCCTGCTCGTCGACGCCGGGACGGGCGACGTCCGGGAGATCGCGCGCAACCGCCCGCTCACCCGGCCCCGCCCGGGGCACGCCGACCTTGTCGGCATGCGCAAGTACGGCTTCGAGGACGCGCGCCCCGTGCTCGAGCGCGCCTCGGCGCGCGAGACGGCGACGCGCGTCGCGCTCGGCACGGCCGCGGCGAAGTTCCTCGAGCAGGCGCTCGGCGTCCGGCTCGTGTCGCACGTCGTCGCCATCGGGCCGGTCGAGGTCCCCGAGGACGCGCCGGTGCCCGGCCCCGACGACGTCACGGCGCTCGACGCGGACCCGGTCCGCTGCTTCGACCCCGACGCCGCCGCGGCCATGGTCGCGGAGATCGACGAGTGCCAGAAGGCGGGCGACACCCTCGGCGGCGTCGTCGAGGTGCTCGCGTACGGGGTCCCCTCGGGCCTGGGCACCTACGCGCAGAGCGACCGTCGCCTCGACGCGCGCCTCGCCGCCGTCCTCATGGGGATCCAGGCGATCAAGGGCGTCGAGGTCGGCGACGGCTTCCGCACCGCGCGCCGCCGCGGGTCCGCCGCGCACGACGAGATCGAGCGCGGCGCCGACGGCCGCATCCACCGTCGCAGCAACCGCGCCGGCGGCGTCGAGGGTGGCATGTCGAACGGCGAGGTGGTGCGCGTGCGCGCCGCCATGAAGCCGATCTCGACGGTGCCGCGCGCGCTCGCGACGGTCGACGTCGTCACCGGCGACGTCGCCAAGGCCCAGCACCAGCGCTCCGACGTGTGCGCGGTCCCGCCCGCGGCGGTCGTCGCCGAGGCGATGGTCGCGCTCGTGCTCGCCGAGCAGGCGCTCGAGAAGTTCGGCGGCGACTCCGTCGCGGAGGTCCGCCGGAACGCCGAGGCGTACCTCGCCGCGATCCCCGAGCTGCAGCGCTGATGACGCCCGTCGCCCCGGGGACCCGCCCGGTCGTCGTGCTGGTCGGCCCGCCCGGCAGCGGGAAGTCGACCGTCGCACGCCACCTGGCCGAGCTGCTCCGCCTCGCGCAGCGCGACACGGACGTCGACGTCGAGACCACGGCCGGGAAGCCGGTCGCGGACATCTTCGTCGACCACGGCGAGCCCCACTTCCGCGAGCTCGAGCGCGAGGCGGTGACGACCGCGCTCGCGACGCACGACGGCGTCCTCGCCCTGGGCGGCGGCGCGGTGCTCGACGAGCACACGCAGACCGCGCTCGCGGCGTACGTCGCCGCGGGCGGGACGGTCGTGTTCCTCGACGTGAGCCTCGCGCACGCCGCGCCGCGCGTCGGCCTCAACCAGGCGCGCCCGCTCCTGCTCGGCAACCCGCGGGCGCGCTGGGCCGCCCTCATGGAGGCGCGTCGGCCCGTCTACGAGCGGGTCTCGACGCTGCACGTCGTCACCGACGCGCGCACGCCCGCCCAGGTCGCGCGCGAGATCCGCGGGCACCTCGCGGGCGACGTCGCGCCCGGCACCCCGGGGCGCACGACGCCCGCACCCGCGCCGGCCGACCCCGCCGGCACCCCGGTCGAACAGGAGAACGCGTGACCCCCGACGCCACCACCCCCGCCCAGGACCCGGCCGCCGCCGCGCCGACGCGCGTGCGGGTCGCGGGCGAGCAGCCGTACGACGTCGTCGTGGGGCGCCACCTGCTCGGCGAGCTGCCCGCGATGCTCGGCGACTCGGTGCGCCGGGTGCTCGTCGTGCACCCCGCGGCCCTCGCCGCGACCGCCGAGGTCGTCCACGAGGACCTCAAGGCGTCGGGCTACGAGGCATACGTCGCGGAGGTGCCGGACGCCGAGGAGGCCAAGACCGCTCAGGTCGCCGCGTTCCTCTGGGGCGTGCTCGGGCAGCTGGACTTCACGCGCACGGACGCGGTCGTCACGGTCGGCGGCGGTGCGACCACGGACCTCGGCGGCTTCGTCGCCGCGACGTGGCTGCGCGGCATCCGCGTGGTGCACGTGCCGACGACGCTCCTCGCGATGGTCGACGCCGCGGTCGGGGGCAAGACCGGCATCAACACCGCCGAGGGCAAGAACCTCGTCGGCGCGTTCCACCCGCCGGCGGGCGTCCTGTGCGACCTCGCGGCCCTGGAGTCGCTCGGGCGCTGGGACTTCGTCGCGGGGCTCGCGGAGGTCGTCAAGACGGGGTTCATCGCGGACGAGCGCATCCTCGAGCTCGTCGAGGCGCACGCCGACGCGCTCGCCGCGTGGGGCACCCGGCCGACGACGGACGAGACCTGGGCCGTCGTCGCCGAGCTCGTCGAGCGCTCGGTCGCGGTCAAGGCGCGCGTCGTGGGGGAGGACCTCAAGGAGGCCGGGCTGCGCGAGATCCTCAACTACGGCCACACGCTGGGCCACGCCGTCGAGCTCACCGAGCGCTACCAGTGGCGCCACGGAGCGGCCGTCTCCGTCGGCATGGTGTTCGCCGCCGAGCTCTCGCGCCTCGCCGGGAAGCTGGACGACGCCGTCGTCGACCGCCACCGCGCGATCCTCGGCTCGCTCGGGCTGCCCCTCACCTACCGGGGCGACCGGTGGGAGCAGCTGCTGTCCGCCATGCGCCGCGACAAGAAGTCGCGCGGCGACCTCCTGCGCTTCGTGGTGCTCGACGACGTCGCCCGCCCGACGCGCCTCGAGGGCCCGGACCCGACGCTCCTCGCCGCGGCCTACGCCGAGATCGCGGCGGACGCCCCGGTGGGCCGCGGGCCGATCGCCCTCTGACGGATCCCCGGCAGGGTCAGGCCCAGAGCCCTCGTCCGCGGAGCACGTCGCGCAGCACGTCCGAGCGGTCGGTGACGATGCCGTCGACCCCGAGGTCGAGCAGCCGGTGCATCGTCGGCGCGTCGTTGACCGTCCAGGCGTGCACCGCGACGCCGGCCCGGTGCGCGGCCCGCACGAACGCCGAGTCCACGACCCGGACCCAGCCCTCGCGCACCGGGACCTGGAGGCAGTCGACCGAGCGGGCCGCGAGGCGGGCGAGCGCGTCCGCGCGCGCCCGCCCTGCGAGCAGCATGCCCACCACCGCGCCTCGCGCGCCGGACACGGTCACGGGGCGCGAGAGCCGCGCCACGGTCGCCTCCCGCCGCGACGCGGCGAACGACGCGACGCACACGCGGTCGTGCGCGCGCGTGCGCTCGATCGCGCGCGCGACGGGCTCGGCCGCCGCGGCCGACTTGACGTCGACGTTCACCCGCAGGTCCGGCCACGTCCCGAGGACGTCCTCCAGCGACGGCACCGGCTCCCGGCCGCCGATCCGGGCGGTGCGCACCGTGCGCCACGGCAGGTCGGCGACCAGGCCGCGCGCGTCGGTCGTCCGGTCCAGCGAGGCGTCGTGGAGCGCCACCGCGACGCCGTCCGACGTCGCGTGCGCGTCCGTCTCGACGTACCGGAGCCCCAGCTCGCGGGCCGCCGCGAACGCCGCCATCGAGTTCTCCAGGCCGTCGCGCGAGAAGCCGCGGTGCGCGAGCGCCGCGAACGGGGCGTCGAGGTAGCGCGTCGCGCTCATGCTGCTGTCCGCGGACGCCCGCCGGACGATGCGGGGACGGGCGCGGAGCGCAGGTGCGGGTGCCGTGCCGGAGGTCGGGGACGGGCAGCGCTGAAGGTCACCCCGCCAGCCTGCCCGAGGCCGTGGTCCGTCGCCCGTCGGGAGCGGCCCCGGACGTGTCGCCGTCGCTCGCTCCGGCACGGCTAGGCTCGGGCGCCATGGAACGCGTGCTCGTCCTCAACGGACCCAACCTCGGCCGGCTCGGCGTGCGCGAGCCGGAGATCTACGGCTCGGCCTCGATGGCGGACCTCCGCGAGTCGGCGACGACGTGGGGGAGCGCGCTGGACCTCGCCGTCGACGTGCGGCAGACCGACGACGAGTCCGAGCTCGTCGGCTGGCTGCACGAGGCCGTCGACGCGCGGGCCCACGTCGTGCTCAACCCGGCCGCGTTCACGCACTACTCCTACGCGGTGCGCGACGCCGCCGCGCAGGTCACGACGTCCGGCCTGCTGCTGGTCGAGGTCCACCTCAGCAACCCGGCGGCGCGCGAGGCGTTCCGCAGCCACTCCGTCGTGGGGGCGGTCGCGACCGGCACGGTCGCGGGCTTCGGGTTCGACTCCTACCGGCTCGCGCTGGAGGCCGTCGCGGCTCGCCTTCGGTCCACCCAGGCTTGATCTGCTCCGATCAAGCCTCCGGGCTTGATGGTCGACGAACAAGGGTCTAGCCTTGATGTCATGTACGTGCTGACCGTCGACCAGCGGGGGAGCACCGGTCGCCCCGACCGCGTCCCCCAGGTGCTCGCGCGCCTCGACGAGATGCTGGCAGGCCGCGGCGGCGTCGTCGTCCCGTTCGCGCGGACGGTCGGCGACGAGGTCCAGGGCGTCCTCGACGACCCGGAGGTCGTCGTCGAGGTCGTGCTCGACCTCCTGCGCGACGGCGGCTGGAGCGTCGGCCTCGGCGTCGGGCCGGTCGACGAGCCGCTGCCCGCGGTCTCGCGCGAGGCGTCGGGCACGGCGTTCGTGCGGGCCCGCGAGGCGGTCGAGCAGGCGAAGTCGCGCGCGGCCACGGCGCCCGTCGCCGTCCGCGGGGAGCCCGCGACGCGCGCCGCGGAGGTCGAGGCGCTCCTGCGCCTCCTCGCGGCGGTCGTGGACCGGCGCACCGCGCCCGGGTGGGAGGCTGTCGACGCGCTGGCGCGTGTGGGTGGGACCCAGAAGGATGTGGCTCGCGCGCTCGGCGTGTCCGAGCAAGCGGTCAGCCAGCGGCTGCGCACCGCGCTGTGGCCCGAGGAGGCGGCGGCGCGGCCCGTGGTCGCGAGGCTGCTGGGCGAGCTCCACGAGGGGCCGCCGGCGGATCGGCAGGAGGAGAAGGCGTGACGGACCCGGTGACGGTCGTGCTCGTGGTGCTCGTCTGGGTGGTCGCGCTCGCCGCGAGCGTCCTCGGCGGCGGCCCCGTGACCCAGGGGGTCCTGCGCGCGGCGGCGCGCGCGGGCGGCTCTGCCGCCCCGGGCCGCGCCGGCCGGCCGCGGCGCGGTGCCCCGGCAGACCCGGCGGCCGTCCCGGTGCCCCCGCCGCCCCCTCCGACGACGGGACCGATCGGCACGGAGGCCGTCAAGGCCCTGCGCGGTGGGACGTGGATCGGGATCCTCGAGCGGTTCGCGATCACGGGCTGCCTCCTCGCGGGCGAGCCGGGCGGCATCGCCTTCGTCGTCGCGATCAAGGGCCTGGGCCGCTACCCCGAGCTGCGCGAGCACCCCGTCGCGTCGGAGCGCTTCGTCATCGGGACGCTCGCCTCGATGTGCTGGGCGGCGACCCTGGGCGTCGTGGCGAACGCGGTCCTCGCCGCGCTCCGGTAAGATCGTCAAGGCCCATTTCCGCATCCCGCTCTCGTGGCCCCGTCGTGCCGTCCCGGCACGCGGCAGCGCGTCGACGGGACCGCTGACCCTCCGACAGGAAGACGAACGTGGCGACCACCAACGACATCAAGAACGGCACCGTGCTGCGACTCGACGGCCAGCTGTGGACCGTGATCGAGTTCCAGCACGTCAAGCCCGGCAAGGGTGGCGCGTTCGTCCGCACCAAGATCAAGAACGTCATGACGGGCAAGACGATCGACAAGACGTTCAACGCCGGCCTCAAGATCGAGACCGCCAACGTCGACCGCCGTGACTTCCAGTACCTGTACCAGGACGGCGCGGACTACGTGTTCATGGACACCTCGACGTACGACCAGATCACGGTCGGCGCCGAGATCGTCGGCGACGCCAAGGACTACATGCTCGAGAACCAGAACGTGCTCATCGCGTCGAACGACGGCCAGCCGCTCTACATCGAGCTGCCCGCCTCGGTCGTCCTCGAGATCACGTACACCGAGCCGGGCCTGCAGGGCGACCGCTCGACGGGCGGCACCAAGCCCGCGACGCTCGAGACGGGCGCGCAGATCCAGGTCCCGCTCTTCCTCGAGCAGGGCACCAAGGTCAAGGTCGACACGCGTGACGGGTCGTACCTCGGCCGCGTGAACGACTGACCGCCGGCACCGACGGACAGACGACGGACTGACATGGCCGCACGCACCAAGGCGCGCAAGCGCGCGCTCGACGTCCTCTTCGAGGCGGAGCAGCGTCACGTGGACCCGACGACCCTCCTCGCGGAGCGCGTCGCCGACCCCGGGACGGCGCAGACCGCGCTGCCGCAGTACGCGGTCGACATCGTCGAGGGCGTGCTCGCCCACCGCGAGCGCATCGACGAGCTGCTCGAGACGTACTCCCACGGGTGGACGCTCGAGCGCATGCCCGCCGTCGACCGGGCGCTGCTGCGCATCGGCGGCTGGGAGATCCTCTTCAACGACGACGTCCCGGACGTCGTCGCGATCGACGAGGCCGTCGACCTCGCGCGCTCCCTGTCGACCGACGACTCGCCGTCGTTCGTCAACGGGCTGCTCGCGCGCATCGTCGAGATGAAGCCGACGATCACGGCCTGACCGCGGCGCCCGGCCGCGGCCGGGCGCCGCCTCGCGCGGCGTCGGTCACGGGTGTGACCGACGCCGCGTCCCACCGGGCGGGACGCGCACCCGGCCGCCGGACCACCGGCGGTAGGGTGGGTGACCGTCAGACATCCTTTAAGGCCCGTCCTGTGAGGCGGGGAAGGAGGTCGCCGGACATGAGCTCTGGCGCTGCTGTGCCCACACCATCCGCACCCCGGCCGGGGTCCGACCCCGAGACGGGTCCGACCGCCGGGACCGTCGTCCTCACGGCGGCGGACATCTCCCGCGCGCTGACGCGCATCGCCCACGAGATCGTGGAGCGCAACAAGGGAGCCCACGACCTCGTCCTCCTCGGCATCCCGACGCGCGGCGTCCCGCTCGCGGCCCGGCTCGCCGAGCGTCTCGCCGCGATCGAGGCAGACGGCGCGCCCGACCCGCACGCGATCGTCGGCGAGCTCGACGTGACGATGTACCGCGACGACCTGCACCGTCACCCGACGCGCACGATCGGCGCGACGCGCCTGCCCGCGTCGGGGATCGACGGCAAGGTCGTGGTCCTCGTCGACGACGTCCTGTACTCCGGCCGCACGATCCGGGCCGCGCTCGACGCGATCAGCGACCTCGGCCGCCCGCGCGCGGTGCAGCTCGCGGCGCTCGTCGACCGCGGCCACCGGGAGCTGCCGATCCGCCCCGACTTCGTGGGCAAGAACCTGCCCACGTCGACGTCCGAGCGCGTGAGCGTGCGCCTCGCCGAGATCGACGGCGCTCCCGCGGCGGGCGACGCGTCCGCCGACGCGGTGGTCATCCGGCCCGCTGCTGCGCAGCCGGGCTCCTCCGAGGACGGGGAGGCCCGCGCATGAGGCACCTGCTCTCGACCCAGGACCTCGGGCGTGCCGACGCGATCCGCATCCTCGACACGTCCGCCCAGATGGCCGCGACGCAGTCCCGCGAGATCAAGAAGCTCCCGACGCTGCGCGGTCGCACGGTCGTCAATCTCTTCTACGAGGACTCCACGCGCACGCGCATCTCCTTCGAGACCGCCGCGAAGCGGCTGTCCGCGGACGTCATCAACTTCTCGGCCAAGGGGTCGAGCGTGTCCAAGGGCGAGTCGCTCAAGGACACCGCGCTGACGCTCCAGGCGATGGGTGCGGACGCGGTCGTCGTGCGGCACCAGGCGTCGGGCGCCCCGCACCTGCTCGCGCACGCGGGCTGGCTCGACGCGGCCGTGGTCAACGCGGGCGACGGCATGCACCAGCACCCGACGCAGGCGCTCCTCGACGCGTACACGCTGCGCCGCCACCTCACCGGGACGGGCCTGACGTCGCCGGGCGCGAGCGGTCCCGACGACGCCGCGGCGCGCGGCGCGGGCCTCGACGGGCGCCACGTCGCGATCGTCGGCGACGTGCTGCACTCGCGGGTCGCGCGCTCGAACGTCCACCTGCTGCACACGCTCGGGGCCCGCGTGACGCTCGTCGCGCCGCCCACGCTCCTGCCGGTCGGCGTCCAGACGTGGCCGTGCGAGGTCTCCTACGACCTGGACGCGGCCCTCGCGGGAGACACGGCGCACGGCGGCCCCGACGCCGTGATGATGCTGCGCGTGCAGCGCGAGCGCATGAGCGGCGCCGGCGCGGGGGGCGGGGCCTTCTTCCCGAACCCGCTCGAGTACAGCCGCAAGTACGGGCTCGACGCTCGGCGCCTCGGGCTCCTCGCCGAGCACGCCGTCGTCCTGCACCCCGGCCCCATGAACCGCGGCCTCGAGATCTCCGCGCAGGCGGCGGACTCGCCGCGCGCGGTGATCGTCGAGCAGGTCGCGAACGGCGTCGCCGTGCGCATGGCCGTGCTCTACCTCCTCCTCGCGGGCAGCGACGAGGCCGACGCCGCGGCGTCGGCCGCGCCCCTGCCCTCCGCCCAGCCCGTCCCCGCCGTCGAAAGGGTCTCCGCCTCGTGAGCAGCGCCGCAACCACCACGTACGTCCTGCGCGGCGCGCGCCCGCTGGGCGGCGACCCCGTCGACCTCGTCCTCGCGGACGGCGTGGTCGCCGAGCTCGCCCCGGTCGGCGCCGCGCGCGCCGCGGACGACGACGGCACCGTCGTCGTCGACGCGACGGGCCTCGTCGCCTTGCCCGGGCTGGTCGACCTGCACACCCACCTGCGCGAGCCGGGGCGCGAGGACGCCGAGACGATCGCGTCCGGCACCCGCGCCGCGGCGGCGGGCGGCTTCACGGCCGTGCACGCGATGGCGAACACGACCCCGGTCGCGGACACCGCGGGCGTCGTCGAGCAGGTGTGGCGTCTCGGGCGCGACGCGGGCTGGGTCGACGTGCACCCCGTGGGCGCCGTCTCCGTCGGGCTCGCGGGCGAGCAGCTCGCCGAGCTCGGCGCGATGGCCGACTCCGCGGCCCGCGTGCGGGTGTTCTCGGACGACGGGAAGTGCGTCGACGACCCGATCCTCATGCGCCGCGCCCTCGAGTACGTCAAGGCGTTCGACGGCGTCGTCGCCCAGCACGCGCAGGAGCCTCGCCTCACCGAGGGCGCCCAGATGAACGAGGGCGTCGTGTCGGCGGAGCTCGGCCTGGCGGGCTGGCCCGCGGTCGCCGAGGAGGCGATCATCGCGCGCGACGTGCTCCTCGCGGAGCACGTGGGCTCGCGCCTGCACGTGTGCCACCTCTCGACCGCCGGCTCGGTCGAGATCGTCCGCTGGGCCAAGGGCCGCGGGATCGACGTCACGGCCGAGGTCACGCCGCACCACCTCGTGCTCACGGACGACCTGGCGCGCGGCTACGACCCGACGTTCAAGGTCAACCCGCCGCTGCGCACGGCCGCGGACGTCGAGGCGGTGCGCGAGGGCCTCGCCGACGGCACGATCGACATCGTCGCGACCGACCACGCGCCGCACGCGCGCGAGGACAAGGACTGCGAGTGGGCCGCGGCCGCGTTCGGCATGACGGGCCTCGAGACGGCGCTGAGCGTCGTGCAGCAGACCATGGTCGACACGGGCCGCATGACGTGGGCCGACGTCGCTCGCGTGCTGTCGAGCGCGCCCGCGCGCATCGGCCGCATCGACACGGGGGAGCGCGCCCAGGGCCGCCCGCTCGAGGTCGGCGAGCCTGCCAACGTCACGCTCGTCGACCCGGCCGCGCGGCGCGTGGTCGACGGGGCCGGGCAGGCCACCGCGAGCACCAACACGCCCTTCCAGGGCCGCGAGCTGCCCGGTGCGGTCGTCGCGACGTTCCTGCGGGGCCGGGCCACCGTGCTCGACGGCGCGCCCGTCGAGGCGGTCGCGGCCGGTCGGGGGGTGGGGGCGTGAACCTGCCGCAGCCCGTCGCGGCCGGGATCTGGATCGTGCTCGGCGTCGTCCTGCTGACGCTCGTGCTCGTCGGCCGTCGCCGGCTCGTGCGCCGCTCCGCGGGCTTCGTCCCGACGCCGCCCGCCGTGCCGGCGGAGGCCGCGCGCGGCGGCGTCGTGCTCGGCCCGCTCGACGCGCTGTACGTGTCGAGCACGCTCGCGGGCGACTGGCTCGCGCGCGTCGGCGCCCACGGCCTCGGCGACCGGGCGCAGGCCCAGGTCACCGTGCACGACGCCGGCCTGCACGTCGCGCGCCGCGGCGCCGACGACGTGTGGGTCCCCGCCGCGGCCGTCGAGGACGTGGCGCTCACCCCGGGCATGGCGGGGAAGTTCGTCGGGAAGGAAGCCATCGTCGTGGTGACGTGGTCCGTCCCCGCCGAGCCGGTCCCGGCCGACGCCCCCGAGGCCCCGCCGCACCCCGAGGTGCGGCTCGACACCGGCCTCATGCCGCGCCACGACCACGACGTCCCGCGTCTCCTGGAGGCCGTGCGCGACCTCGCCGGCCGCCCCCGGGACGCGGGCGGCGACGGCACCCGCGAACGACGAACCGGGGCGCCGAGCAGCGCCACCGACGCACCCACCGACCAGGACGGCCCGGCGCCGACGCGCGAGAGCGCGGCACCCGGCACCGACGAGAACGACGAGGAAGCACCTTGACCGCCTCAGCGAACGCAGTGAGCTCACCGACCGCAGTCACCTCGGTGACCGGCGCACCCGCCCCCGACCGGGCCCTGATCGTCCTCGAGGACGGCACCGTGCAGCCCGGCCGCGCGTACGGCGCGCGCGGCACGACCGTCGGCGAGATCGTCTTCAACACCGGCATGACCGGCTACCAGGAGACCCTCACCGACCCCTCCTACCACCGGCAGATCGTCGTCATGACGGCCCCCCACATCGGGAACACGGGCGTCAACGACGAGGACCCGGAGTCCGGCAAGATCTGGGTCGCCGGGTACGTCGTGCGCGACGCGGCCCGTCGCGCGTCGAGCTGGCGCGCGCAGCGCACCCTCGACGAGGAGCTCGCGGCCCAGGGCGTCGTCGGCATCAGCGACGTCGACACGCGCGCCCTCACGCGCCACCTGCGCGAGCTCGGCGTGATGCGCGCGGGCATCTTTTCCGGCGACGCGCTCGTGCGCGACGGCTACCCGCGCACCGTGGAGGACCTCGTGGCCGAGGTGAAGGCGGCGCCCGCGATGGCCGGCGCCGACCTCGCCCGCGAGGTGAGCACCGACACGGCGTACGTCGTCGAGCCCTTCGAGGGCACGACGCCGGACGGCGAGCCCGTCGCTACCGTCGTCGCCGTGGACCTCGGCATCAAGTCGATGACGCCCCAGCGTCTCGCCCAGCGCGGCGTGCGCGTGCACGTGGTGCCCGCGGCCTCGACGATCGCGGACATCGAGGCGTACGCGCCCGACGGCGTCTTCTTCTCCAACGGCCCGGGCGACCCGAGCGCCGCGACCCACGAGGTCGAGCTGCTGCGCGACGTCCTGGACCGCGGCACGCCGTTCTTCGGCATCTGCTTCGGCAACCAGATCCTCGGGCGCGCGCTCGGCTACGGCACGTACAAGCTCGCCTACGGCCACCGCGGCATCAACCAGCCCGTCATGGACCGCCGCACCGGCAAGGTGGAGGTCACGGCGCACAACCACGGGTTCGCGGTCGACGCGCCGCTCGACGGCGAGTCCGTTGCCCCGCACGACGGCGGCCGCTACGGGCGCGTCGTCGTGTCCCACGTCGGGCTCAACGACCAGGTGGTCGAGGGGCTCGAGTGCCTCGACCTGCCCGCCTTCTCCGTCCAGTACCACCCCGAGGCCGCGGCCGGCCCCCACGACGCCGCGTACCTCTTCGACCGCTTCGTCGAGCTCATGACGTCGCGTCGCGCCGCCGGCGCGGCGGGCGCGGGCTCCGACGCCGTCGAGCAGACCACCAAGGAGAGCTGACCGTGCCTCGCAGAACCGACATCTCCAGCGTCCTGGTCATCGGGTCCGGCCCGATCGTCATCGGCCAGGCGTGCGAGTTCGACTACTCCGGCACCCAGGCGTGTCGCGTGCTCCAGGAGGAGGGCCTGCGGGTCGTCCTCGTGAACTCGAACCCGGCGACGATCATGACCGACCCCGAGTTCGCCGACGCGACCTACGTCGAGCCGATCACGACCGAGGTCCTCACGTCGATCATCGCCAAGGAACGCCCCGACGCGCTGCTGCCGACGCTCGGCGGTCAGACGGCGCTCAACGCGGCGATCGCGCTCGACGAGGCGGGCGTCCTCGCCGAGTACGGTGTCGAGCTCATCGGCGCGAACATCGCGGCGATCCAGAAGGGCGAGGACCGTCAGCAGTTCAAGGACGTCGTCGAGACGTGCGGCGGCGAGTCCGCGCGCTCGGTCATCGTCCACACGGTCGACGAGGCGATCGCGGCCGCGGGCGACCTCGGCTACCCGATGGTCGTGCGCCCGTCGTTCACGATGGGCGGCCTCGGCTCGGGCTTCGCGTACGACGAGGACGAGCTGCGCCGCATCGTCGGCCAGGGCCTGCACTACTCCCCGGTGACGGAGGTGCTCCTCGAGGAGTCGATCCTCGGCTGGAAGGAGTACGAGCTCGAGCTCATGCGCGACAAGAACGACAACGTCGTGGTCGTGTGCTCGATCGAGAACGTCGACCCCGTCGGCGTGCACACGGGCGACTCGATCACGGTCGCGCCCGCGCTCACGCTCACCGACCGCGAGTACCAGAAGCTGCGCGACATCGGCATCGCCGTCATCCGCGAGGTCGGCGTCGACACGGGCGGCTGCAACATCCAGTTCGCCGTCGACCCGGACACGGGCCGCGTCATCGTCATCGAGATGAACCCGCGCGTCTCGCGGTCGTCCGCGCTCGCGTCCAAGGCGACCGGGTTCCCCATCGCGAAGATCGCGGCGAAGCTCGCCGTCGGCTACACGCTCGACGAGATCCCCAACGACATCACGCAGGTCACGCCGGCCTCGTTCGAGCCGACGCTCGACTACGTGGTCGTCAAGGTGCCGCGGTTCGCGTTCGAGAAGTTCCCGGCCGCGGACCCGACGCTCACGACGACCATGAAGTCGGTCGGCGAGGCGATGGCGCTCGGGCGCAACTTCACCGAGGCGCTCGGCAAGGCGCTGCGCTCGATCGACAAGGGCGGCTCGGTCTTCCACTGGGACGGCGAGCCCGTCTCCGGCGCGGAGCTCGACGAGCTGCTCGTGCGCATCGCGCGCCCCACGGAGAACCGGATCATCGGCGTCCAGCAGGCGCTGCGCGCCGGGGCGAGCGTGGAGCAGGTGTTCGAGGCCACGAAGATCGACCCGTGGTACCTCGACCAGATCCAGCTGGTCAACGAGGTCGCGGCGGCCGTCGCCGACGCGCCCGCGCTCACGGAGGACGTGCTGCGCGAGGCGAAGAAGCACGGCCTGTCCGACGCGCAGGTCGCGCGCCTGCGCGGCATGGGCCCGGCGGGCGAGGCGACCGTGCGCGAGGTCCGCTACGCGCTCGGCGTCCGGCCCGTCTACAAGACGGTCGACACGTGCGCGGCCGAGTTCGCCGCCCGCACGCCGTACCACTACTCGTCGTACGACCTGGAGACCGAGGTCGCCCCGCGCGAGCGCGAGGCCGTGATCATTCTCGGCTCGGGCCCGAACCGCATCGGCCAGGGCATCGAGTTCGACTACTCGTGCGTGCACGCGGCCCTCACGCTGCGCGAGCGCTACGAGACGGTCATGGTCAACTGCAACCCGGAGACGGTCTCGACCGACTACGACACGTCCGACCGCCTCTACTTCGAGCCGCTGACGTTCGAGGACGTGCTCGAGGTCTACCAGGCGGAGCTCGCCGCGGGACCGGTCAAGGGCATCATCGTCCAGCTCGGCGGTCAGACGCCGCTCGCGCTCGCGCAGCGCCTCGCGGACGCCGGCCTGCCGATCCTCGGCACGAGCCCCGAGGCGATCGACGCCGCGGAGGACCGCGGCGAGTTCGGCCGCGTGCTCGTCGAGGCGGGCCTGCCCGCCCCGGCGTTCGGCACGGCGCGCTCGCTGGACGAGGCGAAGGACGTCGCGGCCGGCATCGGCTACCCGGTGCTCGTGCGCCCGTCCTACGTGCTCGGCGGTCGCGGCATGGAGATCGTGTACTCGGCCGAGCAACTCACGGGCTACGTCGAGCGCGCCCTCGTGGCGGCCGCGGCGGAGGACCGCACGGCCGGGACGTTGCCCGCGCCGCTGCTCATCGACCGGTTCCTCGACGACGCCATGGAGATCGACGTCGACGCGCTCTACGACGGCACCGAGCTCTTCCTCGGCGGCGTGATGGAGCACATCGAGGAGGCGGGCATCCACTCGGGCGACTCGGCGTGCGTCCTGCCGCCCGTGTCGCTCTCGGAGCAGGAGATCGAGCGCATCCGCCGCTCGACCGAGGCCATCGCGAAGGGCGTCGGCGTGCGCGGCCTGCTCAACGTCCAGTACGCGCTCGTCTCCGACGTGCTCTACGTCCTGGAGGCCAACCCCCGTGCGTCGCGCACGGTGCCGTTCGTCTCGAAGGCGACGGGCACGTCGCTCGCGAAGGCTGCGGCGCGCGTCATGGCGGGCGAGTCGATCGCCGAGCTGCGCGCCGCGGGCGTGCTGCCCGCCGAGGGCGACGGCGGCACGCTCCCGCTCGACGCGCCGATCGCGGTCAAGGAGGCGGTCCTGCCGTTCAAGCGCTTCCGCACCGCGGACGGCGTCGTGGTCGACACGGTGCTCGGTCCGGAGATGCGCTCGACGGGCGAGGTCATGGGCTTCGACCGCGACTTCCCGCACGCGTTCGCCAAGTCGCAGGCCGCCGCGTTCGGCGGGCTGCCGACGTCGGGCCGCGTGTTCGTCTCCGTCGCCGACCGCGACAAGCGCTCGATCGTCTTCCCGGTCAAGCGGCTCGCGGAGCTCGGGTTCGAGATCCTCGCGACGGACGGCACGTCGAGCGTGCTGCGCCGCAACGGCATCGCGTCGCGCGTGGTGCGCAAGTTCTCCGCGGGTCGCGGGGCGGACGGCGAGCCGACGATCGTCGACCTCATCACGGCCGGCGAGGTGGACATGGTCATCAACACGCCGTCCGGGCAGGGCGCGCGCGCCGACGGCTACGAGATCCGCGCGGCCACGACGGCGGCCGACAAGCCGATCGCCACGACGGTCGACCAGCTCGCCGCCGCGGTGCAGGGCATCGAGGCCGTCCTCGCCGGGCCGTTCGCGGTCGCGAGCCTCCAGGAGCACATGGCGGGCGAGGGGCTGACCGACGGCGTCGAGCTGCCCGCGCCCGCCGCGGAGCGGGTGGGCGCGTGAGCGCGGGCTTCGGCGCGCGCCTCGCGGCGGCGACGGCGGACCACGGGCCGCTGTGCGTGGGCATCGACCCGCACCCGGGCCTGCTCGCGGACTGGGGCCTGCCCGACGACGCCTCCGGGCTGCGCGAGTTCGGCCTGCGGGTCGTCGAGGCGGTCGGGGGCCGCGTGGCCGCGGTCAAGCCGCAGTCGGCGTTCTTCGAGCGCCACGGGTCGCGCGGCGTCGCAGCGCTGGAGGAGGTCCTCGCGGCGGCCCGCGCCGCCGGGACGCTGACGATCATGGACGCCAAGCGCGGCGACATCGGCTCGACCATGGCCGCGTACGCCGACGCGTACCTGCGCGACGGCTCGCCGCTCGCGGCGGACGCGCTGACCGTGTCGCCGTACCTGGGGTTCGGGTCGCTGCAGCCCGCGGTCGACGCGGCGCTGGAGACGGGGCGCGGCCTGTTCGTGCTGTGCCTGACGTCGAACCCCGAGGGCGCCGAGGTGCAGCACGCGCGCCGGGGCGCCGGGGCGGGCGTGGAGTCCGTCGCGGCGCACGTCGCGCGCGAGGCGGCCCAGGTGAACGCCCCGGTCGTCGCCGCGGGCGACGCGCTCGGGCCGGTCGGGCTCGTGGTCGGCGCGACGATCGCGGACGCCGCGGCGCGCACCGGCACGGACCTCGCGGCCGTGCGCGGGCCGCTCCTGGCGCCCGGCGTGGGCGCGCAGGGCGCGGGCGCGGCCGAGCTCGCCGCCGTGTTCGGCGACGCGCGGCGCCAGGTGCTCGCGTCGTCGTCGCGCGGGGTGCTGCGCGCCGGGCCGGACGCGGACGCGCTGCGCGCGGCGGCCCGCGCCGCCACGGACGAGGCGGCGCAGGCCCTGCGCGGCTGAGCCCCGCACCTCCCGGGACCGGGCCGGCACCCTCGCGGGTGCCGGCCCGGTCGCCGTCGTGCCCCGCGGTCGCGTGCCAGACTGCGCCCATGACCTCCCGCGACGAGACGACCGACCCCGCCCCGACCGCTGCCGGTACGCCTCCGGAGCTGCCCCCGCCGGGAGCCGTGCCGGGCGCCCTGGACGTGCCGGGCACGTGGAACGCGCGCGACGTGGGCGGTCGGGCGGTGCCGGCCGGTCACGACGAGCCGCTGCGGACGGGCGTGCTGCTGCGCACGGCGAGCCTGTCCCGGCTCACCCCCGCGGGCCAGGCCGCGATCGTCGACCTGGACGTGCGGACGGTCGTGGACCTGCGCGGCGGGGACGAGCTCGCGCGCGACGGCGCGGACGCCGTCCCGGGCGGCGTACGCGTGCTGCGCCGGGGCATGGACCCGACGCCGGGCCTGGTCGACGGGGGAGCGGGCGCGGGCGCCTCGGCGGACCCGGCGGCGCTCGTCGCGGGCCTGCTCGCGGCCGACGACCCGGCCGCGGTCGCGCGGCGCCTCATGCACGGCGTGTACGCGACGTTCGTCACGGACCCGGGCATCCGGGAGACGGTCGGCCGAGTCTTGGCGGACGTCGCCGCGGCCGACGGCGCGAGCGTCGTGCACTGCTCGGCGGGCAAGGACCGCACGGGCTGGGTCGTGGCCCTCGTGCAGTACGTCGCGGGGGTCCCGGAGGAGGAGCGCATGGTCGAGTACCTCGCGAGCGCAGCGGCGGCCGAGGGGCTCGCCGCGCTCGTGCCCCCGCTGCCCGGGCTGTCGCCCGAGGCGCTGGCGCCGGTCCTCACCGTCGAGCCCGCGTACCTGGAGGGCGCGTGGGAGCTCGCGGTGCGCGAGCACGGGAGCATCGACGACTACCTCGTGGCGTGCGGCGTGACGACGGCGGTGCGCGACGCGCTCGTGGCGCGCCTCGTGGCGTCCTGAGCCGCCCTCGATCCGCGTCCCGCCCTCGTTCCGCCGTCGTTCCGGGCCCGCCGCCGGGGCCGTTGCGGAGACCGTCCCGCGTACGGCCGCGGACGACGCGCCATGCCCAGTCGTTGCCCGATCGCCCGAGGCTCGCTACTTTCGAGGGGTCGGCTCCGTGCGTCGGCGCAGGTCGCCCGGGTGATCCACCCGGTCGGGGCTCCACCTGCGGGCACGCCGGGACGACTGAGTGGGCCCATCCGCCTGACGACGAGTAGGTGACTTGCGTGGCACTTCCACCCCTGACCCCAGAACAGCGCGCGGCGGCGCTCGAGAAGGCCGCGGAGGCACGACGCGTGCGCGCCGAGGTGAAGAACCGGCTCAAGTACTCCCAGGGCTCCCTGAAGGAGGTCATCGAGCGCGGCCAGACGGACGACATGATCGGCAAGCTCAAGGTCGTCTCGTTGCTGGAGTCCCTGCCCGGCGTGGGTAAGGTGAAGGCTCGGGCGATCATGGAGGAGATCGGGATCGCCGAGACACGTCGTGTCCGCGGCCTCGGCCCCCACCAGTCCGCGGCCCTCATCGAGAGGTTTGGCTGACATTTCCGCGCACCCGTCCGAGCCGACGCCGTCCGTCCCCGGCGGGGAGACCACGGGGCCGGCGTCGCCGCCCGTCGTCCCCGGCCCCGCCCGCCTGACCGTCCTGGCCGGCCCGACCGCCGTCGGGAAGGGCACGGTGTCGGCCGACATCCGGGCCCGCTACCCGGAGGTGTGGTTGTCCGTGTCGGCGACGACGCGCGACCCGCGGCCGGGCGAGGTGGACGGCGTGCACTACCTGTTCGTCGGCCCGGACGAGTTCGCGCGCATGGTCGCGGACCGTGAGCTGCTGGAGTGGGCCGTCGTGCACGGGCGCAACAGCTACGGCACGCCCCGGCGCGCGGTCGAGGAGAAGCTCGCCGCGGGCGTGCCGGCGCTCCTGGAGATCGACCTCCAGGGTGCGCGCCAGGTCCGCGCGTCGATGCCCGAGGCCCGGTTCGTGTTCCTGGCGCCGCCGAGCTGGGACGAGCTCGTGCGTCGCCTGGTCGGCCGCGGCACGGAGGACGCGGAGGAGCGGGAGCGCCGTCTGACGACGGCCCGGGTCGAGCTCGCGGCGGAGTCGGAGTTCGACCACGTCATCGTCAACGACGAGGTGCACCGCGCGACGGACGAGCTGGTGCGCGTCATGGGGCTCGAGCCCCGTCCCGTCCCGGCGGAGGGCTCGTCCCCGGCGTCGTCCCCCGTGCCGTCCGGGCACGGCGAGGGGCACAGCGAGTAGACTGTCCTGCGGTGCCCGTGCGCGGGCGTTCCCCCGTGGGCCCGAGGCCCGGTCGGCGGCCCGTCCTGCGACGTGGTGCCGCGGCCGCCCGGTCCCGGACGGGGGCGCCGTGCGCGCCGCCGCCATCGACCAGCTGCAGCGCCCGCTGCAGACCCTTGAACCCACGGAGCGAACTGTGTCCGGAACCGTCGCCGCCCCCGAGGGCATCACCGACCCGCCCATCGACGACCTGCTCGAGCACGTCGACTCGAAGTACGCGCTGGTCATCTACTCGGCCAAGCGCGCGCGCCAGATCAACGCGTACTACTCGCAGCTCAGCGAGGGCCTCCTGGAGAACGTCGGGCCGCTGCTCGAGACGCGCAACCAGGAGAAGCCGCTCTCGATCGCGATGCGCGAGATCAACGCGGGCCTGCTGACGATCGAGGCCGAGCCCGACGAGGCCCCCGAGGCCTGAGCCCGCACGCCGCGCACCTCCACCGGAGGGCGCGGCGTTCGTGCGTCCGCGCCCGGGTGCGCGGGCCCCTTCCCCGCCGCGGTCGGCGGCGGGTCTGAGCCGGACCTCCAGGAGGAACGACATGCGGATCGTGCTCGGTGTGAGCGGCGGGGTCGCGGCGTACAAGGCCGTGCTGCTGCTGCGGCTGCTGCGGGAGCAGGGCCATCGGGTGCGGGTGGTGCCGACGGCGTCGGCCCTGCGCTTCGTGGGCGCGCCCACGTGGGAGGCGCTGTCGGGCGAGCCGGCCACGGACCAGGTGTTCGAGGACGTCGAGCACGTGCCGCACGTCGCGCTGGGCCAGGGTGCCGACCTCGTGGTCGTGGCGCCTGCCACGGCGGACCTGCTGGCGCGCGCGGCGGCCGGGCGCGCGGACGACCTGCTGACCTCGACGCTGCTCACCGCGCGCTGCCCGGTGGTCATGGCGCCCGCGATGCACACGGAGATGTGGGAGCACCCGGCGACGGCCGCGAACGTGGCGACGCTGCGGGCGCGGGGCGTGCACGTGATCGAGCCGGCGTCCGGCCGCCTCACGGGGGCGGACACCGGGCCGGGGCGCCTGCCCGAGCCGGACGAGATCGCGCGCGTCGCGCTCGCCGTCGTGGAGGACGCGTCCCGCGCGACCGCCGCCGACGCGGGCGCGGAGCCGGGCCACGGGCCGGACCACGGGCTCGCGCAGGATCTCGCGGGCCGGCGCGTCGTGGTGTCGGCGGGCGGGACGCGCGAGCCGATCGACCCGGTGCGGTTCATCGGCAACCGGTCGAGCGGGCGCCAGGGCGTCGAGCTCGCGCGGGCCGCGGCGGCGCGCGGCGCGCACGTCACGCTCGTGGCCGCGAACCTGTCCCCGGACGTGGCCGCGCTCGTGCGCGCGCCCGGGGGCGTGCCCGACGCCGTGGTGGAGGTCGAGACGACGGCGCAGCTGCGCGACGCGGTGCGGTCGGCGGCGGCCGGGGCGGACGTCGTCGTCATGGCGGCGGCCGTCGCGGACTTCCGCCCGGCCCACGCGCCCGACGCGAAGATCAAGAAGGTGCCGGGCCAGGGGCCCGAGCCGATCGCGCTCGTGGAGAACCCGGACGTGCTCGCCGAGCTCGCCCGCGACCGGCTGCGCCCCGGCCAGGTGGTGGTCGGCTTCGCGGCGGAGACCGGTGACGCGCACGGGTCCGTGCTCGACCACGGCCGGGCCAAGGCGCGGCGCAAGGGCGCGGACCTGCTCGTGGTCAACGCCGTGGGCGAGGGGCGCGGGTTCGCGGTCGACGCGAACGACGTGACCGTGGTCGACGGCGCGGGGGACGTCGTCGCGACGGCGAGCGGGTCGAAGGGCGAGGTCGCGGACGCGGTGTGGGACGTCGTCGTGCCGCGCGTGGCGCCGCCGGTCGAGCGGGCCGGGGCGGGCGAGTGACCCGCGTCTCGTCTCGCCTGCCGGATACGCTCGCTCACCTTTCGGGACAGTAGGCTGTGCGCCATGGCTGAGCTGCGTCTCTTCACGTCCGAGTCCGTCACCGAGGGGCACCCGGACAAGGTCTGCGACCAGATCTCCGACGCGATCCTCGACGCGCTCCTCGCGCAGGACCCGACGTCCCGCGTGGCGGTGGAGACGATGGTCACCACGGGCCTGGTGCACGTCGCCGGCGAGGTGACGACCGACGCGTACGTCGAGATCCCGCAGATCGTGCGCGACGTCGTGCGCCGGATCGGGTACACGTCGTCGGTGATCGGCTTCGACGCGGACTCGTGCGGCATCTCGGTGTCGATCGGCCAGCAGTCGCCGGACATCGCGCAGGGCGTCGACAAGAGCCTCGAGGAGCGCGACGACCAGGGCGACCACGACCCCCTCGACGCGCAGGGCGCGGGCGACCAGGGCCTGATGTTCGGGTACGCGAGCGACGACACGCCGAGCCTCATGCCCCTGCCGGTGTGGCTCGCGCACCGTCTCGCGGAGCGCCTGGCGGCGGTGCGCCGGGACGGCACGGTGCCGGGACTGCGCCCGGACGGCAAGACGCAGGTCACCGTCGGGTACGACGGCGACCGCGCGGTCAGCCTCGACACGGTGGTCCTCTCGACGCAGCACGACCCGGACGTTCGTCAGGACGAGCTGCACCGGCAGGTCGCGGCGCAGGTCGTGGCCCCCGTGCTCGACGCCGCGGGCCTCGACCTCGACGTGCGCGCGACGCGCCTGTTCGTCAACCCCACCGGCACGTTCGTCGTGGGCGGCCCGCAGGGTGACGCGGGCCTGACGGGCCGCAAGATCATCGTCGACACGTACGGCGGCATGGCCCGCCACGGCGGGGGCGCGTTCTCCGGCAAGGACCCTTCGAAGGTGGACCGCTCGGCCGCGTACGCGACGCGCTGGGTCGCGAAGAACGTCGTCGCGGCTGGTCTGGCGCGGCGCTGCGAGGTGCAGGTCGCGTACGCGATCGGCAAGGCGCACCCCGTCGGGCTGTACGTGGAGACGTTCGGCACGGAGAAGGTCCCGGTCGAGCGCATCACGGCCGCGATCCGCGAGGTGTTCGACCTGCGCCCGGCGGCGATCATCCGCGACCTGGACCTGCTGCGTCCCATCTACGCCCCGACGGCGGCCTACGGGCACTTCGGGCGCGAGCTCGAGCAGTTCACGTGGGAGCGCACGGACCGCGTCGCGGACCTGCAGTCCCAGGTGTGAGGAGCGTCGTCGCGCCGGTCGCGGGCGACGGCCTCGTACCCGGGCGGCACGGCACCGCGGGTGCCGGGCGCACTGCCCGGTGCATCGTCGTGAGCGAGGTCGTGAGCGCGCCGGTCGTGACGGCGGCGCGTGGTTCGATGGCGTCGTGAGCGAGCCGGAGGACACGTCGCGGGCGGTGCAGGACACCCTGCTCACCGTCGCGCCCGCCGCGCCCCGTCGGGGGCCCGCGCCGCCGGCGTCGCACCAGATCGCCGCGCACCTGCCGGTGGCGCGCCTCGCGCTCGACCTCGCGCCCCCGCACCTGGACCGCCCCTTCGACTACCTCGTGCCCGCCACGATGTCCGACGACGCGCGCCCGGGGGTGCGGGTCAAGGTACGGTTCGCGGGCCGGGACGTCGACGGGTACGTCCTGGAGCGCCTCGACCGCTCGGACCACGACGGGCGCCTGCTGCCGCTGCGGCGCGTCGTGTCGGCCGAGCCCGTGCTGGCACCGGCCGTCGCCCGGCTCGCGCGCGCGGTCGCCGACCACTACGCCGGCACGCTCTCGGACGTGCTGCGCCTCGCCGTGCCCCCGCGGCACGCGCGCGCCGAGCAGTCCTTCGCGGCACGGACGGCCCCCGGCCCGGTGCCCGCGCCGCGAACTGCCCCGGCCGGGGACGCCCCGGTCACCACGAGCGAGGACGCCGTCGCCGTCGAGGCGGCTCCTGCGGGTCCTCCCGTCGACGAACCAGGTCCCGCGCCTGCCGAGCCCGTTCCCGGGTCGGTGCCTGCTGCGGCGCGGGCGCCGCACCAGGAGTCCGTGTGGGCCCCGTACCGGGCTGGTGCCGCGTTCCTCGCGCACGTCGCGGGCGGCGGGGCGCCCCGGGCCGTGTGGACCGCGCTCCCCGGGCTCGCGCCCGCGGCGCCCGAGGCGGCGTCCGAGGGTCGGCGCGGCGCGGGCCGCTCGCGCAAGGAGCCCGACGCGCTGCCCGTCACGCACTGGGCGGCTGCGGTCGCCGAGGCGGTGCGCGCGGCCCGCTCGGGCGGGCGGGGCGCGCTCGTCGTCGTGCCGGACGCGCGCGACGTCGACCAGGTCTGCGCGGCGCTCGCGGCCGCCGGGCTGCCTGCGTGGGACGCGGCGACCGGGGGCGAGGTGGTGCGGCTGACGGCCGACGAGGGGCCCGCGCCGCGCTACCGCGCGTTCCTCGCCGTCCTGCACGGTGACGCGCGCGTCGTCGTGGGGACCCGCGCAGCGGCGTTCGCGCCCGTGGTCGACCTCGGGCTGGTGGTGTGCTGGAACGACGGCGAGGACACGCTCGCGGAGCCGCGCGCCCCGTACCCGCACGCGCGCGAGGTGCTCGCGCTGCGCAGCGACCAGGAGGGCGCGGCGTTCCTGCTGGGGTCGCACGGGCGTACGGTTGCGGCGCACGCGCTCGTCGTACGGGGCTGGGCGCACGAGCTCGCGGCGCCGCGCGACGTCGTGCGGGCCCGGGCGCCGCGCGTGCGGGCGCTGACCTCGGTCGAGCTGGCGGCGGAGGGACCGGGCGCCGCGGCGCGCATCCCGACGGCCGCGTGGCGTACGGCGCGTGCGGCGCTGGAGCAGGGGCCGGTGCTGGTGCAGGTGCCGCGGTCGGGGTACGTGCCGGTCGTGGCGTGCGGCCGGTGCCGCACGCCCGCGCGCTGCACGGTGTGCCACGGGCCGCTCGCGCTGTCCGGCCCGCAGGCGACGCCCCAGTGCGCGTGGTGCGGGGCGCTCGCGGGCGGGTGGTCGTGCGCGGAGTGCCACTGGACGGGGCTGCGGTCGGTGCGCGTGGGGTCCCAGCGCACCGCGGAGGAGCTCGGGCGCGCGTTCGCGGGGGTCCCGGTGCAGGTGTCCGGTGCCGCGGCGGCGGGCGGGGTGCTGGGAGCGGTGTCCGCGCGGCCTGCGCTCGTGGTCGCGACGCCGGGTGCCGAGCCGGTCGCCGAGGGCGGGTACGCGGCGGCGCTGCTGCTGGACGCGGCGGTGAGCACGGCGCACGTCGGGCTCGACGTCGCGCAGGACGCGCTCGCGCGCTGGCTCGCCGCGGCGGCGCTCGTGCGGCCCGCGACGGCGGGCGGGCAGGTGCTGCTCGTGGGCGACGCCGCGCCCGCGCCGACGAACGCGCTCGTGCGCTGGGACCCGGCGCTCCTCGCGGACCGCGAGCTGGACGAGCGGGTCGAGCTGTCGCTGCCGCCGGCGGTCCGGGTGGCGGCGGTGACGGGCGACCGTCCCGCGGTCGCGGCGGTGCTGGGCCGGGTGGCGCTCGCGGGCCCGGAGACGGTGCTGGGCCCGGTGGAGGTGGCGGCGTCGCCCCGCGGGCGGGGTGCCGACGGGGTGGACGGCGCGGCGCCCGGGCTGGTGGACGCCCCGCCCGTGCGGGCGGTGGTGCGCGTCCCGGTGCGCGACGGCCGCCGGCTGGCGCGCGAGCTCGGCGCGTCCGTCGCGGTCCGGTCCGCGCGCCGCGAGCCGGGTAGCGTGCGGGTGGAGCTCGACCCGAAGGAGATCCTGTGACGCACCGCCCTGTGACGCACCACCCCGTGCCCGCCGCCCCGACCGTCGCCCCCGTCACCGAGGCGTCAGCCGACGCGACCCCCGACCGGGATCCGGCACCCGCCGCCCGCGAGATCGACGCCGTGCTGTACGACTTCGGCAACGTCCTGGTGGGCTGGGACCCGTACGGCGCGTACGACGGCGTCGACCGGCGGGACGTGGACGCGTTCTTCGCCGACGTGGACTTCCGCGTGCTCAACCACGAGCGGGACGCGGGTGCGACGTGGCAGGACGCGCGCGACCGCGTGGCGGCGACCCACCCGCAGCACGTCGCCCTCCTCGACCGGTACGTCGAGCGGTTCCCCGCGACGCTCACCGGCCCGGTCGAGGGCTCCGAGGAGCTCGTGCGCGAGCTGCGCGACCTGGGTCTGCGGCTGTACGGGCTGACGAACTGGTCCGCGGAGCTCTTTGCGCACGCCGCGCCGGCCGCTCCCGCCACGGCCCTCATGGAGGACGTGCTGGTCTCCGGGCGCGAGGGCCTGGCCAAGCCCGACCCGGCGATCTTCGCGCTCGCGGTCGAGCGGTTCGGTCTCGACCCGGCCCGGACGCTGTTCACCGACGACAGCGCCGCCAACGTCGAGGCCGCGGCGCGCCTCGGGCTGCGCACCCACCTGTTCGTCGGCACGGCGGGCCTGCGCGCGGCGCTGCGCGACCTGGGCGTGCCGGTCGGCCCCGAGGGCGCTGGGTCGTGATGGGCGCTGGGTCGTGATGGGCGCCGCGTCGTGACGGGTGCCGGGGTGCCGCGCGCGCTCACGGCCCGTGAGCGCGACGTGCTCGTCTGGATGCTCCGCCACGGGTGCCGCGGCGAGGCGGTCGCGCCGGATCGGGACGCGGCCGACCGTGGGCGCTGGCTCGCCCAGGTCGACGCGGTGCGCGTGCACGGCACGTGCGCGTGCGGGGCCTGCCCGACGATCGACCTGGGGGACGACGACGGTCCCGTCTCCGCGCAGGGCCCGCGCGTCGTGCTGGAGGCGGGCACGGACCGCTTCCTCCTGCTGCTGTTCGTCGACGACGACCGGCTGAGCTGCCTCGAGCTCGCTCCCGTGGACGACGAGGCGTTCCCCGCCTTCCCGCCGGTCGCCACGCTGGCGACCTGACCTCCGGGCCCGTACCGGGCGCCTGCGCATTCCGGGCGCCCGACCCGTGCACGGGGCCGCTCCCGGGTCTGCCGCCCTGCCCGGCCACCTAGAATCGGGCCCATGCGCCTGCTGTTCGCGGGGACCCCGGATACCGCGGTCCCGTCCCTCGACGCCCTCCTCGACTCCCGCCACGAGGTGGTCGCCGTGCTCACGCGCGCCGACGCGCCGTCGGGCCGCGGACGGCGCCTGACCCCCAGCCCCGTCCGCGTGCGTGCCGAGGAGGCCGGGATCCCGGTCCTCACGGATCGGCCCCGCGGCGAGGAGTTCGTCGCGCGCCTCGCCGCGCTCGACGTCGACGCGGCACCCGTCGTCGCGTACGGGGAGATCCTGCGCCCCGACGTGCTCGCCGTGCCCCGGCACGGGTGGGTCAACCTGCACTTCTCCGTCCTGCCCGCCTGGCGCGGCGCGGCGCCCGTGCAGCGCGCGATCATCGCGGGCGACGAGGTGACCGGGGCGACGACGTTCCTCATCGAGGAAGGGCTGGACTCCGGCCCCACGCTCGGCACCACGACCGAGACCATCCGCCCCCGGGACACCGCGGGCGACCTCCTGGGCCGCCTCGCTGTCTCCGGTGCCGGCCTCCTCGTCGCCACCCTCGACGCCCTCGAAGACGGCACCCTGCGCCCGCAGCCCCAGCCCGCCGACGGCGTCTCGCACGCCGCCAAGCTCACGACCGCCGACGCGGAGGTCCGCTGGGACCACCCGGCGCTCGCGGTCGACCGTCTCGTGCGCGGCTGCACCCCGGCACCCGGGGCGTGGACGACCCTGCCCGGCGCCGACGGCACGCCCGCGCGCCTGGGGCTCGGCCCGGTCACCCTGCGGCCCGACGTCGTCGACCTCGCCCCCGGGCGCGTGCGCGCCGGGAAGAAGGAGGTGCTCGTCGGGACCGCGACCCACGCCGTCCAGCTGGGGGAGGTGGCGCCCGTGGGCAAGAAGCACATGGCCGCCGCGGACTGGGCGCGCGGTGCCCGGCTCGACGACGCCGCGGTCCTCGGTGCGGAGGCCGCCCGATGAGCGCCGAGCGCCGCGACCGCGATGATTCGAACGCGCGTTCGAACGGTGGCGGGCGATCGCATCGTCGGGAGGACCCCGCGTCGAACAAGCGTTCGAGCGGTGGCGGCCCGGGTGGGGGCGGTGACTCGAGCGCACGTTCGAATCCTGGTGCGGGGCCAGCTGGCGGGGGAGACGGGCGCCGCGACGCCCGGGGGCGCCAGCGCGGCGCCGCCCGCTCCCGCGGAGAGGTGCACCGCGGCTCCGCGGCACCCTCCCAGCGCCGCAAGGGCACCGACCCCGCACGGGCCGTCGCGTACGACGTCCTGCGCCAGGTCGACGGCTCCGACGCCTATGCCAACCTCGTCCTGCCGCCCCTGCTGCGTGAGCGCGGCATCCGCGGACGGGACGCCGGCTTCGCGACCGAGCTCGCCTACGGCACGCTGCGCCTGCGCGGCCGCTACGACGCGATCCTCGCGCACTGCCTCGACCGCCCCCTCGACCGCCTCGATCCGCCCGTGCTCGACGTCCTGCGCCTCGGCACCCACCAGCTCCTCGCCATGCGCGTCCCGCAGCACGCCGCCGTCTCCGAGACCGTCGGCCTCGCCCGCGAACGCACCGGCGCCGGCAGCGCCCAGCTCGCCAACGCCGTCCTGCGCCGCGTCGCGCGCACCCCCCTCGACGACTGGCTCACGACCCTCGCCGACGACGCCCCCGACCCCCTCGCGGCGCTCGCGGCCACCCAGAGCCACCCCGTGTGGATCGCCCGCGCCCTGCGCGACGCCCTCGCCGGCAACGGACGCCCCGTCGACGAGCTCGACGCCCTCCTCGCCGCCGACAACGACGCCCCCCGCGTCACGCTCGTCGCGCGTCCCGGCCTCGCCGACCCCCACGAGCTCGCCGACGGCGACGGCCGCGTCACCCCCGCCCACTGGGCGCCCACCGCGCTCACCCTCGACGGCGGCGACCCCGCCGCGTTCGGCGCCGTGCGCGACGGCCGCGCCGGCGTCCAGGACGAGGGCAGCCAGCTCGTGGCCCTCGCGCTCGCCGCCGCACCGCTCACCGGACCGCAGCCCGGCTCCACCGGCGACGACGCGCGCTGGCTCGACCTGTGCGCCGGCCCCGGCGGCAAGGCCGCGCTCCTCGCGGCGCTCGCGGCCGAGCGAGGGGCGCGCCTCGTCGCCAACGAGGTCCAGCCGCACCGCGCACGCCTCGTGGAGAAGGCGCTCGCCGCCGTGCCCGCGGACGCCGTGGAGGCCGTGCGCACGGGTGACGGGCGCGCCGCCGGGCAGGACGAGCCGGGCGCGTACGACCGCGTGCTCCTCGACGCCCCCTGCACGGGCCTCGGGGCCCTGCGCCGCCGGCCCGAGTCCCGGTGGCGCCGCACCCCGGCGGACCTCGCGACCCTCACCGGGCTCCAGCGCGAGCTCCTCGACTCCGCGCTCGACGCCGTCCGGCCCGGGGGAGTGGTCGGGTACGTCACGTGCTCGCCCCACCTCGCCGAGACCCAGGTCGTCGTCGCCGACGTGCTGCGCCGCCGCGACGACGTCGAGGTCCTCGACGCCCCGGCCGTCGTGCGCGACGTCGTGCGCCCCGAGGTGCGCGACACCGTCGAGCTCGGCGACCGTCAGGACGTCCAGCTCTGGCCGCACGTCCACGGCACCGACGCCATGCACCTCACGCTCCTGCGCCGCACGGTGTGAGCGCCGCGCCACGCGTCGCGATGTCGTCATATCTCGACAACGCTGGAGTGTCAGAGTAACCTGACAACGTCTCGTGTCAGGGAATCCCGACACGGCAGCACGTCAGCGCACCCCACGGCAGGAGAGCCAGCATGGCCGACACCTGGACCACCCCCCGCAGCCCCCGCGACCTCGGCGCCTACCTCAGCCGCGTCCGCCGGACCCGCGGACTCACCCAGGCCCAGGTCGCCGACGAGCTCGGCATCACCCGCCAGTACCTCTCCGAGCTCGAGAACGGCGTCGAGAACCTCTGGGTCCAACGCCTCTTCGAGCTCCTCGACACCCTCGACGTCGACCTCCGACTCCAGGAACGCCGATGACCACCCTCACCGCCTGGCTCTACGGCACCCCCGTCGCCACCCTCGCACCCACCGGCCTGCGCACCACCGACGGCACACCCCGCGTCACCCTCACCTGGACCACCGACGCCCTCGACCGCTGGGGGCACGACGCCCGCGTCCTGTCTCACCTGCTCCCCATCACCCCACCCGACGAACCCCCGCCCCACCCCGCGCGCGTCGCCGCCTGGCTCGACGGACTCCTCCCCGAGGGCCGCACCCGCGACGCCATGGCCATCGACGCCGGCATCGATCCCGACGACGCCCTCGCCTTCCTCGTCCACTACGGCCACGACACCGCCGGCGCCGTCCTCCTCGCACCCGAAGGACGACCCCTCCCCACCCCCGGCACCCCCGAACGCCTCGACGACGCCGCCGTCGCACGACTCCTGCGCGCCGCCGTCGCACGCAGCGGGGGAGAAGGCCGCACCGACCACCTCACCAGCTCCCTGCCCGGCATGGAACCCAAGATCACCCTCCTTCACGACGAGCACGGCTGGGCCCGGCCCCACGGTTCCGCACCGACCACCCACATCCTCAAGGTCGCCCGCCCCTCCGACTCACCCACCGCCGACCTCGTCAACACCGAGGCCGCGGCCCTCGACCTCGCCCGCCGCATCGGCCTGACCACCGTCGACGCCCACGTCACCGAGCTCGACGGCGAACGCGCCATCGTCGTCACTCGTTACGACCGTGTCCCCGACCCCACCGACCCCACCGGCACCGCACGCCTCCACCAGGAGGACGCCGCCCAGGCCCTCGGCATCAACACCCGCGACCCCGAACGCAAGTTCCAGCACGGCCGCCGCTTCCCCTCCCTCGCCGCCATCGCCCGCACCCTGCGCGACGACGGCACCCGCCCCGACCCCCTCCTCGCCCTCACCACCCTCAACCTCGCCCTCGGCAACACCGACGCCCACGCCAAGAACATCTCCGTCCTGCGCCACGCCGACGGCACCGTCCGCCTCGCCCCCGCCTACGACATCGCCATGCACCTCCACCACGACCACGCCTCCCGCGTCTTCGCCATGGACGTCGCCGGCGAACGCGACATGGACCGCCTCACCGCCGACCACCTCGTGACCGAGGGCACCACCTGGGGACTGCCCCGCCGACGCGCCCAGCGCGCCGTCGCCCAGACCCTCGACGGACTCCTCGCGGCGCTCGCGGACATCGACCGCGACGCCCACCCCGGCGTGAGCCGTCACGCCTGGCGCACGGTCGAGCGCCGCACCACCGACCTCCGCCGACCCCTGGTCGTCTAACGGTCCCCTTCTCCCGCCGAGCAGGTGGTCGTGGCGGGTCCGGGCGGCCCCACCCACCAGGACCGCCTGCTCGACCGAGTGGGTCGGGGCGCCCCAGGGTGGTCAGAGGGTGCGCTGGAGCAGGATCGTGTCGACCCAGCGGCCGTGCTTGAACCCGACGGCGGTGAGGCGGCCGGCCTCGACGAAGCCGAAGCGGCGGTGCAGCGGGAGCGACCCGGCGGCCTCGGGGACGTCGGCGACGACGGAGACGACCTGGCGGACCCCCGCGGCGGCGAGCGCCTCCAGGAGCGCGGCGAGCAGCGCGGTGCCCACCCCGCGCCCGGCGTGCTCCGGGTCGAGGTAGATCGTGTCCTCGGCGGTGTGCCGGTAGGCGGGCTTGGGGCGCCAGGCCGACGCGTACGCGTAGCCCGCGACGACAACGCCGGTCGGGGAGCCCGGCCCGCCCGGGGCGTCGACCTCGGCGACGAGGAACGGCAGGCCGCGCGCGGCGACGTCGTCGAGCTTGCGGTGCCACGCCGGGACGTCCCAGACCTCCTCCTCGAACGTCACGCACGTGTCGCGCACGAACGGGGCGGCGATCTCCGCGACCCGCGGCAGGTCGTGCACCGTGGCCGGGCGCACCGTCACGGCGGGCGCGGAGGCGCGCGGGTCCCCGGGGCGGTGCGGCGTGCCGCGGACGGAGGCAGGGGCCGGGCCGAGGGAGGGGGAGGAGAGGTCGCTCACGCGACGAGGGTACGAGCACCGGGCTCCGGCACGCGCCCCTAGGCTGGGCCCATGGCAGCCCTCATCGCACCGAGCATCCTGTCCGCCGACTTCGCGAACCTCGAGCGCGACCTGAACGCGATCGCCACGGCGGACTACGCGCACGTCGACGTCATGGACAACCACTTCGTGCCGAACCTCACGCTCGGGCTGCCGGTGTTCGAGCGCCTGGCGCAGGTGTCGCCCGTCCCGATCGACGCCCACCTCATGATCGAGGACCCTGACCGCTGGGCGCCGGCCTACGCGGAGGCGGGCGCGGCGTCGGTCACGTTCCACGCCGAGGCCGCTGCTGCCCCTGTGCGGCTCGCTCGCGAGCTCCGCCGCCTGGGAGCCCGCGCAGGCGTCGCGCTGCGCCCTGCGACGCCTGTGGAGCCCTTCCTGGACCTGCTGACCGAGGTGGACATGATCCTCGTCATGACAGTCGAGCCGGGCTTCGGCGGACAGTCCTTCATCGAGGGGACGCTGCCGAAGATCCGGCGGGCGCGCGAGGCCGTGAGCGAGTCGGGTCTCGACGTGTGGATCCAGGTCGACGGGGGAGTGTCGCGGTCGACGATCGAGCGGGCCGCGGACGCGGGGGCGAACGTCTTCGTCGCCGGGTCGGCGGTCTACGGGGCGGAGAACGTGCCCGAGGAGATCCAGGCGCTGCGCGAGCTGGCGGAGGCGTCGGCGCACGCTCACTGACGCCAGGACGAGAAGGGGCCCTCTTCGGGCCCATTCTTCGTTCCACATAAAATAGTGTGCCAAGCACGCATCTTCCGTCCACGAGACCGCGAAAACCTCACCACCCAGCAGGGGGGAGAGGGTGGAGCCAGCCGTCGGGCGGCGAAGCTCGACGGCTCAGGGGGAGGCGGTGCTCGCGAGCGGCGACCTCGACGGGGCGGGCGAGGCCGCGCCTGACCGGCGGTCGCACCCGCGCCGGTCGCACCCGCGCCGGTCGCACCCGCGCCGGTCGCACCCGCGCCGGTCGCACCCGCGCCGGTCGCACCCGCGCGGGGCGCACCCGGAGTAACATCGGCGGTTGCAGAACGCAGTACGCACGAACGTGCTCCGGGGTCGGTGCAATTCCGAGCCGGCGGTGACAGTCCGCGACCCGCGCCCACGCGCGGTTGACCTGGTGGAACTCCAGGACCGACGGTGAAAGTCCGGATGGGAGGAAGCACGTGCGGCGTGGCCACGCCTCGGCGCGTGGTGCTCCGGCGACCCGCCGGCGCACCCGTCCGGGACGGTGACGGCCTCGCCGTGGTGAGCGACGCCGTCGGGCCCTCGTGGCTCGACCCGACGCCCGCCCTCACCCCGGAGCACCCGTGCCCGGGAGGAGGACGATGGGCGAGCACCCCCGCACCCTGACGGTCGACGCCGCGATGACGCGCGCGCTCGAGCTGGCGGCCCGAGGGCCGGCACACGGGCCGAACCCGCGCGTCGGGTGCGTCCTGCTGGGCCCTCCGCCCGACGCACCCGTGCCCGACGGCGCGGCGCCGGACTCGCTCGACCCGCACCCGCGGCCCGTGCTCGCCGAGGGGTGGCACCGTGGCGCGGGGACGCCGCACGCCGAGGCGGCGGCCCTCGCGGACGCTCGGGCGCGCGGCGTCGACGTGGCCGGCGCGACGGCGGTCGTGACGCTCGAGCCGTGCGCCCACACCGGTCGCACCGGCCCGTGCGCCGACGCCCTCGTCGCCGCGGGCGTGGCAGAGGTCGTGCTCGCCGTCGACGACCCGAACCCCGTCGCCACGGGCGGCACGCACCGGCTGCGGGCCGCGGGGGTCCGCGTCGTGCGCGGCCTGCGCGCCGCCGAGGGCGAGGAGCTCCTGCGGGTGTGGCTCACGGCCGTCCGGCGCGGCACGCCGTACGTGACGCTCAAGACGGCCACGACGCTCGACGGCTACGTCGCCGCCGCGGACGGGACGAGCCGGTGGATCACCGGGCCCGCGGCGCGCGAGCACGCGCACCGCGTGCGGGCGGAGGTGGACGCGATCGTCGTCGGCACGGGCACGCTCCTGGCCGACGACCCCGAGCTCACCGCACGGGTGCGCACCCACGGCTCCGCGAGCGCCGTGCGTCGGGCGGAGCACCAGCCGTTGCGGGTGGTCGTGGGGTTGCGGGGTGTCCCGCCGACGGCGCGGGTCCGCGGGGAGGGTGGCGAGCTGGTGCACGTGCTGACGCGGGACGTCGGTGAGGTGCTGGAGCGGCTCGCGGAGCGCGAGGTGCGGCACGTGCTGGTGGAGGGCGGTCCGACGCTGGCGACGGCGTTCTTGGCCGCGGGTGCGGTGGACGAGCTGCACGCGTACGTGGCCCCGGTGCTGCTGGGGAGCGGGCGACGCGCGGTGGACGGGTTGGGTGTGGCGACGATCGCCGACGCGCACCGGTTCCGCACGGTGGAGGTGAGGCGTGTCGGGGACGACGCGCTGGTGGTGTCCAGGAAGAGCACGGAAGGACGGGTGGGTTGATGTTCACGGGGATCGTGGAGGAGATCGGCAGGGTCCGGGGGATCGCGTTCCCGGGTGGCGTGGGGGAGGACGCGGTGCTCACGGTCGAGGGGCCGCTCGCGGCGTCGGACGCGGCGCTCGGTGACTCGATCGCGGTGAACGGGGTGTGCCTGACGGTCACGAGCCTCGGGGGCGACGGGTCGTTCACGGCGGACGTGATGCCGGAGTCGTTGCGTCGGACTGCGCTGGGTGACCTCGTGGCGGGGTCGCCGGTGAACCTGGAGCGGGCCGTCCGGGCGGACGCGCGGCTGGGCGGTCATGTCGTGCAGGGCCACGTGGACGGCGTCGGCACGCTCGTGAGCCGCGCGCCGGGGGAGCGGTGGGACGACCTGGTGCTCTCCGCGCCTGGGGGTCTGACGCGCTACGTGGCGGAGAAGGGCTCGATCGCGGTGAGCGGGGTGTCGTTGACGGTGACGCACGTGGACGACGAGACGTTCGGCGTCTCGCTGATCCCGACGACGCTCGAGGCGACGATCCTCGGGCGACTGGTGCCGGGCGACCGGGTGAACCTCGAGGTGGACGTGCTCGCGAAGTACGTCGAACGCCTGCTGGTGTCCGGCGTGGTCCCCGGGAGCGCGTCGTGACGGGCGCGGGGTGCGCGAGCGCCGCGGTGCCGGAGGGGTCGGGGGGCGTGCGGCTGGGGTCGGTCGAGGAGGCGTTGGCGGCGATCCGGGCGGGGCGTCCGGTGCTGGTGGCGGACTCGCCGGACCGGGAGAACGAGGCGGACGTGGTGTTCGCGGCGCAGGGGGTGTCGGCGGAGTGGGTGGCGTGGACGATCCGGCACTCGTCGGGGTACCTGTGCGCGCCGATGCCGGCGGCGCGGGCGGACGCGTTGGAGCTGCCGTTGATGGTGCCGCACAGCCAGGATCCGCGGCGGACGGCGTACACGGTGACGGTGGACGCGGCGACGGGGGTGTCGACGGGGATCTCGGCGGAGGACCGGGCGCGGACGTTGCGGGTGCTGGCGGACCCGGGGTCGGGTGCGGGGGACCTGATCCGGCCGGGTCACGTGCTGCCGTTGCGGGCGGTGCCGGGGGGTGTGCTGCATCGTGCGGGGCACACGGAGGCCGCGGTGGACCTGGTGCGTCTGGCGGGGAGGGGTGAGGTCGGGGGTATCGCGGAGCTGGTGCACGACGACGGGTCGATGATGCGTCTGGGGGACGCGGCGGCGTTGGCGGAGCGTGACGGGCTGGTGCTGATCACGATCGCGGACCTGGTGGCGTGGCGGCGGGTGCACGACCCTGCGCCTGCGGTGGCCACGGAGGTGCCGGGTCGGGAGGCTTTGGCGCGGCGGGTGCACCGCACGTCGTCGGCGGAGCTCCCCACGGTGCACGGCCGGTTCCGGGTGGTGGGGTACCGGGACCTGCGTACGGGGGCGGAGCACGTGGCCCTGGTCCCTGCGGTCGCCCCTGCTGGTGCCTCGGGTCGGGGCGAGGCTCGTGCGGAGGCCGCGAGCGCCGTCGGGACGGAGGTGGTGCCGGTGGTGCGGGTGCACTCGGAGTGCTTGACGGGGGACGCGTTCGGGTCGTTGCGGTGCGACTGCGGTCCGCAGCTGGAGGCGGCGTTGGGGCGGGTCGCGGCGGAGGGGGGTGCGGTGGTGTACCTGCGGGGGCACGAGGGTCGGGGGATCGGGCTGCTGGCGAAGATCGGGGCGTACGAGCTGCAGGACGCGGGTCTGGACACGGTGCAGGCGAACCTGGAGCTGGGGTGGCCGGTGGACCGTCGGGAGTACGGGGCGGCGGCGGCGATCCTGGCGGACCTGGGGTTGTCGCGGGTGCGGTTGCTGACGAACAACCCGGCGAAGGTGACGGGTCTGGTGGCGTCGGGCATCGACGTGGTGGGTGCGGAGCGGATCGAGGTGGGTCACGGGGAGCACAACCGGGCGTACCTGGTGACGAAGAAGGTGGCGATGGGTCATCTGCTGGACACGGTGGCGGTCCCGGACGGGGTCGTGCTGGGAGGGCCGGGCGACGGGCCCGGTGCCGAGGAGACGAAGGAGGACGAGGGATGAGCGGGGCGGGTGCGCCGACGGTGCGCGTGGACGGGTCGGGGCTGCGGGTGACGGTGGTCGCGGCGAGCTGGCACACGGAGGTGATGGACGGGTTGCTGGCGGGCGCGCGGCGGGCGTTGGCGGCGGCGAACGTGTCGCACGTGAGCGTGGTGCGGGTGCCGGGGTCGTTCGAGCTGCCGGTGGCGGCGGCGCGTGCGGTGGAGCACGGCGCGGACGCGGTGGTGGCGCTGGGGGTGGTGATCCGTGGGGGGACGCCGCACTTCGAGTACGTGTGCCAGGCGGCGACGTCGGGTCTGACGGACGTGAGCGTGCGCACGGGGGTGCCGGTGGGGTTCGGTGTGCTGACGTGCGACGACGAGCAGCAGGCCCTGGACCGGGCGGGCCTGGAGGGGTCGCGCGAGGACAAGGGTGCGGAGGCCGCGGAGGCGGCGGTCGCGACGGTCGTGGCGCTGCGCGACCTGTGACGGGGGCGGTCGGGGCGTGCCCGCTGGGCGGACACGCCCCGGCCGAGTCCGGGCGGCGGATACCCTGGAGCCCGTGAAGACGTTCGAGTCCCTGTTCGCGGAGCTGTCCGAGAAGGCCATGACGCGACCTGCCGGTTCCGGCACGGTCGCGGAGCTGGACGCCGGCGTGCACGCGATCGGGAAGAAGGTGGTCGAGGAGGCCGCCGAGGTGTGGATGGCTGCCGAGTACGAGGGCGACGTGAAGACGGCGGAGGAGATCTCCCAGCTCCTCTACCACCTGCAGGTCCTCATGCTGGCGAAGGGTCTGAGCCTGCAGGACGTGTACGAGCATCTGTGAGCGGCCGCGCCGGTGAGCGTCCCCGCTCCCGGCCGCGAGCGCCGCTCGCCCCTCGCTCGTCCCTGCTGTTCCCCACTCCCTGCCCGATCCCCTGAACGAAGGTCCTGTCATGCTGCGTATCGCCGTCCCCAACAAGGGGTCCCTGTCCGAGCCCGCCGTCGAGATGCTGCGCGAGGCGGGGTACCGCCAGCGTCGTGACCCGCGCGAGCTGGTGCTGGCGGACCCGGACAACGACGCCGAGTTCTTCTTCCTGCGCCCGCGCGACATCGCGGTGTACGTGGGTTCGGGCACGGTCGACGTCGGGGTGACGGGTCGGGACCTGCTGCTGGACTCGGGCGCGGACGCGGTGGAGCACATGCAGCTCGGGTTCGGGGGGTCGACGTTCCGGTACGCGGCGCCGGCGGGGACGATCACGTCGTTGGAGCAGGTGCAGGGGCTGCGGGTCGCGACGTCGTACGAGGTCCTCGTGGAGGGGCACCTGCGGGCGCACGGGGTGGACGCGACGGTGGTGCACCTGGACGGTGCGGTCGAGTCGGCGGTGCAGCTCGGGGTGGCGGACGTCGTCGCGGACGTGGTGTCGACGGGCACGACGCTGCGGGGTGCGGGCCTGGAGGTGTTCGGCGACCCGATCCTGGTGTCGGAGGCGGTGCTGATCCGGCCGCGCAAGGTTGCGGAGGCGGACGTCCCGGCGGGGGTGGAGGTGCTGTCCCGTCGCCTGCAGGGGGTGCTGACGGCGCACGAGTACGTCCTCATGGACTACGACGTGCCGGTGTCGCTCGTGGACCGTGCGGTCGCGATCACGCCGGGTCTGGAGTCGCCCACGGTGTCCCCGCTGCACGACCGGGACTGGGCGGCGGTGCGGGCAATGGTGCGCCGCGACCGCACGAACCAGGTCATGGACGCCCTGTACGACGTGGGTGCGCGCGCGATCCTCGTGACCCGGATCCACGCCTCGCGCCTCTGATCTCGTGCCGTCGGTGGGTGGTCGGCGGGTGTGAGACGGTGGCGGCATGAGCACCGACCCGTTCCCCGACCCCGGCCTGCCGGGCGACCGCGACGACGACCCGTACCGCACGTTCCGGCCCCGGTTCGGCCTGGTGTCGGCCTGGGCGACGGGCGTGGTCGTCGTCGGCGGGTGCGTCGTGGTGGGGCTGTCCGCGACGGGGCCGCTCGGCACGTCGTGGGTGAACCGGCTGTCCATCGCGGCGTTCGCGCTGTTCGCGGCGTGGCTGCTGTGGCGCCTGGGCGGCGTGCACGCCGTCCCGACGCGCGAGGGCCTGCGGGTGCGCAACGTCATCTACACGCGCCGCCTCGCCTGGCCCCAGATCGTGTCGGTCCGCTTCGGCTCCGGCGACGCGTGGGTGCGCCTCGACCTCGCAGACGGGTCCACCCTCGCCGTCATGGGCATCCAACGGGCCGACGGCGCCCGGGGCGAGGCGGAGGCGCGTCGCCTCGCCGCCCTGGTGAAGGCGCACGGCGAGGCCCACGAGTAAGCACCGCAGGCGCGCGGCTCCCGTACCCGCGCCACGGGTCACCCCGTACCGACGACGACGGCCCCCGGATCGAGGAGATCCGGGGGCCGCCGTCGTACGCCGGCGGGACTGCCGCCGGCGGCGCGGGTCAGAACGCGGCGCGGTGGCGCGGCTTGCGCTCGCCCCGGTCGTCGGCACGGTCGAACCGGTCACGACGCTCGTCACGACGACCCGACGGGCCGTGCCCGGCACGCGGGCCCCGGGACGCGGGCGCGCCCTCGTCGAGACGGATGCGCAGCGCCTTGCCCGCGACCCGCGCCCGCGAGATGCGGTCCATCGTGTCCGCGTCGAGCGGCGCGGTGATGTCCACAAGCGAGAACGACGGGAAGATGTCGATCTTGCCGACGTCCGACCCGGCCAGACCCGCCTCGTTCGTCAGCGCGCCCACGATCCCGCCCGGCATCACACCGTCCTTGTGCCCCACCGACAGGCGGTAGCGCGTCCCGACGGCGTCGCGGCGGATACCGCGCGTCCCGTCACCCTCGCGCCGTCCCGACGCACGGTCACCGCGCGACGGACGCTCGCCCGCGCGCTCCGTACGACGCGCCTTCGACTGCTCGCGCGCCGCGGCCCGCTCCGCCTCGAACCGCTCCTGCTCCTCACGGGCACGCGGACCGTCGTCACCGACGGCGAGCGCCGCCATGGCCGCGGCGAGGTCGACCGGGTCGACGTCGTGCTCGGCGAGGAAGGTGCGCACCATGTCGGCGTACATCGACAGACGGCCCGCCTCCTGGCGGGCGGGGACCTGCCCGAGCAGCGCCCGCACCTTGTGCGCGGACACGTCCGCGGGGGAGGGGATCTCGATCTCCTGCAGCGGGGTGCGGGTCGTGCGCTCGATCGCGCGCAGGCGCCCGCGCTCGTGCGGGGTGACGAAGCTCAGGGCCTCGCCGGTGCGGCCCGCGCGGCCGGTGCGGCCGATGCGGTGCACGTACGCCTCGGGCTCGCCCGGCAGGTCGAAGTTCACGACGAGACCGATGCGGTCCACGTCGAGGCCGCGCGCGGCGACGTCGGTCGCGACGAGGACGTCGAGCGCACCGGAGCGCAGTCGCTCCACGATCCGCTCGCGCTCCTTCTGCGCGACGTCGCCCGAGATGGTCGCGGCCGAGATGCCGCGCTCGACGAGCGCGGACCCGACCTCCTCCGCGGCGCCGCGCGTGCGGGTGAACACGATCGCGGCCTCGGCGTCGGACGTGGCGAGCACGCGCACGAGGGAGCCGGTCTTGTGGCGGAACGGCACGACGGCGTACGTCTGGCGCACGCTCGTCACCGTGGAGGACTGGCGGGCGACGGCGATCTCGACCGGGTCGGTGAGGTGCTCGTTCGCGACGCGGCGGATCGGGGCGGGCATCGTCGCGGAGAACAGCGCGACCTGACGCTCGCGCGGCGCTCGGGAGAAGATCGTGTCGACGTCCTCCGCGAAGCCCATGCGCAGCATCTCGTCGGCCTCGTCGAGCACGAGGAAGCGCACGTCGTCGAGCACGAGGGTGCCGCGCTCGATGTGGTCGATGACGCGCCCGGGCGTGCCGACGACGACCTGCGCCCCGGCCGCGAGCGCCCGCTGCTGCGGCTGGTAGGGCGAGCCGCCGTACACGGCGACGACGTCGACCTTGGGCAGGTGGGTCGCGAACGACTCGACGGCGTCGGCGACCTGCATCGCGAGCTCGCGCGTCGGGGTGAGGACGACGGCCTGCACGCGCCGCAGCGTGGGGTCGATCGCGGCGAGCAGCGGGAGGCCGAACGCGGCGGTCTTGCCGGTGCCGGTCTGCGCGACGCCGGTGATGTCGCGGCCCGCGAGGAGCGCGGGGATGGCCTCGGCCTGGATCGCGGACGGGGTGACGAACCCGAGGTCGGCGACGGCGCGCTCGAGGGGCGCGGGCAGGCCGAGGTCGGAGAACACGGGGCCGGTGGGAGCGGTCTGCTCCGCGACGGCGGGGGAGGTGTCGGTGGAGTGGTCGAGGGCGTGCGAGGGCGCGACGACGTCAGCAGTCATGAAAGGGTGAGGACCGTTCGTTTCGGGGTGTGGAGTGGCGTGCGGTCACCGGGTCGGTTCTCGCAGGTCGCACTCCCGAACACACCAGGCCGGCCACCGCCACGATCGGGGAGATCAGGGGGGTCGGCCACTCTCACGGACACACGCGGGACGAGCGACGAACTCCAAAGGTCCACCCATCGTACCGGAGCGCGCGGGCGGGCCACGGGGCCGGGCCCGGTGACGTCCCTCACCCGCACCCGCCCCGCCGGCACCCGGCCCGCCCCGGACACCGGGCGAAGCGGGTGATTTCGGGCCCTGCGGGGCGCCGCGCCGCGAAATGAGGGCCCAGGTCACCGGGGCCGGTACGTAGGATGGTCGCGCGCGGCAGGTCGCCGCGACGGCGCGACGCGAGCACGGGGCGGTGGGTGTGACGGCAGGGCAGCAGGTCAGCTCGCGCGTCCTGACCGTCCCGAACGTCATCAGCCTCCTGCGGCTGCTCCTCGTACCCGTGTTCGCGGTCCTCATCGTGCGCGGCGACGACGTGTGGGCCCTGGTCGTCCTCGCCGTGTCCGGGGCGTCGGACTGGCTCGACGGCGTGCTCGCGCGCCGCCTGGACCAGGTGAGCCGCCTCGGGCAGATGCTCGACCCCGCCGCCGACCGACTCTTCATCCTCGTCACCCTCCTCGGGCTCGCGTGGCGCGACGTCGTGCCCGTGTGGCTCGTCGTCGCGATCGTCGCGCGCGACGTCCTGCTCGCGGGACTGCTGCCGCTGCTCGCCCGCCACGGCTACGGGCCGCTGCCCGTGAGCTTCGCGGGCAAGGCCGGCACGTTCGCCCTGCTGTACGCGTTCCCGCTGCTGCTCCTCGCGGAGATGCCCGGCTGGCTCGGCGACGTCGCCGCCGTCACCGGGTGGGCGTTCACCTGGTGGGGCGTGGGCCTGTACTGGCTCGCGGGCGCGCAGTACGTGCTGCAGACCCGGGCGCTCGTCCTGCGCGACCGCGCCGCCCGCACCGACCGGCCCGGGACCGCGACGAAGGAGACGCCGTGACCGACACGCGACCGGACCAGCCCGCCGCCGCGCGCCGCGCACCCGTCGACGCGTCCATGACCCTCCTCAACGAGGTCATGCACCGCCCCCTCGACCCCGGGTACGCCGCCGCGGCCGCGCGCCGCGCCGCCGGGCAGACCCCGCACCGCGGGCGCACCGGCACCGTCGCGCTCGTCGCCCTCGCCGTCGTCCTCGGCGTCGTCACCACCGCCGCCGCCGTGCAGCTGCGCGCCCCCCAGCCCGGCGTCATCGCCGCACGCGAGACCCTCGAGCAGGAGATCCTCGAACGCCAGGCCACCGCCGAGGAGCTCTCCGCGCGCGGCGCAGAGCTGTCCGGCGAGATCGAGCAGCTCCAGGGCGCGGCCCTGAGCGGCGCGAGCGCCGACGTGCTCGACAGCCTCCAGGAGGAGGGCGCGCTCACCGGGACGCAGCCCGTCGAGGGCCAGGGCGTCGTCGTCACCCTCGACGACACCGGCGGCGGCCTGTCCTCCGGGGCCACCGACGCGAGCTCGCTCGTGCACGACTCCGACCTGCAGCGCGTCGTCAACGCCCTGTGGGCCGGCGGCGCCGAGGCCGTCGCGATCAACGACCAGCGCCTGACCGGCCTGTCCGCGATCCGCAGCGCCGGCGACGCCGTGCTCGTCGACCTGCAGCCCCTCGTCGGCCCCTACCGCGTCGAGGCGATCGGCGACCCCGACGCGATGCGCACCTCGCTCCTGCGGTCCGGCACGTCCGACTTCCTCCAGCTCCTCGGCACCCAGTACGGCATCCGCTCCGGCGTGACGACGCAGAGCCGCCTCGACCTGCCCGGCCGGTCCGCGCCCACGCTGTTCTTCGCGCACGCCCCGGAGACGACCGTAGACTCCGACGCACCCGCCGAGGAGACCGGCCCCGCGCCGGGCACGACCGACGGGTCCGGGACCCCATCCGCACCGCACGAGACAGGGCAGGAGATCGTCGAATGATCGCAGTCGTCGGACTGGTGGTGGGCATCGTCGCGGGCCTCGTCCTGCAACCCACCGTGCCCGTGTCGCTGCAGCCCTACCTCCCCATCGCCGTCGTCGCCGCCCTCGACGCCCTGTTCGGCGGCCTGCGCGCCCGGCTCGACGGCCTGTTCGACGACAAGGTCTTCCTCGTGTCGTTCCTGTCGAACGTCGTCGTCGCCGCCCTCATCGTGTTCCTCGGCGACCAGCTCGGGGTCGGCAGCCAGCTCTCGACCGCCGTCGTCGTCGTCCTCGGCATCCGCATCTTCTCCAACGCCGCCGCGATCCGGCGCCACATCTTCAAGGCGTGAGCATGAGCCGCGACCCCCGCGACCAGGCTCCGGGCGACCGGCCCGAGCACCCCACCACGCCCGCGGACGGTGACGACGCCGCCGTCGGCACCCCCGCCGTCCCCGGCACCGAGCCCGGCACCGACGACTCCCACGACGCCGAGCCCGCCCCGGCCCGCACCGACGACTCCGACGAGGACGCGGCCACCGCCGCCGAGACCGACCCGGGCCCGGGTGCGCCGTCGAGCACGCCCCACGACGACCCGGTCGACCCCGCAGCGGTCCCCGGCGACCCCACGACGCCGAGCGACGCACCGGCAGCCCGCGACGAGACCACGGTCACCGCCGACCACCCCGAGGATGACGGCACCACCGCGGCCCGCACGACCCCGACCGGCGCCGCGCCGACCGACACGCCCGCGCCGAGCGCCCCGGACACCAGCGACCCGGACACCAGCGACCCGGGCACCAGCGACCCGGACACCCCGGTGTCGAGCGACCCCACCGCCCTGGGCGACGCCGCAGCAGCGGGGGAGCGCCCCGCACCCGACGGCCGCGCCGACCGGCTCGACGACGCGCGTCCCGCCGCCACCACGCCGAACCTCCCGACGCCGGGCGCGACGACCGGCGCGACGTCGGACGCGACGACCACCCCGGCAGCCGCGGCGCCCGAGCAGGACGCCGAGACCTCGCCCACCGCCGAGCCGGACCCGGTCACCGGGGCGACGGCCACCGTCGGGCGCCACGGCACCCCCACCCAGCCCGAGCCGCGCGGGCTGCGCGGCCTCGGCCGGGCGATGCGACCGCGCGCGTCGCGCTCCCAGGTCATGGTCGGCGTCCTGTGCGCGCTCCTCGGCTTCGCGCTCGTCGTCCAGGTGAGCCAGACGCAGGAGGACCAGCTCTCCTCCCTGCGCCAGAGCGACCTCGTGCGCCTGCTCGACGACGTCACCCAGCGCTCCGGCGAGCTCGAGGACCAGGTGTCCTCGCTCGAGGCCACGCGCGACGAGCTGCAGTCCGGCTCCGGCCGCGAGCGCGCCGCGCTCGAGCTCGCCGAGCAGCAGGCCGAGACGCTCGGCATCCTCTCGGGCCGGCTGCCCGCCGAGGGCCCGGGCGTCGAGATCGAGGTCGTCGAGGGTGCCGAGCCGCTCAAGGCGTTCGGCCTGTTCAACGTGCTGGAGGAGCTGCGCAACGCGGGCGCCGAGGCCATGGAGGTCAACGGCGTGCGCCTCGTGGCGAGCAGCTACTTCGAGGACACCTCCGACGGCGTGGTCGTCGACGGGCAGGTGATCTCGTCCCCGTACCGGTGGACCGCGATCGGCGACCCGTCGACGCTCGAGACCGCGCTCGAGATCCCCGGCGGCGCCATGGCGTCCCTGCGCGCCGACGGCGCGCGCACCACCGTCACCCAGCAGGACCGGGCCGAGGTCTCCGCGACCGTCGAGCCCCGCGCACCCCGGTACGCGACCCCCGTCCCCGCCGACGAGTGACCCGGCTTCCCGCGGGCCCACGGGCCGGGGTAGGTTGGGACGACCGAGGGTCGCACGCACCGCGTGACCTGCAGGTGTAGTAGTTTTCGAGCACCAGTTTCCCGCACCCGGGGCTCGCCCCCCGGTGCGGTTTCCGAGCTCGAGCACGACGTGCGTGAGCCCCGAGGAGGCGTGATGAGTGTCCCAGGCGGTCCTGAGGTGCCGAACCGGGCGACCAGCGACACGACGGTCAGCTTCGGCCGGATCGAGGCCCCGATCGAGGAGGGCGTGCAGCCCGGGGGCCTGAGCCCCGAGGAGCACGCCGCCGTCGCCGCCCTGCCCCGCCACTCGGCCCTGCTCATCATGCAGCGCGGCCCCGGCCAGGGCTCGCGCTTCCTCCTCGACGCCGAGCGCACCGTCGCCGGGCGCTCCGAGCACGCCGACATCTTCCTCGACGACGTCACCGTGTCACGCAAGCACGCCGAGTTCGTGCGCGAGGGCGAGCACTTCGTCGTGCGCGACGTCGGGTCCCTCAACGGCACCTACGTGAACCGCAGCCGGATCGACGCCGTCGCGCTCGGCACGGGCGACGAGGTCCAGATCGGCAAGTACCGGCTCACGTTCCACGCCAGCCCGCACGCGGCGGCGTCGGCGGGCGGCGCGGCCTCCCCGTCGTGAACATGTCGACCGGCGCCGCGCACGCCACGGCCCCGGAGCCCGCGGACGGGCCCGAACCGTGGCCCCAGGGGATCTCGCGCCGCGCGACCATGCGCATCTCCGACGTGCTGCGCGCGCTGCGGGCCGAGTTCCCCCACGTCAGCCACTCCAAGCTGCGCTTCCTCGAGGAGCAGGGCCTCATCGAGCCGGTGCGGACCGCGTCCGGCTACCGCCAGTACAGCCCCGCCGACGTCGAGCGCCTGCGCTTCGTGCTCGTCGAGCAGCGTGACCGCTACCTGCCGCTGAAGGTCATCAAGGACCGTCTCGCCGCGCTCGACGCCGGGACCGACGCCGAGACGCTCGCCCCCCGCCTCGCGACCACCGACGGCGAGCCCGGGTCGGCCGCCGTCCGCCAGCGCTACACCGTCGACGCGCTCGTCTCGGCCGCCGGGGTCGAGCGCGAGCTCGTCGAGGGCCTCATCGAGGCCGGCGTGCTCCGCCAGGCACCGGGCGGGCAGCTCGACGCGCGCTCGCTCGACGTCGTCGTGCTCGCCGCCGGCCTCGCGGACTACGGCATCGAGCCCCGCCACCTGCGCTCCCTGCGCACCGCCGCCGACCGCCACGTGAGCCTCGTGCAGCAGGTCGTCTCGCCGTGGCGCGGGCAGCAGAGCCCGTCCGCGCGCGCCCACGCCGGCACCGTCGCGTCCGAGGTCGGCGAGCTGTGCGCGCAGTTGCACACCGTCTTCGTGCGCCAGGGCGTCGACGACCTCACCCGCTGACGCCCGCACCCGCCCCGCCGCACCTCCCGCGACGCCCTCCGCGTGTCGCGCGCACGCCCGGTGCGCACCCCCTGCCGGATGCCGGGCGGAGTCGTACGGTGGTGGAGTGAGCGACGACGTCCCGATGGTCCCGGTGGAGGTGCTGGGGGTCCGTCAGCAGCAGCGCGACCAGGAGATCGTGGTGCTGCTGCTCGACGACGCGTCCGAGCTCGTGGTGCCGATCGTCATCGGCCCGCGGGAGGCGAGCGCGATCGCCATGGCGCAGGCAGGGCTGCCCACGCCGCGGCCCATGACGCACGACCTGCTGCGGGACCTGCTCGACGCGGTGGGCGTGCGGCTCGAGCGGGCGGAGATCGTCGCCCTCGACGGCGGCATCTTCTTCGCCGAGCTCGTGCTCAGCAACGGCGTGCGGCTCGACTCGCGCGCGTCGGACGCGATCGCCGTCGCGGTGCGCACCGGGAGCCCGGTGCTGTGCTCGGCGGAGGTCGTGGCGACGGCGGGCGTCGAGGTCGTCGACGTCGCGCAGCAGGAGGAGGTCGAGAAGTTCCGCGACTTCCTCGACCACGTCCAGCCCGAGGACTTCTCGGTGGACGAGTAGAGCGGTCCCGGTGCGCGGCGGCCCGACCCTCGGGTCGTGGTCGAGGCTTCGGGACACACCGGACAAGACAGACCTTCGACCTCAGGTCGAGGGTTCAGCGGTCGGCGCGACGACGTGGCGGGCGCGACACGCCCGCACGCCCGGGGCGTCGGTCGTTGACGGCCCCCGACGGCGCCCATAGTTTGGTCGTGACATCACCCCAGGAGGCGACAGTGAACAGCAGCGGTGAGGCGAGCGTCGGTGTCGGCGCGGCAGTTCCGCAGGGCGCGCAGGGCCTCCTCTTTGGGGAGGACATCACCGAGCAGGACACCACGACCGGCTACCGCGGCCCGACGGCGTGCCGCGCGGCAGGCATCACGTACCGCCAGCTCGACTACTGGGCCCGCACCGGTCTGGTCGAGCCCACCGTCCGCCCGGCGTCCGGGTCGGGCTCGCACCGTCTGTACAGCTTCCGCGACATCCTCGTGCTCAAGGTCGTCAAGCGCCTGCTCGACACCGGGGTGTCGCTCCAGCAGATCCGCACGGCCGTCGAGCACCTGCGCGAGCGCGGCGTGGACGACCTGGCGCAGATCACCCTCATGAGCGACGGCGCGAGCGTCTACGAGTGCACCTCGCCCGACGAGGTCGTGGACCTCGTCCAGGGCGGCCAAGGCGTGTTCGGGATCGCCGTCGGGCGCGTGTGGCGCGAGGTCGAGGGCACGCTCGCCGAGCTGCCGACCGAGTCCCTCGAGGACGAGGACGGCACCGCGACGAGCCCGCAGGACGAGCTCGCCCAGCGCCGTCAGGCCCGCACCGCGGGCTGACCCCTCGCCCGGCCCGACCGCGGGCGGACCGTCCGCGAGCGCCGGGGCACCCCCGCGAGGCGTGTGGACCTCGTCACAGCGGGTGCGGTGACCCGTCCGGCGACGCCGTGGGAGGATCGCCCGGTACGCGGTGCGTGGCGCCCTCCCCGGCCCGACGACGCCGCCACGCTCGACGGATGGAGTGCCGGTGTTCTCGAAGGTCCTGGTCGCCAACCGCGCGGAGATCGCCGTCAGGGCGTTCCGCGCCGCCTACGAGCTGGGGGCCCGCACCGTCGCGGTGTTCCCGCAGGAGGACCGCAACTCCGAGCACCGGCTCAAGGCGGACGAGGCGTACCTCATCGGGGAGCCCGGTCACCCGGTGCGGGCGTACCTGGACATCGAGGAGATCGTGCGCGTGGCCCGGGAGGCGGGCGCGGATGCCGTCTACCCGGGGTACGGGTTCCTCTCGGAGAACCCCGACCTGGCGCGGGCGTGCGCGGAGGCGGGGCTGACGTTCGTCGGGCCGCCGCCGGAGGTGCTCGAGCTCGCGGGCAACAAGGTGCGGGCGCTCAAGGCGGCGCGCGAGGCGGGCCTGCCGGTGCTCGCGTCGAGCGAGCCGTCGGCGGACGTCGACGAGCTCGTCGCGGCCGCGGACGAGATCGGGTTCCCGGTGTTCGTCAAGGCGGTCGCGGGTGGTGGCGGTCGCGGGATGCGGCGCGTCGACGTGCGCGAGGACCTGCCCGAGGCGCTGGCGGCGGCGATGCGCGAGGCGGACGGCGCGTTCGGCGACCCGACGGTGTTCCTGGAGCAGGCGGTGCTGCGGCCGCGGCACATCGAGGTGCAGATCCTGGCGGACGGCGCGGGGAACGTCGTGCACCTGTACGAGCGGGACTGCTCGTTGCAGCGTCGTCACCAGAAGGTCATCGAGATCGCGCCGGCGCCGAACCTCGACCCGGCGGTCCGGGACGCGCTGTGCGCGGACGCGGTGCGGTTCGCGCGGCACATCGGGTACCAGAACGCGGGCACGGTCGAGTTCCTCGTCGACACGGTGGGCGAGCGTGCGGGGCAGCACGTGTTCATCGAGATGAACCCGCGCATCCAGGTGGAGCACACGGTGACCGAGGAGGTCACGGACGTCGACCTGGTGTCCGCGCAGATGCGGATCGCGGCGGGCGAGACGCTGGGGGACCTGGGCATCCGGCAGGAGGACGTGCGCGTCAACGGCGCGGCCCTGCAGACCCGGATCACGACGGAGGACCCGGCGAACGGGTTCCGTCCCGACACGGGCCGGATCATCGCCTACCGGTCCCCGGGCGGGGCGGGCGTCCGGCTCGACGGGGCGACGGCGACGGCGGGGTCGGTCGTGTCGGGCCACTTCGACTCGATGCTGGTGAAGCTCACGTGCCGGGGGCGGGACTTCCCGACGGCGGTGCGGCGCGCGCGTCGTGCGCTGGCGGAGTTCCGCATCCGCGGCATCCGGACGAACATCCCGTTCCTGCAGGCGGTCCTCGCCGACCCGGAGTTCGTCGCGGGCAACGTGGCGACGTCGTTCATCGACGAGCGGCCCGAGCTGCTCGCCGCGCGCGAGAGCGCGGACCGGGGTACGCGCCTGCTCGCGTACGTGGGGGACACCACCGTCAACCGGCCGCACGGGGAGCCGCGGGTCACGAGCGACCCGGCGGCGAAGCTGCCGCCGTTCGACCTGACGGTCGAGCCCCCGCCCGGGTCGCGCCAGCAGCTCCTCGAGCTCGGCCCGGAGGGGTTCGCGCGGGCGCTGCGGGGCGAGCAGCGGCTGCGCGTCACGGACACGACGTTCCGCGACGCGCACCAGTCGCTGCTCGCGACGCGCGTGCGCACGCACGACCTGGCGGCCGTCGCTCCGTACGTGGCGCGGGCGACGCCGCAGCTGTGGTCGGTCGAGGCGTGGGGCGGGGCGACGTACGACGTCGCGCTGCGCTTCCTCGGGGAGGACCCGTGGGAGCGGCTCGCGACCCTGCGTGCCGCGATGCCGAACCTCGCGATCCAGATGCTCCTGCGCGGGCGCAACACGGTTGGGTACACGCCGTACCCGACGCGCGTCACGGAGGCGTTCGTCGAGGAGGCCGCGGCGACGGGCATCGACGTGTTCCGCATCTTCGACGCGCTCAACGACGTCGACCAGATGCGTCCGGCGATCGAGGCCGTGCGCGCGACCGGCACGACGGTCGCGGAGGTCGCGCTGTGCTACACGGGCAACCTGCTCGACCCGGCCGAGGACCTGTACACGCTCGACTACTACCTGCGCCTCGCGGACCGCATCGTCGACGCCGGTGCGCACGTCCTCGCGATCAAGGACATGGCCGGGCTGCTGCGCCCCGCCGCCGCGAGCCGGCTCGTGACCGCGCTGCGCGAACGGTTCGACCTGCCGGTGCACCTGCACACCCACGACACGTCCGGCGGTCAGATGGCCACGCTGCTCGCCGCCGCCGCGGCGGGCGTCGACGCGGTCGACGCCGCGAGCGCCGCGATGGCGGGGACGACGAGCCAGCCGCCGCTGTCGGCGCTGGTCGCCGCGCTGGAGCACACCGAGCGCGACACCGGGCTGTCGCTGCCGGCGGTCGCGGACCTCGAGCCGTACTGGGAGGCGGTGCGCCGCGTGTACGCGCCGTTCGAGTCGGGTCTGCCCGGGCCGACGGGGCGCGTGTACGAGCACGAGATCCCGGGCGGTCAGCTGTCGAACCTGCGTCAGCAGGCGATCGCGCTGGGTCTGGGGGACCGGTTCGAGCAGATCGAGGCGATGTACGCGGCCGCGGACCGGATCCTGGGGCGGCTGGTGAAGGTGACGCCGTCGTCGAAGGTCGTGGGCGACCTCGCGCTGCACCTCGTGGCGGCGGGCGCGGACCCGGCGGAGTTCGCGGCGGACCCGCAGTCGTTCGACATCCCGGACTCCGTGGTCGGGTTCCTGGGCGGCGAGCTGGGCGACCCACCCGGTGGCTGGCCGGAGCCGTTCCGGTCGCGCGCGCTCGCCGGCCGTGCGGCGCGCGCGGGGGTCACGCCGCTCTCGGCCGAGGACGAGGCGGAGCTCGCGCAGGAGGGCGAGGTGCGCCGTCGTCGGCTCAACCACCTGCTCTTCGCGGGGCCGACGAAGGAGTTCGAGCAGGTGCGCCAGGCGTACGGGGACGTGTCGGTGCTCGACACCCCCACGTACCTGTACGGGCTGGAGCCGGGCCAGGAGGTCGCGGTCGCGCTCGGCAAGGGCGTGCGCCTGCTCGTGGGCCTCGAGGCGATCGGCACGCCCGACGAGCGCGGGATGCGCACGGTGATGTTCACCCTCAACGGCCAGCTGCGCCCGATCCAGGTGCGCGACCGCGCGGTGGACGTGGACGCGCGCACCGCGGAGAAGGCGGACCCGACCCAGCCGGGCCAGGTCGCGGCGCCGTTCGCGGGTGCGGTGACGCCGGTCGTCGTCGTGGGCGACGTCGTCGAGGCGGGGCAGACGGTCGCGACCGTCGAGGCGATGAAGATGGAGGCGGCGATCACGACGCCCGTCGCGGGCACGGTCCAGCGGGTCGCGATCGGCGCGGTGCAGCAGCTGGAGGGCGGCGACCTCGTCCTCGTGGTGGGCTGAGGGGCCGGGCCCCGCACGGGCGGGGCGGGTAAGGACGACTCGAGGAGGTTCCATGCAGGTCACGTTCCACGGGCACGCGTGCGTCACGGTGCGCCACGGCGGTCAGGTCGTCGCCATCGACCCGGGCACGTTCAGCGACGCCGCGGCCGCGCTGGCGGACGCCGGCACGGTGCTCCTCACCCACCAGCACCCCGACCACGTGGACACCGGCGCCCTCGGCGACGCCCTCGCGGCCCGGCCGGAGCTCACGGTGTGGGCGCCCGAGGAGGTGGCCGCCGCGGTGCGTCCCGCGCTGCCCGACGGCGCGGCGTCGCGCGTGCACGTCGTCGCGCCGGGGGACGGCCTGGACCTCGGCGGCCTGGAGGTCGGGGTGGGCGGCGGCCGGCACGCGGTGATTCACCCGGACGTCCCGCGGATCGCGAACGTCACGTACCTCGTGCGCGGGGACGGGGCGACGCTCCTGCACCCGGGCGACTCGTTCGACGCCCCGGACGCGGGCGTGCTGGGCGGGCAGCGGCTCGACGTGCTGCTCGCGCCCGTCTCGGCGCCGTGGCTCAAGCTCGCCGAGACGATCGACTTCGTGCGCGCGCTCGACCCGCGGGTCGTGGTGCCGGTGCACGACGCGCTGCTGTCGGACGTCGGGCACGGCCTCGTGAACCGGCTCCTGGGGGAGCAGCGCACCGGCGGCACGTACGAGTACCGACCCCTGGCGACCGGGGAGTCGATCGACGTCGCCGCGGGCGCCCTGGACGGCGCGGCCGGGGTCGTCGCGCGCGAGCTGCGCGACGAGCACCCCGAGTTCGGGGAGGTCGCGCTGCTCGAGACCGACGAGACCGTGCCGCCGCGGCCGGAGGAGGAGGCGGCCGACGTGCTGCGCTCCGACCCGGCCCGCTGAGCCGCGGACCCCGCCCGCCGTCGTCGTCGCCCTCCGGCGGCGGCGACGGTGGTGCTGCTAGAGCAGCGGGCGCAGGGGAGTGAGGACGATCTCGCTGAGCTTCGCCGCCACCGAGCGGGAGTCCCACTCGTCGAGCGTCAGCTCGCGCGAGTTCGACAGGTCGACCTCGAAGACCTTCTCCATCTGCTCGGCCACTCCCGGGTCCGTGATCTCGAGGTTCACCTCGTAGTTCCCCGTGAGGGACAGCCGGTCGATGTTCGCCGTGCCGATCGTGGTCCACGCGCCGTCGATGGTCGCGGTCTTCGCGTGCACCATGGCGTTGCGGTACAGGTGGATGCGGACCCCGCCCTTGAGCAGCGCCGTGTACAGGCCGCGCGACAGCCAGTCCGCGAGCACGTGGTTCGAGCGCTCGGGCACGAGGACCCGCACGTCGACGCCGCGCGCCGCGGCCGCGAGCAGCGCGGCCAGGATCTCCCGGTCGGGGATGAAGTACGCCTGCGTGATGTAGACGTGCGAGCTCGCGCGGTCGATCGCGTCGAGGTAGATCCCGCGGATCGGGAACACCAGGTGCGCCGGTGCGTTGCGGGCCGCGCGCAGCCGCGGCTCCCAGTGCACCGACCCCGGGTCGGCGAGCAGCGGCTGGTCCGACGCGCGGTTCGCGTTCCAGAAGTCGACGAACGCGTTGCGCAGCTCCCACGCGCTCGGTCCCACGAGGCGCACGTGCGTGTCGCGCCACTGCGTCGCGTACAGGGCGCCGATGTTGTACCCGCCCACGAAGGCGATCTCGTCGTCGACGACGAGGATCTTGCGGTGGTCGCGGCCGGACTTGCGCACGTTGAGCATGAGCACGCCCGGGCGGAACACCGGGTACCGGATGACGTGGATCGGCTCGGGCAGGTCGAAGAACGCCTGCGGGACGACGAGGTTCGCGAAGCCGTCGTACACGACGAACACCTCGACGCCGCGCTCGCTCGCCTCGACGAGCGCCTGCTTGAACTCCTCACCGAGCGCGTCGGCCTTCCAGATGTACGTCTCGAGCAGGATGCGGCGCCGCGCACCGCGGATCGCGCCGAGCATCTCCCGGTACACGTCCTCGCCGTACGTGAAGACGGTCGTCGTGGTGCCCGCGACCTCGACGTCGGCGGGGGCCGAGCGCGGGAACGACGCCTCGGTGGCGTTGCGGCGCTTGCGGATCGCGTCCGCGGTGACGAGCACGCCCGCGACCGTCACGGGCGCCGCGACGGCGACCACGAGCGCACGGGAGAGCAGACGGCGGGCGGTGCGCAGGGCGGAGTCGGCGGACAGGTGCACGCACTCACCGTAGCGGGCGGCACCCCGGGCGCGACCGGAAGACGGTCGCGCCGCGGGTGAGATCCCGCACGGGCCGTCCCCGGCGCGTCCCCGGGCTGTCCGCGGTGCGTCCCTGGGCTGTCCGCGGTGCGTCCTCAGTGCGAGCGCAGCGCGCGGACCAGCTCCGCCTTGCGCATGGAGGACCGCCCCTCGATGCCGATCTCCGCGGCGCGCTTGCGCAGCTTCTCGACGGTCCAGTCCTCGTAGTCGCCGGCCTTGCCGCCCTTGCGGCCCACGCTCGTGCGCGACGAGCCCGCCGCGGCGTTCGCGATGCGGGCCGCCTTCTCCTTCGAGTCGCCCTCGTCCCGCAGCTTCTCGTACAGGTCGGGGTCCTTCACGCTCGGACCCGGGTCACGCTTCGGCACGACGGCCTCCTTCACCTCGGTCCGGCGGCCCGGACGGCTGCGCCGGTCTCCCGACAGGTTCTCGCCCTCGGCGCCCTCTCGCACGCGGACGCCTCCGACCGCGCGGACGTCGCTCCAGCACGACGACGCGCGACGACCCTGCGTCCACGTGCCCCACGTGCCCCGCCAGGGCGGTGAACCCCGACGGGTCGCCGTCGCCGACGACGTCCCAGCGCACGTCCCCGTCCTCGAGGGAGAGGGCGACCGTCCGCGAGCGCCGCGACGAGCCGTCGGAGACGACCAGGGCGAGCGTGGCGCCGTCGGTGAACGCGGCCGCGACGCCCCGGGTGAGATCGACCCGGACGCCCGTGGTGCCCGGGCCGTCGTCCGCCGTCGTGGTGGTGCTCCCGGGCGCCGTGACGACGCCCGGCGCGGCAGGGCGACCGGCGGGGGAGCTGCGCGGCCACGACCACACGGGCTTGCCCGAGCGCGCGTCCAGGGCGACGACGCGCTCACCGGTGACGACGACAGCGCGGTCGGCGGCGAGCGCGACGACCTGGGCGACGGGCTGTGCGAGGCGCCACCGCTCGCGCAGCCCGTCGCCGGTGCCGTCCGCGGCCGCGAGGGCGCGCACGCCGTCGGCGGTGGCGACCAGCCACGGGGCCGCGTCGTCCTCGGGGCCGACGAGCGGCCGCAGGAGCCGACCGTCGACGGCGGCGAGCACCGCCGCGTCCGGGGCGACGCGCTCGGTCGTCGCCTCGCGCCCCGGCGGCAGCACGCGGGTGCGCAGGAACGTCCCGTCGGGCAACGGGACGACGTCGGTCGTGACGGCCGGGCCTGGCGCGTCGAGACGGGTACCCCCAGCGGTGAGGACGGCGCTGACGCGACAGCCCCGCACGACGAGCAGGCCGTCCTCGACGGTGGCGGCGGCCTGCCCGGCGACCTGGGGCCGGCACATCGGGGTGCGTTCCGCGTCGTCGGGCGGGACGTCGTGCCGCCAGCGCACGCGCGCCGTGCGGGCGTCCTGGAGCGCGAGGTGCACGACCCCACCGGTGCGGGCCCACCGCGGCACGGTCCCGTCGGGCGCGGGGACCGCGCGGCCGAGCGTGTCGCCCAGCGGCACCGGCCCGGTGACCGGGCCGTCGGGGCCGACGACGTGCGCGACCGGGGCGAGCGCGGGTCCCGTGAGGCACACGAGCACGTCGGTCACCGGGCCCGCCGACTCGTCGGGGGTCGGTCCGCACGTGGCGGTGGCGTCGAGAGCGAGCCAGCGCCGGTCGCCCGAGGCGGCGTCGCGCCCCTCGACCCCGGCGGCGGTGATCGTGACGACCACGTCGTCGACGACGGCGACGCGCGGGGTGGCGGCGTCGGCGGACCAGGCGGGGGCCGGGGGCACGGCGAGCGAGCGGACGGCGCCGGGGTGGGCGAGGCGGGCCTGCTCCGCCGTCGAGGCGCGCCACGAGCCGACGGCGCCGAGCGCGACGGCGAGCGCGAGCAGGGGCGCTCCGACGCGCGCGAGGAGGGCGCGTCGTCGGGCAGGGGCCGCGCGCCCGGGTGCCCCCTCCGCGGGTGTGCCGCGCCCGCCCGGCGCGGGCTCGTCGTCGGGGACGAGCTCCACCCGGTGGAGCGGGGCCATGCCTGTGACGCTACGCCCCGCCCGGCCGGGTGTCAGCGCCCCTGAGGGCACGCCCGCGTACGGGGCGGTCAGGCCTCGCTGGGTTCGAGCGCCGCGGAGAGCGGGTGGGCCCGGATCGCGGCCGCGAGCTCGCCCTCGATGCGGTCGAGGTAGACGCCGGTGGTCGCGATGGACGCGTGCCCGAGGAGCTCCGCGACGACCTTGACGTCCCAGCCCTCCGCGGCGAGCAGCGTCGCGGTCGTGTGGCGCAGCGCGTGCGGCGTCGCCTCGCGGCGGTACTGCGCGGGCATGCGCTCGACGCAGCGCCGCAGCAGCCCGCGCACGGCCTGGGCGTCGATCCGGCGGCCCCGCCATGACAGCAGGAGGGCGCGCTGCGCGTCCGGGTCGTCGGGCCGGCGGGCGAGGAGCGTCGGGCGCAGGCGCGCGAGGTACTCCTCGAGCGCGTCCGCGAGCGGGGGAGAGAGCGTGACGGTGCGGACGTGGCCGCCCTTGCCCTGGATGCGCCACCGCGTCTGGTCCGGCTCGCGGGAGAAGTCGTCGAGGTTCGCCCGCTCGAGCTCGGACACGCGCGGGCCGAGGACGAGGAGGAGCGCGACGACGAGGCGGTCGCGGAGCTGGAGGTCCTGGTCGCGGCGCGAGACGGCGGGCTCCCCGGGCGCGCGGGCGGCGGACACCTCGAGCAGCGACGCCGCCGAGCCCGCGGACAGCGCGGTGCGCGCGACGCGCAGCCCGTCGCGCAGGCGGGCCGGGGGAGCGGCCCACTGCATCGGGTCGGCCTGCACCCAGCCCTCGCGCGCGGCGTGCGCGAAGAAGCGCGTCACCGACTGCCGGAACCGGTTCACCGTCGCTGCCGAGCGGCCCGTGCTGCCGGGCTTGCGCGACGCGTCGGCGTACCGGCCGTCGGGCGTGGTTTGGTAGCGCAGCAGCACGTCGTCGACGTCCTCGCCCGTGACGTCGTCCAGGACCCGGGCGGGTCCCGCGAGGCGCGCGAACTCCGCGACGTCCCGCTCGTAGCTGCGGCGCGTCGTGGGGGACAGGATGCCGCGCAGGGTCTGCGCGGCGACGGACGCGAGATAGCGGTCGGCTGCCTCGGCGACGGTGATCCGCTCGAGGCGGGGCGGGGCGACCATGGTGCGGGCCTCCTGGGGGACGGGTCGCCGTCAGCCTAGGACGCGCCACCCACAGCGCTGCCCGCCTGCGGCGCGCTGACCTGCACCGACGCTCTCGTGGTCGTCAGCCGCGCGCCTCGGTGCCCGCGGCGAGGTGCGCGACGTCGCCCAGGGCGACGACGGCGCGATTGTGGAAGTAGCCGTCCTCGCGCAGCGTCGTGATGCTGCCCGAGGGCACCGGGAAGGCGACGTGCCCCGCGGCGTCGACGGGCATGCCGATCCAGGCCGCGACGACGAACGTGGCGGCGAAGCCGTGCGTCACGACGACCTGGTGGTCCACGTCCCGGCGCAGGAGGTCCGTCGTCGCCGCGTACACGCGCAGCGCGACGTCGAGGCGGGTCTCGGCGCCGGCGACACCGACGTCGTGCCGCAAGCGGTCGCCCGTCGCGGGCGGCGGGACGAACCGTGCGTCGAGCCACGCCTGGGGGCGACCGCCTGCCTCGCCGTAGGACGACTCGCGCAGCCGCGGGTCGAGGCGCACCGCCACGCCGAGCGCGTCGGCGATCGCGGTCGCGGTGCGGCGCGTGCGCAGGAGGTCGGACGTGACGACGTCCGTGCTGGCACCGGCCGGGACACGCGCGCGCAGCGCCGCCGCGACGAGGTGCGCCTGCCGCTGCCCGGCGGGGGTGAGGTCGGAGTCGTGCTGGCCGCCGACGAGTCCGTCGACGTGGTGCGTCGCCTCCGGGTGGGTCACGACGTGCACGGTGCGCTCGCGCACACCGACGAGGTCGGGCAGCGGGGGAGCGAGGAGTGGTCGGGGAGCGTCGGGCACCGGGACAGGGTGGCACACGGCCCGGAGGACGGTGATGCCGAGGGGAGCGTCGCGGCGGACGGCGTGCACCCTGACGCAGGGGGAGCGGCGCCTGGGGCGGAGATTGATGACTCGGGCACACTCGGCAGCGGGAGGGCGGCCCGAGCAGCGGCGATGATCCGATGCGCGGTCACCGCGCGCACTTGCGCGTCACCATGGTGTTGACCTAAACACAATGGTTTGGGGCCTATGTCCGATTCTAGGCATCGTAGCCGATGGTGCGGTCCCGAACCACCCGTCGGGTGCGCGGCGCTGCGACGGGTCGCGGCGAGCTCGCGGACGGCGGTCGGTCGGCAGGCTCGTCGGCGGGGTCCGTGGGTCGAGCCCGCACGGGGGACACCGTGCGCCAGGTCCACACGCCGGCCGCCGCGAGGCCACCGGCGGCGCCGATGACGAGGAACGCCAGGACGGTCAGGACGAGCACGGGCAACCAGACGAGCGTCGCGCACGTCGTCAGGACGCGTCCAGACCGACGGGCGTCCGGTGCGGGGGCCGCGAACACCGACGTCGCCGAGCCGAAAGCCGCCGAGACGGAACCCGAGGACGCTGGTGCGATCGTCGTGTCGATGCCGGTCCGTGACGCACGCCGCAGGGATCGCGCCGCGCGGTCAGTCGCTCCGGGATCGGCGCCGCGGCTGGCGGGGGCGAGACGCTGCGGTGCGTACGTCGTCGTGCTCATGTCGAAGGGGAGTCCACCAGGGCGCCTCGTGATGCGCTGGAGGGCGCTTCGTTCCGGCGAAATGACATAATGTACATTATCGGCGCGTCTCGCAACGAGGTGTATCCGTAAGAGTCCGCGCGTGGACGCGATCCACATCCCGGCCACCCAGCACAACGCATCCCCGGTGTCCTGGGTCTGCCGTTGCCGTGCGACTCTGCCATCTCGTCGCAGGAACCCTTGGAGGTCGATCTCGAGCGCCATCTCCCTGGACCGGGATCTCGCGCAACGCTGACGCCGGCCCCCGCCGACCGCGGCCTGTTCATCTCGAGGCCTGCCTGCCAGCATGTCGACTGGTGCATGGAACCCTGTCGCGTCGTACGGCCCGCGCGGGTCCCCGGGTGTGTACTGGCCGCATGGGATCCGCCGGCCTGGAACCGTCGACCCGCTGCGCGATCGACGCGGTCACCGCGCTGCGTCTCGTGCTCGACGACGTGACCCTCGGGTCGCGCCGCCCGCTCGTCGGCCCGTCCGTCCTGCGCAGCCACGCGCTGTCGATGCTGTACCAGGAGGTGCGGCGCGGCGCCCTCGACGAGAAGACAGCGCGCGAGCGTCTCGAAGGTCTCGCCTCGCTGCGGATCCGTCTGCTCGGCGATCGGGTCTCGCGCGCGACGGCGTTCCGCATCGCGCGCGAGCTCCACGCCGACGACACGGCGGTCGCCGAGTACGTCGCGGTCGCGACGCTCCAGGCCGACGTCCTCGTGGCCGGTGACGAGCAGGTCGCCGCCGCGGCGGACGGCCGAATCCCCCTCGTCGCGTACGAGGACCTCCTGGGCTGAGGCGCTCGGGCGCTCGTGTCCCGCGCCCTTCTGGTCGCCCCGTCCGAGCCGGGCCCGGGGTCAGTCGTCGAACACGTGCCAGCAGATCGCGCTGCGACGCCGCTGGTCGTCGAGCACGAGCTCGCGCAGCTCGGCCGGGATGCGCCCGCGCTGCCGGTCCCGTTCCGCGAGGCGCGCCGCCTCGGCGTCCTCCCCCCGTGCTGCGGCGTCCGCGGCAGCCGCGCGGATCGCGTACGCCGCCGCGCCCAGCCCGTGAGCGGCGACGTGCGCCACGGCGACGGCCTGACCGGCCGCGAGCGCCGCGTACTTGACGGGTGCGGTCTGGTCGCGGCCGGCGGCGTTGGCGACGAAGGCGGTGGTGTGGGCGGTCTTCATGGGGACGTCGCCGCGGATCCAGGCGCGGGCGACGTCGAGGGCGTCCCGGGGTCGGGTGTCGTCGGGTCGTGCGCGTTCGAAGATCGGCAGGACGTGCTCGACGCAGTCGACGGCCCACCGGGCGATCTGGTGGTGGTGCTCGTCGGTGAGGGTGCCTCCGCGTCGGATGGTGACGAGGCGGGGGTCTCGGTCGGTGGGCAGGATCGGCATGGTGCGATGCTCCCCCGGCCCGGTGTCGGGGCACCAGCCCTGGGAGCGCGCGGGGCTGGCGGCCGGGGGTGCTCTGGTGGGGCGAGGGCCGGGCGGCGTACGGTGCGAACGTCCCCGTTCGTCGTCCGTCCGGGAGGTGCTGGCGCCTCTCCCCCGGGCTGGGACCCTCGTGCCGTGTCGTCGGCGCGATGGGTCCTCTCCCCCGGGTCTGGCGTGTCCTGTCGGGCGGGCCGTTCTCGAGGAGGCGCTCATGGTCCGGTTCACCCGTTCTGACGATCTGCGCGGTGCGACGTTCGAGGGTGTGGACCTGCGGGGTGCGCGGTTCGTGGAGCCGGACCTGTCCGGGGTCGTGGTGCGGGGTGCGCAGGTGGAGGGTCTGGACGTCGACGCGCCGTGGTTGTCGGACGGGGATGCTCCGGTGCTGGTGAACGGGGTGGACGTGCGGGGGTTCGTGGAGGCGGAGCTGGACCGGCGGTTCCCGGGCAGGGAGCTGCGGCGGGCGGCGGACCCGGAGGGTCTGCGGGTGGCGTGGGCGGCGCTGGAGTCCACGTGGGCGGCGACGCTGGAGCGGGTGGCGGCGTTGCCCGCGAGCGCCGTGGACGTGTCGGTGGGCGGTGAGTGGTCGTTCGCGCAGACGGTGCGGCACCTGGTGCTGGCGACGGACGCGTGGCTGGGGCGTGCGGTGCTGGCGGTGGAGCAGCCGTTCCATCCTCTGGGGCAGCCGGGCCCGCAGGCGGCGGAGGACGGGTTGGACCTGTCGCTGTTCGCTGTGGGGACGCCGTCGTTCGGCGAGGTGCTGGAGGCACGGGCGGGACGGGTGGCGATGGTGCGGGACTTCCTGGCGGGGGTGACGCCGGAGTCGTTGGGGGTGGTGCGTCGCAACCCGTGGTCGCCGGGGTATCCGGAGACGACGTTGTCGTGCCTGCACGTGATCCTGGAGGAGGAGTGGGAGCACCACCGGTTCGCGGTGCGGGACCTGACTGTGGTCGAGGCGTCGCTGGCGGGGTGAGCGCGGGCGTTCCTGCTGTGGTGCGTGTGGTCAGGCGGTGTCGGACACCTGGGCGGCGAGGTTGGGGGTGAGCCGGGTGAGGTCGGGGTCGGTGGGGAGCCCGTCGGGGACGAGGGTGGCGGTGACGAGGGTCTGGGCGTCTCCGTACTCCACGCGGAGGTGGCCGTCGTCGAGGTCGGTGACGAGGCCGCAGGTGGAGGCTCCGGCGTCGTCGCCCGGGGTGTCGCCGTGGACGAGGGTGATGAGGCAGACGACGTCCTGCCCGTCGCGGGTGCCCGACCCGGCGTAGAAGGTGGCGCCGTCGAGCTCGCCGAGGCGTCGCGCGGAGGTGGGGTCCATCTCGTCGGGCGTCATCGTGTCGACGAGGGCGTCGTCAGGGGTGGCTGGGTCGGCGAGGCGGGTGACGAGGGCCTGGGGTGTCACGGGCCCGGAGCAGGCGGTGAGGACGAGGAGCGCGGCGCCGACGAGGAGGACGGGTCGGGTCCGGCGGCGGGATAGGTCCATCGAGGATGGATATCACGTCGCGGGGGCTGGTCGGGGTGGGCGCCGGTAGACGGACACGTGGGAGGGCGACTCTGCAGTGAACGGCTCCCCCGCCCATCCGGCGTGGCGGGTCTCGAGCTCGAGGCCGGCGAGGCGGGCCATGAGGTCGAGCTCGGGGGGCCAGACGTACCGGTGGGGTGTGCGGCCCACGGTGGCGTGGCCGTCGTCGTCGAACCGGACGTAGTGGGACACGACGCGCTGGTGCAGGACGTCGTAGGTGTCGACGCCGAGGTGGCCGGGCTCGGCGAGCCAGACGGTCGCGGTGCGCCCCGGCGGCAGGGCGCGCAGCTCGGGGACCCAGAGCTCGACGACGAACCGACCTCCTGGGGCGAGATGACGTGCGGCGTTGCGGAAGCACTCGACCTGGGCGTCCTGGGTGAGCAGGTTGGAGATCGTGTTGTCCACGAGGTAGACGAGCGTGTGCTCCCCCGGCACCCTCGCGGTGGCCATGTCGCCGACGACGACGGGGAGGGTCGTCTCGTCGGCCTTCTCGCGCGGCCGGGCGACCATGTGCCGGGAGATCTCGATGCCGGTCACGGGCACGCCGCGCGCGGCGAGCGGGATCGCGACCCGACCCGTGCCGACCGCGAGCTCGACCGCGCTCCCCTGGCCCGCGAGCGCCGCGAGCCGGTCCACGGCGGGGTCGAGGGTGTCGGGGGCGAACATGCCCTCGCCGGGGGTGTCGTACCGCGCGGCGGCGTCGGCGTCCCAGAGGCGTTCCTGGTCGGTGCCGGCGTGGTCGGTGCGGGAGTCCGTCATCGTGCGACGGTGTCAGGCGCTGTGCCCGGCGGTCCAGCGATTTCGGGTCGTGGGGTCTTCGGTGTCCTCGGCGTCTCTGCTCGGGCGATACCGGGCGCTACGGTGTCGGCATGGATCGTGCGGCGTTCGTCGGCTTCGTCCGTTCTCAGGGGTGGGGGGTCGTGGCGTCCCTCGGTCATGACGGTGGCCCGCAGGCGGCGTTCCTCGCGGTGGCGGCGACGGACGCGGGTGAGCTGGTGTTCGACGCGCGCGCGTCGTCGCGCAAGGTGGCGAACGTGGCCCGGGACCCGCGCGTCGCCGTGACGGTCGGCGGGACGGACGGGACGACCGTGCAGTGCGAGGGCGTCGCGGACGTCCCGGCCGGTGCGGACCGGCGGCGCTGCGCCGCGGCGTACGCGGCGGCGTTCCCGCAGTTCGCGGGGTCGTTGGGGGACGACGGCATCGTGCTGCTGCGGGTGACCCTGGCGTGGGCGCGGTACGGGGACTTCCGTGACGGCCGGTCGGTGATGACGGAGGTCGACGTGACCGGGTGGGGCCTGGCCGGGGACTGACGTAGTCCCCCGTCGGGTCGGGCCGGTCAGTCGAGCAGGGCCTGCTTGGCGCGGGCGTACTCGGTGTCGGTGAGGTCTCCGGCGCGGTGGAGGGCGGCGAGGCGTTCGAGCCGGGTGACGAGGTCCGCTCCCCTGCCGGTGGGTGCCGGGTCGGTGGTGGCGCGCCCGACGACGCGCCACAGGGCGCGGGTGAACACGCCGGGGCGGCGGGTGGTCCCGGCGTGGTCGGGGCGCAGGTGCGGGACGCGGGCGGAGGGCACGGTGCGGTCGTCGAGCTCGATGGCGCCGGGGCGGGTGGCGGCGAGCGAGCGGGCGAAGCGCGCGAACCGTGCGGAGGAGCCCTCGAGCAGGACGGCGCGCGTGGCACGGGCGGTGGGGTGTTGGTCGTCGCGCCAGGTGACGGCGACGGTGGGGCCGTCGCCGGTGACGGTGACGACGGGCCGCCCGGCGGGCTGCAGGACGGTGTCGTCGCCGCGCACGAGGCGTAGGCGGGTGCCGTCCCACACGAGGCGGCCCCCGGCGACGTGGAACATGGCGGGGTACCGGGGTGCGGCGGTGAACCGGGCGGCGTCGGGGCTGGGCTGCGGTGCCCGGACGACGCCGACGGGGCGGCGCCGGGGTGGGGCCGCGACGTCCTGGTCGGGGCGGGGCGCGTGGTCGGCGAGGGCTTCGACGACGGGGACGGCGAGGGTCTGCGGGGCGGCGGGGCGCGTGGCCGGTTCCGGGTCGCCGGGTCGCGCGGCCTGGTCCTCGGTGGTGCTGCGGCTCATGGTGCTCCCCCGTCGTCGTCGGTCCCCCGATCCTGCCGCGACGGGCCTGCCGGGGGCAAGGCGGGTCGCGGTGCGGGCGGGGTGTCGTCGCAGGTCGGGCAGGGGTGCGCGCCCCGGCCGGAGCACCGGTGGCCGGGGCGCGCGGTCAGGAGGTCACAGGCCGCCGAGCAGGGCCGTGAAGTCGGGCGTGCCGGCGAACGGGTCGGCGGGGCCGGTGTTCTTGCGCAGCGCGACCTTCTCCGCGAGCTCGCGGCCCGCGCGGGCGATGCGGGCGGGCAGGCCGCCCCCGGAGTCGCCCTCGGCGGCCGCCCAGTCGTCGGTGGCGGCGAACACGGACGTCGTGGCGACGTCGGCCCGCAGGTAGGTGAACAGGGGGCGCAGCGAGTACTCGAGCGCGAGCGAGTGGCGGGCGGTGCCACCGGTCGCGCCGAGCAGGACGGGCGTGCCGGTGAGCGAGTCCTTGTCGAGGACGTCGACGAACGACTTGAGCAGCCCGGAGTACGTGGTGGTGAACAGCGGGGTGGTCACGACGATCCCGTCGGCGGCGGTGAGGCGCTCGAGCACGCCCGCGAGGTCGCCGGTCGGGAAGCCGGTGAGCATGGCGTCGACGACGGCGTGCGCGTGGTCGCGCAGCTCGACGGTCTCGATCTCGGCGCTCACGCCGAGGCCCTGCAGCTCGCGCAGCGTGGCCTCGCCGAGCCGGTCGGCGAGCAGGCGCGTGGAGGACGGCTTGGACAGCCCGGCGGACACCACGACGAGGCGGCGGTCCGGGGCGGGGGTGCTGGCGGTCATGCGGTGCTCCTGAGGTGCTGACGTGCGGTGCGGGGTGCGGCCCGTCGTGGGCCGGGTGCTGCCGTGCCCGACGGCGGCCGGTCGCGGGTGCGGGGCACTCCTCGACCGTACGCCGTCGGGCGGGTGGTCACGGCGCGGGTGTCGCCGGTGTCACAGGCCGAACGCGGCACCGGCGGTGGCGGTGCGGGTGTCGTCCTCGGCGGTGCGCCCGGTCCAGAGGTCCTCGGTGCCGCCGACGTGCGCGGCGCCCTCGGTCCCGGCGGCGCGGGCGGCCGCGACGCGCTCGGCGTGGCTCGGCGGGTTCGCCGGCACGTGCGCGGGGCGGACGGCCTCCATCTCCTTGCGCAGCACGGGCACGACCTCGCCCGCGAGGAGGTCGATCTGCTCGAGCACGGTCTTGAGCGGAAGGCCCGCGTGGTCGACGAGGAACAGCTGGCGCTGGTAGTCGCCCACGTGGTCGCGCATCGCGGCGTACCGGTCGATGACCTGCTGCGGCGAGCCGACGGTGAGCGGCGTCTCACGCGTGAAGTCCTCCATGGAGGGCCCGTGCCCGTAGACGGGCGCGTTGTCGAAGTAGGGGCGGAACTCGTCCCACGCCTTCTGGGAGTCCTTGCGCATGAACACCTGACCGCCGAGCCCGACGATCGCGGTGTCCGCGGGGCCGTGGCCGTGGTGCTCCCACCGCTGACGGTAGAACTGCACCATCTGCTTGGTGTGGCTCATGGGCCAGAAGATGTTGTTGTGGAAGAACCCGTCGCCGTAGTACGCGGCCTGCTCGGCGATCTCGGGGCTGCGGATCGACCCGTGCCACACGAACGGCGGGACGCCGTCCAGCGGCCGCGGCGTCGAGGTGAAGCCCTGCAGCGGGGTGCGGAACTTGCCCTCCCAGTCCACGACGTCCTCGGTCCACAGCCGGCGCAGCAGCGCGTAGTTCTCGATCGCGAGCGGGATGCCCTGCCGGATGTCCTGCCCGAACCACGGGTACACCGGGCCGGTGTTGCCGCGGCCCATCATGAGGTCCATGCGGCCGTCCGAGATGACCTGGAGCATCGCGTACTCCTCCGCGAGGCGCACCGGGTCGTTCGTCGTGATGAGCGTGGTCGAGGTCGACAGGACGATGTTCTTCGTCACGCCCGTCAGGTAGCCGAGCATGGTCGTAGGCGAGGACGGGACGAACGGCGGGTTGTGGTGCTCCCCCGTGGCGAAGACGTCCAGCCCCGCCTCGTCCGCGTGCTTCGCGATCGTCAGCATGGACCGCACGCGCTCGGTGTCGTCGGGGGTCCGGCCCGTCGTGGGGTCCGTCGTGACGTCGCCGACGGTGAAGATGCCGAACTGCATGGTGTGCTCCCGGTGAGTCCTAGGTCGATGCGTTTGCATGTACATGCCGCTCAACCGGGCTCCCCCCGGGTTTGTTCCCGCACCCCGGGCCGCGAGGTGTGAGCGTGCACACGTCCGGGGCCGGGCGGGGGCCGCGGAGTTGCGCGGGGCATCGAAACCCGGGAGCCTGGGACGGCGCGCCGAGGCGGGCCGGCACGACGCACCGCGGGGGCCACCAGGTCGTGAGGCCCCGCGACGTTCACCGGACCTTCACGGCGTGTCGGAACACCGACCGCACGTGAGGCGTTGCCTCTCGTAGACCGGGCTGCTGCCCGCACCCCCACCGGGCGCGCCCACCCACCCCCGAAGACCCCTCAGGAGGACACCATGGCCGACCGTTCGCTGCGCGGGATGAGCATCGGTGCGAAGAGCATGGAGTCGGACGAGGGCGTCGACTTCGCCCCCCGCTTCCAGGCGCACTACGACTGCCCCAACGGGCACACCATCATCCTGCCGTTCTCGACCGACGCCGAGGTCCCCCCGGTGTGGGAGTGCCGCTGCGGCGCCGAGGCGCTGCTGCGCGACGCGGAGCGCCCCGAGCCCAAGGCCGGCAAGCCCGCCCGCACCCACTGGGACATGCTGCTCGAGCGCCGCACCATCTCCGAGCTCGAGGAGCTCCTCGACGAGCGTCTCGGCCTGCTGCGCGCCGGCAAGCTGCGCCGCAGCGCCTGACGCCTCACCGCACGCGTCACGAGAGGCCCGGACCCCCGCGCGGGGGTCCGGGCCTCTCTGCGTCGCGGCCAGCACCGCGGCGACGCCTCAGCGCGTGCCGCGCCGCCCCGCGACCGACCGCGCGAGGCTCGCGAGCTGGGCCGCGCGCCGTCGGGCACCCCAGACCGTGACCTTCCACAGCGCCTCGGTGACGATCGCGCGGCTCATCTTCGACCGCCCCGCCGTGCGCTCGACGAACGTGATCGGCACCTCCGTCGCGCGGCCACCGGTCCGCACGACCCGCCACGCCATGTCGACCTGGAAGCAGTACCCGTGCGACTCCACGCTCGCGAGGTCGACGGCGCGCAGCGCGGACGCGCGGTAGGCGCGGTAGCCCGCCGTCGCGTCGCCCAGGTGCAGCCCCAGCGCGAGGCGCACGTACGCGTTGCCCGCTCGTGAGAGCACCTCGCGGTGCCGCGGCCAGTTCTCCACGCGCCCGCCCGGGACCCAGCGCGACCCGATGACGAGGTCCGCGCCGTCGTGCGCGCCGTCCGCCGTGGCGGGGCCGAGGGCGGCGAGCAGGGACGGCAGCTGCTCCGGCTGGTGGGAGCCGTCGGCGTCCATCTCCACGAGCACGTCGTAACCGGCGTCCAGGCCCCACCCGAACCCCGCGACGTACGCGGCGCCCAGGCCCTCCTTCCCGGCCCGGTGCAGCACGTGCACGCCCGGGTCGACGGCGGCCGCGGCGTCGGCGAGGTCGCCCGTCCCGTCCGGGCTCGCGTCGTCCACGACGAGCACGTCCGCGTCCGGGACCGCGGCGCGCAGGCGCGCGAGCGTGCCCGGCAGGGTCAGCGCCTCGTCGTACGTGGGCACGACGACGAGCACGCGCCCGCCCGGGACGCCGCCCTCCCCCGCGCGCGGGCTCACGGTGCCTCGTCCCCGGCCGGCGCCGGGGCGGTCCGGGTGCGGCGCTCGCGGACGACGGTGACGACGCCCGCGGCGAGGAGCCCCAGGGCGAGGAGCTCGACGACGCGGCCCGGCCAGTCCCCGGCCCGCACGGCGGGCGTGAGGCTCGTGCGCAGCGGCAGGTCGGCGACCATCTGGTCGGCGGTGAACAGGCCCGTGCTCTGCAGGAGCGTGCCGTCGGGGGCGATGACGCCGCTCACGCCGACGGTCGAGACCTGCACGGTCGCGCGGCCCGTCGACACGGCGCGCAGCCGCGACATCGCGAGCTGCTGCGTCGACTCGGCGGTGTACCCGAACGAGGCGTTGTTGGTTGGCACGACGAGCAGCTCGGCGCCCGCGTCGACCGCGTCGTTCACGAGGCCGTCGTAGGCGACCTCGAAGCAGATGACGACGCCGAGCGGCACCGTGCGCCCCAGCCGGGGCGCGTCGAGGTCGACGACGCCGGTCTCGGTGCCCGCGATCATGTCGATGCTCACGCGGTCGACCTGGTCGGAGAACACGCGCAGCAGGGAGCGCAGCGGGATGTACTCGCCGAACGGCGCCGGGTGCTGCTTGGCGTAGCGGTCGACGACGCCGGTGCCCGGCTCCCACAGGAGCGACACGTTGTACCGGCCGCCGGTCTCGGGGTACTCCTGCGCGCCGACGAGGATCGGCGCGCCGACCTCCTGCGCGACGTCGTCGATGGCGCGCGCCACCTCGGGCGTGGTCTGCGGGTCGAGATCGGACCCGTTCTCGGGCCACAGCACGACGTCGAGGTCGCCCGGCTCCACGTCGTCGAGGAGCGCGAGCGTGCCCTGCAGGTGGTTGTTCAGCACCTCGGCCCGGTTCGCGAACGACCCGAGGCCGGGCTCGCCCACGTTGCCCTGCACGGCCCCGACGGCGAGCGTGCCCGCCTCGGCGCGCGCGTCGAGCGGCACGAGCAGCGGTGCGACCACGAGCGCGGCCCCGACGACCACGGGGACGACGGTGCCGGTCACGACGTCGCTGGTCGCGATGTCACGACGGCGCACCACGGCGAGCACGGCGACCGCGAGCAGCGACCCGGCGAGCGCGACGAGCAGCGACACGAGGACCTCTCCCCCGAGCCACGCCGCGCGACCCAGCGGGGAGTCCGCCTGGGAGAACGCGAGCCGGCCCCAGGGGAACCCGCCGAACGGCACCTCGGTGCGTGCCTGCTCGGCCCCGACGAACAGCACCGCGAACGCGACGGCCTGTCGCCCGGGGTGCCCCGTGAGCCACGACCAGCGGCGCGCCCAGACCCACGCGGCACCGAGCAGCCCGACGAAGCACGCCTCCATGACGGACAGCGCGAGCCACGGCACGGTCTCGGTCGCGTAGTTCGCCCACCACAGGTGCGGCAGGAAGAACGCCAGGCCCCACACCAGGCCCACGAGGAAGCCCCAGCGCGCGCCGTCGCGGCGCAGCGCCCACAACAGGGCTGCCACGCCGACGAACGCGAGCGGCCACCACCCACGGTCGGGGAACGCGGTGTCGGTGAGCAGGCCGCCCGCGAGGGCGAGCAGGAGCGTCAGGGGCCGCGACGGGACGACGGTCGACGAACCCGCGGGGACCTCGCGCCCGGGTCGGCCGTCGGGCCGTGCGTTCGGTCCGGCGTCCGGTCCAGTGTCGGGCTGCCGGTCGCGGGGCGTGCGGGTCTCGGGCGCACGGGCGGCCGTGCCTGCGGGGCGGGATCGCCCGGCGGGAGCGGCCGGGGGCTCGGGGGCGTGCACGGGTGCACCCTACGCCACGGACCTGCACGAAGACCTGGCGGGCCGCCGCCCTCCGCGGAAGGTCGGCGGGGGTGGGAAGGGAGTGTGTGCGGGCTCGCGCGCCCTTCGGCCCGTACGACGCCGCCACCGGCGGAGCACGTTTTCTACTGAGCGCGCGAGCCCGGCCAGGTACCCGGCGCGGCACGCCGAGGGGTCGTCGTCGGTGGCTGATCCCCCTGCGGCCACGGGGGCCGGAACACCCTGTCGAAACTACTCCGGCTCACCGCCCTGTCAAGCGGGAGCGATCAGACGAAGGTGTCGAACAGGGGCACTCCGGCCCGCACGGTCTGCAGGCACCGCGGTCGCGGCACGTCCGGCCCGAGCTCGGGCAGCAGCGGCTGCCCCGCGCGCGCGTCGGTGCTCCACGACGACGTCGTGCGGCCCAGCGCGCCCTGCACCACGAGGTGCTCGCCGCGCCACACCGCGAGGTGCGCGGGCGCCCCCACGCGCAGCTGCCCGGCGCCGGTGTGGTCGAGCCCGGCGATGCGCCACCCGCCGCGCGTGTGCGCACGGAACGCGGCACGGGCCGAGATCTGCTGGTCCGGGTCGACGTGCGACATCGCGGCGAGCACGCCCGCCCACGGGTCGATCCGCGTCACCGGCGCGTCCGACCCGAACGCCAGCGGCACGCCCGCACCCGCGAGGTCGGCGAAGGGGCTCAGGCCCTGCGCCCGCATCGCCCCCACGCGCGCGGCGTACATGCCGTCCGGGCCGCCCCACGCGGCGTCGAACGCGGGCTGGATGCTCAGGCTCACCCCGTACAGCAGGAGCGTGGCGAGCGCGGTCGCGTCGACGAACAGCGCGTGCTCGACCCGGTGCCGCGCCGCGCGCACCGCGCCCTGCCCGTGCGCCTCGGCCGCGAGGCCTAGCCCGCGCACGAGCTCGTCCATCGCACGGTCCCCGATGACGTGGAACCCGCCCTGCGTGCCGGCCGCCGCGACCGCGGACAGGTGGTCCGCGATCTGCTCCGCCGTGAGATACAGGTTCCCGCGGTCGCCGCGGTCCGGCCCGTCCTGGTAGGGCAGCCGCATCGCCGCCGTGCGGGACCCGATCGACCCGTCGACGTTGAGGTCGCCCGCGATGCCCGCGAGGCCGGGCACGTCCGCGAGGAGCGCGCGGGCGTCGTCGGCCGTGGCGCACAGCTCGCCCCGGTACCCCACGACGTGCGGCAGGCCCGACGACGCGTCCGACGTGAGGGCGAGGATCTCCCGCAGCCCGGCGCGCGTGTCGATGTGCGGGGCGCTCATCTCGTGCACCGACACCACGCCCTGCTCGGCCGCGGCCCGCAGCGCCGTGCGGTACAGGTCCGTGCGCCGCGCCGGGGACACCGCCCGGGCGACGTCGCGCGCGACGTGGTGCGCCTCCCCCGCGACCCAGCCCGACTCGTCCCACCCGGGCCGCGTCTCGAGCGCGCAGCGGCGCGCGAGCGTCGTGGACACCACTGCGGAGTGCACGTCGACCCGCGCCGCGTACACCGCCCGGCCGCCCGCCGCGGCGTCGAGCTCCTCGCGCGTCGGGGGCCGCCCCTCGGGCCAGGACCGCTCGTCCCACCCGAACGCGAGCACGACGTCGTCCTCGTGCGCGACGGCCGCCGCCTTCGCGACGGCGTCGAGCGCGGCCGCGAGCGACGTCACGCCGGCGCTCGCGGACAGGTCGACGCCGGCCAGGGCGAGTCCGACCTCGAACAGGTGGACGTGGGCGTCGACGAACCCGGGGGCGACGAGCGCCCCGTCGAGCTCGATGACGCGGTCGGCGCGGGCGGCGAGCCCGTCGGCCGTGTCGTCGGCACCGATCCAGGCGATGACGCCGTCGTCGACGAGGAGCGCTTCCGCGAACGGGTCGGCCGGGGAGTGGATCACGCCGCCGCGGTACAGGGTTGAGGCCACAGTCCTTCACGATACCCGCCACAACCCGTTGTGCTTCACCGCCCGGTGGCGGCGTCGGCGCAGGTCGGGGCGCGTGTCGTGCACGTCACGCCGGCCGGTCCCTGCGCCGACTCTCTGAGCCAGCCTCTGAGCCGACCCCGCGCCCCGGCGGAGGGGGGTGCCGCCCGGGCGGGGGCGCTCAGACGCTGGAGTAGGCGACGACGCCGCGGCGCAGGCGGTCGATCGCCTGGCGTGCGGTGCGGCGGACCTCGGGGGTGGGGGCGGCGCCCGCGACCTGGTCGAGGACGTCGATGACCTGCTTGCACCAGCGCACGAAGTCGCCGGCCGCGATCTCGGAGCCGCGCAGCACGGCGTCGAGGCTGCGCCCGACGGCCCAGCGGTGCACGGCGGTGACGAGGCCCTCGTCGAGCGGCCCGGTCGCGTCGATGTCGTGCTCGTCCTCGAGGTCGTCGACCTCGGACCACACGCGCGTGGTGGCCTCGAGGGCGCGCGCCAGCCTGCCGTGGGGGCCGCCGGGGACGTCGGGCTCGCCGTGGTCCTCGCGGCGCCCGGCGTACACGCACGTGGACACGACGGCGGCGAGGGCGGGGGCGTCGAGGTCCTCCCACACGCCGCGGCGCAGGCACTCGGCCAGGAGCAGGTCGTTCTCGGCGTAGAGGCGGCGCAGCCACTGCCCGTCGGGAGTGACCTGCAGCCCGGTGCGCGCGGCCTCGCGGGCGGCGCGGCCGGTGGGCGGGCCGCCGGGGGTCTCCTCCTCGTCGAGGGCGTCCTCGAGCGGTGCGGCCGGGTCCTGCGCGGGCTCGGCGGGCGCGAGGTAGCCGAGCGTGACCAGGACGTCGCAGATGCGGTCGAAGACGCGCGCGATGGAGCCGGTGCGGCCCTCGACGCGCCGCACGAGCTGGTCGTGCTCCTTCTTCAGCCGCGCCCACCGCTCGGCCCAGCGGGCGTGGTTCTCCCGGTCGGGGCAGTCGTGGCACGGGTGGGCGCGCAGCTGGGCGCGCAGGCGCGCGAGCTGGGCGTCGTCGGTCGCGCCGGACCGGGTGCGGGTGGTGCGGCCGGGGCGCGTGCCCGGCTCGTCGAGCGCGCCGAGCGCGTTGCGCAGGGTGGAGGCGAGGTCGCGCCGCTGGGCGGGCACGCGCGCGTTGAACGTCTTGGGGATGCGCACGCGCGCGACGGTGCGGATCCCGCCGGGCGCGTCGGCGACGGTGAGCTTCTTCACCTGGCGGTCCTGCGTGAGGACGGTGGGGCGCGGCCCGTCGAACCCGGCGCCCTCCCCCGGGTCGAGCACGACGACGTAGCCCGCGCGCCGCCCGGACGGCACCTCGACGACGTCCCCGGGCCGCAGCCGCTCGAACGCGGCGACGACCTCGGCGCGGCGCGACCGGCTCGCGGCGCGCGACAGGTCGCCCTCGCGCGCGGTGATGCGCCGCCGCAGCGCCGCGTACTCGGCGAAGTCGCCGCGGTCGCACGTCATCGCCTGCGCGTACCCGTCGAGGGCCTCGGCGTGCGCCTGCGCCTGCTTGGCCAGGCCGACGACGCCCCGGTCGGCCTGGAACTGCGCGAACGACGTCTCCAGGACCTCGCGCGCCCGGTCGCGCCCGACCTGCGCGACGAGGTTGACCGCCATGTTGTACGTGGGCCGGAAGCTCGAGCGCAGCGGGTACAGGCGCTTGGACGCCAGGCCCGCGAGGTGCACCGGGTCCAGGCCGGCGTGGTCGACGACGACGGCGTGCCCCTCGACGTCGATGCCGCGCCGCCCGGCGCGCCCGGTGAGCTGGGTGTACTCCCCCGGGGTGACGTCGACGTGCGCGGTGCCGTCCCACTTGACGAGCTTCTCCAGCGCGACGGACCGGGCGGGCATGTTGATGCCGAGCGCGAGCGTCTCGGTGGCGAACACGACCTTGATGAGGCCGCGGCTGAACAGCTCCTCGACCGTCTCCTTGAACACGGGCAGCAGGCCCGCGTGGTGGGCCGCGATGCCGCGCGCGAGGGACTCCGTCCACGTCCAGTACCCGAGGACCTCCAGGTCCTCGGTGGGGATGGTCGCGGTGCGCTCCTCCGCGACGCGCCGGATCTCGGCCTCCTCCGCGGGCGACGTCAGGCGCAGCCCTGCGGTGAGGCACTGCTGCACGGCGCCCTCGCACCCGGCGCGGGAGAAGATGAAGTAGATCGCGGGCAGCAGCCCGTCCGCGTCGAGCGCGTCCACGACGGCGAACCGGGCCGGGGTGCGCCGCCCGACGACGGACCGGTCCGGCCCCGGGCGACGCCCCCGACGACCGCGGTACCCGCGGTCGCCGGACCCCCGCCGTCCGCCCGGCCCGGGGCCGCCGGTGCGGGGCGCGGTGCGGAACGCGGCGAGCAGGTCGGGGTTGATGGGCGGGTTCACGCCCGGGTCGGTGGGGTCCACGGTCCCGGCGTACAGGTCGAGCAGGTCCGCGCCGGGCGCGCGCCCGCCGCCCGCGTGCGCGACCCCGGCCGCGGGGTTCGCGGACGCGACGAGGACGTGCTGCCACAGCGGCACGGGCCGGCGCTCGCTGACGACGACGGTCGTGTCGCCGCGCACCATCTCCAGCCAGTCGCCGAACTCCTCCGCGTTGGACACGGTCGCGGACAGGGACACGAGCTGCACGTCGTCGGGCAGGTGGATGATCACCTCTTCCCACACGGGCCCGCGGAACCGGTCGGCGAGGTAGTGCACCTCGTCCATGACGACGTACGCGAGCCCGTCCAGGGTGCGGGACCCCGCGTACAGCATGTTGCGCAGCACCTCGGTCGTCATGACGACGACGGGCGCCTCCCCGTTGATCGTCGTGTCACCGGTGAGCAGGCCCACGGCGTCGGCGCCGTGGCGGCGCACGAGGTCGGCGTACTTCTGGTTGGACAGCGCCTTGATGGGGGTGGTGTAGAACGCCTTGCGCCCGCTCGCGAGGGCGAGGTGGACCGCGAACTCGCCCACGACCGTCTTCCCGGCGCCCGTGGGTGCGGCGACGAGCACGCCGCGGCCCTCCTCGAGCGCCTCGCACGCGCGCACCTGGAAGTCGTCGAGGGGGAAGTCGAGCACCTGCCGGAAGTCCGCGAGCCGCGTGCGGGACGCCGCCTGGCGGGCCCGGGACGCGGCGTAGCGGGCGGCGGGCGATTCGTCGGCCGTCATGCCGTCAGCCTACGGTCCACCGCCCACCTCGCCGGTCGGGAGCCCCCTGCTCAGCGGGCGGGGGTGGCGGCGTCGAGCACGCGCAGCGCCCCGGGGACGACGTCGACGCGCAGCGGCAGCGGCCCGAGGTGCTCCCCGTCGGCGAACGCGTGCGGCGGTGCGGCGCCCGCGGCGGTCGGCTCGACCGTGACCGACGTCGCGCGCACGGTCCCGACCGCGCGGTGGGCGAGGTGACGGCCCGCGTACATGCCGGGGAAGACGCGCGCGGCGCCCCACCGCCCGAGCGGGCCTGCGACGACGACGTCCAGCAGGCCGTCGTCGGGCGCGGCGTCGGGCGCGACGCGGACCCCGCCGCCGAAGCGGGGGCTGTTCGCGACGGCGACGAGCGCGCCCGGCGACTCCCACACGAACGCCCGCCCGTCCGGGCCGCCGGCCGCGTCGGGGTGCTGCGCGGCGTCGGGCGCGGGCAGCAGGGGCGCCCCGGCGAGGACGTCCGGCACGTCGTCGCCCGCGGGCACGCCGCGCACCGTGACGCGGTACCCGTAGGGCCGGTAGCGGGTGATCTCCGTCAGGGCGGAGCGCGCGTACCGGGACCGTCCACGTGGCCAGGTCGCCGCGTTGGCGTGCGCGTTCACCGCGGCGTCGATCCCGGCGGACAGCACGCCCGCGTACCAGCGCCCGACGGGCACGTGCTCGCCCGCGACCCGGGCGGCGTCGACCACCCGCACGCGCGCCCCGGCACTCGCGGCGGGGCCGAGCGCGGCCAGGAGGACGTCGACGCAGCGGTCGGGGCGGCCGGTGGGCAGGTCGAGGGCGTGGGCGAAGTCGTTCCCGGTCCCCACGGCGACGATGCCGAGCGGCACGCCGGTGCCCGCGGTGGCGTTGACGCCGAGGTGCACCATGCCGTCGCCGCCGACGACGACGAGCGCGTCCACGCCCGCGGTCGTACCGGTGCCGCGGACGGCGGCGTCGGCGGACTCCTGCGCGAGGGGCAGGCTGGGGGCGCTGAGGTCGAGGACGTCGTGCCCGGCCGCGGTGAGCGCCTCGGCCGTGCGTGCGCCCGCGGTGCGGCCCCGCCCGCGCCCGGCCGTCGGGTTGACGACGAGCGCGACCGTGCTCACGCGCGGCCCCCGCGCCCGGTGGGGCGCGGTCGGGGCGTGGTGCTCACAGGGCGAGCCGTGCGGCGTCGCGCTGGTCGACGCGCCGGTCGTGCAGGACGGAGATCCCGTAGGCGAGGAAGTACAGGGCGCAGATGGGCAGCGCGACGCAGAACATGGTGAGCACGTCGGGCGTGGGCGTCATGATCGCGGCGAACAGGAACGAGATGAGCACGGCCCAGCGCCACCCGGCGAGCCACGTCGCGGCGCGCACCACGCCCATCGTGTTGAGCGCGACCATGATCACGGGCACGAGGAACGCGATGCCGAACGCGAGCATGAGGCGCATGACGAACCCGAGGTACATCTGGGCGTTGATGAGGTTCGCGCTGCCGTCGGGCACGAACTCGTTGAGGAGCGCGACCGCGCGCGGCAGCATGATCCACGCGAGCGCGACGCCGGCGAGGAACAGCGGGACGGCGGCGCCGATGAACCCGAACGCGTACCGCTTCTCCTTGGACGTCAGGCCGGGCGTGATGAACGCGAAGAGCTGGTACAGCCACCACGGGCTCGACAGCAGGACGCCGAGGAACAGGGAGACCTTGACCTTCATGTCGATGGCCGTGGCGACGCCCTCGAAGTTCAGTCCCGTCAGGACGTTACGGCGCTCGGCTGCGTCGACGAGCGGCTGCTGCAGCGCCTGCAGCACCGGCTCGTACACGATCCACCCGACGACGGCACCCAGGACGATGCCGATCGCGGCGAGGAAGAGGCGCTTGCGGATCTCGACGAGATGCTCGCGCAGGGGCATGCGCCCCTCGGGGTCGCGGGGAGTGCGGGACACCGACTACGCCTTGGGGGTGTCGTCCTGCGTGGACGACGCCGTGCCCCCCGTCACGCTCGTCGCACCCGTGCCCGTCGCGCCGGTGGTGGTGCCGGTGCTCGTCGTCGCGGTGGTGCCCGACGGCGTGGTGGTCGTCGTCGTGTCGTCGTCCTCGCGCAGGTCCTTGACCTCCTTCTTGAAGATCTTCAGCGACTGGCCGACGGAGCGCGCCATGTCGGGGAGCCGCTTCGACCCGAAGAGCAGCAGGACCAGGAGGATGAGGACGACGATCGTCGCGGGGTGACGAAGGATGTTCACGGCGGGAACCTACTACCTACTCGTGGGCGGCCAGGGGCGACGTTGCTCTTCGCGCCATCATAGGTCACGGTCTTTGCGCCCCGAGGCGTCGCCCGAGCGCCGCGCACGGTCGCGACGGGCGCCCGTCAGGCGTTGAACCGCCGCCAGCGGGACCACACCTGCTCGTCGCGGCGGCGCCGCTGCACGCGCCGCTCCTCGCGGTCCGCGCGCAGCACGTCCACCCGGGCGCGCAGCTCGACCGGGTCGTCGAACAGCGTCGGCGCCGTGGAGGGCTGCGCCTCCTGCTGGGCGCGCGCCAGCTCGTCCGCCCGCGCACCGAGGTCCGCCGCGACCTGCGACGCGCGCGACAGCTCGCGCCCCAGGCCCTTGACGGAGCGCCACAGGCGCCGCGCGAGAAAGAACGCGCCCACCAGGGTGCCCACCACGAGCACCGTCCACACCCAGAACCACATGCCGCCCACCCTAGCCAGCGGGCCGCTCGCCCGAGCGCCCGCTCCCCTCGTGCGGTGCCTCACCCGGCGCGTCGCCGGGCAGGTCGGCGTACGCGGCCAGGGCGGCGCTCGCGGCCTCGCGCACGTCCTGCGCGACGGCGGCCGGCTCGACGGCCAGGACGTGGCGGGCGCGCTCGGTGAGGAGCTGGCGCAGCCACACCGGGTTGGTGACGCGCAGCCGCACCTCGAACGCGCCGCCCGGCAGGTTGCGCACCGACTCCACGGGGACCTGCTCGGCCACGGCGCGCGCGGGGCTGGCGAACGTGATGGTCGCGAGGGGCGCGTCCCCGGTGGGCGTGAAGTCCACGTCGGGGTCGACGTCGTGCCCCTCGACGGCCTGGTCGAGCTCGGTCGCGGCCAGGATGCGGTCGACGCGGAACGTGCGCCGCCCGCGGGCCCGGTGGCACCACGCGAGCAGGTAGGCGTGCTCGTCCTGCGTGTGCAGGGACACAGGGTCGACCTCGCGCTCGGACTCCTCGTCCGCGGCGGTGACGTACCGGATGCGCAGCCGGTGGCCCGCGACGAGCGCGCTCGTGATGGCCGCGACCACGCGCGGGTCGCCCTCGGGTGCGAGCTGCACGTCGAGCGCCGCCGCGGCCTCCCCGGTCGCGTCGGTCAGCTTGCGCAGCACCGACTCCACGACGCCCGCACGCTCCGGGTCGGCCTGCACCGCCGCCGTCTCCCGCATCGCGCGCAGCGCCGCGATGAGCGCGACCGCCTCGCGCGTGCCGAGCCGCAGCGGACGGGTCATGCCACGGGCCTCGGTGAGGCGCACGACGCCGCGCTCGATCGAGTCCGCGTCGAAGTCGATGAGGTCGTCGGGCCAGTACCCGGGCGTGCCCGACACCCACAGGGCGTCGACGTCGTCCAGGACCTGGCGCTCGCTGACGCCGAAGTGCCGCGCGAGCTCGCCCACCGGCACCGGGCCCGCCCCGTCGAGGTACGCCACGATGCCCAGCAGGCGCACCAGCCGGTCGTCCGCGCGCTCAGCCACGCTCCACCTCCGCCTGCCCGGCGCCGTCGGCCGGGCCCGTCGCCAACGCCGCCGCGTCGCGCAGCCGCCGCACGACCGCCTCCCGCAGGTCCGGCGGCCCCAGCACCAGCACCGCGTCCCCGTACCCCACGACCTCGTCCGCCATCGCGTACCGCACGTCGTACGCCACCTCGATCACGTCGCGGCCCGCGCCGTCGCCCGCGCGCGCGTCCGGCACCGAGCCCACGACCGTGCCGCGCGCCCGCAGCGCCCCCGCGCGCTCGGGCACCACCGCGAGGCGCGCCAGCCCGCCCGCGTCGCGCGTGCCCAGCGCCGCGTCCACGTCCACGTGCGCCGGCACCTCGAACGCGTCCCGCGGCCCCGACGCCCGCACCCGCCCCTCCACCCGGCTCAGCCGGTAGGACCGCGGCGCGCCCCGGTCCAGGTCCAGGCCCACCAGGTACCAGCCGCCGCGCCGCGCCGCGATGCGCCACGGCTGCACCCGGCGCGGCCGCACCTCGCCCGTGCTCGCCGCCCGGTACGTGAACGACACCACGCGCCGCGCCGAGATCGCGTCCATGAGCGTCGCGTACGCGTCCCCCACCGCCCGCACCCGCGGCGCCAGACCTGCCACGACGTCCATCGCGGTCTCGCCCGCGCCGGCCGCCCGCAGCTTCGTCAACGCCCGGGAGATGTCCGTCCGCAGCGTCTTGTCCTGCCAGAACTGCGCCGCCAGCGCCAGCACCCCCAGCTCCGCCGGCGTCAGGTCCACCGCCGGCAGCGCGTACGCGTCCTGGTCGATCCGGTACCCCACCTCGTCCGCGTGCCCGCCCGCGTCCACCGTGACGATCGGGATACCGAGGTCGCGCAACGTGTCCTTGTCCCGCTCGAACATCCGTTCGAACGCGTCGGGCGAGGGGGCGTCCCCGTACCCCGCCACGCTCGACCGGATCTGCTGCTTCGTCATCGACGCGTTCGTGTTCACCAACGCGATCACCAGGTTCAGCAGACGCGCCGCAGGGTTCGTCGACGAACCCCCCGACGACGACGCGACGGAGGGCGCGGAGGCAGCAGTGGGCTCGGACATCGGCACCACGCTAGTCGGTCGATAGGGTGTGCCGCGTGATCACGTGGCGGACCGCGACCGTGGTGTCGCACGCGAAGGCCTGGACCGGAGCCCAAGAGCTCGACGTCAAGCTCCACACACCCCTGCCCGGACGCCCCGACGACCCCCACGCCACCGTGCGCGCCCTCGCCTACACCCAGCTCGTCGGCACCCCCCACCCCGGCGACCACGTCCTCCTCAACGTCTCCGCGCTCGCCCGCGGCCTCGGCACCGGCGGCTACGCCCTCGTCGTCGGCCCCGCCCAGCCCGCCACCCCCCTCCCGCCCGATCCCGCACCCGGCCCCGGCCACCTCGTCAAGGCCCGCTACACCCCCCTGCAAGCCCTCGTCCTCGGCGTCGACGAGCAGGAGTCCCCCCACCACGACACCCTGCGCGACGCCGACGACCTCGCCCACACCCCCGTCGTCGTCGCCGACCTCCACTCCGCCCTGCCCGCCGTCGTCGCCGGCGCCCGCCACGCCGCGGCGCTCGCAGGCCGCCCCACCCCCCGCATCGCCTACGTCATGACCGACGGCGGCGCCCTGCCCGCCGCGTTCTCCCGCACCATCGCCACCCTGCGCGACACCGGCTGGATCGACACCTGCATCACCGTCGGCCAAGCCTTCGGCGGCGACCTCGAAGCCGTCACCGTCCACACCGGCCTCCTCGCCGCCCACCACGTCACCGGCGCCGACCTCGTCGTCGTCGCCCAAGGACCCGGCAACCTCGGCACCGGCACCCGCTGGGGCTTCTCCGGCGTCGCCGCCGGAGAAGCCCTCAACGCCGTCGCCACCCTCCGCGGCCGACCCGTCGCCTCCCTGCGCGTCTCCGGCGCCGACCCCCGCGACCGCCACCTCGGCATCTCCCACCACTCCCTCACCGCCTACGGCCGCGTCGCCCTCGCCCCCAGCGACCTCCCCCTGCCCGTCCCCGCCCCCGACATCGAGAACCTCCCCGGCTGGGGCCCCGACCTCACCGCCCGTATCACCCACCAGGCCCACGCGCTCGCCGCCCCCACCGGCCGCCACCACACCGTCCACGTCCCCGCCGGACCCGACCTCCTCCACGCCCTGCACGACACCCCCGTCCGCCTGTCCACCATGGGCCGCGGACTCGACACCGACCCCGCCGCCTTCCTCACCGCCGCCGTCGCCGGCGCCCACGCCGAGTCCCTCAGACCCGCATGACCACCACGCAGGGGGACCACGACCACCGCCGGCCCGGCCCGGCCCGCTTCACCGTCGTCACCGCCCTGGCGCTCGCGGCCGTCCTCGCCGCCGCGACCAGCGCCCCCTGGAGCTGGGACGCACCCGCCTGGCTCAGCAGCCTCGCCCGCGACCCCACCGGCCCACCGCCCGAGAACGTGCCCCAGGAAGCCGCCACCGCACCGCAACGGATCGAGATCCCCGTCGACGCGACCGGCATGTCCTTCGACACCTACCTCCTGTGGTTCCTCGGCGCCGTCGTCCTCGTGGTCCTCGTCGTCCTCGCACGCCGCCACCTCCCACGGCTCCTCGTCCGACGACGCCACCGCGACCTCCTCCTCGCCCCACCCGGCGACACCGCACACCTCGCGCAGGACCAGGTCGTCCCCGAGCTCCGCGACGCCGTCGACCGCGTCCGCGCCCACCTGAGCACCCCCGACGCCGACCCCCACGACGCCGTCGTCGCCGCCTGGGTCGCCCTCGAGCACGCCGCCGCCCGCGCCGGCACCCGACGCGACCCCGCCCAGACCCCCACCGAGTTCACCACCGCCGTCCTCGCCAGCACACCCGCCGACCCCCACGCCGTCGCCACCCTGCGCCGCCTCTACCACCGCGCACGCTTCGGCGAGAACCCCCTCGGCACCACCGACCTCGACGCCGCCCGCCACGCCCTCACCCGGATCGCGACCGACCTCGGCGCCCCACCCGACACCGCCGCCCGCACCGACCACCGAGCACGACCGTGAACCCCCGCGCCCGCTAGGCCCGCCTCCGCCCCACCGACCGGACCACCCTGCGCACCGCCGCCACCGTCGTCGGGCTCGGCATCCTCCTCACCACCCTCGGCGCCTCCCCCGCCCACACCCTCACCCTCACCGCCCTCGGCATCGCCGCCACCCTGCTCCGACACCGCACCGGTTATGCCGGCGACACCGTCTGGCCCCACCTCCCCACCCTCCGACGCGACGGCAACCGACGCGACGTCTCCGACCTCGGCTGGTCCGTCCTCGGACGCGACGGACGCGTCACCCCCTCCGCAGCACGCCGCATGCGCCACCTCACCGACCAGACCCTCCACCGCCACGGCACCGGACCCCTCCACGACCCCACGGCAGCACCCGACATCGCCCGCCTCCTCGGCCCCCGCGTCGCCCGCACCACCCACGACCTCACCACCACCGGACGCCTCCCCACCCCCGCCGAGCTGCGCGCCTGGCTCACCGCCCTCGACCGCCTCCCCACCACCCCGGACCGCCCCGACGAAGGGACACCCCGATGCCCCCCACCGCGACACCACGCCGCCCGCGACCCTCGACGTCCCCACCGTCGCCGCGCACGGCCACGCCGTCCTCCACGAGGTCGCCACCGCCGTCGTCGGAGCCCGCGAACCCCTCACCCTGGCGCTCGCGGCCGTCCTCGCCGGGGGCCACGTCCTGTTCGAGGACGTGCCGGGGCTCGGCAAGACCCTCGCCGCACGCAGCCTCGTGCGCGCCCTCGGTCTCGACTTCACGCGCCTGCAGTGCACGCCCGACCTGCTGCCCTCGGACGTCACCGGCTCCTCCGTGTACGACCCCGGAACCCGGACCTTCGAGTTCCGGCCCGGGCCCGTGTTCACCGGGCTCCTGCTCGCCGACGAGATCAACCGCACCGCGCCCAAGACCCAGTCCGCGCTGCTCGAGTCCATGGCCGAGCGCCAGGTCACCGTCGAGGGCACCACCTACCCGCTGCCCCGGCCCTTCCACGTCGTCGCGACGTCGAACCCCGTCGAGCACGAGGGCACCTACCCGCTCCCGGAGGCCCAGCTCGACCGCTTCATGGTCCGGCTGTCCGTCGGGTACCCGGGCCGCGACGAGGAGCGCGAGGTCCTCGCCCGCCGCATCGCACGCCGGCACGACGACCCCGTCGTGCGCCAGGTCGTCGACCGCGACACCGTCCTCGCCATGCAGGCCGCCGTCGAGCAGGTCGACGTCCACCCCGACGTCCTCGCCTACTGCGTCGACCTCGCCGCCGCGACCCGCACCCACCGCGACCTCGAGGTCGGCGCGTCGCCCCGCGGCTCCCAGAACCTCGCGCTCCTCGCGCGCGGCGTCGCCGTGCTCGACGGGCGCGACGTCGTGCTCCCCGAGGACGTCAAGCGCGTCGCCGTCCCCGTCCTCGCGCACCGCCTCACCCTCACGCCCGGTGCCTGGGCCGCCGACCTGCGCCCCGAGGCGCTCGTCGACGACCTCCTGCGCACCGTCCCCGGACCCGCCACCGTCGGCCGGGCCGCATGACCGGCCCCGGGACGCCGGACCCCGACGCGCCGCCGCCGTGGCGCACCACCGTCCACCTCGGGGCCGGCGTCCTCCTCGGCACCACGCTCCTCGCGCTCGGCGTCCTCGTGCGCCGACCCGACGTGGCGCTCCTCGGCGTCGCGCCCCTCCTCGCCGCGGCCTGGGGCTGGACCCACCGGCCGCGAGGGCCCGTCACGCTCCGCGTCACCCTCGACCCCGCCGCCGCTCCCGGCACCGTCACCGCGCGCACGCACGCCCACGTCCCTCCGGGCGTCGAGCTGCTGCGCCTGCGCGGCGTCGCCCCCGGCGGCCTCGTCACGCGTGGCTCGCGCGACCTCGCCTGGCACGCCCCGTCGGTCCGCACCGGCCCGACCGACACCCTGCGCGTCGACCTCGCCGCCTACGGGCCCGACGGCGTCGAGGAGCAGCCTCCGCACGTCGCCGCCGGGCCGCGGCGCCTCGTGCTGCCCCGCGCCACGCCGCTCGGCCGCACGCCCCTGTCCTCCCGCCTGCGCGGGCTCTCCGGTCCGCGCACCTCCCGCCGGCCCGGAGACGGCACCGAGCTCCGCGACGTCGACGCGTACCGCCCCGGTGACCGTCTGCGCCGCATCGACTGGCGCGCCACGGCCCGCCGCGCACCCGACCTCGACACCCTGTACGTCCGCCGCACCTACGGCACGGCCGAGGCCACCGTCGTCCTCGTCGTCGACTCCCGGGACGACGTCGCCCCCGACCTCGCCACCTGGAACGGCGTCGGCGAGCAGCGCCCCGACGAGCCCACGTCCCTCGACCTGGCGCGGCACGCCGCCGCGTCCGTCGCGCACGCCGTCCTCGCCGACGGCGACCGCGTCGCCCTGGACGACCTCGGTCGCCTCGCCCCGCCCGTCCGCCCCGGCGGCGGACGGCGCCACCTGCGCCGCATCCTCCACGGGCTCGCCCTGGCCCGGCCCGTCGGCGACCCCACCGCGCGCCACCGACCGCCCCAGGTCCCGGCCGGCGCCGCCGTCTACCTCTTCTCCACCCTCCTCGACGACGAGGCGCCCCGCCTCGCCCACCAGTGGCACGACACGGGCCACGTGGTCGTCGTCGTCGACGTCCTCCCGCCCGTCAGCGTCGCCGACGTCGACGAGCACGTCGCCGTCGCCTGGCGCATCACCCGCCACGAGCGCGAGGCCCGCATCCACGAGCTGCGCCGCCGGGGCGTCACCGTCGTCCGCTGGTACGACGGCACCCCCGACGCCGACGGCGCCCGCGGCGCGCTCGAGCTCGCCGCACGACGCCTCGACCGGCACCCCGCGGGCGCGACCCCGGGCGGTCGGCCATGAGGATGCCCGCACGCCGCGAGACCGTCACCGCCGGGCCGCCGCCCCGGCTCGTCGTCGAGACGGGCCCCACGTTCCCCGCGTGGACGGCGCGCGCCGCCCTGCTCCTCCTCGCGACCGGGTTCGGGGCCGCCGCCCTCCAGACGACCGGGCTCGCCCCGTCCTTCGTGTGGGGCGTCGCCGTCGGCCTCGGTGTCCTCACCGCGCACCTCCCCGCCCCGCCCGTACCCCACCTCCTCGTCCTCGTCGGCGGCGTCGTGCTCCTCGTGGACGGCACCGCGCCCTTCGACCCCGCCGTCCTCGCCCTCCTCCCGCTCGGGCACCTCGTGCTCCGCACCGCGTGGTGGAGCGACCACGTGCCGCCCGGAGCGCGCGCCGAGCTGCGCGCCCTCGCACCCGACCTGCGCCGCGTCGTCGTGCTCCAGGCCGCGCTGCTCGTCGTCGCGCTCGCCGTGCGGTCGGTCGCGCTGGCCGACGTCTCGTCCGCGGTCGCGGCGGCGCTCGGTGGCCTCGCCGTGCTCGGCGTCGTCCTGCTCGTGCGGCCGCGGGACTGAGCACTCGTCCTGCGAGGACCGCGCCCCGGCACCACGATGGACGCAGACGGCACCCGCGCCGTCGTCCCGCCGCCGTCCCGGCGCGCGTCACCGACCCCGAGGAGGCAACCCATGGCTGCTCGTTCCGACCTGCCGAAGTACACGGTCCCGTCGCTCACCCCTGAGGAAGGGGCCCAGGTCGCCGGGATCCTCCAGGAGCGGCTGCACGCGCTCAACGACCTGCAGCTCACGCTCAAGCACATCCACTGGAACGTCGTCGGCCCGCACTTCATCGCGGTCCACGAGATGATCGACCCCCAGGTCGACGCCGTCCGCGCGATGGTCGACGCGACCGCCGAGCGCATCGCGACCCTCGGCGTCTCCCCGCAGGGCACGCCCGGCGCGCTCGTCGCCGCCCGCACCTGGGAGGACTACTCCCTGGGCCGCGCCTCGACGATCGCGCACCTCGGCGCCCTCGACGAGGTGTACGTCGGCGTCATCACGGACCACCGCGAGGCAGCGGCCGCGACCGAGGAGCTCGACGACGTCACCAACGACCTGCTCATCGGGCACCTGCACGACCTCGAGCTCTTCCACTGGTTCGTCCGCGCGCACCTCGAGTCGACGGGCGGCGACCTCTCCACCGAGGGTGCGCGCACCGAGGCCGGCGCCGCGCGCAAGGCCGAGGAGGCGGCGGCCGGTCAGCCCTGACCCCGCTCCCCCTCCACCGCCGTCGCCCCGACGGCGACCGGGCCCCGCCACGCGAGTCGTGGCGGGGCCCTCGCTTTTCTGGGCTTGTGGGTGAGGTGTTCGCGTGGGGTGCGGGTGGTGTTGATGTGCTTGGCACACTATTTATTTCCAGAGAAGCGTAAGGTCGCGGCATGACCGATCCGCACGCCGCACCGCCGCCCGTCCGCCAGCTCCGGCTCGTCGTCGAGGCGGAGGACTATGACGCCGCCCTCGCGTTCTACCGCGACGTCCTGGGTCTCCCCCAGCAGATCGCCTACGCGGACGGCGAGGACGACCGGGTGGCGATCCTCGACGTCGGGCGCGCGACGCTCGAGATCGCCTCCCCCGGGCACGTGCGGGCGATCGACGACCTGGAGGTCGGGCGTCGCGTCGCGGGGCACCTCCGCGTCGCGCTCGAGGTGGACGACGCCGGGGGCGCGACCGACCGGGCCGTCGCCGCCGGGGCGTCGCTCGTCGCCCCGCCGACGCGCACGCCCTGGGGGTCGCTCAACTCACGCCTCGACGCCCCCGCCGGCCTCCACCTCACGCTGTTCCAGGAGCTCGGCGGCAAGGAGGGCGTCCCGCCCGGCGTCGTCGCCGAGACCGGGTCCGGCGACGATCCCGCTCCCCACCGGGGCTGACGCCTCGACCCACGCCCGCCGGACCTGCTCGAAGCGCGTCGGGAGCGGCGCCCGCACGGCCCCGTAGCGCGCGTTCGTGCGGTGGACGAACCGCCGCCACGACAGCACGAGGCCCTGCTTCGTGATGGGCAGGCCGCTGGACACCGTGACGCCGTTGTCGTGCGTGTGGTGGACCGTGAGCAGCAGCGCGCGCGGCACCGACCCCTCGAGGTCCGCCGCGAGCACCTCCCGCACCGCCATCCAGCGACGCAGCACGACGACGACGCTCGCGCTCAGCACGTGCTCGCGCACCGTGCGGTGCTTGCCGTGCGTGAGCACGACCCTCCCCTCCCCCGCGCGCTCCGTCGCCGGGCCGAGGTCGATCGCGTCGACCGTGCAGCGCAGCAGGTCGCCGTAGCGCGCGCCCGTGGCGCGCGTGAGGCCGGCGATCACCGCGAGGCGCACGGTCTCCGGCTTCGCGGCCTCGACCATCGCCTCCGTCGCCAGCAGGCGCCACACCCACTCGGCCTCGTCGAGCGTGACGGTGGGGCGCGGGTAGCGGGACGCGGCGCTGATGCTGGTGTCGGCGGTCGTGCTGCCCGCCGCGTCCGGGCCGGTGGGTGACGTCGCGTCGTCGGGCATGGGTGAACCCTACCGCTTGGCACACTTTTTGTGTAGAGAGCGACTGGCGGGCGTGTCGCCGCCAGGACCGCCGCGGCTCCCTGACCACCGAATTGAATACGTATGCAGAATGCTGCATACTCGTGCCCATGTCCAAGGTTCTCACCTCCCTGCCCGTGGGAGAGCGCGTCGGGATCGCGTTCTCCGGGGGCCTCGACACGTCCGTCGCCGTCGCGTGGATGCGCGACAAGGGCGCGGTGCCGTGCACCTACACCGCCGACATCGGCCAGTACGACGAGCCCGACATCGGCTCCGTGCCCGGTCGTGCGACCGCCTACGGCGCCGAGATCGCGCGCCTCGTGGACTGCCGCGCCGCGCTCGTCGAGGAGGGTCTGGCCGCGCTCGCGTGCGGCGCGTTCCACATCCGCTCCGGCGGACGCGCGTACTTCAACACCACTCCCCTGGGCCGCGCGGTCACGGGCACGCTCCTCGTCCGCGCGATGCAGGAGGACGACGTCCAGATCTGGGGCGACGGGTCGACCTTCAAGGGCAACGACATCGAGCGGTTCTACCGCTACGGGCTGCTCGCCAACCCGCACCTGCGCATCTACAAGCCGTGGCTCGACGCGGACTTCGTCGCGGAGCTCGGCGGGCGCAAGGAGATGTCGGAGTGGCTGCTGGCCCACGACCTGCCGTACCGGGACAGCACCGAGAAGGCGTACTCCACGGACGCGAACATCTGGGGCGCGACGCACGAGGCGAAGACGCTCGAGCACCTCGACACGGGCATCGAGACCGTCGACCCGATCATGGGCGTGCGGTTCTGGGACCCCGCGGTCGAGATCGCGACCGAGGACGTGACGATCGGCTTCGTCCAGGGCCGTCCGGTGACGATCAACGGGGAGGAGTTCGAGTCGGCCGTCGCGCTGGTCCAGGAGGCCAACGCGATCGGCGGCCGCCACGGGCTCGGCATGTCCGACCAGATCGAGAACCGCATCATCGAGGCCAAGAGCCGCGGCATCTACGAGGCCCCCGGCATGGCGCTCCTGCACGCCGCGTACGAGCGCCTGGTCAACGCGATCCACAACGAGGACACCCTCGCGCAGTACCACACCGAGGGTCGCCGCCTCGGCCGCCTCATGTACGAGGGCCGGTGGCTCGACCCGCAGGCGCTCATGATCCGCGAGTCGCTGCGGCGCTGGGTCAGCACCGCCGTCACCGGCGAGGTCACGCTGCGCCTGCGCCGCGGCGAGGACTACTCGATCCTCGACACCACCGGGCCCGCGTTCAGCTACCACCCGGACAAGCTGTCGATGGAGCGCACCGAGGACTCCGCGTTCGGCCCGATGGACCGGATCGGCCAGCTCACCATGCGCAACCTCGACATCGCCGACTCGCGGGCCAAGCTCGAGCAGTACGCCGGCATCGGGATCGTCGGCACCACGCACGCCGCGCTCATCGGGGCCGTGCAGGCCTCCACCGAGCTCATCGGCGCGATGCCCGAGGGCGGCGCCGAGGTCATCGCGTCGCGCGGCATGGCCGAGGGCGACGACGCGCTCCTCGACCGCGCCGCGATGGAGTCCGGCACGGACTGACCGCCACGACGCCCACCGACGGCGCCCGGGTCGACGACCGACCCGGGCGCCGTCGCGGCTAGGCTCGCAGGGTGAGCGCGGGCACCGGGGAGCTGTGGGGGACGATCGCCGGACCCGTCGACCACGAGCTGGTCGTCAAGAAGTCCCGCTTCCTCGCGCACCTCTCCCCCGTCCCGTCCGTCGCCGCGGCCGACGCCGTCGTCGCGCGCGTGCGCAAGGAGTACTGGGACGCGCGCCACCACTGCGTCGCGCTCGTCGTCGGCCCGCACGCCGACCAGCAGCGCTCCACCGACGACGGCGAGCCCTCCGGCACCGCGGGCATCCCCATGCTCGAGGTGCTGCGGCACCGGCACGTGACCGACGTCGTCGCCGTCGTCACGCGGTACTTCGGCGGGGTCCTGCTCGGCGCGGGCGGCCTCGTGCGCGCCTACTCGAGCGCGGTGAGCGAGGCGCTCGACCTCGCGCGACCCGTCCGCCGCGCCGTGCTCACCGCGGTGCACCTCGACGTCCCGCACGCCGACGCCGGGCGGCTCCACGGCGTCCTGCGCGACTGGTGCGACCACCACCACGGCACGCTCGAGGGCGTCGACTACGGCACGACGGCCGCGTTCACCGTCCTCGTCCCCCCGGCCGAGCTCGACCGGTTCGACGCCGACCTCGCCGCCGCGTCGTCCGGCGCCCTCGTCGCGCGCCGGGGCGAAAGCCGCGTCGTCGACGTCCCTGCCTGACCGCGCCCGCGCAGGAACCCCGCACACCGCGAGGTAGACCCGTGGTCGGCCGAGGTAGAGCCGTAGTCCAGGGAGATAGAGCCGTAGTCGCGCGAGGTAGAGGCCCGGTCACGCGAAGGAGAGCCATCGTCGCGCGAAGCCGATCTGCTCGCAGACCGACGATTGCTCGCTCGACCCGTCGGCGCAGGCGACCACGACAAGCCGGGGCGGCACCGCCGTCGGGCCGAGAGCCGAGGCGAGGGCAGCGCACCCGCCCGGCGCGTGCAGTGCCCGACCGGCCGGGCCTCTACCTCGGCTGACCACGCCTCTGCCCCGGCTGACCACGCCTCTACCTCGGCCGACCGGGCCTCTACCCCGGCGGACCGGGGCTCTACCTCTACCTCGGCGTCAGGCGCTGACGCCGTCCGGGCCGACGACGGCGCCGTCGGGGACGCGGGCGGAGCCGCCCGGGTCCGCGAGCTCGGCCTCGCCGGTGACGGTCACGCCGGAGCCGAAGGTCCAGTCCCCGCGCACCGTGAGCGAGCGGGCCGCGCGCAGGGACGGGGTGCCGTCGTCGAACCGGGCGTCGAACGCGGCGATGGTCTTGTAGTGGGCCGGGTCGAGGTCCACGAACGGCGCGTCGGTGCGCGCGACGAACCGGTACGCGTCGTCGAGGTCATAGACGTCCGAGCGGAGCACGAGGAGGTCGTTCGTCGTCTTCACCGGCAGGAACCGGTCGCGGCCCACCTCGATCGCGACGGCGCCGTCGAACACCTCGACCGCGGCCCCCATGGCGGACTCGATCTGCACGACCTCGGGCGACGACGGGTCGGTCGGGTCGACGGTCTTGGTGTTCTTGATGAGCGGGAGCTCGAGCACCCCGCCGGTGCGGTCGAGCTCGGCCGACAGCGCCTCGAGGTCGAACCACAGGTTGTTGGTGTTGAAGTACCGGTGCCGGCTGATGTCGGCGGCGGCGTCCTGGTCCTCGGCCGGGGTCTGCGCCGTCTCGCGCAGGACGAGGCGCCCGTCGCTGCGGCGCACGACGAGGTGGCCGCCCTTGCGGTCCGCGGGCGTGCGGCGCGCGACCTCGGCGGCGAACGGCGCCCCGCTCGCGGCGAACCAGCCGGCCATCGCGGCGTCGGGCGCGGCGCCGAGGTTGTCGGAGTTCGAGACGCTCGCGTAGCGGTACCCGGCGTCGAGCAGGGCGCGCAGCGCGCCGGACGCGTAGAGGGCGGTGTACAGGTCGCCGTGGCCGGGCGGGCACCACTCCAGCTCCGGGTCGGCGGGCCAGTCGACGGGCGTGAGGTCGCTCGCGAGGATCTTGGGCTCGCGGTTCTGCAGGAAGTCGAGCGGGAGGTCGCCGACGGCGAGGTCGTCGTGCGGGGCGAGCGCGGCGAGCGTGTCGGCCTGCGTGCGGAACGAGTTCATGAGCAGCAGCGGCAGCGGCGCCCCGGTCGCGCGCCGCGCGGCGCGCACCTGCGCGACGATGACGTCGAGGAAGGTCAGCGGCCCGCCGTCGGGGTGCTGGGGGTCGGCGTCGCGCACCGTGAGGAGCGACTTGGCGCGGTCCATGCCCATCGACGTGCCGAGCCCGCCGTTGAGCTTGATGACCGCCGTGCGGCGCAGCGCCTCGCGGGCGGCGTCCTCGGGCACCTCGAGCTCGTCGCGGTGCGTGACGTCGGTGAGCGGCTCGACGTCGGCCTCCGGGATCATGCCGGTCGCGCCGGACTCGAGGAGCCGGTAGAAGCGGGCGAAGACGTCGATGGCGGCGGGCGCGACGCCCGCGTCGCGCATGCGGTCGGTGGACTGGCTCAGGCCCTGGCTGCTCATGCCCCGATGGTAGGGGCGCGACGCGGTCGTGGCCCGGCGCGGGGACGGCCGGACCGCGGGTGAGACAGGGCTCACAGCCCTACCGTGGGCAGATGGCGGACGTCCTGCCCGACGACGTGGCGACCTGGCTCGGGTCGTGGTTCTGGGCGCCCGGCTACGACGTCGCGCGCGAGGTGCTGCAGCGCGGCACGGCGGCGATCCTCGTCGTCGCGTTCCTCGTCGTCGTGCGGCAGTGGCGCCCGCTGCTGGGCGAGCGTGGGCTGCTGCCCGCCGCGACGTTCGTGGCGCGCACGACGTGGCGCGACGCCCCGAGCGTGCTCCGGTGGCGGTGCTCGGACCGGTTCGTCATCGCGCTCGCGTGGGGCGCGGCAGGACTGGCGGCGCTCCTCGTCGTGGGGGTCCCGCAGCGCGGGCCGTGGTGGCTGACGACGCTCGCCTTCCTCGTGCTGTGGGCCGTCTACCTGTCGGTGGTGAACGTCGGGCAGCGGTTCTACGGGTTCGGCTGGGAGTCGCTGCTGTGCGAGGTGACGTTCCTCGTGGGGTGGCTGGGCTCGTCCGGCGAGGGCGCCCCTCCCCCGCTGCTCGTGCTGCTCCTCGCCCGCTGGTGCCTGTTCCGGGTCGAGCTCGGCGCGGGACTCATCAAGCTCCGCGGGGACCGCGCGTGGCGGGACCTCACGGCCCTGGAGTACCACCACGAGACGCAGCCCCTCCCCGGCCCGTTCTCGTGGCACGCGCACCACCTGCCGCGGTGGTGGCACCGCGTCGAGGTGGCGGGCAACCACGTGACGCAGCTCGTCGTGCCCTTCGCGCTCTTCGCGCCGCAGCCGGTCGCGAGCGTCGCGGGCGGGGTCGTGGTGCTCACGCAGGCGTGGCTGCTCGTGACGGGCAACTTCGCGTGGCTGAACTGGCTGACGATCGTGCTCGGGCTCGGCGTCGTGAGCGACGGCGCGTGGGCCGCGGTCGGATCGTGGCTCGTACCCGCGCTCGGGCGCGGCGAAGATCCGGTGCCCGACGGCGGCGCCGCCCTGGGCGGCCCGGTCGCCCTGGTCGTGGCGGTGCTCGCGGTGTCGGTGCTCCTGCTCGTCCTCGGCGTGCGCCCGGCGCGCAACCTCGTCGCGCGTCGGCAGCTCATGAACGCGAGCTTCGAGCCGTTCCGGCTCGTCAACGCGTACGGCGCGTTCGGCTCGGTCTCGCGGCGTCGCGACGAGGTGGTCGTGGAGGGGACGACGGCCCGCTCCCCCGGTCCCGACGACTGGGTCGAGTACGCGTTCCGCGGCAAGCCGGGCGACGTGGGGCGCCGCCCGCCGCAGGTCGCGCCCTACCACCTGCGGCTGGACTGGCAGATGTGGTTCCTCGCGCTCGGGTCGCCCGGCACGCGGTGGTTCGAGGTGCTGCTGCTCCGGCTCCTGGAGGCCGACCGCCCGACCCTGCGCCTGCTCGCGGCGGACCCGTTCGCCGACGACCCCGACGGCCCCGCCCCGCGGTGGGTGCGGGCCCGCGTCTTCCGTTACCGGTACACGACGCGCGCCGAGCGGCGACGCACCGGCGACTGGTGGGTGCGCGAGGAGCGCGGGGCGCTCGTCGACCCGGTGGACCGCGAGCGGCTGCGGCTGCTCCTGGGCCCGCGGGCCTGAGCGGCCGGCGGGCGCGGCCGATCCCGTCCGGGGTGGCCGCGACGACGGCCCGGCAGTGTCCTACTCGAAGCGGGACGGGTCGCCCGCGCCGACGCGCACGACCTCGGGGGCGCCGTCGGAGAAGTCGACGACCGTCGTCGGCTCGCTGCCCCGCTCGCCGCCGTCCACGACCGCGTCGACGACGTGGTCGAGCTCCTCCTTGATCGCCCAGCCGTCGGTGAGCGCCTCGGTCGAGCCGGGGAGGATGAGCGAGCTCGACAGGATCGGCTCCCCGAGCGCGGCGACGATGGCCTGGGCGACGGTGTCCCCGGGGATGCGGACGCCCACGGTCTTCTTCTTGGGGTGCGCGAGGCGGCGCGGGACCTCGGACGTCGCGCGCAGGATGAAGGTGTACGGGCCCGGGGTGGCCGCCTTGATCGACCGGAACGCCGCGTTGTCGACCATGACGAAGTGGCCGAGCTGGGCGAAGTCGGCGCACACGAGCGTGAAGTGGTGCCGGTCGTCGAGGTGGCGGATGCGGCGGATGCGGTCGGCACCCTCGCGGTCGTCCATGCGGCAGCCGAGCGCGTAGCCGGAGTCGGTCGGGTAGGCCACGAGGCCGCCGTCCTCGAGGAGGGCGACGACCTGCGCGATCGCGCGCGGCTGCGGGTTGTCGGGGTGCACGTCGAGGTAGCGGGCCATGGGGCGAGCCTAGGCCCGGGGCCGCGGTCCGGCCGCCGGGACCGCCGTCGTCGCGCGCCCCGTCCCCGAGGCGGCTACCGGGGCAGGTGCGCGGAGACGCGGCGCAGCTCCGCCGGGCTCGCGTTCCCGCCCGAGCAGACGACGCCGACGCGGCGCCCGGCGAACCGGTCGGGGTCGGCGAGGACGGCGGCGAGGGCGGCGGCGCCCGCGCCCTCGGCGACGGTCCGCGCCGCGGTGAGGTAGAGCGCGGCGGCGCGGTCGATCGTGTCGTCGTCGACGAGGACGAAGTCGTCGAGGTGCTCGCGCAGGACGGCCTGGGTGAGCGCGAAGCCGGTGCCGGTCGCGAGGCCCTCGGCGCGCGAGGTGTTGGGCCGGGCGACGAGGTCGCGCGCGCGCCAGGAGTCGTGCGCGGCGGGCGACGCGGCCGACTGCACGGCGACGACCTCGAGCCCGGGGGCGAGCGCCTGGGCGACGAGGCAGGCCGCGGCCGCGCCGCTCCCCCCGCCCACGGGCACGACGAGCACGTCGAGGTCCGGCGCGTCGGCGAGGAGCTCGAGGTACGCCGTCGCCACCCCGGCGACGAGGAGCGGCTCGTTCGCCGCGCTGACGAGGCGGGACCCGTCCTCGGCCGCGAGCGCCGTGGCGTGCTCGCGCGCGTCGTCGAAGGTGGTGCCGGTGAGGACGAGGCGGGCGCCGAGGTCGCGGACGGCGTCGGCCTTGGTGGGGTTGGGGTGGGTGGGCATGACGATGGTGCAGGGGGTGGCGGTGGTACGGGCGGCGTGGGCGACGGCCTGGGCGTGGTTGCCGGTGGAGAAGGCGGTGACGCCGTGGGTGCGCTCGTCGGGGGTGAGGCGCAGGAGCAGGTTGAGGGCGCCGCGGACCTTGAAGGCTCCGGTGGGCTGGTGGTTCTCGTGCTTGACGACGACGTGGGTGCCGGTGGCGCGGTCGAGCGCGGGGTAGGTGCGGGTGGGGGTGGGCTGGAGGTGGGTGGCGAGGAGGCGGCGGGCGTCGAGGACGTCGCGCAGGGTGGGCGGGGCGAGGTCTGCGGGGGGCATGGGTCCACGGTGCCGCGGGCCGTCTCATCGGTCCAATGCCTGTTCTGTGGGGACCGATCGGCGGGATCTATGCTTCGCGCAGGAGGGTGTGGACATGGACCTGACGCGGTTGCGGGTGCTGGCGGCGGTGGCGCGCGAGGGCTCGGTGACGGGGGCGGCGCGTGCGCTGCACTATGCGCAGCCGTCGGTGAGCCATCATCTGGCGCGCCTGGAGGCGGAGGTGGGGGTGCCGCTGACGGAGCGGCACGGCCGGGGTGTGCGGCTGACGGCGGCGGGTCGGCTGCTCGCGGCGCGGGCGGACGAGATCGTGGGGCGCGTGGGCGCGGCGCGCGAGGAGCTGGACGCCCTGGTGTCGTTGTCGGCGGGTCGGGTGCGGCTGGCGGCCTTCCCGTCGGCGTTGGCGACGCTGGTGCCCGACGTCGTGGGTCGCCTCGCGCGCGAGCACCCGGGGCTGGGCGTGGGGCTGGTGGAGGCGGAGCCGCCGGAGGCGCTGGACGGGTTGCGGCGCGGTGCGGTGGACGTGGCGCTGGTGTTCGAGCACGACCGGTCGCCGGTGGACGTGGAGGGGCTGCGCGCGGTGCCGGTGCTCGCGGAGGAGCTGTTCCTCGTGCAGGCGGGGGCCGGCCCGCACCCAGGCCCGCACCCGGGGACGCACCCCGGCACGCGCTCCGCCACGGACGGGGCCGCGGCGTCGTCCGAGGAGGGGGCGGTGGACCTCGCTCCGCTCGCGGACGCGGCGTGGATCGCGGGCTGCGAGCGGTGCCGGGCGGACCTGGTGGGGCGGTGCGAGCGGGCGGGGTTCACGCCGCGCGTCGCGTTCGAGACGGACGACTACGTCGCGGTGCAGGCGCTCGTGGCGTCGGGCGTGGGGGTGTCCCTGCTGCCTGCGCTGGCGCTGCGGGCGCACCGGGACCCGCGGGTGACGGTGCAGGCGCTGCCGGGGGCAGCACGGCGCGTGCTCGCGGTCACGTACGGGGAGCGTCCGTCTCCGGGTGCGGCGGCCGTGGTCGAGGGTCTGGTGCGCGCGGCGGGCTGACGCCGGTCAGGCGGGCACGACGACGGCGGGCGCCGCGAGGACGAGCAGCACGACGCACACGCCCGCGACGGCCATGGAGAGCGCGAACGGGGCGCGGCTGCGCGGGCGCACGACCCCGACGGCGCCGGCGGCGAGGGCGAGCACGACGGCGACGGCGCCCAGGGCCCACGTCACGGGGCCGGGGGGCGTGGGCGGTGCGAGCACGACGAGCGCGGACGCCGCGGCGAGCAGCACGGGCGCGAGCACGGAGCTCGCGCGGCGCCCGAGCCGGTGCGGCAGGCCGCGCACGCCCGTGGCGGCGTCGTCCTCGAGGTCGGGCAGCGTGTTCGCGACGTGCGCGCCGACGCCGAGCAGCGCGGCGGCCGCGACGGCCCACGGTGCGGGGCGGCCCGCTCCGGGGGCGGCCAGCACGACGAACACCGCGAGCAGCCCGAAGGAGACGGCGTACGGGGCCCAGGACCACCACGTCGCCTTGAGCAGCGCGTTGTACGACCACGCGACCCCGACGGCGACGACGTGCACCGCCCCGGGCAGCAGCCCGGTCGCGAGGGACAGCACGACGCACGCGCCGAGCGCCACGAGCGCCGCAGCGCGCAGGGTGGCCGCCGTGACGAGGCCCGTGACCACGGGCTTGTCGGCGCGGCCGACGGCGACGTCGCGGCGCGCGTCGAGCCAGTCGTTGGACCAGCCGACGGAGAGCTGGCCGGTGAGGACGGCGAGCGCGACGAGCGTCGTGGTGCGGGCGCCGGCGCCGATGCCCGCGGAGAGCGCGAGGGCGAACGCGGTGACCATCACGGTGGGCGGGAAGTGGCTCGCGACCACGAGGCCGCGCACGAGCCCTCGCGAGCGACCGGTCACCATGGCGGCAACCTAGCCCGCCGCCGGGTCGCGCGCCCGACGCCGGGGCCGGTCGCCACGGCCAACCCCTCCCCCCGCGCGGGCGGACCGGGCCGGTGGGACGATGCGGGCATGTCGCGCGTCGTCGCCGTCGGGACCTCGCTTCCCGCGCATGCGTACCGCCAGGACGAGATCTCCCGGGTCACGAGCGAGCTGCTCACCGACGACCCGGTGCGCCGTGCGCTCACGCGCCGGCTGCACGCCCACGCGGGCGTCGAGACCCGTCATCTCGCGCTGCCCCTGGAGGACTACGGCGGGCTGTCGTTCGGCTCCGCCAACGACGCCTTCCTCGCGCTCGGGACCGACCTCGCGGAGCAGGCGTGCCGCGCGGCGCTCGACGACGCGGGTCTGCGCCCGGACGAGGTCGACCACGTGGTCCTCACGACCGTCACCGGCGTGGGCGCGCCGACGCTCGACGTGCTCGTCGCGGCCCGGCTCGGCCTGCGACCGGACGTGCGCCGCACGCCGTCGTTCGGGTGGGGCTGCGCCGGGGGCGCGGCGGGCCTGGCGCGGGCGGACGACCTGCTGCGGGGGCGCCCGCGGGACGTCGCGCTCCTCGTCGCCGTCGAGCTGTGCTCCCTGACGCTGCAGCGCACCGACCCGTCGACGGCGAACATCGTGGCGTCGGGCCTGTTCGGCGACGGCGCGGGGGCGGCCGTCCTCGTCGGGGACGAGCACCGCCTCGCCCGCCGCCCGGGCCCGTACGGACGGGCGGGCGCGGGCGTGCGCGCCCGAGGCGTGCGCATCGTCGACTCGCGCTCGCACCTGCACGCCGGCACGACGGGCGACCTGGGGTGGCGCGTCGGCGACACGGGGTTCGAGATCGTGCTGTCGGCACGTCTGCCCGAGCTCATCGGGGCGCACCTGCTGGGCGACGTCAAGGCCCTGCTCGCCGAGCACGACCTCGAGCCGGGCGACGTCGGGGCGTGGGTCGTGCACGCGGGCGGCCCGCGCGTCCTGGACGCGGTGCGCGACACCCTGGGACTCGCCGAGGAGGAGCTCGCGCTCAGCCGGGCGTCCCTGCGCGACGTGGGGAACCTGTCGTCGGCGTCGGTGCTGCACGTGCTCGGCGCGACCCTGGCCCGCACGGACGTGCCGCCCGGCGCGCCGGCCGTCCTCATGGCGTTCGGGCCCGGGGTGAGCACCGAGCTCGTCCTGCTGCGGCTCGACGGCCGCGGCCCTCGCCGGGCGCACGGGCCCGGTCACGCGGGCGAGCACGCGGTCGCGCGAGCCGAGGAGGTCCAGGGATGAGCCTCGCCTGGTACGTGGTGCTCGTCGGCGCCACCGCCGTCGAGCGGCTCGCCGAGCTCGTCGTCTCGGCCCGCAACGCCCGCTGGTCGTTCGCCCGGGGCGGCGTCGAGTCCGGCCGCGGCCACTTCCCCGCGATGGTCGCCCTGCACACGGGTCTGCTGCTCGCGTGCGTGGCCGAGGCGTGGCTCGCCGACCGCCCGTTCCTGCCGTGGCTCGGCTGGCCCATGCTCGTCCTCGTGCTCGCGAGCCAGGGCCTGCGCTGGTGGTGCATCGCGACCCTCGGGCCGCGGTGGAACACGCGCGTCATCGTCGTGCCGGGCCTGCCGCTCGTCGCACGCGGCCCCTACCGGTGGCTGCGCCACCCCAACTACGTCGCCGTCGTGGTCGAGGGCGTCGCGCTGCCGCTCGTGCACTCATGCTGGATCACGGCCGTCGCGTTCACGCTGCTCAACGCCGTGCTGCTCGCCCGCTTCCGCATCCCCGCCGAGGAGCGCGCCCTCGCCCGCGCGACCGCGGGCGGCGCCGCCGCGCACCCGGCCGTGCCGTGACCCCTCCCCGGTCGACCGACCGCCGCACGACCGACCGCGACGTCGACGTGCTGGTCGTCGGCGGCGGGCCCGTCGGGCTCGCCGCCGCCCTGCACGCCCGCCGCGCCGGGCACGACGTCCTCGTGGTCGACCGCCGCGCGGGCGTCATCGACAAGGCGTGCGGCGAGGGGCTGCTCCCCGGCGCGCTCGCCGCGGTCCTCGCCCTCGGCGTCGACCCGCCGGGCCACCCGCTCGCCGGCATCAGCTACCGCGACGCCACCCGCCACGCCGACCACCCGTTCGCCGCCGGCCCGGGCCGCGGCGTCCGGCGCACCGCGCTGCACGCCGCCCTGCGCGAGCGCGCGCTCGCCGAGGGCGTCACGATCGAGCACGCCACGCTCCGGACCCTGCGCCAGGACGCCCGCGGGGTCGACGTCGTGCTCGGCGCGGCGCGAGCACCCGCCGGGGAGGGACCCGGACCGGACGGCGGCGCGGACGATGTCGTGCGGGCCGCCCACGTGCTCGGCTGCGACGGGCTGCACTCCACCGTGCGCCGTCTGACCGGCCTCGACGCCCCGCCGCACGGGCGCGCCCGGTTCGGCCTGCGCACCCACTACCGGCTCGCCCCGTGGAGCGACCTCGTCGAGGTGCACTGGGCACCGCACGCCGAGGCGTACGTCACCCCGGTCGCGCCCGACGTCGTCGGCGTCGCCGTCCTCACCCACCGCGACGGCGCCCGCGGCACACCGCAGGACGCGCACCACGGTCTCGACGCGTTCGGCGAGCTCGCGGACCGCGTGCGCGACGCCCCCGTGCTCGGGCGCGTCCGCGGCGCGGGGCCGCTGCGCCAGCGCGCCCGACGCCGCACCGCCGGGCACGTGCGCCTCGTGGGCGACGCGTCCGGGTACGTCGACGCGCTCACCGGCGAGGGCGTGCGCGTCGGGCTCGCCCAGGCCGAGGCCGCCGTGCGTCACCTCGACGACCCGGCCGGGTACGAGCGCGCCTGGTCCCGCGCCACGCGCGACTACCGCGTCCTCACCTCCGGCCTGCTCGCCTGGGCGGGCAGCCCCGCCCGCCGCGCGATCGTGCCCGCCGCGAGCGCCGCGCCGTGGCTGTACGGGGCGGTCGTGGAGCGCCTGGCCCGCTGACGGGCGGCTCCGTGCCGGTCGCGGTACCCGCCCGCCGCCCTCGTCCGGCGAGCGGCCCGTCTCCACGCCCCGGTGTGGGCGCCCACCGCTACCGTGCGGCCATGACCTCGCTCGACCTGCACGTCGTCCCCGACCGCTTCCTGCTCGGCCACGTGCCGGGCGCCACGTTCCCCGAGGACGACGAGTGGGTCGCGCTCGTGCGTGCCCCCGAAGGGCTGACGGTCGTGCGGCACGCGTCCCCGTTCGACGACGCCGAGCGGTGGGCGGGCTTCTACGGCTCGGCCCACGGGCTGGAGACGTCGGGCGTGCTCGCGTCCGTCGTCGGGCCGCTGGGCGAGGCGGGTGTACCGGTGTTCGTCGCGTCCACGTTCCACGCGGACCTCGTGCTGGTCCCGGAGGTGCGGCTCGAGCAGGCCACCCGGGTGCTGCGCGACGCCGGTCACGCGGTCGCCGCTCCGCGGTGACCCCGGGTCGCCGCCCGTCGTCGTGCGCGGTCCCCGTACCGGTAGCATGCGCGGATGCGAGCGCGAGGGTGGGTGGCGGCAGCGGCCGTGGTGCTGAGCACGGCGGTCCTGGTCGGGTGCGGGTCCGGCGGTGCGGGCCCGGCGGACGGGACCGAGGAACCGGAGGCGGCGAGCAGCGCTGCGCCGTCGCCCGCCACGGATGCCCCGGCGCAGGACGGCGCCCCGGACGACGCCGCGACCTGCGTCGCCTTCAGCGACGTCATGACGATCGTGGAGAACGCCGACCTCGGCCTCGCCGACGGCCGCATGGCGGAGCAGGAGCGGGACGGCTGGTACAGGCTCGCCACCCGCGTGCTCGGCCGCCTGCCGTCCGGCGGGGACAGCGCCGTGCAGACGGCGGTCGGTGACCTCCAGGCGGCCGCGCCGGCCGTCGCGGTCGGGACGTTCGCCGAGTCGACCGGCGTGGGCTCCCCGGAGTGGTCGCAGGCCCAGGCAGACCTCGGCGACGCGTGCGAGGCGCTCGGGACTCCGCTGACGATCGCCCCGTTCACCGGCGGCTAGCCCGACGCCCGGCCGGCGCGCCACCGCGCTCAGCGGCGCAGCCGGTCAGCCCGGCGCCGCCGCCTTCTCCGCCCGGTCGAGCAGGTCGCGCGCGCGGTCGCGCGGCAGGAACGCGAGGAGCGCGTCCTTCTCCCCCACGCGCACCCGCTCCGCCACCTCGAAGCCGAGGGCCCGCATCCGGGCGTGCGCCCGCTCGTTCGCCGCGTCCGGCTCGACGACGATCCGGTCCACCCGCGGGTCGGCGAGGCAGAACGCGACGACCAGCGGACCGACGGCGGCCCACAGGTCCGCCCCGCGCGGACCGCGCCCGCCGAGCAGGAAGTGCAGCCCGACGTCGCCCGGCGCCACCGCGTACGCCTCGCCGACCGGGTCGTGCTCCGGCTCGTAGGTCTGCAGGAGCGCGACCGGGGCGTCGTCCCACCACACGAGGAACGCGTGGTGCGTCGGCAGCGAGCCGACGTAGGCGTACAGGTCGCGCAGCTCCGTCCGGGACAGGTCCCCGAGTCCCCAGAACCGCGCCCACGGCCGGGTCACCCAGGCGTGCAGGACGTCGAGGTCGGCGTCCGGGTCGAGGGCGCGCAGCGTCAGGCGCCCTCCGCCCGGCGCGTGGTGCGCGAGGAGCAGCTCCCCGGGCGCGCCGGTGCGCAGGCGGCCGGGGGCGGGCAGGTCGGTCGTGGTCATCGGGTCTCCTCGTGGCGCAGCAGGGCCCAGTCGGTCACGACGGGCACGGTCTCGGCGTCGGCCCAGGCGGCGAGCCGGTCGGCGAAGTGGGGCGAGCGCGGGTCGCCGCTCGCGCCGAACGGCACGCCCCAGCGGCTCGCGTCCCGGTCGGCGAGGTCCCACACCCAGCGCGCGACCGACCCGCGCACGCACTCGTCGCTGACCCCCGGCACGCTCGCGGTGCAGCGCACGGTGTCCGTGTCGCCCCCGAGCGGCACGTCCGGCACGCGCGGGACCGGCGCGCCCGGCACGTCGAGGAGCACGTGCAGCCCGAGCACGCGGTGGGTGTCGCCCCACACCGGCGCCGGGCCCGGTTCGTCGTCCCGCGCCCGCACGACGTCGGCGAGCGCGGCCCACGCGAGCGCGGCGCCGTCGATCCCGAGCCACGCGGCGCCGAGGAGCGCGGGCAGCGCGTCGGCGACGCGCGCGGTGACCGACAGCCACGGCGCGAAGACCGGGTCGAGGCCGTGGGGCGCGTGCAGAGGCGCGAGCGCGGGGTGCGCCGCAACCCGGCCGACGAGCGCGCCGCGCCAGGACGCGAAGAGCGCCGCGTCGGCGCTGTCCGCGTCCATGCGGCGGTCCCACGCGCGCAGCCGGGCCGCCGCGCGGACCGTCGCGGGGTCGGGACGCGCGGTCGTGCTGCCGTCGGCCCCGGCCGCGCCCGGGGCGCGAGCGTCGCGGTCGAGCCACCCGAGCAGGTCGTCCGCGCCGCCGAGCAGCGTGTCCGCGTGGACGCGCGACTGGTCCGCCGCGGTCGCGTCGTCGCCCGCGGTCGCAAGGAGCGCCCGGATCCGGCGAGCGCGGTGCGGCGGGGCATACGTGCGGCCCAGGTCGAGGTCGAGCCGCGCGGGCCGCTCGTTCGCGTCGACCGCGACGTCGTCGACGACCACGGGCGGGGGCGGCACGACCCACGGGCGGGCGCGTCCGGCGTCGGCCCACCCCGGCAGGGGCAGCGCGCGCTCGGCCGGGTCACGGCGGGGCGCGCGCCCCGCCGTCACCGACAGCACGGTCGCGCGGTCCGCCGCCAGCACGCGGTCGACCGGGTCGACCCACGTCGCGAACGCGTCCGTGACGTCGCGCGCCGACCCGGCCCGCAGGAGCCGTCGCCACGCGGCGACCCCGAGGTCGGCGTCCACGCGAGCGGGCAGACGCACCGCGAACGTCCGGCCCGGGTCGTCGGGGCCGCCCGTGACGACCACCCCACGCGCCGTCTCGATCGTCTCCACGCGGTGCTCGACCGGGCCGCCGGCCGCGCGCACGCGGACCGTGGCGTGGACGACGTCCGCCGGCTCCGGACCGTCCGGCCCTTCCGCGACGACACCGCCGTCCGCGGTGCGGTGCAGCCGCTCCGCGACGACGTCCACGTGGTGCGCCATCGCGTTCGTCACGCCCCACGCCGCCCCGCCTGCGTGCCCGAAGTGCGGGGCCCCCGGGACACCGGGGAAGGCGAGGCCGACGACGTCGTACGCGTCGCACGCCAGGCGCACCTGCTGGTAGACGCCCGGCAGCTCCAGGAGACGGTGCGGGTCGCCCGCGAGCAGCGGCGCCCCGCCGCGCGTGCGGGCGCCCGCGAGCGCCCACGCGTTCGACCCCGAGCCGGGGCCGCCGTCGACGGCGAGCAGGTCGAGCACCGTGGTGAGGGGAACGTCGGGCCGGGAGCGCGCGACCTCGGCCCCGAGCGTGCGCGCGACGTGGTCGCGCCACAGCACGTGCGGGAAGCCGGAGAACAGGACGTGCGCGACGAGGAAGACGCCGAGGGGCGCCCACGCGGGCCACGGCTCGTGCGGCGGCAGGTCGCCCCCTCCGGGCCAGGCCGCGTCGGCGAGGGCGTGCATCTCGGGCACGTCGCGCCCGCGCTCGAGACCGTCGTTCACGCCCGCGGTGTACGCGTCGACCCAAGCACGGTCGTCGTCCGCGAGCGCCGCGTAGGCGCGACGCGCGGTGTCGGCGAGACGGACGCGGTGGGCGAACCGGTCCCACGCGAGGCCCGGCTCGCCCAGGCGCTCGGCGAGCCGCCCCTCGGCGCGCCACCGGTCGACCTCGATCTGCCAGCCGCGGTCGAGCGCGGTGACGTACCCCTGCCCGCGCGCGAGCGCGAGCTCGTCGGCGGCGCGCACGTGCGGGACGCCCCACGCGTCGCGGTGCACGGAGAACCCGCCCGGGTTCGCCGCCACGTCAGCCCTCCCGCGCGGCGGGGTTGGCGAGGGTGCCCGCGTACAGCAGGGACGCGGACTGGTCGGCGAGGTCGACCATCTGGAGCGTGTTGCGCAGCTGGAGGCGGTTGAGGCACGAGTGCGCGAACCGCGGGGCGCGCAGGTCGACGCCGCCGCGCAGGTCGGGGTGGTCGGCGCGGTGGGCGTCGAGGCACTCCGCGACGAGCCGCCAGAACCGGTCCTCGGGCAGCACGCCGTCGCCGGCGAGGATCGCGGCGAGGTGGCGCAGGACGCCGTCGAACACGTCGGTGAAGATCGCGAGCGCCTTCTCCTCGTCGTCGACGACGGCGCGCACGCGCTCGACGCCGGGCGGGAGCGGCGCGTCGCCGAGGACGGCGATCTCCTCGCCGACGTCCTTCATGACCGCGCGCACCACGACGTGGTCACGGAGCACGAGGATGAGGTTCTCGCCGTGCGGCATGAACGCGAGGTCGTGCGCGAGGAGCGCGTGGGCGAGCGGGCGCAGGTAGGCGTCGAGGTAGGCGCGTACCCAGTCGGCGGGGTCGAGCCCGGAGGCGCGCACGAGCGCGGTCACGTGCGCGGCGCCGTCGGGGTCGCGGTGCAGGAGCGCGGCCATGGTGGCGAGGCGCTCCCCGGGCCCGGTGCGCGGCACGGGGCTCTCGCGCCACAGGGCGGCGAGCATCTTGCGGTGCGGGGACGGCGTGGCGGTGCGGTGGTAGACGTCGCCGGTGTACCCGATCGAGGCGAGCTCGCGCAGCACGGTGAACCCGCGGCCGCCGAGCTCCGGGTCGGCGGCGACGAGGTCGGCGACCCAGTCGTTGATGGCGGGGGTGTCGCGCATGTACGCGGGTGACAGCCCGCGCAGGAACCCCATGTTCTGGATCGCGAGCGCGACCTTGACGTAGTGGCGGCCGGGCCGGGTGAGGTTGAACAGGGTGCGGATCGACTGCTGCGGCTGGTACTCGTCGGCGCCCGGCCCGAGCGGGACGAGGTCGCCGCGCGCGACGTCGGCCGCGAACGTGATGGGCACGCGGTGCTCCCACTGCCACGGGTGCACGGGCAGGTAGAGGTAGTCGGCCGGGTCGAGGCCGCGCGCGGCGAGCCGCTCGGCGAACGCGGCGCGCTCGTCGGGCGTGAGCTCGGCCCCGTAGTGCGTCTCCTCGTCGAGCCCCGCACCGAGCGCGAGGTGGGTGTGCTCGCGCCGCGCGGCGAGCCACAGCAGCCGCACGCGGCCCCCGTTCTCGGGCGCGTACGCGCGGTACTCCGCGAGGCCGAACCCGATGCGCCCGTTGTTCGCGACGAACCCCGGGTGCCCCTCCGTCATCGCCGCCTCGACCTGCTGGAACGACGCGCCGAGGAGGTCGGTGGCGCTCGGCCCGCCGGTGCGCTCGTACCGCTCGAGCTTCGCCGTCGCGCTCGCGAGCGTGGACGACACCTCCTCGAGGTAGGTGGCGAGCAGGTCGTCGGGGATGCGCAGGTCGGGCTGGAGCTCGACGACGAGGTCGAGCGCGTCGACCGGCAGCTCGCGCCGCGCGTCCGTGCCGCCCGGACCCGCGGGGTCGCCCGCGTCGCCCGGCCGGCCCGCCGTGCCGTGCCCGGCCGTCGTGGTGCGCCGGATCGACGCCTCGTCGAGCACCCAGTGCTCGAGCGCGTACCGCCGCGCGACGAACCGGTACTCCACCGAGCCGTCCGCGACGGGCAGCACGTACTGCCCCGGCCCGTCGGCCTCGACCGGCCAGACCTCCGCGCGCGGCGCGAGCAGCCGCTCGTGGGTGAGCTCGGCGATCGTCTTGGCGACGAGGTGGCGGTGCGCGCGCTCGGCGAGGTCGGGGCGCAGGTGCGGCGCGTGGTCGACGCCGTCGCCCAGCGGGCTCGCGTCGAGGTCGGCCCGCGTCGCGACGGCGAGGTGCGCCGTCTTGCCGGGCAGCTCCACCTCGCGCAGCACGCGGAACCCGGCCGCGGCGTTCTTCGCCGCGATCGCGGCGTTGCGCACGTCCGGCTCGACGACGACGCGGCGGGCGCCACACCCCGCGGGGTCGAGGCAGAACCGCACGACGGCGCCCATCACCGCCGAGGTGAACCCGCCGCGCGCGGGACCGGCCGGGGGCGCGACGAGCAGGTGCATCCCGACGTCTCCCGGCTCCAGCAGGGCGACGGCCGCGGGGACGTCGGCGAGCGTGACGCGCGCCGGGTCGTACGTCTCCACGAGGAACGACGGCACGCCGTCGACCCGGCCGAGCCACGCGTCCTGGTGCGGGTCGGCGCGGACCCCGGCGAGGTAGTCCCGCACGCCGTCGACGTCGAGGTGGCCCAGCTGCCAGAACGCCGAGCGGGGGTGCGCGAGCCAGCCCTGCACGAGCGCGGCGTCGCGCACCGGGTCGACCGCCTCGAACGAGACGTCCGCGCGGCCGCTGCCGAGCCGGACCCGCACCGCGAAGGCGGCGCCCGGGCCCGCGCTCGTCGCCGGGGCGGGCGACGGCGCGGCCGCCGTCGTCACGGTGGGGGCGCTCATCGGGCCTCCCCTGCCGTGCGCCCGGCCGCCGCGGCGGACGCCGCGGCGTCCGCGGTGCGCGACGCGGTCGAGGGCGGGTCGGCTGCGGGACCGACGTCGTCGGGCAGGCCGAACGTCTGGAACGCGATGCGCTCCTCCACCGGGTACACCTCGCGGCCCGTGACGGTGCGCAGCACGACGGCGTTGCGCCACGCGGCGAACCCGAGGTCCGGGGCGGTGATGCCGTGCGTGTGCTCCTCGCCGTTGAGCACGTGGACGCGGCGCGCGACGTCGACCGTGTAGTCGCGCGCGACGTCGAACCGCCCGAGCTCGTCGAACCGGAGCAGGTGGCGCACCGGGTCGAGGAACGCCGGGACGGAGGCGGCGTAGCCGGTCGCGACGACGAGCGCGCGCGTGCGACGCTCGACCTCCCGCCCGAGCTGCGCGTGCCGCAGCCGCAGCACGTACTCCCCGGCCGGGCCTGCCGCGTCGGGCTGCCCGGCGGCGCCCGTGTCGTCGCGCCCGCGGACGGCCGGCTCGTACCGCGCGGCGACGACCTCGGTGTCGGTGAGCAGCGTCGTCGGCACCGGGCGGTCCAGGCTCAGGCGGTACAGCGCGTCGTAGATCTCGTCCACGAGGTCGCCGCTGATCCCCTTGTACAGGCCCCGCTGCTCGCGGCCGAGGAGCTGACGCAGCTCGAGCGGCAGCGCGTGGAAGTGGTCGGTGTACTCCGGCGACGTCATCTCGAGGGTGAGCTTCGTGTACTCCATGGGGAAGAAGCGCGGCGAGCGCGTCACCCAGTCGAGCCGGTAGCCGGGGCGCCGCGCGTCGCCGTGCACGCCGTCGAGCAGGTCGCGGTAGACCTCGGCGGCCGACTGGCCGCTGCCCACGACCGTGACCGAGCCCGCGGCCGCGAGCGCGTCGCGGTGCGGCAGGTACTGCGCGCTGTGCACGAGCGGCCCGGCACCCGGGTGCTCGCCGCGCGCGACCTCGTCCGCGAGCGCCCGCAGCGCGGGCGGCAGCACCGGTGACGTGCCGACGCCGAGCACGAGGTGGCGACCCCGGTGCTCCTCGGTACCGGTCACGCTCCCGTCGGGGGCGAGCGTCTCGGCGCGCACGACGAACGCGTCGGCGGCCGGGTCGTGCTCGACGGCGACGACGCGCCGCGACCAGCGCAGCGAGCCCAGGCGGGCCGCGACCCAGCGGCAGTACGCGTCGTACTCGGCGCGCAGCGGGTAGAACGACTCCCGGATGTAGAACGGGTAGAGCCGGCCCGTGGCCTTGAGGAACGCGAGGAACGAGTACGGCGAGGTCGGGTCCGCCATGGTGACGAGGTCGGCGAGGAACGGGACCTGGATCGTCGCGCCCTCGATCATCATGCCGGGGTGCCAGCGGAACTCGGGCGCGGCGTCGAGGAACACGGCGTCGACGTCGTCGAGGGGCGCGGACAGCGCGGCGAGGCCGAGGTTGAACGGCCCGATCCCCACGCCGACGACGTCGCGCACGCGCGCCGGGTCGTGGGGCGCCGGGTCGTGGGGCGCTCGGGCGGGGCCGCTCGTCGTGCGAGCAGTCGTGGTCATCGGGTCACCGCCCCGGCGGTCGCGAGGGACGCCACGAGGTCCGCGGCGTGCGTCGCGACGTCGTCGTCGTGCAGCAGCTCGTCGCGCTCGACGAGCGCCTGGGCGGTCGTGCGCACGAGGTCGAGCACGTGGCGCACGTCCGCGAGCGTCACGGTCGGGTTGAGCAGCGTGAGCTTGAGGCACGGGACGCCGTCGAGCACGGTCTTGGCGACCACCGCGCGACCGGACTCGAACAGCACGCGCCGCACGAGCGGCACGAGGCGGTCCGCGTGCGCCGCGGACAGCTCCGGCGGCTCGTAGCGGAACAGGACCGTGGACAGGTCCGTGCGGCCGAGCACGCGCAGCTCGGGGTCGTCCGCGAGGTCGGCGTGCACCTGCGCGCCGAGCTCGCACACGGCGTCGACCATCGCGCCGACCCCGCCGGGGCCGAGCGCGCGCAGCGTGGTCCAGAGCTTGAGCGCGTCGAAGCGGCGCGTCGTCTGGAGCGACACGTCGACCTGGTTCGGTTCGGCGTTCTCGCGCGGGTTGAGGTAGTCCGCGTGGTGCGCGACGCGCTCCAGGTCGGCGCGCTCGCGCACGAGCAGCGCGCTCGCGGACACGGGCTGGAAGAACGCCTTGTGGTAGTCGACGGTCACCGACCGCGAACGCTCGATGCCGTCGAGCAGGTGCCGGCGCGTCGGGGACACGAGGAGGCCGCACCCGTAGGCGGCGTCGACGTGCAGCCACACGTCGGCCGCGTCGCACACGTCTGCGACCGCGGCGAGCGGGTCGACACAGCCGCGGTCGGTCGTGCCGGCGGTCGCGACGACCGCCATGACCACATCGCCCGCGGCGCGCACCGCGGCGACGGCGGCCGCGAGCGCCGCGGGCACGACCCGCCCGTCGGCGTCGGCCTCGACCCGCACGACCGCGTCGTCGGCGAGGCCGAGCAGCAGGGCCGAGCGCGCGACGCTGAAGTGGCTGGATCCCGCGGCCAGGACGCGCAGGCGCGGCAGGACGGCCGAGCGTCCGAGCCCGTCGCGGGCCGCGCGCTCGACGGCGCGCTCGCGGGCGAGGAAGAGCGCGTGGAGGTTGGACTGGGTGCCGCCCGACGTGAGGACGCCATCGCCGGCGGCGTAGCCGACGCGGCCCGCGGTCCAGGCGACGAGGCGGCGCTCCATGAGGGTCGCGACGGTCGACTGGTCGTAGGTGTCGACGGACGTGTTGATCGCGGCGAGCAGAGCCTCGGCGCCGACGGCGGGCAGCGCGACCGGGCAGTTGAGGTGCGCGGCGTAGGCGGGGTGGTGGAACCACACGGCGTGGGTCGCGTAGAGGTCGGCGGCCTCGCGCAGCGCGGCGTCGGTCCCGACGCCGGGGCCGTCGAGGTCGGCGGCGTCGACGAGCGCGGCCAGGTGCGTGCGGCTCGCGCCGGACCAGGGCTGGTCGACGGCGGCCACGCGCGCGGCGACGTCGTCCACCACGGCGTGCAGGGTGCTCGCGTAGGCGCCCGCGGTCGCGCCGGTGAGCAGCGCGGGGGCGGTCGGGGTACCGTGCGCGGGCGCGCCGGATCGTGCTGAGAGCATGCGAGGCTCCAGGACGGGGAGAGGACCGCCACGGACCGCGGCGGGGCAACCTGAGGTTTGCCTTGCCTAACCTAGCGCAGCGCGGTCTCGCGTCAAGAGTGACCTGCACCACGTCCGCCGTGGACGCGCGGCCACGGCGGGGAGAGGATGGCAGTCGCCCGTCCTGGTGCCCGAGGAGGCCGTGTGGAACCCACCGTCGCGACGACCCGCCCCGCCCTCGTCACCGTGGACGACGACCCCGGGGTCTCGCGCGCGGTCGCGCGCGACCTGCGCCGCCGCTACGGCGACCGGTACCGGATCGTGCGTGCCGAGTCCGGTGCGGAGACGCTCGCGGCCCTGCGCGAGCTCGCGCTGCGCGGCGAGGACGTGGCCGTCGTCCTCGCCGACCACCGCATGCCCGGCATGACGGGCGTCGAGCTGCTCGAGCAGGCGATGGACCTCTTCCCCGCGGCGCGGCGCGTCCTGCTCACCGCCTACGCGGACACCGAGGCCGCGATCGAGGCGATCAACGTCGTCGACCTCGACTACTACCTGCTCAAGCCGTGGGACCCGCCCGAGGAGAAGCTCTACCCCGTCGTGGACGCCCAGCTCGAGGCGTGGTCCGCGACCGACCGCCGCCGGCCCGCCGAGACCGTCGTCGTCGGGCACCGGTGGTCGGCGCGCTCGTCGCAGGTGCGCGAGTTCCTCGCGCGCAACCGCGTCCCCTACCGGTGGTACCCGTCCGAGTCCGCCGAGGGGGCGCGCCTGCTCACCGCCGCGCAGGCCGACGGCGGGACCCTCCCCCTCGTCGTCACGCCCGAGGGCGAGCCCCTCGTCGCGCCCGACGACGCGACGCTCGCCGAGCGCGTCGGGCTCGCCACGCGCCCCGCGGCCGACTTCTACGACCTCGTCGTCGTGGGCGGCGGGCCCGCGGGGCTCAGCGCGGCGCTGTACGGGGCGTCGGAAGGGCTGCGCACGGTGCTCGTCGAACGCACCGCGACCGGCGGCCAGGCCGGCCAGAGCTCGCGCATCGACAACTACCTCGGCTTCCCCGACGGGATCTCGGGCGCCCAGCTCGCCGAGCGCGCGCGCCGCCAGGCCGTGCGGTTCGGCGCCGAGATCGTCACGACGCGCGACGCCGTCGAGCTCGACGTCGACGGCCCGGCGCGCTCGGTGCGGTTCCCCGACGGCACGTCGATCGACGCGCACACCGTCATCCTCGCGTCCGGCGTCTCCTACCGGCTGCTCGACGGCCCGGGCCTCGCCGACCTCGTGGGCCGCGGTGTCTTCTACGGCTCGGCGCTCACCGAGGCGTCCGCGTGCCAGGACCAGGAGGTGTACGTCGTCGGGGGCGCGAACTCCGCCGGGCAGGCGGCGCTCTACCTCGCGCGCGAGGCCAAGCAGGTCACGCTCGTCGTGCGCGGCGACTCGCTCGCCCGGTCCATGTCGTCCTACCTCGTCGAGCAGGTCGAGGCCCACCCGCGCGTGCGGGTCCTCACCCGCACGGAGGTCGTCGCGGCGTCGGGCGACGACCACCTGGAGCACCTCGAGCTGCGCGACCTCGACGCCGGCACGACGTCGCGCGTCGAGTGCGGGTGGGCGTTCGTGTTCATCGGCGCCGCGCCCCGCACCGACTGGCTCGACGGCGTCGTCGCGCGCGACCCCCGCGGGTTCGTGCTCGCGGGACCCGACCTCCTGCACGACGGCGCCCCGCCCGCCGGGTGGACGCTCGACCGCCCGCCCTACCACCTGGAGACGTCCGTGCCCGGCGTGTTCGCCGCCGGGGACGTGCGCGCGGAGTCGGCCAAGCGCGTCGCGTCCGCCGTCGGCGAGGGCGCGATGGCCGTCATGCTCGTCCACCGCTACCTCGAACAGCTCTGACCCCGACCCGCCACGCTCCCGCCGACTCAGCACCGACGACACAGCCCCGACGACACAGCCCCGACCGACCCGGAGGCGACACCGTGACCAGCACCGAGGACCCCACCACGACCCCGCCCGCGGGCGGCGCGAGCACCGCGCCCGGCACCACCGCGCCCACCACCAGGCACACCACCGCCGCGGCCGCCGCCGCGCGCGGCTGGCTGCCGTGCGACGTCGACGAGCTGCGCGCCACGTTCCTGTTCGAGCACCTCACCGACGACCAGCTCGCCTGGCTGTGCGCGACCGGCCACGTCGAGCGGCACGACGCGGGCTGGCTGCTGCACGAGGGCGCGCCCGCCGAGGCGTTCTACGTCCTGCTCGACGGCGGCGTCGCGCTCTACCGGCGCGTCGGCGAGGACGAGGTCGAGGTCTCGCGCACCCGTCAGGTCGGGGTCTACCTCGGCGCCTGGAACGCCTACCTCGGCGACCGGCTGCCCCAGACCTACCTGCACTCGGCGCGCGCGCTCGAGCCCTCGCGCTTCTTCGTGCTCGCGGCGCCCGACTTCGCCAAGCTCATGACCGAGTGGTTCCCCATGGCGGTGCACCTCCTGGAGGGCGTGTTCTGGGGCACGCGCGACGCGCAGCAGCTCGTCGGGCAGCGCGAGCGGCTGCTCGCGCTCGGGTCCCTGTCCGCGGGCCTCACCCACGAGCTCAACAACCCCGCCGCGGCCGCCGTGCGCGCCACCGGGACCCTGCGCGAGCGCGTCGCGGCCATGCGGCACAAGCTCGCGCTCATCGCCGACGGCCCCTACGACCGCGCCACGCTCGCCGAGTTGATCCGGCTCCAGGAGGAGGCGCTCGAGCGGTACGCGGACACGCGCACCGCGGACGCCGTCGGCGCCCTGGAGACCTCCGACCTCGAGGACCGCCTCACCGACTGGCTCGACGACCACGGCCTGCCCGAGGGGTGGCGGGTCTCCCCCGCGCTCGTCCAGGCCGGCATCGACGAGCCGTGGCTCGACCGCGTCGCCGGACGCGTCGACGCCGGCGCGCTCACCGGCGCGGTGAGCTGGCTCGCCTACACCATCGAGACCGAGCAGCTCATGGCCGAGATCGAGGACGCCACCGTGCGCATCTCCTCCCTCGTCGGGGCCGCCCGCCAGTACTCCCAGCTCGACCGGGCGCCGTTCCGGCCCGTGGACCTGCGCGAGCTGCTCGACTCCACCCTGACGATGCTCGACCACACCCTCGACGGCGTCGACGTCGTGCGTCGCTACGACCCCGACCTGCCCCCCGTGCCCGTGTACGCCGCCGAGCTCAACCAGGTGTGGACCAACCTCGTCGAGAACGCCGCGCAGGCCATGGCCGGCACCGGGACCCTCACCGTGACCACCCGGCGCGTCGACGACCACGCCGAGGTCGAGGTCGCCGACACCGGCCCCGGGATCCCCGACGACGTGCGCCCGCGCATCTTCGAGCCGTTCTTCACGACCAAGCCCGTCGGGCAGGGCACCGGGCTCGGTCTCGACATCTCGTGGCGCATCGTCGTCAACAAGCACCACGGCGACCTCGCCGTGACGTCCGCGCCGGGCGACACGCGGTTCGTCGTGCGGCTCCCGCTCGAACCTGCGCCCGTCCCCACCGCGCCCACCTCGCCCGACGCGCCCGACGGCCGCCCGTGACGGCCGCCCCCGCGGCGGGGACCTCGCCCGTCGGCGAGGAGCGCCACGCCTCCTGGCTCGAGCTGTTCTTCGACCTCGTCGTCGTCGCGGGCATCGGCATGCTCGCCCACCTCCTCCAGGAGGACCACGACGGGGGCGGGCTCGCGCTGTACGTCGTGGCGTACACGGCCTTCTGGCTCGTGTGGGCGTGCTTCACCACGTACGGCAACGTCGCGGGAGAGGGCGCGCGGTCCCTGCCGATCCTCGCCGGGATGGCCGCGCTCGCCGTGATGATCGCCGCCGTCCCCGGCATCCACGACGAGCACGCCCGGGCGTTCGCCGTCGCCTACGTCGTGGGCCGCCTCGTGGCCGCACGCCCGTGGCGGCGCACGACCGTCGTCGTGGACCTGCCCGTCGTGCAGGCGCTCGCCGGCGTCGTGCCGTGGGTCGTGTCGTGGTGGGCCGACGGCCAGACCCGCTACGTGCTGTGGGGCGTCGGCCTCGCGATCGACCTGCTGCTGCTCCTCACGCTCTCGGGCGAGCGGCTCGTGCGGCGCGCGCAGGAACGCCTCGACGAGGTCCGCGAGCGCCGGGGCCGGGGTCGTGCGCTGGGCGGCCGTCGTGCACGACCCGGCGCGCCGGACCGCGGGCGGCGGCGCGACCTGGAGGTCCCGACGACGGTCGACGCCGCCGCGAGCGACGTGCCCCACCTCGGCGAGCGGCTCGGGCTGTTCGTCATCATCGTGCTCGGCGAGGGCCTCATCCAGGCGATCGACGCCGCGAGCGAGGCCGAGTGGGACCGCACCCTGCTCGTGGCCGGCGCGGGGGCGTTCACCCTGCTGGTCGGGCTGTGGGCGCTCACGGTGCGCTCCGGGTACGCGGGCGTGGCGCTCCTGCGCCCGGCCGGCGTGCCGCCCCGGGTCGCGTGGTTCCTGCACCTCGTGACGACGGGGGCCCTCGCCACGCTCGCGGGCGCGCTCGGCGGCGTGCTGGACCGCCCGGCGCGCGCCCTCGAGCCGGCCGAGCTCGCGCTGCTCGTCGGGGCGTTCGCCCTCCACGGCCTGGTGTCCGCGGGCGTCCACGCGGTGCTGCGCGACGTCCGCACCGCGCTGGTCCTCGCCGTGCCCGTCGTCGCCGCGGGAACGGTCGCCGCGCTCGCCGGCGGGTCGGTCTCGGCCGCCGGGCTCGTGTGGGTCCTGTCGGGCGCGCTGCTCGTCCAGCTCTCGGGTGCGGTGCGCGCACGCCGCGTGGCGCCGACGGCGCCGTCGGGCCCGACGGCGGCGGATACGGACGCGAGGGACGACACCTGACGCCGCCCGGGCGCAAAACCGTGGACGTCGCGCGCTCGCGGGCATAGCCTCGTGGCGTCCGGTCGACACCCGCCCGGACGCTCGACCATGACGACCGGTGAAGGGCAGGTGGACCCGCGTGACGCACGAGTGGTCCGTCGACCCGTCCCGAAGGGCGCTCCTCAGGTAGACGACGTGCGTCGTCCACCTGCAGAGCCGTCCTGGGGCACCGTCCTGGGGCGGCTCTCGTCGTCCGGGGGCACGGCACGCGAACGCACGACAGGAGGAGCGACGATGAGCGAGGTGGTCATCTACAACCTCGGCGGCAGCCAGGTGCTCGGCCGCGTGTCGTTGCGCCACGCGATCCGCATGCTGCACCGACAGGTCGCCGAGGTGCTGGAGGCCGTCGAGGGCGAGACGTTCGGGCCCTACCAGCGGCCCCGGTCGGTCGCGCTCGTGCGGTACGTGCACGCGCGCTGGGTGTACGAGCGCCAGGGCCGCGTGCCGTACTCGCGCGCCGCGCTCCTGCGCCGTGACCGCTACCGGTGCGCGTACTGCGGCGGCACCGCGACGACGATGGACCACGTCGTCCCGCGGTGCCAGGGCGGCACGACGACGTGGCTCAACGCCGTCGCCGCGTGCGAGCCGTGCAACGCGGCCAAGGGCGGGCGCACGCCTGAGCAGGCGGGTCTGTCGCTCCTGTCCAGACCGTTCGAGCCCGCGTTCCGCGACATCTACCCGTCGGCGCCCGCCCCGCGCAGACGCTGACGGGTCACCGGCCGGCGCGCCCGGCCGGTCACGGGCGGCCCGGCCGGTGGCGGTGACACCGGCCGGGCCGGCCTCGTGGTGCGGTCCTGCGACCGCGACCGCGCCCGCGGCGGCGTCCGGGACACCGGCCGCGCCCCTCCCTCCTGGTGGAGCCGGTCCGCGCCGCGCACCCATCTCGGGTCCCGGGCCGCGCGAGGGAGCCCACGATGGCGACGGTCCGGATCGGGACGTTCAACGTCGAGAACCTGTTCGAGCGGCCGCGCGCGATGGCGGGCCCGCTGACCGCGGGGAACGCGGTCCTGGCGGCGCACGCCCGGGTCAACGCCCTGATCGCCGAGGAGCGGTACGGCCCCGACGTCCGCGCCGAGATCCTGGAGCACCTGGAGACGCTCGGCCTGCTGCGCGCCGACGCCGCCGCGCTCGCGGTGCTGCGCCAGGTGCGGGGGCGGCTCGTGCGCCGCACCGGGTCGCAGGCCGCCGGGACGGCCCGCACGGAGGTGGTCGCGACCGGGCGGGGCGACTGGGTCGGCTGGGTCGACCTCGTCAAAGACCGGGTCGACGAGCTCGCGATGGCCCACACGGCGCGCGTCGTGGCCGACGTCGGTGCCGACGTCCTCGCGGTCGTCGAGGCGGAGAGCCGCGTCGCGCTCAAGCGGTTCACCGACGCGGGCGTCACCCGCTCCGGGCGCGCGCTCTACCCGCACGTCATGGTCATCGACGGCAACGACGACCGCGGGATCGACGTCGGGCTGCTCACGCGGCGACCGTACGAGATCGGGACGGTGCGCTCCCACGTCGACGACCGGGACTCGCGCGGACGCCTCGTCTTCGGTCGTGACTGCCCCGAGTACGTCGTCGCGCTGCCGGGCGGCGGCACGCTCACCGTGCTCGTCAACCACTTCAAGTCCAAGGGGTACGGGACGCAGGCCGAGTCGGACGCGACCCGGCGCCGCCAGGCGACCCGCACCGCGGCGATCTACGCCGGCCTGCGCGCCCGCGGCGAGGAGCACGTCGTGGTCGTCGGCGACCTCAACGACGCACCGGGGTCGGTGCCGCTGCGCCCGCTCCTCGAGGGGACCGACCTGCGGGACGTGAGCGTGCACCCGGACTTCCGGGGCGACGGGCGTCCCGGGACGTACGGCAACGGGACCGCGAGCCAGAAGATCGACTACGTCCTGCTCTCCCCCGCGCTGTTCGAGCGCACCGTCGGCGGGTCGGTCTTCCGCCGCGGTGTGTGGGGCGGGAAGGACGGGACCCTGTTCCCGCACTACGACACGATGACCTCGCCCGTGCACGCGGCGTCCGACCACGCCGCCCTGTGGGCCGACGTCGACCTCGCGTGACGGGCCCGGCCGGGCGCCCGGGGCGGTGGGGCGCCCGGCCGGGGCGTCAGTCCGCGCGGGCGAGGGCGATCGTCGTGGAGCCGCGCTGGCCGGCCTCGTAGAACATGTGCAGGCGGCCGTCGACCTCCACGAACGACGGCGCCGCGGCGCGCCCGTGGTCCGGTGCGGCGGACCCCGAGTCGTACAGGACCCCGAGGTGGTCCTCGCGGTCGAAGCCCGTCCCCACGCGCGCGACGTGGATGTTGCCCGAGCCCGCGTGGTAGACGACGTGGCCTCCGCCGTTGCGCGACCAGTAGTGCGCCCCGGAGACCTGGCCGCCCTCCCCGGCGGCGGGCGTGATGAGCGGCTCCGGCTTGACCTGCCAGCCGGACGTCAGCGAGTGCGACCAGCCGACGTAGATCTTGCGCGTCCCGCCGTGGTTGCCCATGAGCAGCATGACGTAGACCCCGGACTGCGTCGGGTGCGGGAAGACGCGCGCGTACGACGTCTCGCTCACGCCCGGGAGCATGTACGTGCCCACGACCCGGTTGTGGTACGTGAAGCTGCGGCCGTCGGCCGAGCTCGCGACCCGGGTCGTGTGGTTCTCGCCGTGGAAGAACAGGTAGATCCGGCGGTCCGCCGGGTTCCAGAACGCGTCGGGGCTCGACACGTGGCTCACGTCGAAGCCCGCCCAGGTGCGCGGGATGATCGGGTTGGCGGGGTGCTCGCGCCACGGGCCGGTGACGGAGTCCGCGTAGGCCAGGCAGATGCCGCCCGGGGCGTCGTGCGGGGCGTAGTACATGTACCAGCGGCCGAGCGGGTTCTCGACGCGCCCGGCGACGTACCCGACCGAGGGGAAGATCAGCTCGTTCGTCGGGTTGTACCGCAACGTGCTCCGGTCGAGCGGCTGCCCGAGGTAGCGGAAGGTCGGGAAGCCGGGCACCGCCGCGTGCGCGGGTGCCGGGGCGGCGATGCCGCCCACGGTGCCGGCGAGCGTGCCGGTCGCGGTCGCCGCGCCGAGCACGACGGCACCGCGCAGGAGCGCGCGACGGGTCAGGGGACGAGGGACGGGTGGGCGAGGGTCGTCCGGCATGCTGCCTCCACGGTGAGAGAGCGGGTGGGACGGCAGCCACTCTCACGACGGCCCGTGACCAGGGTCAACACGATAATGAGAACTGCCGAACGGCCCGACGGCGGGCGCCGACCGGGAGCGGGCCGGCCCGGAGGCCGCCCGCCGACCGATGAGTCCGCGCGCCGCCCCGGGTCTCCCCCTCGACCGCGCAACAGGGACGAGGAGGATCCATGGCCAAGGTGATCGCCGGGGCGACGGTGTCGCTCGACGGGTTCGTGCAGGACGCCGCCGGGAGCAGCGCCGCGCTCTACGCGGACTTCGACACGCTCGTGGGTAGCGACTACATGCGCCGGCTCCAGGACGAGACCGGCGCCGTGCTCATGGGGCGACGCACGTTCGACGGCGCCGAGGACCCCGACAGCTACGCGGAGGACTACGAGTTCCAGGCGCCGATCTTCGTCGTGACGCACCACCCGCTGCCCGTCGCGCCGCGCCGCAACGAGCGGCTGTGGATCGAGTTCGTCACCGACGGTGTCGAGGAGGCGGTGCGCCGCGCCGTCGAGGCCGCCGGCGACCGTGACGTGACGTTCGTGGGCGGCGCGGACCTCTTCCGCCAGCTCCTCGCGGCGGACCTCGTCGACGAGCTCGCCGTCGACGTCATGCCGGTGCTGCTCGGCGGCGGCGTCCGGCTGTTCGACGGCGGCGTCCCCGCCACCCTGGAGAAGGTGAGCGTCGACGAGGTGGGCGTCCGCACCGCGCTGCGCTACCGGGTCGTGCGCGACCGCTGATCCGGCTCAGGCGCTCAGCCGCTCGGCGGGGCGAGCCGCCCGGGTCCCGCGTCCCGCGTCCCGCGGCGCGCGGTCGAGGACCGCCAGGGGATCCCGCGCGAGGTCGGCGACCGGCTGCCCGGTCTCCCGGCTGAGGGCGCGCAGCAGGCCGGCCCGCGTGGCGTAGCCGGCGGCGCGCGCCGCCGCGTCCAGCCGCGAGCCGCCGCGCAGCCGCGCGATCGCGACGTTGAGGTGGGCGCGCGTGCGCCAGCGCCCGAACGGGAGCCCCGTCTCCTCGACGAAGAGCCGCTGGACGTGGCGCGCGCTCGCGTGCCGTCGGTCGGCGAGCTCCTCGAGCGTCGCACCCCCGCGTCGGGCGTCCTCGGCCACGGCGCGCGCGACCGGGTGCGACGGGAGCGTCAGCACGAAGTGGTCGCCCGCGACCCCGCGGAGCACCTCCTCGAGGGCCGCGCGGAACGGCGCGACCTGCTCCGGGGTCGCCGGTCCCGCGCAGAGCACGGCGGTCAGGACGTCCGTGACGGCCGGCACGACGCCGAGCCGGTGCACCCGGACGGGGGGCTCGACGCCCGGCGAGAGCACCGGTCCGAGGGCCATCGCCCCGGCCGGCAGACGCACGGAGTGCGGCACGCCGGGGGCGAGCCACACGCTCTCGTGCGTGCGCAGGGTCAGGGGCGCGCCGTCGGCCACGAGCTCCGCGGTGCCCGCGACGACGTGGACCAGGTGCGGCTCGTCGTGCGCGTGGGTGTCGTGGCCGAGGAAGCGGACGGCGTTCTCCGGGACGACGGCGCCCAGCGCGGTCGGGGTCATGCGGCGCTCCTCTCCTCGGCCGGGCCCTCCGGTCCGAACCTCCTGCGGGACGACCTCGGACGTGTCCCGGGGCACACGGTGCGACGTCGCGCGCCCGGTCGTGTCGTGTCCGGGCGCGTCCGTGTCATGTCCGGGCGCGGCACGGCACGCAGGTGTGGTTAGCCTAACCTCGCGAGGTGCGCCCCGGTCACGCCGTGCGGCCCCCGCGTCCCTGCTCCCGAGTGCGAGGTCCCATGCTGCCGTCCCGCCGTCCCACCCGCCGCCCCCTCACCGCGCTGGCCGCGCTCGTCGCCGCCGCGACGCTCGCACTCTCCGCGTGCTCGGGCGGCACCACCACGTCCGACGCCGGGCCCGAGGGTTCCGATGCGCCCACCGGCTCGTCCTCGGCCGAGCGCGTCGTCGCCACGGACCAGGGCGACGTCACCGTCCCGACGGACCCGCAGCGCGTCGTCGTGCTCAACCACGCGCTCGCCGGGTACCTCTACGCGCTCGACGTCCCGGTCCTCGCCACCGTGCCCGAGGTGACCGACGACCCCGAGCCGGCCTTCTCCCCCCTCTGGGCGCAGGAGGCCGAGGCCGACGGCACGGAGCTCCTGGAGTGGAGCGCCGACGGCTTCAACCTCGAGGCGATCCTCGCGCTCGAGCCCGACCTCATCGTCGGTGGCGGGTGGGGCTTCCCGCTCAAGCAGGCGACGGACGTCTACGACGGCCTGAGCCAGATCGCCCCGACCGTCCTCGTGAGCGGCACGTACACGACGTGGCAGGAGCAGCTCGCATTCCTCGCCGAGGACGTGTTCGACGACGCGGAGACCTCCGAGGAGCTCGCCGCCGGGTACGAGGACCGGCTCACGGAGGTGCGCGACGCGATCACCGTGCCCGCGGGCGAGACGGCGTTCCTCGCCCGCACGGCGGAGGGCACAACGTACGCCCTCCAGGAGGGCGAGGGGCTGCCCGCGATCTTCGAGCGGCTCGGGTTCGCGGTCCAGCCGATCCAGGAGCAGACCGGAGCCGAGCCGTACACGCCGGGCGGTGACATGTTCGAGGTGTCGGCCGAGCAGGTGACGTCGGTCGTCACGGCGCCGAACGTGTTCGTCATCGGCTTCAACGGCGCGGAGGTCGACCTCGACGCGCTCGCCGCCGACCCGGTGTTCGCCGCGCTTCCGTCGTTCGCCGCCGGCACCGCGCACGAGCTGCCCACGTGGACGATCCGCAGCGACTACCACGAGGCGATGGCCCTGCTCGACGTCGTCGAGGAGCAGTTCTCCTGATGGCCCAGCACCGCCTGCGCACCCACCCTCTCGTCCTGCGGCGCGTCGAGGTCGCTCGTGTCGTCGACGTGACGCCCCGCATGCGCCGCGTGACGCTCGTCGGGCCGGAGCTGGGCGCGTTCGAGCGCGACGGCATGCCGATGCCGGCGTTCGACGCCCCGGGGTTCGACGACCACGTGAAGCTCGTCCTCTCGTCCGACGGCGACGTCGCGTCCGCGCTGCCCGTGCAGCGCGCGCACGGCATCGACTGGCCGCCCGCGCCGAACCGGCAGGGTCGCGACTACACGCCGCGCCGCTGGGACCCGGTGGCGGGCGAGCTCGACCTCGACCTCGTGCTGCACGGCGACGGGCCCGCCGCCGCGTGGGCCGGGGCGGCGCGCCCCGGTGACGCCCTGTGGTTCGTCGGCCCCAAGGCCTCGACCGTGTGGCCCGACGACGTCGACTGGGCCCTGCTCGCGGGCGACGAGACGGCGCTGCCCGCGATCGGCCGCTTCCTCGACGAGCGTCCTGTCGACGTGCCCGTGCAGGTCGTCGTGACGGTCGTCGACGCGTCCGCGCGCCAGGACCTCGCGCTGCGCGACGGCGACACCGTCCGCTGGGTCGTCGCGCCCGAGGGCGACCGCGTCGCGCTCGGCGAGGCGGTGCGCGCGATCACGTGGTGGCCCGGGCGCGTCTACGCGTGGGCCGCGAGCGAGAGCCGGGCCCTGCTGCCGGTGCGCCGCCACCTCACGCGCGAGCGCGGCGTGCCCCGCACGCACGTCGATGTCACCGGGTACTGGCACGCACAGCCGGCGCCCTCGGGCGCGAGGCCGGGCGACACCGCGGGCAGCACCGTCGGCGACACCGCGGGCGGCGTCCCGGGCATCACCGCGAGCGACGCGCCCGGCAGCACCGCGACCGGCACCGTCCCCACGGCGCAGCCCGCGGGCGTGCCGTCCCCCGTGCCGTGGTTCGCGACGCGCGCCGCACTCCAGCTCGGGCTGCTCGACGCGCTCGGCGACGGCCCGCGCGACGTCGCGGCGCTCGCCGAGGCGGCCCGCGTCGCTCCCGCGGCGGTCCGGGTCCTCGTGGGCGTCCTCGCGGCGTCGGGGGTCGTGACCTCCGACGGTGACAAGGTGGCCCTGGCCGACGCCGGCGAGGACCTCCTCGACGACGAGCACGCGCGCGAGGAGTACGAAGGCCTGGAGGCCGACGCGGTCCTCGCGCTCGCCGCGCTCGCCCCGGCGCTGCGCGAGGACGCCCCGGCGTGGGCGCGCTCGCGCGGCCGGACCCTGCGCGCAGAGGTCGAGGCCGACGCCGACCTCGCCGCGGAGGTCGTCGAGGGCGCCGACGTCCTGCCCTACGTGCTCACCGGCCTCCCGACGTGGCCCGTGTGGTCGGGCGCGCAATCCGTGGCCGTCGGGGGGCCGGGGGCCCTCGTCGTGGCCGACCTGCTCGCGGACGTGCCCGGTGACCGCACGACGACGCTCGTCGAGGACCCCGTGCCGCTCGCCGTCCTGCGCGCGCAGGCCGGCACGGGCTCGTCCCACGCCACGTCCGGCTCCTGGCCCGGCGCCGACCTGGCCGTGTGCGCGCTCGGGACCGGGCACCGCACCGACGACGAGGTGGTCGCGCTCCTCGCCGCGATGGGGGCGGCCGCGCGTCGGGCCGTGCTCGTCGAGGACCTCACGCCCGACGGCCTGAGCCCGCACGCGCACGAGCACGCGCTGCTGTCCCTCGCGACGACGGGGTCCGGACCGCGAACGCCCGACGACGTGGCGCGGCTCGCGGCGCGCGCCGGGTGGCGCGTCGTCGGGCACGACGCCCTCGGCTGGGGCGTCGCGCGGGTCGATCTCGCCCGCTGACCCACGGCACGGCGGGGCGGACCGCGGTCCGCCCCGCCCGCTCAGGACCGGCGTGCCAGGCCCGGCGCGGCCGCCGCGACGAGCAGCGCGGTGGCCGCCGCGAACACGACGACCATGAGGCGCAGCGGCTCGACCGTGAGCGAGATCCCCAGGAGCAGCACGGGGACGGCGAGCCCCAGGTATGCGACGAGGAAGACCCCCGCGAGGACCTCGCCCCGGCGGCCGGGCTCCGCCAGGGCCCCCGCCGTCGCGAGCGCGCCCCGGAAGAGGATGCCCACGCCCGCGCCCGCGACGACGGCGCTCGCGACGAACCCGGGCAGGCTCGCGGTGCCGACGGAGACGGCGAGCACGGCGAGCCCGGTAAGCGTCAGCGTGACGGCGAGAGCGACCTGGCGCCGGCGGGCGAGCCGGCCCGTGGCGAGCTGCGCGACGGCGGCCGCGGCGAAGACCGCGGCCGAGACGAGCCCGGCGACGAGGCGCGACTCCTCGTGCATCACGGTCGCGAGCACGCTCGGGGTGAGGGACGTGAAGAGGCCGAAGACCGCGAAGCCCGCGAACGCGGCGGCCGCCGCGGCGACGAAGGTGCCGCGCCCGCCGCGCGGCACGGCGACGCGCTGCGGGCGGTAGCGGTACGGGGCGGCGGCGGGCGGCACGGTCTCGGGCACGAGCGCGGCGGCGAGGACCGCCGCGGCGAGCAGGACGGCGAAGCCGACGTACGGCGTCGTGAGCGGCGCGGGCGCGGCCTGGGCGAGCAGCCCGCCGACGAGCGGTCCGAGCGCGAGGCCGCCGATGTTCGCCAGGCCCGCGACGGCGCTCGTGTCCGTCGGGCCGCCGGGGCGGGCGGCCGCGCGGAGCTCGGCGAGGTGGGCGGTCGCCGTCGCGGTGACGGCCCCGATCCCCACGCCCGAGACGAGCCGCGCGACGACGAGGCCGCCCAGACCGTCCAGCAGCAGGAACAGCACGGCCGCGACGAGCTCGGCCACGAGGCCGAGGACCAGCACGCGGCGGCGCCCGAACCGGTCGCTGAGGTGCCCGACGAGGTAGAGGCTCGCGGCGACCCCGACGGCGTACGCGGCGAAGACGACGGTCACGGCGACGGTGGGCAGGCCGTCACGCGCCTGGTACAGCGGGTAGAGCGGCGTCGGGACCGTCGAGAACGCCATGGCCGTGGCGAACGCGAGCGCCACCACGAGGAACCCGGACCCGTGCGAGACGAGCGGCCGCGCGCGCCGCGCACGCGGCGGCCGGGAGGGCCGCTGCGCGTCGTCCGGTCGCGCGGGTGCGGGGCGGGTCGGAGGTGCCGAGGTCGTCGTCATGCGTCCACCGTGCGCCTGCGCGCTTGATCGTGTCCAACGACTTGTACCGATCCGTCTGATCGATGTTAGCGATGAGACGTCGTAGGGTGAGCGGCATGGAGACGCGCCAGCTCGAGTACTTCGTCGCCGTGGCCGAGGAGCTGAGCTTCACGCGCGCCGCCGCGCGCGTCTTCGCCGTCCAGTCGAGCGTCTCGGCGGGCGTGCGCGCGCTGGAGGCGGAGCTCGGCGCTCGTCTGTTCGAGCGCACGCGGCGCTCGGTCGCGCTCACGTCGCAGGGCGAGGCGCTGCTCCCCCGGGCCCGGGCGGTGCTCGACGCCGTCGACCAGGCCCGTGCCGCCGTCGCCCCCGGGCCGCACCACGTGCGCGGCACCGTGCGGCTCGGGGTGTTCACGAACCTCGGGTACCTCGGGCTGCCGCGCACCCTCGCCGCGTTCCGGGACCGCCACCCCGGCGTGGTGCTGCGCCTCACCCCGTCGCCCGCCGGGTCCACGGGGCTGGGAGAGGACGTGCGGCGCGGCGTCGTGGACGTCGCGTTCACCGGGCTCGGGCCCGAGGACCACCCCGGCCTGCGCTACACGCGGCTCACGTCGTCGACGTTCGTCGCGGTGCTGCCCGCGGGCCACGCGCTCGCCGGGGCGCGGTCGGTGGCGCCCGGCGACCTGGCCGACGAGCACGTCGTGACGACGCCGCGCGGGTTCGGCAACCGGGTGGTCGCCGAGCGCGCGTTCGCGCACGCGGGCGTCGCGCCGCGCGCGGACACGGAGGTGGCCGACGTCGGCGACCTGCCCGCGTTCGTCGCCGCCGGGTTCGGCGTCGCGGTGGTCCCCGCGGACATGTACGAGCCTGCGCCGGGCGCGGTCGCGGTGCCGCTCGACGCGCCGGAGGCGTGGTCGCTCGGGCTCGTGACGCGGCCGCACCCGGGCGCGGCCGCCGCGGCGCTCGTCGCCTCGCTCGTCGCCTCGCTCGTCACGGGTCGGGAGCAGGCTCCGGCGGGGTGACGGGCCCCCGCGCCCGCGGACCCTGCGCCCGCGGACCCCGCCGGGCCGCGCTGCTAGCATCGGCACGTGCTCATCGAGGTCGACAGACTCTAGCCGCCGAGCCGTCGGCGGCCCGCCCCAGCGCACCCCTCGCCCTGCTCCGCCACGTCGGAGCCCTCGTCGGCGACCCCTGCCCGGCTCGTGCCGCGGCCTCGGCGTGCCTGGACGACGCCCCACCGCTCCCGCCACCGGCGGCCCGTCCGCGCGCCCGCGCGACGGCGGCCCACCCGTCCTTCCCGGCACGACCACGCCCGCGGCACCGCGGGCCGAGGAGCACACCCATGTCGACCCTGCACCGGTCCGCGGTGACGCTGACCGACCTCACGTTCGAGTGGCCCGACGGCACCGTCGCGCTCTCCCACCTCTCCGGCACGTTCGGCACCGGCCGCACGGGCCTCGTCGGCGACAACGGCGCCGGCAAGTCGACGCTGCTGCGCCTCGTCGCCGGCCTGCTCACGCCCACATCCGGGCGCGTGACGACCACGGGCGACGTCGCCTACCTCCCCCAGACGCTCACGCTCGGCCGCGACGCGAGCGTTGCGCGCCTGCTCGGCATCGACGCCACGCTCGACGCCCTGCGCGCGATCGAGTCCGGCGACGTCGACGAGCGGCACTTCGACGCCGTCGGCGACGACTGGGACGTCGAGGCGCGCGCCGCCCAGGTGCTCGCCGAGATCGGGCTCGACGGCGTCGGCCTCGACCGGCGCGTCGGCGCGCTGTCCGGCGGCGAGGCGATGCTCGTCGCGATCAGCGGCCTGCGCGTGCGGCGCAGCGCGATCACGCTGCTCGACGAGCCGACGAACAACCTCGACCGCGCCACCCGGGCCCGGCTCGCCGCGCTCGTCGACGACTGGCCCGGGGCTCTCGTCGTCGTGAGCCACGACCTGGAGCTGCTCGAGCACGTCGACGAGACCGCCGAGCTGCACGCGGGCACGCTGACCACGTTCGGCGGCCCGTACAGCGCGTGGCGCGCGCAGCTGGAGGTCGACCAGGCCGCGGCGGCGCAGGCCGCGCGGAGCGCCGAGCAGACCCTGCGCGCCGAGAAGCGCCAGCGCGTCGAGGCCGAGACCAAGCTCGCGCGCCGCGAGCGGACGGCGCGGACCGCCCAGGCGAACCGCACCGGGTCACGCATCTCCATGGGGCTGCGCGCGTCCGCGGCCCAGGTCTCGGCGGGCTCGATGCGCCAGGGCCTGGACGCCAAGGTCCAGGCCGCGCAGCAGGCGCTCGACGCGGCGGCGGCCCGGGTGCGCGACGACGAGCACGTGCACCTCGTGCTGCCGGACCCGGACGTCCCGCGCGGGCGTCGGCTCGCCGAGCTGCACGGGACGAACCGCACGGTCGTCGTCCAGGGGCCTGAGCGGGTCGCGCTCGTGGGGGCCAACGGCACCGGCAAGACGACGCTCCTGGAGAACCTGCTCGCCGGGCGCGCGCCCGAGCCGGGACGCGCCGGCGGGACGCTCCTCACGGACCGGGTCGGCTACCTCCCGCAGCGGCGCGACGGGCTCGACGACGCGCGCAGCGCGCTCGACACCGTCCGCGACGGCGCCCCGGGCGTCGCGCCGGGCACGGTCCGCAACCACCTCGCGCGCCTGCTCCTGCGCGGGTCGGCCGTCGACCGTCCGGTGGGCACCCTGTCGGGCGGCGAGCGGTTCCGCGTCGCGCTCGCGCGGCTCCTGCTCGCCGACCCGCCCGCCCAGCTCCTCGTGCTCGACGAGCCGACGAACGACCTCGACGTGCGCAGCGTCGAACGGCTCGTCGAGGCGCTGTCGGGCTACGCGGGCGCGCTGCTCGTGGTGAGCCACGACGACGGGTTCCTCGCCCGCCTCGGGGTCGACGTGCGGCTCGAGCTCGACCGGGACGGCGCGCTCCACGAGGTGGCGCCGGGCGCGGAGCATGCGGCCCGCTGAGCGCCGGTCCGGGGCGGCCGGGCCGTCAGGGCAGGTCGGGTGCGGCCCGCACGACGGCGGCCATCGCGGCGGTCGCCGCGGCGTCGGCGTCGGCGTGCCGCCAGCCCGGGCTCACGACCCGCGCGTGGTCGTTGAGCGCGGCGAGCACGTCGAGCACCGCGACGCCCAGGGCCCGCGCATGAGGTGTGAGGCCGCCGCGGATCTTCAGCTGGCCGAGCACGATCGCGATCTGCGCGCGGGCCTCGGCCGCGAGCGCCGCCTCGTCGACGTCGCCGCCGCGGAGCCGGTCCGCGGCGCCCTGCCGCCCGGACGCCCAGACGTCCTCGGGGACCCCGAGGTCCCACGCCGCCAGGAGGCCGTCGACGAAGGCGGGCAGCGCGTCGTCGCGCCCGTCGGCGGCGTACCACTCCTCGAGGTCGCGCAGCGCGTCGTGCCCGGCGTCGTTGCCGAACGGCGCGAGGTCCTCGCCCTCGTCGTAGAACGGCTCCGGCGCGAGGGACACGAAGGCGGGGTGGCTCGTCGCGGGCGACAGACCCTCGTCGGGGTCGTCGAGGAACAGCGTCATGGGGGCGACCCTAGACCGGCGCGGGCCGTGCCGTCGCACGCGCCCGTCGTCGGGGCCGCCGCCCGGGCCGACGCTCCCGCGCCGCGGGAATCCCCTCGATGCGCAGGCCACGCACGTGCCAGGGTGGGCGCATGACCGACGCCACCGACGTGCGCCCCGACGCCCTGGAGCGGGTCGCGTGGCCCGTGCGGACCGCTCGCCTGACGCTGCGCCGCGCCCGGCCGGACGACGCGGACGCGTTGTTCGCCTACCGCGGCCTGCCCGAGGTGGACCGGTGGCTCACGCAGCGGTTCACCGCGGTCGAGGAGTGGCGCGAGCACCACGTCGAGCCGGGGCGGCTCGCGACGACCCTCGTCGTGGAGCGCGAGGGTGCCGTGGTCGGGGACCTCTACCTCGCGGTCCGCGACGGCTGGGCGCAGCGCGACGTCGTCGACCGTCCGCACGACGACGAGGCCGAGATCGGCTGGGTGCTCGACCCGGCGCACCAGGGGCAGGGCTACGCGACCGAGGCCGTGCGCGCGCTGCTGCAGGTGTGCTTCGAGGACCTGGGGCTGCGGCGCGTCGTGGCGAGCGCGTTCCTCGCGAACGAGCCGTCGTGGCGGCTCATGGAGCGCGTGGGGATGCGGCGCGAGGGCGTGGGGGTGCGCGACTCCCTGCACCGGGACCTGGGCTGGGTCGACGGCGTCGTGTACGCGCTGCTGGCCGACGAGACGCGCGCGGGCGCTTGACCCTGACGCGACGTCAGGGCGCAGGCTGCCCGCATGACCGACACGTTCCCCGCCTTCGACCTCTCCCCCGTCCCCGTCCCGGGGCCCGACGCCGTCGCTCCGGAGCCGTTCCGCGGCATCTACGGGATGCCGCAGTTCGTGACCGTCCCGACGGACGACCTCGCGGCGTCCGTCGAGCTCTGGACGCGCGGGCTCGGGTTCTTCGACCTGTTCTCCGTGCCGGGCGGCGTGGTGCACCTGCGCCGCTGGGCGTTCCAGGACGTGCTCCTCGTCCCGGGCACCCCCGCGCCCGACCTGCCGGCCCTGACGGTGAGCTTCTCGTGCGTGCTGTCGCAGGTCGACGCGATCGTCGCCGCGTGCGAGGCCGTGACGCCCGGCTGCACGACGGGCCCGCGCGAGATGCCGTGGGGGTCCGTCGAGGTGGAGGTCCGCACGCCGGAGAACGCGCGCGTCGTCATGACGGCGGCGCGCCCGTTCGTCGCCGGGAGCGACTCCGCCCGGTTCCTGGAGGGCATCGGGATCGAGGCGCCCGCCCCGTGAGCAACGCGGCTCCGCGGTGGACACTGGGTCACGTGACCACCGACCCGACGCCCGGCCGCGTCGCCCACCCGCTGACGGTCGGCGACGCGGCCGCGGCCGCGGGCGTCACCGTCCGCACGCTGCACCACTGGGACGCGGTCGGGCTCGTGCGCCCCTCGGCGCGTACCCCGGCGGGCTACCGGCTCTACGCGGCGGCCGACGTCGCGCGGCTGCGGCGGGTGGTGGCGTACCGGGAGCTGGGCGTGGCGCTCGAGGACGTCCCGCCGCTCCTCGACGCGACCGGCGCCGAGGCGGTGGACGCGCTGCGCAGGCACCGGGCGCTGCTCGGGGAGCGGATCGCCCGGATGGAGCGCACCGCCCGCGCGCTGGACCGCCTCGTCGCGGCGCGCGAGCGCGGGCTCCTGCTCACGCCTACCGAGCAGGTCGCGCTGTTCGGGGAGGGCTGGGACCCCGCGTGGCCCGGGCAGGCGCGCGAGCTCTGGGGCGACACCGCGCAGTGGGCGCAGTACGCCGAGCGGTCGGCGGAGCGCACGCCCGAGGACTGGCAGCGCCTGGCCGACGACGTCGCGGCCCTGGAGGCCGACCTCGCGACGGCGTGCCGCGCGGGTGTCGACCCGGCCACGCCGCGGGCGGCCGCCCTCGCCGAGAGGCACCGCGCCTCGATGGGCGCGCACTTCGACTGCCCGCCCGCGCGGCACGTGTGCCTCGCGCGGCGGTTCGTCGACGACGCCGGGTTCCGTGCCCACTACGACGGCCTCGCCCCCGGCCTGGCCACGTGGCTGCGCGCCGCGGTCGAGGCGAGCGCGCGCTCCCACGGCGTGGACCCGGCGACCGCCACCTGGGGCTGACCCCGGCGGACGGGCGTGCGAACGCGGCGCCGGGGTGTGAGGCTGTGATCCCCGCCGCCGCACCACCCTCCCAGGAGCCCCGCATGCCCGCCACCCCCGCCCCCACGGCGGGCCCCTCCCTCGCCGCCCCGGGACGTGGCGCGATCCTCGCGGGCGACGCGGTCCGGGCTGCGGCCGCGCTCAGCGTCGTCGCGGCCGGCGCGGCGCTCGACGGCGTCGGCGTCGCGCTTTTCCTGCTCGTGCTCGGCGGGACGATGGTGCCGCGCGCCCTCGGGGTGACCGGCGTGCTCGACGTCGGCTACGGGGCCGCGCTGCTCGCCTCCGCCTGGGCCGCCCAGCTCGAGTGGTACCGCGCGGTGCCGTGGCTCGACCTGCCCGTGCACGCCGTGTGCACCGGTCTGATCGCGGCGCTCGCGACGGTGACGCTCGTCCGGGTCGGGGCGCTGCCCGCCCCGCACGCCGACGCCCGGCCGTGGCGCACGGGCGTCGTCGTGGTGACGACGGGCCTCGGGGCGGTCCTCGCGATCCTGTGGGAGCTCGGCGAGTGGGCCGGGCACACGTTCCTCGACGACCGGATCGGCGTCGGCTACGGCGACACCGTCACCGACCTCGCGACGGGGCTGCTCGGCTCGGTCGTCGCCGGGGTCCTCCTCGCGCGCGGCACCGCCGCCCGGGAGCACCGGCCGTGACGCCCCGCACCGCCCCGACCGTGTCGGTCGTCGTCCCGGTCCGCGACGACGCCGCCGCGCTCGACCGCTGCCTGGCGCGCATCGCGCGGCAGACCGTCGCGCCGCTCGAGGTCGTGGTCGTCGACAACGCGTCGCGCGACGACTCCGCGCTCGTCGCGCGCCGCTGGGGCGCCGTCGTCGTGCGCGAGGAGCGCGTCGGCATCCCGGCGGCCGCCGCGACCGGGTACGACGCCGCGCGCGGCGACGTCATCGCGCGGCTCGACGCCGACTCCCTCCCCGACCCGGGGTGGGTGCAGCGCGTCGTGGACCGCATGGCTGCCGACCCGACGCTCGACGCGATGACCGGCACGGGCACGTTCGACGACCTGCCGCGCGGGGCGCGCGCCGCCGTGGCGATCGCCTACCTCGGCGCGTACTACGTGCTGTGCCACCTCGCGCTCGGCCACACCGCGCTCTGGGGCTCGTGCATGGCCCTGCGCCGCTCGGCGTGGACCGCCGTGCGCGACGCCGTCGTGCGCGACGACCCCGAGGTGCACGACGACCTCGACCTGTCGTTCCGCCTCGGCCCGGGCCGGCGCACGGTGCTCGACCGGTCGTGGCGCGTCGGGGTGTCGGCGCGCTCGCTGCGCGGGCGACGCCAGCGCCGTCGGCGCATGGACCGCGCGTGGCGCACGCTGCGCGTCAACTGGGCGGTGGCGCCCCCCGGGGGGCGGGGGGGCGACCGCTGGCGCTGACGCGCACGGACACCTCCCCGCCTGCGACCGGCCGGCGACGGCCCGACGACGGGCCGGCGACGGGCCGGCGACAGGCCAGAGCTCAGTCCGCGCTGCCGCGCCAGGTGCGCCGCCGCGTCGCGCCCGGTGCCTCCTCGCGGTCGAGACGGGCCAGCAGCGCCGCGAGCGCCGCGGCGATCGGCTGCCCGGTCGCGTACTCGACGAACAGCCACTGCCCGGCCGGGTTGATCTCGAGGAACACGTAGTCGCCCTCGGGCGTGCGGCGCAGGTCGACCGCGCCGTACCAGAGGCCGAGCACCTCCATGAGCCGCAGGAGCGCGGTGGCGACGTGCTCGGGGAGGTCGTGCACGGACGTCGGGCAGTGGTGGGTGTCGACGCGGAAGTCGTACGCGTACGCCGACTCCTCCGTGCGCAGCTCGGCCGCGAACAGCTCCGTGCCCACGATCGTCACGCGCACGTCCGACCCCGCGACGGCCTCCTGGAAGATGACCGGCGCGTACCGCACGCTCTCGATGAGCGCGAGGTCCGCCTCCCGTACGGGGCGGGTCTCGCGCCACGTCGCGGGCGTGCCGCTGAACGGCTTGAAGATCACGCGCCCCGGTTCCCGGTGCAGGAACTCCCGGGCGCGGGCCGGGTCGTTCGTCATGCACGTGCGCGGCACGCGCAGCCCCAGGCGCGCGGCGACCTGGAGCTGCCACATCTTGCGGGACCCTGCCTCGTCGCGGTCCGGGTCGTTGACCCACGTGGCGGGCAGGCACGACCAGAGCCCGGACACCGCCGCGGCGACCTCGCCGTGGGCGAAGCCGCGGTCCTGGGCGGAGCGCAGGTCGTCGTGCAGCGCGAACGGCTGCGGTCGGCGCCACCACACGGCGCGCAGCGTGGTGGTGTCCACCGCGCTCACGCCCTCGGCGCTCGTGTCGACCCAGTCGGCGCGCCACCCGGCGGCGTCCTGGGTCGAGGTCAGCGCCACGTCGCGGGGCGCGTGCCCCGTGTCGAGGAGCGCGTGGCGCGCGCCGAGCGCGTCCAGGTGGCGGACGACCTCCGTGGTGTGGAGGTCGTCCGCGTGCGACACGATGCCGATCATCGCGGTCTCCCGGTCCGGTCCGTGGGCGAGGTCGCCCGGGTCACTGCCCCGCCTGGAGCGCGGCGAGCGTCGCCTCGACGGCCTCGAGGGTCGCGCGCGCCTCGGCGACGGCCTCGACGAGCGCGCCGACGACGTCGACCGCCTCGCCCGGACCGTCCTCGTCCACGAGCGACTCCGCGCCCTGGACGAACGGCCGCGCCCCGGCGAGCGCGCCCGCCTGCACGAGCCGCCCGATCACGGGGTTGACCACGGGGTCGAAGAGGTCGCCGGGGTCGACGATCCCCTCCTGGAGCGTGTCGCCGGGTCCGGAGCCGACGTCACCCGCGAGCCCGGTGCCGACGGGGTTGTCCGCGGCGAAGCGGGTGTCGCCCTGGAAGACCGAGTCGAGGGCGCGCGGCGTGCCGCCCTGGTCCCGGAGGAACGACGTCCCGATCTGGTCGGCGACCGTGTGCGAGTCGGCCTGCCGGATCGTCAGCACGTCGACGGCGCGGGCCGTGTCGGCGCCCAGGAGCGTGCCGACCTGGTCGGCGGCCTTGACGGTCGCGATGACGTCCTGCGCGAGGGAGGTGAAGCCGTCGTCGGCGGTCGCGGTGCGCGCCCCGTGGGGCAGGGCCTGGAGCGTCGGCGACACCGCGCGGATGCCCGCGATCGCCGTGCCGAAGTTCGACCCGGTCCCGGCCGCGTTGCAGCCACCGTTCGTGTGGACGCCGACGAGCTCGCCCGCGGGCCCGAGGATCCCGGACCCGGAGTTGCCACCGAGCGTGTCGATGTCGTCGTAGCGGACCTGGTTCGTCGTGACGACCGTCGCCGGGCCGGCCTCGACGCGCTTGGGCATCCCGGCGGGGTGGCCGATGATCGCGAGCATGTCGCCCACGGCCGGGTTGGCGGTGGCCACGGCCGTGAACCCGTAGGTGCTGCCCGGGTTGCCGCCCACGCGCACGACGGCCATGTCGAGGCCGCCGAGCCGGTACTCGACGAGCGCGACGATCGGGAAGCTGTGCTCGGTGCGCAGGACACCGGACGGGTCCACCTGGAAGAGCACGTTGATGTGCATGCTCGTCGCGATCTGCTGCGGCGTGAGGACCTGCATCGACCCGTTCTGCCGGGGCAGGACCCAGCCGTCGGCGCTCTGGTCGAACAGGTGACCGCACGTGAGGACGAGGTCGGGCGCGATCAGGGTGCCGCTCCCCCAGCGCACGCCGTCGACGTTGCCGGGGTTGGTGAAGACGCCGCCGAGCCCTGCGTTCCACTGGACCTGCACGGCCTGCTTCTGGTGGGCGTCCACGTACGCGCGCGTGACGCCGAGCGTGCCGTCGTACTGCTCGACGGGCTGGGAGTCGTCGGTCGCGCCGCAGATGGACTCGAGCATCTCCGCGTACGTGGGCTCGTCGCCCGCGATGGACTCGAGCGTCAACGGGATGCGTTCGGGCAGCGGCGGGTACAGCGCGTCGACGGTGTCGGGCGTCTGCGGCACCTCGCGCCGGCTCGGCTTCCGCGGTGCCGACTTCTTGCTTCCGGGCATGGGTTCCCCCTCGGTTCGGTCCCCCTGCACCTGGAGGGAGGCCCCTGTGCCTCGGCACGTACACCGCGCCCCTCTCGCGCCCGAGCACGGGACCGGCGACCGGATCCGGGGAGATCCGGTCGCCCGTCCCGTGCTCGCCGGTGGACGTTGCCGGCCGGTGGCCGGTGGCCCAGGGTCAGCGGGGCGCTGCGACGTCCAGGACCCAGGTCACGCCGAAGCGGTCGGTGAGCATGCCGTATGCCGGCGCCCAGTCGGACGACGCGAGCGGCGCGACGACGGTCGAGCCGTCGACGAGCGCGTCCCAGTAGCGGCGGACCTCCTCGACGTCGTCGCCGCGCACGGACACGAAGAACGGCGCCTCGCCCGGGCTCCACGGCCGGTCGGCGGGGACGTCGTAGGCCATGACGCGGAACCCGCTCGGCGCGCTGACCTGGCCCCAGACGACGAGGTCGGCGGCCGCCGGGTCGGCCGTCTGGCCGAGGTCGCCGTACGTCGTGACGACGAGCTCGCCCCCGAACACGGACCGGTAGAGCTCGAGCGCGGCACGGGCGTCGCCGCGGAAGTTGAGGTGCGGGGTGGTCTGGACGGACATGGGCTCTCCTCGGGAGGCTCGGGGCCCGCGGCGGTCGCCGAGGGCCGTGCGCCGGGCCGACGACCCGTGCGCACCCCACGACTCTCGCGCTCCATCAGGACGGACGGTGTCCGCATTCTGCGGGACCATGGAGCCATGACCGAGACGTCGCGCCGCACCCTCCTGCTGCTCGCGCTGCTCCAGGCGCGCCCGGACCGCACGGGGCCCGAGCTCGCCGCCCGCCTCGGCGTCGACGCCCGTACGGTCCGGCGCGACGTCGACCGCCTGCGCGAGCTCGGCTACCAGGTCGTGGCGACGCGCGGACGCGTGGGCGGGTACCGCCTCGACGCGGGCGCCGAGCTCCCGCCGCTCCTGTTCGACGACGAGCAGGTCGTGGCCCTGGCCGTCGGGCTGCGGACGGTCACCGCGAGCGGCGTCGGCGACGACCTCGCGGAGGCGTCCGTCCGGGCGCTCACGACGGTCCGGCAGGTGCTGCCCGCCCGGTTGCGGCACCGCGTCGACGCGGTCGACGTCACGACCGTCGCCCCGACACCTGGGCGCCCGGCTGTCCGGGTCGACCTCGACGTCCTGCTCGCCGTGAGCGCGGCGGCGCGCCGCCGGGAGGTGCTGCGCTTCGACTACGCGACCGTGGCGCTCGACGCGCCACCGGAGGCGACCCCCGACGCGAACCCGGACGCGAGCCCCGGCGCGGCATCCGGGACGGTGCAGCCCGACGACCCGCGCACCGGCCCCCGGCCGCCCCGCCGCGCCGAGGTGCACCACGTCGTCGTGCACGACGGGCGCTGGTACGCCGTGGCGTGGGACCTCGACCGTGACGACTGGCGCACCTTCCGGCTCGACCGGATGACGCCGCGCACGCCGACGGGACCACGCTTCGTCGCGCGCGAGGTGCCCGGCGGCGACGTCGGCGCGTTCGTCGCGGCGCGCTTCACGGGCGCCGTCGCGGGCGCCGTCGCGGGCCCTGTGCCGTCCGCCGGCAGCACGGCGACAGGAAGCACGGCGACGGGCAGCGCGGCGCAGCAGGCCTCGGGCGCGGCGGTGACGTCCAGGAACCCGGAAGCCCGGGAGACACCGGCCGCGCGGTGGCCGTGCCAGGGCTGGGCCGAGCTCGCCGCCCCGGCACGCGCGGTCGCGCCGTTCGTCGAGGACGGCACGGTCGAGGCCGTGGGCGCGGAGCACTGCCGGGTCACGCTCGGGTCGTGGTCGTGGGTGGCGCTCGCGGCCCGGGTCGCGGCCTTCGACGCCGACGTGCTCGCCGCGGGCCCGGCCGACCTCGTCGCCGCGTGCGACGCCGTCGCCCGGCGCCTCGGCGCAGTCGCCGGGCGGTGACCCCGGCGCACCCGAGACGCTGCGCCGTCGGCGAGGCGAGCCCACTGACCCGGCCGTAGCGTGGAGCGACCCGCCCCCGGCAGATCGGACCCGCCATGAGCGCACCGGCACGCCACGACGTGCTCGTCCTCGGCGGCGGCAACGCCGGGCTCTCGCTCGCCGGGCGCCTGCGCCGCGACGGCTGCCCCGACGTCGCCGTCGTCGACCCGCGGACCACGCACCAGTACCGGCCGCTGCTCTCCTACGTCGCGTCGGGCATGGCGACCCTCGACGACCTCACCCGGCCGCAGGAGGACGTCGTGCCCGACGGCGTGCGCGTCTACCCCGACCGCGTCGTCGGCGTCGACCCCGAGCGCTCGCTCGTGCACCTCGCGGGCGGGCGCACCCTCGGCTACGGGGACCTCGCGGTCTGCCCGGGGTCGGAGGTCGACTGGGACGCCGTGCCCGGCGCCGAGCAGGCGATGGGCACGCCGTTCGCCGCGACGAGCTACCTGCCCGACCTCGCGCCGAAGACGTGGGAGATGCTGTCGTCGCTCACCTCCGGCACGGTGGTGTTCGCGATCTCGGCGCGGCACGTGCCGTGCTTCCCCGTGGGCCTCAAGCCGCTGTTCGTCGCCGCCGACCACTGGCGCCGCACCGGCGTCCTCGACGCGATCCGGATCGAGCTCGCGGTCGAGTCGCCGCGCCTCGTCGACGACCCGCGCGCGGAGCCCGCGCTGCGCGCCGCCGCCCGGCGCTACGGCGTGCGGGTGCGCACCGCGACGTCGCTCGTGTCCGTCGACGCGACCCACCGCACCGTCCGGCTCCGCGGGCCGCACGGGACCGACGAGGTCTCCTACGACGCGCTCTACGTCGCGCCGCCGCACCGCGCCCCGGCATGGGTCGCCGCGAGCGGGCTCGCGACCCCCGAGAGCGACGGGTTCGTCGCGGTCGACCCCGAGACCCTCCAGCACGTCGCGCACCCGTGCGTCTGGGGGCTCGGAGACGCCGCGGCGGTCGACGCGATGCCGTCGGGCGGCGCCCTGCGCCGGCAGGTGCCCGTCGTGGCGCGCAACATCCAGGCCCGACGGCGCGGCACCCCGATGCAGCGCTACGACGGCTACTCGGTCGCGCCCGTCACGACGTCGCGCGACCGCCTCCTCCTCGCGGAGTTCGACCGGGACCGTCGGCCCGACCCGGGGTTCGGCGTCGTCGACCTCGCGCGCCCGCGCCGCAGCCTGCTGCTGTTCGACCGCTACCTGCAGCCCACGATCTACTGGCGGCGGCTGCTCCAGGGCAAGGTGTCCTGACCCGCGGCACGCCGCAGCACGAAGAAGAACGGGCGGCCCATGCCGCGCGCCTCCATGCACCCGACGAGCGTGTCGTCGTCGACGGCGCGCAGCGCGTCATCGACCGGGAGCGCGTCGTAGGTCATCGCCGCGGTCACCACGCCCCGGTGCACGACGGCGCGCACCCGCGCCCGGGGCGACCGCGTCCGGGTGAGCGGCAGCAACGCCCGCACGACCCGGGCGACCGGCGGTCGGCGCAGCGCCGGGGCCGCCCGCAGCACGAGCGGGAGCGGCACGAACGCGGGGTTGACGTCCACGAGGCCGCCGCCCGCGCCGTCGAACAGGAGGGGGTGCGCGTCGCCGCCGGGCTCGAACCGCTTGCCCGCCCAGCCCAGCGCCTCGAGCGCGCCGTCGAGCACGTGCCCCGTCGGCAGCCCGGAGCCCCACCAGAACCCCGGGAGCGACTCGCCGTCGACGGGCGCGAGGCCGTCGAAGAACGCGAGCGCCCCGGCCGTCGTCGTGCCGCGCGCGAGGTCGTCGAGCGTGCCGGACGGCGCGCGCACCTGCTGCGGGGCGTCGGGGTCGGCCATGCGTCGCTCCTCGGTCGTCCGGGCGGGACCGTCGTCCCGATCCTCGCGCGCGGCGCGGGACGACGCCCGTCGTGCCGCCCCCCGCGGTGACACACTGGTCCCCGTGCAGCACGGCGACATCGAGACCGACCAGGACGCCGCGGCGCACGCGCTCGCCCGGAGCGTCGCGATGCTCCGCCGCGCGGCCGACCACGCGGACCGCTGGTGCTACCTCGCGAGCGGGCGCGAGCTCGACGGGCGGGCCTACGCGTGGGCGTGCGTGCCGCTCGCGGGCGAGGTGGTCGCCGTGCGACAGGTCGTGGGGCTGGAGGACGGGACCTGGCGCCGGTACGCGTACGACGAGGTCGTCGAGGACGACGCGGGGTTCCTCACGGACCAGCCGTTCGGCGACGACGACCTCGCCGGGACCGGCGACGTCCACCCGATCGACGGGGCGGAGTTCGCCGCCCTCTGGGCGCGCGCGGGGACCGCCAGGGCGTGAGCCCGCCCAGCGCCCGCCGTCAGGACGACGACGCCGGCGCGCCGTCCACGGTCTCGTGCCGCTTCTGGCGCGCGAACCGCGCGGGGAGGTCGGGGCCGTCCCAGACCTGGATCGCGCGCCAGATCGACGCCGCGATGGGCACGGCGAGCACGGCGCCCGTGAGGCCCGCGAGCACGGTGCCCGCGGTGAGGGCGATGAGGATCACGAGCGGGTGCAGGCGCAGCGTGCGGCCCATGACGACGGGCTGGAGCAGGTCGCCCTCGAGCTGGTTCACCGCGATGACGATCGCGACCACGATGAGCGCCTCGACCGGCCCGACGGCGACGAGCGCGACGAGCGCGCACAGGACGCCCGCGAGCGTGGCCCCCACGAGCGGGATGAACGCGAGCAGGAACACGAGCACGGACAGCGGGAGGACCAGCGGCACCCCGACGATCGCGAGGCCGATGCCGATCGCGACGGCGTCCACCGCGGCGACGATCGCCGTCCCGCGCACGTAGCCGCCGAGGGTGCGGACCGTCGTCTCGCCGATGCGCTGCCCGCGCGCGTACCGGGCGCCCTCGAACGGACGCAACAGGAACTCCCAGATCGCCGGGCCGTCCTTGAGGAAGAAGAACAGCACGACGATCATCACGAAGAACCCGGCGACGAAGTCGACCGTCTGGGAGGCGCCCGCGAGCGCCCCGGCGCCGACCGCGTCGGACTGGAGCAGGCCGACGAGCGAGTCGCGCACCGAGGCGATCTGCTCCTCGGTGATGTCGAACGGCAGGTTCTGCACGTAGGTCTGGAGCTCGTCGAAGCCCTCGACCGCCTGGTCGCGCAGCTCCGGCCACTGCTTGACGACCGCCGCCGCGACGAGCCACACCACCACGCCGAGCACGACGACGAGCGCGAGCAGCGCCACGACCGTCGCCAGGAACGACGGCACGCCCTTGCGCCGGAGCAGGCCGACGAGCGGCGAGATCGCCGCGGCGAGCACGAGCGCGATGAGGACGGGGATGACGATGAGCGTCAGCCGCGTCACGGCGAACACCGCGACGGCGACGAGCGCGACCAGGGCGAGCACCTGCACCGAGCGCGTGCCCGCGCGACCGAGGCCGTCCGACCAGAGCGCGGACGCCCCCGCCGGCCGCGCGGGCTCGACGGCGCCGGCCCGGTCCGCGGCGGCGTCCGTCTCCCCGCCAGCGGCACGTTCCGCGACGGCGACCCGCTCCGCGGCGGGAGCCTCCCCGGCGCGCTCGTCCGCCCGCTTGCCCGACCGCCGTCTGCCCAGACCCATCCCGCTCCCTCTCTCACCGCACGTGTGACGGCCAGGGTGCCACGATCGGGCGTCACCCGCCGGGTGCCGGGACGGGGCGCCCCGTAGGCTGCGAGGCATGGCGTCCCGCATCAGCGAGCTGGTCCTCGACTGCACCGACCCGGAGCTGCTCGCCCGGTTCTGGTGCGACGTGCTCGGTTACGTCGAGCTCGACCGCGAGGAGGACGGGTCGATCGAGATCGGCCCGCCCGACGTCGGGTTCGGCGGCCCGCAGCCGACCCTCATCCTCAGCCCGAGCACCGACCCGCGCTCCGGCAAGCTCCCGCTGCACCTCGACGTCAACCCCACGGACCGCGACCAGGACGCCGAGCTCGAGCGGCTCCTCGCCCTCGGCGCGCGGCCCGCCGACGTCGGCCAGACGGGCGACGAGCCGTGGCACGTCCTCGCCGACCCCGAGGGGAACGTGTTCTGCCTGCTGCGCCGGCGCCTCGACCCCTGAGGCGTCAGGAGGGCTGCGGGCCGGGTGACGGCACCGCGAGGTCCTGCGTGCCCACGACCCCGAGCAGGCGGATCCTGTCCGCCGCCTCCGTGTCCGGCGCCGCCGTGAGCACGAGGAGCACCTGGAGCTGGTCCTCCGTGGTGAGCGCCTGGCAGTCCACCTCGATCTCCCCGACCACGGGGTGCACGAGCGTCTTGTGGTCCACGAACCGGCGCGCCACCTCCTGCCGGTCCCAGAGCGCCACGAACTCCGGGCTCGTGCGGGACAGGACCCGCACCAGCTCGCCCGCGCGCGACGACGCACCCAGCACCGCGACGGCCGACCGCAGGCTCGCGACGAGCGCGCGGCCCTGCCGGTCCCGGTCGTCGGCCGGGTAGATCGCCCGCGCCGTCGTCGGGTGGGCGAACCACCGGTAGATCTCGCTGCGGTCCCACCCCGAGTACGCCGACGCGTCGCCGTAGAGCGCGCGCGCCAGGTCGTTCTGCGCGAGTGTCTGTGCGAGCGGGTCGAGGATCAGCGCCGGGGTGTCGTCCAGGCGGTCGAGGACGCGCTGCAGCGCGGCAGCCACGTGCCCGGGATCGGTCGCCCGGTCGGGCACCCCGTGCCCGGCGACCCGGTAGAGGTAGTCGCGCTCGTCGTCGGACAGGCGCAGCGCCCGCGCGATCGACGCGAGCATCTGCGTGCTCGGCTGCGGCCCGCGCTGCTGCTCCAGGCGCGTGTAGTAGTCCGTCGACATCAGCGCGAGCTGCGCCACCTCCTCGCGGCGCAGGCCCGGTGCCCGACGGCGCAGCCCGGCCGGGAGTCCCACGTCGCCCGGCTGCAGCGCCTCCCGGCGACGGCGGAGGAAGTCGGCGAGCGCGGCGCGGTCCATGCGCCCATCGTCCGGGGTGCGCGGCGCCCGTGCCAGGGATCGCCGGTCCCCCGTCCACCGGACTCTGCCGCGCCGCGTGCACGGCGCCCAGGATCGAGGCATGGACATCACGAGCAGCACCGTCTTCATCCCCGGCGCGACGAGCGGCATCGGGCTGGCGCTCGCGGTCGCGCTGCACGAGCAGGGCAGCACCGTCGTCGTCGGCGGGCGCCGCACCGACCTCCTGGAGCGGATCGCCGTCGAGCACCCCGGTCTCGACACCGTGCGCATCGACACCACCGACCCCGAGAGCATCGCCACGGCCGCGAAGGAGGTCCTCGACCGCCACCCCGACCTCGACACGCTCGTCACCATGGCCGGCATCATGCGCACCGAGGACTGGCACCACCCCGAGGGCTTCCTCGACACCGCGGAGCAGATCGTCACGACCAACGTGCTCGGCCCGATCCGGCTCGTCGGCGCGTTCGTCGAGCACCTGCAGACCCGGCCGCGCGCGACGATCGTCACCGTGTCGTCCGGGCTGGCGTTCGCTCCGCTCGCGGCCACGCCGACGTACGACGCGTCGAAGGCCGCGATCCACATGCTCAGCGAGGCGCTGCGGCTCCAGCTCGCCGACACGAGCGTCGACGTCGTCGAGCTCGTCCCACCGTCGGTGGCGACCGACCTCATGCCGGGTCAGCGCGAGAGCGCGATCGCCATGCCGCTGGACGAGTTCGTCACCGAGGTCGTCGAGCTGCTGCGCACGCAGCCCGACGCGCACGAGATCCTCGTCGAGCGCGTGAAGTTCCTGCGGTTCGGCGAGGCACGCGGCGACTACGACGACGTCGTGCGGACCCTGAACGCGTCCGACCCCCACGGGCGCTGAGCGGGCTGGTCCGTGACGGCGCAGGACGGGCGACGCGGGAGCCTGGTCAGGAGCGCGTACCAGCGGGCCGGGACGCGAAGAGGTCGAGCCCGAGAGCGCGCGACAGGAGGGCGCCCGCGCGGCGGCCGCGCACGGAGTTCCCCGCGTCGTCGAGCCGCGGGGAGAACGCCGCCACCGCGCCCTTCCCCGGCGACATCATGACGATGCCCCCGGAGATGCCGCTCTTGGCCGGCACCCCGACCTCGAAGAGCCACTCGCCCGACCTCTCGTACATGCCCGTCGAGGCCACCACGCTGAGCGCGTCGCGGGCCATGCCCGCCTCGACCACGCGCTCGCCGGTCGACGGGTTGACGCCGCCGTTGGCGAGCGTGGCGCCCATGACGGCGAGGTCGTGGGCGTCGACGCGCAGCGCGCACTGCCGGGTGTAGAGATCGACGACGGCCCCGGGGTCACCGTGCAGTCGCCCGTGGCTCGCGAGCAGCGAGGCGAGCCCCTCGTTGTGCCGGCTCGTCCGGGACTCGGACCGGTAGACCTCCTCGTCGACGTCGAGGGCGCGCCCGGCGAACCGCGACAGACCGTGCACGAGGAAGTCCCACCGGGCGTCGTCCGTGTCGCCGGGGACCAGACCCGTCGTCGCGAGCGCGCCCGCGTTGACCATCGGGTTCATCGGGTGCCCCTCGCCGTGCTCGATGGCCAGGACCGAGTCGAACGGCACGCCCGTGTTGTCGACGCCGACCCGCTCCAGCACGGCGTCGTGCCCGATCTCCTGGCAGACGAACGCGTACACGAACGCCTTCGATATCGACTGGATCGAGAACCGGTGGCGCACGTCGCCGCGCGCGTGCTCCGCACCCGCCGTGTCGGTGAAGACCACACCGAACAGGTCCGGCTCCGCACCCGCGAGCGCCGGGACGTCCTCGATGACCGTGCCCTCGTCGAGGTCGCGGAAGCGCTCGTACGCGTCGTCGAGAGCGGCCTCGACGACGTCGCGCCCGGGCAGGGTACCGGTGGAGACCCACGGGTCGGGGAGATGGCTCATCCGTCGTGACGCTACCCGGGGCGCGTGCCGCTCGCCCGGGAGGTCAGAACAGCGGCCACGGGACGGCGGGCATGTCGCCCTCCGGTGCGGGGAACCGTGCCGTGCGCAGCAGCCGGTCGCAGCGCTCCGCGAGGGCGGCCACCTCGTCGGGTGCGAGGAGACCGCGCAGGCGGTGGGCGAGGTCGCCGTCGAGGCCCGCGCGCACGCGCTCGACGCCCGTGAGCTCGTCGTCGGCGAGGGGCTCACCGAGCCAGCCCCAGAGCACGGTGCGCAGCTTGGGCTCGACGTGGAAGGTGACGCCGTGGTCGACGCCGAGGCGCCGCCCGTCCGCCAGCGGCAGCACGTGCCCGCCCTTGCGGTCGGCGTTGTTCACGACGGCGTCGAGCACCGCCATGCGCCGCAGCGCCGGCGAGTCCTCGTGCACGACGCTCACCGGGCGGTCGTCCTCGTCGACGCCCTCCAGCACCGTCCGCACGCCGTCGGGCGGCACCTCGTCGGTGGGCACGACGTCGACGGGCGACTGTGCCGCGTCGACGTCCTGCCAGAGCTGCACCATGCCCGGACCGAGCGGCCCGTCGCGCAGCCACGTGCGCGGCACGACTCCCCCGCCGAACACCTCCGAGACGAGGTACGCGGCGACCTCGCGGCCCGCGAGCGTGCCGTCCGGGAAGTCCCACAGCGGCTTCTCGCCCGCGACCGGCTTGTACACGACCGAGACGTCACCCAGCCGGGCGAGGAACGTCGCGTTCGACGCGGCGCGGATCCGCCCGACGACGTCGAGCGGACCCTCGGTCAGGGCGGCGTCGAGCGGGGTGCCGGCAGGGTCGAGACCGGAAGGCGGGACGGCAGGGCCGAGGCCGGGCGGCGAGACAGCGGGGTCGACGTCGGACGGCGCGGCGGCGTCGTCGTGCGGGGTCGTCACGCCTCGCCGGGCAGCGCGCACTCGTGGCCGTCGGGGTCGACCGGCCGGCCGCACAGCGGGCACAGGGGGCGGCCCGCGCTCACGACGGCGCGCGTGCGCTGCGCGAACGCGCGGGCCGTCCCCACGGGCATCTTGACGAGGAGCGACTCGGCGGGCTCCGGCTCGTCGGCCTCGGGGTCGAGGTCGTCGTCGTCCACGAGCGGGAACGCCTCGACGATGACCTGCGCCGTGCGCGGGTCCCAGGTCAGGCGCATCGCGCCCGTGCGGAACTCCTCCTCGACCGGGAGGTCCAGCGGGTCGTCGTCGACGAGCTCGGCCGGGACGTCGGCGGGGACGCTGTACCGGTTGTCGGGCTCCTCCATGAGCTCGTCCAGCAGGCGCTGGATCGTGTCCGCCAGGACGGCGGACTGCTCCTTCTCGAGCGCGACGCTCGTCGTCCGCGTGCCTTCGCGCGCCTGCAGGTAGAACGTGCGGGAACCGGGCGACCCGACGGTCCCCACGACGACGCGGTCCGGCCAGTCGTACTCGTGGACGAGAGTGGGCATGCCCTCACTCTACGAGCGCACGGCCCGTCCGCACGGGACGGCCACGGGTCGGACGTCGGCCCGGCTACCGCGCGGCGTCGGCCTGGCCCGGCCCTGCGCCGCCGCCCACCGGCGCGTCGCCCGCGGGCGCCGCGCTGCGCAGCCAGGAGAGGTCGCCCGCGTCGGTGTTCACTGCCACGACCTCCGGGCGGTGCGGCCCGTACCGGACGACGGAGATCGACGCCGGGCCGACGACGATGCGCTGGAAGAGGTCCAGGTGCACCCCCAGCGCGTCGGCGAGCACGGACTTGATGACGTCGCCGTGCGAGACCGCCGCCCACACCGCGTCCGCGCCGTGACGGGCGGCGACCTCCGCGTCGTGGCGCCGGACCGCCTCGACGCCCCGGGCCTGCATCGCGGCCATCGACTCGCCGCCCGGGAAGACGGCCGCGGACGGCTGCGCCTGCACGACCGACCACAGCGGCTCCTGGGCGAGGTCCTTCAGCGCACGCCCCTGCCACTGCCCGTAGTCGCACTCGGTGATCCCGTGCTCGGTCAACGACTCCGGGTCGTCCGCCTGGTGGTCGAGCACGGCTTGCGCGGTCTGCCGGCACCGCTCCAGCGGGCTGGTGATGACCCGCACGAGCGGCACGCCCGCGACGCGCTCGGCCGCCCGGGCCGCCTGGTCACGCCCGACGGCGTCCAGCGCGACGCCGTCGGCCCGCCCGGCGAGGATGCCGCTCGCGTTCGCGGTGGTGCGGCCATGACGGACGAGCAGGACGGTCGGCATGCCCCGAGCGTAGGCGACAGGGCCCTCACCCCGTGGCGGCGACGTCCGGGGGCGGTGGTACCTCGGCCTGGGTCGAGATCACCCGCGGGGCCAGCTGGTCGGGCAGGGGCGCCAGGCCCGGCCCGCCCGCGCGGATCCAGGAGTGCAGGGCGGCGGTGAGCTCGTCGCCCGCCAGCTGCTCGAACCAGGCGGGGCCGGCGGCGCGCGCGGAGGGCACCGGCCGCACCACGACGACGTCCCCGCGCTCGCACGCGTCGAGGCAGTCGACGACCGTCAGGCGCGCGTCCCCGCTCTCGGCGATCCGGCGCAGACGCTCGAGCTGTCCGCCCGGGCGGGTGTCGGTCGCGCCCAGCGTCTCCCCCGCGCACAGCCCGCACGCCGTGATGCCGGGCACCGTGCGCGCCGGGCGGGGACGACGCCCCCGCTCGTCGGTCGGGATCGACGCCGTCACGCGCCAAAACCTCGGTCACGAACCGCCGTCGCGCCGTGCCCGCTGCGATGTGCTCGGGACATCCTGGCTGTCCTACTTCCTGTCGTGCTGGCGGAACCCGCGGCCCACCGCCGCATATACCCGGTAAGGGTATATGCCTGAGGGGAGGGCCCGCTCGCTCGACCGGCCTGACGCCGTCCTGGATCGGCTTGCCCTGGGTTCGAACCCCCGAAATTGGCTCCGATGAGCAGTGAAGGGTCGCCGCGCACGACCTGAACGCCGTGCACGTTCGGCGCGCTGCTCGACCCTCCGGCATGGGCCGCGGGGCGCGCGCACGTCGGTGCGCACGCCCCGCGGGGCGGGATCAGCTCGAGGCGAGCAGGTCTTCCATGGTGGAGATCTCGGCCTGCTGGGTCCCGACGATCTCCTGTGCCATCGCGACCGCGTCCGCGTTCTCGCCCTCGTCGACCTGGGTCTGCGCCATCTCGACGGCACCCTCGTGGTGGACGATCATCTGCTCGAGGAACAGCTGCCCCGCCTCCGCGCCCTGCGCGGCGTCCAGGGCCTGCATGTCCTCCTCGCTCATCATCCCGTCCATCGACCCGTGGCCCATGGCCTCGTGGTCCATGCCGCCGGACTCCTCCATCGGGGAGCCCCACTCCTCCAGCCACGTGGTCAGCTGCTCGATCTCCGGGCCCTGGGCGTCCTTGATCTGGTTCGCCAGATCCGTGACCTCAGGGTCGACACCGTCCTTGGCCAGGATGACGTCGGACATCTCGATCGCCTGCTCGTGGTGCGGGATCATCATCTGGGCGAACATCACGTCCTGGTCGTTGAACGTGCCGCCCTCCGCCGTGCCGTCCTGCTCCTCGGCCCCGGTCGTGGCGGACGACGGCGCCGCCCCGCTCCCGGGCTCGTCGTCGGTCGAGCACGCCGCCAGGCTCGCGACGGTCACCAGCGCGATCGCCGGCACCAGCACACTCTTGAACTTCATGGGACAGACCTCTCGTCTCGGTACTCAGGAACCACATGCGCCCCGGTGCGGGGCGTATCGGTCGACGCAGGGTGCGTCGACGGCGTGCGGCTCCTACGTCCGAGAGATTCCGAGAAGGTGCAGCGACGGCGCGAGGCCGACGAAGGGCTGAGCGCGCCCCGGTTCGACGAGGCGGGACCAGACGGGGGTGAGGCGTGCCAGGAGGCCGCGCCCGGGGCGCACGAGGGCGAGCAGCACGACCAGCACCATGAGGCACATGGCCGACGCCATCTCGTGCCCGCCGCAGTCGAGGCAGCCACCCTGCTCGTGGTGCCCGGGGCCGTCGTCGGCCACCGGTGCACCCGCGGGGTGGCTCGTCTCGGCGATGACCGCCGCAGGCCCGACGTGGGCCGTCGACGACCCGCTCATCGCGTGCATCGTCACGACGCCGAGAAGCAGCGCAGCGATCAGCAGGGCACCCGAAAGGCCTCGCCGGCGCCCGGCGAGCAGCGAACGGAGTGCGGCCATGAGCTGCATGTCGCCGCCACCCTAGCAAGCGGCCACCCGGTCCGGTCACGGCACGACGAGAAGAGGGACCGACAGGTGCCGGTCCCTCTTCGTGTGTCGGGCTGACAGGATTTGAACCTGCGACCCCTTGACCCCCAGTCAAGTGCGCTACCAAGCTGCGCCACAGCCCGTGGCTGGATCACCGAGCCAGATCCGACCGGATCGGACCCCGTGAAGCCTCGGATACTCTACCCCATCCGTGACGCCTCCAGCGCACCGTTTGCCCCGGTCGGGGCTGTGCGGTCGGTCTCGCCGGAGGTCGCCGCGGCGTCCCGCTCCCCCGTCGGCAGGTGCGCGCGCCACGCGCTCGCGACGATCACCAGGCAGACGGCGGCGATGACCAGGCCGCCGAGGAACATCTGCGCGTACGTCCACCGCACGGACAGCGCCGCGAGCGCCACGGGCACGCAGAACCCGATGTAGGTGAGCGAGTAGTAGACGGCCGTCAGGCCGGCGAGGTCGTCGGGCGTCGCGATGCGCTGGACCTCGCTGAGCCCGGCGACGAGCGCGAGCCCGTAGCCGGCCCCGAGGACCATGGCGGCGACGAGCGCCGTCGGGAGGTCGAGCCGCGCCGAGGCGTAGGCGCCGAAGCCCATGCCGACGACGACGATGGACATCGCCACGACGGACGCCCGCGCGCTGTGCCGGGTGTCGATGAGGCGGCCGAGCACCTGGATGCCGACTCCGCAGCCGAGGCCGAGCACGGTCATGAGCCCGGAGAACGCGATGGGCGCGCTGCCCGCGCTGGCGGACACGAGGCCCGGCAGCACGGCGTAGGCGCTGCCGGCGCACCCGAACACCCAGGGGGCCACGGGCACGACGACGCGCAGGAACCGCCGGTGCGCGACCGCCGGCACGCGCAGGTCGTCGCGCAGCCGGCCCCGGGCTCCGCCGTCGGGCACGACGCGCGTCTCCGGGACGCCCAGCAGCCAGACGCCGGTCGCGACGGCGAGCGCCGCGTGCAGCAGGTAGGCGGTGTGCGTAGGCCAGGGCGCCCACTGGGCGAGCACCGCTGCGACGCCGGCGCCGACGAGGAAGCCCAGCGTGAGGGCGAGGCCCGCGCGGCGGGCGCCGGAGCCGCCGTCGGGCACGCCGGACGCGTGGGCGGCCGCGTCGCTGAGCTCCTTGACCCAGGTGGTGCCGACGGCCATGACGAGGCCCAGCGCGACGCCGCACAGGACGCGCCCTGTCGCGAGCAGCGCGGCGGACGACTCCCCCGCCGCGAGCACGAGGGACCCGACGAGCGCGATCGGCGCGGCGGGCAGGAGCAGCGGGCGGCGCCCGTACCGGTCGGAGAGCGGTCCGCCGAGCAGGAGCGCGGGGACGATCCCGAGCACGTAGGCGGCGAGCAGCGCGTCGACGGTCACCGCGGAGAAGTGCCCGACCTCGCGGTACATGACGAGCAGGGGCGTGAACTCGTTGCCGCCCCACGCGACGGCGAACATCACCGCCGCGACGGCGAGCCACGCCCGCGGTCCGACGGCGGCGCTCGCCCCCGGCGCGGAGGCCTCGCTCGTGGGGTCCGAGGCAGCCGCGCTCACAGGCCGGCCCTCGCGTCCTCGAGGTGGCGCTGGACGCGGCGCTTGTAGGTGCGGGTGTCGCGCACCTCGAGCGCGTCGACGAGCGCGCGGTGCCCGGCGACGAACGTCGTCGCACGGCCCGGGTCCCACCGGACGCTGTGCGCGACCATCCGTTGCTGACGCTCGCGCAGGCTCACGAAGAACGTGGTGAGCAGCGCGTTGCCCCCGGCCGCGACGATCTCCTGGTGGAACCGCGCGTCGAGCGTCGCGCACTCCGCGACGTCCCCGTCAGCGACGGCGGCCTCCTGAGCCGTGACGAGGTCGCGCAGGAGCGCGACGAGGGTGGCGAGCTCGGTGTCGGGCAGGCGGACGACGGACTGGGCGGCGTGCGTCTCGACGAGCAGGCGCGCGTCGAGGACGTCGTCGGCCTCGCCGGGCGCGACCGGCACGACGAGCGCGCCGCGCTTCGGGTAGAGCCGGAGCAGGCCCTCGGCCTCCAGGCGCAGGAACGCCTCCCGGACCGGCGTGCGGCTCACGCCGAGCTGTTCGGCGATCTCGCCCTCGCTCGTCATGGACCCGCCGGGCAGCCTCCCGTCGAGGACGATGGACTTCACGTGCCGGTACGCCTGTTCCGTGGCAGAAGCGCTGGTGGTGCGTGGCATAGATACATGATGCATCTATCGTGTGCACGACATCGACCGCAAACGCTCTCCGGGGCCGTGCGGTTCGACACACCGAGCGCGGAACCCTCAAGTGATAGTTGACGCCGCCCGTTACTTACAGTTTCGGCGAAACTGTAAGTAAGGTGACGTCATGCAAGCAGTTCAGGCGCTCGCTGTCCCAGCGGTAGCTCACGTGAGCCACTACTGGACAGCAGAGAACGACGGCCTCTCGACGCGTGCGCAGGTGGCGGCTGGCTCGGGACCCTACGAGTCCACCATCCCGACCGCCATCGCGGACTACTCCCCCGTACTGACGCCGCAGCAGTCCGCCGACGCCGAGGAAGCAGCCGCCGCTCTCGCACGCTTCGACTCGTACGCCAGCGCAACGCTCGGGCCGGACAACCCCACCCTGGGTCCGATGTCCTCGATCCTGCTGCGCACCGAGTCCGCTTCCTCGTCGCAGATCGAGAACCTCACGGTCGGCGCCAAGCAGCTCGCGCTCGCCGAGATCGACCAGACGACGAGCACCAACGCACGCACCGTCGTCGCGAACGTCCGGGCCATGCAAGCCGCCATCGACCTCGCCGACCGGCTCGACGAGGCCTCGATCCTCACGATGCACCGCGAGCTCCTCGCCGGGCAGCCCGGATGGGAGGAGCACGCGGGGCGCTACCGAGGCACTCTGGTCTGGGTCGGCTCGTCGAGCATCAGCCCGAGAGGCGCGACCCACGTCGGGCCCCAGCCCGAGCTCGTCCCCGGAGCGATGGCGGACCTGATGGCCTTCGTCCGCCGGGAGGACCTTCCCGTCCTCGTCCAGACCGCCGTCGCGCACGCGCAGCTCGAGACGATCCACCCGTTCACGGACGGCAACGGTCGCACCGGCCGGGCCCTCGTGCACGCCATGCTGCGCTCGAAGGGCCTCACACGGAACACCATCGCCCCGGTCTCCGCGGGCCTCCTCATCGACACCGAGGCCTACTTCGACGCGCTCACCGCGTTCCGCGCCGGTGACGCCTGGCCGATCGTCGAGCAGCTCTCCCGCGCGAGCCGGTTCGCCGCGACGGCCGGAGCGCGGCTCGTCGACGACCTCGCAGGACAGGTCGCCACAGCGCGGGAACAGCTTTCCGGGCTGCGGCCCCAGGCCTCCGCCTGGAGCGTCGTGCCGCACCTCGTGGCCCATCCGGTGATCAACGCGGCGTTCCTCCGCGACCACCTCGGGTTCAGTGACGTCACCGCCCAGCGAGCGCTGAGCCAGCTCGCCGATGCGGGTGTCCTCCGCGAGCGCAGCGGCCTCCGTCGCAACCGGGTCTGGCAGCACGAGGGGATCCTCGCCGTCCTCGACCTGTTCGCCCAGCGGATCCGGCGCAGCTGACGACGCCTGGAGGTCCCGGCGGGTGTCGACTACGTCCGCTCGTCCGGTACGGCGCCCTCCGACGGCCCCGTGCCGTCCCGCAGCGCCGCGTCGAGCCGTCGGACCAGCTCGCCGACGCGACCGCCGCCGCCCGGCGCGGGCGGGTAGCGACGCAGCACGGCGACGACCTCGGGCGTCGCGAGCGCCCGCGCGGTGTCGAGCCACCTGCTCGCGACGCTCTCGCCGGACCCGTCCCCGCCCGCGGCGAGCGCGGCGGCGTGCGCCGCGTGGGCCGCGGACCCGAGGACGTGCTTGACCTGGTGGGCGTCGGCGATCGGGTGCAGGTGCGCGGCGCCGGCCGCCGCCATCGCGGCCCGGGCGGCCTCCGCCGCGGCGGGATCGCCCGCCTCCTTCGCCGCGCGCAGTGCCGCCCAGGCGGTGTCGCGCAGCACCTTGCCGCGCGCACCGCCGTCGGCGAACGCGCGGGCCGCGTCGACCGCCTCGCGGGGGCGTGCGTCGTCGGGCCGGACCGCCTCGACGAGCTCCAGCGCCGGCTCCGCGCACCGGGCCGCGTACCCCGTGACCGCCCGCGGGTCCTCGATGCTCAGCTCGACCGCAGCCGCCGTCGTCGTCACCGCTCGCTCCTCGCTCTCGCGCGCTCCCGTCCGGGCCAGGACGCGGAACGCCCTGCGAGCACCGTACCGAGCCGTGCGCCGTCACGTCCCGGCCCGCGGTTCACACGACCGGCCCGGCGCCCCGCGCGACCTGGAGCACCCGGGCGACGCCGGGCTCGTCGGGGTCGTCGGTGATGTCGCGCCCGTCGAGCCAGCACCCGACGACGTGCGCCAGCTCGCCGGGGTGGCTGAAGTTCATCGCGTGCGGAGCGCCCTCGATCGCCGCGACGGTCACGTGCGGGGGCGCGAGCGCTCCGACCTCCCGCACGCGCCACGGCGGCGGCATGAGCGGGTCGCGCGTGCCGAGGACGGCGAGCGTCGGCACGGGGACGCGCAGCACGCGTTCGAGCGAGGGGAACCGGGCGAGCTCGGCGAAGAGCTGGAGCGCGTTGACCGGCCCGAACCGCACGTAGTCGGGCACGGCGACGCGCGCCATGCGCGGGCTCTCGCGCACGGCGTCGCGCGCGAGCTGGGTGAGGGCGCGCCCGAACGGCTGGTTGTGCACGCCCCCGGCGGGCGACGCGAGCACCACGCCGGCGACCCGGTCGGGGGCGGCGTGCGCGACCTCGAGGCTGACGGGCCCGCCCATGGAGTTGCCGAGCAGGACGACCCGGTCGAGCCCGAGGGCGTCGAGCGTCGACAGGAGCGCCCACGCGAGGGCCGGGATGCCGAGCGGGTGGCCCCACTCCTCGCTGCGTCCGTACCCGGGCAGGTCCGGCACGACGGCGGTCGCGCGGTGAGCCAGACGCTCGGCCGTCGGGAGGAGGTAGGTGCCGGAGATGGCGAAGCCGTGCACGTGCACGATCGGCACGGCGCCCGCGACCTCGGGTCCGGAGCGCACGAAGACCTCGCGGCCCTCGACGGTGACGTGGCGCGACGTCCACCCCTCTGCGGCCATACCGCGATCCTCCCAGTCCCCCGCGCCGACCTCGGCGGCGCGGGCGGCGGAGCACCCGCGACGGGTGAGGCGCCGGGACGACCCGGGCGGCGAGCATGGACGCCGGACGGGGGTCGACGTGGAGCAGAGCACGGGTCGCACCGCGGGTCGGCCGACGGCGGCCGACCGGCGCCTCGCGCTGCTCCTGGCCGCCGCCATGTTCGTGCTCGTGGTCGACACGTCGTTCATGAACGTGTCGATCTCCGCCGTCGTGCGCGACCTGGGCACGACCGTGAGCGGCGTCCAGACGGCGATCGCGCTCGAGGCGCTCGTGTCGGCGTCGTTCATCCTCGTGGGCAGCAAGGTCGGCGACCTCGTGGGCCGGCGGCGCGCGTACGTCGTCGGGCTGCTCGCGTACGGGGCGGGCGCGGTGGCGATGACGCTCGCGCAGAGCCTCGTGGCGGTCGTGATCTTCTGGTCGGTCATCGGCGGGCTCGGAGCCGCGCTGCTGCTGCCGGCGATGCAGTCGCTCGTGCACGGCAACTTCGAGGGCACCGCGCGCAAGGCGGCGTACGCGCTCGTGGGCGCGGCGGCGTCGATCGCGGCGGCGGTCGGGCCGCTGCTCGGCGGCGTCATCACGACGACGCTGTCGTGGCGCGTGGCGTTCGGGCTCGAGGCCGTGGTGATCGTCGTCGTCCTCGTGGGCGTGCGGCTCGTGCGCGACGTCCCGTACACGGGCGACCGCGCGGTGGACGTGGTCGGGACGGTCCTGTCCGTCGTCGGGATGGGCGGCGTCGTGCTGGGCGTGCTGGTGTGGCAGGAGGGCGGCGAGGCGGTCGGGGCGCTCGTCCTCGTCGGTGCGCTGGGCTTGGTGGGCCTCGCGTGGTGGCTCGTGCGCCGCGCGCGGGCGGGGCGGACGACGCTCGTCGACCCGGGGCTGTTCCGCTCGCCCGCGTTCCGGATCGGGGTGTCGCAGCAGCTCCTGCAGCAGGTCGCGCTGGGCGGGGCGATGATCGCGCTGCCGATCTTCCTGCAGATGGCGCTCGGGTACGACGCGCTGCTCGCGGGCCTCTCGCTCGCCCCGCTGTCGCTGACGATGTTCGCCGCCGCCCTCGTCGCGGGCAAGCGCCCCGGCCGACGGCGGCCGGCCTCCCGCGTGCTCGCGGGCTTCCTCCTGCTCGTCGTGGGCGTGGTGGCGCTCGTCGCGGTGGTGCCGCGGGCGCCGTCGGGCTGGTGGCTCGCGCTGCCGCTCGTCGTGGCGGGCGCCGGGCTGGGGCTCCTGGTCTCCCAGCTCAACGCGTACACGCTCTCCCCCGTGCCGGAGGAGCGCGCGAGCGAGGCCGCAGGCGTGAGCTCGGCCGCCGGGTCGTTCGGCCTCTCGCTCGGACTCGCCGTCGCGGGCGCGGTCATGCTGGCGTCGCTCGCGGCGGGGTTCACGGCGCGGGCGGAGGCGAGCGACGTGCTGCCCCCGGACGACAAGGAGCAGGTCGCCCGGGTGCTCGAGGACGACGCCGAGATCATGAGCGACGCCCAGCTCGTCGAGCTCCTCGCCGACGAGCCGCCCGCGGTGCGGGCCGAGGTCGTGGCTATCAACGACGACGTGCGGGCGCGGGCGCTGCAGGTCGCGCTCCTCGTGCCCCTCGTCGCGGGGCTCCTCGGCGTCGTCGCGGCGCTGCGCATGCGCCGCCTGCCGGACCCCGAGGTGCGCGAGGGCGAGCCGCCGGTCCTCGGCTGACCCGCGTCGTCGGGATCGTGACCGGACCGAGACCCGGTTCGTTGCTCGTGCTAACCGTCGCGAAACGCCGGGGAAACAGCGACTTGTGAGCATCGCTGACGGCAGGGGGCCCCACCACACGACCGCCGGTCGCGCCGTACCTCCGCGCGCCCGGAGGAAGGACCGCTCGCCCATGACCCGTCCCGTCCCCCGCAGACGGCTCCGCGCCCGCGCCGCCCTCGTCGGCGGTCTCGCGGTCGCCGCGGCGGCCCTCGCCGCCCCCGCGCACGCCGCACCGTCCGTCGCCCAGGTCTCCCTCACGGCGCCCGCGTCGGTCGAGGTCGGCGCGGAGATCACCGTCACGTTCGCCGCGAGCGGCGTCGTCGACCTCTACGCCTACGACCTCGCCGTCGCCTACGACCCCGACCTCGTCGCGCTCGTGGACGACTCCGTCGTGACCCCGGACGGCGGCTTCGCCGACGCGACCGACGACGCGGCCGGGACGGTCGCCGTCACGCACACGCGGCTCGGCACGTCGCCCGGCCTCGAGGGCGACGTCACCCTCGCGACCCTGACGTTCACCGCCGTGTCCGACGGCGTGGCGGCCTTCGCCGTCCCGACCGCCACGCTCGTGGGCGCCGACGCCGGGACGGCGACGCTCACCGACGCCGCGAGCGCCACGACGACCGTCACCGCGGCCGACGTCCCGCCCACGGCGGAGCCGACGGGCGGGACCACCACGCCGCCGGTCGGCGACGGCGGCACCACGCCCCCCGGGGACGACGGCGCGTCCGACTCGTCGTCGTCCCCGTCCGGGTCGGCCTCGGGCGGCCCGCTCGCGTCGACCGGGGCGAGCGTCGCGTGGTTCGTCGGCGCCGCGCTCCTCGCGGTCGCTGTCGGCACGGGCATCCTGCTCGCGCGGCGTCGGGCGGCCACGCGATGACCGGCCCGCTGCCCCGCCCCGACCAGCCGCTCGCGCACCTCGCGCCCGTCCCCTCGAAGGAGCCGTCCGTGACCACGACCCACCGGCGCGCCGCCACCGGCGGGCTCGCCGCCCTGACGATCGGCGGCCTCGTCCTCGGCGTCACGACGGCACCCGCCGCGACCGGTGCGCCCGGCGCCGAGCCCGCGCCGCTCCTCGCCCCCTACTGGACCGCGCTCGACCTCACGGGTGACCAGCAGGTCACGACGGACGACCTCGCGGTCGTCGCCGCGGCGCTCGGCGCGACGTCGGCGGACGCGGTGTGGGACGACGTCGCGCCCGCCGACACGGACGGGGACGGCACGATCACGGTGACCGACCTCGCCGCCGTCTCGCAGCGCATCGTGTACGACGACGGCCCGTTCGAGCTCGTCGAGGCGTCCGTGCTCGACATGCAGGCCGCGATGAACGCGGGCACCACGACGTCGGTCGCGATCACCCAGGAGTACCTCGACCGGATCGAGGCGTACGACACGACGCTCATCGACACGGGCGCGGGCGGGCGACCGCTGCACTCGATCATCAGCACGAGCGACGTCGCGCTGGAGGCCGCAGCGCGCGCCGACGCGGTCCGCGCGACGGACGGCATGACGAGCCTGCTGCTCGGCGTGCCCGTCGCGGTGAAGGACAACTACGACACGAAGGACATGCCCACCACGGGCGGCTGCGGCTGCTGGGACGACAACCGGACGACGACCGACGCGACGATGGTCGAGGGCCTGCGCGCCGACGGCGCGGTGATCCTCGCGAAGGCCAGCCTGGACGAGTTCGCGTTCGGGTTCGCGTCGGAGTTCTCGTCCTTCCAGGGCGCCGGGGCGAGCACGCTCGTCGCGAGCCCGTACGTCACGAGCCGCACGGCCGGCGGGTCCAGCGGCGGCACGGGGGCGGCCGTCGCGGCGAACCTCGCCGGGCTCGGCCTCGGCACGGACACAGGCGGGTCGATCCGCGTCCCGTCGTCGTACAACCAGCTCGTCGGCGTGCGCCCGACGGTCGGCCTCGCGAGCCGCGACGGCATCATCCCGCTCGCGCTGAGCCAGGACACGGGCGGGCCGATGGCGCGCACCGTCCTCGACGCGGCCGTCGCGCTCGACGCCGTCGCCGGGGTCGACGCCGCCGACCCCGTGACGTCGCGCCAGGAGGGCGAGGTCCCGGCGTCGTACACGCAGTACCTGGACGAGGGCGCGCTCGACGGCGCCCGCATCGGTTACGTGCCGTCCATGCTCGGCAGCAATGCGGCGACGCTCCGCCTGTGGGCGCAGACCCGCGCGACGCTCGAGTCGCTCGGCGCGACCGTCGTCGAGGTCACGCCGCCCACCACGTGGTCGCCGGTCCTGCCGAACGGCTTCGCGAGCGTCCTCTCCGAGGGGTCGGGCTCGACGAACGAGTTCAAGCACGACCTCGACGCGTACGTGGCGACCCACCTCGCCCCGCAGGTCGAGGCCCGGACGCTCCAGGGGATCGTCGACTCGGGCCGCTACGTGCCGTCCCGCCGCAGCACGTACGTCTCGCGCGACGCGGTCACCGAGGAGGCGTACCAGGCGTGGGCCGGCCCCGAGGGGTCGCACACCAAGGTGCTCGCCGAGGGCAAGGTGCTCGTCACCGCGATGCTCGACGACGCCGACCTCGACGCGCTCGTCTACCCGAGCGCCAACCCGTACGGGACGATCGGCACCAACCTGCGGCTCAGCCCGAACACCGGGCTGCCCGCCGTGACCGTCCCGGTCGGCCAGGCGGTCGCGACCGACGGCACCGTCACCGGCGGCGGCGTCAACCTCGAGCTGCTCGGCCGCGACTTCGACGAGGGCCCGCTGCTCGGCCTCGCGTACGCGCTCGAGCAGGCCACGCAGGCCCGCACCTCCCCCGCGCTGTACGGCCCGCTCGGCTGAGCGGCCCACCACCGCCGACGGCGGCCGTCCCCTCCCCGGGGGCGGCCGCCGTCGTGCGTCAGGAGAGGTCGCCCACCTCGGCCACGACGCGTTCCGCGAGCGCGGCGAGCGCCGCGAGCTCCGCGGGCGTCGCGAGGTCGACGAGATGGCGGCGCACGGACTCGACGTGCGCAGGCGCCGCCGCGCGGAGGACGGAGAACCCGTGGTCCGTGAGGACGACGACCGCGTTGCGCCCGTCGTCGGGGTCCGGCTCGCGCGCCACGAGGCCGCGCGTCTCCATGCGCGCCAGGTGGTGCGAGAGCCTGCTGCGGGACCAGAGCATGCGGTCGGCGAGCTCGCGGAGCTGCCAGCGGTGCCCGGTCTGCTCCGACAGCGTCGACAGCACGTCGTAGTCCGGCTCCGATAGCCCGGAGTCCAGCGCGAGATCCCGCGCGAGCGCGACCGGCAGGACGGTCTGCATGCGGCGGTACGCGCGCCACGCGCGCTCTTCGTCGGGCGAGAGCCACCGGGGTTCGGCGTCGGTCATGCCACCAGCATCCCACACTCGTTGACATGTCATCGAGTACATGGTCTTATCGATGACATGTCAACGACACGGCGTCTCGTCCAGCTCGTGCTGGGCCTCGCGCTCTTCGGGGCGAGCATCGCCGTCCTCGTCCGGGCCGGTCTGGGGCTGTTCCCCTGGGACGTGCTGCACCAGGGCGTCGCCCGGGCGACCGGCCTGCCGCTCGGCGTCGTCGTGGTGCTGGCGAGCGTCGCGGTGCTGGTGCTCTGGATCCCGCTGCGCCAGCGTCCCGGCCTCGGCACGGTCGCCAACGTGGTCCTCGTCGGCGTCTTCGTCGACCTGTCGCTCGCGGTCCTCCCGGCCGTCGAGCCGCTCCCCTGGCGCATCGTGCTGCTCGTCGCGGGCGTCGTGCTCAACGCCGCCGCCACGGGCCTCTACATCGGTGCGGGCTACGGCCCCGGGCCCCGCGACGGGCTCATGACCGGTCTCGCGGCACGCGGCTGGCCGCTGGGCTGGTCGCGCCTCGCGATCGAGCTCGCCGTGCTCGGCATCGGCATCGCGCTCGGCGGCACGGTCGGCGCGGGCACCGTCGTCTACGCGCTCGCGGTCGGGCCGCTGGTCCGGCCGTTCCTCACCCTGTTCACCGTCCGGACGCCGCGACCCGCGGACCGTCTCGGCCCCGCTCCCACCCCCTCAGGAGAGTCGTCGTGAAGCTGCTCGTCGTCGTCGCCAGCACACGCCCGACCCGCGTCGGTCCCGCCGTCGCCGACTGGTTCCTCGCCCAGGTGCCCGCCGACCCGGGCCTCGAGGTCGACGTCGCCGACCTCGCGGACATCGCCCTGCCGTTCCTCGACGAGCCCGTCGACGCGCACTCCGGCGGGTACGTGCACCCCCACACGCGGGCGTGGAGCGCGCGTGTCGAGGCGGCCGACGCCGTCGTGCTCGTCATGCCGGAGTACAACCGCGGGTACACGGCCCCGCTGAAGAACGCGCTGGACTACCTCGCCGACGAGTGGCGCGACAAGCCGGTGGGCTTCGTCTCCTACGGGATGACGTCCGGAGGGATGCGCGCGGTCGAGGCGATCACGCCCGTCGTCGTGGCGCTCGGCATGGTCCCCGTCGGGACCGCGGTCACGGTGCACCTGCGTCGTTGGCTCGGCGACGACGGCCGCGTCCACGACGACGGCACGCTCGCAGGGGCCGCCGCGCGGATGGTCGGTGACGTCCGTCGGCTCACCGCGCTGCTGCGGCCCGCGTCCGTCCCGGTCTGACGCCGCCGTGCGACGTCGCGCTCAGGTGCCGGTCCGGCCCGGCCGGGACCGCGGTGTCCGACGGCGCTCGTCGTCGCCACCGAGGGCGGCGCCGAGCGCCGCGAGCACGAGCAGGTCCACCACGAGCCCGGCGACGCCGACCCACTGCAGCGCGCGGAACACGAGGAGCTGCGTGAGCAGGAGCGAGACGAGCACGCCGCGCCGGACCCAGACGGCGCCGGCGCGGCGGTCCTCGGGCTGTCCGCGACGGGACGCCACCACGCCGACGACGACGCACGCGACCGTCGCGGCGACGCCCGCGGCGATGCCGGCCCCGACCCAGGTGGGCACGTCGACGTCGCCGACCAGCACGCGCAGCCCCGCGAGCAGCGAGCCCAGCGCCGTCCCGAGCACGAGCACGACCACCACGACGGCGGCCCAGCGGCGCTGGAGCGTCTGCGCGAACCAGGCCGACGAGCGCCGCACGAGGGCGCGCACCGGGTCGGGCACGTCGACGTCGTCGCGCGGCACGGCCTCGACGAGCGCCGCGACCTCGTCGGCCGTCGGCTCGCCGCGGCCCAGCGCGACGAGCGCGCGGGCCTCGTCGCGCGCGTCGTCGGTGAACCCGCCGGCGACGCCCGCGACGGCGCGGTCGGTCGCGACCGCGAGGTACTCGGCCGGGTGGTGGCGCCGCCACCCGTGCAGCGCCTCGACGACGAGGACGAGCACGACGACCGTCGCGTAGATGAGCGCCGCCGTCGGCTCGTAGAAGTAGTCGTTGTCCGCGGTGACGAACTTGCCGATCTCGTCGACGAACAGCCCGAACCCGATCCCGCCCACGAACGCGCCGAGCGAGCGCAGCGCCGGGCCCACGAAGGACAGCAGCAGCACGAGGGCGAGCGCCATGCCGAGACCGCCCCACAGCACGTGCGCGACGTGCAGGTCTCCCCCGCCGACCTGCGGGTACCCCGACGCCGCGAGGAAGAACCGCGTCACGAGCACCGTCGCGACGGCGACCACGAGGAACGTCACGACGTGCCGCACGGCCGCGGTGTCCCGGGCCGCGCCCAGGCGTAGGGCGCGGCTCCGCCGGGAGGCCCCGGCGGAGGCGCGCCCCGTGCCCGTGCTCACCGCTTGCGCTTCTCCCGCACGCGGACGCTGATCTCGATGGGCGAGCCCTCGAACCCGAACGTCTCGCGCAGGCGGCGCTCGATGAAGCGGCGGTAGCCCGCCTCGAGGAACCCGGTCGCGAACACGACGAACCGCGGCGGGCGCGTCGAGGCCTGCGTCGCGAAGAGGATGCGGGGCTGCTTGCCGCCGCGCAGCGGGTGCGGGTGGGCGGCGACGAGCTCGCCGAGGAACGCGTTGAGGCGGCCCGTCGGGATGCGCGTGTCCCAGGAGTCGAGCGCGCGCTCCATCGCCGGGGCGAGGCGGTCGGTGTGCCAGCCGGTGCGGGCCGACACGTTGACGCGCGGCGCCCACTGCACCTGCACGAGGTCCTTCTCGATCTCGCGCTCGAGGTACGGGCGACGGTCGTCGTCCATGAGGTCCCACTTGTTGTACGCGATGACGAGCGCGCGGCCCGCGTCCACGACCTGGGAGATGACGCGCGTGTCCTGCTCGGTGAGCGGCACGGATGCGTCCACGAGCACGACGGCGAGCTCCGCCTTCTCGATCGCGGCCTGCGTGCGCAGCGACGCGTAGAAGTCGGCACCCTTCGTCTGGTGCACGCGGCGCCGGATGCCGGCGGTGTCGACGAGGACGTACGGGACGTCCTTGATCGTCACGAGCTCGTCGACCGGGTCGCGCGTCGTGCCCGCGACCTCGTCGACGACGACGCGGTCGGCGCCCGCGAGCTTGTTCAGCAGCGAGGACTTGCCGACGTTCGGGCGCCCGACGAGCGCGACGCGACGCGGCCCGGTCGGCCGCACCTGGCCGTGCTCGGACTCCGTGGGCAGCGCCGCCATCGCGGCGTCGAGCAGGTCGCCCGTCCCGCGGCCGTGCAGCGCGGACACGGGGTGCGGCTCGCCGAGGCCCAGGCTCCACAGGTACGCGGCGTCCGCCTCGCCCGACTGCCCGTCGACCTTGTTGGCGCACAGCACGACGGGCTTGCCCGACTCGCGCAGGAGGCGCACGACGCGCTCGTCCGTCGCGGTCGCGCCGACGGTCGCGTCGACGACGAAGAGCACCGCGTCGGCGAGGGAGATCGCGACCTCGGCCTGCTCGGCGACCTTGGACTCGATGCCCGCGACGTCGACCTCCCAGCCGCCGGTGTCGACGAGCGTGAAGCGGCGTCCGGCCCAGTCGGCCGGGTAGCTCACGCGGTCGCGCGTGACGCCCGGCTTGTCCTCGACGACGGCCTCGCGGCGGCCGAGGATGCGGTTGACGAGCGTCGACTTGCCGACGTTCGGGCGCCCGACCACGGCGAGCACGGGCAGGGGCGCCTCGGGCGCCGCGCCGTCGAGCGCGTCCTCGTCGGCGTCGAGCAGCGCGAGGTCGGCGTCCTCGAGCTCGTAGTCGTCGAGTCCGGCGCGCAGCGCGCGCTCGCGCGCCTCGTCGTCCGCGGCGTCCGCGGGCGCCAGGGGCTCCTCGGCCTGACCGACGGCGTCGGTCTGTCCGGGCGTGCCGGGCTGGGCGGGGTCGGGTGTGGTCATGGGGTCTATTCTCCCAGGCCGCGGGCCAGGCTCCGAACCGGGCCGCGGGCGCGTCGTGCGGGCACCCGTCCGGCGCGCCCGGCGTCAGCCCGCGGCACCGTCCCGGCGGGCGGCGAGCCGCGCGACGACGGCCCGCACGACGTCGTCGGGCACGGGCTCCGCGAGCGGGAACCGCAGCGTGCCCTTGCCGTCCTGGTAGCGCGCGATGCGGCGCGCGAGCGCGTCGTCGACCTCGGGCACGGGGTAGAGCGAGACGTGGTGGGCCCAGCCCGCGAGGTAGACGACGTACCGGCCGTCGCGCGTGAAGGTCGGGATGCCGTAGCTGATGCGCTCGCCCAGGCCGGGCACCGTGTCGTGCACCACGGCGCGCAGGCGCGCGACGACCTCGCGCGCGTCCGGGGCGAGCGTCGCGAGGTACTCGTCGACGGTCGTGGGCTTGCCGGGCGGCTCGGCCATGCGTGCTCCCTCCCCCGCGGGCGGCGCCTGCCCGGCCCTGCGACGGGGCGTCGGCGCCTGAGCGCGAACCTACCGCGCGACGGGCGTGCCCGCGAGACGCACGAGCACGACCCCGGCGACGACGAGCACGCCGCCCGCGGCCTGCACGAGGCTCGGCACCTCGCCGAGCAGGAGCCACGCGATGGCGACGGCGAACAGCACCTCGGACAGCCCGACGAACGACGCGAGGCGCTCGCCCATGCGCACGGTCGCGGCGACGCCGGACACGTAGGCGAACGCCGTCGCGACGAGCACGACGACCGCGAGCGGGACGTACCAGGGCGCCGACGAGCCGAGGAGCGTGACGTCGACGAGCGGGGCGGCGAAGGGCAGCACGCCCGCGAGCGCCGCCGCGCCGAGCGCGAGCGCCCCGACGCCGAGCCCGCTCGCGGCGAGCGCGACGGGCGGCAGGCGCGTCGGGCGCGCGGACAGCACGAAGTAGGCGCCCAGCCCTACCGCCGCGCCGAGCGCGAGGAGGACGCCGAGGAGGTCGGGGCGGGCGCCGCCCGGGTCGACGACGAGCACGAGCCCGAGGACCGCGACGGCGCAGCCGGCGAGCGTGAGCCGGGGCGGCACGTGGCGCGTGCGGGCCCAGGCGAGGCCGACGAGGAGCACGGGCGCGAGGTACTCGACGAGCAGCGCGATGCCGACGGGCATGCGCGCGACGGCCGCGAAGTAGCACAGCTGGGTCCCCGCGACGGCGACGAGGCCGAACCCGAGGACGAGCCGCCACTCCTCGCGCAGGAGGCGGTGGCTGCCGCGCAGGGCGACGGCCGCGACCGGGGCGAGGACGAGCGCCGAGCACAGGGCGCGCGCGAGGACGGCGGCGCCCGGCGTCCAGCCCGCCTCGAGGAGCGGCTTGACGAACGGGCCGCTCGCGCCGAACGCGAGGGCGGACGCGAGCCCGACGAGCAGACCCGTGCCCGGGCGGTCGCCCACCACGTGCGCCACCGGGCGGTCCGGCCTCACGGCGTCGGCCGGTCCCCGCGCGGGTCGTCCAGCGGCAGCGCCACGCCGGTCAGCGCGACGGTGTCGGCGACCAGCTCGGCGAGCGCGGTGCGGATGCGCTCGTTCGCGTCCTCGAGCGCCTGCTTGCCGCTCACCCCGGGCGCGCGCTCGACGGTGAGCGGCTCGCCGAAGCGGACGACGAGCCGACGGCGCAGCCCGGGGATCCGGTTGACGCCCTCGCCCGCGCGGCGCGTGCCGAGCACGGCGACGGGCACCACGCGGGCGTGACCGTTGAGCGCGAGCCACGCGGCCCCGGCACGCGCAGAGGTGGCGTCGCCGCGCCCGCGGGCGCCCTCGGGGAAGACGCCGACCGCGCCGCCGCGCCGCAGCACGCCGAGCCCGGCCGCGAGCGCGGGGCGCCCGCCGGTGCGGTCCACGGGGATCTGCCCGGCGGCGCGCAGCACCCAGCCGACCGGCCCGGTGAACATCTCCTCCTTGACGAGGACGTGCAGCGGGCGCGGCGCGACCCCGAGGACGAGCGGCCCGTCGACGACGCCGGTGTGGTTCGCGGCGAGCGCGACCGGACCCTCGGCCGGGACGTGCTCCGCGCCGACGACCTCCGTCGCCCACACGACGCGCGCGAGCAAGCGGCCCACCCAGCGCGACCACGCCGGCCCGGCGGGCGATGGGACGCCATCTCCCGTGCCGCGGCTCACGAGCCCTGGCGCGGGCCGACCACCCGCCCGGTGACCTGCTCGACCACGGAGAGCACCGCGTCGATCGTCTGCTCCAGGTCGAGGTCGGACGAGTCGACGGTCACGACGCCGTCGGCCGCGACCTGGAACTGCGAGACCGTCGCGTCGTCGCGGTCGCGCCGCAGCACCTGGTCCTTCGTCGCCTCGACGGCGGCCGCGTCGGCCGTCCCGTGCACGTCGAGCGAGCGGCGCGCGAGGCGGGCCTCCTCGCTCGCGGTGAGGAGCACGCGCACGTCGGCGTCGGGGGCGACGACCGTCGTGATGTCCCGGCCCTCCGCCACGACGCCGCGGCCGCCGGCGAAGCCCGCGGGCGTGCGCTCGGTCTCGATGACCGCGCGCTGGAGACGCCGCAGCTCGGCGCGCACCGCGAGGTTGGTCGCGACGGCGCTCACGGCCGTCGAGATCTCGGTCGAGCGGATCGCCTCGCCGACGTCCGTCCCGTCCACGTGGACGGTCGGACCGGACGGGTCGAGGCCCATGACGAGCGGCATGACGCGCACGGCGTGCGCGACGGCGTCCTGGTCGGCGAGGTCCTCGCCGCGGTGCAGGCACCACCAGGTGGCGGCGCGGTACATCGCGCCCGTGTCGAGGTAGGCGAGGCCGAGGCGGCGCGCGACGCCCTTGGACACGCTCGACTTGCCGGACCCCGACGGCCCGTCGATCACGACCGTCAGCGCGCCGTCGGCGCGACCCTCCCCCGCGCCCGGCGTCCCCGCGCTCACTGGGCGAGGTCCTTGCGCAGCGCCGTCGCCCCGTGCAGGTAGACGTGCTGGACCGCCGCGCGGTCGACGTCGAGCTCCGCGTGCGCCATGAGGCGCACCACGCGGGGCAGCGCGCCGGGCACCGCGATCTCCGTCGCGCACATGAGCGGCACGTCGCCGAGACCCATCTCGCGCGCCGCGGCGGCCGGGAAGTCGGCCACCAGGTCGGGGGTGCACGTGAAGAGGATCGAGATGAGCGCGCCGGTGTCGACGGCGTTCGCGTCGAGCACCTCCTGGACGAGCTCGCGCGTGCGCGCGAACAGGTGCTCGCGCTCGTCGGCGTCGAGCTGGGTCGCGCCCCGGATCGCCCGGACCGGCATGGATGGTGCTCCTTCGTGCGGGACGGCCCGCCTCGCGGCGGTCCGTCGGGGTGGTGGTGCGGGACGCGCGGACCTAGAGCCCGACGCCCGCCATGAGCGTGCCGAGCTCGGTGCGACCGAGCACGCGCGTCGTGCCTGGGCGCAGGTTGCCGAGCGCGATCGGGCCGATGCGCGTGCGCACGAGGCGCGTCACGGGGTAGCCGACCTCCTCGAACATGCGCCGCACGACCCGGTTGCGGCCGGAGTGCAGCACGACCTCGATCATCGTCTGGTCCGCGACCTGGTCGACGACGCGGTACGCGTCCGCCTGCACGACCCCGTCCTCGAGCTCGATCCCGTGCAGGAACTTGTTCGCGACGTTGCCCGCGACCTTGCCGCGCACCGTGACGAGGTACGTCTTGGCCACCTCGTGCGACGGGTGCGCGAGGTGGTTCGCGAGCTCGCCGTCGTTCGTGAGGAGCAGCAGGCCCTCGCTGTCCGCGTCGAGGCGGCCCACGTGGAACAGGCGCTCGGGCCGGTCGGCGACGAGCTCCGCGATGGACGGGCGGCCGTCCGGGTCGTGCATGGTCGACACGACGCCGCGCGGCTTGTTGAGGGCGAGCGTCACGCGCGAGGAGTCGAGCTGCAGGCGCATCCCGTCGACGTGCACGACGGCGCGCGCCGGGTCGACCCGCACGCCCAGCTCGGTGACCCGCACGCCGTCCACCTCGACGCGGCCCTGCGCGATGAGGTCCTCGCACGCGCGGCGCGACCCGAGCCCGGCCGACGCGAGCACCTTCTGCAGGCGCACGCCGTCCTCGACGTGGACGTCGCGCTGGGGCTCGCTGGGCTGCCCGCGCACGGGACGGCGCGGCCGGCCCGCCGCCTGGCCGGCGCGGGGCGCCGACGTGCCGCGACCCGCGGCAGGGCGACCCCGACCGACAGCCGCGCCGCGGCCCGCGCCGGTCGCCCGACCGGCACCCTGGCCACGACCGGCGCCCTGCTCCCGGCCCTCGCCGCGCCGCCGCCCGCGGACGAGCCCTGCGCGGACGAGCCGCCGCGCCGGGGCGCGCCGCCCGCGCGTACGCCGTCGCCGCCCCGCGGGCCGCCACGACGCGCGTCGCCGTTCCCGCCGCGGCGTGCGTCGCCCGCCCCGTCGCGGGGCGTGCGCCCGCGCCCTCCGTCGCCGGAGCGGCGTCCGTCCTTCGAGCTCATGCGTGTCCTTCGTCCGTCGGTCCGTGCGTGACGTCGTGCGTCACGCCGGGTGTCGTGGCGGTCGGCGCCGGTGCGCCGTCCGCGTCGTCAGCCGCGACGTCGGGAGCGTCCGGCGGCGCCGCGACGCCCGTCGGCCGCGCGGGAGCGCGCAGGTCGGCGAGCCCGTCGAGGCCCTCGAGGTCGTCCATGTCCGGCAGGTGCGGCGCGAGCGGGGGGAGCTCGTCGAGCGACGTGAAACCCATGCGCTCGAGGAAGTACCCCGTGGTGCCGAAGAGGCCGGCGCCGGTGTGCGGGTCCTGGCCGACCTCGGCCACGAGCCCGCGCGCCACGAGCGTGCGCACCACGCCGTCCACGTTGACCCCTCGCACCGCCGACACCTGGCCGCGGCTGACCGGTTGACGGTACGCGATCACGGCCAGAGTCTCCAACGCCGCCTGCGTGAGCCGGGCCGTCTGGCCGCCCTGCACGAACCTCCCCACGACCTCGGCGTGCGCGGGCGCGGAGTACACGCGCCACCCGCCGCCCGCCGCGCGCAGCTCGAACCCGCGGGGCCGACCGCCGTCGTCGCCGCGGTACTCGGCCGCGAGCTCGTGCAGCGCGTCCAGCACCTCGTCGACCGGGACCGCGAGCGCCGCCGCGAGCTCGACCGGCGGGATCGGCTCGTCCGCGACCATGAGCACGGCCTCGAGCGCGGACGGCAGACCGCCCGGGAGGTCGTGCACGGCGGGCGGGCGGGCGTCGTCCGGGGCCGGGCCGTCGTGGGGCTGCGTCACGCGGGGACCTCCTGGTCGGTGGCGGCGAGGATGGCCGCCGGGTCGGGCTCGTCGCCCTCGTCGAACTCGCTGCCGACGTCGGCGAGCGGCGGCTCGGCCGCGTCGTCGTCGCCCGACCACCGCACGGTGAGCTCGCCGAGCGGCGTCACCTGGTCGAACGCGACGAGCGCCTGGCGGAACAGCTCGAGCAGCGCGAGGAACCGCGCGACGACCACGGCGGTCTCCCCCGCGTCCGCGACGAGGGCGCGGAACGTCGTCGTGCCGTGGCTGCGCACGCGGTCGACGACGATCCCCGCCTGCTCGCGCACGCTGACGGCGGGGGCGTGCAGGTGGTCGAGCGAGACGCCGGGCGGCGGCGCCTTGGGGGCGAGCGCGCGGGCCGCGAGCACGGCGAGCTGGTCCGGACCCATGGTCCACACGAGCTCGGGCAGCAGGGCGGCCAGGTGCGGCTCGAGCTGCACGACGCGCGGGAACCGGCGCCCGGCGCTCTCGAGCCGCTCGGCGAGCAGGCCCGACACGTCCTTGTACGCGCGGTACTGCAGCAGCCGCGCGAAGAGCAGGTCGCGGGCCTCCAGGAGCGCCAGGTCCTCGTCGTCCTCGACGCTGCCCGTCGGCAGCAGCCGGGCCGCCTTGAGGTCGAGCAGCGTCGCGGCGACGACGAGGAACTCGCTCGCGGTGCCGAGGTCCCAGCCGGGGTGGTCCTCCCCCCCGGCCCGCGCGACGGCGGCGGCGCGCTCGGCCGCGCGGATGTACGCGATGAAGTCGTCCGTCACGCGCGCGAGCGCGACCTCGGTGATGTCGAGCTTGTGCTTCGTGATGAGCGACAGCAGCAGGTCGAAGGGCCCGCTGAAGTTGTCGAGCCGGACCTCGAACCCGGCCCGCGCGGGCGGCTCCGTCGGTGGTGGCGGCTCAGGCGGCGTCGCCACGGGCGACCAGCTCCCGGGCGAGCTGCCGGTACGCGACGGCGCCCGGGTGGTTCGGCGCGTACACGGTGATGGGCTCGGCCGCGACGGACGCGTCCGGGAACTTCACGGTGCGCCCGATCACGGTGTGGAGCAGCTTGTCGCCGAACGCCTCGTGCACGCGCGCGACGACCTCGCGCGAGTGCAGCGTCCGCGAGTCGAACATCGTGGCGAGGATGCCGTCGACGTCGAGGCGCGGGTTGAGCCGGTCACGCACCTTCTCGATCGTCTCGACGAGCAGAGCGACGCCGCGCAGCGCGAAGAACTCGCACTCGAGCGGGATGAGCACGCCGTGCGCGGCGGTGAGCGCGTTCACGGTGAGCAGGCCGAGCGAGGGCTGGCAGTCGACGAGGATCACGTCGTAGTCGTCCACGACCGGGCGCAGGACGCGCGACAGGACGGACTCGCGCGCGACCTCGCCCACGAGCTGCACCTCGGCGGCCGAGAGGTCGATGTTCGCGGGCAGCAGGTCGAGGTTCTCGACGTCGGTGCTCACGAGCACGTCGTGGATGTCCGCGCCGCGCTCCATGAGCAGGTTGTAGACCGTGCGGTCGAGCTCGTGCGGGTTCACGCCGAGGCCGACGGACGCGGCGCCCTGCGGGTCGAAGTCGACGAGCAGGACCTTGCGCCCGTACTCGGCGAGCGCGGCGCCCAGGTTGATGGTCGTCGTCGTCTTGCCGACGCCGCCCTTCTGGTTGCACATGGCGATGATGCGGCCCGGGCCGTGCGCGGCGAGCGAGGCCGGGACGGGGAACTCCGGCAGGGTGCGGCCGACGACGTCGACGCGCGGTTCGGCGGCGGCCGAACGGTCCGCGGGCTGCTCGACGGGGCGGTCGGCGGGAGGCGCCGCGTTCCCCTCGGCGGAGGTCTGCGGGACGACCGGACGGACGGCGTCGCCGTGCGAGCCGTGCGCGCCGCGCGTCTCGGGCTGGGTCTCGGCCTGGCTGCTCACGTCCGCCACGGTATCGCAGGACCTCGCCCGGTCCCGTGCGTACGCGCCCGCGCGCCGCGTTCCGGGACGACGCGGCGCGGCGGTACTGGCGGCGGTGCTGCGGCGGTGCCGGGGGGCGCTATGGCCCCGTCGCGGCGCGGGATCAGCCCAGCGCGCGGGGGTGCGCGGCCGCGTAGACCTCGCGCAGCGTGTCGGGCGTCACGAGCGTGTAGATCTGGGTCGTGGTGACCGACGCGTGGCCCAGCAGCTCCTGCACGACGCGCACGTCCGCGCCGCCGGCGAGCAGGTGGGTCGCGAACGAGTGCCGCAGCGTGTGCGGCGAGATGCGTTCGGGGTGCTCGATCCCGGCGCGCTCGGCCGCGGTGCGCAGCACGGCCCACGCGCTCTGCCGGGACAGGCGCGCGCCGCGCGTGTTGAGGAACACCGCGGGCGTCCCCCGCCCGTTCGCGGCGAGCGCGGCGCGCCCGCGCACGAGGTAGGCGTCGAGGGCGCGGCGCGCGAACGACCCGACGGGCACCACGCGCTCCTTGCCGCCCTTGCCCAGGAGGCGCACGGCGCCGCTGTCGAGGTCCAGGTCGTCGACGTCGAGGCTCACCGCCTCGGTGATGCGCGCGCCGGTCGAGTACACGAGCTCCAGGAGCGCGCGGTCGCGCAGGGGGCCGGGCCCGTCCCCGACGCCGGACGCCTCGAGGATGCGTGCGACCTCGTCGGTAGAGATGGCCTTCGGCAGCCGCCTGCCCTGGGCGGGCGGACGGACGTCGGCCGACGCGTCGGCGTCGGCCAGGCCCTCGGCCGCGCAGAAGCGGTGCCAGCCGCGCACGGCCGCCACCGACCGGGCGGTCGACGACGGCGACAGGGGCGCGCCGCCGTCGGCCCCGGTGCGCAGCGCGGTGACGTAGTCGGCGACGTCGTCCGCCTCGACGTCGCGCACGGCGTGGTTGCCGCGCGACGCGAGGAACGCGACGTAGCGCGCGAGGTCGCGGCGGTAGGCCGCGACCGTGTTGGCGGACAGCCCGCGCTCGACGGCGAGGTGCGCCAGGTACTCGCGCGCGGCGCGGTCCAGCGCCTCGGGCACGTGGGCCTCGCCGGGGCTCATGGCGTCACTGCCCTGCCGGGACGGCCGGGCTCACAGCGGCAGGAAGACGTCGACCGCCACCGCGACGAAGAGCAGGGTCAGGTACGTGATGGACGCGTGGAAGACCTTCATCTCCCCCACCTTGCCGCCCTTGCCGTCGGCCTTGTCGCGCGCCCGGCGCAGCATCGTCACGCACGACGTCAGGAACCAGGCGCCGAGGGCCGTGGCCACGACGCCGTAGACCCAGGTCATGCTGGCGAGCGGCCACAGCGCGAGGGACGAGGCGACCATCGCGACGCCGTAGAGGATCATCTCGCGCGCGACCCTGCTGTCGTCCGCGACGACGGGGAGCATCGGGACGCCCGCGTTCGCGTAGTCCCGCTTGAACTTCATCGACAGCGGCCAGTAGTGCGGCGGGGTCCAGAAGAAGATGACGAGGAACAGCGCGAGCGCCGCCCAGCTCAGCGAGCCCGTGACCGCCGACCAGCCGATGAGCACCGGCATGCAGCCCGCGATGCCGCCCCACACGATGTTCTGCGGAGTACGGCGCTTGAGGATCATCGTGTAGCCGACGACGTAGATCGCGATCGCCCCGAACGTCAGCCACGCGGACACGACGTTGACCAGCAGCGCGAACCAGACCAGCGACACCACGCCGAGGACGGTCGCGAACACGAGCGCCGCGCGCGGGGTGATCTCGCCCGTGACGAGCGGGCGCCGTTTGGTGCGGTTCATGACCTCGTCGATGTCGCGGTCGAGGTAGCAGTTGTAGACGTTCGCGGAGGCCGCGGCGAGCGTGCCGCCGACGAGCGTCGCCAGGATCAGCCCGATGCCCGGCAGCCCGCCCTGCGCCAGGATCATCGTCGGGACCGTCGTGACGAGGAGGAGCTCGATGATGCGCGGCTTGGTGAGGGCGACGTAGGCGCCGACCCGCTCGCGCAGCGCGCGGGTCGCGCCGGCGACCTCGGCCGTCGGGGCGACGGAGGTCGCGGGGGCCGTCGGAGAGGACGGCTGCTGGGTCGACGCGGCGCTCGACGGGCTTCCGGTCCCGTCGATCGGTGCCTGGCTCGTGGTGTGCACGCGCTTCGGTGTTCCGTTCTGAGGTGGGGGGCGAGCTGGGACGGACCGCCGGTCGTCCTCGCTCATCGTACGTCCCCGCCTGCGCGGGGGCCGACCGGACGGGCCGGGCGATTGTGTGACATCCGACCGAAATCCAGCACGTGGGCACCGCCCGGCCGGGAACGGCGCACGCGTATAGGCTGGTGCCCGCGACCGTCCCGCGTCGGACCGCCCGCCACGGACGTGGCCTCCGGGCCGCGCGACGGGCACCGGGCCGCCCCGCCCCCTGAGGCGCGAGGCCGGGAAATGTTCAACGGTTGCTTCGAGTTGTCGCGAGGATCCGGGGCGCGCGCTCCGGACGGGAATGAGGTTCGGTGAACGCGTTGTCCCCTGCTCACACGCCCCTGGACTGGACGGACCTGGACGACCGGGCCGTCAAGACGATCAAGGCGCTCGCCGCCGACGCCGTGGAGAAGGTGGGCAACGGCCACCCGGGCACCGCGATCTCGCTGGCCCCCGCCGCGTACCTGCTGTTCCAGAAGGTCATGCGCCACGACCCGTCCGACGACCACTGGGTGGGTCGTGACCGGTTCGTGCTCTCCGCGGGCCACTCGTCGCTGACGATCTACCTCCAGCTCTTCCTCGCCGGGTACGGCCTGGAGATGGAGGACATCGAGGCGCTGCGCACGTGGGGCTCCAAGACCCCCGGCCACCCCGAGTACAAGCACACCCGCGGCGTCGAGATCACGACCGGCCCGCTCGGCCAGGGCCTCGCGTCGTCGGTCGGCATGGCGTTCGCGGCGCGCCGCGAGCGCGGCCTGCTCGACCCGTCCACCACGCCGGGCGAGTCGCCGTTCGACCACCACGTCTACGTCATCGCCTCCGACGGCGACCTGCAGGAGGGCGTGACGAGCGAGGCCTCCTCGCTCGCGGGCCACCAGCAGCTCGGCAACCTCGTCGTGATCTGGGACGACAACAAGATCTCGATCGAGGACGACACGGACATCGCGTTCACCGAGGACGTCCTCGCGCGCTACGCCGCGTACGGCTGGCACACCCAGCGCGTCGACTGGACCAACGGCGGCACGGGCTACGCGGAGGACGTCGACGCGCTGCACGCCGCGATCGAGGCCGCCAAGGCCGAGACGGGCAAGCCGTCGATCATCGCGCTGCGCACGATCATCGGGTACCCGTCGCCCACGAAGCAGAACACCGGCGGCATCCACGGCTCCGCCATGGGCGCCGACGAGATCAAGGGCCTCAAGGTCGAGCTCGGCCTCGACCCCGAGGCGAGCTTCGCGATCGACGACGAGGTGCTCGCGTACACGCGCGCCGTCGGCGAGCGCCAGGCCGACGCCCGCGCCGCCTGGGACCGGGCGTTCGAGGCGTGGAAGACCGCCAACCCGTCCGGCGCCGAGCTGCTCGACCGCCTCTCGCGCCGCGAGCTCCCGGCCGGCTGGGAGGACGCGCTGCCCACGTTCGAGGCGGGCAAGGCCGTCGCGACGCGCTCCGCGTCCGGCAAGGTCCTCACCGCGCTCAAGGACGTGCTGCCCGAGCTCTGGGGCGGCTCCGCCGACCTCGCGGGCTCGAACAACACGACGATGGACGGCGAGCCGTCGTTCGTGCCGGCCGAGCACGCGACGAAGAAGTTCCCGGGCCACGAGTACGGCCGCACGCTGCACTTCGGCATCCGCGAGCACGCCATGGGCGCGATCCTCAACGGCATCGTCCTGCACGGCGGCACGCGCGCCTACGGCGGCACGTTCCTCCAGTTCAGCGACTACATGCGTCCCGCCGTCCGGCTCGCCGCCCTCATGGAGATCCCGACGACGTTCGTGTGGACGCACGACTCGATCGGCCTCGGCGAGGACGGCCCGACGCACCAGCCCGTCGAGCACCTCGCGGCGCTGCGCGCGATCCCGGGCCTCGACGTCGTGCGCCCGGCCGACGCGAACGAGACCGCGTGGGCCTGGCGCACCGTGCTCGAGAACACCGAGCGCCCGGCGGGCCTCATCCTCACGCGCCAGAACGTGCCGACGTTCCCGCGCGGGACCGACGGCTACGCCGACGCGTCCGGCACGGCGCGCGGCGGCTACGTGCTGCTCGACACCGAGGGCACGCCGGACGTCATCCTCATCGGCACCGGCTCCGAGGTGCAGCTCGCCGTCGAGGCGCGCGAGATCCTCGCGGCCGAGGGCGTGCAGGCGCGCGTCGTGTCGCTGCCGAGCCGCGAGTGGTTCGACGGCCAGGACGACGCCTACCGCGAGTCGGTCCTGCCGCCCGCCGTCCGCGCGCGCGTCTCGGTCGAGGCGGGCGTCGCGCAGGGCTGGCGCGAGCTCGTCGGCGACGCCGGCCGCTCCGTGAGCCTCGAGCACTACGGCGCGTCCGCGGACTACCAGGTGCTGTACCGCGAGTTCGGCATCACGTCCGAGGCCGTCGCGACGGCGGCGCGCGAGTCGATCGCCGCGGCGCGCGGCGGCGACGCCCCGGGCGCCGAGCCCACTCCCTCGGAGGGCGGCACTGGCGACCTGCGCTGACCCTTCGTAGATTCCGAGGTGGGGCCGTGCACGCGGCCCCACCTCGGGACACCCCGGACGACCGCCACGAGCGGCGACCCGGGCGCACGTCCGCAGCGAGAGCACCACGAGAGGAAGTCCGATGACGCAGCCCACCACCGTCCCCGGCCCCATCGAGCAGCTCACGGGAGCGGGCGTGTCGATCTGGCTCGACGACCTCTCCCGAGAACGGCTGCGCACCGGCAACCTCGCCGAGCTGGTGGCGACGCGCGGCGTCGTCGGCGTGACCACGAACCCCACGATCTTCGCGTCGGCGCTCGCGAAGGGCGACGCCTACGACGCCCAGCTCGCCGACCTCGCGGCCGCGGGCACCGACGACGCGGCCGTGGAGGCCGCCGTCGAGCGCATCACGACCGACGACGTTCGCGCCGCCGCCGACCTCCTGCGCCCCGTCTACGACGCCACCGACGGCGTCGACGGGCGCGTCTCGATCGAGGTCGACCCGCGCCTCGCCCACGACGCCGACGCGACGGTCGTCACGGCGGAGCGCCTGTGGCGCACGATCGACCGCCCGAACGTCTACATCAAGATCCCGGCGACGGTCGCGGGCCTCGACGCGATCACGCGCACGCTCGCGCAGGGCATCAGCGTCAACGTGACCCTCATCTTCTCCCTCGCGCGCTACCGCGCGGTCATGGAGGCGTTCGCGATCGGGCTGGAGCAGGCGCGCGCCGACGGCGTCGACCTTGCGCCCGTGGGCTCCGTCGCCTCGTTCTTCGTCTCGCGCGTCGACACCGCGGTGGACGCCGCGCTCGAGAAGGTCGGGACGCCCGAGGCGCTCGACCTGCGCGGGCAGACCGCCGTCGCGAACGCGCGCCTCGCGTTCGAGGCCTACGAGGAGTTCCGCCAGACGGACCGCTGGCGCTCGCTCGTCGCGTCCGGCGCGCAGCCCCAGCGTCCCCTGTGGGCCTCGACGGGCGTGAAGAACCCCGAGTACCGCGACACGATGTACGTCGACGAGCTCGTCACGGACGGCGTCGTGAACACCATGCCCGAGGCGACGCTCCAGGCGTTCGCGGACCACGGCGTCGTGACGGGCGACACGGTCACCGGCACGGCGACCGCGTCGCGGCGCACGATCGAGACCGTCGAGTCGTTCGGCGTCTCCCTCGTCGAGGTCACCGACCGCCTCGAGGCCGAGGGCGTGCGCAAGTTCGAGGACAGCTGGACCGAGCTCCTCGCCACGACGCGCGACAACCTCCGCCGCCTCGCCTCCTCCTGACCTCCGGCGCGCGGCCGGCGTCCCGGCCGCGCGTCCGACCTGCGGGAACGGCGGCGCACCCCGTCGCGACGCCCCTATGATCCGCAGACGCCCAAGCCCTTCTGCAGTCCTCCGACCCCTCCCCGAACGGAACGGTGCCACCAGGTGAGACCGGCCAAGATCACGCCAGAGCACAACCCTCTGCGCGACCCCCTCGACCTGCGCCTGCCCCGGATCGCGGGCCCGTGCGGGCTCGTCATCTTCGGCGTCACGGGCGACCTCGCCCGCAAGAAGCTCATGCCCGCCGTCTACGACCTCGCCAACCGCGGCCTGCTCCCCCCGGGCTTCGCGCTCACGGGCTTCGCGCGCCGCGACTGGGAGGACCAGGACTTCGCGCAGGTCGTGCACGACGCCGTCAAGGAGCACGCGCGCACGCCGTTCCGCGAGGCGACGTGGCGCCAGCTCTCCGAGGGCATCCGGTTCGTCCAGGGCTCGTTCGACGACGACGAGGCGTTCGAGCGCCTGCGCGAGACGGTCGAGACGCTCGACGCCGAGCGCGGCACGGGCGGCAACCACGCGTTCTACCTGTCGGTCCCGCCGAGCGCGTTCCCCGTCGTGTGCCGCCAGCTCGCCGAGTCGGGGCTGTCCCGCTCGGCGGAGGACGCGTGGCGGCGCGTGGTCATCGAGAAGCCGTTCGGCCACGACCTCGCGAGCGCGCGCGAGCTCGACGCCGTCGTGTCGGAGGTCTTCCCGCCCGACTCGGTCTTCCGCATCGACCACTACCTCGGCAAGGAGACGGTCCAGAACCTCCTCGCCCTGCGCTTCGCCAACCAGATGTTCGAGCCCATCTGGAACGCGAACTACGTCGACCACGTGCAGATCACGATGGCCGAGGACATCGGCATCGGGGGCCGCGCCGGCTACTACGACGGCATCGGCGCCGCGCGCGACGTCATCCAGAACCACCTGCTCCAGCTGCTCGCGCTCGTCGCGATGGAGGAGCCGGTGTCGTTCGACGCGCCCTCGCTGCGGGCCGAGAAGATCAAGGCGCTCTCCGCCGTGCGGCTGCCGCGCGAGCTGTCCCGGCACACGGCCCGCGGGCAGTACGCCGCCGGCTGGCAGGGCGGCGAGGAGGTCATCGGCTTCCTCGAGGAGGACGGCATCCCCGACACCTCCACCACGGAGACGTACGCGGCGGTCCGCGTCGACATCGACAACCGCCGCTGGGCGGGCGTCCCCTTCTACCTGCGCACGGGCAAGCGCCTCGGGCGCCGCGTGACCGAGGTCGCCGTCGTGTTCAAGAAGGCCCCGCACCTGCCGTTCGAGAGCTCGCAGGCGTCGGACCTCGGGAACAACGCGCTCGTGATCCGCGTCCAGCCGGACGAGGGCGTGACGATGCGCTTCGGCGCCAAGGTCCCGGGCACCGCGATGGAGGTCCGCGACGTGACGATGGACTTCGGCTACGGGCACGCGTTCACGGAGTCGTCGCCGGAGGCGTACGAGCGCCTCATCCTCGACGTCCTGCTCGGCGACCCGCCGCTGTTCCCCACGCGCGAGGAGGTCGAGCTCTCCTGGAAGATCCTCGACCCGATCACCGCGCACTGGGCCGCGAAGGGCAAGCCCGAGCCGTACCGGTCGGGCACGTGGGGGCCGGAGTCCGCCGACGCGATGCTCGCGCGCGACGGCCGCGCCTGGCGGCGCCCGTGAGCGCCCCGGCGCCCGCCGAGCGGGCCGCGCGCACCCGAGAGACCCCCCGACCCCGTCGTGCGCCGGTACGCGGCACGACCCTCCGACCGGCGAGGACCCCGCGATGATCATCGACCTGCCCGACACGACGACGAACGCGGTGAACAAGCGCCTCGTGCGCCTGCGCGACGAGGGCGGCGCGATCGCGCTGGGCCGCGTCCTCACGCTCGTCGTCATCGCGCGCGAGTCCGACGTCGAGACGTCGATCGAGGCCGCGAACGACGCGAGCCGCGAGCACCCGTGCCGCGTCATCGTCGTCGCGCCGTCCGGGCGCAGCGCGACGCCGCACCTCGACGCGCAGATCCGCGTCGGCGGCGACGCGGGCGCGTCCGAGGTGGTCGTGCTCCGCACCGCCGGGCCGCTGCTCGAGCACGCGGACACGCTCGTCATGCCGCTCCTGCTGCCCGACGCGCCCATCGTCGTGTGGTGGCCGGGCCAGCCGCCCGCGTCCCCCGACGACGACCCGGTCGGCGCCATGGCGCAGCGGCGCATCACCGACTCGATCACGGCGAAGGACCCCGAGGCGACGCTCGCGCAGCTCGCGCAGACGTACGGCCCGGGCGACTCCGACCTCGCGTGGGCCCGCGTGACGCTGTGGCGCGGCCTCATCGCCGCGGCGCTCGACCAGCCGCCCTACGAGCCGGTGACGAGCGTCGTCGTCGAGGGCCAGGCGAAGCACACGTCGCTCGACCTGCTCGCCGCGTGGCTGGGCTCGCGACTGCGCTGCCCGGCGCAGGTGGTGCGACGGCGCGGTGCCGAGGCGATCACGCGCGTGACGCTCGAGCGCAAGAGCGGGCCGATCGTCCTCGACCGCCCCGACGGCCGCACGGTGACGATCAGCCAGCCGGGCAAGCCCGACCGCCGCGTCGCGCTGCCCATCCGGACGCTCAGCGAGGCCCTCATCGAGGAGCTGCGCCGGCTGGACCCCGACGAGATCTACGGCGAGGTGCTCACCAAGGGCCTGCAGAAGGAGGGCGCGTGACCGCCGCGGGGCCGGGCACCCCGGCGCGCCTGGTCGTCGTGCACCCCGACGCCGGCGTGCTCGCCGAGGCGGTGGCGTCGCGGCTCGTGACCCGCCTGCTCGACGTGCAGTCGGTCCGCCGCCCCGTGCACGTCGTGCTGACGGGCGGGACCGTCGGGATCGCGAGCCTGGCCGCGCTCGCGCGCCATCCCGCGCGCGACGCCGTCGACTGGTCCGGCGTGCACGTGTGGTGGGGCGACGAGCGCTTCCTCGCGTGCGGCGACGGCGAGCGCAACGAGACGCAGGCGCGCGCGGCGCTGCTCGACCACCTGCCGCACCTCCCGCCCGAGAACGTGCACCCGATGCCGGCCGCGGACGCGGCCGCGACCCCCGAGGAGTCGGCGACCGCGTACGCGGCGACGCTCGCGGAGCACGCGCCGGACGGCGAGCGGGTCCCGGCCTTCGACGTCCTGCTGCTCGGCATGGGCCCCGACGGCCACGTCGCGTCGCTCTTCCCGGACCACCCCGGGCTCGACGTCACGGGCACCCCGACGGCGGGCGTCCACGGCTCCCCCAAGCCGCCGCCCGAGCGCGTCACGCTGACGTTCGAGGCGATCGCGCGGGCCCGTCAGGTGTGGGTCGTCGCGGCGGGAGCCGAGAAGGCGCCCGCGGTCGCGTCGGCGCTCGCCGGCGCGCCGACGCGCGAGACCCCGGCCGCCGCGGTCGCGGGGACGGAGGCCACGCTGTGGCTCGTCGACGTCGCCGCGGCCGGCACCGGGACCCCGACCGAGACGGACGAGGGTCGCGCGTGACGACCGGCGGCGAGCACCCGGCGGACCCCGCGGCCACGTGGGACGCCGTCGACGCGTACTTCGCGCCCCTGGTGGCCGAGGACGACGTGCTCGCCGCCGCGTCGGCGCGCGCCCGGGACGCCGGTCTCCCCGAGATCCAGGTCTCCCCCGCCCAGGGTCGGCTGCTGCAGCTCCTCGCGCTCGCGTCGGGCGCGCGGCGCATCCTCGAGGTCGGCACCCTGGGCGGCTACTCGACGATCTGGCTCGCCCGGGCCCTTCCCGCCGACGGCACGCTCGTCACGTGCGAGATCGACCCGGCCCACGCCGCCGTCGCGCGCGAGTCCCTGGCCGCGGCCGGGCTCTCCGGAACGGTGGACGTCGTCGTCGGACCGGCCGCGGACACGCTGCGAGGGCTCGTCGCGGACGGCGCCGCGCCGTTCGACCTCGTGTTCGTCGACGCCGACAAGCCCTCGAACCCGGTCTACCTCGACCTCGCGCTGCGGCTCTCGCGCCCCGGGACGCTCCTCGTCGTGGACAACACCGTCCGCGGCGGGGCCGTCGCGGACGCGGCGAGCACCGACCCGAACGTGCTCGGCGTGCGGGAGATGGCGGATCGCGTCGTCGCGGACCCGCGCCTCGACGCCACGGCCGTGCAGACCGTCGGGTCCAAGGGCTACGACGGCTTCGTGCTCGCGCGCGTGCGCGGCTGAGCCGCTACCCGGACCGTCCCGGCCGGGTTCAGCGGCCGCGGCGGGCGCGCAGCGCGGCGAGCGCCTCGTCGAGGATCGCGACGCCGTCCTCGTCGCTGCGCCGCTCCTTCACGTACGCGAGGTGCGTCTTGTAGGGCTCGTTGCGCGACGGCGACGGCGGGTGCTCCTGGTCCTGACCGGCCGGGAACCCGCACCGCGGGCAGTCCCAGGTCTCCGGCGCCTCGATGCCCGCCTCCGACGAGAAGCTGGGTCGCGTCTCGTGGCCGTTGGCGCACCAGTACGACACCCAGAAGCGCGGCGCGATCTCGCCGCGCTCCGACTCCCCGAGCGGTCCCGCCCCGACGCGCGACCCTCGGATCGCGTTACCACCTGCCACGTGCTCTCTCCCCCGTCCGTGCCGCCGTCGGCACTCGTTCCTGCCCGGACCGCGCGACCGTGCGCGGCTTGCCCCCTGCCGACTGCGGACTCTCCTGCCGTCCCGACGACGCCCCGGTGGGCGCGTGCGGTCAGACGACCTTCTGGAGGAGACCCAGGAGCACGATGACGACGGCCCAGACGAGGGCGAACGCCACGGTGATGCGGTTGAGGTTGCGCTCGGCGACGCCGGAGCTGCCCACGGAGCTCGAGATCCCGCCGCCGAACATGTCGGAGAGGCCGCCACCCTTCCCCTTGTGCATGAGCACGAGCAGGGTGAGGAAGGCGCTGGTCAGCACCAGCAGGATCTGGAGGATGATGCGCAGCACGTCCACGAGTACGTCCTTGAGGCTCAGGGCCGGCCCGACCGATGTCGGGACCGACCGCACGGTTGTCGTGCGCGGGCGTGACCCGCGGCACAGGGGACAAGAGTAGGCGACGTGGGGCCGCCGCGGCCAACCCCGTCCGCCGTCGTCCCCGGACGGCGGCCGACGGCCCCGGGACGCGGTCCCGGGGCCGTCGGTGCGGGGTGCGAGGCGGAGGTCAGGCGCCGGTCGCGTGCGACTGGTAGCGCGCGATCTTCGCGAACTCCTCGGGGTCGAGGCTCGCGCCGCCGACGAGCGCGCCGTCGACGTCCGGCTGGGCCATGATCGCGGCCACGTTCGACGACTTCACCGAGCCGCCGTACAGGACGCGCGTCGCGTTCGCGAGGTCCGCGTCGTACAGGTCGCCGAGGGCGCCGCGGATCGCACCGCAGACCTCCTGGGCGTCCTCGGGCGTCGCGACCTCGCCCGTGCCGATGGCCCACACGGGCTCGTACGCGATGACGAGCGTCGCGAGCTGGGGGGCGGGGATGCCCGCGAGGGCGCCCTCGACCTGGGCGAGCGTGTAGGGGATCTGCTCGCCAGCCTTGCGCACGTCCAGGCCCTCGCCCACGCACAGGATCGGGGCGATGCCCTGACCCACGGCGGCGACGATCTTCTCGTTCACCAGGGCGTCGGTCTCGCCGTGGTACTGGCGGCGCTCTGAGTGCCCGATGGCGACGTAGCTCACGCCGAGCTTGGCCAGCATCGACGCCGAGATCTCGCCCGTGTACGCGCCCTCGGCGTGCGCCGAGACGTCCTGCGCGCCGTACTTGAGCTCGAGCTTGTCCGCGTCCACGAGCGTCTGCACCGACCGGAGGTCGGTGAACGGCGGCAGCACGGCGACCTCGACGGCCGCGTAGTCGTGCTTCGCGTCCTTGAGGGTCCACGCGAGCTTCTGCACGGTGTGGGTCGCCTGGTGGTGGTCCAGGTTCATCTTCCAGTTGCCCGCCATGAGCGGGGTGCGGGTGTTCGCCACGGGTCCTTCTTCTCTCTGTGGGGCCCGCGCCGCCCGCGGGAGCGGGCGGCGCGGAGGGGTACGGGGGGCGGTCAGCCCTCGAGGACGGAGATCCCCGGCAGGTCCTTGCCCTCGAGGAACTCGAGGCTCGCGCCGCCACCGGTCGAGATGTGGCTGAAGCCCGCCTCGTCGAAGCCGAGGATGCGGACCGCGGCGGCCGAGTCGCCGCCGCCGACGATGGTGAACGCGCCGTTCGCCGTCGCGTCGACCAGGGCCTGGGCCACGGCGCGCGTCCCGCCCGAGAACGCCTCGAACTCGAACACGCCGGCGGGGCCGTTCCAGACGACGGTCTTCGCGTCGACGATCTTGCTCGCGAAGAGCTTGGCCGACTCGGGGCCGATGTCGAGGCCGATCTTGTCGGACGGGATCGCGTCCGCGGCGACGACCTCGTGCGGCGAGTCCGCGGCGAACGCGTCGGCCACCACGATGTCCGTCGGCAGGACGATCTCGACGCCGTTCTTCTCCGCGTCCGCGAGGTAGCCCTTGACCGTGTCGATCTGGTCCTCCTCGAGGAGGGACTTCCCGACGCCGTAGCCCTTCGCCGCGAGGAACGTGAACACCATGCCGCCGCCGATGAGCAGGCGGTCCGCCTTGGTGAGCAGGTTCGCGATGACGCCCAGCTTGTCGGAGACCTTCGAGCCGCCGAGCACGACCGCGTAGGGGCGCTGCGGGTCCTCCGTCGCCTTGCGCAGCGAGTCGACCTCCTTGAGGACGAGCTCGCCCACCGCGGACGGGAGCACCTGCGCGACGTCGTAGACCGACGCCTGCTTGCGGTGCACGACGCCGAAGCCGTCGGAGACGAAGACGTCCGCGAGCTGCGCGAGGTCGCGGGCGAGCGCCTGGCGCTCCGCGTCGTCCTTCGACGTCTCGCGCGGGTCGAACCGGATGTTCTCCAGCAGCGCGACCTCGCCGTCGCCGAGCGCGGCGACCGTCTCGCGCGCCGAGTCGCCGACGACGTCCTGCGCCAGGTGCACCGGCACGCCGAGCAGCTCGCCCAGGCGGGCCGCGACGGGCGCGAGGGAGTACTTCGGGTCCGGCTCGCCCTTGGGGCGGCCGAGGTGCGCGGTGACGATCACCTTCGCGCCCGCGTCCGTCAGCTTCTTCAGCGTCGGGAGCGCGGCGCGGATGCGCCCGTCGTCCGTGATGGTCGTCCCGTCGAGCGGGACGTTGAAGTCGGAGCGGACGAGGACGCGCTTGCCGCGCAGGTCGCCCAGGGAGTCGATGGTCTTCATGCGGTCTCCTACGGTTCTGTCGCCGTCGTGCGGGACGCCTGCCGGCAGCCGGCCCGGCCCGCACATGAGGACGTCCGCGTGCGCGTCACCGGGCGGTGCCGGGACGCGCACGCGGACGCATGGTGCTACGCAGGGATGTGCTGCGTCAGCAGGTGGCTCAGAGCTTCTCGCCGACCAGGGCGGTCAGCGCGACGAGGCTGTTCGAGTAGCCCCACTCGTTGTCGTACCAGGAGACGACCTTGACCTGGTCGCCGATCACCTTCGTGAGCTTCGAGTCGAAGATGCTCTGGTGCGGGTTGGTGACGATGTCGCTCGACACGATCTCGTCGTCGACGTACTCGAGGATGCCCTTGAGCGGGCCCTCGGCCGCCGCCTTGAGCGCGGCGTTGACCTCGTCGACCGTGACCTCGCGCGAGGCGGTGAAGGTGAGGTCCGTCGCCGAGCCCGTGATGACCGGGACGCGCAGCGCGTAGCCGTCCAGCTTGCCCTTGAGCTCGGGCAGGACGAGCGACACGGCCTTGGCCGCACCGGTCGAGGTCGGGACGATGTTCTGCGCGGCGGCGCGGGCACGACGCAGGTCGCGGTGCGGGCCGTCCTGGAGGTTCTGGTCACCTGTGTAGGCGTGGATCGTGGTCATGAGACCACGCTCGATGCCGATCGAGTCGTTGAGCGCCTTGGCCAGCGGGGCGAGGCAGTTCGTGGTGCACGACGCGTTCGAGATGATGTGGTGCGCGGCCGGGTCGTACTGGTCCGAGTTCACGCCCATGACGAACGTGGCGTCCTCGTTCTTGGCCGGGGCCGAGATGATGACCTTCTTGGCGCCGGCGTCGATGTGCGCCTTCGCCTTGGTCGCGTCGGTGAAGAAGCCGGTCGACTCGATGACGATGTCGGCGCCGAGCTCGCCCCAGGGGAGGTTCGCCGGGTCGCGCTCCGCGAGCGCACGGATCTTCTTGCCGTCGACGACGATGTTGTCGTCGTCGAAGTCCACGCTCAGCGGGAAACGGCCGAGGACCGTGTCGTACTTGAGCAGGTGCGCGAGCGTCTTGTTGTCCGTGAGGTCGTTCACGCCGACGATCTCGATGTCGGCGCCCGACTCGACGATGGCGCGGTAGAAGTTCCGTCCGATACGACCGAAGCCGTTGATACCGACGCGGATGGTCACAATGCCCTCCTCAGGGCGCGCCGGTTGTCCCGACGCACACGGTTGATGCCGAACGATCACGTACGCCGTCGTACGCAGGTGGTGATCGCGCCCGTGCCCCGCTGCCCGGATCCCGGCACAGCACCCTCCGTGCTCGTGGACCGTCACGGCGACAGCCGGGACCACCCACGCCCACGAGGGGTGTCAGCGAAGGAGCACGTCGTTGTCACCTGACACTGACGAGCCTATACCAACACCACTCCGTCATGTGACCTGAATCCCATGCTTCGGGACCATCGTCCCGCCGGTGCGTGACGTCCAGGGGACGGGCGCCGCGGCGTCGGGCGCGCGGCGCGACGGTCGCGGGCGGAGGGCCGCGCTCCTCAGAGGTCGAGCAGCTCCGGGCTCAGCCCCGCCTCGGTGTCCGGGATGCCGAGCTCGGCGGCGCGCTTGTCCGCCGTCGAGAGCAGGCGCCGGATGCGCCCCGCGACGGCGTCCTTGGTGAGCGGCGGGTCGGCGAGCTGACCGAGCTCCTCGAGCGACGCCTGCTTGTGCGCGAGGCGCAGCTCGCCGGCCTCGCGGAGGTGCTCGGGCAGGTCGGGCCCCAGGATCTCGAACGCCCGCTCGACCCGGGCGCCCGCCGCGACGGCGGCGCGCGCCGAGCGGCGCAGGTTGGCGTCGTCGAAGTTGGCGAGCCGGTTCGCCGTGCCGCGCACCTCACGACGCGCGCGCCGCTCCTCCCAGACGAGGACCGCCTCGTGCGCGCCGAGGCGCGTGAGGAGCGCGCTGATCGCGTCGCCGTCGCGGATCACCACGCGGTCGATCCCGCGGACCTCGCGCGACTTGGCGGACACCCCCAGGCGCCGGGCCGCGCCGACGAGCGCGAGGGCGGCCTCCGGGCCGGGGCACGTGATCTCGAGGGCCGACGAGCGCCCGGGCTCCGTGAGGGACCCGTGGGCGAGGAAGGCGCCGCGCCACGCGGCCTCGGCCTCCTCCACCCCGCCGGAGACGACCTGCGGGGGCAGCCCGCGCACGGGCCGGCCGCGCTGGTCGAGGAGGCCCGTCTGGCGGGCCAGGGACTCGCCGTCGCGCACGACCCGCACGACGTACCGGCTGCTCTTGCGCAGCCCCCCGGCGGACACCACGATCAGCTCGCTCGTGTGGCCGTAGACGTCGGCGATGGTCTCGCGCAGGCGCCGCGCGGCGATGGCCGTGTCGAGCTCGGCCTCGATGACCACACGACCGGAGATGAGGTGCAGGCCGCCCGAGAAGCGGAGCATCGCGGACACCTCCGCCTTGCGGCACGAGGTCTTGTCCACCCGCAGTCGTGCCAGCTCGTCCTTCACCTGTGCCGTGAGCGCCATGCGGGACATCCTGCCACCGATGGGAGCGTGTCGCGGCGGCGTCCCGGAGCGCGCGGGCGGCCGTCGCGATGTCCGGTGCGCACCCGGGCCCGGGCCCCTCGCGCGCCGGTCCACGACGGGCGCCGGAGGCGGCGAGGGCTCAGCGGGCGGGCGAGCCGACGTCCCCGAGGACGTCGTCGAACACGTCGCGGTAGGCGGCCGCGAGCCGCAGCGCGTCGTGCCGCGGCGTGCCGTCGCCCCGACGGACCTGGCGCAGCAGGAGCCGGGCGCCCATGCGCGCCGCGGCCTCCGCGAGCTGCTCGGTGTCCTCGACGGCGGACGGGTCGGCCACGACGGCGTCGATCCGCAGCTCCGGCGCGTGCTTGTGCAGCACCTCCAGGTGCTCCGTCGCGGTGAGCCCGAACGTCTCCCCCGTCTCGCTCGACAGGTTGAGCGTGACGCACCGGCGCGCCGACGTCTCGTGCAGCGCGCGTGCGAGCTCGGGGACGAGCAGGTGCGGCATCACCGACGAGAACCACGATCCCGGACCGAGCACGACCCAGTCCGCCTCCTCCACGGCCCGCACCGCCTCCGGGCACGCGGGCGGGTCGGCGGGCACGAGCCGGAGCTGCTCGATGCGGTCGTGGGTGACCGCGACGCGGCTCTGCCCGACGACCGTCTCGAGCCGGCCCTGCGTCCAGACGTCTGCCTCGATCCGCAGCGGTACGGCCGCCATGGGGAGCACCCGGCCCCGCGCCCCGAGGAGCTTGCCCACCCAGTCGAGACCGGCCACCGGGTCGTCGAGCAGCTCCCACAGCGCGACGATGAGCAGGTTGCCCACCGCGTGGTTGTCGAGGTCGCCCTCCGACGTGAACCGGTGCTGCAGGAGCGCGCTCCACGTGCGGCCCCACTCCGAGTCGTCGCACAGGGCCGCGAGCGCCATGCGCAGGTCCCCCGGCGGCAGGACGCCGAGCTCCTCGCGCAGGCGCCCCGAGGAGCCGCCGTCGTCGGCGACGGTGACGACCGCCGTGAGACGGTCGGACATGAGCCGCAGCGCCGACAGGCTCGCGGAGAGCCCGTGGCCGCCGCCCAGGGCGACGACGGCGGGGTTGCGCAGGCTGACCACGGCGCCGGTCACTCCTTGCCGAGGTCGCGGGCCGTGACGATGACGCGCTGCCCCTGGGCGCGCAGGCGTGCGGCGATCGCCTCGCTGATCGCGACGGACCGGTGCTTGCCGCCCGTGCAGCCGACGGCGATGGTCACGTACCGCTTCTCCTCGCCCAGATACCCGGCCAGCACCGGCTCGAGCGCGTTCACGTACCGGTCGACGAACTCGAGCGCGCCGGGGCGCCCGAGCACGTAGTCGCGCACGGGCGCGTCGCGGCCGGTGAGGTGGCGCAGCTCGGTGATCCAGTAGGGGTTGGCGAGGAACCGCACGTCGACCACGTGGTCCGCGTCGAGCGGCAGCCCGTACTTGAACCCGAACGAGACGACGTTGATGCGCAGCGTCTCGGGGGTGCCGTCGGCGACGGCGGCGCGCACCTCGCGCGCGAGGTCGTGCACGGTGAGCTCGGACGTGTCGATGACGACGTCGGACCGCTCCTCCAGGCTCGCGAGCAGACGGCGCTCCTCGGCGAGGCCGTCGAGGATGCGCCCCTCCCCCTGCAGCGGGTGCGGGCGCCGGACCTGCTCGTAGCGCCGCACGAGCACCTCGTCGGACGCGTCGAGGAACAGGATGCGGTAGAACACGCCGCTCTGGCGCAGGTGGTCGAGCACCTCGACGAGGTCGGTGAAGAACTCGCGCCCGCGCACGTCGACGACGGCCGCGATGCGCTCGAGCGTCGAGCCGGACCGCGTCATGAGGTCCACGAGCGGGACGATCATGCGCGGCGGCAGGTTGTCGACGACGTACCAGTCGAGGTCCTCCAGCACGGCGGCGGCCCGGGTGCGGCCGGCACCCGACATGCCCGTGATGATGAGCACCTCGGCCTCGCTCGGCTCGGGGGCGTGGGTCGCGGCCTCGATCGCGGGGATGCCGCTGGGGACGGTGGTCGGGGAGGGCTCCGGCACGCGGGCAGGCTGGCCCTGCGGGCTGAGGTCCGGGGTCGGCTCCGAGGTCATGCCCCCAGCATGCCAGCCGTCACGCGCGGGCCGCGGCCTCGTCCTGCGCCGGAGTGTCCTGCGAGGGCCGGTCGTCCGTGGTCCCGCCGCCGAGCGCCGCGACGACGGCCTGCGCCGTCCGCTCGCCCATGCCGCGGACGCTCGCGATCTCCTCGACGCTCGCGGCGCGCAGCCGCTTGAGGGAGCCGAAGTGCTTGAGGAGCGCGGTGCGCCGCGCCGGGCCGAGGCCGGGGACGTCGTCGAGCGCCGAGGCCGTCATGCCCTTGCTGCGCTGCCTGCGGTGCTGGGCGATCGCGAAGCGGTGCGCCTCGTCGCGGACGCGCTGGAGCAGGTACAGGCCCTCGGAGGAACGCTGGAGGATGACGGGGTACTCCTCCCCCGGCAGCCAGACCTCCTCGAGCCGCTTGGCGAGGCCGCACAGCGCGACGTCGTCGATGCCGAGGTCGGCCAGGGCGCGCGCCGCGGCGGCGACCTGCGGCGGGCCGCCGTCGACGACGACGAGGTTCGGCGGGTACGCGAAGCGCGCGCGCCGGTCCACGGGCGCGTCGGGGTCGACCTCGCCGCTGCGCGGCACGTAGCCCGCCGCCTCCGCGGCACGCTCCGCCCGGCGCGCCGCGGCGTCGGACCCGTCGGCGACGTCGTCCGCCTCGAGGTCCAGCTCGACCTCGCCCGAGCGCGAGCGGTCGGACAGGTAGCGCTTGAAGCGGCGCGAGATCACCTCGTACATCGCCGCCGTGTCGTCGGCCGCGCCGTCGCCGTCCGGGCCGCGGACCGTGAAGTGCCGGTACTCGCTCTTGCGCGCGAGCCCGTCCTCGAAGACCACCATCGAGGCGACCTGGTACGTGCCCTGGTTGTGCGAGACGTCGTAGCACTCGATGCGCAGCGGCGCCGTCTCGAGCTCGAGCGCTTCCTGGATCTCGCGCAGCGCCTGGCTGCGGGTCGTGAGGTCGCCCGCGCGCCGCGTGCGGTGCAGCGCGAGCGCGTGCTCCGCGTTGGCCCGGACCGTCGCGGCGAGCTCCTTCTTGTCGCCACGCTGCGGCACCCGGACGTCGACCCGCGCGCCCCGCAGCCCGGAGAGCCACGTGGTGACCTGGTCGGTGTCCGGCGGCAGGACGGGCACGAGGACCTCGCGCGGCACGGCGTCGCGCGCGAGGTCGCGCCCGGCGCGCGTCCCGGCGTCCGCCGCCACGGCCTCCTCCGCCGCGCCGTACACCTGCTGGAGCAGGTGCTCGACGAGCTCGGCGTCCGTGACGTCCTCGACCTTCTCGACGATCCAGCCGCGCTGACCCCGGATGCGACCGCCGCGCACGTGGAACACCTGGACGGCCGCCTCGAGCTCGTCCCCCACGAGCGCGAACACGTCCGCGTCGGTGCCGTCGCCGAGCACGACCGCGTTCTTCTCCGTCGCGCGCTGGAGCGCGGCGATGTCGTCGCGCAGCCGTGCCGCGGCCTCGTACTCCATCGCGGCGGCGGCCTCGTTCATCTTGCGCTCGAGCCGGCGCACGAACCGCTGCGTGTCGCCCGCCATGAAGTCGCAGAAGTCCTCGGCGAGCGCCTTGTGGTCCTCGGGCGTGATGCGCCCGACGCACGGCGCCGAGCACTTGTCGATGTAGCCGAGCAGGCACGGCCGGCCCGTCTGGTGGGCGCGCTTGAAGACCCCCGCGGAGCACGTGCGCACGGGGAACACCCGCAGCAGGAGGTCGAGCGTCTCGCGGATCGCCCACGCGTGGCCGTAGGGCCCGAAGTACCGCGTGCCGGGCCGCTTCGCGCCGCGCATCACCTGGGCGCGCGGGAACTCCTCGCCCATCGTCACCGCGAGGTACGGGTACGACTTGTCGTCGCGGTACTTGACGTTGAACCGCGGGTCGAACTCCTTGATCCACGTGTACTCGAGCGCGAGCGCCTCGACCTCGGTGCCGACGACCGTCCACTCGACCGACGCGGCCGTCGTGACCATCGTCTGGGTGCGGTGGTGCAGGTTCGCGACGTCCTGGAAGTAGTTCGACAGGCGCGCGCGCAGGTTCTTGGCCTTGCCGACGTAGATCACACGGCCGTGCTCGTCGCGGAACCGGTAGACGCCCGGCGAGGTGGGGATCTCCCCCGGCGCAGGGCGGTACGTCGCGGGATCTGCCATGTTCTCCAGCCTAGGTCAGGCCACCGACGCCGGTGGCTCGGGTGTGGGGCGACGCGGGGACGCGGGACGACGGACGCGGTGGCGCGGGGACGGCGCCGTGTGACGCGCGTCACCGGCCGTTAGGGTGGCGGCCATGAGCGCACAGCACGGCTACGCCGCGACGACCCGCTGGACCGGCGCGGGCGACCGCGGCACCGCGTCCTACACCGCCTACAGCCGCGACCACGAGGTGCTCCTCGACGGGAGGCCGCCGCTGCCCGGCTCCGCGGACCCGGCGTTCCGCGGCGACCCGACCCGGTACAGCCCCGAGGAGCTGTTCCTCGCGAGCCTGTCGCAGTGCCACATGCTGTGGTTCCTCCACCTCGCGGCCGCGGCGGGCGTCGTCGTGCGCGAGTACGTCGACGACGCGACCGGCACCATGCGGGTCGAGTCCGGGGGCGAGGGCCAGTTCACGGACGTCACGCTGCACCCGCGCGTGGTGGTCGACGACGGACCCGGCACGGACGAGGCGGCGCTGGCGACCCTCCACCAGCGCGCGCACGACCACTGCTTCATCGCGCGCTCGGTGAACTTCCGCGTGCTCGTCGAGCCGGCGCCCGCCCGGCGCGCCGCCGCCTGACGCCGGGCACGGCGAGCGCGCGGCCCCGACGCGGCGAGCACCGAGCACGCCGCGCGGGTGCGGGCCCGCGCAGGTACGGGCCTGTTCGAGCCCGCACCCGCGCCGCACCGTCGTTACGCCGCGGACGCCTTGCGGCGCCCCGTCTTCGGCTTCTCGTCGGTCGCCCGACGCGCCGCCGCGGACCGGCCCTTCGTCGACTTGCCGGCCTTCGCCGCAGGCGCCGACGCCCCGGAGGACGCCGACGGCGCGGGCCCGACGGGCACGGGGTCGTGCCCCTCGAGGATCTCCGCGAGGAAGCGCCCGGTGTGGCTCGCCTCCACGCGCGCGACCTGCTCGGGCGTCCCCTGCGCGACGACCTTGCCGCCGCCGGAGCCGCCCTCGGGGCCCATGTCGACGACCCAGTCCGCGCTCTTGATGACGTCGAGGTTGTGCTCGATGACGAGGACGCTGTTGCCCTTGTCGACCAGCGACTGGAGCACGCCGAGCAGCTTGCGGATGTCCTCGAAGTGCAGGCCCGTCGTCGGCTCGTCGAGCACGTAGATCGTGCGGCCCGTCGAGCGCTTCTGCAGCTCGCTCGCGAGCTTGACGCGCTGCGCCTCGCCGCCCGAGAGCGTCGGGGCCGGCTGCCCGAGCCGGACGTAGCCCAGGCCGACCTCGACGAGCGTCTTGAGGTGCCGCGAGATCGCGGGCACGGCCGCGAAGAACTCGGACGCCTCCTCGATCGGCATGTCGAGCACGTCCGCGACGGTCTTGCCCTTGAAGTGCACCTCGAGCGTCTCGCGGTTGTAGCGCGCGCCGTGGCACACCTCGCACGGCACGTAGACGTCCGGGAGGAAGTTCATCTCGATCTTCAGCGTGCCGTCGCCAGAGCACGCCTCGCAGCGGCCGCCCTTGACGTTGAACGAGAACCGGCCCGGCGTGTACCCGCGCACCTTGGCCTCGGTCGTCTCCGCGAACAGCTTGCGCACGTGGTCCCACACGCCGGTGTACGTCGCGGGGTTCGACCGCGGCGTGCGCCCGATCGGGCCCTGGTCCACGTGCACGACCTTGTCGAGGTGCTCGAGGCCGGTGACGCGCGTGTGGCGGCCCGCGACCTGCCGGGCCCCGTTGAGCTCGTTGGCGAGCACGGTGTAGAGGATCGAGTTCACGAGCGTGGACTTGCCGGAGCCGGAGACGCCCGTCACCGCGGTGAACGTGCCGAGCGGGAAGCTCACGTCGATGCCCGTGAGGTTGTGCTCGCGCGCACCGACCACCTTGATCTGACGGCCCGGGTCCGTCGGGCGCCGCTGCGCCGGGAGCGGGATGCTGCGCCGCCCCGACAGGTACGCGCCCGTGACGGACTCCGGCGCCTCGAGCAGGCCCGCGTAGTCGCCCGAGTGCACGACGCGCCCCCCGTGCTCCCCCGCCCCCGGGCCGATGTCGACGACCCAGTCCGCGGTGCGGATGGTGTCCTCGTCGTGCTCGACGACGATGAGCGTGTTCCCGAGGTCGCGCAGGCGCGTGAGCGTCTCGATGAGCCGGCGGTTGTCGCGCTGGTGCAGGCCGATGCTCGGCTCGTCCAGCACGTAGAGCACGCCGACCAGGCCCGATCCGATCTGCGTCGCGAGCCGGATGCGCTGCGCCTCGCCGCCGGAGAGCGTCGCGGCCGGTCGCTCGAGCGAGAGGTAGTCGAGGCCGACGTCGAGCAGGAACCCGAGGCGCGCGTCGATCTCCTTGAGGACCTCGGTCGCGATGGCGCGCTCGCGCGCTCCCAGCTCGAGCGACCCGAGGAACGCCGCGGCCTCGCGCAGGGGCAGGCGGCACACGTCCCAGATGGACCTGCCGCCGACCTTGACCGCGAGCACCTCCGGCTTGAGCCGGGCCCCCTGGCACACGGGGCACGGGACCTCGCGCATGAAGGCCTCGTACTTCTCCTTCGACCAGTCCGACTCGGTCTCGGTGTGCCGGCGCTCGAGGAAGGTGATGACGCCCTCGAACCCGGTCGAGTACTGCCGCTCACGGCCCCAGCGGTTCTTGTACCGCACGTGCACCTGGTGGTTCTGGCCGTGGAGCACGGCCTTCTTCGCCCGCTCGGGGAGCGCGCGCCACGGCGTGTCCATGGAGAAGCCCAGGTCGTCCGCGAGCGCCGTGAGGACGCGCTCGAAGTACTCCGACGAGATCTGCGCCCACGGCGCGACCGCGCCCTCGCGCAGAGACTTCTCGTCGTCCGGCACCACGAGGTCCGGGTCCACCTCGAGACGGAACCCGATGCCCGTGCACTCCGGGCACGCGCCGTACGGCGCGTTGAAGGAGAACGTGCGCGGCTCGATCTCGTCGAGCGCGAGCTCGTGGTCGTTCGGGCACGCGCGCTTCTCCGAGAAACGGCGCTCCCGGGCCGGGTCGTCCGCGTCCGCGTCGACGAGCTCGACGACGACGAGCCCGCCCGCGAGCCCGAGGGCCGTCTCGACGGAGTCGGTGAGCCGGCGCTGGACGCCCTCGCGCGCGACGAGGCGGTCGACGACCACCTCGATGTCGTGCTTGAGCTTCTTCTCGAGCGCCGGGACGTCCGTGAGGGTGCGCACCTCGCCGTCGACGCGGGCACGGGCGAAGCCCTTGGTCTGGAGCTCCTTGAAGAGCTCGGAGTACTCGCCCTTGCGGCCGCGCACGACCGGGGCGAGGACCTGGTAGCGCGTGCCCTCGGGGAGCTCGAGGAGGCGGTCGACGATCTGCTGCGGGGTCTGCGCGGTGACGCGCTCGCCGCACACCGGGCAGTGCTGCGTCCCGGCGCGCGAGAACAGCAGGCGCAGGTAGTCGTAGACCTCGGTGATGGTGCCGACGGTCGAGCGCGGGTTGCGGTTCGTGGACTTCTGGTCGATCGAGACCGCGGGCGACAGGCCCTCGATGAAGTCGACGTCCGGCTTGTCCATCTGGCCGAGGAACTGGCGCGCGTACGCGGACAGCGACTCGACGTACCGGCGCTGCCCCTCCGCGAAGATGGTGTCGAAGGCGAGCGACGACTTGCCCGAGCCGGAGAGCCCCGTGAAGACGATGAGCTTGTCGCGCGGGAGGTCGAGGTCGACGTTGCGCAGGTTGTGCTCGCGGGCACCGGAGATGACGAGGCGATTGCTCACCGCAGCATCGTACGGCCGACCACCCACACTCGCACAGGTGTTCGACGTCACCTCCGCACGGCACCCGGCGAACGCACACGAGCGCCCCACGTCCGGGCTCTCCGCCGTGACCCGGGTCACGCGGCCCGGGGGCGCGGCGCACCGCCCGCCGCGAGCCGACGGCACACTGGGCGTATGACGTACACCGGACAGGTCGCCGTGGGCGGCCCGCACGACCTGCGACGCCTCGACGAGGTCGAGATCCGCAAGCTCGCCGTCGGGGCGCTCGCGAACGACGTCTACCTCCTCACGTGCCGGCGTACCGGTGCCCAGCTCCTCGTCGACGCCGCCGACGCGCCCGACGACGTGCTCGACCTCGTGCGGGCGGGCTCGCCGTCAGGACGGCTCGACGGCGTCGTCACGACGCACCGGCACGCCGACCATCTTCGGGCGCTCGCGTCCGTCATCGCCGCGACGGGCGCGTGGTCGGCTGCCGGCGAGCCCGACGCGGACGCGGTCGCCGCGGCGTCCGGCGTGCCCGTCGCCCGCCGCCTGCGGCACGGGGACGTGCTGCGGGTGGGCGCGCTCGACCTCGAGGTCGTGGCGCTGCGCGGGCACACGCCGGGCTCCGTCGCGCTCGCCTACCGCGAGCCGGACGACGTCGCCGAGCCCGAGGCCGTGCCTGGCCGGGTGCACCTGTTCACCGGGGACTCGCTCTTCCCCGGCGGGGTCGGGAACACCGACCGCGACCCGGCGCGGTTCGCGAGCCTGCTGTCCGACGTCGTCGGGCGCGTCTTCGACCGGTTCGACGACGCCACGTGGGTCTATCCCGGTCACGGCGCCGACACGACGCTCGGTGCCGAGCGGCCGCACCTCGCCGAGTGGCGCGAGCGGGGCTGGTAGCGCGGGTCTGGTAGCGGGCGGCCGGTGGCGTGCGGCCGGTAGGGGGCGGCAGGGAGCACGGGGCGCAGCCGAGGCGCGGACCGGACCGCACGCCGTCGGGACGGCCTGGTTCACTGGCTCCATGCCGATCCACGCCGTCACCTACGTCTACGCCGACCGCAGCGCCGAGCTCGACGCCCTGCGACCCGAGCACCGCGCGTTCCTCGCCGACCTCCACACCCGGGGCACGCTCCTCGCCTCCGGTCCGCTCCCCGCCCACGAGGGCGCGCCCGCCGGAGCGCTGCTCGTCCTCGACGGGGAGACGCCCGACGCCGTCGCCGCGGTCCTCGACGAGGACCCGTTCGCGCGCGCCGGGCTGGTCGCGCAGCGCGCGGTCCGCCCGTGGTCGCCGGTGATCGGCGACTGGGCGGACCGCGTCTGAGCCGGGCCGCGCGCTAGCGCGCGGCACCCCCACGGGGGACCCCGCCGCCCTGCGGCGGGGTCTCCCCCGCGGCGGGCGCCTCGTCGGTCACGGTCTCCGTGGCGTCTTCCGTGACGTCCTCCGTGGACGACGCCACGGTCCCGGGCTCCTCGCCGTCCGCCGGCTCGCTCCGTGCGTGCAGCGCGCGGGTGCGCAGCAGACTCGCGACGGTCGTGACCGCGAGCGCCCCGACGATCACCACGAGCGAGAGCCAGATGGGGACCGTCGGCACCGCCTCGAGGTGCTCGCCGCCGTTGATGAACGGCAGCGTGTTCTCGTGCAGGGCCTCGAGGATGAGCTTGACGCCGATGAACCCGAGGATGACGGCCAGGCCGATCGGCAGGTAGACCAGCCGCTCGAGCAGACCGCCCAGCAGGAAGTAGAGCTGGCGCAGCCCCATGAGGGCGAAGACGTTCGTCGTGAAGACGATGAACGGGTCCTGCGTGAGCCCGAAGATGGCCGGGATGGAGTCGAACGCGAACAGCAGGTCGGTGCTGCCGATCGCGAGGAACACGACGACGAGCGGCGTGAAGACCCGCTTGCCGTCCTCGACCGTGCGCAGCCGGCCGCCGTCGTACCGGGTGCCGAGCGGCAGGACCCGGCGCAGCGCCCGGACGGCGCGGTTCTCGTGGTACTCCTCGGGCTCGTCGCCGCCCGCCACGAGCTTGATCGCCGTGTACACGAGGAACGCGCCGAACAGGTAGAACACCCAGACGAACTGCGAGATGATCGCCGCGCCCGCCAGGATGAACGCCCCCCGCAGGACGAGCGCGACGATGATCCCGACCATGAGGACGCGCTGCTGCTGCTCTCGCGGGACCGCGAAGCGCGCCATGATGATCACGAACACGAACAGGTTGTCCACCGAGAGGCTGTACTCGGTGAGCCACCCGGCGTAGAACTCCCCGGCCGGTGCCGCGCCCCCCACCGCTCCGACGACCGCCCCGAAGACGAGCGCGAGCGCGACGTAGAACCCGACCCAGAGCGCGCTCTCGCGCATGGACGGGACGTGCGGCCGGCGCCCGACGACGAACAGGTCGACGAGGAGCAGGACGGCGAGCGCCGACAGCGACGCCCACTCGAACCAGACGGGAAGTTCGTGAACCATCGGTGGCTAGCCCTCCGAGATCTCGGCCTCGCGTCGACGGTCGGCGCGGTCCTTGGCGAGGCTCGCGACCGTGGTGATCGTGAGCACGACGACGATGAACCCGAGGGACAGGGCGGTCGGGATCTCCGGGATGACGGTGATGTGCTCACCGCCGTTGATGAACGGCACCTCGTTCTTGTGCAGCGCGTGGATGAGCAGCTTCACGCCGATGAAGCCGAGGATCGCGGCGAGGCCGTAGGCGAGGTAGACGAGGCGGTCCAGCAGGCCGTCGATGAGGAAGTAGAGCTGGCGCAGGCCGAGCAGCGAGAACGCGTTGGCCGCGAACACGAGGTACGTCTCCTGCGTGAGGCCGAAGATCGCGGGGATCGAGTCGACGGCGAACAGCAGGTCGGCGCTGCCGATCGCGATCATGACGATGAGCATCGGGGTGATGAAGCGCTTCCCGTCGATCTTGGTCGTCATCTTGTCCTCGACGTACGTCTCCGTCGTCGGGAACAGGCGGCGGGTCAGCCTGAGCGCGCCGTTCTCGTGGAACTCCTCGTCGTGACCGGAGCCCGCCTTCACCTGCGTCCACGCGGTGTACAGCAGGAACGCGCCGAAGACGTAGAAGATCCAGCTGAAGTTCTCGATGAGCGCGGCGCCCAGGAGGATGAAGATCGTCCTCAGGACGAGCGCGATCGTGATGCCGATCAGCAGGACCTTCTGCTGGTACAGCCGCGGGACGCGGAAGCTCGTCATGATGAGCACGAAGACGAAGAGGTTGTCGACCGACAGGCTCTTCTCGGTGATGTAGCCGGCGAAGTACTCGCCGCCGTACGTCGAGCCCCACACGGCCCAGACGATGCCGCCGAACACGACCGCGACGGCGACGTAGCCCGCGGACCACCAGCTGGCCTCGCGCAGGCTCGGGGCGTGCGGCGTGCGCACGTGCCCGACGTAGTCGACGGCGAGCATCGCGAGGATCACGCCGATGGTGACGAGCCAGGCCCAGACGGGGACGTCCATGCAGAAACCTCCGGTACGTAGCACTGAGTACCGAAGGTCTCTTCCGCCACGCACCGCCACGCGCGCGCGTCCGAGACGCGGGCTGGTGGTTGCGGGACCGGTGACACCGGGCCGACGACTGCGCCGACCGTGATGACGACATCACCGCGGAGGAATACTCCCCTTCAACGAGGAGCCAGCATAGGCCATCGCTCCTGCTCGTGTGACAACACCACGCCACCGTGGACTGTTCCGCGGGCACGCCCGCGGCGACGCCCGGCCGGTCCCCCAGAACCGGTCAGGCCGTCGCGGCGTGCATCTGGCGCAGCTCCTTCTTGAGCCCCGAGATCTCGTCGCGCAGCCGGGCCGCGAGCTCGAACTGGAGCTCGCCCGCGGCCGCGTGCATCTGGTCGCTCAGCTCCTGGATGAGCTCCGCGAGGTCGCTCGCCGCCGCGCCCGCGAGCCGGTTGCCCGACGACGCACCCTCCTTCGGACCGCCCGGCACCGGGGCCTTGCCCTTCGCGCCCTTGCCCGGCTGGCGGTAGCCGCCGGCCAGGAGCTCGGCGGTGTCCACGTCCTCGCGCGCGAGCATGTCGGTCACGTCGGAGATGCGCTTGCGCAGCGGCGTCGGGTCGACGCCGTGCTCGGTGTTGTACGCGATCTGCTTCTCGCGGCGCCGCTCGGTCTCCTCGATCGCCGCGGCCATCGCCGGCGTGATCCGGTCCGCGTACATGTGCACCTGGCCGGACACGTTGCGGGCCGCGCGCCCGATCGTCTGGATGAGCGACTTGGGCGAGCGCAGGAAGCCCTCCTTGTCGGCGTCGAGGATCGCGACGAGCGAGACCTCGGGCAGGTCGAGGCCCTCGCGCAGCAGGTTGATGCCGACGAGGACGTCGTACTCGCCGAGGCGCAGCTCGCGCAGCAGCTCGACGCGGCGCAGCGTGTCGACCTCGGAGTGGAGATAGCGGACCCGCACGTCCTTCTCGAGCAGGTAGTCCGTGAGGTCCTCGGCCATCTTCTTGGTGAGCGTCGTGACCAGCACGCGCTCGTCGCGGTCGACCCGCTCTCGGATCTCGTGCAGGAGGTCGTCGATCTGGCCGGTGGTCGGCTTGACGATCACCTCGGGGTCCACGAGACCCGTCGGGCGGATGATCTGCTCGACCACGCCGTCCGCCATCGAGAGCTCGTAGTCGCCCGGCGTGGCCGACAGGTACACGGTCTGGCCGATGCGCTCGACGAACTCCTCCCACCGCAGCGGGCGGTTGTCCATCGCGCTCGGCAGGCGGAACCCGTGGTCCACCAGGCTGCGCTTGCGCGACATGTCGCCCTCGAACATCGCGCCGATCTGCGGCACGGTCACGTGCGACTCGTCGATGACGAGGAGGAAGTCCTCCGGGAAGTAGTCGAGCAGGGTGTTCGGGGGCGACCCCGCCTCGCGGCCGTCGATGTGCCGGGAGTAGTTCTCGATCCCGGAGCAGGTGCCGATCTGGCGCATCATCTCGATGTCGTAGGTGGTGCGCATGCGCAGGCGCTGCGCCTCGAGCAGCTTGTTCTGCCGCTCGAGCTCGTCGAGCCGCTCCGTGAGCTCGGCCTCGATCGAGGAGATCGCGCGCTCCATGCGCTCCGGCCCGGCGACGTAGTGCGTCGCGGGGAACACGTGGATGCTCGGCTCGGAGCGGATGACCTCACCGGTGAGGGGGTGCAGCGTCTGGATGCTCTCGATCTCGTCGCCGAAGAACTCGATGCGGACCGCGAGCTCCTCGTAGACCGGGATGATCTCGACCGTGTCGCCGCGCACGCGGAACGTGCCGCGCGTGAACGCCATGTCGTTGCGCGTGTACTGCATCGTGACGAACTGCCGCAGCAGGTCGTCGCGCTCCACCTGCATCCCGACGTCGAGGCGCACCATCCGGTCGACGTACTCCTGCGGGGTGCCGAGGCCGTAGATGCACGACACGGACGCCACGACGACGACGTCCCGGCGCGTGAGCAGCGAGCTCGTCGCGGAGTGGCGCAGCCGCTCCACCTCGTCGTTGATGGACGAGTCCTTCTCGATGTAGGTGTCCGTCTGCGCGATGTACGCCTCGGGCTGGTAGTAGTCGTAGTACGAGACGAAGTACTCGACCGCGTTGTTCGGCAGCAGCTCGCGGAACTCCGTGGCGAGCTGCGCGGCGAGCGTCTTGTTGGGGGCCATGACGAGGGTCGGGCGCTGCAGCTCCTCGATCAGCCAGGCCGTCGTGGCGGACTTCCCCGTCCCGGTGGCACCGAGCAGCACGACGTCCTTCTCGCCCGCGCGGACGCGCTGCGAGAGGTCCGCGATGGCCGTGGGCTGGTCGCCCGACGGCTGGTACTCGGAGATGACCTCGAACGGAGCGGTGGCGCGCTGGAGATCGGTCACGGGACGCATGTGTCCACGGTACGTCCAGCCACCCACATCGTTCGCGGGAGCGCCTCGCCGGGCCGCGCACCCCATACACCCGACTTCACCCGCGCGCAATTTGGAAGGCGTGGTGCCGAACCCCTAGTGTTCCCTCGACCTGCCCGCTCCCCGACGCCCGTGGAGCTCCGGCGACCGGCCGGCCACGGGCGTGGAGGCCCACGCGCAGCTCTCGTCAGCACGGCCAACGACCCCTCGACCTGGAGCCCTCATGCGCCTGCACCCCGCGCGCCCCCGCGGAATCCCCCTGATCGCCCTCACCACCCTGGCCCTGTCGGTCGGCTTCGTCGCGCCCGCGAGCGCGACGCCCGCCGTCGGCGCCGACGACGTCTGCTCCGCGGACGCCACGACCCGCCCCGTCGGCGTCTACGAGCTCACCGCGGTGGAGGACGCGGGCGTCGGCATCTGGGCGGGCGGCGGGCTCACCGTCGCGACCGCGACCGAGCTCGAGGGCCGCGTCGTGGTCGGCGGGGACGCCGACCTCGCGGGGGCCGGCTCCCTCAACGTCGGGACCGCGGGCGGCGGCGGGTCAGCGATCACCCCCGCGGGCGGGACCGACATGCTCGTCGTCGGGGGCGACCTCGCCACCGCGCGGAACACGCAGGTCGGGTTCCACGCGTCGCGCGGCGGCAACGTCGTGGTGGGCGGCACGATCACGGGCTCGGCGCCGAGCACCGAGAGCGCGAACGCGCTCGGCACGCACGGGTCCGTGCGCCAGGGTGTCGGCCGGGACGCGGCGCTCGCGCCCTACGACGAGCTCCCCGCGCTCGTCGCCGGCATCGCCGCCGACGCGACCGACGGCGCCGAGCAGGTCGCCCCGGAGAACGGCGTCCTGACCGTCGAGGCGGGCGCGCGGTACGCGCTCACCGCGGAGGGTGCCGCGTCGCTCCGCGAGCTGCACGTCACGGGCACCGGCCCGGTGCTGCTCAGCGTCAGCGGGTCCACGGTGCGCATTCCGTCCCTTCAGTACGTCGCGTACGACGGCGTGCGCCTCTACCAGGCGACGCAGTACCTGTCGTCCCACTTCCTCTGGGCGTTCCCGGACGCGACGCAGGTCGCGCTCGGCACGAACGACCAGTTCCCCGGCACGATCGTCGTCCCGCGCGCCGACGCGACGCTCACGGTGTCCACGTCGACGAACGGGCGCGTCCTCGCGAACGGCGCGGTCGCGTACACCGGCGGGGCCGGCATCGAGCACCACAACTACCCGTTCGCGGGCCCGTGCGAGCCGGTCCCGGTCGCCGCGGAGCCGGAGCCGACGCCCGAGACCCCGACCCCGGGTGGCACCGAGACGACGACGCCTCCGACGACCACCGAGACCCCCGGCGCCGAGGTGCCGGGCGAGCCCGCCGCGGAGAGCACGCCCGCTCCGCAGGCGACGCCCGTCGCGAGCACGGACCCGACGCCGTCGGCGGCCCCCAGCAGCAAGTCCACGCCGGAGGGCGGGCTGGCCTCGACCGGTTCCTCGGTCGTCGTGCTCGCCGTGGTGGCGGCGCTCCTGCTCGCCGGGGGCGCGACGCTGCTCGTGGTCGTCGCCCGTCGCCGCGCGGCGAGCTGACGGTCTGCGGCGCCGGGGCCGGCGGGGCGACCTGCCGGCCCCCGGCGCCCGCTCAGCTCTCGGTGCCCGCGGCGACCCGCGGCTCGGGGGCGCCGAGGAGCGCCTGCCGCACGACGGCCGCGACGGCGGTCACCTGGTCCTCGACGGGCACCGCGCCGGCGTCGGGCACGTGTACGAAGCCCGCGCGGCGGCCCGGCACGGAGCCCCAGTGGTGCATGAGGGCGTAGAACACGTCGTTGCACACGTACGTGCCGGCCGTCCCGGACACCTCTACGGGGACACCGGCCTCCCGGACGGCGACGAGCGACGCCTTGAGCGGGAGCGTGGACCAGTGGCCGACGGGCGCCCCCGGCACGACGGGCACGTCGACCGGCTGCGCCCCGGCGTTGTCGGGGATCCGGGCGTCGCGCACGTTGACGGCCACGCGCTCGAGGCGCACGCGCCCGGCGCCGCCCGCGAGCCCCAGCGCCACGACAACCGCCGGGTCGTGCTCCCGGACGACGGCGTCGAGCGCGGGCCACGCCCCGGCGAACGTCACGGGGAGCCGGACGGCGACCACGCGGTCCCCCACGAGCTCCTCGCCGCGCTCCGCGAGGAGCTGGGCGGTCTCCCACGAGGGGTTCGTGGCGTCGCCGCCGAAGGGCTCGAAGCCGCTCACCACGACCGTCACGCCTCGCGCTCCTCGAGCTCCGCGAGCGCCTCCGCGTCGACCTCCGCGCGCACGCGCGCCCAGAGCGCGTCGACCTGCGCGCGCAGCGCGTCGGGGTCGCCCGATCCGTCGAGGGTGACGTCCGCGGCCGCGAGGCGCGCCGCGTCGTCGGCCTGGGCGGCGAGCCGCGCGCGCGCCTCCTCCTCGCTCAGCCCCCGCGACGTCACGAGGCGGTCCACCCGGACGTCCTCGGGCGTGTGCACGACCACGACGCAGTGGAACCGCGCCGGGTCGCCCGTCTCGACGAGGAGCGGGATGTCGTGCACGACGACGGCTCGCGGGTCGGCCGCACCGGCCGCGGCCTCGCGCTCGGCGGCGAGCCGACGGACCTCGGGGTGGACGATCGCGTTGAGCCGCTCGCGCGCGGCGTCGTCCCCGAACACCACGCGCCCGAGCGCGGGCCGGTCGAGCGCGCCGTCCTCACCGAGGACCTCGGGCCCGAAGGCCTCGACGACCTCGTCGAGCCCGACGGTGCCGGGCGCGACGGCGTCGCGCGCGAGGGCGTCGTAGTCGACGACCACCGCGCCCAGCTCGGCGAAGCGGGCGAGCGCGACGGACTTCCCCGCCGCTATTCCTCCGGTCAGGCCGATGCGAAACATGCGTCCCATCCTGCCAGCCGGCGCACCGCCCCGCGTCGGGGCGCGGGGCGCCCCTCGACCAGCCGGCGCTCAGCGGGAGGAGATCGCCCCCGGGGAGCCCTCGGCCGCTTCGCCGTCGTCGGGCCGCTCGCCCGCGACCGCGCGCAGCAGCCGGAGCAGCTCGGCGCGCTCGTGCGCGTCCAGGCGGGCCAGCAGGGTGCCCGCGCTCGACGACCTCTCCGCCCCGACCTGCTCGACGACCTCGCGCCCGCGCGGCGTCAGCTCGACGAGCGTGGCGCGGCGGTCCTGCGGGTCGGGAGTGCGGCGCACGAGACCGGCGTGCTCGGCGTCGTCGACCTTCGAGGTGACCGAGCGCGGCGCGACGTCGAGCGCCGACGCCACCGCGCCGAGCCGGCACGGGCCGTCGCAGCGGGAGAGGAAGCGCAGCATCCGGAACTGGCCAGGCGTCGTGCCCGCGGGCTCGAGCCGCTCGCTCGCCTCGCGGCGCACGCTGCGCAACGCGGCGTGCAGGAGCGCGAGGAACTCCCCCGCCTCGTCGGTGGAGGTGGCTCGGCCGCCCGGGGGTGCGCCCGGCGTGGCAGGCTGGCTCGCGTCGGTCGTCACGAGGCCGAGCGTACCGGGCCCGGGCCCACTTGTGGTATCGGCTCATTGTGAGTTAGACTCACTATCGTTGTCGCGCGAGCGATCCTCGGACCGCGCCCGCCGGACGGCCACCGCCGCCGCGGACGACGCGCCCCTCCCCCACCCAGGAGGCCCCATGTCCTTCCCCTCATCCCTCCCCGGCGCCGGCGGCGGGCGCGGCATGCGCTCCTTCCGCCAGGACGCCTCCGTCACCTCCCGCCGGCTGCACCGCGGCACGATCCGCCGGGTCCTCACGTTCGCCCGGCCCTACCGGCGCCAGCTCGCCGCGTTCCTCGTGCTCATCTCCGTCGACGCCGCCGCCGGTGCCGTCACCCCGCTCCTGTTCCAGCGCATCATCGACGACGGCATCACCGCGGGCGACGTCGGCCTCGTCGTCGCGCTCTCGGCGGTCGCCGCCGGCCTCGCCGTGCTCTCCGGCGCGCTCGGCGTCGCGCAGCGCTGGTTCTCCTCCCGCATCGGCGAGGGGCTCATCGTCGACCTGCGCACCGCGGTCTTCGACCATGTCCAGCGCATGCCGCTCGCCTTCTTCAGCCGGACGCGCACCGGTGCGCTCGTCCAGCGCCTCAACGGTGACGTCCTCGGCGCCCAGCAGGCGTTCACGTCGACCCTGTCGAACGTGTTCTCCAACCTGCTCACCGTCGTGTTCGTGCTCGCCGCGATGCTCTCGATGTCGTGGCAGCTCACCCTCCTCGCGCTCACCCTCCTGCCCGCGTTCGTCCTGCCCGCCCGCTGGGTCGGCAAGCGCCTCGCCGCGATCACGCGGGAGAGCTACGAGCTCAACGCCGAGGCGGCGCAGACGATGAACGAGCGCTTCAACGTGGCGGGCGCCCACCTCGTCAAGGTGTTCGGCGACCCGGACCGCGAGTCGTCACGGTTCGCCGCCCAGGCGCGTCGGGTCCGCGACATCGGGGTCCGCCAGGCCATGTACGGGACGGTCTTCCGCGTCGGTCTCACGGTCGTCGCGTCCGTCGCCGTCGCGATCGTCTACGGTCTCGGTGGCGTCATGGCCATCTCGGGCTCGCTGACCGTCGGCACGGTCGTCGCGCTCACCGCCTACCTGGGCCGTCTCTACGGCCCGCTGACGGCGATGTCGAACGTCCAGGTCGACGTCATGACGGCCCTCGTCAGCTTCGAGCGCGTGCTCGAGGTGCTCGACCTCGAGCCCACCGTCACGGACGCCCCCGACGCCGACGACCTCGCCGCGGACGTCGCGCGCGAGGGCGCGAGCCTCGAGCTCGACGGCGTGACCTTCCGCTACCCGAGCGCGGCCGAGGTCTCCCTCGCGTCGCTCGAGTCCGTGGCCGTCGAGGGCACCGACCCGACCACCGACACGCTCCACGACGTCTCGTTCTCCGTGCCCGCGGGCGCGATGGTCGCGCTCGTCGGGTCGTCCGGCGCGGGCAAGACCACCGTGTCGCAGCTCGTGACGCGCATGTACGACCCGAGCGCCGGCCACGTCCGGATCGCCGGTCGCGACCTGCGCGACGTCACGCAGGAGAGCCTGCACGACGCCGTCGGCGTGGTCACGCAGGAGGCGCACCTGTTCCACGACTCGATCGCGGAGAACCTGCGGTACGCCAAGCCCGACGCGACCGACGCCGAGCTCGAGTCCGCGCTGCGGCGCGCGCACGTGTGGGACGTCGTCGCCGCCCTGCCGTCCGGCATGGACACCGTCGTGGGCGACCGCGGCTACCGGATGTCCGGCGGTGAGCGGCAGCGCCTCGCGATCGCCAGGGTGTTCCTCAAGGCCCCTCAGCTCGTCGTCCTCGACGAGGCGACGGCGCACCTCGACTCGGACTCCGAGGCGGCGGTCCAGGCCGCGCTCGCCGAGGCGCTGCGCGGCCGGACCTCGCTCGTCATCGCGCACCGCCTCTCCACCGTCCGCGAGGCCGACCTCATCGTCGTGCTCGACGCCGGCCGGGTCGTCGAGACGGGCACGCACACCGAGCTCCTGGCTCGTGGCGGGCGCTACGCCACGCTCTACCGGACGCAGTTCGCCGACTCGCCCGCGTCGTCGGCCACCGACCCGGCCACCGTCCCGGCCGCTGCCACGGCCCCCGAGCCGGCGACGGCCTGACGCCCGACCGCCGAGCAGGCGGTCCCGGGGCGTCGACCAGGTGGTCCTGGCTCGTCCGGGGCCGTTGACGGACCAGGACCACCTGGTCGGCGCCGTGAGCGCCAGGGCACGTGCCGGACATGGCGAAGGCCCGCCACCCCGAGGGGTGGCGGGCCTTCGTCTGCTCAGCGTGGCGTCCCGCGCGGGGCCGCCGGCCGGGTCAGTTGCCCGTGAGCTTCTCGCGGAGCGCGGCGAGCGCCTCGTCCGACGCGAGCGTGCCCGTCGCCTCGGCGGCCGGGGCCGACGAGTAGGACGTGCTGGAGGACGACGAGCTCGAGGAGCTCGTGGTCTCGCCCGACGCGGCGTCGTAGTCGGCCTTGACGGCCTCGGCGACCTGCTTGCGGTGCGCCTCCCAGCGCTCGTGCGCCTTGGCGTACTCCGCCTCCCACGCCTCGCGCTGCGCCTCGAAGCCCTCGAGCCACTCGTTGGTCTCCGGGTCGAAGCCCTCGGGGTACTTGTAGTTCCCCTGCTCGTCGTACTCGGCGGCCATGCCGTAGAGCGCGGGGTCGAAGTCGTCCGACTCCGGGTCCACGCCCTCGTTGGCCTGCTTGAGCGACAGCGAGATGCGGCGGCGCTCGAGGTCGATGTCGATGACCTTGACGAAGACCTCGTCACCGACGTTGACGACCTGCTCCGGCAGCTCGACGTGGCGCACGGCCAGCTCCGAGATGTGCACGAGGCCCTCGATGCCGTCCTCGACGCGCACGAACGCACCGAACGGGACGAGCTTGGTGACCTTGCCCGGGACGACCTGACCGATCGCGTGGGTCCGGGCGAACGTCTGCCACGGGTCCTCCTGCGTCGCCTTCAGCGACAGCGAGACGCGCTCGCGGTCGAAGTCGACGTCCAGGACCTCGACCGTGACCTCCTGGCCGACCTCGACGACCTCGGACGGGTGGTCGATGTGCTTCCAGGACAGCTCGGAGACGTGCACGAGGCCGTCGACGCCGCCGAGGTCCACGAACGCACCGAAGTTGACGATCGAGGAGACGACACCGGGGCGCACCTGGCCCTTCTGCAGGGTCTGCAGGAAGGTGGAGCGGACCTCGGACTGCGTCTGCTCGAGCCAGGCACGGCGCGAGAGGACGACGTTGTTGCGGTTCTTGTCGAGCTCGATGATCTTCGCCTCGATCTCCTTGCCGACGTACGGCTGGAGGTCGCGGACGCGACGCATCTCCACCAGGGAGGCCGGGAGGAAGCCACGGAGGCCGATGTCGAGGATGAGACCACCCTTGACGACCTCGATGACGGTGCCGGTGACGACGCCGTCCTCCTCCTTGATCTTCTCGATCGTGCCCCAGGCGCGCTCGTACTGGGCGCGCTTCTTGGACAGGATCAGACGGCCTTCCTTGTCCTCCTTCTGGAGGACGAGGGCCTCGACCGCGTCGCCGACGTTGACGACCTCACCGGGGTCCACGTCGTGCTTGATGGACAGCTCGCGGGAGGGGATGACGCCCTCGGTCTTGTAGCCGATGTCGAGGAGGACCTCGTCGCGGTCCACCTTGACGATCGTGCCTTCGACGATGTCGCCGTCGTTGAAGTACTTGATGGTCGCGTCAACGGCGGCGAGGAAGTCCTCCTCGGTGCCGATGTCGTTGACGGCAACCTGGGGTGCGGACTTCGCGGGGGTAGAGATGGTCATTGAGTTCGATGCTCCGATGCGGACAGGTGTAGTCGAGCGGGTAGGGTTTTCGGCGCGTCTCCCGCCGACGCCCCCGGACGCTCCGGCGTCATGGTCGACGTCGTGGCTCGGGATGAAGGCAGGCGCAGCGCACCGCCGTCCACCTTATCCGGGTGTCACCCCGGCGGTCAACGCGTCTTGCGCGCCCCGCCGGGGCGTCCCGACTACCGGTTCCACGTCACGCGAGCACGCGGGCGACCCGCAGCAGCTCCTCCGGGACCCGCTTCGGCCGGCCCGCGACCTCCGCGAGCGGCACGAGCTCGACCCGCTCGCCCCGCAGCGCCGTCATGACGCCCGACGTCCCCGCGCTCACGGCGTCCACGGCCGCGACGCCGAAGCGGCTGCCGAGGATCCGGTCGGTCGGCGTGGGCTCGCCCCCGCGCTGCACGTGGCCGAGCACCGTGAGCCGGGTGTCGAACCCGGTGCGCTCCGCGATCTCGGCGCTCACGCGCTCCCCGATGGAGCCGGCGACGATCTCCCCGAACCGGCCGAGCTGCTGCGTGAACTCCATCGACGACCCCTCGCGCGGCACGGCGCCCTCGGCCACGACGACGATCGAGAAGTTCGCGTGCGCGCGGTGCCGGTGGCGGAGGAACTTCACGACCTGGTCGATGTCGAACGGCTGCTCCGGCGCGAGCACGACCTCGGCGCCGCCGGCGATGCCCGCGTTGACCGCGATCCAGCCGGCGTGGCGGCCCATGACCTCGACCACCATGACGCGGTTGTGGCTCTCCGCCGTCGTGTGCACGCGGTCGAGCGCCTCCGTCGCGATGTTCACGGCGGTGTGGAACCCGATCGACAGGTCCGTGCCCTCGACGTCGTTGTCGATCGTCTTGGGGATGGCGACGATCTTCACGCCCGCCTCCGCGACGCGGCTCGCCGCGTGCAGCGTGCCGTCGCCGCCGATGCAGATCAGGGCGTCGAGGTGCTCGGCCTCGACCGTCGCGAGCACGGCGTCCATGCTGCCGTCCTCCTCGCGCGGGTGGAACCGCGCGGTGCCGAGCAGCGTGCCGCCCACGGGCAGGACGTTCCGGATGTCCTGGCGGCCGAGCGGGTGCACGTCGCCGTCGACGACGCCGCGCCAGCCGTTGCGGAAGCCGATGATGGTGTGCCCGTACTCCCCCGTCCCCTGCTTGACCACGGCCCGGATCGCCGCGTTCAGCCCGGGGCAGTCGCCCCCGCCGGTGAGAAGTCCGATGCGCACCTGTTCCTCCGTCTCGTCGTCGCGTCGCGCGGCCTCGCGCGCATGCCGGGCGTCGACGGAGGTGCCGACCTCCGCGGCACCGCGTCGCCCTCAACCCTAGCCACCCCCGCGCGACGGGTCATCGCCCGTCCCGGTCCGCGGGCACGCCGACGACCAAGGTCCCGACCGGACGGGCCGTGCGGCGGGACCGGGAGAATGGGGGCATGAGCGCGTCCTCCTCGCCCGAGCCGCCCGTCGTCGCGCCCTCGGGCGCGACCCCCGGTCCGACCGCCGACGCCGGCTACCGCGACGTGCCCGCGACCGAGGGCGGCCGCGCCGGCCGCGGCTGGTGGGACGCCAACGCGCAGGAGTACCTCCACGAGCACGGGGCCTTCCTCGGCGCGGCGGACTTCTGCTGGTGCCCGGAGGGCCTGCGCGAGCGGGACGCGCGGCTGCTCGGCGACGTCGCGGGGCGCCGGGTGCTCGAGGTCGGCGCGGGCGCGGCGCAGTGCTCGCGCTGGCTCGTCACGCAGGGGGCGGAGGTCGTCGCGACGGACGTGTCCGGCGGCATGCTCGCCGCGGGGGCGGCGCTGGACCGGGCGACGGGCGTGCGCGTCCCGGCCGTCCAGGCCGACGCGCGCCGGCTCCCGTTCGCCGACGCCACGTTCGACGTCGCGTTCACCTCGTTCGGCGCGATCCCGTTCGTGCCCGACGCGGCGGCCGTCCACCGCGAGGTCGCGCGCGTGCTGCGGCCCGGCGGCACGTGGACGTTCTCGGTGACGCACCCGACCCGGTGGGCGTTCCCCGACGACCCGAGCGAGCACGGGCTGACCGCGAACCGGTCCTACTTCGACCGCCGGCCCTACGTCGAGACCGACGCGGCCGGCCGTGTCGTCTACGCCGAATACCACCGCACCCTGGGCGACCACGTGCGCGAGGTGGTCGCCGCCGGGCTGGAGCTGCGCGACGTCGTCGAGCCCGAGTGGCCCGCCGACAACGCCGAGGTGTGGGGCGGATGGGGACCGGTGCGCGGCGCCTACCTGCCCGGGACGGCGATCTTCCGCACGCGCCTCCCGGGCTGACACGCGCGGGTCAGTGACCCGCCTCGTGCCACGTGGCGCCGACGCCGACCGAGACGTCGAGCGGCACGTCGAGGTCCGCTGCGGCACCCATCTGCGTGCGCAGCACCTCCTCGACGGCGTCGCGCTCTCCCGGGGCCACCTCGACCACGAGCTCGTCGTGCACCTGGAGGAGCAGCCGTGAGCGCAGCCCGCGCTCGTCGATCGCGCGCTGCACGTTGAGCATCGCGACCTTGATGATGTCGGCCGCGCTGCCCTGGATCGGCGCGTTGAGGGCCATGCGCTCCGCCATCTGGCGGCGCTGCCGGTTGTCGCTCGTGAGGTCCGGCAGGTACCGGCGGCGCCCGAGGATGGTGGCCGTGTAGCCCGTGGCCCGCGCCTCGTCGACGACGCCCGTGAGGTAGTCGCGCACGCCGCCGAAGCGCTCGAAGTAGTCGTCCATGAGCTTCTGGGCCTCGCCCACCTCGATGGTGAGCTGCTGCGAGAGCCCGAACGCCGACAGCCCGTACGCGAGGCCGTACGACATCGCCTTGATCTTCGAGCGCATCGCGGGCGTGACCTCGGCCGCCGGGACCTCGAACACGCGCGACCCGACGTAGGAGTGCAGGTCCTCCCCGGACCGGAACGCCTCGATGAGACCCTCGTCGCCCGAGAGGTGCGCCATGATGCGCATCTCGATCTGGCTGTAGTCGGCCGTCATGAGCGTCTCGTAGCCCTCGCCGACGACGAACGCGCGCCGGATGCGCCGGCCCGCCTCGGTGCGGATCGGGATGTTCTGGAGGTTCGGCTCGGTCGAGCTGAGCCGGCCCGTCGCCGCGATCGTCTGCTGGAACGTCGTGTGGATGCGGCCGTCGTCGGCGACGGACTTCAGCAGCCCCTCGACCGTCTGGCGCAGCCGCGACGCGTCGCGGTGGGCGAGCAGGTGCTCGAGGAACGGGTGCTGCGTCTTGACGAAGAGGTCCGCGAGCGCCGACGCGTCGGTCGTGTAGCCCGTCTTGATCTTCTTCGTCTTGGGCATCCCGAGCTGGTCGAACAGCACCTCCTGGAGCTGCTTCGGGGAGCCCAGGTTCACCTCGCGCCCGATGACGGCGTAGGCCTCCGACGCGGCGGTCGCGACGAGGTCGCCGAAGTGCTGCTCGAGCTCGCGCAGGTACGTGACGTCCGCCGCGATGCCGCGCTGCTCCATGCGCGCGAGCACCTGGGACAGCGGCAGCTCGAGGTCGGCGAGGAGCGTGGTGGCCCCCCGGTCCTCGAGCTCGCCCGCGAGGACCTCGCCGAGCTGGGCGACGGCGAGCGCGCGCACCGCGTCGCGCTCCTGCTCGCCGCTGCCGTCGAGCGAGAGGTCGAGCGCGCCCTGCGCGTCGTTGCCCGCCTCCGTGTCCGGGCGCAGCTCGCGGTGCAGGTGCCGCACGACGAGGTCGCCCAGGTCGTACCCCCGCTGGTCGGGGTGGCACAGGTACGCGGCGAGCTCGGTGTCGAACGTGACGCCCGCGAGGTCGTAGCCGCGCGCCGCGAGCTCGTGCCAGGCCGACTTCACGCCGTGCACGACCTTGGGTCGCTCCGGGTCGGCGAGCCACGCGGCGAGCGCCTCGTCGTCGGCGCCTGCGACGTCGGCGAGCTCGAGCGCGACGGCCGCCCCGGCGTCGTCGGACACCGCGAGGCCCCACGCGTCCCCGCCGCCCGGCACGACCTTGCCGGCCACCTCGACGCCCAGCGGGCGCGTGCCGTGCTCGGCCAGCCAGGCGCCCAGGCCCCCCGGCAGGACGTCGGCGAGCGCGACGTCGAACCCCGCCTCGGCCGCGACCTCGCCCTCGGGGGCGATCGCGAAGAGCCGGTCGCGCAGGGCGCGGAACTCCAGGGCGTCGAGCACGCGGTGGGCGGCCTCGCGGTCCCAGGGACGGGTCGCGAGGTCGTCGGGGCCGACGGGCAGCTCGAGGTCGCGCAGGAGCGCGTTGAGCTGCCGGTTGAGGCGGACCTGGTCGAGGTGCGCCCGCAGGTTCTCCCCCGCCTTGCCCTTGATCTCGTCCGCGTGGTCCAGCAGGCCGTCCAGGTCGCCGTACGCCGTGATCCACTTGGCGGCCGTCTTGGGACCGACGCCGGGGATGCCCGGCAGGTTGTCGGACGTCTCGCCGACGAGGGCGGCGAGGTCCGGGTAGCGCTCGGGCGGCACGCCGTACTTCTCGACGACGGCGGCGCTGTCCATGCGCGCGAGCTCGGAGACGCCCTTCTTCGGGTAGAGCACCGTGACGTCGGGGCCGACGAGCTGGAACGAGTCCCGGTCCCCCGAGCAGACGAGCACCTCCATCCCGGCCGCGGCCCCCTGCGTCGCGAGGGTCGCGAAGATGTCGTCGGCCTCGTAGCCCTCGCGCTCGAGCGTCGGGATGTGCAGCGTCTCCAGGATCTCCTTGATGAGCGGCACCTGGCCCCGGAACGGTTCGGGGGTGGACTCCCGCGTGCCCTTGTAGCTGGGCAGGATCTCGGTGCGGAAGGACTGGCGCCCGGCGTCGAACGCGACGGCGACGTGCGTGGGCTCCTCGTCCCGCAGGAGGTTGATGAGCATCGAGGTGAACCCGTAGACCGCGTTCGTGTGCTGCCCCGTGGTCGTCGAGAAGTTCTCCGCCGGGAGCGCGAAGAACGCGCGGTAGGCCATGGAGTGTCCGTCGATGAGCAGGAGGCGAGGTCGCGCGGAGGTCGTCACGGGTGCCAACCTATCGCCCATGACCCACACGCACGGTTCCGACCAGAACGCCGCCCCGACCGGGACGCCGACCCCCGCCACCCCGTCGACACCCGACGTCCCGCGTCACGCCTACGAGGCGATGGGCCTGCGCACCGAGGGGACGCTCATCGAGCGCATGGGCATCGAGCTGGGCGAGGTGGGGGCCGACCGCGTCACCGCACGCATGCCCGTGGCGGGCAACACGCAGCCCGCGGGGCTGCTGCACGGGGGCGCGTCCGTCGTCCTCGCCGAGACGCTGGGGTCCATCGCCGCGCAGCTGCACGGGGGGCCCGGGCGCGCGGCCGTCGGCATCGAGGTGAACGCGACGCACCACCGGGGCGTGCGCGACGGCTGGGTGCACGGCGAGGCGGTCGCGGTGCACCGCGGGCGCACGACGGCGAGCTACGAGATCGTCGTGTCCGACGACGAGGGTCGCCGCGTGTGCACGGCGCGCCTCACGTGCATGATCCTCGCGCAGGGCTGACCGGGGCGACGCCGGTCGCAGGGCGCGGGAGCCCGGCTCAGCCGGGCAGGGTCTCGCGCGTGTCGGCCGGCGTCACCACGCCCGCACGGCGGTTGTACTCGGCCTGGAACTCGCGCAGGTCGACCGGCCCCGACATCGTCTCGGTGCGGGCGCGCCGACGGCGCGCGATGAGGTCCTCGAGAGAGCGGGTGCCCCGGCGGGCCGGGGTGAGGTCGGCCGCGAGCCGTCGCTGCAGGACCGCCGTCGAGACGACGCGGTGCCCGGCCACCGGGCCGAAGCCCAGTCGCGCGAGGAAGCGCTGCACGCCGCGGGAACCGGGGATGGGCACGGAGTAGACGTGCGTCGCGCCGGACGACGCGGCGAGCTCGGCCGTCGCGCTGAGGAGCGCGTGGCCCACGCCGCGCCGCCGGGCGTCCTCCCCCACGTACACCGCCTCGACGTACAGGCTCGGCTCGTCCGCGAACAGGTGCGGGTCGAGCACGCGAGCCAGGACGAACCCGACGGGGCGGCCGTCGTGCAGGGCGACGAGCACGTTGCCGCCGGGCAGGGTGAGCAGCACCGACAGGTGCCGGACCAGGCGGTCCTCGTCGGGCGCGCAGATCTGCGCCACGGACGCCGACTCGCGGCGTGCCTCCGAGCACAGCACAGCGATCCCCGGCAGGTCGTCACCGACCGCGGGCCTGACCTCCACTGCTGGGCGCACTGCGCTCCTCCTCGTTCGCACCGTGGGACCGGCGGCGGCACCGAGGGACGTGGGGCGTGAGAAGGTCCACGTCGCTCGGACAGCACCGTCGGCCGTCGACATGAGCACTACGTGGCGACCGTGTTCACCGCCCCGGAACTGCTGGACGCCAGTCCAAGACGATAGCCCGCCCGGAGCCCCGTGACAAAGGTCCTGATCAGGACCCCCGCGCGGCGCACCGGGCGCGGCGGGCGGCTCAGGCGCCGCCGACCTGCTCGATGACGGCGTCCGCGACCTCGCGCATCGTGAGGCGGCGATCCATCGACGTCTTCTGGATCCAGCGGAACGACTCCGGCTCCGACAGGCCCATCTTCGTCATGAGCAGGCCCTTCGCGCGGTCGACGCGCTTGCGCGTCTCGAATCGCTCCGCGAGGTCGGCCACCTCGGACTCGAGGGCCGAGATCTGCGAGTAGCGCGAGATCGCGATCTCGACCGCGGGCAGCAGGTCCGCCGGGGTGAACGGCTTGACGACGTACGCCATGGCGCCGGCGTCGCGCGCCCGCTCGACGAGCTCCGCCTGCGAGAACGCCGTGAGCAGGACGACCGGGGCGGCGTGCGCCTTGCCGATCTGCTCCGCCGCGGAGATGCCGTCAAGCTCGGGCATCTTCACGTCCATGACCACGACGTCGGGCTTGAGCTCGAGCGCCAGCTTCACCGCCGTCGCGCCGTCGCCGGCCTCACCCACGACGTCGAACCCGGCGTCCCGCAGCGTCTCGACGACGTCGAGACGGATCAGGGCCTCGTCCTCCGCGACGACGGCGCGGCGCGCGGCGCGACCCGACGGGGCGGGGGTGGCGGCGGGCTCGGGCTCGATCATCGGGGGCAGGTCGAGCGGCTGCTTGTCCTCGGGCTGCGCTGTCTGGTCACTCACGGGACTCATCGTAGTGCGCCGCACCGGGTGCCGCCCCCGCGTTTCACCCTCCGAGGAGTGTGATTCTCGTGAAGGCGCGCGCGTGTGGTTCGATGGTGCCCGCGCGGCGGAGCCCGGCTGGACACCTCCGCGCGCGGCCCCGGTAGCCCAACCGGCAGAGGCGTTCGGCTCAAACCCGATCCAGTGTGGGTTCGAATCCCACCCGGGGCACCCCTCATCTCGGCAGGCGTACGGTGCTCGACGTCACGGCTCCTCGCGGTCGAGGAAGTCCCGCGTCGTCGTGACGAAGGACTCCACGCTGGAGTACGGCAGCCCGTGCGGAGCCCCCGGGACCGTGACGAGCCGCCCGTCGGGCAGCGCGTCGACGAGTCGGCGGGCCCACGTCCCCGAGACGAGCGGGTCGCGGTCCCCGACGACCACGAGGACGGGCTGCGTGATGCTCTGCACCAGGTGGCTGACCTCGGCGCGGCGCGCCTGCTTCAGGGCCCGCACCGCCGCGACCGGACCGGCACGCAGGTAGTCCACGACGGCGATCGGCAGCAGCGACCACCTCTCGCGCGGGCCGTCGAGGAGCAGGCGCCACGCGCTCTGCCACCACCGGGGGTGCTCCGGGTCCCGGGAAGGGCCGACGAGGACGACCCGCCGGACCAGGTCGGGCCGCTCCGCGGCGAGATGACTGACGATCTGGCAGCCCAACGAGTGCCCGACGACGTCCGCGCCCGTCATGTCGAGCCCGTCCATCCAGCGGGCCACGACGTCCGCCATCTCGGCCATCGACGGCAGGTGCGGCGGGCGGCCGCTGCGCCCGACGCCCGGCAGGTCCAGTGCGGCGGTGCGGCGGTCCGTCCCGAGCCGGCGGACGCCCGGCTCCAGGTACCGGGTCGACAGCGCGAGCCCGTGCACGAGGACCACGTCCGCGGGTACGGCGCGACCCTCCGGGCAGTCCGTCCGGTCCGGCTCCGCCACGACGGAGTACACCCGCACCCCGTCGATCAGGTCGTACCGCTCCTGGAGGGCCGGAAGGACCGCGCTCCCCGAGGAGCGCCCGCGCCGGTGCGCTCGGGGCACGACGGACCTCGCTCTCCCACCGTCGACCGGTGGCTGGATGGTCAGCACCGAGCGGTCGCCGAGCGCTGGGCCCAGGGTAGAGGGCGAGGACGAGCGGTGCCGCGGGACTCGGGACGGCACGGACGGACCGCGGGGCCCCGCGCACGGACCGACGCCGTCTAGAGCTCGGGCCGCGCCGTGTCCAGCACGACCGCCTCGCGCGCGGCCTCCCGGGCGGCGGCGCTCGCGTCGCGCGCCGCCTGCCGGGCGATCGCCTCGTCGCCGAGGAGAGCGGCGGAGTGCGCGACGGTCGCGGACGTCAGCGCGTCCTGCGCGCTGCGTGCGGCGGCCTCCGCCACCTGCTGGACCTGCTCGCACACGGTGGCGGCCGCCTCCGCGGTCTCGCGCGCGTCGCGGCGCGCGACGAGCGCACGGAAGGTCGCCTCGCGCGCGGCGGCCGCCGCGCCGTCGGCGTCGGGGTCGCTCGCCGCCGCGTACAGGTCCTGGTCGACGTCCTCGATCTGGTCGCTGGTCACCCACGTGAGGGTAGGGCCGACCCGCCGCGCTCGCTCGAGCGAGGCGCGCGCCCGTCGGTCACCGCCACTCCCCCGACGCGGCGCCCGGCGCGCCCGCAGCCGTCGTCGACCGCGACCCCGCCGGGCCGTACCGCGCGACCGCCGACCGGAAGAACTCCCCCGCCACCGAGCGAGCGGTCAGGGCCCCGGCCCCCGCCACCGTCACGGCCGCCGTGGCGGCGGCGAGCTCGTCGTCGACGAACCGGCGGAGCACGGCCGGGACGGGGCCCGCGCCCATCTCGCGCGAGACCGCCTTGAGCGCGACGAGCCCGGACGCCTCCTGCACCACCGCGCTCGGTGCCTCGCCCTCGTCGAGCAGCGTCGCGAGGCGCATGGGCGGGACGGCGTCCGGCCGCACGCGCAGCCAGCGCAGCGTCGCGGCCGGGCGCAGGACGTAGAAGAGCTTCTTGAGCGGCACGTCGTCCGCCGTCCACCAGCGCTCCCGCTGGCCGAGCGCGACGTGCAGGTAGTGGCGCCGCACGGTGTCGCGGTCGACGACCCGCTCGGCGAGCGCGAGCAGGTCCGCGCGGAACGCGGGGTCGCCGCGGTAGACGATCGGCGAGCGCAGCCACTCCAGCAGCGTCGCGTTCCCGCGCACGAGCAGCCGCACGGCCTTGACGAGGTCCCACCCGTTGACGTCCAGCACCGCGTCGAGCGGCGTCTCGACGACGTCGCGCCGCGGCCAGGGGTCGAGGTAGTCGGCCCCCGGGCGCACGTACACGAAGCGGCAGTCGTAGTCCGAGTCCGGCGACGGGAACCCCCACGCGCGGCTGCCGCTCTCCACCGCGAGCGGGACCGCGACGCCCTCGTCGCGCACGACGGCGTCCAGCCGCGCGTCGACCCGACGCACGACCGCGGGGTCCAGGGACGCAGGCACGGCTCGCATCCCGCGAGGGTAGGGGCGCGCCGGGGGCCGTGTCGCGGGCTTTCCCGGGCGCGCAGGACGACCGACGGCGGCGCCCCCGCGCAGGGGGCGCCGCCGTCGGGCAGCACGAGCGCCCGTGGCGGGCGCGCGGCGTCAGCTCCGGTGAGAGCTCCGGACGTCAGTTCCGGGTGTCGGAGTGGTCGCCGATCTTGTGCACGAGGATCGAGTTCGTCGTGCCCGGCTGGCCCACGGGGGCGCCGGAGACGACGACCACGAGGTCGCCGACCTCGGCGAGGCCGTTGGCCTGCAGGGTCGTGTCGACCTGGCCGACCATCGCGTCGGTGTTCTCCACCTCGGGCACCTGGTACGTCTGGGTGCCCCACGTGAGCGACAGGACGTTGCGCACGTGCTCGCGCGGCGTGAACGCGAGCAGCGGGATGGACGAGCGCAGGCGCGACATGCGGCGCGCCGAGTCGCCCGACTGCGTGAACGTCGCGAGGTACTTCGCACCGAGGATCTCGCCGATCTCGGCCGCCGCGCGCGTGATGGCGCCACCGCGGGTGTGCGGCGTCGAGCCGAGCGGCGCGATGCGCTCGCGGCCCGCCTCCTCCGTCGCCTCGATGATCCGGGCCATCGTCTGGACCGTGAGGATCGGGTACTCGCCCACGCTCGTCTCGCCCGAGAGCATGACCGCGTCGGCGCCGTCGAGGACGGCGTTGGCGCAGTCGGACGCCTCGGCGCGCGTCGGGCGCGGCGAGTTCGTCATGGACTCGAGCACCTGCGTGGCGACGATGACGGGCTTCGCGTTGCGACGCGCGAGCTCGACGATGCGCTTCTGGACGAGCGGCACCTGCTCCAGCGGAAGCTCGACCGCGAGGTCGCCGCGGGCGACCATGACGCCGTCGAACGCGTCGACGATCTCCGCGAGATTCTCGACGGCCTGCGGCTTCTCGATCTTCGCGACGACGGGGACCGTGCGGCCCTCCTCGTCCATGATCCGCTTGACGTCCTCGAAGTCCTTCGCGGACCGCACGAACGACAGCGCGATGATGTCCGCGCCGAGCGCGAGGGCCCAGCGCAGGTCGTCCTGGTCCTTCTCGGAGAGCGCCGGCACGGAGACCGCGACACCCGGGAGGTTCAGGCCCTTGTTGTTCGACACCGGGCCGGCGACCTCGACGCGCGTGACTACGCGCGGGCCCTCGACGGCGGTGACGCGGACGAGCACCTTGCCGTCGTCGATGAGGATCGGGTCGCCGACGCGGGCGTCGCCCGGCAGGCCCTTGTGCGTCGTGGAGACGAGCTCCTTGGTCCCGACGACGTCCTCGGTCGTGATCGTGAAGGTGTCACCCTCCTCGAGCCAGTGCTTCTCGTCGCCCGCGAAGCGGCCCAGACGGATCTTCGGCCCCTGGAGGTCGACGAGGACGGCCACGGAGCGGCCCGACTCGGCGGCGGCCTCGCGCACGCCGTGGTAGACGGCCGCGTGCTCCTCGGCGCTGCCGTGGCTGCGGTTGATCCGCGCCACGTCCATGCCCGCGTCGACGAGCGCGCGGAGCTGCTCCTTCGACTCGGTCGCGGGTCCGATGGTGCAGACGATCTTTGCTCTGCGCATATCTCCAGCCTCTAGTCTTCCGACCGGCCAGGAGCCGGTCGTCGCGGGGTGCCCCTCCCTAGGATGCCCCGCTCATCGTCCCGGCGCCGGACATCCGACGTCGGGGTGCACGTCAAGCGCGCAAGGACACGGTGTTCGCGCGCACGGGCGCGGGCAGCTCGGTCCCTCCCTGAAGGTAGGCGTCGACGGATGCCGCCGCCGCCCGCCCCTCGGCGATCGCCCACACGATCAACGACTGCCCACGACCGGCGTCGCCGGCCACGAAGACCCCGGGCAGCGAAGACGCGAAGTCGTCGCCGCGCGCCACGAGGCCGCGCCCCGTGAGGTCCGCGCCGGTCTGGGTCGTGAGGGCAGCCGTCTCCGGTCCGGTGAAGCCCATCGCGACGAGCACGAGGTCCGCGGGGATCTCGCGCTCGGTGCCCTCCTTGGGCACGCGACGGCCGTCGGGCAGGTACTCGGTCTCCGCGACGCGCAGCGCGCGCACGGCTCCGTTCTCGTCGCCGAGGAACGCGACGGTCGACGCGAGGAACTCGCGCTCGCCGCCCTCCTCGTGGGACGAGGACACCTCGAACACGATCGGGTCGGTCGGCCACGGCTGGGTCGCGGACCGCTCGAGCGGCGGCTGCTTGCCGATCGCGAGCGTCGTGACGCTCGCCGCGCCCTGGCGCAGCGAGGTGCCGAGGCAGTCCGAGCCCGTGTCGCCGCCACCGATGACGATGACGTGCTTGCCCGTGGCCGCGATCTGGTCGGGCACCTCGTGCCCCGCCACGACCGCGTTCGCCTGGTGCAGGAAGTCCATCGCGAAGTGGATGCCGCCGAGCTCGCGCCCGGGCACCGACAGGTCGCGCGGCACCGTCGCGCCGGTCGCGACCACGACCGCGTCGTAGCGCGCCCGCAGGTCGTCCCACGTGATGTCGACGCCGATCTCGACGCCGGGGCGGAACCGCGTGCCCTCGGCCTCCATCTGCGCGACGCGACGGTCGATGTGGTGCTTCTCGAGCTTGAAGTCGGGGATGCCGTAGCGCAGCAGGCCCCCGACGGTGTCGTCGCGCTCGTACACCGCGACGGTGTGCCCGGCGCGCGTGAGCTGCTGCGCGGCGGCGAGCCCGGCAGGACCGGACCCGACGACCGCGACCGTGAAGCCCGTGAGCCGCTGCGGCACCTGGGGCGTGACGTACCCGCGCTCGAACGCCTCGTCGATGATCGAGACCTCGACGTTCTTGATCGTCACGGGCGGCTGGTTGATGCCGAGCACGCAGCTCGACTCGCACGGCGCCGGGCACACGCGACCGGTGAACTCCGGGAAGTTGTTCGTCTCGTGGAGGCGGTCGATCGCGTCGGCCCACTGCTCGCGGTAGACGAGGTCGTTCCACTCGGGGATGAGGTTCCCGAGCGGGCAGCCCTGGTGGCAGAACGGGATGCCGCAGTCCATGCAGCGGCCCGCCTGCTCCTTGAGGAACGGCTGACCCTCCTCGAGGTGCGCGTGCACGTCCTTCCAGTCCCGCAGGCGCACGGCCACCGGGCGGTTCGGCGGGAGCTCGCGCTCCCGCACCTTCAGGAATCCGCGGGGGTCAGCCACGGGCCACCTCCAAGATCTGGTCCCACACGCCGGGCGCGGCCGGGTCGAGACCGGCCGACTCGGCCTTCTCGAGCGCCGAGCGCATGCGGGCGAAGTCGGTCGGCAGGACGCGCGTGAAGCGCTGCACCGCCGTGGCGAAGTCCTCGAGCAGCTCGGCCGCGAGCGGCGATCCGGTCTCCTCGTGGTGACGGCGGACGAGCCGCTCGACGAGCGCGACCTCGGCGTCCTCGAGCGGGCTCAGCCCGAGCTCGCCGGTCGCGAGCGCGCTCGTGTTCACGGCGCTCTCGCGCAGGTCGAGCACGTACGCGGTGCCGCCGGACATGCCGGCGCCGAAGTTGCGCCCGGTCGGGCCCAGCACGACGACCGTGCCGCCCGTCATGTACTCGCACCCGTGGTCGCCCACACCCTCGACGACGAGCGTCGCGCCCGAGTTGCGGACGCCGAAGCGCTCCCCGACGCGGCCGCGCAGGAAGATCTCGCCCGACGTCGCGCCGTAGCCGATGACGTTCCCGGCGACGACGTTGCTCGACCCGGTGAGGACCGCGTTGCGGTCCGGCCGCACGACGATCCGCCCGCCCGACAGGCCCTTGCCGACGTAGTCGTTCGCGTCCCCGAACAGGCGCAGCGTGACGCCGCGCGGGAGGAAGGCCCCGAGCGACTGGCCGGCGGACCCCGTGAGGGTCACGTCGATCGTGTCGTCCGGCAGGCCCTCGCCGCGGAAGCGCTTGGTCACCTCGTGGCCGAGCATCGTGCCGACCGTGCGGTTGACGTTGCGGACCGGCAGCGAGATCCGCACCGGCTCACGCCGCTCCAGCGCGTCCTCGGCCAGCGCGACGAGCTGGTTGTCGAGCGCCTTCTCGAGGCCGTGGTCCTGCGTCGTCGTGTTCCGCAGCGACGCGCCCTCGACGGGGACGGGCTTCTCGAGGATGGGCGCGAGGTCGAGACCCTGCGCCTTCCAGTGGTCGATCGCCTGGCGCGTGTCGAGGTACTCGACGTGGCCGATCGCCTCCTCGATGCTCCGGAACCCGAGGCGCGCCAGGTACTCGCGCACCTCCTCCGCGATGAACTCGAAGAAGTTCACGACGAACTCCGGCTTGCCCGTGAAGCGGGCCCGCAGCTCCGGGTTCTGCGTCGCGACGCCCACCGGGCACGTGTCCAGGTGGCACACGCGCATCATGACGCAGCCCGAGACGACCATCGGCGCGGTCGCGAAGCCGAACTCCTCGGCCCCGAGCAGCGCGGCCACGACGACGTCGCGCCCGGTCTTCATCTGCCCGTCGACCTGCACGACGATGCGGTCGCGCAGGTTGTTCAGCACGAGGGTCTGCTGCGTCTCGGCGAGGCCGATCTCCCACGGCGTGCCCGCGTGCTTGAGCGACGTCAGCGGGCTCGCGCCCGTGCCGCCGTCGTGGCCCGAGATGAGGACGACGTCCGCGTGCGCCTTGGACACGCCCGTCGCGACCGTGCCGACGCCGAACTCGGAGACGAGCTTGACGTGGACGCGCGCCGCCGGGTTCGCGTTCTTCGCGTCGTGGATGAGCTGCGCGAGGTCCTCGATCGAGTAGATGTCGTGGTGCGGCGGCGGCGAAATGAGGCCGACGCCCGGCGTGGAGTGCCGGGTCTTCGCGACCCACGGGTACACCTTGTGGCCCGGCAGCTGACCGCCCTCGCCGGGCTTGGCGCCCTGGGCGAGCTTGATCTGGATGTCGTCGGCGTTCGTCAGGTACTCGCTCGTGACGCCGAAGCGGCCCGACGCGATCTGCTTGACCTTCGAGCGACGCTCCGGGTCGTACAGGCGCTCGGGGTCCTCGCCGCCCTCGCCCGTGTTCGACCGACCACCGAGGCGGTTCATCGCGATCGCGAGGGTCTCGTGGGCCTCGGCCGAGATGGAGCCGTACGACATCGCGCCGGTGTTGAAGCGCTTGACGATCTCGCTCACGGGCTCGACCTCGTCGAGCGGCACCGCGGGGCGCTCGCCCTCGCGCAGCTCGAGGAGGCCGCGCAGCGTCATGAGCCGTGAGGACTGCTCGTCCACGCGGTGCGTGTACTCGCGGAAGATGTCGAACCGGCGCTCGCGCGTCGAGTGCTGGAGGCGGAACACCGTCTCCGGGTCGAACAGGTGCTCCTCGCTGTCGCGGCGCCACTGGTACTCGCCGCCCGTGGTCAGACGGACGTGCGGACGGTGGTTGCCGGAGCGCGGGTACGCGTCCACGTGGCGCGCCGCGACCTCGGCCGCGACGACGTCGAGCCCGATGCCGCTGAGGCGCGACGTCGTGCCCGTGAAGAACGCCTGCACGAGGTCGTGCGAGAGACCCACGGCCTCGAAGACCTGGGCGCCGCGGTAGGAGGAGATGGTCGAGATGCCCATCTTGCTCATGACCTTGAGGACACCCTTGCCGAGGCCCTTGATGAGGTTCGCGACGGCCTTGGCCGGGTCGACCGCGAGGTAGCCGCGGCGCGCGAGGTCCTCGACGGTCTCCATCGCGAGGTAGGGGTTCACCGCGGCGGCGCCGTAGCCGATGAGGAGCGCGACGTGGTGCACCTCGCGCACGTCCCCCGCCTCGACGACGAGCGACACCTGCGTGCGCGTGTGGCGCCGCAGGAGGTGGTGGTGCACCGCGCTCGACAGCAGCAGCGACGGGATCGGTGCGTGCTCGGCGTCCGAGTCGCGGTCCGACAGCACGATGAAGCTCGCGCCGGCCGCGACGTGCGCGTCGACCTCGGCGAAGATCTCCTCGAGCCGCGCGAGCAACGACTCGCCGCCGCCCGCGACGCGGTACAGGCCCTTGATCGTCACGGCGCGGAAGACGCCCGCGAGGTTCGGGTCCTTGTCGACGCGGATGATCTTCGCGAGCTGGTCGTTGTCGAGCACCGGGAACGGCAGCATGAGCTTGCGCGCGTGCTCCGGGGTGTCGACGAGCAGGTTCGGCTCGGGGCCGATCGCCCCGCCGATCGACGTGACGAGCTCCTCGCGGATCGCGTCCAGCGGCGGGTTCGTGACCTGCGCGAACATCTGCGTGAAGTAGTCGAAGAGCAGGCGCGGACGCTTCGCGAGGACGGCGATGGGCGTGTCCGTGCCCATGGCGCCGAGGGGCTCGGCGCCCGTGTTGGCCATCGGGGTGAGGATGACCTTGAGCTCCTCCTGCGTGTACCCGAAGGCACGCTGGCGGCGCTCGACCGACGCGGGGCTGTGCGCGACGTGCTCGCGCTCGGGGAGCTGGTCGAGGTAGACCGCGTTCTCCGCGACCCACCGCGCGTACGGGCGCTGCGCCGCGAGCTGGGACTTGATCTCCTCGTCCTCGATGATCCGGCCCTGGCCGGTGTCGACGAGGAACATGCGGCCCGGCTCGAGACGACCCTTGCGGACGATCGTCGCGGGGTCGAGGTCGAGCACGCCCGCCTCGCTCGCGAGCACGACGAGGCCGTCCTCGGTGACCCAGTAGCGCCCGGGGCGCAGGCCGTTGCGGTCGAGGACCGCGCCGATGAGCGTGCCGTCGGTGAAGTTGAGGCACGCGGGGCCGTCCCACGGCTCCATGAGCGTCGAGTGGTACTCGTAGAACGCGCGCAGGTCCGGGTCCATCTCGGCGTGGTTCTCCCACGCCTCCGGGACCATCATGAGCACGGCGTGCGGCAGCGAGCGGCCCGACAGGTGCAGCAGCTCCAGCACCTCGTCGAAGCTCGCCGAGTCGCTCGAGCCGTCCGAGCAGACCGGGAGCAGCGGCGCGAGGTCGCCGAGGGCGTCGCTCGCGAGCGTGCCCTCGCGCGCGGCCATCCAGTTCCGGTTGCCGCGCACCGTGTTGATCTCGCCGTTGTGCGCGATCATCCGGAACGGCTGCGCGAGCGGCCAGGACGGGAACGTGTTCGTCGAGAACCGCGAGTGCACGAGCGCGATCTCGCTCGCGTACCGCGGGTCGGACAGGTCCGGGAAGAACGGCTCGAGCTGCGCCGTCGTGAGCATGCCCTTGTAGGTGAGCGTGCGCGCCGACAGCGACGCGAAGAAGAGACCGAGCTCGTTCTCCGCGCGCTTGCGCAGGCGGTACGTCCGGCGGTCGAGGTCGACGCCGGCCAGCTCGCGCGACGGGTCGGCCACGACGACCTGACGGAACAGCGGCATCGAGGCGCGCGCGCTCGGGCCCACGAGGTCGGCCGTCACGGGGACGTCGCGCCAGGCGAGGACCTCGAGCTTCTCCTCGGCGGCGATCGCCTCGACCGCGCGGGCCGTGGTCGCGGCCGCCTCGGGGTCCTGCGGGAGGAACGCCATGCCGATGGCGTAGTGCCCGGCGGGCGGGAGCTCGGCGTCGACCACGTCGCGCACGAAGGCGTCGGGGATCTGCGTGAGGATCCCCGCACCGTCGCCGCTGTTCTCCTCGGCGCCCACCGCGCCGCGGTGGTCCAGGTTGAGCAGGGCCGTGAGCCCCGCGTCCACGATGTCGCGTCCGGGCGTGCCGCGGAGCGTCGCCACGAAGGCGACGCCGCACGCGTCGTGCTCGGCGGCGGGGTCGTACAGACCGGATGCCGTGGGAGGGGCGGACAGGGCGGGTGCCCGGTGCGCGTCCCGATACTGCGGCGTGGTCATCAACACCGTCCTCACAGGCGCCCGACCGAGACGGCCGGGCTGGTTCCAGCTGGGGGGTTCGGGACGTCGTCGGCCCTGGTGGACATGACGGAACCACCGGGCGGTCGCCCGGCGGATTCGCCGTTGAGTGACGGAGGCTCAGCGACCGGGGTCTGGTCGCGCGGCATCTGCCTGCTCGGACTCCTCCGAGTCGTCGGAGTCCGCGGTCTTCTCGGGGTCCACGGCGTCGGTCGACTCCTCGACCGGCTCCGTGGGCTCCGTGGCGGGCGCCTCGCCCGGCGCGTCGAGGGACACCGTCTCCTCGCGCCCGGGGTGGCGACGCCCGACAACGATAAACGCTACCAACGCACCGACACCGACCAGGATCGAGGTCCAGACGTTCAGCCGGAGACCGAGGACGAGCTCGGCCTCGTCGATGCGCAGCATCTCGATCCACACCCGACCGAGCGTGTAGACGAAGACGTAGAGCCAGAATACCCGACCATGACCGAGCCGGAACCGACGGTCCAGGTAGATCAGGAGCAGGGCAGCGGCGATGTTCCAGACCATCTCGTAGAGGAACGTCGGGTGGAACAGCGTGCCCGGCGGGTAGCCGGCCGCGGCGGCGACCGAGTCGTCGACCCGCAGGCCCCACGGCAGCGTCGTGGGCGAGCCGAACAGCTCCTGGTTGAACCAGTTGCCGAGACGCCCGACGGCCTGTGCGAGGAGCAGCCCCGGGGCGAGCGCGTCGGCGAACGCCGGGAAGCTCACGCGCTGGCGCCGGCACCCGATGTACGCACCGACCGCGCCGAGCGCGACCGCGCCCCAGATGCCGAGGCCGCCCTCCCACACGTACAGCGCGCGGACGGGGTCCCCGTTCGGACCCCAGTACGGGTCGGGCGTCGAGAAGACGTGGTAGAGCCGCCCGCCGACGATCCCGAACGGGACCGCCCAGAACGCGATCTCCAGGACGTCGTCGGCCTCTCCCCCGCGCTCGACCCAGCGGCGGCGCGTGAGCCACAGGGCGACGCCGATCCCGGCGAGGATCGCGAGCGCGTAGGCGCGGATAGGGAACGGCCCGAGGTACCAGGTGTGCTGGGGCGGGCTCGGGATCGCCGAGGGCAGGGCGCCCGCGGCCCCCACGAGCTGCCCGACGGCGAGCGCGGCGCTCATGCGACCACCCCGCCGGGCGTCGTCGTGCCGGGCTGCTCCTGGCGGGCGGACCGCACCCCGGCCGCCAGCGAGGCGGCGACCGTGCGGAGCGCGGCGAGCCGCTCGTCCCACGGGGCGTCACCCAGCAGGGGCCGGACGAACGCCGAGCCGACGATGACGCCGTCGGCGTAGCGCGCGACCTCCGCGGCCTGCTCGGCCGTGGAGACGCCGAGGCCGACGCACACGAGCTCGGCGCCCGCCGCGCGCGTGTCGGCGACGAGCCGCGCGGCCTGGGGCCCGACGGCGGCGCGCACGCCCGTGACGCCCATCGTCGAGGCCGCGTAGACGAAGCCGCGCGACGCGCGCGCGGTGAGCCGGAGGCGCTCCGGCGTCGAGCTCGGCGCGACGAGGAACACGCGGTCGAGACCGTGCGCCTCGGCGGCGTCCAGCCACGCGCGGCCCTCGTCGGGGACGAGGTCGGCCGTGATGAGCCCGGCCCCCCCGGCCGCCGCGAGGTCGCGCGCGAACGCCTCGACGCCGTAGCGCAGCACGGGGTTCCAGTACGTCATGACGAGCACCGGCACGCGTCCGCCCGTGCGCTCCGTGACGGCCGCGACGACGCGGAAGACGTCCGCGACGCGCGCACCGCCGTCGAGCGCCGCCTGGGCAGCGGCCTGGATGACCGGTCCGTCCATGACGGGGTCCGTGTACGGGATGCCGAGCTCGAGCACGTCCACGCCCGAGTCCACGAGCGCGAGCGCCGCCTCGACGGAGCGCTCGACCGTCGGGAAGCCGACCGGCAGGTAGCCGACGAGCCCCGCACGGCCCTCCGCGCGCAGCTCGAGCAGACGGCGGGCGGTGGCCGACGCCGTCCCCGGCGTCGACGCCCCGGGTGCGTCCTGGGTCTGGGCGGCGCTCACAGCTGTCCCTCCGTGCCCGTCGCCGTCTCGGCGATCGCGTCGTCGTCCACGAGGTCGAACCACCGGGCGGCGGTCGCCACGTCCTTGTCCCCGCGCCCCGAGAGGTTCACGAGGATCACGTGGTCGGTGCGGCCCGCGGCCGCGGCCTCGCGCCCGACCCGCAGCGCGCCCGCGAGGGCGTGGGCCGACTCGATCGCCGGGATGATCCCCTCGGTGCGGCACAGCAGCCGGAACGCGTCCATCGCCTCGGCGTCGGTCACGGGCAGGTACGTCGCGCGGCCGAGGTCGTGGAGCCACGAGTGGGCGGGCCCGACGCTCGGGTAGTCGAGACCTGCGGACACCGAGTGGCTCGGCAGGGTCTGGCCGTCCTCGTCCTGGAGGAGGTACGAGCGCGCGCCGTGCAGGACGCCCGGTGCGCCGCCGCTGAAGCGGGCCGCGTGGCGGCCCGTCTCGATGCCCTCGCCCCCCGCCTCGAAGCCGAAGAGCTCGACGCCCTCGTCGTCGAGGAAGGCGTTGAAGAGCCCGAGCGCGTTCGAGCCGCCGCCCACGCACGCGGCGAGCGCGTCGGGCAGGCGCCCGATGCGGTCGAGGATCTGCGTGCGCGCCTCCTCGCCGATGACGCGGTGGAACTCGCGCACCATCTCGGGGAACGGGTGGGGCCCGGTCACGGTGCCTAGCAGGTAGTGCGTCGTGTCGACGTTGGCGACCCAGTCGCGCAGCGCCTCGTTGATCGCGTCCTTGAGGGTGCGCTGGCCGATCGTCACGGGGACGACCTCGGCGCCGAGGAGGCGCATGCGCGCGACGTTCAGCGCCTGGCGCCGCGTGTCCTCCTCGCCCATGTACACGACGCACTCGAGGTCGAGCAGGGCCGCGGCCGTCGCCGTCGCGACGCCGTGCTGGCCGGCGCCCGTCTCGGCGATCACGCGCTTCTTGCCCATGCGCTTGACGAGCAGCGCCTGGCCGAGGACGTTGTTGATCTTGTGCGAGCCGGTGTGGTTGAGGTCCTCGCGCTTGAGGAACACGCGCGAGGCGCCGGCGTGCTCCGCGAAGCGGGGCACCTCCGTGAGCGGGCTCGGGCGGCCGGTGTACTCGCGCTGCAGGCGCGCGAGCTCGGTCACGAACGCCGGGTCGTCGAGCGCCTTGCGGTACTCGGTCTCGAGCTCGTCGAGCGCGGCGACGAGCGCCTCGGGCACGTAGCGCCCGCCGAACTCGCCGAAGTAGGGGCCCTCCTGGGTCGCGAGGGAGCGCGTCAGGTCGGCGCGGACGGAGTGCGCGCCGCTCGGAGGGGTGGTCGATGGTGTCGAGTCGGGCACGGGGCCGGTCCTCCTGCGTGGTGGGGTGTGCTGGGCCGGGGCGCGGCGCCTGCGGCGTGACGGACGGTGCCGTCGTGCCTCAGGGCCGCACGGACCACAGCGACGGGTGCGACCCGGCCGCGACGAGGTCGGCGACGGACGAGCGCGGCGCGTCGTCGGTCACGAGCGCCTCGCCGACCAGCACGGCGTGCGCGCCGGAGCGGGCGTAGTCCATGACGTCGTGCGGCCCGCGCACGCCGGATTCGGCCACGCGGACGACCTCGTCGGGGATCGCGGGCGCGAGGCGCGCGAAGGTCGTGCGGTCGACGTCGAGCGTCTTGAGGTCGCGCGAGTTGACGCCGACGACCCGCGCCCCGGCGTCGAGCGCGCGCGTGACCTCGTCGAGCGTGTGGACCTCGACGAGCGCGGTCATGCCGAGCGAGTGCACGCGCTCGACGAGCGACGTGAGCACCGTCTGCTCGAGCGCCGCGACGATGAGGAGCACGATGTCCGCGCCGTGGGCGCGCGCCTCCCACACCTGGTACGGCGTCACGACGAAGTCCTTGCGGAGCACGGGGACGTCGACCCGCGCCCGGACGGCGTCGAGGTCGGCGAGGCTCCCGTTGAACCGCCGCTGCTCGGTGAGCACCGAGATCGCGGCCGCGCCGCCCTTCTCGTACTCCCCCGCGAGCTCGGCCGGGTCGGAGATGGACGCGAGCGCGCCCTTGCTGGGGCTCGACCGCTTCACCTCGGCGATGACGGCCACGGCGTCGTCCGCCTTGAGGCGGCTCACGCACTCGAGCGCACCGGGGACGCGGGCGGCTCGTTCCTTGAGCTCGTCGAGCGAGGTCGTCGCCTGGCGTGCCGCGAGGTCCTCGCGCACACCCGCGACGATGTCGTCCAGCACCGTCATCGTCCCACCACTCCCCGTGTCGTCCCGCCCCCTGCCGGGCCGGTCGGCCGGCGTGCACCCACAGGTTCGGGCCGACCCGTTGACAGGGAGGTACCTGCCATCGTAGAGCCGCCCCCGAGTGACGATGACCACGGCCCAGCCCCCGAGACGCGCGCGGCGCCGCCGGTCGCGGTCACGGCCGCCGGCTCAGGCGGCCACCGGGCCGAGCCACGGGACCAGGGCGGGCACGTTGCGCAGCACCCCGAAGAGCACGAGCACGGCGAGCGACGTCCACGCCACCCCCGCGGGCACGCGCGGCGCGGGGCGTCCGCGCCAGGCACGGACGAGCCACAGGCCCCACAGCACGACGAGCAGCGGCGTGACGACGACCCACAGCGGGTTCATGGACCAGGCCGCGGCGAGGTCGAGGCGCACGAGGTCGTGCGTGGCCCGCAGGCCGCCGCACCCGGGGCACGCGAGGCCCGTCAGGGTGAGCAGCGGGCACGTGACGTAGTGGCCCGGGCGGTTCGGGTCGACGGCGCCCACGTACGCCGTCGCGGCGGCGACGAGTGCACCGACGGCGAGCGGCGCCACGGCCTCGCGCGGCACCAGTCGTCGGCGCACCGCCTCGGACGTCACGTGGCCGCCCCGTCAGTACTGGTCGGGGATCGTGCCGACCCAGGCGAGGACGGCGGGGAAGAACACCAGCAGGAGCAGCAGACCGATCGCGGACAGGCCGATCGCGACCCAGCCGAGGATGATGCCCGCCGTCGCCATGCCGTCGTTGTCCGCCTGGCCCTCCGCGACGGCACGCTTCGCCGCGTTGCCCACGATGACCGCGGGGATGCCCGTGAAGAAGCCGCAGCTGAGCACGAACGCGGCGATGCCCAGAACGAGAGACCAGATCGCGAGGTTGTTCTTCGGGTAGTACGGCGGCGGCGCGTAGGCGCCTGCCGGGTACGGCTGGCCCGGGTACTGCTGGCCGGGATACGGCTGCCCGGGATACGGCTGCCCGGGGTACTGCTGGCCCGGGTACGGCTGACCGGGCTGCTGCTGACCGGGGTAGCCCTGGTCAGGACCCTGCGGGCCGGGGTGCTGCGGGCCGCCGGGCACCGACGAGCCGTACGGCGCCCGCGACCCGTCCTGCGGGGGCGTGCCGTCGTGCGGGCCCGGTGCCGGCGGCTGTGTCACCGCGCGTCCTGCTTCTTCTGCCCGTAGCCCATGTTGCGGAGCACGAGGCCGCCGACGAGCGCCACGGCCACGACGCCCATGCCGACCCAGAACAGCCAGACGGCGGCGACCACGACACCGATCGCGGCCACGAGGGCGCCGACCATGATGCCGATCATGGTGAACCACGCGGCGACGGTGTGGCCGTGGTTCGTGGGCGGTGCCGCGGGCGGCAGGTAGGCGATCTCGGTGGTCTGCTGGTTCTCGGCCATGAGGGTCGTGCCTTTCGTCAAGATGTGGTCAGAGCCTATCGGACCGGGCCGGGGCCCGTCCCGTCGCGGGACGTCGGCGGACGTCGCGTGGGACACGTCCGCGCTGCTCAGCGGTCCGTGGGGTCCTCGCCGCGGGAGAGCGCGTCCCACGCGTCGTGGTCGGAGACGTCCTCGGCGTCGGCGGGGCCCGCCGCGCCCGCGACCTCGGATATCCCGTCCGCGGGCGTGCCGGCTGCCGTCGCGGGCGTCGCCCCGGCCCGCTCGTGCCGCGTCGAGGCGCTCGCCCACGACCGCGCGCCGAGCGCCACCCACACCACCACGAGCACGGTGAGCACGCCGAGCACGGCCGCCACCCAGGGCGCCGCGGTGAGCTCGACCGGTGCGGTCAGCTCCGTCACGCCCGTCGCCTCGGCCACCGCCGACCGGGCGGTCGGCTCCGGGTCGATCGCGACGCTCAGCGCCGACACCGTCGCGACGACGCCGCTCGCCGCCGCGACCGCCAGGACGACCCACCGGCCGACCCGTCCCACGAGGCCGAGCGCGAGCGCGGCCGCGACGAGCACGAGCGCGGCCGCGCTCACGCCGGGTGCGGCCGACGTGCCGGCCACCGCGACGTCGACCTGCGGGTCGAGCGCGGTGGCCCCCGTCGTGCGCAGCCACGTGGGCACGGCCGCCGCGAGGGTCGCGCCCCCGAGGAGCAGCAGGACCCAGATGGCCGTGCGGCGGGCCGGGCCGCCCGGGCGGCTCACGCGAGCCCCCGCAGCCGCGCCGCGACCTGCACGGCGCGGACCGCCGCGGCCGCCTTGTTGCGCGACTCCGCGTACTCGAGCGCCGGCACGGAGTCGGCGACGATCCCGCCCCCGGCCTGGACGCTCGCGCGCCCGTCGCGGATCAGCGCCGTGCGGATGGCGATCGCCATGTCCATGTTCCCGTCGAAGTCGAAGTACCCGGCCGTCCCACCGTAGATCCCGCGCGAGGCGGGCTCGAGCTCGTCGATGAGGGCGATCGCGCGCGGCTTGGGCGCGCCCGAGAGCGTCCCCGCGGGGAACGTGGCCCGGAAGGCGTCGAGCGCGGTCGCGCCGTCGCGCAGCGTGCCGACGACCGTCGAGCACAGGTGCATGATGTGGCTGAACCGCTTAGTCGCCATGAACTCCACGACCTCGACCGACGTCGGCTCGCAGACCTTGACGAGGTCGTTGCGCGAGAGGTCGACGAGCATGATGTGCTCCGCGAGCTCCTTGGGGTCCTCGCGCAGCTCCTCCCCGAGCGCGACGTCCTCCTCGGGCGTCGCGCCGCGCGGCCGCGAGCCCGCGATGGGGAACGTCGTGACCCGCCCGTCCTCGACCTTGACCAGCGTCTCCGGGCTCGACCCGACGACCGCGAAGTCGCGCCCGTCCGCGTCCGTGAGCTGGAAGTAGTACATGTACGGGCTCGGGTTGATCGTGCGCAGCGCCCGGTAGACGTCCAGCGGGTCCGCCGGGCAGTCGAGGTCCAGGCGCTGCGAGAGGACGACCTGGAAGACCTCGCCCTCGCGGATCGCGTCCTTGCCCGCCACGACGGACGCCTCGAACTCGTCGCGCGTCGAGCGGAACTCGAGCTCCGGCTCGACGGCGTCGGCGGCCACGACCGACGCGACGTGCGCACCGCCGGCGACGAGGCGCGCCTGCATCGCGTCCAGGCGCCGCACCGCGTCGGCGTACGCCTCGTCGACCCGCTCGTCCGTGTCGTCGAAGTTGATCGCGTTCGCCACGAGCCACACGCTGCCCTCCGCGTGGTCGACGACCGCGAGGTCCGTCGCGAGGCACAGCGTGAGCTCCGGGACGCCCAGCTCGTCGGGCGCGTGCGCGGGCAGCGTCGGCTCCCAGTGCCGAATGACGTCCCACCCGATCGCCCCCGCGAGCCCGCCAGTCAGCGGCGGGAGGCCGTCGACCGCGGGCGTGCGCAGCACGTCGAGCGTCGCCTCCAGCACCTCGACCACGTCGCCCTCGCGCGGGACGCCCGCGGGCACGTCGCCCGACCACACCGCCCGGCCGTCGCGCGCCGTGAGGGTCGCGCGGGACGCGACGCCGACGAACGAGTACCGGGCCCAGCGCCCGTCCGACTCCGCGGACTCCAGCACGAAGGTGCCCGGCCGACCCTGCGCGAGGGTGCGGTAGAGCCCGACGGGCGTGACGTCGTCGGCCAGGAGGCGCCGCACGACCGGGACGACCCGGCGGGAGCGGGCGAGCGCGCGGAAGCCGTCGAGCACGGGCCACGTCGTGCCCCACGCGGGCCCGCCCGCGGGGACGGTGGTGGTGCCGGCCGGGTCGACGGTCGTGCTCACTGGTCCTCCTCCTCGTGGTCCGGTCCGACGGCGGGCGCGGCCCCGGCGTCCGGGGCACCGGGCGCGGACGGCAGCTCGCCGACGACGGCGCCCAGGTCTCCCCCGGCCTCGAAGCACGTGCGGGTGCCCGTGTGGCACGCGGCGCCGACCTGGTGCACGCGCACGAGGAGCGCGTCGCCGTCGCAGTCGAGCGCGACCGAGCGCACCACCTGGACGTGGCCCGACGTGTCGCCCTTGCGCCAGTACTCCTGGCGCGACCGGCTCCAGAACGTCACCCGCCCGGTGGTCAGGGTGCGGTGGAGCGCCTCGTCGTCCATCCAGCCGAGCATGAGCACCTCGCCGGTGTCGTGCTGCTGGACGATCGCGGCGACCAGTCCGGCGTCGTCGCGCTTGAGCCGCGCGGCGACCTCGGGGTCGAGCGCGGACGGGATCGTGGTCTGCGGGCCGGTCGTGGAGTCGGGCACCCGAGAATCCTGCCAGACGCCGGGCTGCCGCCGGTCCCCCGTCTCGCCCGACCCGGCGTGACGTCGGTCGCCCGACCGGGCAGGTCAGCGGGTCTGGGAGACCCAGGCGTCGTGCATGCGGGCGTAGACCCCGCCCGCGCGGGCGAGGTCGTCGTGGTGGCCCACCTCCACGACGTGCCCGGCGTCGACGACGACGACGAGGTCGGCCGCCTCGGCCGTGGAGAGACGGTGCGCGATCGTCAGCGTCGACCGGCCCGCGGTGAGCGACGCGAGCGCCCGTGCGATCCGGACCTCGGTGGCCGGGTCGACGGCGGACGTCGCCTCGTCCAGGACGAGCAGGTCCGCCTCGGCCAGGTAGGCCCGGACGAGCGCGACGAGCTGCCGCTCGCCCGCGGAGAGGGACTCGCCCCGCTGGCCGACCGAGGAGTCGAGCCCGTCCGGCAGGTCCGCGACCCAGTCGGTGAGGCCGAGCCGCTCGACGGCCGCCTCGATCCGGGCGCGACGCGCGGCAGCCGGCTCCTCCTCGGCGACGCCCCGGAGCCCGTAGGCGACGTTGTCGGCGAGCGTCCCGTCGAACAGGGAGCCCTCCTGGGGCACGAGCACGACGCGCTCGCGCAGGGACGCCACGGACAGGTCGCGCAGGTCCGTGCCGTCCAGGAGCACGCGCCCGCCCGTCGGGTCCATGAGCCGCGTGACGAGCTTTGCGATCGTCGTCTTGCCCGAGCCGGTCGCGCCGACGACGGCGACCGAGGCACGCGCCGGGAGGTCGAGGTCGACGCCGTGCAGCACCTCGGGCCCGTCGGGGTAGGCGAACCGGACGTCCTCCAGACGCACGTGGGCCGGGCCGCGCGGGCTTCGCACGCCGTCGAGGCCCTTGTCGACGACCTCGACCGGCGTCTCCAGGACCGCGAGGACGCGGCGCCAGCCCGCCACGGCGTTCTGCAGCTCGTTGAGGATCTCCGTCGCCATCTGGACGGGGCCGGTGAAGAGCTGGACGAGGAAGAGGAAGGCGAGGAGCTGGCCCACCGAGATGTCGCCCGCCACGCCGAGCAGCGACCCGACGACCACGACGACCGCGAGCACCAGGTTCGCGACGAGCACGCCGCTCGAGAACACGACGGCGACGAGCTTCTGCGCCCGGACCATCGCGCGCCGGGTCGCGTCGACCGCGGCGTCGACGCGACGGGCCGTCCGGGCCCCGGCGCCGTACGCGCGGATCGTCTCCGCGCCGACGACGGACTCCGAGATCGCGCCGAGCATCGCGCCGACCCGCGCGCGGACCTGGGTGTACGCGTCGTTGACCCGCGCCTGCGCGGGGCGCAGGACGAGGAACAGCGGCACGAAGCACGCCCACACCACGAGCGTGAGCTGCCACGAGTACACCGCCATGAGCGCCGTCGCGACGCCGATCTGCAGCACCGAGACGAGCAGCATGATGCCGCCCCACTGCACGAACAGCGAGATCGTGTCGACGTCGCTCGTGACGCGCGAGACGAGCGACCCGCGCCGCTCGGAGTTCTGGGTGAGCACCGACAGGTCGTGCACGTGCCGGAACGCGCGTACGCGCAGCGCGGCGAGGCCGGCCTCGGTCGACCGGAACAGGCGCACGTTGACGAGGGCCGAGCACAGCCCGGCGACGACGAGGATCACGGCGGCGACGCCCACGAGCACCGCGACGCGCGTCGTGTCCGGACCGCCGTCGGCGAGCACGCCCGTGTCGATGGTCTGCTGCACGGTCACGGGCACGACGACCCGGCCCAGCGCCGCGGCGACGGCGAGGCCGAGGGTCACCCAGATGCCGGCGAGGATCTGCGGCGACACCTGCACGCCGCGACGCAGCGTCGCGAGGACGCCCAGGGAGCTCGCCGAGGCGATGCGCGCGTCGCCGGTGCGGACGTCCGCGCCGCCGTCGACGGCGGGGCCCCCGCCCCGGCGGGGCGACCGCCCGGGTCGTTCGGTCGTGGTCCGGGTCATTCCTCCAGCGCCCCCGTCTCGACGTGCCGCACGACGTCGTCCTCCTCCGTCTCCTCCTGGCGCGCGAGGTCGTCGTCCCGGCGACCGTCGCGGACCTGGTCGTCCTCGCCCGCCTCGCGCACGGAGTCGTCCGTCGCGTCGGCGCGCTCGTTCTCCCGGCGCTCCGCCTCGCGCGCGTACGCCGTCGCGAGCTCGCGGTACCCGGGATCGCGGGCGAGCAGCTCGTCGTGCGTCCCGACGTCCACCACCCGCCCGGACTCCACGTGCACGACGACGTCCGCGAGCGCGACGCTCGACATGCGGTAGGCGACCATGACGACCGTCGGGCGGTCGTCGCCGCCCCGTGCGACGCCTGCGAGGATCTCCTGCTCGACCCGCGGGTCGACGGCCGACGTCGCGTCGTCGAGGACGAGCAGGCGCGGACGCCGGACGAGAGCGCGCGCGATCGCGAGACGCTGGCGCTGGCCGCCGGACAGGTTGGCCCCCCGCTCCCCGAGCGGGGCGTCGAGGCCCTCCGGGAGCCGCTCGACGACGTCGTCCACGCGCGCGAGCCGCAGGGCCGCCCAGACCTCCGCGTCGTCCGGGCCGGGATCGCCGTCGTCGACGAGCGTGACGTTCGCGCGCACGGTGTCCTCGAACACGAACGCCTGCTGCGCGACGAGGGCGACCTGCGTCGTGAGGTCCGCCTCGCGCACGTCGCGCGCGTCGGTGCCGTCGAGGAGCACGCGCCCGCGCGTCGGGTCCGAGAGCCGCGCGAGGAGCGAGACGAGCGTCGTCTTGCCGGCGCCCGTCGGGCCGACGACGGCGACCGTCGTCCCCGGCGCCACGGTCAGGTCCACGCCGTCGAGCAGCGTGAGCTCGCGGCCGCCCGCCCGGACGTCGACACCGACGCCCTCGAGCCGCACGCCCAGCCCGGCACCGGTCCCGCTCAGGGCCGACGTCCCGGGACGCAGCACGCCCCCGGCGTCGACGACGCGGCTGATGCGCTCGTACCCGACGAGCGCGCGCGGGAGCTCGCCGAGGACCCAGCCGAACGCGCGGACCGGCACGGCCATGACGGTCAGGAGGTACGCGGCGGTGATGATGTCACCGGGCGCGACGTCGCCCGCGGTGAGGCGCACGGTCCCGACGCCCAGCACGAGGAGCGTGCCGAGCGACGGCAGGAGCTCGATGACGGGGTCGAAGAACGCGCGCACGACACCGACCCGCACGTTCGCGGCGCGCAGCTCGTCGGTGCGCTCGGCGAAGCGGCGCTCCTCGCGGTCCGCGGTGCCGAGCGACGTGACGAGGAGCGCGGCCTCGAAGCTCTCGTGCGCGACGTCGGACACCTCGGCGCGCAGCTGCTGCGCCCGCGTGATGGCGGGCGACATGTAACGCTGGAACACGATGTTCACGGCGACGGCGACCGGGATGACCACGAGCGCCGCGCACGCGAGCCAGACGTCCACCCGGAAGAGCATCACGGCGGCGACGCCGATCATGACGACGACGCCCAGCGCGAACGGCAGCGGGTTGAAGACGCCCGTCGCGGCCTCGACGTCGGAGTTCGCGTTCGACAGGAGCTGCCCGGCCGGGTGCGAGCGGTGCCACGACATCGGCAGGCGCAGGTACTGGCGGGTCACCGCGGTGCGGTGGCGCGCCTGCAGCGCGGCGTACCCGTTGCCCGCGAAGATGCGCCGCGCGGCGACGCTCACCGCGAGCGAGAGCGCGATCCCGGCGAGCACGAGGCCCGCGACCCAGATGCGGCCGCGCGCGGCCTCGTCGCCCGCGAGCGCGGGCACCACGACCTCGTCGGTGACCCGGCCGACCGCGCCGCTCACGGCGACGGTCAGCGCGCCGAAGAGCGCGGAGGACCCGATCGCCAGCACGTACGTGCGGGGCTCGTCGCGGATGCCGCGCCCCATGAGCGCGAGCGAGCGGCGGACGCGGGAACCGGTGAGCGCGTGCGGTCGCCGGACCGACGGCTCGGCAGGGAGCCGGTCGCGGGGGCGGTCGTGCCGGGCGGCGGTGGCCGGCGGGTCGGTCGGGGCGGGCGGGGCGTCGGCGCCGGTGGGGCGCGTCCTGCTGCCGGGCACGGGACGGTCCTCGTCTTTCGTTCAGGGGGTGGCCCGATCCTCTCACGGGCTCCCGACACCGCCGCCGGGCGTCCGCGCCGGTCAGCGCACCTGCACGCCCTCGGCCCGCATCGCGTCCTTCACCTGACCGACGGTGAGGGCGCCGAAGTGAAAGACGCTCGCGGCGAGCACCGCGTCAGCCCCGGCGCGCGCCGCCGCCACGAAGTGCTCGGGCGTCCCCGCCCCGCCGCTCGCGATCAGCGGCACGCGCACCTCGGAGCGCACCGCGGCGAGCATCTCGAGGTCGAACCCGGCCGTCGTGCCGTCCGCGTCCATCGAGTTGAGCAGGATCTCGCCCGCGCCCAGCCCCGCGGCGCGCGACGCCCACTCCACGGCGTCGATCCCCGTGCCGCGACGCCCGCCGTGGGTCGTCACCTCGTAGCCGGACTCCGTCCGCACGTCGCCGGTCGTGCGGCGGGCGTCCACCGAGAGCACGAGCACCTGGCTGCCGAAGCGGTCCGCGATCTCCGCGATGAGCTCCGGGCGGGCGATCGCCGCCGTGTTCACGCCGACCTTGTCCGCGCCCGCGCGCAGGAGACGGTCCACGTCGTCCGCCGAGCGGACCCCGCCGCCGACCGTGAGCGGGACGAAGACCTGCTCGGCGGTCCGCCGCACGACGTCGTACGTCGTCTCCCGGTTGCCGGAGGACGCGGAGACGTCGAGGAACGTCAGCTCGTCGGCGCCCTCGGTGTCGTAGCGCGCGGCGAGCTCGACGGGGTCGCCCGCGTCGCGCAGGTTCTCGAAGTTCACGCCCTTGACGACGCGTCCCGCGTCGACGTCGAGGCACGGGATCACGCGGATCGCGACGGTCATGGGGAGTCTCCTCGGTCGGCCGGCGCTCCGCCGGTCGTGTCGGTGCCGGTCGTGCCGGTCGTGTCGGTGCCGGTATCGGTGCCGGCTGTGTCGTCGGCCGTGCCGGTGTCGCCCGCGCTCTCCTCGGTCACGGGGAACTGGGCGTCGAGGATGTCGACGACGTAGACGAGCGTCTCGCCGGCCAGCGGGTTGGCGGTGGCGCCGTAGGCCAGGTCGGGCGGCACGACGAGGAGCACCTGGCTCCCCACCGACTGCTCGAGGAGCCCTTGCTCCCACCCCTCGATGACCTCGCCGATACCGATCATCACCGACAGGGGCGCCGCGCCGTCCGTCCACGTCGAGTCGAAGACCTCGCCGTCGGACCAGCGCACGCCCGAGTACCGGACGGTGACCACCTGACCGACCTCGACCTGGCGCCCGTCGCCGCGGACGAGCGGCTGCACCACGAGGCCCGCGGGCGCCGCGGCCTCCGACGGGACGGTCACGCTCGGTGCGCCCTGCTCGTCGAGCGTCACCGTGGGCAGGCCCTCGACCGGCTCGACCGGCTCCCCGGACGCGCGCGTCGGCAGGACGTCGACGACGAGGGCGACGGGGACGCCGTCGTCCACCTCGAGGCGCAGCAGGCGCGCTCCCACGCGCTGCCCGCGCAGGAGGTCGCGCAGCTCGCGGCCGACGGACTCGTCGGTCAGCGTGCGCCAGCGCGGCGCGTCCGTGTACGTGTTCTGCAGGACGGTGCCGTCGCGCAGGTCCTCCGCGTAGAGGTTGAGCAGCAGCGGGCCGCCGTCGACGAGCTCCGCCCCGGCGCCCGGCCACACGACCTCCGACCGCGCGTCCGGCACGTCGAGCGGCGCGCGGTACTCCAGCGCGGGCGGGGCGCCGGACGAGCCGGCGACCGTGAGGTCGGTGTTGAGCGGCGTCTCCGTCGCGTCCTCCGGCTCCGTGCACGCACCGAGCACGAGCGCCGCGAGGAGCGCCACGAGCAGCACGAGCGCGGCCCGGGACGCGGGCGCACGACGAGCGCGCCGGACGCCCCGAGGGCGCCCGGCCGCGAGGGCCAGGTTCGTCACATCACGTCCTGCATCACATCGACTCGATGAGGCGCTCCACGCGCTCGTCGACGTTCCGGAACGGGTCCTTGCACAGCACGGTGCGCTGCGCCTGGTCGTTGAGCTTGAGGTGCACCCAGTCCACCGTGTAGTCGCGGCGGGCCTCCTGCGCGGCGCGCACGAAGTCGCCGCGCAGCTTGGCGCGCGTGGTCTGCGGCGGCACGGCCGTCGACTCGAACACCTCGAGGTCGGTGGTGACGCGCTCGACCATGCCGCGCGCCGCGAGCAGGTTGTACAGCCCCTCGGTGCGCGAGATGTCGTGGTAGGCGAGGTCGAGGCGCGCGATCCGCGGGTCGTCGAGCTCGAGACCGTGCTTCGCCTGGTAACGCTGGATCAGGCGGTACTTGATGACCCAGTCCAGCTCGCGGTCGACGAGCGAGAGGTCGCCCGTCTCGAGGGCGCGCAGCCCGCGCTCCCACAGGTCGAGCACCTGCTTGACGACGGGCGTCGGCGCGACGTCCTGCTCGACGAACTCGCGCACGCGCTGGAGGTACTCGCCCTGGAGGTCGATCGCGGTGACCGTCCGGCCGCTCGCGAGCTGGACGGGCTGCTTGCCCGTCATGTCGTGGCTGATCTCGCGGATCGACCGGATGGGGTTCTCGAGCGCCAGGTCCCGCATGGGGACCCCCGCCTCGACCATGCGCAGGATGAGGTCGGTCGAGCCGACCTTGAGCATGGTCGTCGTCTCCGCCATCGAGGAGTCGCCGACGATGACGTGCAGGCGCCGATAGCTCTCGGCGTCGGCGTGCGGCTCGTCGCGCGTGTTGATGATCGGGCGCGACCTGGTCGTCGCGCTCGACACCGCCTCCCAGATGTGGTCGGCGCGCTGGGACAGGCAGTACACGGCGCCGCGCGGCGTCGCGAGGACCTTGCCGGCGCCCGTGAGCACCTGGCGCGTGATGAGGAACGGCACGAGGACGTCCGAGAGGCGCGCGAAGTCGCCCTGGCGTCGCACGAGGTAGTTCTCGTGGCAGCCGTACGAGTTGCCCGCCGAGTCGGTGTTGTTCTTGAACAGGTGGATCCGGCCGGGCAGTCCCTCGTGCTCGAGCCGCTGCTGCGCGTCCGCCACGAGGCCCTCGAGGATCCGCTCGCCGCCACGGTCGTACGCGACGAGCTGACGGACGTCGTCGCACTCCGCCGTCGCGTACTCGGGGTGCGAGCCGACGTCCAGGTACAGCCGCGAGCCGTTGCGCAGGAACACGTTCGACGACCGGCCCCAGGCGACCACCTTGCGGAACAGGTACCGCGCGACCTCGTCCGCCGAGAGCCCGCGCCCGTCGTCGGACGCGCACGTCACGCCGTACTCGGTCTCCAGCCCGAAGATCCTGCGGTCCATGCGGCGCTACCCCTCGTCCGTCGGGCCGGCGCCCGTCGTGTCGTCGGGCGCGCCCTCGGCGGTCCCGTCGGTGGTGGACGCCGCGTCGTCGTCCGCGAGGAGGCCCTCGAGGACGGAGCCCGTGAGACGGCGGAACGCGCGCCGGGGCCGGGTGCGGTCCAGGACGGCCACCTCGAGCTGCGCGGCCGGGATGGTGCGGGCGTCGTCCCCCTCGCCGCCGGACGCGAGCGCGTGCACCGCCAGGCGCAGCACCTCGGCGAGCCCGAGACCGGGCCGCCACGCGTCCTGGAGCACGCGACCGAGCTGGTCGGCCTGGCCGCCCATGACGACCACGCCCTGCTCGTCGGCGACGGAGCCGTCGTAGGAGATGCGGTAGAGCTGGTCCTGCTCCGCCGTGCGACCGACCTCCGCGACGACGAGCTCGACCTCGAGCGGCTTCGACTCCGTGGTGAACACCGTGCCGAGCGTCTGGGCGTACGCGTTCGCGAGACCGCGCGCGTTGACGTCCGTGCGGTCGTAGGAGTAGCCGCGCAGGTCCGCGTACCGCACCCCGGCGACGCGCAGGTTCTCGAACTCGTTGTACTTGCCCACCGCGGCGAACGCGATGCGGTCGTAGATCTCCGAGATCTTGTGCAGCGCGCGCGACGGGTTCTCCGTCGCGAACGCGATGCCGTCCTCGTAGGCGAGGACCACGACCGACCGGCCGCGCGCGATGCCCTTGCGCGCGAAGTCCGCCCGGTCCTTCATCAGCTGCTCGGGCGAGACGTAGAAAGGCATGTTCACGCGTCGTCACCTCCGGTCGGGCCGTCCTGCGGGCGGTCGTGCGGGACGGCCTCGGCGTTCGTCACCGGGGGACGGCCGCGCTCCACGCCCGCCCCGGAGCGCTCCGCCACGATCTGCTCGACGACCGCCGCGAGCTCGTCGTCCGGCACGCGCTCGTAGCCGTCGGCCGTGACGACCGCGACCACCGGCCAGATGCGGCGGACCGGGTCCGGGCCGCCGGTGGCCGAGTCGTCGTCCGCCGCGTCGTAGAGCGCCTCGACCGCGACGCGCACGGAGGCCGCCCGGTCGAGACCGGTGCGCCACAGCTTCTTCAGGGAGCCGCGCGCGAAGACCGAGCCCGACCCCACCGAGTGGTACGCCCGCTCCTCGTACCGCCCGCCCGTGACGTCGTACGAGAAGATCCGGCCGGCACCGCGGTCGAGGTCGAACCCGGCGAAGAGCGGCACGACCGCGAGGCCCTGCATGGCGAGGCCGAGGTTCTGCCGGATCATCGTCGACAGGCGGTTCGCCTTGCCGTCGAGCGAGAGCAGCGCGCCCTCGATCTTCTCGTAGTGCTCGAGCTCGAGCTGGAACAGGCGCACGAGCTCGACGGCGATCCCCGCCGTCCCGGCGATGCCCACGGCCGAGTACTCGTCGGCCGGGAAGACCTTCTCGATCTCCCGGTTCGCGATCATCGAGCCCATCGTCGCGCGGCGGTCCCCCGCCATCACGACGCCCGCGCCCACGCCCTCGGCGCCGAACGTCAGCGCCACGATCGTGGTGGCGTGCGGCGCGTCCGGAAGCGTGCCGGACGCCGCGTGCCCGGCCACGCGGTGCGACGGCAGCAGGTCGGGGGCGTGCCCGGACAGGAACTCCAGGAAGGACGACGACCCGGGGGTCGTGAACGCGTCGGGCAGGCGCCCGGGCTGGTCCGTGCTCATCGGGTTGCCGTCACCCTTCCTACTCGCCGCCCTTCTGCACGAAGCCCCGGACGAAGGACTCCGCGTTCGTCTCCAGGACCTCGTCGATCTCCTCGAGGAGCGCATCCACCTCGGCGTCGCGCGACTGCGCCTGCGGCGCGACCGGGGTCGCCGGGGCCTCGGGCTCGTCGTCGGGACGCCGGTCCTCGTGCGACGCGTGCGTGCGTTCGGTACCCGCCATGGCTGCCTCCTCGTCCGTCGGCCGGCCTCGCGCCGACGCTCTGTCCGTTCCAACCCCGTCCGGGCTCGCGCCCTTCCCGGCCCTGCTCGCACGCGGCGCCCCTCCCACGGAGGGCGGGCGCCGTCGTGCGTCCAGCCTAGTCGCCGCCGGTCACGACGGGCCTGCCAGACCCGCCAGCAGCGCGGCGGCGTCCGGGCTCGCGTCGAGCAGCGCCCCGATGTGGGCGCGCGTCCCGCGCAGCGGGTCCATCATCGGGACGCGCTGGAGCGACGGCGCGCCCGGCACGTCGAAGATCACCGAGTCCCAGCTCGCCGCGGAGACCTCGTCGCCGTAGCGCGCCATGACCTCGCCGCGGAAGAACGCGCGCGTGTCCTCGGGCGCGTGGTGCACCGCCGCGCCGACCTCGCGCTCGGTGACCACCCGGTCCACGGCGTCGGCGGCGAGGAGGCGGTGGTAGATGCCGCGCTCGGGCCGCACGTCGGACCACTGGAGGTCCATCGCCGCGAGACGCGAGTGGCCCCAGTCGAGGCCGTCGCGCTCGCGCAGGCGGTCGAGGAGCCGGAGCTTCGCGACCCACTCGACGTCGCGCCCGCACGCGTCGCGGTCGGTCGCCAGGCGGTCGAGCACCGAGCGCCACCGCGCGAGCACGTCGCGCGTCGGGGCGTCGACCCCGTCCGGTCCCGCGAGGCGCTCCGCCGCGTCGGCGGCGACCTCCAGGTACTCGCGCTGGACCTCGAGCGCCGTCAGCTCGCGCCCGTCGGCGAGGGCGAGACGACGCGTCAGCTCGAGGTCGCGGCTCACGCGCTGGACGTCCGCGACCGGGTCCGCGAGGCGCAACCCGGCCAGGCGGGCGCGCACCTCCGGGCCGAGCTCCTCCAGGTGCTCGACGACGAAGAGCACGAGCGACGTCGTGCCCGTCTTGAGGTAGGTCGCGGTCTCGAACATGTTCGCGTCGCCGATGATGAGGTGCAGCCGGCGCCAGCGCTGCCGGTCCGCGTGCGGCTCGTCGCGCGTGTTGACGATGGGACGGCGCAGCGTCGTCTCCAGCCCGACCTCCGCCTCGACGTAGTCGGCGCGCTGGGAGATCTGGAACCCGTGCTCCTCCCCCGCCGGGCCGAGCCCCACGCGCCCCGAGCCGGCGAACACCTGCCGGGTCACGAGGAACGGCGTGAGCATCTCCACGAGGACGCCGAACGGCACCTCGCGGTCGACGAGGAAGTTCTCGTGGGTGCCGTAGCTCGCGCCCTTGCCGTCGACGTTGTTCTTGTAGAGCACGACGCCGCCGCCCGGCACCTGGGCCAGCTCGCGCGACGCGGCGAGCATGACCCGCTCCCCCGCCACGTCCCAGCACACGACGTCGTGCGGCACCGTGACCTCGGGCGAGGAGTACTCGGGGTGCGCGTGGTCCACGTAGAGCCGGGCGCCGTTGGTGAGGATGACGTTCGCCGCGCTCGGGTCGTCGTACTCCTCCGTCGTCGGTCGCGCCACCTCCTGGAGGGAGGCCTCGGCGCTGCCGCCCTCCGCGGCCCGGTCGACCGGACCCGACGGCGCGGGCCGCGACGGGTCGTCCGTGAGGAGGGACGGGTGCGCCGACGCGCGCGGCACGTGGAACCCCCGCGCGTCCTGCAGCGGGTCCTCGTCGTCGTAGTCCCAGCGCGCCCGGCCCCGGGCGCCGTCGCTGCGCGCGGCGAGCGCCCGGTACGTGGTGACGACCTGGCTCGACATGAGCATCGGGTTCGCCATCGGCTTCCCCGGCTGCAGGACGCCGTACTCCGTCTCGATCCCCATGACCCGTCGTACGCTCACGCGCTCACCCTATGTCCGCCCTCCGACGCCGCGCCGCGCCGTCCACGGGGCGGCGCGACCACGCCCCGCTACAGGTACTGGCCGGTGTTGGTGACCGTGTCGATGGTGCGCGGCGAGCCGCCCTCGCCCTTCTTCTGCACGATCGTGCGGATGAAGACGATGCGCTCGCCCTTCTTCCCGCTGATGCGCGCCCAGTCGTCGGGGTTGGTGGTGTTCGGCAGGTCCTCGTTCTCCTTGAACTCGTCGACGCACGCGGCGAGCAGGTGGTCGACGCGGATGCCGCGCTGTCCCGTGGCGAGGAGGTCCTTGATCGCCGACTTCTTCGCCCGGTCCACGACGTTCTGGATCATCGCGCCCGAGTTGAAGTCCTTGAAGTACAGGATCTCCTTGTCGCCGCTGGCGTAGGTGACCTCGAGGAACTGGTTCTCCTCCTCCTCGGAGTACATGCGCTCCACGACCGAGCGGATCATCGCGTCGAGGGCCTCGCGCTGGTTGCCGCCGTGCTCGGCGAGGTCGGCCGCGTGGATCGGCAGGTCCTCCGTGAGGTACTTGGCGAAGATCTCCTTGGCGCCCTCGGCGTCGGGCCGCTCGATCTTGATCTTCACGTCGAGGCGCCCCGGCCGCAGGATGGCGGGGTCGATCATGTCCTCGCGGTTCGACGCACCGATGACGATGACGTTGTCCAGCCGCTCGACGCCGTCGATCTCGGCGAGGAGCTGGGGCACGATCGTCGTCTCGACGTCGGACGACAGCCCCGTCCCGCGGGTGCGGAACAGCGACTCCATCTCGTCGAAGAACACGACGACGGGCGTCCCCTGCGACGCCTTCTCCCGAGCGCGGGCGAAGATCAGCCGGATGTGCCGCTCGGTCTCCCCCACGTACTTGTTGAGCAGCTCGGGGCCCTTGACGTTGAGGAAGTAGCTGCGCGCCGCGCCCGAGCCGTCCTCCACCTGCTCGCCGCGCGCCCGCGCCACCGTGTGCGCGAGCGAGTTGGCGACGGCCTTGGCGATGAGCGTCTTGCCGCACCCGGGCGGCCCGTACAGCAGCACGCCCTTGGGCGGGTGCAGGCCGTGCTCGCGGAACAGGTCGGGGTGCGTGAAGGGCAGCTCGACGGCGTCGCGGATCTGCTCGATCTGGGGCCCGAGACCGCCGATGTCCTCGTACTCGATGTCCGGGACCTCTTCGAGGACGAGCTCCTCGACCTCGGACTTCGGGATGACCTCGAACACGAAGCCGCTGCGCGTGTCGATGGTGAGCGAGTCGCCCACGCGGAGCGTCGTGCGCGCGACCGACCCGGCGAGCCGCACGACCCGCTCCTCGTCGGCCCGGCCGACGACGAGCACGCGGTCGGCGTCGAGGATCTCCTTGACCGTGACGATCTCGCCCGTGCGCTCGTAGCCGCCCGCGGCGACGACGGTCATCGCCTCGTTGAGCTTGACCTCCTGGCCCGGGCGCAGGCGCTGGACGTCGAGGCTGGGGCTCGCGCCGACGTGCATCTTGCGCCCGGCGGCGGACACGTCGACCGACCCGTCCGGGTGCGCGGCGAGGAACACCGCGTACGTCCCCGGGGGCTTGGCGAGGTCGTCGATCTGCCGCTTGAGGTCGAGGATCTGGTCCCGGGCCGCGCGCAGCGCCTCGGCGAGCCTCTCGTTCTTCGCGGACAGCAGCGCGAGCTCGCGCGCGCCGTCCTGCGGGGCCTGGTCGCTACGGCCGAATGTCTCGCTCATCGGGTGTCCCTCTCGCCGCCGGCTCGCCCGACCACGGGTGGACGGCGGACGACGGGCCTCGCGAGGCGCCCGTGCCGACCATCGTCCGGCGGTCGGGTGTAGACCTTAGGCACAAGTCTCGCCCGTGCACACGGACGACACCCAGGGTGAGACGGCGGCGCCCCGATCGTTACCGGACCGTCACGCGCCCGACACGTCGGGCGCCCCGTCGGCGTCTTCCGCGCCCTTCTGCACGCCGTGCTCCGCGCCCGGACCGGTCGTCTGCTCGGGGCCCTGGCCGACGTCGCGCCGCACGCGCCGGATCTTCTTCTCGGAGACCGGGCGCTCGCCCAGCTCCTCGGGCGACCACTGCTCGGCGTCGGTCGGGTACGCGCCCTTGGCCGGGCGGCGCTTGCGCTCGGGCGGCGCGACGCCGTCCGCGAGGCGCCGTGCGGTGAGCAGGAACCCGGTGTGCCCGATCATGCGGTGCTGCGGCCGCACCGCGAGACCCTCCAGGTGCCAGCCCCGCACCATCGACTCCCACGCGACGGGCTCCGCGTAGCGGCCGTCGGCCCGCAGGTCCTCCGCGAGGCGTGAGAGCTGGGTCGTCGTGGCGACGTAGCACACGAGGACGCCGCCGGGCACGAGCGCGCGCGCGACGACGTCGAGGTTCTCCCAGGGCGCGAGCATGTCGAGCACGACGCGGTCGACCGTGCCGTCCTCGGCGACGGTCGGGAGCACGTCGGCGAGGTCGCCCACGGAGAGCGTCCAGGCCGGGTGCTCGCCACCGAAGAACGTCTCGACGTTGCCGCGCGCGATCGCGGCGAAGTCCTCGCGCCGCTCGATCGAGTGGAGCTCGCCCGCGTCGCCGACGGCGCGCAGCAGCGACATCGTCAGCGCGCCCGACCCGACGCCCGCCTCGACGACGCGCGCGCCCGGGAAGATGTCCGCCATCGCGACGATCTGGCCGGCGTCCTTCGGGTAGACGACCGCCGCGCCGCGGGGCATCGAGAGCACATAGTCCGCGAGGAGCGGGCGCATCGCGAGGTACTCGATCTCGGCGGTGTTGCGCACGACGCTGCCCTCGGGGCGGCCGATGAGGTCGTCGTGCCGCAGGTAGCCCTTGTGCGTGTGGAACGTCGCGCCCGGCGCGAGCGTGATGGTGTGCAGGCGACCGCGCGGGTCCGTGAGCTGGACCTTGTCCCCCACGCGGAGCGGGCCGCGGCGCTCGTCCGCGCCCGTCGCACCGGGGCGGTCGGACGCGCCGTGCGCGGGGGCGGCTGCGCCGTCCCCACCGGGCTGCGGGGTCGGGTGGCCGGGCGTGGTGGCGGGCTCGGAGGTCACGGGCGACCATCCTACGGGCCGCCCGCCCCACGCCCGACGCCGGTCGGTCGTGCGCGCGGACGACGCGCCGGTCACCGCCCGTGCCGGGCGTCCCGCAGCGCCGCGACGACCCGGGCGACCTCGAGCGCGCCGACGACGCGGCCGCCGTCGGTCACGACGACGACCGCCGCGTCCCGCCCGACGCGCGAGAGCTCGGCGAGCATGTCCTGCCCCGCGCTGTGGGCGTCGATCGTCGCGGCCCCGGGCAGGGGCACGGCGACCGCGCCGACCGGGGTCGTCTCGGCGGCGTCGGGCGGCACGGCCGCGGCCGCGGCGGGGTCCACGTACCCGAGGGGCCTGCCTGCGCCGTCCACCAGGACGGCCACCACGTGCGGACCGCCCGCGAGCGCCACCGAGCGCCCGACCGCGCCGACCGTCGCCGTGGACGGCACGGCGACCGCGGGGCGCGCGAGGCTGCGGACGGTGAGCCCGGACACCGCCTCGCGGGTGCGCGCGACGGTGATGGCCTGCCCCGCGCCGCTCCACAGGAACGCCCCGATGAGCGCCGCCCAGGCGACGGTCCACAGGTCCGGCCGTCCGCCGTAGGTCAGCGGCCACACGAGCGCCCACGCGACGACCCCGACGGCGACCGCGCGCCCGACCCAGCCGGCCGCGACCGTGCCCTTCGTCCGCGACCCGGTCGCGGCCCACACGGCGGACTCGAGGATCTGGCCGCCGTCGAGCGGGAGGCCGGGCAGGAGGTTGAAGAACCCGACGAACGCGTTGGAGAACGCGGCCGCGTACAGCAGGAGGGCGGGCACGGAGAAGGTCGGCTGCGCCTGGAACGTCACCCAGAACACGACCGCGAGCGCCAGGTTGGTCAGCGGGCCGACGACCGAGATGAGGAAGCCGTCGAGCGGGCGCGACGACGTCCCGGAGTACGCCGTGTGGCCGCCCCAGAGCGTCACCGCGAGCTCGGTCACGTGCTGGCCCCGGGCGCGCGCGACGAGCGCGTGCGCGACCTCGTGCAGGAAGACGGACGCGAACAGCAGCAGCACGAACGCGAAGGACACGAGGTAGATCTCGGGGCCCAGGTGCGGGGCGAGCCGCTGCACCGTCGGCGCGAAGAGGACCGTGAGGATCGCCGCGGCGAGGAACCAGGACGGCGTGAGGATCACCGGTGCGCCGACGACGCGGCCGATCACCCAGCCCTTCGTGCGCGGGCCTGCCGGTGCGGGCGTGCGGGGTGCTCGAGGTTCGGGTCCGTCCACCCTGAGAGCCTATGCGCTCGGCGGGTTCGTCCCGACGGCCCGCGCACCGTCGGGCAGGCCGCCGGGCGGCGCCTCAGGCGGCGTCGTCCTCCATGAGGTCGACGACGTCGCCCGCGACGAGCCGCGACAGGAGCGCGACGTCGACGAGCTCGAGCGACGGCGTGCGGCTCAGGCCCGGCGCCGGGAGCACCGGGACCACGGCCTCGACACCCAGCGTCGCGGCCCCCGCGGCGCGGGCCGAGGCGATCCCCGCGGGCGAGTCCTCGATCGCGACGCAGCGCGTGACGTCGACGCCCAGGCGCTGCGCCGCGAGGAGGTAGGGCTCCGGGTCTGGCTTGCCGCGCTCGACCTCGTCGCCGCAGACCAGCACCTGGAACGCGTCCGGCGGCGCCATCTCGGCGACGGGCTGGGCGAGCTCGCGGTAGGACATCGTGACGAGCGCGCACGGCACGCCAGCCTCGCGCAGCGCCGTGAGGAGCTCGCGCGCGCCGGGCTGCCACGGCACCTCGACGCGCACCTGCTCGATCACGCGCCCGATGAGGAACGCGACGATCTCGTCCACGGGCAGGTCGACGCCGCCGCGCTCGCGCAGGATGCGCGCCGACTCGCGCAGCGGGTTGCCGACGAGCGACATCGCGTCCTCGTGCGTCCACGTGCCGCCGTGCGCGCCGACGAGCTCGTGCTCCGCCGCGATCCAGTAGGGCTCGGTGTCGACGAGCGTCCCGTCCATGTCCCACAGGACCGCCTCGGGCAACGCCGAGGCGTCGGGACGCTCGGCAGAGCGCTGACCTGCGGACGTGCTGTCAGGGCGAAAAGGCAAAGCGGTCTCCATCAACGGTCGTACGACGAACCCCTGCACCCTCGACCCTAACCGGACGCCACCGCCGCGGGCGCGCCGCCGTTCCTGGGCGTGCGGTCGCGCGCGACGGCTTCTGGCGATCCTGCTCCCGAACTCGCGCGCCGGTCGACAGAAGCGTGCGGCTTCCCTAGGCTGCTGAGCGCCCGCCACCGCCGTCGGGCCCGACGAAGGAGTCGCCATGTCCGCACCCCCCGTCCGCCGCCCGCTCGCGCTCGCCCTCGCCGGGGTGCTCGTGCTCGCCGGGACCGCGCTCCCCGCGAGCGCCGCCGTCCCCGACCCCGTGGTGACCGGCCCGGTGCCCACGACGACGGCGCCCGGCGACCCTGCCCACGGGTACCCCTTCCTCGCGACCGACTACGACCTGGCCGCGCGCGGCTACGTCGAGGAGGAGTTCTTCGTCGAGGGCGAGGCGACCCGCTACCAGGCGGACGGCGTGACGGACGCGACGGTCCTCAGCACCGGGCACGCTTTCCGCACCCGCGTCGTGGTGCGCCGGCCCGTCGACCCCGCGACGTTCAACGGCACGGTGATCGCCGAGTGGTACAACGTCTCGAACCAGTGGGACCAGGAGGTCGACTGGTTCCAGACGCACGAGCACCTGGTGCGCGAGGGCTACGCGTGGGTCGGGGTGTCGGCGCAGCGGGCGGGCGTGCACTCGCCCACCGGCCTGCGGGCCTGGAGCCCCGAGCGCTACGGCACGCTCGACCTCACCGACGGCGGCACCGTGACCGACGACACCCTCTCGTGGGACGTCTTCAGCCAGGCCGTGGCCGCGGTGCGCGACCCCGCGGGCACGGCGCCGCTCGGTCCGCTCGAGGCGGAGCGCGTCGTCGCGACCGGGCACTCGCAGTCGGCGGGGCGGCTGTGGTCGTACGTGAACTCGGTCGACCCGCTCGCGGGGGTCGTCGACGCCGTCGTGCTGCACGGCGGGGGCGGGCTGCTGCGCGACGACCTCGAGACGCCGGTGTTCAAGGTCAACAGCGAGACCGACGTCGCGATCGACCTCCTCGGGGCGGCGCAGCGCCAGCCCGACACCGACGTGCGGCGCACCTGGGAGGTCGCGGGCGCGTCGCACGGCGACTGGAAGCTCATCACCGACTACGGGCGGCTGCGGATCCGCGACGTCGGCTCCGCGCCCGGCGGCTACCCCGGGACGCCGCAGACGTGCGAGGAGCCGTCCGGCTCCCGCGTGCCCCAGCACCTGGTCCAGGCGTCGGTGTACGACCACGTGGCCGCGTGGGTCGCGGACGGGACGACCCCGCCGTCGGCGGCGCCCATCACGCTGTCCGACCAGGCGCCGCGCCAGGTGGTGCGCGACGAGCGCGGCCTCGGCCTGGGCGGCGTCCGGCTCGCGCAGCAGGACGTCCCGACGCGGATCAACTCCGGCGCCAACGCCGGGCCCGGGTTCTGCTTCCTCGACGGCGGCTCGCGCCCGGTGGACGACGCCACGCTCGCGGCCTGGTACCCGGACGCCGAGGACTACCGCGACGCCGTCGTCGCGTCGACCCGTGCCGCGGTGGAGGCGGGCTTCGTGGGTGCCGACGTCGCGGCCGACCCCTCCTGGTACACCGACGTCGTCGACCTCGTCGACGAGCGCGTCGCCGCGGGCACGGTCGAGCCGGAGGCCGGGGCGCAGGTCCAGGTCCGGATGCGGCGCGCGCTCGAGGCCGCGGACCGGCGTGACTGGGACGCGGCGCAGACCCTGGTCCAGGAGGCGCTCGCTCTCGGCTCCACGGCGATCGAGGACGCCGGCGCGTCGGCGAGCGTCGTGCGCTCGACCACGGCCGTGCTCGGCGTCCTCGCGCTGTCCGCCGCACTCGACGGCCCCGACGTCTCCGCGACCGCCGTCCCGCGGTGCCTGGCCGGGCGGGCGTACGTCGCGGTCCGCGCGACGAACGACGGCGCGGTGCCCGCGGACGTCACGCTGAGCACGCCGTTCGGCGAGCGCACCCTGGCGGGCGTCGCGCCCGGCGCGTCCGCGTACCAGTCGTTCTCGGCGCGCTCGGACACGCTCGACGCGGGCAGCGCGCGGGTGACGACCACGGGAGACGGGCGGTCGTCGTCGGACGACGTCGCCTACCCGGCGCTCGACTGCGGCTGAGGCGGCTACGCCGGGCGCGAACCCGCCCCGACGCCGTCGGGCCCGGCCGCATAGGCTGGGGTGATGACCGAGAACGCGACCGAGGGCACCCGCCAGACCGTGATGATCGCGGCGTTCGAGGGCTGGAACGACGCCGGGAGCGCCGCCACGGCCGCCCTCCAGCACCTGCACGAGGTGTGGGGCGCCGAGGACGTCGACGAGCTGGACCCGGAGGAGTACCACGACTTCCAGGTGAACCGCCCGGTCGTCACGACCGACGACGACGGCCGCCGCGAGATCACGTGGCCCACGACGACGATCGCGTCGGCGGTCCTGTCGCCGACGGGTCGCCGCGTGGTGCTCGTGCACGGCATCGAGCCGTCCATGCGCTGGCGCCGGTACTGCCGCGAGCTGCTCGACGTCGCGGAGGAGCACGGCGTGCGCACGGTCGTGACGCTCGGCGCGCTGCTCGCGGACGTGCCGCACACGCGGCCCATCCCCATGACGGCGACGTCGGAGAGCGTGGGCCTGCAGGCCGTGCTCGACGTCGAGCCGAGCACGTACGAGGGGCCGACGGGCATCGTCGGCGTGCTCCAGCACGCCGCGGCGGAGCGCGGGATGCAGTCGGTGTCGCTCTGGGCGGCCGTGCCGCACTACGTGGCGCACCCGCCGTCGCCCAAGGCGACGCTCGCGATCCTCGCGCGCATCGAGGAGCTGCTGTCCGAGCCGATCCCGCTGGGCGACCTGCCCGAGGACGCCGAGGCGTGGCAGCACGGCGTCGACGAGCTCGCCGCGGAGGACGCGGAGATCGCGGAGTACGTCCAGCAGCTCGAGGAGGCGAAGGACACGGCCGAGCTCCCCGAGGCGAGCGGCGAGGCCATCGCGCGCGAGTTCGAGCGCTACCTGCGCCGCCGCGACCGCGGCAACCCGGGCAAGGGCCCGACCGTCTGACGCACGGCCCGCCTCGCGGGCGGCGGTGCCAGCGCGGGGCGGCTCGTCAGAGCCGGACGCCCAGCAGGGCGTTCACCGCGCGCGCGACGACGCCCGGGGCACCCTCCTCGTCGCGCGAGGTGTCACGACCGGGGCGCAGCGACTCCGCGGCCCAGGCGTCCACGGCGGCGAGCGCCGTCGGGGCGTCGAGGTCGTCGGCGAGCGCGGCGCGCACGGCCGCGAGCGTCGCGGTCGCGTCCGGGCCACCGTTGCCCGACACGGCGTCGCGCCACGTCTCGAGACGTCGCACGCCCGCGGGCAGGTCGTCGTCGGTCCACTCCCACTCGCCGCGGTAGTGGTGCGCGAGCAGCGCGAGGCGGATCGCCATCGGGTCGACGCCCGTGGCCCGCAGGTTCGACACGAGCACGAGGTTGCCGCGCGACTTGCTCATCTTCTCGCCCTCGTACGCGACGAGTCCGGCGTGCACGTGCGCGCGGGGCGCACCGCCGCCCGCGAGCATGCGGTCGTGCGACGACGACATCTCGTGGTGCGGGAACAGCAGGTCCGCTCCCCCGCCCTGCACGTCGAACGGCAGGCCGAGCCCGTCGCGCGAGATGACGGCGCACTCCACGTGCCAGCCGGGGCGGCCGGTGCCGAGCGCGCCGCCGTCCCACGCGGGCTCGCCCGGGCGCTCGCGGCGCCACAGCAGCGGGTCGAGCGCGTCCTTCTTGCCCTCGCGGTCGGGGTCGCCGCCGCGCTCGGCGAAGAGGTGCTCCATGACGTCGCGCGCGAGGCGTGAGACCGAGCCGAACGCGCGGTCGGCAGAGAGGTCGGCGTAGACGTCGCCCAGCCCGGGGTCCGTGCCGCCGGCGCCGGGCTCGACCGGGACGCGGTACGCGAGGCCCGCGTCGAGGAGCTGGGTCACCGCGTCCACGACGGCGGGGATCGTCTCCACCGCGCCCTCGTAGACGTCGGGCGGGACGACGCCGAGCGCCGTCATGTCCTCGGCGAACAGCGCGGTCTGCTCGACGGCGAGCGCGCGCCAGTCGACGCCGGTCGCGGCGGCACGCTCCAGCAGCGGGTCGTCGACGTCGGTGACGTTCGACGCGTAGCGCACGCGGTGCCCGGCGTCCGTCCACGCGCGCACGAGCAGGTCGAACGCGACGTAGGTGGCCGCGTGGCCGATGTGCGTCGCGTCGTAGGGCGTGATGCCGCACACGTACAGCGTGGCGTCCTCGCCCGCGGCGGCGACGACGAGCTCACGGGTCGACGAGTCGTGCACCCGGACCGGGAGGCCTCGTCCGGGGAGCTCGGGGATCTGCGGGGCGGGCCAGCTGTGCACGCGTCAACCTTAGCCGCCGGGGCGCGGGCGTCGGACCGCCGTCCGGCACGCGGGCCGCGCGCGAGGCCGTGCCGGACGGCGACCGGGCAGGTCCGTGCGGGGCGCGGGACAATGCGGACGTGACGAACCCCACCGAGCCGCGGACGGGCACCCCGCCCGACGGCGCGCCCGCCCCCGCGCCCCGACGACCGACCGTGCGCGCCGTCGCGGCGTGGACGGTCGAGCCCGGCGCCGACGGCGTGCACCCGGCCGATCCCGGCACCCTGGACACTCCTGGCGACCGGCACGCCGCCCGCGCCACGGTGACCTGGGCGCGTCTGGAGGACCTCGACGCCGTGCTCGACGCCGCGGCCCAGGTCACGACCGGGGTGGGCCCGACGCGGCAGGACCTCGCGCGGCACAACCGCCACCCCTTGGCGCACGTGCGCCGCGTCGCGGCGGACTGGCTCCTCCTGGTGACCCCGACGGCATGGTTCACCGAGTCGGACCGCCAGGTGCACACGGGCCAGTTCGCCGCGCTGCTCGGCCCGGGCCTCGTCCTCACCGCCGAGGAGGGCGACGCGGACGTGCACGCGATCATGCTCGACAAGGTCGCCGCGCCCGGCGACCCCCACGGCTCGCCCGTCCAGCGGATCGTCTCCGCCGCGGTCCTCGCCATCGTCGGCGGCGCCTCGCAGGTCGAGCTGGGCCTGGGCGACGCCGTCGCCGACACCGAGCGCGTGGTGTTCGACCAGCAGCGCGAGGACCCGGTCGAGCGCATCTACGACCTCAAGCGCGAGATCACCGAGGCGCGGCGCGCCCTCATGCCCGTCACGGCGGAGCTGCCCGAGCTGCTCGACCCGGACGTCCCCGACCACCTCGGGGTGAACCGGCGCATGCTCGAGCGCGTTGTGACGACGGTCGAACGGATCGACCGGCACCTCGACGCGCACGACGACCTGCTCTCGGACATGCTCCAGGTCCACATGACCCAGGTCTCGGTGCGGCAGAACGAGGACATGCGCAAGATCTCGGCGTGGGCGGCGATCCTCGTGTACCCGACGATCGTCGCGGGCGTGTACGGGATGAACTTCCGCAACATGCCGGAGCTGCACTGGGTGTTCGGCTACCCCTTCGCGCTCGCCCTCATGGCGGGCGGCTGCGTCGTGCTCTACCGGGTCTTCAAGCGCGTCGGCTGGCTCTGACCGCGGCCCGAGAGGGTCACGGCGTCGAGACGGCCGTCCCGCCCGGCTCCAGCACGCCCACGAGCAGGAGCAGCACGACGAGCGCCGCGAGCACGAGGCGGTAGACCACGAACGGCGTGTAGCTGAAGGTCGAGACGATCTTGAGGAACGCGATGATGACGAAGTACCCGACGACGAACGCGACGAGCGTCGCGATGAGGGTCGCCCCGGCGCCGGGGGCCCCGGGGGCCGGCTCGTCCGCGGACTTGAAGAGCTGGTAGAAGCCCGAGCCCATGACGGCCGGGATCGCGAGGAGGAACGAGTAGCGCGCCGCCGCCTCGCGCGTGAAGCCCATGAGCAGGCCGGCGGTGATCGTGCCGCCCGAGCGCGAGACGCCGGGGACGAGCGCGAGCGCCTGCGCGAAGCCGAACGCGACCGCCTGCCCGGCCGAGAGCTCGCGCAGCGTGCGGCGCTTGGCGCCCACCCGGTCGGCCCAGCCGAGCAGGAGCGCGAACACCGCGAGCATGAGCGCCGTCAGGTAGAGGTTGCGGAACGTGTTCTCGATCGCGTCCTGGAACAGCAGGCCGAGCAGCACGATGGGCACCGAGCCGAGCGCGATGTACCAGGCCATCGCGGCGTCGTGGTCGTGCCGGCCGAGCCGCGCCCGCCAGTCCGTGCCGTGGTCGCCGCGCACCGAGCGCCACCACGCGGCGCAGATGCGCGCGATGTCCCGCCGGAAGTACAGCAGCACCGCCGTCTCGGTCCCGATCTGCGTGATCGCCGTGAAGGCGGCACCCGGGTCCTGCGACCCGATCAGCTCGCCGACGATGCGCAGGTGGGCGCTCGACGAGATCGGGAGGAACTCGGTCAGGCCCTGGACGAGGCCGAGGAGGACGGCTTCCCACGCGTTCACGAGCGGTCACGATACCCGCTCGGGGCGCCGCAGCCGCGCACCTGCAGGCCCGAGGCCGAGCGGGTGAACCTGGGCCGACCAGGTCCCCGACCGCGCGCCCCGACGGTCGCCCGCGGGCCCCCGCCGGTACCCTCGGCAACCATGGAGAACCGCCACCTCGGCAGCACCGGCCTGCGCGTGTCCGAGCTCGGGCTCGGCACCATGACGTGGGCCCGGGACACGGACGAGCTCGACGCGGCCGAGCAGCTGCGGGACTTCGTGGACGCCGGCGGCACCCTCGTGGACACGGCCGCCTCCTACGCCGACGGCGACGCCGAGTCGCTCCTCGGGTCGCTGCTCGGGGCGAAGGTCGACCGGCGCGACGTCCTGCTGTGCACCAAGGCGGGGGTGCGCCACACGCCGTCGGGCCCCGTGGTCGACGCGTCCCGCGGTGCGCTCCTCGACTCGCTCGACGACTCGCTCGCGCGCCTGGGCACCGACCACGTCGACCTGTTCCTCGTGCACGCGCCCGACCCGCGCACGCCGTTCACCGAGACGCTGTCGGCGCTGCGCCACGCGGTGACGTCCGGGCGCGCGCGCTACGTCGGGCTGTCCAACCACCCGGGGTGGGCGACGGCGCGGGCCGCGACCCTGCTCGGCGGGACCGACGACGTCGGCCTCGCCGCCGTCCAGCTCGAGTACTCGCTGCTCCAGCGCGGTGCCGAGCGCGAGGTCGTCCCCGCCGCCGAGTCGCTGGGCCTGGGCCTGCTCGCGTGGTCCCCGCTCGGGCGGGGCGTCCTCACCGGCAAGTACCGGCGCTCGCTCCCCGCCGACTCGCGGGGCGCGTCCCCGCACCTCGCCGCGTTCGTCGAGCCGTACCTCGACCACGCGTCGTCGGGGATCGTCGAGGCCGTCGTGACCGCCGCGGAGGGCCTGGGCCGCGCGCCGCTCGACGTCGCGCTGTCCTGGCTCCTGGGGCGCCCCGCCGTCGCGAGCGCGGTCGTCGGTGCGCGCACCCCCGCGCAGCTGCGCACGTCGCTCGCCGCGACCGACCTCGTGCTGCCCGACGCCGTGCGCGCAGCGCTCGACGACGTGAGCGCGCTCGACGTCGGCTACCCCGAGCGGTGGTGACCCCGCCCCTCCCTCGGCGACCTCGGGCGTCTCAGCGCGCGCCGTCGGTCTCGAGCTCGCCGGAGAGGACGTCGTCGTCGAGCGTGTCGTCGAGGTCGTCGTCCTCCTCCGCGTCGTCGTCCTCGTCGTCCTCGTCGTCGTCCTCCTCCGCGAGGTAGAACGGCGTCGCCTCCCCGTGCACCTGTCCCAGCGCCTCGTCGTACACCTCGAAGGCGTCCCCGAGGACGTAGTAGGCGTCGTCGACCGCGGGGTCGTCCTCCCCGCGACGTGCGGCGACGGCGTTGTAGTGGGCTTCGAGCGCGGCGATGAACCGGTCGAGCGCGGCACGCGGGTCAGCGGTCATACCCTGACGGTAGCGCCGAGAGGGGCACAATGGCACTCGTTGGCCGGGTCGGTCCCACCACCCGGCCCGCGACCGAGACAGGCGAGAGAGGACGGTGGCACGTGGAGGAGAGGCCGACGTCACGCCGGAGGTCCGGATGGGCCGCGCACGGCGGGCAGTACGAGTACCGCGTCCTGACGATCGACCGCTCCACGAGCCGTTCGGACGCGAGCAGGCTCCTCACCGACGAGGCGGAGTACGGGCGCTGGGAGCTCGCCCGCACCCGGCTGTACGTCGGGGGCGAGCGCCGGGTCTGGCTGCGGCGCAAGATCATCCGGGTCAGCTCGACGCTGTGAGCACGAGCACGATCCGGTGAGAGCGGCCCGGTGAGCGGCGAGCACGAGGCGGCGCCGGCCGTCTTCACGAAGTCGCGCGCCGCGGCCCCGGCAGGGTTCTTCCGCTGCGAGGCCGCCGGGCTGGCGTGGCTCGCCGTCCCGGGCGGGCCGCGCGTCGCCCGCGTGCTCGACGTCGGCCCCGACCACCTCGACCTGGAGCGCGTGCCGACGACCGCGCCGACCCGCGAGGCGGCCCGCGCGTTCGGGCGGGCGCTCGCCGTCGTGCACGACGCCGGGGCGCCGGCCTGGGGTGCGGCCCCGCCGGGGTGGTCCGGTGAGGCGTTCTTCGGCCCGCTCGACGACCCGCTGCCGCTGCCCACGGGTGCGTGGCCGGACTGGCCGACCTTCTACGCCGAGGCGCGCCTCCTGCCGGTCGCGCGGCAGGGCCGCGACCGGGGCGCGCTCGACGCCGAGGACGAGCGGCTCCTCGACCGCCTCGCCGCGCGCCTGCCCGACCTCGCCCGCCCGGCGCTCGACGACGCGCCGGCGCGCGTGCACGGCGACCTCTGGTCGGGCAACGTGCTGTGGGCGCCAGGCCGGGGCGGCGGGCCGGACGACCGCACGGGCGGCTCGGCGGGCGCGGTCGAGGCGGTGCTCATCGACCCGGCCGCCCACGGCGGGCACCGCGAGGCCGACCTCGCGATGCTCGCGCTGTTCGGCGCGCCGTTCCTCGACGACATCCTCGCCGCGTACGACGCCGCGCACCCGCTCGCGCGCGGGTGGCGCCACCGCGTCGCGCTGCACCAGGTGTACCCGGTCGCGGTGCACGCGGTGCTGTTCGGCGGCGGGTACCGCGCGCAGCTGCGCTCCTCCGTCCGGGCGCTGCTCGGCGAGACCTGACCGCGCGACGCCCGTCGGTCAGCAGGTGCGCAGGAGCCGGTCCAGGACCCGCACGCCGAACCGCAGCGAGTCGACGGGCACGCGCTCGTCGACGCCGTGGAACATGCCGGAGAAGTCGAGGTCGGCGGGCAGGCGCAGCGGCGCGAAGCCGTAGCCCGTGATCCCGAGGCGGGCGAGCGACTTGTTGTCCGTGCCGCCCGACAGCGTGTACGGCAGCACCGTCGCCTCCGGGTCCTCCGCGAGCAGCGAGTCCACCATGGCGTCCACCAGGTCGCCCTCGAACGGCACCTCGAGCGCGATGTCGCGGTGGATCTCCTCGACCCGCACGTGCTCGCCCGCGAGCGCGCGGAGCGTCGCGAACCCGTCCTCCTCGTGGCCCGGCAGGAGGCGCGCGTCGATCGCCGCCTCGGCGCGGCCGGGGATGACGTTCGCCTTGTAGCCCGCGGAGAGCTGCGTCGGGTTCGACGTGTGCCGCACCGTGGCGCCGACGAACCGCGACGCCGGGCCCAGCGCGGCCACGAGGGCCTCGATCGACCGGGAGTCCTCGGAGTCGTACCGCAGGCCCGTGAGGTCCGCGACGCCGCGCAGCAGCTTGTCGACCGTCGGCGTGAGCGTGTTCGGCCAGTGGTGCGTCCCGATGCGCGCCACCGCCTCGGCGAGCCGCGTCACCGCGTTGTCGTCGTTCACCTGCGACCCGTGCCCGGCGCGGCCCTCCGCGACGAGGCGCAGCCAGGCGATGCCCTTCTCCGCCGTCTGGAGCAGGTAGGCCCGCCGCCCCCCGACCTCGACCGAGAACCCGCCGACCTCGCTGATCGCCTCGGTCGCACCCTCGAACAGCTCGGGCCGGTGGTCGACGGCGTAGCGCGCCCCGTAGGCGCCGCCCGCCTCCTCGTCCGCGAAGAACGCGACGACGACGTCGCGCGCGGGCTTGCGGCCCTCGCGCACCATCTGGCGCACGACCGCGAGGATCATCGCGTCCATGTCCTTCATGTCGACGGCGCCGCGCCCCCACAGCAGGCCGTCGATCTCCTCGCCCGCGAACGGGTCCACCGACCAGTCCTCCGCCTGCGCGGGGACGACGTCGAGGTGGCCGTGGAGCACGAGCGCCGGTCGCGTCGGGTCCGCGCCCTCGAGCCGCACGACGACGCTCGCCCGGCCGGGCTCCGACTCGAACAGCTCCGGCTCGAGCCCGACCTCGTGCAGCAGCTCCATGACGTACTCCGCGGCGGCCCGCTCCCCCGGGCCCGACCCGTCGCCGAAGTTCGACGTGTCGATCCGCAGCAGCTCGCGGCAGATCCGCACGACCTCGTCCTCGGCGCGCGGCACCGCGCCGGGGGTCGCGTCGGTCGCCGCGGGGGCGCTGGCCAGGGAGTCCGGGTGCGGAGCGGTCATGAGCGACACGCTACCCGTCGCCGTCGGGCGTGCGGACCGCCCCGCCCGACCGCCCGTATGCCGGACACGCCGAGCGAGGACCCCGGTGGGCTGAGGTAGAGCCCTGGTCACGCGAGATAGAGCCGTGGTCACGCGAGGTAGAGCCCTGGTCACGCGAGATAGAGCCCTGGTCACGCGAAGTAGAGCCGTGGTCCACCGAAGCAGAACGCTGCCCGGTCGGGTAGAGCCGTGGTCGTGTCCGACGGCGGCCGGTCGCCCGTCGCGGTCGGGGCCACCATTGCGGCTGGGTCACCATCCGAGGTGGTCGGCCCCGCCGAGGGCCGTCGGGTCGCCCGGGCTGAACCCGGGCGGTGAGCGGCGCGGATCGGGCAAGCACCCGAACGCACCAGACGCACGAGACGCACGAGACGCGTCAAGATCACCTGCGCGCCGCCAGGGCGCGGCACCACGGTGCAGCCGTGAGCGCCGCTGTGCGACGCGAGAGAAGTGGACCGCGAAGCGCAAGTCGCGAGATCGACGGTCCCGCGGGCAGCCACCCGGGGCGAGCACAGACCGAGGCAAGACGACGCCGGGCGGGGTGGGTGGTGGTGCCGCGTCGTGGCGGGCTTGGCGGGAGCCGCGAGGAAAGAACGGCGGATGGTAGACGCGGCACCACCACCCACCACGACCACCCAGGGCGACCACACGCCGTCGGGCAGGGTGACCACGGCTCTACCTCGCACAACCACGGCTCTACCTCGCACAACCACGGCTCTACCTCGACGGGTCAGTGGTCAGGGTCGTGCTTCCCGTCCCGTGCGAGGGTGTGGCGGGGGCCGGTGCCGTCGCCCGGGAGCGCGTCGGCGTCGTGCTCCTGATGGGTGCCGCCGTCGGGGACGTCGATACGGGACGGCGCCTGCTCGCCCGGGGCGACGACGACGAGCTGGCCCATCATGCCGCGGTCCTCGTGCGTGAGGAGGTGGCAGTGGAACATGTACGGGGTGGTCGGATCGGTCGTGCCCTCGGCGGCGTCGAACCGGACGAGCAGGCGCGTCACGTGCCCCGGCTGGACGTAGACCGTGTCCTGCCACCCGGCGAGGTCCGGCCCGGGCCGCTGTCCTGCGACGTCGAGGACGCGGAACCGGACGTCGTGCACGTGGAAGTTGTGCGGGGTGTCGTCGAGCCCGGTGACCTCCCACACCTCGGTCTCGCCGACCGTGACGACCTCGTCGATCCGCGCCATGTCCATGGAGCGCCCGTTGATCGCGGTACCGGCGAGCTGGAAGCGGCGGGTGCGCACGGCGTCGGACTCGTCGAGCGCGTCCGCGGGGTCGGCGGCGCCGAGCGTGCCCGGGATGTCGGGGCTCGGCTCGAGCGTGCCGGCCGCGCGGAGCTCGAGGAGGTCGAGGGTGTCCTCGCCGCCCGAGAAGCGCTCGAACATCGGGTTGACGCCCAGCTCGGGCGGGAAGCTGCGCAGGACCGCGCGCTGCCCCGGGGTCATGGTCACGACGACCTCCGCCCGATCGCCCGGGGAGAGGCGCACGCGCTCGACCAACTGCGGAGCGGGGAGCAGCCCACCGTCGGTCCCGATGAGCTGGACCGTGCCGCCGTCGGCGAGGCCGACGTCGTAGACGCGTGAGTCGGAGCCGTTGAGCAGGCGCAGACGGACGCGCTCGGTCGCGACGTCGAGGTAGGGCCCCGGGGTGCCGTTGACGAGCACCGTGCCACCGAGCGGGCCGACCGGCGAGAGGAAGGAGACGGCGTCGTCGAGCCGCCCGTCGGCGTGGAAGCTCTTGTCCTGGAGGATGACGGGGACGTCGTCGACGCCGTACTCGTGCGGCAGGTCGGCGGCCAGGCCGTCGGCGGCGGCAGGGTCGTCGAGGAGGAACATCCCCGCTAGCCCGCGGTACACCTGGCTCGCGGTCTGCCCGTGCAGGTGCGGGTGGTACCAGAGCGTCGCGGCGGGCTGGTCGATCGTCCACGTGGGCGACCACGTTTCGCCCGGCTCGACCATCTGGTGGGGGCCGCCGTCCATCGCGGGCGGCAGGTGCATGCCGTGCCAGTGGAGCGTCGTCGTCTCGTCGAGAGCGTTAGTCACGTCGACGCGCACGCGCTCCCCGCGCGCGGCCCGCAAGGTGGGCCCCAGGTAGTCGCCGTTCAGCCCGATCGTCGGAGTGGGGGCGGACGCGCCGAGGTCGGCGACGCCCTCGCGCGCCTCGAGCTCGAAGACGCGCACGCCGTCCTCCACGCGCGACTCCGCGAGCGGCGGGACGGCGAGCGGCCGCGTGAACTCCACGGCTCCCGCCGTGCTCGTCGCGGCGCGCGCCCACGCGACGCCCACGACCACTGCGACGGCCCCGACGAGCAGGACGACGACGAGCCCGAGCACGAGGAGGACGCGGACGAGCGGGCCACGCCGCCGTCGCGGGCGACGTCCGGGCGGTCCGCCGGGTGCCCCGGGGGTCGGGGGGACGGCGGGCGGCGGGGTGGTGTGCGTGGTCGTCATCGGGTCTTCTCCAGGGTGGACGACGGCGGGCGGCGGGTGCGGTTCGACGGCGGCCCGGCGGTGCGGGCGACGCTGTCGACGCTAGGTACCGGGCGGTGCCGGGCGCGTCCGCTCGGCAGCGTACGCATGCCCGGAGCCGACCCCGAGCGCGCGCGGCCGCGGCTCGGGGTGGTGCCAGGGACGGGGCGGTCTCGGAGTCGGGGAAGCGGGGTGGCGCGGCGAGACGTCGGCTGGTGGGGCCTCAACGACGTCGGGCCGCGAGGAGACCGAGCGCCATGGCTCCCGCGAACGCGCCCCAGGCCGCGTTGGTGAGCAGCATCGGAACGATCGCGACGGGGTGCGCGACGGGGCCCTGGAGCTCGCCGGTGAGGATCGGCGACAGCAGGGCGCTGAGGATCAGCGCGAGGACACCGTAGGCGAGCCCGACGGCCACGCCGGTCGCGAGCGGGTGCGCCGGGCGGGCGACGACGATCGCGCCGACCCACACGATCGTGAGCACGAGGGTCGCGAGCAGGGGCGCCGCGGGCCGTCCGATCGCGCCGTCGAGGCCGGTGACGCTCAGGAGCGGTCGGACGAGCGCGAGCGCGCCGAGCCCGAGGACGAGCGGCCAGCTCAGCGAGCGGACCGTCTCGCCGAGCGTGGGGCGCGGCGGGCCGGGCGGGACCGGGCGGTGGGGTGCGGGTCCGGGAGTCGGGTTCATGACGTCGACGCTAGGGAGCGGCGGTGCGGCGCCGCGTCCGCCCCGGCGCGTGACGCGATGCGTCGTCCCGCGCCCCGGGCGTACGCGTCTCGACGTAGCCGACCCCTGACCTGGACCCGCCCCACGACGGACGCGCGTCAGGGTGTGTCTTCCTAGACTCGGTGGTCGTGACGTCTCGCGATCTCCCGCACGACCGGCCCGCCGGGTCGCCTCCCGCGACCCGGCCGTCGCGCTCGTCGCCCCCGCCGTGGCTCGTCGACGTTCTGCTGGGGTTCGCGGTGTTCGACGTCGTCGCGTTCGCCATCGCCGCCGACGTCGGGGGCACGCGGGCCGACCCGTGGGTCGCGTACCCGATCGCCCTTGTGCTGGGGCTGCTCGTGCTCGGCCGGCGCCGCTTCCCCGTCGGGGTCCTCGTCGCGACCGCGCTCGTCATCTGCGCCTACTACACGCTGGACCTGCCCGCGATCGGCCTCGCCCTGCCCGTCTCGGTCGCCCTGTACTCGGCGGCCGTCGCGGGCCGGCTCGGCTGGGCCGTCGGGGTCGCGGCGGCGCTCGTCGTCACCTCGACGTACTTCCGGCTCGCCGAGGGCGACGACGTCCGGTACGTCATCGGCTACGAGCTGGCGACGACCGTGGCGCTCATGGCCGCGGCGATCGCCCTCGGGCACGGGTCGTTCACCCGCCGGCAGCGCGACGAGCAGCGGCGCCACGCGGACGCGCTGCGCGAGCAGACGCTCCAGCTCGAGGCCGCCGACCGGCTCGCGCACGACCGGGAGGCCGTCGCCCGCGACCTGCACGACGTCGTCGGGCACCACCTCGCCGTCGTCTCGCTGCACGCGAACGTCGCCCGCGAGGCACTCGACGACGTGGACGCCGTCGGTGCCGCACAGTCGGACGCGCTCGCGACCGCGCGGGCCGAGCTCGAGCTCGTCCGGACGGCCACGACGACCGCCTTGGCGGACCTGCGCGCCACGGTGCGCGCGCTGCGCGGGACGGCCGCGCCCGCGGGGCTCGCGGAACAGGCGCGCATCGACCGGCTCGACGACCTCGCGCTCACGGCCCGGGCGGCCGGGCTCGACGTCACCCTCGACGTCGACCTGCCCTCGGGGACCGCGGAGGGCACCGCCGCGGGCGCGGCGGCGTACCGGGTCGTCCAGGAGGGCCTGACCAACGTGCTGCGGCACGCCGGAGCGCACGCCGCCGTCGTCCGCGTGGCGTTGGAGCGTGCGCCTGGTGCACCGGGCGACGTGCTCGCGGTCGAGGTGCGCGACGACGGCCCCGGGGCACGGGGCGCGGGTGACGCCACGGACCGTGGCGGGCTCGGGCTGCGCGGGCTGCGCGAGCGCGTCGCGGTCCTGGGCGGCACGGTCGAGACCGACGCACCCGACGGCGGCGGGTTCCGGCTGCGGGCGCGCGTGCCGGTCACGCCCGGCGCCGCGGTGCGCGGGACGGCCGCCGTGCGGGACCCGCACTCCTCAGGCGGGGGTGCCCCGTGATCCGCGTCGTGCTGGTCGACGATCAGCCCCTCGTGCGGACGGGCATCCGCGCGCTGCTCGAGCGCGCGGACGACGTCGAGGTCGTCGGCGAGGCGGCCGACGGTCGCGAGGGTGTCGCGCTCGCGCGCCGCGTGCGCCCCGACGTCGTTCTCATGGACCTCCAGATGCCCGTGCTCGACGGGATCGCGGCCACGCGGCAGATTGTCGACGACGCGGCCCCCGGCTCGGGGCTACCGGACGGCGCGACGGGCGCGGACGGGGCGGCGGCCGGACCGCGCGTCGTGGTCCTCACGACGTTCGACGACGACACGAACCTCTTCGCGGCGCTACGGGCGGGGGCGTCGGGCTTCCTGCTCAAGGACGCGAGCCCGGACGAGCTGCGCGGCGCGGTGCGCACTGCCGCGGCGGGCGACGCGCTGCTCTCCCCCGCGGTGACGGCGCGCGTGGTCGCGCAGGCGGTGGACGCCGGGCGACGGGAAGAGGCGCTTGTCGCCGCGGTCGCCGACCGGCTCACGGACCGCGAGCGCGAGGTGCTCGCGCACGTCGGCCGCGGCCTGACGAACGACGAGATCGGCGCGGCCCTGTTCATGAGCCCGGCGACGGCCCGCACGCACGTGGGCCGTATCCTCGCCAAGCTGGGGGTGCGGGACCGGGCCGGCCTCGTCGTCGTCGCCTACGAGACCGGCCTGGTCCGCCCGGGCACCCCGCCCAGGTAGAGCCGAGGTCCGCGAGGTAGAGGCGTGGTCATGACCAGGCCTCTACCTCGCGCTACCACGGCTCTACCTCGCGACGGGAGGGGCCCACACCTCAGGCGTCGAGGCCGCGGCGCGCGAGGAGCGGCGCGATGTCGGCGTCGCGGCCGCGGAGCTCACGGAACGACTGGAGCGGGTCCTGCGAGCCGCCGCGCGCGAGCAGCACGCGGCGGAAGCGCTCGCCGTTCTCGCGCGACAGGCCGCCGTTCTCGCGGTACCACTCGACCGTGTCGGCGTCGAGGACCTCGGACCAGATGTACGAGTAGTACCCGGCCGCGTACCCGCCCCCGAACACGTGGTTGTAGTACGTCGTGCGGTAGCGCGGCGGGACGGGCGCGAACGCGACGCCCGCCGCCTCGAGCGCGGCGGCCTCGAACGGCACGACGTCGGCCTCCGACGCGGGGACGCCGTCGGGCCCGACCTGGTGCCAGGCCTGGTCGAGCAGCGCAGCGGCGAGGTACTCGGTCGTGCCGAAGCCCTCGTTGAACTGGCGCGAGGCGAGCATGGTGTCGACCCACTCGGCGGGCATCGGCTCGCCCGTGACGTGGTGCACCGCGTAGGAGCGCAGGACCGTCGGCTCCCACGCCCACATCTCGTTGACCTGCGAGGGGTACTCGACGAAGTCGCGCGGCACCTCGGTGCCGGACTGCGACGGGTAGCGCACGTCGGAGAACAGGCCGTGCAGCGCGTGCCCGAACTCGTGGAAGAGCGTGATGACCTCGTCCCAGACGAGCAGCGTGGGCTGGCCGGCCGGCGGCTTGACGATGTTGAGGTTGTTGACGACGACCGGCTTCTGCCCGAGCAGGTGGTTCTGGTCGACGAGGTTGTTCATCCAGGCGCCGCCGCGCTTGGACTCGCGCGTGTACCAGTCGGCGAGGAAGAGACCCAGGCCCTGGCCCGGCTCCCCCGGCGTCTCGGCGTCGAAAACCTCGAAGACGCGCACGTCCGGGTGGTACCCGACGAGGTCGTGGCGCTCGGCGAAGGAGATGCCGAACAGGCGGTTCGCGGCCAGGAACACGCCGTCGTGCACGACGCGCTCGAGCTCGAGGTACGGGCGCAAGAGCGCGTCGTCGAGCGCGTAGCGGTCCTTGCGCACGCGCTCGGCGTAGAACGACCAGTCGGACGCGCGCAGCGTCGCGCCCGGCTCGTCGGCCCGCAGCGCCGTCTCGAGGTCGGCCGCCTCGCGGCGCGCGTTCGCGACGGCGGCAGGGGCGAGCCGCGCGAGCATCGCGTTCACGGCCTCGGTCGTCTTGGCGGTCGCGTCCTCGGCGACGTACGCGGCGTGGTGCTCGTAGCCCAGCAGGCGCGCGCGCTCGGCGCGCAGGCGCACGGTCTCCAGCACGATCTCGCGCGTGTCGTGGTCGTCGCCGCTCGCACCGCGTGACTCCGACGCCTGCTGCACGCGCTCGCGCACGTCGCGGCGCGCGAGCGAGGCGAGGACGCCCTGCTGGGTGGGGAGCTGCATCTCCAGCAGCCACGCGCCCTCGTGCCCGCGCGCGGCGGCGGCCGCCGCCGCGCCCGCGACGGCGTCCTCGGCGAGCCCGTCGAGCTCCGCCCGGTCGGTGACGAGCACGCTCGCGGCGTTCGCGCCCGCGAGCAGCTTGCGGCCGAACGCGGCCTCGAGCGTGGTCAGGCGGCCGTTGAGCGCGCGCAGGCGCTCCTGCTGCTCCGCGTCGAGCTCCACGCCCGAGCGGCGGAACCGGACGAGCAGCGTGCGGAGCAGCCACGCGGCGTCGGGCTCGAGGGTCTGCTCGCCGGCGTCCACCGCGTCCTGGAGCGCGCGGGCGCGGGCGTAGAGGCGCGCGTCCATGTAGATCGCGTCGTGGTGCGCGGCGAGCTCGGGCGCGAACTCCTCCTCGATCTGCTCCAGGCCCGGCGTCGCGTCGGCCGAGAGCTGGTTGTAGAACGCGTTGAGCACGCGCGCGAGGTCGCGGCCCGACCGCTCGAGCGCCTCGAGCACGCTCGCGGCGGTGGGCGGCGCGTCGTCGGTCGCGACCGCCTCGATCGCCGCGCGCTGCGCGGCCGTCGCGGCCCGCAGCGCCGGGAGGTAGTGCTCCTCACGGATCGCGTCGTAGTCGGGCAGCTCGTACGGCAGCACCGACGGCGCCGCGAACGGGTTGGCGGGGTCGAGGTCGAGGAGGGCCGGCGCGGTGGTGGGCGCGGGCGCGTCGGCGGGCGTCGTGGGCTCGGAGGTCATGGTGCCCATCTTGACCCCGCGGGCAGGCGGGACGGAAACGGACACCCCGCCGCCCGGGAGCACGGCGGCGGTACGGCGTCAGGCCGCGCGGCCCGACGGCGGCGCGTCCGCCGGCCACGGCTCCGCCGGCTCGCGCGGGTCGTCGGGCAGGAGCGTGCCGAGCCACGCGTCGCGCCGCTCGCCGCGCTGGAGCGCGAAGCCGCGCACCGTGCCCTCGACCCGGAACCCGAGGCGCCACGCGGTCCGGCGCGAGGGCCAGTTGCCGACGTACGCCTGCCAGAAGAGCCGCGCGAGACCCGCCCCCTCGGGGTCGAACGCCCAGTCGACGACGAGGCGGCCCGCGGCCGTCATGAGGCCCCGCCCCCGGGCGCCGGGGGCGGTCCAGTAGCCGATCTCGGCCGACCGCCGGCCCTCGGGCGCGTCGTCGAGGCTGAGGCCGATCATGCCGAGGAGCGGGGCCACGCCGTCGGGGCCGGGGATGCCCGACCGGCCCGCGCTCTCGCGCACGCCCCACGTGAGGACGTCCCCGCGCTCCCACCCGGGACCGACGTACTCCTCGACGAACTGCACCGCGTCCGCGCGCGTGTACGGCGACGGCACGACCGTCCACGCAGCGACGTCCAGGTCCTGGCACGCGGCCGTGATCGCGTCGACGTCGTCGAGGGTCGGGGTGGACAGGTGGACGTGGCCGTCGTCGAGGGCGAAGGGGTGCACCCGCCCGAGCCTGGCACGCCGCGCCGCACGGCGTCACCCGGATTCCCGGCCCGGGGACGCGCAGCGACGTCCGCTCTCGACCGTCCCGGACCCGGGTGCGTCACCGGCGCAGGGCGTCCTCCACGGGCGTCCACGGCAGGTCGTGCGCGGCGGCCACCGCCGCGTTGAGGAGCGTGCCGCGGTGGGTGGACGCCCCCGACCGCAGGAGCGGGTCCTCCCGCAGCGCGTCGACCCCGCCGTCCGCGAGCGCCGCGAGGTACGGGAGCGTCGCGCTGGTCAGCGCGAGCGTGCTCGTCACGGGAACCGCGCCGGGCATGTTCGCGACGCAGTAGAACGTGGTGCCGTGGACGGCGAAGGTCGGGTCGTCGTGGGTCGTGGGCCGCGACCCCTCGAAGCACCCGCCCTGGTCCACGGCGACGTCCACGAGCACGGCGCCGGGCCGCATGCGCGCGACGAGGTCGTCGGTGACGAGGCGCGGGGCGCGCGCCCCCGCGACGAGCACGGCGCCGACGACGAGGTCGGCCTCCAGCACCTCGCGCTCGATCGCGTACGCGCTCGACACGACGGTGCGCACGTGCCCGGAGAACTCCCGGTCGACGGCGCGCAGCACGGGCAGCGCGAGGTCGACGACCGTGACCTCGGCGCGCATGCCGACGGCGATCTCGGCGGCGTGGCGCCCCGCGGTGCCGCCCCCGAGCACGACGACCCGGCCGGGTCGCGTCCCGGGCACGCCGCCGAGCAGGACGCCGCGGCCGCCTGCCGGGCGCTGGAGGAGCCACGCGCCGACCTGGGTCGCCATGCGTCCGGCGACCTCGCTCATGGGCGCCAGGAGCGGGAGGGTGCCGTCCGGGGCCCGGGCGGTCTCGTAGGCGACCGCGATGGTGCCGGCGTCGAGCAGGGCGCGCGTGCACGCCGCGTCGGCCGCGAGGTGGAGGTAGGCGAAGAGCAGGAGGTCGTCGCGCAGGAAGCGGTGCTCGCTCGCGACCGGCTCCTTGACCTTGCAGACGAGCTCTGCCTCGCCCCAGACCTCCTCGGCGGTCGGCACGATGCGCGCGCCCGCGCTCTCGAACTCCGCGTCGGGCAGGTGGGAGCCGGTCCCGGCCCCGGACTGGACGAGCACGTCGTGCCCGGCCCGCACGAGGTGGTGCGCGCCGGCGGGGGTGAGCGCGACGCGGTCCTCGTGGTTCTTGACCTCGGTGGGTATCCCGATCCTCATGGTCCAGTGTGGTCGCAGGCGGCCGTCGTGCGCAGGGTGGCAGGATCTTGTGCCTGCGTGTCCTGACTGCCACTCGTCCGGCCCCGCCGTCGTTGCCAGGGTGGGCGGGTGGACCCGACGACCTCCCGCACGACGACCCACCCCGCCCCGACGGGCGGCCCGCCCTCCCCCTCCGGACGGGATCTGCCCACCAGCCCGCCCGACTCCGCCCCAGCCCCAGCCCCGGCCCCGACCCCGACCCCGGCGGGCACGCTGGGCCTCGCGCGCGGCAGCGCGCTGTACGTCGCGAGCGTCCTCGGGACCGGCGTCCTCGCGCTGCCGGGCCTCGCGACGCGCGTCGCCGGGCCTGCGTCCGTGCTCGCCGTCGCGCTCGTCCTCGTGGCGAGCGTGCCGCTCGCGGGGACGTTCGCCGCGCTCGCCGCACGGCACCCCGACCGGGGCGGGGTCGCGAGCGCCGTGCGTGCGGCGCTCGGCCCGACGGCGGCCCGCGCCACCGGGTACTGGTTCTCCTTCGGCGTGTGCGCGGGCGTCCCCGTCGTCGCGGTGCTCGGGGCCGAGTACGTCGTGGCCGTCGTCGGGGCGGACCGCGCGGTCGTCCCGGTCGTGGCGGTCGCGCTCGTCGTCGTGCCGGCGCTCGCCGTCGCGCTCGGCGTACGCGTGGCGGGCGCCGTCCAGCTCGGCCTGACGACGCTCCTGCTCGCGGCCGTCGTCGTGGTCGTCGCCGCGGCGGCGCCGGCGGCGAGCGCCGTGCGCTTCACGCCGTTCCTCAGCGAGGGGTGGTCCGGCGTGGGCGCCGCCGTGAGCCTCTTCGTGTGGGCGTTCGCGGGGTGGGAGGTCGGCACCCACGTCTCGGCCGACTTCCGCGACCCGCGGCGCACGATCCCCGCCGCGACGGGCGTGGCGCTCGTCGTGGTCGGCGTCGCGTACCTGGCGCTCCAGGTCACGACGGTCGGGGTGCTCGGCACGGACGCGGGGACGGGGACGGTCGCGCTCCTCGACCTCGCGCGCGTGGACGCGCCCGGCGCGGGTCCGGTGCTCGTGGGCGTCGTCGCCGCGGTCGTCACGTCCGGGGTGCTCACCGCCTACCTCGCCGCGTTCGCGAACCTCGGGCAGGCGCTCGCCCGGGACGGCGACCTCCCGCGCCCCCTCGCCGCGCTCTCGGGCCGTGCGGGGGTCCCGCGCCGCGCGCTGGCCGTCACGCTCGCGCTCGCGGCGGGCTACCTCGCGGTGCTCGTCGCCACGGGGCTCGACCTCGAGCCGTTCGTCCGCGTCCACACGAGCAGCATGGTGGCCGTCTACGCGCTGGGCATGGTGGCGGCGCTGCGCCTGCTCCCCCGACGCTCTCCCGGCTGGTGGCTCGCCGCTGTCGCGACGGCCCTGACGGCGGTGCTGCTGCTCCTCGCGGGGGCGTCGCTCGTCGCACCGGCGCTGCTCGCCGCGGCCGCGGTCGTGGTGACGCTCGTCCGTCGTGGCGCCGCGCGTGCACGGGCCGACGACCGGTCGGCCGCGTCCGAGCGCGGCTGACCGGGCCGTCCGGAAATCGCCCGGGCGGCCCGTTCCCCGCTCCCGCGCTCTCCGCTACGGTCGACGCCATGCCCACGTGGACGGACCCCGGCCCGGTGGAGTTCGACGCCGTGGTGGTCGCCGCCGGGACACGGTCGGGAGCGTTCGTCACGCTCCCCGTCGACGTCCTCGACCTGTTCGGGACGCGCGGCCGGGTCCCCGTGCTCGCGGCGGTCGACGACGTCGCGTACCACGCGTCCCTCGTCGCCTACGGCGGCCCGCACCTGCTCGCCGTGCTGCGGTCCGTGCGAGCCGCGACCGGCAAGGACGTCGGGGACACCGTGCACGTCTCGGTCCGGCTCGACGCGGGGGTCTCCGCCGTCCCGCGGTGATCCCGGTCCCGGCCGCCCGGGCAGGGACGGCGCGAGGTCAGCTCGTCGCGCCCTCCGCGGGCGGCGTGACGCCCGGGCCGACGTCCCCGAGGGCGATCTCCTTCGCCGTCGGGAGCTCGTCCTCCATCGGTGGGTCCTTGTGCCGCAGGTGCGAGAACACCGACCACGCGACCGCGACGAGCGGCACCGACACGACCGCGCCGAGGATCCCGGCGAGGAGCGTGCCGGCCGTTACCGCGATCGCGACCACCACCGGGTGGAGCGACACCTGCTTGCCCATGACGAGCGGCTGCAGCACGTGGCCCTCGAACTGCCCGATGAGCGCGATGCCGATCGTCACGATCAGCGCGATGAGGAAGCCCTTGGCCGCGAGCGCGACGATCGCGGCGATGATCATCGCGAGCGGGGCGCCGATGATCGGGATGAACGCCCCGATGAACACGAGGACGGCGAGCGGGGCCGCGAGCGGGACGCCGAGGATCGCGAGGAAGATCCCCGCGAGGATGCCGTCGACGAGCGCGATGATCACCGTGCCGCGCGCGTAGCCGGAGAAGGTGTACCAGCCGGCGCCGCCCGCGATCTTCCAGCTGTCGCGCGAGCGCGACGGGAGCTGGTTGAGGAACCACGTCCACATGTCCTTGCCGCGGGCGAGGAAGAACACCGTGCAGAAGATCGCGAGCGCGATCGCCGCGAACGCCTCGAAGACCGAGCCCGCGCTCGCCGCGGCCTGGCTCGCGATGTCGCCGCCGTGCTCCGTGAGCCACTGGCGCCCGTTGTCGATCCAGCCGTTGACGTCGTCCGCGGTGATCGTGACCGGCAGCGGGCCGTTCTCGAGGAAGTCGAAGATCTGCTCGATGCCCTGGTCGAACTGCTCCGCGAGGCTCTGCCACTGGCCCGCGACCGACGTGATGACGTACGTCAGCAGGCCCGCGAAGAAGAGCAGGGCCGTGAGGATCGCGAGCCCCGTGGCCAGGCCGCGCGGCATGATCCTGCTGTAGAAGTCGGTCACCGGCCGCAGGACGGACGTGATGACGAGCGCGAGGAAGACCGCCACGAACACGAGCTGCACCTGCGCGGTCGCGAAGAAGACGAGCGCGACGGCCGCGACGATCATGAGCAGGCGCCACGACCAGCCGGCCGTCGTGCGCAGCCAGGCGGGGACCGTCTCGTCGTACCCCACCACCGACGGGTTGCGACGCGCCCCGGCGACCTTGCGCGCCGCGCTCGACGCCCCGGCGAGGTGCTTGACCGACGCCGCCGAGCGGTCGGAGCCGGAGCCCGGCCGAGGTGTCGGTGCCGGGCCTGCTGCGGGTCGCTGCTCGTCCGTCACGCGTGCCTCCGTCGCGTCGTGGCCACCATCCGCCCAGTCTGCCCCAGGTCGTCCCCGCACGCCGGGCGCCGCGCACGGCCTCGGCCGAGGGCACGTCGAGGTCGCGGTCGAGGTCGCGGCCCTGGTCCGGGCCGTGAGGGCGATGTGAGGACCACCCCCGAACCGTGCTATGTTTTTCCCCGCACCCGAACGGCGGAAACGCCGGGAAGGTCCACTCGTCCGGGTGGCGGAATGGCAGACGCGCTAGCTTGAGGTGCTAGTGCCCTTTATCGGGCGTGGGGGTTCAAGTCCCCCTCCGGACACCATGATCGAGGCCCCTGGCCTGCGGAGACGCAGACCAGGGGCCTTCGTCGTCCCCGGGCACGCACCAGTCCCCCGGCGCGCACGTGGTGTCAGCGCCCCGGCGGGAGGACGACGTCGTCGCCCGAGGTGAGGATCGTCACGGACTCGTCCGCGGGCAGGCCGGGCACGACGACGACGCTCGTCGACGGCGCGGTGTCGAGCGTGCAGGGGCGCTCGTCGGTGCCCGCCCGGCGACCGAGGCGGAAGCTCAGCCAGCGCCCCTCGGCGTCCCACGTGTAGTCGACCGGGACGAGCGGGCACGAGCTCGACCCGAACGTCACGACGTTCACGGTCTGCGGCTCGCCGCCGCGCGCGTAGCCGACGGCCGGGGTCTCGGCGTCGGACCACGGGTGCACCTCGCCGCCCTCGGCGGGCAGCCCGAGATACGTGCGGTCGGCGACGGACGGGTCGATGGGGTCGGTGGCTGCCGCGCACGCGACGAGGGCGACCGCCGCGCCGATGCTCAGCACCGAGGTGCCGACGAGACGGGCCGTGCGGACGAGGACGGGCAGCTGCGGGTCGATGGCGGGCATGGTGCTCACGCTCGTCCTGAGGCGCCCCGTCCCGGATCGGTCGAACGCGCCGCCCCGACCCGCCCCGGGGCCTCAGCGCGCGCCGCACCTCCTCAGGCCCGGGTGCTCCGGCCCTGAGGTGCCTGAGCACCGGAGGGGCCGCGCCCCGCGCGTCGGCTCACGCCGTGACGTTGGCGCTGTCGCCGCCGGTGACCGCGAGGCTCGTGCCGCTGATCATGGACGCCTCCGGCGAGGCGAGGAAGACGACGGCCGGAGCGACGTCGTCCGGCGCGAGCCACGGCACCCCGAGGGGGAGCTTGCTCGCCAGCCCGGCGGCGGCCGCCTGCTCGTCGCGGGCGACGTCGCCGGTGGGCGCATTCCCCGACGACTCCAGGGCCTGGGCGTACCGCTCCTCGTGGCGCGTCAGGGCGGTGTCGATCAGGCCGGGATCACGGCGTTGACGGTGATGCCGTGGGGGCCGAGGTCGAGCGCCGCGGACTTCATGAACCCGATGAGCCCCCACTTGGAGGCCGAGTACGCGCTGCCCTCGAGGGTGCCGTGCTGACCCTGGGTCGACGAGGTGAGGATGATCCGCCCGCCGCCGCGCTCGACGAGGAGCGGTGCCGCGGCGCGCAGCACGTTCGCGGTGCCGGTGAGGTTGACGTCGATCGTGTCGTGCCAGAGCTCGTCGCTCATGTCGAGGACCGAGGCGAAGCCTTGGATCCCGGCGTTGGCGAACACGACGTCGAGGCCGCCGAACCGCTCGACGACCTCCCCGAGCGCCGCGCGCACGGCAGCGAGGTCGCGCTGGTCGGCGACCAGCGGCAGCCACGACGCCCCGGCCTCCTCCACGAGCTCGCCAGTCCGCGCGAGGTCGGCCGGGCTCGCGGGCTCGTACTCGAGCGCGCGGCTCGCGACGGCCGCGATGTCGAGGCCGGCGACCCGGTAGCCCGCCCGCGCGAACGCGACCGCCGTCGCGCGCCCGATCCCGCGCGCCGCGCCGGTGACCACGACCACTCGTCCTTGGCTCATCCCGCTCTCCCTCCGAGGGTGCCGTCCCGCGAGGCTAGCCGCGGGACCGCGGGCTGGCAGCCGGAGCGCGGCTGACGCGCCTGGCGAGCCCGTCGGGCGCGTCAGCGCGGCGCCGCGGCGTCGTGGCGGCGGGCCAGGGCGAGCGTCGTCGTGCCCACCGCGACGAGGAGGCCCGCCAGCAGCAGGCCGGCCGCACCGGACCACGACCGCACGACGACGGCGCCGACGGCCGCGCCCGTGCCCATCGCGAGCACGGCCCCCGCGCGGCGGGCCGCGCCCTCTCCGGAACCGCCCGCGAGCGGGCTGCTGAGGGCGAGGTTCACGAGCGTCGTGGTGACGACGACGGTCGAGACGTCCTGGACGTGGGCACCCCGCGCGGCGACCGCCTGGGCGCCCATCACGAGCGCGAGGGCGGCGGTGAGGGCCAGGACCCCGGGCGTGGGCAGGCGCCCGACGGCGAGCCACAGCGCGCCGCCCGCGACCACGAGCACCGCTCCCCCGGCGAGCACGCCGAGCGCGCGCCGCGGCATCCGCGCGTCGTCGGCGCGCCCGCGGAGCAGCACCCCGCACAGGGCGGCGCCGAGGACGAAGGCGACGAGCGCGACGACGTTGTTGAGCAGCGGGATCCCGCCCGCACCGGCGGCGGCGAACCCGACGAAGAGCACGTTGCCCGTCATGTTGCCGGTGAACACCTGGTCGAGCGCGAGGTAGCTCACCGCGTCGACGACGCCCGTCGCCACGGTCAGGACGAGCAGGCCGGCCACGTACGGCCGGTCGCGCGGGTCGGTCATCGTCCGACCGTACGGGCCGGGACCTGCCGCGGCGCGGCGGCCGGGCGCCGCCGCGAGCCCGCGTGCGGCGTCACCCGCCGGCCGCGCGGTCCTCCACGTCGTCCGTCGGACGGTCGGCGATGACGACGGCGTCGTCGACGTAGCGAGGTCGGCAGGCGAACCAGCCCGCCACGACCCCGGGGACGGCGGTCGCGGCGAGCACGACGAGCGGGACGGTCCACGAGCCGGTCGCCTCGCGCAGCAGGCCGAGCCCGAGGGGCCCGAAGCAGGCGAGCCCGTACCCGATGCCCTGGACGAAGCCGGACACGGCCGACGCCGCCTGGGCCGTCCGCGTGCGCCGGTTGATGAGCGTCATGCACAGGGGGAAGGTGCTCACCCCGATGCCGAGCGCGCACACCCACACCGCCGTGCCGTCGAGCGGGGAGAGCAGGAGGCCCAGGTACCCGGCGACGAGCACCACCGAGCACGCGACCACGACGACGAACGGGTTCGTCATCCGGGTGGCGACCTGGGGCACCACCAGCGCCGCGAGCACGCCCCACGCCGAGTACAGCGCGACCATGGAACCGCCGAGCGCGGCGCTGCCCCCGGCGTCGGTGAGGACCGCCGGCACCCACGTGATGATCGCGTAGTTCGACAGCGACATCATGGCGAAGAGGCCGACGAGGCCCCACGCGGTGGACGACCGGCCCACCCGGAGGCGCGCACCGGCCGCCGCGACGGGTGCGGGCGCGTGATGGGCGGCGGGCAGCCGGAGCGCGAGCAGCAGCCAGACGACGGCGGCCACGGCGGCCGGACCGGCCCAGAGCCCCACGGACAGGCGCCAGCTGCTCGCCTCGGCGACCGGCACCGCGAGCAGCGGGGCGGCGAACTGCCCCGTCTGCAGGAGGAGGAGGTAGAGCGAGGTCCACAGCGCGAGCCGGTCGGAGAACCAGGCCTTCACCAGCGGCACGATGACGACGTTGGCCGCCCCGATGCCCGCGAGCGCGAGCACCGTCGACAGGACGAGCACGGTCGTCGTCGGGGAGGCCGCGCGCAGCACGAGGGACAGCGCGGTGAGGCCCAGCGCCACGGTGGCCGTGCGCTCGAGCCCGAACCGCCGCGTGACCGCGGGCGCGAGGAAGCCGAACACGGCGAACGACGCCGCGGGGACCGTGCCGAGCAGGCCCGCGACGGCGACCCCGAACCCGAGGTCGGTGCCCACCGTCTCCAGCAGCGGGGTGAACCCGGTCACCGCCGTCCGGAGGTTGAGGGCCGTCAGCGCGACGGCGAGACCCGCCCAGAGCGTGAGGCGTCCGGGGCGCACGCGGGGTCGGGAGGGAGAGAGGGTCGTCACGCTACACTCCACACTGAGGTCGGCGGATGATGGGATCATGGGATGAATCTGGAGCAGTCTGGCACAGGCGGACCGATGCGTCGAGTAGGCCTCATCGACCAGGCCGCGGCGCGCTTCCGGGACGAGATCGTCTCGGGTCGCTGGGCGGTCGGCGAACGGATCCCCACGGAGGCCGCGCTCGTGGCGGAGTTCGGCGTCGGGCGCAACACGGTGCGCGAGGCGCTGCAGTCGCTCGTGCACGCCGGGCTGCTGCGCCGCGAGCAGGGCCGCGGCACGTTCGTCATCTCGAGCTCCGAGCTGAACGGCACCCTGGAGCGCCAGCTCGCGGGCGGCAGCCGCCGCCACTACCTCGAGCTCCGCCTCGCCCTCGACAGCACCGCCGCCTCGCTCGCCGCGGCGAGCCGCTCGGACGACGACGTCGAGCACCTGCGCGAGCTCCGCGACCGGCGGGAGGCGGCCTGGGGGGCCGACGACCGCGACGCCCGCGCGCGCGCCGACCTCGACCTGCACCGCGCGATCGTCGCCGCGACGCACAACCCGCTCTACGTCACGCTCTACTCGAGCATGCTCGACGTCTTCACCGTGCACATGCGCGACGAGGAGAACGCGGACGACGAGGCGGCGCACCGTCACCACCACGAGCTGGTCGAGGCCGTCGCACGGCAGGACGCCGCCGGGGCCGCGGCAGCGGTCGCCGCGATCTTCGACCCGTTCCTGCCGCTCGCGGACGCCGGACCCTCCCCCATCCGCTGAGGCACGGCGCCCGGCCGGGCGGCAGGACGCGCCGGGACAGCGAGAGGCCCCGTCGTGTGGAGCGACGGGGCCTCTCGATCCGCTGTCTCATTCGGATCCCGCCGGCGCTCTCACGCCGGAAGCATGGCCCCGAGCCTACCGCTCCCGTCCGGGTTCGCGTGCCGTAGCGTCGGGGCGTGACCGCGCCCACCCCCGGCGACGACCGGGCGGAGCTCCTCTGGCTGCCCGTCGGGGCGGGGGCCACGTCGTCCGCCGCACGAGCGCCGCGTGGGAGCGCGCCGCCGCGCTGCTCGCGCGGCGGCGCCCCCGCCGGCTGTTCCACGCGGCGCTGGGGCTGCGGTGCGACGGGTTGCCGTACGTCGTCGAGATGACCCCTGCGTGGGGCGGCCCGCCGTGCGACCGTGGCGTCGTCGTGACCGGCCCCGTGGGTCTGCGGCCGCTGGGCCGCTCCCGCTGGTTCCGGTACGAGGTGCGCTGCTGGGCGCACGGCGCGATCCCCGACCGGGAGCACGCCGTCGGGCCACCCGTCCTCGTCACGCGCGACGCCGCCGCGGTCGCGCGGATCCTGCGGGCCGTGCGTGGCGTCCCGCCGCTCACGTGGGGTCGGCGGCCGCCCGGCGGGGGCGAGATGTAGAACTCGAACTCGCTCGTCGCGTGGTCCCTCGCCCAGGCAGGGCTCGCGACCGACCACGTCCCCCCGGGCGGTGGGCGCGCACCGGGATGGGACGCGGGCGTCCTGTTGGCCGCGAGGACCGCCACCGCCTGACCGTCGTCGTCCCCGCAGGGGCCGCGCCCCGTCCCGCCCGGCCACCCCGTCCCACCTGGGCACGACCTCCTCCTCCCCGAGGAGGAGGCGGGAGGGTCGCGGATCTCCGCCGACCGCCCGAGCCGGGGCCCCGCGGGCGTCCGTAGCGTCGACGGCGGCGGTGCTCGACAACCGGGCCCGCGGACGACGGGAGGACCGATGATCCAGGTGGAGGCGCTGACGAAGCGCTACGGACCCACGACGGCGGTGGACGGGCTGACGTTCACGGCGCGGCCCGGGACCGTAACGGGCTTCCTCGGCCCGAACGGCGCCGGGAAGTCGACGACGATGCGCGTCGTCGTCGGGCTGGAGCGGCAGACCTCGGGCGCGGCGACCGTCGACGGCCGGCGGTACGCGGACCTGCCGGCGCCGCTGCGCGCCGTCGGGGTCATGCTCGACGCCCGCTCCGTGCACCCCGGTCGCACGGCGTTCCGCCACCTGACGGCGCTCGCCCGCACGCACGGAATCGGGCGGGCACGCGTGGACGAGGTGATCGGGATGACGGGCCTCGAGAGCGTCGCGGGGCGGCGTGCGGGCACGTTCTCGCTCGGGATGGGCCAGCGTCTCGGCATCGCGGGCGCGCTCCTCGGCGACCCGGGGACGCTCATCCTCGACGAGCCCGTCAACGGCCTGGACCCCGACGGCGTGCTGTGGGTGCGCGGTCTCGTGCGCGGCCTCGCGGCCGAGGGACGCACGGTGCTGCTGTCGTCCCACCTCATGCACGAGCTCGCGCTGTGCGCCGACCGCGTCGTCGTCATCGGCCAGGGCCGGCTGCTCGCCGACGCGCCGGTGTCGGAGCTCGCGGGCGAGGCGGGCTCGCTCGAGGACGCGTACCTGCGGCTCACCGCCGACGCCGTCCAGTACCGCGGCCGTGCCGCGGGCGAGACCGGCCTGGCGTCGGCCGGAGGTGCCCGATGACCGCACCTACCGCCCGGACCGCACCGACCGCGTCGTCGCGGCGTGCGCACCCGGCAGGACCCCGGCCCGCGATCGCCGGTGGCCCCACGCTCCCCCGCGCCGTCGCCGCGGAGTGGACGAGGCTGACGAGCCTGCGCTCGTCGTGGTGGGCGGCCACGCTCACCGTCGCCGTCTCGGCGGTGCTGACGTACCTCTCGGCGCAGGCGTCGTCCGTGGACCCGGGGTTCGACCCGCTCGGCTCCCTCACGTCGGGCCTGCTGCTGGCCCAGGTGCCGCCGCTCGTCCTGGGCGTCCTCGTCGGGACGGGCGAGTACAGCACCGGCACGTTCCGCACGACGTTCGTCGCGGAGCCGCGGCGCTGGCCCGTGCTCGTGGGGCAGACGGCGGCGACCGCCGCGTTCGCGCTGCTCACCGCGGTGATGGCGGTCGCGGCGGCGGTGCTCGCGCTGCTGCCGTCGGCGCGCTCGCGCGACCTCGCCCTCGACCTCGGCGGCGACGGCACGCCGCAGGTGCTCGTCGGCATGACGCTCCTGCTCGCCGGCATGGCCCTGCTCGGCCTCGCGATCGGCGCGCTGGTGCGGCGACCCGTGCCCGCCGTCACCGCCGCGGTGCTCGTCGTGCTCGTCCTGCCCGTCGCGCTCGTCCTCGCGGCCGATCTGTCGGGCGACCCGCTCGCCGCGCCCGCGGGGGTCTCGTCCGCGCAGGCCGCGGTGAACACGGTGGTCACGTTCCTGCCCACCGGGGCGGCGTCGCTGCTTACGGGCGAGGGTGCCGTCGAGGGCGCGCCCGACCTGGGCGCCGTCGGCGGCGGGCTCGTCCTGGCGGCGTGGGTCGTCGTGCCGCTCGCGCTGGCCGCCGTCCGCCTGCGCACGCGGGACGTGGTCTGACGTGGCGGCGACGATCCCCCCGTCGGACCCCGCGCCGACCCGCACCGCGCGCGCGCCGGACCGTCCGCAGGTGACCCTGCTCCGGGTGCTCGCGGCGGAGCGGGACAAGCTGACGAGCCTGCGCTCGACGGCCTGGCTCGCGCTCGCGACCGTCGCCGCGGCGGCGGGGACGGCGTGGGCGCTGGGCGCGTTCGCCCGGCCCGACGCCGGGTCGTCGGGCGCACCGCTCGCCGTCGCGGGGTTCGTGCTCGCCCAGCTCGGCTTCCTCGTGCTCGGCGCGGGCGTCGGCGCCGGGGAGTTCCGGACCGGCACCGCGCGCGTGACGTTCGTCGCGGTCCCTCGCCGCCTGCCCGTGCTCGCGGCGCAGGCGCTCGTGACGGCGGCGGCCGCGCTCGCCGTCGCGGTCCTCGCGCTGGGCGCGGCGCTCGCCGCGACAGCCGGGCAGCGCGCCGACGCCGCGCTCGTGCTCGACCTCGCGGACCGGGAGACGCTGCGCGTCCTCGCAGGCTTCGTGCTCTACCTGACCGGGGTCGCCCTCGTGGGCCTGGGCCTGGGGTCGCTCGTGCGGCGACCGGACGGGGCGCTCGTGGGTGGGGTCGTGCTGCTCGTCGTGCTCGACCACGTGCTCGCGACGAACCCGGGCCGGGTCGCGGACACGGCAGGCGCGCTCCTGCCCGGGGCAGGGGCGCGCCTGCTGCAGGACGACGCCCGGCTCGCCGCGCTCGACGCGACGACCCTGGGCCCGCACCTCGGCACGTGGGGCGGGGGTCTCGTCCTCGCGGCGTGGGTCGCCGCGCTGCTCGCGGCGGCGGCGTACCGGCTGCGGCGCCATGACGTCGTCTGACGCGCCGCGCGACGGCCGATGGGAGAGTAGGCCCGTGCCCTCGTCGCCCCTCGCCCTCCCCTCCGCGCCCGGGGCGCACGACGGCGGACCGCGCGCGGAGCCCGACGTCCGGCGGCGCGGCGCCGTCGGCCGCGTGCTCGCGCGGCACCCCTGGGCGACCGACCTCGCGCTCGCGGGCGCGGTCGCGCTGCTCGGGCTCGTCACCGCGGCGGTCGCGCTCATGACCGTCGAGGGCTCCACCGGGCTGGGGCTGTTCCACGCCGACGCGCCCGTGGCGCAGGTGGTCGTCACGGCCTGGCTCGTCGGCGCCGCCCTCGGGGCGGCGCTGCTCCTGCTCCGGCGGTCGCGCCCGCTGACCGTCACGGCGATCCTCACCGTCCTGGCCGTCGTGTCGCTCGCGACGGCGGGGGTGCTCGGCGTGCTCGGCGTGTGCCTCGCGTGCGCGGTGCACGCCGTCGCCGCCGAGCGCCCGCCCCGCACGGCATGGGTCGTGTGCGGTGCGGTGCTGTGCGTCGTCGTGGCCGCGCTGTGGTGGAGCCAGGACATCGGGGTCGCCGAGATGCTCCTGTGGAGCGACCCCATCGTCCTGCCGGACGGCGACCCGGTGCGCGACCTCGCGCAACCGCCCTTCTCCCCCGGCAGGCGCTCCGCGTCGGTCTTCCTCCTCGTCGCGCTCCTGCTGCTGGGGATGGCCACCGGCTCGGGGGTGCGGGCGCGCCGGCTGCACGACGAGGACCTCGTCGCGCGCTACCGCGCCCTGGCGCGCGACCGCGACCAGAGCGCGGCGCTCGCCCGGGCCGCCGAGCGGGCGCGGATCGCGCGCGAGATGCACGACGTCGTCGCGCACAGCGTGTCCGTGATGGTCGCGCTGTCCGACGGCGCGGGCGCGGCGCTCGACCGGGCGCCGGACCGCTCGCGCGAGGCCCTGCACGAGCTCTCCCGCACGGGACGGGACGCGCTGGCCGACATGCAGCGCGTCCTCGGCGCGCTCGACCCCGAGGAGGGCAGCGACGGGGCGGGCACCCCGGTCGAGCCGACCGGGACGGACCTCGCGGCCGTCGTCGCACGGTTCCGCGCGGCGGGCGTGCCCGTCGCCGCGAGCGGCCTCGACGTCGCGCTGCCTGCGGACACGTCGCTGCGGCTCGGGGCCGTGCGCATCGTGCAGGAGGCCCTGACCAACGTGCTGCGGCACGCGCCCGGGACGCCCGCGGCCGAGGTCGTGGTGCGGCGCACCGCGCACGCGGTCGAGATCGACGTCCGCGACGACGGCGGCACGCGCCCGGGGACCGAGGGCGGGAGCGGGCGCGGCATCGTGGGCATGCGCGAGCGCGCCGCGCTGCTCGGCGGCAGCGTCGAGGCCGGCCCGCGGCCGGGCGGCGGCTGGGCGGTGCACGTCGTCCTGCCCTGCGACCCGGCCGAGGGCGGAGCCCGGAGCGCCCCCGCCCAGGAGCACCCGCACCGTGACGTGCACGACGACGAGGGAGGACGACCGTGACGACCGTGCTGCTCGTCGACGACCAGGCGCTGCTGCGGATGGGCTTCCGGCTCGTCATCGAGTCCGAGCCCGACCTCGAGGTGGTGGGCGAGGCCTCCGACGGGCGCGTCGCGCTCGACCAGGTCGCGGCCCTCGCCCCCGACGTCGTCGTCATGGACGTCCGGATGCCCGGCATGGACGGCATCGAGGCGACCCGGCGCGTCGTCGCCGAGCACCCCGGGACGCGCGTGCTCGTGCTCACGACGTTCGACGTGGACGAGTACGCGTTCGCGGCGCTGCGCGCCGGGGCGAGCGGGTTCCTGCTGAAGAACGCGCGCCCGCACGAGCTCGTCGAGGCGATCCGCACCGTCGCGGCAGGGAGCTCGGTCGTCGCGCCCCGCGTGCTGCGCCGCATGCTCGACCTCTTCGCGCCGCACCTGCCCGCGGGCGAGCAGCCGGCCGTCGACGACGGCCTCGACCCCCGGCTGCGCTCCCTCACGCCGCGCGAGCTCGACGTCCTGCGGTGCGTGGCCGAGGGTATGTCGAACGCCGAGATCGCCGACCGCCTCGTACTGTCCGCGACGACCGTGAAGACGCACGTCGGCAACCTGCTGGCCAAGCTGGGCGTGCGCGACCGGGTGCAGGCCGTGATCGTCGCGTACGAGAGCGGGCTCGTGGGGTCGCGCGGCTGAGGCCCGGGCGGCACGCGCGTCGAGCGCGGGCGTCGGCGGCACGTCGCGCACCGGTGCCGCGCCGCCGCGGGGCGTTCACCCCCGCCGGGTGAGGACCCCGCCCGAGCCCGCTGCGACGGTGGGACGAGCGCCCGAGAGGAGCCGAGGATGACGGCTGCACCGATCCCCCGACAGCAGGCACCGGCCCCCACGGGCCCCTGGCACACGGCACCGCCCGAGGCGGTGTGCGCGGCGCTCGACGTCGACCCGGCCGTCGGGCTGACGTCCGCGCAGGTCGCCGAGCGGCGCGCGCGCTACGGGCCGAACGCGCTCGCGCAGGAGCGCAAGGAACGGCCGTGGCAGGCGTTCCTGCGCCAGTACCGCGACCTCATGCAGCTCGTCCTCGTCGGCGCGGCCGTCGTGAGCATCATCGCGCTCGGGGACGTGACGACCGGCGTCGTCGTGCTCGCCCTCACCGTCCTCAACGCGCTCATGGGCCTGCACCAGGAGGGCAAGGCGGCCCAGAGCGTCGCCGCGCTCCAGCAGATGCTCGTCATGACGGCCACCGTGCGCCGCGACGGGCGCCAGGAGCAGGTTCCCGCCGAGGAGCTCGTGCCGGGCGACGTCGTCGGGTTCGAGGCGGGCGGCAAGATCCCCGCGGACGGGCGGCTGCTCGTCGCCGCCTCGCTCGAGATCGAGGAGGCCGGGCTCACGGGCGAGAGCACGCCCGTCGCGAAGGGCGTCGCGGCGGTCACGGCCGACGACGCCCCCCTCGGCGACCGCACCGACATGGCGTACATGAACTCCCAGGTCACGCGCGGCCGCGGCGAGATGGTCGTGACCGCCACGGGCATGACGACCGAGGTGGGCCGCATCTCCGGGATGCTCAGCGGGGTCGAGCAGGACAAGACCCCGCTCACGCGCCAGCTCGACCGCATCACGGTGATCATCACGGTCATGGCGGCGGTCGCCCTCGTCGTGGTCGTCGTGCTGGGGCTCGTGCGCGGCGAGGACTTCGACAGCCTCTTCGTGGTCGGGATCAGCCTGGCGATCGCCGCGATCCCGACAGGGCTGCCCGCCGTCGTGACGATGCTCCTGTCGCTCGGCACGCGCCGGCTCGCCGAGGAGGGCGCGATCGTCAAGCGCCTCAAGTCCGTCGAGACGCTCGGGTCGACGTCGGCGATCTGCTCCGACAAGACCGGGACGCTCACGCTCAACCAGATGACCGCGCGCCGGCTCGTGCTCGCCGGGCGCCGGTTCTCCGTCGACGGCGAGGGCTACTCCACGACCGGCCGCATCCTCGCGGCGGCCGGGTCGACCGACGTCCCGCTCGAACCGGTCGCGCTTCCCCTGGCGCTCGCGAGCGACGCCGTCGTGCGCGACGGCGAGTGCATCGGCGACCCCACGGAGGGCGCGGTCGTCGTGCTCGCGGCCAAGGCCGGGCTCGACGTCGAGGAGACGCGCGCCGAGCACCCGCGCGTCGCGGAGGTCCCGTTCGACGCCGCGTACAAGCTCATGGCGACGTTCCACGAGATCGACGGCGAGCTCGTGTGCTTCGTCAAGGGCGCCCCGGACGTGCTGCTCGCCCGCTCGGCCCGGTACCTCACGGCCGACGGCGGGTCGGCGCCCCTCGACGACCAGGGCCGCGCGCGCGTCCTCGCGGAGAACGACGCGCTCGCGGGCGAGGGCATGCGCGTGCTGGCCGTCGCGCGGCGCACCGTCGCGCGCGACGAGCTCACGGGTGACCTGCTCGACGCGGTGCGCGACCTCGAGCTCCTCGCGCTCGTCGGGATCGTGGACCCTCCGCGCCGCGAGGCGCGCGACGCCATCGCCGAGTGCCGCGACGCCGGCATCCGGGTACGGATGATCACGGGCGACCACGTCACCACGGCCGCCGCGATCGCCGGGCAGCTCGGGATCGAGGGGCGCGCGCTCACGGGCGCCGAGTTCGCCGCGATGTCCGACGCGCAGCTCGAGGCGGAGGTCGGCGAGATCGGCGTGGTCGCACGCGTGGCGCCGGAGGACAAGGTGCGGCTCGTCGACGTGCTCAAGCGCAAGGGCGACGTGGTCGCGATGACGGGCGACGGCGTCAACGACGCCCCTGCCCTGACGCGCGCGGACATCGGCGTCGCGATGGGGATCACGGGCACCGAGGTGACGAAGGACGCCGCCGAGATGATCCTCACCGACGACAACTTCGCCACGATCGTGGCGGCGGTCGAGGGCGGCCGCGGCCTCTACGACAACCTCATGAAGTACATCCGCTTCCAGATGGTCGTCCTCGTCGGGTTCATCCTCACGTTCGTCGGCGCGGGCATCTTCACCGTGGCCGGGGGCACCCCGCTCACGCCGCTGCAGATCCTGTGGGTCAACTTCGCGATCGACGTGCTGCTCGCCGTCGGCCTCGGCTTCGACGCCGCGACGCCCGGCCTCATGCGGCGTCGGCCCCGCCCGCCCACCGAGCCGGTCATCGGGCGCGCGCTCGGCGTGCGGCTCGCCGTCGGGGGCGTGCTCATCGCCGTCGGCACGCTCGTCGCCGTCGCGTGGGGCGAGGCCGACGCCGACCTCGCGGTCGCGACGACGATGGGCCTCACCGCGATGTCGCTCCTGCACGTCGTCGCCGCGCTCGAGTGGCGCGACCCGCGGGCGAGCATCCTGTCGTCCGAGACGCTCGCGAACGACCGCTTCGTCGTGCTCCTACTCGCGTCGCTCGGGCTCACGTTCCTCGTCACGACGCTCGACGGGCTGCAGCGGATCTTCGGCACCGTCGACCTCGACGGCGGCCAGTGGGGCGTGTGCGCGCTCGTCGCGCTCGCCTTCCTCGTCCTCGTCGAGCTCGGGAAGCTCGTGCTGCGCACGGTGGACCGGCGCCGCGCCTGAGCGCGTCTCCTCGGCAGACCCGTCAGGGCACGACGCCGAGCTCCCGGCCGCGCCGCACCGCCTCGCGCCGCGAGCCGACGCCGAGCTTGCGGTAGACCGACTTCAGGTGCGCCTTGACGGTGTTGACCGACACGAAGAGGTCGGCGGCCACCTCGGCGTTGCTCGCCATCGACGGCAGGACGGCGAGGACCGCGAGCTCGCGCTCGGTGAGCGGCTCGACGAGCGGGACCGGCTCCGGTGCCCGGCCCGGTGCGTCCAGGTGGGTGCGCAGCAGCGCGGCGAGCGCGTCGCCGCGGCGCGCGACCGCGCGCGCGAGCGGCTCGTCGAGCTCGGTGCCCCGGACGGCGAGGAACGGCCGGACGACCCGCTCGGCGGCGGCCAGGTCGAGGGCCCGCCCGAGCGGGGCGTCGACGCGGCGCGTGCCCGCCCGGGCGAGCGCGGACGCCTCGACGAGCGCCGCCTCCACCCGCACGACGACGTCCCCCTCCTCCCCCGGCGCGTCCCCGAGGCCCGCCACGGCGCGCTCCGCCGCCCCGGTGCGGCCCGCCGCCAGGAGCTCGCGCGCACCGCAGACCGCGACGACCGCGGCGCTCCCGAGGCGTTCGCGCGCGACGCGCGCCCCGAGCGCGGGGCCCGTGCCGTCGTCGACCAGACGCGCGGCCGCCGTGGCGCGCACCCACAGGTCCGCGAGCACGGGGGGCGTCGCGGACCGTCCCAGGGCGCGGTCCGCGGCGACGAGCGCCTGCCGCGCGGCGCGCGCGTGCCCGCGGTCCGCGGCGACGAGCGCCTGCAGCAGCCGCACGGCCGCCTCGGACGCGGGCTCGCGCCCGCCGGCGTCCGCCGCGAGGGCGTGCGCGAGGTGCCGGTCGAGCCCGTCGTCCGACGCCCGGAGGTAGCGCACCCACGCGCGCGCCGCGTGCGCGGGCCGCACGTGCGCGTACCCGTCCCAGCCGCGGCGCTCCGCCTCGACGAGCACCTCGCGCGCGGCGGCGTCCCCCACGTCGAGCCGACCGGCCGCGACGGCGAGGAGCGCCGCGGCGGCGCGCGCCCCGAGGACGTAGAGCTGCGGGGCGCGCCACGACCGGCCACCAGGGGCGGCGAGCGTCCCCGACGTCGTCTCCCCCGCCGGCTCGGGGCCGACCGCGCACCACGCGAGGCCCGCCGCGCGGTGCGCCCGCGCGAGGCCCCGGTACGTCTCGAGGGCGGGGAACGGGTACGGCACCGCGTCCGCCGCGGCGAGCGCGGCACCCGCGGCCGTCGCAAGGGCCCGCACGTCGCCCGTCGACCGCGCGGCGGACGCGGCGAGCAGCTCGAGGAGCACGGCGGCGGCGGGGTCGGCCACCGGGTCGGCGGCCGGGGCGAGGAGGTCGCGCGCCCGCGCGACGTGGAGCCGCACGGCGTCGAACCGCTCGTCGACGGACGCGAGCGCCCCCGCGCACAGGTGCAGGCGGGCGTCGGGCCGCAGGGTCGCGTACGGCACGCGCCGCAGGACCTGGGCGACGGTCTCGCGGTGCGGCCCCGCGAGCTCCGCCGCCGCGCCCTCGACGAACACCTCGCCGAGCAGCGGCCAGTCCTCCGCCGCCGCCGCGTGCTCCAGGGCGCGCAGCGCCTGCCCGTCCTGCGCGAACCAGCGCGCCGCGGCCTGGTGCGCCTCGCGCAGTCCCGCCGGGTCCTCGGTCCGCAGCTGGTGCAGGAGCATCTCGCGCAGGAGCGGGTGGTAGCGGTACCAGGTGCGCCGGCCACCCGACGTCATGACGAAACCGTCCGCCGCGGCGAGACCGGGGAGCAGCCGGTCCGTCGGCGCCCCCGGGTCGAGGACGGCCGCGAGGTCGGGGCACACCGCCGACGCCACGCTCGTGCGCAGGAGGAAGCGCCGGGCCTCGGGCCCCTGGCTGTCGAGGACCTCGGCGAGGAGGAACTCCGCCGCCGAGCGGGCGGCGCGCGCCCGGCTCGTCGCGTCGTGCTCCTCGACGCGCAGCCGCACCCCGACGGCCCAGCCGCCGGTCTCGCCGACGACCCGCCCGGCGTCGTCCGCGGCCAGGTCGCGTCCCTGCGCCGTCGCCAGCGCCGCGACCGCGGAGGCGTCGAACGCGAGCTCGGCGGCGCCGACCTCCGTCATCTCGCCCTGCGCGCGCAGGCGCTGCAGGCGCAGGAGCGGGTCGACGCGGGTGAGGACCACAAGGTGCAGGGGCAGCCGGTAGCGCAGGAGGTCGTCCACCGTCGCCGCGACCTCGGCGCACGCGGCGTGGTGGAAGTCGTCGAGCACGAGGACCACGGGCTCGGGCAGCGCCTCGATCGCCGCGAGCATGCGGCGCAGGAGGGCGGGCGTGAGGCGCGGCGGCACGACGAGGGTCTCGAGCGGGTGCCCCACGGGCACCGCCCCGGCCGCACGCAGCGCCGCGAGCACGTCGGCCCAGAAGGCCGCCGGCTTGTCGTCGAACGGCTCGAGCGTCAGCCACGCGACCCGCGGGCCGGTGCCGCCGCGCGCCCACCGCGCCGCGACGGTCGTCTTCCCCCAGCCCGGGCCCGCCGACACGAGGGTGAGGCGGCGCGTGGCCGCCGCCGCGACGAGAGCCTCGACCTCCGGGCGGCCCACCGTGGACGGCGGCAGCTCCGGGACGGTGGTGCGGGCGCGCGAGGTCCCGGAGGCGTCCGTGACGTGCATCACGTCCTCCGGCTCGGCACGGGGCTCGACCGAGGCCATGGGGGCAGGGTATTCCCGGGGCCCCCGGACCGCAGGGCGAGCGGAGCGTGGGCTCGCCACGGGCCTCAGGCCGGACCGGGCCCGGCCGTCGGCGCGACCACGGCGGGCGGTCGGGCGAGGATCTCCACGACGACGAGGACGAGGCCCGCGACGAGCGCGACCCCCACGACGAGGCCGGGCGTCGGCGTGCCGGCCAGGAGCAGGACGAGCGCGGCGACCGCGACGATGACGACGCGCACGAACGCCTTGTGCCGCCCGAGCCAGTCGCCGACGGGCCCCGTCGAGACGCCCCGGCCCTCGCCCCAGCCGCGCACGGCGGCGCCCGCGCGCGCGAGCCCCGCACGCAGGCTGCGGGCCGACGCGCTCGGCCCGCCCACGTACGCGGCGAGCGCGACCACGAGCCCCAGCACGCCGACGGTGCGCAGCGTGAGGCGCAGGTAGCCGACGGCCTGGTCGAACACGACCTCCGCGGCGTCGAGCCGCACCACCTGCCCCGCGAGCGCGCCGAGGTACAGTCCCCGCGCGACGGCGAGCCCGACGCCCAGCGCGACCATCGCCCCCGTGAGGGCGAGCCCGGCCACGACGAGCGCGCGCGAGCGGTGGTTCGCGACCAGGACGCCCGCGGCCAGCAGACCGAGCACGACCCACGGCAGCCACGTCGTGAACGTCACGACCTGGGCGTACCGGTTCTGGAGCATGACGAGCTCGGCGGACTGCGCGACGGTGAACGTCGCGTCGACCGACGGGATGCGGGCCGCGACGTCCAGCCCACGGTCCACGAGGCGTTCCTTGAGCAGGTCGATCAGGCCGGAGAGCTGGATGGACAGGCGGCCGTCGTCGCTCACCTGCAGGACGTCGCCGTCCTCGCCGCGCATCACGGCGACGAGCTGCTCGTGCGCCACCCGGTTCGCCTGGAGCCAGGCGCCCTCGAACGCGTCGCTCTCCACGAGCCGCGTCGCCGTCTCGTGCACGAGCGACTCGACGGCGCTCGTGAGCGGCGCCTCCAGCGCGGCGAGCGCGCGCGTCGCGCGCGGCGGGACGTCGCGCTCCTCCAGCCCGCCGACGAGGTCGTCGACGAGCGCGGCCACGTCGATGCGCGACATGACGACCTCGGTGAGCCGCCCGGCCACCGCGGACTGCACGACGGGGTCGCCCGCGAGCGGTCCGACCGTCGCGACGTAGCGGTCGGTGTCCGTGAGCTCGCGCTGCGCCCACGCCGAGACCGCGCCGAGCGGCGCGAGGAGCGCCCCGAGCGTGATGAGGACCGCGCACGCCGCGGCCCGCAGCCCGCGCCGGGGCCGCCGCGCCGCCTCCGTCGGGGTCGCGTCGCCGTCCGGGCCAGAGGGCGCCGCGGCGGGCGGACGCTCCTCGAGCCGGCGGCGCAGCTCCGCGTTCTCGCGCTCGAGCGCGGCGAGGCGGGCGGCGACGTCGGACGCCTCGCGCCCCGGCGCGGTCTCGTCGGCCATCGCGCGTCCTCAGGCGAGCGCTCGGGCCTTGAGCCGGGCGAACTCGTCGGCGTCGATCGTGCCGGCGTCGTAGAGGGCCTTGGCGTCGGCGATCTCGCTCGCGGGCGACCTGCCGGAGCCGGCCGTGGCCCGCACGTAGTCGTCCATGACCTGGCGGCGCGCCAGCTGCTCCTCCGCGTGCCGCTCCGCCATGCCCCGCCCGCGCGCGATGACGTAGACGAGCGCGGACAGGTACGGGACGACGATCAGCGCGACGATCCACAGCGCCTTCCACCAGCCGCTGAGCGTCTTGTCGCGGAACAGGTCCGCGACGATCTGGAACAGCACGACGAGGTAGGCGATGAAGAAGAACCACCACACCATGAGCCAGAACCAGTCCCAGAATCCGTCCATCGGGCACCCCTCGTGTCGGGTCACGGCGGTCCCGTGACGCTCCCACTGTGGAGCGGCGCGGGTGCCCGCGTGCTCACCCGTCGGGGGTAGTCGGCCGCCGGAGGTCACGGGCCACCCCTACCGGGTGATCCGGCCCAGGCCCGCACCCCCGCATCCTGGACCGACGTGGGCGACCCGGGAGAAGGACGCATGGACCGCACGACGCTGGTCGAGGTGACGGTGCTGGGGCCGGTGGCGCTGCCCGAGCCCGACCTCGCCGAGCTCGGTGTGCGCCGGTCCGTGGAGTGCACGCGCCTCGAGGCCCGGGTCCGCGACCAGGCCGCGCTGTACGGGCTGCTCCAGCGGCTCGCGGCGCTGGGGCTCGACCTCGTCGAGCTGCGGACGGCGGCGCCCGGCGGCCGGCCCGACGTCGAGCTCGTCGTCCGCGGCCCGGTGGGCGCGCTCGTGCAGCAGATGCTCGACGACGTCGGTCGTGCGCAGCCGGCGACCAGCACGACGTACCGCGTGCGGGACACGGACCTCGTCGGCGTGCTCGGCGCCGTGACCGGGCTCCCCGACGACCGGTCCGGCGCGCACGTCGGGCCGCACGGCGGGACGCACGGCGGGACGCAGGGCGGGGCGCACGACCCCGGGCACGGCGGGACGGCCGCCCGGGGCGCGTCCGCGATGGACGTGCGCATCGCGCAGCTGCGCGACCTCGCCGCGCTGCGGGACCGGGGCGTCCTCACCGACGCCGAGCTCGCGGAGCAGAAGGCGCGCGTCCTCGAGCCCTGAGGACGGCAGGCCGGGCGGGCGGGCCGCGCACGGTCGGCCGATGCCCCGTTCGGGGTTCTTTCGCGTTACGTCGTCCCACTGAGCGAGACGATGGGGACCACGCTGGGGCCAACTGATGCACTAGCGCATAGTGGCAAGCACATCACGGCGCGCTTGCTCGTGTGTCAGACCCCAGGAGGACTCATGGCCATCTCACGCCGCTCGTCGGTCACCATCTCGCTCGTCGCGGCGGCGGGGATCCTCGCGGGCTGTGCGGGCGGGAGCGACCCGTCCGGCGGCGGGGACGACGCCGCGCCGCAGATCTCGTTCCTCTACTCCCCCTACGCGGACTACGCGCCGTTCTTCCTCGCGGAGGATAAGGGGTACTTCGAGGAGGCGGGCGTCGACGTCGAGCTCCTCGCCAAGGGTGGGACGTCCGGCGAGACCTACCAGCTCGTCAGCACGAACAACGTCACGGCCGGTGGCGCGACGTGGGGCGCGGGCCTGTTCAACGCCACCGAGGCCGGCGCGTCGCTCTCGGTGATCGCGAGCGTCTCGCGCGTGCCGGAGAGCGGACCGAACCCGGCCCCGTTCGTCGTCGCGGCCGACTCCGGCATCACGTCGATCGAGCAGGTCGCCGGGAGCCGCGTCGGGATCCCGGGCGACGGGGGCTTCGGCATCTACTCGGTGGCCAAGGCGCTGGAGGCCGGGGGCCTCACGCTCGACGACGTCGAGCTCGTCAACGTCGGCCCGCCGGAGACGGGCCCCGCGCTCGTCGGCGGCTCCGTCGACGCCGCCTGGTCGATCGAGCCCATCTCGTCGTCGCTCGAGAGCGAGGGCATCGCGTCCGAGATCCTCCCGATCGACTACCACGCGGGCACCGAGCTCGGCGCCCTGGTGTTCAGCACCGAGTACGTCGACGAGCACCCCGACGCGGTCGTCGCGTTCACGGCCGCCTACCTGCGCGCCGCCGCGGAGCTCGAGGCGGGCGGCTGGGACGACCCGGCGAACCAGGAGATCATCGCGCGGTACACCGAGCTCCCGGTCGAGACGCTCACGTCGCTCGCGCTCACGGAGCAGGACCCGACGGGCGAGATCGACTGGGAGGACGTGCACGCCCAGGAGCAGTTCTTCCGCGAGCGCGGCACGCTCGAGTACGAGGGCGAGGCGGACGTCGAGAGCATCTTCCGCGCCGACCTCCTCGACCAGGCGCGCGAGCGGGCTGCGGAGCTCGGCTCATGACGGCCGTCTCCGTCGAGGGCCTCTGGAAGGGGTTCCACGACCGCCGCCGCGACGACGTGCTCGTCGCGCTCCAGGACGTGTCCCTCACCATCGAGGACAACGAGTTCGTCTGCGTGCTCGGACCCTCCGGGTGCGGCAAGAGCACGCTCCTGCGCATCCTCGCGGGCCTGGAGGAGGCCGACCGCGGGACGGTGACGATGGCGGCGCGACCGTCCGTCGTCTTCCAGGACCACGGCGTGCTGCCGTGGCTCACGGTCGAGCAGAACGTCGAGTACCCCCTGCGCCTGCGCGGTGTGCGGCGCTCGGCCCGGCGCGAGCGCGTCGCCCCGCTGCTGGACATGGTGGGCCTCACGGAGTTCCGGGGCTTCTACCCGCACCAGCTCTCGGGCGGCATGCGGCAGCGCACGTCGGTCGCCCGGGCGCTGGCCGACGACGGCGCGACCCTCCTCATGGACGAGCCGTTCGGCGCGCTCGACGAGCAGACGCGCGTCGTGCTGCAGCAGGAGCTGCTCAAGATCTGGTCGCAGACCTCGCGGTCGGTGCTCTTCATCACGCACAGCGTCGACGAGGCGCTCGTGCTCGCGGACCGCGTCGTCGTCATGTCCGCGCGGCCCGGGCGCATCCTCGCCGACGTGCGGGTCCCCTTCGACCGCCCGCGCGACATCCTCGAGCTGCGCCGCGACCCGCGCCACGGCGAGATCACCTACGAGCTGTGGCGGCTCCTGCGGGACGCCGAGGCACAGGACGCTGCGGCGCAGGACGGGGCGGGAGCGGACGAGCGCTCCGCCGCGGGCGTCCGGGAGGCGGTCGCATGACGACCCCCACGGACGAGCGCGCCCCCGTCCGCCCGGGCGGCCACGCCGCGCCGGGCGGCGCCCCGGACGCGCCCCACGACGCCGACGACCGCACGGCCGAGATCACGCGCGAGCTGACCGAGGAGCTGCGCCGCCGGCGGACGGGTCGCCTCGTGCGGGTCGTCGGGCCCTTCACGCCGCTCCTGCTCCTCGCGGTGTGGGAGCTCGCGAGCCGGACGAACGTGCTCGACGCGCGGTTCTTCCCGCCGCCGTCGTCGATCGCCGAGACGTTCGCGCAGCTCGTCGGGAGCGGCGAGCTCTTCGAGCACGCGGGCATCACGCTCACGCGCATCGCGATCGGGTTCGTGCTCGGCGCCGTGCCCGGGCTGGTCCTCGGGATCGCGCTCGGGTCGGTCACGACGCTGCGCACGCTCCTCGGGCCGATCTTCGCGAGCCTGCTGCCCGTGCCCAAGGTCGCGATCTTCCCGCTGCTGCTCCTCGTGTTCGGCCTCGGCGAGGCGAGCAAGTACGTGATCGTCGCGATCGGCGTGTTCTTCTACGTCTTCTACAACGCGATGGGCGGCGTGCTCCAGACGCCGCAGATCTACTTCGACGTGGCGACCGCCAACGGCGCGGGCCGGCTCCAGCGCTGGCGCACGGTCGCGCTGCCCGCCGCGCTGCCGAGCATCTTCACCGGGCTCAAGCTCGCGGTGGGCGGCGCGTTCGTCATCATCGCGGCCTCGGAGTTCGTCGGGTCGCGCAACGGCCTGGGCTACCTCATCTGGAGCTCGTGGACGACGTTCGCCGTCGCGAAGATGTACGTGGGCATCGTCACCATCTCCGTGCTGGGCTACCTCTCCACGACCCTGGTCACGGTGCTCGAACGACGTCTCGTGCCCTGGTCCCGTCAGTAGGAGGCAGCATGAACCCACCCCACCACGACCCGTCCCGCGTGCCCGGGGCCGGCGCATGAGCGTCGTCCCGGCCGCGGACCGGATCTACCACGAGCTGCGGCGCCGGATCATCTTCACCGAGCTGCGCCCCGGTGAGGAGATCGACGTCACGGAGACGGCGTCCGAGTTCGGGACGTCGCGCACGCCGGTGCGCGACGCGCTGCACCGCCTCGACCACGACGGCCTCGTGGACGTGCGCCCGCGCGCGCTGTGCCGCGTCGCCCCGGTCACCCTCAAGACGCTCGTCGACGTGCTCGACGTGCGCGAGGCGACGGGACCGATGGCGACGCGCCTCGCGGCCGCCCATGCGAGCCCGGCCGAGGTCGACGAGCTCGCGGCGATCGCCGAGGGCACGTACCCGCAGGCGCAGGACGTGCAGTCGATCCTGTCGGCGTCGCACCTGTTCCACTGCCGGGTCGCGAAGTACTCGCGCAACCCCCGGCTGCACGCGATCACCGAGCTCGCGCTCGAGGACCTGGAGCGGGCGTTCCGGCTCTGCGGGCGCCAGCCGCTGGAGCCCGGGCCGCCGCTCGACGACCACCGGCTCCTCATCGAGGCGCTCCGCGCGGGCGACGGCGAGCGCGCGGCCCGCCTCGAGCTCGAGCACATCCGTCGCGGTCGCAGCGTCGTCATGGGCCTCGCGATCGACTCCGGGGCGTTCTTCGGCGACGACTGAGCGTCCCCGCGCGACGACCCGCGCGTCCCGCCCCACCCGCACGACCCGACCCACCGCCACCACCCGAGAGGACCGCCGTGCCCGCCACCCCCACCGTGCGCGTCGACGCCGCGGCCGCCCGTGCCCGGGCCCGCGCGGCGCTCGCCGCCCACGACCCCGCCGACGCCGACCTCGCGGCCCGCGCCGTCGTCGCGGGGGACGCGTCGGGGTGGCCGGAGTTCGGCCTCGCGCTCCTCGTCCGCGAGCTGCGGGACGCGCGCGAGCGGACGACGACGGGGCGCGCCGGGACCGGGGCGCCGTCCGCCGTCGTGACCGGGGCGACCGCGACGCTGGACGCGCACGACCTCCCCGGGCCGGTCGCGCTCGCCGCGGCGGTCCGCCGGGCGGCGGGGCTCGCCCGCGGCCTCGGCGTCGGCGTGGTCGCCGTGCGCCACGCGGGCGGGACGGGGCGCGTCGGCGCGTACGTCCGCGCGCTCGCCGAGGACGGGCTGGTCGGGGTCGCGCTCGCCCAGTCCCCCGCGACCGTCGCCCCGTACGGCGGGACCGCGCCCGTGGTCGGCACGAACCCGCTCGCCGTGGCGGTGCCGCGGGCCGGGCAGGGTCGTGCGCTCGTCGTGGACGCCGCGACGAGCGCCGTCACGCTCGCCGACGCGCGGCGCCGCGCCCGGGAGGGCACGCCCCTGCCCGACGGCGCGGCGCTCGGCCCCGACGGCGAGACCACCCGGGACGCGGCTGCCGTCGGCGCGCTGCTCCCCGCGGGGCTGCTCGGGTCCCTCCTCGGTCTCACGGTGGAGGCGCTCGCCGGGCTGCTGACCGGGGCGCGCGGCGACGCCGTGGGCCGCGGTCTCTGGGTGCTCGCGCTGGACCCCCGCGCGTTCGGCGCCGAGGACCTCGCCGACCGGGCCGACCGCCTCGGCGACGACTGGACGCGCGCCGGAGGGCGCGTCCCGGGCGACCGGCCGGACGCGGAGACGTTCGACGTCGACCGCGACGTCTGGGACGCGCTGGACCCGGCGACGGGAGGCACGCCGTGACGCTCCGGCTCACCGTCAGCCCCGCCGACGACCTGCTCGACGTCCCCCGCCGCATCGAGGTGAGCGGCGCCGCCCCGGGCGCGCTCGTCACGGTCCGCGCGACGACGGACCGCTCCGGGACCGCGTGGTCCGCCCGCGCGACCTACCGCGCGGACCGGTCAGGCACCGTCCTGCTCGACCGCGACCCGCCGATGTCCGGCGACTACGGGCGCGTCGACGGGATGGCGCTCCTCACGTCGCAGCGGCCCGACCCGACGCCCGGCCCGACGGTCGGCACGGCGCCGGGCCGGCCGGCCGCGACCGACGTCTCGCGCCCGCTGCGCACGCGCCTCGAGGCGTGGGACGAGTCCGACGCCACGCAGCGCGCGACGGCCGACCTCGTGCAGCGCTGGACCGGGCCCGGGGTGCGACGGCGCGAGGTCCGCGAGGACGGGCTCGTCGGCACGCTCTTCGTGCCGCAAGGCGACGGTCCGCACCCGACGATCGTCGTGCTCAACGGCTCCGGCGGGGGGATCAACGAGCAGCGCGGCGCGCTCTACGCGTCGCGCGGCGTGCAGGCGCTCGCGCTCGGCTACTTCGGCGTTCCCGGGCTGCCCGACCACATCACCCGCACGCCGTTGGAGTACTTCGAGACCGCGCTGCACCACGTGCACCGCGAGCTCGCGCCGCGCGGCGGCGTCGTCGTGGTGAGCGGCCAATCGCGGGGCGGCGAGCTCGCGCTCCTGCTGGGCGCCACCTACCCCGGCCTGGTGGGCGCCGTCGTCGCCTACGTGCCCGGGGCCCACGTGCACGGCTCCCAGGGCGCCGCGGACCCCGCGCAGGGGTGGGACTCCCCCACGTGGACGCTCGACGGCGAGCCGCTCCCGCACCTGTGGCAGGACAACCCCGGCGTGACGTGGCAGCCGTGGACGGGCGGGCCGCCCCCGGACCGGTACCGCGACGTCTACGTCGACGGCCTGCGCGACCGCGAGTTCGCCAGCGCGTCGCGCATCCCCGTCGAGCGCATCGCGGGCCCCGTCGCGTGCGTCTCCGGCATGGCCGACGGCCTGTGGCCCTCGAGCATGTACGCCCGCCAGGTCGTCGAGACGCTGCGCGCCGCGGGCCACGCCCACGAGACGCTGCTGCTCGACTACCCCGATGCGGGCCACTCGATCGCCCTGCCGCACCTCCCCGTCGCGCAGGGCCCGACGCGCCACCCCGTGTCCGGCATCGAGCTGTCGGCCGGCGGGACCCCCGCGGGCAACGCGTTCGCCGACGCCGACTCGTTCGCGCAGGTGTGCGCGTTCGTGGAGCGCGCGACGCGCGTGCCCTGACCTGCGCCCCGACCCTGTCCCGACCTGTGACCCGACCTGTGACCTGACCCGTGACCCGAAACACCGACGAGAGGACCGACATGTCCGCAGTGAGCGCCGAGTACCGCCAGGAGTGGGAGCGGTGGCACCGCGCCCGGATCGACGAGCTGACGAGCCCGTACGGGTGGATGTCCATGGTCAGCCAGGACTGGCTGACGGGCGACGAGCCGCTGCAGGTCGAGGGCGTGCCCGGCACCTGGTCGGTCCAGGACGACGAGGTCGTGTACACGCCCGACGGCAGCGGGGAGACGGTCACGCTCGACGGCGCCCCCGTGACCTCACCGACGCCCGTGTCGACCGGCCACAAGTACTCCCTCGTGCCCGCGTTCTACGGCGACCTGCGCGTCGAGACCATCCGCCGCACCGACGCGACCGGCCGCCAGATCTTCGGCGTGCGCGTCCGCGACCCGCGCGAGGCGGCCCGCAAGCGCCTCGACGACATCGAGACGTTCCCGCTCGACGAGCGGTGGGTCCTCCCGGCGCGGTTCACGCGGACGGCCGAGCAGGCGTCGGACTACCCGACGGTCGAGCGCGGCGTGTTCGAGGAGCAGCGCGTGATCGGCACCGTGACGTTCACCCTGGACGGGACGGAGCACACGCTCCTCGTCGCCGGGCGCCCGGACGACGACACGGGCATCGAGCGCGGCAACGCGCACTTCACCGACACCACGAGCGGCAAAGAGACCTACGGCAACGGCCGGCTCGTGCGCGTCCCCGACACCGAGCGGGACGGCGACACCGTGGTCGACCTCAACCGCGCCTTCTCCTTCCCGTGCGCGTTCACGAACTTCGTCACGTGCCCGCTCGCCCCGGCGCAGAACCGGCTGCCGGTCGCGGTGACCGCGGGCGAGAAGAAGCCACCGCTCCAGATCGACCGCATCCAGACCTTCGCGCAGGCCTCCTGACCCGTCCGCGCGACGCCCCCGACGGCGGGCGACCGGCGCGTCCGGTCGCCCGCCGTCGTCGTCCCGGCGGCCTCCCCGGCGTCAGCCGGCCGTCAGCACCGCCACGCCGCGCCGCAGGGCGAGCACGACCGCGCCCGCGACGAAGTAGTCCTGGTCGTCCTCGCGGCGCGCCGCCCGGACGCCGTCGTGCAGCTCCTGCGTCCGCGCCGAGAGCTCGCGCAGCGCGTCCGCGTCGGCGGGCTCCGTGCCGACGGACCGCAGCGCACCGGCGTAGGCGTCCAGGGCGCGGGCCGCGAGCGGCCGCAGGCGGGCGCCGAGCGCGGGGTCGTCGCGGTCCTCGCGCTCCCACTCGACGAGCAGCCGGACGAGCGACTCGACGACGTCGGCCGACCCCTCGAGCTCCTGCGCGCGCCGCACCTGCGACGCGGCCCAGTCGCGGTGGCGACGCAGCCGGACGTTGGCGCGCGCGGCCTCCCGGGTCCGCGCGACGGCGTCGCGCGCGCGGGTGAGCGTCGGCTCCACCTCGCGCCGCCGCTCCTCCCACTCCTCCGCCGACGGCGGGCGCTCGCCCGCGAGACCGTCGCCGAGCGCCTCGACCTGGTCGACGAGCGTGTCGCGCAGCCCGTCGAGGGCTTCCTCGGTCGGGGTGAGGGGCAGCGGGGGCACGAGCAGGTTGATGACGACGCCGATTCCCGCACCCACGACCACGAGACCGGCGTACGCGCCGACGAACTCGACCTTCGCGTCGTTGCCGATGATGAGCACGAACAGGGCCGACGTGACCGCCCACGTGCCCATCTCGCCGAACCGCCGCCACCCCGCGCACAGGAGCGCGAGGCCCACGACGACCGCCACGGACAGCGCGCTCGGGGCGAGGACGACGTCGACGCCGCGGGCGATCGCCGCGCCGACGAGGATCGCGAGGATCGCCTGGGTCGACTCGCGGACGGAGCGCGCGAGCGTGCTCGTCGTCGCGACGACCGCGCCGAGCGGGGCGTAGTAGGGGTACTCGGAGAACGGGGCCGGGGCAAGGACCCCGACGTACCACGCGACGGCCGCGGCGAGCGCCCCCTTGACGGCCAACGACCACCGGGGGTGGCGCACCCACTGCCGCTGCGCGGCCGTGACCGCGCGGCGCGCCCGTGTCCCTGCCTCCACCACCCGGGGTGCCCGGGCCGCGGGCGGGGTCGGTCCCGTCCTGCTCTCGTCTCGTGCCACGGGACGAGGGTGCCCCGCCCGGCGGGAGCCCGCACGCGCGCCCCGCCGTCCACGCGCCGGGCGCCGGGCCCGAGCAGCGGTTCGAGGTGTGAGCGGGCAGAGCCGGTGCTTCACTGGCGGCGTCGGTGCAGAGAAACGCCGACGCCGTCGAGAACACGGTGGCGTCGCGCACCCCTGCCGTCCGCCCCGTGGCTCCCACGAGGAGGCAGATGATGGTCCGCCGACGCGGCGCGGCAGCCGCAGGAACGAGCATGGTGGTCGCGGCCCTGGCCCTGACGGGCTGTGCGCAGGGCACCGGTGACGACGGCTCGGACGTCGACTTCACGGCCGACGGGTCGCCGTCGGGCGAGCTCTCGGTCATGGGTTTCGGGACCGGCGACGAGATCGGCGAGGTCCGCTACGACCGCGCCGTCGAGGGCCTCGACGGCGTCGACGTGCGCCTCTCGGAGGGCGAGCTCGACATCCAGGCCTTCCTCTCGGCGGTCGCGTCGGGCAACCCGCCGGACGTGGTGTACGCGAACCGCGACCAGATCGGCACGTTCGCGTCGCGCGACGCGATCCTCCCGCTCGACGAGTGCGTCGCGGCCGAGGAGATCGACATGGACGCGTTCGTGGACACCGCCGTCGACCAGGTGACGTTCGACGGCAGCGTGTACGGGATCCCCGAGTTCAACCAGGTCCAGGTGACGATGGCGAACGCCGACCTGCTCTCCGCGGCCGGGCTCACCGTCGAGGACGTCAACGGCTCGGACCGCGAGGCCGTCACGGCGGCGAACGAGGCGCTCCTGCGCACCGACGGCGGGACGCTGAGCGTCATCGGGTTCGACTCGAAGCTGCCCGAGTTCCTCCCGCTGTGGTCGAAGGCGGTCGGCGCCGACCTGCTCTCCGAGGACGGCCGCACCGCGCAGCTCGACGCCCCCGAGGTCGTCGAGTCGCTCGAGTGGGCGGTGGGGATCTACGACGCCCAGGGCGGCTTCCCGGCGGTCAAGACGTTCCGCGACTCCGCGGACTTCTTCGGCGCCGGGAACCAGTTCGCGACCGACGCGCTCGGCGCGATGCCGATGGAGCAGTGGTACATCAACGTGCTCAACGAGTCGTCCCCGGACGTCCCCATGGCGTTCGACGCCGTGCGCACGCCCGACGGCGACGCGATCGCGTTCGCGTCCGGCTCCGCCTGGGCGGTCCCGCGCGGGAGCGAGAACCCCGCGGCGGCGTGCCGGTTCGCCCGCCTCATGACGGAGACGGACGCCTGGGTCGAGGCGGCGCAGGCGCGCGCCGACGCGCGTGCGCAGGACGGCCTGGTCTTCACGGGCGTCCTCACCGGCAACGAGGAGGCGGACCAGCAGATCCGTGACGACCTCGTGCCCGACGACGCGCCCCAGCCGTGGCAGGACGCGATCGACGCGATGTACGAGGCGAACGACGCGACCTTCGCGCTCCCGGCGAACCCCGCGGACAACGAGTTCGAGACCGCGTGGCAAGACGCGGTGAACCGCGTGCTCAACGGCCAGCAGGAGCCGGCCGAGGCGCTCGCGCAGGCCCAGGACGAGGCGCAGAAGGCGCTCGACGACGCCTGGGCGCAGTGGGACGAGGAGGACTGAGGTGGCGGCAGCCGACGTCGCGCCGACCCTGCCGACCCCTCCCCCGGCGTCGGACGGCCACCGCACGGCGCCGGGCGGTCGCCGCCCGCGCCTGAGCGCGTCCGCGCGGCGGGAGCGCAACGCGGCGCTGCGCTTCATCAGCCCGTGGATCGTCGGGTTCCTCGTGTTCACGGCGTGGCCGATCCTCTACAGCGCCTACCTGTCGCTCACGGACTACGACGTCATCAACGACCCGACGTTCGTCGGTCTCGACAACTACCGGGAGATGGCGCAGGACCCGAAGGTCGCGCTGTCGCTGTGGAACACGCTCGTCTACACGGTGGTCCAGGTGCCCCTCTACACGGTCGTGGCGCTCGCGCTCGCTCTGCTCCTCAACCAGGCGGGCCGGTCGGCCGGCTTCTTCCGCACCGCGTTCTTCATCCCCAAGATGACGCCGCCGGTCGCCGTCGGCGTGCTGCTCCTGCTGCTGTTCAACGGCCAGTACGGCGTCGTCAACCAGGTGCTGTCCTGGTTCGGCGTCCAGGGGCCGTCGTGGACGACCGACCAGGCCTGGATCAAGCCAGGGCTCGTGCTCATCAGCCTCTGGACCGTCGGGTCGGCCGTGATCATCCTGCTCGCGGCCCTGCGCAACGTGCCGAACGACCTGTACGACGCCGCGCGCGTCGACGGGGCGGGGTTCTGGCGCCGGACGCGCGCCGTCACGGTGCCGATGATCAGCGGCGCGCTGTTCTTCGTCGTCGTCATCAACACGATCGCCGGGTTCCAGATGTTCACCGAGGCGTACTCGGCCTACTTCGGCGCCGGCAACTCCACCTACCGCAACGACGCCGCGCTGTTCTACGTGATCTACCTCTTCCAGGAGGGGTTCCAGGAGCTCCACATGGGGTACGCGTCGGCGCTCGCCTGGCTGCTGTTCGTCGTCATCATGCTCGTCACGCTCGTCCAGCTCGTCGTGTCCCGACGGCTCGTCTACTACGAGGGGGAGCAGCGATGACCACCGCACCCTCGTTCCCCCGCCCCGCCGTGAGCGGCCCGGGCGCCGCGCCGGACCCGGCCACGGGCGCGCCCGAGGCGCAAGGGCCGCCGCCCCCCGCCCGGACGCGCGGCGCCGGGCGCGGGCCGCGCCGCCGGTGGCTGCGCGCCGTCGTGCTCGCCGCGCTCGTGCTCGCCACGGTCGCGTTCGTGTACCCGCTGCTGTGGCTGCTCTCCGCGTCGTTCAAGCCTCGCGCCGAGGTGTTCGACAACCGGCTCGTGCCGCGCACGTTCACGCTCGACAACTACGTGACCGTCTGGCAGGAGGCACCGCTCGCGCTGTGGCTCGGGAACACCGTCGTCGTCACCGTGCTCGCGGCGGGCCTCGTCACGGTGTCGAGCGCGCTCGTCGCGTGGGGCTTCGCGTTCTTCCGCTTCCGCGGCCGGGGCGCCCTGTTCGCGCTCGTGCTCGCGACCATGATGCTGCCGGGCGCCGTGACGATGATCCCCACGTTCCTCATCTGGAACCAGCTCGGGCTCGTGGGGACGAACGTGCCGCTGTGGGCGGGGAACCTGTTCGCGAGCGCGTTCTACGTGTTCCTGCTGCGGCAGTTCTTCCTCGGCCTGCCGCGCGAGCCGTTCGAGGCCGCGCGCCTCGACGGCGCGAACAACTGGCAGATGTTCTGGCGCATCGCGGTGCCGCTGTGCCGGCCCGCCCTCGTCCTGACGCTCCTCTTCGAGGCCCAGGCAGCCTGGACGGACCTCATGCGCCCGCTCATCTACCTGCAGGACTCGTCGACGTTCACCATCCCGCGCGGCCTCAAGGCGCTCATCGACCAGTTCGGCCCCGGCGGCGAGTCGCAGTGGGAGGTCGTCGTCACGGCCTCCGTCATCACGACCCTCCCGATGATCCTCCTCTTCTTCCTCGGCCAGCGGCACTTCGTCGAGGGGGTGGCGACGACGGGGAGCAAGGGCTGAGCCCGCCGTCCCCACCCCGCACGCGCACCACGCACCACGCACACGCACCACCCACGGAAGGACGGCAGCACCATGCGAGCACTGACCTGGCAGGGACGCGAGAAGGTGAGCGTCGAGGACGTGCCCGACCCCCGGATCGAGCAGCCCACGGACGCGATCGTGCGCGTCACGTCGACCGCGATCTGCGGCTCCGACCTGCACCTGTACGGGGTCCTCGGGATGTTCCTCGACTCCGGCGACGTCCTGGGCCACGAGGCCATGGGCATCGTCGAGGAGGTCGGGCCCGAGGCGGGGAACCTCCGGGTCGGCGACCGCGTCGTCGTCCCGTTCAACATCGCGTGCGGGCACTGCTGGATGTGCGAGCGCGGGCTGCAGACCCAGTGCGAGACGACGCAGGTCCGGTCGCAGGACAAGGGCGCCGCGCTCTTCGGGTACACCAAGCTCTACGGCCAGGTGCCCGGCGGGCAGGCCCAGTACCTGCGTGTGCCGCAGGCCCAGTACGGGCCGGTCGTCGTGCCCGACGACGGCTCCCCGGACGAGCGCTACCTCTACCTCTCCGACGTCGTGCCCACCGCGTGGCAGGCCGTCGAGTACGCCGACGTGCCGCCCGGCGGCACGGTCGTGGTGCTGGGGCTCGGCCCGATCGGGCAGATGTCCGCCCGGATCGCGCTGCACCGCGGCGCGTCCCGCGTCGTCGGGATCGAGCGCGTGCCGGAGCGGCGCGCGATGGCCGAGCGTCACGGCGTCGAGACCCTCGACCCGTCGGCGGTCGACGACCTCGTCGGCGCGGTGCGCGACCTCACGTCGGGCCGCGGTGCGGACTCCGTCATCGACGCCGTCGGGATGGAGGCGCACGGCTCCCCCGTCGCCGAGGCCACCCAGAAGGTCGTCGGCGTCCTGCCCGACGCGCTCGCCGCGCCCCTCACCGAGCGCGCCGCGACCGACCGCCTCGCGGCCCTCTACACCGCGATCGACCTCGTCCGCCGCGGCGGCACGATCTCGATCTCCGGCGTCTACGGCGGGGCGAAGGACCCGCTGCCCATGATGCAGCTCTTCGACAAGCAGGTGACCCTGCGCATGGGCCAGGCGAACGTGCGCCGCTGGACCGACGACGTCCTCCCCCTCGCCGCGGACGTCTCCGACCCGCTCGGCGTGCTGGACCTGCGCACGCACCGGCTGCCGCTCGAGTCGGCGCCCGACGCGTACCGCACGTTCCAGCGCAAGGAGGACGGCTGCATCAAGGTCGTGCTCGACCCGTGGGCCTGACCACCGTCGACGCCGTCGTGGTCGGGGCGGGGCCCAACGGCCTCGTCGCCGCGAACGCGCTCGCCGACGCCGGGTGGGACGTGCTCGTCCTCGAGGCGCAGGAGACGTACGGCGGCGCGGTCCGCTCCGCCGAGGTCGCGGCGCCGGGGTACGAGACGGACCTCTTCAGCGCGTTCTACCCGCTCGCGGCGGGGTCGCCCGTGATCCGGGGCCTGCACCTCGAGGAGCACGGCCTCACGTGGTCCCGCGCCCCGGACGTCCTCGCGCACGCCCTCGACGACGGCGGTGCCGCCGTCCTGCGCGCCCGCGCCGAGGACACGGCCGCCGGGCTCGACGAGGTCGCACCCGGCGACGGCGACGCGTGGCTCGAGCTCGTGGCGGGCTGGGACCGCGTGCGCGACCCGCTCCTCGACGCGCTGTTCAGCCCGCTCCCGGCGGCCGGGCCGGTGCTGCGCGTGCTGCGTCGGCTCGGCGCGGCGGGCACGCTCGACCTCGCCCGGCTCGCCGTCCTGCCCGTGCGCCGCCTGGCCGACGAGACGTTCCGCGGCGAGGGGGGCGGCCTGCTGCTCACCGGCAACGCCATGCACGCCGACGTCCCGCCCGACGCCGCGGGCAGCGGCGTGTTCGGCTGGCTGCTCGCCATGCTCGGCCAGGACGTGGGCTTCCCCGTCCCGACCGGGGGTGCCGGCCGGCTCCCCGACGCGCTCGTCTCCCGGCTGCGCGCCCGCGGGGGCGACGTCGTCACCGGCGCGCGGGTCGAGCGCGTGCACGTGGTGCGCGGTCGCGCGGTCGGCGTGAGCACGGCCGACGGGCGGCACGTGCGCGCCCGCCACGCCGTGCTCGCCGACGTCAGCGCGCCCGCGCTCTACCTCGACCTCGTCGGCGCCGACCGGCTCCCGGCGCGGCTCGTGCGCGACCTCGGCCGGTTCCAGTGGGACCACCCGACCGTGAAGGTGAGCTGGGCGCTCGACCGGCCCGTGCCGTGGACCGCGCCCGGGGCGCGCGGTGCGGGCACGGTGCACCTCGGCGTCGAACGGGCGGGGTTCGTCGACGTCGCGGCCTCGCTCTCGCGCGGCCACGTCCCCGAGCGGCCGTTCCTCGTCCTCGGGCAGATGACGACGTCGGACCCCACGCGGTCGCCCGCGGGCACGGAGTCGGCGTGGGCCTACACGCACGTGCCGCACGGCGTCCCGTGGACGCGCGAGCGCGTCACGGACGAGGTGCGCCGCGTGGAGGACGCGGTCGAGCGGGTCGCGCCCGGCTTCTCCGACACGGTCGTGGGTCGCTTCGTGCAGACCCCGGCCGACCTGGAGGCGGCCGACGCGAACCTCGCGGGCGGGGCGATCAACGGCGGCACGTCGGCCGTCCACCAGGAGCTCTTCCTGCGCCCGACGCCCGGCCTCGGCCGCCCCGAGACGCCCGTCGCGTCGCTCTACCTCGCGAGCGCGTCCGCGCATCCCGGCGGCGGGGTCCACGGGGCGTGCGGGTGGAACGCGGCGCGGGCCGCTCTCGCCGCCGCCGGACCGCGCGGGTCGCTGCGCCGCGCGCTCGTGCGCACCGCGTGGGCACGGCTGCTGCGCGACCCCTGACGCGGGGCGCCCCGGGCACGGTGCTGCCGCGCTACGGGGTCCGGCGCTCCGCGAGATACGCGAGCCGGCGCAGGGCCTCGACGTTCCGGGGGCCGATCACCGCGCTCCGCACCGGCCGGGGCACGAGCGTGCCCGGACCCTTCTCGGCGTCCTCCGTGATCCGCACGGTGCAGCCCTGCTCCGTCGGTCGCACCTCGATCCGCACGCGCGCCTCGCCCGCGGGCCAGCCGCGCGCCTGGAGGTCGATCCCCCGGTCCGGGTCCCAGGCGCGCACGACCGTCTCGTCGTCGAGCAACGCGGGCCACAGCCCGACCGAGTGCAGGATCCGCGACCCGGGCGCGGGCCACGTGTCGTCGACGGCACGGATGCGTGCCGTCCCGACGACCCACGTCGAGTACGACCAGCCGTCCGCGAGGACGCCGAGCACCGCGTCGGAGGGGCATCGCACGGCCCGAGTGACGGTCACCATGAGGCGACGCTAGTCGCGCGCCCCGCACTGGCAACCGCTCGCGCACCCCGGCGCGAGTGCGCGCGAGCGGGAGGCACCCGCCGTAGCGTGAGGACCTGCCCGCGTGGGCGCGGGCGCCGACCTCCAGGAGGGCACGACGGGCATCGCCAGCTTCCCGCAGGAGCTTGCGGACCGGGCCGCGACGATCCTCGGCCACGGCCTCGAGGTCAGCGTGACGATGCGCCAGGCCGGCGTGAGCGTGCGCGCGGGCAGCAGCACCGACGCCGCGGCGCGCTGCGACCAGGCCGAGGCGCTCGACGACGCCGGCCCCTGCATCGACGCGATGGACGACGGCGGCTCCCGGCTCGTGCCGTCCGTCGAGGAGTCGGTCGGCTGGGAGCGCTGGGCACGACAGTGCGCCGAGGAGGGCTTCGTCTCCTCGGTCGCCGTCCCCGCGATCGTCACCGCGGACGTCGCCGTCGCGCTCAACCTGTACTCGCGCGCACCCGACCCGTGGACGCCGGAGCTCCTGACCGCCGCCGACGCGTACGCCCAGCTCGTGGCATCCGCGGTCGGGCTGCGGCTCGAGCTGGCGGTGCTCGAGGACTCGACCGCGGGCTTCTACCGGGACATGTCCGACGCCGTCGCCACGGAGCGTGCCGTCGGCGCGATCATGCAGACGAACCAGTGCTCCGCCGACGAGGCCCGCCGCATCATCGACTCGCCGAGTCCCTCCTTCGCGCGCTCGTCGTCGAGGACGCCCCGGACCCCGCCGACGACGACCCGGGCCGCTCGTGAACGGCCCGGCCGACGCGGCGCGCGCGCACGACCGCCGGACCGTCCTGTCGGGCGTCCTGTTCGGTGCCGGGATCGCGGCGTCGATCATCGACCTGTTCGTGTTCCACCTGGGCCTGCAGTGGCACCACTTCTACGACCTGTCGACGACCCAGGTGGCGCTCGCCGCGGACGGCGTCTTCCACGCGGTGGGCTGGTTCGTCACCGTCTGGGGGCTGTTCCTTCTCGCCGACGTGCGCCGCCGCACGGAGGTGTCGTGGTCGCGCTGGGTCGGGGCCGTGGTCGTCGGCGTCGGGGGCTTCCAGCTCCTGGACGGCGTCCTCAACCACAAGATCCTCGGGATCCACCAGATCCGGTACGGCGTCGACCTCCTGGTGTACGACGTCGTGTGGATCGGGACGGCGGTCGTCGCGCTCGTCGTCGGGCTGGTCGTCCTGCGCCGCGCGCGGCCCGCTCGTGCCGGCGCCGCCGGGACCGCGTGATGCCCCCGCACCATCACGTCGCGACCGGCGGGCCCGCCGTGCTGACGATCGTCGCGGTCGCCCTGGGCGCCGCCGCCTACGCCGCCGGGCTGCGGGCGACGCGGTCGCGCAGCCGGTGGCCCGTGCGGCGCACGCTGTCCTGGTACGCGGGGCTCGCGTGCGCGGGCGTCGCGACCGTCGGGCCGCTCGCGGAGGCGTCGCGGTCGAGCTTCACGGCCCACATGGCCGGGCACGTCCTGCTGGGCATGCTGGCGCCGCTGCTCCTCGTCCTCGCCGCGCCCGTGTCGCTGCTCCTGCGCGCGCTGCCGCCCGCCCGGGCGCGTCGCGTCAGCGCGGTGCTGCGCTCCCCCGTGCCGCGCGTCGTCGGCCACCCCGTGGTGGCCGGGCTGCTCGACGCGGGCGGGCTCTGGCTCCTGTACACGACAGGGCTCTTCCACCTCACCCACTCCTCCGCGGTCGTGGGCGTGGTGATGCACGCGCACGTCCTGCTCGCGGGCTGGTTGTTCACCGCGTCGCTCGTCGGACCGGACCCGCACCCGTCCCGCGCGTCCTTCCGGGTGCGCGCGGGGGTGCTCGTCGCCTTCGTCGCCGCGCACTCCGTGCTCGCGAAGTGGCTCTACGCCCACCCGCCGGCGGGCGTCTCCCCCGCCGACGCGCGCACGGGCGCGCAGCTCATGTACTACGCGGGCGACGTCGTGGACGTCACGCTCATGGTGCTCCTCGTGGCCGGGTGGTACGCGGCGACGCGGCCCCGGGAGATCCCGGCCGCGCGCGTGCGCACGCGACCCGGGCTCGCGTGACGGCGCCGCTCCTCACGTGCCGTCGTCGCCCGCGTCGAACGCCTCCCGGTAGAGCCGGCCCGCCTCCTCGACGACCCGCGGGTCGAGCGACGCGGCCGGCACGACGTCCACGAGGAGCGGCTCGCTGTCCGGGCCGCGCCCGGCGACCTCGCCCGTGAGGAGCCACGGGAAGCGCTCCGGCGTCATGAGGTGCGCGTACTGGCAGAGCTGGCGTGCCACCCAGTGCTCCACCGGGCGGTCCCACCACGGCTCGGGCGTCAGCGGGTTGACGCTGAGACCGGGCAGCAGGCACCCGCTCTCGTGGTCGCGGCTCACGCTCTCGGCGTCCTGCTCCGGACCGCCGCTGAACCGCACGTAGAGGGGGCGCACCACCTCCACGAGCCCGGCGACCTCCGCGAGGCTCCGCAGGCGGGGCAGCGTGTCGAGCATGCTGGGCGCGTCGGGCATCGGGACCTCCTGGACTGGCGTCGCTGCGTGCCGGCGGGGCCCCTTCTCGACTCTCCGTGACGGACGGGACCTGCCGGTCACGCCCGCCGTCCCCAGGCTACGAGCGGGTCGGCGGCCAGGCATCCCCAGCCCTGCGAGCGCCGGGAGGTCGTGCGACGGTGGCAGGACGCGCCGCCCGTCCGGGGCGCGAGACCAGCACGAGAGCCCGACCGAGGAGGCCGACATGAGCGAGAACGACGAGCGCGGCTACGACCCCGCCGAGGACCCGGACGCCGACCCGCGGTCGCTCAACCCCCGCGAGGGGCGGCAGGCGAGCGGCTCGGGGTCGGAGGACACGGACCCGGACGCCGAGCCGGGGAACGTCAACCCGCGCACCGGCGGGGAGGCGTCCGGCGACGCCTGACGCACGGCAGCACGAGGGCCCGGGTGCGGCGCACCCGGGCCCTCGTGCCGTCCGGGCGGTGCCTAGGCGGCCGCGCTCGTGGCGAGCTCGCCCTCCCGACGGGCGGTCTCGCCGCGCAGCCCGAACCGCAGACCGAGGTGGTCCATCGTCGGCGGGAGCGGGTCCTGGGCGAGGTAGCGGCCGCGCGCGACGGCCAGGTCGAGGCGCGCGACGCGCGCGAGCGTGTGCGACGCCAGGAGCAGCACGACGTTGCGGCCGGGGCACGACACCGGACCGCCGCTGAACGGGACGAGGCCCCAGTCGGCGTCGGCCCGGCCGTCGAGCCACGCCTCGGGCGTGAACGCGTCGGCGAACGGCAGGCGGTCCGCGTCCCGGTGGAAGAACGCGCTGAGCACGACGAACCCGGTGCCCGCCGGGAAGGTGCGCGCGCCCCAGCGCACGGGGGCGGTCGCGTCGCGCAGGATCGCGAGCGTCGTCGGCCACAGCCGGACGGACTCGAGCACGCACCCGCGGGCGTACGGGAGGACGGCCGGACCGTCCCCGGCGGTCGCCGGCTCCGCGAGCAGCCGGTCGCGCACGGCGGGCCGCGCCGCGGCGACCGCGAGCGCGCGGAACGTCGCGGCGCCTGCCGCGTCGAACGCGAAGAGCCAGTGCGGGATCTGCCGGCGCACGGCGTCCGCCCCGCCCGCGTCGCGGCCGCGCGCCGCGAGGGTCCCCGGCTCGGCGACGGCCACGTGCTCGGCGATCCGCCGTTCGAGGGCGGCGCGGAGCCAGGGCCGGCGCGGCCGGAACCACGACCAGTTCCCGTCGCGACGCAGCGCGTCGAGGATCGCGACGAGGCGCTCGTCGTCGCGCGCCGCCCGGCCGAGGACGATCGTCCGCACGGTGCGCCACCACGACGCGGCGAACGTGTCCCAGTCGAGCCGGCCCGACGCCTCGACGGTCGCGACGAGCGCGCGGGTCTCGCGCTCGACCGCGGCGACGAACGCGTCCCCGTCGCGGTGCACGGGCTCGGACATGTCGAGCACCGCCTCGTTGTACGGGCGGCGCACCAGCCGCTCCGGGAGCGGCGAGATCAGCACGCCGTCCGGCTGGAAGTGGGCGAGCGCGCCCCGCTTCTCCCAGGACGCCGGCGTGAAGGGCTCGGGCGAGCCCGCCAGGATGCGCTCGACGTGCTCGGGCCGCGTGGCGAGCACGAGCCGCCGGCCCCCGAGGCGCACGACGAGCGGCGCGCCGTCGTACCGGGCGCGCAGCCGCTCGAGGACCCGGCGCGACGTGCGGTCGACCTGGCGTCGCTCCGCCCAGGCGGTCGCGCGGGGACGCCGCACGATGGCGCCCTGGGCGACGAGCGGACCGAGCACGTCCCGCAGGACGCGCCCGGTCTCGCTCGCCGTCAGGTCGACCGGGGTGTCCGTCACGCGGCCGTCCTCGTAGTGGGCGTCGCGGGACCGGTCTCCCGGCGCGCCGGCCACAGCGCGATGGCGAGGCCTGCGGCCGCGCTCACCGCGTGCAGGACGTTGTCCGCACCGTTGATGTTGAGGACGTTCGCCTCCGGGTCGTTCACGACGACCAGCCCGTAGACGAACGCGGCCCCGTAGCCGATCGCGAGGATCCAGCCGTACGTCCGGGCGCTCGACGACCGGCTCCACAGCAGCACGCCGAGGAGGCCGATGACGAGGTGGACGACGTTGTGCAGCGGGTTGATCGCGAAGACCAGCAGGGTCTGCGAGTGGTCGTGCACGGTCCACCCGTCGAACCCCGTGACGGCGAACCCGACGACGCCCACCAGCAGGTAGACGATCCCGATGACGAGCGCCAGGTACTGGTGCACGCCCCGCGCCGGGCGGTCGGCCCGCGCGGCGTCCCGTGGTGCGGATGCGGCGGTTATGACGGTCGCCCCCTCTCAGTCCTTGTGCAGGGCGTCCTTGACGGCGCCCTTCGCCTTCTCGAGCGTCGAGGGCTTCCCGGTCGTGCCGTGGAAGCGCTCGTCCGGCGTCGTGGGCGGCGGCATCGGGACGCCCGCGGGCGGCTCGGCGACGTACGTGAACTCGCCCTTGCCGTCGGGGGTCGGGCCGCTCGCCCAGCGCCCCTCGGACGCGTGCTCGCCGTCGGAGAAGTTGATGTACTGGTAGGACACGTCGCGGTCCTCCTTCGACAGCGGGAACGTGCTGGGCACCGGCAGCTCCTCGACGCCCTCGTCACGCAGCTCCTGCGCCGCCGCGAGCCACTGGTTCTGGTGCATCGTGTCGCGCGCGAGCAGGAACGCCAGCAGGTCCTTCACCCCCGCGTCGTCGGTCATGTGGTAGAGCCGCGCCACCTGCACGCGGCCCTGCATCTCGGCGTTGGCGTTGGCCGTGAAGTCGGCGAGCAGGTTCCCGCTCGCGGTCACGTACCCGGCCGACCAGGGGTTGCCGTTCGAGTCGACGGGCCGTGCACCGGCCCCCGCGACGATCGCGTGCTGCGGGTCCGTGCCGCCGATGATCGCCGCCACGGTCGGGTCGTTCTGGACCGCTCCCTCGACGGCGCCGACGGGCGCCTTCTCGAGGAGCTGCGCGATCATCGTCGCGAGCATCTCGACGTGCCCGAACTCCTCGGCACCGATGCCGTAGAGCAGGTCGCGGTACTTGCCGGGGATGTGGGCGTTCCAGGACTGGAAGCCGTACTGCATGGCCACGGTGATCTCGCCGTACTGCCCGCCCAGCACCTCCTGGAGCTTGCGGGCGTAGACGGCGTCCGGGCGGTCCGGCGTGGCCTGGTGCTGGAGCTCTTGACGGTGGAAGAACATGTTCTCTCCCTCGGGAGGTCGCCTCCCCGCACGAGCGTGCGCGGAGGACCACGGCACGCGCCCCGTTCTCGACGCGTCGAGCGTCCTCCCACCCTGTGGCCGTCCGCCGCCGGTCGCATCTGGGGGCCGCCGAGACGCGACACGCCGGATTTCACCCCCGGCGGGGAACGCCGCCGCGGGAGCCGAGCCCCTAGCGTGGTGCCCGTCGCGGGGCAGCCGGTGAAGAAGACCGCCGCACGCCTGCCCCGCGGCGAACCGCCCTCGTCCGGGCCCGCCGGGACGAGGGCGACGTGCGTCCGGGCCCACGCGCGCGAGCGCACGCGAACGTGCCTACGGTCGACGCAGCTTCGAGAACGGGAGCTCGACGAGACCTGAGGAGCCACCATGCCCGACGCCCCCGGCACCGCCGCCCGCGACGACGACTCCCCCGTCCTCCTGCGCCTCGCCCGGCGGCTCGAGGACTCCCCCGCGCTCGACGGGCTCTCCGGCACCGTGCGCGGCGTCGCGCTCGCCCTCGTCCCCTCGCACGGACGGCTGCGCGAGGAGTTGCACGGCCGCTCGCTCGGCCACGCCCTGCACGCGACCCTCACCGACGTGCCCGTCGGTCTCTGGACCAGCGCCGCCGTGCTCGACCTCGTCGGGGGCGAGCGCAGCGCGCCCGCGGCGCAGCGTCTCGTCGGGCTCGGCGTGCTCGCGGTCGCGCCGACCGCGCTCACGGGCCTCGCCGACTACCTCGACGTCGACCGCCGCGCGCGCCGCGTCGGCGCGGTCCATGCCGCGCTCAACTCCGGCGTCTCGCTGCTGTACGGCGCGTCGTGGCTGCTGCGCCGCGGCGGCCGGCGCCGGTCGGGCGTCGCGGTGTCGCTCGTCGCCTACGGGCTCGCCGGGGCGAGCGCGTTCCTCGGCGGCCACCTGGCCCAGGCGCTGCGCGAGCCGCCCGCCGAGGTCGCGCTCGGCGACGACGACGTCCCGGACCTCCCGTGACGCCGCGTCCCCCGGCGGTCGTGCGGGACCGCGCGAACGCGCTCGTGACGGGCGCGACGAGCGGCATCGGCCGCGCGCTCGCGCACGAGCTCGCCCGGCGGGGGCACGACGTCCTGGTCGTGGCCGACCGCGACGTCGACGCGACCGTGGGCGAGCTGGCGGGGCACGGCGGGACGCACGAGGGCCTCACGGTCGACCTCACGACACCGCGCGGCGTCGAGGCCACCGCCCGGCGGGCGCGCGAGCTCGGCGTCTCGACCGTCGTCCTCAACGCGGGCGTCGGGGTGCACGGCGCGTACGCGCGCACCCCGCTCGAGGCGCAGCTGCGGCTCGTGGACCTCAACGTGCGCTCGGTCGCGCACCTGACGCACCTGCTGCTGCCCGACCTCCTCGCCGAGGGGCACGGGCGGCTGCTGGTCACGGCGTCCGTCGCCGGCGAGATGCCGGCGCCGCACTTCGCGACCTATGCGGCGTCGAAGGCGTTCCTGCGCTCGTTCGCGTGGTCGCTGCGCGGCGAGCTCGCCGGCACGGGCGTGACGGTCACCGCGCTCCTGCCCGGGCCCACCCGGACGCCGTTCTTCCGGGAGGCCGGCATGGAGCGCACGCACGTGGGGCGCCTGCCGAAGCCGAGCGCCGCCGCCGTGGCACGGCAGGCCGTGGACGCGCTCGTCCACGGCCGGCCCGAGGTCGTCCACGGTCTCCAGGGCAAGGCCATGCTGGCGGTCGCCCGCGTCCTGCCCCAGCCGGCGCGCGCCGCGTTCCACGGCTGGTTCTACGCGCCCGTCCCGCCGTCGCTGGCGGTCCCGCGCGCCCCGTCGTCGGGCTCGCCGCTGCGGTAGCCGTTCACCTTGTGCGTCCCGTCGCACCACGGGGGGATGGCCGTGCCGCCGCAGCGGCACAGGGCGACCGTCGCGCGGTGCCGCTCGATCTCACGACCCTGCTGGTCGACGAGCCGCGCGGGACCGCGCACGAGGAGCGGCCCGTCCGGGCACGCCGTGACGGTGACCTCCTCCGCCCGCGACCCCGCCCGGGACTCCTCGCGCGACGCACCCCCGGCGCCCGTCATGCGGCCACCGCCCGCGTCGTCGCGCCGCGCAGCGCGGCCGTCGGGTGCGCGGCCCGGCGGATCCGCGTGCCGGCGTACGGCACGCCGCCGTGCGCACGGCAGGCGACCGCGACCCACACGCACACCGCCCGCTCGACCAACCACGCGGGGGCCCACAGCGCCGACGACGCGGGCCACGCCGCGGTGCCCCCGGCACGCCGTCGTCCCGCCTCGGCGAGCGCGACGGCGCCCGCGAGCAGCGCCACCAGCGTCCCCAGCCACGCCGCGCGCACCGCCCCGCGACGCCGCACCACGCCGACGACGCACGCGGCGAGGAGCGGGGCGAGCGCGAGCTCCGCGACGAGCCGCACGGGCTGGGCGAACGAGTCGTACGCCTGGCGCACGCGCTGCTCGACGAACTTCCGCGTCGACGGCGGGCGCCGGGCCACGAGGAGGTCGGGACGGTGCGCGACCGTCCCGCCGCGGGCGCGCACGGTGCGCTCCAGCTCGAGGTTCTCGAACAGCACGCGGGCGTCGTACCCGGCGGGGCCGAGCGCGTCGCGCCGCAGCACCACCGTGCCGGCCCAGTCGTGACCGAGCGCGCGGTTCACGAGCGAGCGCGCGGTGTCCCAGCGCGCGTGCCACGGCAGCGGGTCGAACACGTTCTGCGGCACGACGGCGTCGGCGTCGTCGAGCGCCGCGAGCGCCCGGTCGAGCGTCGCGGCGTCCCAGCGCACGTCGTCGTCCGCCACCACGACGCGCGGTGCGGTCGTCGCGGCCAGGGCGGCGAGGACGCCGACCACCTTCCCGTTGCAGCCCGGGGGCGGCGGGCCGACGGCGACGGTGCGCGCCGCGCCGCCCCACGCGGCGGCGTGGCGCTCGCGGACGGGACCGGGCGACCCGTCCGCCACGACGACCTCGACGTGGCGCGCGAGGTCGTGCAGGTACGCGGACAGCTCGGCCGTCGCCGGCTCGTCGGGCTGCTCGCGGCGCAGCGGCAGCACGTAGGTCACGTCAGCCACGCGGCGCGTCGCCCTCCTGCGCCGCGGCGGGGCCGGTGCCCGGCTGCGGCTCGACGGCGGGTGCGAGCGGCTCGCGCAGCGCCGACGCGCCCTGCTGCCAGCGCTCGAGCGCGTGGGCGGCCACGTCGCCCTCCACGGCCAGGCACGCGGCCGCGCCGAGCAGGACGTCGTCGCGCAGCGCGGGCTCCTGCTCGACGAGGCGCCCCGCGAGGTCGCGCGCCGCGATCTGCTCGTGCACCGCGTCCGCCTCGACGTGCTCGTCGAAGTACCAGGTGGTGTCCGCGTCGTGCCCGAGGCGGCGGAAGCCGTTGCCGTACAGGCGGCTCGGCACCGACGACGTCATCTCGAACGCGGCGAGGTGGCCGACGATCGCGCCCCGCAGGCGCCGGTGCAGGCCGAAGAACGACATCGTGTTCAGGGCCGCGAGCACGACCGCGGGCACGGCGTCGACGTAGCGGCCGTACGTGTCGTCGAGCCCGACGCCGCGCATCGCCTGCGCGAACAGCTCGGCGTGCATGCGGCCGGGCCGACCGCCGCCGTACTCGTCCGCCTGGATCTCCACGAGCGCCGCCTTCGGCACGCCCGCGAGCCGCGGGACCGCCCACGTGTGCGGGTCGGCCTCCTTGAGCTGGTAGAGGGACTTCAGCGCGAGGAGCTCGCGCGCCTGCCCGGCGTCGGCGCGCTTGGCGACGTACCGCGACAGGCTCGGGCCGTCGTCGGCCGCCGCGAGCTCGAACAGCCGTCGCGCGACGCCCGCCGCGTCGGTCGCGTCGCACGCCGGCTGGCCGGCGCGCTCGCGCACCGCGGCCTCGAACGGGGCCTCGAGACGTGCCCGCACCGCGAGCAGCGCCGGGTCCCACTCCCAGTCGTCGTCGACGCCCTCGACCCCGCGGTAGTGGAGCTCGTAGAGGAGGGTGAGCGTGAGCTGGACGTCCTCGTCGCGCAGGATCGTCCCGGCGGCCGCGTCGAGCGCCGGCCCGACGGCGTCCTCGACCGGGCGCAGGCGGTCGGCCGCACCGGGGGGCTCGACGAGCGCGGCGAGGAGCGCGGCGCTCAGCGGGCCCCGCGGACGGGGCCGCGGCAGGCGGCCCGACCCCGGTGCCGGCGAGGCTCCGGGCGCGGGCTCGTCCGCCGGACCGGTCGTGGTCGCCGACCCGGCGGTGGGGACGTGGGCGGGGAGGGCGGTGGAGGTCATCACGGGTTCCTGACGCTCGCGCGGACGGCGCCCCTGCTCGACGCCACCGCCATGCTCCCCACGGACCGCCCGACTCGCGAGCCGAACCGGCTCCCGAGCGGGCGGCCGACGGTGCATCAGCCCTGCTGGGAGCCCTGCGGGGACGTCGCGGACGTGCCGTCCTGGGTCAGGTCGGCGAGGAAGCGGTGGCACTGCTGGGCCCGCTCGGAGTCCTCCGCCATCACCTTCTCGAAGAACGCGGCGATCTCCTCCTTGCCCGCGTTCCGGGCGTCGCGCACGTACTGGCCGTAGTCGTGCCCGGCCTTGAGCGAGTGGTACTGCACCGAGATGAGGTCGAACGTGACGTCGTCGAACCCGGTCTCTCCTGTGGCCATGGTCGAAACCTCCTGCGCCCGGGGGCGCGGTCGTGCTGCCGGGCCGGGCCCGGCGGGGGCGGCCGGCTGCTGGACCTCCTCCCACGGTCGCAAGGCCCCGTCCGCTCGCAACCCGCGGGGCGACCCCCGTTCCAGTTGTGTGCGCGCGGCCCGCGCCTAGCGTGGGAGGTGGTCCAGGAGGTGGCCGTACCGGCGGAGCGAGAGCCCGGCACGGCTACCGCTCCGTCATCAGTCACGCCGCACGAGCGGCGACGACGACGGGAGTCCGACCATGAGCGAGACGAACGTGCCGTACGGCTCGGGGCCCGGTTCGCCGGGTGTCGGGACGGCGCAGGGCACCGGGGACGGCGGCGGCGCCGCGTCCGGGGTGAAGCAGCGCGCGAGCGAGGACGCGTCCCACGCGGGCGACGCCGGACGCGAGGTCGCGCAGGACGCGAAGGAGAAGGCGCGCGACGTCGCGCACGAGGCCACGGACCGCGCCCGCGGCCTGGTCGACCAGACGAGGACGGAGCTCAGCGACCAGGCGCGCACGCAGCAGGAGCGCCTCGCGAGCGGGCTGCGGTCCCTCGGTGACGAGCTCCGCCAGATGGCGGACGGCACCGAGGACCCGGGCTACGCGACCGACCTCGTGCGGCGCGCCGGGGACGCCACCGGGCAGGTGGCGCAGTGGTTCGAGGACCGCGAGCCCGCGTCGGTGCTGCACGAGGTCGAGGACTTCGCGCGGCGCCGCCCGGGGACGTTCCTCCTCCTCGCCGCCGGGGCCGGCCTGCTGGTCGGGCGCCTCGTGCGCGGGATGAAGGACGCACCGGACACCGGCTCCGACCGCGAGCAGAGCGGCGGCACCGGGTCGACGCCGTCCGCGACGCGCGGCGCGCACGCCGCACCGCTCGGCACGACCACGGGTACGGGCACGACCACCGGCGCGACGACCGGGACCACCGGGACCGTCGGCGGGACCGGCACGACCGGGACCACCGGCGTGCCGGGCACGACCGGCGGCACGGGCACGACGGGCGCGCCGGACATCGGCACGGCGGGCGCGTACCCGGGCCTCGCGAACGACCGCCTGGCGCACGACCCCGACGTCGCGACGTCGGCCGAGGGCGCTCCCCCGGCGCCGTCGTACCCGCCCACGACGCCCGGCTCGGGCGCCCGGCCGGGAGGTGGCCCCGATGTCGTACACCCCTGACCCGTTCGCCGCGGCGGGCACCGGTCGGCACACGACGGGCAGCGGCCCCGACCCGGGCCTCGCGGCCACGCCGCAGCCCGTGCGGACGTCGGCGGACCAGCAGGCCGAGCAGCAGAGCCTCGGCGAGCTCGTCGCCGAGGTGAGCCGCGACCTGTCGACCCTCATGCGTCAGGAGGTCGAGCTCGCCAAGGCGGAGGCCAAGCAGTCCGCGCAGCGCGCCGGGAAGGGCGCCGGGATGCTCGCCGGCGCCGGGGTGGCGGGCCACATGGTCCTGCTGTTCCTCTCCGTGGCGCTGTGGTGGGCGCTCGGCGCCGTCATGGGCCGGGGCTGGTCGGCCGTCGTCGTCGCGGTGCTCTGGGCGATCGTCGCCGCGGTGCTCGCGGCGCGCGGACGCAAGGAGCTGCGCACGGTCGAGGGCATGCCCGAGACCACGGACACCCTCAAGAAGATCCCGAACGCCGTCCGAGGACACGAGGAGAAGAACTCATGAGCACCAGCGATCCGGAGGAGATCCGGGCGGACATCGAGCGCACGCGGACCGAGCTGAGCCGCGACGTCGACGCCCTCGGGGAGAAGGTCAAGCCCGGCAACGTGGCGCGCCGCCAGGTGGACCGCGTGCGGTCGGGCGTGACGAGCGTCAAGGACCGTGTCATGGGCAGCGCGCACGACACGGTCGACTCGGCCCGGGACACGTCGCACGGCGTCGCCGAGCGCGGGCGCGAGGCGGCCTCCTCGGTCGCCGACTCGGCGCGCAGCACGGCGTCCTCGGTCGCCGACACCGTGGGCTCCGCCCCGCGGGCGGTGCGCGAGCAGACGCAGGGCAACCCGCTCGCCGTCGGCCTCGTGGCCTTCGGCGTGGGCCTCGTCGTCGCCTCCCTCCTCCCGTCGAGCCGCGCCGAGCAGCGCGCCGCCGTCGGGGTCAAGGAGAAGGCGGCCCCGCTCGTCGAGGACGTGAAGTCCACGGCGCAGGAGGTCGTGCAGGACCTCAAGGAGCCCGCGAAGGAGGGCGCCGAGGCCGTCCGCGACGCCGCGAAGGACGCCGCGCAGTCCGTGGGGCAGCACGGCAAGGAGGCCGCGGCGGACGTCCGCGACCAGGTGAAGGAGGGCTGACAGGCCCGCACGACGGCGGCCCGGGTGACGCGTGCGTCACCCGGGCCGCCGTGCGTCCGGAGCGGGTCGGTGCCCGGACGCGCGAGCGCCGGGTGAGGCGGCGTCGGACGTCCGCCTCACCCGGCGCTCCTGCGCGTCAGGCCGGTGTCAGCCGCACGACAGCGCGTCGTGCTCGGCCGTGACCGTGGCCGTCCTCCCCTCGGCGTCGGTGGCGGTGACCGTGGCGGAGCCGGCCTCGACCTCGCCGGAGCGGACCGCGAACGACTGGTAGGCGTTCGCGCCCGGGGCGACGTTCTCGACCGTCTTCGTGCCGTACGGCGTCTCGAGCGTCACCGTGAGCGGCACGTCGTCCTCGTTGAGGGCACGGACCGCGACGTAGGTCTTGCCCGCGAGGCAGCGCGCCTGCGCCGTCGCCGTGACGTCGGGCCCGGCCTCGCCCGCGGGGACGCCGGTGAGGTACTCGAAGCCGTGGGCCGCGAAGTCCTCGCCGTCGGGCGCCTGGTCCCACTCGAGGACGTAGTACGCGACGCCGGCCTCCTGCGCCGCCGTGAGGATCTCCTGGAGCGGCACCTCGCCCTCGCCCAGGTTGGTGAACGACGGGCGGCCGCCCGCGTTCAGACCCGTGGCGTCCTTGACGTGGAGCAGCTCGATCCGGTCGCCGTACTGCTCGATGAGCGCCGGGACGTCGACGCCCGCGTGGGCGGCCCACGCGACGTCGAGCTGGAACGTCACGTACTCGGGGTTCGTCTCGCGGACCAGGATCTCCCAGGCCGAGAGCGTCTCCCCCTCGTGCTCGTACGTCGTGCGGAACTCGCCGTCGTGGTTGTGGCCGAAGAACTTCGTGAAGCCGGCGTCGACCGCCCGCTCCCCGAGCCGGTTCATGGCCTCGGCCGTCGCGAGCGTGTTCTCGTAGGTGCCGATCCCCGGTGCGGGCCAGCCGCCCGAGCCGACGTACTCCTGGCCGAGCGTCCCCACGTAGTCCAGGGTCGCGTCGAACGTGGCCTCGTCGACGTTGTAGTGCGACGACTTCACGCTCAGACCGTAGGAGTCGGCCAGCGCACGGAACTCCTCGGCGGTGTAGCCGGAGAAGTTGCCGCCGAAGGGCTCGATGTTCTTGAAGCCGATCTCCGACAGGCGCTCGAGGACGGCTGGGAGGCCCGCCTCGTTGACCCACGGGATGAGCGAGAACATCTGGATGGACACCTGCTCGGCCGGCACGACGACCGGCTCGGTGCTGCCCTCGCCCACGGCGAACGTCACCGCGTCGACGTCCACGCCGCCGGTGGTCGTCACGACGACCGAGCCGGTGCCCTCGGGCACGCTGCTCAGCGTCTGCGTGACGTCCTGCCAGCCCTCGCCCGTGAAGGCGAAGTCGGCCAGCGGCTCGGAGGACTCGGCCCCCGCACCCTGCCAGCTCAGCGTGACGGTGCCCTCGCCGCTGCCGCGGACGGTGACCTCGTCGACGGCCTCGCCCGTCGGGGCGTGGACGAGCGCGAGCGGCCGGTAGATGAACGAGTCGCCCTCGTCGAACGAGGTGACGTAGCGGCCGGCGTTCGCCGCCGGGTCCTCGACGACCTCGACGCCCTCGGCCGCGTCGTACCACTCGGCCTGCTGCGCCTGCGGCTTGAGGATGTGCGTGGCCTCGCCGGTGATGGCGGGGACGTCACCCTGGGCCTTGTCCGTGTAGGTCACGACGAGCGTGCCGAAGATCTTCTCGCCCTCGCCGTGCTCGACGGCGTCGGGGCTCGTCTGGATCGTGAAGCCGCAGCCGTCCTCGGTGACCGCGGCGCGCCCGCTCACCTCGGGGTGGGCGTGCTCGTTGTGGCCGAGGCCGAACGTGTACTGGATGTTGGTGCACACCGGCTCGTCGCCGTCCTCGGCGTCGTGCACCGCGACGGTGTACGGGACGGCGTCGCCCCAGTCGAAGACCGCGCCGTCCGGCTGGCTCAGCGTGATCTCCGGGGCGGTGTTGCCGACGGTGACCTGCTGGATCGCGAGGCCGAAGTTGCCCTCCGGGTCCGTGACGCGCAGCTGCACGGCGAACCGGCCGCGCTCGGTGAACGTGTGCGTCACCGTCTCGCCCTGGGCGTCGTACTCGCCGTCGGCGTCGAAGTCCCAGTCGAAGGTCAGGCCCTCGTTCGGGGTCTCCGCGTCCGTGGTCGCCGAGGCGTCGAACGTCACCTCGAGCGGCGCGTCGCTGCCCGACACCGGGGTGGCGGAGATCGCCGCGCGCGGGGTCTTGTTCTCCGACCCGTAGGTGATGCGGTACAGCCCGGCGTCCGGGTTCTGGCGGAAGAAGCCGTCACCGTACTCCAGGACGTACATGGACCCGTCCGGACCGAACTCCATGTCCATGACGTTGTCCCAGATCGGCTGGTTCACCGTCTCCAGGTGCGCGTTGGGCAGGAAGTCCTCGACCGCGGTGACCTCACCGGCCGACGAGAGCTCGTCGAGCGTGAACGCGACGACGTAGTCCTGGGAGAACTCCGCCATGAACGGCTTGCCGTCCCAGTACGCGGGGAACTTGCCCGGCGCGTCGGGGTAGTCGGCGGAGCGGAAGATCGGGCCGCCCATGGGCGCCTGGCCGCCGCCGCCCAGCTCGACCAGCGGGTCGAGCAGCTCCGGCTGGTCGCGGGGCGGTCGCCGTAGTAGACCTGCGGCGCCGTGGCCGGCGGGACGACGTCCAGACCGGTGTTCCACGTGGAGTTGTTCTTCGCGCCGGCCTCGCAGTCGAACCACTCGCCGGGCGTGCCCGTCGCGAAGTCCCACTCGTTGTAGTTCGCGCTGGGTCCGTGGCAGTAGGGCCAGCCGCCGTTCATCGGCTCGGTCGTGAGCTGCCACTCGACGTAGCCCATGGGGCCGCGGTCGGGGTTGGCGTTCGCCGCGTCGGGGCCGTAGTCGCCCCAGACGAGCGCGCCGGACTCGAGGTCGTAGTCGATCCGGAAGGGGTTGCGCACCCCCATCACGTAGATCTCCTCGCGCACCAGGTCCTCGGAGCCCTCGTACTGCGGGTCGTCGAAGAGGTTGCCCTCGGGGATCGTGTACGTGGTGCCGGGCCCGACCTCGGTGCCGGGGGCGATGTCCTCGATCGGGTTGATCCGCAGGATCGCGCCGCGCAGGTCGTTCGTGTTGCCCGCGCTGCGGCGGTCGTCGAACCCGGGGTTCATGCCGGGCGCGTTGTTGTTCGGGGCGTACCCGTCGGCGCCGGGGGCACCGGCCGGGGTGTTGTCACCCGTGGACAGGAAGAGGTTGCCCTCCGCGTCCCACGCCATGTCGGCGCCGACGTGGCAGCACTGGCCGCGCTGCGCGTCGACCTTGAGGATCGCGCGCTCGCTGTCCAGGTCGAGCGTGCTGCTCTCCGCGTCCCACGTGAACCGCGAGAGCTGGTTGTAGCCCAGCCACCGGTCCCAGTAGCTCTCGTCCTCGCCCGCGGGGAGCGAGTTCGGAGCGCTGCCCTGCGGCGTCGTCTCGGGGTACTCGACCCCGGTGGGCGAGGTGCCCTCCATGACGCGGGGCGCGTACACGAGGTAGACGAACCCGTTCTCCTCGAAGTCCGGGTCCAGGGAGATGCCCTGCAGCCCGTCCTCGGAGTTGGCGTAGACGTCGAGCTTCGCGATCTGCGTCGTCCGCCCGGTCGCGGTGTCGGTGAGACGGACGACGCCGTCGCGCGCGGTGTGCAGGACCCGCGAGTCGGGCAGCACGGCGAGGTCGATCGGCTCACCGGTGTCCTTGCTCAGCAGAACCTTCTCGTAGTTGTTCCAGTCGAGTGCCGCGTCGTCCTGCGCGGCCTCGGCGGCGGTCTCGCTCTCGTCTCCGCCGTGGCCGGGGTGCGCGCTCGCCCCGCTCATCGCGAGCGGGACGAGCAACGCGGCGGACAGCGCCGCCGCGGCACCTCGGGCGAGCCTGCGTCGGCTCGTGGATGGTCTGTGCACAACGTCCTCCTTGACGTGGATCGAGGAGCCCGTGGTCCCCGACCAGCAGCGCGGCACCTGTGCTCGGTGCCGCTGCTCGACGATCGCCGCTGATCGGTCGACCCGGATGGGTGGACGGCCCCGGGGACCGGGGCCTGCGCGGCGCCGTCCTGGCCCCGCGCTGCGTTCGACCCTAAGCGCGACTTTCGCTGATGCCAAGTCAGAAGTTGAAATATTGAGACGAAAAGTTGGGCCGGACCCCTCACGAAAACCGACCACAAGGTCGCTGTTCGTGGTGGGTCGCCGGGCGGCCCCCCGCGGTGGGCATCCGCCCGTCAGTCGACCCGGAGGTCGACCGTCGCGCCCCGCGCCACGGGCCGGATCTCGACCCCGGGCAGCTCCGGCGACCGCGCGAGGAAGTCGCGCAGCGGGCTGCGGAACACGCCGTAGTCGTCGTGGTGGATCGGGACGACGAGCGGCACGCCGACGCGCCGCACGAGGTCCGCTCCCTGCACGTCGTCCATGGTCACGGTCCGGCCGAGGATGCGCGTCCCGCCCAGGTGCGCGACCACCGAGTCCAGGTGCGGGAACGCGTCCGCGACGACGTCCACGTGGTCGCCCGTGAGCGTGTCGCCCGTGACGTAGACCTGGGTCTGGCGGTCGCCGTCCACGCGGTGCGTGTAGACGGTGCCCATGACCTCCGGCAGCAGCGAGCGCATGACGCCGCGCGCGTGGATCGCCGGGACCGACTCCACGTCGAGCGTCTCCTTGCCCGAGCGGAACGTCTCGATCGTGCCGGTCGGCATGCCGACCGTCGCGAAGTGGTACCGCGCCAGACGCCGCGCCGCGGACGGCGTGGTGAGGAGCGGCACCTGTCGCGTCAGGCCGCGCCGCGCGACCCGGTCGAAGTGGTCCCCGTGCAGGTGGGACAGCACGATCGCGTCGAGCGGCGGGAGGCCCGTCGGCCCGAGCGCGGGCTGGGTGCGGCGCCGCGACGCGAGACCCTTGCCGAGGTAGGCCCACTGGCCGCGGTGCAGGAAGTTCGGGTCGGTGAGCACGGTGAAGCGCCCGAACCGCAGGAGCGCCGTCGCCGTCCCGCCGAACGTGAGCGTCGCGCTCGCGCGGCGGCTCACGGCTCCCCCAGCGCTTCGAGGTGGACGGCCTTGCGCACGGTCATCTCGTCGAGCAGGTCCGGCCCGTACCCGGCCCCGCCGCCGCTGCCGCGCCGCGGGTCGGCGGACCCGCCCGGCGCGCCCCCGAACACGGCGTTCACCTTGACCGTGCCGACGTCGAGCACGTCCGCCGCGCGCAGCGCGTGCGCGAGCGACGGCGTGAGCACGGTCGCCGCCAGCCCGTACGCCGACGCGGACGCGCGGCGCAGGCCCTCGTCGAAGTCGGCGACGCGCACGACCGGCGCCACGGGGCCGAACGTCTCGGTCGTGAGCAGGTCCACGTCGTCCGGGCACCGGTCGAGCACGGTGGGCGCGTAGTACGACCCGGCCCGGTCGAGCCGCCGGCCGCCGGTCACGACCTCGGCCCCCGCCGCGAGCGCCCCCTGCACGTGCTCCTCGACGACGGCGAGCTGCGCGTCGTCGACGAGCGGTCCCATGGTCGTCGCGTCGTCGGCCGGGTCGCCCACCACGACCGCGTCCGCGAGACGCGCGAGCTCGGCGACGACCGCGTCCGCGACCTCCTCGACCACGTACGCCCGCTCGACGGCGGTGCACAGCTGGCCGCCGTTGGTGAACGCGCCGGTCGCGATCTGCTGCGCGGCGAGCACCGGGTCGACGCCCGCGTCCACGACGAGCGGGTCCTTGCCGCCGTTCTCGAGCAGCACCTTCGCCCCGCGCGCGCCGGCGGCGGCGGCGATGCGCCGGCCCGCGGCCGTGGAGCCGACGTGCGCGACCAGGGCGACGTCGTCGTGCGCGACGACGGCCGCGCCCGTCCCGCCGTCGCCGCTGACGACGCGCAGGACGTCCGGCGGGAGCGCGCCCGCCACGATCTCGGCGAGGCGCACGCCGGGGGCGTCGCTGCGCTCGGACGGCTTGTGCACCACGGTGTTGCCGGTCACGAGCGCCGCGGCGAGCAGCCCGGCGGCGGCCGGGTAGGGGTCGTTCCACGGCGTGATCACCGCGACGACGCCGCGCGGCTCGCGGCGCACGACGTCCAGCGCGGCGGGGTCGCCCGCGAGCACCCGCCCGGCCCGGCCGAGACCCGCCACGGCGGCCTCGTCGAGCAGGTCGGCGGCGACCTCGGCCGACGCGCGCGCCTCGGCCCGCAGCCGTCCGGTGGTCGTGCACAGCAGGTCGCCGAGCTCGTCGACGGCGGCGCGCACCGCGCGAGCGGCGGCGCGCAGGGCACCGGCCCGCTCCCCCGGCGGGGTCGCGCGCCACGCGGGCCAGGCGGCCGCGGCGGCGCGCACGGCGGCGTCGACCTCGTCGGCGCCCGCGCAGCGGACCGGGGCGGGGACCGACCCGTGGCCGGGTCGGTCCGGTCGAGGCGGCGCTCGCCCGCGGCCGGCGCGGACAGGTCGGGGCGCGGGGTGGGTGCGGTGGTCGTGGTCATGCAGGCCTCCCGAGGAATCACACGAAGAGAACTACCCATGGGTGCGACGTCGGCGTGCGAGAACCGCTTCTCCGGGTCAGGGTGAAGTCGGGTTGCAGCAGAGCCGACCCGCACGCGTCAGGTGGAGTGCCCCCGGTTTCTCGAGGCGCACCACGAGCCTGACCCGAACGAGGAAGGCTCGCAGCCCATGCGCGTCCTCGGAGTCAACGCCCTGTTCCACGACCCGTCCGCCGCCCTCGTCGTCGACGGCCGGGTGGTCGCCGCCGCGGAGGAGGAGCGCTTCTCGCGGCGCAAGCACGGCAAGCGACCGCTGCCGTTCGCGGCGTGGGAGCTGCCCGAGAAGGCGATGGCCTGGTGCCTCGAGGAGGGCGGGCTGCGCCCCCAGGACCTGGACGCCGTCGCGTACTCGTTCGACCCGGCGCTGGCCAAGCCCGCCGAGGAGATGGGCCTGCCGGACCCGTGGGACTGGCTGCGCGTGCAGTACGCCGAGCGCGCGCCGCAGTTCCTTGCCACCGCGCTGCCGGGCCTGTCCCCCTCGACGGTGCGGTTCGTGCCGCACGAGGTCGCGCACGCGGCGTCGGCCGCGCTGGCGTCGCCGTTCCCGGTCGCGAGCGTCCTGTCGCTCGACGGCCGCGGGGAGCGCTCGTCGCACCTCGCGGGCCGGTACGACCACGGCCGCCTCGAGGTGCTCGCGAGCCAGGAGCTGCCGCACTCGCTCGGGCTGGTCTACGAGTCGCTCACCGAGCACCTGGGCTTCCTGCGGTCGAGCGACGAGTACAAGGTCATGGCGCTCGCGTCGTACGGCGAGCCGCGCTTCCTCGACGACCTGCGCGAGGTGCTCTACGCGACCGGCGACGGCGGCTTCGTCGCCGAGGTGCCCGACTGGGAGCGCTGGGCGCCGCGCCGCACGGACGACGGCACGTGGGGCACCGCGCACGGCGGCCGGGCCGAGCACGCCGACCTCGCGGCGTCGGTGCAGGCGCGGCTCGAGGAGGTGCTCGTCGACCTCGCGACGTGGCTCCACGGGCAGACGGGCGACCGCGTGCTGACCATGGCGGGCGGCACGGCGCTGAACTGCGTCGCGAACTCGCGGGTCTGGCGCGAGTCGCCGTTCGAGGAGGTCTGGGTCCAGCCCGCGGCGGGCGACTCCGGCACGGCGCTGGGCGCCGCCCTCCAGCTCGCCGCGGAGGCGGGCGACACCGTCGAGCCGATGGGCTCGGCGGCGCTCGGCCGGGCGTGGGGCGACGAGGCGCTCGCCCGGTGGCTGCGCACCGCGCAGGTGCCGTTCACGACGCCCGACGACCTGCCCGCCGAGGTCGGGCGCATCCTCGCCGACAACGGCGTCGTGGCGTGGTTCGACGGCCGCGCCGAGCTCGGACCGCGCGCGCTGGGGCACCGCTCCCTGCTCGCGCACCCGGGACCGGTGGAGAACCTGGAGCGCCTGAACGACGTGAAGGGCCGCGAGCAGTTCCGGCCCGTCGCGCCCATGGTCCTGCTCGAGGACGCCGCGGAGATCTTCTCCGGCGGCCCCGTCCCGAGCCCGTACATGCTCTTCGTGCACGAGGTGGCGCCCGCGTGGCGCGACCGGATCGCTGCCGTCGTGCACGTGGACGGCACCGCGCGCATCCAGACGGTCGACGACTCGACCCCGCGCCTGCAGGCGACGATCCGGGCGTTCAAGGAGCTGACCGGGCTGCCGGTCGTCGTCAACACGAGCCTCAACACCGCGGGGCGCCCCATGGTCGACGACCCGCGCGACGCGCTCGAGCTCTTCGGGTCCGCCCCCGTGGACGCGCTCGTGCTCGGCCCGCACCTGGTGCGCCGGCCCGACGTGTTCGCCGCTCCGTCCGGGGCGACGGCGTGAGCGCGCCCGCGGGCCGTCCCGCTCCCCCGGTGCCGTACGCCGTCGTCGTGCCCTCCATCGGCCGCCCGTCGCTCGACCGGCTCCTGGAGACCCTCGTCGCCCAGGCCGACGGCCCGGGCTCCCCGGGGCCGGCCGAGGTCGTCGTCGCGGACGACCGCCGGCTGCCGCGACCCGGCACGACCGACCCGGTGCCCGACCCGCTCGACCTCGGGGACGCCGGCCGTACGCTCGGCGCGCGCGTCGTGCGCACCGGGGGCCGGGGGCCGGCCGCCGCGCGCAACGCCGGGTGGCGCTCGACGACCGCGCCGTGGGTCGTGCTCCTCGACGACGACGTCGAGCTCCCCGCCGGGTGGGCGCGCCTCCTCGCGCACGACCTCGCGGCGACGACGCCCCGCACCGGCGGCGTGCAGGGCCGCCTGCACGTGCCGCTGCCCGCGCACCGCCGTCCGACCGACTGGGAGCGCGGGACCGCCGGGCTCGAGCGCGCGGCCTGGGCGACCGCCGACATGGCGTACCGGCGCGAAGCGCTCGAGCAGGTCGGCGGGTTCGACGAGCGCTTCCCCCGCGCCTACCGCGAGGACGCCGACCTCGCGCTGCGCGTGCGCGAGGCGGGCTGGGAGCTCGTGCGCGGCACGCGCACGACGACGCACCCCGTGCGCCCCGCGGACGACGCCGTGAGCCTGCGCGTGCAGGCCGGGACCCGCGACGACGCGACGTTCCGCGCCCTGCACGGGCCGGGGTGGCGCGAGCGCGCCGAGACCGGTCGCGGCCGCCTCGCGTGGCACGTCGCGACCGTCGCGGCCGCCGCGGTCGGCGTCGGCGGGCTCGTCGCGCGGCGCCCGCGAGTCGCGGCGCTCGGCGTGATCGGGTGGGCGGCCCTCACCGCGCAGTTCCTCGGGCGCCGCCTCGCGCCGGGGCCGCGGCCGGGCGACGACGCGTTCGGGCCCGAGCTGCGGCGCATGGCGTGGACGAGCGCCGCCATCCCGTTCGCCGCGGTACGGCACCGCGTCGCGGGCACGCTCGCCGCCCGGCGCGGGCTCGAGCCGTGGCCGCCGCCGCTCGCGGCCGTGCTCCTCGACCGCGACGGCACGCTCGTGCACGACGTCCCGTACAACGGCGACCCGGCGGCGGTGCGTCCCGTCGAGGGCGCCCGCGCCGTGCTCGACGGCCTGCGCGCCCGCGGGGTCCGGCTCGGCGTGGTGTCCAACCAGTCCGGCGTCGGGCGCGGGCTCCTCACGCGCGCGCAGGTCGACGCCGTGAACGCGCGCGTCGAGGAGCTGCTCGGCCCGTTCGACACGTGGCAGGTGTGCCCGCACGCGCCGGACGACGCGTGCGCGTGCCGCAAGCCCGGTCCCGGCCTCGTGCTCGCCGCGGCGGCCGACCTCGGCGTCGAGCCGTGGCGGTGCGCCGTCGTGGGCGACATCGGCGCCGACGTGGGCGCCGCGCTCGCCGCGGGCGCGACCCCGGTCCTCGTCCCGACGCCCGTGACGCGCGCCGAGGAGGTCGCCGCTGCCCCGTGCGTCGTGCCGGACCTCGCCGCGGCCGTCCGCGCGCTCGACGACCGCCTGCCCGGCCCGCCCGGGGAGCACGACGCCGCGCCCTCCCCCGGCGCGTCGGTTCCCGGCACGCCTGCGGCGGCACCGGGCGAGGAGCGTGCGGCATGAGCGCCGACGTGCTCGCCGTGCGCCTCGACAGCGACGGCGACGTCCTGCTCACGGGTCCCGCGGTCCGGGCGATGGCGCACGCGGCCGCAAGCGACGGCGGCCGCGTGGACGTCCTCGCGGCCCCCGCCGGCCGCGCGGCGGCAGGGCTGCTCCCGGACGTGCGCGACGTGCTCGTCTTCGACGCCCCCTGGTCCGGCTACCGGCCCCCGCCCGTCGACCGCGCGAGCGTGCTCGACCTCGTCGCGACCCTCGCCGAGAGGCGCTACGCCGCCGCGGTCGTCTTCACCTCGTTCCACCAGAGCCCGCTGCCCGCGGCGATGCTGCTCAAGGTCGCGGGCGTCGGGCGCGTCGCCGCGGTGAGCGAGGACTACCCGGGCTCGCTCCTCGACGTGCGGCACACCCGCGCGGACGGCCTGCACGAGGTCGAGGCCGCGCTCGACCTCGCCCGCGCCGCGGGGTTCGGCGCGCCGCCCGACGGCGACCGGCTGCGCGTGCGCGGGCCGCTGCCCGACGTGTCGTCGCTCGTGCCCGCGGGGCCCTACGTCGTCGTGCACCCCGGCGCGTCCGTCCCCGCCCGGGCCCCGGCGCCCGACCACGCGCGCGACCTCGTCGCGGCGCTGGTGCGCGCGGGCCACGAGGTGGTCGTCACGGGCGGGCCCGGCGAGACGGACCTCGCGGCGCACGTCGCCGCCGGGCGCGCGCGGGACCTGTCGGGGCGCACGGACCTCGCGGGCCTGGCCGCGGTGCTCGCGGGCGCCCGGTGCGTCGTCGTCGGCAACACGGGGCCCGCGCACCTGGCCGCCGCGGTAGGCACGCCCGTCGTGTCGCTCTTCGCCCCCGTGGTCCCCGCGGAGCGCTGGGCGCCGTGGGGCGTGCCGACCGTCCTGCTCGGCGACCAGGAGTCCGCGTGCCGCGGCACGCGCGCCCGGGTGTGCCCGGTGCCCGGCCACCCGTGCCTCGGCGTCGACCCGGACGACGTCGTCGCGGCCGTCGACCGGCTCGTCGTCCCGCACGTCGTGGGGACGCCCGCGCCCCGCGCGACACCGCTCCGGACCGTGGGGGTGACCCGATGAGGATCCTCGTGTGGCACGTGCACGGGTCGTGGGCGACGTCGTTCGTCGCCGGCGGCCACGAGTACCTGGTCCCGGTCGTCCCCGACCGCGGGCCCGACGGCCGCGGCCGCGCGCGCACCTGGGACTGGCCGCCCGGGGCGCGCGAGGTCGCGCCGGACGAGCTCGCCGACCTCGCGGCGGACCGCGCGATCGACGTCGTGGTGCTCCAGCGCCCCGAGGAGGTCGAGCTGCTGCGGCGCTGGACCGGGCTCGTGCCCGGCCGCGACGTGCCCGCCGTCTACGTCGAGCACAACGCCCCGACCGGCCACGCGGCCGCGACCCGGCACCCGCTCGCCGACCTCGACGTCGTCGAGGAGGGCCTCGTGCCGATCGTGCACGTCACGGCGTTCAACGCGCTCATGTGGGACACCGGCGACGCGCGCACGCTCGTCGTCGACCACGGCATCCCCGACCCCGGCCCGCTGTACACCGGGGAGCGGGCGAGCGTCGGCGCCGTCGTCAACGAGCCCGTGCGGCGCTGGCGCGTCGCCGGGACCGACGTGCTCGTCGCGCTGGGGCGGCACGTGCCGCTCGACGTCTACGGCATGGGCGTCGGCAAGCTCGCCGAGCACCTCGCGGCGCCCGGCGCCGCGCCGCACGACCTGCCGCACGACCTCCCGCACGGCCTGCACGACGACGTCCCCCAGGCCGCGATGCACGCGCGGCTCGCGACGTCGCGCGCCTACCTGCACCCGTACCGCTGGACGAGCCTCGGGCTCTCCCTGCTCGAGGCGATGGCGCTCGGGATGCCCGTCCTCGCGCTGCCGACCACCGAGGCGCCGGTCGCGGTGCCCGCGTCCGCGGGGCTCCTCAGCGCCCGTCCCGACGAGCTCGCCGCGACCGCGCGGCGCTGGCTCGCCGACCCCGACGACGCCCGCGAGCACGGCCGGGCGGCCCGCGCCCACGTGCTCGAGCACTACTCCCACGTCGCGTTCCTGCGGCGCTGGGACACGGTCCTGACGGAGGTGACCTCATGAAGATCGCGATGATCTCGGAGCACGCCAGCCCCCTCGCCGCCCTGGGCGGCGTCGACGCCGGCGGGCAGAACGTGCACGTCGCGTCGCTCGCCACGCGGCTCGGCGCGCAGGGCCACCGCGTGGAGGTGTTCACGCGCCGCGACGACGCGTCCCTCCCGGAGCGCGTCCCGCTCTCCCGCGGTGTCGAGGTCGTGCACGTGGACGCCGGTCCGCCCGTGCCCGTCCCCAAGGACGACCTCCTGCCCCACATGGACGCGTTCGGCGCCGACCTCCTGCGGCGGTGGATCGAGCCCGGGCCCCGGCCCGACGTCGTCCACGCCCACTTCTGGATGTCCGGGATCGCGGGCCTGCTGTCCGCGCCCCCGCTCGGGGTCCCGCTCGTGCAGACCTTCCACGCGCTCGGCTCCGTCAAGCGCCGCCACCAGGGCGCGCACGACACGAGCCCCGCCGAGCGGGTGGCCCGCGAGCGCCTGCTGTGCCGCGCGGTCGACCGGATCGTCGCGACGTGCGCCGACGAGGTCGCCGAGCTCGTCGCGCTCGGCGCCGACCCCGACCGCATCGACGTCGTGCCGTGCGGCGTGGACCTCGGCCGCTTCCTGCCCGACCCGGACCGCACCGAGCACCTGCACCGCGAGCCCGGCCGCCTGCGCCTGCTCTCGGTGGGCCGCCTCGTCGAGCGCAAGGGCGTCGACACCGTCATCGAGGCGCTCGCCGCGCTGCCGGGCGCGGAGCTCGTCGTCGCGGGCGGCCCCGCGCCGGGCACGCTCGACGACGACCCCGAGGTGCTGCGGCTGCGCGCCGTCGCGGTCGCCTCCGGCGTCGCGGACCGCGTGCGGTTCGTGGGCAGCGTGACGCAGGACGACGTGCGCGACCTCATGCACGCCGCCGACGCCGTCGTGTGCGACCCCTGGTACGAGCCCTTCGGGATCGTCCCGCTCGAGGCCGCCGCGTGCGGGCGTCCCGTCGTGGGTGCCGCCGTGGGCGGGCTGCTCGACTCGGTCGTCGACGGGCGCACGGGCCTGCTCGTCCCGCCGCGCGACCCCGGGGCGCTCGCCGCCGCGCTGCGCCGGCTCGCCGACGACCCGGCGTTCGCGGAACGCCTCGGCTCGGCCGCGCGGCTGCGCGCCGAGCACCTGTACGGCTGGGTCACGGTCGCCGAGCGCACCGCCGAGTCGTACGAGCGCGTCACCACGACCCGCCAGGCCGAGCGCGGCCGAGCCCGGCCGGTGGCGGCCGGGCGCACCGCCCTGCGGGCGGTGAGCGCACCGTGACCGCGCCCCGGACGCCCTCCGGCGACACGCCCGGTGCCGGGTCCGGCGACGGCCCGCACGACGCCGCGCGCCGCTGGCTGCGCGCGCACGCCGACGACCTGCACGACGGCCTCGACCTGCTCACCGCCGAGGCGGGCCGGATCGACGCGTGGGGCGCGCGGCTCGCCGACACCGTGCTCGCGGGCGGGCGGCTGCTCGTCGCGGGCAACGGGGGCAGCGCCGCCGAGGCGCAGCACCTCACCGCCGAGCTCGTGGGCCGCTTCGACGGCGAGCGCACCCCGCTGTCCGCGATCAGCCTGCACGCGGAGACGTCGAGCCTCACGGCGATCGTCAACGACTACGGCATCGCCGAGATGTACGCGCGCCAGGTCGCGGCGCACGGTCGCCCCGGCGACGTGCTCGTGCTCCTGTCGACCTCCGGCGAGAGCGAGAACGTCGTCGCCGCGGCCCGCCGGGCGCGCGAGCTCGGCCTCACGACGTGGGCGCTCACGGGCCCGCGGGACTGCGCGCTCGCCGCCGCGTGCGACGACGTGCTCGCCCTGCGCGGCGCGTCGACCTCGTCCGTCCAGGAGCTGCACCTCGTCGTCGTGCACGCGCTGTGCGCCGCGCTCGACGCGCACGTGCGCCACCGCGAGGCGCGCGCCGCGGCAGACCTCCCGGGCGCCGGGTCGGCCGACGACCGACCGACCCCGGCACCCGTACCGGCCTCCGCGGCGACCGGACCGCAGGTCGTCGTCGTCGGGGACGTGCTCCTCGACCGCGACGTCGACGGCCAGGTGACCCGCTTCTCCCCCGACGGTCCCGTGCCCGTCGTCGACACGCTCGGCGTCCGGCGCAGCCCGGGCGGCGGGGGGCTCACCGCGCTCCTCGCGGCCGACGGCGCGAGCGTGCGCCTCGTCGCGCCGTTCGGGGACGACGACGCGGGCTCCGAGCTGCGGGCCCTGCTGCGCCCGCACCTCGACGTCGTCGCGCTGCCGCAGGTCGGCACGACGCGGCGCAAGACCCGCGTGCGCTCCGGCGGCCAGACGGTCGTGCGCGTCGACGACGGCGGCCCCGCCCGGCCCGGCGACCTGCCGGAGCGCGCGGCGCGGGCGGCGCTCGCGGGCGCCGACGTCGTGCTCGTGTCCGACTACGGCGCGGGGACGACCCACGCCGGGCCGGTCCGCGACGCGCTCGCGCACGCGGCCCGCACCGGGACGCTCGTGTGGGACCCGCACCCGCGCGGCGGCGCCCCGGTCCCCGGGACGGCGCTCGTCACGCCCAACCTCGCGGAGGCGCTCGACGCCGCGGAGGCGCTCGGCGTGGACGCGACGCCCGACGACCCCGGGGGCCTCGCGCGGTCGCTCGCGGCCGCGTGGGACGTGGGGGCGGTGTGCGTCACGGCGGGCGACCGCGGGGCGTTCGTCGCGCGCGCGGACGGCGAGCCCGCGTACGTGCCCGCGACCGTGGCGCACGGCGACCCGTGCGGCGCGGGCGACCGCTTCGCCTCGACGGTCGCGGTCGCGCTCGCCCGGGGCGAGGGCCTCGTCCCGGCGGTCGTCGCCGCCGTCGCCTCGGCCTCGGCCTGGGTCGCGGCGGGCGGCGCGGAGGGCTACCGGCGCCGGGCCGACTCCCCCGCCGACCGCACGCCGGGCGCGGCACGGGAGCACGCGCCGGACCGCGCGTCCGCCGCGCCGACCCCCTCCGGCGCGACGCAGGACGTCCCGCCGTCGGACCCCGACGGGCCCGAGGCCGTGGCCGCCCGGCTGCGTGCCGCGGGCGGCACCGTCGTCGCCACGGGCGGCTGCTTCGACATCCTGCACGCCGGGCACGTCGCGACGCTCGAGGCGGCCGCGCGCCTGGGCGACCACCTCGTCGTCCTGCTCAACGGCGACGCGTCGGTGCGGCGGCTCAAGGGGCCGCAGCGCCCTGTCGTCGGGCAGGCCGACCGCGCCCGGGTCCTCGCCGCGCTCGACTGCGTGGCCGCCGTCGTCGTGTTCGACGAGGACGACCCGCGGGCCGCGCTCGACCGCCTGCGCCCCGACGTCTGGGCGAAGGGCGGCGACTACACGGAGGAGACGCTCCCCGAGGCGGAGACGGTCCGGCGCCACGGCGGCCGGGTCGTCGTCCTGCCCTACGTCGACGGCCGCTCCACGACCTCGATCCTCGAACGCTCCGGGCGGTTCGCGCCCGGGGTCCCCACCCTGACGGAGGAGACCACCGCATGACCACCACCACGTCCGCCCAGCGGACCGACGTCCCCGTGCCCCGCGAGCTCGGCACCGTCTACGTCACCGGGGGCGCGAGCGGCCTGGGGGCCGCGCTCGTCGAGGCGGTGACGGCGGCGGGCGGCAAGCCGGTCGTCCTGGACCGGGTCGCGCCCGCCGACGGCGTGCCGCACGCGGTCGTCGACCTGTCCGACTCCGCCGCCGCGGCCGCCGCGGTCGAGCGGCTCGCGCTCGAGGTCGGGCCGCCCGACGACGTCGTCACGGCCGCCGGCACCGACGCGTGCGGGCGCCTCGACGAGATCGACGTCGAGACGTGGGAGCGCGTCGTGCGTGTCAACCTCTTCGGCACGGTCGCCGTCGTGCGCGCCGCGCTGCCGTTCCTCGAGGAGCGCCGCGGCACGGTCGTCACGGTGGCGTCGACGCTCGGCCTCAAGGGCGTCTCGGACGCGACCGCCTACTGCGCGTCGAAGTTCGCGGTGCGCGGGTTCTCCCAGGCGCTCGCCGCGGAGCTCGCGGGCCGCGTCGGCGTCACGTGCCTCGTGCCCGGCGGGATGCGCACCGCGTTCTTCGACGGCCGCACCGAGCAGTACAAGCCGGGGCCGGACGCCGACCTCAACGACCCGCGCGCGACCGCGGCCGCCGTCGTGACGGCGCTGCGCCAGCCGGTGGGCTGCGAGATCCGCGAGATGCTCGTCATGGCGTCCGGCGAGACGTCGTGGCCGTGACGGCGGGCGCGACGGAGCTGGCGCCCGACCTGCCGGGGCTCGCGGGGCAGGACGAGGGGACCATCCTCGTGCTGCGCGCGCTCGGGCTCGGGGACGCGCTGACGGCCGTGCCCGCGCTGCGGGGCGTGCGGCGCGCGTGGCCCGGCCGGCGCGTGCTCCTCGCCGCACCCGCCGAGGTCGGCGGCTGGCTGCGCGACCTCGGCCTGGTCGACGGCGTCGTACCGACCCGCGGCCTCGAGCCGCTCGTCTGGGCGCAGGAGGCGCGGACGCTCACCGGTGCGGACCCCGGGCACGTGGCGGTGAATCTGCACGGCAGCGGTCCCGAGAGCCACCGGGTGCTGCTCGACACCGGCCCGGAGCGGGTCGTCGCGTTCGCGTCGGGCGACGCAGGGGTCGACGGGCCGGACTGGGACCCGGACGAGCACGAGGTCGACCGCTGGTGCCGGCTCGTCACCGCGGCGGGCGGCGCGTGCTCGCGCGAGGACCTGCGGCTCGACCCGCCGGGGTCGCGCGGGCGCCACGTCGTCGTGCACCCCGGCGCGGCGTCCGGCGCGCGCCGCTGGCCCGCGGACCGCTTCGCCGCGGTCGCGCGCGACCTCGCGGCCGCCGGTCACGACGTCGTCGTCACGGGCGGCCCCGACGAGCGCGACCTGTGCGCGCGGGTCGTGGCCGACGCGGACGCCGCCCTCGGCGGCCCCGCGGGGGCGCCGGACGGGACCGGCAGCGTGACCGACACGGCCGGGACGCTCGACCTGCCCGCGCTCGCCGACGTCGTCGCGACGGCCCGGCTCGTCGTCTGCGGGGACACGGGCGTGGCCCACCTGGCGACCGCGTACGGCACCCCGTCGGTGGTGCTGTTCGGCCCGACACCGCCCGCCACGTGGGGTCCCGCCGTGGACCCGGAGCGGCACGCGGTGCTCTGGCACGGCGACACGGAGCAGGGGCCGGCGCACGCGCCCGACGACGCGGCGCGCGGCTACCGGGGTGACCCGCACGCCGCCGACCTCGACCCGGCGCTCGGCCGCATCGCCGTCGCCGAGGTCGTCGCGGCCGCGCGGTCGCTCCTCGTGGGGCCGCAGGACCCTGCCGAGATGCGTGCGGGCGACGAGGTCCGGAGGGTCGAGTCATGACCTCTCCCGATCTCGACCCCCGCACCGCCCGGTCCGCGGCCCCCGCGGGCGAGGGAGCGCACGAGCGCCCCGTCGCCCTCGTCACGGGCTCGGAGTCCGGCATCGGACGCGCCACCGCCGTCGCCCTGGCGGCCGACGGTTTCGACCTCGGCCTGTGCTGGTACGCCGACGAGGAGGAGGCGCAGGAGACCGCGCGCCAGGTCCGCGAGCGCGGCGCGACGGCCGTGACGCGCCGCGTCGACGTCACCGACCTCGACGCGCTGGCTCCCGCCGTGGACGCCCTGGCGGCCGAGCTCGGGCGGGTCGACGCGCTCGTCAACGTCGCCGGGACGGGCACCGCGACGCCGTTCCTCGACCTCGACCTCGGGACGTGGCGCGAGGTGCTGACGACCGACCTCGACGGCCCGTTCGTGCTCACCCAGGCCGCCGCGCGGCACATGGTCGCGGGCGGGCGCGGGGGCCGCGTGGTCAACGTGACCAGCGTGCACGAGCACGCGCCGCGCGTCGGGGCCGCCCCGTACTGCGCGGCGAAGGGCGGGCTCGGGCTGCTGACCCAGGTCGCCGCGCTCGAGCTCGCGGAGCACGGCATCACGGTGAACGCCGTCGCCCCCGGCGAGATCGCGACGGCGATGACCGGCCAGGAGGACGAGGACCCGCACCCGACGGCGCGCCCGGGCGTCCCGCTCGGGCGGCCCGGGGACGCACGCGAGGTCGCCGCCGTCGTCGCGTTCCTGTGCGGCCCGGCCGCGACGTACGTCACCGGGGCGTCCTGGCCGGTCGACGGCGGCATGCTCCGCATGGGGCCGATGGCCGGCTCGCACCTCACCTCGGACGACTGGCGCCGCCCGTGACGCGCCAGCCCCTGACGACCGCCCCCGCAGCGACCTCGCACCACCGCACCGACGGAAGGACCGCACCATGACCGGACCCGCCTCCCCCGACCCCGACCCGCTGGACGCCTCGCACCGCTCGCCCGCGGCCGACTTCTCGGCGAGCGGCGACGTGCAGCCCGGCGAGACCCCGCCCGCGGAGGACCAGGTGAGCGCGCCGCAGGGCCACGAGGAGCACGGCCCGCACCGGGCCGTGCCGTGGGTCTGGATCGGGGTCGTCGGCGTGGTCGCCGTCGTGACGGCCCTGTTCTTCGTGGGCTACGCCGTGGGGCTGCTCGACTGAGGTCGTGCCGCGCGCGGCGCGGCGACCCCGAGCGAGCGCACGTCCCACCCGGCAGCACGCCACCGCGCGCCGTCGACGGCGTTGCGCGCGTCCACGAGGCGCGGCGACCGCACCACGTCGGCCAGAGCACCGGGGTCGAGGTCGCGGTACTCGTCCCACTCGGTCGCGAGGACCACGACGTCGGCACCGGTCGCCGCCTCGCGCGCGTCCGCGGCGTACCCGAGCTCGGGGGCGGCCGCCTGCGCGAGCGCGAGCGCCTGCGGGTCGGTGACGACGACGTCGGCCCCCTCGGCGGCGAGCGCCCGGGCCAGCGCGAGGGCGGGCGAGCTGCGCACGTCGTCGCTGTCCGGCTTGAACGCGGCGCCGAGCACCGCCACGCGTCGCCCAGCGAGGGAGCCGCCGCACGCGGTGCGCGCCAGCACGACGGCGCGCTCCCGGCAGCGGTCGTTGATGGCGTCGACCTCGTCGAGGAACGACACCGCCGGGCCGACGCCGAGCTCGCGCGCCCGGGCCGCGAACGCGCGGATGTCCTTGGGCAGGCACCCGCCGCCGAACCCCAGGCCCACGCCCAGGTACTCGCCGCCGATCCGGCGGTCGAGCGCCATGGTGCCGACGAGCGCGACCGCGTCGCCGCCCGCGGCCTCGCACACCTCCGCGACCGCGTTGGCGAACGAGATCTTCGTCGCGAGGAACGCGTTGGCGGCCACCTTCGCGAGCTCCGCGGTCGCGAGGTCGGTCACGAGGCGGGGCACGCCGTCGTCGAGCAGCCGCGCGTACACGGCGTCGAGGCGCTCGACGAGCGCGTCGCCGTCGTCGGGCACGCCGTAGACGAGCCGGTCCGGGTGCAGCGTGTCCGCGACCGCGTGCCCCTCGCGCAGGAACTCGGGGTTCCAGGCGAGCCGGACGCCGTCGGGCAGGCCCGTCGCGAGCCGGGCCGCCGTGCCGACGGGGACGGTCGACTTGCCGACCACCACCGCCCCCGGGCGCAGGTGGGGGCGCAGCGCCGCGAGCGCGGCCTCGAGCTGCTGCAGGTCCGCGACGCCGCTGCCCGCCGACTGCGGCGTGCCGACGCACAGGAAGTGGACGTCGGCGACGCCCGCGTGCGCGACGTCGGTCGAGAACGTGAGCGACCCCGCCCCGCCCGGGTCGGCGAGGAGCGCGGCGAGACCCGGCTCGAAGAACGGGGCGCGGCCCTCGGCGAGCGCCGCGACGCGCGCCGGGTCGACGTCGATGCCGACGACCTCGTGCCCCAGGCGCGCGAGGGCCGCCGCGTGGACCGCCCCGAGGTAGCCGCAGCCGTGCACGGAGACCCTCATGCCGGCTCACCCGCCTCGTCGGCGGCGCCGCCGCGCGCCGCACCGACCGCGACGGGCGTCTCGCCGCCGCCGTCGGCGCGGAACCACTCGACCGTCCGGGCGAGGCCCTCGGCCCACGGCGTGCGGGCCCGCCAGCCGAGCGTGCGCTCCGCGAGGCTCGTGTCCGGCCGACGGCGGCGCGGGTCGTCCTCGGGCAGGTCGACGTGCACGATCCCGGCGTCGCTCCCCGTCGCCGCGAGCACGTCCCGCGCGACGCGCTCCACCGTGAGCTCCGTCGGGTCGCCGAGGTTCACCGGGCCCGGGTGGTCGGTGCGCGCGAACGCGAGGATGCCCTCGACGAGGTCGTCCACGAAGCACACCGACCGGGTCTGCGACCCGTCGCCCGCGACGGTCAGCGGCTCGCCCGCGAGCGCCTGCCGCACGAACGTCGGGACCATGCGGCCGTCGTGCCCGCGCATCCGCGGCCCGTACGTGTTGAAGATCCGCACGATCCCCGTGTCCACGCCGCGGCTGCGGCGGTACGCGGCGGTGGTCGCCTCCGCGAACCGCTTGGACTCGTCGTACACGCTGCGCGGGCCGACGGGGTTCACGTGGCCCCAGTAGTCCTCGCGCTGCGGGTGCACCTCCGGGTCGCCGTACACCTCGGACGTCGAGGCCAGCACGAACCGCGCCCCGGCACGCTCGGCCAGCTCGAGGCCGTGGCGCGTCCCCGCCGAGCCCACGAGCAGGGTCTCGAGCGGGAGCCGGAGGTAGTCCACGGGCGACGCGGGCGACGCGAGGTGCAGCACGAGATCGACCCGCTCGGGGTCGGGCACGTCGATCCCCGCGCTGACGTCTCCCTCGACGAAGCGGAACCGCGGCTCGTCGCGCAGCGCGTCGAGGTTGCGGACCCGCCCGGTCGACAGGTCGTCGACGCACACGACCTCGACGCCCTGACCCACCAGCGCCTCGCACACGTGGCTGCCCACGAACCCGGCACCGCCCAGCACGACGGCGCGGCGCACGGTACGGGCCGCGCTCGAGGTCTCCGGGGTGTCGCTCATGCTCGTCTCCTCGCGACGGAGCGCGACGCAGGCACGCGGGGACGTTCCGTCCCGCCGGTCGCGCTCGTGCGGACGGGCTCGTGGCTGGACCCGGGGCTCCCACGCTCACACGCCTCCTGTCGGCTCGCACGGCGGCTCGCACGCCGTGCGCGTGCGGATTCGTCCGGGCGCACGGGACGGGCGCACGTGGCAGGCGCACGGTCCGGCACCGGGCGCGAGCGATCCGGGGTCGTGGCACGGTGACGCGATGAGCGCACCGACCGCACCCCAGCAGCAGGCCACCGACCCGGACACCAAGCTGTCCCGCTCGGTCGGGGGACGGCTCCTGTACCTCTTCATCCTCGGCGACGTGCTCGGCGCGGGCGTCTACGCGCTCGTCGGCGAGATGGCCGGCGAGGTGGGCGGCGCCGTCTGGCTGCCGCTCCTCGTCGCCCTCGGCCTCGCCCTGCTGACCGCCGGGTCGTACGCCGAGCTCGTGACCAAGTACCCGCAGGCCGGCGGCGCGGCCGTGTTCGCGGACCGCGCGTTCCGCAGCCCGCTCGTGTCGTTCCTCGTCGGGTTCTCCATGCTCGCCGCGGGCGTGACGAGCGCCGCGGGCCTCTCCCTGGCCTTCGCCGGCGACTACTTCGCGACGTTCGTCGACGCCCCCGACCGCTTCGTGGCCGTGCTGTTCCTCGCCGTCGTGGCGGCGCTCAACGCGCGCGGCATCAAGGAGTCGCTGCGCGCGAACGTCGCGATGACCGCGATCGAGCTGTCCGGGCTCGTGCTCGTCGTCGTGCTGGCCGCCGTCGTGCTGGGGCGCGGCGAGGGGTCGCCGGGCCGCGTCACGCAGTTCGCGGAGGGCACGACGCCGGCGCTCGCCGTGCTCGCGGCCGCCATCCTCGCCTACTACTCGTTCGTCGGGTTCGAGACGTCGGCGAACCTCGCCGAGGAGGTCCGCGACGTGCGCCGCACCTACCCGCGAGCGCTGTTCTGGGCGCTCGTCACCGCGGGCGTCGTGTACGTCGCGGTGGGCGTCGCCGCGGTCGCGGTCGTCGACCCCGAGACGCTCGCCGGCTCGACCGGGCCCCTGCTCGAGGTCGTCGACGCGGAGGGGTCGGTGCCCGCCTGGGTTTTCTCCCTCGTGGCGCTGATCGCCGTCGCGAACGGGGCGCTGCTCACGATGATCATGGCGAGCCGGCTCGCGTACGGCATGGCCGAGCAGGGCCTGCTCCCGGCCACGCTCGGGCGCGTGCTCCCCCACCGCCGCACGCCGTGGGTCGCGATCGTCGTGACGACGGTCGTCGCGATGGGGCTCGTGTTCACGGGCGACGTCGCGGGCCTCGCCGAGACCGTCGTGCTGCTCCTGCTGCTCGTGTTCGCCTCGACGAACGTCGCGGTCCTCGTGCTGCGCCGCGACCCCGTCGACGCGCCGCACTTCCGCGTCGCGACGGTCGTGCCGGTGCTGGGCGTGGCGTCGTGCGTCCTGCTCCTGACGCAGCAGGACGCCGTGACGTGGCTGCGCGCGGGTATCCTGCTCGCCGTCGGCGCGGTGCTGTACGTCGTGATGCGCTGGACCCGCCGGGCCGCGGACGCACGCGCGGCGTGACGGCGCGGCGCTCGGCTCGGCTCGGCTCGGCTCGGCTCGGAGGACCATGGACCCGATCGGCCGAGAGCGTCGCCTGGTCCGCGCCGCCCGGCTCCTGGCCGCCGGCGTCGTGCTGCCGCTCCTCGCCTGGTGGCTCACCACCTGGGAGGGGAACTACCACCTCGGCTCGGTCTGGGAGTACGTCAACCAGGCGGAGAGCCGGGCCGAGCCGTGGAGCGCGGCGGCGATCGAGTCCAACCGGGAGCACCTGGTGGCCGCCGCCCTCCTGGCCGTCGCCGGCCTCGTGTGCCTCGTCGCCGGCCTGGCGGTGGCCGTCCGGGCACTGCGCGTCCCCGCGGAGGACCGCGAGCAGGACCGCTAGGAGAACGGGACGAACGGCGGTTGCTCCGGTCCAGACAGCGTCGACTGGAGCACGAGCGCCACGGTGAGCACGGCGACCGGGATCGCCGCACCGAGGAGGGCGCACCGAGCCGCGACCGCGGCCGTCAGCCCGCCGCGAGCCCGGGCGCGGACGGCCAGGCCGACGGCGGAGAGCGCGACGACGAGCAACAGGACGGCACCGACCAGCGCGCGGACGACGACCGGCCGGTCGGGCACCCCGTCGAGCAGCCCGCTCGACCCGGCGTCCAGCCACCACAGCTCCCACAGGTACTGGCTGGCCGCCCGGCCCAGCAGCACGGTGGGCACGGCGGCGAGCGCGGCACCTCCGACGACGAGCGCGGCACCCCGCCGACCTCGGCCCGGCCCGTGCTCCGACCCTGCGCGTGACGTCATGGCGGAAAGGTACCAACAGCGCAGAACGGACGAGCCGCCTCGTGGTCGCGACAACGGGCGTCCGTGCTGCAGCCGTGCCGCCCGGCAGGCTCCGCCGTGCGAGAGGGCTGGCCTCAGCCGTCCGCGGGTCGGGCGACCGAGCCGCGCACGACGAGGTGCAGCGGCAGCACGGTGCGCGCGGGCGGGGCCGCGGGCGGGGTGCCGGTCATCGAGCGCTCGATCGCGTCCATCGCGGCGAGCGCGAGCGCCGCGACGGGCTGCTCCAGCGTCGTGAGCTTGGGGCGCAGCCACTGGCCGACACGGATGCCGTCGCACCCGACGACCGAGAGGTCCTCGGGGATGGAGATGCCGTGCAGCTCGGCGGCGCCCAGCATCCCGACGGCGACGATGTCGCTGCCGACGAACACGGCCGTCGGCGCGTTCCCGGGCCGCGTGAGGTAGGGGAACGTCGAGGCGCCGAACTGCTCGGTGTACGGCCCGTGGCGCACGAGGTCCGGGTCGACGTCGAGGCCGGCGTCGTGCATCGCGTCGACGTAGCCGCGCAGGCGGTCCTGGGTCGTGGACAGCTCCGCGGGCCCGGCGACGTGGGCGATGCGCCGGTGCCCCTGCTGCACGAGGTAGCTCGTGGCCTGGTAGGCGCCGCCGTAGTTGTCGACGGTGATCGTCTCGACGGGCAGGTCGAGGTCGACCTCCTCGTCGATGACGACGACGGGCAGCCCGTCCGCGACGGCGCGCGCGAGCCGGTCGTCGGTCCGGGACATCCCCACGTAGACGACGCCGCCGAGCGAGCCGTCGCTCGCGAGGAGCTGGCCCAGGCCGGACTCGGCGTCGCCGTGCCGCGTCGACAGCGCGACGACGAGCGGGACGCGGCGGTCGCCCGCGAGGCGCGCGACCTCCTCGGCGAGGGCGGTGAAGAACGGGTTGACGAAGTCGGGCACGACGAGCGCGACCACCCCGGTGCGGCGCTCGTCCTCGCGCGGGGCCGGACCGGGCGCGGGGACGACGTACCCCACCTCGCGGACCGCGGCGTCGATGCGCGCCGCCGTCTCCGGCTGGACGTTGAGCTGCCCGCGCAGGTAGCGCGACGCCGTCGAGGCCGACACGCCGGCACGTTGCGCAACACGCGTGAGCGTCATGGCTCCCCTTCCTCGGGGCGGTCCCCCCAGATCCCCTGCACTCTACCGGGAGCGTCGGTCGGCGCACGGTGTTGACAGCCGCGCCGCTCGCCCCCTACGGTCTTGCGCAACGCTACACAACGTTGCGCAACGTCGTCGAGGACGTCGCCGCGCGACCTGATCGCAAGGAGGCCGGGATGAGCCGGGTTCTGCTCGCCGGGGAGTCGTGGATCAACGCGACCACCGACTACAAGGGGTACGACGCGTTCCCCCACGCCCAGCTCGAGATCGGGTGCGCGCGCCTGCTCGAGGCGCTGGCCGCCGAGGGCCACGAGGTCACGCACCTGCCCTCGCACCTCGTCGCCGAGGACTTCCCCTCCACGCTCGACGAGCTCGACGCCTACGACGTCGTGATCCTGTCCGACATCGGCGCCAACTCGCTCCTGCTCCCGCCGGTCGTGTTCTCCCAGGGGCGCCCGTTCCCGAACCGGCTCAAGCTCCTCGCCGAGTGGGTCCGCCGCGGCGGCGGCCTCATGATGGCCGGCGGCTACCTCAGCTTCCAGGGCTTCCAGGCCAAGGCGAACTACCACGGCACCGCCGTCGAGGCCGTCCTGCCCGTCGACATCCTCCCGTACGACGACCGCGAGGAGACCCCCGAGGGCATCGGCGGCACCCTGACCGACGTCGAGCACCCCGTCACCGCCGGCCTCGACCGCGAGTGGCCGATCCTCCTCGGCTACCAGCGACTCACCGCCAAGGCCGACGCGACCGTCCTCGCCACCATCGAGGGCCGCCCGCTCGTCGCCGTCCGCACCGAGGGCCAGGGGCGCACGCTCGCGTTCGCCTCCGACATCTCCCCCCACTGGGCGCCGCGCGAGTTCATGGACTGGGCCGGCTACGGCCCGCTGTTCGGCCAGGCCGTCACCTGGCTCGCGGGCTGATGACGCCCGAGGTGGTGGTCGTCGGCAGCCTGAACATGGACCTCAGGCTGACCGTCGACCGCCTGCCCCGCTCGGGCGAGACCGTCTCCGCGACGGGCCTCGTCCGCTCCCCCGGCGGCAAGGGCGCCAACCAGGCGGTCGCCGCCGCCCGGCTCGGCCGTCGCGTCGCCATGGTCGGCGCCGTCGGCGACGACGACGACGGCCGCGCGATCCGCCGCCGTCTCGCCGTCGAGGGCCTCGTCCTCGACGGCCTCGCGACGGCGGACCGCCCCACCGGCGTCGCCGTCGTGCTGTGGGAGCAGCCCGAGTCGACGATCGTCATCGAGCCCGGCGCGAACGCCGTCGTCGACGAGGCGTTCGTCACGGAGCGCGCCGACCTCGTCCGCGACGCGGCCGCCGTCCTGTGCCAGTGCGAGACGCCGCTCGGCGCCCTGCGCGCCGTCGCCGCCACCGCGACGGGCACCACGGTGCTCAACCCGGCGCCCGCCGTCCCGCTGCCCGCCCCCGTGCGTGCCGCGTTCCGCGTGCTCGTGCCCAACCGGTTCGAGCTCGCGACCCTCGTCGGCGCGAGCGACGAGCCCGTCGGCACCGACGCCGTGCTCGCCATGGTCCGCGCGCTCGACCACCCCGGGGACGTCGTCGTCACCCTCGGGGCCGACGGCGCGCTCGTCGTCCCCGCGGGAGGCGCACCCGTCACCGTCCCGGCGGAGCGCGTCGACGCCGTCGACACGACCGCCGCCGGCGACTCGTTCTGCGCGGCGCTCGCGGACGGCCTCCTCCACGGCGGCGACCTCGTCGAGTCCGCCCGCTGGGCGGCGCACGTCGCCGCCTCCACCACCACCCGCCACGGCGCCGTCGACTCCCTGCCGCGCGCCACCGACCTGGCCCCCGAGGGCACCAGAATTCCGCTCCACAGCTAAGTCCGACGTACCGTCGGAGGAAGGCACGGTCACGCAATGAAGCACACCACGCCGGCGACCACCGGTTCCCCGTCCGGCACTCAGGGAGGTGCTGTGAGCCCGTCAGCCCGCCGCAGCAGGGTCAAGGACACCGCGACCGCCCTGCTCGTCGTCGCGACCGTCCTCGCGGGGGCCCTCGGCCCCATGCAGGCGGCCGTCAACGGCCAGCTGGGCAAGACGATCGGCGACGGGCACGCCGCCGCCCTCATCTCGTTCGGGACCGGCCTGGTCCTCATGTTCGTCGTCGTGTTCGCGCGCCCCGCGACCCGACGCGAGGCGCTCGCGATCCCCGGCCTGATCCGCTCGCGAACCATCCCGTGGTGGAACTACCTCGCGGGCCTGTGCGGGGCCGTCATCGTCCTGTCCGAGGGCGTCACCGTCGGCGTCCTCGGCGTCGCGACGTTCCAGATCTCGCTCATCTCCGGCCTCGTCATCTCGGGCGTCATCTGCGACCGCCTCGGCGTCACGGCGTCCGTCAAGCAGCCGCTCACCACCACGCGCCTGCTCGGCGCGGCGCTCGCCATCGCGGCGACCGTCGTCGTCATCTCGCCGAGCTTCTCCGTGCCGCACACGATCGTCCTCGCGATCATGCCGTTCGTGGGCGGTCTGCTCGCCGGCTGGCAGCCTGCCGGCAACGCGGCCGTCGCCGACGTCACCGGGTCGATGCTCGTCTCGATCGGCTGGAACTTCCTCGTGGGCTTCACCGCCCTGCTGATCGCCTACCTCGCGCGCGCGGCCGTGGGCGGCGTCGACTTCCAGCTCCCGAACGAGTGGTGGATGTACCTGGGCGGTCCGCTCGGCCTGCTGTCCATCGCGCTCATGGCGCTGCTCGTGCGCGGCCTCGGCCTCCTCCTGCTCGGCCTCGCCTCGGTCGCGGGCCAGCTCGTCGGCTCGCTCGTCCTCGACGCCGCGATCCCCGCGCTCGGCCACACCGTGCACGTCGCGACCGTCGTCGGCACGGTCATCGCGCTCGTCGCCGCCGGGATCGGCATGATCCCGTCCGGCAAGGCCGCGCACGCCGACGACCCGGCCGCCCCCGGCGGCCCGGACGGACCCGACGCGGGCGTCGCGGCGGCCGTCGCGGGCGGCGAGGCCGGCGAGACGAGCGCGCGATGAGCGTCACGCCCGCCGGCCACGTCCAGACGGTCACCGGCCGCGCCGCGGCCGCGGACCTCGGCCTCACGCTCCCCCACGAGCACCTCTTCAACGACCTGTCCGGGGTGCTCGACCCGCCGAGCTACCGCTTCTCCGAGGCGGTCGTCGAGGCCCCGGTCTCGGCGTCGGTCGCGTGGGCGCTGCGCCAGGACCCGTACTGCTGCGCGGACAACATCGCCGACAAGCCGGTCGCCGCGGTCGCGGCGGAGCTCGAGAGCTTCGCCGCGCTGGGCGGGCGCACGATCGTCGACGCGACGTCGAGCGCCGCGATCGGGCGCAACCCCGAGCGCCTCGCGGAGGTCGCGCGCCGCACGGGCCTGCACGTGGTCGCGGGCTGCGGCGCGTACCTCGAGAAGTTCGAGGGCGACCGCATCGCCGCCGCGGCCGTGGACGCCCAGGCGTCCGCGATCGTCGCGGAGCTCGCCGACGGGATCGGCGGGACCGGCGTGCGGCCCGGCATCATCGGCGAGATCGGCGTCTCGCCGTCGTTCACGCCGGGCGAGGCCGCGTCCCTGCGCGCCGCAGCCCTCGCGCAGCGCGAGCACCCGCACGTCGCGCTCCAGGTGCACCTGCCCGGCTGGCAGCGCCGCGCGCACGAGGTGCTCGACCTCGTGCTCGACGAGGTGGGCGTGCGCCCGGAGAAGGTCGTGCTGTGCCACATGGACCCGTCCGCCGACGACCCGGGCTACCAGCGGTCCGTGGCCGAGCGCGGCGTCTGGCTCGAGTTCGACATGGTCGGCATGGACATCACCTTCCCGAAGGAGGGCGTGTCCCCCGACCCGCACACGACCGCGACCGCGGTGCAGCGCCTCGTCGAGGCCGGCCACGCGGACCAGGTGCTGCTCAGCCACGACGTGTTCCTCAAGCAGATGTGGGTGCAGCACGGCGGCAACGGGTTCGCCTACGTCCCGACGGTGTTCACCGAGATGCTCGCCGCGCGCGGGGTGCCGCGCGACGTGCTCGCGCGCCTCACGCACGACAACCCGGTGGCGATGCTCACCGCGTGACGCGACGCCGTCCGCCACCCGCACGGCCGGGGCCCGCCAGGGCCCCGGCCGTCGGCGCGCCCGGGACCTCCGGCCCTGGCCACGGCGTCGCGCTCTGAGAGGATCGGCGCATGAGACGACGTGCCCTCCCGACCCTCGTGGCCGCCGTGGCCGCCACCGCCCTCGTGCTCGCCGGCTGCTCCGGCGGGTCCCCGGAGCCGTCCGCGCTGGACGCCCTGCTCGACCGCCACGACCTCACCGGGCTCAGCGGCCAGGAGGTCGTCGACCGCCTGGAAGGGCTCGAGACCGCCGATCGACCGACCGACCTCGTGGCCTCCGTCCGCGCGGCGGAGCTCGTGCTCGCCGACGAGTCGTACGAGACCACGGTCCCGCTGCCCGAGGACACGTTCTACCTCTCCGTCGCGCCCTTCGTGGACGAGACGCACGAGTGCTTCTACCACTCGCTCACCACGTGCCAGGGCGAGCTCGCAGGCGAGCCGGTCTCGGTGACGGTGGTCGACGCGGCCACCGGCGACGTGCTCGTCGAGGAGGACACGACGCTCGGCGCCAACGGGTTCGTGGGCTACTGGCTCCCGCGCGACGTCGACGCGGAGTTGCGCGTCGAGCACGACGGCCGGGTCGGCACCACGACCGTCTCGACGCGCCACGACGACCCCACCTGCCTCACGACCCTCCAGCTCGCCTGACGCGCGACGGGCGCGCCCGGCGGCGTCCCGCCCCGCGCACGACGACGCCCGCCGCACCGGGGTGCGACGGGCGTCGTGCCTGCTGGGCCGGGGAGGCGTCAGGCGGTGCCGCCGAAGTCGACCACGAGCTCCTCGGTGACCGTCTCGCCGTCGCGCTCGGCGGTGGCGGTGACCGTCACCTGCCCCGCGGGCACCTCGACGAGGCGCGTCGCGAAGGCCTGGTAGGCGTTCTTGGTCGGCGCGACGGCCGCGAACTCCTTGGTCCCGTACGGCGTGGTGACCGTGAGGTCCACGGCCGTGTCGTCCTGGTTGACCACCCGGACCGCGAGGTACTGCTTGCCGCCCATGGTGCGCAGCTCGGCCTCGGCCGAGAGGTCGAGCGCAGGGCCGTCGTCGACGAGGGCCGACTGCCAGTCGACGAGGTCGTCGATCTTCGTGCCGAGCAGCGCGCGGTCGCCCGCCGCCGCCGACAGGTGGTCGACGAGCGAGCGCGCGCCGCCGAGCACCTGGACGGCCGTCGCGGGGTCGTCCGCGTCGGCCGCGCTGCGCGCGCTGCCGAGCAGCGACGAGATCGCGCCGGCGATGACGCCGTCGCCCACCGCGGAGGTGTTCAGGCCCGCCACGAGCTCGTCGACCTCGCCGAAGGTGACGCAGTTGCCGCCGCCCTCGACGACGCCCGCGGTCCACTCGACGCCCTTGAGGACGTGCTCGAGGAACAGCGGGTCGATCCACGAGGCGTCGGTGTGCCCGGCGCCCTCGTACCAGGAGCGACCGCCCTCGAAGTTCTGGCACCACGCGATCGGGTGGTCCTCGCCCATCGCGTTGTTGCCCGGGTTGTACGTCGACTCGTCGAGCGTGATGAGGACGTGGACGTCCTCGCGCGGGTTGGTCGTGTAGTTGTACCACTCGTCGAACCGCTCCCAGACGGCGGGCAGGTGCGCCGTCGAGGGGTGACCCGGGCTCTCGACGCGCATCGTCGCCGTCTGCTGCTGCGGGTGGCTGACGAACCGCGCGCCGCCGCCCGTGAGCTGGCTGTACCAGGGCACGGTGTGCATCGTGTCCGTCGCCGCGTGCAGGCCCACGAACCCGCCGCCGCCCCGGATGTAGCCCTGGAACGCGGCGAGCTCGGCGTCGTCCAGGAGGCGCGGCGTGGCCGGGTTGAGGGAGTTGGTGTTGTCGACCGGCGACGCGAAGACGATGGTCGCGTACTGCGCGAGGTCCTCGGCGCTCGTGAACGGCGAGGAGTCCATCGTCAGGTCGGGCTGGCCGGGCGAACCGCTGCCCCACCACCCCGCCGAGCTGTTCGGCGGGTCCCACACGTCGACCGTGAAGCCGTTGTCGGCGCCGAGCTCGATGAGCGCGCGCGTGGTGTCGTCGATGTGCGAGTGGCGGAAGCCGAGCGTCTCCCCCACGACGAGGATCTTGTAGTCCTCCTCGTCGGCGGCCGCCGGGCCCGCGGTCATGAGCGTGGCACCGCCCACGAGCGGCAGCGCGGCGGCCGCAGCCACCGCCCGCCGGAACGTCATGCCGCTGAACAAATCCATGCGTGCTTCTCCCTCGTCGTCGAGAGCGCGAGCCGGAGGGTCGCCGACGGCGACCCCACGGGGCGACGCGCGCACTCCTGCGTGCGTGGACGTCGGCTGCTGCCGATGCAGCGAGTTTTGACGGCAGGCGCACAAAAGTCAAGGTTTCAACGACTCGCGACTGCGGTTTCTCACCCCGGCCCGCGGCGCGCGTCGGGCGGCGGCCGGGCCGGCCTCGGGGCACAGCGAGCGCACAGGGTCACCACAGGCACGCCTCCGCGTCGCGCGCGACCCTGGGAGCATGACCACAGCCCCCGCCCCCGTCGGCCGCCCGGACCAGCCGCGCCTCACGCGCCCGGACGGCTCCCCCGTCCGCGTGCTCGTGGTCGACGACGAGCCGAACCTCGCCGAGCTGCTCACCTCGGCGCTGCGGTACGAGGGCTGGGACGTCTCCACCGCGCTCGACGGTCACACCGCGATCCGCACCGCGCGGGAGACCGGGCCGGACGTCGTCGTGCTCGACGTCATGCTCCCCGACATGGACGGGCTGACCGTCCTGCGCCGCCTGCGCGAGCGCGACGCCGACGTGCCCGTGCTCTTCCTCACCGCGCGCGACGCCGTCGAGGACCGCGTCGCCGGGCTCACCGCGGGCGGCGACGACTACGTGACCAAGCCGTTCAGCCTGGAGGAGGTCGTCGCCCGGCTGCGCGGGCTGCTGCGCCGCGGCGGTGCGACCGCCCAGCGCGAGGACTCGGTGCTCGTCGTCGGCGACCTCGAGCTCGACGAGGACGCGCACGAGGTGCGGCGCGGGGGCGAGGAGATCCGGCTCACCGCGACCGAGTTCGAGCTCCTGCGGTACCTCATGCGCAACCCGCGCCGCGTGCTGTCCAAGGCGCAGATCCTCGACCGCGTCTGGAACTACGACTTCGGCGGCCAGGCCAACATCGTCGAGCTCTACGTCTCCTACCTGCGCCGCAAGATCGACAAGGGCCGCACGCCCATGATCCACACGCTGCGCGGGGTCGGGTACGTGCTCAAGCCCGCCGCCGACGCGGAGAGCGCCCGTGCCTGACCTCGGCACGACCCGCCCGACGGCCACCGGCAGGGAGCGGCGGCCCACCGCGCTGCGCCGGCGCCTCGTGCTCGTGCTCGCGGCCGTCGTGCTGCTCGTCACCGTCGGGCTCGCCGTCGCGTCCGCCGTCGTGCTGCGCACCCAGCTCGTCGCCCAGGTCGACCACGAGCTGCGCCAGGCGAGCGACCGGCTCGCCCGCGGCGACGGCCCCGCGCAGCCCCCGGACGGCACCGGCGACGCGTCCGGGCCGGAGCCCGGCGGGCCCGACGACCCGTCACGCTTCCCCGCGGGGACCGGCCCCGGCAGCGCCGTGCTGCGGTACGACGGCGGCGCGCTCGTCCTCGCGGAGTACGTCACCCCGGACCTCCAGCGCGTGACGCTCGACGACGCCCAGGTCGCGGCGCTCGAGGACGTCCCCGCCGACGGCGCCGCGCACGACGTCGACCTCCCCGACCTCGGGTCGTTCCGCGCCGTGCACCGCACCACCGCGGACGGGCAGCCCGTCGTCGTCGCGTCGAGCACCGCCCAGGTCGACGCGACCGTCGAGAGGTACGTGCTCGTCGAGGCCGCGCTCGGCGCGGCCGGAGTCCTCGCGGCCGTACTTCTCGGCACCTGGCTCGTGCGGCGCTCGCTGCGCCCGCTCGACGACGTCGCCGCCGCCGCGGGCCGCGTCTCCGAGCTCGAGCTCGCGCAGGGCGAGATCGACGCCATCCCGCGCGTCCCGGACGACCTCACCGACGAGCGCACGGAGGTCGGCCAGGTGGGCGCCGCGCTCAACCGGATGCTCGAGAACGTCGAGACCTCGCTCCAGGCGCGCCACGACTCCGAGACCCAGGTGCGGCGGTTCGTCGCCGACGCGAGCCACGAGCTGCGCACGCCGCTCGCCTCCATCCGCGGGTACGCCGAGCTCGTGCGCCGCTCCCCCGACGACGTGCCGCCCGCGACCGCGCGCTCGCTCGACCGCATCGAGGCCGAGGCCGTGCGCATGACCGGCCTCGTCGAGGACCTGCTGCTCCTCGCCCGGCTCGACGCCGGACGCCCGCTCGACCGCGCGCCCGTCGACCTCGCCGTGCTCGCCGTCGACGCCGTCACGGACGCGCACGCCGCGGGACCCGACCACGACTGGGCGCTCGACCTGCCCGGCGCGGACGACCTCGACGTCGACCCGGCGTCCGGCGCCCCGGACCCGGACGACCTGCCGGACGACGCCGTCGACCTGGAGGTGACCGGCGACGAGGCCAGCCTGCGCCAGGTGCTGGCCAACCTCCTCGCCAACGCCCGCACGCACACCCCGCCCGGGACGCACGTGGACGTCCGGCTCACCGCGGACGCCGACGCCGTCGTGCTCGCCGTCGCCGACGACGGGCCCGGCATCCCCGCGCCCCTGCGGCCGACGCTCCTGCGCCGCTTCACGCGCGGCGACGACGCCCGCAACCGCACCGGCGGCTCCACGGGCCTCGGGCTCGCGATCGTGGACGCGATCGTCACCGCCCACGGCGGCACGATCACCGTGACGTCCGCGACGGCGGACGAGCCCGGCCCCACCGGCACCACCGTCGCGGTCCGCCTCCCCCGAACCCGCCTCTGACACCCCTCCGGCGCCGAGCAGGTGGTCCTGGCTCGTCCGGACCTCGGGACGCGCCAGAACCACCTGCTCGCCGCGCCCGGACCGCCTGGTCAGCCCTTGACGCAGAGGAGCGTCGTGAGCCGGGCGACGACCTCGACGAGGTCGGACTGGGCGCGGACGACCTCGTCGAGGTCCTTGTAGGCGGCCGGGATCTCGTCGAGCACCCCGGCGTCCTTGCGGCACTCCACGCCGGTCGTCTGGGCGGCGAGGTCGTCGAGCGTGAAGGTCTTCTTCGCCTTCGTGCGCGACATGCGACGGCCCGCGCCGTGCGACGCCGACCAGTACGACTCCGGGTTCCCGAGCCCGCGCACGATGTACGAGCCGGTGCCCATGGACCCCGGGATGAGCCCGAGGTCGCCCTTCCCGGCCCGGATCGCGCCCTTGCGGGTCACGACGAGCTCCTGGCCGTCGACGTGCTCGACCGCGACGTAGTTGTGGTGGACGTTCACGGCCTCGTCGAACGCGATCTCGCGGCCGGGGAACGACGCGCGCACGGCGTCGACGACGAGCGTCATCATGACCGCTCGCGAGCGCGCCGCGTACTCCTGCGCCCACCACAGGTCGGAGAGGTACGCGTCCATCTCCGGCGTGCCGCCGAGGAACACGGCGAGCTCGCGGTCGACGAGCCCCTGGTTGTGCTCCAGGCGCTTCGCGACCGCGACGTGCTGCTCCGCGAGCGTCTTGCCGATGTTGCGCGACCCCGAGTGCAGCTGGAGCCAGACCTGCCCGTCGGTGTCCGTGCACAGCTCGACGAAGTGATTTCCCCCGCCCAGGGTTCCGAGCTGACGGCGCGCGCGGCCCTCGATGTCCGACACGCGCCCGTGCAGCCCGGAGAACCGCGACCAGAACGCGTCCGCGCCGCGCGCGACCTCGGCCGGGCCGCGGCCGGAGATCGAGCGCAGCCGGTGCGGGTCGACCGGCTCGTCGTGCGCGTGGAAGCCGACGGGGATCGCGGCCTCGATGCGCGCGCGGACCGGTCCGAGGTCGTCGGGCAGGTCCTCCGCCGTGAGGGACGTGCGGACGCCGATCATCCCGCACCCGATGTCGACGCCGACGGCGTTGGGCGACACGGCGTCGCGCATCGCGATGACCGAGCCGACGGTCGCGCCCTTGCCGAGGTGGACGTCGGGCATGACCCGCACGCCCTCGACCCACGGCAGCGCGGCGATGTTGCGCAGCTGCTGCAGCGCGGCCGGCTCGACGGCGTGCTCGTGCGCCCACATGAGGGTGGGTGCCTTCGCGCCCGACAGCGGGACGGGGAACGTGTGGGCCTCGGTGCTCACGATGCTGACCTCCTCGGGTCGTCCTGACGATCATGACGCCGCCCCGGCTGGGGCGACGAGGTGCGCACGGGAGGACTCGAACCCCCGACGCCCGGCTCCGGAAGCCGGCGCTCTGTCCGCTGAGCTACGCGCGCTGGTGCTCCTTAACGTCGAGCAGACGGGACGCGAGCGTCCAGGTGCCCTCGGAGGGAGTCGAACCCCCGTCTCCGCTTCCGTAGAGCGGCGTCGTGTCCGTTGGACCACGAAGGCAGTGCTTTTCACCGCAGGCGCACGACAAATGCGCGCCGACGGCGGAGAGAAGAGAAAGACAGCACGAGAAATGCACCCCGACCGGGTGCATTCCCGCACAAGAAAAAAGGCCGCCCCGGCGATGTCCGGGACGGCCTGTCGTGACGACGCTGTGGTCAGACGACAGGACCGCCGGGGTAGCCGACGAGGAACGAGGACACGCTGAGATACGCCACGGGCAGCACGACGCGCGGCTGCTCGCAGGGCAGGACGGGACGTCGCCGGTCCTGCTGGACGGGTTCGCGCACGGCACTGCTCCTCTCGGTCGTGTCGGGTGGCCCACGCACCGGAATGTCGTCGACCGAGGTAGACCGTACGCGCCTTTCCCGAACCGCACAACCCCATTTCTCGAATTCGTCGGAGAATCTTCGACCGTGACCCGTGCACCACCCGGATATCCCGCCTGCCGGCCTTTCCTCACCGCAGACGAGCTCGCCCGCCCTGCGCCCCCCGTGCCACCCCCGGCTCCCCGCGCGCCCTCCGCGCAGGACACGGCCTCCGCCTCCCCCGTCAGGGCTCGGTCGGTCGGGCTCCGGCGACCGACCCCGGATGATGCTCGGCCGCTTGGCACACTTTTCTCCTCGCGGGCGCGAAGGCCCTCGGCGTTCCGGGCGGCCGACCGAGGCTGTCGGCGGCACCGGGTAGGGTTCCGGACGTTCCGGACAGACCTCCCGACGCCGACGAACCGCGCGCGGGCCCGACGACAGGAGATGCGCCGCCATGATGGGTGCCAACCACGCCGCGACCGGTGCGGCGGCGTGGATCGCCGTGACGTCCACGGCCCCGTTCGCCCTCGGCTGGCACCCCGTGTCGTCGGTCGGGGTCATGACGGGTGCGGTCGTGTGCGCCGGGGCCGCGCTCCTCCCCGACGCCGACCACCACAACGGCACGTTCGCGCACTCGCTGCCGCCCGTGAGCGAGTGGGTGTCCGACGCCGTGGAGACGGTCGCAGGCGGCCACCGCCAGGGCACGCACTCGTTCCTCGGCATCGCGGTGTTCACCGCGCTCGCCTGGCTCGCTGGGCTCGTCACGGTCGAGACGGCGAGCTTCGGCACGGTCTACGTCGGCGGCGGGCTGCTCGCGGTGCTGCTCGTCGCGCTCGCGCTCAAGGCGCTCAAGCTCACGCGGCGCGGCAAGCTCGTGCCGTGGGTGACGTCGCTCACCGTCGCCGTGCTCGTCGCCCTGTTCTCCCCGGAGGAGTGGAACTGGCTCCCCGTCGCGGTCGGGCTCGGCGTCGCGATCCACATCCTCGGCGACGTGCTCACGACCAACGGCGCCCCCCTGCTGTGGCCGGTGAAGATCCGCTCGCCGCGCTGGGTGCGGCGCTCGCTCGTCGTCGACGACGTGTGGCGCCCGAGCGGGAGCTTCGCCCTCCCCCTGCTCGGCTCCACGGGGTCGGTGCGCGAGTGGATCCTCGCGACGGCCGTCGGGATGTACGCGACGGTCGGGTTCGTGTGGTCGGCGCTCGACCAGATGGGCTTCGACACCCTGGGCACGTACGAGCGCGTGGTGGCGGCGATCCAGGTCCTCGCGTCCGGGGCGGCCTGAGCCCGTCCTCAGCCGGCGGCGTGGGCGCGGGGGACGCGCGCTGTCGACCACCGCAGCGCCTCGGCGAGGAGGATCGCGAGCGCGCCGCACGCCAGGCCGACGCCGAGCGTCGCGGGGTCGGAGACGTCGAGCGACAGGAGCTCCCTCGCCGCGGGGACGCTGAAGAGCGCCACGTAGAACACCGCGCAGAAGCCGACCAGGACGACCTTCCACGCCGTGTACGGACGCGCCACGACGGCGAGCACCCACAGGGCGCCCACGAGCAGGGTGACGAGCGCAGCGGTGGACGCGCGGACCTCCGCCGGGGCGAGCGTGTCCGTCGGGCCGCCCAGCGACGCCCCGCCCGCGCCCGGGTCCACCACGAGGTAGCACAGGAAGGTCATGACGCCGATCGAGACGCCCGCGGGCACCGCGAGCCGGAGCACCCTGGGCACGAAGCCCGGGCGCGCCCGCTCGTCGTTGGGCGCCAGGGACATGACGAACGCGGGGACCCCGATGGTGAACCACGCCGCGACGGTCACGTGGATCGGCAGGAACGGGTAGGAGACGGGCGCAGCCCCGAGGAGCCAGGCGCCGACCCCGGCGAGGCCGACGAGGACGGCCAGCACCACCGCGTACACGGTCTTGGTGAGGAAGAGGTGCGCGACCCGTTCGATGTTCCCGATCACCCGGCGCCCTTCCCCGACGACGGACGGCAGCGTCGCGAAGCGGTCGTCCAGCAGGACGATCTGCGCCACGGACCGCGCGGCCGGGCTCCCCGACCCCATCGCCACGCCGATGTCCGCGTCCTTGAGGGCCAGCACGTCGTTCACGCCGTCCCCCGTCATGGCGACGGTGTGCCCGCGCGCCTGCAGCGCCCCGACGACGGCCCGCTTCTGGTCCGGTCGCACCCGGCCGAACGTCGTGGCGCCCTCCACGACCGTCAAGAGCTCCTCGCCGTCGGAGGGCAGGGCCCGGGCGTCGACCGACGTCTCGGGGCCGCCCAGGCCGAGGGACCGCGCGACCGCGGCGACGGACACCGGGTTGTCGCCCGAGACGACCTTCACCGTGACGCCCTGGGCGTCGAAGTAGTCCAGGGTCTGCCGGGCGTCCGCGCGCACCCGCTGCTCGAGCGCGACGAGCGCCCGCGGGGCGAGGTGCCCCGGGGCGCCTCCGTCCGGGGCGGCGGCGTCGACCGGGGCGTCGGTCGACGCGAGGAGCAGCACCCGCAGGCCGTCGGCGCCGAGGGCCGTCGCCTGCTGCGCCACGGCGGACCGGGGGTCCAGCAGCACGTCCGCCGCGCCGAGCACCCAGCTCCCCTGCGGGCCGTCGGCGTCCGCGAAGGACATGCCGGACCACTTCGTGGCCGACGAGAACGGGACGACGGCGGTCGCCCGCCAGGCCGGTGCGTCCGGGAACGCCTCCGCGACCGCGGCGACGGACGCGTTGGGCCGCGGGTCGAGGGCGGCGAGCGCCGCCAGGGCGCGCTCCACCTCGTCCCGGGGGCCGTCGAGCACGTCCACCCGGGCGAGGCGCATCCCGTTCTCCGTGAGCGTGCCCGTCTTGTCCGCGCACACCACGTCCACGCGCGCCAGCCCTTCGATGGCCGGCAGCTCCTGCACGAGGCACCGCCGTCGGCCGAGCCGGACCACGCCGATCGCGAAGGCGACGGAGGTCAGGAGCACCAGGCCCTCGGGGACCATGGGCACGAGGGCCGCGACCATGCCGAGCACGGACTGCCGGAACCCCTGCCGCGAGATGACGAGCTGGTTCACCACCGTGAGGACGCCCGCGGGCACCAGCAGCCACGTGATGACCCGCAGGATCGAGTCGATGCCGGACCGCAGCTCCGAGCGCACGAGCGTGAACGCGCTCGCCTCGTGCGCGAGCCGCGCGGCGTACGCGGCCGGGCCGACGTCCGTCGCCCGGTAGGCGCCCGAGCCGGCCACCACGAAGCTCCCGGACAGGAGCCGGTCCCCGGGCCTCTTCACGACGGGGTCGGCCTCGCCCGTGAGGAGGGACTCGTCGACCTCGAGCGAGGCGGACTCGACCACCGGGCCGTCGACCACGACCTGGTCCCCGGCGCCGAGCTCGACGACGTCGTCGACGACGACGTCCGCCTGGTCGACCTCCGACACCGCCCCGTCGCGGCGCACGCGCACGGGCGCCCGCCCCACGATCGCCAGCGCGTCCAGGGTGCGCTTCGCGCGCAGCTCCTGGACGATCCCGATGCCGGCGTTGGCGAGGATCGCGAGACCGAAGAGGCTGTTGATGAGCGAGCCCGTGCTCAGCGCCAGGACGAGGAGCACCCCGAGCAGGGCGTTGATCCGCGTCGCGGTGTTGGCCCGGACGATGTCCCAGGTCGTGCGCCCCGAACGGGGCGGCAACCGGTTGACCCTGCCGTCGGCGACGCGTTCCGCGACGTCCCGTGACGTCAGTCCCGCAGCCCTCGTCGACGGCGCCGTCATGGGCGCGATCGTATCCGCCGTAATTCCGTTGCGCCGGGGCGCGCGGCGATGAGACGGTCGCAGGACGTCGCCCGCGTCGTCGGGCACCGGAGGAGAGGAGGAACGCCATGAGCTGGACGACCCCCGCTCGCGTGTCCACCACCCCCGGGAGCACCCACCGCCGCTGACCGGTCCACGACCGCTCGCGACGACCGTCCCCGACCGCCCGCCCGGCGGCCGCGGCGACGCGCGCTCCCCTCCCCCGAGGAGCCCCCGTGCCCGAGCACGACCTGCCCTACCCCGACCTCTCCCTCCCGCCCGCCCTGGCGCGCGACCCCCGCACTCCCCCGCCGCGCCGCCTGCGGCGCCTCGCCGACCTGGCCGACGCCGAGGCCGAGGCCGGTGTCCTCGATGCGGCGCTCAGCGACGACCAACGCTGGTCCACGTGGTCCGCCGTCGAGAAGGGACAGCGCGGGCCGGAGCCGCGCCCCGACTGGGTGGTGACGGCCGACGCGGCCCTCGACACCGAGCTCGGCCTGCTCAAGACCGGCAAGGAGGCGGACGTCTTCCTCCTGGAGCGGGCGGTCCCCGGCGACCCCGCGCGCCGCAGCCTGCTCGCCGCGAAGCGCTACCGCGACCTCGACCACCGCTCGTTCCGGCGCGACACCGTCTACACCGAGGACCGCCGCGTGCGCCGGACGCGCGACCGTCGCGCCCTCGACCGCAAGTCGCGCTACGGCCGCCAGGTCGCGGCCGGGCAGTGGGCCGCCGCCGAGTTCGCCGCGCTGTGCGAGCTGTGGTCGGCCGGTGCGCCCGTCCCGTACCCCGTGCAGATCGACGGCGACGAGATCCTTATGGAGTTCGTCGGCACGTCCGACGGCGTCTCGCACGAGGCCGCGCCCCGGCTCGCGCGCACGCGGCCCGACCGCGACCTCCTCGCGTCGTGGTGGGACCAGGTCCGCGACGCCATGGCCGTGCTCGCCCGGCTCGGCTACGCGCACGGCGACCTGTCGCCGTACAACGTCCTGGCGGACGGCGAGCGGATCGTCGTCATCGACCTGCCGCAGGTCGTGGACCTCGTGGCGAACCCGTTCGGCACCGAGCTCCTGCTGCGCGACTGCCGCACGATGTCCGCGTGGTTCGCCGGGCGCGGGCTCGAGGCGGACGCCGACGAGCTCTTCGCGGTGCTGCTCGCCCAGGCGTGGTGAGGACCGGGCGGCTCGGCCGTCCGTGCGACGATCGACCGCGTGCTGCGTCTCGCCCTCGTCGGTCTCGACTCGTCCCACGCCGACCACTACGTGCGGCTCGTGGCCGCCGAGCGGCGCTGGCCCGGCGTGCGGCTCGTGGCGCTCGTCGACGGGGAGCCCGGTCGCCGCGCGGAGCTCGCCGCGGCCGGCGGGCTGCTCCTGGACGCGGGCGACGCCACCGTGCCCGACGTCGTCGGGCGCGTCGACGCCGCGATCGTCGCCCACCGCGCGGGGCGGCGGCACGGCGCCGCGACCCGTGCGCTCCTCGCGGCGGGCGTCCCGGTGCTCGTGGACAAGCCGTTCGCCGCGTCGGTGGCCGACGCGCGGGCGACGCTCGACGTGGCGCGCGCGCACGGCACGGCCGTGACGACGGCGTCCGCGCTGCGGTTCGCGCCCGAGGTCGCGGCGGCGCGCGCCGCCCTCGTGACCGTTGCCGAAGATCCCGTCGCGCCGCTCGTCACCGCAGCACCGGCGTCGCCACCCGGGCCAGCGGCGTCGCCGCCCGGACCCGCCGTCGAGGTGTCCGGCCCGGCGGACCCGCACGACGAGCGCGACGGGCTGTTCTTCCTCGGCATCCACGTCGTCGAGGCGGCGCGCGCCGTCGTCGGTGCGCCGCCCGGGGCGGCGTGGTCGCCGCCCGTCGTGACGCGCTCGGCGGACGGGATCGTCGCCACGACGCGGCTGGGCGGTGTCGACGTCCGCCTGCTCCTCCTGGACCCGGACACCCACCCCACCGCGGGGTTCGCGGTCGCGGTGCGCACGCCCCGCGGCGTCGAGCGCACCGAGGTCGTGCTCGACGCCGACTACCTCGCCCCGGTGGTCGAGCACGGGCTCGCGGTCCTCGCGCCCGGGACCACCACGACGACGCCTACCGCGGCGCGCACGACGGCGGACCCCGCCGATGACGCGGGCCGGGTCACCGACGACGCGGGCCGGGTCGCCGCCGAGCACGCGACGATCCTCGCCGACCTCGCGCTCCTCGAGCAGGTGGGCGCGGCCCTGCGGCCCTGACCCCGGGCCCCGGAGCTCCCGCCGCCCGCGCCGGGGCGCGGCGGACGGGGTAGAACGGGACCATGGAGCCCTCCACCGAGTCCTTCGACGCCGACGACGTCCGCACGTTCCTCACGACCTACGGCGTCGCGCTCTCGACGGGCGACCTCGACACGATCGGCGAGAGCTACGCCTTCCCGGCGCTCGTCGTCGGCACGACGGACGCGGTGCTCCTCGGCGACCCCGAGGACGTGCGCGCGTCGACGGCCGAGCTCGCCCGGGGGTTCCGCGAGCGCGGGCTCGTCGGCGTGGTCGCGCACCTCGTCGGGGTCGAGGAGGTCGGCGACGCGCTCGTCTGGGCGCACGCGCGCTGGAGCTACCGCGACGAGTACGCGAACGAGCAGGAGGCGCAGGAGGTGCGGTACCTGCTGCGCCGCGCGCGGGACACGTTCGAGGTGTGCGTCGCGGTGCCGGTCGGCCCGTAGCCGCGCCCGACCACGGCCGCACGACCGACCCCGGCACGACCGACCCCGGCACGACCGACCCCGGCACGACCAACCCACCGCACGACCGCGCCCGTCCACCGGCCGCGAGCGCCCCGGGTCAGGACAGCCGGTTGTCCCGGTCCTCCCACGGCGACGCGGCAGCCGACCGCCCGGGCGGGGTGACGTCGTCGGGCTGGAGCGCGCGCACGACGAACGACCCCGCGGCGAGCACGACGCCCCCGGTGAACGCGACCTGCAGCACGGTGAGCAGCACGCCCACGAACCAGGTGCCCGCCAACGGATAGGCGAGGTTCATGAGGCCGACGTTCTGGACGAGCGCGCTCCCGACGGTCAGGCCGAGCCCGGTCCAGAGCATCGTGCGGGCGGTGAGACGGGGCGGCATCACGGGCTTCCTCTCGTCGGCGAGACGGTCCGGGGCCGCGACGTCGGCGGACGTACGGCACCCGGTCCGTTCCTACCACGCCGCCCGCGGCGCCGCGGTCCCCGCCTCCCGCCTCAGCGGAAGTCGCGCGAGGTCGTGCCGACCTGGAGCGAGAGCGGCGCGAGGTGCTCCGCGACGAGGTTCGTGGCGCCGTCGGCCCGCTCGAGCCGCCCGCGCACGACGAGCGCCGCGGACCCGCGCGCGACCTTCCGGAACCGCTGCCACAGCCCGGGCGAGCACACGACGTTGAGGATGCCCGTCTCGTCCTCGAGCGAAAGGAACGTCACGCCTCCGGCTGTCCCGGGCCGTTGCCGGTGCGTGACGACGCCGCCCACGGCGACGCGCGACGGCGGGTGCGGGCGCGTGCCCGGCACCTCGCCCGCCGCGCGCTCCGCCTCGTCGACCTCCTCGATCTCGCGCGACACCGCCACGGCACCGACGACGGTGAGCACCCCGGCCGCGGTGAGGCCGTCGCGGACGTACTGCGTCGGGTAGGAGTCGGTCGACACGCCCGTGGCCCAGACGTCGGCGACGGCGGTCTCGACGTCGGTCATGCCGGGCAGCGCCGGCGCGTCGACGCCGACGCTCACACCCGGCAGCGTCCCCGGACCCTCCTGCGCGAGCGCGCCGGCCGCCCACAGCGCCTCGCGTCGCGTCACGCCGAGGCCGTCGGTTGCGCCGGCGGTCGCGAGCCCTTCGAGCTGGGCGGTCGTGAGGTCGACGCGCCGCACGAGGTCGCGCAGGTCGCTGAACGCCCGCCCCTCCCCCGGTGCCCCGCGCGCCGCGACGACGCGCTCAGCCGCGTCCTTCCCGAGCCCGCGCACGCTCGCGAGCCCGAGCCGCACCGCGAGCCCGAGGTCGGGCTCCGGCCCGTAGCGGGTATCGACCCCCGCCTCCCCGCCGAGCATGCGGCTGTCGCCCGTCCGGGCGCCAGGGCGGTCCGTACCCGCATGCTCGGCGGGCGCAGCCGCATGGTCGGCGGGCAGCCGCTCGACCGTCGCCTCGACGTCGGACGCGTTGACGTCGGGGCGCAGCACGGTGACGCCGTGGCGGCGCGCGTCCGCCACGAGAGACTGCGGCGAGTAGAACCCCATGGGCTGCGCCGCGAGCAGCCCCGCGTAGAACGCGGCGGGGTGGTGCACCTTGAGCCACGAGCTCGCGTAGACGAGGAACGCGAACGAGTACGCGTGCGACTCGGGGAACCCGAAGTCGGCGAACGCCTTGAGCTTGTCGTAGATCTCCTCGCGCACGGCCGGGTCGGTGACGCCCTTCTCCCGCATCCCGTCCATGAGCCGCCCCCGCAGCTCCTCCATGCGCTCGACCGACCGCTTGGACCCCATCGCGCGCCGGAGCTGGTCGGACTCCTTCGGGGAGAAGCCCGCGACGTCGATCGCCATCTGCATGAGCTGCTCCTGGAACAGCGGCACGCCCTTCGTCTTGCCGAGCGACTTCTCCAGCAGCGGGTGCAGGAACGTCACCTCCTCCCGGCCCCGCGCCCGGTTGATGTACGGGTGCACGGAGCCGCCCTGGATGGGACCCGGGCGGATGAGCGCGACCTCGATGACGATGTCGTAGAACGTCCGGGGCCGCAGGCGCGGGAGCGTCGCCATCTGCGCGCGCGACTCGACCTGGAACACGCCGACGGTGTCGGCCGCGCACAGCAGGTCGTACACCGCCGGGTCGTCCTCGGGCAGCGTGTGCAGCGCGAGGCGCGGCCCGCCCTCGTGCCGTTCCACGAGGTCGAACCCGATGCGCAGCGCCGTGAGCATCCCGAGGCCGAGGAGGTCGAACTTCACGAGCCCCGCGTCCGCGCAGTCCTCCTTGTCCCACTGCAGGACGGTGCGGCCCTCCATGCGCGCCCACTCCACGGGGCACACCTCGATGACGGGGCGGTCGCACATGACCATCCCGCCCGAGTGGATGCCCAGGTGCCGCGGGAGGCGCAGCATCCGGTCGGCGAGGTCGAGCACCGCGTCCGGGATCTCGCCCTCCTGCGCGGCCGACGGCGGCCGGTGCGCGGGCACGACGTCGTGCGTGTCGTCCGCGCGCAGGACGTCGCCCTCGTCCACGGCGAGCGGGTCGACGACGCGCGCGCCCCGGCCGGTGAGGTCGGGCGACCAGTCCCGGCTCCCCCACAGGCGCGACGTCGCGGCGTCCTTCCGGGCGGTGCGCGTCGTGACCCGCGGCGCGGCCGGGCCGGTGGGCCCCGGGGTCTTCGCCGCGATCGCCCGCTCCTTCGCCGCCCGGTCGGCCGCGGGCGACGACGGGTCGGGACCGCGCAGCGACCCCCACCGCTCGATCGACTTGCTCCACGCGTCGGCCTGCCCGACGTCGTACCCCAGCGCCCGGGCCGCGTCGCGCACCGCCGACTTCGGCCGGTAGGAGATGACGTTCGCGACCTGCGCGGCGTGCGTGCGCCCGAACGTCTCGTAGACGTGCTGGATGACCTCCTCGCGCCGTGCCGACTCGATGTCGATGTCGATGTCCGGCGGGCCGTCGCGCTCAGGAGCGAGGAAGCGCTCGAACAGCAGGCCGTGCTTCACCGCGTCGACGGCCGTGATGCCGAGCGCGTAGCAGACCGCGGAGTTCGCGGCCGAGCCGCGCCCCTGGGCGAGGATCCCGTTCCTGCGGCAGAACTCGACGAGGTCGTAGACCACGAGGAAGTACCCCGGGAAGTGCAGGTCCTCGATGACGCGCAGCTCGTGGTCGATCTGCGCCCACGCGCCCGTGATCTTCTCCTGGCCGCGCGGCCCGTACCGGTCCTCGCCGCCGCGCCGCACGAGCTCGCGCAGCCAGGTCGCCTCGGTGTGCCCGTCCGGCACCGGGTAGGGCGGCAGGTCGGGTGCGACGAGGTGCAGGTCGAACGCGCACTCGTCCCCCAGCGCCGCCGCGGTCGCGACGGCCTGCGGGTGCCGAGGGTGGCGCGCGAGCATCTCCGCCGCGGAGCGCAGGTGGGTCGTCGGGGCACCGGGCAGCCAGCCGTCGAGGTCGTCGAGCGACGAGCGCGCGCGCACGGCCGCGAGCGCCCCCGCGAGGTCGGCGTCGCGCGGGTGGGCGTAGTGCGCGGCGGTCGTCGCGACGAGCGGCAGGCGGGCGTCGGCGGCGAGGTCGGCGAGCGCCGCGTGGAGGTCGGCGTCGCGCGGGTCGTCGGTCGTGGTGATCTCGACGGCCACGTTGTCGGCGCCGAAGAGGGCGACGAGACGGTCGAGCTCGCGGCGGGCCGCGGCGCGCCCGGACGTGACGAGCGCGCGCCGCACCGCGCCCTTGCGGCACCCGGTGAGCACGAGCCACTGCCCGGCGGCCTCCGCCGCGAGCTGCTCGAGGCGGTAGTCGGCGGCGCCCTTGGTGCCCGTCGCGAGGTGCGCGGTCGCGATCGCGCGCGACAGGTTGCGGTAGCCCTGCGTGCCGCGCGCGAGCACGAGCAGGTGGGTCGAGCGCGGGTCGGGGACGCCGGTGGGCGGGTCGAGCACGGGCGCGCCGGTCGTGGTCGGCGCGGGCAGGTGCAGCTCGGACCCGAAGACGGTGGGGAGATTGACCTTGCGCGCGGCCTCGGCGAAGCGCACGACGCCGTACAGGCCGTCGTGGTCGGTGACGGCGAGCGCCGACAGCCCGAGCCGCGCGCCCTCGGCGGCGAGCTCCTCGGGGTGGGACGCGCCGTCGAGGAAGCTGAACGCGGAGTGCGCGTGGAGCTCGGCGTAGCGCGGGCCGGTGGTCCGGTCAGTCATACAGGCCCTCCACGGTCCACCGCCCGCGCGCGCTCGCGAGGAGCAGGCCGCGGCCGTCGTCGAGCAGGACCTGCACGTGCACGCGGCGCCGGGGCGCGGGCGTCCACCAGCGCTCGGCGAGCGGCCACGGCCCGGCCCAGTCCACGACGGCGCGCGCGGACCCGGGCCCGGGCAGCGCCGTCTCGTCCCGGGGCGCCGCCGCACGGCGCGGGCCCTCCTCCGGCGCGGGGGCCGGCCACCGCACGGTCGCGGGCTCGCCGCTCATCGCGAGGCGCGCGTCGACGACGACGGGCCGCCCGGCGTCGTCGAGCACGACGACGTCCTGCGGCTCGACGGGCACGAGCGCGGGGGCGGGGCTCGGCAGCGCGCCGGGCCACGGCAGGGCCGGGTCGCGCGGGCGCACGACGTCCTCCCCGAACGGCACGAGGTGCACGCGGTCGGTCGCGTCGCGGCCGCCCTGGACCTGGACGCGCAGGACGGCGTCGCCCCCGAGGATGCCCTGCACGCGCCCGAGCGCGCGGTGGGCCCGCGCGTCCTCGCCGCTCGACGCGCCCCACAGGCGCGGCTGCTCCGCCCCCGCGGGCACGACCTCCTCGGCCGTGAGGGACAGGCGGGCCAGCGGCGCGACGCCCGGGACGACGTCGGCCCCGCCGGGCGAGCCGCCCCGCTCTCCTCCGCGACCGCCCCCGCGCCCGGCCCGGGCCGCGCGCCCGGCGCGGACGGACGTGGTGGTGAGCCAGCCCTCGAGCTGCCACCGGACCTTGTCCGTGAGGCGCGCCGGGCTCATCGCGCCCGGCCCGTCGAGCCGCCAGGTGCGCTCGAGGTCGTCGCCCTCGACGGTCCGCGCCGTGATGCGCAGGCGCCCGGCGACGAGCGAGCGCGCGACGAGCTGGTCGTGCAGGTCCTCGGAGAGCCGCCGCGCGGCGAAGGTCGCGACGTCGACGCGCTCGGCGGGCGGGTCGAGCTCGGCGCTCACCGCGACGTCGGGCTCGACGCGGCGCCGCGCGGGCGGGCGCAGGTCCTCGCCGCGCGCGAGCCGGTGCGCCCACGCGCCGAGGTCGCCGAAGCGCCCCTCGACGGTCGCGGGCGGCAGGGCCGCGAGCGCCCCGAGGGTGCGCACGCCGAGCCGGCCCAGGAGGTCCACGAGCTCGTCGACCGCGACGGCGGCGTCCGGACGGGCGGTGACGTGCACGAGGTCGCGCGCGGGCCGCGGCGCGAGGAACGCGGCGGAGCGGCCGGGCGGGACGACGGCGGCGTCCCGCGCGGCGAGCACGGCGGCGAGGATGCCGTCGGCGACGCCCACCTGGCTCTCGTGGCCGGTGCGCTCGGCGACGCGCGCGACGAGCGCCTCCGCGAGCGCGGCGTCGGACCCGTGGTACCGGCTCGCCCGGGCGGCGGGCAGGAGCAGCAGGCCGGGTCGGGTGATCTCCAGCCCCGCGACGACGGTCTCGGCCGCGAGCGCGACGGGCTCGAACTCGCGGGCGTCGCGCGCGTCGTCGACGTCGAGCAGCTCGAGCTCGGGGCAGCACTCGCGGGCCCGACGGCGGCGCATGCCCCGGCGCACGCCGTGGGCGCGCGCGGTCGCGGAGACGGCGACGACGCGGCGGCCGTCGTGCGTCGCGGCGGGGACGTGCGCGGGGACGTCGCGCACCGCCATCGCCGCGAGCACCGGCCAGTCCGGCACCCACAGGGCCGCTGTGCGGGTCGGGCTCGTGGTCATCCGACGAGCCGGAGCCGGGAGGGCCGGTCGGGGTCGTCGACCCGGGCGGTCTCGTGGGCGGTCTCGGCGGTCCCGGCCGCGATGGCGCCGGTCCCGGCCGCGGGCCGGGGGCCGCGGGCGTCCTCGGCGAGGAACGCGGGCCAGTCCTCGTGGCCGAGCGGGAGCTCGACCTCGAGGCGCACGGGGCGCGCGGCTCCCCCGCGGCCCGCGCGCTCGACGACGAGGGTGCGACGGCGCAGCCAGCCCGCGCCGCGGTCCGCCCCGGACCAGCCGCCGCCCGTCACGGTGAGCGCGACGTGCGCGCCCGGCCACGTCCCCGCGGCGACGAGCAGCGCCCCGCGCTCGCGCGCCCGCGCGGCCAGGCGCCGTCGGTCGGGGTCGGTGAGGGCGGCGTCGGGCCCGACGACCACGACGTCCAGCCCGTCGACGAGCGCCGAGATCGCGAGCGCCGCGTCCGGGCCGGGCCGCGGGACGAGCACCACGCGGTCGAGGTCGGCGCCGGCGTCGGCGGCCGCGAGCAGCCCGACGGCGGGGAACCCGACGGCGGCGGTCCACGCCCCGGCCCGCGACGGCCGCGCGACGAGCGCGAGCAGGAGGCTCGTCGAGCCGCGCACCGCCAGCACGGTGCCGCGCTGCAGGGCGCCGAGCGGGAGGAGCGGCGCGAGCGCGTCGTGCACCGGCCACACCCGCTCGTCCGTGCCCGCGTCCCGGCTCGCGCCCGAGGTCCGGACGTGGCGGGTGCGGGCGCGCGCCGGAGGGTCGGGCGGCGCGGGGGCGGGCCGCACGACCGGGGAGGCGGCGGCGTCCGCGAGCGGGGCGACCTCGGCAAGCAGGGCGGTGCCGGCGCGCGGGGCGGTCTCGGTGCGCGGGACGACGGCCGGTGCCGCCGGGGCGGTGAGCGGTTCCGGGGCCGCGGGGGCGACGACGGGACGGTGTCGGCGGACCCCCGTACGCTCCTCCGCACGGCGCAGGACGGCACGGGCGCGCTCGGCCTTGTCGACGGCCGCAGCCGTCGGGCCTGGTGCCCCCGCCCGTTCGGCGGGGTCGGCGAGAAGGGTCATCTCGCCTCCCGGGGTGGTGCTCGGACGGGACGCGCACCGCGCGTCGACTGCTGCGGGCGGTGTGCTGCACCCGCTGGGTGTTCGAACAAACGTTCGAACACTTCCAGTGAACGACCGCCGCTCCGAGGTGTCAACTCCGCAGGTCGGGGCGCCTGCTTCGTCCGAGATGCCCACCCCAACCTTCGACCCCCACTGGAGACTTGCCCGAAACCCTCGACCTCTACCTGACCCTCCTTCCCCGCCGACCATGCGGCTGTCGCCCGTCCGGCGGGCGGCACGGGCTGCGACCGCATGCTCGGCGGGCTCGAGGGGCTCCGGGGTGTGTTCGGCATCCGGCCTCTCCCGCGCGGCGGCCCGCCGGGATGGCAGGCTGACGCCATGGACGCCCGCACGACCCTGCCCACGCTCGGCTCGCTCACCTGGGAGCCGGCGCTCGACCACCTCGACCTCGTCGCCCCCGTGACCGCCGACGCGCTGCGCCGGTGGGTCGACGCCGACCCGGACGTCGCGGCGCTCGTCGCCGTGACGGAGATCGACCCCGACCTCGCCGACACCGCGACGCTCAACACCGCGTTCGACCTGCCCGTCGAGGCGTCGGCGAACTGCGTCGTCGTGGGCGGCACCCGGGCGGGCGACGAGCGCATCGGCGCCGCCGTCGTGCGGGCCCACACGCGCGCCGACGTCAACACGCGCGTCCGCAAGCTGCTCGACGTGCGCAAGGCGTCGTTCCTGCCGACCGACCGCGCGACGGCGGAGTCCGGCATGGAGTACGGCGGCATCACGCCCGTCGGGCTGCCCGAGGGGTGGCGCGTGCTCGTCGACTCCCGCGTCGTGACCGACGGCGCGCTCGCGCTGATCGGCAGCGGCGTGCGGCACTCGAAGCTGCTGCTCCCCGGCGACCTGCTGGGCCGCCTGCCCGGCGTGGAGGTCGTCGAGGACCTGGCCGTCCCGGTCGCCTGACCCGTCCCACCCTGCCGAGCACGACCTGAGGCGCCCCGGGCACCCCCACCGGCCCTCAGGTCGTGCGCGGTGGTCAGCCTTCGAGGACGACGAGCCGCTGCGTCGCGCGCGTCATCGCGACGTAGCGGTCCACGGCGCCCTCGACGCCGTCGCCGAACGCCTGCGGCTCGACGAGCACCACGAGGTCGAACTCGAGGCCCTTCGCCGTCTCGGGCGTGAGCCACCGCACCCGCGCGGACCTCTCGCCCTCGCCACCGACGTCACCGACCCTGCCGTCCGACTCCTCGCCGGACGACCCGGACGGCCCGGACGGCCCGGACGGCTCGGTGGCGCCGATGACGCACGCCGTGCCGTCCGCGTGCTCGGCGAGCCACGCGCCGAGGACCGCGTCGAGGTCCGCGACCGCCCCGTGGGCGACGGGCACGCCCGTGCTGCGCACCGACGTCGGGACGTTCGCGTCCGGGATCGCGGCCCGGACGACGGGCTCCGCCTCGGCCATGATCTCCCGCGGCGTGCGGTAGTTGACGCTCAGCGACGCCTCCTCGACGCGGGCGAGGCCCACGCGCGCGAGCCGCTCGCGCCAGCCCTCGGGGAAGCCGTGGCGGGCCTGGGCCCGGTCCCCGACGACCGTGACGCTGCGCGACGGGCAGCGGCTGAGGACCATCTGCCACTCGGCGTCGGTGAGCTCCTGCGCCTCGTCGACGACGACGTGCGCGAAGGGCCCCGCGAGGCGGTCGGGCGTCGCGACGACGAGCGCGCCGTCGTCCACGAGCGCGTCGCGCAGGTCCTGGCCGCGCAGCATCTGCATGACCCCGAGCTCGCTGTCGTCGGTCGCCACGAGGTGGTCGACGACGTCGTCCATGCGCGCGCGCTCCGCCGCCACGGCGGCCTCGTTGCGGCGGCGTCGGCGTGACGCCTCCGGGTCGCCGAGCCGACGGCGCGCGGCGTCGAGCAGCGGGAGGTCCGCCGTCGTCCACGCGTGCGCGTCCGGGCGCTGGAGCGCGCGCACCTGCTCGGGCGTGAGCGACGGCGCGCACAGCCGCAGGTAGGCGGGCACGGACCACAGGTCGGCCACGAGGTCCGTCGGCTCCACGAGGGGCCACGCGCGGTCGAACGCGGCACCGAGCCCGCGGTGGCCGCGCAGGGCGCGGCGCACGTCGTCGGCCTCGACGTCGGCGCCGTCCTCCGCGGCTCCCCCGCAGGCCTTGTCCACGAGGATCTCGACGAGCGCGGCCCAGACGTCGTCGCGCGCCTCGTTGTGCGGGGTGCCCGGGTCGACGGACTCGAACGCCTCCGCCCAGTCGGCGGTGGAGAGCCAGACGCCGGCCCACGGCGTCTCGACCTCCATGCCCTCGGCGGGCGGACGTTCGGAGAACCGCACGGCGGGCTCGATCGCGGCGACGAGCTCGGCGGACGCCTTGAGCCGGGCCACCTCGGGGTCGGCCTCCGCGCGCGCCGTCGCGCCCTCGGGGACGAGGTCGCGCAGCGTGCAGGTCTGCACGCCCTCCTCGCCGAGGCCGGGCAGCACGTCGGCCACGTACGCGAGGTAGGGACGGCTGGGCCCGACGACGAGCACGCCGCCGCGCCCACCACCGCGTCCGCCAGCCTGCCCACCACCGCGCCCGCCAGCACGCCCACCCCCGTGCCCGCCGCCCACGTGCGGGTCGGCGTACAGCAGGTAGGCCGCGCGGTGCAGCGCCACGACCGTCTTGCCCGTGCCGGGGCCGCCGTCGACGACGAGCGCGCCGCGCGAGCCCGCGCGCACGATCGCGTCCTGGTCGGCCTGGATCGTGCCGAGCACGTCGCGCATCCGCGGCGACCTGCTCGCGCCGAGGCTCGCGACGAACGCCGACTGGTCGTCGAGCGCCGCGCTCGACCCGGCGCCGTCGGGCACGAGCTCCTCGTCCCAGTAGTCGGTGACGCGCCCGCGCGCCCACCGGTACCGGCGCCGCGCCGCGAGGCCGAGCGGCTGCGCGGGCGTGGCCGCGAAGTACGGCTCGGCGGCGCGCGAGCGCCAGTCGACGAGCAGGCGCTCCCCCGCCGGGTCGGTGAGGCCCACGCGGCCCACGTACACCGGCGCGGAGCCGTCGGCGAAGGTCATGCGGCCCAGGCACAGGTCGACGCCGTAGCGCTGGAGCAGCCGCAACCGGCTGCTGAGGCGGTGGATCTCCTGGTCGCGCTCGAGCGCCTCGGTGCCGCTCCCGCCCGGCGCGCGCCGGGCCGCGTCGAGACGCTGCGCGAGGTCGGCCACGGAGTGCTCGAGGCTCGCGGCGATCGCCGCGAAGTGGCGCTCGTCGGGGTCGACCAGCGCCGGGTCGGCCTTCGGGGCCAGCCGCGCGGGCAGGTCGAAGAACGGCGCGGGCCGCGGGTCCTGGTCCGCGGTGGAGTGGGTCGACGAGCGGCGGGACGGGTCGGTGGTGGCGGTCACGGGGGCGTCGGGCAACGTCATCAGCTCCGGTCCGGGTCCTGCGGAGGGACGCACGGGCCACGACGACCCGCGCACGAGCGGAGATTCTGCGCCCCCGAGGGGGCCTTGCCGCAAGACCCCCGGTGCGCTATACCTTGGAGAGGGAGGCCGGTCGAGCCTCCCTTTCTCGTTGCCGGACGTCGTGCCGGTGCGCTCGGTGCCGACGCTCTCGGCCCGGTCGTCGACCGCCCAGCGTCTGCGCGGCGCCGCACAGCCGACATGCGAGAAGTGGCCCCCTACCGTGCTCGGTGGGGGCCACTTCTCGTGTCTCGACGGGACCCTCGACAGGATCCCGGGAACGCCTCAGCTCTCGGCGCGGCCCTCGCGCCAGTAGCCCATGAACGCGACGGCGCGGCGGTCGACGCCGAGGTCGGCGACGAGGTGGCGGCGCAGCGTCTTGATGGCGCTTGCCTCGCCCGCGAGCCACGCGTAGAGGACGGTCTCCTCGTCGAGGAGCCCGGGGACCTCCCAGAGGATCGACGCGTCGACGTCGACGTCCTCGAGGTCCTCCGCGGTGCGGCACTGGACGGGCGGGTCCGTCCCGAGGACGCCCGCACCGAGCATGCGCGCGGCGGCCTCCTTGACGGCCGGCACGAGGCGCGCGCCGTGGGCGTCGTGCGGCCCGCCGGGGACGTGGTCGCGCGCGAGGAACGTCACGCGCACCCCGGGCGGGGTCACGAGGTCGCGCGCGTCGCCCACGTGCGGGACCTCGACGTAGACCTCGCCCCACGCGTCGGCGGGCAGGTCCTCGCAGATCGCCGCGATGGCGGGCAGCGCGGTCTCGTCGCCCGCGAGCAGGAGCGCGTGCGGGCGGGTGGGCGGGCGGAACTCGATGCCGCCGGCCGGGCCGTCGAACGTGGCGTCCGGGCCGAGCAGGACGAGCGGCGTGCCGACCTCGGCGGCGAGAGCCCAGCGCGACGCGGGGCCGGCGTCGCCGTGCAGCACGACGTCGACGTCGACCTCGCGCGCCTCGGGGCGCACCGCGACGGTCGTGTAGGTGCGCAGCGGGTTGCGGCGCTCCTCGGGCTGGTCGCGCCACGCGGCGTACCAGGACTCGGCGTCGCGCACGAGGTGCTCGTAGCCGCCGTCGGGCGCGGGGAGCACGAACTTGATCCGGACGTCGAGCCCCGGGTCGCCGAAGAGGTCGAGCTCCGGGCCGGTGAAGGTGAAGCGGCGGAAGCTCGGCGAGAGCTGCTCGACCCGCGCCACCTCGACGTCGAAGAAGCGCCAGGGGGCGGTCGCACGGGCGACGGGACGACGAGCGCGGGTGCGGGGTGCGACGACGGTCTGGCTCACACAGGTGAGGCTAACCTACGCGCCCACGGCGGGGTCAACCCGTCCGGGACGCGGACCTGCGCCCGGAGGGGTGAGACACGTCACGCTCCGCGGCCGCGGCTGCGCCAGAGCAGGTAGACGAAGTACGGCGCGCCCAGCAGCGCGGTGCCGAGACCCGCCGGGATCTGCCCGGGCGCGATGACGACGCGGCCCAGCGTGTCCGCGACGGACACGAGGAGGGCCCCGAGCAGCATCGCGACGGGCACGACCCGGGAGTGCCGCGACCCGACGAGCGCGCGGGCGGCGTGCGGCGCGACGAGGCCCACGAACGCGAGCGCCCCGATGGCGCACACGGCCGCGGCGGTGAGCAGCGCGGCGACGCCGAGCAGGAGCAGCCGCGTGCGGTCGAGCGCGACGCCGAGGACGCGCGGCGTGTCGTCGTCGAGCGCCACGACGTCGAGGTCGCGCCGGAACACCGCGGTGAGCGGGGTGAGCACGAGCAGCGCGAGCGCGACGGGGATCAGCTGCTCGAGCGTGCGCCCGTACGTGGAGCCCGACAGCCACGTGAGCGCGAGGTTCACGTCCCACGGCGCGACGACGACGACGACGAGCGTGATGATCGCCATTACCCCGGCCTGGGCGCCGATGCCGATGAGCACGAGCCGGTCGGAGCTCAGCCCGCCGCGGTAGGAGAGCCCGTAGACCAGCCCGAACACGGCGAAGGCCCCGAACGCGGCGGCGGCGGACATCGGCCAGATCCCGACGCCGGGGACGAGCAGGATCATCGTCACGGCACCGAGGCCGGCGCCCGACGTCACGCCGAGCAGGCTCGGCTCCGCGAGCGGGTTGCGGCACACGGCCTGCACGATCGTGCCGGCGAGCGCGAGCGCGGCGCCCGCGAGGAGGGCCGCGAGCACGCGCGGGACGCGCTGGTCGAGCACGAACGTCACGTGCCGGCCGGCGACGCCGGCCCACCAGTTCGCGACGTCGCCCAGCAGCACGACCCGGTCGCCGAGCAGGAGGCCCGCGACGGCGGCCGCGGCGACGGCGAGCGACAGGACGACCACGACCACGACGACCGCGCGCCGCGAGCGCGGCCGGCTCAGCGCACCGTGCCCGCCGCGCGACGACGCGGGCCCCGAGTCGCGCAGGCGGCGCGCGAGCCACACGAGCAGGATCGCGCCGAGGACGGTCGTGACGATGCCGGTCGGCACCGCGATCGAGAGCGTCCCGGGCAGCAGGAGGCGGAGCAGGACGTCGGCGCCGAGCACGACGACCACGCCGACGAGGGCCGCGAAGGGCAGGAGGAGGACGTGCCGCCCGAGCCCGGGCACGCGACGTGCGACGAGGCGGGCCACGACGGGCGCCGCGAGACCGACGAACCCGACCGGCCCGGCGACGGTCACGGCGATCGAGGCGAGCAGGACGGCGACGAGCACCGAGGCGACGCGCGTGCGGCGCACGTCGACGCCGAGGACGGTCGCGGCGTCGTCCCCGAGGCCGAGGAGGTCGAGCCGGCGCGCGAGGACGAGCGCGGCGAGGACGCCGACCACGACGACGGGCGTGGCCATCGTGACCGTGCGCGTGCCCGACTGGACGATCGAGCCGCTCCCCCACGCGAACAGGCCCATCGTCTCCTGCTCGAACAGCACGAGGAGGACCGTCGTCAGCGAGTGGAGCGCGAGCATGATGGCCGAGCCGGCGAGCACGAGCCGGGTCGGCCCGTCGGCGCCGCCGCGCGCCAGGACGAGCACGAGCCCGGCCGCGGCGAGCCCGCCGAGGAACGCGAGGCCGCCCTGGAGGTAGAACGGGACGGAGAGGCCGAACGCGGCGACCACGACGACCGTGAGGTAGGCGCCCGCGTTGACCGCGAGCGTGTCGGGCGACGCGAGCGGGTTGCGGGCGACCGACTGGAGCACCGCGCCGGCGACGCCGAGCGCGGCCCCCAGCAGCAGGCCGGCGAGGAGCCGCGGCACGCGCGACGCGACGAGGACGGCGACCGTCTGGTCGACCCCGTCTCCCCCGGTCGCGAGGCGCAGCAGGTCGAGCGGGCCGACGTCGGCCGTGCCCTGCGTAAGGTGCACGGCGGCGAGCACGAGCGCGACGACGACCGCCGCGAGGAACGCGCCCGCGACCCCGAGGCGCGACGTCCGCGCGCGGGGGGCGGCCGCCGTCGGGCCCGGGGCGGTGCCGGTGCCCGGAGGGACGCCGCCCTCCGGGCCGTCCGCGCCGGGGACGACGGCCGGAGCCGGGTCCTCCAGGAGGAGGGTGTCCGGCTCCGGCGCGGTGCGCTGCTCTCGCCTGCTCACAGTGGGTCTCGTCAGCCTTCTCGTCGTCCTGGCGTGGTACGCGCCCGGGGATGCCGCGTCAGGCCGTCAGGGCCTCGACGACCGCGTCGGCGTAGGCCGCGGCGGACAGCGGGCCGCCGAACATCCAGATGCCGTCGGGCAGACGGTGCACGTCGCCGGCCGTGACGAACGGGAGCTGCTCCCACACGGCGTTGCCGGCGAGGCCCTCCTCGAACGGGTTCGCCTCGGAGTCGCTCGCGACGTAGAGGAACTGCACGTCGCCGAGCTGGGTGAGGCCCTCGACGTCGGTCTGCGCGAGGCCGTAGTCGGGGTCGCCGCCCTCGGTCCAGGCGTTGACGAGGCCGATCTCCTCGCCGATGGCGCCGAAGAACGAGCCCGGCGTGTACATGCGGATCGAGACGGCGCCGTTCGTCACCCAGCCGTCGGCCATCGTGAACTCGGCCCCGGCGAGGCCCGCCTCGTCGAGCGCGGTGGTGGCCTCGGCGATCTTCGCGTCGTACTCCTCGAGCGCGGCGGCCGCCTCGTCCTCGCGGCCCGTCACGGTGCCGAGCGTCTCGACCGTGGAGCGCATGTAGCCGATGGGGTCCTCGCCGTCGGAGCCGCGCAGCGCGAGCACCGGCGCGACCTCCTCGATCTGCGCGATGACGTTCTCCGGCAGGTCCGTGGTCGTCACCACGAGGTCCGGCTCGAGCGCGGAGATCGCGTCGAGGCTCGGCTCGCCGCGCGTGCCGACGTCGGGCGTGCTCGCGTCGATCGGCGCGACGGTGTCCCACGTGTTGTAGCCCTCGACGTCCGCCTGGCCGACGGGCTCGACGCCCAGCGCCACGAGGTTCTCCGTGAGGCCCCACTCGAGCGAGACGATGTCGGTGGCCGGGGCGTCGAGGGTGACCTCGCCGCGCTCGTCGGTGACGGTGACCGGGCCGGACGCGGCGTCGGTCGTCGCGCCGTCGGACGAGCCGCCGGTCGCGGGCTCCTCGGTCGTGCCGCACGCGGTGAGCGCGAGCGCGGTCGCGAGCGCGACGGCGCCCACGGCGAGGGAACGGGTGGTCGAGCGCATGGGTGTCCTTCGGGTTCGGTGCGGAGACGGTGCGGAGGAGTACGAAGAGGTGCGGAGAGTCGCGGCCCGGCGCCGGACGCCGCGGTCAGACGAGGACGGCCGCGTCCAGCCGGGCGGCGTGCCGACCGAGCGGCTCGCAGCACGTGCGCCCCGTGAGGGGATGCGTGTAGACGTCGACGTGGATGCCGTAGACCTCGGTGAGGAGCTCGGTCGTGAGCACGTCCTCGGCCCGGCCCGTGGCGCGCACGACGCCGCCGTGGAGCAGGACGACGTGGTCGGCCACCGCGGCGGCCTGGTTGAGGTCGTGCAGGACGACGCCCACGGCCACGCCGTGCTCGCTCGCCAGGTCGCGGACCAGGTCGAGCAGCTCGACCTGGTAGCGCAGGTCGAGGTACGTCGTCGGCTCGTCGAGCAGGAGCACCTTCGTGTCCTGCGCGAGGCACGTCGCGAGCCACACGCGCTGCAGCTCGCCGCCGGAGAGCTCGTCGACGCCGCGGTCGGCCATCGCGGTGATGCCCGTGACGTCCATGGCGTGCGCGATCGCGCGCGGGCCGTCGGGGTCGTTCGAGCGGAACCGGCCGCGGTAGGGGTGGCGCCCGTAGGCGACGACGTCGCGCACGCTCACGCCCGACGGCGTGGGCCGGCTCTGCGACAGGAGCGTCACGCGCCGCGCGAAGTCCTTGGCGTGGAGCGCGAGCGCGTCGGGCACGTCGTCCAGGGCGACGGTCCCGGCGTCGGGCCGGTGCAGGCGCGCGAGCGAGCGCAGGAGGGTCGACTTGCCCGAGCCGTTGGGCCCGATGAGGGCCGTGACGGCCCCCGGGGCGAGCTCGAGCGCGGCGCCGTGGACCACGGTGCGGTCGTCGTAGGACAGCCGCAGGTCGTGACCCGCGAGCGCCGGGGCGCCGGGCAGGCCCGGCGCGACCGAGGCAGCTGAGGTTCCACTCACAAAGGTGAGGCTAATCTATGTCGCCCGCCCGGAACCAGCCCCTCACGTCCGTGTGACGGGGCTCACGAACGGCGTCGTGGTCAGCCCTCGGCGGCCCGGCCGGCCCGCCGTCGCGGCTCTCCCGCGCCCGCGGTGGGCGGCGCGTGGTCCTCGTCCGCCGCGTGCGCGCGCGTCGGGGACGCGTGCCGCTCCCCGCCGAGCGCGACGGGCACGACGAGCGCCCGGTGGTCCGACAGCCCCGTGTCGACCGCGACGGCGGGCGCCGTCGCCCGGACCGGGCCGTGCGCGAGCACGTGGTCGAGCTGGCGCGCGGGCTCGCCGACGGGGAACGTCGGCGCGGAGGCGAGGGGGCGCCACCCGCTCGTGCGCGCGGCCTGGGGCGCCTCGATGTTGAGGTCGCCGAGCAGGACGACGGGCTCGCCGTCGGGCACGTCGGCGGCGAGCTCCCGGGTGAGCCGCACGAGCTGCGTGAGGTTGCGCCCGGGCACGAAGGTCAGGTGCGTGCACACGACCGTCACCGGCCCGCCCGGCGCCTCGACGCGCGCGACGAGGGCCGCGCGCGGCTCGTCGCGCACGAGCGTCGGCAGCCGGCGCCCGGGGAAGCGCACGGGCACGCGCGTGCGGGGCGCGGGCAGCAGGACGGTGCGCCACGCGGTGACCGGGTACCGGCTCACGACGGCGATCCCGTAGGCGGCGCGGCCCGGCTGGTGCTCCCCCGTCGGCGCGGTCCACACGCCCGGCTCGCCGACGAGCGTCGCGACGAACCGGTGGTCGACGGCGCCCGCCGCCTCGGCCGCGACCGCGGTGAGGTCGGCGCGGTGCGAGCGGGGCTGGTCCCGGTCCACCTCCTGGAGCGCGAGGACGTCCGCGTCGAGGGCCCGGACGGCACCGGCGAAGCGGTCGACGTCGACGCGGTCGTCGACGAGCGACCGCCCGTGCAGGATGTTGAACGTCGCGAGGCGCACCCTCCCGATTGTGGGGACCACGGCCCGACGCCGCACGCGCTCGGCCGGGCGGCCGCTCCCCCGTGGCGACGTGCCAGCACCCCCGGGGTGGTGTAGACCCTGGGCATGGTGGACGACAGGGACGCACTGCACGACGGCCTCCGGATGACCGCCGCGGCGCTGGCCGAGGCCGATATCCCGCACGCGCTCGTCGGCGGCTACGCGGCGTGGGCGCGCGGGGCGCCGGAGCCGAGCCACGACGCCGACTTCGCGATCCGCGAGGTGGACGTGGACCGCGCGCGCGAGGTGCTGCGCGAGGCGGGGCTCGAGATCACGGAGCCGACGGAGAACTGGCTCTTCAAGGCGTACCACGGGGGCGAGCTCATCGACGTCCTGTACCGGATGGTCGGCGAGCCGATCGACGACGACCTGCTCGCGCGCACCGACGAGCTCGAGGTTCTCGCGGTCCGCATGCCCGTGCTGTCCGCGACCGAGATCATGGCGTCGAAGCTCCGCGTCCTCGGCGAGCACTACTGCGACTTCTCGCGGCTCCTGCCGGTCGCGCGGGCGATGCGCGAGCAGATCGACTGGTCCGACGTCCGGGAGCGCGTGGACGACAACCCGTACGCCCGCGCGTTCCTGTTCCTCCTCGACGAGCTCGCCGTCGTGGACGCGCAGGACATGGGCGACGACTCCCTCGGCTCGCGCACCGACGCGGCCGAGCCGGCGTCCGGGGACCCGTCGAGCGCGCTGGAGTGAGCCCGACCCCCGTTCGCCGCGCGAGCGGGACGGACCCCGGGAAGGGTGTGGTCGTACCGCCCGCCAACCACAGGAGGTATCACCGATGAGCACGGTCACCCAGTCGATCGACGTCGACGTCCCCGTCCGCACGGCCTACGACCAGTGGACCCAGTTCGAGGAGTTCCCCCGCTTCATGGAGGGCGTCGAGGAGATCCGCCAGCTCGACGCGACGCACACGCACTGGAAGACGAAGATCGGCGGCGTCGAGCGCGAGTTCGACGCGGAGATCACCGAGCAGCACCCCGACGAGCGGGTGGCGTGGAACAGCACGTCGGGCCCCGACCACGCGGGCGTCGTGACCTTCCACCGGCTGAACGACACGCAGACCCGCGTCACGGTCCAGCTCGACTGGACGCCGGAGGGGGTCGTGGAGAAGGTGGGCGACGTCCTCCAGCTCGACGAGCGCCGCGTCAAGGGCGACCTCGCCCGGTTCAAGGAGTTCATCGAGTCCCGCGGGGCCGAGACGGGCGCGTGGCGAGGAGACGTCAGCTGACGACCCGGAGCACGTCGCCGGCCACGGCCGGTGACGACACCCAGCACGTCACGGAGCGGGTCCGGTTCGCCCGGGCCCGCTCCGGCGCGTCGTCCGCGCCGTCGACGGTGTCGGCGGCGTCGGCGGCGGCGGCAGCGTCGGCGGGCACCGCGGAGGTGCGCTGCGCGGCCGGCGACCTCACCGCCGTCGTGCACGTGTCCGGGGCGGACACACCCGACGTCGTCGTCGTGCTCGTGCACGGCGTCGGGTCGTCGGCGCGCGCGTTCGACCCGGTGCGGCGCGCGCTCCTGCGGCCGGGCGCGCTCCCCCGGGTCGCCGTGCACGCGGTCGACCTGCCCGGCTTCGGCGCGGCGCCCCGGGCGCCGCGCGACGTGTCGATCGAGGAGCACGCGGCCGTCGTCGCGGAGCACGTGCGCCGCCACGTGCTCGACCTGCCCGACGGCGCCCCGCGCCCCGTCGTCGTGCTCGTCGGCCACTCGATGGGCGCGCAGGTCGTCGCCCAGGCCATGGCCGACCACCCCCGCGAGGCGCCCGCGGGCGTGCTCGTCGGGCCGACGGCGGACCGCCACGCCCGCAGCGCGCCGCGCCAGGCGCTGCGGCTCGCGCGCGACGCGGTGGGCGAGCGGCCGCGCGCGCTCGCGACGCTCGCCGTCGACTACGTGCTGCGCTGCTCGCTGCCGCACTACGCGCGCCAGGTCCGGCACATGCTGGCGCACCGGCTCGAGGACGTCGTGCCGCACGTGCCGGGGCGTCTCGTCGTGGTGCGGGGCGCGCACGACCCGATCGCTCCGCGCCTGTGGTGCCGCGAGCTCGCGCTCGCCGCGCCGCGCGGCATGTTCCGCGAGGTCCGGGGACGCCACCATGCGATGGACGCCGACCCGGAGGGGATCGTCGCGGCCGTGCGCGATGCCGGTGGACTGCCGCGAGACCTGCCCGGGGACCTGCCGTGAGGGCGCCCCGCTGGCCCCGCTCCCTGCGGCTGCGCGACCGCGCGGTGGACTACGCGTACGTCGCCGCGCGCCAGGTCCAGGGCGCCCTGCGCGCGCGCCGACCCGTCCCGACCGGCCCCGGCGGCGCGAGCCCCGTCGTGCTCCTGCCCGGCGTCTACGAGACGTGGCAGCTCCTCGGGCCGATCGCGACGGCCCTCGCCCGAGCCGGGCACCCCGTGCACGCCGTGCCCGGCCTCGGCTACAACCGGCGCCCGTTCGCCGAGGCTGCCGACCGCACGGCGGCGTTCCTCGAGCGGTCCGACCTGCACGACGTCGTCCTCGTCGCCCACAGCAAGGGCGGCCTCGTCGGCAAGCGCGTCATGCTGTCGGCCGCCGGGCCGCGCGTCGCCGGCATGGTCGCCGTGGCGACGCCGTTCCGCGGCTCGCGCTACGCGCAGTACCTCCTCGGGCGCACGCTGCGCGCGTTCTCGCCGCGCGACGCCGCGCTGGTCGCGCTCGCCGCCGAGCGCGGGGTCGACGCGCGCATCACGGCCGTGTACCCGCGCTTCGACCCCCACATCCCCGAGACCGGCCGCCTCGAGGGCGGACGGAACGTCGAGCTGCCGCTCGCCGGGCACTTCCTCCCGCTCGGCGACCCGACGCTCGTCGAGGTCGTGGTGCGGGAGGTCGACCGGTTCGCCCGGTCGGCGCCCTCGGACTGAGCGCGGCCCTCAGGCCGAGCGGGCGGGCTCGCCCACCGCGACGCGCACGAGCTCCTGCGTGCACCGGGTCATCGCCACGTACAGCCCGTTCCACCCGCGCGGCTCGGCGGCGACGCCGTCGGGGTCCACGACGACGACCGCGTCCCACTCGAGGCCCTTCGCCTCGGACGTCCCGAGGACGGGCACGCCCTCGACCGCCGCGCGCAGCGTCGCGAGGCGCGCGACCGGCGCCACGACGCCCACGGTCCCGCCGTCGTACCGGGCCGCGAGGCGTGCGACCTCGGCGGCGACCGTCTCACCCAGGCGTCCCGGCGCACCGTCCGGCACGACGACGTCCCGCGGCTCGACCCCCGCGTCCCGCACCGCACGCGGCGGGTCGTTCCGGCTGCCCGCCGCGCGCAGCACCGGCCCGACGAGCGCCATGACCTCGCGCGGCGTGCGGTAGCAGATGGTGAGGTCCGCGCGCCGCCAACGCTCCCCGAGGACGGGGCCGACGGCGTCCGCCCAGTCCGTGTGCCGGTGCGGCGCCTCGGTCTGGTCGAGGTCCCCGACGGCCGTCACGGACCGCGTCGGGCAGCGGCGCAGCACCATGTGCCACTGCATGGGCGAGAGCTCCTGCGCCTCGTCGACCACGACGTGCCCGTAGACCCAGTCGCGACGTGCGGCCGCCCGCTGCGCGAGGAACTTGCCCTGCTCGCCGGGCGCGTCGGGAGCCCCCAGCGCGTCGGCGAGCGCGTCGAGCAGCGGCACGTCGCTCGGTGCGAGCGCGGGCGGCTCGCTCGTGACGTGGCGCACCTCGGCCGTCGTCAGGTCGGGCGCGTGGCGCGCGAGGAGCGCGGCGTCGCCCAGCAGGTCCGCGAGCGCGGTGCGGACGTCCGTGACGGGCCACCAGGCGTCGACGGCGGCCGCGAACCCGGCGTCGCGCGCGAGGTCCTCCCGGAGCCGGTCGAGGTCCTCCTCGGTGAGCTCGCCGTCGACGTCGCCGCCGCGCGCGCCGGTCGTGGGGGCGCGGTCGTCGCGCGCGGCGAGCCCGGCGTCGAGCTTCCCGAGCACGTCCTCGAACCCCTCCTCGACCCGTTCGAGCAGCTCGGTGTGGCGTTCCGCGGCCTCGTCCACGAGAGCGTCGAGCAGCAGGTCCACGGCCCGGCCCCGCGCGGCCAGCACGCTGCGGCCTCCCGCGCGAGAGGCACGCAGGACCTGGGCGACGCGGGCCGGGTCGAGCGTGAGCGGCTCGCCGTCGAGGCGGACCGTCAGGGCTCGCGCGTCCGGGACGAGGGAGTCCGCGTACCGGGCGACGACGTCCTGCCACAGCGCGCGCCCCTTGATCTCCGCGACGTCGCGCCCCTCCTCCCGCTCGGGCGCGACGCCGGGCACGAGCGTGTCGCACGTCGCCGAGACGACCGCCGTCTCCCCGAGCGCGGGCAGCACCTGCGCCACGTACTCGAGGAAGCGCGACGACGGCCCGAGCAGGAGGACGCCCCGCTCGGCGAGGTGCGGGTGGGTGAACAGCAGGTATGCGACGCGGTGCAGCGCGACGACGGTCTTGCCCGTCCCCGGGCCGCCCTGCACGACGAGCACCTGGTCCGCCGGGGCGCGCACGATCGCGTCCTGCTCCGTCTGGAGGGTCGCGACGGCGGTGCCCATGCGCCCGGTACGGCGCTCCGACAGCGCCGCGAGCAGCGCGCCCTCGCCGACGAGCCCGCCCTCCTCCTCCGCCCCGGTCGCCGAGCCGTCGAGCGGCTCGTCGTCCACGCCGGTGACCCGGTCCCTCGCGGTCCGCACGTGCCGACGCCGCGCAAGACCCTGCGGCTCGCGCGCTGTCGCGGTGTAGAAGGCGCGTGCACCGTCAGCACGCCAGTCGAGCACGAGCGGGTCCGCGTCGTCCTCGGGCGCAGTGATCCCGACGCGCCCGACGTGGCGCGTGGCCCCGTCGACGGTGTCGACGCGGCCGAAGACGAGCCCGCTCTCCGCGCGCTCGAGCTCGGTGCGACGGCGGCGCAACCCAGCGCGCCGCGCGCGCTCGACGACGGACTCGGCACCGGCCGGGTCCGAGACCGCGTCCCGGTAGGCAGCGCCGTCGGCAGGAGCGGTGAGCTGTGCGTCCAGCTCGGCGAGCAGGTCCGCGCGACGGGCGAGCGCGGCGTCGAGGTGCTGCTGCTCCTCGGCGATGGCATGCGCCGCAAGGTCGCGCCCGTGGTGGGGGCGGGTGGTGGCAGGCAGGGACGGGGAGGGCTGGACCGGCACGGGACCTCTTCTCGTACGACGTACGGACACGGGCCCAACGCGTCGGGGAGCATCGTTGTTCCCGTCTCTCCCGCCGCGACCGACGAGTCAGGGGACGCGCGTCGCCCAGAACGCGACGGCCGACGCCGCGGCGACGTTGAGCGAGTCCACTCCCCCCGCCATGGGGATCGTCACGACCCGGTCGGCCGCCTCGATCGCGCCGCGCGACAGGCCGTCGCCCTCTGTGCCGAGCACGAGCGCGAGCCGCTCGGGCGGGTCGGCCACGACGTCGTCGAGGCTCATCGCGTCGTCGGCGAGGGCGAGCGCCGCAACCGTGAAACCCTCGTCGCGCAGCAGGTCCAGCCCGCCCGGCCACGTCTCGAACCGCGTCCACGGCACCTGGAACACCGTGCCCATGCTCACGCGCACCGAGCGGCGGTAGAGCGGGTCGGCGCAGCGCGGCGAGACGAGCACCGCGTCCACGCCGAGCGCAGCGGCGGAGCGGAAGATCGCCCCGACGTTCGTGTGGTCCACGATGTCCTCCAGCACCGCGACCCGCCGCGCACCCGTCCCGCCGCGCGCCGCGGAGAGCAGGTCGCGCACGGGGACCAGCGGCGGGCGGTGCATCGCCGCGAGCGCCCCACGGTGCAGGTGGAACCCGGTGATCGCCTCGAGCACGTCAGGTGCGCCGACGTAGACCGGGACCTGCTCGCCCGTGCCGCCCGGGGCGTCGTCGACCGGCAGCGCGGCGATGTCGTCGGCGAGGTCGTCGAGCCAGCGCTCGGCCATGAGGAACGACCGGGGTCGGTGCCCGGCGGCGAGCGCCCGCCGGATCACCGTCGAGCTCTCGGCGATGTACAGCCCCTTCTCCGGCTCGTGCTTGGACCGCAGCGCGACGTCGGTCAGGCGGTTGTAGTCCGCGAGGCGGCCGTCGGCGGGGTCGGTGACGTGCACGACCCGCAGGCCGGCTCGGGTGCTGGTCTCGCTCACGTCGTCGATTCTCCCAGGCATGCCACGCGCCTTGATCCCCGGCTCCGTCCTGTCTAGTCTGTCCAGACAGGACGAGGAGCGGGGGTCCCATGAGCTGGCAGGTGCAGGACGCGAAGCAACGCCTGAGCGAGGTCTTGCGAGAGGCCGAGAACGGTCCACAGGTCATCACCCGGCACGGCAAGGAGATCGCCGTCGTCGTCGGGATCGACCTCTACCACGAGCTCGCCGGGGTCCGGGTGGAGCTCGCCGACTACCTCCTTCAGGCACCCACGGCGGACGACCTCGACCTCACCCGTGACCGGACTCCGTTGCGCGAGCTCGATCTCGGGGTCGACGCGTGAGGTACCTGCTCGACACGAACGTCGTCTCCGAGCTCGTCCGAACCCGACCGGACGAGCAGGTCGTCACCTGGCTCCGCGGGCTGCGGACGCACCAGATCTACCTCTCGGTGCTGACCGTCGGCGAGATCCGCACCGGGGTCCAGCGCCTCGTGCCCCGCGACGCCGCGCGGGCGACCGCGCTCGAGACGTGGCTCCACGGTCTCGAGGAGACGTACGGGGACCGCATCCTCCCCGTGACGCTCGAGATCGCGCAGCGATGGCCGGCCGCGCACGCGGCGCGCCCGCTGCCCGTCGTCGAATCTCTGCTCGCGGCGACCGCGCTCGCCCACGGGCTCACGGTGGCGACACGGAACACCCGGGACTTCGTCGACAGCGGCGTCCCCGTCGTCAACCCGTTCTCCTGACCGCTGACCGCCAGCCGCTGGCGTGTCGCGGGTCACGGTCCTTCGCCCCTCGCGCGATCCGGGCATCGGGGGTCGAATAGGGGCATGGGATCCGCGCCGGACGCTGCACCGACCCCCGCCACGGCGGCCTCCTCGACCTCGGCGAGCACGACCGAACGGTCGCTCGACGCGCCGTGGTCGCGCCCGCCCGACGCCGTCCTCGCCGAGCTCGGCACGGACGCGGGCGGCCTCTCCAGCGCCGACGCCGCGACGCGGCTCGCGGAGGTGGGGCCCAACCGGCTGCCGCCGCCGCAGCGCGACCCGCTGTGGAAGCGGATCCTCGTCCACTTCGACGACATCCTCATCTACATCCTGCTCGTCTCGGCGGTGCTCAAGGCGATCCTCGGCGACTGGGTCGACTTCACGGTGATCCTCGCGGTCGCGGTGATCAACGCGGCGATCGGGTTCATCCAGGAGGGGCGCGCGGAGAGCGCGCTCGAGGGCATCCGGAACATGCTGTCCGTCAACGCCGAGGTGCGGCGCGACGGTGCGTGGGCCCGCGTGGACGCCGACGACGTGGTGCCCGGCGACGTCGTGCGCGTGCGTTCGGGCGACCGCGTGCCCGCGGACGTGCGGCTGATCCAGGCGACGAACCTGCGCGTCGAGGAGTCGGCGCTCACGGGCGAGTCGGTCGCGGCGGCAAAGTCGGTGGCCCCGGTCGGGGCGGACGCGGGCGTGGGCGACCGGTCGAGCATGCTCTTCTCGAGCACGCTCGTGGCCGCCGGACAGGGCGTGGGCGTCGTCACCGCGACCGGGACGGCGACCGAGATCGGCCGGATCCAGACGATGATCTCCGAGGTCCGCAGCCTCGCGACGCCGTTGACGCGCCAGCTCGACCGGTTCGGCAAGCTGCTCGCGGTGCTCATCCTCGCGATGGCCGTCGTCATGGTGATCATCGGCCGCGTCTTCCACGACTTCACCGTCCCGGAGCTCATCTCGGCGTCCATCGGCTTCGCGGTCGCCGCGGTGCCGGAGGGCCTGCCCGCGCTCGTGACGATCACCCTCGCGCTCGGGGTGCAGCAGATGGCCCGGCGTCGCGCGATCACGCGCAAGCTCCCCGCGGTCGAGACGCTCGGCTCGGTGACCACGATCTGCTCGGACAAGACCGGCACGCTCACCAAGAACGAGATGACGGCGCGCACGGTCCGCACGAGCGGGCGCACGTTCGCGGTCGCAGGCGCGGGGTACGCGCCCGTGGGAGACGTGACCGTGCCCGACGACGCACCCCGCCCCGGGGCGACCGGCGCACCCGGCGAGGTGGACGGCGCGGGCGAGGGACCGGCGTCGGGCACCCGGCACGCGGACCTCGCCGACGACCGCGACCTCGCGGCCCTCGCGACGGTCATGATGCTGTGCAACGACGCGCGGATCGTGCCCGACGGCGAGGACACCGACGGATGGCGGCTCGTCGGCGAGCCGACGGAGGGTGCGCTGCGCACGCTCGGCATGAAGGCCGGCGTCGACCCGACGGGGTGGCGGCGCGTCGCCGTCGTGCCGTTCGAGTCCGAGAACAAGTTCATGGCCACGCTCGACGCCGACCCCGACGGCGGCCTGCACGTGCACGTCAAGGGCGCGCCCGACCGCGTCCTGGACCGCTGCGCGACCCAGGTCGGCCCGGACGGCGGCAACGAGCCGCTCGACCGCGCGTTCTGGGACGCGCAGATCGACGCGCTCGGCGGGCAGGGTCTGCGCGTGCTGGCGGCCGCGCGACGCCCGGCCGCCGACGGCGCGGCGGACCTCGACGTCGCCGACGTCGCGGACGGCCTGGAGCTGTGCGGGCTCGTCGGCATCGTGGACCCGCCGCGGCCCGAGGCGATCGAGGCCATCGCCGAGTGCCGCGACGCGGGCATCCGCGTGAAGATGATCACCGGCGACCACGCGGGAACCGCGCTCGCGATCGGCCGCGAGATGGGCATCGTCGACGCCCACGACGGCTCGTCCGCGCCGGCCGTGCTCACCGGCCCCGAGCTCGAGGAGATGAGCACGGAGAAGCTGCGCCAGGTGGTGCGCGACGTCGACGTGTACGCGCGAACGAGCCCCGAGCACAAGATCCGGATCGTGTCCGCGCTCCAGTCGCACGGCGAGGTCGTCGCGATGACGGGCGACGGCGTCAACGACGCCCCCGCGCTCACCCAGGCGGACGTCGGCGTCGCGATGGGCATCAAGGGCACCGAGGCGACCAAGGAGGCCGCGGAGGTCGTGCTCGCCGACGACAACTTCGCGACCATCGAACGGGCCGTCAAGGAGGGCCGGCGGATCTACGACAACATCCGCAAGTCCGTCCTGTTCCTGCTCCCGACCAACGGCGCGCAGTCGCTCGTCATCCTCGTCGCGGTCCTGTTCGGCCTCACCCTGCCGCTCCAGCCGGTCCAGGTGCTGTGGATCAACATGATCACCGCGGTCACGCTGTCGCTCGCGCTCGCGTACGAGAAGGCGGAGCCCGACGTCATGCGCCGCGCCCCGCGCGACCCCAAGGCGTCGATCCTCGACGGCGCGTACGTGCGCCGCATCCTGCTCGTGTCGCTCCTCATCGGCGGCGCGACCATCCTGCTGTTCTACGTCGAGCGGGCGCAGGGCGTCCCGCTCGCCGAGGCGCAGACGACGGCGGTCACGATGCTCGCGCTCGGCCAGCTCGCCTACCTGTTCAACTGCCGGTTCCTCGACCGGTCGAGCCTCACGCTCGACGTGCTGCGCGGCAACCGGGTGGTCTGGGTCTCGGCGGCGACGCTGCTCGCGCTGCAGGCCGTCTTCGTCTACGCGCCGTTCATGCACTCGTGGTTCGACTCGGCACCCATCGCGCTCGCGGAGTGGGGCAAGACGCTCGGGCTCGCGCTCGTCGTCTTCCTGCTCGTCGAGGTCATCAAGTGGGTCGGCCGGCGCTGGACGGCGCGCGACCACGTGCCCGCCCTCGTCGAGCGGGACGCCGTTCAGCGCTGAGAGGCGCGAACACCACGCGCCGTTGCACCTCGTAGCTCGTCGCGACGAGCACGGCGTCGGTGCCGACCTTGGCCGCGAGGAGCGGCAGGCCGATCCCGGTCAGCAGCGCGAGCAGCCCGTAGCTCGCCGCGAGCAGCACGGCCGCGAGCGCCACGTACCGGGCCGCCGCGACGCGCAGCGGGAGATCGCGCCCGCCCGGGAACACCAGGCGGCGGTTCACGGCGAAGTTCACGCCCGCGCTGAGCAGGCGCGCGCCCACCACGGCCGCGAGGAGCGACCCGGTGACCGCGTGCAGCGCGAGCAGCGCGACGACGTCGACCGCGGCCGAACCGAGCGACGACGCCGCGAACCGCAGCAGCGGCGCCCACACGCGCAGCGAGTCGGCGACGGGCCGGAAGTGCGAGGACGCGTTGTCGTCGAGGTACACCGTCGCGACGTCCACCTCGACGATCCGGCGGCCCGCGCGGGTCGCCTCGAGGAGCGCGCGCAGCTCGTACTCGTACCGGTCCCCGCGCACGGCGAGGAGATCGCCGAGCAGGCCCGGCCCGTAGGCGCGCAGCCCGGTCTGGGTGTCCCGGACACGCGTGCCGGTCGTCGCGGCGAACGCCCAGCGGGTCGCGGCGTTGCCGACGCGGCTGCGCACCGGCACGTCGCCCGCGAAGCGGCGCGCGCCGAGCACGACGGCCTCGGGCTCGGCCTGCGAGCGCGCGGCGACCCGCAGCACGTCGAGCACGGTGTGCTGCCCGTCCGCGTCGGCGCACACCACGCCGTGGCCGGGCAGCCGGTCGCGCACCCACCGGATCCCGGTCCGCAGCGCGTAGCCCTTCCCACGGTTCACCGGGACGGTGAGCACCACGGCGCCCAGCGCCCGCACCGCGCGGAACACTCCCCCGCACCGCCGGTCGCTGCCGTCGTCGACCACCACGACCGGGGACTCGGGGACGGCCGCCCGCAGCGCGTCGACGAGTGCGACGAGCCGCGCGTCGGGCTGGTACGCAGGCACCACGACGGCGGTCCGCGCGACGCTCGTCGCCGGGTCCGCGGGCTGCTCGCGCGTGGTCGCGGCGGCCATCAGGCACCGTCCGCGACGTAGAGGACGTCGGACGTGCCCCGCTCACGACCCTGCGACGGGCTGTTGACGACCTCGCCGTCGAACCAGAGGGTCGAGGACCCGCCGCCGTCGATGTTGTAGGCGGTCGTCGCGCCGAGCTCCTGCAAGATCCCGGCGAGCTCGGTCGTCGTCGCGCCGCGCGAGTAGCCCTCCTGACGGCCGTCCACGACGACGAGGACGAGGTGGTTCTCGTCGACGACCCCGATCGCCGTGCGCGGCTGCTCGCCCTGGATCGAGTGGTTCCCGACGTTCGTGTCGACCTCGACGTCGTCGATCCCGGCCACGACCTCGCCGTCCTCGACGAGCGCGGGCCCGAACGACAGCGTGTTCCACACCCCGGCGTCGACGAGGCTCTGCGCATCCGTCGTCGTCTCGTCGTAGACCTCGACGTTGCCGTCGCGGTAGATCGCGAGGCCCTCGCGCGCACCCTCGTCCCGGTACACGACGCCGTTGCGGATGACGATGCCGGTGTCCCGGAACCCGTAGTAGTCGCCGTTGACCGCGAGGACGGCGCCGTTGTCGGCAGCGATGTCCGACGTCGTCTCCGTGATGTTCGTGCCGAACGCGTCCTGCGCGAACGCGGAGCGCAGGTCCGTCATGTCGGAGAGCACGACGTCGGCCACGTAGTACGTCAGGGTGTCGTCCCCCGACCCGGTGGTCACCCGGGAGACCGTGATGCTCGTGCTGTCGGACGTGTACGTGTCGCCGTCGACCGTCCCGGTGCCCGCGGAGGTGCCCGCCGAGGTCCCGGTCGAGGCGCCCGCGCCGTCGTCCGCGGTCGCCCCCTGGCCCGACGCCCCGCTCGCGTCGAGACCCTGCGAGGCCTCGTACGCCGACACGTCGGCGATCTCGACGTGCTCGACGACGAACCGGTCCAGCGCCCACGCCGTGGCGCCACCCAGCGGGAGCAGCACCGCGAGGGCGGTGACGAGCGCGGCACGCCACCGTCGTCGGCGCCGGGACGCGGGCGGCACGGGCGGCACGGGCGGCACGGGCGGCACGGGCGGCACGGGCGGCACGGGCGGCACGGGCGAGGCTGACGAGGCGAGGTGCGAGGTGGGGTTGCTCATGGGCCGTGTCTACGGAGCAGGCGTGTGCTGTGGGGATGCCACGGCTGTCCGTCGGCTGTGAGCGGCGCGCGCCACTGCCCGGCGCGTCCGGTGACCGACCTCTCAGCCCGTCCATTTGCCGTGAGGGATACCCCCCGGGGTATCGTCGGAGCATGATCCCCTCGACCCCCGGCTCGACGACCCACCCGTCCGACCCCGACGGCGCCCGCCGCATCGTCGTCGTCGGCGGCGTCGCGGGCGGCATGAGCGCCGCCGCGCGCGCCCGCCGCCTCGACGAGCGCGCGTCGGTCATCGTGCTCGAGCAGTCCGACCACGTCTCGTTCGCGGGCTGCGGCCTGCCGTACCAGGTGGCGGGCGAGATCGCGGAGCGCGACGCCCTCCTGCTGCACACGCCCGCCTCGCTCCGCGCGAGCCTCGACCTCGACGTGCGGACGCGCCACCGCGTCACCGCGGTCGACCGCGCGGCGCGCACGGTCACCGTCGCCGCCGAGGACGGCACGTACGAGCTCAGTTACGACGCGCTCCTCCTCGCGCCCGGCGCGACCACCGTCCTCCCGCCCGTCGCGGGCCTCGACCACCCGGCCGTGCACACGCTGCGGACCATGGCGGACCTCGACGCCCTGGCGGCCCGGCTCGCGCAGCTCGAGGCGGAGGTCGTCGCTGGCCGCACGGCCCCGCTGCGGGCCGTCGTCGTCGGCGCGGGCTTCATCGGGCTCGAGGCCGTGGAGGCGCTCGTCGGCCGCGGTCTCACGGTCGACGTCGTCGAGCGCGCCGACCAGGTGCTCCCGCCGCTGGAGCCCGACCTCGCGCCGCTGCTCGCGGACGAGCTCCGCGACCACGGCGTCGGTCTCCACCTCGGGACCTCCGCGAGCGCCGTCGTGCCGCAGCCCGAGGGCGCGGACCACGCCGTCGCGCTCGAGCTCGCGGACGGCACCGTCCTCGACGCCGACGTGGTGCTCGTGAGCGTCGGGGTGCGGCCCGCGAGCGACCTCGCGGCGGCGGCCGGGCTCGCGCTCGGCGAGCGCGGAGCGATCCGCGTCGACGCAGACCAGCGCACGTCCGACCCGCACGTGTGGGCCGTCGGCGACGCCGTCGAGGTCGTGCACGCGGTCACCGGCGCGACGGGCCCCGTCCCGCTCGCGGGTCCGGCCAACCGCCAGGGCCGCCGCGCCGCGGACGCGATGACCGGGCACCGCACCACACCGCAGGCGCCCGTGCTCGGGACGGCGATCGTGCGCGTGTTCGGGCTCACCGCCGCGGTCACGGGGCCGAGCCACGCCACCCTGGCGGCGGCCGACGTCGCCCACGAGCAGGTCCGCGTCCACGCCGCCCACCACGCGGGCTGGTTCCCCGGCGCCGAGCCGGTCCACGTGACGGCGAGCTTCGCGCCCGACGGCCGCCTGCTCGGCGCGCAGGCCGTAGGCCGCGCGGGGGTGGACAAGCGCATCGACGTGCTCGCGACCGCGCTGCGCGCCGGGCTCACCGCCGACGACCTCGCGGAGCTCGAGCTCGCGTACGCCCCGCCCTTCGGCGCCGCCAAGGACGTCGTCAACATGCTGGGCTTCGTCGCCCAGAACGTGCTCGACGGCACCATGCCGCAGTGGCACGCGGCCGACCTCGACGAGGTCGTCGCGACGTCGCTCGTGCTCGACGTCCGGTCGCGCGCCGAGCACGCCGGCGGCCACCTCGACGGCGCCCTCAACGTGCCGCACACCGAGCTGCGCGAGCGGCTCGACGAGGTGCGCGCCGCCGCGGAAGGGCGCCCCGTCGCCGTGCACTGCGCGAGCGGCGTGCGGTCCTACCTCGCGACCCGTGTCCTGCTCGCCGCCGGGCTCGACGCGCGCAACCTCTCCGGCGGCTGGCTCACCCTGACCACCACGCCGCGCGCCGCGCGCACCCTCGAAGGAGTCCCCGCATGATCGACCGCCTCCGCCGCCTGTTCTCCCGCTCCTCCGACGACGGCGGCGTGCGCCCGACCGTCGACGCCACCACCGCGGTGCAGCTCGTCCGCGACGGCGCGACGCTCCTCGACGTGCGCGAGCGCGACGAGTGGCGCGCCGGGCACGCGCCCCAGGCCGTGCACGTACCGCTCGCCGACGTCCCGTCGGTCGCGCCGCGGCGCCTGCAGGACGGCGCGACCGTCGTCGTCGTGTGCGCGTCGGGGATGCGCTCGCGCACCGCGGCGCGCCAGCTCCGCTCGCTCGGCTACGCCGCGACGAGCCTGTCCGGCGGGCTCGGCGCGTGGCAGGCCGCGGGCGGAGCCGTGCGACGCTGATCCTGCGCCACCACGCACGGCCGCCCCCGGCCCCGCCGAACCCCGACCCTCGCACCCCCGATCGACCCCCACACCCGAGGAGACCCACCATGTGCAGTCCCGCCCTGTGCCGCACGTGCGGCAAGACCACCTGGACCGGCTGCGGCATGCACGCCGACGAGGTCATGGCCGAGGTGCCGCCCGAGCAGCGCTGCACCTGCGCCTGACCAGGCACGCCACGACGAGAACCGACAAGAACACCGACGAACGCAGGAGGACGACCGTGGAGCTCGACCCCACCGACATGAGCAAGGTCGCCAACCGGCTCAAGCGCGCCCAGGGCCAGCTCGCGGCCGTCGTGCGCATGCTCGACGAGGGGCGGGACTGCGAGGACGTCGTCACGCAGCTCTCCGCCGTCTCGCGCGCCCTGGACCGGGCCGGGTTCGCGATCATCGCGTCCGGCATGCGCCAGTGCCTCACCGAGCCGACCGAGGACGGCGAGGACCCGACGCTCGACGTGGCCAAGCTCGAGAAGCTCTTCCTGTCGCTCGCCTGAGCGCGACGGCACCGGAACGCACGCGGCCCGCACCTCGCCTCACCCCTCGGGGTGGGCGCGGTGCGGGCCGCGGCGTGTCAGCGTCCCGCCGGACCGCCCGCGGGAGCGCCCACGCCCTCCGGGTCCTCCGCCTCGGCGTCGAGCGGCGCCGCGAACTGGCTCTCGTACAGCCGGGCGTAGGCGCCGCCGGCCGCGAGCAGCTCGTCGTGCGACCCCTGCTCGACGATCGAGCCGTGCTCCATGACGAGGATCGTGTCCGCGTCGCGGATCGTCGACAGGCGGTGCGCGATGACGAACGACGTGCGGCCCTCGCGCAGCGCGTTCATCGCCTGCTGCACGAGCACCTCCGTGCGCGTGTCGACGGAGCTCGTCGCCTCGTCGAGCACGAGGATCGCCGGGTCGGCGAGGAAGGCACGCGCGATCGTGAGGAGCTGCTTCTCCCCCGCGCTCACGCTCGAGCCCTCGTCGTCGATCACCGTGGCGTACCCGTCGGGCAGCGTGCGCACGAACGGGTCGACGTGCGTCGCACGCGTCGCGGCGAGGAACGCCTCGTCGTCCACGGTGCGGCCGTCGCGGACGCCGTAGCGCAGGTTCTCCTCGATCGTGCCCTGGAAGAGCCACGTGTCCTGCAGGACCATCCCGATGTCGGAGCGCAGGTCGTCGCGCGTCATGTCCCGCGTGTCCACGCCGTCGAGCGAGATCCGGCCCCCGTCCACGTCGTAGAACCGCATGAGCAGGTTGACGAGCGTCGTCTTGCCCGCGCCCGTCGGCCCGACGATCGCGATCGTCTGCCCCGGTTCCACGACGAGCTCGAGGTGCTCGATGAGCGGGACGTCCGGGTCGTAGGAGAACGAGACGTCCTCGAACGCGACGCGGCCACGCACCGGGTCGACCGTCTTCGCGGGCGACGGGTCGGGCGTCTGCTCCTGCGCGTCGAGCAGGTCGTACACGCGCTCCGCCGACGCGACGCCCGACTGGAGCAGGTTCATCATCGACGCGATCTGGGTGATGGGCTGTGTGAACTGCCGCGAGTACTGGATGAACGCCTGCACGTCACCGAGGGTCATCGTGCCCGACGCGACCCGCAGGCCGCCCACGACCGCGACGATCACGTAGTTGAGGTTCGCGAGGAAGCCCATCGCGGGCTGGATGGTGCCCGAGATGAACTGCGCGCGGAAGCTCGCGTCGTAGAGCGCCGCGTTCTCGCGCTCGAAGTCGTCGATCGCGGCCTGCTGGTGGCCGTACACCTTGACGAGCGTGTGGCCGGTGTACATCTCCTCGATGTGCGCGTTGAGGCGGCCCGTCGCGGCCCACTGCCGGATGAACTGCGGCTGGGACCGCTTCGCGATCTGCGCCGTGACCAGCACGGACAGCGGCACGGTGACGAGCGCGACGACCGCGAGCAGCGGCGAGATCCAGAACATCACGCCGAGCACGCCGACCACCGTGAGCACGGACGTGACGAGCTGCGACAGCGTCTGCGTGAGCGTCTGGGAGATGTTGTCGATGTCGTTCGTCACGCGCGAGAGGATCTCGCCGCGGGCGTTGCGGTCGAAGTACGACAGCGGCAGGCGCGCCAGCTTGGCCTGCACCTCGCCCCGCAGCCGGTAGACCGTGCGCTGCACGACGATCGCCGTGATGCGCCCCTGGAGCCAGCCGAAGAGGAACGAGCCGACGTACACGGCGAGCACCCACGCGAGCACGGTCGCGAGCGCGGTGAAGTCGATGCCCTCCCCCGGCACGAGCCCCGGCACGCCGGAGACGAGGTCGGCGACCTGGTCCTGGCCCTGCGCCCGCAGCGCCTCGACGGCCTGCTGCTGGGTGACGCCGGCCGGGAGCTGCGAGCCGACGACGCCCGCGAAGATGATGTTCGTCGCGTTGCCGAGGAGCTTCGGCCCGGCGACCGCGAGCGCCACGGACACCACGCCGAGGATCACGACGGCGACGATCGGCACGCGCTCGGGGCGCAGCGAGGCCACGAACCGGCGCAGGGAGCCCCTGAAGTCGAGCGCCTTCTCCCCGGGGACGCCCATGCCGCCCATGGGGCCGTGCCCGCCGCCACCGCGGGGTCGGCCCGCGAGCCGGGTCCCGGCGACGTCGCGCCCGCCGGCCGCCGCGGGTGCGCCGGTCTCGGGAGAGCCGTCGCCCGACGTCGCGGGCGTGCGCGAGGCGTCCTGCTCGCCGCTCATGCTGCCTCCTCGATCGAGAGCTGGGAGTAGACGATCTCCTGGTACGTCTCGTTGGACTCGAGGAGCTCGGCGTGCGTGCCGCGACCGACGATGCGGCCGTGGTCGAGCACGAGGATCTGGTCGGCGCCCCGGATCGTCGCGACGCGCTGCGCCACGACGATCACGGTCGAGCGCCGCGTGCGGGGCGCGAGCGCCGCGCGCAGGCGGGCGTCCGTCGCGTAGTCGAGCGCGGAGAACGAGTCGTCGAACAGGTAGACCGCCGGGTCGCGCACGATCGCGCGGGCGATCGCGAGCCGCTGACGCTGCCCGCCCGAGAAGTTCGTGCCGCCCTGCGCGACCGGTGCGTCGAGGCCGCCGTCGAGCGCCTCGACGAAGTCGCGCGCCTGCGCCACCTCGAGGGCCTCCCACATCTGCTCCTCGGTGGCGTCGGGCCGGCCGTAGCGGAGGTTGTCGGCGACCGTCCCGGAGAACAGGTAGGCCTTCTGCGGCACGAGGCCGAGGAGGGAGCCGAGGTCCGCGCCGGTGAGGTCGCGCACGTCGGTCCCGTCGATCCGCACGGCGCCGCCCGTCACGTCGAACAGCCGCGGCACGAGGTTGAGGAGCGTCGTCTTGCCGGAGCCGGTCGAGCCGATGATCGCCGTGGTCCGCCCGGGCTCCGCGACGAACGACACGTCGTGGAGCACGGGCTCCTCGGCCCCGGGGTAGCGGAACTCGACGCCGTCGAGCTCGACGCGGCCCGTCCGCGTGGTGAGGGCGACGGGCCGCTCGGGCTCGACGACCGTCGCGCGGGTCTGCATGACGTCGGTGATGCGCTCCGCGGAGACGGCCGCGCGCGGGACCATCATGAACATCATCGTCGACATCATCACGGCCATGAGGATGTACATGAGGTACGACAGGAACGCGGTGAGCGCACCGACCTCCATGTCGCCGGCGTCGATCTGGCGCCCGCCGAACCACAGCACCGCGATGCTCGACGCGTTCATGACGAGCATGACGGTCGGGAACATGAGCGCCATGAGCTTGCCCGCCTTGAGCGAGACGTCGAACAGGGCGTCGTTCGCGACGTCGAACCGCTCGGCCTCGCGACGCTCTCGCACGAACGCGCGGATCACGCGGATGCCGGTGATCTGCTCGCGCAGCACGGCGTTGATGCCGTCGATCTTCTTCTGCATCTGCCGGAAGTAGGGCACCATCCGCCAGATGATGAGCCCGACGCTCACCCCGAGGACGGGCACGATGACGAGCAGCAGGCCGGAGAGCTCGACGTTCTCCTGCAGCGCCATGACGACGCCGCCGACCAGCATGATCGGCGCCATGACCATGATGGTCAGCGAGAGCAGCACGAGCATCTGCACCTGCTGCACGTCGTTCGTCGTGCGGGTGATGAGGGACGGCGCCCCGAACTGGCCCATCTCCTGGGCGGAGAAGCGCTGCACGTTGGTGAACAGCCCGGCGCGCACGTCGCGGCCGAACGACATGGCGACCCTGGCGCCGAAGTAGACGGCCGCGACCGCGCACACGACCTGGCCCAGGCTCACGAGGAGCATGAGGCCCCCGGTGCGCATGATGTAGGCGGTGTCGCCCTGCGTGACGCCCTGGTCGATGATGTCGGCGTTGAGGCTCGGCAGGTAGAGCGACGCGAGCGTCGCGAGGAGCTGGAGCACGAGGAGGACGACGATCGGCGTCCGGTAGGGACGCAGTCGCGTCCGCAAGAGGCTGACGAGCATGGGCTTCCTGTCCGGGAGGGGGCTGCGGGACGAGGGCGCGAGCCGCGGGTCGCGGGTGCGCGGGGCGGGCGGCACCGGACGAGGGTGCGCGCGCGTCGTGGACGGGCCGCCGGTCAGGGCGACGGGTCGGTCGTGACGTCCGCCCCGATGCCGCCGAGGATGAGGTCGGCGAGCTGCACGGCGTCGAGCCTGTCACCGCCCGAGAGGTGCGGCAAGGCGTTTCCGAAGACGAGCGAGAACAGCGCCCGCGCGGCCAGCGCCGGGTCCACGCGCAGCTGCGTCCGGTGCGCCGCGAGCTTGCTCTCGATCGCCGCGACGATCTCGCGCGCCGACCGCTCCCGGGCGTCGAACCCGGCCCGACGGGCGTCCCGGCCGTCCCCGGCTCGCATCCGGCGCACGGCCTCGGCGCGGTCGGCCGTCGCGCGGTGCGGGTCGAGCACCTGGTGCGCCGCGGCGAAGATGCGCATGCCGACGCGCTGCGCCTCGAGCAGGAACTCGACGATGCTCACGACGAGCGGGCGCAGCCCGTCGTCGTCCGGGAGCGTGCCGATCGCGGCGACGGCGGGCGCCGGGTCGAGCGAGCGCACGACCGCGGCGTGGAGGATCTCGTCCTTGTCCGCGAACGCGCGGAACAGCGTGCCCTCCGCGACGCCCGCGGCGTCGGCGATCTGGCGCGTCGTCACGGCGGCGCCGTGCTGGACGAGCAGCGGGATCGTCGCGGCGGCGATCGCGTCGCGGCGCTCCTCGCGCGAGAGCGGCCGTGCGCGGGTGCGCTCCGGGGCGGCCGCCTCGGACCGCGCGCCCGAGGGCGCGTCGAGAGGAGCGTCGGGCGGGGCATCAGAGGGAACGGAGACGGGGACCACGTCTCGACGGTAACTGAGTGAGCACTCACTCTCACGGCCGTCCGCTCCCGGCGAACCTCCGGCGGCCGGCACGACGACGCCCCCGCACCCGGGTGGGTGCAGGGGCGTCGTCGTCGTGCGTGGCCGGGGGCCACCACGGCCGCTGGGGCCGCGCGGTGGCGCGCCCCGTCAGTGCCGCGGCGAGAAGGACGGCGGCCCGCCGGCGGGCGGCTCGTCGCGCGGGGGCTCGTCCGTGGTCGGCGCGTCCTCGACGATCGGCTGCGGAGGCGGCGGCGCGTACTGCGACGGCCCGCCCAGCGGACGCGGCGTGGCGGTCCCGGGCTCCGGCGCGGCCGCGTGGTGCTCGCCGGGGCCACCCGGGTGCTGGCCCCGCTCGGTCTGCGGGTCGAACGGCAGGCCCGACCGCGTGCCCGAGCTCGTCGCGTCCGCGGTCGCGGCCTCCGCCTGACGCCGCGCCTCGGCGAGGGCCTCGGCGGGGTCGGTGAGCGACGGGACGCCGAACCTCACGCGGTCGCGGTCGCGCTCACGACGCGCCTCGGCGCTCGCCTCGGCCGCCTCCGCGTCCTCGGCGGGGCCCCCGCTCGGCACTCCCCCGCCGTCGATCCCCGGCACGCCGCCGAACCCCTTGGCGATCGAGCCGAGCGCCGCCGTGAACTCCGTCGGCACGACCCACAGTTTGCTCGCCGTGCCGTTCGCGATCTGCGGGAGCATCTGGAGGTACTGGTAGGCGAGCAGCTTCGGGTCCGCGTCGCCCTCGTGGATGGCGTCGAAGACCTGGAGGATCGCGCGCGCCTCGCCCTCGGCCCGGAGGATCTGGGACTGCGCGTCACCCTCGGCCCGGAGGATCGCCGCCTGCTTCTCACCCTCGGCCGTGAGGATCTGCGACTGCTTCACGCCCTCCGCGGTGAGGATCGCGGCGCGGCGGTCACGCTCGGCGCGCATCTGCTGCTCCATCGAGCCCTGCACGCTGGGCGGCGGGTCGATCGACTTGAGCTCGACGCGGTTCACGCGGATGCCCCAGCGACCGGTCGCCTCGTCGAGCACGCCGCGGAGCTGGCCGTTGATCTGGTCGCGGCTCGTGAGCGTCTGCTCGAGGTCCATCGAGCCGATGACGTTGCGCAGGGTCGTGACGGTGAGCTGCTCGATCGCGGTGATGTAGTTCGCGATCTCGTAGACCGCGGACTTCGGCTCGGTGACCTGGAAGTAGATCACCGTGTCGATGCTCACCACGAGGTTGTCGGACGTGATGACCGGCTGCGGCGGGAACGACACGACCTGCTCGCGCAGGTCGACCGAGGCACGGACGCGGTCGATGAACGGCACCAGGAGGTGCAGGCCCGGCTCGAGCGTGCGCGAGTACCGGCCCAGGCGCTCGACGATGATCGCGACCGCCTGCGGCACGATGCGCACCGCCTTGACGAGCGCGACGATGACGAAGATCAGGATCAGCGCGAGGACGACGTACGCGAGGATCGTTCCGGGACTGGGGTCGTTCATCGACTGCCTCCTGGTCGTCGGTCGCGCGACCGGTCGCCCGGCGGCGCGGTGCGGGTGTGCCGGCTGGTCACGACCCGGTGGGGTGCTGGGCGGGCAGCGGCGCGACGACGGCCGTCGCGCCGTCGATCCGGACGACGCGCACCTCCGTGCCCACGGGGATCTGCGGCGCGTCGGGCTCGGTCCGCGCGGTCCAGACCTCGCCGACGAGCTTCACGCGGCCGCCGAACTCGCTCACGCGGTCGACGGCGAGCGCCGTGCGGCCGACGTGCGCCGCGACGTTCGTCTCCGTGAGCGGGACGCGCGAGCGCAGGTGCCGCAGGAGCCACGGGCGCAGCGTGAGGAGCAGGATGACGCTCACGACCGCGAACGCGACGATCTGGAGCCAGAGCGGCCCGCCGGCGGCGTTGACGCCGGCGGCGGCGAGCGATCCCCCGGCGAGCATGATGAGCACGAGGTCGAGCGAGATGATCTCCACGAGACCGAGGAGCAGTGCCGCTCCGACCCACCACAGCCAGTCCATCTCGACCCCCGATCCCACGTGCGCGCTTTACGTGTACTTTACCGAATTTCCGCCCGCGGTGCACGCCCCGGGCGCGTGCCGCGCTCGGAGGTCACGCCCGCGCGGCGCGCGCCATCCACCGGCCGCCGCCGTGCGCGACGAGCAGCGGCACGCCGAACGCGTCGCTGAGGTTCTCCGCGGTGAGCACCTCGCGGATCGGGCCCGCGGTGTGCACGACGCCGTCCTTGAGCAGCAGGACGTGCGTGAAGCCCGGCGGGATCTCCTCGACGTGGTGCGTGACGAGCACGAGGACCGGCGACGCCGGGTCTCCGGCGAGCTCCGCGAGCGCGCCCACGAGCTCCTCGCGGCCCCCGAGGTCGAGGCCCGCGGCGGGCTCGTCGAGCAGCAGGAGCTCCGGGTCCGTCATGAGGGCGCGCGCGATCTGCGTGCGCTTGCGCTCCCCCTCGGACAGCGTGCCGAAGGTGCGGTCCGCGAGGTGGTCGACGCCGAACGCGGCGAGCAGGTCGTCCGCGCGCTGCGCGTCGAACTCCTCGTACTCCTCGCGCCACCGCCCCGTGACGCCGTAGGCGGCGGTGAGCACGACGTCGCGCACGGTCTCGTCGCCGGGGATGCGGTCGGCCAGGGCCGCGGACGCGAGCCCGACGCGCGGGCGCAGCTCGAACACGTCGACGCGGCCGAGCCGCTCGCCGAGGACGTCGGCCGTGCCGGCCGTGGGGTGCATGCGTGCGGACGCGATCTGCAGGAGCGTCGTCTTGCCGGCGCCGTTGCGGCCCAGCACGACCCACCGCTCGCCCTCGTTCACCTGCCAGTCCACCGCGTCGAGGATGGTCTTGGGGTGGCGTCGGACGGTGACGCCCTTCAGGTCGAGAACCGCGCTCATGGTCACCGACCCTATAGGTTGGCCGTCGTGGTCTCACACTCGTCCGAGGGTCCGCACGACGCCCCGCAGCCCGCCCCGGGCCCCGGCTCCGCGTCGAGCGCGGGCGCCCTCCCTCGCAGCGCCCTGCTCGCGCTCTGGCTGCGCGCCGCGCGCCTCGGCGACGACGACGGGACGGCCCGCCTCGTGCGCGCCGTGGAGCGCGACGACGAGCCGCACGTGGTGTCCGGGGCGCTCGGCGACGTCCGGCTCGCGGACCTCGCGGGCGCGTGGGCCGGCGACGCGCGCGAGGTCGTCGCGCTCGCGCCGGTCCCCGGCGACGTGTCGGGCGTCCCGCCCGAGGTCTCCGCGCGCGCGACGGACGCGGGCGAGTGCGTCGTGGTCACGACGTCGTCCGGGTCGTGGGCGCTCGTGCCGGAGGTCACGGAGTTCGGCAGCGACCTGGAGCCGGGCCACCTCGTCACGTGGCACGTCACGCAGGTCGGGCCGTGGAGCGCCCGCGTGCTCGGCGCCGTCGGGTCGCTCCCCGAGGCGGAGCGCGACCTGCGCACGGCGCTCCTGCTGGCCACGCGCGCCCTCGACGAGCTCGACGTCGCCCGCTGGCGCGACGACGCCGCGGGCGCCATCGCCGACCTGCGCGCGGGCGGCGCCCCGACCTGGCAGCTCCCGCCCGGCGTCCCGCCGCGCGCCGTCCAGGTCCTCGTGCAGGCCGTGCGCCTGCGCGCGATCGTCGACCTCGCGACCGCCGACGACGGCGGCGCCGTCAACCTCTGGCAGGCCGACCAGCGCTCGACGGCGCTGCGCGAGGTCGACCGCGCGTCCCGCCACGCCGTGGGCGCCGCCACGTTCTGGGCCGCCACCGCCTGACCCGGACCGCTGACCGCCACCGCCTGGCCCGGTCCGCGCGGGGTGGGCCGTCAGGCGCGCGCCGTCACGTACGCGTCGAGGTGGGCGAGCGAGGAGGCCATCCCGGCGGCGTGGTCCGCCGGGGAGATGCCCGGCGGCACGCCGGTCGCGCGGACCGTGACGCGCGCGCCGTCCCCGACCGGCTCCACGGTCCACGTCATCGTCATGGTCCCGGCGAACGCCGAATCGTCCGCGGCGAAGACGACCTGCTGCACGACGCTCCGGCCCGGGACGAGGTCGACGACGGCGACGTCGACGACGTCGGTCCCCTCGCCCGTCTTCCCGGGGTCGGCCTGCGGGTCGTCGTAGGCGAGGACCATGCGGTAGCCGCCACCGGGGCGCAGGTCGAAGCGCTCGAAGCTCCCTGTCATGCCGTCGGGCGGGAGCCAGGCCGCGAGCGCGTCCTGGTCGACGAGCGCGCGGTACACGGCGCGGGGCGCGGCGGCGACGAGGCGCGACGCCTCGTCGACCCGGTCGCTCCCCGCGGTGGTCACGACTGCCCCAGCACCGTCCGGTAGACCTCGAGCGTGCGCTCGCCGATCGCGTCCCACGCGAAGTGGTCCTCGACGCGCTGCCGCGCCGCGCGGCCCATCGCGGCGGCCCGCTCGGGGTCGCTCACGACCTGCGTGAGCGCGGCGGCGAGGTCGGCGACGAAGCGGTCGGGGTCGAGCGGCGTGCCCGTGCCGTCGTCCGCCTGGTCGATCGGCACGAGGAGGCCGGTGACGCCGTCGTCCACGACCTCGGGGATGCCGCCCGTGGCGGTCCCGACGACGGGCAGCCCGACGGCCATCGCCTCGAGGTTGACGATGCCGAGCGGCTCGTACACGGACGGACAGACGAAGACGGTCGATGCGGCGAGCACCGCGACGAGCTCGGCGCGCGGCAGCATCTGCTCGATCCAGACGACCCCGCTGCGCTCGGCCTGCAGCTCGGCGACGGCGCCGCTCACCTCCGCGGCGATCTCCGGGGTGTCCGGGGCGCCCGCGCACAGGACGAGCTGGACGTCGTCGGGCAGCGAGCGCGCGGCCCGCAACAGGTACGGCAGCCCCTTCTGGCGCGTGATCCGCCCGACGAACACCACGGCGGGCCGCCCGGGGTCGATCCCCAGGTCGCGCACGACGCGGTCGGCGACGTCCTGCTGCACGCCGGGCTCGGGGCGGCGCCAGCCGTCGAGGTCGATCCCGTTGTGCACGACGTGCACCTTCGCCGGGTCGACCTGCGGGTAGACGCGCAGGATGTCGTCGCGCATCCCGCCGGAGACCGCGACGATCCCCGCCGCGCCCTCGTACGCGGTGCGCTCCGCCCACGACGACAGCGCGTACCCGCCGCCGAGCTGCTCCGCCTTCCACGGCCGCAGCGGCTCGAGCGAGTGCGCGGACAGCACGTGCGGGACGCCGTGCAGCAGCCCCGCGAGGTGGCCTCCGAGGTTCGCGTACCAGGTGTGCGAGTGCACGAGGTCGGCGCCTGCGACGTCGTCCGCCATCTGCAGGTCGACGCCGAACGTGCCGAGCGCGGCGTTCGCCCCGGACAGGACGCCGGGCACGGAGTACCCGGTCACGCCGTCGTCGCCGGGCGGGCCGTCGAAGCAGCGCACGCGCACGTCGACGTGGCGCCGCAGCACCGCGGACAGCTCGGCGACGTGCACGCCGGCCCCGCCGTAGACGTGCGGCGGGTACTCACGGGTCAGGAGGTCGACTCTCACGCGCCACACCGTAGCCGAGTCGCCCGCCGCGGACCCCCGGTGGGCGGGGCCGACGCGACCCGCGCCCAGGATGCGGGTCCTGCTGCGTGGTCCCGCCCCGAGGGGCTACCGTCTGGGCATGGCCGCCGCACCCCGAGTCCTCGCCATCGTCCTCGCCGGGGGCGAGGGCAAGCGCCTCATGCCGCTCACCGCCTCGCGGGCCAAGCCCGCGGTGCCGTTCGGAGGCATCTACCGCCTCGTGGACTTCGCGCTGTCCAACCTCGTGAACTCGCACTACCTGCACATCATCGTGCTCACGCAGTACAAGTCGCACAGCCTCGACCGGCACATCACGAAGACGTGGCGCATGTCCTCGCTGCTCGGCAACTACGTCGCGCCGGTGCCCGCGCAGCAGCGCGTCGGCAAGCACTGGTACCTCGGCAGCGCGGACGCGATCTACCAGTGCCTCAACATCATCGACGACGAGCGTCCGGACATCGTCGTGGTCGTGGGCGCGGACCACGTGTACCGCATGGACTTCTCCCAGATGGTCGACGCGCACGTCGAGTCCGGCGCGCAGCTCACCGTCGCGGGCATCCGCCAGCCGATCTCGATGGCGGACCAGTTCGGCGTCATCGAGACCGACCCGAAGGACCCGACGAAGATCGCCGCGTTCCGCGAGAAGCCGTCGGACCCGGTGGGCCTCGCCGACTCCCCGGACGAGGTGCTCGCCTCGATGGGCAACTACGTCATCGACACCGACGCGCTGATCGAGGCCGTCACGTCCGACGCCGCGAACGCGGACTCCCGCCACGACATGGGCGGCGACATCGTGCCCGCCTTCGTCGAGAAGGGCACCGCGGCGGTCTACGACTTCATCCGCAACGACGTGCCGGGCTCGACCGACCGCGACCGCGACTACTGGCGCGACGTGGGGACGATCGACTCGTACTACGACGCGAACAAGGACCTCATCGCCGTCACGCCGGTCTTCAACCTCTACAACGAGGAGTGGCCGCTGCACACCGGCTACACCGGTCTGCCGCCCGCGAAGTTCGTGCACGCGGGCCGCGGCCGCCTGGGCCACGCCGCGGACTCGATCGTCTCCCCCGGCGTGATCATCTCGGGCGCGACGGCGGTCGGCTCCGTCCTGTCGCCCGGCACCTACCTGCACTCGTGGTCGTCCGTCTCGGACTCCGTGCTCATGGACGGCGTGCAGGTACACCGCCACGCGCAGGTGCACCGCGCGATCATCGACAAGAACGTCGTCGTCGGGGAGCAGGCCCGCATCGGCCTCGACCCGGAGCAGGACCGCGCGCGCGGCTTCACGGTCACCGAGTCCGGGATCACGGTCGTCCCCAAGGGGACGGTCGTCGAGTGACGCCTTCCCCGACCGGCGTCGTGCACGTGCCCGACGCCGCGCCGAGCCCTGCCCCGCCCGCGACCGCCAGCCCGAGGAGCCCTCGCGTGACCCCCGACCCGCCGAGCGCCCCCGTGCGGCTCCTCGTCATGGACGTCGACTCGACGCTCATCGAGCAGGAGGTCATCGAGCTCCTCGCCGACCACGCCGGCACGCGCGGGGAGGTCGCGGCGGTGACCGAGCGCGCGATGCGCGGCGAGATCGACTTCGGCGCCTCGCTGCGCGAGCGCGTCGCGACCCTCGCGGGCGTGCCCGTCGAGGCGTTCGACGACGTCCGCGCGCGCGCGACCTTCACCCCCGGCGTCCGCGAGCTCGTCGCCGAGGCTCGACGCCGCGGCTGGGAGGTCGCGCTCGTCTCGGGCGGCTTCGAGGAGGTCGTGGCCGGGCTCGCAGCCGAGCTCGGCATCACGCGCTTCCGCGCGAACCGGCTCGAGGTCTCCGCCGGGCGGCTCACGGGCCGCACGACCGGGCCAGTGGTCGACCGTGCGGCGAAGGAGGCCGCGCTGCGCGAGTTCGCGGCCGAGCTCGGCCTGCCCATGAGCGCGACGATCGCCGTGGGCGACGGCGCGAACGACCTCGACATGATCGGCGCCGCGGGCGTCGGCATCGCCTTCGCGGCCAAGCCCGTCGTGCGCGAGCAGGCACCCTACGGCGTCGACGGACCGCGTCTCGACGCGGTGCTCGCGGTCGTCGACCAGGTCGACGCCGCACGCTGACCCCGGACGCGCGAGAGCCCTGGCACCGTGGGGTGCCAGGGCTCCGTCGTGCGGGTGCGCCGCGACCGGGTCAGGACGGGCGGCCCACGTAGGTCAGCAGGGCGGCCTGCGGCTCCCACGCGTCCCACGACGCCCCGGACTCCAGCACCGAGTACGTCGCGGTCGGCACGCCGACGCGCACCTGGGCGAGCGCGCCGCCGTCGGACGCCGGGTCCGCCAGGTACGACGCGGTGGCCGCCATCGTGGGCTCGTGCCCGACGACGAGCAGCGTGCGGACCCGCGGGTCCGTGGCGCGCAGGAGGTCCAGGACGTCGGCGACGTCGGCCGCGTAGAGGCCGTCGCTCACGAGCACGTCGGGCGCGACGTCGCCCAGGTGCGCCGACAGGAGCTCCCACGTCTGACGCGTGCGCAGCGCGGAGGAGCACAGCACGCGCTCGGGGACGAGCCCCGACTCGCGCAGCGCCGCACCGACACGCACCGCCTGCCGGCGGCCGTTCAGCGCGAGGGGGCGCAGCACGTCGTCGACGTTCCCGCCGCCGGGCTCGGCCTTCGCGTGGCGCAGCAGGACGAGGCGGCGCGTGCCGCCGTCGGGGGTCTGCGCGCCGTTGCGCTCCTCCGCGGTCACTGCCCCATGGCGTGCACGCCGCCGTCGACGTGCACGATCTCGCCGGTCGTCGCCGGGAACCAGTCGGACAGGAGCGCGACGACCGCGCGCGCGGCGGGCTCCGCCGTCGTCTGGTCCCAGCCGAGGGGCGCCCGGTTCGGCCAGGCGTCCTCCATCTGCGCGAAGCCCGGGATGGACTTCGCCGCCGTGGTGCGGATCGGGCCCGCGGAGACGAGGTTGGCCCGGATGCCGTCGGGGCCGAGGTCGCGCGCGAGGTAGCGGTTCGCGGACTCGAGGCCCGCCTTCGCGACGCCCATCCAGTCGTAGACCGGCCAGGCGAACTGCGCGTCGAACGTGAGGCCGACGACGGCGCCGCCGTCGGTCATGAGCGGCTTCGCCGCGACCGCGAGCGACTTGTAGGAGAACGTCGAGACCTGGAGCGCGGTCGCCACGTCCTCCCAGGTGCCGGAGAGGAAGTTGCCGCCCATGACGCTCTGCGGCGCGAAGCCGATGGAGTGCACGACGCCGTCGAGGCGGTCCGTGTGCTCACGCACCGCGTCCGCGAGGCCGGCGAGGTCGTCGTCGTTCGTGACGTCGAGCTGCACGACGGGCGCCTCGACCGGCAGGCGCTTCGCGAAGGCCTGCGTGAGCTTCATCTGGCGGCCGAACGAGGAGAGCACGACCTCGGCACCCTCCTCCTGCGCGAGCCGCGCCGCGTGGAACGCGATCGAGGAGTCGGTGAGCACTCCCGTGACGAGGAGCTTCTTGCCGTCGAGCAGACCCATCGGTTTCCTTCCGTCGTGCGCCCGCTGTGGGCGCGCTGAGGCGAGCGTACTGAAAGAGAGGTGGGGCGGGCGCGTCGGTGACGGCTCCGCGGGACGGCGCGCGAGGCGCCGCGGGGTGCGGTCAGTGGCCCATGCCGAGGCCGCCGTCGACGGGGATCACGGCCCCCGAGACGTACGCCGCGTCGTCGGACGCGAGGAACTGCACGACCCCGGCGACCTCATCCGCCTGGGCGAACCGGCCCGCGGGGATGGCGGACTTGTACGCGGCCTGGCGCTCCTCGGGGAGCTCGGCGGTCATCGCGGTGTCGATGAACCCGGGCGCCACGACGTTCGCCGTGATGTTGCGCGACCCGAGCTCGCGCGTGATCGAGCGCGCCATGCCCACGAGCGCGGCCTTCGAGGCGGCGTAGTTGACCTGGCCCGCGCCGCCGTAGAGGCCGATCACGGACGACACGAGCACGATGCGCCCGCGGCGCAGCCGGATCATGCCCTTCGTCACCCGGCGCACGCAGCGGAACGTGCCGGTGAGGTTGACGTCGATCACGGACTCGAAGTCCTCGTCGGTCATCCGCAGCAGGAGCTGGTCGTGCGTGACGCCCGCGTTCGCGACGAGCACCTCGACCGGGCCGAGCTCCTTCTCGATCTCGGAGAACGCGGCGTCGACGGCGGCGGTGTCGGTGATGTCCGCCACGGCGCCGAAGACGCCCGCGGGCAGGTCACCGCCGCGGTAGACGGTCGCGACGCGGTCGCCGTTCGCGACGAAGCGCTCGGCGATGGCACGGCCGATGCCCCGGTTCGCGCCGGTGACGACGACGGTGCGCGGGGCGGGGGCGGTGGCTTCGGACACGTGCGGCTCCTCGGGACGGTCGGGTGGGTCGGCGGCGGCCGGGGACGGGTCCCGCACGGCCGGTGCCGGGTGGGCCCTGCCGGGCCCGGCGCGACGGCGCCGCACCGACCGTACCGTGCGCGGGCCCCGCGGTGCGCGGTGCGGCCAGGTCACACCGCTCCCCCACACTTTGTGGGGTCCCGACAAACGTAGACTGGACGGGTGACCACACGACGCGCCGCCCGGAGGTCGGCCGAGGCGGTCCCGAGCATCACCGCCGCACCGGAACCGCTCGCCGCGGACCAGGCGCGCCGGGAGCGCAAGTACCTGATCCAGATGGGCATCCGGCTCGTGTGCATCTTCGGCGCCATCCTGGCGCAGGGCAGCTGGGTGACGTGGGTCCTCGCCGTCGGCGCGGTCGTGCTGCCGTACAGCGCGGTGCTCGTCGCCAACGCGGGCCGCGACCAGGCGCACTACGACACCTCCCCCATGGAGCACCGCGCGCTGCCCACGGCGGGTGCGCCCGGGAGCCACGGCATCGCGGGCGCCGAGCCCCGCGAGCCGCACGACGACGAGGAGGACCGCCGGTGACCGACGTCCTGGGCCTCGCCGACCCTGTCGGCGAGGACGAGCTGGTGTGCAGCGCCAAGGGCTGCCAGGAGGCCGCCGCGTGGGGCCTGCTGTGGAACAACCCCAAGATCCACACGCCCGAGCGGCGCAAGGTGTGGCTCGCGTGCGACGCGCACCGGGAGCACCTGGAGACGTTCCTCGGCGCCCGCTCGTTCTGGCGCTCGACGGTGCCGGTCGACGAGCTCGAGCGCCGGGCGGCCCCGTGACGCAGGCCGCACCACCGCAGGTCCCCGCGGGCCCGACGCCGCAGCGCGCCACCGCGGACGCCCACCAGCCGCGCACCCCGCGCCAGTGGGCGACGCTCGCGGTCGGGGTCCTCGTCCTCGTCGCGCTGTGCCTCGTCGCGGGCCGCTGGCAGTGGAACCGCTACGTCTCGCGCGACGCCGAGATCGAGCGCATCGAGGCCAACTACACGTCGGACCCGGTCCCGGTGGACGACGTGCTGCCCACTCCGGGTACCGAGCTCGACGAGGCCGACCTCTGGCGGCCGGTGGTCCTCGAGGGACGCTACGAGACGGACGCCACGGTCCTGCTGCGCAACCGCCCGGTGGGCGGCAGCCCCGGCTTCCACGTGCTCGTCCCGTTCGTGACGAACCCCACGCCGTCCGCGCCGGACGGGCTCGTCGTCGTCGTGGACCGCGGGTTCGTGCCGCTGGGGACCGACGCCGTCACCCCCGGGGACGTGCCCCCGCCCCCCGCGGGCGACGTCGAGGCGACCGTGACGCTGCGCGGCGACGAGCCGCCGTCGGGCCGGGACGCGCCCGCGGGCCAGGTGCAGGCCATCGCGACGGACCAGGTCCTCGCCGCCGGCCCGGACGGCGGCGGCTGGGCCGAGGGCCGCACGGTCGGCGCCTACGGGCAGCTGCGCACCGAGGTGCCGCCCGCGGCTCAGACCCTGGAGGCGCTGCCGAAGCCGGACACCGACCCCGGCTCGCACCTGTCGTACGCGTTCCAGTGGGCGGTGTTCGCCCTCGGCGCGGTCGCCGGCTTCTGGCTCCTCGTGCGCCGCGACCGGCGCGACGCGCGCGGGGAGCAGACCACCCTCACCGCCGGCGACCTCCTCGCGGCCCAGGACCCGGACGCCGCGCGGGCCCGGCGGGAGCCGCGCTCGCGCCGTCCGAGCGCCGAGGACGAGGAGGACGCCCTCATCGACGCGCAGCTCGACGCCCGGCAGGGGTCCGCCCCGCGGTAGGCCTGGTCCCGGCGACGAGCGGGCCCGTCAGGCCAGCGAGACGAGCTCCGCGTACTCGTCGCTCCACAGGTCCTCGTCGCCGTCGGGCAGCAGCAGGACGCGCTCGGGCTCGAGCGCCTCGACCGCGCCGTCGTCGTGCGTGACCATGACGACCGCGCCCTCGTACGTCTTGAGCGCCCCGAGGATCTCGGCGCGTGACGCGGGGTCGAGGTTGTTCGTCGGCTCGTCGAGCAGCAGCACGTTCGCCGCCGAGACGACGAGCGTCGCGAGCGCGAGCCGCGTCTTCTCCCCGCCGGACAGTACGTTCGTCGGCTTGTCCGCGTCGTCGCCGGAGAACAGGAACGACCCGAGCACCGAGCGCACCTGCGTGTCCGTGAGGTCGGGCGCCGCGTGGCGCAGGTTCTCGACGACGGTCGCGTCCATGTCGAGCGTGTCGTGCTCCTGGGCGTAGTAGCCGATCTTCAGGCCGTGGCCCGGGTGCACCTCGCCCGTGTCCGGCTGCTCGACGCCGCCGAGGATGCGCAGGAGCGTCGTCTTGCCGGCGCCGTTGAGGCCGAGCACGACGACGCGGCTGCCGCGATCGATCGCGAGGTCGACGCCCGCGAAGACCTCCTGCGAGCCGTAGGCCTTGGACAGCCCGCTCGCGGTGAGCGGCGTGCGGCCGCACGGTGCGGGCTTCGGGAAGCGCAGCTTCGCGACCTTGTCGCTCTGGCGCTCGCCCTCGATGCCGGCGAGCATCTTCTCGGCGCGGCGCATCATCTGCTGCGCGGCGACGGCCTTGGTGGCCTTGGCGCGCATCTTCTCGCCCTGGGCGAGGAGTGCGCCCGCCTTCTTCTCGGCGTTCTGCCGCTCGCGACGACGACGGCGCTCGTCGGACTCTCGCTGCGCGAGGTAGGCGTCCCAGCCGAGGTTGTACTGGTCGAGCTCGCCGCGGTTGGCGTCCAGGTGGAACACCTTGTTCACCGTCGCGCGCAGCAGCTCGACGTCGTGCGAGATCACGACGAAGCCGCCGCTGTACGACTTGAGGTAGTCGCGCAGCCAGACGATCGAGTCGGCGTCGAGGTGGTTCGTCGGCTCGTCGAGGAGCAGCGTCTCGACGCCGGAGAAGAGGATGCGCGCGAGCTCGATGCGGCGGCGCTGCCCGCCGGACAGCGTGCTCAGCGGCTGACCGAGCACGCGGTCGTCGAGACCGAGGTTGCTCGTGATGCGGTGCGCCTCGCTCTCGGCCGCGTACCCGCCGGCCGCGAGGAACCGCGCCTCGAGCTTGGGGTAGCGCTCCATCGCGGCCTCGTGCGTCTCCGCGTCCGCGCTCGCCATCGCGCCCTCGGTCTCGCGCATCTGGCGCACGATCCTGTCGAGGTTGCGTGCCGAGAGGACCCGGTCGAGCGCGATGACCTCGAGGTCGCCCGTGCGCGGGTCCTGGGGCAGGTAGCCGATGTCGTTGCCGCGCGTGATCTTCCCCGCCGTGGGCTGGGTCTCGCCCGCGAGGGTCTTGGTCAGGGTCGTCTTGCCGGCGCCGTTGCGGCCGACGAGGCCGATCCGGTCGCCCGCGGCGATCTGGAACGTCGCCTCGTGCAGCAGGACGCGGGCGCCGACGCGCAGCTCGACGCCGTGGGCGGTGATCACGTGCAGGTCCTCTCCGAAGGGTGACCCCGGTGGATCCAGCCTGGTGGGGCGATCCGATCGACGGGGCCCGACGATTCTACGGGCCGCGCGCCCGCTCCCGCGCGGTCTTTCTCTCGACGCCCCCCGGACCGCCCCACGGCGGTCCCACACACAGGGAACAGAACGGGACAATCAGCCCATCGTGCTAGCCTCCGGACGTCCCGGACCGCCGAGGAGATGGCGGGGGGACCCGAGCAAGGAGAGCACGTTGAGCAACGCCGAAGCAGCACTGAGCAAGGTCCTCGAGCTGGACGGGGCGATCGCGATCGCGGTCGTCGACTACAGCAGCGGCCTGGCCCTGGTCCAGAAGCAGGCCGCCCCGTTCGACCTCGAGCTCGCCGCCGCGGCGAACACCGAGGTCATCCGCGCGAAGCTCCGGGCGATCGAGCAGCTCGGGCTCGAGGACGGCATCGAGGACATCCTCATCACGCTCGGCCGCCAGTACCACCTCATCTGCCTGTCGCAGCGCGAGAGCCTGCGGGGCACCTTCTCCTACCTCGTGCTCGAGCGCGGACGGGCGAACCTCGCGCTCGCGCGCCGCGGCCTGGCCCAGCTCGACGAGTCGCTGTCGCTCTGACGCCCGTGGTCGCGGACGCCCTCGACCAGCGCGGGCGGGTCGCCCCCCGCAGCGTGGTGGACGTGCTGCGGGGCATCGACGACGCCCTCGACCACGAGGCGCACGTGCTCGCCCTCGGTCCCGGTGGCCGGGTCCTCGGCAGTGCCGGCCCCTCTCCCGGCCCGGTCGTCGAGGTGGCGCGGGCCGTCGCCGCGGCCCTCACCCAGGGCCCGGCCGTCCCGGGCAGCTCGGCGCGCTGCATCCTCAACACCGCCGAGGCGTGCGTCTTCGTCTACCTGCTGGGGCAGGACCTGTCGGTCATCCTCGTGGGCCCGACGGACTGGAACATCGCCCTCACGGGCCGCCGCGTCGAGCGATTCCTCGTCGACTTCGTCGACACCTACCTGGCCGAGACCGTTGCCGAGGCACCCGGCGACGACCCCGGCACGCTGCCGCGTCGCGAGCCGCCGGCGCCCGTCGTCGGGCCCGTCGAGCGGCACGAGCACCGCGGCGACCACGACCTGCTCGCGCGGGTACTGCGCGCGCTGGTCCGCTTCTGAGGCCTGCGACCGCGCCCGGGGGTAGCGTTCCCCTGTGACATTCCAGGAGGGCGGATCGTTCGAGGGCGGACGCGTCCGCAAGGGTGGCGGCCGCGGGCGCGGCCCGATGATCGCGGGCGGCGGGATCGGCGCGGTGCTCGTCGCGCTGCTCATCGCGTTCGTCGGCAACCAGACGGGCGTCGACCTCAGCGCGCTGACCGGCGGCGACGGGTCGGACTCCGGCGCGTACGGCGACGGCCAGCAGGAGTACATCGACACGTGCACCGCCGATCAGGCGAACACGACGCGCGAGTGCCGGCTCAACGGCACCGTCCAGTCGCTCGACGCCTACTGGACCGAGGCCCTCCCCCAGCAGGCCGGCGTCGAGTACGCGCTGCCGGAGGTCGTGAGCTTCACCGGGCAGGTCTCGACGGGGTGCGGCGCGGCGACGAGCGCCGTCGGGCCGTTCTACTGCCCGCCCGACCAGACGGTGTACATCGACCTCGGCTTCTACGACGACCTGACGAACCGCTTCGGTGCGAACGACGGCGGCCTCGCGGAGATGTACGTCGTCGCGCACGAGTTCGGGCACCACATCGAGCAGCTGACCGGCGCCATGGACTCGGCGGACCGGCAGGGCACGGGCCCTGAGTCCGACTCCGTGCGCATCGAGCTCATGGCCGACTGCCTCGCCGGCATGTGGGCGGGCCACGCGGCGACCACCGTCGACCCGGACACCGGCGTGACGTTCCTCGCACCGATCACCAAGCAGCAGCTGGACGACGCGCTGTCCGCGGCGTCCGCCGTCGGCGACGACCGCATCCAGGAGGCCGCGACCGGCCAGGTGAACCCCGAGGGCTGGACCCACGGGTCGAGCGAGCAGCGCCAGCGCTGGTTCACGACCGGCTACGAGGGCGGCACGCTCCAGGACTGCGACGCGCTCTCCGCCTCGACGCTGTGACCGCTCTGGCCGAAGTCGCTCAGAGCTCGATCGAGTACATGCGCGAGCCGGTGACCTTCTCGTAGCCGAGGCTCGCGTAGAGACCGTGCGCACCGGACGGGTTCTCCGTGTCGACGTCGAGCGCGGCGTACTGCATGCCGTCCGCCGCGAACGCGCGCATCGCGGCCGCGAGCGCCGCGACGGCGACGCGGCGCCCCCGGTACGCGCGCCGGACGCCGAGGAGCTCGGTGTACCCGAACGTGTACCCCCGCACGGGGAAGTCCTCGTCGTACCGGCCCGCCATCTCGTAGCCGACGACGAGCGGCTCGCCGGCGCGCAGCGCGGCGGCGGTCTCGGGGTCGGTGGCCGGGTCGGCGAGGAGCGCGTCGGCGTCGGGCGCGTCGTCGACCACGAGGAACGACCACTGCGGCGCGAACTCGCTGCGCCCGTGCGTCCACGCCTCGGCGGTGCGGGGCTCGCTCCCCCAGTGGTCGCGGAAGGCGTCGTTGTGCGCGAGGCGCGTCGCCTCGTCGAGCTCGGCGGACCACGGGACGACGTGCAGGGAACCGTCGAGCGGGACGTCGGGCACGGGGGCCGCGAGGTCGCGACGCAGGTCGGAGTAGAAGCGGCGGGCGACGAACCCGAACCGCGCGTAGAGCCGCGCCTTCTCGGGCGGGTCGGTGTCCTCCCCGAAGACGGCGAGCCGCGCGGGCAGCTCCTTGCCGCTCGCGGCGAGCACCTGCCGGGCACGGGCCACCTGCCAGGCGAGCACCTCGCGCCCGATCCCGCGCCCCCGGTGGGTCGGGTGGACGCCGCCGCCGAGGAAGGCCCGCACGGTGCGCGCGTCCCCCGGGTTGGTGTCGACCATCCCGTAGGCGCGCAGCGTCCCGTCGGTGTCGACGCCGACGATCGAGTCGGCCGCGACGTCGCGCCACGGCGCGGTGAAGATCTCCTCGATCTCCGCGAGCGTCTCGCGGTACGGCTCGTCGTCCGCCTCCGCGATGTCGTTGCGCAGCGTGAGCAGGGCCGGCGCGTCGGCAGGCGTGGCGGAGCGCCACGTGAGTCCGCCCGCGGTCACCGGCGGCAGGGTCGAGGGGGCGGCGGCGCGCTCGGCGATCGGAGCGAGCGTCGGGGGCGCCGCCTCGGCGCGGTCGGTCGTCGAGGGAGAGGACATGGCGACCACGGTAGGGGGACCCACGCCGTCGGGCACGTGCTTTTCCCGTGCCGTCCGGGCGCGGCGCGTCGGCCCGCTGAGACGGCTCCCCGTGCCGCGCCGCACGCGATCTACGCTGCGAGCATGCCGACCGTCGTTCCTCAGGACCTCGCCGACGCCCGCTCCCGGGCCCTCGCGGAGGCGCTGCGCACGCGCGTCGTCGTCGCGGACGGCGCGATGGGCACGATGATCCAGGCGCAGGACCCGACGCTCGAGGACTACGAGGGCCTCGAGGGCTGCAACGAGATCCTCAACGTCTCGCGACCCGACATCATCGCCGCGGTGCACGACGCGTACCTCGAGGTCGGGGTGGACGCGATCGAGACGAACACGTTCGGCGCCAACTGGTCCAACCTGTCGGACTACGACATCGACGACCGGATCCGCGAGCTCGCCGCGGCCGGGGCGCGGATCGCGCGCGAGCGCGCGGACGCCCACGCGACCGCCGACCAGCCGCGCTGGGTGCTCGGCTCGATGGGTCCGGGGACCAAGCTGCCGAGCCTCGGGCACACGACGTACGCGCACCTGCGCGACACGTTCGCCGAGCAGGCCGCAGGCCTCCTGGAGGGCGGGGCCGACGCGATCCTCGTCGAGACGAGCCAGGACCTGCTCCAGGCGAAGGCCGCGGTGACGGGCTCGCGGAACGCGATGCGCGACGTCGGGCGCGAGGTGCCCGTGATCGTCCAGGTGACGGTCGAGACCACGGGCACGATGCTCATGGGTTCCGAGATCGGGGCCGCGCTGACCACGCTCCAGGCGCTCGGCGTCGACGCGATCGGGCTCAACTGCGCGACCGGCCCGGCCGAGATGAGCGAGCACCTGCGGCACCTGTCGCGGCACGCGGAGATCCCCGTGACGTGCATGCCCAACGCCGGGCTGCCGGTGCTCGGCCCGAACGGGGCGACGTACCCGCTGACGCCCGACGAGCTCGCCGCGGCGCACACCCAGTTCGTCACCGAGTTCGGCCTGGGCCTCGTGGGCGGCTGCTGCGGCACGACGCCCGAGCACCTGCGCCGCGTCGTCGAGGCGGTGCGCGCGCGGCCGGTCGTCGAGCGCCACCCGGAGCGCGAGAACGGCGTCGCGAGCCTGTACTCGCACACGGACCTGCACCAGGACGCGTCGTTCCTCGCGATCGGCGAGCGCACGAACGCCAACGGGTCGAAGGCGTTCCGCGAGGCGATGCTCGCGGAGAACTGGGACGAGTGCGTCGAGATCGCGCGCGCCCAGACGCGCGACGGCGCGCACCTGCTCGACGTGTGCATCGACTACGTGGGGCGCGACGGCGTCGCGGACGTGAAGCAGGTCGTCTCGCGCCTCGCGAGCGCGTCGACGCTCCCGCTCGTCATCGACTCGACGGAGCCCGAGGTCATCGCGGCGGGCCTCGAGCTCGTGGGCGGGCGCGCCGTCGTGAACTCGGTGAACTTCGAGGACGGCGACGGGCCGACGTCGCGGTTCGCGCGGATCATGCCGCACGTCGTCGAGCACGGGGCGGCCGTCGTCGCGCTGACGATCGACGAGGAGGGCCAGGCGCGCACCGCGTCGGGCAAGGTGGAGATCGCCACGCGGCTCGTCGAGACGCTCACGCGCGACTGGGGCATGCGGGTCGACGACATCATCGTCGACGCCCTGACGTTCCCCATCGCCACGGGCCAGGAGGAGACGCGGCGCGACGCGATCGAGACGATCGAGGCGATCCGCGAGATCACGCGCCGCTACCCCGGCATCCACACGACGCTCGGGGTGTCGAACGTGTCGTTCGGCCTCAACCCCGCCGCGCGCACCGTGCTCAACTCGGTCTTCCTCCACGAGGCGGTCGAGGCCGGGCTGGACTCTGCGATCGTGCACGCCGCGAAGATCCTGCCGCTCGCGCAGATCCCCGCCGAGCAGCGCGAGGCCGCGCTCGACCTCGTGTGGGACCGGCGGCGGTACGACGACGAGGGGAACCTCGTGCACGACCCGCTCGCCCGGCTGCTCGAGCTGTTCGACGGCGTGGACTCGGCGGCGCTCAAGGACCAGCGCGCGGCGGAGCTCGCGGCGCTGCCCGTCGGCGAGCGGCTGGAGCGGCGGATCGTCGACGGCGCGCGCAAGGGTCTCGAGGAGGACCTCGACGCGGCGATGGCGTCCGGGATCAAGGCGCTCGAGATCGTCAACGACCACCTGCTCGAGGGCATGAAGGTCGTGGGCGACCTGTTCGGCCGCGGCGAGATGCAGCTCCCGTTCGTGCTGCAGTCCGCCGAGGTCATGAAGACGGCGGTCGCCTACCTCGAGCCGCACATGGAGAAGATCGAGGGCTCGAGCGGGTCCAAGGGCACGATCGTGCTCGCGACCGTGCGCGGCGACGTGCACGACATCGGCAAGAACCTCGTCGACATCATCCTCACCAACAACGGCTACACGGTCGTCAACATCGGCATCAAGCAGCCGATCTCCGCGATGATCGAGGCCGCCGAGGAGCACGACGCCGACGTCATCGGCATGTCCGGGCTGCTCGTGAAGTCCACCGTCGTGATGAAGGAGAACCTCGCGGAGCTCACGTCGCGCGGGCTCGCCGGCCGCTGGCCGGTCCTGCTCGGTGGCGCGGCGCTCACCCGCACGTACGTCGAGGACGACCTCGCGGGCCAGTTCCCGGGCGTCGTCCGGTACGCGCGCGACGCGTTCGAAGGCCTGCGCCTCATGGAGCCGCTCGTGCGCGTCGCGCGCGGCGAGTCGCCCGACGCCGTCGGGCTGCCCGCGCTGAAGAAGCGCCGCCACGCCGTGGTCACCGTGACCGAGACACCCGTCGAGGACCTGCCCGCGCGGTCCGACGTCGCGGCCGACAACCCGGTGCCCGCTGCCCCGTTCTGGGGCACGCGCCTCGTCAAGGGCGTCCAGCTCGCGGAGTACGCAGCGTTCCTCGACGAGCGCGCGACGTTCATGGGCCAGTGGGGGCTCAAGCCCGGCCGGGGTGACGACGGAGTGTCGTACGAGGAGCTCGTCGAGACCGAGGGGCGCCCGCGCCTCAACGCCTGGTACGAGCGGATCCGCACCGAGGGCGTCGTCGACCCGTCGGTCGTGTACGGGTACTTCCCGGTGTGGTCGGAGGGCGACGACGTGGTCGTCGCGCACCACGGCGCCGGGCTCGCGGGGATCGGCGCGCCCGACGGCGGGTCGGGCGGCGAGCCCGGGACCGAGCGGCTGCGCTTCACGTTCCCGCGCCAGCGCCGCGACCGGCACCTGTGCCTCGCCGACTTCGTCAAGCCGCGGTCCTGGGTCGAGGAGACGGGCCGGTACGACGTGCTGCCCGTCCAGCTCGTCACCATGGGCGCGAGCGTCGACCAGCACACCGCGAAGCTGTTCGCGGGGAACCACTACCGCGAGTACATGGAGCTCCACGGCCTGTCGGTGCAGCTCACCGAGGCGCTCGCCGAGATGTGGCACTCGCGCGTGCGCGCCGAGCTCGGGTTCGCCGACGAGGACCCCACCGAGGTCGAGGGCATGTTCAAGCTCGAGTACCGCGGCGCCCGCTTCTCGCTCGGGTACCCCGCCTGCCCGGACATGGAGGACCGCACCAAGGTCGTCGAGCTCCTGCGGCCCGAGCGTGTGGGTGTCGAGCTCTCCGCGGAGCTCCAGCTCCACCCCGAGCAGTCGACAGATTGTTTTGTGTTTCATCACCCCGAGGCCAAGTACTTCAGCGTCTGACGATCGCCAGCCGCGGGGCGTCCTCCCGGGGCGAGCGGGGAGCAGCCTCAGGACCACCTCCACGTGCCCGTGACCTGCTCGATGAGCTCGTCGCCGTTGTCGTAGGGGGTGACGATCGCGATCACGAAGAACTGGACCTCGTCCGTGCCCGACGCGAACCGCTCGGGTGCGAAGGCGGTGATGAAGGCCTTCGTCCGCGTCTCCTCGAAGCTCCCCTCGACCCGGGTGATGTTCGCCGGTACGCCGTCGAGGGTGGTCGCCTCGTGCAGGCTGAGGATGCTGCCGTTCTCCGCGAAGTACGAGTCCGCGAGGAGGTCGACCGCTCCCCCGAGATCGGTCCCGACCCCCCACGCCTCGGACGTCGCGACCCGCACCGGTTCGACCGATACCTGCCCGTAGACCGCCCCGACGCCCGTGGGCACCACCGCCCCGTCGACGACCTCGCCCCAGAGCTCGAGGGCACCGTGGCAGTGTTCCTCCTGGTCCGAGGAGACGTTGTTCACGAACGCCTCCGGGCCCTCGTAGGACCAGCAGGGCGTCCGCACCGGCTGGCCCGAGACGATCGCGTACTCGGCCCCGGAGGGGGTCGCCGGCTCGCCCTCGCTCTGGGGCGTCACCGCCGCCGCAGGGGTCGCGCCGTCGTCGGTCTCGACGAAGGGCAGCGCGCAGCCGGGAACGACCGTGAGGACGACGGCGACCCCGAGTCCCGAGAGCACGCGACCGACGGTGGCTCTCCGACGCGTGGCGAGGCGAGTACGGGAACGGTGCCCCGTGCGAGGGACCGCGGTCGTTCGCTCGTGCTGGCACGTGCGCTCATGCTGGTCGAGCATGATGATCCTCCTGGTCGTGGGCTCCTGGACCGGACGGTAGACGCCGCGACGGCGAGGGCACCCGTTATCCACAGGCCAGGATCCGCAGGATCTTGGGACGCCACGCTGTGACTCGGCTGATCGACCGCTCCGCGGACGAGAGAGCACCCGGGGCCGACGCCGCCGGCGGACGGGTACAGCGGATACCGCCCGGCCGCGCGCTTCCCCCTTCGCGCAACGGGTCGTGCCTCGGTCATTGACAGGGCCGTCTCATCTATCGACAATCGATAGATGAGACCTCCCCTCGTCGCGTGCACACGAGCGCTCCTCGTCCTCGTGGTCCTCGGCACCGCGCTGTCGATGTTCCTCGCCCCCCTCCTCGCGGCCGAGGTCGGGGCGCAGTACCCGGAGGTCCGCAGCCTCGTGGTCCCGTACTCCGTGCTGGCCGTGCTGGCGCTGCTCGCGGTCGAGGTCGCCCTCGTGGCGGTGTGGCGCCTGCTCGGCCTCGCCGCCCGCGACGAGGTGTTCGACCCGCGCGCGCTGCGCTCGGTCACCGTGGTGATCGGGTGCGTGGTCACGGTCGCGATCCTCGCCGCGACGGTGTTCGGTCACCTGACGTTCGGGGCGCAGCTCGGCGGGCCGCTCGTGCTCCTCGGCCTCCTCGGCTCGCTCGTGGGCGGGGGCGCGCTGGCCCTGCTCGTCGTGGTGCTGCGCGCGCTGCTCCGCGCCGCGACCGCCGACCGCCGCGAGCTGGCCGCGGTGATCTAGGTGCCGATCGTCATCGACCTCGACGTCCTCCTGGCGCGGAGGCAGATGTCCGTCGGCGACTTCGCCGCCGCGGTCGGCATCACGCCGGCGAACGTCGCCGTCCTGAAGAACGGGCGCGCGAAGGCCGTGCGCTTCTCGACGCTGGACGCCGTCTGCCGCGTCCTCGGGTGCCAGCCCGGAGACGTCCTGCGGTGGGTCCCGGACGAGCCCGACGACGCAGGACCGCCCGCCACCTGACCCGCCCGGCCGCCGCGTCGATGAGTTCGGCGACCGGACGACGTCTTACCCGTGACCGAGACCACGACGCCGCGGGAGCCGAGCCATGGGAAGCATCGAGATCGAGCTGTTCACGACCCTCGACCTCGTCGGGCAGGCGCCCGGCGGGCCGGAGGAGGACTCGGAGGGCGGGTTCGCGTTCGGCGGGTGGCAGGCGCCGCTGCTCGACGACGTCGCGGGCGAGCAGATCGCCGCGGCGTACGAGGGCACGGACGCGCTGCTGCTCGGACGCCGCACGTACGACATCTTCGCGTCGTACTGGCCGTTCCAGGAGGGCGGGCAGGACGACGACTTCGCGGCTCTGTTCAACCGCATCCCCAAGTACGTGGCGTCGCGCGGCACGCCGGACCTGCCGTGGGCCGGGTCGACGCTGCTCGGCCCGGACCTGCCCGCCGCGGTGCGCGAGGTGCGCGACCGGCACGAGCACGTCAAGGTCGTGGGCAGCCTCGACCTGGTGCAGACGCTGCTGACCGAGAGGCTGTTCGACCGCCTCGACCTGTGGGTGCACCCCATCGTGCTCGGCGCGGGCAAGACCGTGTTCGACGGCGGCGCCGTCCCCACCAACCTCACCCTCCTCGAGCCTCCCGCACCGAGCCCGACGGGCACGGTCCTGCTGCGCTACGGCCTCGCGGACGGCACGCCGGGCACGGGCGACATGAGCGAGCCGGGGCGCGGCGTCGGGCAGGACGCCTGACGCCCTGCTCGGCGCCGGACCTCACCGGCACCCCGGACGACCCACCGACCCCAGCACCTCAGGAGGCACCCGTGGCGATCCAGCGCCTCGACAACGTGGCCGTCGTCGTCGACGACCTCGACGCGGCCGTCGCGTTCTTCGCCGAGCTCGGGATGGAGCTCGAGAACCGGATGACGATCGAGGGGCGGTGGGCGGAGCGCGTCGTCGGGCTCGACGACCTCCGCTCGGAGATCGCGATGATGCGCGTCCCCGGCGGCCCCGGGCGGCTGGAGCTCACGCGGTACCACGCGCCGGCGCCGCTCGACCTGGGGCTCGGCACCGCCCCGCCGAACGTGCTCGGCCTGCACCGGGTGATGTTCGCCGTGGACGACCTCGACGACACGGTCGAGCGCCTCGCCCGCCACGGCGGGGCGGTGCTGCGTGAGGTCGTACGCTTCGAGGACGCGTACCGCCTCTGCTACCTGCGGGGGCCCGGCGGCATCATCGTCGGGCTCGCGGAAGAGCTCGGGTGAGCCGCGGGCGCCGCTAGGAGGCGGTGGCCGCCTCGCCGCGCAGGATCGACGACATCTTCTTGCCGCGCGCGACCTCGTCGACGAGCTTGTCGAGGTAGCGCACCTTCTGCATGAGCGGGTCCTCGATGTCCTCGACGCGGACGCCGCAGATCACCCCGGTGATGAGCGAGGCGTTCGGGTTCCACGCAGGCGCCCGGTCGAAGAACTCCTCGAGCGTGATCTCGTCGGCGATCGCCTGCGCGAGGCCGGCGTCGTCGTAGCCGGTGAGCCAGCCGACGACCTGGTCGAGCTCGTCCTTCGTGCGCCCCTTGCGCTCCACCTTGGTCACGTAGAGCGGGTAGAGGCTCGCGAAGCTCATGCCGAAGATCCGGTGTCCCGCCATGGGTGTCCTCCTCCTGCCCCGGCCGAGCCCGTCGCGGGCTCAGCCCGTGCGGCGCCCGGTACCAACCACGCTACCGCGCGGCGGGGACGGCGCGGGCGCCGACCATCCCGTGCGACGCCTCGAGCCGGTCCACGAGCAGCGTCCCGGCCGCGACCAGCGGCACGAGCACGAGGTTGCCGAGCAGCATGGTGCGCAGGAACGGCAGACCCGCGACGTAGCTCGCGACGAGCCCGTCCGCTCCCGCCGGGTACCAGCCGCCGCGGCCCTGCAGCCAGACGCCGAAGTTCGTCCACGCGAAGAACCACAGCGAGCCCGCGACGCCGAACGCCGCGCCCGCGCCGACGCGGCGCCACCCGGTCGTGTTCCGCGCGAGCAGCGAGCCCAGCCCGACGACGAGCCACGCGCTCCACGTGAACAGCGCGATCGCCGTGTTGCCGAGCACGACGTCGGACACGACCGTCACCGCGAGCGGCACGACGAACGCCCACCGCGAGCGCAGCAGGATCGTCGCCGCGAACGTCGCCGCGGTGACGAGCTCGAGGTTCGGGGGTGCGCCGAGGTCGGCGCGCACGAGCCGCCACACGACGGCGAGCGCCGCGAGCGTGACGACGAGCGCCGGCCGCCACCAGCGCAGCGCCGTGCTCTCCGAGCGCGTCACGAGGTGAACGTCTCGAGCTTCCACGTGATCTCGTCCCCGTCCTTCGTCTCGAGCGAGCCTGCACCCACGGTAGCCATCTCGCCGTTCACGTACAGGGCCCAGAACTCGCTGTCCGGGTCGGCGGCGACGCCGTCGATCGCCGTGACGAACGCGTTCTCGCCCTCACCGGTCACCTGGGCGGACGGGTCCGCCTCGAGGAGCAGGTCGAGGGCCGTCGCGCCCTCGCGCCCCTCGTAGGAGAGCTCGGGCGCGTCCTCGTCGTCGCCGGACTCGTCGCCGGGCGCCTCGTCCGTCGCGTCGTCGGCCGGGGCGCTCGACTCCTCGCCCGCGGTCGCCGTGGAGGTCGACGTGGTGTCGGCGGCGGGCTCGTCGGCGGACGAGCACCCGGCCAGCAGGCCCGCGGTGAGCAGGACGGCGGTCAGGGCGGTGAGCGGGCGCGCGGACGTGGCGCGGAGCGTTCGGAGGGTCACGTCGCCAGCGTACGGAGCGCCGCCCGGCTCGCGCCGGGTCGCCCGCCTGTCGGACGACGGCCCCTCACCCGATCTCCTCGCCCGCGACGGCCCTGGCCGCCAGCCGCTCCTCCTCGCTGACCTCCCACACCTCGTACGCGGAGTGGCCCGCGAGGAGGATGATCCCGCACCCCAGCACGAGGTCCGGCCAGCCGGACCCGGTCCACGCGGTCACGAGCCCCATCGCGATGACGGCGACGTTGACGAGCACGTCGTTGCGGGCCGACAGGAACGCGGCCCGGCTCAGCGACCCGCCGTGATGGCGGACGCGGACGAGGAGCCACGCGCACACCCCGTTGACCACGACCGCGCCGAGCGAGGCGAGGACGATCGGCAGCACCTCGGGTGCGGGCGGGTCGCCGAACCGGCGCACGACCTCCCACGCCGCGAACAGCGCGGGGACGAGGATGAGCAGCGCCAGCGCCTTGCCCAGGACCGCGCGCCGCGCGAGCGGGAAACCCAGCGCGACGGCGATGAGCAGGTTGATCGCGGTGTCCTCGAGGAAGTCCACGCTGTCGGCGAGCAGCGACACCGAACCCGCCGCGAGCGCGACGGTGAGCTCGACGACGAAGTACGCGAGGTTGAGCCCCGCGACCAGCAGGACGGTGCGCCGCAGCAGCCCGACCAGGTCGGGGTCGCCCGCCCGTCGCGCGTCCTGCCCGGCGGACATCGTCAGACGTCGATGCGGGCGTGGTCCAGCTCGGCCGCGCCGGCGACGATGAACTCCTTGCGCGGCGCGACGTCGCTGCCCATGAGCAGCTCGAACACGCGCTCCGCCGCCTCGGCGTGCTCGGCCGTGACGCGACGCAGGGTGCGGTGGCGCGGGTCCATCGTCGTCTCGGCGAGCTGATCGGCGTCCATCTCCCCCAGGCCCTTGTACCGCTGGATGTCGTCCTTGTAGCGGCGGCCGGCCTTGTCGAGCTTCTTGAGCGTCGCGGCGAGCTCGGCCTCGGAGTACGTGTATATGTACTCGTTCTTGCGGCGCCCGGCGCCGATGACCTCGATGCGGTGCAGCGGCGGCACGGCAGCGAAGACGCGGCCCGCCTCGACGAGCGGCTTCATGTACCGGTAGAAGAGCGTGAGCAGCAGGGTGCGGATGTGGGCGCCGTCGACGTCGGCGTCCGTCATGAGCACGATCTTGCCGTAGCGCGCGGCCTCGAGGTCGAACGACCGCCCCGACCCGGCGCCGAGCACCTGGATGATCGCGGTGCACTCGGCGTTGCGCAGCATGTCGCTCACGGACGCCTTCTGCACGTTGAGGATCTTGCCGCGGATGGGCAGCAGCGCCTGGAAGTCGGAGCTGCGCGCGAGGCGCGCGGTGCCGAGCGCGCTGTCGCCCTCGACGATGAACAGCTCGCTGCGCTCGACGTCGTCGCTGCGGCAGTCGACGAGCTTGGCCGGCAGGGACGACGTCTCGAGCGCGTTCTTGCGCCGCGAGATCTCCTTCTGCTTGCGCGCGGTGATGCGCGCGCGCATCTCGGCGACGACCTTGTCGAGCAGCAGCGCGGCCTGCGTCTTCTCGTCGCGCTTGGTGGAGGTGAGGAGGGCGTTCAGCTCCTTCTCGACGACGCGCGCCACGATGCCGCGCACCGGCGCCGTGCCGAGGACCTCCTTCGTCTGGCCCTCGAACTGCGGCTCGGCGAGGCGCACGGTGACGACGGCCGTCAGGCCGGCGAGCACGTCGTCCTTCTCGATGCGCTCGGACGCGTCCTTCGTCGACACCTTGAGGCGGCGCGCGTTCGTCTCGACCGCCTTGCGCAGCACCTTGAGCAGACCCTGCTCGAAGCCGCCGAGGTGGGAACCGCCCTTGGGCGTGGCGATGATGTTGACGAAGCTGCGGACCTCGGTCTCGTAGCCGGTGCCCCAGCGCAGCGCGACGTCGACCTCGCAGTCGCGCTGCACCGCCTGCGGGGTCATGTGACCCCGGTCGTCGAGCACCGGGACGGTCTCCGTGAACGAGCCCGAGCCCGTGAGGCGCCACGTCGCGGTGACGGGGGTGTCCGGCGCGAGGAAGTCGACGAAGTCGACCGACCCGCCCGTGTGCACGAACGTCTCCTCGTGCGGCCCGGACTCCCCCGGCGTCCCCGGCACGCCGCGCTCGTCGCGCACCGTGATCTCGAGACCGGGGACGAGGAACGTCGTCTGGCGCACGCGCGTGACGAGCTCGTCGTAGGAGAAGACGGCCGTCTTGAGGAAGATCTGGCGGTCCGCCCAGTAGCGGACGCGCGTGCCGGTGACGCCGCGCTTCGTCTTCCCGACGACCGCGAGCTCGGACCCGGACACGAACGGCTCGAACGGGGCGTCCGGCGTCGGGCCCGTCTTCGGGTCGCTGAACACGCCCGGCTCGCCGCGGTGGAAGGTCATGCGGTGCGTCTTGCCGCCGCGGTCGACCTCGACGTCGAGACGCGAGGACAGCGCGTTGACGACGGACGCGCCGACACCGTGCAGACCACCCGACGCGGTGTACGACCCGCCGCCGAACTTGCCGCCCGCGTGCAGCTTGGTGAAGACGACCTCGACGCCGGACAGGCCCGTCTTCGGCTCGATGTCGACGGGGATGCCGCGGCCGTCGTCCTCGACCGTCACGGAGGTGTCGGCGTGCAGCACGACCCGGATCTTCGAGCAGTTGCCCGCGAGCGCCTCGTCGACCGAGTTGTCGATGATCTCCCAGAGGCAGTGCATGAGACCGCGCGAGTCGGTCGTGCCGATGTACATGCCCGGGCGCTTGCGCACGGCCTCGAGGCCCTCGAGCACGGACAGGTGCCGAGCGGTGTAGCTGGACTCAGCGGAGGTGGTCGTCACGGCGGCAAGCCTAGACGAGGGCGCCCACAGCGCGGTGCTGCCCCGCCGCGCTGCCGCGGACGCCGCGCGATCGGGCGGGATGCGGCGGGATGCGTGAGATGCCGGCGGGAGACGACGGCGCCGGGTGAGCGCGCTTCGCGGGTAGCGAACCCGGCCCTCCCCCGGGACGAAACCTCAGGAGGGGATGGTTTGATGTTCATGTGACTGCTACGACGACCACCACCGAACCGCTGACCGCGGCCGACCGCTGCGACCGCTGCGGGGCCCAGGCGTACGTCCGTGTGGTCCTGCCGAGCGGCGAGCTGCTGTTCTGCGGCCACCACGCGCGGGCGCACGCGGATGCCTACACCGACCTCGCGACGTCCATCCAGGACGAGACCGACAAGCTGCTCGCGGAGCACGGCGCGCGCTGACGCGCCGGTCCGCCGAGCACCGTCCCGCGCCAGGAGCGCACGACCGCGGGGACCGGCTCCACCGCCCGGTCCCCCGCGACGACCACCTCAGAGACAGACCTCAGACACGACGAAGGCCCCGAGGAGATCTCCTCGGGGCCTTCGTCGTGCGACGGCGGCGGGCGGTCGGTGGTGCCACCGGCCGCCCACCGCGACGCGTCAGTCGAGGTAGTCGCGCAGCACCTGCGAGCGGCTCGGGTGGCGCAGCTTCGACATGGTCTTCGACTCGATCTGACGGATGCGCTCACGCGTCACGCCGTAGACCTTGCCGATCTCGTCGAGCGTCTTGGGCTGCCCGTCCGAGAGGCCGAACCGCATCGAGACGACGCCCGCCTCGCGCTCGCTCAGCGTGTCGAGCACCTGGTGCAGCTGCTCCTGCAGGAGCGTGAAGCTCACCGCGTCCGCCGGGACGATGGCCTCGGAGTCCTCGATGAGGTCGCCGAACTCGGAGTCGCCGTCCTCGCCGAGCGGCGTGTGCAGCGAGATGGGCTCGCGGCCGTACTTCTGGACCTCGACGACCTTCTCCGGGGTCATGTCGAGCTCCTTGGCGAGCTCCTCGGGCGTGGGCTCCCGGCCCAGGTCCTGCAGCATCTGACGCTGCACGCGCGCGAGCTTGTTGATGACCTCGACCATGTGCACCGGGATACGGATGGTGCGCGCCTGGTCCGCCATCGCGCGCGTGATCGCCTGCCGGATCCACCACGTCGCGTACGTCGAGAACTTGTAGCCCTTGGTGTAGTCGAACTTCTCGACCGCACGGATCAGACCGAGGTTGCCCTCCTGGATCAGGTCCAGGAACAGCATGCCGCGACCCGTGTACCGCTTGGCCAGCGACACCACCAGACGCAGGTTCGCCTCCAGCAGGTGGTTCTTCGCCCGCTTGCCGTCGTGCGCGATCCACTGCAGCTCACGCTTGAGCTTGCGGTCCAGGTCGTCGCCCTCGGCCGCGAGCTTCTCCTCCGCGAACAGACCGGCCTCGATCCGCTTCGCGAGCTCGACCTCCTGCTCCGCGTTCAGCAGCGCGACCTTGCCGATCTGCTTGAGGTAGTCCTTGACCGGGTCGGCCGTCGCACCCGCGGTCACGACCTGCTGGACCGGGGCGTCGTCCTCGTCCGCGTCGGAGACGACGAAGCCGGTCTCCTCGGGCTCGTCGCTCGGCGCGGCGGCGGCAGCCTTCTTGGCGCCCGGCTCCGCGGCCTCCTCGTCCTCGGTCACGTCGATCTCGAGATCCTCGATCTCGACCTCGGCGTCGTCCTCGTCGTCGTCCTTCTTCTTGGCGCGCGCGGGCGTCGCCTTGGACTTGGCGGGAGCCTTGGCCGCGGTCTTGCGGGCGGCGGGCTTGGCGGGGCCGGTCGACGGGGTCTCCGCACCCTCGGCGTCGGCCGCCGGGGCGGCCTTCGTCGTGGTCGTGCGCTTGGTCGCCGCCGCGGACTTCGTCGCGGCGGGCTTGGTGCGCGCGGTCGTCGTGCTGCGCGGGGAAGCCGCCGCGGCCACCTTCGTCGTGGTCGGGATGTCGACCTCGACGCCGGCGCCCGCGAGCGCGCGGAAGACCGCCTTCAGCCGCTTGGCGTCGTTGACGGCAGCCTGCTCGCACGCGGTGCGGAAGCTCTCGGCGTCGACGCGACCGTTCGCGCTGCCGCGCCGCAGGAGCTCCTGCAGGGCGGGGTGCTCGAACTCTCGCGGGAGTGCGGAAATCGGGGTTGAGGGCGCCACAAACCGACCTTTCGGCAATCATGGGGGGCGGTAGGGCCGCCGGAGCGGGGACGTGAACCGTGAAGTGCGGGCTGCTCTGGACTCTCACGGTGAGTCGTCGGGCTCTGGCGGACTACCTATATTGTACCGGCGATCCGTGCGCCGGACGCCGCGACACGGGGTGATGTCGGACCTGACCGCCTCCCGACGGCCCGGCGCACCACGTCGTCACGACGTTCGTCACCCGGTTCGTGACGTGTACAACGGGTCGGGACCCTGGAAGATTCCCCGCACACCCTGCCCCTCACCCGGCCCCCGCAGGCGCGCCGGACCGCAGGGATCCACGTCCGCGCGCCGACGCGCGGGCGGCTCAGACGCCGGCGGGCCGCTCGGGCTTGACGGCCAGCACGGGGCAGGGCGCGTCGAGCAGGATGCGCTGGGCGTTCGAGCCGAGGATGAGCTTGCCCACGGGGCTGCGCCGACGCAGCCCGATGACGATGAGGTCCGCCGACGTCCGCTCCGCGGCGCCCACGAGGTCGTCCGCGAGGTCCGACGAGCCCTGCTCGCGGCGCAGCGTCGTGCCCGTCCCCTCGAGGCGTGCCTCCACGCGTCGCAGGTCGTCCTCGTGCGCGGCGACCAGCTCGGGAGTCGCCATGGAGGCCTCGGTCACGACGACGACGAGGTCGGTGCCGCGCCGGACGGCCTCGGTGGCCGCGCTGTCGAGAGCCTCGCGGCCCTCGGGCGTGCTCAGGTGCGCGACGACGACGCTCATGTGTCCTCCGGAGACGGCTCGTGGGTGCGGCCGGCCGCGGGGGCGACCGCAGGTCGTGTTGCGTCGAACCTACCCGACGTCGTGCGTGTCGGCGCACGCGTCGGCGCGGACCCAGCCCGGCGGGACCCCGGCGTCGAGCGCGCTCGCGAGCAGCAGCGCGAGCCGGTACGTCGGGTCCTCCGCCAGCGCCTCGGCGAGCCGCCGACGGGCCCGGCCGCCGTCGCCGTGCCACCAGGCCACGAGCGCCAGGAGCGTCAGCGCGGGCGCGGTGCTCCCGCGCGGCGCGTGGGCGACCACGCCCTCCAGCACGGCCCTCGCCGGCCCGGTGACCGCCGGGTCGGGCGCGAGGCCCGCGCCCGGGTCCACGACGGCCGCGATGGCGCGGCCCGTCCCGGCGTCCACGTCGCCGCCCCGCACCGTGCGGTCCGGCAGGTCGTCGGTCCCCGGCACGAGGGAGAGAAGCACGGCGTCGCGCACGGGGACCGACTCGAGGCCCGCGGCCAGGCGCCCGAGGACCGTCGCGGCGGGCACCGCGGCACCGGCGCCGTCGTCGACCGGCCCGCCGTCCCGCGCCCGGTCGCGCGCGACGACCTGCGCGACCGCGGTCCGCCACAGCGCGAGGGCGGAGACCCGCGCCGCGACCCGGGACGCGACGTCGTCGCCAGCCGCCACGGACCGGGCGCGGTCGCGCACCCGCCGTGCCGCGCGCGCCGCACGGCGCCGCGCGTCCGCGCCCGCGGGCGGGATCCGCAGCGCCTCCTCGCGCGAGTCCGCGAGCGCCGCCCCGGACAGCACCATGTGCGCGCCGACCTCGCTCGACTCGAGCTCGCGCAGCGACCTTCCCTCCGGCGGGCAGCAGTCGTCCTCGGGGCAGTCGAGCGCGTACCAGCCCGTCGACGACACGACCCACGCCTCGACGGGCCCGTGGTGCGGCTCGGCGGCCTCGCGGCAGTGCTCGACGGCGGCCCGCACCCGCGCGGCCGCGACGCCCGCCGCGCGCAGCGGCGCGTCGGAGTAGACGACGAGCACGACGCGGCGTGCGCCGTCGGCCGCGAGGTGCCCCACGACGGACCGCGCGAGCTGCGGCCCGTGCTCGACGTCCGCCGCGTCGGCGACGTCGACGCGCACGACGAGACCGATGCGGCCGCGCGGTGGCCGCAGCCCCACGAGGACGACGCTGTCCTGCGGTCGGTAGCCGAGCCGGAAGGGGACGTAGGCGAGGAGCTCGCGCGGGCCCTGGGCCCGGATGAGGGTCGTCATGCGCCCATCCCAGTCGGTCGGGGCGGCGTGCGGGGCGCCCGCCGCCCGGCTGTGGACGACGCGGGGCGGGCACCCGGGGCTGTGGTCGGCCCCCGACCTCCGTGGTGGCTCGCGCACGCGCGGGTGACTACGGTGTGCGCGTGCCACCACGAACCCGCGCCGCCGCGCACCCGGCGCTCTCCCCCGCCGGCCGGGCCGCCGTCGTCCTCGTCGCGGCCGTGCTGGGCTCGACGCTCGCGGGGTGCCAGGCGGACCTGGGCGACGTGCAGGGCGCCGCGGCACCCCGGGAGGAGCAGCCGGCGCCGGACGCCGACTCCGGCGCGCCGGGCACGCCGCTGCCCGACTACGACGCCGCCTCGGCGGTCGGGGACCTGGTGGAGGGGTTCCCCGTCGCGCTCGTCCCGGTGGCGCCGGGCGCCGAGGTGCTCGCGAGCTCGGCACGGCCGTCGCAGGACGGCGCGCTCGTGGACGTCACGCTCAACCTGCGCTCCACGAACACGGTCGAGGCGCTCACCGCCTACTACACCGACACGCTGGGCGTGGCCGGTTTCGCGGTGTCGCCGTCGACCGTGCCGAGCGCGCTCACCTCGCTCACCACGTTCGTCCGCACGACGGCGCCCGAGGCCCCGACCGAGTCGGTCGCCGTCGGCGTCTTCGACGACGAGACGGAACGCCTCGTGACGATCAGCGGCCAGGTCGCCGCCGGCTGAGGTGCCGCGCCGCCCGACCGCCACCAGACCGGGCGGGCAGGGTGGCGCTCGCTCCGCATAGGCTGCCCCCGTGCCCAACCCGTCGCTGCCGACCTCGCCCTCCGTCCCTCCCCAGGCGTCCGAGGACCTCACCGACCCGAGCCCCGCCGCGCTCGTCGACCGCGAGGGGGTGCGCACCGGCGTCGACGACGCCCTGCACGCCTCGACCGCGGCGCTGCGCGCCGAGCTCGCCGGGACCCACCCGGACACGGACCTGCTCGCCGACGCGACGCAGGAGCTGCTCGCGGGCGGCAAGCGCCTGCGCGCCGCGTTCTGCTACTGGTCGTGGCGCGCGCACGGCGGTGACGCCGCGGGCCCGCACCAGACCACGGTGCTGCGCGCCGGCGCGGCGCTCGAGCTGTTCCAGGCGGCGGCGCTCTTCCACGACGACGTCATGGACTCCTCCGACACCCGGCGCGGCCGCCCGACGGCGCACCGCGCCTTCGCGGCGCGCCACCGCGACCTCGGCTGGTCCGGCGACGGCGAGCGGTACGGCGAGAACGCCGCGATCCTGCTCGGCGACCTCGCGCTCATCGCGAGCCACCGGGAGCTCGGCGACGCGCTCGACGACCTCGCACCCGTGGTCGCCACGCGGTCGCGACGCGTGTTCGGCCGTATGCAGACGGAGGTCACGGCCGGCCAGTACCTCGACGTGCACGCGCAGGTCCTGCCGTGGGGCGAGGACCCGGCGGCCGACGAGGAGCGGGCCCGGGCCGTGATCCGCTCGAAGTCCGCGCGCTACAGCGTCGAGCACCCCATCGCGCTCGGCGCGGCGCTCGCCGGTGCCGACGACGACGCGGTCGCCGCGACGAGCGCGTTCGGCCTGCCCGTGGGCGAGGCGTTCCAGCTCCGCGACGACGTGCTCGGCGTCTTCGGCGACGCGCAGGTCACCGGCAAGCCGGCCGGCGACGACCTGCGTGAGGGCAAGCGGACGGTGCTCGTCGTGCGCGCGCTGGCGACCGCCACGCCCGCGCAGCGCGAGCTGCTGCTCACGCACCTGGGCGACCCGGACCTCGACCCGGCCACGGTGGAGGACCTGCGCGCCGTCCTCGTCGAGACTGGCGCGCGCGACGCCGTCGAGTCGCTCATCGCGGAGCTCACCGAGCGCGCCGCGGCCGCCCTCGACGGGGCCGGGCTCGCGGAGCCGGGCGCGACGATGCTCGCGCTGCTCGCGCGCGCCGCCGTCGAGCGCACGGCCTGACCGCACCGCCGTCCGTCGGCCCGGCACGGGCCCGGACGATCGAGGCGCGTCAGAGCTCGGACTGCGCCACGCGGCGCACGCGCGCCTTGTGCCCGCTGAGGAGCGTGTCGAACGGGGCCTCGCCGAGCTCGTCGTGCGGGGTGAAGAGCCACTCGAGGATCTCGGCGTCGTCGAAGCCGGCGTCGGTGAGGACGACGATCGTGCCCTGCAGGCTCGACAGGACTCCCACGCGGCCGCTCTCGTCCGGGCGGCCGGCGTTCGCCGGGTCGACCAGGTGCAGCGGCACGAGGAAGCGCGCCGGGACCTGGAACGTCGTGCGCTCGCCGCGCTTCACGCCCACGACGCGCCGCTCCTGCACGAGACGGCGCACCTTGCCGACGTCGGTGCCGAGCGCCTCGGCGACGTCGGGGAGGGTCAGCCAATCGCCGACGAGGTCGTCGAGCGTGGGGCGGGGGGTGGTGTCGCGATCGGTCACCGGGCAAGCCTACGGCGTGCCTCCACACGACACCCACGCCGTGCGCGCCGCGCTCACCGGATCGTGACACCCGGCCACCTAGACTCTCCCCGTGGCCACCGTGACGACCGATCCCCTCGTCGGCCGCCTGGTCGACGGGCGGTACGAGGTCGTCTCGCGCATCGCGCGAGGCGGCATGGCGACGGTGTACCTCGCGGTCGACCGTCGGCTCGAGCGCGAGGTCGCGCTCAAGGTCATGCACCCCCACCTCGCCGAGGGCGCGTCCGGCGCCGACTTCGTCTCGCGCTTCCGCCGTGAGGCGCGCGCCGCGGCCCGGCTCACCCACCCGGGCCTCGTCGCCGTGTACGACCAGGGCCTCGACGGCGACACGAGCTACCTGACGATGGAGTACGTGGCGGGGTCGAACCTGCGCCGCACCATGCTCACCGAGCGCACCCTGACTCTGGGTCGCGCGCTCGACGTGCTCGACCACGTGCTCGACGCGCTCGCCGCCGCCCACCGCGCGGGGCTCGTGCACCGCGACATCAAGCCCGAGAACGTCCTGCTCGACACCGAGGGCCGGCTCAAGGTCACCGACTTCGGTCTCGCCCGCGCCGTGAACGAGGTGACCGCGACGACGACGGGCACGATCCTCGGGACCGTCGCCTACCTCTCCCCCGAGCTCATCGCGACCGGCACGTGCGACGCCCGCACCGACGTCTACGCGGCGGGCATCCTCGCGTACGAGATGCTGCTCGGCACCGTCCCGCACACCGGCACGACGCCGATCCAGGTCGCGTTCCAGCACGTGAACAACGACGTGCCGCCGCCGTCGGACGTCGCCCCGTGGATCCCGCCCGAGGTCGACGACCTGCTGTGCGCGCTCGCCGCGCGCGACCCCGCCGACCGCCCGGCCGACGCCGGCGCCGCGCTCGCGCTCGTGCGCTCGACCCGCGCGGCGCTCGACCCGGCCGACCTCGAGCGGCGCGTCGACCCGCCCGCCGGGGGGTCCGCCGTCGTGCCGCCCCCGCCGGGTCCGGGCCCGCGGACCGAGCCCGACGACCCGTCCGCCGCCGCGACCGCGTCCCTCGCGGCGCTCAGCCTGCGCGACCGCGAGGCCGCGGGCCTCACCGAGCCGCTCGCCGTCGGGCACGTCGTCGCGCCGACCACGCGGCCCGGCCCGCCGCCCCCTGCTGCCCCGACCCCGGCGCGGCGACGCGGTCACGGCCGCGTGGTCGTCTGGTCGCTCGTCGTGCTCCTCGTCCTCGCGGGCGTCGGCGGCGGCGCCGCGTGGTGGTTCTCGTCCGGGCCGGGCGCCTACACCCAGGTCCCGGACGGCCTCGTCGAGGCGGCGCGCCCGGAGGCCGTCGCGATCCTCGACGACGCGGGCCTCTCCCACACGGTCGAGGAGCGCTACGACGACGCCGTGCCCGAGGGCGCCGTGGTGGCGACCGACCCGGCGTCCGGCGAGGACGTGCGCAAGGACGGCAGCGTGCGGCTCGTCGTGTCGAAGGGCGTGCGGATGCTCACGGTGCCGACCGGCCTCGTGGGCGCGACGCAGGAGGAGGCGACCGCCGCCATCGAGGGCGCCGACCTGACGCTGGGCGACCCCGTCGCCACGCCGCACGACGAGGTGCCGTCGGGCCAGGTCATGGCCGTGAAGGACCCCGACGGCAACGTCATCGAGGAGGGCGCCACGATCCGGCACGACGTGCCGGTGGTGCTCACCGTCTCGTCCGGGCCGGCGCCCGTCGTCGTGCCGCAGGTCACGGGCTCCGCGAAGGACGCCGCGGTCGCCGCGCTCGAGGAGCAGGGCCTCGTCCCCGCCGTCACCGAGGAGTACTCCGAGACCGTCGGCGCAGGGCTCGTGATCCGCCAGGACCCCGAGCAGGGCTCCGACGCCCACCGGAAGGACACCGTGAACGTCGTAGTGTCGCTCGGACCCCCGCTCGTCGAGGTCCCGAACGTGAGCACCCGCAACGTCGCCGACGCCGAGAAGGCCCTGAAGGACGCAGGCTTCCAGGTGGAGATCCGCTACCCGCAGGGCATCCACCCGCTCAACATCGTCTACGCCCAGGACCCTCCGGGCGGCGACGGGCGCACCGCGCCCAAGGGCTCGACGATCGTCCTCAACGTCTTCTGACCTCCCGCGCCGCGCAGACGGCCGTGGCCCGCCCCGACCACGGGACGGGCCACAGCCCTGTGCTCGACGGGAGACGCCGTCTCCCCCGCGCCCTCAGCCGCGCAGCATCTCCGCGACCTGGAAGGCCATCTCCAGCGACTGCTGGTGGTTGAGGCGCGGGTCGACGAGCGTCTCGTAGCGCAGGGCGAGCCCCGCGTCGTCGATCTCCTCGCTCCCGCCCAGCACCTCGGTCACGTCGTCGCCCGTGAGCTCGACGTGCAGCCCGCCCGGCACGGTCCCCGCGGCGCGGTGCACCTCGAAGAAGCCGCGCACCTCGTCGAGGACGTCGTCGAACCGGCGCGTCTTGTAGCCGCTCGCGGACGTGATGGTGTTGCCGTGCATGGGGTCCGTGACCCACGTGACGGGCACGCCCGCGCGCGCGACGGCCTCGACGAGCGGCGGGAGCGCGTCGCGCACTTTGCCCGCGCCCATGCGCGTGACGAAGGTCAGGCGGCCCTCGACGTCGTCGGGGTTGAGACGGCGGGCGAGCTCCAGCGCGACGTCGGGCGTCGTCGTCGGGCCGAGCTTGACCCCGATCGGGTTCGCGACGCGCGAGAGGAAGTCGACGTGCGCGCCGTCGAGCTGGCGCGTGCGCTCCCCGATCCACAGGAAGTGGGCGGAGGTGTCGTACGCGTCCCCCGTGCGCGCGTCGCGGCGCGTGAGCGCGCGCTCGTAGTCGAGCACGAGCGCCTCGTGGCTGACGAAGAACTCGACGGTGCGCAGCGCGTCGAAGTCGGCGCCGCACGCGTCCATGAAGCGGATCGCGCGGTCGATCTCGGACGCCGTCCGCTCGTACCGCGCGTAGGCCGGGTTGCGCATGAAGCCGCGGTTCCACTCGTGGACCTGGCGCAGGTCCGCGAAGCCGCCGGTCGTGAACGCGCGCACGACGTTCCACGTCGCCGCGGAGATCTGGTACGCCTGGACGAGGCGCTCCGGGTCGGGCATCCGCGCCTCGGGCGTGAAGGCGTGGCCGTTGATCATGTCGCCCCGGTACGCGGGCAGGGTCACGCCGTCGCGCGTCTCCGAGTCGGAGCTGCGCGGCTTGGCGTACTGCCCGGCCATGCGGCCCATCTTCACGACGGGCATGCTCGCGCCGTGCGTGAGGATGACCGCCATCTGCAGGATGGTGCGGATCTTGTTGCGGATCCGGTCGGCGTTCGCCTCGGCGAACGTCTCGGCGCAGTCGCCCCCCTGCAGGAGGAACGCCTCGCCCCGCCCGGCCGCGGCCAGGCGGGAGCGCAGCGTGTCGGCAGCCGCCGGCACCACGAGCGGCGCGGAGGCCGCCAGCCGGTCACGGACGGCGTCGAGCGCCGCCTCGTCCGGCCACGTCGGCTGCTGGAGCGCGACGAGCGTGCGGAAGTGGTCGAGCCCGGAGTCGGTCCCCGGCTCGCTCGTGGTGGTCATACGGCGTCCCCTGACGAGGTTCCTGGTGCGGTGGTGCCGGTCAGTGGGCTGCGGGCGCCGCGGGCACGAGCGGCTGGCCGATGCCCTCGAGGAGCTCGCCGAACCACTGCTGCGACACGTCGAACGCCTTGCCGCCGGCGATGCGCGGGAACTCGATGGCGCGCAGGCGGTCGCCGTTCTCCTCGTCGTGGCCGATGACGCCCGACTCGCCGCGCAGCGCGCACTCGACCGCGAGGTCGGTCATCGACTTGATGAGGCGCAGGTCCTCGGCGTTCGCGGCGGCCGCGCGCGAGAAGTAGCCGGACTTCTGGACCATGACCTTCTCGGCGCCCAGCTTCTCGGCGAACTGCTTGGCGAACCACTGGCCGGGGTTGACCGTGTCGAGCTTGACGTGGCCGAACGGGTCGCGCTGGACCTCCTCGCCCGCCGCCTCGAGCTGCGCCACGATCTCGTGCATGCCGGCGCCCTCGGACAGGAAGATGTTGACGTTGCCCTGCTCGTCCATGATCGCCTTGAGGCGCTCGGCCTCGGCGTCGATGTCGAGCGCGAGCTCCGGCAGGAAGACCGCGTGGACGTCCCAGCGCTCGCGCGTCAGGCCGAGGGCCGGGGCCCACTCCTGCGCGTCGAGCCACTTGCGGTACTCGGCGGCGGACGCCGCGGTGAGCCAGCCGCAGTGCCGACCCATGACCTCGTGCACGATGAGCATGCGCGGGCCCGAGCGGTGCTCGCCGATGACGTTGGCGGCGAAGCCCGCGGCCTCCTCGGCGGCGGTCCACGCACCGAGCGACTGACGGATCGGGATCACGTCGTTGTCGATCGTCTTCGGCAGGCCCACGACCGTGAGCTCGTAGCCGTTCTCGTGGAGGTACGCGGCGAGGTCGGCCGCGGTCGTGTTCGTGTCGTCGCCGCCGATCGTGTGCAGCACGTCGACGCCGTCCGCCTTGAGCTGCTCCGCGGCGACCTGCAGCGGGTCCTGGCCCTCCTGGACGAGGCCGCGCTTGACGCAGTCGGCCGCGTTGGTGAGCTTGACGCGCGAGTTGCCGATCGGCGAGCCGCCGAAGCGGTGCAGGATCCCCGCCTGCTTGCGCCCCTCGGAGTCCACGACGATCTTCGTGCCGGTCAGCAGGCCGTGGTAGCCGTACTGGTAGGCGATGATCTCGATCTCCGGGTCGAGCTCCGTGTACCGCTCGATGAGACCCCCGACCGCGGAGGACAGGCACGGGGCGAAACCGCCCGCGGTGAGGAGGGCGACGCGACGAACCGACATGTGAACTCAGAACCTCTCGTAGGACGGATCCTGGCCGGACGGACGCGGTCCGGCGGGGTGGCGGCGACGGGGCTCGGGCCCTGCACGGGCCCGGCGCGACCGGCCGTCGCTCAGTCTACTGACGCCGCGCGGGGCTCCGGCGGCGGTTCCGGGACCTGGACGTCCGGGGCGGGACGCCCGCCGGGGGCTCCGCCCGCCACCTCGGACTCGGTGTGGCCGGCCGCGAGGCGCGCCTTGGCCGTGGCCGCGTAGATGTCGACGTACTCCTGGCCGGACAGCCGCATGATCGCGTACTGGATCTCGTCGGCGACGGCGCGCAGGATGAAGCGGTCGTTCTCCATGCCGCGGTAGCGCGAGAAGTCGAGCGGCTCGCCGATGACGACCCCGATGCGCATCGGCGTGGGGATGACCTTGCCGATCGGCTGCGCGATGTTCGTCCCGACCATCGCGACCGGGACCACGGGGGCGCCCGACTCGAGCGCGAGGCGCGCGACGCCCGTCTTGCCGCGGTACAGCCGCCCGTCCGGGCTGCGCGTGCCCTCGGGATAGATGCCGAACAGGTCCCCCTCGCGCAGGACGCGCAGGCCCGTCTCGAGCGCGGCCTCGCTGGCCTTGCCGCCCGCGCGGTCCACGGGGATCGTCCCGACGCCGCGCATGAAGCCCGCGGTCAGGCGGCCTTTGACGCCCGTGCCCGTGAAGTAATCGGACTTGCCGAGGAACTGGACCTTGCGGTCGAGGACGAGCGGCAGGATGAACGAGTCGATCACCGCGAGGTGGTTGCTCGCGAGGATGGCACCGCCCTCGTCCGGCACGTGCTCGACGCCCCGCGTCCAGGGACGGTACAGGAGCCGCAGGATCGGGCCGACCATCACCTGCTTCATGAACCAGTAGAACAACGTTCCTCCTCGCGGGGTCCCGGCGCGGGACGTGCATCCGACTCTAGAGTGATTCCCATGGCCGCACCGAACGCCCAGCCGGACTCCCCGCAGCCCGACGACGTCCCCGACCCCACGCCCGACGACGCGGCGCCGGGTGCGGACCACCCTGCCGCCGACGACGGGGAGGCGACGGCGCCGCGCGACGAGTCGCCCGAGCCCGCGCTCGACGTCGACGCCCGGTGGGCCGGCATCGTGGCCGAGCTCGCGGACCTGTCCGAGCTCGACCGGTCCGAGCCGGGCGCCCGGCCAGGCGACGACCCCCGGGCCGCGCAGGACCCGACGGCCGGAGCGCCTGAGGGCTCCCCGCGCAGCGGCCGCGACGTGCTCGGGTCCGTGCCCGTGGCGCCCTGGGTGCGCCCGACGGGGCCGCGGGACTGGCCCACGACGCCCGAGGTCGAGGACCTCGAGGAGGCCGAGAGCCACTTCGTGCCGCCGGACCCGCCGCTCGTCCTCGGGCGCGACCCGCTCCTGACGATGGCGTGGGCGCTCGTCGTCGGCGTGCCGATCCTGCTGCTCGTCGTGCTGGTCGTGGCACGCCCGTACCCCGTGCTCGTCGCGCAGGTGGGCGGCGGCGCCTTCCTCGTGGGGCTCGCGATCCTGCTCTGGCGCATGCCGCACCGGCGGGACGACGACGACCGGGGGCCGGGCGCCGTCGTCTGACGCCCGCGCCTCCCCCGCACCGCGCCCGCGCCGCCCGTCAGCGGCGCGCGAGGTCCGCGGCGCCGACGATGCCCGCCTCGTTGCCGTGCTCGGCGAGCTCGATCCGCGCCTCCGGGCGGTGCCCGCGCGCGGAGAGCTGGTCGGCGAACGCGCGCCGCACCGGCTGGAGCAGGAGGTCGCCCGCCGCACCGACGCCGCCGCCGATGACGATGAGCTCCGGGTCGAGCAGCGCCGTGACCGACGCCGCGCCCTCGCCGATCCAGCGGCCGAGGTTCGCGAGCAGCTCGACCGCGAGGTCGTCGCCCTCCTGCGCGGCCTGGGTGATCTGGGGACCGTTGAGCTTGTCCGGGTCGCCGCCGCAGATCTCGAGCAGGCGCGTCGCGCGGTCCGGCTGGGCGATGAGGGCGTTCTGCCCGTCGCGCACGAGGGCGCGCCCGGACGCGTACTGCTCCCAGCAGCCCTCGTGGCCGCAGCCGCAGTAGTGCCCGCCGGGGACGACGCGCATGTGGCCGACCTCCGCCGCGACGCCCCACTTGCCGCGCACGAGCTCGCGGTCGACGACGATCGCGCCCCCGAGCCCCGTGCCGACCGTGAGCATGAGCATGTCGGTCGCGTCGCGCGCGACGCCGAACTGGAACTCCGCCCAGCCGGCCGCGTTCGCGTCGTTCTCCACGACGATCGGGACGTCGACGTCGCCGATGAGCTCGCGCACGTTGCGCGCCAGCGGGTACTCGCGCCACGCGATGTTCGGCGCGAAGAGCACCGAGGTGCGGTCCGGGCTGACGAAGCCGGCCGCCGCGAGGCCCATCGCGCCGACCTCGTGGTCGGCGGTGAGCTCGGCATAGACGTCGGCGATGGCGCGGTCGATGCTCGCGACGTCGTCGGGCTCGGTGTCGCGGCGCGTCTGGACGAGGATCTCGCCCTTCTCGTCGACGACCCCGGCCGCGATCTTCGTCCCGCCGATGTCCACCCCGATGGCGTGCATGTCCCGTCCTCTACTCGCTCGGTTCCGCTGACTGCAAGGTCTCGCTGCGGGTGCTCGCCCGCTCACGGACCACGCACGACGACGGGGCCTCGACCCCGCGCCACGGGTCGGGCCACCGGAACTCCGCGCCCGCGCGAAACGTTGCGCAAGCAGCGCACAGCACCTGAAGCCTACCGACAACGGCAGGTCTCGGGCACACGCCGCCACTGGGTAGGGTTCTCCCACCGTCGACTACTGCCACTGGAGCCAGAATGGACGAGATCAGCGCCCCACGGATCGTCGAAGTCGATCCCTCGAAGAACCTCAACGACCTCCTCGCGAGCCGCGTCGCGGCCGACCCGGCCGCGCCGATGGTCGAGCGCCGCACGGGTGCCGACGGTGCGTGGCAGGCGCTCAGCGCGCGCGAGTTCGACGCCGAGGTCGTCGCCGTCGCGAAGGGGCTCGTCGCCCGCGGCATCCAGCCGGGCGACCACGTGGGCATCATGTCGCGCACGCGCTACGAGTGGACCCTGCTCGACTGGGCGACGTGGGCGGCGGGCGCCGTGCCCGTGCCGCTCTACGAGACGTCGAGCCCGGAGCAGGTGCAGTGGATCCTCTCGGACGCGGACGTGCGCCTGCTCGTCGTGGAGACCGAGGCGCACGCGGCGACGGTCGAGGAGGTGCGCGACCAGGCCCCGGCCCTGCAGGACGTGCTGGCGATCGACACGGGCGCGATCGCCACGCTCACGGCCGACGGCGCCGGCGTGGACGACGCCGAGATCGTGCGCCGACGCGGCCTGGCCGACCTCGCGGACGTCGCGACGATCATCTACACGTCCGGCACGACCGGCCGCCCCAAGGGCGCGGAGCTCACGCACCAGAACTTCTACTCCCTCACGGTCAACGCCGTGGCCGCCGTGCCCGAGGTCTTCGGGGAGCCGGGCGGCCGCACGCTGCTGTTCATGCCGCTCGCCCACGTGTTCGCGCGGTTCATCGGCGTGCTCGTGGTGGCCGGCGGCACGGTGCTGGGCCACACGCCGGACACCAAGACGCTGCTCGAGGACCTCGGCACGTTCAAGCCGACGTACATCCTCTCGGTGCCGCGCGTCTTCGAGAAGGTCTACAACTCCTCGGAGCAGAAGGCGGCCGCGGGCGGCAAGCTGAAGATCTTCCACTGGGCCGCCGCGACCGCGATCGCGTACTCGCGCGCGCTCGACGAGCCGTCGGGGCCGGGCATCGGGCTGCGCCTGCAGCACAAGGTCGCGGACGCGCTCGTCTTCAAGAAGCTCCGGCACGCGCTCGGCGGGCGCGCGAAGTACGCGGTCTCCGGCGGCGCGCCGCTCGGCGAGCGCCTCGGCCACTTCTACCGCGGCATCGGCGTGCGGATCCTCGAGGGCTACGGCCTCACCGAGTCGACGGCGCCGACGAGCGTCAACCGCCCCGGGAACACGAAGATCGGGACCGTCGGCGAGCAGCTCCCCGGCTGCGGCGCCCGGATCGCCGAGGACGGCGAGATCCTCCTGCGCGGGGACCACATCTTCCGCGGCTACCACAACAACGAGCAGGCGACCGCGGACGCGTTCGTCGACGGCTGGTTCCGCACCGGCGACCTCGGCTCGCTCGACGAGGACGGCTTCCTGCGCATCACCGGGCGCAAGAAGGAGATCATCGTCACCGCGGGCGGCAAGAACGTCGCGCCCGCCGTCCTCGAGGACCGGATCCGCGCGCACGCGCTCGTCTCGCAGTGCGTCGTCGTGGGCGACCAGAAGCCGTTCATCGGCGCCCTGGTGACGCTCGACCCGGAGGGCCTGCCCGGCTGGGCGAGCATGCACGGCAAGGAGCCGCTGACCGTCGAGCAGGCGGCCAAGGACCCGGACGTCCTCGCCGCCCTCGACGCCGCGGTCACGCGCGCGAACCAGGCGGTCTCCCGCGCCGAGTCGATCCGCAAGTTCACGGTCCTCACGACGGACTTCACGGTCGAGAACGGCTACCTCACGCCGTCGCTCAAGGTGAAGCGCAGCGAGGTGCTCAAGGACTTCGCGGCCGACGTCGAGGCGATCTACGTGGACGGGCCGGCGCCCGTCCGCTGACACGGCCCGGGGCCCTCGTCCCCCGCGCACCACGGCCCTCCCCGGCAGCACGCCGGGGAGGGCCGCGTCGTCAGCGGCGGGCGAGCCGCGCCAGGAGCGCGTGGGCCGGGACGCACGCCGCGCCCATCGCCTGCACGTCGTCGGCGACGGCGCGGTCGCTCGTCACGACGACGACCGGGCGCCCGGGCGGCTCGGCGGCGACCAGGCGCCGGATGAGGTCGTCCGCGATCTCCCCCGACGAGAACAGCACGCGCACGCCGCGCGGGGCGTGCACCGGCCGGGGGCCGCCGTCGGCGCCGTCGAAGCACACGGTGACCTCCGTGCCGGCGGCGGCCACGCGGAGCAGGCCGGAGAGGAGGCGGTCGCGCTGGTCCGCGAGCGACAGCTCGCCGTAGCCCGTCTTCGTCACGTTGTAGCCGTCGACGACCAGGTGCGTCCGCGGGACCGACAGCAGGTCGTCGACGAGCGCCGGGTCGTCCGCCGCGCGGCCGCGCGACCCCGGCCGGGGACGCGCCGCGTCCGGCAGCCCGGCGGCGACGTCGTCGGCGGGCGTCGTCGTCGACGGGCCGAGCGCGAGCTCGTGCCGGAGCCCCGCCGCCGCGTCGACCACCGTGTCCAGCAGGAGCCGCGCGCGGGCCGTCGCGAGGTCGGCCGACGACGTCCGCGCCCGGCGTGCCTCGTCCCGCTCCGCGCGCGCCCGGGCCAGCTCGACGGCGGCCGCGCGACGTTCCTCGCGCGCGTCCCGCAGTGCGACCTCGGCGGCGTCCCGCTCCCCCTGCGCCGCCCGCTCGGCGGCCCGCGCCTCGGCCCGCGCCCGGTCCGCGTCCGCGCGCAGCCGCCGCTCGGTCCGGCGTACCGCGGCGAGCTCGGCCGTCGCGGCCTCGGCGCGCGCGTCGGCGTCGCGGGCACGCGCCCGGAGCTCCTCGACCTGGCGGGCGAGCCGGTCGCGCTCGACGCGGAGGCGGGCCGCGTCGTCCCGGGCCGACCGGTCCGCCCGGAGGGTGTCGTCGAGCGAGCGAGCGCGCTCCACCTCCGTCTGCCAGCCGTCGGGCCGCAGGAGGAAGGCACCCGCCGCCCGCTCGCGCACCTGCGCCGGGGACAGGCCGTCCGGGGGCGCGGCGTCGGGCTCCGGCTCGCCGTCGTGCTCGCGGGACCAGGCCGCGGCGACCGCGTGCCGGAACCCGGCGTCGTCGACCAGGGCCCGCCACAGGGGCGCCGCACCGGCCGACGCCCGCCGCCGGGGCGCGAAGCCCCGCACCCGCTGGAGCGCGACCGGGACCAGTGCCGTGTCGAGCGCGCGGAGCGCGTCCGCCGCGGCGGCCACGAGGAGGCTGCGGACCGACGGCGGCACGTCCGGCTCCGCGGGCAGGGCGTCCTCCGGTCCGTCGGCCACCATGCGCCGCGCCTCCTCCGCACCTCGTCCGCGGGTCACCACGGGCGCTTCGTCCCTGATCGGCCTGATTCTCTCGGTCCCACCCTATGCCGCCCGGGGACGCGCGCCGCGGCTCCCGGCCTTCGTGTCGGCGGGCGACCGACGGACCTCGCGGCGGCGGTGTCGGTGGCCCTCGCTAGCCTCGCCGCCATGTCGTCCGGACCCGCCCTCGCCGCACCCCGCGCCGGGTCCGCACCGCAGGGCGTCCCCGTCCAGCCCACGCTCGAGGACCTCGGCACGCCGCTGCACGAGGTGACGTTCGTCGTCGTCGACCTCGAGACGACCGGCGGCTCCCCCGCGGGCGCCGGGATCACGGAGATCGGCGCGGTGAAGGTGCGCGGCGGCGAGGTGCTCGGCGAGTTCCAGACGCTCGTCGACCCCGGGGTGCCCGTCCCCGCCTTCGTCGCCCGGCTCACCGGCATCACGTCGTCCATGGTCGCCACCGCGCCCCGCATCGAGGCCGTGCTGCCCAGCTTCCTCGAGTTCGCGCGCGGCGCCGTGCTCGTCGCGCACAACGCCCCGTTCGACATCTCGTTCCTCAAGGCCGCGTGCCGCGCCGCGGGCTACGACTGGCCCGGGAACCAGGTGCTCGACACCGTGCCCCTCGCGCGGCGGGTCGTCACGCGCGACGAGGCGCCGAACCACAAGCTCGCGACGCTCGCGGCCCTCTTCCGCGCCACGGTCACGCCGGACCACCGCGCGCTCGCCGACGCACGCGCCACCGTCGACGTGCTGCACGCGCTCCTCGGCCGCCTCGGCCCGCTCGGCGTGACGCACCTGGAGGACCTCGCCGGGGCGACGGACCCCGTGCCGCAGGACGTGCGCCGCAAGCGCCACCTCGCCGACGGCCTGCCGGACGCGCCCGGCGTCTACCTCTTCCGCGGCCCCGGCGACGAGGTGCTGTACGTCGGCACGTCGACGTCGATCCGGCGCCGCGTGCGGTCGTACTTCACGCGCTCGGAGAAGCGCGGGCGCATCACCGAGATGGTGCGCATCGCGCACGCCGTCACGCCCGTCGTGTGCGCGACGCCGCTCGAGGCGCAGGTCCGCGAGCTGCGCCTCATCGCCGAGCACGCTCCGCGGTACAACCGCCGGTCGCGGCACCCGGAGCGCATGACGTGGGTCCGGCTCACCGACGAGGCGTACCCGCGCCTCTCGCTGGTCCGCGACGTCCGCGCACCGGCGGCGCACATCGGCCCGTTCGCCTCGCGGCACCAGGCCCAGGCCGCCGTGGACGCCCTGCACGACGCCTTCGCGCTCCGCCAGTGCACCCGGCGCCTCCCCGTCGTCGCCTCGCCCGGCGCGACGGCGTGCGTGCTCGCCGAGATGGGCCGCTGCTCCGCCCCGTGCACGGCGACCGAGCGCGACGCGGGCTACGGCGACGTCGCGGCGGGCGCGCGCGAGGCCTTCGAGGGCGACCCGTCGCGCGTGGTCGCCGAGCTCGGGCGCCGCATCGTGGCGCTCTCGCGCGACGAGCGCTTCGAGCAGGCCGGCGAGCTCACCCAGCGCCTGCGCGCCTTCCTCACGGGTGCGGCGCGTGCGCAGCGGCTCGCCCCGCTCGCCGCGTGCGCCGAGCTCGTCGCCGCGCGCCCGACGGACGCCGGCGGGTGGGAGGTCGTCGTCGTGCGGCACGCGCGGCTCGCCGCGACCGGCGTCAGCGCCCCGGGCACCGACCCGTGGCCGCTCGTGCACGCGCTCGTCGCGACGGGCGAAACGGTGGCACCACCCGTGCCGCCGGCCCCCGCGAGCCATCCGCACGAGGCCGAGATCCTGCTGTCGTGGCTCCAGGAACCAGGCGTGCGGATCGTCGACGTCACGGGTCCCTGGGCGTGCCCGGTCCGCTCGGCCGGGTCGCACGTGGACCTCGCGGCCACGGCCCGCCACGTCGCCCGCCACGCGGACGCCGACGGCGCCGACCTGGCCCACGCGTCGGCCGGGCCGACCGTAGAGTGGTCGCCTGACGACGACCCGTCCCCGGAGGAACCATGCTCACCGCCATCGTCCTGATCGACACCGACCCCGCACGCATCCCCGAGGTGGCGTCGGAGGTCGCGGACCTGCGCGGCGTCAGCGAGGTCTACTCGGTGACGGGCAAGGCGGACCTCGTCGCGATGGTGCGGGTCCAGGAGCACGACCAGCTCGCCGACGTCATCGCGGACCGCATCAGCAAGGTCCAGGGCGTCGTGCGCACCGAGACGTTCATCGCGTTCCGCGCCTACTCGAACGTCGACCTCGAGCAGGCGTTCGCCCTCGGCCTCGACGACTGACCGGCGGTCAGTCGCGCGCCGGCTGACCGGCGGTCAGTCGCGCGCCGCGGCCTCCGCCCAGCGGGCGAGCGCCGAGCGCGCGGCGCCGGAGTCGACGCTGCGCGCCGCGACGTCGTAGGCCGCGCGCAGCCGCTCGACGAGCGAACCCTCCGCGGTACCGGGCAGCGTGCCGTCGGCGACGAGGCCAGCGGCCGCGTTGAGCAGCACGGTCTCGCGCACCGCGCCCGGCTCGCCCGCGAGGAACCGCCGCGCGACGTCGGCGTTGTGCGCCGCGTTCCCGCCCCGCAGGTCCTCGACGGTGACGGGCGTCAGCGCGAGGTCGGCGACGGGGTCGAGGCGGTGCTCCGTCACGGCGCCGTCGCGCACCTCCCACACCGTGGCGCCGCCGGTCGCCGCGAGCTCGTCGAGGCCGTCGTCGCCGCGGAACACGAGCGCCGACGTGCCGCGCCCGGCGAGCACGCCGGCGATGAGCGGCGCCATCCGGGCGTCGGCCACCCCGATCGCGGCCGCGCGCGGCTGCGCGGGGTTCGTCAGGGGGCCGAGCACGTTGAACGCCGTCGGGATGCCGAGCTCCTTGCGCGCGACGCCCGCGTGCCGCATCGACGGGTGGAACACCATGGCGAAGCAGAAGGTGATCCCCGCCTCCTGCACGATGCGCGCCACGCGGTCGGGACCGTGGTCGAGCCGGATCCCGAGCTCCTCGAGCACGTCTGCGGCCCCGGACGACGACGTCGCGGCGCGGTTGCCGTGCTTGACGACGCGCACGCCCGCGCCCGCGATGACGAGCGACGCCATCGTCGAGATGTTCACGGTGTGGGCGCGGTCGCCGCCCGTGCCGACGATGTCCACGGCGGGCCCGTCCACGGAGAAGCGGCTCGCGTGCGCGAGCATCGCGTCGGCGAGACCGGTGAGCTCGGCGACCGTCTCGCCCTTCGCGCGCAGCGCGACGAGGAAGCTCGCGAGCCTCACGGGCGAGACCTCGCCCGACATGACCTGGTCCATGGCCCACGCGGTGCGCTCGGCGTCGAGGTCGTTCCCCGCGACGAGCTCGGTGAGCAGACCGGGCCAGGTGAGCCCCGCACCCGTCGAGTCGCTCGTGGTCGAGGCGGCAGGGTGCGGGGTGGCGGTCACGGGTGGCCCTTCGGCTGGTCGGTCTCCTGGTCGGCTACCGCGTGCCGGAGGCGCGCAGCAGGTCGGCGACGGCGCGCTGGAGGGCGACCGCGTCGAACGGCCGGGGCACCGCGTCGTCGGCGAGCGACCACGATGCTAGCCAACCGTCCTGCGGCCTGCCGGTGAGGACCAGGACCGGCGGGCAGGCATAGATCTCGTTCTTGAGCTGGCGGCACAGACCCATGCCCCCGGCCTTGTCGGCCTCGCCGTCCAGGACCAGCAGGTCCCACCCGCCGGCGTCCGCCGACGCCACGACCGCCGCCGGGGTGGCCACCTCGTGCCACTCGATCTCCGGCTGCCCCGCGCCCAGCCGCCGCCCGACGGCGAGCAGCACCTGCTCGCGCACGGTCACGTCGTCGCTGTAGAGCAGGATGCGCGGCGCGCGCGGGGTCACGTCCGTGTCCCCGTGCGTCGTCGTCACGGTCGTCGTCATCGTCGTCACCGTCGCCTTCGTCGTTCCCTCGGGTGGGCCCGGGAGCGCGCGGCGCCGCGTGTGCGAACGCACGTCCCGACTGGCATCTTGGCACGTCGGAGCGCTCCGCAGCACCCCTGCGGCGGGACGCGCGCCGACCGGCGGCGGACCGGGGACCAAGGGCCCTGGCCCGCGCCCCGGACGCCCGGGTTTCATGGCACTCGGACGGTTTCCGTCACCAAGTGCAGGTCTCCGTGGGAAGTTCTGGAGACATTGTGAGATTCACCGCCTCCGGGCTGCCGTCTGCGTGCCGCGAACCTGAGGTTCGTCGGCCATAATGGCTCCTGTGTCGACCGCAACGGCTGCCCCCCACGCCCATCAGCACGTGAGCGTCAACCGACCGAACCCCGTCTCGGTCGGGACGATCGTGTGGCTGGCCAGCGAGCTCATGTTCTTCGCCGGCCTCTTCGCCATGTACTTCACGGTCCGCGCCGTGATGCTCGCCGACGAGTGGGCCCTCGAGGCGGACAAGCTCAACCTGACCTTCGCGGCGATCAACACGACCGTCCTGGTGCTGTCGTCGGTGACGTGCCAGATGGGCGTGTGGGCCGCCGAGCGCTTCCAGCCCGTCCGCACCGGCTCGATCTTCCAGGTGAACCGCTGGGGGATGAACGAGTGGATGACCCTGACGTTCCTCATGGGCGCGTTCTTCATCGGTGGTCAGATCTTCGAGTACGCCGAGCTCGTCGAGCACGGCGTGTCGATCTCCTCCACGCCCTACGGCTCCGTCTTCTACATCACGACCGGGTTCCACGGCCTCCACGTCGTCGGCGGCCTGATCGCCTTCCTGTTCCTTCTCGGCCGCTCGTTCTCGGCCAAGAACTTCGGGCACCACGAGGCCACGACGGCCATCGTGACGTCCTACTACTGGCACTTCGTCGACGTCGTGTGGATCGCGCTCTTCTTCGTGATCTACATCTTGCGCTGACGTCCCGCCCGGGTTCCGCCCCGGACCGCCCACCCGCCCCCTGCTCCCCCACCTGCGAGACGAGGATCATTTCGTGAAGGCACTCGCCGCCCGCAGACACCACCGCTTCGCGCCGGTCGTGCTGCTGCTGCTGGCGCTGCTGGTCACCGGTGGCGTCTACGCCGCCTTTGCCCCGACTTCGGCCAACGCCGAGACCGCCAGCACCGAGGACATCGAGACCGGCCAGAAGCTGTTCCAGGCCAACTGCGCCACGTGCCACGGGCCGAACGCCGAGGGCACGGCCACCGCGCCCTCGCTCGTCGGTGTCGGCGCCGCGTCGGTCGACTTCCAGGTGTCCACCGGCCGCATGCCCATGCAGATGGACGGTCCGCAGGCCATCCAGAAGCCGCGCCAGTTCGACGAGGAGCAGACGGCGCAGCTCGCCGCCTACGTCGCGTCGCTCGGCGCGGGCCCCGCGATCCCCACGGACGAGCAGGTCGACGCAGCGCTGGGCGACCCGGCCAACGGTGCCGCGGTCTTCCGCACCAACTGCGCGATGTGCCACAACGCGATCGGTGCGGGCGGCGCCCTCTCCGAGGGCAAGTTCGCTCCCCCGCTGTGGGACACCTCGGAGCGCAACATCTACCAGGCGATGCTCACCGGCCCGCAGTCGATGCCGGTCTTCAACGACGCCACCGTGACGCCCGAGGAGAAGCGGGACGTCATCGCGTTCCTCGCCGAGCAGCGCGACGGCTCTGCCGGCGGCCTGTCGCTCGGGTCGCTCGGTCCGGTCAGCGAGGGCCTGTGGGCCTGGATCGTCGGAATGGGCCTCCTCATCGGGGCCGCAGTGTGGATCGGAGCGAAGTCCTCGTGAGCGACTACCAGAGCCCCCGCTCGTCCGAGTCCTCGCACCGCGAGGTCGGGCACCGCGAGGAGCACGGCACCCTCGACACGTTCCCGGACCCCGGTCTGCCGGAGCACAAGAGCCGCATGGCCGACCGCGACCCGAAGGCGTCGAAGCGCGCCGAGCGTCAGGTCGCCGCCCTCTTCGGGATCTCCGTCATCGGCACCATCGCGGCCCTCGTCGTCTACTTCGTGATCCCGCCGGACGGGACCACGGCGGGCGTCCGCCTCTCGACGGTGGCGCTCGGCGTCGCCATCGCGTTCGCCCTGCTCGGCATCGGCTTCGGCGCGGTGCACTGGGCCAAGGTCCTCATGTCCGACCACGAGAAGGTGGACGAGCGCCACCCCATCGCGAGCGACCCCGAGACGCGCACCGCCGCGCTCGCCGAGCTCGACGCGGGCGTCAAGGACTCGGGCATCGCCCGCCGCGGCGTGCTCAAGGGCGCGGTCATCTCCGCCCTCGCGCTCTTCCCGCTCACCATCGCGGTCCCGCTCGTCGGGAGCGTCGGTGGCGACTGGAACGTCTCCAAGTTCAAGCACACCCTCTGGCAGCGGGGCACGCGCCTCGCGATCGATCCCTCGGGCCGGCCCATCAAGGCCGCCGACGTCACCATCGGCTCGGTGGTCCACGTCATCCCCGAGGCCTCGCAGGAGGAGATGCAGTCCCACGAGTGGATCACGGAGAAGGCCAAGGCCGTCGTCCTCCTGGTCCGTCTCGACCCGCGCGACATCGTGTCCGAGCAGTCCCCCGCCGGGGAGAGCTGGTCGTACGACGGCATCGTCGCGTTCTCCAAGATCTGCACGCACGTCGGCTGCCCCGTCGCTCTCTACGAGCAGCAGACGCACCACCTGCTGTGCCCGTGCCACCAGTCGACGTTCGACGTGGCCGACAGCGCCAAGGTGGTCTTCGGCCCCGCGAAGCGGCCCCTGCCGCAGCTGCCGATCACCGTTGATGACGAGGGCTACCTGGTTGCGCAGAGCGACTTCCACGAGCCCATCGGCCCGAGCTTCTGGGAGCGTCTGAAGTGACCACCAGCACCGGAACCGCCGCACCTCGGGCGGCCGCACCGAAGTCAGCCGCGCCGACGACCCCCGCCGGGAAGGCCGCGGACTACCTCGACCAGCGCACCGGCATCGGTGTCGCCGTCAAGGAGTTCGCGCGCAAGGTCTTCCCCGACCACTGGTCGTTCCTCCTGGGCGAGATCGCGCTCTACTCGTTCGTCGTCCTGATCCTCACCGGCATCTTCCTGACGATGTTCTTCGTCCCGAGCATGTCCCTGGTGACCTACCACGGCGAGCCCGCCTCGATGGACGGCGTGCTCATGTCCGACGCGTTCGCGTCGACGCTGCACATGTCGTTCGAGGTCCGCGGCGGTCTGCTGATGCGGCAGATCCACCACTGGGCCGCGCTGATCTTCATGGCGTCGATCGTCACGCACATGATGCGCGTGTTCTTCACGGGCGCGTTCCGCAAGCCCCGCGAGGTCAACTGGCTCGTCGGCATGCTGCTCATGATCATGGGCCTCGCCGCCGGCTTCTCCGGCTACTCGCTGCCCGACGACGTCCTGTCGGGCAACGGCCTGCGCATCACCGACGGCGTCGTCAAGGCGATCCCGCTCATCGGCTCGTACATGTCGTACTTCATCTTCGGCGGCGAGTTCCCGGGCGAGCACATCATCCCGAGACTGTTCACGGTCCACATCCTCCTGGTGCCGGGCCTGATCCTCGCGCTGGTCGCGCTCCACCTGTTCTTCGTCGTGCTCCACAAGCACACGCAGTACCCGGGTGGCGGCCGCACGGACACCAACGTGGTCGGCTTCCCGCTGTTCCCCGTGTACGTCGCGAAGGCCGGCGGCTTCTTCTTCGTCGTGTTCGGCATCCTCGCCCTCATGGGCGGCACGATGGCGATCAACAACGTCTGGAACTACGGCCCCTACGATCCGTCACCGGTCTCCGCGGGAGCACAGCCCGACTGGTACATGCTGTTCCTCGAAGGGTCCTTGCGACTCATGCCGGGGCAGACGGAGTTCGTCATCGGCGGGTACACGCTGTCGCTGAACGTCCTCATCCCCGCGGTCGTCGTGCCGGGCCTGCTGTTCACGTTCCTCTTCGTCTACCCGTTCCTCGAGTCCGCGGTGACGAAGGACAAGCGCGAGCACCACGTCCTCGACCGCCCGCGCAACGTGCCGGTTCGCACCGGCCTGGGCGTCGCGTTCCTCACGGCGTTCATCATCCTGGCGCTCGCCGGGTCGAACGACCTCATCGCGACGCACTTCCACATGTCGATCAACACGATCACCTGGGCCTTCCGGATCCTGATCTTCGTGGGCCCCTGGTTCGCGTTCTGGGTCACCAAGCGCATCTGCCTCGGGCTGCAGCGCAAGGACCGCGAGCTCGTGCTGCACGGCCACGAGACCGGCCGGATCGTCCGGTTCGCGCACGGCGAGTACATCGAGGTCCACCGCCCGCTTGACGAGCAGGAGCGCTGGCTGCGGGTCAACTACTCCGCCCACGCCCCGCTCGAGATCGAGCCGGCGACGGACTCCCGCGGCGTGCGTCGCAAGGGCTACAAGAAGGACAAGCGTCTCCAGCGCCTGTCGCGGTTCTTCTACGAGGACCGCATCGAGCCCGTGACGCCGGCCGAGCTCGCCGCCGCCCACTCGCACGGTGAGCACGACGCCCTCGAGAGCACGAGCCACGAGCAGATCGAGGCCGGGACCGCCCCCGTCGGCGGCGGTCGGGACCTCGTGGAGCCGGAGAAGGGCGCCGACGAGCGCTGACCTCCGCGTTCCTGCACAGTAGGACGATGACCCGCGACCAACCCCCTCTTCCAGGCGGGCAGGTCGCGGGTCATCGTCGTCTCTGCCCCCGGGGCGCGGCAGCGCCCGCTTAAGGCGGCAGGGACACCGTCAGTTCACTGCCCAGGGACCGTCGGACCACCTCCGGCGGTCCGTACCAGGAGGTACATCCGGATGCCCGCTTACACCCTGCCCGAGCTGTCCTACGACTACGGTGCGCTCGAGCCGCACATCTCCGGGCGGATCATGGAGCTGCACCACTCCAAGCACCACCAGGCCTACGTCACCGGCGCGAACACCGCCCTGGAGAAGCTCGCCGAGGCCCGCGAGTCCGGCGACTTCGCCGCGATCAACCTCCACGAGAAGAACCTCGCGTTCAACCTCGGCGGCCACGTCAACCACTCCGCCTTCTGGACCAACCTCTCCCCCGAGGGCGGCGGCGAGCCCACCGGCGAGATCGGCGCCGCGATCGACGAGCACTTCGGCTCCTTCGACGCCTTCAAGAAGCAGTTCGCCGCCGTCGCCGCCGGCGTCCAGGGCTCCGGCTGGGCCATCCTCGCCTGGGACTCCATCGGCCAGAAGCTCATCACCGTCCAGCTCTACGACCAGCAGGGCAACCTCACCCTCGGCCTGACCCCCATCGTCCTGCTCGACGTCTGGGAGCACGCCTACTACCTCGACTACCAGAACGTGCGCGCCGACTACGTCACCGCCTGGTGGAACCTCGTCAACTGGTCCGACGCCGAGGCCCGCCTCCAGCGCGCCAAGACCCAGACCGCCGGGCTCATCGTCCCCTGACGACCCCGCCGCACGACACCCGGTCGGCGAGCACGACCCCGCTCCCCCACCACAACGAGGTTGGTCCCGCTATCCACCGGATAGCGGGACCAACCTCGTTCTCGGCGGCCGCCCAGGGCCACGACCCGGTCAGTCCGCGGTCGCCGACAGGTGGCGCGTCATGTCGCTGGGCGCAGAGCGTCACCGACGCCGTCCCAGGCCGTCACGATGCTCCGGCGCGCTCCAGCGGCTGCCCGACCCCGCCCACCACGCACCACGCACCACGCACCGTCCCGCGCTGAATGTCTGGACGAACATGCCCCAGCCACGCGGAGAGCGACCCGGTCCGTGCCCGGAGCGCCGTCGTGACGGCTTCCCACCTGCGCCCGGCGGGAGGCCACCCTGGCGCGAGGCCACCCCGGCACGGGCGCTCCCGCACCGGCGTAGTCGCTCTCGCCCTGCGTGGGCGCTCCCGCCCTGCGTGGGCGCTCCCGCCCCGGCGTGGACGCTCCCGCCCCGACGTGCACGCTGCCAGCCTGACTTGGGTGCTTCTGCGCCGCCCTGCGCGGCTCCAGCCCAGGCGTGGGTGCTCCTGCGCCGCCCTGCGCCGCTCCAGCCCCGGCGTGGGCACCAGCCCGGCGTAGAACGCCACCACGCTGCCGGAGCGCGCCACAAGGAACGGCTCCGGCACTCACACACACGTGCCTTCGACCCCATGGGCGCGCCCCACGACCCTCCGCAGACAGCAGGACGGCCCGACCCCCGCGAGGGGATCGGGCCGTCCGGAAGAGGTGCGTCAGTGCGCGTGCTGGCCGCGGGAGAACTCGAAGACCCAGCCGACGAGGGCGACCGCGCTCATCGCGATCCCCACGTAGACCAGCCACCAGCCGACCGCGAGGCCCAGGAAGACGATCGCAGCCGACGCCGCGATCGCGAGCGGCCACCAGCTCCACGGGGCGTACACGCCCTGGTCGCCGGCACCCTGCTCGATGAGGCCGTCCGGGTCGTCCTCGGGCCGCGCGTCGATCCGCTTGGCGGTGAGCGCCAGGTAGGCGCCGATCATGCCCGACAGACCTGCGGTCAGGAGGAGCGCGGCGCTGCCGACGGGCTCCCAGCCGCTCCAGAGCCCATACACCACGCCGATGAGCGCGAAGAAGGGCGCCAGGAAGATGAACAGCTTGTACTCGACCTTCACTTGCCGGCCTCCTCGTCCGTGTCACCCGTGCGCGGCTCGTCGATGATGATCGTCGACGTCGAGTCGCTGCCTGCCTGCTTGTCGCCGAGGCGGTCGAGCGCGACGCTCTTCTCACCGCGGCGGTCGGCCTCCCCGTAGACCTTCTCCAGGACGTTGGGGTTCGGCTCCGCGTGGTCCATCGCCGCGACCTCGGGGTGGTGCAGGTCGAACGCGGGCGACTCGGAGCGGATGCGCGGCAGCGACGTGAAGTTGTGCCGCGGCGGCGGGCAGGACGTGGCCCACTCGAGCGAGCGGCCGTAGCCCCACGGGTCGTCGACCTGGACCTTGGGCGCGTTGCGCCAGGTCGTGTAGACGTTCCAGAGGAACGGCAGCGTCGACGCGGCGAGGATGAACGCCCCGACCGTCGAGACCTGGTTCTCCCACGTGAAGCCGTCGGACGGCGCGTAGTCCGCGTAGCGGCGCGGCATGCCCTCGACGCCCAGCCAGTGCTGGATGAGGAACGTCATGTGGAAGCCGATGAAGAGCAGCCAGAAGTGGACCTTGCCAAGGCGCTCGTTGAGCATGCGCCCGGTGAACTTGGGCCACCAGAAGTAGAAGCCGGCGAACATCGCGAACACCACGGTGCCGAACACGACGTAGTGGAAGTGCGCCACCACGAAGTACGAGTCGGACAGGTGGAAGTCGAGCGCCGGGCTGGACAGGATGACGCCCGTGAGACCGCCGAAGAGGAAGGTCACGAGGAACCCGATCGACCACAGCATCGGTGTCTCGAACGTCAGCTTCCCTCGCCAGAGGGTCCCGATCCAGTTGAAGAACTTCACGCCGGTCGGCACGGCGATGAGCATCGTCATGAAGGCGAAGAACGGCAGGAGGACCGCGCCGGTCACGTACATGTGGTGGGCCCACACGGTGACGGACAGCGCCGCGATCGCGATCGTCGCGTAGACGAGGCCCTTGTAGCCGAAGATCGGCTTGCGGGCGAAGACCGGGAAGATCTCGGACACGATGCCGAAGAACGGCAGCGCGATGATGTAGACCTCCGGGTGCCCGAAGAACCAGAACAGGTGCTGCCACAGGATGGCGCCCCCGTTCTCGGGGTTGAAGATCTGGGCGCCGAGGCGCCGGTCGGCACCGAGTGCGAAGAGCGCGGCGGCCAGGGGCGGGAACGCCATGAGCACGAGGAGGCTCGTGATGAGCGTGTTCCACGTGAAGATCGGCATGCGGAACATCGTCATGCCGGGCGCGCGCATCGTGATGATCGTCGTGATGAAGTTGACCGCACCGAGGATCGTGCCGAAGCCGGCGAGCGCGAGCCCGAACACCCAGAGGTCTCCCCCGAGCCCTGGACTGAACGTCGTGTTCGACAACGGCGCGTACGCGAACCAACCGAACGAGGCGGCGCCCTGCGGCGTGAAGAAGCCGGCCGAGGCGATGAGACCGCCGAAGAGGTAGAGCCAGTACGCGAACATGTTCAGTCGCGGGAACGCGACGTCCGGCGCACCGATCTGCAGCGGCATGATCACGTTCGCGAACCCGGCGAAGAGCGGGGTCGCGAACAGCAGCAGCATGATCGTGCCGTGCATCGTGAAGAGCTGGTTGTACTGCTCCTTGCTCTGCACGATCTGGATGCCGGGCTCGAAGAGCTCCGCACGGATCACGAGGGCCATGAGGCCGCCGATGCAGAAGAAGATGAACGACGTGATCAGGTACATGTACCCGATCGTCTTGTGGTCGGTGGACGTGACCCACTTGATCACGGTCCGCCCGAGGGTCTGACGCCGCGGCGCGAGACCGGGGATGACTTCGGCCTGCGCGACCATCAGTTCTCACCCTCCGTGGTAGCGGTGACAGGGTTCGGGTCCTGGAGACGGCTGAAGCCCTCCACCGGGATCTGACCCTCCTGGCCCTTCTCGCGGAGCGCCTCCATCTGCGCGTCGTACTCCGCGCGGTCGACGACCTCGACGTTGAACAGCATGCCGGAGTGGTGCTCGCCGCAGAGCTCGGCGCACTTGCCGGCGTAGACGCCCTCGCGCTCCGGGGTGACCACGAACTCGTTCGTCCGGTGCGGGATCATGTCGAGCTTGTAGAGGAACGCGGGGATCCAGAAGGAGTGGATGACGTCGCGCGACTGCAGCTCGAACCGCACCGACTCACCGACGGGCAGGTAGAGCGTCGGCAGCGCCGCCGCCGTGCCCGGGGCTCCGTCGATCGTCGCGTCGTCGGTCATGGTGTCGCCGACGTCCGCCAGGTGCTGGCCCGTCTCGTAGACGTCGTCGTCCACGTAGTTGAAGTCCCAGCTCCACTGCTTGCCGATGACCTGGACCGTGAGGTCGGACTCGACGTCCTTGTCCACGATCGCGCTCATGTCGCGGTCCGTGTAGAAGAAGAGGACGAGGACCATGAGGATCGGCACGGCCGTGTACATGATCTCGAGCGGCAGGTGGTAGCGCGTCTGCACGGGGAGCTGGTGGTCGTCCTTGCGCTTGCGGTACGCGGCGACGCACCACAGCATCAGGCCCCACGTGATCACGCCGACGATGAGGGCCGCGATCCAGGAGCCGGTCCACAGCGACGTGATCCGGGCGGTCTGGTTGGTCACCTCCCCGTCCTCGTAACCGGGCAGGAACCCGCGCTGGACGGTGTCGGTGGCGCAGCCGGACGCCACCGCGGCGACGGCGACGGCGAGGGCCGTCGCCCGCAGGATGGTGCGCCGTGTGCGGCTAGGGGGTTGCGAGTGCAAGGGGGGCCTTTCACGTCACGTCCTGCCCGTGCCCGTCTTTACGAGCCCAGCACAGGACCTTCGTCCTCGACACACGAAGCCTAGCGCGGGATTCCGCCCTTCGTGGCCCGGAACGCGCTGCGGACGGGCGAGATGCGGCACACGTCGTGGCCGGTCAGGGGCGGGTTCGCCACACCCGTCCCGAGTCTGTCAGATCCTTGCCACACCGTCGGCCCACCGAGCAGCACGGTAGCGTGCCGGTAGGACCTTCGGACTCCCGGAGGCACCTCGTCGCGGGGCGCGCGAGCGCAACGATCCGACGCCGTGCGCCGGACCCCGACCGGCGCCCCGCGCCCGCTCGGGCCGTCTCAGCCCGGCCGTCCTTCGCTCCACGACGGCCCCGCCCGCGCCCTGGAGGCCATGTGACACACACCACCCCCGATCGCCGGGTCCTGCTCGACAACGGGGGGCACGCCCCCTGGCACCCGCTCGCGCGCGAGGCCTTCGACCGCGCGCTCGACGACGGCTGGGCCGACCCCCGACGTCTGCACGCGGAGGGCAGGCGTGCCGCGGCCCTGCTCGACGGCGCCCGCGAGGCCGTCGCCGCCGCGCTCGGCGCGCGCACGGAGGATGTCGTCTTCACCGCCAACCACACCGCGTCCCTCCACACGGCCGTCGCCGCGCTCGCCGGCGCGCGTCACCGCGCGGGGCGACGGGTCGTCGTCGGCGCCGTCGAGCGTGCCGCCGTCCTGCACGCCGCCGAGCACGGTGGCCTGGAGCGGGAAGTCGTCGGGGTGGACGGGTCCGGCCGCGTCGACGCCGCGGAGATGACCGACGCCGTCGGTCGCCCGGGCGTGGCGCTCGCCGCGCTCCAGGCCGCCAACGGCGAGGTGGGGACGCGTCAGCCGGTCGCGGCCGTGCACGAGGCGGCGCGGCGGGCGGGGGTCCCGCTGCTCGTGGACGCGGGGGCCACGCTCGGGCACGACGTCGTCCCCGAGACCTGGGACGCGCTCGCCGCCGACCCGGCGGACTGGGGCGGCGGTCCGGGCATCGGTGTCCTCGCGGTGCGTTCCCGCGTCCGACGGCGCAGCCCGTTCCCCGAGGACGCGGACCCGTGGGCACCCGGCGGGGTGTCCGTCCCGGCGGCGTTCGCCGCGGCCGTGTCGCTGCAGGCGGTGCTGGCCGACCGGGACGCGGAGGACGCGCGGCGTCGGGCGCTCGTCGACCGCGTGCGGGCACGGGTCGCGCAGATCCCCGACGTCGAGGTGGTCGGCGACCCGGTCGACCGGCTCCCCCACGTCGCGACCTTCTCGTTCCTCTACGTGGACGGCGAGGCGCTGCTCACCGACCTGGACCGCGAGGGCGTCGCCGTCGGCTCCGGGTCGGCGTGCACGTCGAGCTCGCTCGAGCCCTCGCACGTCCTCGCGGCGATGGGCGTGCTCACGCACGGCAACGTGCGCGTCGCCCTGGACCGCTCGACGACGGAGGACGACGTCGAGCGGCTGCTCGCCGCCCTGCCGGACGCCGTCGCCCGCGTGCGCGCGGCGCTGGGGGTGCAGGGTCTGTGACCGGCGCTCCCCCGCCCTTGCCGGCGTCCGGCGCGTCCGGCGACGCGGGCGCGGCCGGCGACGTGGTCGACGCGCGCGGGCTGCGCTGCCCGCTCCCCGTGATCCGGCTCGCCGCGGCGGCGCGCGACCTCGCACCGGGCGCTCGGCTCACCGTGTGGTCGACCGACCCGGCCGCGCGCCTCGACGTCCCCGCGTGGGCGCGGATGCGCGGGCACACGGTCGTGGGCGAGGAGCAGCTCCCCGGTCAGGGAGAGGCCGAGGCCTGGGCGATCACCGTCGAGATCGGCGGCTGACCCCGCCCGAGCTGGGCGGCCCGACCCGCGGACGACGCGAGCCCGGCCACCCGCGGACGGGTGACCGGGCTCGTGCGGTCCGGTGGCGTGCGCGCGGCACGCCGGACGGCTCAGCTGAAGGAGCCGCCGCAGGCGCAGGCGCTGCCCGCGTTGGGGTTGTCGATCGTGAAGCCCTGCTTCTCGATCGTGTCGGCGAAGTCGATCGTCGCACCCTCGAGGTACGGGACGCTCATCTTGTCGACCACGACCTCGACGCCGTCGTAGTCGCGCAGCGCGTCGCCGTCGAGCACGCGCTCGTCGAAGTAGAGCTGGTAGATCAGGCCGGAGCAGCCGCCGGGCTGCACCGCGACCCGCAGGCGCAGGTCGTCGCGACCCTCCTGCTCGAGGAGCGTGCGGACCTTGTCCGCGGCCTCGTCGGTCAGGTTGACGCCGTGCGTGGCAATGTCGGTGGTCTCGCTCATCTCGTCTCCGCGCTGTCGGGGGCAGTGCTGCCCCGGTGGTGGCCGGCTTCTCGGATCTCTCGAGAGAGATCCCGTCAGGTCCTCAACACCACACGTGCCGGTGGTGTTCCCGAGTCTACGACCCCGCGCGGGACTAGGGTCGAACGGGCCTCGCCGCACGGGGCGCGAGGGTGACGACGGAGGACCCATGGACCAGGCGGTGCACTTCGTGACGGTCGCGACGCGAGACCTCGGCGCGGCCCGACGCTTCTACGGCGCGCTCGGCTGGGAGCCTCGGCTCGACGTGCCGGGCGAGATCGTGTTCTACCGGTCCGCGGCCGGCCAGCTCCTCGGCTTCTTCGACGCGGCGAGCTTCGCGCGCGACGCCGGTTCGGCCGGGGCGCCGGCCGCGACCACGGGTGTGACCCTGTCGCACAACGTCGGGTCGCGCGACGCCGTCGTCGAGCTGGTGGACGCGATGGTCGCCGCGGGCGGGACCGTCCGCAAGGAGCCGCAGGAGGGTGAGTTCGGGGGCGTCTTCCACGCCCACGTCGCCGACCCGAACGACCTCGTGTGGGAGATCGCGCACAACCCCGCGTGGTCCGTGCGCGCGGACGGCGACGTGGAGCTCGGCTGACTCAGCCGCGCGACCACGTGCGCGCGACGCGCTCCACGAGGTCGCGCGGGTCGCCGTCACCCCACGCGTACGCGCCGCTGAGCCCTGCGGCCGCCTGCTCGCGGCGGCCCGCGACGACCGCGCGCGCGACGACCACCACCGGGAGCGCGTGCCGCGCCGCCCGGCCGGACACCTCGCGGACGGTCCCCTCGCCGAGCTCGTGCGCGCCGAGCTCGTCCGCGAGCACGACGACGACGTCCGCGGCCGCGAGCCGCGCGTCGAGCCCGACGTCGTCCGCCACGACCCGCAGCGCGGGCACGAGCCTGCCGCCCAGCGCCGCGACGGCGAAGCCCAGCCCTCCCCCGCTGCCCGCCCCCGGCAGCCCGGCGAGGCGGCGGCCCGCCGTCGCGCCCGCGAGCAGGTCGCGCCCGAGGATCCCGCGCTCCCCCGGCCCGCCCGCGTCCGCGCGGTCGACGGCGGCGGCGACGTCGTGCGCGACCGCGCCGAGCGCGCGCTCGAGGTGCTGGGCCACCAGCGGGTCGACACCGCGCGCGTCGAGGGTCGCGCTCGCGCCGTGCAGACCGAGGAGCGGGACGTCCGACGCGACGGCCGCCACGAGGTCGGTACCGCCCAGCGCGGCGCGGGCGGCGCGCACGACGTCCGCCAGCCGGGCGGGCTCGAGGTCCGACGCACCCCCGGCCGACGGCGGCTCGCCCGCGAGCGCGAGGAGCGCCCCGAGGCCCCCGTCGTGGCTCGTGCTGCCCCCGGTCGCGAGCACGACCCGGCCGGGATCCGTCCCCGCCCGAGCGGCGTCGACCGCGAGCGCGAGCAGGTGCCCGACGGCGGTCGACGAGCGGGCGGGCACCGTCGTCGACGTGCCGTCGGCGTCGACGACGACGGCCTCCCCGGTGGCCGGGACCTGGGACACGTCGACGACGACGGTCCGGGCCTGCGCGCCCTCGTGCGGCGAGGACGCGCGCCGTCGGACGGCGACCGGGACCTCCGCGCCGCCCGGGCCCGGCACGACGCCCGCGAGGACCTCGGGCGCGACGGGGGCGAGGGCGTCGAGGAACGCGGGCCCCGATGCCGCGAGGGGCACGGTGTCCACGGCGCCGTGCGCGGACCACCACGAGGCGACGTCGGCGAGGCTCGGTCCGGCGGCAGTCGGCACGACGTCGCGGCCCGGCCACGCGCCGTCGGGCGGGGGCGGGACGGCGGACCCGGTGAGCAGCACGCGCATGCCCGGATTGTGCCAGCCCGGGCGCGGTCCGGCGGGTCGCGCTCGGCGCGCCGATCCGCGGTGGGAGGACCCTCTCCGTCTCCGCGTCGCTGTGCGACGATGGTCCCGTGAGCACCGGGAGCACCTTGTTGTCGTCCGTGGGCGGTCCGAGCACCGCACGCCCGGGCGGTTTCGTCGAGCCCAGCCCGTCCGCCCTGCTCCTGCTGGGGCAGGGCCGCGACCTCGCGTCCGAGCGGGGCGTCGAGTGCGTGGGCGACCTGCCCGCGCCGAGCGACCCCGACCTGGTCGAGCGCGCCCGCGCGGCGCGCGCCGCGCTGGGCGAGCGGGCGTTCGTCCTGGGCCACCACTACCAGCGCGACGAGGTCATCGACTTCGCCGACGTCACGGGCGACTCCTTCAAGCTCGCGCGCGAGGCGGCCGCCCGCCCCGAGGCGGAGTTCATCCTGTTCTGCGGCGTGCACTTCATGGCCGAGAGCGCGGACATCCTCACCTCCGACGCGCAGCAGGTCGTGCTGCCGGACCTCGCGGCGGGCTGCTCGATGGCGGACATGGCCGCCATCGACCAGGTCGAGGACGCGTGGGACGTGCTGCAGGAGGTCGGCATCGCCGACTCGACGATCCCCGTGACCTACATGAACTCCTCGGCCGCGATCAAGGCCTTCACGGGGCGCCACGGCGGCACGGTGTGCACGTCGTCGAACGCGGAGGTCGCGCTGCGCTGGGCGTTCGACCAGGTGGGCGGCGTGGACGGCACGGGCAAGGTCCTGTTCCTCCCCGACCAGCACCTGGGGCGCAACACCGCGGTGCTGAAGCTCGCGATGTCGCTCGACGACTGCGTCGTGTTCGACCCGCGCAAGCCGAACGGCGGCCTCACCGACGCCGAGCTGCGCGACGCGCGCATGATCCTGTGGCGCGGGCACTGCTCGGTCCACGGGCGGTTCTCGGCGAAGAACGTCGACGACGTCCGCGCGGCCGTCCCGGACGTCAACGTGCTGGTGCACCCCGAGTGCAAGCACGAGGTCGTCACGGCGGCGGACTTCGTCGGGTCGACGGAGTACATCATCAAGATGCTCGACGCCGCCGAGCCGGGCTCGGCGTGGGCGATCGGGACCGAGCTCAACCTCGTGCGCCGCGTCGCGCGGGCGCACCCGGACAAGCAGGTGCACTACCTCGACTCGACGGTGTGCTTCTGCTCGACGATGAACCGGATCGACCTGCCGCACCTCGTGTGGGCGATGGAGTCGCTGGTCGCCGGTCGCGTGGTGAACCGGATCGTCGTGGACGCCGACGACGCGCACTGGGCGCGCGTCGCGCTCGACCAGATGCTCGCCCTGCCCGGCCTCTAGGCGCGCGGGCAGGAGCGGTCGAGGCCCTCGGGACGCGGGGGCGCGCGGAGGTGGCCATGGGAACGGGCAACGGGACGAACGTCGGGATCTTCGTCTTCGACGAGGCCGAGGAGCTCGACGTCGCCGGGCCGTTCGAGGTGCTGTCGGCCTGGGCCGAGCACTCGGTGCTCAAGCCCCAGGTGTCGACGTTCTCGTGGGACGGCGGCGGCGTGCGGCTCGCGAAGGGCCTCCGGCTGCTCCCCGACCGCTCGGCGGACGACGTCGGCCCCCTCCACCTGCTCGTGTACCCCGGCGGTCGCGGGACGCGCCCGCTGCTCGCCGACCGCGTGCACCTCGAGTGGCTGCGCGCGATGCGGGCGCGCACCCCGGTGATCGCGAGCGTCTGCACGGGCTCGCTCGTCCTCGCCGCGGCGGGGCTCCTCGCGGGCCGGCCCGCGACGACGCACTGGGCGCACTACGACGAGCTCGCGCGGATCGACCCGAGCGTCGTGGTCGACACGGAGGCGCGCTACGTCGACGACGGCGACGTCGTCACGTCCGCCGGCGTCTCCGCGGGGATCGACATGGCGCTGCACCTCGTCGCGCGCCTGGAGAGCGACGACGTCGCACGCGCCGTGCGGCGCGGGATCCAGTACGACCCCGACCCGCCGGTCTGAGCGGTCAGCCCGGTCTGGGGTCAGCCGACCCGAGCGGTCAGCGGCGCGCGTAGCGGCCGGTGCGGTGCGCCCAGACGTCGAAGAGGACGGTGCAGAACGGCGGGACGGTCGCGGCGAGCGCGAGGAAGGTCGTCCAGAGCGACCAGCGGACGCGCACGGCGACGAGCACGGCGAGCGCGACGTACACGAGCACGAGCGCCCCGTGGACGGGCCCGAAGATCTCCACGCCGCGCTCGGTCGTCCCGGCGACCCACTTGAGGTACATGCCGACGAGCAGGCCGGCCCAGGAGAACGCCTCGGCGATCGCGACCGCGCGGAACGCGCGGACCTGCCACGGGTGCGGGGCGGGCGACCCGGTGTCGGCGGTGGCGGTGGGGCGAGGGGCGGGGCTCGTCGTCGTCACGGCGCGCATCCTCGCACACCGACCTGGAGGGGCGTCCCTCGCCGTCGGTGCCGGATACCCGATACCGCTGGTGCGGGGTAGTAGCCTGCCCCGGTGACCCGCCAGATCCAGCTCCTCGTCGCCAGCACGATGCCGCGCAAGGCCGTGCCGGGCCGCGGCGTCCTCGAGCCGTCCGTCACCCGCATGCGCGTGCGCCCGGGCGACCTCGACTTCTACCTGCACGTGAACAACGGGACGTATCTCCAGATGATGGACGTCGCGCGCAGCAACTTCATCGCCGACCTCGGCGGGTTCCCCCTGCTCAAGGACAAGGGCTGGTACCCCGTCGTCGCGGCGTCGACCATGAAGTACCGCCGCTCCCTGCAGCTCGGGGACCGCTTCGAGATCACGACGCGCGTGCTCGGGTGGGACGAGCGCGTCGTGTACCTCGAGCAGGTGTTCACGCGTCGCGGGGACCTCTGCGCGCGCGGCCTCGTCGCCGGGCGCTTCCTCGCGCGCGGGTCGGGCGACCGGATCGCCGCGCCCGACGTCGTCGGGCTCCTGGGCGGCGACGTCGCCGCCCCCGAGCTCCCGGAGGACGTCGCCCGGTGGGCCCGGGCGGTCGACGTCGCGCACCGCGGCTGACACCCGGGGCGCCCTGTACCGGGCGTGGGCCGGGTGCTTCGATGGGTCGGTGACCGCCGACCGAGAGCACGACCACCCAGCGGCCGACCCGTTCGACGCGACCATGGTCCCGGCCCTGCCCTGCCGGGACATCGACGAGGTGCGCGACTTCTGGACCGCGCTGGGCTTCGACGTCACCTACCGCCAGCTGCGACCCAACCCCTACCTCGCGGTGCGACGCGGCGGCGTCGACATCCACTACTTCGGCCTCGACGGGCTCGCGCCGCAGGACAGCTACAGCACGTGCATCGTCGTCGTGGACGACACGGCGCCGGTCTTCGAGGCGTTCGCCGCGGGGCTCCGCGCCCGTTACGGACGGCTGCCGCTCACCGGCTTCCCGCGCATCACCCGTCCACGGCGGCGCGCGAACGCGGGCGGCACGACCGGCTTCAGCCTCGTCGACCCGGCGGGCAACTGGGTCCGGGTCATGCGCCGCTCCCCCGCTGCGGACGCCTCCACGGACACCTCTACGGACACCGCCACGGACACCTCTCCGGGCGCCGCGGGCGACTCCTCCGCCGGCGCCTACGCCGCACGCCCCGAGGGACGGCTCGCCCGGGCGCTGGACGACGCCGTCGTGCAGGCCGACTCGCACGGCAACCCCGCCCAGGCCCGCAAGATCCTCGCAGGGGCGCTCCGGCGCGCCGGGGAGGACGTCGGCGCCGCCGACCGGGTGCGGGCCCTCGCCTACCTCGTCGAGCTCGCCGCGCGCACGGACGACGCCGCCGCGGCGCGCACGTACCTCGACGACCTCGACGCGCTCGCAGGCACCCTCGACCCGGAGGTGCGCGACGCCGTCGGTCCCGCGCTCGCCGAGGCGGCCGACGTGCGGGCGACGCTCCCCGGCTGACCGGGGAACGCCGCCGCGCGGAGCCAGACGTCGCGAGTCAGGCGACCGCGCCGCCGAGCCGCGCGAGCAGGAGCGCCTCGGCGAGCACCACCTTCTCCAGCTCGCCGAGGTGGACGGACTCGTTCGCGCCGTGCGCGCGCGAGTCCGGGTCCTCGACGCCCGTGACCAGGATCGCCGCGCCGGGGAAGACCTCGAGCAGGTCGGCGATGAACGGGATCGACCCGCCGATGCCGATGTCGACCGGGTCGGTGCCCCACGACGTCGCGAACGCCCACCGCGCGGCGCGCATCGCCTCGGAGTCGCCGGGGGCGAGGAACGGCTTGCCCTGCTCGCCGTCGCGCACGGTCACGCGCGCGCCGAACGGCGCGTGCGACTCGAGGTGCGTGCGCAGCGCCGCCATCGCGGCCGCCGGGTCCTGGCCGGGCGCGAGCCGCACCGAGAGCTTCGCGGTCGCGCGGGGCGTGAGGGTGTTCGACGCGTGCGCGACGCTCGGCGCGTCGAGCCCGATCACGGCGATCGCCGGCTTGGTCCACAGCCGCCCGGCGATGCTGCCCTCGCCCGCGAGGACCGTGCCGTCGAGGAGCGAGGAGTCGGCGCGGAAGTCGGCCTCGGCGTAGTCCACGGTCGGCTCGTCCGCGGTGGCGAGCCCGGGCACGGCGACGTTGCCCGCGTCGTCGTGCAGCGTCGTGATCAGCCGCGCGAGCAGCGTCACGGCGTCGAGCACGGGGCCGCCGAACATGCCCGAGTGCACCGCGTGGTCGAGCACCGCGACCTCGACCTCGCAGTCCACGAGCCCGCGCAGCGACGTCGTGAGCGCAGGCACGCCGATCTTCCAGTTCGAGGAGTCGGCGACGACGATGACGTCGGCCGCGAGCAGGTCGCGGTGCTGCGTGAGGAACGGCAGGAACGTCGGCGAGCCGATCTCCTCCTCGCCCTCGACGAACACCGTCACCCCGACGGGGAGGTCGCCGATCTCCAGGAGGGCGCGCAGCGCGCCGAGGTGGGCCACGACGCCCGCCTTGTCGTCGGCCGCGCCGCGGCCGTAGAGACGGCCGTCGCGCTCGGTCGGCTCGAACGGGTCGGTCTCCCACGTGCCGGCGTCGCCCGGGGGCTGGACGTCGTGGTGCGCGTACAGCAGCACGGTCGGGGCGCCGTCGGGCGCCGGGCGGCGCGCGACGACGGCGGGCGCGCCCTCGGTGCCGTCCTCGGCCCGGGCGCGCAGCACCTGGACCTCGGGCAGTCCGGCGTCGCGCAGGAGCGCGGCCACGGCGTCGGCGCTGGCGGCGACGTGCGCCTGGTCGAACGCGGCGTTCGAGACGCTCGGCACGCGCACGAGCGACTCCAGGTCGGCGCGCAGCGCCGGGAAGAGCCGGGCGACGGTCTCGCGGAGCGTGGTCGCCAGGGCGGTGCCGGGCGCGGGGGCGGTGGGTTCGGGTGAGTTCGTCACGACCAGCACGGTACGACACCGTGCGGCCCCGGACCCGCGTCCAGGCACCCCGTCGGCTCGACTACCCTGGAGGGGTGTTCTCCCGCAACAAGGCCGCCGCGACCCCCGCCGCCCCCGACCCCGTCGAGGAGGCGGCCGAGATCGAGCGCGCCGGCAAGGGCCGCCCGACCCCCAAGCGCAAGGTCTCCGAGGCCGCGAACAAGCGTCCCCTCGTGCCGAACGACCGCCGCGCCGCCGCGAAGTCCGCGCGGGAGAAGCAGCGCGAGATGCGCGACCGTCAGTACCAGGCCATGCAGACCGGCGACGAGCGCTACCTGCCGCCGCGCGACAAGGGCCCGGTCAAGCGCTACGTGCGCGAGTACGTCGACGCCCGCTGGAACCTCGGCGAGTTCTTCCTGCCCGTCGCCCTCGTCTTCATCGTGTTCTCGTTCCTCACGGCGCGGAACCAGGAGCTCGCGTTCCTCACGGTCATGACGCTGTACGTCATCGTCCTGCTCACCGTCGTCGACGGCTTCATCATGTGGCGGCGCCTGCGCAAGCGCCTCCTCGCGAAGTTCGGCGACATCCCCAAGGGCACGGTCATGTACGCGGTCATGCGGGCGTTCCAGCTCCGCCGCGCGCGCCTGCCCAAGCCCACGCACAAGAAGCACGGCGTCTACCCCGAGTGACGACGGCGCCCGGCCCCGCGAGCGGCCGGGCCCGCGGCTAGGTTGGGTCCATGCCCACCTACCGCTACCTCGGCAACTCGGGTCTCAAGATCTCCGAGATCACCTACGGCAACTGGCTCACCCACGGCTCCCAGGTCGAGAACGACGTCGCGACGGCGTGCGTGCACGCAGCCCTCGACGCCGGCATCTCGACGTTCGACACCGCGGACGTCTACGCCAACACGAAGGCCGAGCAGGTGCTCGGCGACGCCCTCAAGGGCCAGCGGCGCGAGTCGCTCGAGATCTTCACGAAGGTCTACTGGCCGACCGGCCCCGGCGGCCCCAACGACACCGGCCTGTCGCGCAAGCACGTCATAGAGTCGATCAACGGCTCCCTGAAGCGGCTCGGCACCGACTACGTCGACCTCTACCAGGCGCACCGGTACGACACCGAGACGCCGCTCGAGGAGACGATGCAGGCGTTCGCCGACATCGTGCGCCAGGGCAAGGCCCTGTACATCGGCGTCTCCGAGTGGACGGCGGACCAGATCCGCGCGGGCCACGCGCTCGCGCAGGACCTCGGGTTCCAGCTCATCTCCTCCCAGCCGCAGTACTCCATGCTCTGGCGCGTCATCGAGGACGAGGTCGTGCCGACGTCGCGCGAGCTCGGGCTCTCGCAGATCGTCTGGTCGCCCATGGCGCAGGGCGTGCTGTCCGGCAAGTACCTCCCCGGCGAGCCGCTGCCGGCGGGGTCGCGCGCGACCGACGACAAGGGCGGCGCGCGCATGATCCAGCGCTTCCTCACCGACGACGTGCTCACGCGCGTGCAGAACCTCCGGCCCGTCGCGGACGAGTTGGGCCTGAGCATGGCGCAGCTCGCGATCGCGTGGGTGCTCCAGAACGACAACGTCGCCGCGGCGCTCGTCGGGGCCTCGCGCCCAGAGCAGGTCGCGGAGAACGTCAAGGCGTCGGGCGTGACGATCCCGGCCGAGCTCATGACCCGCATCGACGAGATCCTCGGGGGTGCCGTCGAGCGCGACCCGGGCAAGACGGCGGAGAACGCCCCGCAGGGCCGCGTCGCCTGACGCACGCCACCGCACGCGACGACGGCCCCGGCAGCACGCCGGGGCCGTCGTCGTCTCCTCACCGGCCGGACGCGGGCATGCCTCCCTCGCCCGGCCGGGGGCCTGCGGTCGCGGGGACGGGCTCCCGTGACATCGTCTCGACGTCCCAGGCGCCCTCGACGTCCGCCGCCACCTCGGGGGCCGCGGCGGCGACGAGCCCGCGCGGCGCGAACCACCGCGCCGTGAGCTGGACGATCGGCCCGACGGCGAGCGCGTAGGCGACCGTCGCCCAGCCGAGCGTGCCGCCGAGCGCCCAGCCCAGCGTCACGACGACGACCTCGAGGAGGGTCCGCACGAGCCGCACCGACCAGCCGGTGCGCGCCACCAGGCCGGTCATGAGCCCGTCGCGCGGTCCCGGGCCGAGCCGCACGCCCAGGTAGGCCGCCGTCGCGAGGCCGTTGAGCACGATGCCCCCGACGGCCAGGGCCACGCTCGCGGCGACGCCCGGGTCGGGGACGAGGCGCGTGACGAGCGCGATGGCCGGGTCGATCGTCAGCGTGATGACCACGACGTTCGCGACCGTGCCGATCCCGGGCCGCTGCCGGAGCGGGATCCAGGCCAGCAGGGCCAGCACGCTCAGCGACCCGACGACGACGCCGAACGGGAGCCCCGTGCGGCGGACGACGCCCTGGTGCAGCACGTCCCAGGGCATCCCGCCCTGGCCCGCGTGGATCAGCATCGCCATGGACAGCGCGTAGCCGAGCAGGCCGAGGAGGAGCTGGGCGGTGCGACGGGTGGGGCTCATGGGGGTCATCCTGACCCCCGAGTGGCATCGACATCCATAGCCAATCGCGAGAGAGTGGCCCCATGAGCCTCGCCCCGGCCGGGACGGTCGACGTCCACCGCCACCTGTCCCCCGCTGCCGCCGCCCGGCTGCTCGGCCGGTGGCACGCGGGCGGCCCCGCGTACACCGCCCTCGCCGACGCGCTGCGGGCCGCCGTCCTCGCGGGAACCCTCGCGCCGCACACGCGCCTGCCGTCGGAGCGCGACCTCGCCGTCGCCCTCGGCGTCTCGCGTACCACGACCGCCGCCGCGTACGGGCGGCTGCGCGAGCTCGGGTTCGCGCGCTCGCGCACCGGCTCGGGGACCGTCGTCGTGCTGCCCCGCCCGAGCGCGCGCCGGCCCGCGGACCGCGCGGCCGGCGGGGACGCCCCGCCCGGGCCCGCGCCGCGCACCGCGCCGATCGACCTCGCCGACCTGTCACAGGCGACCTCCGCGGCCCCGAGCGGCCTGCACGCGGCCTACTCGCGCGCGCTGGAGCGGCTGCCCGAGTACCTGTCCGGCGGCGGCTACGAGCCGTACGGCCTCGGCGTGCTCCGCGAGGCCCTCGCCGACCACCACACGCGCCGCGGCACGCCCACCACGCCCGACGAGGTGCTCGTCACCACGGGTGCCCAGCACGCCATCACCACGCTCGCCGACACCCTCCTCGGGGCGGGAGACCGCGCCGTCGTGCAGTCGCCCACGTACTACCACGCGATGGAGTCGCTGCGACGGGCGGGCGCGCGGCTGGTGCCCGTCCCCGTGGGGCGCGGCGACCGCGGGGCGCGAGGCGGCCACGACCACGACGCGCCAGGGTTCGACGTCGACCTGTTCGACTCGACGCTGCGCCAGGTCGCGCCGCGGCTCGTCTACCTCGTGCCCGACTTCCACAACCCGACCGCCTACACCCTCACGCCCGAGGAGCGGGCGGGCGTGCGCGACGCCGCGGCGCGCCACCGCGTGACCGTGGTCGGCGACGAGACGCTCACCGACCTCGACCTCGACGGTGACCCGGACGCCACCGGTCCGGTCGTGGAGCCGCTCGCGGGCGACGGCACCTCGCCGTACGTCGTCACGGTCGGCTCGGCGTCCAAGTCGTTCTGGGGCGGGCTGCGGGTCGGCTGGGTCCGCGCCCACCCGGACCTCGTCGCGCGTCTCGCGCGCACGCGCCAGTCGGCGGACATCGCCACCGCGGTGCTGGAGCAGCTCACCGTCGTCGAGCTGCTCGACGACGCCCCCGCGGTGCTCGCCGAGCGCCGTCGGACGCTCCGCGCGCAGCGCGACCTCCTGTGCGGGCTGCTCGCCCGGGCGCTGCCGCAGTGGCGCGTGGACGTGCCCGAGGGCGGTCTCTCGCTGTGGGTCGACCTGGGCGCCCCGGTCGCGCAGGCCCTCGCCGCCGCCGCGGCGGCCGAGGGCGTGCTCGTCAACGCCGGCCCGACCTTCACGCCCGACGGCAGCGCGGCCGACCGGCTACGCCTGACGTTCTCCCGACCGCCCGAGCAGCTCGAGCACGCCGTGGCACGGCTCGCCGCCGCGTGGGCCCGGGTCGCGGGCTGACGGTCCCCCCGGGACGACGGCGCGCGACAGGCTCGCGCGCCCGCGTCGCCCGCGTCGCCAGGGGCGGACCCGCCGGCCGTGCGTCCGGGTCAGGAGGCGGGCGACCCGGTCAGGGGACGCGCAGCTCCACCGTCGCCGTCGCCTGGCTGCCGTCGTGCAGGAGCCGGGCGGCGGCAGCGCCCTCCGCGGCGAGGCTCCGCCAGGTCTCGCCGAGCCACTGCTCGGCGTCGTACTGCGTCGTGAAGACGGGGCTCACCGGCGAGGCGAGCGCGCGCCCCTCGGCGTCGTCGAGCTCCCAGACCCACTGCGGCCGGATCATCGTGCCTCCTTCGCGTCGGCGCCCCGCACGTGCGCGCCGGGCTCGGGGTGCCGCGCGAGCGAGCGGTTGATCCGCGCCGCCCACAGCGGTCCCTGGTAGAGGAACCCGGTGTACCCCTGCACGAGGTCCGCGCCCGCGTGCAGGTAGTCGCGCGCGTCGTGCGCGGTGGTGATCCCCCCGACGCCGATGATCGCGCGCTGCGGCCCGAGCCGCTCGCGCAGGCGCGCGACGACGGCCAGGCCCCGCGCGCGGACGGGCGGGCCCGAGAGGCCGCCTGGCCCGCGGTCGTGCCCGATCGTCGTGTTCACGGCGACGACGCCGTCGAGGTCGAGCTCGTCCACGAGGTCGGCGACGGCGTCGACGTCCTCGTCCGCGAGGTCCGGGGCGATCTTGACGAGCAGCGGCACCCGGCCGACGCCCGCGTCCGCCGTGGCCGCGTCGGCCGCCTCGCGCACGGCCACGAGGATCGGCCGCAGCGACTCGACCTCCTGGAGGTCGCGCAGGCCCGGGGTGTTCGGGGACGACACGTTCACCACGAGGTAGTCCGCGTACGGCGCGAGCAGGCCCGCGCTCGTCGCGTAGTCCGCGGCCGCCTCCTCGGCGGGCGTGACCTTCGTCTTGCCGATGTTCGCCCCGACGAGCACGGCACGCCCGCCCCGCGTCGAGCGCAGGGCCGCGAGCCGGCGCGCGGCCGCCGCGGCGCCCTCGTTGTTGAACCCCATGCGGTTGCGCACGCCCTGGACGTCGAGCTCGCGCCACAGGCGCGGCCGCTCGTTGCCGGGCTGGGCGTGCGCCGTCACGGTGCCGATCTCGACGAACGCGAAGCCGAGCATCGTCAGCCCGCGCACCGCCCGGGCGTCCTTGTCGAAGCCGCCCGCGAGCCCGAACGGCGCCGGGAAGACCTTGCCGAGCACCTCGACGCTCCCCCGGCCCCCCGCCGCGCGGCCCAGGTAGGGCGCGAGCGCCCCCTGGACGACGTCGCGCAGCACGGGCACGCGCCCGGCGAACCCGATGAGGTCGAACGCCACGTGGTGCGCCCGCTCGGGGTCCATCCGGCGGAACACGGTGTCGAAGAGGAGGCCGTAGAGGAGCGGTCGGCGGCGGGTCATGCGGCGTCCTCCGGGGCGTCGGTGGCGGGGGTGGTGGGGGGCGGGGTGGTCGCGCCGGGCGCGGCGGGCCGGGTGCGCCAGAGCCACCAGAGCCCGACGAACGGCAGCACGAGCGGGACGTAGCCGTAGCCCTGGCCGAAGCCCGACCAGACGGTCGCGCGCGGGAAGGCCTCGGGGTCGGCGAGCGAGAACGCGCCGACGGTCAGGACGCCGACGAGCTCGACGCCCACGGCGAGCCACGCGACGCGGCGCGCGACGCGGCCGCCCCGCGCGAGGGCGATCGTCGCGACGACGTAGACCGCCGCCGCGAGCGCCGACAGCGCGTAGGCGAGCGGCGCCTCGTGCCAGTCGCGCAGGAGCTGGACCCCCGCACGGGCGGTCGCGGCGAGCGCGAAGATCCCGTAGACGGCGACGAGCACCCGGCCGAAGCCGCCGTTGGTGCGGCGCTGCCCCGACCGTGGGTCCGGGCGACCGCCCGCTGCGGGCGTCGCCGCCGGGTCCGCCCCGTCGGGGGCGGCAGGTGCGCTCATGGCGTGGGCCTCCAGGTCAGGCGTTCCAGATCTGCCACAGCCGCCACTCGAGGAACGCGACCGTGAGCGCGGCGACCGCGAGCACGACGGAGCTCCAGCGCGAGCGCTCCGCGAACGCCCACAGCGCGGCGACGGGCAAAATGACGAGTGCGGTCACGAGGTAGCCCCACAGCAGGACCGGGTCGGTGGGCGCCGTCCCGGTCGCGCCGAGCACGCCGAGCACGACCGCCTGCACGAGGATCAGCCCCTCGATCACCGCGGCGCCCCACAGCTGGCGCAGGATCACCGCGCGGTCGCGCGCGACGAACACGACCGCCCAGGCGGCGAGCGCGACGCACGCCGCGACCACGAGGAGCAGGAGGGGGAGGACCACGCCGCCGAGCGTACCGGGGGCGGTGGGCGCCGCGGGAATCGTCCACAGGCCCGGCGGACCCCGCGGGCGGCCGGGGATAGCATCGCGGGGTGGCTGAACTGACCGTCTCCAGCAAGAATCCCGCCGGTGCCAAGGTCGACGCGCTCGTCGTCGGCACCCACACGACGTCCGACGGCGTCGCGATCGTCGGGGGCGACCTGCCCCGTCCGGTGGTCGCCGCCCTCGAGGACCTCGCACCCGCGCTCGGCATCACGGGCGCCGCCGACGAGGTCCGCAAGGTCCCCGCCGGTCCCGACCTCAAGGCGGGCGTGCTCGTGCTCGTGGGCCTCGGCGCCCGTCGGGCCGACGGCACGTTCGGCGCCGAGGCGCTGCGCCGTGCGGCAGGGGCCGCGCTGCGCGCGCTCGCCGGCACCGCGTCGGTCGCCGTCGCGCTGCCCGTCGAGGACGACGCGCAGCTCGCCGCCGTCGCCGAGGGCGCGCTCCTGGGCACGTACACGTTCGCGCGCTACCGCACGGGCGAGGCCGCGACGTCGGCCGGGAGCCGTCCGCCCGCGACCGTCGAGATCCTCGCGGCGAACGCGCGCAGCGCCGCCGCGAAGGCCGCGGTCGAGCGCGCGACGGTCGTCGCCGCCGCCGTGAACGCGACGCGCGACCTCGTCAACGCGGCGCCGAACGACCTGTACCCGGCCGCGTTCGCCGACGTCGCGAAGCAGGCCGTCAAGGAGTCCGGCGCCAAGGGCCTCAAGGTCACCGTGCTCGACGACAAGGCGCTCGCCGCGGGCGGGTACGGCGGCCTGGTCGGCGTGGGCCAGGGCTCGGCGCGCGGGCCGCGCCTCGTCAAGGTCGCCTACACGCCGTCGCGCCCTGCGGCGAAGGTCGCGCTCGTCGGCAAGGGCATCACGTTCGACTCGGGCGGCATCTCCATCAAGCCCGCGAAGGGCATGGAGGCGATGAAGTCCGACATGGCCGGCGCCGCCGCGGTGCTCCAGACCGTCGTCGCCGCCGCGCGCCTGGGCCTGCCCGTGGCGGTCACGGGCTGGCTGTGCCTGGCGGAGAACATGCCGTCCGGCACCGCGCAGCGCCCGTCCGACGTCATCACGATCCGGGGCGGCAAGACGGTCGAGGTGCTCAACACCGACGCCGAGGGCCGCCTCGTCATGGCCGACGGCCTCGTCGCGGCGGTCGAGGAGAAGCCCGACGTCGTGCTCGACGTCGCGACGCTCACCGGCGCCCAGATGGTCGCGCTCGGCAACCGCGTCTCGGCGGTCATGGGCGCCGACGACGTGCGCGCGGAGGTCGTCGCGGCGGCCGACGCCGCGGGCGAGCAGTTCTGGCCGATGCCGCTGCCCGAGGAGCTGGGCGCGTCGCTGAAGTCGAAGGTCGCGGACCTCGCCAACATCGGCGACCGGTTCGGCGGGATGCTCGTCGCCGGGCTGTTCCTCCAGGAGTTCGTCGGCGAGACCCCGTGGGCCCACCTCGACATCGCCGGCCCCGCGTTCAACGAGGGCTCCGCGCACGGGTACACGCCGGTCGGCGGCACGGGCGTCGCCGTCCGCACCCTGCTGGGCCTGGTCGAGGGCCGCGCCCGCCGCTGACCCAGCCCCGCCGAGCAGGTGGTCCTGGTCCGTCCGGTCGCTCCGACGGACCAGGACCGCCTGCTCGCCCGGCGGACAGCCCCTCAGGAGCTCCTGCGCTGGCGCGAGTTCCAGTCCCGCATGCGCTGCGGGTACCCGGTGAAGCGGACGTTGTAGACGGGCACGCCCAGCGAGCCGGCGACGTCGAACGCCGTCTTCTCGTCCGGGACGCGCCGTCGCGTCCACTCCCCCGTCGTCGCGATGAGCAGGAGCGTCGCGCCCGTGTCCGGCGTGGGCGGCTCGACGTACGCCTCGACGCCCACGCGCGTGCGCACGAACTCCTGCAGGTGCGCGAGCGTCGCGCGGCGGGCGTCCGACGGCGCGGCCGCGGCGCCGCCCGGCGACGAGGTCGTCGCGGGACGGCGGGAGAACAGGCTGGACAGCTTGGGCAGCCGGGGCACAGCGGCAGGGTACAGCGTGACCCTGGTCATACGGTGGGCACGCTGTCTCCATCGTCACAGCCGTACGGCCCAGGTTTCGATTGGGGAGCCCGTCCCCGAGGTGCCAAGATGGCTCCCGGAGAACGTTCACGCACCGTGGGTCAGCGGTTCCCGTCCGGCCCGCCGTCGTGCCGTGGACGCCCGCTCTCGCTCTCCCCTCGCTGAAGGAGTCGCACGTGGCCGAACCCGGCACACCATTCGACGTCGTCGTCCTGGGCGGAGGCAGCGCCGGCTACGCCACCGCGCTGCGTGCCGCCCAGCTCGGTCTCGACGTCGCGCTCGTCGAGTCGGGCCGGCTCGGCGGCACCTGCCTGCACAACGGGTGCATCCCCACCAAGGCGCTGCTCCACGCGGCCGAGCTCGCCGACGGCGCCCGCGAGGGCGCGAAGTTCGGCGTGCGCAGCACGCTCGAGGGCATCGACATGGCGGGGGTCAACGCGTACAAGGACGGCGTCGTCGCCGGCCTGTACAAGGGCCTCCAGGGACTCGTCTCCTCGCGCGGCATCACGTACGTCGAGGGCCACGGGCGCCTCGTGTCGCAGGACACGGTCGAGGTCGACGGCACCCGCTACACCGGCCGCCACGTCGTGCTCGCCACCGGCTCGTACGCCCGGTCGCTGCCCGGTCTCGAGATCGGGGGCCGGGTCGTCACGTCCGACCAGGCGCTGCGGCTCGACCGCGTGCCGAAGTCGGTCGTCGTGCTCGGCGGCGGCGTCATCGGCGTCGAGTTCGCGAGCGTGTGGAAGTCGTTCGGCGCCGACGTCCAGATCGTCGAGGCGCTGCCCCACCTCGTGCCGAACGAGGACGTGGCGCTGTCGAAGGCGCTCGAGCGCGCGTTCCGCAAGCGGGGCATCGCGTTCTCGCTCGGCGACCGGTTCGCCGGCGTCAAGGAGACCGACTCCGGGGTCACCGTGACCCTCGAGTCCGGCAAGACGTTCGAGGCCGAGCTGCTGCTCGTCGCCGTCGGGCGCGGCCCGCGCACCGCGGACCTCGGGTTCGAGGAGCAGGGCCTCACGCTCGACCGCGGCTTCGTGATCGTCGACGAGCGCCTGCACACGGGCGTCGGCAACATCTGGGCCGCGGGCGACATCGTCCCCGGCCTCCAGCTCGCCCACCGCGGCTTCGCGCAGGGCATCTTCCTCGCGGAGCAGATCGCGGGCCTCGACCCGACGCCGATCGTCGAGTCGTCCATCCCCCGGGTCACGTACTGCGAGCCAGAGGTCGCGTCCGTCGGCGTCACCGAGGCCGACGCCGCCGAGACGTGGGGGGCCGACCAGGTCGAGTCCCTCGAGTACAACCTCGCCGGCAACGGCAAGAGCAAGATCCTCGGGACGAGCGGCTTCGTCAAGCTCGTGCGCCGCAAGGACGGTCCCGTCGTCGGCGTGCACATGATCGGCGCCCGCGTCGGCGAGCTCGTCGGCGAGGGCCAGCTGATCGTGGGCTGGGAGGCGTACCCCGAGGACGTCGCCGCCCTGGTCCATGCCCACCCCACCCAGAACGAGGCACTCGGAGAGGCGCACCTGGCCCTGGCCGGCAAGCCTCTGCACGCCCACAACTGACCCCAACGATCGAAGGAGACCAGGCAGGTCATGTCTGAGAACGTGCAGATGCCGGCCCTCGGCGAGTCCGTCACCGAAGGCACCGTCACCCGTTGGCTCAAGTCGGTCGGCGACACCGTCGCCGTCGACGAGCCGCTGCTCGAGGTCTCGACCGACAAGGTCGACACCGAGATCCCGTCGCCCGTCGCGGGCACGCTCGAGCAGATCCTCGTCCAGGAGGACGAGACCGTCGAGGTCGGCGCGAACCTCGCCGTGATCGGCGACGGCTCGGGCGGTGGCGGCTCCGCGCCGGCCCCCGCCGAGGCCGAGACCGAGGCTCCGGCCCCGCAGGCCGCGCCGGAGCCGGAGCAGCCGGCCGCCCAGGAGGCGCCCGCCGCCCCCGCGCCCGCCGAGCAGCCCGCGCCGTCCGGCGACTCCGCCGGTGGCGGTGAGGAGATCAAGCTCCCGGCGCTCGGCGAGTCCGTCACCGAGGGCACCGTCACGCGGTGGCTCAAGTCGGTCGGCGACACCGTCGAGGTCGACGAGCCGCTGCTCGAGGTCTCGACCGACAAGGTCGACACCGAGGTCCCGTCGCCCGTCGCGGGCACCGTCCAGCAGATCCTCGTCCAGGAGGACGAGACGGTCGAGGTCGGCGCCGTGCTCGCGATCGTCGGCTCCGGTGCCGCCCCGGCCGCGGCCCCCGCCGCTCCGGCCGAGCAGCCCGCGCAGGAGGCGCCGAAGCAGGAGGCTCCGAAGCAGGAGGCTCCGAAGCAGGAGGCTCCGAAGCAGGAGGCTCCGAAGCAGGAGGAGGCGCCGACCGAGGCGCGCACCCCGGCGAGCGAGGCGGACGTCCCCGCGCAGGCCGCGCAGGAGGAGACGCCCGCCCCCGCGACGAGCGCCCCCGCTCCGGCAGCCGAGAAGCCGGCCGCGCCGTCGGCTCCTGGCGCGACCCCGGCCCCGGCCGCCAAGGCCGGCGGCACGTACCTCACGCCGCTCGTGCGCAAGCTCGCCGCGGACAAGGGCGTCGACCTCTCGTCCCTCACGGGCACGGGCGTCGGCGGCCGCATCCGCAAGGAGGACGTGCTCGAGGCAGCCCGCAAGGCCGAGGAGGCCAAGGCGGCGCCCGCCGCTGCCGCACCGGCGGCTCCCGCGGCCGGTGGCGCCCCGAAGAAGGCGTCGGTCCCGGCGGTCTCCCCGCTGCGCGGCACGACCGAGAAGACGAGCCGCCTGCGCAAGCTGGTCGCGAGCCGCATGGTCGAGGCGCTGAGCACGCAGGCCCAGCTCACGACGGCGGTCGAGGTCGACGTCACGCGCGTCGCCGCCCTGCGCAACCGCGCCAAGGCGGACTTCAAGGCACGCGAGGGCGCGAACCTCACGTTCCTGCCGTTCTTCACGCTCGCCGCGGTCGAGGCGCTCAAGGCCTACCCGAAGATCAACGCGACCTTCGCCGAGGACGAGATCACCTACCACGGCCAGGAGAACGTGGGCATCGCGGTCGACACCGAGCGCGGCCTCGTCGTCCCCGTCATCAAGGACGCGGGCGACCTCAACCTCGCCGGCATCGCGCGCAAGATCGCCGACCTCGGCGCCCGCACGCGTGCCAACAAGGTCGGTCCGGACGAGCTCGCGGGCGCGACGTTCACGATCACGAACACCGGCTCGGGCGGCGCCGTCTTCGACACGCCGATCGTCCCGGTCGGTCAGGTCGCGATCCTCGGCACGGGCACGATCACGAAGCGCCCCGTCGTCGTGACGGACGTCGACGGGAACGACACGATCGGCATCCGCTCGACGTGCTTCATCTTCCTGTCCTACGACCACCGCCTGGTCGACGGTGCGGACGCCGCGCGCTTCCTCACCACCATCAAGAACCGCATCGAGGAGGGCGCGTTCGAGGCCGAGGTCGGCCTCTGACGGACCCGCTCCGCGGTACCCGCCGCGGACGGCGCCGGCCTGCTCCGGCGCGACGCTGACGAGGGCCCCGACCGCACGCCGGTCGGGGCCCTCGCTCGTCCCTCCGTCCCGGCCGCGGATCCGTCGCGCGGACCGTGCCGAGTCCGCCGCAGACCCGTAGCGTGTCCCCCATGGACATCGTCGTGGCGGGCTCGCACGGGCTCATCGGCACCGAGCTGCTCGAACGTCTCCGGGCGGACGGTCACCACGTGCGCCGCCTGGTGCGCCGCGCACCGCAGACCTCGGACGAGCACGAGTGGGACCCCGACTCCGGCCGGCTGGACCCGGGCGTGCTCGCGGGGGCGGACGCCGTCGTCAACCTCGCCGGAGCGGGCATCGGCGACCACCGCTGGACGACGGCGTACAAGCGGACGCTCGTCACGTCCCGCACGCGCACCACCGGGCTGCTCGCCCGCACGCTCGCCGGCCTCGACGCGCCGCCGCCGGTCTGGCTCCAGGGCTCCGCCATCGGGTACTACGGCGACCGGGGCTCCCAGATGCTCACGGAGACGTCCGCGTCCGGAGACGGCTTCCTCGCGCGGCTGGTCCGCGAGTGGGAGGCCGCGACCGCACCCGCCGAGAAGGCAGGGGTCCGTGTCGTGCACGCCCGCACCGGCATCGTCCTCTCCCCCGACGGCGGCGCGCTCGGCCGGCTGCTGCCCCTCCTGCGGCTCGGCGTGGGCGGGCGCCTCGGCCCCGGGACGCAGTACTGGAGCTGGATCACGCTGCGCGACGAGGTCGCCGCGCTGCAGCACCTCCTCACCGCACCCGTGCACGGCCCCGTCAACCTGTCCGCCCCGCACCCGGCGACCAACGCCGAGATCACCCAGGCGCTCGCGCGGGCGCTGCACCGTCCCGCCGTGCTCGCGGTGCCGTCGTTCGCCCTGCACGTCGCGCTCGGCGAGCTCGCGTCCGACATCCTCGGCTCCCAGCGCGCCCTGCCCACCGTCCTCGAGGCGAGCGGGTTCACGTGGTCCGACCCCGTCCTGGAGGACGCCGCGCGCGAGGTCGTCGAGAGCCGCTGACCGGCGGTCTTCACACCCGGGCAGCGGACGGCACCCGGCGCGCTCGACGACGGCTCGCCCTGCCGTACGGGCGAGGTCACCGCGCCTCGGCGACGCGCCACCCCGCGTCGGTCCACCGCAGCACCAGGACGGCCGTGGTCCGCGGCGTGGCGGGCACCGCCACCTCGCCCGCGGCCGAGCGCTGGTGGTGGGCCGACACCGCGTAGTCCACGGCCACCGTCGCGACCTCGTCCCCGTGCCCCTCGTCGGCATCCGGCGGCCGGGGCTCGACGTGCCGGGCGTCGAAGACCTCGGCCCGTGCCCCGACCACGTCGACGCCGTCGAGGGCGGCGAGCAGCTCGGCGTCGCGGGCCTCCGCGGCCGAACCAGCGACCATCACCGCGGACAGGTTCCCCGCACCGTCCGCGAGCAGCTCCAGCCGCCGCGCCGTGAGGGTGCGCGCCGCACCGAGCGGGTCAGCCCGGTCGAGCGTGGGGTCGGTCGCCGGATCCGCGGCCGACGCCGTGCGGGTGGTCGCGGGACCGTCGCCGCGCACGGGCGAGGGCCACGGTGTGCCGACCGCGAGCGCGACGACCACCGCCACGACGAGCCCCGCGCTGCCGAGGAGGGCCGTCGTCGTGCGGCCGGGCCACGGGAGTCGCCGCCGGTCCGGCCGGCGGGCGTGCGCACCGGCCGGTGCCCCCGGCCGGAGTCCGGACAGCGGCGCCCCGCGCCGCGGGCGCTCCGGGATCCCGCGCACCCCACGACGGCCGGGCGCCGCGGCCACGTCGTCGCGGGCCGCTCGCCGCCCCGGCACCGCCGGGCGGGGAGCTCGCCGACCCGCCAGGGCGCCGGCGACGAGCCGCGCGGGGTCCGGCATGACGATCGGCTGCGGCTCGACCGCGTCGTAGCAGCGCGCGGCGAACGTCCCGACGGCGGGACGGGCGGCCGGGTCGTCGCGGAGCGCGACGGCGAGCTCCGCGTGCAGCGCGGCGAGGGCCCGCGCCTCGTCGGGGTCGGGCGGCGCCGCGTGCGCGGGGTGGCTCGACGCGGGCGGAGGGACGAGACCGAGGACCGTGCGGGCGAGGTCGCGGACGTCGTCGGCGCTCGACGCCGTCGTGGGCGCCAGCGGCGGGCGCAGCACCGTCCGGCCGTCCGGGGCGACGACGACCGACGCGGCGTCCAGGACGCCGTGGCTGCGACCCTCGCGGTGGAGCGCCGTCAGCGCCTGGGCGACCGGGACGAGGACCGTCACCGCCTCCCCCGCGCGGAGCGGCTCGCGCGCGGCGGCGAGCTCGTCGAGGCGCAGCCCGCCGACGTGGTCGACGAGGACGGCGAGCGACGAACCGTCCGCCGCCACGACGCCGCGCACCGCCGCGAGGTGCTCGTGCTCCCCGCCGAGCCCGCGCAGGTGCTCGACGAGCGCGGCCCGCGCCCCCGGGTCCGCGGGCGCCGCGAGCAGCGCGACCTCGCACACCGTCCCGGCGGCGTCGCGGGCGACCACCCCGCCGACCGCGCCCGGCTCCCGCCGCAGCGACCACCCCGCCGCGGCGAGCGCCGGCCCGAGGTCGGCGACGGACGGCCCGGGCGGGCGCGGGCGGCGGGACGACGACGGCATGCCCCCATCCCACCGCACGACACGCCCGCGCGAGCCGTCGTCCACAGGACGAGTCTGCCCCGGGCCAGTTCCGGGGACGCGCGCCGTCACACGTCGAGCAGGCGACCCTCCCGCGCGCTGCGGCGCGCGGCGTCGAGCACCTCGGCCGTGCGGACGGCGTCGCGCGGGTCGACCGGCACGGGGCCGTCGTCGAGCAGCCATGCGGCGACCGCGCGGTAGAAGTCCGCGTGCCCGCCGGGGGTCTGCGGCACGGGCTCGCGCTCGCGACCGCGCGTGACCCAGCCGAGGGTGCCCGCGGGCGCGGCGTCGTCGAACACCTCGAAGGGCGACGCGTCGTTCTCGAACGTCGTGACGACGTACGCCCCGCCCGTGCCGAGCACACGGGTGCGCGGGCCGGGCGCACCGACGACGGACCCCGCCCAGAGGCGGCTCACGACGGCGTTCCCGTCGGCGTCCGGGGCGTGGTGGAGCACGAGGAACACGTCGTCCTCGGTGGGGGTCGTGTGCGAGCGGAGCTCGGCCCACACGCCGGTGACGGGACCGAAGAGCTGGGTGGCGGAGTCGACGAGGTGCGGCCCGAGGTCGAGGAGCAGGCCGCCCCCGACGAGGTCGTTCTCCTTCCAGCGTTGCTGCGGCACGGGACGCCAGCGCTCCCAGCGGCGCTCGAACGTGTGGACCCGGCCGAGGTCGCCGCGGTCGAGCACGGACCGCAGCGTGAGCTGCTCCGGGTCCCACCGGCGGTTCTGGAAGACGGTGAGCGGGGTCCCCGCCTCCTCCGCGGCGTCGACGACGGCGCGCGACGCCGTGGCGCCCAGGGCGAGCGGCTTGTCCACCACGACGGGGACGCCCGCGCGCACGAGCGCGGTCGCGTGGTCCGCGTGGAGCGCGGACGGGCTGGCCACGACCACGACGTCGTAGGCCGCCCGGTCGGCGAGGAGGGCCTCGACGTCGTCGTGCAGGTGCACGCCGGGCCAGTCCTCGGTGGCGGCGGCGCGGCGCTCCCGCGAGCGCACGACGACGGCCGTGACGGAGTGCCCGGCCTCGCGCACGAGACGGGCGTGGATGCCGCGGCCGGCCCCTCCGTACCCGACGATCCCGACCCTGAGCGTGCGTGCGGCGGTGTCCATGCCGACCAATCTAGCGGCGTCGCGGCCGGGCGCCGGGGGCGCACGGGGCACGTCGGGCGCGGGCCGGAGCACTCCGGGCGACCTGGCAGAATGTGCGCGTTGGTCCGATATGGAGCGCTGCGTACCGTCTCGCGGGGGTCGGGCCGAGATTCGGTTTCGGGAAGGTCGTCCCTTGAGCACCACGAGCCGCCAGGTCCCTCGTCGGAGCGTCCTGCGCTACGTCCTCATCGCCCTGGCGATCGCGATCGTCGTCGCGAACGTCATCAACCAGCGGTCCGTCGCGGCCGACACCGACCCGGAGCCGGTCGCCGGGAGCGCGCTCGAGGCCCTCGCGGGCCTCGAGGTCAAGGGCCCCGGGCCGGACACCGGCTACGAGCGCGCGCTGTTCGGCCCGGCGTGGGCCGACGTCGACGGCAACGGGTGCGACACCCGCAACGACATCCTCGCGCGCGACCTCACGGACCTGACCTTCTCGACGCGCGGCGACGTCTGCGAGGTCCGCACCGGGACCTTCGACGACCCGTACACGGGCGAGACGATCGACTTCCGCCGCGGCAACGCGACGAGCGCGGCGGTCCAGATCGACCACGTCGTGCCGCTGCTCGACGCGTGGCGCAAGGGCGCTCGCGCCTGGGACGACGAGACGCGTCGGCAGTTCGCGAACGACCCCCTCAACCTGCTCGCGTCCGACGGCCCGGCGAACCAGTCGAAGGGCGCGCGCGACGCGTCGGCGTGGCTGCCCCCGAACCACGCGTTCCGGTGCCCGTACGTCGCCCGGCAGATCGCCGTGAAGGCGGCCTACGAGCTCTCGGTCACGCCGTCGGAGTCGGAGGCGATGGCGCGCGTGCTGTCGGACTGCCCCGCCGAGCCGCTCCCGGCGGGCTGAGCAGGCTCCCCCGGACCGCGGTCCAGACGCCCGAGGGCGCTCGGCCACCAGGCGCGACGCCCGACGTCGTGCACGAGGGCGGGCACGAGGAGCGACCGCACCACGAGGGTGTCGACGAGGACGCCGAACGCGACGATGAACGCGAGCTGGGCGAGGAAGAGCAGCGGGATGATCCCGAGCGCGGCGAACGTGGCCGCGAGCACCACGCCCGCGGACGTGATGACCGACCCCGTGACCGCGAGCCCGCGCAGCACGCCGCGCCGCGTCCCGACGCGCAGGCTCTCCTCGCGCACCCGCGTCATGAGGAAGATCGAGTAGTCCACGCCCAGCGCGACGAGGAAGCAGAACGCGTAGAGCGGGACGGCCGGGTCCGCGCCGGGGAAGTCGAGCACGTGGTTGAAGACGATCGCGGCGACGCCGAGCGCGGCCCCGAACGACAGCACGTTCGCGAGCATGAGCAGCACGGGCGCGAGCACGGACCGCAGCAGCAGGATGAGGATCAGCAGGATCACGACCAGCACGACGGGCACGATGACCCGCAGGTCGCGCTGCCCCGCGAGCTGGGTGTCCAGGCGCTCGGCCGCGGCACCGCCGACGACGGCCTCGGGCGAGACCTCGTGCACGGCGTCGCGCAGCGCCGAGACCGTCTCCACGGCCTCCTGGCTGTCGGACGGCGCCTCGGTCGTGACGTCGACGCGCACCTGCCCGTCGACGACGAGCGGGTCGCCCTGCGCGGGGGCCCCGGGGGCGACGGCGGGCTGGTCGGTGACGGGGGTCGCCGCGGCGACGCCGTCCGTGCTCTCGGCCGCCGTGACGACGGCGTCGAGGTCCGCCTCGGGGGCGATGACGGTCGCCGGCTGCGCGGACACGCCCTCGAAGTGCGCGGTGAGCGCCTCCTCGCCCGCGACGGAGTCGACGTCCGCCAGGAACACCTCCGAGTCGCCGGTCCCCTCGGCGTCGAGCGTCGGCACGAACGCGGCGCACGCGGCCAGGACGAGCGCCGTGACGATCCACACGCGCCGGTCGTGGCGGCCGACGAAGCTCGCGACGCGCGACCACACGCCGTGCCCCTCGATGCTCACGCTGTTCTCGTTCTCGGGCGACGCCTGGGCGACGGCGGCCTCGTGGGCCGCGTGGTCGGCGTCGTACCGTGGCATGCGCGGCCAGAACAGCGCGCGGGACCGCTGCCCCGCGACGAGCAGGAGCGCCGGCAGGAGCGTGAGCGCGGCGACGAACGCCGCGGCGATGCCGATCGCCGCGACGGGGCCGAGGCTGCGGTTGGACGACAGGTCGGACAGGAGCAGGCAGAGCAGACCCGCGATGACGGTGCCGGCGCTCGCCGCGATCGGCTCGACCGAGGCCCGCACGGCACGGCGCAGCGCCGTCGCCGTCGACCGGACGAGGCGCAGCTCCTCGCGGTAGCGGGCCACCACGAGCAACGAGTAGTCGACCGCGGCCCCGACGACGAGGATCGAGAGGATGCCCTGGGACTGCCCGTTGAGCGTCAGGACGTCCGCCGCCGCGAGCTCGTAGACGACGAGACCGGCGAGCGTCAGGGCGAGCACGGCCGTGAGGATGACGATGAACGGCAGGATCGGCGAGCGGTAGACGACCGCGAGGATGACGAGCACCGCACCGAGCGCGACGAGCAGCAGCACGGTGTCGATCCCGCCGAAGGCCGTGACGAGGTCGGCGACGAACCCGGCGGGGCCGGTGACCCACACGTCGAGCGACGTGCCGGCGAGGCCGCCGTCGGCCGCGTCCGCGGCGGCGAGGTCGCGCAGCGCGCCGACGGCGAGCTCGCTCACGCTGCTCTCGTCCGCCCCGACGCGGTCCGACGCGACGGACGCGTCGAGCGAGACGACGACGAGCGCGGCCTCCCCGTCCTCGGACGGCACGAGGACCGGGTCGGCGATCGAGACGTCGCCCACGGTCGCGGGCTCGTCGCCCGAGGTCCCCTCGAGCGGCGCGGCGGGGACGGCCTGCGCGTAGGCGTCGAGCGCCGCGAGGTCGTCGGGAGTGAGCGCGCTCCCCTCACCGGTCGTCGCGACGACGAGCGCGGGCAGCGTCTCGGAGTCGGTGAACTCCCGCGCGACCTCGGCTGCGCGCGTCGACTCCGCGCTCGCGGGCAGGAACGCCGCGGCGTCGTTGGTCTGCACGCTGCTCAGACGACCCTGCGCCTGACCACCCAGTGCGCCGATGGCCATCCAGAGACCGATGACTGCGACAATGATCAGTCCGCGGAGGAACCCGCCCGTCCGATTGCTCAGCATGCTGAGGAATGGTGCCATGGTGGAGGGAGGAATGCACGTTGGAGCTTGCACCGAGGGACCGCACCGGGCCGCACGTCGACCCGGACGTCGGCGACCCCACCCCCGGCGACCCCCAGGAGTGGGCCACCGGCCGGCTGCTCTTCGCCGTCGCGCGCCGGATCGAACGGGAGTGGAACGCCCACCTCGGGCAGTGGGACCTCAACCACGCCGGCTTCCCCGTGCTCATGCACCTGCTCGCCGGGCCGCGGTCCCAGCGCGTCCTCGCGGACGAGTCGGGCGTCACCGAGCAGACCATGAGCCGGATCGTGGCGCGGCTCGAGCGGGCCGGCTACGTGACGCGCACCGACGACCCGGCCGACCGCCGCCGTCGGGCCGTGGCCATCACCGACGCCGGGCGCGCGGCCGGGCTCGCGGCGGCGCGCCGCCGCCCCGCGGAGGACCTCGCGACCCGCGGCCTCGACGACGAGCAGATCGCCGCCATGCGCGCGGCGCTCCTCACCCTCCTCGAGACCCTCCCCCGCACACCGGGCGACGAGCGTTAGCCTGACCCGATGGACCTGCTCGCGCTGCCGGGGATCACGGACTACCACGAGGCCTGGGACCTCCAGCGCGCGGTGCACGACGACGTCGTCGCTGGCACCCGGCCGGACACCCTCGTCCTCGTCGAGCACCCCGACGTCTACACGGCCGGGCGCCGCACGAACCGCTCCGACCGGCCCGACGACGGCACGCCCGTCGTGGACGTCGACCGCGGCGGGAAGATCACCTGGCACGGCCCGGGCCAGCAGGTCGTCTACCCGATCGTCCGGCTCGCCGAGCCCGTGGACGTCGTCGCCTACGTCCGGGCGCTCGAGGAGGCCGTCATGGCGGTCTGCGCCCGCCTCGGGCTCGCGACGATGCGCGTCGAGGGCCGCAGCGGGGTCTGGGTCGCGGCCGACGCGTCCCGCCGCGAGCGCAAGGTCTGCGCGATCGGCGTGCGGGTCGCGCGCGGCGTGACGATGCACGGGCTCGCGCTGAACTGCGTGCCCGACCTGTCACGGTTCGAGCGGATCGTCCCATGCGGCATCGAGGACGCCGACGTGACGTCGCTCACGGCGGAGCTCGGCCGCGAGGTCACGCTCGCCGAGGTCGCACCGCTCCTCGTCGACGCGCTCGGGACGGCGCTCGGCCCGCTGCTCGCGGCCGACGCTCCGGACGCCCCGCCGGCCTCGCTCGCGGGATAGGCTGGAGGCTCCAGGGAATCCTCGCGCGCCGGAGTACGGGTGGGTCGGCGCGCGGTAGGACGTACCCCGAGGACCTGGACCGCATGACCACCACCCCCGCGCGCGCGACGTCGCGCCCCCGCACCCCCGCACCTCCCCCGCCCGGCGGCGCTCCCGTCCGCACGGGCTACGCCCGGCTCCCCCAGCTCGCGGGCCGCGCGTTCCTCCCCGTCGCGTTCCTCGCGCGCCTGCCGTTCTCCATGCTGACGATCGGGACACTCTTGCTCGTGTCGTCGACGACGTCGTCGGTCGCGCTCGGCGGCCTCGCCTCCGCGGCGACGGCGCTCGGGACGGCGCTCGGCGGCCCGACCCAGGGCGCGCTCGCCGACCGCGTCGGTCAGCGCCGGGTCCTGCTCGTGTGCGTGCCGGTCGCGACGGTCGCCGTGCTGGCGCTCGTCCTCTCGGCGTCCGCGCCCGGCGCCACGGCCGCGGTGCTGCTCGCCGCGGCGGCGACCGGCGCGAGCGCTCCCCAGGTCGGTCCGCTGGCCCGCGTGCGCTGGCTGCGTCTCGCGCCCGACGAGCCGCGCACCGTCGAGGCCGCGATGAGCTACGAGAGCACGGCCGACGAGGTGAGCTTCGTCCTGGGGCCCGCCCTCGTGGGCGTCCTCGCGTCCGCGGGCTCGCCCCAGGTCGCGGTGCTCGCCGCGGCCGGTGGCATCGCCGTGTTCGGCGCCGCGTTCGCGCTCCACCCCACGGCGCGCGCGACCACGCCGCACGGCCACGGCCCGCACGCCGCGACGGCCGGTGCGGCGGACGGCGGGACGGCCGCGCTCGTGCGTCGCGAGGCGGTCGTCCTCGTCGGGATGCTCGCCATGGGGCTGCTGTTCGGCGGGACCCAGGCCGCGCTCACCGCCCTCACGCGCGACGCGGGCGTGCCCGGCAGCGCGGGGCTCGTGTACGCCGTCATGGGCGTCGGCTCCGCGATCACCGCGCTCTCCGTGGTCGCCCTCCCCCGCCGCTGGGGGCTGCGCAGCCGCTGGATCACGTTCGCGGCCGGGCTCCTGGTCGGCACGGCCAGTCTCGTGCTCGCGGCCGCGGGCGGCTCGCTGACCGCCGTCGTCGTCGCCGTCGCAGCGACCGGCCTGTTCGTCGGGCCCGTCATGGTCACCGTGTTCACCGTCGCGGGCGAGCGCGCGCCGGCCGGGCGGACGGCGTCGGCCATGACGCTCGTGGCCAGCGCGAACGTCGTCGGCGTCGCGATCGGTGCGTCCGGGGGCGGTGCGCTCGCCGACACCGTCTCGACGACGAGCGCGTTCGCGCTGCCGGTCGTCGCGGCGGTTCTGCTCGTCGTGACCGGGGTGTCGCTGACGTCACGTCCACAGGGTGAGTGACGCGCGGGAGACGACGAGCGTGAGCGCGTAGTCTGACCGGAGTCCGGCGCCGTACCAGGGCGCGCACCCGAACGGTGCGCCGCCCGCCCGTTTGCTCGGCGCGACGTCGGCGCTCACTCGCCACGACGACCGGGAGACACCCGTGACGATCGCACCTGAAGGACGGCGCATGCTGCGGGTCGAGGCCCGCAACGCCGCGACGCCGATCGAGAAGAAGCCCGAGTGGATCAAGACCCGCGCGACCATGGGCCCGGAGTACTCCGAGCTCAAGGGGCTCGTGAAGCGCGAGGGTCTGCACACGGTCTGCGAGGAGGCGGGCTGTCCCAACATCTTCGAGTGCTGGGAGGACCGCGAGGCGACGTTCCTCATCGGCGGTGACCAGTGCACGCGCCGGTGCGACTTCTGCCAGATCGACACGGGCAAGCCGGCCGACTTCGACGCGGACGAGCCGCGCCGCGTCGCGGAGTCCGTCCAGGCGATGGGCCTGCGCTACTCGACCATCACGGGCGTCGCGCGCGACGACCTGCCCGACGGCGGTGCCTGGCTCTACGCGGAGACCGTCCGCCAGATCCACGCGCTCAACCCCGGCACGGGCGTCGAGCTGCTCATCCCGGACTTCAACGCGATCCCCGAGCTGCTCGACGAGGTGAACGACTCCCGGCCCGAGGTGCTCGCGCACAACCTCGAGACGGTGCCGCGCATCTTCAAGCAGATCCGTCCCGGCTTCCGGTACGAGCGCTCGCTGTCCGTGCTCACGCGCGCGCGCGAGGCGGGGCTCGTCACCAAGTCGAACATCATCCTCGGCATGGGCGAGACGATCGACGAGGCGAAGGAGGCGCTGCAGGACCTGCACGACGCCGGCTGCGACCTCGTGACGATCACGCAGTACCTGCGCCCGTCGCTGCGGCACCACCCGGTGGACCGCTGGGTCAAGCCCGAGGAGTTCGTCGAGCTGTCGGACGCCGCGGAGGAGATCGGCTTCCTCGGCGTCATGTCCGGCCCGCTCGTGCGGTCGTCGTACCGCGCCGGGCGGCTCTGGGGCCAGGCCATGACGCGCCGCGGCATGGAGATCCCCGCCGCGCTCGCGCACCTCGCCGAGCCGACGACGTCCCGCCAGGAGGCCGCGAGCCTGCTGGCCCGCTCGCCCCACTAGACTGACCGGCATGGCCCGCAAGAACTCGGACAGCACCGGCGCGCCCGCCGCCGGCGAGCAGGTCGCGAAGCAGAAGAAGCCCAAGAAGCAGCGCTGGTACCACCAGGTGTGGGCCGCCTACCAGATGACCCGCAAGCAGGACCCGGCGGTCACGTGGGTCATGCTCGGCGTGTTCGTCGGCATCCTCGCCGTCGCGCTGGGCATCGGCCTGTGGTGGGGCCAGTGGGTCTACACGCTCATCGTCGGCATCCCGTTCGCGGCGCTGGGCGCGATGTTCGTCCTCACGCGCCGCGCCGAGCGCGCCGCCTACCAGCAGATCGAGGGTCAGCCCGGCGCCGCGCGCGCCGCGCTCGGCACGATCCGCCGCGGGTGGACGTTCGACGAGGAGCCCGTCGCGATCGACCCCCGCACGCAGGACCTCGTGTTCCGCGGCGTCGGGCGCGCGGGCGTCGTGCTCGTGAGCGAGGGCCCGCCCCACCGCGCCAAGCGGCTGCTCGACGCCGAGCGCAAGCGCGTCGCGCGCGTGCTGCCGAACGTGCCGGTCACCACGATCCAGGTCGGTGACGGCGAGGACCAGGTGGCGCTGCCCAAGCTCCCCCGCGCGGTCCAGAAGCTCAAGCCGACCCTCACGAAGCCCGAGACGGCGGAGGTCTCCAAGCGCCTGCGCGCGCTCGGCGTCTCTCGCCTGCCGATCCCGAAGGGGATCGACCCGACCCGGGCCCGCCCCGACCGCAAGGGCCTCAAGGGGCGCTGACACACCCTGCACCACGACCGACGCCCGGTCGGCGAGGATCTTCCCTCTGCCGGCCGGGCGTCGTCGTGCGAAGGGGTGGGGATCCGGCCGCCCCGGCCGCCGGGGTCAGGAGCGGACGAGCACGGTGCCCGCGGCGCGGTCGTGCAGGCCGCGACCGTCGGCGTCCCACACGACCGCCGGGATGACGAGGCACAGCAGGACCGTGCGCAGCACGCCGCGACCGAGACCCACCATGCGGGCCGGCTCGGCGAGTCGCCGGACCCGGATCCCCATGACGCGGTGACCGACGGTGAACCCGAGCGTGCTCACGAGCAGCACGTTCTCGATCGCGAAGACCAGCGGCTGCGACCAGACGGGCAGCGCCGAGATGCCCTCGAAGAACCCCGGCGCGGCGGGCCGGAAGAAGAGGAACGCGACCAGGGTCGCGAGGACCCAGTCGATGACCAGCGCGACGACGCGCCGACCGAGCGTCGCGAGGGAGCCGGGGCCGTCCGGCGGGAGTCCGAGCCGCGCACCGCGACCGCTGTTCTGGCCGCCCGGGGCGCCCTCGAGCCACGAACCCATGTCCTCGCGTGAAACCACGGGACCAGCGTACGTGCCACGCGGTGGACGGGACCGCCCGCCGGCGGCCGGACGGCGGTATCGTGCCGAACGGCACACCGACCCCACGTCGGCTGCCGCGCGCCCTCGTGTCGCACGATCGTCACACGGGGACGCGGGACGTAACACGACCGAAACAAGGGGTACACCGCAGGGAAACCGCCCCGGCCTAGGTTCGTGGGCGCCACGTCAGCGGCTCGTCCGCCGCGCAGCCCGACGGCACCACCCGATCAAGGAGCAACGGATGTTCAACAACGCGGAGGAGGCAATCGCCTTCACGCGGAACGAAGGCGTCGAGTTCGTCGACGTCCGGTTCTGCGACCTGCCCGGCATCATGCAGCACTTCAACATCCCCGTCTCGCAGTTCGACGAGTCGGCGTTCGAGGACGGCCTGATGTTCGACGGGTCGTCGATCCGCGGCTTCCAGGCGATCCACGAGTCGGACATGAAGCTCGTGCCGGACGTCAAGACCGCGTTCGTGGACCCGTACCGCAAGCGCAAGACGCTCGTCGTGAACTTCTCCATCGTCGACCCGTTCACGGGCGAGCCGTACTCGCGCGACCCCCGCAACATCGCGGCCAAGGCCGAGGCGTACCTGCGCTCCACCGGCATCGCCGACACGGCGTTCTTCGCGCCCGAGGCCGAGTTCTACCTCTTCGACGAGGCACGCTTCGCGACGAACCAGCACTCGAGCTTCTACTACCTCGACTCCGTCGAGGCGGCGTGGAACACGGGCCGCGAGGAGGAGGGCGGCAACCTCGCGTACAAGACGCGCTACAAGGGCGGCTACTTCCCCGTCTCCCCGTCCGACCGCTTCGCGGACCTGCGCGACGAGATGTGCGCGACGCTGGAGAAGGTCGGCCTCGAGGTCGAGCGCGCGCACCACGAGGTGGGCACCGCCGGCCAGCAGGAGATCAACTACCGCTTCAACACGTTGCTGCACGCGGCCGACGACCTGATGAAGTTCAAGTACGTCATCCGCAACGAGGCGTTCGAGGCCGGCAAGTCGGTCACGTTCATGCCGAAGCCGATCTTCGGCGACAACGGCTCGGGCATGCACTCGCACCAGTCCCTGTGGAAGGACGGCAAGCCGCTGTTCTTCGACGAGAAGGGCTACGGCGGTCTCTCCGACCTCGCGCGCTGGTACATCGGCGGCCTGCTCAAGCACGCGCCGTCGCTGCTCGCGTTCACCAACCCGTCGGTGAACTCCTACCACCGCCTGGTCCCCGGCTACGAGGCCCCGGTCAACCTGGTCTACTCGGCCCGCAACCGCTCCGCGTGCATCCGCATCCCGGTGACCGGCTCGTCCGCCGCCGCGAAGCGCGTCGAGTTCCGCGTGCCGGACCCGTCGGCCAACCCGTACCTCGCGTTCGCCGCGCAGCTCCTCGCCGGCATCGACGGCATCAAGAACCGCATCGAGCCGCCGGAGCCGATCGACAAGGACCTGTACGAGCTGCCGCCCGAGGAGCACGCGCAGATCCAGCAGGTCCCCGGCTCGCTCTCCGAGGCGCTGGACAACCTCGAGGCCGACCACGAGTTCCTCACGCAGGGCGACGTGTTCACGCCGGACCTCATCCAGACGTGGATCGACTACAAGCGTGCCAACGAGATCGACCCGATCCGCCTGCGCCCGCACCCGCACGAGTTCGAGCTCTACTACGACATCTGATCGGAGGGCCTCGCGGCCCTGCCCAGGATGACAGCGAACGGCGCCCGACCCGCACCTCTTCGGTGCCGGCCGGGCGCCGTTCCGCGTGGTGCGACGAGCATGCCCTTGTCGTCGTCGCATGCCTCGCGCTAGGTTTGCGAGCGGCGGTAACGAGGCCGCCCGCAACAGCAGGGGGATTCATGAGCACTCGCTTCCGGCGCGCCCTCACCACCGTCGTCTCCGTCCTCACCTCGGCGGTCCTCGCCGTGTCCGTCACCGCCCCGGCGGGCGCGGGAACGGGCCTCTCCCCCGCGAGCGCCGACCAGCCCGCGAGCGCCGCCGCGTGCGCCGCGACGTGGTCTCCGACGACCGCGTACTCGGGTGGGGAGACGGCGTCGCACCACGGGCGGAACTGGACGGCGCGGTGGTGGACCCAGCGGGAGACGCCCGGGTCGACGAGCGTGTGGGTGGACGCGGGCCGGTGCACGGGCGGCGGGGACGACTTCGTGGTGAGCCGCACGGAGTTCGACGCGATCTTCCCGAAGCGGCACCCGTTCTACACGTACGACGGGTTCGTCGACGCGCTCGGTGCGTACCCGGCGTTCGCCAGCACGGGGACGCCGGAGACCCGGACGCGCGAGGCCGCGGCGTTCCTCACGCACGCGGACTTCGAGTCGGTCGGGCTCCGGTACGTGAAGGAGATCAACGAGGCGAACTACTGGATCAAGTGCGACGACGAGCAGCCGTTCGGCTGCCCGGCGGGCCAGACGGCCTACTACGGGCGCGGGCCGATCATGTTCAGCTGGAACTTCAACTACAAGGCCGCCGGCGACGCCCTGGGCATCGACCTCCTCAACGACCCGTGGCTCGTCGAGGAGGACCCGTCCGTCGCGTGGCAGACCGCGCTCTGGTACTGGAACACCCAGAACGGGCCCGGAGTGATGACGTCGCACCAGGCGATGGTGTCCGGCGCCGGCTTCGGCCAGACGATCAACTCGCTCAACGGGGCGCTCGAGTGCGACGGGGGCAACCCGGCGTCGGTGCAGTCGCGCGTGGACCGCTACGTGCGGATCACCGAGGTGCTGGGCGTCGCCCCGGGCTCGGGACTGACCTGCTGAGCTGTCCGGACCGCGGCGTGGGCGGCCGGTCGGCCGCAGCACGTCCGGCGGCGTGAGCGGCGGGTGCGGTGCACGCAGGGGGCGCACCGCACCCGCCGGTCAGCCGCCGACCCCGGCGGCCAGCGGCGTGTCCTCGGCCCCGGACGCCGAACCGACGTCGGGCACAGGCTCCGGGTCAGGCACGGACCGCACGACGTGGGACGACGGCAGCCCCGCACCAGGGCGGAACCCGGCGTAGTGCTCGGCCGCGGCGCGGGCGCACTCGTCCTGGTAGACGTGCCCGCCACCGAGGTACACGGCGATCTCCTCGCGCTTGCCGGGCACGTTCCCGCCCACGAACCAGGCGCCCGCCTTCTTGCCCTCCTCGTACATGACGGTCGCGCGGGCCGCGCGCTCCGTCTCGGCGCGCCACCACTCCTCCGCCTCGGGCGTGGCCTCGAGCCGGTCGACGCCGTGCTCGCGCGCGTACGCGAGCGCGCGCTGGAGCCACTGCGCGCCGCGCTGGACCGGCACCGTGAGGTTGGACAGCGGCGTCTGCGGACCGAGGGACATGAAGAAGTTCGGGAAGCCGTGCACGGAGATGCCGAGGTAGGTGCGCAGACCGTCGCGCTCCCAGCGCTCGCGCAGGGTGACGCCGTCCCGCCCGACGACGTCGAACGCCGTGAGCGCCCCGGTCATGGCGTCGAAGCCCGTGGCGAGCACGAGCACGTCGAGCTCGTGCTCGACCTCCCCCACGACGATCCCGCGCGGCGTCACGCGCGTGACCGGCGTGGTCAGCACGTCGACGAGCTCGACGTTCTCGCGGTTGTACGCCGCGTAGTAGCCGTGGCCCGTCGGGGGCCGCTTGCCCATGAAGCGGTACGTCGTCGGGGTGAGCAGGCGGGCCGTCTGCGGGTCCTCGACGACCTCGCGGATCTTGCCGCGCAGGAACTCGGACGCGAGCTCGCTCGCCTCGGGGCTGGACACGAGGTCCGTGAAGCACTCGTTGGCGAACCGGAAGCCGCCCGCCTCCCAGCGGGACTCGAAGACGCGGCGGCGCTCCTCGGCGTCGACCTCGAGCGCGGACCGCGTGGGGATCTCCATGGGGACACCGAAGGGGTGGCGCGCGGCGCGCTCGAAGACCTCGTCGTAGCGGGCGCGCAGGGCGGCGAGCTCGTCGGCCCTCACGGCGGGGCTCGTCGTCTCCAGCACATAGTTGGGGGTGCGCTGGAAGACGGTGACGTGCTCCGCCACCGCCGCGAGCTCGGGCAGCATCTGGATCCCCGAGGCACCGACCCCGAGCAGGCCCACGCGCTTGCCCGCCAGGTCGACGCCGTCGTGCGGCCAGCGGGCCGAGTGGTGGACCGGCCCTGCGAACGTGTCGAGCCCGGGCAGGTCCGGGTACAGGGGCCGGGAGAGCAGGCCGGTCGCGGAGACGACGTACGTCGCGTGCAGCCGGGAGCCGTCCGCGAGGGTGAGGGTCCACAGGTTCGTCGCGTCGGAGTGCTCGGCCCGCTCGACGGCGGCGCCAAGCCGGATGTCGCGGCGCAGGTCGAGCCGGTCGGCGACGAACTCGAGGTAGGCGCGGATCTCCTCGCCGCGCGGGTAGCGCTCGGACCAGTCCCACTCGTCGCGCACCTCGCGCGAGAACGAGTACGCGTACGCGAGGTACTCGGAGTCGGTCCGCACGCCCGGGTAGCGGTTGGCCCACCAGGTACCGCCGATCCCGTCCGCGGCGTCGACGACGAGCACGGACAGACCGATCTCGCGCAGGTGGTGCAGCATCGCCAGGCCCGAGTAGCCCGCCCCGATGACGACCGCGTCGTAGAGCGTGCCGTTCGTGGTCTCCGCCATGGACGACTCCCCCGTGTCAGGTACGTCGGCGCGGGCCCGGTGCCCGCGCGACGCGGTATACCGTGCCACGACCTGCGACGTCGTGCCACGGCGACCGCAGGACGGTCAGGGGCCGCGGCTCAGAACGGCCAGACGAGCGGCACGTAGAGGACCGCGGCCGCGAGGAAGACCAGGGCGAGCGGCAGGCCGAGGCGCCAGTAGTCGCCGAACCGGTACCCGCCGGGCTGCAGCACCATGAGGTTGACGGGGGTCGCGATCGGGGTGAGGAACGCGGCCGCGCCCACGACCGTGAGCGCCATCATGAACGGCAGCACGCTCACGTCGAGCGTCTGCGCGAACGACACCGCGACGGGAGCCATGACGAGCACCGTCGCGACGTTCGAGATGAACTGCCCGAGCACGAGCGTGAGCACGCACACCACGAGCAGCGCGAGGCGCGGCGACCCGTCGCCCGTGAGCCGGAGCACGAGCCCGGCGATCGCCTCCGCCGCCCCGGACGAGACGAACGCCGCGGACAGCGGGATGAGCGCCGCGATGAGCACGACGGTGTCCCACGAGATCGCACGGAACGCCTGCGGCACGGTGACCACCCCGCCGACCACCAGGGCACCCGCGGCGAGCAGACCGGCGATGACGGGCGGCACGACGCCGGTCGCGAGCAGCACGATGGTCACGACGAGCACGGCGAGGCAGCGACGCCAGCCGCGGCTCAGCGGGACGCCGCGCTGCAGGCTGCGCGCCGAGTCGACCGCGAGCACGTCGGGCGACTGCGTGTACCGGTGGAGCGCGTCCCACGGGCCGCGCACGAGCACGGCGTCGCCCGGCTGGAGGGTCAGCGTCCCGGAGGCCCGCTCGGCGTCGGACGCCGACGCGTGCGCCTCGCCCCGCCGGAGGGCGACCACGACGAGCCCTTCGTCGCGCGTCGTCATGCCCGGGCTGACGGTGCGCCCGACGAGGGTCGATCGGGGTGCGATGACCACCTCCACGACCCCGGTGCCGCCGGTGAACAGGCGGCCCGTGTCGAGGTCGGGCGTGTAGCTCTCGCGCCACGAGCGCACGCGCTCGCGCGGGTCGGTCGCGGTGTCGGCGAGGTGCTCGGGGACGCGCTCGGGCAGCAGCCGGTCACCGAGGGTCACGACGAGCACCGCGGTGGCGAGGACGAGCGGGACGCCGACGAGCGCGAACTCGAAGTAGCCGAACTCGCGGCCGCCGGCCTCGGCCGCCGCCTCGGAGACGATGATGTTCACGGGCGTGCCCGTGAGGGTGAGCAGCGACCCCGCGCCGGCGGCGAACGCGAGCGGGACGAGCATGCGCGACGGCACGATCCCGGCGCGCGCCGCCGCGACCACCGCGACGGGGAGCAGCGCCGCGACGGCGCCGTTGATGCTGATGACCGCCGCGAGCAGCGCCGCGACGCCCACCATGAGCGTGAGCAGGCCCGCGCGCCCGAGCGACGCGCGCCGCTCGAGCCACTGCCCGATCCACGCCGTGACGCCGGTGGAGTCCAGCGCGTCGCTGAGCACGAAGAGCGACGCGATGAAGAGGACGATCGGGTCGCTGAAGCCTCCCAGCGCCTCGTCGAGCGGGAGCACGCCCGTCGCCCACAGCGCGACGGGCACGAAGAGCGCGACGACGACGAGCGGCAGGCGGTTCGTCATGAAGCCCACGACGGCGAGGGCCAGGATCGCGAACGTGGCGACCAGCGGATCGATCATGGGGCCCCCTCTCGGACGTCAGGATGCCACAGCGGCCCGGACGGCGAGCCGTGCGGAATAGTGACGCCGCAGGTGCGTTGTCGATGACCATGACGACTCTCGGCATCATCGGCGCAGGCAACATCGGTTCCCAGGTGGCGCGGGCCGCCGTCGGGCAGGGGTACGACGTGGTCATCGCGAACTCGCGCGACCCCCGCACGCTCGACGACCTCGTCGCCGAGCTCGGTCCGCGGGCGCGCGCGGCGACCGCGGAGGAGGCGGCGCGGGCCGCTGACGTGGCCGTCGTGGCGGTGCCGTTCCACGCGTACCGCGACGTCCCGGTCGAGCCGCTCGCGGGGAAGATCGTGCTCGACACGAACAACTACTACTGGGAGCGCGACGGCCACGTCGACGCGCTCGACCGCGGCGAGGCGACGTCGTCGGGCCTGCTCCAGGAGCACCTGCCGTCGTCCAAGGTCGCGAAGGCGTTCAACCACATCCAGTCGGCGCACATCACGACCGACGGCACGCCCGCGGGGACGTTGGGGCGCCGCGCGCTGGCGACGTCGAGCGACTTCCCCGAGGCCGCCGCGTGGGTCGAGCGGTTCTACGACGAGCTCGGGTTCGACACCGTCGACACGAGCCCGCTCGCGGAGTCGTGGCGCGTCGAGCGCGACCGCCCGGCGTACGTGGCGCGCCAGGACGCCGACGAGCTGCGGGCCAACCTCGCGCGCGCCCCGCGCACGATCTGACCGCCCCGCGCGGCCCGCGGTCAGTCCTCGCCGTAGAAGACGCGCTCCATGACGGTGCGGGCCCGGCGGGCCGTGCGGAGGTAGTGCTCCTCCAGCTCGGCGCCCGTGTCCACGCCCGGCAGGTCGAGCACGCGCGCGAGGCCGTTGAGCGCGAAGCGGTCGTGCGGCAGCACGTCCACCGTCGTGCCGGTCGTGCGCCCGGACCACAGCACGAGCGCGCTGCGCAGCCGCGACGCGAGGTGCCACGCCTCGCCGAGGGTCGCGGCGTCGTCGGGGTCGACGAGCCCGACGTCGACCGCGGCGTCGAGCGCGTCCACCGTGGACGTGGTCCGCAGCGCGGGGACCTCGTGGGCGTGCTGGAGCTGGAGGAGCTGGACGGTCCACTCGACGTCGGACACTCCCCCGCGCCCGAGCTTGAGGTGCCGCGACGCCTCGACCCCGCGCGGGAGCCGTTCCGCCTCGACCCGGGCCTTGATGCGCCGCACCTCGCGCACGTGGGCGAGGTCGAGGCCCCCGGCCGGGTAGCGCCGCGCGTCGACGACCCGCATGAACGCCTCGCCGAGCCCGGCGACGTCGCCCGCGACGGGCCGCGCGCGCAGGAGCGCCTGCGCCTCCCACACGCTCGACCAGCGCTCGTAGTACTCGGCGTACGACGCGAGCGAGCGCACGAGCGGGCCGTTGCGCCCCTCGGGCCGCAGGTCGGCGTCCACGGGCAGCGCGGGCTCCGGCCCGACGGCGGACAGCAGCTGCCGCAGCCGCGTCGCCGCGGCGAGCGCGTACGCCTGGGCGGCGTCGCCGGCCGCACCGGGCGCCGGGTCGTGCACGAACATGACGTCGGCGTCCGAGCCGTAGCCCATCTCCCGGCCGCCCAGGCGCCCCATCGCGACGACGAGCAGGCGCGCCGGCGCGGACGACGGGTCCGGCGCGTCGTACCCGAGCTCGTCGCGCGCCACGAACTCCGCGACCCGGAGCGCGCCCGCGAGCACGACGTCCGCCGCGTCGGAGATGCTGCGCGCGGCGTCGACCGGGTCGACGACCCCGAGCAGCTCGGCGGCGCCCGTGCGGGCCAGCTCGCGCCGCCGCACGGCGCGCAGGCTCACCGTGGCCGGCTCCACCTCGTCGGCGCGCGTGAGGATCGCGTCGGTCTCCGCCGCGAGGCGCTCGATGCCGCGCGGGACGAGGTCCGCGTCGCCCGCGAGCCAGCGCACGGACTCGGGCGACCGGCCGAGCGCGTCGGCCATGTAGCGCGAGTTCGCCAGGAGGTGCGCGAGCCGCTGGGCCGCGGACCCGGAGTCGCGCAGCAGCTGGAGGTACCAGTGCGTCGTGCCGAGCGTCTCGGAGAGCGTGCGGAACGCGAGCAGCCCGGCGTCCGGGTCCGCGCCCTCGGCGAACCAGCCGAGCATCACGGGCAGGAGCTGACGCTGGATGGCGGCGCGACGGCTCACGCCCTCGATGAGCGCGGTGACGTGCCGCATGGCGCCCGCCGGGTCGCGGTAGCCGATGGCGGCGAAGCGGGCCTTCGCGGCCTCCGGCGCCAGGCTCACCTCGTCCGGCGAGAGCTGCGCGACGACCGGCAGGAGCGGCCGGTAGAAGATCTCCTCGTGCAGGCCGCGCACCTCGCGCCGCGTCGCGCGCCACCGCTCGGTGAGGCCCGCCGCGCCCTCGGTCCGCATGCCGAGCGACCGGGCGAGACGACGCAGCTCGTCGTCGGCCGTCGGGAGCAGGTGCGTGCGCCGGAGCCGGAAGAGCTGGATGCGGTGCTCGAGCGAGCGCAGGAACCGGTAGCAGACGCCGAGCCGGGCCGCGTGCTCGCGCCCCACGTACCCGGCGGCGGCGAGCTCGGCGAGCGCGGTGAGGGTGCTGCGGCTGCGGATCGAGTCGTCGGACCGCCCGTGCACGAGCTGGAGCAGCTGCACGGTGAACTCGACGTCGCGCAGGCCGCCCTTGCCGAGCTTGAGCTGGCGGTCGGCCTCCGCCGCGGGCACGTGCGCCTCGACGCGGCGGCGCATCGCCTGCGAGTCCTCGACGAAGTTCTCGCGGCCCGCCGCCGACCACACGAACGGGGCGATCGCGTCCTCGTACGCGCGCCCGAGCTCGCGGTCGCCCGCGACGGTGCGCGCCTTGAGCAGCGCCTGGAACTCCCACGTCTTGGCCCAGCGCTCGTAGTACGCGACGTGGCTCGCGAGCGTGCGCACGAGCGGCCCCTGCTTGCCCTCGGGGCGCAGCGCGGCGTCGACCTGCCACAGGGCGGGCTCGCCGGACGTGCCGGAGCACACGCGCGCGAGGCTCGTCGCGAGGCGCGCCCCCACGGTCGTGGCGTGCTCCTCGTCGTAGCCGTCGGCGGGCTCGACGACGTAGATCACGTCGACGTCGGAGACGTAGTTGAGCTCGCGCGCCCCGCACTTGCCCATGCCGATGACCGCGAGTCGCACCCCCGCGCCGTGGTCGTCGAGCTCCGCGCGCGCGACGGCGAGCGCGCCCTCGAGCGCGGCGGCGGCGAGGTCGGCCAGGGCCGCACCGACCGCGGGCATGCGCGTCAGGGGGTCGGTGACGGTGAGGTCGGTCGCCGCGATGCGCAGGATCCGCTCGCGGTAGGCGCGGCGCAGCGCGTCGACCCGCTCGGGCCCCGGCTCGGCCGCGACCGGGACGGCGGCGTCCGGGTCGGCGCCCACGGCGCGCAGCAGCTCGGCCCGCACGTCGCCCGCGGCCACCCCGGTGCCCGGCGCCGGGTCCGCGACGACCTCGAGCAGCGCGGGGCGCCGCACGACGTCGTCGCCGAGCGCGACCGACGCCCCGAGCACCGCGAGGAGCCTGTCGCGCGCCGGGCCGGGCCGCAGGGTGCCGCGCGCGAGGTCCGCGAGCGCACCGCGCGCCTCGACGTCGGGGCGCAGCGCGCCCGCGAGCCGCACGACCTGCAGGAGCGCGAGGTCCGGGTCGGCGGCCTGGCCGAACGCGGCGAGCAGCTCGTCGTCGACGACGCCCGCCGGGTCGGCGGCGCCGGCCTCGGGACCGTCGACGGACCGAGCACCCGGGTCGAGCAGCAGCGCCAGGTCCGGGTCCGCGAGCAGGCCGGCCGAGCGCGTGATGTCGGCGAAGCCGAACCGCGCGAGCCGACCCGTGAGCGTGGGCCGGCGGGACCCGCCGGACCGACCGGACGTCGTCGTGGACCCGCTCACAGGACCTGGAGGAACCGCTTCAGCTCGAACGGCGTGACCTGCGCGCGGTACGCGTCCCACTCCTGGCGCTTGTTGCGCAGCACGAAGTCGAACACGTGCTCGCCCAGGGTCTCGGCGACGAGCTCGGAGCCCTCCATGATGCGGATCGCCTCGTCGAGCGACTGCGGGAGCGGCTTGATGCCGAGCGCACGACGCTCCGCGTCGGTGAGCTCCCAGACGTCGTCCTCGGTCTCCTCGGGGAGCTCGTAGCCCTCCTCGATGCCCTTGAGCCCGGCGGCCAGCATGACGGCGAACGCCAGGTACGGGTTGGTGGCCGAGTCCAGCGCGCGGTACTCCACGCGGCTCGAGTTGCCCTTGCCCGGCTTGTACATGGGGACGCGCACGAGCGCGGAGCGGTTGTTGTGGCCCCAGCACACGTAGCTGGGGGCCTCGGCCCCGCCCCACAGGCGCTTGTACGAGTTTACGTACTGGTTCGTGATCGCGGTGATCTCCGCCGCGTGGACGAGCAGGCCCGCGATGAACTGGCGCGCCGTCTTGGACAGCTCGAACTGGGCGCCGGGCTCGTGGAACGCGTTGCGGTCGCCCTCGAAGAGCGACAGGTGCGTGTGCATCCCCGAGCCGGGGTGGTCGGCCATCGGCTTGGGCATGAACGACGCGAACACGCCCTGCTCGAGCGCGACCTCCTTGACGACCGTGCGGAACGTCATGAGGTTGTCGGCCGTCGTCAGCGCGTCGGCGTAGCGCAGGTCGATCTCGTTCTGCCCCGGCCCCGCCTCGTGGTGGGAGAACTCGACCGAGATGCCCATGGACTCGAGCATCGTGATCGCGGCGCGCCGGAAGTCGTGCGTGCTCCCGCGCGCGAGGTGGTCGAAGTACCCGCCCTGGTCGACGGGGACGAGCGGCGACCCGGCGTCGGCCGGCTGGTTGAACAGGTAGAACTCGACCTCGGGGTGCGTGTAGAACGTGAACCCCTTGTCGCTCGCCCGGGCGAGCGCACGCTTGAGGACGTTGCGGCTGTCCGCGAGGGACGGCTCGCCGTCTGGCGTGAGGATGTCGCAGAACATGCGGGCGGTACCGTGCCGCTCGCCGCGCCACGGCAGCACCTGGAACGTGGTCGGGTCCGGCTTGGCGATCATGTCGGCCTCGTACACGCGCGTGAGGCCCTCGATCGAGCTGCCGTCGAACCCGATCCCCTCGGCGAACGCCGACTCGAGCTCCGCCGGCGCGATCGCCACCGACTTGAGCATGCCGAGCACGTCGGTGAACCAGAGCCGGATGAAGCGGATGTCGCGCTCCTCGACCGTGCGGAGCACGAACTCCTGCTGCCTGTCCATGCGGTACATCCTGCCTGATCCGTGTGACGAACGGGTGACACGGTCGTGTCCTGGACGTCGTGCCGCGCGGCGGCCCCCCGGACGAGCCGTCCGCCCTGCTCGTCTAGGGTGGACGCATGGCTGATCTGCGCGTCGCGCTGGCACAGGTCGACACGTGCGTGGGGGACCTCGACGGCAACGCCGCCCTGGTCCTCGAGCGCACCCGGGAGGCCGCGGCCGCGGGCGCGCAGCTCGTCGCCTTCCCGGAGATGACCCTCACCGGCTACCCGATCGAGGACCTCGCGCTGCGGGCGTCGTTCCGGCGCGCGGCGTGGGACGCCGCCGCGGACATCGCGGCGCGGCTCGACGCCGAGGGGCTGGGCGCGGTCACCGTCGTGCTCGGCACCGTGGGCACCTCGGGCGCGCCCCGCGGTGCGGGCGCCGCGGAGCGCGAGGCCTCGGGCTCCCCCGCCGACCTGCCGACCAACCGCGCCGTCGTGCTGCGCGACGGCGCCGTGCAGGCCGCGTACGACAAGCACCACCTGCCCAACTACGGCGTGTTCGACGAGTTCCGCATCTTCGCGCCCGGCGAGACGACGACGGTCGTCGAGGTCGAGGGGCGCCGCGTCGGCATCGCGATCTGCGAGGACATCTGGCAGGACGGCGGCCCCGTCGCGGAGATGGCGACGCTCGACGAGGCGGGGAACGGGCTCGACCTGCTGCTCGTGCTCAACGGCTCGCCGTACGAGGAGGGCAAGGGGCACGTCCGCACGGACCTCGCCGCGCGCCGCGCGCGCGAGGTGAGCGCCCCGGTCGCGTACGTGAACCTCGTGGGCGGCCAGGACGACCTCGTGTTCGACGGCGGCTCGTTCGTCACCGACGCCGCGGGCACGGTGGTCGCCTCGTCGCCGCAGTTCGTGGAGGACCTGCTCGTCTGGGAGCTCCCCGCCGACGGCTCGCCGCGCGGGCCGCGCGCCCCCGAGCTGCACCCGGACGAGGAGGTGTACCGGGCGTGCGTGACGGGCCTCGCGGGCTACGTGCGCAAGAACGGCTTCCGCTCGGTCGTCCTCGGCGTCTCGGGCGGCATCGACTCGGCGCTCACCGCCGCCGTCGCCGCGGACGCGATCGGGGGCGAGAACGTCGTCGGCGTGTCGATGCCGTCGCGGTACTCGTCGGACCACAGCAAGGACGACGCGGCCGACCTCGCGAAGCGGCTCGGCGCGGACTACCGCGTCCAGCCGATCGCGCCCATGGTCGAGGCGTTCCAGGGCGAGCTCGAGCTCGAGGGCGTCGCGGAGGAGAACCTCCAGGCGCGCGTGCGCGGCGTGATCCTCATGGCGATCTCCAACCGCGAGGGCCACCTCGTCATCGCGCCGGGCAACAAGTCCGAGCTCGCGACCGGGTACGCCACGATCTACGACGCGGGCAGCATCGGCGGGTTCGCGCCGCTCAAGGACGTCGACAAGTCGCGCGTGTGGCAGCTCGCGCGCTGGCGCAACAACGCCGCGCTCGACCGCGGCGAGATCCCGCCCATCCCGGAGTCGTCGATCACCAAGCCGCCGTCGGCGGAGCTGCGCCCCGGCCAGACCGACCAGGACTCGCTGCCGCCCTACGACCTGCTCGACGAGGTCCTCGACGCCTACATCGAGCACGCCGAGGGACGCGCCGAGCTCCTCGCCCGCGGGTTCGACCCCGAGGTCGTCGACAAGGTCGTCACGCTCGTCGACCGCGCCGAGTGGAAGCGCCGCCAGTACCCGCCGGGCCCCAAGGTCACGGCGCTCGCGTTCGGCCGCGACCGCCGTCTGCCGATCACGAACCGCTGGCGCGAGCCGCTCGCCTGACGACGCCGGCACCCCGCGCGCCGTCCGCCCCCTCCCGCACCCAGGAAAGGCCGTCATGTCTGCTCACACCGCCCCCGAGCCCGCCGCGACCGGCGGCACGGGACCGCGCCGCGTCCGCGTGCACCACCTCGCCGAGGCCAAGGCGCGCGGCGAGAAGATCACCATGCTCACCGCCTACGACGCGGTGACCGCGCGCATCTTCGACGACGCGGGGATCGACATGCTGCTCGTCGGCGACTCGATCGGCAACACGATGCACGGGCACGCGTCGACCCTGCCCGTCACGGTCGACGACCTGATCCCCCCGGCCCGCGCCGTCGCGCGCGCCGCGCGCCGCGCGTTCACCGTCGTGGACCTGCCGTTCGGCTCGTACGAGGCGGGCCCGGAGCAGGCGCTCGCCACCGGCGTCCGGTTCCTCAAGGAGACGGGCGTGAGCGCGGTCAAGCTCGAGGGCGGCCGCCGCGTCGCGGCGCAGATCCAGGCGCTCACGGACGCGGGCATCCCCGTCGTCGGGCACCTCGGCTTCACGCCGCAGTCCGAGAACCTGCTCGGCGGCCCGCGCGTCCAGGGGCGGGGCGACGACGCCGCGGAGCGCCTCAGCGAGGACGCGCTCGCCGTGGCCGAGGCGGGCGCCGTCGCGGTCGTGCTCGAGATGGTGCCGGTCGAGGTGGCCGCGCGCGTCACCGAGATCCTGCGCATCCCCACGATCGGCATCGGCGCGGGCGCCGCGTGCGACGGCCAGGTGCTCGTCTGGACGGACATGGCCGGGATGACGGACTGGTCGCCCCGGTTCGCCAAGCGCTACGCCGAGATCGGCGCCGCGCTCGGCCAGGCGGCGGCCGACTACGCCGCCGACGTGCGCGGCGGGACCTTCCCCGACGACGCGCACAGCTTCGCCCGCTGAGCACCCGGTGCGGGCGCCGGGTCAGCCCGCGCCCGCACCGCCGCCGGCGACCCACGCGGCGACGCCGCTCGCGACGGCGTCCGCGTAGCGCTGGCGGCCCTCCTCCGACTCCATCACCGCGGCCTCGTCGGGGTTGCGCATCTCCCCCAGCTCGAGCATCACGGCCGGTCGTTCGGCGTGGTTGAGCGTCGCCAGGTCGGCGCGCCGCTGGACGGGACCGTCGTCGGCCGTGACCGCCGACGACGGCGCGAACCCGGCCGCCGTCAGCGCGGCCACGAGCTCGTGCGCGAGCGCGACGCTCGGCTCCCCCTGGGCCTCGTCCACGGGCGGGTCGGACACGATCGCGAAGAACCCGTGCGCGCGGCGGTCCTCCGTGCCGTTCGCGTGGAGCGAGACGAGCACGTCCGCGCCGTTCTCCTGCGGGAACCGGCCGCGCGCGTCGACGCACGGTCCCACGCCCGCGTCGTCGGGGCGCGTGAGCACGACGACGGCGCCCAGCTCGGTCAGGCGTGCCGCGAGCCGCCCCGCCACGTCCCACGTGAACGCGTGCTCCGGGTAGCCCGAGTCCGTGGACGTCCCCACCGTGTTGCAGGCCTTCGTGTCGCCCCGGCCGTCGGGGACGGGCGCGTTCACGACGAGCGGGTTCGCCCCGTTCCCGCCGTTGTGCCCCGGGTCGACGGCGACCGTCACGCCCGCGAGCGGGGGCGCCGGCCCGGGCTCCGTAGCCGTCGGGTCGGGCGACGCCGTCGACGGCGCGGGCTCGGGCGCGGCGGGCACGGCCCCGCCCGAGGGGGTGACCGTCGTCGGGTCGGCCCCCGACACGGCGCGGATCTGCAGCGCGACGAGGAACGTCAGCGCGCCCACCGCCAGCCCGGCGAGGAGCAGGCCGAGACGGCCCGACCACACCCGGCGCGGGCCGGGCGGTGGGGCGTGGGTCACTCCTCGCGCTCGCGGCGGTCTTCCTCGTCCCAGGCGTCGGTGCGCTCGCGCGCCGTCTCCAAGGCCTTCTCGGCGGCCTCGCGCGTCGGGTACGGGCCCATGCGGTGCGACCACGACGCGCTCGGGCCGCGGTGCACCTCGCCGGTGCGCGTGTCGTAGTAGTACCCGTCCGCGGCCGCGGGCTCGCCGTCGTCGCTGAAGCGTGATCCGGTGCTCATGCCTCGATCCTCCCCCATCCCGGCCCGGCCGGCCGGCCACGGCGCCCGCGCGTTCGTAGACTGGCGGCCATGAGCACCGCCCCCGTCCCGCCCGACGCCGCCGCTCCCCCACGCCCCGGGCGCCGTGGTCCCCTGACGCCGGGCGTCGTGGGGCCGCAGCGGCAGGTCCCGACGACGATCGAGCGCCCCGAGTACGTGGGTCGGCCGGGACCGCGACCCTTCGAGGGGAGCGAGGTCAACGACCCCGCGACCGTCGAGCGCATCCGGGTCGCCTCGCGCGTCGCGGCGCAGGCGCTCGTCGAGGTCGGGCGCCACGTCGCCCCCGGCGTCACGACGGACGAGCTCGACCGCGTGGGCCACGAGTTCCTCCTCGACCACGGCGCCTACCCGTCGACGCTCGGCTACCGCGGGTTCCCCAAGTCGCTGTGCACCTCGCTCAACGAGGTCGTGTGCCACGGCATCCCGGACTCCACCGAGCTCGTCGAGGGCGACATCGTCAACGTCGACATCACCGCCTACGTGGGCGGCGTGCACGGCGACACGAACGCCACCTTCACCGTCGGGGAGGTGGACCCGGAGTCGGCGCTGCTCGTCGAGCGCACGCGCGAGGCGCTCGCCCGCGGCATCAAGGCCGTCGCGCCCGGCCGCCAGATCAACGTCGTCGGTCGTGTCATCGAGCGCTACGCCGCCCGCTTCGGGTACGGGGTCGTGCGCGAGTACACGGGCCACGGCGTGGGGCGCGCGTTCCACTCGGGGCTCGTCGTGCCGCACTACGACGCGGCGCCCGACCACGGGACCGTGATCGAGCCCGGGATGGTCTTCACCATCGAGCCCATGCTGACGCTCGGCACGTCCGAGTGGCGGATGTGGGACGACGGGTGGACGGTAGTCACCGCGGACGCCTCGCGGACCGCGCAGTTCGAGCACACGCTGCTGGTGACCGACGACGGAGCGGAGATCCTCACACTGCCATGAACGCCCACCAGGACTCGCACGCCGCACCCCCCGCGGACCGCCCGCGCCCCCGCACCGCCTTCGGCATCGACGTCGGCGGCAGCGGCATCAAGGGCGCCCCGGTCGATCTCGCCACGGGCGAGTTCGCGCAGGAGCGGCACCGCATCCCCACCCCCCAGCCGTCGACGCCGCAGGCCGTCGCGGAGGTGATCGCCGAGCTCGTGGGCGCCTACGACCTCCCGCAGGACGTGCCGATCGGCGTCGCGTTCCCCGCCCCGCTCCAGCACGGCGTCGTGCGGTTCATCGCCAACCTCGACAAGTCGTGGACGGGCGTCGACCTCCCGGCGCTCGTCGCGCGCGAGACGGGACGGCACGTCGTCGCCGTCAACGACGCCGACGCCGCGGGCGTGGGCGAGGTGCGCTACGGCGCCGCGCGCGACGCGGACGGCGTCGTGCTCGTCGCGACGCTCGGCACCGGCATCGGCAGCGCGATCCTCGTCGAGGGCCACCTGCTCCCCAACACGGAGCTCGGCCACCTGGAGATCGACGGGTACGACGCCGAGACGCGGGCCTCCGACGCCGCGCGCGACCGCGAGGACCTCGACTGGGCGCAGTGGGCCGAGCGGCTCCAGCGCTACTTCGGGGTCGTCGAGGACCTGTTCTCGCCCGACCTCATCGTCGTGGGCGGCGGCGTGAGCAAGAAGCACGAGCACTTCCTGCCGCTGCTGCACCTGCGGGCGCCGATCGTGCCCGCCCAGCTGCGCAACGCGGCCGGGATCGTGGGCGCCGCGTCGCTCGCGGCCGACGCCGTCTGACGATCGTGCCCACGGTCCGAGCCCGGTCCCGAGGGGCCGGGCTCGCCGGGGCCGTCAGGCCGGGCTGACCTCGTGGTGCTCGGTGCCGAAGATCTCGATGACGCCGAGCATCTCGAGGACGTCCGTGACGACCGTCGGCGGGTTGCGCAGCGTCACGGACAGCCCCTCCTCGGAGCCGATCGTGTAGAACTGCACGAGGAACGCGATGCCCGTCGAGTCCATGAACGTCACCTTGGACGTGTCGATGACCACGGGTACGTCGCGTTCGAGAGCGTTGGCGAGCGCGGCGCTCGCCTCGCTGCGCAGGGCGACGTCGATCTCGCCCCACATGTCCACGACGCTCGCGTCGCGTTCCTCGAGCAGCCGGATGCCGCCCGTCCCTGCCCCGGTGTCGCTGCGTTCGAGCTCCTGTACCAACACTGCCCCGCCCTTCGTCCCGCCTTGCCTCGCCCACCCCGACGAGTGCCGCGCCTCCTGCCCGACGCCCCGACCTGTCGGCCCCCTGCTCTCGTACGTCGTCGGGCGACAGCAGGACTCCGGCGTGGTCGGTCGTCGCCAGAGTACCCCACGGATAGCGGCGGCTGGTAGGCCTCTGGCGAAGACTTTACCCAGAACCCCGTGAGCGGCCGTTCACCCGGGCGATGGTTGAGGATTCATTCAACAACTGGACGGCTGTCCAGACGACGACGGCCGCCACGGACCCGGTCGCGGGTCGACGTGACGGCCGTCGTGGCGGGCGCCGGACCTCAGCCGGTGTTCTGCAGGCCGGCCGCGACCCCGTTGACGGTGAGCAGCAGCAGGTGCTGGAGCTCGTCCTTGACAGGGCCCTCCGCGCCGGAGCGCAGGCCGCGCAGCGCGCGGACCTGGAGCAGCGAGAGCGCGTCGACGTACGGGCTGCGGAGCTGGACCGCACGGCCCAGCACGCGCCGGCCGGCGAGCGGCCACGCGTTCTCCGTCACCGCGAGGACCTGCTCGCGCGTGAGGCGCAGCTCGTCGAGGATCGCCTGCGCGAGGTCGTCGCGGTCCCCGAGCGCGAGGTACCGCTCGGCGATGCGCTCGTCCGTCTTGGCGAGCGACATCTCGACGTTGTCCAGCAGCGTCGCGAAGAGCGGCCACTCGCGGTGCGCCTCGCGCAGCAGCTCGAGGTCGCCGAAGTCGCGCAGCGCCGTGCCGAGCCCGTACCAGCCCGCGAGGTTGATGCGCGCCTGCGACCAGGAGAACACCCACGGGATCGCGCGCAGGTCGTCGAGCGACGAGACCGACAGGCCGCGACGTGCCGGGCGGGAGCCGATCGGCAGGAGGCCGACCTCCTCGAGCGGGGTCACCTGCGAGAACCACTGGGGGAACCCGTCCGCGCGCACGAGCTCGTGGAACCGGCGGCGCGACGACTCGTCGAGCGCGGCCGCGAGGTCGCGGTAGCGCTCGGTCGCCTCGGCGTTGCGCTTCTCCGTCGACGGCGCCGACGCGAGCAGCGTCGCCGCGGCGACCTGCTCGATGTGGCGCGACGCGATCGTCGGGTCGCCGTAGCGCGCGAGGATGACCTCGCCCTGCTCGGTGAGCTTGAAGCGGCCGTCGACCGAGCCCGGGGGCTGGGCGAGCACGGCACGGTTCGCCGGGCCGCCGCCGCGGCCGAGGGCACCGCCGCGGCCGTGGAACAGCGTGAGCGTGATGTCGTGGCGCTCGGCCCACTGCGCGATGCGGCTCTGCGCGTCGTGCAGGGCGAGGGTCGCGGACACCGGGCCGACGTCCTTCGACGAGTCCGAGTAGCCGAGCATGACCTCGACGCGGCGCCCGTTCTCGGCGAGCCGACGCTGCACCTGCGGCAGCGTGAGCATGGACTCGAGGATGTCGACGCTCGCCCGGAGGTCGGCGAAAGTCTCGAACAGCGGGATCGCGTCGACCACGGGCGCCTCGTCGGAGCCCTCGAACGCGAGCTCCGCGAGCTCGTACACCGCCGCCAGGTGCTCCGGCTTCTGCGTGAACGACACGATGTAGCGGCGCGCGGCACGGATGCCGTAGCGCTGCTGGACCGCGCCGAGCGCGCGGAACGTGTCGAGCACCTCGCGCGTGCGGTCGGAGAGGTCGCCGTGCAGGCCCTTCTCCGCGATCTCGGCGAGCGCCCCCTCGTGGACCTGGGAGTGCTGACGCACCTCGAGCTCCGCGAGGTGGAACCCGAACGTCTCGACCTGCCACACGAGCTGCTGCAGGTCCCCGTACGCCGCGCGGGGCGCGCCCGCCGCGACGAGCGACTCCTGGACGACCCGCAGGTCGGACTCGAGCTGCTCCGCGTTCGGGTAGGCGAGGTCGGCGTTGCGGGCCCGCGTCGCGGCGATGCGGTCGGCGACGACGAGCAGGACCGCACGGTGCGGCTCGCGCGGCGACGCCTCCGACGCGGCGACGGTGACCGCCTCCGAGAGCCGGCGCTGGCGCTCCCACAGGGCGCGCAGGCCGTCCGACGGCGGCGTGCCGTCCTGGTCGAGCGTGAGCTTGCGCCCGACGGCGCGCGCCTGCTGCTCGAGCGCCGCGAGCGCGTGGTCGGCGGCGATCGCCGCGGCCTGGCGCGTGACGTCGGCCGTGACGTTCGGGTTGCCGTCGCGGTCACCGCCGATCCACGTGCCCAGGCTGACGAACGGCCGCACGAGCGGCTCCTCGCGCCCCGCCTCGTCGCCCAGCAGCCAGTCGTCCAGGCGGCGGTAGACGGTGGGGAACGTGTCGAACATCGTCGCGTCGAACACGCCGAGCGCCGTCTTCACCTCGTCGAGGACCGACGGCTTGTGCTCGCGGATGGGGGCGGTGCGCCACATCGTGTCGATCTCGGCGAGGAGACGACGCTCGTTCTCCGCGAGCGACGTGCCGCCGAGGCGCTGCGCGTCCCGCTCGTCGAGGAGCGTCGCGATGCGCCGCACCGCGCCGGAGACCGCACGACGGCGCGCCTCCGTGGGGTGCGCGGTGAGCACGGGGCGGAACTCGAGGCGACGCAGCCGACGCAGCGCCTCCTCGCGCCCGACCTCGCCGACGAGCTGCTCGAACGCCTCGGGCAGCGAGTCGTCCGGCGTCGTGGCGCGGGTCGCGAACTCCGCCTCGCGCTCGCGCAGGACGCGCACGCGGTGGTACTCCTCCGCGAGGTTCGCGAGGTGGAAGTAGCACGTGAAGGCCCGGGCGACCTGCTCGGCGCGCGCCATGGACAGGCCCTCGACGAGCGCCTCGGCCTCGGCGAGCACCGCGCCCGACCGGTCGTCGTACGCGCGGATCGAGAGCTCGCGGAGCCGCTCGACGTCGTCGAGCAGGTCCTGGCCGCCCGTCTCGCGCAGCACGGTGCCCAGCAGGCCGCCGAGGAGGCGGACGTCGTCGCGCAGCGGGCCCGGGACGTCGTGGCGCGCGAGGCCGCGCCCGGCGTGCCCGGTGTCGTCGGGGAGGTCGGAGACGTCGGCGGAGACCCGGTCGGGGCCGTCGGCAGCACCCGGGGACGGGGACAGTTCCGAAGGGGAGAGGTCGTTCACGGTGACGAGAGTATTCCTTGACCGTCAGGGGACGTCGAGACGTCCGAGGGGTGATCGCTGGTCGAGCACGGGTCGGCCCGGGGTCGTGAGGCCGCGGCCCGGGCACGCCGCAGGAGGTCAGCGGCGCGCGCCGACCCGTACCGCGTCGAACGGCGCGTTCGACGCCACGCGGTCCTCGATGGAGGCGGTGACGACGTCCTTGGCGACGCGCGCGGCGTCGAGCACCGAGGCGCCCTTCGCAAGCTCCGCGGTGATCGCGGCGGCGAACGTGCAGCCGGCCCCGCTCACGCGCTCCTCGCCGATCTTCGGGGTGCGCAGCACGTGCACCTCGTCGCCGTCGACCAGGACGTCGACCGCGTCGGGGCCGGGCAGCTCGACGCCCCCCTTCGCGACGACGGCGCGCGGGCCGAGCGCCTGGACCTTGCGCGCCGCCTCGACGAGCTCCTCGACGGTCTCGATCGACTCGACGCCCGCGAGCGTGCGCGTCTCGAAGAGGTTGGGCGTGACGACGGTCGCGAGCGGGAGGACCTGCGCGCGCAGCGCCGTGTCGGTGTCGAGGGCGGCACCGGGCTCCTGGCCCTTGCAGATGAGGACCGGGTCGAGCACGACGTGCTCCCACGTGCGCGAGCGCAGCGACTCGGCGACGACGTCGATCGTCGCGGGCGTGCCGAGCATGCCGATCTTCACGACCGAGGGCTCGTGCGTGACCGTCGCCGCCTCGAACTGGTCGGCGATCACCTGCGGGTCCACGGGGACGAAGCGGTGGCCCCAGTCGTTCTTCGGGTCGAACGAGACGATGCACGTGAGCGTGCCGACGCCGTAGGCGCCGAGCTCCTGGAACGTCTTCAGGTCGGCCTGGATGCCGGCGCCGCCGGTGGCCTCGGAACCGGCGATGACGTAGGCGAGCGGAGGCGTGTGCGAGTCGTGGTGCGACATGGTGCTCCTCGGCACGAGTAGGACGGGGCCCGTCCTCCCGGTGGTGCCGGGAGAGGCGGGCGGACGCGCCGGCGGACCGGCGTCTCCGCGGCGGGTGCGGCACGACAGCCTAACGCCGTACCGCGGCGCTCACGCCGTCCCGCCGCCTCGCGGCCGCCGCGGCCCGAGCCCGCCCGGGCCGCGCGCGGCCCTCCCGTGCCCGCGCACGAGCAGCGTCCCGAGGCCGAGCAGGAGGGCGGCGAGCGCAGCCAGGCCGGCGGTCGTGGCGAGGGCGTACGAGGGCCCCGCGGACGGCCCCGGGGCGGCCGGGTGCGAGCCCGGCACCGCACCGGCGGGCGCCTCCCCCGGGCCCGACGGCGGGAGGCCGGGACCGGGGCCGGGGCCGGGGCCGGGAGGAGGCGTCGCTCCGAGCAGCAGACGGACCGTCGCGGCCGCGACGTCGTTCTCCGGGACGGTGTCCGGGGCGTCGTGCGCGACCCGCGCCGTGACGACGAGGTCCGTGCCCGGCGCCCCGGTGGCGGTGCCCGTGAGGCGGTACGTCACCGCGGCGCCGGGCGGCAGGTCGCCGACGACGCACGTGAGGACCGTCGCCGCCACGACGGCGAGCGCGGCGGTGGCCGCCGGCGTGCAGCGCACCTCGGCGGTCGTGCCCGCCGGGCCGCCGTTGCGCACGACGGCGTCGAGCTGCACGCGCTCGCCCGGTCTCGCCTGGCCCGACGGCGGGGAGAGCATCACGGACACGTCCGTCGACGGCGGCGCGGTCGCGGTCCCGCACGCCCGGTCGTCGTTGTCGTCCGCGACCGGCAACCAGGGCACCATCTACCCTGCGTTTTCATGACCACCCGAACCGTCGAGCAGTTCGCCCTCCAGTCGGCCTCCGACGGCAACGACGTGCGCGTCACCACCGACGGAGCGCAGATCCACCGCTGGGACGACAGGCAGTACGCCCCGCCGATCGTCCTGGACGTCGACGACGAGGACCTGAACCGCTTCCTCGACGCGGTCGCCGACGACGTCGAGGTGCTCTGGCCCGGACGAGAGCCTCGTTGGGCGGGCTTCGCTCTCCTGATGACTCACATCGACGAACTGCTCCGCATGCGCGAGACACCACCCGCCCGGCTGGGGTTCGACGAAGCAGGGCAGCTCAGAGCGCACTAGCCGTCCAGAGGCGGCTGACGACCCTCGACACGACGCGGTCGGGGACGCGTGTAGGTGCCCGGCTCGCGCCGTCTCTGATGCGAGGCGGCCGTAACTCTGTCGCAGAGCCCGGCGTGGACGGAGTGGAGGCGTCCGCGCTGGGCTCACCCCAGTCCGGGGACGGTCAGCGCCAGGGGGGCAGGGCACAACCCGACGCCGTTGAAGTCGTCATCGCCGTCGTCGATGTCAGCGTCGATCGTCACGGCACCAGAGGAGGCGCCGCTGTCTCAGGTCGGGCGGTGCGATGCGGACGAGCCGGTCTGTACGCCGGGTTCTGTTCCCGCGCGAGGTCACCCTCGCGCGGGCGACGGTCATCCATCTAGGCCCTGCGTCGCCGCAGGGCTCGAGCGGTCTACCCGACTGTGCTTCTCCGTGGAGAATCGGGCGGGCAGCCCTCAGACACAGTCTGTCTGACCTTGCTCCAGGTGGGGTTTACCGAGCCGGACCGGTCACCCGGTCCGCTGGTGGTCTCTTACACCACCGTTTCACCCTTACCGCACCGGTCGGGGCCGGAGCCCTTCCCGACGCGGCGGTCTGTTCTCTGTGGCACTGTCCCGCGGGTCACCCCGGGTGGGCATTACCCACCACCTTGCCCTTCGGAGCCCGGACGTTCCTCGGCGGGAGGCACGAGGCCTCCCGACGCGACCGTCCGACCGACTCGTCCGCGCCAGCAAGGCTACCGCTCCCGGGCGGCTCGGCGGACCAGCGACCGGCCCGCCGGCGGGTCATGGCCCGTAAGATGGCCCGCCCCCCTCGAAGCCTGCTCCCGGAGGTCTGTCGTGCCCGCCACCGCCGAACCGTCCGCCCCCGACGCCCCGAGCGCGGCACCCGCCACCGACACGTCGGCCGAGCTCGCCCGGGAGCAGGAGTTCTTCGCCGACGCCCGCAGGCAGCTCGCCCGCATGCGCGAGCGGGCCGGGTCGCTCGACGCGCTCGCGGGAGACCGGGTCAGCGCCGAGTACCTCGAGGCGGCGCTCGCCCGTCGTCTCGCCCAGCTCGCCGACGACCCCGACGTCCCGCTCTTCTTCGGACGCATCGACCTCGACGGCACCGGCCACGAGCCCGCCGAGGTCTTCCACATCGGCCGCCGCCACGTCTCGGACCCCGAGGGCGACCCGCTCGTCGTCGACTGGCGCGCCCCGGTGAGCACGCCCTTCTACCGCGCCACCCGCACCGAGCCGATGGGGGTCGCCGTCCGTCGCCGCTACGGCTTCCAGCGCGGCGTCCTCACCGGCTTCGAGGACGAGTCGCTCACCGCCCCGGGTGCGGGCGCGGAGTCCTCCGCGATCCTCGAGGCCGAGATCGAGCGGCCCCGTACCGGGCCGATGCGCGACATCGTCGCCACCATCCAGCCCGAGCAGGACGTCATCGTGCGCAGCGGGATCGACCGGACCGTCGTCGTGCAGGGCGCGCCCGGCACCGGCAAGACCGCCGTCGGGCTGCACCGCGCCGCGTACCTGCTGTACTCCCACCGCGAGCGGGTGAGCCGCGCCGGGATGACCGTCGTCGGGCCCAACGCGAGCTTCCTGCGGTACATCCGCGACGTGCTGCCCGCCCTCGGCGAGGTCGACGCGACCCAGACCACCGTCGAGCAGATCGTCACGGCGCACGGCCGCCTGCGCGGCACGGAGCCCGCGGACGTCGCGCGGCTCAAGGGCGACGTGCGCATGGCCGAGGTCCTCCGCCGCGCGGTGTGGTCGCACCTCGTCGAGCCGTCCGAGGCGCTCGTGCTGCCCCGCGGTGCGCGCCGCTGGCGCGTCGCCGCGCACGAGGCCCGCGAGTGCGTGGCGCAGGTGGTCGGCCGGGAGCCGCGCTTCGACGCCGGTCGCGACCACCTGCGGCACGCGCTCGCGCACCGGATCCTCGTGCAGATCGAGGAGTCGGGCGAGGCGCTCGACGAGCGGGCGTGGGACGCGCTCGCGCGCACCCGCCCGGTCCGGGACTACACCGCCGCGGTGTGGCCGAAGGTCACGCCGACGGCGCTGCTGCACCGGCTCCTCGTCGACCCCGCGTTCCTCGCCGCGAGCGCCGACGGCGTCCTCACCCCGGCCGAGCAGGAGCTGCTGCGCCCGGCCCGACCGTCCCGGACACCGGGCACGGCCCGCTGGACGCTGGCCGACCTCGTCCTGCTCGACGAGGTCGCGGACCTGCTGGCCCGCGGCGCGTCGGTCGCGCACGTCGTGGTGGACGAGGCGCAGGACCTGTCGCCGATGATGCTGCGCGCTCTCGGGCGCCGGGCGCGTACCGGCTCGCTGACGGTGCTGGGCGACCTGGCCCAGGCGACGACGCCGTGGGGGGTCTCCTCGTGGACCGACGCGCTGACGCACCTCGGCAAGCCCGACGGCCACGTGGAGCAGCTCACCGCCGGCTTCCGCGTCCCCGGCGACGTCATCGAGTACGCGGCCCGCCTGCTCCCCTCGATCGCGCCGGACCTCGACCCGCCGGTCGCCGTCCGCCGGGCGCGGGGCGAGCTCGTCCTCACCACCGGGCCGCTCGTGGACCTGGTCCGCACGGCGCTCGCCCGGGAGGGGTCGGTCGGGCTGATCGTGCCCGACGCCGGCACGGACGCCGCGCGCGCGGCGCTCGCCGCGGCGGGCCTCGCCTTCGCGGTCGTCGGCGAGGCGTCGGACGACGACGGCGCGGTCGAGTTCGACGCGCGCCTCGACCTCGTGCCCGCGTCGCTCGCGAAGGGGCTGGAGTTCGACCACGTCGTGCTGGACGACCCGGAGGGCGTCGTCCGGGGCGAGCCCGACCGGGTCACGGGGCTGCGACGGCTGTACGTCTGCCTGACCCGCGCGGTGACGTCGCTCGCCGTCCGCCACCGGGACGACCTGCCCGCGGAGCTCCGCCGCCCGTGACGGGCGCCCCGGCGGTGGGGCGGACGCGCCGGGACCGTCGTGTCGGAACTCCTCGGTAGGGTGCCCGGGTGGCCACAGCGACTGCGACCGACCCCGCGCTCGACGTGCTCCGGCGAGTCTTCGGGTACGACGCGTTCCGGGGTGAGCAGGCGGCCGTCATCGACACCGTCGTCAACGGCGGCGACGCCCTGGTGCTCATGCCGACCGGCGGGGGCAAGTCGCTGTGCTACCAGATCCCCGCCCTGGTCCGTCCAGGGACCGGCGTCGTGGTCTCCCCGCTCATCGCCCTCATGCAGGACCAGGTGGACGCCCTCGCGGCGCTCGGCGTCCGCGCCGCGTTCCTCAACTCCACGCTGTCCTCGGAGGACCGCCGCGCCGTGGAGCGCGCGCTCGTGGCGGGTGAGCTCGACCTGCTCTACGTGGCGCCGGAGGGGCTCCGCAGCCGCGCCACCCTCGACCTGCTCGACAGGACGCCGATCGCGCTGTTCGCGATCGACGAGGCGCACTGCGTCTCCCAGTGGGGCCACGACTTCCGGCCGGACTACCTCGAGCTGTCGGTGCTGCACCAGCGCTGGCCGTCCGTCCCGCGCATCGCGCTGACCGCGACGGCGACGGCTGCGACGCGCGCCGAGATCGCCCTGCGCCTCGACCTGGAGGGCGCGCGGCACTTCGTCTCCAGCTTCGACCGCCCCAACATCACCTACCGGATCGTGCCCAAGGACCGGCCCGAGAAGCAGCTGCTCGACCTGCTGCGGACCGAGCACGCCGGGGAGGCCGGGATCGTCTACTGCCTCTCGCGCGCGTCGGTCGAGAGGACCGCCGCGACGCTCGTCGAGAACGGGATCCAGGCGCTGCCCTACCACGCGGGGCTCCCCGCGTCGGTGCGCGCCGCGAACCAGTCCCGGTTCCTGCGCGAGGACGGCGTGGTCATGGTCGCGACGATCGCCTTCGGCATGGGCATCGACAAGCCCGACGTCCGGTTCGTCGCCCACCTCGACCTGCCCAAGTCCGTCGAGGGGTACTACCAGGAGACGGGACGCGCGGGGCGCGACGGGCTGCCGTCCACCGCCTGGCTGGCCTACGGCCTCGCCGACGTCGTGCAGCAGCGCAAGCTCATCGAGACGTCCGACGGCGACGCCGCGCACCGGCGCAACCTGGGCCGGCACCTGGACGCGATGCTCGCCCTCTGCGAGACCGTGGAGTGCCGCCGCGCCCAGCTCCTCGCCTACTTCGGCCAGGAGCACGCGGGGGCCTGCGGGTCGTGCGACACGTGCCTCGCCCCGCCCGAGGCCTGGGACGGGACGGTCGCCGCGCAGAAGGTGCTCTCGACGGTGTTCCGCCTGGACCGCGAGCGCGGGCAGCGCTTCGGCGTCGGGCAGGTCGTCGACATCCTCCTCGGCCGGGACACGGAGAAGGTCCGACGGTTCCGGCACCAGGAGCTGTCGGTGTTCGGGGTCGGGGACGACCTGTCCGAGAACGAGTGGCGGGCCGTGGTGCGCCAGCTCCTCGCCCAGGGGCTGCTCACCGTCGAGGGCGCGCACGGGACGCTCGTGCTCACCGCGGCGAGCGGGGAGGTCCTGGCCCGGCGCCGCGAGGTCCGGATGCGGCACGAGCCGGCTCGTCCGGTGCGTGCGGCGAAGGGACGGAAGGCGGCCGCCGCCGCCGAGCTGGCCGAGGCGGACGTCCCGCTGTTCGAGGCGCTGCGCGCCTGGCGGGCGGGCGAGGCGAAGACCCAGGGCGTGCCCGCGTACATCGTGTTCGGGGATGCGACGCTCCGCGGGATCGCGACCGCCCGGCCCGGCTCGCTCGAGCGGCTCGCGCTGGTGAGCGGCGTCGGCGAGAACAAGCTCGCCCGGTACGGCGACGCGGTGCTGGCCGTCGTCGCCGAGGCAGGCTGAGCGGCCCCGCACGGGGCTCGGACCGCCCCCGCCGCGCGAGGCAGGGGACGCGCGAGTCAGACGTCGACGCGGTACGACAGCGCGAGCTCGTCGCCGCCGACCCCGCGGATGCCCCAGTTCTCGCGCGGGCTCTCCAGGATCACGAGCTCCACGTCGTCCGCGGTCAGGCCCAGGGCTGGCACGACGTCGTCGTACAGCGCCGCGACCAGCGCGCGCTTGGCCTCGCGCGTGCGGCCCGTGAAGCAGACGACCTCGACGACCAGGTACGCGTCCGAGCGCGGGGCGACCAGGTCGTCGTCGTCCAGGAGCAGGAAGCGGTGGAACCGCTTGTCCGGCGGGAGCTGCCACGCGCGCACGAGCGCGTCGTGCAGCGCGTCGGACACCTCCGTCCGCCGCGCGCCCCACACGCTGCGCCGTCCGTAGATCTTCACCTGGGCCATCGGGCGAGCGTAGCCGTGACGCACCCCACGCCGTCGGCCCCGGTCACCCGCGGCGGCGACGTCGCGCGCGCTCGTAGAGTGACCCGGTGCTCGTGCTGCTCCCCCCGTCCGAGGGCAAGACCCCCGCGCCCGACGGCGCCCCGCCCGTCGACCTCGACACCCTGACCTCCCCCGCGCTCACCGCGCACCGCGTGTCGGTCCTCGACGCGCTCGCCGCCGCGAGCGCCCGGCCGGACGCCCACGAGGTCCTGGGCACGACGCCGGGGCTCGCCGAGGAGGTGCGACGCAACACCGTGCTGCGCTCGGCCCCGGCCGGTCCGGCAGCCGACGTGTACACGGGCGTGCTGTACGGCGCCGCGGACCTCGCGGGGGCGCTCGCCGCGGGCGGGGAGCCCGCGCGTCGGGCCCGCGAGGACGTGCGCGTCGTGTCGGGGTTGTGGGGCGCGCTCTCCCCTGCCGACCGGGTCCCGGCGTACCGGCTCTCCATGGCGGTGGACCTGCCGGGCGTCGGGAAGCTCGCCACGGCGTGGCGGCCCCACCTCGCCCCCGTGCTCGACGAGCGGGCCGCGGGCGACGTCGTCGTCGACTGCCGGTCCGCGACGTACGTGGGCGCGTGGAAGCCGCGGACATCGGGCCCGCGGGCGGCCGAGTGGGTCGCGGTGCGGGTCGTGCGCGAGCACGCCGGGAAGCGGACCGTCGTCTCGCACAACGCCAAGCACACGCGCGGCGTGCTCGCCGGGCACCTCGTGCGCCGGGAGGCGGCGGCGCCGTCGTCCGCGGCCGGGCTGCAGGACGCCGCGCGCGAGCTCGTCGGCACGGTGATCGGGACCGAGGTCGGCTCGGGCCTCACCTACCGGCTGATCGAGGCGACCCTGCACGACGCCACGACGCGCAGCGGCCCGCGGACGCTCGAGCTCGTCATCGCCTGAGCGGTCCAGGCGAGCGGTCCGGGCGAGCGGTCCGGCGCGGTTGTCGGCCCGGGCCGGCGCCGCGTGCCACTGCGCCGGGACGGGCAGGGGTCCACAGTGGACCGATGGCCGTCAGCCAGGACCTCGCCGACCGCGTCCGCGCGGTGCTGGCGCCCCGCGCCCCGTTCGAGGAGCGGACGATGTTCGGCGGCCTCGCGTTCCTCGTCGACGGGCGCATGGCGGTCGCGATCACCGGCGACGCCCTCATGGTGCGGGTCGGGACGGGCGGACGCACCGCCGCCCTGGAGCGCGGCGCCCGGCCGATGACGATGGGCACCCGCACGATGGCGGGGTGGGTCGTCGTCGACGGTCCGCGCCTGGCGGACACGCGCGAGCTCGACGCCTGGGTGGAGACCGGTCTCCAGGTCGCCCGCACCGCGCGTCCGAGGCCGCCGAGGTAGAGGCCTGGTCACGACCATGCCTCTACCTCGCGCTACCAGGCCTCTACCTCGCGCTACCAGGCCTCTACCTCGGCCGGGTCAGAGGTCGCTCGGGACGCCCTGGGCCGTGAGCTCGCTCGTGCCGTCGGCCCACAGCCGCAGGATGCTCACCGACGCCGGAGGGACGCGGATCCGCGACCACTGCTCGGGCGGCGCGTCCACGGCCGTCCCGATCGCGGCCCGCACCTGGACGGCGTGGCCCACGACGACGACGGTGCGGCCCGCGGGTCCGGCACCCGGCAGCATGGTGTCGACGAGGTCGCACAGCCCCTGCCGGACGCGCACGCCGACGTCGGCGGCGGACTCGCCGCGCGGGGCCGGCGTCGTCCCGGTCGTGTACCAGGCGGGCAGGAGGCCGGGCCACCCGGCGTCCACCTCCGCGGCCGTGAGCCCCTCCCACGCGCCGAAGTCCACCTCGGCGAACCGGTCGTCCGTCGTCACGGGCACCCCGAGGCGGCGGCCGACGGCGCGCGCGGTCTCCTGGGCCCGGACCATGGGCGAGGAGACGACGGCCGACGGGCGCGGCAGGTCGGGCCACGCCTGACGACCGATCCGGAACACCAGGTCCGCTGCCTGCGCGGCCTGGGTCCGGCCGCGCGCGGTGAGCGACGGCCCCGGGACCGACGAGCCGCTGAACGCGCCCGCGACGGTGAGCGGCGTCTGGCCGTGGCGCACGAGCACGACCGTGAGCGCGGGCGCGTCGTCGAACCGGACGGTGGCGCCCGACGGCCGAGCGGGCGTGTCGAGCGCCGCGCCCTCGGGGACGGCGGGGAGGGTCGCCCCGTCCACGGGGACGGGCGCGGTCTCGGCCGCGGGGTCGGCTGCTGCACCCGAGGACGGGTCCGCGGGGTCGTGGTCGCGCACGACGGTCCCGCGGGTGTCCATCGCCTCGTTGGCCAGGGCGTCGGCCGCCGCGTTCTGCGCGCGCGGCACCCACTCGTAGGTGACCTGCGCGGCGGGGAGCACCGCCGCGGCCTCGGCCGCCAGGCGGCGCATGTCGTCGTGCTTGATCTGCCAGCGCCCCGACATCTGCTCGACGACGAGCCGCGAGTCCATCCGGACCGTCACGCGCGCGTCCGGGTCGATCTCCGCGGCGGCGCGCAGCCCGGCGACGAGGCCCGAGTACTCGGCGACGTTGTTCGTCGTCGTGCCGAGGTAGGCGGCCCGCTCGGCGAGCACCTGGCCGGTCGCGGCGTCGCGCACGAGCGCCCCGAAACCCGCGGGCCCCGGGTTGCCGCGCGAGCCGCCGTCGGCCTCGACGACGAGCTGCCGACCGCTGGTGCCGCTCACGCGCCGGCGCCCTCCGGCCGCACCACGATGTGGCCGTAGTCCTCGAGCCGCACCACCTGGTCGGGCGCGGCCGACGTGATCGCCGCGAGCTCGGCCGGGCTCAGCGAGACGTTGAGCCCGTCGACGTGCTGGCCGCGCAGCGCGACGACGCCGCGGCCGCCGTTCTGGTCGCGGACGCGCTCGTAGAGCGCGAGCAGGCCCGCGTCGAGACCGGCGACGGCGTCCGTGCGCCGCCCCGCGACCTGCGCGGCCTCGGCGTCGAGCTCGGCGTACCGGGCGTCGCGCGCGGCCACGACCTCGGCCTTGGCGGACTCGAGCTCGGCGTGCGCCGACTCGAGCTTCGCGAGGGCCTCCTCGTGCGCCTCGAGGCGCTCCATGACGTCGAGCTCGACCTCCTCGAGGACGCCCTGCCGGCGCGCGAGCGACTCGAGCTCGGCGACGAGCGCCTGAGCGTCCTTCGCCCCGACCTGGCCGGAGTCCAGGCGGGACTGGTCGCGCGCGGCGCGCGTCCGCACCTGCTCGACGTCGCCCTCGGCCTTGGTCAGCTCGCGCCGGAGGTCGCTCACCGCGGTCCGCGACTCCACGAGCTTGCCGCGCAGGTCCTCGAGCTGGGCGTCGAGCTCGGCGATGCGCGCGTGCTCCGGCAGGTTCTTGCGCTGGTGCGCGAGCTGCTGGGCACGCGTGTCGAGCTCCTGGACGTCGAGCAGGCGGAGCTGGTCGGCGGGCGGTGCAGTGGCCACGGATGGTTCCTTTCGTGGGCCCCGGACGGGGCCGGCGTGCGGGTCGGTGGGGACGGGTGGGGGTCGACGTGCGGCGGGGGTCAGCCCTGCGCGGTCTCGCGGGGCGGTCCGGCGTCGGCTGCGGGGTCGGCGGGTGCGGACGGGAACCGCGCCGTCCACGGGTCGGTGACGAGCGTGCTGACCCGCGTCTCCACGGCCGCGCCGGAGCGCGCGAGGACGCGCACGAGGTCCTCGGCAGCGTAGCGGAGCCACGGCCACTCCGAGGCGTAGTGCGGCACGTCGACGAGGAACGGCGTCCCCGCCTCGCCGCCGTCGAGCCGAGCGCGCTCGCGCAGCTCGGACACGGGGTGGTGGCGCAGGTCGGAGGTGAGGTAGACGTCGGCCCCGCTCGCGCGCACGGCGTCGAACAGCGAGTCGCCGGACCCGCCCACCACCGCGACCGACTCCACGCGCGCGTCGAGGTCGCCCGCCACGCGGACGCCCTGCACCGTCGGAGGCAGCACCTGCGCGACGCGCTGCGCGAACGCACGCAACGTCGTAGGCTCCGCGAGCCTGCCCACCCGGCCGGTGCCGGTGCGGGCCGCCTCGTGCGGTGACGGCGCGGCGTGCGGCACGAGGGGGACGCGGTGCAGCAGGTCGAGCGCGTCGGCGAGGGCGTCCGCGACCCCGCGCTGCGCGGCGTCGGCGTTCGTGTGCGCGACGTACAGCGCGCAGCCGCCCCGGATGAGGCGGTGCACGAGCGAGCCCTTGAAGGTCGTCGCGGCGACGGAGTGCACCGGCCGCAGGAACAGCGGGTGGTGCGTGACGAGCAGGTCGGCGCCCCACGCGAGTGCCTCGTCCGCGACCTCCTCGACGGGGTCGACGGCGAGCAGCACCTTGCGCACCGGCGCGTCCGGGTCGCCGGCGACGAGCCCGACGGCGTCCCAGTCCTCCGCCGTCGACGGCGGGTACAGCTCGTCCAGCGTCCGCACGACGCGGCCGAGCGTCGGGTGCCCCGCGCCCTCGGCCGCCGGGTCCGCAGGAGACGTGTCGGTGCTCGGGTCGGGCGCGGCGGTCATGGCGGCAGGCTATCCCGGGCGGGCCGCCGGACGCCGCTCGCCATGGTTTGATGGATTGCGCAAGCCATCATCCCGTTGCCCGGAGGACCCGTGCCCCGCCCACCCCGACCCGACGACGGCGCCCCCGGCACCGACGAGACCGCTCCCCTCTACCGCATCAAGGCCGAGCTCTTCCGGTGCCTCGCGCACCCCACGCGGATCCAGGTGCTCGAGGTCCTCGCCGCCGACGCCGACCACACCGCGCCCGTCTCCGTGCTGCTCGACGTCACCGGGTGCGAGGCGTCCCAGCTCTCCCAGCACCTCGCGGTGCTGCGCCGGGCAGGCGTCGTCACCTCGACGCGCAGCGGGAACGCCGTCGAGTACCGCCTCGCCGAGCCGCTCGTCGCCGAGCTGCTCGTCGTCGCGCGGGCGTTCCTCCTGTCGAACCTCGCCGGCGCGTCCGACCAGTTCGAGGCCGCGCGGCGGCTCCCGGCCCTGCCCGGCGCGACCGCGCGCGCGGTGCTCGACGCGACCACGGCGTCGTCCCCCTCGGCATGAACCGCCTCGCCGCCGTCCGCGACCTGCTGCCCCGCCGCTCCGACTACGACCTGCGCCCCCGGACCCTGCGCGCCGACCTCCTCGCCGGCGTCACCGTGGGCGTCGTCGCGCTCCCGCTCGCGCTCGCGTTCGGCGTCAGCTCCGGCGTCGGGGCCGCCGCCGGGCTCGTCACCGCCGTCGTCGCCGGCGTCGTCGCGGCGGTCCTCGGCGGGTCGAACCACCAGGTGTCCGGACCGACCGGGGCGATGGCGGTCGTCCTCGCGCCCGTCGTCGTCGCGCACGGCCCCGGCTCCGTGGCGCTCGTCACCGTCCTCGCCGGGCTCGTGGTCCTCGTCGCCGGGCTCGCCCGGCTCGGCCGGGTCGTCACGTACATCCCGTGGCCGGTCGTCGAGGGGTTCACGCTCGGGATCGCGTGCATCATCTTCCTCCAGCAGGTCCCGGCCGCGGTCGGCGTCGAGGTCGCGCCCGGCCACAACACCCTCGTGTCCGCGGTGGAGGCCGTGCGCGCGGCCGTCACCGACGTCCCCGCCGCCCCGGTGCTGTGGACGCTCGGCTGCGTCGCGCTCGTCGCCGCGACCATGGTGCTGCTCCCCCGGCTCCACGCGGGGATCCCCGCGTCGCTCGTCGCGGTCGTGCTCGCCACCGTCCTCGTCGAGGTGCTCGGCGCGCCCGTCCCGCGCATCGGCGCGCTGCCGTCGTCGCTGCCCGCGCCCGTCCTGCCGTCGGTCACGCCCGGCGCGCTGCGCGACCTCGGCGGCGCCGCGCTCGCCATCGCCGCGCTCGCCGCGATCGAGTCCCTGCTGTCCGCGCGCGTCGCAGCGACCATGGTCCAGTCCGGGCCGGGCGGCGGATCCGTCTACCAGCCCGACCGGGAGCTCGTCGGCCAGGGCGCCGCCTCCGTCGCCAGCGGCCTCTTCGGCGGCATGCCCGCCACGGGGGCCATCGCCCGCACCGCGGTCAACGTGCGCTCAGGCGCCCGGACGCGGCTCTCCGCCGTCGTGCACGCGGTCGTGATCCTCGCGGTCATGTACCTCGCCACCGGCCCGGTCTCGCGGATCCCGCTCGCCGCGCTCGCCGGCGTCCTCATGGTGACGAGCTTCCGGATGATCGGCGGTCGCACGATCCGCTCCGTCGTCGGCGCCGGGCGCTCCAGCGCGGCGACCTTCGCCGTGACCGCCGTCGTCACCGTCGCGTTCGACCTCGTGCAGGCCATCGAGATCGGCATCCTCGTCGCCGCGTTCTTCGCGCTGCGGACCGTCGCCCGCGCCTCCGGGGTCCACCGCGAGCCGCTGCCCGGCCCCGCCGAGCCGGGCGACGAGCACGTCGCGCTCTTCCGGCTCGAGGGGTCCATGTTCTTCGGCGCCGCCGACCGCGTGCTCGCCGAGGTGAACGACGCCTCGGCGCACGAGGACGTCGCGGTCGTCGTCCTGCGGCTCTCCCAGCTCCGCATGGTCGACGCGACCGGGGCGAAGGCCCTCGGCGGGCTCATCGAGGGCCTCGAGGCGCGCGGCGTGACCGTCCTCGTCAAGGGCGTCCAGGACCGGCACCGCGCGCTGCTCACGAACGTCGGCGCGCTCGCCGAGCTCCGGCACGAGAACCACCTGTTCGACACGCTCGACGCCGCCGTCGAGCACGCGCGCTCCCACGTGCGCCGCGCGGCCACCGGCACCGACGTCCCGCAGGTGCGCGGTCTGCGACCCGCGACGTGAGTGCCTAGCCTGGAGCCGTGCACGAGTACGTGCGAGCCCTGCCGCCGGCGCTGCCGCCCGGCGTCGTGTCGATGGTCGGCTACCGCCTGCGGACCGCGACGACGGACGGGACACCGTCCGTCCACCGCGGCCTGCCGTCGCCGTGGCTCACGCTCGTCCTGAGCACCGCGGGCGCCGTGCCGACGGCGGTCGGGCCGGACGACGCCCCGGTGGGCTACCCCTCGCTCGTCGGCGGTCTGCACACGCGGCCCGCCTACATCCACCAGCCGCCCGAGCAGGCGGGCGTGCAGCTCGCCCTCGACCCCCTCGCGTGCCGCGAGCTGCTCGGTGTCCGGGCCGGCGACCTCGGGCTCGTCGAGGACGCGGACGCGGTGCTCGGGCCCGTCGCCGAGCGGTTGCGCGAGCAGGTGGCCGAGGCGGGCTCGTGGCCCGCGGCGTTCGACGTCGTGCGGGCGGCGCTCACACAGCCCGGGGCCGTCGCGCCGGGTGGCTCCGTCGCCCGGCGCGACGGCGTGCGGCCCGACGTCGCGGAGGCATGGCGGGTGCTCGTGCGCACGCACGGGCGCGCCCGGGTCCGGGACGTGGCCCGCCACGTAGCGCTGGGCGAACGCCGCCTGGAGACGCTGTTCCGGGCGGAGCTCGGGGTCTCGCCGCGCGCGGCGCGCGGGCTCGCGCGGTTCGACGCCGCCCGTCGTGCGGTGCAGCGCCTCGCCCTCGGCCGCGGGCCCCGCACGCTCGCGGACGTCGCCGCGAGCGCCGGGTACGCCGACCACTCCCACCTCGTGCGCGACTTCCGGCGGTTCGCCGGCACGACCCCGACCGGGTGGGTCCGGGAGGAGGTCGGGAACATCCAAGCCGGCGGCCACACCGACGGCCCAGCCTGGGACCATGAGCATCCACGAGAGCACCCGGGACACCGCTGACCACACCCCCGCCGTCGACGCGGCCGGGACGCCGACCGGGGCACCGCGCCCCCAGGTCTGGCCCACCCTCCAGGCGCGCGACGCCCGCGCGCTCGTCGCGTTCCTCACCGACGTCGTCGGGTTCGTCGCGACGGCCGTCATGGCGGGCGACGACCGCGACGTCGCGCACGCCCAGCTCGACTGGCCGCACGGCGGCGGGATCATGCTCGGCAGCCACTCCCCCGAGCGGGAGTGGTCGCGCGAGCCGGGCACGTGCGGCACGTACGCCGTCGTGCCCGACGACGCCGCGATCGAGGCGCTCGACGCCCGGCTGCGCGAGCGCGTGCCGGGTACCGGCGGTCGCGTCGTCGTGCCGCTGCGGGACACGGATTACGGGAGCCGCGAGCTCGTGCTCCAGGACCCCGAGGGGAACCTCTGGTCCTTCGGCACGTACCGCGGGGAGCCGCGGCGGTGACGACGCCGGGCGTCCTGCCCGCCGCGTCTCACTTCGCCTCGGCGTAGTGGTCGACGACCGCGACGGTGAGCGGGAAGTCGACCGGGAAGTCGCCGAACAGCAGGCGTCCGGCCTCGGCCGCCGCGGCGCGGACCTCGTGCGCGACCGTCTCGGCGAGCTCGGCCGGCGCGTGCACGACGACCTCGTCGTGCAGGAAGAAGACGAGGTGCGCCCGGTCGGCGAACGGGGCGGGCGCCGCCCCGGGGGTCGCGGCGAGGGGCAGGTCCCACAGCCGCCGCCGGATCGACGCGAGCCAGCACAGCGCCCACTCGGCGGCGGTGCCCTGCACGACGAAGTTGCGCGTGAACCGGCCCCAGGCCCGCGTGTACGACCGGGCCCGCGCCTGCGCGTCGGCCCCGGACGCGGCGTCCTCCGTGGCACCGGCGTCCTCGACCGCGTACGCCCCGTCCTGCGCGGCGTCCCACGACTCGCCGGGGCGCGGGGAGCTGCGGCCGAGGAGCGTCGAGACGACCTCCCCGCGCTCGCCGGCCTGGGCGGCGCGCTCCACGAGGCCGATGGCGTCGGGGAACGCCTTCGCGAGCCGCGGGAGCACGAGCGCGCTGTCGCCGGTCGTGCCGCCGTACATCGCGCCGAGCATCCCCACCTTCGCGTGGTCGCGGGTCGCGACGGCGCCCGACGCGACGATCCCCGCGTACATGTCGCCCCCACGGCCCGCGGCGGCCATGCGCTCGTCGTGCGCGAGCCCGGCGAGCACGCGCGGCTCGAGCTGCGCGGCGTCGGCCACGACGAGCCGCCAGCCCGGGTCCGCGACGACGGCGCGCCGCACCTGCTTCGGGAGCTGCAGCGCTCCCCCGCCGCTCGACGCCCACCGGCCCGTGACGACCCCGCCCACGACGTACTCGGTACGGAACCGGCCGTCGTGCACCCAGGTGTCGAGCCACGCCCAGCCGTTCGCCGTGAGGAGCCGTGCGAGCTTCTTGTACTCCAGCAGCGGCTCGACGACGGGGTGATCCGTGCGCTCGAGCTCGCCCTTGCGCAGGGACCGCACGCCGACGCCCGCGTACTGCAGCGCCTTGAGCAGGTCGGGGTGGGAGTCGGGGTTGAGGGTGGGCGGCGCGTCGAGCGCCGCGCGGATGCGCGCGACGAGCTCCTCCATGCGCGCGGGCCGCTCGCCCGGCCGGGGCCGTGGTCCGAGCTCGCCGCTGAGGATCGCGTCGTGCACGTCGGCGCGCCACGGCACGCCCGCGTGGTGCATCTCGGCGGCGACGAGTGCGCCCGCGGACTCGGCGGCCAGCAGGAGCCGCAGCCGCCCGGCGGCGTCCGACCCGTCCGCGGCGGCGACGGTCGCGAGCTGGTCGCGAAGCTCGGCGACGGGGTCGAGCCGCACGCTCGGGCCGTCCTGCGCACCGAGCTCGAAGAGCCCGACGGGCTGCCGCGGCGCGGACGGGTCGCGCCCGGCCGGCACCGCGGCGAGCGCGTCCCACGGCCCGGGGTCGCGCCGCGCGAACGGCGTGCCCGCGACGAGCCGCGAGCGTCGTAGCAGCACGTGGGACAGGCGCAGGTCGTGCGACCGCTCCACGCGCCGCCCGGCCGTGAGCAGGGGCGGGTACCACCGGTTCGTGTCGTCCCAGGTCTCGCGGACCGGGTCCGGCGGACCGTCCACGACGTGCTCGACCCGGGCCCGTCCCGGCGAGCCGACGTGGACGGCGTAGGTGCTCACGCGCTCGCCTCCCGTGCTCGGGGCCCGGGGTCGGGTGCGGCGGCCACGGCGCGCGCGAGCGTCCGACCCCGGGACGCGACGAAGCCGGCCCGCAGGAGCCGGACGGCGTCGGGCTCGTGCGCGACGAGGCCGACCGCGGCGGCGAGGGTCGTCGCCCCGAGGTCGTCGGCGGTGCGCGCGGCGCGCGCGAGCGCGCTCGCCTGGTGCGGCGTGAGGTGCCGGCGCCCCGTGGCGGCGAGCGCCACGACCGTGTCGAGCAGCGTGTCGCACACGTCCTCGACGGGCGTGGGCACGACCACCTCCCGCGCGTGCGTGCCGGCGCGCCCGCGCAGCGACCGGACCCGGGCGCGGAGCCGGGTCCACGGGGCCGACCACGCCCGGTGGTCGTACGCCGGCGTCAGCGTCGGGACGACGACGTCGAGGCCCTCGCCCCGGCGGTCGACGAACAGCCCGACGGCCTCGTCGCTCCGCGACGCGAGGTCGCGCTCGACGGCGACGGCGACCACGCGCCGGTTCCCCGCCGCGACCCCGAGCAGGGTGTCGCACGCCGCCTCGTCCGCGGCGTCGACGCGCACGACGGTCTCCGCGCCGTCCGCCGCGACCAGCGTCCAGGTGAGCTCCTGGGCGACCTCGTCGAGGCCGATCGCCCCTGCCTCGCGCACCATGACGACCCGCACGGCGGCGGGTGTCCGGCCGAACCCGGCCTCGGCCCGCGGCGGGGTCGTCGCGGTGCGGGCCGCGACGTCGCGGAGCTCGTCGGCGTCGAGCGCCCCGAGCGGCTCGACCGCAGGCCCCTCGCCCGCGCGCAGCCCCGTGCCCGCCCGCTCGGTCGCGCCGTGGAGCGCGAACGGGCCGCGGCACAGCGCCTCGACCGAGCGGCCCCAGACGAGCGGGAGGTCCCACGAGCGCCGGAAGGTCGGGTCGGCGCCCGGCGGGCGGCCGGTGGTGACCGACCGCACGCGCCCGGCGTCCGCGTCCCACAGGTGCACGGTCACCCCGCGCGCGCCCGACGCCGCGACCCACCACCGCGCACCGAGCGGCACGACCCGCGCCAGGTCGGTCGGGCGCTCGTCGGGCGTGCCGGCGTCGGGCGGGGGCACCGCCTGCACGTACGCCCACAGCTCGGCCAGGGCGAGGAGGCAGTCCGTCTCGTCGACCGCGTCGCGGCGGTCCGCGAGCGCCTCGAGCCGCCCGACCGCGGACGTGACGAGACGCTGGACCGCGGGCCGTCGGCCGAGCCGCGCCACCACGCCCGCACCGCGCAGCTCCTCCAGGTCGTCGCGGCCGACGTGCGAGAGCCCGACGTCGAGCAGCCGCTCGACCGCGCGCACGACCTCGTCGGCCACCGCCCGGGCGTCGGGGACGCCCGTGGCACGCGGCGTCGCAGCGGCCCGCTCGGGCCAGGGCCACGGCCGGCCGTGCGCACGCCACACGTGCACGAGCGCCTCCAGCCGCCACCGGCGCTCGTCGGCGTCGCTCCACGCCGCGCCTTCGCGGGCCACGAGCATCCCCGGGAACCCCGCCCCCGCGACGTACGTGACGCGCGGCGCGCCGGGCCACGAGACCTCCGCGCGCGGGCCGTCGACCGCCACCTCCACGGGCGGCCCACCGACCGCCCCCTCCACGGGGAGACCGTCGACCGACGCCTGCGCGGGATCAGCTGGCACCGTCTCGGCGACCGCCCGCACGACGGCGGCGCCCGCGGCACGGTGCACGACGCGCGGGTCGAGCGCGAGGATCTCCGCCACCGGGTCCGGGGCGGGAGCGGACGGCGTCGCGCCGTCACCGGCCGCGGCGGGAGCCGCCGCGGGTGCGGCACCCGTCCCCCGCGCCCACAGGCTCGCGGCCACGACGTGCTGGCACGTGCCCGGCGTCGGGCACGCGCACCGCGCCCCGGCGGGACCGCGCGCGTCGAGCTCGACCCGCACCCCGCCCACGGACACGACCACGCCGTCGTGGCGCGCATCGACCGGCTCGACCCGCCCGGCGGTGACGTCCTTGCGGCCGCGCCGGACGAGGCCCGGGCTCGCGAGCGTGGCGAGGGCGTCGTCGTCGTACCCCGCGTACACCGCGGCCCACGCACCGGGCCCGGCGCCGACCCCGCTCACGGGAGCACCTCGCCGAGCCACTCGGCGAACCGCTCCGGCGTGAGCGCCGCGATCTCCATGCCCTGCTCGGCGAGCCGGCGGGCGACGCCGCGGTCGTACGCGGGGTTCGCCTGCCCGTCGAGGGCCGCGAGCCCGAGCAGCCGGACGCCCGACGCGTGCAGGCGCCCCACCGCGGACACCAGCTGCGACACCGAGCCGCCCTCCTCGAAGTCGCTGACGAGCGCGACGACCGTGCGCCGCGGGTCGCGCACGTGCTGCTCCGCGTACCGCACGGCGCGCGCGATGTCGGTCCCGCCGCCGAGCTGCGCGGTGAGCAGCACCGTCACCGGGTCGTGCGCGAGGTGCGACATGTCGACGACCGCCGTGTCGAACAGGACGAGGCGGACCGTGATCCCCGGCAGCCCCGCGAGGATGCCCGCGCTCACCGCGCTGTAGAGCACCGAGGCCGCCATGGACCCCGACTGGTCGACGAGCAGCACGACGTCGTACGACAGCGCCCGACGCCGCCGCGCCGAGAAGCGCAGGTCCGTGACGACCAGGCGCCCGCGCTCCGGGTCCCAGCGGCCGAGGTTCGCGCGGACCGTCGCGGCGGCGTCGAACGTGCGGCTGGATCGCACGAACGAGCGGCGAGACCGGTCCCGGCGCCCGTCGACGGCCGTCACGAAGCGGGGGCGCAGGCGGCGCACCACGTCCTCGACGACGCGCGCGACGATCCGTCGCAGCCCGTCCTGGACCTGCGGCCCGAGCCTGCCTCGCACGCGCAGGAGCGCCGACGCCAGCTCGGTGCTCGGCTCGACGGCCTCGACCGCCTGCGGGTCCGCGAGCAGCTCCGTCATGCCGTACCGGCCGACCGCCTCGACCTGCATGCGCTCGAACGTCTCGCGCGGGAACAGCGCGCGCGCCGACCCCAGCCAGTCGAGCCCCTCGACGATCGACCCGCCGCGGCCGCCTCCGCGGCCCCTGCCCCGGTCGCCGTCGGGGTCTCCGCCGGTGCCGTGCCGGTGGCCCCGCGCGGTGTACTCGCGGTCATAGAGGTGCCCGAGCGTGCGGTCCAGCGACTGGTCCGGCGGCGCCACGGGCAGCGTGTCGCCCGCGTACCGGCCCAGCACGAGGCGCCAGCGCCGCGCGGCCTCCTGGTCGTCCGCCCGCCCGGCCACGCCCAGACCGCCGCCCGCCGTCACGAGGCGCTCCCGCGAGCCCACGCGCCCAGCCCGTCCCGCTCGAGGACGGCGACGAGCTCGCGCTCCACCACCAGCGCGGCCCGCAGGTCGTCCTCCGAGACGTGCACGCGCCGGTCCAGCGCGTCCGCGCGCGTCCCGGTGCGGGCGGCGACGCGCTCGGCGAGCCGGTGCGTCTCGGTCGGCCGCAACCACGTGAACGCGCGCCGCAGGTCCGGCAGGACCGCGCGGAACGCGTCCTCGTCGAGACCACGCAGGCCCTCGTCGACGGCGTCAAACATCTCCGGCGTGTGGAGCAGGAGGTCCGGGGCCGCGCGCAGGACCCCGCCGAGGAACGCCGTCGCCGCCACGGGGTCCGCGCCGGGTGCGAGCTGGGCCCGCACCCGCTCGACGAGCCCGCGGTCGCCGGGCTCGCCGCCGAGCTCGTCGTCGAGCTCGTCGTCGACGGCGGCGAACGCGGTGAGCGCGCCGCGCACCGCCGGGGACGCGTCGGCGTCCTCGCGCACGAGCGCGAGCGCCTGCCCCACCGTCGCGGCCGCCGAGCCCGGTCCGTCCCGGCCCGCGCCGCGCACGTCGCGCACGAGGGACCGCAGCGCGACGAGGCTCGCCAGGGCGTCGTCCTGCGTCGTCGCGTCGGCCGCCGCGAGGTCCGGGACCAGGTACGCGGCCGTGGCCAGCCCCTGCTCCGCGAGGTCGAGCAGGGCCTCCGCGTGGTCGCCCAGCTCCAGCTCGACGCGCGCCCGCCACAGCGCGACGAGCCGTCGCATGCCCGCGACGACGGACGCGAGCGACGGGTCCACGTCGAGCGTGGAGCGCACGAGCGCGACGAGCGGGGGCAGCCGCTCCGGCAGGCCGACGACGACGCACTGCGCGACGAGGCGCGCGACGGCGTCGCTCGAGCGCTCCTCGCGCGCCCGGTCGCGCGCGTCGTCGAGCAGCGCGACCGCGACCGCCTCGAGCGTCGCCCCGCGGTGGGAGAGCTCGACGAGGCGCGCCTCGACGAGCGGCGTCCACGCGTACGTCCACTCCTCCAGCACGAGACCCAGCCCGCGGCCCGCGACGTGGTCGGGGCCCGAGACCCGGCGGGCGAAGCCCAGCTCGAGGAACGCGCACAGCGCGAGGAACCGGCGCCGGTCGCGGTGCGCGGCACGACGGCGGGCGTCGAGCCGCACGGTGCGCGGCACGGCGTCGGACACGTCGAGACGCAGCGCCCGGGCGCGGGCCCGGGCCTCCTCGACGAGCGGCGGGGCCGCACCGCCCAGGGCGACGTCACCGAGCGCGCGCCCGGCGAAGACCTCGGCGACCGCGAGACCGAGCGGGCGGTCGCCCGCGGCGTCCAGGTCGTCCGGGTCCTTCACGTAGCACGAGGTGATCGCGTCGAGCAGGTCGGTGCGGCACGGCCAGGGCCGTTCCCGCAAGGCCGCGAGCCGGTGCGCGTGCTCGACGGCGGCCTGGGACTGGGCCACGCTCACGAGGGCCCCGCGCTCCGACGCCCCGCGCCCGACGTCGACCAGCACCCCGGCCGCGGCGGCAGCAGGCCCGGCCGGGTCGTGGTGCGCGGCCCAGAGCCGGTCGTAGTAGCCCGGCGCGGGCATGCCCGCGCCGTACCCCCGCAGGGCGTCGAGCCGCTCGTCGTCGTAGCGGACGAGCCACGCGGGAGCGTCGGCGAGGTCGCCGTACCCGTCCGCGGGGCGCCGCGCCACGACCGTCGCGCCGTGCTCGCTCCCGACGAGCGCCTCGACGAGGGCGAGCGTGTGGAACGCGCCCGTCACGACGACGACCGGCCCGTCCGCACGCGCGGCGTGCTCCGCGACGCGCGCGGACATGCGCGCCTCGCGGTCCAGCGAGCCGTCGGCGGCGAGCGCCTCGTCCTCGTAGTCGAGCCGCGCGAGCGCGGCCCACGCGAACACGTCGTCGACGAGCTCGCGCCAGTCGTGCAGGCGCGCCGTCTCGCGCGCCTCGAAGAGGTGGTCCCACAGCTCGTCGTGGTCGCGGCATCCGAGCCGCTCCGCGAGCCGGGCGACCGTGCGCGAGTGCGCGAGGTGGCGCTCCGCGAGGACGGTCCGCGCGGCCGCTCCCCGCTCGTCGTCCTCCTCGGCCGTCCGTTCCCCCCACGGGGAGTCGACGAACGCGAGCTCCGCGCCCGCCGCGTGCCCCGCGCGCAGGGCGACCCACTCGGGCGAGTACCGCGCGAGCGGGTAGAAGCCCGCGGCGCGCACGCCGCCTCCCGCGGCGTCCGCGAGGTCGCCGGCGAGGCTGAGGACCGCGACGGGCGGGACCGTCCGCTCGTCGAGCAGCGCGGGCAGGAGGCGCGTGTACTCCTCGGGCCCCTCGACGAGCACGACGGACGGCCGGACCTCGGCGACCAGCGCGGCCACCGCGACCGCGCAGGCGGGACTGTGGTGGCGCACCCCGACGAGGTGCACGCCGTCGCGCTCGCGCAGCAGCGCGAGGTCGTGAGCCGCCTGGCGAAGCCGCGGCGGCGCGGCGTCCCACGCGGCGCGCAGGGCTACCGCCACAGGTCGCCCGCCGCGGTGAGGAAGTCCTTCCAGCGTGCGTCCGACCGCGCGCGCTCCCGCACGACGTTGTCCACGTAGTGCCGCAGCCGCCGCGCGTCCTCCTCGTCGCCCTTGAGCGCGACGCCGCCCACCTGGCGCGCGACCTGCCCGGCCGTGACCGTGCCGTCGCCGAGATAGCGCGCCTCGAGCGACGCCGCGATCGCGACGTTCACCGCCTCCGCCGTCGACATCACGGTCTCGGGGCGTTTGACCGGTGCGCCGCTCGCCGTCGTGCCGGTGCGCAGGTCCTGGAACACGGTGACGAGCACCTCGAGCACGTCACGGTCGAGCACGGGACGGTCCGCGGCCGGCCCCAGTTCCGCCGTGAGGCGCGTCTCGACGAGCTCGATCTCGAACGCGCGGTCGCGGATCGGCGCGACCGTCTCGAAGTTGAAGCGCCGCTTGAGCGCGGCCGACATCTCGTGGACCCCGCGGTCGCGCAGGTTCGCCGTGGCGAGCACGTTGAACCCGGGCCGCGCCGCGACGCGGGCGTCGGCGCCGAGCTCGGGGACCATGAGCTGCTTCTCGGACAGCACGGAGACGAGCGTGTCCTGGATCTCCGGGGCGCAGCGCGTGATCTCCTCGAACCGCGCGACGCGCCCGCTCTCCATCGCGCGGTAGACGGGCGACGGCACGAGCGAGCGCTCGCTCGGCCCCTCCGCGATGAGGAGCGCGTAGTTCCACGAGTACCGCACGTGGTCCTCGCTCGTGCCCGCGGTGCCCTGCACGGTGAGGGTCGACGTGCCGCTCGCGGCCGCCGCGAGCAGCTCGGACAGCAGGGACTTGGCCGTGCCGGGCTCGCCCACGAGCATGAGGCCCTGCCGGCCGAGCAGCGACACGACCGCGCGGTCGACGAGCGGGTCGTCGCCGAAGAACTTGCGGCTCACGCCCAGCTCCCGGTCGCCCACGACGAATGCCCGCACCGCGCGCGGGCTCAGGCGCCAGCCCGGCGGGACGTCGGCCCCGCGCCGGGCGTCGGCCTGCGCGAGCACCGCGAGCTCGTCGGCGTACCGGACCTCCGCCGGCGGTCGCAGCTCGGCGAGCGCCAGGGGCGCCTGCTCGTCACCGGTCGTCGTGCTCGTCACCCGGGCTCCTCCTCGGTCCGGTCGCGGGCACCGGGCCCGTGGTCCTGCAGGTCAGCGTAGGAGCCGCGTCCCACACGGCCGGCGCCGGTGCCGCGGGAGCGGTCGTCGACGGGTTCGGCGGCCGTGCCCGTCACGGGGGCGCGCTCCCCACCGGCCCAGGATGCGCCCGTGGCACGTCCCGCCGGGACCACGCGGTGCGGGTCGGCCTCCGCGTTCACGACGCCGCCCACGAGCACGACGATGCTCGTGAGCCAGCCCCAGAGGACCCCAGCGAGGACGAGGCCGAGCATCTGCCCGGCCGCCTGGACGACCGCCGTCGTCCCCGCCTCGGAGCCCGGCGCCGCCGGTCCCGCGAGCCGGACGTAGAGACCGAACCCCCAGGACACGAGGAGGACGCCACCGGTCCCGACGGCCGCGCCGGGCAGGCACCGCCGCCACGTCGTGTCGACGTTCGGTGCGTAGCGGTAGAGCAGCGTGAGGTACGCGCCGCAGACGAGCACGACGGTCGGCCAACGCAGCACGTCCCACGTCTGCCGGAAGGCCGCGTCGAGGCCGAGCCGCTCGGCCAGGTCGGCGCCGTCGCCCAGGAGCGGGCCGACGACGACGAGAGCGACGACGGACACCGCCGTGACGATCGCGCCGAGGGCGAGCGCGACCCCCAGGACGTACTGCGCCACGACCCCGCGGCGCCGCTCGACGCCATACGCGTCGTCCAAGGCTCGGACCGCGGCGCGGAAGACGCGGCTCGCGAGCCAGAGCGCCACGAGGAACGACCCGACGGCGAACCCGGTGCGCTGCTCGTCGAGCAGGCTGTCGACGAGCGGCGCGACGACCGAGGTCGACACGTGCTCGGCGAACACCGTGGTGAGCCCGCCGACGATCGACGAGCGGATCGAGTCGACGGTGTCGTCGCCGAGGAGCGGGCGCAGGAAGCCGAGGCTCGACCCGATCGCGGTCGTCAGCGGGATGAGCGAGATGAGGCCGTAGTACGACATCTCGGCGGCGAGGCCCGTGACGCGGACCCCGGCGACGCGGAACGCCGAACGGGCGGCGACGTCGGCGACGCGCACGCCTCGCACGCGCGGCCCGGTGCGCGCCGCGGCGGCGAGCACGCGGTCCTGCCACGCGACCCGGCCCGCCGCGCGCTCGCGCCGCCGCGCCGTCCACGGGCGGACCACCGCTCGCGCGCACCACGTCCCGGCGGCGACCGCGCCGGCCGCGGCGGGCACGCTCGCGAGGGCGCCGAGCGCCCGGGTCCCGCCGTCGTCCGCGGCGACGGCCACCACGACGACGACCGCCCCGACGCCCGCGAGGGCGAGCAGCGTCGACGTCGCCGTGCTCACGGCGGACCGGACCGCCGTCGACCGGCGCGCGAGCACGGCGACGAGCAGCCAGGCGAGCGTCGCGACGACGATCACGGGGCGGCGCCGCCGCTCACGGGAGCGTCCGGCGGGTCACCACTGGCTCTTCCGCTCCCAGTCGGGGTCGAACGAACCCGCCTCGGCCACCGCCACATAGTCCCGGTAGGCCTCCGCGACGAGGACGGGCGGCAGGTCCGCGATCCGCGCGGTCCCCCGTCCGGAGCCGCGGCCCGTCCGCTCGAACGTCAGCGCCGTCACCGCGGCCGGGATGTTCTCCTCCGGGACGAACGACCCCGTGAACTCGATCTGCACGACGATCCCCGCGCTCGTGAACGCCTTGGTGTACGCGCTGAACCACCCGGCGTCCTCGGCCTGCGAGCGGGAGTATCCCCGCTTCGTGGCGCGCCCGCGGATCGAGAAGCTGTCGGAGAACCAGCCCTTGTGGTCGTCGATCGCGGTCGCGCCCGCGGGGACGTCGGGCGTCGCGACGTCGAGCTGCGCGAAGAGCGGGGTGACCTCGTAGTCCGCCAGGTGCGCCGTCCAGGCCGCCGTCGCCTCCGGGCCGAGCAGGACGGCGTGCGCGAGCCCGACCGTGGACCCCTCCCCGAGCTCCACGTCCTCGTCGTCGGCGTCGACGAGCGCGCCGCCGTCGGGCCGGAACGGGCGGGCACCCTCCGTCCCGGGGTTCTCGACCCAGACGAGCCGCTCGACGAGGCGCGACATCACGGGGTGACCGAGGAGGTACTCCTGCCACTCCGACGCCGTCCACGTGCGGCCCACGCACATCGCCTCGTAGAGCCGCTGGTTCTGCAGGGCGACCACGGCCTTGAGCTCCTTGCGGCTCGCGGTGAGCTGCTTCTTGGCGGCCGCGACGAGCTCGGGGTCGTCCTGCGCCCGGGGCGCCGGGAGCGCCTTGACCACCTTGCCGGCGTCGCTCGTGAGCTCGAGCGTGAACGCGGGGGTGATGCGCCCGACGTACTCCCGGGAGCCGAGGTCGAGGTGGAGCAGGCCATCGTCCTCGAAGCCCGCGGTCTGGACGGTGCGGTCGGCGAGCTGGTCCGCCGTCCAGCCGCGCCGCTCCGCGAGCTCGCCCGCGAGCCGCTGCGCGGTCTCCTGGACCGTCGCCTGGCGGAACCGCCGCGAGACGGCGAGGAGCTCCTGGATCGCGGCCGGCTGCCCGTTCGCCGCGAGCGCGTGCACGAGCGCCTCGGTCTGCGCGCGGCGCCCGACGTGCGCCTTCGCGTAGCGCTGGAACGTCGCGGCGAGCTCCGCGCCCGGCATCGCGACGGTCAGCGCGAGCAGACCCTTGTCCTTGACCGCCGAGCCGACGTACGTGGCCTGGTGCTCGCGGTACAGGTCGCGGTGGTGGTCCTCGAGCGTCTTGGACGCCTCGACCGAGTAGTGCTCGGGCGAACGCTTGGCCCATGCCTGGTACTGGTCGTACCGCAGCTGGGCACCGGCCGTCGCGTACGCGTCGCTCTCCTGCGGCGAGGGGTTGCGCGTGTCCTGCGCGACCCAGGCCGCGAGCACGTGGCTGCCGAGCCGTGCGCGGTCCTCCTCCTGGAGCAGCGACAGGTACCGCTCCAGCAGCCCGGCACCGCTCGGGTCCTTGAGCTTGACCGCGAGCACGACCCACCAGCGCAGGACCGTCGGGTCCACCGGCGAGCCGTCCGCCGCCCAGCGGGCCGCGGGCAGCGCGTCGAGGTCGAACCACGCCATGCTGACCGGCTTCTTCACGCGCAGGCCCTTGGTCGCCTCCGCGAGCAGCGCCTCGGGCGCGAGGTCGGCCGAGATGTCCTCGCCCAGCGCCTCGAGCGCCGTGAGGAGCGCGGCGCGCACGACCTCGCTGCGCTCCTTGCCCAGCGCGGCGCGCAGCGCCGGCACCGCCTCGACGTCGCCGAGCCGGGCGAGCCACTCCGCCGCGCTGCGGCGCACCTCGGACCGGCCGTTGCCCAGGCCCTGCTCGGCCAGCCCGCGGACCCCGGGGTGCGTGCTCAGGGCCGCCTGCGCCGTCGCGCGATAGGTGCGGCCCTCGCCCAGCGCGAGCTCGGTGAGGCGCGGCAGGAACCGGCGCGGGACCTGCGGCAGCTGTGCGAGCACCGCGAGCGCCCGGGCCGGCTTGGCGCTGCCGTACGTGCGCTCACGGTCGTCGAGCGCGGCGGCGAGCCGGTCGAGGTGCCCCGCGTAGTAGGGCCACGCGTGCTCGGGCGTCACCGTGTCGGTCGCCCACCAGGTCGAGAAGTACAGCTCGTCGACCAGCGCCCCGGCGTCGTCGCGTCCGACGCGCCGCAGCGCCTCGTCGAGGACGCGCAGGTCGACGTCGAGCAGGTCGCCCTCGTGGAGCCGGTACCAGCCGAACCGCTCGCTGCGCCCGCGCCCCTCGTTCCCCTGCAGCCGCAGCCGGTGCAGGAGCGTGATGCCGGGGAGGCGCGAGAAGACGCCCGGCGCGGACAGCCGGCGCATGACGACGCCGCCGGGGCGCCGGGTGCTCGTCCCGGACAGGAACGCCGCGAAGACCCGGAGGTCGTCGTCGGTGATGCCCGGCAGCTCCTTGAGGTCCTGCTCGACGGTCAGACGGCGCCACCGTGGCCACCCGTCGTCGTCCTTCTTCCCTGCGTGCGCCGCGTGGTCGGCGCGGGCGCGCTCGAGGGCGGTGTCGATCGCGGCCCGCGCGGCCCGCACGAACTCGTCGCCGAGCACCGTCTCCGGCAGCGGCTCGAAGGGCGGCACGTCGAGCTCGGGCTCGTCCTCCTGCGCGGCGTCGAGCACACGCGCTCGCTCGACGGTGTCGCGCAGCAGCGTCGCCCGAGCGCCCGTCGACCGCTCGGCCGCGTCCTCCAAGGCGGCCAGGCCGCCCTCGACCTGGGCGAGCCGCGTCACCACGGCGCCGAGCCGCGAGGCCGGGAGCGACGTGAGCAGAGGGGCGAGGAGCTCGCGCTGGCGCGTCGCGGGGAGCGGGACGAGCGCGGCGACCGCCGCCTCGCGCACCGCCTTGCTCGTGTCCGCGGCGAGCGCGGCGAGCAGCGGGGCGAGCGTCTCGGTCGCCGCCGGGTCCGCCGCGACGAGCGCCACGAGCTCACCGCGCCCCGCGGCGCTCACCCCCGGCAGCACCTGCGTCGCGACGTCCAGGTGCGCGACGACGAACTCCCGCGCCGGGTCGCCCAGCAGCGCCGGGCCCAGGTGCCGCGACGCCCAGCCGGCCGACGCCGGCCGCTCGAACAGCTCGCGCAGCACGACCGCCGGCGCGTCCGCCTCCGGCACGCCGCCCTCGACCGCGAGGGCCACGAGCAGGTCCGGCGTCCAGCGGTCGGGCGCGCCCTTGCCCTTCTGGCCGTGCCGGCGTTCGCTCGCGCGCCGCGACATGTCGTTGACGAGCGTCGTGAGCCAGCGCGGGTCCGACGCCCGCTCGCGGTCCACCTCGGACGAGACCGCGCTGAGGACGCGGCCGAGGCGCACGAGCTCCGGGACGGTGACGGAGTCCGACAGCGTGTAGAGGTTGGAGCGCGCGGTGACCGCCTTCGCCGACGTCCACCCCGGCACGGCGGCCTTCAGCCGGTCGTCCTGGGCAGGGGTCGTCCACGAGTAGACCCCGGACTGACCGGGACGGCCGAGGAGCGCCTCGACGTCGCCGCCCCGCAGCGCCTCCAGCTCGAGCAGCACCTCCGGACCCTCGCCCCGGTGCACGTACGCGACCGCACGGTCCGCGAGCTCCGGCGACGCAACGGCGAGCACCTTCAGGGCGTCGACGAGCCGAGCGCTCGGGCGGTCGCCTCCCGTCTGCCCCTCGTCACGCCGGAACAGACCCTTGACCTTGTCGAGCACCCTCTACCTCACCGTCACGTCGTCGCTGCTGGTGGGCCCGATGCTAGGGGCGGCCGCCGACACGGCGCGCTGCGCTCGCACGGGCGACGGGTGCCATGTCGCAGCACGGCACGACCGTGACCGGCGGGGAGGGAGGTGTGGGTGGGCCCGGAGGGACTCGAACCCCCGACATCCACGGTGTAAGCGTGGCGCTCTAACCAGCTGAGCTACAGGCCCTGGAACGGCGGAGCACAGCCTACCGGGTCGGCACCCCGCCACCTGCCACGACCGCCCGGCTCCCAGGGCTCAGAGCTGTTCCAGCGCCCGTCGGTAACCGTCGAGGTCACGACGCTGCCCGCGCGGGTTCACGACCGACCACCGCACGATCCCGTCGGCGTCGAGCAGGAACGACCCGCGCAGCGCGAGGCCGTTGTCCTCGTCGAGGACGCCGTAGGCCCGCGCGACGTCCCCGTGCGGCCAGAAGTCGGAGAGCAGGTCGAACTCGAAGCCCTCCTGCGCCGTCCACGCCTTCTGCGCGAACACGGAGTCGCACGAGATGCCGAGCAGGGTGACGCCGGCCGCCTCGAACTCCTCGAGGTTGTCGCGCAGCTCGCACAGCTCGCCCGTGCAGATCCCCGAGAACGCGAAGGGGTAGAACACGAGGAGCACCGGCCCACCCCGCAGGTCCGCGAGCTGGACGGGCGTGCCGTGGGTGTCCGGCAGCGTGAAGTCGGGCGCCGGGTCGCCCGGACCGGGCGGCGTCGTGCGCCCGGTCGTCGCGGCGTCGTCAGCGACCGCGGCCACGGGTCCCGAGCTTCGTCGCGGACCAGTCGGGCGCGATGGCGAACGTGCTCGTCGCGTGCAGCCCGGCCGTGGTCGCGGCCTCCTGGATGTCGTTGTGGCCCACGTGGCCGGGCCGGCCGGGCTTCGGGGTGAGCACCCAGATGAGACCGCCGTCGTCGAGCACGGTCTGGACGTCCACGAGCAGGTCGGTGAGGTCGCCGTCGTCCTGGCGGAACCACACGACCACGCCGTCCGTGACGTCGTCGTAGTCCTCGTCGACGAGCTCGCCGCCGACGAGCTCCTCGAGCTCACCGCGCAGGTCGTCGTCGACGTCGTCCGCCCAGCCGAACTCCTGGACCACGTTGCCGGGCGCGAACCCCAGTCGGTCCGCCCCGCTGGGCCCTACGGTGTCGGTCACTGTCGTGTCGTTCCTTTCCTCGTCCTGTCCGTGCGGTGGGCCGTCGCGCGCGCCCGGGCGGGCGCCCGCGCGCACGACGACCTGCCGTGTCTGGCAAAGGTAGCCCACCGCAGGGTGCGGTGCTTGGCAAGGCACCGCCCACGGACGGCCGTCGCGCGGGTCGTCGGCCGTGGCCGGGCACGGCCGGGCGGCCGCACGACGGCGGCGCGCACGCCGTCCGCCCCGTGTCGCCGAAATCACGCCCTCTTGACCACCCGATGGTGTGACTTACGCGCGCGTTGTGAACACAATGGGTAGACCACCCTGGTCTCGTGAAGAGGCGCGGTCGCCACCAGCGGCCGCGGCCGCGTGCCCGGAGTGGGCCCGAGACGGGTGTCGGCCGTGTACCGCGCGGCCGAGCGCCCGGCATCCGACGAGATATGAGGTTGCTGGTGGCTTCGTACGACGAGACCGGACCGCTGATCAACGGTCTGCTCAGCCAGGTTCCGGACTTCGACCCCGCCGAGACCGGCGAGTGGGTCGAGGCCCTCGACGGCCTGATCGACGACCGCGGGGGCCCGCGCGCCCGCTACGTCCTGCTGAACCTGCTCAAGAGGGCCCGGGAGCGCAACGTCGCCGTCCCGACCTCCCTGACCACCCCCTACGTGAACACCATCGGTGTGCACGAGGAGCCCTACTTCCCCGGCGACGAGGCGCTGGAGCGCCGCTACCGCTCGTGGATCCGCTGGAACGCCGCCGTCATGGTGACGCGGGCGCAGCGGCCCGGCATCGGCGTCGGCGGCCACATCTCCTCCTACGCCTCGGTGGCGACGCTGTACGAGGTGGGCCTGAACCACTTCTTCCGCGGCAAGGACCACCCCGGCGGCGGCGACCAGGTCTACTTCCAGGGCCACGCTTCCCCCGGCGTGTACGCGCGCGCGTTCCTCGAGGGCCGCCTCTCCGCGGACCAGCTCGACGGGTTCCGCCAGGAGAAGTCGCACCCGGGCGGCGGCCTGCCGTCGTACCCGCACCCGCGGCTCATGCCCGACTTCTGGGAGTACCCGACCGTCTCCATGGGTCTCGGCCCGGCGAGCGCGATCTACCAGGCGTGGACGGACAAGTACCTGCACAACCGCGGGATCCGTGACACGGAGCAGCAGGACGTGTGGGCGTTCCTCGGCGACGGCGAGATGGACGAGCCCGAGTCGCGCGGCATGCTCCAGCTCGCGGCGCAGCAGCAGCTCGACAACCTGACCTTCGTCGTGAACTGCAACCTGCAGCGCCTCGACGGCCCGGTGCGCGGCAACGGCAAGATCATCCAGGAGCTCGAGGCGCAGTTCCGCGGCGCGGGCTGGAACGTCATCAAGGTCATCTGGGGCCGCGAGTGGGACGTCCTGCTCAACGCGGACAAGGACCGCGCCCTGGTCAACCTCATGAACGTCACGCCCGACGGCGACTACCAGACGTACCGTGCGGAGTCCGGCGCGTTCATCCGCGAGCACTTCTTCGGCCGCGACCCGCGGACGAAGGCGCTCGTCGAGAACATGACCGACGACGACATCTGGAACCTCAAGCGCGGCGGCCACGACTACCGCAAGATCTACGCGGCCTACGCGGCGGCGCGCGCCCACACGGGCCAGCCGACCGTGATCCTCGCGCACACGGTCAAGGGCTACGCGCTCGGGCCGTCGTTCGCGGGCCGCAACGCGACGCACCAGATGAAGAAGGTCGGCCTGGCCGACCTCAAGGCGCTGCGCGACTCCCTGCGGATCCCGATCACGGACGAGGAGCTCGACGCCAACCCGTACGAGCCCCCGTACTTCCACCCGGGCCCCGACGCGCCGGAGATCCAGTACCTGCTGAACCGGCGCCAGCAGCTGGGCGGGTTCGTGCCCGAGCGCCGCTCGTCGCCGAAGCCGATCACGCTGCCCGGCGACAAGTCCTACGAGATCCTCAAGAAGGGCTCGGGCCAGCAGGAGATCGCCACGACGATGGCGTTCGTCCGCCTGCTCAAGGACCTCATCAAGGACAAGGAGTTCGGCAAGCGCGTCGTGCCGATCATCCCCGACGAGGCCCGCACGTTCGGCCTGGACTCGATCTTCCCGTCGGCGAAGATCTTCAACACCCAGGGCCAGCACTACCTCGCCGTGGACCGTGAGCTCATGCTGAGCTACAAGGAGTCCGAGGCCGGGCAGATCATGCACACCGGCATCAACGAGGCGGGCTCCGCGGCCGCCTTCCAGTCGGTCGGCACGTCCTACGCCACGCAGGGCGAGATCATGGTGCCGTTCTACATCTTCTACTCGATGTTCGGCTTCCAGCGCACCGGCGACCAGTTCTGGGCGGCGGGCGACCAGCTCACGCGCGGCTTCATCATCGGCGCGACCGCGGGCCGCACCACGCTCACGGGCGAGGGCCTGCAGCACGCCGACGGCCACTCGCCGCTCCTCGCGGGCACGAACACCGCGATCGTCCAGTACGACCCGGCGTTCGGCTACGAGATCCGGCACATCGTGCGCGACGGCATCGAGCGCATGTTCGGCCCCGGCGAGCACGGCGTGGGCGCGGACGGCCGCGACCAGAACGTCATGTACTACCTCACGGTGTACAACGAGCCGATGGTCCAGCCGGCCGAGCCGGAGGACGTGGACGTCGAGGGCATCCTCAAGGGCATCCACCGCATCTCCGTGGGCGAGGGCGACGGGCCGCGCGCCCAGATCCTCGCGTCGGGCGTCGGCGTGCCGTGGGCGCTCGAGGCGCAGCAGCTCCTGCGGGAGGACTGGGGCGTCGCGGCGGACGTGTGGAGCGTGACGAGCTGGAACGAGCTGCGGCGCGACGCGCTCGCCGCCGACCAGGCCGCGTTCCTCGACCCGGCCGCGCCCGCGCGCGTCCCGTTCGTCACGGAGAAGCTCTCCGGTGCCGAGGGGCCGTTCGTCGCGACGAGCGACTACGACCACCTGGTCCCCGACCAGATCCGCAAGTGGGTCCCGGGCGACTACGAGGTGCTCGGCGCCGACGGCTTCGGGTTCTCGGACACGCGCGCGGCGGCCCGCCGGCACTTCAAGATCGACGGCCCGTCCGTCGTCGTGCGCACGCTCCAGGCGCTCGCCAAGCAGGGCAAGGTCCCCGCGGACGCGTCGGCCCGGGCGATCGAGAAGTACCGCCTGATGGACGTCACCGCCGGCACGTCCGGCAACGCGGGCGGCGAGGCCTGACGGCCACCGCCTGAGACGACGACGGCCCGGGCCCCCCCCGGGGGGCCGGGCCGTCGTCGTCTCCGGAAGGTGCCGGACGCCGTAGGTCAGGTCCCGGCGCGGTGCTGCTCGGCCTGGGCGACGGCGCGCTCGAGGTCCGCGCGCAGCGGCGCGACGCCCCGGGGGTCGCCGTACTCGACGAGCGACTCGAGGTGATGGCGGGCGTCGAGGGGCCGGTCGGCCTCGATGGCCGCGAGGACGAGCTGGCGCCCGACCTCGGCCTCGTGCTCGCGGGCGCGCCAGTGGCCGACGCCGAGGCCCAGCGCCTCGACCGGCAGGCCCGCCGTGCGCAGCACCTCCATGGACTGCGCGAGCGCGTGCCCCGAGGGGTCGCGCTCCGCGGCCGTCGCGAAGCGGCGCAGGGCCGCCTCCGGGTCGTCGTCGAGGGAGAGGCGGCCGAGCTCCACGAGCGGGTACCACCCACGGGGGTGCCCGGCGAGCTCTTCGGCGAGCGCCCAGACCGCGAGGTCGGCGGCGCGCTGCTTCTCCGTCTCGTCCGCCGGGGCGGCGAGCGGGTCGTCCGTGGTCGGTCCCTCCGCGGCGCGACGGCGGACCAGCTCCGCGAGCGCGCGGAAGGCCCGCTCGTCGTTGGGGTCGTCGACGAGCATCGCCCGCAGCGCGTCCTCGTGGACCGTGTCGCCACGCTTCTCCCCGGACCGTGGGCGGCGCGTGCCGACGGTCGACGCGGACGTCGGCCGACGCATGAGCTGTCGAAGTCGGGGCATGAGTGCCATTCCCCGACCCTAGCGGGTCGTCCGGGTGCTCACCCAGCGACCCGGTCCCCCGGCGACCCGGCGCCCGCCGTGGCACGCGCTTTGTGGACTGTCCACAACCCCGGCCGTATGCTCGGCGCGTGACGGCCACCCCCAGGACCCCGGCGACCGCGCCGGCCCCGACCGGCCCGGCCGGCAACGCGGACAACCTCCAGCGCCTGCGCGACGGCAGCGGCCTGCTCATGTCCGCCGCGCTGCGCCGGCTCGACGACGAGATCCGCTGGTACCGCGAGCTCCCGGCCGAGGACCGCTCCTACGTGGGTCTCGTCGCGCAGTCCGGCATCACGGCGTTCGTCACGTGGTACGCGGACCCGCAGGCCCCGCCGCACGGCGTGAGCGACATCTTCGCCGCGGCCCCGCCCGAGCTCACGCGCTCGATCTCGCTCCAGAACACGCTCCAGCTCGTCCGCATCGTCGTCGAGGTCGTCGAGGCGTACTCGGACCAGCTCGCAGCGCCGGGCGGCGAGCGCGACCTGCGCGAGGCCGTGCTGCGCTACTCCCGGGAGGTGGCGTTCTCCGCGGCCGAGGTCTACGCCCGCGCCGCGGAGGTCCGGGGCGCGTGGGACGCGCGCCTGGAGGCCCTCGTCGTGGACGCGCTCATCCGCGGCGACGGCGACGACTCGCTGCGGTCGCGCGTCTCGGCGCTCGGCTGGGGCGGCCACGGCTCGACGCTCGTCATGGCGGGCACGATCGCCGCGACGCTCGACGAGGTCCGGACTGCGGAGCTGCGCCGGGCGACGCGCCGCGCGGCGGGCGACGCGCTCGTGGGCATCCACGGCGACCGGCTCGTCCTCGTGCTCGGCGGCGCGGGCGACCTCCAGGCCGCCGCGGCGTCGCTCCTGCCCCGCTTCGGCCCCGGCCCGGTCGTCATCGGGCCGACGGTCCCCGGGCTGGAGGAGGCCGCGCGCTCGGCGCAGGCCGCGCTCGCGGGGCTGCGGGCCGCGCCCGCCTGGCCGCAGGCCCCGCGCCCGGTGCTCGCCGACGACCTGCTCCCGGAGCGCGTCCTCACCGGCGACACCACGGCGCGACGCACGCTCGTCGCCCAGGCCTACCGCCCGCTCGCCGAGGCGACGGGCTCGGTGCTCGAGACGCTGTCCGCCTACCTCGGCACGGGCCGGTCGCTCGAGGCGGCGGCCCGGTCCCTGTACGTCCACCCCAACACCGTGCGCTACCGCCTGCGCAAGGTCTCGGAGATCACCGGGTGGGACCCGCTCGACGCCCGCGAGTCGTTCGTGCTGCAGGTCGCGCTCGCGCTCGGGCAGCTCTCGACGGTCCGCTGAGGAGCCGGGCGCGCCCGACGTCCCGCGGGCTCCCCGCGCGCGGCGCCTTGTAGGTTCGGCACAACCTCCCTCGGCAAGGTTGGTGCGCGTCGTGACGTGGCGCACGGCCCTCGCGTTGGCACAGTTGACGGGTGCTCGCCGTCTTGTGCCCTGGACAGGGCTCCCAGTCCCCCGGAATGCTCGCCCCCTGGCTCGAGCTGCCCGGCGTCGCCGACCAGGTCTCCGCGTTCGGCGAGGCCGCGGGCCTCGACCTGCGCGCGCACGGGACGGAGTCGGACGCCGACACGATCCGTGACACCGCCGTCGCGCAGCCGCTCATCGTCGCGTCGTCGCTCGTCGCGCTCCGCGTGATCCTCGACGGGCGCGACACCGCCGACGTCGTCGACGTGACCGCCGGGCACTCGGTCGGCGAGCTCGCCGCCGCGGCCGTCGCGGGGGCGCTGACGGACACCGGCGCCGTCGGGCTGGTCGCGCACCGCGCGCGCGCCATGGCTGCGGCCGCCGCCGCGACGCCCACCGGCATGAGCGCCGTCGTCGGGGGCGACCCGGAGGAGGTCCTCGCCGCGATCGAGGCGGCCCACCTGTGGCCCGCGAACGTCAACGGCGGCGGGCAGGTCGTCGCCGCCGGTGCCCTCGACCACCTCGCCGCCCTCGCGGAGAACCCGCCCGCGAAGGCGCGCGTCATCCCGCTCCAGGTCGCGGGCGCCTTCCACACGCCCTTCATGCAGCCGGCGCTCGAGGAGTTCGAGCCGGTCGCCGCGTCGTGGGACGTCGCCGACCCGCGCCTGCCGCTCCTGTCCAACGCCGACGGCGAGTCCTACGGGACCATCGACATCGAGGGCAGCACGTACGGCAAGGCGCGCGACGTCGTCCGCCGCCTCACCGCGCAGATCGCGGCACCCGTGCGCTGGGATTTGTGCCAGGAGACCCTCGCGGAGCTCGGCGTCACCGCGCTGCTCGAGCTCGCGCCCGGAGGCGTCCTCACGGGTCTCGCCCGCCGCTCGCTCAAGGGCGTCGAGGCCGTGGCCGTGAAGTCGCCCGACGACGTCGAGGCCGCCCGCGACCTCGTCGCCCGGCACTCGGTGGCGGCCGGCGCGGCCACGGGCGTCGACGCGTGAGCGGCGCGACCCTGCGCCAGGCCACCGGGCCGGCGCACTCGCGCATCCTGGCGATCGGCGGGGTGCGCGGCGAGAACGTCGTCACGAACGACGACATCGCCGGCCCGATCGACTCCTCCGACGAGTGGATCCGGCAGCGCACCGGGATCGTCACGCGGCGTCGTGCGGGCGCCGACGTCGACGTCCTGGACCTCTCCGAGGCCGCGGCGCGCGACGCGCTCGCCCGGGCGGGCCTCCAGGGCGCCGACGTCGACGCGGTGATCGTCTCCACGGTCACGTACTTCCACCAGACCCCCGCCGCCGCGGCGGTGCTCGCGGAGCGCCTCGGCGCGACGCCCGCCGCCGCGTTCGACGTCTCCGCCGCGTGCGCGGGCTACGCCTACGCCATCGCGCAGGCCGACGCGCTCGTGCGTGCCGGCATCGCGACGCACGTGCTCGTGGTCGGCGCGGAGAAGATGAGCGACTTCATCGACCCGACCGACCGCTCGATCTCGTTCCTCCTGGGCGACGGCGCCGGCGCCGCGATCGTCGGGCCGTCCGACACCCCGGGCATCGGCCCGACGGTGTGGGGCTCCGACGGCGGCAAGGCGCAGGCGATCCGCCAGACGCACGCGTGGTCGGACCTGCGCGAGGACCCCTCGCTCGGGTGGCCCACGCTGCGCCAGGACGGTCAGAGCGTGTTCAAGTGGGCCGCGTTCCAGATGGCCCCCGTCGCCGCCAAGGCGATGGCCGAGGCCGGGGTCGCCCCGGCCGACATCGGCGCGTTCGTGCCGCACCAGGCGAACATGCGGATCATCGACCAGATGATCAAGCAGCTCGAGCTCCCCGCGTCCGTCGCGGTCGCCCGGGACATCGCGGAGACCGGCAACACGTCGGCCGCCTCGATCCCCCTCGCGACCCGGCGCCTGCTCGACGAGGGGCAGGTCCGCTCCGGCGACCTCGCCCTCCAGATCGGGTTCGGCGCCGGGCTCGTCTACGCGGCGCAGGTGGTCGTGCTGCCGTAGGGGAGAATCACCCTGGACGGACGGCCGCCCTCCCCGCGGGGAGGACCCACGCCGTCGGCGGACCCGTCCGTCGCGCGCACCGTCTGACGAAGTACCGCCCGGCACACCCACCGGGCACCGCCACCGGGACCGGTCGCCGCCGGCCCCACGACAAGGAGAAACCATGGCCTACACCGAGCAGGAAGTCCTCGCCGGCCTCGCGGAGATCGTCGCCGAGGAGACGGGTCTGCCGACCGACGCCGTCGCGCTCGAGAAGTCCTTCACCGACGACCTCGACATCGACTCGCTGTCGATGATGACGATCGTCACCCACGCCGAGGACAAGTTCGGGGTCCGCATCCCGGACGACGAGGTCAAGAACCTCACGACGGTCGGCGACGCCGTGTCCTACATCACGGGCGCCCAGGCCTGAGCACGCCCCGCCTGCCTCGCAGGCCTGCGGGCGGGCCGGCGTCACCCACGCCGGCCCGCTCGTCCTCCCGCCCCCGCCGCAACCCCCGAGGAGCACCATGTCTGCCGCTACTGAAGTCGTCGTCACCGGCCTCGGCGCCACCACGCCGCTCGGCGGCGACGTGCCCTCCACGTGGGCCGCGGCACTGGCCGGCGAGTCCGGCGCGCGCACGCTCGAGAACGACTGGGCGGAGCGCTACGAGATCCCGGTGACGTTCGCCGCGACGATCAAGGTCGACCCGGCCGAGGTCCTCGCGCGCCCCGAGATCAAGCGCATGGACCCCTCCACGCAGTACGCGATCATCGCCGCGCGCGAGGCGTGGGCGGACGCGGGCAGCCCCGAGGTCGACGGGGACCGGCTCGGCACGGTCGTGTCGTCCGGCATCGGCGGCATCTGGACCACGCTCGACGGCTGGGACACGCTGCGGGAGCGCGGCGCGCGCCGCATGCTGCCCATGACCGTGCCCATGCTCATGCCGAACTCCCCCACCGCGTACGTCTCGCTCGAGCTCGGCGCCCGGGCGGGCGCCCACGCTCTCGTCTCCGCGTGCGCGTCCGGCGCCGAGGCGATCGGCTACGGCGTCGACATGATCCGCGCGGGCCGCGCGGACGTCGTCGTCGCCGGCGGCACCGAGGCCACGATCCACCCCATGCCGATGGCGGCCTTCGCCGCCTCGCGCACGCTCTCGCTGCGCAACGACGACCCCCAGGGCGCGTCGCGCCCGTACGACGTCGACCGTGACGGCTTCGTCATCGGCGAGGGCTCGGGCGTCGTCGTCCTCGAGAGCGCCGAGCACGCCGCGGCCCGCGGCGCCCGCGTCTACGCGCGCCTCGCCGGCGTCGGGCTGTCCTCCGACGCCTACCACATCACCTCTCCCGACCCGGAGGGGCGGGGCCAGGTCGCGGCGATGCGCCGTGCGCTCGAGGAGGCCGGTGTCACCGGACGGGACGTCGTGCACGTCAACGCGCACGCGACCTCGACCAAGGTGGGCGACCTCACCGAGACCCGCTCCATCCGCTCGCTCCTGGGCGACGACGCCGACCACGTGCTGCTCTCGGCCACCAAGTCGATGACCGGACACCTCCTCGGTGGTGCCGGCGCGCTCGAGTCGATCTTCACGATCAAGGCCGTCGCGGAGCGCCTCGCTCCCCCGACGATCAACGTGGCGAACCCCGACCCGGAGCTCCAGGTGCCGCTCGTGCGCGACACGCCCGCGCCGCTGCCGAGCGGCGACGTCGTCGCGATCAACAACTCGTTCGGCTTCGGGGGCCACAACGTCGCCCTCGCCGTGGCCAGCGTCTGACCACGCACCACGACGACGCGAAGGGCGCCTCCCCGATCTCGGGGAGGCGCCCTTCGTCGTCCCTGCGGACGGGCGTTCGTGGGCAGTCGCTGCCGACAGGCGCGCGCGAGCGTCAGCCGACGCGGTGCAGCCAGCGCACCGGCGCGCCCGCGCCGGCGTAGCGGAACGGCTCGAGCTCGTCGTCCCAGGCCTTGCCGAGCGCGAGGTGGAGGGCGTCGCGCATGGCCCAGGGCTCGCTCACCTGCTCGAGCGCGGCCCGGATCCGGTCCTCGGGCACGACGATGTTCCCGTGCACGTCCGTCTGGGCGTAGAAGATGCCGAGGTCGGGCGTGTGGGACCAGCGGCCGCCGTCGACCCCGTGGCTGGGCTCCTCGGTCACCTCGTACCGCAGGTGGGACCATCCGCGCAGCGCGGAGGCCAGCCTGGCGCCCGTCCCCTGCGGCCCCTGCCACGAGTACTCGGCCCGGTAGAGGCCGCGCGCGGCGGGCTGCTCGGTCCAGTCGAGCGACACGCGCACGCCGAGGACGTTGCCCGCGGCCCACTCCATGTGCGGGCACAGAGCACGCGGTGCTGAGTGCACGTAAAGAACACCGCGGGTGATGGCACCGGCCATGTCTGCCTCCCTAGGTCGAGGTTTCGTCTTCCCCAACGTCCTCACCCAGGGCGGATCCACAGCGCTCGCACAGGTGTCGCGGCGTGTCTCGTGCTCATCTTGCACGACATCGCGCGTGCGCGCGAGAGATCGGGCGGGCGTGCCCGGGACCGACCGGGCACAACCCCGTCAGAGGTGCTCGCGCAGCTCGCGCATCGCCTTCTTGCGCACGGAGCGGTCGAGCCGGTCCAGGTAGAGCATGCCGTCGAGGTGGTCGCACTCGTGCTGGAGGCACCGGGCCATGAGCTCGGTCCCCTCGACCACGACCTCGTTGCCGTCGAGGTCGGTGCCGACCACGCGCGCGTACCAGGCGCGACGCGTCGGGTACCAGAGGTCGGGGACCGAGAGGCAGCCCTCGTCGCCGTCCTGGTAGTCGTCGGACAGCTCGACGATGCGCGGGTTGAGCACGTACCCGATCTCGTCGTCGATGTTCCACGAGAACGCCCGGAGGTTGACGCCGATCTGGTTGGCGGCGAGCCCCGCGCGTCCCTCGTGGTCGACCGTCTCGACGAGGTCGGCGACGAGAGAGCGCACCCGGTCGTCGATGGTGGTGATCTCGTCGCAGGGGGTGCGGAGCACGGGGTCCGGGATGGTCCGGATCTCTCTCATCGCCATGGTCACCATTCTTCCATGCGCACGACGACGTCCGGCCGTCGTCCCCGGCCTCGCACCGGGGCGCGCGTCACATCCGCGCGTACCGCGCCCGCGCGAACGAGTAGAGCCCGTAGGCCGCGAAGCCCAGACCGACGGCGACGAGGAGCGCGACCCCGAACGGCTGCGCCGCGAGCGTGGCGAACGCGCTGTCGAGGCCGCCCGCCTGCTGCGGGTCGTGCTGGACCGCGGCCACGACGAACAGCACGCCCAGCACGCCGAGCGCGACGCCCTTGGCGATGTACCCGACGCGCCCGAGCGTCACCACGGCGCGGCCCAGGTGCCCGCTGGTCCCGCCCTGGAGGTCCTCGAGGAACTTCTTCCGCCACCCCTTGACGACGTGGTAGACGCCACCGGCGACGATGCCCACCCCGACCGCGCCGACGAGCAGCACGCCGCCCGGCTTCTCCATGAGGGTCGCGGTCATGCTCTCCTCCTGGCCGGAGCCGCCGGCGGACCCGGTCACGACCTGGAGGGCGATCACCCCGAGCGCCAGGTAGAGGACGGCCTTGCCCGCGGCCTTGAGCCGGTCGGACGTCTCGGCCGCGCCGCTCAGCGCGACCGTGACCTGCCACAGGGCGAGCGCCGCGAACGCCACGACGGCGAACCAGAGCAGCGCGGTGCCGCCCGGCGTCTGCGCGATCGCGGTGAGCGCACCGGTCTGGTCGGCCTGCTCGCTCGAGGCCGAGCCCGTCGCCACCTGCACGGCGAGGACGCCGACGACGAGGTGGAGCAGACCGCTCACCGCGTAGCCTCCGCGGGCCAGGAGCTCCAGGGTCTTGCTGCCGCGTGCGCCGCGTGCTGCCGCCTTGCCGGTCGAGCTCATGCTCGGTGCCACAGGACCTCCTCGGTCGTCGGGACGCCGCCCCCACCGCGCCGCCGGGTTCTCCGGCCCGCACACGGTGCCAGAACTGCGCACTCCGCGCACGCCGGACGGCGTTGCCAGGCGGCGTTGATCACGATTCGGTAACGTGCCGCGGATGCCCACGCAGAACCCCCGCCTCGCCGTGCTCGACGGACTCCGGTTCGCGGCAGCAGCTGCGGTGCTCGTCTACCACTTCGTCGCCGTCAACCACCACGCGTGGGGCGCGCGCACGAGCACCTCGCTCCCCGACGCCCAGGCCGTCACCGCCTACGGGTCCTTCGGGGTCCAGCTCTTCTTCGTCGTCAGCGGCTTCGTCATCCTCATGACGGCGTGGGGCCGCGACGTGCGCGGCTTCGTCGCGTCGCGCGCCGGGCGGCTCTTCCCCGCGTACTGGGCCTCGGTGCTGCTCACGGTGGTCCTGCTGGTGCTCGTCGTCCCCGGCCGGCGCGACGTCGACCTGCCGCAGGCGGCGGCCAACCTCACCATGGTCCAGCGCGCGTTCGGGATCCCCGACCTCGAGGCCGTCTACTGGACGCTCTGGTCCGAGCTGCGGTTCTACGTCCTCGTCGGCGTGCTCGTCGCCGTCGGCCTCACCCGGGCACGGGTCCTCGCGTTCGTCGTGCTGTGGCCCGTCGCCGGCGCGATCGCGACCCAGACCGGCTCCGAGCTGGCCGCGACGGTGCTCGTCGCCCCCGACGCCCCGCTCTTCGCGGGCGGCATGGTGCTCTACCTGCTGACCCGCGAGCGCCGCTCGCCCGTCCTCTGGCTCGCGCTCGCGCTGAACGTGCTCCTCGGTGCGGCGCTCTCCGGCCGGATCCAGTCCGGGCGCATCGAGAACAGCACCGACGTCGTCGTCTCCCCCACCGCGTGGTGGGTCGCGATCGTCGTGTGCTTCGCGCTCGTCGCCGTGGCGACGCTCACCCCGCTCGCCCGCGTCTCCTGGGGCTGGCTCACCGCGCTCGGCGCCCTCACCTACCCGCTCTACCTCGTGCACTCGTCCTGGGGACGATGGGTCATCGAGTCCGTGCACCCGTACCTCTCGCGCGCCGCGACCCTCGCGGTGGCGGTCGCGGTGTGCCTCGCCCTCGCCTGGGTGATCCACCGCGCCGTCGAACGGCCGCTCGGGCCCCGGCTGCGCCGCGCCCTCGACCGCGACCTGCGCCGCGACCTCGACCGCCCGACCCGGGCCGCCGCGTCCCGGGGCGCTCAGGACGAGGCGCTCGCCGCGAGGTAGTCGCGCAGCACCACCGCCTGGTTGTGCTGCTCGTCCCTCGCCCCGTACACCAGCGTCACCACGGGGTGCTGCCCGACGACGTCCCGCAGCTCCGCGACCGCGTCGCCGCGGGCGTCGAGCTCGGCGCGGTACCGCTCGGCGAACTCGTCGAACAGCCGCTCCTCGTGGTGGAACCAGCGCCGCAGGTCCGTCGACGGCGCGACGTCCCGGAGCCACAGGTCGACGTGCGCCGCCTCCTTGCTCACGCCGCGCGGCCACAGGCGGTCGACGAGCACGCGGAACCCGTCCTGCTCCTCGGCCGGCTCGTACACGCGCTTGGTCCGCACCGTCATGAGGCCATGACACCGCGCGGACGCTCGCGCCGCACGCGCGACGCGGAAGGGTGCCCCGTGCAGGACTTGAACCCGCGACCGAGAGATTATGAGTCTCCTGCTCTGACCAGCTGAGCTAACGGGGCGCGCGGGCGAGCATACCGCCCGTGCGGCAGGCGGTCGGAGAGCCGCTACGGTGGGGACGTGTCCTGGTTCCGCCGTCCCGCGCTGCCCGACCCTGTCCGCCGTGCGCTCGACCTCCCGGCCACCGATCGTGTCCTCGCGTCGGCGGAGCTCGCCGACGGGTCGTGGGCCGTCGCGACGCGGGCCGGGCTCCTCACGAGCGACGCCGGCGGGACGACCGTCGTCCGGCGCCTCTGGTCGGACGTCGACCGGGCGGGGTACGACCCGGAGAGCGCGACGATCACCGTCTCGTGGGTCGACGGCGCCCCTCCCCTGGCCCTGCGCCTCGCCGACCCGCGCCGCACGTCGCTCGCGCAGACGCTGCGCGAGCGCGTGCAGTCGTCGGTCGTGCTCTCCGAGACCGTGACGTTCGCCGCAGGCCTCACCGCGCGCGTCGCCGTGCGGCGAGACGCGGACGGCGAGCTCTTCTCGCAGGTCGTCGCCGACCCCGGGCTGGACCTGACGGACCCGGAGGTCGAGGCCCGGGTCGACGCGGCCGAGGGTCGGGTCCGGTCGGCGTCCGGACTACCCCTCTGAGCCTGCTAGAGTTTTCCCCGGTCGCTGCGGTGCACACCGCAACGGCCATGGTCGATCCCGCGTAGCTCAGCTGGCAGAGCATCCGACTGTTAATCGGACGGTCGTAGGTTCAAGTCCTACCGCGGGAGCCATCGCCCCCATCCGGATCCCCGGGTGGGGGTTTTCTTTTCCTCGAGCGACCCAGACGCACTCATCGCACCCGTCCGCATGCTCGTGTCCGTGCCTCCGGAGGTCGGGTCGCTGTCCGGTCGGCGGACCGGAGGCGGCGAACCTTCGCGGTGGTGGCCGGTTGAGGATCGTTACGCTCACGTCCATGCATCTGCCGTCAGCGCTCGACTCGCTCCGCGCCGGGCTCGAGTCCAGGGCCGTGGAAGCGCGTGGTGCCGCGAGGAGCCGCTGGCGGCGCCTGCAGGGGCGCCACGGTGCGTTCGCGCACGGAGAGGTCAGTGCGCGGGCGACGCGCCTCACCGAGCTCTGGGAGCGCAGGTGGCCCGGTGTCGAGCCGCTCGGGCACGTGCTGCGAGTCGAGTACCCCGACCGGTGGGTCCGGTTCCACAGTCTCCCCGAGTCGAAGCGATGCGCCGAGAACGCGGCCGACGACGAGGAGATCGTGCGGCGGCACCGCGCGGTCCTGCACGAGCTGCTCGGCTCTGCCGACTCCCGCGCCTTCCACGGCGTGTACGTCGTCGGTGTCGACTGGGACTGGCGGGACCTGGCTGCGGGCTGGACGAAGCGCCGTCTGCCCGGAGCGTGGCCCTGGCGGAGCAGCACCCCGGACGGCGACGACGCCCCTCACTACTTCTGAGCGGTGTCGGATCGGTCCCCGCAGGAGATCGACGCGCTCCTGCTCGGGGCAGCGGACGACCAGTGCCACATCGTCATCGGCGCGCACGACCTCTCGTGGCTCTACTGCCCGTACGACGGGGGCGCCGACGTCCTGCTCCCGACCGAGGCCGAACGCGACGCCCTGCGGGAGCGCCATACCGACTGGCTCTCGCCGCACCCGGGCGGGCTCTGAGCCGCACCCGGCATCGGCGGCGCCGCGGCCCTCGGAGGTCGAGCGGTGGGCGTCAGGCGATCTCGCCCTCGCGCAGCGTGCGGCGCTCGGCCTCGACGGCGAGGAGCGCGGCGAACGCCTCCTGGTACGCGGCGAGGTCGACCGACGGGTCGAGCCGCTGGAGCCGGCTCTTCGCGTCGGCGACGCGACGCGTGAGGCCCAGGTCGACGAGGCCGCGCACGACGCCCGCGACGTAGCCGCCGACGACGTTCTCCCGGTCCTCGGGCAGGGGCGCGACGGCGAGCTCGGTCACGAGGCCGCGCACGGGCTCGGCTGCCTGCTCGACGACCGCCTCGACCCAGTGCCCGGCGCCGAGCGACCTGCCCTCGCGCACGCCGCCCGCGGCGCGGATCGCGGCGTGGACGGCGCGCCACGCGGGGACGGCGAACGCGTCCTCGCCGAGGTCGTCGAACATCGGCGGCACGTGCTGGGGGTACTGGAGGACGGCGGCGAGCGCGAGTCGCTCCCGGCGCGCGACGGGGTCGCGCGGGTCGGGCAGGGGCAGCGCGGGGACCTCGGGCTCAGGCGGCCGGGCCTCGGCGCCGGGGCGGGCGTCGTCGGGCCGGGAGGTCCGCACGGGCCCGGGTGCGCTGCCGCGCTTGGCGGCCGCGGCGACCTCGCGCCGGACGCGCTCCGCGTCGGTGCCGATCCAGCCGGCGAGCATGCGCGCGTACTCGGGCCGCAGCGCGGTGTCGCGGATGCCGGCGACGACGGGGGCGGCCGCGCGCAGGGCGCCGACGCGCCCCTCGGCCGTGTCGAGGTCGAACGAGGCGAGCGTCGTGCGGATGACGAACTCGAAGAGCGGCTGGCGGCCGTCGACGAGCGCGCGCACCGCGTCCGGCCCGCGCGCCATGCGCAGCTCGCAGGGGTCCATGCCGCTCGGCTCGACGGCCACGAACGTCTGGGCGTAGAAGCGTTGGTCCTCGCCGAACGCCCGCACGGCGGCCTTCTGGCCCGCGGCGTCGCCGTCGAACGTGAAGACGACCTCTCCCCCGACGGACGCGCCCGACGCGAGCTGCATGCCGCCGCCCGCGGTCGTGTCGCCGAGGAGGCGCCGCACGATGCGCGCGTGGTCCGAGCCGAACGCGGTGCCGCACGTCGCGACGGCCGTCGTCACGCCGGACAGGTGCGCAGCCATGACGTCCGTGTACCCCTCGACGACGACGACGCGCTTCTGCTTCGCGATCTCGCGCTTGGCGAGGTCGATGCCGTAGAGCACGTGCGACTTCTTGTAGAGCGTGGTCTCGGGCGTGTTGAGGTACTTGGGGCCCTGGTCCTCGTCGTAGAGGCGGCGCGCGCCGAACCCGATGATCTCGCCGGTCACGTCGCGGATGGGCCACATGAGCCGGCCGCGGAACCGGTCGTAGATGCCGCGCTGCCCCTGGCTCATGAGGCCGGAGGCGACGAGCTCCGCCTGCGTGAAGCCCCGGCCCTGGAGGTGGCGCTGGAGGTTGTCCCAGCCGGTCGGCGCGTACCCGACGCCGAAGTGCTCGGCGTCGGCCCGCTCGAAGCTGCGCTCGGCGAGGAACGCGCGCGCGGCCTGGGCGCCCGGGGCGAAGAGCTGCTCGGAGAAGTACTGGGCCGCGACGCGGTGCGCCTCGAGCAGGCGCTGGCGGCGGCCGGGCTCCTCGCGCGGGCGCTGCGGGCCGCCGGAGTCCTCATAGCGGAGCTGGATGCCGATGCGGTCCGCGAGGTACTCGACGGCCTCGACGAACGTCAGGCCGTCGATCTTCTGCACGAACGAGATGACGTCGCCGCCCTCGCCGCAGCCGAAGCAGTGCCAGCGCCCGACGCCGGGACGCACGTGGAACGACGGCGAGCGCTCGTCGTGGAACGGGCACAGGCCCTTGAGCGAGCCGACGCCTGCGGTCTTGAGCGTGACGTGCGCGGAGACGATCTCGTCGATCCGCGCGCGGTCGCGGACGGCTTCCACGTCCTCGCGTCGAATCAGGCCTGCCACGAGGCGAGTCTATGCGCCCCGGGCCGGCCCGGCGGGTGCCCCGGTGGCGGCGTCCGTCACCCCGGCGCCGGTCCCCGCCGCCGCCCCCACGAGGGCCGCGCGCGACGCCGCGCAGCGGCGCGCGTACGCGCCCGGGGTGACGCCCGTCGCGCGCGCGAAGTCCGCCCCGAGATGGGCCTGGTCGTAGTAGCCGACGGCGGTAGCGAGCCCCGCGAGGTCCTGGCCCGGGTCCGCCGCCAGGAGGTCCGCGGCGAGGTGCACGCGGTGCCGCTGGAGCACCCACTTGGGGCTCACGCCGACGGACGCGGCGAACAGCCGCTGCAGCGAGCGCGCGGACGTGCCGACGACGTCCGCGAGGTCCCCCACGCCCGCCCCCGGCCCGAGCTCGCCGCCGACGAGCGCCGCGAACGCCCGCGCGACCCGGTCGAGGTCGCGCCTCGCGCGTGCGGTGCGGACCCGCTCGGCCCGGGCGCGCAGCAGGGGCTCGACCGTCCGCGCGGCCTCCTCGTCGCGGCCGGTGACCGCCAGGGCGAGCGCGGCGGCGCCGGCGCGCTCCGCCGTCGGGCCGAGCAGCGCCGCGGCCGAGACCTGCACGCCCGGACGCACGGCGTCCGGGTGGCCGAGCAGCACCCGGAAGGCGCCCGGCCGGAGCTTGGTGCCGACGACGGCGCCCGACCCGGTCAGGGTGCGCTCGAACAGCCCCGGAGGGATCCCGTGCGCGACGTACCCCGACTCCTCGGCCACGACGTTCGCCACCGGGTGGGGCACGAGGACCTGCGTGAACGCCGCGCCGGGCGGCAGGTCCCACCGCACGACCCAGTGCCGCTCCACCAGGTCCGCGAGGTCGGGGGCGGGCTCGACGCGCACCAGCTCGAAGCCGCGCCGCGCGGCCGCGGGGTCGACGAGGCCGCGGACGGACGTCGTCGGGCGCCGGGGCTCCGCAGAGGCGCCGGCACCAGCGGGTTCGAACACCTGTCGCATTCCTCCAAGACTGGCACGGCCCGCCGACACGAGCATGAGGGGACGGCCCGCCCCGGGTGGGCGGGGAACCACGAGGAGGAGGACACCATGGAGATGTCGGCACTGCACCCCAACGTCACGGTGAGCGGCGCGCGCGAGGCCATCGCGTTCTACGAGGCCGCGCTCGGCGCCGAGGTGGTCGACACGATCACGGCGGGCGACGCCGTCATCCACTCCGACCTGCGGCTCGTCTCCCCGGCGGGGACCAGCACGTTCACCGTCGCGGAGGCGTTCCCGCCGGACTCGGTCGCGCCGGAGCCCGGCGCCCCGACGCACGCGTCGTTCACCGTCCCGGTCGAGGACACCGACGCCGCGTACGCGCGGGCGCTCGCGGCCGGCGCGTCGAGCCTCGCGGAACCGTCGGACTGGTTCGAGGGGTTCCGCCAGGCGGCGGTGCGCGACCCGTTCGGGCACCGCTGGTACTTCGCGACCGTCGCCGAGTCGGTGACGGCCGAGGACGTGCAGCGCGCGAGCGACGCGTGGGTCGCCGAGCGCGGCTGACGCGGCCCGTGCGCCCGCCGGTCAGGCGGGCGGGCGCACGAGCCGCGCGTGGAGCTGCATCGCGGAGACGTCGGTGAGCGACGCGACCTGGTCGATCACCACGCGCAGGCGGGCCGCGTCGTCGGGCGCCGCCTCCCAGTCCGCCGCGAACGACGGCTCGAGCGCGACGGGCGCGCGGTCGCCCAGGACGTGCACCAGGTCGGCGATCACCTCGCGCTGGCGCTGGTAGAGCGGCTCCTGCTCGCGCGGCGCCATGACGTACGCGACCGCGACGCCCTTGAGCACGAGGATCTCGGCGACCGTCTCGTCCGGCACGACGAGCCGCGCCGCGTAGCGCGTGAGCGGGCCGTCCCCGAACAGCGCGCGCGTCGCGTCCTGGGCCGCGCCCGTGAACCGGCCGATGAGCTGGCTCGTGGCGTCCTTGAGCGCGGCGAGCGCGCGGCGCGACCCGTCGAACCCGGTGACCAGGTGCCCGGTGCCCTGGAGCCGGGTGATCGCCTCGTCGAGCGCCGCCTCGTCGTACGCGGTGCCGTACCAGGAGTGGACGGCGCGCACGACGCGCGCGCGCTCGTCGGGGTCGTCGAGCACGGCGAGCTCGATGCGCCCGCCGACGACGGCGTCCTCGACGTCGTGCACGGAGTACGACACGTCGTCCGCCAGGTCCATGACCTGCGCCTCGAGGCACTTCACCTGCGCGGGCGCCCCGGCGCGCAGCCAGTCGAACACCGGGCGGTCGTCCTCGTAGACGCCGAACTTGTGGGTGGGCCGACCGTCCGCGCGCAGCGGCGCCTCGCCCGCGCCCCACGGGTACTTGACGCTCGCGTCGAGGCTCGCGCGCGTGAGGTTGAGCCCGTACGACCGGCCGTCCTCCACGACCTTGGGCTCGAGCCGCGTGAGGAGGCGCAGCGTCTGCGCGTTGCCCTCGAACCCGCCGACGTCGACCGCGAGGTCCGCGAGCGCCCGCTCGCCGTTGTGCCCGAACGGCGGGTGCCCGAGGTCGTGCGCGAGGCACGCGGTGTCGACGATGTCCGGGTCGCAGCCGAGCGCCTTGCCGATCTCGCGGCCCACCTGCGCGACCTCGAGCGTGTGCGTGAGGCGGGTGCGGACGAAGTCGTCGCTGCCCGGCCCGAGCACCTGCGTCTTGGCGCCGAGGCGGCGCAGGGCGGAGGAGTGCACGATGCGCGCGCGGTCGCGCTCGAACGGCGTGCGGGCCCGGGACTTCGCGGACTCGACGAACCACCGCTCGGTATCGGCGTCGGAGTACGACGCCGTGCCCTCCTCGCCGCGCGCCGGGCGCGGGCCGGTCCCCACGACCGCGGGGTCGAACGCCTGCTGCTCGAACGTCTGCACGGGCCCCAGCGTAACGACGCCGGTCGGCACCCGGCGGACGGCGGGCGGGCCGCCGCGGGCGTACCCTCCGGCGTATGGGTGCAGCGCGTGCGCTCGAGCTGCGGGCCGTCACCGTCGACGGCCTGGTCGAGGTCGTCCCGTACGTGGACGGCCGGTCGCTCGTGGACGTCGTCGGACGGTTCGAGTCGGCGCGCGGGTACTCCCCCGCGGGCGCGTACGGCGGGCTGGTCCCCGCGTTCTTCCGCTACGGCGACGCCGCGCACCAGTGGTACGGGCGGGGTCGCGTGCCCGCGGGCGGGCGGGCGTGGGTGCTCGCGTGCGACTGCCACGAGGCGGGGTGCTGGCCGTTCGAGGTGGCGGTCGACTCCGACGCGACGACCGTCACGTGGCGCGACCTCACGCAGCCGTTCCGTCCCGAGTGGGACTACTCCGCGCTCGGGCCCTTCACGTTCGACCGCGCGCAGTACGACGACGCGGTGCGCGCGGTCGCGCACCTGTTCGGCTAGGGCAGCCGCCACACCCCGACGGCCGGGCCGTCGCCCGCGAGCCGGGCGCCGCCGTCGTGCGTCGTCAGGGTCAGCGCGCCGTGCAGCCGCTCGGGCTCCCCGCGTCCCGCGAGCGCGGGGTGCAGCGTGACGCCGTCCCACGGCGCGCGGACGAGCGCGACGAGCACGCGCTCCTCGGGCGTCTCCCGGAGGTAGACGAGGGCGTCGTCGGCGACGTGCACCCAGCGCAGGCCGCCGCGGCGCAGCGCGTCCGAGCCGCGGCGCACCGCGATGAGCGCCCGGTACAGGTCGAACGTCGCGCCGTCCCAGCGCCCCTGGGCCGAGCCCGCGTCGTCCCACGGCATGGTCGCGCGCGCGTGCTCGCCGTTGAGGCCCGTGAGCCCCACCTCGTCGCCCGCGAAGACGACGGGCGTGCCCGGGTAGGTGAGCAGGAGCGTCGCCGCGACCTCGACCATCTCGCGCGAGCCGACGATCGAGCGCAGCCGCGGGGTGTCGTGCGAGCCGAGCATGTTCCACTGCGACGCGGTCACGCGCCACGGCAGCACGGCGTCGAACTCGCGCATCGTCTCCACGACCGCCGGCCCGGCCCGGCGCGGCGTGCGCACGGGCAGCCCGAGGTAGGGCACGGGCGAGTGCGCGGGAGACAGCCAGGTCCACGCCGGGCGCGTGAACGCCGAGTAGTTCATGTTCGCGTGCCAGCCGTCGCCCGCGAGGTCGCCGGACGCGTCGTGGAAGTGCTCGGCGACGAGAGCGGCCTCCGGGTTCACGCCCCGCATCGTCGAACGCAGGCGCCGCGCGACGTCGAGCGTGCGGTCCTCGGCGCCGAAGCGCCCCGTCATGTTGGCGACGTCGATGCGCCACCCGTCGAGGCCGAACGGCTCGCGCAGGTAGCGCCCGACGACGGACCCGGGCCCGTCGATCATGCGCGCCCCGAGCTCGGCCGAGCCGTACGACAGCTTCGGCAGCGACGCGTGCTCGAGCCAGCCCACGTACCCGGGCTCGCCGTCGGTCCAGTAGTAGAAGTCGCGCTCCGGCGCGCCGGGGTCGGCGAGCGCCCGCGCGAACCACTCGTGCCCGGCGCCCGTGTGGTTCGTCGTGAGGTCGCCCATGACGCGCAGCCCGCGCGCGTGCGCGGCGCGGATCAGCGACGCGTACGCCGCGTCGCCGCCGAGCAGCGGGTCGACGTGGTCGAACGTGCTCGCGTCGTAGCGGTGGTTGGAGCGCCCCGGGAAGACGGGCGTCGTGTAGAGCGTCGTGACGCCGAGCGCCACGAGGTGGTCGAGCCGCTCCTCGACCCCGGCGAGGTCGCCCCCGTAGTACTGCGTGCCGACGTCGGGCCCCGCGCCGTGCGGCTCGTCGTCCCAGGCCGCGGGGACGGCCCACTCCGGCAGCGGACGCCCGTCGGCCCCGGCCGAGCGCGCGAACCGGTCGGGGAAGACCTGGTACACGACGCCGTCGCGCATCCACGCGGGCGCGCCCTCGTGGACGGTGAGGCGGAAGTCCGCGGCGTCGGGCACGTCGCGGTCCCACACCCCCCGGCCGTTGAGCCAGCGGTAGCCGCGCTCGCCCTCGTCGAGGAAGAACCGGTAGCCGGTCACCGGGTTGTGCACGAGGACCTCGGCGACGTACCAGTCCTCGTGCTCGTCCGAGCGGTCGAGGCGCGCCGGGGCGAGGCGCGGCTCGCCGTCGCGCACGGTGCGCAGCCACACGTCGCGCACGCCGGCCGACCGGGGCACGCGCACGCGGACGGGGACCGTGTCCCCGAGGGCGGGGACGCCCTCGGGGACGTACAGCGCCGAGCCGTCGTGGTGCGGGACGGGGGTGGCGACGTCGTGCACGCGGTCAGCCCTTCACGGAGCCGGCCGTGAGGCCGCCCACGATGTACTTCTGCAGGTAGAGGAACAGGGCGAGCACGGGCAGCGCCGAGATGACGGCACCGGCCGTGAAGAGGCCCCAGTTGGCCTCCTTGAGCGACGACACCCACCCGTACAGCCCGACGGCGAGGGTCCAGTTGCTCTCGGACGACAGGACGATGCGCGCGATGATGAACTCGCCGAACGTGCTGATGAACGACAGCAGCGCTACCACGGCGAGGATCGGCGCGACGAGGCGCAGGATGATCGTCCAGTAGATCTGCGTGTGGGTCGCGCCGTCGATCTTCGCGGCCTCGTCGAGCTCGCGCGGCACGGTGTTGAAGAACCCGTACATGAGGAACGTGTTCACGCCCAGGGCCCCGCCGAGGTACACCGCGACGAGCGCGATCTTGCTGTTGAGCCCGAGGACCGGCACGACGTTCCCCAGCCCGATGAGCAGCAGGAAGATCGCGACGAACGCGAGCATCTGCGGGAACATCTGGATGATCAGCAGGGACGTGAGGCCGGCCCGCCGGCCGCTGAAGCGGAACCGGGAGAACGCGTACGCCGCCGCCGCGCCCATGAGCACGGTGCCGACCGACGTCGCGACCGCGATGACGAGCGTGTTGCCCATCCACGTCCAGAACATCGTGGTGCCGAGCTGGGCGTAGTTCGCGGTGCTCACGTCGGAGAACAGCGAGTTGGAGCCGGTGAGCGTCCCGTTCTCCGACAGCGACGCCGACAGGACGTACACGAGCGGGAACGCGGCGTAGACGACGGCGATCACGCCGACGACGTGCCGCCAGCCCAGCTCGGAGAACCAGCGCCCCGGGCGCATGCGGTTCCGGGACGCCGGGACGGCGGTGCCGCCGACGACGGGGGGTGCCTGGGTGGTCGCCATGTCAGCTGATCTCCTCGAACTTGCGCGTGCTGCGGAAGGCGATGGCCGAGATCGTCCCCACGATGACGAAGATGACGATCGACAGGGCGCTCGCGAGCCCGAAGTCCTTCTGCGCCGAGCCGTCGACGCCGGAGATCGAGTACACCATCGAGATGAGGATGTCCGTGTGGCCGAGCGGCACGGACGCGTCGGCGAAGCGTGGCCCGCCCCCGGTGAGCATGTAGATCAGGGTGAAGTTGTTGAAGTTGAAGGCGAAGGACGAGATGAGCAGCGGCGCGGTCGAGATGAGCAGCAGCGGCAGCGTGATCGCGCGCCACGTGGTCCAGCGGCCCGCGCCGTCGATCTTCGCGGCCTCCATGACGTCGGACGGCAGGGACTGCAGGGCGCCCGTGCAGATGAGGAACATGTAGGGGAAGCCCAGCCACAGGTTCACCCCGAGCACGGACAGCTTCGCCAGCCAGGGGTCGGTGAGCCACGGGATGTGCGCGCCGCCCAGGATCACCTCGTTGATGAACCCGAACCGCGTGTTGAGCAGCCCGGACCACAGCAGCGCCGCGAGGAAGCCCGGGATCGCGTACGGCAGGATCATGAGCGTCCGGTAGACCTTGCGCCCGCGCATCCGGGTGTCGTTGAAGACGATCGCGAGGAACAGGCCGAGCAGGAACGTCGTGGCGACCGAGCCGATCGCGAACACGAACGTCCACACCAGGATCTTGACGAACGGCTGGGCGTAGCGGGCGTCCGAGAACGCGGTGACGAAGTTGTCGAACCCGACCGGGACGCGCCACCCGACCGCGAGGGTCGAGCCGTCGGGCGCCTCGAACTGGCCCTCGTCGTTCGGCGTGTAGACCGTGCCCGTCGTGGTGTCGGTCATCGTGTCCGCCGCCGCGTCCCACTCGAGGGCGGACGTGTACACGTAGCCGGTGCGGGCGTCGGTGGTGCGGATCGAGCCGTCCTCGGGGTCGTCCGAGACGGGGACGCGCAGCTCGGTCACCTCGGCCTGGCGCTGCAGCACCTGGTCGCGCGGGAGGACCGTGTACCCGGGGACCTCGGTCGCGCGGCCGTCCTCGACGGTCGCGCCGTCGACGACCGACAGCGGCCGCTCGGCCGTGCCGGCCTCGACCTCGCCGTCGTCGGTGACGACCGCGAACCCGAGCGCGTCGCCGTCCTCGACGACGGTCAGCGCGGACGACGCCGAGCCCTCGACCCGGCGCTCGTTCTGGATGAGCAGCGCGGAGACCGCCTGCTCCTTCGTCGAGTTGTGGCCCGTGCCGTAGTTGGTGAACGCCACGTAGCCCGTGTACCCGACGACGAAGATCTGGTAGACGAGCAGGAAGATCAGGCCGGGCAGGATGTACTTGAGCGGCAGGGACCGCTTCGAGAAGTACACCCAGTTGGCCGCGAGGAGCATCGCGAGCGTCGCGGCGAGGATGCCGTACGAGCCCGCCGTCCACGCCGACCAGACCACGTACACGCCGAGCGCGTCCACGACCGCCATGAGGGCGAGCTTGACGAAGAACCCGGGCCCGTAGTCGCGCGCGTGCGAGGCGTCGCGCGGCCGCAGGCGGCGCTCGCCGCGCGGCGGCGGGCCGTCGGCTCCGGAGGTGCCGACGCGCTCGTCGCCGGCCGTGGTCTGAGGGGCGGACATCGTGGTGCCTCCGAGGTCGTCGGACGCGCGGGGTGCTGCGTCTTCTGGAGTGTCGTCGTGCTGCGTCGCGGCCCGTTCCGGGCCGGAGGTCGGGACGCGCCGTCGCGGTGCGCAGGAGCCCTGCGCACCGCGACGGCGGGCTGCACCCGGATCAGGAGTCGATCGCGCCCTGGATGTCGGCGATCATCTTGTCCCAGCTCGAGACCGGGTCGGCACCGGCGACGATCGCCGCCTCGGTGACGCCCCAGAAGCTCCACACGGAAGCCATCTCGGGGATCGACGGCATCGGCACGGCCTCGGCACCCACGGCGCGGAAGCCCGCGACGATCGGGTCGTCCGCGGCGGCGGTGTCGGCGGCGGCGGTCAGCGCCGGCGGACGGTTGCCCGCCTCGTACAGCGCGAGCTGAGCGTCCTCGGTGGACAGGAAGTTCACGAGGAAGTCGTTCGCGACGATCGCGTTGTCGCTCTCCGCGCTCAGGTAGAAGCCCTGGACGCCGACGAACGGCTGCGCGGGCTGGCCGCCCGCGGTGGGGATCGGGTCGATCGACAGGTCGAGGCCCTCGAACGAGTCGATCATCCACGGACCGCCGACGATGAACGGCGACTGGCCGTTCTTGAACGCCTCGACGGCGATGTCGTAGGTCGTGTCCTGGCTGAGCACGCCGGCCGCACCCTGGGCGCCGAGCCACTGCGCGAACGCCTGGCCCTCGGGGCCGCCCATCGCGAGCTCGGACGAGTAGCTGCCGTCCTCGTTCTGCGCGAAGACGGGGGCGCCGAACGACGTCTGGAACGGGTAGTGGGTGTACGGGTCACCCTTGTCGCCGTCCGACTGGACCAGGATCGGGAACTGCGTCCCGGCGGCCTGGCCCGCGGCCACGGCCTCGTCCCACGTGGCGGGGGCGGTCGGCGCGAGCGCGGTGTTGCGGATGAGGGCGATGTTCTCGATCGCGTAGGGCAGGCCGTAGACCTGGCCGTCCTGCGTGAACGCCTCGATGGAGACGTCCTCGAACTCGGCCGCCTTGTCGCCCAGCTCGAGCGGCGCCACGACGCCGTTCGTGGTGAGCTCGCCCAGCCAGTCGTGGGCGCCGACGGTGATGTCGGGGCCCTCGCCCGTCGGGACCTGGGCGAGGAAGTCCGCCCGGATGTCCTCGAAGTTCTTGAGCACGACGTCGACCGTCGTGCCCGTCTCGGTCTCGAACGACTCGGCCGCCGCGGTCACGGCGTCCTGACGGGTCTCGTCGACCCAGACGGTCAGCGAGCCACCGGCGGACGAACCCTCGGCGCTCGGCTCGTCGGTGGTCTCGTCGCCCGAGCCGCCGGACGAGCAGGCGGTCAGCGCCAGCGTCGTGGTCAGCGCGGCGGCAAGAAGGATGCTCCGTCGCATCAGTGGTCACTCCAAGCGTGTCGTGATGGGCGGCCCGCTCCGGCGTTGGCACCGGCGCCGGACCCTGATGGGCACGACGGTAGAGCGGGAGGTGGCACAGGTGCAAGTCGTTGCGGTAACTTTCATGCAACGCTTTGCAGGGCGTCGACCGGCGCCCACCCGCCTCCTCCGGTCGACGGGTCCGCGCGCCTCCGCACAGGGGATCGCGGCTCGCCGACCGGACGACCAGGACGAGGAGGTCCGGTGTCCCCTACGCTGCCCCATGTGCGTACCCGTCTCAGTGATCTCGCCGCCCAGGCAGGCGTCTCCACGGCGACGGTCTCGCGCGTCCTCAACGGGAAGCCCGGCGTCGCGAGCGAGACCCGCCAGGCGGTGCTCGCCGCGCTCGACGTGCTGGGCTACGAGCGACCGTCGACGCTGCGCACCCGCTCCGCCGGCCTCGTCGGCCTCGTCGTCCCCGAGCTGACGAACCCCGTCTTCCCTGCGTTCGCCCAGACGATCGAGTCGCTCCTGTCCGAGCACGGGTACACGCCGCTGCTGTGCACGCAGTCGCCGGGCGGGACCACGGAGGACGACTACGTCGACATGCTCATGGACCACGCGGTCGACGGCATCGTCTTCGTCTCCGGCCTGCACGCGGACACCCAGGCGAGCCACGAGCGCTACGAGCGGCTGCGCAGCCGGGGCATCCCGATCGTCCTGGTCAACGGCTTCGCCGAGGGCATCGACGCCCCGTTCGTCTCGCCCGACGACGTCGCGAGCGTCGAGCTCTCGGTGCGGCACCTCGTCTCGCTCGGGCACCGCAGCGTCGGCCTCGCGATCGGCCCCGACCGCTTCGTCCCCGCGCGGCGCAAGCTCGCGAGCTTCGCCGAGTCGCTCGTGCGGCACGGTCTCGTCGCCGACGAGGCAGAGGTTGCCCAGCACGTCGTCGTGACGCTCTACACCGTCGAGGGCGGCCAGGCCGCGGGCGGCGAGCTCATCGACTCGGGCCACACCGCGATCGTCTGCGGCTCCGACCTCATGGCGCTCGGCGCCATCCGCGCAGCGCGCTCGCGCGGGCTGCGCGTGCCGCAGGACGTCTCGGTGCTCGGCTACGACGACTCGCCCCTCATCGCCTTCACCGACCCGCCGCTCACCACGGTGCGCCAGCCCGTGAGCGCCATGGCGCACGCCGCCGTGAGCGCGCTGCTCACGGAGATCGCGGGCGAGCGTGCACCGCGGACCGAGCTCCTCTTCCAGCCGGAGCTCATCGTCCGCGACTCGACCGGGGCCGCCCCGGCCCGCGCGGCGTCCGCGACGGACGCGAGCACGGTCGCCGCGGCGGGCTCGCCGACCGCCTGAGACCGGCGCCCCGGAAGTCCACGCACCTCGCTGCGGGCATCCGCCGACCCCTCGTCGGCACCGCACCGCAAGCGCTTACACTCGACGGAGGGTCGGCGACACCCCGCTCCGCCAGCCGAGTGACCACCACCGGAAGATCCCCTGAAAACCCCAGCACCACGTACGTGAGGACCGACAGCTCGATGACTCGTATCGATTCGACGCCGACCGCCGCGACCAGCACCGGGCTGGCCACCGCCCCGGCGCCCTTCAGCACGGGCGCGCTCGTGCACACCGGGCCGGGCGAGGCCCCCGAGTGGTGGCGCGACGCCGTCATCTACCAGGTGTACCCGCGCTCCTTCGCGGACGGCGACGGCGACGGCGTCGGCGACCTGCCCGGCATCACCTCGAAGCTCGACCACCTCGCCGAGCTCGGGGTCGACGCCGTCTGGCTGAGCCCGTTCTACCGCTCGCCCCAGAAGGACGCGGGCTACGACGTCGCCGACTACCGCGACGTCGACCCCCTGTTCGGCACGCTCGCCGACTTCGACGAGCTCCTCGCCCAGGCGCACGCGCGCGGCATCCGCATCATCGTCGACCTCGTCCCGAACCACACGTCGGACCAGCACGCCTGGTTCCAGGCGGCGCTCGCGTCGCCCGAGGGCTCCCCCGAGCGCGCGCGCTACATCTTCCGCGAGGGCGAGGGCGAGCACGGCGAGCTGCCCCCGAACAACTGGCAGTCGATCTTCGGCGGCCCCGCGTGGACCCGCGTGACGGCCGGCGCGAACGCACGCCCCGTGACCGGCGCCGAGGGCGAGACGCCCGGGCAGTGGTACCTGCACCTCTTCGACTCGACCCAGCCGGACCTCGCGTGGGACAACCCCGAGGTGCGCGAGGAGTTCGAGCAGGTCCTGCGCTTCTGGCTCGACAAGGGCGTGGACGGGTTCCGCGTCGACGTCGCGCACGGCATGATCAAGGCCGACGGCCTGCCCGACTGGGACGGCACCGTCTCGATGGTCGAGGGCACCGAGGCCGGCGAGGAGGGCACCGACCCGGGCGCCCCCGAGGACGGCTCGACGGGCGCCGGGAACTCCGGCCCGATGTTCGACCAGGACGGCGTCCACGAGATCTACCGCGCGTGGCACCGCGTGCTCGCCGAGTACGACGGCGACCGCGCCCTCGTCGCCGAGGCCTGGGTCGAGCCGCTCTCGCGCCTCGCCCGCTACGTCCGCCCGGACGAGATGCACCAGGCGTTCAACTTCTCGTTCCTCACCACCGGGTGGGCGGCCGCGCCGCTGCGCACCGTGATCGCGGCGTCGCTGCACGCGAACGACGAGGTCGGCGCCCCCACGACGTGGGTCCTGTCGAACCACGACGTCGTGCGCCACGCGTCGCGCCTCGGCCTGGCCGACCCGGGCCTGCGCCCCAACGGCATCTTCGCCCACGACCCGCAGCCCGAGGAGGAGCTCGGCCTGCGCCGCGCACGCGCCGCGTCGCTGCTCATGCTCGGCCTGCCCGGGTCGTCGTACCTCTACCAGGGCGAGGAGCTCGGCCTCCCCGAGCACACCGCCCTGCCCGACGACGTCCGCGAGGACCCCGCGTTCTTCCGCACCCAGGGCGCCGAGGCGGGCCGCGACGGCTGCCGCATCCCCCTCCCCTGGCGCGCCGACGCCGAGGGCTTCGGGTTCGGGCCGTCCGGCAAGACCTGGCTCCCCCAGCCGCAGTCGTACGGCCGCTACGCCGCGGACGTCCAGCGCGGCGTCGAGGGCTCGACCTACGAGACGTACCGCACGGCCCTCGCCACGCGTCGCGCGGAGCGTCTGGGCGCGGGCACGCTCGCGTGGGTCGAGGAGTTCGCCGGCTCGGCGGACGTCGTCGCCTTCCGCAACCGCGACGTCGTCGTGCTCGCGAACCTGGGCGCCGAGCCCGTGGTCCTGCCGCACGGCGCGGAGGTCCTCGTGGCCTCCGGCCCGGTCCTGACCGACCGCTCCGCGGACCCGCAGGTCCGCGTCCCGTCCGACACGACCGTCTGGCTGCGCGCGCACTGACCGACGCCGCCGCGTCGTGCACGACGGCCGGGACCCCAGCGGGGGTCCCGGCCGTCGTGCTTTGCGTCCCGCCGGTGCAGGGCCGCGCTCGGGTAGCCGGCGAGAGGGCGGCGCTCAGCCGCCGGAGACGCTCAGCTCGGCCTCGCGCAGGCGCTCCTCGTGCTCGGCGTCGAGCTCGCGCGAGTCGAGCCAGCCGTACGGCAGGTGCGGCGTCTTGGGCGACCCGGCCCGGCCGCGCTGACCCTCGGCGGCCTCGCCGGGGTAGGGCGCGTCCTGATCGAGCTCGTCGAGCAGCGCGCGCAGCTCGGCGAGCGTCGAGACCATCGCGAGCGCGCGGCGCGCGTCGCCGCCCACCGCGTAGCCCTTGAGGTACCAGGCCATGTGCTTGCGCAGGTCGCGCATGCCCTTGCCCTCGTCGCCGTCGAAGTACTCGATCATGAGCTCGCCGTGGCGGTAGATCGTGCCCGCCACCTCGCGCAGCCCGGGGCGCACGCGCTCCGGGCGGCCCGCGAACGCCGCGGCGAGGTCGGCGAACAGCCACGGCCGGCCCTGGCAGCCGCGCCCGACGACGACGCCGTCGCACCCGGTCTCGCGCACCATGCGCACGGCGTCCTCGGCCGACCAGATGTCGCCGTTGCCGAGCACCGGCACGCTCGTCACGGCCTCCTTGAGACGTGCGATCGCCGACCAGTCGGCCGTGCCGGAGTAGTGCTCGGCGGCGGTGCGCGCGTGCAGCGCGACGGCGGCGACGCCCAGGCCTTCCGCGATCCGGCCGGCCTCGAGGTAGGTGAGGTGGTCGTCGTCGATGCCCTTGCGCATCTTCACGGTGACGGGGACCCCGAACGGACGGGCGGCCTCGACCGCGCCCTGCACGATCGCCGTGAACAGGTCGCGCTTCCAGGGCAGCGCCGCTCCCCCGCCCTTGCGCGTGACCTTGGGCACCGGGCAGCCGAAGTTCAGGTCGACGTGGTCGGCGCGGTCCTCGGCGACGATGATGCGCACGGCCTCGCGGACGGTCGCGGGGTCCACGCCGTACACCTGCGCGGACCGCGGCGTCTCGTCGGCGCCGAACGTCACGATGCGCAGCGCCTCGGGGTTGCGCTCGACGAGCGCGCGGCTCGTGACCATCTCGGCGACGTACAGGCCGGGGTCGTCGCCGCCGGACGCGCCAGCCTCGCGGCACAGCGTGCGGAACGCGCGGTTCGTGACGCCGGCCATCGGGGCGAGGACCACCGGCGTCCGGACGACGATCGGGCCGATCCGCAGCGGCGCCACGAGCGGACCGGTCCCCGGGTCGGGGCGGTCGGTCGTCGTGCTGAGGGCAGGAGCGGGTGCAGTCACGCGCTCCATTGTCCCACCCGGCTCCCGCTGCACGACGAGCCCCGTTTCGACGAGCGAGCAGCGCACGGTCGTGGCAGTGTTGAGGAGGTCCGGCAATCCAGGCCGGACACGGACGAAAGGGACGACATGCCTCTCTGGCTCATCCTGGTCATCGTCGGCGCCGTGCTCCTCATCCTCGGCGTCGCCATCGAGGCCGCGAAGATCCTCATCTGGATCGGCATCATCGTGCTCGTCGTGAGCCTGGTGATCGGCCTGCTCAACAGGGCTAAGGGGGCGGCCCGCTAGCGCGAGGCCGCTGGGGGCGACGCGTCCCGACGAGACGCGACAGGAGGGGCGGGACCGTACGGTCCCGCCCCTCCTGCGTTGCCCGGCGCCGGTGCGCCGGGCCGGTGACGCGTCAGGCGCCGAGCAGGTGCCCGGCGAGGTACTCGGTGACCTTGTCGAGCGCGACGCGCTCCTGGCTCATCGAGTCGCGGTGGCGGATCGTCACGGCCTGGTCGTCGAGCGTGTCGAAGTCGACCGTGATGCAGAACGGCGTGCCGATCTCGTCCTGGCGGCGGTACCGGCGGCCGATGGCGCCGGCGTCGTCGAAGTCGACGTTCCAGTACTTGCGGAGCTCGGTCGCGAGGTCCTTCGCCTTGGGCGAGAGCTGCTCGTTGCGGCTCAGCGGGAGCACGGCGGCCTTGACCGGCGCGAGGCGGTGGTCGAGGCGCAGGACCGTGCGCGTGTCCACGCCGCCCTTCGCGTTCGGCGCCTCGTCCTCGGTGTACGCCTCGACGAGGAACGCCATGAGCGAGCGCGTGAGACCCGCGGCCGGCTCGATGACGTAGGGCACCCAGCGCTCGTTCTTCGTCTGGTCGAAGTACGACAGGTCCTTGCCGGAGTGCTCCGCGTGCGTCTTGAGGTCGAAGTCGGTGCGGTTCGCGATGCCCTCGAGCTCGCCCCACTCCGAGCCGGAGAAGCCGAAGCGGTACTCGATGTCGACCGTGCGGGTCGAGTAGTGCGAGAGCTTCTCCTGCGGGTGCTCGTACAGGCGCAAGTTGTCGCGCGCGATACCGAGGTCCACGTACCAGTCGGTGCGCGTGTCGATCCAGTACTGGTGCCACTCGGCGTCCGTGCCGGGCTCGACGAAGAACTCCATCTCCATCTGCTCGAACTCGCGCGTGCGGAAGATGAAGTTGCCCGGCGTGATCTCGTTGCGGAACGACTTGCCGATCTGGCCGATGCCGAACGGCGGCTTCTTCCGGCTCGCGCCCATGACGTTGGCGAAGTTCACGAAGATGCCCTGCGCCGTCTCGGGGCGCAGGTAGTGCAGGCCCGACTCGTCCTCGACGGGGCCGAGGTGCGTCTTGAGCATCATGTTGAAGTCGCGCGGCTCGGTCCACTGCCCGCGCGTGCCGCAGTTCGGGCAGACGATCTCGGCGAGGCCGCCCTCGGGCGCGCGGCCCTTCTTCTCCTCGAACTCCTCGATCATCTGGTCCTCGCGGAACCGCTTGTGGCAGTGCAGGCACTCCGTCAGCGGGTCGGTGAAGACGCCCACGTGGCCCGACGCGACCCACACCTGGCGCGGCAGGATCACGGACGAGTCGAGACCCACGACGTCGTCGCGGCTCGTGACCATCGCGCGCCACCACTGCTTCTTGATGTTCTCCTTGAGCTCGGTGCCCAGGGGCCCGTAGTCCCACGCGGAGCGGGTGCCGCCGTAGATCTCGCCCGAGGGGAAGACGAACCCGCGCCGCTTGGCGAGGGAGACGACGGCGTCGAGACGGGCGGTGGGTGAGGGCGCTGCGGCCACGGACATCACTCCTGGTGCTCACGGCCCCGCACGTGGCTCGTGGGGGCTGGACGGGTGGGCGACGCCCGCACGGGCGCCGACCGACCAGCGTACCCGGCCGTGACCCGGCTCACCGGGAACGGTTTTGACATTCATTCTCAAGAAGGCGGAGACTGGTGGTCATGCACCGCTCCCCCGCCCGGCGCCGTCGCGCCCTCGCCACCACCGCCGCCCTCGCCACGGCCGCGCTCGTCGCGGCGTGCTCCCCCGGGGACGGCGGCTCGGGAGGAGGCGGCGACGACGACGGCCGGCTCCAGGTGCTCGCGTCGTTCTACCCGCTCCAGTACGTCGTCGAGCAGGTCGGCGGGGAGCACGTCGACGTCGCGAACCTCACGCCGCCCGCGGCCGAGCCGCACGACCTCGAGCTCGCGCCCGCGCAGGTCCGCTCGATCGGCGACGCCGACCTCGTCGTCTACCTCTCGGGGTTCCAGCCCGCGGTCGACGAGGGCATCGAGCAGCGCGCCCCCGAGCACGTGGTCGACGCCGCGGCGTCGGCCGGGCTCGAGGAGCACCCCGGCGGCGAGGGCGAGCACGCCGACGAGACCGCGGAGGAGCACGCCGAGCACGCGGACGAGTCCGGCGACGGTCACGACCACGGCCCCACGGACCCGCACTTCTGGCTCGACCCGACACGCCTGGCTGCCGTGGGCGACGCCGTCGCCGACGAGCTCTCCGCGATCGACCCCGACCACGCCGACGACTACGCGGCCGGTGCCGCCGCCCTCACCGCGGACCTCGACGACCTGGACGCCGAGTTCGCCGGGGCGCTCGCCCCGTGCGCGGGCGCGACGCTCGTCACCTCCCACGAGGCCTTCGGCTACCTCGCAGAGCGCTACGACCTGCACCAGGTCGGGATCTCCGGGATCGACCCCGAGGCAGAGCCCTCCCCTGCGCGCCTGCGCGAGGTGGGCGAGGTCGTCCGGGAGAACGGCGTGACCACGCTCTTCTTCGAGACGCTCGTCAGCCCCAAGGTGACCCAGACGCTCGCCGACGACCTCGGGGTCCGGACCGCGCTGCTCGACCCGCTCGAGAGCCTCGCGGAGGGCGCGACGGACTACCGTGAGGTCATGGAGTCCAACCTCGAGGCGCTCACGTCCGGCCTCGCGTGCGCATGACGGACGCACCGGAGCTGATCGCCGCGCGCGACGTCCACGTGACCCTCGGCGGGAGCGAGATCCTGCGCGGCATCGACCTCTCGGTCCGCGCGGGCGAGGTCGTCTCGCTCCTCGGCGCGAACGGCTCGGGCAAGTCGACGCTGGTCCGCGCGCTCGTCGGGATCGTGCCGCTCTCCCGCGGCTCCGTCGACCTGTTCGGCGCCCCGCTCGGCCCGCGGCTGCCGTGGCGTCGGCTCGGCTACGTGCCGCAACGCGTGAGCGCGCCCTCGGGCATGCCGTCCACCGCGTCGGAGGTCGTCGCGTCCGGGCTCCTCGGCGGCGGCCGTCTCCGGCTCCCGCGCGGGTGGCGCGACCGCACGGTCGAGGCGCTCGAGCTCGTGGGCCTCGCGGACCGCGCCGACGACTCGACGGCCGAGCTCTCGGGCGGGCAGCAGCAGCGCGTGCTCATCGCGCGCGCCCTCGTGCGCCGGCCCGACCTGCTCGTGCTGGACGAGCCCGTCGCGGGCGTCGACAAGCCGAGCCAGGAGGCGTTCGCCGCGACGATGACGCGCCTCGTGGGCGACGGCCTCACGGTCCTCGTGGTGCTCCACGAGCTCGGGGCGCTCGCCCCGCTCGTCGAGCGCGCGGTCGTCCTGCGCCACGGGCGCGTCGTGCACGACGGCGCCCCGCCCCGCGCGTCGTCCACGCACGCGGGCGCGACGCACCAGCACCTGCACCCGCACGAGCCCGTCGACGGCGACAACCGTCCCGCGGGCCCGGAGACGGGCCTCACCGACACCCTGAACCCCGACCTCTCCGCAGGCCACGCACCCAGGACGGCCTCATGACCACCCTGTTCTCCGAGATCTCCCTGCTGCTCACCGACCCGCTCATGCAGCGCGCCCTCCTCGCGGCGCTGCTCGTCGGCGTCAGCGCCCCCGTCGTCGGCACGTACCTCGTGCAGCGCAAGCTCTCGCTGCTCGGCGACGGCATCGGGCACGTCGCGCTCACCGGCGTCGCGCTCGGGTGGCTCGTCGGCGCGGCGATGGGCGTCGTGCCGAACGACGCGCTCGCGATCCCCGGCGCGGTCGTCGCGGCGGTGCTCGGCGCGGTCGCGATCGAGCTCGTGCGCGAGCGGGGCCGCACGAGCGGTGACCTCGCGCTCGCGCTCCTGTTCTACGGCGGCATCGCGGGCGGCGTCCTGCTCATCGGCCTCGCGGGCGGCTCCTCCGGCAGCCTCATGCAGTACCTGTTCGGCTCGATCTCGACGGTGACGTCGTCGGACCTCGTCCTCACGGTCGTCCTCAGCGCGGTGATCCTGCTCGTCGGCGTCGGCCTGCGGGCCGCGCTGTTCTCGGTGAGCCACGACGAGGAGTTCGCGCGCGCGTCCGGCCTGCCCGTGCGCACGCTGAACATCGCCGTCGCCGTCGTCGCCGCGCTCACCGTGACCGTGTCGATGCGGGTCGTCGGGCTGCTCCTCGTCAGCGCCCTCATGATCGTGCCCGTCGCGGTCGCCCAGCTCGTCACGCGCTCGTTCCGCCGCACGATGCTCGTCGCGTCGGTCGTCGGGGTGGTCGTGTGCGTCGTCGGGCTGTCCTTCACGTACTGGAAGAACGTCTCGCCGGGTGCGACGATCGTCGTCCTCGCGATCGCGACGTACCTCGTCCTCGCTGCGCTGCGACCCCTGTGGGTCCGGCGGCGGCCGCGCGTCGCGCGGGACCCGCACCCGGACATCCCCGACGACGTCGAGCTCGACCTCGTACCCTCGGGGTCGACCCACCGCACCACCGGAGGTGACCCGTGCAGCGCATGACCCGCCAGCGCGCCGCCGTCTCGGACGCGCTGGAGGACCTGGAGGACTTCCGCAGCGCGCAGCAGCTCCACGAGATCCTGCGCACGCGCGGCGACAACGTGGGGCTCGCGACCGTCTACCGCACGCTGCAGAGCCTCGCGGACGGCGGCGACGTGGACGTGCTGCGCACCGAGGAGGGCGAGAACCTCTACCGCCGGTGCGAGCGCCGCGAGCACCACCACCACCTCGTGTGCCGGGCGTGCGGCCGGACCGTCGAGATCGACGGCCCGACGGTCGAGGCCTGGGCCAACCAGGTCGGCACCTCGCACGGGTTCGTCGACATCCAGCACACCATCGAGCTGTTCGGCACGTGCGCGGACTGCGCGCGGGCCACCGCCGTCCAGGACTGAGCGGTGCCCGACGCGCTGGACGGCGCCCCGTTCGCCGCGCTCTTCGCCTTCTTCTTCGCGATCGCGTTCGTGCGGACGCAGGCGACCTACTGGATCGCGCGCCTCGTCACGACGTGGACGCTCGACCGCACGCGCCCCGTCAAGCCGTGGGTCGCGCGCGTCCACGCCTGGCTGTCCGGGCGGTCGGCCGCACGCGGGATCGAGACCGTGCGGCGGTGGGGCGTGCTCGCGGTGCCCGCGTCGTTCCTCGCGACCGGGACGAAGACCGTGATCAACGCCGCCGCGGGCGTCGTGCGCATGCCGTTCGGGCGCTACCTCGCGGCCATGGTCCTCGGGTGCGCGGTGCACGCGACGATCTACGCGACCGTCGGGTGGGCGGTGTGGACCGCCGCGTTCGCCGCCGCGACGGGCTCGCCGACGGGCGTCGCGGTGCTCGTCGCGATCGTCGTCGTGGTCGTCGTGGCGGTGGTCCTCATGGTCCGCCGTCGGGCCGCCCGGGCGGGCGCCGACGCCGCGGTCGTGCCGACCGGCGCGCCCGCCGGGGACGTCCCCGCGCTGGACGGGCAGGCGACGCTCCCCCGCGACGAGGACGCGCCGCGCACCGACCGATGAGATGACGCGTCCCGGACCGTCCGAACCCCCATGACGACGTTCCTCCTGCTGCCCGGCGCCGGCGGCGACCCCGCGTACTGGGACCTGCTCGTCCCGGAGCTCGACCGGCTCGGCCACCGGCCGGTCGCCGTCGACCTGCCCCAGCACGACGAGGGCCACGGCTGGGCGGACCTCACCGACGTCGCGGTCACGACGCTGCACCGGGCGACGGCCGCCGCCGAGCGGGACGACCTCGTCGTCGTCGCCCAGTCCATGGGCGCGTACGTCGGGCCGCTCGTGTGCGAGCGCGAGGCGGTCCGCCTGCTCGTGCTGCTCAACCCGATGATCCCGCGACCGGGCGAGAGCGGGGGCGACTGGTGGCGCGCGACGGACCACGCCGCGCGTCGTGCCGCCACGGGCCTGGGCCCGTTCGACCCCGTGGACGACTTCTTCCACGACGTGCCGGAGCCGGTCGCGGCCGTCGTGCAGCGCAGCGACCGGCAGCCGTCCGAGCGGTCCTTCGCCGAGCCGTGGCCGGCCCGCGCCTGGCCCGCCGTGCCCACGGTCGTGCTGCAGGGCGACGACGACCGGCTCTTCCCGCCGCCCTTCCAGCGCGCCGTCGCGCGCGAGCGGCTCGGCGCGGAGGTCGAGACGATGCCGGGCGGCCACCTCGTGGCGCTCAGCCGCCCGGCCGAGCTCGCCGCCCGGCTCGACGCGCTGGCCCGCTGACGGGCCGCCCTGACGGGACGACCCCGCCTCAGCCGACGCTCGTCGGCTCCTCGGGCGCGCCCACGCAGAACTGGTTGCCCTGCGGGTCGGCCAGCACCGCCCAGCGGTACCCGGGGATGGTGTGCTCGCCGACGAGCGTCGCGCCGTCCGCCACGAGCGCCGCGACGTCCGCCTCGCGGTCGGACGTGCCGAGGTCCAGGTGCAGCCGGTTCTTGCCGGGCGTCGGGTCCTCGACGCGCTGGAACCCGAGGACCGGAGCCGTCACCCCCTCGGCGGGCACGACCTCGAGGAACCACCCGTCCGCCTCGTCGACGAGCCGCCCGCCGAGGCGGCGCGCCCACCACTGGGCGAGCGGCCGCGGGTCGGTGGAGTCGACGGTCACCATGCCGATGCTCAGAGTCATGCCGCGCACGCTACCGGCCGCCTCCCACGGCGTCCCGGCGACAGGGCGCGCGCCGCCCGCGCACGGCGTCAGGCCGTGCCGCCCGCCGTCCCGCCCACCGCGTCGACCGCGCCGCCGTAGCGGCGGTCGCGGCGCGCGTACTCCTCGACGGCGCGCCACAGCGAGCGACGGTCCACGTCGGGCCAGGGCTCCGGGAGGAACACGAGCTCCGCGTACGCGGCCTGCCACAGCATGAAGTTCGACGTGCGCTGCTCGCCCGAGCTGCGCAGGAACAGGTCGACGTCCGGCAGGTCGGGCTCGTCGAGGTGCTGCTGGACGGTCCGCTCCGTGACCTTGCGCGGGTCGAGCCGCCCGGCGGCGACCTCGCGCGCGATGGCGGCCGCGGCGTCGGCGATCTCGGCGCGACCTCCGTAGTTGACGCACATCGTCAGCGTGCAGACGTCGTTCTGCTTCGTCTGCTCCTCCGCGACCTCGAGCTCCTTGATCACGGACGCCCAGAGCCGCGGACGACGCCCCGCCCACCGCACGCGCACGCCCCACGAGTCCATCTCGTCGCGGCGACGCCGGATCACGTCGCGGTTGAAGCCCATGAGGAAGCGGACCTCGTCGGGGGAGCGCTTCCAGTTCTCGGTCGAGAACGCGTACGCCGACACGTGCTTGACGCCGATCTCGATGGCGCCCGCGACGACGTCGAGCAGCGCCGCCTCGCCGGCCTCGTGGCCCGCGGTGCGCGGCAGCCCGCGCGCGTTGGCCCAGCGGCCGTTGCCGTCCATGACGACGGCCACGTGGTTCGGCACGAACTGCGCCGGGATCGCCGGGGGCCGCGCACCGCTGGGGTGCGGGAACGGCGGCTGGTACGTGCGCCGCGCCATCAGGCGTCCGCCCCGGCGCCGGCGCGCGGGTCCGCGGAGGCGGCGGCCTCGTCGGCGTGCGGGACGGCGGGGACGTGCGGGGCGGGGGCGTCCCGCTCCACCATGCGCAGTGATCGCAACGTTCTCTCCAGGTGGTATTGGCTGTACGCGGCCACGAGGCCGCTCGCTTCCTTGCGGTGCCGGGCGTCCGACGCGTCGGCCGCGTCCCACTCCCCCGCGAGCAGCGCGGCGAGCAGGGCGAAGGTCTGGGGCGCGGGCGCCGTCGAGCCCGGCGGGCGGCAGCGCGAGCACACGGCCCCGCCCTGCGCGACGGCGAACGCGTGGTGCGGGCCCGGCTCGCCGCACCGCGCGCAGTCGACGAACGACGGCGCCCAGCCCGCGACGGCGAGCGCGCGCAGGAGGTAGGAGTCGAGCACGAGCCCCGGCGCGTGCGCGTGCTCCGAGAGCGCCCGCAGCGCGCCCGCGAGCAGCCAGTACTGCTGCACGGCGGGCTCGCGCTCGTCGGCGACGAGGCGCTCCGCGGTCTCGAGCATCGCGGCGCCCGCCGTGTACAGGCCGTAGTCCTCGCAGATCCGGCGCGCGTACGGGCCGATCGTCTCCGCCTGCGTCACCGTGTCCAGCGACCGGCCCGCGTAGAGCTGGACGTCCACGAGCATGAACGGCTCGAGCCGCGCGCCGAACCGGGACGACGTGCGGCGCACGCCCTTGCCGACGGCGCGCACCTTCCCGTGCTCGCGCGTCAGGAGGGTGACGATGCGGTCCGCCTCGCCCAGCTTCTGGGCGCGCAGCACGATCGCGTCGTCTCGGTACAGCACCACGCCCCTATTGTCCGTCACGCCGCCGACACGGCGCGCACCACCCGCCGACGGCGGTCACGCGGGCGCGAGGCACCCGAGGACCGCGCGGACCCGGGCGAGCGTCGTGCCCGCGTCCTCGCCGGCCTCGACCTGGCGGGCCGCGGCGAGCACCACGGCGTTGACGAGCTCCGCGGAGCGCGCGGCGTCCGGGACGCCGAGCTGCTCCAGGGCCTCGACGAGCGGCACGAGGATCGTCGCGTGCATCGCGGCGCTCTGCTGGGCGAGCGCCTCGCGGCCCGCCTCGGCGCGCAGCGCGGCGACGACGGCGTGCTCGCCCTCGGCCACGAGGAGCAGGTTCTCGCGCGCGTAGGCGACGATCGCGTCCTCCGGCGACGCCGCGGTGGCCACCGCGGCGGTGATGCGCGCGGACCACCGCGGCACGACGTCGGCGACGACCGCGTCGAGCAGCTCCTCCCGCGACCGGAAGTACTGGTAGACGCTCGACCGGGCGAGCCCGGCCCGCGCCGCGACCGCCGCGAGCGTGAGCCCGCTGCCGTCCTCGCGGATGAGGTCGCGGGCGGCGTCGAGCAGGGTCCGGAGCTGCGCCGCGCGGTGCTCGGCCACCGTCGGGGCGGCGATCTTGGGCACGAGGGTCCTCCTTCCCGGAGCGCTCTGCGGAGCGCTCCCCCGGGAGCGCGACGGCCCCCGGCCGGACCATCATGCCCGACCGGGGGCGGTGGAGCGGCCCTCCGGGGCCGACCGCCGACGTCAGCCGGCCGCCGCGGGCAGCCCGAGCCGCCCGTCGACCATCTCGACGACCCGGTGGCAGTGCTCGAGCACGTCGTGGTCGTGCGTGACCATGAGCGCCGCGGCGCCGTATGCCTCGACCTCGCGGGCCAGCAGGCTCACGACCTCGTGGCTGCGGGCCCGGTCGAGCGCCGCCGTCGGCTCGTCGACGAGGAGCAGCGCGGGGCTCGCGACGAGCGCGCGGGCGATCCCCACGCGCTGCCGCTCGCCGCCCGAGAGCTGGTCCGGGCGCCGGTCGGCACGGTGGCTCATGGACACCGAGCCCAGCAGCTCGCGGGGGTCGCGGGCACGGGGGTCGCGCTCGTCGATCCCGGCGACCCGCAGCGCGAGCCGGAGCTGGTCGACGCTCGTGAGCGCCGGGAGGAGGTTGCCGGACTGGAAGACGAAGCCGATGCGCTCGCGCCGCAGCCGGGCCCGCTCGCGGTCGTTCGTCGCGCCGAGGTCGACCCCTTCGAGACGGACGGTCCCGGAGTCCGGCGCCGTGAGCGCACCGGCGACGGCGAGCAGGCTCGACTTGCCGGAGCCCGAGGGCCCGACGACACCGACGAGCTCGCCCGCGGCGACGCTCAGGCTGACCTCGTCGAGCGCGACGACCGTGGTGTCGCCGTCGCCGTGGCGGACGGTGACCCGGTCGATCTCGAGCACGGGCGTGGCGGGGGTGGTGGTGCTCATCGCTGCCCTCCCAGGGCGGTCAGGGGGTCGACGGAGGTGACGCGCGCGACGGCGACGGCCGCTCCGGCCATGCCGAGGACGAAGAGCAGGACGCCGGCCAGCACGAGGTCGGGCGCCTGGAGCGCGAACGGCATCGGCGACGCGCCGAGGCCCGCGCCCGCCGCGACGCCGAGGGCGAAGCCCACGGCGATCGAGGCGAGCAGGAGCACGGCGGCCTGGCCGAGGGAGTCGGCGAGCAGGAAGCGGCGCCGTGCCCCCATGGCGCGCATCACGGCGATCTCGTGCCGGCGCTGGATGACCCACACGGTGAAGAACGCCCCGACGACGAGCGCCGAGATGGCGTAGAGGAACACCTGGATGAGCAGGAGGGTCGCGGTCTCGGCCGTGTACCCGGGCGAGGCGTCGAAGGACTCGGTGAGCGTGCGCGTCACCGTGCCCGACGCCGCGTCGGCGGCCTCGCGGTCGAACGACCCGGGGTCGGTGCGCAGCGCGACGGCGGTCGCGACGTCCGGCACGTCGGCTCCCGGCTGCTCGGCCCCGGCGAGGAGCTCCTGCCACGTGCCGAGCGGGAGGTACGCGATGTCGACGTGGCCGAACGTGTGCTGGTCCTCGAGGACGCCCACGACGGTGAGCGTGCGCTCCGGGCGCGCGAGGGCCACGGTGTCGCCGACGGCGAGGCCGTCCTCGGCGGCGGTCGCCGAGACGACGATGCCGTCCGCCGCCCCGACGGCGTCGCCCTCCGCGATCGCGGCCGGGGCCACGAACGAGCCGGGCTCGACGCCCACGAGGGTGAGGTCGACGGGCGAGCCGTCCTCCTGGTGCGCGTTGGCCAGCAGCAGGCCGTACGGGGCGGCCTCGAGCACGCCCGGCTGCTCGGCCATGGTGCCGACCTGGTCCGTCTCGATGACGGAGCGCGTGAACGCGGCGTCCGTCCCGGTGCCCTCGGCGAAGGCGAAGTCGGTGACGGGCGTGCGCTTGAGGCCGGAGACGCCGTCGTTGACGAGGCCGGCGGACAGCCCGGAGAGGAGGACGACGAGGACCGCGACCAGCGCGACGACACCGCCCATGAGCAGGAAGCGGGTGCGCGCGAAGACGAGCTCGCGCAACGCGAGGAACATGAGGAGCCTTCCAATGTTGTCGACAGTGCGTCGGCATCTTACCAACACGGTGTCGACAAAAAGCCGACGGCCCGGACGACGAGGTCGTCCGGGCCGTCGGTGAGATCGGCGGGAGGGCGGTCAGCCCTGGGCACGCTCCGCGCGGTTCACGGCGGACACGATGGCCTTGAGCGAGGCGGTCGTGATCGACGGGTCGATCCCCACGCCCCACAGGACGTCGTCGCCCACCTGGCACTCCACGTACGCGGCGGCCGTGGCGTCCCCGCCCTCCGAGAGCGCGTGCTCCGCGTAGTCCAGGACGCGGACGTCGACCCCCACCTGCGCGATCGCGTCGACGAACGCCGCGACCGGGCCGTTGCCCGTGCCCTCGAGCGTCAGCTCCTCGCCGCGGTCGAGGACGTCGACGCTCAGGGTGTCGGGGCCGTCCTCGCTCGACGACGCGCGCGTGGAGCGCAGCTTGAGCCGGCCCCACGGCTCCAGGCCGGAACCGGGCTCGACGGGCAGGTACTCGTCCGAGAAGAGGCGCCAGATGTCCTCGCCCGTGACCTCCGTGCCGTGCGCGTCGGTGTGCTGCTGCACGGACTGCGAGAACTCGATCTGCAGGCGGCGCGGCAGGTCGAGGTGGCGCTCCGACTTCAGCAGGTAGGAGATGCCGCCCTTGCCGGACTGCGAGTTGACGCGGATCACGGCCTCGTACGAGCGGCCGACGTCCTTGGGGTCGATCGGCAGGTACGGGACCGCCCACGTGATGTCGTCCACCGTGGCGCCCTCCGCCTCCGCACGGACGGCCATCGCGTCGAAGCCCTTCTTGATGGCGTCCTGGTGCGAGCCGGAGAACGCCGTGAAGACCAGGTCGCCCGCGTAGGGGTGCCGCTCGGGGACGCCGAGCTGGTTGCAGTACTCCACCGTGCGGCGCACGTGGTCGATGTCGGAGAAGTCGATCTGCGGGTCCACGCCCTGGCTGAACAGGTTCATGCCCAGCGTGACGAGGCAGACGTTGCCGGTGCGCTCGCCGTTGCCGAACAGGCAGCCCTCGATGCGGTCCGCGCCCGCCTGGTAGCCGAGCTCGGCGGCCGCGACCGCCGTGCCGCGGTCGTTGTGCGGGTGCAGCGACAGCACGACGTTCTCGCGGTGGTGCAGGTGCCGGTTCATCCACTCGATCGAGTCGGCGTAGACGTTCGGCGTGGCCATCTCGACCGTGGCGGGCAGGTTGATGATGACCTTGCGGTCGGGGCGGGGCTCGAAGACCTCCAGCACCTCGTTGCAGATGCGGGCTGCGAACTCGAGCTCCGTGCCGGTGTACGACTCGGGCGAGTACTCGTAGTAGACCGTCGTCTCCGGGACGGTCTCCTCGAACTTCTTGCACAGCCGCGCGCCGTCGACGGCGATCGCGATGATGCCGTCCTCGTCCGAGCGGAACACGACCTCGCGCTGCAGGACGGACGTCGAGTTGTAGAGGTGCACGATCGCCTGCTTCGCGCCCTTGATCGCCTCGTACGTGCGGGCGATGAGGTGCTCGCGGGACTGCGTGAGGACCTGGATGACGACGTCGTCCGGGATGCGGTCCTCCTCGATGAGCATCCGCACGAAGTCGAAGTCGGTCTGCGAGGCCGAGGGGAAGCCGACCTCGATCTCCTTGTAGCCCATCGCGACGAGCAGCTCGAACATGCGCAGCTTGCGCTCCGCGTTCATGGGCTCGATGAGGGCCTGGTTCCCGTCGCGCAGGTCGACGGCGCACCAGCGGGGCGCGGTCTCGATGCGCTTGTCCGGCCACGTGCGGTCGGGCAGGGAGACGTCGATCTGCCGGTGGAACGGCAGGTACTTGTGGATCGGCATGCCCGACGGCTGCTGCGGGTTCGGGTCCGCGGCGGTGGGCGTCGAGGTGGGGGCGGAGGCGTTCATCGTCGGTCCTTCGGGGTCGTCCTGATCGGTGTCAGCCGGCACACCAACCACCGCGACGAGGAACCGGCTACAGGGCCTCGCCGCGGCAACGAAGGAGGAGCTGCCGCATCAGGTGCACGACGCCACTGTACTCCTCCGCCGTCCGCGCGCCCGGGACGTCCGCTCCTCGGGCACGGCGTGGGTGCGCCCGGCCGGCCCTCGCGCGGAGGGCCGGCCGGGCGCCGGGGTGCGTCAGCCGCGTCGCGAGCGCAGCGCCGCGTCGACCGCCGGGTCGCCGAGGTTGCCGAGCCACTCGAGCAGCGCCGGGTACGTCGACGGGTTCGCCGCGACCTGGGGCCGCAGGTGCGGCGCGTCCTGGACGATCTGCGCCAGGACCTCGAGCGGCGTGCTCGGGTCGAGCGCCTGGGCCGCGGTGAAGCCCGCCGGCTGGGCCGGCGGGGCGTACGACGGCTGCTGCGCCGCGGGCTGCTGGGCGTACCCCTGCTGGCCGTAGCCCTGCTGGTCGTACCCCTGCGGCGCGTAGCCCTGCTGCTGGCCGTAGCCCTGCTGGGGGTACCCCTGGCCGGGCTGCTGGGCGGTCGGCTGCGGGCCGGTGCCCGGCTGCTCCTCCTGGTAGGCGGGCAGGACCGCCGTCGACGGGCCCTCGTCGGGCGTGAGGCCGGGACGCGCGGCGTACCCGCTGCGCTCCGGCTCCGCCGGCTGGACCGGGAGCACCTCGGTCGCGTCGGACCCGGCGGCGAACCGCCGGTCCGGCGCCTGCTGCGTCGGGACGGGCCCCGTGTGCCCGGCCGGCGGGTAGGTGCCCGCCGGCCCGGTGGCCGGGTAGGCACCCGAGCCCGGGTAGGCACCCGTGTGCCCGGTCGTCGGGTGCGCACCGGTCGGCGGGCCCGCCGGGGCGGGCGCGGGCCGGGCCGGCTTGGGCTGCTTCGGCGCGGGCGGCTGCCACACGTACGCGCGTGCCGCCTCCGCCCCGGTGGCCGCGGGCACGGGGCGGTGCTCGGCGAAGTAGGCGCGCACCTCGCGCGGCACGGTGAGCGCCCCGACGACGAGCAGCGGGAGGCCGAAGGCGAGCAGCACGTGCTCCACACCGCCGCCGAGCACGACGCGGTTCGAGGTCACGACGAGCAGCACGATGCCGAGCAGCGCCACGACGCCGGCGCCGCCGAGCGCGAGCGGGCGCCCGGTGGCGGCGTCGCGAGCGAGCGAGCGGCGCGCGACGAACGCGACGGCGGCCGCGAGGACACCGACGATCACGGCGAGGACGACCGGGACGCCGCGTGCACCGTCGGCCAGGGTGAGCACGGCGCTCACGGCGACGTAGCCCGCGACGACGAGCACGAGGTCGAGGGCGTTGACGGCCACGCGCACCCAGGTGGTCACCGGGTCCGCGGCAGCCATCGCGCGGTGCACAGCGGGCGCCGCGGCGACGGCCGCGAGCGCCGGGACGAGCACGAGCCCGAACCGGCCGCCGTGCGTGCTCTCGATCGTCACGAGCCCGTTGTTGCCCGAGCCGAGGACGAACCCGACGGCGAGCATGACGCCCAGCCCGACGAGCGTGAGGCGCGCGGCCTCGGACCGGCGCCACGTGCCGTACGTCGGCAGCCCGGCGAGCGCGAGGACGAACACCGCGGCCACGATCACCAGCAGCACGAACAGGGCGCCGCCGAGGCGCGTGCCGGTGGCGGTGAGGATCACCGTGAGCAGCACGGTGAGGGCGAGGAGCGCCGCGAGCGCGAGGAGCGCCTGGAGCCACCGGTCGGTGACCGCGCGGTCCTGGTCCTGCGGCCCGAGCTCGCTCTCGCGCGGCTGCGCCGCGAGGAGCGCGCCCGCGAGGCCGAGCGCGGCGGCGGAGCCGACCCCGCCCCACCCGTCGGCGAGGTCGCCGCCGCCCACGACGTCGACCACGAGGTAGACGAGCACGAGCAGCACGTACGGCGCGTTGGCCAGCAGACGGACCTTGCGCGTGGTGTGCACGGTCCAGGTCGTCGGGAGCACGCCCGTGCGCGCGAGGTACGGCAGCGCGAGCGTCAGCAGCGAGAGGATCGTCAGCAGGACGACCTCGATCTTGTCCGACGCGCGGCTCGACACGTCCCACGGCAGCGCGAGGGAGACGAGGAGCAGCAGCGCGGCGACGCCGTCGCGCACGTAGTCGCTCACCGGGATCCCGGCGAAGGGCGACGCGGTGGCGGTCGCCGTCGCGGTCCCGCCGGTCTCGCGCGCGGAGCCCGTGTCCTTCTCCGTACCCGTGTCCGCGGCTCCCGCCGCGTCCGGGTCCGACCCTGCCGAGCCCGTCGCACCGTCCGGTGCGCGCTCGGCCGTGGAGTCCCCGTCACCCGCCGTGACGCCCTGGGGCGCCGGGGTCGGCCCGGTGCCCGCAGCACCGGGCTGCGGGTCCTCGGCCGGCTCTGTCTGGTTGGTCATCGTGCACTCCCTACGCTGTCGCGCGGTGCCGGTCGCACGCACGCCGGGCCGAGGGGCCCCGACCGTTTCTACCGGTTCATCACGTGCGGCTCAAGCGCCCACGCGGCCCGGGGCCACCATCCGGACGGTGCCGGCGGCGACGCCGGAGGGCGTCGCGCCCGCCCGGCACCTCACGAGACCGCCGTCAGCCCGCCGGTCCCGAGGAGGAAGAGCCGGCCCTCGACCGCGAGCACGTCGTAGGTGCCCTCCGGCAGCGTCCAGCGCCACTCGACCGCCCCGTCGTCGAGCGCGATCGACACGAGCCCCGGCTGGCGGCGCTGCCGCTCCGTGACGAACAGCGACCGGCCGTCGGTGAGCACCGGCCCGGGGCCGCCGTCCTCGAGCGTGACGGCCCACTCCTCCTCGCCCGTGCGGGCGTCGACGCTGCGGTAGGCCGAGTCCGTCTGGACGACGACGCGGCCGTCGACGCGCGCGACGGCGCGCATGCCCGTGCCCGGCAACGACCACAGCTCCGACCCGGTCGCGGCGTCCACGCCCACGATGCTGCCGAAGGTGTTCGTGACGATGACGCCCGGCGCGGACCCGTCCGACAGGGGCGCCTCGAGCACGCGGCCGGAGATCCGGAACGCGGGCTCGCCCGCGGCGGTGAACACCGTGGCGGTGCCGCGGCCGTACTCGTTGCCGACGTAGCGCCCGTCCTGGAGCCGGACGATGGTCCACACGTCGTCCTCGACGAGCGACAGGCCGTCCTCCGTGAGCGCCGCCGCGACGCCCGGCGCGAGGACGTCGACGACGCCGCGGCGCACGTCGAGCACGACGTCGCCGCCGCTCCCGAGGCCGTCGTGCGCGAGCGTGCGCTCCCACCGCACCTCGCCGGTCGCGGCGTCCTCGCGCACCACCGCGACCTCGTCGCCGCGCCACCACGCCCGCACGACGTCCGTCGCGCCGACCGGCACGACGGACAGCCGCCCCGCCGTCGCGGCCGTGCGCTCCCCCACGACCTCCCCGGTCGTCGCGCGCACGGTGGTGAGCCGGGCCGCCTGCTCGCGCCACCCTGTCGGCACCGCGCACACCACCACCTCGCGCGCGGGCTCGCCCGAGGCCGGCAGGCACGTGGCACGGTCGCCGAGACGCTCGGACCGCCAGAGGACCGAGCCGTCCGCGACGGAGTACGCCGTGAGCGACCCGTCGACGGTCACGACGGCGCCGACCGCGGGGACGACCTCGGTGCCGGGCTCGACGGGGACCGACCAGCGCGGCTCGGGCGGGTCCTCGAGCGGCCGCAGCCCGCCGGCGAGCGCGGTGACGTCGACGGGCCGCGCGTCCTCCATCGACGCGGTGAAGGCGACGGAGCCGGCGAACGCGACGGCGACCGCGAGCGCCACCCACGGGACGGGGTGCAGGAACCAGCGGCGCCCGGCCGCACGCACCTGCGGGGACTCGCCGCCCCCGTCGGACCGGGACGGCCGGGGCGCGCCGGACCGCGCGAGGCCGGGCGTGTCGTGGTCCGTGGGCGGGTGCTCGTCCTGCGGGCGCGACAGGGGCAGCACGTCGCGGGCCGCCCGGTCGTGGTGCCCGCCCCGGACGGCGGGCGGGCCGTCCTCGTCCCGGGGTCGCGGCCCGTCGGGCGGACGGTGGGCGGGCGCCTCGGCGGGGCTCGCGAGCGCGGCGTCGAGGGCGGCGTCGAACCGGTCGTCGGACCGCAGCTCGGGCGGCAGGAGCTCGAGGCCGCCGACCGCCGTCCCGGCACCGTCCGTCGTCGGCTCGTGGGTGACGTGCCCGGCACGAGCCGCCCGGTCCTGCGCGAGCCGACGGCGCCTCACCCGTCCACGATACGCACGCCCGTCGGGCCGCGCCGGGCGAGCGGCGGGACCGCCGCGCCCGGACGACGGCGCACCGGCAGGGTCTAGATGCCGAGCTGGTAGACGCCCCAGTACGCGAGGATGACGAGCAGGACGGTCGACCCCGCGATCACGCACCACAGCATGACGCGGGGGGTCACGCCCCGCGCGACCTGCAGCACGCTCCCGCCCTCGTCCGCGGCGACCGCCTCGCCGGTGCCCCGGCGCTCGTCGTGCGCACGGCGCGCGGAGCGGACCTCGGCGGCCCGGTTGACCAGCAGGGCTCCCGCGACGAGCGTCGCGAGCCCGACGAGCCGCACCCCGATCCAGCCGCCCTGCACGACCCACGCGTCCTTCTCGTAGTCGAGCGCGAGCCGCGCGGTGGCGACGAGGTAGACGACGAGCGCGACCGTCGTCGCGAACGCGCCGACCCCGAGCCCCACCAGCGGCACGCGGAAGCCGGGCGCGAGACCGGCGGGCGCTCCGGGCCGGCCCGCGACCCGTCGCAGCCGGCGCACGAGGCCCCCGACGAGGCCGACGAGCGGGCCGAGCACGAGCAGCCCGACGGCGGCGAGGACGAGGGCGACGAACAGGTCGCCGTTGCCCAGCCAGCGCGGCGACGGGACCGGCCCGGCGAGGTACTGCTGCGCGGGCTCGGCGCCCGCGACCTGCGGCAGCGCGGTCGCGCTCGCGGGCAGGGACGTCACCCACGCGCTCACGTCGCGCGGGAAGTCGGGCACGAGCACGTCGTCGATCTTGATCCCGTGGTTCGCGTCCGCGTAGTACCGCACGGTGACGTCGGCCCCGCCCGGCACCTGCGACGACGGCCCCGTGGCGTCGAGGATCTGCCGCGCCCCCTGCTCGACGGGCATCGACGGGTCCGCGGTGCCGTACACGACGAGCACCGGCTGGGTGAGCCGCTCGAGGAACGGCTCCACGTCGAAGTCGGCGTACTCGAAGCCGCCGCCGGGGATCGCCATCCCGACGGCGCGCGGGATGGCCCGGAACACCCCGTGGGGCACGTCGGTGTTCCGCAGGTAGCTGTCGACCGCGAACGCGGCCTGCTGGCGCGGCGGCACGACCGGCGCGGACACGAGGACGGTGAAGGCGATCGTCGGGTCGTCGGCCGCCATCACGGGCACGATCCACGTGCCCTCGGACTCCCCGTACAGCCCCACGCGCTCCGGGTCGACGCCGGGACGCGCGCGCAGGAGGTCCACGGAGTGCGCGTAGTCGCGCGCCATCGCCTCGTAGTCGCGGTGCCGCGTCGTGTAGGTGTCGAGCCGCTTGTCCGGGACGAGGGTCACGACGCCCGCGCTCGCGAGGTCGGTCGCGACGTCCACGAACGCCTCGGACGCCAGACCGGTCCCCGCACCGTGCACGAACACCACGCCCGGGAGGTCGTCGCCCGCGTCGACGGGCTCGCGCAGCACGCCCCCGACGGTCGCGCCGTCGAGCCGGACCGTCACGTCGGTCTCGCGCACGTCGTAGGTGCCGACCGGGGCGGCCCCGCCGGGCGGCTGCCCGCCGACGGTCGTGTCGGGCGTCTCGGGGACGAGGTGCTCGGTCACGGGCACCGGGTCCCACTGCGGCCCGGTGACCGCACCGACGATCGCGAGGACGATCGCGAGGGCTGCCGTCGTCGCGGCGGTCCGGAAGATCACCGAGGAATCGTACGCCGCGGGCCGCCGGCCGGTCCCTGGTGCCCTCCCGACGGCGGCACGGGGGGACGTCCCCCCGGGTCAGAACCCGAGCCGGTGGAGCTGCTTCGGGTCGCGCTGCCAGTCCTTGGCGACCTTCACGTGGAGGTCGAGGTAGACGCGCGCGCCGAGGAGCGCCTCGATGCCGTGCCGCGCGCGCGTCCCGACCTCGCGCAGGCGCGAGCCGCCGCGGCCGATGACGATCGCCTTCTGCGAGTCGCGCTCGACGAAGAGGTTGACGCGCACGTCGAGCAGCGGCGGCCGGCCCGCGGCCTCGTCGCCGCTGCCCTCCCGGGGCACGATCTCCTCGACCTGGACCGCGAGCGAGTGCGGGAGCTCGTCGCGCACGCCCTCCAGCGCCGCCTCGCGCACGAGCTCGGCGACCATGACGGCCTCCGGCTCGTCCGTGAGCTCGCCGCCGGGGTACAGCTCGGGGCCCTCGGGCAGGTGGGAGACGAGGACGTCGGTGAGCACGTCGACCTGGTAACCGTCCTGGGCCGAGACGGGCACAATGTCGGCCCAACCGCCCGCCGTCTCCCCCAGGCGGTCGACCGCGAGCAGGTGCGCGGCGAGGGTGCCGCGGTCCACGAGGTCGGCCTTCGTGACGACGGCGACCACGGGCGTGCCGCGGCGCCCGCGCATGAGCTCCGCGAGCTCGTTCGCGATGAAGCGGTCGCCCGGGCCGATCTTCTGGTCGGCGGGCAGGCAGAACGCGATGACGTCGACCTCGGTGAGGGTCTCGCGCACGAGGTCGTTGAGACGCTCGCCGAGCAGCGTGCGCGGGCGGTGCAGCCCCGGGGTGTCCACGAGGACGAGCTGCGCGTCGGGGCGGTGCACGATCCCGCGGATCGTGTGGCGCGTCGTCTGGGGGCGCCCGGAGGTGATCGCCACCTTCTGGCCGACCAGCGCGTTCGTCAGGGTCGACTTGCCCGCGTTGGGCCGCCCGACGAGGCAGGCGAAGCCGGAGCGGTGCTCGGGGGTGGTCGTGCTCACGGGGTGTCCTTCACGGTGGGGAGGGGCTGACGGGTGTCGGCCGCGGGGTCGGGCTCGTCCGGCGCGGGGACCGGAGCGTCGGGCGAGGTCGCCGTGGAGACGAGGACGGTCGCGAGCTGCTTGCGGCGGCCCTGGACGCGGTCGGCCTCGAGGCGCAGCCCGTGGACCTCGGCCACGGAGCCGGGCAGCGGGACCTTGCCGAGCGCCTTGGCGAGCAGGCCGCCCACGGTGTCCACGTCGTCGTCGTCCAGGCCGAGGCCGAAGAGCTCGCCGAGCTCGTCGACGCCGAGGCGGGCGGGCACGCGCAGGACGCCCTCGCCCAGGTCCTCGACCTCGGGCTCCGGCCGGTCGTGCTCGTCCGTGAGCTCGCCCACGATCTCCTCGAGCGCGTCCTCGATCGTCACCAGTCCCGCGACGCCGCCGTACTCGTCGACAACCATCGCGATGTGCGAGGACGACGCCTGCATCTCGCGCAGCAGGTCGTCCACGGGCTTGGACTCGGGCACGAAGATCGCGGGGCGCGCGACCTCGCCCACGGGCCGCGCGTCGGTCCCGGGACCGCCCTGCAGGACGCGCACGACGTCCTTGAAGTAGGCGACGCCCACGAGGTCGTCCGCGGACGTGCCCGTGACCGGGATGCGGGAGAAGCCGGAGCGCAGGAAGAGCGAGAGGGTCTTGCGCAGGGGCGTGTCGCGCGACGTCGTCACCATGTCCGTGCGGGGCACCATGACCTCGCGCGTGAGGGTGCTGCCGAGCTCGAACACGGAGCGGATGAGCTCGCGCTCCTCCTCCTCGATGACCTCGGACTCGTTGACGCGGTCCACCATGTCCTGGAGCTCGCGCTGGTGGGCCCCCTCGTCGGGCGCCGGGGCGAGCCGCGTGAGCCAGCGCGTGGCCCCGACGACGATCGTGAGCAGGCGCGACAGGCTCAGCAGGACGCGCACCGCGTGGCGACGGCCGAGGGACCGCGGGCTCACGCGCACCACGAGGAGCCCGACGACGACGCTCACCGCGAGCGCGACGAGCAGGACCTGCCACCACGGCTCGAGCCACGCCGCGACGAGCAGCGTGAGGCACGCGACCGCCGCGACCTCCGCGACGACGCGCACGAAGCCGACGGAGCGCACGGTCGCCGCCGGGTCCGCGAGCAGCGCCAGCGCCCGGCGCCCCTCCGGGCGGGCGGGCACGGCCGGGTCGTCGCCCAGGGCGGCCTCCGTGACGGCCGCCCGCGTCACGCGCAGCACCGCCGCCTCGCCCGCGCTCAGCGCGGCCGCGAGCACGACCGTCAGGACGGTCAGGGCCGCCAGGAGCGCGACGGGTTCGCCGCTCACCGGCCCGCGAGGAAGGTCAGGAGCAGCTTGCGCTGCAGCGCGAACATCTCCTTCTCCTCCTCCGGCTCGGCGTGGTCGTAGCCGAGCAGGTGCAGGATGCCGTGCGTCGTGAGCAGCAGCATCTCCTCCGCCGTCGAGTGGCCCGCCGTCACCGCCTGCTGGGCGGCGACCTCCGGGCACAGCACGACGTCGCCGAGCTGGCCGGGGCCGGCGACCTCGCCGTCGCGCCCGGGCCGCAGCTCGTCCATGGGGAACGACAGCACGTCCGTCGGGCCGGGCTCGTCCATCCAGCGCACGTGCAGCTCGCTCATCACGTCCGTGTCGACGAAGAGGATCGACAGCTCGCTCTGCGGGTGCACGCGCATCGCGTCGAGCACGTACCGTGCCAGCGCCGCGAACTCGGCCTCGTCGACCTCGGCCTCGGTCTCGTTGTTGACCTCGATGCTCACGCGTCGTCCCTCGTCCGTCGTTCTCGTGCCGCGGGGCGTCCGCGGCGGTCGTCGTCGCGGCGGCGCGACCCGGAGCTCCCCGAGCCCCCGCCGCTCGCCAGGTCCCACCGCGCGTACGCGTCGATGATGTCGCTCACCAGCCGGTGCCGCACCACGTCGGACGACGTGAGCCGGCAGAACTCGACGTCGTCCACGCCGGTGAGGACGTCCTCGATGACGCGCAGGCCGGACTGGGTGCCGCCCGGCAGGTCGACCTGCGTCGCGTCGCCCGTGATGACCATGCGCGACCCGAAGCCGAGGCGCGTGAGGAACATCTTCATCTGCTCGGTGGTCGTGTTCTGCGCCTCGTCGAGGATGATGAACGAGTCGTTGAGGCTGCGCCCGCGCATGAACGCGAGCGGCGCGACCTCGATCGTGCCGGCCTCGATGAGCTTGGGGATCGAGTCCGGGTCGATCATGTCGTGCAGCGCGTCGTACAGCGGGCGCAGGTACGGGTCGATCTTCTCCGTCAGCGAGCCGGGCAGGAACCCGAGCCGCTCCCCCGCCTCGACGGCCGGGCGCGTGAGGATGATGCGGTTGACCTGCTTCGACTGCAGCGCCTGCACGGCCTTCGCCATCGCGAGGTACGTCTTGCCGGTGCCGGCGGGACCGATCCCGAACGTGATGGTGTTCGCGTCGATCGCCTCGACGTAGCGCTTCTGGCCCACGGTCTTGGGCCGGATCGTGCGGCCGCGGCTCGACAGGATGTTGAGCGTCAGCACCTCGGCCGGGCGCGACGCCGTCGCGGCGGTGAGCATCGCGATGGACCGCGTCACGACGTCGGCCGTGAGCTGGGTGCCGGCCTCGACGACCTCGACGAGCTCGTCGAGCAGGCGCGCGGCGAGCGCGACCTCCCCCGGAGGGCCGGCGACCGCGATCTCGTTGCCCCGCACGTGCACGTCGACGGCGGGGAACCCCTCCTCGACGGCCCGGAGCACGGAGTCGCGGCTACCGAGGAGCGCCACCATCGGCACGTGGTTCGGGATGACGATGCGGTGCTCGACCCGGTGCGACGAGGGGTCGGGTTCTCGGGACAGAGAGGTCATGAGCCGGCTTGCGCCGCTGCGCTCCTTCGGTCGGGCAGTGGGTCCGGGACGGCCACCGCCCCGCAGATCGCTTCCATCGTACCGAGCGCGGCCGGGCGTCACACGCGCTTTCGCGCAGGGCTCAGGCGGGCGACCAGCCGAGCTCGGCGCCCGCGATGACGTGGCCGTGCACGTGGAACACGCTCTGGCCGGCGCGCGGCCCCGAGTTGAAGATGAGCCGGAACTGGCCGTCGGCCAGGTCGCCCGCCACCTCGTCCGCCAGCGCGACGACGTCGCCGAGCAGCTCCGGGTCCGCCGCCGCGAGCTGGGCGATGTCGCCGTGGTGGTCACGCGGGACCACGAGCACGTGCACGGGCGCCTGCGGGTCGATGTCGCGGAACGCGATCGAGCGCTCGCTGGTCGCCACGACGTCGGCCGGCACCTCCCCCGCGACGATGCGGCAGAAGAGGCAGTCCGGGTCGGTGCGCAGGTCGGTGCTCGTCATGCCCCCGAGGCTAGACCACGCGTCCCGGCCACGCCCCAGCGGCCGAGCCGCTCCGCGAGCAGCGCCACGGCCACCGGGCCGGCGGTCGACGTGCGCAGCACGTGGGGCCCGAGCCGCGCCGCGACCGCGCCGGCCGCCGTGAGGTCGGCGAGCTCGCGGTCGGAGATCCCGCCCTCCGGGCCGACGACGACGAGCACCTCGGGCGCGGGCGCGCCGTCCGTGGCCGGACCGGCGGGCAGCCCGACGTCGGCGAGCGGCGTCGTCGCCTCCTCGTGCAGGACGATCGCCCGACCGCCCGCCGCGACGACGTCGACGACCCGCGCCGCGAGGCCGCGCGAGTCGAGCGCGACCTCGACGCGGGGCAGGCGCGCGCGCCGGGCCTGCTTGGTCGCCGTGCGGACGGTCGCGAGCCACCGCGCGCGGGACTTCGCCGCGCGCTCGCCGCGCCACACGACGACGGACCGCTCCGCCTGCCACGGCACGACCACGTCGACGCCGATCTCCGTCGCCGCCTCGATCGCCATCTCGTCGCGGTCACCCTTGGCGAGCGCCTGGACGAGCGTCACGACGACGTCCGGCGCCGGCTCGCGGTCCACCTCCTGCACGAGGAGCGTCACGCGGCCCGACTCGGCGTGCTCGACGACGCACCGCAGCCGGAGCCCGTCACCGTCGACGACGTCGACGCGCTCGCCCGCGCCGCGCCGCTGCACGACGCCCGCGTGCCGGCCCTCCGCGCCGTCGAGCACGTACCGGTCGCCGGGCGCGACGCCGTCGGTCCCCGTCTCGGCGAGGAACACCGGAGCACTCATGCCCGCGCCCCGCTCAGCGGCCGGAGAGCTTGTCGCGCAGGCGCGAGAACACGCCCGGGTGCGCGGCGGCGAGCCGGGGCTCGGGCCGCTCCTCGCCGCGCAGCGCGGCGAGCGAGCGCAGGAGCTGCTCCTGCTCGGGGTCGAGGGCCGTCGGCACCTGGACCTCGATGTGCACGTTGAGGTCGCCGCGCCCGCTGCCGTGCAGGTGCCCGACACCGAGGTTCTTCAGCGTGACGATCTGGTTCGGCTGCGTGCCGGGGCGCAGGTCGATCTCCTGGAGCCCGTCGAGCGTCTCCAGCTCGAGCACGGTGCCGAGGGCGGCCGCCGTCATGGGCACCTGGAGGGTGCAGTGCAGGTCGTCGCCGCGGCGCACGAACGTGTCGTGGTTGCGCTCGCGGATCTCGACGTACAGGTCGCCCGCGGGGCCGCCGGCCGGGCCGACCTCGCCCTGCGCGGTGAGCTTGATGCGCGTGCCCGTGTCGACGCCCGCCGGGACGTTGACCGTGATGCTGCGGCGGCTGCGCACGCGGCCCTCGCCCGAGCACTCCGCGCACGGCTCGGGGATGACCGTGCCGAAGCCCTGGCACGCGGCGCACGGCGCGCTCGTCATGACCTGGCCGAGGAACGAGCGCGCGACGCGCTGGACCGTGCCGCGGCCGTGGCACACCTCGCACGTGCGGGGCGAGGTGCCCGGACGGCAGCAGGTGCCGCCGCACGTGCCGCACACGACCGCCGTGTCGACCTGGAGCTCGCGCTGCGCGCCGAACGTCGCCTCGGAGAGGTCGATGTCGAGCCGCACGAGCGCGTCCTGGCCGCGGCGGGCGCGCGGGATCGGGCCCTGCTGCGCCTGGGCGCCGCCGAAGAACGTCTCGAAGATGTCCTGGAAGCCGAACCCGCCGCCCATCGGGCCGCCGCCCCCGCCGCCGGGGGCGCTGGGGTCGACGCCGAGGTCGTACTGCTGGCGCTTCTCCGGGTTGGACAGCACCTCGTAGGCGCGCGCGACGTCCTTGAAGCGGTCGCCCGCCTCCTCGCCCGCGACGTCCGGGTGCAGCTCGCGCGCGAGCTTGCGGTACGCCTTCTTGATCTGGTCCTGGCTGGCGTCACGGGCCACGCCGAGGATCTCGTAGTAGTCGCTCACACGTCACTCTCTGCTGGTGCGGGTCGTGAGGCCGGCGCGGGGCCGGTCGGGAGGGGTCGGGGGTGGTCGTCGAGCGGGCCCGCCGCGGGCGGGGAGACCGCGGGGCTCACGTGCCGAGCACCCGTGACAGGTAGCGCGCGACCGCGCGCACCGCCGCGATGGTGCCGGGGTAGTCCATGCGGGTCGGCCCGATCGAGCCGACGAGCGCGACCGTGTCACCGTCGTTACCGTAACCGGTCGTCACGACGGAGGTCTCCGCGAGGCCCTCGAGCTGGGTCTCGCGACCGATCCGGACGCTCACGCCCGACTCGGCGGCCATCTCGGTGAGCAGCCCGAGCAGGACGACCTGCTCCTCGAGCGCCTCGAGGACGGGGCGCAGCGCATGCTCGAACCGCATGCCCGCGCGCGCGAGGTTCGCCGTGCCCGCGAGGACGAGGCGCTCCTCGCTCTCCTCCGCGAGCGTCTGGGCGACGAGGTCGCCCACCGCGCGGACGAGCGGGGCGTCGTCGGGGTGGAAGCTCTCGGTCACGGCGGCGAGACCGGGCGCGAGGTCCGTGAGGCGCTTGCCCGCGGCCGCGGCGTTGAGCCGCGCGCGCACCTCGACGAGCGTGCCCTCGTCCGGCAGGCTCGCGACCTCGAGCGTGCGCTGCTCGACGCGACCCGTGTCCGTGATGATGACGACCAGGAGCCGCGACTCGCCGACGGGCACCAGCTCGAGGTGGCGCAGGCCCGACCGGCTCAGCGACGGGTACTGCACGACGGCGACCTGGCCGGTGAGCTGGGCGAGCAGGCGCCCGGCGCGGGCGATGACGTCGTCGAGGTCCACGCCCTCGGACAGGAAGGTCTCGATGGCGCGCTTCTCCGGCGCGGACAGCGGCTTGACGCCCGAGAGGCGGTCCACGAAGAGCCGGTAGCCCTTGTCCGTCGGGATCCGGCCCGCGGACGTGTGCGGCTGGGCGATGTACCCGGCGTCCTCGAGGGCCGCCATGTCGTTGCGGATCGTGGCGGGCGAGACGCCGAGGCTGTGGCGCTCGGTGAGCACGCGCGAACCCACGGGCTCGCGCGTGAGGACGTAGTCCTCGACGATGGCCCGCAGCACCTCGAGCCGGCGCTCCTCGCTCACGTCCACCTCCCGCGTGCCGCACCGTCGCCGCCCGGGCGGGCGTGCGGGAGTCGGCACTCTCGACCTCCGAGTGCCAATCCTACGCGTCCGCGCGGCCCGTCCGGCGGTCCTCCGCTCGTCGCGAACGCAGGTCGAGGAGGCCGACGACGAGCGCGACCGCGACGAGGCCGATCGTCACCAGGAGCGCGCGCCCGGTCGCGTCCGCCGCCGAGTCGCCGCTCGCGAGCCCGCCGTAGTAGACGGACAGGACCACGGAGATCCCGACGGCCGACCCGATGCGCTGGCCGAGCTGCAGCATGCTGCCCGCCACCCCGGCCCGGTTCACCGGCACCTCGGACAGCGTGAGCGTCTGGTTCGGCGCGATGACCGTCCCGCTGCCCGCGCCCGCGACGAGCAGCGCGACCGCGAGCGCCGGGCCGACGGCGCCCGGGTCGTCCCCGAGCGTGCGCACGACGACCTCCGCCGCGACCACCCCCACGAGCACGAGCACGACACCGCCGACGACGAGCTCGCGGCCCCAGCGCGCGACCCAGCGGCCCGAGAACCACGCCGACACGCCCGACGCGACCGCGAACGGCGTGCCGACGAGCCCCGCCTGGAGCGGCGTGTACCCGAGCTCGTCCTGGAGGTAGAGCGTGACGACGAGGAAGATGCCCGTGAACCCGGCGAAGTACGCGAGGCCGAGCAGCGCGCCGTTGCGGAAGGACCCGAGCCCCACGACCTGCGGGTCGAGCACGGCCTCGCCCGTGCGCCGCTGGTAGCGCCGCTCCCACCCGACGGCGCCCACCACGGCGGCCGCGGCCGGCACGAGCCACCACCAGCGCGACGCGTCGTCGCCGCGGCCGGTCGTCGTGACGAACGGCATCATCACGCCGAGGGTCGCGGCGCCGAGCAGGCCCAGCCCGACGAGGTCGAGCCGGCGCGGCCCGCGCGCCGCGCCCGAGCCGGTGCGCGGCGGCCCGGGCACGAGGCGCCAGGCGAAGGGCAGGAGCACGGCGACGACGGGGATGTTCACGAGGAACACCCACCGCCACCCCGTCTCCGGGCCCGCCGCGGCGATGATGAGCCCGCCCAGCAGGGGCCCGAGCGCCGTCGAGACGCCGATGGTCGCGCCGAACATGCCGAACGCGCGCCCGCGCTCGTACCCGCGGAACTGCTGCTGGATGAGACCGACGACCTGCGGGTTGAGGACGCCCGCGCTCACGCCCTGGAGCAGGCGCGCGACGCCGAGCCACGTGTCGGTCGGCGCGAGCCCGGACGCGAGGCTCATGAGCGCGAAGCCCAGGAGGCCCGCGATGAAGAGCGGTCGTCGTGCGCCCGCGTCGCCCAGCCGCCCGGCGGGCACCAGCGCGAGCCCGAACGCGAGCGTGTAGCCGGCGACGACGAGCTGGAGCTGGGTCGGGCCCGCGTCGAGCGACGACTCGATCGACGGCAGGGCCACGTTGACGATCGACACGTCGAGCGTCGTGATGAAGCCCACCGCGAGGCAGACCGGCAGCACGCGCCAGCGGTTCGGGTCCGGCTCCGCGCGCTGCTGGCTCATCGGTCCGTGGTACCACCCCGCCCCGGGGGCGCGCGCGCCGGGAGCCGCCGTGCGCGGCCGGGTCGGGCGCCCGGGACCTTCCCGCGGGACGCCGATCCCGCGACGCACGGGGCGATCTCGGTGGTGAGCGGCGGACGCTGGCCTAGGGTGACGCCGTGTCCTTCGACCGCTACGGCTCCGACGTCCTCGGCGGCACGCCCGCCCCCACCCACCACCGCGCGCGGCCCGTGTCGCGCCCGCAGCCCGCGGAGCGCGGCCTCGTCGTCGAGGAGGTGCAGACCGGGTGGGTCGGGGCCGTGGTCCGGGTCGAGAAGTCGGGCGGGATGCACGTCGTCGTGCTCGAGGACCGCGCGGGCCGGACCCGCACGTTCCCGCTCGGGCCGGGCTTCTGGGTCGACGGCGCGCCCGTCGAGCTCACCCCGCCCGTCACCTCCCGCGCCCCCGCCGCGCCGACGCGCACGGCCTCGGGCTCGCGGGCCGTCGTCGGGCAGCGGGCGCGCGTCGCGCGCGGGAGCCGCATCTGGGTCGAGGGCAAGCACGACGCCGAGCTCGTCGAGAAGGTGTGGGGCGACGACCTGCGCGTGGAGGGGGTCGTCGTCGAGCCGCTGCACGGCGTCGACGACCTCGCGGCGGCGCTCGCGGACTTCGGCCCGACGCCGCAGCGTCGCGTGGGCGTGCTCGTGGACCACCTCGTGCCCGGCAGCAAGGAGCGGCGGATCGCCGACGAGGCGCTGCGGCGGTCGCCCGCGGGCACGGTGCTCGTGCTCGGGCACCCGTACGTCGACGTCTGGCAGGCGGTGAAGCCGGCCCGGATCGGCCTCGAGCGGTGGCCCGTGATCGAGCGCGGCACCGAGTGGAAGCGCGGGATCCTGCGCGAGCTCGGCTGGCCGGCGGAGAGCGCGGAGGACGTCGGCCGCGCGTGGCAGCGCATCCTCGGCACGGTGCGCACGTACGCCGACCTGGAGCCGTCGCTGCTCGGGCGCGTCGAGGAGCTCATCGACTTCGTCACCGCGCCCTGACCGGTCGCGGGCGCCCGGACGCACCGCGCGCGTGAGGTACCGCGCTCGTCACGCACCGCGCCCCGGTACCGACGGGCGGTACCGGGGCGCGGCGACAGCGTCGGCCGGGTGTCAGGCGGCCGGGACGCCGCCCGTGAGACGACGGTAGGCGTAGCCGACGGCGATGTAGCTCAGCGGGATCGTCACGAAGAGCCCGAGACCGCACGGGATCGCGCCGAGGATGTTGATCCCGACGAGGGCGAGCAGGAGCAGGAACACCTGCCCGAAGTTCTTCGCGACGAGCGAGAAGCTCGTGCGGATCGCCGTGATCGCGTCGACGCCCTGGTCGAGCGCGACGTAGTACACGAACGCCGAGAACAGCAGCATCGCGAGCCCGGGCAGGACGCACAGGAAGAACCCGATGCCGGACAGGATGCCGACGATGAGCGCCGCGAGCAGCACGTTGAGCACGTTGCCGATGCGGAAGAACGCGGCGACGTCGGGTCGACGCCCGTCCACCTCGTCGAGCGCGCCGCGCGTGAAGAACGCGGTGATGAGGTAGCCGATGGCGGTGCCGACGATCGCGAGCAGCGCCCTCGTGAAGGTGAGGCCGCCGAGGGCCGCGAAGTTCGTGTCGGAGTAGTCGAACTGGTCCTGGAGCTGGTCGAACCCGCCCGTGATCCAGCTCCACGCGATGTTGACGGCGAGGAAGATCAGCGCGACGAGGATCCACGGCCCCAGGTTCGACGTGACGCGGCGCCACCCGTAGGAGATCGCGTCGCCGACGCCGAACGCCGGGCCCGCGTAGCCGGGCTGGCCCCCGTACCCTCCGGCGGCGCCCGGGTACGACCCGGGCGGCGGCGGGTACCCCCCGGCGGGAGGCGGGTATCCGCCGACGGGCGGCGGGTACGCACCGGACGGGGGCGGGTACGCGCCCGGCGGGGGCGTACCCGGTCCCCCGGCCGCGCCGTCCGGCGCACCGGCCGGGGCGCCGTAGGCACCCGGCGCCCCGTACGCGGGCGGGCCCGACGGCGGTGCGGCCGGGTCGTGCGGCGCTCCCCCGCCCGGGCCGTACGGCGAGGCGGGCGGGACCTCGCCGCCGGACGGGGCGGCGTCGGGCCGGTCGGGTCCGGGACCGGACGGTGGCGTGGCGTCCGGTCGCGGGCCGCCCGCGCCGTCGGCGGGGGTGTGCTCGTCGTCGCGGGGCGGCTCGCCGCCCGTGTTGGTGGGGTCCGTCATCGTGCACCTCGTTCCTCGTCGTCACGTGCTGCGGGCTGCACGCTCCGTCGACGTGCTGGGTCCACCTTGGCGGTTCACTGCCCGGACCGCGCGGCGAGCACCGCGGCCGTCGCACGGCGGCGGGCAGGGTGGTGCCGCCGAAGGCCTCGTCCCCCGCGGGGCGCGCCCGGGTCGCGGTGGACCCGGGCCGACGTCACTCGTCCGTGATCGTCCGGACGACCGTGTCCGCGAGCAGCCGCCCCCGCAGGGTCAGCACGGCACGACCGGCGACCGCTGCGCGGCCGTCGAGCAGCCCGTTCGCGACGAGCCCGGCGGCGGCGTGCCGTCCCGCCGGGGAGAGGACCGCGAGGTCGAGACCCTCGCGCAGCCGCACGCCGAGCATCGCCTGCTCGAGCCGGCCCTCCGTGCGCGTGAGGAGCTCGCGCCCCGCCGCGGGGCTCGTGCCCGCCTCGAGCAGCGCCGCGTACCGGCGGGGGTGCTTGACGTTCCACCACCGCACGCCGACGCGGGCGTCCTCGGGCGACGCCCCCGCGGGCTCGGTACCGGCCGCCGCGACGTAGGAGTGCGCGCCGGGCCCGATCCCCCACCAGTCGTCGCCGCGCCAGTACGCGAGGTTGTGGCGGCAGCGGTCCGCGTCGGTACGGGCCCAGTTGCTCACCTCGTACCAGGTGAGGCCAGCCGCCGTGAGCAGCTCGTCGGCGAGCTCGTACTTCGTCGCCTGGTCGTCCTCGCTCGGGAGCGCGACCTCCCCGCGCCGCACCTGGGCGGCCATCTTCGTCCCCGCCTCCACGACGAGCGCGTACGCGGACACGTGGTCGACGCCGGTCGCGAGCGCGGCCTCGAGGCTCGCCCGCCAGTCGTCGAGGCTCTCCCCCGGCGTGCCGTAGATGAGGTCGAGCGAGACCTGGAGGCCGGCGTCGCGCGCCCAGCGCACGACGTCCGGGATGCGGCGCGGGTCGTGCGTGCGCTCGAGCGTCGCGAGCACGTGCGGCACGGCGGACTGCATGCCGAACGACACGCGCGTGAACCCGGCGGCCGCGAGCTCGGCGAGCGACTCGGGCGTCACCGAGTCCGGGTTCGCCTCCGTCGTCACCTCGGCGTCCGGGGCGAGCCCCCACGCGTCGCGCACGCCGCCGAGCAGGCGGACGAGGTCCCCGGCCGGCAGGAGCGTGGGCGTGCCCCCGCCGACGAAGACGGTCGAGACGGGCCGCTCGGGCAACCCGGCGTCGTGCAGCACGCGCGCGGCGAGGTCGATCTCGCGCAGCGCCGTGCTCGCGTACGACGCCTGGCTCGCGCCCCCGCCGAGCTCGGACGCCGTGTAGGTGTTGAAGTCGCAGTACCCGCACCGCACCGAGCAGAACGGGACGTGCAGGTAGACCCCGAACCCGCGGGTCGCGGGCACGGTGCCGCCCGCGCCTCCCGCGACCCAGGAGGGCAGCGAGCCGTCGGGCGGGACCGGCTCGCCCTCGGGCAGCGCCGGGCTCACTTCTTCGACTTGTCCTTGGCGTCCTTGCCGCCCGCGGCGTCGGAGGAGAGCGCGGCGATGAAGGCGTCCTTCGGGACCTCGACCGACCCGATGTTCTTCATGCGCTTCTTGCCCTCCTTCTGCTTCTCGAGCAGCTTGCGCTTGCGGCTGATGTCACCGCCGTAGCACTTCGCGAGGACGTCCTTGCGCATGGCGCGCACCGTCTCGCGGGCGATGACGCGCGCGCCGACGGCCGCCTGGATCGGCACCTCGAACTGCTGGCGCGGGATGATCTCCTTGAGCTTCCCCGTCATCATGACGCCGTAGTCGTACGCCTTGTCCTTGTGCACGATCGCGCTGAACGCGTCCACCTGCTCGCCCTGGAGCAGGATGTCGACCTTGACGAGGTCGGCGACCTGGTCGCCCGACGGCTCGTAGTCGAGCGAGGCGTAGCCGCGCGTGCGGGACTTGAGCTGGTCGAAGAAGTCGAACACGATCTCGGCGAGCGGGAGCGTGAAGCGCAGCTCGACCCGGTCCTCGGACAGGTAGTCCATGCCGAGCATCTGGCCGCGACGGTCGTTGCACAGCCCCATCACGGTGCCCACGAACTCGCTCGGCGCGAGGATCGTCGCGCGCACGACCGGCTCGCTGACCTGCTTGATCTTGCCGCCGGGGAACTCCGACGGGTTCGTCACGTTGACGAGCGTCCCGTCCTCGAGCGTCACGTCGTAGACGACGTTCGGCGCGGTCGAGATGAGGTCGAGGTCGAACTCGCGCTCGAGGCGCTCGCGCACGATCTCCAGGTGCAGCAGGCCGAGGAACCCGACGCGGAAGCCGAAGCCGAGCGCGACCGACGTCTCCGGCTCGTAGTTGAGCGCGGCGTCGTTGAGCTTGAGCTTGTCGAGCGCGTCGCGCAGGACCGGGTAGTCGGTCCCGTCGATCGGGTACAGGCCCGAGAAGACCATGGGCTTCGGGTCGGAGTAGCCGCCGAGCGCGTCGGCGGCGGGCTTCGCCGCGTTCGTCACGGTGTCGCCGACCTTCGACTGGCGCACGTCCTTGACGCCCGTGATGAGGTAGCCGACCTCCCCGACGCCGAGGCCCTTCGTGACGATCGGCTCCGGCGAGATGACGCCGATCTCGAGCAGCTCGTGCGTCGCTCGGGTCGACATCATGACGATGCGCTCGCGCGGGTTGAGGTTGCCGTCGACGACGCGCACGTACGTCACGACGCCGCGGTAGGTGTCGTAGACCGAGTCGAAGATCATGGCGCGCGCCGGGGCGTCGGCGTCGCCGACCGGCGCGGGCACGCGCTCGACGATGCGGTCGAGCAGCGCCTCGACGCCGGCGCCCGTCTTGCCGGAGACCTTGAGCACGTCGTCCGGGTCGCCGCCCACGAGGTTCGCGAGCTCCTCCGCGTACTTCTCGGGCTGGGCCGCCGGGAGGTCGATCTTGTTGAGCACGGGGATGATCTCGAGCTCGTTCTCCATCGCGAGGTACAGGTTCGCGAGGGTCTGCGCCTCGATGCCCTGCGCCGCGTCGACGAGCAGCACCGCGCCCTCGCACGCCGCGAGCGACCGCGAGACCTCGTACGTGAAGTCGACGTGCCCCGGGGTGTCGATCATGTTGAGCGCGTGCGGCGTCTCCACGCCGTCCGCCACGACGGCCCACGGCATGCGGACCGCCTGCGACTTGATCGTGATGCCGCGCTCGCGCTCGATGTCCATGCGGTCGAGATACTGCGCGCGCATGGCGCGCGGCTCGACGACACCGGTGAGCTGCAGCATGCGGTCGGCCAGGGTCGACTTGCCGTGGTCGATGTGCGCGATGATGCAGAAGTTCCGGATCAGCTCGGGCGGCGTGGCCGCGGGCTGGATGCGGGTGCTCAGCTGGGCGCTGGGGATCGGGGACAACGCGGGTGCGCTCCTGGGAGTGGCGTGCGGGTCGGGGCCGCGCGCTCGGGGGCGGCGCGCCGACGGTCGCTCTCGGGCGGGCGGGAACGACCATTGTCCCACGTCCGGCGTCGGGCACCCGCCCGCCCTGCGGGGCACCGCGAGCCGACCTAGCGTGGAGGACCGGCCGGCCGCACCGGGCCGACCGGCGACGAGAGGAGCGCTCATGGCCCAGGACACCGAGCACCGCACCTCCGGCGGCCCCGAGGGGCGCCGCGTGCTGGCGATCGTGACCAACTACGGCGTCGAGCAGGACGAGCTCGTGGTCCCGCTCGAGCACCTGCGCGGCGAGGGGGTGCAGGTCGACGTCGCGGCCACGTCCGCCGACGACGTGCAGACCCTCGTGGGCGACAAGGACCCCGGCCGCACCGTCACCCCGAACCTCACGCACTCCGACGCCGACCCTGCCGAGTACGACCTGCTGCTCGTGCCGGGCGGGACGATCAACGCCGACGCGCTGCGCCTCCAGGACGACGCCGTAAGCCTCGTGCGCGCGTTCACGGCCGCCGGCAAGCCGGTCGCGGCGATCTGCCACGGCCCGTGGGCGCTCGTCGAGGCGGCCGCCGTCGAGGGCAAGACCCTCACGAGCTACGCCTCGCTCGAGACGGACGTGCTCAACGCGGGCGGCGCCTGGGTCGACCGGTCCGTCGTGCGCGACGACGAGGGGTACACGCTCGTCACGTCGCGCGACCCCGGCGACCTCGACGACTTCCTGCGCGAGGTGGACGCCGTCCTGGCCGGGTGACGTGCACCGTCCGGGCGGACACACGTCCGCCCGGTAGGGTGCGCGCGTGGCACGCAACCGATGGCTGGGACTTCTGACCGACGCGGCGCGCGCCGTGGTCTCCGGGCTCACGCGCTCGCAGGGCGCGGGGCAGGGCAGCGCGAGCCAGGGCACCGCGGCGACGCGGGCCCCGGGGCGCGAGCGGACGCCGTCGGGCCGCGGCCCCGCCGACCGCACGCCGTCGCCGCGGCCCGGCCCGCGTCCCGGTGCTGCACCCGGTCCTCGACCCCGCCCCGCGGTGGGCGGGCGACCGAGCCCGGCCGGGACGAGGGGCGGTCGGGGCGCCGCCGCCGGGGCGTATCCGGGCGACTTCGAGGGTGCGGTACGGGCGCAGTACGCGCCGCGGCCCGACGGCGACCCGGACCCCGGCGAGATCGTCTGGACCTGGGTCCCGTTCGAGGAGGACCACTCGCAGGGCAAGGACCGGCCGGTGCTGCTCGTCGGGTCGGACGGCGCGTGGCTCCTCGGCGTGATGCTCACGAGCAAGGACCACTCGCGCGACGCCCGGGACGAGGCGCGCTGGGGCCGGTACTGGCTCGACATCGGGTCGGGCCCGTGGGACGCGAAGGGGCGCGACAGCGAGGTCCGGCTGGACCGCGTGGTGCGCGTCGACCCGGCCGCGGTGCGCCGCGAGGGTGCCGTCGTCGGGCGCGACGTCTTCGACCGCGTGGTCGAGGGGATCTCGCGGCACCGCTGAGGTGGTCCCGGCTCTCGCCCGAGCCTCGGGGCCGCGCGAGGCGCTGCTCCGGCGTCCGCACGAGCGATTAGGGTCACGGCCGGACCGCTGGTAGTCTTGATGGCTGCGTGTCCGCCCAGGTCGGCGGGCACAGCTCCAGCACCTCTCCACGGGTTCCCCACCCCAGTCCCGGAGCTGGAGTCGCCCTCTACGACCTATCCGCTCGCTCCGGCGAACAGAACCAGAAAGTCCACACGTGGCCAACATCAAGTCCCAGATCAAGCGCATCCGCACGAACGAGAAGGCTCGTCTGCGCAACAAGGCAGTCAAGTCCGAGCTCAAGACGTACGTGCGCCGCGTGCGCGAGGCCGTCGCCGCGGGCGACAAGGAGGCGGCGACCACCGCGCTCCAGGCGGCGTCGCGCAAGCTCGACAAGGCCGTCTCGAAGGGCGTCATCCACGCGAACCAGGCCGCGAACCGCAAGTCGGCCATCGCGAAGTCCGTCAACGCTCTCTGAGCGCACGGTTCGCCCGCGGTGTCGTGACACGCTGATCGTCGCGACGCTCGCACAGGTTTCCCACGAGGGGCGCCGACCCGCACGGGTCGGCGCCCCTCGTGCGTCCGCGTCGGGCGCCCGGTCCTGACCGGCGCCGCCGCGCGGGACCGGGCGCCCAGTCGGAGCCCGTCGCCGACGCCGCCGTGCGGTGCTGGCGACCCCGAGCCCGGAGCCCGGTCAGGCGGCTGACAGGTCAGCGGCCGTGGGCCCGCGCGATCGTCAGCACGGCCCGCTCGACGGCGAACACCGGGTCACGCCCCGCGCCCTTGACCTCGGCGTCGGCCTGCGCGACGGCGCTGATCGCGGTCGCGAGCCCCTCCGGGGTCCAGCCCGCGAGCTCGCGGCGCGCACGGTCGACCTGCCAGGGCGCGAGCCCCAGGTCCTTGGCCGCCACCCCGCCGCGGCCGCGCATCGCGCCGACCTTCGCGAGGGCGCGGAGCTTCATCGCCAGGGCCGCGACGAGCGGCACCGGGTCCGCGCCCGTCGCGAGCGCGTGCCGCAGGAGCGCCACGGCCTCCCCCGCGTTCCCCGCGACCGCGGCGTCCGCGACCCGGAACCCGGTCGCCTCGACCCGGCCGCCGTAGTACCGGTCCACCACGGCCTCGCTCACGGTGCCGTCGGTGTCCGTGACGAGCTGGCTGCAGGCTGCCGCCAGCTCCCGCAGGTCGTTGCCGAGTGCCTCGACGAGAGCCCGCACGCCCGACGCGTCGATGCGTCGACGGGCCCTGCGGAACTCGGCGTTGACGAACGCCACCTTGTCGGAGTCCTTCTTGATCGCCTCCACCGCGACGACGGGCGCGCCGCTCCCCTTGATCGCGTCGAGCATGCGCTTGCCGCGCACGCCGCCCCCGTGCACGACGACGACCGTCGTCGCCGGGTCGGCGACCGGCACGTAGTCCACGACGTCCGCGACGAGCGCGTCCGTCGCCGACTCGGCGCCCTCGACGACGACCACCTTCGCCTCGCCGAACAGCGACGGGCTCGCCGCCACCGTGAGCATCCCGGCCTGGTACGTCGCGGCCTCGATCGTCACCTTCTCGACCTCGGGGTCGCGCTCTCGCGCCAGGTCGACGATCGCGTCGACGGCACGCTCCGCGAGGAGCGACTCGGGCCCCTGGACGAGCACCACGGGCGCGAGCCGGACGTCGTCCCACGCGAGGGACGGGCCGGCGGACGGACGGGCGGTGCGGGTCGGCGCGGGCATGGCCCAAGCCTGCCACGAGCCGCCCACCGGCAGTGCCGGTCGACGCACCCCGAGGCTGCGGTCCGCGACTCTCGCAGGAGTTCCGGCGACGCCGCACCGATGACGCCCTGGCGTCAGGGGCGCCCTGCCACCGGGCACCGGGGCACCGGGGCACCGGATGCTCGGCCGCTCGGGTGCCCGTGCGGGGGCGCGCTCGGGCGCGGTCATCCGCATCCCGCGGCGGAGAGGACGTCGTCGCGCACGACGAGCGCCACGGTGCCGCACGCGTCGGTCCGCAGCACGGTAGCCCCGACCCCGCGGTAGAGGTCGAGCGCCCGGTCGGTGGGGTGGCCGTAGGTGTTCTCGCCCGAGCTGACGAGCGCGACGGTCGGTGCCAGGACCTGCGCGAGCCGGTCGGACTGGGTGGCCGAGCCGTGGTGCGCGACCTTGACGACGTCGACCGGGCCCGTGCCCCGCTCGCCCAGGGTCCGCGCGAGCGCCGCCTGCCCCGCGTCCTCCAGGTCGCCCAGCGCGACGACGTCCAGTCCCGCCACCCGGACGAGGAGCGCCACGCTCGCGTCGTTCGCGTCGCCCGGTCCGGCCTGCAGCACCTCCCACGAGGCGCCGTCGTCGACGCGCTCGCCGGATCCGCCGGCACCCGCAGCGCCGACTGAGTCCGCCGTGCCCGTCGCGCCCGTCTCCCCGGGCCGCGCGACCTGTGCCGGGACGCCCGCGTCCGCGAGGTCCCCGAGCACGCGCTCGGCCTGCCCCGCGGGCTCCGCCGTGGGGCTCACGAGCGCGCGCTCGACCTCCCGGCCGCGGAGCACCGCCTCCAGGCCGCCGACGTGGTCCGCGTGGAAGTGGCTGAGGACGAGCAGGTCGACCCGCTCGACCCCGAGGTCGTCCAGGCACGAGCCCGCTGCGGCGCCCGCGGGCCCGACGTCCACGACCACCGCGGCGCGCGGTCCCGAGCGCACGACGAGCGCGTCGCCCTGCCCGACGTCGCACGCCACGACCGCCCAGTCCGCGGGGACCGGCCCCGCGGTCACACCGAGCGGCCGGAGCACCACGACGAGCAGGACGGGCACCGCCAGGACCACGACGACCACGGCCGCGAGGCGCGCACGGGGCCGGGCTCTCGCCCGCGGAGCGAGGGCGGGGTGCGCGCCGTCGGCCCGTCCGAACGGCCCGGCGTCGGGGCGTGACGACCGGGTGACGCGACGCCACTCCCCGGCGAGGCGCGCCCGCAGGGACGGCGACGTCGCGCGACGCAGCGTGCGGCGCTCCCCCGCGTCCTGCAGGGCGCGCGAGCGGAGGACCACGGCGAGCCCGACGGCAGTCAGCGCGGCGAGCAGCGCGGCTCCTCCGAGACCTCCCGGCCAGGGCGCCCGTGCGCCGGGCGTGGCAGCGAAGACCTGGGCGACGCCCGCGATCCAGCCTGTGAACAGCCCCGCCGTCCAGGCGAGCGCGGTCGCGGCACCGGGCCACCACGGCGCGACGAGCGTCGCGAGGACGCCGAGCACCGTCGCCGGACCAAGCGCCGGTGCGGCCAGGAGGTTCGCCGGGACGGACCACGTGCTCACGCTCGGGTCGAGCAGGACGACGATCGGGGCGCACGCCGCCTGCGCTGCCACCGGGACGGCGAGGACGTGCGCGGTAGTCCGTCCGCACCACGGTGCCAGACGGCGGGCGATCGGCGCCGTGAGCAGGGCCAGCCCGGCGGTCGCGGCGACGGAGAGGACGAAGCCGTACGACCGCGCCAGCCACGGGTCGACGACCAGGAGCACGACCACGGCGGCCCCGAGCGCCGCCACCGCGCGCGACGGGCGCCCGAGCGCGATGCCGAGGACGCCGACCACCCCCATCGCCGCCGCTCTCAGCACGCTCGGTTCCGGGTGGACCAGCGCGACGAAACCCACCATCGCCGCACCCGTGACGACGACGCGGACGGCTCGCGGCGCCCGCAGCAGGACGCACAGCCCCGCGACGCACGCGACGACGATGACGAAGTGGCCGCCGGACACGGCCGTGACGTGCGTCAGCGACGTGGTGCGCATCGCCTCGTCGAGCTCCGGGTCCAGCCGCGAGGTGTCCCCCACGGCCACCCCCGGCACAAGCCCGCGCGCCTGCGGGCTGAGCCCGTCCGTCGCGTCGAGCAGGCTCTGCCGCATGGCCTGCACGCCCTGGAGGAACCGCCCGGGGTCGTCGACGACGCGTGGCGCGTCGTCCGTGCGCAGGAAGGTCCGGTCCCCGTGCACGTCGAGCCGGCCGGTGACCACGACGGCCGCCCCGTACGCAAGGTCGGTCCATCCCTCCCCGCTTCCCGACACGACGACGGGCCCCGCCGCCGGGACGGTCGCGCCGCGTGCGGTGACCTGGTCGACCGCCACCCGCACCTCGTGCCGGTCGGCCGACCCCGACCACGGGTCGGTCAGCGGCTCGACGGCGGAGCGCACCGTCCCGGCGAGGGTCGCCGTCGCGCGCTCGTCGGCCAGCGAGGCGAGCGGAGCCCGCGCGGCGAGCTGGACCCCGCCCGAGAGGAGGACGGCGGCCACGCACGCGAGGACGAGCGCCACCTGCCCGAGCGCGCGCACGCCGAGCGATGACCCGGTCCGCGGCCCGACCGGCCGACCGGCACGTGGCCGGACGGGCGCGCCGCGCCGCGGTCCGCCCGACCGGCGGGGGCCCGCACCGGTCGCCGGGCCAGAGGGCACGGTGACGACGCCCCCGCCGAGACCCGCGTCGGACACCCCGGGGAAGGTCGCCCCGCGACGCAGCGCGACGAGGCGGGCGACGAGCACGCAGCACAGCACGACGGCCGTGGCACGCGCCGCGTGCAGCGCGTCCACCGCCGACGCACCTACGGCGACGAACGCGGTGGCCCACGCCGCGAGCGCCGCCGGGACGAGCCGGAGGTCGGTCACACGCGCACGAGGTCGCGCACGTCCTCGAGCACGGCGGGGCCGATGCCGCTGACCTCCCCCAGCTCGTCGACGGCGGTGAACGGCCCGTTCTCGTCGCGCCACGCGACGATGCGCTCGGCGAGCACAGGACCGATGCCGGGCAGCGTGTCGAGGGCGGCGGCGTCGGCGGCGTTGAGGTCGACGACCGCGCCACCCGCACCCCCGCCACCGGTGGCGGCCGCCCCCGGTGAGGCGGGCGGTGGTGCGGCGACCGCCTCGCCGGGGCGGGGGACGTGGATCTGCTCGCCGTCGGTCACGGCGCGCGCGAGGTTGAGCGCGGCGAGGTCGGCCTCGGGGGTCGCTCCCCCGGCCGCGTCGAGCGCGTCGGCGACGCGAGCGTCCGTCGCGACGGTCACCAGGCCCGGCGCCGCCACCTGCCCGACGACGTGCACGACGACCCCGCCCGACGTCCCCGCCGCTGCTGCGTCCGGATCGGGAGCGGCCTCCCCCGCGCCGTCGGCGGCGGCACCACCCGCCGCGGCGGGCGACGCGTCCGAACCAGCCGGGGCGCCGTCACCGGCCGCAGCGGCCGCGGCGGGGGCGTCCACGCGCGCCACAGGCTCGACGCCTCCGGCCGGCGCCCGCAGCACGGCGACGCCGACCGCGACGAGCAGCACCACGACGAGCGCGGTGACCGCGGTCCGCGGCCGCAGCGCCCACCGCCTGCCGCCCTCCTCGGCGAGGTCGCCGAACCCGGAGTGCGCCGTCGGGTGCCCGTGCGCGGCCGTGTACGCGCTCGCGGCCGTCTGCGCCGCGCGCCGCCGCAGGCGAGCCACCTCTCCGTCCGCCTCGACGTCCTCGTCTCCGTCCACGGTGGCGGCGGGCACCTCGTCGTCGGACCGCGCCGTCCCCCCGAGGGTGGCGGGACCGACGGCCTCGTCAGCCTCCGGCACCAGGGACGGCAGGGACGGCACGGACGGCACGGACGGCGCACGCTCCTCCGGCTCCGGGCGCGACTCCAGCCACCCGTCGGCGCCGGACGACCCGGAGTCGCCCGGCGCTCCAGGACGCCGGTGCCAGGACGGGACGGCGTCCGACGCAGGGACGCCCACCGCCTCCGGCGGCTCCCACGACCACCGCTCGCCTCGCACCGGGCTCGTCTCCGGCGGGTCGACCCGGGGCAGCGCGGCGGTCGCCGGGTGCCACGCGAGGGCAGGGCGCCCGGACCCGGCGACCGCCCGCAGGCGTTGCCGGACGACGGCGCCGTCCCTCCCGGGGTCGCGGCCGGGGCGGGCGTGCTGGCGGGGCTCGTGCCGAGGTGTGCTCACGCCGTGGACGCTAGGGCGGGGTCGCCGCGCACTGCCGGCCCCTCGGGCCGGGCTGTGGAGGGGACGACGGGATGCCCGGCTGTGCACGGCCACGCGCCTGGGGCCTGCGCCGTCCGCACCTCAGGTCGTCGTCGAGAGGTCCCCTGCCCCGGAGCCGCGGTCGGCGAGGTCCGCGACCACGACGGCGAGCACGCCCGGGCCGACGTGCGCCCCGAGCACCGCGCTCACCGGCGTCACGACGACGTCCAGGCCGGTGCGCTCGGTGAGCGTCGCCGCGAGCCGGTCGGCGCCGTCGTCGTCCCCGACGTGGTGGACCGCGAGCGCGGGCCGCGCACGCCGACCCGCGGACTCCACGGCGACCGTCGTGAGCCGCTCGACGGCGGCGGACCGGGTCCGGACCTTCTGCACGACGTCGATCCTGCCGTCACGCACCGCCAGCAGCGGGCGGACACCGAGCACCGTCCCGAGCGCGGCCGAGGCCGCACTGAGACGGCCGCCGCGGCGCAGGTGATCGAGCGAGTCGACGAGGAAGACGGCACGGCTCGCGTCGGCGACCTCGATCGCCCGCCGCGCGACGACGTCCGACCCCGCCCCGGCTGCCGCGGCCGCCGCCGCCTCGCGCGCGGCGAAGCCGAGCCCCATCGCGACGGTCCGCGAGTCCACGACCCGCACGGGGACGGGGGCGTCGGCGGCCGCGAGCGCCGCCGCGTGCACCGTGCCCGACAGCTCCCCCGAGAGGTGGACGGAGACGATCTCGCGCGCGCCGGCCGCGGCCGCCGCGGCGTACGCCTCGCCGAACGCACGCGGCGTCGGCTGCGAGGTGGTCACCCGGTGGCCGGCCTGGAGGTGCGCCGCGATGTCCTCGGCGGTGAGGCCGACGCCCTCCAGGTGCGACTCGTCGTCGACGATCACGTGCAGGGGGACGGTGTGCAGCCGCTCGTCGGGCCCGGGGGGCAGGGAGGCCGTGGAGTCGGTGACGACGTGGACGCGGTGGTCGGTCATGGCCGCGCCACCTTACGGCGACCACGCGTCGTCGCGCACCCCGGCCGCGCAGGGACGCGACCGGCCCGCGACACCGGAGCGGCGCCGGGGGCCGGTGGCCGGTGCGTCAGGCCGAGGTGGCCGCGACTCCCGCGGGCACGGCCTGCTCCGCAGGGCGCGCCGCGGGCCGCTCCGCGGCGAGCCGGCGGTAGGACGCGTGGTCGGCGTACAGCTCGTCGCGCAGCGGGTTGCGACGCCGCGAGACGATTACGTACGTCTGGTAGACCGCGACGGCGACGTTCGCGAGGAGCGAGACGAGGCTCACCACGAAGAGCGCCGTCGGGTCGTGGGAGGACTGCACCGCGAACGGCGAGTCGGAGACGAACGCCGGGACGGCCATGGTGAACATCATCCAGAACGCGAGGGTGTGGGCACGGTGCTGGAGCCAAGCCCCCTTGCGCAGGAAGAAGGCGGGGATGGTGCACGAGATCAGCAGGGCGGCACCGGCATAGAACGCGTGGTCACCGACGCAGTTGTAGACGTAGGCGAAGTTCCAGAGGTCGTAGGCGATGATCCAGAACCACATCATGTCGGGCCAGATCATGTCCTGGAACCGGTCACGGGTCACGAAGATCCCGACCCACCCGCAGATGGTGACGAGGTTGAGGATGCCGGCGACCCCGTTCATGACGTTCCACGGGCCGCCCACCATGACGACGCCGTCGACCACGCCGTCCATCCCCGTGACCTGGAAGTCCCGGATGACGGCCTCGAGGATGTTGAGCCCGAGGATCGCGGGCGGGAACAGCAGGGCGTACCGCATGGCGCGCAGCCGAGGGCTGTAGCGCAGGAGCATGAAGCCGATGCAGCCCGCGAGGGCCGAGTAGACCTTGACCCAGTGGAACCACGTCCCGGTCGAGGAGCCGGCGCCCGCCGTCTGCGGCCAGACGAAGATCGTCAGCGCCACGGGCAGGACCACGAAGATGCCGACGGCGGCGGTCTTCGACCAGCGCACGAGCTCGTTGAGCGCGATGAGCGCGGCCAGCACGACGAACCACATGACTGCTGCCTGCCACGGGATCGAGTCGAACAAGAACATGTCGTCTTCTCCTGGGGGACGACCGGGCGGCCCACGCCGCCCGGGACGGTGCGCGCTCGGAGGGCTTCCGGGTCCCGGCGCGCCGGAGGACCCGGGATCACCCGTCCGAGGAGCTCTCCTCGTCCAGGTGCAGCGTCTGGCGCACGATCGTCGCGAGGGCCGCGTCGTCCACGTCCGGGGAGTTCCGGACGAGTCCGACCAGCCCGTAGACGAGCACGTAGAACGTCTCCGCGACGTGCGCGATCCGGACGCGGTGCCGTGCCGCGTAGGCCTCGACCGTGGTTGCCTCGAGGCACGCGACGACCGCGCGGACGGCGCGGTCGAGGAACCGGTCGTAGAGCCCGCCGTTCTCGGGGCGCCGGAGGTCGTCGCGCAGCGGGTCGATCGCGCGCAGGTAGGTGCGGAACATCGCCACGCAGTCGACGAGCGCGGTGTCGATGTCGCCCGTCTCGCGAGCGGCGTCCCAGGCGCGGACGGCCGCGGTGAACTCCTCCACGTACTCGTCGAGCACGGCGTCGACGAGCGCGTCCTTGTCCGCGAAGTAGTAGTAGACGAGCCCGCGCGCCACGCCGGCGCGCTCCGCCACGTCCGTGGTGGACGTCTTCGCGATGCCTCGCTCGACGAAGAGCTCACGGGCGGCGCGGACGATCTCCTCGGCCCGCACCTCGGGTGCGGACCGGCGTCGCCGCGTCGGTGTCGTCGCGCTCATGGACGCTCCTTCATCAGGGGGACGTCTTCACGCTAGGGTCGCTATTGACAGACCGTCAATAAAGCCGAGCGCCGCGGGGACGAAGGTCCCCGAAGGTCGTGACGACCGTCCGGGCGCGGCCGGGCGGCCGCCCGCGCCGCGCCCTAGGATCCGAGGCATGGGCGACGACGCACCGACCGACCCGGAGATCCTGGCGCTGCGCGCGGCCGCCGCGCAGGCCGCCGCGGAGGCGGCCGAGGCACGCGCCGCCGCGGCGCGGGCGGCGCTCGAGGCCGCCGAGGCGGCGGCGCGCGGCGACGCCCCCGAGCCGGACGCCCCCGCTCCCCCGGCCTCCGCTCCCTCGACCGACGCGACCCCTGCCGACGCGCCGCCCGGGGACGCTCCCGCGGCCGAGCCGTCCCCGACGGACGCACCACCGGAGCCGGCGCCGACCGGCCCCGCCCGGGACGCACCGTCGCCCCCCGGCGACGGGTACGCCGCGCAGGTGGCGGCGGGCTACGCGTACGCCGGCGGCACGCTCCCGCTCGGTGCGCTGCTGGAGGGTACGGAGGGCGGCGACCCGTCCCCCCGCGCCGACGTCCAGGTCGGGTTCGCGCTCTCGATGCTCAACCGGCACGGGCTCGTGGCGGGCGCGACGGGCACCGGCAAGACGAAGACGCTCCAGGGCATGGCGGAGGGCCTGTCGGCGGCGGGCGTCCCCGTGTTCCTCGCCGACGTCAAGGGCGACCTGTCGGGGCTCGCCGTGCCGGGCACGTCGTCCGCGAAGATCGTGGAGCGCGCGGCGTCGATAGGCCAGGACTGGAGCCCGACGGCGTACCCCGTCGAGGTGTACTCGCTCGGCGGCCTCGGCACCGGGGTGCCGATCCGGACGACGGTCGCGGACTTCGGCCCGCTCCTGCTCGCCAAGGTGCTCGGCCTCAACGAGACGCAGGAGTCGAGCCTCGGGCTCATCTTCCACTGGGCCGACGCGCAGGGCCTCGCGCTGCTGGACCTCAAGGACCTCCAGGCCACCATCGCGTACCTGACGTCCGACGAGGGCAAGGCCGAGCTCCGGGGCATCGGCGGCGTGTCGGGCGCGACGGCCGGCGTGATCCTGCGCGAGATCGTCGCGCTCCAGGCGCAGGGTGCGGACGTGTTCTTCGGCGAGCCGGCGTTCGCGACGTCGGAGCTGCTGCACACGACGCCCGACGGGCGGGGCGTCGTCTCCGCGCTCGAGCTCCCCGCGGTGCAGGACCGTCCGGCACTGTTCTCCACCTTCCTCATGTGGCTGCTCGCCGACCTGTTCCAGGAGCTGCCCGAGGTGGGCGACGTCGAGAAGCCGCGGCTCGTGTTCTTCTTCGACGAGGCGCACCTGCTGTTCACGGGCGCGTCGAAGGAGTTCCTCCAGCAGGTGGTGCAGACGGTGCGCCTCGTGCGGTCCAAGGGCGTCGGCGTGTTCTTCGTGACGCAGAGCCCGAAGGACGTCCCCGCCGACGTGCTCGCGCAGCTCGGGAACCGCGTCCAGCACGCGCTGCGCGCCTTCACGCCCGACGACGCCGCGGCCCTGCGGGCCGCGGTGCGCACCTACCCCACGTCGCCGTACGACCTCGAGCGGCTGCTCCAGTCGCTGGGGACGGGCGAGGCCGTCGTCACGGTGCTCACCGAGAAGGGCGCGCCCGCCCCGGTGGCGTGGACACGGGTCCGTGCGCCGCAGTCGTCGATGGATCCCGCGCCGGCGTCCGTGCTCGACGGCATCGTGGCGGCGTCGCCCGCGACGGCCCGGTACGGCACCGCCGTCGACGCCGAGTCCGCGTTCGAGCTCCTCCAGGTGCGCGTCCAGGAGCAGGCGGCGGCGCGCGCCGCCGCCGACGCGGCCGAGGCCGAGGCGGCCGCGCAGGAGAAGGCGGCGAAAAAAGCCGCCCAGGAGGCCGAGCGCGAGGCGAAGAAGGAGCAGGCCGAGCTGGAGAAGATGCGGGCGAAGCTCGAGCGCGAGGCCGCGACGGGGCGCTCGCCCTCGTCCGGGTCCTCCCGGTCGCGGTCGTCGAGCCCGCTCGACTCGTTCCTCCGCTCGGCGGGCACCCAGCTCGGCCGCGAGCTCACCCGCACCATCTTCGGCACCCGCCGCCGCTGATCCGCCACCCGGTGGGTGCGGGAGACCGTCGCGCCGGGACCGGTCCAGCGCGGCTGTCTCGACCCGTGAGTGCCGGAGATCGTCGCGTCCGGCTGCCTGGGACGCGACGATCTCCTGCACTCAGCGAACGAGGTCAGACGACGATGTTGACCAGCTTCGGGGCGCGGACGATCACCTTGCGGACCTCGGCGCCGTCGATCGCGCGCACGACGTTCGGCTCGGCGAGCGCGGCCGCCGTGAGGTCCTCCTCCGAGATCGACGGCGGCACCTCGATCCGCCCGCGGACCTTGCCCTTGACCTGCACGATGCACGTCACGGTGTCCTCGACGAGGTAGCGCTCGTCCGCCGTCGGGAAGGGCTCGTGCGCGAGCGAGCGCTCGTGTCCCAGGCGCTCCCACAGCTCCTCCGCGATGTGCGGCGCGACGGGCGCGGTCATGAGCACGAGCGGCTCGACGGCCTCGCGCGGCACGCGGTCGAGCGACGTGAGGTGGTTGTTCAGCGTGATGAGCTTCGCGATGGCCGTGTTGGGGCGCATGTGCTCCATCTCGACGCGGACGTCCGCGATCGCCCGGTGCACGGCGCGCAGCGTCTCGGGCGACGCCGGCTCGTCGACGACCGTCACCTCGCCCGTCTCCTCGGAGACGACGTTGCGCCACAGACGCTGCAGGAACCGCTGCGACCCGACGACGGCGCGCGTCTCCCACGGGCGCGACAGGTCCAGCGGGCCCATCGACATCTCGTACACGCGGAACGTGTCGGCGCCGTACTCGGCGTACATCTCGTCGGGCGTGACGACGTTCTTGAGCGACTTGCCCATCTTCCCGTACTCGCGCTGCACGACCTCGCCGTTCCAGCGGTACACGACCTCGCCCGAGCCGTCGGGCGCGGGCTCCTCCGTGACCTCGGTGGCGGGGACGTACTGGCCGCGCGCGTCGGTGAAGGCGTACGCCTGGACGTAGCCCTGGTTGAAGAGCTTGTGGAACGGCTCGACGCTCGACACGTGGCCCAGGTCGTAGAGGACCTTGTGCCAGAACCGCGCGTAGAGCAGGTGCAGCACGGCGTGCTCGACACCGCCGACGTACAGGTCGACGCCCCCGGCGCGGCCCGCGCTCGGGTTGTGCTCCGGGCCCATCCAGTAGCGCTCGAGCTCGGGGTCGACGACCGTGTCCTGGTCGCCGCCGTCCCACTGCGGGTCGAGGTAGCGGAGGTAGTACCAGCACGACCCGGCCCAGTTGGGCATCGTGTTCGTGTCGCGGCGGTACTGCTTCGGCCCGTCGCCGAGGTCGAGCGTGACGTTGACCCACTCGTCGTTGCGGCCCAGCGGCGCCTCGGGCGACGAGTCGGCGTCGTCCGCGTCGAACGTGCGGGGCGCGTAGTCGGGGACGTCCGGCAGGTCGACGGGCAGCAGAGCGTCGGGGATCGCGACGGGCTGGTCGTTCTCGTCCCAGACGATGGGGAACGGCTCGCCCCAGTAGCGCTGGCGGCTGAACAGCCAGTCGCGCAGGCGGTACGTCGTCGTGCCCTCGCCGATGCCCTTGCCCACGAGCCACTCGGTGATGCGGCGTTTCGCCTCGGGCACGTCGAGCCCGTCGAGCGAGATCTCGTCGTTCGCCGAGCCGACGACCACGCCGTCGCCCGTGTACGGGCCCGTGAAGTCCTCCGGCAGCCCGTCCGCGGGCTCGACCGTGCGCACGACCGGCAGCCCGAACGCCTCGGCGAACGCGAAGTCGCGCTCGTCGCCGCCGGGGACGGCCATGATTGCGCCCGTGCCGTAGCCCATGAGCACGTAGTCGGCGGTGAAGACCGGGATCGCCTGGCCGTTCACGGGGTTCACCGCGAGGTGCCCCGTGAACACGCCCGTCTTCTTGCCGGCGTCGGCCTGGCGCTCGACAGCGGTCTTCGCGGCGGCCTCGCGGCGGTACGCCGCGACGGCCTCGACCGGCGAGCGGTGCCCGCCCGTCCACGCGCTCGACGTGCCGTCCGGCCAGTGCGCCGGGACCTCGTCGAGCAGCGGGTGCTCGGGCGAGACGACCATGAACGTCGCGCCGAACAGCGTGTCCGGGCGCGTCGTGAAGACCTCGACCTCCGCGCCGGACTCCGCCGCGGCGTCGTTCGCCCCGTCGGGCGTGCCGAGCACGGCGAACCGCACGAGCGCGCCCTCGCTGCGACCGATCCAGTTGCGCTGCATCGCCGTGACCTTCTCGGGCCAGTCGATGAGGTCCAGGTCGTCCGCGAGGCGGTCGGCGTACGCGGTGATGCGCATCTTCCACTGGCGCAGGCTGCGCTGGAACACGGGGAAGTTCCCGCGCTCCGAGCGGCCGTCGGCGGTGACCTCCTCGTTCGCCAGGACCGTGCCCAGGCCGGGGGCCCAGTTCACGGGCGACTCGTCCACGTACGCGAGGCGCTGCGCGTCGACGACGGCGCGGCGCTGCTGGGGCGTGAGGCTCGCCCAGCCGGCCCCCTCCTCGACGCCCTCGACGCCGCCCGGCACGGGGCGCGCGCCCGACGCGAGCTCGGCCTCGAGCTCGGCGATCCGGCGGGCGCGGCCACGACCGCCGTCGGGGCGCAGGGCCTCGGGGTCGTACCAGGAGTCGAAGATCTGCAGGAAGATCCACTGCGTCCAGCGCACGTACTCGGGGTCGATCGTCGCGAACGTGCGGCGGGAGTCGTGCGCGAGCCCGAGGCGGCGCAGCTGCCGGCGCATGTTGGCGATGTTCGCCTCGGTGGTCACGCGCGGGTGCTGCCCCGTCTGCACCGCGTACTGCTCGGCGGGCAGGCCGAACGCGTCGTAGCCGAGGGCGTGCAGCACGTTCTCGCCGCGCATGCGCCGGAACCGGCCCACGACGTCCGTCGCGATGTACCCGAGGGGGTGCCCCACGTGCAGGCCCGCGCCCGACGGGTACGGGAACATGTCCATGATGAAGTACGGGCTCGCGCCCTCGGGGCCGTCGCCCTCGCCGTCCGTCAGGTCGCCCGTGGGGTTCGCGGCCCAGAACGTGCCGCGCTGCTCCCAGAGCTCCTGCCACTTGAGCTCGATCTGCTCCGCGAGCGCCGGCGTGTAGCGGTGGGCGGGGCCGCCCGCGGCGGGGGCGTCCGGGGCGTGCGGGATCGAGGTCGTGTCAGGCGTGGTCACCCGGCCGAGTTTACCGGCCGTCGCACGGCCCGACGGCGGCCGTCCGCCCCGTGCGAGGATGTGCGGCGTGATCATCGTGACGACCAACGACGTGCCCGGCTACCGCATCGACGCGGTGCTCGGCGAGGTCATGGGCATGACCGTGCGCAGCGCCAACCTCGGGGCGAACTTCGTCGCGTCCTTCCGCTCGATCGGGGGCGGGGAGGTCAAGGAGTACACGCAGCTCGTCTACGAGTCGCGCCAGGAGGTCATGCACCGCATGGTGCAGGAGGCGCAGCGCCGCGGGGCCAACGCCGTCGTCGGGATGCGCTTCGACACGGGCGAGATCGCGGCGTCGTTCTCGGAGGTGTGCGCGTACGGCACGGCCGTCGTCGTCAGCCCGCTCGCCGCGGGCCAGCCCGGCGCGACGGCGCAGTCCGCCCACCAGGCCCAGGGTGGGCCGTCCGCTCCCCCGCAGCCGGGCGGCCACGGCTACCCGCAGGACGCCGCGCCGGACCAGCCGGCCTGGCGCTGACGCGACACGGCACCACCGGCGCGGCGGCGCCGGTCAGAACAGCGAGACGATGATCGGGCCCTTGACCAGCACGATCCACGCGACGAGCGCGACGTAGGCGATCGCCAGGAACAGGTTCCGGTTGCGGACGAGGGTGCGGCGCACGCCCTCGCCCGCGGGCAGGTAGCCCTCCTGCACGGCGTGGACCACCTGGTACCAGAACAGCGGGAGCATGGCGAACCACACGACCATGCAGTAGGGGCACATCGCGGAGATCGCGTACATCGTCGTCCACATGAGGAAGACGATCAGGCCCATGCCGAGCGTCGTCCCTCCGAGGAGTGCGAGCCAGTACCAGCGCGGCGGGCGGGCGCCCGCGAGCAGGACCACGCCCGTGGTGATCACCACGGGGAACGCCGCGATCCCGAGCAGCGGGTTGGGGAAGCCCAGGAGCGCGCCCTGCCACGAGTCCATCGCGTCGCCGCAGTCGAGCAGGGCGTTGACGCTGCACGAGGCGACGTGACCCGGGTCGGCGAGCTTGAGGTACTTCTCGATCGCGAGCGCCGCCGAGCCGGCGAGGCCGATCGCGCCCAGCACGACGAGCAGCCAGCCCATCGTGCGCGGCCTGATCGGGCGGGGGCCGGACGCGGGCAGCAGCTCGTCGTCGGGCCCGGCGGACACGTTCGCACCGGCGGTGGCGCTCTTGCTCACGGGGACGCTCCTCGTGGGTCACCGGCTCCCGCCGGACGTGACGGCGCGCACGGCGGTGCGCGCACGGCACAACCTACCGCGCCCCGCTGGGACCTGGCTGGGAGACACCGGACCACCGCACGGGCGCCACCTCGGTCGGTCGGCGGGCTACCGCGGCGGCGCGACGGCCGCCGACGGCGCGTGCGCGTCGTCGGGCAGCGTGGCGACCACGACGCCCGCGGGGCGGCGACCGGCGACGAGGATGATGGTGAGGCCGGCCACGGTGAGCACGACGCCCGTCCAGGCGGGCGCGAGGTAGCCCCAGCCGGCGGCGATGACGAGCCCGCCGAGGAACGCCCCGTTGGCGTTGCCGACGTTGAGCGCGGAGTGGCACAGCGCCGCACCGAGCGACGGCGCCGACGGCGACAGGTCCATGAGCCGCGTCTGGAGCGACAGGCCGAGGATCTGCGACGTGACGCCGAGGAGGAACAGCGACAGCACGGCCGGGACGGGGTGCTGCCCGGTGAGCGCGAAGAGGGCGAGCATCGCCCCGGTCGACACGAACCCGAGGTACACGGTGCGCATCACCGAGCGGTCGGCGAGCCGGCCGCCGAGCACCGTCCCGACGGTCATGCCGACGCCGAAGATCGCGAGCACGAGCGGCACCGCGCCGGACGCGAGCCCGGTGACGCGCGTGACGGTCGGCTCGACGTAGGAGTACACGGCGAACATGCCGCCGAACCCGATCGCGGCGCCGACGAAACCCGTCCACAGCGGACCGTTGCGCAGGGCGCCGAGCTCGCGCCGCACGCTCGTGTCCTCGTTGCCCGCCCCGGCGGGGATCAGCCGCCACAGCGCCAGGAGCGTCACGAGCCCGAGCGCCCCGACCACGACGAACGCGGCCCGCCAGCCGAGCTGCTGCCCGGCGAACGTGGAGAGGGGGACGCCGACGACGTTGGCGATCGTCAGGCCCGCCATCATCGTCGCGACGGCGCGGCCCCGGCGGCCAGGACCCGCGACGGCCGCGCCCACCGCCGCCCCGACGCCGAAGAACGCGCCGTGCGGCAGCCCGGCGAGGAAGCGCCCGGCGACGAGGGTCTCGATGCTCCCTGCCGTGGCGGAGAAGAGGTTCCCGAGCGTGTAGAACGCCATGAGCGCGAGGAGGAGCGTCTTGCGCGGCACGCGTGCCGCGGCGACGGTGAGCAGCGGCGCGCCGACGACGACCCCGACGGCGTAGGCCGTGATCGCGTGGCCGGCGGTCGGGATGGACGTGCCGAGGTCGGTCGCGATGTCGGACAGGAGCCCCATGGTCGCGAACTCGGTCGTCCCGATGGTGAAGCCGCCCATCGCGAGCGCGAGCAGCGCGGGTCCGGCGCCGCGCAGGCGGCCGGCGTCGCGCGGCTCAGGGGCGTCCGACGGCGGTGCGGTCGGGGTGGCGTCGGTCATTGGGTGTCCTCGTGCGTCGGTCGGGCGGGTCGGGCGAGCGGCTCGGACCGAGGTGTCGAATCGATTCGAGCCCGGTCGGCGACATCGGCGACGAGAAGAAGGGGCCGGCGACCAGTCTAGGCGGAGACGGGCTCGGCGCGCACGACCCACACGTGGTCCGCCGCGCGCAGACCGAGCTGGGCGGGCGCCGCCGGGCGGCCTTCCGGCACCGGCTCGACGCCCTCCGCCGGCGGCGACCAGACGACCGAGAGGATGCCCGCGTACTCGCGGCGCTCGCGGACCTCGACGCCCGTGTCGAGGCCGACGCCGATCTCGGCGAGGTAGCGCAGCACGTCGGGGTCGGCGTCGGAGATCCGCACCACCGTGCCGCGGTCGCCGACGACGAGCTCCGCGAGCGGGACCGCGGGCGGGCGGACGACGGTCCCGTCGGCGCCGGGGATCGGGTCGCCGTGCGGGTCGCGCGTGGGGTGCCCGAGGCGCGCGTCGATGCGCTCGATGAGCAGGTCGGAGACCGCGTGCTCGAGCACCTCCGCCTCGTCGTGGACCTCGTCCCACCCGTAGCCGAGCTCGGACACGAGGTACGTCTCGAGGAGCCGGTGGCGGCGCACCATCGCGAGCGCGAGGCTGCGGCCGCGCTCGGTGAGCGTGATCGCGCCGTACGGCGCGTGCTCGAGCAGACCCTGGGCGCTGAGCCGCCGGACCGTCTCGGAGACGGTCGAGGCCCCGACGCCGATGCGCTCGGCGAGGAGCTTCGTCGTCACGCGCTCGTCCGCCCACTCCTGGGCGGCCCAGACGACCTTGAGGTAGTCCTGGGCGACGGGCGTCAGGTCGGTCGGGTGGTCCACCCGACCACCCTAGGTCACGGCGTCCGGCGGGGGCTCAGGGGGTCGCGGACCGGACGAGCTCGAGCCGCACCTCGACCGTCCCCTCGTCGCGCACCTGCACGGGCGCGTCGGGCGGCACCGCGATGCCGAAGTCGGAGAAGCGCACGCCGATCGCCCCGGTCGCGAGCACCCCCTGGCCCGACCGCTGCACGTCGAGCGCGACCGTCACGGCCTGGGTCTCGTCGCGGATCGTCAGCGCCCCCGCGGCCTGGAGCCGGACCGTCTCGTCGGTGGCCGCGAGCTCGCTCACGTCGAGCGGCGAGGTGAGCGAGAAGAGCGTGGTCGGGTACAGGTCCGTCTCGAGCGCCTGCTGGAGCTGGCGGTCCGCGACGGACGACCCGGTGCGGAGCGCGGTCGTCGCGACGGTCACTGTCGCGGTCTGCAGCTCCCCGTCCGCGACGCGCAGCGTGCCGGTGACGTCCGGCGTGGTGCCGAGGAGCACCGCCTCGTCCGCCGGGACGTCGAGGACGTCCGCGCGGAAGCCCGCCTCGGAGCCCGGCGCGACGACCCACTCGCCGTCCACGTCGAAGGGCCCGGGCGCGGCCGGGGCCGCGGACGCCGTCTCCTCCCCCGGCGACTGCAGACCCAGCGGGGGCGGGGTGCGGCCCTCCTGCACCTCCGAGTACACGAACGGGGCGAGGAGCACCACGACGAGCGCGAGGACCACCGACACGACGATCCAGCGCGTCGACCTGCTCATACGCCCCATCCTGCCGTGCCGCGCAGCGCGCGGCGAGCACCGACGCGCAGCGGCTCAGCCCTCGCCCGCGGGTTCACCCCCGGCCGGGGCGTCGACGGGCGCGTCGCCGTCGGGCACGTCGCTCTCGGTGCCGACCTCGGTGCCGGCCTCCTCGACGACCGGCTCGCCGGACGGCGTGGGCCACGCGATCCGCGGCCAGACCTTTGCAGACTCGTCCGTCCCGATCTGCACGAGCTGCCAGTCGACGATGCGCCGCCGCTCGGGGTCGAAGCGCAGCACCGTCATCTCCGCGGTGCCCTTGAGCGGTCCGATGCGGAGCTGGTCCTTGACCGCGCCCGCGGTGCTCCCGCTCACGTACCGGACGCCCCCGCCCGTCCGCTCCGGACCGGACCGGGTGTGCATGTGCCCGGAGACCTGGTTCGGGACGCAGCCGGAGTCGAGCGCCTCGTTCCCCATGCGGGGTGTGTGGATGAGGAGGAGGTCGATCGGGTCGCCGTCCTCCTGCTCGGCGCACGCGACCTCGGTCAGCCGGGCCGCGTACTCCTCCGGCGTCTCCTCGCGGGGCGGCTGGCTGCCGAGCCCGAGCCGCGTCTCGAGCGGGTCGCGGTCGCCGAGGATGCGGATCCCCTCGACCTCGACGACCTTGCCGTCCAGGACGGTCTGGCCGTTCGCGCGCTCCTGCGCCGAGGTCTCGACGCTGTCGTGGTTGCCGTCGGCGACGACCATCGTCACGCCCTTCGGCACCGCGGAGGCGAACGAGTCGACGCAGAACGACTCGACGGCCGTGCCGTTCATCGTGGTGTCGCCGGCGTTGAGGACGACCGACGCCCCCGACCGCTCCACCGCGGTCCGGATGAGCGGGGCCATGCCGGTGTTGCAGTGCAGGTCGCTCACCACGAGGAGCGTGACGAGGTCCTCCTCCGCCGCGGGGGCGGGCCGCGGCGTCGGCTCGTCGCCCGCCTCGGTGTCGGTCTCGCCGTCGGTCTCGGTCTCGGTGTCGGAGCCGTCGTCGGGCGCGCCGGGCTCGTCGGCTCCCGCGTCGGTCCCGTCGTCCGTGCCCGACGTCGTCCCCTCCGTCGCGTCCGGGGCGTCGCCCGTCGCGTCGGGGGCGTCGGAGGACGCGCCGTCGGACGGCTCGTCGGAGGCCCGGTCGTCGGACGTGCCCGCCGCGGCGGGACGCGGCGCGGTGAGGCGCTGGATCCGGTCGCGCCGGTCCCAGGCCGCGACGAGGTGGGCGTCCGCGCGTGCGTAGAAGTCCTCGTTCTCGCGGTAGAGGTCGATGAGCATCGCGCCGTAGGTGTCGACGACGCCCGCGAGCCGGCCGGTGATGCGCGCGCCCTCGAGCGGGGTCCCGTCGAACACCGCGGACGCGCGCTGGGACGGCCCGGCCGTCGTGCCCGGGTCGCTCGCGACGAGCGACGCCCCGACGAGCGAGACGAGCACGACGCCCGCGGTGATCTCGTACGTGCGCGGCGCGACCCGCTCGCTGAGCTCGCGCCGGCGCGGCGGGCCGAGCAGGAGGGAGAGACCCGCACCGACGGCCGCGACGACGAGGATCGCGAACCCCGTGCGGCGCAGCGCGTCGACGACGAGGGCGCGCGCGACGGAGCCGATCGTCTCCTGCGGGCCGCCGAAGAAGCGGAGGTAGTCCTCGAGGTCCTGGGACAGACCCTCCAGCGTGTCCGCCTGCCCGACGGCCGTGAGGTCGGCGGGGATCTCCTCGACCGTGACGTCGGCGCCCAGGCCGAGCGGCAGCGGCGAGTCGATCTGGATGGTCCCGAGCGGGCCGAGGTCGACGGTGACGAGGCCGTTCGTCGTGACCTCGTACAGCGCCTCGTGCGGGCCGAGGCTGCGCTCGGCCGTCGCCGTCGTGACCCCCCACACGACGCACGGCACGAGGGCGAGCAGGATGCCGAGGGTCCAGCGGACCCAGCGGGGCGGGGTGCGGTGCGGACGGCTCATCACCGCCCAGCCTCCCGGATCGCGGCTCTCGTCGCCAACCGCGAGCGCCGCGCGCCCCGCCGCGAGGGCGCGGCGGGGCGCGCGGGGCGGCGCGTCGTCAGGACTTCGCGCCCCGCAGCGTGACGAGCGCCACGCCTGCGGCGACGAGCATGAGCACCACGCCGATGAGCGACGTCGTGCCGACGCCGCTGCCGAACGCGGCGTGCGCGGAGTCGAGCAGCGCCTGCGCCTGCCCCGCGGGCAGGGTCGAGGCGACCTGGGTCGCGCCGCCGAGCGTCTCGGCCGCGGCGACGGCGTCGGCCGCGGGGACGCCCTGCGGGACGACGACGTTCGCGTGGTACGACGCCGTGAGGATGCTCCCCAGGACCGCCGTGCCGAGCACGGCGCCCACCTCGTACGCGGTCTCGGAGATCGCGGACGCGGCACCCGCCTTCGCGGCGGGGACGGACGACACGATGAGGTCGTTCGACACGGTCTCGGCCGCGCCCACGCCGAGCGAGAGCACGACGAACGCCACCATGAGCAGCGCGAGCGTGCTCTGCCCGGCGCCCGCGGCGACGATCGCGTAGCCCGTCGCGGAGAACAGCAGCGCGACGGCGACGACGTGCGCCGGGCGCACGCGCCGCACCACCCGGACGACGCCGAGCCCGGCGACGATCATGACGACCAGCCCCGGCAGGAGCGCGACGCCCGCCTGCATCGGGCCGAGCCCGAGCACGAGCTGGACGTCCTGCGACACGAAGAACAGGAAGCCGACGAGCGAGAACACGGACAGCAGGTTGACGAGCACCGCCCCGCTGAAGGCACCGCGCGTGAAGAGGCGGACGTCGATCATGGGGTCGGACCGGTGGAGCTGACGGCGCACGAACAGCACGCCCGCGGCGAGCCCGACGGCGACGCTCACGAGCGCGACCACGCTCGGGCCGGACTTCGCGAAGGTCTTGATGCCGTAGACGACCGGCGTCATGGTCGCCATGACGAGCACGATCGACAGGACGTCGATCCGGCCCGGCGCGGGGTCGCGCGACTCGGGCACGAAGAACGGCGCGAGCGCGAGCAGCAGCACGAGCACCGGGACGGCGAGGAGGAAGACCGAGCCCCACCAGAAGTGCTCGAGGAGGAAGCCGCCGACGATCGGCCCGAGCGCGGACCCGGCCGCGAACCCGGCGGCCCAGACGGCGATGGCGAGCCGGCGCTCCTCGCGGTCGGTGAAGACGTTGCGCAGGATCGAGAGCGTCGACGGCATGAGCATGGCGCCGAAGAAGCCGAGCGCGGCGCGCGACGCGACGAGCGCGCCGGCGCTGGGCGCGTAGGCCGCAACCACGGAGACGGCGGCGAAGCCCACCGCGCCGGTGAGGAGCAGCCGACGGCGGCCGACACGGTCGGCGAACGAGCCCATCGGCACGAGCAGGCCGGCGAGCACGAGCGGGTAGATGTCGATGATCCACAGCAGCTGCGTCCCGGTGGGGCGCAGCGACTCGGAGATCTGGGGCAGCGCGAAGCTGAGCACGGTGTTGTCGACCGACACGAGCAGCACCGGGAGCATGAGCACGGCGAGCGCGAACCAGCGGCCGGCGGCGCCGCGCGCGGGTCCGCGCGTCGCGGGCTCGTGCTGGGCGGCGGTCCCGGTCGGGGTCGTCGTCACGGGGGTCGTCACGGCGAGGGGTCCTTCCACGTCTTCCGGGCGGCCGGGGCGACGCGGTGGCGCCGAACTTCCAGACCGTCCAGACGGTATAGTAACGACGGGACAGGCCACCGTCATCCCGCCCTCGACTGTGACGCTGCGCACCGCGCCGCCTCCCCCGACCGACGTCCCCGCACCGGCCGCGGGCTCGCGGTTCACCGGCCTGCGGGTCCGCACGGGCCGACTACCCTCGGTGCCATGCCGCCGCCCCCCGCTGCTCGCGCCAAGGTCCTGCGGGCGTTCGCGTCCCTGCTCGTCGAGCAGGGCGAGCGCGCCGCCACGCTCGAGGCGGTCGCCGAGCGCGCCGGGGTGTCGAAGGGCGGGCTGCTCTACCACTTCGGCTCCAAGGACGCGCTCGCCGACGGCCTCACCGAGCACCTCCGGGAGCTCACCGCCGCCGACGTGGAGGCCATGCGCGCCGCCCCCGCGGGGGCCGTCGACTACCTCATCCGCACCTCGACGCTCGTCGACACGGAGTTCGAGCTCGTCTACCTCGCCGTGTCCCGGCTCGCGCAGGGGTCGTACCCGCGCGCCCGTGCTGCGCTCGACGGCGCGCACGACGCGTGGACCCGCGCCGTGCTCGACGAGGTCGGCGACCCCGTCGTCGCCCACGCGATCGTCCTGCTCAGCGACGGCCTCTACGCGCACGCCGCGCTGAGCAGCGACGTGCTCAGCCGCGTCACGGGCGGCGACGAGGGGGACGACGGCGACGGCACGCCGGGCGAGGACCTCGCCTTCCGCGGCCCCCGCCCCGGCGACGACGTGGACGACCTCCTCGGCCTCATCGGCGAGCTCGTCGCGCTCCGCCGGACGGCCACCGCCTGAGGCGCCGCCCGGAGGCACGAGAGAGGCCCGGCGGGGCGCCGCAGGGCGCCCCGCCGGGCCTCTCCTCGTAGACCGTCGCGAGTCGGGACTGCTAGCCCCCGAACGAGAACGGCACGGACCGCTCGCGCGTCACCGGCCCGCCGTCGACGTCGGCCGTGAACGAGACGTCCACCTGGCCGTCGACCGGTTCCGACGTCCGCACCGCGAACGCCTGGTACGCGCTCGCCCCGGCCGCGACGCGCGGGAAGTGCTTGCGCCCGAACGGCGTCACGACGCTGACGTCCGCGGCACCGTCGCCCTCGTTCAGGACGCGCACGCCGAGGTAGAGCTTGCCGGCGAGCCAGCGCGGGGTCACGTCGACCGAGAAGTGCGGCCCGGGGTCGTCGGCGCACGGGTCGGCCGTCGGCGCGTCCTCCACCGTGGCGCTGTGGAACACGGTGTACGCACCGCCGTCCGCCGCGACGGTCGCGGAGAGCCGGAGGTCGACGTCGTCCAGCCGCCACGTGGGGTCGTACGTCGGCGACACGGTCCCGTCGTGGTGGGTGACGAACCCCGGCCACGGCTGGCGCGTCGTCCACGGGTGCCCGAACCCGGCGTCGCCGTAGACGACCTCGTACGGCCCTCCCGGGCCCTCCCACTCGATGAAGAAGGTCGAGTTGTCGTCGGTCGCACCGGCCGGCGGGGTCACGGAGATGTCGACGAGAGGCACGCCGGCGTCGCACGTCGGCACGACCGACAGGACCTCGAGCTCGCAGCGCGGTCGGACGGCCGATCCCCAGTGCAGGATGACCTGGCTCTCGCCGTAGAAGCTCCACTGGTCGCTGGCCAGGCTGTCGAACCGGTAGCCGGGCGCCGCCGTCGCGACGATCCCCTCCGCGGTCCGCTCGTACGTGATCTCGGCCGTGTCGTCCGGCAGGACGACGTCGTCCGGCGTCGCGTCGCAGTCCGTCGGCACCACGGGCATGACCGGTTCGACGACCGTCGGCTCGACCCAGCAGGGCTCGGTGCTCCCGGTCTCGGTCCGGTCCAGCGCGTCGTCCGCGGCGTCGAGGGCGACCTCCCACTCCTGGGTGCGCGAGCCGTCGATGGTCCACTCGCCCGAGAAGAACCCGCTCTCGTCGACGACCCCGTCGCCGAGGACCTCCCCGTCGAGCCGGACGGCGACGGCCGTGCCCGCCGGGTATCCCGCGACGTCCACCCACAGCACCTCGCAGTAGGCGCTGACGTCGACGCGCAGGCTCGGGTCGAAGCGGCACGGCTCCGTCGTCCCGGACCAGCTCCGATCGAGCGCGTCCTCGGGCGCGTCGAGCGTGACCGACCAGTCGTGCGGGGTCTGCCAGTCCAGCGGCCAGCCGGTCCAGAAGGAACCGGTGAAGGTCTCGTCGCCGACCACGGCACCGTCGACGCTCACGACGACGCGCGAGCCCTCCGGGTACCCGCCCACGTTGGTCGACAGCTCACCGCACGAGGCCCAGGCGTCGGCCCAGACGTTCGGGTCGGTGTCGCACGGGACGGTGCTGCCGCTGTCGGAGAAGTCCCCGTCCGCGCCGTCCGGTGCGTCCACGACGACGCTCCAGTCGTGCGGGACGGAGAAGTCGAGATCGCGCCAGAAGGAGTAGGACGTGTCGAACGTCGTGCTCTCGACGGTCTCGCCGTCGAGGGTCACGACGACGGACGTGCCCTGCGGGTAGTCGTCGAGGCTGACGTAGAGGGAGTTGCAGGAGGGCTGGACGGAGGGGGTGGCGGCGGCTGCGGGGGTCGCGGTGGCGACGCCCAGCCCGCCGAGGGCCAGCACCGTCCCCACGGTGCCGGCAAGGAGCTTCTTCACTCGGTTCGTGATCCTTCACGAGAGGACGGCGCGCGCCGTCGCGGATGTCGAGCGCATTCAACCAGACCTGGGGGCTGCCTGGACATCCCCGACGAGCCGCGCGTCCTCCGGGCTCACGCGCGGCGGCGTCCGCCTCAGCCCTCGTAGGCGGCGCGCAACGGCACCAGGTCGAGCCTGGACTGCGTCATCATCACGTCCACGACGCGCTGCACGCGCGCGGGGTCGGGGTCCTGCAGCATCGCGAGGAACTCGAGCGGCACGACCTGCCACGACAGCCCGAACCGGTCCTTGAGCCAGCCGCACTGCGACTCCTGGCCGCCGTCGGTGAGCGCCGCCCAGTACTCGTCGACCTCGTCCTGGGACTCGCACTCGACGACGAACGACACCGCCTCGGTGAAGGGGAACTGCGGACCGCCGTTGATGGCGTCGAACCGCTGGCCGGCGAGCTCGAAGTCCGCCGACACGGCGGTGCCGTCGGGCTGGCGGAACACGTCGCCGACCTTCGCGTCGGGGAAGACGCTCGAGTAGAACGTGATGGCCTCCTCGAGGTTGCCGTCGAACCACAGGCTCGGCACGATCGCACGCATCGTCGTCTCCTTCGCAGGGCCTCGCGGGCGGCCGGTCGACCGCCCACCCGTTCCGACGGGCGCCGGGCGCGGAACTCATCGCACCCGCCCCGAGGTCGCGCGGTGCGCGCCCGCCCGCCGCCCGGTGCTAGGCGGACGCCTTCTTCCGGGTCGTCTTCGAGGTGGTCGACTTCTCCTTCGTGGAGGCGGCGCGGCTCGTGCTCTTCTTCGCGGCCGGCTTCGTCGCCGCCTTCTCCTTCGTGCCCGAGCTCTTGCTCGCGCTCGTCGACCGGGAACCGCTCGACCCCTTGCCCGACGACGAGCTCGCGCGGCCGGAACCCGACTTCGCGGTCGACCCGGAGCCCGACCCGGACCGTGAACCTGAGCCTGAACCTGGGGCTTTCCCCCCGCTCGCGCGCGAGCTCTTCGACGACGCGACCGACTTGCGCAGCGCCTCCATGAGGTCGATGACCTCCGCGCCCTCGCTCTCCTCCGGCTGCTCGCCGAAGGTCTCGGCGGTGTCGAGCGCGTCGCCCTGCTCGAGCTTGGCCTCGATGAGCTGGCGGAGCTGCGCCTGGTAGTCGTCCTCGTACTCCTCCGGCGTGAAGTCCGCCTCGAAGCTCGCGACGAGCTGCGCCGACATGGCGAGCTCCTTGTCCGTCACCTTCGCCTCGTCGTCGAGCGAGGGGAACGCGGCCTCGCGCACCTCGTCGGCCCACAGCAGCGTCTGGAGCACGAGCACGTCGTCCCGCACGCGCAGCGCCGCGAGCCGCGTGCGCTGGCGGAGCGCGAACTTCACGATCGCCGTCCGGTCGGTCTCCTCGAGCGTGCGCCGCATGAGCACGTACGCCTTGTTGGACTTCGAGTCGGGCTCCAGGTAGTAGCTGCGGTCGAGCAGGAGCGGGTCGATCTGCTCGCTCGGCACGAACTCCACGACCTCGATCTCGCGGCTGCGCTCGGCGGGGAGCGCGGCGAAGTCCTCGCTCGTCAGCACGACGGTGCGCTCGCCGTCGTCGTACGCCTTGTCGATGTGCTCGTACGGCACGACCTCGCCGTCGATCTCGCACACGCGCCGGTAGCGGATGCGGCCGCCGTCCTTGTCGTGGACCTGGTGCAGCGGCACGTCGTGGTCCTCCGTCGCGGAGTACACCTTGACCGGCACGTTGACGAGGCCGAACGTGATGGCGCCCTTCCAGATGGCCCTCATCCGTCCATGGTGGCGTCACCGGCGCCCGCCCGCGAGGGATACGGCGCGACGTCGGCACCCGCGTGTGGGTGGCCCGCGGCACCATGGACGGGTGGCGGGGACGAGGTTCGAGTTCGAGGCCGAGCTGTGGCGGTGGGAGGCGCGCACCGACAGCTGGGTGTTCGCCGCGCTCCCGGAGGACGTGAGCGACGAGATCGCGGAGCTGCCGCTGCCGCCCGCGGGGTTCGGCTCGGTCAAGGTCGAGGTGACGCTCGGGGCGCAGCGCTGGTCCACGTCGGTGTTCCCCGACGCGCAGCGCAAGACGTTCGTCGTGCCGATCAAGGCCGCGGTCCGCCGCGCCGAGGGCGTCGACGTCGGCGACCGGGTGCGGATCGGCGTCGAGACGCTGGTCTGAGCGGCCCGACGTCGTCGCGCGGCCCGCGCGGGAGCGTCGCCTCAGCCGTCGTGGCGGCGTTCGTGGAACGCCTCGTCGGCGACCTGCGCCGTCCGCATGAAGCTCTCCATCACCTCGCGCGGCGTGGCGAGCTCGTCGGTGTTCTCGACCGGCTCCGGCACGCCGTCGAGGCTGCGGACCTCGTCGTGGATGCGCTCCATCGTCGTGTCGAGGGTCGCGGCGACGTCCGCCGCGAGCTTGAGCGCGTCCGTCAGGTGCTGAGGCACGTCCCGCTGGTACTTGTAGTAGATCTTGTGCTCCAGGCTCGCCCAGAAGTCCATGGCGATCGTGCGGAGCTGGATCTCGACGACGACGTCCTCGACGCGGTCGGAGAGGAACACCGGCACCTGGACGATGAGGTGCAGGCTCTTGTAGCCGTTGCCCTTCGGGTGCGCGATGTAGTCGCGCTCCTCCAGGACCGTGAGGTCGCGCTGGCCCACGAGCAGGTCGCGCACGCGGTAGATGTCGGAGACGAACGAGCACGTGACCCGGACGCCCGCGACGTCGAACATGTTCTCCCGCACGCCCTCCGGGGTGAGCGGGATCCCCTTGCGGCGCGCCTTCGCGACGATCGACTCGAGCGACTTCAGGCGCGAGCCAAGGTGCTCGATCGGGTTGTCGTCGTGCACGTGCCGGAACTCGTCGCGGAGCACGGTGATCTTCGTCATCACCTCGTCGATGCCGAACTTGTAGTTCATCATCAGGCGACGGAACTCGCGGACGCGGGGACCGATCTCCGCGGGGAGCGGTACGTCGTCGGTCGTCAGGTGCGTCACGGTGATCCTCTCGGTCCGGCATCGACCCCGGGCGGGCTCCCCGGCCGGTCGGACAGCCCCACCCAGTGTCCACGGTCGAGGGCGCCGAGAAGTTCCCGCCACGGCGGGCGACGCCGTCGGGCCCGCGCCACGATGGGCCCATGGCCACCACATCCAGCCGGGCGGGCGAGACGGTGAACGTCGGTGGTCACCGCCTGCGGCTCACCAACCTGGACAAGGTCCTCTACCCCGCCACCGGCACGACGAAGGCCGACGTCCTCGCGTACCTCGCGGCCGTCGCCGACGTCATGCTCCCCCACTGCGCCAACCGGCCCGCGACGCGCAAGCGGTGGCCCGACGGCGTCGACGGCCAGGTGTTCTTCCAGAAGAACGCGGGCCAGGGCGTCCCGTCCTGGGTGCGCACGCGGCGCATCCAGCACAAGAGCAGCGCCAACGACTACGTGCTGGTCAACGACCTCGCGACCCTCACGTGGCTCGGCCAGACGGCGTCTCTCGAGCTCCACGTGCCGCAGTGGCAGTTCGGTCGCACCGGGGCGCACCTCGACCCCGACCGCCTCGTCCTCGACCTCGACCCCGGCCCGGGGGCCGGGCTGGCCGAGTGCGCGGAGGTCGCACGCCAGGCGCGGCAGATCCTCCAGGGCATGGGCCTCGAACCCCTGCCCGTGACGAGCGGGTCCAAGGGCATCCACCTGTACGCCGCGCTCGACGGCAAGCAGGACGCCGCGGCCGTCTCCGCCGTCGCGCACGAGCTCGCCCGCTACCTGGAGGCCGAGCACCCCGACCTCGTCGTGAGCGACATGAAGAAGTCGCTGCGCGGCGGCAAGGTGCTCGTGGACTGGAGCCAGAACAACGGCAACAAGACGACGATCGCGCCCTACTCGCTGCGCGGGCGGGAGCACCCCACCGTCGCCGCGCCCCGCACCTGGGAGGAGCTCGACGACCCGGACCTGCGCCACCTCGACCTCGACGAGGTCGTCGAGCGCGTGCGCACCCTGGGCGACCCGCTCGCCGCGCTCACGCAGGGGCACCTCTCCGCGCTCGAGCCCACGCCCGCGCGCATGGCGACGTTCGAGCGCAAGGGGGGTGCGGCGTCGGGCGGCGACGCCGCGGACGGCGGGACGGACGACGAGCGGCCCGACCGCCTGCACCGGTACCGCTCCATGCGCGACGCCGGGCGCACGCCCGAGCCCGTCCCGGACGAGGCGCCGCCGCCGAGCGCGGGCAACAGCTTCGTCATCCAGGAGCACCACGCCCGCCGCCTGCACTGGGACTTCCGGCTGGAGCACGACGGCGTGCTCGTGAGCTGGGCGCTCCCGCGCGGCGAGCCGACCGACCCGAAGAAGAACCACCTCGCCGTCCAGACCGAGGACCACCCGCTCGCCTACGGCTCGTTCGAGGGCACGATCCCGAAGGGCGAGTACGGCGCCGGCGAGGTGACCATCTGGGACGCCGGCACGTACGAGCTCGAGAAGTGGCGCGACGGCGAGGAGGTCATCGTCACGCTCCACGGCGAGCAGCACGGCACGCGCCGCCTCGCGCTCATCCACACGGGCGGCCGCGACGGCCGCGACGAGGACGACTGGCTGATCCACCTCATGGCGCCGAGGCCGAGCCGTCCGGGCGAGAGCGCGCGGGGTCGGGGCGCCGGGGGTGGGGAGGAGGCGCCGGGTCTACCATCCGCGGCTCGTCCCTCGCCGCTCCCGCCAGACCCGCCACGACCCGGCACCTCCTCCCCACCCCCGGCTTCGCCGTCGGCTCGCGGCGCGTCGTCGCCCGACGACCACGGTGCTCCAGAGCCACGGCCCGCGCGGACGGACTGGCGGCCGATGCTCGCGTCGCCCGCGTCGGCGGGCGACCTGCACGACGGCGACGCGTGGGCGTTCGAGATGAAGTGGGACGGGTTCCGGACGCTCGCGCACGTGTCCGAGGGGCGCGTGCGGCTCGTGAGCCGCTCGGGCAAGGACATGTCGGTGACGTACCCGGAGCTGCAGGCGCTCGCGGAGCAGGTCCCGGCCGAGGCGCTGCCGGTGGTGCTGGACGGGGAGATCGTCGCGCTCGACGCGCGGGGGCGGCCGAGCTTCCGGCGTCTCCAGCAGCGCGCGAACATCGCCAAGCCGGGGGACGTCGCCGCGGCGCGACGGCGCGTCACGGTCGACCTCATGGTGTTCGACGTCCTGGAGACCGGCGGGCGGTCGCTCGCGAAGCGCCCGTACGACGAGCGGCGCGAGGTGCTGGAGGACGTGCTGCGCGACGCCGTCGCCCCGGTGCACGTGCCGCCGGTCTTCGACGGGGACCTGGAGGCCGCGATGGAGACGTCGAGGCGGCTGGGGCTCGAGGGCGTGGTCGCGAAGCGGCGCGACGGGACGTACTCGTCGGGCCGCCGCTCGGCGCTGTGGCTGAAGCTCAAGCACGCGCAGTCGCAGGAGGTCGTCGTGGTCGGGTGGCGGCCGGGCCACGGCGAGCGGACGCACCTCGTCGGGTCCCTGCTGCTCGCCGTGCCCGACGACGGCCGCCTCGTCTACGTGGGCCGGGTCGGGTCGGGCTTCACGGACGCCGAGCGACGCGACCTGGTCGCCGAGCTCGACCGGATCGGGCGCACGACGCCGCCCGCGGTGGGCGTGCCGCGCGAGGACGCGCGCGACGCGCACTGGGTGTCGCCGCGGCGGGTCGCGGAGGTCGTCTACGCCGAGTGGACGGGCGCCGGGGAGGGCGACGGCGACGACGTCCCGTTCGGCAAGCTGCGCCATCCCGTCTGGAAGGGGTGGCGCCGGGACAAGTCGCCGGACGATGTCGTGCTGGAGGCGCCCGCGACGCTCGAGGGCTGACCCGGCCGCGATCCTCGGTCGGTCGCCGCATCACGCCCGCGGAGCGCTCGCACGATTGGTATACCATTTGGCCATGGCTGCCCCTCCCCTCCCGCGCCGCACCGACCGGCCCGGGGACCGTCGGCCACGCCGCGCGGCGGCGTGGGCCGCGGCGCTCGGCGTCGCTGTCCTCGCCGCGTGCACGCCCGCCGGGGCGGGCGACGACGCCACGCCCGACGCACCGCCGAGCCCGGCCGCCTCGCCGCAGGCTCCGGCGACGACGCCCGCGGACGGCCCGGCGGCCCCCGCACCCGACCCCGTCCCCGCCGTCGAGACCCCGCGGTTCCTGCTCGCGACCGAGGCGGAGTCCGACGGCCTCGCGATCGTCGACCCGACGATCCGGGAGGGCAGCGCCGTCGTCGACCGCATCGAGGTCGGGGCCGCGCCGTGGGGCGTCGCCGTGCACGCCCCGACGATGCGCGCCTACGTCTCGACGGCCCAGGGCGTCGCCGTCGTGGACCTCGCGACGCGCGAGCGGGTCGACCTCCTCCCCTACCGGGACGCGCCCGCGCGCGTCGCGTTCGGCGAGTACCGCCGCGGCGGCATGGGCATCGCCGTCTCGCCCGACGGCGCCCGCGTCCACGTCGCCGTCCACCGCGGCGACTCGTCGACGCTCGAGACGATCGACGTCGCGTCGCGCGAGGTCGTCGCGAGCACGCCCGTGGGGCTGCGACCGTTCGACGTGCTCGTCGCCGCCGACGGCAGCGAGGTCTACACCGTCGACCACGACGCGTTCTCCGTGCACGTCGTCGACACCACGACGTTCGAGGCCCGGCGGATCGAGGTTGCGCCCTTCGGCACGGACGGCGGGCTCGCGTCGTTCGAGAAGCCGCACTACGCGGTGCTCGACGACGACGGCTCGCTCCTGCTGCCCTACCAGGGCCGCGTGCTGGTCCGCCTCGACCCGGCCACCGGCACGACGACGACCGTCGCCTCGGCGGCGGACAGCCACCAGCACGGCGTCGCCCGCGCGCCCGACGGCCGCGTCGTCGTCGTGGGCAACGGCCCGTTCGGCAACGCCACGGGCGGGCCGAACGTGACGGTGCTCGACCCGGCGACCGGCGCGGAGCAGGTCGTCCCGCTCACGCGCCGCCACGAGACCGTGACGACGTGGACCGACCCCGCGACGGGCCGCCCGAGCGCCGTGCTCGCCGGCGGGTACACGCAGGCCGAGGCGTGGGACGGCGCGACCGTCGTCGACCTCGGCACGCTCGACACGTACGAGATCCAGATCCCCGGACGGCCCCAGGTCGTCGTCCCGCTGCCGGAAGGACCCGCCGCATGACCACCGCCCGCACCCCCGAGACCGTCACCGTCCTGCGCGACGTCCGCCCCTGGGGCGGCGAGCCGGTCGACCTGCACGTCGCGGACGGCCGCATCGCCGCGGTGACGCCGCACGACCCGGCGGCCGGCACGGTGCCGGAGGCCGGCGTGGTGGACGGCCGCGGCCTGCTCGCGCTCCCGGGCCTCGTCAACGCCCACGCGCACGTCGACAAGAGCTGGTGGGGCCGGCCCTGGGTGAGCTACGGCGGCGAGGCGACGACGCAGGGCCGCATCGCGCACGAGCGCGCGCACCGCGACGAGCTCGGCATCCCGGGCGTCGACGTGACGCTCACGGTGCTGCGCGAGTTCGTGCGGCACGGCACGACGGCGATCCGCACCCACGTCGACGTCGACCTCGGCCTGGGGCTGCGCGGCATCGAGGTCGTGCGCGAGGCGCTCGCCGCGCTGGACGGGGCCGTGCACGCCGAGATCGTCGCGTTCCCGCAGGACGGCGTGCTGCGCCGGCCCGGGGTGCTCGACCTGCTCGACGCGGCCGCCGCCGCGGGCGCGGAGCACGTCGGCGGCCTCGACCCGGCGTCGATCGACCGCGACCCCGTCGGCCAGCTCGACGGGCTGTTCGCGATCGCCGAGCGGCGTGGCGTCGGGGTCGACGTGCACCTCCACGACGGCGGGGACCTCGGCGCGTTCCAGGTCGAGCTCATGATCGACCGCACCCTGCGCGCCGGCCTCCAGGGGAAGGTCAACGTGGCGCACGGCTTCGCGGTCGGCGACGTCCCGGCGTCGCGCCAGGCGGACCTCGTCGCCGCGATGGGCGAGGCCGGCATCACCATGACCACGGTCGCGCCGATCGGTGCCGCTCCCCTGCCCGTGCACGCGCTGCGCGCGGCGGGCGTCGCCGTCGGGCTCGGCACGGACGGCATCCGCGACCTGTGGTCCCCCTACGGGACCGGCGACCTCCTCGCGCTGACGACCCAGCTCGCCCGCCTCTCGCGCTTCCGGTACGACGAGGAGCTCGTCACCGCCGCGCGCGTCGCGACGTCCGACGCCGCGCGCTTCGTCGGCCGCGACGTCCACGACCTCGTCGTCGGCGCACCCGCGGACGTGGTGCTCGTCGACGCGGAGAACGTGCCCGACGCCGTCGTGCGCGCCCCGCGCCGCGCGCTCGTCGTCGCCGGCGGCCGGGTCGTGGCCCGCGACGGCGACGTGCTCGTCTGACGTCGCGCCGAGGCAGGGCGGCGCCCGGTCGCGCCACCGCGCGGCCGGGCGATGAGTTCCCGGGCGGGCCGTCGTCTACCCCGACGACACCCGCACCGGGCGACCCGCCCGCCACACCGGAGGACCGCATGAGCACCCAGATCTTCGTCAACCTGCCCGTCCAGGACCTCGACGCCGCCAAGGCGTTCTACACCGCGCTGGGGTACACCGTGAACGAGCAGTTCACGGACGAGAACGCGTCCTCGATCGTCCTCAGCGACACGATCTACGTGATGCTCCTCACCGCGGAGTTCGCGCAGCGGTTCACGAACAAGGCGATCGCCGACGCGACCGCCACGACCGAGGTGATCAACGCCCTGAGCGTCGGCTCCCGCGCCGAGGTCGACCGGCTCGTCGACGCCGCGTTCGCCGCCGGCGCGACGGCGGTCAAGGACCCCCAGGAGGAGGGCGGTTTCATGTACTCGCGGAGCTTCGCCGACCTCGACGGGCACCAGTGGGAGGTCCTCCACATGGACCCCACCGCGTTCGAGGGCTGACCGCGCCGCGGGAATCCGTCGGGCGTCCGCGGGGTTGCCGCCCGTATGCGAGCCATCACCTACTCCCGCTACGGCGGCCCCGACGTCCTCGAGACGACCGACCTCCCGACCCCCAAGGTCGGCCCCGACTCCGTCCTCGTGCGCGTGCGCGCCGCGAGCGTGAACCCGGTGGACTGGAAGGTCCGGGAGGGGTACCTCGACCAGGTCATGGACGCCATCTTCCCCGTCGTGCCCGGCTGGGACGTGGCGGGCGTCGTCGAGCGCGTGGGCCTGGACACCCCCGAGCTCCAGGTCGGCGACGAGGTGTACGGGTACGTGCGCAAGGACGTCGTGGGCGGCGAGGTCTCGGGCGGCACGTTCGCCGAGCTCGTCGCGGCGCCCGTCCGGACGCTGGCGCGCAAGCCGGCGGCGTGGTCGTTCGAGGAGGCGGCGGCCGTGCCCCTCGCGGGGCTGACGGCGTACCAGACCATCCGACGCACCGGGCTCGCCGCGGGCCAGACGGTGCTCGTGCACGCCGCCGCCGGCGGCGTCGGGTCGTTCGCCGTCCAGATCGCGCAGGCGCTCGGGGCGCGCGTCCTCGGGACGGCGTCGGAGCGCAACCACGACTTCCTGCGCTCGCTCGGCGCGGAGCCGGTGACGTACGGCGAGGGGCTCGCGGAGCGGGTCCGGGCGCTCGCGCCCGAGGGCGTGGACGTGGTCCTCGACTACGTGGGCGGCGACGCGCTCGACTCGGTCCCGCAGGTGCTGCGCGACGGCGGCACGGTCGCCTCGATCACGGACGCGCGGGCCCGCGACGAGCTGGGCGGGCACTACGTGTGGGTGCGCCCCGACGCGGCCGACCTCGCCGAGCTCGCTCGGCTCGGCGACGAGGGCCTGCTGCGCCCGGAGGTCGCGGAGGTCTTCGACCTCGCCGACGCCGCCGACGCGCACCGCGCGAGCCAGTCCGGGCACGTGCGCGGCAAGGTCGTCGTGCGGGTCTGACCCTCCGAGACCGGCCCCGGCGGCGCCCGATCGACCCGCCGCGGGCCGGTCCGGCACGTCCGGGCCGGTCGGGCGGGCCGTCAGGCGGTGGGCGGTTCGCCCGGCAGCTCCCGCAGCGGCGACGTGAGGTCGCCGCCCGCGTCGCCCGTGTTGACCGTCCCCTGCCGCTCGACGAGCACCGCGGAGGTCTCGACGGCGGCACGCGGCCGGTGCTCGACGCCCCGCGGCACCACGAACAGGTCGTGCGGGCCCAGCACGACCGCGCGCTCGACGCCGCTGTCGCGCAGGTCGATCGTCAGCTCGCCGTCGAGGACGAGGAACAGCTCGTCGGTCTCGGGGTGCGTGTGCCAGACGAACTCGCCCAGCACCTTCACCACCTTGACGTCGGCGTCGTTGAGGCTCGCCACGCGGTGCGGCTGCCAGTGCCCGTCGAACGTGTCGAGGGCCGCGAGGAGGTTGCGCACGTCGGTCATGCGAGCAGCCTGCCACTCCCGGACCCGAGCCGGACCGCCCAACCCGCGACGACCGGGACGGACCCGGCCGCCCGAGCGGACCCGCGGCGGACCGCCGTCGGGCCGCTCGGGTCGATCTCGGCGGCGAGCGGTGCCACGCTGGGCTCATGTCGAGCACCGATGCCGCACGTCCGGGGGCCGCGTTCGGTCCCGAGGTCTACGCCGCGCGTCGCGAGCGCGCCGCCGCGCACGCGCGCGAGGCCGGTCTCACGGGGCTGCTCGTCTCGCCCGGCCCCGACCTCGCGTACTTCACCGGGTACGCGCCGCCGGAGACGGAGCGGCTGACGCTGCTCACGATCCCCGCCGAGGGGACCGGGACGACCGGCGGCGCGTCCGTCGTCGTGCCGCTGCTCGAGCGGGGCGACCTGGCCTCCGCCCCCGGCGCGGAGGGCCTCGACGTCGTGACGTGGCGCGACGGCGACGACGAGCACGACGCCGCGGCGCGACTCCTCGCCGCGGACGGCACCTACGCCGTCTCGGACGCCACGTGGGCGCTGCACGTGCTCGGGCTCCAGCGCGCGCTGCCCGGCGCCCGCCTCACCGCGTTCTCCGACGCCGTCCCGACGCTGCGGGCCGTCAAGGACGCCGCGGAGGTGGAGCGCCTCGCCGCGGCGGGCGCGGCCGCCGACGCCGCGTTCGCGGACGTCCTGGGCGTCGCGTTCGCGGGCCGGCGCGAGCGGGACGTCGCGGCCGACCTCGACCGGTTCCTGCGCGAGCACGGGCACGAGCAGGTCGACTTCACGCTCGTGTGCTCCGGCCCGAACGGCGCCGACCCCCACCACGACGCGGGCGACCGCGTCATCGAGCCCGGCGACCTCGTCGTGCTCGACTTCGGCGGGCTGCGCGACGGGTACGGGTCGGACACCTCGCGGACGGTGCTCGTCGCGGGCGGCACGGACGACGCCCTCGCGGACCAGCAGCGCGAGGTCTACGACGTCGTCCGGCGCGCGCAGCAGGCCGGGGTCGACGCGGTGCGCCCGGGCGCGACGTGCCAGGACGTCGACCGCGCCGCGCGCGCCGTCATCGTCGACGCGGGCTACGGCGAGCAGTTCGTGCACCGCACCGGCCACGGCATCGGCACGACGACGCACGAGCCGCCGTACATGGTGGAGGGCGAGGACCGCCCGATCGAGCCCGGCATGTGCTTCTCCGTCGAGCCGGGCGTGTACCTGCCCGGCCGCTTCGGCGTCCGGATCGAGGACATCGTCGTCGCGTTCCCGCCGGACGTGCCCGACGGCGCACGCCGCCTCAACACCTCGACCCACGACCTGCAGACGGTGCGCTAGCCGTCGGGACGGCGGGCGCGGGTCCTGAGGTCGGCACCTCGCCTCAGCCGCTCTGGTCCGCTCCGGCGCCGGTCGCGCGCACACGGTCGTTGCGGATGCCGACCCAGCTGAGCACGCCGCCGAGGACGAGCAGGCCCGCCGTGACGAGGAGCGAGCGGTGGAAGCCGTCGAGGTCGAGCACGCCGCCGACGATCACCCCCGCGAACGCGATGACGACGAGCCCCGCGACGCGCGACACCGCGTTGTTCACCGCGGAGCCGATGCCGGCGTCGGCCGCGGGGATCGAGCCGAGGATCGCCGACGTCAGCGGCGCGACCGTCATCGCGAGGCCCAGGCCGAAGAGCACGAGGCCCGGCAGGACCTGGGTGACGTACACGGCGTCGTCGGTCGTCGTGAGCAGGAGCAGGTAGCCGGCCCCGCCGACGATCGGGCCGAGCGTCATGAACAGGCGCGGGCCGTAGCGGCCCGCGAGCGCCCCGAACCGCGTCGACAGGGCCAGGAGCACGAGCGTGACGGGGAGCTGGGCGAGCCCGGCGGCGGTCGCGCTGTACCCGCCGACCTGCTGGAGGAAGAGCGTGACGACGAACCCGCCGAAGTACAGCGCGCCGTAGATCGCCGCGGTCGCGAGGTTGCCCCACGCGAAGTTGCGCACCCGGAACAGGCGCGGCGGCAGCATCGGGTCCGGGGCGCGGCGCTCCCACCCCACGAACGCGGCGAGGCACACGACCCCCACGGCGAACGGCCCCCACACCACGGGGCTCGCCCACCCGAAGCGGCCCTGCTCGATGAGCGCGAACACCGTGCCCGCGAGCCCGACGGCGGCGAGCGTCGCCCCGAGCGTGTCGATGCGCCGTCGCCCACCCGGGCCCGCCGCGGCGCCCGGCTCCTCCGCCGCGGACCGGGGCACGCCGCGCAGCAGCCACAGCGTGACGGCGACGGGGAGCACGTTGATCCAGAAGACCCAGCGCCACGAGATCGCGTCGATGAGGATGCCGCCGAGCAGCGGCCCGACGAGCGACGCGGTGCTGGTCCACGCGGTCCAGGAGCCGATCGCGCGGGCCTGCCGCTCGCCGTCGAACGTGGAGATGATCATGGCGAGCGAGCTGGGCACGAGCAGGGCGCCCGCGACGCCCTGGAGGCCGCGCGCGACGACGAGGACGAGGCCGTCGGGCGCGAGCGCGCACGCGACCGACGTCACGGCGAACCCGACGAGCCCGATCGCCATGATGCGGCGGCGCCCGTGGACGTCCGACAGCGACCCGGCCAGGAGGATGAGCGCGCCGAGCGTGATCATGTACGCGTCGACGACCCACTGCTGCAGCGCGAGACCGGTGACCGGCCCGGTGGTGAGCTCGGCGGAGATCGCGGGCAGCGCGACGTTGACCACCGAGCCGTCCAGGAACGACACGAACGACGCGAGGACCGCGACCACCAGCACCCGCTGCTGCACCGTCACGCCCTCACGCTACGACGGTCGCGGCGATCAGGCGTTGGGAGCGACGTCCGTCCCCGCCCCGCGGCGGCGCGGCACGACGCGCGACGGCGCCGTCCGCCCGGCGGGTCCGGGCACCTCCTCGACCTCGAGGCCGGCGTCCGCGATCATCGCGAGGTCCGCGGCGGCGTCCTGCCCCTCCGCCGTGAGGTAGTCGCCGAGGAACAGCGAGCTGGCGACGTGCAGGGCGAGCGGCTGGAGGGCTCGCAGGTGGAGCTCCCGCCCGGCGCCCAGGCGCAGCTCGGCCCGGGGCAGCGCGAACCGCGCGGCGGCGAGGATCCGCAGGCACCGTTGCGGCGTGAGCTCGTGCCGGCCGGCGAGCGGCGTCCCCTCGAAGGGCACGAGGAAGTTGACCGGGACGGAGTCCGGGTCGAGCGCCCACAGCTCCAGGAGCACGTCGACCAGCTGCTCGGGGGTCTCCCCCGCCCCCGCGATGAGCCCCGAGCAGGCCGACAGCCCGGCGCCCTGGACGCGCCGGACGGTCGCGACGCGGTCCGCGTAGTCGTGGGTCGTGCAGATCTCGGGGTAGGCGTCCTCCGACGCGTTGAGGTTGTGGTTGTAGGCGTAGGCGCCCGCGTCGCGCAGGCGCTCGGCCTGGCCGTCGGACAGCAGCCCGAGGCACGCGCAGACCTCGACGCCGGGGTGCTCCTCGACGATCTGGGAGACGACCCCGCAGACGCGGGTCACGTCGCGCTCCGTGGGGCCGCGCCCGCTCGCGACGAGGCACACGCGCGACGCCCCGGCGTCGATCCCCGCGCGCGCCGCTCCGAGCGCCTCGGGCGCGCGGAGCCACGTGTACCGCAGGATCTCCGCCGCGGACCCGAGGCGTTGGGAGCAGTACGTGCAGTCCTCGGGGCACAGCCCGGACTTGAGGTTGACGAGGTAGGCGAGCTTCACGCGCCGGCCGAACCACCGGCGTCGGACCCGGGCCGCGGCCGCGACGACGTCGAGGAGGTCGTCGTCGCCGCTCGCGAGAACGGCGAGGAGGCTGTCCGCAGAGGGCACCTCCTCGCGCGTCGTGGCGGAGACGAGGTCGTCGAGCAGTGCGGCGAGGTCCTGGTCCATGGGTCGATCGTGGCGACGCGCGCCGCACGGGCCCGTGCACGATCTCTCCAGCGTCCGGCCGCACGGACGGGAGAGCCCGACGACGCGTTGGTGACGGTCCACAAGACCGGTGCCGCGGGACCGTCGCTCTCCCCGAGGCGCAGGTCGCACCACGTCGGCCGCCCCGGCTCGTCCACGACATACCTAGCGGTAGGTATGGTCGCCCGCTAGGCTGCGGACCATGCCGTCCGACACGCGACCCGAGCCACGCGCGGAGGCGCCCGGCTCGACCCGGGACCGCCTCGTCGCCGCCGCGCAGGAGCTCTTCTGGGCCCAGGGCGTCGGCGCGACGAGCCCGCGCCAGGTCCTCGCCGCGAGCGGGGTCGGGCAGGGCAGCCTCTACCACCACTTCCCCACGAAGCTCGACCTCGCCGCCGCGGCCGTGCACGCCACGACGACCGCGGGCCTCGACGCCGCACGCCGCGACCTCGGCGCGCAGGGCTCCGCCGTCGAGCGCCTCGTCCGCTATCTCGAACGCCCGCGGCCCGCGCTCGCCGGCTGCAAGGTCGGGCGCCTCGTGAGCGACCAGGCCGTCATGGACGACGCCGCGCTCGCCGCTGAGGTGCGCGCCTACTTCCGCGGGCTCGTCGACCTGGCCGCCGCCGTCCTCGTCGAGGGCGGGCTGCCCGACGACGCGGCGCGCGACCGCGCGCACGCCGCCGTCGCCGTCGTGCAGGGCGGGTACGTCCTCGCGCGCGCCCTCGACGACCCGGACGCGATGTCCGCCGCCGCGCGGGGCTTCGTCGCCCTGCTCGACCCGCTCCCGACCACCTCGGAGGACGCATGACCGACGCCGACCGCCCGTCCCTGCGCGAGCGCCTGCGCGCCCTGCCCGTCTTCGGCCCCGACCTCCCCGGTCTCGACGTCGACGCCGCACCCGACGACCCGGGCACGCTCTTCGTCCGCTGGCTCGACGACGCGATCGACGCCGGGCTGCCCGCACCGCACGCCGCCACCCTCTCGACCGCCGACGCGAGCGGCCGCGTGGACGCGCGGACGCTCATCCTCAAGGACGTCGACGGCGACGGGTGGGTCTTCGCGACGCGCGCCGACTCCCCCAAGGGCGTCGCGCTCGCGCAGAACCCGAACGCCGCCCTGACGTTCTTCTGGCGCGAGCACGGTCGGCAGGTCCGCGTGCGGGGGCCCGTCGTGCCGCTGGACGCCGAGACGTCCGCCGCCGACTTCCTGGACCGGTCCGACTTCTCCCGCGCGACCGCCCTCGCCGGGTCGCAGAGCGCCCCGCTCGCGTCCCGCGCCGCCTACCGCGAGGCGTGGGACGCCGCCCTCGACCGCGTGCGGGCGGAGTCCGGGCTCGTCCTCGACGCCTGGACCGCGTACGCGCTCGAGCCGACGAGCGTGGAGTTCTGGGCGTCGTCGGGCGCGGGCCAGACCCGCCTGCGCTACACCGCGGCGTCCGGCGCGCCGACCACCTGGACGAAGGAGCTGCTGTGGCCCTGACCGACGCCCCTGCCCTCACCCCGCCCGACGTCGAGGAGGTCCGGCGCGACGCGCGCGCCGCCCTCGACGCGGTGACCGACGCGGCGCGCGGGCTCGACGCCGCCGGGCTCGACGCGCCGTCGGCACTGCCCGGGTGGTCGCGCAGCCACGTGCTCGCGCACGTCACCGCCATCGGCGAGGCCATGGCACGGCAGGCCGAGCGCGCCGCGCGCGGCGAGCTCGTCGAGGTGTACGACGGCGGCGCGGCCGGGCGCGAGGACGGCATCCGGACGGGCGCGCTGCGCTCGGTCGCGCAGCACGTCGCGGCGCTCGACGCGCTGGCCGACCGCCTCGACGCCGCGTGGCCCACCGCCGGGTCCGCCGGGTGGTCCGCGCCGGTGACGTACCGCGACGGCACGGTCACGGACGCGCTCGTGGCCTGGTGGCGCGAGGTGCGGATCCACGCGGTCGACCTCGACGCCGGCGTCGGCCTCGACTCCTGGCCTCCCGCGCTCGGGCTGCACCTCCTCGACTTCCTCGGGGTCCGGCTCGCGGACGACGTCGTGGTCGAGCTCGACGGGGCACCAGGAGGCCTCGTCGTGGGCGCCGGCGGCGTCCACGTGGGACCGGGCGCTCTTCGCGTCGGACCGGGCGGCCTCCGCATGGCTGCCGGACCTGAGCCCGCGTCCGAAGCAGAGCCCACGCCCGTGGCCGCAGCCGCGCCCACGTCCGCGCGCGGCCGCTGCGCCGTCGTCGTCCACGGCGGCCTCACCGACGTCGCCGCCTGGCTCGCGGGCCGCGCCCCCGGCACCGAGCCCACCGCCCGCCTCGCGGGCGAGCCGGTGAGCCTCCCCGAGATCGGCCCCTGGCCGTCCCCGTACTCCCCGCCGCCGGAGAACCCCACCCCCGCGAGGTAGAGCCCCGGTCGGCCGAGGTAGAGCCCTGGGCCGCCCAGGTAGAGGCGTGGTCGGCTCGTGCACGCGGACCACGGCTCCACCTCGCGAGACCACGGCTCTACCTCGCGGGAGGACGGCTCGGGACCCGTGCTCTCCCTCGCGAGATCGCGGTGCGACCCGGGCGAACGCGGACGGATCGCGCGGTACGCGACGTCCGACCTGCCCGGCTCGGGACCGAGGTCCCGCGAAAGTGTGACGCACGCCCGTGACGCACCGCACAGTTAGTGCACTCTTTCACAAGCGTAGGATCGACATGTGTCGAGTCGAGCGAGCAACCCCGCAAGCAGCGCAGACCAGATCGACGTAGCCCTCATCGGCGGTGGCATCATGAGCGCCACGCTCGGGGCACTCCTGAAGGTCTTGGAGCCCACCTGGACGGTGCGCATCTACGAGCGCCTGGACGCCGTGGCGCAGGAGTCGTCGAACCCGTGGAACAACGCCGGGACGGGTCACGCCGCCCTGTGCGAGCTGAACTACACGCCGGAGAAGCCGGACGGCTCGATCGACATCACCAAGGCGGTGAAGATCAACGAGCAGTTCGAGGTGTCGCGCGAGTTCTGGCACCACCTGCTGACGACGGGCGCGCTGCCGCAGCCCGCGAGCTTCATCTCCCGCACCCCCCACATGACCTTCGTGCGCGGCGCGGAGAACGTCGACTACCTGCGTCGCCGCTTCGAGACGCTGCGCCGCCACCCGCTGTTCAGCGAGCTCGAGTTCACGGACGACCCGGCGGTCATCGCCGAGTGGGCTCCGCTCCTGGTCGCCGAGCGCGACGGCGACGAGCCGGTCGCGGCGACGCGCGCGACGAGCGGGACGGACGTCGACTTCGGCGCCCTCACCGAGCAGCTCGTCGACTACCTCGTCTCGGAGGGCACGCAGCTCTACCTCGAGCACGAGGTGAAGAACCTCAGGAAGACGAAGGACGGCCGCTGGCGCCTGACGGTCAAGGACCGCTCGTGGAACGCCCCGAAGCGCCGCTCGACCGTCGAGGCCCGGTTCGTGTTCGTCGGCGCCGGCGGCGGCGCGCTGCCGCTGCTCCAGGCGGCCGGCATCCCGGAGGCGAAGGGCTACGGCGGCTTCCCGATCAGCGGCGAGTTCCTCCGCACGGACGACCCGGAGCTCGTCGCCCAGCACCAGGCGAAGGTCTACGGCAAGGCCGACGTCGGCTCGCCGCCCATGTCGGTCCCGCACCTGGACACGCGCGTCGTCGACGGCAAGACGTACCTGATGTTCGGCCCCTACGCCGGGTTCAGCCCCAAGTACCTCAAGAAGGGCAAGTACCTCGGGCTGTTCACCTCGCTGCGCCTGCACAACCTCGGCTCGATGGTGGGCGCGGGCCTGAAGAACCTCGACCTCACCCAGTACCTGGTGGGCCAGCTCCTCGCGAGCCCGGAGACCAAGTTCACCGCGCTCCAGGGCTTCATGCCCACCGCGCACCCCAAGCACTGGGAGACCATCACCGCGGGCCAGCGCGTCCAGGTGATCAAGAAGGACAAGGACGGCAAGGGCGTCCTCGAGTTCGGCACCGAGGTCATCGCGGCGGCCGACGGCTCGATCGCCGGCCTGCTCGGCGCCTCGCCGGGCGCCTCGACGGCCGTCCCGGCGATGATCGACCTGCTCGAGCGCTGCTTCCCCGCCCGCTTCACCAAGTGGCGCCCGGAGCTCGCGACGATGATCCCGAGCCTCGGCCACGCGCCGTGGGAGGCGCACGAGCTCGAGGGCCTCGACCAGCTCACGGGCGACGCGGACGTCGACGCGGTCGGCTCGCGCGCCTGACCCGAGCGCGACACCGCTCCCCCGCGAACGGCCCGGACCTCCACGAGGTCCGGGCCGTTCGTGCGTCCGAGGACGCTGCGCGCGTCGAGCAGCACGCGACGGCTCGGCACGAGGGAGGCTCAGGACGCGGCAGCTCGGCGTGCGGGGGCTCAGCGTGCGGGGGCTCAGCGCGCGAGCGGCGTGCCCCGGGTCCCCGGCCGCCGCGGCGCGACGGGCGCGTTCGCCCCGGGGCGCCCGCCCGGCACGGCAGGAGCGGCGCGCACGCCGTCGCGCACGGCCGGGTTGGGCACGACGCGCCGCAGCACGAGCTCGGCCGCGACCTCGTGCGGGTCGACGACGGCGGCCGGCTCGACCGGTCGCGACGCCGCGGCGCGCAGGTCGACGTCCAGGCGCTGCGCGTCACGGTCCCAGCGCTCGCCGTGCACCGACCGGTCCCCGCGCGCGTCCCACGCGGCGCCGTCGGGCCACGCACCGTCGGACCCGGCGGGGAACCACGGTCGCGCGGGATCCTCACGCCGGACCGCGAGGGCCGCGACCGTCGGGCCGACGACGAGGAGAAGAACCACCACACCCCAGAAGATGTCCATGGCTCCACCCTCCCGGCGCACGACCCGCGCCACGAGTGGCAGCACTGACACCTCTCGACAAGATCCTGCCAGCGGCGTAGCGTGCCGAGCATGGTGCGATCCGTTGCGGCCGTCGTGTGCGACGGCCTGGCCCCGTTCGAGTTCGGCGTCGTGTGCGAGGTGTTCGGCCTCGACCGCAGCGACGACGGCGTCCCGTCGTTCGACTTCCGCGTGTGCGGCCCGGTCGCGGGCCGTGCCGTCCGGACGTCGGTGGGCGCGCACGTCGTGCCCGACCACGACCTCTCCGCGACGGACGACGCGGACCTGGTCGTCGTGCCGGCGATCCGCATCGGGACCGACTACCCGCCCGAGGTGCTCGACGCCGTCCGCCGCGCGTCCGACCGCGGCGCCCTGCTGCTCAGCGTGTGCTCGGGCGTGTTCGTGCTCGCGGCCGCGGGCGTCATCGAGGGACGGCGGGTGACGACGCACTGGATGCACGCCGACGAGCTGCGCCGTCGCTACCCGAGCCTCGACATCGACCCCGACGTGCTCTTCGTCGACGACGGCAACCTCATCACGAGCGCCGGCACGGCCGCGGGCATCGACGCGTGCCTGCACCTCGTGCGCCGCGAGCTCGGGGCGCGGGTGGCGAACACGATCGCCCGGCGCATGGTCGTGCCGCCCCAGCGCGACGGCGGGCAGCGCCAGTTCATCGAGCGCCCGGTGCCCGAGTGCGAGGAGGACTCGTTCGGGGAGCTGCTGGAGTGGATGACCGACCACCTCGACGAGCCGCTCACCGTGCGCGACCTCGCCCGCCGGGCCCACACCTCCGAGCGCACGTTCGCGCGCGCTTTCGTCGCGCAGACCGGCACGACCCCGCTCGCGTGGCTGACGTCGCAACGCGTCGCGCACGCGCAGGCGCTGCTCGAGGAGTCCTCGCTGGACCTGGAGGAGGTCGCGCGCCGCAGCGGTTTCGGGTCGGCCGCGCTCCTGCGCCACCACTTCCGGCGGGCGGTCGGGATCACGCCGACGGAGTACCGCCAGACCTTCCGGTTCGCCGCCTGACCCCTCCGGGTGAGGTGTCGCTCCTTCGCGACTCCTTCACCCGGCCCCCTCGCGCGCGCAACCTACGGTCCCGTAGGGTGGGGCCATCTGCACGACGAGCACCTGCTCACCTCCGCGGCTGGGAAGTCGACACCGACACCCCTGCGAGGACACATGACCTCTGCCGCAGTGCGCCCGGGCTTCCGGGCCACCCGCCCTCGGACCGACGAGCCCGGCGCCGTCACCAGCACCTACAGCGCACTGTCTCGCACGGTGCGCGACGCGGGCCTGCTCCACCGCACGCACGCCTACTACCTGTGGACCCTCGGGGTCCTCACGCTCGCGCTCGGCGGCGCGGTCGCCGGGTTCGTGCTCCTGGGCGACTCGTGGTTCCAGCTCCTCATCGCCGGGGCGCTCGGCCTGATCCTCACCCAGTTCGCGTTCGTCGCGCACGAGGCCTCGCACCGGCAGGTGTTCGCGTCCGGCCCGGCGAACGACCGCCTCGGGAAGGTGCTGGCCAACGGCGTCGTCGGCATCAGCCACTCGTGGTGGATGAACAAGCACACGCGCCACCACGCGAACCCGAACCGCCGCGGCAAGGACCCGGACATCGCTCCCGACGTCGTCGTGTTCCTCGAGGAGGACGCGGAGGTCGCGAAGGGCTTCCGGGCGGTCATCAACCGCTACCAGGGCTGGCTGTTCTTCCCGCTCCTCACGCTCGAGGGCGTGAACCTGCACGTGCAGGCGTTCCGCTCGCTCCTCGCCGGCGGCCGCGCGCGCGGCGACGTCCGCACGCGCGTCATCGAGATCGTCACCATCACGCTGCGCCTGTCGCTCTACGTCGGCGCGGTCGTCTGGTTCCTGCCGCTCGGCCTCGCGGCCGCCTTCCTGGGCGTCCAGCTCGCCGTCTTCGGCGTCTACATGGGGGCGTCGTTCGCCCCCAACCACAAGGGCATGGCGATCATCCCCGCCGACAGCAAGATCGACTTCCTGTCCAAGCAGGTCCTCACCTCGCGGAACATCCGCGGCGGCTGGTGGATGAACATCCTCATGGGCGGGCTCAACTTCCAGATCGAGCACCACCTGTTCCCGAGCATGCCGCGCCCGCACCTCGCGCGGGCCCGCGAGATCGTGCGCGAGCACTGCGCGCACCTCGGCCTGCCGTACACGGAGACGAGCCTCGTGCAGTCCTACGCGATCGTCGTCCGGTACCTCAACCGCGTGGGGCTCTCGGCGCGCGACCCGTTCGACTGCCCGATGTTCCGCCAGCTCCGCCGGGTCTGACCGACCCCCCCGCTGCACGACGACCCGCTGCACGACGACCCGCTGCACGACGCCCCGCGCCCGACGGCGCGCGCGGGGCACGTCAGGCGGACGCCGCGTGCCCGTGGCGCCAGTACCCGACGAAGTCGACGTGCGCCTTCGGCACGCCCCGGTCGTTGACCAGGTGGCGGCGCACGCCCGTCGCGAGCGCCGACTCCCCGACCGCGTACGCGTAGACGGGGCCGGCGGGCAGGTCGGCCGACCGTACGGCGTCGAGCGCGAGGTGGCCCGGCTGCAGGTCGAGGCCGCCGCCGCCCGCCGGCCGCGCGCCGTCGCGCGCCAGCCAGCGCAGCTCGACGCCCGCGGGCACGCGGAATTCCTGGGCGTCCGCCGCCTCGGGGACCTCGACCACCGCGAGGCCGCGCGCGTCGTCGGGCAGGGACTCGCAGATCCCCGCGACGGCGGGCAGCCCGGTCTCGTCAGCGACGAGGAGCGTCCAGTCGTGCGGGACGCGCGGGTGGTAGCCGATCCCCTGGTCGAGCAGGCCCACGCGGTCCCCCGGCTCGGCGGACAGCGCGAACGAGGACGCGGGCCCCGCGTCGCCGTGCACGACGAAGTCCACGTCCAGCTCGCGCAGGTCCGGGCGCACGGCCCGCACGGTGTAGTTCCGCACCCACGGCCGGCGCGCCTTGGGCGTGGCGAGGTACTGGACGTACCAGAGGCCCGACGCGCGGGTCGGCAGCCGCAGCGCGTCCTGGTCCTCCCGCGGGAGGAAGAGCCGGAACCACTGGTCGAACCCCAGCGGGGTGAAGAGGTCCAGCTCGTCTCCCCCGAGCGTGACCCGCACGACGTTCGGACTGACCCGCTCGCGCCCGACGACGCTCAGCGTGACGACGTGCGCGTCCTGGGGCTTGACGGTCTTGACGGACACCGGCTGCTCCTCGTGCGACGCCCGGCTCCCCGGGCGGAACGGCGGCCCCGCGAGCGCGTCGACCACGAGAGAGGTTAGCCTCACCTCACGCCCGCGTCGATGTGCTGGATCCCACACCCTGCCCGCGGCCGCCCCGCCCGAGGCGCCCGACGCCTCCTGGCATGCTCGGGACGTGGAGATCCCCGTCGTCTGGTCCGTGGTCCTGCTCGTCACGGCTGCCTGGAACCTGCTCATCTGGCCGCGCTTCCTCCAGCGCATCGCCAAGGACCCCCGCTCGCGCGACGCCGACGGCCGCGCGACGCGCTTCCTCACCGTGCACGTCGTGCTCATCGCCGTCTCGCTCGTGCTCGCCCTCGCCGTCGGGGTGCTGGGCGTCCTCACGCTCGTCTGAGCCGGGCCGGCGCGCGGCCCGGCCCGACGCCCCACCCCGCACCCGAGCGCGGCCCGGACTAGCGACGTCGGACGAGGTTCGCGAGCGGTGAGTGCCGCGGCACCCACCGCGCGAGCGCGGCCGCCGAGCCGGCGCCGAGCGCCGCCGTCGCCCAGACTCCCGCGGCGAGCGACCCCAGCGCCGCACCGGCCGACAGCACGAGCGGGCCGAGCGCGTCGCCGGTGTCCTGGAACAGGCGCCACACGCTGAGGAAGGTCGGGCGCACGTCCGCGGGCGCGACGTCGGCACCGAGCGTCATGACGATGCCCGAGCCCATGCCGTTCCCGACCCCGAGCACCGCCGCGACGACCGCGAGCGCGGGGGCGGTGTGCGCGAGCGGCAGCACCGCGAGACCGACGGCCATCGTGAGCATGGACGGCACGGCGACCCACAGGCGCCCGAACCGGTCCATGACCTTGCCCGCCGGGTAGAAGAGCAGCATGTCGAGCGCGCCGGAGACGCCGAAGATCAGCGACGTCACCTCGGCGTCCAGCCCCAGGTGCTCGCCCCACAGGGGGATGACGGTCTGCCGGGCCCCGCGGACGGCGCTGACCAGGAGGATCGCCACGCCGAGCGTCGCGAAGAGGTGACGGTGGTCCCGCGCCACGCGGGCGATGCCCACCCGCGGCACGGCCCGGGCGCCGCGCAGCCGAGCACGCCCGGTCTCCGCGTCGTCCGGCCGGACGACGGCGAGCACCACCACCGCGGTGAGGGCGGCGCCCGTCCCGAGCCAGTAGGCGCCGCGCACGTCGGTCGCGGCGATGACCGCCGCGCCCGCGAACGGGCCGAGGAACAGCCCGATGCGGTGCACGCCCGCGAGCGTCGACAGGACGCGCGCCCGGCGCAGCGGGGGTGTGATCTCGGTGAGGTACGCCTGGCGGGCGAGGTTGAAGACGGCGGTCGACGCACCGAGCGCGAGGACCCCCGCCGCGAGGCCCCACAGGGTGGGGGTGAGCGCGATCGTCGCGAAGGCGACCGCCGCGACGCCTCCGGCGAGCAGCATGGCCGCACGGTCGCCGAGGCGCTGGGCGAGCGCTCCGGCGGGCAGGTCGAAGAGGATCTTGCCGATCGGCACGAGCGCGGCCACGAGCCCCGCGACCGTGAGGCTCGCGCCCCGGCCCGTGGCCGTGACCGCGACGACCGGCAGCATGGCCCCCACGCCGATCTCGAGGACGAGCGTGGGGAGGAACGCGCCGAGGACGACGCTGCGCAGCGGGAAGAGCGGTGCGTCGGTGCCCGCGGGGGCGGTCACCGGGCCTCCGCCACGGCCTCGACAGCAGGGCTCGGCACCTCGACACCCGTGCGCGACGCCGCGGCGCCCGTCCGGGCGACCTCGACGCCGCGGCACGCGGGGGCGTCGGCGAGGAGCTCCAGGAGCTGCGGCGCGGCCGAGGCGCCGCGGTCCCAGCGCCCCGTGACGACGGAGACGACCCAGCTCGGCGCACCGCCCTCCGGCAGCGCGAGCGTCACGAGACGCTCGGCCTCCGGCTTGCCCGCGACGTGGCGCGGCACGAGCGCGATGCCGAGCCCGCGGTCGACGAGCTCGAGGAGCGTGTGCACGTCGTTGACGGAGCACCGCACGCGCCGGTGGACGCCGTGCGCGGCGCACGTCGCGTCGTTGACCGGCCGCGCGCCCCACGAGGGGTCGAAGTCGACGAACTCCTGGCCCGAGAGGTCGGACCACTCGACCCGACCCCTCCCGGCGAGCGGGTGCTCCGGCGCGCACACGAGCACGAGCGGCTCGCTGCCCAGGACCGTCTGGGACAGCGGCCCCAGATGCTCGGTGGTCGCGACGAACGCGACGTCGAGGTCGCCCTCACGGACGCGCGCGAGGAGGTCGTGCGAGCCCGCCTGTGCGAAGTGGATCTCCACCTGCGGGTAGCGCCGGTGGAAGCGCTCGAGCAGGGCGGTCACGTCGAGGACGCCCAGGCACTGCTCCGAGCCGACGCGCAGCGAGCCGGACAGCGCGTGCGTCGCCCGCACGACCGCGTCGCGAGCGGCCGCCGCCTGCGCGAGCATGGAGCGTGCGTGCGGGAGCAGCGCGAGACCGGCCTCGGTGGGCTCGACGCGCCGCGTCGTCCGCGTGAACAGGCTCGCGCCGAGCTCCTCCTCCAGGCTGCGGACCGCGGCGGAGAGCCCCGACTGCGAGACGCCGACGAGCTGGGCGGCCCGGGTGAACTGGCGTTCGTCCGCGAGCGCGACGAGGTACTCCATCTGACGAAGGTCCATTGACCACTCACAGTTCTCTATCTGACAAATACTAGTTGTTAGACTTCTAGGTTATCGCTTCCTAGGCTCGACCCGTCGCGGCCGACCGGGCTCGACTCGGGTCGCCCGGCACCCCGCCCCCGGCGGACGACGTCCCTTCCTACCCCCGACCCGGGACCCCCCTGGGGCAGTGCACTCTCGGATCCCGGACACCGACGTCGCGCACCCGACCCGCCCACCCCACGAAGGAGCTCCACCGATGAAGACCTTCACCCTGGCCGGCACCGACATCGTCGTCCCGGACGTCGTACTCGGCCTCATGCGCATCCAGGACAAGACCGACGACGAGGTCCGCACCCTCGTGCGCACCGCACGGGACGCCGGCATCACGTTCCTCGACCACGCCGACGTGTACGGCTCCGAGCTCCACGGCTGCGAGCGCCGCTTCGCCGAGGCGCTCGACCTCTCCCCCGCCGAGCGCACGGAGTGGGTCATCCAGTCCAAGGCCGGCATCGTCCCCGAGGGCCCGTACTTCGACTTCTCGTACGAGCACCTCGTCGCGTCCGTCGAGGGCTCGCTCGAGGCCCTGCGCACCGACTACCTCGACATCCTGCTGCTGCACCGCCCCGACGCCCTCGTCGAACCCGAGGAGGTCGCGCGCGCGTTCTCCGACCTGCACGCCGCGGGCAAGGTGCGGGCGTTCGGGGTCTCGAACCACACGCCGGGCCAGATCGAGCTGCTGCGCCGGTACGTCGAGCAGCCGATCGTCGCGAACCAGCTCCAGCTCTCCGTCACGCACGCCCCGCTCGTCGCGCAGGGCGTCGCCGCGAACATGCAGGCCCTCGACCAGTCGATCAGTCGCGACGAGGGCATCCTCGACTACTGCCGTCTCCACGACATCACGATCCAGGCCTGGTCCCCGTTCCAGGCAGGGTTCTTCACGGGCGTGTTCCTGGGGTCCGAGAAGTACCCCGAGCTCAACGCCGTGATCGACCGCCTCGCCGCCCGGTACGACGTGCCGCCCATCGCGATCGCGACCGCGTGGATCACGCGCCACCCGGCGCGGACGCAGGTCGTGCTCGGCACGACGAGCTCCGACCGGGTCGCCGGCGCCGCGCTCGGTTCGGATGTCCCGCTCACCCGTGCCGAGTGGTACGAGATGTTCCGCGCCGCGGGGTACACCGTCCCCTGATCCACGGGCGTCCAGGGCCCGGCACGAGCGCGTGCGGAAGGTCACGCGCTCGTCGTCCGAGGGGTCCCGCGGGGCGGTCTAGGCTCGTGCCGTGGCAACCTTCTCGGCAGTGACCCGGCAGCACATCCTCCAGGCCCTCGCGGACTGGGACGACCGGGGCCGGGACGCGTTCCTCGGGGTCTACGGGTTCACCGCGTCCCCCGGCACCCCGCTCGTCCACGAGGACCGCGTCTACGACGCGCAGGCGATCCTCGGCGTCGCGCACCGGTACGCGACCGGCCGCGTCGCGACCGCCGAGGAGTTCCGCAGCAGCCCCGTCGGCGTCGCGGACCTGCTGCGCAAGCGCGGGTTCGACGTGCCCGGTGCCGCCCCCGCGGCGTCCGCACCCGCACGTCGGGCCACGGCGAAGGCCGCGCCCGCGACGCGCACACCGCGCCGCACGACGGCCCGCTCCGCGGAGCCGGAGAAGCCGCCGGCCGTGTGCCCCACGTGCTTCACGGTCCTGCCCGCCACGGGCATCTGCGACGAGTGCGGCTGAGCCGACCTCCCACCTGCGCACGACGAGGGGCGCCGTCCGACCGGACGGCGCCCCTCGTCGTGCGTGCTGCCTCGCGGGAGGCCGCGGGCGACCGGGTCAGTTGACCTCGGACGGGTGGGCGCTCACGCGACCCGAGCCGTCACCCGTGTCGAGGGCGTCGATCGCGGCGACCTCGTCGGCGGTGAGCTCGAACCCGAAGAGGTCGAAGTTCTCCACCATGCGCTCCTTGCGGGACGACTTCGGGAAGACGATGAAGCCGCGCTGCAGGTGCCAGCGCAGCACCGCCTGGGCGGGCGTCACGCCGTGGGCGGCCGCGGCGTCGACGACGGCCTGCTTCTCGAAGAGCGGGTACTTGCCCTGGCCGAGCGGACCCCAGGCCTCGATCTTCGTGCCGTTCGCGTCGGCCCAGGCGAGCACGTCGCGCTGCTGGTAGGCCGGGTGCAGCTCGATCTGGTCGACGGCGGGCACGACGCCCGTGTCGGCGACGATCCGGTCGAGGTGCTCGGGCAGGTGGTTGGAGACGCCGATCGAGCGCGCGAGGCCCGCGTCGCGGATCTCGATGAGCTTCGCCCACGCGTTCGTGTACTGGTCCTGCTCGGGCGCGGGCCAGTGCGTGAGGTACAGGTCGACATGGCCGAGGCCGAGCTTGTCGAGGCTCTCACGGATCGCGTCGTGCGGCTGCTCGCCCGACTGGCGGTCGTTCCAGAGCTTCGTCGTGACGAAGAGCTCGTCGCGGGGGATGCCGCTCTTCGCGATGGCGGCGCCGACACCCTCCTCGTTGCGGTAGATCGCCGCGGTGTCGATGTGGCGGTAGCCGACCTCGAGGGCCTCGCTGACGGCCTTCTCGGCCTCGTCCGGCGGCACGAGGAAGACGCCGAAGCCGAGCTGCGGGATGGTGTGACCGGAGTTGAGCGTCACGGTCGGTACAGGGGGAACGGTCATGCTTCCAGCGTAGGAACCCGCCTCCCGCCCGTCCAACGACTGCGGCGCATACGACTCAGCGCTGCCGCTCATGAGTCGAACGGGAGCGCTGCACGGAATGTCCGACTGGACTTCTCAGATCACGGTTTGGTTACATTGGCGCGTCCTACCCACGAAGAACCGGAGCGCACCATGTCCCGAGGCCGCCACAGCGCAGCCCCCGCCACCGCGCGCTCCTTCCGGCTCCCGGCCCTGCCGACGCTGCCGGTCCGGTCGCTCAAGCTCCCCGCGCTGGCGCTCGTCACGCTGCTCGGCGCGGGTGCCGTGGGCGCGGGCCCCCAGCCTGCGGAGGGCAACCCCGACCTCGCTCCGCTGAGCGTCGAGCCCACCGCCGGCGCGAGCGTGGAGCGCGGCACGGGAGCCGCCAGCCGCTCGTCCGAGCGCGTCGCGCCGCCCACGGCGCCGCAGGAGCCCCCGGTCGTCGAGACCGCGGCGGAGATCGCCGTCGTGCCGGCCGCCCAGGCCGCCCCGACGCCCCCGCCCCTGCCGCCCGTGACCGGCCAGCTCTGGACCACCGAGGCCGTCAACGTGCGCTCCGCGCCGTCCCCGGACGCCGAGCGCGTCGCGACCACCGAGTTCGGCGCCGCCGTCGACGTCACGGGCGTCACCGAGGGCGACTGGAGCCAGATCGTCTGGGACGGCGCGGCCGCGTGGATCAAGTCGAGCTTCCTCGCGCAGTCGCAGCCCGAGGCGCCCCAGGTCGCCGCCGCCGCGGCCGGGGGGTCGAGCGCCGGCGGCGTCTCGGACGCCGCGTGCTCCGTGAGCACCGGGATCGAGTCGTCGCTGCGCGCCAACGCGCGCGCCGTCTACCGCTCCGTGTGCGCGAACTTCCCCCAGGTCACCACGTTCGGCGGCATCCGCCCCGGCGACGACGGCGACCACGGCACGGGCCGCGCCGTCGACATCATGATCAGCGGCGAGACCGGCTGGGACATCGCGCGCTACCTGCAGGCCAACGCGGGCTCGCTCGGCATCACGTACCTCATCTACCAGCAGAAGATCTGGATGGCCGGCGACCCGGCGAGCGCGTGGTCCGGCATGGAGGACCGCGGCGGCGCGACCGCCAACCACTTCGACCACGTGCACGTCAGCACGTCGTAGTCCCCGCTCCTCCCGCACGAGCGCCCGGCCGGCACCTGCCGCGCCGGGCGTCGTCGTCCCGGCTCACGGCACGGCCGTCACGGGCCGGTACCGCACCGCGACGGCGCCCGAGCGCAGCTCCTGCCGGTCCACCAGCTCGAGCGTGATGCGCTCGCGCAACCCCGACAGCAGCGTCGGCCCGTGCCCCGCCAGGACCGGCTGCACGAGGAACGCGTACTCGTCGATCAGCCCGAGATTCGCGAGCGCGAGCGGCAGCGTCACGCCACCGACGAACAGCGACCCGCCCGGCTGCTCCTTGAGCCGCCGCACCGCGTCACCCAGGTCGCCCTCGACGAGCTCGGCGTTCCAGTCGACCTCGCGCAGCGTGCTCGACACCACGTGCTTCCTCGCCCCGTCGATCGCCTCCGCGAACGGGACGTCCCGCTCCCCCATCCAGTCCGGCCACGCGCCCGACGCCGGACGGCGCCACGCCGCCTCCATCATCTGGTAGGTGACCCGCCCGAACAGCAGCGCGTCCGCGCGCTCCGTCTCCTCGGTCCAGAACCGCATCGACTCCTCGTCGGGCGGCAGTCCCGCCTCGTGGTGGCAGCAGCCGTCGAGCGTGACGTTGATCGCGTAGCGCAGTGGCCTCATCGCGTGCCCTCCCCCGGGTACCCGCGCGACGGGCGGAGCGCCGTCGCACCGCACCAGCGTGGCAGGCGCGGCTGGCCGCGCCAAGACCCGCGGCCTCCACCGGCGAGCACCGGGCGGCGCGCAGGACGCAGAAAAGCCGGACGGGAGCCCGCCCATCGCTCGATGATGCGTGCTCCCGTCCGGCTCTACGGGTGGAGCTGAGGGGACTCGAACCCCTGACCCCCTGCATGCCATGCAGGTGCGCTACCAGCTGCGCCACAGCCCCGTGGATCCGTGAAGATCCAGGTCATGCACTCCTCCGGCCGGTTTCCCGTCCTGCGGAGCGTCGCTAGTCTACGCAGAAACTGGCTCCAGATTCCAATCCGGTCCCGCGTTCCACTCGTCGAGCGGGAACCCGGCCCCGACGTTGTGCGCCACGAGGCGCCACGCGGGCGTCGCGGCGGGCGCCGAGCGGTGCAGGTGGGACCAGTGGACGTTGTGCAGCCCGGAGATCCCGCGCCAGCCCTCCGGGTCCAGGCCGAGCAGCGCGGTGACCGCGAGCGTGATCGCGGCGCCGTGCGAGACGACGACGAGCGTGTCGTCCCGCTCCAGGGACTCCACGTGCTCGGTCACGGACGCGACGAGGCGCGCCGCGACGTCGGCCTTGGACTCCGCACCCGCGCGCACGGGCTCCTCGCCCTGGCGCCACGCCGCGTACTCCTCGGGCCAGCGCTCGGCGATCTCCGGGCCCGTGAGGCCCTCCCACTCCCCGAAGCCGCGCTCGCGCAGCCGGGGGTCGTACGTGATGTCCGCGCCGGTCGCCGCCGCGTACGCGCGCGCGGTGTCGGCGGCGCGCACGAGGTCGGACGCGACGACGCGCGTCGCGCGGTGCGCGCTCGCGAGGGCCTTCGCGCCCTGCTCCGCCTGCCACCGCCCGACGGCGTCGAGCGGGATGTCGACCTGCCCCTGCAGGCGCATCGTCGCGTTGTACGCGGTGCGACCGTGGCGCAGGAGGACGAGCGTGCCGGCGGTCACGCCAGGGGCTCCCCCGAGAGGCGGATGGCGCCGTCGCCGCGCGTGGTGTCGTCGGTGTCGTCGGCCGTGCCGTCCCCGCCGCGCGCGTCCTCCGGCAGCTCGACGACCGGGCAGTCTTTCCACAGCCGCTCCAGCGCGTAGTACACGCGGTCCTCGGCGTGCTGCACGTGCACGACGACGTCCCCGAAGTCGAGCAGGACCCAGCGGGCCTCCTGCTTGCCCTCGCGGCGGATCGGCTTGGACCCGGCCTTGTGCATGGCCTCCTCGACGGCGTCGACGATCGCCGAGACCTGGCGCTCGCTCGACCCCGAGGCGATGAGGAACACGTCGGTCAGGACGAGCTGCTCGCTCACGTCGAGCGCGATGATCTCCTCGGCCTTGCGGTCGGACGCCGCCCGGGCGGCGATGACGGCGAGCTCGAGGGCTCGGTCGGTGGCGGTCACGTGTCTCCGTTCGTGGTGCGGCCGGTCAGCGGCCGGTGTCGAGGGTGCCGGGGTCGTCCCACGTCCGCACGGCGGCGGCCGAGGCGCTCGCGTCCTCCACGGCCAGGCCCGGGTCGTCGCGGGACACGAGCGTCCAGACGAGCAGACCGAGGACGAACGCGACGGCGACGAGGATCAGGTAGTGCAGCCACGTGTACGACGGGCCTCGCCGCTCGTCCTCGAGGTGGTCGTCGTCCGACTCCTCGGGCTCGGCGGCACGACCGCGCACGCGGGGGAAGAGCTCGTCCGACCCGCCGGCGGGAGAGGGTGCGTGCTCCCGCACGCCGCCGAAGGGCGACGTCTGCTCGCGCTCCGCGCCCGCGGGCTCGGGCGCGGAGCCTGCCGTGATCGCGGACCACGGCAGGGCCGCGCCGCCTGCCTCGGCGGGCGGTGCCGGGGCGGGCGCGCGCTCGGGAGCGGGCGCGCGCGTCCCCGCCCAGGGGGAGGTCGCCGGTGCCGGCGCGGGCGTGCCGGGCGGGGCAGTGCTGGTGGGCGGGGCCGCGAACGCCGAGAGGCGCGGCGGCTGCGTCGCCTCGGGACGCGCGGGGCCCGAGCCCGCGGCGAGACCGCCGACCGGAGCCGACGGCGTCGCGGGCCGCACGGGGCCGGACGCGCCGGGCACCGGGGGGCGCTGGGCCGCAGCGGGGGGACGCGAGGACGTGCGCGTGGGCACGACGGGCGTCGGGGCCGGCGGGCGGATCGCGACGCGCTCGGCCGTCTCCTGGACCGGCGTGAGGCGCCCGGTCTCGTCCAGGCCACGCATGCCGCCCGAGGCGGCCGGGGGTCGCACGACCGACGGCTGTGCCGGGTGCTCCGCCGGGCCGGTCGTCTCGCGCAGGGTGCGGCGCGACGGCGGCGGGCCGGACGGCGCGGCCGGGCGCGCCGGCTGCTGCCAGCCGCCCGCACCCGGTGCCGGGGCAGGCGGGGGCGCAGCGCTCTGCGCGGACCGCTCGGCGGCGGCCGCCTGCTCGCGCTCGCGCATCTCGCGCCGGGTGAGCGGGCGGACGGGCTGCATGTTGCTGCCGTTGTCACTCATCGTGCTGACCTCGATACAAACCGTGCTTGGCGATGTACTGGACCACGCCGTCCGGAACCAGGTACCACACCGGCTGCCCGGCCTCCGCGCGCCGACGGCAGTCCGTCGACGAGATCGCGAGGGCGGGGACCTCGAGCGTCGTGACCACGCCCGGAGGCAGGCCCTCGACGCTCAGCTGGTGGCCCGGGCGGGAGACAGCCACGAAGTGTGCCATCTTCCAGAGCTCGTCGGCATCCTTCCAGGTGAGGATCTGCTCGACGGCGTCCGCACCCGTGATGAAGAACAGCTCGGCGTCCGGTCGCGCGGCCCGCAGGTCGCGCAGCGTGTCGACCGTGTAGGTCAGCCCGGGCCGGTCCACGTCCACACGGCTCACCGTGAACCGCGGGTTCGACGCGGTCGCGATGACGGTCATGAGGTAGCGGTGCTCGGCCGGGCTGACGGTCTGGTGCTGCTTGAACGACGGCTTGCCCGTGGGGACGAAGACGACCTCGTCGAGGTCGAACCGCGCCGCGGCCTCGCTCGCGGCGACCAGGTGGCCGTGGTGGACGGGGTCGAACGTGCCACCCATCACCCCCAGGCGGGCCCGGCGCGGGCTCATCGACGCGTCATCGGTCGCGGGCGCTTCCGTCGTCCGGGGCGGGTCAGTGCCGCGTGCCGACGCTGCGGAACGCGTAGGTCACGAGCAGCAGGGCCACGAGCCCGCCGAACCCGAGCAGCCCGTACGCGAGCGGCGGGATGGGCAGGTGCGACGCGGCCTCGGCGCCTTCCTCGGCGGCCAGCACGACGGCAGAGATCACGACGTCCTCCTCGAAGGTCGTCCCCGGGCCGGACGGGCACGTGCCGCGGGCCGGGGTGGTGCGATGGAACGGTACGCCCGCCGGGACCGGCCCGACGGCGGACCGGACGGGCGCCGGTCGCCGACCAGTCTCTCACGACCGTCCGGGGACCTCGTCCGGCGGGTATCAGGTACCCGCCGGCGGCCGTGCGTCAGGGGCGGACGTGGCCGTCCCCGTGCACGACCCACTTCGTCGTCGTGAGCTCCGCGAGGCCCATGGGGCCGCGCGCGTGGAGCTTCTGGGTCGAGATGCCGATCTCCGCCCCGAGGCCGAACTGGCCGCCGTCGGTGAAGCGGGTCGAGGCGTTGACCATGATGGCGGCGGAGTCGAGCTCGGCGACGAATCGCTCCGACGCCGCGAGGTCGCACGTGACGATCGCCTCGGTGTGGCCCGACGTCCAGGTCCGCACGTGCTCGATCGCGGCGTCGAGGTCGTCGACGACGCGCACGGCGATCTCGGGCGCGAGGTACTCGGTCGCCCAGTCCTCGTCCGTGGCCGCGAGCACGTCGGTTCCCGCGGGCGCGAGGCCGGCCGTGCGGTCGTCGCCGTGCACGACGACGCCCGCCTCGGTGAGCGCGGCGAGCGCGGCCGGGAGGAACTCGGGGGCGGCCTCCGCGTGGACGAGGAGCGTCTCCGCGGCGTTGCAGACGCCCACGCGCTGCGTCTTGGCGTTGAGGAGGATCTCGAGCGCCATGGCCCGGTCCGCGCTCGCGTCGACGTACACGTGGACGTTGCCGACCCCGGTCTCGATGACGGGGACGGTCGACTCGCGCACGACGGTGCGGATGAGGTCCGCCCCGCCGCGCGGGACGAGGACGTCGACGAGACCCCGCGCGTGCATGAGCGCGACGGCCCCCGGGCGCCCGTGCCGGTCGATCGACTGCACGAGGTCGCCGGGCAGCCCCTGCGCCTCGAGCGCACGGGCCAGCACGCCGACGATCACCTCGTTGGAGCTCGCCGCCGCGGACCCGCCGCGCAGGATCACCGCGTTGCCGCTCTTGAGCGCGAGTCCCGCGGCGTCGACCGTCACGTTGGGGCGCGCCTCGTAGATCATGCCGACGACGCCCATGGGCACGCGCAGCTGGCGCAGGCGCAGGCCGTTCGGCAGGGTCGAGCCGCGCACGACCTCCCCCACCGGGTCCGGCAGGCCCGCGAGCGCGCGCAGCGCGTCGGCGATCGCGGCGACGCGCTGCGCGTCGAGCGCGAGCCGGTCGAGCAGCCCCTCGCTCATGCCGTTCGCGCGCTCACGCTCCAGGTCGACGGCGTTCGCGGCCACGATCTCGTCGGTCGCCGCGACGAGCGCGTCGGCGAGCGCGAGGAGCGCGGCGTCCTTCGTCGCGCGGGTCGCCGTCGCGAGCGTGCGCGACGCGACCTTGGCGCGGCGCGCGACGTCCTCGACGGCCGCCGCGACGTCGGTCGGAGCGTCGGTCGGAGTGTCGGTCGCGGCTGCGGCAGGACCGGCGGTCCCGGGCTCGGCGGCGCCCGCGACGACGGGCGCGTCCTCGGTGGTGGTCATGGTCCGAGCCTACGTCGGCGGCCGTCGCGCCGGGAGCGTCGTCCGGCCCGCGGTCAGCGCGCGCGCCGCCGCACGAGGACGAGGTCGTCGCGGTGCACGACCTCGCGGTCGTAGCCCTGACCGAGCTCGGCCCGCAGCTCCGTGGTCGACCGGCCGAGGAGGTCCGGGATGTCGCGCGACTCGAACGCGACCAGGCCGCGGGCGACCACGCGCCCGTCGGACGTGACGAGCTCGACCGGGTCGCCGGCGTCGAACTCCCCCTCGACCGCGGTGATCCCCGCGGGCAGCAGCGAGGCGCGCCCACCCTGCACGGCCCGCACCGCGCCGTCGTCCAGCACGAGGCGGCCGCGCGTGCGGGCGGCGTGCGCGAGCCAGAGCCGACGGCGCGTCGTCCGCCTGCCCGTCGCGGCGAACCAGGTCCCGACGGGCTCGCCGGCGAGCGCGGCGGCGGCGTGCTGCGCCTTGGTGAGCACCACGGGGATGCCCGTGCCGGTCGCGATGGAGACCGACTCGAGCTTGGTGAGCATGCCGCCCGTGCCGACCGCGCTCCCCCGTCCCGTCACCTCGACGCCCTCGATGTCGGCCGGCGAGCGCACCTCGGCGATCCTGCGCGCGCCCGGGCGCGACGGCGGGCCGTCGTACAGGCCGTCGACGTCCGTGAGCAGGACCATGGCGTCGGCCCGCACGAGGTGGGAGACGAGCGCGGCGAGCCGGTCGTTGTCGCCGAAGCGGATCTCGTCGGTCGCGACGGCGTCGTTCTCGTTGACGACGGGCACGACGCCGAGGTCGAGCAGGCGCTCGAGCGAGCGCTGGGCGTTGCGGTAGTGCCCGCGACGCACCGTGTCCTCCGCGGTGAGGAGCACCTGCCCGACGCGCAGCCCGTGCGCCGCGAACGCCTCGGCGTACCGGGCGACGAGCATGCCCTGCCCGACCGACGCCGCGGCCTGCGCCGTCGCGAGGTCGCGCGGTCGGGTCGCGAGGCCGAGGGGGCCGATCCCGGCGGCGATGGCGCCGGACGTGACCAGCACGACCTGGCCGCCGTCCGCGCGTCGGGCCGCGAGGACGTCGACGAGAGCCCGCAGGGCCGCGAGGTCGAGGTGGCCGTCGGCGCCCGTGAGCGACGACGAGCCGATCTTCACGACCACGCGGCGGGCGGAGGCGATCTCGGAGCGGGAGGACAGCGCGTTCACGCGCCCATCATCGCCGCCGGAGGGCCGCCGCCGCGCACGATTTCACGGACCAGGACGCCTGCGCCCGGGACCGGCCCGCTCCCGGGCCGCGCCGAGGACGTCCCGGGCACGGCCGAGGGCCCGGTCCCCACGGGAACCGGGCCCTCGGCGGCGCGGACGACGCCGGGGTCAGTCGAAATCGGGGTCCGTCCAGGTGCCGGCCTGGCGCTCGGTCCACAGCTCGCGCCGCGCCTCCGCCTTGGCGTCCATGCGCTCGTGGTGCTCGCGCCGCTTCTCGGAGCGGGTCGGGCGCAGGCTCTCGTCGAGGCGGTTGTCGGAACCGCGCGGGCCGCCGAGCAGCTCGGAGCCCGACATGAGCGTCGGCTCCCAGTCGAAGACGACCGCGTTGACGTCGCTGCCGATGCGCACCTCGTCGCCCGCGACGGCGCCCGCCTCGAACAGCTTGTCCTCGACGCCCAGGCGCGCGAGGCGGTCCGCGAGGTAGCCCACGGCCTCGTCGTTGGAGAAGTCCGTCTGGCGGACCCAGCGCTCCGGCTTGGCGCCGCGCACCTCGAACCAGTAGTCGGTCGCCCCGCCCTTGCGCTTGACCGTGAACCCGGCCTCGTCGACCGCGCGCGGCCGCAGCACGACGCGCGTCGGCTCGGGGGCGGGCGCCTCGGCGCGCGCCTTCTCCACGAGCTCGGCGAGCGCGTACGTCAGCGGGCGCAGGCCCTCGTGGCTCGCGGTCGAGATCTCGAACACCCGCAGGCCGCGCGCCTCGAGGTCGGGCTTGACGAGCTCGGCCAGGTCGCGCGCCTCGGGGACGTCGATCTTGTTGAGGACGACGAGGCGCGGACGCTCGGTGAGCGGCACCCGCCCGCCCTCGATCTCGAGGTCCTGCGCGTAGGCCGCGAGCTCCGCCTCGATGACGTCGAGGTCGCTGATCGGGTCCCGGCCGGGCTCGAGCGTCGCGCAGTCGAGCACGTGCACGATCACCGCGGTGCGCTCGATGTGGCGCAGGAACTCCAGGCCGAGGCCCTTGCCCTCGCTCGCTCCCGGGATGAGGCCCGGGACGTCCGCGACGGTGAAGCGCGCCGAGCCGGCCTGCACGACGCCCAGGTTGGGCACGAGCGTCGTGAACGGGTAGTCGGCGATCTTGGGCCGCGCCGCGGAGATGGCGGCGACGAGCGACGACTTGCCCGCGCTCGGGTACCCGACGAGCGCGACGTCCGCGATGGTCTTCAGCTCGAGGACGACGTCCCGCTCCTCGCCCGGCTCGCCGAGCAGGGCGAAGCCCGGCGCCTTGCGGCGCGGGGACGAGAGCGCCGCGTTGCCGAGACCGCCGCGGCCGCCCTCCGCCACGACGTACTCGGCACCCTCGCCGACGAGGTCGGCGAGCACCGTGCCGTCGGGGGACTTGACGACCGTGCCGTCCGGGACGCGCAGGACGAGGTCCTCGCCGTTGGCGCCGTCGCGGTCGTCACCCATGCCCTGGGTGCCCGACGTCGCGTGGCGGTGCGGCGAGTGGTGGTACTCGAGGAGCGTCGTGGTCTGGGAGTCGACGACGAGGCGGACGGTGCCGCCGTCACCGCCGTTGCCGCCGTCGGGGCCGGCGAGCGGCTTGAACTTCTCGCGCCGGACCGAGGCGCACCCGTTCCCCCCGTCGCCGCCGGAGACGTGCAGGACGACACGGTCGACGAAGCTGGCCATGGAGGGATCCTCTCAGAGGTGGGTCGTGCGGTGCCGCGGTCGCGGCGGGTGGTGCGGCCCGCGGGGACGGGCGCCGGAAACGGCAGGAGGGGCGCACCGCGTCGGTGCGCCCCTCCTGCTCGAAGCCTCTGTGGCTGTCGCTCAGCCCTCGGCGGAGACGATGTCGACGACCTTGCGGCCGCGACGGGTGCCGAACTGGACCGCGCCGGCGGCCAGGGCGAACAGCGTGTCGTCCTTGCCGCGGCCGACGTTCTCACCGGGGTGGAAGTGGGTGCCGCGCTGGCGGACGATGATCTCGCCCGACTTGACGACCTGCCCGCCGAAGCGCTTCACGCCGAGGCGCTGGGCGTTCGAGTCGCGACCGTTGCGCGAGGAGCTCGCGCCCTTCTTGTGTGCCATGACGAACCTGCTTTCGTGCTGGTCTGCTGAGGGAGGGTGCCGACGGCGCGGCGCGGCTCCGGGCCGCTAGCTCGCGCCGGGCGAGATCACTTGATGCCGGTGACCTTGAGGCGGGTCAGCTGCTGACGGTGACCCTGACGACGGCGGTAACCGGTCTTGTTCTTGTACCGCAGGATCGTGATCTTCGGACCCTTCTCGTCCCGCACGACCTCGGCGGTGACCTTGACCTTCGCCAGCTTCGCCGCGTCGGTGGTCACCTTCTCCCCGTCCACCAGCAGGAGAGCGGGCAGCTCGAGGGACTCACCGGCCTTGGCGGACACCCGGTCCACCACGACGATGTCGCCGACGGAAACCTTCTCCTGACGGCCACCGGCCTTGACGATCGCGTACACCACGTTGCTGCTCATCTCTCCTAGTCTTGGCGTGCTCGTCACGGCGAGTTCGTCTTGGAGACTCCGACCACGCCGCGGCGTGCGAGTGCGAGTCGTCCGTGGGCACACGGGACCGGCGCGCCTGGGCGCGCCGACGTCCAAGATTACGGACCGCAGGGCGTCCTGGTCAAATGGCGCGCACGGACCCCGGCGCGGGCGACCGCTCCGGGGCGCGTAGCAGGCGTCGCACCGAGGACCGCGGACGGCGGCGCCTCCGTGCGACGAGGCCGCCGGCCGACCCTACTCGAGGACGAACGTGACCTCCAGCACGACCTGCCAGGCCGTGATGCGGCCGTCGGCCACGTCGACCTTCTGCTCCTTGACCCACGCGCCCGAGACGTTGCGCAGCGTGCTCGCGGCGCGCTCGACGCCGATCCGCACGGCGTCCTCGAAGCTCGTGTCCGACCGCGCGCTGATGTGCGTGATCCGTGCCACCGTTCCGCTCATGCCGGCTCCCCGGTCCAGGGCGGGCGCACCGATGCGCCCGCGCACCCGTCGAGCATCCCGCCGTCCCCGCGGCCGCGCCACCGGGGCGCCTCCCGCTCAAGACCCTGCGCGGCCCGCCCGGGGGCGCGGCGTCCGCCCTCGTGCCTACGCTGGCCGTGGAGGTGGTCGCATGCGCCCCGCGGGCCCGCCCGACGACGCGCGCCGGGACGACGCCGTCGCCGCGGCGATGCGCACGGTCGACCGCCGCGGCTTCCTCCCCCGCGCGCAGCGGCGCTGGGCCGCGCAGGACCGACCGCTCGCCATCGGCCACGGCCAGACCAGCTCGCAGCCGTCGACGGTCGCCGCGATGCTGCGCCTGCTCGACGTCGTCCCGGGCGCCCGGGTGCTCGACGTCGGCGCCGGGTCGGGCTGGACGACCGCGCTGCTCGCACGGCTCGTCGGACCGACGGGACGCGTGCTGGGCGTCGAGCGCCACGCCGATCTCGCCGCGTGGGGCGCGGCGAACCTCGCCGCGGTGCGCGCGCCGTGGGCGCGCCTCGTCCTCGCGACGCCCGGCGTCCTCGGCACGCCGGGCGAGCAGTACGACCGGGTGCTCGTGTCCGCCGCCGCCGAGGCCCTCCCCCGCGCCCTCGTCGACCAGCTCGTGCCCGGCGGGCGCCTGGTCGTCCCCGTGCGGCACACGATGCTCGTCGTCGTGCGCGACCCCGACGCCCCGGACGGGGTGCGGGTGAGCGAGCACGGCTCCTACTCGTTCGTCCCGCTCGTCGAGGACCCGGCGGGACCGGCCTCGCCACAGTCCTGACGGCGCCACGGGGCTCCTGGCAGGTGCGCCCGGCAGCGCGCCTCGTAGCTCTCGGCGCCGCCCACGTGCGCGGCGACCGGCGCGAGCGGGTCGCCGGCCCCGCGGCCGTCGGGCTCCGGCTCCCGGACGACGCGCACGTGGAACGCGGCGTCCTCGCCGCACACGGCGCACACCGCCGTGAGCTTGTCGACCCGCTCGGCGAGCGCGGCGAGCGCGGGCAGGGGTTCGAAGGGCCGCGCGTCGAACGTGACGTCGAGCCCGGCGACGACCACGACGAGCCCGTCGTCGGCGAGCCGCTGGACGACGTCGACGAGCTCCGGCCCGAAGAAGTGCGCCTCGTCGACGGCGACCAGGTCGAGCGGCCCGGCGCCGCGGACGATCCGCTCGAGGTCGTGCGCGTCGCGGGCGGTGCGCGAGGGGATCGCGAGACCCGAGTGCGAGCTCACCGTGCCGGTGCCGCGCCGGGTGTCGAGGACGTGCCCGACCACCTCGACGCGGCGCCCCGCGACCTCCGCGCGCCGGACCCGGCGCAGGAGCTCCTCCGTCTTGCCGGCGAACATCGGGCCGCACACGACTTCGACGCGTCCGCCGGGTCGGGGCGTCGGGAGCCCTGCGTCACCGGCCCCGGGAACGGTCCCTGGGGCGCCCGGGCGTGCCGCGTCGCTCATGCGAGCAGTGAACCACCGGCTCAGTGGTGGCGCGCGCCGCCGTTCGACGACGGCCGGACGGGCAGCGGCTTCGGCTCGCCGGCGGGGCCGAGGACGGAGACGCGGTCGGGGGCGCCGGGCCGCGCGTCCCGGCGGCTGAGGAGCGTCGTGCCGGACGAGGTAGGGCTCGCCGTGCCGGTCGGTGCGTCGGCCTGCTCGTCGCCGGACGCCGCCGGGGAGGCGGCGTCGGCCGGGGCGTCGGGAGCGGGTGCCGTCTTCTCCCCCTCGGGCGCGGGCGTCGGCTCGGCCGGCACCCCCGCCGCGATCCCGGCGAGCCCGGGCCCGCCGATCCCCGGGACGGACCGGACGAGCGGGAGCTCGCGCGTCCCGGTGCCCGACGCACGGCCGCCCTCTGCGGTGCGCTCGCCCGCCGGGTCGGGAGTCGGCCGCTCCCCCGCCGGATCGTGGGCCGGCCGCTCGTCGTCCGCGTCGCGCTCCGCCGACGCACCGGGCGCGGGCGGGGTGGCCGCCTCGCGGCGACCGGGCGCGGGCGCCGCGACGTCGGCCGCGCGCGTCGACCGTGCGTCGAGGGCCGGGTCGGCCGGCAGGACGCCGCGGTTCAGCTCGCCGTACGGCACGTGGACCGACGGCGCGACCCGGCGCGCCGCCTCGACCACGGCGCGCTGGTCGTCGAAGAAGATGTGCGGCCGCAGCACCTCGAGCACGCCGCCCTTGTCCACGCCCCCGAGGAAGAACGCGTCGTCGACCGTCACGCCCCACGAGGAGAGCGTCGCGACCGCGCGCTCGTGCGCCGGGGCCGAACGGGCCGTGACGAGCGAGACGTGCACGCGCGGCCGGTAGGACGGGTCGGTCGCGTGCCGCTCGCGCTCGACCACCTGCACGCGGTGGATGCCGACGAGGAGCTCGCGCAGCGGCCCCCGGCCGAGCGGCACGTCGGCGTTGAGCGCCTCGTGCTCACGGAACGACGCGAGACCGCCGTCCTGGTAGCGGCGCTCCGAGGAGTCGTCGGCGAGGACGCCGTCGAAGTCGAACGCGATGCGCAGCTCGTCGCCCTCCTCGTCGGCGAACGTCGGGTCGAGCACGTACCCCGCGGGCAGGCCCAGGTCGACGGCGTCGCGTACGGAGCGCTCGTCGGCCGAGAGGAAGAGGTCCACGTGCAGGGGACGGATGAACTCGTGCGGGCTGCGCCCCTGGCGGAAGACGGCGCGCGTGATGTCGAGGTCGTGGTGCCGCACGGAGCGCATGACGCGCAGGCCGGTCTCCGGGGAGTTGCGGGACATGACGATGACCTCGACGAGCGGGTCGTCGGCGGAGGGCGCGAGGTCGTTGAGCGCGAGCAGGCGGCGCACGAACCCGAAGGCGACGCCGGGGGCCAGCGCGTCGTCGCGGTGGCGCTCCTGGAAGTCGCGGTACGCCGCCTCCCCCTGCGTGCGGAACACGCGGTCGGACTCGGTGAGGTCGAACAGTGCGGACGAGGCGACGCCGACGACGAGGCGGCCCGAGAGGTCGTAACCCATGCGCGCATGATGCCAGGTGCGGGTGACGTGCACGAAGACCGCCCGGGGACGCGGCAGGGGCGAGGGTCCGCAGACCCCCGCCCCTCCCGCACCGCTCAGCTCTCGGTGGGCTCCGACCCGCTGTCGTCGCCCGCCGTGGGCGCCGAGCCGTCCGCCGGTGCTTCGGCGCCGTCGTGCTCGTGGGCGTGCGCCGCGGCCGCCGCGATCGTCGCGAGCGTGGCCTTGACCGCGGCCCGCGCCTCCGACGTGACCTCCGGCAGGACCGGGACGGCGGGCTGCGGGAGGGTGATCCCGGTGTCCTTCGGCGCCGAGGCGCCCGAGCCGGAACCGCGCTTGCGGCGCGACCGCGAGCGGCCGCCCTCGGCGGGCTCGTCGGCGGCGCCGCCGCCCCCGTTGCCCCCGGCGTTCCCGTTGCCGTTGCCGTGGTTGCCGTGGTCGTGGCCGCCGCGGTTGCCGCCCGACTTCTCGATCGGGTCGGTGTGCACGATGAACCCGCGCCCGTGGCAGTGCTCGCACGTCTCGCTGAACGCCTCGACGAGGCCCTGACCCACGCGCTTGCGCGTCATCTGGACGAGGCCCAGCGACGTGACCTCCGCGACCTGGTGCTTGGTCCGGTCCCGGCCCAAGCACTCGACGAGGCGGCGCAGCACGAGGTCGCGGTTCGACTCGAGCACCATGTCGATGAAGTCGATGACGATGATGCCGCCGATGTCGCGCAGCCGGAGCTGGCGGACGATCTCCTCGGCCGCCTCCAGGTTGTTGCGCGTCACCGTCTCCTCGAGCGTGCCGCCAGAGCCGGTGAACTTGCCGGTGTTGACGTCGACGACGGTCATCGCCTCGGTGCGGTCGATGACCAGCGACCCGCCCGAGGGCAGCCAGACCTTGCGGTCCATGCCCTTGGCGAGCTGCTCGTCGACGCGGTGCACCGTGAAGACGTCCTGCGTGCCCGTCCACTTCGAGACGCGCTCGCGCAGGTCGGGCGCGAGCTCCTCGACGTACGTCGAGATCTCCGACCACGCCCCGTCGCCCTCGACGACGAGCGAGCTGAAGTCGTCGTTGAAGATGTCGCGGACGACGCGGATCGCGAGGTCCGGCTCGCCCTGGAGCAGGGCGGGTGCCGACGCGCTCTTCGACTTCTTCTCGATGGCCTCCCACTGGCCGCGCAGGCGCTCGACGTCGGCGCGCAGCTCCTCCTCGCTCGCGCCCTCGGCGGCGGTGCGCACGATGACGCCCGCGCCGTCGGGCACGACCTCCTTGAGGATCTTCTTCAGGCGGTTGCGCTCGGTGTCCGGGAGCTTGCGGCTGATGCCGGTCATGCCGCCGCCGGGGACGAACACGAGGTAGCGGCCCGCGAGCGTGATCTGCGACGTGAGGCGTGCGCCCTTGTGCCCGATCGGGTCCTTGGTGACCTGCACGAGCACGGAGTCGCCCGACTTGAGCGCCTGCTCGATGCGGCGCGGCTGGCCCTCGAGCCCGGCCGCGTCCCAGTTCACCTCGCCCGCGTACAGGACGGCGTTGCGGCCCTTGCCGACGTCGATGAACGCGGCCTCCATGCTGGGCAGCACGTTCTGGACGCGGCCCAGGTACACGTTGCCGGCCATCGACGCCTGCGACTGCTGGGAGACGTAGTGCTCGACGAGCACGCCGTCCTCGAGCACGGCGATCTGCGTGCGGCCGCCGCGCTCGCGCACGACCATCGACCGCTCGACCGACTCGCGGCGCGCGAGGAACTCCGCCTCGGTGATGATCTGGCGACGACGACCCGCGTCTCGGCCCTCGCGGCGGCGCTGGCGCTTCGCCTCGAGCCGCGTGGAGCCCTTGAGCGCGGTGACCTCGTCGGCCAGGCTGCGCTCGCGCGGGCGGGAACGCGTCGTGGTCGTCTCGCCCTCGCCCCGGCTCCCGCGGCGACGACGGCGACGGCGGCGGCTGCCGCCCGCCTCGTCCTCGCCCTGCTCGTCCCCGGGCTCGTGGTCGGTCTCCTCGGCGTCGGCCGGCGCGGCCGCGTCGGCCGGCTCGTCGTCCTGCGCCGACGGCGTGGCGTCGTCCTCGTCCTGGTCGCGCTCCTGCTCGCGGTCCTGATCACGTCCCCCGTCCGGACGACCGCGACGCCCGCGGCCACCACGACGGCGGCGGCGGCGCGGGCCGGAGTCGGAGTCGGCGTCGGCCTCGTCGGTCGCAGGCTGCTCGTCGGGCTCCTCCGCCTCGTCGAGCTCGACGAAGTCCTCCGGCCCGAACGCGTCCTCGGGCACCTCGACGCCCTCGGCGACGAGCTCGGACTCGATGGCCTCGATCTCCTCGACCGCGGCCGCGTCCTCGCCCGTGAGGACGAGCTCGGCGGCGGCGGGCTCCTCGACGGGGGTCGACGGCTCAGCCGTCTGCGACTCGGGCGTGCGCGGCTCGGCCGTGCGGGACGCGGGCCCCGACGCCCTCCGGCCGCGACGGCCGCGGGTCCCGGTGGTGGGCTCGGGCGTCGCCGTCGGCTCCGTCGTGGCGACCGGCTCCGTCGTGGCGACCGGCTCCGTCGCCGCGGGTGCCGGGGCGGCGGGCTCGACGTGGCGCGGCGGCCCGGCCGGGCTCTGCGCGCGACGCGGACGGCGCGGCGCCGCGGCCGGGTCGGGCGCCTGGAAGAGCAGGGCGGTCGTCGCCAGTCGTGGGGTGCTGGTCCCCGCTCCCGTCGCGGCGAGCGACGCCGGGCCGCCGGCCGGGGCCGACGACGCGGGAGCGGCCGGGGCCTCGGGCGCGGCCGGGCTCTCGGCCGCGGCGGTCGCCTCCGGTGCCGCCTCGGCGGCGGGCTTCGAGGTGGCGCGGCGCGAGCGGCGCGCCGGCTTCTTCGCGGGCTCCGCGGACGCCGGCGCCTCTGCCTCGGCGGGCGTCGGCTCGGCGGCGGACGGCGCGTCGGCCACCGCCGGGGCAGCAGCCTCGGCGGCCGGGGCCGCGGTCTCGGCGGTCGGGGCCGCTGCCGCGGAGGTCGCGCGGCGCGACCGGCGCGCGGGCTTCTTCGCGGCGGGTGCCTCGACGGGCTCGGCCGTCGTCGGCGCGCCGGACGGCGCGGTTTCTGCGGCCGGGGCGTCCGGCTCGGCGACGGGCGCGGCCTCGACGGCCGGAGCCTGCGCGGTCGTGCGCGTCGCCCGGGTGCGCTTCGCGCGGCGCGGCGCGTCGGCCGCGCCCAGCAGGGCGTCGGCGTCAGGCGCCACCGTGGGGGCCGGGGCCTGCTCGGCGGCGGGCGGTGCGCTGAGGCCGAACTCGGAGAGGACGTCGAGCGGCGCGTCGCCGGCCGGGGCCTTCGCCTTCTTGCCGCCGCCCTGGGCGCGGCGCGGCGCGCGGGCGCGCGGGGCGGGCTCTGCCGCCGGCGGCTCCGCCACGGCGTCGGCGGCCGCGGGGCTCGCGTCTGCCGGGACGTCGGCCGGGGCGGACGCAGCGGGAGCCGCGTCGGCCGCCGGAGCGGCAACGGACGGCGTGGTGCGGGTCGCGCGACGCGAGCGGCGCGCGGGCGGGGTCGTGGCCTCGGCCACGGGTGCGGTCACGGGCGCCTCGGGCGCCGGGGTCGCGTCCGCGGTGGCCGCCGCAGACGCGGCGACGTCGGAGGCAGCCGTCGCCGCCGGCGGCGTCTGCGGCGGTGCCGCGCTGCGCGTCGCGCGGCGGCGGGCGGGCTTGCGCGCCGGGGTCGTCGGGCTCTCGGCCCGGTCCGCGGCGGCGTCCGCCGTCGACTCTGAGGGGGTGCTGTCGGAGGTGCTGTCGAGCGTCACGCGTCGTGCTCCTGCTGCCACAGGGACCGCCCCGCACCGTGCGGCCCGTCGGGCGGTCGGTCGTCGCTCGGGACGAGCGCACCGGAGCGCGTCGTCCGGCGACGGAAGTCGTCGGTCACGGCCGCGGTCCGCGTGCGCGGCGCGGGCGCCTGCCACCGGGCCCTTCGCCCCGGTCGGCGCGCCGACTGCCGCGGTCCGCTGGTGCCGCGATCTCGTGCTCGCCGGATGAGCGATGCGGAGCCCGCCCGGCTCCGCCCAGTATCGCACAGGGGTGCGAACGAACCCGGGCGACACGCACCGCGCCCCGGGCCGCCGGTCCCGGCGGGTCGGGACCAACGTCCCGGGACCTTGTGAACATAGTCACAAGCGGCGTGTTTTCAGTACTCCTCGTCATTTCCGGCCCTGCTGATGCGGCAGATTGGAACTACCGTCGGAGGAGGCGACCGGTCGTCCGGCCGCCGGCTCCGGCAACACTCCCCTACGCCGTTGTCCCTTCCCCGACCCGGTCGGGCCCCCCGAGGAGCGCACGTGGATGCCCTAGCCCTGGCGCGGTGGCAGTTCGCCATCACGACCGTCTACCACTTCATCTTCGTCCCGCTGACGATCGGCCTGTCGCCCCTCGTCGCGATCATGCAGACGGCATGGGTCCGTACCGGCAACGAGCGCTGGCTGCGCCTGACGAAGTTCTTCGGCAAGCTGCTGCTCATCAACTTCGCGCTCGGCGTCGTCACCGGCATCGTGCAGGAGTTCCAGTTCGGCATGAACTGGAGCGAGTACTCGCGCTTCGTCGGCGACGTGTTCGGCGCGCCGCTCGCCATGGAGGCGCTCGCCGCGTTCTTCATCGAGTCGACGTTCCTCGGCCTGTGGATCTTCGGGTGGGACCGCCTCAACAAGAAGGTGCACCTCGCGTGCATCTGGGCCGTCGCGATCGCGACCAACCTCTCCGCGTTCTTCATCCTCGCCGCGAACTCGTGGATGCAGCACCCGGTCGGCGCGATCTTCAACCCGGAGACCGGGCGCGCCGAGATGAACGACATCGGCGCCGTCCTCACGAACAACACCCTCTGGGCCGCGTTCCCGCACCAGATCACGGCGACCTTCCTCACCGCGGGCACGTTCGTCACGGGCATCGCGGCCTGGTGGATGGTCCGTCTCGTGCGCACCCGCAAGGCGGAGAACGTCGAGCTCGCGCGCGACGTCTACCGCCCGGCCGTCACGCTCGGCGTCATCGCCATGCTCGTCGGCGGTCTCGGGGTCGCCGTCTCCGGCGACATCCAGGGCAAGATCATGTACGAGCAGCAGCCCGGCAAGATGTCGTCGGCCGAGGCGCTCTGCCAGGGCTCGGAGGGCGCCGCGTTCTCCATCCTCACGATCGGCGACCTGTCGAACTCGTGCGAGAACGTCCGGCACCTCATCGAGATCCCCGGTCTCGCGTCCTACCTCGGCACGGGCCACTTCTCCGGGCCGGAGAGCTACCTGCCCGGCGTCGAGGACGTCCAGGAGCAGATGACCGAGCGCTACGGCGACGTCACCGCCTCCGGCGACCCCGTCACGTACACGCCGAACCTCGCGATGACCTACTGGTCCTTCCGGCTCATGATCGGCATGGCCGCCGGCTCCGTGCTCCTCGCGCTCATGGCGCTGTGGCTCACCCGCAAGGGCCGGGTCACGGACAACAAGTGGTTCGCGCGCGTCGGCCTCATCGCCATCCCCATGCCGTTCCTCGCGAACTCGTTCGGCTGGATCTTCACGGAGATGGGCCGCCAGCCCTGGGTCGTCGCGCCGAACCCGACGGGCATCGACCAGATCCGGCTGCTCACCGAGCGCGGCGTGTCCACCGTGGTGAGCCCCGGCGTGGTGCTGACCTCGATGATCGTCTTCACGCTCGTCTACGGGGCGCTGGCCGCGGTCTGGTTCACGCTCATGCGGCGCTACGCGATCGAGGGCGTCCCGCTCACGGTCCGCGACGAGTCCCCGGAGGCGCAGGAGCCGCCGGACGAGGACTCCGAGTCCGCCGACCGTCCGTTGTCCTTCGCGTACTGACACGACGCGCCTGAACCCGCCCAGAAAACTCAGGAGACACCGTGGATCTCGCCGTCGTCTGGTTCGTGCTCATCGCGGTCCTGTGGACCGGCTACCTCGTGCTCGAGGGCTTCGACTTCGGGGTCGGCATGCTGCTGTCGATCCTCCCGCGCGGTGACAAGGAGCACCGCGAGAAGGAGCGCCGCGTCCTCATCAACACCATCGGCCCCGTCTGGGACGGGAACGAGGTGTGGCTGCTCACCGCGGGCGGCGCGACGTTCGCCGCCTTCCCCGAGTGGTACGCGACGCTCTTCTCCGGCTTCTACCTGCCGCTCCTGCTCATCCTCGTCGCGCTCATCGTGCGCGGCGTCGCGTTCGAGTACCGCGGCAAGATCCGCGACGAGGGCTGGGCGCGCCGCTGCGACGTCGCGATCCAGGTCGGGTCGTGGGTCCCCGCCGTGCTGTGGGGCGTCGCGTTCGCCAACCTCGTGCGCGGCGTGCAGCTCGACGCCGACCACCAGTTCGTCGGCGGCTTCTTCTCGCTCGTGTCGCCGTTCGCGCTCCTCGGCGGTCTCGTCACGCTGAGCCTGTTCCTGCTGCACGGCTCGGTCTTCGTCGCGCTCAAGACCGACGGCGAGATCCGCGCCCGCGCCCGTCAGCACGCCTCGGTCTTCGGCGTGGCCGCGCTCGTGCTCGCCGGCGGCTGGGCCGTCTGGGCCCAGGTCGCGTACTCGGTGCCCTGGACGTGGGCCGCCGTCGTGCTCGCCGCGGCCGGGCTCGTGACGACGCTCCTCGCGAACCGCAAGGGCTCCGAGGGGCGCGCGTTCACGGCGTCGGCCCTGACGATCGTCGCCGCCGTCGTGCTGATCTTCGGCTCGATGTACCCCGACGTGATGCCCGCCGTCGACCCGGCGAACTCGCTGACGGTGCACAACGCGTCGTCGACCGACTACACGCTCACCGTGATGACGTGGGTCGCCGTGATCCTCACGCCGCTCGTCATCGCCTACCAGTCGTGGACGTACTGGGTGTTCCGCCGCCGCCTGTCGACGAAGGACATCCCCGCGCCCGCCGGCCTGTCGCTCAAGAAGGTCCGCGAGGCGGCGTTCGGCGGGGCGTCCTCGGGCGGCTCGACCGGCCGTGGCCTGACCGACGGCGGGGGCTCCGGCTCGTGAAGCCGCTCGACCCGCGGCTCCTGCGCCACGCGCGGGCCGCGCGAGGGTACGTCGTCCTGACGGCGGTGCTCGGGTTCGCCACGGCGGCCCTGGTCGTCGCCCAGGCCCTCGTCCTCGCGTCGGTCCTCGCACCGGCCGTCCAGGGGACGGCCGACCTGGCCGACCTGGGGCCGCGGGTCGGGCTGCTCGCCGCCGTCGTCGCCGCGCGCGCCGGCACCTCGTGGGCGCAGGAGCGCTTCGCGCTGCGTGCCGCGACGCGCACCGTCGCCGAGCTGCGCGAGCAGGTCGTCACGCACGCCGTGGCGCTCGGCCCGCGGTGGCTGGCCTCGGGGCGCGGCCCCGAGGTCGCGACCCTCGCGACGCGCGGGCTCGACCAGCTCGAGCCCTACATGGTGCGGTACCTGCCCCAGCTCCTGCTCGCCGCCACCGTCACGCCCGCGACGCTCGCCGTCGTGCTGGGCCTGGACTGGGTCTCGGCCGTGATCATCGCCGTGACCATCCCCCTCGTCCCGATCTTCATGACGCTCGTCGGGCGCCTCACCGCGGGGACGTCGGAGCGGCGCCTCGTCGTCATGCAGCGGCTCGGCGCGCAGGTGCTCGACCTGCTCGCCGGTCTGCCGACGCTCCTCGCGTTCGGTCGCGCGCGCGGCCCCGAGCGGCGCGTGCGCGCGCTGGGCGAGGCCAACCGCCGCGCGACCATGGGCACGCTGCGCGTCGCGTTCCTCTCCGGCATGGTGCTCGAGCTCCTCACGACCCTGTCCGTGGCCGTCGTGGCCGTGGGCGTGGGCCTGCGCCTCGTGCACGGCGGCATGGAGCTCGAGCCTGCGCTCGCCGTCCTCGTGCTCGCCCCCGAGGTCTACCTCCCGCTGCGCCAGGTCGGCCTGCACTTCCACGCCTCGACCGACGGCATCGCCGCGGCCGAGCAGGCGTTCGCCGTCCTCGACGAGGACGCGCCCGCGCCGGGCACCGCACCCGCGCCCGCGCTCCCCGGGACGACGCTCGCCCTGCGCGGCGTGAGCGTGCGGGCCGGGGAGCGCGACGTGCTCGCGCCCGCCGACCTCGACCTCGAGCTCCGGCTCGGGACGTCGAGCGGCCGCGTCGTGGCCCTCACCGGGCCGAGCGGCGCGGGCAAGACGACGACGGCGATGGTCCTGCTCGGCCTCGTACGGCCCGACCGCGGCACCGCGACCCTCACCGCGCCCGACGGCGACCGGCTCGACCTGGCCGACGTCGACCCCGAGACGTACTGGCCCCAGGTCGCGTGGCTCCCCCAGCGCCCCGTGCTCGCGCCGGGGCGACTGCGCGACGTCGTCGCCGGCGGCCTGGACGTCACCGATGCCGACCTCGACCGCGCGGCACGCACCGCCGGCCTCGACACGGTGCTCGCCACGCTGCCCGCGGGCTGGGACACCGAGGTCGGGCGCGGCGGCGTCGGGCTGAGCGTCGGCCAGCGCCAGCGCGTCGCGCTCGCCGCGGCGCTGCTCGGCGACCCGGCGCGCGTCCCGCTCGTCGTGCTCGACGAGCCGACCGCCCACCTGGACGCGCGCGGCGAGCAGGTCGTGCTCGACGCCGTGCGCGCATTCCGCGACCAGGGGCGCACCGTCGTCGTGGTCGCGCACCGCGCCTCGCTCGTGCGCGCGGCGGACGACGTGGTCGAGGTCCGCTCCGCACGGCTCGACCCGTCCCCGGCGAGCCCGGACGCCGACCCGGCCGACCCCCAGGGCACTGCCCTGGCGGTCGGCGCCGCCACCTCCACGACCCCCGAGGGGAGCGTCCCGTGACCGGACCTCGTGCCCGCCTCGCCGCCGACCCTCTGTGGCGCGCGGTCGGGCTGCTCGACGTGCGCTGGCGCCGCGTCGTGTGGGCGGTCGTGCTCGGCACGCTCTCGCTCGGGAGCGCCGTCGGCCTCGCGGCCGCCGCGGCGTGGCTCATCGCGCGCGCCTCGCAGATGCCGCCGGTCCTCACGCTGTCCGTCGCGGTCGTCGGCGTGCGCGCGTTCGGCATCTCGCGCGGCGTCTTCCGGTACCTGGAGCGGCTCGCGTCGCACGACGTCGCGCTGCGCGGCATGGCGTCCCTGCGCGCCAACCTCTACACCGCGCTCGCGCAGGGCTCGCCCGCCGCGCTCGTCGGGCTGCGACGCGGCGACCTGCTCGCGCGCGTCGGCGCGGACGTCGACGCGGTCGGCGACGTGGTCGTGCGCGCGTTCGTGCCCGCCGGGGTCGCGCTCGCCGTGTCGGTGGGGTCCGTCGTGCTCGTGGGCGCCTTCCTGCCCGCGGCCGGGGTCGCGCTCGGACTGTGCCTCCTGCTCGCCGCCGTCGTCGCGCCGTGGCTCTCCGCCCGGTCGGCGCGCGAGGTCGAGGCGCGCGGCGCCACGACGCGCGCGGCGATGACCGCCACGACGCTGGAGATCCTCGAGGAGTCCGGGCCGCTCGCCGTGTCCGGGCGCCTCGGCACGCGCCTCGACGACCTGCGCGCGACCGACCGGGCACTCGCCCGCGTGACCGACGACGGCGCCCGCCCCGCCGGGGTCGCGGCCGGGATCGCCGCGCTCGCCGTCGGCCTCGCGGTGCTCGCGTCGCTCCTGCTCGGCATCCCGGCCGTCACCGCCGGCACGCTCGCGCCCGTCGAGCTGTCCGTCATCGTCCTCACGCCCCTCGCGGTGTTCGAGGCGGCGAACACGCTGCCCGCCGCCGCCGTCCAGCTCCACCGCTCGCGGCAGGCCGCCGCGCGCGTGGTCGGGCTCCTCGACGGGCCGGCGCCCGCGGCAGGCCGCGGCCCGACCCCTGCCCCCGGCGAGGCGGGCCGCGCCCCGGACCCGCGCACGTCCCTCGTGCTCGACGACGTCGCGGCCGGCTGGCCGGGCACCGGACGCACCGTCGTCGAGGGCGTGGACCTCGCGCTCGCGCCGGGCCGTGCGGTCGCCGTCGTCGGGCCGTCGGGCGTCGGCAAGACGACGCTGCTCGCGACCGCCGCCGGGCTCGTCCCGGAGGTCGCGGGGCGCGTGCTCCTCGACGGCTTCCCGACGGGTGACCTTGCGCGCGAGGACGCGGCGCACCACGTCGTGCTCGTCGCGGAGGACGGGCACGTGTTCGACACGACCGTGCTGGAGAACCTGCGCGTCGCGCGCGGCGACGTCACGACCGAGGAGGCCGAGACCGCCCTACGCGCCGTCGGCCTCGACCCGTGGCTCGCCGCGCTGCCCGACGGCCTGGAGACGCTGCTCGGCCCCGACGCCACCACGGTCTCGGGCGGCGAGCGCCGCCGTCTGCTCGTGGCCCGCGCGCTCCTGTCCCCCGCGCCGCTGCTGCTGCTCGACGAGCCCGCGGAGCACCTCGACGCCGCGGGTGCCGACGCGCTCGTGCGGCACCTCGTCGCGACGACGCGCGCCGCGCAGGACCGGCGCGGCGTCGTCCTCGCGACGCACCGGGTGAGCGCGCTGGAGGCGGTCGACGAGGTGCTGCTGCTCGGGGTCCCCGACGGCGCGCCGGACGGCGCCCCCGCGCGCGTCGTCGCGCGCGGGACGCACGCCGAGCTGCTCGGGCTCCCCGCCTACCGCTGGGCGCTCGACCAGGAGGCCCCCGCGGTGCGGTGAGCCCGCGACGTCAGCCCTCGCCGAGGCGCGCGAGGAACAGCGCCTCGCCGACCGCGAGGTTCTCGATCTCGCTGGGCGCGACCGACTCGTTCGGCGCGTGGATGAGGCACGCGGGCTCCTCGACCCCGAGGAGCACGATCTCCGCGTCCGGGTACTGGCCCGCGAGCACGTTGCACAGCGGGATCGAGCCGCCCTGGCCCGCGGTGACCGTCTCACGCCCGTACGCGTCCGCGAGCGCCCCCGTGAGCGTGTCGAACACGTGCCCGCTCGTGCGCGCCGCGAACGGCTGCCCGACGGCGTCGCGCTCGACCCGCACGCGCACCCCCCAGGGCGCGTGGGCCTCGAGGTGCGCGACGAGCTTGTCCTGCAGGTCCTGGGCGTCCGCACCGGGCGGCACCCGCAGGTTGAGCCGGGCGGCCGCACGCGGCTGGATCGCGGCCGCGGAGCCGACGACGCTCGGCGCGTCGATCCCGAGGATCGTCACGACGGGCCGCGCCCACAGCCGGTCGGCGACGCTGCCGGTCCCGACGAGCCCGACGCCGTCGAGCACGCCCGCGTCGCGGCGGAACTGGTCCTCGTCGTACGCGACCCCGTCCCACGTGCCGTGCGCGACGGCGGCCGGCACGCCGTCGATGGTCGTGTCGCCGTGCTCGTCCCGCAGGCTCGCGAGGATCGCGACGAGGGCCGCGAGCGCGTCGGGCGCGGCGCCGCCGAACATGCCGGAGTGGATCTCGCCCTCGAGCGCCTCGACGTGCACGACGACGTTCGCCGCGCCGCGCAGGGTCACGGTGAGCGTCGGGAGGCCGAGCTCGGCGTTGCCGGTGTCCTGCACGAGCATCGCGTCGGCCGCGAGCGCCCCGGGGTTCGCCTCGACCCACCGGTCGAGGCCGCCCGTCCCCTGCTCCTCGGAGCCCTCGACGACGAGCCGGATCCCGACGGGGAGGTCGTCCCCACCGAGCGCGCGCAGGGCCCGCAGCGCGGTGAGGTGCGTGACGACGTTCCCCTTGCAGTCCGCGGCGCCGCGCCCGTAGAGGCGGCCGTCGCGCTCGGTGAGCTCGAAGGGTGGGCTGGTCCACGCGGCGTCGTCGAGGGGCGGCTGAACGTCGTAGTGCGCGTAGAGCAGGACGGTGGGCGCGCCGTCGGGCCCGGGACGGTGGCCCAGGACGACCTGCGACCCGTCGGGCGTGACCTCCAGGCGCGTGTCGATCCCCTCCGCACGGAACGCGTCGGCCACCCACCGCGCGGCGCGCTCGCACTCGGCGCGGGGGTAGAGGCGCTCGTCGGCGACGGACGGGATGGCGACGAGCGTGCGCAGGTCGTCGAGCGCGCGCGGCAGGAGGCCCTGGACGGCCGCGCGCACCTCCTCGACGTGCCCGGTGGCGTCGGGTCGTGCTCCGGTGCTCGGCTGGCTCACGCGTCCTCCTCGGTCGTGGTTCCGGTGGTGGCGTCCGTGCCCTCGCCGCCCTGCTCGGTGGTGCGGCCGGGGTCGAGGTCGAGCGAGTCCACGTACGCGTCGAACGCGGCGAGCTGGTCGGGGCAGTAGACCTCGATGACGAGCCGGTCGCCGGCGAGGCGGCGCTCGTCGAGCACGGACGGCCGCAGGCCCGGGCCGGCGGCCCCGTTCGCCGCGCCGAGGTCGGCGGTCGCCTCGACGAGGGCGGCCGGGTCGGCACAGAAGCCGCCGCCGTCGTCGCCGAGGACGTCGGCGATCGTCTCCTCGCTGAAGGCGGTGATCCCGATCGCGGCGAACTGCTCGTGCAGCTCGGCCGCCTTCTGCTCGGCCTCGCGCGCGTCGCGGTTCGACCGCACGTCGTCGAAGACGATCAGCATGACGGCGCCGAGGGCGACGAGGAGCAGCGCGGCGGCGGTGTACGTGACCCACCGCTTCGACGAGACCGGCTCGGGCTCGTGCTCGGGGACGTGGGAGGGACGGGTCGTGGTCATGCCGCGTCGCCCTCCCCCGCCTCGTCCGCCGCCGCGAGCGCCGCGGCCTCGGGGTCCCTCCAGGACGGCTTGCGCAGCAGGTAGAAGAGCGCCGGGACGAGGATGCCGATGATCCCGAGGCCGCCACCGACGATCAGCACGTAGACGCCCACGTTCCCGCTGGAGAACTGCGCGGGCGGCACGAACCCGATGATCATCGCGGCCACCGAGGCGCAGAACCCGACGACGCACAGGAGCGTCAGCGCGGGCGCGCGGTAGCCGCGCGGGTGGTCGGGTGCCCGACGGCGCAGCCGCACCGCCGCGACGAACAGCAGCAGGTACATGACGAGGTACACCTGCGTCGTGATGACGGACAGGATCCAGTAGGCGCTCGAGACATCGGGGATGAAGGCGTACAGGAGCGCGATGCCGGTCGTGATGACGCCCTGCGTGACGAGGATGTTCTGCTGCACGCCGTGCTTGTTGAGCCGCTGCAGGAACGGCGGCAGGTAGCCCTCCTCGCGCGCGACCGTGAGCAGTCCCTTGGACGGCCCGGCGAGCCACGTGAGCATGCCGCCGAGCGACGCCGCGATGAGCATGAGGCCGAGGATCGGCGTCAGCCAGCTCACGCCGAAGTTGGCGAAGAACGCGTCGAACGCCTGCATCACCCCGGCGGTCAGGCTGAGCTGGTCGGCCGGGATCACCCAGCTGATCGCGACGGCCGGGAGGATGAAGATCACGAGGACGAGCCCGATCGCGAGGAACATCGACCGCGGGAACTCCGTCGCCGGCCTGCGCAGGCTCGTCACGTGCACCGCGTTCATCTCCATGCCCGCGTACGACAGGAAGTTGTTGACGATGAGCACCAGCGACGCGAGCCCGGTCCAGGCCGGCAGCAGGTGCTGCGCGTCCATCGGCGCGGCCGACGGGTTGCCCTGGGCCAGGAAGACGACGCCGAGCACGACGAGGATCGCGGCCGGCACGAGCGTCCCGATGACGAGGCCCCAGCTCGACAGCCCCGCGACCGTCTTGGTGCCCTGGGAGGAGAGCCACACGCCCGTCCAGAAGAGCACGACGATGACGATCGCGACGTAGAGCCCGTTGCTCGCGAGGCTCGGGTTGATGACGTAGGCGAACGTGCTCGCGACGTACCCGAGCAGGCTCGGGTAGTAGAAGATCGTCATCGCGAACTGGCACCAGATCGCGAGGAACCCGAGCGGCTTCGACACGCCGTCCGCGACCCAGCGGTACACGCCGCCGGACCACCCCGACGCGAGCTCGGCCGACACGAGCGACGTGGGGAGCAGGAACACGAGCGCCGGGACCACGTAGAGGAACACGGCCGCGAGGCCGTAGACCGCCATGGTCGGCGCGGCGCGCAGGCTCGCGACCGACGACGTGATCATGAACGCGAGCGTGAGCCACGTGATGTAGTTCTTCGGTGTCCGTGCCGTGATCGCCGCGCGCACCTCAGCGTGCGTCGGCGCGCCCGTGGACGAGCCCATCCCCCACCCCCGAAGCCGTGACCCCGCCGGGGCCGACCGGGACGGCGCGCGGACGGCGCGTCGTCGGAACACCGCGAACATATCGCCGCGACGCAGGTCGCGCCTGGGGAGTCGTCCGGGGCGCGGCCAGGTCGCGGACCGGGCGCCGCACCGGCGCCGAACCGTCTCGGGGCAGCGCGGACGCGGTGATACGTTCGCGAGGCGGCCCGTCCCGCGCAGCGCGAGGGCCGTGACGACAGCACGGACGACCTCAAGGAGCAGCGGTGAAGATCCTCGTGCCCGGCACCATCGCCCTCGACGTGCACGCGGGCCCGGACGACGAGGTCGTCGTGTACGACGCCGCGGCCCCGTTCCGCCCCGAGGACGCCGACGCCGAGGTGCTCGTGGTGTGGGGCGGCTCCGCGGAGCACCTCGCCGACGCCGCGGCGCGGCTCCCGCGCCTGCGCTGGGTCCAGACGCTCGCCGCGGGCCCCGACGCCGTGCTCGCCGCCGGGTTCGGGCCGGACGTGACGATCACCTCGGGCCGGTCCCTGCACGACGGCCCCGTCGCCGAGCACGCGCTCGCGCTGGTCCTCGCCGTCGTGCGCCGGCTCGACGTGCTCGGGGCGGCGCAGCGCGAGCACCGGTGGGACACCGCGGTGAACCAGGCGCAGGCGGACCCGGCGACGGCCGCGCGCTACACGCTCGACGGCGCACGCGTGACCGTGTGGGGCTTCGGCTCGATCGCCGCCCGGCTCGCGCCGCTGCTCGCGGCGCTCGGCGCCGACGTGACGGGCGTCGCGAGCCGCCGCGGCGAGCGGCACGGCTTCCCCGTCGTGACCGACGACGACCTCCCCGACGTGCTCGCCTCGACCGACGTGCTCGTCTCGCTCCTGCCCGCCCTCGACACGACGCGGCACGCGTTCGACGCCGCGCGGATCGACCAGCTCCCGGACCACGCGGTCTTCGTCAACGTCGGCCGCGGCGCCACGGTCGACGAGGACGCGCTCGTCGCCGCGCTGCACGACGGGCGGCTCGGCGGCGCCGCGCTCGACGTCACCGGGTCCGAGCCCCTGCCCGCGGAGTCACCTCTGTGGGACGCGCCGCGCCTGATCCTCACGCCGCACCTCGCGGGCAACCGGCCCCAGCGCGCGTCCGAGCTCGTCAACGCCAACCTCGACGCGCTCCGCGCGGGCCGCGAGCTCCGCAACGTCGTCCCCCGCTGAGGGGGTGCTTCCGGGGGCTACCAGCGGCCGTTGCGGGGGCGCGGCTGGCACCGCGGGCACGTGTACGACGAGCGGTTCATGAACTCGTCGCGCCGGACGGGCGTGCCGCACCGGGGGCACGGCTCGCCCTGCTGCCCGTACACCGCGAGCGACCGCGAGAAGTAGCCGGACTGCCCGTTCACGTTGACGTAGAGGGCGTCGAAGCTCGTGCCGCCCTGCGCGAGGGCCTCCGTCATGACCTCGGCCGCCGCGTCGAGCAGGCGGTGCGCCTCGGGACGGCGCAGCGTGTCCGTCGCGCGGGCGTAGTGCAGCCGGGCGCGCCACAGCGCCTCGTCCGCGTAGATGTTGCCGACCCCGGACACGACGGTCTGGTCGAGCAGCGCGCGCTTGACGCCCGTCCGACGACGCCGGATCGCGTCCACCACGTCGTCGCGCCGCAGCGACGGGTCGAGCAGGTCCCGGCCGATGTGCGCGACGGGCGCCGGGACCGCAGCGAGGTCGGAGCCGAGGCCGCCGGGGGCGCCGTCGGGCGTCGGGACGAGGTCCTGGACGGACAGGTGCCCGAACGTGCGCTGGTCGACGAAGTCGAGCGCCTGCGCACCGTACGCGGTGCGGTCGTCGTGCTCGAGCACCACGCGCACCCGCAGGTGCGGCGAGCGGTCGGCGAGCGCGACGCCGGAGCGGACGAGGAGCTGGCCCGACATCCCGAGGTGGGCCAGCAGGGCGGCGGCGGGACCGTCGTCGGACCCGGCGGCGGGCTCGAGCGGGAGCCAGAGGAACTTGCCGCGGCGCACCGCGGCGCCGAGCCGCTGGCCGAGCAGCTCGTCGCGGAAGCCCGCCGGCCCGCCCTCGTGGCGCCGCACGCTGTAGTCGCGCAGCACCTCCACGTCGACGACGCGGGCGCCCACGACGTGGCGGGCGAGACCGTCGCGGACGGTCTCGACCTCGGGCAGCTCAGGCACCGGCGTCCTCGGCCGCGACCGGCGAGGCCGCGGACGCCGCCTCGCGCTCGGCCTGCTCCGCCGCGAGCGCGCGGTACGCGCGCTCCGCGGCCTCCTGCTCGGCGTACTTCTTCGCCGTCCCGCTGCCCGTGCCGTAGAGGCGGCCGTCGAGGTGCACGTACGACGTGAAGACCCGCGCGTGGTCCGGCCCGACGGCGTCGCTCGAGTACGACGGCGCGCTCAGCCCGGCCGCGGCCGCGGCCTCCTGGAGCGACGTCTTCCAGTCGAGCCCGGCACCCAGACCGGCCGCCGCCGACAGCGTCGGCTCGACGAGCCCGAGCACGAGCCCGCGGGCCGGCTCCAGGCCGTGGCTCAGGTAGACCGCGCCGATGATCGCCTCGACCGTGTCGGAGAGGATCGAGTCCTTGTCGTTGCCGCGCGTACGGATCTCGCCCTTGCCGAGCAGCACGTACTGCCCCAGGCCGAGCCGGCGCGCGATCGCGGCGAGCGACTTCTGCGAGACGGTCGCGGCCCGCATCTTGGCGAGCTCGCCCTCGGACAGGTCGGGGTGGCGGCGGTAGAGGGTCTCCGTGACGACGAGGCCCAGGACGGTGTCACCGAGGAACTCGAGACGCTCGTTCGTGGGGATGCCGCCGTTCTCGTGCGCGAACGACCGGTGCGTGAGCGCAAGCACGAGAAGCTCGGGGTCCAGATGGACCCCGAGCTTCTCGAGAAGACCGGATGCCGGTGCAGCCGGTGCCACGCGCCTCAGCCTGCGTGCTCGGTGCGCAGCGCCTCGGCGTACTGGCGGCCCTTGTAGGTACCGCACGTCGGGCACGCCGCGTGCGACAGCTTGTCGCCCTTGCACTGCGGGCAGGTGGTGAGGTTCGCGGCGGTCGTCTTCCACTGCGAACGACGCGCACGGGTGTTGCTGCGCGACATCTTGCGCTTCGGAACAGCCACGGCTAGCTCTCTTTCGTCTCGTCGGACACGTTCGAGGTGTCGAACATGCTCTCCAGCGCCGACCAACGAGGGTCGACAAGTTCGTGGGTGTGGCCCGGGTCGTCCGCCAGGCGCGCACCGCACTCGGAGCACAGCCCCGGGCAGTCCGCTCGGCACACCGGACTGAATGGTAGTGCAGTGACGACCGAATCCCGTAGCGCGGGCTCGATGTCCGCGAGGTCGCCGTCCAGCTCGTAGACGTCCTCGGCGTCCTCCAGGTCGTCGCCCGACTCCTCGGCGGCCTTCGCGCGCTCCGGGTAGGCGAACAGCTCGCCGAGCTCGACCGAGACGTCCTCGTGCACCGTGTCGAGGCAGCGCACGCACTCCCCGACCGCGCGCCCCGTCACCGTCCCGGAGACGAGCACGCCCTCCATGACGGCCTCGAGACGCAGGTCGAGCTCGAGCTCGCTGCCCTCGGGGATGCCGATGACGGCGGTCCCGAGGTCGGCCGGCGCGGGGACGGTCCGGCGGACCGTCAGCATGCTCCCGGGTCGCCGACCGAGCTCGTGCGTGTCGAGCACGAGCGGCGACGTCTTCTCGGCGGTGATGGTGCGCTCCAGGATCGGAGCCCGCAGGCGTGGGTGCCCGCGGACGGTGGTCAACGATGGTCGGGGGCCGGCGACCGCTCGACGGCGGCTGCCAGGCACGGGTCGACGCGTGACGCGACGAGCCAAACATCGATCTTACGTCACCCGACGCCGTGGTCGCCACCTTCACGGCGCCGACCACGACGGTGGTCGGGTCCGGCGACCGGCACGCCCGTCAGCGGGCCGCGCGCTCCCCGCCGCGCTCGCGCATCGTCGCCGGGAACGGCGACTCGTCGGCGTCGCCGAAGCGGTCGCCGAGCCGGTCCGCGAGCTTCGCCCGGCCGGCCTGGACCTGCGCGAGGAGCTTGCCGAGGTCCACCTCGAAGTCCGCGAGCCGCCGGTCGCAGTAGTCGTCGGCGTCGCGCTGCAGCACGGCAGCCGCCTCCTGCGCCTCGTCGACGATGTCGCGGGCGCGCGCCTCCGCCTGGACCACCACCTGCTCCGTCTGCACGAGCTCGATCGCCCGGGCGCGCGCCGTCGTGAGGATCTCCTCCGCCTGCCGGTGCGCGTCCTCGAGCACGGCGTCCGCCTGCGCGAGCACCTCGTCCGCGTGCGCGAGCTGCTCCGGCAGCGCGCCCCGCAGCTCGTCCAGGAGCGCGAGGGCGTCGCCCTTGTGCACCAGCACCGACGCGGACATCGGCATCGTGCGCGCCGACTCGACGAGGTGCGTGAGGTCGTCGAGGATCGCGTTCAACCCGACCTGCGCCTCCTCGCCCGCGCGGTCCTCGTGCGTCGGCCGTCGGTCCTGCTGCTCGCTCACGTACCCGGTCCTTCCCGTCGTGCTCACCTGCTGGTCCCCTGCGTCCGTGCCAGCGCCGCCCGGACGGCGTCGCCCACCCCCGGCGGGACGAGGTCGTCCACCGGTCCCCCGTACCGCGCGATGTCCTTCACGAGCGACGACGCGACGTGCAGGAGCGCGGCGTCGCCCGCGACGAACACCGTCTCGACCCCCGCGAGGTGCCGGTTCATGAGCGCCATCGGCAGCTCCGCGTCGAAGTCGGCACCGCCGCGCAGGCCCTTGACCACCGCCGTCGCACCGACGTCGCGGCAGAAGTCGACGAGCAGCCCCGGCACGACCTCGACCCGGACGCCGTCCAGCCCCGCGTCCCGCACCGCGGACCGCGCGAGGTCCACGCGCTCGTCGACGCTCAGGAGCGCCGACTTCGACGCGTTCCGCGCGACGCCGACGACGACCTCGTCGAAGAGGGCGCGCGCACGGCGGACGATGTCGAGGTGGCCCAGGGTGATCGGGTCGAACGACCCGGGACAGACGGCTGTGGTCACCTCGTCACGGTAGTACACGGGGGCCGCCGGACCCGGGCGGCGCGGCCGGGCGCGCGCCGACCGGCGTCGGGCGCGACGATGGTCGACGTGACCACCCCCGCCGTCGTCCCGCTCACCGACCCCGCGCTGCTGCGCTCGCTGCACCGCGACGTCCTCGTGCCGTCGTTCCCGCCCGCCGAGCTCGTCGACGAGCAGGAGCTGCTCGACGCCCACGCGAGCGGGCGGCTGCGCAGCCTCGGCGTCGTCGAGGAGGACCGCGTCGTCGCCGGCGTCGTCGGCGAGTGGTTCGCCGACGCGCGCGTCCTCCTCGTGCTCTACCTCGCGATCGCCCCCGGACGCCGGGGCGGCGGCGTGGGCCGCCGTCTCGTCACCACCGCGCTCGACGAATGGCGCGCGCTCGACCCGCTCGTCGTCGTGGGCGAGGTCGAGCACCCCGCGCACCACACCGGCAGCGAGGCCCACGGCGACCCGGTCGCGCGGCTCCGGTTCTACGCGCGCCTCGGCGCGCGCGTCCTGGCGCTCCCCTACTTCCAGCCCGGCGACGGTCCGGGCGGCGAGCGCGTGCCCGCGCTCCTCCTCGTGTCGTTCCCCCGCGGTCCGCACGCCGCCGAGGACGACGTCCCGGCCGCGCCGCTGCGCGCCTTCCTCGCGGAGAACCTCCGCGAGAGCGAGGGCACGCTCGCCGACGACGCCGCGACCCGCCGCCTGCTCGACGCCGCGGGCGGGGACAGCGTCCGCCTCGTCGACCCGGACGACCCCGCCGCCCTCGCGACCGTGCCCGTCGGCACCCTCTCCCCGGCCGAGACCCGAGCCCCGACTGCCTGACCCCCCGGTCCCGCGGACGCCCCCACCGACCAGGCGGTCCCGGCAGGCCGAGCAGGCGGTCCGGGTGCGTCAGCCGACCCGGACGAGCCAGAACCACCTGGTCGACGGGGACGTGGGGCCGGATACGGGTGGGCGGCGGGCTATGCGTCGTCGGGGAGCTGCGGGCCGACGAAGAAGACCGCGGTCTCGCCGTAGTCCTTGTGCGCGACGAGCTCCCAGCCGGCGGGCCACGTCGGCTCGGGCGTGCGCGTCGAGCGCTCGACGACGACGACGGCGGCCGGGTCCAGCACGCCGGGCACGGCGAGGTGCGCGAGGACGCGCTCGAGCGCCTCGGCCGTCACGTCGTAGGGCGGGTCCACGAGCACGAGGTGGAAGGGGCCGTGGCCCGCACGCCCCCGGGACGACGCACCGGCCGCTCCGGCCGCGTCCCCGGCCGCCGACCGCTGCGCCGCGGCCGCCGCCACGCCCGCGACGAACGCCTCGGCCGGCTGCGCGACGACGTGCACGTTCGACAGGCCGAGGGCGGCGACGTTGCGTCGTGCGACGTCGGCCGCGACCCGCGCGGAGTCGACGAGCGTGACGTCGGCCGCGCCGCGGCTCGCCGCCTCGAGGCCGAGCGCGCCGGAGCCCGCGTAGAGGTCGAGGACGTGCGCGTCGTCGACGACGCCGAGGTGCTCGAGCCGGGAGAAGATCGCCTCCCGCACGCGCTCGCTCGTCGGTCGCGTGCCGCGGGGTGGGACCTGCAGCGTGCGCCCACCGACTGTTCCCGCCACGATCCTCGTCACGCGCCCACCCTACGCAGGCGCCGCGGCGCCCCGTCACGCACGCTCGAGGAACTCCTCGCGCTCGGGGTCGAGCTGCTCGCGGATCGCGGCGGCGAGCGCCGGGTGGTCCGCGAGGTCCGGGTCCTGCGCGACGACCTCCGCCGCGTCCGCCCGCGCGGTCTCGATGACGTCCGCGTCCTTGACGACGCGCAGGAGCCGCAGGGAGCTCGCACGCCCCGACTGGGCGGCGCCCAGGACGTCGCCCTCGCTGCGCAGCTCGAGGTCGACGGTGGCGAGCTCGAACCCGTCCGTCGTGCGCGCGAGCGTCTCGACGCGCGTCGCGGCGGGCGTGCCCGGCTGCGCGGTCGAGACCAGCAGGCACAGCCCGGCGGCCGACCCGCGCCCGACGCGCCCGCGGAGCTGGTGGAGCTGGGAGATGCCGAACCGGTCCGCGTCGAGCACGACCATCGCCGTGGCCTCCGGGACGTCGACGCCGACCTCGACGACCGTCGTGGAGACGAGCACCTGGACCGCTCCCGATGCGAAGTCGGCCATCACGGCGTCCTTCTCGGCCGGCGGCATCTGGCCGTGCAGCACGCCGACCGTCAGCCCGGCGAGCCGCGGGTGCGCGCGCAGCTCCTCCGCGACCTCCAGCACGGCGCGCAGCGGCGCCCGCTCGACGGCGTCGGGCGCGTCGGGATCGAGCAGGAAGTCCGGGACGTCGTCGAAGTCGTCGCCCCCCGTCCCGCCCGCGTCGGCGTCCGGCTCGTCCGGGTGGATGCGGGCGCATACCACGTACGCGCGGTGCCCGGCGTCGACCTCCTCGCGCACGCGCGCCCACGTCCGCTCCATCCAGGTCGGGTTCCCGGCGGGCACGACGTGCGTCGTGATGCCCGATCGCCCGGCGGGGATCTCCGTGAGCGACGACGTCTCGAGGTCGCCGAACACGGTCATCGCGACGGTGCGCGGGATCGGCGTCGCCGTCATGACCAGCAGGTGCGGGGAGGTGCGGGCCTTCGCCCGCAGGGCGTCACGCTGCTCGACGCCGAACCGGTGCTGCTCGTCGACGACCACGAGCCCGAGGTCGGCGAACTGCACGTGCTCGGAGAGCAGCGCGTGGGTGCCCACGACGATCCCCGCCGCGCCGCTCGCGGCGTCGAGCAGGGCCTCCTTGCGCGCCGCGGCGCCGAGCGAGCCGGTGAGGAGCGCGACGCGCGTCCCGTGGTCGGCGCCCCCGAGGAACCCGCCCTCGGCGAGCGGCCCGAGGAGCGCCCGCAGGGTTCGCGCGTGCTGCGCGGCGAGCACCTCGGTGGGCGCGAGGAGCGCCGCCTGGCCGTCGGCGTCGATCACCTGGAGCATCGCGCGCAGCGCGACGACGGTCTTGCCGGAGCCGACCTCGCCCTGGAGGAGCCGTTGCATGGGGCGCGCGAGCGCGAGGTCGTCGGCGATCTCCCGGCCCACCTCGCGCTGTCCCTGCGTGAGCGTGAACGGCAGCGCCGCGTCGAAGTCCGCGAGGATGCCCGGCTCGCCCTCCGGCCGGGGCGGGCGTGCGGTCGCGGGCTCGGCGGCGGCCCGGGCACGCCGCTGCGCGAGCGCGGCCTGGAGGACGAACGCCTCCTCGTACCGCAGCCGGTCGCGACCGCGCCGCCACTGCTTCTCGTCGTACGGCTCGTGGACGTCGCGCAGCGCCTCGAGCCGGGTGCCGAGCCCGCGCCGCTCGCGGACGGCGTCGGGCAGCGGGTCGGGGACGTCCTCCTCGCGCAGCGGGTCGAGGACCGTCCGCACGGCCGGCTGGATCTTCCAGCTCGGGATGCTTCCGCTCGCGGGGTAGATGGGGATCGGCCTGCTCGCCTCGAGGACGGCGCTCTCGGCGTCCTCGGCGTCGTCGTCCATGCCGATGATCTTGTAGTCGGGGTGCGTGAGCTGGCGCGTGCCCCGGTAGAGGCCGACGACGCCCGTGAACAGGCCGTGCCGCCCCGGCGCGAGCCGCTGCTCGTGGTAGCGCAGCACGTTGGGGCTCTTCGCGAAGAACGTGAGCGAGAGCTGCTGCGGACCGTCCGTCACGACGGCCTCGAGGATGGCGCCCGCGCGGTTGCGCATGCGCCGGACGGTCGCGCTGCGGACCTGGGCGACGATCGTCACGTGCTCGCCGAGGGCGAGCCCGCCGAGGTCCGTGAGACGGCCGGGGTCGCCGTAGCGGCGCGGGTAGTGGCGCAGCAGGTCGCCCACGGTCTCGAGGCCGAGCTTCGCGAGCGGTCCCGCGCTGCGCGTCCCGACGGCGCGGGTCAGCGGCTCGGCCAGCCGGTCCGTCATGCGCCCACCGCCTCGTCCGTGCCGTGGTGGACGACGGCGCCCTCCGCGGCGAGCGCGACCGTGCCGCCGACCCGGCCCGAGCGCAGGAGCACGAGCTCGGCCCCGGCGCGGGCGGCCGCGGGGGCGAGCGCGTCGAGCGCCGGGAGGGGGACGTCGTCGTCCGCGAGGACCGTGACGACCTCGGCGGGACGCTCGAGCAGGCCCTCCAGGAGCCCGACGAGCCGGCGCGCGGCCTCGGGGTCGTCCGTCCCGGCCGCCGACGCCCGGGACGTGCGCACCGTGGCGAGAGCGGACCGCACGGCGTCCACGCGACCGGGGCCGTCGACCAGCTGGGCGGCGGCGAGCGCGACCGTCACGTGCAGGTCCGTCGGGGCCGGGAGCACCTCGAGCGACTCGACGCCGTCCTCGCGCAGGGCCGCGCGGAGCGTCGCGACGTCCCGCTCGGGGAGGTCGCCGCCGGGCAGCACCACGACGTGCGCCGCGCGCGCGTCGACGGCGACGCGGTGCAGCGCCGCGAGGTCGGGCGCACCGGGCTCGTCGCGCAGGAGCACGACGGCGCCCGCGCGCGCGAGGTCCGCGACGAGCCCCGGTGAGCTGGTCACCGCGACGAGCCCCGGCTCGTCCGACGGGCCGCCGTCCGCCGTGATGCCCGCCGCTTCCGGAAGGTGGCCGTGCCCGTGCGTGCCCGGCAGGTGGCGCACGCGGACCTGCCGCAGCGCGACGAGCGCCCCCGCTCCCTCCCGCGACGCGCGGCCCTGGGCGTCGGCGAGCACCGCCCGTCCGGCCACGACCGCCGCCATCGGGTCGTCGGTGTGGACGTGCGCCTGCCACAGCCCCGACCCGTCGTCGCCCGCGCCGCCGACGACCACGACGGAGTCCCCGATCCGGGACAGGTCGGACCGCAGCCGCTCCCCCGGTGCCGCGGACGCGCCCACGGCGCCCGCGAGCGCACCGCCCGGCAGGTCGACCACGTACATCACCTCGAACTCGCCCCCCTCGTGCGCGGCCTCGGTCCCCGACGCCGCCCCCACGGACGACCCGGTGACCGGCGTCGTGCCGGACATCATGCCCAGCACCTCCGACACGACCGGCGCGGGGGTCACCGGCGCCGCGCCGGGCTCGTCGAGGCGTGCGTCGACGGTCCCGCGGCCCGGCTCGTCGGTCCGCGTGCGGTCCGCTCCGCCGGTCCGCTCGTCGAGCGCCGCGACGAGCGCGCCGAGCACGAGCACGAGGCCGAGGGCACCGGCGTCGAGCACCTGCGCCCGTGCCAGCGCGTCGAGCTCGTCGGTGCTGCGCAGCGCCGCCGCGCGGGCGCCGTCCCGCGCCGCCGCGGCGACGGCACCGGGCGAGGAGTCGCCGTCCGTGACCACGTCCGCGGCCGCGCGGGCCGCCGCGTCCGCCGCGGTGAGGATCGTGCCCGGCGCCGGGCGCGCGACGGCACCCCGCGCCGTCCGCGCGGCGCGGTCCAGGCCGACGGCGAGCGCCGCGCCCGAGACCGTCCGGTGCTCGGCGAGCTCGAGCGCGAGCCCGCGCAGGTACTCGCTGAGGATGACGCCGGAGTTGCCGCGCGCCCCGACGAGCGCCCCGCGCGCGAGACGCACGAGGACGTCGCCCGCGCCACCCGCTGCGCCCGTGGCGTCCGCCGTGCCCGCTGGCAGCGCCCGCACGGCGTCGAGCAGCGTGAGGTACATGTTCGTGCCGGTGTCCGCGTCGGCCACGGGGAAGACGTTCACGCGGTCGAGCGACGCGCGCGCCTGAGCGAGGGCGTGGACACCACCACGACCCCACGCGACGACGACGGCGGCGTCGACCACGTCGGCTCCGGGGCTCACGTCGGGACGGCTCCTCGTACGCTGGGGACGGCCCGGCCGCGCGCGGCGGGTCGGACGACCCGGCGGTCGTCGGGACCACGGTAGTCAACCCGGCTCCCGGTCGTGGGGCGAGCCGCCCCGGCTCCGGCGTGATCCGCGCGACGCGGACCCGGTTTGAGCTCAGGGCCTCGGATCGGCTACCCTGACGAGGTTGCCCGGGTGCTTCGCGCGCCCTCGACGTCGTCGAGGAGCCGCCGAGGGACACCGGGCCGGACACCCTACAGACCATTCAGGACGTCGCCGCTGCGTGCGCGACGTGCACGACGATCAGGAGAAACCGTGGCTGCCAACTGCGACGTCTGCGGCAAGGGCCCGGGCTTCGGGCACAGCATCTCGCACTCCCACATCCGCACGAAGCGCCGCTGGAACCCCAACATCCAGCGCGTGCGCGCCGTGGTCGCGGGGACGCCCAAGCGCCTCAACGTGTGCACCTCGTGCCTCAAGGCCGGCAAGGTCACCCGCCCCGCCTGAGTCGCGCGACTCCTCCACGAGAGCGCCCGCCGGTCCCCGGCGGGCGCTCTCGTCGTCTGCGGCCCCCGTCGCCGGACGCCCGAGCTCCGAAGATCTCCTGAGGATCCGGACAAACGGGCTTGGTCTATCCCCGCCCGGGTGGCAGTCTTTGTCCATGGTGACGGAACTGAGCGAGGTAACGATCCGCCCGGCCGGCCCCGCGGACGCGCGCGCCATCGCGGCCGTGCACATCGCGTCGTGGCGCGGCGCGTACGCCGGCATCGTGCCGGACGAGTACCTCGCCTCGCTCGACCACGACCAGCGTGAGAAGCACTGGGTCCAGAGCCTCGGCACCGCCGGGGCGCGCACGTGGCTCGCCGACGCCGACGGCCGCACCATCGGCTTCGCCACCCTCGGCCCCGGTCGCGACGAGGACGCCGAACCCGGGGACCTGGAGATCTACGCCATCTACCTCGACCCCGAGTCCTGGGGCCGCGGTGTCGCGCGCGACCTCATGCGCACCATGCTCGGCGAGGTGGCCCCCGGCACCACCGTCACGCTCTGGGTCCTCGAGGACGCCGAGCGCGCGCGCCGGTTCTACCGCCGGCACGGGTTCAGCCCGGACGGGGTCGAGCGCCGCGACGACATCGGCGGCAAGGACCTCACCGCCGTCCGCTACCGCCGCCGGAGCTGACGCCCGCGCTCAAGCGCGGAAGTGGTCCCACCCCGACGACCGGCGCGGCACCGCGCCGTCCAGGCGCACGCCCGCGCCGTCGTCGCCCGCGGGACGCACCGTGCCGAGCCGCCGGAACCCGGCCGGGAGCGGTGCAGCCGCGGGGAACGTGGCGAGCAGGCCGTGGTCCTCTCCCCCGGACAGGACCCACCCGTCGACGAGCTCCGCCCCGTCGTCCTCGCCCGCGAGCGCGGCGCCCGCGTCCCGCAGCCGGGCACGGTCGGCGTCGAGCGCGCCCGGGTCCAGGTCCACGACGACGCCGCTCGCCCGCGCGACCCGCCCCGCGTCCCGCAGCAGGCCGTCAGAGACGTCCATCATCGCCGTGGCCCCGGCGTCGGCCGCGACCGGGCCTGCGGCGAGCGGCGGGTCGGGACGCAGGTAGGCGGCGACGAGCGCGTCGTCGACGTCCGCGCGACCGGCGTCGAGCAGCGCGAGACCCGCGGCGGACCGCCCGAGCGTCCCCGCGAGCGCGACCACGTCGCCCGCCCGGGCGCCGCCGCGCAGCACCGGCTCGCGTCCCTCCAGGTCCCCGTGGACGGTCACGGCGACCACGACCTGGTCCCCTCCGGACAGGTCACCGCCCACGACCGCGGCACCGAGCGGGGTGCACGCGTCGGCCAGCCCGCGCGCGAACTCGGTAACCCAGTCGACCGGCAGATCGCCCGGCATGACGAGCGAGACGACGAGCGCCGCGGGGCGCGCGCCCATGGACACGACGTCGGCGAGGTTCTGCACGGCGGCGCGGCGGCCGACGTCGTAGCCCGTCGACCAGCGTCGGCGGAAGTGCCGGTCCTCGACGAGGACGTCGGTGGACACGACGTAGCGGCCGTCGGGCGCGGCGACGACCGCGCAGTCGTCCCCCGGCCCGACGAGCGTCGAGGGGGCCGTGGGCAGCAGGGGGAAGATCCGGGCGAGGAGCGCCTCCTCGGGCACGTCGCGGACCAGCAGGGGCGTCTCGCTCACGCGGCCACCCTAGTCGCCGCCCGGGCGGTCACGGGCACCCGTCGCGGGCCGCTACGGTGGTCGCGTGCTCGACGTCGTTCCTCCCCGCTTCCCCTCCGCCCGTCCGGGATCGTCCCGGCCGTCCCGCCGCCGGCTCGTCCGCGCCCTGGCCGTCCCCGCGCTCCTGGGCGTCGTGGCCGCGACCGCCGCGTGCGCGCCGCGCATCGGCGTCCCCGTGGCGGACGACGCCCAGAACCCGCTGTGCGCGGACGTCGTGCTCGCGCTGCCCGACTCGCTGGGCGAGGACCTGCCGAAGGTCGGCACGACGAGCCAGGCCACGGCCGCCTGGGGCGAGCCGGGCGCAGCGGTGACGCTGCGGTGCGGCGTCGAGGTGCCCGGGCCCACGACGACGGCGTGCCAGAGCGTCGTGTCCGAGGGGGGCAGCGTCGACTGGCTCGTCGTCGAGGACGAGGGCACGTGGACGTTCACCACCTACGGGCGCGACCCCGCGGTGCAGGTCGTCGTCCCGCCCGCCGTGACGGAGGGACACTCGACGTCGTTCATCGCGGACCTGGGCCGCGCGGTCATGGAGGTCCCGCAGACGCGCGCGTGCGTCGGGGTGGGCGACGTCGGCTGAGCCGGTGCCCGTCCCGGGCCTGCCCCCGGCTCGCCGCCCGCGCGGTCAGCGCAGGCCGGTGGGCCGCTCGAGCGCGAGGGCGACGAGCTCGTCGATGAGGTCGGGGTAGCTGAGCCCCGACTTCTCCCACATGCGCGGGTACATCGAGAACGGCGTGAAGCCGGGCATGGTGTTGATCTCGTTGACGACGACCTGCTCGTCGGGCGTGACGAACACGTCGACGCGCGAGAGGCCCTCCGCGCCGACCGCCTCGAACGTGCGCACGGCGATCTCGCGCACGCGCTCGACGAGGTGCTCCGGGAGGTCCGCCGGGCACGACAGCTCGACCCCGGCCTCGTCGAGGTACTTGGCCTCGAAGTCGTAGAAGTCGTGCTGCTCGCCCGTGACGACGATCTCGCCCGGCAGGGACGCGCGCGGCCGCGCTCCCCCGCGTCCGCCGAGGACGGCGCACTCGATCTCGCGACCGACGACGCCCGCCTCGACGACGACCTTCGGGTCGTGCTCCTGCGCCGCCGCGATCGCCGCGGGCAGGTCGGCGAGGTCGTCGACCTTGGAGATGCCGAGGCTCGACCCGGCGCGCGCGGGCTTGACGAAGACGGGCAGGCCGAGCGCGGCCACCGCCTGCGTCACCGTCTCCGGGTCGCGCTCGAACGCCCCCGGCTTGACGACGGTGTACGGCGCGATCGGCAGGCCCTCGCCCGCGAGCACGAGCTTCATGACGTGCTTGTCCATGCCGACCGCCGAGGCGAGGACGCCCGCGCCCACGTAGCGCACGTCGGCGAGCTCGAGCATGCCCTGGAGGGTGCCGTCCTCGCCGTAGGGGCCGTGCAGGAGCGGGAAGACGACGTCCACCTCGCCGAGCACGCGCGGCACCTCGCCGGGCGCGAGCACCCGCAGGTCCCGGCGCCCGGTCGACAGCGGGAGGATGACCTCCTCGCCCGTCGGCTCGACCTGAGGCAGCCGGCCCGCCGTGATCTCCCAGCGCGACGGCTCGTCGGCCGCGAGGACCCACTCGCCCGACGGCGTGATCCCGACCGGGACGACGTCGTAACGCGTCCGGTCGATGGCGCGCAGGACGCCCGCGGCGGTCGCGGCGGAGATGGCGTGCTCGCCCGAGCGCCCGCCGAACAGCACGAGGACGCGGGGCTTGCGGGGGGCGCCGGTGGGGTGCTCGTCGGTGGACGGCACGGACCGGTCGGGGCTCTGGCTGGACATCGCGGACGACCCTACCGGACGCCTGCTCGCGCGCGGACGCGCGCCGGTGCGAGATCCCGGCGAGCATCCCCGCGAGATCCCGGGAACGATCCGGGAGGCTCCGGCGTTGGGAGTGCCGTGGAAGACACGACTCTCGAGGCCCCCGCGGCCGACGACCCCGACCATAGTCCCGGCCGCACCGGCCCCGGCAGCGAGCGGACGCACCCACGCGTCCCCGTCGACCGCAGGGCGGTGCGGGCACGATGACGACCTTCCTCTCCCTCCTCCTCGGGCTCCTCGTGGTCCTCGCGATCACGGCGGCGACGGCCTACTTCGTCGCGCAGGAGTTCGCCTACATGACCGTCGACCGCTCCCGGCTGGGGGCCAAGGCGGAGGCCGGCGACGAGTCGGCCCGGCGCGCGCTCGCCGTGACCCGGCGCACCTCCTTCGTCCTGTCCGGCGCGCAGCTCGGCATCACGGTGACGGGCCTGCTCGTCGGCTACGTGGCCGAGCCCCTCATCGGGCAGTCGCTCGGCACCATGCTCGGCGGCGTCGGCGTCCCGACGGGTGTCGGCGTCGCGGTGGGCACCGTCCTGGCGCTCGTGCTGTCGACGATCATCCAGATGCTCTTCGGCGAGCTGTTCCCCAAGAACCTCGCCATCGCGCGGCCCGAGCCGCTCGCGAAGGGTCTGGCACGCTCGACGTCGGCGTACCTCACGGTGTTCGGCTGGCTCATCGCGGTGTTCGACAAGGCGTCCAACGCGCTGCTGCGGATGCTCAGGATCGAGCCCGTCCACGACGTCGACAACACCGCGACCGCGCGCGACCTCGAGCACATCGTGGCCGACTCGCGCGAGAGCGGGAACCTGACCGACGAGCTGTCCGTGCTCCTCGACCGCGTGCTGGACTTCCCGCAGCGCGACGTCGAGCACGCGATGATCCCGCGCTCGCGCGTGGGAACCGTGCGGCCCGAGGCGACCGTCGCCGAGGTGCGAGAGCTCATGGCCCGCGCCCACACGCGCTACCCGGTGGTCGACGACACGGACCAGCCGCTCGGCGTCGTCCAGCTCGCCGACGTCCTCGCGACCGACCTGCCCGCGGACGCCCCCGTCACGGCGCTCATGCGCCAGGCCGTGGTGCTGCCGACGGCCATGACGCTCCCGGACGCCCTCGCGCAGCTCAACTCCACGCGCAACCAGCTCGCGTGCGTCATCGACGAGTACGGCGGCTTCACCGGCGTGCTGACCGTCGAGGACCTCGCCGAGGAGCTCGTCGGCGAGATCACCGACGAGCACGACCCCGAGCAGCCCGCCACGGTCACGGCCGAGGAGGACGGCGTGTGGGTCATGGGCGGCGACGTCCACGTCGACGAGGCGGAGCGCGCCCTCGGGCACGACCTGCCCCGCGGCGACCACGAGACGGTCTCCGGGCTCCTCATCGCCCAGCACGGCGCCCTGCCGCGCGCGGGCGACCAGATCGAGGTGCCGCTGCCGGACGACCCGGCCGACCTCGTGCACGACGAGCCGGTGCACCGCGCCCTCCTCGTCGACGTCCTGTCGGTCGAGCGGCACGTGCCGCGTCTCGTGCGCGTCCGGCTCGTCGAGCGGCGGGGCGACGTCCCCGTCGACGTCGTCGTGCACCCGACCGCGCGCGAGGTTGCGCACCCGACCGACGCCGCGGAGGAGACCCGATGAGCAACCCCTGGGTCGTCGTCACGGCGACCGTCGCGATCATCGCGCTCAGCGCGTTCTTCGTCGCCGTGGAGTTCGCGCTCCTCGGCGCCAAGAGGCACCGCCTCGAGGACGCCGCCCCCACGAGCCGCGCCGCGCGCGCCGCGCTGCGCAGCTCGAACGAGCTCACGCTCCTCATGGCCGGCGCCCAGCTCGGCATCACCGCGTGCACGCTCGCGCTCGGTGCCATCACCAAGCCCGCCGTCCACCACTGGCTCACGCCCGTCTTCGAGACGTGGGGCGCGCCCCTGTGGGCCGCCGACGTCGCGGGCTTCGTGCTCGCGCTGATCGTCGTGACGTTCCTGCACCTCGTCGTCGGCGAGATGGCACCGAAGTCGTGGGCCATCGCCCACCCCGAGCGGTCTGCCACGCTCCTCGCGCTGCCGATGCGCGGGTTCATGTGGGCGTTCCGCCCGCTCCTGCGCTGGCTCAACGAGCTCGCGAACCGCTGCGTGCGGGCCGTGGGCGTCGAGCCGGTGGAGAACGTCGAGGGTGGCGGGCAGGACGCCGCGACCCTGCGGCACCTGGTCGAGCACTCGGCGAACGTCGGCGCGCTCGAGGCGTCATACCGGGCGCAGATCTCGGGCGTGATCGAGCTCGAGACCCTCACGGTCGACGCGCTCGTGCCGGCCGGGAGCCGGCCCACGTCGGTCCCCGCCGACGCGACCGCGGCCGACGTGCGACGCGCGTCGGCCCGCTCGGGCCACCTGCGCATCCTCGTCCAGAACGGGAGCGTGGTCCCGAAGGTCGTGCACGTGCGCGACACGCTCCTCGAGCCGGACGACCGGCTGGCCAAGGAGCTCGCGCGCCCCGGGTTCGTCCTGGAGTCCGGCACCACGGTGCACGCCGCGCTCGCGCGCATGCGCGAGTCGAGCGAGCAGCTCGCGGTCGTCATGGACGGCGAGCGGTTCGTCGGCGTCGTGACGCTCGCGGACGTCCTGCGCCGCATCCTCCCCCACCCGGAGGACCCGGTGCCCGTCCTCGTGGGCTGACGGCCGGCCACCGGCCGCCGTACGGTGGAGGGGCCCCGGCGACGCACGTCGCCGGGGCCCTTCCCCGTCCACCCCTCCACCGTCCGCCCCGAGACCGAAGGCAGGCCATGCCCACGCCCGTCCCGTCCCCCGCCCCGTTCCCCACGCCGCGCACGCTGCTCTCCGACGAGCTGCTGGAGCAGATCCGCGGCCGGGCCGCGGGCTACGACCGCGACAACGCGTTCTTCACCGAGGACCTCGCCGCGCTCACCGAGGCCGGGTACCTGCGCGCGCTCGTGCCGGAGTCGTTCGGCGGCGCGGGCCTCACCCTGCGCGAGCTGGCGCACGAGCAGGCGCGGCTCGCGGGTGCCGCCCCCGCGACGGCGCTCGCCGTGAACATGCACCACGTGTGGACGGGCGTCGCGCGCTACCTCCACCTGCGCGGTGACGCGTCGCTCGACTGGCTGCTCGAGGAGGCCGGCCGCGGCGAGGTCTTCGGCTTCGGCTACTCCGAGGGCGGCAACGACCTCGTGCTGCTCGGCTCGCGCACCGAGGCGCGCCCGGACGAGCGGGGCGGGTACACGTTCCACGGCCGCAAGATCTTCACGTCGAACTCGCCCGCGTGGACGCGGCTCGGCGTCCTGGGGCTCGACACCCAGTCGCGCGACGCCCCGCGCCTCGTGCACGCGTTCGTGTCGCGCGACGCCGGGGTCCAGGTGCTCGACGACTGGGACACGATGGGCATGCGCGCGTCGCAGTCGCGCTCCACGGTGCTCGACGGCGCGTTCGCCCCCGTCGAGCGCGTCGTCCGGCGTCTGCCGCCGGGCCCGACGTTGGACCCCCTCGTCGTCGGGATCTTCACGACGTTCGAGACGCTGCTCGCGTCGGTGTACACGGGCATCGCGGACCGTGCGCTCGAGCTCGGCGTCGCCGCGGCCCGCCGTCGGACGTCGATGAAGAACGACGGCGCGCCGCTCTCCGAGGACCCGGACGTCCGCTGGCGCCTCGCGGACGCCGCGCTCGCGCTCGACGCCGTCTGGCCGCAGATCGACACCGTCGCGGCCGAGCTCGACGCCCTCGTCGACCGCGGCGCGGGCTGGTTCCGCGCGACCGCAGGGCTCAAGGTGCGCGCGACGGAGACGGCGAAGACCGTCGTCGACCAGATGGTGCGGGTCGCGGGCGGCTCCAGCTACTTCGCCGGCAACGAGCTCGGCCGCCTCTACCGCGACGTCCTCGCCGGGATCTTCCACCCGTCCGACGACGAGTCCGCCCACTCGACCGTCGCGCAGTCGCTCCTCGGCCCCCTCCCCTGACGCGGACCACCGGACGCCGAGCAGGTGGTCCTGGCTCGTCCCGGCCGCACGACGCACCAGGACGACCTGCTCGGCCGACCGTGATCGCCTGGTCGCCCGGTCAGGGGGTGGTCGCCCGGGGCACTCGTCGGGCGGCCGGGCGTACGCTGCCGCCATGAGCGACCCGCACGTCCCCGACGCCCTGTCCCCCGCGACCGTCGCCGTCGCCGCCGGACGGCCCGAGCGGTCGCAGGGCGCGCCCGTGAACCCCCCGATCGTGCTGTCCTCGACGTACGTGTCGCAGGGCGTCCAGCAGCCGGGCGAGCTCCTGTACACCCGGATGGACACCGAGACGTGGCACCCGTTCGAGGAGGCGCTCGCCGCGCTCGAGGGCGCGGAGCACCCCGGCGTGGTGTTCGGCTCCGGGATGGCGGCGATCGCCGCGGTGTTCTCGGCCGTGCCCGCGGGCGGGAAGGTCGTGCTGCCGCGCCACGCCTACCAGGTGTCGCTCGGCTTCGCGGACGACCTCGCGGCACGGGCCGGCGTCGAGGTCGTGCGCGTCGACGTCGCCGACACCGACCAGGTCGTCGCGGCCCTCGACGGCGCGTCGCTCCTCCTCGTCGAGTCCCCGACGAACCCCATGCTCGAGGTCGCCGACCTGCCCGCCCTGCTCGCGGCGGCGCGCGAGCGCGGGGTCCTGTCCGCGGTGGACAACACGTTCGCGACCCCGCTCGGCCAGCAGCCCCTCGCGCACGGTGCGGACGTCGTCGTGCACTCGGTGACGAAGTACCTCGCCGGGCACTCCGACGTCGTGCTGGGGACGGCCGTCGCGCGCACGCCGGAGCTCACGACGGCGCTGCGTGCCTACCGCACGCTCCATGGCTCGATCCCCGGGCCGTTCGAGGTGTGGCTCGCGCTGCGCGGCCTGCGCACGCTCGCCCTGCGCGTCGAGCGGTCCCAGCAGAACGCGGCGGAGCTCGCGCGCCGGCTCGCCGAGCACCCCGACGTCGTCGAGGTGCGGCACCCGAGCCTGCCCGACGACCCGGGTCACGAGCGCGCGACGCGCCTCATGACCGGGTACGGCTCGATCCTCGGCGTGCGCCCGCGCGGTGGTGCGGCGGGCGCGGACGCCGTCGTCGCGGCGGTCCGGCTGTGGGTGCCCGCGACGAGCCTCGGCGGCGTCGAGTCGAGCCTCGAGCGCCGACGCCGGTTCGCGACCGAGTCGCGCACGGTCCCGGAAGACCTGCTGCGGCTCTCGGCGGGCGTCGAGGACGTCGAGGACCTCTGGCGCGACCTGGACCGGGCCCTGCGCAGCGCGGTCGACTGACGCGCGCCACGGCCCCGGCCGCGCGGCGCCGCGGCGGCGGGTGCGTCGATTCGGCTCCGCACCGCCGCGCTCCGACCCCGTCAGAGCAGGTCGTTCTCCGCCTCTTCGAGGGGACCGCTCCACCAGGAGCCCGGCCCGGTCGCGGCGCTGTCGATGGCCCGCAGCCTCGTGCGGAGCGTCCGCAGCCGTGCGCGGTGCGAGGGAGCCCTGCGCCCGGACGGACGGGAGGGCGGACGAACCTCCCCCGCCCGGAAGGCGCGGAGACGCTCCGCGGCCTGCTCGGCCGTCATCGTCGTCGGTCCGGGGGCGGGCGGTCCGGAGCCCAGGTACTCCGCGAACGCCTCCAGGAACCCCTCGGTCGCCGCGCGGTCGCGGTTGAGAGGGGACGAGTCGCCCGTCGCGACGTCCCGCACCCATGTCGACCCGTCCTCGTGCTCCATGACCAGAAGCTCTCCGTCGTGGACGACGCCGATCTCGCGGGCCCCGGGGTCGAGGTCGGTCCTCGCTGCCACCGGGTGCAGGCGGATACCGAACGGATGCTCGTCACGCACGCCCTGGATCCTCTCCGCGCAGGCCGCCACGGCCCGCGCACCACCACCTGTCGGTCACCGCACCCTAGCCCGCGTCGGGCTCAGGTGCCGGGGAGCCGCCGCGGGACTGCTCCCGAGGGACGTAGAAGACCCCGCCGTCCAGGTCGACGTCGAACGGCCGGCCCTCCGCCGGACGCTGCACGATGTCGAGCCGCTGACGTTCCTTCTCCTCGGTGAGGTGCGTCCGGCTGGGCTGGAAGATCTCGACGATCTCGCCGAACATGCCGGACGACGCGCTCTCGCCCGCGCCCTCGGAGCGCCGGGCACGCGCCTCCGCCCCGGACGTGAAGCGGACGATCCCCACGACGACCAGTCCCGTGAGCGCGACCGCGAAGGACGCACCACCGATCCCCTGCAGCATCCCCCGAGGGTAGCGGCAGCCACCTCGTCAGGACAGGGTGCACGGTCCCCGAGACCGGGCCGTGACACGACCGTCGCCGGACCGTGGCCCGCCCGCCGCGCGCGCGTGACCTGGGCTTTCTAGGATCGACGGCATGACGACACGACGAGCGGTGCGGACGCGGCAGGCACGACCGACGGGCCGCGCGGTGCCCGGAGGACCGGCCGCCGTCGCCGGCGCGGTCCTCGTCCTCGCCCTCGCGGCGTGCAGCCCGGGCGAGTCGGACGAGTCGCCCTCGCCGTCGAGCACCGCGACGAGCGCGTCGCCCAGCCCCACCGACTCCCCGAGCACCACCCCGGAGCCCGGCGCCGAGCCGTCCGACGGCGCGTCCACGCCGTCGGACGACGCGACGGAGGCACCGCTGCCGTTCCCCGCGAACACCGAGCCGGACACGCAGGACCCGTCCGCGGACGCCGCGCTCACGGTGACGGACGTCCGGGTCGGGCACCACGACGGGTTCGACCGGGTCGTCTTCGAGCTCGGCGGCACGGGGACGCCCGGGTGGCGGGTCGAGTACGTGGACCAGCCGACGGACGACGGCAAGGGTGACGTCGTCGCGGTCGACGGCGACGCCTACCTGCAGGTCATGATCTCCGGCTCGGGGTACCCCATGGACACCGGGGTCGAGGAGTACGCGGGCCCCAACCCCGTCTGGGCCGGGGACGACGGCGAGGTCGAGGAGGTGCTGCTGCGCGGCGTGTTCGAGGGGTACACGCAGGCGTTCGTCGGGGTCGACGACGAGCGGCGCCCGTTCCGGGTGTTCTCGCTCGAGGACCCGACCCGCGTCGTCGTCGACGTCCGCGACGACGGCTGACGGCACCACTCGTCAGGCCGAGGGCCTCAGCGCTCCGCCGAGACGCCCTCGGCCTTCTGCGGCCGCGACAGCAGACCGCGCGCCATCTCGTCGACGGGCATGCCCTCGTGGAGCACTGCGACGACCCCGGCCGTGATGGGCATGTCGACACCGACCTTGCGCGCGAGCTCGAGCACCGAGCGGCACGACTTCACGCCCTCCGCCGTGCCGCCGGTCGCGGCGATCGCGTCGTCGAGGCTCAGGCCCTGGCCGATGTGCTTGCCGAGCGTGTGGTTGCGCGAGAGCGGCGACGAGCACGTCGCGACGAGGTCGCCCATCCCCGCGAGCCCGGGGAACGTCTCCGCGTCCGCCCCGAGCGCGAGCCCGAGGCGCGTGATCTCGACCAGGCCGCGCGTGATGACGGTGGCGGTGGTGTTGTAGCCGAACCCGCGGCCCTGGGCGATGCCCACGGCGAGCGCGATGACGTTCTTCACCGCGCCGCACAGCTCGACGCCGACCACGTCCCGATTGGTGTACGGGCGGAAGTACGACGACGAGCACGCGCGCGCCACGTAGCGTGCCACGTCGTCGTCGGCGCACGACACGACGGTCGCCGTCGGCTGCCGGTGCGCGATCTCGCGCGCGAGGTTCGGCCCCGAGACGACGGCGACGCGCTCGGGAGCCAGGCCGAGCGACTCCGCGACGACCTCGCTCATGCGCCGGTCGGTGCTCAGCTCGACGCCCTTCATGAGGGACACCGCGACGGCGCCGGGCGCCACGTGCGGGCGGAGCTCCGTGAGCGTGTCGCGCGCCACCTGGGAGGGCACCGCGACGACGACGAGCCCGGCGCCCGCGAGCGCCTCGGCCGCGTCGGTCGTGGCGCGGATCCCCTCGGGGAGGTCGATGCCCGGCAGCCGCTTCTCGTTGCGGCGCGAGGTGTTCACCTGCTCGGCGACCTCGGCGTCGCGGCCCCAGAGGCGCACCTCGCACCCGGCGTCGGCCAGGACGGCGGCGAACGTGGTGCCCCAGCTGCCGGACCCGAGGACGGCGGCGACGATGCGCTCGGCGCTCACGCGCGGTCCTCCGTCCCGGGCCGACGGCGCAGGTCGAACCGTTCGGCGGGAGCCTGCTCGCCGCGGATCTCCTCGAGCTGGCTCGTGATCGCGGCCATGATGCGCTCGGTCGCCTCGCGCAGCGTCGCGGTGTCCTGCGGGCGGTCGTAGAGGTCGGAGAGGTCGACGGGCGGCCCGGCGTGGACCGCGACCTGCTTGGGCGGGATCGGCTTGAACACCTTGCCGTACGGCGCGAGGAGCCGGTGCGCGCCCCACTGGGCGATGGGGACGACGGGCGCCCGGCTCGTGAGCGCGAGGCGCGCGACGCCTGTCTTGCCCACCATGGGCCAGCCGTCCGGGTCGCGCGTGAGCGTGCCCTCGGGGAAGAACACGACGCACTCGCCCTCGTCCAGCCGCGCGGTGGAGTCGACGAGCGACTGCGCGGCACCGGCCGTGCCGCGGTGCACGGGGATCATCCCGGTGCGGGTGAGGAGGCCGCCGAGCACGGGCACCTTCCAGAGCGAGGCCTTCGCCGTGATCTTGGGGGCGCGGCCCTGGTCGTAGAGGAAGTGCGCGAGCGTCACCGGGTCGACCTCGGTGACGTGGTTGGCGGCGGCGATGAACCCGCCGTCGGGCAGGTTCTCGGCACCCCGCCAGTCGCGTCGGGTGATCGCGAACAGGATCGGGCGCAGCAGGAACGCCAAGGTCTTGTACGCGCGCGGGGTCTGGGGCTGGCTCGGCACGGTCACCGAGCCTACCGGGCGGAGCCCGCCCTCAGATCCAGCCGTGCCGTCGCGCGGCGTGCGCGGCCTCGTGCCGGTTCGCGGCGCCCAGCTTGGCCGCCGCGGACGAGAGGTAGTTGCGCACCGTGCCGGGCGCGAGGTGGGCGCGCGTCGCGATCTCCTCGACGGGGGCGCCGTCGGCCGCGAGCTCGAGCACGTCGGCCTCGCGCGGCGTGAGCGGGCTCGCGCCCGCGGCGATCGCCTCCGCGGCGAGCTCCGGGTCCACGTAGCGGCCGCCGTCGCGCACCTGGCGCACGACGTCCGCGAGGACGCGCGCCGAGACGGTCTTCGGGAGGAAGCCCCGCGCGCCCGCCTCGAGCGCGCGCTTGAGGTAGCCCGGGCGTCCGTGGCTCGTGACGATGACGACGCCGCACGACGGCAGCTCGCCGGCGAGCCGCTGCGCGACCTCGACGCCGTCGAGGCCCGGCATCTGGAGGTCGAGCACGGCGACGTCGGGCCGGAGCTTGAGCGCGGCCGCGACGGCCTCGGGGCCGGACGCCGCCTGCGCCACGACCTCGAGGTCGTCCTCGAGCGCGAGGAGCGACGCGACGGCGTCGCGGATGAGGTTCTCGTCGTCGGCGAGGAGGATGCGGATCACGCCGGGGTGGTCCTCTCGGGGAGCGGGGACGGGGACGTGCGGTGGGGACGGGCGGCGTCGGGCACGCGGGCCACGAGCCCGAACCGCCCGTCGTCGACCCACGTCTCGAGGCGACCGCCGGCGCCCTCCAGGCGTTCACGGAGCCCGACGAGGCCCGACCCGCCGCCGGTGCGCGGCGCCGTCGGGACGCCGTCGTTGACGACCTCCACGACGCTCGACGCCCCGTCGCGGTGGACCGTGATGGTGCACGTGCGCGCGGTCGAGTGCCGCACGACGTTCGTCACGGCCTCCCGGACCGCCCACGCGAGCGCCTCCTGCGCGTCCTCGCCCACGGGGGTCTCGTCGCCGTGCACGGTCGTCTCGATCCCGGCGGACCGCAGGACGGACCGCGCCCCGGCCAGCTCGGCGCCGAGGTCGGCCGTGCGGTAGCCCGCGACGACGGCGCGCACCTCGCGCAGCGCGTCCTGCGCGATGCGGCGGACCTCGAGCATCTGCTCCTCGGCTCCGGGGCGTCCGCGGGCCGCGAGCTCCGCCGCGAGCTCGCTCTTCACGGCGACGACGGACAGGGTGCGCCCGAAGACGTCGTGCAGGTCGCGCGAGAACCGCAGCCGCTCCTCCGCGACCGCGAGACGGGCGTGGAGCACGCGCGTGCGCTCCTGCTCCCACACGACGCCGAGCATCCAGACCGAGGCGCGGTACGAGCCGAAGACGCCGAGCAGCATGACCAGGACCGAGAGGCCGAGGCCTACCGCCATGCCCGCCGTCCGCGCCGTCACGGGCCCGGTGCCCATCCACACGGAGCACCCGGTGACGACGGCGAGGACCAGCGCGACGAGCGCGACCCGCCGGAAGGTGAGCAGGGGGACGAGCGCCAGCACCCCGTACCCGAGGCCCAGGAGCATCGCGTAGTAGCGGCCGCTCGCGGCGACGTCGTCGGCGCCGTCCACGGGGAACGTGCCGACGGCGAGCGCGGCGACCGCGAGCGAGAGGACCCCGAGGAGGACGAGCAGCACCGGGTGGACGCGGCGTCCGCCGAGGAAGTGCCCGATCCCGGCGCGCAGCGTGAGGATGCAGACGACCGTGTGCACGAGGACGAGCGCCAGCCAGAACCGCGCCACCGACGGGTCGAACGTCCGGTCGCTCCCGATGAGGGCGAGCGCGATGAAGGGCTCGGTCCCCGAGAGGAAGTAGAGCGACCATCGGGTGTAGGAGTCGAACCGTTCGGGGCCGGTCCGACGGCTCCACACGTCGAGGAACGTGCGCGGTCGGGTGATCACGACGAACAGCCTCGCACGCGGACCGCGTGCGAGGCCGTGACAGTCGTCATGAGGTGGGTGCCCCGGGCACCCGTGGACGGCTCAGTCCCGACGGACGTCCGCGCCGAGCGCGACCAGCTTGTCCTGGAAGTTCTCGTAGCCGCGGTCGATGAGGCTGATGCCGCGCACGGTCGACGTGCCCTTCGCGGCGAGCGCGGCGATGAGGTGGGAGAAGCCGCCGCGCAGGTCGGGCACCTCGATGTCGGCCGCGGTGAGCGGCGTCGGGCCCGAGATGACCGCGGAGTGGTGGAAGTTGCGCTGCCCGAACCGGCAGTCGCGCCCGCCCAGGCACTCCTTGTAGACCTGGATGGTCGCGCCCATGCCGCGCAGCGCGTCCGTGAAGCCGAAGCGGTTCTCGTAGACCGTCTCGTGCACGATCGACAGGCCCTTGGCCTGGGTGAGGGCCACGACGAGCGGCTGCTGCCAGTCCGTCATGAAGCCCGGGTGCACGTCCGTCTCGAGCACGATCGGCGACAGGTCGCCGCCCGGGTGCCAGAACCGGATGCCGTCGTCCTGGACGTCGAACCGGCCGCCGACCTTCCGGAACGTGTTGAGGAACATCATCATCTCGGGCTGCGTCGCGCCCTTGACCGTGATGTCGCCGCCAGTCGCCAGCGCGGCCGACGCCCACGAGGCCGCCTCGATGCGGTCGCCGAGCGCGGTGTGCGTGTAGCCGTCGAGGCGGTCGACGCCCTCGATGCGGATCACGCGGTCGGTGTCGACCGAGATGATCGCGCCCATCTTCTGGAGCACCGCGATGAGGTCCATGATCTCGGGCTCGATCGCGGCGTTCGCGAGCTCCGTGATGCCCTCGGCGCGCACCGCGGTCAGCAGGAGCTGCTCGGTCGCGCCCACCGACGGGTACGGCAGCGCGATCTTCGTGCCCTGGAGGCGGCGCGGCGCACGGATGTGGATGCCGTTCTCCCGCTTGTCCACCACCGCGCCGAACTGGCGCAGGATGTCCAGGTGGTAGTTGATCGGCCGGTCGCCGATCCGGCAGCCGCCCAGATCCGGGATGAACGCCTCACCGAGACGGTGCAGCAGCGGGCCGCAGAACAGGATCGGAATGCGGCTCGAGCCCGCGTGCGCGTCGATGTCCGCGACGTGCGCCGACTCGACGTTCGACGGGTCCAGGTCGAGGATCCCCGCGTCCGGGTCGGACTTCACGGTGACGCCGTGCAGCTCCAGCAGCCCCGTCACGACGCCGACGTCGCGGATCTGCGGCACGTTGCGCAGCACGCTCGGCGACTCCCCCAGCAACGACGCCACCATCGCCTTGGACACGAAGTTCTTCGCGCCGCGCACGGTGATCGTCCCGTCCAGCGGGGTCCCGCCGTCGACGTACAGCACATCCTTCATGAGCTCTGGTCGCCCTCTCGCCAAGCCGGTGGTCGTGGTGCCCCTGCGGGCAGGGCCCGCGTGCGGGGCCGCGGACGGCCGTTCCGCGCGCGCGGGTCCCGTGCGTGCCAACGTGCGGCACCCGGAGATTATTCACCCCCTGCGGGGGTGCTCGCCGCCGAACCGACGGCGGCGGCCGTCCCCGACACGTTACTCCCCGGTACGTCCGCGCGGGACGAGCGCCCAGAACCGCGAGACAGAGCCTCGGCCGCCCGAGGTAGAGCCCCGGTCCCGCGAGGTAGAGGCGTGGTCGTGACCACGCCTCTACCTCGGCGGACCAAGGCTCTACCTCGGCGGGGCGGGTGGCCGGGTCAGACGGCGGTCGCGTCGAACGCCGCGACGTACCGGTCGATCTCGGCGAGGTAGGCCGCGCGCTGCGAGTCGCCGAGCCACGACGCCTCGAACGAGTTCCTCGCGAGCTGCACGACCTCCTGCGTCGTGAGGCCCGCCGCCTCCGCGAGCGCGACGTAGTTCTCCGCGACGTAGCCGCCGAAGTACGCCGGGTCGTCGGAGTTCACGGTGACGCGCACGCCCGAGCGCAGCAGGCCGGCGATCTCGGTCGCCTTCATGTCGTCGGTGACGAACGAGTTCGAGATCGGGCACGTCGTGAGGCCCAGCCCACGCTCGCGCACGACGTCGACGAGCGCCGGGTCCTCCACGACGTTCGTGCCGTGGTCCACCCGGTCCACGCCGATCTCGTCGAGCACGGTCCGGATGTTGTCGATGCTGCCGACCTGGTCGATGTCGCAGTGCATCGTCAGCCGGTACCCGAGCTCGCGGGCGCGCGCGAACACGTCCGCGAACTTCTGCGGCGGGTTGTCGCGCTCGTCGGAGTCGAGCCCGACGCCCAGGATCTTGTCGCGGAACGGCACCGACGCCTCGAGCGTCTCGGCCGCGCTCTGGGCGGAGTGGTCGCGCAGGAAGCACAGGATGAGGTGCGCGTCGATGCCGTGCTTGCTCGGCGCCTCGGCCGCGGCGCGGTGGTACCCGGTGACGACCGCCTCGAACGGCACGCCCCGCGACGTGTGCGCCTGCGGGTCGAAGAACATCTCGGCGTGCTTCACGCCGTCCGCCGCCGCGCGGGCGAGGTAGGCGTCGGCGAGCTCGTAGAAGTCGTCCGCGGTCTGCAGCACCTCCATCGCCGGGTAGTACACGGCGAGGAAGCTCGTCAGGGAGTCGAACGCGTACGTCGCGCGCACCTCCTCGACCGTCGACTGGCCGATGTCGATGCCGTTGCGCTGCGCGAGGCGCAGCTTGAGGTCGGGCTCGAGCGTGCCCTCCAGGTGCAGGTGCAGCTCGGCCTTCGGCAGGCCGGTGACGAACTCGCGGGTGGGCGTCGTGGGCGCGGGCATGGGTCTCCTTCTCGGTCGGTGTCCCCCGGGACCATCTTCTCCCGCGCACGACGACGGCGGCGCACCCGGGTGGGGTGGCCGCCGCCTGGTCGCGCCGGGGACGGGAGAACCCGTCAGAGCAGCCGACCGCCGGTCACGCCGATGCGGTCGCCGGTGATGTAGCTCGACTCCTGCGAGGCGAAGAACACGTACGCCGGCGCGAGCTCGGCGGGCTGCCCGGCGCGGCCGAGCGGCGTGTCGGCACCGAACTGCTCGACCTTCTCCTCGGGCATCGTGGCCGGGATGAGCGGCGTCCAGATCGGCCCGGGCGCCACGGCGTTGACGCGGATGCCCTCGGGCGCGAGCTGCTGCGCCAGCCCCTTGGTGAAGTTGAGGATCGCCGCCTTGGTGCTGGCGTAGTCGAGCAGCGGAGGGCTCGGGTCGAACGCCTGGACGGAGGTCGTGTTGATGATCGCGCCGCCGCTGGGCAGGTGGTCGAGCGCCGCCTGCGTGATCCAGAACAGCGCGTAGACGTTCGTCTTGAGGACCCGGTCGAGCTGCTCGGTCGTGATCCCCCGCAGGCCCTCGTCCTGCGCCATCTGGTACGCGGCGTTGTTCACCAGCACGTCGAGCCCGCCGAGGCCCGCGACGGCGTCCGCGACGAGCTGCCGGCAGAACGCCTCGTCGCGGATGTCGCCCGGCAGCAGCACGGCCGTGCGGCCCGCGTCCTCGATCCACCGGGCCGTCGTGCGGGCGTCCTCCTCCTCTTCCGGGAGGTACGAGATCGCGACGTCCGCGCCCTCGCGCGCGAACGCGATCGCGACCGCCCGGCCGATGCCCGAGTCGCCGCCGGTGATCAGCGCCCGCTTCCCGTCGAGCCGGCCGGACCCCCGGTAGGTGGTCTCCCCGTGGTCCGGCTCCTGCGACATGTCGCCCGTGCGTCCCGGCGGCTGGAGCTGGTCGGCGGGCTGCTCCGGCTGCGGCTCCTGCGTCGTGGGGTCCTGCGGCGTGGTCTGGTCGGACATGAGCAACTCCCCTGTCGTCGTTCGGCGGAACGTCCAGCATGGGGGCGTCCGCGCGCGCTCGCAGCGCGCCCGCCCCGTGCGCCGACGACGAGCGCCCTGGTCCGCCGAGACCGGACCCACGCGGTACGCGAGCCCGACGGCCTGCAGAGCCCGGCCGCGAGCTGCTCGTGCACCTCTCGCTCGCGCCGCGTCAGCGCACGCACGACCTCACCCACGGAGCCCGCTAAGGTACTTCGCATGCGAAACGACAGCCCGGCGACGGTGGGCTCCGACGAGCTGCGGATCCAGATCCCGGCGGGCGGCTGGGTCGTCGGCACGGTGCGCAAGCCCGCCGAGGAGTCCCCCCGCGGTGTCGTGGTGATCCACCCCGCGACGGCGGTCCCCGAGCGCCTGTACACGGGGTTCGCGGAGTTCCTCGCCACCCATGGGTATGTCGCCGTCACCTACGACTACCGCGGCACGGGCCGGTCCGGCAGCCCCCGCGACCACCGCGGCCTGCGCATGCGCGACTGGATGGCCGACGACGTCCCCGCGGTCGCCGCGTGGGCCCGCCCGCGGTTCGGCGACGTGCCCCAGCTCGCCGTCGGGCACAGCATCGGCGGGCACGCGCTCGCGCTCGGCAAGGGCTCACGGGGCCTGGCCGGGTTCGTCACGGTCGCGTCCCACGTCGCCGCGACGTCCGCGATCCCCGACCGCGCCGAGCGAGCGCGCGTCCGACTGATCCTGCGGGCGCTCGGCCCCGCGACGGCCCGGGTGCTCGGCCACGTCCCCGGCCGTCGTCTGAGCCTCGGGGAGGACATGCCCGCCGCCGCGATGCTCGAGTGGAGTCGCTGGTCGACCATGCCGGGCTACTTCTTCGACGACCCGACCATGCGCGCCGCCGCGGACGCGGCACGCGTCACGGGCGACGTCCTCGCCGTCGGGTTCACCGACGACCCGTGGGCCACCCCCGCGCAGATCGGCGCGATCACCGACCGCCTCACGGCCGCCCACGTCGAGCGCCGCACCTGGAGCCCCGCCGACGGCGGCGTGGAGGCGATCGGCCACATGGGCTTCTTCCGCCGCGGCCTGCGCGACACGCTCTGGCCCGAGCTCCTCGCCTGGCTCGACGCGCGCGCCGCGGCCGCCCCGTCGCAGCAGGACGGGAACGTCCACTTCCCCGCCAGGAAGCCGCGACGATGACGGGCCGCCCGCCGCGGCTGGTGTTCCTCACCACCGCGGCGGAGCGCCAGATGCGGCGCTGGATCGCGCGCCGCGGCAGCGCGCGCACGACCGGGGACGGCGGCCCGGGACTCGGGGCCGCCGCCGCCGGCGTGCTGCTGCACCTCGCCACCCACCCCGGCGCGACGATCGGCGAGGTGACGGCCGCGCTGCAGGCCTCCCCCGCCGGCACCAGCGGACTGCTCGCCCGCATGGAGCGCGCGGACCTCGTGCGCCGTCGCCCCGACCCCGACGACCGCCGCACCGTCCGCCTGGACCTCACGCCCACCGGCACCGCGGCGCTCGACGACGTCCGCGCCGCGCTCGCCGAGCTGAACGACCGCCTCACCGAGGGCTTCACCCCCGACGAGCTGGTCACCGTCGCCCGATGGCTCGAGCACGTGACGCGGACGCTCGCCTAGCGGCACCGGCGGATCGCCCGGCGGACCGTCCGCCTCCCCGGCGAGGGCGCGCGGGGGGGCACGTTCGTCCCCAGGCGCACGCACGCCCGCCGGACAGCACGAGGCCCGGACCTGAGACAAGCAGGTCCGGGCCTCGGCTCGGGTGGTCGCCCGCGCGGGCGACCGCGTCTGACGGGTCAGAAGTTGATCATGTGCCCCGCGAGGCCGTGGATCGACTCCTGGACGGCCTCGGATAGCGTCGGGTGGGTGTGCACGTTGCGCGCCACCTCGTTGACCGTGAGGTCCCACTTCTGCGCGAGCGTGAGCTCGGGCAGCATCTCGGAGACGTCGGGGCCGATGAGGTGGCCGCCGAGGAGCTCGCCGTAGGTCTCGTCGGAGATGAGCTTGACGAAGCCGACCGGGTCGCCGAGGCCGTGCGCCTTGCCGTTCGCCATGAACGGGAAGGTCGCGACCTTGACCTGGTAGCCCTCGTCGCGCGCCTGCTGCTCGGTGAGGCCGAAGCTCGCGACCTGCGGCTGGCAGAACGTCGCGCGCGGCATCATGCGGTAGTCGCCGAGCGTGAGCGTCTCGGCGCCGCCGATGGTCTCGGCCGCGACGACGCCCTGCGCCTCCGCGACGTGCGCGAGCATGAGCTTGGCGGTGACGTCGCCGATGGCGTAGATGTGCTCGACGTTGGTGCGCATGACGTCGTCGATCGCGATGGCGCCGCGCTCGGTGAGCTGGACGCCGGTGTTCTCCAGGCCGAAGCCCTCGACGTTGGGCGCGAAGCCGACGGCCATGAGGACCTTGTCGACGACGAGCTCGCCCGGCTTGTCGTCCTTGACGCCCTTGTAGCTGACGGTGACGCCGTCGGCGCCGTTGTCCTTGACCGTCTGGACGGCGGTCGAGGTGAGCAGGTTGACGCCGAGCTTCTTGTACTGCTTGGCGATCTCCTTCGACACGTCGGCGTCCTCGTTGGGCAGCGCGCGGTCGAGGAACTCGATGATCGTCACGTCCACGCCGTAGTTCTTGAGGACGTAGGCGAACTCCATGCCGATCGCGCCCGCGCCGACGATGGCGATCGAGCGGGGCAGGTCGCGCGTGAGGATCTGCTTCTCGTACGTGACGACGTTCTCGGACAGCTCGACGCCCGGGAGCAGGCGTACCTTCGAGCCGGTCGCGATGATGACGTTGTCGAACGTCACCTGGTCGGTCGAGCCGTCGGCGAGCTTCACGTCGAGCGTGTGCGCGTCGCGGAACGTGCCGCGGCCGTCGTACTCGGTGATCTTGTTCTTCTTCATGAGGAAGTGCACGCCCTTGACGCGCCCCTCCGCGACGGTGCGCGAGCGGTCGAACGCCGCGCCGAAGTCGAAGCTGACCTCTCCGGAGATGCCGAAGGTCTTCGCGTCGTGCTGGAAGATGTGCGCGAGCTCGGCGTTGCGCAGGAGCGCCTTGGACGGGATGCAGCCCACGTTGAGGCACACCCCACCCCAGTACTTCTCCTCCACGACCGCGACCGACAGACCCAGCTGGGCTGCACGGATCGCGGCCACGTAACCACCGGGACCTGCACCGAGGACGACGACGTCGTAGTGGGATGCCATGGCCTCAAGCCTACTGGCGCAGCATCGGCCGTGGCGCGCCCGCGTGCGCGACGTCCGCCACACCGCCGGGGCGCCGAGCACGGGGTGGGCGACCGGAATCGCCTCGATCCGGTCGCTGGTCCCGTGCTCGGCGCCCCGGCGGGTGCGGTCCTGCGACGCGTGGTGGGGGCGGAGTCGCTACGATGCTGCGGCCGCGTCCACTCGACCAGCGGGCCCGTGCGCGGCGACACGGGCCGGCGCACGGAGCACCCACCCATGGCCTTCGGACTCGCTGCCCTCCTGGACGACATCGCGGCGTTCGCCAAGCTCGCGGCCGCCTCGATCGACGACGTCGGCGCGGCCGCCGGGCGTGCGAGCGCGAAGGCGACGGGCGTCGTCATCGACGACACCGCCGTCACGCCCCGCTACGTCGAGGGCCTGGCGGCCAAGCGCGAGCTGCCGGTCATCAAGCGCATCGCGACGGGGTCGCTGCGCAACAAGCTGCTCTTCATCCTCCCGGCGATCCTGCTGCTGAGCCAGTTCCTGCCCTTCCTGCTCACGCCGCTGCTCATGCTCGGCGGCACGTACCTCGCGTTCGAGGGCGCCGAGAAGGTGTGGGAGCTCGTCTCGGGGCGGCACCACGCCGAGGTCGAGACGAAGACCGAGAAGAAGGCGGTCGACGAGGACTCGGTGGTGTCGAGCGCGGTCCGCACCGACTTCATCCTCAGCGCGGAGATCATGGTCATCGCGCTCAACGAGGTCGCCTCGGAGAACTTCTGGTCGCGTCTGATCATCCTCGTGATCGTCGCGATCCTCATCACGGTCCTCGTCTACGGGGTCGTGGCGCTCATCGTGAAGATGGACGACATCGGCCTGCACCTCGCGAAGCGCGACACGCCCTGGGTCCAGTCGTTCGGGCGCGGGCTCGTGAGCGCGATGCCGAAGGTCATGTCCGTCATCTCGATCGTCGGGATCGTCGCGATGCTCTGGGTGGGCGGCCACATCCTGCTCCAGGGCACGTACGACCTCGGCTGGCACGGCCCGTACGACGTCGTGCACCACCTCGAGCACGCGGTGACCGGGGTCGCGGGCGTGGGCGGGTTCCTCGGCTGGCTCGTCAACACGGCGTGCTCCGCCGTCGTCGGGATCGTGGTCGGCGGCGTCGTGGTCCTCGTGGCGCACCTGATCCCGCGCCGCAAGCACGGCGAGCCCGCCACGACCGAGCCGACGACGCCGGACGGCCCGGCACCGACCGCCGGCTGAGCCCACGCCGGGCCGAGCGGCCTGGTTGGATGAGGCATGGACTCCGGCACCTGGACCAACATCGGCCTCGTCCTGCTCTTCATCCTCGTCGGCGGCGTCTTCGCCGGGACCGAGATCGCGCTCGTCTCGCTGCGCGAGAGCCAGGTCGCCCGCATCGAGAAGCAATCGGCGCGCGGCGCCCGGGTCGCGGCGGTCGCGCGCGACCCCAACCGGTTCCTCGCCGCCGTGCAGATCGGCGTCACCGTGGCGGGCTTCTTCTCAGCCGCGTACGGCGCGTCGACGCTCGCACCGGACCTCGCGCCCGCGCTCGAGGACCTGGGGCTGTCGAGCGGGCTCGCGGACACCGTCGCGCTCGTGGGGCTCACCCTCGTCATCGCCTACCTCTCCCTGGTGCTCGGCGAGCTCGTGCCCAAGCGCATCGCGCTGCAGCGCTCGGCGGGCGTCGCGCTCGTCGTCGCCCCTCCCCTGGACCGGTTCGCGACCCTCATGCGGCCCGTCATCTGGCTGTTGTCGCGCTCGACCGACGGCGTCGTGCGGCTGCTCGGCGGCGACCCCTCGGCGCGCAGCGAGGAGATGAGCGAGGAGGAGCTGCGCGAGATCGTGCTCGCGCACGAGTCGCTGCCCGAGGACGAGCGCCGCATCCTCGACGACGTGTTCGCGGCGGGCGACCGCTCGCTCGCCGAGGCGATGACGCCGCGCGGCGAGGTCGCGTTCCTCGCGGCCGACACCCCCCTCGCGGACGCCGCCGAGACGGTCGCGGCGGGCCCGTACTCGCGCTACCCGGTGACGGGCGACGACTTCGACGACGTCGTCGGGTTCCTCCACGTGCGCGACCTCCTCGGCCGGGACTGCCCCGACCACCCGCCGACGGACCCGACGACGGGGCGCGCCCTCACCGTGCGCGACGTCGTGCGGCCCATCCTCGCGCTGCCCGCGACGAACACCGTGCTGCCCGCGATGTCGCAGATGCGGCGCGAGGGCGTGCACATCGCCGTCGTCGTCGACGAGTACGGCGGCACCGACGGGATCGTCACGCTCGAGGACCTCGTCGAGGAGCTCGTGGGCGACATCCGCGACGAGTACGACGCCGACGAGCCGTCGCCCGCGCGCGAGCACGGCGCGACGACGAGCGTGGACGCCGGACAGACGATCGAGGAGTTCGCACGCCGCACGGGCGTCGAGCTCCCCGACGGCCCGTACGAGACCGTCGCCGGCTTCGTCCTGGCGCAGCTCGGCCGCCTCGCCGTCGTGGGCGACCACGTCGACGCGGACGGCTACCGGCTCACGGTGACCGACGTCGCGCGGCGGCGCATCGTGCGCGTCGACGTCGTCCCGCTCCCCTGACCGCTGAGCGCACGACGCTGAGTGCGGGAAACAGTCGCGTCCCGGCACCTCGCGCGCGACTCTTTCCCGCACTCAGCGGTGTGGGTGGGGCCGCGTAGTGTCGGGTGGATGAGCGCAGCGACGACGGGGACAGGGTCGGGGATCAAGGTCGGGGTGGTCGGGAGCTTCGGCTCCGCCGCCCAGGTGCTGGAGATGGCGGTCGGGACGGAGGACGCCGGCTGGGACGGGTTCTTCTCGTGGGACGGGCTGAGCCTGCTGTCCATGCCGGTCGACACGTTCGACCCGTGGGCGGTGCTCGCCGCGGCGGCGGTCCGGACCGAGCGGATCACGCTGGGCGCGATGGTCTTCGCGCTCCCCCGCCGCAAGCCGTGGGAGGTCGTGCGCCAGGCGCTGACCGTCGACCACCTGTCGGGCGGTCGCCTCGTGCTGCCGGTCGGCGTCGGTGTGCTCGACGACGGCGGCTTCTCCGCCGTGCCGGGCCAGCAGCAGTCGCTGCGCGAGCGCGCGGAGCTGCTCGACGACGCGCTCGCCTACCTCGACCGCGCATGGACCGGCGAGCGGTTCACGTTCGAGGGAACCCACGTGCGGACGGGGGAGATGCAGTTCCTGCCGCGCCCGGTCGAGCGCGCCGTCGTCGGCCACCACGTGCCGGTCTGGCCGGTCGGCGTGTGGGACGCCGAGCGCCCGCCGGTGCGCTCGCTCGACCGCACCCTGCGCGCCGACGGGATCGTGCTCCAGCTCCGCGGCGACCGCGGCTTCGACGTGCCCACGCCCGACGACGTCTCCGCCCTCGTCGGCTGGCTCACCACGCGTCGCGCCGAGCTGGGCCTCGACGCGGCCCGGCCGTTCGACGTCGTCGTCCAGGGCGAGCTCCCGGCGGACCGCTCCGCGGCGGCCGACCAGCTCGCCGGCCTCGCCGACGCCGGAGCGACCTGGTGGGTCGAGTCCCGCTGGAACCCCGAGACCGCGACCCCGGAGTCGCTGCTCGCCGCGATCAATGCGGGCCCGCCCCGTCCCTGAGCAGGGACGGGGCGAGGCGACGCACGCACGGGCTCGGCCGCGCGACGTGTCGGCGACACGATCACGGGCGGGCTCTGGGGTGGTGACGACGGGTCGTGGCGGGCCCGGCGGGAGCAGGGCGAGGGACGAGCCCTGCGGATGGTAGACCCGTCGTCACCACCCCAGAGCCCGCCCCCGGCCCCGCGTCGCAGAACCGTTAGCCGACGGGCCGCGCCGCCTCGATCTCGACCTTGGGCAGCGTCTTCGCCGGCAGCGTCTTCGGGCGCCACGACGCGCGCGTCGCCTCGAACGCGGAGATCTCGTCCTCGTGCTGGAGCGTGAGGCCGATGTCGTCGAGGCCCTCCATGAGGCGCCAGCGCGTGTAGTCGTCGATCTGGAACGGCACGGTGACGTCGAGCGCCGACGCGGTGCGGGCGACGAGGTCGACCGTCACCTCGGTGCCCGGGTTGGTCTCGAGGATCTTCCAGAGCAGCTCGACGTCCTCCTGCGCGACGATGCCTGCGACGAGGCCCTGCTTGCCGGAGTTGCCGCGGAAGATGTCGGCGAAGCGCGACGCGAGGACGACGCGGAAGCCGTAGTCCTTGAGCGCCCAGACGGCGTGCTCGCGCGACGAGCCGGTGCCGAAGTCGGGCCCGGCGACGAGCACGGAGCCCGCACGGTAGGCGTCCTGGTTGAGGACGAACGTGGGGTCGCCGCGCCAGGCGGCGAACAGCGCGTCCTCGAACCCGGTGCGCGTCACGCGCTTGAGGTAGACGGCGGGGATGATCTGGTCGGTGTCGACGTTGCTGCGGCGCAGCGGGACGCCGACGCCGGTGTGGGTCGTGAACTTCTCCATGGCAGGAACCTCTTCGGGTCTTCGGGGCGACGAGTGGGGCAGCGCGGCGCGGTTGGCTCAGACCTGCACGAGGACGCGCGGGTCGAGCGGCGCGAGCGGCGTGCCGTCGAAGGACGTGATGTCGGTGCCCTCGGGCAGGTCGAGGTCGCTCAGCGAGGAGAGCGTCCCGCGCAGCGCGGTGGCGGCGGCGACGAGCGGCGACACGAGGTGCGTGCGCCCGCCCTTGCCCTGGCGGCCCTCGAAGTTGCGGTTCGACGTCGAGGCGGCGCGCTCGCCCGGCTGGAGCTGGTCGGGGTTCATGCCCAGGCACATCGAGCAGCCGGCGTTGCGCCACTCCGCGCCGAAGTCGAGGAAGATCTGGTCGAGGCCCTCGGCCTCGGCCTGGAGGCGCACGCGCGCGGACGCCGGGACGACGAGGACGCGGACGCCGTCGGCCTTCTTCTTGCCCTGCACGACCTTCGCGACCGAGCGCAGGTCCTCGATGCGGCCGTTGGTGCACGACCCGATGAAGACCGTGTCGACGGGGATCTCGCGCAGCGGCTGGCCGGGCGTGAGGCCCATGTACTCGATCGCGCGCTCGGCGGCGACGCGCTCGTTCTCGTCCGCGATCTGCTCGGGGACGGGCACGGTCGCGGAGATGGGCAGGCCCTGACCGGGGTTGGTGCCCCACGTGACGAAGGGCTCGAGGTCGGACGCGCGGAGCGTGACCTCGGTGTCGAACACGGCGTCGTCGTCGGAGCGCAGCGTGCGCCAGTACTCGACGGCCGCGTCCCAGTCGGCGCCCTCGGGCGCGTGCGGGCGGCCCTTGAGGTACTCGAACGTCGTGTCGTCCGGGGCGATCATGCCGGCGCGCGCGCCCGCCTCGATCGACATGTTGCAGATCGTCATCCGCGCCTCCATGGAGAGCTTGCGGATGGCCTCGCCGCGGTACTCCAGGACGTAGCCCTGGCCGCCGCCCGTCCCGATCTTGGCGATGATCGCGAGGATGATGTCCTTGCTCGTGGCGCCGGGCGGCAGCTCGCCGTCGACGTTGATCGCCATGGTCTTGAACGGGGCGAGCGGGAGCGTCTGCGTGGCGAGCACGTGCTCGACCTCGGACGTGCCGATGCCGAACGCGAGCGCACCGAACGCACCGTGCGTCGAGGTGTGCGAGTCGCCGCACACGACCGTCAGGCCGGGCATGGTGAGCCCGAGCTGCGGCCCGACCTGGTGCACGATGCCCTGGTCGGCGTCGCCGAGCGAGTGGATCCGGACACCGAACTCGCGCGCGTTGTTGCGCAGCGTGTCGATCTGCGTGCGGCTCGTGAGGTCCGCGATCGGCAGGTCGATGTCGAGCGTCGGGGTGTTGTGGTCCTCGGTCGCGATGGTGAGGTCGGGGCGGCGGACCGGGCGGCCCGCGAGGCGCAGCCCCTCGAACGCCTGGGGGCTGGTGACCTCGTGCACGAGGTGGAGGTCGATGTAGAGGAGGTCGGGCGACCCGTCGGTGCCTCGTCGCACCAGGTGCGCGTCCCAGACCTTCTCCGCCAGCGTGCCGGCCATGTAGCTCATCTCCTCGTCGTCTGTCACGGTCCTCCTGGGGGGTACGGAGAGCCGCCTGGGTCGATGGTCCGCCGTCCGGCATCCTGCCGGTGAAGACGTCCAGCGGGTGGAACATCCGTGCCGGACTTGCATCTCAGTGCGTGAGACGTCAATATCGACCTATGGACAATACTAGCGGAGTCGGAGTGCTGGACAAGGCGGCCTCCGTCCTGGGCGCCCTGGAGTCCGGACCTGCCACCCTCGCCCAGCTCGTCACGGCCACGGGCCTGGCCCGCCCGACGGCGCACCGCCTCGCCGTCGCCCTCGAGCACCACCGCATGGTCGCGCGCGACATGCAGGGCCGGTTCGTCCTCGGCCCCCGGCTCAACGAGCTCGCGACCGCGGCCGGCGAGGACCGCCTGCTCGCCGCCGCGAACCCCGTGCTGACGGCGCTGCGCGACCACACGGGCGAGAGTGCCCAGCTCTACCGCCGCCAGGGCGACCACCGCATCTGCGTCGCGGCCGCCGAGCGCCCCGTCGGCCTGCGCGACTCGATCCCCGTCGGCGCGACGCTCACCATGAACGCGGGCTCCGCCGCCCAGGTCCTCCTCGCGTGGGAGGAGCCGGACCGGCTGCACCGCGGGCTGCGCGAGGCCGTCTTCACCGCCACGATCCTCTCCGGCGTCCGACGCCGCGGGTGGGCCCAGTCCGTCTCCGAGCGCGAGCTCGGCGTCGCGTCGGTCTCCGCGCCCGTGCGCGGCCCGTCCGGCCGGGTCGTGGCCGCCGTCTCCATCTCGGGCCCGGTCGAGCGCCTGAGCCGCCAGCCCGGGCGGCTGCACTCCGGCTCGGTCGTCGCCGCCGCGAACCGCCTCACCGAGGTCCTCCGCCGCGCCGGCGAGTGAGCCGACCGACGCCGGCCCGCACCGGGCCGGCGTCGGCGTGCCGCGGGCCGCAAACGGGACGCGCCCTGTCAAAATGTCCCCGGCTGCTGCCATGCTGTGCGTGCCCGACGCCCGGACAGCGCAGCGGTCGCGGGGGCGACCGCTGACCGTCCGATCCCGAGACACGAGGAGTTCCGATGCACCCGAAGCTGAAGGCCGCCCTGATCTGGGTCCTCGTGATCTTCGCCGTGTACGCGATCGTCACGAGCCCGGACCGCGCGGCCGACATCGTCGAGGGCATCTGGGACGTGATCGTCGGGGCGTTCCGCTCGATCGGCCAGTTCTTCAGCTCGCTCCTGGACTGACCGTGGCCCGCGGCGGACCTCGCAGCAGGATCCTGGACCGCTACGTGCTCAACGGCGAGCGGGTCGTCATCGCGACGCGCCACCACTGGGGGATGCTCGTCGAGCCCGTCGCGACGACGGTCGCGGGCGCGGTCGTGATCGCCTGGCTCGTCGTGCAGGCCGGCCCCGCGGTCGGCGACGGCGTGCTGGTGCTGTGGTGGCTGTGGCTGATCCTCGCCGCCCGCCTGGTGTGGAAGGTCTTCGAGTGGCGCAACGAGTGGTTCGTCGCCACGGACAAGCGCCTGCTCCTGCTCTACGGCCTCATCACGCACAAGGTGGCGATGATGCCGCTGACCAAGGTGACGGACATGAACTACGGGCGCTCGCTCGTCGGGCGCGTGCTGGGCTACGGCCAGTTCCTGCTCGAGTCCGCCGGGCAGGACCAGGCGCTGCGCCAGATCGACTGGGTCGCGCACCCGGATCGGACCTATCGCCTGCTGTGCGACACGCTGTTCATCCCGGGCGTCCGACCGGGCGGAGCGCCGGTCGGCCCGGGCGGGGCCGCCGCGACGACGGGTGGTGCGCTGCCCGCGACCGTGCCGCCGCCCGCGCCACGCCCGCCGCAGCCTGCCGAGCCGCCTCCGGTCGAGCCCGCGCCCGCGTGGGACGGGCGCAGCCCGGCCGCCACGACCCCGCCTCCCCCGGCACCGCTCCCGACGGACCCGCGGGTCGTCGTCGTGCCTGGCCGGTCCGCCGGCGCGTCGAGCGGGCCCACCCAGCCGATCCCCGTGACCGGCGACGCTCACGCGGCGCGGGACACCGTGCGTCCCGCCGGCCGGCAGGCGGGCCCTGGCGAGGACGAGCAGGGCTGGACGGTCTCCGGCGAGCACCGCGCGACGTACGTGCCGGTCACGCCCCCACGGCCGTCGTCGACGCCCATCCCGAAGCCGTACGAGCCCGGACCCGGGCGCGACGGCGCTCCGTGACCCGACTGCACCACCCACCACCCGACAGCACAGGCTCCGACGCCGACCCCGCGGGGTCTCGCGCGCCACGCGACGTGCGTCACACCGGGCATCGGCCACGGCCCGTCGTCGATCGACGCGCGGGCATCGGGCGTCGGGCATCAAGAAGAAACGACGAAGGCCCGGTCACCGTGATGGTGACCGGGCCTTCTTCTGTACCCCCAACGGGATTTGAACCCGTGTTACCGCCGTGAGAGGGCGACGTCCTAGGCCGCTAGACGATGGGGGCCTGTGGAGCTTCGTACCGTTTCCGGTCCGTTTCTCCGGTGAGAACTCTACCTCATGTTTCTCGCGGTCTTGACCGCGAGCTCCAGAGCCGGAGCTCTTCGCTGGGGTACCAGGACTCGAACCTAGACTAAGTGAACCAGAATCACTCGTGCTGCCAATTACACCATACCCCAAGGGGGTAACCGATCCGCGTCGGGAAGCCGGGACGACGAGTCATAGACCCGTCCCCTGGCTCCCTCCCGTGGAGGTCCCACCGGCCGAGAACATTACCGGACATGCCGACGCGGACCAAATGCGCTCCGCGCGCCCGAGCGGCCCGGCGACGCGCGCGTCCTGCGGTCGACGGGCACGGCCGCCGTCTGGCACCGTCGGGGCATGAGCCCTGGAGACTCCCTCGACCCCGGTTCGCGCGCCGACCGGGCCGCGTCGTTCGAGCACGGTGCCGCGCAGTACGCCTCCACCCGGCCGTCCTACCCGGACGCGGCCGTCGACTGGCTCGTGCCCGACGGCGCGCACCGCGTCCTGGACCTCGCCGCCGGCACCGGGAAGCTCACGGAGCGGCTCGTCGCGCGCGGCCTCGAGGTCGTCGCCGTGGAGCCGTCGGACGCGATGCGGGGCCGTCTCGCGGAGACCGTCCCCGAGGCCGAGGCGCTCCCCGGATCGGCGGAGGCCGTCCCGCTGCCGGACGCGAGCGTCGACGCCGTGCTGGTCGCCCAGGCGTGGCACTGGTTCTCCCCCGCGGCCCAGCCGGAGATCGCGCGCGTGCTGCGGCCCGGCGGCCGGCTCGGCATCGTGTGGAACGTCCGGGACAGCTCGGTGGACTGGGTGGGCCGGTTCACCGAGATCATCCACCGGGGTGACACGCTCGAGCACAGCTACCGGGAGCCCGCGCTCTCCGAGCGCCTCTTCACGACGCCCGAGCACCGCACGGTGCCGTGGGCCGACCGGGTCACCACGTCCTCGCTGCGCCCGCTCGCCGCGTCGCGCAGCTACCTCCTGACCCTCCCGCCGGCGCGGCGCGAGGAGCTGCTGGACGAGATCGACCGGCTCGTCGCGACCCACCCCGACCTCGCCGGCCGCACCGAGGTGGATCTCCCCTACCTCGCCCAGTGCTGGCGCGCGGACGTGCGCCCCGACGCACCGGGCGCAGCATGAGCGGCACGGGCGCACGCGGCACGATCACGGGCGACGACGTCCGGGTGGCCGTCCGATGGCTCGCCGACCGCCTCGTGGACCAGCCCGTGTCGGCGTTCGACGCGCAGGCCGGTCCGGTCCGCTGGTCGTGCTGGACGACGACGGAGCACGTCGTGGACGACCTCCTCGCCTACGCGCTCCAGCTCGCGGCGCTCCCCGCGCTCGCGTACGTGCCGCTCGTCGGGCCCAAGGGCGAGGGCGAGATCGCGCACGTCGACCGCGCGGCCGGGACGGCGGGGCTCGTCGAGGCGCTCGTCGGCGGCGGGGAGCTGCTCGCGACGCTCGCCGAGACGCGGCCCGCGGGCGCGCGCGCCTTCCACCCGTACGGGGTCTCGGACGCCGACGGCTTCGCGGCGATGGGGGTCGTCGAGGTCCTCGTGCACGGCCACGACGTCCTGCTCGGGCTCACGGACGCACCCACCCCGTTCCCCCCGGGTCTGGCGGCCCGGGCGCTGACGCGCCTGTTTCCCGACGTCGAGACGGGTCCGGACGAGGGCCCCGACGCTGTGCTCCTCTGGGCGACCGGCCGGGACGAGCTCCCGGGTCGGCCCCGGCGCACGCGCTGGCGCTGGGACGCGAGCGTGCGCGCGGACACGCCGGGCTGAGCCGGCCCGTCAGCCCGACGCCGCGGCCGCAGCCGCCGCGATGCGGCGCGCGGCCGAGGAGAGCGCCGTGCCGTCCTTCCAGACCATCCGCAGCCGGCGGTCCAGCTCGAGCCCCGGCACCGCGACCCGCACGAGAGCGCCCCGCGCGACGTCGTCGGCGACGGCGAGGCTCGACAGCACGGCGACCCCCCCGCCGTGCTGCACGGCCGTCTTCAGCGCCGCGGTGGAGCCGAGGTAGGGCAGGTGGTCCGGCAGGCGCTCGCCGAGCGCCGCGAGGCCGCGCTCGAGCGTCTCGCGCGTGCCCGAGCCGCGCTCGCGCACGACGAGCCCCCCGGACAGCAGCTCGTCGACGCGCACGGCGCTGCGGCGCGCCCAGGGATGTGCGGGGCCGACGACCACGACGAGCCGGTCGTGCGCGACGGTGCGGCTGCGCAGCCCGCGCCGCAGCGTCGCGCTCTCGACGAACCCGAGCTCCACGCCGCCGTCGAGCACGAGGTCGGTCACCTCGCGGGAGTTGCGGACGACGAGCTCGACGTCGGGAGCCCCGCCGCCCGGCGCCCCCTCGAGCGCGAGCCGCGCGAGCCAGCGCGGCGCCAGGTACTCCGCGACCGTGAGGCTGGCCGCGACGCGCACCCGGGCCGCCGGGGCGTCGCGCAGCGCCGCGACGGAGGTCTCGAAGCGGTCGGAGGCCTCGATCACCTCGCGCGCCCACGCCGCCGTCGCGCGGCCGGTCTCGGTGAGCCGGGACCCGCGCGTCGTGCGCTCGAGGAGGTCGAGGCCGAGGCGGCGCTCCAGCGCGCGCAGGCCTGCCGACGCCGTGGGCTGGGCGACGCCGAGCGCGCGGGCCGCCGCGCTGATCGACCCGTGCGAGTCGGTCGCGACGAGCAGCTCGAGCGCGGAGAGGGACGTCCTGTCGCGGGCGGTCGAGGCCATAGACCCACTCTATGCCTCGCGAGGGAAGTCGCTCTTCTGCCGCCGCACCGGCCGCAGCACGCTGGAAGCATGACCCAGCCTGCACCTCCCTCGGCCCGCACGGAGGCCCTCGCGACCCGAGGCGTCCCGGCGGTCACGGCCGCTCCCCCGGCGCCCGCACCCGACCAGCGCCCCGACGCACCGCGCGGACCGCGCGGACCGCGCGCGCTCGTCCCCGGGCTCGTCCTCGTGGGCGCGGCGACGCTCCTCGTGCTCGCGGGCGCGCGCCTGGTCCCGACGGTGTCCCCGCTCGTCGTCGCGCTCGTCCTGGGCGCGCTCGTCGCCCCGGCGCTCGGCCGGCTCGCGACGACCCGGCGGGGCGGGGCAACGGTCGCCGCCACGCGTCCCGGCGTCGCGTGGACGTCGCGCGTCGTGCTCCGGGTGGGCGTCGTGCTTCTCGGCTTCCAGCTCTCGCTCCCGGAGGTGCTGGGGCTGGGCTGGCGCGGGCTCGTCGTCGTCACGACGACGCTCGCCGTCACCTTCGCGGGCACGCTCGCGCTCGGCCGCGTGCTGCGCGTGCCGCGCGTGACGACACTGCTCGTCGCGACCGGCTTCTCCGTGTGCGGGGCCGCCGCGATCTCCGCGATGCAGGGCGTCGTGGACCGGCCGGGTCGCACGCCCGACGAGGTGCGCGAGGACGACGACGGCGTCGCCACCGCGCTCGCGCTCGTCACCGTCTACGGCACCCTCGCGATCGTCGTGCTGCCCTGGCTCGCAGGGCTGCTCGGGCTCACCGACGACCGGGCCGGGCTCTGGATCGGCGCGAGCGTCCAGGAGGTCGCGCAGGTCGTCACCGCGGCCGGGACGATCTCCGCGCCGGCGCTCGCCACCGCGACGGTCGCGAAGCTCGCGCGCGTGGCCCTGCTCGCGCCGCTCGTCGCCGTCGCCGGGGTCGTCGTGGCCCGCGGGGCCCGACGCGCGGCGTCGGCGCTCGCGACCACGAGCGCGCTCGGGGCGCCGGGCGCTGCGCCGTCGACCGGTGCGGAGGACGGCGTGTCCCGCGGCGTGGGCGCGGGTGCGGAGGCCAAGAAGCGACGCGTCGCCCCGGTGCCGTGGTTCGTCGTCGGGTTCGTCGCGGCGGTGGCGCTCCGCAGCCTCGGGGTGGTGCCCGCGCCGGTGCTCGCCGTCCTCGTCACGGCCTCGACGCTCGCGTTCGTCGCGGCGATGTTCGCCCTCGGGCTCGGCGTGGACGTGCCGACGCTCGTGCGCACCGGGCGGCGGTCGCTCGTGCTGGGCGCCCTCTCCGCGGTGCTCGTCACCGCGACGGCCCTCGTGGGCGTCCTGCTCCTCGCCTGACCGCCCCGCGAGGAAGCGGCCCGGTCCCCCGAGGTAGAGGCATGGTGGGCCGAGGTAGAGGTCTGGTCATGACCAGACCTCTACCTCGCGGAACCAAGGTTCTACCTCACGGGACCAGGGCTCTACCTCGCGGGACCGGGGCTCTACCTCGCGGAGCGGGGGCTGTGCCTCGCAGGGCCGGGGGTTACCTCGGCGCGGGGGTCTGCGCGGCCGCGACGCCGAGCGTCGCGGGGAGGTCGTCGAGGCCGTGGACGACGTGCACGCCCGACGCGCGGGCCGACGTCGGGTCCTCCGGGTGCGGGCCGCCGCGACGGGTGCCGGGGCGGTCGAGCCACACCCCGACGAGGCCCGCGGCGAGCGCGCCGCGCGCGTCGACGTCGAGCTCGTCGCCGACGTACGCGGTGCGGGCCGGGTCGGTGCCGAGACGACGGCACGCCTCGGCGAACACGCGCGGGTCGGGCTTGCCGAAGCCGAGCGTGTCCACCCCGACGAGCAGCGGCACGTCGGCCAGGCCCGCGGCCGCGAGCTTGCGGGTCTGGAGCTCGACGCGCGCGTTGGTCAGCGACCCGACGCGCACCCCGGCGCCCGCGAGCGCGTCGACGACGCCGCGGGAGTCGGCGAACGCCGCCCACGACGCCTCGAACGTGCCCCAGAAGAGGTCCTTCCAGTCGACGTACGCCGCGTCGTCGAGCAGCTCGCCGCCGAACGCCGCCTGGAGCTCGTTGGCGCGCGCCATCCGCTGGGCGTCGAAGTCGACCTCACCGCGCGTGTACGCGCGGTAGTGCCCGTTGGGGTCGGCGCGCCACAGGGCGAGGACCTCGTCGTAGCGCTCCTCGGGCAGGTGCGGCAGCCACACGCGCGACGCGGCGGCGATGGCCTGCGCGAACGCGGCGCGCGTGTCGACGAGCGTGTCGTCGACGTCGAACAGGACGCCCTCGAGCGGCGCGCCCGCCGAGGCCGCGGCGTCGGTCACAGCGCGTCCCGCAGGCGCACGAGGCGCTCCAGCGTCGAGCCCTTGCCGAGCAGCTCCATCGACTCGAACAGCGGCGGGGAGACGCGGCGGCCCGTGAGCGCGACGCGCAGCGGCGTGAACGCGAACCGCGGCTTGACGCCCATGCCCTCGACGATCGCGTCGCGCAGACGCTCCTCGATGGCCGCGGTGACGAACTCGTCGTCCTGCAGCACGTCGAGCGCGGCGATCGCCGCCGCGAGGATGTCCTTCGCGTCGTCGCGCAGGGCGCCGCGCGCATCCCCCTCGACCGTGAGCGCGTCGTCGGCCGTGAAGAGGAAGCCCAGCATCCCGACCGACTCGCCCAGCAGCACCATGCGCTCCTGGACGAGCGGCGCGGCCGCCGCGAGGATCTCCTGGTTGCGGGGCGACAGGTCGGCGAACGAGTCCGCCGGGACGAGCCCGCCCGCGTGCAGGTACGGGACCAGGCGGTCGCGGAAGTCCTGCGGCGCGAGCATCCGCACGTGCGTCGCGTTGATCGCCTCGGCCTTCTTGAGGTCGAAGCGCGCCGGGTTCGGCAGCACGTCGTGCACGTCGAACGCCTCGACCATCTCGGTGACGGTGAAGATGTCGTGGTCCGGCGAGATCGACCAGCCGAGCAGCGCGAGGTAGTTGAGCAGGCCCTCGGGCGTGAACCCGCGCTCACGGTGCAGGAACAGGTTCGACTCGGGATCGCGCTTGGAGAGCTTCTTGTTGCCCTCCCCCATGACGTACGGGAGGTGCCCGAACTCCGGCATCACGTGCGCGACGCCGATCTCCAGCAGCGCCCGGTAGAGCGCGATCTGGCGCGGCGTCGAGGAGAGCAGGTCCTCGCCGCGCAGCACGTGCGTGATGCCCATGAGCGCGTCGTCCACCGGGTTCACGAGCGTGTAGAGCGGCTGCCCGTTCGCGCGCACGAGCGCGTAGTCCGGGACCGAGCCCGCCTTGAACGTGATCTCCCCGCGCACGACGTCGGTGAACGTGATGTCCTCGTCCGGCATCCGCAGACGCAGCACCGGCTCGCGGCCCTCGGCGCGGAAGGCGGCCTTCTGCTCGTCCGTGAGGGTGCGGTCGAAGTTGTCGTAGCCCTTCGTCTTGAGCCCCGCGGCGGCGTTGCGCGCGTCGGACTCCTCCGGGGTCGAGAACGACTCGTAGACGTACCCGCCCTCGACGAGCCGCGCGATGACGTCCTGGTAGATGTCCGCGCGCTGCGACTGCCGGTACGGCTCGTGCGGGCCGCCCACCTCGACGCCCTCGTCCCAGTCGAGCCCGAGCCAGCGCAGCGCGTCGAGGAGCTGCTGGTAGCTCTCCTCGCTGTCGCGCGCGGCGTCGGTGTCCTCGATGCGGAACACGAACGTGCCGCCCGTGTGCCGCGCGTAGGCCCAGTTGAACAGCGCGGTGCGGATGAGCCCGACGTGCGGCGTCCCGGTCGGGGACGGGCAGAAGCGGACGCGGACGGGCGAGGAACCAGGTGCGGGGATCACGGCTCCCAGCCTAGTTGCCCGACGCCGCCCCCCGCCCGGGCGTCCGGCGCCGGGCCCGTCCTCGTCTCAGTCCGGGACGGTCCCCGCCGCGCCTCCCGCGCGCCCGGCCCGCCACGACCGCGTCGCGGCGACCGCCGCGCCGAGGGCGGCGCCCGCGAGCGCGCACCCCGGGACCAGGACGATCGCCAGCACGACGGCGTACGCCAGCACCTCGCCCAGGGGGACGTTCCCGGAGGCGATCGCGAGGACCGCGAGCACGACCACGACCACGCACGGGACGACGGCGCCCCAGCCTGCCCACCGCGCGACGACGCGGCCCGGACCGCGTCCCACGGTCAGCCGCGCCGGACGACCGGGTTGCTCAGGACGCCCAGCCCCTCGACCTCGCACTCGACGCGGTCGCCGACGTCGATCAGCCCGACGCCCGCGGGCGTGCCGGTGAGGATGACGTCGCCGGGCAGCAGGGTCATCGCCTCGGAGACGTAGGACACGAGGAACGGGATGTCGAAGATCATGTCGCTCGTGCGGCCGTCCTGCTTGACCTCGCCGTTGACGCGGCTGCGGACGCCGACGTCCTCGGGGTTCAGGTCGGTGTCGATCCACGGCCCGAGGGGGCACGCGGAGTCGAAGCCCTTGGCGCGCGCCCACTGGCCGTCGGTGCGCTGCGCGTCGCGCGCGGTGACGTCGTTCGCGACCGTGTACCCGAGCACGTACGCCGGTGCGGCCTCGGGCGACACGTCCTTCGCGAGGCGCCCGATGACGACCGCGAGCTCGGCCTCGTACGAGACCTCCTGCGAGAAGTCGGGCAGGACGATCGGGTCGTCCGGGCCGACGACCGACGTGTTCGGCTTGAGGAACAGCAGCGGGCTCGTCGGGACGTCGTTGCCCATCTCCTTCGCGTGGTCCGCGTAGTTGCGGCCCACGGCGACCACCTTGGAGCGCGGGATCACCGGCGCGAGGAGCCGGACGCCGTCGCCCAGCTCGACGCGCTCGCCCGTCGGCGTGACGGGCATGTAGAGCGGGTCGCCCGTGAGGACCGCGAGGTACGTGCGGTCCCCCTCCTGCTGGACGAGGGCGTAGCGGGGGTCGTCTCCGGTGGTGAATCTCGCGATGCGCACGGGCCCAGGCTATCCGGCCGTGCCCGGTCGATCACGCGCGGGCGAGGACCTCGCCGTTGAGGACGGCGAACCAGCCCGCGGGCTCCTCGGCCCAGCGCAGCCAGTCCTGCGCGAGCTGCTCGAGCGCGACGTCGTCCGCGAGCGCCGACTCCTTCGCCTGGACGGCGAAGTTCGACGCGACGCACCGCTCGGCCCACAGGCCGCCCCACCACGTGCGGTCGGCGGGGGTGGCGTAGCACCACGTGCTCGCGCTGGGCTCGATCCCGTCGAGCGGGAACCCGGCGTCCTGCACCCAGGAGAAGAGGCGACGGCCGGCGTCGGCCTCGTACCCGTAGGCGTGGGTGACCTCGTGGTAGAGCGTGTTCCACTCGGTGAGCCCCGGCGACTCGGGGTACCAGGTCATGGCGGCGTAGTCGGCGTCGCGCACGGCGACGAGGCCGCCCGGCTTCGTGACGCGCCGCATCTCGCGCAGCGCGCCGATCGGGTCGGACAGGTGCTGCAGGAGCTGGTGCGCGTAGACGACGTCGAACGTGCCGTCGGCGAACGGCAGCTCGTAGGCGTTCGCGTGCTGGAACGAGATGTTCGCGGTGCCGCGCTGGGCGGCGAGCTCGCGCGCGCTGTCGAGGACGGCCTCGGACGCGTCGACGCCGACGACCCGCCCGTCGCCGACGCGGTCGGCGAGGTCGACGGTGACCGTGGCCGGGCCGCAGCCGACGTCGAGGAGGCTCATGCCGGGGCGCAGGTGCGGCAGGAGGAAGCCGGCCGAGTTCTCGGCCGTGCGCCAGCGGTGCGAGCGCAGCACGGACTCGTGGTGGCCGTGGGTGTACGACTCGGACTCCTGCGCGGGGTCGCTGCCTGCCCCGGTGGGGGCGTCGGCGTGGTGCTCGGCGGCCTCGTCGGCGCCGTGGGGGGTGTGCGTCATACCCGCACCGTAGGCCGCGGGTGCGGCGTTCTCGACCCCGTTCTCACACTCTGGGCGCGCGGTCCCCGCGCGGCTCGTCCCCGGCGTGGCGGCGGGGTGGGAGCGCACCCGCGCACGGACAATCCCCCCATGACGGCCGCGACCGGCACGACCTCCGCCCCGGGCGACCGCGCTCGACCCTCCGCCGGCTTCGCGCGGCGCCACGCCGCGCTCCTGCTCGGCGGGCCGGGCCGCGTCACGGGGCTCGACGTCGCGCGCGGGGTCGCGGTCCTCGGGATGTTCGCGGCGCACGTGGGCTTCACGACGGACGACTTCGGCGAGGTCTCCGGCTGGCTCTCGCTGTCGCACGGCCGCTCGTCGGTCCTCTTCGCGCTCGTGGCCGGGGTGTCGCTCGCCCTCGTCTCGGGCGGACGCACCCCGCTCGACGGGCTGCCCGCGCTCCAGAACCGCACCCGGGTCCTCGTGCGCGCGGTGCTCCTGCTCGCCCTGGCCGGGCTGCTGGACCTGCTCGGCACGCGCGTGCTGCTCATCCTCGGCTTCTACGCCGCCTACTTCGTGCTCGCGCTGCCGTTCCTGCGCTGGCGGCGCCGGGACCTCCTGGTCCTCGCGGGCGTGGTCGCCGTCGTCGGCCCGGTGCTCGCCCTGTGGCTCCCGGAGGTGCTCGCGCGCGGCGGGCTCCACCTGCCCGACGACGGGTCGGGTGCGCTCACGGACTTCCTCGTCTCGGGGCACTACCCGGCGGTCGTGTGGATGGCGTACGTGCTCGTCGGGATCGCGATCGGTCGGTCCGACCTCGGCGCGAGGACGACGCGCGTCGCGCTGGTCGGCGGCGGGCTCCTGGCGGCCGGGCTCGGGTACGGCGTCTCGGCACTGGTGACGGGTCCGCTCGGCGGGACGCAGGCCGTGGAGGACGCGGCCGCCGTGTGGTCGAGCGCGTACCGGCCGGAGCCGCTCGGGTGGGCGGACCCGTGGCCGACGAGCGCGTACCTCTGGCTCGCGGGGCCGCACACGGACACGCTCCTGGAGGTCGTGGGGTCGGGCGGGTTCGCCGTCGCGGTGCTCGGGCTGTGCCTGTTCGCGGGCCGGGTCGGTCGCTGGGCGCTCGCCCCCGTCGCCGCGGTCGGCGCCATGGCGCTCACGGTCTACTCGGCCCAGATCGTCGTCCTGTGGGCGTGGGGCGACGCGGCGTACGAGCAGACGACGAACGGGCCGCTCCTCGCGCTCGTGCTCGCGACGCTGGTGGTCGCGACCCTGTGGCGCTGGGCGATCGGCCGCGGCCCGCTGGAACGGCTCGTCGCGTCCGTCGCGGCGCGCGCCTCCGCCGTCACGTCGTCGCGCGGGCCGACGTAAGGTCGGCCGCATGACCACCACGAGCGACGACCCCGCACCCCGCCCCGCCCTGCGCCGCCTGGGCCGGTCCGGCCTGGCGGTGTCCGCCGTCGGGCTGGGGTGCAACAACTTCGGGCGCCCCGCGACGGCGACGGAGACCCTGGAGGGCACGCGCGCCGTCGTCGACGCCGCCCTCGACGCGGGCGTGACGTTCTTCGACACGGCCGACACGTACGGCGGCCGCCCGGGCCTGAGCGAGGAGCTGCTCGGCCAGGCGCTCGGGTCGCGGCGCGACGACGTCGTCGTGGCGACGAAGTTCGGCATGTCGATGCGCGGGGCCGCGGGGGCGGACTTCGACGCGCGCGGCTCGCGCCGCTACGTCGTGCGGGCGGTCGAGGGCTCGCTGCGCCGCCTCGGCACCGACCGCATCGACCTCTACCAGTTCCACACCCCCGACCCGCAGACGCCGATCGACGAGACGCTCGCGGCGCTCGACGACCTCGTGCGCGCGGGCAAGGTGCTCTACGTGGGTCACTCCAACCGGGCCGGGTGGCAGATCGCGGAGGCAGAGCTCGTCGCGCGCGCGGCGGGCACCGTGCGGTTCGTGTCCGCGCAGAACCAGTACAACCTCGTCGACCGCGCGGCCGAGCTCGAGGTGCTGCCCGCCGCGGCGGCGTACGGGCTCGGCGTCCTGCCGTACTTCCCGCTCGCGAACGGCCTGCTCACCGGCAAGTACGCGCACGGCGCGCGGCCCGACGACGGCCGGCTCGTGCGCACCAAGCCGCACCTGCTCGAGTCCGCGCCCTGGGAGGCGCTCGCGCGGCTCGGCGCGTTCTGCCAGGTGCGCGGCATCACCGAGGTGCAGGTCGCGTTCGGGTGGTTGCTCTCCCGGCCCCAGGTGTCGAGCGTGATCGCGGGTGCGACGAAGCCCGAGCAGGTGCGGCAGAACGCCGCCGCCGGCGCGTGGCGGCCCACGGACGAGGACCTCGCCGAGCTCGACGAGATCTTCCCTCCGCTCGGGAAGGTCGCGCCCTTCTGACCCGCCGCGTCGAGCCGGGCGGCGGCCGTGTGGCCCGCCCGCGACCGGGTGCCTACCGTGGAGGCATGGCCTCGTGGGAGGACGTCGGACGGGTCGTGGCGGTGCTGCCGGGTACGGACCTCAAGGACGCGCGCCGGTGGACGGTGCACGGCAAGCTCTTCGTGTGGGAGCGTCCCCTGCGCCGCCGCGACCTCGAGGAGCTGGGCGACGCGGCCCCGGCGGAGCCGCCCGTCGCGCTCCGCGTCGCGGACGAGGGCGAGAAGGCCGCGCTGGTCCAGGACGACCCCGGCACGTTCTTCACGACGAGCCACTTCGACGGGTACCCGATCGTGCTCGCGCGGCTCGACCGGGTCCCTGTGCCGGAGCTCGAGGAGCTCGTCCAGGACGCGTGGCTCGCCCGCGCCCCGCACCGGCTCGCGCAGGAGTACCTGCGGCGCACGGAGTGACGCCCGCGCTCTCTCAGAAGTGTCGTCACCAGGAGAAGACCGCCACCGCGTAGTTCGCCCACGTCGGCTCCAGCGCCACCGTGACGTCATCCGGGTCGTGGACGGCGTACACGAGGTCCCACTCGCCGCTCGACCCCCGCGCGACGAGGTCCGGACGCTCGAGCAGGACGTCCGGCGCGTAGTCGTACACCCGGCGGGCCACGAGGCCGCCCGACACCGGCTGCACGTCGATGCTCCCGGGGTCGACGGCGCGGCCCGTGCCGTTCGTCAGGCGCACCCGGACACGCACGGAGTCCGGCGGGTCGCCGTCGCGCACCGCCGCGTGCTCGCTCGGCGTGTACGCCTGCGGCGCCGAGACCACGACGACGAGTCCGTCGGCGTACCGGACCGAGTCACCGAACCAGACGCGGTCGGACACGGCCGTGATCTCCGGGCCGTCGTCGGACCCGCCGCCGAGCGGGTACCCGCGCAGCGAGCTGCCGACGCCGTAGCCGGGACCGGACGCGGGCACGAGGTCGACAGCCACCCAGGTCGTGACGACGACCGTCCCCGCGAGCAGCGCGACGAGCGCGCGCGTCGCCCCGGGCACGCCGCGCGTGCCCCGACGCCAGGCGACGGCGCCGACCGTCAGCACGACGGCTCCGGCGACGGGGTAGAGCCAGCCCACGTGCGCCCAGCCCCAGCGCGCCGTCATGGCCTCGGTGACGAGGACGGCCCCGACGAGCAGGACGCCGAGGCACGCCGTGACGAGGACGCCCGTACCCGGCGGCCGGGCGCGCGCGGGCTGCGCGGCCGGTCCGGGCTCGGGGTCGCCCGGGGCCGGGCGTTCGCCGCCGTCCGCAGGCGCGCTGGCCTGCACAGGGTCCGGCGCCGAGGGCGCGGGCTCGCGCTCCCCCGCCGTACCGGGCGCCGTGCCCCACACGGGTGCGGGCGCCGCGTCGTCGGGCGGGGTCCTGGGGTCGCTCGTGCTCACCGGTCCGTCCCTCGGTCCCGTGCGCCGGTCAGTACGCGCTCACGCGGGTGACCTCGAAGGTCGCCGTCTTCATGGCCTCCAGGTTCTCGGAGTCGATGAAGTCGAAGGCCTCGACGGTCGTCGACTCGCCCGGCGCGAGCTCGTCGGTGTAGGCGAAGTCGGACTCGACGACCGTGCCGTCGGCCGCGACGGCGTCGATGTCGAGGTCGAACGTCAGCGGCTCGTCGGAGGTGTTGGTCAGCGTGACCGGCAGCGCGGACTCCACCCAGCCGAACTCGTCGGCGGTGCCCTCGAACGTGCCGATCTCGACCTCGAGGTCGTTCGCGAGGATCTCGTCCGTCGACTCGCCGAGCGCACGGTCGGAGTCCTCCTGGATCTCCGCCAGCGACTGCTCGTACTGCGACGAGGCCTCGTTCGCCGCGATGACGAAGAGGACCCACACGAGGATCGTCACGAGCACGGACACGACGCCCAGCACGATCGCCGCGATGGAGAAGCCCTTGCCCGACCGGCCCCGCTTCGCCTGCGACAGCCCGACGAAGCCGAGCACCACGCCCGCGATGCCCATGACTGCGGCGAAGATGTTGACGAACGGGATCCAGCTGCCGAGAAAGCCGAGGATCGCGAGCACGAAGCCGACGATCGCCATCGTCCCGGTCGACGACGCGGGCGCGGTGTACGGGGCGTAGCCGTTCCCGAACGGGCTCCCGTAGGGCTGCTGCGCGGCGCCGTAGGGCTGCTGGGCGGGGTCGCCGTAGGGCTGGCCGTACGGCTGCTGCGCGCCGGCGTCGGGGTAGGGCTGCGCGTACCCCTGCGCCGGGGACCCGGCAGGCTGGCCGTAGCCCTGCTGCCCGTACGCGGCCTGAGGATCGGCACCGTAAGGCGGGTTGCCGGGGTCTCCGTAGGGCGCCTGCTCCGGCGTGCTGCCGTAGCCGGGCGCGCCGTACGCGGCGTCGGGCGAGCCGTACGGCTGGGGCTGCGGCTCTCCCTGCGGCGCCCACGCGTCCTGCCCCTGTCCGTGCCCCTCCTGCGCCGGGTCGGAGCCCTGCGGCCGGTAGGGGTCGAACTGGTAGGGGTCCTGCGGTGCCGTGGGCGGCTGCGACATGGTGCTCCTCCGCGGCCTCGCCGCGAGATCGGTCGTTCGGGTCGGGGTGGCCGGCCGACGCGCGGTCGGCCGGCCGGACGCGCCGGGTCTTCACAGCACGTTCACGGCCATTCTTCCCGGTCGCGCCCACATCGGGAAAACCGCGCGGCGAGTGAAAGTCCGCCGCGCCGACGCCCCATAGCCAGGCCGCCGAGATCTCCTCCAGCTCCGACCGCGACGACGGTAGTCCCCCGCGAGCTCACGCAGCTCGCCCCCGACCCAGCCGCGGCCTCCGCGCCCAGACATACCGCCCCCGACCCGGAGCCGGCTCCCGGCCGCGAGCGCCGCGGGGGTGGCTCGACAGCCCCCGCACCCTCGAAGCGAGGGCCCCGACCGGGGCCCCACGACCCGAGAGGACGACCATGCCCGAGCACCACAGCCCCCGACGACGCGCCCGCCACCAAGGACGCCCCTGGTGGCACCGAGAAGCCGCGACCACCGCCCTACGCCTCGCCCTGATCGCCCTCGCCCACCACTGGCCCTGGTAGCCCACGCCCGTGACCCCACGCCCGACGTCGACGAGCACCCCCTCGACGACCAGCCCACCGAGATCCCCACACCCCCGAGCTCACGCAGCTCACGCAGCTCACGCCCGACGGTATGTCCCACCAGCTCCCCGTCGACGAGCAGCTCGAGCCCGACCAGCAGCTCGACGACCGCGGCCACCCCCCCCAGACATACCGCCCGGGCCCCGGCCCGACGAGCCCCCACCCCGACGGCCGCCCGCGAGCGCCCCACCAGCCGCGAGCGCCGACGTCGACGAGCGACCGCCGCGGCCGCGAGCGCCCCACCAGCCCGCGCACGACGACCGCGACGAGACCCGGAGCACGACGACGTCGCCCCCACCGAAGCCCCGCGTCGACGCGGGCCCCCAGCAGCAGCCCGACAACCCGGGCGCGCGCTCGAGCTCGAGGAGAGCTCGAGCCAGACCAGCGCGACGGCATGTCTCCCCCTAGCTCGACGAGCTCGCCGCCCAGCTCGACGACCACGAGCCCCCGGACATACCACCGCCGGCTCAGCTCGAGGAGATCCCACGGCGGTATGTCTGCCTGGGGGCTAGCTCGACGAGCAGCTCACCCGGGGACCGCGCGGGCCAGGGCCAGAGCCAGGACATACCGTCCCCCAGACCCCAGCCGGCGAAGCTCCGACGCCCGACCCCGCGGGACGGCCGGGTCACCCCAACGCAGCGACCGTCGCCACGAGCCCGCCGACCGTCACGACGACCCCCACGACGTCGACGACGAGCTGGAGCACCGCGAGCGCCCGGCTGTCTCCCCCGTCTTGGACCTGCGACCCGCCGCGGACGGTCTGCGAGCGAGGGCCGCCGCCGCGGTCGACCTCGACCGCGAGCACGGCGCCTTCCTCGACGACCTGCTCGAACTCGTCCCCCGCGGCCGTGCGCGTCCAGGTCCACGAGCGCCGCGGGCCCCGCGCGCTCACCCGCACGCGCTCCGCGTCAGGAGGCCCCCAACCGGGCCACCAAGGATCAGTGCCCCCAGGCTCCTCCCACGAGGGCTCCCACGGCTCCCACGTCTCCCACGGGCCCTCTGAGGCCCCTCCCGGGCCGCGAGCGCCACCCAGGCCGTGATCCTCCGGAACGCGGCCACGCGCGCGCTCCCCTACCTGCTGAACCTGATCTGCGATCACCATGGCGCGCATGGTGGAGCACGTCGGACCGTAGCGTCGCGCCCTGCTCCAGATTCACCCGTACTGCGGGCCCTTTCGGGGCTACCTTCGGGACATGCCGGATGGAGCCGAGGTCGTCGCTGCTACTGCTGCCTGCGTCGCAGCAGCAATCGTCGCTTGGCAGTCGTGGGAGACGCGGAAGAGTGCGAATGCCTCGCGCGAGGCGGCCCAGGCAGCAGCAGCAGGTCTAGAAACCGCGAATGACGCGCTCGAGATCGCGCGGCAGGAGGAAGGCCATAGCAGGGCACTCGTCGTAGAGGCTCATCGAGCTCGCATCGACGCGACACTTCCAGCTATCTCGGTCATCCCTCAGCAGACGATCTTCTGGCCACCGACGCTCTCGCCGAATCCCTACCAGGCCAACTCCTGGGAACGCTGCCCACTGGACGCGTCTTTCACGCTCCCCGCCGACGCACGCAAGGCGCTCGGTGTCCAGGGCCGCATTGGGATCTACAACGGCAGCCAGAGAGTCGTCCAACTGCGAGTCGACTACCTGCCGATGGACGGTGGAGAGAGGGTCTACGACCGGGTCGTCACGCTGGCCCCAGGTGCAGATCACTCGATTGAGTTTCTCGCCTGGACCTGGATCGAACACTGGGTGACCCAAGAGGATGCCGCAACGCGGTCATTGGAGGGGCAGCCACCTGGAGTCTCCTACTCTGATCAGCTCGACAGTGGGGGGAGCATCAGCTGGTCGTTTGCGATCAGCCATGCCCCGATCTACCAAACGCACGATTCAGAGCCCGGGCGCTACCGCCTCATTTCGGCCGAGCCTTCGCCCGGCCGAAGCAGTCCCGGCTCACCGAGCCTCATCGTTCAACGGGAGTACCGAACGTACTGGCTCTCACGACCGGATGGCATAGAACTTCCATCCCCTGAAGTGGCCGAGTAAAAATCTACGGTTCCGGACTCTCCTCTGGCGCATCGTTGGGAGAGGTACGTGGCAGGTCTTCGGGGCGAATGTGGTCGCCGAGCCCATGTACCATCCATTGCCCGAACTCAGGCCTCCAGACAAGCGTCACCACCGCTGCTGCGAGGACCACCTGCTCCTCTGTTACCTCGTACGATTGTTCGATGTTGGAGAGAATCTTGACGTACGCAACGTCCGAGGCATCGTGAGCCCTGTTTGCCCTGCTTCCAAAGCCCGGGTTCTGAATAGCCTCGAGGCCTTTCGCGGCCTCTGAAAAATCTCCCCAGGCGTCGAGCGACTCCGGAGTGACAAGATTGTGGAGCGCATTCGAGTACTGCACCGGGTCTCGCAGCGCTTTGAGGAACAAGATGCCCACGGCGACTGGGTCGTCGAGACTCGGTTCAGGCAATGCCGCGGCGGCTTCTTCGTCGCTAGCGAACCGTCGACCCTCGTAGTCAGGGTCACGCGGGTCCTCCGGTTGGTTGCTCATGCTTGACCATAGCCAGCCCCCGCCCGAGGGCTCAACGCCGGACGACGCCAGCGCGCAGGAAATCACCCGAGCCTCTGCCTGAGGGCCACTTGCGAAGCGCTGGGACGGGGCCAGCACCGTTCTGGTGCGTCCATGGGCGCCGATGCCCGATCATGGGGCGCATGGTGCAGCAGAAGCGCGTGATCGTGACCGACGACTTGGACGGCACGGAGGGTGCGAAGCCCTACCGGTTCGCGTGGCAGAACACCGTCTACGAGATCGACCTCAACGACGAGCACCGCGACGAGCTCCTGCGCGCGCTCCAGCCCTTCATCGACGCCGGACGACGCGCTGGACGGCGCACCGTGCCCGCCGCCAGTGGCGACGACCGGGCAGCGATCCGTCAGTGGGCGCGCGAGAACGGGCACGAGGTGTCTGACCGCGGCCGCATCTCGGCCGCCGTCGTCGAGGCGTACAACAACCGCTGACCCGGGGCCGCGAGCGCCGAGCGGCGAGGCCCTACCCGACGAGGCGCAGCCGCGTGCGGCGCGTCGACGCTGCCGGGCGCGCTTGGCCGTCGACGGCGTCGACGAGCGGGCTTCCCGGCATGGGCAGGGTGAGTGTCCAGCGGTCCGTCATGCCGCGTGCCGTGCGAGCGACGTCGAGTTCGCAACGACGCAGGTAGCCGGCCCCACGGTCCGGCCCCGCCCAGCGGCGCTCGACGACGTCGAGACGCACCGCGGCCTGATCCCACGGTGAGACACTCACCAGCCCCGAGCCGCGTTCTCGCGCGCGGGCGAGCAAGCGGCGTCGCTCGGATGGGCTGAGGTGGGCGTCGGGGCCTACTACGACGTAGGTCATACCGTCCAGGAGGGCCGCGACGACCCAGGAGGGCCGCGACGACGCCCGCAGGGTCCTCCCCTACCTTGGGGACCAGGGCGACGCGGTCGAGCGCCACGCCCGCGTCGTTGGCCGCGAGCATCCCGACGTCGGGCGCGCCGACGACGGCGAGCCAGTCCGAGGTGCCCTGGGAGGTCGCGAGTAGCGCGAGCAGGAGCGACGTCGAGCCCGTCACGACGCTCGCTGTGCCACGCGGCAGGCGCCCGTCGTCGAGAATCGCGCCGAGCGGCCGCGGGCCGTCGTCGAGGTCGACGACGCCCGGCGTCGACGCGCGCACGCCCGTGCGTAGCTCGGCGCGACGCAAGGTCGCGCGAGCCACCTCGAGCGGGTCGAGCGCGGTCGTCGTCACCCGTCCAGGCTACGCCGCTGTTCGAACACGTATTCCCCTGAGCGAGACGCGAGAGATCGTTGGGAATGCTGGCTTTCTGCATCGTGGACGGTGTCTGTCACGCGGCAGGCAGTGCGAGGGCGCGGGCCCGTGTCTGCGGGCCCGCGCCGGACACTATCGGGGTAGCGGCGTTACCTCGATCCCGATCCACTTGTAGCCGTCTTGGTCGGGGGTCGGCTCGTAGGTGAGGTGCACTCGCTTACCGACGTAGAGCTGGTCGGTGCGCAATCCGCCGCGGAGCATCGGGAAGAAGATCCAGACCTCATGGCGATCGGTGTCGGTCGTGGCGACCCCATGGGACTCCTCGGGGAGCCAGGTCGTGATGGTGGCGAGGTCCGCGGCAGGGGGCTTGTCGCTGGCGCTCATGCGGTCAGCCTGACGGTCTTGCAGACGTAGAGCGAGGCAGGCAGGGTCTTGCCTCCCGAGCGGATGGTGAACGTGAACTGGTCATCGAACTTGAATGTCGCAGGCACGCTGTTCATCGAGAACCCGCCGTGGAACCAGTAGGTCTTGCCCACGTTGGCGTGGCGGGCGTTCATGCCGAGGGAGATCCCGTTACGCCAGCCCTTGGCACCACGCTCAGTGACGGTTGAGTTGATGATGCTCTTCAAGCCGTCGCTCAGACGCAGCCCCCAGTGGACCTTCTTGACGGGGCAGTTGTTCTGGATGCTGAGCCGATTGTTGGCGTCGACGAACTCGCGGTCAGCCTTGCACTTGATCGAGACTGTCGCCGCGGTCTTCATCGCGGTGACGACACCCCCGCCGCCCTGGGGTGCGCCCGCCTCGCGCAGCGCCGCCCCGACTGTTGTGTCGAGCGCGAGCTGGCTCTCAGCCTCACCGGCGGGCAGCACCTGTGCGGTGGCGTCAGCGTCGAGCATGATCTCAAGGTCGCTCGCCACCTCGTGCTGCTCACGTTCGGTCAGGTCGTTGACGTCGACGACAAGGGTGCTCAGGTCTCCGGGCCCCTCACCGACGTCGATCACTAGGACCTCGGCCTGAGGATCGAGGCCATCAAGCACGGCCACGTCCGTGGTCGGGTCTTGTGTGGCGGTGCTCGATTCCTGCGCGGCAGCCGTGGGAATGGATGCGGCGCAGAGCGCCATCACGGTGACGAGTGCTGTGGTCGAGCGCCTCATCTGCTGCTTCATGCCTGGCGGTCTCCTTCGACTGAAGCGTCTGGCCCCCTGCGGGCCGACGCGCCCCACCGTGGCAGTCACCTCGGCCAGGTGCTCGCCCAGACACAAGATCGAGGACCTTTGTCACCCGTTCGGGGCTGAATGGCCTTCAGGCCGTCTTCCGGCCTCGTACCCCCGCTACGCGCCGCTGGCCGCGGGCTCCTCTCCTCCTCGTCAGGCCCGCGTCGACAACAACACCCTGGAGAACATCCGGGTGCGACGAGATGTGCGGGCTCAGCAGTTGCGTCGCCTACGTCGACGACGCCTTGGCGAGAACCCAATAGAACTGGTGTTCGAATACGATTGTGTCGTGGGTACTCGTCGACGTCCGCCTCCGGGCGGCTGACCGTCCGGCATCGAGACGGTCCCGATGCGCGACCACGCCGATGAAGCGCCCGAGCTCGCGCGGCGCGGCGAGCGGATCGTGCGACCGGCCGAGGGCATCCCGGTGCGCGCCTGGGTCACGCAGCGCCAGAGCGGCGAGGCCCGCGTCGACGGCGAGGCCGTCGCATGGGCGGGCCGCCAGGTCCACGTGCGCTACCTGTTAACCGGCTATCGGATCTGTTTGTGCAGGTCAGGTAGTTGAGTGGAGCCTCGAGTTGCCCGTAGCGACTGCTGCAGAGCCGGGCGGGCCGAGGTATCCCGAGACAAGGAACACGTTCGGGCGTACCGTCCCAGGCACCAGCAGGGGGCTGCAGGAGTTCGCGCACGCTCCCGACGAGAGAGGAGCGTGGAAATGAACGAATCGATCGCTTTGCGTACACGCAAGGGGTTGATCCCCCTTGCCGTGCTGGCAACGATCCTGGTTGCCCTACTTGTCGGCGCTCGCCCGGCAGCCGCAGCAGCGGCGTGCGCAGCTGCTGAGAACGCCCAGGCCGAGGTTGCCCAGCTTCACGTCGCCAGCGAGCTCCAGGGCATCGATGAGCGGGGCGCTGTCGACACTGATGACGGCGGGGTCATCGTCACGCCGCAGGTCATCACCTGGACGCCCTACGACGGTTTCCACATCACGTCGTCTGCGAACTGTCAGTCTCGTATGGCGTACCTGAAGAAGGTGGCACCGGACTTCAAGTCATGGAAGTGCCAGCGGTTCTACGTGCCGGGCTGCCCGACCGGGTACTACTACTGGATGGTCATGGTGGGGACGAACTACTGAGCGCCATCACCGTGATCGAAGGGCTGCAGCCGGGGTCACGAGTGGTGGCCGCCGGACTCCCCATTGTGGTCGAGGGCGAGACAGGCCTCGCCCTCGACCCGGAACATGCGCAGACTGCCCCTTACGACTCGCCATGGACGGTAAGGACCACGTGGCCCGATCCACCCGAGCCCACCCTTCGACCTGACGAGCTGCTGAAGGTGCACGGGATCTGGGACGGCTCCGGCATCGCCGTCTCCCGCGTGACCGTCACGCGCGAGGAACCCAAGCCCCTCCAGCAGAGAGCCTCTGCCGGCAGACCGATCGAGCCATCGCGCTACGCCATCCTGAGAAAGGCGCTCGACGCGCTCACGGCCGCAGACCTGCTCGCCGCAGCGCACACCACGCCAGGGAGCGACCTCGTCGGCGACTTGTGCGTGTTCGACGCCCCCACCGCCCAACGCGTGCTGCGCGCGGAGGGCATACCAATCACCCAGTTCCGGATCGTCCGGTGCCAATGGACCCGAACCGAGCTGGGGACGGCCCGAGGCCTGTACGCGCACGTCCCCGACGAACTGCTCAGCGCCTTCGGCGAAGCGGTAACAGAGCAGGTGCAGCCGCAGGTCCTCCTCGAGGTGAAACTCGTGACACCAGACCTTGCGCGAGCGGTCTCTGATCTTCCAACGGGCCTTGTCAAGGTGACGCCGTACATCCGACCTGATGCCTGAGGGCACGGGCGTGGCACCGACGCATGAGCCCGACGAGGACCGAATAGCCGGGGAATACGTCTCGCGCGAGGGAAGCGAGGGCTGGGCGTGGCTCTGGGCAGACGCCGTCGAGCGCCGCTGAGCCCAGACGCGACGAGCCCCGACCAGCTCAGGGGGTAGCCGGTAGGGGCGTCGTCGTGCGGGAGCGTATCGGCCCCCACCGACAGCGAGCGCCGAGGGCGTAGCGTGTGCGCGTGCGAACCCAGTTCAGCCACCACTACGAGCGGCCCGACGACGACGAGGTCAACACCGCCCTGCGTGAGGCGACGGTCGTGCTCGACACCAACGTGCTGCTCGGCCTCTACCGCGTCTCCCCTGACCTGCGCGCCACGCGACTCAAGGTACTGAAGGCGATCGGCCCCCGGCTCTTCCTCCCCCACCAGGTGGGCATCGAGTTCCACCGCAACCGTCGCGAGGTCGCGGCCGGGATCGGCACCGCCTACGAGACGGTCCGCGCGGCGGCGGACGCGCTCCAGAAGTCCGTGAAGACCTTCGGCGGCGGCGAAGGCCGCTACGACGAGACGACCACCCGCGTGAAGGAGCTCATCAACCCGCTGGTCAAGGCGATCGTCGACGGACTCGATGAGCTCGAGAAGGACGACCCGCACCGCATCGACCAGAGCGACGACCCTGTCCTCGCCGAGCTCGAAACACTGCTCGACGACGACCAGGTCGGCCGAGCCCCTCGGGCGAAGAAGGTCGCGAAGCGTGCCCGCGACTTCGAGACGGTCCGCGTCCCCTTGCGCCTACCCCCGGGGTTCGACGACGCGCACAAGATCACTGGCCGCGGCGTGTCCGCGGCGGCGGGTGACTACCTGCTGTGGTGCGAGGTGCTCGCCCACGCCAGGAAGAACGGGACCGACGTCGTCCTCATCACCGACGACGCCAAGACGGATTGGTGGCAGAAGGTCCCGGGCGGGCGCGACGTGCCGCACCCGCTCCTGGTGTCGGAGTTCCAGCGCGAGACGGGACAGAGGTACTACCAGCTCTCCACGCGCGAGCTCTTGAGGAAGGCTGACGACGCCCTCGCCATCTCCGTCACGTCCCAGAACCTGGAGGAGGAGGACGAGCTCGCGGCGGCGGTCGAGGCCGAGCGGGCTTTGGAACGGATCACCGACTTCCGGGGCCGTCTCACCGTATCCGCGGCAGCGTCCGCCGTCGAGAACGATCTTCTCCGGACCTATGGCCCCAGTTGGAACCTCTCTGACAGCGACCGGGAGCGTCTGATCGCGGCAGCGAGCCGTGGGTTGAGCTCGCAGATCCACGAGGTGGGTCACCTCTTCGGCAGCCACTACAAGGTGCCGTTGACGCCCGAGATGGCGGAGGCACTCCGGGCGCTGCGCCAACAGCTCACGCACGCAGACTTCATCCGACACGAACGCTCAGAGCAAGAACCACCGCCCGAAGAACCGGATGACGAGGGCACAAGCTGAGCGAGATTCAGCAGCCCTCCAGTACACGCTCGATGGCGTCGGCCTCGGCCGCGGTGACCCACAGGCCGTACGCGCTCTTCACCGCGACCTGCGCAGCGACGTACTCACATCGGTAGCCCTTGGCCGGGGGGAGCCACGTGGCGGCGTCGCCCGCTCCCTTCTGCTGGTTCGTCGGTCCGTCGACCGCACGCAGGTTCAACGGGTCGTTGGCGAACTGCTCGCGGGTCTCAGCACTCCACTTCTGGGCGCCCTTCTGCCATGCGTCGGCGAGGGCGACAACGTGGTCGATCTGGACGGCCGAGGACGTGTCCTGCCCGCGCTCGAAGTTGATCGACTGCCCGGTGTAGGGGTCCTGGAGCGTCCCGCTCAGGACGACGCAGCCGTTCGTGCCCTGCTTGAAGGTGACGGCAGTGAGGTCGCGGCGCAGCACGTCGTTGCGGGTGTCGCATCCGTTGCGGTCGGTGTCGGCCCAGGCAGGCCCGAAGAGGTCTCGGTCGTAGCCGGCCTTGGGCGCGCGGCCCTTGACCTCGAGCTCATCGAGTAGCGCCCGAACCTCCTCGACGTCGACGGAGGGGTCGGGTGATGCGGTGGCGTCCGGCAGTTGCGCGGAGCTGCCCGCCGTCTCGCGGAGTTCGTCGAGCAGGGCTGGGAAGTCGTCGCGCGCCGTGGCGATGCCTGCGCACGCGAGCGCGGCGACGACGAGGGTCGAGATGGTGACGGTTCGTTTCCGTGGCACGCGTCCTCCTAGGGCTTCCCCGTGGGCTCTCGTACCCTGGGTGCGTGCCTGCGACCGCCACCGCGACCCACCGGACGACGCCCGTCGTCCGCCCCGTCGTGCTGCCTGTCGCGGAGTGGGCGGAGCTCGACCGCGCCCACGCCGAGCGCGCGGACGCGCTCACGGCCGGGTGGCGGCACCGCAAGCCGCTCGGGCAGAAGCACGCGATCGAGGACTTCCTCTTCACCTACTACCCCACGCGTCCGGCCCAGCTCCGGCGCTGGCACCCGGGGCCGGGCGTCGTGCTGGCTCCCCCGACCGCCGCGCGCGGCGCGGCGCCGGGCACCGACGCGGCGCCCCACCCGTACGCCGACCGCGCCGGATGGCGCTGGTACCGGCGCACGCCCGACGGCCTGGCGCTCGACACCGACGCGTTCCTCGCCGACCGTGGCGACACCGTGCGGTACCTGCGCGCCCTGCTCGACGCCACCGCGTCGCGCCCCGGCCGGTTCGGCTGCTTCGGGCTCCACGAGTGGGCCATGGTCTACCGCGACAAGGCGGCCGGGCGCGACCACCGGCACCCGCTCCCCCTGCGGCTCGGGCACGACGGGACCGACCGGGTCGTCGAGGACCACCCCGTGCAGTGCTCCCACTTCGACGCCTTCCGCTTCTTCACGCCCGAGGCCGGGCCGCTCAACCGCCTGCGGCCCACGCGCGAGACGCAGCCCGCCCTGGAGCAGCCCGGGTGCCTGCACGCGACGATGGACCTCTACAAGTGGGCGCTCAAGCTCACGCCGGCCGTCCCCGGCGACGTCGTGCTCGACGCGTTCGAGCTCGCGCGCGACGTCCGCGTCGTCGACATGCAGGCGTCGCCCTACGACGTGTCGTCGTACGGGCTGGAGCCGGTCGCGATCGAGACTCCCGAGGGCAAGGCCGAGTACGTGCGGCACCAGCGCGCCTTCGCCGCCCGCGGGGCGGTGCTGCGCGAGCGGCTCGTCGCCGTGTGCGACGCGCTGCTCCCGCCGGACGGCGACGCGGCCGCCCGCCCTCCCCGCTGACGCACCGACGACCGGCGCGCCGGGCCGACGTCGCGCCGGGAATGGCCGTGACCGGCGGACGGACCGCGTGCGAGGATCGCCCGCGTGAGCCGCGCCGAGACCATCGCCGAGATCCCGACCGGACCCGTGGCCGTCCCCGCCGTCGTCCGCGCGCTCGCGGGGGACGACGTCGTCACCCCGGTCTGGCGCAACACCGTCGGCGGGCTGACGTTCCGGCTCGACCCCCGCGGCGGCGAGGCCGCGCGACCGGTCCGGTACGCGAAGTGGGTCCCGGCGGGCGTCCCGGAGATCGACCTGGCCGCGGAGGCCGAGCGGCTCGCGTGGGTCGGCGACCGGACCCCGGTGCCGCGCGTGCTCGACCAGGGCGCGGACGACGACGGCTCGTGGCTCGTGACGCAAGCCGTGGCGGGGCGGTCGGCGGTCGAGGCGCGCTGGGCGGGCGACCCGGCGGTCGCGGCGACCGCGATCGGCCGCGGGCTGCGTGCGCTGCACGAGGCGCTCCCGGTCGCGTCGTGCCCCTTCACCTGGTCCGTCGCGCAGCGCGTGGCGCAGGCCGACGACCGCCTCGCGCGCGGGCACGGCCCCGACGAGTGGTTCCCCGAGCATCGCGGTCTGGCCGTCGCCGAGGCACGCGCCCGGCTCGACGACGCTCCCCCGGTCGACCGCCTCGTCGTGTGCCACGGGGACGCGTGCGTGCCGAACACGCTCCTGCACGACGACGGCACCTTCGCCGCGCACGTCGACCTCGGCTCGCTCGGGGTCGCGGACCGCTGGGCTGACCTCGCCGTCGCGGCGTGGAGCACGGAGTGGAACTACGGCCCCGGGTACGACGGCCACGTCTACGCGGGCTACGGCGTCGACCCCGACCTGGAGCGCATCGCGTACTACCGGCTGCTCTGGGACCTGTCGTGACGGTGGGGTGCGGCGCACCGCCGTGCGCCGTCAGCGCCGCGGCTGGTGGGCGGCGACGCCCTGCGCCGCGAGCTCGGCGGTCTCCGCGATCCGGCGGGCCCGGGTCTCGGGCCGCTTCGCCTCGACGATCCAGCCGAGGATCGAGCGCCGCACGCCGGGCGTGAAGGCGTCGAAGCGGGCACGCGCGTCGGGCCGCTCGCCGAGCGCCGTGGCGAGGTCGTCGGGGACGACGAGCGCCTCCGCGTCGTCGTGCCGGGTCCAGGACCCGTCCGCCCGGGCCGCCTCCACGACGGCGCGCCCCGCGTCCGTCAGGCGTCCGTCCGCCTCGACGCGCGCGACCCGCTCCTTGCTGAGGCGCGTCCACCGGGAGCCGGGGCGGCGGCGCGTGAACCACAGCGCGTGCCGGTCCTGGTCGACGGTCGCGGCCTGCCCGTCGATCCAGCCGTAGGACAGCGCCTCCTCGATCCACGGCTCGTACCCGAACGTCGGCCGGCCGCTCTCGCGGCGCCACGTGAGGAGCCAGACCCCGGGCTCGGGGTCGTCGTGGTGCGCGGCGAGCCACGCCCGCCACTCCGCGGGTGTCTGCGCGTGGAACGCGGGCCGACCCTGGTACTCCTCGGTCACGGTGGCGCCTCCGTCCTCGGTCGGGGCACCAGCGTGCCCGGTCCGTGGCGGAGGCGCCAGGTGCCGACCCGGGAGGCGCCCCGTCGGCGCCTCCCGGGTCGGTCGTGCGTCCTGCGGTCAGGAGCAGGACGGGACGGTGACGACCTGCTCGACGGTCTGCGTCCCGTCCGCTCCCGTCGCCGTGACGGTGACGTCCAGGTCGCCCGTCGCGGACCGCGCGGCGAACGACTGGTACGCGCTCGCGCCCGGCGCGACGCCGGTGAACGACCTCGTCCCGAGCGACGACGCGAGCTCGACGTCGACGGCCGCGTCGGAGACGTTCACCGCGCGGACCGCGACGTAGGGCTTGCCGGCGAGGCAGCGCGGGCTGACCTCGACCTCGACGAGCACGATGTCGGCCGGCTCCTCCAGGGCGTCGACGGCGCCCTGGAGCGCGAGCCGCGCGTCGTGCAGCGCCCCGTCGGACGCCGCGGCGTCGTCGAGCGTCCCGGTCGCCGCGGCGAGCGCCGTGCGGAAGGCCTGCCAGGACTCGGGGCTGTACCCGTCGTCGGTCAGGGTCTCCGCGCTCGCCACGAGGTTCTCGAGCCGACGGCGCTCGGCGGGCACGAGCTGGTCGGTGGCCAGGCCGAGGCGCCGGGCCCGCTCGTCGGCCTGCGCCTGGGTGGCGCCGGCGTCGGCGAGCACGGACCGTGCCGCCGCGAGCTCGCGCGTGAAGACGCGCGCGTCGATCCGGCCGTACCGCGCGATCTCCGCCTCGGGCGTCCCGGCCGCGTCGACCACCGCCGCGAGCGCCGCGGTGTCGGTCGGCGGGACCTCGACGTCGTACGCGTCCGTGAAGAAGCGCATGCTGTCGAGGTTCGCGACGTACGGGTGGTCGGCGTACGCCTCGGTCGACAGGCGCACCCACACCTGGTGCTTGCCACGCACCGTGCTCGGCAGGTCGACGACGGCGGTCCCGTCCGTGGTCCAGCTCGACCCGGTGTTCGCCAGCGGGACGGTGACGAACGGCTCGCCCGGGTTGGCCGGGTCGAACGCGTCGAGGTACACCGACAGGGCCGAGTTCTTCCCGGACCGGTTCGCGTTGTGCACGTAGCGCACGGAGAGCTGGTCGAGCGCGGCGGAGCCGAGGTCGATCTCACCGTAGGCGAGCCAGTCGCCGTCCGCGGTGCCGCCGACGTTCGTCACCGGCCCGCTCGTCCAGGTCGAGCTCTCGTTCTTGAGCCCCCGGCCCGAGTGCGACGTCCACGCCTCGGACTCGACGACGACCGACGTCGGGCCGCCCGGCGCGAACGTCAGGCTGTCGAGGTTCGCGACGTACGGGTGGTCGGCGTACGGCTCGGTCGACAGGCGCACGAACACCTCGTGCGTCCCCTGCACCGTCTCGGGCAGGATGACGGTCGCGGTCCCGTCCGCGGTCCAGCTCGACCCGGTGGTCGCCAGCGGGACGGTGACGAACGGCTCGCCCGGGTTCGCCGGGTCGAACGCGTCGAGGTACACCGACAGCGCGGAGTTGTTCCCGGACCGGTTGGCGTTGTGCACGTAGTGGACCGACAGCTCGCCGAGCGGGAGCTCACCGAGGTCGACCTCGCCGTAGGCGATCCAGTCGCCGTCCGCGGTGCCGCCGACGTTCGTCACCGGACCGCTCGTCCAGGTCGAGGACTCCTTCTTGAGCCCGCGACCGGAGCTCGCGGTCCAGTCCTCGGCCTCGATCGTCACCGTCGGCGACTCGCCCGGCTGGCCCGGGGTCGCCGGGTCCTCGGCGCTGAACCGGAACCAGTCGAAGTTGCCGACCCAGCTCCGCCCCGACGGCGCGAGGAGCTCGAACGTCACGACCTGCGCGTCGACGAGCGCCTGCACGTCGCCCAGCTCCGCCGTCACCTCGGCGTACCTGCCCCAGCCGCTCGTGCCCTTGAGGTCGACGGTCGCGACCACGGGGCCGCTTACGTCGCCCGCGTGCACGCGCACGGTGCTCGGCGTGTCCGTCGGGGCGAAGCTCGTGTCGTACCGGACCGTGAGGAAGCGCGGCGAGGTGTCCCCGGCCGCGGTCTCGAAGGTCATGTCGCGGTACTGCACCCACGACCCGGAACGCACGCCGCCGAGGTTGCCGGACGAGCTGTTCGCCTCGTTCTTCAGCTCCCCGCCCGACCACGCCTCGGACTGCTCGGCCTCGAGCGTGCGGTACCCGCCGCCCGTGAGGTCGAGCGCGTCTGCCGCCGCACCGAGCCGGTCGGCCGCGAACCGCAGCGCGATGCTCGTCGCGGCCTCGTCACCGAGGGCCTCCTGCGCCTTCGTCAGCGCGGTGGAGAACCGGTCGAACGTCACCGAGGAGTAGTTCCCGTGCCGCACGAGCACGGCGTCGTCGACGAGCGCGGCGAGCGCGTCACGCTCGGCGGACGCCACGGACAGCCGCAGGGGCGAGCGCACCGAGACGCCCTGCCCTCGGAGCGACGCCGCGGCGACGCCGTCGGCGAGCGCGGCGTCGCCCAGGTGGACGAAGAAGCGCGCGTCGGCGGACGCCGTCCCCGTCAGGGAGACGGTCAGCGCGGTCGGCGACGCGACCGTCACGGCCGCCGTGACGCCGTCGGGCAGCCCGACGACGCTCGCCGCCCCGCTCGTGACGAGGTCCGTACCGGCGGGCGCGGCGAGGCGGGCGCCGTCGAGCGTGAGCGTCACGGTCGCGTCGAGCGCGCCGCCGTCGCCGGTCTGCACGGTGGTCGGTTCGGCGCTGACGCGCGGTCCCTCGGCCGGCTCGTCGGTCGCGGTGCTCATCGAGAACGCGGGCGCGGTGTCCGTGCCCCAGTCGCTCGGCTGCTCGCCCATGCGGAACGCGAGGTCCGCGCCCCCGACCACGGTCGCGTAGTCGACCCACGTGTTGCCGAACGTCGCGCCGTCGAGCGTCGCGGACTGGACGTAGAACGCGTCCTCCGAGACGCCGTCGGCCGTGACCGTGAAGGCGCTGCCGTCGTCGTAGGTGATGGTCGTCGAGTCGAAGAACGGTGACCCGACCTGGAACTGGGACGAGCCCGCGGTCACCGGGAACAGCCCGACGGCCGCGGCGACGAACATCGTCGACATCGTGCCCGCGTCGTTGTCCATCGTGGGGAGCATCCCGCGCGGGTCGAGCCGGTAGACCTTCGTCCTCACGGGCGGCGTGAACTCGCCGCCGCCGCTCGGGACGGCGCTCGAGGAGCCCGTCGCGATGTACCGGTTCCAGGTCTCCTTCGTGTAGATCGCGCGCGCCCACTTCTGCGTGAGGCTCGGCTCACCCGTGTAGTTGAACAGGTACGGCGCCTGCAGGTCGATCTCGTTGGCGTTCGAGTGGAGCATGGCCTTGCCGTCGTCCGGTGCGTGCTCCCCGAACATGTGACGCATCGCGAGGCGGGCCGCCTCGGGGCCGCCCATCGCCTCGACGAGCGCGTCCATGTCGTACGCGTCGTACCAGTGGTACTGCCAGAGCGTGCCCTGGTAGAGGCTCGCGGCCTCGAAGCGCTCGTGGTCCGCGCTCTGCCACGAGCCGTCGGCAGCACGCGGGGTGAGGAGGCCGACCGGGGTGCCGTCGGCCGCGGTCCACGCGCCCGGCTTCGTGAGCTTCTCGATCGGCCACGACGCCTGCTCGCGCAGCGTCTCGGCCTCGTCGGTCAGCCCCAGCTCGTCCGCGATCACGGACAGGCCGTACTGGTCGTAGCCCCGCTGCACCGACGCGCCGGGGTTGCCCGCCACGTAGCCGCGCCGGAGCTCGTCCGCGCTGTACTGCCCCACGAGGCGCTGGAGCGCGGGGTACGCCTCGTCGAGGCGGTCGAACCCGTCGAAGCCCTTGGCGATCGCGTCCGCGACCACGACCGACGACCGCTCCCAGCGCACCGTCGGGACGGAGTGCACGAACCCGCCGAGATCGCCGCCGGTGCCCGTCGCCTCGGCGTCCGCGAACAGGTAGATCAGCGACTGCACCATGTCCCGGTACAGCGCCGGGTCGATGTACGCGATGACGGAGAACTTGCGGAAGTCGTCCCACGTGGCCCACGAGTCGTAGTACGTGAAGCCCTGCGCGGCGTGCACCGCGCCGTCGACGCCGCGGTACGTGCCCGAGGTGCTCGTCGCGTTCATCGGCATGGCGAACATGCGGTAGAGGTGCGTGTAGAAGAGCTGCTGGAGCTCGCCCGTCGGGTCCGTCGCCGTCGACGCGTCGATCGCGACCCGCCCGAGCGTCGCGTTCCACTCCGCGCGCGTGCGGTCGCGGATCGCGTCGAACGACAGGTCGCCGAGCTCGACCTGCTGGTCGATCCGCGCCTGCTCGACGCTCACCGGCGACAGGGTGACCTGAAGCCCGATCTCCTCGGCGTCGGCCGGGTCGAACGTGAGGATCGCGCCGGTGTCGACGCCGTCCTGGGACGTCGCGTCGACGAGCTTGTCGTCGTCGCCCCACGTCTGCACGGTCGCAGGCTGCAGCGTGCGCGCGGTGTAGTACAGCGTGTAGGCCGCGTTGTAGAAGTACCCCGTGACCTGTCCGGACAGCTCCACGGTGCCGTCCGCGCGCGTCTCGGCCTGCACCGACGACGACCGGCGGCTCGTGTTGTTCGTCTCGAGGTCCACGACGAGGCTCGGCGTCGAGCCCGCGGGGAACGCGTAGCGGTGCACGCCCGAGCGTGTGGTCGCGGCGACCTCGGCCTCGATCGTGCCCGGCGCGCCGGTGATCGCGCCGTCCCTGCCCGCGACGTTGCCGAGCCCGACGGAGTAGAAGCCAGGACCCGCCTGCTCGTCGTCGTGCGAGAACGGGTGCGCGTACGTGCCCGTGCCGGGGCGCGCCGTGTACGACCCGGACGTCGGCACCACGAGGAGGTCACCACCGCCGCCGGAGCCCCCGACCCCGTCGAGGTTGGTGTGCGTGAAGCCCGAGATCTTCGACTGCGCGTAGTCGTACCCGGTGTTGTTGCGGCCCGGGGTCGTGCGCGGGTTGACCTTCGCGAGGCCGTTCGGCGCCTGCGCGGCGGGCATGTCGTTGCCGTAGTCGCCCTCGGTGCCGACGAAGACGTCGACCAGGGACGCGTAGTCGGCCGACGGCGGCTCGGGGGCGGCGCTCGCGGCGGTCGCGGGCGCGAGGCCGACGACGGCGAGCGCCACGGCGAGCGCGCCCGCGACCAGCCGCGGGGCGGGTCGGCGCGGGCGGTCCGGGGTCGCGGGGGTCACGGGTCTGGGGTGCAGGGATCGGGGGGTCGGCAGGCTGGGGGCCATGGTGTCCTCAGGCAGGGGCCGCCGGCGGGGGCGCCGGGGCGGCAGGGTCGGTCAGGGGGTGGGATGGCGCGGAGGGCCGGGGCGGGCCCGCGCAACCCTGTCAGGGGCAGGTGACGAGCGGGTGATCTGCGGGTGACCGCAAGGGGTGCTCCCTCCGTCCCACGGCGGCGTGGGCTCGGTGGTCGTCGGTGACGCGGAGGCCGGACGCGCGTCCCGTGCACGTCCGGGGCTACCCTCGCACACGTTGACAGCGCTATCAACCCCCGTCTCGCTCCTCGCCTATCGCCCCGGGCTGCGGCCAGGCGACCCGCCTGCGCGACACCTGACAGACTCGTCCAGTGACCACCACGACCGGCCGCACCCCGGCTCTCCTCGCGCACGTGCCCGCCCCGACGGGCAAGGCCCCCGACCCGGACGCGCTCTACGAGGGGTTCACCACGTGGGCGACGGAGCAGGGCCTCGAGCTCTACCCGCACCAGAGCGAGGCGCTCATCGAGCTGGTCACCGGCTCGCACGTCATCCTCTCGACGCCCACCGGGTCGGGGAAGTCGCTCGTCGCGATGGGCGCCCAGTTCGCGGCGCTCGCCGCGCACCGCTCGGGCCGCGGCGGCCGCACCTACTACACCGCGCCGCTCAAGGCGCTCGTCAGCGAGAAGTTCTTCGCGCTCGTCGCGGCGTTCGGCTCCAAGAACGTGGGCATGACGACGGGCGACTCCGCCGTGAACCCCGACGCGCCGATCATCTGCTGCACGGCCGAGATCCTCGCGAACATCGCGCTGCGCCGCGGCGGCGAGAACGCCGGTGCGGACGACGAGGACGCGATCTCCCAGGTCGTCATGGACGAGTTCCACTTCTACGCCGACCCGCAGCGCGGCTGGGCGTGGCAGGTGCCGCTGCTCGAGCTGCCGAACACCCAGTTCCTGCTCATGTCCGCCACGCTCGGCGACACGACCCGGTTCGTCGAGGAGCTCGAGGAGCGCACCGGCCGGCCCGTCGCCGCGGTGACCACCGCGCAGCGGCCGGTCCCCCTGCACTTCAGCTACGTCGTCGAGCCGCTGACCGAGGTCATCGAGGAGCTCGTCAGCACGCGCCGCGCGCCCGTGTACGTCGTGCACTTCACGCAGAAGGACGCGGTCGAGCGCGCGCAGTCCCTGCTGTCGATGAACGTCGCGACGAAGTCCGAGAAGGAGGCGATCGCCGCCGAGCTCGGCGACTTCCGCTTCGGCACCGGGTTCGGCAAGACGCTCAGCAAGTTCCTGCGCCACGGCGTCGGCGTGCACCACGCGGGCATGCTGCCCAAGTACCGGCGCGTCGTCGAGCGCCTCACGCAGGCGGGCCTGCTCAAGGTCGTGTGCGGCACGGACACGCTCGGCGTCGGCATCAACGTGCCGATCCGCACCGTGCTGCTCACGAGCCTCGTGAAGTTCGACGGCGAGCGCATGCGCCACCTCACGGCACGCGAGTTCCACCAGATCGCGGGGCGCGCGGGCCGCGCCGGGTACGACACCGTGGGCGAGGTGCTCGTCATGGCGCCCGAGCACGTCATCGAGAACCGCAAGATGCTCGCCAAGGCGGGCGACGACCCGAAGAAGCTCAAGAAGATCGTCCGCAAGAAGGCGCCGCAGGGCTCGGTCAACTGGACCGACGCGACGTTCGAGCGCCTGCGCGACGCCGAGCCCGAGCCGCTGACGAGCCACTTCACCGTCACGCACGCCATGGTGCTCAACGTCCTCGCGCGCACCGCGCAGCACGGTCGCGGCGGCCAGGCCGACGCGAGCGACCCGCGTCGCGACCCGGTCGAGGCCATGCGCCACCTGCTCCTCGCGAACCACGACACCGAGTCGCAGCGCCGCGAGCACGTGCGCCAGACGTTCCGCATCTACCGCTCGCTGCGCGTGGCGGGAATCGTCGAGCGCGTGCGCGTCCCCGACCCGTCGCGCCCCGCGGGCTACCGCCCGAGCGTGCGCCTCGTCGGCGACCTGCCGCGCGAGTTCGCGCTCAACCAGCCGCTGTCGCCGTTCGCGCTCGCGGCCCTGGACCTGCTCGACGTCGAGGGCGCGACCCACGCGCTCGACGTCGTCTCCGTCATCGAGGCGACGCTCGACGACCCGCGCCAGGTCCTCTACGCCCAGCAGAGCGCCGCCAAGGGCGAGGCCGTCGCCGCGATGAAGGCCGAGGGGTACGAGTACGAGGAGCGCATGGCGCTGCTCGAGGAGATCACGTGGCCCAAGCCGCTCGAGGAGCTGCTCGCGCCCGCGTTCGCGATGTACAAGCGGTCCAACCCGTGGGTCGCGGACGCCGAGCTCTCCCCCAAGTCCGTGGTCCGTGACATGGTCGAGCGCGCCATGACGTTCGCGGAGTTCGTGTCCGTCTACGGGCTCGAGCGCACGGAGGGCGTGGTGCTGCGCTACCTCGCGGACGCCTACCGCGCGCTGCGCCAGGTCGTCCCCGAGGAGCACCGCACCGAGGAGGTGCAGGAGATCGTCGAGTGGCTCGGCGAGCTGGTGCGCGGCGTCGACTCGTCGCTCCTCGACGAGTGGGAGCGCCTGGCGCACCCGGTCGACGACGACGCGGACACCGAGGTGGGCGACGGCCCGCTCTCCGGGGCGGGGGCCGAGGCGCCGTCGCGTCCCGTCACAGGCAACCCGCGCGCGTTCCGCCGCCTCGTGCGCAACGCGCTGTTCAAGCGCGTGGAGCTCGCCGCGCGTGAGGACTACCGCGCGCTCGGCGCGCTCGACGGCGGCGCGGGCTGGGACGCGGACGCGTGGGGGGACGCGCTCGACCCGCTCTTCGAGGACCAGGGCGACGACGCGATCGGCATCGGGCCCGGGGCCCGCTCCGCGGCGCTGTTCCGCGTCGTCGAGGCGGGCGCCGAGCTGCCCGCGGGCCACGAGGGCCCGACGGCGGAGCACGCCCCCGGCGGCGTCGTGCCCGCGGGCACGTGGCTCGTGCGGCAGGTGCTCGACGACCCGGCGGGCGACCACGACTGGGCGATCACGGCGAGCGTCGACCTCGCGGCGAGCGACGAGGCGGGCGAGCCCGTGGTGACGGTGCTCGCCGTCGGGCCGCTGTAGGCCGGGCGAGACCGCGCCCCGCCGCCCTCACTCGACCGGCAGGAGCCCGCGCCGCGCGAAGACGTCCTTCGCGACCGCGGTCGCGTTGAGCGCGCGCGGGAAGCCGCAGTACACCGCCGACTGGAGGAGCGCCTCGACGATCTCCCGGGGCGTCAGCCCGACGTCGAGCGCGGTCCCCACGTGGATGTCGAGCTGCGCCTCGCACCCGCCGAGCGCGGCGAGCATCCCGAGCGTGACGAGCTGGCGGTCCCGCGGTTCCAGGTGCGGGCGCGCGTACATCTCGCCGTACGCCCACGCCGAGATCTGGTGCTCGAGCTCGGGCGAGACGTCGGCGAGCGCCTCGGCGATGGCGCCGGGCGCCGCCTCGTTGACCGCGCCGAACACCGCCCGCCCGTGCTCGTAGCGCTCCGCGCGCGTCGTCGGCCGGTCGTCCGTGGAGTTCCCCTGCGTCACGCGGAGCAGGGTAGAGGACGCGCGGCGGTCGCGGTCGACGGTCTCGCGCCACCGGTCGCGCTTCGGCGGCGGCACCCTACGGTGAGACCATGAGCGACACGCCCCGTACCGGTCGGCACCCCGGCGAGCCCCACCACCCGGAGAGCACGGGCTCGCGGCTCAACCGGCTCCGGGCGGGGGTGCTCGGCGCGAACGACGGCATCGTCTCGACGGCGGGCGTCGTCGTGGGCGTCGCGGCGACGAGCACGTCGATCCCCGTCATCGCGACGGCGGGCGGCGCGGCGCTGCTCGCGGGCGCGCTGTCCATGGCGGCGGGCGAGTACGTCTCGGTGAGCACGCAGCGCGACACCGAGAAGGCTCTGCTGGCGACCGAGCGCCGCGAGCTCGCGGAGATGCCGGACGCGGAGCTCGACGAGCTCGCCGGCATCTACGAGGCGAAGGGCCTGACGCCCGACCTCGCACGCCAGGTCGCCGTCCAGCTCACCGAGCGCGACCCGCTCGCCGCGCACGCCGACGCCGAGCTGCACATCGACCCCGACGAGCTCACGAGCCCGTGGGAGGCCGCGGTCGCCTCGATCGTGTCGTTCACCGTCGGCGGGCTGCTGCCGCTCGCGGCGATCCTCCTCGCCCCGGCGACCATCCGCATCCCGCTCACCTTCGTCGCCGTCGTGCTCGCGCTCGTCCTCACCGGCTGGGGGTCGGCGCGCCTGGGCAACGCGCCGACGCGCCGCGCGACGGTGAGAACCGTCGTCGGCGGCGCGGTCGCGATGGGCGTGACGTACGCGATCGGCTCGCTGCTCGACGTGAACGTCTAGCTCGCCGCTGCGGCAGAATCGGGCCGTGGCCAAGAAGTCGAAGTCCTCCGCGCACGCCGGCACGCCCGCGGTCGCCCTCCTCGAGCGCGAGGGGGTCGCGCACACGCTCCACCCGTACGAGCACGACCCGTCGAGCGAGCTGTCCTTCGGGCTCGAGGCGGCCGCGGCCATCGGGGTGCCCGCGGAGCAGGTGTTCAAGACGCTGCTCGCCGTGGTCGACGGCGGCCCGCTCGTGGTGGGGATCGTGCCGGTCGACCGACAGCTCGACCTGAAGGCGCTCGCCAAGGCCGCAGGCGGCAAGAAGGCGAGCATGGCCGAGCCTGCCGCCGCCGAGCGCGCGACGGGCTACGTCGTCGGCGGGATCTCGCCGCTGGGCCAGAAGCAGCCCCACCGCACGTTCCTCGACGACAGCGCGCTCGCGTTCGACGCCGTCTACGTCTCGGGCGGGCGCCGCGGGCTCGACCTGGGCCTGGCGCCCGCGGACCTGCTGCGCCTCACCGCGGGCACGGCCGCCCCGATCGCGAGGTAGTACAGCACTCCTGCGGCTCACCGCGCGTGTCGGGGGCGATGGCTACTCTCCCGACCAACACATGTGCCGATGGTCGGCCGTTCAGGAGCAGCAGGGGTGCACCGTGGAGTCTTCATCCAACGTGTCAGCGGGCTCGCGCGCGGTCGGGTATCAACGAGTCAGTCAGAGGCGTCAGGCAGCTCGCTTCGGCCTCGTTCGCCAGGAGAACGCAGTCCGTGCCTACGCGGACGACAGTTCCTGGCGCTACCTTCGATCCTTCGTCGACCTCGGTGTCTCACGACTCTCCGCGCCCTCCCGACGGCCTGGGTTCTCGGCGCTCGTGACCGCTGCCGAGCGACACGACTTCGAGGTCGTGGTGATCGACAGCATCGACCGGCTCGGTTCAGGACGAGACATCTGGGACACCGTGGACGCGTTGGCCGCCGCTGGGGTCGCGCTCGCCGTGTCGTCGCTGAGGGTCGACGATCTGTGCCGGTTGGGGCGCGCGGTGGTGGAGGTCCTCGCTGCACGCGCTGCTGCCGAGGTGGATGACATCCGCCGTCGGACGCAAGGTGGACTTCAGGCAAAGGCGCAATCGACCGGCGCCCCTCACATCGGCGGAAGACCGCCTTTCGGGTACCGCGTCGCCAGAGACCAGCTCTCGTCACCGCACCTCGAGATCGACCAGTCGGAGGCTCGGACGATCACCGAGACGGTCGACCTCGTTCTCCGCGACGGCGTGTCGTTCGCCGCGGCGGCAGCCAGGCTCAACATCGAGGGTCGACCAACCCGTTCGGGACGCCCCTGGACCGAGGGCAACCTGCGGAGCAGGGTCCTCTCCACCGCGACCATCGACGCCGTCATCCACTTCCGGGGGCGGCATGCTCTCCGTGGACGGGACGGCGAGCCGCTCTGGGGCGAGAGCGTCAGGATCTCTCTACCGAGAATCGTCAGCGAGAGCGACGCGGACGCGCTCGTAGCACGCTTTCGTCGAACAACCCCGTCGCGAAGGCGCTCGGCGTACCCACTCTCCGGGAGGATGACCTCTCCGTGCGGCAGGACGTACACGGGCGCCGACTCGAGCACACTCTCCTGGGGCTACCGTGGATATCGCTGCAGGGGCCGCTACCAGGCCGACGTTCCTCCGTGCGCATGCGCGTCACTCGATGCCGACCTCGTGGAAGACCACGTCTGGCTCTCAGTCTGCGACATGGTGGAAGCTCGTGGTGCCGACGACCTTGTTGAGCACGTGTCGAGTCTTGCAGCTGACGACGGGACGCTCGGGTCCTTGCGCGCGGTCAAGCGGCCCGAGCTCCGCCACGTCGCGTTGAACGTACTGGACGCCACCGTGGCGGTCCTCGAGGACCGCGAAGCCCGTCGCGGAGGAGCCCCGTGTGCCGCCGAGGTGTGGCACAGAGAGCACGGAATCGGCGTATTGCCCCGGGATCTGTCGGATGAGGAGTGGGGGGCCATCGCTCCTCTGTTCTCCCGAGGGCGAGGAGACCGCGCCCGCAGGAGCGTTGACGCGATCTTTGCCAAGGTCCGCACGGGCGCCTCCTGGCCGACGCTGCGCGCCGCCTACGGCTCGACGAGCACCGCGTCCCACCACTTCGCCGACTGGACGCGGGACGGGACATGGGAGAACGTCTGCCATGCACTCGGCGGAGCGCTGTGTGCGGACGTAGCGGCCTCTCGACAGCTACCCATACTCACCATCTCTCTCGGCGCGTGGAGGGAGGAGGGCTCGATCCAGTCGCTTGGCGATGCACGAGGAGTGGCTACCTAGACTGGCCGCATGCCCCTCCCCGAGCCGTCGTCCGTGCTGCCCGCGCAGATCGCGCAGAACCTCGCCCGGGTGCGGACCCGGGTGGACGACGCCGCGCGCGCGGCCGGGCGTGCGGCGTCGGACGTGCGGCTGCTCGTGGCGACGAAGACCCAGCCCGCCGACGCCGTGCGCGCGGTCGTGGAGGCCGGTGCGGACCTGATCGGCGAGAACCGCGTGCAGGAGCTCGTCGCGAAGGCGCCTGACCTCGCCGACCTCGTGGCGGCGGGGCGGGTCGAGGTCCACATGATCGGCCACCTCCAGCGCAACAAGGTCAACCAGGTCCTCGGCACCGCGACCGGGGTCGAGAGCGTGGACTCGCTCGCGCTCGCCGAGGCGCTCGCGGCGCGCTGCGCGCGCGACGGCCGCGCGCTCGACGTCCTGGTGCAGGTCAACGTCTCGGGCGAGGAGTCGAAGTCGGGCGTGCGGCCCGACGACGCGCCCGCCCTCGCGACGGCGGTCGCCGCGCTCGACGGGCTGCGGCTCGCAGGCTTCATGACGATCGGTGCGAACTCGCCCGACGAGGCCGTGGTGCGCGCGGGCTTCGCGCGCCTGCGCGCGGTGCGCGACGCCGTCGTGGGGTCGGGCGCGCCCGGGACCGCGGACGCCCGCGCGCTGTCCATGGGCATGAGCGGCGACCTGGAGCTCGCGGTCGCCGAGGGCGCGACGATCGTCCGCGTCGGCACCGCCGTCTTCGGCCCCCGCCCCACCCCGCCGAGGGAGAGCCCCGGCACGCCGAGGTAGAGGCCAGGTAGACCGAGGTAGAGGCCTGGTCGCGACCACGGCTCTACCTCGCGGTACCCGGCCTCTCCCTCGGCAGGGTGGTCATCGCGCGGGGAGTGCGCCCAGCCGGGCGAGCGCGCCGCGGACGCCGGCCACGCCGTCGCCGGCCAGCGACTCGCGCGCGGCGTCGGCCTCGACGCCCGCGAGGAGCATCACGAGCGCGACGTGCACCTCGCCGTCGGCCGCGCGCAGCACGTCCTCGCACTCCGCCGAGCCCAGCCCGGTCGCCTGCACGAGCATCCGGACGATGCGTGCGCGCAGCTTCTGGTTGGTCGGGCGCACGTCGATCATGAGGTTCGAGTACGTCTTGCCGAGGCGGATCATCGTCGCGGTCGAGAACGTGTTGAGCACGAGCTTCTGGGCCGTCGCCGCCTTCATGCGCGTGGAGCCCGTGACGACCTCGGGGCCCGTGTCGACGAGGATCGCGACGTCCACCCCGGCCGCGAGCGGCGCGTCGGGGTTGGCCGAGACGAGCACCGTGCGCGCCCCGCGCTCGCGCGCGACGTCGAGTGCCCCGCGCACGTACGGGGTGCGGCCGCTCGCCGCGAGCCCGACGACGACGTCGCGCGGGCCGACCGCGTCGACGTCGGCGCGCCCGAGCGCCACGTCGTCCTCCGCCCCCTCGACGGCCAGCATCATCGCGCCCACGCCGCCCGCGAGGTGCGCGACGAACCACTCCTCGCCCACGCCGTACGTCGGCAGGAGCTCGACGGCGTCGAGCACGCCGAGGCGGCCCGACGTGCCCGACCCCACGTAGTGCACGCGGCCGCCGGAGCCCAGCGCCTCCACGGCGAGGTCGACGGCCTGCGCGATGCGGCCGCGCTGGGCCCGCACCGCGTCAGCGACGACGGCGTCCTCCTCGGTGATGAGCCGGACGACGTCCGCCGTCGGGAGCAGGTCGACGTCGGTCGTGCGCGGGTTGCGCTCCTCGGTCGGCGAGGCGAGGCGCACCAGCTCCTGCCACTCGTCGGGGCTCGAGGTGGTGCTCGCAGCCCCGCTCGGAGTGCCGCTCGTGGCGACGGTCGGGTCGGTCATCGGGAGGTTCCCTTCGTCGGGTCCGGCAGCGGACCCTGGGTGCGCGGGCCCGGGTGCAGGCCGTGCGGGGTGTTGGCGAGCGCCAGACGGCGCACCGGGCCGCTCGCGGCGGGCCACGGCAGCGGCGTGGGCGGGGTGAGCGAGCCGAGGACGACCGCGCGGCGGGCCCCCGTCGCCCGACGGCGGTGCTCGCCGGCGGCGGTGCCCGGCAGCCCGTGGGCCGACAGGAAGCCGAGGAGCGCGAAGAGGTACGCCTCCTTCGCGTCGACCGGCAGGCCGAGCGCCTCGGACGTCACGACGTCGCACGCGTGCGGCACGCGCTCGGCGAGCGCCGCGCGCAGCCGGTCGAGGAGCACGGGGTTGCGTGCTCCCCCGCCGGACGCGACGACGCGGCGCACGTCGCGGCCCGCGAGCGCGTCGGCGACACTGACCGCGGTGAGCTCGGTGAGCGTCGCGACGAGGTCGGGGCCGGTGAGCCCCGGGCGCACGGACGCGAGCCGGCGGGCCGTGTACGTCGTGTCGAAGAGCTCGCGGCCCGTCGACTTCGGGGCCGGCGCGGCGAAGTACGGGTCGTCGAGCAGGGCGGCGAGCGCCACCGGGTCGACCGTGCCCTGCGCGGCGAGCTCGCCGTCCTTGTCGTACGCGAGACGGCCGTCGGTGAGCGCCGCGACCGCGACGTCGAGCAGGCAGTTGCCCGGGCCCGTGTCCCAGCCGGTGACCGGGTCGTCGACGCGCCCCACGAGGGACACGTTCGCGATCCCCCCGATGTTGAGCGCCGCGGTGAGCCCGGCGTCCGCGGTCGCGTCGGCGCCCGCGTCCTCGCGCCCGAGCCAGAGCGCGTCGAGCACGCTGACGAGCGGCGCGCCGTGGCCGCCCGCCGCGACGTCGGCCACGCGGAAGTCGCTGATGACCGGGCGCTTGACGTGCTCGGCGACCCACGCGGCGTTGCCGAGCTGGAGCGTGCCGCGGGCCCGCGCCCCGACGACCCAGTGGTAGATCGTCTGGCCGTGGGACGCGACGAGGTCGACGTCACCGCCGGCGACGTCGTCGATCGCGCGCCGACCGGCGCGGCCGAGCTCCTGCCCGATGAGGGTGTCGAGCTGGGCCACCTCGGCCACGTCGACGGCGGCGGGCGGCAACGCCTTGAGGATGCGCTCGCGCAGGGCGCGCGGCCACGCGTACTCCGTGTGGCCGAGGGGCCGCATGCGCAGCACGCCGTCGTCGCCGAGCGTGAGGTCGGCCGCGGCCGCGTCGATCGCGTCGACCGACGTGCCGGAGGACAGTCCGAGGACGATCATCGCTCTCCCTCCCCCGCCGCGCCGACGGTCAGGTCGGCGCCACGCGTCTCCGGGTCCGGGCTCGTGCGCGGGCCCGCGGCCCCCTGCAGGAGCGCGACGGCGGCGCGCGCGTTGGCGCGCCCCGTCCCGCACGCGACCACGACCGTGCGGTCCGCGCCGAACCACGCGCCGACGGCACCGGGGAACCCGGTGTGCACGACGGCGGCGTGGGGCCGCGCGGCGAGCAGCTCGGTGAGCCGCTCGTGCTCGCCCGAGCCGGGGACCGGCTCGCGCGTGAGGACGACGAGCGGGCGGTCGGCCGCGCGCACGGCGTCGAGCGTGCGCGCCCACGCCTCGGCGTCGGCCGGGCGCAGGTGCCGCACGTCGGGGCCGAACGCGTCGTCGAGCGCGCGCTGGACGTGCTGCGCGGTGCGGCCCGCGGCGTGGTCGAACCGCAGGCGCAGGTCGACGACGTCGGGTGCCGTGGGGACGGGCGGATCCTGCGGCGCGGGCCCGGCGAACCGGACGGCGCGCGCCGCGACGCGGGCACCCACCTGGTCGAGGGCGTCGAGCGCGGCGCGCGCGGACTCCGGCGAGGGGACGACGCCGCTCGCGGCCTGGCGCGCGCGCACCGCGGCGAGGGTGCGCGCCGTGCGCGCGGCGGACGCGTGCAGGCGCTCGACCGTGACCCGGCCGGACGCGACGGCGTCCACGAGCGCGCGCTGCGCCTGGCGGAACAGGACCTCGTCGTCGCGACCGACGGTCGTGCCCAGGCACAGCAGGTCGGCGCCGGCCTCCACCGCGCGGACCGCGACCTCGCCGATGCCGTGCGGCGCGGCGTCGTCGGCACGGGACGAGGAGCCCGCGCCGTCCGCCGCGAACGTCGCGACCGCGCCCATGTCGAGCGCGTCGGTGACGATCGGGCCGTCGAACCCGAGCTCGCGCACGAGCGCGCCGACGGCGGGCTCGAGCGTCGCGGGCAGCGCGCCGAGCGCGGCGACGACGACGTGCGCCGTCATCACGGCGTCGAGCAGCACGTCGCCGGGTCCGGCGTCCGGGGCCATGGTCGCGACGAACGGGGGCAGGTCGCGCGCGCGGAGCTCGTCGAGGCTCGCGTCCACGACCGGGAGGGCGAGGTGCGAGTCGACGTTTGTCGCGCCGTGCCCTGGGAAGTGCTTGCCGCACGCACCCGCGCCGCCCGCGTGCAGTCCGCGGACGAACGCCGCGCCGTGGCGGGCGACGAGCGCGGGGTCCGCGCCGAACGAGCGCACGCCGATCACGGGGTTGTCGGGGTCGGAGTTCACGTCGAGGTCGGGCGCGAGGTCGAGGTCGACACCGGTCGCGGTGAGCAGACGACCGAGCGCGGCGCCGACCTCCTCGGTGACCGCGACGTCGTCGACCAGCCCGAGGGCCGCGTTGCCGGGCAGGCTCGAGCCGGTCGCGGCCTCGAGCCGGGACACGTCCCCGCCCTCCTCGTCGACCGCGACGAGCAGGTCGGGCGACGCGCCGCGCAGGCGCGCGGTGAGCCGCGCGGTGGTCGCGACGTCGGGCGTGTTGTGCCCGAACAGCACGACCCCGGCCAGGCCGTCGCGCGCCGCGTCGACGAGCCACGCCGGCAGGTCGTCCGTGCCGGTGAACCCGGGCAGGAGCACGCCGTTCACGGAGCGCACCACGTCGGCCGCGCGCTGCGCCCCGGTCGGGGCCGCGGCCGGAGGCGTCGCGCCGCTCATCCCTTCACCGACCCGGCGGTGAGGCCCGAGGACAGGTTGCGCTGCACGAGGACGAAGAACACGAGCACGGGCAGCGTGATGATCGTCGACGCGGCCATGACGGCGCCCCAGTCGGTCGTGTTCTCGCCGAAGAACTTCTGCAGCCCGATCGGCACGGTGTACTTGCTCGACTGCTGGAGGAACGTCAGCGCGAAGATGAACTCGTTCCACGCGGTGATGAAGGAGAAGACGCTCGTCGCGACGACCCCGGGCGCGACGAGCGGCACCAGGACCTTCCAGAACATGCGCCCCCACGACGCGCCGTCGAGGAACGCCGCCTCCTCGAGCTCGACCGGGACCGCGGCGACGAAGCCGCGCAGCGTCCAGATCGCGAAGGGCAGCGCGAACGCGAGGTACACGACCGCCAGGCCCAGGAGCGAGTTGAGCATGTTGAGGTTGCGCATCTGGATGAACAGCGGGATGACGAGCGCCTCGAGCGGCACCATCTGCACCATGAGGATGAGCACGAGCATCGACTTGCGGAACCGGAAGCGGAACCGGCTCACCGCGACGGCGGCGAGCAGCGCCACGACCGACGACGCGAGCACCGTGCCGAGCGCGACGAGCACCGAGTTGCGCAGGTAGTGGCCGAACCCGCCGTCGTCGATCACGGTGACGAAGTTGTCCCACGTGACGCCGGCGGGAAGGAGCCGGGCGCCGCGCGTCGCGGCCTCCGGGTCGATCGCCGAGGAGAACATCCAGTAGGCGGGGAAGAGCGAGAAGACGAGGAGGGCGACGATCCCCAGGGTCTTGGCCGCCGCGACGCCAGGTCGGCGGCGGCGGGCGCGCAGCACCTGCTCGGTGCGGGCGCCGGGCCCGGGGGTGGCGCGGGTGTCGACGACGGCGGCGCTCACAGCTCCTCCTCCTTGAACAGGGTGCGCATGTACACGAGCGTGATGCCGAGCAGGATGAGCGTGAGCAGGACCGCGATCGCCGCGCCCATGCCGTACTTGCCCTGCGCGAACGACTGGATGTACGACCACACGCCGAGGTTGAAGACGTCCTTGTTCCCGCCGTTGCCGCCGGGCATGAGGTAGATCTGCGTGAAGACCTTGAAATCCCAGATGGTCGACAGGATCGTCACGACCGCGAACACGGGGCGCAGGATGGGCGCGGTGATGGCCCAGAACCGGCGCCACGCCGTCGCGCCGTCGACCTTGGCGGCCTCCTGCAGCTCGTGCGGGATCGTCATGAGCCCCGCGAGCACGGTGATCGCGACGAACGGGAACCCGTGGTGCACCACGTTGAGCGTCGCGATCGCGTAGAACGACAGGCGCTCCGTGAACCAGTTGACCGTGCCGGGCTCGATCGCGCCCACGCCCTCCAGCACCGAGGCGACGAGGCCGTTCAGCGGGTCGAAGATCCACACCCACACGTACGTGCCCGTGATCGCCGGGACCGCCCAGGCGACCATGATCGCCGTCGCGCCGACGCCCCGCCAGAACCCGCCGAGCGTGTTGAGGAACAGCGCGACCGCCGTCCCGAGCGCGACCGTGAGCACGACGCACGCGAGGGCGAACAGCACGGTGTTGGGCAGGACCGTGGTCCACAGATAGCTGTCGCCGAGCAGGTCGGCGTAGTTCTGGAGCCCGATCCAGTTCGACTCGCCGCTCGCGATCTGCCGCAGGCCGTAGTCCTGCAGCGAGAGCAGCACGACGCGCACGAGCGGCCACAGGAGCAGGACGCCGAGGACGACGAGTCCCGGGGCCAGCAGCAGCCAGGGGCGCAGGGGGGAACGGTGGCCGAGGCCCGTGCGGCGCCGTCGTGCGGCGGTCGGCACGGTGCTCGACGGCGGCCGGTCGGCCGGGGTGGCCGGGGCCGGCGAGGCGCCGGGCGCGGCTCGAAGGTCTGCCATGGGAGAGGTCCTGTCGCGGGGTGCGGGGCGTGGTGCGGGCGCCGGCGGTCGGGGTGCCGACGGAGGGCGGCGTCCGGCCGCGGGCGTGCTGCCCGCGGCCGGACGCGTCAGGTCAGGAGCCGAACGTCTCGTCCATGTCGGCGGCCGCGGTGTCGGCGGCCTCCTGGACGGTCGCGCTGCCCGACAGGACGGACTGGAGCATCGTCTCCAGCGTCTTCTTGCCCTGGATCTGGCCGTAGAGCGGCGTGACCGGGACCGAGCGGCCGGCCTCGACCATCTGCTGGGCGAACGGCGCGACGATCGGGTCGTCCTCCTCGATGACCTTCTCGAGGAGCGACGTCTGGCCCGGGAAGTAGCCGGACTGCTCGCCCCACGCCTGCGCGAACTCGCCGGTCGTCATCATCTCGACGAACTTCCACGCGAGGTCCTGCTTCTCGCTGGCCTCGAAGACGCCGAGGTGCGAGCCGCCGAGGAACGAGTCGGACAGCCCCTCGGTCTGGCCGGGGATCGGGAAGGCGCCGATCTTGCCCTCCATGTCCGGGACGTCGGCGAGGATCTTGCCCGGCGTCCAGCTGCCGGAGATCATCATGCCGACCTGGCCCTGCTCGAACGCGGCGAGGAGGTCCGTCTCCTTCCACGTCGTCGCGGCGGCGGTCGAGAAGCCGTGCTCGGTCGCGAGGCCGGTGTAGAACTCGAGGCCCTCGACCGACTCCGGCGAGCTGATCTCCGACGTCCAGGTGTCGCCGTCCTTCACCGCGAGGTCACCGCCCGCGCCCCAGACGAACGGCATGGCGCCGTACTGGCTGTCGCCCGCGACGGGGAACGGGATGATCTCCGGGTTCGCCGCCTTGAGCGCGTCCGCCGCGGCGACGAGCTCGTCCCACGACGTCGGGGTCTCGATGCCCGCGGCCTCGAAGAGGTCGGCGCGGTAGACGACAGAGCGCACGCCCGCGTACCACGGCATGCCGTAGACGCCGCCGTCGAGGGTCGCGGACTCGACGAGCCCGGGGACGAGGTCGTCCTCGAGGCCGGCGTCCGCGATGCGGTCGGAGAGGTCGGCGAGCGCGCCGACGTCCGCGAACTCGCCCGTCCAGGTGGTGCCCACCTCGGCGACGTCCGGCGTCGTGCCGCCGGCGATGGCGGTCGTGAACTTGTCGTGGGCGCTGGCCCACGGCTGGAACTCGATCTGGAGGTCGGCGCCGGTCTCGTCCTTGAACGCGGTCGTCACCTCGTCGAAGAACGCGTCCGCGTCGGGGTTGGTGCCCTCCATGATCCAGACGGTGAGGGTCTCGCCCGAGAAGTCGGTCGCGTCGTCGCCACCGGTCCCCTCGGAGCCGGACCCGCCGCCGGAGCTGCACGCGGCCAGGCCGAGCGCGAGGACGAGGGTGCCCGTGACGGCCACCGTGCTGCGTCGCTGCATGCCGTGACACTTCCTTTCTGGTCGGCCGTCGGGGGAACGGCCGTGTCGTGTGTCCTGACGGTCCCGCGCGGCCGGTCGGCTCCCGCGGTGTGAAACTTACTTCCATCAGTGGACGTATGCGTGGAGATTACTGCCACGCGCGCGCGAACGGAAGCCACGACGGCAGACGTTGCACGTTCTTAACAATCGCCGGGCGTCGCCCGGCTCTGGCGACCGCTCAGGCCGCGGGGCCCTGCCCGCGGGCGGGCGTCACAATCCCGCGCCGGCCGCGCACGTCCCCGCGCAGCACCCCGCGCGTCACGGGACGCGCGCGGTCCACTCCGGCGTGGAGAACTTCGTCCGCGCGAGCTCCTGCGCGCGCTCGCGCTCCTCGGGGGTGACCGCACCCTCGACCGTGCGGTACCGCGAGCGGAAGTGGTCCTTGAACGCCTCGATGACGTCCTCGCGCGCCATGCCCGTCTGCGAGCGCACCGGGTCGACGCGCTTGTTGGCGCTCGTGGTGCCCTTGTCCGAGAGCTTCTCGCGCCCGATGCGCAGCACCTCGGTCATCTTGTCGGCGTCGATGTCGTACGCCATGGTCACGTGGTGGAGCACCGCTCCCCCGCGCAGCCGCTTCTGCGCCGCGCCCGCGATCTTGCCGGCCGGCGACGCGATGTCGTTGAGCGGCTTGTACGTCGCCTCCACGCCCAGGTCGGCGAGGGCGCCCAGCACCCAGTCGTCGAGGAACGCGTACGAGCGCTCGAAGCTGAGCCCTTCGACGAGCGACCCCGGCACGTACAGCGAGTAGGTGATGGTGTTCCCCGGCTCGACGAACATCGCGCCCCCGCCCGAGATGCGCCGCACGACCGTCACCCCGTGCCGCTCCGCGCCCTCCGGGTCGACCTCGTTGCGCAGCGACTGGAACGAGCCGATGATCACCGCGGGCGACGCCCACTCCCAGATCCGCAGCGTGGGGCCACGACGGCCCTCGTCGAGCTCCTCCGTGAGCACCTGGTCGAGCGCGAGGTGCATCGCGGGCTCCTCGGGCCCCTCGTGCACGATCTCGAACGTGTGGTCGCCCCACCCCGTCGCCCGGCCGAGCGCCCGGCGCACCGCGATCGCGACCGCCTCGGGCGAGAACCCGACCATCGTCACGTCAGGGCCGAGCGCGGCCTGCACGGCGCTCGCGAGCTGCGCCACCGTCGCCGTCTCCGGCATGCCCGTCAGGGCGCCGTCGATGTCCTCGAGCGCGTCGTCCGGCTCGAGGAAGAAGTCGCCGCTGACCGCGACCCGGGCGAGCCGCCCGGCCTCCACCTCGACGTCGACCGCCACGAGCTTGCCACCGGGGACCTTGTACTCACCACGCACGCGTCCACCCTAAGCCCGACGCGCGCACCTCCGGCTCAGCGCGGCTCGACGCCCGCGTGGACCAGCCCGTAGATCGCCGAGTCGGTGAGCGCCTCCCAGGCCGCCTCGATGAGGTTGGGCCCGACGCCGACCGTCGACCACGACGTCGAGCCGTCGGTCGTCTCGATGAGCACGCGCGTGACGGCGTCCGTGCCCTGCTCGGTGTCGAGGATGCGCACCTTGAAGTCGATGAGCTCGAACACCTCGATCTCCGGGTAGACGCGCCCGAGCGCGAGCCGCAGCGCGTGGTCGAGCGCGTTGACGGGGCCGTTGCCCTCGCCCGTGGAGACGATGCGCTCGCCCCCGGCGTGCAGCTTGACGGTCGCCTCCGCCGTCGCCTCGGTGCCGCGCGACCCGGCGCGCTCGACGATCGTGCGCCAGCTCTCGACCCGGAAGTACGGCGGGCGCTCCCCCGCGATCTCCTCGCGCAGCAGCAGCTCGAACGACGCGTCGGCGGCCTCGTACGTGTAGCCGCGCGCCTCGTCGTCCTTGACGCGGTTCGTCACGCGGGTGAGGAGGTCGCCCTGGCCCGACAGGTCGAACCCGAGCTCGCGGCCCTTGAGCTCGATCGACGCCCGGCCCGCCATGTCGGAGACGAGCATGCGGATGTCGTTGCCCACCGCCGTCGGGTCGATGTGCTGGTACAGGTCCGGGTCGACCTTGATGGCGCTCGCGTGCAGGCCCGCCTTGTGCGCGAACGCGCTCGCACCGACGTACGGCTGGCGCGCGTACGGGGAGATGTTCGTGATCTCGCTGATCGCGTGCGAGATGCGCGTCGCCTCCTCCAGGCCCTCGCCCGTGAGCGTGCGCACCCCGTGCTTGAGCTCGAGGTTCGCCACGACCGTGAGCAGGTCGACGTTGCCCGTGCGCTCCCCGTACCCGTTCACCGTGCCCTGCACGTGCGCGGCGCCCGCCTCGACGGCGGCGAGCGTGTTCGCGACGGCGCAGCCCGAGTCGTTGTGCGCGTGCATCCCGAGCAGCGCGTCCCCCGGCAGCGCGTCGCGCCCGTGCGGGAGCCCGACGGCGTCGCGCAGCTCCGCGACGGTCTCGGCGACCCACGTGGGGAGCATGCCGCCGTTGGTGTCGCACAGCGCGACGACCTCGGCGCCCGCCTCGAACGCGGCCTGCACGGCCGCGCGCGTGAACGCGGCATCGTACCGGTAGCCGTCGAAGAAGTGCTCGGCGTCGACGACGACCCGGCGCCCCTCGCCCACGAGGAACGAGACCGTGTCGGTGATCATCGCGAGTCCCTCGTCGGGCGTCGTGCGCAGCGCGCGCTCGACGTGCCGGACGTCGGACTTCGCGACCAGCGTGACCACCGGCGCCTCGGAGTCGACGAGCGCCCGCACCTGCGGGTCGTCCCACGCGCGCAGCCCGGCCTTGCGCGTCGCGCCGAACGCCGCGAGCACCGCCCGCCGCAGGTCGAGCTCCTTCGCCGCGCGACGGAAGAACTCGGTGTCCTTGGGCACGGCGCCCGGCCAGCCGCCCTCGATGAAGCCGACGCCGAGCTCGTCGAGCAGCGGGGCGATGGCGAGCTTGTCGGCGACGGAGAGGTTCATGCCCTCCTGCTGCGCGCCGTCGCGCAGGGTCGTGTCGTAGACGTGGAAGACCCGGGGCTCGTGGGGGCCGGTCACGGGGGTCGTCGCCGAGGTCATGGTGCCTCTTCCTGCCGTTCGTCGTGTCGCGGGCGTCGCTGCGCCCGCCCCTGCGGTGCGTCTCCCGACGCCGGGCGGGGCCCTCGTGAGGCGGTGGGCCCGGCGTCCGTGCCGCCGGGCGGAGGTGGTGCCCGGCAACAAAAAAACCCCCCGAGGGTGCGGGAGGTCTGCGCGTCCGGTGGGTGCTACCGGGCGCGCTACTCGATAATGAGCTGGGAGACGAGGTGTGTCACAGGGCACATGGTGCCACAGGTTCCGCCAGGATGGACCAGAGCGTCCATCCACTGAGCCGCCCGCCGCCCGTCGGCGCGACGGCGACCGAGCGAGGAGTGACGATGAGCGACCCGACCCCGGGCGGTTACGACCCGCAGAACCCTCCGACGCGGCGCTACGGCCAGCCGCCGGTCCCCCCGCAGTCCCCGCCCCCGGCGATCCGCCCGACGGACCCGCAGGCCCAGTTCCCCGAGCCCCGCACCCCCGTGAGCCCGGCGGACCCGCGCCTCACGGTCGAGGCCGGCCGGTTCTGGGCGGGAGCCGCCGCGACCGCGCTCGTCGCCGCCCTCATCGGGCTGCTCGGCGTGATCATCTTCGAGCGCATCTTCGCGATCACCCTCGTCCCGCCGCCCGACCTCTTCGCCACGGGGTCGCGCCAGGCGGCGTGGGCGATCGACGGCGCGATCCTCGCGCTGCTCGCCGCCGGGGTGCTGCACCTGCTCATCCTCAGCACGCCCCGGCCGCGCGCGTTCTTCGGCTGGATCATGGCGCTCGTCGTGGTGGCGATCGCCGTCCTGCCGTTCGCGTGGTCGAGCGACGTCACCGCGGCGGCGCTGTCCGGGCTCATCAACCTGCTCATCGGCGTCGCGGTGTGGTCGCTGCTCGCGGGCGTCGCGGGGCGGACGATCGTCGCGCGGCCCGCGCCCGTCGTCTGACCCGGAGCACCCGGGCAGACCCACCGCGCCGCAGTCCGTACGACGACGGGGCGCCCCTCCCGCGGGAGGGGCGCCCCGTGTCGTGCGGGCCGGCTCAGGCGAGCCGACGCAGCCGGCGCTCAGGCGAGCCGGCGCAGCCAGCCGTGGCGGTCGGCGGCGCGACCGGTCTGGATGTCCGTGAGCTCGGTGCGGATCGTCATGGTCAGCGAGCCCGCCTCGCCGGTGCCGATCGTGTGGTCGAAGTCCGAGCCGGCGAGCCGGCCGATCGGCGTGATCACGGCGGCCGTGCCGCACGCGAAGACCTCCGTCACGGAGCCGTCCCGGATCCCGGCGAGGACGTCGGTCAGCGGGATGCGGCGCTCGACGACCTCGTGCCCGCGGTCGGTGAGGAGGCGGATGATCGACGAGCGCGTCACGCCCTCGAGGATCGAGCCGCTGAGCTCCGGCGTCTCGACCGAGCCGTCCGCCTTGACGACGAACACGTTCATGCCGCCGAGCTCCTCGAGGAACGTGCGCGTCGCGGAGTCGAGGAAGCACACCTGCTCGCACCCGTGCTGCTGCGCGACCACCTGCGGGAGCAGGCTCGAGGCGTAGTTGCCGCCGCACTTCGCGTCGCCGGTGCCGCCCGCGCCGGCGCGGCTGTACTCGCGGTCCACCCAGATGGACACGGGCTTCACGCCGCCCGAGAAGTACGGGCCGACGGGCGACGCGATGACGAGGTACTCCGCCTCGAGCGACGGGCGCACGCCGAGGAACGCCTCCGAGGCGTACATGAACGGGCGCAGGTAGAGGCTCGCCTCCTCGCCCGACGGGACCCAGTCCACGTCCGTGCGCACGAGCGCGGTGATCGAGCCGACGAAGTCGTCCACCGACAGCGCGGGCAGCGCGAGGCGGTGCGCCGAGCGGGCGAAGCGCGCGGCGTTGGCCTCGGGCCGGAACGTCCACACCGACCCGTCGGCGTGGCGGTACGCCTTCATGCCCTCGAAGATCTCCTGCGCGTAGTGCAGGACGGCGGTCGCCGGGTCCAGGAGGAGCGGGCCGTACCTCTCGACGCGGCGGTCGACCCACCCGTCGGTCGAGTTCCAGCTGATCCGCGCCATGTGGTCCGTGAAGACGGTGCCGAACTTCGGGGCCGCGATGGCGGCCTCGCGCTCGGCGGGCGGCGTCGGGGAGTCCGTGGGGCGGACGTCGAACAGGGCGACGAGGTCCTCCGCCGAGGAGGACGGCTGGTGCTGCGCTGCGAGGGTGCTCATCATGAGGCCTTTCACCTGGCGACCCGGGTGGTCTCCGCCTAGTTTTCCACGCCGGTGCGGCTCGTGCGGGGATCCGCGCGAGGGCACGACGACGCGGGGCGCCACCGGGTCAGAACGGGAGGGATCCGGTCCTGGGGCGATGACGACCGAGGTGCGGGGACTGCGACGAACCGGTGCCCGGGCCCGCGCGGGGCCCGTGACGGCGTGTCAGCCGGCGACGCGAGCGGCGAGCTCGCGGCCTACCTCGGCCGTCGAGCGTACTCGGCTCCCCCGCTCGGCGAGGTCGGCGGCGACGGCCGCCTCGACGCGCTGCGCCTCGTCGCCGAGGCCCAGGTGGTCGAGGAGCAGCGCGACCGACAGCACCGTGGCGGTCGGGTCGGCCTTGCCCTGCCCGGCGATGTCCGGTGCCGAGCCGTGCACGGGCTCGAACATCGACGGCGCGGTGCGGTCGGGGTTGATGTTCGCGGACGCGGCGAGGCCGATCCCGCCCGTGATCGCGGCGGCCTGGTCGGTGAGGATGTCGCCGAACAGGTTGTCGGTGACGATCACGTCGAAGCGCGAGGGCTTCGTCGTGAGGAAGATCGTCGCGGCGTCGACGTGCAGGTAGTCGGTCGTGACGTCGGGGAACTCCGCGTTGACGGCCTCCACCGTGCGGCGCCACAGGTGGCCCGCGTGCACGAGGACGTTGTGCTTGTGCACGAGCGTGAGGTGCTTGCGCGGACGCGCCTGGGCGCGGGCGAACGCGTCGCGCACGACCCGCTCGACGCCGAACGCCGTGTTGAGGGAGACCTCGGTCGCGATCTCGTGCGGCGTGCCGGTGCGCAGCGAGCCGCCGTTGCCGACGTACGGGCCCTCGGTGCCCTCGCGCACGACGACGAAGTCGATCTCGCCCGGGTCGGCGAGCGGCGACGTGACGCCCGGGTACAGCTTGCCCGGGCGGAGGTTGACGTAGTGGTCGAGCGCGAAGCGCAGCTTGAGCAGCAGGCCGCGCTCGAGGACGCCGGACGGGACGCTCGGGTCGCCGATCGCGCCCAGGAGGATCGCGTCGTGCGCGCGGATCGCGTCGAGGTCCGCGTCGGTGAGCGTCTCCCCCGTCGCGTGCCAGCGACGCGCACCCAGGTCGAACGGCGTCGTGGAGACCTTCACGTCCGAGCCGGCCACGGCGGCCTCGAGCACGGCGAGCCCCTGCTCGACGACCTCGGTCCCGATGCCGTCGCCGGCCACGACTGCCAGATCAATGGTGCGCGTCATGCCGGCGAGCCTACGCCGCGCCGCCACCCTTCGGGACGGTGGTCTCACGTCTCGGACGGGCGTCGAGTTGCGTTCCGCGCGCAGCCGGTCCACTATTAGTAAACTTTCCTAAAGCCCGTCGAAGGACCGACCATGACCGCGCCCGCCACGTCGAGGGTTCCCGGCACCCCGGGGCTCCTGCGCACCATCAACGACCGCGCGGCCCTGGAGCTCCTCCTCGACGTCGGGCCGCTGACCCGGTCCCAGATCGGTGACCGCACCGGCGTCTCGCGACCGACCGCCTCCCAGATCGTCGCACGGCTCGAGCAGTCGGGACTCATCGAGCCCACCGGCTCCGTGCAGGGCGCGCGCGGCCCTCAGGCCACGCAGTACGCCGCCCGGACCGACGTCGTCGTGGGACTCGCGCTCGACGTCGTGCCCGGCGGGGTGCGCGCCAGCGTCGTCGACGCGCTCGGCCGCACGCTCGGCGAGACGACCGTCGCCGCCGGTCCCGAGCGCTCGGCGGCCGCCGATGTCCTCGCCGCGCGCGACGAGGCCTGCGCCGACGCCGGCATCCCCGTCTCCCGTGTCGCGACCGCGGTCGTCGGCGTGCAGGCCGCCGTCGCGCCGCGCACCGGCGACATCGCCCTCGTCGGAGAGCTCCCCGGCTGGCCGCGTCGCGGGCTGCGCGCACACCTCGAGGACGCGCTCGGCATCGACGTCCACGTCGAGAACGACGTCAACCTCGCCGCGATCGCCGAGCGCGACGCCGGCCGCGACGAGGAGAGCTTCGCGCTGCTGTGGCTGGGCGAGGGCATCGGCATGGGCGCGTGGCTCGAGGGCCGCGTGCACCACGGCACCGCGGGTGGCGCCGGTGAGATCGGCTACCTCCCCGTGCCCGCCGCCGGCATCGACGACTCGGTCAACGTGCAGGACCTCGTCGGCGGTCTCCGCCTCGTCGAGCTGTGCGCCCGCGCGGGGGTCCCCGGCATCACCGAGGCGGGCTCCTCCTACGGCGACGCCGTCGCCGCCCTCGCCGCGCACCGCGACAGCGCCGCGGTGCACGACCTCGTGCAGGACCTCGCGCTCCGCGTCGCGATCGTCCTCCAGCCCGTCGTCGCCATCCTCGAGCCCGACGCCGTCGTGCTCGGCGGGCCCACGGGCGTCGCGTGCGGTGCGCCGCTCGCCGAGGCGACCGCCGCCGTCCTGCGCGGCACCGACCAGCGGACGGGAGCGGTCGTCGCGAGCGCCGTCCCCGAGCTCGCCGTCCTGCGCGGCGCGCGCTCCGTCGTCGCCGAGGACGTGCGCACCCTCCTGCTCGCCGCCGCGGGACGACCGGACCACCCGGTCGTCGCGCCCTCCGTCCCGGGGTAGTCCTCTTCACCTACCTCGCGAGCGGTGGCCGGCCGACCGTGGCACGGCCGGCCACCGCTCATCCTCGCCGCGCTCAGCGCGGGTAGCGCAGCTCGAACCGCTCGCACACCAGCGGCATGTCCGGCGCGAACTCGCGCGACAGGACGCGACGGAAGTACTTCTCGTGCTCGACGCGCCACGACTCCAGCGACCGGTCGTCCTCGCCCTCCGCGTGCGCGAAGTCCGCGTCGACGTCCTCGAACGCGACGATCTCGACCGAGGTGGTGCGGATCAGCGCGCGCGGGTGGCCCGCACCGTCCAGCAGGATGGACAGCTCGCCGACCCGCGGCACCGCCTCGCCCGTCTCCTCGTACTCCCACAGGGCCGACGACGTCGCCGTCTTCTCGCCCGTGAGCACGGCCATGAGCAGGTCGTCCGCCAGGGCCGGGTTGTCCCCGAACGACCACGCCGGGGGCGGGACGCTCTCGGACACCGTGGTCCCCGTGACGACGCCGAGCCGCGCCATGCCCGCGCTGGGCCGGGCCAGCTCCCAGAACGCCAGGATCTCCGCCGCCCGCTCGTCCACCGTCACGTCGTCCGTCACCGGGTCTCCCTCGTCCGTCTCTCGGGTCATGCCCCCATCCTGGCGCACGGGGCCGCGCACCACCCGCACCGCTCACCGGCCGGTCGCGACGGCGACCGGTGGGACGACGAAGGGGTGGGCGACCCCTCGCACGGAACGCGCGAGTCGGTCACCCACCCCCGGTGGAGCGGAGTGGTCAGCGCGCGGCGCTGCCCTCGGTGTAGTCGGCGTCCTGCTGCTTCCACGCGAACAGCGACCGCAGCTCCTTGCCGACCTTCTCGATCGGGTGCTGCGCGGCCTTCTCGCGGAGTGCCGTGAACTCCGGCGCGCCGGCGTCCTGGTCGTCGATGAAGCGCTTGGCGAACGCGCCCGACTGGATGTCGGCGAGGACGCCCTGCATGTTCTCCTTGACGCGGGCGTCGATGACGCGCGGGCCGGAGACGTAGTCGCCGTACTCGGCGGTGTCGGAGACGGACCAGCGCTGCTTGGCGATGCCGCCCTCCCACATGAGGTCGACGATGAGCTTGAGCTCGTGCAGCACCTCGAAGTACGCGATCTCCGGCTGGTAGCCGGCCTCGGTCAGCGTCTCGAAGCCGTACTGGACGAGCTGCGACACACCGCCGCAGAGCACGGCCTGCTCGCCGAACAGGTCGGTCTCGGTCTCCTCGGTGAACGTCGTCTTGATGACGCCCGCGCGGGTGCCGCCGATCGCCTTCGCGTACGACAGCGCGACGTCCCAGGCCTGGCCCGACGCGTCCTTCTCGACGGCGATGATGTCCGGGATGCCACGGCCCGCGACGAACTCGCGGCGCACCGTGTGGCCCGGCGCCTTCGGGGCGACGAGGATGACGTCGACGCCCTCGGGGGCCTCGATGTAGCCGAAGCGGATGTTGAACCCGTGCGCGAACGCGAGCGTCTTGCCCGTGGCGAGGTTCGGCTTGATCTCGTCGTTGTAGATCGAGCGCTGGTGCTGGTCCGGCGCGAGGATCATGATCAGGTCGGCCCACGCGGCGGCGTCCGCCACGGACTTGACCTCGAAGCCCTCGTCCTGGGCCTTCGCGACGGACTTGGAGCCCTCGCGCAGGGCGACGACGACCTCGACGCCCGAGTCGCGCAGGTTCTGGGCGTGCGCGTGGCCCTGGCTCCCGTAGCCGACGATCGCGACCTTCTTGCTCTGGATGATGGACAGGTCGGCGTCGTCGTCGTAGAACAGCTCAGCCACGATGGATCTCCTCGGTTCTTCGTTGCGGTGCAGGGGTCTGTTGCGGTGTCGCGCGGAACGGCGACCGGTGCGCGCCGACGCCCACGGGGGTCTCGGTGCGAGGGTAGGCGATGGTCAGGCGGAGCGGACGACGCGTTCCAGCGCGCGGTCCGTGATGGAACGGGACCCGCGCCCGACGGCGACGGTCCCCGACTTCACGATCTCGCGCACGCCGTAGGGCTCGAGGGCTCCGAGCAGCGCGTCGAGCTTCTCCCCCGTGCCGGTCGCCTCGATGGTCACGGCGTCGGGCACGACGTCGACCACCTTCGCGCGGAACAGGTTGACGACCTCGAGGACGCCGGTGCGGTGGGCACCGTCGGCGCGGACCTTGACGAGCAGGAGCTCGCGCTGCACCGAGGCGGTCGAGTCGAGCTCGACGATCTTGATGACGTTGACCAGCTTGTTGAGCTGCTTCGTCACCTGCTCGAGCGGGCGCTCCTCCACGTCGACGACCACGGTGATGCGCGAGATCTCCTCGTGCTCCGTGGGGCCGACGGCGAGGGAGTGGATGTTGAAGGCGCGGCGGGCGAACAGGCCCGCGACGCGCGTCAGCACGCCGGGCTTGTTCTCGACGAGCACGGAGAGGGTGTGGCGGGACATCGGTCAGTCCTCCAGGGACAGGGGTCGGATCGAGGCTGCATTGCGCTGCAGCCGAGTGCCTTGCTTCGCTGCGGCCCTCAACCTCCGCTGCATTTCGCTCAGTCCTCCCGGTCCCAGGCGGGCGAGATGCCCCGCGCGTACTGGATGTCGTCGTTGCTCACGCCGGCGGCGACCATCGGCCACACCATCGCGTCGCGCGAGACGTTGAAGTCGATGACGACCGGGCGGTCGTCGATCTCCATCGCGCGCTTGATCGCGGCGTCCACCTCGCCCATCGACTCGACGCGGATGCCCTCGCACCCGTACGCGTCGGCGAGCTTGACGAAGTCGGGCACGCGCGCCGTGCCGTGGCCGGTGTGCAGGTCCGTGTTCGAGTAGCGCTGGTCGTAGAACAGCGTCTGCCACTGGCGCACCATGCCGAGCGAGCTGTTGTTGATCAGCGCGACCTTGATGGGGATCTCGTTGATCGTGCAGGTGGCGAGCTCCTGGTTGGTCATCTGGAAGCAGCCGTCGCCGTCGATCGCCCACACCGTGGCGTCGGGGCGGCCGACCTTCGCGCCCATGGCCGCCGGGATCGAGAAGCCCATGGTGCCGAGGCCGCCGGAGTTGAGCCACGTCCGCGGGTGCTCGTAGCGGATGAACTGGGCCGCCCACATCTGGTGCTGCCCGACGCCCGCGACGTAGATCGACTCGGGGCCCGAGATCTCGCCCAGGCGGGAGATGACGTGCTGCGGGGCGAGGTGGCCGTCGTCGGGCTCCGTGTAGCCGAGCGGGTACGTCTCGCGCCAGTCGTCGATCTGGCGCCACCAGGCCTCGACGTCCGGCTTGCCCTTGGCCTCGTGCTCACGCTCGAGCTCCGGCAGCAGGTCGGTGATGACCTCCTTGAGGTCGCCGACGATCGGCACGTCCACGTCACGGTTCTTGCCGATCTCCGCGGGGTCGATGTCGGCGTGCACCACCTGCGCGTGCGGGGCGAAGCTCGACAGCGCGCCGGTGACGCGATCGTCGAAGCGGGCGCCGAGCGACACGACGAGGTCGGCCTTCTGCAGCGCCGCCACGGCCGGGACGGTGCCGTGCATGCCGGGCATACCGAGGTTCTGGGGGTGCGTGTCGGGCACCGCGCCGCGGGCCATGAGCGTCGTCACGACGGGCGCGCCCGACAGGTCGACGAGGCGGCGCAGCTCGGCCGACGCGTTCGCGCGGATCACGCCGCCGCCCACGTACAGGACCGGGCGCCGGGCCGTCGCGAGCAGGCGCGCGGCCTCCTTGATCTGCTTGCTGTGCGGCTTCGTCACCGGGTGGTAGCCCGGGAGCTGCACGTCCTGCGGCCAGGAGAACGTGGTGCGGGACTGCATCGCCGACTTCGCGATGTCGACGAGCACCGGGCCCGGGCGGCCGGTCGAGGCGATGTGGAACGCCTCGGCGATGGTGCGCGGGATGTCGTCCGGGTCGGTGACCAGGTAGGAGTGCTTGGTGATCGGCATCGTGATGCCGACGATGTCCGCCTCCTGGAAGCCGTCGGTGCCGATCATCGACTCGGCGACCTGGCCGGTGATCGCGACGAGCGGGATCGAGTCCATGTTCGCGTCGGCGATCGGGGTGACGAGGTTCGTCGCGCCCGGGCCCGACGTCGCCATGGTGACGCCGACGCGGCCGGTCGCGTGGGCGTAGCCCTGCGCCGCGTGGCCGCCGCCCTGCTCGTGGCGCACGAGGATGTGGCGCAGGCGCTGGGAGTCCATGAGCGGGTCGTACGTCGGGAGGATCGCACCACCCGGGATGCCGAAGACGACCTCGGCACCGGCCTCCTCGAGCGAGCGGACGATCGACTGCGCGCCCGTCATCTCCTCGCCCGTCGGGGCGCCGTTCGAGGCGCCGGCCGGGCGAGCCGTGGCTGCGCGCCGGACGTCGCCGCGCGGGGCGACCGACGCGGGTGTCGGGGCGGGCTTCGGCGCCGCGGCGGCGGGCGCCGGGGCGCCCTGTCGCGGAGGTGCCGGGGTGGGACCCTGGGCCATGGTGTCTCCTGCGTGTCGTGGCCTCGGCCCGGCGGGCGCCCCGTGGGGCGCTCCGCCGGGAGCCGGAGCCGACCGTGGTGGTGCGGTCGTGCTGGTCGCGGTGTGCGGGTGCCGGTCCTCGCGGGTCTCGCGGGTGCGGCGCTCGCGGTGGCCGGGTAGGCCTGCCGCGGTCTGTCTGCCGTGCTGATGGCGTTGTGGTGGCAACAAAAAACCCCTCGGACCCGGGATGCCGGGCTGGACGAGGGGTGAGCGCGCTGACGAAGCCTGGTGGCGTGGCCTCAGCCGGCGCGCTCAGGAAGTACTACAAGGAGGATCGTCTGCACGTCTGGGACTGTACGCCCATGTCCCGGTGATGTCACGTGTCGAGGCGGCCGTCTCACGCACTGGGACGTGCGGGGCGCGGCCCGGTGCGCCGGAGCACCCGTCCCTCCCACGGCTCCAGGTGCCCGACGGCGCCCGGCCGGGTGCCGTCGTCGGCCCGCCCGGGGTGCGTGGTCACCAGGACCGACGCCTCCTCCCAGCCCGTGAGCGTCCCGGCCGGGACGTCCTGCGGGACGCCACCGACGTTGACGAGCACGAGCAGCTCGTCCCGGACGGTCGTGCCGTCGGGCCCGGGCGCGTCGAGGGCGCGCGTGAACGCGTAGACCGCCTCGTGGTCGGGCAGCAGCATGCGGAAGTCGCCGAGCGCGACGACCGGCTCCTCCCGGCGCAGGGCGACGAGCCGCCGGTAGAAGTGCAGCACGGAGTCCTCGTCGGCCCAGGCGGCCTCCGCGTTGATCGTCGTGTGGTTCGGGTTGGCCTCGAGCCACGGCGTCCCCGTCGTGAAGCCGGCGTTCGCGCTCGCGTCCCACTGCACGGGCGTGCGGGCGTGGTCGCGGCTCGCGTGCGCGAGCACGGCGAGCATCTCCCCGTCGGTCCGCAGGCGCGGGGCGCCCGTGCGACCGGTGAGCTCGCGGAAGTACCCGAGCGACTCGACGTCCTGGTACTGCTCGATCCGCGTGAACGGCGCGTTCGTCATGGCGAGCTCCTCGCCCTGGTAGACGTAGGGCGTGCCGCGGTGCAGGTGCAGCAGGAGGGCGAGCGCCTTCGCCGAGGCGACGCGGTGCTCCGGGGAGTCGTCGCCGAACCGCGAGACGACGCGCGGCTGGTCGTGGTTGTCCCAGTAGAGGGCGTTCCAGCCCCGGTGGGCGAGGCCCGCCTGCCACCGGCCGAGGGTCGCCTTGAGGTCGGCGAGGTTCCACCGGACCGGGTCGTACCGGGTCGCGCCGTGGTCGATGCCCATGTGCTCGAACTGGAACACCATGTCGACCTCGCGACGGTCCGGGTCGGTGTACCGCACGCCGTGCTCGACCGTCACCCCCGGCGTCTCCCCCACCGTGAGGATCTCCCGGCCCCGGGCGAGGTAGGGCGCGAACACCTCGCGGTGCATCTCGGCGAGGAACTCGTGCACGCGCGGGCCGTCCGTGTAGTGCGGGCTCCCGTCCCCGTACGTGCCCCAGTGCACCTCGCCGTCGGGCAGCGAGCCGTCGGGCGCGACGTCCTTGGAGATGAGGTTGATGACGTCCATGCGGAAGCCGTCGACCCCGCGGTCGAGCCACCGCCGCATCATCGCGTAGACCGCCTCGCGGACGTCGGGGTTCTCCCAGTTGAGGTCCGGCTGCTTGGGGTCGAACAGGTGCAGGTAGTACTCGCCCGAGGCCTCGTCGAACCGCCACGCGCTGCCCCCGAAGAACGAGCGCCAGTTGGTCGGCTCGGCACCCGGGGCGCCGGGCTCCATGCCCTCGCGCGCGGGGCGCCACCAGTACCAGTCGCGCCGCGGGCTCTGCGCGGACGAGCGCGACTCGACGAACCACGGGTGCTCGTCGCTCGTGTGGTTGACGACGAGGTCCATGACGAGCTTCATCCCGCGCGCGTGCAGCCCTTCGATCAGGGCGTCGAGGTCCGCGAGCGACCCGAACAGCGGGTCGACGTCCTCGTAGTCGCTGATGTCGTAGCCGTTGTCCGCCTGCGGCGACCGGTACACCGGGGACAGCCACACGACGTCGACGCCCAGGCGCTCCAGGTGGTCGAGGCGTCGCGTGATCCCCGGGAGGTCCCCGATGCCGTCGCCGTCGGTGTCCTGGAACGAGCGCGGGTACACCTGGTAGACGACCGAGCGCGTCCACCAGGGGGCGTCACCGGGCGTCTCGGCGCCGGGCCACCCGCCGCGAGGCAGGGGGTCCGGGGTGGGTGCGGACGAGGTCATCGCACGGCTTCCTCTCGGGTCAGGGGGTCCTGGTCCCAGCCTGCCCGACGGCGCGCGCCGCGGCGACGCGACGGGCGGGGTCCGTGAGGACGTCGACGTCGTCGACCCACTGCTCGACGGTCCCGACGCCCGGTGGCAGCGCCTGCACCACCGGGTCCTGGATCGCGGACGTCACCACGTCGGCCACCGGCCCGAGCCCCCGGAAGGGCCGGTCGAAGAACGGGACGACGACGTCGGTCACGGTCGGGAGGCCCACCTCGCCCTGGAGGTCGTGCAGGGTCTCCAGCCCTCGGCACAGCGCCGCCTCGCGCGCCCGCCAGTCGTCGGCCGCGAGCGCCTCCGCGAGGTCGGGCGCGGCGGCGGCGGCACGCGGGAGCGCGGCGAACGTCGTCCCGAACCACTTCGCGTACGGCGTCCAGTGCCGCTCGAGCAGGAAGCCGAGGTGCATCGCTGCGCGCACGAGCCGGGCGGCGACGACGCGCGACCCGAGGTCGTCGCCGCGCTTCGCCGTCCGGCCGACGAACGGCAGCTCCTGCCCGATCCGCGCCCAGTCGACGGCGACCGCGTACCGCCACAGGTCGTCGGGATACCAGGCGAGGCGCTCGCGCGCCGCGGTGACCTGGCCGCCGGTGTCCACGAACACCGGCCCGGCCGTCACCTCGAGGACCGCCTGACCGGTGAGCGTGAGCCAGTCGTCGACGGCGAGCGGTCGCGTCGCGTCGACGCCGAGGCGCGACGTGACGAAGCCCGACGGCGACGCCACCTCGACCTGGTGCGGACCGTGCGGGCTCCACGTGGTCGGGAACCGGGTCGGGTGCCCGGCGAACGTGTCGGGCAGCGCCGCGCCGAGCAGCGCGTCGACCTCGTCGACCATCGGCTCGTCGACCAGCAACGTCAGGCGCAGACCCCAGTCGTGGTCGCGCGACGTCGCGTCGTCGAGCCCGAGGACGTCGGACCCGCTCCCGAGGCGTCCCGCCGCGTGCGGCAGCCCGGGCCAGCGGCCGAGCAGGATCGGCCCGACGACCTCGTCGTAGTAGCGCCGCGCGAGGTCGGTCCCGGTCTCCACCCGGGCAACCTAGCGGGTCGGCGTCACGATACCCAGGGCTTTCGCCGCTACCACCGCTCGGCCCCGACGAAGCTCGTGAGAGCCGGGTCGACGCCCAGCACGTCGCGCAGGACCGCGAGGTCGTAGGTGCGTTCCATCGCGAGGTGGCTCAGCGCGTACCGGGTCAGGCGTGGCGGCTCGGGGCGGCGCAGCCGCCGGGCGACCGTCTCGACCGCGCCCGCGAGCGCCCAGGCGGGGCGCACCGGGACGGCGACGACCCGCACGGCGGTACCGCGGCGGCGCAGCGCGTCGGCGAGCGCGTCGCGCAGGACCACCGGCTCGGCGTCGGCGACGTTCACGACGAGCGGGCCTCCGGCCGCGCCGTCCCCCGCGCCGGGCGCGCGGGCCGCGGTGTCGGGCAGCATGACGGCGGCGCGCACCGCGGCGAGCAGCGTGTCCACGTGGGTCAGGGACTGGAGGACGCGTCCGCCGCCGGGCAGGACGAGGCGTCCGCGCCGCACGGCGGCCTCGACGCGCGGCAGGAGCGTCGAGTCGCCCGGCCCGTAGACGGCGTGCGGGCGCAGGACGACGACAGCGCCGCGGTCGGGGTGGCGCGCGACGTCGCGGGCCAGCGCGCGCTCGGCCTCCGCCTTCGTCGTGCCGTAGGCGTCGAGGTACCGGGCGACCGGCGCCTCGTGCTCGCGCGCGCGGACGCTCGGGCGGTACGGGTCGTACACGCTGCCGGACGAGACGTGCACGAACCGCGCGCCGGGGAACGTGTCGCGGACCGCGAGCGTCCCGGCGACGTTCGTGGCGCGCGCGACGTCGAGCGCGCACCAGTCGGACACGGCGGCGCCCGCGTGCACGACGGCGTCCACCGTGGGCGCGTCGGCGAGCGGACCGGTGGTGAGGTCCCAGGCGAGGTGCCAGGCGCCGTCGACCGCCGGGTCGCGGCGGGAGGACGTCCAGACCTCGTGGCCGTCGGCGACCAGCCCGCGCGCGACCGCTCCCCCGACGAACCCCGACGCCCCGGTGACGACGACCCTCACGCGCGGGTGCCGGGGGTGTCTCGGCCGACGGCGGTCGACGCGGCGGCTACCACCGGCTCGACGGGTCCGGCCGGAGCGGCGGGCACCAGCGGCGCGGCGGCGCGCGAGAGCGCGGCGCGGTCGGGCTTGCGCGAGCGACCGGCGAGCGGCACGCGGTCGGCGTGCAGCACGACGTCGGGCAGCGCGTCGTGGTCGAGAACGCTCGGCAGCGCGGTGCGCACCCGGTCCACGAGCGGGTGGTGCGGGTCCAGATGCACCGCCGCACCGGCGTCGGGCCGAGGGTCGGTCCCGGTGCCCGCGTCCGGCCGAGAGTCTTCCGACGCCGAGGTGACGACGAGCGCGACCCGCTCGTCGCCGTCCACCTGGGGCACCCCCACGAGCAGCGCCTCGCCGACGCCGTCGAGCGCCGCGACGCGCGGCTCGTAGAGGCCGGGGTAGATGTTCGTCGTGCCGCGGATGATCATGTCCCGCGTGCGGCCGACGAGGACGAGCCGCCCCGCGTCGTCGAGGCGCGCGAGGTCGCCGGTGCGGTGCTCCGCGGCCCGTTCGCCTGCGCCCCGGGCGGGGGCGTCGAGGTCGTGCAGGTAGCCCGCCATGAGCGACGGCCCGGACAGCACGAGCTCCCCGACGACGTCGTCGCGGCCGTCCTCGGGTTCCTCGTCCTCGACCGGGTCGAGCCGCGCGACCGTGCCGGGCAGCGGGACGCCGACGAGGTCGCCGTCGCCCCCGTACGCGAGCTTCTCGCGGGCCTCGACCACCGCGACCGGCAGGATCTCCGTCATCCCGTACACCGCGACCCACCGCGTGCCGGGCAGCACGCGCGTCGCGCGCTCCAGGAGCGCGCGGGTCACGGGAGCGCCGCCGACGAGCGCGACGCGCGGCCCGTGCGCGGGCACCGCCCCGGCCTCGATCGCGTCGAGCAGCGCCGTGACGTCCGCGGGCACGAGGTACGTGCCTGCGGCGCCGTCGAGCTGGCGCGCGAAGGTCGTGATGTCGCGGCTCGGCGGGTCGGCCGGCACGGACCAGGTGGCACCCGCGAACAGCGCCGGGACGCCGAGCAGCATCTGGTCGGTGTGCACGACGTCGCCCGGCGCGAGCGCGAACACGTCGCGCAGCAGGTCACACCCGGCGAGCAGCGACCCGGCCGTGTGCACGACGGCCTTCGGCTGCGCCGTCGTGCCGGACGTGAAGACGGTGAGCGCCTCTCGGTCCGGGTCGAGCGTCGGCAGCGCCGCGCGGTCGACCGGGCTCGCGGCGAGGCGGCGGGCGGCGCGCGAGCCCCGCGGCACCCCGGGGAGCCACGGGCCGGCGTGCACGTGCCGCAGCGGGAGGCTCGCGTAGTCGGGCAGGAGCAGGCCCCGCGACCGGGCCAGACGGCGCAGCGGCCCGCGCGAGACGGCGTAGAGGAGCGACTCGGTCGTCGCTAGCGACGGCCCGGCCGCACCCACGCGCGCGGCGAAGAGCTCCGGCGTCGAGCCGGGGTCGACGAAGACGACGGTCCCGCCCGCCCGGACCACCCCGAACGCGAGCACGACGCCCTCCGGCCGGGGCCGCACCGAGAACAGGGCGCGGTCGCCCGGCGCGAGGCCGTCGGCCGCGAGCGCCGTCGCGGTCGCCTCGACGCGCCGCGCGAGGTCGGCGTACGTGACCTCCTCGCGCACGCGCGCACCGCGGCGGCCCGGCCGCGTCCAGCGCCGGAGCGCGACCGCGTCGGCGGACGCGTGCCCGGCGGCCCCGCGGGCGAGGATCGGGGCGAGCAGGTGGCGGGGGACGGCGTCGGGCACGGTCACGCCGCCTCCCCCGCCGACGACGCGGCCGACTCGGCGACCGGACCCGGCGCGCGCACCTCGCCGCCGACCGCCCGCACGACGAGCGAGCGGTACGCCGGGATGAGCACCCCGCGGGCGACGGCGCGGTCGGTGACCTGGAGGCTCCGACCCGCTGCGGCGACCGGGCGCAGGGCGTCCAGGACGGCATCGACCTGGGCCGTCGCGAGCGGCATCCCGAGGCAGAAGTGCGGTCCGGCGCCGAACCACAGGTGCCGCACCGCCGGGTCGACGGGGGCGTCCGGGTCGAAGGGGCCGGCGTCCTTGCAGCAGGAGATCGTCGCGATCACGACCCGGTCGCCCGCGCGGACGCGGACGTCGCCCACGGTCGCGTCGGCGCGCACCGAGCGCAGCATCGCGGGGGTCGGTGCCGTGACGCGCAGCGCCTCCTCGACGACGCGGCCGCGCAGCGCGGCGGCCTCCGGCCCGGCGCCGGGGTCGGCCGCGAGGAGCTGGTCGAGCCAGCCGGTGTCGGCGGCGAGCGCGACGAGGCGCGGCACGAATGACTGGATGGTCTCGGTGCCCGTGAGGACGAACGCGCCGACGGCGCCCAATGCCTCGTCCTCCGAGAGCCCGAGCTCGCGCATGCGCCCGGGGACGGTCGCGGGGTCCCCCGCGCGGTACGCGTCGCGCGCCGGTGCGGACAGCCGTGCGAGGACGGCGCGCGCGTGCCGCACCTGGCCGGCGGTGAGGCTGCGCCGGTGCAGGCGCACGAGCCCGACCACGGACTGCGCGGCCGTCATCGCCTCGCGGACGGCGGCGTCCGTCGGTGGCAGCCCGGTCATCGCGCAGACGACCGTCCCGGCCATGGTCGCCGTCTCCGCCACGAGGTCGACTCGTTCGCCCGCGAGCAGCCGCGGAGCGAGGCCTGCGAGGACGTCGGGCACGCTCACCGCGACGAGGTCGCGCACCGCTCGGGGCGTGAAGAGACCCGACAGCGCCCGGCGCAGGCGCGCGTGGTCGGCCCCCTCCATGTTGAGGAGCACGGACGGGCCGAGCACGGGCGTCCACAGGTCCGACGGCGACCCCGGGCCCACCTTGGAGAAGTGCTCGCTGTCGAGCAGCACGGCGCGCGCCGTCGCGGCGTCGGACACGACCACCCCGATCCCGGGGACGCGCACGACCGGGCCGCGGTGCCGCAGGGCCCGGATCGCCGGGTAGACGAGCGGGTGCGCCCCGCGCTGGACCCTCTCCTCCCAACGCATCGCCGCGGCGAGCCCGGCGGGCGCGGGGGCCAGCGCCGTGCCGGTCATCGGATGTCCACGAGCTCGGGCCGGTAGCGGTGGTCGGCATACCAGCCGAGCGTGCGGACGAGGCCCCACGCGTGCGCCCGGCGCGTGGAGGCCCGCACGACGACGTCGCGGTGCGCGCCGTACCGCCGCGTGAGGCGGCGCACCGCGTTGACGAGCGCCCGGTCCTCGTGGACGTCCTCGATCGCGGTGCGCGGGAACCCGCCCGCCGCCTCGTACAGCGCCGCCGTGATCGCCATGTTGCAGCCCGGCGCCATGACGTAGGGCCCGAGGTAGGACGGGTCCTGGTTGCCGGGGCGGAAGCGCCCGAACGTGCTCGCGACGCTCACCGCCGCGGAGAGCACGCCCTGCTGGACGCGCGAGACCGGGCGGTCGTCGGTGCGCGGCACGAGCCGTCCCGCGACGAGGTCGTGCCCGCTCGCGAACGCGGCGCGCACGCGTCGGGTCCAGTCGGGCAGCGGCAGGCAGTCGGCGTCGGTGCGCGCGAGGTGCGTCGCGCCCTGCGCGATCGCCGCCCGCATCCCCGTGTCGGCCGCCGCGCCCGTGCCCTTCTGCGGCTCGTCGACGACGCGCCACCGCGTCATGCCCCACGCCGCCGCGGTCGCGCGCGCCAGGTCGCCCGTGCCGTCCGACGACCCGTTGTCCACGACGACGAGGTCGAAGTCCGTGTCCTGCTGGTCGCGCAGCGCCTCCAGCGTCGCGACGATCCCGTGCGCCTCGTCGCGCGCGGGCACCACGACGGCGAGCCGCTGCGTGCTCGCCACTCCTCGCGTGAACCGCCGGGTGCTCACAGCCGCACCACCGTCGCGCCGATGCTGATGCCGCCCGCGAGGCCGACGAGCACGACGACGTCGCCCGGCCCGACCCGACCCGTCTCAAGCGCGGTCGCGAGCTGGAGCGGGAGCGTCGCGGAGGCGACGTTGCCGTGGTCGGCGACGGTGACGAGCGTGCGGCCGGTCGGCAGGCCGAGCGCGGCGTGCACGTCGTCGAGGTAGGCGACGGCGACCTGGTGCACGGCGACGAGCGCGACGTCGTCCCACGTGAGCCCCGCACGGCCGAGCGCGTCGAGGACGACACCCGGCCCGAGCGCGAGGAACGCGTCCCGGAGCCGGGACCCGTCGATCTCGAAGTAGGTGCGCTCGAGGTCGCGCGGGTGCGCGGTGCCGCCCCCGGGGAGCATGCCGACGTCCCAGTGCGTCGACTCGGCGCCGAACGCGCTCGCGAGAATGCCGCGGGGCGCGGGGGCGCCGGAGCCGTCGCGCGCGTCGGCCTCCGCCGCGGTGGCGCGGCGCACGAGGACGGCGGCCCCGGCGTCGGACATGGTGTAGCCCGGGGCGGAGAGCAGGTACGTCGCACGGTCGGGGACGTCCCAGCGCACGGCGCGCGACGGTGCCTCCCCGCACGCGACGAGCACGGTGCCGTACCGGCCCGTCGCGACGAGCGCCTCGGCGACCTCGATGGCGTTGAGCACGGAGTTGCACGCGTTCTTGACGTCCATGACGGGCGCCCGGACCCCGAGCTTCGCGGCGACGATGTGGCTCGTCGCGGGCTCGACCATGTCCTGGCTCGCCGACGCGAAGAGCAGCAGGTCGACGTCGTCGGGCGCGAGGCCCTGGGTCGCGAGCAGCTTCTCCGCGGCCGCGACGGCGAGGTCGGAGGCGTCCCAGTCGTCGGGGAGCACGCGGACCTGCCGCACGCCCGTGAGGCGCGAGACCATCGGCACGCGCGGCGCCGCGCCCGGGTTGCGCTCCGCGAGCGCGCGCTCCGCCTCGCGCACGTCGACCACGCGCTCGGGCAGGTGGACCCCGACGGCGGCGATCACCGCCGCGGGACGCACGGGAGCGGACCCGGGGGCTACCGGGCGGGGTGGGTTCTCTGGCACGCGCGACACAGTAGCCAAGCAGACCCCCTCGGACGGCGGTCGTCCACAGGTTCCGATGGGGTGAAGTGCCCATCCCCGGACGGCGGCGCGGCCGCCCCGTGGCCTCCCCGGTGCGCCACACTGACCCCGTGACTGCGACCACGACCGCCCCCGTGCCCGCCCGCGAACGACGTCGCGCCCTGCCCACGACCCGGCACGAGCTGCAGGTCCTCACCGCCGCACGCCCCGCGATGGCCGGTGTGCTGCTCGTGGGCGGCGCGCTCACCGGGCCGCGTCCGGGCGGAGGGCTGCGCCGGGTCCCGGGCCTCGGGTGGGTGACGGCCGACCCGACCGTGGGTCGCCGCATCCTCACCGACCACCGGCACTTCACGATCGTCGGCGAGGGCGGGGTCGGGCACCTCTGGGCCCAGATCCTCGGCGACTGGGTCCTCGACCTGTTCGACGGCCCGGGCCACCACGACCTGCGCACCCGCTCGCGCGAGCTCTTCACCGAGGCGAGCGCCGCGGCGCTGGTCGACGGCGCGTGGTCGCTCGCGCTCGACGACGCGCGCCGCACCCTCGCCGCGGGCGGGTCGGTCGACGTCGGCCGGCTCGCGCGCGTGCTCGTCGGCCGGATGATGATCTCGCTGCTCGGCATCCCGTCCCCGGCGGCCACCGGGGCGGGCTCAGGACGGGGCTCAGCGGCGGGCTCAGCGGCGGGCGCCGGCACCGGCGTGACGCCGGAGGCCGTCCCGACGGACGACGACGCGCTCGCGGCCTTCGCGACGGGCGAGCGGCTCGCGTCGATCGCGCTCGGCAGCGCCGGCTCGACGTACCTCGCGCCGGGCCAGGTCGCCGCGGCGCGGGAGATCGTCGCCGAGCTGACCCAGGGCGTCCCGGACGGGTGGCGGCACGCGCCGGCCGACCGCCTGCTCGGCCGGTGCCGCGAGCTCGGCCTCGGGCTGGAGGAGACGACGGGGCTCGCGAGCCTGCTCATGGTCGCGGGCACCGAGACGTCGGCGTCCGCGATGGCCCGCACCACGGCGCTCCTGATCGACACGGGCGAGCAGCACCGCCTGCTCCGGCTCCTGGCCGACGAGCGCGCCCACCCCGTCGAGCGGGCCGCCGGGGAGCCGGACGCCGTCGAGAACGCCGTGCGCGAGGGTCTGCGCGTGACGAGCCCGGCGTCGGTGATCGGCCGGGGCGTGTCGGCCGACGTCGAGGTCGCGAGCCGCACCCTGCGGGCCGGGGAGCGCGTCATGATCCTCACGTGGGCGGCGAACGCGGCGGCCGGCCCGTTCCGCGCCGACCGCCCGTACGTGCGCGAGACGCGCCAGCTCTGGTTCGGCGCGGGGCGCCACCTGTGCCTCGGCGCCGCGCTCGCCCGCGCCGAGATCGCCGCGCTCCTGCACGCGCTGTTCGACGACGGCGCACCCCTGCGCGTCGTCTCGCGCCGCGCCAAGCGGCGGGTCCTGGTGCCCGGCTACGACGAGCTCGTCGTCGCGCGCGCCTGACCCCGCAGGCCGGGTCTCGTCAGCGGCACACCGGGCGTCAGCCCTGCGGGGTGACGCTCCACGTGCCGGCGGTCTTCACGGCGAGGACGCCGGGAAGCGCGAGGTCGTACGTCTCGGTGAACGCCTCGGTGTCGCCGAACATGCGCGACGCCTCGCGCGTGACCCCGAAGTACCGGCCCTGGAACGAGTCCTCGGGGGCCGCCGGCGTCCACGACACCTCCGCGCTCGTCGTGCTGCCGTCGAGCCGCAGGACGGTCGGCCCCGTGCCCGACTGCGGCCCTGCGACGGGCGGCAGGTCGTTCCAGCTCTCGAACCGCAGGGACCACTCCCCCGACGCTTCGAGCCAGATCGACTGCTGCGGCGCGGAGTCCTCGAAGACGTCCATGAGGTACGACCCGGTCGTCTCACCGAGCGCGCCCGGGTACGGCGTGACGTCCGTCGGCGCCATGAACGCGCGCGTCCCGGCGCAGTCACCGCAGTCCAGGTGCACGACGACGGCGAAGTCGCCGTCGCGCGCGAACGTCACGGCGGCGCTCCCCGTCCCGCTCGCCGCGGCGGGTGCACCGGCGGCGACCGTTCCCGCGTCCACCGCCTGGGCGGGTGGCGCGGAGGGACGGTCGGCGAGCGGGTCGACCACCTCGGGCGTCGTCTCCTCCGACGGCTCGTCGCGCGTGCCCGGCGCGTCCTCGGTGGCCGTCGGGCTCGGGGCGGAGGACCCCGGAGCGGCCTCCGGCTCCCCGGCGGCCGTGCACCCGCCGAGCGCGACGACCGCGGCCGTCACGATGGCCAGCGGGACGACGGCGGACGCGGCTCGACGACGGCGCGGCGATCTCTCCGGACGGGCGCTCACGGGACCAGCCTCGCAGGGGCCGGACGGTTCTTGCGCGCTCGTCTCACCCCCGGCGCCACGGGGCGCGGTCAGTCGCGCGCCTGCCAGGTGCACACGCACGCCTCGTTGCCCTCGGCGTCGGCCAGGACCCAGAACGCGGGCGCGCGACGGTCGGACACGAGGTGCCCGCCCGCGGCGATGGCGGCGGTGACGCGCGCCTCCGCGACGTCGTGCGGGACCGTCACGTCCACGTGGATGCGGTTGCGCTGCTCGCGCGGCGCGTCCATCTGCTGGAACCAGAACGCGGGGGCGCGCCCGCTCGGGTCGCGGAGCTCGGGCGCGGGCAGCTCGGGCGCGCCCTCGTCGAACCCGAGGACCGCGCGCCAGAACGGCTGCACCGCCGTGCCGACGAGCGTGTCGATCGCGATCTCGAGGTCCTGCACCGCCGTCGGGTCCGCGACGAGGTCGAGCTCGCGCGCCGCCGCGGAGATCTGCCGGGCGAGGGCCACGTCCCGCTCGCTGACGCCCCCGACGTCGTGCGAGGTCAGCCGGACCGTCACCGTCCCGTACCGCAGGTCCACGTCGGGGTGGTGGTTCGCCGCCTCGGCGAGCTCGCCGATCGCGTCGACCAGCTCCACCCCCGCGGTGAACGACCCCGTGCGGAACAGCGTCTGCACCGTCCTCAGGATGAACCGCCAGTCCTCGACGCCGTCGCTGTCGTGGAACTGGCGCGCGGTGATGCGGTCGTCCGCCGTCTGGGTCATGGCCGTCCTCCGGGGTGCGTCGCTGCGGCGAGGTGCGACACCACGCTAGTGCGCGCCTCCGACGCCCGCGCGCTCCGCGGTCACTCGAGGATCGCGCCGCGCGACGCCGACTGGACGAGCTTGGCGTACTTCGCGAGCACCCCGCGCGTGAACGTCGGGGGCAGCGGCGCCCACCCGTCGCGGCGCGCGGCGAGCGTGTCGGCGTCGACGAGCAGGTCGAGCGTCTTGTTCGCGACGTCGAGCCGGATCGGGTCGCCGTCGCGCACGAACGCGATGGGGCCCCCGTCGACCGCCTCGGGCGCGACGTGCCCCACGCACAGGCCGGTCGTCCCGCCGGAGAAGCGGCCGTCCGTGAGCAGCAGGACCGTCTTGCCGAGCCCCGCGCCCTTGATCGCGCCCGTGATGGCGAGCATCTCGCGCATCCCCGGGCCGCCCTTGGGACCCTCGTACCGGATGACGACGACGTCCCCGTCCGTGATCGTGCCGTCCTCCAGGGCGTCGAGCGCCGCGCGCTCGCGCTCGAAGACGCGGGCGGTGCCTTCGAACACGTCCTCGTCGAACCCGGCGGACTTCACGACGGCGCCCTCGGGCGCGAGCGACCCGTGCAGGATCGTGATGCCCCCGGTGTGGTGGATCGGGTCGTCGAGCGCGCGCAGGATCTTGCCGTCCGGGTCCGGCGGGTCGATCTCGGCGAGGTTCTCCGCGACGGTGCGGCCCGTCACGGTGAGCGCGTCGCCGTGCAGCAGGCCGGCGTCGAGCAGGGCCTTCATGACGACGGGCACGCCGCCGATGCGGTCGACGTCGTTCATCACGTAGCGCCCGAACGGCTTGAGGTCGCCGAGGTGCGGCACGCGGCTCGCGACGCGGTCGAAGTCGGCGAGGGTGAGGTCGACCTCGGCCTCGTGCGCGATGGCGAGCAGGTGCAGCACCGCGTTGGTGGAGCCGCCGAACGCCATGACGACGGCGATCGCGTTCTCGAACGCCTCCTTCGTCATGATGTCGCGGGCCGTGATGCCGAGCCGCAGCAGGTTGACGACGGCCTCGCCCGAGCGGTGCGCGAACGCGTCCCGGCGCCGGTCCGCCGACGGCGGCGCCGCCGAGCCGGGCAGCGACATGCCCATCGCCTCCGCGACCGACGCCATCGTGTTCGCCGTGTACATGCCGCCGCACGCGCCCTCGCCGGGGCAGATGGCGCGCTCGATGCGGTCCACGTCCTCGCGGCTCATGAGCCCGCGCGCGCACGCGCCGACCGCCTCGAACGCGTCGATGAGCGTGACGTCCTTCTCCGTGCCGTCGGAGAGCTTGACCCAGCCGGGCATGATCGAGCCCGCGTAGAGGAACACGCTCGCCAGGTCCAGCCGCGCGGCCGCCATGAGCATCCCCGGCAGGGACTTGTCGCACCCGGCGAGGAGGACCGTCCCGTCGAGGCGCTCCGCCTGGACGACCGTCTCGACCGAGTCCGCGATGATGTCGCGGCTCACGAGCGAGAAGTGCATCCCCTCGTGGCCCATGGAGATGCCGTCGGAGACGGAGATCGTCCCGAACTGCAGCGGGTACCCGCCGCCCGCGTGCACGCCCTCCTTCGCGCCCTGCGCGAGCCGGTCGAGCGACAGGTTGCACGGCGTGATCTCGTTCCACGAGCTCGCGATGCCGATCTGCGGCTTGGCGAAGTCCTCGTCGCCCATGCCGACGGCGCGCAGCATGCCGCGCGACGCCGTCGCCTCCAGGCCGTCGGTGACCTGGCGGGAACGCGGCTTGAGGTCGGGTCCGGCGTCGGACCCCGAGGTGTGCCCAGTCATGACCCCACTCTAGGAACGGCACCGGCGCGGGGCGCGGCGGGACGCGCCGCGGCACGGAGGCCCGCCCGGCCCGTGCAGGCCCGAGACGGGCCGACCGCGGTGCGAGGCGCACGGCATCATGGGGCCGTGCACACACGCCCCGGAGCCGTCCGAGCCGTCCTGCCCGTCCTCGCACTGGCCGCGACCGCCGCGTGCGCGGCTCCCGCGCCGTCGGGCACGAGCCCCGGCTCCCCTACCTCCGCGACGTCCGCCCCCGCACCGGACGCGACGACCGGGTCGCCCGACGACACCGCGACCGCGACGGCGACCGCGAGCACCGAGGAGGCTCCCGAGGGGCAGGTCGAGACGCCCGAGGAGTCGTTCCGCGCGTGGCTGGCCGCGAGCCGCGCGCCGGACGTCGAGGTCGCGTGCGGCTACCTCGCACCGGAGCTCGTCGACCGGATGGTCGCCGAGATGACGGCACAGGGGTGGCCGGGCATCACGGACTGCGCGTCGATGACCACGACCACCGCCGGTCTCTACGCGGCCGTGGGCGACGTGCCGGAGGTCGAGGTCGGCGTCAGCGAGGAGCGCGCCGACGCGACGGTGCTGTCCGTCGTCTACGACGGCGGCGACTGCGGCACCGCCGTCATGGTGCCGCAGGGCGCGCGGTGGGTCGTCACGGAGCAGTCCGAGGAGGAGTGCTGACCCTCGCCGCGGGGGCTCCGCGCCCGCGCACGACGACGGGCCCGCACCTCGGGAGGTGCGGGCCCGTCGTCGTCGGGTCAGCGGCGCTTGATCAGCGACACGTCGCGGACGGCGCCGCGGTCGGCGGACGTCGCCATGGCGGCATAGGCCTGGAGGGCGGGCGAGACGTAGCGGTCGCGGTCGACCGGCTGCCACGGGTTCTCGCGCGCCTCCATCTTGGCGCGGCGCTCGGCGAGCACGTCGTCGGGCACGTTGAGGCGGATGAGGCGCGTGTCGACGTCGATCTCGATCTCGTCGCCGTCCTCGACGAGGCCGATGACGCCGCCCGCGGCGGCCTCGGGCGAGACGTGGCCGACGGAGATGCCCGACGACCCGCCGGAGAAGCGGCCGTCGGTGATGAGCGCGGTGACCTTGCCGAGGCCGCGGCCCTTGATGAACGACGTCGGGTACAGCATCTCCTGCATGCCGGGGCCGCCCGCGGGGCCCTCGTAGCGCACGACGACGACGTGCCCGGGCTGGACCTGCTTGGTGAGGATCTTCTCGACGGCCTCGTCCTGCGACTCGCAGACGAGCGCCGTGCCGACGAAGTGGAAGACGTCCGGGTCGACGCCGGCGGTCTTGAACACGGCGCCGTCCTCGGCGAGGTTGCCGCGCAGCACGGCGAGCCCGCCCTCGACGGTGTACGCGTGCTCGAGGTCGCGGATGCAGCCCTCGGCCGCGTCGGTGTCGAGCGACTCCCAGCGGTTCGACGTCGAGAACGCCTGCGTGGTGCGCACTCCCCCGGGCGCCGCGTGGAACAGCTCGACGGCCCGCTCGGTCGCCTTGCCGCCCCGGACGTCCCAGTCGTCGAGCCACTCGCGCAGCGTCGGCGTGTGGACGCTCGTGACGTCGTGGTCGAGCAGGCCCGCGCGGTCGAGCTCGCCCAGGAGGGCGGGGATGCCGCCGGCGCGGTGCACGTCCTCCATGTGGAAGTTCGGGTGGTTCGGCGCGACCTTGGACAGGCACGGCACCTGGCGGCTGATGCGCTCGATGTCGGTGAGGTCGAAGTCGACGCCCCCCTCCTGCGCGGCGGCGAGGATGTGCAGCACGGTATTCGTCGAGCCGCCCATCGCGACGTCGAGCGCCATGGCGTTGGAGAACGCGGCCTTGGTCGCGATCGAGCGGGGCGCGACGGAGTCGTCCTCGTCCTCGTAGTAGCGCTTCGCGAGCCCGACGATCGTGCGCCCGGCCTCGAGGAAGAGCTCCTTGCGCGCGGCGTGCGTCGCGAGGGTCGAGCCGTTGCCGGGGAGCGACAGGCCGAGCGCCTCGGTGAGGCAGTTCATCGAGTTCGCGGTGAACATGCCGGAGCACGACCCGCACGTGGGGCACGCGTTCTCCTCGACCTGCGCGAGCGCGGCGTCGGACACCGCGTCGTCGGCCGAGTAGTTGATCGCGTTGACGAGATTGAGCGGGGTCTTGGCGACGCCGTCCGCGACGACCGCCTTGCCCGCCTCCATGGGCCCGCCGGACACGAAGATCACCGGGATGTTGAGCCGCAGCGCGGCGTTGAGCATGCCGGGCGTGATCTTGTCGCAGTTGGAGATGCACACGAGGGCGTCGGCGCAGTGCGCGTTGACCATGTACTCGACCGAGTCGGCGATGAGGTCGCGGCTCGGGAGCGAGTAGAGCATGCCGCCGTGGCCCATGGCGATGCCGTCGTCGACGGCGATGGTGTTGAACTCCTTGGAGACGCCGCCGGCCTCACGGATCGCGGACGCGACGAGGTCGCCCATGTCCTTGAGGTGCACGTGGCCGGGGACGAACTGCGTGTACGAGTTGGCGATCGCGATGATCGGCTTGCCGAAGTCCTCCGCGCCCATGCCGGTCGCGCGCCAGAGGGCGCGGGCGCCGGCCATGTTGCGGCCGTGGGTGGACGTCCGAGAGCGCAGGGGGCGGCTCATTCCGGGTCAGCTCCTTCGACGGGGTGCTGCGACCGATCCTCCGGCCGCCGGGTCACATTACGCCTCGTCGGGGCGGTCCGGCCGAGGCGTCCGTCTCGTGGTCGTGCGGCCTACGTACGTAGCCCCGAGGGACCTACGGGATGTCCACGCGATCCGGACGTAAGGGTTGAACCGCCTCCCGTACCCCTGCCACCGTGGGCGAGCACGTCACGGCCGGACGACCACCGCGACGCCTCGACGGGGAGCGGCACACCGCTCGGGTCGGGGTGGGTCCTCGCCGGCCCCGACCCGACCACTTCTCTCCCGAGGGGGCACCTCCATGTCCACGTCCACCACCGCCGCGCCGCCCGGCGCCACCCCGGGGGCCGCAGCGCGCACCACCGGCCCCGTCACCCAGGACGACGTCGTCACGCGCTCGTCGGCCCGCCACGCCCTCGCGCTCACGCGGATCGGCACGGCCGTCGTCTTCCTGTGGCCGTTCACCGACAAGCTCGTCGGCCTCGGGTACGCGACCCCGCGCGAGCGCGCGTGGCTCGCGGGGGGCGCACCCACGCAGGGCTACCTCGAGAACGGCGCCCAGGGCCCGCTCGCGAGCACGTTCGCCGCGATGGCGAGCCCCGTCACCGACTGGCTCTTCATGCTCGGGCTGCTGGGCGTCGGCCTCGCGCTCCTGCTGGGGATCGGCCTGCGGGTCGCCGCGGTGAGCGGCACGGTCCTGTTCGCGATGCTGTGGCTCTCGCAGTGGCCGCTCGCGGCCGGTTCGAACAACCCGGTCGTCGACGACCACGTCCTCGTGATCCTGCTACTCGCCGTCCTCGCGACGACGCTCGCGGGCGACACGTGGGGCCTCGGCCGACGCTGGGCGGCCCTCCCCCTCGTGCGCCGGGCGGCCTGGCTGCGCTGACGCGCCGCGGGACTGGCACCACCACGGGTGCAGGACCGGAGCGGGGCCGCGACGTCGCGGCCCCGCTCCGTCGTCCGACGCCGCCCTCAGGCCCCGGCGGTGTGCGCGCCCTCGAGCTCGTCGGCGTGGCGGATGTGCCGCGTGACCCACGGCGCGAGCGCGAACAGCGCGAGCGCGAACACGAGGGTGATGGCGCCGATGCCGCCGAAGTACGCGGTGTCGGAGGCACCCTCGGTGACCTGCACGACCTGCGCGGTGATGGCCTGCCCGGCGGCGGGCGCGAGGAACCACAGGGCCATCGCCTGGGACCGGAACGCCTTCGGCGCGAGCAGGGTCGTCGCGGCGAGGCCGACCGGCGACAGGCACAGCTCGCCGAGCGTCTGGATCACGTAGACGAGCACGAGCACCCACGACGGCGCCTTGCCGTCGCCGACGACGGCCGACGCGGCCGCGAGGAAGAGGAACGACACCGACGCGAGGGTGAGGCCGATCGCGAACTTGTTGGCCGTCGTCGGGCGGTCGCCCGTCTTAAGCCAGATCCACGCGAACACGGGCGCGAGGACGATGATCGACAGCGGGTTCACCGACTGGAAGAACTCGGGGCTGATGCCCACGCCGAAGAACGTCAGGTCGGTGCGGTCCTTCGCGAACGCCGAGAGCGTCGTGGCCGCCTGCTCGAAGATCATCCAGAAGAGCATCGCCGCGACGAACAGCGGGATGTACGCGATGACGCGCGGCCGCTCGGCGTCCGTCACGCGCGGCGAGCGGTACATGACGATGAAGTAGGCGATCGGCGCGAGGAACGCCAGGTAGGACATCGTGTCGATGAAGGTCGAGATCTCGAACCCGCCGGCGACGAGGACGGCGACCAGACCGACGAGCACCACGCCGCCCGCGATGAGGAGGAAGATCCGCGCGATCTTCGCGCGCTCCTCGGGGCGGACGGGGTTGGGCACGTGCGCCCCCGCCTCGCCGAGGTAGCGCCGGCCCGCGACGAAGAACACGAGCGCGACCGCCATGCCCACCGCCGCGACGGCGAAGCCCGCGTGGTACCCGCCCCAGGCGCGCGCGGCGCCCACGAGGAACGGCGCGACGAACGAGCCGAGGTTGATGCCCATGTAGAAGATCGAGAAGCCCGAGTCGCGGCGCGGGTCGTCGCGCGCGTACAGCTCGCCGACCATCGACGACACGTTCGGCTTGAGCAGGCCGGTGCCGAGCGCGACGAGCGCGATGCCCACCATCGAGAAGCCCGCGCCGGGGACCGTGAGGCTCACGTGCCCGGCCGCGATGATGATGCCGCCGTACAGGACGGAGCGCCGGGACCCGATCACGCGGTCCGCGAGCCAGCCGCCCACGACGGACAGCAGGTACACGCTGGTGCCGTAGATCGACACGAGCGCGAGGCCCGTCGTCTCCCCGATGCCCAGGCCGCCGTTCGCCACGGTGTCCGTGAGGTAGAACAGCAGGATCGCGCGCATCCCGTAGTAGCTGAACCGCTCCCACAGCTCGGTGGTGAAGAGCGTCAGCAGCCCGCGCGGGTGCCCGAAGAACGCGTGGTCCCCGACGATGGCCCCCGCCGCGGGGCCCTCGGCGGCCCCTACACCGGCCGCGGTACCCGGCCCGAGGGGCGGCGCCCCGGCCTCCGGCTCGGTGCGCGCCTCGCGTTCGAGGGCGCGGCGTCGCGCGTCGTCCTGCTCTCGTCGGTCGTCACCACCCATCCTGCGATGCTCCCACCGGCGTGCACCGCCTGCGACCGTTAGCGTGGCCGGATGCCGACGCTCTGGTGGTGCCGCCGCGACCTCCGCCTCGCCGACAACCCGGCCCTCGTCGCGGCGGTGCAGGCCGCCCGGGACGCGGACGACGAGGTCGTCGCGCTCTACGTGCTCGATCCCCGCCTGTGGGGCGCCGCGGGCGACCCGCGCCGCGCCTACCTCGCGCGCAGCCTCGCCGCGCTCGACGAGGCGACGGGCGGCCGGCTCGTCGTCCGGCACGGCGACCCGCGCGCCGTCGTGCCCGCCGTCGCGCGCGAGGTCGAGGCGCGCGAGGTGCACGTCGCGGCGTCGTTCGAGCCCTACGGCGTCGCCCGCGACGTCGCGGTCGAGGAGGCGCTGCCCGACGCCGACGCGCACCTCGTGCGCACCGGCTCGCCCTACGCCGTCGCGCCGGGGCGCCTGCGCACGCGCACCGGGACCCCGTTCCAGGTCTTCACGCCGTTCCGCGACGCGTGGGTCGAGCACGGCTGGCGCGACCCGGCGCCGAGGCCGCGCGACGTGCCGTGGGCCACGCTCCGGTCGGACGGCGTCCCCGCCGACCCCGGTACCGACGCCCGGCTCCCCGCGGCGGGCGAGGCCGCGGCGCGACGGCGCTGGCGCGACTTCCTCGCGGACCACCTCGCGGGCTACGCGACCGAGCGCGACCGCCCGGACCGGCCCGCGACGTCGGGCATGTCGGTGCCGCTGAAGTGGGGCGAGCTGCACCCGCGCACGCTCCTCGCCGACGTGCGGAGCGCCCTGCACGACGGCTCCGCGCCGTCCGACGACGCGCTCGCCTACCGCTCCGAGCTCGCCTGGCGCGAGTTCCACGCGGACGTCCTGTTCCACCACCCGGGGGCCGCGCAGCGGTCGCTCCGGGACGTCGTGCCCGAGGACGCGTGGGCGGAGGGTGCCGCCGAGGACGCGTACCTCGCCGCGTGGGCCGAGGGCCGCACGGGCTACCCGCTCGTCGACGCCGGGATGCGCCAGCTCCTCGGCGAGGGGTGGATGCACAACCGCGTGCGGATGGTCGTGGCGTCGTTCCTCGTCAAGGACCTGCACGTGCGGTGGCAGCGCGGCGCGGAGCACTTCATGGCGCACCTCGCGGACGGCGACGTCTCGCAGAACCAGCTGAACTGGCAGTGGGTCGCCGGGACGGGCCGCGACGCCGCGCCGTACTTCCGCATTTTCAACCCCGTCACCCAGGCGAAGAAGTTCGACCCCGACGGCTCGTACGTGCGCCGGTGGGTGCCGGAGCTGCGGGAGGTCGAGGGCCGGGCGGTCCACGAGCCGTGGACGCTGCGCGAGCTGCCGGCCGGGTACCCCGAGCGGATCGTCGACCACGCCGTCGAGCGGAAGGTCTCGCTCGACGACTTCGAGCGGGCCCGGCGCGTCTGACGCCTCTTTCTCAACCAAAGGGTTGACGACTCTCCGAGTGCGGCGTAGCGTCGTTGTCAACCGATGAGTTGATGACCGGACGCCGCACCCCGGCGCCCCACGAGGAGGTCCCGTGACGGCCGACCCGCTCTCCCGCGTGTTCTCGGCGCTCGCCGACCCCACGCGCCGCGACATGGTGGCCCGGCTCGCGTCGGGAGACGCCAGCGTCGGCGAGCTCGCCCGGCCGTACGACATGTCCGTCCAGGCGGTGTCCAAGCACCTGCGCGTGCTCGAGGACTCCGGCCTGGTGACCCGCACGACGGACGCCCGGCGCGCCCCCGTGCACCTCGAGGCGGAGGTGCTGGACCTCATGACGAAGTGGATCGAGCGCTACCGGCGCGAGGCCGAGGACCGCTACCGGCGCCTCGACGACGTCCTGCGCGACCTGCCCGACCGACCGGGCACCACCGAGAACGACCCGACGACAGGAGCAGCACCATGACCACCACCGGCACCCACGAGACCGAGATCGTCGTCCCCACGGACCTCCCGATCGTCCGCATCGTGCGCGAGTTCGACGCGCCCGCGGCGAAGGTCTTCCGCGCCCACCTCGACCCGGAGCTCTTCGCGCGCTGGAACGGCCCGCGCTACCTCACCCAGCGCAACGAGCTCTGGGACGTGCGCACGGGCGGCGCGTACCGGTACGTCCAGGTCGACCCGGACGGCAGCGAGTACGCGTTCTTCGGCAGCGTCCACGAGGTGCGCCCGGACGAGCTCATCGTCCAGACGTTCACGTTCGAGGGCTTCCCCGACGGCGTCTCGCTCGACCGCCTCGTGTTCGAGGACCTGCCCGACGGCCGCAGCCGGCTCACCGCGACGTCGCTCGTCGACTCGTTCGAGGGCCGCGACGGCTTCGTCGCGAGCGGCATGGAGGTCGGCGTGCGCGAGGGCTACGAGCAGCTCGACGAGCTCCTCGCGCAGTCCTGACCCCACGCCCTCCACCCCGCCGAGGTAGAGCCCTGGTCCGCCGGGGTAGAGCCGTGGTCACGACCACGGCTCTACCTCGGGCGACCACGGCTCTACCTCGGGCGACCAGCGCTCTACCTCGCGCGCGACGAGGGGCGGCACCCACCAGCGGTGCCGCCCCTCGTCGTGCGCGGGTCAGGTGGTTCCCCGTGCCCGGCCCCCGCGGCCGGGCACGGGAGTCTCAGCCCCTCACGCGTCGCCGCGCGAGAGCAGGCGGCCCGTGGGGCGGTCGAGGGTGATCTCCTCGCCCCGCAGGTACGTCGCGACGACGGCGCCCGAGAGCGCGCGGTCGGCGTACGGCGTGATGGGGTTCTTGTGGTGCAGGGCCTTCGGGTCGACGACGAACGCCGTGTCCGGCTCGACCACCGCGAGGTCCGCGTCGAAGCCGAGCGCGATCGAGCCCTTGCGCCGCAGGCCCGCGACGGCCGCCGGGCGAGCCGACATCCACTCGACGACGCGCGCGAACGGCACGCCGCGCGTCCGCGCCTCGGTCCACACGATCGCGAGCCCGAGCTGGAGCGACGACACGCCGCCCCACGCCGTCCCGAAGTCGCCCGTGTCGAGCTCCTTGAGGTCGGGCGTGCTCGGCGAGTGGTCCGAGACGATGCAGTCGATCGTGCCGTCGAGCAGCCCCTCCCAGAGCAGCTCGCGGTTGTCGATCTCCCGGATGGGCGGGCAGCACTTGAACTGCGTCGCGCCGTCGGGGATCTCCTCGGCCGCGAGCGCCAGGTAGTGCGGGCACGTCTCGACCGTGAGGCGCACGCCCTCGCGCTTCGCGCTCCGGATCATCGGCAGCGCGTCCGAGCTCGACAGGTGCAGCACGTGCGCGCGCGCCCCGGTCCAGCGCGCCGCCTCGATCACCGCGGCGATCGCGACGTTCTCCGCGCCGCGCGGGCGCGACGCGAGGAACGTGTCGTAGTGGTCGCCGTGCGGGGTGGGCGCCCGCTCGATCGCGCGCGAGTCCTCGGCGTGCACGAGCATGAGCCCGTCGAAGTCGGCGAGCAGGCGCAGGTCGGCCTCCAGCTCGTCCGGCTCGAGGTACCCGAACTCCTCGACCCCCGAGTGCAGCAGGAAGCACTTGAACCCGAACACGCCCGCGTCCCACAGGGGCCGCAGCTCGTCCGCGTTGCCGGGCACGGCGCCGCCCCAGAACCCGACGTCGACGAACGCCTGGTCGCGCGCGACCTTCTGCTTGGTCTCGAGCGCCTCGACGTCGACCGTCGGGGGGATCGAGTTGAGCGGCATGTCGACGATCGTCGTCACCCCGCCCGCGGCGGCGGCCCGCGTCGCGGACGCGAACCCCTCCCACTCGGTGCGCCCCGGCTCGTTCACGTGCACGTGCGTGTCGACGAGCCCGGGGACCAGCACCTGGTGCGGCCCCAGCTCGACGACGCGCGCGCCGTCGAGCCCCGCGCCGAGCGGCTCGATCGCGCGGACCACTCCCCCGACGACACCTACCTCGCGCGGGTGCTCGCCACCGGCGACGAGCACGCGCTCGCCGCGCACGACGAGGTCGTACTCGTGCCCGCGACCGCTCACCTCACCCGTGCCCATCGCGCCCTCCGTCATGTCTCCTGCTCCCTGGGTGCGGCGTGCTCAGTCGAGCAGCGCGGTGGCGGTGGGGGCGTCCTCGGCCGAGATCGCGAGGTCCTCGAACTCGTTCACGCCGGTGATCTCGACGCCCATGGCGATGTTCGTGACGCGCTCGAGGATGACCTCGACCACGACCGGCACGCGGAACTCCGCCGCCATGGCCTGCGCCTTCGCGAACGCCTCGCCGAGCCCCTCGGGGTCGGTCACGCGGATCGCCTTGCAGCCCAGCCCCTCGGCCACCTTGACGTGGTCGACGCCGTAGCCGCCCAGCTCGGGCGAGTTGACGTTCTCGAACGAGAGCTGGACGTGGTAGTCCATGTCGAAGGCCCGCTGCGCCTGGCGGATCAGGCCCAGGTAGGAGTTGTTCACGACGACGTGCACGTACGGCAGGTTGAACTGCGCGCCGACCGCGAGCTCCTCGATCATGAACTGGAAGTCGTAGTCGCCCGAGAGCGCGACGACCGGCTCGTCCGGCACGGCCTTCGCGACACCGAGCGCCGCCGGCCCCGTCCAGCCGAGGGGCCCGGCCTGGCCCGCGTTGATCCAGTGCCGCGGCTTGTACACGTGGAGGAACTGCGCGCCGGCGATCTGCGAGAGCCCGATGGTCGTGACGTAGCGCGTCTCGGGGCCGAAGGCCTTGTTCATCTCCTCGTACACGCGCTGCGGCTTGATGGGGATCTCGGTGAAGTGCGTCTTGCGCTGCAGCGTCCGCTTGCGCTCGGCGCACTCGGCCGCCCAGCCCGCGTAGTCGCGCGCACGGCCGGCGTCGCGGCGCTCGCGCGCGACCTCGACGAACAGCTCGAGGGCCGCCTTCGCGTCCGACACGATGCCGTAGTCGGGCGCGAACACGCGACCGATCTGCGTCGGCTCGATGTCGACGTGGACGAACGTGCGGCCCGCGCGGTACGTGTCGAGGCCGCCCGTGTGGCGGTTGGCCCAGCGGTTGCCGATGCCGAGCACGAAGTCGGACGCGAGCAGGTTCGCGTTGCCGTAGCGGTGCGACGTCTGGAGACCGGCCATGCCGGCCATGAGCGCGTGGTCGTCCGGGATGACGCCCCAGCCCATGAGCGTGGGGATCACGGGGACGCCGAGCGTCTCGGCGAGCTCGACGAGCAGGTCCTCGCCGCCCGCGTTGACGATGCCGCCGCCCGCGACCAGCAGGGGACGCTCCGCCGCGAGCAGCAGGTCGATCGCCTTCTCGGCCTGCGCGCGCGTCGCCGCCGGGCGGTGCACGGGCAGCGGCTCGTAGGTCGCCGGGTCGAACTCGATCTCCGTGAGCTGCACGTCGATCGGCAGGTCGACGAGCACCGGGCCCGGGCGGCCCGAGCGCATGAGGTGGAACGCCTGCTGGAAGACCTGCGGCACCTGCCCGGCCTCGAGGACGGTCTTGGCCATCTTCGTCACCGGAGCGGCAATGCTCGCGATGTCGACGGCCTGGAAGTCCTCCTTGTCGAGCTTGGCGACCGGCGCCTGGCCCGTGATGCAGAGCATCGGGATCGAATCGGCCCACGCGGCGTAGAGGCCGGTGATCATGTCGGTGCCCGCGGGGCCCGACGTGCCGATGCAGATGCCGATGTTCCCCGGCTTCGCGCGGGAGTAGCCGTCGGCCATGTGCGACGCGCCCTCGACGTGGCGGGCGAGCACGTGGTCGATGCCGCCGTGCGCGCGCATCGCGGAGTAGAAGGGGTTGATGGCGGCGCCGGGCAGGCCGAACGCCTGGGTCGCGCCCTCGATCTCGAGGATCGCCACTGCGGCGTCCACCGCACGCATACGAGGCATGGTTTCTCTCCTTGCTGGAGGTGACGTCGTCGTCAGGGGGAAGTCAGGAGCCGTCGCGGCCGGACAGGCGCTCGACGCCGCGGAACAGGCCGGAGTGGTCGAGGCCGCCGTCGCCGTTCGCGCGGGCGGAGGCCATGAGCTGGGCGACGAGGCCGCCGAGCGGCGCGACGACGCGCGCCTCGCGGGCCGCGGCGGTGACGATGCCGAGGTCCTTGTGGTGGAGCTCGATCCGGAAGCCGGGGCCGAAGTCGCGGTCGAGCATCTTGCGCGCCTTCTGGTTCAGCACCGCCGAGCCCGCGAGGCCGCCGCCCAGGACCTCGATCGCGGCCTCGGTGTCGACGCCGTAGGCCTCGAGGAAGACGACCGCCTCGGCGAGCGCCTGGATGTTCGCGGCGACGATGAGCTGGTTCGCGGCCTTGACCGTCTGGCCGGAGCCGTTCGGGCCCACGTGCACGACCGTCTTGCCCACGACGTCGAGGAACGGCTTGGCCGCCTCGAAGTCCTCGGGCGTGCCGCCGACCATGATCGACAGCGCGGCGTTGATCGCGCCCGGCTCGCCGCCCGAGACGGGGGCGTCGACGATCCGCAGGCCCGCGTCCTTCGCCTGCTGCGCGAGCGCGACCGTGACGTCCGGGCGGATCGAGGAGAAGTCGACGACGAGCGCGCCGGGCTTCGCGTTCGCGAGGACGCCGTCGTCGCCGGTGAGCACCGCCTCCACGTCGGGCGAGTCCGGGACCATGATCGCGACGACGTCGGCGCCCGAGACCGCGTCGGCGACCGACGCGGCCGCGCGACCACCCGCCTCGACGAGCGGCGCGGTCTTCTCGGGGCTGCGGTTGTAGCCCGCGACGTCGTGCCCGGCGTTCTGCAGGTGGACGGCCATGGGGCTGCCCATGATGCCGAGTCCGATGAAGGCGATGGAGGCCATGGTGTGCTCCTCTGGGTGGTTCAGGTCGGGGGTCGGGGCGGCCGACGGACGGTCGGCACGCGGCCGGTTGACGGCCGGGGGTCGCGTCAGCGCTCGGCGGCGGGGAGCCACGCGAACGGGTCGGCGGCCGCGGTCTTGTACTCGAGGCCGATCCAGCCGTCGTAGCCGCCGGCGCGCAGGTCCTTGGTCCAGCGCTCGATCGGCAGGTCGCCCGTGCCGGGCTCGCCACGACCGGGCGCGTCCGCGACCTGCACGTGCGCGATGCGGCCGCGGTAGGTCGACAGGGCCGCGTCGACGTCGTCGCCGTTGACGGCCAGGTGGTAGACGTCGAAAAGGAGACCCAGGTTCGTCTCGCCGTGGTCGGCGGCGACCCGGTCGATGACGCGCACCGCGTCGGCCGCGGTCTTCAGCGGGTAGGCCGGCGCGCCGCTCACGGGCTCGACGAGCACCGTGCCGCCGATGCGCCCGACGGCCCGCGCCGCGAGCGCGAGGTTCTCGGCGCCGAGCTCGTCCTGCACCTCGGGCGTCTCGCCCTCCTGGCGGTTGCCGTAGAGCGCGTTGAACGCGCGGCAGCCGGTGCGCTCCCCGATCGCGGTGACGACGTCGAGGTTCGCGCGCAGGTCGGCGGAGCGCGCGGGCCACGACACGAGGCCGCGGTCGCCGCCGGGCATGTTCCCGGCGTCGAAGTTGAGGCCCGTGAGCTGCACGCCCGCGGTCTCGATCGCGCCGACGAACGCGTCCACCTCGTCGCGGGCGGGCGTGGGCGACGCGAACGGCCACCAGAACTCGACGCCCCGGAACCCCGCCGCCGCGGCGGCGGCCGGCCGCTCGAGCAGCGGCAGGTCCGTGAGCAGGATCGAGCAGTTGACGGTGTACGTCGGTGCGGGGCTCATCGTCGTCTCCCTGGGTCCGTCCGCGTCTCGCGACCTTGCGATTCCATTCTGCGGAACTTTTCTTCTGCTGTATGGAAGTGTAGGCATGCCCGTCACCGGGCGTCAACAGCGCCACCGCCCTCGGCCCGGAGCGCACGGACGACGAAGGGCCCGGCCCCTCCAGGGGGACCGGGCCCTTCGCGGGTCATCGCCGACGAGCGACCGACGGCCGTCAGCGGCGACGGTCGAGCTTGACCTGCCGGTTCACGTCCTTGTAGAGGAGGTAGCGGAACGGCTTGGGGCCGCCCGCGTAGCAGGCCTGCGGGCAGAACGCCCGGAGCCACATGAAGTCGCCCTCCTGCACCTCGACCCAGTCGCCGTTGAGGCGGTAGACCGCCTTGCCCTCGAGCACGTAGAGGCCGTGCTCCATGATGTGCGTCTCCGCGAACGGGATGGACCCGCCGGGCTGGAACGTCACGATGTTGACGTGCATGTCGTGCGCGAGGTCGTCGGGGTCGACGAACCGGGTCGTCACCCACACGCCGTCCGTGTCCGGCATCGCGCGCGGCTCGACGTCCTGCTCGCGCGTGACGAACGACGTCGCGGCGTGGCCCGGGATCGGCTCGTACACCTTGCGGATCCACTGGAACGCAGCCTTCGCGTCCGAGCGGTTGTGCAGCGCCCACCGCTCCCCCGCCGCCAGGTACGCGTACCCGCCCGGCTCGAGCACGTGCTCGACCCCGGCGAGCGTGAGCACGAGCGTGCCCTCGGTGACGAAGACGACGGACTGCACGGTCTCCTCGTCCTCGCCCTGGTCCGACCCGCCGCCGGGCGAGACCTCCATGACGTACTGCGCGAACGTCGTCGCGAAGCCCTCGATCGGCCGGGCGAGCACCCACAGCCGGGTCTTGTCCCAGCCGGGCAGGTTGCTCGTGACGATGTCGCGCAGCACGCCGCGCGGGATCACCGTGTACGCCTCGGTGACGATCGCGCGGTCGGTGAGCAGTTCGGTCTGGCCGGGCAGGCCACCCTGCGGGGTGTAGTAGGGGGTGGTCTGGGTCATGGGGTCACTCCTCGGAGGTCGTGGCCGTGCCGGTGGCGGTGCCACGGCGGACGGCGGGAAGGATGGGAGGGCGGGCGCTCAGCCCGCGACCGACTGCGGCGCGCGCCCGGAGACGCGGACCGCGTCGAGCCCGGCGCGGTCGAGGCCGGTCGCGGTGCGGACCTCGGTCTCGGTGAGCGCGCCGCAGTCGACGCCGCGCCCGAGGAACCAGGCCATCGCCTTGGCGGTCGCCGGCTCGTCGAGGACGCCCCCGGCGTCGGGCACGAACCCGACGTACGCCGCGAGGCGCGCGAGCGCCGACGCCGCGCCCTCGCGGTAGAAGGCGTACGTCGCGGCGAACCGGCTCGGGAGCTGCGCGGGGTGCAGGTCCCAGCCCTGGTAGTACCCGCGCTCGAGCGAGCGGCGCACGAGCCGCCCGTGCAGTCGCCACGCGGCGTCGACGGCCTGGGGGTCACCGACGGGCAGGACGTTCGTCGACCCGTCCGACAGGCGCACGCCCGTGCCCGCGACGGCGAGCTGCATGACCGACTTCGCGTGGTCGGCCGCGGGGTGCTCCATCGACTGGTACGCCGCCGCGATGCCGAGCGACGCCGAGTAGTCGTACGTGCCGTAGTGCAGCGCCGTCACACGACCCGGCGCGGCGTGCACCAGGCGGGCGACCGTCGCCGTGCCGTCGGCCGCGAGCAGCGCCTGCGGCGTCTCGACCTGCACCTCGAACCGCAGGGTGCCCGGTTCGAGGCCGTTCGCCTCCTCGACGTGCTCGCACGCGCGCGCCATCGCCTCGACCTCCTGCGGCGCGGTGACCTTGGCGAGCGTCACGACGAACCCGTCCGGCAGGGCGCGGGCCTCGCCGGCCCCGGCGCGACCCGCGACGAGCTCCGCGACGAACAGCGCGAGGGTGCGCACGCCGCGTCGGCGCGTCGCCTCCTCGAGGCACTTGATGCGGATGCCCGCGAACGGCGTCGCCGTGCCCTGCGCCTCGGCCCGGACGAGCTCGCGCGCCGCCGCGATCACCGCGGCGTCCTCCGCCGCGTCGCCGCGGTCGCCGAACCCGTCCTCGAAGTCGATCCGGAGGTCCTCGATCGCCTCGACCGCGAGCTTCGCGCTCACGCGCTCCGCGACGGCGTCCGCGAGGTCGCCCCCGGCCCCCTCCCCGACGCCCAGCAGGTCCACGAGCCGGCGGACGCCGCCTGCGCCGTCGACCGCCTCGCGCGCCCGGGCCGCCCACTCCGGTGCGAGGCCGGCCGTGTACCGGTCGCCCGGCACGTAGACGGTGTGCACGGGCTGGCGCGAGCCGTCGTCGCCCGGGTAGCGCGCCGCGGGCTCCGCGTCCCAGGGCGCGAGCAGCCCGTCGAGCGACGCGTGCAGCGCCGCGACGTCGTCCTCGCTGAAGCCGCGGACCGAGCCCGCCTCGGGACCGGCCGGCATCAGGACGCGTCCTGCTCGTGCGCGACGACGTCCTCGTACGCGGGCAGCGTGAGGAAGTCGACGTAGTGCTCGTTGAGCGCGATGTCCTCGACGAGCGCCGCCGCCCGGTCGTACGGCCCGGCGTCGTAGGCCTCGTGCCCGACGTCGTCCCGCAGCCGCGCGGTCTCCTCGCGCAGGAGCGTGCGGACCAGGTCGGCGGTGACGGTCGTGCCCGCGCTCTCGCCCGCGGTGAACGACGCGCCCGAGCGCACCCACTGCCACACCTGCGAGCGCGAGATCTCCGCGGTCGCGGCGTCCTCCATGAGGTTGTGGATCGCGACCGCGCCGTTGCCCGCGAGCCACGCCGCGACGTACGCGACGGACACGTAGAGGTTGTTGCGCAGCCCGGCCTCGGTGACGTCGCCCTGCGCGGACGCCACGTCGAGGAGCTGGTCGGCGGTGACGTGGACGTCGGGGCGCTGCCGGTCGAGCTGGTTGGGTCGCTCGCCGAGCACCCCGTCGAACACCTCGCGGCACACCGGCACGAGGTCCGGGTGCGCGACCCACGACCCGTCGAAGCCGTCGCCGGCCTCGCGCTGCTTGTCGGCGCGCACCTTCTCGAACGCCTGGGCGGTGACCTCGGGCTCGCGGCGGTTCGGGATGACGGCCGCCATGCCGCCCATCGCGAACGCGCCGCGCCGGTGGCACGTCTGCACCAGCAGCTCGGTGTACGCGCGCATGAACGGCGCGGTCATCGTGATGGACCCGCGGTCGGGCAGCGTGAACGACGGCCCGGAGTCGCGGAAGTACTTGATCACGGAGAACAGGTAGTCCCAGCGGCCCGCGTTGAGCCCGGACGCGTGGTCGCGCAGCTCGTAGAGGATCTCGTCCATCTCGAACGCGGCCGGGATCGTCTCGATGAGGACCGTCGCCCGGATCGTCCCGTGCGGGATGCCGAGCGCCTGCTCCGCGTGCGTGAAGACCTCGTCCCACAGGCGCGCCTCGAGGTGCGACTCCATCTTCGGCAGGTAGTAGTACGGCCCGGAGCCGCGCGCGACGAGCTCCGCGGCGTTGTGGAAGAAGTGCAGCCCGAAGTCGACGAGCGCGCCCACGGCGGGCGTCCCGTCCACGGTGAGGTGCACCTCGTCGAAGTGCCACCCACGGGGCCGCACGACCATGACGGCGAGCGGGTCGCCGTCGGTCTCCGGGCGCAGCGCGTACTGCTTGCCCTCGGGCGACGTGAACGCGAGCGTGCGGCGCGTCGCGTCGTGCAGGGCGACCTGCCCCCCGACGACGTTGCTCCAGTGCGGCGTCGACGCGTCCTCGAGGTCGGCGAGCCAGACCTTCGCGCCCGAGTTGAGGGCGTTGATCGCCATCTTGGGCGTCGGGGGCCCGGTGATCTCGACGCGGCGGTCCCGGAGGTCGGCGGGCGCGCCGACGACCGTCCAGTCCCCCGCGCGCACGTCGGCGGTCTCGGGCAGGAAGTCGAGGCGACCCGTGCGGGCGACCTGCTCGCGCCGCGCGGCCCGGGCGGCGAGCAGCTCGTCGCGGCGGGCGCCGAACCGGCGCTGCAGGTCGGCGACGAAGTCGAGCGCGTCCGGCGTGAGGATCTCGTCGGACCGCTCGACGGCGGGTCCGTGGACGGCGACGGCCGTGGTGGTGGTCATGGTGGTGTCCTTTCTGCGGGGCGGGCCGGGCTGACGAGGGTGCGTCAGGACCGGGCTGCCGACCCGACGTGGTGGCCCGACGTGCTGCTCTCCTGAGCCTGGCCCGCGCGGTCGCGCTCCGCGACCTCGGCGACGGCGCGCGCGACGGCCGTGGAGACGGCCGGCTCGAAGACGCTCGGGACGATGTAGCTCGCGCTGAGCTCCTCGGGCGCGACCGCGTCGGCGATCGCGACGGCCGCGGCGCGCAGCATCTCGTCGGTGATCTCGCTCGCGCCGACGTCCAGCAGGCCTCGGAAAAGGCCCGGGAAGGCGAGCACGTTGTTGATCTGGTTCGGGTAGTCGCTCCGGCCCGTGGCGACGACCGTCGCGTGCTGCGCCGCGGCGATCGGGTCGACCTCCGGCGTGGGGTTCGCCAGCGCGAAGACGATCGCGTCGTCGGCCATGGTGGCCACGTCGTCGCCCGTGAGGATGTTCGGCCCCGAGACGCCGATGAAGACGTCGGCACCGGCCAGGCCCTCGCGCAGCGTGCCCGTGAAACCCTCGGGGTTGGTCGTCTCCGCCAGGCGGCGGCGGTGCTCGTCGGTGAGGCTCGCGCCGGGGTGGATCGCGCCCTGGCGGTCGAACGCGACGATGTTGCCCGCGCCCTGGCCCTGGAGCAGCGCGATGATCGCGTTGCCCGCCGCGCCGACACCGGAGACGACGATGCGCACGTCCTCGATGGCCTTGCCCACCACGCGCAGCGCGTTCGTCAGCGCCGCGAGCACGACGATCGCCGTGCCGTGCTGGTCGTCGTGGAACACGGGGATGTCGAGCTCCTCGCGCAGACGGCGCTCGATCTCGAAGCAGCGGGGCGCGGAGATGTCCTCGAGGTTGATCCCGCCGTACACGGGCGCGATGGCCTTCACCGTGCGGATGATCTCCTCGGTGTCGGTCGTGTCGAGGCACACCGGCCACGCGTCGACGCCCGCGAACTGCTTGAACAGCGCGGCCTTGCCCTCCATGACGGGGAGCGCGGCGGCGGGACCGATGTCGCCCAGGCCGAGGACGGCGGTGCCGTCGGTCACGACCGCGACCGTGTTGCGCTTGACCGTCAGGCGGCGCGCGTCCTCGGGCCGCTCCGCGATGGCGAGGCACACGCGCGCCACGCCGGGCGTGTAGGCGCGGGCCAGGTCGGCGCGGTGGCGCAGCGGCACCTTGGGGTTGACCTCGAGCTTGCCGCCGAGGTGCATGAGGAACGTCGCGTCGCTCACGTGCCGCACGGTGAGGCCGTCGAGCGCGCTCAGCGCGTCCCGGATCTGCTCCACGTGCGCGGCGTCGACGGTGTCGGCCGTGATGTCGACGACGAGGCGGTCGGCGCCCGACTCCGAGACGTCGACGCCCGTGATCGCCGCACCCGTCGCGCTCACGGCCGCGACGAGGTCGCTCGCCGTGCGGTGACCGCTGGGGGCCTCGACGCGCAGCGTGATGGAGTAGCTCGGGCTGGTCGCGGCGTTCTTCGCCGTCGCGGCCTGGGTCTCCGGGGCCTTCGTCTCGGACGTCATGTTCGTTCCTTCTTCTCGTATGCTGATGCGTGTCTTCCGTGATGCGGAAGGGAGCGCGGGAGGTTCCCGCACTGCTCAGGCGAGGTGCGCCCGCCGTCGGGCGGCACCTGGTGGACAGGAGATGGTGAGATGGCCGAGACACCGGCGGCGACGGAGCCGACGGAGACCGCGCCGGGCACGCGAGCGGCGAAGCCGGCCGGGGGCGTGCAGTCCGTGGACCGCGCGATCGAGCTGCTCGAGCTGCTCGCCGACTTCGGCGGGGAGTCCGGCCTGAGCGAGCTCGCGCAGCACGCGGGGCTCCCCCTGCCCACGATCCACCGCCTGCTGCGCACGCTGCTCGCACAGGGCTACGTGCGCCAGACGCCGTCGCGGCGGTACACCCTCGGCCCGCGCCTCATCCGGCTCGGCGAGTCGGCGGGCCGCCAGCTCGGCGCCGGTGCGCGCCCCTACCTGGAGCGCCTCGCCCACGACCTCGGCGAGTCGGCGAACCTCGCGATGATCGACCGCGACATGGCGGTCTACGTCGCCCAGGCGTCGTCGAGCCACTCGATGCGCATGTTCACCGAGGTCGGACGGCGCGTCTACACGCACTGCACGGGCGTCGGCAAGGCGGTCCTCGCCCAGCTCCCCGACCAGACGGTGCGCGAGATCATGGGCCGCGTCGGCATGCCCCCCGCGACGGACCAGTCGATCACCGACGTCGACGCGCTCCTCGCGGAGCTCGCCGCGACCCGCGAGCGCGGGTACGCGATCGACGACGGCGAGCAGGAGCTCGGCGTGCGCTGCTTCGCCGTCGCGGTGCCCGACGCCCCGACCCCCACCGCACTGTCCGTCTCCGGGCCCGCGGCCCGCGTGACGTACGAGTTCGGCGAGCACGCGGTCCCGGTGCTGCACCGCGTCGCGAGCGAGCTCACGCGCGAGCTCATCACCGCGGCGCCCTGAGATGGGCGCGCCCTGCCCGGCCGCGGGGGCTCCGCGGCCGGGCAGGGCGCGTTCGTCCGTCATGTCGGCTCAGCAGAACCCGGTGACGGTCGCCCAGGCGCGCGGCTCGGCCGGGACGTCCTCACGCAGGACGGTCGCCTCGATGAGACCGTACGGGCGGTCGGCCGCGTAGAAGACCTCGTTCGGGTTGTCGAGGCCGAACGGCGCCAGGTCCACGAGGAAGTGGTGCTTGTTCGGCATCGAGAACTTGATCTCCGCGATCTCCGGGACGGCCTCCAGGACGGCCTTGCCCATCGCGAAGAGCGTCTGCTGGAGCGCGAGCGAGTGCGTCGTCGCGAACGCCTCGAGCTGGATCGCGCGGACCTTCGCGTACACCGCGTCGAAGTCGACGTCCGTGGTCGTGTAGCGCCAGCGCGAGGTGACCGACGTCGCGAGGATGCGGTCGTCCGTCTCGACGAGCGTCGTGTAGCGGTCGCGGGGGAACCCGTGGAACTCCGAGCCCGTCGACTTGAGGACGACAAGGTCCGTGAGGCCCGAGACGACGAAGATCTCGTCGCCGTCGCGCTGCACGACCGTGGTGCGCGTCTCCTGGTTGCTGCGGACGAACGCGTGGTCGTGCTCGCCGTCCGAGGTCTCGATGCGGTTCCAGGAGTACTGCTCGATCTCCCAGCGCCCGCCCTCGATCCACTCGAAGTCCTCGACGAAGTGCTGCCCGAGGCGGATCGCGAAGTCCTCGATCGCGCCGACGCCGTCGCGGGCGAACGCGTAGATCGTGTTCTTCTGCGTGTCCGTCGCGACGCACCGGGAGTTGTCCCCCTCGCGGTGCGTGGCCTCCTGCCCGCCCCTCAGCTGTGAGGAGACGTTGACGTCCGTGATCTCGTGGCGGGGCGTGGAGCGGTCGACGCGCACGAGACGCACCTCCGCCTTGCCCCACTGGTTGTCGCCCAGGACGATGGCCCCGCTGCTCTGCGTGGCCGCCGACTGCTCGGCAGTCGTGGTGGTGCTCATGTCAGCTCCCTCGATAGGTCGAGTAGGCGAACGGGCTGAGCAGGACGGGGACGTGGTAGTGCTGCTCAGCGCTCGCCACCCGGAAGACGATGACGACCTCCGGGTAGAAGGACACGGTGTCTCGCCGGTCGAAGTACTCGGCCGTGTCGAACACGAGCCGGTACGTACCGGGGACGAGGGTCTCGGGCCCGAGCTGGGGCACGCGACCGTCGTCGTTCGTGCGGGAGGACGCCACCAGGGACCAGCCCTGCCCCGTCGTCCCCTCCGCGATCTCCGGAGCCGCCTCCAGGCGGACGGTGATCCCCTCGGCGGGCCTACCGCTGGCCGCGTCGAGTACGTGCGTGGTGATGTGGCTGGCGTGGGTGCTCATGCCGTCAGCATTCCCTTCAGCCGCAGCGCGGCGATCTCGCGCAGGTTGCGGGCGGCGTTCGCCCGCTCGGTCTCGGCGTCGTTGCCCAGCCGCTCGGTGAGCTGCTCGAGGATCTCCTCGGCGCTGCGCCCGGCGGCCCGGACGAGGAACACGTGGCCGAACCGCTGCTCGTACGCGCGGTTCCCCTCGGCGAGCCGGCGCGTCACGTCGTCGTCGGAGGTGTCGACGCCGGCCTGCTCGGAGCGCGACATGCTCGCGTCCGCGGCCTCCCCCTCGGCACGCTCGCCGATCCGGGGGTGGCGCGCCAGCGCGGAGTCGACCTCGTCGTCCGTCCACGGGTCGGCGGCGGTGAGCGCCGCCTCGGCGGCGTCCTCCACGGTCGCGTACGGGCGCCCGGCCGCGACCTCCTCGGCCCAGCGGTCCACGTGGGCGCACGCGAGGAGCGCGTCCTGCGCCTCGTCCGGCGACCACCGGTTGAACTCGTCCAGCGTCATCGCTGCGTTCCCTCTCGACGACCGGGCCGGGCGGCACACCGCCCGACCTTCGGAGTGGATTCCACATCTCGGAAGTTTGTTTCCGTCTTATGAATGTACGTCGTGGGTCGGGTGATGTCAACCACGGTGCGTCCCGGCCACGCGTCGGTAATCCCGTCGTCCGCCGCGAGCCGGAGCCGCTACGTTCCTGCCCCATGATCGACGACCTCTGGACCGGCCCGCGCTGGGAGCGGCGGCTGCGCACCGCCGGCGTGCACGCGCTCGTCGTCGTGCACGCGGGGACCACCGAGCGCACGTGGTTCCGCCGGCACGACGGAGCGGACCGCCTCGCCAAGCTGAACTCGGTGACGAAGAGCGTCACCGGCATCCTCGCGGGCCTCGTCGACGTCGACCTGTCGTCCTCGGCGCTTGCGCACCTGCCGCACGTGCCGGTCGACGACGAGCGCAAGCGCGCCATCACCGTCGAGCACCTGCTGGGGATGACGTCGGGGCTCGAGTGGCCGGAGTTCGGCGCCTGGCGGGGCTCGGCCCCGCCGCTCACGGCGAGCAAGGACCTGCTGCGCGCCGTCGTGGAGCGGCCGCTGGTCGACGAGCCCGGACGCACGATGTGGTACTCCACGGGGTCCTCGCACCTGCTCGGTGCGGTGCTCCACCGGCGCACGGGTCGCAGCGTCGAGCAGCTGGCGGAGGAGCACCTCTTCCGCCCGTCGGGCATCCGCCGCTGGCGCTTCTACGCGGACCGGAACGGCTACAGCCACGCGGGCAACGGGCTGTGCCTCCTCCCGACCGACCTCGCGCGCCTCGGGACCGCCGTGCTGCGCGAGGAGGTCGCGCCGCTCGACTGGCTGCGCGAGTGCTGGCGCCCCCGCACCCGGACCTACCCCTGGATCGGCGCGTACGGCTGGCACTGGTGGGCCGACCCGGACCTCGGCATGGTCTTCGCCCTCGGCCTGGGCGGCCAGCTCCTGGCGCTCTTCCCCGACCAGGAGCTCGTGGTCGTCATGACCGGTGGCACGTCCTTCGAGGGCACGCTGGACGGCGTGGAGCTGCTGCGCCAGGCGTACCGCGCCTGACGGGCACGTCCGCGCGGCGAGGAGCTGGTGCAGGACGGGACGACGAAGGGCCCGGCAGCGGATGCTGCCGGGCCCTTCGTGCGGTCGTGCCCGCGGACGGCTCAGGACGCGCCGAGGCCCGCCCGGAACTCGTCCTCGAGGATGCTCATGACCGTCGCGTCCGCCCACCCGTCGCCGTCGCGGTAGACGTCGCGCAGTCGCCCCTCCTCGCGGAAGCCCAACGACTCGTAGAGCATCCGGGCGCGGGGGTTGATGCTCAGCACGTCGAGGCTCACGCGGTGCAGGCGCGGTCCCTCGTGCCGGACGCCGTCCACGTCCGTCGACCCGTCGAACGCGAACCGCAGCACCTCGAAGATGGCCTCGCGACCGTAGCCGCGCCCGCGGTAGTTCGGGAGCAGCGCGAGCCGCAGGTTCGCCGAGCGCGCGTGCTCGTCGAGGTCGTTGAGCACGATCTCGCCGATCAGCTCGTCGCTCACCGGCTGCCCGTCACGCACCGCGCCCGGCGTGATGGCCCAGTCGTACCGGCCGTCCCGGTCGCTGACGGTCGCCACCCACTCGTCGATCTGGTCGCGCGTGAAGGTCGCCGTCGTCCCCGTGAGCCGGTTGGCCTCCGGGTCCTGCAGCGACTCCCACATGCGGTCCGCGTCCCGCGCCTCGATCGGGCGCAGACGCACCATCTCCCCCAGGACGACCGGTCCGCGCGTCACGGCGGTCAGCCGATCCGCTCGAGGACGAGCTCGCGCACGCGGCCCGCGTCCGCCTGGCCGCGCGTCGCCTTCATCACGGCGCCGATGATCGCGCCGACGGGCCCGAGGTTCCCGCCCCGGACCTTCTCCACGATGTCCGGCTGCGCGGCGAGCGCCTCGTCGATCGCGGCGAGCAGCGCACCGTCGTCGGAGACGACCTCGAGGCCCCGGGCGGTGACGACCGCCTCCGGGTCCCCCTCGCCGGCGAGCACGCCGTCGAGCACCTGGCGCGCGAGCTTGTCGTTGATGCGGCCCGCGTCGACGAGACCCTGCAGCGCGGCGATCTGCGCGGGCGTGACGGGCAGCGCCTCGAGCGCCACCTCGTCCTGCTTGGCGCGGCGCGCGAGCTCGCCCATCCACCACTTACGCGCTCCGGCCGGGCTGGTGCCCGCGGCGACGGTGGCCTCGATGAGGTCGAGCGCGCCCGCGTTCACGACGTCGCGCATCTCGGCGTCGGCGTAGCCCCACTCGCCCTGGAGCCGACGGCGGCGCGCGACCGGGAGCTCGGGGAGCCCGGCACGGATCTCCTCGATCCACTCGCGCGGCGGCGCGATCGGGACGAGGTCGGGCTCCGGGAAGTACCGGTAGTCCTCGGCGTCCGACTTCACGCGGCCCGACGTCGTGATGCCCGTGTCCTCGTGCCAGTGCCGGGTCTCCTGGACCACAGTGCCGCCCGCGTCGAGCACGGCGGCCTGGCGCGAGACCTCGTAGCGCACGGCCCGCTCGACGGAGCGGAACGAGTTGACGTTCTTCGTCTCGGTGCGCGTGCCGAGCGGCGACCCGGGTGTCGGGCGCAGCGAGAGGTTCACGTCGGCGCGGACGTTGCCGCGCTCCATGCGCGCCTCGGACACGTCGAGCGCCCGGAAGATGTCGCGCAGCGTCTGTACGTACGCGCGCGCGACCTCGGGGGCGCGGTCGCCCGCGCCCGTGATCGGCCGCGTGACGATCTCGACGAGCGGGATGCCGGCGCGGTTGTAGTCGACGAGCGAGTACTCGGCACCGTGGATGCGACCGGTCGCCCCACCCACGTGGGTGTTCTTGCCGGCGTCCTCCTCCATGTGCGCGCGCTCGATCTCGACGCGGAACACGGTCCCGTCCTCGAGCTCGACGTCGATCCACCCGTCGTAGGCGATGGGCTCGTCGTACTGGGACGTCTGGAAGTTCTTCGGGACGTCCGGGTAGAAGTAGTTCTTGCGCGCGAACCGGCACGTCTCGGCGATCTGGCAGTTGAGCGCGAGGCCGATGCGGATCGCATACTCGACGGCCTTGCCGTTGACGACCGGCAGGGCGCCCGGGAGCCCGAGCGAGACCGGGGTCACCTGGGTGTTCGGCTCGGCGCCGAAGCTCACCTCGGCCGGGCAGAACATCTTGGTCAGCGTGCCGAGCTCGACGTGCACCTCGATCCCGATGACGGGGTCGTAGCGGCGCGTGGCGTCGGCGTAGTCGACGAGGTCGACGGTCGTGGCGGTCATCCGACCTGGCCCTCCTGTGCGTTCGTGGCCGTGGGCAGCGCGGGCGCGCGGTCGAGCAGCGGGCCACCCCACGAGCCGACCAGGGCGGCCTCGAGGGCCGCGCCCACCCGGTACATGCGGTCGTCGGCCTTGGCCGGCGCGAGGATCTGGAACCCGACGGGCAGGCCGTCGTCCGACAGGCCCGACGGCACCGACATCCCGGGGACCCCCGCGAGGTTGGCGGGGATCGTCGCGACGTCGTTGAGGTACATGGCGAGCGGGTCGTCGAGCTTCTCGCCGAACCGGAACGCCGTGGTCGGCGCCGTCGGCGAGACGAGGACGTCCGCCTGCTCGAAGGCGGCGGCGAAGTCCCGCTGGATGAGCGTGCGGACCTTCTGCGCGCTGCCGTAGTAGGCGTCGTAGTAGCCGGCCGAGAGCGCGTAGGTGCCGAGGATGATGCGGCGCTTCACCTCGTCGCCGAAGCCCGCGCCGCGCGTGGCGGCCATGACGCGCTCCGCGGTCACGGGGCCCTCCTCGGGCTCCACGCGCAGGCCGAAGCGCATGCCGTCGAACTTCGCGAGGTTGCTCGACGCCTCCGACGGCATGATCAGGTAGTACGCGCCGAGCGCGTACTCGAAGTGCGGGCAGGAGACCTCGACGATCTCGGCGCCGAGCCCGCGCAGGAGGTCGAGCGACTGCGCGAAGCGCGCGCTCACGCCCTCCTGGTAGCCCTCGCCCGTGAGCTCCTTGACGACGCCGACGCGCAGGCCCGAGAGGTCGCCCGTGGCGCCCTGGACCGCGGCGTCGACGAGCGCCGGCCCGCGCCCGGGGATCGACGTGGAGTCGCGCGGGTCGTAGCCGCCGATGAGCTCGTGCAGCAGCGCGGCGTCGAGCACCGTGCGCGTGACGGGGCCCGCCTGGTCGAGCGAGGACGCCATCGCGATGAGCCCGTACCGGGAGACGCCGCCGTACGTCGGCTTGACGCCGACGGTGCCGGTGACGGCCCCGGGCTGACGGATCGAGCCGCCCGTGTCCGTGCCGATCGCGAGGGGGGCCTCGAACGCCGCGACCGCCGCGGCGGAGCCGCCGCCCGACCCGCCGGGGATTCGGTCGAGGTCCCACGGGTTGCGGGTGTTGCCGAACGCGGAGTGCTCGGTCGACGAGCCCATGGCGAACTCGTCCATGTTCGTCTTGCCGAGGATCGGCAGCCCGGCGGCGCGGATCTTCTCGACGAGCGTCGCGTCGTACGGCGGCACCCAGCCCTCGAGGATCTTGGAGCCGGCCGTCGTCGGCATGCCCTTGGTCACGACGACGTCCTTGACCGCGATCGGCACACCGGCGAGCCGGTGCACCGGCTCGCCCGCGACGCGGCGGTCGTCGACGGAGCGCGCCGTCGCCAGCGCCTCGTCGGTGTTGACGTGGAGGAACGCGTTGATCGCGCCCTCGACCGCGCCGATCCGGTCGAGGTGCGCCTGGGTGGCCTCGACGCTCGAGAAGTCGCGCGCCTCGAGCCCTTCGGCGAGCTCGGCCGCGGAGAGCCGTGTCAGGTCCGTCATCTCACTCCTCCCCGAGGATCTGCGGTACGGAGAACCGGCCGTCCTCCGCCGCGGGCGCGCCCGCGAGGACGTCCTCGACGGGCAGCGGCGGCTCGGGGATGTCGTCACGGAAGACGTTCGACATCGGGATCGGGTGGCTCGTCGCGGGGACGTCGGGCGTCGCGACCTCGCTGACCTTGGCGATGGCGTCGACGATCACGTCGAGCTCGCCGGAGAGCCGGTCCAGCTCCTCGGGTCGCAGATCGATGCGGGCCAGCGCGGCGACGCGCGCGACCTCGTCACGGGAGATGGTGGACATGCCCCCATTCTAGTGGGGACACGCGCCGTGGCCCGCCTCCGGCCGGCCCGCAGCCCGATCAGCCTGCGTCTGCCGGCGCTCGGTGGCGCAGCCACACCGCTCTGCCCGGCGTCCGGAGAAGCGTGGTGCGAGGTGCGCGCCCGGGGGCGCTGCCTCTGCTCCGGCTCGACGCCGGCACACCCCCCGCTCCGCGACGGCTCGGGCGGACGCCGGGGCCAGCGCCGACGCCGACGAGAGGGTCAGCCACGACGGGTTCGCCCCGTCGCGTGGTGTGGGGGTATGCGGAAATGCCGAAGGCCCACCCCGTGTGGGGTGGGCCTTCGGTGAAGGGTTGTCCGGCGGCGTCCTACTCTCCCACCCCGTCTCCAGGGCAGTACCATCGGCGCTGAAGGGCTTAGCTTCCGGGTTCGGTATGGGACCGGGCGTTTCCCCTTCGCTGTGACCGCCGTAACTCTGTTGAACCTCCTCGACACCGGGGCACCCCGTGTGGGGTGTGGTGTTGGTGGTTCGGGAACCGCACAGTGGACGCGTAGCAAAGTGTGTTGGTGTTGAAGTTGTCGGCTGATTAGTACCGGTCAGCTGCACGGGTCTTTCGTCCCCGCTTCCACGTCCGGCCTATCGACCCAGTGTTCTGCTGGGTGCCTCTCACCCCGTAGGGTATGGAAACCTCATCTTGAAGCAGGCTTCCCGCTTAGATGCTTTCAGCGGTTATCCCTTCCGAACGTAGCCAACCAGCGGTGCTCCTGGCGGAACAACTGGCACACCAGAGGTTCGTCCGTCCCGGTCCTCTCGTACTAGGGACAGCCCTTCTCAAGTTTCCTGCGCGCGCAGCGGATAGGGACCGAACTGTCTCACGACGTTCTAAACCCAGCTCGCGTACCGCTTTAATGGGCGAACAGCCCAACCCTTGGGACCTACTCCAGCCCCAGGATGCGACGAGCCGACATCGAGGTGCCAAACCATGCCGTCGATATGGACTCTTGGGCAAGATCAGCCTGTTATCCCCGGGGTACCTTTTATCCGTTGAGCGACGGCGCTTCCACAAGCCACCGCCGGATCACTAGTTCCGACTTTCGTCCCTGCTCGACCTGTCAGTCTCACAGTCAAGCTCCCTTGTGCACTTGCACTCGACACCTGATTGCCAACCAGGCTGAGGGAACCTTTGAGCGCCTCCGTTACATTTTAGGAGGCAACCGCCCCAGTTAAACTACCCACCAGGCACTGTCCCTGGTCCGGATCACGGACCGAGGTTAGACATCCGAAGCGGCCAGAGTGGTATTTCAACGTTGACTCCACCCGCACTGGCGTACGGGCTTCACAGTCTCCCACCTATCCTACACAAGCCGCACCGAACACCAATACCAAGCTATAGTAAAGGTCCCGGGGTCTTTCCGTCCTGCTGCGCGTAACGAGCATCTTTACTCGTAGTGCAATTTCGCCGAGTTCGCGGTTGAGACAGCGGAGAAGTCGTTACGCCATTCGTGCAGGTCGGAACTTACCCGACAAGGAATTTCGCTACCTTAGGATGGTTATAGTTACCACCGCCGTTTACTGGGGCTTAAATTCTGAGCTTCACCCCGAAGGGTTGACCCGTCCTCTTAACCTTCCAGCACCGGGCAGGCGTCAGTCCGTATACATCGTCTTGCGACTTCGCACGGACCTGTGTTTTTAGTAAACAGTCGCTTCTCCCTGGTCTCTGCGGCCGTCCACGCTCCCACCGCGAGGGTGTTCACGCTTCGGGCCCCCCTTCTCCCGAAGTTACGGGGGCATTTTGCCGAGTTCCTTAACCACGATTCTCTCGATCGCCTTAGTATTCTCTACCTGACCACCTGAGTCGGTTTGGGGTACGGGCGGCTAGAACCTCGCGTCGAGGCTTTTCTTGGCAGCATAGGATCACCCAGTTCGCGCTTGTGCGCTCACCGTCAGCTCTCAGCCTTGATGTCGGGCGGATTTGCCTACCCGACGGCCTACAGCCTTGGACGTGGTCTACCATCGCCACGCCGGGCTACCTTCCTGCGTCACCCCTGTTAATACGCTTACCTACTACCGGATTGGGTCCCGCGCGCCCCTGCCCGGTGACCCCGAAGGGTCGATGGGCAGGTTTGGGCGGTCAGCATCACCGGGCTCGGTATGGGCGGTTCTTCGCCGGTAGGAGAATATCAACTCCTTGTCCATCGACTACGCCTGTCGGCCTCGCCTTAGGTCCCGACTTACCCAGGGCGGATTAACCTGGCCCTGGAACCCTTGGTCATTCGGCGGACGGGTTTCTCACCCGTCTTTCGCTACTCATGCCTGCATTCTCACTCGTGTGGGCTCCACCGCTGGGTTCCCCCGCGGCTTCACCGCCCACACGACGCTCCCCTACCCACCTGCGCCTCTGGACCACGAAGGCCTGAGTTGAGCGCAGATGCCACGGCTTCGGCGGTGTACTTGAGCCCCGCTACATTGTCGGCGCGGAATCACTTGACCAGTGAGCTATTACGCACTCTTTCAAGGGTGGCTGCTTCTAAGCCAACCTCCTGGTTGTCTGTGCAACTCCACATCCTTTCCCACTTAGCACACGCTTAGGGGCCTTAGCCGGTGGTCTGGGCTGTTTCCCTCTCGACTACGGAGCTTATCCCCCGCAGTCTCACTGCCACGCTTTCACTTACCGGCATTCGGAGTTTGGCTGACGTCAGTAACCTTGTAGGGCCCATCGGCCATCCAGTAGCTCTACCTCCGGCAAGAAACACGTGACGCTGCACCTAAATGCATTTCGGGGAGAACCAGCTATCACGAAGTTTGATTGGCCTTTCACCCCTAACCACAGGTCATCCCCCAGGTTTTCAACCCTGGTGGGTTCGGTCCTCCACGCGGTCTTACCCGCGCTTCAACCTGCCCATGGCTAGATCACTTCGCTTCGGGTCTAGACCCAGCGACTATGGGCGCCCTGTTCGGACTCGCTTTCGCTACGGCTTCCCCACACGGGTTAACCTCGCCACTGAGCACTAACTCGCAGGCTCATTCTTCAAAAGGCACGCTGTCACCCCAGCCAAGGAGGCTCCAACGGATTGTAGGCACACGGTTTCAGGTACTATTTCACTCCCCTCCCGGGGTACTTTTCACCTTTCCCTCACGGTACTGGTCCGCTATCGGTCACTAGGTAGTATTTAGGCTTAGCAAGTGGTCTTGCCAGATTCACACGAGATTTCTCGGGCCCCGTGCTACTTGGGATCCCCTTCGGGAGGCCGCACCATTTCGTCTACCGGACTCGCACCGTCTGTGGTCCGCCTTTCAATGCGGTTCGACTATGACACGGCTTTCTTACTCCCCGGTGGACTGTCAGATCCACCAGAAGGGTCCCACAACCCCGAACACGCAACGCCTGACAGCTTGAACACGCGCCCGGTTTGGCCTCATCCGCTTTCGCTCGCCACTACTCACGGAATATCTCTTCCTGTCGGTACTGAGATGTTTCACTTCCCGACGTTCCCTCCACACACCCTATATATTCAGGTGCGGGTCACACGACATGACTCGTGCGGGGTTCCCCCATTCGGAAACCCTCGGATCACAGCTCGTTTGCCAGCTCCCCGAGGCTTATCGCAGGCTACCACGTCCTTCTTCGGCTCCTAGTGCCAAGGCATCCACCCTGTGCCCTTAAAAACTTCAACAAAAACAACAAAACTGCAGAGAACCAAGAACCACACCCCAAAGGGTGCGTCTTGATCTTTACAAAGATGCTCGCGTCCACTGTGCAGTTCTCAAACAACCAACGACCCCGACCCCACCAGACCCGCCTACCCCACCCACACCCTCATACAAGAGCGCAGACGAAGCGGTTCGTGGTCCAAGGACCGGCCCGTACCAGGCACCCCACCAACCGGTGGCCGGTGACCTGAGGACCCAACAGTGTGCTCGACAAGCCCCCCAGTCTCACCCGTGATGTTCCACCACCACCCGCACGAACCCCGAGAGGATCGTGCGAGCCGGCAGGTACTGACACCAGCAAGACCGAAGAAGCTCTTTCGTCAATGTTCCACCCATGAGCAACCACCCACCACACGGACGGCGATGGCGTGGCACCTGAACCACCCACCCACCGGCGAACACCGGCAAGGCGAGGGTTGGTAGCTCCTTAGAAAGGAGGTGATCCAGCCGCACCTTCCGGTACGGCTACCTTGTTACGACTTAGTCCCAATCGCCAGTCCCACCTTCGACCACTCCCCCCGCGAACGGTTGGGCCATGGGCTTCGGGTGTTACCGACTTTCGTGACTTGACGGGCGGTGTGTACAAGGCCCGGGAACGTATTCACCGCAGCGTTGCTGATCTGCGATTACTAGCGACTCCGACTTCATGGGGTCGAGTTGCAGACCCCAATCCGAACTGAGACCGGCTTTTTGGGATTCGCTCCACCTTACGGTATCGCAGCCCTTTGTACCGGCCATTGTAGCATGCGTGAAGCCCAAGACATAAGGGGCATGATGATTTGACGTCATCCCCACCTTCCTCCGAGTTGACCCCGGCAGTCTCCCATGAGTCCCCGGCATAACCCGCTGGCAACATGGGACGAGGGTTGCGCTCGTTGCGGGACTTAACCCAACATCTCACGACACGAGCTGACGACAACCATGCACCACCTGTGCACGAGTGTCCAAAGAGACCACCATCTCTGGTGGCTTCTCGTGCATGTCAAGCCTTGGTAAGGTTCTTCGCGTTGCATCGAATTAATCCGCATGCTCCGCCGCTTGTGCGGGCCCCCGTCAATTCCTTTGAGTTTTAGCCTTGCGGCCGTACTCCCCAGGCGGGGCACTTAATGCGTTTGCTGCGGCACGGAACTCGTGGAATGAGCCCCACACCTAGTGCCCAACGTTTACGGCATGGACTACCAGGGTATCTAATCCTGTTCGCTCCCCATGCTTTCGCTCCTCAGCGTCAGTTGCGGCCCAGAGACCTGCCTTCGCCATCGGTGTTCCTCCTGATATCTGCGCATTCCACCGCTACACCAGGAATTCCAGTCTCCCCTACCGCACTCTAGTCTGCCCGTACCCGATGCAAGCTCGAGGTTGAGCCTCGAGTTTTCACACCAGACGCGACAAACCGCCTACGAGCTCTTTACGCCCAATAATTCCGGACAACGCTTGCGCCCTACGTATTACCGCGGCTGCTGGCACGTAGTTAGCCGGCGCTTCTTCTGCAGGTACCGTCACTTGCGCTTCTTCCCTGCTGAAAGAGGTTTACAACCCGAAGGCCTTCATCCCTCACGCGGCGTCGCTGCATCAGGCTTTCGCCCATTGTGCAATATTCCCCACTGCTGCCTCCCGTAGGAGTCTGGGCCGTGTCTCAGTCCCAGTGTGGCCGGTCGCCCTCTCAGGCCGGCTACCCGTCGTCGCCTTGGTAGGCCATCACCCCACCAACAAGCTGATAGGCCGCGAGCCCATCCCTGACCGAAAAACTTTCCAACCACCCCCATGCGAGGACGGCTCATATCCGGTATTAGCCCCGGTTTCCCGGAGTTATCCCGAAGTCAAGGGCAGGTTACTCACGTGTTACTCACCCGTTCGCCACTAATCCGCCCAGCAAGCTGGGCATCATCGTTCGACTTGCATGTGTTAAGCACGCCGCCAGCGTTCGTCCTGAGCCAGGATCAAACTCTCCGTAAATGAACAACGCCCACCACCAGGACAAACCCGGCAGTGAACAATCCATACGAAGCGAACCCCAACAGGGTTCACAAAACTGGCATCAACACGAAAGATGACATCATCTTCCGAAATCAACCAAAGGAATCCCAGACACAACCAACCCAACCACCCGGACGGGCAACCAGGCCAGCCATGCCACAGGGACAAAAATTTGGCATTGACTAACAAGCACACTGTTGAGTTCTCAAACAACCGACGCACACCAACTCAGCACCACCCGACCGGGCAGAACCTCGCTTGGGGCAACCCTTCAACCTTACCAGGTTGTCCCCGGCTCCTCAACCCCGGCTGTTCGCCGTGGTCCAGTCACCGTGGTCTTCCTCGTCGCGGGCAGAGAACACTCTACGCCATGCGGTGGAAGGGTTTCGACCCCGGGACCAGCCACCCTCGATCGTTCGAGGCGGTGTCTGTTCCTCCCTGTCGGGCCGACATCCAGAACATTACGCGGCCCCGCGCGGCATGGTCAAGCCGCTCCCCGGTGACCCGGCCCACAGGGACGTCGCCGCTCGCCGCACGGCACGACGTGCGGCCGTCGGCCCCGCTCTTCCGCGCTCCCCCGGCGCCGCGCTCAAACCGTCGTCGCGAGCCGCAGGATCACGCGGTCTCCCGGTCGGAGCTGGGCCGCGCGGTCGACGTCCCGCTCGCGGAGCACCCCGATGACGGGGTATCCCCCGGTGACCGGGCGGTCCGCGAGGAAGACGACGGGACGCCCGTCGGGCGGGACCTGGACCGCGCCGCGGACGAGCCCCTCGGACGCCAGCTCCCCGGGCCTGCGGGGCACCGCCTGGCCGTCGAGCCGCAGGGCGACGCGGTCGCTGTCCGGCGACACGGTCCGCAGCGCGCGCAGCGCGTGCCCCGCACCGGGGAGGAACCAGTCGGACCGCGGCCCGGGCAGCACCTCGAGCACCGCGCCCGCCCGCTCGCCCGGACGCGGCTCGCCGGGCGGGAACCGCACCGGTGCGACGTCGGGCCACGGCCACGTGCCCGACGGCGCTGCCCCCACCGCGATGACGTCACCCGGCTGCAGGGGTCCTGGGCCGAGCCGGGCCAGCACGTCCCGCGCGCGCGACCCGAGGACCGCGGGCGGCCGGAGTCCGCCACGCACCGCGAGGTAGGTGCGCAGACCGCGCGCCGCCAGGCCGATGCGGAGGGTCCCGCCGTCGGGCACCCGGACGGCCGTGTGCATGCCGACCGGGCTCCCGTCCACGCTGGCGGGGACCGCCGCCCCCGCCAGCGCGACGACCGCCCCGCCGGCGAACCGCACGGCGAGACCGCCGAGGGTGACCTCGATCGCCGCCGCACCGTCCGGGTTGCCCACGAGCCGGTTCGCGAGCGCGTACGACGCACGGTCGGCCGCTCCCGACGGCCCGACGCCGACAGCGGCGAGCCCCGGGCGCCCCGCGTCCTCGACGAGCGCGAGGGGACCCGTCGCGAGCACCTCCAGGGCGCGCGGGCCCGGCGGCGAGGCGGTGGTGGCCCGGTCCTGCGCGGGCTGCACGCGCGGCGCCCCCGCACTCCCGTGCTGCTGCTCCCTCCGCGGCGGCACGAGCGCGCCGACGCCCGCGGTCACGGCCGCGCGGACCGGCACGAACCGCACGCGCGCGCCGGGCGCGACGAGCGCGGGCGGGTCGCGGTCGACGTCGAACATCCGTGCGTCCGTGCTGCCGAGGAGGCGCCACCCGCCCGGGGACTCCCCCGGGTAGACGGCGGTGAGCCCGCCCGCGAGCGCCACGGAGCCGGCGGGGACGCGGGTGCGCGGGGTGGCCAGGCGCGGGGCGGCGATCGCGGGATCGACCCCGGAGAGGTACGTGAAGCCCGGCGCGAACCCGCCGAACGCGGCCTCGTACTCGCGGCCGTGGTGCCGCGCGACGACCTCCTCGACGCTCAGGCCCGCCCAGCGGGCGACGTCGTCCAGGTCGGGGCCGTCGTAGCGCACGGGGATCTCGACGAGCTCCCCGACGCGGGTGGTGGGGCCGGTCGTCGACGCGCGCCGCGCCGCCGCGCGCAGCCACGCCCGGGCGGCGGGGACGTCCGCAGGCGCCGCGCAGCGCACGAGCACCGTGCGGGCGGCCGGGACGACGTCGACCACGCCGGGCGGCGCGTCGCCCAGGGCCCGGTGCAGCGCGCGCACGGCGGCGAGGTCCGGCAGGTCGACGAGCAGCGCGGCCTCGCCGAACGCGTGCACCGTCACCTCGCCGTCGGGGCCGTCGGCCGCGTCGCGGACCGGTGACCCGGGAGCGGGCGACCTTCCGGTCGTCACGGCACGGCGTCCGCGCCCGCCGACCCGCCGTGCGGGGCGTCGACGAAGGGCCGCACGACGACCCCGGACTCCTGGAGCGCGGTCCGCAGCGCCCCGAGCAGCCCGACTGCCCCGGGGGTGTCCGAGTGGACGCACACCGAGTCCGCCTCGACGCGCAGCGACGTGCCGTCCGCGGCCTCGACCGTGCCGGTCGTCACGAGCCGGACGACGCGCCGGGCGACCTCGTCGCCGTCGTGCACGACGGCGCCCGGCTCCCCGCGCGGGACGAGCTCGCCCGACGGGAGGTAGCCGCGGTCGGCGAAGGCCTCACGGACGGTGGGCTGGCCCGCCGCGTCCGCGAGCCGCAGCACGGCCGAGCCGGGCAGCCCGACGACGGGCAGCGTGGGGTCGTAGGCGCGCACCGCGTCGACGACGGCCCGGGCCTGCGCCTCGTGGTGGACGATGGCGTTGTAGAGCGCGCCGTGCGGCTTGACGTACCGCACGCGGTCCCCCGCGAGCCGGGCGAACCCGTCGAGAGCGGCGAGCTGGTAGAGCACCTCGTCGGCGAGCTCGCCGGGGTCCACGTCCATGAACCGCCGCCCGAAGCCCGCCCGGTCCCGGTAGCTCACGTGCGCGCCCACCCGCACCCCGCGCGCGGCGGCGTCCCGCGTCACGGTCCGCATGGTCGTCGCGTCGCCCGCGTGGAACCCGCACGCGACGTTCGCGCTGGTCACGAGGCCGAGCAGGGCCTGGTCGTCGCCGAGGGTCCAGCGGCCGAAGCCCTCGCCGAGGTCGGCGTTGAGGTCGATGCGCGTCACGCGTCCATCATGCCCGGGACGCGCGCTCGGCGGGCTCCGCCGCGGACCCCACCGGTGCGCCACCGGTGCGCCACCGCTGCGCCACCGCGGTGCCCACCGTGCCGTGGGCGGAGACCGCGGGCGTAGATTTCCTGGCATGCCGGACGACACCACCACCGCCACGACGGCCGTGCGCCGCGCGACGACGGCCGACGCCGCCGCGCTCGCGGACCTGGCCGCGCTCACGTTCCCGCTCGCGTGCCCGCCCGGCACGTCGCCCGACGCGATCGCGGAGCACGTCGCGACGCAGCTCTCGCCCGACCGGTTCCGCGCGTGGGCCGCGAGCGCCGCGCACGCGCTGCTGCTCGTCGAGGCGGCGTCGCCCGGCGCCTCAGCAGGAACGTCGGCGGGCGCGTCGGGAGACACGTCGCCAAGCACGTCGGCGGGCACGTCGGCAGGCACCGTGGAGACGGACGCCGGGTCGCCCGAGGCCCCGAGCGGCCCCCTCGGGTACGCGCTGCTGGCACGAGGCCTCCCCGACGACCCGGACGTGGCGGCCGCGGTCGGGCCGGGCGAGGCGGTGGAGCTGTCGAAGATCTACGTGCACCCCGCCGCGCAGGGCACGGGCGTCGCGAGCGTGCTCATGACCGCGACGACGGGGGCCGCGGCGCTGCTCGGGCCCGGGCTCCCCCTCTGGCTCGGCACGAACGGGCACAACGCGCGCGCCCAGGCCTTCTACCGCAAGCACGGGTTCGCCGTGGTGGGTGGCCGGACGTACGTCGTCGGCGGGGAGACCCATGCGGACGTCGTCATGGCCCTGCCCCGCCGCTGACGGACGGGAGTTCCCGGTCGGGCTCGGCCTGGCCCCCGGAGGGCGCCCGACCGGGAGGTCGGTGGGCGGCCCGTGCGGGCCGCGGTCGTCCGGTGGACGGTGGTCGGTCGGCTCAGTGGTCGTGCGCGTCCTCGCCGTCGGCGCCCTCGTGGTCGCCCTCGTGGCCGCCCTCGTCACCGCCCGTGTGGCTGAGGCCGAGGCCCCCGTCGAGCGAGTCGTCGGGGTGGACGGGCAGGAAGACGTGGACGTGGCCCTGGCCGCCGGCGGTCGAGCGCAGGTCGAGCTGGACGGCGGCGAGGCCCCACGTCTCGACGGCGCGCGTGCGCAGGTCGCCCGCGAGGGCGTACAGGTCCGGGGCCGCGGCGGGGTCGGCGCTCGCGGCGAGCCCGACGGCGTCGAGCGCGTCCCCGACGAGCTCGAGCGACGTGAGCATCCCGTTGCGGACGATGTTGTGCTCGGAGGAACCGCTCGCGAGCGCCTCCGTCTCGGCGACGAGGCCGTCGACGGTCGCGCGCCACGCGGTGACGTCCGCCGGGTCCGCGGGGACAGCGCTCGACCCGTCGACGGGGAGCACCGCGTGGAGGCCGTGCAGGACGGGGACGAGCTCGGTCTGGAGGTACCGGGCGTGGTCGATCGAGGCGACGAGGTTCTCGGCGTCGCGCGCCTCCTCGGCCGCTTCCAGCTCCGCGACGCGCGCCGGGTCGACGGTGAAGCCCTCCTCGTCAGGTGCTGAGCCGCCGCGCGTGAGCGCGACGACCGCCGCGACCACGACGGCCACGAGCGCGAGCGCGCCGACGACGAGCAGGACGCGGCGCCACGGGTCGAGGCCCACGAACCACCGGCGCGCGCGGACGCGCGCCGGTGGCCGGGGTTCGGGGCGGCCGGCACCGCCCCGGTCGGCAGGGCGGGAGCGTGCGGGCGTCGTCGGGCCGCCGGTGCGGCCGGAGCCCGCCCGGGCTCCTCCCGCCGGGGTCCGGGTCGTCGGCGTCCGTGCCGAGGTGCGCTGTGCCACCTGTCGCTCCTGTCCTGTGGTCGTCCCGCCGGGCGCGCCGGCCCGGCCCGCGGGCCGGGCCGGCGCAGGTGGTGGCTGGTGACGGGAGCGGGTCGCCCGTCACCGGCCCGCCGTCAGCCGCAGCTCACGGCGTCGTACGGCACCTCGATCTCGGTCGTGACGTCGCCGAGCGTCGCCGTGACCGTCGCCGTGCCCGCCTCGAACGCCGTCGCGCGCGACGCGAACGACTGGTACGCGTTGGCGCCCACCTCGACCGCGCCGAACTCCTTGGAGCCGAACGGCGTGGTGAGGGTGACCGCGACGGGCGCCTCGTCGGCGTTCGTCGCGCGCAGGGCGAGGTACGCCTTGCCCGCGAGGCAGCGGGCCGAGGCGGTGACCTCGACGTCGACCGTGGGCTCGGGCTCGGAGTCCGTCGTGAGACGGAACCAGTCGAACGCCACCGTGACCGGCGTCTCCTGCTCCGGGCCGATCGCCATGAGGCCGACCTTCGTCAGCGCCGCGTCGTTGGTGACCGGGTCGCCCAGCGGCGTCCAGTTCACCCCGCCGTCGCTGACCCAGCCCTGGTACGTGCTGCCCACCTTCTCGAGCCGCAGGTACCAGTAGCCCGACTCGGTCGAGTCGGCGAGCTCGAGCTGACGGTTGCCGCCGTTGCCGAACTGGCCGCCCTTCTCCGAGACGAGCTCGGCGCCGAGGTTCAGAGCCGCGCCCGGGGCGTTCTTCGCGAGCACGTCGGCCTTGACGTAGTTGTCGTCGTCGCCGTACGCGATGAGGCCCGCGAGCTGCCACCGGTGCACGAGCGGCGCCTTGAACCGCGTCTCGACGACCCAGTCGCCCTCCGGTGCCGTCTGGAGGACGAAGTTGCGCGGGTCGTCGTTGTTGTCGGCGTTGATGTCGCCCGGCTGGGTCGTGATGCGCAGCTCGCCGTCGGCGACGGCGACCTTCGACCCGTCGTAGCGCACGACCGCGTCCCAGCGGCAGCCGTCGAGGGCGTCGCCCTCGAACTCGTCGCTCGGCTCGCGCTCGCCGTCGTCCGACCCGTCGCCCGTGACGCGCACGTAGTCGACCTTGGCGACCGAGTCGGCGGCCGCGGTGTCGCCGCCGGCCATCACGCCGAACGTCGCGCCCGACTTCACGGGCGCCGAGCCCGCGAGCGCCGTCCACGTCCGGCCGTCCGCCGAGTACGCGGCCGTGATGGCGGAGCCGTCCGAGACGAGGCGCAGGTGGATCGACGTCGGGAAGTCCCCGGCGACGTTCGTCTGGCCGTGCCACGTGCGGGCGCCGCCGGTCTCGGTCTGGAACTCGAGGAACCGGTTGCCGTTCTGGTTCTTCGTGAACGCGAGCTTCGTGTACTCGTCGTCGGTCACGTGGACCAGGAGGCCGGCGTGCTGCCAGTGCCGGGCGAGCGGGACGTCGAGCTTCGTCTCGAGCGTCCACGCGCCGGCGGGTGCGGGCTGACCGAGGTAGCTGATCGGCCCGGTCTGCGCCTCGTTGATGTCGCCCTGCACGACCGGCAGGACGGCGTGGCCGTCGGCGACGGTGATCGGCTTGCCGTCGGCCTGGCGGACGACCGTCCACCGCGGGTCGAGGGTGTCGCCGTCGAACTCGTCCGACGCCTGCGCGAGGCACTGCGGCGGGGTCTCCTCACCGGGTCCCCCGGTCTGCGGGTCGTCGTCGAACACGAAGTCCTGGAACTCGACGGCGCTCGTGGCCGACGTGCTGTGCGCGGTGACGAAGAGCCCCACGTCCTGCACGGACGCCGCACCCGGGAGGGCCTGGGGCTCCCCGATCTGCGTGAAGTTCTCGCCGTCCTTGCTCCAGGAGGCCGTGTACAGGTCGCCGTCGCGCACGATCCGCACCCACGCGGGGTAGCTCGTCGAGCTCGCGGCGGACGACGTGACGAGCTGGCCGGCCGCGTTGCCGCGGAGCCACTCGAAGCCGCCGCTCGGGCGCATGCCCAGTGCGGCGTAGCCCGGCGAGCTCCCGACCTGCGTGACGTCGTTGCGGACGATGATCCCGGCCTTGGCGGACCCGTTCGAGTTGCCCTGGCTGTTGATCTTCACCGTCGCCGACCAGTTCTCGTCGGCGCCCTGCTCGCGGTAGATGGTCGAGTACTCGTTGGTGCCCTGCCACATGTTCGCGCCGCCCGACGTGATGAGGTACTTGCCCTCGGCGAGCTGCTCGAACGTCCCGTTCGCGTTGGTGAAGGTCTTCATGCCCCCGAAGAGGTCGCCGACCTGCGCCACGACGACGCGGGACCGCGTGTAGAGGCCCTTGTCGTTGGTCGCGACCGCGGTCAGCTCGTAGTTGTTGTCCGCCGTCACCTCCCACGTGGCCTCGTACGGCGCCTCGGTGTCGGTCCCGATCGACTCGCCGTCGACGAAGAACTCGACCTCGGTGACCGTGTTCTCCGTGTCGTCGGCCTTGGCCGTGACCGTGATCTCGCCCTGCTCCAGGCGCACGCCCGCCTCGGGCGCGGTGATGCGCACCTTCGGCCGCGTGGTGGCGGAGACGCCCTTGCCGTCGGCCTCGACGAAGTTGAGGCGACGCTCGCCCGCGCCGGGGAAGACGACGTAGAGCGTGAACGGCTCCCGGGGGTCGGTGACGTCCACGGTCACGTCGGTGAACGTGCCGAGACCCGTCTGCGGGACCTCCGCCGTGCCGAGGAGCTCGCCGTCCGCGGCGTCGCGCCGCAGCTCGATCGTGCCCTCGGCCGCCGCGGCGACGCGCAGCGTGAGCGCCTCCACGCCGTACAGGCTCACCGGGTCGTACGACGCCCAGGCCCCGTTCGACCCGGTGATGACCGAGCCGCCGCCCTCGACGTCCCGGCTCGGGATCGTCGTGGTGCCGTCGGAGTCGGCGTGGAACTCCGCCTCGCGCTTCTTCGGGAAGATGAGCGTGGTGTCCGAGCCGGTGAGGGCCGGGACGTCGTCCACGCCGCCGCGGTCGGTGTAGCGCGCGTCGATTACGTAGAAGACGTTCATGTCCTCGCCGTGGCCGCCGCCGAGGCTCGTCGCGACCGTGCCCGTCCGGCCGTGCAGCGGCTCGGAGGGGTGCGCGTGCGCGTCGTGGCCGAGCGCGGGCTGGATGATGACCTGCTCGTCGTCGATGGTCTCGCCGTCCGGCGAGTCCTCGGCGTCCGTCACGGCCACGTCCCACGTGATGTCGTCGCCGAAGGTGAAGAACGACCCCGTGGGCGGCAGGCCGAAGTCGACCTCGGGCCGCGTGTTGCCGACCGTGATCGGCACGGTCGCCGTGCCCACCTTGCCGGCAGGGTCGGTCACCGTGAGGCGGGCGTCGTAGACGCCGTTCTCCGTGTAGGTGTGGCTCGGGGCGGCGGACGTCGAGTCCGTCGTGCCGTCACCGTCGAAGTCCCACGCGTACGTGAGCGCCTCGCCCTCGGGGTCGGTGCTCCCGGTCCCGTCGAACGACACCTCGAGCGGCGCGATGCCGGAGTCCGGCGTCGCGACCGGCTTCGACACCGGCGAGCGCGAGCCCGACAGGTAGTCGATGCGGTGCAGGCCCGAGTTCGGGTTGTCGCGGCCGAAGCCGCCGCCCCAGTCGAGCACGTACATCGCGCCGTCGGGCCCGAACTTCGAGTCGATCGGCGCCAGGAACTGCTCCTGCGGGAGGAACGGGTTGACCTTCTCGACGTCGGTCACGCCGGGAGCGGCCTCGGGGTCCTTGAGGTCGATCGTGTACATCTTGTTCCGGGCCCACTCGTAGAAGAAGGCCTTGCCGTCGTAGGACGACGGGAACTTCGTGTCGGAGTCGAGCTCCGGGTCGTACTCGTAGAACGGGCCGCCCATGGGCGCGAGGCCGCCGCCGGCGTTGATGACGCCGGGCACCGACGAGCGCTGGTAGCCGTACCAGAGGTCCGCCGGCTGCGCGGCGGGGAGCTCGGTGAGGCCGGTGTTCTTCACCGAGTCGTTGACCGGGGCGTCGCAGTCGAAGAAGTCACCGACCGTGACCGGGCTCGTGCGGTAGTCGACGTCGCGGAACGGCTCGTTGTTCCCCATGCACAGGGGCCAGCCGAAGAAGCCGGGCTCCTTGATGAGGTTCCACTCGGCGATGCCGGCCGGGCCGCGGTTCGCCGGGTTGTCCGACCCGTTGTCGGGCGAGTAGTCGGCGACGCCGAGGTTGCCCGTCTTCGGGTCGATGGTGAACCGGAACGGGTTGCGGAAGCCCATCGCGTAGATCTCGGGCAGCGTCTTCTCGGTGCCCGGCGCGAAGAGGTTGCCCTCGGGGATCGAGTACGTGCCGTCGTCCTCGGGGTGGACCCGCAGCACCTTGCCGCGCAGGTCGTTCGTGTTCGCCGACGTCGCACGCGCGTCGTGGAACGTGCCGTCGCGCTCGGAGATCGGCGCGTAGCCGCCCGACGGCTCGGAGTGCGGGTTCACGTCGTCGCCCACGCCGATGTACAGGTCACCGGTCTCGTGGTCGACGAGCAGGCCGCCGCCCGTGTGGCCCGGCTCGTCGGGCAGGCGCCCGGCCGGGATCTCCATCAGGACCTTCTCCGACGCCGGGTCGATCACGGTCGCGCCCGGGCCGTCCGAGGACACCGTGAACCGCGAGACGCGGTTGAAGAAGTTCGCCGGGTCGGAGTCGTTCGCGCTCGCGGGCGAGTAGTACTGGTACAGGTACCCGTTCTCCGCGAAGTCCTTGTCGAGCGCGATGCCGAGCAGGCCGTCCTCGCCGCCCGAGTACACGGGGAGGGTGAGCGCCGTCGTCGTGTTCTGCGTCCGCGGGTCGTAGACGCGGACCTGGCCGCGCACGAGCTCGGTGTAGAACACGCGGCCGTCGGGCGCGACGTCCATGCCGAAGGGGGCGCTCGTGTTGGAGTCGAGCGCGACCTTCTCGAACGAGCCCCAGTCGGTGCCGCCGCAGTCGCCCTCGACGAGGCCCGCGGCCCACTGCACGCCGCCGACGACGTGCTGCACGAAGTCGGGCTCCTGCGTGTAGTGCGCCCCGAAGTGGCCCATGCCCGTCATCCAGGCACGACCGCCGTCGTACGGCTTGCACCAGGAGATCGGGTGGTCGTAGCCCATCTTGTTGCCGCCGGCGTCGTACGTCGTCTCGTCCATCGTGGCGAGGACGTGCGCGCTGCCGCGGACGTTGGCCGAGAAGTTGTACCACTCGTCCGCGCGCGTCCAGCGCTGGGACAGGTGCTCGGTCGACGGGTGCGTGCGGTCCTCGACGCGGACCGTGCCGGGCAGGCCGGGGCTGTTGCCCGTGGCGGCGTGACCGGGCATGAGCGCGCCGATCATGTCGTCCCACCACTGGTAGCTGCCGCGCATGTCGGTCGCGTTGTGGATGGCGACGATGCCGCCGCCCGCCTGCTGGTAGCGCTCGAGCGCGGCCTTCTCGTCCGCGTTCCACGGGTCGCCCGACGTCTGGAACATGACGAGGGCGTCGTACTGCGCGAGGTTGTCGTCGGTGAACACCGAGGAGTCCTCGGTGTGGTCGGACTCGATGCCGACCTCGGCGAACGCGGCCTCGAGCACGGGCGTGCCCTGCGTGATCGCCTCGGTGTGCCGGAACTGGGTCGTCTTGGTGAAGATGAGCACCTTGTGCTCTTCGTCCGCAGGGACGGGGTCGTCCGCGGCAGCGGCCATCGTGACGGGCGCAAGCGTGAACGCGAGCGCCCCGACGGTCAGTGCGGCGACCGATCTCGCCCTGCGTGGGCGTCGTGCAGTCATCGTGGTGCCTCCAGGGGCATGACGTGCGGGCCCGGACGTCGTCGTCCGGGCAGGGTGGTCGTCATCCCGCGGCGTGCCGGCGCCGGCGGTCGTCTGCGACTACGGCTACGTGCTCTCCGGCTCGGGCATCAGTCCCTTCAGGTAGGCGAGGCCATCGACGGCGATGGCGTCCTGGGTCGGCGCCAGCGGGCGCCAGATCGAGGCGGCCGTGGCGATCGTCGCGTTCTCGGCGGTGAAGGACTCGATGACGAGCGGTCCGTCGTAGCCGGTCGCGTCGAGCGCGGCGAGCAGGCCGCGCCAGTCGAGGTGGTCGGTGCCGGGTGCGCCGCGGTCGTTGCCGCACACCTGGACGTGCGCGATGCGCTCGCCCGCGCGCGCCACCGCGGCGGGCAGGTCCGTCTCCTCGATGTTCATGTGGTAGACGTCGAGCATGAGGCCGATGCCGGCCGCGGGCAGGCGCCGCACGACCTCCAGCCCCTGGTCGACGGTGTTGACGAGGCTCGTCTCGTAGCGGTTGAGCGGCTCGAGCCCGACGACGACGCCCGCCGCCACGGCGTGCTCGACGACCGGGGCGAGGTGCTCGGCGAGCTCCTCGTAGGTGGCCTCGCGCTCGGCCGGGCCGAGCCGCCACGTGCGCCCGACCGACGCGTACGCCGGGCCGCCGATCACCGGGGCGCCGACGGTCCGCGCGACGTCGACGACGTGGCGCAGGTAGTCCTGCGTGGCGCGCACCGTCGCGGCGTCCGTGGCGACGAGCTCGCGTCCCTCGCCCATGACGAGCGAGACGCTCGCGGCGAGGCCGTGGTCGGCGAGCACGGCGGCCGCCGTCGCCGGGTCCCAGTCCCCCGGGTTCTCGACGGGCAGCTCGAGCACGTCGAAGCCCCACCCCGCGACGCGCGGGGCGATGCCGCGCAGCGCGTCGTCGGTCAGGGGCGACGTCCACACCCACGTGTTGACGCCGAGCGCGCGCCGGCGCACCGGGACGGGCGCGCCGTCGGGCGCGAGCAGGTCGGTCGCGCGGTGCGCGGGGGTCGGGCCGGGAAGAGCCACGTCGCTCTCTCTCGTCGGGTCCGAGCACTCGGCCGTCCCGCCCGCGTGCCCGACGCCGCGGCGCGCCCCCGTGCGGGAGGTACGCCGCGCCGTCGGGCGGGCGGGCAGGGCGCCCGGCCGGCCGGACGGCGACCGGGCGGCCCCAGGTGGTCCGGCCGCGCGGCCGGACCGGGGTGGTGCTGGCGTCAGCGGTCGGTCCAGGCCTCCGGGAACCCGGGCAGGTCCTCGCCGCCGAACTTCGCGTAGTGCAGGGACGGCATGTCCTTGTTCGCCTCGAGGTAGGCGTCGAGGTCCTCGGCGACGACCGGCGACTGCGGCAGGACCCACTCGGACGGCACCTGCTCGCCGGCCCAGATCATCTGCGCCGCGAGGATCGGCGTGCGCCACTGGAAGTTGGAGTACACGGCGCCGATGGCGGTCATGTCCGTGTCCTTCCACTTGCGCAGGAAGCTCATCTCGTCCTCGCCCATGAAGACGGGGTACGGCTTGCCCGCGTCCTCGAACGCCTCGACGGCCGCGACGGCGCCGTCGCCGGCGTCCATCCAGATGCCGTCCACGTCCCCGCGCTGGAGGTACTGCGTGACGATGTCCTTGATCTTCGCCCCGTCGCCGCCGGTGAACTCGGCGCCCACGACCTCGAGCTCCGACTCGGAGAAGATCTTGTCGGCCGCGGCCCAGCGGTTCTCGAGCACGTCGACGCCGGGCAGGATGCGCAGCGCGAGGACCTTCGAGCCGGGCTCGAGGTTCTCGACGAGGAACTCGGCGCCGTCGGCGCCGTACGCGTAGCCGCCGATCGGGTGGATGAACGTCACCATGCAGTCGGTGTTGACGCCGCGGTCGAACACGATGACGGGCTTGCCCGACTCGCACGCCGCCTCGACGGCGGGCGTGAGGGTCGCGGTGGTCGACGGCGAGATGATGATCGCGTCGCAGTCGCCCGCCGCGACGAACGCCTGGATGTCGGAGATCTGCTTGTTGTCGTCGTCGGCGGCGTCGGAGACGCGGAACTCGCCGATCACGCCCTCCTCGGTGAGGACGTCGACCTGCTGCTGCATGGTGATGAACCCGGTGACGCGCCACGGGTTGGACACCGACGCGTTCGAGAAGCACAGCGTGTTGCCGCCCTCGGCGCTCGCGAACTCGGCCGTGTCCACGTACTCGGGCTCGATGGCCTGGAGCCACGGCTGGTCGGCCGGGCCCTCGGGCACGACCTCGCGCTGGGCGAGCTGGCGGTCGTAGTCCGCCTGGACGAACCACTCGGAGTCGGCGCCGCCGGACTCCTCGCCCGCGGGGCTCTCCTCGGCCGAGGTCTCCCCGCCCGTGTCGGTGGGGGTGTCGGTCGTGCAGGCGGCCGCGAGGAACAGCGTGGCCACCGCCGTGCCGGCCAGGAGTGCTCGTGTACGTCGCATGTCCTTCTTCTCCTTGGTGAGACGTCGTCGTCCCGCAACGTGCGGGGAAGGGGGTACAGCTCGGGTGCTGCCGCACGGCCGTGCGCGGGGGTCCGGCAGGGGTCGTGCGCGGGGAGGGGCGCGGGCGTCGTCGCCGGGCGCGCGGGGCTCAGGCGTTCGCGGGGGCGGGCTCCTTCGGTGCGGGGGTCGGGCCCGCCGCCGGCGGGGCGTCGGGGGCGGACGCGCGGCGCCGCGACCGGCGCGGCAGCGCGGCGTAGGCGACGGCCGCGATGATGATCACGCCCTGCACGGCGGGGCGGATCGTCGACGGCAGGCTCAGCTGGTTGAAGAGGGTGAACAGCGCCTCGAGCGTGAGCGCGCCCGCCATCGCGGCGATCACGGTCCCCCGCCCGCCGCCGAGGACGACGCCCCCGAGCACGACGGCGGTGATCGCCATGAACTCCAGGCCCTGCCCGACCTGGGCGGTGACGCCGGCGTACCCGCCGATGAGGATCGCCGCGACGGTCGCCAGGAAGCCCGAGAGGAGGAAGGCGCGCGTGCGCACCCACCACACCGAGCCGCCCGCGTAGCCCGCCGCGACGTCGTTGTCGCCCGTGGCGACGAGCGTGCGGCCGAACGGGCGGCGCATGAGCAGGGCCGCGGCCACGCCGAGCACGACGACGACGAGCAGCGCGTACGGCACCTGGAACTGGCCCGGGGTGTCGGGGATGCCCCCGCGTCCCCACTGCCGGAACCCGTCGGTGAGGGCGCCCGTGGGGGCGCCGCCCGTCCAGAGCCGGATCGCGCCGTAGAGCACGAGCATCATGCCGAGCGTCGTGATGAACGACGGCACCTTGAGCAGCGTGGTCACGAGGCCGTTGACGAGCCCGACCGCGAGGCCGAAGACGATCATGAGGGCCATGACGGGCCAGGTCATGGAGTCCTCGCCGTCCATGAGCTTCGCGGCGATGACGACCTGGGCGCCCACGAGCGACCCGACCGACAGGTCGAACTCGCCCGAGACGATGACGAAGTACTGCCCGATCGCGAGGATGACCAGCGGCGCGGCCTTCTTGACGAACGCCATGAGCGACATGGGCTCGCCGAACGACGGGTTCATCACGAGGATGACCGCGAAGACGAGCACGAGCAGAGCGAACACGGTCCAGCTGCCGCCCGCGGTGAGGCGCTCGAGCCAGCCGGCCCGCGGCGCGCGCGCCGGGATGGTCCGGCGCGTGGTGTCGGTGGTCATGCGGACGCACCTCCGGTGCGGGTCGGGCGGAAGCGGGCCCGGCTGCTCGCCGGGTCGATCTGGCGCCGGGCGTACAGGGCGACGGCGGCGATGATGATGACGCCGCGCAGCACGTCCTTGAAGAACGGGTCGACGTCGAGCACGTTGAACACCGTGTCGAGCACGGCGAGGATGAGCACGCCGCCCACCGTCCCGACGACCGAGCCGCGCCCGCCCATGAGGAGCGTCCCGCCGAGCACGACGGCGGCGATCGAGTCGAGGTCGAGACCGTAGGAGTAGACGAGCGCGTTGCCGGTGCCGAAGCGCGCGGCGATGAGCAGACCGGCGACGCCCGCGCAGACCGAGCACAGCACGTGCGCGAGGACCAGCGTCCGGTCCGTCCGGATGCCCGAGAGCCGCGCGACGTCGGTGTTCCCCCCGACGGCGAACATGTGGTACCCGGGGCGGGTGCGCGTCAGGAGCACGACGCCCGCGGCCGCGACGAGCAGCATGACGATCGTCGAGACCGGGACCGGCCCGACACGCGTGTACCCGAACATCTGGAACGAGGCGGGCACCTCCCCCGCCGGGCCCTTGAACTGCGTGTCGAGGTAGCCCTTGATGATGAGCCCGACGCCGAGCGTCGCGATGAACGCGTTGACCCGCAGCTTCGCGATGACGAGCCCGTTGACGAGGCCGACGACCGCCGCGACGCCCACCGCCGCGAGGACGCCGAGCCAGACGCGTGACGGGTCGCCCGCCATGGTCGTCGCGCCGACGATCGAGCTGAGCGCGACCACGTAGCCGACGGACAGGTCGAGCGACTTGCACAGGACGGCGAACGTCTGCCCGATCGCGACGAAGCCGAGGAGGCTCGTCTGCGTGAGCATGTACGCCGTGTTCGCCGTGCTGAACAGGTTGCCGCCGCCCACGGCCACGAGGACGCCGGCGATCACGAGGATCCCGACGAGGGCGAGGTAGACGATCTCCGTCGAGCCCAGCCGGCGGCGGCGCGCGGGGGCGCGGCTCGCGGTGGGGGCGGCGGTCGCGACCGCGGTGCTCATCGGTGCTCCTTCGGGCCGTCGGGGGCGTGCGGGGCGCTGCGGGGCGTGGTGCCGGGGTCGGCGCCCGGGAGGTCGTCGGCGTCGGCGAGGGCGCCGAGGTCGACCTGGACGTGCTCGCCGGAGGTGTCCTCGCCCGCGCCCGTGGCGAGCGCCATGACGGTCTCCTCGTCGCTGCCCGCGGGGAGCTCGCCCGCGAGGCGGCCGTCGCGCATGACGAGCACGCGGTCGGCCATGGCGACCACCTCGGGGAGCTCGGACGAGATGAACAGGACGGCGACGCCGTTCGCGGTGAGCTCGCGCATGAGGTCGTAGACCGCGCGCTTGGCGCCCACGTCGATGCCGCGCGTCGGCTCGTCGAGCACGATGACCTGCGGGTCCGTGACGAGCCACTTCGCGAGGACGACCTTCTGCTGGTTGCCGCCCGACAGGTACTGGACCTCGGCCTCCTGCGAGCTCGCGACGAGCTCGAGCGAGGACAGGATGCCCGGGATGCGCTTCGCGCGCCGGTCGGCCTGGCCGGGCACGACGGCGTCGAGCACGAGGCGCGCGTTGGCGAGGATCGACTGGCCCAGCGCGAGCCCTTCGGCCTTGCGGTCCTCGGTGACGAGCGCGAGGCCGGCGCGGACCGCCTGGCGCGGCGAGCGCACGTCGACCGGCTTCCCGCCGACGAGGACGCGGCCGCGCGTGAAGCCCGCGATGCCGAAGACGCCGTGCGCGATCTCCGTGCGCCCCGAGCCCTGGAGCCCGGCGAGCGCGACGATCTCGCCCGCGCGGACCTCGAACGACACGTCGTCGACCTGCGTGTTGCCGACGCCCTCGAGCGCGAGCCGCACCTCGCCCGGGACGATCGCGGGGTCCTTGTCCGGGAAGTACCCCGCGAAGTCGCGACCGACCATCGTGCGCACGAGGCGGTCCGCGTCGATGTCCGCCGTCGGCGTCGTCAGCACGTGGTTGCCGTCCTTGAGCACCGTGATGGTGTCGCAGAGGTCGAAGATCTCCTTGAGGCGGTGCGAGACGTAGAGGATCGCGACGCCGCGCTCCTTGAGCCGGTGCACGAGCTCGTAGAGGAGCTCGACCTCCTGGTCGGCGAGCGCCGCCGTCGGCTCGTCCATCGAGATGATCCGCGCGTCGTAGGAGACGGCCTTGACGATCTCGACGATCTGCTGCTGCGCCACGGAGAGCGAGCCGACGCGCGTCCACGACGCGAGCCCCGTCAGGCCGAGCTCGGTGAGCAGGGCGGTCGTGTCCGCGTGCATGCGCCGCCGGTCGACGAGGCCCGCGCGCCGCGGCTCGCGGCCGAGGTAGACGTTCTCGGCGACGGACCGCTCGGGCAGGAGGTTGAACTCCTGGAACACCGTCGACACGCCTGCGTGCTGCGCGGCGAGCGGTGAGGCGAACGTCGTCGTCTCGCCGTCGAGCTCGAGCGTGCCCGCGTCGGGGCGGTGCACGCCGGCGATGATCTTCATGAGCGTCGACTTGCCGGCGCCGTTCTCGCCGACGAGCGCGTGGACCTCGCCGGGCCGCACGTCGAGGTCGATCCCGCGCAGCACGGAGTTCCCGAAGAACTCCTTGCCGATGCCGCGCAGGCGCAGGAGCGGCCGGTCGTCGCCCTCCCCCGCGGCGGGACGCGGCTCGCGCGTCGTCGTCGCGGTCACGACGCGACCTCGACCCAGCCGCCCGTGCGCACCGACGTGGCCACGGCGTCGGCGAGCCGTGCGGCGCGCAGGCCGTCGTCGAACGTGGGCAGGCCGTCCGGGACGGCGCCCCCGATGGCCGCGGCGGTGTCGGCGACGAGCGCGTCGAAGCAGTCCTGGTAGCCCTGCGCGTGCCCGGCGGGGAGGCGCGAGTACCGGACCGCCGCCGGGGAGAGCGTCTCGGGGTCGCGCACGAGGAGGCGCGACGTCGTGCGCCGGCCCTCCCAGAGCGTCTCGGGCTGCTCCTGGTCGAACGCGAGGGTGGACTCCGAGCCGGAGATCTCCAGGTAGAGCCGGTTCTTGCGGCCGGCCGACACCTGCGAGATCACGGCCGAGCCGAGCGCGCCGCCGTCCGTCGCGTACTGGAGCGTCACGGCGTCCTCGGTCGCGACCTCGTGCACGACGCCGTCGGCGCCGCGACGGTGCTGGTTCACCGTGGCCGACTGCGCGACGAGGCGCACGATGCGCTGGCCCGTCGTGAACTCCAGCAGGTCGCAGAAGTGGGAGCCGATGTCACCGAACGCACGGCTCGCGCCGCCTAGGGCGGGGTCGACGCGCCAGTTGTCGTCGGAGTCGCGCAGCAGCCAGTCCTGCAGGTACGAGCCGTGCACGAGCGAGACGGTGCCCACCTCGCCGCGGCGCACGCGCTCGCGCGCCTCGCGGACCATGGCGTGGAAGCGGTAGGTGAACGGCACGACGGCGACGCGACCGTCCCGCTCGCGCGCCGCGGCCGCGAGGCCGGCGAGCTCGACCGCGCCCGCGACGTCGGTCGCGAGCGGCTTCTCGCACACCACGTGCTTGCCGGCGGCGAGCGCCGCGCGCGCCAGGGGGACGTGCAGGTGGTTGGGCGTGCACACGTGCACCACGTCGACCTCGGGGTCCGTGAGCAGCTCCTCGACCGTCGCGACGGCGCGCTCGGCGCCGAGACCCGGCGCGGCGGCGCGCGCGATGTCGAGGTCGGCGGCGGCGACGCTCACGACGCGGCCTCCGCCCGTGCGCACGGCCCGGGCGTGGACCCCGCCCATGAACCCGGTGCCGAGGATCCCGGCGCGATACCCGGCGGCGGGCAGCCCGAGCTCGTCGGGGCTGCTGGCGGGGAAGGTGCTTCGGGCGGTCGAGGCCCCTGGCGTGGTCGCTCCCGGGAGGGGCGTCTCCGGCTCCAGCACCGGGGTACGCACGTCCTGCGCGACGTCGTCGGCTCGCATGGATGACAACGTAGGGGCACTTATGTCGAGGGTCAAGCAAAAGCCGAACATTGACCGTCACGGTTAGATAACCCTGGCCGCAAAACAAATGTGAAGGCTCACATAGTCGTGCCCGGACGCGCGCACGCCACCGCCCCCGGCCGTCGGGACGACCGGGGGCGGTGGCGCGTCGGACTGCCCCCACCCGCCGGCCGGCGACGCCGGCCGACGGGGAGACTGCGGTGCTACTTGGTCGAGAACGCGGCGTCGAAGGCCGCGTCAGGCGCGTCGAACGCGTACTTCTTGACGAACTCCAGGGCCTCGGGCGCGCCGACGAGACGGTCCATGCCCGCGTCCTCCCACTCGACCGAGATCGGGCCCTCGTAGCCGATCGTGTTGAGCATGCGGAACGCGTCCTCCCACGGCACGTCGCCGTGGCCCGTGGAGATGAAGTCCCAGCCGCGGCGCGGGTCCGCCCAGGCCAGGTGCGAGCCCATGCGGCCGTTGCGGCCGTTGTGCATCCGCTTCTTCGTGTCCTTGCAGTCCACGTGGTAGATGCGGTCCTTGAAGTCCCACAGGAAGCTCACCGGGTCGAGGTCCTGCCACACCATGTGGCTCGGGTCCCAGTTGAGGCCGAACGCCTCGCGGTGCCCGATCGCCTCGAGCGTGCGGACCGTCGTCCAGTAGTCGTACGCGATCTCGCTCGGGTGCACCTCGTGCGCGAACCGCACCCCGACCTCGTCGAACACGTCGAGGATCGGGTTCCAGCGGTCCGCGAAGTCCTGGTACCCGGCGTCGATCGCCTCCTGGGAGACCGGCGGGAACATCGCGACGTACTTCCAGATCGCCGAGCCCGTGAAGCCCACGACGGTCTTCACGCCGAGCTTCGCGGCGAGGCGCGCGGTGTGCTTCATCTCCTCCGCGGCGCGCTGGCGCACGCCCTCGGGGTCGCCGTCGCCCCACACGACGTCCGGCAGGATGTCGCGGTGGCGCTGGTCGATCGGGTCGTCGCACACCGCCTGGCCCTTGAGGTGGTTCGAGATCGCGTAGACCTTGAGGTCGTACTTGGCCAGCAGGTCGAGCTTGCCCTGGACGTACTCGTCGTCGTCCCAGCGCCAGGGGTCGAGGTGGTCGCCCCAGCACGCGATCTCCAGGCCGTCGTAGCCCCAGCCGGACGCGAGGCGTGCCACCTCCTCGAACGGCAGGTCGGCCCACTGCCCGGTGAAGAGGGTGATCGGTCGTGCCATGGTCGTGTCTCCTTCGGTCGTTCTCGGTTCGTGCCCGGGGTCACCGGGCGGACGTCTTGGTCAGGGGGCGGGGCGTGTCCCCCGCGGCCTCGTCGGTGCCCGACGCGCGCGCGCGGCGCCGCACGACGACGTAGCCCGCGGCGAGCAGCAGCGCGGCGACCACGGCGACGGCGACCCACACGAGCGCGCTCGTCGACCCGTCGTCCGTGGCGGTGCCGTCGCCCGCGGCGCCCTCTCCGGCGGCGTCGTCGCCTGCGGCGGCGTCGTCGCCGGCCGCGTCGGCGCCCGCCGCGTCACCCTCCGCACCGGCGGCCTCGCCGCCCTCCTGCGCCGCCGCGTCGTCGCCCTCGCGCGGGGCGGGCTCCGGCAACGGCACGACGTCGACCTGCGCCGTCGCGGTGGCCTCGGCGGGGTGGGTGATCGTGGCGGTGAGCGTCCAGTTGCCGTCGGCGAGGACGCCGGGGTCGGACGTGTACCAGCCGACGCCCTCGGACGCCGACCGCAGCGTGAGGGGGCCGACGGTCTCGCCGGCCGCGGACTCCCCCGTCACCGAGACGTCGGCCGCCTCCTCCACGGGGTGGCCGTCGACCTTCCAGGTGAGGTTCGCGGACACGCCGCCCTGGCCGTCCGTGCCGAGCGAGATGACGACGTCGCCGCCGTGGGCGCCGGCCGGGGCCGCGCCGACGAGCGCGAGCACGCCGCCGAGCAGGAGGCCCAGCGCCGCGGTGAGGAGCGCGCGGGGGCGGCGCCGCACGGGGGCGGTCGTCCGGCGGAGCGGCAGGAGCCGCGTGCCGCCCGGAGGTCGGGGGCTGGTGCGCTGGCGGGGCGTACGGGACATCGGGTCATCACCTCGTCGTGGGTCCGTGTGCGGTGGGGGGCGGCGGTCGTCGCCGGTCCCCCGGGGTGCCCCGGCGCCGGGCCGGAGCGCCCGTTCCCGGGCGCCGGGGCCGGAGACCCGGAGGTCCCCGTCGTGCTCGTCGTGCGGGCAGCGTACGGTCGGCCCGGCCGATGGGCCGCCCGGACGCCCGAGCGCCCGCGCGCCGAGCGCGGTGCCCGGCGGGCCGGTGCTCAGCGCACCGACCCGCCGGAGCTCGTCAGGAGCAGGACCGGGCCGCGTAGTCCGCCGTCCCGGAGAACGTCCTCCCCTCGGCGTCCGTGGCGGTCACGGTCACGGTGCCCGCGTCGACCGCGACGGCGCGCGACGCGAACGACTGGTACGCGTTCGCACCCGGCGCGACGTCCGCGACCTGCTTCGACCCGTACGGGGTCTCGAGCGTGATCGCGAGCGGGACCGTGTCGTCGTTCGCCGCGCGGACCGCGACGAACACCTTGCCGGCCATGCAGCGCGTCTCCGCGGTGATGGTGACGGCGATCGGCTCGGCCTCGTCCTCGACCACCCGGAAGTGGCCGAAGGACGCCGGAGCACCGGTGTCGGCCGACGCCCCGAGGGCGAAGAGACCGACCTTGGCGTCCGCGGCGGGCGCGTTGGTCACGCTCTCGTCGAACGTGGTCCACGTCTCGCCGTCCGCGCTGTACGCGCCGGTGAACGTGTCACCGGAGCGCGTGAGGCGCAGGTGCCACACCGACTCGGCGAGGCTCCCCGTCTGCGGCTGCGGGTTCTGCACCACGCCGCCGACCTCGCTGCGCAGCTCGATCCGGGCGTTGCGCGCCTGGCCGGCCTGGTTGTCGACCACGTAGTCGAGCTTCACGTAGTCGTCGTCGCCGCCGTAGACGATCAGACCGCCCTGCTGGTACTGACGGTCGAACGCGGAGCCGTCGACGACGGTCTCGATCGTCCACTCGTCACCCGGCTGGTCCTGCAGCACGATGTTCGGCACCGGGCGGTTGTCCGTCCCGTAGATGTCCGTGGGCGTCGTGTCGATCTGCAGGGAGCCGTCCGCCACGCGGTAGCCGGTCGGGTCCTCGCGGACGATCGACCAGCGGCACGTGTCGAGGGCGTCGCCGTCGAACTCGTCGTCCGGCCCGGGGGCCGCCGCCGTGTCGTCGGGCGTGATGTGGAACCAGTCGAACTCGGCGTCGACGACCGGGGTGGTCGTGTTGTTGCCCTTGAGGGCCACGAGCCCGATCTTCGCGTTCTCCAGGTCGGCGATCGACTTGGTCTGCGGCATCGTCGTGAAGTCGATGCCGTCGGCCGAGTACGCCGCCTGGAGGCTCGCGCCGTCGCTGACGAACCGCACGTAGACCGTGTCGGGGTAGTCGGCACCGAGCGCGGCCGAGTTGGACTCGTTGACCTCGTTCGGCTGGGCGTTCTCCTCACGGATGAACTGGAAGATCCGCGTCGCCGGGTCCGCAGCGGCCGACCGGCCCTGGAGCACCATCTTCGCGTAGTTGTCCTGGTCCTCCCAGATCAGCAGACCGGCCTGCTGGTACTGCTGGCGGGCCGGCAGGGTCACCTTCGCGGTGGCCGTGAACGGTCCGTCCGGGAGGTCCTGGAGCACCAGGTTCGGCACGGCCGTGTTGTCCGTGCCGTAGAAGTCCCGCGTCGCCGTGGGGACCACCAGGCGCCCGTCGCGCACGACGAGGTTCTGGTCGCGGTTCGTCACGGTCCAGCGGTCCTCGTCCAGGTCGGTGCCGAGGAAGTCGTCCGAGCGGCCGGAGAAGCAGAGCCCCGGACCGGTCTCGGGCGCCTTGACGGTCACCGTCGTGTACTCGACCGAGTACGCGCCGCGCTCGTCGGTGGCCCGCACCTGGAGCCGGTAGGTGCCCGGCTGGTCGTACGTGACCGCGAACGAGTCGGTGCCGTCGACGAACCCGTCGCCGAGGCCCGCGTCCCACGCGAACGTGACGGCCTCGTCCTCGGGGTCGGTCGCCGTGACCGACGCCGTGACCTCGAGCGGCGCGGTGCCCTCCGTCGGGGTGACCTCGAACGTGTCGATGGTCGGGCGCACGTTGTCCGTGACGCCGCGGCCGTCGAACTCGAGCCAGTTGACGTTCATCTGGCCCGCCACGTTGACGAAGTAGAGCGTCCCCGTGCCCTCGGGCACGTCGGTGATCGCCGTCGTCGCCATCGTGTACGCCTGCCAGTCACCGGTGTTCGGCACGGTCACCCGGCCGATCTCCGGACCGTCGGGCGCGTCCCAGCGCACGGACAACGTGCCGCCCGAGGGCGACGCGACGCGCATGCCGAGACCCTCGACGTTGTAGAGCGACATGGGCTCGTAGGCCCACCAGTCGTCGACCTCGATGTAGCCGAGGTTCTGGCCGCCGCCCGCGCTGTCGCTGGTCTGCTCCGTCTGGACGCCCGGGTCACCGGTGCTCGCCGAGCCGGGGAGCCGGCCCGTCGAGGTGTAGTACTCGGCCTGGAGCAGCTTCGGCTGCAGGATCTGGAGCGAGTTCGTCGTGAGCGGGACGCCCACCTCGCCGCCGTCGTCGGTGTAGAACGCCTCGAGCACCCAGAAGATGTTGGCCTCGAGCCCGTGGCCCTCGTCGCGGGCCGTCTGCATGACGCCCTCGCAGCCGGTCAGCTCCTCCATCGGGTGCGCGTGGGCGTCGTGCCCGAGCGCGGTCATCATCTGCAGGTTGGAGCAGTCCACCTCGCCGTCGGGGTCCTCGACCTCGACGACGTAGCGCACCTGGTCGCCCCACTCGAACACGCCACCGTTGTCCGGGAACGTGATCGTCACGCTCGGCGCCTGGTTCCCGACGACGATGCTGACGTTCGCGAAGCCCGTCTGGCCGTTCGCGTCGGTCGCCACGAGCTGCGCGGTGTAGCTGCCGTTCTCGGTGTAGGTGTGCACCGGGTTCGCCTCGGTCGACGGGTCGGACCCGTCGCCGAACGTCCACTGCAGCGAGATCGGGTCGCCCGCCGGGTGGCGGGTGCCCTCCGAGGAGAACTGCACCGTGAGGGGCGCGGCGCCGCTGGTCACGTCCGCGCTGGCGCGGGCGATCGGCGTCGGATCACCCTGCACGTAGTTGACCTTGTAGATGCCCGACGTCGTGTTGTTGCCGCCGAAGCCCTGGCCCCAGTCGATGACGTAGAGCGAGCCGTCCGGACCGAAGTCGAAGTCCATCGCGCGGTAGAAGCCCGCCGCGGGGTCGAAGTGCTTCGGCAGGATCCGGTTGATGTCGACGAGCTCGTCGCGGTTCTCCCCGTCGAGCTGGAACGAGTACATCTTGCCCTGGTTCCACTCGCCGAAGATCGCCTTGCCGTCCCAGTACTCGGGCCACTTGACGTCCGAGTCGAGCTCCGGGTCGTAGTCGTAGACGGGGCCGCCCATGGGCGCGCCGCCGCCGCCGATCTCCGGGAAGAGCGGGTTGCCGGCGTAGTTGTACCAGACGTCGGCCGCGACGGCCGGCGGGAGCTGGGTCAGGCCGGTGTTGTTCGGCGAGTCGTTCACGGGGCCGTTGGCGCAGTCGAACGCCTGGCCCGACTGGCCGGTCGCGAAGTTGTAGTCGATGTACGCCGCGTTGTCACCGGTGCAGTACGGCCACCCGTAGAAGCCCGGCTCCGCGACGATGTTCCACTCGACCGTGTTCCCCGGGCCGCGGCTCGGGTTGGCGTTCTGCGCGTCGGGGCCGTAGTCGCCGACGAGCACGTTGCCCGTCTTCTGGTCCACGCCGATGCGGAACGGGTTGCGGAAGCCCATCGCGAAGATCTCGGGCTTCGTCTTGTCCGTGCCCGGGGCGAACATGTTCCCCTCGGGGATCGTGTACGTGCCGTCGTCCTCCGGGTGGATGCGCAGCACCTTGCCGCGGAGGTCGTTCGTGTTCGCCGACGTGCGCTGCGCGTCGTACGACGTGCGGCCCGCGCGCTCGTCGAGCGGCGCGTAGCCGGCCGACTCGAACGGGTTGGTGTTGTCGCCCGTCACGATCACGAGGTTGTCGTCGCCGTCGAAGACCATGTCACCACCCGCGTGGCAGCACGTCTCGCGCTGCGTCGGGATGACGAGGACCTTCTCCTCGCTCGCGGCCGAGATCGTCCGGGTCGCCTCGTCATACGTGAAGCGCGAGACGCGGTTGTGCGGCCCGTCCGTCCCGACGTCCTGCGGCGACCAGAAGAGGTAGACCCAGCCGTTCTCCCCGAAGTCCGGGTCCAGGACGACGCCCGTGAGCCCGTCCTCGTTGGCCTGCGTGACCGCGAGGGTCATCGCCGTCGTGGTCTGGTTGCTCTCCGGGTCGATGAGGCGGACGCGCCCGTCGCGCTCGACGTAGAAGACCGTCCCGTCGGGGGCGACGTCGAGCATCATCGGGTTGGACGTCTCCTCGTCGAGCGAGACGACCTCGTAGCTGTCCGACTGCGACGCGGCGCAGTCCGACGGCACGACGCCCGCGGCGGTCTGGATGCCGCCGAGCAGGTGCTGGAGGAACTCCGGCTCCGCGTAGGACTCGTTCGTGTGGCCGCCGCCGGTGTACCACGAGCGGCCGCCGTCGTACGCCTGGCACCAGGCGATCGGGTGGTCGGCGCCCATCGCGCCCGACCCCGCGGTGTAGGACGTCTCGTCCAGGCTCGCGAGCACGTGCACGGTGTCACGCGGGTTGGTGCGGTAGTTGTACCACTCGTCGTAGCGGTCCCAGCGCGACGGCAGGTGCGCCGTCGACTCGTGGGCGTGGTCCTCGACCTTGACGGTCGCGTCCTGGTTCTGCGGGTGGCTGCTGAAGTACGCGCCGACCAGCTCGCCGTACCACGGCCAGTCGTACTCGGTGTCGGACGCCGCGTGGATGCCCGCGTACCCGCCGCCGTTCTGGATGTAGCGCTCGAACGCGGCCTGCTGGTCGTCGTTGAGGACGTCACCCGTCGTGGACAGCCACACGACGGCGTCGTACTGCGCCAGGTTCTCGTCCGTGAACGCTCCCGCGTCCTCGGTCGTGGTCACGTCGAAGTCGTTCTCCGCGCCGAGCTGCTGGATCGCCGCGATGCCCGCGGGGATCGACCCGTGCCGGAACCCGGCGGTCTTGCTGAAGACGAGCACGTCGAACGGTGCGGTGTCGGCGGCGGCGGCGACCGGAGCCGCCGGAGCGACGCTCCCGGCGGCGGGGGCCGCCGTGGCCGACACCGCCGTCGCGATGGTCAGGGGGAGAGCGATCGCCGCCGCGGCTGCTGCCGCGACCGTGCGCCTCATGGCGAGCGATCCTCCAAGCACGTTTCTCACAAGGTCTCCTCGTCGAGATGGGGAACTGTGCTGCGCTCCGCCGGGTCGGCGCCATCGGCCTGCCGTCCGTCCCGGGCTCGTCGGCGGACTGTCTCGGTGCTCCGCCGGGCACCTTCCTCGCCGCCAGCGCGGCGGTCGTACCTCCTCTCGTCGTCCGGTCGTCGGCCGTGCACCTGCGCGCGGCCGACGACCGGTCTGCCGTCCGTGCGGCGGGTCGAGACCTAGGGCTCGACCCAGCCGCCCGACGCCGCGCTGCGCTCGACCGCGTCGAGCACGCGCTGGACCACCAGGCCGTCCGCGAAGGTCGGCGCCGGGTGCGTCCCCGCGGCGATGCCCTCGACCAGGTCGACGACCTGGTGCGTGAAGGCGTGCTCGTAGCCGAGGCCGTGGCCCGCGGGCCACCAGTGCCCGACGTACGCGTGCTGCGGCTCCGTCACGACGATGCGGCGGAAGCCCGCGACGGCCGGGTCGTCGGCGGCGTCGAAGTAGTGCAGGACGTTCATGTCCTCGAAGTCGAACGCGACCGAGCCCTTCGACCCGTTGATCTCCAGCCGGATCGCGTTCTTGCGGCCGTAGGCGAACCGGGTCGCCTCGAACGTGCCGATCGCGCCGCCGGACATCCGGGCGAGGAAGATCGCGGCGTCGTCCACGGTGACGGGGCCGCGCTCGGTGCCGCCCTGCCCCGAGAGACCGGCGAACTCCGTCGCGACGGGACGCTCCTTGACGAATGTCTCGAGCAGGCCGGAGACGCTCGTGATCCGCTCGCCGGTGATGAACTGGGCGAGGTCGATCACGTGCGCGCCGATGTCGCCGAGCGCGCCGCTGCCGGCCTTGGTCTTGTCCAGACGCCACGACAGGGGCGCGTCCTCGTCCGCGATCCAGTCCTGGAGGTACTGCGCGCGCACGTGCCGCACGGTGCCGATGCGGCCGTCGGCCACGAGCTGGCGCGCGAGCTGGATCGCCGGCACGCGGCGGTAGGTGAAGCCCACCATCGCGACCTGCCCGCGCCGCGCGGCGGCCTCGGCGGCCGCGACCATCTTCTCGGCCTCGGCGACCGTGTTCGCGAGCGGCTTCTCGCAGAGCACGTGCTTGCCGGCCTCGAGCGCGGCGATCGCGATCTCGGCGTGGGTGTCGCCGGGGGTGCACACGTCGACGAGGTCGACGTCGTCCCGGCCGACGAGCGCCTGCCAGCTCGTCTCCGTGGACTCCCAGCCGAGCCGCTGCGCGGCGGCGGCGACCGCCTCCGGGTTGCGGCCGCCGAGGACCCGCATCCGCGGGTCGAGGGGGAGGTCGAAGAACCGGGGGGCGGTCCGCCAGGCCTGCGAGTGCGCTGCCCCCATGAACGAGTACCCGACCATGCCGACGCCGAGCTGCGCGCCGTCGTTTCCTGCCATGACGTTCCTTCCGTGCTTCTCACGGCGCACGCCCACGGTCCGGCCGGGCGGTACCCGGGCGGACCGTGGGCGTGGTCCGCGTGCTTCCTGCTGCGTGCTGACGGGTGTCAGCGGGTCCGTCAGGACTGGAACGCGGTGGGCAGGTACTGGTCGACGTTGTCCTTCGTCACGACGGGCGCGAAGAGCTGGACCGTGCGCGGCACGTCGGACGACGCGAGGTCGCTGAGGTTCTTCTCGTGCGCCACGAGGCGGGCGAGCTTGATGCCGTCCGCGGCCTGCGTCGACGGGTAGACGACCGTCGCCTGGAGGACGGAGTCACCGGCCTGGATGTGCTCCATGACCTGCTTCGAGCCGGCGCCGCCGACCATGAAGAACTCGTCGCGGCCCGCGTTCTCGATCGCGGAGAGCACGCCGACGCCCTGGTCGTCGTCGTGGTTCCAGATGGCGTCGATCTGCGGCGCGGCCTGGAGGAGGTTGGCCGTCGCGGCCTCGCCACCCTGGACCGTGAAGTCCGCGGCGACGCGGTTGTCGACGTCGAGGCCGCAGTCGGACAGCGCGTCCTCGAAGCCCTGGCTGCGGTCCTGCGTGAGCGGCAGCGAGTCGATGCCGGCGATCTCGGCGACCACGGCGTCCGGGTTGTCGCCCAGCTGCTCGCAGATGTACTGGCCGGCGCTCACGCCCATGCCGTAGTTGTCGCCGAGCACCGTCGTCCGGGCGGCGAACGGGCTGGAGAACTCGCGGTCGACGTTGATGACGGGGATCCCTGCGTCCATCGCCTTGGTCGCGACCTCGGTGAGCGCGGCGCCGTCGAACGGCAGCAGCACGATCGCGTCGACGCCGTCGTTGATGAAGCCCTCGATCTGGCTGATCTGGACGTTCACGTCGTTCGTGCCGTCGGCGACACGGAGCTCGACGTCCTCGTACTCCGCGGCCTCCGCCTCGGCGGCGGTCGTGATGGCGCCCATCCAGCCGTGGTCGGCGGCGGGGGCCGAGAAGCCGATGACGATCGGGTCGCCCGGGGCGTCGTTGTCGGAGACGGCCTGGTTGGCGCTGCCCCCGCCGTCGCCCTCGGCCGTGCCCTCGTCCTGCGGCGTGTTGGAGGTGCACGCCGTCGCGATCAGCGCGATCGAGGCGGCCGAGACCGTCGCGAGCGTGATGCGGCGGCGGAGGGTGGTGCGTGCGGACATGGGATCTCCTTCGATGCTGTCCTGCGGGTGGAACCTCAGGGGAACTGGCGGGGTGGGGGTGGTGCGGGGCTCGTCGGGCTGCGGCGTGGTGCGGGGGCGCCGCGGGGCCCGGGGTCGCTAGGTGGTGCGCCGGGAGAGGCGCTGCTGGAGCAGGACCGCGCCGACGATGATCGCGCCCTTGGCGATCTGCTGCACCGAGCTGTCGATGTTGTTGATGATGAAGACGTTCGTGAGCGTCGTGAAGATCAGGACACCGAGGACGGTGCCGACGATCGTGCCCCGGCCGCCCGCGAGGAGCGTGCCGCCGACGACGACCGCCGCGATGGTGTCGAGCTCGATGAGCAGGCCGTTCGTCGAGGAGCCGGCGCTCGTGCGGGCGAGGAACATGACGGCGGCGATGCCGGCGGTGAGCCCGGACAGCGCGTACACGTACAGGAGGTGGCGCTTGACCTTGATGCCCGCGAGGCGCGCGGCCTCCGGGTTCCCGCCGACGGCGACCGTCCGGCGGCCGAACGTGGTGCGGTTGAAGAGGAACCAGCCGAGCACGGCGACGACCGCGAAGATCCACACGATCTTCGGCACCCCGAGGAGGTTGCCGCGGAAGACGTCGTTGAACCCGTCGACCTGGACGATCTGCGTGCGCTTCTGCGCGATGAGCTCGGCGAGGCCGCGGGCGGCGACGAGCATCGCGAGCGTCGCGATGAACGCCACGACCTTCCCGTAGGCGATGATCAGGCCGTTGAGGAGACCGGCGCCGATGCCCACCGCGAGCGCGCAGATCACCATGACGACCCAGCCGTACGACTGCGTCGCGAGCGTCGTCGCCCAGACGGAGGCCAGCCCGGCCACGGAGCCGACCGACAGGTCGATGCCGCCCGTCGTGATGACGAACGTCATGCCGATGGCCAGGACGCCGAGAATCGACCCGAGGCTGAGGATGGTCATGAGGTTGCTGACGCTCGCGAACCGCTCGCCGCCCGTCGCGAAGCCCACGACGCACAGGAGGAGCAGAGCGACGACGAGGCCGATGTTCCGCCCCGCGGCGCCGGACATGAACCCGCTCTTGCGGCGTTCGCCCGCGGCCTTCTCGACCCGGGCCGACTCGTCGGCCTCCGGCTTCTTCGTCGGCATCGACGCCGACACCTGCTGCTCGCTCACGCGACACTTCCTTCCATGACCATGTCGAGCACCTGGTGCTCGTCGATGGAGCTCGAGGGCCCCTCGTGGACGACGCGACCCTCGGAGACGACGAGGACGCGGTCGGCGAGGCCGAGGACTTCGGGGATCTCGCTGGACACGACGACGACGGCGGCACCCTCGTCGGCGAGCCTGCGGATGAGGGCGTAGATCTCGGCGCGCGCGCCGACGTCGACGCCGCGCGTGGGCTCGTCGAGGAGCAGCACGCGGCAGCCGTGGACGAGCCAGCGGGCGAGCATCGCCTTCTGCTGGTTGCCGCCCGACAGCGTGCGGATGGCCCGGTCGACGCCGGTGGGGCGCAGCTCGAGCGAGTCGGCCTGCTCCTTCGCCGCCTTGCGCTCGGCGCTCTCGTCGAGGAGACCGAAGCGCGCGAAGCGCGAGAACGTCGAGAGCGTGACGTTGCGGTAGACGGGCTCGTCGAGGAGCAGGCCCTGGCTCTTGCGCTCCTCGGGCGCGAGCCCGATCCCGGCACCGACGGCGGAGGCCACGGACCCGGGCCGCAGCCTCGTGGAGTCGACGGTCACGGTGCCCGCGGTCGCCTTGCGCGCTCCGTAGACCGTCTCGATGATCTCCGAGCGGCCCGCGCCCACGAGCCCGGCGAGACCGACGATCTCCCCGGCGCGCACCTGGAACGACACGTCCGCGAACACGCCGCGCAGGCTCAGCCCCGCGACGTCGAGTACGACGGGAGCGGCGTCCACGGGGCCGTCGGAGTCCGGGAAGACGTACTCGACCGAGCGCCCGGTCATGAGCGTGATGAGCTTCGCCGTCGGGGTCTCGGACACCGGGAGGTTCTGCGCGACGGTCCGGCCGTCCTTGAGGACGGTGATGCGGTCGCCGATCTCGCGGATCTCCTCGAGCCGGTGGGAGATGTAGACGACGGCGACCCCCGCCTTGGTCAGCTCCTTGACGACACGGAAGAGGTTGCCCACCTCCTCCGAGTCGAGCACCGCCGAGGGCTCGTCCATGATGATGACGCGCGCGTCGTGGGACAGCGCCCGGGCCATCGAGACGATCTGCTTGCCGGCGGCCGACAGCCGTCCGACCTCCGTGCTCGGCGAGACCTCCGAGTGCCCGAGCCGCTGGAGCAGCTCGCGCGTCTTGCGCACCGCCTCGCGGCGCTGGGAGAACCCCATGGTCGCGAGCTCGTGCCCGAGGTAGACGTTCTCCGCGACGGTCAGGCCGTCGACGACGTCGAGCTCCTGGTACATCGTCGCGACGCCGTGCTTCAGCGCTGCGACGGGGTCGGAGATGGTGATGGGCTCGCCGTCGAGGAGGATCCTGCCCTCGGTGGGCTGGTGGGCACCGGCGAGCACCTTGATGAGCGTGGACTTGCCGGCCCCGTTCTGGCCGAGGAGACAGTGGACCTCGCCCGGGAGGATCTCGAGATCGACGCCGTCGAGCGCACGAGCCCCGGGGAAGACCTTGACGATGCCCTGCATCTGCAGGAGCGGCTGGGGAGGGTCTGCGGTGACCATGCGGTGAACCTAGCGAACCTTTTGACGAGCGTCAATCATAAGGTTGACGTCTTTTGCCACTGTTACCACTCCGTGACCGACAAAAGTGTGCGCGCCCTGGTCGCCGGATGGGAACGCTCCCGCCGCTCCCGGGGTGCCACGGGGTGCTGCGGAGGCGATAGTGTCCGGCAAGCCCTGTACGAGCAGGGATGCCGACGATGCGACGTGCGATCGGGGACCAGGGGGAGCTCGTGGGGCGGTCGTCGCCCGGACCGGAGGCCCACCGTCGGGCCTCCACACCTTTCGACGACGTCCATGTCGCCTTGGGAGGGGACAGTAGGGTACCTTTTGGCGATCGTCAAGCAAAAGCCGATGACTCGTCCGCCTGGTACGGACGACCGACGAGAGGCTCCGTGATTCACTGTGCCCATGGAGGAACTGCTGAAGTTCGCGCCGCGCCCGACCGGTGCCGGCGACATGTTCCAGCTGCTCCGGGACGGTCAGCCGCGCACCCGTGCGGACCTCGCAGCGATCACGGGGCAGGCGCGGTCGACCATCGCCGCCCGGATCGACCTCCTCATGACGGCCGGCCTCATCGCCCCCGCGGGCGAGGCCAGCTCGACCGGTGGGCGCCCGCCCGTGACCTTCGCCTTCAGCCCTGAGGCGCGCATCGTGCTCGCCGTGGACCTCGGCGCGACCCACGCCCGCCTCGCCGTCACGGACCTCGCGTCCAACGTGCTCGCCGAGACCGACGCGGCCCTCGCGATCGCGGACGGTCCCGACGTCGTCCTGTCGTGGGTCGCGGACACCGGCGAGAAGCTCGTCGCGACCACCGGGCGCAGCATCGACGACCTGGTCAGCGTCGGCGTCGGCCTCCCCGGCCCCGTCGAGCACTCCTCCGGACGGCCCATCAACCCGCCGATCATGCCCGCGTGGGACGACGTCGACGTCCCCGGGATCCTGCAGAAGCGGTTCGACGCCTCCGTGCTCGTCGACAACGACGTGAACATCATGGCGCTGGGCGAGCACCGCACCGCGTGGCCCGCGGTCACCGACATGCTCTTCGTCAAGGTCGCGACGGGCATCGGCTCGGGCATCATCGCCGACGGCGAGCTCCGGCGCGGCGCGCAGGGCGCCGCGGGCGACATCGGGCACGTCGCCGTCCCGAGCGCCGCCGACGTCCCGTGCCGCTGCGGGAACGTGGGCTGCCTCGAGGCCGTCGCGAGCGGCCAGGCCGTCGCCGCGGCCCTCGCCGCCGCGGGCCTCGACGCGACCACCAGCTCCGACGTCGTCGCGCTCGTGCGCGGCGGCGACCTCGCCGCGAGCCAGGCCGTGCGCCAGGCCGGGCGCGACATCGGCTCCGTCCTCGCGGCGTGCGTCAGCCTGCTCAACCCCTCGCTCATCGTCATCGGCGGCATCGTCGCCGAGGCGGGCGAGCACCTCATCGCGGGCATCCGCGAGATCGTCTACCAGCGCTCGCTGCCCCTCGCGACGCAGCACCTGCGCATCGTCACCTCGCAGGCACGAGGTCAGGCCGGCGTGCTCGGTGCGAGCGCCATGGCCGTCGATCACGTACTCTCGCCCGCAGCGATCGACGCGCTCATCGCCTGAGCGCGGTCGACGGGGGCCGCTGCCCGCGCGCGCGGGCGCGACGAGTGTGACGAAGCACGAGGAGGAGTCATGACCGAGCGGAACCGTCGAGCGCTCGTGGTCCGGGGCGGGTGGCCCGGGCACGCACCCGAGGAGGCCGCCGAGCTGTTCATCCCGTTCCTCGAGGCGTCCGGCTACGACGTGACGCTCGAGGGGTCGCTCGAGGCGTACGCCGACGAGGAGTTCATGACGAGCCTCGACCTCGTCGTGCAGTGCTGGACGATGGGCGAGATCCTCCCGGACGAGATGCGCGGCCTGCGCACGGCCATCGCGAACGGCACCGGGTTCGCGGGCTGGCACGGCGGCATCGTCGACTCGTTCCGGCTCGCCACCGACTACCTGCAGATGGTGGGCGGGCAGTTCGCCGCCCACGCGCACGACCTCGTGGACCACACGATCGAGATCGTGCCCGAGCGCGGGGACCACCCGATCGTCGCGGGGATCGACTCGATCGCGCTGCACTCGGAGCAGTACTGGGTGCTCGCCGACTCGTACAACGACGTCCTCGCGACCACGACGATCCTCCCGCGCGACGGCGACCCGTGGCACGAGCCCGTCGTCTCCCCCGCCGTGTGGACGCGCCGCTGGGGCGCCGGACGCATCTTCGTGTGCGCGGCGGGGCACCAGCTCGCCGACCTCGAGGTGCCTCCGATCCGCACGATCGTCGAGCGCGGCATCCTCTGGGCGAGCCGCTGAGCCCGCGCGCGTGACCGGCTTCCGCGGCCTGCTCGCCTACCCGATCACGCCCCTCACCGACGACGACGCCCCCGACCTCGACGCTCTCGGCCGCCTGGTCCGGGACGCCGCCGGGGCCGGCGTCGACGGCGTCGTGGTGCTCGCGTCGTCGGGCGCCGGGGTCACGTTCGACCCGGACGAGCGCGACGCCGTCGTGCGGGCGGCCGTGTCCGCGGGGTCGACGGGCGCCACGGCCGTGCCCGTCCACGTCGCGGTGAGCGGCGCGTCGACGCGCGAGGTCCTCGCACGGGCCCGTGCCGCGCGCGACGCGGGCGCCCACGGGCTCGTGCTCGCGCCGTTCTCCTACCTCCCGCTCGACGAGGCGGAGGTCGTGGCGCTGTTCGAGGCGGTCGCGGCGGACGTCGACCTGCCGGTGTGCTTCTACAACCGCAGCGTCCAGACCGCGTACGACCTCACGCCGGGCGCCCTGGCGCACCTCGCCCGCACGACGACCGTGGTCGCGGTCAAGGACGCGGCGTCGACGCCCGCGCGACCCGGAGGGCGGGTCGCTGAGCTGCGGGCCGCGACCGACAGCCTCGGCGTGAGCGTCGGGCTGAGCGGCGACGTCCCTCTCGTGCGCGGCGCCGAGCCGGCCGACGCCTGGCACACCGGGCTCGCCGCGCTCGTCCCCGCGGAGTACGTCGCGCTCCGCCGCACCCGCACCGCGGGCACGGTGCCCGATGCGCGGGTCGCCCGCTGGCTGCACGACCTGACCGCCGTGCTCGCCGACCTGCGCCCGGTGAGCGGGTTCCACGCCCTCGCCACCCTGCTCGGCGTACCGACCGCTCCCCCGCGCGGGCCGTCGCTCCCCGTCCCGCCCGACGGCGTCGCGCGGCTGCGCGAGGTCGTCGGGCGGCGGCCCCGGGGCTGAGCCGTCAGACCGCCGCGAGCACCGCGGCGTGCAGGTCGAGCAGGCCGGTGGTGCGCTCGCTCGGGCCGCGGCCGAAGCCGCACTCCGTCGCAACGCCGACCGGGCGGTCGCCGAGCACCGACGCCGCCGCGGCGAGCCGACGGCGTGCGCCCTCGACACCGTCCTCGTGGTGCAGGAGCCCGAGGTAGAGCTCGGTCGCCGGGTCCAGGCGCAGGTCCGCCAGCGGCGCGACGTACGCGACGTCGTCGCGCGCGATAGGGACCGGCAGGTGGACCCACTGGACCGGCCGGTCGAGGTGCTCCACGAGGGCGTTCGCGACGCGGACGAGGTTCGCGGTGTCCGTCGGCTCGACGAAGTGCTTCTCCGCGACGTCGCCGTAGCAGAGGTGGAACCCCAGCTCGGCCCCGGCGGGGACGTGCCGGGCGAACGCCGCCGCCCGGCGCGCGCAGCCGACGACGACGTCCTCGTCTCCCCCGGCCTCGGCGTCGAACCACGCGCGCGCGGCCCCGCCGCCGAGGTTCGCGCCCTCGACGAACGCGAACTCGGTCGCGAGGTCGACCTGGACCGCGAGGTCCTCCGCGGGGATCGCGGCGCTGATCGCCGCGAGCTCGCGGACGAGCGCGGCCTCGTACGCCGGGTGCACCGCCGCGCGGTCCTGGGGCGCGACGAACGCCGTCACCGGCGCGAGCGGCGAGGGCAGGCACACCTGGAAGCGGGCCCCGGCCGGCAGGGCGCCCTCCTCGCGCAGCGCGACGAAGTCGGCGTACGAGGCGAGGGCCGCGTCGGCGTAGCCGAGCGGGCCGAACCGCAGGTCGGCCGCGTCGACGGAGCCGTCGAGGACGTGCGGGCGCACGTCGAACCCTGCGACGACGACCGGGTCCACCGGGACGCGCGCGAGTCCGTCGACGGCGGAGAACCGCTCACCCTGGAAGAGGATCCAGTGGAACCGCTCGCCGACCTCCCCGTCGGGGACGCGGCGCACGTGGTCGCCGTGGTGCTCCCCCACCGCACGGAAGGTCTCGCGCGCGGTCGGCAGGTTCACGGAGCCCACGAGGTGGGCGCCGCGCAGGGTCGGGAGGGTACGGGACGGGGCGGTGGTGGCGTCGAGCACCGGAGCATCGTAGGCGCCCGGCCCGACGCGCGGCTCAGCCGTCCGCGCCGGGCTCTGCCCCGCCGTCCGTGGCCGGGGCATCGCCCGCGTCGTCCGACGCCGGGCCCGCACCGAGGCGGTCGGCCACGGCGTCGGGCCCTCCGGCGAGGAGCGCGACGAAGCCCTCCTCGTCGAGGATCGGCAGCCCGAGGTCGCGCGCCTTGGTCTCCTTGGAGCCGGCGCTCGCCCCGACGACGACGTAGTCCGTCTTCTTCGAGACCGACCCGGACGCCTTGCCGCCCGCCGCGATGACGGCCTCCTTGGCGCCGTCGCGGCTGAACCCCTCGAGCGACCCCGTCACGACGACCGTCAGCCCGGCGAGCGGACCGGTCGGCTCCTGGCGCGCGCCGGGGCCGGGGTGGTCGGGGATCTCGAAGCGCACCCCGGCCGCCCGCCAGCGGTCGACGATCTCGACGTGCCAGCCGACGGTGAACCACTCGACGACCTGGTCGGCGATCACGGGCCCGACGCCCTCGACCGCGGCGAGCTCGTCGCGCGTCGCCGCCCGGATCGCGTCGAGCGAGCCGAACCAGTCCGCGAGGGCACGCGCCGCGACCGGGCCCACGTGCCGGATGTTCAGGCTGACGAGGATGCGCCAGAGGTCCTTCGTCTTCGCGAGCTCGAGCTCTTCCACGAGCTTCGTCGCGTTGGTCGACGCCTCGAAGAGGGGCTCCCCCGCCTCGATCGCCGCGCGCTCCGCGGCCTTCGACAGCTTGCGCTTCTTCCGGAACGGCCACACGGACTTCACGGTCGCGGTCGAGCCGTCGGGCATCGTGATCTCGGCCGGCTCGCCCGTGCCGTCGTACTCGCGCGGCAGCCCGGTCTCGGAGTCGCGCACGACGACCCGGATCGGGACGAGCTGCTCGACGCTCAGCTCGAACAGCCCGGCCTCCGTGCGCAGCGGCGGCTCGGCCGGCTCGAGCGGCTGCGTGAGCGCGGCCGCCGTCACCTCGCCGAGCACCTCGACGTCGAGGCCCCCGCGCGACCCGATGTGCTCGACCCGGCCGCGCACCTGGGCGGGGCACGACTCGGCGTTGGGGCAGCGCAGGTCGACGTCGCCCTCCTTCATGGGGCGCAGCGGCGTGCCGCACTCCGGGCAGTCCGCGGGCATGACGAAGTCCTCGCGCGGGTAGCCGTCGTCCGCGAGCGCCGCGACCGGGCCCAGGATCTCGGGGATGACGTCGCCCGCCTTGCGCAGCACCACCATGTCGCCGATGCGCACGCCCTTCGCGCGGACGACGTCCTGGTTGTGCAGTGTCGCCTGGCGCACCGTGCTGCCCGCGACCTTGACCGGCTCCATGACGGCGTACGGGGTCGCGCGGCCCGTGCGCCCGACGCCGACCTGGATCGCGAGGAGGCGCGTGTTGACCTCCTCGGGCGGGTACTTGTAGGCGATGGCCCACCGGGGCGCGCGGCTCGTGGCGCCGAGCCGCCGCTGGAGCGCGAGCTCGTCGACCTTGACGACGATCCCGTCGAGCTCGTGCTCGATGTCGTGCCGATGCTCGCCGAAGTAGGCGATGCGGTCCATGACCTCGTCGAGCCCGTGCACGACCCGGTTGTGCGGCGACACCGGCACGCCCCACTGCTCGAACAGGGCGTAGGCGTCGGACTGCCGCGCGAGCTCGGCGTGCTCGCCTGCCTCCCACTGGAGCGCGCCGACGCCGTGCGCGTACATGCGCAGGTTGCGGCTCGCGGTGACGGCCGGGTCCTTCTGGCGCAGCGACCCGGCCGCGGTGTTGCGCGGGTTCGCGTACGGCGCCTGGCCCGCGGCGACGAGCTTCTCGTTGAGCGCGGCGAAGTCCGCGACACCCATGAACACCTCGCCGCGGATCTCGATGACGTCGGGGTGCGTCGCGGGGTCGCCGGCGAGGCGCTGCGGGATGCTCGGGATCGTCCGCACGTTGGCGGACACGTCCTCGCCCGTGCGCCCGTCGCCGCGCGTGGCGGCCCGCACCAGACGGCCCTTCTCGTAGAGCAGCGCGATCGCGAGGCCGTCGATCTTGACCTCGCACAGGTAGTCCACCTCGGCGTCCGCGGCCACGCCCAGGTCGCGGTGCACGCGTGCAGCCCACGCGGCGAGGTCCTCGGCGCTGAAGGCGTTGTCGAGCGAGAGCATGGGCTCGAGGTGCTGGACGGTCGCGAAGCCGGCCGCGGCCCGGCCGCCCACGCGCTGCGTCGGTGACTCGGGCGTCTGGAGGGCGGGGTGCGCGGCCTCGAGCGCCTGCAGCTCGTGCATCCGCGCGTCGTACTCCGCGTCGGACGAGACCGGCTGGTCCTCCTCGTAGTAGGCCCGCTGGTCGGCCTCGACCTGGGCGACGAGCTCGGCCCAGCGCCGCTGCGCCGCGGCTTCGTCGAGCTCGGCGGCGGACGACGCCGCGGGCACGTCCTCGTCCGTCGGGGTCGGGGGGGTCGGCGCTGACGTCGCGGGGGTGCTCTCGCTCACCCGCACATCATCGCGCGGACCGCCCACATCCGCCGCCCCCGGACCGCACCCCGGCGGGCCCTCACCCCCAGCCGTGCGAGGCGTCCTCGTGCATCGGCGGGCACGTCCCGCCCGGCTCCGTCGCGGCCTCGAAGTGCCACATCTCGTTCGCGTACGTGCGGCACAGGCCGAACCGGGGGCCGTGCTCGCCGAGCCACAGCGCGCCGTCCGTCGGCCCGACGTCGATCGCGAGGCCCGCGACGTGCTCCGAGGTCTCGGGAGGGAGCACCCACCGGTGGGCCTCCTCGGGCGACCCGTAGCGCTCGAGCGCCGCCTCCACGAGCTGCTCCTGCTCCGCCGCGGTGCGCCACCCCGAGGTGAGCGTCAGCTCGACCCCCTCGGCGTCGGCGGCGGCCCGCGCCTCGTCGAAACGGCGTTCGAGCTCGGGGTCCAGCCCGGTCGCGGTCTGGGGGCGCAACGTGGGCGACGGGTCGGCGACGGCGTCGCCGTCGTGCGTCGTCACGGTGAGGTACGTGAGCGCGCCTGCCACGCCGAGCGCGCCGACGGCGAGGACGCCGAGCACGGTCCGGGCGACGCGCCGCGGGCCGCGAGGCCCCGGGACGTGGCGGGCGGGCGGCGTGGGGCGCAGGGGTGTCGTGGCCATCTGACGAGGCTCGCCCGCGGCGACCTCGCGCCACATCGACCCGACGGCGACTCCTCGACCCCGCCGTGCGGTGCAGCCGGACGGGGAGCGTCCGCCCCCGGCCCGACGTCGTTCCGCCCTGGGGCGGAGGCGGCACGGGCCGGGTTCCCTCCCGGGGCGGTGCCGCGCACGACCCGCCCCCGCTACCGTGGACGCGTGCCCCCGACGACCCGCCTGCCCGTGTGGGCGCAGGACCTCGCGACCGCGCTCGTCGCGGGCGCCGTGTGGTTCACCGTGGTCATGGTCATGGAGCGCGGCGACTACTGGTACCCGCGCTTCCCCGACTCGTACCGGATCGCCGGCCTGGGGATCGTGCTCGCGCTCGCGCTGCGGCGCGTCGCGCCCGGCCCGCTGTTCTGGGGCACCGTCACGCTCTACCCGCTCGCGATCCCCTGGATCATGCAGACCCCGTTCGAGCTCGTGCCGCTCATGATCGCGGCCTTCGCGGCGACCCGGTCCGGGGCGGTGCCGCCGGTCCTGGCGACCGTCGGCGCCGGCCTCGCGGCGTTCGCGCTGCAGCTCGCGGGGCGCCCGGGGCTCGTCCTGCCGCCCCGAGCCTTCTTCGTCGAGGAGCTCTGGGTCGCGAACTCCCCGTCCGACGTCGTCCTCGCGCTCGCCCTCGTGCTGGTCGCGGTCGCCGCCGGGTACTTCTTCCGCCGCCTCGCCCTCACGTCCGAGAGCCTGCGCGAGCGCAACGCCGAGCTCCAGGAGCTCCAGGCTGAGCTCGCGGAGCGCGCCGTGCTCGCCGAGCGCACGCGGATCGCGCGCGAGCTGCACGACGTCGTCGCGCACCACATGTCGGCGATCGTCGTGCGCGCCCAGGCGGCGGACCGCGTCGCGGCGAACCGCCCGGACGCGCCGGCCGAGGCCGTGCGGTGGATCGCCGACGAGGGGAAGCAGGCGCTCACCGCGATGCGGTCCGTCGTGCAGGTGCTGCGCCGCGGCACCGAGGCCGACGGCGGCACCGCGGCCCTCGCCCCGACGCCCGACGGCGACCGGGCCGCGGACGAGCTGCGCGCGGCCGCCCGCCGCCTGCGCGACGCCGGGCGCGCCGTCGACCTCACGCTCCCCGACCCGTGGCCCGCGACGAGCGCCGAGTCCGGCCTCGCCGTCGTCCGCATCGCCCAGGAGGCCCTGACCAACGTGCTGCTGCACTCCCTCGCCCGCGACGTGACCGTGACGCTGACCGACCGTGCGGGCGACCTGCGCCTGCGCGTCCACGACGCCGGACCGCCGCTGCCGAGCACCGACGGGCGGCAGGGCCACGGCCTGACCTCCATGCGCGAGCGGGCGCTCGCGGCCGGGGGCGCGCTGTCCGCCGGGCCGGACGGGCGCGGCGGCTGGACGGTCGAGGCGCGCGTCCCCCGGGCGGCGGCGTGAGCGCCCCCGGCACGGGCACGACGCCGGTCCGCGTCGTCGTCGTGGACGACCAGGCGACCATCCGGCTGGGCCTGCGCATGATCCTCGACAACGAGCCGGACGTCACGGTCGTCGGCGAGGCCGGGGACGGGGAGACGGCGGTCGCCATGGCGCGCGCCCTGCGCCCGGACGTCCTGCTCATGGACGTGCGCATGCCCCGGCTGGACGGCATCGAGGCGACCGCGCGCATCGTGGCCGACCCCGAGCTCGCGGCGGTGCGGACGCTCGTCCTCACGACGTTCGACGACGACGAGTACGTCTACGGCGCGCTGCGCGCGGGCGCCGCCGGGTTCCTCCTCAAGGACGCGGACCCGCAGTCGCTCGTCGACGCCGTGCACCGCGTCCACGCCGGCGACTCCCTGCTCGACCCGGCGGTCACGGGCCGCATCATCTCGACCTACGTCGAGCTCGCCCGGCAGGCGCCGCTCGCGGCCTCCGACGCCGTCGAGACCGGGTCCGCGGTCACCGGGCTCGACGCGGCGACCCCGCGCGAGCGCGAGGTGCTCCTCGCGGTCGCGCGCGGCCTGTCGAACCGCGAGATCGGGGCGGAGCTGCACCTCACCGAGGCGACCGTGAAGAGCCACGTGCGGTCGCTGCTCACCAAGGTCGGGCTGACGAACCGGGTGCAGCTCGTGATCCTCGCGTACGAGGCCGGGTTCGTGCGGCCGGGCGGCACGGCCTGAGCCGGCTCACGCCTCCGGGGGCAGGCCCTCGACCGCGTGCCCGAACGCCTCGACGATGCGCCACATGTCGCCGAGCAGCACCTCGAGGCGCTGCTCGAACCCGTCGCCCACGTAGACCCACGTGTCGTGCGACCCGTCCCTGCGGTGGAGCGACACCACGAGCTCCGACGCCGACCGCTCGTCCCGGTGCACGCCGTCCGGCGACGCGTGCGCCGCGAGGGTCGTGGCGGGCACCGTGAGCTCCGGGCCGAGGTGCTTGCGGTCGTGCGGGTGGTCGCCCTCCTCGTGGACGGCCACGCACCACGGCGGGCAGTCGTCCACCTGCCAGGACGGCCTCCCGAGCGGCGAAGCCCACACTGCTGATCCCCCTGTCGTGCTGTCGAGCACGTCGGTCATGCCGATCACCTCCCCGGCGACGGGACCATGATGCCGGGGGCGTCCGACACGCCGGACCGCGCCGTTACGAAGGCGGTGGACGGAGGAGCGAGACGGGGTCGACGTCGAGCCGCTCGGCGAGCTTCTCGACCGAGCGGAGGGTCAGGTTGCGCTCCCCGCGCTCGACCCCGCCCATGTAGGTCCGGTGGACGCCGAGGAACTCGGCGAAGTCCTCCTGGCTCATCCCGCGGCCGACCCGGAGGGTCCGCAGGTTCTCACCCAGCGCGCGCTGCAGATCTCCTTGCACGCGTGCAACCGTCACCCAGCGCTACTCCTCGGTCTACAGACTTATCGGTATCACCCCGTTCTCGAACGACCCCCTCCCCCCGCTCCGCGAGGGGCGCCCGCGCGACGCGTGCTACTCATAGATAGCACATCGCAGGCCCTCCCGTCACACGACGGAGCCCGACGGCGGAAGGGGACTCGCGCCGTCGGGCTCCGGGTTTCGTGGGGCCGGGAAGGGTCAGCCGGCCACCACGCTCCCGGCAGGCGGGGTCGCCGCCTGCCCGTCCTCGGTGCTCGCGCCCTCGTGGGCCGCGAGCCGCTCTGCCCGCACGACCTCGCGGCTGCTGCCGCGGTAGGCCGCGACGAGGATGTCGCGCATGTCCTCCAGGACCGGCATCCGCGGGTTCGCCGGGGCGCACTGGTCCTCGAACGACCGGAGCGCGAGGTCGTCCAGGCGGCTCATGAACGCCCGCTCGTCGACGCCCTGCGCGGCGAACGTGGCCTCGATGCCCACCTTGGCGCGCAGCTCCTCGACCGCCCTCGCGTACGACTCGACGCCCTCCTCCGGGGTGGAGGCCGGCAGCCCGAGGTGCTTCGCGATCTCCTGGAACCGCTCCGGGGCCACGTAGCGCTCGTACTTGGGCCAGCTCGTGAGCTTCGTGGGCACCTGGCCGTTGTAGCGGATCACGTGCGGCAGGAGCACCGCGTTGGTGCGCCCGTGCACGAGGTGGAAGGTCGAGCCCACGGTGTGCGCCATGGCGTGCACGATGCCGAGCATCGCCGAGCCGAACGCCATGCCCGCGATGGTCGCCGCGTTGTGCATCTTCTCGCGGGCCTTCGGGGCCGCCGCGCCCTGCGTGACCGAGTCCTCGATGTGCTCGAAGACCATCTTGATCGCCTGCAGGCACAGCCCGTCGGTGAAGTCGTTCGCGTAGACGGAGACGAACGCCTCGGTCGCGTGCGTGAGGGCGTCGAAGCCCGAGTCGGCCGCGAGCTTCGCGGGCATGGTGTCCGTGAGCACGGGGTCGACGATGGCGACGGTCGGGGTGAGCGCGTAGTCCGCGAGCGGGTACTTGAAGCCCGTCTCCGGGTCGGTGATGACCGCGAACGGCGTCACCTCCGCGCCGGTGCCCGACGACGTCGGGATGCACACGAGCTTCGCCCGGCCCCCGAGCTCGGGGAACTTGTAGGCGCGCTTGCGCACGTCGAAGAACTTCTCCCGCATGTCGGAGAACTCGATCTCCGGGTGCTCGTACCGCAGCCACATGACCTTGGCGGCGTCCATCGGCGACCCGCCGCCGATCGCGATGATCGTGTCGGGCTCGAAGTCGCGCATCGACTCGGCGCCGCGGTTCACGGTGCCGACGCTCGGCTCCGGCTCGACCGCGTCGATGATCTGGATCGCGACCTTCTCCTCGCGGCGGGCGAGGACGTCGAGCACGCGGTCGACGACGCCGATGCGGCTCATGACCTTGTCGGTGACGATCGTGACGCGGTGCACGTCGCGCATCTGCGCGAGGTACTGGATCGAGTTCGGCTCGAAGTACGTCTTGGCGGGCACCTTGAACCACTGCATGTTGTTGTTGCGCCGCCCGATCCGCTTGACGTTGATGAGGTTGACCGCCGACACGTTGTTCGACACCGAGTTCGCGCCGTAGCTGCCGCAGCCCAGCGTGAGCGACGGGAGCAGCGCGTTGTAGATGTCGCCGATGCCGCCGAGCGACGTCGGGCTGTTCCACAGCACGCGCACGGCCTTCACGCGCGACCCGTACCGCTCGACGAGCGCCTCGTCGGACGTGTGGATCGCGGCCGAGTGACCCAGGCCGTCGAGCTCGACCATGCGCTCCGCGAGGCGGACGCCGTGCTCGGTGTCGCGCGCCCGCAGGACGGCCAGGACGGGCGTGAGCTTCTCGCGGCTCAGCGGCTCGTCGGGGCCGACGTCGTCGATCTCGGCGAGGATGATCGACGTGTCGTCGGGGACCTCGAACCCCGCCTCGCGCGCGATCCACACCGGCGACTTGCCCACGACCTTCGGGTTGAGCTTCGCCCCGGCGCAGTTCGTGCCGTTCGCCTCGACCCCGAAGATGAGGCGCTCGAGCATCGCCTTCTCGGCGGGCGTCACCCGGTAGGCGTGCAGTCGGGCGAGCTCGCGCATCGCGTCGTCGTAGATCACGTCGTCGAGGATGAGCGCCTGCTCCGAGGCGCACACCATGCCGTTGTCGAACGCCTTCGACATGACCACGTCGTTGATCGCGCGGCCGAGGTCGGCGCTCTTCTCGACGTAGGCGGGGACGTTCCCCGCGCCGACGCCGAGGGCGGGCTTGCCGGCCGAGTAGGCCGCGCGGACCATGCCGTTGCCGCCCGTCGCGAGGATGAGCGCGACGCCCGGGTGGTGCATGAGCGTGCTGGTCGCCTCGATCGACGGGTGCTCGACCCACTGGATGCAGTCGTCGGGCGCCCCGGCCGCGACCGCGGCGTCGCGCACGATGCGGGCCGCCTCGACCGACGAGCGCTGCGCGCTCGGGTGGAACGCGAACACCACGGGGTTGCGCGTCTTGAGCGCGATGAGCGACTTGAAGATCGTGGTCGACGTCGGGTTCGTCACCGGCGTCACGGCGCACACGACGCCGACGGGCTCGGCGATCTCGACGACGCCCGTGAGCTCGTCGCGACCGATGACGCCGACCGTCTTGAGGTTCGCCATCGAGTTGGGCACGTGCTCGCACGCGAAGATGTTCTTCGTCGCCTTGTCCTCGAAGACGCCGCGCCCGGTCTCGGCGACGGCCATCTGCGCGAGGTGGCCGTGCTGGTGCAGGCCGGCGACGGACGCCTTGAGGACGATCCGGTCGACGTCCTCCTGCGTGAGGCTCATGTACTGGTCGAGCGCCTTGCGGGCCCGCTCGACGAGGACGTCGATCTCGTGCGTCGTGCGGGTGTCCTCGGTGCGGTTCTCGACCTTCGTGCTGGCGCTCTTCGCGCTCATGCGTCCCCTCCGGTGCCCGACCTCGCCGGGCGTCGGCCGCGGGTGTGCCGGGGCCGGGATGCCCCGGCTCCTTCGGCGGTCTCTCTACTTGTGAAGGTTTTCACAAGCCGTCCGTCCCCACAAGGGTCCGGCCCCGATGCGGGCCGAAGGTCCCCGCCTCCTCGTGACCTCCGCACCACGGCCCGCGCGCCGTAGGGTGGGTGACCATGACCGCCGAGCAGACGACGAGCCCCTCGCCCGCGACCGAGAGCCGCGCCGCGACCGACCGAGCGGACGGCACCCCGCACGACCCGTACCTCTGGCTCGAGGACGTCGAGGGCGACGAGGCGCTGGCCTGGGTCCGCGCCCGCAACGCCGAGGTCGCCGACACGCTCGAGACCGCCGACGAGTTCGCCGCGACCGAGCGCGCGATCCGCGAGGTGCTCGACTCCGACGCGAAGATCCCCGAGGTCTCGAAGATCGGCGACCGGTACTACAACTTCTGGCGCGACGCGCAGCACGAGCGCGGCGTCTGGCGGCGCACGACGCTCGAGTCCTACCGCACCGACGACCCCGAGTGGGAGACCGTCCTCGACCTCGACGCGCTCGCCGCGGCCGAGGGCGAGTCGTGGGTCTGGCACGGCGCAAGCGTCCTGCGCCCGACGCCGGAGCAGCTCGCCGCGGGCGAGCCGTGGCGGCACGCGCTCGTCGAGCTCTCCCCCGGCGGCTCCGACGCCGACGTCACGCGCGAGTTCGACCTCGTGGAGAAGCGGTTCGTCGCGCCGCAGGACGGCGGCTTCCACCGCGCCGAGGCCAAGGGCTCGCTCGGCTGGATCGACGCCGACACCGTCTACGTCTTCACCGACTTCGGCGAGGGCACGCTCACGCCGTCCGGGTACCCGCGCGTGGTCAAGCGCTGGACGCGCGGCACCCCGCTCGACGCCGCGGTGACCGTCTACGAGGGCACCGACGAGGACATGTACATCTCCGCCTGGCGCTCGCACACGCCCGGGTTCGAGCGCGACTTCGTGCACCGCTCCAAGGCGTTCTACTCCGACGAGCTCTACCTCGCCGAGCGCGCCGGCACGCCCGAGCAGCGCCTGACGAAGATCGACGTGCCCGACTCCGCCGAGGTCGGCGTGCGGCGCGAGTGGCTGCTCGTCGAGCTGCGCGACGACTGGACGGTCGGCGGCGCGACGTACCGCGCCGGGTCGCTCCTCGCGGCCCGGTTCGACGACTTCCTCGCGGGCGACCGCGGCTTCACCGTGCTCTTCGAGCCGACGGCGACGACGTCGCTCGCCGGCGCCACGTGGACGCGCCACCACCTCGTCGTCAACGTGCTCGACGACGTGAAGAACCGGCTCCACGTGCTGACGCCGCCGGACGCCGGGGGCGCCGTCGGGCAGGAGGCCGCGGACGCGCCGTGGGTGCGCTCGGAGATCCCGGGCCTGCCCGCGCTGGGCACGGTCGCCGTCGGGGCGGTCGACCCCGTCGACACCGACGACCTCTGGCTCGTCACGACCGACTACCTCACGCCGACGACGCTCTCGCTCCTGTCGCTCGGCGAGCACCCGGGCGACGCGGGCGCGCCCGAGGTCGTCAAGTCCAACCCCGCGTTCTTCGACGCCGCCGGCATGACGGTCGCGCAGCACTTCGCCACGTCCGACGACGGCACCCGCGTGCCGTACTTCGTCGTGGGCCGCGCGGACCTCGTCGCGGGGACGGGCGACGGCGGCACCGGGACCGGCACCGCGCCCACGCTCCTGTACGGGTACGGCGGCTTCGAGATCTCGCTCACGCCCGCCTACTCCGGCGCGCTCGGCCGCGCGTGGCTGTCGCAGGGCGGCGTCTACGTCGTCGCGAACATCCGCGGCGGCGGCGAGTACGGGCCCGCGTGGCACCAGGCCGCGCTCAAGGCGAACCGGCACCGCGCCTATGAGGACTTCGCCGCCGTCGCGCGCGACCTCGTCGCCCGCGGGATCACCACGCCCGAGCACCTGGGGATGGAGGGCCGCTCCAACGGCGGCCTGCTCGCCGGCAACATGCTCACGCAGTACCCCGAGCTGTTCGGCGCCGTCATCGTCGGCGTGCCGCTGCTCGACATGCGCCGCTACACGAAGCTCCTCGCGGGGGCGTCGTGGGCCGCGGAGTACGGCGACCCGGACGACCCCGAGCAGTGGGAGTTCATCCGCACGTTCTCGCCGTACCACCTGTTCGACGCCGAGCGCGAGTACCCGCCGGTCCTGTTCACGACGTCGACCAAGGACGACCGCGTCCACCCGGGCCACGCGCGCAAGCTCGCCGCGAAGATGCTCGGCGAGGGCAAGGACGTCACGTACTACGAGAACATCGAGGGCGGCCACGGCGGCGCCGCGAACAACGCCCAGGCCGCGCACATGGCCGCGGTGCACTACCGCTTCCTCGCCGAGCGCCTCGGCTGACCGGGCGCTCCCGCCGGGCCGAGCAGGTGGTCCTGGCGCGTCCGCGAGACCGGACGCGCCAGGACCACCTGGTCGGCGAGGTGCGGGCGGGCCTCAGGAGTGCGGCACCGTCGCGGTGATGAGGGTGCCGTCCTCGCGGCGGTTGCCGGAGAGGGCGCGCAGGCTCGGGCGGCCCGGCCTGACCGGGCCCTGGCCGTCGAGCGCGACGCGCGCGACCTCGCCCGGGACGACCTTCACCTGCTCGCCGCGCACGACGACCTGCGCGCCGTCGCCGGTCTCGGCGTCGAGCTCGATCGCGTCGGGCAGCACGGTGACGCGCAGCCGCGAGCCGCGCCACTGCACGCGGAACGTGAGCGACTCCCACTCCTGGGGCAGGCGCGGGTCGAACGTGAGGTCGCCCTCGGAGTCGCGCATGCCGCCGAACCCGTACGCGAGCGCGGACCACGTGCCGCCCGCGGACGCGACGTGCACGCCGTCGGACGCGTTGGCGTGCAGGTTCGCGAGGTCGACGAAGATCGACGACACGAAGTACTCGAGCGCGAGCTCGTGGTACCCCACCTCGGCCGCGACGATGGACTGCACGACGCCCGAGAGCGTCGAGTCGCCCGTGGTCAACGGGTCGTAGTACTCGAAGTCGGCGAGCTTCTCCTCGGCGCTGAAGTGCTGCCCCTGGAGGAACAGCGCGAGCACGACGTCGGCCTGCTTGAGCACCTGGTAGCGGTAGATGACGAGCGGGTGGTAGTGCAGCAGGAGGGGCCGCTTGTCCTCGGGCGTGTGCGCGAGGTCCCAGATCTCGCGCTCGAGGAAGTGCGAGTCCTGCGGGTGGATGCCGATGCTCTCGGCGTACGGGATCGACATGTGGTCGGCCGCCCGGACCCACTCCGCGGCCTCGTACGCGCCGAGCGAGAGCCGGTCCACGAGACGCGCGTAGTCCTCGGGGTGGTCGGCCTTCATGCGCTCGACGACGTACGCCGCGGCGCGCAGGTTGAAGCGCGCCATGACGTTCGTGAAGAGGTTGTCGTTGACGACGGTCGTGTATTCGTCCGGCCCCGTGACGCCGTGGATGTGGAAGTTGTCGTCGCCGTTGGCGCGCCAGAAGCCGAGGTCCTCCCACATGCGCGCGGTCTCGACGAGGATGTCCGCGGCCTCGCGGCGCAGGAAGTCCTCGTCGCCCGTCGCGCGCACGTACTGCACGAGCGCGTAGCTCACGTCGGCGTCGATGTGGTACTGCGCCGTCCCGGCCGCGTAGTAGGCGGACGCCTCCTCGCCGTTGATCGTGCGCCAGGGGAAGAGCGCGCCCTTCTGCGACAGCTCCGCGGCGCGGCGCCGGGCGGCGTCGAGCATCTGGTAGCGGAAGCGCAGCGCGTTGCGCGCGTACCGCGGGCTCGTGTACGTGAGGAACGGCAGGACGTAGATCTCGGTGTCCCAGAAGTAGTGCCCGCTGTACCCGGAGCCGGTGAGGCCCTTCGCGGGGACGCCGTTGCCCTCGGCGCGCGCGGTGGCCTGCGCGAGCTGGAACAGGTTCCAGCGCACGGCCTGCTGGACGCCCGGCTGGCCGGGGATCTCGACGTCGGAGCGGGCCCAGAAGTCGTCGAGCCACTCGCGCTGGAGCGCGAGCTGGGCCTCGACGCCGGTCTCGCGCGCCCGGTCGAGCGTGCGCCGGCAGCGGTCCACGAGCTCGCGCGACGGCACGCCGCGCGACGTGTGGTACGCGACGAGCTTGGTGAGCCGGATCGGCCGCCCGGGCTCGGCGTGCACGCGGAACACGTGCTTCGCGAGGTCGTCCTCGGCGAGCGTGCGCACGTCCCACTCGTTCTCGGTCTCGAGCAGGTCGTCGGCCGCGACGGCGAGCGTCATGCCGGAGTTGGTGCAGCGGTAGGACAGCACGAGGCGCTCGTCGTCGCCGAACTGCGTCTGCGGCTGCAGCACCCGCCCGGTGAACTGGTTCGACTTGCGCGGGTCGAAGCCCTCCCCCAGCGACGCGGACCGCACGTGGTACTCGTCCTGGCCGTCCTGGCGGTTGAGGATCTGGGACGAGATCGCGACGGGCGCGGCCGCGTCGAGGAGCGTGACCTCGAACGTCATGACCGCGAGGTGGCGCTCGACGAACGACACCATGCGCTGCGAGCGGATCTGCACGCGCTTGCCCGACGGCGTGCGCCACAGCAGCTCGCGGCGCAGGACGCCGTCCTGGAGGTCGAGCGAGCGCTCGTAGTCGATGAGGTCCGCGACGGGCAGCAGGAGGGGCTCGTCGTCCACGTAGAGGCGGATGACCTTGGCGTCCGGGACGTTGACGATCGTCTGCCCGACGCGCGCGAAGCCGTACGCCTCCTCCGCGTGCCGGATGGGCCACGTCTCGTGGAAGCCGTTGACGAACGTGCCGTGCGAGTGGGACTCGCGGCCCTCCTCGACGTTGCCGCGCATGCCGAGGTAGCCGTTCGCGACGGCGAACAGCGTCTCGGTGACCCCCAGGTCCTCCGCGGAGAACTGCGACTCGACGAGCCGCCACGGGTCGGCCGGGAAGCGCAGGCGGTCGACGGTGCCGCGCTCGTCGGCGGTCCGGCGGATCACGCGCCCGCCTCCTCGTCGGCGGGGGCGGTCACGGCGGGACGGACGGCGTCGGCGGTCGCCGCGCGAGGACGGTCGAGGACCGTCGCGTCGAGCTCGCCGAGGTCGGCCACGACGACGTCGGCCCCGTGCGCGAGCAGCGCGTCCGCGCCCACCCCGCGGTCGACGCCGAGCACGAGCCCGAACCCGCCGGCCGCGCCGGCCTGCACGCCCGAGAGCGCGTCCTCCACGACGACGGCCTCCGCGGCGGGGACGTCGAGGAGCTGGGCCGCGTACAGGTACGTGTCCGGTGCGGGCTTGCCAGCGACGTGCTCACGCGCCGCGACGTTCCCGTCCACGACGACCGCGAACCGGTGCGTGAGCCCGGCCGCCGCGAGGACGGCGGGCGTGTTGCGCGACGACGACACGACGGCGACCGCCGCGCCCGCCGCGGTCACGGCGTCGAGGAACCGGACCGAGCCCGGGTACGGCGCGATGCCCTCCTCGGCGAACATGCGGTTGACGATCTCGTCCTTGCGGTTGCCGAGCGCGCACACGGTGGACTCCCCCGGCGCGTCCGTGACCTCGCCGCGCGGCAGCGTGACGCCCCGCGACGCGAGGAACGTCGCGACGCCGTCGTACCGGGGCTTCCCGTCGATCGACGCGAAGTAGTCCGCGGCGGTGTACGGGGCGAGGCCGTGCGCGGCGCAGTAGGGCGCGAACAGCCGTTCCCAGGCGCGCATGTGGAGCTCGGCGGTCGGCGTGAGGACGCCGTCGAGGTCGAACAGCACGGCTCGCAGGACGGGCATGGAGATCCTTCGCGGTGGGGGGACGAGGGTCTGCGCCCGGCCGTTCCCGCGCCGTCCGGAGGCCGCGGGACGGCCGTCCGCACGTCGCCGTCGTGACCGTCGCGCGAGGTCAAGCGTACGCACCCGGAGCCGTGCGCGGAAAGCGCTCAGGGCGTGTCCGGGCGACGCTCAGGCGTGGGCGCGCTCGGCCAGGACGTCGGCGACGCGGCCGAGGTTCGCGAGCAGCGCGCGGTGCTCGTCGGGCGTGCCGGCGACCCCGCCACCGAGGTCACCCCCGACGCCGGACCGCGGCGCGCCGAGGAGCGTCACGTCGTCGAGCGCGGGCAGCCCGAGCCCGATGCGGCGCCACGGCACGCTGACGAGGTCGGCGAGCTCACCCAGCGCCGGCCCCGCGCACTGCGAGACCTTCGCGGGCGGCAGCGCGGCCCAGAGGCGCACGCCGCGCTCGACCGCGCGCGCGACCGTCTCCCAGGACCGCTCGTCCCAGGCGCCGAGCGTCAGGCCGACCGCGTCGGCGCCCGCGAGGACGACCGGCGCGACGCCCACCCAGGCGGGGCCCACGTGGACGACCGTCGACGCGGACGCGGCGCGCGCGGCGTCGAGCACCGGGCGCAGCCCGTCCACGAGGTCCGGGCCTGGGACGGTGCGCAGACGCGAGTAGCCCGAGAACGTGGGCAGCACGCCCGCGCCCACCTGCGCGAGCAGCGGCTCGTCCACCTGCACGACGACGTCCGCCCCCGGGACCTGGCGGCGCACCTGCGCGACGTGCTCGGCCACGCCCGCGGCGAGCGCCTCGACGACCTCGCGCACCGCGCCGCGGTCGGACAGCACGCGGTCGCCGCGCGCGAGGTACACCTCGGCGGCGAGCGTCCACGGCCCGGTGACCGTCACGGCGAGCGGCCCCGCGTACCCGGCGCCCGCGATGGCGAGCGCCTCCACGTCCTCGCGCAGGTACGCCTCCGCGCGGCGCAGGTCCGCCCCGCCGTGGTCCGCGAGCTTCCAGCCGTGGGGGCCGAGCTCGACGGGCAGCCCGGGCAGCAGCGCCGCCGTCCGCCCCGTCGCGTCGGCCCCGGGCCCGCGGCCCGGGAGCTGGACGAGGAACGGCACGCCCCGCACGCCCGTCGGCACGTCGGCGAGGTCGCCGAGCACCGTGAGCTGCGCCTCGAGGACGTCCGCGCCCTCGCCGCCGGGCCACGGCCCGAGCCCGCTCACCGCGGTCATGCCGCACCCCCGCGGGCCGCCTCGCGCGGGAGACCGCGCACCTCGTCACGAACCACGTGCCGTCCACCTCTCTCCAGGAGCACACCGGAACACCGAGCCGTGCCGCGACCCCGCCGGGGTCCGGGGGCCGCACGGCCGTCCCGCGGAAGGACCCCGCCATGGGCACGCACGAGAACAAGGCCGCCGCCGTCGCCGTGCACACGCACGCGATCCCGGGCAACCACGCCGACGCCGTCGCGGCGCTGCTCGCGCCGGGCTTCCGCAACCACGACGCGGCACCGGGCGGCGACGGCGGCGACGAGGGCCTCGTCGCGACCATGCACTGGTACGCGGACGCGTTCGAGGACCAGCACGTCGAGGTGCTGCACGCGGTCGCGGAGGGCGACCTCGTGGCGCTGCACGTCGAGCTCAGCGCGCGGCACACCGGCTACTTCCGCGGCGTCGCGCCGACGGGCCGCCGGTTCCGCGTCCGCGAGATGCACGTGCTCCGCTTCACCGAGGGACGCGCGGCCGAGCACTGGTGCGTGCGCGACGAGTCGGCGCTCGTGCGGGCGCTCGCTCACCCGGCGGCCGTCGGCGTCGGCTGAGCCTCCGGCTCGCGCGGGGCGCCGGAGCCTCGGCCGGTCCGGTACGCCCGGTCGACCGTGCCCTGCCCGAGCACGCGCGTGCCGGCGTAGACGACGAGCGACTGACCGGCCGCGACACCCCGGAGCGGCGTGCCCGTGAGCTCGACCTCGATCGACCCGCCGGGGACGGCGCGCACGCGCGCGGGGACGGGCGCGCCGTGCGCGCGCACCTGCACCTCGACGTCGGCCGCCTCGCCCGCGGGCGGGCGCGCGTCGTCGAACCAGACGGCGGACCCCGCCTCGATCCGGTCGACGCTCAGCAGCTCGGCCGGGCCGACGACCACCCGGTTGCTCGCGGGCTGGACGTCGAGCACGTAGCGCGGGCGGCCGTCGGGCGCGGGCCGGTCGATCCCGAGCCCCTTGCGCTGCCCGACCGTGTACGCGTAGGCGCCGTCGTGCTCGCCGAGCACCGTGCCCTCCGCGTCGACGATCTCCCCCGGCCGTGCGCCGAGGCGCGCGCGCAGGAAGCCCTGGGTGTCGCCGTCGGCGACGAAGCAGATGTCGTAGGAGTCGGGCTTCGCGGAGACCGACAGACCCCGCCGCGCCGCCTCGGCGCGCACCTCGTCCTTCGACGCGAAGCCGCCGAGCGGGAAGATCGCCCGCGCGAGCCGCTCGGGACCCATGACCGCGAGGACGTACGACTGGTCCTTCGCCGTGTTCGGGGAGCGGTGCAGCTCGCGCACCGTGCGCACCCCGTCCGGCGCGGACGCGTCGGGGACCTCCCGCGTCTCGACGCGCGCGTAGTGGCCGGTCGCCACCGCGTCGAACCCGAGCGCGGTCGCCTTGTCGAGCAGCGCCTCGAACTTGATGTGCTCGTTGCAGCGCACGCACGGGTTGGGCGTGCGCCCGGCCTCGTACTCGGCGAGGAAGTCGGCGACCACCGTGTCCTCGAACCGCTCGGAGAGGTCCCACACGTAGTACGGGATGCCGAGCACGTCGGCCGCGCGGCGCGCGTCCCCCGCGTCCTCGATCGAGCAGCACCCGCGCGAGCCGGTGCGGAACTGGTCCCGGTCGCGCGAGAGCGCCATGTGCACGCCGACCACCTCGTGCCCGGCCTCGACCGCGAGCGCCGCGGCGACGGCCGAGTCGACGCCGCCCGACATGGCGGCCAGGACCCTCACGCGGCACCCCCCGTGCGGCTCGTGACGCGCGTGCGCGCCGGGCTCGACGCGAGGCCTGCGGCCCGGGCGCGCTCCACGGCCCGGGGCAGGGCGTCGAGGAGGCGCGCGACGTCGTCGCGCGTGGACGTCACGCCGAGCGAGAAGCGGAGCGCACCCCGCGCGTCCGCCTCGGGGACGCCCATGGCGAGCAGGACGTGCGACGGCTGCGGCACGCCGGCCTGGCACGCCGAGCCGGTCGAGGCCTGCACGCCCGCGGAGTCGAGCAGGTAGAGCAGGGAGTCGCCCTCGGCGCCCGGGAAGGTGAAGTGGGCGTTGCCGGGCAGGCGGTCGACGTCGTCGTGCGCGCCGGGCTCGGGCCCGCTGAGGACGGCGTCCGGGACGCGCTCGCGCACGCCCGCGACGAGCTCGTCGCGCAGCGCGGCGAGGTGCGCGGCCCGCTCGGCCCGGTGCGCGACCGCCTCGGTGACCGCGACGCCGAACGCGCGGATCGCGGGGGCGTCGAGCGTCCCCGAGCGCACGCCGCGCTCCTGGCCGCCGCCGTGCAGCACGGGCGTGAGCGGGGCGTCGCGCCGGGCGACGAGCGCGCCGACGCCGACCGGGCCGCCGAGCTTGTGCCCGGAGACGGTCATCGCGTCGAGACCGCTCGCGGCGAAGTCGACCGGCACCTGCCCGACGGCCTGCACGGCGTCGGAGTGCACCGGGATGCCGTGCGGGCGCGCGAGCTGCACGACCTCCGGCACGGGCTGCAGCGTCCCCACCTCGTTGTTGGCCCACATGACGGAGATCAGGGCGATCTCGTCCGCGTGCTCCGCGATCTCGGCGCGCAGGGCGGCGAGGTCCACGCGCCCCTCGGCGTCCACGGGCAGCAGGACGATCTCGGCGCCCGCGTGCTCCGCCATCCAGAACGCGGGGTCGAGCACCGCGTGGTGCTCGACGGCGGACACGACGATGCGCCGCCGGCGCGGGTCGGTGGTGCGCCGGCCCCAGAACAGGCCCTTGACCGCGAGGTTGTCGGCCTCCGTGCCGCCCGCCGTGAAGACGACCTCGCTCGGTCGCGCGCCGAGCGCGGCGGCGACCGACTCGCGCGCCTCCTCGACCGTGCGCCGCGCGGCGCGCCCCGCGGCGTGCAGCGACGACGGGTTGCCCGTGCGGGTCAGCTCGTCGACGAACGCGTCGCGCGCCGCCGGGGACAGCGGCGTCGTGGCGGCGTGGTCGAGGTACGCCGTCACGGGAACGGGGGTCGGCCCGCCGTGCGCGCCGGGGCGGGCGCCGGTCGCGGGGCCGGGAGCAGGGGTCACGGTCACCCAGTCTACGAACCGCAGGGCCGCGCTCGTGGTCCGAGGGGTGGGCGGCGCTGGACATCCCGGCGGAAAGCGCTAGGTTGTGGGACATCTACGCCCGGCCGTCGCCGGGCGCTCGCCCGGTCGCAGGACCGCCGTCGCGCGCCACACGTCGCCGCGGGACGGGAACGTGCCGCGGGCGGGACCGTCCAGCCACCGACAGGGGAAGTGGCCTCTCGATGCCCGACGACGTCGCGCCGCCCGCCGTCGAGGCCGCCGGGGACGTCCCGGTCGCCTCGGGCGGCCGGCGCCTGCTCTGGGCCGACCTGCCGCTCGCGCTGCGCGACGAGCTGGAGGCGGTCGCCGGGGGCAGGGTCGTGCACGAGCGGTCGGTCCCGGCGGGGTTCAGCCCGGGGCTCGCGTCCGTCCTCACGCTCGACGACGGCACCCGCCTCTTCGTCAAGGCCGCACGGACCGCCGACGAGCCCGTGGCCGCCGACCTGCACCGCGCCGAGGCGAAGGTCGCGACGCGGCTGCCCCGCGCGGTCCCGGCGCCGCGCTTCGCCTGGGGCCACGGCGACGGCGACTGGGTCGCGCTCGCGTACGAGGCGGTCGACGGGCGCTCGCCCGGCACGCCGTGGGACCCGCACGAGCTCGACCGCGTGCTCGCGGCGCTCGTCCGCGTCGCGTCCGTGCCCGGCGCCCGGGCGATGCGCCTGCCGCCGACCGGCCCCGACTTCGCCGACATGGCGACCGGCTGGCGGGCCCTGCGCGCGCACCCCGACCCCGGCCTCGCCACGCTCGTGCCCTGGGCCGCGGCGCACCTCGACGCGCTCGCGGAGGCCGAGCGCGGGGCGCTCGTCGCGTGCGAGGGCGAGTCCTTCGTGCACGGCGACCTGCGCGCCGACAACGTGCTGCTGACCCCGGAGAAGGTGTACCTCGTCGACTGGCCGTACGCGTCGCGCGGCGCCGCGTGGCTCGACCTCGCGATGCTCCTGCCGAGCGTCGTCATGCAGGGCGTCCGGGAGGTGTGCGAGCCCGTCACCGTGAGCGCCGACCCGGCGCGACGCGCACGCGGGGGCGCCTGGGCGGCTGCGACGTTCGCCGCGCACCCGCTCGGCCAGGACGTGCACCCCACGGACCTGCGCGCCGTCGTCGCGGGGATCGCCGGGTACTTTCTGCACTCCGCGCGGCAGCCCGCGATCCCGACCATCCCTCGCCTGCGACCGTTCCAGCGCGCCCAGGGCGTCGCGGCCGTCGCGTGGCTGGAGCAGCTCGGGCTCTGAGCGCGTGACGGCCCCGGCGCCGTCGTGGCGCCGGGGCCGTCGTGGCGTGGGGCCCGGGCGTCAGTCCTGCCAGACCTGCACGACCGCGGGCCGCGGCCCGGCGAAGGCTCCCGGCGGCACCGGGGCGCCCGGCGTAAGGTAGTCCGGGAAGTGCGACACCTGCGCGTCGAACGTCCCGTCCTCGCCGGGGTGCTGCACCGCGACGTAGACCATGCGGTCCGCCGAGTCCACGACGGGCCCGCACGTCTCGGCGCCGCGCGGCACCGAGAGGAACTGCTCGACCCGCCCGCGCTCGCGGCCGTCGAGCGTGACCTTGAACAGGCCGTCGCACTTCTGGATCGTGCTCGGCTGGCCGTCGGTCGAGATCCACAGGTTGCCCTCGGCGTCGAACGCGAGGTTGTCCGGGCACGAGATCGGGGAGACCTTCTCCTTCGGGTAGCCCGAGAAGTAGGTGGAGGTGTTCGTCGCGGGGTCGCCCGCGACGAGCAGCAGGTTCCAGCGGAAGGTCAGCGACGCGGCGTCGTCGCGGTCCTCGACGATCTCCACGACGTGCCCGTCGCGGTTGGTGTTGCGCGGGTTCGGCTCGGTCGCGGCCTCGGCCGCCGCCGGCCCGCGCGCGGTGTTGTTGGTGCACGCGACGTAGACGCGACCCGTGACCGGGTTGGGCTCGACGTCCTCGGGGCGGTCCATCTTCGTCGCCCCGACCTTGTCGGCCGCGACGCGCGTGTAGACGAGCACCTCCTCGACGCTCATGCCCTCGACCTCGCTGCGCCCGTCGACGACGAGCGGGACCCACTCGCCCCGGCCGTCGAACGCGCCGTCGGACGGCACCGCGCCCGAGCCGTCGATCTCGGACGCCGGCGAGTCGCCGCGGAACCGCGCGACGTACAGCGAGCCCTCGGTGAGCAGCGTCTTGTTGTGGCGGCGCGCGCCCTCGCTGTTCCCCGGGCGCATCGTGCGCGACGAGACGAACTTGTACACGTAGTCGAAGCGCTCGTCGTCGCCCATGTACGCGACCGCGTTCCCCCGGCGCGAGAGGATCACGTTGGCGCCCTCGTGCTTGAACCGGCCGAGCGCGGTGTGCTTCACCGGCGGCTCGTCGGGCGCGTACGGGTCGATCTCGACGATCCAGCCGAACCGGTTCGGCTCGTTCTCGTACCCGGGGTTGCGGGCGTCGAACCGCGGGTCGTCGAGCTCCCACCCGTACCCGGTCGCGGCGTCGCGCAGGCCGTAGCGCGCGTCGTGACCCGTGCCCGACGTGCGGAAGTAGCCGTTGTAGTTCTCCTCGCCCGAGAGCACGGTGCCCCACGGGGTCGTGCCGCCCGCGCAGTTGTTGAGCGTGCCGAGCACGCGCGTGCCCGACGGGTCGGCGACCGTCCTGACGAGGTCCGACCCCGCGACGGGCCCGGTGAGGCGGAACTCGGTCGTCAGGTGCACGCGGCGGTTGTACCGGCTGTCGGCCACGTAGTCCCACGGCGTCCCGGTCCGACGACGGCGCACCTCGACGACGGACATGCCGTGCGCCGCGCGCTCGATCGCGCGGCGGGTCGGGGCGTCGTACGAGGCGTCGAACATGATCGCCGGGTTCGTGTACTCGTGGTTCGCGACGAGCAGCCCGCGCGTCCCCCGGCCCGGCCCCTTGCCCGCGCCACGGCCGCCGGCGAGGGCGTGCTGGCGCTCGAACGGCAGGATGTCGAGGTAGTCGTTGTTGTAGCCGAACTGCCGCGCCTGCTGCTCCGGGGTCTGGCGCGAGACGTCGAACGGCGCACCGCCGCGCAGGATCGGGTCGCCCCAGCGGATCACCGGGCGCCACCGGTAACCCTCGGGGACGACGAGCGCGTCGCGCGTCGCGGGCTGGGGCGAGATCGCGCCGAACGCGAGGCCCTTCTGCGGGCGGCCCCCGCCGTGGCCGCCGTGCGCCACGACGCCCTGGGCGGCGGCGGACGGCGCGGCGACGGTCTGCGCGCCGAGCACGACGGCCGCGGCTCCCACCGCGAGCCCGCCGAGCAGCGCGCGGCGCGACAGCGCGCCCGCGACCACGTCGCGGAACGTCTCGTTCGCGCTCTCGTTGGGGACCGGGTGCGAGCACGCGTCTGCGCACTTCAGCCGGCAGGTGACGGGGCTGCGCTTGCCGCGCGCGTGCGGCGCGACGGAGAGCAGGGGGCGATGCTCAGGGGCAGGCGTGATCGTCATCGGTCGTCTCCACGGGTCGGGGGGCCTCCCCGTCACCGAGGAGTCGGCCCGACGCTAGGAACGATCGATGACCGGCCGGCCACCGCCCGGAGGACACCGGGTGAACTCTCGGCGCCGGCCGGGTGATCAGCCCTGCGACGCCCGGTGCTCGCGCAGCACCTCGGCCGCCTGCGGCAGCACGTCCGCGAGGTCGCCCACGACCGCGAAGTCCGAGATCTCGAACAGCGGGCACTCCGGGTCGTTGTTCACCGCGACGATCACCTGCGAGGCCTGCATGCCGCCGCGGTGGTGCGGAGCGCCCGAGATGCCCGCGCCGATGTACAGGCGCGGCGCCACGGTGACGCCCGTCTGCCCGACGAACTGGTCGTGCCAGCCCTCGTAGACGGCGTCGCGCGTCGCGCCCACGGCGGCGCCGAGCGCGTCGGCGAGCTCGACCACGGGGCCGAAGTCGCCGTTCGTGCCGCGGCCCCCGGCCACGACGATCGCGGCCTCCCCGAGCGCGGGGCGCCCCGCGCCCGCGGACGCGTCGACCGTGCGGGACACGACGCGCGCCGCGGTCGCCGCCGGCGTCAGCTCGACGCGCAGCGCCTCGACCTCGGTCGCGACGGCGGCGTCCGCCGGCTGCGGCACGACCGAGTTCGCGCGGAGCGTCAGCACCGCCGGGTCGGTGAGGATCTCGCTGCGCACGTCCCACGAGCCCGCGAAGACGCGCTTGTCGGCCACGAGGTGGGTGCCGTCGTCGTGCAGCGCGGAGGCGTCGACGACGAGGCCGGCGCCCGTGAGGAACGCGAGGCGCGCCGCGGCCTCCTTGTTCGGGAACGACGACGTCAGCAGGACGGCGTCGGCGTGCGACGCGCGCGCGGCGGCGGCGAGGACCTCGGCGACGACGGGCGTCAGGTGCAGCGCGTCGCCGGTGACGACCTCCCCGCCCGACGACGGCTCGGCCTGGCGCACGAGCGCGACGCCGTGCGCGCCGAGCTGGGCGAGGACGCCGACGCTCGGCGCCTCGAGCGCGACGGCCTCCACGCGCCCGAGCGCGCGGCCGAGGGTGATCAGCTCCAGCACGGGCGTCCGCAGCTCGGTGGCCGCGGAGTCGAGGAGGACGAGGACGGTACGGGCCCCGGGGGTGCTCATGTGCGGACGCCTCTCAGACCAGGTCGTTGCGGATGAGGAACTCGGCGAGGGCGCGGCCGCCCTCGCCCTTGTCGACGACGATCTCGGCGTCGGGGCGCGGCGGCCGCGGCGACGCGTCGAGCACGCGCGTGCGGGCTCCGGCGTCGCCGACGAGCGCGGCGTCGACGCCGAGGTCGGCGAGGCTCCACGCCTCCACGGGGCGCGTGCGCGCCGCCATGATGAGCTTGAAGTTGGGCATGCGCGGGTCGTTCGCGTGGTCGGTGACCGACACGACGGCGGGCAGCGGCGCCTCGAGGACCTCCTCGACGCCGTCGAGCTCGCGCGTGACGCGCGCGGTGCGCGCGCCCGGCTCGCCCTCGACCTCGAGCTTCCCGGCCAGCGTGAGCTGCGGCAGGCCGAGCTCGGCCGACAGGAGCGCCGGGACGACGGAGCCCAGGCCGTCGAGCGCGGCCATGCCCGTGACGACGACGTCCACCGGGGCCTCGTCCGCGAGGCGGCGCACCGCGGCGGCGAGCACGCGCGCGGTGCCGAAGTAGTCGGAGCCCGCGATCGCGTCGTCGCTCACGCGCACGCCGCGGTCCGCGCCGAGCTGGAACGAGCGGCGCACGGCGCCGTCGGCGTCCGGCCCCGCGACGGTGAGCACGACCACCTCGCTGGTCTCGCGCTCCGCCTCCGGCAGCGCCTCCTTGAGGCGCAGCGCGGCCTCGACCGCGTTCTCGTCGAGCTCGTTGAGCGTGCCCTCGTCGGCCCGGCGCACAACGCGGCCGTCCTCGAAGCCCCGGTCGGCGTGGATGTCCGGGACGTACTTCACGGCGACGACGATCCGCATCGGTTGCTCTCCCTGTGCGCTGGGCGGTCGGCCGGAGAGGTACCCGGCCCGCTCCGCCGAAGCCTACCGGCGGGCGACCGGAGGAGCCGGTGACACCCGCCACAATGGACGGGTGCACGAGCCGTCGCCCGACCCGAGACCCGCCCCGCCGACCGCGCCCGGGAGCGTCGACCGGCACGCCCTCGTCCCGCCGCTCGGGGTGCGCCCCGCCGGGGACGGCGTCGACGTCGCCGTGCTCGCGTCGCACGCGACCGCCGTCGAGCTGTGCCTCGTGGACGTCGTCGACCCGGCGCTGCCCGCGCACGACCCGGCGCGCTACCGCGAGTGCCGGGTCCCGCTCGCCGGGCCGGCCTACGGCGTCTGGCACGCGCACGTCCCGGGCGTCCGCCCCGGCCAGCGCTACGGCTTCCGCGTCCACGGCCCGTGGGAGCCCGCGGCCGGGCTGCGCCACAACCCCGCGAAGCTGCTCGTCGACCCGTACGCGCGGGGCCTCGTCGGCGAGCTCGTCGACGACCCGGCGATCCGCGGCCAGGTCGGCGACGACCCGTACGGCCCGCCCGACCCGCGCGACTCGCTGCCGTTCGTCCCGCACGCCGTCGTGGTCGCCGAGCCGGCCGGGACGCTCGCTCCCCGCCCCCGCGTCCCGTGGCGCGACACGGTGGTCTACGAGGCGCACGTGCGCGGGCTCACGCAGCGCCTGGAGGCGCTGCCCGAGCACCTGCGCGGCACGTACGCGGGCGTCGCGCACCCGGTGGCGATCGAGCACCTGCGGAGCCTCGGCGTGACCACCGTCGAGCTGCTCCCCGTGCACGCGAACGTGCCGGAGCCGCACCTGCTCGCGAGCGGCCGCACGAACTACTGGGGCTACTCGACGCTCGGGTTCTTCGCGCCCCACGCCGCGTACGCGACGCGCGCCGCGCAGGACGCCGGGCCGGCCGCCGTGCTCGACGAGGTGCGCGGCATGGTGCACCTGCTGCACGAGGCGGGGATCGAGGTCCTGCTCGACGTCGTGCACAACCACACGTGCGAGGGCGGGGCCGACGGGTACCACCTGTCGTGGCGCGGCCTCGACAACGCCGGGTACTACCTGCACGACGGTGGCACGCCCGCGCGCCTCGCGGACGTCACCGGGACGGGCAACTCGCTCGACTTCCGCCGCCCCGCGGTCGTGCGGGCCGCGCTCGACTCGCTGCGGTACTGGGCCGAGGTCGTCGGGGTCGACGGCTTCCGGTTCGACCTCGCCGTGACGCTGGGCCGCGGCGCGACCGGGTTCGACCCGGACCACCCGTTCCTCGTCGCGCTCCAGACCGACCCGGTGCTGTGCGGGCTCAAGCTCGTCGCCGAGCCGTGGGACGTGGGCCCCGGGGGCTGGCGCACCGGCCAGTTCCCGCCGCCGCTCGCGGAGTGGAACGACCGGTTCCGCGACGCGGCCCGCCAGTTCTGGCTCGCGGACGCGCGCGAGGCGTCGCACGGGCGCCCGGGGCACGGCGTGCGCGACCTCGCGACGCGCCTCGCGGGGTCGGCCGACCTGTTCGGCCACTCGGACCCGCCGCTCGTGCGCGGGCCGGTCGCGTCGGTGAGCTACGTGACCGCGCACGACGGCTTCACGCTCGCCGACCTCGTGGCCTACGACCACAAGCACAACCTCGCGAACGGCGAGAACAACCGGGACGGCACGGACGACAACCGGTCCTGGAACCACGGGCTCGAGGGCCCGGTCACCCCGGACGCCACCGCGGGCGGCGTGCTCGACGGGCTCGGCGTCGAGATCGCCCCGCTGCGGCGCCGCTCGATCCGCAACCTCCTCGCGACGCTCGTGCTCGCCGCGGGCACCCCGATGATCACCGCGGGCGACGAGATGGGCCGCACCCAGCGCGGCAACAACAACGCCTACGTGCAGGACGACGAGACGTCCTGGGTGTCGTGGGACCTGTCCCCGTGGCGCAAGGACCTGCTCGCCACCGCGCGCCACCTCCTCGCGCTGCGGCGCGAGCACCCCGCGCTGCGCCCCGACGCGTTCTTCACCGGCCGCCCGCGCCCGGCGGCGCCGGACGGCCCCGGCGGCGCGGCGTCCGGTGCGGGGGCTGGTGCGGCAGCCGGCACGGGGACCGGTGGGGAAGGCGGCACGGGGGCCGGCACCGCGGCCGGCGGCGGGCAGGGCCCCCGCCCGACGGCGGTGCCCGACCTGGCGTGGTTCGACGCCGACGGCGAACCGCTCGACCACGGGGCGTGGCACGACCCGGGCGTCCGGACGCTCCAGATGCTGCGCACCGCCCCCGAGCCCGGCGACGCCGACGTGCTCGTCGTGCTCACCGGGGCGCTCGACCCGGTCGACGTGACGCTCCCGCGCCTGCGGGCCGCCGCGGGCGGCGAGCCCGAGCGCTGGGAGCTCGTGTGGGACTCCGACTGGGAGCACCCGGACGACCCGGACCGCTCCCCGGGCGAGAGCGCCGCCCGCCCGGGCGACGTCGTCGGGCTCGAGGCGCTGAGCCTGCGCGTGTACGTCTCCCCCACCCCGCAGAGGTAGAGCCGAGGTCTCCCGAGGTAGAGCCGTGGTCCCCCGGAGTAGAGGTCCGGTCGCCCGGGGTAGAGGCCTGGTCGCCCGGGGTAGAGGCCTGGTCCCCGGAGTAGAGGCGTGGTCGCCCGCCCGGGTCTGGACACGTGCTCTACTCTTCCCGCATGAGTGACAGCGCGGTCGACTCCTCCCCCACCCCGCCCACGATCGAGGACCCCGAGGTCGTCGTCGTGGGGGCCGGGCTCTCCGGTCTCGTCGCGGCGACCGAGCTCACGGCCGCGGGTCGCCGGGTGATCCTGCTCGACCAGGAACCGGCGGCGAGCCTGGGCGGCCAGGCGTGGTGGTCGTTCGGCGGGCTCTTCCTCGTCGGCTCGCCCGAGCAGCGGCGCATGGGCGTCACGGACTCCGCCGAGCTCGCGTTCGACGACTGGCTCGGGTCCGCGCAGTTCGCGCCCGGCGCGGACCGCGGCGAGGGCCCCGACCGCCACGGCTACGCGTGGGCGCAGGGCTTCGTCAACTTCGCCGCCGGGGAGATGCGCGGCTGGCTGCACGACAAGGGCGTGCGGTGGTTCCCGCTCGTGCAGTGGGCGGAGCGCGGCGGGTACCCGGTGCGCTCGGGCGCCGACGGGTCCGCCGCCGGCGCGCACGGCAACTCCGTGCCCCGCTTCCACGTCACGTGGGGCACCGGCCCGGGCATCCTCGAGCCGTTCGTACGCGCCGCCCTGGACGCGCGCGCCGCGGGCCTGCTCGACGTGCGTTTCCGGCACCGGGTCACGTCGCTCGTCGTGACCGACGGCGCGGTGACGGGCGTGCGCGCGCAGGTGCTCGCGCCGTCGGACGCCGGGCGCGGGGTGCCGTCGTCGCGCGACGTCGTCGGGGAGGTCGAGATCGCGGCGAGCGCCGTCGTCGTGACCTCGGGCGGCATCGGCGCGAACCACGAGCTCGTGCGCTCCCGCTGGCCGCAGACGGCGGGCCGGCTCCCCGCCCGCATGCTCTCCGGAGTGCCCGACTCGACCGACGGGCTCATGATCGGCGTCGCCGCCGACGCGGGCGCGGCCCTCGTGCACGAGGACCGCATGTGGCACTACCCGGAGGGGATCGCGAACCACTCGCCGGTGTGGACGGACCACGGGATCCGCATCCTGCCGGGTCCGAGCTCGCTGTGGCTCGACGCCGACGGCAACCGGCTGCCCGCCCCGCTGTTCCCCGGCTTCGACGCCCTCGGCGCGCTCCAGCACGTCACCGAGCGCGGCGACGACCACTCCTGGTTCGTGCTCAACAAGGCGATCATGGAGTCGGAGTTCGCGCTGTCCGGCTCGGAGCAGAACCCCGACCTCACGGGCAAGGACGTGCGGCTCCTCGCCCAGCGGGTGCTGCCCGGCGCCGTCGGGCCGGTCGCACGGTTCGCCGAGCAGTCGCCGGAGTTCGTGTGGGCGGACACCCCCGAGGAGCTCGCCGCCCGGATGAACGCGCTCGTCGAGGCGACGCCGGGCTCGCGCGGGCACGTCGACCCGGCGGCCCTGGCGCGCGTCGTCCGCCTGCGCGACGAGCAGGTCCGCACGGGGCTGGGCAAGGACCCGCAGGTCGTCGCGACGGCGATGGCGCGCCGCTACCGCGTCGACCGGCTCATCCGCGTGTCGCCGCCACGACCCCTGACGACGCCGAAGGACGGGCCGCTGCTCGCCGTCCGCCTCTCCGTGCTGACGCGCAAGACGCTCGGCGGCCTGTGGACGGACACCTCCGCGCGGGTCCTGCGCGCGGACGGGTCCGTGCTGCCCGGGCTCTGGGCCGCGGGCGAGGCGGCCGGGTTCGGCGGGGGCGGCGTGCACGGCCACCGCGCGCTCGAGGGGACGTTCCTCGGCGGGTGCCTCTACTCCGGCCGTGTCGCGGGCCGCGCGGTCGCCGCCGACCTGGGCTGACCCGGGTAGGGTCGGCGACCATGACCGTGCCCGACGACGCGTCCCCGGCCCCCGCGCCCGGCGCCCCCGCGGCGGTCGACCACCTCGACACCGCCGCGTGCGAGCGCCTGTTCCGCCGCAACGGGCTCCCGCTGCTCGTCGAGGGGCACTCGCTCGACCGCGACGTGTTCGGGCGGTCGGCGCCGTTCCTGCTCGTCGTGCTGCTCGCCGAGCTCTCCGGCGCGGTGCGCTCGGGCTGGCCCGCGTGGGCGAACGCGCTCGCGCTCCTCGGCGCAGCGGCCCTCGTCGCGGCCGCGTACGCGGGGCTCAACGTGGTGCGCGGCCGGCCGTGGTCCACGCTCCCCCAGTCGGTCGGCGTCCCCGAGCTCGCGTTCTTCGTGCTCGTGCCCGCCCTCCTGCCGGTCGTGTTCGGCGGGCAGTGGGGCGACGCCCTGCTCACCGTCGTCGGCAACCTCGTGCTGCTCGGGATCGTGCGCGTCGTCGTGGGGTACGGCGTGCTGTCGTCGCTGTGGTGGGGGCTCGCGCGCGTCACCGACGAGCTCGGCGCCGCCCTGCTGCGGCTCGTGCGCCTGCTGCCGCTGCTGCTCGTGTTTTCCCTCGTGCTCTTCTACAACGCCGAGGTGTGGCAGGTGTTCGACCGCACGCACGGCGTCGCCGACCTCGTGCTCGGCGCGTTCTTCGCGCTGCTCGTCGTGCTGTTCGTCGGGCTGCGCTCGCCCGCTGAGGCGCGCGAGGCGCTCGCGGAGACCGCCGCCCGCCACCCCGGGCACGAGCGTGCGGCGCGCTTCAGCCGCGGCCAGACGGCGAACCTCGCGACGATGATCGCGACGAGCCAGCTCCTCCAGGTCCTCGTCGTGAGCCTCGGCATGGGCGTGTTCTTCATGGCGCTCGGGACGCTCACGGTGACCCCCGAGGTCATGGCGCTGTGGGACGTCGACGGCGGCACCTGGCAGCGCACGCTCTCGCTCGTCGGCGGGGGTGGCGTCGGCGGCGCGGACCTCGTCGTGACGCAGACGCTGCTGCGCGTCTCCGTCGCGATCGCGACCTTCACCGGCCTCTACTACGCGATCTCCGTGCAGGTCGACGCCGTGTACCGCGAGGAGTTCGTGGACGGCATCGAGACCCAGCTCGCCGACGTGCTGCGCGCGCGCTCGCGCTACCTCGACCTCCTCGCCCCACCCCCGTCCGCGAGATAGAGGCTGTGGGCTCGAGGTAGAGCTCTGTGCGTTCTACCTCGCGACCGGTGCCTCTATCTCGCGGCGCGTCGCGCGAGCGCGGCCCGGATCCGGCCGAGGAGGAGGTCGGGATCGGAGAGGTCGTCCCACGTCACCCGCAGGACGAGCCAGCCGGCTTCCACCAGCGCGTCGTGCCGAGCCTTCTCCGCGAGCAGACGGCCCCGCGGGTCGCCGTACTCGCCGCCGGAGTACTTGACGGCTCCGTCGAACTCCACCGCCACACGGAACGTCGTCCACGCGAGGTCCAGCCGGTACGTGCCGCGCCAGGTGGTCGCCGTGTGGTTCGGCTCGGGGTGCGGGAGACCTCCGTCGACCACCAGCCAGCGGACCACGCTCTCGCCCGGCGACTCCGACCGGGCGTCTGCCTCGGCGAGCAGCCGACGCGCACGCCGGACGCCGCGCCCACCGGCAGCCGCCTCCAGGACCTCCTCGACCCTCCGTACGTCGGCCCCCGCACGGAACCCGGAGTCCGCCACCACGATGCCTGACGTCGCGCTCAGGGAGCGGGCGCAGTCGACGATCGTGCGCTCCAGCGAGGTGACCGGCAGGCCGCCGAGCTCGGCGCGATCTCTCTCGGGCAGTGCCGTCCAGTGCCTACGGAACCCGGGATCGGTCCGGCGCACGGACGGGTTGCAGAGCTGCGTCACGTGGACCTCGTCCGCGAGGCGCCAGGTCCACAGGCCGTGCAGCACGGCCGCGGTCGAGTGGCTGAACCAGTAGTCCGTCGTCAACCGTCCCGCGAGGGCGACCGCACGCGCGACGACGGCGTCCCGCCGCCGCTGCGCCGGTGAGGCCGCGGGCGGGGGCGGGGTGACGTAGTCACCCTGACGCACCCGGACGAGCGTGCCGCTGCGGACGGCGGCGGCGATCTCCGCGCGCCGCTCCGCCGAGAACCGCACGACCGACGGCAGCGTCGCCGGGGCACGCACGTCGTCTGCTCGACCCGGCGGGCGCCCCGCGCTCCGGGGACGGCTCACCGTCCGACGTGCGTGCTCGACCTCGCGTCCGTCCGCGCTCATGGGCTCAGACTGGCCGAGCGCGGTGGGGTCGGCCAGGGGCGACGGCGGATCTGTGGACGACCGTCAACCGTCCGCCTCGCGCCCTTCACCCATCGCGATTCCGCGAGATAGAGCCTCCGGTCGCGAGGTAGAACCTCCAGGGTTCTACCTCGCGACCGGAGGCTCTACCTCGGCGGGGGTGTCAGGCGTTGGTGACGAGGCCCAGCTCGGCGACGCTCGGGAGGCCGTCGTGGGTCGGGACGACGCGGACGGTGTAGCCGAACGGTCCGGACGCGTCGAGCACGACCTCGCCCGCGAACGCGTAGCGGCCGGCCTCGTACGTCTCGGCGAGCGCGAGCGGCTCGGCCGTGAACTCCTCGATGACGTCGGCCTCGCTGACGCGACCGTGCACGACCTGCACCTGGACGTCCTCGGGGCGCAGGTCGCCGAGCGACACGTACGCCCGGACCGTGAGGCGGTCGCCGACCTGCGGCACCTCGCCGATGCCGGCCGAGTCGACGTGGTCGACGCGCACGCGCGACCAGCCGTCGCGCACGGCGTGCTTCCACTGCGCGAGCTCCCGGGCGGGCGCGAGCCCGTCGGCGGCCAGCGCGCGCCCGGCCGCGGCGGCCGGGGCGTACAGGCGCGTGACGTACTCGCCGACCATGCGCGTCGCCTGGACCTTGGGGCCGAGCGTCGCGAGCGTGTGCCGCACCATCTCGAGCCACCGGCCGGGCACGCCGTCGGCGTCGCGGTCGTAGAACCGGGGCGCGACCTGCTGCTCGACGAGGTCGTAGAGCGCGGCGGCCTCGAGGTCGTCGCGACGGTCCGCGTCCTCGACGCCGTCGGCGGTCGGGATGGCCCAGCCGTTCTCGCCGTCGTACCACTCGTCCCACCACCCGTCGAGGATCGACAGGTTGAGGCCACCGTTGAGGGCCGACTTCATGCCCGACGTCCCGGACGCCTCGAGCGGGCGCAGCGGGTTGTTGAGCCAGACGTCGCAGCCCGGGTAGAGCGACTGCGCCATGGCGATGTCGTAGTTCGGCAGGAAGACGATGCGGTGCCGCACCTCGGGGTCGTCCGTGAAGCGCACGAGCTGCTGGATGAGCCGCTTGCCCTGGTCGTCGGCGGGGTGCGACTTGCCCGCCACGACGAGCTGGACCGGGCGCTCGGGGTGCAGCAGCAGCGCCTTGAGCCGCTCCGGGTCGCGGAGCATGAGCGTGAGCCGCTTGTACGTGGGGACGCGGCGCGCGAACCCGATGGTGAGAACGTCGGGCGAGAGCACGTCGTCGACCCAGCCGAGCTCCGCCGGGGTCGCACCGCGCTCGCGCCAGGACTTGCGCACGCGGCGGCGCGCCTCGTCGACGAGCCGGCCGCGCATCTCGCGGCGGATCGCCCAGAGCTCGCCGTCGCCGACGGCGCCCTCCCCGTCGCCGCGCAGCCAGCGCGACGACGCGTGCTCGGCCGTGAGCTCGTCGAGCCCGAGCCGCTCGGCCTCGAGGGCCGCGAGCGCCGGGTCGACCCACGTGGGCGAGTGGACGCCGTTCGTCACCGAGGTGATCGGGACCTCGCGGGCGTCGAAGCCCGGCCACAGGCCCTCGAACATGCCGCGCGACACCTCGCCGTGCAGGAGGGAGACGCCGTTCGCCCGTCCGCCGAGGCGCAGGCCCATGACGGCCATGTTGAACACGGTCGGGTCGCCGCCGTCGTAGTCCTCGGCCCCGAGGGCGAGGACGCGCTCGACGGGCAGGCCGTCGACCGCCATGTCGCCGCCGAAGTACTGCGTGACGAGGTCGCGGCCGAACCGGTCGATGCCGGCGGGCACGGGCGTGTGCGTCGTGAAGACCGTCGCGGCGCGGACGGCCTCGAGCGCCGCGTCGAACGTGAGGCCCTGCTCGACGAGCTCGCGGATGCGCTCGACGCCGAGGAACCCCGCGTGGCCCTCGTTGGTGTGGTAGACCTCGGGCTCCGGCGCGCCGGTGAGGCGCGACCACAGGCGCAGCGCGCGCACGCCGCCCACGCCGAGCAGCAGCTCCTGCTGGAGGCGGTGCTCGCCGCCGCCGCCGTAGAGGCGGTCGGTCACCTTGCGCGCGGCCTCGTCGTTGCCGGGCACGTTCGAGTCGAGCAGGAGCAGCGGCACGCGGCCGACGGCCGCGACCCACACGTGCGCGTGGAGCGCGCGACCCCCGGGCAGGGCGAGCGAGACGCGCGCGGGCGTGCCGTCGTCGTCGCGCAGGAGGGTGAGCGGCAGGCCGTCCGGGTCGAGGAGCGGGTACGTCTCGACCTGCCAGCCGTCGCGTGTGAGGGACTGCTTGAAGTAGCCGGCGCCGTAGAGGAGCCCGACGCCGACGATCGGCACGCCGAGGTCGCTCGCGCTCTTCAGGTGGTCGCCGGCGAGAATGCCGAGGCCGCCGGAGTACTGGGGCAGCACGGACGTGATGCCGAACTCGGGCGAGAAGTACGCGATCGCGGCCGGCAGGGAGCCACCGCCCTCCGACGCCTCCGCGGCACGCTGCTGGTACCACAGCGCGTCGTCGAGGTAGTGGCGCAGGTCGGCCGCCGCCGCCCGCACGCGCTCGACGAAGGCGCCGTCGGCGGCGAGCTCCGCGAGGCGTTCGGGACCGAGCGCACCGAGCAGCGCGACGGGGTCGCCGTGGACCGCCGCCCACGTCTCGGGGTCGATACCGGCGAACAGGTCGCGCGTGGGCGCGTGCCAGGACCAGCGCAGGTTGTGCGCGAGCTCGTCCAGGTCGCGCAGCTCGGCGGGCAGCAGGGTGCGGACGGTGAACCGTCGGATGGCTCTCACGGGGACGAGACTACGCAGCCTGGCGCCGGTGCACACCCCCGCGCCGCAACCTGTGTGTAACGCTTGCATGAAATTTCACCCAGGTATCGCGCGCGACCCGTGCGCGACGCGCCGACCCCTCCCCCAGGTGCCTGGCCCCCGTGCCCCTCGATACGTTGTGCGTGTGACGTCGACCCCTCCGGCCCTCGCGCCGCACCGCCCCCGCGCCACCGGTGCCCCTCGCCCCCGAGGCGGCGCCCCCGCCCCCGCCCCCGCCGCACCCGTCGGACGCATCCCCGTGCTCGAGGTGTCACCCGTCGTCGAGTGCGGCAGGTGGCCCGCCAAGGCCGTCGTCGGCGAGATGGTGCCGATCGAGGCGACCGTCTTCCGGGAGGGCCACGACGCCGTCGCCGCGACCGCCGTCCTCGTCGCGCCCGACGGCACCGAGCGCACGGCACCCATGGTCGACGTCGCCCCCGGGCTCGACCGGTTCCGCGCCACGCTCCACCCGGACGCGGTCGGCGACTGGTCGCTGCGCATCGAGGCGTGGAGCGACCCGTACGGCACGTGGGCGCACGACGCGACGGTCAAGGTCGCGGCGGGCGTCGACGTCGAGCTCATGCTCGCCGAGGGCGTGCGGCTCTTCGAGCGCGTCCTCGCCGACGCCGTCCCCCTCCCCGGGCGCGACGGCACGCCCGGCCGCCGGACCCCCGCGGACGAGCGCACGCTCGCCGACGCGCTCGCCGCGCTCGCCGACGCGACCCGCCCCGCCGAGGCCCGGCTCGTCGCCGCGACGTCGCCCGAGGTGCGCGACGTCCTGGAGCGCGCCCCGCTGCGCGACCACGTCACGGCGTCGGCCACGTACCCGCTGCGCGTCGAGCGCCCGCTCGCGCTCGCGGGCGCGTGGTACGAGATGTTCCCGCGCTCCGAGGGCGCCCGACGGCTCAAGGACGGGCGCTGGCGCTCGGGCACGTTCACCGCGGCCGCGCGCCGTCTGCCCGCGATCGCGGAGATGGGCTTCGACGTCGTCTACCTGACCCCCGTCCACCCCATCGGCACGACGCACCGCAAGGGCCGCAACAACTCCCTCACCGCGCTCCCCGGCGACCCGGGCAGCCCGTACGCCATCGGGTCGAAGGACGGCGGCCACGACGCGATCCACCCCGAGCTCGGCAGCGAGCGCACGTTCCGCGCGTTCGTCAAGGAGGCCCGGCGGCACGGGCTGGAGGTCGCGATCGACCTCGCGCTGCAGTGCTCGCCCGACCACCCGTGGGTCGCCGAGCACCCCGAGTGGTTCACGACGCGCGCCGACGGCTCCATCGCCTACGCCGAGAACCCGCCGAAGAAGTACCAGGACATCTACCCGCTCAACTTCGACAACGACCCCGAGGGCATCTACGCCGAGGTGCTGCGCGTCGTGCGCGTGTGGATCGACCGCGGCGTCACCGCGTTCCGCGTCGACAACCCGCACACCAAGCCGCTGGACTTCTGGGAGTGGCTGCTCGCCGAGGTGCGCGCGACGAACCCCGAGGTCGTGTTCCTCTCCGAGGCGTTCACGAAGCCCGCGATGATGCACACCCTCGCGCGCATCGGGTTCCACCAGTCGTACACGTACTTCACGTGGCGCAACACGCGCGACGAGCTCGCGGAGTACCTCACCGAGGTCTCGGGCGAGGCCGGCGCCTACATGCGCCCGAGCTTCTGGCCCACGACCCACGACATCCTCCCGCCGTACCTCCAGCACGGCGGCGTGGCGGGCTTCGCCGTGCGCGCGGTGCTCGCCGCCCTCGGCGCCCCCACCTGGGGGATCTACTCCGGGTACGAGCTCGTCGAGAACGTGCCGCGCCCGGGCGTCGAGGAGCAGATCGACAACGAGAAGTACGAGTACAAGCCGCGCGACTGGGCGCTCGCCGACGAGATCGGCATCTCGACGCTGCTGGCGCGGCTCAACGAGATCCGCCGGGACCACCCCGCGCTGCGCCAGCTCCGCAACCTCACGGTGCACCCGACGACGAACGACCAGGTGCTCGCGTTCTCGCGCCACCTGCCGGCCGAGCACTCGCCGACCGGCGAGGCGGACACGGTCGTCGTCGTGGTGAACCTCGACCCCCACTCCCCGCAGGAGTCGAACGTGCACCTGGACCTCGCGGCCCTCGGCCTCCCCCCGCTCGCGGACGGCCAGGACCCCTGGGCGCCGTCGTTCGTCGCGCACGACGAGCTGACCGGCGAGAGCTACGGCTGGGGGCAGGACGTGTACGTGCGGCTCGAGCCGCTGCGCCAGGTCGCGCACGTCATCCACGTGAGGGCCTCGTGACGCTCCCCCGGGACGCGGCCCCGGTCCCCGTGCGGGGACCCGCCGCCGGTCCCGCTCCCGTGCCCCCGCTCACCGCGCCCGTGCCCGTCGCGGCCCTCCCGCCGCGCCGCCAGCCGGCGCCGCCCGTCGAGACGCGCCCCGGGCTGTCCGACGACCCGGACTGGTACCGCACCGCGGTGTTCTACGAGGTGATCGTCCGCGCGTTCTCCGACTCCGACGGCAGCGGGACGGGCGACCTGCGCGGGCTCATCGACCGCCTCGACTACCTCCAGTGGCTCGGCATCGACGCGCTGTGGCTGCCGCCGTTCTACCCGTCGCCCCTGCGCGACGGCGGCTACGACGTGTCCGACTACACCGCGATCGCGCCGCAGTACGGCTCGACGTCGGACTTCGCGGAGCTCGTGAGCGAGGCGCACGCGCGCGGGATGCGCGTCGTCATCGACCTCGTCATGAACCACACGAGCGACCAGCACCCGTGGTTCCAGGCGTCGCGCGCCGACCCGGAGGGCCCGTACGGCGACTTCTACGTGTGGAGCGACGACGACACGCGCTACCAGGACGCGCGCATCATCTTCGTCGACACGGAGACGTCCAACTGGACGTTCGACCCGGTGCGGCGCCAGTTCTTCTGGCACCGCTTCTTCTCCCACCAGCCCGACCTCAACTTCGAGAACCCGCGCGTCGCCGACGCGATGCTCGACGTCGCGCGGTTCTGGCTGCAGATGGGGGTCGACGGGTTCCGCCTCGACGCGGTGCCGTACCTCTACGAGGCCGAGGGCACCAACTGCGAGAACCTCCCGCAGACGCACGAGTTCCTGCGCCGCGTGCGGCGCATGGTCGACACCGAGTTCCCGGGCCGCATCCTCCTCGCCGAGGCGAACCAGTGGCCGCGCGACGTCGTGGACTACTTCGGCACCGAGGAGGAGCCGGAGTGCCACATGTGCTTCCACTTCCCCGTCATGCCGCGCATCTTCTACGCGATCCGCGACCAGCGCGCGAACCAGGTGCTGGAGATCCTCGCCGACACGCCCGACATCCCCGCGGGCGCGCAGTGGAGCACGTTCCTGCGCAACCACGACGAGCTCACGCTTGAGATGGTCTCGACGGAGGAGCGCGCGTCGATGTACGGGTGGTACGCGCCCGACCCGCGCATGCGCGCCAACGTCGGGATCCGCCGTCGGCTGGCGCCCCTGCTCGACAACTCGCGCAAGGAGGTCGAGCTCGCGCACGCGCTCCTGCTCTCGCTCCCGGGCAGCCCGTGCCTGTACTACGGCGACGAGATCGGCATGGGCGACAACATCTGGCTGCCCGACCGCGACGCCGTGCGCACCCCCATGCAGTGGACGCCCGACCGCAACGCCGGGTTCTCCACCGCGGACCCGGGCAAGGTGTACCTGCCGCTCGTGCAGTCGCTCGTGCACCACTACGGCTACGTCAACGTCGAGGCGCAGCTCGAGCAGTCGACGTCGCTGCTGCACTGGGTGCACGGCATGCTCAAGGTCCGGCGCCGCCACAAGGCGTTCGGCACGGGCGACTTCGTGGCGCTCGAGTGCGACAACGAGTCGATCCTCGCGTTCCTGCGGCGCACGCCCACGGAGACGATCCTGTGCGTCGCGAACCTCTCCGCGACCGCCCGGTCCGCGGCGGTGCACCTGCCGGGGCACGCGGGCGCGACGCTCACCGACGTGTTCGGCGGCGCGCACTTCCCGGCGGTCGGGGACGACGGGCGCGTCGTCATGACCTGGGGCTCGCGCGACTTCTACTGGCTCGTCGTCGGGGGCCCCGAGGGCACGACCCCCTGACGCCCGGCGAGATCGGGCGCGTCGTGGTCGGATGGAGCCTGCCGCCGTCGTGACCCGACGGCGGGGCCCCCGGGCAACCCGGGGCACGACCTGCCGACGACCCGACGACCCAGCCACAGGGAGGCGCGCATGACGCTCCGACGGACGGACCTTCCCTCCTCGGAGCTCATGACGCTCCTCGACGCGTGGCTGCCGGAGCGCCGGTGGTACCCCGTCAAGGGCGTCGCGGTGCGGCACGTGCCGTGGCTGTCGTTCGCGCTCGACGTCCCGGCGACGGCCGGGCAGGACCCGGCGCGGGCCCCGCGCGTCGTCCTCCACCTGCTGCGGCTGCTCGGGGACGGCGTCGACCTCGTCGTGCAGGTGCCGCTCGTCCTCGAGCCGGTCGACGCGGCGCCCGCGGCCCCGGGCGACGTGCGCACCCCGGGCGGCGCGACCCCGTCCGCCGGTCCGGGGCGCGCGCCCGCCACGCCGCTCGGGACGGTGCACGACGCCGGGGGCGGCGCGACCGCCGGGACGGCCTGGCTCGTGCACGACGGCGCCGCGCACCCCGCGTGCTGGGCGGCGCTCCTGGCCGTCGCCGACTGGGAGACGACCCCCGCGGCCGGGGGCGCGGGCACCGATCCGCTCGACCTCGCGGGCGGACGCGCTCTGAGCGTCGAGCAGTCGAACAGCTCGGTGCTGCTGCCCGGCGTCGCCGGCGGCACGATGCTCAAGGTCCTGCGGGCCATCGCGATCGGCCCGAACCCGGACGTGACGATCCCGCGCGCGCTCGCCGCCCAGGGGTGGGCGGGCGTGCCGCGACCGCTCGCCTGGCTCGAGGTGGGCTGGGACGCGACCGACGACCCGGCCGCTCCCGGGCACGCGCCCGACCCGGCGTCGCCCCGGTCGGCGCACCTCGCGATCCTCAGCGAGTTCGTCGACGGCGCGCGCGACGGCTTCGACCTGGCGTGCGCCTACGCCGGGCAGGGTTCCTCGTTCGCCGACCTCGCCGCCGACCTCGGCCGGGTCCTCGCCGACCTCCACGCCGCGCTCCGGCGCGCGTTCGACGTGGGCTCCCCCGTCGACGCGCGCTGGCTCGTCGCCGACCTGCGGCGCCGTTCGGACGAGGCCGTCGCGTCGTCGAGCGCGCTCGGCCGGCGCGCGACCGAGATCGCCGCGTTCTGGGACCGCACGGCAGCACGGCTCGCGTCCGTCACGCGCGTCCCCGACGCCCTCCCGCGGCTCCAGACCGTCCACGGCGACCTGCACCTCGGGCAGGTGCTGCACGCCCGCCGGTTCGGCTGGAAGGTGCTCGACTTCGAGGGCGAGCCGCTGCGGCCGGTCGCGGAGCGCACCCGCCCCGACCTCGCCCTGCGCGACGTCGCCGGGATCGTGCGCTCGTTCGACTACGCGGCCGCCGTGGGGCGCGCCCCCGACGCCGCGTGGGCCGTCCAGGCGCGCGCCGCGTTCCTCGACGCGTACGAGCGCGCGGACACCGCGGGCGTCGACCACGCGACGTCGGAGGCGCTCGTCCGGGCGCTCACGCTCGACAAGGCGCTCTACGAGGTGGTCTACGAGTCGCGCAACCGTCCCGACTGGGAGCCCATCCCCCTCGCCGCCGTGGACCGCCTCCTCGCCGGGAACACCTGACCCGTCCGCGAGGAAGGCACGGCGCCGCGAGGTCGGCGACAGGTAGGGCACGGTGGAGGCGCGGCCGTGACCACGCCTCCACCTCGCCGCCCCGGTTCCTAGCTCGCCGAGCAGTCGACGACCGGTGCCAGCACCGGAGCGTCACCACGGCCGGAGAATCCGTACGTGATGGTCCCGCCGGCCGGCACGCGCGCGTTCCACGACTCGGCGGTAACCGTCGCGGTCCCAGCGTCCACGGAGAGCGCACCGTGCCAGGTCTGCACGAGCTCGCTGCCCGCGGGCACGCGCCACGAGGTGGACCACGTCGAGACGGGCTCGCCGTCGAACTCCACCTGCACCTGGCCCTGGTACCCACCCGGCCACCGGTACTGGATCTCCAGCTCGGCCGAGCATCCGTCCGCGCGGCTCGCGAAGACCGAGGCCTCGTGCGACGTCTCGGCGATGCCGTCCCGGCCGGAGATCAGACGCTCGCCCCAAGGGGACCGAGAGACCGGGTCGAAGCCCTGGACGAGGTCCAGGTCCTCCACGCCGCCGCTGTTACCGCTCCAGGACCACCCGAACCACCCGAGGCCGAGGCGCCGCGTCTCCGCGAGGATGGTGTCCTCGTCGACGTCGTTGCCGTAGTGCGCCGGGCCGAACTCGCCGACGATCAGCGGCAGTCCCGCGTCGACGAAGTGCTCCAGGTAGTCCGTGACCACCGCGCCGTCGCCGTACACCTCGTACATGTGGACGGAGAACACGACGTTCGCGTCGGGGTCGGCGTCAAAGACCTGCTGCGCCTGGGAGTACATCGTCCGCGACCAGTCCTGGCCCCAGTTCGGGGCGTCGACGACGATCGTGTGCCCGTACCCGATGTCGCGCAGTCGCTGGACCGCGGCCGAGGTCTGCGCCGCCCACTCGTCCGCGATCGGACCGTTGCCGATCGGCTCGTTGCCGATGTTGACGAGGATCCTGTCCTCCGTCCCGGCGAGAGTCGGGTACAGGTCCTCCCAGTAGTCGACCGCGCGGTCGAGCGACACCGCCGCAGGCGCGTACTCGTCCCCGTAGCCCGTCGTGTCGTGCACCTCGAGGGCGCACACCAACCGGTTCACGTCGCACTCGCGGACGACGCGCGCGACGTCCGCGGGGTCGTTGCGGGTCCACTGGTCCCCGCTCGACAGGACGACGCGCACCGCGTTGGCACCTGTGCCCTTGATGTCCTCGAACGACTGGAACTCGTGGGTGTACCAGGTGTGGGCGTGGTTGATCCCGCGGAGGACGAGGTCGCTCCCGTCCGCCTCGACGAGCCGACCGTCGACGACGTGCAGACCATCTGTGGTCGCTTCGTCGGCGGCTGCCGGAGCGGCCAGCGCGAGCGCTCCCGGCCCGGCGAGGGCGAGCGCAGCGACGTACGCCGCGACCGACGTCGCACGGGTACGGACCTGGAGCTGTCGTGTGCTGTTGTTACTCATCGAACTCCTTCGTTCTGCGCTCACGCACGAGCGCGCTCGCAATCCGACATCGGATGGACCCTAGGATGAACCGCTTCATGCGCGTGACACGCTGCGGCGGACCGTTCAGCGGTCGGCGGACGAGCCGCGCACGACGCACGACGCGCTGTTCTCCCAGCCCCACCCGTCCCCCTCCGGGTCCGACGATGCGCTCGCGCAGTACGGGTACCCGTTGGGCGCCGTGCTCCCGCTCCCGGAGCCTCCACCGGAACCCGTGTCCGCGGAGGAGCCGCGCACGACGCACGAGGTGTTGCTCTCCCAGCCCCATCCGTCTCTGTCGGGGTCCGACGACGCGCTCGCGCAGTACGGGTACCCATTGGGGGCCGTGCCGACTCCGCCGTCGCCACCGCCCCCGTACACGGAGGCCACGGGCGCGTTGCGGGCCTTGAGCCCGTCGGCGCCGTTGATGAACCGCTGGCCCCACGGGGTGAGCGAGCTCGCGGAGAACCCGTTCACCATGTCCAGGTACTCGACGCCGCTCCCGTTGCCGGACCACGACCAGCCGAGCATCCCGATCCCCTGGGACCGCGTGTAGCTCATGATCGTGGCCTCGTCCGGGTTCCCGTCCGAGTGGTTGTCGCCGAACTCCCCGACCATGATCGCCAGGCGTCGGCTCGTGAAGGAGTCGAGGTAGGCGCGTACCTCGGCTGCGGTGTCGAAGACGCCGTACATGTGGATCGAGAAGACCACGTTGCTGTCCGCCGCCGCGACCGTCGGGGCGTTGTCGCGCATGGTGAAGGACCAGTCCTGGCCCCAGTTCGGGGCGTCGACGACGAGCGTGTGGTCGAGTCCGGCCCCGCGCAGGGTCTGGATCGCCGCGACGGTGTCCCTGGTCCAGTTCTGGTAGCCGGAGTTGCCGAAGGGCTCGTTGCCGATGTTGATCATCACGTACCGCTCCTGGCCCCGCAGGGCCGAGGCGATGCTTGTCCAGTATCGAGCCGCGTTCGCGAGGGACCGAGCGCTGCCGTCCTCGCCGTACCCCGTGGTGTCGTGGTTCTCGAGGATGCACACGAGCTGGTTCCGCTTGCAGCGCTCGATGACGGCACTCACGTCGGAGGCCGAGCTCGTCCCGTACCGGCCGCCCGAGAGCACGACGCGCACGGTGTTCGCGCCGGCGGCGCGGATGTCTGCGAAGGACTGCGTCTGCGACGGGTACCAGGCGTGGGCGTGGTTGGCGCCGACCGGCACGAACTGGTTGCCGTTCGCGTCGTAGATGTTCCCGCCCCGGACGGAGAACCCGTCGTTCGCGGCGCTCGCCCCTTGCGCGAGCGCCGGCACGGCGAGCAGGGCGAGCACCGCGCTCAGGGCGATGGCGAACAGTCGTCTCATCGATCTTCCTCCCGATCCGAGCGTCGTCGCCCGGTCTGCTTGGTGGACGTCGTCGTCGGGCTCTTCCGCGAGCCCTCAACCGGCCCGTCGTGGCCGAATGACACCTGCGCACTTAAACGCTTCATATCGAAGGTAGCGCACTCTCGAGGTAAATTCCAGGCGTCTTTCGTCCGTTTCGGCGCCCCTCCGCGACGTGGTTGCCACGGCCGCAGGTACGGCGGGAGCGGGGCGGGGCGTCGGAAGACGCCCCGCCCCGCTCCCCTACCGGAGCCGGAGCTCAGTCCCGCGAGCGCGCCCGCAGCTCCTCGTAGGCGTGCCGGACGACGTCCGCGCCCGGCTTGCCGTACATGCAGTAGTCGTCGTTCGCTGCCGCCTCGGCCTCGGTGTAGAGCGGAGTCGGCCAGTCCCACAGGAAGTAGCCGGAGACCCAGGGTCGTCGGCCGCACGCGTCGAACATCTCCGCGAGCCAGGCCGCCTGAGCCTCGCCCGACGGCGGCCCGGCGAGAGTCCAGTCGTTCGGTCTCTCCGGTGAGCCCTCGCGGCTGGGGCATCCGGCCTCGAGGAAGACGAACGGCTTGTCCTCGCGCGCGACGACGGCCTCGATCCGGTCCAGGTGGCGCTCCCACGTCCCTGCCGGGTAATAACCCGAGCTGCCGATCACGTCGACCGCGTCCCACCAGGTGACGCGGTCCTCCTGGTACTTGTCGCAGTTGTACGTGACGAGGCCGTCGTAGACCTCGCGCACGGCTGCGACAAGGGCCCGCCACTGTGCGTCGTGCCCGTCGGCGCGAACCATCTCGCACCCGACGCAGAGCATCTCCACGCCCTCCTCGGCCGCAATCCGCGCGTGGTGCACGATGAACTGCGTGTACGACGCGAACCACTCGTCCCACGAGGGCTCGCCCGGGACGTCTTCGTCGAAGAAGCCGATGAACGCGCGCCAGGTTCCGTCGGCGGAGTCGACGACCGGTTTGAGGCACACCTTCCAGCCGCGCGCCTTGGCCGCGCGGATCGCGGCGCGCACCTCGTCGTCGGTCACCGTCGGCTCGTCGCCGTAGCGGACCGTGGTCGACTGGGGCGTGTCCTGCTTCGCGGAGAACGTCACGGCGACCCAGTCCACGCCGAGCCCGCGCAGCTGGTCCATGGAGCGCTCGGCCCCCGGACCGGTCCAGGTTCCGCGCACGCCGGTCCAGCCCCAGGTCATGCCCGTGACGGGTGCCCCGGCGAACGGCGTGGGCCGTACCGGCCCTTCGGCCGCGTGGAGCTCGGCCCGGGTCGGCGGGTTCGCCCCCGCGCGCGATACCGTGACCGACGCGGCGACCGCTGCGGACCGTGCCGCGGTCCGCACCGCCGCGTCCGACAGCCGGCGCAGAACGTCCGCGCCTCTCGGGCCGCGCACCCCGCGGGCCGCGAGCGCGTCGAGCAGCGCCCCGGTGAACGTGTCGCCCGCGCCGACGGTGTCGACGACGTCGACCGCACGGCCCGGGACCTCGACGAGGCGGCCGTCGTGCCGCACGAGGGTCGCGCCGTCGCCTCCGCGTGTCACGACGACGAGGGCTACGCCCCATGCCGACCAGCGGCGGGCGACGTCGAGCGGGTCGGTCGCGGGGGCGAACCATGCGAGGTCCTCGTCGCTCACCTTGACGACGTCGGCGAGCGCGGCGAGCTCCTCAACGCGGGTCCGGACCGCCGCGGGGTCGTCGACGAGAGCGGGGCGCACGTTGGGGTCGTACGAGACGACGGCGGAGGAGCGCGCCCGGCGCACGACGTCCCGGACCACTTCGGCGCCTGGAGAGAGCACCGCCGCAACGGAGCCGACGTGGACGACCTCCGCGTCGCCGAGCTCGACCTCCCCGAGCTCCCACGCGAGGTCGAAGGTGTACGTCGCCTGCCCCTGGGCGTCCAGGGAGACGGTCGCGGCCGACGTCCGGCCTGTCGAGGGCACGTGCGCGTTCACGTCCACGTCGCTCGCGACGAGCCAGTCGCGGACCAGGGCGCCGCGCTCGTCGGGGGCGAGAGCCGTGGTGAGTGACACCTCCCGCCCAAGCCTGCCGAGCGTGAGCGCGACGTTGGCGGGGCTGCCGCCGGGCAGCTCGTGCGTCACGCCGTCGCGGCCCGGGACGACGTCGACGAGTGCCTCGCCGACCACGAGGATGCGCGTCACGAGGCCACCTGCCCGTCGTGGACAGCGCGCGCGATCGAGCGGCCGAGCGGAAGCCGCGGTAAGAGCGTTGCCTGGACCGCGTGGTAGAGGTCGGGCTTGCCGGGCCACGTTCCCCGCGCGGGGTGGTTCGAGCGGTCGAGCTCGTGGTGCCAGGATCCCCTGTCGTGGTCGACCACGAACGTCACCGCGTAGTCCCACCAGGTCGCGTACAGGTCGGCGTAGCGGGCGTCACCCGTCCGTCGGTGCAGGGCGTCCGCGGCGGCGATCGCCTCGGCGACGACCCAGTGCATGCGCTCGCGCACGACGGGCACACCGGACCAGTCGGTCGTGTAGACGAACCCCTCGGCGCCGTCCACGGCCCAGCCGTCAGCCATGGCGCGGTCGAACAGCACTGTCGCCGTCGCGCGCAGGTCGGACGGCGCGACCGTGCCCAGGGCGCCCTCGAGGTGCAGGAGGAGCCGGGACCACTCGAGCCCGTGCCCGACGGTCGCCCCGTAGGGCTTGAACGGGTCGGCGGGCCGGTCGGCGTTGAGCTCCAGGTGCGGCGTCCACGTGTCGTCGAAGTGCTCGGGCAGACGGCCGTCGTGCTCCTCGGCAAGCCGCACGACGAGCCGGGCCACGCGCGCGGCGCGGTCGCGCCACGCGACGTCTTCGGTGGCGTCGGCGACGGCGAGCATCGCCTCCACCGCGTGCATATTGGCGTTGAGGCCCCGGTAAGCGTCGAGGACGGTGAACGATGCGTCCCAGGTGTCGACGACGAGGCCGGTCGCGTCGTCCCAGAAATGCTCGAGGAACACGGAGCACGCGTCCGTGAGCAGGGCCCGCGCGCCCGGCACGCCGGCCAGGGTCGCGCTCGACGCGGCAAGCAGGACGAACGCGTGGTCGTACGCGGACTTGCCTGCGCCAAGGTCCGGTGCGCCTTGCGCGTCGAGGGCGTGGAACCACCCTCCGTGCTCAGCGTCGTGCAGCGGTCCCAGCAGGCCGTCGAGGGCCCCGCGCGCGACCGGTTCGCACCCGGGCACGCCCAGCATGGCACCGAGCGCGTAGACATGGACGGTCCGGCACGTGATCCACGTCTGGACGCCTGCCGCCGGGTCGGGGGCCCCGGTCTCGTCGAGGTAGGCCGCCCCTCCCCCCGGCGCGACGACGCGACGCCCGAACCCGAGCAGCGACCGCGTGTGGGCATCGAGCCAGGCGACGTGCGTCTCGCGCTCGGTCCAGGCGAGCTCGTCGCGCACCCCGCCGCGCGGCCGGAGGTCGATCGTCGGCGCCGTCATGCTGACATCACGGGCCGGCGCGACATGAGCTGGTTGACGCTGCGCAGGACCCGCGGGTCGGCGAGCGCGGACCTGTCCAGCGCTTCGGGGGCCGCCACGTGGAAGGTCACGCTCTCGCCGGCAAGGAGGTCCACCAGCATGTCGTCCACGACGGCGTCGGGGTGCACCTTGTCTGCGAGCAGCGACAGACCCCGCACGAGGGTGTTGGTCGTGACCCGGACGCGCGCCCCGTCGTCGGTCGAGGTGACCTCGACGTGCAGCGCCGGGCTGCGCAGGGCGCTGTCGCGCGGTTCGGTGTAGAACCACGTTGCGCGCTCGTGTCCGAGCGACGCGACGAGAAGCTCGCCGGCGGCATCACCCGGGACGGCGAGGTCGGTCGGCAGCTGGACCGTGTCCGTCGCACGTGCCGCGACGTCGACAGGGATCTTCGTCGCCTCGACCTCGACGCCGTCGTAGCGGATCCGCCGGACGACGAGGTCGCCGCGCCACTGCTCGGCGGAGTCGTTGACGGCCGCCACGACGAGCTGCCCGTCCTCCCCACGCGGCTGGACGGTGAGCAGACGGTCGGCGAATGCGTGGCGCAGCGCGAACAGGAGCGGCTTCTGGCGTCCGTCGCCGTCGACAGCGGCCCAGGACGTCACGGGCCAGCAGTCGTTGAGCTGCCAGACGACCGCGCCCATGCAGCGCGGGCTCCAGGAGCGGTAGTGCTCGAGCGCCGTGCGCACGGCGGTTGCCTGGTTCCAGGACATGGCCCAGTGCCAGTCCTCCATCGCGTCGGGCAGCGGGACGTGGGCGACGAGCCCGTCCGTCAGCTTGTCGTTGCCCTGCATCGCCTTCTGGTGGACGAGCATCCCGGGCGACTCGGGCGTCAGGGGGTCGTCGCTGATCGCGCGCGTGAGGGTGGACCAGGTGGGAGGCCCCTGCCAGCCGAACTCGGCCATGAACCGCGGCACGGTGTCGCGGTAGTGCGGCCAGTCCTGGCGGTTCCACAGCTCCCACTCGTGCATCGAGCCGTGCCGCGGGTCGTTCGGGTGCACGTCGAGGCTGCCCGACCACGGGCTCGACGGTGTGTACGCGCAGTCGGGGTCGAGCTCCGCGACGACGCGCGGAAACAGCTCCGTGTAGTAGCCGAGACCCCAGGTGCGGCCGTCGAGGCGCTTGTCCCAGCTCCAGTCGTGGAATCCCCAGATGTTCTCGTTGCTGCCGTTCCAGAGCACGAGCGACGCGTGATGACCGAGGCGGGCGACGTTGTCGCGGACCTCCGCCTCGACCTCGGAGCGCAGCGGCTCCTCCTCCGCGTAGGCCGCGCAGGCGAAGAGGAAGTCCTGCCAGGTGAGCAGGCCCCGCTCGTCGCACAGGTCGTAGAAGTCGTCCGACTCGTAGATCCCGCCGCCCCATACGCGCAGGAGGTTGAGGTTCGCGGAGACCGCCTGGTCGATGCGCGCGGCGTACCGCTCGCGCGTGACGCGGTGCGGGAACGCGTCGTCCGGGATCCAGTTCGCCCCGCGTACCCAGACCGGCACGCCGTTCACGACGAACCGGAAGGACGTGCCGTCCTCGTCGGGCTCCATCTCGAGCGTCGCGGTGCGGAAGCCGACGCGACGGGCGGAGGTATCGAGGGGCTCCCCCGCGCCCAGCAGCTCGACGGCGACGTCGTAGAGCGGCTGGTCACCGTGCGTGCGCGGCCACCAGAGATCGACCTGCGGCACGACGACGTCGACCTCGGCCGAGCCGCCGTCGGCCGGCACCTGGACCCGCACCCCGGCGACGGACGCCGCGAGGGTGAGCGGCGCGAGACCGCGACCTGTGCCGGAGCGCTCGACCTCCACGACCACGCGCACCCGGCCCGCCGTCGGTGCCGTGGACTCGCCGGGCTCGCCCGCGACCGCCGCGTGGACGCGCACCTGGGCGAGTCTCGCCACCGACCAGGACTCGAGACGCACGGGGCGCCAGATCCCGGACGTCGCCGTGTCGGGACCCCAGTCCCAGCCGAAGCTGCATGCCATCTTGCGCATGGCGTTGAACGGGTGCTGGTTGACCTGCGGCCGGTAGCCCAGGAGGAGGCTCTGCCGGTCGGCGTACGGGACGGGGGCGGAGAACCGGACCACGAGTTCGTTCTCGCCCGCGACGAGCAGCGGACCGACGTCGAACCGGTAGGTGCGGTGCATGTTCGCCGTCGTGCCCACCACCGTCCCGTTGAGCCGGACCTCCGCGACGGTGTCGAGGCCGTCGAAGACGAGGTCGTGCCGCTCGTGCCCGTCCGGGGCCCACGCGAAGCGCGTGGTGTATGCCCAGTCGGTGCGACCGATCCACGCCTGGAGACGCTCGTGGTCGTCGAGGTAGGGGTCGTCGATCACGCCTGCGGCGAGGAGGTCCGTGTGCACGCTCCCCGGGACCGTTGCCGGGACGTCGGAGACGGTCGTCCCCACGGGAATCGCTCCCCCGACGGCGCTCACCGTCCAGCCCTCGTGCAGCTCGCGGCGGGTCGCCCTGAGGGCGGATTTCTCGGTGAAGGTCACTTCGTGGCTCCTGCGGTCAGGCCGTTGTAGATGTGTCGCTGGAGGAGGAGGAAGGCGATCAGCGTCGGGACGATCACGAGGATCGTGCCGGCGGCGATGACCTCCCACTCCGACCCCGTCGGTCCCTTGAACCGGAAGAGGGTCGTCGAGATGACGCCGAGCTTGCTCGACGGCATGTAGAGGAACGGGATGTAGAACTCGTTGTAGATCGCGATGCCCTTGATGATGACGACGGTGGCGATCGCCGGCTTGAGCAGCGGGAAGACGATCCGTGCGTAGATCGTCAGGCGGTTCGCCCCGTCCAGCATCGCGGCCTCGTCGAGCGAGCGCGGTATGGAGCGCATGAACTGCAAGAAGATGTAGATCGCGATGATGTCCGTGCCCATGAAGAGCACGATCGCGGCCCAGCGGGTGTTGAAGAGCCCGAGGCCGTTGATGATCTGGAACGTCGCGACCTGCGTGGTGACCGCGGGGACGAGCGTCGCCAGCAGGAACCCGGCCATGACGACCTTCTTGCCGCGGAAGTCGAACCGGTCCACCGCGTACGCGGTCATCGTCCCGATGAGAATCGTCCCGGCGAGCGCGACGACGAGGATGATCATGGTGTTCACGAAGCCCGCGAGCATGTCGCTGTCCGTGAAGGCCCGCGTGAAGTTCGCGAAGTTGAACCAGTTCCGGGGGAGATCGAGCGGACCGGTCGTCACGTACTCCTCGCGGGACTTGAAGGCCGCGAAGAAGATCGTGAGGATCGGGACGACGGCGGCCGCGCACGCGATGACGAGGCTGATGTACTTCGCCGTCGTGGCCAACGGCCCGGCGACGGGTGCGACGCCCCTCGAGAACCGGGCGGCGGCCCGGCGGAGCTTGTCCGCTGCGGTGATCCGGTTCGGCGCGGGTGCGGTGGGGGCGCTCATACCAGGTCTCCCTTCTCGTCCGGGAAGAACTTGCGTTGGATCGCGCTGATCACGAGGACGATGATCAGCAGCACGACGGCCATCGCGGACGCGAGGCCGACCTTGGAGTACCGGAACGCCGTGTCGACGGTCTGGATGACGAAAGTCTCGGAACCGTTCGCGCCCTTCGTCATGATGAAGGGGATCTCGAAGACCGAGAGCGCGCCCGAGACGGCGAGGATCAGGGACAGACCGACGATCTGCTTGATGCCCGGGAAGATGATGTAGCGGAACTTCTGCCACGACGTCGCGCCGTCGAGGTCCGCGGCCTCGTACACGTCACCCGGGATCGCTTGGATCGCACCGAGGAACAGCACGAAGTTCAGGCCCATGTAGCGCCACACGGAGGTGCCGGCGAGCGAGTAGTTGACGATCGACGGGTCTCCGAGCCAGTGCGGAGTCTCCTGCACGCCGACGATCGCCAGCAGGGCGTCCAACGTCCCGTCCGGGCGGAAGAAGTAGAGGAAGACGAGGCCGATCGCCACGCCGTTCAGGAGGTACGGGAAGAAGATGACGCCCTTGAAGAAGTTCCGGAACCGCGTGCTGAAGCTGAGGATCGTCGCGAAGTAGAGCGCCAGCGCGAGCTGGACGAGCGCCCCGACGAGGTAGTAGAGGCTGACGAAGAAGACCCGGAACAGCTCGGGCCGCGTGAAGATGTCGACGTAGTTCTTGAACCCGACGCCTTCCTTCACAGCGTCGAGACCGTCCCAGGACGTGAAGCTGTACCAGATCATGTTCGCCACCGGCAGGTACGTGAACACGAGCAGCAACCCGAGCGGGACGACGAGGAACAGCCACGGGGTGAGCGACCCGGGACGTCGCTTGGGCGGTCGGGACGTAGCACTCCGTCTGTGTGGCTGGGTCGATGCGGCCACGGTCGGACTGGTGACAGCCATGTCATGCTCTTTTCGGTCGATAGGGCGTGAGACCCCCGGCGGGGCGGGCCGGGGGCCTCACGCGAACCAGGACTCCTGCGTCAGCCGACGACGTTCGCGCGCGCGGCCGCCCAGCGGGAGTTGAGGTCGGCGAAGAAGGACTCCTTGTCGCCGTCCGCGGCGCCGCGGGCGACGTCGACCAGCTGCTTGCGGTACTTGTCACCCCAGAGGTCGATCTCCGCCTCGTTGCTGATGTCGTTGTCCCACGTCTCCTCGCCGGCCGGGGAGAGCTCGACCTGGTTGACGCCCAGGGCCTCGAACGTGGCCAGGTTGTCCGGGGCCGCCGCGCCGACGACCGGTGAGATACCGCCCTGCTCCGATGCGAAGGTCGACTCGTTCAGGAACCAGTCGACCCACGCCCGCGCGGCGTCCTTGTTCTTGGAGTGCTTCGAGATCGCGAGCTTGTAGTCGCCCGAGACGGTCGAGGAGAACGCGCCCTCGTTCTGCCAGGGCATCGGCCAGAAGTCGATGTCGTCCGCGGACCCGCCGGCTGCCTCGGCCGCGTCCTGCATCTGCGGGACCGCCCAGGAGCCGAGCACCATCGCACCGACCTTGCCGGTGCCGAGGAGGGTCTTGGACTCCTCCCAGTTGGTCGTCGTGGGGTCCTCCTCGATGACGCCCGCGGCGACGATGTCGTACAGCAGGCCGTCGATCGCGTACTGCTCGTTGCCCTCGGCCCACGGGTCGTCCTGCGAGGTCCGGATGCTCACGGCGTCCGTCCCGGCGATCGTTCCCTGGTTGTTCTGCCACTGGGTGAGCGGCCAGCCGTCCGTGTAGTTGGTGTAGTACGGGACCGCGTCGGTCTTCTCACCGATCTGCTCGAGCGCGTCGACGAACGCCTCGGGCGTCGCGGGCGGCTCGGTGATGCCGGCCTGCTCCCAGACCTTCGTGTTCACGACGTAGCCCATCGCGGTGCCGAAGGTCGCAATGCCGTAGACGTCGCCGTCGTAGGCCTGCTCGTTGATGAAACGGTATTCCTGCCCGAGCTCGTCCACCGTGCCGAGGGGCTCGAAGAACTGCGGGAGCTGGTCCTTGCTCACCGAGTTGGGGACGAGGAGGACGTCCCCGTAGTCCTGTGTGTTGAGTCGGATCGAGACGTCGCCCTCGTAGTCGGTGATCGCCTCGAACTCGACCGTCACACCGGGGTTCTCGGTCTGGAACTGGTCCGCGTAGTCCTGGAGCGTGGTGTCGACGATGTCCGTGCGGTTGGTCAGGACCGTGATGGTGCCCGAAAGCTCGCCGGCCTTTCCGCCCCCACCCTCGCCCGAGCCGCTCGAGCATGCACCGAGCGCCAGCGTCAGCGCTGTCACGGTGAGCACGGCGGCGGTCTGCTTCCTTGCCATGTCGTTCCACTCCTTGGTCGTCGTTGACGTCGCGCGCGACGGGCTCCGCTTGCGCGGACGTCGCTGGCGACACGACTAGTGAAGCGTTTAAGTTTGCGTAAGTCCAACCCTCGAAGGTAACAAACCGATATCAAGGCGGCTTCGGCCTACGCGACGATGAAGCGCATCAGGACACGGGGCGTCCAGTCGTCCCCCGCGGGCGCAGCGTCGGGGTCGAGTCGAGGAAGCTCCCCCCGACCTGACCCGCGATCCGGTCGAACAGACGGCGAGCGACGTGCGCGCCGTAGCGCGTGACGTCGTGGCTCAGCGCCGAGAGGCGAGGGAACGTCGCCTCGCACAGGGGCGAGTCGTCCCACGCGATCATCGACACCTCCTGTGGCACCCGGACACCGATCTCGCTCGCGACTCCCAGCCCCGCGACCGCCATGACGTCGTTGTCGTAGATGATCCCCGTCGGCCGGTCGGTGCTCGTGAGGAGCGTCCGCGTCACCGCCGCCCCCTGGACGGCTGAGTAGTCCGTGCGCACGACCGTTCCCTCCGCGCCGAGCGCTTCGATCTCGTCGCGGAACGCCGCGTCGCGGATCCCCGTGTGCCCGAACCCCTCCAGGCCCGCGACCCGGGCGATCCTGCGGTGCCCGACGGCGTGCAGGTAGCGCACCGACTCGCGCATCGCGGCAGCGTCGTCCGTCCACACGCTCGGCAGACCGCCTGCGAGCGCCGGGTCTCCCACCACCACGGCCGGGAGCGCCTCGGGCTCGGAGAACATCGAGATCCGGGGGTCGTCGATGCTCGGGTCGACGAGGATCACCCCGTCGACCCGACGTGCCGCGCGCCATGCACGGTACGCCCGCAGCTCGGTCTCCTGGTCCGGAACGACCTGGAGGAGCAGCGCGTACGACCGCTTCGACAGCTCGGACTCGATGCCCGCGAGGAACTGCATGTAGAACGACTCGACCCCGAGCATCCCAGGGTCGCGCGCGAGCACCAGGCCGACCGTCTCCGTCCGGGCCCCCGAGAGGGAGCGCGCCGCGGAGCTGGGGGCCCACCCCAGGTCTGACGCGATCGAGAGGATCCGCGCACGCGTCGCCTCCGACACCCCCGGCCGGTTGTTGAGCGCGTACGACACCGCACCCGTCGAGACCCCGGCCTCGCGCGCGATGTCCGCGATGGTGATCCTTGCCACGACGCTCCTTCCTCCAGGTCGCGAGCCTACTGTGACTGTCCGGCGAGCCCGTCCTGTGAGGGTGCGCGGGACGTGGAAAGGTTGCCCCATGACCGGGCCCGCCGCTTCCCCCACCCCGCCCCCCGTCGTCGTGCCGCAGGACGCGCTCGCCGCGGCCGCGGGCGGGCGCACGTTCGACCCGCACGCCGTGCTCGGCCCGCACCTCGCGGACGACGCCGCGGACGCGCGGGCCGTCGTCCGCGTCCTGCGCCCGCTCGCGGACGAGGTCGTCGTCGTCGCCGCCGACGGCGAGCACCCGGCGGTGCACGAGCAGGACGGGGTGTGGGCCGCCGTCGTGCCGGTGCACCAGGACGCCGACGGCACCCGGCACGCCCCCGACTACCGCGTCCGCGCCCGCTACGGGCACGAGTCCACGACCGTGGACGACCCCTACCGGTTCCTGCCCACGCTCGGCGACGTCGACCTGCACCTGATCCGCGAGGGCCGGCACGAGGAGTTGTGGCGCGCGCTCGGCGCGAACGTCCGCACCTACCCGAGCGCGCTCGGCGACACGACCGGCACGGCGTTCGCCGTCTGGGCGCCCAACGCGCGCGCGGTCCGCGTCATCGGCGACTTCAACGGCTGGGGCCCCACGCACCCGATGCGCTCGCTCGGGTCCACCGGGGTGTGGGAGCTCTTCGTCCCCGGCGTCGTCGCGGGCGCGCGCTACAAGTACGAGATCCTCGGGCCCGACGGCTCGTGGCGCCAGAAGGCCGACCCGCTCGCCAAGGCGGCCGAGGTGCCCCCGGCAACGGCGAGCGTCGTCGTCGAGTCCCGGTACGAGTGGTCCGACGACGCGTGGCTCGCCGAGCGCGCGGCGCACGACCCCCACACGCAGCCGCTCAGCATCTACGAGGTGCACCTCGGCTCGTGGCGCCAGGGCCTGTCCTACCGCGACCTCGCGGAGCAGCTCACGGCGTACGTCGTCGAGCAGGGGTTCACGCACGTCGAGCTCCTGCCCGTCGCCGAGCACCCGTTCGGCGGGTCGTGGGGCTACCAGGTCACGGGCTACTACGCCCCGACGTCCCGGTTCGGCCACCCCGACGACTTCCGCTACCTCGTCGACCGCCTGCACGCCGCGGGGATCGGCGTCGTCGTCGACTGGGTCCCCGCGCACTTCCCGCGCGACGAGTGGGCCCTCGCCCGCTTCGACGGCACGCCCTGCTACGAGCACGCCGACCCGCTGCGCGGCGAGCAGCCCGACTGGGGCACGTACGTCTTCGACTTCGGCCGCAACGAGGTCCGCAACTTCCTCGTCGCCAACGCGACGTACTGGCTCGAGGAGTTCCACGTCGACGCGCTGCGCGTCGACGCCGTCGCGTCCATGCTCTACCTCGACTACTCGCGCGGCCCCGGCCAGTGGCACCCCAACGTGCACGGGGGCCGCGAGAACCTCGAGGCCATCGCGTTCCTCCAGGAGGCCAACGCCACCGCGTACCGGCGCACGCCCGGCGTCATGATGATCGCCGAGGAGTCGACCGCGTGGCCGGGCGTCACCCGGCCCACCTCCGCGGGGGGCCTCGGGTTCGGGCTCAAGTGGAACATGGGCTGGATGAACGACTCCCTGCGCTACGTCGCCGAGGAGCCGATCAACCGCCGGTACCACCACCACGAGATCACGTTCTCCATGGTCTACGCGTACTCCGAGCAGTTCGTGCTCCCCATCAGCCACGACGAGGTCGTGCACGGCAAGGGCTCGCTCTACGGGAAGATGCCGGGCGACGACTGGCAGAAGCGCGCCGGCGTGCGCGCGTTCCTCGCCTACCAGTGGTCGCACCCCGGCAAGCAGCTCCTCTTCATGGGCAGCGAGATCGGCCAGCACTCCGAGTGGAACGAGGGCCGGTCGCTCGACTGGGACGGCCTCGCCGCCGACCCGGGCCGGCAGGGCGTGCAGCGTGTCGTGCGTGACCTCAACGCCCTGTACCGCGCGACCCCTGCTCTGTGGGAGCTCGACCACGACCCCGCGGGGTTCGAGTGGCTCGACGCCGACGACGCCGACCACAACGTCCTCGCCTACGTACGCCGCGGGCGCGACGGCAGCGAGGTCGCCGTCGTCGTGAACTTCGCCGGGACGCCGCACGAGGGCTACCGCGTCGCCCTGCCGTCGGGCGGCGCGTGGCGCGAGGTCCTCAACACCGACGCCGAGGTCTACGGCGGCTCCGGTGTCGGCAACCTCGGTGAGGTCGCGGCGGAGCCCGTCCCGTGGAAGGGGCGCGCGTACTCCGCGGTCCTGCGCGTGCCGCCGCTCGGCGCGCTGTACCTCGTCCCGTCGCCGAGGTAGAGGCCCGGTCCGCCGAGGCAGAGGCCTGGTCGCCGAGGTAGAGGCCTGGTCCCGCCGACGGCGAGTTGTCGTCACCCTGGGTGGTGGGTGGGGTGGTGGCGCCGGGTCTACCATCCGCCGCTCGTTCCTCGCGGCTCCCGCCAGGCCCGCCACGACCCGGCGCCACCACCCCACCCACCGAGTTCGTCGCACCCCCGGCGCTGCCTCCTCAGCGCGACGGCAGCCGGTCTCCTCGCGGTGACCTCCACGCACGACGGCAGCAGCCGGTCACGCGGTGACCTCCACGCACGACGGCGGCCGGTCACCTCACGGTGACCGGCCGCCGTCGTGCGTGACGCGGGTGCGTCGGTAGAGCGCGGGTGTGTCAGTACAGGCTGATCGCGAGGCGCTGGCGGGCCTTGCCGACGCGGGGGTCGGTGGGGCCCACGACCTCGAAGTAGTCGAGGAGGCGCACTCGGAGCTTCTCCTTGCCGTCCGCGTCGGCGCCGGGCAGCAGGTCGAGGAGCCGGTCGAGGGCGTCGTCCACGTGCCCGCCGAGCAGGTCGAGGTCGGCGATGGCGAGCTGGGCGTCGACGTCCTGCGGTGCGGCGGCGGCCGCGGCACGGACCGTCGCGAGGTCGGCGTCGCGGGTGCGCTGGAGGAGGCGGACCTGCGCGAGCCCCGCGACGGCGAGCGCGTCGCGCGGGTCCTGCTTGATCGCCTTCTCGTAGGCCGCGACCGCGGCGTCGAGGTCGTCGCGCTCGATCGCGTCGTACGCCTCCTGGTGCAGCGGCGGGAGCTCGGGCTCCGGCTCCGCGGCGGGCTCCGCGGGGCGCTCGGGCTCGCCGTCGGCGCCCTGGGCGGGCGCACGACCGGTCACGCCGTTCGCCTCGGCCGCCTGGAGCACCTGGTCGAGCACGGCGCGCACCTGCTCGACGGGCGCGGCGCCCTGGAACAGCGGCACGGGCTGACCCTGCAGGATCGCGACGACGGTCGGCACGCCCTGGACCTGGAACGCGGCCGTGATCTGCGGGTACGCCTGGGCGTCGACGCGGGCCAGGAGGAAGCGGCCGGCGTACTCGTCGGCCAGCGCGCCGAGGTCGGTGCCGAGCTGCGCGTTCGCCTGGTCCGTCGGGATCCACAGGAGCACGACGACGGGGTACTGCGCCGAGTCCTGGACGAGCTGACCGAACGTCTCGTCCGTGACGTCGACGACGTACCCGCCCGCGGCGGGCGCGCCGCCCTCCTCGCCGGGCGGGGGTGACTGCGGCCTGGTCAGCGCGGACAGGTCGACCGCGCCGCGCACGTCGAACGTGGGCTGGGTGGGTTCGCTCATGGTCGCAATCCTACGGAGCGTCAGGAGTTCGCGACCGACGTCGCGACGTGCTCGTTGCCCACCACGCGGATCTTCTCCTCCGAGCCTGCGGGCGGCACGTAGAGCGCGACGACGTCGACGTAGCCGACCTTGAGCACGTTCGTCGGAGTCTTGTCCCCGTACAGCGCCTTGATCGACTCCGTGTCGGGCGGCACCTGCGCGCCCTCCTCGGCCGTCATCGACTCCTGCGAGGTCATCGCACCGACCACGAGCGCGCCGCCGTCCGCGGTGCGGACCGCGCGCACGGGCTCGTCCGGGTTGGGCGTGAACGTCAGGGCGTAGGCGCCCGCGGCGGGCTGGAGCGCCGTCGTCCAGTCCTGCGCGCGCTTGGCGAGCAGGGTGCGGAACGAGTCCTCCTCGAAGGACCCCGCGAACCCGGAGCCCGTGCCGAGGTTGAGCACGTCGGCGTACTGCGCGACGGCGTCCGTCGGCGTGACGAGCAGGCTCGAGTCGTCGGGAGCGACGTCCTCGCTGCCGATGCTCGGGTCCGCGAAGCTCGGCATGGTGACGCCCGGCAGGAGGCGGACCCAGGCCCAGAGCTGGTAGTCGCCGCGCGCGGTGTCCTGCTCCAGGACGGACAGGCGCGGCGTCTGCAGGTTCTCGGGCTGCACGCTCACGGCGAACGACGTGCGCGGCCAGGTCTGCGTCGTCGGGATGACGACCTGCTGCGCCTCCGTCGGGAGCTCGGTCACGAGGTCGGCGTTGCCGCGCGCGGCGGCGACGGCGAGCTGGCTCGTGCGGATCGCGAGCGCCGGGCCCGTGACGCGACCCTCGAGCTGGGCCGCGTCGTTGGTCTCGCTCGCCGCCGCGAGCGCGGCGGCGACCGCGTCGAGGACGGCGGTCTCCTGCGCCTCGGTGAGGACGGGCGCGGGCGGGTCCTGCGTGGGGTCGGGCTCGGGCGTCGGGAGGGGTGCGGAGCAGGCGGCGAGCAGGAGCGCGCCGACCAGTCCCCCGGCCACCCCGCCGAGGTGACGACGGGCGCGGCGGGCGCGGGCCGTGTCGCGGGCGGTGCTGGTCATCGGGTGCTGTCCTTCGTCTCGTCCGGGTCGCTCTCGGGTGCAGGCGCCGGGGCGCTCTCGTCGCTGCCGGGCGTGAAACCCCACGCCCGGCGCCAGGCGTCTGCGCGCGTGCTCGCGCTGTCCTCCGTGGTCGGGTGCGCGCTCGCGTCGACGGTCGGCTGGGCCGCGGTGCGCGGGCGGCGCTCGCCGCGCGCGACGATCGGGATCTGGCCGGTGAGCCACGCGCGGCGCGGCTTCTGGGCGCGGGCCTGCTGCTGCGCGAGGCGGTCGGCCTCCTCGCGCTCGCGCAGCTCACGCCGCGTGAGCATGCGCACCTGGGCCGTGTCGGTCGGCACCTCGCCGTCGGGCGCGTCGGCGTCGTCCGACGACGTCCCCGCCGTCGTGCCGGCCGACGCGACCGCCGGGGTCGCGGAGGTCGTGGTGCCGCCCGAGGGCCCGCGGCGGCGCGGGCGCAGGCTCGCCGCCCCGATGCCGAGACCGAGGAGGATGAGCACGGCACCGCCGATGACGCCGGGCCACAGGAACGGCGTCTCGACCTGGCGCGGCCACGAGAGCTCGACGGTCGGGGCGACGGCGTCCTCGCCCACGCCGGCGGCGAGGAGCTGCCAGCGGCCGGGCTGGTCGGACCAGCGCAGGCTCGCCGAGCCGGCGCCCGTCGCCTCCTCCAGCCACATGTCGGAGCCGGCGGGGTCGACGCCGACGACGGGGGCCTCCGCGGCCGCGTCGCCCTCCGCGGGCGTCTCGCCCTCGGCGGGCGTCTCGCCCTCGGCCGGGCTCTCGGCGTCGGCGGGTGCCTCGGCGTCGGCCGGGCTCTCGCCCTCCGCGGGCGACTCCCCGTCCGCGGGCGTCTCGCCCTCCGCGGGCTCGTCCTCCGCGGCCGGCGCGTCGACGGCGCGCGTCGCGAGCGCGTCCCAGTCGGACAGGCCGGTGACCAGACCGTGCGGGTCCTCGCCGACCCACCCGGTCACGTCGGCCTCGCGGCCGATCGCGAGGGTGACCTGCTGCTCACCGGGTGCTGTCGCGCGGATCGTCACGTCCTCGGCGACGAGGTCGAGGACCCCGGGCGCGGTGACGAGCACCGTGCCGTCGCCGGTGTACGCCGTGGTCGCCACGACCGTGTCGCTGTCCCGCCAGACGGTGGCGGACGCGACACCGAGGCCGACGGCGACCAGCCCTCCCACGAGCAGGAGGGCGGCGATGATTCGTTGCAGCACCGAGGTTCCCTTCGTCGATCGACGTTCAAGGATAGGTGCGAAACCCCTCGTGAATCGACCGAGACGCCTCGCCTGTGGATCCTCACGAACCGTTCACGCGCCCCTCCCGGGACAGTCTCACCGCTCCCAGGGAACGCCGTGCCCGGCGGCCGAGAGGGCCGCCGTTCCCGCGAGGGAAGACCGTGCGCGCAGCACTGCGACCATCGTCTCACCCCCACCAATCCGGGTATTCAGGACAGCGTGATCCCCGTATCCTGGTCGGAGCACGGCGGGGCCGTGGCACGACCGCCGCGCCCTCCCTCCCCGGGAGGGGACGCCGACCGGCGGCGGAAGCCGCGACGACTCAGCACCGGAGGTCATCGACGTGTCCGACGAGCGCACGCTCTTCCCCATCACGATGCGCGGGTACGACCGCGTCCAGGTCGAGGCCCAGCTCGCGAGGCTGGAGAAGGCCGTGGAGGACGCGCGGGCGCGCGTCGAGGCGGCGGACGCCCGCGCCATGCAGCTCACGAGCGAGCTCAACGACGCCCAGCGCCAGCTCCGCGAGGCGGACCGGCCGTCGTACGCGGGGCTCGGCTCCCGCATCGAGCAGCTCCTGCGCTCGGCGGAGGAGCAGTCGGCGGACATCCTGTCGCAGGCCAACGCCCAGGCGGCCGACATCATGGCCCGCGCGAAGCTCTCGGCGGGCCAGGTCCGGTCCCGCGCCGAGAACGAGGTCGCCGAGCTGCTCAACAGCGCACGCCTGGAGTCGGAGGAGATCCGCTCCACGAGCGCGTCCGAGGCCGAGGGCACGCTGCTCAGCGCCCAGCGCCGCGCGGAGGAGCTGGTCGGCTCCGCGGAGCGCGAGGCCGCGCGCATCCACAGCGCGCTCGCCACGGAGGAGAGCGAGCGCCGCGCGTCGCTCGAGCGCGAGCTCGGCACGCTGCGTGCGACGGCGGAGCGCGAGACCACGGAGCTGCGCGTCACGACCGAGCGCGAGGCCGCGGAGCTCCGCGCGCGCGTCGCGGCGGAGACGGCGGCGCAGCGCGAGGCCGCGGAGCGCGAGTCGGCCGAGCTGCTGGAGAACGCGCGTCGCGAGGCGCAGCGCCAGGTGGACGAGGCGCAGCGCAAGGCGACCGAGGCGGCGAACGCCGTCACGTCGGAGATGGAGACGCTGCGCGACCAGGCCCGCACCGCCCTCGCGGACGCCGAGCTCGAGGTCGTGCGACGCCGCGAGGAGGCGGAGCGCGAGAACGCCGAGCGTCACGCCGCCGCCAAGGCGGAGACGGAGAAGCTCGTCGCGACGGCCGAGGAGCACGCCGCGGAGGCGGAGAAGCGTGTCGCCCACGCGCTCCAGCAGGCGGAGAAGGTCCGCAGCGAGTCCGACGCGTACGTGAAGGACCTCCTGTCGACGGCGCGCCGGAACGCCGACCAGGTCGTCGCCGAGGCCCGGGCGTTCGCCGACCAGACGGTGAGCGACGCGAAGGCCGAGGCCGAGCAGCAGCGCAACGTCGCCCAGCGCCAGCTCGAGGACCTCACGCGCCAGCACGACTCGATCAACACCTACCTCGACGAGCTCCGTGGTCTCCTCGGTAGCGAGAGCGAGGCCACCAAGGCCCCCGCGAAGAAGGCGGTGCCTGCGGGGACGCCCGCCCAGCAGGCGCGCGCCGCGACGCTCATGACGGCCGAGTTCCCGGTCGTCCCGGAGGAGTCCGGGCAGCGGGTCGGGACGGTCGAGGCACCGGCGGAGCGTGGCTCCGCGGCGTCCGCCGACGCCCGGCCGAGCGAGACGAAGCCGACCGGCGCGAAGCCGGCCGGCACGAAGCCGGCCGACGCGAAGACGGCCGACGCGAAGCCCGACGCCCCCGCCTCGGCCTGACGCCGTGCCGGCCACCGCGGGCCCGTCGGGTCCCTCGGGGTCCGCTGCCGACGACTGGCGTCGGCAGCGGACCGAGGCCGCCGCGCACCAGCAGCGCGAGCTCGACCGGCAGCGCGCCCGCGAGAGCGACGCGGCCCGGGCCCTGCTCGCCGACTTCGTCGCGCGGGCGCGCGACCGGGGCCTGGCTCCCGAGCCGCTCCGCGCCCGCGCGTTCGACGGCACCGCGACGTACCGCACCCCCCTCCGCGGGTGGTACCTGCGCCGCAACCACAGCGTCGCCGTCGGCGAGGACGGCGAGTTCTACGTGCTCTCGGTGCCCGGCGGCGTGCGCGCGCGCCTGCGGGGCGTCGCGGTCGAGCCGTCCGACCCGCCGCTCGTGCTGGGCAAGGGCGGCCGGGACGGCGAGTCCATCGACCTCGCCGACGCGCTCGCGCTCGTGCTCGACGGGCGCTGACGCGCGGTCAGCGGCTCAGACGGTCGCCCGCGCCAGGAGGTCCGCGAGCGCGTCGGCCACCGCGGCAGGGTCCTCGACCGCGCTCATGTGGCCCGCGCCCGTCACCTGCACGAGCTGCGCGGTCGGCGCCGCGGCGACCATGTGCTCCGCCTCCGCCACCGGCGTGACCTGGTCCTCCTCGCCCACGACCACCGCGATCGGCCCCGCGAAGCCCGCGAGGACGGACGTGCGGTCGGGGCGGGCCGCCATCGCCCGCTGCGACCACGCGACGCCGTCGGGCCGCTGCGCACGGATCCACTCCTCGAGCCGCGCGGTCAGGTGCGGGCGCGCGGCCTTGCTCGTCTCGCCGAGGAGCACCCCCGGCATGCCGAGGACGGGCTCGACGGTCTGCGAGCTCGCCGCCTCGTCGGCGATGCGCAGCCGGTTCGCGCGCGCGTCGTCGGAGTCCGCGGTGGACTTGGTGTCCACCAGCCCGAGCCCCGCGACCAGCTCCGGCCGGCGCTCCGCGAGCGCGAGGGCCACGTAGCCGCCCATCGACAGGCCCGCGACGACCGCGCGCGTGATCCCCGCCGCGGCGAGGGCGTCCGCGGTCGCGTCGGCCGCCGCCTCGATCGACGGCGGCTCGCCCCCCAGCGGGCTCGCGCCCAGGCCGGGGAGGTCGACCGCGACGACGGTGGGCTCGCCCGGCAGCGCCTCCGCGACGTCTGCCCACATCCGGTGGTCGAGCGGGAAGCCGTGCAGCAGCACGAGCGGTGTCCCGTACCCCTCGCGCAGCGTGAAGGTCTCGAGCGGTGCCGTCGTCACGTGGTCCTCCTCGGGTCGGTCGGGTGCGCGCGGCGCCTCGCGCCGCGGCGGGGGTCAGTCGACGACGCCGTCGGACCGGCTCGCGTCGTAGCTCGCCTGGTCCGAGTCGGCCGTGTCGCGGTCGGCCGTGCCGCTCGCGTCGCCGTCCCACGTGGTCGGCAGCGGGAGCGGGAAACCGGGACGCACGTGCCCCACGATCTCGTCGAGCACGCGCCGCACCGACGACTCCCCCACCCACAGGTGCTTGGCGCCCTCGACGCCGATCACCTCGGCGTTCCGCACGCGCGCGAAGCGTCGGCGTGCCTCGTCGGGGCGCAGGTAGTCGTCGAGCTCGGGCACGAGGACCACGAGCGGCTTGCCGAACGCGTCCCAGCGGTCGAGGTCGTCGTCCGTCGCGCGGTGCAGCGGGGGCGAGAGCAGGATCGCGCCCTCCACCGCCGGGTCCGCGCCGTGCTTGAGGGCGAGCTCCGTGCCGAACGACCACCCGACGAGCCACCGGTTCGGGAGGTCGTGGAACTCGGCGAACTCGATCGCCGCCGCGACGTCGAAGCGCTCGGCCTCGCCGCCGTCGAACGCGCCCTCGCTCGTCCCGCGCGGGGACGACGTGCCGCGCGTGTTGAACCGCAGCACGGCGAGGTCCGCGAGCGCCGGCAGACGCCACGCCGCCTTCCGGTAGACGTGCGAGTCCATGTACCCGCCGTGCGTCGGCAGGGGGTGCAGCGTGACGAGGGTCGCGACCGGGTCGCGGTCCGCGGGGAGCGCCAGCTCGCCGACGAGCGTGAGGCCGTCCGCGGTGTGCAGCTCGACGTCCTCGCGCCGCGCGGGCAGGACGCTGAGCGACCGGATGGGGGTCGGCTCCGTCGAGGCTCGGGCGGGATCGGGCGCGGTCTCGGGTGCGGTGCTCATCGTCCCGAGCCTAGTGCGTCTACCGCGGCCGACGGCGGCCCCGCGCCTCCCAGCACGACCTGTGCCAGTGGCGACGGTGGTCGAGCGCGGTCTCGGCCCCGAAGAAGGAGTCGTCCTGCCACGCCACGACGTGCCCGGTGCCGGGCGGGATCTCCTGCTGGCAGCCCGGGCAGAGGTAGGTCTTCGCACCGCCGCGCACCGTGCGGACCTGCCACTCGCCGTCGGCTCCCGACTCCCGACGCGCACCGCCGAGGGCGCGGTCCAGGTCGAGGGGCGCGGGCTCCGCGCCCCAGGGTCGCTTGCGGGACGGTCGACGGGACGGCATGGGCCCATTCTCCCCCGCGGCACCGCCGGGGACCTCCTCGCGGGGCGCTCGCCGGACCACGGGGCGGGGCGACGAGCAGCACGGCGCAGAGCGGCAGGCAAGGGGGCTGCCGCTCCCAGCGGGCGTCCAGCCGCGACCGCTAGAGTGTCCGGGCCGGTGCTGCACCCGGCGTCCGACCGCGAGGTGGCCCGTCCCCGGGCGCCGACGACCGCCGTCGTGCGGGTGCGGCCCAGACCCGACGGCCCCGCCGTCCCCCCCGACCGAAGGACCCTCCTCGTGAAGCACCGCACCCTGCGCGGCGTCGCCGCGCTCACCCTGGGCGCCGCCCTCGTCCTCTCCGGCTGTTCGTCGGAGGGCGGCGGTTCCGACGACGAGACGTCGGCGAGCCCGTCCGCCTCCGACGGCGCGACGTCGTCGCCCGAGGACGTCGCGGCGCTCGAGGCCGTGACGGTCACGGGCGACCACGGCAGCGAGCCGACCGTCGAGTTCGAGGCCCCGCTCGAGGTCTCGGGCCCGGTCGCGCTCTCGCTCGGGGACGGCGACGGCGACGAGATCGCGAAGGGCCAGGAGGTGACGCTGCACCAGGCCGCGTACTCCGGCACGGACGCGTCCAAGCTCGGCTCCACGTGGGAGGACGACTCGGCGCAGCAGATCGTCCTCGACGACCAGGTGTACCCGCAGCTGCTCGAGGCGCTGGTCGGCAAGAAGGTCGGCACGCGCTTCCTGTTCGCCGCACCGGGGCAGGACGGAAGCGCCGTCCTCACCGTCGCCGAGGTCACCGAGGTCCGGGACGCCCCGGTCGCGCCGGACCCCGCCGACGTGCCGGACCGCGCCGAGGGCGAGGCCGTGACCCCGGCCGAGGGGCTGCCCGTCGTCACGCTCGACGACACGGGCAAGCCGTCCGTCGAGATCCCCGAGGGCTACACCGCGCCGACCGAGCTCGTCGTGCAGCCGCTCATCAAGGGCAGCGGCCCCGAGGTCACCGAGGACCAGACGGTCATCGCGCACTACACGGGCTGGAAGCTCGACGGCGAGCAGTTCGACTCGTCGTGGGACCGTGGTGAGCCCTCCACCTTCCCGCTGAGCGGCGTCGTCGCCGGCTGGACCCAGGGCCTCTCCGGCCAGACCGTCGGGAGCCAGGTGCTCCTCGTCATCCCGCCGTCGCTCGGCTACGGCGAGAAGAGCGACACGAACACGAACGAGCTCGCGGGCGAGACGCTCGTCTTCGTCGTGGACATCCTCGCGGCCTACTGACCTGCCGCCGCCTCACGGAGGGCCGCACCCCGCTCGGGGTGCGGCCCTCCGTGCGTCCGGGCGTGTCGGGCGGGGCGTGGGCGGGTCGTAGGCTCGACGCATGACGGACGCCTCCACGACCTCGGTCCCACCCGTGCCCGACGACGCCGCGACCCCCTCGACAGCCCCGCCCGAGCGCGAGGTGCTCACGTGGGAGACCTTCGGCGTCGCCGCGCGCGAGCTCGCCGAGCAGGTCGTCGCGAGCGGGTTCCGCCCGGAGGTCGTCGTCGCGGTCGCCCGCGGCGGACTCCTGCCCGGCGGCGCGGTCGCGTACGCACTCGGGACCAAGGGCGTGGGCACGCTCAACGTCGAGTTCTACACCGACATCGGCCAGACCCTCACCGACCCGCGGGTGCTGCCGCCCCTCATGGACACGTCCGACCTGCCGGGCGCGCACGTGCTCGTGGTCGACGACGTCGCCGACTCGGGCCGGACGCTCGCCCTGGTCATGGACATGCTCAGCACCCACGGGGCCGAGGCCCGCTCCGCGGTGCTCTACACGAAGCCGCGCACGATCATCCAGCCGGACTACTCGTGGAAGGACACCGACCTCTGGATCACGTTCCCGTGGTCGGCCGACCCTCCCGTCGAGGGTGCGCAGTCCCGGCCGAACGACTGACCGGACGGCCGTCGTCGGTCAGCAGGTCCGGAAGGGCGCGAGCGTCGCGCGGACGGCGTCCGCCGCACCCCAGTCGGGGTCGAACTGCGCGACGACGGCTAGGTGCTGCCGGAGCTGGACGACGGGCAGGCGCTCCCGCCAGTCGTCGTCGAGGCCGGTGAGCTCCGCGTAGAGCCCGAAGAAGGCATCGGCCTCGGGCGGGGGCGCGGTCGTCCACACGTGGGCCAGGTCGACCTCGGGCCACGTGTAGGAGACGGCCGGGTCGATCAAGGCCGGGCGTCCGTCGGCGGTCGCCATGACGTTCAACGCCCACAGGTCGCCGTGCGTCAGGCAGGCGGGCCCTCCCGGCAGCACCTCCGGGAGCCGCGCGCACAGACGCTCGAGCGCGGCGCGGTCCGCGGCGTCGAGGGCGGCGTCGACCCGCGGCTCGTCGAGCCAGCGCAGCAGGCGGTGCTGCGCGAAGAAGTCGAACCCGTCCTCCGTCCAGGTGTTCACCTGCCGACGGCGGCCGAGCCAGCCGTCCCGGTGCCAGCCGAAGCGCTCGCTGCGGGTCGTGGTGTGCACGTGCGCCAGCGAACGGGCGAGGTCTTCCCAGAAGGCCGGCGTCGAGGGCCGCGGGGCGAGCGCGGACAGCACGAGCAGGTCCCGGCCCGCGTGGACGACGTCCGCGGTCTCCAGCCCGGCGGCGCGGAGCGCAGCCAGACCCTCGGCCTCGACCGTGAAGACGTCGTCGCCCGGTGCGTCCGTGTCGAACGCCTTGACGAACAGCGGCGCGCCGTCGGCCCGCCGCGCCAGTCCGGCCGTCGCGGCGAGCCCACCGCTCACCGGCTCGACCGAGGTCACGTCGTCGAGCCCTGCGGCGCGCAGCCGCTCCCTGAGCATGCCCATGGCGGGACTATGCCAGACGCCGAGGGCCCGGACCCGCGGCTTAGCGCGGACCCGGGCCCTCGGCGCGAAGGCAGACGAGGGTCAGAAGTCCCAGTCGTCGTCCTCGGTGTTCACGGCCTTGCCGATGACGTACGACGAGCCGGACCCGGAGAAGAAGTCGTGGTTCTCGTCGGCGTTCGGCGACAGCGCCGAGAGGATCGCCGGGTTGACGTCCGTCTCGTCCTTGGGGAAGAGCGCCTCGTAACCGAGGTTCATGAGCGCCTTGTTGGCGTTGTACCGCAGGAACTTCTTGACGTCCTCGGTCAGCCCGACGCCGTCGTAGAGGTCCTCCGTGTACTGCACCTCGTTCTCGTACAGCTCGAAGAGCAGCTCGAACGTGTACGCCTTGAGCTCGTCGCGCTCCTCCGGGGAGAGCTTCTCGAGACCCTTCTGGAACTTGTAGCCGATGTAGTACCCGTGCACGGCCTCGTCGCGGATGATGAGGCGGATGAGGTCGGCCGTGTTCGTCAGCTTGGCGCGCGACGACCAGTACATCGGCAGGTAGAAGCCGGAGTAGAAGAGGAACGACTCGAGCAGCGTGCTCGCGACCTTGCGCTTGAGCGGCGAGTCGCCCTTGTAGTAGTCCATGACGATCTCGGCCTTGCGCTGGAGGTTCGGGTTCTCCTCCGACCAGCGGAACGCGTCGTCGATCTCACGCGTGGAGCACAGCGTCGAGAAGATCGACGAGTAGCTCTTGGCGTGCACCGACTCCATGAACGCGATGTTGGTGTACACCGCTTCCTCGTGCGGCGTGATCGCGTCGGGGATGAGCGACACCGCGCCGACCGTGCCCTGGATCGTGTCCAGCAGCGTCAGGCCGGTGAACACGCGCATCGTGAGCTCCTGCTCCTGCGCGGTGAGCGTGTTCCACGACTGGATGTCGTTCGACACCGGCACCTTCTCGGGCAGCCAGAAGTTCCCGACGAGGCGGTCCCACACCTCGAGGTCCTTCTCGTCCTCGAGACGGTTCCAGTTGATCGCGCTCACGCGATCGATGAGCTTGAGCTTCCCCGTGGGCGACATCTGCCTTCTTCTCTCCTGCTGACCCCGGACCGACCGGGACGACTTCGTGGGACCGGACCCCGCGCCGTCGGCCACGCCTCTCCGAGAGGGTGGCCGACAGCACCGGGCATCGAGGCAACCGGTGGCTGCCTCAGGCGACTACAGCATGCAGCTGACGCAACCCTCGACCTCCGTGCCCTCCAGGGCCATCTGGCGGAGGCGGATGTAGTAGAGCGTCTTGATGCCCTTGCGCCACGCGTAGATCTGCGCGCGGTTGACGTCGCGCGTCGTGACCGTGTCCTTGAAGAACAGCGTGAGGCTCAGACCTTGGTCGACGTGCTGCGTCGCGGCGGCGTACGTGTCGATGATCTTCTCGTAGCCGATCTCGTACGCGTCCTCGTAGTACTCGAGGTTGTCGTTCGTCAGGTAGGGCGCCGGGTAGTAGACGCGCCCGATCTTGCCCTCCTTGCGGATCTCGATCTTCGACGGCACCGGGTGGATCGAGGACGTCGAGTTGTTGATGTAGGAGATCGAGCCCGTCGGCGGGACGGCCTGGAGGTTCTGGTTGTAGATCCCGTGCTCCATGACCGAGGCCTTGAGGGCCGCCCAGTCGTCCTGGGTCGGGATGTGCACGCCGGCGTCGGCGAAGAGCCGGCGCACGCGCTCGGTCGCGGGCTCCCACACGCGGTCGGTGTACTTGTCGAAGTACTCCCCCGTCGCGTACTTCGAGTCCTCGAAGCCGCCGAACGCACGCCCGCGCTCGATCGCGAGGCGGTTCGACGCCGCGATCGCGTGGTAGGCGACCGTGTAGAAGTAGATGTTCGTGAAGTCGATGCCCTCCTCGGACCCGTAGTGGATCCGCTCGCGCGCGAGGTAGCCGTGGAGGTTCATCTGGCCGAGACCGATCGCGTGGCCGGACTCGTTGGCCCGCTTGACCGACGGCACCGACTCGATGCTCGTCTGGTCGGAGACCGCGGTGAGCGCGCGGATCGCGGTGTCGATCGTCTTCGCGAAGTCGGGCGAGTCCATCGTCTTGGCGATGTTCAGCGAGCCGAGGTTGCAGGAGATGTCGCGGCCGACGTGGTCGTACGAGAGGTCCTCGTTGAACGTCGACGGCGTCGAGACCTGGAGGATCTCCGAGCACAGGTTCGAGTGGGTGATGCGGCCCTTGATCGGGTTCGCCTTGTTCACCGTGTCCTCGAACATGATGTACGGGTAGCCGGACTCGAACTGGAGCTCGGCGATCGTCTGGAAGAAGTCGCGCGCCTTGATCTTCGTCTTGCGGATGCGCGAGTCGTCGACCATCTCGTCGTACTTCTCGGTGATCGAGATGTCGGCGAACGGCTTGCCGTAGACGCGCTCGACGTCGTACGGCGAGAAGAGGTACATGTCCTCGTTCTTCTTCGCGAGCTCGAACGTGATGTCCGGGATCACGACGCCGAGCGACAGCGTCTTGATGCGGATCTTCTCGTCCGCGTTCTCGCGCTTGGTGTCGAGGAACCGCAGGATGTCCGGGTGGTGCGCGTGCAGGTACACGGCGCCGGCGCCCTGGCGCGCGCCGAGCTGGTTCGCGTAGGAGAACGAGTCCTCGAGCAGCTTCATCACGGGGATGACGCCGGACGACTGGTTCTCGATGTGCTTGATGGGCGCACCGTGCTCGCGGATGTTCGACAGGAGCAGGGCCACGCCGCCGCCGCGCTTGGAGAGCTGCAGCGCGGAGTTGATGCCGCGCGCGATGGACTCCATGTTGTCCTCGATGCGCAGCAGGAAGCAGGACACGGGCTCGCCGCGCTGCGCCTTGCCGACGTTGAGGAACGTGGGCGTCGCAGGCTGGAAGCGGCCCGAGATGACCTCCTCGACGATGTCCAGCGCGGCCTGCTCGTTGCCGTCGGCGAGGCCGAGCGCGACCATGCAGACGCGGTCCTCGAAGCGCTCGAGGTAGCGCTTCCCGTCGAACGTCTTGAGCGTGTACGACGTGTAGTACTTGAAGGCGCCGAGGAACGTCTCGAAGCGGAACTTCTTCGCGTAGGCGAACTCGAACAGCGACTTCACGAACTCGCGGTCGTACTTCGCGAGGACGGCCGGGTCGTAGTACTTGTTCTCGACGAGGTAGTCCAGCTTCTCCGCGAGGTCGTGGAAGAAGACGGTGTTCTGGTTGACGTGCTGCAGGAAGTACTGCCGCGCGGCCTCACGGTCCTTGTCGAACTGGATCTCGCCGTTCGGGCCGTAGAGGTTGAGCATCGCGTTGAGCGCGTGGAAGTCGAGCTGGGTGCTCGCGAGCGGCACCTCGGTGACCGTGCCACCACCTGCCACGCTCACGCCGGAATCCGTGACTGTCGTTGCCAAAATCGTCCCAATCCGTCGCGGACGCGCGCGGCGTCCTCGGCTGTTCCCAGGAGTTCGAAGGCGTACAGGTAGGGCACCTGGCACTTCGCGGAGATGATGTCGCCGGCGATGCAGTAGGCCTCGCCGAAGTTGGTGTTGCCGGCGGCGATGACGCCGCGGATCAACGACCGGTTGTGCACGTCGTTGAGGAACTTCACGACCTGGCGCGGGACGGCACCGCCCTCGTTGCCGCCCCCGTAGGTCGGGACCATGAGCACGTACGGTTCCTCGACGCGCAGGAAGCCCTCGGTCGGACGCAGCGGGATGCGCTGGACGTCCATGCCGAGGGCCGGCAGGTCGAGCCGCTGGACGAACCGGTGCGTGTTCTCACTGACGCTGGAGAAGTACACGAGCGACCCCACGGGGACGCACCTCCGTCCTGCCCTGCTCCGCCTGCTTCCTTACGGGTTTCCGGGCGCTCTCGCGGCGCTCCGGGGAGGCCGGTCAGGCGACGACCGGCGAGACCTTCTGCGCGAGGGCGGTGATCTGGTCGGGGCGGAACCCGGACCAGTGCTCGTCCCCGGCGACGACCACGGGAGCCTGCAGGTAGCCGAGCCCGCGCACGAGCTCGAGCGCCTCGGCGTCCTGGGTGATGTCCACGACGGAGTACTCGATGCCCTTCTTGTCGAGAGCGCGGTACGTCGCGTCGCACTGGACGCAGGCCGGCTTGCTGTAGACCGTGACGCTCATGGGGGTGGCTCCTCGTCTCGCGCTCTCGTCCGGGACGGTCCTCGGGGAGGGAGAAACATCCCTGACCTCGAAGGACACCGGTGGAACTACGTCTGTGTGATTCGCCAGGAGGCCTCCGGCCCCCTGGGTGTGCAACCACTATACCTAGTGGTCGAGACCGTGCCACTGCACTAGATGTCGTGGTGGAACTTCACCCCGGCGGGTGTGCTAGCCGTCATGGATCCATGGTCCCAGGCCCCTCCGACACTCCCCCGGAGTGCTCGTCCACAGCCCGTCGTCCACCGATCCGACCGGCCCGGAACGGCGTCTTCCCGCGGACGGCACGACGCCGTCCACAGGGTGGGGACGACGTCGGTCCACACCCTGTGCGGAGCGTCGGCACCACGCCGCGCGGAGGCTCAGAGGACGACGCGCCGCCGGTGGATGCGTCGAGAAATCATCCCAATCCGGACAGACGATCCGTCGAACTCGTCGGCGTGTCGCACCGCCGGCGTGTCGTACGCCATGCCCGGGAGCCATGCCGCAAGTCACCCGGAGCAGGTGATCCCTCCGGGATCGCGTGCGGAGGACGATCGGCACGTCGGAGGTCCACGACGGCGCCGAGGAGGCGGTCGAGATGCACCCTGAGCACGCAGCAGTGCGCCGCGACGACGCGGAGCGGGCGGCATGAGCGCGGCGGAGGCCGCCGCCGAGGGGCCGGCGGTACCGACGACGAGGGCCAGGGCGCGCGCCGCGGTCCCGGCGAGCAGCTACATCTCGTGGATCGCGCTCGCGATGATGACGACGAGCTCCGTCGCGAGCCTGCGCGCCGCGCCGACCATGGCCGTGTACGGCCTGGCGTGCGTCTTCCTCTATCTCCTGCCCGCCGTGGTGTTCCTCCTGCCCACGTCGCTGGTCTCGGCGGAGCTCGCCTCCGGGTGGAGCGGCGGCGTCTACAAGTGGGTGTCCGAGGGGATCTCGAAGCCGATGGGCTTCCTCGCGGTGTGGTGCCAGTTCGCGATGACGATCTTCTACTACCCCAGCCTGCTCGGCTTCGTCGCGAGCACGCTCGCGTACGTCATCAACCCGAGCCTCGCGAGCAGCGGCGTGTGGACGGCGATCGTCATCGTCGTCGTCTACTGGTCCGGCGTCTGGGTGTCGTCCCGCGGCACCAAGGGCGTGGCCGGGCTCGCGAGCGGCGGTCTCGTCATCGGCACGCTCGTCCCGGGCGTGCTCCTCGTGACGCTCGGCGTCGTGTTCCTCGGGCAGGGCAACCCGTCCGCCGCCCCGATGGACGCCGAGCACCTGCTCCCCGCGTGGGCCGGGCTGTCGAGCCTCGTGCTGATCGTCAACAACTTCCTGTCGTACTCCGGCATGGAGATGAACGCGGTGCACGTGGGGTCGCTGCGCAACCCCGCGCGCGAGTTCCCGCGCTCGATCTTCCTCGCGATGGGGATGGTGCTGCTGATCTTCATCCTCCCCGCGCTCGCGATCAGCTGGGTCGTCCCGGCCGAGCAGCTCTCCCTCACCGCGGGCATCATGCAGGCCTTCGACGCCGTGTTCGCCTACTTCGGCTCCCAGTGGCTCACCCCGATCATCGGGATCATGCTCGTCACGGCGTCCGTCGCCGGCATGCTCACGTGGCTCGCGGGCCCGTCCAAGGGCCTCCTGCTCATCTCGCGCCAGGAGGGCTACCTCCCGCCGTTCCTCCAGCGGCTCAACAAGAACGGCGTCCAGCAGAACATCCTCGTCACGCAGGGCGTCGTCACGACGCTCATCGCCCTCGGCTACGCGCTCATCCCGAGCGTGTCGAGCGCGTACTGGATCTTCTCGGTCATCACGACGCAGGTGTACCTGATCATGTACCTGCTCATGTTCGTCGCCGCCGTGCGCCTGCGGCGTCAGCAGCCCGACCACGCACGCGGGTACCGCGCCCCGATGCTCGGCGTGCTGTGCGGCGTCGGCTTCGTCGCGTCGCTCGCCGCCCTGCTGGTGGGCTTCGTCCCGCCGTCGCAGTTCGGGTCGGGGAGCCCCGGCTCCTACCTCGTCATCGTCGCCGGCGGGGCCCTCGGCCTGGGCCTCCTGGTGCCGTACCTCTTCTACCGGTCACGCAAGCCGTCGTGGAGGCTCCCGGACACGACGACGCAGGAGTCGGAGGCGAGCGCACCATGAGCGAGGTCACGGAACGTCAGCCGCGCCGCGAGCGCCGGACCATCTACGTCGTCGCGGCCGTGGTCGTCGTCGCGCTCGTCGTCGTCGCGCTGGTCGCGCGCGGCTCGCAGGAGACGACGACGGAGGCCGAGCGGAAGGCCGACCAGCTCCTCGTGGCGTTCGCGGCCGCGGGCGTGCCGACGCCGGACGCGGAGCAGGTCGTGCGCGTCCTGGGCGACGACGGCGGGGCCACGTGCGAGGACCCGGGCGGCGCGCTGAGCCGTGCGACGCTCCTGGGGCAGCTCGTCAACGGGGCCGCCGGGCCGGGCATCCGGCCGGTCGTCGCCGACAACCGCGTCGTCCGGGGGCAGCTCCTCGTCATCGAGATCTACTGCCCGGACGAGCTCGCGGGCTTCCAGGACCTCGTGGACGGCCTGCACCTCGACGACACGGTCCGGGGCTGACCGCGCTCAGTCCGCCGACCGCGCGCCCACGGGCGTGGCCGACGTGGGCAGGGTGTGCGTCACCGCGGCGGCCGCCGACGCGGCGTCGTGCACCGTGCCGCGCTCGGCCCGGTACCGCCGGCCCATGACGACCGCCATGACGACCCCGAGCGCGCTGGTCCCCGCCATGACCCACGACGCGGTGCCGAGGCCCGCGGCGAGGGAGTCGGCGGTCGAGGCCCCCGCGGCGGCGCGGTCGGCGACGACGGCGGCGTAGATCGAGGCCACGACCGCCGTCGCGACGGCGGCACCCACGTAGCGCGCCATGTTCGACACGCCCGACGCCGCGCCGACCTCGTTCGCGGAGACGCACGCCGTGGACGCCGAGGACGCGGGGCCGTTGGACAGGCCCATGCCGACGGCGATGGCGATCAGCGGGAGCACGAAGGCGCCGTACCGCCAGTCGGCCTGGACGACGCCGACGACGCCGAACCCGACCGCCGTGAGCAGGAACCCGAGGCCGATGACCTGCCGGCCGCCGATCCGCGCGGCGAACCGTGGGACGAGCGGGGCCACGACGACGAGCCCCGCGGTGGCCGGGAGTGTCGCGAGCCCCGCCTCGAGCGGGCTGAGGCCCAGGGTCGCGGGGTCCTGGAAGTAGATGCTCAGCAGGTACATGAGCCCGTTGATCGTGCCGGAGCCGATGAGGATGGCCACGGTCGCGCCGACGAGCACGCGGTTGCGCAGGAGCGCGAGGTCGAGGAGCGGGACCGCGACGCGGCGCTCGACCGCGACGAACAGGCAGCCCGCCACGACGGCGACCGCGAGGCTGCCGAGGGTCGCGAGCGATCCCCACCCCCAGTCGCTGCCCTTGCTCAGCGCGAGGATGAGGGGCGCGAGGGTGAGCGCGACCAGGACGGTGCCCGCGTAGTCGATCGAGCGCGAGCGGCCGGGGTCGCGCGACTCCGCCACCACGACGTACGTGAGGACGACGCACGCGGCGGCGACGACGGCGTCGACCCAGAACAGCCCCTGCCACCCCGTGAGATTGACGAGCAGCCCACCGAGAAGGGGCCCGGCCGCGGCGCCGACGGCGGAGGCCGCGCCCCACAAGGAGACCGCCCGGAGCTGGGCGTCGCCGCTGTTGGCCACGGAGAGCAGGCTCAGGCCGCACGCCACGATGGTCGCCCCGGCGGCGCCCTGGACGAACCGTCCGGCGATGACCATGCCGCCCGACGGCGCGAGCGCGATGAGCACGCAGGACGCGACGAACAGCAGGAGCCCGAGCTGGAAGACCCGCTTGCGCCCGAAGACGTCCCCGAGGGCCCCGGACGTGACGATCACCGCGGCCCCGACCAGGGAGTACCCGGTCACGGCCCACTGGAGCGTCGTGACGCTCGTGCCGGTGTCCTCGCTGATCGCGGGGAGCAGGATGCTCACCGCGGACGTGTTCGCGTTGACCACCAGCGTCGACAGGCACGCGGCGGCGAGGACACCACCGGTCCTGGCCCTGACCTCGACATCGCTCATGGCTGCGACGCTAGGCAAGGCCGCCGGGGTGCGCCTCACCCCGTCCGGGCGAGGCGCGGCGCGACCGCCGACCCGCGCGTGGCGAGGGCCCGCCCGGTGCGACCGGACGGGCCCTCGCGGGTGGAGCGGTGCGTCAGGCGGTCTCGTCGACCGTGGGGAGCTCGTTCGACGTCGCGAGCCGGCGGTACCAGTGCGCGGAGTCCTTCCACGTGCGCTGGAGCGTGTCGTAGTCGACGCGGATGATCCCGAAGCGGCGCTCGTACCCGTAGCCCCACTCGAAGTTGTCGAGCAGGGACCACGCGAAGTACCCGCGCACGTCGGCGCCCGCGTCGATCGCGGCGCCCACGGCGTCGACGTGGTCGTGCAGGTAGGCGACGCGGCGGTCGTCGTGCACGCGGGGGGTGCCGTCGGCGTCGACCGTGACTTCGTCGGCGAACGCGGCGCCGTTCTCGGTGACCATCATCGGCTGGTGCGGGTACGTCGTCGCCACGGACACGAGCAGCTCGGTCATGCCGGCGGGCTCGATGTTCCAGCCCATCGCGGTGTACGGGCCGGGCTGCTGGACGAACTCCACGTCGTCGACGCCGATCCACGGGCTGTGGCTCGACGCGCCGTGGCCGTCGTTCTCGGACCGCTCGCCCTCGCCGGAGAAGTGGCGCACGCGCACGGTCGAGTAGTAGTTGACGCCGAGGATCGACAGCGGCTGGCGCACCGTCTCGAGGTCGCCCTCCTGCACGAACGACCAGTCGCTCACGTGCGCGGTGTCGGCGAGCAGGTCGGCGGGGTACTCGCCGTCGAGCATGGGTGCGAGGAACGCGCGGTTGGCCAGCGCGTCGATCTTCCGCACCGCGTCGAGGTCCGCGGCCGACGACGGGTCGTCGGGCCGGATGACGTGCAGGTTGAGCGTGACGGACGTCTTCGCGTCCTCGCCGAGCTCGTCGCGGATCGCCTGGACGGCGAGGCCGTGCGCGAGGTTGAGGTGGTGCACGGCCGCGAGCGCCGCGGCGGGCTCGGTGCGGCCGGGCGCGTGCGCGCCGGAGCCGTAGCCGAGGTAGGCGGAGCACCACGGCTCGTTGAGCGTCGTCCAGGTGTCGACCCGGTCGCCGAGCTCGCGCGCCATGTGACGGGCGTACTCGGCGAACGCGTACGCGGTGTCGCGGTTCGCCCAGCCCCCGGCGTCCTCGAGCTCCTGCGGGAGGTCCCAGTGGTAGAGCGTGACGACGGGCTTGACGCCCTTCTCGAGCAGCGCGTCGACGAGGCGCGAGTAGAACGCGACGCCCTCGGGGTTGAGCGGCCCGGTGCCGCCCGGCTGCACGCGCGACCACGAGATGGAGAACCGGTAGGCGCCGAGGCCGAGGTCGGCGATGTGCTGCACGTCCTCCTGCCACCGGTGGTAGTGGTCGTCCGCGACGTCGCCCGTGTCGCCGTTGAGCGTGCGGCCCGGGGTGTGGGAGTACGTGTCCCAGATGGACGGCGTGCGGCCGCCCTCGGCGGCGGCGCCCTCGATCTGGTAGGCGGCGGTCGCGGAGCCCCAGAGGAAGTCGGTCGGGAAGGTGCGGCGGCCCGACGACGCGGGCGCGGCCTGCGCGTCGACGGCGACGGGGGCGGTGGTGTCGGTGGTCACGAGGGTCCTCGCTGGTCGGTCGTCGGACGACGTGGTCCGCGACGGTGGTCGGGTCGGTGGCCGGCGCGACGACGCCGGGCGGACGCGCCATGGGAGCGCTTCCATGGTGCGTCCGCTCAGGATACGTCCTCAGCCGAGGTCGAGAGTCACGCTCGTCGCGCCGTGCGCCTCGGCCGTCGCCGCACCGGCCCGCACGGACCAGGCCGCGGGGGCGTCGTCGGACGAGACGGTGAGGGTCGCGCCCGACCGGCGCACGCGGAACGTGGCCCCGGCCGCGCCGTCCGACGGCGGGACGACCACGAGCTCGTCGTACCCGTCGGGCAGCTCGAACGCGTGCAGCGTGACGCCGTCGGCCCAGGCGTAGTCCGGCCGGTCGGTGCGGGCGCCCACCGGCAGGACGGTGCCCGGGCGCACGAGCACCGGGAGCGAGTCGAACCCGTGCGTCTCGGTGACCCAGCGCGGGCCGGTCACGGTCTCGCTCAGGGCGGGGCCGTCGTCGGGCTGGACGAGACGCGTCCACGTGCCCTCCGGCACGTAGTACTCCACGCGGCCGTCCGCGCGGAACACCGGCGCGACGAGGAGCGCGTCGCCCAGCAGGTACTGCGTGTCCGCGGTGTACCCGGCGCGGTCGTGCGGGAGCTCGAGCACGAGCGGCCGCATCATCGGCACGCCGTCGGTGTGCGCCTCCTCGGCCACCCGCCCCAGGTACGGCATGAGCGAGAGCTTGAGGTGCGTGAACTTGCGCGTCACGTCGACGGCCTCGTCGTCGAACGCCCACGGGACCCGGACCGAGCCCGATCCGTGCAGGCGCGAGTGCGACGACAGCAGCCCGAACGCCGTCCAGCGCTTGAACACGCCCGGGTCCGGCGTGCCCTCGAAGCCGCCCATGTCGTGGCTCCAGTAGCCGAAGCCCGACATCGACATCGACAGGCCGCCGCGCAGCGACTCGGCCATCGACGCGTACGTCGAGTCGCAGTCGCCGCCCCAGTGCACGGGGAACTGCTGGCCGCCCGCGGTCGCGGACCGCGCGAACAGGACCGCCTCGCCCTCGCCGCGCTTGCGCTCGAGCAGCCGGAATACCGCCTCGTTGTAGAGCTGGGCGTAGTAGTTGTGCATCTTGCGCGGGTCGGAGCCGTCGTGCCACGCGATGCCGTCGACGGGGATCCGCTCGCCGAAGTCGGTCTTGAAGCAGTCGACGCCCTGGTCGAGCAGGCCCTCGAGCTTGCCCACGTACCACGCGGTCGCGTCGGGGTTGGTGAAGTCCACCAGCCCCATGCCCGCCTGCCACAGGTCCCACTGCCACACGGACCCGTCCTCGCGCTGCACGAGGAAGCCCTGCTCCGCGGCCTCCGCGAAGAGGGGCGAGCGCTGCGCGACGTACGGGTTGATCCACACGCACACCTTGAGCCCGCGGTCGTGCAGACGCCGGAGCATGCCCTCGGGGTCGGGGAACGTGCGCGGGTCCCACTCGAAGTCGACCCACTGGTACTCGCGCATCCAGAAGCAGTCGAAGTGGAACACCGACAGCGGCAGGTCGCGCTCGGCCATGCCGTCGATGAAGCCGTTCACGGTCTGCTCGTCGTAGCTCGTCGTGAACGACGTCGTGAGCCACAGGCCGAACGACCACGCCGGCACGCGCGCGGGGCGGCCCGTCAGCGCCGTGTACCGGCGCAGCACGTCCTTGGGCGTCGGGCCCTGGATGACCAGGTACTCGAGCGCCTGCCCCTCGACGGAGAACTGGACGCGCGTGTTCACCTCGGAGGCGACCTCGAACGAGACCTTCTCCGGGTGCTCGACGAACACCCCGTAGCCCTTGGTCGTGAGGTAGAGCGGCACGGACTTGTACGCCTGCTCGCTCGACGTCCCGCCGTCCTCGTTCCAGATGTCCACGACCTGGCCGTTCTTGACGAACGGGCCGAACCGCTCCCCCAGGCCGTACACGAGCTCGCCCGGCTCGAGCGCGAGCTGCTCGTGCGTCCACGCGCCGCCGTCGTCCGACGTGACGTGCCCGACCGACTTCGGCAGCGAGGAGGTCAGCACCTCGCCGTCCGCCTCGAAGTCCACGCGCCAGCGGTCGCCCCGGTGCACGCGCACGGCGAGGTCCTTCGACCGCAGGACGGCGACGTCGTCGTGCACCTCGACCTCGGGCCGGAACCCCGGCTCGCCGGTCACCTGGAACGCCGGGCCCCGGCGCACCGCGCCCTGGTGGTGCTCGACGCGCACGCGGATCACGCCGGGTGCGGGCGAGGAGTACGTCGTCGTGAGCATCGGGCGGTTGAGCGTGTCGCCCCGGCCGCGGATCTTCGCCGTCGGCGCGTACACGGTGAGCGTGCCGGCCGCCTCGTCCGCGCGGACGTCGTCGACCTCGACCGCGTAGAGCGGGTGCATGCCCGGTCGGACCTGCCAGTACCCGTCGGTGAACTTCATGGGTGGTGCTTCCTTCGTCGGTGCGTATCGGTGTCTCGGGGCGTCAGGCCGGAGGCCTCACTTGACGGCGCCGGCCGTCACGCCGCGGGTGAGGGTGCGCTGGAAGATGAGGAAGAAGATCAGCGCGGGGATCAGCGAGACGAGCGCGCCCGCGTTGGTCGTCGGGGCGTCCATCATCCGGTCGCCCTGGAGCGACGCGAGCGCGATGGGGATCGTCTGGGTGTCGTTGGTCGTCAGCATGACCAGCGGGATGAAGAACTCGTTCCACGTCCAGATGAAGAAGAAGATCATGAGGACGCCGAGCGTCGGCCGGACGATCGGGTACACGACCTGCCACAGGATGCGCCAGCGGCCGGCGCCGTCGAGCTGCGCCGCCTCGAGGAGCGCGGGCGGGAACGTCCCGAGCACGGACGAGAGCAGGTAGGTGCCGAACGCCGCCTGGATGACCGTGAAGATGATGATGATCGACCACTGCGAGTTCGACAGGCCGACCTTCTGCGCCATGTCGAACAGCGGGTAGATGAGCGCCTCCTGCGGCAGCATGTTCGCCACGAGGAACAGCGTGACGATCCACAGCCGGCCCTTGATGCGGCCGACGCCGATCGCGTACGCGCTGAGGAGCGACAGGAGCGTGCCGAACACGGCGACGAGCGCCGAGATGAAGACGGAGTTCCAGAGCTTCTGCGGGAAGTTCGTGCGCGTCCAGAAGTTCTGCACGCCGTCGAGGTAGAGCTCGCTCGGGAGGCTCAGCGGCCCGTCCTGGGAGTACTCGGCCGGGGACTTGAACGCGTTGAGCACCATGATGACGAACGGCGACAGCATGAGGAGCGCGACGAGCACCGCCGCGGCGAGCACGAACCAGCGGCCGATCCCGCGGCGGTAGCGCTCGTCCTGCCGCGTGGCGCGCAGGGCGCGGCGGGGGCGGGACGCGCCGGCGCCCGGCGCCACGGCGTCCGCGGGGGTGGTGGTGACGGTGGACATCAGCGGCCCTCCTGCTCACGACGCTCGGCGCGGCTCTGCAGCGCGAGGATCACGACGGCGACGACGATGATGACGAGGGTGAGCACGGTCGCCACCGCGGCGCCGTAGCCGACCTTCGACTTGTCGAAGAAGTTCAGGTACGAGTAGTAGCTCGGGACGAGCGTGGAGCTCTCGGGACCGCCGCGCGTGAGCACGTAGATGGGCCCGAAGACCTTGAGCGCCGCGACGGTGCAGGTGAGCGTGACGACGAACGTCTCGGGACGGATCTGCGGGATCGTGATGGCCCCGAAGCGCCGCCACCAGCCGGCGCCGTCGAGCTCGGCGGCCTCGTAGAGCTCGGGGTCCACGCGCTGGAGCGCGGACATGAAGATGACCACGGGGTAGCCGATCTGCACCCAGATGAGCACGAGCATGACGCTCGGCAGCGCGGTCGAGGTGTCGCCCAGCCAGTTCGGCGGGTTCTCGACCCCGATCCCGCGCAGCATGACGTTGAGCGCGCCGGTCTGGGCGTTGAGGATCCAGTTCCACAGCACGCCGGCCACGGCGACGGGGAGGATCTGCGGCAGGTAGTACGTCGCGCGCAGGAACGCCGCGACGCGAGGCCCGAACCGGCGGCCGAGGTAGTCGAACAGCACGGCGGCGAGCACGAGTCCGACGAGGGTCGGCACGACGACCATCGCGAGGATCATCGCGATGGAGTTCTGGAACGAGGTCCAGAACGCCGAGTCGTGCATCAGGTCGGCGTAGTTCCCCAGCCCGTACCAGCGCATCGGCGCCATGCCGCCGCGCCACTTGAACAGGCTGTAGTAGACGTTCATCGCGAACGGGTAGCCGATCACGACGACGAACGCCACCGCGCCGGGCAGGAGGTAGGGCAGGTACGGGAGCCAGGCGGGCCGGCGACGGCGGCGGCGTGCCGCGGTCGCGCGCGACGCCTCGCGCGCGGGTCCGGGCCCGGCCTCGGGCACGGTGTCGGTGCGGGTGGTCATGACGGTCTCTTTCGCGGGAGGTCCTCGGGCGGTGCTCGGGTGGTGCCCGGGCGGCCGGCCGACGCAGGTGCCGGCCGGCCGCCCGGGACGGGCGGTTCCGCTCAGCTGTCGAGCAGGTCCGCCTTGCCGTCCACGTAGGCGGACTCGAGGCCGTCGAGCACCTCGGTCGGCGACTTCGACTGGTTGATGAGGGACTGGAGCTCGCTGACGATCACGTCGTAGTAGCCGGGCACGGGCCAGTCGGGGTAGAACGCGAGGCCGTCGTCGTCGAGGATCGCCTGGAAGTTCTCGGTGAGCTGCTGCGTGCGCTCGTCCGTGATGACGGACGCGTCACCGGCGACGGGCAGGCCGCCCTTCTCCGCGAGGATGTCCTGCACCTCGGGGCGCAGCGTGACGTCGATGAACTCCTCGGCGAGGTCGGGCGAGTCCGCGTTCGCGGGGACGACCCACAGGTTGCCGGACGAGCCGACCTGGAGCGTGTTGCCGGGGAAGTTGAACTGGCCCCAGTCGGCGTCCATCTCCTCGACGATGCGGCCGAACCACCACGAGCCGGAGACCATCATCGGGTAGGTGCCGTTGATGAACGAGACGCCCATGTCCTCGGCGGTGAGCGCCGCGGAGTCGGACGCGACGTAGCCGTCCTTGATCCAGGAGTCGAGCTTCTCGGTCGCCTGCGTCATCTCGGGACCGTGGAAGTCGGGGTCGCCGTCGAAGAGCTGGTACTGGTCGATGAAGTCGCGATCGGAGTTCGCGAGCACGAGCTCGTACCAGAGCTGGCCCATCGGGTACTCGGCGCCGGCCTCGGCGAGCGGCGTGACGCCCTGGGCCTTGAACGCCTGCATGACGGTCTCGAGCTCCTCGAGCGTCGTCGGCACCTCGAGCCCGTACTGGGCGAACATGTCCTTGTTGTAGTAGACCTGCACGAACTCGCCGTAGTTCGGGACGCCGTACCACTCGCCCGAGCCCATGAGGCCCTGGTCGTCGTAGGTCGCGGTCGTCTGGAGCGAGCCGCTGAGCTTCTCGTCCCAGCCGCGCTCGGTCGCCGCGTCGGTGAGCGGGGTCAGCAGACCCTGCGCGGCGAGCTGGCCGGCGGTCGCGTTGCCCTTGTTGTACTCCATGACGTCCGGCACGTCGTCGCCGGTGAGGACGATCTTGGCGTTCTTCTGGATCTGCTCGAACGTCTGCTTCTCGACGACGACGTCGACGTCCGGGTTCTCCTCCTCGAAGATCTCGATCGCCTTGGCCCAGGCCTGGCCCATGGCCGAGTCCTCGTTCTCGTAGTGCCAGATCGTCAGGGTCTGGTCGTCGGACCCGCCGCTGCCGCCGGAGCTCCCGCACGCCCCGAGGGCGAGTGGGAGCGCTGCCACGGCAGCGACGAGCGAGATCTTCCGGGATCGCAGCATGTGCGTGTCCTCCTCATCGAGTTCCGGCGAGGGCCGGAGGGCGGCCGGGCGTCGCCCGGCCGGTCGGTGTTTCAGCGAGCCGCGGGCTCGGGGTCGTCGTCCGGTGCCCGGCCGGCCGCGGGGGCGACGCTGCTGCCGGGCTCGAGGACGCACGGGATGAGCACGTTCGGTGTGCTCGGACGGGAGCCGTCCACGAGGGACAGCAGCTTCTGCACGCCCAGGCGGCCGAGCTCGGCCCCGGGGGCGTGCATGGTGGTGAGCGGCGGGTTGCTCATCTCCCCGACGCCGGGCGACGTGACGATCGACAGGATCGACATGTCGCCGGGGATCGCGACGCCGCGCTGCTGGAGCTCGGCCACGACGCCGAACGTCGCGATCTCGTTCATGGTCACGAACGCCGTGAGGCGGGGCTCGCGCGCGAGCAGCGTCGCGACGGCGTCGCGGCCGGCGCTCGGCGACTCGTCGACGCGCAGCGCGACCGGCTCGAGCCCGCGACGGCGCATCGCCGCCTCGAAGCCCTCCTCGGCACGGAACGTCGGCGCGTAGCCGTCGTCCGCCGTCGCCTGCGAGTGGTTGACGAGCGCCACGTGCCGATGCCCCAGGTCGACGAGGTGCTGGACCGCGTCGTCCGTCGTGCGCTCGAAGTCGATGTCGACCGACGGCCGGTCGGAGACGTCCCGCGTCCGGCCGATCATCGTGTACGGGACGCCGGCCTCGTGCAGCACGTCGACCCGCGCGTCGTCGAGCGCGACCTCCATGAGCAGGACGCCGTCCGCCATCCCCTGGCGCACGAGGTCGCGGACCTCCGGCGCCTGGGTCGTGCGGAAGGGCCACAGGACCAGGTGGTAGCCGTTCTCGCGCGCGGTCTCCGCCGCCGACGAGACGAACTCCGCGACCGTGCCGCCGAGGCCCTTCTCCATCGCGGGGTAGATGAGGGCGAGCACGTGGCTGCGGCGGGACGCGAGGCCGCGGGCCATCGCGTTGGGCTGGTAGCCGAGCTCGGCCATGGCGTCCTCGATGCGCCGACGCGTGGCGTCGGAGACCGGACGCGTGCCGGACAGCGCGTACGAGACCGTGCTCAGCGAGACCTGCGCGCGTCGCGCCACGTCCTGCATCGTCGCCATCCTCACCACTCCCCTGTGGTCCGGTCCCGCGCCTCGGCCGTCGAAGCGCTTCGTCGAAACGCATCGTCGAAGCGCTTCGATGTTACGAGTATTGGTTGAACAAATGGCTGGCGTCAAGTCCGTCGGGCAAGAGCACGCTCTCTCGTTCTTGCTGCGCGCCCCGACCTGCGACGACGTCCGGACGCGCACGAGCCGCCGGGCGGCAGGACCGCCCGGCGGCTCGATCGGTCCCCGGCGGGCCCGGGGTCAGGCGGAGAGGTCGACGCCCTCCCCGCCGCGCAGCACCTCGCGCACGCGCAGGTCGCCGTCCGTCACGACGACGTCGGCACGCAGCCCCGCGACCAGCCCGCCGCGGTCGTCGAGGCCGAGCACGCCGGCCGGGGTCCACGACGCCGCGCGGACCGCGTCGACGAGCGGCACCCCCGCCTCGACCGTCTCGCGCACGACGTCGAGCAGGTGGTACGTGCCGCCGGCGATGGCCCCGCCGTCGGTGAGGCGCGCGACGCCGTGCGCGACCGTGACGCGCATCGGGCCGAGCTCGTACGCGCCGTCCGCCATGCCCGCCGCGGCCATCGCGTCCGTGACGAGCGCGACGGCGTCCGGCCCGGCCACCGCGCCGTCCGCCCCCACGTGCGGGCCGACGAGCTCGACGACGCTCCGGATCGTGCCGTGCGCGAGGTGGGTGCCGTCGGCGACGAGCTCGACGACCATCTCGCCGCGCGCGGCCGCCGCGAGGCACGCGGCCACGGGCCCCGGCTCGCGGTGGTGCAGCGGGCGCATCCCGTTGAACAGGTGCGTCGCGGTCAGCCGCGCGCCCGGCCGGCCCGCCGCGGCGAAGGCCGCGACGCCCGCGGCGATCGCCGCCTCGGTCTGCTCGGTCGTCGCGTCCGTGTGCCCGATCGAGGGCACGGCGCCGACCTCGACGAGCGTCTCGATCACTCCCCCGGGCCCGACGACGCCCGGCACCTCGGGCGCGACCGTCATGGTGCGCAGGTGCCCGCGTGCCGCGGCGGCGATCGCCCGGACGAGCTCCGGGTCGCCGTCGAGCATGTCGTGCGGGTTCTGCGCGCCGCACCGCACCTCCGAGAGGAACGGGCCCTCGAGGTGGATGCCGACGATCTCGCCCGCCTCCGCGAGGTCGGCGAGCGTCGCCGCGCGGGCGAGCAGGACGTCGCGCGGCGCGGTCACGAGCGACGCGACGAGGCTCGTGGTGCCGTGCCGCAGGTGCTCGCGCGCCCCGCCGAGCGCCTCGGCCGCGCTCGTCGCGTCGGGGAAGCTCGACCCGCCGCCGCCGTGGTCGTGCACGTCCACGAGGCCCGGGAGCAGGGTCGCCCCGTCCCCGGCGGGCACGTCGGGGAACCCGGCGGCCGCCGCCTCCGCGCGCGGGCCGACCCACGCGACCCGCCCGTCGCGGACGGCCACGACGCCGTCGTCGAGCACCCCGTCCGGGGTGACGACGCGACCCGCGAGGACGCGCGCGGTGCCGGGCTGCTGGTCGGGACGAGGGCTGCGGACGGCGTCGGTCATGGGGCCATTCTGGCGCACTTCGTACACCCGGCGTGCAAACCTCTCGGGTCAGCCGTCCGACGCCTCGAGGAGCCGTCGCGCGCCCCGCCCGAGGTGCAGGGCGAACAGCCGCTGGAACGTCGGCACGGCGAACGAGAACGGCCGCACCCACCACAGCACGGGGCGGCTGAAGACGTCGATGCGCCACCACAGGTCGCCGGCATCGTCGCGCTCGACGGCGAACCGCTCCTCCCCGACGAACGCGTGGCCCGGGAGCGTCCCGTAGGCGAAACCCACGCGTCGCTCGGTGCGCTCGACCCACACGACCTCGCACGGCTCGTACAGCCGCAGGCGCCCGACACCGAGCAAGGTCGTGACCCGCACCCCCGGGGCTGCCTCCGCGGCGTCCGTCTCGAGCCGCACGCGTGCCGCGGCGTGCACCTGCCACGTGAGGAGCTGCTCGCCCAGCCGGGCGAGGTCCTCGGGCGGGCGGGCGCGGTCGGTGAGGCGGCGCCGCACGTGCAGGTGCCGGTACCCCGCGGGCCAGCGGTCCGTGCGCGTCGCCCCGACCTCGGGGTAGGTGAACGTCATGCCGTGCTCCTCTCGGCCCCCGGGCGGGGGCTCGTCGGGTCCGGGTCCCCTGCCGGGGACGGGGTCGTGCCGTCGCGGGCGAGCAGCCGGACGCCGAGCAGCGCGCACAGCACGAAGCCGAGCGCGTTCCCGACCCCGTGCGTCGCGGCCATGACGTCGAGGCTCGGGTGCGCGAACCCGAGGGCCTCGCCCCCCGCCCACCACAGCGCGAGCACCATCGACGCGCTCACGACGACGGCCGCCGTGCCGAGCAGCGCCCGGGCCGCGGCCGGCCGTCCGCCGGGGCGCGCGAGCGACCGCACGACGGCGGCCGCCGTCGCCCACAGCGCGAGCGTGAGGACGAGCGCCCCGACGAGCTCGGCGACGTCGCCCACGAAGTACCCGACGAGGACGAGCGCCGTCCCGGCCGGGACGCCCCAGGCGCCCGCGGTCGCGAGCCGGTCGCCGGGGGCGAGCCGCGCGACCGCGCCGGCGACGAGCGCCGCCCCGAAGCCTGCGTAGAGCATGTGCGGCACCGTGAGGGCGAGGTACGTGCCCGAGAACCCGAGCAGGCCCCACTCCGCGCGCTCGGCGACGAGCGCGCTCGCCCCGACCGCGGGCAGCACGAGCGCGGTCACGGTCGCGGCCCGGCTCGCGAGGTCGACGCGCGGCGGCACGTCGCCCAGGCCGGCACAGGGCACGACGGCGTGCGCGCGCCCCGGGCGGGCGGGAGGCGCCACGTCGCGCAGCGTGCCCACGGCGAGGCGGATGCCCGCCCCGAGCAGCACGGCGGACGCAAGCACGAAGGGCAGCGTTAGCACGACGGCCAGCCTGCTGTGCGGCAGCAGGAGGCTCACGACGGCGGCGGCGCCGGCGAGCGGCCACGCGGCGCTGCGCGGCGCAGGGACGACCTGCCGCCCGAGGAGCCGGAGGCCGAGCGGGAGCACGACCACCGCGCCGAGCGCCACGAGCAGCCCGACGACCGCCTCCCCCGCCGGGCTCACGACGACACCTCGCGGGTCGGGGCCGGCGCCGAGACGTCCTGGACGAGGCGCAGGGCGTCGTCGACCACGCCGCGGGCGACCGGGAGGCGTGCCAGCCGGACGAGGTTGCCGACGAGCGTCGCGCCGCCGTCGACGAGGCGGCGCGTGCGCGCGAACCCCGGCGAGGAGTCGTAGACCCAGAAGAGCGTGATGCCGAGCTGCGCCAGCCAGAGCAGCTCCGGCAGGCGCGCCCGGAGGTGCGCCGGGACGCGCGACGACGTCCCCGCCACGACCTCCTCGAAGAGGCTCCGCGAGAGGTCGCGCGCGTCGGTCGACGCGGCCGAGAACGGGCTCGCGTCGGAACCCGGACGGATCGCGACCGAGACGAACTCCGCGCCGAACGCGTGGAAGGGGGCGAACGCGTCGATCGCCGCGCCCCACACGCCGCGCAGCCGGTCGGCGAGCGACCCGCCCACCGCGAGGACCGGGGCGGCGAGCGCGGCGTGCTCGCGCTGCACGTCGAGGTAGAGCTCCTGGACGAGCGCGTCCTTGGACGGGAAGTGGTAGTACGCGTTCCCCGTGCTCACGCCCGCCTCCGCCGCGACGGCGCGCATCGTCGTGCGCTCGTAGCCGACGTCGCGCAGCATCCGGATCGCGACGTCGCGCAGGTGCGCGCGGGTCCGCTCGGACTTCGGCGTCGCGCTCATGCGTCAGGGCCTTTTTTGAACATGTTCAAAAACTACCACGGCACGAACCCGTCTCGTGCGGTGCGGTGATCGGGGGCGCGGTGCGATGACGGCGCGCGCTGAGAGGCCAGCTGCTGCTGTCAGCCGCCGAGCAGGCGGTCCCGGCCGGACGAGCAGGCGGTGGTGGCTCGTCCGGGGGTCGGGACGGACCACGACCGCCTGCTCGGCGCTGGGTCGGGCGTCAGAAGAGGCGCGAGTCGACGTCGTCGACGCCGCGCATCGCGTCGTAGTCGAGCACGAGGCAGCCGATGCCGCGGTCGGTCGCGAGCACGCGCGCCTGCGGCTTGATCTCCTGCGCGGCGAACACGCCGCGCACGGGCGCGAGCAGCGGGTCGCGGTTGAGCAGCTCGAGGTAGCGCGTGAGCTGCTCGACGCCGTCGATGTCGCCCCGGCGCTTGATCTCGACCGCGACCGTCGCGCCGAGCGGGTCCTTGGCGAGGATGTCGACGGGACCGATCGCCGTCGGGTACTCGCGGCGCACGAGGGTGTGGCCCGAGCCGAGCAGCTCGATCTGCGCGGCCAGCATCTCCTGGAGGTGCGCCTCGACGCCGTCCTTGACGAGCCCCGGGTCGACGCCGAGCTCGTGCGAGCTGTCGTGCTGCACCTCGTGCAGCTCGATCTCCAGCCGGTCGTCGCTCTTCGCGTGCTGCACGGCCCAGACCTCCGTGACGCCGCGCTCGCGCGCCTCGTCGGAGGGCGCGCGCACCGCGAGCGAGCACGGCGGGCTCATCCAGTTCAGCGGCTTGTACGACCCGCCGTCCGAGTGCAGCAGCACGCTCCCGTCGGCCTTGACGATGAGCACGCGCGTCGCGAGCGGCAGGTGGGCGGACAGGCGGCCCGTGTAGCGGGCGGAGCAGCGGGCGACGACGAGGCGCATGAGGCGGGTCCTCCGGGTCGGTTGTGGGCGGTCCGGTCACGGCGTCTGCCCCCGGGGCGACGCCTCAGACGACGACGTCGCGCCGCCCCGGAGGCGCGGCCTCCAGCCAGGAGGCGAGGCCCTCGTAGGCGGCCCGCGACATCGTGAGCTCGAAGTCCTGGCCGCGGTAGCGGCAGCGGACGAGGTAGGTGTCGGACGCCTCGCCGGCGAGCGGCTCACGGCCCGCGATGACGAGGTCGTAGCGGGACCAGGTGCGGGCGGGCCGCAGCGACACGGACCACAGCCGCCACCAGTCGATGCGGCCGACGCCGTAGTGCGCGATGCCCGCGACCCACGGGGCCCCGGGGGCGCCCGCGCGCCGCGCGCCGCACTCGAACGAGCCGACGCGGTGCGACAGGGCGCGCAGACGCCACACCCCCAGCCCGATCGCGACAAGGACGAGGACGAGCAGTCCGAGCGCGATCCAGGCCAGGGGCGTCATGGTCGGGCGGAGGTCAGCGGGCCGGTACGGACTCGACGGAGTCCGCCACGATCGTGACCTGGTTCGAGTCGACGGAGAGGAACCCGCCGGAGACGCGGACCTCGAGGGACTCCCCCTCGCCCGCGATGCGTACCGAGCCCTCCTGCAGCACGGAGAGCAGCGGCGAGTGGTCCGCGAGGATGCCGATCTCGCCGTCCGCCGCGGGGGCCGTGACCCGCTGCGCGCGGCCCGACCAGATCTTGCGGTCCGCCGCCACGAGGTCGACGTTCAGCTGTGCCACGGGAACTCCTTCATGGGCGGTTCATGCCCGGTGTGCTGTCCGGGACGACGCCCGGTCCGCGTGCGGCGGACCGGGTCGGGAGCGACGCCCACGGGGCCGGACCGTACGGCCCGGCCCCGTGCGAGCGTCGGGTCAGGCGCCGTACTCCTTCTGGATGCGGGCCCAGTTGCGCTCGAGGTCCTCGAGGCCACCGATGTTGTAGAAGGCCTGCTCGGAGATGTGGTCGAACTCGCCGTCGGCGATCTTCTTGAACGCCTCGATGGTCTCGCTCAGCGGGACCGTCGAGCCCACGACGCCGGTGAACTTCTCCGCCATGTAGGTGTTCTGGGAGAGGAACTGCTGGATGCGGCGCGCGCGCGCGACGACCGTCTTGTCCTCCTCCGAGAGCTCGTCCACACCGAGGATCGCGATGATGTCCTGGAGCTCCTTGTTGCGCTGCAGGATCGACTTCACGCGCGTCGCGACGTCGTAGTGCTCCTGGCCCACGTAGCGCGGGTCGAGGATGCGGCTCGTCGAGGCGAGCGGGTCCACCGCGGGGTACAGACCGCGCGAGGCGATCTCACGGGAGAGCTCGGTCGTCGCGTCGAGGTGCGCGAACGTCGTCGCCGGCGCCGGGTCGGTGTAGTCGTCCGCAGGGACGTAGATCGCCTGGAGCGACGTGATCGAGTGACCACGCGTCGAGGTGATGCGCTCCTGGAGCAGACCCATCTCGTCGGCGAGGTTCGGCTGGTAACCGACCGCGGACGGCATGCGCCCGAGCAGCGTCGACACCTCGGAACCCGCCTGCGTGAAGCGGAAGATGTTGTCGATGAACAGGAGGACGTCCTGCTTCTTCACGTCACGGAAGTACTCCGCCATGGTCAGCGCGGAGAGCGCGACGCGAAGACGCGTGCCCGGGGGCTCGTCCATCTGGCCGAAGACGAGGGCGGTCTTGTCGAAGACGCCCGCGTCCTCCATCTCGTGGATGAGGTCGTTGCCCTCACGCGTGCGCTCGCCGACGCCGGCGAACACCGAGACACCGCCGTGGTCCTGCGCGACGCGCTGGATCATCTCCTGGATGAGGACCGTCTTGCCGACGCCCGCACCACCGAAGAGGCCGATCTTCCCACCCTGCACGTACGGCGTGAGGAGGTCGATGACCTTGATGCCCGTCTCGAACATCGTGGTCTTCGACTCGAGCTGGTCGAACGCCGGGGGCTTGCGGTGGATCGGCCAGCGCTCGGTGATCTCGATCGTCTCGCCGGGCTCGGCGTTGAGGACGTCGCCCGTGACGTTGAAGACCTTGCCCTTGGTGACGTCGCCGACGGGGACGCTGATCGGGGCGCCCGTGTCGGTGACCTGCGCGCCGCGGACGAGGCCGTCCGTCGGCTTGAGGGCGATCGCACGGATGAGCGAGTCGCCCAGGTGCTGGGCGACCTCGAGCGTGAGCGTGAACGACTTCTCGCCCTCGCCCTGCGACGACAGGTCGATGTCGACGGTCAGCGCGTTGTAGATGTCGGGGATGGCGTCCGCCGGGAACTCGATGTCCACGACGGGGCCGATCACACGAGCGACTCGGCCCACGCCGGGACCGCTGGAGTGCTCGACCTGTGCTTCCACGGTGGTGGCGGTCATTGCTGGCCTCGCTTCGCAGTGCCGGAGTGGTCCCCGGCGGGTTCGGTCAGGATGTCGGTGATGGTGCTGGCCGCGCGGGCCGCGCGGCCCGTCATGACGCCGCCAGGGCGTCGGCACCCGAGACGATCTCGCTGATCTCCTGGGTGATGTCCGCCTGGCGCGCCTGGTTCGCGAGCCGCGTGTAGTTGCGGATGAGGTCCTCCGCGTTGTCCGTCGCGGTGTGCATCGCCCGCTGCCGCGCCGCGAGCTCGGACGCCGCCGCCTCGAGGAGGCAGCTGAAGATCCGGCTGCGGACGTAGCGCGGGAGCAGCGCGTCGAGCACCGCCTCCGGCGAGGGCTCGAAGTCGTACAGCGGGAGCACGTCGTGCTTGCCGGCGGGGGCGACGCCCTCGACGACCTCGAGCGGGAGCATCCGCACGACGCGGGGGCGCTGCGTGACCATGTTGACGAACTGCGTGTAGACGATGTGCAGCTCGCTCACGCCGCCCTCGGCGGCCGGCGCGAGGAAGGCCCCGAGCAGGGTCTCGGCGATCTCGCCGGCGACCTCCGCGTTGGGGGCGTCCGACCCGTACGACCACGTGCCCGCGAGCTCGCGCCCGCGGAACGTGTAGTACTGGATCGCCCGACGGCCGGCCGCGTAGAGCGCGACCTCCTTGCCCTCGGCGGTGAGCCGCTCCACGAGGCGCTCCGTCTCGCGGATGATCGACGCCGAGTAGGCGCCGGCCATGCCGCGGTCGGACGCGACGACGAGCACCGCGACACGGTTGGTGTCCGTGCGCTCGCTCGTCAGCGGGTGCTGCGTCGTCGTGTGCGTCGCGACGGCCGACACCGCCCGGGTGATCGCCCGGGCGTACGGCGCCGCGGCCGCGGTGCGGTCGCGGGCCTTGCCGATGCGCGACGCGGCGATGAGCTCCTGCGCGCGGAACATCTTCTTGAGCGACTGCGTCGACTTGATCCGCTGCTTGTAGACGCGCTGGGATCCGGCCATGCTCAGGCCCTCTTCTGCCGGACGATCTGCTCCTGCTCGATCTCCGTCTCGGTCTCGTCCTCGGTGTCGCCGCCGACGAGCGGCGTGCCGTCACCCTTGAGGAAGCCGGCACGGAAGGCGTCGACCGCCTCCGAGAGCTGCGCCTCGGTCGCGTCCTCGAGCTTGCCCGTCTCGACGATCGTCGAGAAGACGTCCGTGTTGCGGCGCAGGTGGTCGAGCATCTCGGACTCGAAGCGGCGCACGTCCTCGACGGGGACGTCGTCGAGCTTGCCCTTGGTGCCGGCCCAGATCGACGCGACCTGCTCCTCGACCGGGAACGGCGAGTACTGGCCCTGCTTGAGCAGCTCCATGAGGACCGCACCACGCTGGAGCTGGCCGCGCGACGCCGCGTCGAGGTCGGACGCGAACATCGCGAACGCCTCGAGCGAGCGGTACTGCGCGAGCTCGAGCTTCAGCGTGCCCGAGACCTTCTTCATCGCCTTGACCTGGGCGTCACCACCGACGCGCGACACCGAGATGCCGACGTCGACGGCCGGACGCTGGTCCGCGTTGAAGAGGTCGGACTGGAGGAAGATCTGCCCGTCCGTGATGGAGATGACGTTCGTCGGGATGTACGCCGAGACGTCGTTCGCCTTCGTCTCGATGACCGGCAGACCCGTCATCGAGCCCGCGCCCAGCTCGTCCGAGAGCTTCGCGCAACGCTCGAGGAGGCGGGAGTGCAGGTAGAAGACGTCACCGGGGTACGCCTCGCGGCCCGGCGGGCGGCGCAGCAGCAGCGACACGGCGCGGTACGCCTCGGCCTGCTTCGACAGGTCGTCGAACACGATGAGGACGTGCTTGCCGCCGTACATCCAGTGCTGGCCGATGGCCGAGCCGGTGTAGGGGGCGAGGTACTTGAAGCCCGCCGGGTCGGACGCCGGGGCCGCGACGATCGTCGTGTACTCGAGCGCGCCGGCCTCCTCGAGCGCGCCGCGGACCGACGCGATCGTCGAGCCCTTCTGGCCGATGGCGACGTAGATGCAGCGGACCTGCTTGGTCGGGTCGCCCGACTCCCAGTTCGCCTTCTGGTTGATGATCGTGTCGATCGCGATCGCCGTCTTGCCCGTCTGGCGGTCGCCGATGATCAGCTGACGCTGACCGCGGCCGATCGGGATCATCGAGTCGATCGCCTTGAGGCCCGTCTGGAGGGGCTCGTGGACCGACTTGCGCGCCATGACACCGGGCGCCTGGAGCTCGAGGGCGCGGCGGCCCTCCGTCGCGACCTCGCCGAGGCCGTCGATCGGGTTGCCCAGCGGGTCGACGACGCGACCGAGGTAGCCGTCACCGACCGGGACGGAGAGGACCTCGCCCGTGCGACGGACCTCCTGCCCCTCCTCGATGCCGGTGAACTCGCCGAGCACGACGACACCGATCTCGCGGACGTCGAGGTTGAGGGCGAGACCGAGGGTCCCGTCCTCGAAGCGCAGCAGCTCGTTGGCCATCGCGCCCGGGAGACCCTCGACCTGGGCGATGCCGTCGGCGGCCAGGGTGACCCGGCCCACCTCCTCGGACACGGCGCCCTCGGGCTCGTAGGACTTCACGAAGCTGTCCAGAGCGGCCCGGATCTCCTCCGGCCGGATCGTCAGCTCAGCCATTGCTCTTCTCCTGTCGTGGCCGCACCTCGTGGTTCGGGTGCGGTCGAACGTTTGTCGGTTGTGCGGCCGGTGGCCGGCAGGACGGTCGTCGGTCGGAAGGGTGGGCCGGTCAGCTCACGAGACGTCGGCGCGCGTCGGCCAGCCGGGCCAGCACCGTGGAGTCCACGACGTCGGCACCGACCTGGACGCGCATCCCGCCGAGGACGGCGGGGTCGACCGTGACGTTGAGCTGCACGGCCCGCCCGTAGGCCCGCTCGAGCAGCGCCGAGAGGCGGTCGAGCTGTGCCTGCGTGAGCACCGTCGCCGACGTCACGGAGGCGACGAGCCGCTGCCGACGCTCGGCCGCGACCTCACCGATCCAGCCCAGCGTCGGGACGAACCGGCGCCCGCGCAGCGCGCGCGTCGCGTGGACCGCGAGCACCTCGGTCGCACGGTCGGCCTTCCCGCCGAGCAGCGCGTGCACGAAGGCGGCGCGACGCTCGGGGTCGATCGTGTCGTCGGAGAGGATCTGCCGTGCCTCGCGCTGCCCGACGAGCGCGCGCGACGTCCGGAAGAGCTCGTCCTCGACCTGCTCGAGCGCACCACGGGACTGGGCGGACGCGAGGACCGCCTCCAGACCGAGGCGCTCGGTCGCGTCCGCGAGGTCGCTCTCGCGCGACCACCGCGACCGGACGAGGCCGGCCATGAGGTCGACGACGCGCTCGTCGAAGCCCGACGCGAGGACGGCCGTGACCAGCGCCGCCTTGTCCGCACCGGAGCGGGACGGGTCGGCGAGCGAGCGCCGCAGCGGCGCCGACTCGTCGAGCGCCGCCGTGACCGCGAAGAGCTGCTCGCCGAGCGCGAGCGCGCTCTCGCCCGCCGAGCGCAGGACCGGCTCGAACCGGTCCCGCGCCTGCGTCAGGGACTCGCCGCTCGTTCCGCGCATCAGCGCTCCTCGGTGCCGGGACCGGTGCCCGCCGCGCTCGCCGCCGCGGGACCCGCGGCCTCGAGCTCGTCGAGGAAGCGGTCGACGACGCGGCTCTGGCGTGCCGAGTCGGCGAGCGACTCGCCCACGATCTTGGAGGCGAGCTCCGTCGCGAGCAGACCGACGTCGTTGCGCAGCGAGACCGCGGCCTGCTGGCGCTCGGCCTCGATCTGGCGGTGCGCCGTCTCGACGATGCGCGCGGCGTCGTCGGACGCCTTGGCCCGCAGGTCGGAGACGATCGCCGAGCCCTCGGCGCGCGCCTCCTCACGGATCTTCGCCGCCTCGGTGCGTGCCTCCTGGAGCTGCTGGTGGTACTCCGCCAGCGCCGCCGCGGCCTCGGCCTGGGCGGACTCCGCCTTGGCCAGACCGCCCTCGATCTTCGCGGTGCGCTCGTCCAGGACCGCCTGGAACTTCGGCAGGACCGCCTTGTAGAAGACGACCGCGATGATGACGAGGACGACGGCCGACCACAGGATGTCGTAGCCGGCGGGGAGGAACAGGTCGATGCCTGCCGGCTCCTCGCCGGTCTCCGCCGCGAGGGTCAGCGCGGCGTCAGCCAGCGCCGTCATCACTGGAAGAGGAAGCCGGCGACGAGCCCGAGCAGCGCGAGCAGCTCGACGAACGCGACACCGAGGAACATGGTGGCGCGGAGCTGGCCGGCGACCTCAGGCTGGCGGGCCATGCCCTCGACGGTCTTGCCGATGAGGATGCCGAGGCCGATGCCCGGGCCGATCGCGGCGATGCCGTAACCGATCGTGTTGATGCTGCCGGAGACCTCGGCGAGGGTGGTGACGTCCACGTGTGCTCGTTCCTTCCGTTGGGCGCCCGACCGGTCGGCCGGGCGTCACATTGAGTGGTGCGTGGTGGGAGAGGGTCGGTCGGGGCGCGCGGTGCGGCCTCGGGTCAGTGCTCCTCTTCGAGCGCGATGTTCAGGTACACCGACGCGAGGAGCGCGAAGATGTAGGCCTGCAGGGCCGCGACGAGGAGCTCGAAGAGCGTGAAGATCAGCCCGCCGGCGAGCGTCAGGACGCCGAAGGCCTTCATCGCGGGGACCGCCTCGAAGACGAAGTACTGCGTCGCGGCGAAGCACAGGACCAGCATGATGTGGCCGGCGACCATGTTGGCGACGAGACGGATCGCGAGCGAGGCCGGCCGGATGATGAGGATCTGGAGCAGCTCGATCGGGGTGACGATCAGGTAGATCGGCGCCGGGATCCCCGGGGGGAAGAGGCTGTTCTTGAGGTAGCCGCCGAGGCCGTGCGCCTTGATGCCCACGGCCCAGTAGGTGACGAGCACCCACAGCGCGAGCAGGAAGGGCAGGCCCATGCGGGCGGTACCGGCCATGTTGAGGCCGGGGATGATGCCCGTGAGGTTGAAGGCGAGGACCGCGAAGAAGATCGTCGTGATCATGGGGACGAAGCGCTTGGCGTGCTCCTTGCCCATGATCTCCTCGACGATCTGGACCCGGACGAAGTCCAGCATCATCTCGATCGCGTTCTGGAAGCGCCCGGGGACCAGGCGCGCCCGACGCGCGGCGACGACGAAGATCGCGAGGAGGACGATCGTGGCCACGATCCGGACGATCCAGATCCGGTCGATCTGGAAGATGGTGCCCTCGAAGAGGATCGCCGGCGGGAAGAAGTCGGCGATGGACGGCGCGTGGAAGCCACCTTCGCTCTCGGATGCAGCGAGGAGCACGGGGGTCGCAAGCGTGGACAGGGTGGACTCCCAATGGTCGTGTGGTCCGGGCAGCCGTCACCCGTGGGTGGGCACGCCGTCGGACCTGGCCGTCATGGATTCGCCAGTAGCCTAACGTATGGATCCGCGTGCTCTCGCCGTTCCCGGCCGCTTGTGACATTTTGCTCATGCTGCGGGACGAGGGTCCCTCCCCCCGCGCGGCGGCCCCGTGGTACGTCGGCGGCGCGCCGGTGGTACGTCAGCGCGCCGCGGGGTCGACGTACGGGATCCGTCCCCTGCTCACGGCCCGGTAGTCGAGCGCGGCGGAGCCGATCACGCCGACGAGCAGCACCCCGGCGAACACCCACCGGTCGTAGAAGTCCATGCCGCGCAGCACGACGAGGACGGCGATCAGCACCATCATCTTGCCGAGCCAGCTCGCCATGACGATCGCGGCCGTCGTCGTCGGGCTGGAGTCGACGGTGCGCAGCATCGTCCAGACCGTGGTCGCGGAGAAGATCAGGGCGACGCCCACGCCCAGGAGCGCGCCCCAGACGCCCGGTAGCCCCGCGACGAGCGCACCGACCGCGACGCCGAGCACGGTCAGCGCGCCGAGCAGCACCAGCACGTCGCGCAGGGCGGTGCGGAACACCGCACGCACGGCGCGGCCGTGCGCGCCGATCGTCTGCTCGACGGGGCCCTCGGTCGCCGTGCTGCCCGACCTGCCGTCCACCGTGCCGTCCGGCCTGCCCTCCGGCCTGGCGTCCGGTCGGTCGTCCGGGCGGGCGGGCTCGGGCTGGCTCGTCGTCATCTCAGGGCTTCCTTCGGCGGGGTGGGGACGGCGGACGACGCGGCCGGATCGCTGGACCCGGGCGCGGAGGAGGTGGGGGGCGCGAGGGCCGGCGGGACGTCGACCGCCGCGGCGGCGTCGTCGTCGAGGAACCGCCCGCGCGTGCGCAGCGGTCCGAGCGTGAGGAGCGCCGCGGCCACGACGGCCCCGGCGAGCCCTGCGGCGACGCCGTGCCAGTGCCACTGGACCAGCGCGACGGCGGCGAACGCGAACACGGCCGTCCACACGTAGAGGATGAGCACGGCGCGCCGGTGCGAGTGCCCGATCGCGAGCATCCGGTGGTGCAGGTGCATGCGGTCCGGGTGGAACGGGGACTTGCCGCGCGCGACGCGGCGCACGACCGCCATGGCCATGTCGAGCAGCGGCAGGAGGATCACCGCGAGCGGCAGGAGGAGCGGGATGAACGCCGGGATCTGCTGCGCCCCGGAGAGCGTGGTCGTGTCGACCCGGCCCGTCACGACGATCGCCGCGGCGGAGAACACGAGGCCGAGGACCATCGAGCCCGAGTCCCCCATGAAGATCCGGGCGGGATGGAAGTTGTGCGGCAGGAACCCGACGCAGATGCCGACGAGGGCCGCGATGACGAGGGTCGCGAGGCTCGAGTAGTCGTCGGCGCTCGCCTTCTGCGTGAGCACGTACGAGTAGACGAAGAACGCGGCGCCCCCGATCGCGACGAGGCCGGCCGCGAGGCCGTCGAGGCCGTCCACGAAGTTCACGGCGTTCATGGCCACCACGACCACGAGGATCGTGGCGACGAGCTGGAGGCGCGAGGACCAGATGAGCTGCTGCTCCCCGATGGGGATGGGCAGCGTGAACAGCACGACGCCCTGGCTCGCCATGAGCCCGGCCGCGAGCACCTGGCCCGCGAGCTTGGTCATCCAGTCGAGGTCCCAGATGTCGTCGGCGATGCCGAGCAGGCAGACGATCGCCGCGGCGCCGACGATCCCCCAGATCCGGGCGTCGGCGACCATCTGCCCCGCGACCTCGCCGACGAAGACGCTCTCGAGGAAGGGCATCTGCGACGCGAAGACGACCGCCACCACCAGCCCCAGCAGCATCGCGAGACCGCCGAGCCGGGGGGTCGGGATCGTGTGGACGTCGCGGTCGCGCACCGCCGTGATGGCGCCCGTGCGCAGCGCGACCCAGCGCGCGAAGGGTGTCGCGAGGAACGTCACCGCGGCGGCGACGAGCATCACGAGCAGGTAGACCCTCACCCGCCGTTCGCCTCCGGCTCCCCGGCGTCGCCGGAGCCTCGGGTCTCGGCGGGCGCGTCGGGGACGGCAGCCTCGACGGGCACCGTCTCCTGCGGCTCCGGGGCGGCGTCCGCGGCCGGCTCGTCGTCGGGGCCGAGGACGGGCGCGACCTCGCGCAGCTGCTCGAGCGTCACGGCCCCCTGCCGCACGACGCGCAGCGCGCCGGACGTCGCGTCGACGATCGTGGACGCCACTCCCCCGGGCGCCGTCCCGCCGTCGAGGTAGACGCCGACGGCGCTGCCGAGCTGCTCGCGCGCGTCGTCGACGTGCAGCGCGGCGGGGCGGCCCGTCGCGTTCGCGGACGACACGGCGAGGGGCCCGGTGCGGCGCAGGAGCGCGAGCGCGGCCGGGTGGTCGGGCATGCGCAGCGCGACCGTGCCGTGCGTCTCGCCGAGGTCCCACGCGAGCGACGGCTGGGCCCGCAGGATGATCGTGAACCCGCCGGGCCAGAACGCCTCGACGAGGCGGCGGGCGTCGTCGGGCACGTCGGTGGCGAGGCCGTCGAGCGTGCGCGCGTCCGGGACGAGAACCGGCGGCGGCATGTGCCGGCCGCGGCCCTTCGCGGCGAGCAGCGCGGACACCGCCTCGGCGTCGAAGGCGTCGGCGCCGATGCCGTAGACGGTGTCGGTGGGCAGCACGACGAGGCCACCGCGGGAGATCGCGTTGACCGCCTCGTCGATGCCGGCGCCCCAGGTGTTCGGGTCGGTCACGGGGTGGACGGAGCTCACGGGTCCATCCTTCCACGCCCGTGCGGGGACCCTGGGTCATCGGCGGCACCGACGGCACCGGCTCGGCGCGCCACGACCATGCGGTCGCGGCCCGTGAGGTCCGTCAGGGTGCGCACCTCGACGAACGCGCCTGCGGCGCGGGCGGCGGCCCGCACGTCGGCCGCCTGCACCTCCGCGTGCTCCATGACGAACAGGCCGCCGGGCCGCAGCAGGCGCGCGGCGGCGCGCACGACGGCGCGCGGCACCTCCAGCCCGTCGGCGCCGCGACCGTAGAGCGCCAGGTCGGGGTCGTGGTCGCGGACCTCGGGGTCGACCGGCACCGCGTCCGGCGGGATGTACGGCGGGTTCGACACGACGACGTCGACCGTCCCGTCGAGCTCGGCGAGCAGGGCCGGGTCGCCCACGTCGCCGACGAGCGTGCGCTGGGTGCCCGACCCCACGCGCGCGGCGTTCGCCGTCGTCGCGCGGACGGCGTCGGGCGAGAGGTCGACCGCGACGACGCGCGAGCCCGGCACCTCGACGTCGACGCTGATCCCGATGACGCCCGACCCGCAGCACAGGTCCACGACGAGCGGCGGCCGGTCCGCGCGGCCCGGGTCGCCGAGGAGCCGTGCCGCCTCGTCGATCGCGACCTGCGCGACCGTCTCCGTCTCCGGGCGGGGCACGAAGACGTCGTCGAGCACCTCGACCGTGACGTGCCGGAACACGGTGTGCCCGACGATGCGCTGGAGCGGCTCACGCCCTCGTCGGCGCTCCACCGCGTCCGCGAAGTCGGCGAGGAAGCGGTCGGTCGCGCCCGTCGGGAGCGCGGGGGCGAGCGGGGCGTCGCCCGCGGGGAGCCGGTACCACTCGAGGCGCGGCAGGCCGAGGCTCCAGGCCGCGAGGGCCTCCGCGTCGTGGCGCGCGGACGGGACGCCGGCCTCCACGAGGATCCCCTCGGCGGCCCGCACCGCGCGCCGCAGGTCGTCCGCGGTGAGCGCGGCGGGCACGGACCGCTCGGTGCGCGCGTCGCCCATCTCAGGCCTCGCCCGCGGCGGCGAGCCGGGCCGCCTCGTCCGCCTCCACGGCCGAGCGCACGACGGGGTCGAGGTCGCCGTCGAGCACCTGGTCGAGGTTGTACGCCTTGTACCCGGTGCGGTGGTCCGCGATGCGGTTCTCCGGGAAGTTGTACGTGCGGATGCGCTCGGAGCGGTCGACCGTCCGCACCTGGGAGCGCCGCAGGTCCGCCGCCTCCGCGGCGGCCGCCTCCTGCTGCGCGGCGAGCAGACGCGCGCGCAGCACGCGCATCGCCTGCTCCCGGTTCTGGAGCTGCGACTTCTCGTTCTGCATCGACACGACGATCCCCGTCGGCAGGTGCGTGATCCGCACCGCGGAGTCGGTCGTGTTGACCGACTGCCCGCCCGGGCCCGACGAGCGGTAGACGTCGATGCGCAGGTCGTTCGGGTCGATCTCGACCTCGCCCGCGTCCTCGACCTCGGGGAACACGAGCACGCCGGCGGCAGACGTGTGGATGCGGCCCTGCGACTCCGTCACGGGCACGCGCTGGACCCGGTGCACGCCGCCCTCGTACTTGAGGTTGGCCCAGACGCCCTCGGCCGGGTCGGACGGCGTGCTGCGCGCCTTCACCGCGACCTGGACGTCCTTGTAGCCGCCGAGGTCGGAGTCGGTCGACTCCAGGACCTCCGTCTTCCAGCCGCGGCGCTCGGCGTACCGCAGGTACATGCGCAGCAGGTCGCCCGCGAACAGTGCCGACTCCTCGCCGCCCTCGCCCGCCTTGATCTCGAGGATGACGTCGCGGCCGTCGTCGGGGTCGCGCGGGACGAGCACGCGGCGCAGGCGCTCGCGCGCCTCCTCCTCGGTGGCGCGCAGGCCCGGGAGCTCGTCGGCGAACGCGTCGCCGTCGTCGCCGCCCAGCGCGGCGAGCTCGGCCGCGGCCTCGGCGTCGTCGCTCGCCTCGCGCCACGCCCGGTACGCGCCCACGACCTGGTTCAGCTCGGCGTAGCGCCGCCCGAGCGTGCGGGCGCGGCCCGCGTCGGCGTGGACGGCCGGGTCGGCGAGCTGCGCCTCGATCTCGGCGTGCTCGGCCAGCAGCGGCACGACGGCGGCGAACGACTCGGTCACGGACGGCTCCTCGGGCGGTACGGCGATGCGGGACGGCGGTCGCGGCGCGGCGCGCGGGCGCCGGGCGTGCGGTCGCACGCGGGCGCGTCACCGGGGCCCGGCGTTCCGACCGGCCCCCGACAACGCGACAGCGCCGGTGGTCCGAGCGCACCGACTGCCCCTGGAGAGGTTGTCGGGCTCGGACCACCGGCGCTGCGGTGCTGCTACTTGTCGGCGTCCTTCTTGCCGTAGCGCGCCTGGAAGCGGGCCACGCGGCCACCGGTGTCGAGGATCTTCTGCTTGCCCGTGTAGAACGGGTGGCAGGCGCTGCACACGTCGGAGCTGATCTTGCCCGACGCCTCGGTGCTGCGCGTCACGAACGTGTTCCCGCAGGTGCACGTCACCTCGGTGACGACGTACTCGGGGTGGATACCAGACTTCACGGTTTTCTCCTTGGGGTGACGTCTCCGGGTCAGGTGCGGCTACCGCACCTGTGAACCGGCGACAGGCGGCCTGACGAGCGCAGGCCGACGAACCATTGTGCCAGAACGCGCGGGGGCCCCGAGAACTTCCCGGGGCCACCCGCCGTCGGTGACCGGGTGACGCGTCAGATCGTGCGGCCGACGTTGTCGTCGTCGGCCAGCCCGCCGGGCGTCGTCTTCTGGACGTGCAGCAGGAACTCGACGTTCGTCTGCGTCTTCTTGAGCTGGCCGAGCAGCAGCTCGATCGCCTGCTGCTGGTCGAGGGCGCCCATGACGCGGCGGAGCTTGTAGATGATCTTCAGCTCGTCCTGCGACATGAGGATCTCCTCGCGGCGCGTGCCGGACGCGTTGACGTCCACGGCCGGGAAGATGCGCTTGTCCGCGAGGTTCCGGGACAGGCGGAGCTCCATGTTCCCCGTGCCCTTGAACTCCTCGAAGATGACCTCGTCCATCTTCGAGCCCGTCTCCACGAGCGCCGAGGCGAGGATCGTCAGGGAGCCGCCGTTCTCGATGTTGCGCGCCGCGCCGAAGAACCGCTTCGGCGGGTAGAGCGCGGACGCGTCCACACCACCGGACAGGATGCGGCCCGAGGCCGGCGCCGCGAGGTTGTACGCGCGCGACAGGCGGGTGAGCGAGTCGAGGAGCACCACGACGTCCTGGCCGAGCTCGACCAGGCGCTTCGCGCGCTCGATCGCGAGCTCGGCGACGATCGTGTGGTCCGACGCGGGGCGGTCGAACGTCGAGGCGATGACCTCGCCGCGGACCGTCCGCTCCATGTCGGTGACCTCTTCGGGCCGCTCGTCCACGAGCACCACCATGAGGTGGACCTCGGGGTTGTTCGCGGCGATCGCGTTGGCGATCTGCTGCATGATGATCGTCTTGCCGGCCTTGGGCGGCGCGACGATGAGACCGCGCTGGCCCTTGCCGATCGGCGCGACGATGTCGATGACGCGCGGCGTGAGACGCGTGGCCTCGGAGTTCTCGAGGCGCAGGCGCTCCTGCGGGTACAGCGGCGTGAGCCGGTTGAACTCCGGACGCTCGCGCGCCTCCTCCGGCGACATGCCGTTGACCGTGTCCAGGCGCACGAGCGCGTTGAACTTCTGGCGCGCGGTGTTGCCCTGGTTCTCGCCCTCGCGCGGCTGGCGCACGGCGCCCGTCACGGCGTCGCCGCGACGCAGCCCGGCCTTCTTCACCTGGCCGAGCGACACGTAGACGTCGTTGTTGCCCGGCAGGTAGCCGCTGGTGCGGACGAACGCGTAGTTGTCGAGGATGTCGAGGATGCCCGCGACGGGGAGCAGGACGTCGTCCTCGTTGACCTCGATGTCGTCGAGGCCCGAGAGGTCCGGTCCCTGGCGGTTGCGGCCGCGCTTGCGGTCGCGGTCGCGACCGCGGTCGCGGCCCCGACGGCGGCGCCCGCCGCGCTCGTCGTCCAGGAGCTGGCGGTCGTCACGGCGGTCGCCCTGACGCTCGCCCCGGCCCTGCTGGCCGGACTGCTGACCGGACTGCTTCTCCGGCTGCTGCTCACGCTGGCGCTCGCCGCCCTGCTGGTCGCGCTGACGGTCGGCGCGCGGCGCGTCGCCGTCGCCCTCGCCCGTGCGCGGGGCACCGGCACCGCGGCCCGCACGGCGCGAGCCGCGCTCGCCCGTGACCAGGCCGACGGCGGCCGCGGCGCGCGCCGCACGCTCGTCGGGCGACTCGTTCGCGGTGTCGCGCGTGCGCACGCCCTCGCCGAGGGCCTCGGCGACCGCGGCCGCGGCCTCCGACCGCGCGTCGCGGCGGCCGTCGCGGCGCTCGCCGCGCTGCTCCGTGCGCTGCTCGTCGGCGCGCACCGGGAGGTCGAGCACGGGAGCGGCGGTGCGCTCCTCGCGGCTCGCGGCCGACGGCGCGTCCTGACGCGTCGCCGGGGAGTCGGTGCCGGCCGCGGGGCTCGCCGCGGGCCGCTCGGCGCGGCGGCTGCGGCCGCGCCCCGAGGCGACGGGCGCCTCGTTCGTCTCACGCGACGCGGCGGTCGCCGCGTCCGTGTCGCGCCGGGACGCGGCGGGGCGCTCGGAGGCACCCTGCTCGCCCGTGCGGGCGCGGATGACGTCCACGAGATCGCCCTTCCGCATCTTGGACGTGCCCTTGACCCCGAGCTGCGACGCGAGCGCCTGCAGCTCCGGGAGGCGCAGCGTGGAGAGCGCGCCGTTCCGGGCGGTACCGCCGGCAGCGGTCGCGCTGCTCGTGGCGGTGTCGATGGTGTCTGTCACGAAGGACCCTTCCCCCTCGTTTGCGTCCGTCTCTCAGAGGGCGGACCGCGGGTGGTCGACGCCCGGCCGTGACGGCCGGTGCGCAGGTGTCACCACGCGTCAGTGGTACGACGACGTCATCTGACGCGGGCTGGATTGCCTTCTCTCGGACGGGCTCTGTCGCGGCACTTCCGCGCTGGAGAACGCTCGACTGCTGATGCGAGAGCGTGACCGAAGGCTGGGACCATCCTAGCACCGGCAGGACAGCGCTCAGAGCCGTTCGGCCACGACCCCGCGCGTGTCGACGTCGAGGCGGCTGACCGACCAGTCCGCGCTCCCCCCGACGAGCTCGTCCGCGACGCCCGCGACCTCGTCGAGGCGGTCCGCCCCGGACAGGACGAGGACGGTAGGACCGGCACCCGACACCGTCGCCGCGAGCCCTCGCGCCCGCAGCGCGCGGACGAGCTCCGACGTCGTCGGCATGACGCCGGCGCGGTACCCCTGGTGGAGCCGGTCGTCGGTCGCGTCGAGGAGCAGGTCGGGGCGTCGCGTGAGCGCCTCGACCAGCAGGGCCGACCGCCCCGCGTTGAACGCCGCGTCGGCGTGCGGCACGTGCGCGGGGAGCACGCCGCGCGCGCGGCTCGTCGCGAGCCGCGCCGAGGGGACCAGCACCGTCGCCCGCAGGTCGGGATGCACGTCGAGCCGGACGGCGCGCGCCCCGGATCCGGGCGTCCCGCTCTCCCACGCGACGGTCGCGCCGCCGAGCAGCGCGGGCGCCGCGTTGTCGGGGTGCCCCTCGATCGCGGTCGCGAGGCCGAGCGCGACGTCGTCGTCGAGGACCGACGGGTCGGCGACGAGCGCGCGCGCCGCGACGATGCCCGCGACGACGGCCGCGGCGGACGACCCGAGGCCCCGCCCGTGCGGGACGCGGTTGACGCACGTCAGGTGCAGGCCCGTCTGCGGCGCACCCGCCACGTCGAGCGCGGCCCGCAGTGCGCGCACCACCAGGTGCGACGCGTCGCCGGGCACCTCCCCCGCGCCCTCGCCCTCGACGTCGACCACGACGTCGTCGCTCGCGAGCGCGCGCACCTCGAGCACGTCGTGGAGCGCGAGCGCGAGGCCCAGCGCGTCGAAGCCGGGGCCGAGGTTCGCGCTCGTCGCCGGGACGCGCACCCGTACGTGGTCCGCGCCGAGCTGCATCAGTCGAGCCCGAGGGCGTCGGCGATGGACACGACGTCGGCGGTCACGCGCGTCGGCTGGACCTCGGTGCCGTCGAGCGTGCGCAGCGCCCACTGCGGGTCCTTGAGACCGTGCCCGGTGACCGTGACGACGATCCGCGCGCCGGCGGGCACGAGCCCGCGCTCGGCGCGCGCGAGGATCCCGGCGACGCCGGCGGCCGACGCGGGCTCGACGAACACGCCGACCTCGCTCGACAGGACGCGGTGCGCCGCGAGGATCTGCTCGTCGGAGACGGCCTCGATGACGCCGCCCGACTCGTCGCGCGCGGCCTCGGCGAGCTCCCACGACGCGGGGTTGCCGATGCGGATGGCGGTCGCGACGGTCTCGGGCTCCGTGATCGGGTGGCCCGCGACGATCGGCGCGGCGCCCGCCGCCTGGAAGCCCCACATCTGCGGCGTGCGCGTCGCGACGGCCGGCAGGCCCTCCCCCGCGTGCCCCGCGACGCCCTGGCCGGCGTACTCGCGGAAGCCCTTCCAGTACGCGGTGATGTTCCCCGCGTTGCCGACGGGCAGCGCGTGGATGTCCGGGGCGTCTCCGAGCGCGTCGACGATCTCGAAGGCGCCCGTCTTCTGGCCCTCGATGCGGTCGGGGTTGACCGAGTTCACGAGCTCGACCGGGTACGCCTCGGCGAGCTTGCGCGCCGCGACGAGGCAGTCGTCGAAGTTGCCGTCGACCTGGAGCAGGCGCGCGCCGTGGGCGATCGCCTGGCTCAGCTTGCCCATCGCGATCTTGCCGTCCGGGACGAGCACCGCGCACGTCATGCCCGCGCGCACGGCGTAGGCGGCCGCCGACGCCGACGTGTTGCCCGTGGACGCGCACACGACCGCCTGCGCGCCGCGCCCGGCGGCCGCGGAGATCGCCGTCGTCATGCCGCGGTCCTTGAACGACCCCGTCGGGTTCATGCCCTCGACCTTGACGAAGACCTGGGCACCCGTGCGCGCCGACAGGGCCGGCGCCTCGACGAGCGGCGTGCCTCCCTCACCGAGCGTGACGATGCGCTCGGACACGTGCGCGGGCAGCCGGTCACGGTACTCGGCGATGATGCCTTGCCACTGGTGGGCCATCTCGTGGGCCATCAGGCTCCCTCGACTCTCAGGACGGACGTGATCGTGCGGACGGGCTCGAGCTCGGCGACCGCCGCGACGGTGGCCGACAGCGCCGACTCGGGCGCCGCGTGCGTGGTGATGAGGAGCTCCGCGACGCCGGGCTCGGCGACGTCCGCCGCGCCGCGCGCCGTCGGCTGGCGGACCGCCTCGATGGACACGCCGTGCTCGGCGAGCGCGTGCGCGACCTGCGCGAGCACGCCGGGGCGGTCCTCGACGTCGAGCCGCACCTGGTAGCGCGTGACCGCGGCGCTCGGCGGGAGGATCGGGAGCTCGGCGTACGTGGACTCCTGCGGCCCCTTGCCCCCGAGCACGCGGTGGCGGGCGGCGGAGACGACGTCGCCGAGCACGGCCGACGCCGTCGGGGCGCCGCCCGCCCCGCGCCCGTAGAACATGAGCTCGCCCGCGGACTCGGCCTCCACGAACACGGCGTTGAACGAGCCGCGCACGTTCGCGAGCGGGTGCGAGGTCGGCACGAGCGCCGGGTGCACGCGCACCGACACGCCCGCCTCCCCGGTCGCCCCGCCGTCGCGCCGCTCGGCGATGGCGAGCAGCTTGATGACGTGGCCCGTCTGCGCGGCCCACGCGACGTCGTCGGCCGTGACGGCGAGGATGCCCTCGCGCGCGACGTCGTCGAGCGACACGCGCGTGTGGAACGCGAGGCTCGCGAGGATCGCCGCCTTGGCCGCGGCGTCGTACCCCTCGACGTCGGCCGTCGGGTCCGCCTCCGCGTAGCCGAGGTCCTGCGCCTCCCGGACGGCCTCGTCGAGGCCCCGGCCCGTCGTGGCCATCTGGTCGAGCACGTAGTTGGTCGTCCCGTTGACGATGCCGAGCACGCGGCGCACGCGGTCGCCCGCGAGCGACTCGCGCACCGGGCGCACGATCGGGATGGCGCCCGCGACGGCGGCCTCGAAGTAGATGTCCACCCCGGCGGCGTCGGCCGCCTTGTAGAGCGTGGGGCCGTCCTCGGCGAGGAGGGCCTTGTTCGCCGTCACGACGGCGGCGCCCGCCTCGATCGCGCGCAGCAGCAGCGACCGCGCGGGCTCCGTGCCGCCCATCACCTCGACGACGATGTCGGCGCGCTCGACGAGGCTCGCCGCGTCCTCCGTGAGCAGCGACCGGTCCACCGCGGCGTCGCGCGGGGCGGACGCGTCGCGGACCGCGATCCCGACGAGCTCCAGGGGCGCACCGACCCGGGACGCGAGGTCGTCGGCCTGCTCCGTGAGCAGCCGCGCGACCTGGGTGCCGACGACGCCGCACCCCAGCAGGGCGACGCGCAGGGGCGGATGGGACTCGGCGGCAGACGGCACGACGGACCTTCCTCGGGTGGTCAGGGCGGGTGCGGCGCCGGGCGCGGCCCGGGTCGTGCCCGGGTGGCTCGGGAGCCGCAGGCACAGGATACGGCGACGCGCGCGCCCGCCCGGGGCGTGCCCACAGGTCGGATGCCGACCCGCGGGCACGACCCGGTGGGCGTCAGCCCTCGTCGAGCGCCAGCAGGTCCTCGACGGTCTCGCGCCGCACGAGGACGCGGCTCGCGCCGTCGTGCACGGCGACCACGGGCGGACGCGTCAGGAGGTTGTAGTTCGACGCCATCGAGCGGCCGTAGGCCCCCGTGGCGGGCACCGCGAGCAGGTCGCCCGCGCGCACGTCCCCGGGGAGCTGCACCTCGTGGACGACGATGTCGCCGCTCTCGCAGTGCTTGCCCACGACGCGCGCGAGCACGGGCCGGGCCTCGGACGCGCGGCCGACGACCTCCGCGTGGTACTGCGCCGCGTAGAGCGCGGGGCGGATGTTGTCGCTCATGCCGCCGTCCACCGACACGTACGTGCGCACGCGCCCGTCGTCGAGCGTCACGGGCTTCACCGTGCCGACCGTGTAGAGCGTGAGGCCGGCCGGCCCGACGATCGCGCGCCCCGGCTCGATCGAGAACCGCGGCAGCGGCGTGCCGAGCTCCGCGGCCACCGCCTCGACCGCGCGCGCGACGTCCTTCGCGACGCGCTCCGGGTCGAGCGCGACGTCGCCCGGGAGGTACGCGATGCCGTAGCCGCCGCCGATGTCGACCTCGTCGACGAGGACGCCGGAGCGGGCCGCGAGCCGCGCCCGCAGCTCCAGCACGGCGCGCGCCGCGACCTCGAAGCCCGAGGGGTCGAGGATCTGGGAGCCGATGTGCGAGTGGATCCCGAGCAGGTGCAGCTCGGGGCGCGCGACGACGTCGAGCAGCGCCGCCATCGCCGGGGAGTCGCCGGCCGCGCCGCCGTCCGCGGGGCGGGGCGCGGCGATCGACAGCCCGAACTTCTGGTCCTCGTGCGCGGTCGAGATGTACTCGTGCCCGCCCGCGTGGACGCCCGTCGTCACGCGGACCATGACGGGCGCGACGACGCCGCGCTCCCCCGCGAGACGTGCGACCCTCTCGACCTCGACGAGCGAGTCGACGATGATCCGGCCCACGCCCTCGTCGAGCGCCCGGCCGATCTCGGCGTCGGACTTGTTGTTGCCGTGCAGGCCGATCTCCGGGCCGGGGACGCCGGCGCGCAGCGCGACGGCGAGCTCTCCCCCGCTCGCGGTGTCGACGCGCAGGCCCTCCTCGCGCGCCCAGCGCGCGACGGCCACGGTGAGCAGCGCCTTGCCCGCGTAGTACACGTCGACGTCCGACCCGACGGCGCGGAACGCCGTCTCGAACGCCGTCCGGTACGCGCGCGCCCGGGCGCGGAAGTCCGCCTCGTCGAGCACGTACGCGGGCGTCCCGTGCTCGGCCGCGAGGTCGTGGACGTCGACGCCCGCGACCTCGACCGCGCCGTCGTCCCGGCGCCGCACGCCGCGCGACCACGGCTCGCCGGGGTGTCCCGGCAGGCCCGTGCTCACATGCGCTCCGGCGCGCTCACGCCGAGCAGCCCCAGGCCGTTGGCGAGGACCTGGCGCACCGCGTCGTTGAGCCACAGGCGCGTGCGGTGCGTGTCCGTGACCTCCTCGTCCGGGTACGGCAGCACGCGCTGCGACTTCTGCTGGTACCACGTGTGGTAGTCGCCGGCCAGGGCCTCGAGGTAGCGCGCGACGCGGTGCGGCTCGCGCAGCTCGGCCGCCTGGGCGACGATGCGCGGGAACTCGGTGAGACGCCCGACGAGCGCCGCCTCGCTCGGGTGGTCGAGCAGCGCGGGCTCGAACCCGTCGGCGCGCGCGACGCCGCGGTCGGCCGCGTTGCGGTCCACCGCCGCGGTGCGCGAGTGCGCGTACTGCACGTAGTAGACGGGGTTCTCGTTCGTCGCCCGCGCGAGCAGGTCGAGGTCGAGGTCGATGTTCTGGTCCGCGGACGAGCGCGCGAGCGAGTAGCGCGCGGCGTCGACGCCGACGGCGTCCACCAGGTCCTCCAGCGTCACGACCGTCCCGGCGCGCTTGGACATGCGCACGGGCTGGCCGTCCTTGACGAGGTTGACCATCTGCCCGATGAGGAGCTGCAGGTTCTTCCCCGGGGTGTCGCCGAAGGCCGCGCAGACCGCCATCATGCGGCCGACGTACCCGTGGTGGTCGGCGCCGAGCATGATGATGACCTCGTCGAAGCCGCGCTCGCGCTTGTCGAGGTAGTAGGCGATGTCGCCCGCGATGTAGGCCGCCTCGCCGTCGGACTTGATGACGACGCGGTCCTTGTCGTCGCCGAAGTCGGTCGTGCGCAGCCAGGTCGCGCCGTCCTTCTCGAACATGTGACCGGACGCGCGCAGGCGCTCGACGGCGCGCTCGACGGCGCCCGACTCGTGCAGCGAGTCCTCGTGGAAGTAGACGTCGAAGTCGACGCCGAAGTCGTGGAGCGACGCCTTGATCTCGCCGAACATGCGCTCGACGCCGCGCGCGCGGAACACCTCCTGCGCCTCGGCGTCCGGGAGCGTGCGCGGGTCGGGGTCGCCCGCGGCGAGGGCGTCGGCGACGACCGCGTCGGCGATCTCGGTGATGTACTCGCCGCCGTACCCGTCCTCCGGCGCCTCCTGGCCGCGCGAGCGCGCGAGGAGCGAGCGCGCGAAGCGGTCGATCTGGGCGCCGTGGTCGTTGAAGTAGTACTCCCGCGTCACGTCCGCGCCGCTCGCCTCGAGCACGCGCGCGAGCGAGTCGCCAACGGCGGCCCAGCGGACGCCACCGATGTGGATGGGCCCGGTCGGGTTCGCGGAGACGAACTCGAGGTTGACCTTCTTGCCCGCCGCGGAGTCGCCGCGCCCGTACGCCGGGCCGGCCTCGACGATGGTGCGCGCGAGCTCGCCCGCGGCGGCCGCGTCGAGCGTGATGTTGAGGAAGCCGGGGCCGGCGACGTCCACGGCCCGGATGCCCGGGTGCGCGGCGAGGCGGCGCGCGAGGTCCTCGGCGAGCGCGCGCGGCGTCGTGCCCGCCTTCTTCGCGAGCTGCAGCGCGACGTTCGTGGCCCAGTCGCCGTGCTCGCGCTGGCGGGGTCGCTCCACGTGGACGCGCTCGGGGACCGCGGTCGGGTCCAGGGCGAGGGTGCCGTCGGCGACGGCGGCGGCCAGGGCAGCGCTCAGCGCTTCGGAGAGCTCGTCGGGGGTCACCGGGCGATTCTACCGAGGCGCGGGCACCGTCCGTCGCGGGATTTCGCCGGGCCGGCGCCGGGTCGGCGCAGTGCTGGCGCAGGGCTGGCGCAGGGCTGGGGCGGAGTCGGCCCAGGGGTCCGGCCGGAGGTGGGCCCGGAGGTCGGCGCACCCCGCGCGGGCTGGTAGTCTCGTGCATCGCGTCGGCGGTCACCGTCGGCGCTCGCCCTCGTAGCTCAGTGGATAGAGCGTCTGCCTCCGGAGCAGAAGGTCGTAGGTTCGAATCCTATCGAGGGCACCCGCACCGCTCCCACGAGCCCGGCCCGCCTCGCGCGGCCGGGCTCGCGCCGTCTCCGGACCCGCTGCGCGAGGTCCCGCCACGACCCGCGCGCTCCCGCTACGGTGGGCCCATGACCGACGGCGGCTACGGGGACTTCGAGTTCGAGCGCCGGTTCCTCGTGCGCGAGCTGCCCGAGGACCTGCGCGACGCGCCCGCGCTCATCGTGCAGAGCTACTACCTGGCCGACGAGGGGTACGCGCTGCGGCTGCGCGCGAAGGTGCCCACGGTCGACGCGACGATGGACGCGACGACCGACCCGGTCCGGCTCCTCGACCGCTACGCCCCCGCCGTCGACCTGTGCACGCTCACCGTCAAGGGCCCGATGGCCGGCGGCACGCGCTACGAGGCGGAGCGCGAGGTCGACGTGGCGGTGGGCGTCCAGATGATCCGCCGCGGCGGTGCGCGCGTCGTCAAGACCCGCTACTCCGTGTGGGTCGGGGCCGACGGCTGGGTCGTCGACGTGTTCGGCGGGGCGAACCACCCGCTCGTCGTCGCGGAGTGCGAGCGCACCGGTCCCGTCACGGACCTGCAGATCCCCGCCTTCTGCGTCACCGAGCTCACGGACGACCCCCGGTTCTCCAACGACGCGCTCGCGGGCCGCCCCTACGGCGCGTGGCGCGAGGAGTTCGAGGCCGAGCTCGCCGCGTCCGGCCCGCGGTTCCTCCAGGACTTCGGCCGCAACGAGCGGCTCTCCGGCCCGTAGGCACCGCGCGGGCACGCGCCCGGACGCCCGGTCCTCGGGTCAGCGCAGCGCGTCCGCAGCCGCGCACACCGCGGCGACGTCGAACCGGACCGTGCGCCCGTCGACCGGCACCCACCCGGGCTCGTGCCCGAACAGGACCGCCCACGGCAGCGCGCCGGGCGACACGTGCTCGCGCGCCCGGTCGTGCGCGCGCGCCTCCGCGACCTCGCGCTCGACGGCGTCCTCCAGCGCGACGAGGTCGGCCCGCACCGCGTCGCCCTTCTCCGTGAGCCGGCGTGACCGTCCCGCCTCCAGGTAGCCGTCGTGGCGGGCGCTACGCAAGACCCGGCGGGCGGCGTCGTGCACGCGGAGGCGCAGGGCGTCGTCGGAGGGGTCGAGCGCGACGCGCGCGCCCTCGCCCGCCGTCCCGCCGAAGAGGGTCGACAGGGCGAGGTGCTCGCGCTCGGAGGCACGCGACGCGTCGAGGAGGACGAGGACGGGAGGCTCGCCGGGCGCCGTCGGCTCCACGCGGACGAGGCCGCCTACGGCGAGGCTCAGCACCTGCGCGGCGAGCGCGTGCTCGGGACGGCGCAGGACGACCGCGGCGAGGAGCAGGTCGGCCACGGTCCGACGATACGGCGCGGGGCGGCCGGGCGCGGGGCGGCCGGCCGGGGGCGCGTCAGGAGTTCTGGATCTCCTCGACGCCCTGGACGAACTCGAAGTGCCAGGGCTCGTAGGCGCCGCTGCCGCCGCGCTTGGCCCACGCCGGGTTGGCCCAGCCGTACGTGGCGCCGTTCTGGTTGATCCACGCGTAGACCTCGCGCGAGCCGGTCTCCACGGAGCAGAGGTCGATCGCGAGCCCCCACCCGTGCATGGACCAGCCGGGGGGCGCCGCGAAGGCGCCGCGGGAGGACTTGAGCGAGACCTGCGTCGAGAGCGTGCGGTACGACGACACGAGGCAGAGGTCCCGGCCGAAGGTGGCCCGGAACGCCTCGTTCATCGCGGAGAGCGCGACGGCCGCGTCGGGTCGCAGGTGCTCGTCCGCCTGCCACAGCTCGCACAGGGCGTGCTCGTCGAGCTTGCCGTTCGTGCCCTCGGGCCGGACGGTCGGGTCGCAGCCCGGCAGCGGGTCGCGCGCGGCGGAGCGGGAGGCCGCCTCGCGGCGCACCTCGACGCGGGGCGCGGCGGCGACGCTCGGGGAGACGGCGGGTGCGGTCGCGGCGGCGGTCGCGAGGTCGAGCGCGCTCGGGCCGACGGGGCGGGTCTCCGGCTCGAAGGGCGACCCGCTGCCGAGCGCGTCGTCGGCGCCCGCGGAGAGCGGCATCGCGATGGTCGCGGCGGCGAGCGTCCCGAGGACGGCGACGCGCGGCACCCAGCGGTGCTGGCTGGAGACCTGTGCCTGGGGGCGGCGACGCCGGGAGCCCTGCTCCGCCTCGCGCCGGGCCCGTCGTGAGTCGAGGGCGGGTGCGCCGTGCTGCGACTCCACCCGCCACCTGCCTCTCACGTCGTCGGGGTGGCTCCGAGCCACCGATGACCGATCAATCACGGAACAGTAACGAAGGGCTCCGGCGATGCCAAGTCCCCTGCTCAGAGCCTCGGCGGAGCGCCCTCGGGCACCCTCGCGCCGGCCGGGACGCCGGCCTAGTGCCGGCGCTGCATCGCGTCGCGCACCTCGCCGACGAGCTCCTCGAGGATGTCCTCGAGGAAGACCACCCCGAGCGCGCCCCCGCCCTCGGGACCGTCGACGCGCGCCAGGTGCGCCCCCGAGCGCTGCATGGCGCGCAGCGCGTCCTCCACCTCGTCGTCGGGCGCGGCGGCCGCGAGCGCCCGCACGCGCCACGACGGGACCGGGGCCTCGCGCGTCGTCTCGTCCGCGTAGAGCACGTCCTTGACGTGCAGGTAGCCCACGAGGTCGCCCGTGACGTCCGCGACGGCGAACCGGGAGAAGCCGGTCTTGGCGACCAGGCGTTCGACCTCGTCGGGCGTGCACCCCTCGGTGACGGTGACGAGGTCCGCGACGGGGACCATGACGTCCTGCGCGGTGCGCTCGGAGAACTCGATGGCCCCGGACAGCAGCCCCTGCTCGTCGCGCAGCACGCCCTCGGCCTGGGAGTGCTCGACGATGGACTGCACCTCCTCGGCGGTGAACGCCGACGCCACCTCGTCCTTCGGCTCGACGCCCGTGGCGCGCACCGCGTGGTTCGCGAGCCAGTTGAGCGCGACGATGACGGGGCGCAGCACGCGCCCGATCCACACGAGCGGCGGACCGAACCACATGACGGCCGTCTCGGGCCCGGAGACCGCGAGGTTCTTCGGGACCATCTCGCCGAGCACCACGTGCAGGTAGACGACGATCGCGAGCGCCACGACGAACGCGATCGGGTGCGCGAGCGCGGTGCTCACGCCGAGCGCGTGCAGCGGGTCCTCGATGAGGTGCGCGATGGCCGGCTCCGCGACGACGCCCAGACCCGTGGAGCAGGCGGTCACGCCGAGCTGGGCGCACGCGAGCATGAGCGACACGTGCTCCATCGCCCACAGGACCGTCTGGGCGCGGCGGTTGCCCTGCGCGGCGAGCGGCTCGATCGCCGAGCGGCGCGCGGAGATCACCGCGAACTCGGCGCCGACGAAGAACGCGTTGCCGGCGAGCAGGAGGAGCGCGACGAGGAGCGCGGTGGTCGAGCTCACGCGTCCCCCTCCGTCGGTGTCGCGCGGACCGAGAGCCGCTCGACGCGCCGCCCCTCCATCGCCTCCACGCGCAGCACCACGCGGTACCGACCCTCGCCCGCGGCGATCTCGTCGCCGGGCTCGGGGACGCGGCCGAGGCGGGCCATGACGAGGCCGCCGAGCGTCTCGTAGGCGCCGTCCTCGGGGACGCGCAGCCCGGTGACCTCGGTGAGCTCGTCGGGCCGCATGACGCCGGGCACGAGCCACGAGCCGTCCGCGCGGCGGGCAGCGCCGGAGCGCCGGGGGTCGTGCTCGTCCGCGACGTCGCCCACGAGCTCCTCGACGACGTCCTCGAGCGTGACGACGCCCGAGGTGCCGCCGTACTCGTCGACCACGACCGCCATCTGGAGGCCGAAGCCGCGGAGCTCGACGAGGAGCGGCCCGAGCCGCACCGTCTCGGGCACGCGCGAGGCGTCGGCCATGAGGGCCGCCGCGGGGACCTCGTGGCGCCGCTCGTAGGGGACGGCGACGGCGCGGCGCAGGTGGACGAGGCCGACGACGTCGTCACGGTCCTCGCCGATGACGGGGAACCGCGAGTGCCCGGTGCGCCGGGCGGCGTCGACGACGTCCGCGGCGGTCGCGTCCCGGTCCACGACGACCATGCGCATGCGGTCGGTCATGACGTCGACGGCGCTCAGCTCGTCGAGCTCGATCGAGTTGGTGAGGAGGGTCGCGACGGAGACGTCGAGCGTGCCCTCCTGGGCGGAGCGGCGCACGAGGGCGGCGAGCTCGGACGCCGAGCGGGCGCCCGACAGCTCCTCGCGCGGCTCGACGCCGACGCGGCGCAGGATCGCGTTCGCCGAGCCGTTGAGCACGGCGATGACCGGCCGGAACAGCTTGGTGAACTGCCGCTGCACGGGCACGACCTGCCGCGCGGTGGCGTAGGGCGCGCTGAGCGCGAAGTTCTTCGGGATGAGCTCGCCGAAGAGCATCGAGACGAAGTTCACGACGAGCAGCGCGAGCACGCCCGCGAGGACCGCGGAGGCCGCGTGGCCGAGCGGCGTCGAGCTCAGGGCGTCCCCGAAGAGCGCGAGGAGCGCGGGCTGCGCGGTGTACCCGAGGAGGATGGTCGTGAGGGTGATGCCGACCTGCGCCGAGGAGAGCTCGGTCGACAGGTGCTTGAGCCCGGCCCGGACGCTGCGGTCGCGGCGGTCGGGGCCGCCCGTCCCGCCCGACGGCGGGGAGCCGCGTCTGTCGCCCTCCTGGTCGGCGTCGTCCCCGGCGGGGAGGACGGCGGGGTCGAGGGTGACCAGGGAGAACTCGCTGGCCACGAAGACGGCGGTACCTGCGGTGAGGAGCACCCCGAGCGCGACCATGACCCAGTCGCCTACCACGAGGTGCTCCACCGATATCGGGAGGTGCTCTTCATCGTGCCGACGATGTTAGCGCTCGCCCGTCGCGCGGCGCCCGGGAGGGACGGCCCGGCGGCCCCCGGGCGGCACCGCACGAGCGCGCGACCTGGTCCTCCCACGACGACGAAATCCGGCCGACCTGGGCCGACGTGTGCCACGCTGTATCCCATGGCAGATCCGAGGGCAGCGAGCGCAGCACCGACCGGCGCGGGGGCCGGTCCCGTCCCCGGCCGCGGGCCCGTGCCCACGACCGCCCCGGTGGCCGGCGGCGGCACCCCGCAGCAGGCGGCCACGGTCCTCGTCGTCGAGGACGAGCCCGCGATCGCGACCGCCATCGCGCAGCGGCTGAGCGCGGAGGGCTGGCGCGTCGAGGTCGCGCGCGACGGCCTGTCCGCCGTCGACGCCGCGGCGCGCCTGCGCCCGGACGCGATCGTCCTCGACGTCATGCTCCCCGGCATCGACGGCCTCGAGGTCACGCGCCGCATCCAGGCGGAGCAGCCCGTGCCGATCCTCATGCTCACCGCGCGCGACGACGAGACCGACATGCTCATCGGGCTCGGCGTCGGCGCGGACGACTACATGACGAAGCCGTTCTCCATGCGCGAGCTCGTCGCGCGCATCAAGGCGCTGCTGCGCCGCGTCGACCGCGCCACGCAGGCCGCGAGCTCCGCCCCGAGCGACCCGCCCATGACGGTGGGCGACGTGACGATCGACAAGGCCCAGCGCCGCGTCTACCGCGCGGGCGAGGAGGTCCACCTCACGCCCACCGAGTTCGAGCTGCTCGTCATGCTCGCGAGCTCGCCGAAGACGGTCCTCACGCGCGAGCGCCTGCTCGCCGAGGTGTGGGACTGGGCCGACGCCAGCGGGACGCGCACCGTCGACTCCCACATCAAGGCGCTGCGCCGCAAGCTCGGTGCGGACCTCATCCGCACGGTCCACGGCGTCGGCTACGCGTTCGAGCCGCCCGCCGGATGACCTCCTCCCCCGCCGACCCCGCCGGCGGCACGGACCCGGGGCAGGCGCAGGCCCCCGGCCCGGCGCGGCCGGGACCGCACCGGGCCCACACGATCCGGCCGCACCTCCCGGACGTCCGGCCGCTCGACTCGTTCCGCTCGCTGAAGATCAAGCTCGGCGTGCTGGTCGCCGCGACGGTGACGCTCGCCGTCCTCATCACGTGGATCGGGCTGCAGAACCAGCTCGGGCCGTCACGCACGTTCCCGCTCGCGATCGTGCTGTCGCTGCTGCTCACGCAGCTCCTCGCGCGCGGTATGACGTCGCCCCTGCGGGAGATGACCGCCGCCGCCCGGGCGATGGCCGACGGCGACTACACGCGGCGCGTGCGCGCCACGAGCCGCGACGAGGTGGGCCAGCTCGCGGTGGCGTTCAACGTCATGGCGGAGGACCTCGCGACGAGCGACCAGGTGCGCCGCGAGCTCATCGCGAACGTCTCGCACGAGCTGCGCACCCCGATCGCGGCGCTCCAGGCCCAGCTCGAGAACGTCGTGGACGGGGTGACGCCCCCGACGCCCGCGACGATGGAGATGTCGCTCGCGCAGACCGAGCGCCTCACGCGGCTCGTCGCGTACCTCCTGGACCTGTCGCGCATCGAGGCGGGGGCGGCGGCGCTCAACATCACCCAGATCGACGTCGGCGACTTCCTCGAGGAGAACGCCGAGGCCGTGTCGATGGTCGAGGCGGGCAAGCAGCTGCGCTACGTCGTCGACGTCACGCCCCCGGACCTCGTGCTCGAGGCGGACCGCGAGCGGCTGCACCAGGTCGTGACCAACCTCCTGCAGAACGCGATCCGGCACTCGCCGCAGGGCGGGGAGATCCGGCTCGAGGCGTACCCGGTGGACGACGACGTCGTGCTGGAGGTCGTCGACGAGGGCCCGGGGATCGCCAAGGAGGACCGCGAGCGGATCTTCGAGCGGTTCGCCCGGGCCAGCGCGACGGGCGCGCACACGACGACGGGCGGCTCGACGGGCGGCACGGGGATCGGGCTCGCGATCGTGCGCTGGGCGGTGGACCTGCACGGCGGCCGGATCGAGGTCGCGGACTCGCGCCGGGGGGCGACGATGCGCGTCACGCTGCCCGCGCACGCGGGCTCCGCGCCGTTCCCGCCCGAGGACGGGGACGCGTCGTACACGGCGCACCCCGACGTGCGGTGACTCCGTCCTGACAGCGCGCGCACCGCCCGCGCTCGGGCGTGAGATGCGTCACACCGCCGCGCGGAGATACCTCGGGATGGCGTGGAATTCCGCGATCTTGCCCTCCGACGAGGTGCGCGTGGGGTCACGTTTGCCTGGCCCAGACACGGCGTGAAGAACCCGCGAACAGGCCGCGCCGGAACGCTCGGCCCAACGCCCGAGGCCGACGACGAGGGCCTAGGCTGGAGTGGTCCGGAACCCGGACGAGCCCGTGCCGACGTCGGGGGCGCCGCAGCAGCGGTGCGCCGTCGTGCCACGGTCGCGGGCTGTGACCGACAGCGACCTGTGTGTGAAAGTGGGCGATCCTCGCGTGTCCCCGAAGGCTGAGTCAGAGGCGATCAGCGACGCAAGCTCCGTGTTCGGAGCGAACGAGTGGCTCGTCGACGAGCTGTACGAGCAGTACCTCCAGGACAAGAACGCGGTAGACCCCGCGTGGTGGGACTTCTTCGAGGACTACCGCCCTGCGGAGCGCTCGGACGCCGACACCACGAGCGACGCCCCGGCGGCGCCCGCGAACGGGTCCGTCCCAGCCGCGGCACCCGCGAACGGGTCGCGCCCGGCCGCGGCGCCGGCGAACGGCTCGCCCGCTCCGGCGGCGCCCACCGCGCCGGCACCCGCGGCGCCGACCGCCGTGACGGACGGCTCGGCCGCCGCCGAGGCCGCGCAGCGCGTCAAGCCGCCGAAGCTCCCGGCCGACCCGGCGGTCAACGCCGCGGTCGAGGCCGTGCACGCGTCGCGCCCCGTCGCGACCGCCCAGCCCGCGACGGCGCCGTACGCCCAGGTGCCCGCGCGCAAGGTCGCCGGCGCCCCCGCGCCCGAGGACCAGGCCACGGACGACGTGCAGAAGCTCCGCGGCCCGGCCGCGCGCGTCGTGACGAACATGGAGGCCAGCATCCAGGTGCCGACGGCGACGTCGGTGCGCGCGGTGCCGGCCAAGCTCATGGTCGACAACCGCATCGTCATCAACAACCACCTCGCGCGCGGTCGCGGCGGCAAGATCTCGTTCACGCACCTCATCGGCTTCGCGCTCGTCGAGGCGCTGGCCGACATGCCGGTGATGAACGCGAGCTACACGCAGATCGAGGGCAAGCCCGCGATCAACCAGCCCGCGCACGTGAACTTCGGGCTCGCGATCGACCTGGCGAAGCCGGACGGCTCGCGCCAGCTCCTCGTGCCGAGCATCAAGAAGGCCGAGACGATGGACTTCGCCCAGTTCTGGGCGGCCTACGAGGACCTCGTGCGCCGTGCGCGCGGTGGCAAGCTCGGCGTCGACGACTTCGCGGGCACCACGATCTCGCTCACCAACCCGGGCGGCATCGGCACCGTGCACTCGGTGCCCCGCCTCATGCAGGGTCAGGGCACGATCATCGGTGTCGGCGCGATGGACTACCCCGCGGAGTTCGCGGGCGCCTCGACCGAGCGGCTCGCCCGCCTGGGCATCTCGAAGGTCCTGACGATCACGTCGACCTACGACCACCGCATCATCCAGGGCGCGCAGTCCGGCGAGTTCCTGCGCATCCTGTCGCAGAAGCTCCTCGGCGAGGACGGCTTCTACGACCGCGTGTTCGCCGCGCTGCGCATCCCCTACGAGCCGGTGCGCTGGGTCCGCGACAACACGACGGACGCCGAGATCGAGGCGGCCAAGCCCGCCAAGATCGCCGAGCTGGTGCACTCCTACCGCTCGCGCGGCCACCTCATGGCCGACACCGACCCGCTCGCGTACCGCCAGCGCAAGCACGGCGACCTCGACATCCAGAACCACGGCATGACGCTGTGGGACCTCGACCGCACGTTCCCCACGGGCGGGTTCGGCGGCCGCACCAAGTCGACGCTGCGCGACATCCTCGGCCTGCTGCGCGACTCCTACTGCCGCACCGTCGGCGTGGAGTACATGCACCTCGCCGACCGCACGCAGCGCAAGTGGCTCCAGGAGCGCCTCGAGTCCGGGTACGCGCGCACGCCGCGCGAGGACCAGCTCCGCATCCTGCGCCGCCTCAACTCCGCCGAGGCGTTCGAGACGTTCCTGCAGACGAAGTTCGTCGGGCAGAAGCGCTTCTCGCTCGAGGGCGGCGAGGCGCTCATCCCGCTGCTCGACGCGATCCTGTCGAAGGCCGCCGAGAACGGCCTCGACGAGGTCGGCATCGGCATGGCGCACCGCGGGCGGCTCAACGTGCTCGCCAACATCGCGGGCAAGAGCTACGCGCAGATCTTCGCGGAGTTCGAGGGCAACCTCGACCCGAAGAGCGTCCAGGGCTCGGGCGACGTGAAGTACCACCTCGGCACCGAGGGCGTCTTCACGGCCGAGACCGGCGCGACGACCAAGGTCTACCTCGCGGCGAACCCCTCGCACCTCGAGGCGGTCGACCCGGTGCTCGAGGGCATCGTGCGCGCCAAGCAGGACCGCATCGACCTGGGCGGCGACGGCTTCTCCGTGCTGCCGATCCTCATCCACGGCGACGCGGCCTTCGCGGGCCAGGGCGTCGTGCCCGAGGTGCTCAACCTCGCGCAGCTGCGCGGCTACCGCACCGGCGGCACCGTGCACGTCATCATCAACAACCAGGTCGGCTTCACCACGGGCCCGTCGTCGTCGCGCTCGACGACGTACGCGACCGACGTCGCCAAGGGCTACCAGGTCCCGATCTTCCACGTGAACGGCGACGACCCCGAGGCGTGCGTGCGCGTCGCCGAGCTCGCCTTCGCGTTCCGCGAGCAGTTCGACCGCGACGTGATCATCGACATGATCTGCTACCGCCGCCGCGGTCACAACGAGGGCGACGACCCCTCGATGACGCAGCCGCTCATGTACAACCTCATCGAGGCGAAGCGCTCGGTGCGCAAGCTGTACACCGAGAACCTCGTCGCGCGCGGGGACATCACGCTCGAGGAGGCCGAGCACGTCCTCCAGGACTACCAGGCCCAGCTCGAGCGCGTCTTCACCGAGACCAAGGAGGGCGGCTTCACGCCCGCCGCGGACCGCGAGCCGGTCGCCGGTCTCGAGCGCCCGGAGTCCCAGCTCGAGGACGCCGGCACCATGGTCGGCTGGAAGACGGCGATCGACCGCTCGGTCCTCGAGCGCGTCGGCCAGGTGCACGTCGCGCCGCCGGAGGGCTTCACCGTCCACCCGAAGCTCGCGCAGCTCCTCGAGAAGCGCCGGCAGATGTCCGTCGAGGGCAACATCGACTGGGGCTTCGGCGAGCTCGCCGCGTTCGGCTCGCTCCTCGTCGAGGGCACCCCGGTGCGCCTCGCCGGCCAGGACTCGCGCCGTGGCACGTTCGTGCAGCGTCACGCCGTCCTGCACGACCGCGAGACGGGCGCCGAGTGGACGCCGCTGCTGTACCTGTCGGCGGACCAGGCGAAGTTCTGGGTCTACGACTCGTCGCTCTCGGAGTACGCCGCGCTCGGGTTCGAGTACGGCTACTCGGTCGAGCGCCCCGACGCGCTCGTGCTGTGGGAGGCGCAGTTCGGCGACTTCGTCAACGGCGCCCAGACGGTGATCGACGAGTTCATCTCGTCGGCCGAGCAGAAGTGGGGCCAGTACTCCTCGGTCGTCATGCTCCTCCCCCACGGCTACGAGGGCCAGGGGCCGGACCACTCGTCCGCGCGCATCGAGCGCTTCCTCCAGCTCGCGGCCGAGGACAACATGACGGTCGCGCAGCCCTCCACGCCGGCGTCGTACTTCCACCTGCTCCGCCGGCAGGCGTACGCCCGCCCGCGTCGTCCGCTCATCGTCTTCACGCCGAAGCAGCTGCTGCGCCTCAAGGCGGCCGCGTCGAGCGTCGAGGACTTCACGACCGGCACGTTCCGCCCGGTGATCCCGGACGCGTCGGCCGACCCGGCGAAGGTCGACCGCGTGCTCCTGTGCACGGGCCGCGTCTACTACGACCTGCTCGCCGAGCGCACCAAGCGCGGCGACGAGGGCGTGGCGCTGGTCCGCCTCGAGCAGCTGTACCCGCTCGACGTCGACGGCATCCGGGCCGAGCTCGCGAAGTACCCGGGCGCCGAGGTCGTCTGGGTCCAGGACGAGCCCGAGAACCAGGGTGCCTGGTCGTTCGTGCACATCAACCTGCCCGAGGACCTGCCGCGCGTGAGCGTCGTCTCCCGCCCGGCGTCGGCCTCCACGGCCGCCGGCACGGCGAAGAAGCACCAGGCGCAGCAGGCCGTGCTGCTGGAGCAGGCGTTCGCCCGCTGACCGGCCCGCACGACCCGCGCACGACGAAGGCCCCCTCCGCCCGGAGGGGGCCTTCGTCGTCGGTGCGCCGTCGCCGTCGGACCGGGGGCCGGTCCTGCCGACCTACCAGCGGTCGTGGATCTTCTCGCGCAGGTAGCGGTCGTAGATCTCGCGCACGCCCGACGTGAAGAGCGGGCCGAGGACGTCCGCGTCGCCCGCGGCGGCGTTCGACCGCGCCTGCTCGACGTTGCGCGCGCCGGGGATGACGGTCGACACGCCCGGCTGCTGCCAGACCCACGCGATGGCCACCTGGGCCGGGGTGAGGTCCTGCCCGACGACGTCGTGCACGAGCGTGGTGAACTCGGCCGCCGCCTGGACGCCGGTCTCGAAGTCGACGCCCGAGAACGTCTCGCCGACGTCGAACGCGCTGCCGTCGCGGTTGTACGTGCGGTGGTCGTCCGCGGCGAACGTCGTGTCCTTCGTGTACTTCCCGGACAGCAGCCCGGACGCGAGCGGGACGCGCGCGATGACGCCGACGCCGGCGTCGGACGCCGCGGGCAGCACCGCGTCGAGCGGCTTGAGCCGGAACGCGTTGAGGATGATCTGCACCGTGGCGACGTGGGGACGCGCGATGGCCGTGAGGGCCTCGTCCACGGTCTCGACGCTCACGCCGTAGCTCGCAATCGCGCCCTCGGCGACGAGCGTGTCGAGGCCGTCGTAGACCTCGTCGCGCGAGTAGACGGCGGTCGGCGGGCAGTGCAGCTGCACGAGGTCCAGCCGGTCGGTCCGCAGGTTGCGGCGCGAGCGGTCGACCCACTCGCGGAACTTGGCGAGCGTGTAGTTGTCGGCGTCCTGCGGCTCCCGGCGGCCCATCTTCGTGGCGACCGTGATCCCGTGGCCGGGGTTGTCGGCGAGGTAGGAGCCGATGATCTGCTCGCTGCGCCCGTCGCCGTAGACGTCCGCGGTGTCGAAGAACGTCACGCCGGCCTGCGCGGAGGCGTCGAGGACGGCGCGCGCGTCGTCCTCGCTCACGTCGCCCCAGTCGGCGCCGAGCTGCCAGGTTCCCAGTCCGACGACCGAGACGAGCCGTCCCGTCCGCCCGAGCACCTGTCGTTCCATCGTTCCTCCTCGTGCTGCGTCGGGTGCGCCGGAAGACACACCCGGGCAACGAGTCTGACGGGCGTGGGCGCATCGCGCACCCGCGCACGCCGAGTACCGTATGTGAGCGTGAACACCCATGCCCCCTCAGGAGCCCAGGTCCGCATCGCCCACGGCGACCACGCAGCGACGATCACCGAGGTCGGAGCGGCCGTCCGCGAGTACGCGGTGGGGGGCCGGCCGGTCTTCACGCCCTTCGGCGAGGACGAGGTGTCGCCCGCGTTCAACGGCGCCGTCCTGCTCCCCTGGCCCAACCGGCTGCGCGACGGGCAATACACGGTCGACGGCACGACGTACCAGGTCCCGATCTCGGAGCCGGACCGCGGGACCGCGCTGCACGGCCTCGCGTGCTGGCAGCGCTGGACGGTCGTCGAGCACGAGGCCGCGCGCGCGACGCTCGAGCTGCACCTGCCGCCGTCGCCGGGCTACCCGTTCGACCTCGTCGCGCGCGTGACGTACTCGCTCGACGACGCGGGGCTGCGCGTCCACGTCCGCACGACGAACGTCGGCACGGCGACCGCCCCGTACGGCGTCGGCTTCCACCCGTGGCTCTCGGCCGACGGCGCGAACCTCGACGCGTGCACGCTGCGCCTGGACGCGGCGACCCGCGTCACGACCGACGAGCGGCTCCTGCCGACCGGCACCGAGCCCGCCACCGGCACGTTCGACCTGCGCGAGCCGCGCCTGCTCGCGGGCGTCGACCTCGACGACGCGTACGTCGACGTGCTGCGCGACGAGGACGGGCTGTCCTGGATCCGCCTCACCGCGCCCGACGGCCGCACGGCCGCCGTGTGGATGGACGGCTCGATGGACACGTGGCAGGTCTGCACGGGCGACCACGTCGGCGACGTCGCGTTCCGCCGCACCGGCGTCGCCGCCGAGCCGATGAGCTGCGTCGCGGACGCGTTCCGGACGGGCGAGCGCCTCGTCCGGCTCGAGCCCGGCGCGTCCCACGAGGTGACCTGGGGAGCGACGCTGGCCTGAGGCGTCCGGCCGCCGCGGCGGTCCCCGCGCGGGTCGACACGCCGTCCGCACCGGCTCGGATCGACCCGCGCGGCCCGCGTCGGGGAGAATGGCGCTCGTGGAAGACGCGGTGAGTCGTGAGGTACGGATCTGCGTCGTCGGCGACGAGCTGAGCGCCGGCGTCGGCGACGCGAAGGCCCTGGGGTGGGCGGGGCGCGTCGTCGCGCGCACGCGCTTCCCCCAGCCGGCGTACGTGTTCCCGCTCGCTATCCCCGGCGAGACGACGACGGCCCTCAGCCAGCGCTGGGAGGCGGAGACCGCGCGCCGGTTCTCCCCCGAGCCGGACGTCGACAACCGCCTCGTCATCGGCCTCGGCCGCCACGACCTCGACGCGGGGCTGTCGGTCGCGCGCTCGCGCCTCAACCTCGCGAACGTGCTCGACGTCGCGGAGTCCCACCGCCTGCCGACGTTCGTCGTCGGGCCGCCGCCGGGCCACGCTCAGGACGCGGAGCGCCTCGCGGAGCTGTCCCACGCGTTCTCGGACGTCGCGAACCGGCGCCGCGTCCCCTACGTCGACACGTTCAGCCCGCTCGTCACGCACGAGCAGTGGCTCGCCGACCTCGCGCAGAGCGGGAACGGCTTCCCCGGCCAGGCGGGCTACGGGCTCATGGCGTGGCTCGTGCTGCACACCGGCTGGCACGCGTGGCTCGGGCTGCCCGACGACACCGTCTGAGCCCGCAGGGATGCACGAGGGGGAGGCGAGTCGCGGACCACGCCTCCCCCTCGGCGTCGGGGCGGTACCGCTCAGCCGCGCGAGACCGTGAGGTCGCCCGAGACGGTGCTCGCCGACACGTAGGCGCCGCCCGCGCCGTGCTGGTCGACGTGGTCGACGGACGTGGTGCGCTGCGCGCTGGAGTCGAGCCGCACGCCGTCGAGCACGGCCTTGCCGGTGACGCTGCGGGCCTTGAGGTTCACGGCCGAGCCGGCGCCGAGGCGCACGGCCACGTCGCCCGAGACCGTGCGCGCGTCGACGAGCGGGGTGCTCTCGCGCGCGACGACCTCGACGCCGCTCGTGACGGTGCTGACCGACACGCGCCCGAGCGTGCCGCCGAGCGTGACGGTGCCGGACGCGGTGGTCACGTGGACGTCGCCGACGTGCTCGCCGACGTCGACGGAGCCGGTGGCCGTGCGGACCGACGCCGTGCCCGAGACGCCCTGGACGCGGACGGCGCCGGTCCCGGTCGTGACGGACACGTCCGCCCGCGTCCCGACGACGGTCGCCGCGGCGCGCGCGGTCGTCACCTTGAGCGGGACGCTCGCGGGCACGGTGACCCGCACGACGGCGCGGTCCTTGTCGCGCAGGCCCTTCGCGCGGTCGACGAGGCCCTCGATGCCGGCGAAGTCGTACCCGACGCGCAGCTCGCCGTCGTGCACGCTCACCTGCAGCGGGCGCTCGGACACCTCGCTCACGTCGAGGTGCGCCCCGCTCTCGCGGCCGGGGTCGGCGACGACGTCGACCGACCCGTCCGTGAGCTGGACGACGACGCGCCGGACGTCCGCGACGTCGACGCTCCGGGGGGCGTTGATGACCCAGGACTCGGTGCTCATGCGCTTCTCCTCGTTCGGTTCTCTGGTGCGTGGTCGGTGGTCTCGGGACGTCAGGGCAGGGTGGACCGCACGGCGCGGCGCGCGCTGTCGAGCACGGTGCGCAGCGTGTCGACCGTCAGCTCGGGCACGCCGCCGGTCGCGTCCGCCCGGCGCAGGTCCGCGCGGAGCTCGTCGCGGAAGCGCTGCAGCACGGCCTCCGCCTCGGCACGGCGCGCGGTCGACTCGCGACGCCGGGTGTCGTGCTCGCCGTCGCGCGGGCGGGCGCGCGCCGTCTGGGCGGCGGCGGCGAGCTCGGCGCGCAGGCCCCGCAGCGAGCCCTGCACGTCGGCGCGCAGCGCCTCGGCGCGCTGGCGCACCGTCTCGGCGATGCCGTGCTCGAGCGCCGCGACGTCCGCGCGCCGCGCCTCGATCTCGGCGCGCCCCGCGGGGGTCAGCTCGTACGTCGTCTTGCGCCCGTCGGCGCTGCGGTGGACCAGGCCCTCGTCCTCGAGCCGCGCGAGGCGCGGGTAGATCGTCCCGGCGCTCGGGCGGTAGGTGCCCCCGAACCGCTCGGAGAGCTCGGTGATGAGCTCGTACCCGTGCTTGGGCCCGGACGCGAGGAGCGCGAGCAGGTAGAGCCGGAGCTGGCCGTGGGCGAAGACGGTGGCCATCAGCGGTCCACCGGGCCGCTCGCGGGAGCCGGTCGCCCGGCGGGAGCACCGGGGCTGCCCCACGCCGGGGCGTCCGGGGCCGCGTCCTGCACCGGGGGCGCGTCGGCCGGGGCGGACGACGTCCCGGCCGTCCCCCGCAGCACGGTGACGTCGCCCGAGACGGCCGAGACGCGGACGGGCGCGCCCGCGCCGAGCCGCGCCGCGCGGTGGAAGGAGCGCGCGGACCCGCGCTGCTCCTCCCCGTCGACGACGAGCCGGCCGCTGAGGCAGCGCACGGCGTAGTCCATCGCGTCCGGGTCGGGCAGGCGCACGAGCACGTCGGCGGAGACGGCGCTCACCGTGATCTCGTCCGGCGTCGTGCGCGTGTCCACGGTCACGGAGCCGGAGACCGAGTCGAGCCGCAGCGAGCGCAGGGCACCCGTCGCGGTGAGGCCGCCGGAGACGGACTCCATCCGGACCGGGCCGTCGTGCTCGCTCGCGGCGACCTCGCCGGAGACGGTGTCGACGCGCAGCGGGCCGCGCGTCCGGCTCGTCATGACGGCGCCGGACACGGTCGCGAGCCGCACGCCCTCGCGGGCGCCCGCGACGAGCGCCTCGCCCTGCACGGTCGCGACCTCGACCTGCGCGCCCGCCGGGACGGCGACGTGGACCTCCGCGGCGTCCTTGCCGGTGTACGTGCGGAAGCGCTCGAGGAAGCCCTTCCAGCCCGCCTCGAACGGGCCGTAGCCCACCCGGAGCGTCGTCCCGTCGAGCCGCACCTCGAGCGCGCGCCCGCTCACCGAGTGCACCTCGACGCGCGCGTCGGTCCGTGCCGGGTCCTCGTGCGCGACGACGTCGATGCGCCCGCCGATCATCGTCGCGTCGAGCCGGCGCACGAGCGCGAGGTCGATGGCCTGCGGACCGGTGAGGGTCCAGAGCTCCTGCGTCATCCCGCGCTCCGTCCTGGTCGCCGCGCGCGCCGGGTCGACCAGGACGGCCGGGCAGGCGCTCGCGATATATCTCGTTCCGCCAGACACGATATATCGCGTGCTCGACCGTGACAAGGGGTCGCGTGTGGGACCATGGGAGACGGACTGGACACGCCGAGACCGGTCGTTCCACGTCGACACCCGTCGAGAACCGCCGAGACCGGCAGCACTCCCCGACCGTCAGGAGAACACCATGAGCAAGCGCGGACGCAAGCGTCGCAGCCGCAAGGGCAACGCCGCGAACCACGGCAAGCGCCCCAACGCCTGAGACGGCGCAGCCCCCGCGAGCGGGAGCACGGAAGAGGGCCCGGACCGACGTCGTCGGTCCGGGCCCTCTCTCGTGCGCGCAGGCCCTCGGGGCTGGCCCCGGGCTCGGGTCAGCGCGTCTCGACGACCGTCGTCGTCGTGACCATCACGGTGAGCTGCGTGTGGATGCGCTCCCGCAGCCCCGCCGGCGCCTTCTCGTGGCACGAGCGGCGCACGAGCTGCTTGACGAGCTCCTCGACGCTCAGCTCGGCCAGGCACGGCGAGCAGTGCGCGACGTGCTGGCGCATGCGCAGCTCGTCGTCGGGCGTCATCTCGGAGTCCAGGTACTCGTACAGGTGCGTGAGCGCGTGCTCGCACTCGGACTCGCCCGCGGTCGAGTGCGGGATCGGGGTCACCGGCTCCTCGACCGGACCCCGTCCGGGCTCACGGGTCTCTGACGTGCTCACGACTCACCTCCGGGGCTCTTCGCGCCCACCAGTCCTCGCCTCGCGGCGTAGTCGGCCAGCAGCTCGCGCAGCTGGCGCCTGCCTCGGTGCAGGCGGGACATGACCGTGCCGATCGGTGTCCCCATGATCTCCGCGATCTCCTTGTACGGGAAGCCCTCGACGTCGGCGTAGTACACGACCATGCGCCGGTCCTCGGGGAGCTCCTGGAGCGCGCGCTTGACGTCCGAGTCCGGCAGGCGGTCGAGCGCCTCCGCCTCGGCCGAGCGCAGGCCCTGCGACGTGTGCGACGCCGCGCGCGCGATCTGCCAGTCCTCGACGTCGTCCGTCTGCGCCTGCTGCGGCTCGCGCTGCTTCTTGCGGTACGTGTTGATGAACGTGTTCGTGAGGATCCGGTACAGCCACGCCTTGAGGTTCGTGCCCGGGCGGTACTGGTGGAACGCCGCGAACGCCTTCGCGAACGTCTCCTGCACCAGGTCCTCGGCGTCCGAGGGGTTGCGCGTCATCCGCAGCGCGGCGGAGTACAGCTGGTCGAGGTACTGCAGGGCGTCCCGCTCGAACCGGGCGGCGCGCGCGGCGTCGCTCTCGGCCTCCGGGGCGCGGTTCGTGTCCTCGGCGTCCGTCGCGTCGGCGGGCGGCATCGTGCCGGCGGGCGCACCGTCGTCCGGCGTCGTTCCCGACGTCGTCGCAGGGCTGCCGGAGACGTCGCTGCCGGAGATTCGCTCTGTCATCAACAACGAGCCTAGTCCCCCGTTCGTCTGGGTGTTCGATGAGGCGTCCCGCGCACGGCTCGGCACCGACCACGCGGCGGCGAACGCGGCGTCCGGCGCCGGGGTCGTCGACGCGACCCGGGCGGCGGGTGCGGGAGTCTGGAGCAGGGCGGTCACGAGGGGTGCAACCCGCGAGCGCCCCCAGGCATTCCCGGCCCGGGCACCGCCGCGGGTGGCGCCGTCCCGGGGGGCGCGGCAGGCTGGGACCCACCGGAGGACGCCCGCCCAGGGCACCGGCGAGTCACCAGCGATGAGGAGAGAACCGATGCTGCTGCGTCACCTCGCGAGGCCCATGCTGGCCTCGTGGTTCGTCTACGACGGGGTCCAGGCCGCGCTCAAGCCGGCGGAGCACGTGCGGGCCGCGCGCGCGGGCGTCGAGCTCGTCGAGAAGCGCGTCGGCATCGAGGCCCCGCTCAGCGAGCGGCAGGTGACGACGCTCGTCCGCGCCCACGGCGCGGCGACGGCGGTCGCGGGCCTATGCCTCGCCGTCGGCAAGGCGCCCCGGACCGCCGCGCTCGCACTCGCCGCGCTCACGGTCCCGCTCGCCGTCGTCAACCAGCCGTTCACGGGCGGCGAGGCCACGCGCACCGAGCGGACGCGGAAGTTCGTCGCGAACGTCGGCGCGATCGGGGCCGCGCTCATCGCGGGCGCCGACTACGAGGGCCGCCCGGGCGTCCAGTGGCGTCTCGAGCGGGCGCGGCACGACCTCGCGCTCGCCAAGCAGGCGAAGCAGGAGGCCGTCGTCGCGGGGGCGAAGAGCACCGCGAAGGACGTGTCGCGCTCGGCTCGCCGCGCCGCGAAGGCCGCCCAGGACGCCGCGCAGCACGCCGCGAGCAGCACCGCGGGCGCCGTGCACGACGCCGGGGCCGCCGTCCGCGCCAAGGTCGCCTGACGCGTCGCACCGCACGGCCGCGCCCGTCCGCCCGGCGGGACCGGCCGCCGTCGGGCCACGACGCTCCACTAGCCTGGACGCCATGACGACGCAGCCCTCCGCGCCCACCGACGCACCGTCCCCCGCCCCGGCCGACGCCTGGGTCGCGCCCACGGCGCGCGGGCCGCTCGACGCGACGGTCGAGGTCCCGGGGTCGAAGTCGCTGACGAACCGGCTGCTCGTGCTCGCGGCGCTCGCCGACGGCCCCGGGACGCTGCGCGGCGCGCTGCGGAGCCGCGACGCCGACCTCATGATCGCCGCGCTGCGCGCGCTGGGCGTCGGGATCGAGGAGGGCGCGTCGCCGACCGAGCTGCACGTCACGCCCGGCGCCCTGCGCGGACCGGTCGACGTCGACTGCGGCCTCGCCGGGACGGTCATGCGCTTCCTCCCGCCGGTCGCGGCGCTGGCGGACGGCGCGGTGCGGTTCGACGGCGACGAGGGCGCGCGGGTGCGGCCCATGGGCCCGGTGGTGGCGGCCCTCAGCGCGCTGGACGTCCCGGTTGCGGGCGACGACGGCGGCAGCCTGCCTACGACGCTCCCGTTCACCGTGCGCGGGCGCGGCCGGGTCCGGGGCGGGTCCGTCGACATCGACGCGTCGGCGTCGAGCCAGTTCGTCTCCGGGCTGCTCCTCGCGGCGGCGCGCTACGACCAGGGCCTCACGGTCCGGCACGTCGGGCACACGCTGCCGAGCATGCCGCACATCGAGATGACGGTGGAGGTCCTGCGGGAGGTCGGGGTCGTCGTCGACGACTCGCGCCCGGCGATCTGGCGCGTCGAGCCGGGGGCGATCGCGGCGCGCGACGTGCAGGTCGAGCCCGACCTGTCGAACGCCGCGCCGTTCCTCGCGGCCGCGCTCGTCGCCGGGGGCACCGTGCGCGTCACGGGCTGGCCGACGGCGACCACGCAGCCCGGCGCGATGGTCCCCGAGCTGCTCGAGACCATGGGCGCCACGTCGTCCCTCGACGGCGACGTGCTCACCGTGACGGGCACGGGCGAGGTGCGCGGCGTCGACGTGGACCTCCACGCCGCCGGCGAGCTCGCCCCCACGATCGCCGCGCTCGCGGCCCTCGCCGACGGGCCCAGCCGCCTGCGCGGCATCGCGCACCTGCGCGGGCACGAGACCGACCGCCTGGCCGCGCTCGCAGCCGAGATCACGCGGCTCGGCGGGCAGGCCGAGGAGACGCGCGACGGGCTCGTCATCACGCCGCGCCCCCTGCACGGCGCCGTCTTCCGCACCTACCACGACCACCGCATGGCGACCTCGGCCGCCGTGATCGGGCTGCGCGTGCCGGGCGTCGGCGTCGAGAACGTCGCGACGACGGCCAAGACGCTCCCCGGCTTCGCGGGCATGTGGGAGCGGATGCTCGGCGGCTCGGGGGCGGCGGCCCGCTGATGGCCCGCGTCCCGGACGAGTCCGACTTCCGCTCGCGCCCCGGCAAGCGCGGCAGCCGCCCGCGCACCAAGCAGCGCCCCGAGCACGCGGACGCGGTGACCGGGTTCGTCACGGGCGTGGACCGGGGGCGGTACACGCTGCTCGTGGGCGGGACCGACGACGGGACGGTCGTCGGCGCCGAGGACGAGCGCACCGTCCTCGCCATGAAGGCGCGCGAGCTCGGGCGCACGCGGATCGTGTGCGGGGACCGCGTCGACCTCGTCGGCGACGTCACCGGGGACGACGGCTCGCTCGCGCGCATCGTCCGCATCCAGGAGCGGTCGTCGGTGCTGCGCCGCACCGCCGACGACACCGACCCGTACGAGCGCGTCATCGTCGCGAACGCGGACCAGCTCGTGGTCGTCACCGCCCTCGCCGAGCCCGAGCCGCGCACGCGCATGATCGACCGGTGCGTCGTCGCCGCGTACGACGCCGGCATGGACGTCCTGCTGTGCCTCACCAAGGCGGACCTCGCCGACCCGGCGCCGCTGCGCGCGCTGTACGAGCCGCTCGGCGTCTCCGTCGTCGTCACGCGGCGCGCGCCCGACGGCCTCGCGCCCGACGGCTGGGCCATCGAGCCGCTCGACGCCGTCCGCGAGGCGCTGGCCGGGCGCACGTCGGTGTTCGTCGGGCACTCGGGCGTGGGGAAGTCGACGCTCGTCAACGCGCTCGTGCCCGACGCCCGGCGCGCGACGGGGCACGTCAACGACGTCACGGGGCGCGGCCGGCACACGTCGACGTCGGCGGTCGCGCTGCGCCTGCCGGGCGGCGGGTGGGTCATCGACACCCCGGGCGTGCGGTCGTTCGGGCTCGCGCACGTGCAGGTCGACCACCTGCTGCGCGCGTTCGAGGACCTCGACGCCGTCGCCGCCGCATGCCCGCGCGGGTGCACCCACCTCGACGACGCCCCGGACTGCGCGCTCGACGACTGGGTGGCGGACTCCCCGGACGACGCCACCCGCGACGCCCGCGCGGCGCGGCTCGAGTCGTTCCGGCGCGTGCTCGCCTCGCGCACCGGCGCCGCCTGAGCCCGCACCCCGCGCGGCGCCTCCCCCGGCCCGTGCGCGCACCGCTACGGTGTGAGCCATGACGCCCCCCTCGACGCGCGGCTACGACGACGACCTGCGCCTCGCCCACGTGATCGCCGACCAGGTCGACGCCCACACCCTGTCGCGCTTCAAGGCGCTCGACCTGCACGTCGAGTCCAAGCCCGACTCGACGCCCGTGAGCGACGCCGACCGGACCGCCGAGGAGATCATCCGCGGCCAGCTCGGCCGGGCCCGCGGCCGCGACGCGATCGTGGGCGAGGAGTACGGCGAGACGGGCCACGGCGCCCGGCGCTGGATCGTCGACCCGATCGACGGGACGAAGAACTTCGTGCGCGGCGTCCCCGTGTGGGCCACGCTCATCGCGCTCGCCGACGGCGACGAGGTCGTCGTCGGGCTGGTGTCCGCGCCCGCGCTCGGCCGGCGCTGGTGGGCCTCGAAGGGCACCGGCGCGTGGACGGGCAAGTCGCTCGCCGCCGCGTCGCGCCTGCACGTCTCGGGCGTCTCGTCGTGGTCCGACGCGTCGCTCGCCTACGCGTCGCTCGACGGCTGGGAGGAGCGTGGGAAGCTCGAGCCGTTCCTCGACCTCATGCGCGGCGCGTGGCGCACGCGCGGCTACGGCGACTTCTGGTCGTACATGCTCGTCGCCGAGGGCGCGGTCGACGCGGCCGCCGAGCCCGAGCTCGAGCTCTACGACATGGCCGCGCTCGTGCCGATCGTCACCGAGGCGGGCGGGCGGTTCACGTCGCTCGACGGCGCCGACGGCCCGTGGGGCGGGAACGCCGTCGCGACGAACGGCCTGCTGCACGACGAGGTGCTGGGCCGCCTGGGCTGACGGGGCCCGTCACCCCTGCGGCGTCCCAGGTTCGGTCCGCCCCGGGTTCGTCCCGGTCTCAGCCGCGCGGCACGTCCTTGAGCTCGGACCAGTCGTACCAGAGCAGGTCGCGCTCGCCCACGCGCTCGATGGCCGCGTCGAGCGCCGCGTCCGCGTCGGGACCGTCGTCGTCCGCCGCGGTGAGCACGGCCTCGACGTCCGCGACCGCCTCCGGCTCGTCGACGTGCACGCACACGATCGCGACGTCGGGCACCGTGCGCAGCACCTCGACGGCGCTCGGGGCGGGCGCGTCCTCGTCGTCGGAGTCCTCGGCCCCCACGACCTGGACCGCGCCGTCGGGCACCTCGAGCGTGACGACGAGCCGCTGCCGCGGCGCGTCCGGGCGCGACGCGACGAGCGCGAGCGAGTCGTCCGCCGCCTCGAGCGCCGCCGCGTACTCGAGACCCTCCTCGTCCTCGTCGGGCAGCGCACGCGTCAGCGCGGCGGTCACGGCGTGGGCGCCGCGCGGGGCGACGGTCCAGCGGGCGGCGTCGGCGGTCACGGTGACGGCGTCGAGCTCGTCGAGCGTCGCGGGGAGATAGATGCGCATGGGTTCAGTGTGCCGCCTCGAGCACCGGTCCGGGCGCCGCACCACGCCCGGACGGGGCGGCCTCCCGCACTGCCTCCGCGAGCCGGGCCAGCGCGCGCCGGGCAGGGCTCGCCGGGGCGGTCTCGCCGAGCGTCCTCCCCTCCCGGAGCGCCACGTCGACGGCGGTGTCCTCCGGGACGACGTGCAGGTCCTCGACGCCGGCGTACCGCGCCATCGCGTCGCGCACCGCGCGCTCGGGCCGTGGCCCGACGACGCTCGCCCGCACCCGGTTCACGACGACGACGCGGGCCGCGGCGGCCGCCGCCCCGGACTCTCCCAGCTCGTCGAGCGCGCGGACGAGGCGCTGGAGCCCGACCGGGTCCCCGCCGCCCACGACCACGACCACGTCCGCGGCGCCCAGCGCGCTGAGCGTCGCGTCGTGGCGCTGCGGGGCGCGGGTGTCGTAGCTGAGCAGCTCGTCCTGCTCGATGCCGAAGCCGCAGTCGACGACGGTCCAGTCCCCGACCGACCGCGCCACCTGCCACACCGCGTCGAGCGACGGGCCCGGCAGCTCGGGCCAGCGCGCCGCCCGGGCGAGGCCCGTGAGGACGCGGACGCGGGGCACGAGCACCGGGGCCAGCGCGCGGAGGCCCGCGGCGTCGAGCACACCCTGACCGGCGCTGCGGGCCGCGGCGGCGAGCCCCGGGGACTCGTCGAGCAGCCCGAGGCGCTGCGCGACCGTCCCGCCGTACGTGTCCGCGTCGACGAGCAGCACCTCGGCCGGAGGCCCGACGGCGGCCGTGGCAGCCGCGTCGACCTCGTGCGCCCGGCGTGCGGCGCGGTGCCGCCGGGGCCGCCCCGCGGGTGCCGGGCCCGCGAGCTCGACCGCGAGGTTCGTCGCGACGGTCGTGCGGCCCGGCGCCCCGGTCGGGCCCCAGACGGCGACGGTCCGGCCGTCGCGCCGGTCGCCCTCGCCGTCGGCCGGCACGGGCGCCAGGACGCGGGCGGGCGCGCCGGGCGGGCCCGCGTGCGCGGTGCGGGCCGGCACGACCGCCCGGACGGCGTCGCACAGGGTGCCCGGGGACCGGTCCACGTCCACCACGGTGTCCACCCCGTGGGCCCGCAGCCGGTCCTCCTCCCACGTGCCCCCGGGGGCGAGCGCGACGACCCGGACGTCGTGCGCGTGCAGGTCGGCCACGGCCTGCCGGTCCAGCGCCGGGAGGTCGTGCGAGACGACGGCGACCCGCCCGGCCCCCGCGGCCGCCGCGGCGAGCAGCTCGACGACGTCCGCGCAGCGCCGCGTCACCCGCAGCCCCGACGCGTCGAGCGTCGTGACGACCTCCGCCTCGCGCGCCCCGCGGACCGCGCACAGGACCGTCGTGACCGTGGTCGCGCCGCTCACCCCGCACCGCCGACCGGGACCAGCGCGAGGGTGCCCTCCCCCGCGACGGCGGCGAGCACGGCGGGGAGGTCGTCGACCTCGACGAGCAGGTGCACCGTCGTCGGCCCGCCGACCACGAGCGTGCCCTCGCCCTCGTCGACCTGGGCGACCGTGACGCCGCCGACGAGCATCTCCGGCACGGCGCCCGATCCGTCCGGGGCGTCCTGCGCAGCGTCCGGGGACGGTGCGGCGGCGGCCTCCGGGACGTGCCAGAGGTCGACGTCGGCGCCGGGCACGATCCGCTCCGAGAGGCCCGAGGTGACCGGCACCGCGACCGCCCGCACCGCGAGGTCGGTGGCGGCGCCGAGCGCCGTCGCGGGGACGAGCTCGCCCGCGGCCACCGTCCGCAGGACGACCGCCTCGTCCGGGAGCCCGTCCTCGACGAGCAGGTAGCGGTCGGTCTGCGCGCCCAGCCGCACCTCGACCGTGCGCAGCTCGGCCGCACCGACGGTGGTGCCGGGCGTCAGCGGCGTCCCGGCCGCGTACACCGCGACCGTCCGGCTCGCGCTGCTCACGGCCCAGGACCCCAGCGCGACCGACAGCGCCACCACGACGACCCCCACGAGCAGCCGCGGGTCCTTCCAGCCCGGCCGCCGCAGCCGCGCGGCGGGCGGGGGCGTCGCGGCCCCCGGGACGGGTCGTTCCACGGTCGTCGTCATCCATCTCCCCCTCGGTGGTCGGCACGTCGCACGTGCCGCGGCTTCATGATTCCCGGTCGGCGGGGCGCGTGGCAGGGCCTGTGGACGAGCACCTCGACGGGGCGTGCGCGTGCCAGACTGACGCCATGCCCCAGCGGTTCCTCACCCTCGCCGACGTCACGGACGAGCTCAACATCTCGGCGGCGCAGGCGTACGCGCTCGTCCGGTCGGGAGAGCTGCCCGCGATCCAGGTGGGCGGACGCGGCCAGTGGCGGGTCGAGGTGAGCGAGCTCGAGGCGTACATCCAGCGCATGTACGCGCAGACGCGCCAGCGCATCGAGGCGGGCGACTTCGACGGCTGACGGCGCGCCGTCGCGCCTCCGCCGCCCCGTGCCGCGTCCCCACGCCGTCGTGCGACGGCGTCCCTGCTCCCCCGGCTCCCCCTGCCGCGCGCTCACCTCGGCACGTACCCCGCCTCCGCCTCGCTGACGCACACGACGGCCGACCAGGGCACGACCCGCGCGCCGTGCGCGCTGCCGGGCGACGGCTCGAGGTCGAGATGGTCCTTCCCCACCCGGGCGACCCACCCGGAGTAGGACCCGGCGGCCGTCCGCACCTGGACCGGTCTCCGGTCCCGCTGGAGCGCACGCAGCGCGTGCCCGAGGCCGAGCGTCGCCGACCGGGACGAGCGCGGCGGGTCGGCGTGCCGCCCGAGACCTCGCACCGCGACCACGGCGTCCAGCGGGACGAGGTGCTGCCGGCGGCCGTCGACGACCAGCGCCCACTCCTGCGCGACCTCCCGCACCTCGCCGGTCACCGCCGACGCGTCGCGGAGCTCGAGCGTCACGGGCCCCGGCGCGGCGCGCAGCCGCTCGGTGAGGAGCACCGTCGCGTGCTCCGCCCGGGTCAGGTCGGCGACCGCGGCGACGCGGTCCTGCGACTCCGCCGCGGCGAGCTGCGCCGCGAGGTCGTCGAACAGGGCGTCCCATCGCATCGGCACACCGTAGCGGGGCGCCACCGCACCCGACCCTCCGTCGTCCACATCACGGGACGGGCCTGGACAGGCGTCGATCCTGCGCGCTTAGATCGACGTGTCGTCATCAAACGACACCAAACGACATCAAAAGCCGTCGAGTGCGCGACGGCAGGCAGGGGGCAACGATGGACCGGGGTACTGCTGCATCCCGACGAGCCGGGGGTCTGCTCGCCCTCCTTGCGCTCGTCCTCGTCCTGGGCGGCGCGACGACCGTCCTGTCGCTCCGGGCGCTGCACCTCGTCGCCGCGCTCCCGACGCACCGCGTCGAGCCCTGGGTGGAGCTCGGCGCGGTGTCGGTGGGCGCGCTGGCCGCCCTCTGGGTCGCGCTCAGTGCGCTCGTCGCGGTGGCCTGCGTGGCTGCCGAGGCCGCCGGGCGGTCCTGGACGACGGGAGAACGCCTCCTGCGCCGCGCGGCGCCGGCCGTCGTCCGGCACGCGGCGCGCGCCGCCGTCGGCGCCACCGTCGGCGCGGGCCTGCTCGTCGCCGGCGGGACGGCGCACGCGGCCACCCCGGCGGACGACCCGGGCGTCGTCGCCGTCGATCTCGGGTGGCGACCCAGCGGTGCCGTCGCCGGGGGCGAGGGCACGGCGTCAGGGAACGGCGCCTCGGAGAGCGCCGCTTCGACGTCCGGGACGACCCCCGGCGCCTCGTCCGCCGCGGTGGACGGCTCCACGACGGGTTCCGGCGGTCCGTCGAGCACCCGGGCGGACGCCGCGCCAGGCCAGCCCGCGCCGGTCACCTCGGTGCCGCCGTCGTCCCTGCCGCCGTCGTCCCTGCCGCCGTCGTCCCTGCCGCCGTCGTCCCTGCCGCCGTCGTCCCTGCCGCCGTCGTCCGTGCCGGCGCCTTCGGTGCCGCCCTCCGGGGTGCCGGGGGACGCCGGCACGTCGCAGGACCCCCACCGCTCGCACGGTGCCACCTCCGCGGCGACCGGCGCGACGCCGTCGACCAGCGCGGAGAGCGCTGGTGCGGGCGACGCCGCGAACTCCGGAGGGACGCACGCCGCCGGGGCGGGCGACCTCGGCCAGCGGGCAGAGGCTTCCGGCGCGGCGGGACCGACGGCCGCCGCAGAGGGGGCCTCGTCGGACGCCGCCCGCCAGCGCGACGCGGCGCTGGCCGTGACGCGAGATGTGCCAGGTCCGGAGGCCGCGCCGGAGGTGGTCGTCATCCGCGGCGACTCGCTGTGGTCGATCGCCGCCCGGCACCTGCCCGCGGGGTCCACCGACGGGCAGGTCGCAGAGGCGGTGGAGCGCTGGCACGCGACGAACGCCCACGTCGTGGGCGCGGACCCCGACCTCGTCCGGCCGGGCCAGGTCCTCGTCGCACCGTCCGCCTGACCACCGCCGACCTCGAAGGAGCCCCACCATGACCGCTCCCCTGCTGGCCGGCGCGCACGCCCCGGTCACCACCGTGACGCCCACGGCCGCACCGACGGCCCTGCCCTCGAGCGGGGCCACGGTCCGCCCGCTCCGCTCGACGAGCGTCCCGTCCGCCCCGCCGGCGCGGCTGCTCCGCTGCCTCGGCGACCCGACCGTCGCCACGGTCGACGTGACCGAGCCGACGGCGGCCCGCGTGCCGCAGCACGTCGTCCGGGGTCGTCCCCTCGGGCGCCCGACGACGCCTGTGCCCCTGCCGGACCCGACCGCGCTGTGCTGCGCCGTGGTCCGGGCTGCGGTCGAGGTCGTCCGGGGCGAGCGCACGGTGGGACAGCTCGCACGGTGGGTGTCGCCGGAGATCTACGAGGCGCTCGCCCGGCGCGCCCGGCTCGTGGCTGACGGCCCCGGCGAGAACCCGGCCCGCCCGGTCGCCGTCCGCCGCGCGCGGGTCCTGCGGATCGGCGACGGCGTCGCCGAGGGGACGGTCGTCGTCCAGGACGGAGACCGGGTCCGCGCCGCCGCGGCGCGGCTGGAGGCGCGCCGCGGAGCCTGGCGCGTGGTCGCGCTCGAGATCGGCTGAGCCCTTCCCGGACCGGGCACGACGACACCCTTCCCGGACCAGACGCCCTTCCCTGGCTGGGCACGACGACGGCGAGGCGCCCACCCGCAGGTGGACGCCTCGCCGTCGTCGTCAGGGCACCCGGCGGACGGGTGCCCGGTCAGGCCTCGTTCTGGCCGTGGCAGACCTTGTACTTCTTGCCGGAGCCGCACGGACACTGCGCGTTGCGGGGCGTGCCCGGGAAGGTCCGGCCGTCGCTCTCGACCGCCGTCGCCTCGCCGTGCAGCGCACGGCGCGAGCGTCGGCCCGCGTCGCCCGACACCACGGCCTGGCCCGTGCCGTCCTCGCTCGGGGCGGTGTACGACAGCGGGACCTGACGGTCGGGGCCGTCGAGGCCCTTCGCGATGAGCGTGCCGGGGCGGTCGCCACCAGGGCCCTCGGCCGCGGCACGCGCCGCCACCGGCTCCGGCGCGACCGGCGCGTCCTCGACGGGCGCGTCCTCCACGGAGGCGTCCTCGACCGGCTCGTCCGCGACGGGGGCGCCGTCGACGGGCGCGTCCTGCGTCGGAGCCGCGTCGCGCTGCGCCGCCGCCGCGAGACCGGCCGCCGCACCCGCCGACGCGGCACCCGCCGCGCCGCCGAGCGCCTGGCCCGCGGCCGACTGCGCGGCCTGCGCCGCACCCGCGACGGAGATCGCCGGCGCCTGGCCCGTGGCCGCGCCCGGCTCGGCGACCTTGACCTCGAGGTTGAAGAGGTACCCGACCGTCTCCTCCTTGATGGCCTCGGTCATCGCCTGGAAGAGCTGGAAGCCCTCGCGCTGGTACTCGACCAGCGGGTCGCGCTGCGCCATCGCGCGCAGCCCGATGCCCTCCTTGAGGTAGTCCATCTCGTAGAGGTGCTCGCGCCACTTGCGGTCGAGGACCGAGAGCGTCACGCGGCGCTCGAGCTGGCGCATGTTCGCCGCGCCGAGCTGCTCCTCGCGGTTCTGGTAGGCGATGCGGGCGTCCGAGAGGATCTCCTCGAGCAGCATCTCGCTCGTGAGGCGCGTCTCGCCGCCGGCCTGCTCCACGACCTCGTCCACCGTGATGGAGATGGGGAACACCGCCTTGAGCGCGGTCCACAGCCCCTCGAGGTCCCAGCTCTCCGGGTTGCCCTCGGCCGTGGCGCCCTCGACGTACGCGGTGACCACGTCGGTGAGGAAGTGCTGCACCTGCTCCTGCAGGTCCTCGCCCTCGAGCACGCGGCGGCGCTCGTCGTAGATGACGGTGCGCTGGCGCGACAGGACGTCGTCGTACTTGAGGACGTTCTTGCGGATCTCGAAGTTGCGGGACTCGACCTGACCCTGCGCGCTCGCGATGCCGCGCGTCACCATCTTCGACTCGAGCGGCACGTCGTCGGGGAACCCGGCGCGGTTCATCATCGACTCGGCGAGGGTCGAGTTGAACAGGCGCATGAGGTCGTCCTGCATGGACAGGTAGAACCGGGACTCGCCCGGGTCGCCCTGACGGCCGGAACGACCACGGAGCTGGTTGTCGATACGGCGCGACTCGTGCCGCTCCGTGCCGAGGACGTAGAGACCTCCGAGCTCGCGGACCTCGTCGTGCTCCGCGGCGACTGCGGCCTTCGCCTTCTCCAGGGCGTCGGGCCAGGCGGCCTCGTACTCCTCCGGGTTCTCCGCCGCGTCCAGGCCGCGCGCCGCGAGGTCCGCGACCGCCATGAACTCGGCGTTGCCGCCGAGCATGATGTCCGTACCGCGGCCGGCCATGTTCGTCGCGACCGTCACGGCGCCCTTGCGGCCCGCGAGCGCGACGATCGCCGCCTCGCGCTCGTGCTGCTTCGCGTTGAGGACCTCGTGCGGCACGCCCTGCTTCTTCAGCTTGGACGACAGGAGCTCCGACTTCTCGACGCTCGTCGTGCCGACGAGCACCGGCTGGCCCTGGGCGTGGCGCTCGACGATGTCCGCGACGACGGCGTCGAACTTGCCCTCCTCGTTCTTGTAGACGAGGTCGGGCTGGTCGACGCGCTGCATCGGGCGGTTCGTCGGGATCGGCACGACGCCGAGCTTGTAGGTGCCCTGGAACTCGGCCGCCTCGGTGTCGGCGGTACCGGTCATGCCCGCGAGCTTGGAGTACAGGCGGAAGTAGTTCTGGAGCGTGATCGTGGCGAGCGTCTGGTTCTCCGCCTTGATCTGCACGCCCTCCTTGGCCTCGATGGCCTGGTGCATGCCCTCGTTGTACCGGCGCCCGGGCAGGATGCGGCCCGTGTGCTCGTCGACGATCATGACCTCGCCGTTGAGCACGACGTAGTCCTTGTCGCGCTTGAAGAGCTCCTTCGCCTTGATGGCGTTGTTGAGGAACCCGATGAGCGGCGTGTTGAGCGACTCGTACAGGTTGTCGATGCCGAGGTAGTCCTCGACCTTCTCGATGCCGGGCTCGAGCACGCCGACCGTGCGCTTCTTCTCGTCGACCTCGTAGTCCGTCCCGGGGTTGAGACGGCGCACGACCTTGGCGAACTCGCCGAACCAGCGGTTCGTGTCGCCCGAGGCCGGGCCCGAGATGATGAGCGGGGTGCGCGCCTCGTCGATGAGGATCGAGTCGACCTCGTCGACGATCGCGAAGTTGTGGCCGCGCTGCACGAGGTCGTCCGTGGACCACGCCATGTTGTCGCGCAGGTAGTCGAAGCCGAACTCGTTGTTCGTCCCGTACGTGATGTCGGCGGCGTACTGCTCGCGCCGCTGCGCCGGCGTCTGGCCGGACAGGATGACGCCGGTCGACAGGCCCAGGAAGCGGTACACGCGGCCCATGAGCTCGGACTGGTACTTCGCCAGGTAGTCGTTCACCGTGACGACGTGGACGCCCTTGCCCTCGAGCGCGTTGAGGTACGCGGCCGTCGTCGCGACGAGGGTCTTGCCCTCACCGGTCTTCATCTCGGCGATGTTGCCGAGGTGCAGCGCCGCGCCGCCCATGAGCTGGACGTCGAAGTGCCGCTGGCCGAGCGTGCGTCGCGATGCCTCGCGCACCGCGGCGAACGCCTCGGGGAGCAGGTCGTCGAGGGTCTCGCCCGCCTCGAGGCGCGCCTTGAAGCGGTCGGTCTCCTCCCGCAGCTCCTCGTCGGTGAGATCCTCGAAGCCGGGCTCGAGCTTGTTCACCTGGTCGGCGATGCCGGACAGCTTCTTGAGGATCCGGCCCTCGCCGATGCGAAGGACCTTGTCGAGGATCGAAGGCACGCAGGACTCCCGTATCGATCGGTGCCCGGGCCGGCTGGTCCGGGAGCAGAGCCGACGCTCTGCCGCGCGGGCGCGCACGGCAGCGGACGTCGGCAACGTCACACAACATCGTAGGGGAGTCGGGGCCGCGCCGGTCCCGTCCGGGTTTCGCCGACGACGAACCTCTCCCCCGCGACGTCGTCCGCCAGCCTACGGCGAGGGCCACCCGGGCCGGGCGCCTCGTCCACCGCCGACGAGGCGGTCGGGACGACCGCGGCGGCGGCGACGCCAGCGACGACGTCAGTGCGCCGCGACCTCGGCGGCGAGCGCGGGCGCCAGGTCCCCCACCGGGGCGACGTCGACCTCCGGCACCCCGAGCCACCGGCCCAGCACGTGCAGCTCGGCGGCGAGGCGCGCCGCCGTCTGCGGCCCGGCCGCCTGCTCGCGGTGCGCCGACTGCACCCGCAGCACCCCGGCCCGACGGTCGGCCTTGAGGTCGACGCGCGCGGTGAGCGCCTCGCCCTCGAGGAAGGGCAGGACGTAGTAGCCGTGGACCCGCTTCGCCGCGGGCACGTAGATCTCGATCCGGTAGTGCACGTCGAACAGCCGCTCGAGGCGGGTCCGCTCGAACACGAGCGGGTCGAACGGGTTGAGCAGCGTCGTCCCCGTCGCGCGCCGCGGGAGCGCCGCGTCCGCGTGCAGGTAGGTCGGCTCGTCCCAGCCCCGCACGGTCACCGGGCGCAGGGTGCCCGCCTCGACGAGCTCGTCGAGCGCCGTCCGCACCGCGGGCCCCTTGAGCCGGAAGTAGTCGCGGAAGCAGCGCAGCGTCCCGACCCCGTGCGCGCGGGCGCCGATCTCGAGCAGCGCCCGGACGGCGTCGGCGTCCGCGACCGGCGGCGCCGCGACGACCTCCGGCGGGAGCACGCGCTCCGTGAGGTCGTAGCAGCGCTCGAACGCGCCGTTGCGCCGCGCGGACGTGATCTCCCCCGTGAAGAAGAGGAACTCGAGCGCGCGCTTCGCGACCGTCCAGTTCCAGCCCCACTGCGAGCGGTCGCGCGGGTGCGCCCGCCCCTCGGTCTCGAGGATCTCGTGCACCTCGCTCGCGGTGATCGGGCCGCGCTCCGTGACGAGCCGCCGCACGTCCTGGACCGCCTCGGAGTGGCTCATCTCGACCGCGCTGATGGTGCCCCACGCCTCCGTGCGGTACCGACGGCGGCGCCACTCGAGCAGCGGCCACGTGCTGGGCGGCACGTAGGACGCGACGTGCGCCCACGTCTCCACGAGCCGACGCGGCGCACGGCCCGCCGCGCGGTCGAGCAGCGCCGTGTCGTACGGGCCGAGCCGCGCGTACAGCGGCATGAGGTGCGCCCGCGCGAGCACGTTGACCGAGTCGATCTGGAGGAGCCCCAGGCGGTCGATGACGCCCTGGACCTGCCGCATCGTCGGTGCACGGCCCCCGGACCCGGCACGCGCGCCGCCGTCCGGGCGCTCCCGGTGCAGCCCTTGCGCGGCGAGCGCGACACGGCGCGCCTGGGACAGGGACATCGACTCGGACCTCGACGGCGTGGCGACCACCCTCCGATCCTGCCCGCCCCCACCCACACGCCGACCCGTTGCCCGCCCGCCCACCCACCCGCTCCCCCCGAGCAGGCGGTCCTGGCGCGTCCCGGCGGCCGGACCCGCCACGACCACCTGCTCGGCCGACCGGGATCGCCTGGTCGGCGGCGGTCGGCGGGCGGCGGTCGGCGGGCGGCGGACGGTGGGCAGCGGGCAGCGGGCAGCGGGCAGCGGGGGCGGGTCAGCGGGCGACGGGTCCGGACAGCACGACGCGCCCGGACCCTCGAGGGTCCGGGCGCGTCAGGTGCGGTCAGGCGCTCTTCTCGACCGAGGCGTCGGCGCAGTCGCAGGACGTGTCGAGCGCGACGACGCCGTACGTCCAGCCGCGGCGGCGGTAGGCGACGGACGGGCGCGACGTCTCGATGTCGACGAAGAGGAAGAAGTCGTGGCCGACCATCTCCATCTCGTACAGCGCGTCGTCCACCGTCATGGGCTCCGCGGTGTGCAGCTTCTGCCGGATGACGACGGGCGAGTCGCCGAGCGTCGTCTCGACGGCCTCCCCGGGCGCGGTCGGCGCGGTCGGCGCCGGCGGCGGGGGTGCCTCGTGCGTGGCCGGGTCGTAGGGACGCACGTCGACGGGCGGCACGACGGTGTGGTTGCGGTGGTCCTTGCGACGGTCGCGGGCGCGGCGCAGCCGTTCCGCGAGCTTGTCCATCGCGAGGTCGAGGGCGCCGAACCGGTCGTCGGCCGCGGCCTCGGCGCGGACGACGGGTCCCTTGGCCCGCACGGTGAGCTCGACGCGTTCGCGGACCCCCGAGAGCCTCGGGTTGTTCTCGTGGGTGACCTCGACGTCCACGCGCTGCGCCGTGGGCGCGAGCTGCTGGACCTTGGCGAGCTTGTCCTCCACGTGCCGGCGGAAGCGGTCTGCCACTTCCGTGTGCCTGCCGACGACGACGATCTCCATGTGAGCCTCCGCGAGGATCTAGTGCGACGCCCGGCCCGGTGCGTCCGGGCGCCGCGTTCGGATTCGGTAGGAGCACCCGCTGCCGGGTGCGGTGGGCTACCACCTCCTTGCGGCGCAGGGCCGCGCGCTCGGTACGCTCGCGCGGCGGCGCACGTGTCCTGCACGTCCGTCGTCCGCGGCGACTGGCCCTCAGCCTAACCCCGGGCCCGGGGTGTCGGCAGCACCAACGGGAGGTGAACGAGGGGACCTTCGACCCGCGCGGCGCGGACCTCACGGAGGCTGCCCGGCGGACCGCCGTCGTTCGCCCGGCGACGGGGTCGCGGCGAGCGCGACGGCGCCCAGCACGAGAGCGCCCGCGCTGGTCAGAGCCCTCTCGCACGCGGCGAGGGTGGCTCCCGTGGTGACGACGTCGTCGACGAGGAGGCACGCCACGACCGGTGCCGGTGCACCGGTCGACGGGCGCCGCCCGGGCCGTCCTCGACGCGCTCCGGCGGACGGTCCGACGAGCGGTCGGACGAGCCCTCCGGCACCGGCCCCGAGGAGCTTCCCGGGGGCGACGGCGACCGTGCCGAGACGGGCCCCGCGCGCCCGCGAGCCGAGCCCGACCTGGTCCCGGGCGCGCCCGCGGTGCACGAGGAGCGCGGCGCTCCGGGCGGGGGTTCCCGAGGTGTCGAGTCCGGCGGCGACCGCACGCGCGAGCAGGGCGACGGGGTCGCGCCCGCGGGCGCGACGCGCGGCCCGCGTCGTCGGTGCCGGGACGACGAGGACCGGGCACCCCCGGGACCCCTCCCCCGGGACCGCCCCGACCCCAGACCCGAGCGCGGGACCGAGCGCGGTGCCGCGCCCCTGCCCGAGCACGGCTCCGAGCACCGACCCCAGCGCGGTGCCCGCGCGCCACGCGGCGTCCGCGAGCGGCCGGTCGAGGTCCGCCCTGCCGCGGTCCTTCCAGGCGACGACGACGCCGCGCACTGGCCCCGTGTACGCCGCCGGCGCCCACACCGGCAGGGGCGCGACGCCGTCGAGCCGGTCGAGGCGGGGCGCCCCACGCTCGCGCCGCCGGAGCGGGGCGCGCAGCGGCGCGAGGCAGGGCTCGCACCACCGGACGTCGGGCGCGTCGCAGCCGGGGCACGCGACGGGCAGGACGAGGCGGGCGACGTCGTCGAGGGCGGCGAGGAGCACCGGGCCAGCGTGCCCGGTGGCGCGAGCGTCCGGCACCGGCGGACCGGCCACCTGTGGACGACGCGCGCACCGCGGGCTCCCGACCCGCGCCGTCCGGGAGCCTGTGGTCGCCCGGCGCGCCTCGCGCCACCGGGCGCGCGGCGTCTCAGCCGGGGTACGTGGGCAGCCGGACCTCGGTGGCGATCTTGGTCCAGAGGCTCGACGTGCCCGCGGCGTACAGGCTGCTGTCGCTCGTCCCGACGAGCGTCGTGCCGACGCCCGTGGCCGACGCGAGCGAGACGGCGCCCTCGACGGGCGAGGCGGCGACCGTCGGCCCCCCGACGGGCACCCGCTGGACGACGACCTCGGACTCGCCGGACGCCCGGCCGAGCACCCCGAGGAGCGCGCGGTCGACCCACGTCACCTGTGTCGCGGCGGCGATCGGCTGCCCGACCCGGACCGGTGCGGAGAGCTGGGTCGGCCGGCCGGTCTCGTCGCGGACGATGCCCGCGACGTGGACCTGCGCCCCGGACCCCGAGTCGCTGACGACGGCCACCCGGGCGCCGTCGGGCGCGACCCGCAGCGACATCACGGTGCGCCCGTCGAGCCACGGCGCGGCCACCTCGGAGACCGCCGCGTCGCTGCCGGCCTCCCGCAGGTCCACGACCTGCAACGACCCTGCCTGCACCTGCGGGCCGCTCCAGACGTACTGGAACCGGTCGATCGACGGCGCGACGAGGCTCGTCCCGGTGAGGAGCGTGACGGGCCCGGCCTCCGCCGTCGGCGCCGTGACGAGCCGCGCGGCACCGTCCCGCACGACGTACGTGGCGTCGTCGGCCCGGCCGCGGAAGGCGAGCGCGGTGGGCTGGAGCCCGGCGAGCGGGGCGGCCGACGTCACCGCCCGCGTCGTGCGCCCCTCCAGGCTCATGACCTGGTCGCCCGAGAGCACGACCGGCTCGTCGGGCGTGGTGGCGACGCCGATGGTCGGGACGTCGTCGGCCGAGAGCTCCGAGCCGCCGACGCCCACCGTGATGTCGACGGGCACGCCGAGCGAGGCCTGGAGCTGCGCGATGAGCATCGCGCGGTCGGCCGGCGACGCCGCGGTCACCGGGTCGGTGAGGGGCACCGCGACCCTGCCCTCCCCCGGGGGCACGGAGTCGATGCTCAGCGAGGTGCCCTCGGGCGCGACCGTCGCGACGGACCCCGCGAGCCAGTCCGCCGGGCCGCGCAGCGTCTCGCGGACCGCGAGCGCCTGCCAGTTCCGGCTCGGGAACCAGCGGGCGTCGGGCACGAGGTAGGCCCGGTCGAGGGTCGGGAAGTAGAGGTTGGCCTGCTTGAAGGTGCGGGCGAAGTTCGTGGCCGTGATCGTCAGCCCGTCGTCGACCACGTCGATGCGCCACTGGTCGTCGGCGTCGCGGACGAGGCCGTAGGAGACCTCGGTGGTCCGGCCGGGCGCCTGCTCCGTGTAGACGCCGCGCTCGTCGACGGTGCCCACGACGTCGGCGGTGGCGCGGACCGTCGTCGTGCCGCCCTCGATCGCGGCCTCGTCCACGTCGAGCTGCGGCACGTCCTCGAGGATCGCGACCTGGGAGACGGGCGACCAGTCGTCCTGCGCGTCGCGCGTGAGGAACTCGGACGCGACGTCGAACGAGCCGCGCGCGCCCTGGGCCTGGGCGGCCAGGAAGCCGCGGACGATCTGGTCCGGCGAGGCGTCGCGGCGGGGCGAGGCGGCGCTGACGAACGGCTGGCCCGGGTCCTCCGGCGTCGCCTCGCCCTCGACGACGGGCCCGGACGTGGGGATCGAGGCGCACGCCGCGAGGGCGGCGACCCCCACGGCCGCGAGCCCGGCCGCGAGCGCGCGCCCGACCCGGCGCCGCAGGTCCTCGCGCCCCGCGGTCGGACGCCGCACGGTCCCCGTCGTGGTCATCGCCCCTCCTGGACGTCGTCGGGGCCGGCGGCCGGACCGCCGCCGGAGCCGGGCACCGTCGCCCGGCCGGGCTGGGGCGCGTGGTCGCGCGGGATGACGACGGGGATGCCGCCCGTGACCGACGGCAGGTCGGCGGGGCCCGCCGTGCCCTCGACGTCCTCGACGACCGGCGTCCGCACGCTCCACTCCGCGGGCAGCCCGCGGCCGGCGGCCGCCTCGGAGACGAGCGGCAGGGGGGACGACTGGAGCCGGATCCCGGCGCGCCGCGGGAGCGTGAGCCGGAAGCTCGCGCCCCGGCCGGGGCGGCCCCACGCCTCGAGCCACCCGCCGTGCAGGTGCGCGTCCTCCAGCGAGATCGCGAGCCCGAGGCCGGTGCCGCCGGTCGTGCGGGCGCGAGCGGGGTCCGCACGCCAGAAGCGGTCGAACACGTGCTGGACCTCGTCGGTCGTCATCCCGACCCCGTGGTCGCGGACCGTCACCGCGACGGCGTGCCCGTCGCCGTCGACCGTGATCTCGACCGGCCGCTCCTCGGCGTGCTCGACCGCGTTGACGACGAGGTTGCGCACGATGCGCTCGACCCGCCGCGGGTCGATGTCGGCCGTGACGGGCTCGTCGCCGAGGTGGACCGACAGCCACACGCTCTTGCGCTCGGCGAGCGGGGCGGCGTGGTCGACGGCGGCGTTCACCACGTCGCGCAGGTCGCGCCGCTCGGCGTCGAGGACCGCGGCGCCGGCGTCGAACCGGCTGATCTCGAGCAGGTCGGCGAGCAGGTCCTCGAACCGGTCGAGCTGGGCCTGCAGGAGCTCGGTCGAGCGTCGCGAGACCGGGTCGAAGTCCTCGCGCGACGCGTGCAGCACCTCGGAGGCCATGCGGATCGTGGTGAGCGGCGTGCGCAGCTCGTGGGACACGTCCGAGACGAACCGGCGCTGGAGCATCGACAGCTCCTCCATGCGCCCGATCTGCTCCTGGAGGCTCTGCGCCATCTCGTTGAACGAGTGCGCGAGGGACGCCATCTCGTCGTGGCCCTTGACCGGGAGCCGCTCGTCGAGGCGGCCGTCCGCGAGCCGTTCCGCGACGCTCGCGGCCTGGCGCACCGGGAGCACCGCCTGGCGCGTGACGAGCGCCGTGATGCCGACGAGCAGGGCGAGCAGCACGAGGGCCCCCACGAGCAGGACCGACTGGAGGAAGCGCAGCGTCTCCTGGTCGGCCTCGAGGTCGTAGAGGTAGTAGAGCTCGTACGTGCCCGCGACCGGCACCTCGACGGTCGAGCCCACGACGATGCCGGGCACCACCCCCGACGACTCCGGGTGCGCCGGGTCGACCGGGATCGCGACCGACTGGAGGTACTGCTCGCCGTCCGCCGCGACGGTCGCCGCGCGCATCTCGGGCGACACGAGGCCGTCGAGCTGCTGGTCGGTCGACTGGTCGAGGAAGCCGACCGTGCCCGACCCGCCGGACTGCCAGAGGAAGACGTCGCGCGAGGACCCGGTGGTCTGGAGCATGGAGAAGAGGTCGAAGAGGAGCGACTGGGCCTCGGTCGGCGTCGACGCGGGCGACGCGTCGAGCGTGCGGCGCGCCTGCTGCGTGGACTGGGCGCTCTCCTGGTCGAGCTCGGCGGCACGCCGCTCGTAGAGGCCGTCGCGCATGGCGTCGGTGAGGTAGGCGCCGAGCGCCCCGACGGTCAGCACGCCGACGACGAGCGCCGACGTGACGACGCGGAGCTGCATCGACGAGCGCCAGCGCCACACCACGCGGCGGACGGTCGCGCGCGCCCGGCGCCGGACGCGGCGCCAGAGCCCTCGCCCGTCGGCGGAGCCGGCCGTCGTGCTCACGTGCGGGTCGCGCCCGCCTTGTAGCCGACGCCGCGCACCGTGAGGACGATCTCCGGGTTCTCCGGGTCGTGCTCGATCTTCGAGCGCAGGCGCTGCACGTGGACGTTGACGAGCCGCGTGTCCGCCGCGTGCCGGTAGCCCCAGACCTTCTCGAGGAGCACCTCGCGCGTGAAGACCTGCCACGGCTTGCGCGCGAGCGCGACGAGGAGGTCGAACTCGAGCGGGGTCAGGGACACCTGCTCGCCGCCGCGCGAGACGCGGTGCCCCGTGACGTCGATCTCGACGTCGCCGATGGACAGGTGCTCCGGGGCGGGCTCCTCCGTGCGACGCAGGCGCGCCCGGATGCGGGCGACGAGCTCCTTGGGCTTGAACGGCTTGGAGATGTAGTCGTCGGCACCCGACTCCAGGCCGAGCACGACGTCGACCGTGTCGCTCTTCGCGGTGAGCATGATGATCGGGACGCCCGACTCCGCCCGGATGAGGCGGCACACCTCCGTGCCGTCCTTGCCCGGGAGCATGAGGTCGAGCAGGACCAGGTCCGGCTGCGTGGTGCGGAACGTCTCGAGCGCGAGGTCGCCGTCCGCGCAGAACACCGGTTCGAAGCCCTCGGAGCGCAGGACGATGCCGATCATCTCGGCCAGGGCGGTGTCGTCGTCCACCACGAGCACACGAACCTTCATGCGGACATCTTGCCATCGACGGGCCCGACGTCGGGGCGGCCGGGCCCCGCGGCGAGGGTGAACCCGCGGGCGGGGCGCACCCGGCGGCGCGAGCCGGTCGGCCGCCGCGCAGGGCCGCGTACTAGGGTGGCCTCGCCGCCGTTGCCGATCCTCGCCCGGCGGCCTGGACCGACGCCCGAGCCGATCGCGGGGGACCACGAGCACATGAGCACACCCGACACCTCCGGCACGCCGGACGGTGCCACGCCCGACCCGACGGCGGCCCCCGGCCCCACGCCGCCCGCCGCGCCCGGTCCGGGCGGCGACACGAGCGGCTGGGGCGCGCCCTCGTACGGCGCCCCCGGCTACGGTGCGCCCGGCTCGTCGGCGCCGCAGCCGCGGTACGGCCAGTACGCGCCCGGCCAGGAGCCCGGTCAGCACCCGCCGACGGACCAGCCGCCCGCACCCGGCGCGTGGGGTGCGCCCGGCGCCGCTCCGGGACAGCCGGGCTACGGCCAGCAGCCGGGGTACGGCCAGCAGCAACCGGGGTACGGCCAGCCGGGGTACGACCAGCAGCAACCGGGGTACGGCCAGCCCGGATACGGCCAGCAGCCGGGGTACGGCCAGCAGCCGGGTTACGGCCAGCAGCAGTTCGGGCAGGGCCAGTACGGGCAGCAGCAGTACGGCGCGCCGGGCTACGGCCCGCCGCCCGGCCTCGCGGGCGCGCCCTACGCGCCGGCCGCGGCGAAGCCCGGCATCATCCCGCTGCGCCCGCTCTCGCTCGGCGAGATCTTCGACGGCGCGTTCGGCGCGATCCGCCACAACCCCCGGGTCGTGCTCGGCATGAGCGCGCTCGTCGTCGTGGTGGCGACGCTGCTCGGCACCTTCCTCGGCTGGGCGTTCTCCGGCTACGTCGCCCAGTACTTCGACGTCGTGCTGGACGAGGCCACCTTCCCCGGCTTCGACGAGAGCTTCGCCACGACGCTCGCGAGCTCCCTCGGCATCCAGGTGACCACGTTCTTCGCCGCGCCGATCATCGCGGGTCTCCTCACGGTCTCCGTCGGCCAGTCCGCGATCGGGCGCAAGGCCGGCGTCGGCGAGGTCTGGTCCCAGGTCGGACGGCGCACGTGGTTCCTCATCGCGTTCCCCCTGCTGACGGGCCTGGCTGCGTCCGTGGCGCTCGGCCTGGCCACGCTCCTCGTCGTCGCGGGCTTCGCGGTCTCCGAGGGGCTCGGCGCGTTCCTCATCGTCGTCGCCCTGCTCGCCTGGCCCGTGCTCCTCGTCTGGGTCGGGACGCGGACCGGCCTCGTGCCTCCCGCCCTGGCGCTGGAGGGGCAGCCGTTCTGGCGGACCGTCAAGCGGGCGTGGCTGCTCACCCGCGGCAGCTTCTGGCGGTTGTTCGGCATCTACCTGCTCGCCCTCGTGGCGATGAGCTTCGTCTCCGGCATCGTCGCGTACCCCGCGAGCCTCGCCGCGTCGTTCCTGCTCATGGCGGGCCAGACCTTCCTGTACCACCTCGTGCAGGCGATCGGCGTCGCGCTCTCGATGATCCTCACCTCGGTCTTCCTGGGCTGCATCGTCGCCCTGCTCTACATCGACGTGCGCATGCGCCGCGAGGGCCTGGACGTCGAGCTCGCCGCGGCGGCGAGCGAGCAGCCGCCCGCATGACCGTGCGGTCGCTCGCGGCCGACGTGCCCGTGCAGCCCGGCGCCGACGAGGCCCGGCGGTGGCTCGTCGGCGAGCTCGCCGGGCCGGAGTACCGCACGGACCCGTCGCTCCTGCAGCGGTTCCTCGAGTGGCTCCAGGGACTGTTCGACGGCGCGCCCACGCTCGACCTCGGCGGCCCGCTGACGGCGGTGGTCGTCGTCGTGGCGGTCGCCCTGGTCGCGGCGGTGGCCTACTGGGTCGCCGGTCCGGTGCGCCTGTCGCGCCGGGCGAAGGCCTCGGTGGTCGTGCTCGACGACGACGCGCGCACCGCGGCCGAGATGCGCGCCGCGGCCGACGCCGCCGCGGCGCGCGCCGACTGGGCGACCGCCGCGCTCGAACGCTTCCGCGGCGTCGTGCGCTCGCTGGAGGAGCGCGCGGTCCTCGACCCGCGTCCCGGACGGACCGCGTGGGAGGCCGCGCGGACGGCGGGCGAGCGCCTGCCCGACGTCGCCGACGGGCTCGAGCGCGGCGCGCACCTGTTCGACGACGTCGCGTACGGCGCCGTGACCGTGGGCCCGGAGGCGGACGCCTTCCTGCGCGCGCTCGACGAGCGGACGCTCGCGACGCGCCCCGCGCTCCGTGCGGAGCTCGCCGCGTCCGCGCCCGGTGACGGCGCATGAGCGCCCCGACGACGTCCTCCGTACCGCCCGGCGCGGCGCCCTCCGCGGGCGCGGCGGGCGACCCGCGGGCCGTGACGACCGCCTACGTGCCCGTCGTCGGCGACGGCACGACCGCCCGCTCGCGGGCCCGCAGCCGCTGGCGCCGGGCGCGCTGGCCCGTCGCCGTCGTCGGCGCGCTGCTGCTGCTCGCCGGGCTGACGGCGCTCGCGCGGCCCGCGACGTCGGCCACACCGCTCGCACCGGACAACCCGGGCCCCGCCGGGGCGCGCGCGGTCGCGCAGGTGCTGGGCGACCAGGGCGTCGAGGTCACCTACGTGCGCACGGTCGCCGACGCGGTGCGCGCCGCCGAGGAGGGCGGCACGCTCCTCGTCGCGCAGGGCGACTACCTGCTCGACGAGCAGGTGGACGCGCTCGTCGGGACCCCCGCCGACCTCGTGCTCGTCGCGCCGCCCGACCACCTGCTCGCCGCCGCGACCGACGGCGGCGCGGAGCTCGCGTACGACTGGGGCTCCGGCGGGTCGGCACGACCGGCGCGCTGCGCGGACCCGGCCGCGCAGGCCGCGGGCTCGATCCGCTCCGACGGTGTCGGCTTCGTCGCGCTCGACGACGCGACCGTCCTCTGCTTCCCCTCCCCCGACGACCCGTCCCTGGGCGCCTACCTCGTGCACGAGGCCGACGGGCGCACGGTGCGCGCGGTGGACACGCCCGCCGTCCTGCGCAACGACTCGGTCACCGAGGACGGCAACGCCGCGCTCGCGCTCTGGACGCTCGGCGCGCACGACCGACTCGTGTGGCTCGTGCCCGACCCGTTCGACACGTCGCTCGCCGACGACGGGAGCACGACCCCCGGCCTGTCCCTGCCGCCGTGGTTCGGCGTCGTCGCCCTCCAGGCGCTCGTCGTGCTGCTCGTGGTCGTGCTGTGGCGCGGCCGCCGGCTGGGCCCCCTCGTCACGGAGGACCTGCCGGTGATCGTGCGCGCCGCCGAGACGACGCGCGGTCGCGGCCGCCTCTACCGGCGCGCCGGGGCGCGCGGCCACGCCGCCGCGGGGCTGCGCGCGAGCGCCGCCGACCGCCTCGCGCACCGCCTCGGCCTGCCCCGCTCGGCCGACGCCCCCACCGTCGTCGACGCCGTCGCCCGCGCGACGGGTCGGCCGGGCGACCAGGTCGCCCAGCTCCTGTACGGACCACCACCCGCCGACGACGCGGCGCTGCTCGAGCTCGCGCGTCACCTTGACCGGATCGAGAGCGAGGTCTACCACTCGTGACGCACCACCCCGACGGCTCCGTGCCGCAGCCCGACCGCTACGCGCCGCCCGCCCAGGACCCGGGCGCCGCCGACCGCGTGAGCGCGGCCGCCGGCCAGCCCGCGCACCGGCCCGGACCGCAGGCACCCGCCCCGCAGGCGCCGTACGCCCAGGGCCATGCGCCCGCCACGCCGGCCCCGACCCCGACCCCCGCACCGGTGCACGACGCCCCGCCCGCGCCGTCGCCCGAGCTGCGGCAGGCGCTCGCCGCCGTCCGCAGCGAGGTCGGCAAGGCCGTCGTCGGGCAGGACGGCGCCGTGACGAGCCTGCTCATCGCGCTGCTCTGCAAGGGCCACGTGCTGCTCGAGGGCGTGCCCGGCGTCGCCAAGACGCTGCTCGTGCGCACGCTCGCCGCGTCGCTCGACCTCGGCACGAAGCGCGTGCAGTTCACGCCCGACCTCATGCCCGGCGACGTCACGGGCTCGCTCGTGTACGACGCGCGGACCGCCGAGTTCTCGTTCCGCGAGGGCCCGGTCTTCACGAACCTCCTGCTCGCCGACGAGATCAACCGCACGCCCCCCAAGACCCAGGCGTCGCTCCTGGAGGCCATGGAGGAGCGGCAGGTCTCGGTCGACGGGACGCCGCGCCCGCTGCCCGACCCCTTCCTCGTCATCGCGACGCAGAACCCCGTCGAGTACGAGGGCACGTACCCGCTGCCCGAGGCGCAGCTCGACCGCTTCCTGCTCAAGGTCGTGCTGCCGCTGCCGGAGCGCGAGCAGGAGGTCGAGGTGCTCGCACGGCACGCCGCCGGCTTCAACCCGCGCGACCTCGCGGGCGCCGGGGTGCGCGCCGTCGCCGGGCGCGACGTGCTCGACCGCGCCCGCGCGGAGGTCGCACGCGTCCAGGTCGCGCGCGAGGTGCTCGGCTACGCCGTCGACGTGTGCCGCGCGACGCGCCACTCCCCCTCGCTGTCCCTCGGCGTGTCCCCGCGCGGTGCCACGGCGCTGCTCGCCACGTCGCGCGCGTGGGCGTGGCTCTCGGGCCGCTCCTACGTGACGCCGGACGACGTCAAGGCCCTCGCGCACCCCACGCTGCGCCACCGCGTGCAGCTGCGGCCCGAGGCCGAGCTGGAGGGCGTGACGGCCGAGAGCGTGCTCGACACCGTGCTCGCGTCCGTCCCCGTCCCCCGCTGAGGCGTCGCTCGTGGCCCTGACGTGGCGCGCCGTCGTGCTGGCGGCGCTCGGGATCGTCCCCGTGCTGCTCGTCCCCGTGCCGGGGACGGTGCTCGTGTGGACGCTGCTCGTCGTCGCGCTGTGCGCGCTCGACGCGGCCCTCGCGGCGTCCCCGCGGCGTGTCGCGATCGAGCGGCGCGTCGCGGGCTCCGTGCGGCTCACCGACGCGACGGCGTCCCGGCTCACGCTGACGAACCTCGCCCCGCGGCGGCTGCGCGCGCTCGTGCGCGACGCGTGGCCGCCGTCCGCGGGGACCCAGGTCAACCGGCACGACGTCGACCTGCCGCCCGGCGAGGCGACGCGCGTGACGACCGTGCTCGTCCCGACGCGCCGCGGCGAGCGCGTCGCGGACCGCGTGACGATCCGCTCGTTCGGCCCGCTGCGGCTCGCCGCGCGCCAGGCGTCGATCCCCGTGCCCGGGCGGCTGCGCGTGCTCCCCGAGTTCGCGTCGCGACGCCACCTCCCGAGCCGCCTCGCGCGCCTGCGCGAGATGGACGGGCGCGCCGCGGTGCAGGTGCGCGGCGAGGGCACCGAGTTCGACTCGCTGCGCGAGTACGTGCTCGGCGACGACGTCCGCTCGATCGACTGGCGCGCGTCGGCGCGCGGCCGGGACATGGTCGTGCGCACGTGGCGGCCCGAGCGCGACCGCCGCGTGCTCATCGTCGTCGACACGTCCCGCACGTCCGCGGCGCGCGTCGGGGACGCGCCGCGCCTCGACGCGAGCATCGAGGCGGCGCTCCTGCTCGCCGCGCTCGCGGGGCGCGCCGGGGACCGCGTCGAGCTCGTCGCCTACGACCGCACCGTGCGCTCGCGCGTCGCGGGGGCCGCCGGGCCGCGCCTCATGCCCGCCATGGCGGACGCCCTCGCGCCGCTCGAGCCCGCGCTCCTCGAGACCGACTGGCCCGGCCTCGTCGGCACCGTCCACGAGCGCCTGTCGCAGCGCGCGCTCGTCGTGCTCCTGTCGACGCTCGACGCCGCCGCCGTCGAGTCCGGCCTGCTGCCCGTCGTCGGGCAGCTCACGGCCAAGCACCAGGTCGTGCTCGCCGCGGCGGGCGACCCCGAGGTCGCCGCCCTGCGCGACGACCGCACCGGGACCGCCGAGGTGTACGACGCCGCGGCCGCCGCGCGCGGCGAGATCGAGCGCGCCGCCGTGACGACGGTCCTGCGCCAGCGCGGCGTCGAGGTCGTCGACGCCCTCCCCGACGACCTCGCCCCCCGCCTCGCCGACACCTACCTCGCGCTCAAGGCGGCCGGCCGCCTCTGAGCCCCCGCCGGGGGCCACCGAGCCGGAGCCGGTGGTCGCGCGAGGTAGAGCCACGGTCGCACGAGGTAGAGGCCCGGTCTCACGAGGTAGAGGCGTCGTCCCACGAGGTAGAGCCGAGGCCGCGCGAGGTAGAGGCCAGGTCTCACGGGACGAGGGTGCCCGGGTTCGCCGAGCAGGGATCCCGGCTCCGTCTGCGGCGCCGGGCCACCAGAAGCGCCCTGTCGGGCGCCACGACCGTCCGGTCGGCGCGCAACCCGTCTGAGGTGGCCCGACGTCGTCGTCCCTCCGAGCGTGGGCAGGCCCACCCTGGGCGACCACGCCTCTACCTGGCGGAACCACCGCTCTACCTCGCGGAACCACCGCGCTACCTCGCGGAACCACCGCGCTACCTCGCGGAACCACGGCTCTACCTCGCGGGAGGTGGTGCAGGGGCCCTCTCCCCCGACCGTCAGGGGCGGGAGGTAGGGTCGTCCAGCACGTCCATCCCGACCTCAGGAGGCTCCCGTGGCCTGGCAGCCGACCGATCCCCGGCAGCGCGTCCGGCGCAACCGTCGCGTCGCGATCATCGTCGTGGTGGCGCTGCTCGCGACGTTCCTCGTCCCGGCGCTCGCGATCGTCCTGTCCTGACGGGCCGATGGCCGACGAGCGGTTCGGGCCGCGGCTGAGCCACGACGACCTCAACCGGGCGCTGCTCGCGCGCCAGCACCTCGCGGACCCGCGCGACGCGACCGTGCTGGACGAGGTGCGGCACCTCGTCGGCCTGCAGTCGCAGGTCCCGTCGTCGCCGTACCCGGCGCTCTGGTCGCGCCTGGCGGGCTTCGCGCCGGACGACCTGGGCGACCGCCTGCTCGACCGCCAGGTGGTGCGCGTCGCGACGCTGCGCGGCACGGTGCACCTCGTCGCGGCCGACGACGCGCTCGAGCTGACGGCGCTCGCCCGCCCCGGCCTGGCGACCTACCTGCGGTCGCGGAACCAGCACGGGACCGCGCTCGCGCACGTCGACCTCGACGACCTCGAGCGCGCGGCGCGCGACCTGCTCGCGGAGCCGCTGACGTCGGTCGAGCTGGGGCGGCGACTCGCGGAGCGGTGGCCCGACGTCGACCCGAAGCACCTCGCGTACGCGGCGCGCTGCCTGCTCCCGCTCGTGCAGGTCCCGCCCCGCGGCCTGTGGGGCGCGAGCGGCGCGGGCACGACGACCACCTGGACGACGGCGCAGGCCTGGCTCGGGCGGTCCGACGACGCCCTCGACGCCGTCGCGCACGCCACGGACCCGGACGCGACGCTCGCGGCGCGCGTGCGGCTCGTGCGCCGGTACCTCGCGGCGTTCGGCCCGGCGTCGGTGGCCGACGCGCAGCGCTGGGCGGGCCTGACCCGGCTGCGCGCCGCGGTCGACGTGCTGCGGCCCGAGCTCGTGACGTTCACCGGCCCGGCCGGCACCGAGCTCCTCGACCTGCCCGACGCGCCGCGCCCGCCGGGCGACGAGCCCGTGCCCGTGGTCCTCGCGGGCGACTTCGACAACCTGCTCCTGTCCCACGACGACCGCACGCGCGTCCTCGGGGACCTGCCGGTCACGAGCGTCGTGAGCGTCAACGGTCAGGTCGCGGCGGCGGTCCTCGTCGACGGCCGCGTCGCGGGCGCCTGGACGGCCCGCCGGGCGGCACCGGCGGCGCGCAGCGCCCGAGCAGCGGACCCGGGCACCCCCAGCGCCCGAGCAGCGGCCCCGGCCGCGCGCGGCGCCCGAGCGGCGGACCCGGCCGACGGGACGCGCCCGGCCGACGGGACGGACGTCGTCGTGCACGTCGAGGTGCGGCCGCTGCGCGCACGGAGCGGCCCCGGCGCGCCCGGCGGCGAGGCGCCGAGCCTCGCCGACCGCCTGCGCGATCCCGCGGTGCGCGACGAGGTCGTCGCGCGCGCCGAGGACTGGGTGCGGTGCGGGTGGCCGGACGCGCGGGCGCGCGTCGTCGTCGACGGCTGAGGCGTCGCGGGTCAGGCCGCGACGGGCGCGGTGTCGCCCGCGTGGTCGGCCGTGAGGTCGCCCGTCTCCCCGGCCCGGACCGCGCGGCGGCCGAGCACGATCGTGTAGACCCAGAACGCCGCGAGCGCGACCGCCCCGATCACGATCTTGAGCCACCACGGCAGCTCCGACCCGGTGACGAAGCCCTCGATGACGCCGGAGACCGCGAGCGCGATCGCGAGGCCGATCGCGACGGTGACGAGCGCCCGGCCCTCCTGCGCGAGGGCGCGCGAGCGCGGCAGGGGGCCGGGGTCGATCCACGCCCAGAAGATCCGCAGCCCGGCGGCGCCGGCGACGAAGATCGACATGAGCTCGAGCAGCCCGTGGGGCGCGATGAGCTGGAGGAAGAGCGCGAGCTCGCCGTGCGCGGCCATCATGCCGCCGATCGAGCCGATGCCGACCGCGTTCTGGAACAGGACCCACGCGGGGAACACCCCCGTGATCCCGAGGCCCACGCAGAAGGCCGCGATCCGCGCGTTGTTCGTCCACACGACGGCGGCGAAGTCGACGCCCGGGTCGTAGTAGGACGCGAACGCGTCGTTCACGTACTCCTCCTGGGTGCTGGGCGGGCCCATGGAGGCGAGGCCCTCGGGCGTGGTCGCGACCCAGACGCCCGCGACGAGCGCGACGAGGAGGCACGCGGCGGTCACGCCGACCGACCACCACCGGATCCGGTAGAGCGCGGCCGGGAGGGACACCGTGAGGAACCGCACGACGTCGCGCCACGCGGGCTCGTGCGCGCCCGCGATGCGCGTGCGGGCGCGCCCGAGGAGCACGGACAGGCGCGAGATGAGCACCGGGTCCGGCGCGACGGAGCGCACGGTCGACAGGTGCGTCGCGACGGCCTGGTAGAGCCGGACGAGCTCGTCGGCCTCCGCGCCGTCGAGCGTGCGGCGGCGGACGAGCGCGTCGAGGCGGTCCCACTCCGCGCCGTGCACGTCGGTGAAGGCGTCGAGGTCCACGACCGATACCCTGCCACACGGGGCGTGCCGCCGGTGCGCCGACCGACGGGCGGGCAGGACCCGCGACGGCGAGGACGGGAGCGAGCGTGCGCGAGGGCATCGTGATCGGCGAGGGCGTGGTCCTGGACGCGCGACCGGCGTCGTTCGTGACGCGCGGGCTGGCGCTCGCGCTCGACCTGCTCGTCGTGCTCGTGTTCTTCGTCGCGACGCTCTTCGTGCTCGGCGCCTCGCTGGGCTCGCTCGAGCTCGACCTGGTCACCGCGATCCTCATCGCGTTCTCGGTCCTCGTCATGGTCGTCATCCCGACGACGGTCGAGACGCTCTCGCGCGGGCGCTCGCTCGGCAAGCTCGCGCTCGGCATCCGGGTCGTGCGCGACGACGGCGGCCCGGTCCGGTTCCGGCACGCGTTCCTGCGGGCGCTCGTCGGGGTCGGCGAGATCTGGCTCACGTTCGGCTCGGTCGCGCTCGTCGCGTCGCTGACGAACGACAAGGGCAAGCGGCTCGGCGACATGGCGGCGGGCACGTACGCGATCCGGGTGCGGGGCGGGCGACCGACGCTCGCCCCGCTCGCGATGCCGCCCTACCTCGCCGCGTGGGCCGCGCACGCGGACATGCGCCGGCTGCCGGACGGCCTCGCGCTGGCCGCCCGGCAGTTCCTCGGGCGCGCCGACCGCCTGCACCCGGCGTCGCGCGCGCGGCTGGGCCAGGAGCTCGCGGGCCAGGTCGAGCGGTACGTCGCTCCGGGCCCGCCGCCCGGCACCCACCCCGAGACGTTCCTGCTCGCCGTGCTCACCGAGCGCCGCGACCGGGACCGCGCGACGGCCCACCGTGCGCAGGCCGCCGCGCGGGAGCAGGCCGAGCTGCTCCACCGGCTCCCCTACTCGGTGCCCGACCCGACGCGCTGACGCGCGCGGCGGCCCGTCGGAGCGTCCTCGAAGCGCCCGACGACGCGCGCGATCCCGACGAGCACGACGGCGAACGCGCCGAACCAGACGGGCCGGCTCGCCCACCAGTCGGCGCCGCCCACGGCCGGGAGCTCCTGCCCGAGCACCACGAGGACGACCCCGACCACGACCACCATCGCGGTGAGGTGCCACAGGTACACGGTCATCGAGCGCCGCGCGAGACCGCGCACGACGGACCGCCCCCGGCCGTCGGCCCAGCGCACGAGCGGTCTCCGCGCGGCGAGCGCGAGCGCGACGAGCGCGACGGCGTGCAGCACGACGGGCGCGGTCGGCGGCCCGAGGTTGGACATCGCGTCGCCCGGCATGCCGATGAGCGAGACCGGGTAGGGCCCGACGGCGACGAGCAGGGCGGCGAGGGCCGCCGCGGCGAGCCCGACGGCCACGAGCACGCGGGACCGCGGCACGACGGCGACGGGGACGACGCGGCCCCGGCGCACGACCCGCAGGCCCGAGCGGGCGTCGGCGTAGAGGAGCCCGACCGCGTAGGGCACGGCCCACACGAGCACCACGTTCACGAGCGCGAGCCGCTCGAGCCCGGCGCCGAACCGCAGGGCCTCGACCACGAGCGGGGCCGCCGCGAGCCCGGCGACGGCCCACCAGCCGGCGGCGTGCAGCGCCCGACGCAGGAGCGGCGTGAGCACGACGAGACCGAGGTAGACCGCGAGGAACCACAGGAGCTGCGGCGCGAGCGTCGCGAGCGAGCGGACGGCGTCGGCCGGGAGCCCGACGGCCAGCGGGACGCCGACGGCGACCACCCACGCCCCGACGAAGACGGCCACCGGCCGCAGCAGGCGCGGCAGCCGGGCGCTCGCGAGGCGGACGCCGTCGGCCAGGTCGGCGACGGCGCTCGGGCGGGTCACGACCCGGCCCCGGGCCGCGGTCCCGCCAGGGCCGCCGGCACGCCGCAGCCCGTACGCCGCCGAGGCGCCCGCCGCGAAGAACAGCAGGGCGAGCACCTGGAGCACCCACGTCACGGCCCACCCGGCGCCGTGCGCGAGGGCGTTCCCGATCCGGAGCTGCTCGCCGTCCCACGTCGCGTCCGCCATGAGCCAGTGCACCGTGAGGACGCTCAGGGTCGCCACGGCGCGCACGGCGTCGACGAACACGTCGCGCGACGGGCGACGCGGTCCCTCGCCCGCCGCGGCCGCCGCGCCGGGCCGGTCCGGGCGCGGGGCGGGCGGGCCGCCGCCCCCGGTCCGGCGCGCGGCCGGGAGGACGGGCGACGACGCGCGGGGTCGGGCGGGGGGTGGCGACAGGACGGCCACGGGATGCTCCTCGGTCGGCGGGTCCGGGAGGTCTCCCGGTGCTCACCAGTCTCGAAACATCCCCTTCGTCCCGGTACGGGACGGTCCCCCGACCGCGTGGCGGTCGTCCACCCAGGTTCCGGGGGGTTGTCCCCCGCCGCTCGGACCTGAAGCCGCTGAGACCTGGAGCCCCTCTGAGAGCCGCTCAGACCTTGAGGTAGCGCAGCACCGCGAGGACGCGGCGGTGGTCGCCGGCGTCCTGCGGGAGCCCGAGCTTGCCGAAGATCGAGGTGACGTTCTTCTCGACCGCGCCGTACGAGAGGAACAGGGCCTCCGCGATGGCGGAGTTCGACCGGCCCTGCGCCATGAGCTCGAGCACCTCGGTCTCGCGCGGCGTGAGGCGCGCGAGACCGTCGTCGGACCGCGACGCGCCCATGAGCTGGCTCACGACCTCCGGGTCGAGGACGGTCTGGCCCGCGGCGATGCGCGTGAGCGCGTCGACGAACTCGCCGACGTCCGCGACCCGGTCCTTGAGGAGGTAGCCGACGCCGCGCGCCCCGCCCGTGAGCAGCTCGCTCGCGAACCGCGTCTCGACGTACTGGGAGAACAGCAGCACCCCGAGGTCGGGGTGCGCCGCGCGCAGCGCGAGGGCGGCGCGCAGCCCCTCGTCCGTGAACGTCGGGGGCATGCGGATGTCGACGACGGCGACGTCCGGCAGCGCGTCCTGCGCCGCGAGCCGCGCGACCTGCGCGACGAGCTCGTCGCCGTCCGCGACCGCCGCCGCGACCTCGTGGCCGCGGCGGGTGACGAGCGCGACGAGACCGTCGCGCAGGATGGCGGAGTCCTCGGCGATGACGAGCCGCATGGTGTCCTTCCGGTCGGGCGGGCCGGGCGGCCCGGGCGGGCGCGGTGCCCCGGGGACATCCTGCCCGACGCCGCCCCGCCGCCCGGGCAGGACCGTCCCGTCCGTGCGCAGCACGTCAGACCCGGACGGGCAGGAGGACCGTGACGACCGTCGGCCCGCCGACGGGGCTCGTGAGCTCGAGCGAGCCGTCCACGGAGCGCACGCGCTCCGCGAGGCCGGCGAGCCCCGAGCGGTGACCGTCGGAGCCCGGCTGCACGACGCGCGCGCCGCCCTGGCCGTCGTCGCGCACCCGCAGGCGCAGGCGGGCCCCCCGGCCGCCGCCCTGGCGCTCCACGAGCACGTACACGCCCGACGCGCGCGCGTGCTTGACCGCGTTCGTCACGAGCTCGGCGACGCAGAAGTACGCGATCGACTCGACCGCGGGGGCGAGCCGGCCGGACGCCTCGACGGCCGGGTCGACGTCGACCGTCACCGGCAGCGGCGAGCGCGCCGCGAGGGTCTCGAGCGCGACCGCGAGGCCGTTGTCGAGTGCCGGCGGGTGGATGCCGCGCGCGAGCTCGCGCAGCTCGACCAGCGCCTCCTTGGTCGACGAGTGCGCGAGGTCGACGAGCTCGAGCGCGTCGCCCGCGTCGCCGCCCGCCGCGAGCTGCTCCTTGGCCTCGCCGAGCTGCATCGCGACGGCGACGAGGCGCGCCTGGGTGCCGTCGTGCAGGTCGCGCTCGATGCGGCGCAGCTTCGCGTCGGCGTCCTCGACCGTGCGGCCGCGCGACTCCTCGAGGTCGGCGACGCGCAGGCTGGACAGCGTGGGGCCGAGCAGCGCCACGGTGAGCACGCGGAAGAGGTGCGCGAACGCGCGCGTGACGTGGGGCCACACCCAGAGGAAGAGCGCCCCGACGAGCACGAGGCCGAGCTGGCGCGCCGGGGTGTCGACGTACCAGTCGACGCCGAACTGCGCGCCGCGGTGCCACGACCCGTCTGCGGCCTGCTGCAGCGGGAGCCAGCGCGACCAGATCCAGTGCGTCATGCCGCCCAGCCCGACGGCGAGGAAGACCGTGCTCACGACGAAGGACAGGATGGCGAGCGGGAACGTCACGAGGAGGAACAGCACGGCCCGCCACCCCGTGCCGTCGCCGATCCCGCTCCACAGCGTGCTCCAGAAGCCGCGGCGGCGCGTGTACGGGGCGGGGGCGGCGACGTCGACCCCGAGCAGGGACCGCGCGAGCGACCGGTACATCGAGCCCCAGCCGCGCCCGCCGACCACGACCCACCCCGCGACGACGAGGCCCAGGACGGGCACGATCATCGCGACGAGGAAGACCACGGAGAACAGCCCGTAGGAGAACGCGAAGGGCGCCAGCAGGAGCGCGAGCGAGAGGTACCCGTACTCGCGCCACGTGCGCCCCGCGAACGGTGCGCGCGCGAAGCCGACCCGCTCGCGGTGGTCCACGTACCGCGGGTCGGGCTGCGAGCCCGCGAACGCGCCCGGGACCCCGGGCGCGGCGGCCACGGCGGACGCCGAGGGGTCCGACGGCGCGGCGGGCGACGACGGCACCGCGGAGGGGTGCGGCGTCGGTACGACCGCGTCGGGCACGCCCGGCGAGGGATCGCCCGCGGGCACGACGCTCGGCTGGTCAGGGGTCACGGCAGTCATGGTGCCAGTCTGGGCGCGCGCGTGCGGCGACGACAGGGTGGCGTCCGCCGCACCCCGGTGGGGACAACCCCCGTGCCTCCCGTCAGTGCAGCAGGTACTTGACCGCGATGACCACGCCGCCGAACGCCGCGGCGAGCAGCGTCTCTCCCACCAGCAGGCCTCCGCGCGCCCCCGCGCGGTACGCGGCGAGGAACCCCACCACGCCGAGCAGGACGACCGTGAACCACACCGCGACGAGGGCGGCGCCCTCGGCGTCGAGCCCGGCCGCGAGCGCCACGAGGTACACGACGATCCCGGGGAGCGCGCCGAGGAGCACCCCGACGTTGGACCTCAGCGCGACGACCGTGCGGCCCCACAGCGAGTGCCCGGTGTCGTGGAAGCGTCCGCTCACCGCGTCCACGTAGCAGTGCGCGAGCCAGTAGCCCACCGCCACGAGGGTCGTCGCGAGCACGACGCGGTCGCCCGTCGGGGCGTGCACGCTGGAGACCGCCATGACGAACCCCGCGACGATCGCGCCGTACAGGAGGTCGTGCGGGGGCTCGCGCTCCCAGCGGTCGCCCACGCGGTGCCACAGCGGCCGCACCCGGCCGGGCGGCGGCTCGTCGCGCACCTCGTCGGCCGGCCCCGTCGTGCCCTCGCCCGCGGGGGGCGAGGGCACGACCGGCGTGCGCTCGTCGGACGACGGGTCCATGCGACCTCCTCGGCGCGTGCCGGACGACTCGGGGCAGTGCTCAGTAGCGGTAGTGCTCCGGCTTGTACGGCCCCTCGACGGGGACGCCCAGGTAGTCCGCCTGGGACGGCGAGAGCTCGGTGAGCCGGACGCCGAGCGCGTCGAGGTGCAGGCGCGCGACCTTCTCGTCGAGCACCTTGGGCAGACGGTAGACCTGGCGTGCGTAGGCGCGCTCGCGCCCCTCGCGCGCGGCGGCCGTCGCGTCCTCGTAGAGCTCGATCTGGCCGATCACCTGGTTCGAGAACGAGTTGCTCATGACGAACGACGGGTGGCCCGTGGCGTTCCCGAGGTTGAGCAGGCGGCCCTCGGAGAGCACGACGACCGAGCGGCCCGCGGGCTGGCCGTCGGGGCCCGGCTCCGCGAACGTCCACTCGTGGACCTGGGGCTTGATCTCGGTGCGCGACACCCCGGGCACCTCGGCGAGGCCGGCCATGTCGATCTCGTTGTCGAAGTGGCCGATGTTGCCGACGACGGCCTTGTCCTTCATCGCGACGAGGTGCTCGGCGCGGATGACGTCCTTGTTGCCCGTGGTCGTGATGAAGAAGTCGGCCTCGCCGAGCACGTCCTCGATCCGGGCGACCTGGTAGCCGTCCATCGCGGCCTGGAGCGCGCAGATCGGGTCGACCTCGGACACGATGACGCGCGCGCCCTGGCCGCGGAACGCCTCGGCCGCGCCCTTGCCGACGTCGCCGTAGCCCGCGACGAACGCGACCTTGCCGCCCATGAGGACGTCGGTCGCGCGGTTGATGCCGTCGGGCAGCGAGTGGCGGATGCCGTACTTGTTGTCGAACTTCGACTTGGTGACCGAGTCGTTGACGTTGATCGCCGGGAAGAGCAGCTCGCCCGACTCGGCGAGCTGGTAGAGGCGGTGCACGCCCGTCGTCGTCTCCTCGGTGACGCCCTGGATCTCCTGCGCGATCGTCGTCCAGCGCAGCGGGTCGGCCTCGAGCGCGCGGCGCAGCACCCCGCGCACGACGTTCATCTCGTGGGTGTGGTCCGGCTCGCCCGGGAGCGTGTCCGGCGGGACGACGCCCGCGCGCTCGTACTGCAGGCCCAGGTGGACGAGCATCGTGGCGTCGCCGCCGTCGTCGAGGATGAGGTTGGGCGACTCGTCCCCCGGCCACACGAGGATCTGCTCGGTGCAGTCCCAGTACTCCTCGAGGCTCTCGCCCTTCCACGCGAACACCGGGACGCCCTGCGGGTCCTCGGGCGTCCCGTGCGGTCCGACGACGACGGCGGCCGCCGCCTCGTCCTGCGTCGAGAAGATGTTGCAGCTCGCCCAGCGCACCTGCGCGCCGAGCGCGACGAGCGTCTCGATGAGGACGGCCGTCTGCACGGTCATGTGCAGGGAGCCAGCGATGCGGGCGCCCGCGAGCGGCTGCGACTCCCCGTACTCGGCGCGCAGCGCCATGAGGCCGGGCATCTCGTGCTCGGCGAGGCGGAGCTGGTGGCGGCCCGCCTCGGCCAGGGACAGGTCGCGGACCTTGTACCGGCCGGGGATCTCGTCGAAGCCGGGGGTGGCGCCGGAGGTCGGGGCCTGCGCTGTGGTGGACATGGTTCTCCTGTGCGTTCTCGGTGCCGGCGGGGCCGGTGGTGCCGGCTCCGCGGTGGCTGCCGATGACTGGTCGGTTGCTGCGCTGGGGGCTCCCGTCCGCGCGGGACGGGACCGCGGCCCGCCCGGCACCAGCCTACCGAGGACGACGCCGTCCGGCCGGGGCGCGGACCGCCCGGTCCCGGAGCACCACCGTTCGTCCGGCGCGCGCGCCCGGGCGCGCGCGTAACACGAACGCTTGACCATCTCAAGATCACGAAGGGATAACGATCCCGGTTCCGCCGTCATCCGCACCATTCCAACGATGCTCGGTCAAGAATCGTCCTGGAATCGCCCCCGGTGCGGGGGTCCTGGGTAGAAGTTGAACCTCGAATCAGGCAGGGTGGGCGCGAACCGATTGACATCGGATCAGCGTGAGGCCCTGTGTGCGCCGGCCCCTGCGGGGGCAACCGGCCGGACGCGCCACCCCAGGGAGGACGTCCTCGCACCCGGGGCCTCCTGCCGTGCCCTCTCGTCGAGCGCCCGCACCCGGGTGCTCCGGAGGGGCGTGACGCTGGTCCACGACCGGAAGGTGGCGACACCCACCGCATGACAGCTCTCAGCACACCCGTGCCGACCGACCCGGCCGCGCACGCCGGCGCCGCGACCGTCGGCACCGACGACCGCGCGACCGCGCTCTCGGTCCGCGACGTCTACAAGGTCTTCGGGCGCCGCCCCGTCGAGGCGATCCGCCGCCTCGAGCAGGGCGCGAGCCGCGACGACGTCAAGCCGCTCGGCACCGCCGCGGTCATCGACGCGTCGTTCGACGTGAAGCAGGGCGAGATCTTCGTCGTCATGGGCCTCTCGGGCTCCGGCAAGTCGACGCTCATCCGCATGCTCAACGGGCTGTGGAAGCCGACGTCCGGGCACGTGCTGCTCGGCGGCACCGACCTCGCCCAGGCCGACGCCAAGCAGATGCGCGCGCTGCGCCGCAAGCACGTGTCGATGGTCTTCCAGCACTTCGCGCTCCTGCCCCACCGCACGGTGCTCGACAACGCCGCCTACCCCCTGGAGATCCAGGGCGTCGGCAAGGCGGAGCGCCGCGAGAAGGCCCGCACCGCGCTCGGCCTCGTCGGGCTCGGCGGCTGGGAGGACTCCCTGCCCTCGCAGCTCTCCGGCGGCATGCGCCAGCGCGTCGGGCTCGCCCGCGCGCTCGCCGCCGACACCGACGTCCTGCTCATGGACGAGGCGTTCTCCGCGCTCGACCCGCTCATCCGGCGCGAGATGCAGGAGCAGCTCCTCGAGCTCCAGCAGACGCTCGGCAAGACGATCGTCTTCATCACGCACGACCTCAACGAGGCGATGCACCTCGGCGACCGGATCGCCGTCATGCGCGACGGCCGGATCGTGCAGATCGGCACCGCCGAGCAGATCCTGTCCGACCCCGCGAACGACTATGTCGCCCAGTTCGTCGCCGACGTGGACCGCACGCGCGTCCTCACGGCGTCGTCCGTCATGGTGCGCCCCGCCGTCGTCGTCCCGCTCTCCGGCGGTCCCCGCCAGGCGAGCCGCACGATGCGCGAGGCGCAGGTCTCGGCCGCGTACGTCGTCGACCGCCAGCGCCGCCTCCAGGGCGTCGTGCGCGACGAGGACGCGGTCGCCGCCCTGAAGAAGGGCCAGGACAGCCTCGACGGCCTCGTGCGCCAGGGCGTCGCGCCCGTCTCCCCCGACACCCCGCTCGCGGAGGTCTTCGCCCCCGCCGCGGAGTCGCCGCTGCCCGTCGCGGTCACGGACGAGCAGGGCCGCCTCGTCGGCGTCGTCCCCCGCGTCACGCTCCTCGAGGCCATGGTCCCCGGCGACCAGCCGAAGACCGGCGAGATCGACCTCGGGCAGACGCCCGTCGTCCAGGACGCGCCGGCGGAGGGCTCCGCCCCGCTCGCGGCCGCCCCGACGGAAGGCGGTGCCGCGTGAACGACACCCTCGTCCCCCGCATCCCGCTCGGCGAGTGGGTCGACGCCTTCGTCGGCTGGGTCACCACCACGTTCCGCCCGCTCTTCCGGTTCATCAAGGACGTCCTCGTGGGCGTCTACGACGGGCTCGACGCCGTGCTCTCCGGCCCGCCGTTCTGGGTCGTCGCGATCGCCCTCGCCGCGCTGGCGTTCTTCGTCAAGGGCTGGCGGCTCGCGGTCGGCACGCTCGTCGGCTTCGTCCTCATCGCGGGCGTGAACCAGTGGGACAACGCGATGGACACCCTCGCGCTCGTCCTGCTGTCCGCCGTCCTCGCGATCGCCATCGCGATCCCGCTCGGCATCTGGGCCGCGCGCAACGACCGCGTCTCCGCCGTCGTGCGGCCCGTGCTCGACTTCATGCAGACCATGCCGGCGTTCGTCTACCTCATCCCGACCGTCGTCATCTTCCTCACCGGGCCCGTGCCCGGGATCATCGCGACGATCGTCTTCGCCATGGCCCCCGGCGTCCGGTTCACCGAGCTGGGCATCCGGCAGGTCGACAAGGAGGTGGTCGAGGCCGGCCAGGCGTTCGGCTCGACCCCCGGCCGCATCCTGCGCCAGATCCAGCTCCCGCTCGCCCTGCCCACGATCATGGCGGGCGTCAACCAGGTCATCATGCTCTCGCTCTCCATGGTCGTCATCGCCGGCATGGTCGGCGCCGGCGGCCTGGGCGAGGACGTCGTCGCCGCGCTCCAGCGCGTCGACGTGGCGCTCGGGTTCGAGGCAGGCCTCGCCGTCGTCATCCTCGCGATGTTCCTCGACCGCGTGACCTCCGCGCTCGGCGACCGCGCCCCCGTGGCGCGCGCCCTCGCCGCGGCGCGCGTCTGACCGCGCCACCCACCGTCCCCGGCCGCACGCCGGGACCCCGCCCCACGCACCCGCCGTCGGGCACCCCGACCGGGCCCCCCGGCCCACGGAAGGAACGCATGACCCCCGCACGCAAGCGCACCACCCGCACCGCCGCCGTCGCCGCGACCGCCGTCCTCGGCCTCGCGCTCACCGGCTGCGCGTCCGACTCCGGCTCGGGCGGCTCCGGCGACGGCGCCTCCTCCACCGGCGAGGACGAGACGTCCGTCTCCATCGGCATCCCGTCCGGCTGGGACGAGGGCATCGCCGTCTCCCACCTGTGGACCACCATCCTCGAGGACGAGGGCTACGACGTGTCGACGCAGACCGCCGACGTCGGCGTCGTCTACACCGGCCTCGTCGGCGGGGACTTCGACCTCACGCTCGACGTCTGGCTGCCCTACACGCACGCGTCGTACGAGAAGAAGTACGGCGGCGAGATCACCGACCTCGGCTACTGGTACGACGACGCCAAGCTCACCATCGCGGTGAACGAGGACTCCCCCGCGCAGTCCCTCGAGGACCTCGCGGCCATGTCCGACGAGTACGGCAACAAGCTCGTCGGCATCGAGGCGGGCGCCGGCCTGACCGAGATCACCCAGGACCAGGTCATCCCCACCTACGGCCTCGAGGACATGGACTACTCCATCTCCTCCACCCCCGCGATGCTCGCCGAGCTCAAGGGCGCGACCGACAGCGGCGAGAACATCGCGGTCACGCTGTGGCGCCCGCACTGGGCCTACGACGAGTTCCCCGTCCGCGACCTCGAGGACCCCGAGGGCGCGCTCGGCGAGGCGGAGAAGATCCACATGTGGGGCTCGTCCGACTTCGAGGAGCGCTACCCGACGCTGACGAAGATGCTCGGCGCGTTCTCCCTCGACGACGAGCAGCTGTTCTCGCTCGAGAACATGATGTTCAACTCCGACGAGTACGCCGACGAGCAGGCCGCCGTCGAGGCGTGGCTCGAGGAGAACCCGACGTTCGTCGACGACCTCAAGGAGGCCGCGGGCGTCTGACGCCCCGACCACCCGCGCTCCGACGGGCCCGGCAGGGCCCGTCCCGGACGGGCTGCGGTCCCGGTTCGCCGCAGCCGTGCGGGCACCCTCGGTGCCCGACGCCGAAGGCCGGCTCCCTGGCGGGGGCCGGCCTTCGGTCGTGCTGCGGGACGCGGTGCCCTCAGAGCTCGCGCGCGTCGTCCTCCAGCAGCACCGGGATGCCGTCGCGCACGGGGTACGCGAGCGGACGCCCCGGGTCGGTCGAGTGCAGCTCCGGCTCGCCGGAGGGGCTCGTCCCGTCCACGAGGCGGGCGCCCGTCACCGGGCACCGCAGCGCCTCGCGCACCCAGGGGTCGATCTGCAGGCTCATGCTCGCTCCTCGTCGTCGTCCGTGCGCACGAGCGACAGGACGTCGTCGCGCACCTTCTCCATGATGTCCTCGTCAGCGGCCTCGACGTTGAGCCGCAGGAGCGGCTCCGTGTTGGACGCCCGCAGGTTGAACCACCACTGCGGGTGAGAGCCCCAGTGGGAGACCGTCAGGCCGTCGAGCTCGTCGACCTCGACCGGGCCGGCCCCCTGCTGGGTCACGTACGCCTCGACGACGCGCGCACGCGCCGCCGGGACGTCCGCCACGGTCGAGTTGATCTCCCCCGAGGCGACGTAGGGCTCGTACATCTCCGCGAGGTCGGACAGCGCGTGCGGCTGCGACCCGAGCGCGGCCAGGACGTGCATCGCCGCCAGCATCCCGGTGTCCGCGAAGAAGAAGTCGCGGAAGTAGTAGTGGGCGCTGTGCTCGCCCCCGAACACGGCGTCGTGCTCCGCCATCTGCGCCTTGATGAACGAGTGGCCCACGCGCGTGCGGACCGTGCGCGCGCCGGCCGCCCCGAGGAAGTCGGGGACGGCGCGCGAGGTGATGAGGTTGTGGATCACCGTGGGGGTGCGCCCGGCCTCGAGCTCCTTCGCGACCTCCCGCAGGCCGACCAGCGCCGTGACGGCGGACGGGGAGACCGGCTCGCCGCGCTCGTCCACGACGAAGCAGCGGTCGGCGTCGCCGTCGAACGCGAGCCCGAGGTCGGCCCCGTGCTCGACCACGGCCGCCTGCAGGTCCACGAGGTTCTTCGGGTCCAGCGGGTTCGCCTCGTGGTTCGGGAACGTGCCGTCGAGCTCGAAGTAGAGCGGCACGACGTCGAGCGGCAGGGCGGGCAGTCCCGCGCCCGTGCCCAGCACGGCCGGCACGGTGTGCCCACCCATCCCGTTGCCGGCGTCGACGACGACCTTGAGCGGACGGATGCCCGACAGGTCGACGAGGCCGCGCAGGAACGCCGCGTACTCCGCGAGCATGTCGCGGTCCGTGACGGTGCCGGGCTCCTCGGCAGCGGGCGGGAGACCGCCGTCCAGGTACCCCTCCGCGAGGGTCCGTACGTCGATCAGGCCCGTGTCCTGGCCGACCGGGCGCGCGCCCGCGCGGCACAGCTTGATGCCGTTGTAGACGGCGGGGTTGTGGCTCGCGGTGAACATGGCCCCGGGGACGCCCAGCACCCCGGACGCGTGGTAGAGACCGTCCGTCGAGCACAGCCCGATGCGCGTCACGTCCACCCCCGCGGCCGTGAGCCCCGCGGCGAACGCGTCGACGAGCTCCGGGCCCGAGTCGCGCATGTCGTGCCCCAGCACGGCGCTGGCCCGCGTGCCGGCCGGGGCCTCCGGCAGCACCACGGCCCGCGCGAACGCCGCGCCGACGGCCCGGGCCACCTCCGGGTTCAGCTGGTCCGGGACGGTGCCGCGGACGTCGTACGCCTTGATGAGGTGGGAGAGGTCGGTGCTCACGCGACCCACCCTATCCGCGGGTGCACCGCGTGCGACGGCGACGGCTGCTGCGCGTGCTACTGCCCGGCCGCCGCGTACCGCTCCTCGGTCCGCGCCTTCGCCGGGCGCCACCACTCCTCGTGCTCGCGGTACCAGTCCACCGTCCGGGCGAGACCGTCGCCGAACGAGTTGAAGGCGGGCTCCCACCCCAGCTCGGTCCGCAGCCGCGTGGCGTCGATCGCGTAGCGCAGGTCGTGCCCCGCACGGTCCGCGACGAGCTCGTAGTCGTCACGGTCGCGGCCGAAGATCTCGAGCAGGTCCTGGACGACCTGCAGGTTGGACCGCTCGCCGTCCGCCCCGACGAGGTAGGTCTCGCCCACGGCGCCCCGCTCGACGATCGCCCACACCGCGTCGTTGTGGTCGTCGACGTGGATCCAGTCCCGCACGTTCGCGCCCGCCCCGTAGACCTTGGGACGCCCGCCGTCGAGCAGGTTGGTGATCTGCCGCGGGATGAACTTCTCGACGTGCTGGTACGGCCCGTAGTTGTTCGAGCAGTTCGAGATCGTCGCGCGCACGCCGAACGAGCGCACCCACGCCCGCACCAGCAGGTCGCTCGACGCCTTCGTCGAGGAGTAGGGCGACGAGGGGTTGTACGGGGTCGTCTCCGTGAAGCGCGCGACGTCGTCGAGCTCGAGGTCGCCGTACACCTCGTCCGTCGAGACGTGGTGCAGCCGCACGTCGTGGCGGCGCACCGCCTCGAGCAGGGTGAACGTGCCGAGCACGTTGGTCCGGACGAACGGGGACGGGTCCCGCAGGGAGTTGTCGTTGTGCGACTCCGCGGCGAAGTGGACCACGAGGTCGGCCTCGCCCACGAGCCGGTCCACCAGGTCGGCGTCCGCGACGTCGCCCTCGACGAGCTCGACGCGGTCGCGCACCGGGTCGAGGGACCGCGCGTCCCCCGCGTACGTGAGGGCGTCGAGCACGACCACCGCGGCGTCGGGCCGCGTCTCGACCGTGCGATGCACGAAGTTCGCCCCGATGAAGCCGGCGCCGCCGGTCACGAGCACCCGCACAGCCGACCTCCTCGATCCGTCCTCCTGGCGCGGCGAGTCTATCGACGGCGGGCCCCGGCCCCGGGGTCCGCGGCGGCATTTCACCCGCCGCGGCACGGGGCTGTCGTGAGAGCCTGCCGGGATGAAGGGGATCGTCCTGGCAGGAGGCGCGGGCACGCGCCTGCACCCGATCACGCTCGGGGTGAGCAAGCAGCTCCTGCCCGTCTACGACAAGCCGATGGTGTACTACCCGCTCTCCACGCTGCTGCTGGCCGGGGTGCGGGACGTGCTCGTCATCACGACACCGCACGACGCCGCCGCGTTCACGCGCCTGCTGGGCGACGGCTCGCAGTTCGGCATCTCCATCTCCTACGCGGTGCAGGCGGAGCCGAACGGGCTCGCCCAGGCGTTCGTGCTCGGCGCGGACTTCCTCGACGGGGACTCCGCCGCGCTCGTCCTCGGCGACAACATCTTCTACGGGCCCGGCCTCGGCGACCGGCTCCAGCGGTTCGCCGAGATCGACGGCGGCGCCGTCTTCGCCTACCGCGTCTCGGACCCGACGGCGTACGGCGTGGTCGAGTTCGACGGGTCGGGACGCGCCCTGAGCATCGAGGAGAAGCCCGTGCACCCGCGGAGCAGCTACGCGGTGCCGGGCCTGTACTTCTACTCGGCGGACGTCGTCGACGTCGCCCGCTCGCTGCGGCCCTCGGCGCGCGGCGAGTACGAGATCACGGACGTGAACCTGCACTACCTGCGCGAGGGCCGGCTCCAGGTCGAGGTCCTGCCGCGCGGGACCGCCTGGCTCGACACCGGGACGGTCGACTCGCTCCTCGACGCGAGCGACTTCGTCCGCACGATCGAGAACCGGCAGGGCCTGAAGATCGGGGCCCCCGAGGAGGTCGCCTGGCGCCGCGGGTTCCTCGACGACGACGGCCTGCGCGAGCGTGCGGCCGCGCTGGGCCGGTCGCGCTACGGCACCTACCTGCTGTCGCTGCTCGACGCGTGAGCGCCCGGGGCCGAGGCTCCGGCGAGCACGTCGGCCGCCGCGACGACCCAGCGCTCGCGCCAGTCGCCGACGGGCTCGACGCCGGCCCGGCGCAGCGCCTCGTGGCCGAGCACGGACCACGCCGGCCGCGGCGCGGGGCGGGCGGACGCGGCGCTGGGGACGGGGCGGACGATCGCCGGGTCGAGCCCGGCCGCGGCGACGACCTCGCGAGCGAGGTCCCACCAGGACGCCCGGCCCTGCGCCGTGCCGTGGTAGACGCCGCCCGGCGCCGGGGACCGCACCAGCCGCACGACGAGGTCGGCGAGGTCCCGCGCCCACGTCGGCTGCCCCACCTGGTCGTCGACGACCTCGAGGGCTCCGCGCTCGCGCGCCACCCGGGCGATCGTCCGCGGGAAGCACGCGCCGTGCGCGCCGTAGAGCCACGCCGTGCGGACCACGAGGGCGTCCGGGTGCTCGGTCCGCACGGCCCACTCCCCGGCGGCCTTCGTCCGGCCGTACGCGGACCGGGGCGCCAGCGGCGCGTCCTCGGCGTACGGGACCCCGACGGCGGCGGGCCCGCCGTCGAAGACGTAGTCCGTCGACACGTGCACGAGCCGGGCCCCGTGGCGAACCGCCGCGCGGGCGACGTGCTGGGCCCCGACGGCGTTGACGGCGAAGGCCGTCGCCTCGTCCGCCTCGGCGGCGTCGACGGCCGTGTACGCCGCACAGCTCACCACGACGTCCGCGCCGGCGAGCGCGCGCGCGACGGCGTCCCCGTCCGTGACGTCGAGCGCCGCGCGGTCGAGCGCGCGCACGGGCTCCCCGCCGGCGCGCAGCAGCGCCACCACCTCGGCCCCGAGCATCCCGCCGGCCCCTGTCACCGCCCACCGCACCACGACCACCTCCGCACGGCACCCTACCGAGGAGCACCATGAACGTCCGTGAGCTCACCGTCCCCGGCGCGTGGGAGCTGCTGCCGCGCCAGCACGCCGACGACCGGGGGGTCTTCCTCGAGTGGTTCACGGCCGCGGCCCTGCGCGAGGCGACGGGGCGCGACCTCGACCTCGCCCAGGCGAACGCCTCGGTGTCGAGGGCGGGCGTCGTGCGCGGGATCCACTACGCCGACGTACCGCCCGGGCAGGCGAAGTACGTGACCTGCGTCACGGGGTCCGTGCTCGACGTCGTGGTCGACCTCCGCGTCGGGTCGCCCACCTTCGGGCGCTGGGACGCGGTCCTGCTGGACGCCCGCGAGCGCCGCGCCGTGTTCCTCCCCGAGGGCGTGGGGCACGCGTTCATGGCGCTCGAGGACGGCGCGACCGTCGTCTACCTGTGCTCGAGCGGGTACGCCCCCGAGCGGGAGCACGGCGTCGACCCGACCGACCCCGAGCTCGCCATCGAGTGGCCGACCACCGGTCCGGACGGGCGCGCCCTCGTGCCGTCGTTCTCCGCGAAGGACGCGGCGGCGCCGTCCCTGCGGGAGGCGCTCGCGGCGGGATCCCTCCCCCGCGCGGACGAGGTCGCCGCGTTCGTCCGGACGCTGCAGGGGTAGGTCAGTCGGCCTCGGCGCGCAGGACCCGCAGGTGCCCTCGGCGTCCGACCTCGGTGACGTCCGGCGGCTCCGGCTCGGTGCGGACCTTGCCCGCCTCGCGGACGGCGTCGGCGAGCGCCGAGAGGTCGTCGTCGCTGGGACCGGTCTCGACGAACTGCGGCGACAGGCGCACGACCTCCCAGCCGCGCGGCGCGGTGAGCCGCTCCGCGTGCTCGGCGCACAGGTCGTAGCTGTGCGGCTCGGCGAGGTGCGCGAGCGGGCCCAGGACCGCCGTGGAGTCGGCGTAGACGTAGGTGAGGGTCGCGACGGCGGCACGGACGCACGCCGTGCGCGAGCACTGCCTGACGGATCTCACGGCCTGACCTTACGCCTTCCGGAGGGATCGTGGAGACGGCACACGCCGTCCGCCCCCGCTCCGGGCCGTGGCTGGTCGCGGCCGGGTTCGTCCCGGAGCCCGACGAGCCCCGGTGCGTCGGGCGGCGGCCGACTAGAGTCGGGGTGTGCGTGGCAACTCATCGTCCCCCGGCTCGCGCCCCGACCCGGCCGGCGCCGGGCGCCGGGCCCGCGACCGCTGGTCGCGACGCAGCGCCGTCACCCCTCCCCCGGTCTCGTTCGACGAGCTCGTCATCCCGCCGCGCGCCCCGGGGCCGGGCGGCCACGGCCCGGTGCCGCGACGCCGCGACCGCCGGGGACGCGGCATCCGGGGTCCTCTCCTGCCGCCGACCGCGCCCGCGAGCCGCACGCGCGCGGAGAAGTTCGACGACGTCGTGCTCGACGTCGTGGAGCGCGTGCAGCGCTCGTGGGCGAAGCAGCTGCGCGGGACGGAGTTCGCGGTGGAGGACGTCCCGCCGTCGGACCCGGCGCCCTGGGAGGACGGCGGCGTGCCGCTCGGCCGGTGCTTCCCGGCCGAGTCGGGCCAGCCCGCCCGCATCGTGGTCTACCGGCGGCCCGTCGAGGCGCGCGCTTTCGACGCCGAGGACCTCGAGGACCTCGTCCGCGACGTGCTCGTCGAGCAGGTCGCGCACCTGCTGGCCCGCACCCCCGAGGAGATCGACCCGCGCTACACGGGCGACCGCTGACCGTCGCCTAGCGTCCGAGCCCGGCGGTGTCCGACGCGCGGACCGCGACCTCGTGGGCGGCGGGCGCGTCCGTGACCGGCAGGAGCACCGACACGAGGCTCGGCGCGCCGTCGCCCTCGTCGCCGCTCGGCGGGCCTGCGCTCGCCGTGAGCGACCAGACGGGGAGCAGGCCGTCGTCCTCCCCGACGACGTCGACCGTCACCGCCGCGGGGACGGCCTCCGACCCTTCCGCCCGCACCGTGGCCGGGTCGAGCGTCTGCGTCGTGCCCGCGCGGAGGGTCAGGGTCGTCGTGCCCGCCTCCGCGCCGCTCTCGTCGAAGACGCGGACGAGGAGCTCGATCGAGCCTGCCGGCTCGTCCTCGTCGGCACGCGCCGCGGGGACGGCGGCGAGCGTGAGCGCGGAGGACGTGCCCGGGACGAGCGCCACCTGACCGGCAGGGGACGTGTCGTCGCCGGACCCGGCGCTCTCGTCGGCACTCTCCGCGTCCTCCACGGGCGGCAGCGGTCGCGCCGCGACCCAGGCGCGGTCGTACTGCCGCTCCTCGTGGAGCAGGTCGGGGTCCGGCTCGCCCCGGCGGTCGACGGACGCGCCGCCGACGACGGGGACGTCGGCGTGCACGGAGACGGCGTACGCGCCCGCGGGCAAGCCACCGAGCGACACGTCCGTGACGACGCCGGGCGTGAGCGCGACCTCCTCGGCCCCGCGCAGGGGCACGGCGCCGTCCTCGCCGTAGACCGTGACGCGCGCGGTCCCGGCCTCCTCGCCCGGGGCGAGCAGGCGCAGCTGCGGCGCGTGCGGGTCGTCGACCGCCTCCCCGACGCTCGTGACGCCCGCCAGCGCGAGGTCCGTCGTCGGCTCCGCGCCCGGGACCACGTGGTCGACGCCGAGCGGCACCAGGCCGTCGAGCGTCGAGTGCTGCAGGTACGCCGACACGAGGCCGCCCGACGCGGCCACGTGGACGACCAGGCGGCGCTGCTCGGGGGCCGCCGCCTCGACCAGGGTCACGACCTCCTGGCCCGGACCGACGAGCTGCTGCCCGCCGCCGGAGAGCACGACCTCGCCCCCCTGCCCCCAGACCTGCACCTGGACGACCGCGGGCGTGAGGCCGGGGTTCTGCAGCACGAGCTGCGAGCTGCTGCCGATCTCGGTGCTCCCGCCCACGAGCCACTGGCTGATGCCCGGCCGCGAGCAGCTCGCCGCGGCGAGCCCGCGCAGGTCGCCGTCGGTCGTCACGGAACCGACGGACGCGGCCACGCGCGGGGACGAGTCCTGGACGGGGCGCACCGTCAGGACGGCGCCGTGCGCGGGGTCCTCGACGTCGCCCACGGTCGCGTCGGCGCCCGGCCCGGGCGCGATCTCCTGCTCCTCGAGGTCGCCGCCGTCGAGCACGCCGAGCCCGGCGGTCCCCTCGCCCTCGAAGACCGCGCGCAGCCGGCTGGTCGTGCCGACCGGGGCGGGACCGAACTGCGCGTCACCGACCGTCTCGGGGTCGGTGAGCCGCGCCGGTCCCGGGCAGACCGAGACCTCCTGGGCGGGCTCGACCGTGACCTCCTCGACGGGGTCCGCCGGGGCCGGTGCCGCGGGCAGGAGCGCCGCGCCCGTGCTCCCGAGCACGACGACCGCGCCCACCGCCAGGATGCCGACCAGCCCGGCGCCCGTCGTCGTGACGCGGCGCACCACCGCCCGGGCGCGCCCGGGGCGCGCGTCCGTCTCCGGAGCCTCGTCGGGGCTCGTCCCGTTCGTCGTCGTCACCGTTCCTACCTCGTTCCCGCGCGACGGCGCCGGACCGGCACCGCGAGCAGCACGTACACGACCAGGGTCACGCCCGCCGCCGCCATCCAGCCGGACCGGTGGTCCGCGGCGTGGTACACCTCGAGCCGCCCGGCGTCGGCGCCCAGGGCGAAGGCCTGCAGCCCACCGGTCGTCGCCGGGTCGACCGCCTCCAGCGGGCGGCCGTCGAGCGTCGCGCGCCACCCGGACGACGCGTCCTCCGCGAGGACGACCTGCCGGTCCTCGCCCCCCTCGGGCACGGTCGTGACGACCGGGCGCAGCGCGTCGCGGTCCGCGGCCAGCGGCTCGACGCCCGCGCCGGACTCGACGCGCGCCCACGACGGCTCGCCTCCCTCGGGCACGACGCGCCAGAGCAGCGCCGAGCGGCCCTCCGTCATGCGCTCGAGCCCCGGCACCATGTCGAGCCGGGCGACCAGCTCGGCCCGCGCCTGGTCCTCCGGCGCGGACGCGGGCAGGAGCACGGCCCCGACGCCCAGACGGCCCAGGCCGTCGGCGACGTCCGCCGAGGTCCCGGAGACGAGCTCCGCGACGAGCCGGGGCAGCTCGCCCTCGGTCACCGCGGGGTCGGCAGCCTGCCACGCGTGCACGACGACCGACGAGTCGACCGCCTGCGGACCGTCCGAGCGCAGCGCCGCGTACTCGACGACGCCACCTGGACCGTGCTCCAGGGTGAGCACGCGCGCCTGGCGCGGCGAGGACTGCATCTGGCGGCCGACCGGCGGCACCACCGGCTCGGTCGTGGCCACGACCGAGCCGACCCGGGCGTCGTCGCGGTCGAGCACGCCCACGGTCCACGACGCGGCGGTCCCCAGGGGCAGCAGGGTGACGACCAGGGCGAGCGCGACGACGGCGCCTGCCCGCCAGCCCGGGGCGCCGGCACCGGGCCATCGCGGGACACCGAGGAGCGCAGCGCCGAGCAGGGCGAGCAGCGCGAGCGACAGCCCGGCGCCGGGCCACCCCGTGACCGGGGCGTCGGGCGACGCCCCGGCGGCCACGACGGTCGACCCGGCGAGGACGGCGGCGGCCAGCCCGAGCGCCGCGACGAACCACGCGCCCACGGCCAGACGGCGGCCGCGCAGCACGGCGAGCACGGCGAGCAGGACCACGACCGCGCCGGCGGCGAACGGAGCCCAGCGCGCGAGGAGCTCGCCTGCGCCGCTCCCGTCGAGCCCGAACCACGCCTCGGGCGCGGTCGGCAGCCCCAGGAGCTGCTGCCACGGCGCGGCGGGCGTCGCCGCGACCGGCGCGCCCGGGTCGGCGAGCAGCAGTCGCCACCCGCCGTCGCCCGCGGTGCGGGCGACGTGCACGAGGAACGGGGCGAAGAGCACGAGGGCCGGCACGGGGACGAGGGCGAGGTAGCGGCGGTGCGCCCGGACCCCGAGCGCCACGACGACGAGCACGACCACACCGACGGGCAGGAGCACGGGCGCCCCGGCGACGGCGACCGCGAACAGCAGGCCCGCGGTCGCGGCGGCCGCGAGCGACCCCGGCTCGCGGCGCGCGCCCCGGCGGACGACGTCCTGCGTCGGGGGCGCGACGACGTCGAGCCGCTGGAGCCCGAGCGCGCGGACGACCGCGAGCGCGAGCCACGGGAGCGTCGCGTGCACGAGGACGGCGCCGACCCGGCCGGCACCCACGGCGGTGAGGAGCGCGGGAGCGGCGACCCAGACGAGCGTCGCCCAGGCTCGGAGCGGCACGGAGCGCGTGACCGCGCCCGCGGCGAACCACGCGCCCAGGCCGGCCGCGAGGAAGCACGCGGGGACGAGCAGGTTCACGGCGGTCTGCGTGGCGCCGCCGGCGAGCAGGGACGCCGGGACCAGCGCGGACACGAACGGGTCCGCCGGCGCGGGCGCGCCGAGCCCCGTGGTGACCCAGCCCGTCGTCGCCGCGCGCCACACGTCCCCGAGCGTCCCCGTGGCCGGGAGGAGCGAGCCGCCGACGAGCCGACCGCCCGCGAGGAGAGCCCCCGCCAGCGGCCCGAACACGACGGCGGTGAACCCCGCCAGCACGACGGCGGCCCCGGCGAGCCCGGCCCGACGCCGCACCGCGAGGGCACGCAGCTCGCGCCGCTCGATGTCGGTCGGCGCCCACGCGGTGCGCCGCTGCTCGGCGCGCGCGAGCCGGCGGTCGCGCCGCTCGACGAGCACCTCGCGCCACGTGCCGCGCAGCGGGCGCAGCGCTCGGCGCGGGAGCGTCCGGGTCCGGCGCGCCACGCGGCGCGCCCGCACGACGGGCCCGACCCGCACGAGCGCCCACAGCGGCGCGAGCAGCTCGTCCCGGGCCTGCCCCGGCTGCTTGACGAGCAGCCGGAACGCGGCGTGGAAGGGTGCGCCGACGACCATCGCGAGCGCGACGAACGGGAGCCACGGTGCCGCGACGCCGACGAGCCGCGCGTGGAGCTGGGAGTGACGGCGCGCCGCCGACGACGCGTCGGGGTCCGGGGCGGGGAGCGCCGTCGTCCCGCGCCGACGCTCGCGCAGTCCGAGCAGGGACGCCTGCGCGTGCCGCACCACGGCCGACGGCACGACGACGACCCGGTGCCCCGCGAGGCGCGCCCGCCGGCACAGGTCCAGGCCGTCGCCGAACGGGCCGAGCTCGGGGTCGGTCCCGCCGAGCTCCTGCCACACGGTCCGCCGCACGAGCGCCCCGGCGAGCCCGACGGCGAGCACGTCCTCGCGCACGTCGTGCTGCCCCTGGTCGACCTCGTCCTCGTCGATGCCGGTCAGGCGGCGGCCGAGCGGCGTCGTGGTCACGCCCACCTCGACGAGGCGGCTGACCGTGCCCGGCTCGAACGGCGCCGCGAGCTGCGCGTCGGTGCCGGGCACCCAGCGCTCCTGCTTGGGGCCGGCCACCGCGACCGCGCTCGAGTGCTCGACGGCGCGCAGCAGCTCGGCGAGGGCGTCGGGCGCAGGGGCCGAGTCGTCGTGCAGGAGCCAGAGCCACGTACCGGGCTCGACGTTCGCGAGGGCCGTGTCGACCGCGTCGCCGAACGAGCGGGCGCGCGGTGCCGCGACGAAGCGCGCGTCCCCGAGCTGCAGGCCCTGGTGCTCGCTGCTCGCGTCGCCGGTCGCGGCGTCGACGACGACGACCTCGTGCGGGCTCGTCGTCTGGGCGCGCAGCGCCGCCAGCGTGTGGGCGAGGAACGGGGTGCGGCCGCGCGTCACGACGACCGCCGTGACCGTGGTCACGACGGGCAGCGCGCCCGTCACGGCGGCGACGATCCCGGGTGCCGCGACGACGCCCGGCACGGCGGCGGCGCGCGCGGCGGCCCCCGGCGTGACGTCGCCGGGACGGGCGCTGCGCGCGGACGTGGTGAGGTCGGAGGAAGTCATGTCCCGTCGATCATGCGACGGACACGGCTCCAGGCGCGGCATTTGCGCGCCCCGGTGTGGCGGGTGTCGGCCACCCGTCACGACGGCCCCGTCGGCGACGCCGACGAGCCTCCGGGCCGAGGCCCGGTCGTCAGACGACGCGGCGCTTGAGCTTGCGGCGCTCCCGCTCGGAGAGCCCGCCCCAGATGCCGAAGCGCTCGTCGTGCTCGAGCGCGTACTCCAGGCACTCGGCCCGGACCTCGCAGCCCGTGCAGACCTTCTTCGCCTCGCGCGTGGACCCGCCCTTCTCCGGGAAGAAGGCCTCCGGGTCCGTCTGGGCGCACAGCGCACGCTCCTGCCACCCCATGAGCGAGTCGTCGACCGGCTCACCGAAGAGCGGCAGCACCGGTGCCACGCGCTCCACCTCTCGCTCAGCGTCGGAGGGGAAGACCCCGCCCGTCCCGTCCAGCATGTTCCACATTGCTCGCCCCTTCATGCCGTTCGCCGGGCCTCGAGCGAGAACCAGGCAGGAAACTGCATTGAAGAAATTACACGCGTGTCATCCGCGGGCGTCAAGCCGAAATGTGATAGCCCCGCGGAGGGCCCGGGTGAAACCACCACATCTCGGGTGTCGATATCAGCGCCCTAGGGTGGTGTCCATGGTGACCGCTCCCCACGCCCGCGCCCCTCGCGACGGCCGTCCTGCCCACGTCTCTGACCTGCTCCGACTCGTCACGCGCGACCCGGGTCGACCCCGTCTCACGTGGTACGGGGACGAAGGCGAGCGCGTCGAGCTCTCCGGCGCGGTGCTCGAGAACTGGGTCAACAAGACCACGAACCTGCTCGTCGAGGAATTCGACGCCGGCCCCGGAACGCGGGTCGTTCTCGATCTTCCCGTGCATTGGCGCACCGTCGTCTGGGCGTTGGCTGCATGGCGCGTGGGAGCCACCGTGGGCCTGGTCGACGAGAATGCCACCGGTCCGGGCACCACGCACGCCGAGGTGGTCGTCACGCACCGTCCCGACGCGTGGACGGGTTCCGGCGCGGAGCTCGTCGCCGTGGCTCTCCCTGCCCTGGCGCGCCGGTTCGACGACGCTCTGCCCCCCGGGGCGATCGACGCCGCGTCGGCGGTGATGAGCTACGGGGACCAGCTCGGCTGGGCACCCGAGCCGGATCCGACGCTGGACGCGCTCGTGGACCCGCGCGCGGGCGGACCCCTCGTCGTCCGCCACGAGAGCCTCGTGCCGCCCTCCGCCGGCGTCGGGGATGCCGGGCCGGGGCCGCGCGCCCTCGTCGGGCTGGAGGTCGGCTCGGTCGCCTCCACGCTGCGCGAGGTTCTCGCCCTCCTGGCCGCCGACGGGTCCGCGGTCGTGCTCTCCCCTGCCACGGCCGGTCTGCTGTCGGCCGACGAGCAGCGGCTCCAGCGTCTCGTGTCGACCGAGCGCGTCACCCGCTGACGCGCTCGGCCGGGCCGAGAGACCGCGCGGGCCGTCAGTCGCCGCGCATCTTCTCCACGACGGCGTGCGACTCGCCGTCCGCGACGACCACACCCTTCTCGAGGAGGACGCCGCGGTCGCACAGGTCGGCGACCATGTCGAGGTCGTGGCTGACGATCACCAGCGTGCGGCCCTCGTCGCGCAGCTGGCGCACACGCTCGAGACACTTGCGCTGGAACGGCTCGTCCCCCACCGCGAGGATCTCGTCGATGAGGAAGACCTCCGGGTCGGAGTGCACCGCGACGGCGAACGCGAGCCGCAGGAACATGCCGGAGGAGTAGAACTTCACCTCGGTGTCGATGAACTTCTCGATCTCGCTGAACGCGACGATCTCGTCGAACCGCTGCTCCACCTGCTTCTCGGACATCCCGAGGATCGCACCGTTCAGCAGGACGTTCTCGCGACCGGTCAGGTCGGGGTGGAAGCCGGCACCGACCTCGATGAGACCCGCGACCCGCCCCCGCGTGCCGATCGAGCCCGCGTCGGGCTGCAGCACGCCGGAGATGAGCTTGAGCAGGGTCGACTTGCCGGAGCCGTTGAACCCCAGCAGCGCGACCGTCTCGCCCTCCTCGACGGTGAGCGAGACGTCGTCGAGCGCGAGGAAGGTGTCGGACAGGTCCTTGCCCCGGACCATCGCGACGGCCAGCTCCTTGAGAGAGCGGTTGTGCCGCAGCGTGAACCGCTTCTGGACGTGAGAGATCTCGATGGACGACGTCATCACAGCTCCTGCGCGAAGCGCCCCTCGAGGCGCCGGAAAACGGACTGCCCGAGGAACACGACCACGACCGAGATGGCGAGGCCGACGAAGCCCCACATCCACAGGTTCGGCGGCATCGCGGCGGTACGCGACGTGGCGGGGAACCAGAAGCAGTAGTGGAACAGCTCCACGGCGGCCGTGATGGGGTTGAGCTGGTAGACGGTGAAGAGCCAGCCGGGCAGCGTGTCCCGGACCATCTCCCAGCTGTACAGGATCGGGGACGCCCAGGTGGCGACCATCACGATGAGGTCGACGAAGTTCTCGGCGTCGCGGTAGAAGACGTTGATCGCACCGGCCAGGAGCCCCAGCCCGAGCGCGAGCGTCGCGATGATCACCAGCCCCAGCAGACCCGCCGCGACCTCCGCCGGGTTCGGCCTCCACCCCGCGATCACCGTACCGACCAGCAGGACGACGAGCTGCGGGAAGAAGTGGACCGCCGAGACGTAGATCGACGCCACGGGGAACAGCTCGCGCGGCAGGTAGATCTTCCGCACGAGCGGCGCGTTCCAGACGATGGAGCGCGTCGCGTTGCCGAAGCCCTCGCCGAAGAAGTTGATGACGACGATGCCCGAGAAGAGGTAGACCGCGTAGTCCTCGATCTGGTCGCCCAGCCGGAGGAACAGACCCATCGCCACGAAGAACACGGCGAACTGGGTCGCCGGCTTGACGTACGACCAGGCCATCCCCAGCACCGACCCGCGGTAGCGGACCCGGAGCTCCTTGCGGACGATCAGGCGGAGCAGGAACCGTCGGTCGAGGACGTCGAGGAGACCTCTGCCCTGCCCGGGGGCGACGAGCGGAGCCGGTGCGTTCACGACGACGGCGGGTTGTCGGAGAAGGTCCGCTCCCACGCCTCGACGGACGTGATGCGCGGGAGCGCGTCACGGTAGGTGGTCCGCAGGTCGCCCCACCGCGCGAAGAGCTCCGCGTGGAGCTTCACGGCCTCGGTGAGCATCGTGCGCACGACCCGCGGGTCCCTCCGGTGCCAGGAGACACCGGTGCCCTCGGCGTTGGAGACGATCGCGGAGTCGTACTGCGACAGGCGCCACCACCGGGCGTCCTGGTGCGGGACGACGGCCTCGGGACGCTCCCGCTTGTTCTCCGGGACCGGCTTCGCGATCTGCCGGACGACGGTCTTCGCCGCCCACGGCCCCAGCATCAGGCGGCTGGGCATCTGGACGCCACGCCCCTTGTTCCGGGGCTTCGCCGCCGCGGGCGCGGGGAACTCGTCGAGGTCGGGCTTGAGCTGGGCGTCCGTGAAGTCCTGCGTGAGCCGACGGATCTCCGGGAGCTTCGTCCCGATCATCCCGTGCAGGCCGTCCGGACCAGCGAGGACGTCCCGCATCGCGAGGATGCGCCCCTGCTCGGTGTAGTACTGCATCGAGATCAGGTGCTTGACGTCCATGTACGTGGACTCGCGGAGCACCCGCCCGCCCCGCTCGTACAGAGAGTAGAGCAGCGCCGTGATGAGCCGGTTGCGCTCGTGGAAGTACGACTGCCATCCCACGAGGTCGTCCTTGTCCCCCCACGACACGTGCCAGACGGCCGCCCCGGGGAGCGAGACCGTCGGGAAGCCGTGCGCCCGCGCACGCAGGCCGTACTCGGCGTCGTCCCACTTGATGAAGACCGGGAGGGACAGGCCGATCGTCCGGATCACCTCGGTGGGGATGAGGCACATCCACCAGCCGTTGTAGTCCACGTCCGCGCGCCGGTGCAGCCACGAGGTGGCCCGGAGCCCGCTCTCGCGGAAGTCGTGGCCGTTCTCCATGTCCGGGTGCGGGACGCCGGGCTGGATGCGCCACGGCTCGACGATCTCGCCGAAGGTGTGCAGGACCGAGCGGTTGTACATGTCGAACATGTGCCCGCCGACGAGCGTCGGCACCCGCGTGAAGTCCGCGAACGTCACGAGCCGCAGGATGCTCTCCGGCTCGAGGACGATGTCGTCGTCGAGGAGGATCACGTAGTCGCTGCGGCCGGCGGTGACGGTCTCGTACATGGCGCGCGAGAAACCGCCCGAGCCGCCGATGTTGGCCTGCTTGATGATGCGGAGCTGGTCGCCCATCTCCGCCGCCACGTCGGCGAAGCCGTCCTCGTCCTCGACGCGCTGCGACCCCTGGTCGACGATGATCAGCTCGTCGAGGAGCGCACGTACGGAGTCGTTCTCGGCCACGCTGCGGATCGTCTCGAGGCAGAAGTCCGGTCGGTTGAACGTCGTGATGCCGAGCGACGTCCGGCCGTGCCGAGCCGCCTCGTCCTCGACCTCCCACACCGCGCGCTCGAGCACCAGGGGCTCGGTGCCGCCGATGAGGTCGAACCAGTACCACCCGCCGTCACCGAACCGGTCGAGCGGGAGGTCCACCGAGATCGTCTGGCGCCCCTCCACGTGGAACGACTCCACCCGGTGCTGGGCGCCCTTCGCGTTCGAGCGGTAGACCGTGAGGTTCCCGTTGCCCACGAGCTCGGCGGTCAGCCGGACGGAGCGCACCACGGTCCACCGGCGCCAGTACCCGGCGGGGAACGCGTTGAAGTAGCTGCCGAACGAGACGCGGCGCCCGGCCCGGACGCTCATCGACAGACGGCTGCGGATGTCCTGGGCACGGACGGACTCGGAGACGCGGGGGGCCGCGCCCGCGCCCGCGCCCGTCCGGAGCGACTCGAAGTCCGTCTTGGACGGTGCCGGTCGCGCCTCCCCCGCCTCGACGTAGAGGGCCAGGCTGTCGGAGTCGGACTCCACCGGGAAGATGACCCGCTGGACCGTCCGCATGGTCCCGCTCTGCGTCGTCGTCTGCTGCTCCTCGGTCGCCGTCACGCGTCGACCCCTCCGCTCTCGATTCGCGTGCCCCCGCCGAAGTGCGGCGCAAGCTTGTTGTCGACCACGGAGAGCGCTGCTCCGATGGCCATGTGCATGTCGAGGTACTTGTAGGTACCGAGCCGGCCGCCGAAGATCACGTCCGTCTCCCCCGCCGCGAGGTCGCGGTACTTGAGGAGGCGCTCCCGGTCCGCCGGCGTGTTCACCGGGTAGTACGGCTCGTCGGCGCGGTCGGCGAAGCGGGAGAACTCCCGCATGATCACCGTCTTGTCCGTGGGGTAGTCCCGCTCAGGGTGGAAGTGCCGGAACTCGTGGATGCGCGTGTACGGCACGTCCGCGTCGGCGTAGTTCATCACCGGGGTGCCCTGGAAGTCACCGACCGGGAGGACCTCCTCCTCGAAGTCGAGCGTGCGCCACGACAGGTCGCCCTCGGCATAGTCGAAGTAGCGGTCGACCGGCCCCGTGTAGACGACCGGCACGTTCCCCACCACGTTGCCCTTGCTCACCGGCTGGGACTCGTCGAAGAAGTCGACGCCCAGACGCACCTCGATGTTCTTGTGGTCGGCCATGCGCTCGAGCCACGCCGTGTAGCCGTCGACCGGCAGACCCTCGTGCGTGTCGTTGAAGTACCGGTTGTCGTACGTGTACCGCACCGGCAGCCTCGAGATGATCGACGCGGGCAGCTCGCGCGGGTCCGTCTGCCACTGCTTCGCCGTGTACTCACGGATGAAGGCCTCGTACAGCGGGCGCCCGATGAGCGAGACCCCCTGCTCGTCGAGGTTCTCCGGCTTCTTGCCGCCGAGCTCGGCGGACAGCTCCTTGACGAGCGCGCGCGCGGCGTCGGGGCCGTGCGCCGAACGGAAGAACTGGTTGATCGTGCCGAGGTTGATCGGCATCGGGAAGACCTCGCCACGGTGCGTGGTGTACACGCGGTGCACGTAGCTCGTGAACGCCGTGAAGCGGTTGACGTACTCCCAGACCCGTTCGTTCGACGTGTGGAACAGGTGCGCGCCGTAGCGGTGCACCTCGATCCCGGTCGACTCCTCGGCCTCGCTGTAGGCGTTGCCACCGATGTGGGACCGGCGGTCGATCACGAGGACCTTCCGGTCGAACTCTGCGGCGATCCGCTCCGCGACGGTCAGGCCGAAGAAACCCGAACCGACAACGACAAGGTCGGCGTCCACTCAATCTCCTTAGGTAGCACGCTGGCCGGGACAGCCTACGTGACCGGCACGGCCGGGAATGCCCGCAGCGGGTCGCGGGGAACGGTCAACACGGAACGTTCACGCGCGAGGACTACCCGCAGGACGTGATCGCGTACACCCGCGCCGACCCGCCCTCGTCGACGAGCTCGAGACCGAGCGGCAGGTCCTCGGGGTCGTCGAGAAGAGCCTCGTAGCGGACCTGGTTCTCGTTCTCCGGCCAGTAGGGCCGGGAGTCCGTGTAGAGGTGCGTCACCCCGGTCCGCTCCAGCGCTGCGCAGACGTCGTCGACGTCGCTCCGCGAGTCGAGCTCCGTCGCGAGGAGCAACTCGTCCGGCCCCCAGCTCCCGCTGATGTGCGGGAACACGACGTCGTGACCGGTGAGCCCGTAGACGAACGGCGCGCCGGTGAAGGGGGACCCCAGCACGACCGCGTCGTCCGGCAGCTCGTCCTCGAGGCGGTCGATCATGTCGAGCTCGTCCTGCGTGACCATGCCCCAGCGGCCCTCGGGGTCGGCGTAGTAGAGGTCGTACATCCACTGCCGTCCGTCCGCACGCAGCCACCCGCTGCCGACGACCACCGCGACGAGGGCGACGGCGGTGACCACCTCGGCCGCGACCGCGGCCCGACCGGCACCGCGGCCGTCCAGGGCGCGGCGGACCGCCTCGCCCGCACCCACCAGACCGAGCGCGGTCAACGGTGCCATCACCACCACGCAGAGCGCCCCGATGCGCAAGGGGTCCGAGTACCACGGGCCGACGACCCACTGGAGCGCGGGCAGCGGCGCGACGGTGAGCGTGTACATGCCCAGCACGATCAGCAGGCTGACCGTGAGCCACCGCCCCCGGCGCAGCAGGAACGTCGTGAGGATCCCCAGGACCACGAGGCCGAGCAGCCACCAGGCGCGGTCCGTGTTCCCGTAGAGCATGGCGCCCTGCTGGGAGTCGGTGACGACGCTGAGGACGGCGTCGAGGCGCCCTTCGAGATGCTCACGCCGGTACGACGACACCGAGCGGACCAGAGGGGAGAACAGGAGGACGACGGCCAGCACGACGACCGCGACAGGGATCCCGACCACGACCGACCGCACCGCCCGGGAAGCCTCGCGGTAGCCGCGTGCGGCACGCCACCACGCCGCCGCCCACAGCGGGGCGCTGAGCACCACGTAGGCGAGCAGCCCGTTGGGGTGGCAGACCGTGACCCCGCCGAGCACGGCCACGAGCCCCGTCAGCACCGCGGGTCTGCTGCCGGGGTCGGCCCCCGGCAGCGCGGCACGTCGCATCCCCGTCAGCCGAACGGTCAGGGCGAGCGCGACCGGCACGAGCGCGAAGGCGAGCGCGTTGGGCCAGAGCGTCCCGACCGACTGGATACGAGCGGGGAACGCGATGAACGCACCGCCCAGGCACATCGCCACGACAGGCGCGAGGCGGCTCATCGGCACGACGGCGCCGACCAGGCAGGCCAGCCCCAGCGGCCAGACGACCGCGGCCACCACGATGGCCGTGACGTTCACCGCGGCGGGGATCGAGTCGCCGACGACGAGCGCGACGAGGTCGTGCCACCCGGCCGGGTAGAAGCGCTCGACCTGCGGGTTGCTCGACACCGCGCCGAGGTGGAGCGTCGACCCGTCACCCGTCTCCAGGATCCATCGCACCGCGTTCACGTGGAAGGGCGTGTCCCACGTCTGGGCGGGCATCCCGGGGTCGATCATGCCGCGCTTGATCGGGAGCGCCGCGAGGGGAGCCGACACGACGAGACCCACGAGGGTCCACAGCGTGGAGGGCGGGGAGGCGGCGTCGGTCGGCCAGCGGCTGCCGAGCAGGCGTCGCAGACCCAGCACGCACACCACCGCGACCACCGTGACCACGAGCGCACCGAGCCGGCCCCACGGCATCCCGACGAGATCGAGGAGCACCGCGCCGGCGCCGAGCACTGCGACGCTCGCCGCAGGGGCGACAGCGAGCAACCAGACGCGCCGCAGGCCGAGCGCCGCGCCGACGGCGAGGCCCGGCCCGAACAGGAACAGCAGCGCCCACCCGAGCTCGTCCAGGACGGACCACCAGCTCACCGAGCCCTCGATTCTTCACTCACGACGGGACCTCGCCCGGCGGTTCGCGTGCCGGGCGGGCATCAGCGGCTCCCGTCGGACCGCCACCGCGACCCATGCCCGATACAGGGCACGCCGGACCGGTTCGCCCAGGACACGATATCCGCCCCGGACGAGAACGTTGCGCACGAACTGCGCGAGCGTCGTGAACCCGATCGCCCGCATGCGCCGCTGCAGCTCGATCTCGGACCGCAGGAGCCGGCGTCCGCCGCGCCGTCGGTAGGCCCCGGCGTCGACGCGGTACAGCACGAGGGGGTCGGGGACGTTCGCCACCCGGGCACCGCGCGCGATCATGCGGGCGAAGAGCCAGTAGTCCTCGAGGAGGTCGAGGTGCTCGTAGCCACCGGCCTCACGGACCGCGCTGCGACGGAACACCACGGTCGGGTGGTTGAACGGGGACGCGAACCGGGCCCGTCGCACGATCTCCGCCTGCGTCGTGGGAGGCACGCGGACGAGCCCGTCGCCGGGCCGGCTGTCGTCGAGCTCCTCGATGGCGCTGCCCACGAGGTCGAACCCGCGCTCGAGGAGCGGCAGCTGGGCGGCGAAGCGCTCCGGGCGCGAGACGTCGTCGGCGTCCTGCCGGGCGACGACCTCGTGACGACAGCGCACGAGGCCGGCCTCCAGGGCGCGGGCGAGGCCGACGTTCGCGTCGAGCCGGACGTGGTCGACCGGGACGGCGGAGGCGGCGACGAGCGCGAGGACGGCCTCGTCGAGCTCCGGGCCCGTCGGCCCGTCCTGCACCAGCACCACCTCGTCCGGCGGGAGCGTCTGGTCGGCCGTCACCGAGAGGAACGACCTCCGCAGGTGCTCGGGGTCGTCGCTGCGGTAGTACGGGAGCAGGACGGAGAACGGCGTCGTCGTCACGCCGTGGACCGTTCGAGCCGCTCGACCGAGGCGCTGACCGGACCGAGCCCGGCGAGGACCCGGCTGTTGGGCCGCGGGCGGCGGAACACCCCGTCCCGCAGCCCTTTCACCCCGGCCGCCAGGAGCGTGCGCCGGTCCTGCGAGCGCGCGGCGGTGCGCAGCCACCGTCGTGCGCTGGCCCCGGCGTACAGCACCCGCTCCGACGGCGAGAGCGACGACGAGCGGGTGAGCATCCAGATCTTGTTGCGCACCTCGTAGTAGAACCGAGGACCGGGGTCGGCGTCCGTCGCCCCGAAGGTCTTCGTCCGGTGCTCGACGACGCTCCGCGGCACGTGCAGGCCGGTCCCCGAGCGCAGCAGGCGGGCGGAGTACTCGAAGTCGTCGTTCCAGATGAAGTAGTCCGCCACGGGCAGCCCGTGGTGCCGGACCGCGCGCGCGTCGACGAGCATCGAGACGAACGAGGAGGACCGTACCGGCACCGCCGCGACCGAGGCCGCGGACCGCACCTCGGCGCCCGCCGCGCCCGGCCGCCGCCGCGGCGTGTTCATCGGGTGGTCGCGGCCGTCGGTCCACACCACGCGGCTCCCCAGGAGCGCGACGGGCCCCCCGTAGCCGTCGCGCGCGGCCAGGAGCTCCTGCAGCGCCCCCGGCGTCGGGATCGTGTCGTCGTCCATGAGCCAGACCAGGTCGGCGGCCATCTCCTCGACCGCGTGCGCGAGGCCGACGGCGAAGCCCCCGGCACCGCCGGTGTTGCGTGCCAGCTCCAGCACGGTCGGCGCCACGCGGTGGGTCGCGGCGACGACCGCCGAGTCGTCCGGCGACGCGTTGTCCACGACGAGCACCGCGTCCACCGGCCGCGTCTGGACGGCGAGCGCGTCGAGCGCCTCCACGAGCAGGTCCCGGCGCGCGTACGCGACGACGACCGCGACGACCCGCGCCGGCGCGCCGCCCGAGGTGGTCACGCCGTCCCGCCCCCGAGCACGATGCGCGGCGTGCCGGACCAGCGCGCGGCGTCGGTGACCCGACGCCCGTCCACGACGAGGCGGACCCCCGGCAGGCGGTCCGGACCCAGCTCCGCGTACTCCGCGTGGTCGGTCTGCACGACGGCGAGGTCGGCGGCGTCGCCGTACGCGTACGGCTCGAGGCCCAGCGACCGCAGCTCGTCGTCGGAGTAGAGCGGGTCGTGGACGACGACGGTCGCGCCTCGCTCCTCGAGCGCCCGGACGGTGGCGAACACGCCGGAGAACGCCGTCTCCTTCACCCCGCCGCGGTACGCGGCCCCGAGCACCACGGCGCGCAGCCCCGAGAGGTCGCCCAGCACCTCGGCGGCGCGCTCGACCACGCGGTCCGGCATCGCGGCGTTCACGGCGCGGGCCTCGCGGACGATCGACGCCTTCGGGTCGACCGACAGGTAGAGGCGGGGGTACACCGGGATGCAGTGACCCCCGACCGCGATGCCCGGGCGGTGGATGTGGCTGTACGGCTGGGAGTTGCACGCCTCGATCACGGAGTACACGTCGATGGCGTGCTCGTCGGCGAACAGGGCGAACTGGTTCGCGAGGCCGATGTTGACGTCCCGGTAGGTCGTCTCGGCGAGCTTGGCGAGCTCCGCCGCCTCGGCGGACCCCAGGTCCCACACCCCGTTCGGACGGGCGAGGTCGTCGCGCTCGTCGAACGTGAGGACCGCCTCGTAGAACTCCCGGGCCCGCTGCGCGCCGGCCTCCGAGAGCCCTCCGACGAGCTTCGGGTAGCGACGCAGGTCCGCGAACACCCGTCCCGTCAGCACGCGCTCCGGCGAGAAGACGAGGTGGAAGTCCTCGCCCTCGCGCAGGCCGGAGACCTCCTCCAGGAGCGGCTTCCAGCGGTTGCGCGTGGTGCCGACGGGCAGCGTCGTCTCGTACGACACGAGGGTCCCGGGGGTCAGGTGCTCCGCCAGCGACCGCGTCGCGGCGTCCATCCAGCCGAAGTCGGGCTGCGCCGTCTCCTCGTCGACGAAGAGCGGCACCACCAGCACGACGGCGTCCGCACCCGGCACCGCGTCCCCGTAGTCGGTCGTCGCGCGCAGCCGGCCCGCGGGGACGAGCTCCGTGAGCTTCTCCTGGAGGTGGGCCTCGCCGGGGAACGGCTCCACCCCGGCGTTGACCTTGTCGACGACGGCAGGGTTGACGTCGACGCCCACGACGTCGTGCCCTTGGTCGGCGAACTGGACAGCAAGGGGAAGCCCGATCTTGCCCAGGGCGATGACGGCGATGCGCATGGTGGTCCTCAGAGGTGCGTCGGCAGGATGGTGGTCCGAGAGAACAATAGGCGTGCTCAACGCGTCGTCAGAAACGACGCAGCCATGAAGCGCGCTGGGGCCTCGCGCGCGAGGAGACGCGACAGGTCGCGCGTGAGGACGGTCGCCGGGCGTCCGTGGTGCCGCCTCCTGACCGACGCCGCGATCAGCGCATCGGCCGTCCCGGTGCGCGAGCGCGCGAGGTCGAGGAGCTTTCGGTCGGCGAGCGAGAGAACCCGGTCGTAGTGCGGCGCGGCGGCGTCGAGCGCGTGGACGACCGCGCTCAGGTCACGACGTTCCTCGCTCGTCCACAGCTCGCGTTCCTGCCGATGGAAAACCGCTCCGAAGACGTGGATGCGCACGACCTTGACGGCGATCGCCCGACGGGCGGCCGGTGGAAGCGCGGTGAACCACGGCAGGGCGACGAGGTCGAGGACGAAGGCCAGCTCGTCGGCGATCGGGCGGGGGGTGTAGGTCACACGCTCGACCGCGTCGTCACCGATGACGTAGGCCGGGCCCCGCCGGTCGAACGCGACCTTCGCGCCGGCCCACAGCGCGGTCGCGAAGGCGACGTCCTCGCCCACGCGCAGACCTTCGCGCATGCGGAGCCCGAGCCTGTCGACCGTCTCACGACGCACGAGCCCGAGCGGAGCGCTCCGGTAGGAGAGACGGTCCTCGACGAGGCCGAGGTCCCGGACACGACCAGGTCGCGCCGCCGGCGTCGGGACCCGCGCACCGTTCGCGTGCGCGAGGCGCGGGATCACCACCTCCGCGCTCGTACGCCGCGCGAGCTCCAGCCAGGACGCGAGCGCGCCGCGCTCGAGCCAGTCGTCGGACCCCATGATGCTCACGTAAGGCGCCTCGGCGCGGTCGAGCCCGAGGTTGAACGGCCCGGCAGGACTCGGCACGCCGTCGTACAGCTCGAGCGTCCGCACCCGGTCGTCGCCGCCCGCCGCGTGCACTGCACCGAGCGCCTCGACGATCACGGCAGGATCGGTGTTGTGGCACACGACCGTGACCCGTGCGTGGACGTCGTCCTGGGCGAGCACCGAGGCGACCGCGCGGGCCACCGGACGACGAGGGTCGTGGACGGCCACCACGACGTCGACCTCCCGAGGTGTCACCTGCCCGCCTCTCGCCGGGCGCCCGCAGCGTCCCGGTAGGCGTCGGCGTAACCCTGCTGCACCGACTCGGGGCTGAACCGGTCCCCGATCGTGGCAGCGATCTCCGCGGCGTCGAGCGACCGGGTCCGAGCATCCGTCGCGACGATGGCGTCCGCGTACGCTCCGGCGTCCTGGACGTCCACCAGGCTGCCCACCTCGGAACGGATGTACTCGCCCTGGCCGCCGGTCGCCCCGACGACGACGGGACGTCCGTGCACCAGAGCCTCCGCGGCGGAGACGCAGAAGTTGTCGGCACGCGTGGGCAGGAAGAACATGTCGGCACCCGCGAGGACGTCAGAGACGCCCGTCGCGTCCTGCACGCCCGGCAGGTGGACCCGGTCGGCGACCCCCAGCTCGTCCGCCCGCCCGAGGACACGGTCCCTCAACGGTCCGGAACCGACCCACGTGAGCTCCGCCACGACGTCCCGCTCCCGGAGCGCCGCCACCGTCTCGACCGCCAGGACCGGGTCCTTCCTGTCGATGAGACCGCCGACGGCAGCCAGGCGCAGCACCTCGCCCCGTTCGGGACGTGGCGCGAGGGGCGTCGGGCTCGGCACGATGCACGGGACGATGGCGGTCCTGCCCGACCGGACGTCGCGGATCGGGCGCGCCAGGTACTCGCACACCGCGGTGACGACGTCGGGTCGCGCGAGCAGAGGTCGCAGCACCGGCAGGGCGACCTGCCAGACCGCCGGCAACGTGCCCGGGTTCGTCAGGCCCGACCAGTGCTCGGTGTGGACCCAGGGCGCATCGGGGCGACCGAGCGCGAAGGGAAGGAGCGCGGAGAAGGCCATCGTGTGGACGAGGTCCGCATCACGAAGGAGGGGACGCAGCTCACGCGCCGCGCGCGCTACGTGGTCGGGCCTCTGGGTCGACATGACCACCCGGTGAACGCGAACATCGCCCCGCTCGACCACGGACTCCCCGTCGTGGAGGGACGGCGGCACGAGGTGGACGACCTCGACCTCGTGGTCCCGCGCGAGCACCTCGACGTCCTTCTCGACGAACGCACCGAGCGACGGGCTCAACCCGGTCGGGTACCACGTGGTCACGGCGACGATCTTCATCACGGAGGACGGTACCAGGGCGACCGGATAGCATCGTCGCCCGTGAAGCTCCTCAGTGTCGTCGGCGCCCGTCCCCAGTTCGTCAAGCTCGCCCCGATCGCCCGCGCCGCGTCCGCGGCAGGCGTCGAGCACGTCATCGTGCACACCGGCCAGCACTATGACCCGATGCTGTCCGACGTGTTCTTCCAGGATCTCGAGATCCCTGACCCGGACGTCCACCTCGGAGTGGGGTCCGGAAGCCACGGCGTCCAGACGGGCGCCATCCTGGGCGCGCTCGACGGGGTGCTCGAGGAGCACCGTCCGGACTGGGTGCTCGCCTACGGCGACACCAACTCGACCCTCGCGGCCGCCGTCGCCGCGGTGAAGCTGCACTTCCGCCTCGCCCACCTCGAGGCGGGCCTGAGGTCGTTCAACCGGCGCATGCCCGAGGAGCACAATCGGGTCCTCACCGACCACGCCGCGGACCTGTGCCTCGCGCCCACCGACGTCGCCATGGGCCACCTCGCGGCCGAGGGTCTCGCCGAGCGGTCGGTCCTCGTGGGCGACGTGATGACGGACGTCCTGTTCCAGGTGCGCGACACGGTCGCAGAGCAACCTGTCGGCCTCCGGACGGAGCTCTCCCTCGAGCGCGGCGGGTACTACGTGGCGACGCTCCACCGCGCCGAGAACACCGACGACCCGCAGCGGCTCGGCGCGATCGCCGCAGCCCTCTCGACGCTGGACCGCCCTGTGGTCCTCCTGGCGCACCCTCGCGTGGTCGCCAAGGCCGCTGTCCACGGCGTCGCCCTCGAACAGGGTTCGCTGCGGGTGCACGCTCCGCTCGCCTATCCCGACCTCGTCGCCGCCGTGCTCGCGAGCGCCGGGGTGGTGACGGACTCGGGCGGTCTCCAGAAGGAGGCGTTCCTCCTGCGGGTCCCGTGCACGACCGTCCGCACCGAGACCGAGTGGGTCGAGACGGTGGACCTGGGCTGGAACGTCCTTGCCGACACCGCGGACGAGATCTCCGCGGCCGTCCGCCGGCCCGCTCCCCGACCTACCGACACCGCTCCCTACGGCGACGGCAACGCCGCGCACCGCGTAATCAAGACGCTCGAGGCGCGCGCGTAAAGCGATCGGCGGCCGGCCCGCGATCCCAGCGCTTGAGGTGCAACTGCGGAGGCCCCACGCGGCAGGCTTACGCCCCGCGGACAGCGGGCCAACGGCGGTCCTTTACCGCACGTCGTCAGCCGTCTCGGCTGAGGCCGCGATGCGTTGGATTGCAGTGAGCCACGGGGCCGTCGCTGCCTCTGCCGAGAGGTCGCGCGCGGCAGAGGCGGACGACCGCTTCCACTCCATGACCTCGTCCGATGCCAGCCCGTCGAGGACCGTCGTCAGGTCCTGCGCTGTGAAACCCTCGGTGACCGCGCCCAGGCCGCGCTCCCGGACGATCGCGGCCATCTCAGGTGAAGGTCCCACGAGCACGGCGAGTCGCGCCTGGACGTAGTCAAACAACTTGTTCGGCAGGGCCCACCGGTTGTTCTCGTTGATCGGCGGCAGGACGTGGATTCCCACATCGTACTCGTTGAGCCTCTCAACAAGTTGCGCGTAAGGGACGGGATCGAGCACGCGCACCCGCTCCGAGCCGGCTACCCGCCTCTTTAGTTCGGCGAGGTGCTCCGGCTCGTTGGGCATCAGGTAAAGGTCCAACGTCACGTCGGCCGTCGATGCCTCGACCGCCTGGACGACCGACATCAGGCCGCGCGAGACCATCGCGTTCCCGCTGTGGACCAGTCGGATCGGACGACCGACTTCCCCCACCGCGAGGTCGACGAAGGGGGTCGCATTGAGAACTACCCCGGCATCGATCTCGAACTCCTGCGCGTACCTTGCAGCGATCATGGGCCCCACGGTGGTCGTCGAGCTGGCCCGGGTCACGTACGTCCGGCACAACCAACGGTAGTACGGGGCCACGAACCATCTCCAACGAGGCAGTTCGGAGTGCATCCCTGGCGCGTACTCGTGGAGGTCGGCATGCACCCCACCGCGTGGGCGGAGCGCGAGGGCGAGCGGGACCGCCTCGACATCGTTTGCCAGCACGACGTCGAAGCAGCGTCCCGTCAGCCTTGCTCGCGCCTCACGGACAGCCGCGTTCGTCCAGTAGACCCGCTTGTACTGCCGGAGGAGCAGCCACCGCGCGTCCTTCACCCAGGCTTGGCACTCCTCCGGAATCTCGACGTGCTCCGACACACCCTCGGGCCGCGGGCCGTGACCGCAGGTTCTCACGTCGAACTTCTCACTCAGGAGACGGACCTGCTTGAGCACCCTCGCGTCGCTCGCGATGCGCGAGAACGAGATGATCAGCACGGATGGACGGCTCATGCGCCCGACTCCAGCAAGCTGGCAAGTGTACGCTCCCACACGTCGACCTGAGCGTCCGCCGCGAGGGGTCGCGCCGCTCGGTCGCTGGCAGCCTTGAACGACGCGACCGTCTCCGGCGTCAGCCGATCAATCTGTGCTGCGAGATCCTCGGCCGTGAAGCCCTGCGCGACGAGTCCCAGCCCTCTCTGCGTGGTCACCGAAGCCATCTCTGGCGATGGTCCGACGAGCAACCCCAGCCGGGCCTGGACATAATCGAAGAACTTGTTGGGCAATGCCCACGCGTTGTTGAAGTTCACTGGTGGCAGGAGGTGGACTCCCACGTCGAAACCGTTGAGCAGCGGCACGAGTTCCGCGTACGGGACGGCATCGTTCACGCGAACGTGCGGAAGGGCCCCCGCGCGGCTGCGGAGCTCGTCGAGGTAACCCGGATCGTTGGGCGCGAGGTACAGGTCCAAGGACACCGGGGCGGAGCTTAGTTCGACAGCGTCCAGCAGGAGCATGAGCTGCCGGTTGCGCAGGCACGCTCCGCTGTGTACGAGTCTGATCCGATCTCCGACCGGTCCCGGCCGGAGATCAGCGAACGGAGCCGCGTTCGTCACGACTTCGCAACGGAGCCCGATCTCGCGCTGGTACTCGTCCGCGAGCCCCTGAGATACCGTGGTGGCCGCGCCGGCACGAGTGCCGTACCGCCGGCACAGCCACGCGTAGTAGGGCCCGATCCGGCTACGCCACACATCGTCGTCTTCGTGGAGCCGGGGCGAGTACTCGTGGAGGTCTGCGAGCACACGCCGCTGCGGGACGAAGGAGAACGCAAGCGGAATGGTGTCGGGGTCGTTTGCGATCGCGAGGTCGAACCGGCGACCGCGCAGCTTCGCCCGCGCCTCGACCGCCTTGGGCGTGAGCCGGTGGGCGAGGGGATATGTACGCAGGGTGATGTAGCGACCGTGGTGGGTGCGCCAGTGCTCGTCCTCGATCCGGACGTGCTCTACCCGCGGGTCAGGCCGTGGACCGTAGCCGCACGTCGTCACGTCATAGATCCCCGCGAACCGCTTGATCTGCTTCAGGACGCGTGCGTCTGACGCGAGGCGGGAAAACGAGATGATGAGCAGAGAGGGACGCGGCGATCCGCTCACGTGGCTTGACCTTTCCGTCGAGGTGTGAGGTGCGCGACGACTTGCGCCGTGCGCCGACCGTTCTCGTCGGCGTCGCTCAGACGCCTCCACGTCTCGCGCGGCGCGAACCGCTCACGTTCAAGGAACGCCCGCTCGATCGACGCCGCGAGTTCGCTGGGTTCGACGTCTGCGGCGACCAGGATGCCAGAAGCGTGCGCCTCGCCAACGATCTCACCAGTACCGCCGACGTCGGTGGCGACGACGGGGACGTCGAACGAGAGCGCCTCCATGATGCTCACCGGGACGCCTTCGCTCGCGCTCGCGTTCACGAACACGTCGACAGAGGTGCTGCGGAAGAAGTCGATCACCTCGTCGTGGCTCATCTGGCCCCGCAATTCGACCTCGAGCCCGGCATCGGCGACCGCACTCGCACGCTCACGGAGATCGTGCTCGAGCGGTCCGCCACCGAGATGCACCCACCGAACCGGGCGCGACCGGCTCAGCGCATGGACAGCGTCCAGGATCAACGTCGTGCGCTTCACCGGCGTGAGGGACGAACACGAGACGACGACGAGCGGCCCACCGGCCACCCGCTGCGGCTGCACGCCGTGGTCCGCTGTCCCCAAACGAGAAAGCTCGATCCACGAGCTGTCAACGTGCTCAGGGTAGTGCTCCAGCAAGTAGTCGCGCCCATGTTCGGAGATGGCTAGGACGACGTCCGCCCGGTTCATCAGGCTCGCCCGCAGAGGCTGACCGGACCTCTGCTCCTCTTCGTAGAGGTCGTACCGGTGGAGCCGGAGCGCGACCGGTCCGGACGATCTCGGCAGCCCCGCGACCGCCAGCCCCGCCCCAGCAGCCCAGTATGCGTAGACCGTCGTACGCCAACCCGGCTCGCGGAGCGCGGCCCGGAGTCGTGCGTCTCGACCGCGCTTGATGCTGGCCAGCGCCGCCATCGTCTCGGTCCGCCACCTTCCCCGAAGGCGCCCGGCACGCCACTCGCGGACGAGCATACCGAGCAGGCGGGACGCCACCGAGGGCACGGCCAGGTGCCCCAGGGCACGTCGGCGACTGCCGCCTTTGACCGAGCCGCCGTACCTGACGCCGGGCGGCATCGCGACAAGTTCCTCGTCACCGGGTTGCGGGTAGTTGAAGACCACGACGTCGTCGAAAGCGGAGGCGAGGTGCGGCACCTCCGTCTCAAGGAAGGCTGCGTCGCCACGAGCGAAGGGGTACTCGTTCGTGAGGAGGACGAGGCGGGAGCGCGTCACGTCGTGGTCCCCTGCCTCCGCCCCGGCCAGGTCACGTAGCGTACGAGACGGCGCAGGGTCCCTTCGCGATCGAAGATCCGCCACGGTGCCCGAGGCGTCCACCGGGCGACACGGGACGCGCGTCCGCGCTCGGCGCCGACCGCCCGGATGCGGTCAGGTCCGGTCGACTCGTCCAGCAGAACGTCCAGCACCGCGCGATCCGCACGAGAGAACGGGTCGAGCATCCGCGGAGCGAGCTGGACGCCCATCTGCGCGAGCTCCCGAGCAGCTGCGACGTCGTCCGCCGAGAACGCCTCGCCGGACGCTCGAGCAAGCAAGGCACCCAAGACGTGGACCCTGACCGTCTTGACGACGAACGCGTGGCGCTCTCGCGGCCCCAGTCCACGGATCCAGTCCGAGTCGAAGAGACCGCGGTACGCCTCGAGGTCCTGGCGAAAAGGTCGCGCCGTCATCGTGACACGGGTACCGGCGTCGGCCATGATCACGTAGCCCGGGTCGCGCGGGTGAAAGTCGATGCGGACGTCGGCGAACCACAACCTCGCCGAAAATTCCGCATCTTCACCCGTGGCGACGCCCGGCGTGAACCGCAGCCCGAGATCGTCCACGAGCGTCCTCCTGAACAGCGCCAGAGGGGCGGTCCGATAGGCGAGGCGGTCACGCACGGGGTCCAGGCGGCGCTCGCGCCGCCAGCGGCTCAGCGGGTTGGCCAACGGGGGGCCGTCGTCGTATCGCATCGGATAGACCAGGACGTCAGGACGGTCCGTCGCGACCCGCCCCACCATGCGAGCTAACGCGCCAGCCTCGAAGCGATCGTCCGAGCCGAGGAGACCCACGTACTCCGCGGTCGCCGCCTGGACACCGGCCGTGAACGGCCCCGCCGCGCTGCGGACTCCGTCCGCAAAGTCGATCCATGTCACGAGTGACGCCTCGTAGGCGTCGCGGAGGTCACCGAACGACTCCGCCGGCAGCCCGTGGCGGACGACGATCACCCGAACACCAGACGGCGCTCCGTCGAGAACTGAGTCGATCGCGCGGCGCAGGGGGCGCGCAGAGTCGTGCACCGCGATGACCACGTCTACGGTCGGCCCGCTCATGCCAGGCCCGCCAGAGTTGCCTGCACCGCAAACTCCGGCACGTCCCGGACGAGCTCGTCGAACGAGCCGGTCGCGACGAGTCTTCCGTCGCTCATGAAACAAACCTGATCCGCATGACGGATCGTCGCCAGACGGTGCGCCACAGAGACAAGCGTCACCTCGCCGTGCAGCGCACGCAGCGCTGCCGTCACGTCGGACTCCGTCTTGGTGTCGAGCGCACTCGTGGCCTCGTCCATGACGAGCACCAGCGGATCAGCAAACAGTGCGCGCGCGATCCCCAGGCGCTGCCTCTGACCGCCTGAGAGGGCGAGCCCGCGTTCCCCGACCCGTGACTCTAGCCCGCCGGGCCGCGCCAGCACCGCGTCGAGCAGCTGCGCCCGCCTGAGGGCCTCCCGAACCTTGTCCTTGTCGATCTCCTCGTCCCACGTGAGCGCGACGTTCTGCGCCACGGTGCCGTCGAAGATGGCGACGTCTTGAGGCACGTAGCCCACACGCCTGCGCCATGCACCGAGCACGTCTCCGAGCAGCGCGTCCCCGACGCGGATAGATCCTCTCTGAGGCACGATCAGTCCCAGCATGAGATCGACCAGGGTGCTCTTGCCGGACCCGGAGGCACCGACGAGCGCAACGGATGAGCCGAGCTCGATGCTCAGGTTCACATCCCGCACCGCGGCCTCCGACCGATCAGGGTAATTGAAGGTCACCCCTCGGAAGACGATTCGTTCCGCGTCGTCGGGAAGGGTGTGTTTCCCGAGTTCCTCGGCACGTGCTGTGTAAGTCTTCGCCATCTCGATATCCGCCAGCACCGCGGAGACGTGGGCGGCGTTCGACGTGGCCGTCGTCACGACACCCTGAAAGCCGGTCAACGACGGCACCATGCGGAACCCCGCGACTGCGAACAGGGCGACCGCGCTGATCGCGCCTTCTGCCCCTGAGACGAGGTAGCTCACAGCGCCGACCAGGAGGAACCCGCCCACGAGCGCTGAGTCTATTACGAATCTGGGTACGGCACCCAGGAACGAGATGTTGGCGCGCGCATGAGTCGAACGCTGACGGTTCTCCCGGATGACGGAGGCGACCTCGCCGAACTTGTCGCGGAGGGTGATCTCCTTCAGCGCCCCGACCATTTCAGTCATTAGGCCCGCAACGCGCATCGAGTAGTCCCGGTTGACACGCCCTGCCTGCAGGGACTTGCGCGCCACCCAAAAGTAGAGAATTGCTCCGATCCCACCGAGATAGCACAGCGTGACGAGCGCGGTAACGGGTTGGGCGAGCAGAAGGACCGCAACGAGCGCGACGAAAGTCACAACGAGCGACGGCAGCATCAGCACGGGGAGGAGAAAACCGGCGATTGTGTTCGCGATACCCACGTCCGACAGCCGCACGAGTTCCGACGTCGTCCGCTTGAGGCGGTCGAGCCAAGGCGCCCGCATATACGACGCGAAGAGCTGGTCCCCAATCTCGAGCTCGAAATGCGCGAACCTGCGCGTGGCGAACCACTGGAGCGCGATGTTGGCAGCCGACTTCAGCAAGATCAGCGCCACGAGAACGACGATGATCCAAGGGTACTGCGACGAATCGACCCTCCCAATCAACGGGACCTGCCCTTCGCCTCCTGTCGCCATGACGCTCACCACCGCGGCGAGCAAGCCGAGCGCCACGACGTCGACGAGCGCCAGGAGGCTGGACACGATCGCATGCCACACCAAGAACGCTCGTGCCCCTGGGGGGAGATAGGGAAGGAGCGCTCGGATCCGGTCGACGATGATCTTCATCGGGCTCCTTCCGACAATGCCCCACGGATGATCTTCGCAGCCTCGCTCGCACGCGCGGTCCACGACGCGTTGGCGTCGACCCATCGAGCGAGCTGGCGGCGCTCCTCCCCGTCGAGAGCCTTCTCGAGCATCGTGACCATTTCGGCCGCGACGCTCTCGTCGTCCCAGTCGGCGGTGCGGCCGAGCCCTTGCTGCGCCACCACAGTTCGCGCGACGCCCGAGCCGGCGTAGAGCACAGGTGCGCCGGACGCCAGGCCGGCGAGGATCTTCGTGGGGAACGCCATGTCGTATCCGGCGCCCGGTCTCATGCTGACCAGGGCGGCCCGGGCTCCACGAAGCCACGCGGACGCCTCAGCCGGAGGAACAGGAGGCAGCATGCGCACGCATCGCCCACCGTCAGGGAGCTTCCGGGCCTCGCGTTCGATCGTCTGCCAGGATGCTCCCTGACCGAGATACACCAGGACCGCGTCGGGCACCTTCTCGCGCACGAGCGCCATCGCTCTGACGAACACCTCGGCCCCTTGCCACTGCGACATGGTCCCGGCGTAGACGACGTACGGTGCCGCTGGAGCGTTCGGGTGCGTGGAGCCGGCGGGCGTGAATACCGCCGTGTCGATCCCGTTGCGGACGAGTCGGACGCCACGAGCTCCCAGTTCTTTCGCGCGCTCCGCAACCCCGTCGGTCACGGCGATCACGGACGCCGCGCCCCGCATCACCCACGACTCGAGCGCGCGGAGTGCGCGAACCACGAACCGGGGCGCGAGCGCGGCCGACGCGTCGGACCAGATGTCCGCCGCGTAGTACACGTACGGGACGCGCCGGATCGCGCAGGCGAGGCGCACGGCGAGGCCGGTCGTCGGGGGCGGCTCCACCACGACAACGTCTGGGCGGGGAGCGACTAGCATCCGGAAGAGCAGCGGCATGTCGAAGCTGAGGTACGGCACGTAGCCTCGGATGCTCCCGGTACGGTCGCGAAGGACGGGAAAGCGTCGGACGTCGACGCCGGGAGAGTGCTCTCCACGTTCACCGCCGCGCAGGGGCGCGCGCGACGTAAGCACCGTGACGCTCAGACCCTCGTTCACCAGCGCTGTCGCCAGCGCGCGAAGCCGGAATGCCGCGGCGGCCGGTTCGGGTGCGTAGATCCTCGTCGCCAAGGTCACTCGACCCATCGGCGTCATCCACCTTCCTATCGCATGAGTCCCGTGCGACCCTCGCGTCCGCTCCGCGGACGCCGGGACGCCTCGCAAGACACGCGAACGCTCCGCACGACCGAGAGAACACTACCTGGCACGCAGAGCGCGGATCACCGCCAGTCCCCCGTCTGCGAGCTTGGTGTACCGAACCGTCACAAAACGTTCCGCTCTCCGAGGAGCTGGATCCGAAACGTCACAGGGCACCCCATGCTCCCGAGGACACCTGTCTCGCAAAGCGGAAGACACGCTCTAGCCTGGAGGGGAATCGTACGCAAGGAACGAGGTGGCACGATGACGTGGACATGGCTGCGAGGGTCGCAGCAGCGACATGGGGCGGCGGTGGTCGCAGGGCTCGGGCTCGTGCTCGCCCTGCTGGGTGGCGCCCCGGCCCAGGCGTCGATCGTGACGGCCGAGCGCGTGAACCTACCGCCGTCCGGGACCGTAACGATCGCCGGCCACGGTTACGGGCACGGGATCGGGCTCTCGCAGTACGGTGCGCGCGGGGCGGCGACGCAGGGTGTGGGATATAGGGCGATCCTCGACTTCTACTACCCGGGCACCGCGCACACCGGCCAGCGCGACTCCCCGATCCGGGCACTCGTCTCCGCTGACACGGACAACGACGTGCGAGTCGTCGCCGTCCCGGGGATGACCGTGAGGGACGCGGCCGGGACGGTGCGAACCCCCCAGTTCGCAGGACGTACGGTCACGCAGTGGCGCGTCGTCCGCTCGGGAGCCGACCTCCATGTCGACGGCCTCTCCGCGGGCAGCTGGGTTCGCTGGTCCACCCTGCGGACCACGCACCTCGATTTCGCGACCCCCGGAGATACAGTCCAGCTCGTTGTCCCTGACGGGACACGGCGAGAGTACCGAGGCTTGATCCGGGCTGTCGCCGACGGTTCCTCCCCGGGCTTGCGCTCGGTGAACCAGGTCTCGATGGAGAGCTATCTCCGTTCTGTCGTGCCCGCCGAGTCACCGTCCAGCTGGCCCTACGACGCCCTGCGCGCACAGGCTGTCGCTGCACGCACCTACGCCTCGTTCGACCGACGGGCCGCAGGTTCGCGTGCGTGGGACACGTGCGACACGACGCAGTGCCAGGTCTATCGCGGCTACCGGACCCTCAACGGGAGTGGCTCGGTCGTCACAGTCCACGAGGCCGCGCGCACCGACACGGCGATCCGCGAGACGGCCGGGCAGATTCGGACATACGGGGGCGCACCGGCGTTCACGCAGTTCAACTCGTCCAACGGCGGCTGGACGAAGACGGGGAGCCAACCGTACCTGGTGGCGAGGGCAGATCCCTGGGACGCAGTCGGCAATCCGGTCCATTCGTGGAGCGTCTCCGTTTCGGTCTCCCAGTTCGCCGCCGCGTTCCCAGGGATCGGCCAGATTCGGAGCATCGAGGTTCGTACCCGAACCGCCAATGGGGAGTGGGGCGGCCGTGTCGAGAGCGTGACGGTGACCGGTACGCAGGGTCAGCAGACCACGACGGGTGTCGGCATCCGGTCCGCGCTGGGGCTTCGGAGCGACTGGTGGAAGATCACGGGCTCGACACGCCTGGACACCGATTTCAGCACGGACGGTCGACCGGATCTTCTCGTCCAGAAGGACGACGGCGCGCTCGACCACTACGAGGGTACGGGTGCCGGAACCTTCGGTAGGGTCACGCAGGTTGGCGAGGGCTGGCAGGCGATGCGCATAGCCGTACGTGCCAACGACCTTACCGGGAATGGGCGCGTCGACGTCCTCGCGGTCGACGCCGCAGGCCGGATGTGGCGGTACCCGATCAACGGCGCAGGTCGGTTCGGACCGCGTGTGGCCGTAGGCCCGGGCTGGGGTTCGATGACGACCGTCGTCGCGCCCGGAGATGTCGACGGCGACGGGGACTCCGACATCTTGGCCGTCGACAACATGGGCACGATGTGGCTCTACGCGGGCAACGGTCGCGGGGGCTTCGGCTCGAAGGTCCGTGTCGGCCCAGGTTGGGGCTCCATGACGAACGTGGTCGGCGGAGGCGACTGGAACGACGACGGTCATTCCGACTTCCTCGCGACGGACGCGGCGGGGACCTTGTTCCTCTACCGGGGCAACGGCAAAGGGGGCTTCGCGGCGACGCCGATCGGCCAGGGGTGGTCGCCGATGCGCCTCGTCTCCACGACGGAGGACCTCGACGGCGATGCACGACCGGATCTGGTTGCAGCCGATCCCGGTGGAACGCTCTACCTCTACGCGTGGTCAGGGACAAGTTTCCCGCGCCGCACTGCCATTGGTCCGGGCTGGACTTCGGTGGAGCGCCTCGTCTGACTACTGGGAAAGAAAGCAGCCGAGTCCCGCGGTCCTGGGACAGCAGGCTCCCGACTCAAAACACCACTGCTCCCGACGACACCTGGCCGAACGGCCGGGCCGCAAGGAATCCACCCTTGCCGTTGCCCGGGTAGAGACGGACCGATCCGCCGGCGTCGACGAAGACGAGGTCAGGCACGCCGTCGGACGTCGCGTCGCCCACTCCGACAATTGCGGATGCACCGCCCCAGCCCCACCCGATCTGCTGGGCGGGCCCGAGCTGACCAGCCCCGTTCCCCTTGCGCAGGATCAGGTCGCCACCTTCCCGGGTCACGAGGTCGTGGCTCCCTCCGGTCCACGTCCCGACGCTCACGATCATGTCTGCACGGGCGGCGCCGCTCCCGATAAGCACTCGCGACTTAAAGGCACCGTGCGCCGTTCCGGGGTACAGCCAGATCCGGCCAGTGGAGGCCTCGAGCGCGAGGATGCCGGGCTCACCGTCAGCACCGAAGCCCGGTGCACCCACGATGTCACGCATGCCCTCCCATCCGCGACCGATCTGGTTGCCGGTGCTGCTGAAGGTCCCCGTTCCTGTACCCCGGTGCAGAAAAAGGCTCCCCGCTCGGTCGCGCACGACGAGGTCCGGCCGACCGTCACCGTCCCAGTCGCCCGGCACAATGACGTCCGAACCGCGTGCCGCGCGCACCGATGTCGAGAACGAGCTCGTCAACTGCCCGCTGCGGACGTATGGGTAGCGGTGAAGCACCCCGCTCCCGGACACCGGGTAGAACTCGATGGTCTCCCCGCTCCGCGTTACCGAAACCGTGGAAAACTGTTGCCAGTCCTGGCCGATCTGGACGGGGCTACGGAAGGACCCGTCACCGTTGCCGGGGTATAGCAGGAGCCGCCCGGCGCCGTCGCGAGCGACGAGGTCGAACGCGCCGTCTCCGGTCGCGTCACCGGGCCCCAGGACCGACGTCATCGTGTTCCACCCGGTTCCTTGAGGCCGGCTCACCGCGAAATTCCCCCGCCCGTCACCGACGTACGTCACGAGCCGACCGTCAGGTTCCTGGGCCACGAGCGACGGTCGGCCATCACGCAGGTCGCCCATCAAGGTGATCGCGGACATCTGCTGCCACGCCCAGCCGATCTGCCGTGAACCTCGGAAGCCACCCGCGCCGCTGTTGGAGTAGAGCCATAGGGACCCGTCGCTGCTACGGCGCGCCAGCAGGTCGGGACGGCCGTCCCCGTCCCAGTCGTGACCCCCGACGACCGCGTCCATCACGCTCCAGCCGGATCCGATGAATCGTCGGGGCTGCCAGCCGGAGCCACTCGACCCATAGAAGTACAGTCGCCCCGTGCGGTCGATCAGCATGAGGTCGCCACGGCCGTTGCCGTCGAAATCGCCGGGTGAGAAGACCCTCCCGTCATTCCAGCCAGGCCCGTACCTCGTGGACGCCGACCACGTGCGGCCAGCTGTGACCAGCGAGACGACGCCTCCATTCTCAGCGAGGAGCTCAGGGAAGCCATCGCCCGTGAGGTCGCGTACAAGCGGTCCGCGAAGCGGGCTCGGCTGGAGGTTGGCGGCGCGCGAGCGCAGCTCACCGAGCCGCGGGTACAGGTTGGCCCCGGGACACGCGGTCTGGCCGACGTCACGGTGCCCGACGACTGCGGGCAGCGTCCGGCCGTCGATGCTCGCCGTCCCGTTCGCCCGGACGCCGTGGAGCGAGAGCTTCCACGCGAGGAGACGCGACATCGCGTCCATGGCGGCCGCAGGGACCGAGGCCTGGTCGTAGTTGCCCATGAGCGACAGGCCGAACGTGTGCGAGTTGACCCCAGCCGCGTGCGCGCCCACGATGGCCCGCTCGACCCCGCCTGCGCGCCCTTCCCAGATGCGGCCGAACTTGTCGACGAGGAAGTTGTAGCCGATGTCGCCCCAGCCGCGGGACTGCGCGTGGTAGGTGTAGATGCCCCGGATGATCGACGGCACCTGCGCCGCGGTGTAGTTGTTGGAGCCGGCGGTGTGGTGCACCACGGCGCCGTTGACGCGGCCGACCTGCGGCGTCCAGGTCATGATCGACTCGTCGGCGCCCCACTGCGCGCGCGTGTTGATCGTCGGACGGGACACGGCGGCCGCCGCGAAGCCGTCAGGTTCGAAGGTGGTGCCGCCGGACGCGGACTCGTCGACGATCGCGGGCGGCGCGACGTCCGGCTCCTCCACGAGCCTCGTCGTCGCCACGGTCGGCTCCGCGTCCGCCTCCCCCGGCTCGATCACGACGAGGCGGATGTCCTGGGGCAGGCTGTCGGCGGCGCCGCGCACCGCGACCTCGACCTCGTCGACGTCCCCGACGAAGGCCGGCTCCGTGCCGTCGCGGAGCACGGTCGCGTCGGACCCGACCTCGTCCTCCGTCGGGTCGTCGGAGACGACCTCCTCCTGGTCGAGGACCGCCCACTCCGACCAGGTCTTGGCCGTGCGCGTCCGCAGCACCACGGTCGCACCGTCGGGTGCGGTGCCCTGCTCCCAGGTGACGCCGACCACCGCGAGGCCCGTCGTCTCGCCGGAGGTCGCGACGACCGTGCCGTCCTGCTCGGGAGCACCTGCCTCCGTGAACGGGGCGTCGGCGTCAGTGGGCGCGTCCAGCGCCTGGGGGCTCTCGTCCACGGCGAGCTCCGCGACGTCGGACTCGATCCCCTCACCGCCCTCCGTGGCCTCGAGCGAGGCGCGAACGGGTGCCGCGGTGGCTGGTGCCGCCGTGGCGGGCGCGGCGGTCGCTGCCGTGAACGGCAGCGCGAGTACCGCGGCGCCCGCCACGAGGGATCGAAGTGACGTACCGAACCGATGCGACTGCATCGTTCCTCCCCTGTGGTCGAGATGTGTGCCTTGGGCACTCTCTCGTCACCGTACGTTCCCGGGAGAAAGTCCGCAGTGCGGGCGAGCAGGTTCAGAGGGTGATCATCGTGCCCGTTCGGGACGAATCGAGCACCGCCTCCGCGACCTCGAGGGTGCGCAGCCCCTCCTCCATGGTCACGACGTCGTGGCGCAGCCCCAGCACCGCGTCGCGGAACGCCTCGTGCTCGACGCGGAGCGGCTCGCGCTTCGCGAAGGCGTACCGCGTGACGTCCCCCTCGGAGACGCCCCGGAAGGCCGAGACGGCCTCCCACTCCGTCGGGATGACCCCGTTGGCGTAGAAGGTGAGGTCGGCGGTGCCCGTGTCGGCGACGAACGCGCCGCGCTCGCCGGTGACGATGGTGACGCGCTCCTTCATCGGCGAGAGCCAGTTGACGACATGGTTGGTCACGACGCCGTTCTCGAGACGCCCGGTCGCCGTCACCATGTCCTCGTGCGGACGACCGCTGCGGTGCGTAGTCTGCGCCGCCACCGAGCGGTAGGGGCTCTGCGCGACCCACGCGGTGAGGTCGATGTCGTGCGTGCCCAGGTCCTTCACCACGCCCACGTCGGCGATACGGGACGGGAACGGCCCCTGACGTCGGGTCGCGATCTGGTAGACGTCGCCCAGCTCGCCCGCCTCCATGCGGCGGCGCAGCTCCTGGAGCGCCGGGTTGAACCGTTCGATGTGCCCGACGGCGCCCACCAGGCCGGCCTCCGCGAACGCCTGGGCGACCTTCCGGCCGGCCTCGCTCGTGGCGGCGATGGGCTTCTCGACGAGCGTGTGGACGCCGGCGGCGGCGAGGGCGAGCGCCACGTCCTCGTGGAAGACGGTGGGCACCGCGACGACGGCCATCTGGATCCCGGCGGCGATCAGGGCGTCGACGTCGGGGAGGACGTCGAGGTCACCCGACACGCCGTAGGGGTCGCCGCCCGGGTCGGCGACGGCCACGAGGTCGACGCCGTCGATCTCGCGGAGCACCCGGGCGTGGTGCCGACCCATGGCACCGAGGCCGATGAGGCCTGCGCGGAGGTCGGCCATCACGCACCTGCCTTCACGACGGTGTTGACCGCGGTGACGATGCGGTCGAGGTCGGCCTGGGTGAGCGACGGATGCACCGGCAGGGAGATCACCTGCTGCGCCGCGATCTCGGTCTCGGGCAGGTCGAGGCCCGGCGCGAAGTGCCGCAGGCTCTCGAGACGGTGGTTGGGGATCGGGTAGTAGACGCCCGAGCCCACGCCGTGCTCCTCGCGCAGCGCGGTCACCACGCCGTCGCGGTCGTCGGCGACCCGGATCGTGTACTGGTGGTAGACGTGCACCGCCCCGTCGGCGACGGGCGGCGTGACGACGCCCTCGAGGTTCTCGGTGAGGAACGCCGCGTTGCGCTGACGGTCCGCGGTCCAGCCCTGGACCTTGGTAAGCTGCACCCGGCCGATCGCCGCGTGGACGTCGGTCATGCGGGCGTTGAAGCCGACGACCTCGTTCGCGTACTGGCGCTCCATGCCCTGGTTGCGCAGCAGCCGGACGTTGCGGGCGACCTCGTCGGTCGCGCAGGACACCATGCCGCCCTCGCCCGACGTCATGTTCTTCGTCGGGTAGAGGCTGAACATCGCGAACGTGCCGAACGAGCCGACCGGACGGCCGTCGAGCGTCGCGCCGTGCGCCTGGGCCGCGTCCTCGAAGAGCAGCAGACCGTGCTCCTCGGCGATCGCTCCGAGCGCCGTCATGTCCGCCGGGTGACCGTAGAGGTGCACCGGCATGATCGCCTTCGTGCGCTCGGTGATCGCGGCGCGCACCGCGTCGGGCGACAGGCAGAAGTGGTCCGCCTCGATGTCCGCGAACACCGGCGTCGCGCCGGTCAGCGCGACCGAGTTCGCGGTCGCAGCGAACGTGAACGAGGGGACGATCACCTCGTCGCCAGGGCCGATGCCCGCGGCGAGGAGGCCCAGGTGGAGGCCGGAGGTCCCGGAGTTGACCGCGACGCACGTGCGCCCGCCGACGAGCACGTCGGCGAACTCCTGCTCGAAGGTGGCGACCTCGGGGCCCTGGGCGATCATCCCGCTGCGCAGCACGCGGTCCACGGCCGCTCGCTCGTCGTCCCCGACGATCGGCTTCGCCGCGGGGATCAGTGTCTGGCTCATTCGGCCGCAACCTCTCTGATGGTGTCGTCGTTCTCTTCGTAGCGGGCCCCCGTCACGGGGCACACCCAGTGCTCGCCGTCGCGCTCCAACGGTCGGCCCGCTCGTCCGACCCAGCCGACCCGTCGCGCGGGAACCCCGACGACGATGGCGTGGTCCGGGACGTCCTTGGTGACGACGGCGCCGGCGGCCACGGTCGCCCAGGCGCCGATCGTGACGGGGGCGACGCACACGGCGCGCGCACCGATCGCTGCCCCCTCGCCGATCGTCACGCCGACGGCGTGCCAGTCGTCCGCGCTCTTCAGCGTGCCGTCGGGGTTCACGGCGCGCGGGTAGGTGTCGTTCGTCAGCACTACGGCGGGCCCGATGAAGACGCCGTCCGCGAGCGTCGCCGGCTCGTACACGAGGGCGTAGTTCTGCACCTTGCAGTTCCGGCCCATCTGCACGCCGGTGCCGATGTAGGCGCCTCGTCCGACGACGCACGACTCCCCCATCGACACCCCCTCGCGCACCTGGGCGAGGTGCCAGATCTGGCTGCCGTCGCCGATCGCGGCACTCTCGGCGACGTCGGCGCTGGGTGCGATGCGCACACTCATGATGGGAGGAGCTCCTCGCTCTCGACAGCAGTGGGCGGGCTCACTCTAACCGCGGCACCGCACCGGCCAGCCTACCGACGCGGTCGGCACGGGACGACTGACCTTCGTCCCGACCTCGCTCCGGATGCTGCAAGAATGAGGGCATGGACTTTTCGGACGCGGCGACGGACGGTCGCGCGCCCACCCGCACCGTCACCGACGACGTCTGGCTCGTGATCCCGCTCTACAACGAGGACGCGGTGGTGGGCGACGTCGTCGCCCACGCGCGGAAGACGTTCCCGAACGTCGTCTGCGTGGACGACGGCAGCACCGACCAGTCGGCGGCACGCGCTCGCGAGGCAGGTGCCGTCGTGGTGCGCCACGCGGTGAATCTCGGCCAGGGCGCCGCGCTCCAGACGGGCATCGAGTACGCACGCGCCCAGGAGGGCGCCCGCTACCTCGTGACGTTCGACGCGGACGGGCAGCACCAGGTCGACGACGCGCTCGCGATGGTGGAGCTGGCGCGCGCCGAGGACGTGGCGGTCGTGTTCGGCTCGCGATTCCTCGACGACCGCACGAGGCCAGGCCTCCTCAAGCGGCTCGTCCTCCGGACGGCCGTGTGGTTCACGAACCGGAGCACCGGGCTGCGCCTGACCGACGCGCACAACGGCCTCCGGGTCATCCGCGTGGACGCGGCCCGGCAGGTCGACCTGCGCCAGGATCGTATGGCGCACGCGAGCGAGATCGTCCTCCAGCTCGGCCGGACGCGGCTGCCGTGGCGAGAGCACCCGGTCCACGTGCTGTACACGGACTACTCCAAGGGCAAGGGCCAGTCGCTCTGGAACTCCGTCAACATTCTCGTCGACCTCGTCTTCAAGTAGCAGGGATCGGCCATGCTCATCCAGATCATCCTCGTCGTCGCGGTCGTCGTGGTGACCGTGCTGCTCACCCGGTCGACCGCGAACGCCCGGCACCAGGCGATCCGTCGGCTGCTGCTCGTCGCGTTCGTCATCGGCGCGGTCCTCGCGATCCTCTTCCCGGAGTGGCTCACCTTCGTCGCCAACCTGCTCGACGTCGGGCGAGGCACCGACCTGCTGCTCTACGCGCTGGTGATCGCGTTCGTCGGCTTCATCGCGACGAGCCACCGGCGCACGAACCAGCTCGAGCGGAAGATCACCGTGCTCACGCGCGAGCTCGGCCTGGCCGAGGCCACGCTCGAGCGCGTCGACGACTCGGTCGGCCAGCTCGAGCACGACGAGTCCGCGCGGACCGCCACGATCGACGACGGCGTGGTGCCCACGCGTCCCCGGTCGGAACCGTAGGTTCCACAACTCCTCCACGCCGCGAGCCCCGTGCACGCGCCAGCGCGTCGCGGCGTCCGCCTATGCTCGATGCCCGTGACCCCACGCTCCCGCGCCCAGAACCGCAGCGCCGCGGCCTCCCGGCCGTCGCGCGGTCCTGCGCACGCGAGGCGGCAGCGCACCCACCGGGTCGCGCGCTCGGTGGGCCTCGTCGCCACGGCCGTCCTCGCGTTCGGCGCGGTCGGCGGCGCCTCGGCGCTGTCGAACATCCAGGGCAACATCACGTCGTCGAGCGCGCTCGACCTGCTCGACGACCGTCCCGCGCAGACCACCCCGGACCCGAGCGACCCGAACGCCGGGAAGCCGCTCAACATCCTCGTGATGGGGTCCGACGCGCGCGGCGGGGAGAACGGCCACGACGTCGAGGGCGTCGAGGGCATGCGCTCGGACACGACGATCCTCGTGCACGTGTCCGCCGACCGCTCGCGCGTGGAGATGATCTCGATCCCGCGCGACTCGCGCGTCGACGTCCCGGCGTGCAACACGACGAGCGGGAAGACGACCGCCCCCGCCAACACCCGCTTCAACGCGGCGTTCGCCAACGGGGCGACCGTCGGCGGCGACGTGGACTCCGCCGCCGCGTGCACCATGCAGACCGTCGAGAGCCTCACCGACGTCTACGTCGACGGTTTCGTCGTCGTCGACTTCGCGGGCTTCCAGAACATGGTGTCCGCGATCGGCGGGGTGCGCATGTGCATCCCCGAGGCGATCGACTCCCCCAAGGCGGACCTGAAGCTCGCCGCGGGGTGGCAGACGCTCGACGGTGCCCAGGCGCTCGGCTTCGCGCGCGCCCGGTACGGGGTGGGCGACGGGTCGGACCTCAGCCGCATCGGCCGGCAGCAGCAGCTCCTCGCCGCGACGGTCAACCAGGTGCTGTCGAAGAACGTGCTCTCGGACCTCGGCCAGATCTACGGCTTCGTCGACGCGGGCACCAGGTCGCTGACGACGAGCGACAACCTCTCGTCGATCCCGAGCCTCGCCGGGCTCGCCTTCAGCCTCCGGGGCGCGACGAGTGGCAACATCACCTTCATGACCGTTCCCAACGCGCCGGACCCGCGGGACCCCGACGCGAAGGTCGTCTGGACCTCGGAGGCCGACGAGCTGTGGGCGAAGGTGCGCGCGGACGAGCCGATCGTGACGCCCGCCCCCGCGGCCGACCAGCCGGCGGACGACGCCGCGACCGACGCGCCACCGGCGAGCGAGGGCGACGACGCCCCGGTGCCGGACACCGCCTCGGACGAGCCCGCGCCGGTGCAGACGAAGGAAGCCGGCAAGGAGGCGTTCTCCGCCGCCGACGAGACCGCGCAGTGCGGGTGATCCCATGACCGACTCCCGCGATCCCCGGTCGCTGCCCCCGAGCTTCACGCCCCAGGGCGGTCGCTCGCCCCGGCCTACGTCGGCCGACGACGCGATCGCCGTCGGGAACAGCGGTCGCCCCCGACCGCCGGCCCGGCCGGTGCCCGACGACGCCGTCCGGGCCGAGCCACGCATCCGGCGCCAGTCGTCGCGCGAGATCCCCGTGACCCCGGCCCGCCAGGGCACGCCGCCGCCGGCGCCGCCCGCGGGGCGCGCACGACCTCGGAGCGAGCCCGCGGCCTCGGCGCTGCCCCCGTCCGTCGCGCCGGCGCGGTCGCCCGAGCGCTCGGCTCCCGCTCGCGTCTCGTCGTCCCCGCACGCGAGCGCGCGCGCCGCGACCGCGACCGCGGGACGTCGACCCACGGCGGCACCTCGCCCGCGCCCGGCCGGCCCCGGCGGCCCGGGCGGCGGACGCCCGCCCGCCGCCACCGGGGCGTCCCGTCCGGGCGGCGGCTTCCGCGTCCGCAAGGGCCGCATCGTCGGGCTCGTCGCCGGCGTCGTCATCGTCGCGCTCCTCGCCTGGCCCGTCGGCCTCCTCCTCTGGGCCAACGGCAAGATCCAGCACGTGGAGGCGCTCTCCGGCGCTCCCGGCACGGCGGGCAACACCTACCTGCTCGCCGGGTCGGACGCGCGGGGGGACGGTATCAGCGAGGACGGCACCGAAGGCGCCCGCACCGACACGATCATGGTCCTCCACGCGCCGCCGAGCGGCCCGGTCGCGCTCATCAGCCTGCCGCGCGACACGTACGCGGAGATCCCGGGCAACGGGTCGAGCAAGCTCAACTCGGCGTACTCCTGGGGCGGCCCGGCGCTGCTCGTGCAGACCGTGGAGCAGCTCACGGGCCTCACGGTCGACCACTACGTCGAGGTCGGGTTCGGCGGTGTCGAGGGGATCGTGGACGCCGTCGGCGGCGTCGAGCTGTGCCTCGACTACGACGTGGACGACCCGAAGAGCGAGCTCGTCTGGACGGCGGGCTGCCACGTCGCCGACGGGCACACCGCGCTCGCGTTCTCGCGCATGCGCTACTCCGACCCGCAGGGCGACATCGGACGGGCCGAGCGTCAGCGCCAGGTCATCGGCGCGATCAGCTCGCAGGCGGCGAACCCCAGCATCCTCTTCCGCCCGGGCGACCAGGTCTCGTTGCTCGACTCCGGGCTGGGTGCCCTCACCGTGGACGAGAAGACCGGCATCGTGGACCTCGGCAAGCTCGCGCTCGCCTTCCGCAAGGCCAACGGGCCCGACGGCATCACCGGCACCCCGCCGATCTCGAACCCCGACTTCCGCCCCGGCGGCAACCTCGGGTCGACCGTGCAGCTCGACCCCGAGACGGTCGGCCAGTTCTGGGTCGACATCCGGGACGGCAACCTCGCACCCGGTCGGGTGGGCGGCCTCCCGCAGCCGACGGGCTGACGCCTCGGCTCAGGCGCCGAAGCCGGTGCGCTGCCCGCCGGCGCGCGACGCGCGCAGCCGGGCACCCTTGGCACGCGCCTGGTCTCCCAGGTCCGCCTGGAAGGCGACCATGCGCTCGCGCAGCCGCGCGGCGTCGTCGTCGGTGCCCGCGGCGAGGATGCGCGCGGCGAGCAGGCCCGCGTTGCGCGCGCCGCCGACGGACACCGTCGCGACGGGGACGCCCGCGGGCATCTGCACGATCGACAGGAGCGAGTCCATGCCGTCGAGGTGGCGCAGCGGCACGGGGACGCCGATGACGGGCAGGGGCGTGACGGCGGCGAGCATGCCCGGCAGGTGGGCCGCTCCCCCGGCGCCCGCGACGATCACGCGCAGGCCGCGCTCCGCGGCGGTGCGGCCGTAGTCGATCATCTCGACGGGCATCCGGTGGGCGGAGACGACGTCGACCTCGACGGGCACGTCGAACTCGGCCAGCGCGTCGGCGGCGGCCTCCATGACGGGCCAGTCGGAGTCCGACCCCATGACGATGCCGACGACAGGGTTCTGGCTCATGCGCGCTCCTCGTTCGGGTCGGTCGCGGGGCGCTCGCCCCGCAGGGTCGCGGCAGCGGCCAGGGCCCGACGCCGGACCTCGTCCATGTCGTCGCCGCTCACGTTGACGTGGCCGAGCTTGCGCCCGGGGCGCACGCCCTTGCCGTAGAGGTTCACCCGGGCGTCGGGGAACGCGGCGAGGACGTCGGGCAGCGCGTCGGTGAGCTCGTCGAGGGTCGAGCCGAGGACGTTCGCCATCACGGTCCAGCGCGCGGTCGCCGCGGTGTCGCCGAGCGGGAGGTCCAGCACGGCGCGCAGGTGCTGCTCGAACTGGCTCGTCACCGCGCCGTCGATCGTCCAGTGGCCGGAGTTGTGGGGGCGCATCGCGAGCTCGTTGACCAGCACGCGCGGGCCCTCCTCCCCCGCGACCTCGAACATCTCGACCGCGAGCACCCCCGTGACGCCGAGCCCCTCGGCGATCCGCACGGCGGCGGCGCGCGCACGCTCCGCCTCGGCGTCGGTGAGGCCGGGCGCGGGCGCGATCACCTCGGCGCACACGCCGTCGCGCTGGATCGACTCGACGACGGGCCAGGTGCGCACCTCGCCCCGCCCGTCCGCTCCGCCGCTCGGGCGCCGGGCGACGAGCACCGCGAGCTCGCGCGTGAACGGGACCTTCTCCTCGACGAGGAGCTCGGGGCCGTCGGTCGCAGCGGCCTCGATCCACTCCGCCACCTGCTCGGGGCCGCCCTCCGCGGTCGAGACCACGCGGACGCCCTTGCCGTCGTACCCGCCGCGCGCCGTCTTCACCACGGCCTCGCCCCCGACCTCGGCGAGGAAGTCGGTGAGCGCGGCCCGGGCCGCGGCCGGCTCTGTGGGCAGCGCGGCCCAGCGCGGGCACGGCACGCCGAGCTCGGTGAGCCGGCGGCGCATGACGATCTTGTCCTGGGCGTGGACGAGCGCGTCCGGGCCCGGGCGCACGGGCGTGCCGTGCTCGAGGAGGTCGGTGAGCAGCGCGTTCGGGACGTGCTCGTGCTCGAACGTCAGGACGTCGGCCGGGGCGGCGTCCGCGGGGGCGATGAGGGAGCGGACCGCGGCCTCGTCGGACGCGACGCCGACGGGCGCGTCCACGACGACCTGGGCCGCGGACGAGTCCGCGGCCTCCACGAGCACGCGCAGGTGCACGCCGAGCTCTCCGGCCGCCGGGGCCATCATGCGTGCGAGCTGTCCTCCGCCGACCACGGCGATCACTGGGGCTGCCACGTGCACCCACCCTAATGCCTGGCCGCGGGACGGCCCTCCTTCGACCGCCCGTCGGACGGACGGCGGACGGCACCCGGGCGGGGCCCAGGACCGGCCGGTAGCCTCGAGGGGTGGTGAACGACCTGGACCGGCGAGCGGAGACGTCCGCGACGTCCGGGTCGCGCCGCGAGCGCGTGCTGGCGCGGGTCCGCGAGCTCGCGAAGTTCGGGTCGGTCGGCGCGCTCGCGTACGTCGTCGACCTGGGCCTGTTCAACCTGCTGAGCTTCGGCCCGGGCGAGCTGCTCGGCCACAAGCCGCTCACCGCGAAGATCGTCTCCGTCGCCGTCGCGACGCTCGTGGCGTGGGTCGGCAACCGGTACTGGACGTTCTCGGACCGGCGCACGCAGTCGCGCGGGCGCGAGCTCGCGGCGTTCGTCGTCGTCAACGTGGGCGGCATGCTCATCGCCGTGGGGTGCCTCGCGATCTCGACGTACGCGCTCGGGCTGACGTCGCCGCTCGCCAAGAACGTCTCGGCGAACGTCGTGGGGCTCGCCCTGGGCACGGCGTTCCGCTACGTGGCGTACCGCCACCTCGTGTTCACGGGAGACAGCCCCGACGTCGAGCCCCCCACGGGACCCGCGGACGACGCCCCTCGCCCTCCTGCGGACGTGCGGGCCGACTGAGCCGCACGCGTCCCGGAGGTGTCAGCCGCGTCGGCGCCGGCGCCGGCCACCGGCCGCGACGGCCGTCCCCGTCGGCAGCACGACGCGCGGGTCGAGGCGCCGCGGCACCCCCGCGAGGAAGAGCGCGAAGACCGCGGGCCGACGCTGCGCCAGCTCCAGGCGGCCGCCGTCGGACGCGGCGAGGTCCCGGGCGAGCGCGAGGCCGAGACCGGTCCCCGCGCCCGAGGTGACCTCACGCTCGAAGATGCGCGGCGCGAGGTCGTCGGGGACGCCCGCGCCCTCGTCGGACACCTCGGTGACGATGGCGCCGCTCGTGCCGGACGGGCGCGCGCGGACCGTCGTCGTGCCGCCGCCGTGCTTGAGGGAGTTCTCGATCAGCGTGGCCAGGACCTGCGCGAGCGCGCCGGGCGTCGCGAGCACCTGGTACTCGGGCGGCACGTCGACGACGAGCCGGCGTCCCGCCTTGGCGAACGTCGGCACCCACTCCTCCTCCTGCTGGTGCACGACGTCGAGCAGGCTCACCGCCTCCGTCGTCCCGCCCTGCGCGCGCCGTGACGACGCGAGGAGGTCGTCGACGACCCCGACCAGCCGCTCGACCTGCTCGAGGGAGATCCGCGCCTCCTCCTGGACGGCCGGGTCGTCGGACGCGAGGGAGATCTCCTCGAGCCGCATGCTCAGGGCCGTGAGGGGCGTGCGGAGCTGGTGCGACGCGTCGGCCGCGAACTGACGCTCCGCGGCGAGCCGGCCCGCGAGCCGGTCGGAGCTGCGCGCGAGCTCGGCCGCGACGAGGTCGATCTCCTCGACGCCCGAGGGTTCGAGCCGTGGGCGCACCTGCCCCGAGCCGAGCTGCTCCGCCGACGCCGCGAGGTACACGAGCGGCGCGGCGATGCGGTTCGCCTGCCACACGGCCATCCCGATGCCCGCGGCGAACGCGACGATCGCCGCGGCCACGACGAGCAGCACGACCTGCGCGGCCCGGAGGTAGGCGTCCCAGTAGGAGACGGTGAGGGTCACGAGCGCGCCGGAGTCGGAGTGCAGGGGCTGCTCGATCTCGCGGCCCGTGACCTCGTCGCCCGCCGTGAGCACCGTGCCGTCGGGCAGCGCGACGTAGACGTGCGCCGGGGGGTCGCTCGCGCGGGGCTGGACCGCGTCCTCGATGACGTGGTCCGGGATCTCGTCACCCGTCGCGAGGCGCGCGTCGATGGACCGGGAGAGGCGCTCGACGCGCGAGGAGAGGTCGTCGACCTCGCCCTGGAGCACGAACCGGGCGCCGTAGAAGGCGAGGGGGAACCCGAGGAGGATCACGGCGACGGCCACGGCCGCCACCGTCGCCTGCAGCATCCGACGCCGCACGCTGCTCCTCGCTCCCCGTGTCCCTCGTCCCGTCAGGGGACGGTCAGCTCTCGCCGGTCTCGAAGCGGAAGCCGAGGCCCCGGACGGTCGAGATGTAGCGCGGCGCGTTGGCGTCGTCACCGAGCTTGCGACGCAGCCACGACACGTGCATGTCGAGCGTCTTCGTCGAGCCGACGGGCTCCGAGCCCCACACGTCGCGCATCAGGGCGTCGCGGACGACGACCGAGCCCGCGCTCGCGACGAGCACGCGCAGCAGCTCGAACTCCTTGGTGGTCAGGTGGAGCTCGCGCTCGCCCTGGAACGCCCGGTGCGCGGAGACGTCGATGCGGACGTCCTGCGCCGCGAGCTCCTCCTCGTCGACCTGCTCGCCGTGCGAGCGCCGCAGGAGCGCCCGGACCCGGGCGAGGAGCTCCGCGAGGCGGAACGGCTTGGTGACGTAGTCGTCGGCGCCCGCGTCGAGCCCCACGACGAGGTCGACCTCGTCGGCGCGCGCGGTGAGCACGAGCACGGGCGTGGTCAGGCCCTTGTGACGGATCTCGCGTGCGACGTCGAGGCCGTCCATGTCCGGAAGGCCCAGATCGAGCACCACGATGTCCGCACCGCTGGCCGAGTCGATCGCCCCTTGACCAGTTCCTTGGACGACGACGTTGTAACCCTCACGTGTCAGTGCGCGCGCCAAAGGTTCGGCAATCGCCGGGTCGTCCTCCGCTAGCAGTACGTGGGTCATTCGCTCATGCTAGGGCATCAGTACGACTTCGGTCCCATCGTGCCCGGTGAACTCTGCGACCCTGGTCGGACGCCGCGCGACCGCCCCCTGCCTAGGCTGGACGCATGGGTTGGTACGAGCGCCTCGGGCAGTGGTCCGACGAGCACCGCTTCGGTGTGGACCTCACCGTCACGCTCGTCCTCGCGGTGGTGTTCGTGCCCGCGTCGGCGGCGTTCTCCGCGTCGGGTGCGAGCGGCGTCGGCACGAGCGGCGGCTGGGCCGCGTTCTGGGCCGTGCTGCTCCTCGCGCCGCTCCCCTGGCGACGCTCGCACCCGCTCGCGTCGGCGGTCACGGTGTACTCGGTCGCGCTCGTGCACCTGCTCGCGGGCTACCTCCTCATCTTCCCCGCCGACTTCGCCGTGCTCGTCGCGCTCTACTCGGTCACGGTCTACGGGCCGCGCTGGGCGCACCGCACCGCGATCGTCGCCTCGCTCGTCGGCGCGGTGGTCCTGGGCGTCGCGCTCGGGCTGCTGTCGGGCCGGCTCACCGACCTCGCGCTCATGGTCTTCCTGACGTCCGCGTTCGGCGGGATGACGTTCCTCGCCGTCTGGGCGTTCGGCCTCGTGCGGCGGTCCCGGCGCGAGACGATCGCCGCGCTCGTCGACCGCGCCGAGCGGCTCGAGGTCGAGCGCGACCAGCAGGCCCAGATCGCGACCGCCGCCGAGCGGGCGCGCATCGCCCGCGAGATGCACGACATCGTGGCCCACTCGCTGTCCGTCATCATCGCCCAGGCCGACGGCGGCCGGTACGCCGCCGCCCACGACCCCGACGCCGCGGCCCGCGCGCTCGCGACCGTCTCGGAGACGGGCCGCACCGCCCTGGCCGACATGCGTCGTCTGCTCGGCGTGCTGCGGTCCGAGCCGCCGCGCCCGCCCGCGCCGGGGGCCGCCGTCGGGCCCGGGGGCACCCTGGCGCTGCCCGCGGGGCGCGGCGGCGTCCTCGGCCCGGGCTCGCCGTCCGGACCCGGTGCGGCCACGCAGCAGCTCCCGGGGAACCCCCCGCCGGCCGCCCTCGAGCGCGCGCCGCAGCCCGACGCCGCCGACCTCGAGAGCCTCGTCGCCCAGGTGCGCGACAGCGGGATGCGCGTGTCGTTCGTGCGCGTGGGCGAGGCGCGCACCCTGCCGCCCGGGGCCGGGCTCACGGTCTACCGCGTCTGCCAGGAGGCGCTCACCAACGTCCTCAAGCACGCGGGACCGGACCCGGAGGTCACGGTCGTCGTGCGCTGGGGCGCCACGACCCTCGACCTCGAGGTCGAGGACGACGGCCGGGGCGCCTCCAGCGCGGCGGAGGCCCGGCAGGACGCCCGCTCCGGCGGCTACGGCGTGCTCGGGATGCGCGAGCGGGCCGCGCTCTTCGGCGGGTCCGTCCAGGTGGGGCCGCGCGCGGGCGGCGGGTTCCGCGTGCACCTGCGCCTGCCCGTGCCGCCGGTCCCCGGTCGCGCGCCCGTGCCGCCCGGCCCCGTGCCGTCGGGACCTGCGCCGTCGGGACCTGTGCCGCCGGGCCCCGCGCCGTCTGGCCCCGTGCCGTCGGGGCCCGCGCTGCCGGGCAGGTCGGGACCGTCGGGCAGGATGGGACCGGGCAGGACGGCCACCGGACCGGCGCCGGGCCTGTTCGCCCCGCCCCCGCCGCCCCCCTGACCCGCGCGCGAGCCCTCCGACCGGACCGACCGACAGGACACCATGACCGACGCCCTCCCCGTGCCCGGCGACGCGTACGCCGCCGAGCCGCACGCCCCCGTGCGCATCGCGCTCGTCGACGACCAGCAGCTCGTGCGCGCGGGCTTCCGCATGGTGATCGACTCCCAGCCCGACCTCACGGTCGCCGTCGAGGCGGGCGACGGGCTCCAGGCGCTGCGCCTGCTCGCGGACCACCCGGTCGACGTCGTGCTCATGGACGTGCGCATGCCGCACCTCGACGGGCTCCAGACGACGGCCCGCCTCACGGCCGCGGCGGCCGACGGCGCGCACGCCCCCAAGGTCATCGTCCTCACGACGTTCGACCTCGACGAGTACGTGCTGGAGGCCATCCGCTCGGGCGCGAGCGGCTTCCTGCTCAAGGACGCGCCGCCCGAGGAGATGCTGGCCGCGATCCGCACGGTGCACCGCGGTGACGCGGTCATCGCGCCGTCGTCCACGCGGCGCCTGCTCGAGCACCTCGTGACGGCGCTGCCCGCCGAGCAGGTCCAGGACTCGCCCGCGCACGCGGCCGTCGAGGGCCTCACCGAGCGCGAGCGCGAGGTGCTCGTGCTCATGGCGCGCGGCCGCTCCAACACCGAGATCGCGAGCGACCTGTTCGTCGCCGAGGCGACGGTCAAGACGCACGTCGGGCGCATCCTCGCCAAGCTCGGCGCACGCGACCGCGTGCAGGCCGTCGTGACGGCCTACGAGACGGGGCTCGTGCGCCCCGGCGCCTGACCCGCTCCGCCCGCGCCCCACCGGTCCCCGACCGGTGGGGCGTCGTCGTGTCCACCCTGGGCGGGGCACTCCTACGACCAGAGGATGACCCGGCCCGCGGCCATGACCCGACCGTCGCCGGACGCGGCGGGCCGGGCCCTCTCCGTAGCGTCGTCCACGATCCCGACGCACGCCCGTGACCACCGGTCCGCGTGCGGCACGACGAACCAGGAGACGACGTGGACACGACCGTGTACCGACCCACCGACCCGGCCCCCGCCGGCCCGCCCGCGGTGCGGGCCCGCACGCTGCGCAAGACCTACGGCACGGGCGAGGCGGCGGTGCACGCGCTCGACGGCGTCGACGTGGACTTCGAGCGCGGGCACTTCACGGCCATCATGGGGCCGTCGGGCTCGGGCAAGTCGACGCTCATGCACCTGCTCGCGGGCCTCGACACCGCGACGAGCGGGCACGCCTTCATCGGGGACACCGAGGTCACTGGGCTCAACGACAACGCGCTCACGCAGCTGCGCCGCGACCGCGTGGGCTTCGTGTTCCAGTCGTTCAACCTCCTGCCGATGTTCACGGCGGAGCAGAACATCACGCTCCCCGTGGAGCTCGCGGGCGGCAAGGTGGACCGTGCGTGGTTCGAGACGCTCGTGCGCACGCTCGGCCTCGAGGCGCGCCTGAGCCACCGTCCGAGCGAGCTGTCCGGCGGGCAGCAGCAGCGCGTCGCCATCGCGCGCGCCCTCATCGCCGGCCCGGAGGTCGTGTTCGCCGACGAGCCGACGGGCAACCTCGACTCGCGCTCGGGCGCGGAGGTGCTGAGCTTCCTGCGCCGCTCGGTGCGCGAGCTCGGCCGCACGATCATCATGGTCACGCACGACCCGACGGCCGCGGCCTACGCGGACCGCGTCGTGCTCATCGCCGACGGGCGCATCGCGGGCGACATCACGGACCCGACGCCGGAGTCGGTGCTCGCAGGGCTCGACGCGCTCCGCACGCTCGACGCCGGCACCGACGGCCCCGCCCCGCAGGCGGTGCGCGCCTGATGTTCCGGCTCACCCTGGCGCAGATGCGCCGCAGCATCGGCCGCCTCGTCGCGGCCGGCGTCGCGATCGTCATCGGGACGGCCTTCGTCACGGCGACGCTCATCGCGGGCAACGTCATCACCCAGACCACGAACGACTCGATCGCCGCGCAGTACGCGGACGCCGACCTCGTCGTGTCCGCCCCGGACGACCTCACGGCGCCCGACGTCGAGGCCCTGCGCTCCGTGCCCGGCGTCGAGGCCGTCGACGCCACGGCGTTCACCTACCTCGACCTCTCGCACGGTGCGAAGCGCGTGTTCCAGCTCGGCGTCCCGGCGCCGTCCGACCCGCGCTTCGAGGCGCTCGAGGTCGTCGAGGGCTCGATGCCCACCGCGTCGGGCCAGGTCTCGCTGCCCACCGCCGTGGCCGAGCGCCTCGGCGTCGGGATCGGCGACACCGTCACGAGCTCGCGCAACGTGTGGGACGAGACCGCGCCCGACGGCGGCGACTACACGGAGGTCCGCGACGAGCTGACCGTCGTCGGGACGACCGACGACCCGTACGGCGCGTACGCCCAGATGGGTGGCGCCGTCGTCGTCCCGGCCGAGGACGTCGCCGCCTGGGAGGCCGCACAGGCCACGCCCGACGACCCGGCCCGCACCTACTCGTCGGCGATGGTGGCCCTCGCGCCCGCCACGGACCTCGAGACGGCGCGCGCCGAGCTCGTCGCCGCCTCGCCGGACGGGGCGAAGGCCGTCACGCCGGACGAGCACGCGCAGGAGCAGGCGCGCAAGATGACCGGCGACCAGGACGTCTTCACGTACGTCATCCTCTCGTTCGCCGCCGTCGCGCTGCTCGTCGCCGCGCTCGTCATCGCGAACACGTTCCAGGTCCTCGTCGCGCAGCGCACGCGCACCCTCGCGCTCCTGCGGGCGGTCGGCGCGAACAAGTCGCAGCTCGCCCGGTCCGTCCTCACCGAGGCGACGATCCTCGGCGTCGTGTCGTCGCTCGCCGGCATCGTCCTGGGCGGCCTGCTCACGCAGATCGCGCTCCTCGTGGCGCGCGGCGCCGACCTGGGCGTCCCGGTCCCCGCGACCATCACGGTCACGCCCGTGGTGGTGCTCGTGCCGCTCGTGGTCGGCACGCTCGTGACGGTCGTCGCGTCGCTCGCCCCCGCTCGCGCCGCGACCCGCGTCGCCCCGCTCGAGGCGCTGCGCCCGGCCGACGCGCCGAGCATCCTGCGCGGCGGCGGCCGCGTGCGGCTCGTCATCGCGTCCCTGCTCACGCTGGGCGGCGTCGCCGTCCTCGCGGGCGGGATCTGGCTCGGGCTCACCGACAAGCCCGAGATCGGGCTCCTCGCCGGGGTCGCCGGCGGCGCGCTGTCGTTCGTGGGCGTCCTCGTCGGAGCGGTCTACTGGTTGCCCGCCGTCGTGTCGTTCGTCGGCCGCCTGCTCGCGGGCACCGGGTCGACGGCGCGCCTCGCCACCGCGAACACGCTGCGCAACCCGCGCCGCACCACCGCGACGAGCACCGCGCTGCTCATCGGCGTCACGCTCGTCGCGATGATGTCGACCGGCGCCGCGAGCGCCCGCACCTCGCTCGACGCCGCGCTCGACGACCAGTACCCCGTCGACGTCATGCTCGCGACGGACGCGTACGGGTCGACCGGTGAGCCGGTGCCGTCGGACGTCGTGCGCGCCGTGTCCGGCACCGAGGGCGTGTCCCGCGTCGTCGAGCTGTACGCCGCGACGGTGACCATGCCGGACGGCACCGAGACGTCGTTCCACGGGGTCGACCCCGACGCCGCGCGCTCCGTGGTGCGGACGCCGGACGACCTCGCGGCCTTCGGTCCGGGGACGTTCCTCCTCTCGGAGGGCGAGGCGGAGAACTACGGTCTCGCGGACGGCGAGACCGCCGAGCTCACGGGCCCGACGGGCGAGACGCTCGACGTGGTCGTCCGCACCGGGGGGATCGGCTCCGGCGGGCTGCTCACCGTCGACGACGCGCGCGCCGTCGACCCGACGAGCCTCATGTCCCGGCTGTGGGTCGGCCTCGACGACACCGGCGCCGCCGCTCAGGTGGTGCCCGCGATCCAGGACGCCGTCGTGGAGTCGGACACGCCCGTGGAGGTCGCCGGGATCGCCGTCGAGCGCGCGGCGATGCAGAGCGTCATCGACACGATCCTCGGGGTCATCGTCGGGCTGCTCGCGGTCGCGGTCGTCATCGCGCTCATCGGCGTGGCGAACACGCTCTCGCTCTCGGTCATCGAGCGGCGGCGCGAGTCGGCGACGCTCCGGGCGATCGGCCTCAGCCGCTCCCAGCTGCGCTGGATGCTCGCGATCGAGGGCATGCTCATCGCGGGCGTCGGGGCGGTCCTCGGGATCGTGCTGGGCGTCCTCTACGGGTGGGCCGGAGCGGCCACGGCGCTGAGCGTCATGGGTGACGTGTCGCTCGCCGTGCCGTGGCGCGACATCGCGCTCGTGCTCGTGGTCGCGCTCGTCGCGGGGCTCGTCGCCTCTGTCGTCCCCGGCCGCACCGCGGCCCGGACGTCGCCCGTCGCGGCGCTCGCCGTGGACTGAGCGACACGCCCCACCGGCCGTCGGCCGACGCGCGCCCCTGTGGACGGACCCCCGTCCACAGGGGCGCGGTCGTGCGCGGCCCGCGCGGACCGCCGTCGGGCACGATCGCCGGGTGCTCTCCCCCGCCCCGCCCCTCGCTCCCGGCGCACCGCCGGGCGGCACGCCCGCGCCCGGGACCGACGGCGGGGCGTGGGTACGCGTGACGGTCCACCCGGGCACGGACGTCCTGCTCGCCGCGGGCACGCGCCTCGGCGACGCGCGACCCGCTCTCGCCGACCTCGGGTGCCGTCCCGAGCTGCGCACGGCACCGCTCGCCGTGGACGGCGTCCCCGTCGACGACGACCAGCGCTGCGGCACGCGCCCGCTGCTGCCCGGGGCGACGGTCACAGTCGTGCGGGCGGGGTCGGACCCCCGGGGCCGCGACGACGGGCCGGTGCCGGAGGACGTGCTCGCGGCGCCCCGGCACGTCGCGGTCCTGGGCGGCCCGGACGCCGGGCGGCTCGTCGCCGTCGGGCACGGCGACCGGGGACGCACCCGCGTCGACCGGCTCGACGTCCGCTGGCGCACCACGCGGCGCGGGCCCCGGGTACGGGTGCGCGTGCCGCGCGGCACGCGCCGGGTGCCCGACGACGCGGCCCTCCTCCGTGCGCGCCCGGCCCGGGCCGGTCGGCGGGTGGGCGCGTGGCGCGCGGTGCGCTGGCGCGACGGCCGCGCCCTGGTGACGCCCGACGGCGCGTACGCCCTGCGCGCGCGGCCCGCGCTCGTGCACGGTCCGCGGTCCGGACCGGCCGTGGGTCCGGACCGTCCCGTCGAGGCCGGCCGCCTCGGGACGGCGCAGCTCGCGACCGCGCTCGTGCCAGCCGTCGCGTCGATCGGGCTCGCGGTGGCGCTGCGCCAGCCGCTCCTCGCGCTGCTCGCGCTCGTGGGGCCGCTCGCGGTCCTCGGTCCCGCGCTCGCCGAGGTACGCCGTCGCCGCGCCGCGCAGCGCGCCGCGCCGTCCGGGGCCCCGCCGGACGTCGGGGCCGCCCCCAGCACCGTGCCGGTGGACCCGCTGCACCCCCGGCCCGCCGACGTCCTGCTCTGGGCGACGGTCGCCCGGCTCGCCCCGGGCGCCGACCTGGCGGGGGCGGGGGCGGCGGGCGCTCTCTCGGCGCGCGCCGGGTCGTCGGGGGCGGCGCCGGGAACGACCGTCGGCACGACGTCGGGCGGGTCCGTGGGCGCGGCCGGCGGCGGGGCGCCGCTCGCGGCGCCGGGTGGGACGAGCCCGTCGCGGGTCCGGCTGCCGGACGGGTGCGTGGCCGTCGTCGGGCCCCGGGACGTCGCGCTCGCCGCGGCCCGGGCCCTGCTCGTGGAGGTCCTCGCGTCGGGGGCGCCACTGACGGTGCGGCCCGCGGCGCAGGACGCACCCGCGTGGTCGTGGTGCCGCTGGCTGCCGCACGCCCGCGCCGTCCGGACGCTCGACGCCGTGGCCGCCGCCGACCCGCCCGGCCTCGTCGTCGTCGACGGCCCGGTGCCTGCGGGCGAGCTCGCCCGGGCGTGGGAGAGGTGCGCACCCGCGGGCACGGACGTGCTGCTGGTGCTCGGGGACCGGACGCAGGTCCCGGCGTGGTGCCGGACGCTCGTCGACGTCACCGGAGCCGTCCCCGTCGTCACGGGTCCCGACGGAGCCCGGACGCCGCGCGAGCACGTCGGCGTGAGCGCCGGGTGGGCGCTCGGCCTCGCGCGGCGGCTCGCCGCGGCCGAGCACCTCGGCCGGCTGGGCACCGGGGACGGCGACCGTGCGGGTGAGCCCGACCCGGGCGACCCCACGGCGCGGTCGCTGCCGTCGGCGGTCGCGCTCGGTCCGCTGCTGGGCGCTCCGCGAGCGCCGGACCGGCTCGCGACGTGGGTCGCCGAGCGCTGGCAGGACGCGGCCCGCCGGGACGGGCACGGCCTGCGGACCGTGCTCGGCGTCGGACCCGGGGGCGCGCCGGTCGCCATCGACCTCGTCCACGACGGCCCGCACGTGCTCGTCGCCGGCACGACGGGCGCCGGGAAGTCCGAGCTCCTGCAGACCCTCGTCGCCGGGCTCGCGCTCGGACGCTCGCCCGACGAGCTGTCGTTCGCGCTCGTCGACTTCAAGGGTGGCGCGAGCTTCGGGGCGTGCGGCCGGCTGCCGCACGTCGTGGGCCAGGTGACCGACCTCGACCCGGGGCTCGCGGGACGGGCGCTGGCCGGCCTCCGGGCCGAGCTGCACCGGCGCGAGCGGATCCTCGCCGCGGCGGACGTCGCGAGCATCGACGCCCTCCCCCGGGGACGGCTCGCGCGGCTCGTGGTCGTGGTGGACGAGTTCCGCGCGCTCGCCGACGACCTGCCCGACCTCGTGCCCGCGCTGCTGCGCGTCGCCGCGCAGGGCCGGTCGCTCGGCGTGCACCTGGTCCTCGCGACGCAGCGGCCCGCGGGCGCCGTCAGCGCCGACGTACGGGCGAACGTCACGCTGCGGCTCGCGCTCCGGGTCGTGGACGTCGCCGACTCGCGCGACGTCGTCGACTCGCCGCACGCCGCCCGCGTCCCGGCATCGACGCCCGGGCGCCTGATCCTGCGCCGCGGCGCCGAGCCGCCGGTGGCCGTGCAGTGCGCACGAGCCGGCGGGCCGCTCGCCCGCCCGGAGGCGCACGTGCGGCTCGCGGACCCGTGGGGCCCGCACCGCAGCGCGGACGGGCCCGCGCCCGGGTCCGCGGACGACCACCTGCCGCTCCTCGTCGCGGCGGCACGCGAGGTCGCGGAGCGCTCGGGACTGCGCCCGCACCCCGCGCCATGGCTCCCCGCCCTGCCCACCCGCGTCGGGCCCGACGAGCTCGCCAGGGTCGACGGGATCGACGGGATCGCCAGGGTCGACGGCGAGGCGGTGCGCTCCGACGACCGCACGCTGCCCGTCGCACTCGGTGACCTGCCGGCCCTGCAGCGCCGCACGGTGGTCCGCTGGGACCCGCGCGACGGTCATCTCGCGGTCCAGGGCCGACCCCGGTCGGGCCGCACCACGGCCCTGCGCACCGTCGGGCTGGCCGCGCTCGACCGCGGCTGGGCGGTCCACGCGATCGGGTCAGGGCTCGCGGACCTCGCGGCGCACCCCGGCACCGGCACGGTCGTGGACCGGAGCGACCCGCGCCGTGTCGTCCGCCTCCTCCGGCTCCTAGCCGGTCACGACGACGGTCAGTCCCGACCCGCGGGGCTCGACCGCACGACCGGACGCACCCTCCTCCTCGTGGACGACGTCGAGGCCGTGCGGGGCGTGCTCGCCGGCGTCGCGGGCGGAGCCGGCGCCGACGCCCTCGCGGACGTGCTCGCCGACTCCCCCACGGCGGTCGCCGTGAGCGCGAGCGGGCCGACGGTCGGCGGCCTGGCGTCGCTCGTCGGTGTCAGAGCGGTGCTGGCCTCGCGCGACCGCCACGACGACGTGTCGCTGGGCGTGCCAGCAGCGCTCGCCGGGCAAGGCGGACCGCCCGGCCGGGCGGTGTGGCTCGGGCCGGGCGACCCGTTCGTGTGCCAGGTCGTGCTGCCACCGACCGTCGCGCGAGGACGAGCACGGCGCCCGGCGCCACTCCGCCGGGGCGCGTTCCGGTTGCACCCGCTGCCCGACGACGTCGGGACCGCCGATCTCGACGTGGCCGGGCACGCGTCGGGCGGGATCGACGCGGGCACCGTCCTCGTCGTGACGGACCCCGGCCTCGCGGTCGCCTCGACTGACCGTGACGGCACGGACGTCGCGCCCGGCCCGAGACCCACCTGCGACCCGGTCGGTCGAGGCGCCGCGGACGTCGCGGTCGGCCGGGGCGGCGACGACGGCCGGACGCTGTGGATGGACGTCGCGCGGGGCGCGCTCGTCGTCGGGCCGCCCGGGAGCGGCCGCACGAGCACGCTCGCGCTGCTCGCCCGGCACGCGGCCGCCACCGGTTCGCTCCGCGCGGTCGTGAGCCGCGACGACGTGCTGGCGAGCGCGGCGATGCCTGCCCCCGGGCGCACCGCGCGCACCACCGGCCGGGCCAGGAGCGGGAACGGCACGAAAGACGGGAGGGCGAGCAGCAACAGCCCTGGCAACCGGGACGGGAGCGGGACGACCGACTGGAGAGCGAGCGGCAGCAGCAACGGGAACCAGAGCGGGAACGGGATCCGGAACGGGAACGGGAACGGAAACGGGAACCGGAACGGGGCGATCGTCGTGCGGCGGTACGCGCCGGCGGACGTCGCGCGCCTCCTCGACACGCTGGAGGCAGGTCAGGGCGCTGCGACGTTCCCGAGCAGGGCGACGGCGCCGCGGGTCGTGGTGGTCGACGACCTGGACGTGCTGACCCAGCTCTGCGTGCTGGAGGCCGACCGGCTCGCGGCGCTGTGCCGGGACGGGCTCGTGCTGCTCGCGTCGGCGACCACGGGCGCCGCGGCCTCGGCGTTGCGCGGTCCGCTCGCGGACCTGCGCGGGGCGCGCAGCGGGATCGTCCTCGCGCCGCGGGAACGCGGGAGCGCCGAGGTGTTCGGGCACGGGCTGGAGTGGCTCACCGAACCCGGCCGACCCCGACCGGGCCGAGGGGTGCTGGTCCAGGGCGCGTGGCTGGCGCCGCTCCAGGTCGCCCGCCCGTGACGGACGAGAGCCGCGCCCGGCGCAGCGTCGGCCACGGCGGGGGCAGGGCCGGTCCTCCGGGGCCGTCAGGCGAACAGGCCGGGCCGCAGGCGTGCGCGCCGGAATCGAGCAGCGCGCCGGGAGTCAGGCAGCCGGGCGGACGTCGCGCGTGGTCGCCTCGACGACGGGACGCAGCATGAGGAGGACGAGCACCACGACGGCGAGCACGAGCGCGACGACGACCCACGGGGTCACGCCCACCTGGAGCGAGCTGACCGCGACGACCCCCTGGAGGATCTGCCAGGTCGCGACGGGCGACCGCGCCCAGCGCTGCCCGCGCAGCAGCCCGCGCACGCTCGCGGCGAGCACGGCCCCCACGCCGAGGGCGAAGACGACGAGGAAGACGCTCACCCCGAACGACTGCGAACCACCGCGGAGGAGCTCGACGAGGATCAGCACGGCGCCCACCGCGAGCGCGGCGATCTCGATGCCGACCCCGGCGACGAGCGCCGTCAGCGCGGGCGGCCGCGACCCCCCGTCGGACGACGGTCCCGGGGGCGTCGGGCGGGGCTCGGGCGGGGTTCCGGAGGGCTCGCGGGAGGGCACGATCACCCAGCGTACGCGCCGACCTGCGGCTTCACACCCGTGTGACGAAGGCCTCACGATTCATGCGACGGAAACTTTCTCGTAACCCCTTGTGCTGTGCTTCACGAGGTGTGAACCTGGTTCAAGCATCAATCACCCCCGCCTCGAGCCCTTGGCCCGGGCAGCCCCCTGCCGGGTCGCCCAGCGACGAGTCATCACCTCGCGACCAGGCTCCCCTCTGCCCGAAGGAGACGACGAACATGGACTGGCGCCACCGCGCAGCCTGCCTCGACGAAGACCCCGAGCTGTTCTTCCCCATCGGGAACACCGGCCCTGCGCTCCTCCAGATCGAGGAGGCGAAGGCCGTCTGCCGCCGCTGCGACGTCGTCGACACGTGCCTCAAGTGGGCCATCGAGTCCGGCCAGGACGCCGGCGTCTGGGGCGGTCTCTCCGAGGACGAGCGCCGCGCCCTCAAGCGCCGCACCGCGCGCGCACGCCGCGCCGGCTGACACGCCGCTCCGCCTCCGGGCGTCGAGCAGCACGACGGGCCGTCACCCCCCGGGGTGGCGGCCCGTCGTCGTGCGGTGCCTCCGCTCCGCGACCCGTGCCGTGCGCGCCTCCGCGCGGCGGCCCCGGTCGTGCCGGCCGGTCAGCCCTGGCGGTTGCCGTCGCGCAGCACGAGCGCGAGCACGACCTGGGTGCCCCCGCCGGGCCGCGGCGACCACTCGATGGTGCCGCCGAGCTCGTTCGTCACGAGGGTCTGCACGATCTGCGAGCCCAGTCCGCTCTTGGCGGCCTTGCCCGCTCGCGCGACGTCGCCGTCGGGCATGCCGACGCCGTCGTCCGACACGACGATCCGCAGGGCCGAGCCGTCGCGCTCGACCGCGACCTCGACCGTGCCGGTCTCCTGCTTCGCGAGGCCGTGCTCGACGGCGTTCGTGACGAGCTCGGTGAGGATGAGCGCGAGGGGGGTCGCGTCCTCCGCGGGCACGAGCCCGAAGCTCCCCGTGCGGACGGTGCGCACGCTCGTGTCGGCGGAGGCGACGTCGGCCGCGAGGCGCAGCGCGCGACCGACCATGTCGTCGAACTCCACCTCCTCGTCGAGCGTCTGCGACAGGCTCTCGTGCACGAGCGCGATCGTCGCGACGCGGCGCATCGCCTCCTCCAGCGCCGCGCGCGCCTCGGGGACGTCCATGCGCCGGGCCTGGAGCCGCAGGAGCGCCGCGACGGTCTGGAGGTTGTTCTTCACGCGGTGGTGGATCTCGCGGATCGTCGCGTCCTTGGTGATGAGCTCGCGCTCCCGGCGGCGCAGCTCCGAGACGTCGCGGCACAGCAGGACGGCGCCGATGCGCTGGCCGGACTCGGTGAGCGGGAGCGCGCGCAGCGACAGCGCGACGCGCTGCGCCTCGATCTCGGTGCGCCAGGGCGCGCGGCCCATGACGACGAGCGGGAGCGACTCGTCCACGGGGGTCTGGTGCTCGATGAGGTCGGCCGTCACCTCGGCGAGCGACCGCCCGACGAGCGGGCCGATGACCCCCAGGCGGTGGAAGCAGCTCAGCGCGTTGGGGCTCGCGTAGAGGACCTCGCCCTCGGAGTTCAGCCGGATGAGGCCGTCGCCGACGCGCGGCGCGCCGCGACGCGGACCGGTCGCGGCGTTCGGGAAGGGGAACTCCCCGCGCGAGATCATCGCGATGAGGTCGTCCGCGGCCTCGACGTAGTTGAGCTCGAGGCGGCTGGGCGTGCGCCCGCTCCCGAGGTTGGTCTGCCGCGCGACGACGGCGATCGCCTTCCCGGAGTGCAGGACCGGGATGGCCTCCTCGCGCACGGCGTACGCGCCGAACCAGCGCGGCTCGCGCGAGCGCTGCGACCGCACCTCGGTGAGCGCGCGCTCGAGCTGCGGGCGCTGGCCCTCCGGGGCGAACGACCCGACGATGTCGTCGTAGTGGACGGTCGCGCCCGTCGACGGCCGGCACTGGGAGACGGCGACGAAGTTGCCGTCGCTCGTGGGCAGCCACAGCACGAGGTCGGCGAACGCGAGGTCGGAGATCACCTGCCAGTCGCCCACGAGCAGGTGCAACCACTCGTTGTCCGCCGGGCTGAGGTCGGCGTGGCGGGAGATGAGGTCACTCATGGCAGACACGGACCCCAGCGTAGAGGGGCGCGACCGGTAGAGTCCCCTCAGCGCCCGCGTGCGCGGTCGCCCGAACCGTCAGCCGTCCCGTCGGCCGGTCCGTCACGGGCCGGCGCAGGGCCCGAGGAGGTCCCGTGCACCTGAGCGTCGAGCTCCGCTACCCCGCCCCCGTCCACGCCGTCGGGGCGATGCTCGCGGACGAGGAGTTCGTCCGCTGGCGCGCCGCCCGCTCGGGCGGAGAGGGCGCCCACGTCGAGCAGGTGGACGTCACCGGCGGACCGGACGAGGGGTTCACCGTCACGGTGCGGCGGACGCTGCCCACGGACCAGATCCCGGCGCACGTCCGCTCGTTCGTCGGGGGTCGTCTCGAGATCCGGCAGGCGGAGGCCTGGGAGCCGGAGCGCGACGGCGAGCGGTCGGGCACGGTGTCGCTCGAGATCACGGGCGCACCGGTGCGCCTCACGGGCACCGTGACGCTCTCCCCGGAGGGGGACGGCACCGTAGAGCGCTACGACGGCGAGGTCAAGGCCAACGTGCCGCTCTTCGGCGGGGCGATCGAGCAGGCCGCGGCCGAGGCCGTGCGGACGGCCCTCGCCGCGGAGGAGTCCGCCGGCCTCGCGTGGCTGTCGCGCTGACCACCGACCGAGCGGCGCCCGGCCGGACCTGACCGGCGACCCGGCGACGCCCGCCCGGCGACCGGTCTCGAACCGGTAACGATTTCCACAGAACCCGACCAACTGGTAGGTCGCTGCAACGCCCTGACCTGCGGCGATACCTGGGTGGGAGCGCGACCACACCCGTGCGGACCCGACCCAGGCTTGACACGGGTTCGGGCGGGAACGCACGATCAGGCCGTTGTGTGGAAGCGCTACCACATTGGAGGTGGGAGCGCTGCCACGACCCGCCCCACCGACAAGGGAGTCACCGTGCTGAGCAGCACCCGTACGACCCGCCGGCCCCGCAAGGCGATCGCCGCCGTCGCAGGCCTCGCGGCCATCACCCTCACCCTGACCGCGTGCTCGAGCGGCTCCGGCTCGGACGACGACGCGACGGGCTCCGGCGACGGAGACAAGATCACGCTCACCGTCGCGACGTTCAACGACTTCGGCTACACGGACGAGCTCCTCGCCGCGTACACCGCGGAGCACCCGAACGTCACCGTCAAGCAGACGAAGGCCGCCAAGTCCGAGGACGCGCGGACCAACCTCACCACGAAGCTCGCCGCCGGCGGCGAGGGCCTCGCGGACATCGAGGCCATCGAGGTCGACTGGCTCCCGGAGCTCATGCAGTACCCCGACCTCTTCACCGACCTCACCGACTCGTCGCTCGACGGCCGCTGGGTGGACTGGAAGGTCCAGCAGGCGACGACGACCGACGGCAAGCTCATCGGCTACGGCACCGACATCGGCCCGAGCGCGATCTGCTACCGCCAGGACCTCTTCGAGGCCGCGGGCCTCCCGAGCGACCCGGCCGGCGTGGCGGAGCTCCTCGGTGGCGAGGACGCCACGTGGGACGACTACTTCGCCGCGGGCAAGACCTTCGTCGCTGCGAGCGACGCGGCCTGGTACGACTCCGCGATGTCCATCTCGCAGGCGATGGTCAACCAGATCGACAACGCCTACGAGGAGTCCGACGGCACGCCCAAGGACCTCGCGTCCAACCAGCCGATCATCGACATCTACGACACGGTGCTCGAGCAGTCGACGACGAACGAGCTCTCCGCCGGCCTCGAGCAGTGGTCGGGCGACTGGGACGCCGCGTTCCAGAACGACGGCTTCGCGACGATGATCTGCCCCGCGTGGATGACCGGCCCGGTCGAGGAGCGCTCGGGCGGCGTCACCGGCTGGAACGTCGCGGACGTCTTCCCCGGCGGCGGCCTCAACTGGGGCGGCTCGTTCCTCACGGTGCCGGCCTCCGGCCCGAACGCCGAGGCGGCCAAGGAGCTCGCCGCGTGGCTGACCGACCCGGCGCAGCAGACGACGGCCTTCGAGAACGCGGGCACGTTCCCGTCGCAGCTCGAGGCGCAGGAGTCCGACGCCGTGCAGTCCTTCACGAACGACTTCTTCAACGACGCCCCGGTCGGCACGATCTTCGTCAACCGTGCGCTCGCGATCGACAGCGCGCCGTTCAAGGGCGCGAACTACTTCTCGATCCACACGACCGTCCAGGACGGCATCAAGCGCGTGGACGTCGAGAAGACGGACGACGCCGCCTCCTCGTGGCAGAAGACGCTCCAGTCCTTCCAGGACCTGGGCCTGTGACCTGACGGGGCCGGGGGCGGCACGACCTGCCGCCCCCGGCCCCGCGCGCGTCCGCCCGCGGACGACGCCCCGCACCCGCAGCCACCCAGCGCCACCGAGCAGCCCAGGAATCCCACATGGCCGTCCTCACGCCCACCCAGCCCTCGCCGGGGCTCAGCGGGCCGCCGCCGCGCACGCCGCGCCGCGTCGGCTTCTCCCAGCGCCTCAGCCGCTGGGACGTCAAGGTCTCGCCCTACCTCTACATCTCGCCCTTCTTCATCCTGTTCGCGATCACGGGACTCTTCCCGCTCGTGTACACCGCCGTGGTGTCGGTCTACGACTGGAACCTGCTCGGCGGCCAGGGCGACTTCGTCGGTCTCCAGAACTACACGGACGTCCTCGCGCAGCCGACGTTCTGGAAGTCCCTGCGCAACACCGTCTCGATCTTCGTGCTCTCGTCCGTGCCGCAGGTCATCGCCGCGATCGCGATCGCGGCCCTGCTCGACCAGAACCTGCGCGCCGCGACGTTCTGGCGCATGGGCGTCCTGCTGCCGTACGTCGTCGCGCCCGTCGCGGTCTCGATGATCTTCGGCCGCCTGTTCGCCGACCAGTACGGGCTCATCAACGAGCTGCTCGGCCTCGTCGGCGTCGACCCGATCCGCTGGCACGCCGACGCCCTCGCGAGCCACGTCGCCATCGCGTCGATGGTGAACTTCCGCTGGACCGGCTACAACGCGCTGATCTTCCTCGCCGCGATGCAGGCCGTGCCGCGCGAGCTCTACGAGGCCGCGATCATCGACGGCGCCGGGCGCGTGCGCCAGTTCTTCTCCGTGACCGTCCCCCAGATCCGCGCCACGATCATCTTCGTCGTCATCACGTCGACGATCGGCGGCCTGCAGATCTTCGACGAGCCGCGCATGTTCGACGCGCAGGGTCTCGGCGGCGCCGACCGGCAGTGGATGACGACCGTGCTCTACCTCTACGACGTCGCGTGGGGCAACCAGAAGAACTTCGGCCGTGCGGCCGCCGTCGCGTGGCTGCTGTTCCTGCTCATCATCCTCGTGGGCATCGTCAACTTCCTCGTCACCCGGCGGATCGCCACGTCGAACGCGCAGCCGCGCCCGCCACGCTGGGTGCGTCGCCGCCAGGAGGCGCGCAAGCGCCTGCGCGCCGAGGACGCCATGTCCGCGCAGCGTTCCGCCGCGGGGACCGAGGCGTCCGTCCCGACCGCCGCCAGCCCGACCGACCGGAGGAAGCGATGAGCTCCGTCCCCGTCATCGCCCAGACCGCCGGCCCGGGCGCGGCCCGCGCCGCGTCCCGCCGCCGGAGCGCCGGGAAGAACGTCGGCGGCACGCAGCGCCGCCCGCGCTGGGTCACGTACACCATCCTCGGGATCGTCCTGCTGATCTCGGTGTTCCCGCTGTACTTCACGCTGATCCTCGGCTCCTCGACGCCCGAGGAGATCTCGCGCAGCGCGCTGCCCCAGCTCCTGCCCGACGCGAGCCTGTTCGACCGGTTCGCCGACGTCATGAGCTCGGACGCGATCAACTTCTGGAAGGCCGCCTGGAACTCGGTGGTCGTCGCGGTGCTCACGTCCCTCTCGGTCGTGCTGTTCTCGACGCTCGCCGGCTTCTCGTTCGCGAAGCTCCGGTTCCGCGGCCGCGGCCCGCTGCTCGTGTTCGTCATCGCGACGATGGCGGTGCCGACGCAGCTCGGCGTCATCCCGATGTACATCCTCATGTCGGACCTCGGGTGGATCGGCAAGCTCCAGGCCGTCATCGTGCCCGCGCTCGTCACGGCGTTCGGCGTCTTCTGGATGACGCAGTACCTCGGCGAGGCTCTCCCGTACGAGCTCATCGAGGCGGCCCGGGTCGACGGCGCGTCCATGATCCGCACGTTCTGGTCCATCGCGCTCCCGGCGGCCCGCCCGGCCGCCGCGATGCTGGGCCTGTTCACGTTCGTGCAGCAGTGGACGAACTTCTTCTGGCCGTCCATCGTGCTCAACCAGAACAACCCGACGCTGCCGCTCGTGGTGCGGTCCCTGCAGTCGAACTTCTTCGTCGACTACTCGCTCGTCATGGCCGGCATCTTCCTCGTCACACTGCCGCTCATCGTCATCTTCATCTTCACCGGCCGCCAGCTCGTGGCGGGCATCATGCAGGGCGCCGTCAAGGGCTGACGCCCGGCGCCCCGCGCCGCACGACCCGCCCACCACCCGGTGGGCGCGGTCCGTGCTGCGCGCCGACCGTCGCGCGGGCGGGCCCGAGCGGCCCGCCCGCGTGCCATCCCGCGACTTCTCGAAGGACAATCGACCATGACCAGCTTCGTCCCGTCCGCGCCCCTCCCCCCGAACCCGGCGACCGCGACCGGACGCGTCGAGATGCCCCCGGGCTTCCTCTGGGGCGCCGCGACGGCCGCGTTCCAGATCGAGGGCGCGGGGCACACCGACGGGCGCACGGACTCCGTGTGGGACGCGTTCGCCCGCGTGCCGGGCGCCGTCGTGAACGGTGACGACGGCATGGTCGCGTGCGACCACTACCACCGGTACCGCGAGGACGTCGCGCTCCTGCGCGACCTCAACCTGGGGACGTACCGGTTCTCGACGTCGTGGGCCCGCGTGCGCCCCGACGGCGGCGCGGTGAACCCCGCCGGGCTGGCGTTCTACGACCGCCTCGTGGACGAGCTGCTCGCGGCGGACGTCCTGCCGTGGCTCACGCTCTATCACTGGGACCTCCCCCAGGCGCTCGAGGAGAAGGGCGGCTGGACGTCGCGCGACACGGCGTACCTCTTCGCCGAGTACGCGGTGACGATGCACGAGGCGCTGGGCGACCGCGTCGGCGTGTGGACGACGCTCAACGAGCCGTGGTGCTCCGCGTTCCTCGGCTACACCGCGGGCGTGCACGCGCCCGGCCGGCAGTCGCGCGAGGACGGCCTCGCGGCCGCGCACCACCTGCTGCTCGGGCACGGCCTCGCGGTCCAGGCGCTGCGCGAGCGCGCGCCGGAGGCGAACCTCGGGCTCACGCTGAACTTCACGGTGTCCGACCCGGTCGACCCGCAGGACCCGGCCGACGTCGACGCCGCGCGCCGGATCGACGGCCAGTTCAACCGGATCTTCCTCGACCCGGTCTTCCACGGCGAGTACCCGGCCGACGTCCTCGAGGACGTCGCGCCCTACGGTCTGCTCGACCACGTCAAGGACGGGGACCTCGAGATCATCTCCACCCCGATCGACACGCTCGGGGTCAACTACTACAACGGCGGGGCCGTCTCGGCCCGCCCGCAGACGACGGCGCCCGGCGCCGGGAGCGACGGCGGCGGCGGCACCCGCCCTGAGGGCGTCCGCGACGAGGAGGCCGACGCCACGCCGGTGCGCCCGACGTCGTCCCCCTACCCCGCCGCGGACGGCGTGCACGCCCACTCCCGCGGCCTGCCGCGCACGGACATGGGCTGGGAGGTCCAGCCCGAGGGGCTGACGCGCCTCCTCACGCGCCTGCAGCGCGACTTCACCGGCCCGCGCGGCGTCGCGATGTACATCACCGAGAACGGCGCCGCCTACCCGGACCAGGTGGGCCCGGACGGCTCGGTCGACGACCAGGACCGGCTCGAGTTCCTCGACGCGCACCTGCGCGCGACGCGCGACGCGATCGACGCGGGGGCGGACGTGCGCGGCTACTTCGCGTGGTCCCTCATGGACAACTTCGAGTGGGCGCTCGGCTACACGAAGCGCTTCGGCATCGTCCGCGTCGACTACGAGACGCAGGAGCGCACCGTCAAGGCGAGCGGCGCCTGGTACGCCCAGGTCGCGCGCGACAACGCGATCCCCGCGCGCGAGACGCCGGCCGCGGACGCCGCCCCGGCCGAGTGAGGGCGACGGTGAGGACACGGTGAGCGGGGCGGTGCGGACCGGGGAGCGCGCGCGCCATACTGTCCCGATGAACAGCCTGCGCTCCGCGCCGACCCTGGACGAGGTGGCCCAGACGGCGGGTGTCTCGCGCTCGACGGCGTCGCGCGCCATCAACGGCGGCCTGCGGGTGTCGCCCGAGGCGCAGGCGGCGGTCGACGCCGCCGTCGCGCAGCTCGGCTACACGCCCAACCGCGCCGCCCGCTCGCTCGTGACGCGCCGCACGGACTCGATCGCCCTCGTGGTCCCCGAGCCGGACGAGCGCATCCTCACCGACCCGTTCCTCGCGGGGACGATGCGCGGCGTGAGCGCCGCGCTCGGCGGCACGGACCTGCAGCTCGTGCTGCTGTTCGCGCGTCCCGACGAGCAGCCGGGCCGCATCGTGCGGTACCTCAGCAGCGGCCACGTCGACGGCGCGATCGTCGCGTCCCACCACCGCGACGACGACCTCGAGGAGGCGCTCCTCGCGGCGCGCCTGCCCGCCGTGTTCGTGGGGCGGCCGTTCCACCCGACGCCGGACCTCCTGTACGTCGACGTGGACAACGTCGAGGGCGGCCGCCTCGCGGCGCGGCGTCTCGTCGAGGCGGGCCGGCGCCGTATCGCGACGATCGCCGGCCCGCAGGACATGACGGCGGGCGTGGACCGGCTCACGGGGTTCCGCGAGGTGCTGCGCGACGCCGGCCTGCCGGACGACGCGGTCGAGATCGGCGACTTCGCCGTCGCGGGCGGCGCGGCGGCCATGGAACGCCTCCTCGCCGCGCACCCCGACCTCGACGGCCTCTTCGTCGCGTCCGACCTCATGGCCGAGGGCGCGCTGCGCGTGCTCGCGGCCCACGGCCGCGACGTGCCGCGCGACGTGTCCGTCGTCGGCTTCGACAACCTCGCCACCGCCGCCACGACGTCGCCCCCGCTCACCACGGTCCAGAACCCCATGGTCGAGATGGTGCGCGGCGCGACCGACCTCCTGCTCGACCTCGTGGGCGGCCGCGGCGACGAGATCGCGTCGCAGGTCCTCGCGCCGGAGCTCGTCGAGCGCGACTCCGTCTGACCCCCGCGGCGCCGCGCGGCACCCGAGGCGTGGGGGGCCGAGACGCTGTGGGTGGTCGCTCGTAGCCTGGCGTCGTGCACCCGTCCACGGAACCGGTGGTGGCCACGCTCTCGCGGGCCGACGTCCTCGCCGCACGCTGGCACGCCCACGAGCTCGACCGGGCGCCGGGCGCGGCCGCCGCGGTGACGGACGTCGCCGTCCTCGACCTGGGCGTCCAGGACACGGGGTCCGACGGCGCCGCGTGGGCGCTCGCCGTCCGGGGCGCCCCGGACGTCGCGCCGGGCACCCTGCCGCCCGACCTCGCGCTCGCGTGGACGCTGCGCGGCGCCCCGCACGTCTACCGCCGCGCGGACCTCGCCGACGTCGCGACCGCGACGGCGCCGTTCTCCGAGGCCGACGCCGCCAAGCGGGTCTACGACGCGAGCCGACCGCTCCGCGCGGCGGGTGTCGCCGTGCTCGACGCCCTGCGCACCGAGGCGCGGCTCGAGCGCGAGCTCGTCGAGACCCCGACCGTCAAGGGCGACCTCTCGACGCGGCTCACCGCGCGGCTCCCGGAGCCGCACCTGCGCTGGTGCGGGCCGTGCGGCGCCACCCACAGCTACGAGCAGACGTTCCGCCTCGCGGCCCTGCAGGCCGGGCTCGAGCTCGAACCGGGCTCGTCCCCGCCCGTGCTGCGGCGCGTCCCCGGCCTCGAGCCGCCGCTCTACGGGCGCCTCGGCGGCGACGCCCTGCCGCGCCTGGACGTCGTCCGCGGCTACCTGCGCTTCTTCCCCGCCGCCAGCGTCCAGGACGTCGCCGCGTTCCTCGACGCCCCGGTGAAGGACGTCCGGGACCGGTGGCCCGACGACGCGGTCCGCGTCGAGGTCGCCGACGTCGAGCCCGGCCCGCGGCCGACCGAGCGCTGGGTGCTCGCCGAGGATCTCGGTCGCGTCACGGGCGCCGCCGCGCGCGAGCGCGACGCGCGACCCGCGCCCGGCGCCCCGGTCGTGCGCCTCGTGGGCCCCTACGACCTGTTCCTGCAGCTGCGCGACCGCGCGACGCTCGTCCCGGACGTGGCGCGTGCCAAGGACCTGTGGCGGGTCCTCGGCCGGCCCGGGGCCGTGCTCGCGGGCGGCGAGGTCGTGGGCACGTGGCGGCCCCGCGCGTCGGGCCGTCGCCTCACGGTCCTCACCGACCCCTGGGTCCCGTGGGACGCCGGGCTCGCCGACGCCGTCGCCGAGCAGGCGGAGCGCCTGCGCGCGTACCGCGACGCGGCGTCCGTGACCGTCTCGCCGGTGCCGGACGCGCGGTAGCGACCGGGGTGCCGCGCGGTCGTCGCGGGAGGGGCCCGGCGGTGGCCGAGCCTCTCCCGCGCGCCGGGAGCGGTCAGCGCTTCACGTGGCCGTACCGGTGCGTCGTGCGGCTGACGGCCTGCTCGTGGAGCACGGTGAGCAGCTCGCGGCGCCCGCTCGCGACGACGGGGTGGTCGAGCACCGTGACCTCGCCGACGCGCTCGGCCGCGGCCTCGTGCAGCCCCGGCGCGGAGCCGACGACGCGGACCCGGCCCCGGACGGCGCCCGACGCGACGCGGCGCGCGAATTCCTCGTCGCTCACCGCGGCGTCGCCCGTGCTCGGCACGACGACGGCCGGCACCCCCGCGGTGCGCGCGGCGTGGAGCACGCGCTCGACCTCGACGGGGAGCGCGTCCGCGCCGACGCGCACGGTGAGCACGTCGACCGGGCGGTAGCGGAAGACGTTCGCCTCGACGTGCAGGCCCGAGGGGTCGTGGCCCACGGAGAACTCCCGCTCCCACCAGCGCGCGTCGTCGGCCTTCGCCCACGCGAGCCACGCCTCGGGCGCGGCCTCGCGCGCGGGCGGTACCGCGTCGTGCGTGCTGTCGGTGCCCGACGCCGACGCGCTCGTCGAGGTGTCGGGCGCGTCGCTCCAGCGCCCGAGCTGCGCGACGTAGTTCGGCCCGCCCGCCTTGGCGCCCGGACCGACGGCCGACTGCTTCCAGCCGCCGAACGACTGCCGCTGCACGATCGCGCCGGTGATGTGCCGGTTGACGTAGGCGTTGCCCACCTGGACGGCGTCGAGCCAGCGCTCGACCTCGGCGTCGTCGAGGCTGTGGATGCCGCCGGTGAGGCCGAACGGCACCGCGTTCTGCAGCGCGATCGCCTCGTCGAGGGTCGCGGCCGTCATGATCCCGAGGACCGGCCCGAAGTACTCCGTGAGGTGGAACGGCGACCCGGGCGCGACGCCCTCCTTGAGACCCGGCGTCCAGAGGCGGCCCTCCAGCTCGGGCCCGCCGTCCAGCAGCCGCGGCCGTACGAGCCAGGACTCCCCCGGCTCCAGCGTCGTCAGGGCGTGCAGCAGCTTGCCCGACGCGGGCTCGGTGAGCGGGCCCATGGTCGTCGCGACGTCGGTCGCCGGACCGACGGCGAGCGAGCGCACCGCGTCCACGAGCTGGCGCCGCACCCGGCGGCCCGTCTCCGTCCGCGGGTCGCCCGCCGAGCCGACGAGGATCGCGAGCGACGCGGCCGAGCACTTCTGCCCCGCGTGCCCGAACGCCGACCGCACGAGGTCCGCGACCGCGAGGTCGAGGTCCGCCGACGGCGTGACGACGAGCGCGTTCTTGCCCGACGTCTCGGCGAGCACCGGGCGCGACGGCTTCCACCGCGCGAAGAGCTGCGCGGTCTCGATCGAGCCCGTGAGCACGACGCGCGCGACGTCGTCGTGCGTGACGAGGCGGGTGCCGAGCTCGTCGTCGGGCACGCGGACGTACTGCACGACGTCGGTCACCGAGCCCGCGTCCAGCCCCGGGAAGTCACCGGGTGCCGCCGCCACCGCGTCGCGCAGACCCGCGTGGACCGCCTCGACGGCGACCTCGAGGCAGCGCGGCGTCGGCGGCGCGGGCTTGGCGAGCACGGCCGACCCGGCCGCGAGCGCCGCGAGCACCCCGCCCACGGGTATCGCGACGGGGAAGTTCCACGGCGGCGTGACGAGCGTGACGCCGTCGGGCGCGAACCGGGCGCCGGGCACGTGGTCCAGCTCCTCGGCGGAGCGCGCGTAGTAGCGCGCGAAGTCGACGGCCTCGCTCACCTCGGGGTCGGCCTCGGCGACGGTCTTGCCGGGTTCGTGCACCATCGCGGCGACGAGGTCGGTGCGCGCCTCCTCCAGGCGCCGGGCGACGGCCCGCAGGGCGGCGGCGCGGGCCGCCGGGGCGACCTGCGACCACGCGGCGGTCGCGCGCACGGCGGTCGCGACGGCGTCGTCCACCTGGGCGGTCGTCGTGAGCTCGGGCGTGCGGACGGGGACGTACCCGGAGCCGGTCCCGGTGACGTGGCGGGCCCAGTCGCGCGAGGCGGCGACGGCCGGGTCGGTGTCGGGGGCGTTCGCGAACCCGGCGTCGGTCCCGCCGCCGACGGCGGGCCGGGGCGTGCGGCGCGGCGCGACGTCGGTCTCGGCGTAGTGCACCCCGTGGCGCACCGACGCGCGGAACGCGGCCTCCTGGCGCTCCATGGGGCTGCCCGCGGGCGACCCGTCGGGCGCGAACATGGCGTGCAGGAAGTTCTGCTCGGCGGCGTTCTCCTCGAGGCGGCGCACGAGGTAGGAGATGGCGACGTCGAAGTCCTCGTCGCGCACGACGGGCGTGTACAGCACGACGCGGCCGCCGCGGCCGGCGTGCGGGCCGCTCTCGACGCGGTCGGCCGCGACCTCGTCGCGCACGGCGCGCGCCTCGCCGGGGGCCATGCCCTGGAGCATCTCGACGTCGAGCGCGTGGCTCACGCCGCGGGCCCGGCCGAGGAGCACGGCGAGCGCGACGTGGAAGAGGTTGTGGCTCGCGACGCCGATGCGCACGGCGTCGGTCCGCGGCGCGCGCAGGGCGTGGTCGAGGAGGCGGACGTAGTTCGCGTCGACGTCGGGCTTCGTGGGGTAGGGCGCCTGCGGCCAGCCGTGCAGCTCGGCCTCGACGGCCTCCATCGCGAGGTTCGCACCCTTGACGAGACGCACCTTGATCGGCGCTCCCCCGGCGGCGACGCGCTCGGTCGCGAAGCGGGTGAGCCCGTCGAGCGCGCCGAGCGCGTCGGGCAGGTACGCCTGGAGCACGATCCCGGCCTCGAGGTCGTGCAGGTCGTCGTGCGCGAGGATCTCGCGGAAGACCGCGGTCGTGAGCGCGAGGTCCTTGTACTCCTCCATGTCGAGGTTGAGGAAGACGCCGTGGTCGCGCGCCGCCCGGTACAGCGGCAGCAGCCGCTCGACGACGCGGGCGCACGACCCGTCGAGGTCCCACGTGACGAGCTGCGACGCGACGGACGACACCTTGACCGACACGTAGTCGACGTCGGGGCGCCGCACGAGCGCGAGCGTGCGCTCGAGGCGAGCGTCCGCCTCGGCCTCGCCGAGCACGGCCTCGCCGAGGAGGTTGACGTTGAGCGCGTAGCCCTCCGCGCGGGTCCGCGCGAGGTGCGGGCCGAGGCCGCGGCCGGCGTCGGCCACGAGGTGGCCCACGAGCTGGCGCAGGCGCACGCGCGCGGCCGGCACGACGACGCGCGGCAGCACCGGTGCGACGCCCGCCCCGACGCGCAGGAGCGACCGGTCGACCGGCCCGAGGAACGACCCCGCGCTGCCCGCGAGCTCGCCGAGGCGGCCGAGCGCGCGCGCGGCGACGTGCACGTCCTGGGGGCGCGCGACGTCGTCGACGAACCGGACCGCGAGCTCGAGGCCCGCGGGGTCGGAGACGAGCGCACCGAGCCGCTCGGCGGTCTTGCGGGCGCGCGCGTCGCCCGCTCCCTCGCTGGCGGCGAGCCAGCGCCGGGCCAGCGCGACGGCCTCCTCGACGAGGTCGTCCGGGGAGGTGAGGCTCGTGTCGCCGACGGCTCCGGGGGTGGGGAGCGGCCGGGCGGGCGCGTCGTTGCTCATCCCTCCAGGGTGCCTCGGGTCGCGGTAGCTCGTCTTGTACGATCCAGGGCGACATGGCACCCGTCCGCGACAACGCCGAGACCTCGCCGCCCGCGGCGGACCAGCTCCTCGCCGCCCTCAGCCCCGCCATGGTCGCGCTCATGGACGAGCTGCCGGACACGATGTTCTGCGCGAAGGACGTCACGGGCCGGTACGTCGCGGTCAACCCGGTGTTCGTCGCGCGGACGAACGAGCGCTCGCGCCGCGCGGTGCTGGGCCGACGCGCGCGCGACCTGTTCGTCGCGCAGCTCGCCGAGCGCTACGAGCAGCAGGACGCCGAGGTGCTGCGCGGGCGCGCGCTGCGCGGCGAGCTCGAGCGCATCCGGCGGCTCGGCGGCACGTCGGGCTGGTTCCTCACCTCCAAGCTCCCCGTGCACGACGACGCCGGTCACCTCGTGGGGATCGTCTCGGTCTCGCACGACCTGCGCGCGGGCGCGGCGGACGACGCGACGATGGACTCCCTCGCCGCGCTCGTCGCCGCGGTCGAGGCGGACCTCGGGGCGCGCTGGACGACGGCGCGGCTCGCCGAGGCGGCGGGGTGCACGCCCGCGGTGCTCGACCGGCGCGTGCGGCGCGTGTACGGCGTGACGCCGCGCCAGCTCGTGCTGCGCACCCGGGTCGACCACGCGACGCGCCTGCTCGCGGGGAGCGCCGTGTCGATCGGCGACGTCGCGGCGGCGAGCGGGTTCTACGACCAGCCGTCGTTCACGCGCACGTTCGCGCGCCTCGCGGGCGAGACCCCGGCCCAGTACCGGCGCCGCACGCGGCGCTGACCCGTTCCCGCCCGCGCGACGACGGGCGGGCCCGCGGTGCCGCGCGCGCCCGCGGTGGCGAGAGACGGCGTCGGGCACGGAGACTGACGGCATGACCTCCGCAGACCCCGCCCCCGTCTCCACGGTCGAGCTGCCCGGCGGCACGATGCCCCTGCTCGGCCTCGGCACCTGGCAGTCCGAGGGCGACGACGCCTACCGCGCCGTGCGCCACGCGCTCGACGTGGGCTACCGGCACGTCGACACCGCGACGGGCTACGGCAACGAGGCGCAGGTGGGGCGCGCGCTCGCCGACTCGTCCGTCGACCGCGCCGACGTGTTCGTCACGACCAAGCTCCCGCCGGACGCCGCGGGCCGCGAGCGCGAGACTCTCGAGGCGTCGCTGCGCGACCTCGGCACGGACCACGTGGACCTGTGGCTCATCCACTGGCCTCCGGCGGGCGAGGCGTCGCCGTGGGTGTGGGAGCGGTTCGTCGAGCTGCGCGACGAGGGCAAGGTGCGCTCGATCGGGGTGAGCAACTACTCCGTCGAGCAGGTCGACGTGCTGTCCGAGCAGGTCGGCGAGACGCCCGCCGTCGACCAGATCCCGTGGAGCCCGGCCGACTACGACCACCGGGTCGTGCACGAGCTCGCGCAGCGCGGCGTCGTGCTCGAGGGGTACAGCCCGTTCAAGCGCACCGACCTCGACGCGCCGGTCCTCGCGGAGGTCGCGGCCGCGCACGGCGTCACCCCCGCGCAGGTCGTGCTGCGCTGGCACCTCGACCACGGGTTCGTGGTCATCCCGAAGTCCGTGACGCCGGAGCGGATCGAGGCGAACTTCCGGGTGACCGGGTTCTCCCTCACCGCCGACGAGCTCGCGGCGGTCGACGCGCTCGGGCACCGCCGGGGCGCGTGAGGGGCGAGCGACCGCGCCGGGGGTAGCGTGACCCTCGGTGCCGCACACCCCCGCGGCACCGAGGAGAACCTCGAACCGGAGGAACCGTGACGACGACGTCCGTGCCGCCCGCCACCACGAGCGACGGCCCCACCCCCACCGACAGCACCGATCTCCCCCGCGGCACGCGCCGCTCCCCCGACGCCGGCGCCCCGGCGTCCGCGCTCGACACCGCGCACGCGCAGCTCGCCGGCGCGGTCCGCTTCCTCGGCTACGACGACGGCCTGCACGAGATGCTCGCGACCCCGCGCCGCGAGGTGAACGTGGCCGTGCCGCTGCGGCGCGACGACGGCCGCACCGTCCTCTTCCACGGTTACCGCGTGCAGCACAACGTGTCGCGCGGTCCGGGCAAGGGCGGCCTGCGGTACGCGCCGAGCGTCGACATCGACGAGGTCCGCGCGCTCGCCATGTGGATGACGTGGAAGTGCGCCCTCGTGGACCTGCCGTACGGCGGCGCGAAGGGCGGCGTCGCGATCGACCCGCGCTCCTACTCCGACGCGGAGCTCGAGCGCGTGACGCGCCGCTACACGTCGGAGATCATGCCGGTCATCGGGCCCGAGCGGGACATCATGGCGCCCGACATGGGCACGAGCGAGCGGACCATGGCCTGGGTCATGGACACCTACTCCGTCAACCAGGGCTACACGATCCCGGCGGTCGTGACGGGCAAGCCCATCACCGTGGGCGGGTCGCTCGGCCGCACGACGGCGACGAGCGCCGGGGTCGTGCACGTCACCGCCGCGGCGCTCGAGGAGGCGGGCGTGCCGCTGTCCGACGTGCGCGTCGCCATCCAGGGCTTCGGCAAGGTCGGGTCGCACGCGGCCGCGATCTTCGCGGCCCGCGGGGCCCGCGTCGTGGCGGTCTCCGACCAGTACGGCGGGGTGCACGCCCCGGACGGTCTCGACGTGCGCGCCCTGGTCGAGCACGTCGCCGCGACGGGGAGCGTCGTGGGCTTCGACCGGGCCGACCCGGTGGACAACGACGCGCTGCTCGCGCTCGACGTCGACGTGCTCGTCCCGGCCGCGGTAGAGGGCGTGCTCGACGGCGACACCGCTCGCACCGTGCGCGCGCGCTGGGTCGTCGAGGGCGCCAACGGCCCGACGACCGCCGAGGGCGACCGCGTGCTCGCGAAGAACGGCGTGACCGTGGTGCCGGACGTGCTCGCGAACGCGGGCGGCGTCGTCGTCTCCTACTTCGAGTGGGTCCAGGCGAACCAGGCGTACTGGTGGACCGCGGAGGAGATCGGCGACAAGCTCGAGCACCGCATGCTCCACGCCTACGAGGAGGTCGCGGGTCTCGCGCGCCGAGAGGACCTGAGCCTGCGCGACGCAGCGCTCGTCATCGGCGTCCAGCGCGTAGCAGAGGCCCACCAGATCCGAGGCCTCTACCCCTGACGGACCACGCTCGGCCCCGCCGAGCACGGGGTCCGCGACCGTCCTGGGCTCGATCCGGTCGCGGATCCCGTGCTCGGCGGGTGATCAGGGGCGTGGGTGGCGGGTTGTCGCCAGGAGCGCCGACAGGAGGGCGATCGCGGATGCTGCGACGGCGGCCCAGGCGACGGTGGGGTTCACGAGCTCGCCCTGGAACCGCCCGACGGCGATCCACGCGAGGCCCCACGACATCGCGAGGCCGATGCCGAGCACGACCGCGCGGCGACCGGCGGCGAACGCCGCCCACGCGACCGAGAGGGCGGCGGCCGCCGCGACGAGCACGACCGACCAGCCCGTCGCGCCGAGGCCGAGCTCGCCGACGCCCGCGTCGGTGAGCGCCGCGGCGACGTTCGCGAGCGTCGCGACGCTCACCCAGCCGGTGTACAGGCCCATCGTCCCGTCGAGCACGACGGCCTGCGCCGCCGACTCGGGCCGACGGCGCACGAGCCGCACGACGACCACGGCGTTGACGGCGAGCAGCGCCGCGATGACGACGACGCTGAGCGGCACCCACCCGGCCTGCACGACGCCGATCCACGCGGCGTTGAGGACCATGGACACCAGGACCCACCACGCGGTCGCGCGCAGGCGGGGGCTCGTCGCGTGCCGCGGCAGCACCTGGTAGACGGCGAACGCGAAGAGGCCCAGGTAGATGACGGACCAGATGCGGAACGCCGGGTTGTCGGGCGCGACGGGCGTCGCGGTCGAGGACAGCGCTCCGCCGGCGGTCTGCTCGACGGACGTGCCGCCGAAGGCGCCCGCGCCGTACGCGGCGGCGCCGGCCGCGACGAGCGAGCCGACGAGGACGACGACCTGGCGGACCCGGTCGGAGGGAGCGGGGGCGCGGACGCTTCCCGCGGGGACGGCGGCTGCGGTGGTCATACCTCCAGCCTGACATCACTCAGCATGCTGAGCATCTTGGGAGCGTCGCCGCTCCCCCGCCGAGAACGACGCTGCTCGCCGACGAGAACGACTCTGCTCCCCGCCGAGAACGACTCTGGTGTCGGTATCGCGGAGATACCGACACCAGAGTCGTTCTCGGCCGCAGGCCCGGGGCGGGGCCGGGCCTGCCGGGCGGGCGGGTGGGGTGGGGGTCAGGCCAGGGGCTGGCGGTCCGCCCAGTCGGCGAGCGTCGTGCGCGGGCCCGTGAAGAACGGGACCTCCTCGCGCACGTGGCGGCGCGCCTCGGTGGCGCGCAGCTCGCGCATGAGGTCGACGATGCGGTGCAGCTCGTCGGCCTCGAACGCGAGGATCCACTCGTAGTCGCCGAGCGCGAACGACGCCACCGTGTTGGCCCGCACGTCCGGGTAGTCCTTCGCCGCGAGGCCGTGGTCGCGCAGCATGGTGCGACGCTCGGCGTCGGGCAGGAGGTACCAGTCGTACGAGCGCACGAACGGGTACACCGACAGGTAGTCGCGCGGCTCCTCGCCCGCGAGGAACGCGGGCACGTGCCCCCGGTTGAACTCCGCCGGGCGGTGCAGCGCCACGTTCGACCACACGGGCTCGAGGTGCGCGCCCAGGCCGCTCGCGCGCAGGTGCTGGTAGGCGCGCTGCACCGACTCGACCGTCGGGCCGTGCCACCACACCATGAGGTCGGCGTCCGAGCGCAGGCCCGCGACGTCGTACCAGCCGCGCACGACGAGGTCGCCGTCCGTCGCGGACGGGTCGTCGCCGCCACCGACAGCGGCCAGCGCGTCGGCCACGAGGCCCGCGCGCTCGTCCGCGTCGGCGGGCAGGGGCGCCGCCGTCGCGAAGACGGACCACATCGCGTAGCGGATGGTGGTGTTGATCTGCTCGTGGTCCGCGGGCACGCGCGCGGCGTCGTTCATCGGGGTTCCTCTCGGGTCCGTGCGGGGGTGTCCGCCGGGGTTCAGCTGTGGATGTCCGTGCTGCACAGCGCCGGGACGCCGCTCGGCTCGCCGTCGCGGCGCAGGCAGCAGCCCGGCGCGCACACCGAGCGGAACGCCGGGAGCGCGCCGACCGTGGCCTGCGCGACGTCCTCGCCGCGCGCGAGCGCCGCGCGCTCGACGAGCAGGTCCACGAGGCCGCGCACGAACGGCTCGCGCGTGCTCACGGTGCCTGCGCGGACGGCGGTCATCCCGAGCCCCGTCGCGGTCTCCATCGCCTCGGTGTCGAGGTCGTACGCGACCTCCATGTGGTCGGAGACGAAGCCGATCGGCGAGAGGACGACGTCGCGGACGCCGTCCTGCGCGAGGGCCTCCAGGTGGTCGTTCACGTCGGGCTCGAGCCACGGCTGGCTCGGCGGGCCGGACCGCGAGCAGTACGCGAGGTCCCACGCGACGTCGTGGCCCAGGCGCGCCGAGACCTCCGCGGCGATGACGCGCGCGAGGTCGAGGTGCTGCTCGGAGTACGTCGCGAACGAGATGCGCGACGCCGCCTCCATCGTGTCCGGGATGGAGTGCGTGACGAACACGAGCCGCGCGGCCGCGCCGTCGCCGCCCTTGTCCGCGAGCGCCGCGTAGCCGTCGAGCACCGCGTCGACGTTCGCCTGCGCGAAGCCCGGGTGGTTGAAGTAGGAGCGCACCTTGTCGAACTGCACGCCCGTGGAGCCGTCGGGGCCGAGCTGGCCGCGCCCGTCGAGCACGACCGCGAGGTCCTCGCGGTACTGGCGGCAGCCCGAGTACGACGAGTACGCGGACGTCACGAGCGCGACGGCGTTCTTCGCGCCCAGCGCCTCGAGCTCGTCGATCGCGTCGGTCGTGTACGGCTCCCAGTTGCGGTTGCCCCACACGACGGGCAGCTCGACGCCGCGGCGCGCGAGCTCGGCCTCGAGCGCCGCCTTGAGCGCGAGGTTCTGCTCGTTGATGGGGCTCTTGCCGCCGAAGCCGTAGTAGTGCTCGCCGACCTCCTCGAGGCGGGAGTCCGGGATGCCCTTGCCCGCGGTGACGTTGCGCAGGAACGGCACGACGTCCTCGGGCTTGTTGGGCCCGCCGAACGAGTACAGCAGCAGCGCGTCGTACGGGCGCAGGTCGGGCGCAGGGCCGGGGTCGACGGTGCTCGCGGGGGTGGCGGCGGGCTCGACGGGCTCGACAGGCTCGGCGGCCCGGCCCGTGTCGGCAGTGACGTCCTGGGGGGAGAACGGGGGCATGCTCCCGATCATGGCACCCGCTCCTGAGCCCGCTCGTCCGGAAGCGGGCACCTCGGACGTGACATTGACGGGACAGAGTGTCACCTCGTCCCTCGCGAGGCCGGTCGCACCCTAGACTCGGGCCGCTCGTCCCTCGGGCCGCGCCGCGGGCACCGACGCCCGCGCACGAGCCGCCCGAGCCGACCACGTGGAGGTGGAGCCGTGCCGCTCCCGGAGATCACCGAGCGCGTGCCGCTCACGCGCCCCGACGGCCGCCTCGACCGCCGGGCCGTCGGCTGGGCCCGCCAGCCCCTCGTCGACACCGACGCGATCGGGCGCCGCGGGGCGGGCGGCCCGCGCCGGTTCGGCCGGAACAAGCGCTGGGAGTACTGGGGCGTCACCACCCCGACGCACGTCCTCGCCCTCACCGTCTCCTCGATCGACTACGCCGCGGTGCACGAGGTGTGGGTCCTGGACCGGGAGTCGGGCCGGACGTGGGGTGCCGCCGCGACCGTGGCGCCGGCGCGCGGCGTCGAGCTCCCCGGCACGCTGGGCGACGGCCCGGCGCGCGCCCGGGCGAGGAACCTCGCGATCGACCTCGACGAGGTCGACGGCGGCACGCGTCTGCGGGCACGCACGCGCGACGTCTCGTTCGACGTCGTCGCCACGCTGCCGCCGGGTCACGAGCGGCTCGCAGTGGTGGTCCCGTGGAGCGACACGCGGTTCCAGTACACGGTCAAGGACGTGGCCCGCCCGGCGCACGGGACGCTGTGGGTCGACGGCCGGACGGTCGACGTGCCCGCCGGGTCGTCGTGGGCAGTGCTCGACCACGGCCGCGGGCGCTGGCCGTACGACGTCCGGTGGAACTGGGGCGCGGGATCGGGCGAGAGCCACGGCCGGGTCGTCGGGATCCAGGTGGGCGGCCGCTGGACGGTCGGCACGGGATCGACCGAGAACGCGGTCCTCGTCGACGGGCGCCTCCACCACCTCCCCGACGAGCTCGTGTGGGACTACGACCTCGCCGACCCGGACCGGCCGTGGCGCGTCACCGGCGGCGGCCTCGACGCGACGTTCGTGCCCTTCCACACCAAGGTCACGCGCACGCACCTCGGGGTCGTCTCGTCGTCGACCGACCAGTGCTTCGGGCACTGGTCGGGCACGTTCACGCCGCCGGCCGCGCCGGGTGCGGGCGGCACCCCGCCCGCGCCGGTGCGGTTCGACGGGCTCGTCGGCTGGGCCGAGGAGGTCCACAACCGCTGGTGACCGCCCCGCACCCCGGCCCGGCTTGCCAGTCCCCCGCCCCTGCCTAGCGTGGGGAACGTCCCGACGGCACCGACGCCGTCGGGCGTGCCCCGCGACGACGGCGACCCCGTCCGCGGCGGCCGTGCCGGCACCGGAGCCGGCGCCGGTGGGAAAGGGGAGTCTCATGCAGGCACGACGAGGACGGTTCAGCGCGGGGACGACGGGGGTCGCGGCCGCCGCGGCGCTCGTGATGCTCCTGCCGCTCGGCGGCGGTGGCGAGCGCGGCGACGACCGGGGCGGCGACCGCGGCGGCGGCCAGGGCCACGGGAACGACCGCGCCCGCAACGTCATCTTCATCCAGGGCGACGGGCTCGGGCTCTCGCACCGCGAGCTGATCCGGCTCGCGACGGTGGGCAAGGACGGGCAGCTCGCGATGGACTCGCTCGAGCACGCCGGGTGGACCACGACGGACTCGGCCGACCCCGAGGAGGCCGTCACGGACTCCGCGGCGGGCGCCACGGCGTTCGCGTCGGGGGTCCGGACGTACAACGGGGCGGTGGGCGTCGACGTCGACGGCAACCCGGTCCCGACGCTCCTCGAGGCGGCCCGGGGCGCGGGCAAGGCCACCGGACTCGTCACGACGGCGCAGGTCACCGACGCGACACCGGCGGCGTTCGGCGCGCACGTGCCCGACCGGGGCGACCAGAGCGAGATCGCGCGCCAGCTCCTCGAGGGCTCACGGCCCGACGTCGTCCTCGGCGGCGGCGAGGACTGGTGGTACCCGGCGGGCGACCCCGGCGCGTGGGAGGACAACCCCGCCAAGGACCCGACCGAGCAGAGCAAGGGGACGAAGGGGAACCTGGTCGAGCGCGCGCAGGACCTCGGCTACACGTACGTGAGCGACGCCGAGGGGCTCGCGGACGCGCGCGGGCGCAAGCTGCTCGGCCTGTTCGCGAACGAGGAGATGTTCGAGCAGCGCAACGAGGGCGAGGGCGACCTCTACGAGCCGGAGGTGCCGCTCGTCGACATGACGGCCAAGGCGCTCGACGTGCTGTCGCGCGATCGCGACGGGTTCTTCCTGCTCGTCGAGGAGGAGGGCGTGGACGAGTTCGCGCACCGCTCCAACGCGACGCGCACGATCCAGGCCGGGCAGGCGCTCGACGAGACCGTCGCGCTGGCGCTCGACTTCCAGAAGCGGAACCGGGACACGCTCGTGCTCGTCGTGGGCGACCACGCGACGGGCGGGCTCGCGATCGAGAACGTCGACCCCGACGACGAGGGCGGCGAGGGCGCGACGGCCGAGGACGGCCCGTTCGACCTCGCGGGCTCCGACCTGCAGTTCACCGTCGACTGGACGACGGGCGGCCACACGGGCGAGGCGACGCCGATCACCGCGCAGGGCCCGGGCGCCGCACGGCTCGCGGGCGCGCAGCGCAACACCGATGTCCACGACGCCGTCCTGCGCGCGATGCAGCCCCGCGGCCGCGGCTGAGCCCCGGGGAGCCGCCCGGCCCCGCGCCGCCGACCACGGCCCTGGCGCCGCCGAGCACGGGGTAGGCGACCGGAATCGTCTCGATCCGGTCGCCGACCCCGTGCTCGACGGAGAGGTGGGGGCGGAGAGGGGGTGCGGGGCGGGGACCGAGGGGGCAGAGCGCCAGGGGGGTCAGCCCTTGACCGCTCCTCCGAGGCCGGCGCCCTGGAGGAACATGCGCTGGAAGGCGAGGAACAGGCCGACGGGGATGAGGGTCGAGATCGCGAGCGCGGCGAGGAAGACGCCGAGGTCGGTCGACGCCTCGATGGACGGCAGGCGCACGGACAGCGGCTGGATCGCCGGGTCCTTGAGGACGAGCAGCGGCCAGAGGAAGTCCTTCCAGGCCGCGATGACCGCGAACACCGAGACGACGCCGACGATCGGGCGCGACATCGGCAGCACGACCGACCAGAACAGCCGGTAGGGCCCGGCGCCGTCCATGCGCGCGGCCTCGAACACCTCGCGCGGCAGGCTGTCGAAGAACCGCTGGACGAGCAGCACGTTGAACGCGCTCGCGCCCGCGGGCAGCCACACTGCCCAGAAGCTGTTGATGAGCGAGCGCCCCAGCAGCGGCGGGTCGAGGATCGTCAGGTACAGCGGGACGAGCAGGACGATCGCGGGCACGAACATCGTCGACAGCACGAGCGCCTGCACGACCTTCCCGTACCGCGGGCGCAGCACGGACAGCGCGTAGCCGCCCGTCGTCGCGACGAGGATCTGCGACGCCCACGACCCGACCGCGAGCCAGATCGTGTTGAGGAAGTACCGGCTGACCTGGACGTCGTTCCACGCCTTGTCGAGGTTGTCCCACGCGATGCCGTTCGGGAAGACGGCCATCGGCGTGCGGAGGATGTCCTGCGTCGGGGTGACGGCGTACTTCGCGAGCAGCAGCATCGGGCCAAGGCCCGCGACGACGAGGACCACGAGCAGCAGGACGTGGGTCGTGCCCATCCCCCACCGCACGGACGGGCGGCGCCAGTCCGCCTCGGAGAGCGCGCCGCGGTCCTCGACGCCGTCGAGCGCCTTGCGGCGGCGCGCGCGCAGCCGTCGGCGGTCCGCCTCACGACGGGTGCGGCTCGCCTCCGCGGCGCGGCGAGCGGTGCCCGCCGGGTCGTCGGCGGCGTCCGTCGCCGCCGCGGAGTCCTGCGAGACGACGCCGATCTCGCTCGGGTTGTCGGTGGGCGAGAGGGTCATGACGTGCTCCAGGACCGGGTGAGCCGGAAGTAGAGGACCGAGAAGACGGCGAGGACGGCGGCGAGCATGATCGACAGCGCGGTCGCGGCCCCGTAGTCGCCGCCCAGGCTGTTCTGGAAGGCGTAGCGGTAGATGAGCAGCAGGATCGTCAGGGTCGCGTTGTTCGGCCCGCCCCCGGTGAAGAGGTAGGGCTCGAGGAAGACCTGCGCCGTGCCGATCACCTGGAGGATCAGGGTGATGAACAGGACGCCGCGCAGCGCGGGCAGCGTGACGTGCCAGATCTTGCGCCACAGTCCGGCGCCGTCGACCTCGGACGCGTCGTAGAGCTCGGGCGGCACGCTCGTGAGCGCCGCGAGGTAGATGATGATCGTCCCGCCCGCGCCGGCCCACGTGGCCGCGAGCACGAGCGAGGGCATCGCGGTCGAGGCGTCCTGGAGCCACGGGTACGGACCGAGCCCGACCCAGCCGAGGATGGTGTTGAACACGCCCGTCGGGCTGCCGTTGTAGAAGAACTTCCACAGCAGCACCGCGACGACCGGCGGCACGACGACCGGCAGGTACGCGAGCGCGGAGTACAGCCCGCGCGCCCGGCGGACCTCGCGCATGAGCACCGCGGCGACGAGCGGGATCGGGTAGCCGAAGAGCAGTGCGAGGAACGCGAAGTAGAGCGTGTTCTTCACGGCCTTGCCCAGGAGCGGGTCGCTGAGCACCTGGCGGAAGTTGTCCAGCCCGACGAACGTCGGGTCGCTCACGAGGTTCGTCTCCTGGAAGCTCATGATCACCGCGCGCACGATCGGGAACCACGAGAAGACGCCGAAGATCACGATCAGCGGGAGCAGGAACACGAGGTTGCTCAGGCCGCCGCCGCGGAACCACGTCACGGGGCTGCGGCGTCGGCCGCCGCGGTCGGCCCGCGCGTGCGAGGCGGGTCCCCGTCGCGGCGGGGCGGTGGTGGCGGTCACGGGCGGACGTCCTTCGGTGCGGTGGGAGGTGCCCGACGACGCGAGGTGCGTCGCGCCGTCGGGCACCGGCGGGGTACGGGTCGGCCGGCAGGGGGTGCCGCCGGCCGACCCGGGTCTGCGGGCCGGGACGCGCGGACGGTGCCCGCGCGCCCCGACGGGCGTCAGCCCTGGTCGAGCAGGGCCTGCGCCTCGGTGTTCGCCTGCTCCAGCAGCGCGTCCACGTCGGCGTTCTCGTCGGTGAGGACGGCCTGGACGACGGGGTCGAGCAGGGCGTAGATCTCCTGCGTCTTCTGCGACGGCTCACCCACGAGCGGCAGGTCGAACATCGTGTCCGTGTAGCTCGTCATCTGGTCGAGCGGGACGTTGATGTAGTCCTTGATCCACTCCTGGTTCTGCTGGTACTGCTCCGGGGAGAACATCGGCAGGACCGGGGTGCCGACGGGCTGGTCGTTCGCTACGAGCGTCTCGGCGTCCGCGACGGCGCGCTTCTCGTCGACGAGCTTGCCGAGGTAGAAGAAGTCGATCCACTTGATCGCGGCCTCCTTCTTCGCCTCGTCCACGTCCGCCGGCATCGCGGCGAGCGTGCCGCCGGTGAGGACGCCCGCGTCGTCGCCCTCGAGCGGGAGCGCCGCGAGGCCGTAGGTGGCGGGGTCGATCGCGTTCGTCTGGACGAGCGACGTGAAGACGTCCGAGCCCGACGTGTACATGGCGACCTGGCCCGCGGCGAACGCCTGGTTCATGGTCCCCCAGTCGAGGAGGAAGTTGCTCCCGAGGGAGTTGTCCTCCCAGCGCATGGCCTGGAGCCACTCGAGCGCTTCCTTGGTGCCGTCGTTCGTGAGCGTCGACGTGGCGGTGCCGTCGTCGGCGACCTCCTGCGTCCGGCCGCCGCGCGCGAACGTGTTGACCGTGAGCTGCCAGCCGCCCGTGTTGTTCTGCGACATCTGCATGTAGCCCGCCACGCCCGGGTTGGCGTCCGCGATCTTCTTCGCGTCCTCGCGGACCTCGTCCCACGTGGTCGGCGGCTGGTCGGGGTCGAGGCCGGCGGACTCGAACAGCTCCCGGTTGTAGTGCAGGCCCACGCCGTACACGTTCTTCGCGGGGATCGCGAAGACGTGGCCGTCGGAGCCCGTCCCGGCCTCGAGGATCGCCGGGTTGAACTTGTCGGCGTACGGCAGGGTCCGGAACTGCTCGTCGAGGTCGGCGAGCTGGCCGTTCTCGACGAGCGTCTTGGCGTCGGTGAAGGGGATCTCGAAGACGTCGGGCAGCGTGCCGCCGGCGAGCTGCGGGGCGAACGTCGTCGCCTTCCACTCGTACTCCTCCGGCTGCACGTCGATGTCCGGGTTCGCGGCCTCGAACTCCTCGACCTGGGCGTTGAAGGCGTCGATCGCCTCCTGCTCGGAGCCCGGCAGGAGGGACACCACCTTGAGGGTGACCTTCCCGTCGCCGCCCGAGCCGCTGCTCTCGTCGTCGCTGCCCGAGCCGCCGCTCGAGCACGCGGCGAGCGTGCTGAACGCGAGCGCCCCCGCGAGGGTGAGGGCGGTCGCCTGACGTGTGGACTTCATCGTCGCTCCTGGGTTCCGGTGGTGCTGGGTGGGTTACGGGGTGCTGGGTAGCGGGTGCGGGTCGTGAGGCCGGGGCCCCGCGGCCCGGGTTCTCGTGGCGGTCGCCGCGGTCAGGCCCGGAGCCAGACGGCGGTGTCGGTGGGCAGGCGCGCCGCGCCCGGCGCGTCGCTCGCGCGGGACACGCTCCCGGGCGCGTCGCTGCGCAGGAGGACCTCGGCGTCCGCGGGGAGCGGGACGTCGTCGGGCCCGAGGTTGACGACGCAGGCGACCCCGCGGCCGTCGCCGTCGCCGGGAGCCTCGCGGGCGAAGGCGAGCACGTCGTCGCCGAGCACGACCCCGCCGAGCGAGTCGAGCCAGCGGAACCCGCCGGCCCGGAGCGCGGGCTCGGCCCGGCGGGTCGCGAGGACGCGCCGGTAGAGCGTGAGCACCGAGGTCTCGTCGCCGGTCTGCGCCTCGACGGAGAGCTCGCCCCAGCCGCGCGGCTGGGGCAGCCAGGGCGGCGCCCCGCCGTCGGGCCCGAAGCCGTGGCTCGTGCCGCCGCGCGTCCACGGGAGCGGGACGCGGCAGCCGTCGCGGCCCGGGTCGACGCCGCCGGACCGCGCGTGCATCGGGTCCTGGATCGCGTCGAGCGGGAGGTCCTCCACCTCGGGCAGCCCGAGCTCGTCGCCCTGGTAGAGGTACAGCGAGCCGGGCAGCGCGGCGGAGAGCAGCGCGGCCGCGCGCGCCCGACGCCGCCCGGTAGCGAGGTCCGTCGGCGTGCCGAACCGCTTGGTGGCGAACGCGAACGAGCTGTCCTCGCGTCCGTAGCGCGTCACGGGTCGGGTCACGTCGTGGTTGGACAGGACCCAGGTCGCGGGGGCGGCGACCGGCGCGTGCGCGTCGAGCGTGGTCTGGACCGATTCGCGCAGCGCCTTCGCGTCCCACGGGCGGGCCATGAAGTCGAAGTTGAACGCCGTGTGCATCTCGTCCGGGCGCAGGTACCGGGCGAACCGCTCCCGGTCCGCGAGCCAGACCTCGCCCACGAGCACGCGCGGCTCGTCGTACGCGTCGGCGACGGCGCGCCAGCCGCGGTAGATGTCGTGGAGCTCGTCGCGGTCGACGTGCGGGTGCTCGCCGGGGCCGGGGTGGTCCGGGACCTCGGGCAGCGCCGGGTCCTTGACGAGCTGCGCCGCCGAGTCGATGCGGATGCCCGCGGCGCCGCGGTCGAACCAGAACCGCAGGATGTCCTCGTGCTCGCGGCGCACGTCGGGGTGGTCCCAGTTGAGGTCGGGCTGCTCGGGCGCGAACACGTGGAGGTACCACTCGCCGGGCGTGCCGTCGGGGTTCGTCGTGCGCGTCCACGTGCCGCCCTGGAACTCCGAGACCCAGTGCGTCGGGACCTGCGAGCCGTCCTCGCCCCGGCCCGGGTGGAACCAGAAGCGCTCGCGCTCGGGCGACCCGGGCCCGGCCGCGAGGGCCGCGCGGAACCACTCGTGCTCGGACGAGACGTGGTTCGGGACGACGTCGACGATCGTGCGGATGCCGAGCGCGCGGGCCTCGGCGATGAGCTGCTCGGCCTCGGCGAGCGTGCCGAACTGCGGGTCGATCGCGCGGTAGTCGGCGACGTCGTAGCCGCCGTCCGCGAGCGGGGACACGTACCAGGGGGTGAACCAGATCGCGTCGACGCCGAGGTCGCGCAGGTAGCCGAGGCGCTGGCGCACGCCCGCGAGGTCGCCCGTCCCGTCGCCGTTCCCGTCCGCGAAGCTGCGCACGTACACCTGGTAGATCACGGCGCTGCGCCACCAGTCGGGCGACGAGGCCCCCGGCCGTGCCGCCGCCGCGGGGGCCGCGTCGGGGGTGGGCGCGCCGTCGGCGGCTCGGGGGTGGTCGCTGCTCACCGCGTCCTCTTCCGTGAGTGCGTGGCCGGGTGGTCGGGGCGGTCGCCCCGCCGGTCGGCGCACGGCGTTCGATGCCGTCCGGGTTGGTCCCGGGTTGGTCCCGGGATGGTCCCGGGACGGCCGTCGTGCACCGGGTGCCGACCGCGCCGTCGGCATGACAGTAACTAGTCGACAGCATCCGCGCAAGAACCTGACAGCAGCGTTATCGAAACGCTATCTCGACGTGTCCAGACCGCGACGCCTTCGGCCGGAGGTGGGAGCGGCTCCCGCCGCAGGGCAGACGACGAGGGCCCCGGCCCGGCGCGCACGAGGCGGCCGGGCCGGGGCCCAGGAGGAAGAGGGTGCGGTCAGGCGACCGTCGCGTCACGACCCGTCGTGCGCGCGGCGGCCGTCGAGCCGCGCACGACGAGCTCCGGCTCGAAGAGCAGCTCGTCGCGGGAGACGTCGGCGCCCGCGATCATGCCGGCGAGCAGGTCGACGGCCGCGCGGCCCATCGGCTCGATCGGCTGGCGCACGGTCGTCAGCGCGGGGTCCGTCGAGTTCATGAGGTTCGAGTCGTCGTAGCCGACGACGGAGACGTCGGCGGGCACGTCGAGCCCCGCGCGGCGGACGGCGCGGACCGCGCCGAGCGCGAGGGGGTCGCTCGCGCACACGATCGCCGTCGCGCCGGCCTCGAGGAGCCGGTTCGCGGCGGCCTGACCGCTCTCGAGCGAGTACTGGCTGTGCACGACGAGCGCCGGGTCCAGCGCGTGGCCGTGCCGCTCGGCGAAGGCCTGCGCGGCGGCGAGCTTGCGCTCGGACGGCACGTGGTCGGCCGGGCCGAGGAGCAGGCCGACCCTCTCGTGGCCGAGGGACAGCACGTGGCCGAGCGCCTGGTTCATCGCGACGAGGTCGTCGCACGAGACGCGCGGGAAGTCGAGGTCCTCGACGGACGCGTTCATCAGCACGACGGGCAGGCCGAGCTTCTCGAGCCGGCGGAAGTGCGCGTGGTCGGCCTGGCGCTCGGCGTAGAAGCCGCCCGCGAAGATCACGCCCGACACGTGCTGCCCCAAGAGCAGGTCGATGTACTCGGCCTCCGTCACGCCGCCCGCCGTGCGCGTGCACAGCACCGGGGTGAACCCCTGCTGCGCGAGCGCGCCCCCGATGACCTCGGCGAACGCCGGGAAGATGGGGTTGACGAGCTCGGGGAGCACGAGCCCCACGAGCCGGCCGCGCTCCCCGCGCAGCTTGGTGGGCCGCTCGTAGCCCAGCACGTCGAGCGCCGTGAGCACCGCGTCCCGCGTGGCCTGCGAGACGCCGGGCTTCCCGTTGAGCACGCGGCTCACGGTGGCCTCGCTGACACCGACCTTGGTGGCGACCTCCGCCAGACGTCTCGACATGCCGTCGACTATACGTCCGGCTGCAAGCGGCTTGCGTGATCCTCCCTGCGGTGAACGCACGTTTGCGGCAGCGCCGTCCGGCCGTCCACAGCCGGGTAGGAGCACACCGCGCGGGCCCGCTAGGCTCGTTCGGTGTCCTTCCAAAAGGTGCCCACCTCGTCCACGGCGGACCCCGCCGGGATCCTCCCCGCCCCGGTGACGCTCGAGCCCGGCGCCGGGACGACCGTCGTCGCGGACGGGACGTCGGTCGTCGCGGACCCCGCCCTGCGCCCCGCGGCGCGCTGGTGGCGGCGCGTCACCGAGGACGCGTTCGGCCTCGACCTCGTACCGGTCCCGGGGGGCACCGCGCCCGCCGACGGCATCCCGCCCGTGGTCTTCGCGGTCGACGACGACCTCCCGCCGTCGGGCTACCGCCTCGTCGTGGACGACGACGGCGTCCGGGTCGGTGCGGCGGACCTCGACGGCGCGCACGCCGCGGCCCAGACCCTGCGCCAGCTGGCCGGCCCCGCCGCGTTCCGCCGCGCCCCCGCCGGGGCAGGCGGTCCCGCGACGCTCGCGCTCCCCCACGTCGCGATCACCGACCACCCGCGGTTCGCGTGGCGCGGCGTGCTGCTCGACGTCGCGCGCCACTTCCTGCCGAAGGCCGACGTCCTGCGGTTCGTCGACCTCGCGGCGGCGCACCGGCTCAACGTGCTCCAGCTCCACCTCACCGACGACCAGGGGTGGCGCGTCGAGATCGCGCGCTACCCCCGGCTCACCGAGGTGGGCGCGTGGCGGCGCGAGTCCGGGCTCGGCACCTGGCGCGCCGGCGTCGCCGACGGCCGTCCGCACGGCGGCTTCTACACGCAGGACGACCTGCGCGAGATCGTCGCGTACGCGCGCGAGCGCGGCGTCACCGTGGTCCCGGAGATCGACGCGCCGGGGCACGTGGAGGCCGCCGTCGCCGCGTACCCGGAGCTCGGCACGCGCAAGAGGCCGCACGAGGTCCGCACCACGTGGGGCGTGAGCACCGAGGTGCTCGACCCGTCGGAGGAGTCGCTGACGTTCTTCCGGCACGTGCTCGACGAGGTGCTGGAGATCTTCGACGCGCCGTTCGTCGCGATCGGCGGTGACGAGGTGCCCACGACGCTGTGGCGCGAGAACCCCGCGATCGTCGCGCGCGCGCAGACGCTCGGGCTCGACGACGTCGCCGGGCTGCACGGCTGGTTCCTCGCGCGGCTCGCGGAGCACGTCGCGTCCCGCGGTCGGCGGGCGGTCGTGTGGGACGAGGCGTTCGGCCCCGCGCTCCCGCGCGACGTCGTCGTGACGTCGTGGCGCGGCTGGGCCGTGGGCGCGGACGCGCTCGCGGCGGGCCACGACGTCGTCATGGCGCCCGAGCAGGTCGTGTACCTCGACCACCGCGGCGGCGACACCCCGGACGAGCCCGTGCCGGTCGGGTTCCTCACCACGCTCGACGACGTGTACGCGTTCGAGCCCCTGCCGACCGAGCTCGCGGGTGCCGCGCGCGGCACGGCGGGCGGTCCCGCCACGGCCCCCGCGCCGGGCGCGCTGCTCGGCGGGCAGGCGGAGCTCTGGTCCGAGCACCTCGACTCCGCGCGCCGCGTCGACTACGCCGCGTTCCCGCGTCTCGCGGCGTTCGCCGAGGTCATGTGGTCCCCCGAGGCCGACCGCTCCCCCGGGTCCCCCGCGGCGCGCGCGTTCCGCGAGCGCCTCGTCGCGCACCACCTGCCGCGCCTCGACGCGGCCGGCGTGGAGTACCGGCCGCTCGACGGGCCGCACCCGTGGCAGACCCGGCCCGGGGTCGCGGGCTGGCCGCGCGACCGCGCCGAGGAGCTCGCCGCGGGCGGCCTGCGCGGCGTCGGCGGCTGGGTCGAGGGTCGCGACGAGGACGCGGGCGGCCCGGCATGAGCGCCCTCGTGGTGCGCGGGGCGCGCCTCGTCGAGCCCGACGACGGCCCCTCCGCCCCCGTCGACGTCACCGTGCGCGCGGGCCGGGTCGAGGGCGTCGCGCCCGCGGCCGCGACCGCTCCGGCGGGCGCCGACGTGCTGGACGCGGACGGCCGCCTCCTGCTGCCCGGGTTCGTCGACGCGCACGTGCACGGAGAGGCCGCCGTGCTCGACGACGACGTGCAGCTCGCGATGCTGCGCCAGGGCGTGACGAGCGTCGTCGTCGGGCAGGACGGGGTGTCCTACGCACCCTCGCCGCGCCCGGACGCCGACGGCGGGCCCGCGACGTCGGGCCTGCACGACGCCGCCGCCTGGGCGAGCGGGTACTTCGCGGCGATCAACGGCGAGCACCCGACGTTCCGCGGCGGGTCCGTCGCCGACCTCCTCGCCACGTACGACGGCACGACGCGCGTCAACGTGGGCTACCTCGCCCCGCACGGCACGCTCCGCTACGCGGTGCTCGGCGCCGCCGCGCGCCCCGCGACGCCCGCCGAGACCGACCGCATGCTCGCGCTGCTCGCGTCTGCGCTCGACGACGGCGCGCTCGGCCTGTCGACCGGCCTGGAGTACGTCCCCGCGACGTACGCCGACGAGACCGAGCTCGTCGCGCTCGCGCGCGTGCTCGCGGCGCGAGGACTTCCTCACGTGTCGCACATGCGCGGCTACGAGGACCGGGCCGGGCCGGCCTTCGCGGAGCTCGTGCGCGTCGCACGCACGTCCGGGGTCGCGACCCACGTCTCGCACTACCACGGCCCGGCCGCGGAGCTGCTGGGGTACGTCGACGACGCGCACGCCGAGGGTCTGGACGTCACGTTCGACTCGTACCCGTACCTGCGCGGCTGCTCGATCCTGTCGATGGTCTCGCTGCCGACGTGGCTTCCCATCGCGGACGTCGACGCGACCGTCGCGGCGCTCGCCGACCCCGCGGTGCTCGAGCGCCTGCACCGCGAGCACTTCCCGCACCTGGCCGACCTGTGGCCGCGCGTGACGATGGCCGCGGTCCCGACCGGCCCCACCGCCGGGGCCCCGCCGGGCCCGGTCGAGGACCTGTCGTGGACCGAGGGCAGGACGCTGCCCGACGTCGCGGCGCGCCTGGGGCTGTCGCCCGCCGAGACCGCGGTGCGGCTGCTCGTCGCGACGCGGCTGCGCGCGTCGTGCGTGTTCGCCCAGCCGCCCACGAACTCCCCCGAGTCCGTCCGCGCCCTGCTGCGCCACCGGGCGCACGTCGGCGGGTCCGACGCGATCTACGCACCGGTCGGGGGCGGCGGCCGCCCCCACCCGCGCGGCTGGGGCGCGTTCGCGCGCTTCCTCGCCGAGCACGTGCGTACGCTCGGGGACTGGACGTGGCACGACGCCGTCACGCACCTGTCCGCGCGGCCCGCCGCGCGCTTCGGGCTCGCCGGGCGCGGTGCGGTCGTCCCGGGGGCGGTCGCGGACCTCGCGCTCGTCGACCCCGACCGCGTGCGCGACGAGGCGACGTACGAGGACCCGCGCCGACCGGCGTCGGGCGTGGACGACGTGCTCGTCGCGGGCGTGCGCGTCCTGCGCGACGGCGCGCTCACCGGCGCGCTCCCGGGCCGCCCGCTGCGCCCGGGCGCCCCGGCGGCGTGAGTCTCCCCCTGCACCCGTCCACGAGAGCCCCGTCCCCGAGGAGGACCCCATGACCGGCACGCACGACGCCGCGCGGCCCGCACCCGACCGCCCCTGGGCGGGCGACGTCGTCGGGCCCCGGACCAAGGGCCTGCGGCTCCCGGCCGGGACCACCGTCGCGGACGTGCTCGCGGGCTCGCCGCGCGTCACCGACGCCGCGTTCTCCTGGCCGCTGCTCACGCTCGACCACGCGGCGCTCGACCACAACGTCGGCACCGTCGCGCGCGTGTGCGCCGAGCGCGGGGTCGAGCACGCGCCGCACGTGAAGACGACGATGTCGCGCGCGCTCTACGCGCGCCAGGCCGCGGCCGGGGCGTGGGGCGCGACGGTCGCGACGCCGTCCCAGCTGCGCACGGTGCGCGACTGGGGCGTGCCGCGCGTGCTGCTCGCCAACGAGCTGCTCGACCCGCGCGAGATCGCGTGGCTGCGCGACGACCTGGCGCACGCCGAGGCCGCGGGAGACGACGCCGAGGTGTGGCTGTGCGTCGACTCGCCGCACGGGGTCGACCTGCTCGCCCGCGGGTTCGCCGACGCCCCCGCCGCCGTCCGCGCTCGCCTCGGCGTGCTCGTCGAGCTTGGTGTCCCCGGCGGGCGCACCGGCGTCCGCAGCACCGCCGCGGCGCTCGACCTCGCGCGCGCGCTCCGCGCGTCGGGCCTGCGCCTGCTCGGCGCGACGGGGTACGAGGGCTCGGTCGCGGGCGGCACGACCGCCGACGAGCTCGCCGCCGTCGGCGCCTGGTGCGACGGGCTGCGCGCGCTCGGCGCCGCGTTCGTGCGCGAGGGTCTCGCGGGCGTCGAGGAGCCGCTCGTGCTGTCGGCGGGCGGCAGCTCGTTCCTCGACGTCGTGCTCGCCGGGCTGCCCGGCCCGGTCCCCGGCCCGGACGGGCGCGAGGTCGAGGTCCGCGTCGTCGTGCGCTCGGGCGCGTACGTGACGCACGACCACGGCTTCTACTCGCGCACCGACCCGTGGAGCCGCATCCCCGGCGCGGAGCCGCTGCGCGCCGCCGCGACCGTCTGGGGCCAGGTGCTCTCCGTCCCGGAGCCCGGGCTCGCGGTCTGCGGCATCGGCCGGCGCGACGTCTCGTTCGACATCGACCTGCCCGTCGCGCTCTGGCTGCGCTCGCAGTCCGACGACGGCTGGCTCGCCCCGCGCGAGCTCGCCGGCACCCGTGTCACCGCGCTCAACGACCAGCACCTCTACCTCGCGCTGGACGCGGACGAGGCCGGCGGCGGGCAGGTCGGCGGTCCCGCCACCGCCCAGGTCCGCCCGGGCGACGTCGTCGGCTTCGGCATCTCCCACCCCTGCACGACGTTCGACCGGTGGCGCGTCGCCGCCGTCGTGCGGGGCGACGAGGTCGTGGACCTCGCGACGATCGACCTCTGACCCACCCCGACGACCCGCACGACCCCGCACGAGTCCCAGACACCCAGACGCTCCGAGAGGACCCCGCATGACCACCGAGAAGACCGCGATCTCCACCCCCGACGCCCCGGCCCCCGCGCACACGTTCCACCAGGGCGTGCGCAAGGGACCGTTCGTCCAGGTCTCGGGCCAGGGGCCCGTCGACCCGGCGACGAACGAGTACCTCTACCCCGGCGACGTGGCGGCGCAGACCACACGCACGCTCGAGAACGTGCGCGCCATCGTCGAGGCGTCCGGCGCCACGTTCGACGACGTCGTCATGCTCCGCGTGTACCTCACGAAGCGCGAGGACTTCCCGATCATGAACGACGCCTACGGCGCGTTCGTCGCGCAGCACACCACGAAGGGCGTGCTCCCCAGCCGCACCACGGTGTTCACGGGTCTGCCGCGCGAGGAGATGCTCGTCGAGATCGACGCGTTCGCGATCACCGACTGACGCGCCACGCGGCCCGACGCCGCCTCGACGCGCACCGCGCCGGGGCCCGCGCCGCCGCGTGGGACCCGGCGCGTAGCGTGCCGGGCGGGAGGTGACCGATGCTCGCGACGATCGCGGTGGAGGGCTACCGCTCGCTGCGGAGCCTCGTGCTGCCGCTCGGGCGGCTCACGGTCGTGACCGGGGCGAACGGGACGGGCAAGTCGAGCCTGTACCGCGCGCTGCGCCTGCTGTCCGGGTGCGCGCTCGGCGGCGCCGTCGGCGCGGTGGCCCGCGAAGGCGGCCTGCGGTCGACGCTCTGGGCCGGGCCCGAGCAGGGCGGACGGGCCGCGCGCGCGGGCGGCCCGGTCCAGGGCATGCGCCGGACGGCGCCCGTCGCGCTGCGCCTCGGGTTCGCGGGGGCCACGCCGGACGACCTGGGCTACGCGGTGGACCTCGGACTGCCGCAGCACCCGGGTCGGCGTTCGCCCTCGACCCGGAGATCAAGGTCGAGACCGTCTGGTCGGGGCCCGTCCCGCGGCCCGCGACGCTCCAGGTCGAGCGGCGCGGACCGGCCGTCCGCGTGCGCGACGACGCGGGCCGCTGGCAGTCCTCGCCCGCACGCCTGCGGCCCTTCGACAGCGTGCTCACCGAGCTCGTCGACCCGGTGGGCGCGCCGGAGGTCGTCGCGGTGCGCGAGCGCCTGCGGTCGTGGCGCTTCTACGACCAGCTGCGCACCGACGCCGACGCCCCGGCGCGCTCGCCGCAGCTCGGCACCCGCACGCCCGTCCTCGCGCACGACGGCGCGGACCTCGCCGCGGCGCTGGAGACCGTGCGCGACCTGGGGCGCGGCGACGAGCTGGACGACGCCGTCGCCCGCGCCTTCCCCGGCAGCCGGCTCGCGGTGCACGCCGACGACGGCCGGTTCGAGGTCGCCTTCCACCAGGACGGGCTGCTCCGGCCGCTCACCGGCGCCGAGCTCAGCGACGGGACGCTGCGCTACCTGTTCCTCGTCGCCGCGCTGCTCTCGCCGCGACCGCCCGAGCTCCTCGTGCTCAACGAGCCGGAGACGAGCCTGCACCCCGACCTCCTGCCCGCGCTCGGCGCGCTCGTGCACGCGGCGGGCCGCGAGACGCAGGTCGTGGTCGTCACGCACGCGCCGCCGCTCGTCGAGGCGCTGCGCGACGCGGCCGCGTCGGGCCCGGCGGACCTGTCCGGCGCGGACGAGCTCGTGGAGGTCGAGCTCGTGCGGTCACCGTTCGGCGAGACGACGGTCGCCGGGCGCGAGGGGCTCCTCGACCAGCCCGCGTGGGCCTGGCCGAAGCGCTGACGGCGGCACCGTCCCCCGGGAGCCGGCCGAGGGCAGCGGCGAGGGACGCGCCGGTCAGCGCCGCGACGCGACGTGCAGGCTCGTGACGGTCGCCGCGAGGTCGACGAGGCGGGACGCCGTGCGGTCGAGCAGCTCGTCGAGCGCGATGGGCCCGGGCGCGATGCTGAACGCCGCGGCGATCCCGGCCTCGCGCGCCTGGTGGGCGGGCAGCAGCACCCGGCCCGCGAGCACGACGACCGGAGGCCGGTGCGGTGCCTCCGCCGCGAGGGCGCCCATCGCGTCCGCGACCTTCCCGTTGACGGACTGCGAGTCGAACGACCCCTCGCCCGTGACGACGAGGTCGGCGGCGCGGATGGCAGCGGGCAGCCCGACCGCCTCGGCGACGAGGCGCGCGCCCGGCTCGAGCTCGGCGCCGAGGACGCCGACCATGCCCGAGGGCACGCCGCCCGCGGCGCCCGCACCCGCGAGCTCAGCCACCTCGACGCCGGTCTCCTGCGCGAGGACTCCCGCCCAGCGCCGCAGCGCGTCGTCGAGGAACGCCACGTCCGCCGGCTGGGCGCCCTTCTGCGGTCCGAACACGTGTGCCGCGCCCCGCTCGCCGTGCAGGGGGTTGGTGACGTCGACCGCGAGGCGCCAGCGGACCTCGCGCGCCCGTGGGTGCAGGCCGGACAGGTCGAGCCGCGCGACGCGCGCGAGGCCCTCCCCGCCGTCGGGCACGGGCGCGCCGTCGGCGTCGAGGAGCCGCGCGCCGAGGCCGGTGAGGATGCCCGCGCCGCCGTCGGTGGACGCCGACCCGCCGAGGCACACGATCACCTCGTCGACGCCCGCGTCGAGCACGGCGGCCGCCGCGGCGCCCGTGCCGCGGGTGTGCGCGTGCAGGGGCTGGAGCGCGACGTCGCTCACCTGGGGCAGCCCGCTCGCCTCGGCGAGCTCGACCACGCCGAGGTGGCCGTCGGCCGAGACCCCGTACCGCGCGGTGCGGGGACGGCCGATCGCGTCGACCGTGGAGACGTCCCGGGCCGGGACGCCCCACACGGCGAGCAGGGCCTCGAGCGTGCCCTCGCCGCCGTCGGCCATGGGGAGCTCGACGACCTCCGCGTCGGGGACGACGCTGCGCACGCCCGTCGCGACGGCGTGCGCGACGTCGGCGGCGCTCAGGCTGCCCTTGAACGAGTCGGGGGCGACGACGACGCGCAGCGGGCCGTCGGCGCGGGGCCCGGGGACGGGGTTCGGGGTGGTGCTCGGCGTTGAGGACACGCTCGCATCCTAGGCAGGCCGACGTGCGACGGCCCGTAGCGGAAGGGACGGACCGGACGTGTTCCGCGCCACAGCGCCGAGCGTGCGGGGCCGATGCTGAGGCGCTCGGGGTGCCCGGGTCGCCAGCATCGCCCTTGGCCGAGTGCTCAGGCGCCCGGGGCGCCCGCCGCGCGTCCCGGCGCGGCGTCCGGGATGTCCGGCTGCGCGGCGCGCAGCCGCTCGAGCAGCTCGCCGAGCGTGGCGAGGTCGGCGTCGTCGAGCGCGCCGCCCACGTACGTCGCGATGGCCCGGGCGTGCGCGCGGCCGGTCGCGCGCTGGAGGTCCCGGCCCGCCGGGGTGAGCCGGACGAGCGTGCCCCGCGCGTCGTCCGGCGGGGTCGCCCGCTCGACGAGGCCGCGCGCCGCAAGCCGGTCCACCATGCGGCTCAGCGAGGGCTGGCTGAGCAGGATGTACGCGTTGAGGTCGCGCAGCCGCATCCCGTCCTCGGGGCCCTTCGTCAGCGAGAACAGCACGTCGTACTCGCGCAGGGTCAGGCCGTCCCAGACCGGGTCGGACTGCAGCCGCCGCATGATCGCGACCTGGGCCCGGAAGAGGGACTCCCACGTCTCGACGGCGAGGCGCGCGCTCCCGGGGCCCGGCTCGGGGCCCGCGTCGTCGGCGTGCTGCTGGGTCATGTCGCCCCCGGACGGATCGGTCGATGCATTCGCATCGACCCTACCCGCCGGGTGACCGATCAGCGGCCCAGCCGGCGTTCGCGCTGCGAGTACGCGCGCAGCGCGCGCAGGTAGTCGACGCGACGGAAGTCGGGCCAGTACGCCTCGCAGAAGTAGAACTCCGAGTGCGCGCTCTGCCAGAGCAGGAAGCCGCCGAGGCGCTGCTCGCCCGACGTGCGGATGACGAGCTCCGGGTCCGGCTGGCCCTTGGTGTAGAGGTGCTCCTCGATGTGCTCGACGTCGAGGTTCTCCGCGAGGTCCTGCAGGCGCGCGCCCGCGGCGGCCTGCTCGCGCAGGTACGACCGCACGGCGTCGGCGATCTCGTGGCGCCCCCCGTAGCCGATCGCGACGTTGACCTGGAGGCCGTCGACGGCGGCCGTGCGCTGCTGGGCGTCGCGCAGCGCCGCCGTGAGCCGCTCGGGCAGCAGGTCGAGCCGACCCATGACCCGCAGGCGCCAGCGGCCCGTCTCGGCGAGGTCGCGCACGGCGTCCTCGATGATGTCGAGCAGCGCCGACAGCTCCTCCTGCGACCGCGACAGGTTGTCGGTCGAGAGCATCCACAGCGTGACGACCTCGACGCCGAGGTCCTCGCTCCAGCCCAGGAACTCCGTGATCTTGTCGGCGCCCCGGCGGTGGCCGGTCGCCGTGGACTCCCCGAACGAGCGCGCCCACCGCCGGTTGCCGTCGAGGATGACCCCCACGTGGCGCGGGACGCTCTCGCGCGAGAGGGTCGCCGCGAGGCGACGCTCGTAGAGTCCGTAGACGGGGCGGGGCAGGCGCACGCTGGTTCCTCGGCGATGGGCGGACGGGGACGCCCGGCGGGCGCGCCCCGGTGCGGGGCGCTCGGGCCGAACCCGCACACGCTACCGCTCGTCCGTGCCCGGTCCGGCGGGCCCGGACCGCTCCGCGCGCCCCTGCCCAGGATCTTCACACCGCGAGGCGGGGACCGGTCGCGAACCTACGTTGGCGTAACTTACGATGGCGTAGGTTGGCGTGGGAGCCCCGCGCCGGCCTCTTCCGTGCACGGACACACCACCGAGGAGACGTCGTGGACCGACCGACCGACCGCGACCGCACCCCGAGCGCGCCGCCCGCCGACCCGGGCCCGGCGCACGCACCCGGCACCGACGCGCTCGACTCCGTCCGCGAGAACGTGGGCGACGCGGTCGCGAAGGTCGCCGAGGTCGTCAAGCCGCGCCTGCGCGGCTGGATCCACGCGGGGACGTTCCCCCTCGCGCTCGTCGCGAGCATCGTCCTCGTCGTCGTCGCGCCGCCCGTCGCCGGCAAGGTCGCGACCGCGGTCTTCGGCCTCAGCGCGTGCCTGCTGTTCGGCACGAGCGCCGTGTACCACCGCGGCACGTGGTCGCCCCGCGTCGCGGGCGTGCTCCGCCGCGCCGACCACTCGAACATCTTCCTCATCATCGCGGGCACCTACACGCCCCTCGCCGTGCTCCTGCTCCCCCAGCGGACCGCGACGATCCTGCTCGCGATCGTGTGGAGCGGGGCCCTGCTCGGCCTCCTCGCCCGGATCCTGTGGCTCGACGCCCCGCGGTGGGTGTACGTCCCGATCTACGTCGCGCTCGGGTGGGTCGCGGTGGGCTACATGCCGCAGTTCTGGACGACGACGAACGGCCCGGCGATCGTCTGGCTCGTCGCCGTCGGCGGCCTCGCCTACACGCTGGGCGCCGTGGTCTACGGCATCAAGAAGCCCAACCCCAGCCCGCGCTGGTTCGGCTTCCACGAGATCTTCCACGTGCTCACCGTCGTCGGCTACGGGTGCCACTACGCCGCGATCCTCATCGCGGCGCTCGCCGCGCGCTGAGCGCCCGCCGCGGGCGGAGTGCCCACCCGGGCGCCCCGCGCCGGCTCAGTCCTTCGGGACGACGACGTAGCGCCGGTTCGCGAGCGACGGGTTGCGCTCGCGCACCGCGGCCAGCGCGGCCGGGTCGAGGTCCGCGCTGCGCAGCTCCGCGCGCTCGCCGAGCTCCAGCCCCACCTGGCCGTCGGGACCGACGAGCAGGGAGCGCCCGGTCACGCCCCGGCCCGCCTGGCCGACGGCGAGCACGACGGCGGTGTTCTCGATCGCGCGGGCCCGCGCGAGGGTGCGCCACTGGTCCGCCTTGAGCTCGCCCGCCGCCCACGCGGCCGGCACCACCAGCACGTCGGCGCCCGCGTCCACGAGGCGCCGCGCGCTCTCCGGGAAGCGCAGGTCGTAGCAGGTCATCACGCCGAACGTCAGGTCGCCGACGCGCAGCACGAGCGGGGGCGCGGCCGGGTCCCCGGCGTCGAGCCGGTCCGACTCGCGGTGACCGAAGGCGTCGTAGAGGTGCACCTTGCGGTACGTGCCCACGAGGTCGCCCGCGGCGTCCACGGCCACGACGACGTTCACCGCCCGGCCGGGCGCGCTGCCCGGCACGAGGGTCCCCGCCACGACCGCGACACCGTGCTCGCGCGCGAGCCGGCGCAACGTGCCGACGAACGGCCCGTCCAGCGGCTCCGCGTGCTCCGCGCCGGTGCCGCGCGGGTCGAACGCCGAGGCGTACTCCGGCAGCACGAGCAGGTCGGCGCGCACGCGCGCCGCCTCCCGGAACGCCGCGCCGACCGTCACGAGGTTCGCGGCGTGGTCGGCCGAGACCTCGAGCTGCCCGATCGTGACGCGAGCGCTGGTCGCCACGGTCAGCCCTGCCGCTCCGGGCCGCTCTCGTCCGGGCCGCGCGCGTCGCGGGTGCCGCCGGACGTGGAGCTGTCCGGCGCGGCACCGTCGGACGCGGAGCCGTCCGGTCCGGAGCCGGCGGTCGCGGAGCCGGCGGGGGTCTCCGGGGCGGTCGCGTCGACCGGGCCGTCCGGGCCGATCCCCTGGGTCTCGGCGTTGTGCCGCATGCGTCGGAGCTGGCGCGAGAGCCCGAAGAACAGGGCGACGGTCGCGACCGCCACCGCGAAGATCGCGAGGAAACCGGCGAGACCGGGCGACACGTCGTTCGGATCCAGGTCCTCGCGCAGCGGGTCGTCCGACGGGCTCGGCGTCGCGGTCTCCGCGACGACGTCCGCCGCCCAGCCCGGGCCGCCCGCGAGCGTCGGCACGTCGAGGAAGGGTGCCGCGCTCACGAGGCCACCTCCTCGCCCGCGACGAGCTCCCGCACGCCGGCGAACAGGTCGTCCTCCGGCAGGTCCGTCGGGACGCGCGACTCCGCGAGCTCGAACTCCTCGAACGGCCACACGTCGACCTCGAGGTCGCGCGGGATCGCGAAGAAGAAGCCCTCCGGGTCGATCTGCGACGCGTGCGCGATGAGCGCCGCGTCACGCTGGGCGTAGTAGCGCGCCACGTGGACGCGCGTCGTGACCTCGCGCTCGGGGATCTCCCGCGCGGACCGCGACTCGACCCAGTCGCCGAACGGCGACTCCAGGCCCGCGCCCTGCATCGCCTCGTGGAGCGTGCGGATGCGGTTCATCGAGAAGTCGTGGTTGTAGTACAGCTTGAGCGGCGACCAGGGCGCCGCACCGCCCTCCCGGCGGTAGCGCTCCGGGTCGCCCGCGGCGTGGAACGCCTCGAACGCGACGCGGTGGCACATGACGTGGTCCGGGTGCGGGTAGCCGCCCGACGGGTCGTACGTCGTGACGACGTGCGGACGGAACTCGCGCACGAGCTCGACCAGCGGCGCGGCCGCCTCCTCGAGCGGCACGAGACCGAACGAGCCCTCGGGCAGCGGCGGCAGCGGGTCCCCCTCGGGCAGCCCCGAGTCGACGAACCCGAGCCACTGCTGCCGGACGCCGAGCGCGCGCGCCGCGGCGGCCATCTCGACGCGACGCAGGGCACGCATGCCCTCGATGTCCGCCGGGCCCTCGCCGAAGCTCGGGTTGAGGATGTCGCCACGCTCGCCCCCGGTGCACGTGGCGACGAGCACGTCCACGCCCTCGGCCGCGTAGCGCGCCGTCGTCGCGGCGCCCTTGCTCGACTCGTCGTCGGGATGCGCGTGCACGGCCAGGAGACGGAGCGTCTCCGGCTGCTCGCGGTGGGTGGTCGATCCGGCCGCGGGTTCGGCCACTGGTCCTCCCGGATGCGTCGTACGTCTCCTCGCGCGGCCCGGGACGCGGCACAGGACGCCGTGGGTGCACGACGAGGGCCGGGGCTCTGCGAAGATGGGTCGAGGACATGATCCACCACCGCGCCCACACCTGACGAACCGCCGACCACCGCCGGCACCCGCCGGGCCCGCGACCGGGGCGCGGCGGCACCGACCACGGGACCGCACCATGACGAACGAGACCACCGCCCCGCAGCCGAGCCCGAGCACGCCCCTGCGCCCTCCGGCGGGCCGGTACGGGCCCGAGCCCACCGAGCGGCGTCGGCGCCTGGCGGTCGTCGGGATCGTGCTCGTCGCGGTCGTCGGGCTCGCGATCACGTTCGTCATCGGGCTGCGCTACGCGAACGAGCCGGTGCGCTTCAAGGACTTCGGGTACACCGTCGTCAGCCCGGAGCGCGTGGACGTCACGTTCGAGGTGTACATGGACCCCGGCACGACGGCGACGTGCACCCTGGACGCACTCGCCGAGAGCTACGCGCAGGTCGGCACGGTCGACGTGACGGTCGGCCCCGTCGAGGTCACGGAGTCCCGCTACACCGTGAGCGTCGCGACGTCGGAGCTCGCCACGACGGGGATCGTCCAGTCCTGCCGCCCGGCTCCCTGAGCCGCCCGGCCGTCGTGCGGACCAGCCGCCGCACTCCCGGCCGTCGTGCCGGCGGACCGCCCCACCCCGCGCCGTCCGCACCTCGTGCTTTGCTATCCTGAGGGATTCCCGCACCCGACCGCGTGCGGCCCGCGGCCGGTGCTCGTGACAGGCGACCGACCATCGGGCGACCCGGCGGTCCGGCGGGAACCAGTCCTCCGCGCTGCCACCCGGGCAGCGTCACCGACCCGGGCAGGCAGGCGCTCGCGTGAGCACGCGCCCCGGCTGCCCGTCTCTGCACGGCCGTGCCCGGCGCGACCGTCGAACCATGGAAAGGAAGGAGCGAACCGTGACCGACACCACCGTCACCTGGCTGACCCAGGAGGCGCACGACAGGCTGCAGGCCGAGCTCGCCCACCTGTCCGGCGAGGGCCGCACCGAGATCGCGGAGCGCATCGCCGCCGCCCGTGACGAGGGCGACCTCAAGGAGAACGGCGGCTACCACGCCGCCCGCGAGGAGCAGGCCAAGAACGAGGCCCGCATCCGCGAGCTCACCGAGAAGCTGCGCAACGTGCGCATCGGCACGCCGCCGGACGACGGCAAGGTCGAGGCCGGCATGGTCGTCACGGCCGTCGTCGCGGGCGACGAGATGACGTTCCTCCTCGGCTCGCGCGAGATCGCCGGCACGACGGACCTCGACGTGTACTCGCCGACGTCTCCGCTCGGTGCCGCGATCGACGGCAAGACCGTCGGCGACGAGACCAGCTACACCGCTCCGAACGGCAACGAGATCGCCGTGAAGATCACCGCCGCGAAGCCCTTCGAGGGCTGACGCGCCCCCGGCGGCCGCGACGCCGCCGGGCGAGACGTGAGAAGTGGCCCCTCCGACACGTGTCGGAGGGGCCACTTCTCGCTTCTCGGCAGCTCTCGTCTGCTTCGTCCACAGGTCTTGGCCGTTCCTCGGCAGGTCGGGGGTGTGCTCGGGGACACTCTCGGCATGCCCGTCCCGGTGCCCGACCCGCCGTTCGTCGTCGCCGAGGCGCTCCGCCTCGGCGTGAGCCGGAAGCAGCTGCGCTCACCGCGGCTCCACGCCCCGGTGCGGGGCGTCCGCATGGACGCCGCCGGCGCGACGACCTGCGGTCCGTCGCCGCCGCCGTCCGGCTCGCGCTCCCGCGCGCGGCCGCCTTCTCCCACACCACCGCTGCCGCGCTGTGGGACCTGCCGCTCCCGCCCGGCGTGTCCGGCCTCTCTCCGCTGCACGTCTCGGGGCCACCCGGCACGCGACCCCTCGACGCGACCGGTGTCGTCACGCACGTCGGCCTGCCGGGGCGCGACGTCGTCGTCCGGCACGAGCTCGCCGTGACCGGCCCGGACAGGACCGTCGCCGACCTGGCGGCGCTCGTCGCCGCGGGCGGGCACGGTCTCACCGAGACGGACCTCGTCGTCGTCCTGGACGCGGTCCTCGGCGCCCGGGGACGAGCCCGCCCGTACCCCCGCGACCGGCTCGAGGCGCGCGTGCACCTGCTGCGCGGTCGACGCGGGGTCGTGCCGCTCGCGTCCGCGCTCCACCGTTCCCGCCGTTTCGTGGACTCCCCCATGGAGACGCTGCTGCGCCTCCGGCTGGTCGACTCGGGCTTCCCCTGCCCGGTCGTCGGGGCCGACGTCGTCGACGACGACGGACGCTGGCTCGCACGACCCGACCTGTGCTGGCCCGAGCTCCGCATCGCGGTGGAGTACGACGGCCGGCACCACCTGACCTCCGCGCGGCAGCGCCTGAACGACGTCGCGCGGCAGGAGGAGCTGGAACGGCTCGGATGGCGGGTGATCGTGCTGTTCGCGTACGACGTCCTCGGCCGCTGGCCCTCGACCGAGGGCCGGATTCTGCAAGCCTTCGTCGACCGCGGCGCGCGCCCGGAAGAGCTCCCGGACGCTCCCGACCCGACCACGCGCCCGCGCGTCGTCACCCCGGCGCACCGGACCACCTGACTGCCGGCTCGCCGGCCGAGAGGCGGGTGAGCGAGGCGTGAGAAGTGGCCCCTCCGGCACGCGCGGGAGGGGCCACTTCTCGCTTCTCAGGTCTCGTCAGACCCGAGGCGACCCGCCGTCGCTTCGCTCGACGCGGTAGCCCGCGGAGCGCAGGTGCGCGACGAGCTCGTCGCAGTGCTCGGGCCCCTTGGTCTCGACCTGCATGCGCACCCACGCCTCGCCGATCGCGAGGCCCACGTCCGTGCGGTCGTGGTCGATGTGCATGATGTTGCCGCGCCGCGCCGCGACCGCCTCGAGCATGCGCGCGAGGGCGCCGGGGCGGTCGTCGAGCAGCACCTGGAGCTGGATGTACCGGCCCGCGGCGGCGAGGCCGTGCCGCACGACCCGCAGCAGCACGAGCGGGTCGACGTTCCCTCCGGACAGCACGACGACGACCGGTCCCTCGACCGGGTCCGCCGCGCCCGCGTCGACCGCGGCCGTCCCGGACAGGAGCGCCGCGACGCCGGTCGCGGCGGCGGGCTCCACGAGCAGCTTCGCACGCTCGGCGACCATGAGCAGGGACCGGGAGATCTCCTCCTCGGTCACGGTGCGCACCTCGACGCCGTGGTGCGCGACGATCCCGAACGGCACCGCACCCGGGGTCCCGACCGCGATGCCGTCGGCCATCGTCCCGGCGAGCCGGGCCGTCGTCGGCTCTCCTGCGGCGAGCGAGCCCGGGTAGGCCGCGGCGCGCTCCGCCTGCACCCCGATGACGCGCACGTGCGGCGCGGCCTGGGCGAACGCCGCGGCGAGCCCGGCGACGAGGCCGCCGCCTCCGAGCGGGGCGACGACGGTCCGGACGTCGGGCACCTGCTCGAGGATCTCGAGCGCGATGGTCGCCTGACCCGCGACGACGTCGGGGTGGTCGAACGGGTGGATGAACACGGCGCCGGTGCGGTCGGCCTCGGCGCGCGCGGCGGCGAGCGTCTCGTCCACGTCGGCGCCGACGAGCCGGACCTCGGCGCCGTACTGGCGCGTCGCCGCGACCTTGGGGAGCGCGGCGTCGACCGGCATGTACACGACGGCCCGGATGCCGAGCAGGCCCGCGGCGAACGCGACGCCCTGCGCATGGTTGCCCGCGCTCGCCGCGACGACGCCGCGCGCCTTCTCGTCGGCGCTCAGGCGCGCCATGCGCACGTAGGCGCCGCGGACCTTGAACGACCCCGCGCGCTGGAGGTTCTCGCACTTGAGCAGGACCCGGACGCCAGCCGCCTCGCTGATCGCCCGGGTGGTGTGCACCGGCGTGCGGTACGCGACGCCGTCGAGCAGGCGGGCGGCGTCGCGGACGTCGCCGAGCGGGACGGGCACGGGACCTGAGGTCACCGCGCCTCTCCCGGTGTGCCCTCGCCCGGTGCGTCGGCGACGCCGGCGTCCTGCGTCTCCACGACCGCCGAGCCGCCGGCGTCGTGCGCCCGGCGACCGGGGCGGCGGCGCACGCCCGCGTCGTCAAGGTCGGACTCGGCGCGCGCGATGACGGGCGGCTGCGGGCTGCCGCGCACGACGACGCGGTCGTCGGTGCCGAGCTCGGGGAACTTGTCGTGGCCGTGCAGGTAGAGCACCACCGTGTTGAGCACCGCGGCGATCGGGACCGCGAACAGCGCGCCGACGATGCCCGCGGCGAAGCTACCGGCCGCGACGACGAGCAGGACGGCGACGGGGTGCAGCGAGACCGCGTGCCCCATGAGGAAGGGCTGGAGGATGTGGCCCTCGATCTGCTGCACGAGCAGCACGATGCCGAGCATGACGAGCGCCTGCACCCAGCCCTGCGCGACGAGCACGACGAGCACCGCGATGGACCCGGTGACGATGGCACCGACGATCGGGATGAACGACCCGACGAAGACGAGGATGCCGAGCGGCAGCGCGAGCGACGGCACGAAGAACGCGGCACCGACGCCGATGCCGACCGCGTCGACCGCGGCGACGAGGATCTGGGTGCGCGTGTACGCGGCGAGCGTCACGATGCCGCGACGGCCGGCCTGGTGCACGCGGTCGCGGGCGCGCAGCGGGAGCAGCCCCACGACCCACGACCAGATCGAGCGGCCGTCGAGCAGGAAGAAGAACGTGCAGAACAGGGCGATGAGGGCCCCGGCGAGCACGTGGCCGATGGTCGTCGCCGCGCCCAGCGCGCCCGAGACGATCGAGTCCTGGTTCTCGGAGACCGCGGTCCCCGCCTGGTCGAGCCAGTGCGAGAGCGTGGTGGAGTCGAGGCCGAGGGGGCCGTCGGCGAGCCAGTTCGTGAACTGCTCGAAGCCCTCGACGGCCTGGTCGCGCAGGTCCTGGAAGCCGCTGACGATCTGCTGCCCCGCGGTGGCGATGAGCCCCGCGACCACGACGATGAGCGCGATGAGCGCGGCGCCCGACGCGAGGCCGCGCGACATGCGCAGGTGCCGCCGGAAGAACCGCTGGACCGGCGTGAGGAGCACGGTGAGCAGCAGCGCCACCGCGATCGGCACGACGATCACCTTGAGCTGCGTCACGACCCACAGCCCGGCCGCGATCGCCGCGCCGATGAGCAGCAGGCGCCACGACCACGCGGCGGCCGAGCGCACGGCGTCGGGCACGGCCGCTGCGCCGGGACGCGCGGGAGGAAGCGGGTCGGGGGTGCGGTGCTGGTCCGTCTGCGCGCTCACAGCGCAACCCTAGGGGAGCGGCCCCCGCCGCGCGCCCCTGCGCACGGCGAGCCCGCGCGGTGTGCGCAGGATCTCCCCGTCAGGCGAGCGCCTGCCCGAGGTCGGCGAGGAGGTCCTCGACGTCCTCGATGCCGACGGACAGCCGGACGAGGTCGTCGGGGACCTCGAGCGCCGTGCCCGCGACGGAGCCGTGCGTCATGCGGCCGGGGTGCTCGACGAGCGACTCGACCCCGCCCAGCGACTCCGCGAGCGTGAACACCCGGGTGCGCGCGCACACGTCGAGCGCCTTGGCCTCGCTGCCCACGCGGAACGAGACCATGCCGCCGAACCCGGACATCTGACGCGCGGCGAGCTCGTGGCCCGGGTGCGACGCGAGGCCCGGGTAGATCACCTCGGTCACGGCCGGGTGCGCGTCGAGGAACTCCGCGACCGCGGCCGCGTTCGCCTGGTGGCGGTCCATGCGCACCGCGAGCGTCTTGAGCCCGCGCAGCGTGAGCCACGCGTCGAACGGCCCGGCGACGGCGCCCGACGCGTTCTGGTGGAAGCCCACCGCCCCCGCGACGTCCGTGCCGCCCGCGGGCGACGCGAGCCCGCCGGGGAGCTGCGCGGCCGTCGCCACGACGAGCGCTCCCCCGACGACGTCGCTGTGCCCCCCGACGTACTTCGTCGTCGAGTGCACGACGACGTCCGCCCCCAGCGCGAGGGGCTGCTGGAGGTAGGGGGTCGCGAAGGTGTTGTCGACGACGAGCAGCGCCCCGGCGTCGTGCGCGACGCCCGCGAGCGCCGCGACGTCGCTCACGCCGAGCAGCGGGTTCGTCGGGGTCTCGACCCAGACGACGCGCGTCTCGGGGCGCGCGGCGGCGCGCACGGCCTCGACGTCCGTGAGGTCGACGGGCGTGTGCTCGACGCCCCACGGGCCGAACACGCGGGCGATGAGGCGGTAGGTGCCGCCGTACGCGTCGTCGGGCACGATCACGTGGTCCCCGGGGCGCACGACGGCGCGCAGCAGCGTGTCCTCGGCCGCGAGGCCGGACGCGAAGGCGAACCCGCGCGCGGCGGGCGACCCGTCCGCCGTCGGGCGCAGGCCGCCGGACTCCGCGGCCGCGAGCGCCTCCTCGAGGGCGGTGCGCGTCGGGTTCGCGGAGCGCGAGTACTCGTAGCCGCCGCGCAGCCCGCCGACGCCGTCCTGCTTGTACGTCGAGACCTGGTGGATCGGCGGCACGACGGCGCCGGTCGTCGCGTCCGGGTCCTGGCCCGCGTGGATCGCACGCGTGGAGAAGCCGGTGGTGGTCCAGTCGGGGTGCTCGCTCGAGGTGGTCACCCGACCAGCCTAGGCGCACCCCCTGCGCCGAGCAGGCGGTCCTGGTCCGTCCCGCTACCCGGACGAGCCAGGACCACCTGCTCGGCGGCGGCCGTGGCGACGGCGGCCATGGCGGGGGCGGTGAGGCGGTGGCGGCCGCGACCGCCGCGGGGCACGGTAGGGAGGCGGGCGGCGACCGTCGTCCGACGACCCGGAAGGAGCCCGCGCATGAGGATCGACCTGGACGGCAGGAGGGCGCTCGTCACCGGCTCGGCGCAGGGGATCGGGCTCGCGATCTCGCGCACGCTCGCGGCGTGCGGCGCGGCGGTCGTCGTCAACGGGCGCTCCGAGGAGACGGCGCAGCGGGCCGCCGCCGACGTGCGCGAGCACGTGCCCGGGGCGGACGTGCTGGGCGTGGCCGCCGACCTCGCGACCGACGAGGGGACGGCGGCCGTGCTCGACGCCGTGCCGCACGTCGACGTGCTGGTGAACAACCTCGGCATCTTCTCGAGCGCGGACCCGCTCGCGATCGACGACGCCACGTGGCGCCGCTACTTCGAGGTGAACGTCCTCGCGGGCGTGCGGCTCACGCGCGCGTACCTGCCGGGGATGACGGAGCGCGGCTGGGGCCGGGTGCAGTTCGTCGGGAGCGACTCGGCGGTCGTGATCCCGGCCGAGATGATCCACTACGGCGTGACGAAGACGGCGCTGCTCGGCGTCTCGCGCGGGTTCGCCAAGGCGGCGGCGGGCACGGGCGTCACGGTGAACAGCGTGCTCGCCGGGCCCACGCACACGGGCGGGGTGGAGGCGTTCGCGCGCGAGCTCGTCGGCGACGACCTGCCGTGGGACGAGGCGCAGCGCGTGTTCATGCGCGAGCACCGCCCGCAGTCGCTGCTCCAGCGCCTCATCGAGCCGGAGGAGATCGCGCACATGGTCGCCTACCTCGCGTCACCGCTCGCGTCGGCGACGACCGGCGCCGCGGTGCGCGTCGACGGCGGGTACATCGACTCGATCGTCCCGTGAGAGGCTCGGGCCGGACGCGCGCCCGGGCCCCGGTCGCGGCACGTCCGCGGAACACCGACCGCCCCCGCCGCGTTCTACCCCGTGCCAGGACGATGCGTCGTGGGCCAGCGCCCCGGTCGTCCGGGCACCCTCAGGAGGTAAGCGATGAACTCGATCTTCGACGCGATCTTCGGCTCGTCCGGCAAGACGACGATGATCGCCCCCGAGGACGCGCTGCCCGGGCGCCAGTCGCCCGTGCTGCAGGCGCCGCGTCCCCACACCGTGCTCGGCACCTCGATCACCGGCCCGTGGCCCGAGGGCACGCGCGTGCTCTACCTGGCGATGGGCTGCTTCTGGGGCGCCGAGGAGATCTTCTGGCAGGTCCCCGGGGTGGTGAGCACCGCCGTCGGCTACATGGGCGGCACGACGCCGAACCCCACCTACGAGGAGGCGTGCACCGCGCGGACCGGCCACACCGAGACGGCGCTCGTCGCGTACGACCCGACGAAGGTCTCCGAGGAGGAGCTGCTCAAGATCTTCTGGGAGCGCCACGACCCGACGCAGGGCTACCGCCAGGGCAACGACGTCGGCACCCAGTACCGGTCCGCCGTGTACTGGACGACGCCCGAGCAGGAGCGGGCCGTCCGCGAGACGGCGGCGCGCTACTCCGCGGTGCTCGAGGCCAAGGGGTACGACCCGGTGACGACGGAGATGCGCCCCGCGGCCGAGGCCGGGCCGTTCTACTACGCCGAGGACTACCACCAGCAGTACCTCGACAAGAACCCGAACGGCTACCGCTGCCACGCGACCACGGGGGTCCCGTTCCCGAGCGCCGCGTAGCACCCGCCGAGAGGTGAGAAGTGGCCCCGGGTCCCGCCGGACCAGGGGCCACTTCTCGCATCTCGCCCGCGCGACGTCCCGCTGCCGCGTCCCGCCGAGGTGCGGGGCCGCCGGGGTCGCCCGCACGATGGGCCCATGACGATCCCCACCCTCGCGGCGCAGGACGGCACGACGATCCCCGCGATCGGCCTCGGCACCTACCGGCTCCAGGGCGAGGAGGGCGCGGACGCCGTCGCGCGCGCGATCGACGCGGGGTACCGGCTCGTCGACTCCGCGTTCAGCTACGAGAACGAGGGCGCCGTGGGCGCGGCGGTGCGCCGCTCGGGCGTCGCGCGCGAGGACGTGCTCGTGACGTCGAAGCTCCCCGGCCGTCACCACGCGCACGACGACGCCGTCCGGACGGTCGAGGAGTCGGTGCTGCGCACGGGCCTGGACTACCTCGACCTGTACCTCGTGCACTGGCCCAACCCGCGCGTGGGCCGGTACGTCGAGGCGTACGAGGCGCTCGTGGAGTGCCGCGACCGGGGCCTGGTCCGGCACGTCGGCGTCTCGAACTTCCTGCCCGAGCACCTGGACGCGGTGATCGCGGCGACGGGCGTGACGCCCGTCGTGAACCAGGTCGAGCTGCACCCGTACTTCCCGCAGCCGCTCCAGCGTGCGGCGGACGCGGAGCGCGGCGTCGTCACGGAGGCGTGGAGCCCGATCGGACGCGCGAACGACCTGCTCCGGGACCCGGTCGTCACGCAGGTCGCGGCCGCGCACGGCGTCTCCCCGGTGCAGGCGATCCTGCGCTGGCACGTGCAGCTCGGTGTCGTGCCGCTGCCGAAGGCGTCGTCGCCGGAGCGTCAGCGCGAGAACCTCGACGTGTTCTCGTTCGAGCTGACCACGCACGAGATGAACGCCCTGACCGGGCTCGCCCGGGCGGACGGGCGCACGAACGGCCAGGACCCGGCGGTGTACGAGGAGCTGTAGCGCCGGGGCTCGCACGGCCCGGTCGCGGCCCGGTCCCGGCGCGGCGGCGCGCGCCCCCGCCCGCCGGTCGTGGCACCGTGTGCGCGTGACCTCCGCCGCGCTCAGCCCGCTGCCCGACGCCGCCCGCCCGCCCTGGGCGGTCGGGTCGCCCCTGCGCCTGCTCGCCGCGGTCCTCGTGTCCGGCTCCGCGGTGCTGCTCTTCGCGGTCCACGCGCGCCCGCTCGGGTACGTCCCGCTCGTCCTCGGGGTCGCGCTCGGGCTGCTCGTGGACCGGCGCCTCGGCCGCGACCTCGCGCTGGTCGGCGTCGGGATGGGGATCATCTCGACCATCTCGCTGAAGGCCGACCTGTCCGACGCCGGCATGGTGCGCTTCGCCGTCGTGCTCTCCCTCGCGGTGCTCGTGCCGTGGGCTCTGTCCTGCTTCGTCTTCCGCGAGGACGCCGTCACGTTCCCCGTCGCGACGGGCCGTCGCTGGACGCGGGGGCAGGTCGTGTACCTGGTCGTGGTCGTCGTGGCGGGCTACCTGATCCTGCCGTTCTACTTCATCGGGTCGGGCGCGTACCTCAACTGGCCGCCGATCACGGGCGGCGCGGAGATCGCGCGCCTGTTCGTCGGCGTCAACGCGGTGGGCATCTGGGACGAGCTGTTCTTCGTGTGCGTGGTCTTCGCGCTGTACCGCGAGCACTTCGGGGTGTGGACGGCGAACCTGCTCCAGGCGACGGTCTTCGCGTCGTTCCTCTGGGAGCTCGGCTACCGGGAGTGGGGCCCGCTGCTCACCGTGCCGTTCGCGCTCGTCCAGGGCTGGATCTTCTCCTGGAGCAAGTCGCTCACCTACGTCGTGGCCGTCCACCTGCTGTTCGACGTCGTGGTTTTCGCCGTGCTCGTGCACGCCCACCACCCGGAGCTGTTCGACGTCTTCGTCACCGCGCCGCGCTGACGGCGCGGCCCGCGGGCGGGCTCAGGACGGTCGGGCGAGCAGCACGCGGCGCACCCCGTCGACGCGGCACGCCGCCGCGACGGCCGTCGTGGCGGGACCGGCGAGCACCGTCACCGCCGCCACGACCACGGCGACGCCCACGGCCGCGCCGGCCACGACGTCGTGCGGGAAGTGCACGCCCTGGGCGACGCGGGCCGCCGCGACCGCCACGGCCAGCAGGGCCGGCACGACGACCCACACCGCGAGGTCGCGCGTGCGGGAGCGGGTCGCGTGCCGCGCCGGCACGGCGCCGGGGACCCGCACGGCCGGCGCGCCGGCGAGGACGACGGCGGTCGCGAGGGCGAACGCGATCGCGGTGTGGTTGCTCGGGAACGACCAGTCGCCCGCCGCGGGGCAGTGCGCGACCTCGACCAGCTCCCAGCAGCCGCGCGGCTGCCGCACGAGGGACTTCACGGCCTCGCTCGCGGCGTAGGCGGCGACGGCGCCCACGCCGGCGGCGAGCGTCGTCGCGACCGCGGGCGGGCCGCCCCGGCGCGAGCGCCAGGCCACGAGCGCGCACCAGGCCACGAGCACGAGCACGCCGCCCTCGGCGACGAGCTCCGTCCCGGGGAGATCGGCCGTGCGCGCCGTGACGGCGAGGTAGAGGGACTCGCTCGGCCCGCGCAGCATCCGGGCGACGAGGACGACGAGCGCCGCCCCGACGAGCCACGACACCGCCACGAGCGCCTGCCCCGCGAGCCCGGACGACGGCTCGGGGGCCGTGGGTCCGGCCGGCGCGCCGTCGCTCTCGTCACGCGTCGGGACGGGGTCGGGCAGGGTCGTGGTGCGGGACGAATCGGGCGAAGTCATCGGACGAGGGTATGCCGGGTGAACCACGGGTGAACATCCGCCCCGCGGCGGACGTCCGCCGCGGGGCGTCCCCCCGGGGCGGTACCTCGCGGGACCGCCGGTGCGACCCGCGACCGGCGACCGCGGGGGCGGCCCTACCGGGCGCCCGAGCCGTCCTCGGCGGGGACGTCGTCCGCAGGGACGTAGAACGCCGTCGTGGCGGCGACGCGGGCGGCGACGTCGTCCGCGTCGAGCCCGTCGGCCACGGCGAGCGCCGCTCCCCACGCCTCGCTGCTCGCGACGTTGAACGCGCGCAGCTCGGGGCTCGCGAGGACGGCCTCGGGGTCGAGCGTCGCCCGGCCGTCGACGTGCAGCCCGAGGCCCAGCAGGGCGCCGTCCCACCCGACGCCGACGGCGCCCGGGCCGAACTGGTCCCACATCTCCGGCGGCACGACGGCGGTGTGCTCGAGCGTGAGCGTCGTGCCGCCGTCGGGCGTGGGCGCGAGCCGGACCTCGACGACGGACGTGTCCTCCGGCGTCGGCGGGCCCATGACCCACGTGAGCCGCAGGAGCCGCGGGGCCTCGCACGCGCGGATCTCGCCGCCGGCGTTGCCCTCGACCTGGTAGGTGCCGCCCACCCGGAGGTCGCCCGTCACGGGCAGGAACCAGCGCGGGATGCGCTCGGGGTCGGTGACGGCCTCCCACACGTCCTCGACGTCGGCCGGGTAGGTGCGCTCGATGGTGACGACCCGTGCCGCACCGGCGGGCAGGTCTCCCGTCCCGACGGTGCGCCGCGCGGCCTCGAGCTCGGCGATGAAGTCCTTCATGCTGTCCTCCTGGTGGTGTCGGTGGGGCGCTCGTCGTCCTCGTCGGCGCCGGCTGCCGTCGCCCGACGGCGCTCGCGGGCACCCCGGGCGAGCTCGGTCCCGAGCGCGTCCAGCCGCTGCTCCCAGAACCGGCGCAGGCCCGCGGTCCAGTCCTCGACCTCGTCGAGGGCCGCCGGGTCGAGCGCGTAGAGGCGCCGGGTCCCGTCCGGGCGGACCGACGCGAACCCGCTGGTCCGCAGCACGCGCAGGTGCTGCGACACCGCGGGCTGGCTGATGCCGAACTCCTCCCCCACGCGCGCCGCGATCTCGCCGGCGGGCTGCTCGCCGTGCGCGAGGTGCTCGAGGATCCGACGACGGACCGGGTCGCCGAGGACGTCGAACGCTTCCATGACCCCCATCTTTCAGACTGCGCTTATATAAGTCAATGCCTATATTGCGAGCGCGCGTGCCATGACCCGCTGCGGCCCGGCACTCCCCCCGAGGTACGCGCCGCGGTCGTGCAGCCCCGCGCGCGCGTACGCGCGCCGCCCCGCCGCGTTGCGGTCGTTGACCGTGAGGACGAGCGCCTCGTACGGCGCCGTCCGCCCGCGCAGCGCCGCGAGCGCCGCGACCGCGCCGGGAAGGTCCCGCACGACGCGCGACCCGACGCCGCCGCCCTGCGCCGCGACGTCGACGAGGAAGCCGCGGAACAGCACGACGTCGTCCGGGGCGACGCCGTCGAGCAGCGCCGCGACCTCGGCCGGGGCACCGCCGGGGTGCAGCACGCCGAGCGCGACGGGGTCGCCGCCCGGCGGCCGGGCGACCAGCAGGTGCCGGCCCGGGTCGGCGTGGGCCGCGGCGACGACGTCGGCCGCGGGCGGCACGAACTCCTCCTGCCCGGGTCCCAGCCGGAGCCGGAGCGCGGCGGCGAGCAGCCGGCCCCGCTCGTCCGGGGGCACCGCGTCGAGCAGCACGAGCTCGACCGGGCCACCCGGAGCCTGCGGCGCGGGCGGCGGAGCCGTCACCGCCGCTTCCCGCCCCGACCGCGGGCGCCCCGGCCCTTCGGCGTGCCGCGGCCCTGCGCGCCACCCCCGCCGCGCCCGCCGCCCGCTCCCGCACGACCGGCGCCCGCTCCCCCGCGGCCCGCGCCACCGCGCGCGTCGCGGTCGCGGCGCTCGCGGGCGGGCGCGGCATCCTCCGCGGGCGCCGTCGCCCGACGCCCGCGCGAGCTGTTGGCCGTGCGGCCGCGGACGATCCCGACCATCTCCTCGACGAGGTCGTCGTCGCGGTCCGCGACCCACGCGAGCGCGACGGGGGCCGACGGCGCCCCCTCCAGGCGGCGGTAGGTGACGTCCTTGCGGTGGTGCAGGCGCGCGAGCGACTGCGGCACGACGGCCACCCCGACGTTCGCGGCGACCAGCACGACCGCGTCGCCGGTCGTCGCGGGCCGCTCGTCGGCCGGCCGCCCCGGTGGCCGCGGCGCGTCGTCCGCGGCCCCGGCCTCGCCCGCCCACGGCACGACGTCGTCGAGCGGCCGCAGCAGCACGTCGTCGGCGAGGTCGTCGAGCGCGACCGGCTCCTCGGGCTCCAGGGCGGCGAGCAGGTGGTCGCGCGACACGAGCACGACGGGCGCCTCCTCGTAGAGGCGGATCGCGCTCAGCACGTCGCGGTCGACGGGCAGGCGCAGGATCGCGGCGTCGGCCTCGTCGTCGCGCAGCGCCCGCTCCGCGTCGCCGGGCTCGACGGCGACGAGCTCGAGCGGCACGTCGGGGAGGCGCTCGCGCCACGTGCGCACCCACTTGGCCGGGGTCGCGCCGGGGACGTACGCGAGCCGGAACCGGCGACCGGCACCGTCGTCCCCGCCGCCGTCGGTCGTTGCCTCGGGAGCCGTGCCCGCGTCGTCGTCCACCCGGACAGCCTAGGCGCGCGGTCCCGCGCGCTCCCGCCCGGCGTGCACCGGGCCCGGCTCCGGTCCGTCGCAGGCCCGCCGGACGCCCGCCGCGCGCCCGACCGCGGGCCGCCGGCACCCGACCGGCCGACTACCCTGGAGCCCATGACCCCCAAGCAGTCCGCGCAGACCATGAAGCCCGCCACCGCGGCGAAGAAGCTCGGGGTGTACCTGCCCGCCACGCCGCAGGAGTTCCAGGAGGGCACCATCACCCGGGCGCAGCTCGAGGAGATGGAGAAGAACCCGCCCCAGTGGCTCGCGGACCTGCGCCGCAACGGCCCGCACCCGCGGCCCGTCGTCGCGGGCCGGCTCGGCGTCTCGATCTCCGGCCTCACGCGCGGCGGCCTCACCGAGCCGCTGACCACCGACGAGATCGACGCGCTGCGCCAGGACCCGCCGGAGTGGCTGACGGCCGAGCGCGAGGTGCAGAAGAAGGTCCGCGCCGAGGAGGAGCGGCTCGCCGCCGCGCGCGCGAAGAAGGGCTGAGCCGCGTCCTGCGGACAGTATCTGCCGCGCGGCCCGACCGGCCTCAGTCCGGGCGCGGTGCCTCCGTCGCGGCGTCCGTCGCGGTGGCCGCGCGGTCGGTGTGGCCGAGCGACAGGTCGGGCGCGACGGCGTCGCGCACCCGGCGCTTGAGGTCCGGGATCTCGGGGAACCCGCCGTCGACGCGGCGGTCCCACAGCAGCACCGGCCCGTCCCCGGCGTCGAGCGTGACGCGGAAGACGCCGTCCGTGCCGGGCACGAGGGCCACCTCGCCCAGGCGCGTGCGGAACGTCTGCAGGAGCTCCTGCGCGACCCACGCCGCGCGCAGCAGCCAGCGGCACTGCGTGCAGTACTCGACCGCCACGCGCGCGGTCCCGCGCGCCTCGGCGGGCGCGGTCGGAGCCTCTGCCGGAGCGGAGGACTCCGCAGGCGCCTCGGCGGGCGCGGGGGCGTGCGGGCCGGGCTGACCGGCGTCGTCCGTCATGGCGCCCAGCGTACGGGCGACGGCGGGGCGCGCGGGTGGCCGTCCACCGCCGTCGGACCGGCTCAGACGCCCCGCTCGGCCGGGAGGCGGCCGCTCGTCACGGCGGCCTCGAGCGCGGCGTAGTCCCCCTCGACGACGTCCGCGTACGCGCGCGACCACCGCGCGAGGGACTCGTCGAACACGTCGGAGCGGCCGAGGTAGCCGTGCGCCACGCGCGCGCCCGGCGACTGGCTGTGGGCGCGGGCGAGCACGCGCCCGCACAGCTCCCCGTACCGCACGAACTGCGAGGCCGAGAGCCGGCCGAGCTCGACGGACCCCTTCATGTCGCGGAACTGGCGCCAGTAGAAGTCGACGCGCGGGCGGCCCGTGCGGTCGGGCGCCTCGACGGTCGTCCACCCCAGGAACGGGTCGGACTGCGCCTGCAGGATGCGCTGGGCGGCGACCACCCGGCGGCCCTGGGCGGGCACGGCGCCGGCGGGCACGAGCCCGGACGGCAGCGCGTCGACCATCCCGCCGTACGTCGCGAGGACCGACGACGTCGCCTCCTTCACCTGCAGCACGAGCGGCTCCCCCGCGGGCCCCTCGAGGAGCACGATGTAGCAGCGCGTCCCGACGCTCCCGACGCCCACGACGCGCAGCACGAAGTCCACGACCGTGAACTGGCTCAGCAGGAGCCGGGCGTCGGCGCGCAGCGGCTCGCGGTACGCCTCGAACAGCGTCGTGAGCTCGTCGACGCTCGCCGTGTCCACGTGCTGGGTGACCGGTGGCTGGTCGACGATCCGGGTGCGGCCGTCGGCGGTCCGGCTCGTGATCTTCCGCACCACCTGCTCCGACGTGCGCCGCCGCGCCTTGCGCACGGTCCGCTCGAGCTCCTCGCGCCCGCCGTCGAGCAGCAGGGGCTCGATGACCGCGGTGTCGACGAGGAACGCGTAGCGCGCGAGGGCGTCGCGCGCGAACGCCTCGGCGAGCGTCTCGCGGTACCCGCGCACCGCGCCGCGCGCGGCGTCCGCGCAGTCGTGCTCGGCCAGGCCCTTGTCCCGCCCGCCCACGTACATGCTCGCCGCGAGGCGCTTGACGTCCCACTCCCACGGGGCGTCCGACGCCTCGTCGAAGTCGTTGAGGTCGAACAGGACCCGCCGCTCGGGCGACGCGAAGAGCCCGAAGTTGGAGACGTGCGCGTCCCCGCACGCGACGACCTGGACGCCGGTCCGGGGGCCGTCGCGCAGGTCGTGGGCCATCGTCGCGGCGGTGCCGCGGTAGAACGCGAAGGGCGACTCGAGCATCCGGCCGATCCGCAGCGGGACGAGGTCCTGGAGCCGGTCGCGGTTCTGCTCCTCGACGATCGCCACCGGGTCGCGCTCCGGCAGCAGCAGCGCGCCCTGCGTGCGGCGCGGCACCCGGTCGCGCAGCGCGCGCCCGACGGCACGGGACTCGACCAGGGTTCGCGGGACGTCCACGGGTGCCTCCTCGCTCTCCGCAGTCGCACAGTAGCGCTCCGCCGGGCGCGCGGCGCGGCGACCACCGGGCGTCGGGGAGACTGGGGCGGTGACGACCTCGCCCGACCTCGCCGCCCTCCTGGAGCGCCTGCGCACCCACGACGTCGGCCCGGACCGGGAGGACGCACCGGTCGCCGTCGACCCGGCCGACCGCCTGCTGCTCGACGAGGCGTCGCCCCTGCTCGCCGGCGTCGCGCCGGGGGCCGTGGCCGTCGTCGACGACCGGTACGGCGCCCTCACCCTGGGTGCGGCGCTGCTCACCGGGGCAGGACCCGCCGGGGAAGCCGGGAGCGCGACCGCCCCCGGGGGGCGCGTGCGCGTCCACCAGGACGCGTGCACCGCGGAGGCGGCGCTCGACGCGAACGCGCGCGCGGCGGGGATGGCGACGGCGTACGACCGCCACGGCCTCGACGCGGGGCTCCTGGCCGGGGCGCGGGTCGTGCTGCTGCGGCTCCCCCGCGGCCTCGCGGCGCTGCGCGACGTCGCGGAGCACGTCGCGCGCGAGGCCGGGCCGGACGTCGTGCTCCTCGGGAGCGCGCGCGTCAAGCACATGACGCGCGCGATGAACGACGTCCTCGCCGAGTCGTTCGGCGAGGTGCGCGCGAGCCTCGCCCGGGGCAAGTCCCGCGCGCTCGTCGCGTCGGCGCCCCGGCCGGCGCGCCCGCTGACCTACCCGGTCGTCACCGACCTGGCCGACGTCGGCCTGCGGGTCGCGGCGTTCGGCGCCGCCTTCGCGGGCGCCGGCCTGGACCTCGGCACGCGGTTCCTGCTCGACCGGCTCGGCGCCGACGACGGACCGACCCCCGGCGGGCAGGGTGCGGCGCCGCGCGACGTCGTCGACCTCGGGTGCGGGACGGGCCTGCTCGCCGCGTGGGCGGCCCGGCGCTGGCCCGACGCGCGGGTGGTCGCCGCCGACCGCTCGGACGCCGCCGTCCGCTCGGCCGCGCTCACAGCGCGCGAGAACGGCGTCGCCGACCGCGTGCGCACGGTGCGCGACGACGCGGGCACGACCCTCGCGGACGCCAGCGCCGACGTCGTGCTGCTCAACCCGCCGTTCCACGACGGCGCGGCGGTGCGCACCGACGCGGCGCACCGCATGTTCGCGACCGCGGGGCGCGTGCTGCGACCGGGCGGCGAGCTGTGGTGCGTCTGGAACTCGCACCTGCGGTACCGCCCCGCGCTCGAGCGCGCGGTCGGGCCCACGACGCAGGTCGCGCGCGACCCGCGCTTCACGGTGACGCGGTCCGTGCGGCGCTGAGCGGCGGGCGCCCGTCGTGGGTGGTCACCGCGACGACGGGCACCCCGCGCTCACGAGGTCACTGGACGTCGACGACGTCCACGACGAAGACGAGCGTGTCCGTGCCGCCGATGCCGGCCTGCGGAACGCCGCGCTGGCCGTAGCCGTGCTCCGGCGGGATCGAGAGCAGCACGCGGGAGCCGACGTTCTGGCCCACGAGGCCCTTGTCCCAGCCGCCGATGACGGCGCCGACACCGATGGGGAAGGCGATGGTGTCGCCGCGGTCGTAGGAGTTGTCGAAGACGTGCCCGCCCCAGGTCTGGCCGAGGTAGTGCACGACGATGTTGCGCCCCGACGTGACGGCCGGGCCGTCGCCCTCGGTGAGCACGACCACCTGCAGACCGCTGGGCGCGTCCGTCTCGGGGAAGGTGAGCGTCGGCTTCTCGCCGAAGGATCCCGAGGCGGTGGGGAGGGTGGGCTGGTCGGTCACGAGGTTGCCTCTCGTCGGGTGCAGGAAGGCCCGCGCGGGCGCGGGTCTCCTTACCCTACGCGGGTCGCCCCGACCCGGCCGGGCGCGATCGCCGAAACTCTTGCCCTCGTTGGCTAATGGCATTAGCCTTTGGGCTATGACCACGAGCCAGCACCCGACCGTGCGCCACCTCGCCCGCACGGAGGGACGCCTCGCCTACACCGACCAGGGCTCCGGCCCGCTCGTCGTCGCCGCGCCCGGCATGGGCGACCTCCGCGCCACCTACGACGACGTCGTCCCCGACCTCCTCGCCGCGGGCCACCGCGTCGTCGTCATGGACCTGCGCGGCCACGGCGACAGCGACACGACCTTCGCGACGCACGGCGACGAGGCGACCGCGTCCGACTACGTCGCGCTCGTCGAGCACCTGGGCGCCGGCCCGGCCGTCCTGCTGGGCAGCTCCATGGCGGCGTCGGCCGCCGTGGTCGCCGCGGCCCAGCGCCCCGACCTCGTGCGCGGGCTCGTCCTGCTCGACGGGTTCCTGCGCGAGCCGTCGTCCCCCGCGAGGCTCCGCGCGATGCGCGTGCTCTACCGCGTCGCGCTCGCGCGGCCGTGGGGCGCGGCGTTCTGGGCCGCGTTCTACGGCTCGCTGAACAAGGGCCGCACCCCCGCGCGCCTCGCCTCGCACCAGGCCGCGATCCGCGCCAACCTCTCCGAGCCGGGGCGCCTGCGCTCCTTCCGGGACCTCACCCTCCAGCTCGACCACCGCGTCGTCGAGCCGCGCGTCGCGCAGGTCGAGGCGCCCGTGCTCGCGGTCTACGGCGCGCTCGACCCCGACTACGCCGACCCGGCCGCCGAGGCCGCATGGGCCGAGCAGGCGCTCGGCGCGACCACGCTCCTGCTGCCCGACGTCGGCCACTACCCCCAGCTCCAGGCCCCCGAGGAGGTCGTGGCCGCGACCCTCGACTTCCTCTCCGGTCTGCCCGACGCCGACGCGCGCCCGGACGCCGAGCGGTCGGAGGACGCGCGTGGCTAGGGCCGGGCTGTCCCACGACGCCGTCGTCCGGATCGCGCTCGACCTCGTCGACGCCGGCGGCCCGACGGGCTTCGCCGACCTCACGCTCGCCAAGGTCGCCGCGCAGGCAGGCGTCGCGACGCCGAGCCTCTACAAGCACGTCGGCTCGCTCGCCGCGCTGCGCCGCGAGGTCGCCGTCGTCGCCGTCGGGGACTACACGCGCGCCCTCACCGACGCGACGGTCGGTCTCGCCGGGCCCGACGCCGTCGCCGCCCTCGCGCACGCGACCCGGCGGTACGCCCGAGCGCACCCCGGCCGGTACGCGGCCGTGCAGGTCGCCCCCGACCCGGACGACCCCGCGGACGCCGCGCTGTCGGCGGCCGCGGGGCGCAGCGTCCAGGTCGTCGCCGCCGTGCTGCGCGGGTTCGACCTCCCCGAGGACCGCACGGTCGACGCCGTCCGGTCCGTGCGTGCGAGCCTGCACGGCTTCGTCGCGCTCGAGGTCGGCGGCGGCTACCGCCTGCCCGACGACCTCGACCGCAGCTTCGACCTGCACGTCCGCGCGCTCCTCGCGGGCCTGGCGTCCCTCGCGCGCCCGCCGGCCGGAGCCTGAGGCGCGCGCCGGGCCCGGCGGGGTCAGCGCGCGGCGACGAACCCCAGGAGGTCGTGCCGCGTGAGGACCCCGACCGGGTCGCCGTCCTCGACGACGAGCAGCGCGTCGGCGTCGTGCAGCGCGGTGCGCACGGCCTCGACGCCCTCGCCCGCGCCGATGAGCGGGAAGCGGGGCTCCATGTGCTGGTCCACGCGGTCGGCGAGCGACGCGCGGCCGGAGAAGACGGCGTCGAGCAGCGCGCGCTCGCTCACCGACCCGGCCACCTCCCCGCTCTTCACGGGCGGCTCGGCGCCGACGACGGGCATCTGCGACACCCCGTACTCGCGCAGGATCTCGATGGCGTCGCGGACCGTCTCGCTCGGGTGCGTGTGCACGAGGTCGGGCAGGCGGCCGTCCTTCGCGCGCAGCACGTCGCCCGCGGTCACGCCCTCCTCGTCGGGCAGGAACCCGTAGGACCGCATCCACGCGTCGTTGAAGATCTTGGAGAGGTAGCCGCGCCCGCTGTCCGGCAGCAGGACGACGATGACGGCCCGCGCGGCCGCCTCCGGGTCCTCCTCCTCGAGCCGGCGCGCGAGCCGCAGCGTCGCCTCGACCGCCATGCCGCACGACCCGCCGACGAGCAGGCCCTCCTCGCGCGCGAGGCGCCGGGTCATCGCGAACGAGTCCGCGTCGCTGACCGGGATGACCTCGTCGGGGACCGCCGGGTCGTAGGCGTCCGGCCAGAAGTCCTCGCCCACGCCCTCGACGAGGTACGGGCGCCCGTCGCCGCCGGAGTAGACCGAGCCCGCCGGGTCCGCGCCGACGACGCGCACGCGACCGCCGTCGGAGTCGGCGCGGTCCGCGGAGACCTCCTTGAGGTAGCGGCCCGTGCCGGTGATGGTGCCGCCCGTGCCGACCCCGGCGACGAAGTGCGTCACGCGACCGTCGGTGTCGGCCCAGACCTCGGGGCCGGTGGACTCGTAGTGCGACGCCGGGCCGTTCGGGTTCGCGTACTGGTTCGGCTTCCACGCGCCCGGGATCTCGCGGACCAGCCGGTCGGAGACCGAGTAGTAGGAGTCGGGGTGGTCGGGGGCCACGGCGGTCGGCGTGACGACGACGCGCGCGCCGTACGCGCGCAGCACGTCGCGCTTGTCCTGGCTCACCTTGTCCGGGCAGACGAAGACGCAGTCGTACCCCTTGCGCTGCGCCACGAGCGCGAGGCCGACGCCCGTGTTGCCCGACGTGGGCTCCACGATCGTGCCGCCGGGCCGGAGCTCGCCCGACGCCTCCGCGGCCTCGACCATCTTCAGCGCGATGCGGTCCTTGACGGAGCCGCCGGGGTTCACGTACTCGACCTTGGCGAGGATCGTCGCGCTGAGGCCTGCGGTGACACGGGACAGCCGGACGAGCGGGGTACCGCCGACGAGCTCGGACACGTGCTCTGCGTATCTCATGCCCCGATCATCCCCGATCCGGCGCCGCGCGCGTGCTCGACCGGGCGCCGTCCCGACCGACGCCGGGCGTGAGGGCGGCTCGCGACGGGAATTCCCGTACGGTGTAGAACGTTGAGGACGCCGACATCCCCGACCGAGAGGTGACCCGTGCCCGAGCCCACGACCGCCGCCACCCGTCCCGCGTCCCCCGCGGCGGCCTCCGCGCCGCCCGCGCTCCCCCCGCTGCCCGACGTCGTCGCCCAGGCCGAGCGCCTCGTCGCGCTCGGCGTCCACGACATCGCCGGCCTCACCGCGGAGGCGTTCCGCGCCGCCGCGGCCGACCTCGCGGCGACCGCCCCCGCGGGCGCGCTGCTCGTCGTCGACCCGGCGCTCGCGCCGCCGTCGGCCCTCGCACCCTTGCTGCGGCTCCCGGCGAAGGACGGCGAGAAGGAGGGTTTCGTCGTCGTCGACATGACGGACGTGGACCGCTTCGCGCCGATCGAGGGGATCGTCGTCCCGCCGGGGCCGCTCTCGCTCGTGACGGACGTCGACCGCGGCGACGACGTGGCGAGCTGGTCCCCGGACGAGGCGCTGCCGGAGCTCACGGCGCGCGGCCGGACGCCGCTCCTGCTGCACGAGGGGATCCACTGGGCGCTCCAGGCGCCGGACGTCCTCGCGCGCAACCACTGCTACATGACGGTCGGCTCACGGCTGCGCAAGCCCGACGGCCGCCTCGACACCCGCACCCCCGCGCTGTGGATCTCGAACGGCACGGGACGCGACGGGCGCGAGCGCCGCGGCGCCCCGAAGGTCGGGTGGTGCTGGGCCGGGAACCGCCACACGTGGCTCGGCTTCGCCTCGGCCGCCGGCCGCCTGCCCGCCTGACCCCACCCGTTGAGTGCGGGAAAGAGCCGCGGCGGAGACGTCCGACCGCGACTCTCTCCCGCGCTCACGGGGTGGGCCGTCAGCCGACGAGACCCAGGATCGCCACAAGGACCACGACGACGCCGAGCACGACGACGAGCAGCGGGCGGTCGGAGGCCTCGGGCGCCACGAGCCGGCCGAGACCCGCGCCGACCGCGGCGGTGACCCCGACGACGGCGGCCGCACCCGCCACGAGCGCACCTCCGCCGCCCACGCCCGCGTCGGCGAGCTGTCGGGCGATCCCGCCCGCGAGCAACGACCCCCAGAGCGCTCCGGCCACGAGGCCGAGCGCCGCGAACACGAGCGCGGCCCGGCGCTCCGTGGCGTCGCGCGTGATCCGGGTCCCGAGCCAGGCGACGGCGGCACCCGCCGTCGGGACGCTGAGCAGGATGAGGAGCGCCGCGAACGACAGCCACGCGGGCGGCGCGCCCGAGACGACCATGTACAGGACCTGGACGCCGAGCATCGCGGCCGCCGCGACGACGAGCCCGGCCAGAAACACCGGCACCCGCGGCGGGAGGTCCGCCGCGGGTGCCGGTTCACGGGTGCTGCGCGCCACCGTCAGTCGCTGCTCTGCAGGATCGCGAAGAGGCGCAGGAACTCGAGGTAGAGCCAGATCAGCGTGACCATGAGGCCGAACGCGGCCGACCACGCGAACTTGGCGGGGACACCGGCCTCGACGCCACGCTTGATCGAGTCGAAGTCGACGATGAGCGACGCGGCGGCCAGGCCGACCGCGATGAGCCCGACGACGATGCCGATCGTGCCGCCGCGCATGCCCCAGCCGTCGAGGACGCCGAAGAGCACGAGGACGACGTTGACGAGCGAGAACGCGAGGTACCCGACCATCGCGATGAGCAGCCAGCGCGTGAACTTCGGGGTGACGCGCACCTTGCCGGAGCGGAACAGGAACAGCGCGGCCGCGAACGTCGCGACGGTCGCGAGGACCGCCTGGAAGACGATGTCCGTGAGGTTCCCGCCGTTGCCGACGGTCATGGTGCCGAACGCGAGGCTGATGCCACCGAGGAACAGGCCCTGGGCCACGGTGTAGGCGATGATCAGGGCCGGGCTGGGGTTCCGCTTGAACGCGTTGACCAGGCCGAGCACCAGGCCGGCGATCGCACCCAGCAGGTAGAGGAACGGCATCTGCGGCGTGAGGTACCACGACGCCGCCCCGACGACGACGAGCAGCGCGAGCAGACCGCCCGTCTTCATGATCACGTCGTCGTACGTGAGGCGCTTGGTGTCCGCCGTGGTCGCCGACGGCGCGCTGTACATCGCGTCGAGCTGCGCCGCGTCCGCGGTCTGGGCGCCGTACGCACCCCCCTGCGCGCCCTGCGGGGGCGTGCCGTACGCGGGGCCCTGGCCCTGTGCGGGCGGGCTCCCGTAGGCGGGCGCGGCCTGCGTGGCCGCCCCACCGCGCCGGTTCTTCGGCTCGCCGAAGACCGCGCTGTTGTTGAAGACGGGGTTGCTCATGAGCTCCTCCTGGTCGCGGCGTCCACTACCTCTCAGCGGGCCTCGTCATCGGCGTCTCGCCTCGAGTCGGGTGTCGCTGGCCTGTGTTCATCCTAGGGAACGTGCGAGTCCCGGCCACTGTTCCCGCGGGTTTTCCGCGCCTCGCGGGCGAAGTCCCGACCAGCGGACCACGCGCCGGGACGTCGTGTACGCCGCGCGGCGTACGCGCCCCGGGTCACGACGGCGGCAAGATACGTCGCAAGGTGGCTGCCCGACGCCGAGCCCGTCCGTAGGCTCGAGACGTACCTCGCGGTGAGGGGCCCGGCCGGACCGGAGCGACCTTCCCGCGGTGCACCAGGACCATCCCGGACGAACGACCCTCGGAGGGGCGAAGTCATGATCGAAGCACGCGGCCTGACCAAGAGGTACGGGCCCAAGACCGCGGTGGACGGCGTCTCGTTCACCGTGCGTCCCGGGACCGTGACCGGCTTCCTGGGCCCCAACGGCGCGGGCAAGTCCACGACCATGCGCATGATCATGGGCCTGGACCGCCCCACCGCCGGGACCGTCACCGTCAACGGGCGCCCCTATGCCCAGCACCGCTCACCGCTGACCGAGGTCGGCGCGCTGCTGGACGCCAAGGCCGTGCACACCGGCCGCTCGGCCTACAACCACCTGCTCGCGATGGCCGCCACGCACGGCATCCCGACCCAGCGCGTGGACGAGGTCATCGAGATGACCGGCCTGCAGCCGGTCGCCAAGAAGCGCGTGGGCGGCTTCTCCCTCGGCATGGGCCAGCGCCTGGGCATCGCGTCCGCGCTGCTGGGCGACCCCAAGACCCTCATCCTGGACGAGCCCGTCAACGGCCTGGACCCCGAGGGCGTGCTGTGGGTGCGCAACCTCGCGCGCTACCTCGCCTCCGAGGGCCGCACCGTCTTCCTGTCGAGCCACCTCATGAGCGAGGTCGCCCTCACCGCCGACCACATCATCGTCATCGGCAAGGGCCGCATTATCGCGGACGCCCCGGTGAGCGACATCGTCAACGGCTCGCAGCAGCGCACGGTGCGCGTGCGCACCCCGCACGCCACGCAGCTCGCGGAGCTCCTCACGAGCGACGGCGCGACCGTCACGAGCGACGAGCCGAGCCTGCTCGTCGTCACGGGCGCGGACGCCCCCGGGATCGGCGAGCTCGCCGCGGCCAAGGGGTTCGTGCTGCACGAGCTCACGCCGGTCACGTCCACGCTCGAGGACGCCTACATGGCCCTCACGGCGGACGCGGTCGAGTACCAGACCGACTCCGCGCAGAACCACATCGGCCACGGTGCCGCGGGCGCGACCGCGGGCGCACCGGCCCCCACCGACTCCCTCGAAGGAGCGCAGCGATGAGCGCCACGACCCTCGCCACCGGCGCCGGCCCGACGGCGTCCCGCACCTCCCCCTACCGCCTCTCGTTCGGCCACGTGCTGCGCTCGGAGTGGATCAAGTTCCGCACCCTGCGCTCCACCTGGTGGACGCTCGGCATCACCGTCGTCGTCATGGTGGGCTTCTCGCTCATGTTCGCGGCCGTCATGTCCTCCATGCAGTCCGCGGGTGTCTCGGCCGAGGAGGCCGGCATGGGGTCGACCGACGGGGTCGGCATCACCGTGATCACCGTCGGCTACACGTTCGCGCAGCTGGCCGTGGCCGTGCTCGGGGCGCTCACCGTGACGGGCGAGTACTCGACCGGCATGATCCGCTCCACGCTCTCCGCCGTGCCGAGCCGTCTCCCCGCGCTCGCGGCGAAGATGATCGTCGTCGGCGTGGTGACCGCGGTGACGACCGTCGTGGCCGTCGGGCTGTCGTGGCTGGTGACGTACCCGATCCTGTCGGGCAAGGACATGACCGTCGACTTCTCGTCGGCGGACGACCAGCGCGCCCTGATCGGCGTCGTGCTCTACCTCACGACCGTCGCGCTCTTCTCCGTCGCGGTCGGCGTGCTGCTCCGCAGCTCCGCGGGGGCGATCTTCACGCTCGTCGCCGTGTTCTTCGTCCTGTCGATGGTCCTCGGGATCGTTATGGGCGTGACCGGTGCCGACTGGGTCCAGACGCTCTACAACGCGCTGCCCGCGTCCGCCGGCGAGCAGATCGTGCTCGGCGGCAACATGTCGGGCAGCGACACGATCGCGCCGTGGCCCGGCTACGCCGTGCTCCTCGGCTGGACCGCCGCGCTGGTCGCCGCGGCCGCGGTCGTCCTCAAGCGCCGGGACGCGTGACCACCCGGCCCACCACCCCGCCGACGCCGGACGAGCAGGCCGCTCGTCCGGCGTCGGCCGTGGCGCGCCCGGAGCCGGTGGAGCCCGCCGCCCCGGGGAGCCCGGGCTCGTCGACCCACCCCCTGCGCCCCGCGCCCGCTCCCTTCACCGAGCTCGACGCGCGCCGGCTCGGCCCCGTCCGCCGGTACTTCGCGCGGCACCCGGTCGTCATGGACTGGGTCGTCGTGGCCGTCTTCGTCGTGCCCGGCGTGCTGTACGCGCTCACCGCGTCGCAGCCCCGCGGGACGACGGCGCTGTCGCTCGTGTTCTTCCTCGTCGGCGGTGTGCTCCTGTACTGGCGCCGCCGTCGGCCCGTCACGGTCGCGCTCGCGCTCACCGTGGTCGGGGTCGTCGCCATCGGCGTCACCGGCGACACGGCCGGGTTCGAGGTCGCGGCGATGTTCGCCGTCTACGCCGTCGCGGCGTCGCGGCCCTCGCGCATCGCGTGGCCCGTGCTCGCGATCACCGTCCTCGCGCTCTCCGGCGCGACCCTGCTCTGGTACGACGTGGTCACCACCCCGGAGGGGGAGGTCCTGCGCCAGAGCGTCGAGCCGGGCCGCGCGACCGTCGACCGCATCGTCGGCATGCTCGTGACCACCATCCTCTGCCTCGTCGCGCTCGCGATCGGCACGAACGTGCGCGCGCGCCGCCAGCACGTGTCCGACCTCGTCGAGCGCGCCAACTCCATCGCGCGCGACCGCGACCAGCAGGCGCAGCTCGCCGCCGCCGCCGAGCGCACGCGCATCGCGCGCGAGATGCACGACGTCGTCGCGCACTCCCTCACCGTGATGGTCGCCCTCGCGGACGGCGCCAAGGCGTCGGGCGCCAAGAACCCCGAGCTCGCGGGCCACGCGCTCGACGAGCTCACCGCGACCGGCCGCGCCGCGCTCGCCGACATGCGGCGCGTCCTCGGCGTCCTGCGCGAGCCGGGCGGCGAGCAGACCGTGCCCCTCGCGCCCGCGCACGAGACGCCCGAGCTCGAGGAGATCGTCGAGCGGTTCCGTACCGCCGGGCTGCCCGTCCGGCTCGTGCGCTCCGGCCCGCAGCCGACGCCCGGCCCCGCCCTGCGCCAGACCGCGCACCGCATCGTCCAGGAGGCCCTGACGAACGTGCTGCGCTACGCACCCCTGTCCCCCGTGGTCCTCGTGGAGGTGTCGCGCCGCGCCGAGCCCGGCGCCGACTGGCTCGAGCTGCGCGTCGTCAACCAGGCGGGCCGTCGTCCCGGGGAGGGCGCGAGCGCCGACGAGCGCGGGCTCCCGCCGTCCGTCGCGGAGCAGCACCCGCCCGGCGTCCCCGTCGGCACCGGGCGCGGGATCATCGGGATGCGGGAGAGGGCCGCGGTCTACGGCGGTACCGTGTCCGCGGGGCCGAGCGGGACGGGCTGGGAGGTGCGGGCGAGCTTGCGCCTCGACCTCGACCCCGGCCGCCAGGCCGGCGCACGCGACGACGGACGGGAACGCACATGACGGGAACGGGGGCACCGATCCGGGTGCTGCTCGTCGACGACCAGGCCCTGCTGCGCATGGGCTTCCGCATGATCCTCGCCGCCGAGGACGACATCGAGGTCGTCGGCGAGGCCGGGGACGGCGAGACGGGCGTCGCGCAGGCCTCCGCGCTCGCGCCGGACGTCGTGCTCATGGACGTGCGCATGCCCGGCACGAACGGCATCGAGGCGACGGAGCGGATCGTCGCCGCCCAGCCCGGGTCGCGCGTCATCATCCTCACGACGTTCGACCTCGACGAGTACGCGTTCGCCGCCCTGCGCGCCGGGGCGAGCGGCTTCCTCCTCAAGGACGCCAAGCCCGGCGAGCTCGTCGGGGCGATCCGCGCCGTCGCGAGCGGCGATGCCGCCGTCTCCCCGCGCATCACGCGCCGCATGCTCGAGATGTTCTCCGGCCAGCTCCCGCAGGACGGCACCGCCGCCCCGGCCCAGGCACCGACCGGCCGGGACGACCCGCGCCTCGCCGACCTCACCGCGCGCGAGCTCGAGGTCTTCGAGGCCCTCGGTGAGGGGCTGACGAACGCCGAGATCGCCGAGCGCTTCGTGCTCTCGGAGGCGACGGTCAAGACCCATGTCGGGCGCGTCCTCGGCAAGCTCGGCCTGCGCGACCGCGTCCAGGCCGTCGTGCTCGCCTACGAGACGGGCGTCGCCCGCCCCTCCTGACTGACCCGCCCCCGCGCCGAGCAGGTGGTTCCGGCGCGTCCAGGACATCTGACGCGCCAAGACCACCTGCTCGGCCCGCCGGGGTCGCCTGGTCGGCGGGGGCCCGGCGGGTCCGGCGGGTCGGGGACGGTCGGGCGGTTCAGGCGTTCGCCGTCGTCTCCTCGGCGGCGGCCTTGTCGGCCTCGGCCTGGGCCCGGGCCTCCTCCTTGGCCGCCTTCCTCGCTGCGCGCTTCTCGCCGCGGCGCTCGGCGAGCGTGTAGAGCACCGGCACGACGACGAGCGTGAGCAGCGTCGAGCTCAGCAGGCCGCCGATGACGACGAGCGCGAGCGGCTGGGAGATGAACGCGCCGCCGCCCGTGATCCCGATGGCCATGGGCGTGAGCGCGAAGATCGTCGCGGCGGCGGTCATGACGATAGGGCGCAGCCGCTTGCGCGACCCCTCCATGACGGCGTCGTCGAGCGCCCGCCCGCGCTCGCGGTACTGGTTGATGAGGTCGATGAGCACGATCGCGTTCGACACCACGATGCCGACGAGCATGAGCAGGCCGATGAGGGCCGGCACGCCCAGCGGCGTCCCCGTGGCGAGCAGCAGGAGCAGCGCGCCCGTCGCGGCGAACGGGATCGACACGAGCAGGATGAACGGCTGCAGGAGGCTGCGGAACGTCGCGACCATGACGAGGTAGACGATGAGGATCGCGACGAGCAGCGCGAGCCCGAGGTCGGCGAAGGCGTCGGCCTGGTCGGCGGCGACGCCCCCGACCTCGACCGTCGCCCCGCCCTCGAGCTCGAGGCCGTCGATCGCGGTCGTCAGCTCGGTGGTCAGCGCGCCGAGGTCCTGCCCCGCGGGCGTGACGGCGATCGTCGCGCTGCGCTCGCCGTCGACGCGCGTGATCGAGGTGGGGACCTCGACCTCCGCGACCTCGGCGACCTGCGTGAGCGGCACGGGGCCCGCGGCGGTGGGCAGCACGACCTGCTCGAGCTCGGCGACCGTCGCCGGCGCCTCGCCCGCGACCACGCGCACCTGCACCGGGCCGTCGCCGAGGTTCACCGTGCCGACCGGGGCCGGGGACATGACCCCCGCGACCGTCCCGGCCACCTGCGTCTCCGTGAGCCCGACGGCGGCCGCCGCCTCGCGGTCGACGGTCACCTGGACGGTGGCCTGGGCGGCGGCGAGGTTGTTCGTCACCTGCGCGGCCCCGTCGGTCCCCTCCGCGAGCTCCTGCACCTCGGCGGCGGCCGCGGCGAGGGTGTCGGTGTCGGGGGCGCGGACCACGAGGTCGACCGTAGAGCTGCCGAACGCGGCGTCAGCACCCGCGACCTCGATGCCCTCGCTCGCGTCGCCGCCCAGCCCGGAGACGGCGTCGCGCACGTCCTCCTGGGCCGCCACGGCGTCGGCGTCCACGTCGAGCGTGACGGCGAACGTCGCCGTCGGCGACCCGCCGCCGCCGAAGAACGCGGCCTCCGGGCCACCCGCGGTGCCGACGGTCGTCTGGACCGTGGCGACGCCGTCGACGTCGAGGAGCGCCTGCTCGACGTCGCGCGCGGCGGCGTCCTGCGCGTCGAGCGACGTGCCCGGCGCGAACGACTCGGTGACGGTGAGCGTGTCCTGGCCGGTGTCGCCGAGGAAGTTGGTCTCGAGCCGCGGCACGAGCGCGAGCGTCCCGGCGAGGATCGCGACCGACACACCGAGCGTGATCGCGGGGTGGCGCAGGGCCCCCCGCAGCGTCGGGAGGTACGCGCGCTGCCACAGCCCGCGACGCTCCTTGGCCTCCGCGGCGGCGCGGGCGCGCTCGCCCGCGAGGCGCGCGGCCTCCGGGTCGGCCGGGACGGGCGGCGACGTGATGAACCAGTACGCGAGGACCGGGACGATCGTCAGCGCGACGAAGAGCGAGGCCAGCATCGCGATGGCGACGGTGAGCGCGAACGGCCGGAAGAGCTCGCCGACCATGCCGCCCACGAGCGCGATCGGCAGGAACACGGCGACGGTCGCGACGGTCGAGGCGGTGATCGCGCCCGCGACCTCCTTGACCGCACCGATGATGGCGCCGACCTTCTCCTCGCCGTACGACAGGTGCCGCTTGATGTTCTCGATGACGACGATCGAGTCGTCGACCACGCGGCCGATCGCGACCGTCATCGCCCCGAGCGTGAGGATGTTGAGCGTGTAGCCCGTGGCGTTCATGACGATGAAGGTCACGAGCAGCGACAGCGGGATCGACACGGCGGAGACGAGCGTCGAGCGCAGCGACGCGAGGAACAGCAGGATCACGACGACCGCGAAGAGGAGCCCGAGCAGGCCCTCGGTCGCGAGGCCCTCGATGGACTCCTCGATGAACGGGGCCTGGTCGAACACGACCCCGACGCGCACGTCCTGGGCGTCGAGCACGCCGGAGAGGTCGTCGACCGCGTCCTGGACCGCGTGCGACACCTCGACCGTGTTGCCGGCGGGCGTCTTGGTGATGGCGACGGCGAGCGCGGGCTCGCCGTCGAGCCGGGAGAACGACGTCGCGGGCTCGGGGCCCGCGGTGACGGCCGCGACGTCGCCGAGCGCGACGGGCGGGGTGCCGGGCGCCGCGGTCGGGGACACGAGGGGCAGCGCGGCGAGCTCGTCGACGGTCGTGACGGCCGTGCCGACCTGCACGCTGAGGGTGCGGTCGCCCTCCGCGACGGTGCCCGCGGGCACCACGACACCGTTGTCCTGGAGGATCGTGGAGACCTGCTGCGGGCTGAGCCCGGCGGCGGCGAGCGCGGCGGGGTCGAGGGCGATCGTCACCTGCTGGTCGGCGACGCCGCTCACCGCGACGCTGCGGACCCCCTCGACGTCCTCGAGCGCGGGGACGAGGCTCGACGTCACGGTGTCCGCGAGCGCCGCCTCGTCCGCGCCGCCCGACACGGCGAGCTGGATGACCGGGAGGTCGTCCACGGAGCCGGTCACGACCTGCGGCTCGACGTCCTCCGGGAGCTGAGACTGCAGCCGCGTGACGGCCGTCTGGAGCTGCGAGGCCGCAGCGTCCATGTCCGTGCCGTACGCGAACTGGACGGTCGTCACCGAGAGGCCGGTCGACGACGTCGACGTGACGTCCTCGACCCCCTTGACCCCGCGCGCGGCCGTCTCGACGGGGACGGTGACCTGCTGCTCGACGATCGCCGGGGCCGAGCCCGGGTACGCGCCGACGACGGCGGCCGTGGGGATCTGCAGGCTCGGGATGAGCTCCTGCTTGAGCGATCCCATGCTGAGGACGCCGAAGATCGCGATCGCGACGGTGGCGAGCGCGACGAGCGCGCGGTTGGCCAGCGACAGCCGGGCGAGACGGGACACGGAGCCTCCAGGGGTTCCAGGTCGGGCGGGAGACGACGTCGGCGTCGCGATTTCGTTAGCGTAACGCGAAGCATCTCGGGATGGTTCCCGCGCCCACCGATAGAGTCGGCGCCGTGACCCACCCCGCCGACGACGAGCGCGCGGCGCTCGCCCGGCGCCTCGAGGACGCCCAGCGCCGGCTCGCCGACCTGCTGCTCGCGCAGCGCCTCGAGCCGCTGCTCCGCACGACCCTGACGGTCCCCCAGCTCCGCGCGCTCGCCGTGCTGCAGCTCGACGGGGAGACGAGCTCGCACCGGCTCGCGGACGTGCTCGGCATCTCCCCCGCGACGCTCTCGGGGATCGTGGACCGGCTCGAGGCGGCGGGCATGGCGTCGCGCCGCCCCGACCCGCAGGACGGTCGCGTGCGCCTCGTCGCCGCGACCCCGCGCGGCGCCGCGGCGGTGCGCCGGCTCGTCGCGCAGGAGGACGAGCCCCTCACGGACCTCCTCGACCGGCTCGACGTCGCCGACCTGCGCGCGCTGACGGCCGGGATCGAGGCCCTCACGCGGGCCGCGGAGTCGGCCGCGGCCGACCCCGACCCGGCGACCAGCGCGCCGTCGGGCACCTCGGGCGACGGCTCGGCCGACGCCGGGACCGACCCGGAGGGCTGAGGGTCCCGGGCCGCGCGGCCCAGGACCCTCTCCCCCCGTCGGTGCCGCCGGCGGCTCAGACCTCGCCGAGCGCCTCCTCGGGCGTCCCCTCGACGGTCCGGGCCGTGCGGTTCCACCGGGACCACAGGACGCGCTCGCCGAGCTCGCCCGCCATCCGGTGCCCGTACGCCACGAACACGACGACGCCGAGCACGAGGATCCCCGCCCCGAGCCAGAACGGCGCGGTCGCGGACACCGGGTGCAGGAGCCCCGCGATGACCGGGGCGGGGGCGGCGAAGCCCCAGCGCACCAGGTTGAACGCGCCGGTGGTCACGCGGCGGTCCGGGTCGCCGAGCGCGAGCGAGAGGTCCGTGAGGTTGGCGTTCGCGATGCCCATGAACACGCCGGCACCGACGAGCACGACGACGGACCAGGCCGTCCCGAGGTCGAGCGCGAGGAGCACGAGCGCGACGAGGACGCCCACGACGGCCACGCCCAGCGTCTGGACGGCGCCGACGCGGTGCGCGAGCCGGTGCCCGACGACGAGGATCCCGACCGCGAGCCCCACGCCCCACGCGGTGAAGACGAGACCGAGCGGCACGACGTCGAGCCCGAGGAACACGGGGGTGTACCCGAGCACGACGAAGAAGCAGAAGTTGTACGCGGCGGTGACCGCGGCGAGCGCGAGGAAGCCGGGCTTGCGGAACAGGCGGAAGACCTGGCCGACGCGCAGCGGCGCGGGCTTCTCGGCGGGGTCCTTGAGGCGCGTCACGGACACGAGCAGCGCCACGAGCATGAAGACGCCGCACACGAAGAAGGGCACGCGCCACGAGATGCCGCCGAGCAGCCCGCCGAGGAGCGGCCCGACGGCGAAGCCGAGGCCGACGCACGTCTCGAAGAGCTCGACGACCCACTCGCGGTCGTTCGCCAGGGAGACGAGGAGGACCATCGCCGTCGCGAAGAACATCGCGTTGCCGAGGCCCCACAGGCCGCGGAGCGCGGCGAGCTGGCCGATGCTCGTGCTCAGCGCCGCGAGCACGGCCGCGACGGCCACCAGGCTGACGCCCGTGGCGAGGATCTTCTTGTAGCCGAAGCGCCCGGTCGCCATGACGGCGGGGATCATGCCGAGCGCCATGACGGCGATGTAGGCGGTGAAGAGGAGCTCGATCTGCCAGGTCGACGCCCCGATCTCCTCGCCGATCACGGGGAGGATCGGGTCGACGACGGCGATGCCGGCGATCGCGAAGAACGCGGTGAGGGCGGTCGCGTAGATGGCGGTGCGGTTCGGTTCGTTGCGTGTGGAGGCCACTCGGTCGCACTTCCTGGTGAGGGAGGCCGCCGCACGAGGGGCGGCGGCGGGAGAAGTACCTGTATCTAGCAGGTAACTATCTGTAGAATACACCCATGACGGTTGCTGAGGGAAACGATCAGCCGCAGGCGGAGGCGCGCGGGGACGCGAGCGCGCAGGACGTGCTGGGCGCGATCGAGCTCGAGGTCGCCCAGCTCCTGCGTCGCGCGGAGCGCACGCGCGCCTCGGGGAGCCCCGGGACGTCGCGCCGGGGCGGCACGCTCGACCGGTCGGGCTACCTGCTGCTCCACACGCTCGGCACCCACGGCCCGCTCCACGTCAACGCGCTCGCCGAGCGCCTCGGCCTCGACGCCTCCACCGTCACCCGCCAGGTGGTCGCGCTCGAACGGGCCGGGCACGTACGCCGGGCCCGGGACCCGCACGACGGCCGGGCGGTCGTCGTCGAGCCCACGGGCACGGGCCTCGACGAGCTCGCCGCCCACCGCGTGGCGCGCACCACGCTCTACGCGGACGTGCTCGGGGACTGGTCGCGCCTCGACCGGGCCCTCCTCGCCGAGCTCCTCGGCCGGCTCAACGACGACCTCGACGCCTACCGTCGGCGCCGCGACGACGCCTGACCCGCCGGGCGAGCCTCGCCGTCAGGCCCCGGGGAGCGCCCACCGCAGCAGCCGCGTGACCGTCTCCCCCGACGGGTGCGCCCACCGCTGGGGCAGTCCCCGCACGCGCGGCATGCCCGCGCGCGCCCAGTCCGGCAGGGACGCCCGCGCGGCCACCGCGAGCCCCGCGTACACCCGACGCACGGCCCACGGCAGCGGCGGCTCGACGAGGAGGAACCGTGCGGCGTCGAGGGCTGCCGGGGTGAGACCGAGCACCGGACGGTACCCGGCGACGGCGTCGTCCAGCTCGCGCACCGTGACCGGCACGTCCTCGACGCCCAGGGCGCGCCCGACCACCGCCGCCTGCGCGACGTACTCGTCGCACCCGGCGGCGTCGAGCGGGCGGTGCCCGAACTCCTGGTGCGCCACGAGGAAGCTCTGCGTCTCGGCGACGTGGACCCAGCGCAGCAGGTCCGGGTCGCTCGCGCGGTAGGGGCGGCCGTCGGGCGCGACGCCGCGGACCCGCTCGTGGACCGCCCGGACCGCCGCCACGGCGCCGGCGGCGTCGTCGGCCGTGCCGAAGGTCGTCGTGGCGATGAACGTCGAGGTCCGCTGGAGGCGCCCCCAGGGGTCCCCCCGGTAGCCCGAGTGCGCGGCGACCCCGGCCATCGCGAGCGGGTGCAGGCTCTGCAGGAGCAGCGCGCGCAGCCCGCCGACGAACATCGACGCGTCGCCGTGCACGCGCTGGACCGCGGACCCCGCCGGGAACCAGCGCGGGCCGGGCGTCTCGTGGATGCGCGCCCGCGTCGCCGTGGCGTCCGGGCCCGCGACGCGCAGGAAGATGGCGCGCTCCGCCGCGCCGCGCACCCGCTCCGCCACCTGCGTCATGCGCTCGATGCTCGCACCTCGCGCACGCTCCCGCTCCCCGCGTGGGCCGTCCGACACATGCCAACATCTCGCTGCAAAGAAAATCTTGCAAAGAGTCGTTTGCATCGCTACGGTCGTCGTATGCCCACCGACAGCGCACCGGCACCCGTCCCGGCCGAACGTCACCCCGCGCTCGGCCCCGCGCAGCTCAAGGCGCTCGCGCACCCGCTGCGGGTGCAGATCCTCGACCTGCTCTCGACGCACGGCGCGCTCACCGCGAGCCGCCTCGCCGACCTCGTGGGCGAGTCCAGCGGGTCCACGAGCTACCACCTGCGCCAGCTCGCGCGGCACGGCTTCGTCCGGGAGGTCGCGGGCCGCGGGACGGCGCGCGAGCGCTGGTGGGAGCGCCCGCCGGGCGGGTTCACCGTCGACGTCCCGCACGACGAGGAGGACGCCGCCGCCACGCTCGCGGGCGCGATGGTGAGCCGCGAGTTCGAGTCCGCGAGGGCGCGCAAGATCCAGGCGTTCCTCGAGCGCTCCCCCGAGCTGCCGACGCGGTGGCTCGACGGCAGCCGTCTGACGACGGCGAGCATGTGGCTCACCGCCGACCAGATGCTCGAGGTCGCGGAGGCGTGGGACGCGTTCGACGCGACGCTCCAGCGGTTCCAGGGCCAGGAGCAGGCGCCCGGCGCGCGGCCCGTGCAGATCCACTTCAACGTCTTCCCGACGATCGACGGCAAGGAGAACCCCTCATGAGCGCGTACTCCCCCACCCTGCCCCGCACGGCCGAGCCCCGTGGCACGGACCGTCTGCTCGTCCTCGTGGGCTCCGCCCTGGCCGACCTCGGCCGCCGCCGCGCGGCCGCCCGGTCCCGGGTGCCGACCGCCCCGCGCGCCGCGGCGGCCGCCGTCCGCCCGGACGACGCGTCGCTGCGCGCGGCCGAGGACCGCACGCGCGACCGGGCCGCGCTGTCCCGTGCGTCCCTTCTGCCCTGATCAGGGGAATATTCCACCCTCCATGGGGACTGCTCCCCATGCCCTGAGCGACCCTGCCTCGGTTACCCTCGTCGGGGCGTTCTGCGGGCAGTCTGCGGGCACCGGAGCACCCGTTCCCCTCGTCACCGCCGCTCGGCGGGACCGGGCGGACGTGTGCCCCGCCCAGGCACAGAGGAGCACAGGTGGGTCTTCTCACGACCATCCGCGAGCATCGTCGTACCGTCGCGTCGGTGAGCACCGTGTCGGTGTTCTCGACGGCGCTGGTGGGGATGGCGCTGCTCTACGAGGGCGAGGCCACGGCGGACGTGGACCTCAACGACTCGGGCGTGTGGGTGACGAAGACGTCGGCCGGCCTGGTGGGGCGGTTCAACTACGAGTCCCAGGCGATGGACGGCACGCTCAACGCGGGCAGCGCGTCGTTCGACGTGCAGCAGGACGCGGGCCGCGTCCTCCTCGACGACCAGGGGACGAGCACGTCGTCCCCCGTGGACGTCGCCCACCTCAAGCTCACCGGGCAGATCCGCCTGCCGGCCGGGGCGCAGGTCGCCTCCGGCGGCGCGACGACCGCGATCCTCGACGGCGAGGAGGGCCTGCTGTGGGTCCTGCCGTTCGACGGCGCCACCTCGTTCGACGCCGAGAAGCTCGACCCGACGGCCGAGGTCGGCGGTGACGGCGCGCTGACGGTGTCCGAGGACGGGACGGTCTTCGCCGCGATCCCCTCGACCGGGGCCCTGTGGACCGTCGAGACCACGAGCAAGGGCGCCGTCCTCGGCGACCCGACGTCGACGTCCCTCCCGGTCGGGAAGGGCGCCGAGGTCGAGGTGACGGCCGTCGGTGACGAGCCCGTCGTCCTCGACCGCTCCGCCTCGCAGCTCGTGCTGCCCGGCGGCCGGACCGTCGCGGTCGAGGGCGCGGAGCAGGCGCGGCTCCAGCAGCCGTCCGCCGGGTCGGGCGACGTCGTCGTCGCGACGACCGACGCGCTCGTAACCCAGCCCCTGAAGGGCGGCGACGCCCAGCGCCGCGCCGCCCAGGGCGTCCCGGCCGCCCCGGTGCGCCTCGGGTCGTGCACGTACGGGGCGTGGGCCTCGACCGGCCAGGTGATCCGCGACTGCGAGGGCACCGACCGCGACGTCGACGAGCGCCTCGAAGGGCTCGACCCCCAGACCCGCCTGGAGTACCGGGTGAACCGGCAGGTCATCGTGCTCAACGACCTGTCGGCGGGGACGTTGTGGATGGCGGCGGACGAGTACCAGAAGGTCGACGACTGGGACGTCCAGATGCCCGAGGAGGCCGAGGGCGAGGAGGCCGACGCGGAGCTGACGAACCCCGAGCAGGTGGACCAGTTCATCGCGGACCGGTCCCAGCCGAACCGGCCGCCGCAGCCCAAGGACGACGCGTTCGGGGTGCGTCCGGGGCGCACGACGATCCTGCCGGTGCTGGGCAACGACGTGGACCCGGACGGGGACGTGATGACGGCGTCGCTCGTCGGGGACTCGCCGTCGAACGCGACCGTGCAGACCATCATGGGCGGCGCCGCGCTCCAGGCCGTGGTCCCCGAGGACGCCGAGGGCACCGGGTCGTTCCGGTACTCCGTGTCCGACGGCCGCGGCGGCGTCGCCGAGGCGGGCGTCACCCTCAAGGTGTCCCCCTGGGGCGAGAACGCTCCCCCCGAGCAGACCGGCGACCCGGTCCTGCGCGTCGCCCAGGGCGGCGCCGCGACGATCAAGGTGCTGCCCTTCTTCAAGGACCCGGACGGCGACGACCTGTACCTCGCCTCGGCGGCCGCGACGGTCGCGGGCGACGACGTGCGCTCGCGCCCCGACGGCACGGTCGAGCTGCGCGACGGCGGCGGCTCGACCGGGCGCAAGATCGTGACCCTGCTCGTCTCCGACGGCGAGCTGTCCTTCGAGGGCAAGCTGCTGGTCGACGTGGTGCCCGGTCCGCAGCCGCCGGTCGCGGTGAGCGACCACGTGGTGGTCCCGGCGGGGCAGCCGGTGACGGTGGAGCCGTTGCGCAACGACACCGACCCGAACGGGGACGAGCTGCGCCTGGCGTCGGTCTCGGAGTCCGCCCCGGCGCAGATCACGCCGAACTACGACGCGGGGACGTTCACGTTCCTCTCGATGGAGCCGCGCTCCTACGACCTGACGTACCAGGTGACCGACGGCCCGAACGCGACCACGGGCCTCGTCCGGGTCGACGTCCTGCCGCCGTCCGAGGCCGAGGGCGCGCCCGTCGTCGTCACCGACACCGCGCTCCTCCCGGCGGGCGGGTCCACGCTCGTGGACGTCCTCGCCAACGACACGGACCCCGCGGGCGGCGTGCTCGTCGTGCAGTCCGTGCGCGTGCCCGCCGACGCCGGGGTGTCGGTCGCGATCCTGGCCCACCAGATGCTGCGGGTGACCGAGATCCGGCGCCTGGACGCGCCGGTGACGGTGGAGTACACGGCCTCCAACGGCACCGAGACCGCGACCGGCCAGGTGCGGGTCGTGCCGGTGCCGACGCCGACGCGGCTGCAGCCGCCGAACGCGGTCGCGGACGAGGTGACGGTGCACGCGGGCGACGTGGTGACGGTCCCGGTGCTGAAGAACGACACGCACCCGGACGGGTTGGAGCTGTTCCTGCAGCCCGAGCTGGAGCAGGACGTGGACCCCGCGCTGGGCGAGGCGTTCGTGTCGGAGGACACGCTGCGGTTCAAGGCGGGCTCGGAGGCGGGCACGGCGTACGCGATCTACCGGGTGCGGGACGTCAACGGGCAGGAGGACTCGGCCCAGGTCACGATCCGGATCCGCGACGGCGAGGACAACGCCCCGCCGCAGCCGCGCGAGATCGAGGCCCGGGTGCTGTCCGGGTCCAGCGTGCGCATCGCGGTCCCGCTGGACGGCATCGACCCCGACGGCGACTCCGTCCAGGTCACCGGCATCGCCACCCCCGCGGGCAAGGGCACCGCCCGGGTCGTGGACGGGATGATCGAGTACGCGGCGTCGAAGAACGCGACCGGGGCGGACACGTTCACGTACTCCGTGCTCGACGCGCGCGGCGCCACCGCCACGGGCACGGTCAACGTCGGCATCGCCCGTCCCGCGGACACCAACCAGTCGCCGGTCGCGGTGGACGACGAGGTGACGGTGCGCCCGGGGCGCACGGTCTCGGTCGCGGCGCTGGCCAACGACACCGACCCCGACGGGGACCAGGTCGGGCTGGTCCCGGGCGGGATCGAGGACACCCACGACCTGGACGCCGAGGTCGTGGCCGACCGCATCGTGCTGACCTCGCCCGACCAGGACGGCTCGTACACGTTCTACTACCAGATCCAGGACACCTACGGCGCCCGCGCGACCGGCGCGGTCACCGTGAACGTCTCGGCGAACGCGCCCCTGCTGCCCCCGGTCGCGCGCGACGACACCGTGCCCGTGGAGGACATCCTGGGCAAGACCGAGGTCACCGTCCCCGTCCTGGACAACGACGAGGACCCCGACGGCGCCGCGAGCGAGCTCACCGTCACCACCGACGCGAGCACCGCGAGCGTCACCCCCGACGGCGAGCTCACCGTCACCCTCACCGAGGGCCGCCAGGTCATCACCTACACCGCGACCGACATCGACGGCCTGACCGCCAAGGCCTTCGTCAAGGTCCCCGGCCTCACCGACCAGGCCCCGACCCTCCGTCCCGGCATCACGCCCCTGGAGGTCGTGAGCGGCGAGCCGCTGCCCATCGACATCACGGACTACGTCCTGGTCGTCGAGGGCAAGACTCCCCGGCTCACCACGGAGGAGAAGGTCACCGCGCTCGAGGGCACGCGCGAGGTCCTCTCGACCACGGAGATCACCTACACGTCCGCGCCGGACTACGTCGGTCCCGCCGCCGTGACCTTCGAGGTCACCGACGGCTCCGGTCCCGACGACCCCGACGGCCACACCGCGCTGCTCACGCTGCCGATCAGCGTCGTGCCGCCGGAGAACCTGCCGCCGGAGCTGTCGACCCCGACGCTCGACGTCGCGGCGGGCGAGGAGGCCTCGATCGACCTCGCGCGCTTCGCGACCGACCCCGACGGCGACCCCCTGACCTTCAAGGCCACCGGCCAGGCCCAGGGCGTGACCGTGACCGTCGAGGGCACCACGCTGCGCGCCCAGGCGACCCCGGACGTGCCCAAGGGCTCGGTCGTGCAGGTCCCGATCACCGTCACCGACGGCGAGCACCCCCCGGTCGAGGGCGCCGCGACCCTGACCGTCGTGGCCTCGACCCGGCCCCTGGCGCGCGCCAACCCCGACACCGTCGACGACGCCCACCAGGGCAAGGCCACCACCGTGCCCGTCCTCGCCAACGACTCCAACCCCTTCCCCGACACCCCGCTGGAGATCGTCGGCGCGAGCGTCGAGACGGGCAGCGGCGACGTGTCGTACAGCGGGGGCGACGTCGTCGTGACGCCCGCCGACTCGTTCGTGGGCGTCATGGTGGTCGTCTACCGGATCCAGGACGCGACGAAGGACCCCGACCGCATGGTCGAGGGCCGCGTCCAGCTCAAGGTGCTGGGCAAGCCCGAGGCGCCCGCGACCCCGCAGGTCGTCGAGATCCGCTCCAAGACCGTCGTGCTCACCTGGGACCCGCCGAACAACAACGGCGCAGACATCACCGGCTACACCGTGCGCTCCCAGAACGGCTACGAGAAGGCCTGCGGCACCACCACCTGCACCCTGGACGGCCTGACCAACAACGTCGAGTACACCTTCACCGTCTACGCGACCAACGCCGTCGGCGACGGACCCGCCTCCCCGGCCTCCGCCGTCGCCCGACCCGACGAGAAGCCCGACCCGCCCGCCGCACCCACCCTCGAGTTCGGCGACAAGTCCCTCACGGTCACCTGGACCAACAAGACCTACACCGACCGCTCGCCGATCGAGACGGTCGACCTCGAGATCTCCCCGGCGCCGAAGGGCGGCGCCGTCCAGGTCACGGCGCTCTCGGGCACCCAGTACGTGTGGAACGGGCTCGAGAACGGCACCGCGTACAGCGTCCGCGTCCGGGCGAACAACCTCGCCCCCGACCCCTCGGACTGGGGCGAGTACTCGGCCGAGGAGATCCCGGCGGGCCTGCCGGACGTCCCGGAGACGCCGAGCGCGGTCCGCGCCGCGGACTCGCCGCTCAACGGCGGCTCGATCGACGTGTCGTGGAAGGCGCCGTTCGAGAACGGCGACGCGATCAAGGGCTACACCCTGCAGCGGTACAAGAACGGCTCCCGCGACGGCGCCGCGCTCTCCCTCACCGCGACGAGCCACAAGGCGACGGGCCTCGACAACGAGTCGTCGTACACGTTCACGGTGACGGCCGAGAACAAGGCGGGCCGGACGGCGGAGAGCGCGGCGTCCGCGGCCGTGGTCCCCTACGGTCGCCCCGAGGCTCCGCCCCGGCCGAGCGTGCAGAACGTCGGCGGCGGCGGGCAGGACAGCGGCATCCCGCGCGTGTCCTGGGGTGCCGCCGACGCGAACGGCAGCCCGATCACGAAGTACACCGTCACGGCGTCGCCCGGGGGCGCGAAGAAGGACGTCGACGGCACGTCCGTCGACTTCACGGGCCTCCCCGCCGGGAACTACACGTTCACCGTCACCGCGACGAACAAGGGCGGCACGTCCACGTCGAGCCCGGCGTCCGGGTCGATCAGCGCGTACGGCAAGCCCAGCGAGCCGGGCGTGTCCGTGTCCCGACTGAGCGCGACCTCGGGCCGCTTCTCGATCTCCGCGCCCTCGTCGAACGGCGGCAACGGCGTCTCGCGCTACAACTGGCAGATCGAGGGCGGGTCCAGCGGCTCGGGGCAGACGGTCGACGTCGGGAACGACTACGACCAGACGTTCCGCCTCCGGGCGCAGGCGTGCAACGCCGCCGGGTGCGGGCCGTGGAGCGGCTGGGCGACGCACCGCACCGACCCTCGCCCGGTCCCGCCGACCATCTGGGTCACGCGTGGGCCCGGGAAGGCCACCGGCTCGTGGGGCGACTGCCAGAACACCAGCGTCTGCACGGTCTTCCGCGTCAACGCGAACGCGACGTTCCCCTCCGGCACCTACACCTTCGCGTGCTACTACGACGGGAACCGCATCGGCAGCTTCACGTGGACCGAGCACCTCAGCGCGGGCGGCTACGTCGACCTCGGGTGCATCCTGGGCAACCCGTACGGCACGCGGGCCACGGCCAAGGTCTACGTGACGATCAGCCCTGCACCGAGCGGCATCGTGGTCGAGCACCGGGACTGGCCCATCAGATAGCCCGGCGACGGCCGATCTGCCGTCGGCGAATGTGCCGACGGCAGATCGGCCTCCTCATGGGGCCCGGCCGGGCGCAGGGTGGTCGCATGACCACGCACCTGACCGGCCGACCCGCCGTCGGCGACCACCACCGGACCCCGCGCGCGGAGGCCGCCGCCCCGGCGGCCTCGTCGTTCGACGACCAGCTCACGACGCGCCTGCTCCACCAGCGCATCGTCGTCCTCGGCACGGCCGTGGACGACGCCGTCGCGAACCGCCTGTGCGCCCAGCTCCTCCTGCTCTCGGCGGAGGACCCGCGCGCGGACGTCGCGCTCTACGTCAACTCCCCCGGCGGCTCGGTGAGCGCCGGGCTCGCCATCTACGACACGATGCGGCTCATCCCCAACGACGTGTCGACGGTCGCGATGGGCTTCGCCGCGAGCATGGGCCAGTTCCTCCTGTGCGCGGGGACGCCGGGCAAGCGGTTCGCGCTGCCGCACGCGCGGATCATGATGCACCAGCCGTCGGCCGGGATCGGGGGCACCGCCGTCGACATCGCGATCCAGGCGGAGAACCTCGTCTACACCAAGGGGCTCATGCACCGGCTGCTCGCGGAGAGCACCGGGCAGTCCGTCGAGACCATCGCCGACGACTCCGACCGCGACCGCTGGTTCACCGCGCAGCAGGCGCTCGAGTACGGGATGGTCGACCGGATCGTCGAGAGCCTCGACGACGTCCGCCCCGCTCGCGCGGCCCGGAAGGTGGGTCTGTGATGGCGAGCTACACGATCCCGACCGTGGTCGAGCGCACGCCGCTGGGCGAGCGCGCGTTCGACGTCTTCTCCCGCCTGCTGTCCGAGCGCATCGTGTTCCTCGGCACGGAGATCGACGACGGCGTCGCGAACGTCGTCATGGCGCAGCTCCTGCACCTGGAGTCGGACGCCCCGGACCAGGAGATCGGGCTGTACATCAACTCCCCGGGCGGCTCCGCGACCGCGCTCATGGCGATCTACGACACGATGCAGTTCGTCCGCTGCGACGTCTCGACCATCTGCATGGGTCAGGCGGCCTCGGCCGCGGCCGTCCTGCTCTCGGCGGGCACGCCCGGCAAGCGGTTCGTGCTGGAGCACTCGCGCGTCCTGCTGCACCAGCCGTCGGGCGGCGGGGAGGGCACGATCTCGGACCTGTCGATCCAGGCCGAGGAGATCCTCCGGATCCGGTCCGAGACGGAGGAGGTGCTGGCGCGGCACACGGGCCAGACCGTCGAGCGCCTGCGCGCAGACACCGACCGCGACCTGGTGCTCACCGCGCGCCAGGCCGTGGAGTACGGCGTCGCGGACGCCGTCGTCACCTCGCGCAAGCTCGCCGCGGCGGCGTGACGCCCGACCGCGGGGGTGACCCGGGCGTCGTCAGCCGCGTCGTCGGAACCACGACCGGCGGCGCGGCTCGGTGGTCGTCTCCGCGGGCGACGGCTCGGGCACGGCCGGTTCCGACGCCGCGGCCTCGGGCTCCACCGCTGCGGCCTCGGGCTCGACGGCCAGGGGCGCGGCGGCCTCGGGCGCGGCGATCCGCCCGGACGACGCGGAGATGCCCGCGATCCGTCCGCGCTCGTCGAACCGCACGGTCACGGTGCCGTCGGGCACGTCCAGCACGACGGCGCCGGTCCCGTCCTCGACGGCCGGCAGGCCGCGCGCGCTCGCGTAGGACGTGACGGCGCGCCGGTGGTCGACGACCGTGACGGACAGCAGCCCCTCGCTCAGCGTGCGCACGACGCGCGGCACGCTCGGGGCGGGCAGGGCGAGGTCGGCGTCGTCCAGGAGGAACCACGCCCGCGTGCCGCCGCCGACGGGGGCGCTGTAGTGGGCGAACGAGCCGGTCACGGCCTTGGCCGCGAGCGCGAGCCGGTGGGCGAGGTCGTCGGCGAGCGGGAGCTCCGGCTCGGCGGCCTCGCGCAGCCCGGTCCGGCGCGTGCTCTCGGCGGCGGTGAGCACGGCGTCGGGGAAGCCGTTGACGTTCTGCCACGCCCACATCCACGTGCCCGGCCCGGGCGCGGCCGTGCCGAGGAACTGGAGGTGGCACGTCGCGGTCCCGCCGTCGGGCGCGGTGAAGGTGAAGACCCCGGTGGTCAGGTCCGCGGCCCAGGCGTCGTCGCCGTGGAGGTCCGTCAGGTGGAGCTGGTGCTCGTGGGAGAGGAACGCGGCGTCGTCGACGAGGTCCTGGAGGGCCGGGACGTCCTGGGCTGCCGTGCCGTGCGCGGTCTGCGGCTCCGTCATGGACCGACGGTAGCGGCGCGCACGGCGCCCGGCCCCCGCACGACACGCGGTGCGACGGGACCGCCGCTCAGGCCGCGAGGAGCAGGACGTCGCCGGCGCGCGCCGTCGGACGTCGGAGCGTCTCGGCGACGGGGAGGTCCCGCACGGGCTCGCCCACCGGGGCGACCTGCCGTGGCGCGGAGAGGGCACCGCGCTCTCGCGCGGAGGACAGCACGCGGACGGGCGCGAGCGGCCGGAGCTCCTCGCCCGTGCGGGCGACGAGGTCGACGAGCCGCAGGCCGAGGGCGCCGCACACGGCGGCGAGGACCTCGGACGACGCCTCCTTGCGCCCGCGCTCCACCTCGGACAGGTAGGCGGTGGAGACGCGCGCGGCGGCCGCGACGTCGACGAGCGTGCGCCCCTGCGCGAGCCGCGCCCGCCGCAGGATCCCCCCGATGACGTGGCGCAGGAGGGGCTCCGCCCGTCCGCCCGCCCGGGAGCGAGGGCTCGGCGTCACCCCGTCCGGCACCACGTCCGGCAGCGTGCCCGGCACCGCGCTCGTCGCGTCCATGCGTTCACGCTACCCGCGGCCCACCCGGGTGCCGAGGCGCCCGGGTGGGTATCTGCTGCTGGCGTAAGGCCGGGCGCACGACGCGACGCCGGCCGCGCGCCCGGCCGGACGGGTCACCAGCGCTCGAGCGACCAGGCCATCTGCCAGAAGCGGATCTCGTGGCGGCAGCTCAGCTCGAACGCGCGCTCCATGCGCGCGCGCTCCGCCTCGCCCGCGTCCGCGGCGAGCGCGTCGAGGCGTGCGCGCAGGTCCGTGAGGACGTCCTCGGTGCGCTCGGCCGCGTAGAACTGCCACCAGCCCGCGAGCGGGTGGTCGTCGCCGAGGGCGCCGGGCGTCGTCTCGCGCTCGCCGAGCCAGAAGCGCCGCGCGGACCAGATGTAGGTCCACGGGCACGGCAGCAGCGCGGCGAGCAGCACGCCGAGCGAGTCGCGGCCGGCCGCCGTCATGTGGTCGACGTAGGCCTGCGCGCTCGGCGCGAGGCGGTGCGTCTGCGCCTCCTCGTACGTCACGCCGAGGAAGTCGCACATCGCGTGGTGCGCGTGCGACTCGTCGTCGAGGAGGAAGCCGGCCTTGTCGTGGAAGTAGGCCGCCCACGACCGGTCGGGCGCGAGGGCCATGCCGAGGCCGTAGCAGCGCAGGTAGGCCGTGAGGTACTGGTGGTCCTGGCCCACGTAGTGGCGGACCGCGGCGGGCTCGACGGAGCCGTCGCGCAGCCCTGCCAGGAAGGGGTGGTCGTAGAACGTCTCGAAGAGGTCCGCGTACCGGCGGGCGAGGTCGGCGGTGAAGCCGGTCTCCTCCTGCCGGACGAGCGCGGTCGGGTCGTCCGCGAGGACAGGGTTCAGGGTGATGGCAGCAGGCGTCGTCATGCCCACGTTCCTCCGCTCGTGCTAGCGAGATCAGGTTCGACGGGTCCGGGCGGCCGTACCGCTCGTCTCAGTCCCTCGGCCCGGGCCGTGGCCCGGGCGGGACGCCCCGCGTGGTTCGCGCCGACCCTAGCAAGGACGGCGCCGGTGCGGGAGCCCTCGCCACGGTGTGGGAATATAGTTGTAGCGACAACAAGTTGGAGCAGACATGACCACGAGCACGCCGGGCGCGCCGACCGACCGCCTCCTGTCCCCGTCCACGAGCATGGACGCCGTCACGCTGCGCGTGGGCGACCTCGAGCTCATGACCTCGTACTACACGGGCGCGTTCGCCCTCGCCCCGCTCGAGGAGCGGTCTCGCGGCGCCGAGGTGCACCGCGTGCTGGGCCGCGGCCGCACGCCCATGCTGCGCCTCGTGCACACGCCCGGGCTCCCGCCCGTCGACCCGCGCCAGGCCGGCCTGTTCCACACGGCCTTCCTGTTCGACGACGGCCCGAGCCTCGCCGCGACCGTCTACCGCGCCGCGCAGGACCGCCGCGGCACCTTCGTCGGGTCGAGCGACCACCTCGTCAGCGAGGCGTTCTACTTCACCGACCCCGAGGGCAACGGCGTCGAGCTCTACACCGACCGCCCCCGCGAGACGTGGGTGCGCGAGCACGGCCAGATCCTCATGACGACGACGTTCCTCGACCCGAACGCCTACCTGCGCACGCACCTCGACCAGGAGACGTTCGACGCCGGCCCCTCGCTCGCGGGCCGCGTCGGTCACGTGCACCTGCAGGTGGGCGACGTCGCGACCGCCCACGCCTTCTACGTCGACACCGTCGGCTTCGAGGCGACGCTCACCGGGTACAGCGGGGCGCTCTTCGCGTCCGCGGGCGGGTACCACCACCACGTCGCGATGAACGTGTGGAACAGCGCGGGCGCCGGGCCCCGCGCCGCGAGCCTCGGGCTCGGCGACGTCGCCGTCACGGTGCCGGGCCGCGAGGACCTCGACGCGCTCGTCGCGCGCCTCCGCGCCCGCGGGCTGGAGCACGCGGACGACGGCCGCTCCGTCGTCGTGCACGACCCGTGGGGCACGCGCGTGACGCTGTCCGTCCCCGGCACCACGACCGAGGAGCTGCTGGCGCGCTGAGGCGCGGCGCCCCGGGCACGGAGCGCGCGCCCGGGGCACGAGGCGCACGATGGGAGGACCCGCCGAGCGCACCGAGGAGCGACCGTGTTCCGCAGCCTCTTCCCCGTCCTCACCGTGGCCGACCTCGACCGGTCCCTCGGCTTCTACCGCGACCTGCTGCGCGGGACCGTCGAGTACGCGTTCCCCGACGACGGCCCGCCCGTCTACGTGAGCGTGCGCGTGGGCGGGTCACCGCTCGGGCTCGGGCAGGGCGACCCGCCTCCGGCGGACACCCGCGTCGTGCTGTGGGTGTACGTCGACGACTGCGACCGCGCCGTCGAGCACCTCGCGGCCACGGGCGTGCCCGTCCTGAAGCCGCCCGCGGACCAGCCGTGGGGCGAGCGCGTCGCGCGCGTGCAGGACCCGGACGGCACCGTCGTGATCCTCGGCCAGGAGGCCGCTCCCCCGGCCGAGCCGGAGGGCCCGACGGGGCTGTCCTAGCCCGGGGAGCCCTGGCGCCTCGGAGCCGACCGCCCGTCGGCATGGTGCCCCCACCGGGACTCGAACCCGGAACACGCCGGGTTTAAGCCGGCCGCCTCTGCCAGTTGGGCCATGGGGGCGCGGGCCGAATCTACCGCGCGCGCGGGGCTCCCCGGGCCCGTCGGCACGACGGGCGCCCGCTCGGGACCCGGACGCGACGAGGGGCGAGCCGCACGCGCGGCTCGCCCCTCTGCGTCGGGCACGACGGCCGGGCCGGGGCCCGGCCGCGACCTCAGGAGGCCTTCGCCGCCGGCGTCCGGTCGTCGGCGTCGACGGTGCCCGCACCGGACTCCGCCGCGGCCGCCGAGCCCTGCGCGGTCTGCTTGACCGGGTCGCCGTCCTTCTTGGGCGGGACGGACGCGGCGCGGAACTCCGCGCGCGGGTCGTGCAGCGAGCCGAGCGACACGAGCTCGCGGCCCATGAGGAACTGGCCGATCCAGCCGATGAAGATGCGGATCTTGCGGTTCCCCGTCGGCATCGCCATGACGTGGTAGCTGCGGTGCATGAGCCACGCGAGCGTCCCGCGGAGCTTGAACACGCCGAACAGCTCCGCGACGCCCTTGTACAGGCCGAGCGACGCGACCGTACCGACGCTCTTGTGGCGGTACTCGACCGGCGGCTCGCTGTGCAGCTCGAGCGCGAGGTTGTCGGCGAGGCGCGTGGCCTCGCGGATGGCGTGCTGCGCGTTCGGCGGGCAGAACTTGCCCGGGTTCAGCACGTCCGGGACGGCGGCGCAGTCGCCCGCGGCCCACGCGTTCGGCACGACGTTGCCGTCGGCGTCCGCGACCTGGAGCGTCGGCAGCACCGTGATGCGGCCCAGCTTGTCGACCGGGAGGTCGGACGACTCCTTGAGGACCGGGTTCGCCTTGACGCCCGCGGTCCACACGATCGTGTCGGAGTCGAACTCGACCCCGGTCGACGTGACGACGTGGCCGTCCACGCACGACGACAGGAACGTGCTGAGGTGGAACTCGATGCCGCGCTTCTTCAGCTCGTCGAGCGCGTACTGCGCCATGGGCTCGCTGAGCTCGGGCAGGATGCGGCCCGCGCCCTCGATCATGACGAAGCGGAGGTCCTTCTCCTCGATCGTCGCGTAGTTGCGCGTCGCGTAGCGGGCCATGTCCTCGATCTCGGCCAGCGCCTCGATGCCCGCGAACCCGCCGCCGACGAACGTGAACGTCAGCATGCGGCGACGCAGCTTCTCGTCCCACGTGGACGACGCGACGTCCATGCGGTTGAGCACGTGGTTGCGGACCGCGATGGCCTCCTCCACGTTCTTGAAGCCGATCGCGTTCTCCGCCAGGCCCGGGATGGGCAGCGTGCGCGACACCGAGCCGAGGCCGACGATCAGGTGGTCGTACGTGACCGAGTAGTCGTCGCCCTCCTCCGGGTGGATCGTCACGCGGCGGTCCGTGTGGTCGATCGCGACGACCTTGCCCTGGAGCACGTCGACGCCCTTGAGCGCACGGCGGTGCGGCGCGACGACGTCGCGGCCGTCGATCGAGCCCGCGGCCGCCTCGGGGAGGAACGGCGCGTACGTCATGTACGGGCGCGGGTCGACGACGACGATCGCCGCCTCGCGGCGACCGAGCTTCTTGCGCAGCCGGCGGGCGGCGTACAGACCCACGGAGCCGCCGCCGAGGACGACGACGCGGGGCACCTTGCGGGGCCGCGGCGAAGCGGTCTGGGCACGGCTGACCGAGGTCAGGTCATTCTGAGGCATGGTTCCAGAGTATTACCGGTTGCGGCACAGGCGAGCCGGAGCGTCCGCCTGACGGGCGTGACGCGCCCCACGCCGCGCGGACGGACGGGGGCAGAGGCGGGCACACGCGGGCAGAGGCGACATTCCGCAGGGCCCGGGACCGGGGTGGTGCGCCGCCGTCCGCCGTCGGCGCACCACCCCGGGCCTGCCGGTCAGCCGATCGCGCCGACGACGGGCGTCGGGCCGGTCGGTGCGGGCGGCACCCCGCCCGCGGGCGGGGTCGCGGGGGCCTCCTGCGACGGCGCCGGGTCACCCTCGGCCGGCGCGTCGCTCGCCCCGCCCGTGCCCGACGACGTCTCCCCCGTCCCCACGCTCGACGGCACCGCGGTCGGTGCCTGGAGGAACGGCCACGGCATGTCGCGCGTGCGCGTCCCCGTCGCCGGGACGGGGCGGCCGTCGCCCTCGGGGTACTCGACGTCCTCCTCGGCGACCGCGCGCAGCGGGTAGACGTTCCATCGCTCGCGCCCGTCCGTCGCCAGGGCGGGCTGGAAGTACCACGTGCCCTCGACGTCGGGCACCGCCCACGCCCCGGAGGCACCCTCCTCGGTGATCGTGCGGACCTGGCGGCCGCGGTCGTCGAAGACCTGGACGTCGCGGAGCGGCTCGCCCGCCGCGTCGTAGACGAAGAGGTTGGACACCTGCGCGCCGTCGACCCACACGCCCGCCGTGCCCGGGGAGTCCCCGCTCCCGAACGACACGCTGCTCACGAGGCCGCTGCTCGCGTCGCTGCGGCCCTGCTCGTAGCCGCGGTCCCACGCGTACGGGCTCGACGCGCTCGCCGAGGCGGCGACGAGGACGGCGGGCACGGCCGCGACGGCCGCGGCGACCGACAGCGGACGGCCGACCTTCCGCAGCCCGCGGGTGGGCAGCCACCGGCCCCGGCCCCACTGCACGCTCACGACGACCGCGATCAGCACGACGACGCGCGCGGACAGGTCCGGCGGGAGCACGGCCACCTGGTATCCCGCGACCAGCGCGAGCAGGAGCGTCGCCACGACCCAGCCGCGCAGGACCCACCACGCGGGCGTGAGGGCGCGCAGGAACTCGGCCGTCGAGGCCCACTGCGGCGACGAGGTGACGGGCTGCCACCCCGCGCGCCAGTCCGCCGCGAGCATCTCGCCGAGCCCGGCCAGCCGACGGCGCAGCCCGGGGCGCGGGCCCCGCGCGGCGCCCGGGGCGACGGGAGGCAGGCCGGCCGCGGTGCGCAGCTCGGCGGCGTACTCGGCGGGCGGACCGAAGAACGCGACGAGGTCGAGGCCGGTGTCGTCGAGCGCCCCCGCGCCATCCGTGCCGTCCGTGCCGGCCGGAGCGCCGTCGGACGACGCCGGAGCGGGGGCTCGGCGCGGGAGCGCGCCGGGCGCGTCGACGACCGCCTCGGCGAGGTCGGCCTCGAGCCCGTCGGCGAGCTCCTCGACCTGGTCGGGGCGCAGGTCGGCGAGGTGCGCGCGCACCTGCTGGGCGTAGGCGTGGACGTGCCCGTAGAAGGCCCGTCCGACGGGCGCGCCGGCGGGCGGCTGCGCGGGGGTCGTCGTGCTCATCAGGCGGCCACCTCTCCGGTCCGCAGCAGCGCGGACACGGTGCCCGCGAACGTCTGCCACTCCTTGCGGTGCAGGTCGAGCATGGCCCGGCCCTGCGGGTTGATCCCGTAGTACTTGCGGTGCGGCCCGGCGTCGGACGGCACGACGTAGGTGGTCAGCGCCCCGCCCGCGTACAGGCGCCGCAGCGTCCCGTACACGGACGCGTCCCCCACGTCCTCGAGCCCCGCCGCGCGCAGGCGCCGCACGACGTCGTACCCGTACCCGTCCTCGGCCTCGACCGCGGCGAGCACCGCCGCGTCGAGCACCCCCTTGAGCAGCTGCGTGGTGTCCATCCGTCCCTCCGTCGGGCGTGGCCCCGGTCCGTCCCGGTGCTCGGCCACCGGGATCACGGGATGCACACTACCGCGCGATGCGCAGTACCGTGCACACGACACGCCCCTCGCGCGGACACGCCGGAGCCCGGGCCGCGGGCACCGGCGTGTCCGGTGCCGCGACGCCGGGCTCGGCGGTCGGGCAGGAAGGGCCGTCGGGGCGGCCCCGGGTCAGGCGAGCGACCAGGCGATGCCGTCGAGGATGTCGTGCTCACTCGTCACGACCTCGGTGAGCGACCCGCCCGCGGCGGCGACGTCGTCGCGCACGCGGCGCACGACCTCCGACCACACGAGCGCGCCCGCGCCGATGACGTCGACCCGCCCGGGGTGCATGAACCCCAGGGCGGTGCGCTCGGCGCGCGTGCGGTGCAGCAGGTCGTCGCAGGCCGCGAGCACGGTGTCGACCGGCAGCACGGACCCGTTGATCCGGTCGCGGTCGTACCGGGCGAGGCCGAGCGCGTGGGCCGTGACCGTCGTGACGGACCCGGCGAGCCCGACGAGCGTCGCCGCCTGCCCGAGCGGCACCACGCGGGCCGCGTCGTCGAGCGCGGCCCGCACGTCCGCACGGGCCGCCGCCTCCTCCGCGGGGGTCGGCGGGTCGGAGCGCAGGTGCCGCTCCGTCATGCGCACGCACCCCACGTCCATCGAGTACGCGGCGTCGGGCGTCGTCGTGCCGAGCACGAGCTCCGTCGAGCCGCCGCCGAGGTCCACCACGACGTAGGGGCCGGGGCGCACGGCCGCGACGGTCGACGTCGCCCCGCGGAACGACAGCGCCGCCTCCTCCTCGCCCGAGACGACCTCGGGCTCGACGCCGAGCGCGTCGAGGACGCCCGCGACGAACTCGTCGCGGTTCTCGGCGTCCCGCGTGGCCGACGTCGCGACGAAGCGCGTCCGCGTCGCGCCCAGGTCGGCGATCACCTGCGCGTAGCGGCGCGCGGCGTCGAGCGTGCGCGCGAGCGCCTCGGGGGCGAGGCGGCCCGTGCGGTCGACGCCCTGGCCGAGCCGGACGACCTCCATGCGGCGGTCCAGGTCGACGAGCGTCCCGGCCTGCGGGTCGACGTCCGCGACGAGGAGGCGGATCGAGTTGGTGCCGCAGTCGATCGCCGCCACGCGCGAGGCGCCGGGCGGGACGGGGGCGGGCGAGGTGGCCGGCGCGGCGGTCGCGCCCGGGTCCCGGGTGAGCGGAGAGGTGGAGCCAGAGGTCATGCGTCCAAGCGTGCCACGCGGTCAGCAGGTGCAGCGGTCGGGGCGCCACACGTCGCGCACGCGCTCGAGCGCCTCGTCGCCCAGCGGGTTGACGCCCGGCCCGGCCGCGAGCGCGTGGCCCACGAGGACGTGCAGGCACTTCACGCGCGTGGGCATCCCGCCCGCCGAGATGCCGTCGATCTCCTCGACGTGGCCGAGCGCCTCGCGCTGCGCGAGGTAGTGCTCGTGCGCGTGCCGGTAGGCGGCGGCGAGCTCCTCGTCCTCGGTGAGCCGCTCCGACATCTCCTTCATGACGCCGTTCGCCTCGAGCGTCGACGCGGCCGCGACCGCGCCCGGGCTCGTGAGGTAGAAGGTCGTGGGGAACGGCGTGCCGTTCTCGAGCCGCGGCGCCGTGCGGACGACGAGCGGTCGCCCGCACGCGCACCGCGCGGCGATGCCGACGACACCGCGCGGCGTGCGCCCGAGCTGTTCCGCGAGCGTCTCGAGGTCGCGCTCGGTGACGACGGCGTCCGGGTCGTCGGCGGGGATGGCCAGGCGGGCGTCGGGCACGGGACTTCCTTCGGGTCGGTCGGCGGCGTCGGGACGACGCCTCACCCATTCTCCCCGCTCGGCGGAGCGTCCTCGTCGCCGGCCGGTTCCTCGCCCGCGGGCGCGGTCCCGTCGGGCGTTCCCGCGTCGTCGCCCGCGGACGCGCGCGGACCGCCCGCGACCTGCACCGACTCCCAGATGGCCTCGTACCAGGGCGTGCCCTCCTCGTACCCCCGGACGGGTCCGTCCGTGATCGTCCGCCCGGTCTGCGGGTCGGTGTCGTCGACCACCGTCTCCGGGTCGAGCACGCGCCACGGCCGCTCCCCCGGCATGACGAAGTTGAGCCGGTCCCGCGCCTCGCGCTCGACGTAGGCCTGGTCGTCCCACCGGGCGAGCTCGGCCTCGAGCTCGGTGTGCTCGGCCTGCGCCTGCTCGAGGCCGGCGCGCAGCTCGCGCAGCTCCCCCGTCTGGTTGACGTACGCGCGCAGCGTCGGCAGCAGGAGCACCGCGGCGAGGAGCACGACGACGGACAGGACCAGGGTCCGGACGGTCACCACCTCGGGCAGGAGGAAGCCGTAGCGGCTCCGACGCCGGTCCTCGGGCGCCGGGCCGGCGGCACGTCGCGTCGACGTCGCGCTGCTCGGTCGGGCGGCGGGGCGGCGCGCTCCGGACGACGACGGGGTCCGGGCGGTCGAGCCGCCGCCCGGGGACTTCGCCGAGGAGCCCGACGCCGTCCGCGGGGCGCCCGTGGACGCCGGGCGCGGGCTCGCGGACCCCGACGACGCGGAGCGCTTCGTGGGCTTCGTCCCGGACGTGCCGCGCGCGGGCCCGGAGCCCGGCCGCGCGGGGGCACCGGGGCGCGGGGGACGACGCGAGGACGGCATGCCCCGATTGTGCTGCCGTGAGAGGCGGCGCGCCGGGAGCACGCGCGGTGCGCCCGCGAACGTGAGGCGATCGACACGACTTCTTCACCCGCCCGGACGCGCCGGAGCCCGGCGAGCCGACGAGCGGCCCTCCGGGCTCCGGGTGCCGGGTCACCCCGGCGGGGTCGTGCGCGACCGACGGTCAGCCGCAGGTCAGCCCTGCACCGTCCAGCGCGGGAACGCGCCACGGCCGGCGTAGCGGGCGGCGTCGTCCAGCGCCTCCTCGATGCGCAGGAGCTGGTTGTACTTGTTGATGCGCTCGCCGCGGGCGGGGGCGCCCGTCTTGATCTGGCCGGCGTTCGTCGCGACGGACAGGTCCGCGATCGTCGTGTCCTCGGTCTCGCCCGAGCGGTGCGACACCATCGCGGTGAAGCCGTTGCGCTGCGCGAGCTCGACGGCGTCGAGCGTCTCGGTGAGCGTGCCGATCTGGTTGAGCTTCACGAGGAGCGAGTTCGCCGCCTTGAGCTCGATGCCCTTCGCGAGACGCTCCGGGTTGGTGACGAACAGGTCGTCGCCGACGATCTGCACCTGGTCGCCGACCTCGGCGACGAGCTGCGACCAGCTGTCCCACTCGTCCTCGGACAGCGGGTCCTCGATGGAGACCAGCGGGTAGTCGCGCACGAGCTGCTCGTAGTAGGCGATCATCTCGGCCGGCGTCTTCGCGCCGCCCTCGAACTGGTACGCGCCGTCCTTGAAGAACTCGGTCGACGCGACGTCGAGCGCGAGCGTCACGTCGGTGCCCGGCGCGAAGCCGGCCTTCTCGATCGCGACGAGGATGAGGTCGAGCGCCTCGCGGTTGCTCGCGAGGTTCGGCGCGAAGCCGCCCTCGTCGCCGAGGCCGGTGGCCAGGCCCTTCTCCTTGAGCACGGACTTCAGCGCGTGGTAGACCTCGGCGCCGGTGCGCAGCGCCTCGCGGAACGAGGACGCGCCGATCGGGGCGACCATGAACTCCTGGATGTCCACGTTCGAGTCCGCGTGCGACCCGCCGTTGAGGATGTTCATCATCGGCACGGGAAGGACGTGCGCGTTCGGGCCGCCGACGTAGCGGTACAGGTCGAGGCCCGCGCTCTTCGCGGCGGCCTTCGCGACGGCGAGCGAGACGCCGAGGATGGCGTTCGCGCCGAGCTTGCCCTTGTTCGGGGTGCCGTCGAGGTCGATGAGGGCGGCGTCGATGAGGCGCTGGTCCTCGGCCTCGAAGCCGATGAGCTCCGGGGCGATGTCGTCGATCACGGAGTTCACCGCGCCCTCGACACCCTTGCCCAGGTAGCGGGACTTGTCGCCGTCACGACGCTCGACGGCCTCGAACGCACCGGTCGACGCGCCCGAGGGCACTCCGGCGCGGGCGAACGTCCCGTCGTCCAGGACGACCTCGACCTCGACGGTCGGGTTTCCGCGGGAGTCGAGGATCTCGCGCGCTCCAACGGCTTCGATGCTGGCCACAGGTGCTCCTTCGGGGCAGGGCTGCGGGCGCTTCGAACGGTGGTGGCGGACCCGGGCAGGGAAACCCGGGACGCCGCGTGCGCGCCCGCGACGATGGTGGGTTTACGACCACAGCCTAGTGCCCGGTTGTGACCTGCGCCGCTGCGTCCGGTCCGTGGGCCCCGGGTCGGGGACCTGCGCGTCGACGATCGGGACGAACGTCCCGCCTCAGCCCTGCACCGCCGGGCCGGGCTCCGCGGGCGCCCCTGCCGACGTCTCGGCCGCGACGATCCGCGCCTCGACGCGCCGCAGCTCGCCCCGCAGCGCGGCCTCCGCGTCGAGCCCGTCGGCCTCCGCGCGGGCCACGAGCGCGAGCAGCTCGCGCCCGAGCCGCTCGTCCGGCGTCGGGCCGGCGCCGTCCTCGCCGGCCGCACCCGGCCCGGTGCCCGACGGCGCCGCGAGCGCCGCGCCGACGACGTCGCCGAGGCCGCAGCGCCCGGCCCGGGACAGGACCTTCTGCGCGCGGGCGAGCGCCCCCTGCGTGTGCGAGATGCCCTCGAGCACCGACGAGCGCTGCTTCTCGGCCTTCTTGATCGCGTCCCACTGCCCGTGCAGGTCGGTCGCGTCGGCGTCCGCGAACACGTGCGGGTGGCGCCGCACGAGCTTCGCCGCGAGGTCGGCGGCGACGTCGTCGACGGTGAACGGGTCCGGCTCCTCGCTCGCGATGCGCGCGTGGAACAGCACCTGCAGGAGCAGGTCGCCGAGCTCCTCGCGCATCCCGGCGCGGTCGTCGGTCTCGATGGCGTCGGCGAGCTCGTGCGCTTCCTCGAGGAGGTACCGCACGAGCGAGACGTGCGTCTGCTCGCGGTCCCACGGGCACCCGCCCGGGGAGTAGAGGCGGTCCATGACGGCGACGACGTCGCGCAGCGGGTCGGTCGCGGTGCCGGGCGCGCGGTCGTGCGTCGGCTCGTGCGGGTCCGGGGCTGCCGAGGGCTCGGGGGCGGTCACCGCCTCATCGTAGGTTCGCCGGGCACGCGGTCGCCGTCGGTCGAGCGTGCCGTCGCTGCCGGTCGAGCACGCGGTCGTGGCCCGGGCCGGGCCACGACCGCGTGGTGGGGATGGCGGAAGCGCTACGACCGCCAGGTGTCCGACAGCGTCACGGAGCCGTCGGCGCCGACCGTCGCCGTGCGGTTGCCGCCGCTCTCCCAGACGACGTTCCCGCCGCCGTCGCGCTTGACGTACTTGTACTGGAAGGTCGTGCCGGCCGGGAGGTCGACGCGCGCGGTCCACACCGGGTAGGCCGACGACGACAGCGGGACGCCGTTCGCGGGCGCCCAGGAGCCGAGCGCCGGGATGCTGCCGACGACGTGGACCGTCTGGCCCCACGTGGTGGTCGCGGTGACGGAGAACGACGCGTCACCCTGCCCTTCGACCGGCCCGCCCGGCGACCCGCCGCCGTCGCACGGGTCGCCCGCCGTGACCGTCCCGCCGGAGACGGCGACCGCGGCGCCGGACAGGGAGTAGTCCTTGCCGCCGTTGCTGTCCCAGGCGCCCGAGCCGTTCGTGAAGGCGGCGGTGACGGTCGCGGCCGCGCCCGTCGCCCCGCTGGGCAGGCTGATCTGCCGCGAGACCCAGCCCGTGCAGGCCGCCGTCATCGGGACCCCGGGGACGGCGGTCCAGGCGCCCGTGCCGACCTTGTAGTGGACGTTGTACGCGTTCCAGCCCTTGTCGGTCGCGTAGTAGACGGTCGTCGTGCCGGCCGGGTCGACGGGCCCGGGGCCCCCGGTGCCGCCGTCGCCGCGCGCCCCGACGTGGAGCGCGAGCGCCCCGTACGCGGGCACCGTCGCCGTGAAGGTGCCCGAGCCGGAGACGGAGACGGTCTTCGAGCAGTCCTTCGACGCCACGACGTCGCAGTACGTCCCGGCGGGGAGCGAGGTCTGGTAGGTGCGCGTCACGGCGTTCGCGGAGTTGTTGATCGTCACGTAGCCCTTGGCGCCCCGCCCGTAGGCGATGTGGTTGTTCCCGTCGTCCCACCAGCCCGTCACCGGGGTCCCGGCGACCGCGTTGTGGAAGCCGACCATGCCCGCGATCTCGGTCCAGCGCTGCGTGCAGACCCACGCGCTGTCGGCACAGCTCGCGTCGGGCACGGAGGTGGCCGAGGCGCCGGGCGCACCCGCGTCCTTGTCGCTCCACGCGTAGCCCGAGTAGACGCTCGGTGCGCCGTAGGGCCACGAGAGCATGAACGCGTTGGCGAGCCGGTACTTGGCGCCCCACTTGTAGTTCATCGTCTCGCCGTTGCGCTCGGTGTCGTGGTTGTCGACGAAGACGCCCGCGCGGTCGGAGGGGAGCTTGTTGTCGCCGATGGTGCGCAGGTCCTTGATCTGGCCGTCGAACCGGGACTTGAGCTCGCGCGCGTAGAAGAACTCGTGCGAGTCGCCGGAACCGAGGTACTCCGAGGGCTGGATCGGCTCGCCGCTCGCGCCGATGACCTCGTGCACCCAGAAGACGTCCGGGTTCGTGAGCCGCGCCTTGATCGCCGCGAGGTCAGCGGCCGGGATGTGCTTCGCGGCGTCGATGCGGAAGCCCGAGACGCCGAGCGACAGGAGGTCGTTGAGGTAGCCCGCGATCTTGCCGCGCACGTAGTCGGAGCCCGTCCGCAGGTCCTGGAGCGAGACGAGGCGGCAGTTCTGGACGTTGTACCGGTCGCCGTAGTTGCTGATGTTCGACCGGCAGTCGTTGAAGTCGTTCGGCCCGTACGGGACGCCGGGGAAGCTGTCCACGGAGTAGCCCGTCCCGCCGGTCCCGGTGCCGGACCCGGTGTCGGCACCTGCCGTGTGGTTGACGACCGCGTCGACGATCACGCCCACGCCCGCCGCCTTGCACGTGCTCACCATGCGCTGGAACTCAGCCCGGGTGCCGAGCTTGGACTCGAGCTTGTAGCTGACGGGCTGGTAGGAGGTCCACCAGGCCGTGCCCTGGATGTGCTCCTGCGGCGGCGAGACCTGGACGTAGCCGAACCCGGCCGGGCCGATGGTGCTGGTGCACTCGGCGGCCACGGAGTCCCACGTCCACTGGAAGAGGTTGAGGATCACGTCGCCCCGGCCGTTCGGGGAGTCGACGACGGGCGTCGGCACGGGCGGCGCGGCCGCGGCGGGTGCGGCGAGCGGGACCGCGGCCAGCGCCGCGGTCAGCGCGAGAGCCGCCGAGGCGCCCGCCGCGAGGACGCGGCGCAGGCGGCCGCCGCGCGGGCGGGCGAGGCGTCCTGCGGGGACGGGGATGGGCGCCGGGGGTCCAGCGAGGTCGGTGGTGCGCGTCATTGCAGCTCCTTCGAGGATGCGGCCGCCCCTCGCTCGGCGTCGAGCACGGACGGGCCACGCGGTGATGACAAGCGCCCCGGGGTGGCGGGCGCGACCGGCACCTGCGGCTTTGCAGGATGTTTCCGGATGTTGCTGCAACCTTACAGAGACCGGCGCGGGCTGTCACGACCCGTGTCGACGGGTCGTGCGGACGGGTCGTGCCGGTGCGGCGGCGGCCCGGACGGCATAGCGTCGGAGGACGAACCGAGAGGAGACGCCATGGGAACCAAGCGCCGGTGGAAGGACCTGACGACGGGTCAGCGGATCGCCGTCGGGGTCGTGGGAGCCGCCCAGGTCACGCTCACCGCCGCGGCGTACCGGGACCTCGTGCGTCGGCCGGCGGAGCAGGTGAACGGGACCAAGCTCGCGTGGGGCCTCGCGCTCCTCGTCAACTGGGTCGGGCCCATCGCCTACTTCCTCGACGGCCGCAAGAGCTGACCGCGGGAGGGCTCAGCCCTCGACCGTGAGCCCGGCCGTCGGCTCCAGCAGCGTCAGCGCGCGCCGCAGCGCCGTGCTCGACGTGTGCACCGTGTAGGGGAAGTAGACGACCTCGACGCCCACCTCGGCGAAGCGACGCTCCAGCTCGGCGCCCTTCGGGGTGCCGCGCCAGTCGTCGCCCTTGAAGAACACGTCGAACGGGCGCTGGCGCCAGGTCTCGAGCTTGTCGGGCTGGGTCTCGACGAACACCTCGTCGACGAACCGGACGTGGCGGACGATCTCCGCGCGCTCCGTGACGGGGACGACCGGGCGCCGGCCCTTGGCGAGCTCGAGCATGTCGTCGTCCACGACACCCGCGACGAGGTAGTCGCACTCGCTGCGGGCGTGCCGGAGGACGTTGAGGTGCCCGACGTGGAACAGGTCCCACGCACCGGGGGCGTACCCGACCTTCATGCCCGTCCTCCCGTCCTCGGCCGCGCGCCCCGCACGGCGAGGGGGCCGCGTCCAGGCTAGGACCGGGAGGAGGCCCGCAACCACGCCCTGCGAGGGTGAAGAAGGCGGCCCACCGGGTGAATTGTGGGCTCGACGAGCGCGTGGGAGCGCACCCGCCCGCCCGCCCGGCAGGGGCCCGATCGCTGCGTGCTACCTTCGGTCGGTCGCCTTTCCGGACGACGTCCCCGCGCACCGGAGGGAGTGCCGACCTCAGTCATGCCGTCCCAGGTCCTCACCGTGTGCACCGGGAACGTCTGCCGCTCCCCCACCGCCGAGAGGCTGCTCAGCATCCGCAGCGACACGAGCGTCACGGTGTCGAGCGCCGGGACGCACGCGCTCGAGGGAGCACCGCTCGACGAGCCGATGGCGCGGCTGCTGACGGCACGCGGCCTGGAGGCGTCGACGCACACCGGGCGGCAGCTCACGGCGGCGATGATCGAGCAGGCGGACCTCGTCCTCACGATGTCCCGGGCCCAGCGGGCCGCCGTCGTCACCCTCGTCCCCCAGGCCGTCCGACGCACCTACACGCTCCTGGAGCTCGCCGCGCTGCTCTCGGCGATCGAACTGCCCGTCGACCCGGACGAGAGCGACGCCGACCGCATCGCCCGCCTCCCGGAGATCGCGAGCGCCCAGCGCGTCCGGACGATCACCCCGCGCACGCCCCTCGACATCCCGGACCCGCACGGCCGCTCCGAGCGGGCCTACCGGCAGGCGTTCACGACGATCGACACCGCGGTCGCGGCGGTCGCCCGCGTCGTGCACCCGCCCGCCGCCCGGCGCCTCGAGTGGTCCCCCACCCTCACCGAGCGGGGCGCGCGCACGCCGCCGTTCCCCGGCGGCGGGGACGGCACCGACCCCACCGGGCGCGGCGGCAGCAGCTCCCCCCGGCACGGCGGCCGGCGGAGCTGGCGCCTGCGCTGACCGCGCGTCAGCGGGCCGACGACGTCCCCACCGTCGCGGCCGCGCTCACCTCGCCGAGCACCACGGCGTCGATGAGCTGGCGCGCCCACCCGAGGACCTCCGCACCGCGCAGCGGGCGGCCGCCGATGCGCGCCGTCGTCGGGTACGGCACGAGGATCGCGCGGATCGCGGGCTTGAGCAGCGTGCCCGGGTAGAGGCGCTTGAGCCGCAGCTGCGCCGACTCGGGGAGGTCGACCGGCGCGAACCGGATGAACTTGCCCTGCGCCGTGACGTCCGTGAGCCCCGCGCGGCGGGCGTGGTTGCGGAAGTCCGCGACGTCGAACAGCGCGGACGCGACGTCCGGGAGCGCCCCGTAGCGGTCGACGAGCTCGGCCCGCACCTCGGCGAGCTCCGGCGCGTCCGCCGCGGCGGCGATCTTCTTGTACGCCTCGAGCCGCAGGCGCTCGGTCGCGATGTAGGACTCCGGCAGGTGCGCGTCGACCGGGAGCTCGATCGAGACCTCCGGCTGCTCCTCGGGCCCGTCGCCGCGGTAGTTGGCGACGGCCTCCCCCACCATGCGCACGTACAGGTCGAACCCGACGCCCGCGATGTGGCCGGACTGCTCCCCGCCGAGCAGGTTGCCCGCGCCGCGGATCTCGAGGTCCTTCATGGCGACCTGCATGCCCGCGCCGAGGTCGGTGTGGGCCGCGATCGTGGCGAGGCGATCGTGCGCGGTCTCGGTGAGCGGCCGCTCGGGCGGGTACAGGAAGTACGCGTACGCACGCTCGCGACCACGGCCCACGCGGCCGCGGAGCTGGTGGAGCTGGGAGAGGCCGAGCATGTCCGCGCGCTCGAGGATCAGCGTGTTCGCGTTGGAGATGTCGAGGCCCGTCTCGATGATCGTCGTGCAGACGAGGACGTCGAGCTCCTTCTCCCAGAACGCCCGGATCACCTGGTCGAGCTGGTGCTCGTTCATCTTGCCGTGCGCGACGCCCACGCGGGCCTCGGGGACGAGCTCGCGCAGCCGCGACGCGGTGCGCTCGATCGTCTCGACCTTGTTGTGCACGTAGAACACCTGGCCCTCGCGCAGCAGCTCGCGGCGCAGCGCCGCGGCGATCTGCTTCTCCTCGTACGCCCCGACGTACGTGAGGACGGGGTGGCGCTCCTCCGGCGGGGTCGCGAGCGTCGACATCTCCCGGATGCCCGTGACGGCCATCTCGAGCGTGCGCGGGATCGGGGTCGCGGACATGGCGAGCACGTCCACGTTGGTCCGCAGCTGCTTGAGCGTCTCCTTGTGCTCGACGCCGAAGCGCTGCTCCTCGTCGATGATGACAAGGCCCAGGTCCTTGAACCGCACGCTGCCCGTGATGAGGCGGTGGGTGCCGATGACGACGTCCACCGTCCCCTTGGCCAGCCCGTCCACGACCTCCTCGGACTCCTTGGGGGTCTGGAAGCGCGACAGCGCCTTGACCGTCACGGGGAAGCCCGCGTACCGCTCGGAGAACGTCTCGAGGTGCTGCTGCACGAGCAGCGTCGTGGGCACGAGCACCGCGACCTGCTTGCCGTCCTGGACCGCCTTGAACGCCGCGCGGATCGCGATCTCCGTCTTGCCGTAGCCGACGTCGCCGCACACGAGCCGGTCCATGGGGACCGTCTTCTCCATGTCGGCCTTGACCTCGTCGATCGTCGCGAGCTGGTCGGGCGTCTCGACGTACGCGAAGGCGTCCTCCAGCTCGCGCTGCCACGGCGTGTCCGGGCCGAACGCGTGGCCCTGCGTGGCCATGCGCGCCGAGTACAGGCGGATGAGCTCGCCCGCGATCTCCTTGACGTGCTTGCGCGCGCGGGACTTCGTCTTGGCCCAGTCCGACCCGCCCATCTTGTTGAGGCTCGGCGCCTCGCCGCCCGTGTACTTCGTGACCTGGTCGAGCTGGTCCATCGGCACGAAGAGGCGGTCGCCCGGCTGGCCGCGCTTGCTCGACGCGTACTCGATCACGAGGTACTCGCGCGTCGCGGCGTTGCCGCCCGTGCCGAGCGTGCGCTGCACGAGCTCGACGAAGCGGCCCACGCCGTGCTGCTCGTGCACGACGAAGTCGCCCGCCTTGAGCTGGAGCGGGTCGACGACGTTGCGCCGCCGGCTGGGCATCTTGCGCATGTCGCGCGTGCTCGTCCCGGCCCGGCCCGTGAGGTCGGCCTCGGAGAAGACGGCGAGCCGCAGCCCCGGCGCGACGAAGCCCTTGCCGACCATCGCCGGGGTGACGAGGACGATGCCGCCCTCGGGCTCGTCGTCGAGCCGCGGCACGAGCCGCGCGGGCGTGTCCGCCGCGCCGAGCTGCTCGACCATGCGCTTGGCCGGCCCGTGGCCCTCCGTCGTGAGCACGAGCCGCCAGCCCGCGTGCTGCAGTCCGCGCACGTCGTCGAGCGCGCGCGCCACGTCGCCGCGGTAGGACTCGACGTCGCGCGCACCGAGCGTGAAGGTCGGCACGCCGTCGGCGCTCTCGCCGACGTGGGCGGCCGTCGTGCCCGCGCCGCCGCTCGACGTGGCGGCGTCCGCAGCGGCGCCCCCGTCGGCGTCCGGCGGGACGTCGAGGTCGGGGTTGTCGAGCGCGAACGACGACAGCGTCCACCAGCCCAGGCCGCGGCGCTGCGCGACCGCGCGCACCTCGGAGAACGTCTCGAACGACGCCGCGGACAGGTCGACCGGCGCCTTGCCCCCCGCCACCGCGCCCGTCCAGGCCGCGGCGAGGAACTCCTCCGTGGTCGCCACCAGGTCGTGCGCGCGACGGCGCACGCGCTCGGCGTCGTCGACGACGAGGAGCGCGTCGTCGGGCACGAGCTCGAGCACCGGGACCATGCGGTCCACGAGCACCGGCGCGAGGGACTCCATGCCCTCGACCGCGACGCCCGCCGCGAGCCGGTCCAGCATCTCCGTCGCGCCCGGCAGGTCCTCCACCAGCGCGGCGGCCCGCGCCCGCACCGAGTCCGTGAGCAGGATCTCGCGGCACGGCGGAGCCCACAGCCCGTGCTCGGCGATCTCCAGGCTGCGCTGGTCGGCGACCGCGAACCAGCGGATCTCCGACACCTCGTCGCCCCAGAACTCCACGCGCAGCGGGTGGTCCTCCGTGGGAGGGAAGATGTCGAGGATGCCGCCGCGGACCGCGAACTCGCCGCGCCGCTCGACCATGTCCACGCGCGTGTACGCCGCCGCGACGAGCCGCTCCGCGACGTCGGTGAGGTCCGCCGTCGTGCCCGCGTGCAGCTCGACCGGCTCGAGGTCCCCCAGCCCGTCCACGACGGGCTGCAGGAGCGCCCGGACCGGCATGACGAGCACCCGGACGGGACCGGACGGGCCGACCTCCGGGTCCGGGTGCGCGAGGCGGCGGAACACCGCGATGCGCTTGGCGACCGTGTCCGCGCGCGGGCTCAGGCGCTCGTGCGGCAGCGTCTCCCAGCTCGGCAGCACCGCGACGACGTCGCCCAGCTCGTCCGGCAGGTAGGCGCGCACGCTCGCGGCCAGCTCGTCCGCGTCGCGCCCCGTCGCGGTCACCACCACGAGCGGGCGCGAGCCCGCGGCCCAGGCCGGGCCACCCCCGCCGCCCGACGCCGGGGCGTCACCGTCCGGCACCGGCCCCGTCGCGCGCGCCCCCGCCATCGCCGCGAGGAGCGGCGGGCGGACGCCGGCCGGGCCGACGACGTCGGCCTCGCCGCGGGCGCGCACGTGCTCGACCGCGGCCGCCGCGGCCTGGTCGGCGAGCAGCGCGGGCAGGATGCCGGTGAGGTTCATGGGGTGAGTCCTCCGAGGACGGTGATCGACGGTGACGGGCCCCGGGGCGCGGGGGCTCGTGGCGGCGTGGGTGGGCCGGGACGGCAGCGGACACGACGGCGCAGCACGAACGGCCCGGACCGAGGCTCTCCGCGGGCGGCGAGCAGGTCCGGGCTGGGTCGCGCGAGACGACGGTCCTCAGCGTACGCCTCGGCGCCCACACCTGGGCGGTCGCGCGCAGCGCGCCGTTTTCACCCGGGGACGCCGCACGGCACCCGTGACACGGGCGCTGCCGCTCCGCCATGCTCGAGACGTGCCCAGCTCCGCGGCGCCCGCGCCGGCCCGGTCCCGCCCGCCCGCACTGCTCGTGGCGCTCGCGCTCGTCGTCGTGGCCTTCGTCGCGCTGTGGGCGGCCTCGCACCTCACCGTCGCCGGCCAGCAGGCCGACGCGGGCGCGTTCCGAGCCTTCGCGCCCCTCCACGACGCGGGCCGCGACGTCGCCGGGGCGCTGCGCCGAGGCCTGCCCGTGGCGTGTGCCGTCGCGGTGGCGGTCCTCGGCGTCGTCGCGCTCCTGCGCCGCGCCTGGCCGGACCTCGTCGCCGCGGTCCTCGTGGCGCTCGGTACGGTCGGGATCGCGCTCGGGCTGCGCGAGGTCCTCGTACGGCCCGACCTCGGGGGATACGGCTATGCCCACCAGACCTTCCCGAGCGGCCACGTCGCGGTGGTCGGCGGCCTGTGCGCCGCAGCCTGGCTCCTGTGGCCCCGGCCGGCGTCGCGCGGAGCCGCCGGATGGGCCGCGCTCGGGGTGACCGCCGTCGCAGCGCTCGCGTCCGTCGTGACGTACGCGCATCGCCCGAGCGATGTCGTCGGGTCCCTGCTCGTGGCCGTGGGGGTCACGGTCGCCACCGTGTGGGTGCTCGACGTCCCGCGCGACGCGCGCGCCGCGGGCCTGTCCCCGGTCCCGCCCTCCGGCACCACCGACGGGGCGTCCCCGGCGCGCGTCACCGACCCGTCGTCGTGAGCTCCGCGAGCCCGGCGTAGAGCGCCTCGTAGCGGTCCACGACACGCTCCCACGTGAAGTCCTCGACCCGTCGGCGTCCGGCGGCACCGATCTGCTCCGCACGCACCGGGTCGTCGAGCAGTCCGAGCACGGCGTCAGCGAGCGCCCGCGTGTCCTGCGGGTCCACGAGCACGCCGTCGGCGCCGTCGGTGACGATCTCCGGGGGGCCGCCGCGCACGGTCGCCACGAGCGGACGGCCGGACCGCCACGCCTCGAGGACCACGAGGGGGGCGGCGTCCGCGCGGCTCGGCACCACCACCACGTCCGCGCCCGCGAGGCGGTCCGCGACCGCGGAGGGGTCGAGCCGCCCGGGGAGCTCGACACGGCCTGCCAGCCCCGCGGACGCGACGCGACGGCGCAGCGCGTCCGCCTCGCTGCCGTCGCCGACGACGACGAGCCGCGCCCGGTGACGCAGCGCCGAGGACGCGAACGCGTCCACGAGCAGGTCGAAACCCTTGACGTGCTCGATCCGCCCCACCGCGACCACCACCGGCTCGCGCGCCGAGGAGCGCTCGGGCCCGGGCGGCCCTCCGTCCGCACCGTCCTCGGGCCCGCGCCGGACCGGGTCGTACCCGACGAGGTCGACGCCGTTCGGGACGACGACCGCGTCCGGTGCGCCGAAGCGGACCAGGTCGTCCGCGACGACGCGCGAGCACCCCGTGACCGCGCCCGCGACGTCGATCGAGCGTTCGAGCGCAGCCCGGAGCAGCCGGGAGTGCTCGAACACGGCGTGGTCGTCCGCGAACGTCTCCCCGTGCGAGCTGACGACGAGCGGTGTGCGCGTGAGGGTGCGGAGGCCGAGGGCGTACGCGCCGTTGGGTCCGAAGCACTGCACGTGGAGCACGTCCGGGCGGAACGAGCGGAAGGCGCGGACCCAGGCGAGCGCCGCACGCGGCGCCGCGAGGGCGAACCGCGCGACGTCCCCAGGCCTGCTCGAGGGCTGCGGCGTCGGCAGGTAGCGTACGAGGACACCGTCGACGCGCCGAGTGCCGAGGCGCTCGCCCCGGTCGACGGTCCAGACCTCCACCGCGGTCCCCCGCGACGCCAGGACCCGCGCCACGTGGCGCACGTGCGACTCGACGCCTCCGGTATGCGGGTCGAACGAGCTCGCGACCAGCGCGACCCGACGCCCTGCCATGCGCCCCTCCCCGTCCCGCGGGACGGCCCGCGACAGCTCCACGATCACCCGCTCGTCACCCGCTCGCGCCGGTCCGGCAGGACGTCCGCGCCACTAGAGTGAGTCACTCTACCGACCGCGCCGCACCGGCCGGACGCCACGTCTCGAGGGGGATCCGCCCGATGCCGCAGCTCGTCGTCGCGACCGTCGCGGTCGAGATCCCCATGGGCGCCCAGGTGTACCAGGAGGAGGTCGCCGCGCGCGCGGCGGGGGCGCTCGGCGACGGTGCCGCCGGGACGGCGGGCGCGTGGTCCGTCGAGCGCGCCGTCTTCCGGTCGCTCCGCTCGCCGCTCGCCGGGACGCACCGGCTCCCGCTCGGGCGCCTCGCCGCCGCGAGCCGTGCCGTGCGCAGCGCCGTGGGCCGCGTCGTCTACCCGCGGGACGCCGTGGTGCACCGCGTGGGGCTCGACCTGCCGCCGCACCCGACGCGCGACGTGGTCGCCGTGCAGGACGTCGTGTCGTGGCGCTACGACGACGAGTCCGCGCCCGTGCGCGCGGCCGCCGAGGAGGTCCGCCGTGCGGCGGCGGTCGTGTGCGTGTCGGAGTTCAGCGCGGACGAGGCCGCGGACGTCCTCGGGCTCGCCGAGCGACCTACGGTCGCGTACAACGGCGTGGACCCGGTGTACTTCTCGGCCGCGCCGCTCCCCCGCGAGCGCCTCGCGGCTCTCGGGGTCCACGGCCCGTACGTCCTGCACGCGGGTGGCGCGTCCCGGCGCAAGAACCTGGAGGAGCTCGCGGTGGCGTGGCGCCGGGTCCGCTCCGCACGACCGGACCTCACGCTCGTCATGAGCGGGCCCACGCACCCGCGTCGGACCGCCCTGTTCGGCGAGCTGCCCGGCACGCGGCTCGTCGGGCGGCTGCCGGGCGAGCTCATGCCGGGGCTGGTCGCGGGGGCGGCCGCGGTCGTCGTGCCGTCGCGCTACGAGGGCTTCGGGCTCCCGGCCCTGGAGGCGATGGCCGCGGGCGTCCCCGTGGTCGCGGCCCGCACGAGCTCGCTCCCCGAGGTCGTGGGCGACGGCGGCGTGCTCGCGGAGCCGGACGGGGACAGCCTGGCGGCGGCCCTCGTGTGGGTGACGACGCCCGACGCCGAGGTCGAGGCGCTCGTCGCCCGCGGACGCGAGCGCGCGGCCACGTTCACGTGGGAGCGCAGCGCGGCGCAGCACGCGGCGGTCTGGCGAGCGGTCGCTGCGCGCGCCTGAGCGCGCGTCCCGACGAGGGCGGGACGCCGACCGCTCGCCGCTCACCCGGCCGGTTCCCACGCCTGCACGGCACTGATCGTCGCGATCCAGTCGCTCTCTGTCGCGAGGGGGACGAAGTCGGGGTGCAGCCCGCCGACGACCCCTGTGTAGTTCGCGGCGAGCACGGGCACGTCGCGCTCGGTCGTCATGGGAAGCGTCACCCGCACCGCCGTGACCTCGACCGGGTCGAACGAGAAGATCGCTACACGGTCCAGGAGCTGGTCGGTCTGCTCCGCCACGACCTGCCACGCGCCGTCGGGCGTCCGGACCGAGACGGTGTAGTCGCGCAGCCCCGACGTGCAGCACCGGATGCCGGCCGTCGCGACGGCGACCCGGTCGATCGTGCGCGGGCCGTCCGTGGCAACCTCGACGCCGGGCGCCTCGTCGACCGAGCCGTCGGCCAGGCGCCCCGACCGCCACGGCTCGCCCACGGCGAAGGTCCCCGACGTCACGACGTCGGGACCGCTCGCGTCCTCGTGGGTCGACGTCGCGGTCACCGGCCGGCCCTCGAGCACGTCGTCGCCGAACGGCTCGGCAGGGGCGACCTCGAGCGCCGTGCCCGCGGGCGCGAGGAGCAGGACGGGCACGCCGTTCACCGGGACCTCGACGCCCCCGGAGGGAACCTCCAGGCCGCGCTCGGCACCGTACGGGTCGCGCGCGGTCACGGTGACCGCACCGTCCGGCGCCGTCAGCCGCACGGTGGTGGACAGGTCCTCGCTCCACAGGGCGAGCAGCTCGGCACCCTCGGCCGCGCCCGTCCCCGGTGCGCGCACCGCGTGGACCCCGGGCGTCCCCGTCTCGACCTCCTCGAACGGCCCGAACCCCTCGAGGAACGCCGCGCTCGCCGCGAACGCCGCGCCGGCGGGCTTCACGTACTCCCCGAACTGGAGCAGCGACCACGAGTTCCCGGCCTCGCCGAACCCGCCCTCGGAGAAGAAGTACGTCCACTCGCCGATGCCCTCGGTCCCGTACCACAGGAGCTTGCGCACGACGTCGGACCCCCCGGCCCAGAAGTTCACGACGCCGTCGGACCACCACCCGCTCTCGGTGTCCCACACGGGGACGTCGCCGCAGGGCGCGACCGCCTCGCGCAGACGGTCGAGCTCGGCGCCGTCCGCGGAGAACCCCTCCTCCTCCCACGACCGGTTGAACCCGGTGTAGGGGTGGATCCCGACGACGTCGAGCGAGTCGCAGCCACCCGCCGCGACCAGGTCGGCCCACCACGCAGGCTCGATCCCGAGCGTGTTGCCGCCGACCACGACGACGTCCGGGGACGCCGAGCGCGCTCCGGCCGCGAACGGCGCCCCGACCTCCTCCTCGTACGCCGCCGCGTCCTCGTAGCCCGTGTTGTTCGGCTCGTTCCAGGGTTGCCAGTAGCGAATCTGCGGTGCGCGCTCGTGGACGGCGGAGACGATCTCACGCACCCAGCCCTCCCAGGTCCCCGCCGCCACCGCGGCATGCTCCGCCTCGCCGCCCGAGCCGAGCTGGAGCGTCAGGATGACGCCCGTCTGCTCGGCGAGCTCGGCGGCGGCCGCGAGCTCGGTGAACGGGTCGACGTCGGCGGCCTCCTCGCCCTCCTCCTCGTCGGGCGCGAACGCCGCGTTCGGCAGCGAGTCCCAGACGAGCGCGGCGGCGTCCGGCTCCGCGGTCGGGTCGGGCACGATCGCCCCGAAGTCGAGCTGGGTGCGGTGGCTGCCGACGCCGAGCTGGTCGGCGAGCTGCACGCCCCGCAGCGGGCCTGCGCCGCCCCAGTCCGCGCCGTCCGCGAGCGCCGCCGGGTCCAGCCTGCTGCCCGCGGCGGCCACCGTGTAGCGCAGGCAGGTGCCCGAGACCGGCTCTCCCGTCGCGGTGTCGACGAGCGCGGCGTCGACCTCGTACACCCCGGGCCGGGCCGGAGGCATGTCGAGGGGGACGTCCCCGCCCTCGGCAGGGAGGTCGACGACGATCTCGTCACCGACCACGGGGTCCCACACGCGCGGGTCGCCGCGCACCTGGTAGCGCAGGCGGTATGCCCCGGCGGAGGCACCCCAGGCGTCGTCGAACGCGGCGACCACGCGCGGCTCGGCCCCGTCCGGGAAGACGCCGTACGGCGCGTCCACGTGCAGCCCGGCGCCGAGCCCCAGGCCGCCGAACAGCTCCTCGTTCGCCGCGTTGTACTTCACCGGCGCGCCGAGCTGGTATGCCATCCGGTCGGCCGAGATCTCCGTGATCGCGAACCCGTCCTCGTCACCGTGGGTGAGGACATAGTACGGGGCGTCGCCCGCGGTACCGTCGCGCAGCACCGGCGTGCCCTCCCACAGCGCGAACGGCTGCTCGACGTCCTTGTGCGTGTCCGGCCACACGCCGCGGAACACACCGTCGCGACCCCACCACCGGAACCCGAGGTTGGTGTCGGTCACGACCAGGCCGTCGTCGCCGGTACCGCTCGACGGTCCGGTAGTCATGCCTGTCGTGTCGTCGAGCCACGGCACGCGCGGCACGCCGAGAGGTCTGCCGCGCACCCACGAGGCCCCGAGGTGGACGGACGGGTCGTCGCCGCCCGGCCCGACGGCGCGCAGGTCGAGCGTGCGGCGCTCGTCGTCGCGCACGTCCGTCTTGACGAGGGCCGTGCCGTCCGGGAGCTGGGCGAGGACCGCGCCCTCGAACGGGGTCTCCGCGAGGAGCTCTCCGTCACCCGACACCTCGTGCAGGACCTCGCCGGCCTCCTGGACGCCGACGACGGTCCGGCCGCCGTCCGTCCAGCGCACCGTGCCGTAGAGGTCGAGCAGGTCCCCCGCGGTGTGCTGCCCCTCAGGGATCGTCGTCGACCACGTCGTCGTGCCGTCGGGCGCGACCTTGAGCAGGTCGCGGCGGTGCATGAGCGTGTCGAGGAGGTAGACGCTCCCGTCCGGGTCGACCTCGAAGGAGTCCGTGCGGAACGTCTCGCTCGCGCCGTCCCAGTCGAGCTCGACCGGCGTCGTCGCCTCCACGTCCCCGGTCGCGAGGTCGTAGCGCGTGACGGTGTACGTCGCCTCGCGGTCCCACTCCAGCACGTATGCGGCGCCGTCGAGCACGCGGAACGTGACGAGCTCGCCGTCGTCGAGCGTCACGACGTCGTCGACGACCGTACGGATCCCGTCCAGCGCCTCGGTGTCGACGCCGTCGTCGGTCACCTGCTCGAGGCGGGGGAACCCGCACAGGGGCAGCGCGCCCTGCTGCGTGACGGGCGCCGCCGCCGGCGCCGGGGAGGCGGTGAACGGCTGCGCGGCCGGCGCGCTCGCCGTCCCGCCGATGACGACCGCGGTGACGAGCCCGAGGATCGCGGCGACGGCGCCGCCCACGACCGTGAGGTCCGCACCGTCGGCGGGTTCCCTGCCGCCCTCGTCCGAAGCCATCTCGCCGCCCTGCTGTCGTCGGCCCGGCACAGGTGCCGCTTCACGCGATCGTAGGTCCGTCGCTCCCTGGGGCCGAGGACACCGGAGCACTTTCACCCGCGTTCGTCCGGTTCTGGGCTCGATTCACCCGATCGACCCGGCCCCGGGCGCCAGGAGGACGACTATCTTTCATCTGTGCAGGCGACCACGGAACCCGCGATCCGCGTCGCCGGGCTGGGCAAGACGTACCGGCTCGGCGCGTTCGGCGAGCGACCGTCCACCGCCGCCGCCGCCGCGATCCAGTGGGTGCGGTCGACCGGCAAGCAGAGGTACACGCTGTTCGACGCGCTGGACGACGTGTCGTTCGAGGTGCCGCAGGGCGAGGCGCTCGGGATCGTCGGTCGCAACGGGGCCGGCAAGTCCACGCTCCTGAAGATCCTCACGCGCGTCACCGCACCCACGCGCGGGCGCATCGAGCTCAACGGCCGGGTCGGGTCGCTCCTGGAGGTCGGGACGGGGTTCCACCCCGAGCTCACCGGCAGGGAGAACATCTTCCTCAACGGCGCGATCCTCGGCATGACGCGCAAGGAGATCACCAAGCGCTACGACGAGATCGTCGCGTTCTCCGGCATCGAGAAGTTCCTCGCGACCCCGGTCAAGCGCTACTCGTCCGGCATGTACGTGCGGCTCGCCTTCTCGGTCGCGGCCCACCTCGACACCGAGATCCTCGCCATCGACGAGGTCCTCGCGGTCGGCGACGCCGAGTTCCAGCGCCGCTCGATCCAGAAGATGCGCGAGGCCGCCCAGGGCGGCCGCACCGTGCTCTACGTGAGCCACCAGCTCCAGACGGTCCAGGCGCTGTGCACGTCCGCGGTGCTGCTCGACCGCGGGACGCTCACGTACTCCGGCAGCGTCGAGGGGACGCTGCAGGCGTACCGCGACAGCTTCGAGAGCTTCGCGGCGGCGCAGTCCGACCCGAAGAAGCGCCCGGGCAACGGCAACCTGCGGCTGTCCTCGGTCCGCATGGAGGACGAGTTCGTCAAGTCCTCGCAGGACATCGTCGTGGACTTCGAGGCGCCCGCCAGCAAGGACCTCATCGGGACGTACTTCGTCTCGATGCACGTCAACAACGACCAGGGGACCGTCATCGCGCAGTGCGACTCGCGCCTTGTCGGGAAGTGGTTCGACCCGGAGAAGCCGCAGAAGGGCCGCCTCGTGGTCCGCGACCTGTGGCTCAAGCCCGGTCAGTACACCGTAGACGTGTACGCGTGCCAGGCCGGCGTGCTCGACGCGTGGGAGGGCGCATGGCGCTTCGAGGTGCTGCCCGACCTCCCCTACCCCGAGTTCACGGAGTCCTCGGGCACCGAGAAGGGCATGATCTTCGTGAACTTCGACTACGAGGGAGGCTGACGTGGAGCAGACCGTGCAGCGCACCGTCATCACGCCGCCCGGCCGCCTCAACCTGCCGTCGTGGCGTGAGCTGTGGAACGCGCGCGAGGTCGCCGTCCGGCTCGCTCTGCGCGACATCATCGTGCGGTACCGCCAGACGATCTTCGGCGTCTCGTGGGTCGTCGCCCAGCCGCTCGTCAGCGCGGGCATCTTCACCGTCGTGTTCGGGCAGATCGCGGACCTGTCGACCGGCGACGAGAAGATCCCGTACTTCCTCTTCACCCTCGCCGGGATGCTGGCGTGGAACCTCTTCAACGGCTCGCTCGGCCGCGCGTCGGGATCGATGGTCGGGAACCAGGCGCTGGTCCAGAAGGTGTTCTTCCCACGGCTCCTGGTCCCCGTGTCGAGCCTCGCGTCGGTCATCGTGGACTTCCTCGTCGCGCTGGTCCTCGCGATCGTGCTCCTGTTCGTCTACGGGGTGAACCCGGGGTGGGCGGTCCTGCTGCTGCCCGTATGGGTCCTGCTCATCCTCATGGTCGGCACCGGCCTCGGGCTGGCCGCCGCCGCGTACATGGTCAAGTACCGCGACGTGGGCTACGTGCTGCCGTGGCTCGTCCAGATCCTCCTCTACGCGAGCCCGGTCGCGTACGCGCTGTCGGAGGTGCCGGCCAGGCTGCGCTGGCTGTTCGACATCAACCCGATCACGTGGTTCCTCGAGGGGTTTCGCTGGTCCCTGCTGGGCACCGAGCCCCCGGTGACATGGCAGGTCGTCGCGCTCGTCGTCGCCGCCCCGCTCATCCTGCTCGGCGGCACGCTCGTCTTCCAGAAGAACGAGCGCGAGTTCGCGGACTTCATCTGATGCGCCGCACCGCGTACGTGCTCGTCGCCGACCCGAGCTACCTCGCCTCGAGCCTTCGCTCGTACTACGCGCACGTCGACCGCATCGTGCTGTCCTACGACGAGGACGCGACCTCCTGGACCGGGACGCCGCTCCCCGTCGACGAGTGCCTCGCCGTCGTCGACGCGCTCGACGTCGACGGAAAGTGCGTCCGTGCGCCTGGCACCTACGCCCGCCCCGGCGAGGCGCCCCTCGAGAGCGAGACGGTGCAGCGCCAGGCCGCGCTCGACCAGGCGTCCGACGGCGCCGACTGGGTGCTGCAGCTCGACACCGACGAGGTCATGCTCTCCCCGGCGTCGTTCCTCGGCTCGCTCGCCCGGGCCGAGGCCGCGGGAGCGTCCGGTCTCCACTACCCGTCCCGGTGGCTCTACTCGCGCGTCGCTCCCGGCCGGTACCTCGAGGCGAGCAGCCGGTTCGGCCGGCCCGCGGCGTCCTACCCTGGGCCGCTCGCCGTGCGTGCCGGGACGGCGCTCACCCATGCGCGCCAGACGGACGCGCCGCTCTACCGGGTGGACCTCCGGCCGTGGAACACGGACCCCAGCCACCGTCACGACGAGGTCGTCCACGAGGTCGTCCAACCCGACGACGCGGTGCTGCACTTCTCCTGGGTCCGCACACCCGCGACGATGCGGCAGAAGTTCGGCTGGTCGGGTCACACCACGCACTACTCGCGTCCGGGCGTCTACGAGTCCTGGGTCGCGAGGTCGTGCCACCCGCGCCGCACCGCCCTCACCTCCCCCCTGCGCCGGCACGACTGGTTCCGCCTCGTGACCGTCCCCGAGCCGCCCGGAGGCGCCCCGTGACCCCGACCGTGAGCGTCGTCGTCGTGACCTACGGGCGCCCCGACAGCGTGCGCGAGTGCCTGGCGCACCTCGCACGTCTGCGGTCCGCACCGCTCGAGGTGATCGTCGTCGACGCCACCCCGGCGGACACGACGCGGCGGCTCGTGCGCGAGGAGTTCCCCGACGTCCGTCTGCTCCACAGCACCCTGGGCCGCGGGACGACGCCGGAGTCGCGGCAGATGGGCTTCTCCGTCGCCCGCGGCGACGTGGTCGCGTTCATCGACGACGACGCGTACGTGGCGGAGGACTGGCTCGACGAGCTCGTCGCACCCTACGCGGACCCGGCGGTGGTCGCGGTGGGTGGACGGGCCGACAACGGGATCCCGGGCGAGGAGTCCGAGGGGCTCGGACGGATCGGCCGGCTGCTGCCCGACGGCAGGCTCACGGGTCACTTCGGCGCCGACCCGGGCAGGATCGTCGAGGTGGACCACCTGCTCGGTGCCAACATGTCATTCCGACGCAGCGCGCTCGCGGCGATCGGAGGCATCCGCGGAGGATACCCGGGCACATGCCTGTGCGAGGAGTCCGACATCTCCCTGCGCCTGCGGGCGACCGGCGGGAGGCTTCTCTTCGCGCCCGACGCCGTGGTCCGGCACGTCGCGGCGCCCTACGGGATCGGCGGCAAGCGGTTCGACCGCCGCTACCTGTACTACCTGCGGCGCAACCACGTGGTCATGCTCGTGCGGAACTTCGGGTGGCGCGACCCGATCGTGCGGCGCTACGCCAGGACGACGCTCCACCAGCAGGCCGACTACGTCCACACCGCGATCGACAGGTTCCGGGCGCACAAGCCCGACGGCAGCCCGCGGGCGACCCGCGTCCGGTTCCTCGCACCGGTCGTCCTCACCAGGTCGGTCGCCGAGCTCGTCGGGCTCGTCGCGGGTGTCCCGGCGGCCGCCGCCGCGCGACGCCGGGACGCCCGAGCCGGCGTCGCGACGCCCGCCGCGGGGTGATCCGGTGTCCCGTCGGCACGTCCACCTCCTCACCCCGGGCGACCACTTCTCGCCCCGCACGGGCAGCGCGGTCCCCACGGTAGTGCACGGGCTCGCCTCCGGCGGGGTGGGACCCCGACCGACCGTCGTCGTGGCACGCGGGACCTACGCGCCCCGGTACCCGAGCGCCGACGTGATCGAGTACGACGAAGCCCCCCAACGACGCGCCGACCGGTACCTCGACCTCCTCGCCGGGACGCTGGGCGTGGCCCGTCCCGGCGCGCGCCGCGCCCTCGCCGCCACGCTGCGCGCACAGGGGTCCTGGCCCGAGTCCGTCGTCCTCGCGCACAACGCACCGCAGGCGGTGCCGCTCGTCGCGCCGCGGCACACACCGGTGCTGTACGCGCACAACCAGCTCCTGCGGACCTACGGTCGGCGCGAGGCGGCGCGTGTCCTCGACCGGGCCGCCGCCGTCGTCTGCGTGAGCGAGTACCTCGCCGACGAGACCGCCCGGCTGCTCCCGACCGCGCTGCGCGGACGGGTGCACGCCGTGCCCAACGGGGTCGACGCCGCGCAGTTCGAGGGACCACGGCCGCCACGCGGGGCGACCACGCGCATCACGTTCGTCGGACGCGTGATCCCGGACAAGGGCGTCCACGTCCTGCTCGATGCGGTCCGCCGGCTCCGGCGACCCGACCTGCACGTCACCGTGGTCGGACGGTCGGGGTTCGCGGCCGACGCACCGCTCACCCCGTACGAGCTCCGGCTGCGCCGTGACGCCGCCACAGCCCACGCGAGCGTCGAGTTCGCCTCGTTCGTCCAGCGGACCGAGCTCCCGGCGATCCTGCGCAGGACGGACGTCCTCGTGGTCCCGTCGGTCTGGCCCGAGCCCTTCGGGCTGACGGCGCTCGAAGGCATGGCCGCCGGCGCGGCCGTCGTGGCCTCGGACGTCGGCGGGCTGCCCGAGGCGGTGGGCGACGCCGGGATCCTCGTCCCGGCCGCCGACGCGGCTGCGCTCGCCCAGGTGCTGGAGGCGCTCGCCGACGACCACACGCTGCTCGACCGGACGCAGGCCGCCGGGCGCCGCCGGGCGGCCGGGCTCACGTGGGCGCACGCCCGGGCGCGGCTCGACGCGGCGCTCGCCGACGCGGACTGCGCCCGGACGGAGGACCGATGACGTCGCTGCACGCGCGCACCCTCCGGATCGAGGACGTCACGCCCGCCGAGGAGGCCCGTTGGCGCGATCTCGCAGCACGGGCGATCGAGCCCAGCCCGTTCCTCGACCCGTCCTTCCTGCTGACCGCCACGCGCTGGTTCCCCTCCGCGGCGGGCATCCGGCTGGTCGTCGTCGAGGACGCGGACGGCATGCTCGCCCTGCTCCCGCTGAGCGTCGAGCCCCGTCTCCAAGGGCTGCCGCTGTCCTACGCGACGACGGCCGGCCCGTTCCTGTCGCGGCGCGCCCCGCTGTGCGCACCGCTCGTCGACGGGGACCACGCCGTCGACGCCCTCACGACGCTCCTCCGGCACCTCGCCGGGCGCCGTGCCGGGCTCCCGGGACTCGTCGAGCTCACGCTCCTGCCCGGCGCGGGCCCGCTCTACGACGCCGTCGGTGCCGCCGCACGCGCCACCCGCACGCCGGTGCTCGAGCGCTACCGCTTCGAGCGCGCCGCGATGCGCCCCGTCCCCGGGGGCACCACGTGGCGAGCCGACCTCAGCCCGAGCCGGCGCAAGAAGCTCGGCCGCCTCGCCCGCAACCTCGAGCGCGAGCTCGGCGCACCGCTCGTCGGCGAGGACCGCGGTGCAGACCCGGCGGCTTTCGAGGAGTTCCTCGAGCTCGAGGCTGCCGGCTGGAAAGGCACGACCGATCGCGGCGGCGCGCTGCGGGTGACGCCGAACGGTGCGGAGTGGTTCACCCAGGTCGCCGACGGCTTCCGGGAGCGCGGGCTCCTGCGCCTGTTCACCCTGAGCGCCGGTGGTCGGACGCTCTTCATGTCGGTGTCGCTCGTGTGCGGCAAGGGAGTGTTCTCGCTCATGGACACCTACGACGAGGAGCTTGCCCGGTTGAGCCCGGGCGTCGTCGGCCGCGCCGCGGAGGTCGACCACTTCCTGGCCGACCCCGCCGCCGTCGAGCTGTTCGACCAGTGCATGCACCCGAAGAACGTCGAGAGCTCCGCGCTCTACCCGCAGCGCCGTGCGCTCGTCGGGCTGCTCCTCGCGCCCCGCGGGGGTGTCAACCGCACGCTCGTGCGCGCTCTGCCCCGGGCGGCCACCGTCCGTGGTCTCGTCCGGGAGCGTCGCGCCGGCGGCGCGCACCGGGAGGACACGTGAGCGCACGCGGTCCTCGTCCTCTCCTCGTCCGCCACCGGGACGTCGAGGCCGCCGCGACCACCGGCGGCGGGCTCGGCGACGTCGCCGTCGCGCGCGGATGGGTGCCGCGGGCCGTCACGGCCGTGCTCGGCACGTTCTGCGTCGACACGACGGAGCGCGTGCACGCGATCACGTACGACGACGGCCCCGACCCCGACCAGACGCCGCCGATCCTCGACGTGCTCGCGCGTCACGGAGCGCGCGCCACCTTCTTCGTGCTCTCGGACGCCGTGCGTCGCCACCCCGGCGTCGCCGCGCGCATCGTCGCGGAGGGGCACGAGCTCGCGCTCCACGGAGAAGACCACCGCTCGCTGCTCACGCTCTCCGACCGTGAGGCCGTCGCGAGCGTCCGCAGGGCGAAGCACGCCGTCGAGGACGTGGTCGGCACCCCGGTCCGCCTGTACCGACCTCCCTACGGCGCGCACACGCTGCGCCAGGCGATCGGGCTGCGACGGCTCGGGCTGGACCTCACGCTGTGGTCCGGGGACGCCGCGGACTGGCTCGACGGTGACGCGCCGCGCATCGCCGACCGCGCCGCGGCGACGGTCTTCCCGGGCAGCGTCCTGCTCCTGCACGACACGCGCGCCGACCCCGAGACGATCCGGCCCGGCGAGCGGCTGCCGACCTTTGACCGCGCCGTCGTCCTGGACCGCCTCCTCTCCCGCACGCGCGACGCGGGCTTCCGGGAGGTCACCGCCGGCGAGCTCCTCGGCTGCTACCCGCGGGTTGTCAGCGTCGCGCGCCAGCGCATGGTCCGCCCGTGAACGCGGGTGCGCGGGATGCGCCGGAGCTCTCCGTGATCGTCCCGGCGTTCGACGCCGCCGGGACGATCGAGGGCCAGCTCGGTGCCCTGCACGACCAGCGCCCCGGCCACCCCTGGGAGGTCGTGGTCTGCGACAACGGGTCGTCGGACGGGACGGCGGACCTCGTGCGCCGGTGGTCGCGACGCATGCCGGAGCTCCGGCTCGTCGACGCCTCCGCCGTCCGCGGCCCGGGCGCCGCGCGCAACACGGGTGCCGCCGTCGCGCGGGCCCCCCGACTTGCCTTCTGCGACGCGGACGACCGCGTCGGGCCAGGTTGGGTGGCAGGGATGCGCCGTGCTCTCGACGAGCACGACGTCGTCGGGGGGCGCTTCGAGCTCGTCGCGGCGCCGCGGCACCAGGTCGCCGTGACGTGGTCGCCGCAGGAGCACGGCCTGACGAACCTCGACCTCCTCCCCGGTTTCGTCACCGCGGGCGCGGGCAACCTCGGCGTCCGGGCGGAGGCGTTTCGGTCCGTCGGCGGGTTCGACGAGCGGGCCGCGACGCGCGAGGACGACGACCTCTGCCTGCGACTCCAGCTCGCGGGATACCGGATCGCCTTCGACCCGGACGTGGTGCTGCACGTGCGGCGTCGTACAGGCGTCCGTGCCGTCTACCGGCAGGCGTACGCCTACGGCGTCGGGTCCCGCTGGCTCGAGCACCGATACGCGCTGGTCGCGGACGCCCTGGCGCGGTCGTCCGGCGCAGGGCCGCAGGATGCCGCGGCCGCCCCGGGCCACCGTGCTCCCGCTCCGGGGTCGCCCGCGCGGCGCGCCGTCGGCCTCACGACGCGCGCTCTGCACAAGGTAGCCCGGCTCTGGAACCCGGCGGACGTCGCCGACGTGGTGTGGCGCGCCGGGTGGACGCGAGGTCGCCGGGTGGCGCCGCCGGCCTCGACGCCGCAGGTCCCCCCGCCGGACGACCTCGTCCCGGGCCCCGCCCCGCGGTGATCGTCAGCCGCGGCGCACGGCGCGGCGGACCAGCCGCGGCGTCCACGTGGCGAGCCGGATGAGGCTCACCCAGCTCAACGCGGCAGCGTAGCCGAGCCGCCCCCGCGGCGTCGGGGGCCACGGCTTGCGCCAGATCGTCAGCCAGACCGTCGTCCCGGCCCGGAGCTCGCCCGTCGCCGCTCGCACGGACTCACGTCGTGGCGCGGACGCGGCGAGGTCCGCCATCCCCCGCGCGATGCGGACCGACTTCGTGGTGAGCTCCGACCACGTGGGTCGCGACGGATGGTCGACGACCGCGTCCGGCGCGTAGGCGAGACGGCGGCCGCTCGCCTCGAGCCGATGACCGAAGTCGTCGTCGCCGCCGGACTGGAGCGACGGGTCGAAGCCGCCCACGCCCCGGACCGCCTCGGCGGTCGCGACGAGGTTGGCGGTCGCGGCGAAGCCGAACGTCGTGACGAAGCGCTCCTGGTCGAAGCCGTGAACCGACTCGTACAGCTCCGGCCCGGTGCCGGGCTCCGGCCCGTCGCGGAACACGAGACGGATCCGCCCGCCGACCGCGTCGGGAGCGTCCGGCCCTCGGAGCGCCGCGACCGCCGTGCTCAGCCAGTCGCGCCACGGCCGACAGTCGGCGTCGGTGAACGCGAGCACCTCGCCCGCCGCGACCCCGAGCCCGGCGTTGCGGGCCGCGTAGGAACCCTTGCGCCGTTCCTCGACCAGCACGAACCGGTCGTCGTCCGGGAGCGCGGGGCGCAGGTCGGTGGTCGAGGCGTTGTCGACCACGACGACGTCCATCCGGTCGGCCGGGTAGTCCTGCTGCACGAGGGCATCGAGGCACAGACGCAGCCGCTCGACGTCGTTGTACACCGGGATGACGACCGTGACACTCGGCAGGTCGTCAGCCCGACGCGGAGCGTCCTCCATGCGCCTCTCCTCGTCCGGGTTCGCGGGGTCGTCCACGACCCGCCGAGCATAGCCGGACCCGGGTACTCGGACCTGTCGCACCGACGGTTCTCCCGTGCCCGTCCGGACCTCGCCCGGGTGAAATCGGGACGAGCGGCTCGTGCGCCGTCACCGCTGCCATAGGGTCGCCGTGTGGATCTCGCGTCTGTCGTGCCCCCCGGTGCGCGTGTCCTGGAGATCGGGGCCACGGACGGGGCGCTGGCGCACGCCCTCGACCGGTGCGGTCTCGCGGCGCGCTACCTGGGGCTCGTCCCGCCCCGGTACCTCGCGGCGATCCGGTCCGACGTCGGCGACCACCTCGCGCACCGCGTGCACGCGCTGACGGCACCGGACCAGGCGTTCCGCAACAGCACCGACGTGCTGGTGCTCCGTGGGCCCTGGGCACGGGTCCTGTGGGCGCACCGTGACCTGCACCACGTCCGCACGCTCGTCGTCGAGCGGGCTGGAGGCGCGCGTGATCTCGAGCACCGCGCCGCGGCCCTCTCTGCCCGGACGATCGGGCGCCTGCGGAGACGTGGGCGTGTCGAGTGCGAGGGGATCGTGCTCGACGCCTACGAGGTGCCCCAGCACCGGGAGCCGGCGCCGCGGACGTACTTCTCCCCGGTCTGGGGACCGGTCGGCCTGGCGGGACGGCTCGAGGAGGCGGGGCTGCGCTACGCCGTGCTCCGCTGGTTCGAGTCGCTGCCCGAGATCGCGCCCGGCGAGGACCTCGACGTCCTCGTGGCGGACGAGGACGCCGACGCGCTGCGCGCGCTCCTCGAGTCCGAGCCCGGGGTGCTCCCCGTCGACCTCTACAGCGCCTCGGGGCTGGAGCACACGGACTACCAGGGCGCGGCCTACTACCCTCCGTCGCTCGCGACCGGGCTCATCGACCGCGCCGTGGTGCACGGCTCCGGCTTTCTCGTGCCCGCCCCGGACGACCACGTCCGTTCGCTCGCCTACCACGCGGTCTACCACAAGGGCCCGTCCTCGGGGTTCCCCTCCGCGCTCCTCGGTCGCACCGACCCGGACCCCGAGCACGACTACCCCGCGGAGGTCGCCCGGTTGGGCGCGCCCCTCGGCGTCCCCGCGCTGCGCACCCTCGAGGATGTCGACCACTACCTCGCCACGGTGGGTTGGCGGCCACCGCTGGACGCCCTGCGCCGCCTCGCGTCGTCGAACCCCTGGGTCGAGACTGCGCTCGGGACCGTGACCGGGGACCGGGCCGGGGGGGTCTCCGAGGGATCCGAGCTCACCGTGTTCTTCGTCCGCGAGCGCACGCTCACCACGCTCACGGCGGCGGACGTGCTCGCCGAGCTCGAGCACGTCGGCTTCGACGTGGTCGCGGTGGCCGAGCTGGACGACGAGGCGCGCACCCGCACCGCACAGAGCCTGCGCGGGGGGAACTGGGGTCAGGGTCCGTTCCCCGTCAGCGGCGGGGACCCGGTCATCGTGATCGCGGCGCTCCACCACGACCCCGACCCGCCGTCGCCCGAGCTGCTCGCGCGCTACCCCCACCTCACCAACGGCGAGGTCGTCGTCGCGAAGCAGCGGGTCCGGCGCGCAGTGGAGGTCAGGACCACCGCGGACGCCGCGTTCAACCCCGTCCACTCGTCCGACAACGAGCAGGAGGCCTGGGAGTACCTGGAGATCGCTGTGCCGGGGCAGGTCGCGAGCATCCGCGCGGACGTGGACGAGAGGCACGAGGAGCTCCGCACCGAGGTGCCCGTGGTGCGCACGCTCAGCCGGGGCCGACGGGCCCGGGTCGAGGTCGTCGAGAGCCCGGCGGGCCTGGTCGTCCGCAAGACCTTCGCGCGGGGGTTCCTGCGATTCATGGAGCGCGAGGTCGGGGCGATGCGCGAGCTGTCGGGGCGGGTGGACGCCGTCCCGCCCGTCCTGGACACGGGACGCAACTGGTTCACGTGCCCGTACTTCGAGGACGTGCTCGAGCCCCTCGACACGCCCCGCGGACCACGGCTCGTGCCGCTCCCCGTCCTGCGCGAGATGGTCGCGGTGCTCCGCCGCCTCCACGAGCTCGGCTACGACCTCGTCGACGCCAAGCCCCAGAACTTCGTCCTCGACCGCGAGCTCGGGCTGCGCGTGGTCGACTTCGAGTTCATGCACCGGTACGACGGCGACCCACCGCCGCTCGACCGCTGCCCCACCTTCGGCGAGATGTCGCACGCCCTGGGCATCGACCTGCCCGTGGGCGACATGTCCTACGAGACACGGTGGCTGCCCTACACGGGGATGCCTCTCGCGGTCCTGCTCGACGGCTCCGAGCAGGAGCAGAGGTCGCACCGGCGGCGACATCGGGCGCGAGCCCTGACGGCTGCACCGCGGGCGCGGGCCGCCGTGCTCGCGCGACGTGCCTTCGGCACTGCCCGGGGCGCGAAGGGGCCGCTGCTGTGGCGGTACACGCAGTGGGCCCGACGCCGCGCAGCGACGCCCGGGGCCGCGCTCGTCGGCGCCCCCGGGGCCGCGGACGTCGCCGACCACCCGACGCGGTAGCCGCTCAGGGCCTGCCCGGACGCGCGTCACGGAGCCGGTGCGCCGCCACGCGCACCGGGGTCGACGGCGAGAACCGGACGGCCCACGCCGCGTCGCCCAGCGCTTCCAGGACGTCCCTCCGGGCGGCCGCGGCGCGCGCCGCGCGCCCGGCGCTCCACCACGCGAACCGGTCGTTGGCCCGGAGCCGGTCGTCGTAGGCGTCGACGAGGTCCCGCCGTCCGGCGGCGCGCGCGGCGGCGCGGTGGCGCCGCAGGATCACCCGGAGCCCGGTCGCGAGGTCCTGGTAGGACCTCGTGGTGTTCGAGGCATGGTGGCGGTAGTCCACGAGGACGTCGTCGACGAGGGCGAAGGGCCCGAGCGCCGCGGCCTTGAGCACCAGGTCGAGGTCCTCTCCCTGGCTGTACCTCGGGTCGAACCCCCCGACGGCGTCGAAGACGTCCCGACGGACCACGAGGTTCGGGAGCAGGACGCCCGGTCCGCGGATCACGGCCCGCTGGTCGTCCGCCGCGCGCTGGTCCGCGGCGACGAGCTCCGCGCCGGCGGCGTCGATCGTGCGCATCCCGCAGTAGCTCACCACGACGTCCGGCCGTGCGGCCATCACCTCGGCGTGCCGCCGCAGCCGCTCGGGGTGCCATCGGTCGTCGTCGTCGAGGAACGCGACCAGCTCCCCGGACGTGCCCGCGACCCCGGCGTTGCGCGCCGCGGAGACCCCGGCGGGCGCCTGCCGCATGACGCGGGGGCGCGGGGCCGCGACGTCGCGCGGCACGCCCTCGACGATCCGGCGCAGCGCCGCGGGGTCGGGCGAGCCGTCGTCGACCACGACGAGCTCGGCCGCCGGGTACGACTGCCCGAGGACGGACGCGATCCCCTCCGCGAGGAACGGCCCGCCGCGGTTCGTCGCGACGACGACGCTCACGCTCGGGAGGACGGTGCCGCCCCCGGTCGTCCGCCGGACCTCGTCCACGCCGCTCCTCCGTGTCGTCACCGCGTCGCCGCTCTCGTCGCCGCCTCGCCGTCTCGTCGCCCTGTCCTCGCCGTGTCCCGCGGTGTCCTCGCCGTGGGCCCAGGGCCACGCGTCGGCCCACGGACGGACGGGTGAAATCGGCAGATTCCTGCGGGATCCGTAGCGTGCTGGGGGACAATCTCCCACATGAGAGTCCTCCGCGTCTCGCACAGCGCCGTGGTCGACGCCTGGCGCGAGCGCGAGCGTGAGCTGCGCACGCGAGGGCTCGACGTCGGACTGCTGTCGGCGCGCGCGTGGGACGAGGGCGGTGCGCCCGTGCGCCTCGTGCCCAGGCCCGGCGAGCCGGTGCACGGGGTGCGGACCATCGGATCGCACCCCGCCCTCTTCGTGTACGACCCGGTCCCCCTGTGGCGCGCGCTCGGGCAGAGGTGGGACGTGCTCGACGTGCACGAGGAGCCGTTCGCGCTCGCGACCGCGGAGGTCCTCCTGCTACGCCGGCTGCGGGCGGTCGTGTCGCGGCGTCCTGCCCCGCCGTACCTCCTCTACTCGGCGCAGAACCTCGACAAGCGCTACCCGTGGCCGTTCCGGTGGTTCGAGGCGCGCGCCCTGCGAGGTGCCGCGGCGGTGTCGGTGTGCAACGACGAGGCGGGCAGGATCGTGCGCGCCAAGGGCGCCCGGGGGCGCGTCGAGACCGTCCCCCTGGGTGTCGACCCCGGGGTCTTCGCGCCCGCCTCCGGCGAGGTCGCTGCGCACCCTTCCGACGACGCGCACCCGGGACGCGGCGGAGCGCGCCTCCGCGTGGGGTACGCGGGGCGGCTGGCGCACCACAAGGGCGTCGACGTGCTCCTCGCGGCGGTCGCGGGCGACGACCGAGTCGACCTCGTCGTCGCGGGCGACGGACCGGACCGCGCGGCGCTCGAGGAGGCGGCGCGTCCGCTCGGGAGCCGGGCCCGGTTCGTCGGCGCGCTCGACGGCGACGACCTCGTCGCGTTCTACCGCTCCCTCGACGCGCTCGCCGTCCCCTCGCGCGAGACGCGCGGCTGGGTCGAGCAGTTCGGCCGGGTCGCGGTCGAGGCCATGGCGTGCGGCGTCCCGGTGGTCGCGAGCCGCACCGGCGCGCTGCCCGACGTCGTCGGCGGTGCTGGCCTGCTCGTGCCGCCCGACGACCCCGAGGCGCTCCGCGCAGCCCTCGCGCGCGTCCTGGACGAGAACGGCCTCGCGGACCGGCTGCGCGCCACGGGGGCGGAGCGCGCGGCGTCGTGCTCGTGGGCCGAGGTCGCCCGTCGCTACGAGGAGCTCTACCGCACGGCGGTCGACGAGGGCACGGGCCCCGCGCGTGCACAGGGGCCCGGCGCGAGCGACCCGTCCGCGACCGTGCCACCGGAGGTCGTCGTCGTCGCCTACGGGTCTCCCGCGATGGTGCGCGACGCGCTCGCCCCGCTCGCCGGGAAGTACCCGATCACGGTCGTCGACAACTCGTCCCTGCCCGAGATCCGCGAGATCACCGAGCTCGCGGGCGGGCGCTACCTCGACCCGGGCCGCAACGGCGGGTTCGCCGCGGGGGTGAACCATGCGCTCGCGCACCGGCAGGCGCCGGGGGCCGACATCCTGCTGCTCAACCCGGACGCCGTCGTGACGCCGGAGGACGTCGAGACCCTGCACCGTGCGCTGCACGCGTCACCACGGGTCGCGAGCGTGGGGCCGCAGCAGGTCGACGACGAGGGGACGCCCGCACGGGTCGTGTGGCCGTTCCCCTCGCCCGCGGCCACGTGGATCGAGGCCGTCGGCCTCGCGCGGCTGCGGCGGACCCCGGTGGACCGCTCGTTCGTCATCGGGTCGGTGCTGCTGCTCGACGCCGCCGCGGTCGACGAGCTCGGCGGCCTCGACGAGCGCTTCTTCCTCTACGCGGAGGAGACCGACTGGGCGTACCGCGCCGTCCGGGCCGGCTGGCGGCACGCCGTCGTCCCGGAGGCGCGCGCGACGCACCTCGGTGGCGCGACCAGCAGCGACCCGACCCGGCGCGAGACGCACTTCCACGCCTCGCAGGAGCGCTACCTGCGCAAGCACCACGGCCGCGCCGGGTGGGCGGTCGCGCGCGTCGGCGCCGTGCTCGGCGCGGCGGTGCGTTCTGTCGCCCTGACGGGTGAGGGGCGGGCGAGCGCCCGGCGGCGCCTGCGGCTCTACCTCACCGGCCCGGTGCGGGCGGAGTCCGCCCTGTGAACCTGCCCGCCGTCCGCCTGCCCCGACGACGCCCCGTCCTCTACCGCGCGCCGCACGTGCGGGGGGCCGCGCTCGAGCGGACGCGGACCGTGGCGGGCTGGGTGGCGGGCGGTGCGGTCGTCGTCGCGCTCCTCGCCGTGCTCGGGTTCGTGGTACCGGCGCTGCAGACGGCCGCCGTCGGGGGAGCCCTGCTCGTGCTGATCGTCGGGCTCACGGCCTACGAGCCCGTCGCGCTCCCGATCCTCGCGATGCCCGCGCTCGTCGTCGTCCAACGCGTCGGCGGCGGCGGGGTCGACCTCTCGCTGAGCGACTTCGCGCTCTTCGGCGCGTTCTGGTTCGCGCTGTTCTTCTCACCGCGACCGTTCTCCCGGCCGATGCGGGCCATGCTCTGGCTGTCGCTCGTGTACCAGGTCGCGACGCTCTTCACCGTGATCGTCAACCCGTTCAGTGCGAACGTCGTGGAGTGGTTCCACGCGTGGCTGTCGGTCGCCGGGGCGCTCGTGCTCGGCTGGGCGGTCGGGCGGTCCGGTCGCGCGCGGCTCGGGCTCACCCTGTTCCTGCTGCCCTGCCTCGCGATCGCCGCGCAGACGTGCCTCGTCGCGCTCCAGCAGCTGGCCGCGGGGATCACCGGGCCCGTCTACATCGACACGCCCGTGGCCATGCACAAGAACTTCATCGGGTGCGTGCTCGCCTTCGCCGCGCTCATCGCGTACGCGCGGCCCTGGTGGGTCGGCTGGCCACGATGGTTCTCGCTCGGCACGTTCTGGCTGTGCTCGCTCGGCGTGCTCGCCGCGCAGGCGCGCCAGGCCCTCATCGGCCTCGCGATCGGCATCATGCTCATCACGCTGCGCGGCGACCCGGACCGCAAGCGCTCGAAGCTGATCCTGCTCGCCGCGATCCCGGCGATCTACTTCGTCGTGCTCGCCGTGCAGGAGCAGCTCGCCTCCGGCAACGAGTTCAACTCCGCCAACCAGCGACTCACCTGGTACGCGGACTCGATCGACGTGTGGCAGCGCAGCCCGTGGGTCGGGATGGGGCTGCGCTGGTGGACGGCGGGCGTCACCGAGTTCGTCTTCCAGCCGCCCAACGTCGAGCTCGAGGTGCTGACGTCGGCCGGGATCGTCGGGCTCGTCGGGTTCCTCGTGCTGTTCCTCGGGGGGATGGTCGTGCTCTGGCGGATCAACCCCCGCTTCGGGACGCTCGCGTTCTCGATGCTCATGATGCGGTTCGTCCAGGGCCAGTTCGACCTCTTCTGGGTGTCCGTCCAGGTGACGGTTCCCTTCGTCATCGTCGGCGTGTGCCTGGGCGCCGAGTCCTACGCCCGGTCGCGCCGGTACGCCCGCCACATGACCGGTCGGGAGCTGCCTCTCGACGAGCTGCGATCCGTCCGGGAGATGGCCGAACGATGACCGACCTGCGGATCCTGCAGATAGCCCCGGAGATCGCCCCGGGCAGCGGCGTGGGCGGCGTCGCGCACCACCTCGAGGACGCGTTCGAGCGCGCGGGGGTACCGACCGCGCGCTTCACGCTCGCCGACGCGCGGGGCGCGTGGCTCCCCGCACCCGGACCGGGTGTCCGGGGCAGGCTCGTGCTCCTCGCGCGGGTCGTGTGGTTCTCGACGGTCGGGACGGTCCTCGCGCGACGCCGGCTCGCCCGCGAGCGACGGACGCTCGCCGGGTCGCGGGGAGCCGTCGTGTCGATCTGCCACAACGACGTCCTCGCCGGCGACGTGTACGTCAACCACGGCATCCTCCGCGTCGCGATGCGTGCGCGCGGCGGCTACGCGTGGCGCATGGTCCGCAACCCGCTGCACCTCTTCACGGCGGCGCGCGACGCGGCGCGCTACCGCGGTCGGACGCACCGCGTGGTCGTCAACCTCACACGGTCCGAGCGTGAGGCCCTGCGCGACACGTACCCGCACCTGCGGGCCCGCGCCGTCGTCATCGGCAACGGGGTCGACGTGACCAGGTTCTCGCCCCCGTCGCCGGAGGAGCGCGCGGCGGCCCGGGCCGCCGCGGGCGTACCGTCCGACGCCGTCCACGTCGTCTTCGTCGGGCACGAGTTCGACCGCAAGGGCCTCGACCTCGTGCTCACCGCGGCGGCCGACCTTCCCCGGGTCCACGTGAGCGTCGTCGGTGGGACGCCCGACATGCTCGACGACGTGCGAGCGCGGGCGTCCCGCCTCGGGACGACCGACCGCGTGCACCTCGCCGGGCGCGTGCCCGACCCCCGCCCCTGGCTGCACGCCGCCGACGCCCTCGCCCTGCCGAGCGCGTACGAGGCCAACGCGCTCGTCGTCCTCGAGGCGCTCGCGTGCGGCGTCCCGGTCGTGGCGACGCCGGTGGGGTACGCGCCGGACGTCGTCCAGGACGGCGTCACGGGTTGGCTCGTCGACCGGTCCGTCGCGGGAGTCCGCACGGGGCTCGAGGCCGTCGCCGCGCTCGACGAGGACACCCGGCGCGCGACCTCTCGGGCTGCCCGGGCGACGGCGGAGCGCCACGGCTGGGACGCCGTCGCACGCCGGTACCTCGAGCTCGCGGCGACCCTCGCAACCCCACGATCGGAGCCACACCCGTGAGGATCCTCCATGCAGTGCGTTCCGACGGGTTCGCCGGGGTCGAGCGGCACGTGGCACGGCTGGCGCGCGCGCAGTCGGCGGCCGGGCACGACGTGGCGGTCGTGGGCGGGGCGCCCGAGGGAATGCGCGCGACCGTGGACGACCCGGGCGTGCCGCTCCTGCCCGCGACGACGACCGGCGACGTGGTCCGTGCGCTGCGGGCGCACGGCGCGGCCGCCGACGTGGTCCACGTACACATGACGGCGGCCGAGGTGGCCGCTGCCCTGGCGGCTCGCACGACGCGCGGGTTCCCGCCCGTCGTCTCGACGCGACACTTCGCGCGCCGCCGCGGCACCGGCGCTCGTGGGCGCGTCGTCGCGGTGGTCGCGGCGTCGTCGGTCCGCGCGCAGATCGCCATCAGCCGGTACGTCGCCGAGCACGTCGAGGGCGCGTGCGAGGTGGTGCACCCGGGCGTGGCGGACCGTCCCGACGGGCGTGGCGCCGCCGAGCGCGCCGCCGTCGTGCTCGTCGTCCAACGGCTCGAGCCGGAGAAGCGCACCGACCTCGCGCTCGAGGCGTTCGCCGCGTCCGGCCTCTCCGGCCGGGGGTGGCGCCTCGAGGTCGCGGGCGACGGCGCGCAGCGCGCGGCGCTCGAGGCCCTCGCCCGGTCGCTCGGCATCGGCGACGCCACGACGTTCCTCGGGGCGCGCGACGACGTCGACACGCTCCTGGACCGGGCGGGGCTGCTCGTCGCGCCGTGCCCGGTCGAAGGGCTCGGCCTGAGCGTCCTGGAGGCGATGGCGAGCGGGCTCCCGGTGGTGGCCTCGGCGGCGGGCGGGCACCGCGAGACGCTGGCCGGGATCGACCCGCTCACCCTCTACCCGCCGCTCGACGCCGGCGCGGCCGGGCGTGCCCTCGCGGCCCTCGCGGCCGACCCCGCACGCCGTGACGCGTGCGCCGACGCCGGGCGCACGGCGCAGCGCGAGAGGTTCACGCCCGCCGCCCAGGTCGTGGGGACGGACGCCGTCTACCGCGCGGTGCTCGCGTGACGCGCGGCGAGACCGCGGCGGGCGTCGGTGACGTCGTCGTCCTGTCGCTCGAGCGCTGGGACGACGTGTGGCGCCGCAACCAGTACCTCGTGACAGAGCTGTGCCGTGCCGACCCGACGGCACGCGTGCTGTTCGTGGAGCCGGCGGCCGACCCGCTGCACCGGCTCACCCGCCGGACGGTGCCTCGCGCCGGCCGCGGGCTGCGCGAGGCACCCGCCGTGGCTGGGCTCGACCGGCGTCGGCTCCTGCTACACGAGCCGACGAAGTGGTTGCCTCGCAAGGTCGACCCGAGCGTCGACGACCGCCTCGCGCGGTCCGTCGAGCATGCCGCTGCACGGGCGGGGTTCCGCCGCCCCGTGCTGTGGGTGAACGACCCGTCCGGCGCCGCGGTCGTGCGGCGCACGGAGTGGCCCGCCCTCTACGACGTCACCGACGACTGGCTCGCCGCCGACCGGTCCCCGGCCGAGCATGCGCGCCTCGTCGACGACGAGGCGACGCTGCTGGACCGATGCGCCGAGGTCATCGTGTGCTCCACCGGCCTGGTCGCGCGCAAGGGGGCGACCCGGGACGTGACGCTCCTGACCAACGGCGTCGACCTCGACCGCTACCGCCGCGGTGTCGCTCGCCCGGACGACCTCCCCACGGGCCGGGTCGCGGTCTACGTCGGGACCGTGCACCCCGACCGGTTCGACGTCCCGTTGCTTCTCGCGACCGCGCGGGAGCTCGCCGGGCGCGCGCGGGTGGTCCTCGTCGGGCCCGTGGTGGACCTGTCCCCCACCGAGCACGCGGACCTCGCGCGCGTCGGCGTGGTGCTCCTCGGACCCCGTCCCTGGACCGCCGTGCCTGGTTACCTGCGCCACGCCGACGTCCTGCTCGTCCCGCACGTGGTCGACGCGTTCACGGACAGCCTGGACCCCATCAAGCTCTACGAGTACCGGGCGGTGGAGCGGCCCGTCGTCTCGACACCGGTGGCAGGGTTCCGGGACGAGCCGAGGGTGCGGGTCGCCGGTGCCGACGGCTTCCCGGCGGCGGTGCTCGCCGCGCTCGACGCCGCCCCGTCGCCCGAGGCGCGGCCGCTGCAGACGGTCCCGCCCGACGTGCCGACCTGGCGCGGTCAGGCCGCGCTCATGCGCGACGCGCTCGTGCGGACACGCTCGTCCAGACATCCGTGAGCACGCGCGCGGTGCGCGCGACCGGGAACCGACGCGCCACCGACTCGCGCGCGCGCGACGCCCGGTCGTGCGCCGCCGCGGGGTCGCGCAGCACGTCGAGCAGCGCGGCGGCGAGCGCGTCGGGGTCGCCGGGGGGGACGAGGAGCCCGAGCGGGGCCGGCCCTGCCCCGGGGTCGTCGAGGATCTCCTCGACGCCTCCCGCACGCGTCGCGACGACGGGGACTCCCCGGACCATCGCCTCGACGACGACCTGCCCGAACGGCTCAGGTACGGGCGAGGCGTGCACGCACACCGCCGCCCGGTCGAGCTCCGCACGCGGGTCCGGGACGAACCCGACGAGGTCGACGTGGTCGTCGAGACCGAGCCGCGTCACCTCGTCCCGGACCAGCGCCGCGTAGTCCTCCGCGCCGAACGCCGGCTCGCCGACGACCCGCAGTCGCGCCGTCGGCACCGCGTCCACGACCGCGCGCAGGGCGCGCACGACCTCGAGCTGGCCCTTCGTCGGGCTGATCCGCCCCACCATCACGACCCCCCCGTGCGTCTCGTCCGCGCGCACGGCGGGCGTGGCCCCGGCGCCCTCCGCCTGCTCGGGGGCGAAGCCGGGGTACGCGACCGCCGTCGTCACGGGCAGCGTCGCCGCCGTCGCGCGCGAGTTCGCGACCACCGCCGCGGGGACCGTGCGCGCCAGTCCTCGCACGACCCGGACGAGCGACCGCGGCAGGTAGTCGGGGGCGATGCGGTCGTGGACGTGCCAGACGAGGGGCCGCCGGGCGAGCGCAGCGGGCACGATCCCCAAGAGGTCGGCCTTGAGCGAGGTCGCGTGGATGACGTCGGGCCGCAGCGCCCGCACGCGCCGCGTGAGCCGCCAGAGGAAGGGGACGGTGCGCAGGACGCCCGTGACCGTCGCCGCCGAGAGCCGCCCGGCCCGCTCGCGGTCGGTGGTCGCGACGGACGGCGCGAGCGTGACGACATCGACGCGCACGCCGCGCTCCTCGAGACGTGCGCGGAGCGGGCCGTCGGAGAACAGCACGGCCCGGACGTCCACCTCGGGCCCGAGGGCCGCGCACGTGCGGACGAGCGCGAGCTCGGCACCACCGAGCTCCGCGGTGTGGTCGAGCACGAGGACCCGGAGCGGCGGACCGCCCGGGCGGCTCACCACCGGAACGGGCGCTTGCGCGCGTCGTCGGTGGACTCCCCGGGAGGTTCCGTCGGCGCGGCGGGTTCCACCTTGCTCCACGCCGGTGCGAGGACGGTCTTCCGCCTGCCGCGGGACGCCGCCGGACGCTGCGCCGGGTCGCCGGCGGCGGGGTCGGACAGACCTTCCCGGACAGCCTCGGCGCTCGGGTCGCCGGGCCGCGCGTGCCCCTCGACGGCGACGGCGGCCGCGACGACGTCCGCGCGTCGCGTGCTCCGCGACGGGACCTCCGGGTCCCCGGCGCCCTCGCTCTCGCGGGACGGGGCGGCGCCCGCCGACGAGACGCGCCGGTCGCCCGGCGGCTCGGGGGTGTCCGCCTCCTCGCCGTAGGTCGAGGCGTAGAGCATGCGGCGGTCCCCGGTGACACCGGTGAGGGCGATGCCGAGGAGCGGCACGTTGCTCACCCGCAGCCGCTCGGTGGCCTCGGCGAGGACTGCCCGGTCGGTCCGTCCGGCGGACGCGATGAGCACCACGCCGTTGGCGTAGCCGCCGAGGATGGTCGCGTCCGCGGCGGCGAGCACCGGCGGCGCGTCGACGACGACGACCTCGGCGTGCTCACGCAGGCTGACCACGAGCCCGCGTGCCCGTTCGGTCGCGAGGAAGTCGGCCGGGTCCATCTCCTCCTCTGGGACGGGCATGACCCGCAGGTTCGGCACCGACGTAGGGCGCAGCTCCTGGTCCTGGCCCTGCCAGCCCTCCGGGGGTGGGAGCATGCGGTCGAGCTGGGGTCGTCGGAGGTCGCCGGACAGCGCGACGGTGCGACGCCCGCTCAGGGCGAACGATGCCGCGAGGTTCGCGGTGATGAACGAGCGAGGGGCGGACGGGTCCGCTGCGGTCACGACGACGACCACGTGCTTCATCCCCGCGGTCGACACCTGCACGGCGGTCCGCAGCTCGCGGATCGACTCCGTGAACGGGGTCGCGATCTTGCTCGCGACCGGCAGCGCGCTCGTGTGCGAGAACTCGCGCTCCGCCGGGCGGGTCCCGTAGAGCTCGGCGAGCACCGGCGTGTCGGTGAGCCGCGTGCTCTCGGCCGCGCTGCGGACGCGGACGTCCAGGCCGCGGCGGGCGAACGCCAGGCCCACCCCGGCCACGAACCCGACGAGCACGGCGAGCGCCAGCACGGTCACGCGCGAGAGACCCAGCGGCTCCGCGCCCGTCGCCGGCTCCACCACCTCGCCGGGCACGGCGATGCCGCGCAACGCGTTGATCTGCAGGGTGAGCGCCGAGTAGTCGTCGACGATGATGTCCTGCTCGGCGAGCGCAAGGGGGTCGTCACCGTCGACCGCGAGCCGCTGGCGGACTCCCGCGAGCTGGTCGGCGAGCGCCTCCCGCCTGCTCTCGAGCTCGGCGACCTGGTCCGCCTGAAGGGTCACGAGCTGCGCGGCATAGGCGTCGGCGAACGCGTTCGCGACCTCGACGGAGCGCGCTCGGTCCGTCGTCGTCGCGTCGACGGTCACCGCACGGCTCTCGCCGTCCACGCTCGCCGAGACGAGGTCTGCGAGCTCGTCGGCGGACCCGGGCTCGTCCAGGGCGGCGGCAGCCGCGGCCGCGACCTCGGCCGAGGTGACGTCCTCGGCGTCGGTCGTGACGGTCACCTCCACGAGGGACTCTCCGCCCTGGGCGCTCTGGACGCCGTAGAGCTGGACCGTCGCGACAGCCCGGTACGTCGTGTCCTGGCGGTCGAGATAGAACAGCGCACCGGCGACGACGACGAGCACCGCGCCGAGCACGTAGTACCTGCCCGACCAGACCGTCCGGGCGAACTCCCTGATGGTCATCGTTGCGCGCTCCCCCCACCCGGTCGAGCGGCGCCCGGGGTGCGTCCCTCACCCTGCTCCGCCACGACCGCTCGCAGGCGCCGCACGAACCGCTCTCTGCCGAACGCCTCGACGTGCGCCGTCACGACGCCATCCTCCCACGTCCGCGCGAGGGCAGTCTCGACGGCCGCGGCGACGAGATCGGACCGAGGCGCGTCGAAGAACACGCCGTTCACCCCGTCCGCGACCGTGTCGAGATAGCCTCCGTCGCGCAGGACGACGCTCGGTCGTCCGAACGCCCCGGCCTCGAGCGGCGACAATCCGTAGTCCTCGTACGACGCGGCGACGAGCGCCGACGCGTTCCGGTAGAGCCAGCGCAGGGTCGCGTCGTCGACCCGGCCGAGCAGGTGCACCCTCCCGCGACCACCGCGAACCGCGCGCGCCTCGAGCCGCGCACGGTCCGGACCGTCGCCGACGACGACCAGCTCGCGTCCGGTCGCCAGCGCCGCGTCGATGACGACGTCGACGTTCTTGTACGGCAGGAGCCGTGCGACGCACAGCAGGAATCCCGTGCCCGTACCGGGCACCGTCCGCTCCTCTCCCGCGGGGAGCATCGCGGGCGGGGGCGGGAGCACCTCGGCCTCGATCCCGTACGCGGCGCGGATCGCGCGCTGCGTCACGGTGGAGTTCGCGAGGTAGACGTCGGCGCGCCGCGCGGCAGCACCGTCCCACCGCCGCAGCCCGGGCGCCAGGACACCGAGCGCTGCAGCCGCTGCCCCACGCCGGGCGCGGTGCGCGGCGGACCCCTGCGCCGGCCCGAGATACCGGTCGCGCTGGTAGAGCCAGCGGGCGGGCGCGTGGCAGTAGACCACCGTGCGCCGGGCGCCCCGGTAGCCGTGGGCCCACCCGGTGGAGGACGCGAGTAGCACGTCCGCGTCCACGCGCTGGCGGTCGACGGCAGGCGCGAGGAACGGCAGGGCGACACGGTGGTGCCGACGCAGGAGCGACGCACGGTCGAGCGCGGACGTCCGCAGCTCGATCGCGTCGAACTCGGGGAAGGTGCCGTGCCGGTCGTACAGCGTCGTGTACATGGGCGCGCCGGGGAAAGCGTCGGCGAGCAGCAGCGCGACACGCTCTGCGCCCCCACGCTGGGTCGCGTAGTCGTGCGCGAGCGCGACACCGTGGGTCATCGGTCCTCCTCACGAGCGCGAGGACCCAGCGTAGGCATGCGACCCGGTCCGCACGGAGAGGGACGAAGGGACCTCACCCGGGTGAAAACGGGCGCACCCGGAGCTACGGCCTGGTGTGGAACTTCCCCTGCGCCGCGAGCAACCCTTCGGTGAGCAGCATCTCGACCGCGTCGGCCGCGTCGTCGAGGAGGAAGGGCAGCTCCTTCGCCTCGGTGCCCTTGAAGTCCTTGAGCACGTAGTCGGCGGTGTCCATGCGGCCGGGCGGACGCCCGACGCCGCCCCGGACCCGGACGTAGTCCTTCGTGCCGAGCGCCTTGGTGATGTCGCGCAGCCCGTTGTGGCCGCCCTCGCCGCCCCCGACCTTCAGCTTGACGGTGCCGAAGGGGATGTCCACCTCGTCGTGGACCACGACCACGTGCTCGGGGTCGATCCCGTAGTACCTGGCGAGCCCCGCCACGGGCCCGCCCGAGACGTTCATGTACGTCGTGGGCTTCGCGAGCACGACGCGCGGCCCGGGACGCCCGCCGGGGAGCATGCCGAGACGCGCCTCCGCGACGGCGGCCTGCGCCCGCGGGTGCCGCGCGAACCGGGTGCCCGCCCGGCCAGCCAGGACGTCCAGGACCATGTGGCCCAGGTTGTGGCGGTTGCCGGCATAGCCGGGGCCCGGGTTCCCGAGCCCGACGACGAGCCACGGCTGGTCGCTCATGTGCACCGTTCCTTCGCTGACGTCCTGCACGGTCCCGGCTCCCGACGCGCGCGAGGCGTCCGGCACCAGGGTGCCGGACGCCTCGCCGAGAGCATGGCGCGGACGAGGTCCGCGCGGGGGGTCACTCGCCCGCGGTCGCCTCGGAGCCGGCGGCCTGCTCGGCAGCCTCGGCCTCGGCGGCCTCGATGTCCGCCGAGTTGTCCTGCGGCACGGAGATCGTCACGACGACGAGCTCGGCGTCCGTCGTGAGCGTCGCGCCGGAGGGGAGCTTCACCTCGCCCGCCGTGACGGTCGTGCCGGCCTCGAGGCCCTCGATGGAGACCTCGACGGACTCGGGGAGGTGCGTCGCCTCGGCCTCGATGGCGAGGGTCTGCAGGTCGACGAGGTGGATGGTGCCGGGGGCGGACTCGCCGGTGACGGCGACCGGGACCTCGACGGCGACCTTCTCGCCCTTCTTCACGATGAGCAGGTCGACGTGCTCGATGACGTTGCGGACCGGGTCGCGCTGGACGTCCTTGGCGATGGCGAGCTGGCCCTTGCCCTCGAGCTCGATCGAGAAGAGCGCGTTCGAGTGCTTGAGCGCCAGCATCGTCTGGTGGCCCGGGAGGGTGACGTGCACCGGCGCGCTGCCGTGGCCGTAGAGGACCGCGGGGATCTTGTCGGCACGGCGGATACGACGGGCGGCACCCTTGCCGAACTCGGTACGGGCCTCGGCGGCGAGCTTGATCTCGGACACGTGGATCACTCCTGGAAGAACGTTGCGGGCCGGCCGCCAGTGGGGGACGGTCGGCTGTCCGGACGGTGAGAGGGCCTCCCGGACGGGCGGCTGCGTCGGCGCGGGACGTGTGACGGGCGCGCAGGAGGACGACCGCCCAGTCGATAACGGAGATCCAACAGGTCTGGCTGACACGTGCGGTCCCGCGCCGCCGGTGTGCTCACCGGTCCAGCGCTGCCGGCCGTCAGACGTCCCTCGCCGAGGCAACCTGATAACTGTACCCGGGCCTGAGCCCGCCGCGAAACCGTGTCCGGGCCCAGGCAACACGTCCGGGCTACCGCCCGGGCGCTGCGTAGAGCTGCGCCACCTCCGCCGCGCTCAAGGCGCGGGCGTAGAGCCGCACTCCGTCAAGACGGCCCTTCACCGGACGCATGCCGTCCGGCTCAGCGCCGATCCCCAGACGGAGCGCGTTGGTCCCGACGGCGGCCGGCCCCGCCTTCGAGGCCTGCTCGACGCCGTTCACGAAGATCCTCATCTGCGAGCCGTCGTAGGTGCCCACGAGGTGCACCCAGGTGCCGTCCGTCGGGTACGGCGACGTGGTGTCGACGCGATAGGTGTCCCCGGAGGACGCGTGGTTGAACCGGAGGAACGCCGTCCCTCCGTTCGCGAGGCCCAGCTCGTACCCGTCCGTCACGCCCTGCGCGGCCTTCTTGAGCACGTACTGGGTCGCCTTCTGCTCGGGACGGACCCAGGCAGAGACGGACATCGGTCCACTGAGGTCGAGGGCGGGGGTGTCCTCGACGCGCGCGAAGTCGTCGACACCGTCCAGCCCCAGCGCGGTGCCGCTGAGCCCCGCCGCCCACGTCGCACCCGAGCGCAGCGACGCCGTCGCACCGTTGGTCGTGCCGTCCACCGCCATGGTCCCCTGCCCCTCGTCGAAGCCCCACGCCGCGACCGCACCGACCGGGAGCGTCGGTCCCGGGTCGGGCGTCGGCGTCGGGTCGGGAGTCGGCGCCGGCGTCGGGTCGGGAGTCGGATCGGGCGTCGGCGTCGGCGCCGGCGTCGGCGTCGGCGTCGGCGTCGGGTCGGGAGTCGGCGCCGGCGTCGGGTCAGGCGTCGGCGCCGGCGTCGGGTCAGGCGTCGGCGTGGGCGAGGCGCTGCCTCCGGCGTAGAGCGCCGAGACCTCGGTTGCCGTGAGGGCGCGGTCGTAGAGCCGCACGGTGTCGACGGCGCCCTTGGTCGCGCGGGTGCCGTTGGGCTCGGCCCCGATGCCCAGCGGGAGCGAGTTCGTGCCGATGCTCGCCGGACCAGCCTTCGACGCCTGCTCGACCCCGTTCACGTAGATGCGCAGCCGCGTGCCGTCGTAGGTGCCCGCAAGATGCACCCAGGTCCCGTCCGTCGGGTACGAGGAGGTCGCGTCGACCCGGTACGAGTCACCCGAGGAGGCGTGGTTGAGCCGGAGGAACGGCCTGCCCCCGCTCGCGAGCCCGAGCTCGTAGCCGTCGGTCGTCCCCTGCGAAGCCTTCTTGACCACGTACTGCGTCGCGGTGTGCTCCGGTCGCACCCAGGCACTCACGGTCATCCCCGTCGTGAGGTCGAGCGCCGTGACGTCGGGGACGCGGACGTAGCCCGTCACGCCGTCGGACCGCACCGCGGTTCCGCTGCGACCGAGGACCCAGGTGGCCGCGCCGACCAGGGAGCCGCCGTTCGACCAGCCCGAGGCGTCCGCCGTCGCGAGCCCCTGGCCCTCGTCGAGGTCCCACGCTCCGACGAGCCCGTCCGGGGACGTCACCGCCACCCGGACCGTCGCCGGCGCGGACCGTTGCCCACCGGCACCGACTCGGAACGTGAAGGAGTCCGTGCCGGGCGAGGCGCCCGGCGTGTAGGTGAACGCGCCCGTCGTCGGGCTGGTCAGCACGACCGTCCCGCGGCCGGGTGGGGTGACGATCTGGAACTGCGGCGTCGCGCCCTGCGGGACCGTGGCCGCGAGCGTGCCCGAGACCGGCCGACCGAGCGTCGTCGTCACAGCACCGTCCCGCGCGACGGGGGCAGGCGTGGGCTGCGTGGAACCGCCCTGGAAGAGCGTCGTGACCTCGCTCGCCGACAACGCACGGTCGTAGAGGCGTACGCCGTCGATCGCGCCCTTCATCGGTCGGAACCCGGTGGGCTCGGCGCCGATGCCCAGCGGCGACGAGTTCGCGACGACTGTCGCCGGACCCGCCTTCGACCCCTGCTCCACGCCGTTCACGTAGATCCGCATGCGCGTCCCGTCGTACGTGCCGACGAGCTGCGTCCAGGTGCCGTCCGTGGGGTAGGACGAGGTCGCGTCGACGCGGAACGTGTCGCCTGAGGACGCCTGGTTCAGGCGCAGGAACGGCGTGCCGCCGGACGAGAGGCCGAGCTCATAGCCGTCCGTCTCCCCCTGCGCAGCCTTCTTCACCACGTACTGCGTCGCCCGCTGCTCCGGCCGGATCCAGGCGACGACCGTCAGCCGGGACGTCAGGTCGAGCGCGGCGGAGTCGGGCACCCGCACATGGCCCGTGCTCCCGTCCGAGCGCACGGCCGAACCCGTCACCCCGGGCACCCAGGTGGTCGCACCCACGAGCGCACCCGTGCCGCCCCAGCCGGACGCGTCGACGGTGACGAGGCCCTGCCCCTCGTCGAGGTTCCACGCCCCGACGAGCCCGTCAGCCGTGGACACGCGCACCGTCACCGTCGCGGGCTGGGACCAGACCCCGTCGCGCCCCGCGCGGAAGGTGAACGAGTCGACCCCCGTGCTCGTGCCGGCCCGATAGGTGAACGCACCGGTCGAGGGGTCGAACGCGGTGAGCGTCCCGGTCGCTGGAGCGGACACGATCTCGTAGGTCGTGGGCGCGTCGGCAGGTCCGTCCGCGCGGAGCGTCCCCGACACGGAGGCGCCGGCGGTCGTCGAGACGGTCGCGTCGAGCGCCGTCGGGGCGCCCGGGGGCGTCCAGGCGAGCCGCGCCGCTTGCGCCGTCGACGACGAGGACGCCATCACGAGCACCTCGCCCGGGACGTTCGACTTCGTCGCCGTCGCGTTGTTCCAGGCGCCCGCGAGCAAGGTCTCGGCCGGGCCGCTGAAGTCGGGCGACGTGCGCGAGGTCTCCTTCACGAGGATGTCGTCGAGCTCGGTGCTGCGCGTGTACACGACCCGCAGCCGATCGGTGACGTCGTCGATGAGGACGATCCCTCGCGTCCCGATGCGGTCGACCTCGCGCAGCGGGTCCCAGGTGCCGTCCGGGTGCCGCACCAGCAGGCCGATCACCGGCAGGTCTGACGAGTCGTACGACGTCTTGACCGCCGCGTACAGCGTGCCGTCGTCCGCGAGCGCCAGGTTGAGGTGGTCGTCCGCCATGCCGTCGCCGACGTTCAGCGCGGAGCCGGCGGCCGGCACCTCGTCCGCAGTCCACGTCGACGGGGACGAACCGTCCATGTGCGTGCGGAAGCCGAACCGTTCGGTGTTCTGGTTCGACCACAGGACGCCGATCCTGCCGCCCCGCATCGCGGTGACGACGGCGATGTCGTCGTCGGTGATCCCCGACGCGACCGTGACGGGGGCCGAGAACGAGGAGTACGGGGCGTCGCTCCAGCGCACCTGGACCTGGCTCGCGGTGTCCCAGGCGACCCACATGCGACCGGTCGAGTCGATGTCGATCGTCGCAGTCTCGCTCCCCGGCAAGGAGACCGCGGTCGCCCCGGCGCGCGAGGTCCACGGGACGTACGTGTTCGACTGCGCGTCGCGCTGGATCGAGACGAGGGTCGTCGTCGGTCCGTGGAGCAGCACGTGCGCCACGTCCCCGACGGTCTTGACGTCCGCGCGCACGTCCGTGCGCTCGGAGATCCGCGTGACGTTCGTCCAGGTCTTCGCGGCGGCGTCGTACCGCCAGACCCACGTGCCCGCGGGCGAGGTGCTCGCCGACGCGAGCACCGCCCACCACGTCCCGCCCGCGGACCACAGCTTGGACTGAGGCTTCTCGCCTGTGTTCCCCGTCAGGGGGATGCCGGTGGACGTGATCGCCGTCGCGGCGGGCTCCTGCAGGAGCGTCGCGTCCGCCGGAGCGGGCGGCTGCCACGACAGCGTCAGCAGACCGGGTTCGGACGAGGCCGCGGTGACCTCGACGAGGTACTCCTCCCCCGCGGTCGCGTCGAACGTGACCGACGAGGTGCGGACGTCGCCCTCGTCATCGTTCACCGCGACAGGGGCGTTCTTCGCCGAGCGCGGATAGACGGTGAGCACGGTGTCGAGCTCGCTGCCGTGCGTCGAGAAGGTGATCGGGCCGCTCGTCGGTGCCGTCCAGCGCCACCACATCGACGCGGCGGACGCGTCCGGTCCCTCGGGGCCGGACTGGCCGGGAGCGAAGTTCGCCGTGACCTCCTGGCCGACGGCACCACCGATCGCGACGCTCTCCGCCGCGGTGTCCCCGACGACGTCGGTGAGCTGCGAGGTGCCGGCGCCACGGGGGGTCCCGGGCAGCGCCGCCCCGACGCCCACGAGCGCGAGCGCACCCGCCACAACAGTGGCCGTCGCGACGAACCAGCGCCGACGCGTGACCTCAGACGGCCGGGGTTCCGGTGTGCTGTGCGGCATGAGGGCGTCCTGCTTCTCGCGTGCTCGTCGAGACTGCGACGACACCGCGTGACCGCCACCCCCCGCGTGCACCCTCAGCCGCATCGAACCATCCGCGGAGACCGGAGGGCGACCTCCGGCCCGGAAGTTCACCCGCCGCGTCACCGCACCGCGACCGGTTGGCCCCCTGTGTCCGTCATTTCACCCTCACGAGCCGGTCGAGCGCGGGCACGTGCGGAGTAGCGTTGCTCGACACCCGGACCGACTCCCACGGAGGACCTCGATGCACATCTCGGTGGTCGGCTGCGGGTACCTCGGTGCCGTGCACGCGGCAAGCATGGCGTCGCTCGGTCACGAGGTCGTGGGCGTGGACGTCGACGCCGACAAGGTCCAGGCGCTCACCGCAGGCCGGGCGCCGTTCTTCGAGCCAGGCCTCCCAGAGCTCCTCGAGCAGGAGGTGGGGGGCGGCCGTCTGTCCTTCACGTCGGACGTGTCGCGTGCGGCCGGGGCCCGGGTCCACTTCCTCTGCGTCGGCACGCCGCAGCGGCAGGGCGAGTACGCCGCCGACCTGCGCTACGTCGACGCCGCGATCGAGTCGCTCCTGCCGCACCTGGCCCCCGGGGACCTGGTGGTCGGCAAGTCCACCGTCCCCGTAGGGACCGCCGCGCGGCTCGCAGCACGCGTGCGCGCGGTCCAGCCGACGGCACGCCTGGTGTGGAACCCGGAGTTCCTGCGCGAGGGCCACGCCGTGCAGGACACCCTCCACCCGGACCGTCTCGTGTACGGGGTCGGACCGGAGGACGACGGCACCGCGGAGAGCGTGCTCGACGAGGTCTACGCAGCCGTCCTCGCGGACGGCACCCCGAAGGTCGTCACCGACTTCGCGACGGCCGAGCTCGTCAAGGTCGCGGCGAACTCGTTCCTCGCGACGAAGATCTCGTTCATCAACGCGATGGCAGAGCTGTGCGAGGCGACCGGGGGCGACGTCACGGTCCTCGCGGACGCGATCGGGCACGACGCTCGCATCGGGCGCAGCTTCCTCAACGCCGGGCTCGGGTTCGGTGGAGGCTGCCTGCCCAAGGACATCCGCGCGTTCATGGCCCGCGCGGGCGAGCTGGGTGTCGACCAGGCGCTGTCCTTCCTCCGGGAGGTCGACTCCATCAACATGCGGCGGCGCGTGCGGATGGTCGACCTGGCGCGCGAGGTGTGCGGCGGGTCGGTCGTGGGCCGCAACGTGGCCGTCCTCGGTGCCGCCTTCAAGCCCGACAGCGACGACACGCGGGACTCGCCCGCGCTCAACGTCGCGATGCAGATGCACCTACAGGGCGCGCACGTGGTCGTCACCGACCCCCGCGCCGTGGAGAACGCACGACGCACCGCGCCGGAGCTCAAGTTCGCGGCGACCGTCGAGGAAGCTGCGCAGGAGGCCGACGTGGTCGTGCTGCTCACGGAGTGGCGCAAGTACCGGGACATCGACCCCCGCGCTCTCGGCGAGCATGTCGCGCACCGGCGCGTGCTGGACGGTCGCAACGCGCTCGACCCGGCGGTCTGGCGCGACGCGGGGTGGACGTACCGCGCTCTCGGCCGGCCCTGACGCCCGGGCTGCGGGAGCGGTCGGACGACCGCGCTGCTCAGCCGGTCGCCGCCGTCGTCGTCGCGACGGCCGCCCCGACGAGGATCACCGCGGTGACCTCCTCGACGTACGCCCGCACGGCCTCGCTCGCCCAGCTCTCGCGCGCGATCTCGCGCGCCCGGGCGTCGACGTCGCGACGCCCCGCGGCGGTGCGTCCGGGCCCGCCGTCGGCGTCGCTGCCGCCGCTCGCGAGCACCCGGCCCGCCTGGCCCGTCGCGGCGAGCAGCGCGACGATCGCCGCCGCGCGCGCGTCCGGCACCTGCCCCTCGACGAGGACGCGTTGCAGGTCGGCCCGCACCGCGTCCTCGTGGCGGGAGTCCGCCGCGGGGAAGCGCGTCGTCGGGAAGATGCCGAGCACGCGGCCCTCCTCGCGCCGCAGGACGCCGCGCTCCGCGAGCGCCGCGACCGCGCGGGCGGCGGGCCGGAGCCTGGCGATCGGCGCGACGAGCGCCTTCGGCGTGGAACCCTCGCGCGCCCGCACGACGTCGAGCGCCTCGTCGAGCAGCGCGTTGCCGGTCGGGGACGCGTCCCGCACGACGATGCGGCCCACCCGGCCGCCGTCGCCGTCGCCCGCGAGGTCGGCCCGGCCGAGCAGCGCGAGCTCGACGAGCAGCGCGCCCGCGGCGACCTGCTCGCGGTACGAGGCGTCGACGACGGCCTTCCCGGTCACGTCGTCGAGCGTGAGCAGCAGGTAGTCCTCGAGGATGAGCATGCGTCCACGCTAGGACCGGGCGGCGGGGCCGGGCACCTGCCGTTTGTCACCGGTGCCCGGTGCAGGTCTCACGCCGTCGGCGACGCCGGGCCCCGGTCCGCCGGGTCGGCGAGCTCCCACCGGACGGTGACGGTCGCGCGGACTTCCTGGCTGCCCGGCTCGACGACGAGCGCGTCGCTCGTCGCCTTCGCCGCGAGGACGCGCGCCACCGGGCCGGGCGCGCCGTCGTCCTCCCGGATCTCGACGACCGGACCGAGCGAGCGTCCCGCGAGGCGGGCGTACTGCTCGGCGCGGGCGCGGGCGTTGGCGAACGCGGCCTCGCGCGCCGCGGCCGCGAGCGGGCCGGGGTCCCCCACGGCGAGGCTGGTCGAGTCGAGCCGGCCCACCGGGCCGGCGGCGTCGAGCGCGGCGCGCACGACCTCGCCGCTCGCCCCCACGTCGCGCAGCGTCGCGCGCAGCGTGAGGCGCGCGGTCGTGCGGGGGCCGTCCTCGCGCTGCTCGGTCCACGTGGACGTCTGCGACGTGCGCAGGTCGGACGGCGCCACGCCGTGCGCGACGAGCGCGTCCCGCGCCGCGGCGAGCCCGGCGTTGGCGCGGTCGAGCGCGTCCTGGACGCCGGGCGCGCTCGCCTCGGCGCCGAGCTCGACGACGGCGACGTCCGGCGTGGCCGTCACCGCTCCCTGACCGGTGGTCGTCACCCCAGAGCCGTTCATGGCCGCCATGCTCGCACGGACCGTACAGCCCCGCCGCTGCGTCAGCTGTTGCCGTCGAAGAGCGAGGTGACCGAGCCGTCGTCGAACACCTCGCGGATCGCGCGCGCGATGAGCGGCGCGATGGAGAGCACCGTGAGCTGCGGGAACTGCTTCTCGGCCGCGATGGGCAGCGTGTCCGTGATGACGACCTCGCTCGCCCCGCACTCGGACAGGCGCTGGGCCGCCGGGTCGGACAGCACGCCGTGCGTCGCGGCCACGATGACCGACCGCGCGCCCGCGGCGAGGATGACGCGCACGGCCTCGGCGATCGTGCCGCCGGTGTCGATGAGGTCGTCGACGAGCACGCAGTCGCGGCCCTCGACGTCACCCACGACGCGGTTCGCGACGGCCTGGTTCGGGCGCGTGACGTCGCGCGTCTTGTGGACGAACGCGAGCGGCCCGCCGCCGAGCTTCGCGGCCCACTGCTCGGCGACGCGGATGCGGCCCGCGTCGGGCGAGACGACCGTGACGTTCGACGTGTCGACGCGCGAGCGCACGTAGTCGGTGAGGATCGGCATCGCCCACAGGTGGTCGACCGGCCCGTCGAAGAAGCCCTGCGTCTGCGCGGCGTGCAGGTCGACGCTCATGAGACGGTCGGCGCCCGCGGCGGTGAACAGGTCGGACATGAGGCGCGCCGAGATCGGCTCGCGACCGCGGTGCTTCTTGTCCTGGCGGGCGTACCCGTAGAACGGCTGCACGACCGTGATCGTGCGGGCCGAGGCGCGCTTCGCGGCGTCGACCATGAGCAGCTGCTCCATGATCCACTGGTTGATCGGCGCCGTGTGGCTCTGGAGGATGAAGACGTCCGAGCCGCGCACCGACTCGCCGAACCGGACGTAGATCTCGCCGTTCGCGAAGTCGTACGCGGTCGTGGGCAGCAGGTCGATGCCCAGCTCCCGCGCGACGTCGTTGGCCAGCTCGGGGTGCGCGCGCCCCGAGGCGAGGACGAGGGACTTCTCCCCGTTGCCGGCGATCGTGCTGCTCATACCAGTGGGTTCCTTCGGTGGGGTTTCCGGGTGCGGGGGTAGGTCTGAGGTCGGCTGGCCGGTCGCGGTCAGTCTGTCGTGGTGGCGGGACGACCGCCACGCAGCGCCTCGAGCGTGTGCTCGAGCTCGGGCGCGGGCGGCGGCGGGGTGGGGCGGTCGGCCGTCGCGGCGGCGCTCTGGTCCGCGAGCTGGGCCTGCGCCTGCGCCCCGAGCGGGGGCGCCTCCGGGTCCGCGGCGCGCGCGGCGGCCGCGGCCTCGGCGGCGGGCGTGCCGGCGCGACGGCGCTCGACCCAGCCCTCGATGTTGCGCTGCTGGCCACCGCTCACGCCGAGCGCGCCCGCGGGCACGTCGCGGCGGATGACGGACCCGGCGGCCGTGTACGCGCCGTCGCCGACGCTCACGGGCGCGACGAACATGTTGTCCGCGCCGGTGCGGGCGTGCGAGCCGATGACGGTGCGGTGCTTGTGCACGCCGTCGTAGTTGACCGTGACCGACGCGGCGCCGATGTTCGTGTGGTCGCCGATGGTCGCGTCGCCGACGTAGGACAGGTGCGGGATCTTCGACCCCTCGCCGATCTCCGCGTTCTTCGTCTCGACGAACGTGCCGATCTTGCCCTGCGCACCGAGCACGGTGCCGGGCCGCAGGTACGCGAACGGTCCGACGGACGTCCCCGCGCCCAGGACCGCGAGCGAGCCGTGCGTGCGGGTCACCGTCGCGCCGGCGCCGACCTCGGTGTCGGTGAGCGTGGTGTCCGGGCCGACCGTCGCGCCCTCGGCGACGACCGTCGCGCCGTGGAGCTGCGTCCCCGGGAGCAGCGTCACGTCGCGCGCGAGCTCGACGTCGACGTCGACCCACGTCGTGGCCGGGTCGACGACCGTCACGCCCGCGCGCATCCAGTCCTCGAGGATCCGGCGGTTGAGCTCGGCGCGCAGCGTCGCGAGCTGCACGCGGTCGTTGACGCCCTCGACGACCGTCGGGTCGTCCGAGACGAGCGCCCGCACGACGCCGCCCTCGGCGCGCGCCGCGGCGACGACGTCCGTCAGGTAGACCTCGCCCTGCGCGTTGTCGCGACCGAGCGTGCCGAGCCCGCGTCGCAGGACGGCGGCGTCGAAGACGTAGATCGACGCGTTGATCTCGCGGATCGCGAGCTCGTCGACCGACGCGTCCTTGTGCTCGACGATCCGCAGGACGTCGCCGGTCGACTCGTCGCGCACGACGCGGCCGTAGCCCGTCGCGTCGTCGAGCTGCGTCGTCAGCATCGTCACGGCGTTGCCGTCGGCGACGTGCGCCGCGAGGAGCTGGGCGAGGGTGTCGCCGTCGAGCAGCGGGGTGTCGCCCGCCGTGACGACCACGGGGCCCTCGAGGCCGTCGCCGACGCCGCGCCCCTCCTCGCCGTCGGGCACGCCGTGGACGAGCGCCTGCGCGTGCGCCTTCGCGTCGAGCGCGACGAGCGCGCACTGCACGGCGCGGCCCGTCCCCGGGATCTCGTCCTGGTCCACGACGACCGCGTCCGGGTCGACCGACACCGCGTGCTCGGCGACGCGGTCGCGCTCGTGCCGCACGACGACGGCGAGCAGGGCCGGGTCGAGCGAGCGCGCCGCGACGAGCACGTGCCCGAGCAGGCTGCGGCCCGCGAGCGTGTGCAGCATCTTGGGGGTGGACGACTTCATCCGCGTGCCCTCGCCTGCGGCGAGGACGATCACGGCAGCGGGGGCGACGGTGGTGTCGGTGCCCTGCTGAGCTTCCATGGGTGTTCCCCTCGGGATCGGTGGCACGAGCTCCGCCCCCAGGACTCGAACCTGGACCAAGGGCACCAAAAACCCTTGTGCTGCCGATTACACCAAGGCGGACCGGACCCGGCGACGCCGTGCTCTCACGCGCTCGGCACGTGCTCGCCACCTGCCCGTCGCCGCGCCCCCGGTTCGACCCGGGCCGCGGCGGGCGGGCCGGGTCCGGGAACAGTCTGCCAGGTCGGTCCCCGTGCCCGACGCCGCGCGTGCCCGTCTCGCCCCATCCGCACCGGACGCGGGGCGTGGCCCGCACCACACCCGTGCGCGCGCCCGCCCGACGACGCCCGCGCCGGCGGGCGCGGACCCTCCGGCTGCGGCGAGCGCCCGCACGGCATGATGGACCCGTGGCCGACTCCAGACGCACCCCCCGATCCCGCATGACCGCGAGCCAGCGGCGCGAGCAGCTGCTCGCCGTCAGCCGCAAGCTGTTCGCCGAGAAGGGGTTCGAGGGGACGAGCGTCGAGGAGATCGCCGCGCGCGCCGAGGTGTCCAAGCCCGTCGTGTACGAGCACTTCGGCGGCAAGGAGGGCATCTACGCGGTCGTCGTGGACCGCGAGGTCCAGGCGCTCACCGCGGCGCTGTCGGGCGCGCTCGACGAGGGCGGCCACCCGAAGGTGCTGCTGGAGCGGACCGCGCTCGCGCTCCTGTCCTACATCGAGGCGTCCGAGGACGGCTTCCGGATCCTCGTGCGCGACTCCCCCGTCGCGCAGGCCACGGGCACCTTCTCGAGCCTCATCGGCGACGTCGCGACGCAGGTCGAGCACCTCCTGGCGCACCAGTTCCGCACGCGCGGCCTCGACCCGAAGGTCGCGCCCATCTACGCGCAGATGCTCGTCGGCATGGTCGCCCTCACCGGTCAGTACTGGCTCGACGCGCGCTCCCCCAAGAAGACGGAGGTCGCGGCGCACCTCGTCAACCTCGCCTGGAACGGCCTCGCGGACATGGAGAAGCGGCCGCACCTCATCACCACGAGATCCTGACGCAGATCCGCTCCCCGAACCCGCGTCATGACAGCGGGGTCAGCCCGTCTCTCTGGCGGCAGAGCAGAACGACGAAGCGGGGCAGCGGATGCACGGGCACGACCGGTCGGCCGACCAGGAGTACGGCGACCCACGGGACGAGATCCGTCCCACGGTCTGGGGGTACGTGACCTGGACGACCGCACGGTGTCTGCAGGGCGACGTCCCGGGCGCGCCCGCGCGCGTCGTCCAGCGCACCGACGTGCTGGTCCCGGGCCTCACGCCCTACGAGCTCGACCGGGTGCGCCGGCACGCGGAGTGGCGCGCGTCGGTCGACGTGGTGCGGGTCGGTCTCGTCGCGGGCGTGACGACCGCGCTCGCCGCCCTGGTCGCCGGGCGGAACCTCGCGACGCCCGAGACCCTGCTCCTCGCCGCCGTCCTCGGCCTCGTGGCCGCGCTCCTCACCGTCGTGCTCCTGCACGTGACGGGCCCGCGCCTCACGCGGGTCGAGCGTCGCGCGCTGCGCCGGGCCGTGGAGATCCGGCGCGTGCGCGTCGCGCCCCCGACGTCGGCCGTGATGCGCGTGCTCGTCGCGATGAGCGCCGTCGAGTCGGTGTCCGGTCGGCTCGACGAGCAGGACGCCGCGCTCGCCCGCGAGCTGCTCTGGGTCTCGCTCGACGCCGTCCGGCGCGACGACGCCGCAGCCGTCGACGAGGCGACCGGGACGATGCTGCGCCTCGCCGTGCGGGCCGCGCGGACGCTGCCCACGGTGCGCGACGAGCACCTCGGCTGACCGGCGGGCCCGACGTCGGCAGGGGCGCACCCCCTGCTTCCGCACGGCCAGGACGTGACATCTGTCCCGTGCCGCGCGCGTTCGCGCGTGGTTGTGTGGAGCGCATGGCGACACTCGAGATCGACTCGCTGACCAAGTCCTACGGCGACGTGCGCGCCCTGCGCGGCACGTCGTTCGACGTCCGCGCCGGGGAGATCTTCGGCTTCGTCGGCTCCAACGGCGCCGGGAAGACGACGACGATGCGCATCGTCCTCGGCGTCCTCGCCGCCGACGGCGGCGAGGTCCGGTGGGAAGGCCGGCCCCTCGACCTGGCCGCCCGCCGCCGCATCGGCTACATGCCGGAGGAGCGCGGCCTCTACCCCCGCATGAACGTCGGCGAGCAGCTCGTCTACCTCGCCCGGCTGCACGGGCTGTCCGCCGCGGCGGCGAAGGACGCGATGGAGCGCTGGACCACGACGCTCGGCGTCGAGGCGCGCCGCGGCGACGAGGTGCAGAAGCTCTCGCTCGGCAACCAGCAGCGCGTCCAGCTCGCCGCCGCGCTCACCCACGACCCCGAGCTGCTCGTGCTCGACGAGCCGTTCAGCGGGCTCGACCCCGTCGCCGTCGACGTCATGAGCGGAGTCCTGCGCGACCGCGCCCAGGCAGGCGTGCCCGTCGTGTTCTCGTCGCACCAGCTCGACCTCGTGGAACGGCTGTGCGACCGCGTCGGCATCATCAAGGACGGCGCGATGGTGGAGGTCGGCACGATCGACGAGCTCCGTCGCACCGAGCAGGAGCGCTGGGTCGTGGACGGCCCGCCCGGCGCCACGTGGATCGGCGCCGTGCCCGACGCGCGGGCCGTCAGCCTGGAGGGGTCGCGCACCGTCGTCGAGCTCGTGCCCGGTGGGTCGACCGGCGACGGGACCGGGGGGCGCGAGCAGGCCGTGCTGCGCGCGGCGCTCGCCGCCGGGCCCGTGCACGAGTTCGCGCTCGTCCGGCCGTCGCTCACCGAGCTGTACCGCGACGTCGTGAGCGCCGAGGAGAAGCCGGCCGCGACGGCCGCCGAGACCGTGGAGGTGGGGGCATGAGCACGGGGACCTCGTTGACGTCCTGGGGCGCGATCCGCCTCGTCGCGGGCCGCGAGATCATGACGCGGCTGCGCTCCAAGTCGTTCGTGTGGCTGACCGTGATCCTCGTCGGCGCCGTCGTGCTCGGCGGGGTCGTGCTCAACCTCGCGAACGGGTCGGGCCCGAGCGCCGAGCGCGTGGGGGTCACGCCGCAGACCGCCGCGCTCGCCGAGGCGATCGAGACCACGGGGAGCACGCTCGGGACCGACGTCGAGACCGTCGACGTCGCGGACGACGCCGCGGGCGAGGCCCAGGTGCGCGACGGCGACCTCGACGCCCTCGTCACGGGGAGCGTCGGCTCCCCCACGGTCGTCGTCGACACCGAGCTGTCGTCGGGCCTCACCGCGGTCTTCACGACGCTCGCCCAGCAGACCGCGCTGTCCGACGCCGTCGCGAGCCTCGGGGGCGACCCCGCCCAGGTCGCGGGCGACGTCGCGACCGCCGCGCCGGACGTGCGCACCATCGGCGAGCCCAGCGAGTTCGACCCCGCGCGCTACGTCACCGGCCTGGTCACCGGCATCCTGCTCTTCATGGCCATCATGATCAGCGGCCAGCTCATCGCGCAGGGCGTCGTCGAGGAGAAGACGAGCCGCGTCGTCGAGCTCCTGCTCTCGACCGTGCGACCGTGGCAGCTCATGGCGGGCAAGGTGCTCGGCATCGGCCTCGTCGGGCTCGGGCAGGTCGCGCTCGTCGTGCTCGCGGGCGTCGGGACCGCGCTCGGCCTCGGCCTCGTCGACACCTCGACGATCGACCTCGGGACCGCCGCGGCCTGGGCGCTCGTGTGGTTCGTCGTCGGCTTCGTCAGCTACGCGCTGCTCATGGCCGGCCTCGGCGCGCTGGTGTCGCGCCAGGAGGACGTCGGCGCGGTCACCACGCCCGTCACGTTCCTCATGATCGTGCCGTACATCGTGGGCGTCTCCGTCGCGCCGTGGGCGCCGGACAACCCGCTCGTCGTCTGGCTGTCGTACGTGCCGCTGTGCTCGCCGCTGCTCATGCCGGTCCGCATCGCGCTCGGCAGCGCCGAGACGTGGGAGGCCCTCGTCGCGCTCGGCCTCTCCGTCGCCGTGATCCCCCTCCTCGTGTGGCTCGCGGCGAAGATCTACTCCAACGCCGTCCTGCGCACCGGCGCCCGCGTCAAGCTCACGGACGCCCTGCGCACGTCCTGACGGCGGGGCACGGCCCCGCCCCGCCGAGGTAGAGGCGTGGTCCGCCGAGATAGAGGCGTGGTTCGCCGAGATAGAGGACGGGTCGGGCGAGATCGAGCCCGGGTTCGGCGAGGTAGAGCCCGGGTTCGGCGAGGTAGAGGCCAGGCCCGGTGGTCGACGACGGTGGGTCGCCCCACCCTGTGCTCATGTCGCCCTGGTAGGTGCGCGCCCAGGCACGGCCCGCACGACCACGCCTCTACCTCGGCGGACAGCGGCTCTACCCCGCGGGACCACGGCTCTACCCCGCGGGACCACGGCTCTACCCCGCGGGACCACGGCTCTACCCCGCGGGACCACGGCTCTACCCCGCGGGACCACGGCTCTACCCCGCGGACCACGGCTCTACCTCGTGGGACCATGGCTCTACCTCGCGGGGCCAGGGCTCTACCTCGCGGTGGCGGGGCTCTACCTCGCGGTGGCGGGTCTTGCGGCGCGCCGCGACGACCGGCGAGCCGTCAAGAGTCTTGACGTCGAGACACGTCGAGTACCCTCGCGTCATGGACCAGCAGCACGAGGACGAGGTCGACCGCATCGTCGCGGCGTGGCAGCGCGAGCGGCCGGACCTCGACGTCGAGCCGCTCACCGTGTTCTCCCGGGTCGACCGGCTCGCCCGGCACCTGGACCGGGCGCGGCGCACGGCGTTCGCGCGCGGGCACCTAGAGACGTGGGAGTTCGACGTCCTGTCCGCGCTGCGCCGCGCGGGCGAGCCGTACCGCCTCTCCCCCGGGGCGCTCGTCACCCAGACGCTCGTCACGAGCGGGACGATGACGAACCGCATCGACCGGCTCGAGGAGCGCGGGCTCGTCGTGCGCCGCCGCTCGCCCGACGACCGGCGCGGCGTGCTCGTCGAGCTCACGCCCGAGGGCCTGGAGCGCGTGGACACGGCGATGACCGACCTCCTCGCCGTCGAGGCCCGCATCCTCGACGCGCTCGAGCCGGGCGAGCGACCTGCGCTCGCGGCGCTCCTGCGTACAGTCGGAGGACAGTTCGACGACTGACCGACGGCCCGGACGACCGGGCGGGCGTCGCCGCACGCGCCCGCACCCGGAGGTCCCCGCCCGATGCCGTCGTCACGGCCGCCCCGCCCGAGCACGTTCCGCGGCGGGATCGACGGGGTCCTGCTCGTCGCCGTGCTGCTCGTGGCCGTCAACCTGCGGGCGCCGCTCACGGCGCTCCCGCCCGTCGTCGCGGACGTCGCGGCCGACCTCGACCTCACCGCCGCCGCGGCGGGCCTGCTCACCGGCATCCCGGTGCTGTGCTTCGCGCTCGCGACGCCCGCCGTCGCGGGCCTGCTCGGGCGGTCGTCGCTCCGGACGGCGATCGCCGTCGCGCTCACGCTGATCGTCGCGGGGACGGTCCTGCGCTCGGCGGACCTCGCGGCGCTCGGCGCGGCCGGGACGTTCGCGGGCACGGTGCTCCTCGGGCTGGGCATCACGACGGCGAACCTCGCGGTGCCGATGATCGCCCAGCGCGACTTCCCCGGCCACGTCGCGACGGTGACGGGCCTGTACACGGCGGCGATCAACGTCGGCACCGTCGCGACGACGGCGCTCACCGCGCCGCTGGCGGACGCCGTCGGGTGGCGCTGGGCGCTCGCGTCGTGGTCGGTGCTCGCGGTCGTCGCGCTCGTGTGGTGGCTGCGCGCGGTGCCGCGCGAGGCGCGCGAGCCCCGGGACGTGCCGGCGGAGACCGTGCCCGGCCCGGCGGCATCGGAGACGGAGGCCAGGGCGGCCGGGGAAGCGGCCGAGGCGGACGCGCTGGCGGCGTCCGCGGCGGAGGGCGTCACGGGCACCGACCCGACGACGGCCCGCGAGCGCCACGTGCTCGCGACGCCGTTCACGTGGTGGCTGTGCGCGATGTTCGCGCTCCAGTCGTCGAGCTTCTACGCGCTCACGGCGTGGCTGCCGCTCGTCCTGGAGGACCTCGCAGGCATCCCGCGCTCCGCGTCGGGCGGTGCGGCGTCGCTGTTCCAGGGCTTCGCGATCGTCGGCGGTCTCGCGGTGCCGCTCGCCGCGCGCCGCCTCAGCCTGCGGCAGACGTTCGTCGGGATCGCGGTGCTGTGGCTGACGCTGCCGGTGGGCCTGCTCGTCGCGCCGGGGCTCTGGGCGGTGTGGGCGTCCGCGGCGGGCGTCGCCCAGGCGGCGAACTTCGTCGTGATCTTCACGCTCGTCGCCCAGCGGTACCCGACGGTCCGGCGCGGCCGGCAGGCGTCGGCGACGGTGCAGTCCGTCGGGTACTGCCTGGCCGCCGTCGCGCCCACCGCGGCCGGGGCCCTGCAGACGGCGACGGGGACGTGGACGGCGCCGGTCGCCGTCGTGCTGGGCGCGCTCGTGGTGATGACCGGGATCGGGCTGGTCCTCACCGGCGCGCCCCGTCGCCGCACGGGCTGAGCGGCAGCCCCTCCCTCGTGGAGCACCTCCTCGACCCTTGACCCCCTCTCGCGCGGGTGTTTATGGTGTACACACAGTTTATGGCGCACACAGGCAGTGTGCGCCGCACACGAACGGCCGACGGAGAAGGAGAAGGCGATGAGCGGACCGATGATCGCCGCGCAGGGGCTGGAGAAGTCCTACGGCGACCACGCCGTGCTGCGCGGCGTCGACCTGACCGTGCGCCGCGGCGAGATCTTCGCGCTGCTGGGGCCCAACGGCGCAGGCAAGACGACGACCGTCAACATCCTCACGACCCTCGTCCGGCCCGACGGCGGCACGGCCCGCGTCGCGGGCGCCGACGTCGTGCACGACGCCGCCCGGGTGCGCGAGACCATCGCGCTCACGGGCCAGTACGCGTCGGTGGACGAGTTCCAGACGGGCCGCGAGAACCTCGTGATGATGGGCGAGCTCGCGCACCTCCCCCGCCGGGCGGTGCGCCCGCGCGCCGCCGCGCTGCTCGAGCGCTTCGACCTCACCGACGCCGCGGACCGGCGGGTCGGGACCTACTCGGGCGGCATGCGCCGCCGCCTCGACCTCGCGATCAGCCTCGTGGCCGACCCGGCGGTGCTCGTGCTCGACGAGCCGACGACGGGCCTCGACCCGGCGTCGCGCGCGCAGCTCTGGGAGGTCGTGCGGGGCCTCGCCGCCGACGGGACGACCGTCCTGCTGACGACCCAGTACCTGGAGGAGGCCGACCGCCTGGCCGACACGATCGCCGTCCTGCACGACGGCCGCGTCGCGGCGCGGGGGACGGCCGCCGAGCTCAAGGCGCTCGTCGCGGGCGACCACGTGCGCGTGGCGTTCGACGACCCGGAGAGCCTGGCCGCCGCCGTCGGGCTCGCGCCCTCGATCGGGCTGGTCCGCCCGACGGCCGACGCGAAGGACCTCTCCCTCACCGCACCGAGCGCCGACCCCGTCCGCACCATCCGCGACGTGCTCGCGGCCGCCGACGCCCACGCGCTCGCGGTCGTGGGGGTCAGCGTCGTGCGGCCCACGCTCGACGACGTGTTCCTCGCCCTGACCCGGAAGGAGGGCGCCCGATGAGCGCCGCACCCACGACCACCCTGCCCCGGCCGTCCCGCACCACGCGGCCGCGCGTGCGGCAGACCCCGGCCACCGCGGCGCGCGACGTCCGCACGATGGTCGGCCGCGAGACCCGCCGCCAGCTGCGCAGCGTCGACGGGCTCGTCACGGCCTTCGCGCTGCCCGTGATGATCATGCTCGTCTTCGTCGTCATCTTCGGCGGGGCGATCGGCGGGGACGACTACATCGACTACGTCGTGCCCGGCGTGCTCGTGATGTGCCTGGGGTTCGGCTCGGCGACGGCCGCGGTCGGTGTCGCGCAGGACATGACGTCCGGCACGATCGACCGGTTCAAGACCCTGCCGATCTTCGGGCCGTCCGCGCTGTGGGGGCACGTCGTGGCGAGCGTCGTGCGCAACCTCGCGTCCGCCGTCGTCGTCGTGGGGGTCGCCCTCGCGCTCGGCTTCCGGCCCGACGCCGGGCCCGCCGACTGGGCGGGGCTCGTCGCCTTCGCCGTCCTCGCCGTGCTGACGTTCACGTGGCTGAGCGTGGCGCTCGGCCTCGTGCTGAGCGTCGAGGCGTCGCAGTCGGTGAACTTCCTCTTCCTGTTCGTGCCCTACCTCAGCTCGGGGTTCGTCCCGATCGACACCATGCCGTCGTGGCTGCACGGGTTCGCCGAGAACCAGCCGTTCACGCCGGTCATCGAGACGTTCCGCGGGCTTCTCGCGGGCGCACCCGACGCGTCGACGGCCCTGACCGCCGTCGCGTGGCTCGCCGGCTTCCTCGTCGCGAGCTGCACCGCCGGCTCCCTGCTCTACCGCCGACGGACGGCCCGCTGACCCCCTCCGGCCCCTCTCCCCCACCCCCCCCCCCCCCCCCCGCGCGGCCGAGCAGGTGGTCCTGGTGCGTCCTGCCGACCGGACGCACCAGGACCACCTGCTCGCGCCACCGGGAGGGCCTGCTCGGCACGGCTGCGACCCACGTCCGGGCGCCGTCGGGGAGGATGAAGCCATGACGGACGCACCCGACCTCCCGCCCCGGCTCGCGCTCGCGTGGGGCGTGGCCGAACGCCCCGAGCGCGCGCCGAAGCGCGAGCTGAGCATCGAGCGGATCGTCGACGCGGCCATCGAGCTCGCCGACGCCGACGGGCTCGGGGCCGTGTCCATGGCGAAGGTGGCGCAGAGCCTCGGCTTCACGACGATGTCGCTCTACCGGTACGTCACGAGCAAGGACGACCTGCTGCTCCTCATGCAGGAGGCCGCCCTCGACGTCGAGTACCCGCCCGCGCACGAGCCCGCCGACTGGCGCGCCGAGCTGCGCGAGTGGGCGCAGTTCACGATGGCGGTGTTCGCGTCGCACCCGTGGTTCCTCGACATCCCCGTGACCGGCGCGCCGCTCACGCCGAACAACCTGCGCGGCGCGGACGCCGGGCTGCGCGCGCTGCGGTCCACGCCGCTCGACGACGAGGAGAAGATGTCCGTCATCCTCCTCGTCAGCGGGTACGCCCGGAACGCTGCGCGGCTGCAGACCGACCTCGCGCGCGCCGTCGCGGCGGCCGGGGGCGACGAGGCGGTCCAGGGCGGCGCGTGGGCCGACGCGCTGCGCGGGCTCGTGGACGAGGTGCGGTTCCCCTACCTGCGCCCGCTCGTCGAGGCCGGCACGTACGCGGGCGAGGGCGACATCGACGACACCGCGTGGGGTCTGGAGCGGGTGCTCGACGGGATCGCCGTCTACGTCGACGCGCGGGCCGCCGGGGCGCCCGGCGCGGGCCGCGCGCCCGGGCGGCAGCCCGCCACGGTCGCGGAGCCCGCACCGGCGACGGACCCGCGCGACGCCGTCGCGCCCGTGGAGGTCGCGGTGCACGTCAAGGACGCGCGGGTCAAGAAGGCGACGCTGCGGCGGCGCGACGCGGAGCGGCGCGTGCGCGAGGCCCAGAAGAAGGTGCGCGAGCTGGAGAAGGCCCTGCGGGACGCCCAGAAGGCGGAGCACGAGGCGGCCCGCGCGGCCGTCGAGAAGGCGCGCGGCTGACGCACCGCGCACGACGGCGGCCGGTCACCCCCCGGGGTGGCCGGCCGCCGTCGTGCGTGAGCGGGCAGGGTCACTCGGCGAGCGCGAAGCCCGTCGTCCAGGAGGTCTTCTCCCCCGCCGCGAGCGTGAGCTGCAGGAAGCCGAGGGCCTCGAGCTCGTGCGCGCGCTTCAGCGAGCCGGCGTCGACGACGCGGACCCCGGACACGGCGCCCGCGAGGGCGGCCTTCGCGTCGGCGTCGTCGCCCGCGACGAGGACCGTCGTCGGGAGCGGCCCGACCTGGCCGGTGGCGAGCGTCGCCGCGAAGTTCGTGTTGAACGCCTTGAGGACGCGCGCGCCCGGGACGCGCTCCTGGATCTGCGCCGCGGCCGACGAGCCGTCGGGCACGACGAGGGAGTCGAACGTCGCGAAGTCGAGCGGGTTGGTGATGTCGACGAGCACCTTGCCGTCGAGGCGGCCCTCGTAGGCGCCGAGGACGTCGTCGAGCGCCCCGTACGGGAGCGCGAGCACGACGACGTCGCCCGTGATCTCGTCGCCGACGGTGCCCGCCGTGACGCGCGGGTCGACCTCGGTGGCCTCACGGGTCAGGACCTGCACCTGGCTGCCCGCGGCGAGCGCGAGACCGGCGATCGCCGAGCCCATGTTCCCGGCGCCGACGATGGTGATGCTGCTCATGGTGGCTTCCCTTCCTCCGCCGGCCCGACGGTCGGCTATTAGTTGTTGCTACAACTAACACGGTACGCCGCTAAAGTTGTACCGTCAACTATGCGGATCGCCGCACCGGAGGAGGCACGATGACGACGGAACCCCGCTGGCTCGACGACCAGCAGCTCGACGCGTGGAAGCGGCTCGTGGCGGTCGTGGAGCTGCTGCCGGGCGTCCTCGACTCCCAGCTCCGGCGCGACGCCGACCTCAGCCACTTCGAGTACTACGTGCTCGCGATGCTCTCCGAGGCGCCGCGGCGCACGCTGCGCATGACCGACCTCGCGGGCGCCACCAACGCCACGCTCCCCCGGCTCTCCCACGTCGTCGCGCGCCTCGAGAAGCGCGGCCTGGTCGAGCGCGTGCCGTGCCCCGAGGACCGCCGCGCGACGAACGCGCACCTCACCGACGCCGGCTGGGAGAAGGTCGTCGCGACCGCGCCCGGGCACGTCGGGACGGTGCGCGACCACGTGATCGACGCGCTCACCGACGAGCAGGTCGAGCAGCTGGACGCCATCGCGGGCGCCATCCTCGAGCGCGTCGACCCCGACGACCGCATGGGCTTCCTGCGGCGCTGAGCCGCACACCCGCGCCCGGCTGGGCCCCGGCGACACGCCCCGGGCGTCCGGACCCGGGTCCCCGCGGGGTCAGCGGGTCCGCACGGGCCCCGCGAGGACGAGCCGCTCGCCCGGCGCGAGCGCGCCGAGCGCGACGAGCGGGTCGTCGACCGCGAGCTCGACCCGCCCGGGCAGGGCGGCGAGCACGTCGTCCCACTCCGGGGCGGCGTCGTCCACCTCGACGCTGTGCCCGTTCACGAGGTCGAACGACACGTAGAGCGCGGTGCCGCCCGGGGCGCCGAGCGCGAACGCGGTGACGCGGCGCACGTCCGCCCACGGCGCGAGGACGCCGCCCTGCCCGTCGTCGACCTCGACGCCCCGCGCGGACACCGCGACGCGCATCCGGTCGGCCGTCACCCGGCGACCTCGGCCGCCTCGAGCCACGCCGCCTCGAGCTCGTCCTTCTCCGCCGCGAGGGTGCGCAGCTCGGCGTCGAGCTCCGCGACCGCCGCGAAGTCGGTCGCGTTCGCCGCGATCTTCTCGTGCAGCCGGACCTCGGCCTCCGCGATCTTGCTCAGGCGCCGCTCGATGCGGTTGATCTCCTTCTTCGCCGCCCGCACCTCGGCCGCGCTCGGGCCCGGGGCTGCCACGGCCGGCCCCGCGTCCGGTGTCGCGTCGGCGCCGCCCGTGGGCGCGAACCCGGTCGACGCCGCGCCCGCGCCCGCGAGCGCCGCGCGCCGCAGCTCGAGGTACTGCTCGACGCCGCCCGGCAGGTCGCGCACCTGGCCGTCGCCGAGCAGCGCGACCTGGCGGTCCGCGACGCGCTCCAGCAGGTAGCGGTCGTGCGAGACGACGATCAGGGTCCCGGGCCAGCCGTCGAGCAGGTCCTCGAGCGCGGCGAGCGTGTCGGTGTCGAGGTCGTTCGTCGGCTCGTCGAGCAGGAGCACGTTGGGCTCGGCGACGAGCAGGCGCAGGAGCTGGAGGCGGCGCCGCTCGCCGCCCGAGAGGTCGCGCACGAGCGTCTGCGACCGCTCGCGCGTGAAGCCGAGCCGCTCGACGAGCTGGGACGCCGAGAGCTCCTTGCCGTCGACGACGACCGAGCGCTTCTCGTCCTCGATCACCTGGATCACGCGCGCGCCGGCGATGTCGTCGAGCTCGCCGACGTCCTGCGACAGCTCCGCGACGTGGACGGTCTTGCCGCGCTTGACCCGCCCGGAGTCGGGCTCGCGCCGCCCGGCGAGGAGCGCGAGGAGCGTCGTCTTCCCGGCGCCGTTGACCCCGACGACCCCGTACCGGTCGCCGGGCCCCAGGCGCCACGTGACGTCGTCGAGCAGCACGCGCTCGCCCTGACCGTCCTGGCGCGGCACCGCGACCGTCACGTCCTCGAGGTCGAGCACGTCCTTGCCGAGCCGCTTCGTCGCGGTGCGCGTGAGCTCGAGCGTGTCGCGCGGCGGCGGGACGTCGGCGATGAGCGCGGCGGCGGCGTCGAGCCGGAACTTGGGCTTGGACGTGCGCGCGGGCGCGCCGCGCCGGAGCCACGCGAGCTCCTTGCGCAGCAGGTTGTCGCGCTTCTCCGCCGCGACGGCCGCGGTGCGCTGGCGCTCTGCGCGCGCGAGCACGTACGCCGCGTACCCGCCCTCGTAGCCCTCGACCTGGCCCGAGCCGTCGCCCCGCACCTCCCACATGCGCGAGCACACGGCGTCGAGGAACCAGCGGTCGTGCGTGACGACCACGAGGGCGCCCTTCGCGCCCGGGCGGGCGAAGCGGTCGCCGAGGTGCGCGGCGAGCCACGCGACGCCCTCGACGTCGAGGTGGTTCGTGGGCTCGTCGAGGAACAGCACGTCGTGGTCGGCGACGAGGAGGGCGGCGAGCGCGACGCGCCGCCGCTGCCCGCCGGACAGCGTGTCCGCCGGGGCGTCGAGGTCGAGGTCGCCCAGCAGCCCCGCGTGGACGGTGCGGATGCTCGCGTCCGACGCCCAGGCGTGGGTCGCGGCGTCGCCGTGCACGAGGTCGCGGATCGTCGCGCCGGTGCCGACGTCGTCGCGCTGGTCGAGCAGGCCCACCCGCAGGCCGCCCACGCGGGTGACGCGGCCGCCGTCGGGCTGCTGCGTGCCCGCGAGGAGGCGCAGGAGCGTGGTCTTGCCGGCCCCGTTGGGGCCGACGATGCCGACGCGGTCGCCGTCGTCCAGGCCGAGCGAGACGTCGTCGAGCAGGGTGCGGGTGCCGACGGTCAGCGAGATGCCGTCGGCGCCGAGGAGATGAGCCACACCGTCGAGCGTAGCGACCTCGGCGGCGTCCTCGTGCAGGGCGCCGGGCGCTCAGCCCGACCGCGCGTCTCGGCCCGATGGGGACTCCTCCCCCTTGCGCCGGGCCGCGCCATGACGAAGGGTGACCGTGACAACCGTCCCCCTGCCAGCAGAGGTTCACCATGTCCTTCTACGGTGCCGACGTCGCCGCGCTGCGCGGGCTCGCCGACACGTTCCAGGGCGAGTCCGCGAAGCTCGAGGCGACGACCTCGGCGCTGCGCGCCGCCGTCACGTCGACCCCGTGGGCAGGTCCGGACGCCGAGGCGCTGCGGGCACGGTGGCACGGCGAGATGGAGGCGGCGCTGCGAGCGGCGTCGACCCTGCTCGACGACGGCGCGCAGAAGCTCCGCGTGCAGGCCGAGCAACAGGACAGCGCGAGCGCCGTCGACGGCGGCGGGAGCAGTGGCGGCGGTGCTGGCGGCGGCGGCGGTGGCGGCGGGATCCCTGGTCTGCCGGGCGATCGCACCCTGCCCGACCTGCCGCCGATGACCGAGCAGCAGGAGCCGCCGACGATCGTCGCGACGGAGCACGTGACGTACGAGCAGGGCATCGGGGCCGGCCCGGGGGAAGGGAGCGCCGGGTTCGAGTACCGCATCGACGAGCTCTCCGACGGGACGTTCCGGGTCACCCAGCTCGCCGGGGGCAGCCTGGGGGTCGGAGAGGGCACCCCGACCCCCTACGTCGAGGGGCACGTGAACGAGCACGGCGTCAACCTCGGCGCGCAGGCGGGCGCCTCGGGCGGGGCGGTGCTGAACGTCGGGAGCGAGTACACCTTCGCGAGCCAGGAGGAGGTCGACGCCTTCCTCGCTTACCAGCAGCGCCAGACGATGCACTACATGGGGCCGGAGCTCGGGTCGTACGTGCCGCCGAGGCCCGACGCCACGATCGTCGAGGCGGGCGCCTACGCGACCGGGTCCGCCGGGGGTGCGGTCGTCCCGCTCGCCGGAGGCAGGGCCGAGGTCGAGGTCGAGGGCCTGGTCGGCACCCGAGTGGACAACAACACGGGCACCACGACGGTCTACGTCCGCGGCGACGCCGGCGCAGGCATCGAGGGCACGGGGATCGTCCCGGGCAGCACGGACCTCGGCGGGCCCGGCGTGTACGCGATCACGTACGACGCGAGCGGCAACGTCGTGCCCAACCCGCCGAGCTCGCTCATCACGACGCCCCCCGGCGGGACGGTCGTGAAGGAGCAGGGTGCCGGGTTCTCCGCCGGGACGCCGCTGCCCGTGGTCGGCGGCGGGAGCGTCTCGGTCGGAGGGTCGCGCACCCGCACCGAGTACCCCGAGCAGGGCTGATCGGCGGCCTCTCCTACTTCAGTCCCGTGTGCGCCAGGCCCTGGACGAACTGCTTCTGCGCGACGAGGAACACCGCGAGGACCGGCAGCACCGTGAGCGTCGTCGCGGCGAGCTGGACGTTCCACATCGGGCCGCCGTAGGCGTCGACGTACTGCGTGAGCGCCTGCGGGAGCGTGAACCGGTCCTTGCTGGACAGGTACACGATCGGCTCGAGGTACAGGTTCCACGACTTGAGGAACGTGAAGATCGCGACGGCCGAGATCGCCGAGCGCGACAGCGGGAACGCGATCCGCCAGAAGATCCCCCACCGCCCGAGGCCGTCCATGCGCCCCGCCTCCTCGAGCTCGCCGGGGAGCCCGAGGAAGAACTGGCGCATGATGAACGTCGCGAGGACGCTCGGCGCCCCGAGGATCGGGATGACCACGAGCGGCCAGTGCGTGTCGATGAGCCCGAGCGAGTTGACCATCCGGAACAGCGGGACGATCGTCACCTCCGACGGCACGAGCAGCCCGACGAGCACGAGCAGGAACAGCGCGTTCGCCCCGGGGAACCGGATGCGCGCGAACGCGTACCCGGCCATCGAGGCCACGAGGATCGTCCCGACCGTCACGACCACGGCGATGTAGAGGCTGTTCCAGTACTGCTGCGCGAACGGCTGCAGCCGGAACACCTCGCCGTAGGCCGCGAACGACGGGTCCTGGGGCCAGAGCGTCGGCACGGCCCGCAGGATCTCGCTCATCGGCTTGAGGCTCGACGTCGCCATCCACCACGTCGGGAAGACGAACGGCACGCTGAGCACCACGAGGAGCGCCACGAGCGCCGCGCGCCCCCAGCGGCGGCGCGTGCGCGCGCTCCCCGTGCGGCGCGCGGGCCGTCCGCCGCGGGTCGCCGCGCCGTCGGCGCCGCCCGTGCCCGACGCCGCGGGCCGGGCCGGGCCGTCGTCCGCGCCCGGGAGCGTGGCCGGGCCGGGCATCACGTCAGACTTCATGGAAGACCCACCTCTTGCGCGTCTGCCACTGCACGAGTGTCAGGACGAGGACGATGACGAACAGCAGGACGGAGATCGCGCTCGCGTAGCCGAAGTCGTTGAACCGGAACGCCTGCTGGTACAGGTAGTAGACGAGCACGGTGGTCGAGTTCCCCGGCCCCCCGCCCGTGAGCACGGCGATCTGCGCGAACACCTCGAGCGAGCCGACGATCGTGAGGATCGAGACCAGCAGGACGGTCGGGCTGATGAGCGGGAGCGTGATCGACCGGAACCGGCGCCACGCGCCCGCGCCGTCGATGCGCGCGGCCTCCTGGATCTCCTCGGGCACCCCCTGCAGGGCCGCGAGGAACAGGATCATGTTGAGGCCCACGTTCTTGAAGACCTGCACGACGATCACCGAGAGCATCGCCGTCGTCTCGCCGCGCAGCCAGTTCGGGCCGTCGACGCCGAGCAGCGACAGGAACCCGTTGATGCCGCCGTCCGCCTGGAGCAGGAAGCTCCACACGATCGTCCACGCCACGAGGGACACGACGACGGGCGAGAAGAAGAACGTGCGGAACGTCGTCGTGCCGGGGAGCCGCTGGTTGAGCAGCACCGCGAGGACGAGCGCGAGGGAGATGTTGAGCACGACGAGCCCGACGGAGAACCACAGGCTCGCGAGGAGCGAGTCGCGCAGCCCGGGGTCGGCGAGCATCCGCTCGTAGTTGTCCCCGCCCGCGAACGTGAACGTGTTCGCGAGGACGTTCCACTCGTGCAGCGAGTACCAGACGACGGCGACCAGCGGCGCGACGACGAACGCGAGCGCGCCGAGCACGGCGGGCGCGACCATGGTGTAGCCCACGGCCGCGTCCCGTCGTGCGAGTGCGGAGGACGCCACGCTCAGTCCCCGAGCAGGGGCTGGATCGCCGCGCACGTGTCGGCGAGGACGCCCTCGACGTCCGCGTCGGCGGTCCACAGCGCGTCGAGCTGGGCGCGCACCGTGTCCTGCAGCTTGGCGAAGTTCTGGTGCGACGGCTTCGTCACGGCACCCTGGATGCCGTCGACGACGACCGCCTGGAGCTGCTCCTCGCTGAGCTTCGGGTTGGCGGCCCCGAGCGTCTCGGCGGTGAGCAGCGACTCGCGCGGCGGCGGGAAGTACGCGGCGAGCGTCTCGGCGTTCTCCGGGTTGGTGAACCACGCGAGGAAGTCGGCCGCGACGTCGGGGTGCTCCCCGGCCGCGAAGACACCGATGCCGGCCTGGCCGATGACGTTCTGCTGGCCCGCCGGGCCCGCCGGGAGCGGCACGACGTCCCACCCGAACGAGTCGTCGAGCGACGACGCGCGGCTGATCTGCGTGATCGTCATGGCGGAGTCGCCCGCGAAGAAGTCGGCCGTCGTGCCGGGACCGGGCAGCGCCTTGTCGACGAACGTCGCGTCGTGGACCCACGTGAGCGCGTCGACCATCTCGGGGTCGGTGAACGTGCACTGCGTGCCGTCCTCGCTCCACGGCGCCGCGTCCCAGCCGTCCCAGATCGTCGACAGGTTCTCCCAGACCTTGTAGTCGAAGTCGCGCACCACGAGGCCCTGCTTGCCCGACGTCGCGGCGGCCGCCGCCGCGATCTCGCGGACCTGGTCGTAGGTCCAGTCGCCCGACGCGACGAGGTCGGCCGGGTTCGGCTGGCCCGCCGCGGCGACCTGGTCGGTGTTGACGAACAGCGCGAACGGCGAGTTGGAGAACGGGTAGGCGTAGAGGCCGCCGTCCTTCTCCCACAGCGCGAGCGACGAGTCGAGCAGGTCGTCGTACGCGTACCCCTCGGTCTCCTGCAGCTTCGGGCCGACGTCGACGAGCGCGCCGCTCGCCACGAACTCGGGCGCGTAGCTCTCGAGGATCCACGCGAGGTCCGGCGCGTTGCCGCCCGCGAGCTGCGTCGTGAGGGACGTCGTGTAGTCCTCGAACGGGATGGTCTCGAACGTCACGCCGGACACGAGGTCGGGGTTCTCCGCGACGTACGCGTCGGCGATCTCCTGGAACTGCGAGAGCTGCGTCTCGTCGGCCGTCCAGACCGTCATGCGCAGCTCGACCGGCTCGCTCGGGGTGCTCGGCTCGCCCGCGACGTCGTCGCCGCCGCCGGAGCACGCGGTGAGGACGAGGGCGAGCGCGACGCCGCCGGCGGCCAGGGGTGCGCCGACGAGGCGGCGTCGGCGCGGGGCGGGGCGAGGGGCCGACCGTGGGGTGAGGGGGTGCATCAGTTCTCCTTCGGACTGAGGGTGGGCGGGGGTGCCGGGCGCGGGGAGCCCGGGTCAGTAGGGGTGGGCCTCGGCGGGCCAGCGCAGCTCGACGCCCGCCCGGACGAGCTCGTCCTGGTAGTCGGCGAGGAGGTCGGCCTTCGACTGGACGGCGTGCGGCGTGCGCCCGGTCGCGAGGCAGTGGGCCGCGAGGTGGCCGGCGGCCTCGCCGACGTTCCACTCGACGGGGTGCAGGCGGTAGCACCCGTTCGTGATGTGCGTCGTGCCGATGTTCTTGTTGGCGGCGAGCAGGTTGGTCACGCGCTGCGGCAGCAGCGCGCCGAGCGGGATCTCGAACGGCGTCGACGCGACGTCGATGTACGTGTCGCCGCCCGTCGAGGGGTGCAGGTCGATCCGGTACATGCCGACGCCGACCGAGTCGTCGTAGCGCGTCGCGCCGCGGTCGCCGCGCACGGCGTACGAGACATCGTTCTCCGTCACCGTCGTCACGGCGCGCAGGCGGCGGGACTCGCGGTGGTAGGCCGCCTGGGCGAGGCCGTCGGCCGAGCCCATGACGTCGGGCCGCAGGCGCAGGCCCGGGAAGCCGGTCCCGCCGTCGGCGCGCGGCGCCTCGGTCTGCATCCAGTAGAGCATCGAGAGGCTGAGCTGCCGGGCGTCGGCGATCCGGGCCTCCTCCACGTCGCGCGGCACGTCGAGCACGGGCTCGAGGAAGTAGTCGATGCTCGGCCAGTTCACGAGGCACAGGTCGCTCGCGTAGTGGCCCGGCGCGAAGAGGTCGCGGGCCGCGATACGCCGGAACGTCCAGAGGTTCCCGTCGCCGGGGTTCTTCGACTGGTCGGCGTCGACGGCGCGCGGGTCGTCGCCCGGGTTCGGGGTGAACGACCGCACGTCCATCGCGAGCGTGCGCGGGTTGGGCGCCTCCCACGACAGCATCCGGCGCCCGTTCCACGGGCCGGGGGTGTACGTGCTCCAGAATTCGTAGCGCTCGGGGCGGTCGATCGTGTGGTCGCCGTCCACGTGCTCGACGGCGAAGCACACGCTGAGGGCCTGCACGTTGTCGGGCTGCGCCTCGTCCGGCGCGCTCGGCTCCCCGGTCTCGCGGTTCGACTCGAACCCGGTGACGTACTCGGTGCCCGTCAGCGGCAGGAGCTCGCCCGTCTCGGTCGCGTCGACGACGAACGCCGCGTGCACCGTCACGGCCGCGCCCGCGGCGTCGGCGGTGACCGGGGTGAGCGTCACGGAGGTGACGCGGTCGCCGTCGGTGGTGGCCGCCGTCGGGCGCACGCGCTCGAGCAGGCGGATGCGGCCCGCGGACCGCCACGGGGCGAGCATCTCCTCGAGCACGCCCACCGCGACGCGCGGCTCGTGGCACAGCTTGGAGACCCAGCCCGCGCCGGGGTTGAGGGCGTCCCACGTGCGCGCGGCGTCCGTGAGCGGGTAGGAGCGGCGGTAGACGTCGCGGATGCCGTCGCGCAGCGCGCGGTAGCGCGCGGTCACGCCGAACCGCTCGACCCACGGGCTCTCGTCCGGCGGTACCGCCTGGGACGTGAGCTGGCCGCCGATCCACGGGTGCTCCTCGGTGAGGACGACGCGGGCGCCGCGCTCCGCCGCCGCGAGCGCGGCGGCCACGCCGCCGAGCCCGCCGCCGACGACGAGGACGTCTGCCTGGAGGTCTGCATGGGTCACGCTGGGGTTTCCGTTTCTCTGGTGCTCGGTGGTGCGGTCTGAGGTCGGTCAGGCGGGTGCCGCGACGCCCGACGGCGCGGCGACGGTCTCGCCGTCGGCGTCCACGCACTCGAGGAGCTGGTGGAGCTCGTCCTCCGGGACGGCGACGGCGCGCGACGCGCGGCGGTCCGAGCGCCCCGAGCCGGACTCGGCCGCGACGAGGCGGGACAGCAGCACGAGGGCGCGCGCGCCCATCTCCTCGCGCGGGATGGAGAAGCCCGACCAGCGGCGCCCGCCCGGGCGCCCGTGGTGCGGCTGGCCGAGCAGGAGCACGGAGACGTCCGCCGGCACGCGCACGCCCCGGTCCTCGAGCTCGTCGACGAGCTCCTCCGGGGAGTTCTCGGGCGCCACGACGACGGCGGTGAGCCGCTGGTCGACGATCTCGGCCGCCGTCGCAGGGACGTCGTCCAGCTCGACGAACCGGACGGTCAGGCCGTGCGCCTTCATCGTCGCGCGGTAGGCGTCGACGCGGTCGAGCGTGGGCTGGTCGGTGCCGCGCGGACCGACGTACCCGATGCGCTCGTGGCCGAGCTCGACGAGCCGCTCGACCTGGCGCGCGGTGGCCGCGACGTAGTCGGCGCCGACGTAGGGCAGGCGTCCGCCGTCGCTGCCGCGCTTGCCGATGAAGACGAAGGGGTAGTTCGTGTCCAGCAGGTGCTGGAGCTCGCCGCGGTCCTCGTGCTGGCCGAGCAGCAGGCAGCCGTCGGCGATCCCGAGGCGCTGCCAGCCGTCGCGCGTGAGGCGGCGGCGCCCGTCGACGACGCGTGCGCTCGTGAACAGCAGGATGTCGATGCCGAGCTTCTCGGCCGCGTGCTCGATCCCGACGAGGAACGGCCCGTAGAAGTCGCGACCGGAGCGCGGGAACGTCGCCTCGTAGGTGAAGACGCCGAGGATCTGGTTGCGCCCGCCCGCGAGACGCTGCGCGACGGGGTTCGCCGAGTAGCCCGTGATCCGGATCGCGTCGAGCACGCGCTGGCGCGTCTCCTCGCTGATCCGCACCCCCGCGGGCGTGGAGTCGTTCAGCACGAACGAGACCGTCGCCTGGCTGACGCCCGCCATGGCGGCGACGTCGGCCTGGGTGATGCGGTGCCTCGGCATGGATCCTCCTCGATCACGTCGTCGATGACGTGGAAGGAGTCTCGCCAGGCCGGGCCCGGCCGGTCAACGAGGTAATACGCATTATTACGCCGGGACCCGCGCGGCTCCGCGGGTGGGCGGGCGCCGGGTGATCCGCATAATGCCCCGGTCGTCGCCGTGGCCGGGCGTGCGGCGCGGGACGCACGACGGGCCCGGGGCCGCACCGTGGTGCGTCCCCGGGCCCGTCGCCCCCCTGCTCGCGCGGCGCGCTACCCGCAGGTCAGCGCGCCGTACGGCGCGGTCGTCGTCCCCCGCCCGACGCCGTCCGTCCCGACGACCTCGACCGTCGCCTCGCCCGCCGCGACCGTCGTGGCCCGCGTCGCGAACGACTGGTACGCGCTGCGCCCGGGCGCGACGTCGGCCACGGTGCGCTCGCCGAACGGCGTCGCGAGCCGGACCGCCACCGCGTCGTCGCTCGCGGGGCGCGCCGTCACGGCCACGTACGCGCGGCCCGCGAGGCACCGCGTGACGGCCTCGACCTCGACGGCGGGCTCGTCGTCGTCGCACGCCGCCGCCTCCTGGGCGGTCGGCGTCCAGCGGAACCAGTCGAAGGACGCGACGATCTCCGGCGGCGTCGCCGAGCCGCGCATCGCGAACGGACCGACGCCGGTCGCCCGGAGCGCCGCCACGTCGACCGTGCGGCCCCACGGCGCGAACTCGACGCCGTCGACCGACACCGACGCCTGCACGGCGGTCCCGTCGCTCGTCAGGCGCAGCCAGAAGGTGTCGCCGAGGCCCGCAGGCGGGACGACCGAGTCGAAGCCGGTGTTGCGGTCCGTACCGTTCTGGCGCCAGATGAACTCGACCCGCGGGCCGAGCGACCCGTGCACCAGGTCGAGCTTCGCGTAGTTCGCGTCGTCGCGGTACAGCAGGAGACCGCCCTGCTGGAACCGCTCCGTCGGGGACACGGAGACGGCCGTCGTGACCTCCCACGGCCCGGCGGGCACGGCCTGGAGCGGCAGCGCGGCGCCCGCGACGCCGGTCGGGTACGCCGGGACGCGCAGCGCGCCGTCCACGAGCTCGTGCCGGGCCGTCCCCGGCCGGACCACGGTCCAGCGCGCCGGGTCGAGCGTCGTGCCGTCGAACTCGTCGGACGCCGCGCCGCTGCACCGCTCGCGCAGCGGGTCGGGGTCCTGGCCCGGCTCGGGGGGCCGCACGGCGTCGGGGTCGCGCTGCGCCCACGCGATCGTCGCGCCCAGGCGGTCGCCGGACTCGTAGAAGAGGTACGTCTCGTCGCCGTCGGTGACGATCTCGGGAGCCGCGACCCGGCCCGTGTCGTCGCCCACGCCGCTCGCGCGGTGCAGCTCCCACCGCGGGCCGACCTGCGTCATCGTCGGGTCGAGCGTGCGGGCGAACGTGATGCCCGTGGAGCCGTGGTAGATCACGTAGAGCTGACCCTCCCACTCCCACAGGTTGCCGCCGGACACGTTGGTGCCGGTCGCGGCGTCGGGCACGACGAGCGGGTCCGGCCGCACGACCCAGGTCTTGCCGTCGACCGACTCGGCCAGCTTGATCCGCCGGATGTTGTCGGTCCGGTTCTGCATGTACGTCATGGCGAACCGGTAGCCGGACGACGGGTCCGGGTGCTCGACGACGCGCGCGTACGACGTCTCCGTGGTGCCCGCGCCGCTGTCGGCGTTCGTCACGGCGACCCCGGAGTCGTCGAACGCGAGCCCGTCGGGCGACGTCGCCCAGCGCGTCGTGGAGTTCTCGCCGTGGAAGTACAGGAGCACCTGGTCCGTCGCGTCGTCCCACAGGACGTCGGGCGACGAGACGTGCGAGACGCGCTCGTAGAACGGCAGCCACTCGTCCGCGACGATCGGGTTGTGCGTGTACTCCGTCCACGGGCCCTCGAGCGAGTCGGCGTACATGACCGAGATGCCGCCCGGGGAGTCGTGCGGGGCGTAGTAGAGGTACCACTCCCCCAGCGGGTCGTCGAGGTGCGCGCCCGCGTGGAAGACGCTCGGGAAGATGAACTCGTCCGTCGGGTTGTAGAGCATCGACTCCTTGTCGGTGACCACCCCGCGGTACTCGAACACGGGCAGGTCGGACGCGGACGGGCCGTCGGTCGTCGCTCCGGTGGTTGCCCCGGTCGAGGTGGCGACCGTGGCCGCGGGCGGCGGTCCCGCGGCGAGGGCCGTCGCGGGGACGACCGCCCCGGCGGCGAGGACCGCCGTCAGGGTGGCGACCGCCGTCGCCACGGCGCGCGGTCTGCGGCGTGGTGCTGCTGCTCGGGTTCTCACAGGGGGACCTCCGTCGGTTCCTCGCCGGCGGCGTCGTCGCCGCCGGGCGCCACGTCGAGACGTGGGCTGGTGGCAGTGTCGCCGGACGGGCACGGCGCAGGTCAAAGGGATGATGCGCATTATTAGCGTGCTCACGGTGCGCCGGGCCGCGACGCTAGAGTCGTCCCGACCGCACCTGAACGTCGGACATCAGACGTATTGACCGGAGGATCGCCCCGTGCCGCTCTTCGACCTGCCCCTCGCCGAGCTCGAGACCTACGCCCCCGTGCTCGACGAGCCCGCCGACCTCGACGCCTTCTGGGCGCGGACCCTCGCGGAGTCGCGCGAGGCGGGCGGGGACCCGGCCGGGACGGTGCGGCTGGAGCGCGTGGAGACCGGCCTCGACCTGGTCGTCGTCGACGACGTGACGTTCCCCGGGTTCGCCGGCCAGCCCGTCAAGGCGTGGCTCGTGCGGCCCGCCGAGGCCGCCCGCGCCGCCGCGGCCGGCGACGGCGCCCCGCTCCCCGCGGTCGTCGAGTTCCTCGGGTACGGCGGCGGTCGCGGGCTGCCCCACGAGCACCTCGCGTGGGCGAACGCCGGGTACGCGCACCTCGTCGTCGACACGCGCGGGCAGGGCAGCCAGTGGGGCAGCGGCGGCGGCACGCCCGACCCGGCCGGGTCGGGGCCCGCCGTCCCGGGCGTCCTCACGCGCGGCATCGAGGACCCGCACGACCACTACTACCGCCGCGTCTTCACCGACGGCGTGCGCGCGGTCGACGCCGTGCGCTCGGTGCCCGGCGTCGACCCCGAGCGCGTCGCCGTGCACGGCGTGAGCCAGGGCGGCGGCATCGCCATCGCCGTCGCGGGCCTCGCCGACGGGCTCGTCGCGGCCCTCCCCGACGTCCCGTTCCTGTGCCACTACCGCCGCGCCGTCGAGATCACGGACCGCGACCCGTACCGCGAGCTCACGCGCTACCTCGCCGTCCACCGCGACGCGGAGGAGACCGTGTTCCGCACCCTGTCCTACCTCGACGGGGCGGTGCTCGGCCGCCGCGCCACCGCGCCGGCGCTGTTCTCCGTCGCGCTCATGGACCAGGTCTGCCCGCCGTCCACCGTCTACGCGGCGTACAACGGCTGGGGCGCGGCCGCCGGGGCGGCGCCCGGCGCCGAGCGCGCGATCGACGTCTACCGCTACAACGAGCACGAGGGCGGCCAGGGCTACCGCTTCGCCCGTCAGCTCGCCTGGCTGCGCGAGCACATCCGGTAGCCGCCCGCGGGTACCGCTCGGACGGCGCCGGACCGGGGCCTTCCGCCAGCAGGCCGGGTCAGTGCGCGACGACGCGCGCGCCCGCCGCGGGGGCCGTGGTGCACCACACGGTGTCGCACGCGTCGTTCGCGGTCCACGAGGCCGCGATCGCGAGCGCGTGCTGGCGGCTGCGGGCCAGCGCGGCGACGGTCGGGCCGGAGCCGGACACGATCGCACCCAGCGCGCCGGCCTCCGTCGCGACGTCGATCGTCCGCTGGAGCTCGGGCCGCAGCGCGAGCGCCGGGCCCTGGAGGTCGTTGCGCAGCACCTGCCCGAGCCCGACGGCGTCGCCCGCGCGCAGGGCCTGCATGAGCGCGGTGTCCTCCGCGAGGTCCAGCTCGGCGGGCCCGCCCACGGTCTCGTCGAAGGTGCGGTAGACCTGCGCGGTCGACAGGCCCTCGGCCTGGACCGCGAACACCCAGTGGAACTCCCCGCGCGTCATCGCGGGGGTGAGCACGTCGCCGCGCCCCGTCCCGACGGCGGTGTGCCCGACGAGCCCGAACGCGACGTCGGCCCCGAGCCCCGCGGCGAGGCGGACGAGCTCGGCGCGCGGCACGCCCGCGTCCCACAGCGCGTCGCACGCGACGAGCGCGGCGGCGGCGTCGGCCGACCCGCCGGCCATGCCGCCCGCGACGGGGACCTCCTTGTGGATCTCGAGCCGCACGTCCGGGTCGAGCCCCACGTGCTCCGCGAGCGCGACGGCGGCGCGCCACGCGAGGTTCGTCTCGTCGGTCGGCACGGCGTCCGCCTGGAGGCCCGAGACGCTGAGCGAGACCCCGGAGCCGGGCGGCACCTGGTGCGCGACGACGTCCTCGCTGAGCCCGACGGCCTGGAAGATCGTCACGAGCGGGTGGTAGCCGTCGTCCTGCACCGCCCCGACGCGCAGCGAGAGGTTGACCTTGCCGGGCGCGCGCACGCGGACGGACGGGGGCGGCGCGAGGGAGATGCTCGGCGGGCGCGGGGGTGTCACGCGTCCACTGTGCCAGGTCGGCCGGTGGGCCGCCCCGCGGCGGGGGCGGCGCCGCGCGCCGGACGGTCGGCGAGTCCGACGCGACGGACGAGCTGCTCGGCGACGCGCGCGAAGGCCGCGACGTCGAGCACCTCGCCGCGCGCCTGCGGGTCGACGTCCGCGGCCTCCAGCACCTCGGCCGCGACGCTCGCCGAGCCGGCGAGGCCGGACAGCGCCGAGCGCAGCATCTTGCGGCGCTGCGCGAACGCGGCGTCCACGACGGCGAAGACCTGCTCGCGGGTCGCGGCGGTGGCGGGCGGCTCGCGGCGGTCGAGCGCGACGAGGGCCGAGTCGACGTTGGGGACGGGCCAGAACACGGAGCGCCCGATCGTGCCCGCGCGCCGCGCGTCGGCGTACCAGGCGGCCTTGACCGACGGCACGCCGTACGTGCGCGACCCGGGGGGCGCGGCGAGCCGGTCCGCGACCTCCGCCTGCACCATGACGAGCACGCGCTCGAGCGAGTCGAAGCGCTCGAGGAACGTGAGCAGCACGGGCACCGCGACGTTGTACGGGAGGTTCGCGACGAGCGCGGTGGGCGGCTCGCCGGGCAGCGACGTGACCTCGAGCGCGTCGGCGCCCACGACCTCGAGCCGGTCGCCGACGTCGGGAACGTGCGTCGCGACCGTGTCCGGGAGCTGCCGCGCGAGGACGGGGTCGATCTCGACCGCGACGACGCTCGCGCCCGCCTCGAGCAGCCCGAGGGTCAGCGAGCCGAGCCCGGGCCCGACCTCGACGACGCGCTCGCCCGGGCGGACGTCCGCCGCGCGCACGATCTTGCGGACGGTGCCGCCGTCGTGCACGAAGTTCTGGCCGAGGGTCTTGGTGGGGCGGACGCCGAGACGCCCTGCCAGGTCACGGATCTCGGCCGGACCCAGCAGGGCGCCTCGGGTATCGCTCATGGGACGCAAGCCTACCGACCCGGCGCCGACCGCCCCTCGCCGGGGACGACGAAGGGCGGGACGCCGTGCGCCCCGCCCTTCGTCGTCGTCCACCGGTCCGCCCTCAGGCGGCCGGGTGCGTGCCGTGCAGGCTCAGAGGAGCCCGAGCTTGCGCGCGCACGCGGGCCACTGGCCCCAGCCCGAACGGGCCTGGAGCGCCTGGGCACGCTGCGTCTGCTCGGCCGCCGAGGCCTCCGACGGGAGGCCGGAGCCGCCCATCGCCCGCCACGTGGGGAGCGAGAACTGGTAGAGGCCGTAGTAGCCGTTACCGGTGTTCGTCGCGGGGTTGCCGCCGGACTCGCACTGCGCGAGCGCGGACCAGACCCCTGCCGGGGCCGACCCGAGGTCGGCGGCCGGGGCGGGCGCCGGGGCGGAGGAACCGCCCGACGAGGAGCCGCCCGACGACGAGGACGACGAGCGCTGCGGCGCCGCCGGCTTGGGCTCCGGCTTGGGGCGCTCCTTGGTGCCCTGCACGAGGATCTTGTTCACCGGCGGCGTCGTGACGCCCTCGGAGACGAGCTCGCGGGACTCCTCCACGCCGTCGACCGTCGTGACGCGGTGCACGGTCGTGTGGACGCCCTCGGCGCCCTCCTGCTTGACGACCGGGTCGAGGTCCTTGAAGCGGTCGGCGTCCTCCTCGGTGACCGTCTCGAACGGGACGGCCGCGTCGGTGGCCACCTCCTCGACCTTGACGCGCTGCACGACGAGCGAGACGGGCGCGGCGTCCGCCGCGGCCTCGGTGTCCTCGGACGTCGCGACGGCGGCCGGCTCCTCGGTGGCGGCCGCGTCGGCGGCGGCCGCCTCCTCGGCCGGGGCCGCGGCGGCCTGGGCCGCCTCGACCTGCTCGGTCTTCTCGACGTGGACGCGGTCGAGCTCGCCGAGCTGGACGCCCTGCTGGTCGAGGATCGCGTCGATGCCGATGCTGCCGTCGGGGGCGACCTTGGTCTCGCCGTCGACGACGACGTTCACGGGGCCGTCCGCGTCGAGGCGGATCGGGAGGGAGGCGCGCTCGCCGGAGCGCGACGCCACGAGGCGCACGTCGCTGCCGCGCGAGGCGAGGGTCGTGAGCGCCTCGTCCGCGTCGAGCGACGTGAGCCACACGGAGGACTGGGAGCCGTCGACCTGCACGGGCACCTCGCGCCCGTAGCGCACGACGACGTCGCCGCCGCCGCGCAGGGCGGAGTCGACGTCCGGGACGACGAGGTCGCGGTCGCCCACGGCGACGTCCTGCTCGGCGAGCAGGCCCTCGACCGAGCCGGCGAAGGTCGTGACGGTGGTGATCTGGCCGTCGACGTCGAGCTCGACGGTCTTGCGCGCCTGGCCGTAGGCGACGGCACCGGTCGCGAGGAGCACGACGGTGGTCGCGCCGGCGACGAGCGGCCAGCGGCGGCGACGGTGCGCGGTGGTGGTCGCGGGGCTCTGGGGGCTCTCCGCGAGGGTCTCGGTGGTGTCGGGGGTGATGTCGGCGCCCTCGGGGGCGCCGGCCGCGTCAGCGGTCCGGTGGAAGGGGTTCTTCACTCGGGTCCAGTCGTCGTGCGTCCCGGGCACGGAGGCTCGACGGCGCGTGGCACCACCCGTGGCCCACGGCGGACTGACGTCCTCCGCGGCGGGCGCACACGTGCGACCACGGGTCTCGAGCGGCCGATCCGGCTGCCGGCGCCACCCTCGGCACCCCTTCCCCAGGGCCCGTCGACGGCGCACCGCTCGCGTCGGTCCGGGCACGTCCCGCCGGTCCGGGTGGACCGTCGGAGCACGCCGTTCACGCGCGAGCGACGATCGACCGTAACCGATCTGTTATCGAAGTCCAACCCCTGGGGGGATACGCTGGCGAGTTCTGTCCGGATTTCGGCGTGAATGTCGTGCGCTCTCCACGAGTCCCGCACGCCGCCTCACGCGCCCTCCCCCTCCCCGTGCTCGTGCCCGTGCGCGCGCCCGGCGCGCGCGCCGCGCGCCCCGAGCCGCGCCAGGACCGTCGCGAGCTCGGGCGGGTCCAGCACGGTGACGTCCACGTCCAGGCTCAGCAGGAACCCCGCGACCTGGGCGAGCGACGTGCCCCCGGTCTCGAGCACGCACGCGTCGGGGCCGTCGTCGGCGAGGGCGCCCGCGACCGGGGAGAGCCGCTCCGCCACGACGCCCGCCGGGGCGTGCAGCCGCACCCGCACGGGCCGCGCCCACGCGGCGGAGCCGACGCCCCGCACGACGTGCGCGACGGCGTCGCCGCCCGGCACGGGGCGCGGGACGAACCGCGGGCCGCCGGGCGTGCGCAGCGTCAGCCGGTCCACGCGGAAGGTGCGCCAGTCGTCCCGGTCGAGGTCGAACGCGAGCAGGTACCAGCGGCGCCCCACGTGGACGAGGCGGTGGGGCTCGACGGCGCGGGACGTCGTCGTGCCGTCGTGCGCGCGGTAGTCGAGGCGCAGCCCCGTGCGCGCGGCGACCGCCGCCGCGACGTCGGCCAGCACCTGCGCCCCGACGGCGGGACCACCGCCGGGTGCGCTCGCGACGGCGGCGCGCAGGGCGTCCGCCCGGACGCGCAGGCGGGCGGGCAGGACCGTGTCGAGCTTGACGAGCGCGCGCGCCGCGACCTCCTCGACCCCGGCGATCGACCCGGCGGCCGCGGCGCGCAGCGCGACCGCCACGACGGTCGCCTCCTCGTCGTCCAGCAGGAGCGGCGGCAGCGCCGCGCCCGAGCCCAGCCGGTACCCGCCCGCCGCCCCCGGGGACGACCGCACCTCGTAGCCGAGCAGGCGCAGGCGCTCGACGTCGTTGCGCACCGTGCGGGTCGTCACGCCCAGGCGGTCGGCGAGCTCGGGCCCGGACCAGGACGCGCGCGCCGGCAGGAGCGCCAGGAGGCGCAGGAGCCGGACCGAGGTGTCGAGCACGTCCCCATCGTGCCGCACGATGCGGAACCGCACGTTCCGCAGCGGGGTCTACGGTCGACGTGTCGGCCCCGCCGGGGGCGACGGGAGGACGGCACCGGGCACCGCCCGACGACGGAGGAGACGACGATGCTGCGTGGGATGGCGACGCTGAACCTGTGGGCCGACGACCTCGAGGCCGCGGGCGCGTGGTACGCGGAGGTGCTCGGGACCGAGCCCTACTACGTGGTGCCGGGCGGGTACGTGGAGTTCCGCGTCGGCGACCGGCAGGACGAGCTGGGCATCATCGCCCGGTCGTGGTCGCCGCGCCCTCAGCCGGGCACGCCGGGCGGCGCGATCGTGAACTGGCACGTCGACGACGTGCGGGCCGCGTTCGCCCGCCTCCTCGCCCTGGGCGCGACGGAGTACGAGGGCGTCGTCGAGCGCGGGCAGGGCGAGGGCTTCGTCACCGCCTCGGTCGTGGACCCGTTCGGCAACGTCCTCGGGATCATGCAGAACCCGCACTACCTCGAGATGCTCGGGCGGTAGCGGCGCGACTGCGGAGCGGTCAGTACCAGCCCTTGGCGACGGAGTGGGACCACGCGGAGCACGGCGTGCCGTAGCGGCCCTCGATGTACCCGAGGCCCCACGTGATCTGCGTCGCCGGGTTGGTGCGCCAGTCGGAGCCCGCGCTCGCCATCTTGGAGCCGGGGAGCGCCTGCGGGATCCCGTACGCGCTCGAGCTCGGGTTGTCCGCGTCGACGCGCCAGTTGCTCTCCTTGGTCCAGAGCTTGTCGAGGCACACGAACTGGTCGTCGCCCCAGCCGCGCTGCGCGGCGAGGGAGCGGCCGACGGCGCGCGCCGAGCCCGGGTCCACCGAGACCGAGACGTCCATCGTCCCGACCTTGATGACCTCGTTCCGCGGCTCCGTCGTGACCGTGCGCGTAAGGACCGTGCGCGACACCTCGGCCCCGCCGAGCGTCTGCACCGAGTAGGTCGTGACCGCCTCGCCGACGCGACCGGACTGCACGACGACGCGGTGCCCCTGCGGGAGCGTCGGGTCCTCGCGCTCCTCCGTCTCGAACGGCAGGACCTCCGTGACCGTGTCCGCCGTGGCCGCCGCGCGGCTCACGAGCACGAGCATCCCGTCCACCGCCGCGGCGTCGAGCGGCGCGGACGTGCCGTCACCCTCGGCCAGCACGATGCCCGCGGTCGCGAGGACCCCGCGCACCGTGGGCTCGGCCGTCGTGATGGGCATGACCGCGCCGTCGACCGCGACGTGGACCGTCTTGAGCGTGGAGACCCGGATCGGCTCGCGCCCGAGGGCCTGCGTGCGCGACACCTCGGTCACGGCGCCCTCGGCGCGCGGGCCGAGGTAGGTGAGCAGCTCGCCCACGGTGCGGGCCGTCGTCGGGATCGTCTGCACCTGGCCGTCGATCTCGACGGTGACGTCGTGGCTCGTGCGCACGACGATCGTGCCGCCGTCGCGCGCCGGGTCGGCGAGCGCGGGCTCGACGAGGTCCTGCTCGCCGACCGCGACGCCCTGGTAGTCGAGCACCGCGGCGACCGTGCGCCCGTACGCGGAGACCTGGTGCAGCTCGCCGTCCACGTCGAGCGTGACGTCCTTGTGGAGCGTGGCGAACGCGCCGGTGACCCCGACGAGGCTCGCGACGACGAGGCCCTGGGCCGCGAGGCGCTGCACGCGCCGCCGGCCGGTTCCGTCAGGTGCGAGCACGCGGGCGGTCCCTTCTGCGGGAGGACGCCCGCCGGCGAGCGCCGGGGGCGAGGTGCGGGACGTCGTCGGCGCGGGGCGCACGACGCACGGACCCGACCGTAGCCGAAACGTGACCTGGGGGCGAAACCTCGCAGCCCTCGCGCACCGGACGCGGTCGTCCCGCCCGGGTGCGCGGTCGTCACCAGGGGCCGTACACCGCGACGGAGGTCGCGGCCAGGCGCTCGCACACGTCCGCGAGCGGTCGGTCCACGACCTCGGCGACCGTACGGACCGTCGTCGGCAGGACGTACGGCGCGTTGGGACGCCCGCGGTACGGGTGCGGCGTGAGGTACGGCGCGTCCGTCTCGACGAGGACCTGCCCGAGCGGGACGGCGCGCAACGCAGCCCGCAGCTCGTCGTTCGCGCGGAACGTCACCGGGCCCGCGAACGACAGGTACCAGCCCTGATCCCCGCAGAACTTCGCCATCGCGGCGTCGCCCGAGTAGCAGTGGAAGACCGTCCGCTCGGGGGCGCCGTCGCGCGCGAGGACGTCGAGCACCTGCGCGTGCGCGTCGCGGTCGTGGATCTGGAGCGCGAGGCCGAGCTCCTTCGCGAGCGCGACGTGCGCGCGGAACGCCTCGCGCTGGACGGCCTCGCCCCAGGCGCCGGTGCGGAACAGGTCCATCCCGGTCTCGCCGATCGCGCGCACGCGGTCGTTCGCACGCGCGATCGCCGCGATCTCCGCGACCGCGTCGTCGAGCGGCACGTCGTGGTGCGGCCGCGGGTCGGGCTCGAGCCCGTCCGGCCCGACCTCCCGCACCCCGCCGTGCAGCACGGCCTCGTTCGGATGGATGGCCACGGCCCCGAGCAGCCGCCCGACCCCCGGCGCCCCCGGCGCCCCCGCGCCGCCGACCAGGTGGTCCTGGCTCGTCCCCACCTCAGCACGCGCCGGATCCGCCTGCTCGCGACCCCAGACCGCCTGGTCGCCGCGCAGGAGGGCGTCCGTCCAGCGGGCCGCGGGGAGGTCGCAGCCCACCTGCACGACCCGGTCCACGCCGACGGCCGCCGCCCGGGCCAGGTGGTCCGCGACGGTCGGGGCAGGGGTGCCCTCGGGGAGGACGTGCGCGATCGAGTCGAGGTGCGTGTGGTTGTCCACCACCGGGACCGGCAGCGGCTCCGGGTCCGGCGGCCAGCCGCGCTCGCGCTGCTTGGCCACCGTCAGGCGCCCTCGCGCAGACGGTCGAGCTCCTCCTCGACGATCGAGTCGTCGAGCTTGGTGAACACCGGCGTCGGCTTGCCGACCGGGGTGCCCGGCACGACGGCCTTCGGCTCCCACGTCGCCAGGCCCTCGGCGCGGTAGTCGCCCGTGATGACCGGGTAGTGGCGCGAGTCGTCGTCGAGGTCGGTCACCTCGTCGATGCGCGGCTGGGCCGCGAACGTGCCCGTGCCGCCGAACGCCTCGTGCACCTGCTGCGCCGAGTGCGGCAGGAACGGCGACAGGATCGTGTTGAGGTCGCTCACCGCCTGGGTCACGGTGTGCAGCACGGTCGCGAGCCGGTCCGGGTCGGTCTTGAGCTTCCACGGCTCGGTGTCCGACACGTACTTGTTCACCTCGCCGACCGTCTTCATGGCCTCGGCGACGGCGGCGCGCTGGCGGTGCGTCGCGATGAGCTCGCCCACGCGCCCGAACGCGGTCGTCGTCGTCGCGAGGACGCCCTCGTCGATCGGCTGGCGCTGCCCCGGCTCCGGGATCGCCCCGAAGTTCTTGTGCACGAGGTTCGCCGTGCGGTTCACGAGGTTGCCCCAGCCGGCCACGAGCTCGTCGTTCGTGCGGCGCTGGAAGTCCGCCCACGTGAAGTCGACGTCCTGCGTCTCCGGCCCGGCCGACGCCACGTAGTACCGGAACGCGTCCGGCTGGTAGCGGGCCAGCATGTCGCGCACGTAGATGACGACGCCGCGCGACGACGAGAACTTCTGGCCCTCGACGTTGAGGAACTCGCTCGACACGACCTCGGTCGGGAGCTGGAGGTTCCCGTACGGGCCCGGGGCGCCGCCCTTGCTCCCCCGGCCGTCGTAGCCGAGCAGCTCGGCCGGCCAGATCTGGGAGTGGAACGTGATGTTGTCCTTGCCCATGAAGTAGTACGACCGCGCCTCCGGGTCGTTCCAGAACGCGCGCCACGCGTCCGGGTCGCCGCTGCGCCGCGCCCATTCGATCGACGCCGAGAGGTACCCGATCACCGCGTCGAACCACACGTACAGGCGCTTGCTCGAGTTCTCCTCCCACCCGGGCAGCGGGACCGGGATGCCCCAGTCGATGTCGCGCGTCATGGCGCGCGGGCGCACGTCGTCGAGCAGGTTGAGCGAGAACTTCAGGACGTTCGGGCGCCACGCGGTGCGCGTGCGCAGCCAGTCCCCCAGCGCGTCGACGAACGCGGGCAGGTCGAGGAAGAAGTGGTTCGACTCGACGAACTTCGGCGTCTCGCCGTTGATGCGGCTGTGCGGGTTGATGAGGTCGATCGCGTCGAGCTGGTTGCCGCAGTTGTCGCACTGGTCGCCGCGCGCGCCGTCGTAGCCGCAGATGGGGCACGTGCCCTCGATGTAGCGGTCGGGCAGCGTGCGGCCCGTGGACGGCGAGATCGCGCCCATGGTCGTCTTCTCGACCATGTACCCGTTCTTGTGGACCGTGCGGAACATCTCCTGCACGACGGCGTAGTGGTTGCGCGTCGTGGTCCGCGTGAAGAGGTCGTACGACAGGCCGAGCTGGTGCAGGTCCTCGACGATGACGCGGTTGTACCGGTCCGCGAGCTCCTGCGGGCTCACGCCCTCCTTGTCGGCCTGGACGAGGATCGGCGTGCCGTGCTCGTCGGTGCCCGAGACCATGAGGACGTCGTGACCCGCCATCCGCATGTGCCGGCTGAAGACGTCCGACGGGACACCGAAACCTGCGACGTGGCCGATGTGGCGCGGCCCGTTGGCATACGGCCACGCCACGGCCGAGAGGATGTGGGTCATGGTGCCCGATCCTAGTCGGGCAGCGCCGCGCCCTGCGGCGGCGTCCACCGGCGGAGAACGAGCGCCGCCGAGCACGGGGTTGCCGACGTTCTCAGCTCCAGAACGTCGGCAACCCCGTGCTCGGCGGAGGGAAGGCGCGTGCTCAGTACCAGTTGACGGCCTGCGAGTGCGACCACGCGCCGCACGGCGAGCCGTAGGAGCCGGCGATGTAGTCGAGGCCCCAGGCGATCTGCGTCGCGGGGTTGGTCGCCCAGTCGGCGCCCTTGCTCGCCATCTTCGAGCCGGGCAGCGACTGCGGGATGCCGTAGGCGCTCGACGTCGGGTTGTCCGCCGTCGGGTTCCAGTTGGACTCCTTGGTCCACAGCTTCTCGAGGCACGTCCACTGCGAGCCGGTCCAGCCGCGCTCGGCGGCCATGGCCTGCCCGATCGTGCGCGGGTCCTTCGGGCGCTCCTTCGTGCCGGTCGCGACGACCTCGTCCACGGGAGCGGTCGTCACCTCCTGCGAGAGCTGCTCGCGCGACTCCTCGACGCCGTCCACGAGGGTGACCTCGAACGTCGTCGTGGTGACGCCGTCGGCGCCCGCCTGGGTGACGGCCGACTCGTCGGTGTACCTGGCGTCGTCGGGCTGCTGCACGGTCCCGTGCGGCACGGGGGTCGTCGTCTGCTGCTGCTCGACGACGACGCGCTGCACGACGAGCGACACCGCCGGTGCGCCCGGCTCGGGCGCCTCGACGCGCTGGACGCTCACGCGGTCCAGCTCGCTGAGCTCGATGCCCTGCTGGTCGAGGATCGCGGGGATGCCGATGCTGCCGTCGGGCGCGACCTTCGTCTGCCCGTCGGCGACCACGTTCACCGGCCCGTCGGTGTCGAGGCGCAGGTCGAGCGACGCGCGCTCGCCGGACCGCGACGCGACGAGGCGGACGTCGCCGCCGCGCTCCGCGAGGGTGTCGAGCGCCTCGTCGGCGTCGAGCGCGGTGAGCCAGACGTCGGACTGCGCGCCGTCGGTCTGGACGGTGACCTTCTTGCCGAGGCGCACCACGACGTCGTCGCCGTCGCTGAGCGCGGAGCCGGGGTCGGGCGCGACCTGGTCGCGCGCGCCGACCTCGACCCCGGCGGCGTCGAGCGCGCCGCCGACGGAGCCGGCGAGCGTGCTGACGGTGGTCGTCTCGCCGTCGACGTCGATCGTCACGGTCTTGCTGGCCTCGCCGTAGGCGACGGCACCGGAGCCGACGAGCGCGACGGCGGTGGCCGCCGTGACGATCGACCAGCGCCGCCGGCGCGTCGACCGGAGGCTCCGGGCCGCGCGGGCGGACCGACGGGTGGGGTTCTCGGGGCTCTCGGCGGTCGGCACCGCCTCCGGGGTGGTCTCGGGGGTGTGCGCCATGACGTCGGCCGTCTCGGGCGCGCGGGAACGGAAGGGGTTGTGCACAGTGGTCCAAGTCGTCGGGGGCTCCCGGGCACGGGGGTCGACGGCGCGCACGCGCCTCCGGGGTGCTCCGCAGCGTGGCGGGCGCACCCGGCTCGACCGGCCGATCCGGCGTCCTGCGGCCCTCGGCGCCCTGGGCGCCCGGGAGAGGCCGCGTCCCACGGCCGGCCAATACACCTGTCCCCGGTGAGCGGCTACGCGAGACACTCGACCGTAACCGATTCGTTATCGCACACCAAACCGCCTGGTCACGTCGCGCGTCCGGCGCGCACGTTCCCGGGCGCTCACCCCGCCGGCGTCACCGTGACCCGGAGCAGCCGGTCGTCGCCGTCGCGCGGCTCGCCCCGACCGTCCGTGTCGTTCGTCAGCACGTAGAGCACCGCGCTCCCGTCGTCGCCGGGCGGCGTCGCGGGATCGACGAGGACCGCGCGCAGCCGCCCCCGGTCCGTCAGCACCGCCTGCGGCGCGCCGAACGCCGCGGCGTCGGCGCCGCCGTCGGGCGAGGCGAACGGCACGCGCCACAGCCGCTCCCCGCGCAGCCCCGCGAGGTACACGCCCTCACGGGTCACGGCGATCCCGCTGGGCGAGGCGTCCGACGTCGGCCACGTCGCCACCGGGTCGACGAACCTGGCCGCCGCCCCGCCCGTGCCCTCGACGTCGGGCCAGCCGTAGTTCCCGCCGGGCACGACGACGTTGAGCTCGTCGAACGTGTCCTGGCCGAACTCGGACGCGAGCATCCGGCCCGTCGCGTCCCACGCGACCCCCTGGACGTTGCGGTGCCCGAGGCTCCACACCGGCGAGGCCGGGTCCGGGTTGCCGGGCGCGGGGTCGCCGTCCACCGTGACGCGCAGGATCTTGCCCGCGAGCGCACCCGGGTCCTGCGCCGCCCCGCGCTGCTGCGCGTCGCCCGTCGTGACGTAGAGGTGGCCGTCGGGTCCGAACGCGAGCCGTCCGCCGTCGTGCGTGGAGGCCGCAGGGACGCCCTCGACGACCGGCGTCAGGGCGGAGAGCTCGCGCCCCGCGAGCGTCCCCCGCAGCACCTCGTTGCCGTCCGGCGCGGTCCGGTACACGAACACCTCCCCCGCCGCGACCCCGCCCACCGGGCCCACCGCGACGCCGAGGAGCCCCGACTCGCCGCGCGCGACCGTGCCGTCGCGCAGGTCGTCCGCTCCTGGCCCGGTCACCGGTTCGACGGCGCCCGTCGCCGGGTCGACGACGACCAGCCGGCGCTCGTCGCGCAGCGAGACGAGCAGCGTGCCGTCCGCGAGCGCCGCGAGCCCCCACGGCGCCGGGAGCCCGGTCGCGACCTCGACCACGTCGACGCGCACCTCGGGCACCACGACCAGGCCGTCGGAGGCGGCCTCCGGTGACAGGGCGGACGCGTCGGGCGCGACCGGGTCGGCGGGCGGGGACGGGGCGGTCGTGGCCGACGGCGCAGGGGCGGGCGCGTCGTCGGGCGCCCCGTCCGAGCACGCGCCCGCGCCGAGCACGACGGCGAGCCCGACGGCGAGCACGGGCACGCCGGTCCGCGCGCGCACGGCGGGACCTCGACCTGAGGCCCGGGTCCTGTGGTGGCGTCGCACCCGCCCATCGTCACCCGCAGCGGCGGGTCGTGCCGGGCGATGATCGGCAGGGGCGACGGACCTTCGGCCCGCGCCGCCGGTCCTTCGGCGGCCACCCGGGCCGGGACGGCGAGGCATGCTGGAGGTGTCCCCGAGATCCGGGGACGTGGGCGAGGAGGCGTGTGCACATGTCGCGGACGTACGTGGTGACGGGATCGGCATCGGGCGTGGGGGCCTGCGTGGCCGGGTTGCTGCGCGAGCGGGGCGACCGGGTCGTCGGCGTGGACCTGCGCGACGCCGAGGTCCAGGCGGACCTCAGCACCGACGAGGGTCGCGAGCGTGCGGTCGAGGAGGTGCTCGCCGCCACGGACGGCACGGTCGACGCCGTCGTCGCGTGCGCCGGGATCTCGGCGCCCGTCCCGACGACGGTCGCGGTGAACTTCTTCGGCGTCACCCGGTTCCTCACGGGCCTCCTGCCCGCGCTCGAGCGCTCGCAGGCGCCGCGCGTCGCCGTCGTGTCGTCGATGGCGACGCTCCAGCCGGTGTCCGAGGCGATCGTGGACGCGTGCCTCGCGGACGACGAGGACGAGGCCCTGCGCGTCGCCGGCACGCTCGCCGAGCAGGGCCCGCAGGTCGGGTACCTCGCCTACCCGTCGTCCAAGCGCGCGCTGTCGCGCTGGGTGCGCCGCGAGTGCGTGACGGCGGCATGGGCCGGGCGGGGCGTCCCGCTCAACGCCGTCGCGCCCGGGACGGTGCTCACGCCCATGACGACCCAGCTCCTGTCGACCCCGGAGTCGGTCGCGATGGTCGACGCCGCGGTGCCGATGCCCCTCAACGGGCACCAGTCTCCCGAGTCGGTCGCGTCGCTCCTGCTGTGGCTGACCGACGTCGCGAACACGCACGTCACGGGGCAGACGATCTACGACGACGGCGGCGCCGACGCCGTGCTGCGCGGCGACGACGTGTGGACGGGGACGGTCCCTAGCCCAGTCGCGTGAGCCCGCGGCGCAGGCCCCGGACGGCCTGACCGATGCGGTGCTCGTTCTCGATGAGCGCGAACCGCACGAACTCGTCGCCGCCGGGGCCGAACCCGACGCCCGGGGACACCGCGACGTCGCACTCCTCGACGAGGTGCGTCGCGAACTCGATCGAGCCCATGTCGCGGTACGGCTCGGGGATCCGGGCCCACGCGAACATCGTGCCGCCGGGCTTGTGGATGTCCCAGCCGATGCGCTGCAGGCCGTCGTACAGGGCGTCGCGACGAGACTCGTAGACGGACGAGATCTCCTGCGGGAACTCGGTCGCCTCGTTGAGCGTGACGGTCGCGGCGATCTGGATGGGCTGGAACGTGCCGTAGTCGAGGTAGCTCTTGAGCTTCGCGAGCGCCCCGACGACGTCGCGGCGCCCCACGAGGAACGCGACGCGCCAGCCCGCCATGGAGAACGACTTCGTCATCGAGTACAGCTCGACCGCGACCTCGCGCGCGCCCTCGCACTCCATGATCGACGGCGGCTCGAACCCGTCGAACGTCATGTCGGCGTACGCGAGGTCGTGCACGAGCACGACGTCCTTGTCCCGCGCCCAGTCGACGAGACGCTGGAGGTCCTCCTTGGTCGCCACGGTCGTCGTCGGGTTGTGCGGGAACGACAGCACGACGACGCGCGGCTTGGGCCAGCCGAGCTCCCACGCCTCGATGATGCGGTCGATGTACCCGGCGGCGTCGGTCCCGTCGCCGATGGGGACCTGGCGCGCGTCGGCGCCCGCGAAGTAGGGCCCCCAGATGTGGATCGGGTAGCTCGGGGTGGGGACGAGCGCGACGTCGCCCGGCTGCAGCAGGACCCACATGAGGTGGCTGAAGCCCTCCTTGGCGCCGATGGTCGAGATGATCTCGGTGTCCGGGTCGAGGCTCACGCCGAACCGGCGCTGGTACAGCCCGGCGACGGCCTCACGGAGCTTCGGGATGCCGCGCGACGCGGAGTAGCGGTGGTTGCGCGAGTTCTGCGCGGCCTCGGCGAGCTTGTCGACCGCGACCTGCGGGCTCGGCAGGTCCGGGTTGCCGAACCCGAGGTCCACGACGTCGCGCCCCGCTCGGCGTGCCTCGATCTTCAGCCCGTCGACGATCGTGAAGACGTAGGGCGGCAGACCGGGGATCCGGCGGAACTCCATCGCAGTGCTCCAGCTCTGTGCGGCGCTCCCGGGCGCGCGGGTGCGCACGGGTCGCGAGTCTCGCAGGGTACGCCTGCCGCCCGACGACGTGACACCGCGTCTCGCGACCGGCTCGCCGCCGACGGGTCAGCCCGACCAGCCGAGGTTGCGCGCCATGCGCTCGAGCGTCGCGACCGTCCGCGCGTACTCCTCGCGGCTCACGCCCTGCGCGACCCGCTCGCGCGCGACCGACACCGCGTCGAGCAGGTCGTGGTACGCGTGGTTGCCCGCGACCGTCACCGACAGGCCCTGGTCGCCGCGCGCGACCCAGCCGCGGCGCACGAGGTCGTCGATCTCCGCCGTCACGGCGCTCGCGCCGCCCGCCCCGGCACCCGTGAAGGGTGACAGCACGCCGTCGACGCTCGTCTCCTCGCTCACGCCGTCGCGGATGGTGTTGAGCACCTGCCAGTGGCGGCGCGTGAGGCCCGAGTGCTGGAACACGGCGTCGAGGTTCTCGTCGATGAGCCGGTCCACGAGCTTGAGCCAGTACCCGAGGGGTCGTCCGGCGTCCGTGCCGGAGGTCGTCGTGGGCGGTTCCTGGTGCTCGGTCATGGCTGCCTCCCGGTCGGATCACGGCTGGGCCCACTCTCGCACCCGCGCTCCCCCGGTGCCCGCCGGGGTGGCAGAGTGGGCGCATGACCGAGAGCACCCCCGCGCCGCGCCGCGCGCTGATCGTCGTCGACGTCCAGCCCACGTTCTGCGAGGGCGGCGAGCTGGGCGTCGAGGGCGGGAACGCCGTCGCCGAGCGCATCGCCGAGCACGCGCGCGACCACCGCGACGCGTACGACCTCGTCGTGACGACCCAGGACTGGCACGTGGACCCGGGCGAGCACTGGAGCCCCGACCCGGACTTCGTCGACACGTGGCCGCCGCACGGGATCGCGGGCACCCCGAACGCCGAGCTGCACCCGGCGCTCGCCGACCTCGCGCCCGACGCCGGGGTGAAGAAGGGCGAGTACCAGGCCGCCTACTCGGGCTTCGAGGGCGTGGACGTCGCGGGCCGACCGCTCGCGGACCTGTTGCGCGACGCCGGGATCGAGGCGGTCGACGTCGTCGGCATCGCCGAGTCCCACTGCGTGCGCGCGACCGCGCTCGACGCGCACGCGCTCGGCCTCGCGACCCGGGTCCTCACCGACCTCACCGTGCCGGTGACGCCCGAGCTCGGTGCCGCCGCGCGCGAGGAGCTCGCCGCGGCGGGCGTCACGCTCGTGGCGAGCGACGCCGTCGGGCGCTGAGCACCGCGGGCACGGGCCGGGCGACCCCGCGGGGCGCCCGGCCCGCCCTCACCCGCGGCGCGCGTCGAGCGCGGCGGCGTACAGGTCGCGCTTGGGCACCCCGGCGCCCTGGGCGACGTCCGCGACCACGTCCTTGAGCCGCTCCCCGCCGTCGACGCGCGCCAGGACGGCGGGCACGAGCTCGGCGAGCGGGACGGGCCCGCGCGGCGGCGCCCCGCCGACGACGACGCAGATCTCGCCGCGCAGCTGCTCCTCGGCGGCGCGCTCCGCGAGCTCGGCGAGGGGGCCGCGCAGCACCTCCTCGTAGGTCTTGGTGAGCTCGCGCGCGACGGCGGCCGGCCGGTCCGGGCCGAACGCGCCCGCCATCGCGGCGAGCGTCTCGGCCACGCGGTGCGGCGCCTCGAAGAACACGAGCGTGCGCGGCTCGTCGACGAGCGCCGCGAGCGCGCGCGAGCGGTCCCCCGCCTTGCGGGGCAGGAAGCCCTCGAAGCAGAACCGGTCCGTCGGGAGCCCCGAGAGCGCGAGGGCGGTGAGCACCGCGCTCGGCCCGGGCGCCGTCGTCACCGGGAGGCCGCGCTCGACCGCGCGGCCCACGACGCGGAAGCCCGGGTCGGACACGCTCGGCATCCCCGCGTCCGACACGACCAGCACCGTGCCGCCGCCGTCGACGACGTCGAGCAGGTCGTCGGCGCGCTCCGCCTCGTTGTGCTCGTGGAAGCTCACGACCCGCCCCCCGACCTGGACGCCGAGGCGGCCCGCGAGCGCGTGCAGGCGCCGCGTGTCCTCCGCCGCGACGACGTCGGCCTCCGCGAGCAGGCGACGCAGGCGCGGGCTCGCGTCCTCCGCGTTCCCGATGGGCGTGCCGCCGAGCACGAGGTGCCCGGCCTCCCGCCGGGTCGTGGGCGCGTCGGGGCCGGGGACGTCGGTCGAGGAGGACATGGCTCCCAGGGTTCCACACGTGCGCGGCCCCTACGATGGCCAGCGTGTCCCAGCCGCCCGCCGACGCGACCCCCGGCCCCCGCCCCTCGGCCGACGCCACCGACGCGCCGCCCGGCCCGGGCGACGACGCCGAGCCCCGGCCGGCGCCCGACCTGCCGGTCGACGAGCCGGCCGCAGGTCACGACGGCGCACCGCGGTCGGACGTGACGACGGACGACGGCCCCGCGCCGAGCCACCGCGAGCGGCTCCTCCTCGCGCTGCTCGGCCCGCGGCGCCTCGCGCTCGGCGCGACGGCGCACGACCGGCTGTGGGGGTGGCTCGGCGTCGCGATCGTCGCCGTCGTCGCGGCGGTGCTGCGGCTGTGGAACCTCGGCCGGCCCGGCACCCTCGTGTTCGACGAGACGTACTACGTCAAGCACGCGTGGACGCTGCTCCAGGTGGGGTACGAGGCCGACTGGCCCGAGGAGCCGAACCCGGCGTTCGAGGCCGGGGACGTGAACTCGTTCCTGCCCACGGCGGACTACGTGGTCCACCCGCCGCTGGGCAAGTGGATGATCGCGCTCGGCATGAAGGCGCTCGGCGGGGCCGAGAACCCGTGGTCGTGGCGGATCGCGTCCGCCGTCGTCGGGGTCGTCGCGGTCGTGCTCGTCGCGCGCATCGCGCGCCGGCTGTTCGCCTCGACGGCGATGGGGATCGTCGCGGGCGCGCTCATGGCCGTGGACGGCGAGGCGATCGTGCACTCGCGCACCGGCCTGCTCGACAACATGCTCATGCTCTGGGTGCTCGTCGCCTTCGGGTGCCTCCTGCTCGACCGCGAGCAGGCCCGGCGACGCCTCGCCGAGCGCTGCGGGGCGATCCTCGACGCGGGCGGGCGCATCGGGCGCTACGGCCCCGGGCTCGGGTGGCGGTGGTGGCGCTTCGCCGCGGCCGTCGCGCTCGGGCTCGCGTGCGGGGTCAAGTGGTCCGGCCTGTACTTCCTCGCGGTCCTCGCCGTCGTCTCCGTGCTCTGGGACGCGACGGCGCGGCGCACCGCGGGCGTCGGGCGCTGGTGGGAGGACGCGCTCGTGCGCGACGCGATCCCGGCCGCGCTCGTCATGCTCCCCACCGCTGCGCTCACCTACGTCGCGACGTGGACGTCGTGGTTCCGCTCGCCCGGCGCCTACATGCGCCAGTGGGCCGTCGATCACCCCGGCGAGGGCGTCCAGTGGCTGCCCCCGGCGCTGCGGTCGCTGTGGGAGTACCACCTGAAGATGTGGGACTTCCACACGGGGCTCACGTCCGAGCACACGTACGAGGCGCACCCGCTCGGCTGGATCCTCCAGTGGCGGCCCACGTCCTTCTACTGGCGCTCGTACGAGGCCGGCGAGGCGGGCTGCGAGGTCGAGCGGTGCGCGCGGGCGATCACGTCGCTCGGGAACCCCGTCCTGTGGTGGGCGGCGGCGCTCGCGATCCTCGTCGCTCTCTACGCGCTCGTGCGGCTCAAGGACTGGCGCGCGCTCGCCGTGCTCAGCGGGATCGTCGCCGGGTGGGCGCCGTGGTTCCTCTACGCCGAGCGGACGATCTTCACGTTCTACTCGATCGTGTTCCTGCCGTGGGTCGTGCTCACGCTCGTCTACGCGATCACGCTCGCGCTCGAGCGCACGGAGGGCCGGGCGGTCGCCCGGGCCCGCGTGCGCGTCGGGATCACGGTGCTGCTCACGACGATCGGCGCCGTGAGCGTGTTCTTCTACCCGATCTGGACGGCGTGGCAGGTGCCGTACTGGTTCTGGCGGATGCACATGTGGCTGCCCACGTGGATCTGACGCGCTGACCCGGCGCGCCGGCCGGGCGCCCCGGAGCGCGCCGGGCCGGCGTCACTGGTAGCTGACGAAGTCCGGGGTCGGGCTGATGCCCCACGTCTGCTCGGGCGTGAGCATGGGCGCGTCCTCGTCGTAGAAGTTCTTCCAGCCCCAGAACAGCCCCGCCGGCGCGTCCTGGTGCAGCGTCGACCACGTGGCCGCCTTCGCCTCCTGTCCGCCCTGGCCGTCGGCGTGGACGACGGTCGCGAGCTCGGGGTGGGCGGTGTCGAGGCGTGCGCGGTCGGTGATCATCGACGTGCGGAACTGGTGCAGCAGGAAGACCTTCTGCGGCAGGTCGTGCTCGCGCACGAGGCCCGCGAGGTAGTCGCCGACGGCGTTCACCTCGTCGACCCCGACGGAGCCGATCTGGGCGAGGTGCACCTGGTCGGGGCCGAGGCGCCACTCCGGGTCGAGCGCGACACCGACGTGCGGCTGCGCGACGAGGTCCTCGTACGCGCGCACCTGCGTGAGGAAGTCCGTGCGGCCCGGCTGGAAGTCCAGCACGACGTACACCCCCGCCTCGCGCGCGGCGTCCACGTAGGGCCGCACGAGGTCGGCGGCGCGCTCGTTCGAGTAGTTGCCGTCGGAGCCCGCGGACCCCGACGCGACCGTCGTGATGATCTCGAGCGTCGGCACCACGGGCTCGTCCGTGAAGCCCTGGTACCAGGCCGCGTGCTCCTGGGCGCGCGCGATCGTCGCGGCGACGTCCTGCTCGCCGAGCACGCCGAGCACCGGCGCCCCCGGCGACCCGTAGAGCGCGACGTAGCGCTTGCCGGGCAGGGCGAGCTGCCCGCCGCCGGGCAGCTCCGTGCCCGTAGCGGCCGCCTCGACGCGCCACCCGAGGTCGTCGGGGCTGCCGAACGACGCCCCGAGGCCGACGGTCGCCGTCGCCCCGGCCGCCGCGACCGCCTGGACGGCCTCGGACGTGGTGCGCGGGTCGCCGCCGGGGGCGTCGACGACCGTCGCGCCCGACGCGCGGGCCGTCGCGGCCGCCGGTCGGGCCGCGGCCCCGGCGTCGGGGTCCGTCAGCGCGAGGACGCCGGTCGACGTCTGGGCGTCGCCCGACGCCGGGAGGTCCTGGACCGCGAGGTCGGCGGCGCCCGCGAGCGACTCCTCGTCGACGGCGCCGTCGGGCGCGACGGCCGCCGGGTCGACGTGCACCGTGGTCACGTCGTCGAGGCCGGGGACGCTCGTCCCCTCCGGCGCGACGACGACCGCCTCGGCGGCGTCGAGGCGGGTCAGCTCCTCGGCGAGCGCCGCGTCGTCCCCCGCGACCAGGACGGGCGCGACGACCCGCTCGGCGAGCGCCGTGGCGACGCCGACCGCGGTCGCGTCCTCGGCGGCGTCGGCCGGCACGACGACCGCGACCGGCGCGGTCGCGAAGAACGTGCGGCTCGCCGCGAGCGCGAGCGCGGCGGGGCCTTCCTCGGTGAGGGTGAGGACGCCCTCGGGCGTCGCGGCGCGGGCGCCGTCGGGCTCGGGCTCGGCCTCGGTGTCGGCGGCGGGCCCCGTGCTGCTCGCGGCGGGGTCCGGGTCGCCGCCCGTGCACGCGGCGAGCGCGGTCGCCAGGGCCAGCGTCGCGGCGAGCGCGGCCGCACGACGGCGCGGGCCGCTCCGGCGCGCGCGGGAGCCGGGGCGTGGGGTCGAGGAGGGAGTTCCGGACGGGTCGTCGTGGCGGGCGGCGGAGAAGGTCACGAAGGCCATCGATCGATGGTCCGTCAGCGGCCGCCCGCCTCGCGACCGCTGGAGGGGTTTTCCCCGGTGACGTCCACCACCCCGCGGGCGTCGCCCGCCCGCGTCACCAGTCGACCTGCACCGAGGGATGGAAGGGGGTGCCCGAGCGGCGCCACGCGTGCGCCTCGCGGGCGACGCGTCGGCGGTAGTCGTCCCAGTCCTTGCGGTCGGGGGCCGTCCAGGCGACCTCCGCGACGGCGCTCAGGCGCGGCAGGAGCATCGTGAACAGCGCGTCGAGCGTGGGGATGCGCTCCGTCCAGACCGCGGCCTCCACGCCCTCGATCGAGTCGGCCGGGAGCCCGGGGACCACCTGCTCGGGCTCCCAGTCGTACGCGTCGCGGACCTCGACGAGCCCCGCCCACTCCTGCCCGAGCGGGAAGTCGGCCGTGTACTTCATGTCGAGGTAGACGCGGTTCGCGGGCGACATGATGACGCGCGCTCCCGCCCTGGCCGCGTCGACGAGGTACGTGAGGTCCATGGGGTGGGTGTCCCAGTACTGCACGAGGGTGCCCGGGCGCAGGGGCGCCTTCGCCGCCTCCTGCCACGCGACCGGCTTCTTGCCCGCCTCCAGGATCAGCCGCTCGCACAGCTCGACGAAGCGCGCGTACTCGGCGGGCTCCATCTTCAGCACCTCGTCGCCGCCGAGGTGCACGTGCTCGCCGTCGGTCGCGTGGGCGAGGTCCGTGAAGACGTCGCGCAGGAAGGGCTCGGTGGCCGGGAGGTCGAACGTCAGGCGCGAGAAGCCCACCTCGATGCCGTGGTAGGCGTCCGTGGGGACGCCGTCGGGCATGAGGTCGCCGCACACGTGGGTCGCCGCGTTGATGTGGCCCGGCACGTCGATCTCCGGCACGACGCGCACGAAGCGTTCGGCCGCGTGGTCCTGCAGGGCGCGGAAGTCGGCGAGGGACAGGTGGCCGCCCGTCCCGCCGGACGTGTCGCCGCCCGAGGAGAGCTTGGCGAGCTCGGGCCGCGACGGCGACTCGATGCGCCAGCCCTGGTCGTCGGTGAGGTGCAGGTGCAGCACGTTGAGCTTGTACGCCGCCGCGACGTCGACCACGGCCCGCAGCGCGTCGAGCCCGAAGAACGTGCGCGCCACGTCCACGGAGAGACCGCGCCAGGGGTAGCGCGGCGCGTCGTGCACGACGACGTGCGGCACCCGCGCGGACGCCCCGTCACCCGGCGCGACGACGAGCTGGCGCAGCGTCTGCACCGCGTGGAGCAGCCCGGCCGGCCCGGGCGCCGTGGCGGTGACGCCGGCGGCGTCGACGACGAGGCTGTAGCGCTCGGGGCTCGTGGAGCCCTCCGGCCCGGCCGCCCCGTCGACGCGCAGGACGAGCGCGGTGCGCTCCCCGTCCGCGGCGGGAACCGCGACGGCGGCGGGGTCGTCATGGGTCGCGGTGACGCCGTCGAGGCCGGAGAGGACGCTCGCGGCGAGGTCGGCGAGCCAGGGGGCGGCGCCGTCGAGACCGACCGCGTGGACCTCCAGGGCACCGACGGGCACGTGGCCCTCACCGGGCTCGACGTGCAGGGGCTGGGGGATGATCGAGACCATCAGGTACCTCGTCGTCTAGGTCTGGTCGAATCGATTCGGCTTTTGCGAGCGACACACCCTAACCCGCGCGCACGGGACCGACCAAGTGCCCTGCGGAGCGGATCGTCAGCGCGACGGCGCCACGTAGCGCGGGCTCGGGTCGAGCGACAGGACGCCCTCGACGTCCCGCGCCGGGTCCGCCGAACCCGTGGTCCAGCCGCCCACCACGCCTGCCGGCACATTGTCGAGCAGCGTGCCCCACTCGCGTGCGCGGGCGCCGAACCCCGCCTGCCCCGTCGGCTGCAGCACGACGGCCGCCTCGCCCGCGCCCACGTCGAGCGCGGCGGCGTCGAGCACCGCCTCGGCGTCGGGTCGCTGCACGACGACGAGCTTCTGCGGCAGGCCCTGCGTGCGCACGACCTCCCCGACGGCGCCGATCGCGGCGCTGAGCTCCGCCGCGCCCACCGTGCCGGCCCGCGACCCCTCGCCCGCGCGGCGCGCGTCGACCGCGAGCGCGACGCCCACGGCCGGGCGCGCGAGCAGGTCCGCGTACTCGGCGACCTGCTCGTCGAAGCTCGCGCGGCCGGGCTCCAGGCGCAGCACGACGAGCACCCCCGCGGCCGCCGCGGTGTCGACGAGCGGGACGAGCTCCTCGGCCGGGATCTCGGTCGAGTAGTCGCGGTCCGCGCCCGGGTTCGACGACGCCCTCGTCGCCGGCACCTCGAGCACCGGGACCACCACGTCGCCCGGGGCGGCCTCCGCGTACGCCGCCGCCGCCTCCTGCGCACGCTCGACGGCCTCCGTCGCCGAGCGCTCCCCCACCGCGACGAGGCCCGACGTCACGGCGTCGGCCTCCACCGCGACGTACCGGACGCCGTCGGCCAGGACGAGCTGCGAACCGCTGGGGAGCAGGTCGCCCGCCTCGGCCGACCGCAGCCGCCACGTGAGGTCGTCGGCCGTGCCGAAGCTCGCGCCGATACCGACGACGGCGAGCGCCTTCGCCGCCGAGATCGCGTCCACGACCTCGGCGGACGCCCGCGGGTCGCCCTGCGGCACCTCGAGCGGCACGGCGCCCGCGGCGCGCGCGGTCGCGATGGCGGCGGACTGCGGTCCGCCCGGCACCGCGAGGCTGCCCGGCTCCGTGAGGGCCAGGACCTCGGTCAGCGTCTCCGGCTCGCCCCGATCGGGCAGCGCGGCGCGGACCTCGTCGAGGTCGCGCTCGTCGAGCGTCCCGTCGGGAAGGAGCGCCCCGACCTCCAGCAGGACGCGCTCGACGCCGTCGACGTCGCCCAGGGTCGCGCGCGCGGGCTCCTCGCCCGCGTCCTCCTGGCCGGGGGGCGCGGGCGGCTCGCCCACCTCGACGACGGCGACCGTGCCGAGCCGGCCCAGCTCCGTGCGCAGCCCGCCGTCCGAGATGGCGCCACCCACGAGCAGCACGGGCGCGGCGAGCTCGACGGCGGCCGCGGCCGCGGTCGCGCGCGCGGCCTCGTCGTCCGCCGTCGCGAGCACGACGACCGGCGCGTTGGTGAAGAACGCCTGGCTGCTCGTCAGCGCGAGCTCCGCCGGCTCGGTCGAGCCGAGCACGAGGACGCCGTCGCTCGGCTCGGCGGCACGGGCGACGAGCCCGGTCTCACCCGAGGACGGCCCGTCGGCCTTCGCCGTCTCCGCGGCACAGCCGCCCAGCGCCACGACGGCACCGAGCGAGAGGACGACGGGGAGGGCGACAGGGACGAATCGGACCTTCCGAGTGTTCACGCCCCCATCATCGCGCACCCGGCGCGGCTCGCCGACCGAGGGATGTGAGGGACTCGTGATGGTCGGACCCGACCGGCCGCGGGGTCGCGTGACCCCCGCCACCCGGACCAGCCGCCGGGCGCGCCGCGCAATCACAGGGCGGGCGGCGCCCCCGACCGGCATACTGGGCAGGCCCCGACCGAACGCCGAGGAGATCGCATGTCGACCCCCGACCAGCCCGACCAGAACCCGCAGCAGCCCGGCGGGACGCCGTCCGGCCCGCCCGCCTACGGCGCGCCGCAGCCCGGCGAGCCGCAGCAGCCGCCGCAGGCCCCGCAGTACGGCGCCCCGCAGGCCCCGCAGTACGGCGCACCGCAGGCGGGCGCCCCGTCGTACTCCGCCCCGGGCCAGGACCCGGGCAAGACGATGGGGATCGTCGGCCTCGTGCTGTCGTTCCTCGGCTGCCTCTCGATCGTCGGCCTGATCCTCAGCATCGTGGCCTTCAACAAGTCCAAGAAGGCGGGCTACAAGAACGGCCTCGCGCTCGCCGGCATCATCGTCGGCGCGATCGTGCTCGTCCTGACGATCATCGGCTCGATCGTGTTCTTCAGCACCGTCGGCGCCGTGACGCAGGAGGTCCTCGACGCGTGCTCCGGCGTGCCCTCGGGCACGGTCGTCGAGGTGCGTGGCGAGCCCGTCACCTGCCCCTGACCTCGTCGCGGCCACGCCGCTCCGCGAAGGCCCTCACCGCTCGGTGGGGGCCTTCGTCGTCCCCGGGCGCCAGCGGGTCACCGACCCGCGGTCAGCGGACGTCCGCGGCGCAGCGGAACCCGAGGTGCGTCGTCGCGCTGTCGTCGGACTGCGCGGACCGCGCCGCGGGCCGGTAGCGGCGACAGTACTCGGGCGCGCACAGGTACGAGCCGCCCTTCGTCACGCGCAGGACCTCCGGCGACGTCGTGGGGGCCAGCAGGTTCGGTCGCCCACCGGCGTCGGGCCCGCGCGTGCCCGGGACGACGTGGCGCGGCGTGAACGTGTCCGCCGTCCACTCCCACGTGTTCCCGATCAGGTCCACGAGCCCGTACCCGTTCGGCTCGTACGAGCCGACGGGCGACGTCCCGCCCCAGCCCGCGTCGTCGTACGGGAACCGGCCCTGCCACGTGTTGGCCATCAGGCGTCCGCCCGGTGCGAGCTCGTCGCCCCACGCGTACTCCGCGTCGTCGAGACCACCCCGTGCGGCGCGCTCCCACTCGACCTCGGTGGGCAGACGCCGTCCCGCCCACTCCGCGTAGGCCGAGGCGTCCTCGAACGCGACGAGCACCACCGGGTGGTCCGGCCGGTCGTCGACGCCCGACCCCGGCCCCTGCGGCGACCGCCACGACGCCCCGGGCTGCCACCGCCACCACTGCCGCCAGTCGCGCAGGTCGACCGGTCCGGCCGTCGGGGTGAACACGAGCCCCCCGGGTACCAGGTCCGCCGGGTCGGCGCCCGGGAAGTCGGCCGGGTCGAGGGGGCGCTCCGCGACCGTCACGTAGCCGGTGTCCGCGACGAACGCCGCGAACTGCGCGTTCGTCACCGCGTGCCGCTCCAGGAGGAACGGCTCGACCTGCCGGTCGTGGGCCGGCCCCTCCTCCGGGTAGTGCCGGTCCGAGCCCATGCGGAACGTCCCGCCGGGGACCGGGACCAGCTCGGTGAGGGTCACGTCGCCAGGATAGGTCCGGCGCGTCAGCCGAGCGCGCGGGCTCGGCACCGCCTCCAGGACGTCGACGTCGGGGCGCAAGCACGGACGCCGGCATGGCGGGAAGATCCCGGGAAAAGACGAGACCCTCGCCGTCTCAGATCGTCGACCTGGTCTGGCGAGGTCTCTCCGGTGGAGCTAGGGGGATTCGAACCCCCGACCTTCTCCGATCGGGTCGAGTCCCGCACCCCACGCCCGCGATCCGTCTTTGCCGCCCGGGCGGCGCAAGAAGACCGCCAAAAACGGCGGACTTTCGGGCACACGAGCGCTTCGCTCAAGGGTCACACCCACCAGGTCAACCGGTCAACCGGTCATCAACCGGTCGCCAACGCGCGGATCACGCGTGGGACGAGCCGTGCACGCGCGGCCTACGCGCGGACAACAGATACGCGTCCGCCCCCTAGCGAAGCCCGGAGGTCGCGCGACGGAGCGGTGTTGGGCAGAAGCACTCGGTGAGCGCGATTGATCATTCGCCGCAAATCGCGACGTTGCGCGTGGACGAAGCAGGTCTGTGGCACTTCAATGAGCCTATGAGCAGAGACGGAGCCAGCTTCGGGACAGTGCTCCGTCGCCTCCGTGGCCGTAGGACTCAGCGGGAGGTGGCGGACGCGGTTGGCACCAGCCACACCCACCTGTCCCGTCTCGAACGAGGCGGTGAGCGGGAGGTCAGTCGCTCCCTCCTCGAGCGCCTCGGCAACGAACTCGGCGCACCGACCGAACTCGCCGCCGCGGCGGGCCGCGTTACCCCACGGGTCGAGTCCGTCGTCGCTCAGTATCCAGAGGCGTTGTCAGAGGAACTCCTCGAACGAGCGACAGCGCCGTCCCTCCGCCGCATCGTTGCCTCGGAGCGAGCGGAGCGCGTGCTCAAGAGCGTCCCGGGTGGTGCCCTCGTCCGGAACCGTATCGACCCCACCGTGATCTGCCGGCATCTCGGCTACACAGTCTCGGTCGAGCGCACCGGGCAGAGCGCAGTCGAGGTACGCGGCTCGAAGCTCCTGATCACCGAGCCCACGGAACCCGAGGACCCGGCGTGGCTGCCCCGAACCCGGTTCCTTACGGCACACGGTGTGGCTCATCTCGTAGCAATGAACGAGGACTCGAGGGAGGACGTCTGCACGTACCCGCGGCTGACTCGCAAGGAGTTCGAGGCTGTGGACCTGGCCGCATGCTTGCTCACCCCTCGCTCGCTACTAGAACGCACCTTTGACTTGGCCGCGCAGCAATTGACGGTCGAACCACTCGAACCGAGCGAAGACGGCGAGGTCGCCTGGAGTTATGCGTCCGGGGCGCTAGTCGCACGGGTCGCCGAGCGACTGGCGGTTCCGGGCTGGGTCGCCGTCCGTAGGCTGGCCGACGAGGCACTGCTTGACCATCATGCAACCTTCTACTGGACCGGTGACAGTAATGAATGACGCTCCACCATTTGATGTATCTCTTCCCAGCCCCTTGTCCATCCTCGCCCAATTGCGCGCGCCATCGACACAGTCTGTGGTCAGGGACGATGTGCTCACCGAGATTCAACAACGAATGGCACGCCCTGGGAAGCTCGAAGACGACCTCTGGGACCTTCTAGGGTCGGAAAACGCCCCGAAACTCTTGGTGCTGACCGGAAGCGCGGGGAGCGGAAAGTCCGCGACGATCAACCACCTCCTCGCCAGGGAGCATGCGTCACCTGGACGCATTGAGAGGTGCCTCTCGGACGCGACTCACTCGGAGTCGCCAGACCAACAGCAGGTCGACCGCCTGGCGGAGTTCTTCCGTCCTTTCAGCGACGCGGCCGAAACCTACACGGGTAAGTGCCGGCTCATCGCCATGAACACCGGCATGGCGATTCGATTCTTCCACGATCTACCTTCCGCAAGCTCGCCACCGAAGCTCACGAAACTCGAGTCCGTGCTTAAGTATTGCATGGGGCTGCCCTTGGGCTCGCTTAGTGTCGACAAGGAACTCGCGACTTCGGTACTTGTCGTCAACCTCGACCACCGCCCGACTGCGGGTGGAGACGGAGACGTGCTCGACGGTATTCTCCAGAGCCTGGACCCCAGTTCGGAGACCGGAGTCTTCGCAGGAGCCCCACGATGCGGGACATGCCAGGTCAGGAAGTGGTGCTGGCCGATGGCGAACGCAACGGCAATCACGTCCGCCACGGCTCGCAACGCGCTATCCGAGGCAATCGGTGATGTCGCGCTCTCCCGAGGCCGCCAAGTCGCACCTCGCGCATTGTGGGACGCCGTCGCAGAACTTTCCCTTTCTGGGCTTGAGGACCAGGAGGACGTAACCCCCAACCGCGACCTCTGCTTCGCGATAGCCGACGTCGCGGATGCTGGGAACGCCCGTCCGCTCATTAGTGGGCTAGCGTGTTCGACCGCCCTAGAGAAGGCACGGCCCGGCACCCTCCTCTGGGACATCGCACAACGTGACCCCGGGTTCTCCGCGACCCGACAAGCACACGAGTTGGTGTCAGATGCGGGACTGGATGCCCAGCGAGATGCGGAACGGTTGAGGGACTGGCTCGCTCCGTCTGAACCCCCTCACCCTGCAGTACTCCACGCAGGTGAGTTGCTGGACTCTGCTGCGTGGGCTGTGGACGAAGACTCTCGGTGGGGCCGAACCCTGGCGAGGGCAGCATGGCTAGCCGGTGCCCTGGCCACCGAGACCGCCGTCGATGACGAGTACGCAGCCGCACTGGTCGCGCAGGCCAACGGCACCGCCCCTGGGGACGAACAAGTCGAGGCGACGGAGTTGGCGCTCGACAAGATCGTCGAGGGGATTGCGAGCGCGTTCGGCGTGATCGTGAAGAACACGGCGCACTTCTACCCCACCGCGACAGTGAGAACCGACCCCACAGCTGACGTGCTTGTGGAGGTCGACTTACTCGACGATGAGCTGATCAAGCCGGAGGCAGATCCGATCGTCCTGTCAAACGAGCGCGGCGCGAAACTCGTGGGATACAGGCCGATTTCACTCTCGGTCTCTATTGACGGAAAGTCGGTATCAGTCGACTATCCGTTGTGGCAGCTCCTGTTGCGCGCATCGACGGGCTCACAGCCGTCCGCAACAGAACTCGAGCGATTCCTAGGCCTCCGGCAGGCCATCCGACGCCTTGGCGTGAAGGCTGGCGCCGCGGACCGCGCCACCCTTCTTGTGCGCGAGACCGGCTCCGGCGGCCGGAAGTATCAGATAACGACGCGGGCCGGCCGCCTACGCGCGAGAGAGGTGATTTGATGAAGGACCCGGTCACGCGAGTGATTGGCGAGATCCAGTCCGCGACGGGCGTCAAACTTGACTGGAACGAAAAAGGGCTGTTCGTAAACGGGCTCTTCGTCGATCTGGTGGGGAGTGACACGCGGGGCGTGATGGTCGGGGTGTAGGGGTCGAGGTCCCCGAGGATCAGAAGCGCCAACCACTGATCCACCTTCGAGGACCTCGACATGTCCGACGCTACGGCGTGCACTGGTGCGCGTGCTACTTCTGTCCCCTGCCCGCACTGTGACGTCCTGCTCGGACTGCAGGACACGGTCCATGTTGAGAGGGTCGAACGCGACGTCGACCAGTTGGTGGTGACGGTCTCGACTCCGTGGCAGTTGATGGGTTGCCCCTCGTGCGGGGTCGTCGCCCCGAGCCGCGGTCGGCGCCGGCGGGTGCTGCACGACGTCCCCCATGGCACTACCGCGGTCCATCTCATCTGGCGGCAACGGGTGTGGCGCTGTCCCGACCCCGGGTGTCCTCGAGGAACGTTCATGGAGCAGGTCGGAGCGCTGGTCGGGCCGCGAGGCTCGATCACGACCCGCGCGATCAGCTGGGCGATCACCTCCCTGCGCACCCAGCACGCCACGATCGCCGGCCTGGCCCGCCAGCTCGGGGTGAGCTGGTGGACGCTGTGGCGCGCGATCAAGCCAGAACTCGAGCGGCTCGCCGCTGACCCCAAGCGTTTCGTCGGAGTCAGTTCGCTGGGAGTCGATGAGCATATCTGGCACCACGGGGACCCCAGGAAGAAGGGACCCAAGGAACTGACCGGGATGGTCGACCTCACCCGAGACAAGAACGGAAAAGTCCATGCCCGACTGCTCGACCTGGTGCCTGGCCGGTCGAAGAAGGCCTACGCCGACTGGCTCACCGAGCGCGGCGACGACTTCTGCACGGGCATCAAGATCGCCGCGCTGGACCCGTTCGGAGGTTACAAGAGTGCGATCGACGCCGAACTTGAGGACGCGGTCGCGGTCCTGGACGCCTTCCACGTCGTCAAGCTCGGCACCACCGTGGTCGACGAGGTCCGCCGCCGCGTCCAGCAGGACACCCTCGGGCACCGGGGCCGCAAGGGCGACCCGCTCTACGGAATTCAACGCCTCTTGCGCGCCGGGGCCGAGAACCTCACCGACAAGCAACTCGACCGTCTTGCCGCCGCCATCGAGGCCGACCCAGCCCACGAGGCCGTCTATGTCGCCTGGCGCTGCGCCCAGGACCTGCGAGCCGCCTACCGCGCCAAGAATCTCACCGAAGGTCGCACGCGGGCCGAGAAGATCCTCGCGACCTTCCACACCTGCCCGATCCCCGAAGTCGCCCGCCTCGGACGGACCCTGCGCAAATGGCGCGGGGCGTTCCTGGCCTACTTCACCACCAGCCGAGCCAACAACGGCGGCACCGAAGCCGTGAACGGGATCATCGAACTTCACCGCCGTCTCGCACGCGGGTACCGCAACCGCGACAACTACCGACTACGCATGCTCCTCGCCGCCGGCGGACTCACCTGATCCCCACCAGATCGACGAAGAGCCCGTAAACGACGCCTTGATAAACCTCCCGAGACTCAAGACCGGCGATCGCCTGGTAACCCTTACAGGCGAGCGCGTTGACCTTTTCGGGTTCCAGACGCTGTTCCCCAACGTGGCCCGCGGCGATGACCGGGACAAGTTGCTGTGGCAGGTCATCGCAGAAGCCCGTGATGAACAGGCTAGCCCATCGGCTTTGCTTAAGGATGCTGAACTGAAGCGCGAGCTCTCTGCGAGACTGGACCTCGGTCCTGAGGCTTCGCCGGTCGTGTCGGAAGCCCTTGTGGGCCGGTTCTTTAACCGTAAGAAGGGTGTACGCGTGCTCCTCCCGACGCACGCCTCGCTTCCACTGAACTACAAGCACACTTCTAAAACGGGCACGCCAAGCCGATATCGCCTCTACAATGGTGGGCTGGTGCCTTTCCTGCTATGGAACGGTCACGGCGTCGCTCGGACACCGTTGATAAGGTTGCTCGATGTGGTCGAGAACGAGGGCGAGTTCACCGCTCTCGACCGCAAGTTCCTGGATATCGCGCGCGACGGCTCGGCGTTTCCCGATCTGAAGGCGAGCGCCGAGTCGCTCATCGTGCGCTATGAAGAAGACCTGAGGGCGGACTTCGACAGGTTTGGCGGGCCGTTCTGCCAGCCGAGTCTCGATCGGTTCGCGCGGGATCTGGAGACGGTCCTCGACACCGACTTGCCCCGTCCGGACAAGATCCACTGGCTGACGCTTCTGCTGAGTCTCCACGTCGGCATCCGTCTGTACCGGATCGCGGTCGTGAAGGGTTTCGAGCTCGACCGCGCGGTGGCCGCCGCGGCATGTATGGATCCTCCGGCCGAGGCAGTCGTGGACGATCACTGCTGCTCAGGGGACGGCAGCGGCCGACTTGAGAAGTGTGCGCTGGCGGGACGGATCCGCTTCCGTACCGGCACGGGCCGCTACCGGCCAATCAGGCAGCGCGACGGCGCCCGCACATCGTGGATGGACGTCGATCACCGTCGGCTGCTGGATATGCCGGCAACCCTCGTGACGCGCACCTTGGCTTCTGCAGCGTGGGAGGCGCTGGGTGGCGGTGAGCGCGCCGCGCGAATGGACGTGGATGCCTTGGCTCGGGCTCTCAAAGCCGACTCAGACCTCCGCGTCTCCCACGGTGCCGCGTGCGCGGCCATCGCCGTGATTCATCACTCGCAGTGGCGGCAAGGGGCTACGTTCGAGGAGCTGCTCGACGTCTCGCGAACGTCAGAGCGCCGTCCCGGACTCCATGCGCTCCGGAACGAAGTGCGCCACATGCGTCGAGGCGATCTGCGACACCAGGGCCGCGACATCGTGAACCAGTTGCTGCTCGACGTGAACGTCGGTAGCCCGGGTTCGCTTCTCAGCAGGAACGGCAGCCTCACCTTCTTCGAGGTCGACGAAGAGATGCTTCTCCTGCTCGTTAGGCTCACGTGCCGCGATGCACAGGTGCCCTTTACCGAGTTTGTCGAGGGACTGCGAGCCTACGGGCTAGAGCCTCAAGACGACTCCGAGTTGGCCGCGTTGGCCGACGCTCTTGAACGGCTCGGGCTTCTTGCTCGCTACTCGGACTCCGGGGAGGCATCCTTTGTCCACTTCAACTGAACACGCAGCACGCATCATTGCCGACGCCCTCATCGAATGCGCTGCCCGCTCATCTGATCACCGGCGACTGTTCGCCTCAGCACTCCTCGACCTGCCGCTCACGGCGGTGTTCAAGGAACTGGAAAGCCGCTGCGACTCCCAGGTCGTCGTGTCTACGCCATCTGTGCCAGTGAGCCTTGCAGGAATCAAAACGGGGGGAACGGAGCTCTCCCCCATCCTGGTCCCCTATCTGGTCGACGAAGTTCCGAGACAGAACCGTGGCTCTGGGGGGTTCGCTGCCCTCCTCCGTGACGAAGTGCCGGTCGGCGAGGGTGCTCCCCGGGTTCTGCTCGTTCTCGACAGGCGCCCTGTCGAGACGGTCCAAACAGCTGCAGAGGACGTGTCGGAGGCACCTGAGCTCCGCTGGCGCTCTCTGCGGGAGCGAGCGATCGAGCCTGCCTCCGGCAGTGTGCGCACCCTACTCAAGGCGGTACTCACCGATGATGAGGAGCACTCGCGGTTGGCTCGCTCCGGCGAGACGCTCGGCGAACTCACGACGCTAGCCTCCCGGCGAACGGTGGCCGAAGCCGGCCTCGAGCTTCATCGGCTTGGCGCCTACATCGCCGACCCCGCCGTGGAGGTCTCCCCGTCGCGGGCGACAAGGAAGCGGCTCAAGGCCAACGCAACGTGGCGGACGAAGCTCGAGTCGTGGTCTGCACCGGATCAGGACCTCGTTGGCAAACTTTCAGCCGAGTATCAGCCCGGTGCCCCTGGCCTCAACCGTGTCCTGGACTCCCGCGGCCCCTTCGGCCTGGACTTCGCCCTCTTCACGATGTCCGATCTGCCACTCACTCACTCTGGCGACGAGCCTCCCTCGAGGTTCGCAAGCCCTCCGCGAGTGGGGGGAGCCGCGTGTGCTACGTCGACCTCTACGGTGGTTGCCTGGACACGCGAACCGCAGCCCTTCTCTGTGGGCCTACAGCGCGAGGCCACTACGCCCGGTGAAGTCACGGTGGACTGGAGTGGGGGCGAGACCTCCATACAGCCCATCGAGGTCGGTGACCTCGACATTGAACTCACGCCCCCTGGGTCGGGATGGAACTTCGGCCGGGTGACGATCCATGGTGGGGGCAGCATTAGCGTCGCCGTCCTGGTGGAACCCGGTAGCTGGGCCCCGATCGAAGCCTCACTGGAACTCGATCTCGACGCCGCGGCATTCCGATGCTCCGAGGAGCCCGAACTGCTCGCGATCGGCGCCGGTGGACAACTCCTGGGGCCGGCCCGGATCGTGCAAGGCGAACCCGTGCCGAACTCGGAGCGAACCTCGCTTACCGTGGAGTTCGACGGAACTCGCCGCGTACTCCCGGTCTTGGTAGTTGCCGCGGCCGACGAAACCCCCGCCGATGATCCTAAGGACGAGCCAGACGATCCAGATGGTCCGGACGATGGGCCCCTCACGGACCCGGTCACCCCGGACGAGGTACCCGACGGCGATCCCAAGGCAACCCCTGCCCCGGCCGATCCTGAAGATCCGTTCGACGACGGCGCATTAACCGGCGTCGTAGCCACCGTTGCGCATGCGCGGCTTATGGACAGCAAGACGGGATCCGTCGGCGAACAGACAAGCTTCCGCGTGGTCGACGGCGTCGGCAAGATCCTCACTCCTCGCGTCCGCGAACTAGCCGACCAGACCCTCGACGACGGCCTGAGTGGGCTTAGCCTCGAGGCACAGATCCTCGCAAGTCCGGATGTCCTAGTTTTCCAAACCGACAGGACTGGTGGCGAGCCAGTCCTCAGACCCCTCCATGCCCTCGACAGCCTGGAGATGTCCGGTACGCCGGTCGAGAAGCTCTCGGTGTTTATGGACGCTCGACGTGCGTTGTTTGCGGCGCTCTCGCCGTACGGCTCCGCGCACGCGCTTGCCGCTGGAGTGGCAAGAGACGAGGCCTCGCTCTACGTCGCTTCGTACTCGGAACTCCTCCTGTCACTCACGGAGTCAGGACGGTTCCGGGCCGAGTTCGAGCGAGTGGTACTCGCCGATGCCGTTTTCGACGCGGTCAGCGGAGACGTGTTCATTGCGCCGACAAATCCCGTTACTGTCCGATACCTGATCGAATTGACGGAGACGATCGACTCGTGGCTGCCGCGCAGCAGTGAAGTGATCGATGCAGACCTAGCCACTCTCTCGCCCCGATACCTCGTTCCGATATTCCATACAAGCCGGACCTGGTACGAGATTGCCCATGCGAGCCGCATGCCCCTGCTTTGGCGGCGGTACGGGTCGATGAGTCTGGTCAACCCCGGAGATGACCGGCCTGCATATATTGCGCGCCGAATCAACCACTTCTTGCGTGTCCATCCCGAGTACCGCGACCCGCGACAGAAGCTCGCCCTGTCCTTCTACGAAGCGGGGCAGGGGAAGGCAGTGCTCGATGCGCTCCGGAGGCTCGTCAAGCCCTCGACCACGCGCACATCGCCGCCTACTCTCCCGCAACTGGAGGTACTGATGGTGAGCGCGAATGCGCAGCGTAGCGAGCTCGAGGCCGCGCTTCGCAGCAGCACCACCGGTGGCGGCAATGCCGAAGATCGAGTGCTTCGCGACATCGTGACCATTCGACACCTGACCCCAGACGAGGCACGTAAGGAGTGGTCCCATATCGGCTTCGTGTTCCAGTCCTCTTTGGATCGCGCGCCAAAGGAACTCACGCTCTCCACACGATCCTCGACACTCTTCTGCCGAGGACTAGGAGCCACCCCCGGCCGCGTGACGGACCAGGCAACTAACGAGACGTCTTTTCACTGGGGAACCTTCACTGGCAATCGCCAGCTGACCCCGTTGGGGACCATGGTCAAGTCAGTCCTCGAGTTGGTTGGCGGAATGCCCCGCGACATGGTCGAGAGGGGCAGGACAAGGGTTCCGTCAACTGTCGTTGAGCGCAGATTCCTGGGAGACGTGTACGAGAACTCCGCGTGGGTCGTGCACCTCGATCGCCTCTTGGGTCTCGAGGCATTCGCCCCGGACGCGAGCGGGAAGCAGGCACGTTACCTCATCGACTATGAGGATCGAGCGGACCCTGGGCAGCCCGGTCTTGACGCGATTACGGCAACCAACAGGGTCCAGCCTTACCGGCTGGCCCTCCAAAGAGCCTTGGCGAGGTATGGGCGGGCGTCAGAGGGTGCGCTGGACAGGCTGCTTCAGATCTTCAATGGAGTCAGTGGACAGTGGGCGCTTGACATTGTTGGCGCAAATGTCAACGATCTACACGAGCGAATCGGTCTCGCGGTCGCCATCGCGGCGCTCTCGGATCTCGATGAGGCTTTCACAACGGGGGCATCTGTCGGGCTCGTTCTTCCCCTGCGCGAGATCATCTACTCGCTGCCGCTGGAGGCACGTCCTCCGGGCGGTCGGATCACCGACGACCTGCTCTATCTTCGGGTGCCGCTCGGAACGCAGGGGCCGGTTCGAATCAGCGGTCGCGTCATCGAGGTGAAGTTCCGGGGAGCCACCGATCAACGCACCGTCGAATACGCCCGCGAGCAGTTGACGAACACGTATGAGTGGCTACAGGCCACTTTTGGTCCCGAAGATACTCCCCGCCGCCTGTTCAGGGCGCGCGACCTCTCAGAGTTCATCAGAGCCGCCGCTGTTCGCAGCCAGTCGTTCGGACTCGTCAAAATCGGCGACCGGGCCGGCTTTGAGGACTCAATTGACGCAATCGCCAGTGGCAGTTTCACACTGGAGCTCGACTACAACGTCGGATACACCCGCGTCTCGGGTGACTTCCTGAGCATCGAGGCGGACAACGGTGTAGCGGTACACCGCCAGTGGCTCGCGGGCGAAGGAAAGGTATTCGGCCACATCAGGCTGGGGCGCGAGGCGATCACGGCAATCATCACTGGGCAGCCTCTGCCCAAGCCGACGACGTGGCCGAGCGTTACCTTTGGCGCGACGGTCGAGCGGGTCGACCCGGCGCCGCAACCTGCCCCCGAGGACGGGCGACCGAGCCCAGGCGCAGCAGCTCCAATGCCTGCCGGGTCATCCTCTGAGGACACCGCGGAACAAGGCGCAGGCCGGGCTTCCAGCACGCCTCCGACCGGAGAGGTTCGCTTGATGGCTGGTCGACTCGATGAAGCCTTTGCTAAGTACGGCCTCGGCGTCGAGCCCTTCGCGCCCGATACAGTGCAGGTCGGGCCGAGCGTCCTTCGCTTCCGGACCAGAACCCTCGGGCGCCTGTCGATCACCGACGTGGAGCGTCGTGCAAGGGACATTGGGCGAGAGATCGCCGCAGTAGGCGAGGTGCAGGTCGGGGACGAGCCTGGCTTCGTCACGATCGACGTACCGCGCAGCGAGCGCACGACGGTTCCGATCGATGCCGCACTGGCGGAGCTTGACCGTCATAGGGGTGAGCCCGGCGCGCTCTCCTTCGTCGCTGGCGTCGCTCCGAGCGGGGAGTACAGGATCGCCGACCTTGCGAGGCTTCCGCACCTGTTGGTTGCCGGCGCGACCGGTTCCGGGAAGAGCGTCTTCCTGCGGGGGCTCCTCATCGAGCTCCTGCACGGCCGAAGCGCCAATCAGCTCAACTTAATGATCGTTGATCCGAAGCGGCTCGACTTCGCACCGTTCGCAGCTGTCCCCCACCTGCGGGGGACGGGAATCATCAGCAACGCTGCGGACGCGCTGACCGCGCTCCAGGAGACCCTTGAGCGGGAGATCGAGAGACGCCTCCCGATCATTGCCGGGGCGGGAGTCAGTTCTGCAGCCGAGTTTTACGAGGCCGACGGGTCGACCGAGGACCTTCCCCAGTTGGTGATCCTCGTCGACGAGTTCGCGGATCTCGTTCTCGCCGGACACGACCGCAAGTCCTTCAGCGAGTTGATTCAGAGGTTCGCACAGCTGACGCGCGCATACGGGATCTACCTGGTCCTGGCGACGCAACGGCCAAGTGTCGACGTCATCACCGGGAGCATCAAGGCCAACCTGACCGCACGCATGGCGTTCTCTCTCCCGAGCGCGCGGGACTCGATGACCATCCTCGATCGAGGCGGCGCCGAGGACCTCCTGGGTAACGGCGACCTGCTCTTCTACCGAAACGGGAGGGTAGAGAGGCTCCAGGCGCCGTTCGCGAGCGGACGGGACGTGGTCCGCCACCTGGCGGAATGAGAAGAGCGTGAGGACCCCCACGAGGGGGTCCTCACGTCCTTCTCTAGGCTGCTGCTTCGCCTTCGGTCGTGCTTGATCGCCCGGCGGAGGCCTTTTCGAGCGCCTCGATGATCGACTTGCCAACCGCCCGAGCAACCGGCGGCGGGAAGGCGTTGCCGACCTGCCTGTATCGGGCAGTCTTCCCGCTGCCTTCGAACTTCCAGTCGGCAGGGAATCCCTGGATTGCGGCTGCCATCTCGACCGTGAGCAGGGGTTCTCCGGTGAAGCTCGCGCTCGGAACGGGCGAGCTGTCTGCGAGCTTCATCCCGTTCACGCCGAGTTTCTTCCAGGCGGCCTTCGCGCTCGTCGGCCCAAGATCCGCGCCGCCATGCTTTTTCGAACCACCGACGAGGGCAGGCGCGCAGTCGTCGGCACCCTTCGCCCAACGCTCCGCGTGGTCCCAGCCCGTCAGGAACGGAAGGAGCGCATCGGCCACGGTGACACGCTCGGTCTCGAGCGGCCAGGTGAAATGCTCCGCAGCTTTTGGCCTCATCAGGACGAGAAGCGCACGCCGCCGGTTCTGGGGCACCCCGAAGTCGGCGGCATTCAAGAGTTGCCAGCCGTGGTACTTGGCTTCACCACAAGCGACGTAACCGAGGGCCTCGAAGCTGGCGAGCAGCTCGGCGCGGTACTCATCAAACTTCGAGGAGAGGAGTCCCCGCACGTTCTCGACGAGAATCGCCTCCGGCTCAAGCGCGCGGGCGAGTGCGAGCATCTGCGGGAACAAGTCTCGCTCATCCTCGCGACCGAGCTGCTTGCCGGCCCTGCTGAAGGGCGGGCACGGGACGCCCCCACTGAGCAGCGTGACCCCCTTCAGAGCCTCATCCGGCACCCAGTCCTTGAGGTCTTCGGTGATGACGTTCCAGTTCGGGCGGTTGCTGATGAGGGTCTTGCAAGCGTGGGCGTCCACCTCGACCAGGCCCACGTGAGCAAACCCGCTCTCCTCGAGCCCCAGCGCCTGGCCTCCGGCTCCGGCGCAAATCTCGAGTGACGTGTACTGGGCCTGCAAGGATCCTCCGACCGGTTCAGTGCCAACCGAGCGCGGCACGGCCGACAAGCCTAGTCGTTCGGAACCTGGTGCCGTGCGCGGGGTCGTGTCACGAGCGGGCTGGAGCATCATCACCTCCGTGGATGGGCGTCGCAGGTGTTCTTACCTCATCGCTCAACCTCCCTGCAGCCGACCCGCTGGGTTGTGTGGACGAAGGTCCCGATGCCCCGGCGAGTGACGGACCGTGAGGGTTACTCGCGTGCAGAGAAGCGCGGCAGAACGAGGCAGGCCCAGCAAGGCGACATCGGGAGGCACCCTCTAGATCGAACACGTGTTCCATCATGGGCGTTGGCGCCGGCGAGTGCAATGGGGCCCGCTGCGCTCGCACCAATCAGCCCTCTCGATGTGGAGACCTTCCTCCTTGCCCCCTGGAACCTTGGCGACGCGCGGGGGCCTCCACTTTCGGCACACGTATGAGGCTGAGGTCGTGGAACACCGCCCGCTCGGCGCCGCCGCCCACACGATCGAGGCCGGGCGAGACGCGGCGTGCGAGACTCCGGGGATGGGCGCCCCGCGCCTCACTCCTCCCAGTCCTGGTCGCCGACGGATCATGCAAGCGATCCGCCGCCGCGACACGAAACCGGAGCTGGCCGTGCGGCGAGTGCTGCATGCACGCGGGCTGAGGTACAGGGTCGACTTCGCCCCTCTGCCAGGCCTTCGCCGACGAGCCGACATCGTGTTCACGCGCGCCCGTGTCGCGGTCTTTATCGACGGGTGCTTCTGGCACGGCTGTCCCGAGCACGGCCAGCAGGCCTTCAAGCGGAACATCGACTACTGGCCCAGCAAGATTGCCGGAAATGTCGCGAGACGGTCGTGGAAGGCGTCGTCCTCGAGTCGGCGAAGGCGCTCCTCCAGAGCAACCGCGACGACAAGCTGCGCATGACGGGCTCCACGCGCATCGCCGAGCTGGACCCCGTCGGGGCCGACCTCACGAACACCCAGCCCGACGGCACCCGCACTCCGACCGCCGAGTTCGAGGTCTGCCTCGACGTCAGCGACGCCGACCTCGTCGATGCGTCGGGCGCGTCGGTGCTCGGCGAGGACCAGCCGACGACGGGATGGGAGCACGCGATCGTCATCAACCGCCAGTGGGACGAGGATCTTGCGGGCGGCTGGGTCGTGACGACGCTCCGGACGATGGAGAAGGCGCCGTGCGGTGGCGATGGCTGAGCGTCGCCGCCGTTCTCGAGGCCTTACTCCTGTCATCCGTGATCGCGACGGCCGGCTCGGCGAGGGCTGCTCCGATCTGCATCCACCGCGACCTGCTCTCGGCCACCTGCACCGTCTCGGTCGTCGAACCCGGCGGCTCAGGGGGTAACGCCGCTCCGGCCGCCCACGAGGACCTCCCCGCGGATACGGGCTCTGGTTCGCAGTGCTGGGACGACCCCGCCAAGTTCGGCGAATCCGGAACCGCGCATCCCGTCTCGTGCACGAACGGCGCCTTTCAGTGGTCGAACGAGTACGGCTGCTACTACATCCGCATGGAGCCCCAGCCGGACGCCGACGACCCGATCTGGGCCGGCCACGCTGCGCCAGTTCCGGGCCGATACGCCGAACCGGTTGTGGCTGTGGGACATCACCGAACACCCCACGGCCGAAGGCAAGGTGTATCTGTGCGCGATCAAGGACGTGTATTCCAACCGGATCGTGGGGTACTCGATCAGCGACCGGATGACGTCACGGATCGCGGTCAACGCTCTGGTCAGCGCGGTGCAACGGCGTCGGGACGTGGCCGGGTGCATCGTGCACTCGGATAGGGGCAGCCAGTTTCGCTCACGAAAGGTCCGCCGGGTTCTGGACCGCCACGACCTGGTCGGATCGATGGGACAGGTCGCCTCTGCCGGAGACAACGCCGCGATGGAGAGCTTCTTCTCCCTGCTACAGAAGAACGTCCTGAACCGGCGCCGCTGGACCCCCGCGAGGACCTACGCCTGGCGATCATCACCTGGATCGAACGCACCTACCACCGCCGCCGCCGGCAGGCCCGACTCGGACGATTGACCCCCATCGAGTACGAAGCCATCATGACCACTCAGGTCGCACTCGCCGCCTGAGACCCGCTGTCACCTATCCGTGCAGCAGACCCGATCTGGCGGACGTTCAGGGCGCTCGGACACCAGGGCGGACTCGTGCTCACCTCGGGCGACGGGTGCGCCACTGCACTGTGATGGGGCTGACTGCCGACCACCCGCTCTCAGGTAGCTCCGTCATGGCCCGCGTCGACAAGCACGACAACGCCGTAGGACCCATCGGCTCGCTCAACGACTGGAACGAGTCCGAGTGCTTCGACGCCGTCGTCATCACGCTCGCGGGCTACGACGTACGACTGACCTACGGACCCAACATCGTCCGACGGCGCGCCGACCAGCTCACCGACGCGACCCTCGCCCTCGCCATCACCAAGCCCGGCGGCCTCACCGCAGTCATTGCGTCCCATTCCCTGATGGACAGCCCCGCAGACCACGGCCGCCGCGACCTCGCCGCGCTCGCCGACCTCGTCGGAGCCGTCCGCTTCCCCGCCGGCATCTACCGGCCCGCGACCGGGACGGACGAAGTCGTCGACCTCCTGCTCTTCCGCCGCCGCGAGAGCGGAGCGCCCCGGCGAGGACACGACTTCGAGGCCGTCGTCGAGAGCCGCCTGGACGGGGGCTCTGTCACGATCAACACCTACTTCGACACGAACGTCGACCAGGTGCTCGGCTCGACCCAGTACGACCCCACTGGCGCCCGCCCGACGAACCTCACAGTTGTCGGGAGCCGGACGCTGTTTCCCGGCGTGCTCACGACGGCGCTGAACGACGTGATCGCCTTCGCACAGCGGGCGGGCCTTACGACCGGACCGCGGCAGCGGCAGCGGCCAGGTGCTCCGCTGCCGATGCGTGCTCGACGATTGCCGGGACCTCACCGACAAGCCGGTCCGGGCCTCGACGGACCGTGACCCTGGAGGGATCACCAACCCGTCGCGGCTTCGAGGGCCTCAACCTCCGTCCGGCGCGGTTTGACCTCTTCGGCGGCAGCATGTCCGGAGAGTCCGCCGTCCGCCGCTTCCTCGGCAATCTCGATGATTGCCTGGAGAACCGCCGAGACGTCAGGCGCGATCCGAAGTCGCTCGATGTAGTGCTTCTCCGTGATGCCGCCGCCAACCTTGTGTCCGAGGAGCATGGCGGCGTCACCGGTTCCCCGCTCCCGCGCGACGAAAGTAGCGACGGTCGAGCGGAGGAGGTGGGGATGGACATGGCCCTTCATCCCAGCCGCGTCAAGGGCGAGCCGCAGGGACCGCCGGACATTCGCCGGCGTCTGTGGCCTTGGCCCCTTCCTCGCAAGGCGCCGCGACGGGAAGACCGGAAGCTCCGCGGACATGACCTCGGGTCGAATGGAGCGAAGTGCGTTGACGGTGAACGGCGGGATGATGATGGTGCGCTTGCTCGCATCGGTCTTGGGCATTTCCTGTCGGACCGTCCCGTGCCCCTTGATGTCGACCATCGTCGCGGTCACCGTGACGGTAGGAGGCCCGTCCTCGGTGAGGTTGACCTCGCCCCAGTTCAGCGCAAGCACTTCCCCGATCCGCAGCCCCGTGCCGAGCATGACGTCGACGGCGACTGGAAGGTGCCCGCTCGGAGGGGGCCCCGGCCGCCCCTCCCGGGACTTCTCCCACTCCCTGACCGCGCGGCGCAGCCGATGGACGTCTGGAACCGTGAGCGCCTTCGGATCTGGCTGCTTCCTCAGCGGAAGAGTTGTCTTGTCCAGGGGGTTTGCCCGCAGTGCGTCATGCACGATGGCGCGATCCAGGACTCCCTTGAACGCGACCCGCACCTGCGACGCGGTCGCCGTCATGTCGTTCGGCTTTCCGCTGCCGGACTCCACGATCCCGTTGAGCCACGCCTGGCACCGTGCGGTCGTCAGTTCGTTGAGCCGCAGCTTTCCCAGCTTCGGATCATGAGCGTGCCGAGCAGGCGCTCGTACTCGTCGATCGTCTGTGGACGTCGCCGCGGCCTCGGCCATGTGGCCTCGACTCGCAACTGCTCGATCCACTGCCGTGCGGCGAGCCCCACCTTGCTGTCCGGGCGGAGCTCCACGGATCCCTTGGGTCGCTTGAGCAGCTCGTCGATCTCGTTCTGCACGGCCAGGCGGGCGGCAGTGTTGGACTTCCGCGTGCGCGAAACCTCGGTCATCTCGCCGTCGAGCGGCCTGACCCGCGGTCGGGCCTTGAACTCACCGCTCGCCGTCTCCTTGACGAAGATCTCTCCGTGCTCGCCAGGCTTCAGGCGTTCGTGAGCCATCGGGCCTCACCACCCGCTCGAGTGAGCGCTCTCGGCGCTCGCGGGTTCGTCGGCCGCGGTGCGAGCGTCCAACCACGCCCTGACGTCCGACTCCTCGAACATCAGGTGACGGCCAATGCGGTAAGCCTTGGGCGCGGTGCCGCGCTTGCGCCAGGTGTGGACGGTCTCGCGCGAGACATGGACCTTCGCGCACAGCTCGTCGAGGGTCCACATCGGGGTGTGGGTGACTACGGGGTCCGTCTGCTTCGCCATACGAGGCAGGTGCGCCACGACCACCGTCGTCGTGAGGTGGACAAGGCCATCGGCGGGCACCCTCAGGTGCCGCTCGCGCGGACTCACGCGCGGACTCATGGGCTCTCGATCCTCTCGTTCGAGGACCGCAGGAGAAAACCAAAAGCCGCTGACCAGGATGTTCATCCCGGCCAACGGCTCTCAGGTGGTGGAGCTAGGGGGATTCGAACCCCCGACCTTCTCATTGCGAACGAGACGCGCTACCAACTGCGCCATAGCCCCTCAAGCGAGGAACAGATTAGCACCCCGAGGGCGGGGTCTCGCAAACCGGCCGCCCCGAGGGGGTCTACTGCCCTGCCGCCCGACGACGCGCCAGGATCTCGTTGAGGTCCAGGCCGAGCGTCTCCGTGGAGGGCTTGCGCTCGTCGCCCGCGGCCGGGGCCGGGGCGCCGGACCGGGTCTCGGCGGCCACCACCGGCTCGACGCGGGCCGGCACCGTGGGCGAGACGACGTCGTCGTCCGTGAGCGGGGCGGGCTCGCGGCGGGGCGCCGTGGGCTTCATGGTGTACGTCGGCGGGGGCACGGGCACGGGGTCCCACGCGCGGCCCGTCGGGACGCGCTCCGCGTCGACGGCCTCGACCTCGACGACCGGGGTCGTCTCGCGAACGGTGGTCGGCTCGTCGGCCGCTGGGGCGGGCTCCTCGGACGCGGGACCCTCGGCCGGACCGGACGCGGTGGCCCGCTCGCGGGACGACGCGCCCGTCGTGGTCGGCGCGCCGGCGTCCGCGGAGGCCGCGGCGTTCGCCCGCGCGAGGTCCTGCGGCGTGACGCGCGGGATCATCTGCGTGCTCACCTGCGACCCGTGCACGGCGCGCCCGGTGACGCGCGGGCGCGCGCCCCGGGGGGCGGGCGGTGCGCCGAGCACGGCGCCGCGAGCCGCGCGGGCCGCGGCACGACGCTCGGCCAGCCACGCGGCGTCGGACCGCTGGGCGGCGAGCACCGCACGACGGCCGAGCACGAGCACGAGACCGAGGAACGCCGTCGGGACCACGCCCGCCCACCACGGGACGAGCCCGAGCGCGACGACGACCCACACCCCGACGGTCGCGAGGAGCAGCACGACCGTGAGCGCGAGACGACGGCGCGCGGCGGCGGCGCGCCGCTCGAGGAGCTCGAGGCGGGACTGCTCGGAGGCCGGCTGACGGCGCGGCGGTGCCCCGCGCGAGGGTGACGCGCTGACGGTGCTCCCCATGGCGTGCGTTCCCTCCTCGTCGTGCGTCCGGCCCTCGGACCGGCTCTGCGTCCCGGCTGCCCCGAGCAGGGGGCGCCCTCCGGCTCCGGCGGGACCGGAGGCGATCGCCGCGACGGTCGTGACGCCGTCGAGCCGGGCGTCCCAGCGGTCGAACCCCCCGCCGCCCGGGCCGGCGACGGCCAGGACGCGCAGGGAGCCGGAGAAGCGGTCGTCCGTGCGCGCGTCCAGCAGCTGCTGCCGGTGACGCACCCGGTGCGGGACGTAGAAGCCGACCCACAGCAGGAACACCGCGAGCGCGACGATCCCCGAGGCCGATTCCACATCACGACCGTAGGCGAGGCCTGCGGCCACGCTCCGCACGCGCCCCGGCGTGTCGGGCGGCTCAGATGCTCTCGCGGCGTGTCGCCTGCCAGCGCGCGAGGAGGCCGTCCGGGACCTCCTCGCTCGTGACGGCGAACGTCCGGTGGTCGCGCCACTCCCCCTGGATGTGCAGGTAGCGCTCGCGGACCCCCTCGTCGCGCAGCCCCAGCTTCTCCACGACGCGCAGGCTCGGGCCGTTCTCCGGGCGGATGTTGATCTCGATCCGGTGCAGGCCGAGGATCGTGAAGCAGTAGTCCGTGGCCATCGCGACGGCGGTCGGGATGACGCCGCGGCCCGCGACGTGCTCGCTCACCCAGTAGCCGATGCTCGCGCCGCACAGCGAGCCGTACGTGATGGACGACACCGTGAGCTGGCCGACGAGCTCGCCGTCCAGCTCGACGGCGAACGGCAGCGACGACCCGGCGCGCGCCTGCGCCGAGAGGACCCGGACGTACTCCGCGAACGTGGGCGGCCCGCCCGGCGTGCCGGGGCGCGGCGACGTGCCCTCCCACCGCTCCAGCCAGTCCGCGTTGCGCGCGCGCAGCCGCATCCAGGCGTTCGCGTCCCGGCGCCGCAGCGGACGCAGGACCACGGACCCGCCCAGGGTGTCGTCCCGCAGCGTCACGGGCCACGGCTTGGCGACGGTCCAGCCGCGCGCGATCTTGTGGGTCATGCGGCGGTGTACCGTCCTCGGCCTGTCGGTGGGCTTGGCGACGAGGTCCGGCGGTGCGCCGGGCCCTCGGTGCACAGGGTGACACCACCGGGCGCCCGCGCGCCACCGACCGGTGACGCGGGCACCCGGTGGTGTCCCCGTGCTCAGACCCCTGCTCAGCCCCGTCCTCAGCCCAGCGTGACGACGACCTTCGCCTCCGTGCCCGCGGGCAGCGCCGGGATCGGGGTCGCCGGGTCGTGCTCGACGCCGTCGACCGTCACCGAGCGCACGCCCTTCGACACGTGGTCCGGGTTGCGGACCTCGATGTCGTAGACGGCGCCGCGCCACTCGCGACGCACCTCGAACCCGTCCCAGTCCTTCGGGATCGACGGGTCGACGACCAGGCCGTCGAGCGCGAGGCGGACGCCGAGCACGTACTTGGTCACGGCGGTGTACATCCAGCCGGCCGTGCCCGTGAGCCACGGGTTCTGCGCCTTGCCGAACCACTCGTGGTCGCGGCCGTAGAGGAACTGGACGTACGCGTACGGCTCCGCCCCGCGGACCTCGATGTTGTCGTTCTGGTGGTACGGCAGGATCGCGTCGTAGAACTGCACCGCCTCGTCGCCGCGGCCCAGGATCGCCTCGGCGATGATCGGCCACGCGTTCGGGTGGGAGAAGATCGCGGCGTTCTCTTTGATACCCGGGTACACGCGCGTCACGAAGCCGACCGTGTCGTCGACCTTCGTGAACGCCGGCCAGTTGAGGTGGTTGCCGTACTCGGAGCCGAGGAGCTCGCGCACCGCGTCCATCGACGCCTCGCCGCGCTCCTGGCTCGTGATGCCCGCGATGACGGGCCAGGCCTGGTGCTCGAGGAAGATCTTGCCCTCGTCGTTCTGCGCCGAGCCGATCTTCACGCCGTCGCGCGTGTAGCCGCGGATCCACCAGCGCCCGTCCCAGAGCTGCGCGTCCGCGACCTTCGCGATGCGCTCGCGCTCCGCCGTGAACCGGACGACGTCCGCCTCGGCGCGCTCGTCGCCCGCCGCCGCGAGCGGCTCCGCGACCTCGAGGAACGCGCCGATCGCCCACGCGTGGAGGAAGGTCACGAGCGACGTCTCGCCGCCGCCGAGGTTGAGGCAGTCGTTCCAGTCGGCGCGCAGGCCGAGCGCGACGCCGTTCTGGCCCACCTGCTCGGCGGAGAACTCGAGCGCGCGGACGAGGTGGTCGTAGACGGTCGCGGGCGTGCCCTCGGCGAACGGGATCTCCAGGTCGAGGAACGCGCGGTCGCCCGTCTCCTTGACGTACTCCACGACCGACGGCACGAGCCACAGGTGGTCGTCGGAGCACGTGTCCTCGAGGCCGTGGATGAGGTCCTTCAGGTCGACCGTCGGGACGATCGTCGGCGACGGGACGTCGGGCAGCTTCTCCGCGTCGGGGTCGAACGCCTTGGGGTCGAACAGGTGCAGGCCGTAGCCGGCCTCCGTCTGGGCCCGCAGGAGCTCGACGATGCGCTGCCGCGTCTTCGTCGGGTTCGAGTGGATGACGCTCATGACGTCCTGCGCCGTGTCCCGGTAGCCGAGCCCGGCGCGCCCGCCCACCTCGACGAACGACGCGAACCGCGACCACACGACGCACGTCTCCGCCTGGAGCAGCGTCCACGCGTTGATCATCGTGTTCATGCCCTCGTGGGGCGTGCGGATGCGCAGCTTGTCCTGCTTGGCGCGCCAGTAGTCGCGCAGCCGCTCGCGCTCGTGGTCGACGGCCGCGACGTCCGAGTACTTCGCCTGGATCGCGCGACCGGCCGCGTCGCGCGAGCCGTAGCCGAGCATGAAGACGAGGCGCTTGGTCTCGCCCGGCGCGAGCGTCACCTTGTGCAGCAGCGCGCCGCAGTGGTTCTGCGTCGTCGCGCTCGCGTTCGAGCCCTCGCCCCGCTCGATCGCGAGCGGGTTGCTCTCGGTGCGGTACGGGCCGATGAAGCTGTCGCGCAGCGAGTCGTACGACGACGGCGTCTCGCTCGACGCGAAGTAGTGGTACGTCCAGGGCTCGTAGTAGAAGTCGTACTCGATGATCCCGTCCTCGTACGAGGAGCCGGACGCGTAGAGCGACATCTGCAGGTTCTGGTTGTCGATCGTGATCGTGTGGAACGAGAACTCCACGTACGACCCGACGGTGAGCTCGCGCACCTCGTCCGTCGTGTTGGTGACGCGCACGTCCCACAGCTCGACGTCGTCGTCGAGCGGGATGAAGACCGTCTGCTCGGCGTCGATGCCCTTGTACTCGGAGCGGAAGGTCGTGTAGCTCAGGCCGTGGCGCGTGGTCCAGCGCCCCGCGCCGCCGGCCGGGTCGAGCTCCTCGTCCGGGCCGACGAACGGCTTGCCGACCGGCTGCCAGGACACCGACCAGTAGTCGCCGTCCGCGTCGTCGCGCAGGTAGACGTAGTGACCGGGGCGGTCGAGCGGCACCCCGTTCTGGCGGAAGCGCGAGATGCGCCCGTACTGCGAGCTCTTGTAGTACGAGTACCCGCCGCCGTGGTGCGACAGGACCGTGCACATGTCCCGGGTGCCGAGGTAGTTCGTCCACGAGACGGGGACGTCGGGGCGCTCGACGACGTACTCGTCGTGCGCGGTGTCGAAGTGGCCGTAGCGCATCGTTGCTCTGGTTCCTGTCTGGGGTGGGGCTGGGTGCGGCGGGGTGCCGGGTGGGGGCGCGGGCGTCAGACGCCCGCGGTGACGAACCCCTGCAGCCACTCGAGGAGCTCGGCGGCCTTCTCGGGGGTGTCCGCCTCGACGAACATGCGCAGGACGGGCTCGGTCCCGGAGAACCGCAGGAGCGCCCAGTTGTCGTTCTCGAGGAGGATCTTGGTGCCGTCGAGGTGGGAGACCGAGACGACCGGGTACGGCCCGACGTGCGTGAGGGGCTGCGCCTCGAGCCGGCGCGGCACCTCGACGCGCATCTCCGGGGTGGCCGGCACGCCCGCCTCGAGCGTGTACAGGCGGCCGGTGATCTCGTAGAGCATCGCGCGCAGCTCGGAGATCCGCTTGCCCGTGCGCGCCAGCATCTCGGCCACGAGGGCGCACGCGAAGATGCCGTCCTTGCCGAGGATCCAGCCGCGGATCGTCAGGCCGCCGGACGACTCGCCGCCGAGCACGGCGCCGATCTCCGCCATGCCCGCGGTGACGTGCTTGAACCCGACCTTGACCTCGCGCGACTCCTCGCCGAAGTGCTCCGCGAGCCGGTCGAGCAGGTGCGTCGTCGCAAGGTTGCGCACCACGCCGCCCTTCTCCCCGCGGACCTCGTGCAGGTACCAGTACAGGAGGAGGAGCAGGTCGTTCGTCGAGATGTACTCGCCCGTCTCGTCGACGATCCCGATGCGGTCCGAGTCGCCGTCCGTCGCCATGCCGAGGTCGTAGCGGCCGCCGCCCTGCTGGATCATCGTCACGAGCGTGCTGAGGCGCTGGAGGTCCGGTGCCGGCGCGACGCCGCCGAACAGCGGGTTGTGCGCCGCGTGGATGAACTCCGACCGCACGCGCATGTCGGACAGGATAGTGCCGAGCGTGAGCTGGCTCGTGCCGTACATCGGGTCCACGACGACCTGCAGGTCCGAGCCGCGCACGGCCTCGACGTCGATGATCCGCTCGATCGCGTCGACGTACGGGTCCGTGAGCGACCGGTCGACGACGACGCCCGTGCGGCGGGCCACGTCGATGTCGAGCGTGATGACGTCGTCGACCGACAGCGCGTTCGCCTCGTCCTGGTAGCGGTCCGTCTCGTCGTCGAGCGGGAGCGAGCCGTCCTGGCGGAACACCTTCATGCCGTTCCACTCGGGCGGGTTGTGGCTCGAGGTGACGATGATGCCGTAGGCCGCCCCGAGGTAGGGCGCGGCGAAGGTCACGAGCGGGGTCGGGACGTCGTCGGGCAGGAGGGTCACCGCGATGTTGTTGCCCGCGAAGACCTCGGCCGCGGCGATGGCCGACTCGCGCGAGAGGAAGCGGCGGTCGCCGCCGATGACGACGCCCTTCCCGTCCAGCCCGCGGCGGATCGTCTCGTTCGCGATGGCCTGGCACAGCCGGCGCACGTTGGCGAGCGTGTAGCCCTCGCCGATGACCGCGCGCCAGCCGCCGGTGCCGAACACGATCTTCGTGTCCGTGTTCTTCTTCGGCACGAACAGGCGCTTGAGGACGATGTCCGCCGCCTGGGCGAGCTCGTCCGGGGTGTTGATGCCGCGGACCTCGTCCACGTCGACGATGCGGTACGACGAGATGCGCTTGCCCGCCCCGATGACGCGGCGCGCGAGCTCGGTGAGCCGGTGCTCGCCGTCGGCCGCCATGCGCTCGAGCTCGCCGAACAGCAGGCGGGGCGCCGCGACGTACGCGCCCACGTTGATCTCGGTGCGCGGCTCGGGCGCGGTGTCGGCGACCTCGGACGACTCGAGGATCGCCGTGATCTCGCCCCCGGCGCGGACCACGCGCCCGTAGCCGTCCGGGTCGTCCACGACGGCGGAGAGCAGCGACAGGTCCGCGCCCGTGAGGGTGTGGCGCGTCAGCAGCCCGAGCAGCGACTCGGAGCGCAGCAGCGGCGTGTCCGCGTAGGCGACGAGGACCGGCTCGTCGACGCCCGGGCCGAGCACCGACGCGATCGCCTCTCGCGCGGCGAGGACCGCGTCGCCCGTGCCGAGCGGTGACTCCTGCTCCACGTAGACGACGTCCTCGCCGAGCAGCTCGCGCACGGTCGGGTCGTCGGGCGACACGACCACGACGATGCGGCCCGCGTCGACGACGCGGCGGACGTTCGCGACCGCCAGCTCGACGACCGTCGCGTCGCCGAGCGGCCGCGACAGGAGCTCGCGCGACGCGTCGTCGTGGCCCGCGGCGAGCACGACGGCGGCGCGGCCCGTCCTCGGGTGGGCGCCCCCTCGCGGGGTGGTCGCGGTGGGGTTCGCGGTCGTCGCGGTCATGGCGTCCTCACTGTCGGCACCTCTGTCGGACGGCGACCCATTTGTCAGGAGTCCGAACTACTGGCTCCCTCCGATCATAGGCACCCCGGACGCGTGCACGGAACCCGCTCCGGGCGTCCGGGGCCGAAGGTCACCCGCGCGGCGTCGGCGCGGAGGCGCGCGCCGGGTGACAATAGGGACATGAGTGGCCCGGTCCAGCCATACCCCCTGCACGGAAGCATCGAAGCCGAGGACGCGAAGGAGATCCTCCGCAAGGCCATCCGCACCCACCGCCAGGCGCGGTCCGAGCGGCTCCGCAAGGAAGCGGACGCCGCCATCGCCGACGTCGTCGAGACCATCCCCGAGGTCGCCGCCGCCACGTGCGTCGCGACCTACGCCGCGCGTCCGGGCGAGCCGGGCACGTCGGCGATGCTCGAGCGTCTCGCCGCGCGCGGCGTCCGCCTGCTGCTGCCCGTGCTCGGCGCGGGGCTCCAGCGGGACTGGGCCGTCTACGACGGCCCCGCCGACCTCCAGGTCCGCGCACCCGGGCGACCTCCCGAGCCCGGCACCCCGACCCTGGGCCCGGAGGCGATCGCCGAGGCCGACGTCGTCGTCGCCCCCGCGCTCGCCGTCGACTCGCGCGGCGTCCGGCTCGGTCAGGGCGGCGGGTGGTACGACCGCGCGCTCGAGCACGTGCGTCCCGGCACCAAGGTCGTGGCCGTCGTGTTCCCGGAGGAGGTCTACGACGCGAGCGACCGACCGCTGCCGGTCGAGCCGCACGACCGCACGGTCGACGCCGTCGCGACGCCCCTGGGCTGGCGCTGGCTGCCGTAGCGGGCCGCGCCGTCCGCCACCGCGCCCGCGCACGGGGCGGCCGCGCCGGCGGCTCCGCTACGGCACGAGGGTGAGCTCGTCCTTGCTCGCCTCGGCGACCGCCTCGGTGGAGAACGGCCACGCGTACGTCTCGCCGCGGGACCACGTCTTCAGCTGGTCCGCGTAGTGCTTCGACGCCGGGTGCCCGGAGGTGCCCGTGACGGTCACCCACGTCGAGCGGTCGAGGTCGCCGAGGTCGACGACCATGCGCATCGACGGCCCGGCCGTCACGTCGAAGGACCCGGACGCGGCGTCCCACGCGGTCGCGTTGACGATCGACGAGCCGCCCGGCATGCCGACCGGGGTGGGGTTGACGTAGTCCCGCACCGGTCCCGGGACCGACTCGCCGCCCAGCACGGGGTGCTTGAGGGCGAGCACGTGGATCTTGCCCCACGCCCAGTCCGACGGCTGCTTGCTCTGCTCGACGGTGAGGTCGAGGCGCGCGGAGACGAGCGCCTGCGTGAGCACCTCGTCGCGCGTCTCGACGACGCTGACCGTCTGGCGGTCGTCCCAGAACGGGTCGGTCGGGTTCTCCAGGAGGTTCTGCACGACGGCGAGCCAGCGGCTGCCACCACCCGGGCGCGCCGACTCGGGCAGGTCGTCCCAGAACGTGAGCTGGAGCAGGTTCCGCCACACGGCCGCGAAGTACGCCGCCGCGGCGGAGTCGGTGTCGGTCCGGTAGTCCCAGTCCGCGAGGAGCTGCTGGCCCTCGGCGGCGAAGTCGTCGTCGATCTCCTGCTCGAGCAGGGGCTGCACGAGCACCTCGGCGTACGGGCTGCGGTCGTCGACCTGGACCTCGTTCATCGTGTCGACGTCCACGGTGCGCCCGGCCGAGATCTCGGCCTCGAGGAGCTGGCGGATGCGCTGCGAGCGGTACCCGTAGTCCCAGTCGGTCGTGAGGAACGGCGCGACGCCGTCCGGCAGCACGGCCTGGTTGGCGGCCACGATGAAGCCCTCGGCCGGGTCCACGACGCGCGGCATCTGCTCGCTGGGGACGTAGCCCTGCCAGTCGTAGCGCTCGTCGGAGCCGTCGCGCGGCCACGTGCCGTCGGAGGGCACCTCGGCGTCGGGGACCGCCTGTCGCACGGGGATCTTCCCGGGCGCCTGGTAGCCGATGTGGCCGTCCGCGGTCGCGAAGACGATGTTCTGGGCCGGCACCTCGAAGAGCGCGGCGGCCGCCTGCATGTCCTCGGCGTCCTGCGCGAGGTTGAACGCGAAGACGGCGTCGGCGGTGCGGCCCGGCTCGAGCGCGGTCCACTGGAGCGCGACGGCGTACTCCCCCAGCCGCGTGTCCAGCGCGGGCGTGTCGACGGCCGCGTCCGTCGCCGGGATCGCCTCGGAGACGATCGGCCCGTGGAGCGTCGAGCGGACCTCGATCTCGATGTCGTCGCCCCCGGCGACGCGCAGCGTCTCGGTGCGGGTCTCCAGCGGGACCCACTCGTCGCCGCGCAGGTACGTGTCGTCGCGCACGCGCTCGACGAAGAAGTCGGTGACGTCGGCGCCCATGTTCGTCAGGCCCCAGGCGAGCTGGGCGTTGTGGCCGATGACGACGCCGGGGAAGCCGGCGAACGAGAAGCCCGCGACGTCGAACCCGCACGCCGGGGAGACCTCGTTGCAGTGCAGCCCCACCTGCGCCCAGATGCCGGGCGCCCCGAGGGCGAGGTGCGGGTCGTTCGCGAGGATCGGCTTGCCCGACGCCGTGTGCTCGCCGGAGACGACCCACGAGTTCGAGCCGGTGCCCTCGCCGCGCCCGATGAGCACGGGGACGGCGCCGAGCGCGCGGTCCGCGGCCTCGAGCGCGGCCTGGAGGTGGTCGGAGCCGTACTCGGCGCGGGCCTGCGGGCCCAGGTCGAGGGCGACCTCCTGCGGGTTCTCGAGCTCGCCGGGGTCGAGGATCGGCGCGTTGAGCTCGGACGGGTAGGCGGGGAACAGCTCCGCGACGCGCGCCGTGTCCTGGAGCGTGCCGTAGGCCAGCGCGCGGTCGAGCTCGTCGTCGTAGTTGCCGCGCAGGTCCCAGGCCATCGCCTTGAGCCACGCGAGCGAGTCGACCGGGTCCCAGGGCTCGGGCTCGGCGACGTCGACCTGCAGCCCGAGCACCGTGTACTCGAGCGCGATCTCCGACGGGCTGCGGTCCTCCAGGTAGGCGTTCACGCCCTCCGCGTACGCCTGGAGGTACGCCTTCGTCTCGGGGGAGACGACGTCCCACTCCTCCTCCGCGACCTGGCGCCAGCCGAACGTGCGCGTCACGGTGTCGGCGGCGATGGCGTCCGGGTTGTCGCCGACGAGCTCGGCGAGCCGCCCCGACGTGACGTGCCGGCGGTAGTCCATCTCGAAGAAGCGGTCCTGCGCCTGGACGTAGCCCTGGGCGCGGAAGAGGTCCTCGGGGGTGTCGGCGTAGATCTGCGGCACACCCTGGGCGTCGCGCAGCACGGTCACCTCGCTGCCGAGGCCGGGCACGGAGATCTCGCCGGACGCCTGCGGGAGCGGGCGCCGGACGGTGACCACGACGAACGCGGCACCCGCGACGAGCGCGACGACGAGCAGCGCCGCCACGCCGATCAGGACGCGCCGGCGCGCGGACCGGCGACGACGCCGCGGCGGGGCCGCGGCCTCGCCCGGGGTCGCGGGGTCGGCACCGGTGGCGGGGTCACCGGCGGGGGCCTCGGCGGGTTCGTGCGCAGACACGGATGCGAGACTACCCCGGCCCTGCCCGGGCGCCGGTCCGCGTATGATTAGCACTCGGAAGTTTCGAGTGCCAGGCGGTGTTGACACCGTCGACCAGGCCGAGACCGTCCCGATCCCGACCCGCCGGTGGCCGCCTCGACGGCCGTCTCGTGAACGAGGAGAACCCGTGCCCACCTACGCCTACACCTGCACCGCCTGCGGTCACGCCTTCGACATCCACCAGTCGTTCAGCGACGACGCCCTCACGGTGTGCCCCGAGTGCTCGGGCCGCCTGCGCAAGGTGTTCTCCTCCGTGGGCGTGACGTTCAAGGGTTCCGGCTTCTACCGCACGGACTCGCGGTCCGGCGGGAAGACGTCGACGGCGCCCGCCGCCTCGACGTCCAGCACGTCCTCGTCCTCGTCGTCGTCGGCGGGGTCGTCCTCGTCGTCGGGCGGCACGGGCTCGGGCGGCGCGTCGAGCAGCTCTGCCGCGTCGTCCTGACCTGACGCGGCGCCGTCGGGTCGCTCTCCCCTGACGCGCCCGGGCTCCGTCGTGGCACCGCACCGGTGCGCGGCCGACCACAGCGGGTCGGTCGGCTCACGGTGCGCGGCCCGCGTGCCGCGTCGTCCACAGACCGCCGCGCACCGCGGCCACCGGCTCGCCGCGCGCGGCTACGGTCGCGCCATGCCTCGCTCCTCCCGCCCGCCCGACCCGTCAGCCCACCCCGGCCGCGCCGCCGCCCGACGGCGGCTGCTGCACGGCCTGTGGTGGCGGTCCCGGTTCGTGGTCGCCGCGCTGTGCTGCGGGCTCGCCGCGTCGGTCGTCGTCGGTGCGCTGCGGCCCCCACCCCCGCCGACGGCTCCCGCCGTCGTGACGGCCCGCGCCGTGCCGCCCGGCACCACGCTCGCGGCACCCGACGTGCGGGTGGACCACGTCCCGGCCTCCCTCCTGCCCGCCGGGGCACCGGCCCGGGCCGACGACGTCGTCGGACGCCGCGCGACCGTCGCCCTGCCGGAGGGCACGCTCCTCCAGGACGGCCTCGTCGGCGGAGGAGAGCTCGCCGCCGGGGCGCCCGACGGGACCGTGGTCGCCCCCGTCCGGCTCGACCCGGGCGTCGCCGCGCTCCTCGAGCCGGGCGACCGCGTCGACCTGCTGGCCGCGGGCGACCCCGCGCTCGCCCCGGCACCCACGGAACCCGCGGAGACGGGGTCCGCTCCCCCGGACGACCCGTACCTGGCCCGCGCCGCGGTCGTCGTGCCGGCACCCGAGCCCGACGACGGCGGCGGCCTGCTCGGCACCGGTGGGTCAGGCTCCGACGTCGTGACCCTCGTCGCGGTGCGCCCCGAGGAGGCCGTCCGGCTGGCGGCGCGGTCCGGGCACGCCCCGGTCACGGCCGTCCTGGTCCCGTGACGACTCCGTGAGACCGCCGACCCGCCGGGCGAAGCCGTTGCCGGTCGCCGCGCCCGTTGGCAGGATCACGCGTGCACGTGTCGTGGCGCCGCCGCCACGCGTGCCCGTCGACAGGAGAGGGAAGCAGCACATGAAGGGCGTGTTCCAAGGGTTCAAGGAGTTCGTGCTCCGCGGCAACGCGATCGACCTGGCGGTCGGCGTCGTCATCGGGGCCGCGTTCTCCGGGGTCGTCACGGCGATCGTCGAGGACTTCATCAACCCCCTCATCGGGGCGATCTTCGGCAAGCCCGACCTCACCGGCCTGTGGGACATCACGCTGCGCGCGGGGAACGAGGCGAAGGACATCCCGCCCTCCGTCATCTCCGTCGGCGGGGTCCTCAACGCGATCCTCCAGTTCCTCATCATCGCCGTCGCCCTCTACTTCGTCATCGTCCTGCCGATGAACAAGCTCGCGGAGCGCCGCAAGAAGGACGAGGAGCCCGAGCCCGAGGCACCTGCCGAGGACGTGCGCGTGCTCCAGGAGATCCGCGACCTTCTCGCCGCCCAGGCCGGCAGCGGCCCCGGCGCGGCGCCCGGCGGGACGACGCCCGGCGGGCCGACGCCCCCGCGGCACCTCTGACGCCGCTCAGCCGGTCGCCCGGCGAGCCGTCAGTGGCGCCCGTAGTGGGGCGGCACGTCGCCCAGCAGGCGGTCGTCGTTCTCGCCCGGCACGCCGCGGCGGGGGGCTGACTCGTCGCCCCAGCCCTCGGCCCGCTCGTCGGCGCTCGTGCCGGGCACCACCGTGCTCTCGGTCCCCCGCCGCACGGCCCGCCGCGGACGCCGACGGCGCCCGGCCTCGGGCTCGGGACGGTCGCGCCCGTCGTCGGGTAGGTGCGACGGGTTGGGGCTCGGGTCGGCGGTCGTGCTCACGCGTCCCATGGTCCCACCGGCGGGGTTACAGGTCCTCGTCGCCGTGCTGCTCGTCGTCGTCGATCACCGGCACGACGACGATCCGGTCGCCCCCGCCCGTCTGCGCGACGCCGCCCGTCTCCGGGAGCCGCGCGTCGCGCACGGCCTGCACGACCCGCCGGATGCGCTCGGCCTCCTTGGCGGGGTCGAGGAACGCGGCGGCGGACCAGACCTGCGCGACCGTCCAGCCGATGCGCTCGAGCCGCTCGGCGACCTGCCGGTCGCGCACGCGGACGCTGCGCTCGGCGACGTAGGCCGCGTCGTCGGTGAGGACGGCGACGAGGAGCTCGCCGGGCAGGTCCGGGTGGCCGACGACGAGCGGGATGCGGTCGCCGTCGCCGATGCCGTAGTCGGTCTCGACGACGAGCCCCGCGCGCCAGAGCCGCTCGGCGAGGTCCAGGACGAGCCGGTCGGGGCTGCCGCCGAGGTCGACGCCGTTGCCCAGCGTGACCTGGTCGGCGGCGCCGCTGCGCTGCTCGGCCAGGTCGAGCACCTCGGCGAGCAGCCGGGCGCCCGCGCCGCGCAGTCGCTCCGGGTCGAGGTCGCCCGCCGTGAAGCACGAGACGACGTGGAGACGCCGGCGTGTCGCCCCGACGGCGTCGAGCAGCATGGCCTCGGCGCCCGGGGTGTTGAGGATGCCGAACCGGTGCAGCACGCGGCCGTGCGGGGTCTTCCCGAAGCCGACGGACAGCACGATCGTGTCGCGCACGAGCCCGGCGACGCCGGAGACGTCCGCGACGACGACCGGCTCCGCGCGGGCGCCGGAGAAGAACCCGGCGAGCGCCGGGTTCTGCCGGACCTCGACGAGGAGCGCGTCGCGGATGCGGTCGGCGTGCAGGGGCGTGACGGTGACGATCGCGAGGGACTCGTCCGGCCGGGTGAGCGCGTGCTCGATCGCGACCTCGACGACGCGGTCGACCTCGGCCTGCGTGCTCTCGACCGCGCCGGACGCCGTGTCGGGCATCCCGGCGCCGTCGACGACGTCGAGCTGGACGAGGACCTCCGCGCGCGGCAGCGGCGACGGGCGCAGGACGCCCGCGTAGCCGTGCTCGGCGAGGAACGTGGTGACGAACGGGTCGCGTCGCGAGCCGTCGGCGAGCAGCGCGACCGTGGGCAGGAGCTCGGCGAGCTCGCGCACGGTGTCCGTGGACGCCGCCCGCGGGTCGCCGACGGCGACGACCTGGCGCCCGCGCGCGAGCGCCGACAGCACGAGCTCGACGGGCGTGTGCTCGATCGCGTCGAGCACCACGAGGTCGACGGTGCGGGTCGCCGGCACGAGGTGCGGGACGAGCGTCGGCGTGGCGACGAGCACGGGGCGCAGCCGGCGCAGCACGGCCGGGTGCTGCTCCGCCGTCTCGCGCAGGCTCACGAGCCGCCCTTCGAGCAGCTCGGTGAAGAGGGCCTCCGCCTCGTCACGGTGCTCGCGCATCGCGGTCCCGAGGTGGTCGCGGACCGCCGCCCGGACGGGCGCCGCGAGGGACGCGACGTGCGCGCGGTCGAGCTCGCGGAACCGGCGCGCGAGCGCGTCGAGGCCCGCGCCGTCCTGCCCGGCGAGCGCCTGGTCCTGCGCGAGGATCTGCTCGAACACCGAGCTCCACCAGGCGAGCTCCAGCTCGGGGCCCACCTCGTCGGGCTCGACGCGGCGCGCCGCGAGGTCGGTGAGGAGCTCGCCGAGGCCGAGGTCGGTGAGCCGGTGCTGGATCGCGGTCCGCGCCGGGAGCGCGTCGAGCGCGGCGGCGTCCTCCGCGAGCGCGTCGAGGCGGGCGGCGAGCGCGTCGAGCGGCGTGTCGAGCAGCCCGCCGCCCGCAGGCGTGCCCGCGAGCACCGGCTCCAGCTCCTCGGCGTCGATCCGGACGGCCTCGTGCGTGTCCTCGATGGCCGACAGCCCCTCGGGCAGCACGGGCCAGCCGCCACGGGGGCACTGCTCCTGCCAGACGGCGCGCTGCGCCTGGACCTCGACGAGCGCGGCGTGCAGGTCGGGCACGCGGACGCCCGGCCGCACCATGTCGCGTGCCTGACGGCGCAGCCGGCGACGCGCGAACCAGCCCATCTCGATCCCGTGCTGCTCGCGCCACTGCTTCGTCGCGGTGGCCTCCACCATGTCCTGCGCGGTGCGCTCGAAGATGAGCGGCTGGAACACGTCGAGCGTGCCCCGCATCCCGCCGAGCATGGTGAGCTGGTCGCCCCACTGGCGGAGCGTCGTCGCGGTCGTGAGCCCGGTGCGCTCCGCGACCTGCTCGACCTGCGCGCGCAGCTGCGGCAGCGTGTGGGCGCGCAGCCGCTCCACGCGCACGAGGGCGTCGTGCGCCTCCTGCGGCGTGGTGAGCGCCGCGCCGTACCAAGGGGTCGACGTCGCGCGGGCGGTGAAGGCGCCGAGCATCGCGGCCTCGCGCAGCTCGGCGGCGACCCGCTCGCGCTGCGGCCCGACGGCGAGCACGACCTCGGTCGTGAGCCGCACCCGCGTGTCCGGCGCCGGGCGCTCGGCGGTGAGCCGCGCGAGGGCCTGGAGCGCGTCGTACGCCGACACGCCCCACGGGTCGCGCACGAGGTGCAGCGCCTCGATGTACCCCGCGAGCCGGGCGCGTGCACCGAGCAGGGCGTCGCGCGTGCGCACGAGGTCGTCGTCCTCGACCGGCTCCGGCTCGGTCGCCATCGCGGCGAGCAGCCGGTGCGAGGCGGTCTCCCGCCACGTCGGCTCGGGGGCGACGTCGAGCGCGAGCCCGTCGAGGCCCAGCGCGTCGAGGCGGGCGAGGAGCGCGTCGGCGGCGCGACGGTGGCCCGGCACGTAGAGGACGTGGCGGCCCGACGCCGCGGCCTCGGCGACGACGGCGGCGAGCGTGCCCGCGACGTCGGACCCGGTGGGGGCGTCGACGAACAGGTGCGAGCCGCTCGCGAGGACGTCGACGACGTGCCGCTGGGACGGGTCGAGGTCGCCCGCGCCGCGCTCGAGCACGGGGTCGGCGTCGCCGACGCGCGGCGCCGGGAGGTCGGCCCGCAGCGCGGCGGCGGACCGCTCGTCCCCGGCGAGCGCCGCGACGACCTCGTGCCGCTCGAGCGCGGGCGCGAGCTCGTCGAGGTCGTCGACCAGCACCTGGCCCGGGTGCACGAACGTGCCGACGAGGACCCGGTGGGTGAGGTCGAAGTCGTCGAGGACCGCCTGCCCCAGGGCCGCGATCCGCCGGGTCGCGTCGCCCGGGTCGAAGCCCGCGCCGGTGAACGTGGACCGCGCCAGGGTCACGGGGTCGAGCAGCGCTCCGTGCGCACGGAGCGTGCGCGCGAGGAGCGGGTTGATCTCGGCGGTGGGCTCGAGCGTCAGCTCGTAGTCCGTCTCGCCGTCGCCGCGGGGCGTGACGGTGAGGGGGCGCAGCAGGACGGGCGCGCGCACCGTCCGGGGCGCGGGCTCCTCCTCGGGGCCCACCACGCCGTCGGACCGGTCGCCGGGGTGCGCGAGCTGGGTGTCCTCGGCGTCGGGTGCCGCCGCCGCGGGCTCCGGGTCCGTCAGGGCGCTCGCGTCCCCGTCGCCGGGCACCACCGTGGGCGCACGACCGGCGACGCGGGCGAGCGCGGCGACGTCGTCCTCGGCGAGAGGCGCCGTCGGGCTCTGGGTCCAGGTCGCGACGCCGATGGCGAGGTACGTCGGAGCGACGCCGTAGCGCTGCGCGTGCTCGGCGGCCCGCACCACGACGGCGCGCGCCCGGCGGCGGGCGGCGGGCAGGGAGCCGCCCTCGCGGAAGAGGTTCGACAACCGGGTCGGCCGTCCCGCGAAGAGCTGCGCGACGCCCGAGGGGTGCGCGGCGGTGAGGTCGACGACGGCGTCGCCGAGGAGGGAGACGTCGGCGAGCGACGACCCCCCGGCGAGCTCGACGAGCCCGGCGCGCCAGCGGGCGACCGCCTCCTCGACGAGGTCGGACGTCGTGGGCTCGGGCACGAGCACGGGGCGCGACGGCATCACGTCGGCGGCCTCGGCGTCGGGCCGGTCGGTCCCGCCGGGAGGGGTCGAGGGCAGCCGAGCAGGATCGGCCACGCTCCGGGCGGCTGAGCTGGTGCGGGCTGCGGCATTCACCCTCCGACGCTAACCGTCCGCCTCGCGCCGCTCGACGCGGCGCGCCGGGGAGGACGCGACCCGCTGCGCCGCACGGCGCCGGGTCGCGACCACGCCCGGGCGCGTGCCGCAGCAAAAACGACGAACGGCCCCGGATCACGAGAATTCGTGTTCCGAGGCCGTCGTTTCCGAGCGATTCCGAGATGTTCTCCCGGAGAAGCATGAAACAGCGCGCACCGCGCAGGGGGCAGGCGATGCGCGCTGTCGAGAACTATCTTGCACGGCGCGCGGCCCAGGCGTCAACACGGCTCGGGGGCTGGACGCACGACCACCCGGCGAGCCGCACAAACGCCTGAGAACGACCTGGACGGGCGTCCACCAGAAGGCGCGGCATTCCGCGGGTCTCAGGCCGCCGGCCCGCCGTCGCACCGTGTGGCGCGCATCACACGGCGCCCTGCTCGGCGGCCGCCGCACGATCACGACGACTCCCGGCAGGATACGACCCTCCCCGCCGTCCGGCGTACCAGGGGCGCTCTGGGGCCCGGCGGGTGCGGCGTCCGACGACCTGACCGGCGGCGTCACAGGATCTTCCCGGTTCCTCTGAGGGCCGGGCACGGCCCCCGTGAGCGAGGTCCACACGGACGTCCTACCGTGGAAGGACGCCCGTGGCCCGACGCCGGTCCCTGGCGCGCGGCCGTCACGGCCGGTGGCGGCGGGCGGACCAGCCCGCCGACGACCGGAAACCAGCACCACGTGACCACGCCCTCCGAGAACCCCCGCCTCGACCGCGACGCCCCGCGCGTCCCGCGCGACGAGCCCGGCCCCGACGCCGGACACCCCGCGGGACGCACCACCGCGGAGCCGGCTCCCGAGAAGGAGCGCGAGGCCCCGGCCCGCCTCTCGCTCACCCAGGTCATCGCCAGCGCCCTCGCCGCGGTGAGCACCACCGTGCTCCTGTCCTACTTCGGGACCGCCGGGACGATCATCGGCGCCGGCATCGCCAGCGCGCTGACCGTCGTCGCGAACTACGTCTACACGCGCTCGATCCAGAAGACGCGCGAGCAGCTCGTGCCCGTCGTCGGCAAGGTCGTGCAGGCCACCGCAGGCACGGGCACCACCCGTACCCGCACCACCACGGCGGTCGCGTCGGTGCCTCGCGGGGCCGTCGAGCCCGACGCGCGGGCGGACAGCGTCGAGACGGCGGTGGCCACCGCGGTCGGCTCGGCAGGGGCCGACGGCGAGGCGGCCGGGGCGGCCGGGACGGACGACTCCGAGGGTGGGCAGAACCGCTGGCTGCGGCTCATCGACCGGTACGGGCGCGGCCGCGTGCTCACCGTGACGGCGCTCGCGCTGTTCGTCGCCGTGATGGGCGTGGTCCTCGTCGTCGAGCTCGTCCTCGGCAAGCCCCTCGCGGACGCCGTCCGCGGCGTCGAGGGGTCGGGCACGACGATCAGCCACCAGCGGACCCCGAGCACCGAGGACCCGACGACGCCGGCGCCCAGCACGCCCTCGCAGGGCCCCGCGACCGTGCCGACGCCGGGCCCGAGCCCCTCGCCGTCGACGACGCCGTCCGACGAGCCGTCCAGCACGCCCACGCCCACCCCGGAGCCGACCGTGGACCCCACCCCCGACCCGACGACGCCGGAGGAACCCGCCCCGACGCCCTCGACGGGCCCGGGCGAGGGGGCCGGGGGCACCGGCGGCGGTACCGAGTCCGAGGCGGAGACCGGCACGGGCGACGGGAGCACCGGGACCGCGCCGACGCCGTCGACGCCCGGTAGCGCGCCCGCCCCGACGCCCGCGTCGGCCTAGCCGGACCGGGGGCGACCCGACCGCGTCCGCACGCGCGAGAGCCCCGCAGTCCCGTCCGGGAGTGCGGGGCTCTACCGTCTGCGGCGCCTACCGCAGGATCGCGTCGATGCGCTCGGCGCAGTCCCCGCCGGCGCGTCCCGCCTCGTCGACGACGACGGACGCGAGCTCGCGCAGGCGGACGTTCTTGTCGTTCGAGACCTGCTTGAGGCGGGCGAACGCCTCGTCGGCGCTCACGCCGTGCGCGGCGATGAGGATGCCCTTGGCCTGCTCGATCGGGCCACGACCCTCGGCCGCCGCGGTGATGTCCCGGCGCGCACGCTCCTGCGCGCGCCCCGCGACCGTCGTCGTGATGTCGACGAAGTAGCCCAGCAGCTCGACGACCTCACCCGACTCGCGGTCCCGGCGCCCCTGCCCCACGAGGACGACGTACCGCTCGACGCCGTGGGCGTCCATGATGCGGTGCACGCTCGAGAAGGGCTCGCCCGTGGCCTCGGCGTGGTCGAGGACCGCACGGACGTGCTCGCGGTCGTCGGGATGCTTGTGCGCCAGGACGAGCTCGGTGGTCGGCACCACGTCGCCCGGCTCGAACCCGTGGACCCGGTACGTCTCCGACGACCACCACCAGGTGCCGGTCTTCAGGTCGAGGCGGTACTGGCCGATCTTCTGGCCCGTCTCGCGGGTCAGGGATGGGTCGATGGCATGGTCGTCTACGGACATGTCGGTGCTCCGTCTTCTCCAGAGGATGAGGAGCCAGGTCCAGACTCAACCCTTCGACCGTACTCCCGAACCGTGAAGTCCGACAGGTGGCGAGCACGGGGAGACGGTTCTTAGGGTGTCCTTGCGGCCGAGGTGCCGCAGGGGGCACCGGCCCGTGAAGAAGCCCGCAGCCGGTGCGCCTCTGACCGAGCAGTGCTCGGCCAGAGGCTGCCGCCCAGGCGGGCTCCGCGAGACGTCGCGCCGCAGGCACACGACCGGGCCCCCGGCCTGTCTACCTTGAGCGGGTGAACCACGTGCCGGACGAGGGACCGTTCTTCCACGGGACGAAGGCCGACCTGCGGGCAGGTGATCTGCTGACCGCGGGGTTCCGGTCGAACTACCGGCCCGAGATCGTCATGAACCACGTCTACTTCACCGCGCTCGTCGGCGGCGCCGCGCTCGCCGCCGAGCTGGCGGCCCGCGACGCCGCCCCGCGTGTCTACGAGGTCGAGCCGACCGGCCCGTTCGAGGACGACCCGAACGTCACCGACAAGAAGTTCCCGGGCAACCCCACGCGGTCCTACCGGAGCAGCGCGCCCCTGCGGGTGGTCCGTGAGGTCGCCGAGTGGCCACGCCTGAGCCCCGAGGAGCTCGCGAGCTGGCGCGCGCGCCTCGCGGCTCTGCGGACCGAGGAGCGCGGCGAGATCATCAACTGACCAGAGCGTGGTGCGGATGACGACCGGGCCGACGTCCCGCAGCACGCGCACACCTGCCAGGGTCGGTGACGGGCGTTCGACCTCTGTCCTGCTCGGTGCGCCTGGCCAGATTCGAACTGGCGACACCCGCTTTAGGAGAGCGGTGCTCTATCCCCTGAGCTACAGGCGCGTGGCCCCGGGTCAGGGCCGCAGCACAGCCTAGCCGTCACGGGCGCCCGGAGGCGAAGCGCCCTGGCGGCCGCCCCGGCCCCGGGGACGCGCGAGGATGGGTCGATGTCCGCTCACGTCCCGGCCCAGCCCGTCCCGCCGACCCCTGACTCCCGCACGACCCCGCCCCGCCGGATCGTCCTCGACTGCGACCCCGGCCACGACGACGCGATCGCGATGCTCCTCGCGCACGGGAGCCCCGCCGTCGACCTGGTCGCGGTGACCACGGTCGCCGGGAACCAGACGCTCGAGAAGGTGACGCGGAACGCGCTCGCGGTCGCGGAGCTCGCCGGGATCGACGTCCCGGTCGCGGCCGGGTGCGACCGTCCGCTCGTCCGGCCCCGGATCGTCGCGCCGGACATCCACGGCGACTCGGGCATGGACGGGCCGGTGCTGCCCGCCCCGCGGCGCGCCGTCGACGACCGGCACGCGGTGGACCTCATCATCGAGACGGTCCTGGCGGCCGAGCCGGGCGAGATCACGCTCGTGCCGACGGGCCCGCTGACGAACGTCGCGATGGCGGCGCGCAAGGAGCCGAGGATCGTGCCGCGCGTCCGCGAGGTCGTCCTCATGGGCGGCGGGTACCACGTGGGCAACCGGACGCCGGTCGCGGAGTTCAACGTCCTCGCGGACCCGGAGGCGGCGCACGTCGTGCTCACCGAGGCGTGGCCGGTGACGATGGTGGGTCTCGACCTCACGCACCAGGCCGTCGCGACGGCGGACGTGCGCGACGGCATCGCCGCGCTCGGCACCGCCCCGGCCCGATTCGTCGGCGAGCTGCTCGACTTCTACGGCACGACGTACCGCACCGCGCAGGGTTTCCCCTCCCCGCCCGTGCACGACCCGTGCGCGGTCGCGTACGTCGTCGACCCGTCGGTCATGACGACGCGCCGCGCGCCACTGGACGTCGAGCTGCACGGGGGCCTGACGACCGGCATGACCGTCGCCGACCTGCGCGGCGACGAGCCCGGCCCCGAGGAGTGCCGCACACAGGTCGCGGTCACCCTCGACCACGCCCGATTCTGGGACCTCGTGCTCGACGCGCTCGGGCGCGTCGGCGAGCCTGCCTGAGCCGGGTCGCCGACTGCTCAGGCCCCGAGGACGGCGCGGAGGAACTCCTGGGTGCGCTCGTGCCGCGGCGAGGTGAACATCGTCTCGGGGTCGGCCTCCTCGACGATGCGACCGTGGTCGAACATGAGCACCCGGTGCGAGACGTCGCGCGCGAACTGCATCTCGTGCGTGACGATGAGCATCGTGATGTCCGTCGTCTCCGCGACCTCGCGCAGGACGCCGAGCACGTCGGCGACGATCTCGGGGTCGAGAGCGGACGTCACCTCGTCGAGGAGGAGGATCTCCGGGTCCATCGCGAGCGCCCGCGCGATCGCGACACGCTGCTGCTGGCCGCCGGACAGCTGCGTGCAGCGGGCGTCGCGCTTGTCCGCGAGCCCGACCTGCTCGAGCAGCTCCTCCGCACGGACCGTCGCCTGCGCGCGGGTGAGGCCGAGCACGTGCATCGGCGCCTCGACGATGTTCTCCAGCACGGTCATGTTCGGGAAGAGGTTGAACTGCTGGAAGACCATGCCGACGCGGCGCCGGATCGGGCGCCGACGCTTCTCGGGGATCGCGACCCGCTTCCCGTTCCGCATCTCGTGCGTGTACGGGTCGCCGTCGACGAGGATGATCCCGCCGTCCGCCTCCTCGAGGGTCATGAGGAGCCGCAGGATCGTCGTCTTCCCGGACCCGGAAGGCCCGATGAGCGTGACCCGGTCGCCGCGCGCGACACGGAAGTCGAGCCCGTCGAGCACGGTGTTGTCGCCGAAGCGCTTGACGACCCCCCGGAACTCGATCATGGGGACCACGTCGGGGTCGACGGAGGCCGTCTGGGCGGGGGACGTCGCAGGGACCGGCGTGCGGGCACCCTCGGGCGCGGTGGTCTCAGGCAAGGCGATTCTCCAATCTGCGGACGAGGAGCGAGGTCGGGTAGCTCGCCAGGAGGAAGAGCAGGCCGACCATCGTGAGCGCCTCGGTGTAGACGAACGTGCGGGCCCCGAACTGCTGCGCGGCGGTGAACATCTCCACGACGCTGATCGCGAAGAGGAACGGGGTCTCCTTGAACATGGAGACGGCGTAGTTCCCCAGCCCCGGCAGCGTCTTGCGGATCGCCTGCGGCAGCACGACCGCGCGCCACACGCGCGACCGCGGCAGGTCGAGCGCCTTCGCGGCCTCCCACTGGCCGCGGGGGACGGCGTCGATCCCCGCCCGGTAGACCTCCGACATGTAGGTCGCGTAGTGCACGCCGAGCACCGCGCAGCCGACCACCAGCGCCGGGACGCCCGGCAGCATGAGATAGACGAACACGAGCTGCACGAGCAGCGGCGTCGACCGGACGAACTCCACGACGAGGCCCACGGGGGCGCTGACCCACCGCGACGGCGAGCGTCGCACCAACGCGACGAGGAGTCCGAGCACCGCGGCGATCGCCGTGCCGACGACCGTCGCGAGCAGCGTGATGCGAAAGCCCTCCAGGATCGGCGGGAGCGCCTGCGCGGCACGTTCCCAGCTCCAGACGTCGTTCACGCGGCACCTCCCCTCGCCGTGGCCGGGACCGGTGCGAGGCGGAGCACCTCACGGAGCGACGGTCCGCGGCCGAGCCGGTGCTTCGCCCGGACCTCGAGGGCGTTCATGCCGAGCGTCAGCGCGTAGGCGAGCGCGAAGTAGACGAGCAGGCCTACGGAGTAGGAGAAGAACGTGTCCTGCGTGCCGCGGCGGAGCTGCTCGATGAAGTAGTTGACGTCGTGCAGCAGGATGTAGGTGGCGAGCGCGGACCCCTTGAGGAGCTGGATCAGCAGGTTGGTCAGCAGCGGGATCATGAGCGCCCACGCCTGAGGCAGGATCACGCGGCGCAGCCGGTGCACGGGACCGAGGTCGAGCGCGACCGCCGCCTCCCACTGCCCGCGCGGCACGGCGTTGATCGACCCGCGGACCACCTCGGCTCCGTACGCGCCGTAGTTGAGCCCGAGCGCGAGGATGCCGCACGCGAGGGACTCCATGCGGAAGCCGAAGACCGGCAGGACGTAGAAGAGCCAGAAGAGCTGGACGACGAGCGACGTGCCGCGGAAGAACTCCACGACGACGCGTGACGGGCCACGGACCCACAGGCGGTGCGCACGCGAGCCGAGACCGAGCAGCAGCGCCAGGACGAGAGCGAGCGCGGCACCGCCCAGCGTGAGCTGGAGGGTGACCAGCACGCCCTCGCCGAGCCGCGGCAGCGCGTCGAGCAGCGTGCTGAGGTTGTCGGACACCCGGCGTCCCTCAGGAGCCCGCGCCGAGCTCCGGGGCGAGCTCGGTGGCGAGGGCGTCGAGGTCGCCGGCGCAGAGCTTCTCCGTGGTGAGGCCCTCCACGGGACGCTCGGACGCGGTGAAGCCGAACTCCCCCACGATCTCCAGATAGCGGTCCTCGTCGGCGACGATCTCGGCGAGCTTCTCGTTGTACGCCTCGAGCAGCGCGGTGTCGCTCGTGCGGAAGACCGTCCCGCCGGCACCGATCTGGGGGACGCCGTCGATCTCGGCGACGAACGACTCGGTGACCTCGACCGGGGCGTCGGAGCTGTCCGCGAGGTGGTTGAGCGAGATGCCGGTGAGGGCGAAGGCGTCCGCGCGCCCGGCGACGACGGCGTCGAGGCCGTCCTGCGGCGAGCCGACCTCGAGGTTCTCGATGCCGAGCTCTCGGGCGTAGTCGCCCTCGATGGCACCCGTCATCGTTGCCAGCCGGACACCCGCGTCGGCGGCGGACTGCATGTCCGTCAGGCCGTCAGGGTTCCCCGCGGGCGTCATGAACGCGGTGGTGTACATGAACTCCGGCTCGCTGAAGGCGGCTTGCGCGCAACGGTCCGGGAGGATCGACATCCCGGCGCTGACGGCGTCGAACCGGTTCGCGGTGAGCCCCGGGATGAGGGAGCCGAACTCGGTGTTCACACCCTCGACCGTCTCGATCCCCAGCTCGGCGAAGATCGCGCGGTGGAGCGCGACGGTCGCCCCGGTGAGCTCCCCGCCCTCCTCGTAGCTGTAGGGGGCCTCCCCGGCGAAGCCGACGGTGATGGTGCCGCGGTCCTGGAGCGCCTCCAGCGCGCCGCCGTCCGCGGACGCGGTCCCGGGCTCGCTGGCGCCACCCCCGTCGACGCTCGTGCAGGCCGCGGTGGCGGCGAGGAGGACGACGGTGCCGGCACCCAGCAGGGCGCGGCGCCGGTGCGCGGTGGTTCGCGTGGAAGTCATGGTTCCCTTCGTGCCCGTCGACGCCGGGGCGTGACGGTCATGGCTGGTTGGACGGTCGACCACGTTAGCCTTCTGTCGACCGTTCGACAATCGAACGGTCAGAGCGTCTGATTGTCTACAATCGATGCCCACGTGCGCGTTCGTCCGATCGAGCGTCGCCGACAGGGGATGATGTGATACCCGATCGTGACCTCGATCGACCGCACGACCACGACCTCGGAGGGAGAGAGCCGATGAGCCCGGCCTCGCGCGCACCGCTCACCGCACCGTTCCTCTCGCCGGTGACCCGACCCTCGACGGTCGACCTCATCGCGCGCGAGCTGCGCGACGCGATCTACTCCGGCGCGCTGCGCGTCGGATCACCCATCCGCGAGGTCGAGATCGCCGGGCAGCTCGGCGTGAGCCGCGGCCCCTTCCGCGAGGCGGCCCAGCGGCTGGTCCAGGAGGGCCTGCTCACCGCGACGCCGGGACGCGGCCTGAGCGTCGTGACCATCGGGCGCGACCGCATCCCCGCGCTCTACGCCGCGCGCACCAGCGTCGAGACCGCCGCGGCGCGGCTCGCCGTCGCCCGCGCCTCCGAGACCGACGTCACGTCCGTCCGCACCGCGTACGACGCGCTCGTCACGGCCGGAGCCTCCCAGGACCCTCGCCGCATCGGCGACGCCGACCTCAACCTGCACTGGGCGCTCGTCGCGGCGGGAGGGAACCCGTGGCTCCTGCGGTGGATGACCACCCTCATCGTCGAGGTGCGCGTCGCCAGCTTCACCGTGAGCGACGAGTACGCCGTGCGTGCCGACTCGGCGGCGTCCCACGAGGAGATCGTGACCCGCCTCGAGCAGCGGGACGCCGACGGCCTGGTCACGGCGATCACCGCCAACCTGGACGCGGCGGTCGCGCGGCTCACCGCCCCGCAGGACGCCGACGTCGAGACGCTCGAGGAGCCCCACCCCGTCCCGCCGCCGCGCCTCGACCCCATCGAACCGACCGGCCTGCTCTGAGCCGCACGCTGCGGTCGCGCGGGTCTGATCAGCGAGACACGACGACGACGCGGTACCGCGTGCCCGTCTGCGAGACCTGCCACTCCCCGACGTCGCGCACGCTGCCCGCGGGGATCTCGGGCGCGTACGTGTCACCCTCGACCACGGTGTCGATCTCGGTGACCACGCACCGGTCCGCGTCGGCGACGGTCGCGGCGTAGAGCTGGGCGCCGCCCATGACCCACACCTCGTCGGAGCCGCTCGCGCGGGCCGCGGCGCGAGCGTCCGCGAGCGCCGCGTCGACCGACCCGGCCACGCGCACGGGCGCGCCGCCCTCGCCGACGGGGCGGCCGCCGTCGGGCACCCATGCCTCCTGGCGCGTGACGACGACGTTGAGGCGCCCCGGCAGGGGCCGGAACCGCGGCGGGAGCGAGTCCCACGTGCGGCGGCCCATGACCACGGGGTGGCCCGACGTGACGCGTCGGAAGTGCGCGAGGTCCTCGGGCAGGTGCCACGGCATGGTGCCGCCCGCGCCGATGACGGGCCGCCCGGCGGCGTCGCGCGCCTGGGCCCAGATCAGTCCCAGCATCAGACCGCGATCGGCGCCTTGATCGTCGGGTGGTGCTGGTACCCGACGACCTCGATGTCCTCGTACTCGTAAGCGTCGATCGAGTCGCGGGGCGCGAGGCGCAGGGTCGGGTACGGGTACGGGTCGCGCGTGAGCTGCTCGCGCACCTGCTCGACGTGGTTGTCGTAGATGTGCACGTCACCGCCGGTCCAGACGAAGTCGCCGACCTCGAGGCCGGTCTGCGCGGCGACCATGTGGACGAGCAGCGCGTACGACGCGATGTTGAACGGCACGCCGAGGAACAGGTCTGCCGAGCGCTGGTAGAGCTGGCACGACAGCTTCCCGTCGGCCACGTAGAACTGGAAGAACGCGTGGCACGGCGGCAGCGCCATGTTCTCGATCTCCCCGACGTTCCACGCGGAGACGATGTGCCGCCGCGAGTCGGGGTTCGCCTTGATCTGCTCGATCACCTGCGCGACCTGGTCGACGTGGCGGCCGTCCGGCGTCGGCCACGAGCGCCACTGCACGCCGTAGACGGGTCCGAGCTCGCCGTCGGCGTCGGCCCACTCGTCCCAGATGCGCACGCCGCGCTCCTGCAGCCAGCGCACGTTCGAGTCGCCGCGCAGGAACCACAGCAGCTCGTACGCGACGGACTTGAGGTGCACGCGCTTGGTCGTGACGAGCGGGAAGCCCTGCGCGAGGTCGAACCGGAGCTGGCGGCCGAACACGCTGCGCGTGCCGGTCCCCGTGCGGTCGCCCTTGGGCGTGCCGTGCGCGAGGACGTCGCGCAGGAGGTCCTCGTACGGGGTGGGCACGGGCCCGGGCGCGCTGCCCGACGGCGCACGCTCGCCCTCGGTCGCCACGGCAAGGGTCGAGGAGGGTGCGTCGGGGGCCACGGTCGCCAGTGTCGGTCGTCGCCACGGGGTGGGTCAAACACCGCGGCCGGCCAGTCCCCACGTCGACGGTCCGCGACCTCGCGGCCTCGCGGCCGGCGTGACGCACGTCATGTCACGCGACGACGTCCGGATCGGTCGGAGGGGTAGGGACGTCGGAGAGGCGCCCACAAGCACCAGGAGGCTCGTGATGGAACGGATCGTCGTCGTCGGCGGGGGCTACGCCGGGTTCACCGTGGCCCGGGAGCTCGAGAAGGACCTGCGGCGCGAGCTGCGGCGCGGCGAGGTCGAGCTCGTCCTGGTCGACCCCCGCCCGTACATGACCTATCAGCCGTTCCTGCCCGAGGTGGTCGCGGGCTCGGTCGAGGCACGCCACGCAGCGGTCTCGCACCGACGCCACCTGCGCCGGACGCGCCTCGTCGACGGCACGGTCACGCGCATCGACCACGCGGACCGCGCGGTCGTCGTGCAGCCCCGGTCCGGTCCGGCGTACCGGCTGCCGTACGGCACCGTGGTCGTCACCGCAGGCGCGGTGACGCGAGTCTTCCCCGTCCCGGGCGTCGCAGAGCACGCGATCGGCCTCAAGCACGTCGAGGAGGCCGTCGCCGTCCGAGACCGCCTGCTCACGTCGTTCGACCGTGCCGCGAGCCTGCCGCGGGGTCCGGAGCGCGAGCGCCTGCTCACCGTGACGTTCGTCGGCGGCGGGTTCTCCGGGGTCGAGGGCTTCGCCGAGCTCCTGTCGCTCGCGCACGACCTCCTGCACCTCTACCCCGAGATCGCGGCGCCCGAGGTGCAGTTCCACCTCGTCGAGCGGAGCCCACGGATCCTGCCCGAGGTCACCGACCGCCCCGGCCGCTGGGTGGTCGGCCGGCTCGAGGCCCGCGGGGCGCACGTCCACCTGGGGGCCGGGCTCGAGTCGGCCGAGGGCGGCGTCGTCCGGCTCTCGACCGGGGAGGAGTTCGCCTCGGGCCTCCTCGTGTGGACGGCGGGGAACGCCGCGAACCCCGTCGTCGCGACGCACACCGACCTGCCCGTGGATGCTCGGGGGTACGTCGTCACGCGAGCGGACCTCCGGGTCGGCACCGGCGACGAGCTCGTCCCGGACGCCTGGGCCGCGGGAGACGGGGCAGCCGTGCCGGATCTCTCGACCGCCCGACCGGGTGCGCTCACCGTGCCCAACGCGCAGCACGCCGTGCGGCAGGGGCGACGCCTCGCGCGCAACCTGGTCGCCGTCCGACGTGGGCGCCGGACCCACCCCTACCGGCACGGCAGCCTCGGTGTCGTGGCGACGCTCGGGATCGGGACGGGCCTGTTCGAGTACCGCGGGCTCGTCGTGCGCGGGGCGCTCGCCTGGCTCGCGCACCGCGGGTACCACGTGCTCGCGATCCCCACCTGGGAGCGGAAGGTCCGGGTCCTGGCGGTCTGGCTGACCGCGGCGGTCTTCGGACGCGACGTCGTCTCGCTCAGCGCCGTGCAGCGTCCGCGCGCCGCGTTCGTCGCAGGCGTGCCGCGGGCGGACGTCGGCTCCACCGAGGCGAGCACCGCCGGGCACGCCGACGCCGCGGCACGGGCTGCGGCGACGCACGGCGACGAGCCGGCTCGCGTCGCCTGACGCGGTACGCGGCCGCGCGTCAGCCCGCGGCCGCGTAGCCGCCGAGCTTCTCCGGGTTCACCTGGAGATACACGTGCTCGATCCCGCGCGCCGTCACGTCGAGCGACACCAGGGCGAACGGCGCGTCGTCGACGACGACGAGGAGCGCGGGGCGACCGTTCGCCTCGACGACGTGCACCACGGCGTCCGCCCAGTACTTGCGCCACACGTTGTCGAGGAACAGCGACACCCGCGCGAGCCCGACGAGCTCGACGCGCGACGCGTGCACCTTCCCGCCGCCGTCAGGGCGGGCGACCACGTCGTCGGCCAGGTACCGCTCGAAGCGGGCCAGGTCGCCGTCGTGCGCGGCGGCCACGAACTCGTCGAGCAGCCGACGGTGCTCTCCGGGGTCGACCGGGACCGCCGGGCGCGCGCCGAGCCGCTCCCGCGCCCGACGCGCGAGCTGCCGGGCGTTCGCCTCCGTCAGGTCGAGGATCTCCGCGACGCGCCGGTACGGGTAGTCGAACGCCTCGCGGAGCACGTAGACGGCGCGCTCGACCGGCCCGAGCCGTTCGAGCAGCACGAGGGTCGCGATCTCAAGCGCCTCGGCCCGCTCCGCGCCCAGGGCGGGGTCGTCCGAGGTGTCGACGGGCTCGGGGAGCCACGGACCCACGTACGTCTCGCGGCGCGCACGGGCGGACGTCGCGGCGTTGATCGCGAGCCGCGTCACCGTCGTCGTGAGGAACGCCGCCGGGTTCCGCACCACGGACCGGTCCGTGCCCTGCCAGCGGACCCACGCCTCCTGCACGACGTCCTCCGCCTCCGTCGCGCTGCCGAGCATGCGGTAGGCGATGCCGAAGAGCCGGGACCGGACGCTCAGGAACGCGTCGAGAGCCCCCTCGTCCTCCCGGACGACGGGGCTCTCGGGCGTTCGTGGGCCGAGACTCATGCCGCCACGCTACGACGCGGACCAGGCTCGCGCGGCCCTGCCGCACGACGACGTCACGCGACGCGCTCCGCGTGCTGCGCGAAGGTCGTGGCACCTCGCAGGGACTCCCCCCGGGGCACGAGCGCGTCCTCGACGAGCTGCGCCCCGAAGTAGGTCGCCTCCGGGTCCGCGACCACCTCCCGGTCGTCGCCCTGCGCCGCGAGCGCCTCGCGGACGAACTCGTCGAAGCGGAACCGCTCCGGCCCCGCGAGCTCGACGACGTCCGCGAGCGGCACACCCGTCGCGACGTCGGCCACGGTGCGCGCGACGTCCGCCGAGGCGACGGGCTGGAACGCGACGGGCGGGATGTGCACCACGCCGTCGACGGTCGCGCCGTCCGCGATGGAGCGCGCGAACTCGAAGAACTGCGTCGCGCGCACGACCGACCACCCGTGCCCGGAAGCACGCACGAGCCGCTCCTGGGCGACCTTGGCCCGCAGGTAGCCGGCGTCGGTCCGGTCCGTGCCGACGATCGACAGGACGACGTGGTGCCCGATCCCGGCGCGGGCCTCCGCGTCGAGGAGCGTGCGCGTGGACGTTGTGAAGAAGCGCAGCACGTCGTCGTCCGCGAACGACGGCGAGTTCGACACGTCGACGACTACGTCCGCACCCGCGAGCGCCTCGTCGACACCCGCGCCGGACAACGTGTCCACGCCGGTGCTGGGCGCGGCGACGACCACCTCGTGCCCGGCGTCGCGCACGTCCTGCACGACCTGGCTCCCGATCAGCCCGGTGCCTCCGACGACGACGACTCTCATGATGTCTCCTCTCTCCGGCGCGGCGGGTGCCGCGCACCACCCTCACGACCGGACGACCGTCCCCGGTGTGACAGGCACGCGCGCGCGGGAATCGCGCGCGCCCGCCGCACGTTCCCCGGAGGGCGGACGCCCCGACGCCGCGACCCGACGAGTGCGAGGATTCACGCATGACGACGCAGCCTGCCGAGAGCTCCCTGAACGCCGCCGACGAGGCCGCGCACGACGTCCCCGCGCCGTCGCCCGCCCCGGCCGACGCGCTGTGGGTCGAGCGCACGGGCACCCGCACGTACACGGGCCGGTCGGCGCGCGGCGCCGAGGTCTCGATCGGCCCGGCGAGCGAGGGTGCGGTGTTCACGCCCGGCGAGCTGCTGAAGATCGCCCTCGCCGCGTGCGCGGGCATGAGCACGGACCGCACGTTCGCCCGCCGCCTCGGCGACGACTACGCCGTGACGATCCACGTCCAGGGCGACAAGCTCCTCGAGGAGGAGCGCTACCCGAAGATCACGGGCACGTACGACATCGACCTCACGTCGCTCGACGACGACGCGCGCGACCGTCTCGTCACTGTCGCCGCGCGAGCGATCGACAAGGCGTGCACGGTAGGACGGACGGTCAAGGCCGGTGCCGAGGTCGAGTACCTGTTCCAGCCGGAGGGTGCCGGCCGCGAGGTCGAGACCCAGGCCTGACCACGGGATGACGGGAGGCGCCATGGCGCACCAGCAGGACCCCTCGAGAAGCCCCGTGCCGCGCGGCGGCGCGCCCGAGTACGGGACCCCGCCCCGGGACGCCGGGCGCAGGGACCTGTCGACGCAGGACGCGGTCGAGTGGTCCGCCTACCGGCCGACCCCGCTGCTCGACGCCGCGCTCGACAAGGCCGTGACCATCCCGTCGCACGTCATCCGGGCGCACGTCGACTCGGTGCGCCGTCGCAACCCCGAGGCGAGCCCCGCGCAGATCGTCCGGATCCTCGAGCGCGAGTACCTGCTCGTCATCCAGACGGCGGGCGGCGCCGTCGGCGCGGCGGCCGCCTTCCCGGCGGTCGGGACGGGCGTGGGGATCGCGCTGACGTCGAGCGACGTCGCGACGTTCTTCGCGTCCTCGGCGGCCTTCGCGCTCGCGGTCGCGGACGTGCACGGGATCGCGGTGGACGACGTGGGCCGCCGTCGGGCGCTCCTGCTCGCCACGGTGCTCGGCGAGAAGGGCGCGCGCGACGTCGAGCGCGCGACCCAGGGGTCGGGCCTCGCGTGGGGCAAGGTGCTCCTGACGAGCATGCCCGCCGGGACGCTCGTCAAGGTCAACAAGGCGCTCGGCAACCGGTTCCTGCGCACCCAGCTCGCGAAGCAGTCCGGCCTCGCGCTCGGCCGGCTCGTGCCGTTCGGCGTCGGCGCCGTCGTGGGCGTGGCGGGGGCGCGGGCGCTCGGGCACGGCGTGATCGCCCAGTCGCGGCGCGCGTTCGGGCCGCCGCCGTCGGTGTTCGGCCGGCTCCTCGAGGTCGTGGAGTCGCCCGTGCAGGACGCACCGCCGCGGCTCGTCCCCGTCCCCGAGGACGCGGAGCCGCGCCGCCGTCGTCGGCTGCTGCCGGGGCGGGGACGGCGCGACCGCTCCCCCGCCCGCGACGCCGAGTGACGACCCGGGGCGTGCGGCGCGTCGCCGTCGCGCGCGAACTCGACGTCGACGCGTCCGTCGCGTTCGCGTGGGTCGCGGACCCGCGGACCCACCCGCGGTTCATCCCCCTCACCGTGATGACGACCCCGGCGGGCCGGGGCCCCGAGGTGGGCGACCGGTTCACCATGGTGAGCGGCCCGCTCGTCCGGCGCACGGGCCGCGGATTCCCGGACCGCATGGTCGTCGAGTCGCTCGACCGCCCGTCCGTGGCGGCGGGCCGCCCGGGCAGCACGCGGATCCGCAAGCTGGGCCCGGCGCTGCTCGGCGACGCGGGCTTCGAGGTCGTGCCGCTCGGCACGGGCCGCTGCCGGGTCGTGTGGTGGGAGGAGGCGTACCTCGCCGGTCCCGTCCCCCGCGGGATCACGGCGCCCCTCGTCGGGGTCGCGCTGCGCGTCATGATGCACGTCTCGCTGCGCCGCCTCGACGCGCGCCTGCGCGCCCGCCGGTAGCCGCGAGCGGCCTGGCTGCCGGGCCGCGCCCCGCGCACGCGACGGACCGGGGCCCCACGGGACCGACCAGCGTCGGTACCGCGCGACCCCGGGTCCGGGGTGGTGGGTTCAGGCCGTCGGCCCGTCCTCCACCGGGGCGTCCTCCACCGAGGTGTCCTCCGTCGGGCTGCCCGACGGCGCACGGTCGCCCGCGGCGGTCGTCGTGGCACCCGGCGCAGCGCCGGGCGAGGTGCCGGGCACGGCCGGGCCCGCGAGGATCAGGTAGAGCTCGCGACGCGTGCGCTCCAGGAGCTCCGCAGCGGCCGTCGTCTGCTCGTCGGTGCCGGTGCGGGCGACCTGGTGGACCGCCGCCGCCACGGCCTCGACGCCTGCGCGCAGCTCGCGCCGCGGGCGGCCGCCGCGACCGGCGGCGTCGGCGAACGGGTCGCCCAGCTCGTCGGCGTGCTCCGCGACGTACGCGGTGCCCGCCTCGGTGAGCGTCGCGAGGCGGCGCCCGCCGTCGGCCGAGAGCTCGACGAGCCCCTCGTCCTGGAGCAGGTTCAGGGCCGGGTAGACCGCGCCGGGGCTCGGGCGCCACTGGCCCTCGCTGCGCTCCGCGATCTCCTGGATGACCTGGTACCCGTGCATGGGCTGCTCGGCGAGGAGCAGCAGGACGGCGGCGCGGACGTCGCCGCGGCCGGCGCGCCCGGGGCCGCGACCGCGGCCCCCGTGCCGGCGACCGCCGTGACCGGGGCCGAAGCCGGGCCCGCCCGGGCCGAACCCGGGGCCTCCCGGGCCGAACCCGCGACGGTCGTCGGCCGGACCGCCGGGGCCGAAGCCCCGGCCGCCGTCGGCCGGTCCGCCGAACCCGCGTCCGCCACCGCGGCGGGCTCCGCCGCGGCCACGGGGGCCGTCGCCGCGGAACCAGCCCGCGTCGTCGGGCACGGGCGGGAAGCCGTCGCGACGACGGCGGTCCGGGCGCGGCCCGGGTCGCTCGCCGAACGGCTGGGACATGTTCTGGACGTTCTCCGGGGTCCTGCCCCGGTGCTGGTGTGCGTGGTGCATGAGAGGTGTCTCCTGTCCGTGGATGCTCGAGGGCTCCGGGTGGTCCGCGGAGCGTGGCGGGCCGGCCGCGCGGTCGTCGCGAGCCGCGTCTCGGGCTCAGCGATACGGTAACGATATATCGATAGAATATCGCTGTCAACACCCTTGCTGCTTGCGTGCCGTCCCAGGACGCGCACACCTCCCGGACGTACGCTGACTTCCAGCAGCCAACCGGCAGCCACCAGCAGCACCGGGCGCATCCCCCGTCCGGCACCCACCCGGGCCGCACCACCCCGGCGGCCCGGCTCCCGCGAGGAGGCGGCGATGCGCCCAGGCCAGCCCCGGCACTACCTGATGTGCCGGCCTACGTACTTCACCGTCAGCTACGAGATCAACCCCTGGATGGACCGGCGCACACCGGTCGACACCGCGCTCGCGGTCGCGCAGTGGGAACGCCTGCGCGACACCTTCCGCGACCTCGGCCACACCGTCGAGACGATCGACCCCGTCCCCGGCCTGCCGGACATGGTCTACGCGGCCAACGGCGCGACCGTCGTCGACGGCCTCGTCTACTCCGCGCGCTTCACCCACCCGGAGCGCGGGCCCGAGGGCGCCGCCTACCTCAAGTGGTTCGCCGACCACGGGTACGTCACGCACCTCGCGGAGCACGTCAACGAGGGCGAGGGCGACCTGCTGCTGGCCGGCGACGTCGTGCTCGCCGGCACCGGCTTCCGCACCGAGCGCGCCGCGCACGCCGAGGCCGCGGCCCTGTGGGGCCGGGAGGTCGTGACGCTCGAGCTCGTGGACCCGCGGTTCTACCACCTGGACACGGCGCTCACCGTGCTGCGCGGCAACGAGGGCACCGCCGGCACCCCGGGGGCCGACGACGGCGCGCACCTCGACGACGCCGCCCACCCCGCGCTCACCGGCCCGCCGGCCGTCGACGTCGTCTACCTGCCCGCCGCGTTCTCCCCCGCCGCGCAGGAGGTGCTGCGCGAGCGCTACCCCGACGCGCTCCTCGCGACCGAGGAGGACGCCGCCGTGCTCGGCCTCAACGCCGTGAGCGACGGGACGCACGTCGTGCACTCGCCGCGTGCGGGCCGGCTCGCCGCGGCGCTGCGCGAGCGCGGCTACGAGACGGTCGCGGTGGACACGTCGGAGCTCCTGCGCGGCGGCGGCGGGGCGAAGTGCTGCACGCTCGAGATCCGCGAGCCCGCCGTCCACGCCGCGGCGCCGGCCGGGAGCGCGTCGTGACCGCCCAGGAGGTCCGCGCGTCGGACGGCGGCACGGGCGCAAGCAGCCCCAGCGACCCGCTCGACAGCGGCCGGTCGGCCGACGGCAGCGGCGGCGGCGCGCTCGCGAACAACTACCACCCGCTGCCCGTGACGGTCGCGAGCGCCGAGGGGTCGTGGGTCACCGACGTGACCGGTCGCCGCTACCTCGACCTCCTCGCGGGGTACTCGGCGCTCAACTTCGGGCACCGGCACCCCGCGCTCGTCGACGCCGCCACGCGCCAGCTCGGTCGCGTCACGCTCACGTCGCGCGCGTTCGACCACGACCTCCTGCACCCGTTCGCCGAGGCGCTCGCCGCGCTCGTCGGTCCGCTCACCACGGGCGGGGAGGACTCCCTCGTGCTCCCGATGAACACGGGCGCGGAGGCCGTCGAGACCGCGATCAAGACGGCGCGCAAGTGGGGCTACGACGTCAAGGGCGTGCCCCCGGGCGAGGCGACGGTCGTCGTCGGCTCCGGGAACTTCCACGGCCGCACGACGACGATCGTGTCGTTCTCCGACGACCCCGACGCCCGGCGCGGGTTCGACCCGTACACGCCGGGGTTCCGGCTCGTGCCGTACGGCGACGCCGACGCGGTCGCCGCCGCGATCGACGACACGACCGTCGCGGTGCTCCTGGAGCCGGTGCAGGGCGAGTCCGGCGTCGTCGTGCCGCCCGACGACTACTGGCCGCGCCTGCGCGCGATCACGACCGCGCGGGACGTGCTCCTCGTGGCCGACGAGATCCAGTCCGGCCTCGGGCGCGCCGGGGCGACGCTCGCGACCGAGACGTGGGGCGTGCGGCCCGACCTCGTGACCCTCGGCAAGGCGCTCGGCGGCGGGATCGTGCCGGTCTCGGCCGTCGTCGGGCGGCGCGACGTGCTCGAGGTGCTCACGCCCGGGACGCACGGCAGCACGTTCGGCGGCAACCCGCTCGCGTGCGCGGTCGGGCTCGCGGTCGTCGAGCTGCTGCGCACGGGCGAGCCGCAGCGACGCGCGCGCGAGCTCGGCGCCGGGTTCCAGGACCGGCTCGCCGGGCTCGTCGACGGGGGCCTGCTCGACGGCGTCCGCGGCCTCGGCCTGTGGGCGGGCCTCGACCTCGACCCGGCGCGCGGGACGGGCCGCGACCTCTGCGAGGCGCTGCTCGCGCGCGGCGTCCTCGCCAAGGACACGCACGGCTCGACCATCCGCCTCGCTCCCCCGCTCACCATCGCGGCCGAGGACCTCGAGACCGGGCTGTCCGCCCTGGAGGACGCCCTGACGGACCTGGCACGGGGTCGGTAGAGTCCGGAGGGTGACCACGCCCGAGCCCACCGCACCCGGTACCACCACCCTCGCGTCGTCCCTCGACGACCTGCGTCGCGCGTACGCCGACCTGCAGGCGCTGGGGCTGAAGCTCGACCTCACGCGGGGCAAGCCCTCGGCCGAGCAGCTCGACCTCTCCGAGGCCCTGCTCGCGCTCCCGGGCGAGGGCGTGCACACGGACGCCGACGGCACGGACGTGCGCAACTACGGCGGCCTCGAGGGGCTGCCCCAGCTCCGGCGCATCTTCGCCGAGCTGCTCGGCGTGCCCGTCGAGCAGCTCCTCGCGGGCGGCAACGCGAGCCTCACGCTCATGTACGACACGCTCGTGTACGCGACGCTCTTCGGCGTCCCCGGGTCCGAGCGCCCGTGGGGCCGCGAGGAGAAGGTCCGCTGGATCTGCCCCGTGCCCGGCTACGACCGCCACTTCTCGGTGTGCGAGGCGCTCGGCATCGAGATGGTCACCGTCCCCATGACGGCGGACGGCCCCGACGCCGCGGCCGTCGCCGCGCTCGTCGCCGACGACCCGACGATCAAGGGCATGTGGGTCGTGCCGACGTACGCGAACCCCGACGGCTCGGTCGTCACGGAGGAGGTCGCGCGGGCGCTCGTGTCCGTGCCCGCCGCCGCCCCCGACTTCCGCATCCTCTGGGACAACGCGTACGCCCTGCACCACCTCACCGACGACGAGGTCCGCAGCGCCGACGCGATCGCGCTCGCCGCCGAGGCCGGCCACCCGGACCGCGTGATCCTCTACGCCTCGACGTCGAAGATCACGTTCGCCGGCGCGGGCGTCGCGTTCCTCGCGTCGTCCCCCGCGAACGTCGCCTGGTACAAGAAGCACCTGTCCGCCCAGTCCATCGGCCCGGACAAGGTCAACCAGCTCCGGCACGCGTTGTTCTTCGGCGACGCCGACGGCGTGCGGGCCCACATGCGCAAGCACCGCGACATCATCGCCCCCAAGTTCGACGCCGTGACGAGCATCCTCGCCGACCGCCTCGGCGGCACGGGCGTGGCGTCGTGGACCGAGCCGAAGGGCGGCTACTTCGTCAGCCTCGAGGTCGTGCCGGGCACCGCGTCGCGCGTCGTCGAGCTCGCGAAGGCCGCCGGCATCGCGCTCACGCCCGCGGGCGCCCCGTTCCCCTACGGCAAGGACCCGGAGGACAAGGTCCTCCGCCTCGCCCCGACCCTCCCCCCGATCGAGGAGGTCCGCGTCGCGATGGACGGCGTCGCGACGTGCGTCCTCCTCGCGGCCGCGGAGCACGCCGCTCGGTAGACGGCCCCGGACCCGCGAGGTAGAGCCTCCGGTCGCGACGTAGAGCCCCCCGGGTTCTCCCTCGCGGCCGGGGGCTCTACCTCGTTCCGGCGCATCTCTTCGCTCCTGGCGCATCGCGCTGGTCAGCTTCCCCTCGTCCGGCGCACGATGAGGGAGGGTGCACGACCGATGAGTTCTGCCGGCCCGGGCGGTCGGTGGGTGCGTGGGTGGCCCGGACGCTCCGGGCGGCCCGTCGGAAACGGCCAGGAGGGGACATGACCGAACCTGCACGCGGCGACCTCGCCGTCGAGGCGCGCGGCCTCGTCAAGCACTTCACGACCGGGAAGTCGGTGACCAAGGCGGTCGACGGCATCGACCTCCTCATCCCCGAGGGCACCGTGTTCGGCGTCCTCGGGCCGAACGGCGCGGGCAAGACGACCGCCGTCCGCATGCTCGCGACGCTCCTGCGCCCCGACGCGGGCACGGCGCGCGTCCTCGGCCACGACGTCGTGCACGACGCCGACAAGGTGCGTTCCGTCGTCGGGCTCACCGGGCAGTACGCGTCGGTGGACGAGGACCTCACGGGCACGGAGAACCTCGTCATGCTCGCGCGGCTGTACGGGTTCCTCGGCGGTACGGCACGCGGTCGCTCGGCGGAGCTGCTCGACGCGTTCGGGCTCGGGGACGCGGGCGACCGCCAGGTGAAGACGTACTCGGGCGGCATGCGGCGGCGCATCGACCTCGCGGCGAGCCTCGTCATGAGCCCGCGCGTCATCTTCCTCGACGAGCCGACCACCGGGCTCGACCCGCGCAGCCGCAACCAGGTGTGGGACATCGTGCGCGTGCTCGTCGCCGACGGCGCGACCGTGCTGCTCACGACCCAGTACCTGGAGGAGGCGGACCAGCTCGCCGACCGCATCGCCGTGATCGACCACGGCAAGGTCATCGCGGAGGGCACCGCGACCGAGCTCAAGCGGTCGGTGGGCGAGGGCGCGGTCCACCTGCGCCTCGCCGACGCGACGCAGCGGGGCCGGGCCGCGGAGGTCGTGGGCGCGCTGCTCGGCACGGACATCACGCTCGCGAACGACCCGTACGCCTTCACCGCGCGCGTGCCCGACGACGGCGCGGCGGACGTCGCGCGGATCCTGCCCGCCCTCGGCGACGAGGGGATCGTGGTGCCCGAGTTCACGCTGGGGCAGCCGAGCCTCGACGAGGTCTTCCTCGCGCTCACCGGTCAGCCCATGGACGACGACGAGACGATCGAGGAGGTGGCCTGATGGCCGCGGACCCCACGACCACCGCCGCGGAGCTGCGCGCCCCGGAGGCGAACGCGCTGCGCGCGGCGGTCGCGCTCGACCGGCGACCGGACCGGCCGTCGCCCGTCTCGGCGACCCTGACGTACACGTGGCGCGCGCTGCTCAAGATCAAGCACGTGCCAGAGCAGCTGTTCGACGTCACGGTCTCGCCGATCATCTTCACGCTGATGTTCACGTACCTGTTCGGCGGCGCGCTCGCCGGCGACGTGCAGAGCTACCTGCAGTTCCTGCTGCCCGGCATCCTCGTGCAGGCCGTGCTCTTCACGACGATCTACACGGGCTACACGATGAACACGGACATCAGCAAGGGCGTGTTCGACCGGTTCCGGTCGCTGCCCGTGTGGCGGCCCGCGCCGATCGTCGGCGCGCTGCTCGGCGACACCGTGCGCTACACGATCGCCTCGGTCGTGACCCTCGCGCTCGGCCTCGTGCTGGGCTTCCGCCCGCCGGGCGGCGTCGTCGGCGTGGTCCTGGGGATCGTGCTGCTGCTGGTGTTCGCGTTCGCGCTCAGCTGGGTGTTCACGGCGCTCGGGCTCGTGCTGCGCTCCCCCAACGCCGTCATGGGCACGTCGATGCTCGTGCTCATGCCGCTCACGTTCGCGTCGAACATCTTCGTCGACCCGTCGACGATGCCCGTCGTGCTGCAGCGCTTCGTCGACGTCAACCCGGTCACGCACCTCGTCACCGCGGTGCGCGGGCTCATGGCGGGCGAGCCCGCGACGGAGGGGATCGTGTGGGTCCTCGTGGCGTCCGTCGTGCTCACCGCCATCCTCGCTCCGATCACCATGCGGCTGTACCGCAACCGGAGCTGACCGCCCGCCCGGGCACCACGCGCCGTGGTGCCCCGGCGGGCCGGCGGCTCAGCCCTCCTGGGCCGCCGGCTCGTCGTCCTCGCACTTCTTGGTCACGACCATGACGGGGCACGCGGAGTGGTGCAGCACGGCCTGGCTCGTGGAGCCGAGCAGCAGGCCGCGGAACCCGCCCCGCCCGCGCGAGCCCACGACGATGAGGTCGGACGCCGTGGAGAACTCCGTGAGGAGCTCGGCACCCGTGCCGTCGAGCACGATGCGCTTGATCGTGAGCCCGGGGTGCTCCGCCTCGTGGCGGTCGATGATGACGTTCAGCCCCTCGGTGACGTCGGCCAGCACCTGCTCGTGGTCGATCGACGCCGGCAGCCACGCGAGGAGGCCCGCACCGGCACCGACGGGCACGCCGGCCACCGCGACGAGCTCGGCGTCCCAGGCGCGGGCCTGACGGATCGCGTGCCGCAGCGCGATCTCCGCGGACGGCGACCCGTCCACCCCGACGACGATCCGGCGCAGGTCCCGCACCGGCGGCAGCTCCTGCGCGCCGCCCTCGTCGTCCTTCCCGCCCGCGCGGTACGGCACGACGACCGTCGGGCAGTGCGCGTGCGCGGGCAGCGCCGAGGAGACGGTGCCGAGCAGCCGCTCGGTGAAGCCGCCGCGCCCCCGCGTGCCGACGACGACGAGCGCGTGCTCGCGCGACATCTCGACGAGGACCCCCGCGGCGTCGCCGGTCGTGACGGTCGCCGTCGTCCGGACCCCGGCGCCCTCGGCGCGGGCGCGAGCCTCTTCCAGGACGGCGCGCGCGCCCTCCTGGATGGCCGAGTCGTCGAGGGCCGCGTAGCCGCCGTCGAGCGACGCCGCCGTGAACGACGGCAACGAGTAGGTGCACACGATGTGGAGGGGCCACCCCACGCGCAGCGCGTACGCCGCGGCCCAGTCCAGGGCGTGGAGGCTCGGCGCCGAGCCGTCGACACCGACGAGGACGGATTCCGTGCGGGTCATGAGCGACTCTCCTCTCGACGGCCCGGTGCCATCGGACGACCAACCTAGCCGAGACCAGGCCCGGCCGTCCGTCTGCCACGAGTCACGAACACGTCAAGAATGCCACGAACCCCGCCCGCTCGCGCAGAGTGCGAGCGGACGGGGTTCGTCCAGCCAGTGACCGCGGGGGTCCTGATCGGGTGAGCGATCAGGCCACGCGGATGAAGGTGGGGTTCGACTGCCAGATCTGGCGGAACTGGACCGACTTCCCGGGACGCGGGGCGTCGATCATCATGTTGTCGCCCGCGTAGATGGCGATGTGGCCCGGCGTCCAGATGAGGTCGCCCGGCTGCGCCTGGTCGCGCGACACCTTGGTGCCGACCGAACCCTGGGCGCCCGACGTGCGCGGCAGGTTGATGCCGACCTGCGCGTAGACGTAGCTGGTGAAGCCCGAGCAGTCGAAGCCGTCGGGGGTGGTGCCGCCGTAGACGTACGGGACGCCCACATAGCGGGCCGCGATCGAGACGATCGACGAGCCGTGCGCCGACGCGGGGGCGCCGACGGACGCCTCCTGCTGGGCCGGAGCCTGCGACTCGTCGGACGACGACGACTGCGTGGACTGGCGCTCCTGCGTGCGGCTCGTCTGCGTGGTGCGGACGGGCTCGGGCTCGGGCTCCGGCTCCGGCTCGGGGGCCGGGGTCACGGTGACCGGGGCCTCCTCGATGGTGAACGCCGCGTCGGCCGCGACGGTCACGGCCGGGGCGGCCTCGAGGGCCTGGCGGGCCTGCGCGGTGAGGGCGCTGAGGTCGACGGCGTTGAGCTTGCCGGACTCGTTGTCGACCGGGGCGGCCGTCGCGGGGGCGGCGGCGCCGATCATCGAGACGATGAGGCCGGAGGACGCGGCGACGACGGCGGTACGACGACCGACGCTCGACATCTGGTCCGATGCGGCCTGGGCGATGGTGCTGAGTGGCGTCACGGGACGCCGCGCCGCGCGGTGGCGGGCGCGAGTCGTGCTCACGGTCACTGTTGCCTCTCCTGGACGCCTGCGAGGTCAGCTGTCGGGTTCGGGTGGAAGAGTCACCCGGCCCGGCGGACCGGAGTCCGTCGGGCTTCACCCCAAGGGCGCTGTCTCCAGCACCCGGAAGTGGGTCCCCCGTCCCTGTCATCGGGTCGTCGTGGGCCTCTCGCGGTGACAGGGTTAGGCGTTCCGCGCGAGGTCTCCGCCAGATGGGTATCCCGACGGAGCAGGACGACCGTACAGGACCCCTCGGCAAAAGTCACGTTCCCATTACGACGGAACGCGGCTCCACGCATCGCCGCAGGTCACAGCGTTTCCCCCGGTGAACGGGCGGCTATCCGCGGGCGACGAAGAGGTGGCGCGCGACGTCGTCGGGCAGGTCGAGGACGACCGGCGCACCCTCTCCCTGCACGGTGACCCCGCCGGCCGGCGCCGGGCGCACCACGAGCGTGCGGCGCGGCAGCACCCCGGCCTGGGCGAACCGCGCGAGGAGCTCGACGTCGACCTGGACCGGCTCGGCGATCCGCTGGAGCACGACGCGCACCTCGCCGCCGCCGAGACCGTGCTGGGCGAGGTGGACGGGGAGCGACACGACGCCGTCGAGGAAGTCGACCTCCTCGAGCTGCTCCCCGAGCTCCGGCAGGCCCGGGATGGGGTTGCCGTACGGGTCGAAGTGCGGGTGGTCGAGCAGCCCGAGGAGCCGCTCCTCGACGAGCTCGCTCATCACGTGCTCCCAGCGGCACGCCTCGGTGTGCACGTACTCCCAGTCGAGCTTGATGACGTCTGTGAGGAGCCGCTCGGCGAGCCGGTGCTTGCGCATGACGCGCGTCGCCTTCTCGTGGCCCGCGGGCGTGAGCTCGAGGTGGCGGTCCCCCGTGACGACGACGAGCCCGTCGCGCTCCATGCGCGCGACCGTCTGCGACACCGTGGGCCCCGAGTGGCCGAGGCGCTCCGCGATGCGCGCGCGCAGAGGGACGATGCCCTCCTCCACGAGCTCGTAGATCGTCTTCAGATACATCTCGGTGGTATCGATCAGATCGGTCACGTCACGCTCCCAGTCGCTCGTCGGCTCGGGGCGCCCGGTCGTCGCTCCACGGGGCGCCTGCCCGCACCGGCGGGCCGCTGGGGGTCAGTCTATGGCGAGCCCGTGACCCGACCGGGGTGTCGTCCAGGGGCACCCGTGGTGCCTGGTGGCCCGCGCCTCCCCGCGGGCCCCCGGCGCGGGCCGTGCGGTGACGCACGGCCTGTGGACGAGGCTCCCGGGGCGCGCCGCGCGCGCGTAGGGTGACGCCGTGCCCGATCTCGCGAACACCTCGATCACGATCCCCTCGGACCTCCTGCCGGCCGACGGCCGCTTCGGGTCCGGGCCGTCCAAGGTCCGCGCCGCGCAGGTCCGGGCGCTGTCCGACGCCGGTACCTCCCTGCTGGGGACGTCCCACCGGCAGGCGCCCGTCCGGTCGCTCGTGCGCCGCACGCGCGAGGGCCTGGCCACGCTGTTCGCGCTGCCCGACGGCTACGAGGTCGTGCTGGGCAACGGCGGCTCCACGACGTTCTGGGACGTCGCGACGGCGTGCCTCGTCCGCTCGAGGGCGCAGCACGCGGCGTTCGGCGAGTTCGGCGCGAAGTTCGCCGCCGCGACCACCGCCGCGCCGTTCCTCGAGCCGTCCCAGGTGATCTCGGCCCCTGCGGGGACCGTCGCGCTCCCGGAGCCCGCCGACGACGTCGACGTGCACGCGTGGCCGCACAACGAGACCTCGACCGGCGCGATGGCACCCGTGCGCCGCGTCCCCGGCTCGCGCGAGCGCGGCGCGCTCACGCTCGTGGACGCCACGTCCGGCGCGGGCGCGATCCCCGTGGACGTCGCGGAGACCGACGTCTACTACTTCGCACCGCAGAAGGTCTTCGGGTCGGACGGCGGCCTGTGGCTCGCGCTGTGCTCGCCCGACGCGCTCGCGCGCGCGGACGAGGTCGAGAGCAGCGGCACGCGCTGGGTCCCGGAGTCGCTGTCGCTGCGCACGGCGGCGGCGAACTCGCGCCAGGACCAGACGCTCAACACGCCCGCGATCGCGACGCTCGTCATGCTCGCGGAGCAGGTGGAGTGGCTCCTGGGCAACGGGGGTCTGGAGTGGGCCGCCGCCCGGTCCGCCGAGTCGGCCGCGCACCTCTACGGGTGGGCGGACTCGCGCGAGTGGGCGACGCCCTTCGTCGCGAACCCGGCGGAGCGGTCGACGGTCGTCGGCACGATCGACCTGGACGACGCGATCGACGCGACGGCAGTCGTCGCCGCGCTGCGCGAGAACGGCGTGCTCGACGTCTTCCCGTACCGCAAGCTCGGCCGCAACCAGCTGCGTGTCGCCATGTTCCCGGCGATCGAGCCCGACGACGTCCGCGCCCTCACCGCGTGCGTGGACCACGTCGTCGACCACCTCGGCTGACGAGCGCGACCGAGGTCCGCGCCCAGCACGAGGCCGGTGCCGCCCGGGAGACCAGGGCGGCACCGGCCTCGTGGCTCGGCGGGAGGGGCGGCGTCAGGCCGCCCGGGCGGCCTCCTGCGCGTCCTCGGCCTCGATCCGGCGCCGCGCCTCGGCGCGGGCGGAACGGTCGGTCGGGGTCCCGGCGTCGAGGTAGCGCACCACGAGGTGCGGGCGCTGCAGGACGCGGTACCGGACCTCGAGGTGCCAGTTGCGCACGGCCCAGACGGCGGCGCCCACCGCGACGAGCGCGGCGGTGATCGACCCGACGCCGATCGCCCAGCGCGGGCCCCACGCCTCGGCGATCCAGCCGACGAGCGGGGAGCCGACGGGCGTCGCACCGAGGAACACGATCATGTAGAGCGACATGACGCGGCCGCGCATGACGGGGTCCACGGACATCTGGATGGTCGAGTTGGCCGCGGTCATCATGGTGAGCGACGCGAGCCCCACGGGGATGCACGCGACGGCGAAGCTCGCGTACGTGGGCATGAGCGCCATGACCCCCGTGGCGACGGCGAACCCGAAGGCGGACCCGATGACGAGCCGGACGCGCGGGCGCTCCCGGCGCGCGGCGAGCAGGGCCCCGGTGAGCGACCCGATCGCGAGGATGGACCCGAGGATCCCGTACTCCCCCGGACCCATGCCGAACTCGACCTTCGCCATCATCGCGGACGTGAGCTGGAAGTTGAGCCCGAACGTCGACACGACGCCGACGACGACCATGATGACGATGATGTCCGTCCGTCCGCGCACGTACCGGATGCCCTCGCGGATCTGACCCTTTTCTCGCGGGGCGCTCGGCAGCACGTGGAGCTCGCGCGTGCGCATGTACAGCAGCGCGAGGATCGTCGCCCCGAACGTCACGCCGTTGATGATGAACAGCCAGCCGGAGCCGACGGCCGCGATGAGCAGGCCCGCGACGCCCGGCCCGACGAGGCGCGCCGCGTTGAACGACGCGCTGTTGAGCCCGACGGCGTTGGAGAGCTTGTCGGCGGGCACCATCTCGGCGACGAACGTCTGGCGCACGGGGTTGTCGAACGCCGAGACGACGCCGAGCAGGCCGGCGAACACGTAGACGTGCCACAGCTCGACGTTCCCGGACAGCACGAGCGCGCCGAGGCCGAGCGCGAGCAGCCCCATCGCGCCCTGGGTGGCCATGAGGAGCCGACGGCGCGGGAGCCGGTCGGCGAGCAGGCCCGCCCACGCGGACAGGGCGAGCACGGGCGCGAACTGCAGCGCGGTGACGACGCCGACGGCGACGCCGGAGCTGTCGGTGAGGTCGCTGAGGACGAGCCAGTCCTGAGCGACGCGCTGCATCCAGGTGCCGACGTTCGCGACGAGCGCGGCGCCGAACCAGACGCGGTAGTTGTAGTACTGGAGGGAGGAGAACGTGGTGCTCATCGGGCGGCGATCCGGGTCAACAGCTCACTGGCGCGGGCCAAGGTCTCTCTTTCGTCAGGGGTGAGGGAGGACAGCTGCTGCGTGAGCCACGCGTCCCGGCGGCGCCGCGTCTCCTTGACCTCGCGCACGCCGGCGTCCGTGAGGCGCACGACGACCTGACGGCGGTCGCTCGCGTGCTCCCCCTTCTCGACGAGACCCATCTCGACGAGGGCGTTGACGGCGCGGGTCATCGACGGCGGCCGGACGCGCTCGTGCTCCGCGAGCTCGCTGGGCGACATGGCGCCGTGCTTGTGCAGCACGGTGAGGACGCCGAACCGCCCCTCGGGGAGGTCCGCCTCGCCGCGCTGGGCACGCAGCCGCCGGGAGATCCGGGTGAGTGCGACCCGCAGGTCGCCGCCGAGCGTCGCGGGCCGGTACTGGTTCCGGGTAGGAGCAGTGAGGTCCGCAGCAGGCATGATAGTTACCCTAACTCATTACCTTGGGTAAGAAAAGGTCTGCGGGCGGAGACGCCCGTCACGGCCAGGCGTCCGAGACGTCCCGCACGTCCGCTAGGGTGTGCGCCGTGCACCAGGAACTGACCCTCGCCGAGGCGCTCCACCTGCTCGGCCTCATGGGCCGCAAGCTCCCCTCGTTCGTCACGTCGGTGTCGGGACGCGGGGACGCACTCGAGGTCGTCGCCGACCCGCGCCAGGTGAAGCGCCTGCCCGCACCGCTCCGGCTCGCGACGCGCCTCGCCCCCACGGTCCGCGCCACGCTGCGCGTGGTCGACGTGCAGGACGGCGTCGCGACGATCTCCGTCGACGCGAGCGCCGGCGGCCTGCCCGCGCACAAGCTTCTCGGTCTCGCGGCGAGCCGGATCGAGTCCGTCGTCGCGGCGAAGGGTCTCCCCGCCGGGTCCGTGCGGGTGCTCCCGGACGCGCGCGTCGCGCTCGACGTCCAGCGTCTCCTCCAGGCACGCACCCCGGGTGCGCGGGTGAGCGGCGTGGCGTTCAAGGACGGCGTCGTCGTCCTCGACGGCGTCGCCTGACCCTTCCCGCGAGAGCCCGGCTCCGCGGGGGCCGCGTCCCCGCGGCGGGCCGGCAGCCTGCCGGGACCCGCGTCAGACGGCGGCGCGCGTCGCCTCGTCGAGGAGGTCGAGGAAGGCGCGGTAGTAGTCCTCGACGTAGTGGACCGGCGACGGGCCCCACCGGTGGGACGGGTCGCCGACCACGAGCCGGTCCGGGACCCGGAGGAAGCGCGCCTCGGGCAGGTCCTTGCGCATGCGCGCGTAGAGATAGGTGAGCGTGCGGTTCGCCGCCTCGACGCGCTGCTGGTCGAACGCCCCGCCCGCCGCGTCGCCCCGCGCCCAGTACGCCTCGTGCACGACGACGCGGCCCAGCCGGCCCTGCCGGCGTGCCGTGGCCACGAGCGCAGCCCAGCCGGCCTCCCACCGGACGAGGAACTCCGGCGACCCCGACGCGACGCGACGCGACGGCACGCCGTCGCCGCCGGCCCGCAGGAACTCCATGGAGCGCGTCGCCACCCCGCCGTCCGACCCGACCACGAGGTCGTACTGCTCGTCGACGAGGTCCAGCACGACGACGTCCGCGTCCGTCGTCCCGAGCCGCGCCGCGAAGTCCTTCCCCAGGTCCCGTTCGACCATGCGGCGCTGGAACGGGGACTCGACGCGGGCGACGTCGACCCCGGAGAGCCCCTCGGACGCGAACGCGGACGCCAGCGAGCTGCGTGCGTAGTAGTCGGCGAGGCGGAACCGCGTCTCCTCCGGCAGCGCGAACGCGTCGCGGGTGACGCAGCTCCCGTGGACGAGGACGCTGCGCTGCGGGCTGCTGGAGCGGTCGGTCACCGGCGCCCGATCACTTGACCGTGGGCGGCAGGACCTCGAGCGCCTCGGCGTTCTGGACGAGGTAGTCCCCGACGGAGTCGTTCGCGATCGACGCCATGAGCGGGTCGAACCGGGCACGGTCGAGCACGACGATCGACTGCCCGTCGGCGCTGCGCCCGGTCCCGGAGTTGGGCGCCGTCATGAACGTGACGTCGTTCGTGCTCAGACCGCGGGCGCTCATGTAGAGGTTCCGCATCTCGTCGATGGTCAGGCCGTCGTCGGTCGCCACGGACTCGCTCACCGCGGTGAAGAAGCGCGTCATCATCGCGACGTCGTTGCGGTTGTTGTTGATCTTGCCGAGCATCGCGCGCATCCAGTTCTGCTGGCGCTGCACGCGCCCGAAGTCGCCGTTCGACAGGCCGTGGCGCTGACGCGTGTAGGTGAGCGCCTCCTCACCCGTCATCTGGTGCACGCCCGCCTCGAAGAACACCTTCTTGCCGTCGCCGATGTCCTCCGGGATGCGGATCTGCACGCCGCCCAGCGCGTCGGTGAGGGTCGTGAAGGACTCGAAGTCGGTCACGGCGAAGTGGTCGATCCGCACCCCGGTGAGGTCCTCGACCGTCTGGATCATGAGGGGCGGGCCACCGTAGGAGAAGGCGGCGTTGATCTTCGCCTCCCCGTGACCGGGGATCGGGACCCACGCGTCGCGCGGGATGGAGACCACCTGCGCCGTCTGCCGGTCGGCCGGCAGGTGCACGAGCATGATCGCGTCCGTGCGCTGCGCGCCCGCCTCCCACTGGGAGGGGTCCCCCGCCGAGATACGGCTGTCGGAGCCGAGCACCAGGAAGTTCACGGCCTCGGTCGCGACCTCGGGGTCGCTCGGTGCCGGGTCGGGACGGTTCTCCAGGCCCTCGAACGGGTCGGCGAGCTTCTCGATGTTGCCGTCGAGCTGGCGCTGGAACCACCAGGCGCCCCCGACGCCGGCCAGGACGAGCACGGCGAGGAGCGACACGAGCACGACGAGCGCCGTCCGGCCTCCACGACGACGACGCGCGTGCCGCCGGTCGGCACGCGGCTCGGGCGAGGGGTCCGGGAACAGGGTGTCGGCCACGGCAGGCATCCTACGGCGCGCGACCTGCTTCGACGGCTGTTTCGAGCGCCTGCGCCGGCCTCTTCACCCTCGGTGCTCGGCCGTCTCACGACTTCACCACGTTCCAGAGCGGTACTCTCGTACCGCTCAGTTCCAGGAAGGCACCGGCGGAGGGCGCGCCCCGGAGAGCCGTCGATCGCAGGGGGCGACATGTCTACGAGTGCGGCACGGCACGCTCGCGCGCGCCGTCGACCGGCGCCCCGACCGCGGCGCCGGGACCGGCACGACCACCTCCTCCTGGTCACCCACCACTACGAGCCCGAGACGGGCGCGCCGCAGCGCCGCTGGGGTGCACTCGTGCCCCGCCTGGTCGGCGCGGGCTTCCGCGTGACCGTCCTCGCTCCGCCCCCGCACTACCCGGCCGGCGTGCTCGACCCCGAGCACGCGCACCTGCGCCCCGGGCTCGTCCAGCGCGGCCGCCACGGCGAGCGGATCCTGCGCGTGCGCTACCGCGAGCACTCGTCCTCGCTCGTCTCCCGCACGGCTGACCACGTGGTCGCGGCCGCCCACTCGGTCGTCCTCGGGTGGCGGCACCTGCGCGCTCGGGCGCACCGCCCGACCGTCGTCGTCGGCACCGTGCCCGGCATCCCCAGCATGTTCGCCGCGTGGGCCCTGGCCCGGCTCTTCCGCGCCCGCTTCGTCGTCGAGATGCGCGACGCGTGGCCCGACCTCATCCGCCCGGCCGGCGTCGTCGCCGACGGCTCCGGCCGTCGGGCGCGGTCCGCGGTGGTCGCGCTCGCGCACCGCGCGATCGTCCGGCTGCAGACCCGCAGCGACCTCGTCGTGACGACGACGGAGACGTTCGCCGGGGTCGTCGAGAGCCGGGGCGCCCCGAACGTCGGGGTCGTGCGCAACGGCACCGCGTTCACCGACCGCCTCGCCGACAAGGTGGACGACGAGGTCGACGCCCTGCCCGACGACGACGCCCACCCCCTGGGCCCGGACCGGCCGCTGCGCGCCGTCTACGTGGGGACGATCGGCCGGTCGCAGGGTCTCGAGGTCGTCGTGGAGGCCGCCGCCGCGCTCGCCGCGCGGGGCGTGCCGCTCGAGGTGCACCTCGCCGGCACGGGGGCCGACGTCCCTCACCTCAAGGCCCTGGCCACGACGCTCGGCGCACCGGTGACGTTCCTCGGTCGTGTGCCGCACACGGACGTCCCCGCGCTGTACGCGTGGGCCGACACCGTGCTCGTGTCGCTGCGCGACTGGGAGCCCTTCCAGTGGACGGTGCCCTCGAAGCTCTACGAGACGATGGCGACGCGTCGGCACGTCACGGCGTGCCTCGCGGGCGAGGCCGCGGAGCTCGTGCTCTCGCTCGAGGCGGGCGACGTCGTCCCGCCCGGGGACGTCGAGGCGCTGGCCGCGCTCTGGGCCGGCTTCGTGGCCGCGGGCTCGGTCCCGGAGATCGGTCCCGCCGCCCAGGAGTGGGTCGCGCTCAACGCGGACGACGACGCGCTCGCCGCCCGCTACGTCGAGCTGCTCGACGGGCTGCGTCGATGAGGGCGGCGGCACCGCGCGACGCCGTCCGCGCCCTCGTCCTCGCGCTGTCCTTCGGGGCGCGCGCCGTCGTCGACGACCCGGTGTGGCTCGGGATCCAGGCCGCACGGCGCGCGCCCGCCCCGGTCCGGAGCGGCGTCGTCCGCCTGCTCCTCGTGGCGCGCGACCCGTCCGCGCGCCGTGCGCTCGGCCTCTTCCTCGACGGCTCCCCCGACGACGCGGCCCGCACCGTCGCCGCGGTGCTCCGCGCGCCCGGGTCGCGGCTCGCGCGCCGCGTGGCCGCCGAGGTCGCCGTCGCGGTCGGCCACCCCGAGCTGCTCGACGGCGTCCCCCACCCCGGCCCCGCCCGACTGCGCGCGCTCTGGCAGGCGGGCGACGTGGACGCGATCGAGCGCGCCACGGCGTCCGGCCGCGGCGAGCGCCGCACCCTCCGCGCCCTCCGCGCCCAGGTCGACGCGCTCCGGCCCGACCCCCCGACCAGCGGGACCTCGCCGCACCCGGCGCGGGGCGACGTCGGGCAGCCGCGGGTGCTCCACCACCTGACGAACTCGCTCCCCCACACGCAGAGCGGGTACACGCTGCGCAGCCACGCGATCCTCCGCGCGCAGCACGAGGACGGGCTGGCCGTGGCGGCGACGACGCGCGGCGCTTACCCGGTGACGATCGGCGTGCTCGGCGCACGCGCCGCGGACGTCGTGGGCGGCGTGCGGTACGAGCGGCTGCTGCCCTGGGTGCTGCACGGCGACCCGGCGCGGCGTGCCGAGGTCGAGGTCGACCTGCTCGTGCGTGCCGCGCGGAGGTTCGCGCCCGACGTCGTGCACGCCACCACCCCCCACACGACCGGCGCGGCGGCGCGCGCGGCCGCCCGACGCCTCGGCGTGCCGTGGGTGTACGAGGTGCGCGGCCTGCCCGAGGAGACCTGGGCGGCGTCGCACCGCACGCCCGACGCGCGGCGTGCCGCCGAGGCGTCGGACCGCTACGCGCTGATCCGGGCCAAGGAGACCGAGCTCGCGCTCGCCGCGGACCATGTGGTGACCCTCAGCGAGACGATGCGGACCGAGCTCGTGGGGCGCGGCGTGCCGGGCTCCCGCGTCACGGTGGTCCCCAACGCGGTGCCGACGTCGCTCCTGGCCACGACGCACCCGTCGCCCGACGCCGCCCGCGAGCGCCTCGGCATCCCGGCGCGCGGGCCCGTGGTCGGCACGGTGAGCAGCGTCGTCGACTACGAGGGTCTCGACACGGTCCTGCGCACGGTCGCCGCGCTCCGGGCGGACGGCGTCGACGCGACCGCGCTCGTGGTGGGCGACGGCGTCGCCCGCCCCGGCCTCCTCCGCCTCGCCGACGAGCTGGGCCTCGGCGAGCACGCGATCCTCCCCGGGCGCGTGCCGCGCACCCTCGCCACGACGTACCTCGCGGCGCTCGACGTCGTCCTCGTCCCGCGCCGGGACGACCGCGTGACGCGCCTCGTCACCCCGCTCAAGCCGGTCGAGGCGATGGCCGTGGGCCGCCCGGTCGTCGCGAGCGACCTCCCCGCGCTGCGCGAGGCGGTCGGCGACGCGGGGCGCCTCGTGCCCGCGGGGGACGTCGCCGCGTGGACCGCCGCCGTCGCGGACGTCCTGGGCGACGACGACGCACGTCGTGGCATGCTGGCGCGCGGTCGCGAGCTCGCGACCACCAGGACGTGGGTTGCGAACGCGGCCCGGTACCGCGAGGTGTACGCCCGAGCACTGGCAGGAGGAACGCGATGAGCACCACCCTCCTGCGCCGTACCCTCGGTGCCCTCGTCGCGACGGCCCTGCTCGCCGGCTGCACGACGGCGGCGCCGGAGCCCGCGCCGTCGGCGACGAGCGCGTCCCCCGCGCCGACGCGCTCCGCGGCTCCCAGCCCGACGCCCACGCCGACAGGACCGGCGGACCCGCTGCCCGAGGGGCCGGTGAACGCGCTCCTCGTCGGCACGGACTCACGAGACCCGGCCGACCTCACGGGCAACGCCGACACGATCCTGCTCGTCCACGTGCCCGCCGACCGGGAGAACCTGTACCTCGTGTCCTTCACGCGCGACATGTGGGTCGACATCCCGGGGCTCGGCGAGGGGAAGATCAACGCGGCGTTCTCGCGCGGCGGGACGGACACGCTCGTCCAGACGGTGTCCGGCCTGCTCGGCGGTGCGGAGATCGACTACGTCGTCCAGTCGAACTTCGCGGGGTTCATCGCCCTCACACGCGCGCTCGACGGGTTCGAGGTGGACAACCAGCACGCGAGCACGGTGACGGTGCAGAGCACGGGACGCGTCGTCGACTTCCCCGAGGGGCGCATCACGCTGTCCGGCACGGACGGTCTCATCTACGTGCGCGAGCGCAAGCGGCTCCCTCTCGGCGACCTCGACCGCACCGAGCGCCAGCGCGCCGCGGTCGTCGGGATGCTCGACCGCATCGCCGAGCGGGCGGACGAGCCGGAGGTGCTCGCCGAGCTCGTGCCGATGCTCGTGCGCAACGTCAAGATCACCGGCGACCTCGACGTGGACGACGCGCTCGCGCTCGTCCCGCTCGCGGCCGAGCTGGAGCGCGAGGACGTCGTCGGGCTCATGGTGCCGATCACCGGGTTCGGCGACAGGGGCGGCGCGTCGGTCAACCTCGTGGACGCGGAGCAGACCGCCGCGCTCGGCGACGCGGTGCGCACGGACACGCTCGACGAGTACGTCGCGACGTACGGCACGGCGTACGCGCCGACGGGATCCTAGGATGCCGCGATGACCGGAGAGACGAGCACCACCGAGAGCAGGTCCCCTCGCGGGGACCTGTACTCGATGCTGTTCGCGGGCCCGCCGTCGACGACGGAGGTCGTCTCCGCGGGACGGCTCACCCGCGTCGGGGCGCGCCCGCCGCTCGGCGTGTACCTCGGTCAGCTGTGGAACCGCCGGCACTTCCTGTGGGCCGAGGCCCGCGCGAAGGTCACGAGCGGGACACGCGAGAACCTGCTCGGGACCGTGTGGCTCGTGCTCAAGCCCGTGCTCGACGGGCTGACGTACTTCCTCATCTTCGGCCTGCTGCTGAAGTCGTCGCGCGGCATCGACAACTTCATCGGCTACCTCATCGTCGGGGTGTTCCTCTTCTCGTTCACGACGAAGGCCGTGACGGGCGGGGCCAACTCCATCAGGAACGGCCGCAACCTCATCCGGGCGTTCTCCTTCCCCCGCGCCTCCCTACCCATCTCGGTGATCCTGCGCGGGATGCTCGACATGATCCCGGTGCTCGGTGCCATGGTGGTGCTGCTCGCCGTCATGCCCCCCGCCGAGGTGTTCACCTGGCGCGTCGTGCTCGTGCCCGGCGTCCTCGCGCTCCAGGTGCTGTTCACCACCGGCCTGGCACTGCTGCTCGCGCGGTGCGTCGCCGTCGTGCCCGACCTCAACCAGCTCATCAGCTTCGGCATGCGGCTGTGGCTCTACGGGTCCGCGGTGTTCTTCTCCTACGACCAGTTCATCGACCACCCGACGGCGCTCGCCCTCATGGAGGCGAACCCGATGTTCATGGTGCTGAGCATGGTCCGCGACTGCCTGCTCTACGGCGTGACGCCGGCGCTGTCGTCGTGGCTCGGGCTGGGCGCCTGGGCCGTCGGGACGCTCGTCGTGGGGTTCCTCTTCTTCTACCACGGGGAGGAGTCCTATGGCCGAGCTTGACCCCTTCGCCTCCGCAACCGTCGCGGTCCAGGACGTGCACGTGCGCTACCGCGTCCCGTCCACGGACGCGGCCGAGCGTCGGCGCTCGAACCGGCTCGTCCGGGCCGCCAAGACCGTGCTCGGCCAGCAGCCCATGGTGCTCGTGCGGGCGCTCTCCGGGATCTCCTTCGTCGCGCGCTCGGGCGAGCAGATCGGCCTCGTCGGCCAGAACGGCTCCGGCAAGAGCACGCTCCTGCGGATCATCGCCGGGCTCGAGCGGCCCGCCCGCGGGCGGGTCCTCGCCGAGAGCACACCTGTCCTCATCGGGGTCAACGCCGCCCTCGTGCCCGACCTCTCGGGAGAGCAGAACGTCCGGCTCGGCTGCCTCGCCATGGGGCTCACCCCCGAGCAGACGGAGAGGGCGATTCCCGACGTCGTCGAGCTCGCCGGCCTCGGCAAGTCGATCTACCTCCCGATGAAGACGTACTCCTCGGGCATGGGGGCACGGCTGCGGTTCGCCATCGCGACCGCCGCGAACCCGCACATCATGCTCATCGACGAAGCCCTCGCCACCGGCGACGCCGCGTTCAAGGAACGCAGCGAGGCCCGCATGAACCGGCTGCGGGAGAACGCCGGCACGGTGTTCCTCGTGAGTCACGCGGCGCAGACCATCGAAGAGACGTGCACGCGCGCGATCTGGCTCAACTACGGCCGTCTCGTGCTCGACGGCCCGGCCGAGGACGTCGCGCTGCGCTACCGCAAGTGGGCCTGGGCGATCGCCAAGGAGAAGCCCGACGAGGCGAAGAAGATCATCGAGGACGCCCTCGCGGAGAAGACCGAGACGCACGTGCAGGTGGAGGAGTCCCCTGGACGCAGCTACCGCCCCCGGCACGTCCGGGGACACGGCCGCGACGCGGCCGCAGCAGAAAAGGGGGAAGCATGACCGCTCGCATCATGACCGTCTACGGCACCCGACCGGAGGCGATCAAGGTCGCTCCCGTCATCAAGACGCTCGAGGAGAGCCCCGACTTCGAGTCGGTGACCGTCGTGACCGGCCAGCACCGCGAGATGCTCGACCAGGTGAACGAGCTCTTCGGCATCGTCCCCGACCACGACCTCAACGTCATGAGCCACGGGCAGACGCTGGCGCAGATCTTCGCGCGCGTGATCGAGGGCCTCGACCCGATCCTCGAGAAGGAGAAGCCCACCGCCGTCATCGTCCAGGGCGACACCTCGACCTCGACGGCCGCCGCCCTCGCCGCGTTCTACCGGCAGATCCCCGTCGTGCACCTGGAGGCAGGTCTGCGCTCCGGGAACATCCAGTCCCCCTTCCCCGAAGAGGCGAACCGGAAGATCACGACTCAGATCGCCGCCCTCCACCTCGCTCCCACCGAGACCAGCCGGGCAAACCTTCTCGCCGAGGGAGTGGACGACTCCACGATCGTCGTCACCGGCAACACCGTCATCGACGCGCTGCTCACCACGGTCGGCAAGGAGATCCCCTTCACCGACCCGCGCCTCGAGGACCTCGCGGCGTCGGGGCGGCGCATCCTCCTTGTGACCACCCACCGCCGCGAGAACTGGGGCGGCGCGATGGAAGGCGTAGGGCGAGCGCTGGCCCGCATCGCACGGTCGTTCCCCGACGTGGAAATCGTCCTCCCGGCGCACCGCAACCCCGTCGTGCGGGAGGCCGTCCTCCCCCAGCTCGAGGGCATCGAGAACGTCACCGTGACCGAGCCGCTGCCCTACGGCGAGTTCGCGCGCCTGATGGCGCTCTGCGCCGTCATCCTCTCCGACTCCGGTGGGATCCAGGAAGAAGCACCGAGCCTCGGCAAGCCGGTGCTGGTCATGCGCGACAACACCGAACGGCCCGAGGCCCTGGAGTCAACGCTCGTCCAACTCATCGGCACGGACGAGCACAAGATCGTGGCCGCGGCCGCTGCGCTCCTGCAGCAAGACCACTCGTCGAACCCGCCCTTCACCAGCCCCTACGGGAACGGCCGGAGCGCCGCGAAGTCTCTCGTCGCGCTCCGGGCCATGATGCGCTCCCTTACCAGCCATCTCTAGAGAAAGCACTCACCGTGAAGATCGCCATCGCCGGGACTGGATACGTGGGACTGTCGAATGCTGTCGTCCTCGCACAGAATCACGACGTAACCGCTGTCGACATCGACGTGGACAAGGTTGCGCTACTCAACCGGCGCCAGTCTCCGATCGAGGATGCCGAACTCGAGGACTACCTCCACAATCGACCCCTCCACCTGAGCGCAACCACAGACGCACAGAGCGCGTACGCAGCAGCAGACCTCGTCGTCGTCGCAACTCCGACCGACTACGACCCTGACACCAACTACTTCGACACCTCGACAGTCGAGAGCGTCATCGACCAAGTGATCACCGCCAACCCGGGGGCGATCATCGTGATCAAGTCGACCGTCCCTGTCGGTTTCACCAAGCGCCTACGGGAACGTCGGCCTGGGGTCGCGATCCTCTTCTCACCGGAGTTCCTCCGGGAAGGACGGGCGCTGTACGACAACCTCCACCCCTCTCGGATCGTCGTCGGGGATCGGGGCGAGCACGGGAAGTTGTTCGCCAATCTCATGCTCCAGGGCGCAGTGGACAAGGATGTTCCCGTCCGACTCACCGACCCAACTGAAGCCGAGGCGATCAAGCTATTCGCCAATACATATCTCGCGCTTCGCGTCGCCTACTTCAACGAACTAGACACTTACGCCGCCACCCACGGTCTTAGTTCCGCACAGATCATTGATGGAGTCGGCCTTGACCCGCGAATTGGCTCACACTACAACAACCCCTCATTTGGATACGGTGGATATTGCCTGCCGAAGGACAGCCGCCAGCTGCTCGCGAACTACGAGGACGTACCTCAGAACCTAATCGCCGCTGTAGTCGATGCCAACACTACGCGAAAGGACTTCATTGCCGAGGACATCCTTCGCCGCAGGCCTCAAGTGGTCGGAATGTACCGTCTCATCATGAAATCAGGCTCGGACAACATCCGCGCGTCATCCATCCAAGGCGTCATGAAACGAGTCAGGGCCAAGGGCATCGAAGTTATCATCTATGAGCCCACGCTTAAAGATGCGGCATTCTTCAATTCTACCGTGGTGCGCGACCTCGATGAGTTCAAGCGACGGTCGGACGTCATCGTAACAAACAGGCGCTCGGCTGCTCTACATGATGTGATCGAGAAAGTCTACACCCGCGATCTCTTCGGACGAGACTAGTGGATGTCAAGACCGCGAGTCCGCAGCCACCACAATTCACGAGAAGCTGCGTCAATCAGCGGAGCACTGGACAGGGGTTTCTCACCACGCTTAGGAAAGCGGCCAGTTCACAAGCTTAGGTCCCCGTTCGGGCCGCAGCCAATCCGAACCGACCATTTGCGCCAAAGTCGCCAGATGCCAATGCACAGTCGGGTACCTGACTGGCTCCTGAGCCAGGTATTCCGTGAGCTTCCCCGGGTCAAAGAGTTCGTCGAGGATCGCCGGCCGGCCTGCCACGAGGCCATGCACCGCCGCGCGAGCTCGCGGGGACGAAAGCCGCTGCCAAGCGAAGGACTGAGTGCGAGCGTCCCGAGCCATCGCATATCGCCGCGCCCAAGCGTCCCGCTCGTCCGCGTCCCCAGACGAGTCCGGCCCCTCTAGCTCAAACCGCCACCGCGCGCCCTCGATCGGAACATCGCGCAGACGTGGCTCCAACGTCGCAATGACGTCAAACATGAGGCGCTCGGACCAACGGTGCTGGGCAGGGATTGCTCGGACGAGACGGACGAATTGGTTGTCGAGCAGAGGATCGTAGAGATAGCGCCGGAACCGCGAGCCGGAACGCCGCGCCGCAACCCAGCGTGCGTTACGATGGAAATAGTAGAAATCATCGATTGCAGCATGCGGATCTGAGCGAGCCAACTCGATCAAAGGCGCGACGAGCGCTCTCGCCGCTTCATTACTCGGCCCGGTGAAAAAGGCTCCTCCGGCTAGTGCGTTCTCGATGTGGCGAGCAGCGTCGGTCGACGAGATAGAGGCTGCACCCGGCAGCACCAGCCCTCCTCGCGCGATCTCCCCTCCAACTCCGGACAGCGACGCTTGGCTTACCAAAGGCCCGTAGTCCTCGATATCGTCCCAAGCCGACACCATGCCGTCGAATACATCGAGCACCCGCTCGATGCGGGCGGACGGGAGCTCCCCGAATCGCGACACCCCGTCAAGAACTCCAGGTGGAGACGCACGCGTATGCTCAAACCCAAGAATCGAGCTGATTTTCTGCGCTATGACCACATCCGGGTCGTTCTCAACACCGAGGGTGGAAGAGTGGACACTGAAGTCTCCTCTGGCACTTAAGGCAGCGGCCAGGATTCTGCTGTCACGACCTCCTGTCAAAGTGAGCTTGACAGGGTCCTTTGGCACGCAGTTGAAAGCACTCACCAAAGCGTCGGAGGCAGCAACAACGTGGCCCTTCCAGCCCTCTCTCCCCGGAGCGATATCCCGAAGTTGTCCATCATCATAGCTCGCACGTCGGGTGTACCATGGATCGATACGAAGAAGCACAGACGGCGCGAGAGCATCTATACCTGCGAAGGGCGTATGCTCACCTGGAAAGTAGCCAGCAATCGCAAAGTGTCGCATGCCGCGAAGGTTCCAGCGAGGAGCGGCACCTGATCGTTGCGTAAGTATGCTCGCAAGCGTCGATGCCCTGCTTGAAACTAGGTGCACGCCGCTCATTCCAGTCCTGTAGAGCATATTTGAAGCCGACGCATCCGTGCACGCGGTAACCCCGAAATCGCCCACGTGGATGAGAGAGAAGCATCCCGGGAGCGATGTAGCCACGCTATCCAGCGGCCGTTTCGCATCCAGGGCATGCTGGAGCGCTTCGCAGTCCGTATACCCCGCGACAGCAATAGTCGAGCCGTCCGGCAATGGCTGAACGATCGACCCTGGCCCGTCGTTCGACACTCCAACGAGAAAAGACCTGTCGTACTGGCAGACTTCGATGTGCAAATCGTCGTCTCGAGTCGGGAACGATGCACGCAACGCCGCGCGCGCGGCGACGACAATTCCCTGGAGTACGCCCTCTGCGCCGGCTCCCAATGCCGACGAATCGAGCACCCCGGCAACGAATATCTTCAACTCCGCACCCACCTCGCCTCAGTCACGATAGGTTCTCAAGTTCGAGTCCCAAGCCCGCTGCAGCGAGCAGGGGCCGCGCACGCACGATCCGAGTCGAATCCTCCGCGTCGAGAACTAGTGTATCGGCCGAAAGATCTTGTGCGAAAACAACTCCTGCGGCCAGAAGTGTGAGCACGTCCTCTCTTCCAGTACTCAGCGCCGACATAAGACGTGCGTTGCTAGCCACAATTAGAGAGTTTCGCGTTCCGACCGCACCGGAAAATTCCGAGGACGGGACGAGTTGTAGTGTTGGACGACGCTCGAGTTCATCCAGCGATTCAGACGCAGTCCACCGCACGCGCACCCTGTTTGATCCTTCGGGAATTGCCTTCGGATAGTATTCGATGGGTTCGGGGTAGGCGCGGATCGGGCTAAGGTAATCTACGAGAGCCCCCGCCATTGCGGGTGAGATCTTGTTCGGGAACTTCACAGGACCACTACAGTACCTGCCGAACGCCAGTATTGCTGCGGCTGCAAGCCTGTCAGGATTAAGCGACTGCGGTTTACGCTCGAACCATAGACCCTCCAGATGTGGAGTACCGTCGTAATCCCCAGGGTAGGCTTTAATTCCGTGCGTGCCCACGTACTCACTAGAGAACTTAAATTCCATCAGTGCCCTCCAGATTGTCCGGTCAGCAGCCGAACGCTATCACCAAATCCATCGCGAAGTATGATGCGACCGCCCCGTCGAACGCTGTTTGCAATGGGCGTGCTACGTGCCGGTTCAGATAAAACTAGGTTCTTACGTCGCCCGCCAAAATCGAAGCGAGCGGGGTCTGCCTTACCAGCTGCGGTGCTCCGTTCGTCTTCGATCGCCAGCACCGAAGGCTCGCCCTTTAGATGATACGAAACCTCGAACATGACCGACTCATCGCTCGCCCCCGCTGGGACTGGCAAGAGCCAATGCGATGTTCCCGACACCCTTAGTCGCAGCAACGTGTCCCAACCGACATCCCGAAGTATGGCGTAGTTGTGGCCTCGGAATTGTAATGTTCCAGCCGCTCGGACATCTGCCGAACCTTGAGGAACAACGACCACCCGCTCAAAGCCAAAGTCCGGCAGGAACGCGAGGACATCTCTAGGATACCTTCGTTCCGTGCGTGGTTGGGGGTAGCTATTGCTCTTCTCTTCGGCGAGCTTTCTTGACGCCCAGTCACTTATGGAGAAATCAAAGAATGCTTTTGCACCCAAGGCCGTCTGCCGCTGGCTGTCCGTCGAAATCGAACTGATCTGGTCCGGATGAAGTCGACGGAGGAGCACTAGATCTGCAGCGTGTCGGAGCTTCACACCGCTGCGGAGCATCCGGAGAGCAACATCGTTGTCGACACCAGCCCTCAGGCGCTCGTCGTACCGGATTGACTTCAGCACGTCAGTCCGAACGGTCCAAGTACCGTGCCCCGGTGCGCCGCCAGAATCGTGAGCGGTGGCAGCAGTGAAGTGCTTTGAGTGGATTGTCGCCAGTGAGCGCGACCCGCATTCAAAGTTCATGAACGATCCGAAGGAGCCCAAATCGCCCTCGCGTAGGGATTCCAGTTGGACCGAAATTCTCCACGGTGGGACAATGTCGTCATCATCGAGCACCGCGATGTAGCGCCCGGCCGCCAGCTCGGTTCCAATGTTACGGACAGCCGCTACCCGGCTGTCCGCGGGCGCCTCAAAGTAGCGCAGACTGGTCCCTGCTCTTGCCTCGATCAGGGCACTCAGCCCTTCGACAACTTCACGGTTCGCGCTGCTAGGGCCGTCCGATACGACAATAACTTCGATGTCGGCGGTCGTTTGGTAGAGGGCAGAAGCGACAGCGTCACGGAGCATTTCCGGCCGCCCGTGGGTTGCAATCACGAAACTGACACTAGGTGCGCTCAATGGGCTGGGCCCGTGCCACGCGCCCACGTTTCGAACAACCGAGGTGTCCTCGTAGACAATCTTGCGGTTCGCGTTGACATCCGCCTCTGCGCCCGCGTCGACGGCGGCCGTCTTAGACGACGGGTGCCACACGTGAAATAGCCGCGCCTCCGGTGCCTCGATCCAGTTGACTGGCATCCCCGCTCGCCGCATTCTGTTGATGAGATCTATGTCTTCTCCGCCATAGGTCTGCATCCGCTCGTCCAACCCTCGGACGATCTCGAACGCCTCACGCGTTGCAGCGACGAACCCACCCATTCCCCACCGAGGTCGTAGCCGGGATCGCTCGTCCAGGGTGCGCCACGTGTAACGTGCGTTGACAACGTCCGCCACAGCGATCCCCGCGGGGAGATCTCGACACTGAAGAAGGGACACCGCGTTCGGCCGTCTCCGGACGGCACCGATGACTTCGGTGACCGTAGTGGGCGAGACAACCATGTCTGCGTCCGTGAATATGAGCAACGCGCCTTTGGAAACCGCGATGCCGGCGTTGAGTGCCCGTGACCTAGCCCACACGGCCGACTCGGTATATACGTACACCGCACCCTCACGTGTACACAGTTCTTCAACTGAGCGGGCGTCATTTGAGCCGTAGTCAGAAACAACTACTTCGCCTGAATGCTCTCCGATGGCCGCGTACATCGACCTTATGCACATGGCGAGGCGGTCCAGACCCCAATCGCGGAATCCAATGATGATGCTGACGTCCATCAGTTTCCCTTCAGAGGATTCGCTCGATAATTGCATCTTCGCCGTAGACTCCGGAGTTGAGTACGACAAACGCTTCGCTCAACGCGTCGCTGGGTTTGCTGATTCTATTCCACATGACGAGACGCACCGTAGGCGATGCGCCATCAACGTTCGCTTGGAGCGTTGGTGTAGCGAGCCAACGTTCCCCGATCTCGCGTAGATATACGTAGGGCAGGCCGTTGGACGTCGAGCGCGTCAGCAGTTTGCCGCCGAGGGGTTGGGGATGGCATCCGACAAAGAACGCCGCCACCGAGTCGTCGTCCTTTGTTGCGCGCGCCAGTATTCGAAGCTGTGGTCGTTCCGGCCGGTCCGGGTTCACGTTCAAAGCGAATGTCTCCCCCCAAGCGAGCTTTGCCCGGCTACGTGCGCCCGAAAGGAGTCTCCCGTGAACTGACCTACCCACGCGCCTCTCCTCCCAGCGAGAATCCATTCGAGGCGCGCAGCACGAGACTCCCTGTACGTTCGTGCGCCTCGATTAGGCTCTGCAGTCTCGTGTGCTCGACCAGCACCACCATTAGACAGTCTTCGGCCTTAGGTGCTACGTTATGAAAGAGAACGTTTCGTCGCGCCGCCAGCGTGTCGGGAACTCTAGTGATGTGCGGGTCGTAAATGTTAATCGTAAGCTCAGGACGTTGAGCGGCTACCCGATCAATCACCTGGATCGCTGGTGAATTTCGCAGATCATCTACGTCGGGCTTGAAGGTCAGGCCAAGCGCGGTCAAGGAACGCGCGTTTTGCGAGAGTGCCGCAGCCGCGATGTTCCGAGCAACGACCTCCGGGCGCTCGTCATTTATTCTGCGCGCAGTAGAAATGAGTGGCGAGTGCTCGGGTGCTGCTGCAACCACAAACCACGGGTCCACCGCAATGCAGTGTCCTCCTACGCCAGAACTTGGCGAAAGTATGTCCACGCGCGGATGGTGGTTCGCAAGGCTGATGAGTTCCCAGGCGTTGATTCCCAGATTGTCGGAGATCAACGCAATCTCGTTCGCAAAAGCTATGTTGACGTCGCGGTACGAGTTCTCCACGAGCTTCGCCATCTCGGCGGTGACCGCGTCGGTGAGCAGGATCTCGCCCTGGCAGAACACCTGGTAGAGCTCCTTGGCCCGCTCGGCGGCGTCTGCCGTCAGACCACCGACGATGCGGTCGTTCGTGACGAGCTCGATCATGACCCGGCCCGGGAGCACACGCTCGGGGCAGTGCGCCACGTGGATGCGCGCGCGTCCCTCGGAACCGTCGAGCGACAGGTCGGGGCGCGCCGCGAGGATCCACTCCGCCATCTGCTGCGTCGCCTGGGGCGGGGACGTCGACTCGAGGATCACGAGGGCCTCGGCGGACAGGTGCGGCGCGATCGCCTCGGCCGCGGCCTGGATGTAGGAGAGGTCCGGCTTGTGCCCGTCGGTGAACGGGGTCGGCACGGCGACGATGAAGGCGTCGGCCGGCTCGGGCTTCGTCGTCGCACGCAGCGTGCCCTGGGTGACGGCCCCGGCGACGTAGGTCGCGAGGTCGGGCTCCACGAAGGGCACGTCGCCACGGTTCACCGCCTCGACGGTGCGCTCGTTGATGTCGACCCCGATGACCTCCACGCCGTTCGACGCGAGGATCGCTGCGGTCGGGAGGCCGATGTAGCCGAGCCCGACGACGCACACGCTGGTGCTGCTCATGTTTCCCCTTAGATCAAGGCGTGCCGGTCGGCACGCCCGTAGAACTGAACCTCACCGCTCGCGAGCAGCTCGGCGTCGGACACGTCCCACGTGTGTGCCGCGCCCGAGCGCACCTGGACGAAGTTGTACCGGTCCGCGGAGAAGACCCGCGCCCCGGCGTCGACCGCCGACCGGAGGAACCCGGTGTCCTCGCCCCGGGCGACGGACTCGAAGGGCACCCGCTCGGCGAGACCGCGGGTCGCGACGATCGTCGGGCCCATGACGAAGTCCGTGTACCGGTGCTCCCGCTCGGCGAAGCGCAGCAGCGTCGCGTCGAGCGACGCCACGTACAGGTAGTGCGCCTGCTTGCCCACCACGTCGGCGTCGGAGTAAGCCAGGGCGTCGAGCTGGTCGGACAGGTAGTGCTCGCCGTACAGGTCGTCGTCGTCCATCTTCGCGACGACGTCACCGTCCGACGCCGCGACGAGGCGGTTGAGGCACTCCCCCAGCGGCACGTCCTCACCTGCCGTGAGGAGGACGAGGTCCTCGACCCCGGCCTCCTTGGCGCGCAGCCGCACGTCCGCCTCGTCCACGGCGAACCCGTGCGTGAGGAGCGCGAGCTGCACGTCCACGTCGCGCTGCGCGCCGACGGTCCGCAGCACGTGGTCGAGCTGGCCCGGGCGGTTGGTCGAGACCAGCGCAGACACGCTCGGGCGGGCGACCGTCCCCGAGTCGGCCAGCCCGACGTCGTGCAGCACGCGCTGGACCCGCGCGCCGTAGGTGTGCTCGCGCCAGATGCGGCGCTGGCCACGGTGCGTCGCGCGGTCGCGCAGCTCGGGCGAGCGCACGAGCGCACGGATCGTGTGCGCGGCCTCGGCCCGCTCCCCCACGACGAACACCTCGTCGGGCGGGAAGAACTCGCCCACCGCCGCGCTCGGCGTCGTCACCACGGGCGTCCCGCACGCCGTGATCTCGAAGACGCGGCGCGCGCACATGCTCGGCGAGTCGACGACCGAGTTCACGTTGAGGAACACCTTGTACTCGCGGTACGCGGTGAGCATCCGGTCGTAGTCGAGCGACCCGACGACGCGCGACCCGAACGGCTGCGGGAACTGGTACCGCTCGTCCCCGCCCTGGAACCGGGAGAAGATCTCGAGACCGTTCTTCATGCGCGGCGAGACGTCGACGGCTGCGCCCAGCAGCAGGTCCATCTGCGCCCGACGCTCCGGGTACTTGTGCGCGAAGTACATGCCGCCGAACGCGACGTCGCCGGACGGCCCGTCTCCGTGCGCTCGCACCGGGTTGTGGATGGCGGGCTGCGCCCCGAACGCGAGGACGCCCACGCGGTCGTGGCCCAGCCGCTCGCGGTACGCGTCGACCCGCCCGACGTCGGTCGTGTACACGTGGTCGAACAGCGCCGCCGCGTCGAGGAAGTCCTCGAAGTGCGCGGGGTCCTCCTTGTTCCAGAAGACCGTGGGCACGCCGAGCTCGCGGCACGCGGCGACGAGCTCGACGAACGCGGGGCGGGGGGCCGAGGTCCCCGTGAGGTGGTACTGCCAGGCGCCCCCGTTCCCGTTCCACGCGGACTCGACGAACAGCAGGTCCAGCCCGGGGCGGCCGTCGCGGTCGCGGTCGAGCTCGTCGCGCCACGACGTCGGGGTGAGGGCGACCTGGTCCCACTCGAACCCGAAGGCGAGCCGGGAGAAGTCGTCGAGGATCACCCCGACCCGCAGGGTCGGGCGGGCGGTCGCGCGCTGCGAGACCGTCCAGGGCTCGAAGGTCACCCCGTGGTCGGAGCGGATCGCGCCCGAGGAGCCGCCGAGCCGCGGCAGGCCACGACGGCGGAGATACGTACGGAACTGGGACAAACCACCCCGGCGGAGGTGCCAGAGGGCTCTGCGTGCGTCATCGAGGCGAGAGCCCCCCCGTGCGTCCATGCCACCGTCTCGTCCGTTCTCAGCCGGCGCTCACATCGCACTCCGGCCGCGCACATGGTACCCCTGTGCCGATACCGCCGGAACTCCGTCCCGGGCGCCGGTCAGGGCACGTACGCGACGACGACGTCACCCTCGCCGCGCGCGACGACGGCCCCCGTGCCGTGCGGGACGAACACGGACTCCCCCCGGACGAGCCGCGTCCCGGCCCCGGCGTCCGCGCGGTCGGCCGCGAGCGTCACCGCGCCGTCGAGGCACAGCACGACGCGCGGACCGGCGGCGGGCAGCGGCACCACGCCCGCGACCCGGCCGGCCCGGAGCGCGAACTCCGCGACGGGCGGGCGGTAGGCGACGAGGCCGGTGCCGTCGTCGACCAGCCGCGGTCGCGCGGCCGGACCGGGCGTGCACGTGGCGCACTCGAGCAGGGCGTCGACGTCCACGAGCTTGCTCGTCAGCCCGGCCCGCAGCACGTTGTCGGAGCTCGCCATGATCTCGACGGCGCACCCGGACAGGTACGCGTGCACGTGCCCCGAGGGGACGAACATCGACTCCCCGGGCTCCAGGGTGACGCGGTTGAGCATGAGGGACACGACGGCGCCCGGGTCGCCCGGGTGCTGCTCCGCGAGCGCGAGGACGGTCGCGTCGGCGCGGCGCGACGTGCGCCGGCCCCCCGGCGCGGGCACCGCCGGCTCGCGCTCGGCCCGGGCACGGACGGACGCGACGGTCAGCGCGAGGTCGGCCGCGACGTCGGGCTCTGCGCGGGCGTGGAGCGCGAGGGTGAACGCGTCGCGGACGCCCGCCTCCGTGGGGCGGGCGCGCAGGGTGTCGCGCATCCGTCCGGCGAGCGCGCCGTCGAGCCCGTCGAGCAGCTCGAGGATGCGCGCGGGCCGGCGGAACCCGGAGAGGCCCTCGAAGCGGGAGACCGCCACGACCATCTCGGGCTTGTGCTGGTCGTCGTGGAAGCTGCGCAGCGGCGAGTCGCGCGCGACGCCCTCCCGGTTCTCGCGGTTGAACCCGGCGCGCGCGAGGTGCGGGCGCGGGTGGACCTGCAGCGAGAGCGCGCGGTCGGCGGCGAGCACCTTGAGGAGGTACGGCAGCCGGGGTCCGTACTGGTCGAGGACGCGCTGGCCCAGCACCCCCACCGGGTCCGCGCGCACCAGGTCCGCGAGCGTCGTGCCCGACGCCGTCTCCGCGCCCGGGTGCGACGTCCCGCCCGGGCGGGCGCCGCCGTCGGGCACGACGCGCGACGGCGCGAGCGGGTGCGCCCCCATCCACAGCTCGGCCGCCGGACGACCGTCCGGTACCACCCCCAGGAGGTCCTGGATCGCCGACGTCGAGCCCCAGTCGTACCGCTGGACGGTGTTCTCCAGCCGGTAGAACGCGGACGGACGAGCGCCGGGGAGGGCGTCGTCCACCGACGCCTCCCCCGACCGCTCGTCCGCCGCGCTCGTCATGGGCCGAGCCTAGAGGCCCAGGGCGTCCCGGATGGGGCCGAGGAGGAAGTACACGACGAACATCGCCGCCGCGACCCACATCAGCGGGTGGATCGCCCGGACCTTGCCGAGCGCGAGCTTGATGAGCACGAAGGCGAGGAAGCCCGCCCCGATGCCGTCCGCGATCGAGTACGTGAACGGCATGACGATGATCGTGAGGAACGCGGGGATGCCGATCTCGACGTTCTTCCAGGAGATGCCGGCGATCTGCGTCATCATGAGGAACCCGACGAAGACGAGCGCGGGCGCCGCGGCCTCGTACGGCACGAGCGCGACGAGCGGCGACAGGAAGGTCGCGAGCAGGAACGCGATCCCCGTGACGACCGACGCGAGGCCCGTGCGGGCACCCTCGCCGGCACCCGTCGTCGACTCGACGAAGCTCGTGTTCGACGACACGGACCCGGCACCACCGGCCGCGGCGGCGATCGAGTCGACGACGAGGATGGCGCGCGAGCGCGGCGGGACGCCCTCGGCGTCGTTGAGGCGCGCCTCGGCGCCGACGGCGACCATCGTGCCCATCGAGTCGAAGAAGTCCGCGAGCAGGAGCGAGAACACCAGCAGGATCACGGTGACGGTCGCGATGTTCTGGAACGAGCCCAGGAGCGAGAACTGGCCGAGGAGGCCGAAGTCCGGGACCTGCACGACGCCGTCGAACGTGGGCGCGTTGAGGTTGAAGCCGTCCGGGTTCGAGCCGTCGGGGGCCTTCGCCCCGATGTGGAGCGTGTTCTCCAGCACGACGGCGAGCACGGTCGCCGTGAGGATCGCCACGAGCAGCGCGCCCTTGACCTTGCGCACCCACAGCACGATCGTCAGCACGAGGCCCACGACGAACACGAGGATCGGCCACGTGCCGAGGTTGCCGAGCGCGAGGAGCGTGCCGCTGCCCGCGGTGACGAAGCCCGCGTTGACGAGGCCGATGAGCGCGATGAACAGACCGATGCCGACGCTGATGGCGGTCTTCAGCTCGAGCGGCACGGCCCGGAAGACGGCCTCGCGGAACCCGGTGAGCACGAGCACGAGGATGATGAGGCCCTCGATGACGACGAGGCCCATCGCGTCCGCCCACGTGACCCCGGGCAGCGACGCGATCGAGTACGCGACCACGGCGTTGAGGCCGAGCCCGGCCGCGAGCCCGAGCGGGAAGTTCGCGAAGACGCCCATGGCGAGCGTCATGACGCCCGCGACGAGCGCGGTGGCCGCAGCGATCTTGCCGAAGTCCGGCTCGGCGCCCCCGCCGAGGAACTGGCCCGTGCCGTCCTGGACGGTCCCGATGATCAGCGGGTTCAGCACGATGATGTAGGCCATCGCGAAGAACGTCACGAGACCGCCGCGGATCTCGGTGCCGATCGTCGAGCCGCGCTCGGTGATCTTGAAGAAGCGGTCGATCGCGCCGCGCGCAGGCACGGGGGCGTGCTCGTCCTCACGGACGGAGGTGGGGGTGGACATGGGGAGAATGCTGCCAGAACCGTGTGACCGCGCGGTAACGCGCCGGACACGGTCGGGCATCGCCCGCCGGGGTCGTCCGTGCACGTCAGGCCGCGCCGACGGCGTCGAGCGCCGTCCGGGGTGTGCTCGACGCCACGTCGGTCCGCCCGGGCGTCGCGGCGACGTCGTGCGCGCGGGGCGCCCCGTGACCGTGCCCGAGGGACTCGGCCGTCGCGAGGTCGGTGACGCTGCGGGGCGCGCCCGAGGCGAGCTGGACCGCGTGGAGCACGTCGAGGATCGCGTTCGCCCGCTCCCCGGCGGGGCCCGCGGGGACGCCGTGCACGACCCGGGCGGGGTGCAGGAGGTCGACGACGGCGTGGCCCGGCCGGTGCTCGTCGGGCACCCAGGCGACCGTGGCAGGGACGCCGTCCGCGGCGATGCACGCGGCGAGCAGCGCGGCGGTGCCCGCCGGGACGCGGGCCCGCCCGACGACGAGGTCGCCGGGGCCGAGGTGCGGGGCGAGGCCGTCGAGCGCGTCCCGCAGCGCCGCGACGCGCGCCGCACCGCCGGCGTCGGGCGTGGCCCCGGCGCCGACGCAGAGCAGGTGCACGCGCGCACCGGCGACGGCCGTGCGGTCGGTCGTCGGGCGCAGGCGCCCGCTCACGAGGCCGAGCGCGAGGAGCCGGGGCAGCCGCGGCTCAGCGGTCCTCGGCCCCGCGCGGAGCGCAGCAAGCGCAGCGAGCGCGCGCGGGTCCGGGTCGAGGAGCACGACCTCGTGCCCGGCGGCGGCGAGGCAGGCCGCGTGCAGGACGCCGCGGCGACCACCTCCCGAGACCGAGACCCGCACGACGCACCTCCTCCTGCCCGCCCCGACGTCCCGGCGGGCCTCAGTAGGCCCCGGAGCCGGAGAACACCGCGCGCGCCGTGCGCGCGAGGATGAGGAAGTCGCCGAACATCGTCCAGTTCTCCACGTAGTACACGTCGAGGCGGACGCTCTCCTCCCACGACAGGTCCGACCGGCCGCCGACCTGCCACAGGCCCGTGAGGCCGGGCTTGACCAGGAGCCGACGGCGGACCTTCGTCTCGTACTTCTGCACCTCGCGCGGGAGCGGGGGCCTCGGGCCGACGAGGCTCATGTCGCCGCGCAGGACGTTGAGGAGCTGCGGCAGCTCGTCGAGCGAGTAGCGGCGCAGCACCCGGCCGACGGGCGTCACGCGCGGGTCGTCGCGCATCTTGAACAGCAGGCCGGAGGCGTCGTTCTGCTCCTCGAGCTGCTCGACCTCGCGGTCGGCGCCCACGCGCATCGAGCGGAACTTGTACATCGAGAACGTGCGCCCGTTGCGTCCGACGCGCTCCTGGCGGTAGAGGACGGGACCGCGGCTCGTGAGCAGGACGGCGAGCGCGACCGCGACGAGCACGGGCAGCGCGACGAGCGTGATGAGGGCCGCGCCCGTCCAGTCCACGACCGACTTCACGGCGAACTTGGGCCCCGTGAAGCGGGGCGCGTCCACGTGCAGGAGCGAGACGCTCTCGGCGGGCGTGATGGTGATACGGGGGCCGGCGACGTCCGCGAGCTCCGCCGTGAGCATGAGGTCGACGCCGTACGGCTCGAGCTCCCAGCCCAGGCGGCGCACGACCTCGGCCGTGATGGCGTCCGAGCCGGAGACCGCGACGACGTCAGCGCCCACCCGGGTCGCGACCTCGCCCGCGTGCCGGAGCTCGCCGAGCACCGGGACGCCGTGGATCTCCTCGCCCGCCCCGAACCCGCCCGACGGGACGCACACGCCGACGACGCGGTAGCCCGACTCGTCGCGGGAGTTGAGGTCCCGGATGAGGCGCTCGGCCTGGTCGCGGTGCCCGATCGCGAGCACCGCGGACCGCATGCCGCCGGCGGCGCGCTGCCGATGGAGCCACTGGCGCCAGGAGTACCGCGCGAGGAAGAGCCCGGCGAGGCCGATCGGGAAGGCGAACGCGAGGTAGCCGCGAGCCTCGGGGAAGCGCAGCAGGAACGCGAGCACGGCGAGCACGGCGAAGAGCCGCCACGACGCGTCGAAGACCCGGTGATACTCCGTCGGCCCGCTCCCCATGACGCGCGGGTCTCGGGTGCGGCTGGCGACGAGGGACACCGCCCACGCCGCTCCGACGAGGAGGCTCAGCACGACGTAGGGCACGCGGGCCTCGCGGACGGGTTCGTCGGCGAGCTGCTCCCAGCGCAGGAAGTAGGCGACGAGCACGGCCACGGCGATCACGGCGAGGTCGGTCAGCAGCAGCCGGCGGCGGTAGGCGACCTCCCAGCCCTGCGCGGCGAACGCGGCCCGGGCGGCGCGGATGCGCGCCGCGGGCGACGCGGTGAGAAGGGTGCGCAGACCTCGTCTCGTGTCGTCGGTGACGCTGTGGGACATGCGTCCACCTCCGGTCGGCTCCACACCCTGCATGGCGACTCATCCTAGGTTCGAGAATGTGCGATAACGAGGGTTGACGAGGGCTTTCACCCGGGTGAGAAGGCGTTCCGGACGACGGCTGTCCGGAAGGTCCTGAGCCGCAGGATCCTGCGGTTGGCGCACCGGACTCGCAGGCCTCGGAGGAATTCACTGGACAGCTGTCCAGGTTCGGCGTTCCCCCGCACGCGACGCAGCGTGCGGAGAAGTCACGGAGGAGTGCCCGCCCGGATTCCGGGGCGGTTCGAGCTGGACGGGCGACCACGAGCGGGAGAGCGCGGTGGGCCGCTTGCATCGTAGCGCGCGGTTGCGGGTGCTCCGGACGTGTGCTCACACGAGAGGGGAAGAGACGCAGGTCACGCCTGTGACGCGCCGTGGGGGTGAAAAAACCGGCGCGTCGCTACGATGCTCGGGTGCCCTCGGTCGTGACCCTCCTCCTCCACCCCGAACGCCGGCGCCCCGACCCGGCGCCCTGGCGGGTCGACCTGCGCGTCGTCATCCTCGCCGGCATGGCGCTCTGGACGGTCGCGCTCGTCGTGTGCGCCGTCCTGCTCGCCACCGGGACGCTCGCGCCCCGCGCGGTCGCGACGTGCGCCGTCGGGCTCGCGCTCGGCGCCCTCGGGCTCGGCTGGGAGCGGCGGAACCGGACCCGCTACCGCGCGTCCGCCGACGACTGACGGTCGTCCCAGGCCGTCCGCGCCACAGCGCCCTGCGCCCCGCGCGGGTCGCGGAGCACCTCCTCGAGCACGTGCCGCGCGCGGTAGCGCCCCGCGACGACGGCGAGCGCCGCCGCGAGCCCCGCCGGACCGGTCGCGTGCACGACGACGTCCGCTCCCCCACGACCCTCGACCCACCACGGGACCGCGACCCCGCCGACACGGAGGTCGTCGTGCCGTTCCCAGGTGCGCGGCAGGCGCTCGCCGACGACGGTCCCCGCCTCGCCCGGGACGTCCTCGCGGTGCCCGGCGTCGTCCGGCGCCGGTGCGGGGCCCGCGACCGTCGCGACGTCGAGCAGGTCCGCGATCTCCTCGACCAGGTCCCGTCCCGCGGGCACGAGCGGACGCAGCGGCGCCCACATCGGGTCCGGGGCCACCGCGACGTCGTCGGCCGCCGCGACGACGACCGTCCCGCCGTGCAGCGCGGGCACCCGCGCGGGGGCCGGGTCGAGCCGCACGCCGCTCTCCGCCAGCGTCTCCAGGGCGCGCCACAGCGCCAGCGCGGCCGCGGCGTCGACCGGTGACCCGACGGGCGGCAGCCCGTCCAGCAGGTCGGCCCACTCCTCCGGGTCGAGCTCGGCGAGGTCGTGCACGCCCCCGACGGCGGCGAGCGCCGCGTCGTCGAGCCCCGCCACCTCCGGCGGTGCCGGACGCAGGAACGCGGCGGTGGGGCCGCCGTCGAGCGCGAACGGCCCGCCGAGCTCCTCGCGCAGCCACCACGCCGTGTACGAGCGCGCCGCCGTCGCACGCCCGCCCTCCGCGCGCACGGGCGTGAGCAGCGCCTCCCGCGCCGCGGGGTCGCCCGCGAGCCGGGCGAGCACGTCGGGCCACGCGTCGTCGGCCACCGCGTCCAGGTCCGCGACGGCGAGCACGTCCCCCACGTACGCCTCGGGGCCGAGCGTCGTCGTGAGGTGCTCGAGGTACCCGGTCCAGTCGGAGAGCCAGCCCTCCGGCGCGTGCGGGTCCAGGTCGGGCTCGTCGTCGTCCGGCGCGGGTGTGAGCACGTCGCGCACCCGCAGCACGGTCGGTCCCGCCGCCGCGCCCACCGCGCGCAGCGTCGGCTCGCCCCAGCGGGCGACGACCCCCGGGTCGACGACGTCGAGCCCGTCGAGCGCGTCCGCCGCCCAGGTGCCCGGCAGGGCGCAGCCGCGCGCGGGCGACCAGCCGCCGTCCGTCGTCGGGACCGGGAGCTCGCCCCACCAGAACGGCAGCGCGTCGCCGGGGTCCCGCACGTCGCGCAGCGCGGCGGCGACCAGCGCGAGCAGCCGCTCGACCTCCGGGGCGGGGTCGTCGTCCGCCTCCGCGGCGTCGGCGGCGGCCAGCACGCGCTCGCGCACCGCGCCGTCGGCGAGCACCGCGCGCAGGTCCGTCGCGCGCGCGCCCAGCCGCTCGAGCAGCGGGTGCGCAGCCCGCGGGTCGACGACGCGCAGACCGAGGTCGGCGGCGTCCCGCGCGTCGAGCGTCCCGCCGTCCATGCCGTCGTCGAGGAGCAGCAGGCCGCGCGCCCCGCGCACGACTTGCCCGCCGAGCAGCGGGACTGGGAGCGCGCCCAGCGCCTCGAGCACCGACCGGTCCCCCGCGTGCGGCGCGAGCGCGTCGTACAGCGCCCGCCAGCGCTCGGGGTCGGCGACGAGCGGGAGGTCGTCCACGACGTCGGCCAGGTCGACGACCTGCGCCCCGAGCGACCGCGCGACCGCGCGCAGCGGGCCCGGCACGTCCACGAGGTGCGCCGCCCCGAGCTCGGCACGCACACGCCCGTCGCCCACGTCCCCGGCGAGGACGCGCGCCTCGGCGGGCGCGAGGAGCCGGCGCTCGTCCCGCTGCGGCGCACCGTGCTCGTCACGGTCCGCGAGGATCGGCGGGTCTTCCCAGGTCTCGTCGAGCGCGAGACCGGGCTGGTCGGGCGGCAGGTCGAGCGGGAGGAGCGGCGTGCGGGCCAGGGCCGCCGTCGCCGCCGTGCGGACCCCCTCGTCGACCGCGCTCCCCGGCAGCCCGGTCGGGACGAGCGCGAGCACGTCGGCGCCGCGGTCGGCCGCGAGCGACCCGAGGAGCGCCGCGAACGCGCGACCCGCCTCGTGCGCGACGTGATCCGTCACGGCACCGCGCGGGACGTGCCGGCGCGCGGGGTCGAGCGGGAACGTCGCGAGGAGCAGGGCCGGGAACGTGAGCCGCTCGTCCGTCGGGGTGGGGGCGTGCAGCACGGTCGGCGCCGCCGCGTCGTGGGGCAGCGCCCAGGTCACCGACCAGCGGTCCGCGCCGCGCTCCTCGACGGGACGGTCCGCCAGGAGCGCGGGGTCGAGCGTCCCCTCGCGCCGCAGCACCGTCCAGCGCTCGTCGACGTCCGCGACCCGGCGCTCCGCGACGCCGTCGCCCGCCACGACGACCTCCGTGAGCGCGGGCAGGGCGAGCAGCAGCGGGTCGCCGACGTCCGCGAGTTCGGCCCGCACGGCGTCGAGCGCCGCGTCGTCGCGCAGCTCGACCTCGACCACGGTGTCGTACCCCGCCGGCACCTCGACGCGCGCCGGGAACGGGAGGCGCAGTACCGGGAGCCGGTCGCCGCGCCCCGCGACCTCGGCGGCGAGGTCCGGGCGGTCCGCCACGACGTCGTCGAGCGCGGCGCGCGTGCGGTCGAGCGAGAGCTCGACGGCGTGGTCTCCCGCGCCGACGCGCACGCGGTCCGCGACCGAGCGGACCGCCGCGAAGCCGACCCCGAACCGACCCACCGTGCGCGGGCCACCGGCTGCGCCCGCGCCCCGACCGGTAGCCGAGGCCCGCATCGCGACGAGCGACGCGACGCCCGCCGCGTCGAGCGGCTCGCCCGTGTTGGCCGCGCGCAGCACCCAGCGCCCGTCGGGGTCGGACGGCGCGTGCAGGCTCAGCCGGAGGCGACCGGGGACACCCGCGCGGACGGCGGCGTCGGCGGCGTTCTGCGCGAGCTCGACGACGACCCGCCCCCGGTACGACCCGTGGGCGTGGTCCTCCTCCGTGTTCGCGTCCTCGCGCAGGCGCGTCGGCGAGGACCGCCACGCCTCCAGGACCGCACGACGCAGCGCGGCCGTCCCGAAGACGTCCTGCGTCACTCCCGCGGCTCGTCCGGCGCGGCGTCGACGGCGGGGTCCGGCGCGGTCTCGGGCTCGTCCGGCGTGGCGTCGGGGTCAGGGGTGGTCTCCGCGTCGTCCGGCGCGTCGTCGGGGACCGGCGCGGTCTCCGCGTCGTCCGGCACGGCGTCCGGCTCGACGGCCACGGCCGCGGGGGCCTCCGGCGCGGTGTCGGTCGGCGTCGGGGCGTCGGCCACCGGCGTCGGCTCGTCCTGCGCCGCCGGAACCGTCTCGTCCGGGGCGGTCTCGTCCGCGGCAGTGTCCGTCGGCGCGGCCCCGTCCCGGGCCGCCTCCTTCCGGGCGACCGCGGACTCGAGGAGCGTGACGATCTCGACGTGCAGCTCGTCGACGAGCGGGTCCGGGTCCGGCCACTCGCTGCGCTGCGGCTCGACGTCCGTCTCCGAGTGCGCGCCGCAGCCGTGGTCGAGGCTCACGACCTTGCCGTCGTCGGGCGACCACTCGTTCGCGCACACGCCGAAGACCTGGCCGAGGCTGCCCTGGAGCGGCACGAGGAAGCCGCACGACCCGCAGTCGGCCGCGGCGGCGACGGCGCCGCGCGTCGTCGGGCCGCGCGACCCGCGGTACCAGCGCTCCGCGGCCTCGTCGCGGCCCTGCGGCGACAGCACGCGGGCACGCGCGAGCGCGAGCTCCTCGATCGCGACGGCGTCCTGCTCCTCGTCGCCCGTGGGCACGTAGCCGGGCTCGAGGCGCGGGTCGTCGGCGCGGAAGGGCAGCACGTCGCCCGGGCCGACGTCGCCCGGGCGCAGGCGCTCGGACCACGGGAGCCACGACGGCGCGAGCAGCGCACCGTCACCGGGCAGGAGCTCGACCTCGCACACCGTGGCCGTCCGGCCGCGCGGCACGCGCGCGAGCGTCACGGTCCAGTGCCAGCCGCGGTAGCCGCGCATCGTGCACGCGAACCGGTGGGAGATGAGCCGGTCCGCCTCGGCGACCGTGCCGAGGTGCTCGCCCACGTCCTCCGGGCTCTCGGCCACCTCCTGCGCCGCGGCGCGCGCGAGCTCGACCGCGCCCGTGAGCACGGCGTCCCGCGCCGCGCGTGCGGAGACTCCTCGGACGCGCTCCTCTGCGGCTGCCACGGCGGACATCGTCAGGCCTCGATCTCGTCGGCGACCGCGCGCAGGACCGCGGCGACCTTGGTGGCCTTGCCCTTCTCCGGGTAGCGGCCGCGGCGCAGGCCGTTGCCGATCCCGTCGAGCTCCTTGATGAGGTCCTCGACGATGACCGCCATCTCGTCCGCCGAGCGACGCTTCGCCTTGACGACCGAGGGCGCCGGGTCGAGGAACGTGACGGCGAGCGCCTGCGGGCCACGGCGCCCGTCGGCGACGCCGAAGTCGACGCGAGCGCCCGGCTTGGGCGCGGGGGCGTCCGCGGGCAGCGCGGAGGCGTGCAGGAAGACCTCGCCGCCGTCGTCGTTGGCGATGAAGCCGAACCCGCGTTCGGTGTCGAACCACTTGACCTTGCCGGTGGGCACGTGGACCTCGTTCGTGCTCGTAGGAACCAGAACCCCCAGGTTACCGGCCACGCGGCGGCAAAGCCGCATCCATACCGCGGGCGAGCCCAGGGCGAGCCCGGACGACCGGCCGCGTCCCCGCCGTCGTCCCGGTCAGCGCGGGGCCGACCGCGGGACCACCCCGGCGTCCGCCCCGACCCGCAGCGCGACGGCGTCGAACCAGTCGGCGTAGTCGGCGACCGTGCGGTGGAGGTGGCCGAACAGCTCGAACGACACCGTGCCGAACAGGGTCGTCCACGCCATGAGCGTGCGCACGACGGCCTCGGGCGGGACGTCGGGCGTCGTGAGCCCGCGGGCGCTCACGTACGCGACGGCGGGGGCCACGAGCGCGGCCGCGTCCCCGCCCGACGGCGGTGCGGGCGCGGGGCCCTCGCCGTCCGCCCAGGAGTCGGCGACGACCCGGACCAGGGTCCGCACGACGCGCGTCGCGGGCTCGACCGTGTCCTGCGGCGCCGCGTACCCCGGCACGGGGGTGCCGTAGAGCAGCCCGAACTCCCCGGGCCGCGCGACGCACCAGGCGCGCAGCGCGCGGCACGCGGCGAGCCAGCGACCGGGCAGGTCGTCCCGCGCGACGGCGGCCTCCGCGGCCTCGACGGCGGCCCCGAGCTCGTCGTAGCACTCGACGAGGAGCGCGGTGAGCAGCGCGTCCCGGCTCGGGAAGTAGCGGTAGACGGCGGACGACACCATGCCGACGTCGCGCGCGACGGCCCGCAGCGAGAGCGCGGCGGGCCCGTCGGCCACGAGCCGCGCGCGGGCGGCGTCGAGGATCTCGCGCGTGAGGGTCTCGCGCGCCAGGGCGCGCGCCGTCCGAGGTGCCGTCATCCCGTCAGGGTCGCAGACGAGAGCGCCGCCCACCAACGAGAGCGGTGCTCTTGCTTTGTCATGGCCGTCGTGCCAGGCTGGCTCTCGGAACGAGAGCACTGCTCTCGGAAGGGAGTCCTCATGTCCAGCACCTCGTCCTCCGACGACCGGCACGTCGTCGTCGGCGCCGGCCCCGTCGGCCGCCACGTCGCCGCCGAGCTCGCGGCCCGCGGGTCGCACGTCACCGTCGTCACCCGCAGCGGGCGCGGCACCGGGCTCGCCGGCGTCACGCACCTCGCGCTCGACGCGTCCGACGCCGACGCGCTGACCCGCGCCGCGGACGGTGCCGCCGTGCTCTACAACTGCGCCAACCCCGGCGACTACACGCAGTGGGAGAAGGTCTGGCCGCCGCTCGCCGCCGCGCTGCTCACCACGGCGGAGCGGACGGGAGCGGTCTACGCGATCACGGGCAACCTCTACCCCTACGGGCCGGTCGACGGACCTATGACCGAGGACCTGCCGGACGCCGCGACCGACCACAAGGGCGTCCTGCGGGCCCGGCTGTGGGCCGACGCCCTCGCCGCGCACCGCGCCGGCCGTGCGCGGGTCGTCGAGGTGCGCAGCTCCGACTTCGTCGGGCCCGGCGTCGGCGCCAACGGCCACGTGTCGCGCGTCGTCCCTGCTGCGCTGCGCGGCCGGGCCGTGACGATGATCGGCCGCACCGACCTGTCGCACTCGTTCACCGACGTGCAGGACGCCGCGCGCACGCTCGTCGCGGCGGCCGCGGACCCGGGCGCGCTCGGCCGCACGTGGCACACCCCGAGCAACCCGCCGTGCACCCAGCGCGAGGCGCTGACCGACGTCCTCGCGAGCGTCGGGCAGCCGCCGGTCCGGGTCCGCTCGCTGCGCGGCCCCGGGCTCGCCGTCGCCGGGCTGTTCTCGCCGCTGCTGCGCGAGCTGCGCGACCTCGCCTACCAGTGGGAGCGCCCGTACGTCCTCGATGACACCGCGGCCCGCGACCGCTTCGGCATCGAGCCCACGCCCTGGGACGAGGTCTGCCGTCGGACCGCCCGCGGCTGACCGGTCGCGGCCCTCCGGGCGCGCGAGTCGGCACGTCGTGCGCTGTTCGGCACCTGGGGTTGCCGAGGTCCCGCACGCGGTGCCGAACCGCGTCCGCATCGCCGAAGCGTCTGACCGTCGCGCACAGGCGCCGTCGACCGGGGACCGTCCACAGGACCGGTCCGGACGACCCGCGCGCGCTCCCGGACCGGGCACGCTCGCCCGGTGCACGACGACGACCCTCTCGCCCCCGGCGGCCCTCGACGACCCGCGTTGCTGCTCGCGGCGGAGCACCCGCCCCAGCTCGTGCGGCAGGCCGCGTCCTCCGGGTCCTGGGAGCGGGTGCGTCGGGGCGTCTACCGCGAGACCGGCACCGGCAGGAGGATCGGGCCCGCCGACGAGCGCGACCTCGTGCTGGACCGGGCGACCGCGCTCCATCGCACCCTCCGCGCGGACCACGTCCTCAGCCACACCACCGCCGCCCTCGTCCACGGCCTGCGCCTGTGGACGGCGCCCCGTGACGTGCACGTGGTGCAGCCCTACCGGCGGTCCGGGCGCGCGGACCCCACGGTCGCGAGGCACCTCGGACTCGTCGACGCCGTCGACCGGTGCGTCGTCGGCGGTCTGCCGGTGACGACGCCCGCCCGCACCGTCGCCGACTGCCTGCGCACCCTGAGCCCGCTCGAGGGGCTGGTCGTCGCGGACGCGGCGCTCGCGCGGGGTCTCGCCCGCGAGGACGTCGCGGCCTGCCTCGCGCGACAGCCCCGGGCTGCCGGGGCACCTCGCGCCCGGCACGTCCTCCGGCTCGCGGACGCCGGCGCCGAGTCGGCCTGGGAGACGTGGTTGCGGTACCTCGTCCTCCGGCTCGGCCTCCCCCGCCCGTCGACGCAGGTCCCGGTCCGTACCTCGGTCGGCCGGGTCCGCGCGGACCTCGGATGGGAGCCGTGGCGGCTGCTGCTGGAGTTCGACGGGCTGGTGAAGTACCGCACGACGGGCGACGGCCTCGCTCCCCGTGAGGACCCGGGCCGCGTCCTCGTCGCGGAGAAGCGACGGCACGAGGCGATCGAGGCGACCGGACGTCGCGTGCTGCGGTTCACCGCGAGGGACGCGCCCGACGCCGTCGGCGAACGGGTCCTGCGCTGGGTGCCGCCGGACGTCGTCGCGTCGCTGCGCCCTGACCGTCACCTTCCTCCGCTGCGCTGACCGGTCGGCACCCCGGCAGCGGTTCGGCACTCGCAGCACTCGTCGGCACCTCGAGGTGCCGACGAACGACAGGAGGTACCGAACCGTCAGCACAACCCGCGTAACATCGGACGGATGGCCACCTCCCGGCCCGAGCGGGCTCCGACGTACAGCGAGTCGCTGCGCCAGCGCGACGACGCCGCGCTGGTCGCCCTGCTCGCGGGGCGTCCCGACCTCGCCACGCCCTCCCCCTCGACGCTGCTCTCGCTCGCCGCGCGCGCGATGAACCGCACGAGCCTCGAGCGCGCGCTCGCCGGTCTCGACGAGCTGACGCTGCACGTGCTCGAGTCGGTGCTCGTGCTCGACTCGGTGGGCACGCCCGCGACGGCGGCCGCGGTCGCGCGCGCGACGGGGGTGGACCGCGCGTCGGTCACCGCGGCGCTCGCGCGCCTCGACGAGCTCGCGCTCGTGTGGTCGCCCGGCACGCGCTCGGCCGGGTTCCGCCCGGCGCCCGGGACGGCGGAGGTGCTCGGCCCGCACCCCGCGGGCCTGGGCCCGGTCTCCGGCGACACCCCGGCACCGTCCGCGGTCCTGCCCGACGACGCACCCCCGGGCGCGCGCGCGATCCTCGACGCGCTGGCGTGGGGGCCGCCCGTGGGCGTCGCCCCGCGCTCCGACGCGTCGGCGCGCCGGGCGACGGCCTGGCTGGTCGAGCGGGGGTACCTCCGTGCGACCGACGAGCGGCACGTCGTCCTGCCGCGCGAGGTCGGGCTCGCGCTGCGCGGCGGGCGCACCCACCGCGACGTGCGCACGGCGCCGCCCGTGCCCGACGCGCGCGAGCTCCCCGCGGCGACGGTCGAGGCGGAGTCCGCGAGCGCCGGGCTGGAGGCGGTGCGCCTCGTCGCGCGCCTCGTGACGCACTGGACCGAGCACCCGCCCGGCGTCCTGCGCGCGGGGGGCCTCGGGGTGCGCGACCTGCGCCGCGCGGCCCTCGCCCTCGAGGTCGACGACGCGACGGCGGCCGCGGTCGTCGAGGTCGCGGCGGCGGCGGGCCTCGTGGCCGACGACGGCGACGACCCGCCCACGTTCGCCCCGACGCCGACGGCCGAGGACTGGCTCGACGACGACCTGGGCGACCGGTGGGCCGCGCTCGCGCGCGGGTGGTGGCGGTCGCGCCGCACGCCGTGGCTCGTCGGGAGCCGTGACGAGAGGGGCGCCCTGCGCGCCGCGCTCGACCCCGAGCTGTGGCGGCCCTGGGTCCCACGGCTGCGTCGCTCGGTCCTCGACGTGCTCGCCCTCGCGCCCGACCGGCCGCTCGGCCCGGCGGACGTCGTCGCGGTCCTGCGCTGGCGCACGCCGCGCGCGGTGCCGCCGGAGCAGGCCGTCGCGGGGCTGCTGCGCGAGGCCGCGCTGCTCGGCGTGACGGGCGCGGGCGCGCTCGCTCCCCCGGGCCGCGCGCTCGTCGCGGGCGACGACCCCGCGCCGTCGGAGCCCGTGGACCTGGGCGCCGCGTTCGAGGCCGTGCTCCCGCCCGAGGTGGACGACCTCCTGCTCCAGGGCGACCTCACCGGCATCGTGCCGGGCCGGCCGTCGCGCACGCTCGAGCGCCTCGTGGAGGTCGCGGCCGACGTCGAGTCGCGCGGCGCCGCGACCACGGTCCGGTTCACGCCGGAGTCGGTGCTGCGCGCGCTCGACCGGGGCGCGACGGCCGACGAGCTGCTCGCCGAGCTCGCGTCGCACTCCCGCACTCCCGTGCCGCAGCCGCTGGAGTACCTGGTGCGCGACACCGCGCGACGTCACGGGCGCGTGCGGGTCGGGACGGCGTCGTCGTACGTGCGCGCCGAGGACCCGGTGCTCCTCGCGGGCATCGCGGAGGACCCTGCGCTGCGCGGCCTCGGTCTGGTGCTCCTCGCGCCGACCGTGCTCGCGTCCGGCGCACCGGCCGGGGAGCTGCAGGACGCGCTGCGGGCGCGCGGCGTGCCGTCGGTCGTGGAGGGCCCGGACGGGCGCGTGCTCGTCGCGGACCGTGCGGGCCGTCGCGACCTGCCCGACGCCGCGGGCCCGGCCCGGCGGGGACGGGCCGGGGCGGTCGTGGGCCGGCGCGGGAGCCGCGCCCGGACCGGCGTCGTACCGGGCTCCGGGGCCCGCGTCGACGAGGCGCGGGACGGGGCCGGGCGTGGCGAGCAGCGGTTCGCCGACCTCGTCGCCCGGCTGCGCGCCGCCGACGCGCGCTCGGCGGAGCAGGCCCGGTCCCGCGCGACCGGAGGGGTACGCGCGGACGGCGACGGGTCGCGCCGGGGCGGGGGGACGCCGTCGGGCAGGGCGGGACGCGGGGACGACGGCCCCGAGGGAACAAGCGACCCGGTGGCGGCGTTGGGGCTGCTGCGCGAGGCGATCGCGGACGGCGCCATGGTGTGGCTCGAGGTCGTCGGGTCGACGGGCGCGCCGGACCGCCGCCGCGTGCGGCCCCTCACGCTCGACGCCGGACGGCTGCGCGCGCAGGACCCGGCACGCGACGCCGAGCTCACGGTCGCGGTCCACCGCATCGCGTCCGTGACCCCGGACTGACCCCGGCCCGGCCCGGCACTACCCCCGGACCGGCACCCGACCGACCCCGGACCACCACCGGCCCGCCCGGCGACCGCCCGGACCGCACGACCCTCGGCCACCCACGGCAAGGAGAACGCATGACCGACGGACCTCTCATCGTCCAGAGCGACAAGTCGCTCCTGCTCGAGGTCGACCACCCCCGTGCCGACGACGCGCGGCGGGCCATCGCGCCGTTCGCCGAGCTCGAGCGCGCCCCCGAGCACGTCCACACGTACCGGCTCACGCCGCTCGGCCTGTGGAACGCGCGCGCGGCCGGGCACGACGCCGAGCAGGTCGTCAACACGCTCATCGAGTACTCGCGCTACCCGGTGCCGCACGCGCTGCTCATCGACGTCGCGGAGACCATGTCGCGGTACGGGCGGCTCACGCTCGCGCAGCACCCGACGCACGGGCTCGTGCTCGAGGCGACGGACCGCGCCGTCCTCGCCGAGGTGCTCAAGTCCAAGCGCACCGCCGGGCTGGTGGGCGACCGGATCGACGACACGACCGTCGTCGTGCACCCGTCCGAGCGCGGCCACCTCAAGCAGGTGCTCGTGAAGCTCGGCTGGCCCGCCGAGGACCTCGCGGGGTACGTCGACGGCGAGAAGCACGCCATCGCGCTCAGCCCGACGACGCCGCCGCGCGCCGAGGGCGAGGAGCCGAAGCCCTGGGAGATGCGCCCGTACCAGGCGCAGGCGGTGGACGGGTTCTGGCACGGCGGGAGCGGCGTCGTCGTGCTGCCGTGCGGCGCCGGCAAGACGATCGTGGGCGCGGGCGCGATGGCGAAGTCCGGGACGACGACGCTCATCCTCGTGACGAACACGGTGAGCGCGCGCCAGTGGCGCGACGAGCTCGTGCGGCGCACGACGCTCACCGAGGACGAGATCGGCGAGTACTCCGGCGCGCGCAAGGAGATCAAGCCCGTCACGATCGCGACCTACCAGGTGCTGACGACCAAGCGGAAGGGCGTGTACACGCACCTCGAGCTGCTCGACGCCCGCGACTGGGGGCTCGTCGTGTACGACGAGGTGCACCTGCTGCCCGCGCCGATCTTCCGCATGACGGCGGACCTGCAGGCGCGCCGCCGCCTCGGGCTCACCGCGACGCTCGTGCGCGAGGACGGCCGGGAGGACGAGGTGTTCTCGCTCATCGGCCCCAAGCGGTACGACGCCCCGTGGAAGGACATCGAGGCGCAGGGGTACATCGCGCCCGCCGACTGCGTCGAGGTGCGCCTCACGCTGCCCGAGTCCGACCGCATGACGTACGCCGTCGCCGAGCCCGAGGACAAGTACCGGCTCGCCGCGACCGCCACCGGCAAGAACCGGGTCGTGGAGCAGATCGTCGCGCAGCACCCGGACGACCAGGTGCTCGTGATCGGCCAGTACCTCGACCAGCTCGAGGAGCTGTCGCAGCACCTCGACGCGCCGCTCATCAGGGGCGCGACGACGGTCCGCGAGCGCCAGCGCCTGTTCGACGCGTTCCGCACGGGCGAGATCTCGCGGCTCGTCGTGTCGAAGGTCGCGAACTTCTCCATCGACCTGCCCGAGGCGTCCGTCGCGATCCAGGTCTCCGGGTCGTTCGGGTCGCGCCAGGAGGAGGCCCAGCGCCTCGGTCGCGTCATGCGCCCCAAGGCCGACGGCCGCACCGCGCACTTCTACGCCGTCGTCGCGCGCGACACGGTGGACCAGGACTTCGCGGCGCACCGCCAGCGGTTCCTGGCGGAGCAGGGGTACGCCTATCGCATCGTCGACGCGGAGGACCTGGGCGTCGTGCAGTGACGGGTGGGGGTCCCGCGACGTAGGAGCGCGACACCCGCCCGGCACGGAACGACGCCCAGGGCCGACCAGGAACGCGGAGGACCTGGGCGTCGTGCAGTGACGGGTGGGGCCCCGCCACGTAGGAGCGCAGCACCCGCCCGGCACGGAACGACGCCCAGGGCCGACCAGGAACACGAAGGACCCCGGCGCCGTGCAGTGACCGAGGGCCCCGCGGCACCGATTGCGGGTCCTGGGCGGCTGGGAAAGGATCGGCCCGTGAGCACGGCCGATCGTCCCTGGCACCCCCGCGCGGCCGGGGGCCGCGGCGCCCGCGCGTTCCTCGCCCTCGTCGTCTCGACGCTCGTCGGGCTGCTGACGTGCGTCGCCCTCGTCGCCCCGGCGGGCCTCGCGCACGCCGTCCCGCCGATGGACGTGACGGACGAGATCACCGACCCGTCCGGCGTCCTCGGGGACCGCACGGACGACGTGCGCGCGGCGCTCGACCGCCTGGGCCAGGACACGGACCTCCAGCTCTTCGTCGTGTACGTGGACGACCTCGACGGCATGGACGGCGTCGACTGGGCGAACGCGACGGCGAACCAGTCAGGGCTGGGGGTCGACGACCTGCTGCTGGCCGTCGGGACGCAGGACCGGCGGTACGGGCTGTCGTACGACAACAACGTCCCGCTGTCGGACGCCGAGCTGGACCGGATCACGTCGGCCGTGGAGGACGAGCTGCGCGCCGACGACTGGGCGGGTGCGGCCATCGCGGCGGCCGAGGTGGCACGGGGTGCGAGCCAGGGCTCGGGCGGCGTGTCGTGGTTCTGGGTCCTGCTCGTCGGCGGCGTGCTCGTGATCGTGGTCGTGGTGGTCGCCCGCGCGGCGGGACGACGCCGCCGGGCCGCGACCGCCGTCGGGCCGGCGGGCGACCCGCTCGCGGCGCTGCCCACGGCCGAGCTGGACCGCCGCGCGAGCGCGGCCCTCGTGGCGATCGACGACGCCGTGAAGACGTCCGAGCAGGAGCTCGGCTTCGCGCAGGCGCAGTTCGGGATCGAGGCGACGCAGCAGTTCTCCGCCGCGCTCGCCGAGGGCAAGCAGCGGGTCGCGGAGGCGTTCGCGCTGCGCCAGCGGCTCGACGACGACCAGCCCGAGGCGGAGCTCCAGGCGCGGCAGATGATGGCGCGCATCGTCGCCCTGTGCGACGAGGTCGCGGACTCGCTCGACGCCCAGTCCCGCACGTTCGACGAGCTGCGCGACCTGCAGGCCCGCGCGCCGCAGGTGCTCGACGAGACCGACCAGCGCGCGACCGAGGTGCTCGCCCGCGTCGAGCCCGCGCGCGCGACGCTCGAGGCGCTCGGGCGCACGTACCCGTCGACGGCGCTCGCGTCCGTCGCGCAGAACCCCGAGCAGGCGCAGGCGCTCCTCGCGGGCGCGCGCGAGTCGGTGGCGCGCGGTCGGGAGGCGCTCGCCGGCAAGGACCGGGCGACGGCGGTCGCGCTCGCCCGGGCCGCGCAGAACGCCGTCGGGCAGGCGGTGACGCTGCTCGACGCCGTCGACCGCGCGGGGACCGACCTCGCCGAGTCCGGTCCGCGCCTGGACCGGGGCGTCGCGTCGATCACGTCCGACATCGCGGACGCGGGGCGGCTCGCCCCCGGGGACCCCGCGGTCGCGCCGGCGCTCGCGGAGGCGCAGGCCGCCGTCGCGGTGGCCGGGGCCGCGCGCGACGGCGGCGACCCGCTCGCCGCGCTCCGTCGCCTCACGGACGCGGAGGCGGCGCTCGACGCCGTCCTCGCCCCGTTCCGCGAGCGTGCCGAGCAGGCGGCGCGCGCGAACGCGCTGCTGCGCGAGACCCTCGCGCGCGTCGACTCGCAGGTCCGCGCGACGAACGACTTCATCGAGACGCGGCGCGGCGCCGTCGGCCCGGAGGCGCGGACCCGGCTCGCGGAGGCGATCCGCCTGCTCGGCGAGGCCCGCGCGCTCCAGCCGACCGACCCGGTCTCCGCGCTCCAGCGCGCGCAGCAGGCCGACGCGCAGGCGCAGTCCGCGGCCCAGCGCGCGCAGCAGGACGCGTCGAGCTGGCAGTCGTCCCAGGGTGGCGGGTTCGGCGGGGGTGGCGGCAGCAACGTCGGGGGCATGGTCCTCGGCGGGATCCTCCTCGACTCCATCCTCCGCGGCGGGGGCGGCGGCGGACGCTCCGGCGGGTTCGGCGGCGGCAGCTTCGGCGGCGGCTACGGGGGTGGCGGGTTCGGCGGCGGACGCTCCGGCGGACGGTCGGGCGGACGGTCGTCGGGCGGACGCTCCGGCCGCGGCGGACGCTTCTGAGCACGGGCGGCACCTGACGCCCCGCACCACGGGACGACGGCACGACGGACACGACCAGCACCAGACGGCTCACCAGAGAGGGACGACCATGGCGGAGAAGCAGAGCATCTTCGGACGGATCGCGCAGCTCGCCCGCGCGAACATCAACGCGCTCCTGGACAGCGCCGAGGACCCGCAGAAGATGCTGGACCAGCTCGTGCGCGACTACACGAACAACATCGCCGAGGCGGAGCAGGCCGTCGCGCAGACCATCGGCAACCTGCGCCTCGCCGAGCAGGACTACAACGAGGACGTCGCCGCCGTCCAGGAGTGGGGCCAGAAGGCCGCGGCCGCGTCGGCGCAGGCCGACCGGTACCGCCAGCAGGGCGACGCCGCGAACGCCGACAAGTTCGACAACCTCGCGAAGATCGCGCTCGGCAAGCAGATCGCCGCCGAGAGCGAGGTCCGCCAGGCCGAGCCGCTCATCGCGTCGCAGCGCGAGTCGGTCGAGAAGCTCAAGTCCGGCCTCGCGATGATGAAGGACAAGCTCGGTCAGCTGAAGTCGAAGCGCGACTCGCTCGTGGCGCGGCAGAAGAGCGCGCAGGCGCAGCAGACCGTGCAGGGCGCGCTCAGCTCGATCAACGTGCTCGACCCGACGAGCGAGCTCTCCCGCTACGAGGAGATCGTCCGCCGCGAGGAGGCGCAGGCGCTCGGCCAGGCGGAGGTCGCCGCGTCGAGCATCGACGCCCAGTTCGCCGAGCTCGAGACGTCGGGCGAGGCCGTCGAGATCGAGGCCCGCCTCGCCGCGCTCAAGCAGGGCTCCGCCCCCGCCGCGCAGGTGTCGCCCACCCAGGTCACGCCCGCGATCGGTTCCGGGACGACCACCCAGGACGCCCCCTAGACCGACTGGTGACCTCGGTCCGGGTCAGGCGGGGACGCGTCGTCGGCTGACCCGGACCGCGGTGACGAACGACTCCGCGAGCCGGCGCCCGCCGTCGAGCAGCGCGGGGGCGTGCTCGTCGAACCCGGCGAGGGCCGCCGCGGTGTCGACGTCGTCGTACCGGTCGCACCAGGCTGCGAAGCCGGCGCGCGACGCCTCGGGGTGGAACTGGACGCCGAGCGCGGACCCGAGGCGGAACGCCTGGTAGGGGTACATGTTCGACGACGCGAGCCAGACGGCGCCGTCCGGGAGCTCGACGATCGCGTCGCCGTGCATGCTCGTCACGCAGCGCACCGGGTCGTCGCCGGTCGCGAGCGGCGCCAGCACCGGGTCGGTGTCCGCCTCGGCACGCCAGAAGACGCGGGTCGCGCCGATCTCGCGGCCGGGCGGGGCGGCGACCGCCACCTGTCCCCCGCCCGCGACGGCGAGGAGCTGCGCGCCGAGGCAGATCCCGAGCGTCGGGACGCCCTGCGTCGCGGCGGCGACGAGGGTCTCGCGCAGGGCGGGCAGCCACGGGGCGCGCGCGTCGTCGTACGCGGACACGTGGCCCCCGAGGACGACGAGGCCGTCGCCGAGCTCGTCGAGCCGGTCCGCGACGGGGACGGGCTCGCCCTCGTGCGCGCGGACGACGCGGAGCTCCGCGTCGAGGAGGTCGGCGAAGGCGTCGAGCGTGACGTCCGGGGAGTTCTCGACGACCGTGAGCCGGACGGTCCCGGTCGCGGTCGTGGCGTCGGTGTCGTGCGTGGTCACGAACCCTGACGGTACCCACTCGGGGGTGGGAGGACGCAAACACCCACGTCGTGGACAGTGCGGCGGGCGCACCGGGACGGAGCGCGGCGGGTCGCGCGCGGATAGGCTGACCGGCATGTCCGACCTCCAGACCTCCGACGGCCGAGCGCTGACGACGCCGCGCCGCACCTACCTCGTCGTCGACGGCGAGAACATCGACGCGACGCTCGGCATGAACGTCCTCGGCCACCGCCCCGCCCCGGAGGAGCGGCCGCGCTGGGACCGCATCGTCGACTTCGCGCGCCAGGCCTGGGGCCAGGACGTCACGCCCCTGTTCTTCCTCAACGCGTCGTCGGGCCAGATGCCGATGTCGTTCGTGCAGGCCCTGCTCGCGATGGGCTACCGCCCGATCCCGCTGTCGGGGTCGAGCAACGAGAAGGTCGTCGACATCGGTATCCAGCGCATGCTGGACGCGATCGCCGGCCAGCCCGGCGACGTCCTCCTCGCGAGCCACGACGGCGACTTCCTGCCCCAGGTCGAGACGCTGCTCGACGACAAGGACCGCCGCGTGGGCGTCCTCGCGTTCCGCGAGTTCGTCAACGTGCGCCTCACCGAGCTCACGGGCCGCGGTCTCGAGATCTTCGACCTCGAGGACCACGCGGGCGCGTTCACGGCCGTGCTGCCGCGCGTGCGGATCATCCCGCTCGACGAGTTCGACCCGATGCGCTACCTCTGACCGCCCGTACCGCGGGCTCCGTCGCTCACGCGTGGAGCTCGCGGTACAGCGGCGTCGGGAACGACGCCGTCACGCCGTCGCCGCCGAGGAGCCCGGCGATCCGCTCGGCCTCGGCCGCGACGGCCCGCTCGCCGTCGGCGCCGACGTCGTCGAGGAGCCGCCACGCGGGCTCGCCGCCCGGCCGCACGACCCAGGCCCCGACGATCCGGCCCTCCCACCAGACGGTCGCGCCCGCGTTGCCGATCGTGTCGAAGACGGCGGCCTTGTGCGCCCCGAGGTACCAGTCGCGCGCGGTCCAGCCCATCGTCGTCGGGTCGAGCGACGGCAGGAGCGCGACGCGGCCCTCGATCGGCACCTCGTCCGGGCCGGGCAGGTCCGTGCCCCGCAGCATGATGCCGGGGCGGGCGTCCTCGCCGCCCGCCGCACCGACCTCGACCTCCACTTCGACGACGTCGAGACCCGCGAGCGCCGCGAGCGTGTCGCGGCGGTTCCAGCCGGTCCACCACACGAGGTCCTCGACCGTCGCGGGCCCGAACACGTCGAGCCAGGCCCGCGCCAGCGCGGTGCGCGCCGCGGCCTCGTCGAGCACGGGGATGCCGCCGGGGAACCAGTCGTCGACGGGCGACCAGACGTGCCGGTTGGACGACCACGTGCCCCGCGGCTCGCCCCGCACCACCGCGCCCTCGGCCGACAGCAGCGCGAGGAGCTGGGAGGTCATCGTGCGGCGCACGTCCCACGTCTTGGTGGTCGTGGGCAGGAACGCCGTCCGCAGCAGCGGCGCGGCCCGCGACAGGCTCGCGCCGTCGAGCGGGCCGTGCTCGGCGAGCGCCGCGTGCACCTGGGCCTCGACCGCGGCGAGGAAGGTCGCGGCGTCGTCGACGGGCGGGTCCGTGGGCAGGGTCGCGAGCTCCTTGAGCAGGCGCGTGCGCAGCCGTCGCGCGACGGCGAGGGCCGCCGCCGCGTGCACGACGGGCACCGTCTCGCGGCGTACGACGAACATCGTGCGTCGCATGGCGAGCACCTTGACGAGCGAGCGCCGCCGGAAGACGGCGTCCCGGACGTCGTCGAGCACGAGGCCGGGGACCCGCGCGAGCACCGACAGGTAGACGCTCGGGGCGTCGGTCGCGTGCAGCGCGAGCAGCCGGTCGACGACGTCCTCCGGGCTCCGGGCCGCCGGTCTGCCGGGCAGGTCCGCGGCGAGCGCGAGCTGCTGCGCGACGAGCCGACGCCGCCTCTGGTCCACCGTGATCCGCACGGCGGCCATCCTGCCCCGGACCACCCACGGGCGCCCGGCCGGGCGCCGGCGTCGCGCCCGGTGCCGCCGGGGTCGAGCACGTTCCCAGGCGTCTCCCAGACCGCGGGAGCACACTGGACGTATGAGCACCACCCCCGAGGCACGCCTCGTCGTCGTCGACGACGAGCCGAACATCCGCGAGCTGCTGGCCACGTCCCTGCGCTTCGCCGGGTTCGAGGTGCACGCCGCCGCGGACGGGCAGAGCGCCCTGCGGCTCGTGCGCGACGTCGAGCCCGACCTCGTCGTGCTCGACGTGATGCTCCCCGACATGGACGGGTTCACCGTGACCCGCCGCCTGCGCGAGAAGGGCCAGCACACGCCCGTCGTCTTCCTCACCGCGAAGGACGACACGCGCGACAAGGTCACGGGGCTCACCGTGGGCGGCGACGACTACGTGACGAAGCCCTTCAGCCTGGAGGAGGTCGTGGCGCGCATCCGGGCCGTGCTGCGCCGCACGCACGCCGAGCCGGTCGACGACGCGGTCCTGCGCTTCGCCGACCTCGAGATGGACGAGGACTCGCACGAGGTCCGCCGCGCCGGCGTCGACATCGACCTGTCCCCCACCGAGTTCAAGCTGCTGCGCTACCTCATGCTCAACGCGGGCCGCGTGCTGTCCAAGGCGCAGATCCTCGACCACGTGTGGCAGTACGACTGGGGCGGCGACGCGAACATCGTCGAGTCGTACATCTCCTACCTGCGCCGCAAGATCGACAACCTCACCGTGCCCGGCCCGGACGGCGAGCCCGTGACCCTCCCGCCGCTCATCCACACCAAGCGCGGCGTCGGCTACCTGCTGCGCCAGCCGCCCGCGGCGTCATGACGGCCGGCCCCGACCGCACGGCGGCCGGGTCCCCGCCGGTCCCGCCCCCTCCCCCGCCCCCCGGGGCGGCCTCGCAGCCCGGCCGCGCTCCGTCGGGCGAGCGCGCGACGTCCGCACCCGTCCCCGACGGCCCGACGGCGGAGCGCCCCTTCGGCCGGCCCGTCCCCACCGAGGGGTGGGGCTGGTTCGCGCGCGTGCCGCTGCGCGCGCGCCTCGTCGCGATCACCGTGCTCCTGCTCGCGGCGGGGCTCGGGCTGGCCTCGGTCGTGACGACGACGGTCGTGTCGAGCTACCTCGTCGAGCAGGTCGACCAGGACCTCCAGGGGTCGGCGACGACCGTCGCCCGCTCCTCGCTGCTCAGCAACCCCGAGACCGCGAGCCAGATCCCCAGCGAGTACTTCGTGCTGCTGCGGGAGTCGTCGGGTGCCGAGAGAGGCATCGGCTGGGGCGAGACCGTGTCGCGGTACGGGAAGCCGGACATCCCGGCGCTGTCCGACCAGGAGATCGAGCGCCTCGCGGGCGAGCCCTTCACGGTGCGGTCCGTCGGAGGGTCCGACCCGGCGCAGTGGCGCGTGGTCGGGAGGTTCCTCTTCGTGGACGGCCAGCAGGCCGGGACCGTCTTCGTCGCCCTGCCGCTCACGGGCATCCACGAGACGGTCGAGGTGCTCGGCCGGGCGCTCGCGCTGTCGGCGCTCGGCATCGCGCTCGTCGGGGGTGCGGTCGCCTACCTCGCGGTCCACCGCGCGCTGCGCCCGCTGCGAGAGATCGAGGAGACCGCCGCCGACATCGCCGCGGGCGACCTGTCGCGTCGCGTGCGCCCCGCGCCGCCGACGACGGAGGTCGGCTCGCTCGCGGCGTCGCTCAACGCGATGCTCACCCAGATCGAGGAGGCGTTCGCCGTCCAGGAGGCGTCCGAGGAACGGATGCGGCGCTTCGTCTCGGACGCGAGCCACGAGCTGCGCACTCCGCTCGCGACGATCAGCGGCTACGGCGAGCTGTACCGGATGGGCGCGCTCGACACCCCGGACAAGGTCGACGACACGATGGGCCGCATCGAGGACTCGGCGACCCGCATGGGCACGCTCGTCAACGACCTGCTCGCCCTCGCGCGGCTCGACGAGGGCCGGCCGCTGCGCCACGAGCCGGTCGACCTCGTCTCCCTCGCGCGGGACTCCGCACAGGACCTGCACGCGCTCGACCCCGCGCGCGACGTGCGGGTCGTCGGGCTCGCGCCGGGTGCGGACGCTCCGGCGGCGCTGCGCGTCGTGGGCGACGAGGACCGGCTGCGGCAGGTGCTCGCCAACCTCGTCGGGAACGTCGCGCGCCACACGCCGTCGGGCACGCCGGTGGAGATCGCGCTCGGTGCGGCGCCTGCGCCCCGGTCCGACGACGCGCCGTCGGGCGACGGCGCGGGCGGGAGCGGCGCCCCGGCCGGCGACGCCGCGCGCGACGTCGCGGTGCTCGAGGTCCGCGACCACGGCCCGGGCGTCCCGACGACCCAACGGGGCCGTCTGTTCGAGCGGTTCTACCGGGCGGACACGTCGCGCAACCGCTCGTCCGGCGGGTCCGGGCTCGGTCTGGCGATCGTCGCCGCGATCGTCGGGGCGCACCGCGGCCGCGTGTCGGTCCGTGAGACGCCGGGCGGCGGGCTCACCGTCCGCGTGGACCTCCCGCTCGGCTCCTGACGGCCCGCACCCCGCCCGACCTGCGGGTTCGTCGACGACCGTCCGCGACGTCGCGTGGGAGCCCGCCGGGGCGTCCCGACGCGCCGCCGGCTGGGGCTACGATGGCGGGTCGTCCCGCGAGACCTAGGCTGAAGACGAGGCCGCGCGGCGACGCGGGGGCCTCCGCGCCGGGCAGCACGCCCGGCGACGACGACCTCCGTCCTGCTCGTCTCCGTCGAAGAAGGCTGAAGTTCATGGGCGTCAACAGCGCCGACGCACCGCAGTGGTTCCTCTCCTCGTTCGTCCGCAGCGCCCGGGGCGCCGGGGCGACCGCCCCGGACGACGAGATCCGCGCCGTCGGGCAGGGGCTCCTCGACCGCTGGGACCAGCCGGGACGCCACTTCCACAACCTGCGCCACCTGGCCGACGTCCTGGGCCGGGTCGACGAGCTCTCGCAGGAGACGCACGACCCCGACCTCGTCCGGCTCGCGGCCTGGTACCACGGCGCCATCTTCGACGCGAAGGGCCGCGCGACCTACGCCAACAAGGGCGGCGAGGACGAGACCGCGAGCGCCGCGCTCGCCGTCGCCGAGCTCACGCGGCTCGGCGTCCCCGAGCCCGCGGTGCGGCGCGTCGCGCACCTCGTCAACGCGCTCGTCCGCCACGCCCCGGACGCCTCCGACTTCGACTGCGCGGTCCTGTGCGACGCCGACCTCGCGATGCTCGCGGCCGAGCCGCAGCGCTACAAGGAGTACCTCAAGGACGTGCGCGACGAGTACGCGCACATCCCCAAGCCCGACTACGTGCGCGCCCGCATCGCGATCCTCACGAAGCTGCTCGACCGGCGCACGCTCTTCTCGAGCCCGCTCGGCGCGGCCTGGGAGGAGGCCGCGCGGCAGAACCTCGACGCGGAGCTCCAGCGCCTGCGCAAGGAGCAGGCCAAGCTCGCGGAGGCGTCGACGGCGTCCCCAGCCTCCGGCGCCTGAACCGCCGTCCACAGGCCTGACCGCCGCCCCTCCGGACCCGGGGAGGTCCGCCTACCGTCGTCGCCACGCCCCGGTGCTCACCGGGGCGAGGGACGGCCCGCGGGCCGAGGGACGACGGAGGTTCGGATGAGCCGGTACGAGGTGGACAGCGCGCGCGTCGCGCAGGCGAGCGCCGCGGTGCACGGGTCGGTCACGGCGATCCGTGCGGAGGTCGGCGCCATGATGCGGCACCTCACGGACCTGCAGACGTCGTGGCGTGGTGGGGCGGCGACGTCGTTCACGGGCGTCATGGCGCAGTGGCAGACGACGCAGACCCAGGTCGAGGTCGCGCTCGACGACATCACGGCCGCGCTCGGCGCCGCCGCGCAGACCTACGCCGACGCCGAGTCGCAGGCCGCGCGCCTGTTCACGGCGCGGTAGGCCCCGCCCGGGAGCTCTCTTCAGGGCACGACGAAGGCCGTCGGCCGGGCGAACCCGGCCGACGGCCTTCGGTGTCCTACGACTCCCCGTGAGGGGAGGCGGGTCGGCTCAGAAGTCCATGCCGCCCATGCCACCGGTCGGGTCGCCCGCGGGGGCGGCCTTCTCCGGCTTGTCGGCCACGACGGCCTCGGTCGTGAGGAACAGCGCCGCGATGGAGGCGGCGTTCTGCAGCGCGGAGCGCGTGACCTTGACCGGGTCGTTCACGCCGGCGGCGAGGAGGTCCTCGTACTCACCGGTCGCGGCGTTGAGGCCCTGGCCCGACGGGAGGTTGCGCACCTTCTCCGCCACGACGCCACCCTCGAGGCCCGCGTTGACCGCGATCTGCTTGAGCGGGGCGTCGATCGCGGCGCGCACGATCTGTGCACCGGTCGCCTCGTCGCCCTCGAGCTCGAGCTTCTCGAACGCGACGGCACCGGCCTGGATGAGCGCGACGCCACCACCGGCGACGATGCCCTCCTCGACGGCAGCCTTCGCGTTGCGGACGGCGTCCTCGATGCGGTGCTTGCGCTCCTTGAGCTCGACCTCCGTCGCGGCACCCGCCTTGATGACGGCCACGCCGCCGGCGAGCTTCGCGAGGCGCTCCTGGAGCTTCTCGCGGTCGTAGTCGGAGTCCGACTTCTCGATCTCGCCACGGATCTGGTTGACGCGACCCTGGATCAGGTCGGCGTCGCCCGCGCCCTCGACGATCGTGGTCTCGTCCTTCGTGACGACGACCTTGCGCGCCTGGCCGAGCAGGTCCAGCGTCGCGTTCTCGAGCTTGAGGCCCACCGTCTCGGTGATGACCTGGCCGCCGGTGAGGATCGCGATGTCCTGGAGCATGGCCTTGCGGCGGTCGCCGAAGCCCGGGGCCTTGACGGCGACGGACTTGAACGTGCCACGGATCTTGTTGAGCACCAGGGTCGCGAGCGCCTCGCCCTCGACGTCCTCGGCGATGATGAGGAGCGAGCGGCCGGCCTTCATGACCTGGTCGAGGACCGGGAGCAGGTCCTTCACGTTCGAGATCTTGGACTCGACGATGAGGACGTACGGGTCCTCGAGCACGGCCTCCTGGCGCTCGGGGTCCGTCTCGAAGTAGCGCGCGAGGAAGCCCTTGTCGAAGCGCATGCCCTCGGTGAGCTCGAGCTCGAGGCCGAACGTGTTCGACTCCTCGACCGTGATGACGCCCTCCTTGCCCACCTTGTCGAGGGCCTCGGCGATGAGCTCGCCGATCGCGGGGTCGCCGGCGGAGATGGCGGCCGTGGCGGCGATCTCCTCCTTGGTCTCGATGTCCTTCGCGGCGTTGAGCAGCTGCTCCGTCACCGCGTCGACGGCCTTCTCGATGCCGCGCTTGACGGCGATCGGGTTGGCGCCGGCCGCGACGACACGCAGGCCCTCGCGCACGAGCGCCTGGGCGAGCACGGTCGCGGTGGTCGTGCCGTCACCCGCGACGTCGTCGGTCTTCTTGGCGACCTCCTTGACGAGCTCCGCACCGATCTTCTCGTACGGGTCCTCGAGCTCGATCTCCTTGGCGATGGAGACGCCGTCGTTCGTGATGGTCGGCGCGCCCCACTTCTTGTCGAGCACGACGTTGCGGCCCTTGGGGCCGAGGGTGACCTTGACGGTGTCGGCGAGGGCGTTGAGCCCGCGCTCCATGCTCCGACGAGCCTCCTCGTCGAAGGCGATGATCTTGGCCATGGGGAATGATCCTCCGCTGGTGGCGTATGGCGGTCGGCCGGCGCCCGCGACGGACGACCCACGACGGCGGCGTTCATGTCACGCCGCCAGGGCGGGCCTCACCTGTCGACCTGGTGGGTTGCGCCGCAGCCGCCTGAGCGGCTGCCTGCGCTGGTCACTTCTGTCACTCTCGTGACGAGAGTGCTAACGCCATTATTGGCACTCGCACGGTGCGAGTGCAAGACAGCGGTGCGCCATGCCGCCGCGTATCGCGAGGGGCGAAACCGCGCACCGCGCGGCTCGCTCTAGGATGCGCGGTGTGATCCGCGCAACACCGTCGTGGCGCCCCCTCGCAGCCCTGGCCGGCTTCGTGCTGGTCCCTGCCCTCGGCCTGACCGCCGCGACCGCGGTCGCGGCGCCCGCGGGCGAGCACATCGACCTCTACCAGGACGGCGTCGCGGTGACGACCGGACCCGACGGCGGCCCCGCGGTGCTGCGCCTCGCGCCCGGCGTCGGCGCGACGTACCTCGAGGGCAGCCGCGTGCTCGACCCGACGTCGCTCGACCCCGGCGCGCTCGCCGCGGGCGTCGACCCCGCGGACGGCGAGGCGGACCGGCTCGCGCAGGTGGCCGGGGCGCGCCTCGACGCGACGGCGCTCGTCGATCCCGGTCTCGCCCACCAGACCGCCGCCGCGTCGCGGGCCTGGCTCGCGTCCGGCGTCGTACCGGGTGCGGGCGGGCCGTTCGCCGCGCTCGGCGAGGCGGCCCTGCTCGACCTGCGCGCCCTCACGCTCGACGACGGCGCCGCCCTCGCCGCGCCGTCGCCCAAGTGGCGCTACGTGTGGCCGCGCGACGCGTCGTTCACCGCGGCGGCGTTCGCACGCACCGGCCACGTCGACGACGCGCGCGCCGTCCTCGGCTTCCTCGCCCGGGTCCAGGAGGACGACGGCTCGTTCCACGCGCGCTACCTCCCCGACGGGTCGGGGGTCCCGGACGACCGGGGCATCCAGTCCGACGGCGTCGGCTGGGTCCTGTGGGCCACCGACGTCGTGCTGGAGGAGATGCCCGCTGCGGACCGCCCCGAGGTGGTCGCCGAGCTGCGCCCGCTGGTCGACGCCGCGACGGACCACGCGCTCGAGCTCGTCGACGGCGAGGACCCGCTGCCGCCGCCGTCGAGCGACTACTGGGAGGTCGAGCCCACGTCCCTCACGCTCGGGACCGCCGGACCGCTGCTCGCCGGCCTGGAGGCCGCGGCGGACGTGTACGCGGCCGCGGGCGAGACGGGGCGCGCGCACGAGGCGACCCTCGCCGCCGCCCGTCTGCGCATGGCGGTCGAGCGCTCGTTCGGGTCCCAGGGCTACCCGCGCCACGTCACGGGCGGCGCGCGCGACGCCTCGACCGCGTTCGTGCTGCCGCCGTTCCAGCCGGAGCCGCTCGCCGGGGCGGACGAGGCCTGGCGCGCGTCCGTGCGCGAGATGCTGCGCCCGGCGGGCGGGCTCGCGCCGGGCGCGGGCTGGCGGGCCGACGGCATCTCGTGGACGCCCCAGACCACGCTGTACGCGCTGGCGGCGGCGTCGTCGTCCGACCCCGAGGACCGCGCCGACGCCGAGGACTGGCTCCGCTGGGTCGACGACCACCGCACCGCGTCCGGGGCCATCCCCGAGAAGGTGCTCGCCGACGGCTCCCCCGCCGCCGTCGCGCCGCTGTCGTGGAGCTCCGCGCTCGTCGTGCTCGCGCTCGTGGAGCTCGACACCCACGGCACGCCGGGCGGCGCGGGCTGACGGCCCTCCTGGGCTCTCCCGGTCCGCCGCGGCCGGCGCGCCGGGGCTACCGGGTGGTCGCGCCGCTCGCCGCGACGGGCCCCAGCTCGGGCACGTCGCGCACGTCGAACTCGCGTCGCAGCACCCGTTGCGCGGCGTACCAGCCCCCGAGGCCGTGCACGCCCGGCCCGGGCGGCGTGGACGCCGAGCACAGGTAGACGCCCTCCAGCCCGACGGCGTAGGGGTCGAACCGGGGCGTGGGCCGCGCGACCATCTGCCACATGCTCACGGCACCGCCCGCGATGTCGCCACCCACGTAGCTCTCGTCGTGCGCCGCCATCTCCGCCGCGGGCACGCAGCGCGACGCCACGACGACGTCCCGGAAGCCCGGCGCGAACCGCTCGACCTGCGCGACGACGTCCTCCGTCACGTCGCGCGTCGACCCCGCGGGCACGTGCGCGTAGGTCCACAGCGGGCGCAGCCCGCCCGCCCCGCGCCCGGGGTCGACGACGGTCGGGTCGCTCACCAGCACCACGGGCCGGGCGGCGTGGCGACCGGCGGCGACGTCGGCCTCGCTGCGCGCCATCTCGGCGCGCGTCCCGCCGAGGTGCACGGTCCCCGCGCGCCCCACCTCCGGGTCGGCCCAGGGCACGGGCCCGGAGAGCACGAGGTCGACCTTCGCGGCGGCGTCGCCGTGCCGGAACCGGCGCAGCGCGTCCTCCGCACGCGGCGGGAGCCGGTCCGCGAACACGTCGGCGACGACGCGCGGCGTCGTGTCGAACACGTAGGCGCGAGCCCGCGGGAGGTCGGCGCGCGAGCCGACCCGATGGCCCGTGACGACGCCGCCCCCGTGGGCGCGCAGGTCGTCCTCGAGCGCGGCGACGATCGCGCCGGAGCCGCCGCGCGGCAGCGGCCAGCCGCCCGGCGCGTGGCCGAGCGACGCCAGCAGCACCGCGGTCCCGGCCGCGGCGAGCGACGGGAGGCGGGAGATCGCGTGCGCGGCGACGCCCGTGAGGAGCGCGCCGGCCTCGTCGGTGCGGAAGCGCCGCGTCCACGCGGGGCTCCCCTGCTCGAGCACCGCCGCGCCGAACCGGGCCGTCACACCGGCGCCGCTCGGCGTGAGCACGCGTCCCGGCACCGAGCGCTTGTCGCCGAGGGCGACCGCGACGACGTCGCGCCACCCCTCGGAGAGCGGGCCGAGCAGGGCGCGCCAGGCGGCGCCGTCGACCCCGAGCCGTTCGACCGTGCGCTCGAGGTCGTGATAGGCCACGCCCGCGCGACCCCCGTCGAGGGGGTGGGCGTACGAGACCTCCGGCGCGAGCAGCTCCACGCCGCGCGCGCCGAGGTCGAACGCCTCGAAGAACGGCGAGGCCCACGCCATCGGGTGCACCGCCGAGCACACGTCGTGCACGACGCCGTCGGCCAGGCCGAGGTCGAGCGTGCGGGCCCCGCCGCCCGACGTCGGCTGCGCCTCCAGCACGCGCACGGAGAGACCGGCGCGTGCGAGGGTCACGGCGGCGGCCAGGCCGTTGGGGCCCGAACCGACGACGACGGCGTCGAGATCCTCCGTCACGCGACCCTCGGAGCCGGGCTCAGAGCGGCCGCACCTGCTCGGCCTGCGGGCCCTTGCTGCCCTGGCCGAGCTCGAACTCGACCTCCTGGCCCTCGTCGAGCGTGCGGTAGCCGTCCGTCTGGATCGCGCTGAAGTGCACGAAGAGGTCCTGCCCACCCGCTGCGGGCGTGATGAACCCGTAGCCCTTCTCGGCGTTGAACCACTTCACGGTCCCCTGAGCCATGTACGTCTCCTCGTGCATCGTCGCCCGCGAGGCGACCGCCGCCCCGTGGTAGCCCGAGCCTAGCCCGCAGGCGGCGTGCACGGAAGGTCGAACGGCAGGTGGCGCTCGTCGGACTCCGGGCCGAACGAGCAGGTCACGCGGGTGCAGAGCTCGGGTCGCGGCACCACAGCCGGACCCGACAGGGTAGGTCAGCCGACGGGTGCGAGCTCGGACTTCACGACGACGACGACATCGCCTCCGCGCAGCGACGGCTCCTCCCGGACGTTCTCGGCCGGGATGCCGAGCGTCGCGGCGACGGCAGCGGCGGTGTCGCTGCGGTTCGGCACGTACCAGACCGTGTTGACGTCCTGGCCGGAGCCTCCGTCCGGATAGGGCGCGAACTCGACGTTCGTGAACCCCTGCGACACCAGCGCATCCTTGCCGACGCGCGACTCGCCCTCCGGACCGCCGTCGTTCAGCACACGGACGAACGCGCTCGGGTCGGCCGCCGCCATGAGCGTCGCCAGGTCCGGGGTCTCGGGCGTCTCCTCGGTCGCGGGCGGCTCCTCCGTGGCCGGGGGCTCCTCGGTCGCGGGCGGCTCCTCCGCCGCGGGCGGCTCCTCGGTCTCCGCGGGCGGCGGCTCCGTGGACTGCGCCTGCGGCGGGTCGTCCGTGGCACCGTTGTCGGACAGCAGCGCGACGCCCCCGTACGCGAGGCCGGCGAAGACGACGGCGACGAGCAGGAACGGCCACGTCTTGCTCCACCCGCTGCGCGGCGTGCGGTGCACCCCCACGGGCGCACCCTGCGGCGCGGGCGCGTCGAACTCGTCGGGCGCGTACGGGTAGCGGCTCTTCGTCACGGCGACAGGGTAGCCCGGTCGGGGCTCTCGGCTAAACGCCCTGTTCGCCCGGACTTCACGCGCGGCCCGTCGTCCCGGGTCAGAGACCCTCGAGCCGGCGCGCCGTGCGCGCCCGCTGCCGGGTGGAGCGCATCCGCCGCAGCCGCTTGACGAGCATGGGGTCGTGCGCGAGCGCGGCCGGGGAGTCGATGAGCGCGTTGAGCACCTGGTAGTAGCGCGTCGCGGACATGTCGAACAGCTCGCGCACCGCCTGCTCCTTGGCGCCCGAGTACTTCCACCACTGCCGCTCGAACGCCAGGATCTCCTGGTCCCGCTCGCTCAGGCTCGACGCCGGCGCCTCCGAGGTGGTCGGGTCGCCGACCGCGTCGGGTCCGTCGAGCACGTACGCCGCCTCGCTCATCGTTCCCTCCCTGCACTCTCTCGTCACCGGACCTGCGCACTCCCGCGCGCGGCCGCCTCTCAGCCTACGCACGAACCACACCCGTGTCATTCGTCCTCGCCGCACGCTGCGGACGCGCCGAGGACGCCGGTTAGGCTCGGAGCCGTGGAGAGCGCACCCGCCCAGCCCGTCGCCGTCGACCCGGTCGCGACCGCCTCGACGGCCGACCCCCGCCCGGCCCTCGCGAGCATCATGGCGCCCGACTGGGCCGAGGCCCTCGCGCCCGTCGAGCAGCGGCTGCACGCGCTCGGCGACTTCCTGCGCGCCGAGGTGGCGGCCGGACGGGAGTACCTCCCCGCGCCGTCGGCCATCCTCAACGCGTTCTCGCGCCCCCTGGCCGAGGTGCGGGTGCTCGTCGTCGGGCAGGACCCGTACCCGACGCCCGGGCACCCGATGGGGCTGTCGTTCTCCGTGCAGCCGCACGTGCGCCCCGTGCCCCGCTCGCTCCAGAACATCTTCGCCGAGCTCGCGGACGACGTCGGCGCCCCGACCCCCGCGAACGGCGACCTGTCCGCGTGGAGCGACCAGGGCGTCATGCTCCTCAACCGCGTGCTCACGGTCCGTCCGGGCGAGCCCGGGTCTCACCGCGGCCAGGGCTGGGAGGCCGTCACCGAGGCGGCGATCCGGGCGCTCGTCGCGCGCGACGCCCCGCTCGTCGCGATCCTCTGGGGTCGCGACGCCGCGACCTTGCGCCCGATGCTCGGCGACACCCCCGTCGTCGCGAGCGCCCACCCGAGCCCGCTCTCCGCGCGCCGCGGGTTCTTCGGGTCGCGCCCGTTCTCGCGCGTCAACGAGCTCCTCGTCGCCCAGGGCGCCGCCCCCGTCGACTGGACCCTCCCCACCACCTGATCTCTGCCCACCCCGCCCCCCCGTCTCCGCCGAGTCGACGGCGCACCGCCCTGCAGGAGCACAATGGGGCGGGTGACGACGCAGAACCCGACGACCACACCCCTGGCCGGTGACACCGCCGACGCACGCCGACCCGACGACCCCGCTCCGCGCTGGACGAGCTACGTCGCGATCGGCGACTCGTTCACCGAAGGGCTGTGGGACCCGTACCCCGGCGAGGAGGACCACCAGCGCGGGTGGGCCGACCTTCTCGCCCAGCACCTCGCGACCCGCCGCGTCGCCGCCGGCGAGGACCCGCTGCGGTACGCGAACCTCGCCATCCGCGGGCGCAAGCTGCGCCCGATCCTCACGGAGCAGGTGCCGGCGGCGCTCGAGCTCCGGCCGGACCTCGTGAGCGTCATCGGCGGCGGCAACGACATCCTGCGGCCGAACGCCGACGTCGACCGCCTCGCGCGCAACCTCGAGCACGCGGTCTCGCGCCTGCGCGGCGCGGGGATCGACGTGCTCATGGCGACCGGCTTCGACGCCTCGCAGTCGCCGCTCGTCGGCCTCACGCGCCCCCGTGTCGGCGTGTACAACGCCCACATCTGGTCGATCGCGCGTCGGCAGGGCGCGTACGTGCTGGACCTGTGGGGCATGCGCGCGCTCCAGGACTGGCGCGTGTGGTCGGAGGACCGCATCCACCTGACGCCCGCGGGGCACGCGCGGGTCGCCCAGGCGGCGCTCGTCGCGCTCGGCCAGGCGCCCGACGACGCCGCGTGGGACGACCCGCTGGCTCCCCTCCCGCCCGCGCCGGCTCTCGACCGCGCCCGGCAGAACGCGCAGTGGGTGCGCACGCACGTCGTGCCGTGGGCGCAGCGGCGGCTGCGCGGGACGTCGTCGGGCGACGGGCGGCTCCCCAAGGCGCCGGAGCTCCTGCCCGTCCCGCTCGCCGACCGCTGAGCGCGGGCGACCTCGGCAGCACCTGCCGAGATCGGCGCGTGCGACCACCGGTCCGGGCAGCGGCCGCCGACCTCGCGCAGCGCGCGGACACGACGACGCCCCCGGCTCCCTGGAGCCGGGGGCGTCGTGGTGGAGCCGCCTGTCGGATTCGAACCGACGACCGTTCGCTTACAAGGCGAGTGCTCTACCGGCTGAGCTAAGGCGGCGTTCCCGGGGCTGCCGGGCGAGCGAACAGACTACCTGCTCGCCCGGCGCGCCCCGGCCGGCGGCCCGTGCCGGTAGCGGCACGGGCGGTGCGGGTCAGGACACCGACGACGTGCCGGTCAGCCCTGGGCTGCGGTGACGGCCTCGGGCAGCGCGTTCGGGTCGCTCCAGTTGCCTTCCCACCGCTCGCCGTTGATCGTGATCGTCGGCGTGCCGAACCCGCGCTCGCCGTGCAGCGACGTGTCCTGGTTCACCAGGCTCGACGCCGTCGCGACCCAGTCGCCGAACGTCTCGACGGCCGTCCCGTCCTCGATGCCGGCGGCGACGTCGGCGGGCACGCCCGCCTGCTCCGCGATGTCGGCGATCTGGGCGTCGGTCAGGGTCTCGCTGCCCTCCTGGGGCTGGTTCTGGAACATCGCGGTGTTGAAGTCGTTCATCGACTCGGGCGCGCGGTCGGCGACCCAGGCCGCCGCGGCGGCGGAACGCGTCGAGAACTGCTGCGACTGCGCGACGCGGTCGAGGATCGAGATCGGGTGCAGCACGACGGTCACGTCACCGGACTCGCGGAGCTGGTCGAGCGTCGCGCCGTTCGTCTCCTCGAACTGGCCGCAGATGGGGCACATGTAGTCGAGGTAGACCCCGACCTCGACGGCACCCTCGTTCTGCGTCCCGGCGGCGCCGTCCGCACCGATCGGGATGCCGCCGTCCTCGGCGTCGCTCGTGGCGGGGCTCGTGACGTCGGCGAGGTTGCCCGCCGCGACGGCGTCGATCGTCTTGTTCCGGTCGTTCATGGCCGGGATCCACACGGCGAGGAACACGCCGACGAGGACGAGGACGCCCGCGACGAGCGCTCCGATCGTGATGAGGCGGTTGCGCTTGTCGCGCTTGGCCTGCGCCTCGCGCAGCGCGAGCGCCTCCGCGCGCGCGGCCTCGCGGCGCTGGGCCTTGGTCTGGGTTTCGTTGCTGGGCATGGTCGTCCTCCGAGGGAGTGGCCGAGAGCTGGGGATGTGTCAGGGTGCGCGCCGACGGGGTCGCGCGGGCCGTGCGTCCGACGACGTCGTCAGACGAGCGCGACCTGCGGAGGCCCGCGCCGGGTGCGCACCACCGCGTCGGCGAGGTGGTGCAGCGCGGTGGGGACGGCGTCGGGCACCGGGCGCACGACGCGGCGCGCGACCCCGACGAGCGACCCCACGGGGCGCAGCGCCCCCCGGAGCACGGCGCGCAGCGCACGCCCGGCCCCGGTCACGACGGCGCGGGAGCGCTCGTGCGCGCGTCGCGCCCACGCGGAGAGCCCCCACGCGACGGCAGCCGCCGCCGCGTGGGCCACGACGACGGGCAGCGCGAGCGCGCCCACGACGGTGACCATGGCGGCCGGGTCGCCCCCGAGCGCGGTGCCCGACGGGCAGTCCGGCACCTCGTGGACGAGCGCGAGGTGCATCCCGGCGGCTCCCCACACCCCCGGCACCGTCACGCACTGGTGCACGACGGCGTACCCGCGGTCGGCGAGGTGCGTCACCACGGCGGCGAGGAGGGTGAGGAGCAGGAGCGCGGGGCCGAGCAGACGGCCGGCTGCGGGCACGACGGACGTGCGCGTCACGCCGCGCGACAGGGCGCGCGGCACCGTCGTCCGGAGCACGGCGCCCATCCTACGCGCGCGGCCTGGCAGCGGGCTGGGAAGGGCCGGTGCCGGCTCAGCGCAGCGACGGCGTGCCGGGGAACGGCCACCAGGTGACGCCCGGGTCGCCCCCGAGGAGCACGAGGGACACGACGGTGAGCACGAGACCCAGGCCGGCGAGCACGAGCGTCCCCGTGCGGCCGGGGGCGAGCCGCGCCAGCGCGGTCCGCGTCCCGTACCGCGTGAGGTGCGTCAGGGGCCCGACCCAGGCCAGGGTCACCGCCGCGACCGCCGCGAGGCACAGCAGCACGGTCGTCACGACGGGCGCGTTGCCGCCGTCGGGCCCCTCGACGACGACCCAGCGGTCGGACTCGAGCAACCACCACCCGGCCACGACCACGAGCACCGCGGCGCACGCCGCGACCAGGAGGGACGGGAGCGCGCCGACGAGCGCGCGCACGACGTACCAGGGCGACGCCGCGACCGCGCGCACCGTGTCCCGCGACGAGACGCCGCGCCGCTCGCGCCGCGCGTGCAGCGACTCGGTCGTCACGCCGACGACGCGCGCGAGCACGACGAGCACCGACAGCACGACGAACGCCACGCCGGGGTAGGTCGCGCCGAGCAGCACGAGCGGCGCGGCGAGCAGGAGCAGCGCGGTGCGCCGCGCGGCGGGCACCGGGCGCACGTAGAGCGGTTCGCCGTCCTCGCCGAGGGGCGGGGCGCCGAGGTCGTCCATGAGGTCGTGCCCGACGGGGACGGCCATCGTCCGGCCGTCGTTGACCTGCGCCTGCGACGCGGGCAGGGGCGGCGGCACGACCTGGGCCTGGCCGGTCCACGCGGACGCGCCGGTCCACGCCTGGGCCCCCGTGCCGCCCGGCACGACGGCGACGGGCGGCATCACCTGCGTCGGTCCGGTGGGCGGCGCGACCACCTGGGTCGCGGGCGCGGCGTCGCCGGTGTCGGCCGCGTGCCGCAGGGCGGCCACGACCTCGGTCGGCCCGAGGCGCTGCGCCGGGTCGGCGTGCAGCGCACGACCGATCGCGTGCGCGGTCACGGGCCCCAGGCCGGCGAGGTCGGGGCGTCCGCTGCGCGCGCGGGCGAGCACGACGTCCGTCGGGCGCACGCCGAACGGCGCCCGACCGGTCGCCGCGTAGGCGAGCAGGGCAGCCCACCCCCACCAGTCGGTGTCCACGCTGGGGGCCGCGCCCTCGAGCAGCTCGGGCGCCAGGTACCCCGGGGTGCCCATGACGAGGCCCGTGGACGTGACGCGCGCGTCCTCGAGCCCCTGGGCGATGCCGAAGTCGATGAGCACGGGTCCCCGCGAGGACACCATGACGTTGCTCGGCTTGAGGTCGCGGTGCACGACGCCGGCCGCGTGCACGGCCTCGAGCGCCGCGGCGAGCTGGTCGGCGAGCTCGTAGAGGTCCCAGGCGTCGAGCGGCCCGCCCTCGGCGATCTCGTCCTCCAGCGTGGGCCCGTCGACGAGCTCGGTGACGATGAACGCGTCCGGGCCGTCGAGCTCGACGTCGAGGATCTGTGCGACGGCGGGGTGCCGCAGGCGCTGGAGGGCGCGGGCCTCGCGACGCAGCCGTTCGCGGCCCTGCGCGGCGGCGTCGAGGTCGACGTGCGCGTGCAGGAGCTTGATCGCGACGAGGTTGCCGCCGCCGTCGTGCGCGCTGTGGACGGTGCCCATGGCGCCGGACCCGAGCCGCGCACCGATGTGGTAGCCCCCGACCTCGCTGCCCGGGGCGGGTCCGCGCGACGGCCCCCCGGCGACGTTCCGCGCCTCGACGCGCTGCGTGGGCTCCTCCATGGTGACAAGGTAGCCGCAGTGGACGGGCCGGCGCTGGAGGGTGCGGCCCCGACGGGCCCGGTGGGCGACCCGGCCCGGGGCGGCGTCCGGCACGCGACCGGCACCGGACGACCCGTCCATGCGCCCGACGAGCGGACTACCCTGGGCCGCCCAGGCGCGATTCATCGAAGCTCAAGGAGAGGTCCATTGACAGGCAAAGAGGGATTCGATCTCGTCGTGGTGGCCAACCGGCTGCCCGTGGACTTCACGGTCGGCCCCGGCGGTGAGATCGAGTGGAAGCGGTCGCCCGGAGGCCTGGTCACGGCGCTCGAGCCCGTCATGCAGGCGTCCGACGGCGCCTGGGTCGGCTGGTCCGGCGCGCCCGACCTGGCGAGCGAGCCGTTCGACGCCGACGAGATGCGCCTCGTGCCCGTGACGCTCTCGGCCGACGAGATCGAGCGGTACTACGAGGGCTTCTCGAACGACACGCTCTGGCCGCTCTACCACGACGTCATCTCGCCGCCCACGTACCACCGCACGTGGTGGGACGCGTACCGCCGCGTCAACCAGCGCTTCGCCGACGCCGCCGTCGCGCAGGCGGCGCCGGGCGCCGTCGTCTGGGTGCACGACTACCAGCTCCAGCTCGTGCCGCAGATGATCCGCGCCCAGCGCCCGGACGTGCGGATCGGGTTCTTCAACCACATCCCGTTCCCCCCGCTCGAGCTGTTCCAGCAGCTGCCGTGGCGCCGCCAGGTGATCGACGGCCTGCTGGGCGCGGACCTCGTGGGCTTCCAACGCGCGGGCGACGCCGCGAACTTCATCCGTGCGGTGCGGCGGCTGCGCGCCCACACGACGCGCGGGCCGATCATCACGGTCCCGGGCGAGGACGGGCGCGACCGCCACGTCCGCGCCGCCGCGTTCCCCATCTCGATCGACTCGCGCCGGTTCGACGAGCTCGCCCGCACGCCCGAGGTCCAGCAGCGCTCGCGCGAGATCCGCGCGGACCTCGGCGACCCGGACATCATGATGCTCGGCGTCGACCGCCTCGACTACACCAAGGGCATCCGGCACCGCATCAAGGCGTACGGCGAGCTGCTGCAGGACGGCCGCCTCGACGTCGAGCACGCCACGCTCGTCCAGGTCGCGAGCCCGAGCCGCGAGAACGTCGACGCCTACCAGGAGCTGCGCGAGCACGTCGAGGGCGCGGTCGGGCGGATCAACGGCGAGTACGCGGAGATCGGGCACGCCGCGATCCACTACCTGCACCACTCCTACCCGCCCGAGGAGATGGCCGCGCTGTACCTCGCGGCCGACGTCATGCTCGTCACAGCGCTGCGCGACGGCATGAACCTCGTCGCGAAGGAGTACGTCGCGGCCCGCTCGGACGACCGCGGGGTGCTCGTGCTCTCCGAGTTCACCGGCGCCGCCGACGAGCTCTCGTCCGGCGCGCTCCTCGTCAACCCGCACGACATCGACGGGATGAAGGACATCATCGTCGCGGCCGCGCACATGGACCACCGCGAGCAGCGCAAGCGCATGCGCCGGCTGCGTCGCAAGGTCCTCACCGACGACGTCGCACGGTGGTCGGAGTCGTTCCTCGGCGTCCTCACCGCGATGCCGTCCCGCGTGCCGCGCCGCCGCCCGGAGGACGACGAGCCGGGTGCGCCGCAGGACGCCCGCCAGGCCGCTGACGAGCCCGCGGAGCAGGGCGCGTGACCGCGACGCACCACCCCGCGCCCGTGCCCGGGCCGGTCGCCGACGCCGTGCGCGCCTTCGCGGCGGACGCGGACGGCGCACCCGCCGCGCGGCTCGTCGCGCTCGACTTCGACGGCACGCTCTCGCCGCTCGTCGACGACCCGCTCGCCGCGCGCATGGCGCCGTCCGCCCGGGCGGCCGTCGACCGGCTGGCCGCCGCGCTCGTCGGCACGACGACGCGCCTCGCCCTCGTCTCGGGCCGCAACCTCGCGGACCTCGCGGAGCGCAGCGAGCCGCCCGTCGGCACGTACCTCGTGGGCAGCCACGGCGCCGAGACCGGGCACGTGACCGAGGACGGGCTCGACGCCGTCCCGCTCGACCTCACGCCGGAGCAGGCCGACCACCTCGCCGCGCTGCGCGCGGGCATGGCCGAGGCCGTCGCGGGGCGGGAGGGCGCGTGGGTGCAGGAGAAGCCGAGCGCCGCCGTCCTGCACACGCGGCTCGCCTCGGCGACGGACACGCAGGCCGCCGAGCACCTGGCCGACGCGGTCGCCGAGCGGCTCGGGCTGCACGCGATGCACGGGAAGGACGTCGTCGAGGTCGCGGTCGTCGAGACGTCGAAGGGCGAGGCGGTGGACCGGCTGCGGGACGTCGTCGGGCAGGACGCCGGGCGCCCCGACGCGCGCACGCGCGTGCTCTACGCGGGCGACGACACGACCGACGAGACGGCGTTCGCCGTGCTCGGCCCGGGCGACCTGGGCGTCAAGGTGGGCGACGGCGACACGCTCGCCGAGCAGCGCGTGCCCGACGCCGACGCGCTCGCCGCGGTGCTCGACCTCCTCGCGGACCTCCTGGAGCGCCGGGAGCGCCGGGAGGGCTGACCCCGGGGCGGGGTCCGCCGGGCGCGCGCCCGGCGGGCCCTGCCGCCCGCACCGAACCGCTACCGGATCGTGACCGACGCTGTGACGAAGCACTCAGGACCGGGAGTAGGATCGGGTCACGATGACGTCGGGTCCCCTGCTCGTTCCGGAGGGGGTCCGACTTCTTCTGTGTCGTCGAAGACACGCTCGTCCGCCATCGCGAACAGCTACGTCGACGTGGCACGTCACTGCACAACGGATCGTCCGGCACGTACCTGCCGGTGGAGGGATGTACCAGTCATGGCTACGGTCACCTACGACCACGCAACCCGCGTCTACCCCGGGACCGAGCGTCCTGCCGTGGACCAGCTCAACCTGCACATCGAGGACGGCGAGTTCCTCGTCCTCGTCGGCCCCTCGGGCTGCGGCAAGTCGACCTCGCTCCGCATGCTCGCGGGCCTCGAGGACGTCAACGGCGGACACATCTACATCGGCGACCGCGACGTCACGGACGTCCAGCCGAAGGACCGCGACATCGCGATGGTGTTCCAGAACTACGCGCTGTACCCGCACATGTCCGTCGCGGACAACATGGGCTTCGCACTGAAGATCGCCGGCACGCCGAAGGCGGAGATCCGCCAGCGCGTCGAGGAGGCCGCGAAGATCCTCGACCTCACCGAGTACCTCGACCGCAAGCCGAAGGCGCTCTCCGGTGGTCAGCGCCAGCGCGTCGCGATGGGCCGTGCGATCGTCCGTCAGCCGCAGGTGTTCCTCATGGACGAGCCGCTGTCGAACCTCGACGCCAAGCTCCGCGTCCAGACGCGCACCCAGATCGCGTCGCTCCAGCGCCGCCTCGGTGTCACGACGGTCTACGTCACGCACGACCAGACCGAGGCCCTCACCATGGGCGACCGCATCGCGGTCCTCAAGGACGGTCTGCTCCAGCAGGTCGGCACGCCGCGCGAGATGTACGACACGCCGGCCAACGTCTTCGTCGCGGGCTTCATCGGCTCGCCGGCGATGAACATCGGCACGTTCGCGGTCAACAACGGCGTCGCCGAGGTCGGCCCCGCGCGCATCGCGCTCGAGCGCGAGACGGCCGCCAAGATCACCGAGGCCGACAACGGCAAGGTGACGATCGGCTTCCGTCCCGAGGCGCTCGACGTCGTGTCGCAGGCCAACGAGGCCGCGTTCCCGGTCGAGGTCAACATCGTCGAGGAGCTCGGCTCCGACGCGTTCGTCTACGGCACGCTCAAGGGTGACCTGGCCTCGCAGGCCGACGTCCACTCGGGCGCCGGCGACAACCAGGTCATCGTCCGCGTCGACCCGCGCAACGTCCCGGCCAAGGGCGAGCGCATCTACGTGACGATCCGCCCGGGTCAGTCGCACGTCTTCGGTGCCGCCTCGGGTCAGCGCATCAGCTGACACCTCGCACCACCGCCGCAGGGCGGGTCCTCCCGGTCGGGAGGGCCCGCCCTGCGGCGTTCCGGGCTCGCGACGGCGAGGCACGCCCTCCCGCCGATCCGTCGGGTCCGTGCCCTTGACAGGGTCATGGGGGACCTCAAGACTGCTTTTGCACACACGACGCCAAAAGTCGTCTGTTCGTCACCCAAATCGACAACGCTGTCAATTGGAGCCTCATGCAGATCCCGTCCCCCTCCCCGCGCGCCCGGCGCCTCGGCGCGGCGCTGGCCACCGGCGCGCTCGTCGCGACCGCGCTCGCCACCGCGCCGGCCGTCGCAGCGCCCGTCGGGCCCGCGCCGTCCGCGGGTCCGTCGACCACCGCCGCCGTCACGTGCGACGCGGACGACGGCCTCCCCGACTCCAAGATCTCGATCCAGCTCTACACGCACGTGGGCGAGCTCGGCGGCTCGGGGACCCCGTCACCGGAGACCCTCGACCGCGTGCTCGGCGAGGTGGCCGCGGCCGGGTTCACGAACGTCGAGCCGTACAACCAGCCCTACGCGATGCCGGTCGACGACTACCGGGCGATCCTCGACCGGCACGGCCTCCAGGTGTCGTCGAGCCACGGCAGCACGGACCGGGCCACGTGGCCCGCGACGGTCGCGTACGCCGTCGCGCTGGGCCAGGACTACATCGGGACCGGCGGCATGGCGGGCGGCTACGGCACCTACGACGAGGCGGTCGCCACCGCGGCGTACGTGAACGAGCTCGGGAAGTACGCGCACGAGAACGGCGCGAACAAGATCGTGCTGCACAACCACCAGAGCGAGTTCACCACGCGGTACACCCACCCGGGGACGGGCGAGACGGTCAGTGCCTGGGAGGTCATCGAGGAGAACACCGACCCGCGCTACGTCACGTTCGAGCTCGACGTCGGCTGGGCCGCCGACGCCGGCCTCGACGTCCCGGCGTGGATCGAGGAGCACGGGGACCGCATCGAGCTGCTCCACATCAAGGACGCCGTGAACGTCGACGCGCCGGGCGACATGCGGCAGGTCGCGCTCGGCCGCGGCGAGCTCGACCTCCCGGCGATCATCGCCGCGGCCGAGCCCTACGTCGAGTACTTCACCTACGAGTGGGACTGGGCACCGTCGTTCGAGACCTCCGCGGAGTCCTACCAGTACCTGCGCTGCTTCCGGTCCGACGACGGGGGCGGCGAGGAGGACGAGGACTCGCTCGCCCTGGGCCGGCCCGTGACGGCCTCCAGCATCGACGAGGCCGGCCACGAGCCCGAGAAGGCGGTCGACGGCAACGCCGGGACCCGCTGGAGCAGCGCGTGGAGCGAGCCCGAGTGGATCGCGGTGGACCTCGGCGCGAGCTACGACCTGAGCCGCGTCGTCGTCGACTGGGAGACGGCGTACGGGTCGGGCTACGAGGTCCAGACGTCCCACGACGGCGAGACCTGGACCACGGTCCGCACCGTCACCGACGGTGACGGCGGGTTCGACGACCTGGAGATCACCGGGACGGGCCGGCACGTGCGGCTCTACCTCACCGAGCGCGCGACGCAGTGGGGCTTCTCCCTCTACGAGCTCGAGGTCTACGGCGCACCGGCCGGACAGCTCGACCTCGACGTCGAGGTGCAGGCCCGCTGCCTCGCCGGCCAGGCGTACGTCGCCGTCCGGGCGACGAACGGCGAGGACCAGCCCGTCGACGTGACGCTCGCGACGCCGTACGGCACCCGCGAGGTCGCCGACGTCGCCCCGGGCGCGAACGCGTACCAGTCGTTCGCGGTGCGTTCCACCTCCGTCGATAACGGGTCGGTGACCGTCACCGGCACCGCGACGGTCGACGGCGAGGACGTCACGTCGACGGTCGAGGTCGACCACGACGCGGTCGCCTGCGCCTGACCTGCGGCACCTCGTCGCGGGGCGGGTCCGACCTCACGGGTCGGGCCCGCCCCGCCCGGGCCCCACGACCATGGACAATGGACCCGTGACGGTGCACAACCTGCAGATCACCGCGTCGGCCCCCGACCCGGCGCTCCTCGACCTGCCCTGGGACGTCCCGCTCGAGGAATGGCCGGCGGAGACGCTCGCCGCCCTCCCCCGCGGCATCTCGCGGCACATCGTGCGGTTCGTCCGCCTCTCCGGGCGGGTGATCGCGATCAAGGAGATCGGCGAGACGGTCGCGTACCGCGAGTACGAGCTGCTGCGGCAGCTCCGCCGGCTCGAGGTGCCGAGCGTCGTCCCGGTGGGCGTCATCACCGGACGCCAGGACGCGAACGGCGAGCGGCTCGAGGCCGTGCTCATCACCGAGCACCTCCAGTTCTCGCTCCCCTACCGCGCGCTGTTCAGCCAGTCGCTGCGGCCGGACACGGCCACGCGCCTCATCGACGCGCTCGCCGTCCTCCTCGTGCGCCTGCACCTCGTGGGCTTCTACTGGGGCGACGTGTCGCTGTCGAACACGCTGTTCCGGCGCGACGCCGAGACGTTCGCCGCCTTCCTCGTGGACGCCGAGACGGGTGACCTGCACCGCGAGCTCTCCCCCGGCCAGCGCTCGTACGACGTCGACCTCGCGCGCACGAACATCATCGGCGAGCTCATGGACCTCGCCGCCGGCGAGCTGCTCGACGAGGACGTGGACGAGGTCGCGATCGGCGACGCGCTCGTCGCGCGCTACGAGGAGCTGTGGGAGGCGCTGACGACGTCCGAGTCGTTCGACGCGAACGAGCGGTGGCGCGTCGCGGCCCGCATCGAGCACCTCAACAACCTCGGGTTCGACGTCGACGAGCTCGCGATCACGACCGACATCGACGGCACGACCGTGCAGATCCAGCCGAAGGTCGTGGACGCGGGGCACCACTCGCGACGCCTGCTGCGCCTCACCGGCCTCGACGTGCAGGAGAACCAGGCCCGCCGTCTGCTCAACGACCTGGACTCGTTCCGCGCGGCGGCCGAGCGGCAGAACGACGACGAGGAGTTCGTCGCGCACGACTGGCTGAGCGGCGTGTTCGAGCCCACGATCCAGGCCGTGCCGCGGAACCTGCGCCGCAAGCTCGAGCCGGCGCAGCTCTTCCACGAGATCCTCGACCACCGCTGGTTCATCTCGGAGCGCGCCGGTCGCGACGTGCCGATGGCGGAGGCGACGCAGTCGTACGTGGAGAACGTCCTGCGCCACCGCCCGGACGAGAAGGCGATCCTCGGCCTCGCACCGGGCGAGAAGGACCCCGAGTACTACGGCTGACGGACGCGCGTCGCCCCGCCGTCCGAGGACCGGCGGGGCGACGCGGGCACCGCGTGGCGTTGTGTGCTGCCGGGCGCGCCGGCGTCAGGCCTCGCGCCGCAGGCGCGCGACCTCGTAGAGCGAGATGCCCGTCGCGACGGCGGCGTTGAGCGACTCCGTGTCCGACCCGATGGGGATGGACGCGACGACGTCGCACGCCTCGCGCACGAGGCGGGACAGGCCCTTGCCCTCCGACCCCGCGACGACGACGAGCGGCTCGGTCGCGAGCTCGAGGTCGCCGATCGCCGTGGTGCCGCCCGCGTCGAGCCCGACGACGAAGCACCCCGCCTTCTTCAGCTCACCGAGCGCGCGCACGAGGTTGGTCGCCCGGGCGACCGGGACGCGCGCGGCGGCACCCGCCGAGACCTTCCACGCGGACGCGGTGACGCCCGCGGCGCGGCGCTCGGGCACGAGGACGCCGTGCGCGCCGAACGCGCCCGCGGAGCGGAGCACCGCGCCGAGGTTGCGCGGGTCCGTGACGCCGTCGAGCGCGACGACGAGCGGCGGCCGCCCCGACTCCTCGGCGGCGTCGAGCAGGTCGTCCACGTCCGCGTACTCGTACGGCGGGACCTTGATCGCGACGCCCTGGTGCACGGCCCCGTCGGTGAGACGGTCGAGCTCGGGCTTGCCCACCTCGAGGAGGTCGTAGCCGCGGCCCGCGACGATGTCGACGATCTCGCGCGTGCGGTCGTCGGCGTCGAGGCGCGACGCGAGGTAGACCACCTCGACGGGGATGCGCGCGCGCAGCGCCTCCAGGACGGAGTTGCGACCCGCGACGACCTCCTGGACCGACCCGCGACCCTTGGGGCCGCCGCCGCGCGAGGCCCCGCCGCGCGACGTTCCGGCACGCTCGGTGCCGCGCGCCGGGCCGCCGCGCCCGGTCGCGCGCTTCTCGTCGGCCACCTTGCGCTTGTGCGCCGCGTGGTAGACGCGGTCCTCCGCCTTCGGGGTCGGCCCGCGGCCCTCGAGGCCCTTGCGCCGCTGCCCGCCGGAGCCGACGGTCGCGCCCTTCTTGCTTCCGGGCTTGCGGGTCGCGCCGCGTCGTTGTGAGTTGCCAGCCATGGTGTACCGATCGTGTCGTCGTTCAGGTCAGTTCAGGTCAGTCCACGTCGGGTTCGGCGCCCGGCGTGCGTGTCTCGCTCCTGGCTCCAGTGTCCCCCAGACACCCCGCCGCGGGGGAACCGTGGTCGTCACCAGGGTTCTCCCGCGCGCTACCAGAGCTCTACCTCGCGCTACCGGAGCTCTGTCTCGTGCGCCGGCGGGTGGCTTCCGGCCGTCGTCCGGTGGGCGTCAGGCGAGGGTCCACCGCGCGCCGTCGGCCGAGTCCTCGACCGCGACGCCCGCTGCGGCGAGCCGGTCGCGGATCGCGTCGGCCGTCGCGAAGTCCCGCGACGCGCGCGCCTCGGCCCGCGCCGCGAGCTCCGCGCCGACGACGGCGTCCAGCACCGCCGCGTAGCGCGAGTCGCCGCGGTCGGCCCACTGCGCGTCGCCCGGGTCGAGCCCGAGCACGTCGAGCATCGCGCGCACCGCCACGAGGTGGTGGCGCGCGACGGCGTCCGCGGCCGTCGTCCGGTCCGCGAGCGCCGCGTTGCCCGCGCGCAGGTGCTCGTGCACGACGGCGAGCGCCGCCGGCACGTTGAGGTCGTCGTCCATCGCCGCGGTGAAGGCGGTCGGGAGCTCGGCGTCGCGCACGTCGTCGACCTCGCCCACCCGCTCGGTCGCCCGCTCGACGAACCCCGCCAGCCGCTCCCACGTCGCCTCGGCCTCGACGACCGTGGCGGGGGTCCACTCGAGCATCGAGCGGTACTGCACGGACGCGAGCGCGTAGCGCAGCACGGCGGGGCTCGTGGTCGCCAGGACCTCGCGCACGAGCAGCCCGTTGCCGAGCGACTTGCTCATCTTGGCGCCGCCCTGGGTGACCCACGCGCTGTGCAGCCAGTGCTGCGCGAACCCGTAGCCCGCGGCGCGCGACTGGGCCTGCTCGTTCTCGTGGTGGGGGAAGCGCAGGTCGAGGCCGCCCCCGTGGAGGTCGAACGTGTCGCCGAGGTAGCGGCGCGCCATCGCGGAGCACTCGAGGTGCCAGCCCGGACGGCCGCGCCCGAACGGCGTGTCCCACGACGCGGTCCCCGGCTCGCCCGGCTTGGGGGCCTTCCACAGCGCGAAGTCGCGCGGGTCGCGCTTGGCGGCGGCCTCCTCGGCGTCGGCGGGGACGTCGTCGGGCACGGGGTTGAGGTCCTCGAGGCGCTGGTTGGTGAGCGCGCCGTACTCGGGCCAGGACCGCACGTCGAACCACACGTCGCCGGGGCCGGTGGTGTAGGCGTGGCCGCGCTCGACGAGGCGCTGCATGAGCTCGACCATGTCCGGGACGTGGCCCGTCGCGCGCGGCTCGTACGTGGGGGGCAGCACGCCCAGGGCGTCGTACGCGGCGGTGAACGCGCGCTCGTACGTCGCGGCCCAGGCCCACCAGGGCTCGCCCGCGTCGGCGGACTTCGCGAGGATCTTGTCGTCGATGTCGGTGACGTTGCGGATGAGCGTCACCCGCGCGCCCCCGCGCCGGAGCCAGCGCACGAGCACGTCGAACGCGACGGCCGAGCGCATGTGCCCGATGTGGGGGGCGGCCTGGACGGTGGCGCCGCACAGGTAGATGCCGACCTCGCCCGGGGTCAGGGGGACGAAGTCGCGCACGTCCCGCGTGGCGGTGTCGAACAGGCGAAGGGTCACGCCGCAAGGGTACCGGGGACGCACCGTCGCGGCCGAAGCGACGCCGGGGCGTCGTCCGGCCCGTCCTCGCCGCGTCAGCCGAAGCTCTTGCCCTCGCCGCGGTACGTCGGGACCACGTCGACGACCTCGTCGCCGCGCACGAGGTGCACGCGGTCGAACCGCTCCATGGCCTCGCCGGCCTTGCCGTGGCGGAACCAGACGCGGTCTCCCACGCCCAGGTCGGGCGCCCCGGCGCCGCGCGACCGGTGGAGCGGCGTCTGCACCTCGCCCGCGCCCTCGCGCCCCGTGAGCGACCATCCCGGCGTCACGACGCGCGGCAGCCGGCTGCGGGTGGCCGGGCCGGACGCGACGTACCCGCCGCCGAACGCCGTCGCCCAGCCCGGGCCCGGGACGCGCACGACGTCGAGGCCGAAGAACGCCGACGGCCGGGGCCGGAACGCGCGGTACTCGTCGAACAGGCCCGGGACGTACAGGCCCGACCCGGCCGTCACCTCGGTCACGACCGCGTCGGCGGACGACGTCTCGAGGGACCCCGTGCCGCCCGAGTTCACGAGCTCGAGGCCGTGCCCGACGACGTCCCGCACCGCCGCGACGACCTCGCCCCGGCGCTCGCCCAGCTCGAGCACCGAGAGCCGCTTGACCGCGCGGACGGCGAGGCTGGAGTCCGGCATCCCGGCGACCTGCGCCTCGTAGAACATGAGGCCCCGCAGCGCGAGACCGGGCGTCGAGACGACCCGGGCGGCGAGCGACGCGACGTCGCGCGCACCGTGCAGGGGCGAGCGGCGCGTGCCCAGGTGGACCGTCACGAGACCGAGGCCCACGCGCAGCGACGCGTCCACGTCGAGGCACACCCGCACGGGCGGCTCGTCCCCGGTGCCGGTCTCGGCGAGCGCGTGGCGCACGAGCTCCAGGTGCGCGGCGTCGTCGACCATGAGCGTGACCTCGCGCCGGCCGGCCTCGTGGCGGGCGAGCGCCGCGAGCGCCCCGCGGTCGACCGACGGGTAGCCCACGAGGACGTCGCGGACGCCCGACTCGACGAGCCACAGCGCCTCGCGCACCGAGTACGCCATGACGCCCTGGAAGCCCCGCTCGCCCGCGCGCGCGACGAGCGAGCGCACCCGCACGGACTTCGACGCGACCCGCACGGGGACGCCGCCCGCGCGCGCGAGCAGCTCGTCGGCGTTGGCGTCGAACCGGTCGAGGTCGACGACGGCGAGCGGGCCGTCGAGCGTCGCGGTCGCGCGGGTCAGGCGGGCCAGGAGCGACGGCGTCGCGCCCCGCTCGTCACCGTCCTGCGGGCCCGCGCCCTGGTCCGCCCCCGGTGCCGTGTGGGTCGTCATGGGGAGAACGTACGCCACCCGCCGGGCGTGAGACAGTACGACCTGTGAGCAGCGACGACGCCCTCTCCTGGACCAACTGGGCCCGCACGGCCTCCGCGACGCCGCGCCGTCGGGCCTCGCCGCGCGACGAGGCGGAGCTGGGCGGCCTCGTCGCCCGCGCCGCGGCGGAGGGCCTGCCCGTCCGCGCGGTGGGTGCCGGGCACTCGTTCACCCCGGCCGCGGTCACGGACGGCCTCCTGCTCGACCTCGACCGGCTCAGCCTCGTCGAGCGCATCGCGCGCGGCGGGGCGGACGGCACCGACAGCGACGCGATCCTCGTGACCGTCGGGGCGGGCATCCGCCTGCACCGGCTCAACGAGGCCCTCGCCGCCGCGGGGCTCGCGATGCGCAACCTCGGGGACATCGACCGGCAGTCGGTCGCGGGCGCGATCTCGACGGGCACCCACGGCACCGGGGCACGCCTCGGCGGTCTCGCGACGCAGGTGCGCGGCGTCCGCGTCGTGGGGGCCGACGGCGAGGTGCGCGAGGCGTCGCCCGCGCACGAGCCGGGCCTGTTCGAGGTCAGCCGGCTCGGGCTGGGGGTCACGGGCATCCTGTCCGCGGTGACGCTCGAGGTGGTCCCGGCGTTCCTCCTGCGCGCGCAGGAGGAGCCGTGGCCGCTCGACCGCGTGCTCGAACGGCTCGGCACGCCCGACGACCCCGACGGGCTCGTCGGCGGCAACGACCACTTCGAGTTCTACTGGTTCCCCCACACCCGCCGGGCGCTGACCAAGCGCAACAACCGCCTCGCGCCCGACGAGGAGGCCGTCGAGCTCGAGCGGCTGCGCACCACGGGCCCCGGGCCGGTCGCGCGGGCGCGCACGTGGGTCGACGAGGAGCTCCTGTCGAACGGCGCGTTCGAGCTCGTGAACCGGCTCGCGACCGCGGTCCCGCGCGTCACGCCGCGCCTCAACGCCGTCTCCGCGCGGGCGCTCGCGCCGCGCACGTACGTCGCGCCGTCGCACCACGTGTTCGTCACGTCGCGCCGCGTCCGGTTCCGCGAGATGGAGTACGCCGTGCCGCGCGAGCACCTCGTCGACGTGCTGTCGAGCATCGACGCGTGGCTGGACCGGTCCGGCGAGCACGTGCCGTTCCCCGTCGAGGTCCGGTTCGCGGCGCCCGACGACGTGTGGCTCTCCACGGCCCACGGTCGCGAGACCGCCTACGTCGCCGTGCACCAGTACGCGCGCCTGCCGCACGAGCGGTACTTCGACGCCGTCGAGCGCATCGTCGCCGAGGTCGGGGGCCGCCCGCACTGGGGCAAGATGCACGGCCTGGCGGCGGACCGGTTCCGGGAGCTCTACCCGCGGTTCGACGACGCCGTCGCCGTCCGCGACGCGACGGACCCCGAGGGCGTGTTCGCGAACGGCTACACCGACCGCGTGCTCGGCCCGGCCCCGGCCGCGCGGCGCTGACCGGCGACGTCCCGGACCCGTCTGGGGACGGGACGTCGTCCGTCCGTCAGGGGACGGGCTCGGGACCGTGCTCCCGCACCGGCGAGCCGTCGGGGCGCACCATCATCGACAGCACGTACTCGGCGAGCGCGTGGAAGCTGCGGACCGCCGTCTCGTCGTCCTGCTCGACGAGCCACGCGATCTCGATCCCGTCGATGTACCCCGCGACGACCCGGGACAGGAACCCCATGTCCATCGTGTAGCTGACGTTCCCCCGCTCGGCCACGTTCTCGAGGAACCCGCGCGTCATCGCCCAGGTCTGCTCGAGGTGCGTGTGCGCGACGGAGCGCAGCGCGCGGCTGCGCACGCCCGCCGTCGCGAACTCGAACGTGAGGAGCCGCATGTGACGACGCGGCGTCAGCCCGCTCCACAGGCCGTCGGCGGCGGCGTGGGCGAGCGCCACGACGTCGCCGTCGACGTCGAGCGCGGACCGGACGGGCTCGGAGGCCACGAGCGCGAGGCTGTTGCCCATCGCCTGGAGGAGCTCGTCCTTGTCCTCGAAGCAGTAGTGCACGACGCCGAGCGAGACCCCGGCCTCGGCCGCGACGCCGCGGATGGTCACGGCCTCGACGCCCTCGCGGACGGCGATGGTCATCGCGGCGTCGACGAGCTGGGCTCGGCGTTCCTCGACGGACATTCGGTTCATGTGCGATTCATCCCATGTGTCGTTCTTGGGAAAGTCAAACACATCGATGCGCTTCCAGCGATCGTAGAGGCAGGTGGCGGGCCTGGCACGCCGGACGGGAGCGGGCGAGAATGACGAGCCGGACCAGCCCCGGCCCCGCCCCCGACGAAGGACTCCCGTGCCCCGACCGCGCCTGCCCCGCTCCCCCTGGACGCTCGCCCTCACGGCGGCCGTCGCGCTCGCCCTCGCGGCCTGCGGCGGGCCCGAGGACGCCGCAGGCGGCACGGAGCCGGTCGTGCACGACGTCCCCGAGATCCCGGTCCAGGTGACCGCGCCCCCGGACTGGGAGCGCGGCACGCGCGACGGCGCGTTCCTGCTGCGCGCGCCGAGCGGCACGGGTTCCGAGGACTTCCGGGCGAACGTCGTCGTCACCGGCAAGCAGTCGGCGCAGACCGTCGACGAGGCGGGCGCCGCGACGACGGCGGCGGTCGCCTCGATCCCCGGCTGGGTGCCCGATCCCGACGGGCAGGGCCCCACGACCCTCGCCGGGCTGCCCGCCTACCGCGTGGCCGGGACGTACGGCGCCGCGGGCACCGCCGTCGCGCAGGAGATCGTGGCCGTGCGGACGGGCGACGGGCCGGACGCGTGGGTCGTCGACCTCACGGCGTCGTACGCCGTCGACGACGCCGACGGCGCCGCACAGGCGCGCGCGATCCTCGAGAGCGTCCAGGTCGCGCCCGCGGGCTGACGTCAGGCGGGCGGCGCGACCCGGACCACGAGGGCCGTGGCGACCGCCGCGACGCCCTCGCCGCGCCCGGTGAGGCCCAGCCCGTCGGTCGTGGTCGCCGTGAGGGTCACCGGGGCGCCCGCGGCCGCCCCGAGCGCCGCCTCCGCCTCCGCGCGGCGCGGCCCGAGGCGCGGCCGGTCGCCGATCACCTGGACGGCCACGTTCCCGATCTCGAACCCCGCGGCCCGCACCCGGCGCGCGGCCTCCGCGAGCAGGCTCGCACCGCTCGCGCCCGCCCACTCGGGCGCGCTCGTGCCGAAGTTCGAGCCGAGGTCGCCGAGGCCGGTGGCCGAGAACAGCGCGTCCGCGGCGGCGTGCGCCGCGACGTCGGCGTCGGAGTGCCCGGCGAGCCCGCGCTCGCCCGGCCAGTGCAGACCGCCCAGCCACAGCGGTCGCTCCTCGCCCTCGGGCGCGAACGCGTGGACGTCCACCCCGACGCCCGTGCGCGGGAGCGCCGGGACGGAGCCCGCGGCGGACGGTGCGGTGGTGGGCGTCTCGGCCGACGTCCCGGTGGCGCCTGCAGGGGTGGTCATCGGTCCTCCCGGAGCGTCAGCGCCGCGACCCGCAGGTCGTGCGCGGTGGTGATCTTGGCCGCCGCGGCGTCGCCGGGCACCACGTGGACCGGGACGCCGAGCGCCTCGACCAGCCCGGCGTCGTCGGTCGCGGCGACGGACTCGTCGTCCGCGCGGTGCGCCGCTACCGCGTGCGCGCGGGCCAGGAGCTCGCCCTCGAACCCCTGCGGGGTCTGGACGGCGCGCAGCGCGCTCCGGTCGACCGTCTCGACGACGGGCTCCGCGCCGGACGCGTCTTCAGCGCCGCCGGGGGCGACGCGCTTGATCGTGTCCGTGACGGGGAGCCCCGGCACGACGGCCCCGTGGCCCGCGCGCACGGCCTCGACGACGCGGCGGACCAGCGACGGCGGCGCGAGGGGCCGTGCGGCGTCGTGGACGAGCACGACGTCGGCGGGCACGTCGCCCTCCGAGAGGCCGCGGCCGGCCCGGAGACCGGCCGCCACGGAGGCCTGACGGGTCCCCGCGCCCTCGACCACCCGGACCGGCCGGTCGACCGCGGGGTCGTCGGCCAGGAGCGTCGCGACGTGGTCGCGCAGCCCGGGCGGCGCGGTCACGACGAGCGCGTCCACGACCCCGGACGCGCACAGCCGTCGGGCGGCGTGCGCCACGAGCGGGAGGCCGTCGAGCTCGACGAGGGCCTTGGGCAGGTCCAGCCCGAGGCGGGTCCCGGAGCCTGCGGCGGTGAGGACGGCGAGAGTCGGCACGCGCACACGCTACCGGGCACGACGACGGGGAGGGCGCCGTCCGTACGGACGGCCCCTCCCCGGTGGTCTGTGGCGCTGACTGCGCGGGCCGCGGCCCGGGACGTCAGGAGGCGAGCACCTCGTCGAGGATCGCCTCGGCCTTGTCCTCCTCGGTGTGCTCGGCCAGCGCGAGCTCCGAGACGAGGATCTGCCGTGCCTTCGAGAGCATGCGCTTCTCGCCGGCGGACAGACCGCGGTCGGCGTCGCGGCGGGAGAGGTCGCGCACGACCTCGGCGACCTTGATCACGTCGCCCGACGCGAGCTTCTCGAGGTTCGCCTTGTACCGGCGCGACCAGTTGGTCGGCTCCTCGGTGTAGGGTGCACGAAGCACCTCGAACACGCGGTCGAGACCCTCCTGGCCGACGACGTCACGCACGCCGACGAGGTCGACGTTCTCGGCTGGGACTTCGATGGTCAGGTCGCCCTGCGCGACCTTGAGCTTGAGGTAGATCTTGTCCTCTCCGCGGATGGTGCGCGTCTTGATCTCCTCGATCAGTGCGGCTCCGTGGTGCGGGTAGACAACGGTCTCGCCTACTGTGAACGTCATCTGCAGATGTCCCCTTTCGCGGTGGTCCACCTTACCACGCGGAAGGGCGGAAATCCGAGCCCCTGCGCCCCTTGACAAGCCCGTCACCAGCACGTTCGCCCAGGTCAGAGCCGTGTCAGCGCGCCTGACGAATCTCGAGGAGGGGCCTCTTCGGCCCCTCGGGAGCGCCCCGCGGGCCCTTTCCGGACCTTCACCTCGCGCGACGACCACCGTCCCGGCGCGCCCGGAGCCACGTGACGCCGCTCACGCCACGGTCGCGAGCCGGCCGTTCCGGCCGCCCTCGCCCTCCCGACGCACTAGGCTGGGCGCGGAATCCCGTCCCCCTTCTTGCAGCCCTGGAGTGCACGTGACCCGCATCCCGACCCCCCGAGCCTCGACCCGTGCGGAGTCCCGAGCGACCGGCCGTGCGCGCGCCTGGGCCGTGCCCCTCCTGGTCGCCGGTGTGGCCCTCGCGTCCGCCTGCTCCCCCATCGAGACGAACCGCCCGTACTCCCCCTCCGACGGCCTGCGGGTCGACCTCACCAGCGAGCTGCGCGGGCTCAACCTGCTCGTCGTGAGCGCGGAGGACGGCGAGCCGGGCGCCCTCGTCGGGGCCTTCGCCAACGACTCGACGGAGGACGTGGAGTTCGACGTGACGCCCGAGGGCGGCGCGCCGGTGACGATCCCCGTCGCGGCCGGCGAGACGGTCTACCTCGGCGCCGAGGACGGCTTCGACGCGCAGATCGGCCGCGTCGACGCGGCCCCCGGCGCGATGCTGCCCGTCACCGTGAGCGCGACGACGGGCGAGGAGCAGACCCTCTCCCTCCCCGTCCTCGACGGCACCCTCGAGGAGTACGCGCACCTCCTGCCGTGACGTCGTGCCGCGCCCTGGAACCGGCAGGGCGACCGCGTGGTCCAGTGCGTCCTCGACACGAACGGCACCGACGTCACGGGCTCGCTCCAGGGCAGCGCGACCTGATTCCCCTGATCCGTCCCGCACGCACGACGGCGCCCCTCCCCGCGGGGGGAGGGGCGCCGTCGCGCGTCGGGCCGGGGCCGTGACGGACGGGCTCAGGTCACCCGAAGCGGCCGGAGATGTAGTCCTCGGTGGCCTGCTGCGTGGGCGAGGAGAACATCGTCGCGGTGTCGTCCATCTCGATGAGGCGCCCGGGCTTGCCGGTGCCCGCGATGTTGAAGAACGCGGTGCGGTCGCTCACGCGCGCCGCCTGCTGCATGTTGTGCGTGACGATGACGATCGTGTACTCGTCCTTGAGCTCGGCGATGAGGTCCTCGATCGCGAGCGTGGAGATCGGGTCGAGCGCCGAGCACGGCTCGTCCATGAGGAGCACCTGGGGCTTGACGGCGATCGCGCGCGCGATGCACAGGCGCTGCTGCTGGCCGCCGGAGAGGCCCGAGCCCGGGCGGTCGAGGCGGTCCTTCACCTCGTTCCACAGGTTCGCGCCGCGCAGCGACGACTCGACGAGGTCCTCGGCGTCGGCCTTCGAGATGCGCTTGTTGTTGAGCTTCACCCCCGCGAGCACGTTCTCCTTGATGGACATCGTGGGGAACGGGTTCGGCCGCTGGAAGACCATGCCGACCTGGCGGCGGACGGCGACCGGGTCGACGTCGTCGCCGTAGAGGTCGACGCCCTCCATCGCGACGGTCCCCTCGACGCGTGCGCCGGGAATCACCTCGTGCATGCGGTTGAGCGTCCGCAGGAACGTCGACTTGCCGCAGCCGGACGGGCCGATGAAGGCCGTCACGGACTGGGGTTCGATCGTCATGCCGACGTCCTGCACCGCGAGGAAGTCGCCGTAGTAGATGTTGAGGTCCTTGACGTCGATGCGCTGTGCCATCGGGGCTGTCCTGTTCTAGCGGAGGGTCTTGGGCGCGAACCAGCGGGTGACGAGTCGCCCGACGAGGTTGAGCAGCATGACGATGAGGATCAGCGTCAGGGCGGCCGCCCAGGCCCGGTCGTAGTTGATGTCGGGGAGGCACACGGCGTCGGTGACGTTGCTGCAGGGCACCAGGCCCTGGCTGTACTGCCGGTAGACGTACACCGGGAGCGTCATCATGCGGCCCTCGAAGAGGTTGCCGTTGATCGAGTCGACGACGCCGACCGTGATGAGGAGCGGCGCCGTCTCGCCGATGACACGCGCGACGGCGAGCATGACGCCCGTCGTGATGCCGGCGATCGACGTGCGGAGCACGACCCGCACGACGGTGAGCCACTTGGGCACGCCGAGCGCGTAGGCGGCCTCGCGCAGCTCGTTCGGCACGAGCCGGAGCATCTCCTCGCACGAGCGCACGACGACCGGGATCATGAGGACGGACAGCGCGACCGAGCCGACGATGCCCATGCGCACCCCCGGCCCGAACAGCACCGCGAAGAGCGCGTACGCGAAGAGGCCCGCGACGATCGACGGGATGCCGGTCATGACGTCGACGAAGAACGTCACGGCGCGCGCGAGCGGCCCGCGCCCGTACTCGACGAGGTAGATCGCGGCGAGCAGGCCGATCGGCACCGAGATCACCGCGGCGCCGAGGGTGATGAGGAGCGTGCCGAGGATCGCGTGGTAGATGCCGCCCGCGTCCATGCCGCCGAAGACGCCGCGCATGGAGTGCGTGAGGAAGTAGACGTCGAACCGCTCCATGCCGTGCACGACGACGGTCCACGCGACGGACACGAGGGGCACCATCGCGAGGGCGAACGCGCCCCACATGAGGACCGTCATGGTGCGGTCCTTGCGGCGGCGTCCGGCGTCCGCGCCGCGCAGGAGCGCGCGCACGGACGCGGTGCGCTCCGGGTCCGGTGCGGAGGCCCCGCGCGCGGGGCTGGTGCTGAGGGCGCTCATCAGTTGGCTCCCGAGAAGTCCTTGCGCCGCGCGACGATCGCGCGGGCGCCCATGTTGACGAGCAGGGTGATGACGAACAGCGCGAGGCCCGTCGCGATGAGGGCGCTCACCCCGAGCGGGTTCGCCTCGGGGAAGTCCGCCGCGATGTTCGCGGCGATCGTCTGCTGCTGCCCCGCCTGCAGGATCTTGAACGAGTAGAGGAGCCCGGGCGAGAGGATCATGAGCACGGCCATCGTCTCGCCGAGCGCGCGCCCGAGGCCGAGCATCGCGGCCGAGATGACGCCCGACCGCCCGAACGGGATGACCGCGGTGCGGATCATCTCCCAGCGCGTCGCGCCGAGGGCGAGCGCGGCCTCCTCGTGGAGCTTCGGCGTCTGGAGGAACACCTCGCGGCTCACGGCCGTGATGATCGGCAGGATCATCACAGCGAGCACGAGCGCGACGGTGAGCAGGACGCGACCGGTCGGCGACGCCGGGCCGGCGAAGAGCGGGAACCACCCGAGGGTGTCGGCGAGCCAGGACCACACCGGCACGACGACCGGCGGGAGGACGAGCGAGCCCCACAGGCCGTAGACGACGCTGGGGATCGCCGCGAGCAGGTCGACGACGTAGCCCAGGGTCGAGGCGAGCCGGCGGGGCGCGTAGTGGGAGATGAACAGCGCGATGCCCATCGCGACGGGCGTCGCGAGCACGAGCGAGAGCGCCGCCGCGAGCAGCGTGCCGAAGATCAGCGGCCCCACGAACGACAGGAGCGACGCGCCCTCGGGGAACCACGCCACCTGCTCGCTCAGCTCGGCCCCGCCCGCGCTGAGCGCGGGCCACGCCCGCAGCAGCAGGAAGATCGCGACCGCGGCCAGCACGGCGAGGATGAGCGCGCCGGCACCCGTCGCGGTCCAGCGGAACGCGCGGTTCACGCCCCGGTCGCTGTTGCGGGCGCGGCGGCGCGAGGTGCCCGCGCGACGCGCGGGCTCGGACGAGCCGCCCGGCGCGGGGCCCGGCGTCGTGGGTGGGGCTGTGGTGGTCACTCTCGTGCTCCCGGTGTGCTGTCCTGCGGCGTACGGTCTGGTCGCGGGTCGGGGGCGACGGGGCCCGCAGGCCCCGCCGCCCCCCGGCGCCCGGCGGTCGTCAGCCGGCGGCGCCGACCGTGATGGCCTCGACGGCCGCGTGGACGTCCGTGCGCAGGTCCTCCGAGATCGGCGCGCTGCCCGCGGCCGACGCGGAGGCCGACTGGCCCTCCTCGCTCGAGACGTAGGTGAGGAACGCCTTGACGAGGTTGCCCGTCGCCTCGTCCTCGTAGTTGAGGCACGCCACCGCGTACGAGACGAGCACCAGCGGGTAGGCGCCGGCCTCGGTCGTGGTGCGGTCCAGCTCGACCGCGATGTCGTGCTCGTGCCGGCCCTCGACGCGCGGCGACGCGTCGACGACCTTGGCAGCGGCCTCCGGGGAGTAGGCGACCCACTCCTCGCCGACCTTGATCTTCGCGGTGCCGAGGTCGCCGGCCTTCGAGGCGTCGGCGTAGCCGATGGTGCCCTCGCCGCCCTGGACGGTCTGCACGACGCCGGACGTGCCCTGCGCGGACTCGCCGCCCTGCGTCGGCCAGTCGCCGCTCGGCTCGTGGCCCCACGCGTCGCCCGCGGTCGCGGCGAGGTACTCGGTGAAGTTCTCGGTGGTGCCCGACTCGTCGGAGCGGTGGACGGGCGTGATCGCCACGTCGGGGAGCGTCGCGTCGGGGTTGTCGGCGGCGATCTCCGGCGCGTTCCACTGCGTGATGGTGCCGTTGAAGATGCCCGCGATCGTGGCCGGGGCGAGGTTCAGCTCGGCGACCTCCGGCAGGTTGTAGATGATCGCGATCGGGCTGACGTAGACGGGGAGGTCGATCGCGCCGTCGGGGCCGCAGACGGCCTGCGACTGGGTGATCTCCTCCTCCTTGAGCACCGCGTCGGAGCCGGCGAACGCGACGCCGCCCTCGAGGAACTGGGTGCGGCCACCGCCGGAGCCGACCGGGTCGTAGTTGACCGTGACGTCGGGGTTCGCGCTCTGGAACCCGGCGCGCCACGCCTCCATGGCGGACTCCTGCGAGCTCGCGCCCGCACCGTTGAGCTCACCGCTGAGGTCGCTCGCGGTCTCGGACGAGCCCTCGGAGGAACCACCGGTGGAGCCGTCGGCGCCGCCGACGGGGTCGTCCGACCCGCACGCGGCGAGGGTCAGGGCGAGCGCGCCGACCGCGACGGCGGATCCTGCACGGGAGAATCGGCTGAGCTTCACTCTTCGTTCCATCCTGTTCACGCGTCTCGTGCCACCAGCGAGCGCCGGTGACGATCCCGACGCTAGGAGCGCCGGGTGACGCGTTCCCCGAGAGCGGGTGAACGACGGATGAACAGTGCACAGACCTTCCGTGCCGGGCTGCCGGCTCGCACGACGGGCTCCGCGGCGTCGGACGACGACGGCCCCGGTGCGTCCGCGAGGGACGCACCGGGGCCGTCGTGCCGGCACTCGCGCCGGTCGTTCGTGCCGGACGGGACCGCCGGACGGGACCGCCGGGTCAGGCCTGCCCGACGCCGTCGGCGATCTTGTAGCCGAGGCCCCGCACCGTGAGGAGGTAGCGCGGGCTCGCGGGCTCGGGCTCGATCTTCGACCGGATGCGCTTGACGTGGACGTCGAGGGTCTTGGTGTCCCCCACGTAGTCCGTGCCCCAGACCCGGTCGATGAGCTGCCCGCGCGTGAGCACGCGACCGGCGTTGCGCAGGAGCAGCTCGAGGAGCTCGAACTCCTTGAGCGGGAACGGCACGACCTCGCCGTCCACGCTCACGGTGTGCCGCTCGACGTCCATGCGGACGGGACCGACCTCGAGCGCGCTCTCCGCGACCGGTTCGGCGCCGGCCTCCCCGCCCTTGCGCCGCAGCACGGCGCGCACGCGCGCGAGCAGCTCGCGGAACGAGTACGGCTTGGTCACGTAGTCGTCCGCGCCCAGCTCCAGGCCCACGACCTTGTCGATCTCCGAGTCCTTCGCCGTGAGCATGATGACGGGGACGTCGCCACGCTGGCGCAGCTCCCGGCACACCTCCGTGCCGCTCAGGCCGGGGAGCATGAGGTCGAGCAGGACGAGGTCCGCGCCGTCGGCGTCGTACCGCTCCAGCGCCTCCGTACCGGTCGCCGCCTCGACGACGTCGAAGCCCTCGCGCCGCAGCTGGTACGTCAGCGGGTCGCGGTACGACTCCTCGTCCTCCACCACCAGGATGCGCGTCACGCGCCTACCTCCTTGTCCGTGCGCCCGCGTCCGGGGCGCCGTCGTCCGACGCGTGCTCGTGCGGCACGCGCTCGTGCTCGTCCGGTGCGCGACCCTCCGTCGCGTGCCCGTCGGGTGCCTGCTCGGCCACCCGGTCGGTCACCGTGCCGCGCGTCCGCGCGGCCGGGACGTTCGCCGCCGGGATGCGGAGCGTGAAGGTCGACCCGCGGCCCGGCTCGGACCACATCGTCACCTCGCCGCCGTGGTCGGCGGCGACGTGCTTGACGATGCTCAGCCCGAGGCCGGTGCCCCCCGTGTCGCGCGAGCGCGCCGGGTCGACGCGGTAGAACCGCTCGAAGACCCGCGCCTGCTCGTCGGCCGCGATCCCGATGCCCTGGTCCACGACGGCGATCTCGACGAGGTCGCCCGACCGCGTCACCCCGACGCCGACGCGCGTGTTCTCGCCCGAGTAGGCGACCGCGTTGTCGAGGAGGTTGCGCACCGCGGTGACGAGCAGGTTGTGGTCGCCGTAGACCGCGGCGTCCAGCTCGCCGCCCGTCGTGAGCACGATGCCCTTGCCCTGCGCGGTCGTGCGGGCGCGGTCGACGGCCTCCTCGACCACGCCGCGCACCGGCACGACCGTCACCTCCTGCAGGGCTCCCGCGACCTGGAGCCGCGACAGCTCGATGATCTCCTGCACGAGCGCGGACAGGCGCGTCGCCTCCGACTGCATGCGCGCGGCGAACCGGCGCACCGCCACCGGGTCGTCCGCGGCGTCCTGGACCGTCTCCGCGAGCAGCGCGAGCGCGCCCACCGGCGTCTTCAGCTCGTGGGACACGTTGACGACGAAGTCGCGGCGGATCGCCTCGACCCGACGCGCCTCCGTCCGGTCCTCCGCGAGCACGAGCACGTGGTGCGGGCCCACCTGGGCCACGCGCACCTGGAGCATCACCGTGCCCCGGCCGACGGGGCCGCGCGGGAGCTCGAGCTCCTCGTCGCGGATCACGCCGTCCCGGCGCACGTCGTCGATCATGTCGCGGATCGCGGCGTGCGCGATCGCGTCGCCGCGCACGACCCCCAGCGCGTACGCGGGCGGGCTGGCCCGCACGACCTCCCCCTCGCCGTCGAGCACGACGGCGGCGGACCGCAGCACGGCCAGCACCCGGACCAGTCCCTCGTCGAGCTCCGGCGCGGTCTCCTCGCGCACGGCGCGCTGCTGCCGCTCGCTCACGCGGAACGCGATCGCGGCGATCACGCCGACGACGATGCCCACGACACCGGCGAGCAGCACGGTCACGCCCTCGATCAGACTCTCGGCTTGCACCCGTCCAGCGTACGGTCGCGCGCGCTCCCTCCCGGCCCCACCGGACCCTGGGCGGGCCCGAGCCGCCAAGAGTTCACCTGACGGCGCACTGGTGTTCACCGGCCGGTCGACCACGCCTGCGAGCGTGTCAGGAGCCGACGGCGTGCCCGGGCGCCTCCCGGCGCGTCGGGGCGCACGCCGTCACGGACCGGACCGACCGGTCACGACGAGAGGGAAGCGATGCGGGAGATCTTCGAGGCCGAGCTGAAGCAGGTCGGCGACGACCTGGCCGAGATGAGCCGGCTGGTGGAGTCGGCCGTGAACCGCGCCGGGCAGGCGCTCCTCACGGCGGACCTGCAGCTCGCGCAGTCGGTGATCGGCGACGACCACACGATCGACGCCCTCGAGCGCGAGCTCGACGAGCGCTGCGTGCTGCTGCTCGCGCAGCAGCAGCCCGTCGCGACCGACCTGCGGGTCGTCGTCAGCGCGCTGCGCATGAGCGCCACGCTGGAGCGCATGGGCGACCTCGCGCGCCACATCGCGCAGGTCGCGCGCGGCCGCTACCCGGGCCGCGCGATCGAGCCGTCGCTGCACCGCACGTTCGAGCAGATGCACGACGCCGCCGTCCGCGTCGCGCGGCGCACCACGACGCTCCTCACGACGCGCGACCTCACCGTCGCCGCGAACATCGAGCGCGACGACGACCTGCTCGACAAGCTGCACCAGGACACGTTCAGCGCGCTGCTCGACGGCACGTGGACGGGCACGCCGCAGGAGACGGTCGACGTCACGCTGGTGGGCCGCTACTACGAGCGCTTCGGCGACCACGGGGTGTCGATCGCCAAGCGCGTGACGTACCTCGTGACCGGCGAGTTCGCCGACGACCGCGGCGCCCCGGCGGGCACCACGCGCGCGACCGCCTGACCCAGCGCCGGGAGCACCCGCTCGACCGACGCAGACGACCGTGGCCCGTCCGGATCTCCGGACGGGCCACGGTCGTGCGCGGGGTGGGGCCGGTCAGCGGCCCTGGTTCGCGACCGCCGCGGCGGCCTCGGCGGCGGCCTCGGGGTCGAGGTAGCGGCCGCCCTTCGTGACGGGCTTGAGGTCCTCGTCGAGCTCGTAGAGCAGCGGGATGCCGGTCGGGATGTTGAGCGCGGCGATGTCCTCGTCGGAGATGCCGTCGAGGTGCTTGACGATCGCGCGCAGCGAGTTGCCGTGCGCGGCGACCAGGACGGTCTTGCCCGCCTTGAGGTCGGGGACGACCTCGCCGTCCCAGTACGGCAGGGCGCGCTCGAGCACGTCCTTGAGGCACTCGGTGCGCACGACGGGGGCGTCGGCGTAGCGCGGGTCCGTGTCCTGCGAGAACTCGGAGCCGAGCTCGATCTCGGGCGGCGGGACGTCGTAGGAGCGGCGCCAGAGCATGAACTGCTCCTCGCCGAACTCCTCGAGCGTCTGCTTCTTGTTCTTGCCCTGGAGCGCACCGTAGTGCCGCTCGTTGAGGCGCCACGACCGCTTCACTGGGATCCAGTGGCGGTCGGCCGCGTCGAGCGCGAGGTTCGCCGTCGTGATGGCGCGGCGCAGGAGCGAGGTGTGCACGACGTCGGGCAGGACGCCGGCCTCCGCGAGGAGCTGACCGCCGCGCTTCGCCTCCTCGGTGCCCTTCTCCGACAGGGCGACGTCCACCCAGCCGGTGAACAGGTTCTTGGCGTTCCATTCGCTCTCGCCGTGGCGGAGCAGCACGAGGGTGTAGGTCATGCCTCCATCCTGCCGCACGGCCCGGCGCGGCGGCACGCGCGTCCCACGTGGTGGTGACCGTCGCCGCGCGGCGTGGGACGAAGGTCCGACCGTCCCGGGCCGCCCGAGCAGCGCCGCGCCACGGCCGGGGGCGCGGCCGGGAATCAGCGCGCCGTCGCGCACGTTCTCTCCCGCATGCCGATCGACGGAGAGTACGCACCGAGCCCGAGCACCTGGTCCCGCGAGCAGGCGGAGGCCTACGAGTCGTCCGGCGGGACGCGCAACACGACCCTGAACGGGATGCCCGTCGTCGTCCTCACGACGCTCGGGCGCCGCAGCGGCAAGGTCCGCAAGACCCCGCTCATGCGGGTCGAGCACGACGGCGCGTACGCGGTCGTCGCATCGCTCGGCGGCGCGCCGAAGCACCCGGTCTGGTATCTCAACGTGCTCGCGCACCCGCGGGTCGAGCTGCAGGACGGCACCGAGCGGCACGACTACGTCGCGCGCGAGGTCCACGGCGAGGAGAAGGCGCTGTGGTGGGAGCGCGCGGTCGCGGCCTACCCGCCGTACGCCGACTACCAGGAGAAGACGTCGCGGGAGATCCCCGTCCTCGTGCTGGAGCGCGCGGGCGACTGAGCCCGGCGTGACCCCGCGTACCGGTCCGCGCGGTCAGCGCGCCGCGCGGACCTTCTTCGCCTGCGCGTAGACGTCGAGCATCCGGACCGCCGCGACGTCCCACCCGAACCGCTCCCCCGCGCGTCGGGCGCCCTCGCCGAGGGTCGCGAGGCGGGCGTCGTCGGCGAGCAGGTCGGCGAGGACGCGCGCCCAGGTCGCCGGGTCGTGGTCGGGCACGAGGACGCCGGAGACCTGGTCCTCCACCACGGTCCGCAGCCCGCCGACGGCGGCCGCGACCACGGACGTGCCGCTCGCCTCCGCCTCGGCCGCGACGAGCCCGAACGTCTCGTTGTGCGAGGGGACGGCGACGACGTCGGCCGCCCGGTACCAGCGCACGAGCTCGTCGCGCGGGACGGGCGGGCGGACGACGAGCCGGTCGCTCACGCCCACCTGGTAGGCGAGGGCCTCGAGCTCGCGGACGGCCGTCGGGCGGCCGCTGGGGCCGCCGAGCACGACGAGCGTCGGCACGGGCTCCCCGCGCGCGGCGAGGACGCCGAGCGCGCGGACGAGCACGTCCGGGCCCTTGAGCGGCTGCACGCGCCCGGCGAAGAGGACGAGGCCGCCGTCCGCCGGCAGACCCAGCTCGGCCCGCAGCGCGCGCCGCCGCTCGCGGCGCGCCCGGGCGTCGCCGGTCGCGGCGCCCGGAGCCGGGGAGAACAGCTCGAGGTCGACGCCCGGCGGCACGACGTGCACGCGCGCCGGGTCGGCCGCGTAGTCGCGCACGAGGTCCTGCGCCTCCGCGTCCGTGCTCGCGACGAGCCCGTCCGCCTCCGCGACGACCTGCTCCTCGCCGATGATGCGCCCGAGCGGCTCGGGCGCGTCGCCCGGCGCGAGCGCCGCGTTCTTCACGCGCGCGAGCGTGTGCATGGTGTGGACGAGCGGGACGTCCCAGCGGTCGGCGGCGAGCCACCCGACCTGCCCCGAGAGCCAGTAGTGCGTGTGCACGACGTCGTACCAGCCCTCGCGGTGCCGCGCCTCGGCCCGGAGCACCCCGGCCGTGAACGCGCAGAGCTGGCCCGGGAGGTCGTTCTTGTCGAGCCCTTCGAAGGGCCCGGCGGCGACGTGGCGCACCGTCACGCCGTCGGACACCTCGACCACGGGCGGCTGGCTCGACGCCGTCGCGCGCGTGAAGATCTCGACCTGCGTGCCGCGGCGCGCGAGCGCGTGCGCGAGCTCGGTGACGTACACGTTCATGCCGCCCGCGTCGCCGGTGCCCGGCTGGTCGAGCGGCGACGTGTGCACCGAGAGCATCGCGACCCGCAGCGGGTCCGACGGGTCGGGGGCGGTTCTGCCCGGCAGGTCGAGCGTCGTCACGGCGGGTCAGGCCTCCACGACGCACGCCGGGGCCGGGAGCGCGAGCACGTCGAGCACCTGGGCGGCGCCGTCCGAGCGGCGCACGCGCAGGAGCGCGACGTTCGACGTCGGGGCGTCCGGGCGGGCCACGGCGGGCCGCTCGATGAGCGGGTCGTCGTTCTGGTTCGCCACGACGACGAGGTCGTGCAGGGGCGCGTCGGCGTCCCCCTGGTCGGCCTCGGCGGCCGACTCCGCGCCGGTCGCGCCCCCGAGGATCGCGAAGTGGCGCGGCCACGCGCCGCCCACGGGCGAGTCGGCGAGGTGGCGCAGCGTCGGCACGCCGCCGTCCGGCCCCGGCTCGACCGCGTGCACCGCGAGCACGTCGGCGCCGCGCACCGCGGCGAGGACGCGCGTGCCGTCCGCCGTGACCGCGACGTGCGAGGGGTAGTTCCCGCCGTCGGCAGGAGCCGCGGCGTGCGTGACGTCGTAGCGCGCGACGACGTCGTAGGTGCGCACGCCGTCCGGCCCGTCCACCGGGGACAGCAGGAACAGCGCCGGGTCCAGCTCGCCGACGACGACGAGGTGCCCCGACGGCAGAGCCGCGAGGTGACGCGGGCCCGTGCCGGGCGGGAAGGTCGCGACGACGCGGGCCGTCGAGCCGTCGGGCGCGGCCGGGTCGTGCCGGCGCAGCTCGTCGGTGCCGAGGTCGACGACGAGCACCGCGCCGCTGCCGTCGTCCGCCGCGCCGAGGTGCGCGAGGGGCGCGACGAAGTGCGCGTGCGGCCCCTCCTGGCGGTCGGCGACCGGGCCGGTCCCCGCGTGCCGCTGCCGGCGCGGCCCGACGTCGGACGCGGTCGCGTCGAGCGCGCCGTCGTCCGTCGTCGGCACGACCGTGAGGACGCCGTCGCCGTAGTTCGCGACGAGCACGTCACCGCTCACGGCGACGTGGCACGGGTACGAGCCGCCCGTGGCGACCGGGCCGCCCCGAGGGGCGAGGGCGCCGTCGGGCCCGACGGCGAACGCCGAGACCGAGCCGGCCTCCGTCTCCCCCACCGCGTAGAGCGTGTCGCCGTCGAGCGCCAGGAACGACGGCGACCCCGACGCGGCGGCGAGCGTGCCGCCCCCGAAGGAGCCGGTGCCCGCGGCCGGGTCGACGTCGAGCTCGACGCGCCACACGCCCTCCGCGCCGCTCGGGTGCGGGTAGGTGCCGATCCAGAGGGCGCGGGTCGCGGAGGTCATGCCCCGAGCCTAGTTCTCCGCGCGGGCGGCTCGGCACGAGCGCCCCCGGCGCACGAGAAGGGCGCCCGGCCGACGTGTCGTCGGCCGGGCGCCCCGGTGCTCGGTGAGACGACGCGTCAGTGCGCGGCGTCGTACGCGGTCTGGATCTCCTGGGAGATCCGACCACGGTCGTTGACCGTGTAGCCGTTGGCACGGGCCCACTCGCGGACCTCGGTCGCACGGGCCGAGCCGGACGAACGACCGCCGCCGCTGCGGCGGGCCGGCCGGGCCGAGCTCGTGCGGGACGAGACCTTGCGCGCGTTGCCGACCCACGAGGCAAAGGCGTCGCGCAGCTCTTGGGCATTCTTCGTGCTGAGGTCGATCTCGTAGGAGACGCCGTCGAGTGCGAACGTGACGGTCTCGTCGGCCGCACCCCCGTCGAGATCGTCGACGAGAATTACCTGGACTTTCTGGGCCACTGTGGTTTCCTCACGCTTCACAGGAATTGCTGTCGCCGTCAGGATGCCACCGCGAATGGCGAGCGTCAATTGAACACGCCGCGCCGACGGAACGTGCGCGCCGTACCCGACGGGCAATTCTTGGACGGAGGTCCATCATTTCGGGACGCCGCCCGAGGGCCTTCCGCGGAGATCAGGAGTCGTGCGCGGGAGCAGCATTCCCGCGCGCGGCGGATTCCTGTTCCGCGTCGAGACGCGCCAGCGCGGCGCGCTCGTTGCGGTCCGCGCGCACGATCGCGCGCATCGCGACATAGAAGAGCACGCCGACGCCGATCGACGGGATCAGCGCCGCGAGGGTGGGCCAGATGTCCATGCTGTCGGTCCTAGGTTCTCGGCCGCGCTACTGCGCGGGCTTCACGAGCGGGAAGAGGATGGTCTCGCGGATGCCGAGACCGGTGAGCGCCATGAGCAGGCGGTCGATGCCCAGGCCCATCCCGCCGGACGGCGGCATCGCGTACTCCATCGCGGTGAGGAAGTCCTCGTCGATGCGCATGGCCTCCTCGTCGCCGGCCGCGGCGAGCAGGGCCTGCGCCTCGAACCGCTGCCGCTGGACCACCGGGTCCACGAGCTCGGAGTACGCCGTCGCGAGCTCGACGCCGCGCACGTAGAGGTCCCACTTCTCGACCTGCCCGCGCACCGTGCGGTGGTCGCGCGTCAGCGGCGAGGTCTCGACCGGGAAGTCCCGCACGAACGTCGGTGCCACCAGGTGGTCTCCCACGAGGTGCTCCCACAGGCCTTCGACGAGCTTTCCGTGATTGACGTTCTTCGGGTCGAAGGAGAGCTCGTGCTTGTCCGCGAACGCCCGCAACGTCTCGACCGACGTCTCGGGGGTGATGTGCTCGCCCAGCGCGTCCGAGAGCGAGTCGTACATCTTCAGCTGGGTCCATTCCCCGCCGAGGTCGTACTCCGTGCCGTCGGCGAGCGTCACGAGCGTCGTGCCGAGAGCATCCTGCGCGGCGCGCTGGACGAGGTTCTGGGTGAGCACGGCCATCGTGTCGTAGTCGCCGTAGGCCTCGTACGCCTCGAGCATTGCGAATTCCGGCGAGTGCGTGGAGTCCACGCCCTCGTTGCGGAAGTTGCGGTTGATCTCGAACACCTTCTCGACGCCGCCGACGGCCGCGCGCTTGAGGAACAGCTCGGGCGCGATGCGCAGGAACAGGTCGATGTCGAACGCATTCATGTGCGTCTCGAACTGACGCGCGGCGGCACCCTCCGGACGCGTCTGGAGCATCGGGGTCTCGACCTCGACGAAACCGCGCTCCCAGAAGTTCTCGCGGATCGAGCGCACGACGGCGGCGCGCAGGCGCACGGTGTCGCGTGCGGCCGGGCGGGCGATGAGGTCGACGTAGCGCTGGCGCACGCGCGCCTCCTCCGAGAGCTCCTTGTGGAGCACCGGGAGGGGACGCAGCGCCTTCGCGGCGATCTGCCACGCGTCCGCGAACACGCTCAGCTCGCCGCGGCGCGAGCTGATGACGCGGCCGTGCGCGAACAGGTGGTCGCCGAGGTCGACGTCGGACTTGAACGCCGCGAGCGACTCCTCCCCGACCACGGCCTGGCTGAGCATGACCTGCAGGCGGTTCCCCTCGCCGTCCTGCAGCGTGGCGAAGCACAGCTTGCCGGTGTTGCGCAGGTACACCACGCGGCCGGCGACGCCGACCTCGTCCTGCGTCTCCTCGCCCGTCTCCAGGTGCGCGTACGCGGCACGGACCTCGGCGATCGTGGTCGTGCGCGGCACCGAGACGGGGTAGGGCTCGTCGCCGCGCGCGAGGATCCGCTCGCGCTTCTCGCGGCGGACCTGCATCTGCTCGGGCACGTCGTCGACGTGGTCCTCGGGCTCGGGCACGGCAGGAGAGGGAGTTCCGGCGGGGGAGGTCACCCCTGGATTCTACCGACGCTCCCGCGTCCCCGAGGTAGAGCCGTGGTCGCGCGAGGTAGAGCCGTGGTCCGCCGAGGTAGAGCCGTGGTGGTGACCGGGGCTCTACCTCGCGGGACCGGGGCTCTCCCTCGGCGGGAGGGTGGGGAGGAGGTCGAGCGCGAGGTCGAGGATCGGGGCCGAGTGGGTGAGCGCGCCGACGGACAGGTAGTCGACGCCGGTGCCCGCGACCTCGCGCGCGCGGTCCAGGGTGAGGTTGCCCGTCGCCTCGAGCTCCACCTTCGCCGGGACGCCGTCGGTCCCCTCGCGCGCCCGCACGGCCGCGACCGTGTCGGCGAGCACCGGCGTCGGCATGTTGTCCAGGAGCAGGAAGTCGGCGCCCGCCGACAGCGCCTCGAGCGCCTGCGCCGTGGTGTCGGCCTCGACCTGCACGAGCACGTCGGGGAACGCCCGGCGGATCGCCTCGATCGCGGCGCTCACCGACCCCGCGGCCACGACGTGGTTGTCCTTGACCATCGCGACGTCGTACAGGCCCATGCGCTTGTTCGTGCCGCCGCCCGCGCGGACCGCGTACTTCTCGAGCGCGCGCAGCCCCGGGGTCGTCTTGCGCGTGTCGAGCACCTGGGCGCCGGTGCCGGCGAGCTCCCGCGCCCACGCGCGCGTCGCCGTCGCGACGCCCGACGCGCGGCTCGCGAGGTTGAGCAGCGTGCGCTCCGCCGTGAGCAGCACCTGGACGGGGCCGGTCAGCGCGGCGAGGACACGGCCGCGACCCACGGCCTCGCCGTCGGACGCGACGAACGTCACCTCGACGGGCGGGAGGCCGAACCGTTCCGCGACCTGCCGCGTCACCTCCTCGACCACGACGAGGCCCGCGACGACCCCGTCCGCGCGGGACACGAGGTGCGCGGTCCCGGTGGCCGACGCCGGCACCGTCGCCTGGGTGGTCACGTCGCGCCCGGGCACGGGGCCCAGGTCCTCGTCGAGCGCCCGCGCGACGGTCTCGGCGATCCACGCCGGGTCGAGGCCGGGCTCCACGCGGGACGGGACGGCGGGCGGTGCTCCGCCGTCGGCGGGACGGGCGGGCACGGGCTCGGCAGGGCTGCTCACGGTCCCCCACGCTATCCGCTCGCGTGCCTGCAGCGCGCCGCTGCCCGGCGGCTCCCGGCCGCCGCCCGCCCACGCCGTCGCGCAGGACCGCGGTCGTGCGGGCCCGCGGTCGTGCAGTCCCGCGGTCGCGAGGTCGCGCGCCGCGCCTCAGCGGACGAGCAGGGTCCCGTCCGCGCCGAGCGAGACGAGCACGCGCCGCTCCCACGCGGGGTCGCTCGCCGGGAAGTCGGTGCGGAAGTGGCCGCCGCGGCTCTCGGTGCGCAGCGCCGCCGCGGCGGTGAGCGCGGTCGCGACCTGGTGCACGTTCGTCGTCTCCCACTCCGCGGCCTGCGGCTGCGCGACGACGTCGCTCGCCTCGTGCGCGTCGGTGCGGACCGCGGCGAGGCGGGCGGCGGCGGCCGCGAGCCCGTCGCCGTCGCGCAGGACGCCCGGGCCCGCGGACGCGATCGACTGGATGCGCGAGCGCGCGGCCGCCGCCACGAGGGCCGACGGCCCGGGGCGGTCGACGGGCTCGCCCACCTCGAGCTCGCCCGCGGCCACGCGCTCCGTGATCTGCCGCGCCGCGCGGTGGGCGAACACGAGCCCCTCGAGCAGCGAGTTCGACGCGAGGCGGTTCGCGCCGTGCACGCCCGTGCACGCGACCTCGCCGATCGCGTAGAGACCATCGACGGTGGAGCGACCGTGCAGGTCCGTCACGACGCCGCCCGAGTGGTAGTGCTGGGCGGGCGCCACGGGGACAGGCTCCTCGGTCCAGTCGAGCCCGTTCTCGGCGAGCCGCTCGGTGATCGTCGGGAAGCGCGCGCGCAGGAACTCGGCACCGAGGTGCCGGGCGTCGAGCAGCACGTGGTCCGAGCCGGTCGCGGCCATCTGCCGCACGATCGCGTGCGCCACGACGTCGCGCGGCGCGAGCTCGGCCATGGGGTGCTGCGCGGGCATGAACCGGTGGCCGTCGGTGTCGAGGAGGATCGCGCCCTCGCCGCGCACGGCCTCGGAGATGAGCGGGAGCTGCCCCTTGGCGCCGAGGCCGAGCCACAGCACCGTGGGGTGGAACTGCACGAACTCGAGGTCGCCGAGCGTCGCGCCCGCGCGCAGCGCCGCGGCGATGCCGTCGCCCGTGGCCTGCGGCGGGTTGGTCGACGAGCGGAACACCTGCCCCACTCCCCCGGTGGCGAGCACGACGGCGCGCGCGAGGACCGCACCGACGCCGTCGCGCGAGCCCTCGCCGCGCACGTGGAGGGTCACGCCGCACGCGCGGGCAGCGCGGTCGCCCGAGCCGTCGGTCGTCAGCACGTCGAGCACGAGCGCGTTCTCGATGACCTCGATGCCCGGGTCGCGGCGCACGGCCTCGAGCTGCGCGACGAGCGCCCGCGAGATCTCCGCGCCCGTGGCGTCGCCGCCCGCGTGCGCGATCCGGTCGGCGTGGTGCCCGCCCTCGCGCGTGAGGGCGATGTCGCCGTTGGCCGCCCGGTCGAAGTTCGCGCCGCGCGCGACGAGCTCGCGCACGCGTGCGGGGCCCTCGGTGACGAGCACCTCGACGGCCGCCGGGTCGCACACGCCAGCCCCTGCGACGAGCGTGTCCGCGAGGTGCGCCTCGGGCGAGTCCTCGGGGTCGAGCGCGGCCGCGATGCCGCCCTGCGCCCAGACCGTCGACCCCGACGACAGCTCGCCCTTGGTGACGAGCAGGACGTGGGGCACGCGCGTGCGCAGCTCGAGCGCGGCGGTGAGGCCGGCGATGCCCGAGCCGACGACCACGACGTCCGCCGTCGTCGTCCACCCCGGTGCGGGGGCGGCGAGGGACCGGGCGAGCTGGGGCGCGGACGCCCCGCCGGCCCGGGTCACGCGGGGCGCACCGCGGAGGCCACGCCGCCGTCGTCGACCGCGCCGCGGAACGGGGCGAACGGCAGGCCGCTCGCCTCGAGGCCGTGGCCCGCGGGCACGAGCCCGGGCTCGTCGGAGAGCTCGACGATGCGGTTCTGCTCGTCCACGAAGACGACGTTCGGCAGGTAGGTGCGCGCGTCGGCGTCGTCGAGCATGCCGTAGGCGATGAGGATGACGACGTCGCCCGGACTCACGAGGTGCGCGGCGGCGCCGTTGATGCAGATCTGGCCCGCGCCGCGCTCGCCCGGGATGACGTACGTCGTCAGGCGCGCGCCGTTGGTGACGTCCACGACGTCGACCTGCTGGCCCGGGTAGAGGTCCGCGGCGTCGAGCAGGTCGGCGTCCACGGTGATCGAGCCGACGTAGTGCAGGTCGGCCTGCGTCACCGTCGCGCGGTGGATCTTGCCGATCATCATAGGTCGCTGCAGCGACGCCGGACGTCGCGGCGGGCTCGGCGGGGTCTGCGCGGTCACGCGGTTCCTCCAGGTGCGGGGGCACGGCCCGCGGGGTCCGCCGCCCGGGTCGCGGGCGGCACGATCTCGACGGCCGTGTTGTCGATGAGACGCGTGGTGCCCACGCGTGCCGCCACCAGGAGGAGCCCGGGGCCGACGGCGCCGGGCGCCAGGTCCTCCACGGTAGCGGGATCGACGAGCACCACGTAATCGACGTCAACGCCGTCGGTGGCCTCCAGGATTCCCCGCGCGGCGGCGAGCACGGACGGCGCGTCCTCCCCCGCGGCCGCGGCGTCCCGCCCGGCGCGCAGCGAGCGGCTCAGCGCGAGCGCGTGCTCGTGCTCGGCCGGGGACAGGTACGCGTTGCGCGACGACCGCGCGAGGCCGTCCGCCTCGCGCACGGTCTCGACGGCCAGGACCTCCACGTCGAGGTCGAGGTCGGCGACCATGCGGCGCACCGCGAGGAGCTGCTGCGCGTCCTTCGCCCCGAACACGGCGACGTCCGGCCGCACGAGGTGGAGCAGCTTGAGCACGACCGTGAGCACGCCGTCGAAGTGCCCGGGCCGCGACGCGCCCTCCAGCACCGTCCCGATGCGCCCCGACGTCACCCGCACGATCGGGCCGTCGGCCGAGCCCAGGTCGGGGTAGAGCTCGTCGACGGGCGGCGCGAAGACGACGTCGGCCGCCGCGTCAGGGCCCGCCGCGGCGAGCAGCGCCACGTCGGCCGCGACGTCGCGCGGGTAGCGCTCGTAGTCCTCGCCGGGGCCGAACTGCAGCGGGTTGACGAAGTCCGTCACGACGACCTGGCCGACGGCGCCCGCCTCCGCGCGCGCCCGGCGCACGAGCTCGAGGTGCCCGGCGTGCAGCGCGCCCATGGTCATGACGACGACGCGGCGACCGTGCGGGTGCTCGGCGCGCCACGCGTCGAGGGTGGTGCGCAGCGCGGCGCGCGTCGTCACGACGGCCGGGGTCCCGGTTGCGGGGGGCCCGGCGTCCGGGCGGGGGGTGCTCGTCATGCTCGTCCTTCGTCGTGCGGGTCCTGCGGGTCGGGCCGGTCCTGCGGGTCGGGCGCGGGCGCGTCGAGCGCGTCGAGGAGCTCGCGGGCCGCACGCTCGCCGAGCCGGCCGCCCGTGAGCGCGCGCTGCGTCGCGGCGCGGCTCAGCGCCCGGTACGACGGCGGCACGTCCGCCGCGTCGCTCGTCGCGGCGAGGGCGTCCAGGGCGGCGAGGTGCTCGCGGACGGTGCCGACGTCGCCCCGCGCCACCGGACCGGTGAGCCCGAGGAGCGCCCCGGCGCCCGCGCCCGTCCCCGACTCGGCACCCGCGTCGGCGCCCCGCGTCGCACCGTCGAGGGCGGCCGCGAGGAGCGGCGCGAGCGCGCGCCCGGGCTGGTCGACGCCCGCGGCCTCGAGCGCCTGCGCGGCCTGCGCCACGAGCACGACGAGGTGGTTCGCGCCGTGCGCGAGGGCCGCGTGGTAGAGCCCGCGCGACTCCTCCGCGACGACGACGGGCTCCCCGCCGAGCTCGACGACGAGCGCCTGCCCGATCGGCAGGACCGGGCCGGGCGCGGTGACGGCGAACGTCGTGCCCTCGAGCCGCGCGAGGTCGAGCGACGTGCCGGTGAACGTCATGGCGGGGTGCAGCGCGAGCGGGATGGCACCGGCGGCGCGCGCCGGGTCGAGGACGGCCGTGCCGTAGCGGCCCGAGGTGTGCACGACGATCTGGCCGGGCTGCCACGCCCCCGTCTCGGCGAGGCCGCGGACCAGGGCCGGGAGCGCGTCGTCGGGCACGGCGAGGAGCACGAGCTCGGCGCGCTCCACGACCTGCGGGACCTCGAGGACGGGCACCCCCGCGAGGAGGGTCTCGATGCGGTCGCGCGACGCGTCGGACACGCCGCTCGCGCCCACGACCGCGTGGCCGACGGCACGCAGGGCGCTGCCGAGGACCGCCCCGACGCGGCCGGCCCCGACGACGCCGACCCCGAGCCGCCCGGGGCGGCGACCGCCGTCCGCGGCGCTCACGCGTTCTCCTCGAGCGGGACGTCGTCGCGGCGCATCCAGAGCTCCGGCCCCGCGTGCGCGCGGGCCTCGCGGGCGCGCTCGGCCTGGGTGTCGAGGAGGCGCGCGGCGTCGCCCGCGTCGAGGTGCCGCACCTGGGGCGAGACCGGACCGGGCGTCGAGTGCACGGTGAACGACGCGACGTCGAGCCGGCGCTGCAGCGGGCCCTGCTCGAGCCCGAGCGACTGGGTGCGCTCGTGGGGCACGACGACGAGGGTGCGGAACACGCGCCCGCCGCGCAGCAGGAGGGCGCGGTCGGTGACGCTGAAGCCGTTCCGCCGCCACGCGACGAGGTCCAGGAGGCGCGCACGGCGCGGGGACGCGACGAAGTGCTGCCCGGCGTCGAGCCCGGACAGGCCCTCGTCGAGCAGGCCGCGGGGGTCGGGCGTGCCGAGGTCCGGCAGCACGAGCCACAGGGCCGCGAGCGCCTCGTCGCGCGTGCCGACGGGCAGGAGCACGCTCGTGCTGTCCGTCCCGTCGGTGCTGACGCCGTAGCCCGCGACGTTGACGTCGACGCGCCACCAGTCGGGGCCGCGCCAGAACGGGCCCTGCCGCAGCCGCACGGCCTGGACGCGACCGGGCGGGATCGTCTGCGAGCGGGTCTCCAGCAGGCCGTGGCGCAGGCGGATGCCGTCGGGCGAGATGGCGGACCGGAAGCCGAACTCCCCCGTGAACCGGGAGAACAGGAACCCGCCGAAGCCGAGCACGGCGGGCAGCGCGCTGAACAGGATCCCGATCTCGCGCGTGCCGACGACGACGCCCGCGATGCCGAGCACACCGAGGACGAGGCCGACCGTCGCGCCCGACCGCACGAGCGAGGCGACGAGCCGACCCGGCCCGACGGCGGTCACCGGCTGCTCGGGCGCCTCGGCGACGAACGACGGCGCGTCCGTCGCGGGGACCGTGACCTCTCCGGCCGGCGTGCCGACGGCGCCGGGCGCACCCGGGACTGCGGGCGCACCGGCGACGCCGGGCGCCGTCGCGGCGGCCGGGCGCTCGCGCGCGACCCGCAGGCCCGCGGCGCGCGCGAGGAGGTCGTTGCGCAGCCGGTTCGCCTCCGCCTCCTTGAGGAAGCCGAGCTTCACGCCCGAGTCCGCTCCCCCGGCGACCTCGAGCTTGAGCTCCGCGAGCCCGAAGAACCGGGCCAGGAGCGGCTGCACGACGTCGACCGCCTGGAGCCGGTCGAGGCGCGCCTTGCGCTGCTGCCGGAACAGCACGCCCGTGCGCAGGTGCACCGACTCGTCGTCGACCGCGTAGCTCGTCATGCGCCACGCGACCGCCGAGTACCCGAGCCCCACGAGCCCCACCACGAGGATGCCGAGGAGAATCATCCACCAGCGGTCGCCCTCGAGGAGGTTCTCCCCCTCGGGCAGCCCGTTGAGCGTCTGCTGGCCGACGACGACCAGGAGCACCGCGATGACCGTCCAGCCCCGCACGAGCGGGGTGACCGGGTGCACCCGGTGCCACACGAGGTCGTCGGTGGCCGGTGCGTCGTTCACAGGCCCGCCAGCCTCGCCTCGCCGCGCGACGCGAGCCGGTCGCGCAGGCGCTCCGCCTCGGCGGGCTCGAGACCGTCGATCGTCGCGTCGGTCGACGCGGACGCCGTGTGGAGCTGGACCTGGGCGATGCCGAGCTTGCGCGCGAGCGGCCCGGCCTGGACGTCGACGTACTGCATGCGGCCGTAGGGCACGACGACGAGCGTGCGGAACATGATGCCGTGGCGGATCAGGAGGTCGTCGTCACGCTCCGCGTAGCCGATCGCGCGGACCTGGCGCGGCACGAGGACGGCCGCCCACAGGCCCAGGAGCGCGAGCACGCCCAGCACGAGCCACTGCCACCAGTGCGGGAAGAGGATCGCGAGCACGACCACGGCGACGGCCGGGACCGCGAGCGTGATGCCCACGGACAGCAGGCGCGCCGTGACGAGCCGCGGCGACACGCGCGTCCACTCGATGCCGGGCGGGTCGAAGGGGCCGGTGCCGCGGGGGTCCTGGTCCCGTGCAGGGTCGGTCATGCGTCGATTCTCCCATCCCGTCCCGGTGCGGACCGGGTCGTGCACAGGCCGGGGCGGAGGGCGCGTCTCAGGCGGGCGTGCCCGCGCCCGGAGTCTCCGGGTCCTCGCGCGCCACCGAGCCCTCGCGGCCCTCCCGGCCCTCGCCGCGGTCGTCGGGCGGGAGCTGGCAGAACCGCTCGGCCACGAGCCCGACGACGGCCAGCACGACCGCGCACGCGGCGGCCACCCCGGCCGCGAGGGCCCGGTCGCGGAACGCGTCGATCGAGAGGTCGGGCAGGGCGGCGAGCACCTGCGCGCCGTACCAGCCCGTCAGGAGCGCGCCCGTCAGCGCGGCCGCCTTCGCGAGGACGAACGTGCGCGCCGCCCGGATCGCGTCGAGCGACGGACGCTTGCCCTGCTGGTACGCGCGCACGGTCCAGCCCGCCCAGAAGACGGCTGCCGCGAGCGCGAGGACGGTGACGTCCACGATCCACGGCACCGCCGGCAGGAGCGTGCCGCGGCTCTGGAGCAGGCGCACGACGAACCACCCGCCGACGGCGGTCGCGACCGCCACGAGCAGCAGGGTGCGGACGGAGGTGCGCCGCATCAGCGCTCGTCGTCGCGACCGTCGCCGGACACCGGCCCGAACGGCGGCCACGGGTCGTTCGCCGGGAGCCCCGCGTCCGCGAGCGGGCCGGGGGCGGACGCCGGTCCGCCGCCCGAGACCGGCGCGAACGGCACCGACCGGATGATGTCGTCACCGGACGACGCGGCGTCCGCGGGCGGCTGCGGGTGCGCGGGCTGCGCGACCGGCTGCTGCGGCGCCGTCGGCACGGGCTCGGGCGCGTGGACCGGCGGGAAGACCGGGTGCGCGGGTGCGCCGTGCTCGGGGAAGCGCGCCGCGTCCTGAGCCGGGGCGGGCCCGGCGTCCGGGGCGTGCCCGGCGTCGGGCGACGACGGCACGGGGTGCGACGGCGGCCGGTTCGACGGCCCGGGGAACGGGGCGACGGGCACGCCCACGTCCTCGCGCGGGTCGAACGAGCCGTCGGGGACGATCGGCGGGGCCGCCCCCTCGGGCGCGACGCCCTCGGAGACGGGCGCGAAGACCGGCCGGGCCGGGAGTGCCTCGCTCGGTGTCACGGTCTGCGGGAGACCGGCCGGCTGCGGCACGACCGCGGGCTGGGGCGGGGCCGCCGGGGGCGCGGGCTCCGGGGCGGGCGGCTGCGGCGGCTCCGCCTGCTGGACGTGCGGCGGCTGCTGCGGGGCGGGCTGCTGCTGCGGGGCCGCGGGCTGCTGCGCGAGGGGCTCCTGCACGAGCGGCTGCTGCGGCGCCGGGTGCGCCTCGTGCGGCGGCACGGGCTGCTGCGGCGCCGGCTGCTGCGGTGCCGGCTGCTGCGGTGCCGGCGCGCCGTCGGGGGCGGGCACGCCGCCGCCGGGCGTCGCGGGACCGTCGTACGGGGCGGCGACGGGACCGGAGTGCGCCTGCTGGTAGGGGTCGGGCACGTCGACGGGCGCGGGCGGGGGCGCGGCGTCCGTGCTGCCCGTGGTGACGGGCACGGCGCCCGTCGGGTCGGGGGCAGGGTCCGTCAGCCAGTCGAGCGCGAGCCACCGGATGCCGCCGCGGTCGGGCGCGGTCGCCGCGAGGGCCGCGACGGGGCCGCCCCCGAGGCCCGGGAGCACCGCGTCCGGGTCGATCTGCGACCACGGCTCGAGCACGAACGCCCGCTCGTGCGCGCGGGGGTGCGGCAGCTCCAGGTCGTCGGCGACGGCCGTCAGCGTGCCGTAGACGATGAGGTCGACGTCGAGCGTGCGGGGACCCCAGCGCTCGTCGCGCACCCGGCCGTGCGCCTGCTCGACCGCCTGGCACGCGCGCAGCAGGTCGCGCGCCGACAGGCGCGTGCGCGCGAGGAGGACGGTGTTGAGGTAGTCCGGCTGGTCGGGGCCGCCCACGGCCTCCGTCCGGGCCAGCGGCGAGACCTCCGTGATCTCGAGACCGGAGATCCGGTCGAGGTCCGTGATCGCGTCGCGCAGCGTCTGCTGGGCGTCGCCGAGGTTCGCGCCCAGCGCGAGCACGACCTCGACGAACCCGGCGGGCACGTCGTCCATCCGGTCGTGCTCGACGGGCGCGGCCACCTCCGCGGCGTCGTGCGCCCCGCCGGGGGCCTCGTCGCGCGCCGGGGCGGGCTCGGCCGCGGCGCCGTACGGCAGGGGCTCGGCCTCGGGGGCGGCGTGCTCGACGGGCGCGGCGTCGCCGGGGACGGTCTGCTGCTCGCCCGACGGCGCGCCGGGCGCGACCGGCGGCGCGTCGTGGTGCAGCACGTGCTCGGCGGGGCCGGCCGCGGGGACCGACCCGGCGACGAGCTCGTCGTACGACGCCGCCTGCTGCGAGTGCGGCGCCGCGTCGTCGTGCGCGGGCTCGCCGCGGTCGTCGGGCGCGGGCTCCGCGTACGGCGCCTCCCCGTACGGGGCCTCGCCGTACGGTGCCTCCGCGTGGGTCTGCTGCTCGGAACGGTCGTCGCCGGGGACGGCGTCGTCCCGGACGGCGGGAGCCTCGCGGGTCGCGTCGAGCGCATCCTCCGGGGATTCGGCCGCCGTCGCACCGGACTCGGCCGCGGTCCGGGCGTCCTCGCCCGGGGCACCGGCCGAGCCCGGGAGGATGCTGGGCGGCATGACCTCGGGCGCGGGGGCGAGCGGGGCCCGGTCGTCGGGCGCGGGGACGTCGCCGACGCCGTGGATGAGCGCGGGGGCGACCGACCCGACGGGGATCGGCCCGACGGGCTGCGCGTCGCGCGACCCCTGCTCCCCGCGGCGCGACAGCGGCGCGACGACGGGGACGACCACGCGGTCGCGACGGATGACGACCTCGACGTCCTCGAACGGGACCGTGATCGGCGCCTGCGGCTTGTGCACCGCGACGTCGACCGCGACGACGTCGTCGTGCGTGAGGATCGTCGCGGCGATGCGCTCGGCGACGGTCTCGACGAGGTCGGCGGGCGATCCGGCGAGGACCGCGACGACGTCCTCGGCGACGCCCGCGTAGCTGACGGTCCGGGACAGGTCGTCGCCGCTCGCGGCCGCGCGCGTGTCCAGGTGGAGCACGACGTCGGCCCGGAAGAGCTGGCCCTGCGCCTTCTCGTGCTCGAAGACGCCGTGGTGGCCCGTCGCGCTCAGGCCCGTGAGGCGGATCCGGTCGAACGGCCGTCCGTCCGCGTCGAGGACCGCTCCTGCGAACGCTGTGGTCACGTCGTGCTCCCGTCCGGTGCTCCGTCGTCGCCCGCCGGGGCGGGTCGTCGTCACCGTGTCTCGTTGCGTGTGTCGTGCTGCGCCGGGCCGCCCGCGCCGCGGGGCCCCTCGCCCATCCTGCTAGGTCGTGGGCCGCGCCGTCGAGTCGCTCCCGGCCCTCGGTCGGTCCGCCGGCTGCGCCGCGCCGCCGTCCGCGGGACGCACGACCTCGTCGCGGGCCCGGCCCCAGGCGGCGGCGACCCGCACGGCGTCGGCGGACGCCCGGACCGCGTGGACCCGCACGCACCACGCGCCCGACGCCGCGGCGAGGGTCGTGACCGCGGCGGTCGCGTCGTCGCGCAGGAGCGGCGGGACGGGCCGCCCGTCGGAGCGCGCGAGGAGGTGCCCGAGGAACCGCTTGCGGGACGCGCCCACGAGGACAGGCAGGCCCAGGGCCTCGAGCTCGCGCAGGCGCGCGAGCAGCGGCCAGTTCGACGACCCGGCCTTCGAGAAGCCGAGACCCGGGTCGAGCACGACCTGCTCGCGCCGTACGCCCGCCGCGAGGAGCACGTCCACGCGCGCGGCCAGCTCGTCGCGCACGTCCGTGACGACGTCGTCGTAGTCCTCGAGGTCGTCCATGACGTCCGCGTGCCCGCGCCAGTGCATGCAGACGTAGGCGACGCCCGTGCGCGCGACGACGTCGGCCATCGCCGGGTCGGCGAGACCGCCGGAGACGTCGTTGACGAGCCGGGCGCCCGCCGCGACCGCGCGCTCCGCGACGACCGCGCGCGTCGTGTCGACGCTGACGACCGCCCCCTCGGCCGCGAGCGCGGAGATCACGGGGAGCACGCGCGCGAGCTCCGCCTCGACGGGCACCCGGCCCGCCCCGGGGCGGGTCGACTCCCCGCCCACGTCGAGGATGTCCGCACCCTCGCCCAGCAGCTCGCGCCCGTGGGCGATCGCGGCGTCCGGCTCGAACCACTCGCCGCCGTCGGAGAACGAGTCGGGCGTGACGTTGACGACGCCCATGACGAGCGTGCGTCCGACGTCCGCGAGCTCCTCGAGCCCCGCGACCACGAACCGGTCCACGGGCCTAGCGCCCCAGGATGAGGCTCATCGCCTCGGCCCGCGTCGCGCCGTCGCGCATCTGGCCCCGCACCGCCGACGTGACGGTGCGCGCGCCGGGCTTGCGCACGCCGCGCATCGACATGCACAGGTGCTCGCACTCGACGACGACGATCGCACCGCGGGGCTTGAGGTGCTCCACGAGCGCGTCCGCGACCTGGGACGTGAGCCGCTCCTGCACCTGCGGGCGGCGCGCGTACACCTCGACGAGGCGCGCGAGCTTCGACAGGCCCGTGATGCGGCCGTCCACGTTGGGGATGTACCCGACGTGCGCGACGCCGTGGAAGGGCACGAGGTGGTGCTCGCACGTCGAGTACACCTCGATGTCCTTGACGAGCACCATCTCCTCGTGGCCGAGGTCGAAGGTCGTGGTCAGGACGTCCGCGGCCTCCTGGCGCAGGCCCGCGAAGATCTCGCGGTACGCGCGCGCCACGCGGGCCGGGGTCTCGCGCAGCCCCTCGCGGTCCGGGTCCTCGCCGACGGCGAGCAGCAGCTCGCGGACGGCGGCCTCCGCGCGGTCCTGGTCGTACGGCGGGACGTCCGCGGGGGCGCGCAGGCCCTCCGCCGACCGGGCCGGCGTGATCGCGCCCGCGCCCGCCGAGGCGCCCGTGGGGGTGCCCATCAGTCCTGCCCCGGCTCGCGCACGTCCGTGACGTCCGTGGTCGTGTCGCGGCCGAGCGCGCGGTCGAGCGGGCTGTCCGCGGGCACCTCGCCGATGCGCTCCGGGGGGAGCTCGTCGTTCGCGGCCGCGGCCTCGTCCTGCGGGATCACGGGCGCGCCGTTCTGCGCCGCCTTCTCGGCGTCGGTGAGCACGGGCCCGCGCTGCGAGACGGCCCGCTGTTCGCTCGAGAGCCAGACGTCGCGCGGGGCGCGCTTCTCGACCGGGGAGAACACGCGCGCGAGCTCGGCCTGGTTCAGCGTCTCCTTCTCGAGGAGCTCGAGCACGAGGGCGTCGAGCACGTCGCGGTACTGCGTGAGCACCTCCCACGCCTCGTCGTGCGCGGCCTCGACGAGCTTGCGGACCTCGTGGTCCACCGTGCCCGCGACCGACTCCGAGTAGTCGCGCTGGTGGCCCATGTCGCGGCCGAGGAACGGCTCGCCCGAGCCGGAGCCGAGCTTGATCGCGCCGACGCGCTCGCTCATGCCGTACTCGGTGACCATCTTGCGCGCGATCGCGGTCGCCTTCTCGATGTCGTTCGAGGCGCCCGTCGTCGGGTCGTGGAAGACGAGCTCCTCGGCGACGCGACCGCCCATCGCGTACGCGAGCTGGTCGAGCAGCTCGTTGCGCGTCGTGGAGTACTTGTCCTCGGTCGGCATGACCATCGTGTACCCGAGCGCCCGGCCGCGCGGCAGGATCGTCACCTTCGTGACGGGGTCCGTGTAGCGCATGGCCGCCGCGACGAGGGCGTGGCCGCCCTCGTGGTACGCGGTGATCTTCTGCTCCTTGACGTTCATGACGCGCGTGCGCTTCTGCGGACCGGCGATCACGCGGTCGATCGCCTCGTCGAGCGCCCGGTCGTCGATGAGCTGCGCCCCGCTGCGGGCGGTGAGGAGCGCCGCCTCGTTGAGCACGTTCGCGAGGTCGGCACCGGTGAACCCGGGCGTGCGACGCGCGACGGCCGCCAGGTCGATCTCGGGGACGATCGGCTTGCCCGCCGCGTGCACCCGCAGGATCGCCTCGCGACCCTTGAGGTCGGGCGCCTCGACCGCGATCTGGCGGTCGAAGCGGCCCGGGCGCAGGAGCGCCGGGTCGAGGATGTCGGGGCGGTTGGTCGCGGCGATGAGGATGACGTTCGTCTTGACGTCGAAGCCGTCCATCTCCACGAGGAGCTGGTTGAGCGTCTGCTCGCGCTCGTCGTGGCCGCCGCCCATGCCGGCGCCACGGTGGCGGCCGACGGCGTCGATCTCGTCGACGAAGATGATCGCGGGCGAGTTCTCCTTGGCCTGGTTGAACAGGTCGCGGACACGGCTCGCGCCGACGCCGACGAACATCTCGACGAAGTCCGAGCCGGAGATCGAGTAGAACGGCACGCCCGCCTCGCCGGCGACGGCGCGGGCGAGCAGCGTCTTGCCCGTGCCGGGAGGGCCGTAGAGCAGGACGCCCTTGGGGATCTTGGCGCCGACGGCCTGGAACTTCTCCGAGTCGGAGAGGAACTCCTTGATCTCGTGGAGCTCCTCGACCGCCTCGTCGGCGCCCGCGACGTCCGCGAACGTCACCTGCGGGGTGTCCTTCGAGACGAGCTTGGCGCGCGACTTGCCGAAGCCCATGACGCGCGAGCCGCCGCCCTGCATGCGCGACAGCAGGAACCAGAACAGCACGCCGATGATAAGGAACGGGATGAGCAGCCCGAGCAGCGAGGACCAGAACGAGGGTTGCGCGACCTCGGAGTTGTACCCGTCCTTCGGCTCCGCGGCGACGACGGCGTCGACGACCGCCTCGCCCTGCGGCTGGACGTAGTAGAACTCGACGTTCTTGCCCTTGTTCTCCTCGGTGTCCGTGCCCTCGTCGGCCACGTAGTCCTCGGACAGCGTGAGACGCACGCGCTGGTCGCCGTCCACGATGAGCGCCTGCTCGACCGTGTCGCCCGAGAGCAGCTCGAGGCCCGCGGACGTGTCGATGCGCTGGACCGTGGGGCGCGACAACGTCGCGAACGCGATCCACAGGATCACGAGGCCCAGGACGATCCAGACGATCGGCCCACTGAGAATCTTCTTGATGTTCATCGGCGACGGGGCGTGCGCCCCGGATCCCTCCGCTCGCGCAAGTGTTCGGGCTCGAAACTACACTCTGGACCTTGGCGCCTGCTGGGGATCTTCCCTCTGTTCGCCCAGGGCGTGGTCCGTACTTCCTGAGCAGCTCCCTGGGCGGTCCGGGCGGGCTCGTGGCCCGCCGCCGCCCGGCTCAGCTCGAGTAGACGTGCGGCGCGAGCGTCCCGACGAACGGCAGGTTGCGGTACTTCTCCGCGTAGTCGAGGCCGTAGCCGACGACGAACTCGTTGGGGATGTCGAAGCCGACGTAGCGCACGTCGACCTCGGTCTTCGCCGCGTCGGGCTTGCGGAGCATCGCCGCGATCTCGACCGACGCCGGCCCGCGCGAGCGGAGGTTCGACAGCAGCCACGAGAGCGTGAGGCCCGAGTCGATGATGTCCTCGACGATGAGCACGTTGCGGCCGGTGAGGTCGGCGTCGAGGTCCTTGAGGATGCGCACGACGCCCGACGACTTGGTGCCCGAGCCGTACGACGACACGGCCATCCAGTCCATCTCGACGTGGCTGTGCAGGCGGCGCGCCAGGTCCGCCATGACCATGACGGCGCCCTTGAGCACACCGACGAGCAGGAGGTCCTTGCCCGCGTAGTCACGGTCGATCTGCGCGGCGATCTCGTCGAGCCGCGCACCGAGCTGGTCCTCGGTGAGCAGGATGTTCTCGAGGTCGCCTGCGACGTCCGATGCTTCCACGGGGGGTCACTCCTGAGCTGGGGGGAGGGGGGAGGTGCCGGCCCGGCGCGTTGGTCCCGGGCCCAGGGAAAGCCTGCCACACGCACGCGACGCCCTGCGGTCGCCCGGGAGGTGCACCGGGCCCTGGCCGCGCCACGCGGTGACGAGCGCGTCGAGCGCGTCGACGTGGACGGCGAACAGGTCGCTCCCCGGGCACCCCGCGCGCAGCGCCGCGGACCGCAGCGCCCGACGCCGCAGCGCCGGGTGCGCGGCGGCGAGCGGGCCGACGTCGAGCACGACCGTCGGGCGGGGCGCCGCTCCCCTGCCGCGACCAGGGTCCGCGCCGGGGCCGGGGTCCGCGCCGGAGGCGGGGTCCGCGCCGGGAGCGGGGTCCGCGCCGGGAGCGGGGTCCGCGCCGGGTGGGACGAGGGCCGCCGCGAGGAGGTCGGCCGCGAGCGCGTCGAGGAGGTCGGCGTCGTCGCGCAGGAGGTCGGCGCTGCGCGCGAGCGCGGGCACCGCGCCCGGGCCGAGCACGTCGACGAGCGCCGGCACGACCCGCCCGCGAACCTGCGAGCGCAGCGGCGGGCCCGTGTTCGTGGGGTCGTCCCACCAGTCGAGCCCGAGCGTGCGGCACACCGCCTCCGTCTGCGAGCGCCGCAGGGCGAGGAACGGGCGCCGGTACGCCCCGCGCCGCGGCGCCATGCCCGCGAGCGAGCGCGCGCCCGCCCCGCGGGCGAGGCCGAGCAGCACCGTCTCGGCCTGGTCGTCGAGCGTGTGGCCCAGGAGCACCGCGCCGGCGCCGTGGGCCGCCGCGGCGTCGTCGAGCGCGGCGTACCGGGCCGTCCGGGCGTGGGCCTCCGGGCCGTCGCCCGCCGTCGGGACGACGACGCGGCGCACCTCCACCGGGTCGAGCCCCAGGTCGCGGCAGCGCTCGGCGGCGTCCGCCGCGACGGCGGCGCTGCCGTCCTGGAGCCCGTGGTCCACGACGACGGCGCCCGCCCGCAGCCCGAGACGCGGCGCCACGAACGCGGTGGCGGCCGCGAGCGCCGTCGAGTCGGCGCCGCCGGAGCAGGCGACGAGCCCCGTCGCCCCTGCGGGAAGGTCCGCGAGCGCGCCGCGCACGGCGTGGCGCGCGGCGGCGACGACCGGCGCCGGACCGCCCACGGCTCAGCCGTGCACGCGGCGCACCCAGGCGCGCGCGTCGGCGATCTCACGGGCCGTGGGCAGGTTCTCCGGGGAGGCCCACACGGCGTTGAAGCCGTCGCGCCCGACGTCCTTCTCGACCGCGCGGACGAACGCCGCCCCGTCGCGGTACTGGGCGATCTTGGCGTCCATGCCGAGCAGGCGCCGCAGCACGACGTCGAGGCCGGAGCTGCCCTCGCCGTCGCGCCGCGCGTCGAACTTGCGCCGGATGCTGCGCACGGTGCGCACGGTGCGGGGCCCGACGGCGTCCATGGCGACGTCCGCGTGGCCTTCCAGGAGCGCCATGACGGCCGTGACGTCGGCGAGCCGGTCCTGCTCCTCGGGCGTGAGGAGGCCGTCGAGGAGGGTCGTGCCCTCGCCGCGCACCGCGTGCAGGACGGCGCGCCCCACGGCGACGAGCTTGTCGCGCAGGCGGGCCTCGGCGAGGCGTCGCGACGACGCGGAGAGCTCGGTGAGGAGGTCGCCCGCGCGCGTGCGCAGGTGGTCCGCGAGCCACGGCGCCGCCGCGAACTGGAGGGCGTGCGTCTGCTCGTGCAGGCACACCCAGAGGCGGAAGTCGGCGGGCCGCAGGTCGAGCGCGCGCTCCACCTGGAGCACGTTGGGCGCGACGAGCACGAGCCGGCCGGGGCCCGCCCCCGCGGCGGCCTGCCCGCTGTACGGGTCGAACTGTCCGAGGACCCGGCTCGAGAGGACCGCGAGGACCGACCCGACCTGCGCGGCGCCGACGAGGGCCGTCGCCTGCGGCACGCGACCGCTCTCCCCCACGAGCGCCTCGGTGACGCCCGTGGTGAGCGACGCCATGATCTCGGTGTTGGCGCGCGCCCAGCGGGGCCGGTCCACGACGTGCACCGTGCCCAGCGTCTCCGGGGTCCCCGCGACGGGCGTCATGCGGGTCACGTCGAGCACGTGCGGGACGGCCTCGCCCGCCGCGGTGCGCAGCCCCTCGACGAGGTCGGCCAGCTCGGCGCGCGACGCCTGGGGCCCCGGGCGCGCGAGGCGCCCGGAGATCTGCGCGGCGGCGGACCAGTCGACGACCGACCGGTCGCCGCGCGACGGGCCGTGGGGTCGGCCGTCCTGCTCGACGAGAGTCACCGGCCCACGGTAACCCGCTCGCCCGGCCGACGGGTTCGAGGACGACCGGAGGATATACTCTCGGGATATACGACGGGAGGTCGGCATGGTGCGCACGACGGTGTTCCGCAGCAACCGGACGCAGGCGGTCCGCCTGCCCAAGGCGGTCGCGCTGCCCGACGACGTCCGGGAGGTGGACGTCCGGGCCGTCGGCCGGTCACGGGTCATCACCCCGGCCGGCTCCGGGTGGGACGAGTGGTTCGAGCACGGCCTGCGCGTCGGTCCCGGCTTCCTCGCCGACCGTGACCAGGGCACCGCGGACGAGCGCGAGGCCCTGTGAGCACCCTCTACCTGCTGGACACGAACGTGCTCGTCGCCCTCCTCCGCGGGCACGGCGCGGCCGCGCGGCCGAGGCTGCGCGAGGCAGAGGGGCGCGTCGCGGTCTCGACCGTGAGCGAGATGGAGCTGGAGTACGGCGTGGAGCGCTCGCAGGACCCGGCCCGCAACCGGCAGGCGGTCGACGAGCTGCTGTCGCTCGTCGACGTGCTGCCCTTCGACAGCCTGGCGGCGATGCACGCCGGCAGGGTCCGGGCCGTCCTCGCGGCCCGCGGCACCCCTGTCGGCCCGTACGACGCGCTCCTCGCCGGGCACGCCCGGTCGCTCGGGCTCGTGCTGGTGACGAACAACGTGCGCGAGTTCTCCCGCGTGCCCGGCCTGGAGGTCGAGGACTGGCTGGCGGACGCGACGCACGGCCCCTGAACCGGGAGCCCTCCCCCAGACGTGGCGCGGCCCGTCAGGCGGAGCAGCCGCACTCCGCGAGCGACGCGACGAAGTCGTCGAGGATCAGGCGCGCGCCGTAGGTGCCGCCGTCCGGGACGGCGTCGGCCATGAGGGAGAACACGAGGAGGCGGTCGTCCGCGGTGACGACCGTCCCGGCGAGCGACGTGACGTTCGGCAGGCTGCCGGTCTTCGCGCGCACGACGCCGCGGCCCGCGTTGGCGAGGTAGCGCTCGTCGAGCGTCCCGGACAGCCCTGCGACGGGCAGGCCCACCGCGCCGGGCCGCAGCCGCGGGTGCGCGGGGTCGGCCAGGAGGCCCACGACCTCGTCGAGCTGTGCGGGCGTGACGACGGATCCGTCGCCGAGCCCGGACAGGTCCGCGAGCGTCGCGCCCGTGAGGTCGACGCCGAGACCCTCGACCGCCGCCCGCACGGCCTGGGTCGCGCCGGCACCCGAGCCGGGCAGGCCCGCGTCGAGCGCGACGACCCGGCCGACGACCTCGGTGATGGTGTTGTCCGAGTGCTGGAGCAGGTACGCGACGACGTCGCCGAGCGGGGCGGACTCCACCTCGCCCACCGTGCGCCCCTCGCTCGGCGCCGGGGCTCGCACGACGTCCCCGGAGACGGTGACGCCCTCCTGCGCGAGCGCGGCCACGAACGCCTCGGCTGCGGCGAGGGCCGGGTCCTCGGCGCGCGGCGCGTACTCCTCGTCGGTGAGGCGCGCGATGTTCACCGCGAGCGCCGCGACGGGCGCGACGTAGCCGTTGCGCACGCTGGCCGGGTCGACGGTCGGGGCGACCGCGGGCCCGGTGAACAGCGTGTCGTCGAGGCGCAGCGAGATCGTCGTGCGTCCCGTCAGCCGCAGCTCGCCCGCGACCTGCGCGGCCAGGTCGCCGAGCCCGGCCCGGCCGTTGACCGCCGTCGGGTCCCCGGCACCGGCCGCGAGCATCATGTCGCCCCCGCCCACGAGGTACACCGTCTCCTGCCCCTCGAGGACGGCTCGGGTGGGCAGCGTGGTGTGCGCTCCCGGCGAGGTGAGCGCCGCCGCGGCGGTGAACGTCTTGAGGGTCGACGCCGGGACGTGCCCCACGCTCTCGCCGGCAGCGCCCAGCACCTCGCCCGTCACCGCGTCGGTCACGAGGACGCCCACGCGCGGGCCGAGCCGCGTGTCCGCGACGAGCCCGTCCACGAGCGTCTGCACCGCGCCGGTCGCGGGGACGGGCGCCGCGTCGTCGAGCGCCGGCAGCTCCACCTCGAGCGGCGGCGCGGCGGCCGCGCCCGGCGCCTGCGGGAACGGCGGCGGCTCCGGGACGGGCGGCTCGAGCGTCAGCACGCCGGGGACGACGTCGTACGCGTCCGCCACGGCGTACCCGCCCGCGAGCGCGAGCACCACGCCGACGGCCACGCCCGTGCGCGTCGCCCAGCCCATACCTCTCCCTCGGTCAGCCCTGGTCACCGGGGCGCGTCGTCCGCCCGCCCGTCCCCGCCGGTCAACGGTCGTCGGACCCGCCCCCCGGGGCCGCGGGCACGTGCGCATTATCACTCACGGCGTCGCCCGCCCAGGGCCGTACGGACTCTTGTGGGCGGACGTCCCGTGTCACACTAGTTCCCGCACGACGGCGTCGTCCGTCGATCATCCGACACCAGCCACCGCCCGAGCGCCGCGGTGCCGGTACGACTGGAGGAAGCAGTGGAGTTCGACGTCACGATCGAGATCCCCAAGGGGCAGCGCAACAAGTACGAGGTGGACCACGCGACCGGTCGCATCCGCCTCGACCGCATGCTCTTCACCTCGACCCGCTACCCCGACGACTACGGGTTCATCGAGGGGACGCTCGGCGAGGACGGCGACCCGCTGGACGCGCTCGTGCTGCTCGAGGAGCCCACGTTCCCGGGCTGCCTGATCCGCTGCCGCGCGCTCGGCATGTTCCGCATGCGCGACGAGGCCGGCGGCGACGACAAGGTGCTGTGCGTCCCGACGGGCGACCAGCGTGCCGCGTGGCGCCAGGACATCGACGACGTGTCCGACTTCCACCGCCTGGAGATCCAGCACTTCTTCGAGGTCTACAAGGACCTCGAGCCCGGCAAGTCCGTCGAGGGCGCCCACTGGGTCGGCCGCGCCGACGCCGAGGCCGAGATCGAGCGCTCCCTGCAGCGCGCCATCGACTCCGGGTACCACACGCCGGGCCACTGACCGGCTCGTCCCCCGCACGACGGCGGGCGGGCGGCCACCCACCTCGCGAGGTGGGCGGCCGCCGTCGTGCGTCACCGCTACGGTCGGCCCGCGTACGGCATCGCGTCGGCCCAGCGCATCGCGACCTCGTGCACGGGACTGCCGGGCTGCCGCGCCTCGATCATCATCCCGCCGCCGGTGTACATCGCGACGTGGCGGATGGTCGACGGGTTCGACGTGTCGTTGGCGTAGAAGATGAGGTCGCCGGGCCGGAGCCGGTCGTAGGAGATCTTCTGCACGCGCTGGTACTGCGAGCGCGACGTCCGGGTGATGTCGACGCCCGCGGCGGCCCACGCGCGGGACGTGAGGCCCGAGCAGTCGTAGCCCGGCCCGGTGCCGCCGAACACGTACGGCGCGCCGATCTTCGTGCGCGCCCACGCGACGGCGGCCTGGCCCTGGGCGCCGTTCCCCACGCCCGTGCCGGGCGGCGGCGTGACCACGGGCGGCGGGGCGGGAGCAGGCGGAGGCGCCGGAGCCGGGGCAGGCGCTGGGGCGGGAGCCGGCGCCGGGGCGGGAGCGGGGGCCGGAGCCGGAGCCGGGGCGGGAGCCGGGTTCTGCGCGGCTGGGACGGACGGCGCGGCCGGGGCGGACGGCGCCGCCGCCGGCGTCCCCGCAGCGGGCGGCGCGACCCGCTCCCGGGCCGCGCTCTCGCGCGCGCTCGCGGCCTGCGCGTCGAGCGCGTCCTGGCGCTCCCGCTCGACGTCGACGCTCGTGGCCCGGGCCTGCGCGAGCTCGGCGAGCAGCGTCTCCCGGCGCGCCGCGGACTCCTGCACGGCCTCGTCGAGCGCCCCGGAGGAGACCTGGGCGGCGGCCAGCGCGTCGCGCGCGCGGTCCTCGACCTCGGCCTGGTGCGCGAGCGCCGCGTCGGCCCGCGCGCGGGCCGTCCCGGCGACGGCGCGCGCCGTCGCGTGCGTCTCGACCGCACGTCCGGCGGTGCGGCCCGCAATGCGCTCGGCGTTCTCGCGCGCGACGACCTGCTCGACGCCGTCCGCGTCCAGGACCGTCCGCAGGGCGTCGAGCTCGGTCGAGCCCTGGCGTGACGCGCGGAAGAGGGCACCGACGGAGGCCCGCGCGTCGGACTCGCCCGACCGAGCCGTCGCGAGCGCCGCCTGGGCGTCGCGCACCTCGGCGTCGGCGGCCTCGAGCTCGCCCTGCGCCGCGGCGTACTCCTCCGCCGCCGTCTCGACGGCCGCGACCGCGGACGCGTGCCGTTCGCGCAGGGCCGCGAGCTCGCGCTCGACCGTTGCGACGTCCCGCGACGCGCCGTCGGCGGCCTCACGCGCGGCGCGCACGTCGTCGTCCGACGGCGCGGACGACGCGGACGGCGCGAGGCCCACGCCCAGCGCGAGCACGAGCGCTCCGGCGGCCCCCGCCACGGCGACGCGGCGACGCGGCGCGCTCCCGGTCACGCGGTTCATCAACCCCTCCTCGGCGTGTCTCGTTGACAGCACTCGCACGAGTCTGCCCGGAAGGTCCGCTCCGCGCGATCCGAGCAGCCGGGGCCTTCTCAGAATGTGGTCTCGCATCGTGAGAAGGGCCTACCGGGTCGCCGACGACGCGCCTAGCCTCAGCCTCATGTCCCGTCGAATGTGTCGCTGACCCGAGCGCACGTTCGCCTGCCCGCGAGCCGTCGTCGACGACGCCCTCGCCGCGGCATCCCGTCCCGCGTGCGTCTCTCGCCGCGGTCGACGACCCCGTCCCCGCCGCACCCGCCCCGGTGCACCCGCACGCCGCCGTCCCACCCCACCCGCAGGAGAGCAACCATGAGCACCGACACCGCCCCCGCCTGGTCCTTCGAGACGCGCCAGGTCCACGCCGGCCAGACCGCCGACCCGACGACCGGCGCCCGCGCGCTCCCGATCTACCAGACCACGTCGTTCGTCTTCCCGGACGCCTCGGTCGCGGCCGACCGCTTCGCGCTCAAGGACCTCGGCCCGATCTACACGCGCATCGGCAACCCGACGCAGGAGGTCGTGGAGAACCGCATCGCCTCGCTCGAGGGCGGCGTCGGCGCGCTGCTCCTCGCGTCCGGGCAGGCCGCGACGACGTTCGCGATCCTCAACGTCGCCGAGGCGGGCGACCACGTCGTCGCCTCCCCGAGCCTGTACGGCGGCACCTACAACCTCCTGCAGTACTCGCTCGCCAAGCTCGGGGTCGAGACGACGTTCGTCGCCGACCCGCACGACCCGCAGGCCTGGCGCGACGCCGTGCGCCCGAACACGAAGCTGCTCTTCGGCGAGACGATCCCGAACCCGCAGGCCGACGTCCTCGACATCGAGGCCGTCGCGGCGGTCGCGCACGAGGTCGGCGTCCCGCTGATCGTGGACAACACGGTCGCCACGCCGTACCTGCTGCGCCCGCTCGAGCACGGGGCGGACGTCGTCGTGCACTCCGCGACGAAGTACCTCGGCGGCCACGGCTCCGCGATCGGCGGCGTGATCGTCGACGGCGGCACGTTCGACTACGCGGCGCACCCGGAGCGGTTCCCGAACTACAACACGCCCGACCCCTCGTACAACGGTCTCGTCTACGCGCGCGACCTCGGCGTGGGCGGCATCCTCGGTGCCAACCTCGCGTACGTGCTCAAGGCGCGCGTCCAGCTCCTGCGCGACCTGGGGTCGGCGATCTCGCCGTTCAACGCGTTCCTCATCGCACAGGGCATCGAGACGCTGTCCCTGCGCGTCGAGCGCCACGTCGCCAACGCGCAGAAGGTCGCCGAGTGGCTCGAGGCGCGCGACGACGTCCGTACCGTCCACTACGCGGGCCTGCCCTCGAGCCCGTGGCACGCGAACGCGCAGAAGTACCTGCCACGCGGCGCGGGCGCGGTCCTCGCGTTCGAGCTCGACGGCGGCAGCGAGGCCGGGCAGGCGTTCGTCTCCGCGCTGCAGCTCCACTCGAACGTGGCGAACATCGGCGACGTCCGGTCGCTCGTCATCCACCCGGCGTCGACGACGCACGCCCAGCTCAGCCCCGAGGAGCAGGCGAAGTCCGGCGTGACGCCGGGCCTGGTCCGCCTCGCGGTGGGCATCGAGCACGTCGACGACATCCTCGCCGACCTCGAGCTCGGGTTCACCGCCGCCAAGTCCGCGCTGGGCTCCTGACCGGCCGACGACGGGCGCGACGATGACGGATCTGGACAGCCGGGGCGCCCTGGGCGCCCCGGCCGTACAGTGGCCGACGGTGACCCCGGTGAACGACGAGCTCCTCTCCCCCGCCCCCGACGCCCGCTCCGGCGCGCGGCCGGGCGACTCGTCGACGCACGGCGTGGCGCCGTCGCGCGCGCGGGTCAAGGCCCCGGTCCCGGCGACCGGGGCGTGGCGCGAGGGCGACCCGGCGGGCCGGCGACGCTTCGCCGACGTCGGCACGTTCGACCTCGAGTCCGGCGCCCGCCTGCCCGACGTCCGGGTCGCGTACGAGACGTGGGGCACGCTCGCGCCCGACGGGTCGAACGCCGTCCTCGTGCTGCACGCCCTCACCGGCGACTCGCACGTGAGCGGCCCCGCCGGCCCGGGGCACGTCACCGCGGGCTGGTGGGAGTCGCTCGTGGGGCCCGGCGCCCCGATCGACACCGACCGCTGGTTCGTCGTCGCGCCCAACGTGCTCGGCGGCTGCCAGGGCACCACCGGACCGGCCTCGACCGCGCCCGACGGCCGCCCGTGGGGCAGCCGGTTCCCGCGCGTCACGACGCGCGACCAGGTCGCGGTCGAGATCGAGCTCGCCCGGACGCTCGGCATCACGTCGTGGGCGTTCGTCGTCGGCGCCTCGATGGGCGGGCACCGCGTGCTGGAGTGGGCGCTCCTCGGGCCCGAGGCGGGGATCGACGTCGTCTCGCTCGCCGCGATCGCGACCGCCGCCCAGACCACGGGCGACCAGATCGCCTGGGCCCACCCGCAGCTCAGCGCCGTCCGCGCGGACCCGGGCTTCCGCGGCGGCGACTACTACGACGCCGCGGACGGCGACGGCCCGCACGTCGGGCTCGGCATCGCCCGGCAGATCGCGCACGCCACCTACCGGTCCGCGCGCGAGCTCGACGACCGCTTCGGCCGGCTGCCGCAGGGCGGCGAGGACCCGTTCACCGACGGCCGCTACGCCGTGCAGTCCTACCTCGACCACCACGGGGACAAGCTCGCGCGGCGGTTCGACGCGAACTCGTACGTCGTGCTCACCGAGTCGATGCTCACGCACGACCTCGGGCGCGACCGCGGTGGTGTCGAGGCGGCGCTCGCGCAGATCACCGCGCACGCGCTCGTCGTCGCCGTCGACACCGACCGACTGTTCCTCCCCGCCGACTGCGCGCGCATCGCCGCCGGCATCCCCGGCGCCGAGCCCCTGCGGACGCTCACGAGCGACTTCGGGCACGACGGCTTCCTCATCGAGTTCGACCAGCTCGGACCGATCGTCGCCGACTTCCTCGGCGAGCGGGCGCGCGTGCGCGACTGACCCGCTCGTCGTCGGGGCAGGCCCTCGGGGCTCCCCCGGGCGGGCCCCGTGGTCGGAGCACGGGCCGGACCGTAGGTTGGTCCCATGCTCGCCGCCTACGCCGACCGCACCGATCCCGACGACCCCCTGGCCGGCCTCGTCGTCGGGGACCGCCCCGAGCCCGCGTCCCGCGAGCACTGGACCACGGTCGACGTGCGCGCCGCGTCGCTCAACCACCACGACCTCTGGTCGCTGCGCGGCGTCGGGCTGCCCGCCGACCGCCTGCCCATGATCCTCGGGACCGACGCCGCGGGCGTCGCCCCCGACGGCTCCGAGGTCGTCGTGCACGCGGTCGTCGGCGCGGACGGGCACGGCGTCGGGCCCACCGAGCGTCGTTCCCTGCTGTCCGAGCGGTACCCGGGCACGCTCGCGGAGCGCGTCGCCGTCCCGAGCCACAACCTCGTCCCCAAGCCGCCCGAGCTGACCTTCGTCGAGGCCGCGTGCATCCCGACGGCGTGGCTCACCGCCTATCGCATGCTGTTCACCGCCGGTGGCGCCGCCCCCGGCGACCGTGTCCTCGTGCAGGGCGCGGGCGGCGGGGTCGCGACGGCGGCCGTCGCCCTCGGCGCCGCCGCGGGGCTCGAGACCTGGGTGACGTCCCGCTCTGCGGCGAAGCGCGCCGGAGCGGCCCGCCTCGGGGCGGCGGCGACGTTCGAGCCCGGCGCCCGCCTGCCCGCGCCCGTCGACGTCGTCGTCGAGACGGTCGGGCAGGCCACGTGGAGCCATTCCCTGCGGTCGGTGCGGCCGGGCGGCACCGTCGTCGTGGCGGGCGCGACGAGCGGCGACGCGTCGCCCGCCGAGCTCACGCGCGTGTTCTTCCACGAGATCCGCGTGCAGGGCGTGACCATGGGCTCGCGCGACGACCTCGCCGCTCTCCTGCGGTTCCTCGCGCGGAGCGAGGTGCGCCCCGTCGTCGACCAGGTGCTCCCCCTCGCCCGCGCGCGCGACGGCCTCGCGCGGCTCGCGGCCGGCGACCACTTCGGCAAGGTGGTGCTCACGCCGTGACGTCCCCGGCCTGGGCCCCCGACGTGCTCGGGGCAGGGTTCGAGCAGCGCACCGTCGAGCTGGAGCCCGACGACGAGGGCGACGTCGTGGTCACGGTCGTCCGGCACGTCCCGCCGACGGACGAGCCCCTGCGCCCCGCGCGCGCGGTGCTCTACATCCACGGCTGGAGCGACTACTTCTTCCAGACCGAGCTCGCCCAGACCTGGCACGGCCTCGGCGCCGCGTTCTACGCCGTCGACCTGCGCAAGTACGGTCGCAGCCTGCGCCCGCACCAGACCCCCGGGTACGCGGACCACCTCGAGGAGTACGACGCCGACATCGCCGCCGCGCTGGACGTCGTGCGGGAGGACCTCGGAGCGCACGTCGCGATCATGCTCATGGGGCACTCGACCGGGGGTCTCGTCGCGGCGCTGTGGGCGCACCGGCACCCCGGCGTCGTGCGTGGCCTGGTGCTCAACAGCCCGTGGCTGGAGCTGCAGGGCTCGTCGGTGGCGCGGACCGTCTCCGGCCCCGCGATCCGCCAACTCGCCCGCTTCCAGCCCCGCGCCCCGCTCCCCAACGTCGATCCCGGCTACTACGCCCGGACGCTGCGGGACCGGGAGGACGGTACGTGGACCATCGACGACGCATGGCGTCCCGTTCCGTCGTTCCCCGTCCGCGCGGGATGGCTGCGCGCGATCATCTCCGGTCACGCGCGCGTCGCCGCCGGCCTGGCGATCGACTGCCCCGTGCTGGTGCTCCTCGCCGAGAGGTCGCTGTTCAGCACGCGGTGGACGGAGGACATGCGCGCCGCAGACATCGTGCTCGACGTCGAGCCGCTCGCCCGCCGGGCCTCGCACCTGGGGCGCGTCGTCACCCTGGTCCGCATCCCCGGCGGCATCCACGACCTGTCGCTCTCGGCGCCGGAGCCCCGGGCACGCTTCTTCGCGGAGATCGTCCGCTGGTCGGCGGCGTACGGCTGGTCCTAAGGGCTCCTCGGCCGCTCTCGCGTCCCGGTGCGACCGTCCGTGGGGCCGACGACGGCCCCGGACGTGCCGGCGCTAGCGCGTCCCTCGCGTGGTGTGGGGGTATGCGGAAATGCCGAAGGCCCACCCCGTGTGGGGTGGGCCTTCGGTGAAGGGTTGTCCGGCGGCGTCCTACTCTCCCACCCCGTCTCCAGGGCAGTACCATCGGCGCTGAAGGGCTTAGCTTCCGGGTTCGGTATGGGACCGGGCGTTTCCCCTTCGCTGTGACCGCCGTAACTCTGTTGAACCTCCTCGACACCTGGGGCACCCCGTGTGGGGTGTGGTGTTGGTGGTTCGGGAACCGCACAGTGGACGCGTAGCAAAGTGTTTGGTGTTGAAGTTGTCGGCTGATTAGTACCGGTCAGCTGCACGGGTCTTTCGTCCCCGCTTCCACGTCCGGCCTATCGACCCAGTGTTCTGCTGGGTGCCTCTCACCCCGTAGGGTATGGAAACCTCATCTTGAAGCAGGCTTCCCGCTTAGATGCTTTCAGCGGTTATCCCTTCCGAACGTAGCCAACCAGCGGTGCTCCTGGCGGAACAACTGGCACACCAGAGGTTCGTCCGTCCCGGTCCTCTCGTACTAGGGACAGCCCTTCTCAAGTTTCCTGCGCGCGCAGCGGATAGGGACCGAACTGTCTCACGACGTTCTAAACCCAGCTCGCGTACCGCTTTAATGGGCGAACAGCCCAACCCTTGGGACCTACTCCAGCCCCAGGATGCGACGAGCCGACATCGAGGTGCCAAACCATGCCGTCGATATGGACTCTTGGGCAAGATCAGCCTGTTATCCCCGGGGTACCTTTTATCCGTTGAGCGACGGCGCTTCCACAAGCCACCGCCGGATCACTAGTTCCGACTTTCGTCCCTGCTCGACCTGTCAGTCTCAAGTCAAGCTCCCTTGTGCACTTGCACTCGACACCTGATTGCCAACCAGGCTGAGGGAACCTTTGAGCGCCTCCGTTACATTTTAGGAGGCAACCGCCCCAGTTAAACTACCCACCAGGCACTGTCCCTGGTCCGGATCACGGACCGAGGTTAGACATCCGAAGCGGCCAGAGTGGTATTTCAACGTTGACTCCACCCGCACTGGCGTACGGGCTTCACAGTCTCCCACCTATCCTACACAAGCCGCACCGAACACCAATACCAAGCTATAGTAAAGGTCCCGGGGTCTTTCCGTCCTGCTGCGCGTAACGAGCATCTTTACTCGTAGTGCAATTTCGCCGAGTTCGCGGTTGAGACAGCGGAGAAGTCGTTACGCCATTCGTGCAGGTCGGACTTACCCGACAAGGAATTTCGCTACCTTAGGATGGTTATAGTTACCACCGCCGTTTACTGGGGCTTAAATTCTGAGCTTCACCCCGAAGGGTTGACCCGTCCTCTTAACCTTCCAGCACCGGGCAGGCGTCAGTCCGTATACATCGTCTTGCGACTTCGCACGGACCTGTTTTTTAGTAAACAGTCGCTTCTCCCTGGTCTCTGCGGCCGTCCACGCTCCCACCGCGAGGGTGTTCACGCTTCGGGCCCCCCTTCTCCCGAAGTTACGGGGGCATTTTGCCGAGTTCCTTAACCACGATTCTCTCGATCGCCTTAGTATTCTCTACCTGACCACCTGAGTCGGTTTGGGGTACGGGCGGCTAGAACCTCGCGTCGAGGCTTTTCTTGGCAGCATAGGATCACCCAGTTCGCGCTTGTGCGCTCACCGTCAGCTCTCAGCCTTGATGTCGGGCGGATTTGCCTACCCGACGGCCTACAGCCTTGGACGTGGTCTACCATCGCCACGCCGGGCTACCTTCCTGCGTCACCCCTGTTAATACGCTTACCTACTACCGGATTGGGTCCCGCGCGCCCCTGCCCGGTGACCCCGAAGGGTCGATGGGCAGGTTTGGGCGGTCAGCATCACCGGGCTCGGTATGGGCGGTTCTTCGCCGGTAGGAGAATATCAACTCCTTGTCCATCGACTACGCCTGTCGGCCTCGCCTTAGGTCCCGACTTACCCAGGGCGGATTAACCTGGCCCTGGAACCCTTGGTCATTCGGCGGACGGGTTTCTCACCCGTCTTTCGCTACTCATGCCTGCATTCTCACTCGTGTGGGCTCCACCGCTGGGTTCCCCCGCGGCTTCACCGCCCACACGACGCTCCCCTACCCACCTGCGCCTCTGGACCACGAAGGCCTGAGTTGAGCGCAGATGCCACGGCTTCGGCGGTGTACTTGAGCCCCGCTACATTGTCGGCGCGGAATCACTTGACCAGTGAGCTATTACGCACTCTTTCAAGGGTGGCTGCTTCTAAGCCAACCTCCTGGTTGTCTGTGCAACTCCACATCCTTTCCCACTTAGCACACGCTTAGGGGCCTTAGCCGGTGGTCTGGGCTGTTTCCCTCTCGACTACGGAGCTTATCCCCCGCAGTCTCACTGCCACGCTTTCACTTACCGGCATTCGGAGTTTGGCTGACGTCAGTAACCTTGTAGGGCCCATCGGCCATCCAGTAGCTCTACCTCCGGCAAGAAACACGTGACGCTGCACCTAAATGCATTTCGGGGAGAACCAGCTATCACGAAGTTTGATTGGCCTTTCACCCCTAACCACAGGTCATCCCCCAGGTTTTCAACCCTGGTGGGTTCGGTCCTCCACGCGGTCTTACCCGCGCTTCAACCTGCCCATGGCTAGATCACTTCGCTTCGGGTCTAGACCCAGCGACTATGGGCGCCCTGTTCGGACTCGCTTTCGCTACGGCTTCCCCACACGGGTTAACCTCGCCACTGAGCACTAACTCGCAGGCTCATTCTTCAAAAGGCACGCTGTCACCCCAGCCAAGGAGGCTCCAACGGATTGTAGGCACACGGTTTCAGGTACTATTTCACTCCCCCTCCCGGGTACTTTTCACCTTTCCCTCACGGTACTGGTCCGCTATCGGTCACTAGGTAGTATTTAGGCTTAGCAAGTGGTCTTGCCAGATTCACACGAGATTTCTCGGGCCCCGTGCTACTTGGGATCCCCTTCGGGAGGCGCACCATTTCGTCTACCGGACTCGCACCGTCTGTGGTCCGCCTTTCAATGCGGTTCGACTATGACACGGCTTTCTTACTCCCCGGTGGACTGTCAGATCCACCAGAAGGGTCCCACAACCCCGAACACGCAACGCCTGACAGCTTGAACACGCGCCCGGTTTGGCCTCATCCGCTTTCGCTCGCCACTACTCACGGAATATCTCTTCCTGTCGGTACTGAGATGTTTCACTTCCCGACGTTCCCTCCACACACACCCTATATATTCAGGTGCGGGTCACACGACATGACTCGTGCGGGGTTCCCCCATTCGGAAACCCTCGGATCACAGCTCGTTTGCCAGCTCCCCGAGGCTTATCGCAGGCTACCACGTCCTTCTTCGGCTCCTAGTGCCAAGGCATCCACCCTGTGCCCTTAAAAACTTCAACAAAAACAACAAAACTGCAGAGAACCAAGAACCACACCCCAAAGGGTGCGTCTTGATCTTTACAAAGATGCTCGCGTCCACTGTGCAGTTCTCAAACAACCAACGACCCCGACCCCACCAGACCCGCCTACCCCACCCACACCCTCATACAAGAGCGCAGACGAAGCGGTTCGTGGTCCAAGGACCGGCCCGTACCAGGCACCCCACCAACCGGTGGCCGGTGACCTGAGGACCCAACAGTGTGCTCGACAAGCCCCCCAGTCTCACACCCGTGATGTTCCACCACCACCCGCACGAACCCCGAGAGGATCGTGCGAGCCGGCAGGTACTGACACCAGCAAGACCGAAGAAGCTCTTTCGTCAATGTTCCACCCATGAGCAACCACCCACCACACGGACGGCGATGGCGTGGCACCTGAACCACCCACCCACCGGCGAACACCGGCAAGGCGAGGGTTGGTAGCTCCTTAGAAAGGAGGTGATCCAGCCGCACCTTCCGGTACGGCTACCTTGTTACGACTTAGTCCCAATCGCCAGTCCCACCTTCGACCACTCCCCCCGCGAACGGTTGGGCCATGGGCTTCGGGTGTTACCGACTTTCGTGACTTGACGGGCGGTGTGTACAAGGCCCGGGAACGTATTCACCGCAGCGTTGCTGATCTGCGATTACTAGCGACTCCGACTTCATGGGGTCGAGTTGCAGACCCCAATCCGAACTGAGACCGGCTTTTTGGGATTCGCTCCACCTTACGGTATCGCAGCCCTTTGTACCGGCCATTGTAGCATGCGTGAAGCCCAAGACATAAGGGGCATGATGATTTGACGTCATCCCCACCTTCCTCCGAGTTGACCCCGGCAGTCTCCCATGAGTCCCCGGCATAACCCGCTGGCAACATGGGACGAGGGTTGCGCGCTCGTTGCGGGACTTAACCCAACATCTCACGACACGAGCTGACGACAACCATGCACCACCTGTGCACGAGTGTCCAAAGAGACCACCATCTCTGGTGGCTTCTCGTGCATGTCAAGCCTTGGTAAGGTTCTTCGCGTTGCATCGAATTAATCCGCATGCTCCGCCGCTTGTGCGGGCCCCCGTCAATTCCTTTGAGTTTTAGCCTTGCGGCCGTACTCCCCCAGGCGGGGCACTTAATGCGTTTGCTGCGGCACGGAACTCGTGGAATGAGCCCCACACCTAGTGCCCAACGTTTACGGCATGGACTACCAGGGTATCTAATCCTGTTCGCTCCCCATGCTTTCGCTCCTCAGCGTCAGTTGCGGCCCAGAGACCTGCCTTCGCCATCGGTGTTCCTCCTGATATCTGCGCATTCCACCGCTACACCAGGAATTCCAGTCTCCCCTACCGCACTCTAGTCTGCCCGTACCCGATGCAAGCTCGAGGTTGAGCCTCGAGTTTTCACACCAGACGCGACGAAACCGCCTACGAGCTCTTTACGCCCAATAATTCCGGACAACGCTTGCGCCCTACGTATTACCGCGGCTGCTGGCACGTAGTTAGCCGGCGCGCTTCTTCTGCAGGTACCGTCACTTGCGCTTCTTCCCTGCTGAAAGAGGTTTACAACCCGAAGGCCTTCATCCCTCACGCGGCGTCGCTGCATCAGGCTTTCGCCCATTGTGCAATATTCCCCACTGCTGCCTCCCGTAGGAGTCTGGGCCGTGTCTCAGTCCCAGTGTGGCCGGTCGCCCTCTCAGGCCGGCTACCCGTCGTCGCCTTGGTAGGCCATCACCCCACCAACAAGCTGATAGGCCGCGAGCCCATCCCTGACCGAAAAACTTTCCAACCACCCCCATGCGAGGACGGCTCATATCCGGTATTAGCCCCGGTTTCCCGGAGTTATCCCGAAGTCAAGGGCAGGTTACTCACGTGTTACTCACCCGTTCGCCACTAATCCGCCCAGCAAGCTGGGCATCATCGTTCGACTTGCATGTGTTAAGCACGCCGCCAGCGTTCGTCCTGAGCCAGGATCAAACTCTCCGTAAATGAACAACGCCCACCACCAGGACAAACCCGGCAGTGAACAATCCATACGAAGCGAACCCCAACAGGGTTCACAAAACTGGCATCAACACGAAAGATGACATCATCTTCCGAAATCAACCAAAGGAATCCCAGACACAACCAACCCAACCACCCGGACGGGCAACCAGGCCAGCCATGCCACAGGGACAAAAATTTGGCATTGACTAACAAGCACACTGTTGAGTTCTCAAACAACCGACACACACCGCCTCCGACCTCGTTCCCGAGGCCCTTGCGCGGGGCGCTTCCTTCGTTCTGAATCCTACCAGACCCGGCCGTTCGTCCCGGACCGGTGAAAACCGGATTTCCGTTCAGAAATGTACCTGATCCAGACACCCTCACCGCACTCACGGGGCAGCACTGTGCTCCGAGAAATCTGGTGGGAGTTTCGCCCGGGGGACCAGCCACTTCGCATCTGCTCCGAAGAGCTATGCCGTGGTGTCTGTTCCTCCCTGCCGGGCGACCTCGAGAACATTACGGGGTCGTGGGCCAGGAGGTCAACTCGCTCCCTCGTGACCCGGCTCACCCCTCGCCGCCGCTCGCGCGCGCTCCCCCAGCACGCGTACGGCGTCGCGCAGCTCGAGCGGCCCGACGACGTCGAACGGCACGTCGAACATCGCGCACCGGGCCGCGAGCCCGCCCCAGGACCAGGAGCCCGTCGTCAGGCGGCACCGCCCCTCCCCCGCCGGCTCGACGACCGCGTCCGCGCCTGCCCAGCGCGCCACCGTCGCGGCGTCCGCGTGGAGCTCGACGGTGCCGCGTACCGGGTAGCTGGTGGTGGCGAACCGCTCCGCAACGAACGTCGCGACGTCGGGCGCCGGCAGCGCGCGCGGCGCGAACCGTGCCCCCGTGCCCTCGCGCGGGACCATCCGGTCGACGCGGAACGTGCGCCAGTCCTCCCTGTCGAGGTCCCACGCGACGAGGTACCACCGGCCGCCCCACGTCGCGAGGTGATGGGGCTCCGCGCGCCGCGGGGCGCGGAACCCCGCGCCCTCCGGAGCCCCCGGCGCGCGCAGCACCTCGCCGGTGCCGCCGTCGTAGTCGAACCGGAGCACGCGTCTTTCGGTCGCCGCCGTCCCGACGGCGACGAGCACGTCGGGACGCACGGTGGGGAGCTCCTGCTCCCGGCGCCCCGGCACGGCGGTCACCTCCAGAGCGTCGATGCGCGCCCGCAGCCGCGCGGGCATCACCTGCCGGATGGTCGCGAGGGCCCGGGCCGCGGCGTCCTCGACCCCGGGCAGCGCACCCGTGCGCAGGGCGACCGCGACGGCGACGGCCTGCTCGTCGTCGAACAGGAGCGGCGGCACGTCCGCCCCGGCGTCGAGCCGGTACCCGCCGTCGGGGCCCTTGGTCGCGCGTACCGGGTAGCCCAGCGTGCGCAGCCGGTCGACATCGCGCCGCACGGTGCGCGGGCTGACCTCCAGGCGCTCCGCGAGCGTGGCCCCGGGCCAGTCGCGGCGCGCCTGGAGCAGCGAGAGGAGCCGCAGCAGTCGTCCCGAGGTCTCGAGCATGGCTCCAGCGTCGCACGCGGTAGAGGACCGGACCTGTCCGCTACCCGGAGCAGAGTCGTTCCCGACGCACGCACCGCACTCCAGGAGGAGCACCGTGATCCGGACCAGAGCACTGACCAAGGACTTCGCCGTCGGGCGGGACGAGAGCCGCACCGTGCACGCCGTGCGGGGCATCGACCTCGACGTCGCGCCGGGCGAGCTCGTCGCCGTCCTCGGCCCCAACGGGGCCGGCAAGACGACCACCCTGCGCATGCTCACCACGCTGACCCGGCCGACGTCGGGCACCGCCACCGTCGCGGGACACGACGTCGTCGCCGAGCCGGACGCCGTCCGCCACCGCATCGGGTACGTCGGGCAGGGCAACGGGGCCGGGCACGCGCAGCGGGCCGTCGACGAGCTCGCGAGCCAGGGCCGCATCCACGGGCTGGACCGCCGGACCGCCCGGCGACGCGCCGACGAGCTGCTCGACTCCCTCGAGCTCACGGCGCACGGCACCCGCAAGGTGTCCGACCTCTCCGGCGGGCAGCGCCGTCGGCTCGACGTCGCCATGGGTCTCGTGCACGCGCCGTCGCTCCTCTTCCTCGACGAGCCGTCCACGGGTCTCGACCCGCACAACCGCGCGAACCTGTGGGAGCACGTCCTGCGCATGCGCGACGACGCCCGCGCGACGACGGGCGAGCCCATGACGATCGTCCTCACGACGCACTACCTCGACGAGGCCGACACCATGGCCGAGCGGGTCGTCGTCGTCGACCACGGGCGCGTCATCGCCGACGACACGGCCGCGAACCTCAAGGCCGAGCTCGCCGGGGACCGCGTCCTCGTGACGCTCGCGCCGTCGGGCGGTCGCGCGCACGACGACGCCGCCCGCCTCACCGGGCTGGCCCGCCGCGTCGAGGGCTTCCGCGAGGTGGCCCGCACGCCCGAGGACGCGGGCGCCGTCGGGCCCGACGCCGGGCCCGAAGCCCGGCCCGGCAGCGCACCCGCGCTCGAGGTGCGCGCCGAGCGGGGCGACGCCTACCTGCCCCGGCTGCTGCGCGCGGCGGACGCCGCCGGGATCGCCGTCGACACCGCCCAGGTGCGCCGGCCCACGCTCGACGACGTCTTCCTCGCCCTCACCGGGCGCAGCCTGCGCGAGGCGGGCGCCACCACGGGCGCCGACGCCCACCCCACCGAGAGGACCGCAGCATGAGCACCGTCACCACGACCCCGACCACCCCGCGCACGGCACCGAGCCGCGCGCACGCCCCGCGCCGCGGCCTCGCCGCCTTCGCGCGCGACACCGGCATCGTGCTCGTGCGCGAGCTGCGGCCCGTGCTGCACGACCCGTTCTCCGTGCTCTTCGGGCTCGTCCAGCCGATCGTCTTCCTCGCGCTGTTCGGACCGCTCCTCGTCGGGTCGCTCGGCGGCACGACGACCGGGCAGGAGGTCCTGGGCGGCAACGTCTGGCAGTGGTTCGTGCCGTCGATCCTCGTCATGACGACGCTGTTCGGGACATCCACGACGGGCGCGAACCTCCTCGTCGAGCTGCAGACGGGGGCGCACGAGCGGATGCTCGTCGCGCCGCTGTCGCGCGCGTCGCTCCTCGTCGGGCGCGCGCTCAAGGAGATGGTCCCGATCGTCGCGCAGTCCGTCGTCGTGGTGCTCGTCATGCTGCCGTTCGGCTTCGAGCTGCACCCCGCCGGCGCCGTCGTGGGGCTGGTGCTGCTCGCCGTCTTCGGCGTGGGGATCGGCTCCCTCAGCTACGCGCTCGCGCTCGCCGTCCGCAAGCAGGACTGGATGTTCTGGGTCGTGCAGCAGACGCTCGTCTTCCCGCTCATGATCCTGTCCGGCATGCTCCTGCCGCTCGAGACGGGTCCCCGCTGGATGCAGGTCGCGTCCGACGTCAACCCGCTGCGCTACGTGGTCGACGCCGAACGCGCGCTCTTCGCCGGCGACCTCACGGCGTCCGCCGTCGCGTGGGGGTGGGTCGCCGCCGTCGTGACGGCCGCCGTCGGGCTCGCCGTCGGGATCCGGACCATGGTGCGGAGGACCGACTGAGCACGGGAGCGCTTCGGCCCGGGCCTCCAGCCCCGGGGCACCCGGCGGACGACGTCGTCGCCGGGGGCGAGATGCGAGAAGTGGCCCCTGCGGCGAGTCCTCCAGGGGCCACTTCTCCCGTCTCACGCCGGGAGCGGTCCCGGCCGGCGGGCTCAGGCGGTGTGCTCGCGGAAGGCGTCGGTGAGCGTGGGGCCGTCGTCGGTGCCCAGGCGCCAGACGCTCCAGCCATCGGCGGTGTGGGTGCCGGAGACCGCGACCGCGGCGAGGTCCGGGTGGCGGAACCGGGCGCCGTCGGACAGCTCGATGAAGCCGTCGGGCTGGAGCACCGCCTCGAAGCGCTGCCCGCGCCGGGGCCGCGACCAGACGAGCTGGCGCGGGGCGCCGAACGCGCGGGCGAGCGCGACGAGGTCCGGATCGTCCTCGGGGCCGAGCGGCAGGTCGGCCGCGGGCGCGGACGGCACCGGCGCGACGTCGCGGCTCGGCGACGGGAGGTCCGGACCCGTGCCGAGGTCGACGGGCGGGTGGTACGACAGCGGGTCGTACGGGCGCTCCTGCGCCGGGCTGCGCTGGTCGCCGTACTCGTGCGTGAGGTACGACTCGCGCGTCCGGATCGACTCCCGGGTGCGGATCGACTCGCGCGTGAGGATCGAGGTGCGCGGGGCCGGTGCCTCGTCGGCGCTCTCGACCGGGCGGCGGTCGGCCCAGGCCGTCGGCGCGGGCTCGGGCGCCGTGCGCGCGGTGAGCGGGTCGTCCAGGGGGACGAAGTCGAGCACGGGCGGCTCGGCGCGGCGCGGCTCGCCCGTCGCGGTGAGCGGGGCGAGCTGGCCCGTCTCGTCGGCCGACGACGGCGCGACGCCGTAGGTGGTGCGGGGCTCCAGCTCGGCGGCCCGGCGACGCTCCGCCCGGGACCTCGCGGCCTGACGCGTCACCACGGGAAACTTGCCGGTCAGGGCTCGGCCCACGGCGACGCCGTCCGCGAAGTCGGAACCGGGGGCGACGGCACGGCCCCGCGGGGGCTCGGGTGCCGCGGGTGGCGCGGGGTTGTCGCGCGTCATCGCGAGCGGGGACACGTCGACGAAGCGGCGGCCGTCGGCCCCGTGGACCACGCCGAGGCGCAGCACCGCGACCGGCGAGCCGGGCTGGCGCAGGAAGTCGAGCGCGTCCTGGATGCCGGGCGCGGCGCTCGAGCAGATGACGATGAGGCGCGCGCCCGTGGCGCGCGCGGTCGCCTGCGAGCGCGTGAGTGGCACGTTGTCGTAGAACGCGGCGACGTCCTGCTGGAAGCGCGACGCGCCGCCCGTGTAGCGCGCGGCGAGCTCGGCGCGCGTGAGGCGACCGGCGCGGCCCGCGTGGTTGAGCGCCGCGGTCAGGGCCTCCTCGGTGAGCTCGGCCGTGACCTCGATGACGACCGGGAGCCCCGCCGCGTCGAGCGCGAGGAGGTGCGGCTCGTCGTCGGACGTGCCCTGCGCGACCGGGAAGATCTGCTCGCCCAGCAGTCCCTCGAGGTTGCCGTCCACCACCCGCTGCGCGTCCGTCCCGAATGCTCCGGCCTGCTGGGGCGGCTGGACCAGTACGGGACGCTCGGCGTCCACCTCGAAGAGGGGCATCGGGGGTTCTCCTGCAGCAGCGGAAACGCGACCTGGGCGGGGGCGTATGCGCCATAGCCTACGGGGGCGGGTCAAGTCCCTCGAAGCGGGCGAACCGGTGCGCAAGGGCCGTCCGGCCCCCGTCTCCGGCCCGCGCGTCACCCGCCCGGTCAGGCGTGCCCGGTGTCCTCCGACTCGGCCGCGAGCCGCTCCTCGACGCGCTCGACCTTGCCCGTGAGCTCGCCCGTGCGACCCGGGCGGATGTCGGCCTTGAGGACCAGCGACACGCGGTGACCGCCTGCGCCGACGGCCTCGGTCGCACGCTGGATCACGGGCATGACGACGTCCCAGTCACCCTCGATCTCGGTGAACATCGACGTGGTGCGGTTCGGCAGGCCCGACTCGCGGACGATGCGGACGGCCTCGGCGACGGAGTCCGCGACGGACTCGCCGGCACCGAGCGGGGCGACGGAGAAGGCGAAGACGGCCATGGGTCCATCGTGGCACGGCGTCGCGCCACGGGCCGGGGAACCGGGCGCTCCGCGAAGGCTCCGTGCTCCGACGTAGGCTCGTCGTCGTGACAGCAGAACACCGCACCGACCGCGTCAGCGTGCTCGCGGGCGGGGTCGGCGGGGCCCGCCTCGCGCACGGTCTGGACCTCGCGGGGACGGACCTCACGGTCGTCGTCAACGTCGCCGACGACGTCGAGCTGCACGGGCTGTGGATCTCGCCCGACCTCGACACCGTGACGTACACGCTCGCCGGGCTCGCGGACGAGGAGCGCGGCTGGGGCGTCGTCGGGGAGACGTACGCGGCCCTGGAGGCGATGGGCCGGCTCGGCGAGGACACGTGGTTCACGCTCGGCGACCGCGACCTCGCGACGCACGTCGTGCGGACGGCCCGGCTGCGCGCCGGCGCGCCGCTGTCCGACGTCACCGCGCAGCTCACGTCCGCGCTCGGCGTCCGGGCGCGCGTGCTGCCCGTCACCGACGACCGCGTCGCGACGCTCGTCGACACGCCCGCCGGGCGCCTCGGGTTCCAGGAGTACTTCGTGGGCCGTCGGCACGCGGACGACGTGCTCGGTCTCGTCTACGACGGCATCGACGCCGCGCGCCCGGCGCCCGGCGTGCTCGACGCGGTGACCGGCGCCGACGTCGTCGTGGTCGCGCCGTCCAACCCGTTCCTGTCGGTGGAGCCGGTGCTGGGCGTCGCGGGCGTGCGGGAGGCGCTCGCCGGGACGTCGGCGCGACGGGTCGCGGTGAGCCCGATCGTGGGCGGTCGCGCGCTCAAGGGTCCTGCCGCGCAGATCCTCACGACGCTCGGGCACGAGGTCTCCGCGCTCGGCGTCGCGCGCCTCTACGCGGGCCTGGTCGACGTCATGGTCATCGACGACCACGACGCGCACCTCGCCGACGCCGTCCGCGCGCTCGGGATGGACGTCGTCGTGACGGACACGGTCATGGGCGGCGCCGAGGGCCGCGAGCGCCTGGCGCGCACGCTGCTGCGGTCCGTGGGGCTCGAGCGTGGGTGACGTCGTGCGGCCCGACGGCGGCCCTCGCCCGGGCGAGCCGGGGCGCCCGGCGCGCGTGGTCGCCGTAGTGCCGCTGCGCGACGGGTCGTCGGGGAAGTCGCGGCTCGCGCACGTGCTCGACCCCGCGTCGCGCAGCAGGCTGATCGGCGTGCTCGCGCGGCACGTCGTGGGGACGCTGCTCGCGAGCGACGGCGTCGAGCGCGTGGTCGTCGTGACGTCCGACCCGCGGTTCACGTGGCGGGCGCTGCGGGACGTCGTGGTCGACGAGCCCGCCGAGGCGGCGCACGCCGGGTCCGAGGACCTGCCCCTGCTGACCGCCGACGCCGACCGGCTGCGCATCGTGCTCCAGCCCGCGGACCGGCCCGGTCTGGACGCGGCGGTGGAGCTGGGCCGGGAGCTCGCGGCGGAGGACGCGGCGGCCCGGGGCCCGGTGCGGCTCCTCGTGGCGCACGCCGACCTCCCGGCGCTCACGACCGCGGACGTCGCGGCGCTGCTCGCCGAGGACGCCCCGGTCGTCGTCGCGACGGACCGGGTCGGGGCGGGCACGAACCTGCTCGTCCTCGACTACCCGGCCACCGCGCCGTCGAGCACGACCCTGCTGTCGGGAACCGGCGCAGAACACCAGGAACCTCGTGCTCGGCCCGACGGCGGTGCCCGCGGTGAGGGGTTCCGGTTTCAGTTCGGGACGGGCAGCCGCGCGGCGCACGTCGCGGAGGCCGAGCGGCTCGGGCTGCGGGCCGTCGTCGTGCAGCGGCCCGGGACCGCCGTGGACCTGGACACGCTGGACGACTGGGGCGAGCTGCCCCCGCCCGTGCGGGGCGCCGTCGGGCTGCACGTCCCGGCGCTGCGCGACCACGACGCCTGACCCGGCACCCGCCCGCGCCGCTACGACGGCCAGGTACCGAGCTCCTCGGGGGGCGCCGCGAGGCCGGCCCGCACGTCGGCGAGGAGGCGCTGCCACGCGCCCTCGTCGAGCGGCCCGGCGCAGTCCAGCGCGAGCACCACGGACTGCGTCGACGCGTCGCCCTCGAACGTCGGCACGCTCACGACGCGCGCCGCCCCGCGCACCCGCACCTCGCCGCGCGGGGTCGTCACCGTCCAGTCCTGGGCCGCGGCGTTCACCCCCTGGCGGGTGACGCCGTCGGCGAGGAGGGGCAGCAGGACGTCGCTGGGAGCCGTGAGGTCACCGCCGTCCGCGGCGACCGTCTCCGTGAGGAGGGCGGCGGACGCGTCGCGCGGGCCCGCCGTGGGTGCCGCCGGGTCGGCCGCGGCACGTGACGACAGCACGCACGCGCCGCTCGCACCCACGACCTGCCACCCGGACCGCCCGACGAGCGGTGTCGCGCCCGCCGCGCCACCGAGGCTCGTGACCTCGGGCGGAGCGGCCGTGGGCGCCTCCCCCGGCCCGGCGGAGGCGCCCGCCGTCGCCTCGTCGGAGCCACCCGGAGGCCGCTCCGGCTCGCCCGAGGCGGTCGGGTCGTCGGCCGGGACCTCGGCGGGCGGCCGGTCCGTCCGCGTCGCGGACGCCGCGCCCGTCGGGTCCTCGGGCGTCGCGCTCCCCGTGCACGCTCCCGCGCCGAGGACGGCGAGCGCGAGCCCGACGGCGAGCGCCCCGGCCCGCGAGCGCGTCACGACCGGCCACCCCAGCGGCCGCGGTGCACGACGTCGTCGAGCGGCTTGCGCGCGCGACGGCGCGGCGAGCCCGTGGCCGCCCGGTCGGCGGGGTGCCCGACGGCGACGACCCCCGTCGGCGCGTACGCGTCGGGGATGCCGAACGCCGCGCGCAGGCGCCCGACCTCGCCCGGCGCGACGCCGAAGAAGCACGCGCCGAGCCCTTCGTCGACGGCGGTCTGGAGCATGAGCAGCGCCGCCATCCCGGCGTCGACGTGCCAGTACGGCACGGCCCAGCGGTTCTCGTCGCGGTCCGCCCAGCCCTTGTCGTCCTCGGCGTACCGGTCGAGGTAGACGTCCTTCGACGTGAGGACCACGACGAGCACGGGCGCGGTGCGCATCCCGGCGAGCCACGTGCTCATGCTCCGCTCGGGCTGCTCGGGCGAGGTCGCGGACCAGAAGCGCGCGACGTCGTCGGGCTCCGTGAGCACGAGGAACGACCACCCCTGAGCGAACCCCGCGCTCGGCGCGCGGACGGCGTTGCGCACCAGGCGGTCGACGGCGTGCGGGTCGACCGGCTCGTCGGTGAACCGGCGCACCATGCGCCGGCGTCGGACGACGTCCTGGAACTCCACGCGGCCCCCTCGGCACGGTCCGGGATCAGGTCCCCGCACCCTATCCGGCGACGCGCCGCGTCATCCGCAGCTCGAGGAGGCGGGGGTCGCTCGGGAGGGGCTGGGTCTCGCCGGTCGGCGCGAAGCCTGCGCGCTCGTAGAGGCGGAGCGCGGGAGCGTTGGTCGCGGTGACCCAGAGCGCGAGCGTGCGCGCGCCGAGCCCGGCCGCGAGGTCGTCGGCGCGCGCCAGGAGCGACGCCGCCACACCGCTCCCCCGCGCGCCGGGCTCGACCCACACCGACACGAGCTCGGCGACGGTCGCGTCGTCGGGCGACGGGACGACCGCGGCGATCCCGACCACGGGACCCGGCGACCGGTCGCCCCCGGCCGGGCTGCCGTCGTCGGGCGGGCCACCGTCGTCGGGCGGGCCACCGTCGTCGGGCGGGCCACCGTCGTCGGGCGGGCCACCGTCGTCGGGCGGGCCACCGTCGGGGACCGTGCGCGCGAGGAGCGTGCGGCCCTGCGCCGCGCGCTCGCGCCACACGTCGTCGGGGAAGACTGCCTCGCGCCCGAGGGTCGAGCCGAACGCGGACGGGGCGTCGGCGAGCGCGCGCAGGCGGACGTCCCGCAGCTCGCGCCAGTCGTCGGGCCGGATGCGCGCGACGGTCGTGGTGGGCATCGGCCCATCGTGGCAGCCCGGCCCGGCGTCGGTGCGCCGGACCGGGCCGCCCGCGCGGCTCAGGCCGCGTCGAGGCGTGCGCGCAGCTCGGGGTCGAGCTCGAGGTCGGCCGCGCCGAGGAGGTCGTCGAGCTGCTCGACCGTGCTGGGCCCGATCACCGGGACCACCGGGTGCTCGCCGCCGAGGAGCCACGCGAGCGCGACCTGGTTCGGCGTCGCGCCGAGCTCGCCCGCGACCTCGTGCAGGAGGCGGATCCGCTCGCGCGTGGTCGGGTGGTCGAACCCGTCCCAGAGCGGCTTGTCCCGGCGCACGTACGCGCCCTGGAGGATCGGCGAGTAGGCCGTGACGGCGAGCGGCGGGCGGCCCTCGACGCCCGTGGACGCCGCGTAGTCGAGCAGCTCGTACGACGCCCAGTTGTGCCGTCCCGGCTCGGGCGTCGGGTAGGCGTAGGTGTAGTTCTGCTGGACGAGCCCGTAGGGCGCGACCCCCTGGCGCAGCGCCTCCTCGCGCGCCTCGACGACGCGCCACAGCGCGACGTTCGAGATGCCCGTGATGCCGACGACGCCCTCCGCCTGGAGCTTGCCGAACGCGCCGACGGTCTCGGCGAGCGGCGTCCCGTGGTCGTCGACGTGCCCGTACAGCACGTCCAGGTGGTCGACCCCGAGGTGGCGCAGGCTCTCGTGCGCCTCGTCCGCGACGACGTCGGCGTCGAGCCCCTGGAAGTTCGTCGGCTCGACGTTCTGCAGCGGCAGGGCCGGGTCCTTCTTGGCCGCGCCGAGCTTCGTCGCGATCCGGACCTCGTCGCGCGCGCCGCGGCTCGCGAGCCAGCGGCCGAGCACGTCCTCGCTGTCGCGGCCGTGGCCGCCGGCCCAGAAGCTGTAGTTGTTCGCGGTGTCGAGGAACGTGCCGCCCGCCTCGCGGTAGCGGTCGAGGATCGCGAACGAGGTGTCCTCGTCGACGAGCGTGCCCATGTTCATCGTGCCGAGGCACAGGGTCGACACCTCGAAGGAGGTGCGCCCGTCGCCGATGGTGCGGTACCGCATGGTGGTCTCCCTGGGTTGTCGGTGGTCCGAGCGGTCCGTGGTGGACCCGTGGTCTCGGTGACGTGCTCCACGCTAGGGACGCATCGGCACGGGTGTACGGTCCGATGCCATGGCCGCGGACCAGACCAATTCTTCCCGGGCGGCGCCTCCAGGGACGACGGCGGCGCTCGCCTGGGAGGCCCTGCTCGACCTGGGCGCGGGGCCGGGGTCGCGCGTCGAGCGGCTCGAGCGCGCGGTCCGCGACGCCGTGCACGCCGGCCGCGTCCCCGTCGGCGCGGCGCTCCCCCCGAGCCGACAGCTCGCCGAGTCGCTCGGGGTGTCGAGGTGGGTCGTCACCGAGGCGTACGGCCAGCTCGTCGCCGAGGGCTTCCTCGAGGCGCGCACCGGCTCCGCGACCCGCGTCTCCGCCGCAGCCGGCGCCCGATCGACGAGCCCGAGGGGAACGAGCGCGCTGGGCGAGCGGCCCACGAGCCCGGCGGGAACGACGGTGCGCGCGGGGCGTGGCGGGCCTGGCGGGAGCCGCGAGGAACGAGCGGCGGATGGTAGACCCGCGCGCGCCGTCGTGGACGCCGGGCGGACCGGCACCGGCAGGACCCACGCCGCGCGCGCCCGGTTCGACCTCGCGCCGGGCGTCCCCGATCTCCGGCACGTCCCGCGCGACGCGTGGCTCCGCGCGGCGCGCGAGGCGCTCGGCACGTCCGGCGGGACGGCGTCGAACGACGACCTCGGGCAGCCCTCCCCCGCCGGGCACCCGCACGCGCGCGCCGTCGTCGCCGGACACCTGCGCCGGGCGCGCGTCGTCACCGGGCCGGACGACGCCGTCGTGCTGACGCGCGGCGCGACGGACGGCATGGCGCGCGTCGCCGCCGCGCTCGTCGAGGCCGGCCACATGCACCTGCTCGTCGAGGACCCGAGCTGGTCGGTGCTGCGCGACGTCGCGGCGCGCGCCGGTCTCACCCCGGTCCCGGTCCCCGTCGACGCCGGGGGCGCGCTCGTCGAGGCGCTCGTCGACGCGTCCCGGCGGACGGGCGCACGGGCCGCGCTCCTCACGCCCGCGCACCAGTTCCCCACCGGCTCCGCGCTCGCGCCCGAGCGGCGCGAGGCCGTGCTCGCCTGGGCGCGGGACGTCGACGGCGTCGTCGTCGAGGACGACTACGACGCCGAGTTCCGCTACGACCGCCGACCCGTCGCCGCGCTCCAGCAGCTCGACCCCGACCGGGTCGTGCTGCTCGGCTCGGTGAGCAAGACGATGAGCCCCGCGTTCGGCGTCGGGTGGATGGTCGTGCCCGCCCGCTGGCGCGAGTCCGTCGCGCGCGCCTCCGCCCCGCACGGCCCGACGGCGGCCCCGTCCACCGTCGACCAGCTCACGTTCGCGCGGCTCGTCGCGTCCGGCGGCTACGACCGGCACCTGCGCGCCGCGCGCGGGCGCTACCGCCGCCGTCGCGACGCCGTGCTCGACGCCCTCGCCCGCGAGCTGCCCGGCGCCGCGGTGCGCGGCATCGCGGCGGGGATGCACGCGCTGCTGTCCCTGCCGGGCTCGCCGGACGGTCCCGCGCCCGACGCCGCGCACGTCGTGCGCGAGGCCGCGCGGCGCGAGGTGACCGTCGTCGACCTGCGCCGCTACCAGGTGCGCCCCGCCGAACAGTCGACGACCCTCGTGCTCGGGTACGGCAACCTCGCCGACGCCCGCGTCGACGAGGCCGTCGCCCGGCTCGCCGACGCGGTGCGGAGCGCCCGCGGTAGCCTCGTCAGCCCTTCAGGACGGTGACGAGCGCGGGGAGCGGACCCGGGAGGTCGCGCGCCCGGCGCTCCTCCACCCACGCCCCCTGCACGACCTCGCTCCAGGTCGGCTCCGCCCGGCATCGCGCGGCGATGCGACCAGCCAGGTCGGACCGGCCCACGATCGCCTCCTCGACGATCCCCGCCCCGAGCCGCGTGACGAGGCGCTCGTCCCCGCTCGCGACGGCCTGCGCGACGAGCGCGTCGGGCAACGGGTCGGCGTCGTGCTCCACCACGCTCCGTACCTCTTCCGAGACCCCGACCTCCGCCTCCGCCCGCAGACGCTCGGCCCGCGCGCCCTCGGTCAGCAGGAGCCAGCCGAGGTAGCGGCGTGCGAGGTCCTCCGGAGTCGACATGCGCCCGATGCTGCCACGCCGGGCCGCGAGGTCACTCGTCGTGGGACAGGAGGCTGAACTCGGCGAGGAGCTCGCCGATCTCGGTGGCGTCCACCTTCTTCTGGAGCCGGTCGCGCAGGATCCGCGGCCCGGGGATGTCGAGCTCCTCGCCGTCGCGCAGGGCGCTCACCGCGGCGAGCAGCTTGCGGACGTCGTACGTGCTGTTGAACACCTCGGGCACGCCGCGCTCCAGGTCGAGCAGCTGGTAGGCCGCCTCCATGCCGGTGCGGACGGAGTACTCGGTGGTGAAGATCGTGTCCCGGGTCGTCTCGGCGAACTGGCCGATGAACGCGAAGTTGCGGGCGCCGTCGGGCACGACCTGGGGCCGGTCGCCCGCGTGCCGGGGCATGAAGAACGCCGTGACGTACGGCATCATCACGGGCACGCAGCTCGCGGCCTCGGCGGCGAGGGTCGGGATGTCGGCCTCCGGCACCCCGAGGTGGTAGAGCCACTCCTGCGTGATCTCCTCGCCCGTGCACTCCTGGAGCGACTTCTTCACGTAGTCGCCCGGGGTGTCCACGAACAGGCCGTAGACCCACACGACGATCTCGTCGGGCGACTGCGCCTTGAAGTGCGGCTGCCGGTTGACGGTCCAGCTCATCAGCCACGCCGAGTCGCGCGCGGTGACGATGCCGCCCGTGACGACCTTCCCGCTGAACGGGTCACGCTTGCAGATGCGCTCGATGTGCTCGGGGATGCGCCGGTCGAGCGTCGTGACGGTCGCGGACTGCCACTTGGTGAGCGGGATGTCGGTGCTGAAGACGTCGGGCCGGCCGAACGACGGGTCCTTGGCCGCGACGCGCCGCCACAGGTCCCACGCGGGCGCGGGCCCCGTGTCGAGGCGCGCGGGCGTGTGCTGGTCGCCGTTGTCGGAGTTCTCGGTGAGCGAGCCGATGGTCGCGATGACGAGGTCGTCCTCGCCGAGGTCGATAGTCCGCTCGACGGCGGCCCCACCGGACTCGTGGGCCGCCGCGTGGTCCAGCAGGTGCAGCCGCGTGACGACCTTGCGGTCCGGAGCGAGGTCGAAGTCGATGTCGGTGACCTCGACGTGGAACCGGAACGTCACGCCCTGGTCCATGAGCCAGCGCGTGAGCGGCAGCACCATCGACTCGTACTGGTTGTACTTGGTGAACTTGAGCGCCGAGAGGTCGGGCAGTCCGCCGACGTGGTGGATGAACCGGTGCAGGTAGAGCTTGAACTCGAGCGCGCTGTGCCATTCCTGGAACGCGAACATCGTGCGCCAGTAGAGCCAGAACTGGCTGTCGAGGAAGTGCCGCGACATGACGTCCTCGATCGACTTGCCCTCCATGTCCTCGCGGCGCGCAAGGAAGATCTTCGTGATCTCCTTCTGCGCCTTCTCGTCGAGGCGGAACAGGTTGTCGAAGTGCGCGTCCTTCCCGCGGTCCTCGGTGACGCGCTGGAGCGAGAAGTTCGGGTCGTCCTTGTTGAGCCAGTAGAACTCGTCGAGGACCGAGACGCCCTCGGTCTCGATCGACGGGACGGAGCGGAACAGGTCCCACAGGCACTCCATGTGGTCCTCGAGCTCGCGCCCGCCACGGATCACGAACCCGCGCCGCGGCTCCTTGATGCCGTCGAGCGCGCCGCCGGGGAGCCGGAGCCGCTCGTAGACGGTGATCTTCTCCCCCGGCACCTGGCCGTCGCGGACGAGGAAGCCCGCCGCGGAGAGCGACGCGAGGCCCGCCCCCACCAGGTGCACGGACCCGAGCCGGTCCGTCCGCTCCGGCCTGCGCGGCCGCGCGAACGCCTCGTAGTTGCCGCTGGAGTAGTACATGGCCTGCCCCTCACCGCCGACGACGTGGACGGAGCACCGCCCGCGGTGGTGCTCCCCTGCCATGCTCGCGCCGGGGTCGAGGGACCGCACCTCGGTGCCTGGACGCACCCCACGGGGACGCGCGCCCGTGCGGGGCCGGGGCGGCCGCCCGGGCGGCTGTGCGCCGTCGGCCGCCCGACGGGCTCAGAGCCGCTCGGCGAGCAGCTCGACGAGAGCCTTGCCCTGCACGCCGGCGAGGTCGTCGGCCTGGGTGCGGCACGAGAACCCGTCCGCGAGGTACACGTCGCCGGGGGCGGCGTCGCGCAGCGCGGGCAGGAGCGCGTTCTCCGCGACGGCGACCGACGTCTCGTAATGGCCCTTCTGCATGCCGAAGTTGCCTGCGAGACCGCAGCAGCCGGCGAGGACCTTGATGGTCGCGCCCGCGTCGCGCAGCAGGCGCTCGTCGGCGGCGAAGCCCATCACCGAGTGCTGGTGGCAGTGCGGCTGCACGACGGCGGTCACGTCCGAGAGGTCCGGCACACGCCACCCGGACTCGCGCCCGGGCGCGGTGTCGACCGAGGTGAGGAGCTCGGCGAGCGTGCGCGTCGCGGCGGAGACCGCCTGGGCGCGCGGGTCGTCGGGGAACAGGTCCACGAGGTCGGAGCGCAGCACGGCCGTGCACGACGGCTCGAGCCCCATGATCGGGATGCCGTTCACGGCGTACGGGCCGAGCACGGACAGCAGGTTCTCCAGGCGCTTGCGAGCGCCGTCGAGCTGGCCCGTGCTGATCCACGTGAGGCCGCAGCACGCCTGCTCGTCGGGCACGACGACGTCGTACCCCGCCGCGGTGAGCACCTTCACTGCGGCCTGCGGCACGCCCGGCGACATGTTGTCGCTGAACGAGTCGGTCCACAGGACGACCTTCGGGCGCTCGTCGCGCACGGGGCGGCCGGGCTGCTGCCCGATGCGCAGGCCGGGCACGCCCTGGGTCGCGCCGCCGCGCCTCCACCACGTGCGGAACGGCACCTCGGCGAACTCCGTCATGGAGCGGCGCGTGTCCATGCCGCCCGCCCACAGGACCGCCTTCGCGAGCGGCCGGAACCCGAGCAGCTTGTTGGCCAGGCGCGGCATGCCCGTCGCGAGGCGCGCCCAGACCGGGAGCCAGCCGAGCGAGTAGTGGTCGACGGGGCGCAGCTTGCCGCGGTACGTCCGGTACAGGACCTCGGACTTGTACTGCGCCATGTCGACGCCCGCGGGGCAGTCGCTCGAGCACGCCTTGCAGGACAGGCACAGGTCGAGCGACTCGCGCACCTCGGGCGCCGCGAGACCGCCGACGAGCGTGCCGTTCACCGCCTCCTGGAGCACGCGGGCGCGGGCGCGCGTGACGTCCTTCTCGTCCTTCGTCGCCTGGTACGACGGGCACATGAAGCCGCCCGCGGCGCTGGTGTCGGCGCGGCACTTGCCGACGCCGACGCACCGGTGCACGGCCTGCGTCATGTCGCCGTGGTCGTGCGCGAACGAGAAGCCCTGGTAGCCGGCGCGACGCGAGATCTTCGTGACCTTCGCGGGCGCGGCCGTGCTCGTCCCGGGCGTCCCCGGCGCACCGACCTTCGACAGCAGCGGGTGCGCGTGCGGGCGGCGCAGGTCGTCGTCGACGGCGCTCGGACGCACCACCACGCCCGGGTTCATCACGTCCTGCGGGTCGAACAGCGCCTTGAACCGCTCCATGAGCGCGATCGCCTCGGGGCTGTACATGACCGGGAGCAGCTCCGAGCGTGCGCGGCCGTCGCCGTGCTCGCCCGAGAGCGAGCCGCCGTACTTCGCGACGAGCTCGGCCGCCTCCAGCATGAACGTGCGCAGCACCGACCCCGACGCCTCGAGCGGGATGTCGATGCGCAGGTGCACGCACCCGTCGCCGAAGTGCCCGTACGGCAGGCCGTCGACGCCGTAGCGCGCCATGAGCGCGTCGAGGTCGCGCAGGTAGTCGCCCAGCTTCTCCGGCGGGACGGCGGAGTCCTCCCAGCCCGGCCACGCCTGCTCGCCCGCGGGCGTGCGCCCGGCGAGCCCTGCGCCGTCGGCCCGGATCTGCCACATCTTGGTCGCCTCGGGGCCCGCGGGCAGGATCATCGTGGCCTCGCTGCCCGACGCCGCGACGATCGCCTCCGCGTTCGCCATCGCCTCCTCGGGGGTCGTGCCGCCGACCTCGACCATGAGCCAGCCGGCGCCCGGGGGCAGCGGCGGCACGGACGCGTCGCCCTTGGCGCGGCGCACGACGTCGACGAGCCGCGCGTCGAGACCCTCGACCGCGAGGGGGCTGAGGCCGAGGAAGGTCGGGACGTCGTCGGCCGCGGACGGCATGTCCGGGTAGCCCAGCACGACGAGCGTCGGCTTGGACGGCACCGGCACCAGGCGCACCGTGGCCTCGAGGATCGTCACGAGCGTGCCCTCGGTGCCGACGAGCGCCTTCGCGAGGTCCGACCCGTTCTCCGGCAGCAGGTGCTCGAGCGAGTAGCCCGACACCTGGCGCCCGAACCGCCCGAACTCCGTGCGGATGAGCGCGAGGTTCTCGCGGACGAGCTCCGCCAGACCGGGGACCGCCGCGAACGTCGGGTCGCCCTTGCCGGCCGTGAAGCGGCGCCCGCGGCCGTCGACGACGTCGAGCGCGAGGACGTTGTCGACCGTGCGCCCGTACGCGACGGCGTGCGGCCCGCACGCGTTGTTGCCGATCATGCCGCCGAGCGTCGCGCGGTTCTGCGTCGAGGGGTCCGGGCCGAACCGCAGCCCGTGCGGCGCCGCCTCCTGCTGAAGCGTCGACATGACGACGCCCGGCTCGATGCGCGCCGTGCGCGCCTCCGGGTCGACGTCGAGCACGCGGTTCACGTGCCGCGTGAAGTCCAGGACCACGCCCGGGCCGATCGAGTTCCCCGCGACCGACGTCCCCGCCCCGCGCGCCGTGACCGGCACCTCGAGCTCGCGCAGCACGTCCAGCGCGGCGACGACGTCGTCCGCGTCCTGCGGGTAGACCACGGCCTCGGGCACCACGCGGTAGTTCGACGCGTCGGTCGAGTACTCCGCGCGGCGTCGCGTCGCGGTGTCGACCGTGCCGCGCACGACCGTCCGCAGCGCGTCCGCGAGCGCCGTGCGCGCGGCGTCGGCCGCCCGTTCCGCCTCGCGGACGGCAGCGGCGCGCTCCGCCTCCGGCGACGTCGTCGCGCGGGAGCCGGACCGCCGCGAGCCGTTCCCGTGGTGCTGCGGGGCGGGGGTCGGGGTGGCGTCGATCTCAGCGGACACGTCGCGATTGTCGCACCCCCTGCCCCCGACCCTCCGCCCCGTCCGCCCCGTGGCCCGCCGACCAGGCGTTCCCGGCTGGCCGAACAGGCGGTCATGGCTCGTCAGACCGCCCGGACCAGCCCAGACCGCCTGCTCGGCGCAGGACCACGCGGCGTCGAGGTCAGAGGACGAGCTCTGGCTGGAGCTTCTTGATCGTCCAGACGCGCTGCTTGCGGGCGGCGACCGTCGTCAGGGCCAGGGCCGCGACCAGCACGACGACGAGCACCGTGACGTCGCGCGTGACCGTCGCCATGTTGCCGCCGTAGAGCAGCTGGCGCAGGCCCTCCACCGCGTACGTCATGGGCAGGAACCGGTGCATGGAGCGCAGCGGCTCGGGGATCGTCTGCCACGGGAACGTGCCGCCCGCGGTGACGAGCTGGACGAGCATGAGCACGAGCCCGAGGAACTGGCCCGCGGCGCCGAGCCAGACGTTGAGCGCCTGGAGGATCGCGACGAACGTCGCCGACACCAGCACGAGGAACAGCGCGGTCCCGACGCCGTGGACCGGATCGATGTCGAGCGCGAACTTCGTCACCGTGAACATCGCGGCGACCTGCACGACGCCGATCGCGGCCGGGGTGAGCCACCCGCCCAGGGCGGTGGCCAGGCCCGACCTCCCGGCGGCGAGGGCCCGCGACGACAGCGGGCGCACGAGCAGGAAGAGCACGTAGGCGCCGATCCACGTCGCGAGCGACAGGAAGAACGGCGCGAGGCCGCCGCCGTACGTGCCCGCGGACGACAGCGCGTCGCTCTTCACGGACACGGGGTTGCCGATGGTCTCGGCGGTGTCCTGGCGGGTCTGCTCGTCGAGGTCCGGCACCTGGCCGAGACCCTCGGCGAGCCCGTCGCGGAGCTGCGTGACGCCGTCGACGAGCTCGCCCGAGCCGTCGCGCAGCTGCGACGTGCCGTCCGCGAGAGAGGTCGCGCCGTCGGAGACCTGGCGCGTGCCGTCGGCGAGCTGCGAGACGCCGTCCACGAGCTGCGGGGTCGCGGCGGCGAGCTGTCCGGTGCCGTCGGCGAGGCGGTCCGCGCCGTCGGCGGCGCTCGCGATGCCGGAGGTCAGCTGCGGCGTCGCGCCCGCGAGCCGGGCCGCGCCGTCGGACACCTGGCGCGACCCGTCGGCGAGCTGGTCGAGCTTCCCGGACGCGGCGGTCACCTGGTCGACGGCGCCCTGCACCTGCTCGCGCTGCTGGTCGAGCACGGGCCCGACCTGCGCCCGCACCTGGTCCGCGGTCGCCTCGTCGATGACGCCGTCGGCGACGAGCTGGTCGAGCCGGGCGTCGACGTCGCCGCGGATCGTGTCGAGCGTCGGGAGCACCTCGCCCGCGGCCGCGGCCGCCTGCTGCCCGTACTGCGCGACCTGCGCGTTCCCGTCCGCGACCTGCGCGGCGCCGTCGGCGAGCTGCTGGGTCTGGGCGGGCAGGGACGACGTCGCGCCCCGGAGCGTGCCGAGCCCGGACGCGAGCGCCTCCGCGCCGTCGTCGAGCTGCCCGACGGCGTCCGCGAGCGTCCCGGTGCTCGCGTCGAGACGCTCGGCGCCGTCGGCGGCCTGGCCCGCGCCGTCGGCGAGGGTGTGCGCACCGTCGTCCGCGGTGACGAGGCCGTCGCGGAGCTGCGTCGACCCGTCGAGGAGCTGGTCCGCGCCGTCCACGGCGTCGGCGAGGTTGGTGTGGATGGACGCGAAGCCGCGCAGGAACGTGTCGGCCGCCTCCGTGCCCACCTGCTCGGCGATCGAGTCGCGCACCTTGCCGACGATCTGGTCCGCGATCGTGCGCGCGAGGTAGTTGTTCGCGTCGTTGGTGATGAGCGTGAGGCTCGCCTGCTGCGGCTCGAACTCGCCCGCGGACGCGAGGTCCGCCGAGAAGGTCGGGCCGATGACGAGCGCGGCGTCGTACCGCCCGGACCGGACCCCGTACTCGGCGTCGACCTGACTGGTCTCGACCCAGCCGAAGCCGCCGTCGTCGAGCAGCTGGTCGGCGACGTCGCGCCCGAAGTCGCGCCGCGTCGTCGCGCCCGTCTGGGCGTCGGTGGTCGTCGTGCCCTCGTCGAGCACGACGAGCGCGGCGGGGATCTCGTCGAGCTTGTCGTACGGGTCGTGATTCGCGAACAGGTAGAGGCCCGCGTAGAGCGTGGGGATGAGCGCCATCGCGAGGATCGCGAGGCGGGGCAGCGTGCCCGCGGCGAGGCGGCGCAGCTCGGACAGCCCGAGGCGGATCGCGGTCATCGGTCCTCCTGGGGGTCGTGCGGGGCGGCGGGCTCGTCGGTCGTGGTCGGCACGGTCCCGGGGACGGGCTGCTCGGGAGCCGGGTCCGGCTCAGGCGCGGGGTCCGGTCCCGGCGCGGGATCGGGGTCCGACGCGAGGTCCGGGTCCGGGTCCGGCGCGGGGTCCGGGTCGCGCGGCGGCTCGGGGCGCGTGCGCAGCACGACGGCCGGCGGCTGGTGGATCGACGCGCCGCGCGCGGGCGGGAGGTCCACGCCGAGGTCGCGGGCCGAGGCGCGCGTGCACTGCACGAGCACGCCGTACCCGGCGCCGGCGAGGCTCTGCGCGACCTCCCACCAGCCCGACGGCTCTCCCCCGTGCCGGTCGGGGAGCGTGAGCACGAGGAACCGGACGTCCGGGTCCTCGGCCGCGAGCGCCGCGAGCAGCGCGGTGCGCACGACCCCCGGCACCTGGTCGAGGCGCCGCGCCCGGTCGGTGGTGAGGGAGTGGTCGGCGAGCCAGCGGGTCACGTCGGTGGGCAGCGAGCGGCGGCCGGCGAGCGCGAGGCCCTCGGCGACGACGTCGGCCACGGTGAGCGCGTCGTCGGGCTCGCTGATGCCGGGCACGTCGACGACGGCGGTCACGTCGCGCAGGGTCGCGGCGGCGCCGCGCGCGGGGCGGCCGGAGCGGTGCGACGGCGTGCTCGCCGGGGTGAGGCGGACCTCCCCCGCGGACGGGTCGAAGCGGCCGGTGGCGACGAGGGCGAGCGCGGTGTGCCCGTGCCCGGGCTCCCCGGCGACGAGGACGCACTCCCCCGTGGACCAGGCGAGGTCCATCGGCTCGAGCATGGGCTCGCGCCGCCCGTCGACGCGCACGTCCGTCAGCGTGATCTGCATCCGGTTCTTCCCCTCCGTGGCGTCCCGGGCCTGCCCCGGGGCGCCGTTGACTCACGGTCAACAACGCTACGCCTCTTGTTGACTCGTGGTCAACAACAGCGTAGAACGGTGTCATGCCTCGCACGCCCACCCCCGCCGGACCCCTCGGCGCCGACGGCTCCGTGCGCGCCCGGCCGGGCGGCGCCCGCCGGCGGCGCGAGCCCGCCGACCGACGGCGCGAGCTGCTCGACGCGGCCGCGCGCCACGCCGACGAGCACGGCCTCGACGCCCTGACCCCGGCGGCCGTCGCGGCCCGCTCGGGGGCGTCGAAGGCGCTCGTCTTCCACTACTTCGCGTCCACGGCCGGGCTGCGCCGGGCCGTCGCGCTGGAGGCCGTGGCGGAGCTCGAGGCGGCGACGGTCGCACCGGACGATCGTCCCCTCGTCGAGCGCCCGGCGCTCGCCGTCGCCTCCTACCTCGACGCCGTCGAGGCGCGCCGGCTCGTCTGGCAGGACCTGTGGCGCGGGGTGCTCGCCGAGGACGACGCCACCCAGGAGGCGCTCGCGCGCGTCCGCGACAGCCTCGTCGCGCGCCTGACCTCGACCGTGAGCGCCACCACGACGGACGCGCTGCCCACGACGCCCCGCCTCCGGCTGCTCGCCGCGGGCTGGGTCGCGCTCGTGGAGAACGTCACGGCCGCGTGGCTCGGCGGCGGGGACCTGAGCCGCGCGGACATCGAGAGCCTCGTGCTCGCGAGCGCCGTCGTGCTCGTGCCCGAGCTCCCCGAGCCCGCGCGCGGCGCCGTCCTGGCCATCGCCCGGGCGAACTCGCCCGCGGCGGGCTAGCGTCGGGGCGACGGGCAGCGGACGAGGTCGGGAGGCAGCGCATGCGCGTGGTGGTCGTCGGAGCGAGCGGGAACGTCGGCACGGCGGTCCTGCGCCGGCTCGCGGAGGAGCCGGTCGTGACGTCCGTCGTGGCGGTCGCTCGGCGCGTGCCGCGCGCCGACGGGTCGAGCACCGTGCGCTTCCCGCACGACGTCGCGACCTGGCGGTACGCGGACGTCGCGGCCTCCGACGCGGACCAGCGGCTCGACGCCGCGTTCGCCGGGGCGGACGTCGTCGTGCACCTCGCGTGGGCGATCCAGCCGAGCCACGACCGCGAGCGGCTGCGGCGCGTCAACGTCGAGGGCACGCGCCGCGTCGTCGAGGCGGCGCAGCGGGCGGGCGTCGCGCACGTCGTCGTGGCGTCGTCCGTCGGCGCCTACTCCCCCGCCCCGTACGCGGGCGACGCGCGCGACACCCCGGTGAACGAGGGCTGGCCCGTCGAGGGCGTCCCGGGCTCGTCCTACTCGGAGGACAAGGCGGCCGTCGAGACGCTGCTCGACGACCTCGACCGGGAGACGGGGATCGTCGTCTCGCGCGTCCGCTCGGCGCTCGTGTTCCAGCGCGACGCGGGCTCCGAGATCGCGCGGTACTTCCTCGGCCCGCTCGGCACGCGCGTGCTGCGTCGCGACCCGCTCCCGGCGGTCCCGCTGCCCGACGGCCTGCGGCTCCAGGTCGTGCACGCCGACGACCTCGCGGACGCGTACGCCCGGATCGTCGTGGGCCGGCACCCCGGGCCGTTCAACGTCGCCCACCCCACGGTGCTCACGGCGCAGGACGTGGCCGACGTCGTCGCGGACGGCAAGCTGCGCACCGTGCCCTACGCGACCGCGCGGACCGCCGTCGCCGTCGCGTGGCGCGCGCGCCTCGCGCCCGTCGGCGAGGGCTGGCTCGACATGGCGATGCGCGTGCCCGTGCTCGACACCGAGATGGCGACGGAGCTGCTGCGCTGGCGCCCCGTGCACGGCGCGAAGGACACGCTCGTCGAGCTCGTCGACGGCATCCGGGCGGGCGCCGGGACGTCCTCGCCCCCGCTCCTCCCCCGCTGAGCGGACCCGCTCGGGGCCTCCCGACACGACGGACCCCGGGTCGCGCGCCGTCCGGCGGTGCGCGGCCCGGGGTCCGTCGTCGGTGCCGGGGTCAGCTCTCGAGCGTGGCGTCCAGCGTGATCGTCGGCACGCCCGCGAGCGCCTTCGAGACGGGGCACGTGGCCTTGGCCGCCTCCGCCGCCTGCTGGAAGCCGGCGGCGTCGATGCCCTCGACCTCGCCGCGGACGGTCAGCGCGATCTCCGGGATCTGGAAGCCGCCTGCCGGGTCCGGCGCGAGGGTGACCTCCGCCGTGACCTCGAGCGAGACGGGCGTCGCGCCGGCCTCGCCGAGCAGCGCGGAGAACTGCATCGCGTAGCAGGACGAGTGCGCGGCGGCGATGAGCTCCTCGGGGCTCGTGACCCCGCCCGCGTCGTCGGCGGCGCGACGCGGGAAGGACACGTCGTACGTCCCGACCTTCGAGCTCGTGAGCTCGACCTGGCCCTGGCCGTCCTGGAGGCCGCCGTTCCAGGCGGTGCGTGCGATACGGGTGGGCATGCGAGATCTCCTTCGACGTCGTGGGTCCCGGGCAGGACCCGGTGCCCCGACCGTAACCCGCCGCGCCGCGCCCCGCCGGGACGGGGTGCGTGAGGTCTGCGTCACGCGGCGCGCTCAGCCGAGCGTGCCCGCCGGGCGGTAGACGACCGACGACGCGCGGTCGTCGAACGAGCCCAGGGTCGCGCAGTGCGGCGTGCAGTTCTTCTTCGTGCCCGCGTACGAGTAGGAGTCATAGAGCGTCGCCCAGCACCCGGCGTACGTCGACGCCGAGGAGACGACGTTGTTCATGAGGAGGTTCGCGAGGTTCGGGAACCCGTATGTCGAGCCGGTGTGGCACCCTTTCGTACCCGACCCGTAGAGCACCTTCGACGCGCCCTTGTAGCTCGGGTCCCGCCACAGCACGCCGAGCACGATCGACCCGGCCGCGGCCGTCGTCGCCCGCTCCGCCGCGGCCCGCGGGCCCGCCGTCGTGGTCGCGTTGAGCTCGCCGACGAGGCCGTCGACGTCGGCCCGCGTGGCGCGACCGAGGCGCGACGGCGCGACCTCGTCCCCGGACACGAACTCGAGCGCCTCCTCCAGCGAGCCGAAGCACACCTCGGGTGCGGCGGGCAGCGCGGCAGGGTCCTCGCCGGGGAGGAGAGGCTGGGCCTCGACGGCGCAGCTCTCGCCGGTCGCGACGGGCTGGTCGGCGAGCGGGACCGCCGCGAGGTCGTCCCCCGAGGCGGCCCGGACGCCCGACGGCGAGGCGAGCGCCGGGCCGGCGACGGCGCCCACCAGCACGAGACCGGCGACGAGGCCGGCGGACAGGGCGCGGAGCGGAGTGCTGGTCATGGTTCTCCTTCTGCGTGGGCCACGCCCCCGGGTTCGCACCCCGTGGACCTGACGCGGGAAGGGGACTCCCACAGGACGGCCACGTCCCGTGACCCCGCCCGCATCCTAGGGCGGACGGTCCCTCGGGGCCCGGCGGAGGTCCCCTGCCGCTGGGCAGGTCGGGCGGTCGTTGGTTACCGTGCTCGGGTGGCCTCGGTCCCACCCGGGCGAGACCGCTGGGAAGGACCCATCCACGAACCCTTCGCCGAACCGGCACTGCCGGGGAGATGAGTGTCGATGAAGCACCGTTCTCTACCCGTGTCACTGACCGCCGCCGCCGCGAGCCTCGCGGTCGTCGCGGCCGCCGCCGCGCCCGCCGCCGCGGACCCGCCGCCCGACCCCGGCAACGCCTTCGGCGTGCAGTCGGGCGCGTCCCTCGAGCCGACCGAGAAGGTCGCGCCGTCGCTCGCCAAGGCGACCGGCACGGTCACCGCGTTCGTCGAGCTCGACGCGCCGTCGGCGGTCGACCTCACGGCGCAGGGCGCGAGCCCCGACGAGGTCGAGGCCAACGCGCAGGAGGTCGCGCAACTCGCGGACGACGTCGTCCCGCAGCAGGCGACCGCCCGCAGCGCGGGCGCGCGCAACCCGCAGCAGGTGTCGGTCACGAGCACGCTCGTCGCGGGCGTCGTCGTCACGGGCGACGCGGCCCGCGTGCGCGACCTCGCGCGCGACGCCTCGGTCCGCACGGTCTACCGGATCATCCCCAAGAAGCCCGCGAACAAGGGCACGGACGTGTTCACGCGCGCGCTCGAGACGTGGCAGAGCACCGGCCTCACCGGCGAGGGCGTGCGCATCGGCATCATCGACACCGGCGTCGACTACACCCACAAGGCGTTCGGCGGCCCCGGCACGCAGGAGGCGTTCGACGAGGCCTACGGCGACCGCGGCACCGGCCCGGTCCCCGAGGGCACGTACGACGAGCTGAAGTTCCTCGGCGGCCACGACTTCGCCGGGTACGACTACGACGCGAGCGGCACCGTCCCCGGCACGACGCTCGTGCCGACGCCCGACGAGAACCCCATCGACTCGCTCGACTCGGTCGGCTCGGGCCACGGCTCGCACGTGGCCGGCACGACGGCGGCGTACGGCGTCACGGCCGACGGCGAGACGTTCGACGGCGACTACTCGACGCTCACGGACATCTCCGACTGGCAGGTCGGCCCGGGCTCCGCGCCCGAGGCGGGCATCTACGCGCTGAAGGTGTTCGGTGACCTCGGCGGCTCGACGGGCGTCGTCGTCGACGCGCTCGAGTGGGCGGCCGACCCGAACGGTGACGGCGACCTGTCCGACCGCCTCGACATCGTCAACCTCTCCCTCGGCTCCGACGGCTCGCCCGCGGACGACCCGGAGAACCTCTTCATCGACCAGCTCTCGCGCCTGGGCACGCTGTCCGTCATCGCGTCGGGCAACGCGGGCGACGTGACCGACGTCGGCGGCTCGCCCGGCAACGCGCGCACCGCGCTGACGGTCGCGAACTCGGTCGGCGACACGCAGACGTTCGACGCGGTCCGCGTCGAGGCGCCGGAGTCCCTCGCCGGCACGTACCCGGCGCAGAACTCCCAGGCGTACGCGGGCACCGCGGACGTCACGGCCCCGGTCGCGTTCGTCGCGGACGACTTCTCCGGCTGCGATCCGTTCACGCCCGAGCAGGCGGCGGCCGTCGCGGGCAAGATCGCGTTCCTCTACTGGGACGACGACGACGCGACGCGCGCGTGCGGCAGCGCCGCGCGCTTCAACAACGCGGAGGCCGCGGGTGCCGTCGGCGTGCTGCTGTCCTCCGAGCTGTCGTCGTTCGTCGCGGGCATCGCGGGCAACCCCGGCATCCCCGGCGCGCAGCTCACGGGCCCGAGCCACGCCGCGCTGCGCCCGGCGATCGAGGCCGGCGAGGTCACGCTGACCGTCGGCCCGTCGCTCGCGCTGTCGTCGTTCGTCTCGATCCCGGAGATCGGCGACACGCTGAACAGCGGCTCGTCGCGCGGCGTGCACGGCTCGCTCGGCGTCGCCAAGCCCGACGTCGCGGCACCCGGCACCGGCATCGCGTCCGTCGCGTCCGGCCGCCTGGTCGGCGCGAGCATCAAGTCCGGCACCTCGATGGCCACCCCGCACGTCGCGGGCATCGCGGCCCTCGTCAAGCAGGCCCACCCGGGCTGGGCTCCGGCCGAGGTCAAGGCGTCGGTCATGAACACCGCGACGCACGACGTCTTCACCGGCCCGTCGGGCACGGGCACCGCGTACGGCCCCGAGCGCGTGGGCTCCGGCCGGGTCGACGCCGTCGACGCCGCCACGAACACGACCCTCGCCTACGCGTCGCAGGACTCCGACCAGGTGTCCGTCGCGTTCGGCGTCGTGCCCGTGGGCGCGGACCCGGTCACGGTCCGCAAGACCGTGACGGTGCAGAACACCGGCGACACCCCGAAGACGTACTCGACCGGCTTCACGCAGTCGAGCACGGCCGGCGGCGCCACCGTCTCCGTCGCGCCCGCGTCGATCACCGTCCCCGCCGGCCAGCGCACCGTCGTCACCGTGACCCTCACGGCGGACCCGGCGACGCTCGCCAAGGAGCTCGACCCGACGTCGTCGGCCGACTCCGGCGTGGGCGTGCCGCGCGACTTCGTGTCCTCGGTGAGCGGTCGCGTGGTCCTCACCCCGACGGACGGCGGCAGCGAGCTGCGCGTCCCCGTGCAGGCGTCGCCGCGGCTCGTGAGCGACCTGTCCGGCAAGCCCGTCGCCTTCCCGGGCACCGCGACGACCGCCGAGCTCGACCTCGACGGCCGCGGCGTCGACTCCGGCGGCTGGACGTCGCTCGTCGCGCCGTTCGAGCTCAAGACGACGAGCCCCCGCCTCGAGGCGGACGCGGCGGTGGGCGCCTCGGCGTCGGCCATCGCGGCGGCCGACGTGCGCGCGGTCGGATTCGCGTCCACGGCGCCGCAGGAGGCCGCAGCCGGGGGCGACCCGGCCGACGGCTTCATGGGCATCGGCGTCGCGATGGACGGGGAGTGGGCGAGCCTCGGCTCCGTCTCGATCCCCGCGGTCGAGGTCGACGTCGACTCCGACGGCTCGGCCGACTTCGAGGTCGCGGTGGTGAAGTTCGACACGGAGATCGACGTCACGCTGGCCGTGACGTACACGCTCAAGGACTGGACCGGCCCCGACGGCAAGGAGCGCAAGGCCGGAGCCGTCATCGACCAGCAGCCGGTCAACACCGTCTGGGGCGACGTCGACACCTCGGTGTTCGACAACAACGTCGTCGTCATCCCGGTCGGCATCGGGTCGCTCGGCATCGAGGAGGGCGACGTGCCGACCTTCCAGGTCCTCACGTACTCGCCGTACTCGCAGGCCGCCGACCAGCTCGTCGACGCGAGCGAGACGTTCACGGCCGACCCGTACGACCCGGCCTACTGGTTCGGGGGCGAGGGCGAGCTCGTGTACGCCGGGGCCGACGACGCGCCGATCACCGTGCACCGCTCGGAGTCGGCGGTCGAGGCCGGCAGCGGGAAGCTCCTGCTGCTGCACCTGCACAACGCGACGCCGACCTCGCGCTGGCAGACAGTGGACGTCACGACGTCCGCCGTCGTCGACGCGACCGTCACGGCCGAGGCCCGCTGCCTCGGCGGGAAGGCCCACGTCGCGGTGCGCGTGCTCAACGAGTCGGGCGCGACGGCCGACGTCGTCGTGACCACGCCGTACGGGGAGAAGACGTTCCCGAACGTCAAGGACGGCAAGAACGCCTACCGGTCGTTCTCGTCGCGCGCCGCGTCGTTCGACGCGGGCTCGGTGACGGCCACGCTCACCGCCGAGATCGACGGCGAGGAGGTCACCACGACCTACAACGCCGACTACGAGGCGCTGAGCTGCTCGTGAGGCCCGCCGCCTGAGCGCTCCTCGCGGACGCTCGAGCGACACCCCCCGACGGCGCCCGGTCCCCACGGACCGGGCGCCGTCGGCATGTCCGGGGCCGCGTCGTGGTTCCCGCCGCCGCCGGGGTATGCCGGCCGCCGCGCGGTGGCCCCGCCGTCCGCGTGGGCGCGGCCCGCTACGCTCGCGGGCGTGAGCGACTTCCCCTCCCCCGACACGTTCTTCGCCCTGCGCCCCGGCCCCGCCGTCGGCACGGGCGCAGCCGACGGCCCCGACTACACCCTCACGGTCCACGACCTGGGCGAGCTCGTGCTCCCCAGCGGGCGCCTGGAGGCGTCCGACCCGTTCACGCTGCTCGGCCACGGGCTCGTCGTGCCGGTCGAGCCGGGGCGGTACCCGGTGCGCGTCACCGTCGCCGACGTCTCCGACGAGCAGGACGGCTCCCACCTGCGCGAGGCGTACCTGAGCGTCGTGCTCGCCGAGGGCGAGGTCGCCGCCGTCGAGCCCGTGGTCCCCGAGGGTGCGGACGGCCCGCCGGAGGCCGGCGCCGCCTACGGCGTGCCGGTGGACGCCGGGACGGTCGCGTTCGCCGACGCCGACGCCGTCGCCCGGCTCATGCCGGAGGGCGACTGGTACGACGAGGTGTTCGACGACGGCACCGACACGAGCTGGTTCGCGCTCACGGACTCCCCCGACCACCTGCGCGAGGGGTCGGCGAACATCCTGCTGCCCGGCGCGCAGGACGGCGAGAACGTCGTGCTCGCACACTCCGGCTGGGGCGACGGCTTCTACCCGCTCGTGCGGACCGTCGCCGCGGACGGCACGGTGCTCGGGCTGCACCTCGACCTGCTCGTCGCGCTGCCCGACGACGAGGACGACGACTAGGCGGGCACCGCTCCCCATGGAGCGGTGGCGCGCGGGCGGCTAGCGTTCCGGGGCAGGTGACGACCCGCGACGAAGGAGGGGCCGAATGGCCTGGTGGGAAGACGAGAAGCCGTCCGCGAGCCGGCTCGCGGACCAGCTCGCGGACTCGAGCCGTCCGGCGCAGCCCGCCTCGCCGTACGCCGACGACCGCTCGGGCTCCTGGGCCGTCCTGCCCCTGTGGCTGCTCCTCGGGGCGGCGCTCACCGCCGGCGGGGTGGCCCTGCTGGTGTCGATGCGGTCCGCGACGGGGGTCTGCCTCGGGACGACGGTGCTCGCGCTGGGCCTGTTCTACCTCAGCCAGTACGGCGTCCTCGCGGGGTACGTGCTGCAGGTCGGTCGCCTGCGCCGCCGTCGCGTCGAGGCGGCGCTCGCGCACCAGCCGCCGCCGGCGCTGACCGACCACGACGTCCGTCAGTTCCACGTGCCGATCCGGCCCTCGTACGCCGGGTCGGCGTTCGTCGGGTTCCTCGACTCGGGCGACGCGCCGGCCCCCGCAGGGCTGCGCGCAGCGCGGGTCGTGGGCGGCGTGTGCACCGCCGTCTTCGTGCTGGGCGTCGTCGCGACGCCCGTCGTGGGTGCCGTCACCCGCGCCTGACCGACCGCCCGCGCGACTCGCCGACGGCGCACGGCCGTGCGCACCCCTCGCTCGCCGCGCGCCCGTGCGCCGACGCTCCTAGCCTGGAGAGCGTTCCGTACCTCCCAGGACGGCAGGGGCACCCCATGACCGGGCACGGCTCGCACCGGAGCAGCCTCTCCGGACGCTTCTCCCACGACCCCGACCTCGACTTCGAGATCCGCACGGTCCTCGGCGGAGCGTTCAGCGGCGCCGCCGACGCCGGCGAGGTGCTCGCGGCCGTGGCCGACGTCGGCACGGACCACCGTGCGTGGTTCCGCGCCTGGGACGCGCTCGGCGACCGCCTGGCCGCGACCGGCGAGTCGTGCGCGGCGCGCGGGCACCGCGTGAGCGCCGCCTCCGCGTACCTGCGTGCGGCGACCTACCTCGGCGTCGCGGTGAACGCGGTGTCCGGGCTCGAGGACGACGCGCCGCTGCTGCCGACGTTCCGCAAGCACCGTGCGGCGTGGGACCGCTGGGTCGACCTCGTGGACCTCGACGTCGAGCGCCTCCCGATCCCCTACGAGGGCACGACGCTCCCGGGGTACTTGTTCCGCGCCCCGGGCGTCGACCCCGGGGTGCGCGGGCCCGTCGTCGTCGCGGTGAACGGCTCGGACGGCTCGCTGCCGTCGCTGTGGTCGGCCGTCGTGTCCGGGGCGGTGCGCCGCGGGTACCACGCGCTCGTGTTCGACGGCCCGGGCCAGCAGTCGGTGCTCTTCGAGCACGGGGTCCCGTTCCGCCCCGACTTCGAGGCGGTCCTCACGCCCGTGCTCGACGCGGTCGTCGCGCGGGCCGACGTCGACCCCGGCCGCGTCGCGGTCTACGGGATCAGCCAGGGCGGCTACTGGGTCACGCGCGCGCTCGCGTTCGAGCACCGCCCGGCCGCGGCCGTCGTCGACCCAGGGGTGGTCGACGTGGCCACCTCGTGGGAGCGCGAGGTGCCGAAGAGCCTCCTCAAGCTCCTGGACAAGGGCGACGACCACGCGTTCGACCGCGACATGGCGCTCGGCCTGCGCCTGTCGAAGGGCGCCGCCCGCACGTGGCGCTTCCGCGCGCGCCCGTACGGCGAGCAGGGGTATGCCGCGACGCTGCGCGAGGTCCGCCGGTACGACGCCTCCGACGTCGCCGCTCAGGTCACGACGCCGCTGCTCGTCACGAGCCCGGAGGACGAGCAGTTCTGGCCCGGCCAGCCGGAGCGGCTGGCCGGGCTCGTCCCCGGGGCGACGCTCGTCACCTTCAGCGACGACGAGGGGGCGAGCGGGCACTGCGAGCCCCTCGGGCGGGCGCTCGTCGAGCAGCGCGTGCTCGACTGGCTCGACGAGCGCCTCGCCCGGTAGCGATCGCTCGTCAGACCCGGACGCCGAGGCCCTGCAGCTCGAGCACCAGGCCCTTGATGGCAGCGGCCGGGACCTGCCCGGACCCGCTCTCCACCACACCCGCGACCGACGCCGGCACCTCCGCGTCCGAGCAGATCACGAGCGGCGTGTCGGCGGAGGAGTCGGGGAGCCGCCCGTGCGAGCCCTTGACGTACGACGCGTCGAGCGGCACGGTGCTCATCGCGTACCGCAGGCCCACCTTCTTCTTCACGAGGTTGAGGCCGGCCTTCGCCTTCGCCAGCCGGTCCGCCGGGTCGAAGAACAGCTCGGCGGGGTCGTATCCGGGCTTGCGGTGGATGTCGACGCCGCGCGCGTACTCGGGCGCGCGGGCGTCGTCGAGCCAGAAGTAGTACGTGAACCACGCGCCGGGCTCCGCGACGGCGACGAGGTCGCCCGACCGCTCGTGGTCGAGCCCGTACCGCGCCTGCGCCTCGCGGTCGAGCACCTCGTCGACGCCGGGGACGCCGCGCAGCAGGTCCGTGACCCGCCGCCGGAGCGCCGGGTCCTGCTGGTCGCCGAGGTACACGTGCGCGACCTGGTGGTCCGCGACGGCGAACGCGCGCGACGTCCACGGGTCGAGCTGCTCCTTGCCGTCCTGCACGTAGACCTCGAGGAGGCCCTCCCGGCGCAGGATGCGGTTGAGGTGTACGGGCCGGTCGGCGTCCGCGATCCCGTACTCGGAGACCACGAGCACGGTGACGCCCTGGTTCGCGGCGTCGTCGAGCAGCGGCGCGAGCGTCGCGTCGAGCTCGGCCGCCGCGGCGTCGGCCTGCGGCGACGTGGGCCCGAACCGCTGCAGGTCGTAGTCGAGGTGCGGGACGTACGCCATCGTGAGGTCGGGCGCGTGCGTGCGCAGCACGTGCCGCGTCGCGTCGACGATCCACCGCGACGAGGTGATGTCCGCCGTCGGGCCCCAGTAGGTGAACAGCGGGAACTCGCCGAACCGGCCGACGAGATCGTCGTGGAGCGCCGCCGGGCGCACGTAGGCGTCCGGGGACTTGCGGCCGTCCGCGTGGTAGATCGGGCGCGGCGTGACGGTGACGTCCGTCGTCATGCCCATCGCGTACCACCAGCAGACGTTCGCCGACGAGTACTCGCCGTGCGTCCGGCGCGCGGCCTCCCAGAGCTTCTCCCCCTCGACGAGGCGGTTGTGCTGGCGCCACAGGTAGACGTCGCCGAGCTCGCGGAAGTACCAGCCGTTGCCCACGATCCCGTGCTCGGCAGGGCTGAGCCCCGTGAGCATCGTCGACTGGACGCTGCACGTCACGGCGGGCAGCACCGTCGCGAGCTCGGACTGCCAGCCGCTCGCGGCGAGCTGGCGCAGTCGCGGCATGTGGGCGAGCGCGGTCGAGGTGAGCCCGACGACGTCGAGCAGCAGCACGGGCTTCATGCGGTCCTCCTGGTCGTGCCCGGGTCGGCGGCGGCGTCGTCCGCGGTCGGTCCCGAGGGTGGTTCGGTGCGCGCCGTCCCGGCGGCAGCGACGTCGTGCGCCGCGACGAGGTGGGTCGCGGCGAGGTGGTTCGTCGCCCAGCGCAGCTCGGCCGCGATGCCGGCGACGAGCGAGTCGGTCGCGGCCCCCTCGGGCAGCACGGCCCACGTGTACGTCTCGACGTCGAGGTGAGCCTCGTCCCCCTGCGGCGCCGCGCGGACGGCGTCGACCGCCGCGCGCAGCACGTCCGTCGTCGCGGCGAGCGGCGCGGCGGGCTCGTGGTGCAGGGGCACGTGGAAGTGCACGCGCCACGGTCCCTCCGCGGGCAGCGCGCCGCCCAGGGCGTCGGGCAGGTCGTCGGCGGCGAGGACGTCGCCCGCCGCGGTGAGCTCGCGCACCTGGTGGATGTACCGCTGCTCGGCGAACGCGCCGACGGCGGCGCGCGCCGCGTCGTCGGCCGGGTCCGCGACGTGCAGCGCGGCCGACGCCTGCACCTTGACGACCCGCAGGCCCGCGTCGGTGATGCGGCGCACCGTCGCGGCCGTCCCCGCGCGGCGATCCGCGAAGGACACCGCGAGGTGGCACGTGTCGAGGCACACGCCCACGTGCTCGGGGTCGATGCGCCGGTCCGCCGGCACGTCCGGCCCGGTGCGCGCCGCGAGCCAGGCCACGACGTCGTCCACCGTGTCGAGCACGCAGCCCGGCTCGGGCTCGACCGCGACGCGCACGACCTTGCCCGTGCGCTCGCGCAGGTCGCGCAGGCCCTCCCCGAGCGCGGCGAACGCGCGCGTCGCGGCGTCGTCGTCGGCGTCCGTCCACGGCTCGCGCCACGCGAGCGGCAGCGTCGAGATCGACCCGGCGACGCCGTCGGGCAGGAGCTCCGCGAGCACCTCGGCGCACTCGAGCGTGTACGCGAGCCGCTCCGGGTCGGCCCACGTGGGCGTGTAGACGTCGAGCTTGACGACGTCGGCGTGGAAGCCGCCGTACGGGAACGCGTTGAGCGTGTGGACCTGGAGGCCGTGCTCGTCGAGCACGGCGCGCAGGCGCACGCGGTCGTCGGGCGAGCCCGCGAGGCGGTGCGCGAGCACGGCCGGCATCCACAGCCCGACGCCGAGCACGTCCAGCCCCGCGGCCTCGCGCACGGGCGCGGCGTAGCGCACGAGCTGGTCGAGCACCCCGTCGAGGTGCTCGGCCGGGTGGACGTTGGTGCAGTACGACAGCAGCATGGTGGCGCCCTCCCGCGCTACGCCCGCGCGCCGCGCAGCACGGACGAGCCCTCGAACTCCACGCCCGGGGTGGGGAGGTCGCCCTCGACGAACCCGGGGACCGGGTCCAGCACGAGGTTGCCCGACTGCCCGTAGAACTCGACCGGGTTGCGCCACAGCACCCGGTCGACGTCGTCCTCGGTGAAGCCCGCGGCGAGCATCGCCTGCCCCGTCTTGAGCGTCTTGAGCGGGTCGGAGCGGCCCCAGTCGGCGGCGGAGTTCACGATCATGCGCTCGGTGCCGTGCTCCTGGAGGATCGCGACCATGCGGTCCTCGTCCATCTTCGTGTCCGGGTAGATCGAGAACCCGGCCCACGCGCCCGCGTCGAGCACGAGCGCGACGTTGGTCTCGTTGAGGTGGTCCACGAGCACGTGCTCGGGCGCGATCCCCGACTCGCGCACGACGTCCAGCGTGCGTCGCGTCCCCGACAGCTTGTCGCGGTGCGGCGTGTGCACGAGCACGGGCAGCGCCGCGTCGCGGGCCATCTGGAGCTGGCGCGAGAAAACCTCGTCCTCCTCGGGCGTCATCGAGTCGTACCCGACCTCGCCGACGGCGACGACGCCGTCCTTGAGCAGGTAGCGCGGGATCTCGTCGAGCACCTCGCGGCACCGCGCGTCGTTCGCCTCCTTGGGGTTGAGGGCGATCGTCGCGTGGTGGCGGATGCCGAACTGCGCGGCCCGGAACCGCTCCCAGCCCAGGAGCGCGTCGAAGTAGTCGAGGAACGACCCCACGTTCGTGCGCGGCTGGCCCAGCCAGAACGCCGGCTCGACGAGCGCGCGGACGCCCGCGGCGTACAGGGCCTCGTAGTCGTCGGTCGTGCGGCTGGTCATGTGGATGTGGGGGTCGAAGATGCGCATCAGGCGGTCCTCCCGGTGGTGACGTCAGGGGCGAGGCGGGCGACGTCGTCGGGCACGACGCGGCCCGCGGCGCGGCGCTCGGCGGCGAAGTCGCGGGCCATGCGGGCGAGCTCGTCGTCCGCGCGGTCGTCGAGACCGGCGACGGCGTCGAGGCTCACGCCCATGAACACGAGCTTGAGCACGGCGTGGCGCCACGCGTGCGGGTCGAGGTGCGCGGCCGCGAACGGCCCGACGGCCGCCGCGACGAGGCTCTGGTCGTTGGTGCGGAGCGCGTCCGCGGCGAGGTCCCGGCCCACCGCCACGGCCGACGGCGCGGCGTCGTCCGCCAGCGCCCCCCGCTCCGTGAGGGCGTCGAGACCGCGCAGGACGCCCCGCCGCTCGGCGGTGTCGCCGTGCTGGTAGAGGTCCGCGAGCCGCGCCGCGAGGGCGGCCTCGCCGTCGGCACCGCCGCGACCCGCGCCCTCGGCGAGCGCGACCACGAGGTCGGCGCGGGCGGCGTCGTCGACCGTCCCGTGCACGACCCCCGCGGGGTCGGTGTCCGGGCGGACGGGCGCGCGGCCGACCTGGCGGCCCGCGAGCGCGAACGCGCGCGTCACGGCTGCGGGGTCCTGCGCGACGGCGGCGCGCGCCTCGGCGAGCCAGCGCTCGCCCGGGGCGCGCCCGTCCGCCGTGCGGGCGTCGGGGCGGGTGGTCTCGGTCATGGCACCTCCTGGGGGTGGTGGGGGCGGTCGTCCCACGCGCGGTGCAGCGCTGTCATGCTGCGGTGCGCGAGGCCGGGGGCGTCGTACGAGTGGCGGGGCAGCTCGACCGCCGCGACGCCCGCGTACCCGACGTCGGCGAGCGTGCCGAGCACGAGCGGGAGGTCGATCTCGCCCTCGCCGAACGGGCGGTGCTCGTGGTGGGTGCGCGGCATGTCGTCGAGCTGCACGTTGGCGAGGTACGGCGCGGCGGCGCGCAGCGCGCCGACCACGCCGTCGGGCTCGACGACGAGGCAGTGCCCGACGTCGACCGTGACCCCGAGGTCCGCGAGGTCGCCGCCGTCGCCGCCCAGCTCGTCGCGCAGCCGCAGCGCGTCGCCCACCGTCTCCACGAGCATCCCGGGCTCGGGCTCGAGCGAGAGCCGCACGCCGTGGTCGCGCGCGTGCTCGACGAGCGCGGGCAGGCGCTCGCGCAGGAGCGTCCAGCCCTCGGCGGGGGTCACGTCGTCGGGCAGGACCCCCGAGAAGAAGGACACGCACTCCGCGTCCAGGACGGCGGCGATCTCCACCGCGCGGCGCAGGAACCGCAGCCGCGCGTCGGCCTCGACGTCCACGAGCGTGGGGCGGTGCTTGCGGAACGGGTCCAGGAGGAACCGCGTGCCCGTCTCGACGACGACGCGCATCCCCGCACCGTCGCGCGCCGCGGCGAGCCGCGCGCGCAGCGCCGTGGCCTCGTCCTCCCAACCGTCCGCGAAGGGCTCGAGGTGCGGGAAGCCGAGCGTGAGCGCGACGGCGCCGTACCCCTCGTGGGCGAGCACGTCGAGCGCGACGTCGAGCGGGTGGTCGGTGAAGCCGTTCGTGCCGTACCCGAGCGTGAAGGGCATCGTGCCGCCGGCGGTGCCGGGCGCGCTCACGTCTCGCTCATCTCGGCGCGGCCCGGGGCCCGCCCCGCGCGGCGCAGCAGCCGGCCCGCGACCTCGACGCCCGCGAGCACCCCCACCGACGCCAGGCTCCCCCCGCGCGCGGACCACGCCGCCTGCAGCGGCAGCATCGCGCGGATCCCGGCCTTGGTCGCGGCGAACGCGTTCTGGGCGGACGGCGTGATCGCGGCGTCGACCTGCCGGGGCAGGCACGTCCCGAGGTAGGCGCCCGCGGCCGCGACCCCGGCGACCGCCGTCGCGACGCGCGCCCGGCCGCTCGCGCCGCCGTCGGCCGCCCGCGCGCGGCGCACCGCGCCGGAACCGACGACCGCCCCGCCCACCGCGGTGGCGGCGGCCACGCCCGCGGCGAGGGACGACGTCGTGCCGTGCACCTCTCCGCGCGACAGGTACGTGACGCCCGCGGTGTGCACGGCCATCCCCGCGGCGGCCGGCAGCGCGGCGCGCAGGTGCCCGACGCCGGCCCCGAGCAGCACGTCGAGCCCGCGGCACGCGGCCATGACGAGCGGACCGGCCGCGCGCTCCTTGGCGACCGTGTCGTACGTCCACACGCTCGCGGCGAGCGGGACGGCGACGGCGAGCGCGCGCGCTCCCCCGCCCGCGGCGGCGAGACCGACGCCCGCGGCCGTGAGACCGACGGCGACCTGGAGGGCCCGGCGCTCCGTCACACGGCCCGACGGGATCGGCCGCTCGGGCCGCTCGACCGCGTCGAGGTGCCGGTCCGCGTAGTCGTTGAGCGCCATGCCGCCCGCGTACAGGCACGCCGAGGCGAGGGGCAGGAGCGCGCGGCGCGGCGTGAGCGCGTGCCCGGCCGCCGCCGCGCCCGCGAGCGTGTCACCGACCACCGAGAGGACCGCGGGGGCGCGGACGAGGTCCAGGTGGTCGTGGAGGGAGCCCGTCACGACCGGTCGGCCGCGGCGGTCGCGTCGCCGCCCACCCGGGCGGTCGCCTCGCGGACCCAGTCGGACAGCGCGACGGTCTGCGCGGCGAAGTCGTGCACGCCGCTGCCCCAGGGGTCCTTGAAGAAGAACCCGAGCTCCGGGACGGGGCCCGCGTACCCGGCCGCGTCCGCGAGCGCGAGCAGGCGCGCCAGGTCGAGCACGAGCGGCGCGGCGAGCATCGAGTCGTACGCCGACCACGTGGTCTGCAGCGTGAGCCGCGAGCCGAGGAAGCCCTCGACGTGCACGTGGTCCCACGCGACCTTGATGTCCCCGAGGTCGGGCACGTTGTCGATGTGCAGAGGCGTGACGTCGCTGCCCGTGAGGTCCTGGAGCCCGCGCGACTTGGACACGAGCTTGCTCTGCACCGCCTGCGGGTCGGCGAGCGTGGCGCCGTCCCCGCCGCCGAGCAGGTTGGCCCCCGCCCACGACAGGACGCGCAGCCCGCGGGCCCCGAACGCCGGGGCGAGGATCGTGCGCAGCCACGTCTGGCCGGTCTTGCCGTCCTGGCCCGCGACGGGCACTCCGCGCTCCTCGGCGAGCTCGAGCAGCACCGGCAGGTGCATGCTCGCCGACGGCGTGAACTCGGCGAACGGGGCGCCCGCGAGCAGCGCGGCGTACGCGGTGACCGAGCTCGGCGGCAGCACCGCGCGCTCCGGGTCCGCGAGCGCCGCGCGCAGCAGGTCGCGGTCGGCGAGCTCGGGCGCGGGCTCGGGCAGCGGCTCGGTCGACACGAGGTCGACGACGACGACGCGCGCGAGGCCGTGGCGCTCGCGGAAGTCCACGATGTCCGCGGCGAGGCGCTCCGCGGCGGCCTGCTGGGACTCGCGCGCGGCGCCCTCGGCGGGGTGGGCCGAGTAGCCGGGGCGCACCTCGGCGTCGGCCCGCTCGAGCGCGGCGTGCGCGGCGGTGAGCAGGCGCGGCGCGATCATGCCGGCCTCGACGAGCAGCTCGGCGCGCTTGACCATCGACACGTCGGAGATGTCGTGGCCGCCCACGACGAGGTCGCCGAACGCGGGCAGCGGGGCGGAGGCGAAGGGCTCGCCCGCGGTGACGCACCCGGTCGGCTCCGCGCGCCCGTCGGCGATCACCGCGAGGCCGAGGGCGGCGGTGGTGGCGACCGAGCCGCGGGCGCCGACGAGCCACAGCCCGGTGCGCGCGTCCGGGGCGGGGCGGTCCGACGATCCGTCAGGGGCGAAGTGGTGCATCGTTGCTCCCGTTCCGACGGCGGACGCCGCGGCGCCGCCGATCACGACGACGATGGCCTCCCTGCCACCGTCGGACCGCACGCCCCGGGAGAGGGTCGCTCTGCTCGCTCTCCGACCCGGTGGCGCTCGGTCTGCTGCGACCCTAACCACACTTTTGTCGGTGGTCAATCAAAAGCGTGGCCACTTTCGCGACCTCGGATGCTTGCAACGTGCAAAAGCGCGCAGGCGAAGCCGACCTGGCGGTCGGTATCACGATACCGACCGCCGGGTCGTGCTCGGTCACCCGACCGAGGGCGTGAAGTCGAGCTGGTCGTCCACCACCGCCACGACCGACCAGACGTTCCCGTCCGCGTCGGACAGCTCGTACGCGGGCAGCAGGACGGCCGCGCCGTCCGGCTGGTACTGCACCGCCAGGCCCAGGCGCGCGTCCGTGATCGTCACGTCCGTGACGGGCCAGGCGAACCGCGCCCCCTCCCCCACGGTGGGCGGGACCGTCGGGACCTCGGGCTCCGGCGCGGCCTCCGGGACGGCCAGCACGTCCTCGCGGGCCCACGCGATCATCCCGCCCCCGCCGAACCGCGGGTCGCCGAGCCGCTCGACCGCCTCGGCCGGGCTGACGACGTCGTACGCGCCGATCGCGACGCGCGGCGCGAGGCTCCCGTAGAGCGACGCGAGCCCCGCACCCGAGTACGTCGCGCTCCACTGCGTCCCGGTGCGCTGCCCGTCGACCACCTCGGCCGCCGTCACCGTCGTCGCGCGCGGGGCGCCCTGGTCCACGGGCTGCTCCTCCGCGACGATCTCGTAGCCGTCGGGATCGAGGCCGAGGGACCTCAGCACCTCGCGCAGCCGGTCGCCGGCCTCGGCGCCGCTCGGCGGGGCGCCGTGGTCGGCCTCCTCGCACGTGCCCGGCTCGGCCGACGGGCCGGCCCCGTCACCCTCCTCGGCGGGCATCGGCGTCACGACGACGCAGCCCCACGGGTCCTTGGCCGGGTCGTTGAAGCTCACGCTCGCGAGACCGTCCGGCTGGAGCGAGACCGTCGGTCCCGTCCAGTCGGCCGGGCCGACCGCGTACGACCCGTACTCCTCGCGCACCCCGCCCGTGACCCCGAGGACGTCGGCGACGCGGCGCGCCGTCTCCTGCGAGAACACGCCCGCCGCGTCGTAGGCCCACGCGTCCGCGCGCGCACCGTCCGACGACAGCCCCTCGGCGTGGAAGACGGTGCGCCCGCCCCAGCCGCCGGGGTAGGCCATGTCCGTGGTCGCGCGGGAGCTGGTGGAGCTCTCCTCGGTGGCCGTAGCCCCCGCGAGCGCGTCCGCCGACGCGGGCGCGTCCGCGCTGCCGAGGCGGATCGGGGCGAGCGCCGTGCTCTCCGCGGCGGAGTCGCCCGCCGTGGTCCCCCACTCGCCGGCGCCGAGCGCGTAGCCGCCCGTCCCGATGACGAGCGCGCCCACCACGGCCGCCGCCACCTGGAGCGGCGCCCGACGGCGCAGCCGGCGCGCGCGGCGCTCGGCGAGCTCGTCGACGAGCGCGGCCGTCGGGCCGTCCGCCCCGGCGAGGCCGGCCGCGGCCGGGAGCTCCGCGGGAGCGGCGCCCGGGCCGGTCGTCGCGGGGCGGGCGAACGCCTCGGGGACGCGGTCGCGCACCGCGGCCTCCAGGGCCGTGGCGTCCGGGGTCGCGTCCGCGGCCGGGTCGGCCGCGCGCAGGCGCTCCAGGTCCGCGTCGTCGGGCTGCTCGGGGGTTCGGGTGGTCATGTCGCCCTCCAGGTACCGCAGGGGCCGTACCGCGCAGGTGCGGCCGGTCGGGTCTACCCGTGATGTGTGCTCAGGCGCCGGTCTCTTGCGCGAGCGCCGCCTGCTCCGCCCACGCCGTGCGCAGGCGCGCGCGGGCCCGGGACAGCGCGGCGTCCGCGCCCCCGCGCGACGTGCCGAGGACGGCGGCCAGGTCCGCCCCGCCGAGCCCCTCCCACGCGTGCAGGAGCAGGATGCGCCGGTCGCGGTCGGACAGCGCGGAGAGCGCGCGGCGCACCTCGTCGTCCTGCACGACGACGTGCTCGACGTCGGCCCCGTCGTCCGGGCGCTCGGGCACCTCGGCCACGGGCAGGGCCCGCGCCTTGCGGCGGTGGTTGGCGAGGAGGAACCCCGCCGTGCGGTACAGCCAGGGCAGCTCGGCGCCGTCGGGCACGTCGTCGCGACGCCGCCACGCGGTCGCGAGGACCTCGGCCGTCAGGTCGTCGGCGTCGGGGGCGACGCCCCCGACGGCGCTCGGCAGGCGCCGGCGGAAGTAGCGGTACAGCGGTGTCGCGTGCGCGGCGAAGAGCGCGGCGAACCAGGCCTCGTCGTGGACGGCGGCCTCGGTGGTCTCGTCACTGCCCTCGTCGGTCGTCACGGCGGCTCCTCGTCGGCGGGGCGGGCTGTCAACCGCTCTGTGTCCCGGGGCGCGCGTTCCTTGCACGCCCCGCGGTTCACCCGAACCTCACCCGCGACGGCCCCGATCCTGCCATCCCCGGCCCCTACGCTGAGAGGCATGACGACGACGGAGCGGGACGCCCCGCCGCGCCACCCCCGCCGTCGGCGGAGCCGGGCGGCCTGGCTGGGCTGGGGTCTCATCCTGCTCGCGGTCGCGCTCGTCGTGTGCGCCGGGCTCCTCGCCCGGGACGCGCTCGCCGCGCGCGACGCCCTGACGCGCGCGCTGGACGAGGTCCCCGCCGCCGAGGAGGCGCTCCGGGACGGCGACGTCGCGGCCGCCGACGCCGCGCTCGATCGGGTCCAGCCCCTCACCGCTTCCGCACGGGCGCACACCGACGGACCTCTGTGGTCCCTGGCCGCGCACCTGCCGGTCTACGGGCAGGACGTGCGGGCCTTCTCCGTGGCCGCCGCGACGGCCGACGACCTCGCCGCCGTCGTGCTGCCGTCCCTCACGCAGACCCTCGGCAGCGTCGAGGGCGACGGGCTCGCGCTCACGGGCGACGGCGTCGACCTCGCACCGCTCGTCGCGGCCGCCCCGACGGTCGCGCGCGCCGCCGACGCGTTCGACGCGATCGACGCGCGCCTCGCGACCGTCGACCGCGACGCGCTGCACGCGGAGGTCGCCGACCCGTACGCCGCGCTCGTCGCGCGCACCGACGACCTGCGCACGGTGGTCCGCACCGCCGACCGGCTCACGGCGCTCGCGCCCGCGATGCTCGGCGCCGACGGCCCGCGCCGCTACCTCGTCCTCGCGCTGAACAACGCCGAGCTGCGCGCCGGCGGCGGGATCCCCGGCGCGCTGGCGGTGATCTCGGCGGACCAGGGCAGGGTGACGCTGGAGCGGCAGGCCTCGACGGTCGGCTTCCCGTCCTTCGACGAGCCGGTGCTGCCCCTCGACCCCGGGGTCGAGGAGCTCTTCACGGACCGCGTGGGCCGCTACCTCCAGGACACCCCGCTGACGCCGGACTTCCCCACGACCGCCGCGCTCGCGTCGACGATGTGGGAGCGCGCGCAGGGCGAGCAGGTCGACGGCGTGGTCGCGACCGACCCCGTCGCGCTCTCCTACCTGCTCGAGGCCACGGGCCCGGTGACCGTCCCGGTCGACGGCGGCGCGGTCGACCTCGACGCGGGCAACGTCGTGCAGACCCTCCTCTCCGACGCGTACGCCGAGCTCGAGCCCGGCGAGCAGACGGACACGTTCTTCGCGGCGGTCGCGGCCCAGGTCCTGGAGGAGTTCCTCGCGGGCGGGGCCGACCCGGCCGTCGCGCGGGACGCGCTCGTGCGCGGCGCGGACGAGCACCGCGTGCTGCTGTGGTCGGCGCGCGAGGCGGAGCAGGAGCGTCTCGCGGGCACGGTCGTGGCGGGCGACATCGACACCGCCGACCAGGCTGCCGGCTCGGTCGGCGTGTTCCTCAACGACGGCACCGGCGGCAAGATGGGCGTCTACCTCGGCAGCGACGTGCGCCTCGCGGGCAGCACGTGCACGGCCGCGGACCGCGTGGACACGTTCGAGGTCGACCTCGCGTCGTCCGCCCCGGCCGACGCCGCGACGAGCCTGCCCTGGTACGTCACCGGCGGCGGCACGGCGGGCGTCGAGCCGGGCGTCACGCGCACGTTCGTCGTGCTCTACCCGCCGCGCGACGGGCAGGTCTCGGGCCTGCGCCGCGACGACGCCCCGCTCCCGGCGCAGCCCGGCGACGTCGCGGGCCGCGGCGCGCTCTCCGCGATGGTCGACCTCGCGCCCGGCCAGTCGACGACCCTGTCGTTCACGACGACGACGCCGCGGGACGCGGGGACCGCCGCCGCGACCTCGCTCGACGTGTGGAGCACGCCCACGACCACCCAGCCGGGCCTGCGCACGGTGGACGTCGCGCCCTGCGGCTGAGCCGCGGCGGGTCGCGTCACGGCGCGGTCACGATCCGGCGCACCGCCCCTTTTTCACCCTGGACAAGCGTCCAACTCGGGCGCCCGCCTCGCTAGCCTGGCAGGACGGAAACACCTCGCGCGCGTGTGGCACCTGCACGTATCAGGGACCTCGGGGCACGGCTCCCTCTCCACGAACAGCCTTTCCCGCCCACGGACAGGAATCACCATGAAGACGTCGGGAGGACGCCGCGCCGGGAGCCGCGCGCTGGCCGTCACCGCTACAGCCGCGACGGCGGTGCTGCTCACCGCACCGGTCGCGGGAGCCGCCGAGGACGACACGTACGTGCCGGAGCCGACGATCGAGCTCACCACCCTGTCCCCCGTCTGCGACGGGGACGTCCCGTACCTCGAGTACGCCATCGCCGTCACCGGCACGGACAACGACACCGCGACCATCACGTGGCTCAACCCGGGCGGCGCGGACGTCGTCCAGTCGGGCCTCCCCCTGCAGGGCCGCGTACTGTGGCCCGGCGCCGTCGTCGGGGCGGACGGCCGCGGCGCCGACTGGCCCGGCTGGAGCCTCGTCGACGGGCAGTGGGTCGAGGGCGACGAGTTCGACTGGGTGCGCCCCAGCGTCCAGGTGCTCTTCCAGGTCAACCCCGAGACGGTCGTCAGCGTGGACTACCCGCCGTCGTCGCCGAACTGCGCGACGAACCCGCCGGGACAGGGGAACCCCACGACGACCACGACGGCGTCCCAGGTCTCGCGCACCGTCGCGACCGGCTCGTCGTCCTCGTCGCTCGCGACGACGGGCGCGACCGTGGGCCTGTACGCCGCCGTCGCCGCGGGGCTCGCCGCCGTGGGCGCCGCGGTCGTGCTGCTGACGCGCCGCACGCGCAAGAGCTGACCCGGCCGCCGGCACGGCCGGGTGCACGACGACGGCCTCGCACCCTCCCGGGTGCGAGGCCGTCGTGGTCGGTGCGGGCCGGGGTCCGTCAGGCGGACGCCCAGCCTCCCGCGGCGAGGCGCGACTCGAGCCCCTCGAACGCCCAGCGGTCGACGACGAGCACCGCACCGCCGGGGGCGTCGGGCACGTACCACTGGAGCTGCTCGACGGTCCGCACCTCGGTCCCGGCGGCGTCGACGCACGAGAGCGTCCAGCGCGCGAGCGTCGCGGGCGTGCCGGCGACCTCGACGTCCGACTCGGCGGGGTCGCCGACCGCGCGGGCCGCGAGCGCGTCCGTCCCGGGGCACGTGGCGCCGTCGGGCAGGAGCGCCGACGCGGGGTCGACGCCGTCGAGCGCCGCACCGGTCAGCACCTCGAAGCTCGGGCACGCCGCGTCCTCGGGGCACCCGCCCGCCCGGACCTGCGTGACGCCGTCGGCCGGCTGGAGCACCGACCAGTAGTCGGCGCCGGGGAGCTGGAGGGGGCCGACGGGCACCTTGCCCGCGTCGGCGTGGTCGCCGTGCGAGCCGTGGTCCTCGGCCTGGGCGGGTCCCGACCCGCCGTCGACGGCCGCCCCGGCGTCGGCGGAGCCGCTCGTGCAGCCCGCGAGGAGCGCGGCGCCGAGCACGGCCGTCAGGGCCACGGGCAGGGCGGAGGCCACGGAGGGCGGGAGGGGACGGGAGGTGCGGGGTCGGGTCGTTCGGTGACGCACGGGCACGCTGACCGCCTTTCACGGTCGGAGGAGCCCCGCAACCCACTGGGGAGGGCTGCGGAGGTCCTCGTCGGCCCCTTCACGCTAACGAGCGCGAGGGCTGGTCGAGATGCGGGAGAACCACACGATGGCGGCCCGCGGGTACGGGATTCCCCGTACCCGCGGGCCGCCCCGGTGGTCCCCCGTCAGGAGGGGCGGCAGGGCGTCAGCACGCGCCGAGGGCCTGCCACGGGCCGTACTGCTCCGCGCCCGGGACGTTGTTCTGCGTCCACCACTTCGCGCGGTACGACTGGCCCTGGTAGGAGACCGTCGCACCCCCGGTGTAGGCCACCGTCGCGGACCACGCCGGCGCGGTGCACGTGCCCGGCGTCGTGGGCGGCGTGGTCGGGGGGTTCGTGGGCGGCGTCGTCGGCGGGGTCGTCGGGGTGGTCCCGCCGCACGCGCCCGTCGCCTCCCAGGGGCCGCCCGCGCTCGGACGGTCGCCCTGGGTCCACCACTTCGCGCGGTAGTTCTTGCCCTCGAACGACGCCGTCGCCCCGCCCGTGTAGACCGTCGCGGCCGACCACGCGGCCACGCAGGCCGTCGGGTCCGTCGGCGGGGTGGTCGGGGGGTTGGTCGGGGGGTTGGTCGGCGGGTTGGTGGGCGGGTTCGTCGGCGGGTTCGTCGGGCCGCTCGTGCCGTCGACGGGACCGGCCGGCAGCGTGCGGACCTTGTCCGTGAAGCCGCCGAGCAGCGTGCCGTCGTGGTTGCCGGACAGGTCCCACCACATGGCGCCTCCCAGGTTCAGCCGGTCGATGTACTCGGCCTTGGCCGCCACCGACCGGGCGTTGTCGTAGCTCCACCACTGGTCGCCGTCGTACCGCCAGGCGGAGACGGTCGTCGGGTCGTAGTAGTCCTGGCCCCGCGTGCGGAGCTTGTCGTAGTCCTCGTTGCCCGCCTCCCACGTGCCGGGGGCCGCCCCGTTCGCGGCCGACCACGGCTGCGACGACGTGACGCCCTTCCAGCCGCGGCCGTACATGGCGAGGCCGAGGCCGAGCTGGCTCGGGGCGACGCCGGCGCGCAGGTACTCCTGGACGGCCTTGTCCGCGCTGAACTGGCGGCTCGCGGCCCGCGGGTCGGCCGGGTCGTCGTAGAGGTTGCCCTGGTGGCCGGCCAGCGCCGGGTCCCAGGCGCCGTGGAGGTCGTAGCCCTGCACGTTGCCGTAGTCGAGGGACTGGAAGATGCGCGGGTCGTTCCAGCCGCCGGCCGCGATGTCGGCCGGGTTGGCGGGCAGGAACGCCGAGAGCAGGTAGTGCTTGCCGGTCTGCGCGCCGTATGCGTCGAGCTGCTTGCGGAACTCGGCGAGCAGGAGCCGGAAGTTCTCGCGGTCGTTCACGGGGTCGACCGAGTTGCCGACCTCACCGTTGTTCGAGCCCGGCCACTCCCAGTCGATGTCGATGCCGTCGAACACGCCGGCGGCCGCACCCGGCCCGCCGCGGCCGTCGATCACGGGCAGGTTGCCCTTGATGTAGAGGTCGATGCACGACGACACGAGCTTCTCGCGGGACGCCTGCGTCGCCGCCGCGCGGGAGAAGTTCTTCGACCAGGTCCAGCCGCCGATCGAGATGAGGGCGCGCAGCTGCGGGTTCTTCGCCTTGAGCTGCTTGAGCTGGTTGAACGAGCCCGCGAGCGGCTGGTCCCACGCGTCGGCGACGCCGCCGACGGAGTTCGCGGCCGTGTAGCCCATGCCGAAGTCGGCCCACGCGTCGCCCGCGCCGTCGGAGCCGTTGGGCCCGGTGCCCTGCGCCTTGTTCGCGATGAAGCACGTGAGGTTCTGGTGGTGGATGTTGCCGAACGAGTAGTTGATGTGGGTGAGGTCCGCGGCCGCGCCGGAGTCCTGCACCTTCTTGAGCGGGAAGGCGCGGCCGTACACGCCCCACTGGGTGAAGTAGCCGACGTTGCGGTAGCCGTTGACGTCGCTGTCGCCGGGGTTGCCGACCGCCGCCGTGGCGGTCGGCGCCGCCTGCGCCGGCGCGACGCCCGCGAGGAGGCCGCCGACGAGGGCGGCCGCCGTCGCGAGCGCCGCGAGGCGCGCGCCGCGCCGCCGGGCCGGGCGCGGTGGTCGGGTGGAGAGGGACACGTCCATGGGTCCTGCCTCGTGCTCGTACGGGGAGCTGCGGCGGCACGGTGCTCCGGGCCGCCCTGCCCTCAGGTCACCCCGAACGTAGCCACGAGGGGACCCGCGCGTGATCCGCGCTTCCCGCAGTGTTCGCGGCTCCTCCGCGCGGTCGGCGTAGGGGAAGACCCGTAGGACAAAAGCGGACAGATGCTGACGAGAGGCCCCGAATCGACCCCGGCTCAGCGCCCCACGCGGTGCGCCAGGACCGTGAGCTCGACGCGCGAGCGCACGCCGAGCTTGCGGAACACGCGCCCGAGGTGAACCTCCACGGTGCGGACCGACAGGTAGAGCTGGTCCGCCGCCTCCCGGTTCGACGCGCCCTGGACGACGAGGAGCGCGACGTCGAGCTCGCGCTCCGTGAGCTCGTCCGCCCACCGGCCCCGCAGCTCCGCGAGCGCCTCGTCCGTCACGTCGCTCTCGCGCACCGCGAGCCGGCACGCGTCCGGCGGGGCGGGCCGCAGCGCGGCCTGCGCCTCGACGCCGGCGCGCGCGACCCCGAGGGCGGCGTGCATGCTCCCGGCCCGCGGGGCCGCGGGCCACGTGCCGCCCGGGACGACGGCCCCGCCGCCGAGGACGCCGGGCGCCCCCGGCACGGCCGCGGTCAGGTCCTCGGGCACCGGGCCGCCGAGGAGGCGGACCACCTCGGCGTGCTCGTCGAGCGCGATCGTCGTCCAGGCGTCCGCGCCCGCGTCGTCGAACAGCTCGATCGCGGACAGGAACAGGCCGTGGGCGCGCTGCAGCTCGCCCGCACGCACGAGGGCGCGCGCGGCGCACAGGTCCGTCCGCGCGTGCTCGTAGGGCGACGCCGTCGTGCGGTTCACGCGCGTGGCCCGCTCGAGCGGCGCGGTGAGGTCCTCGGGCGCGGCGAGCGAGACGTCGGCGCGCACGAGCGTCGCCGACCGCAGCGACGGCGGGAGCTCCTTGGCGTCGACCCGGCGCCGCGCGAGCGCGCGCTGCGCCGCGTCATGGCGCCCGGCGACGACCCAGGCCTCGACGTCGTCCAGCCCGGGCAGCGGCAGCATGCGTGCGCTGTCGGGACGCTCGCGCTCCGCGGCGAGCTCGAGCAGCGTCGCGGCCTGGGTCACGTGGTGGGCGAACGCGGCGCCCATGGCGCGGTCCACGAGCAGGCCGAGGCGCACGGGCCGCGACGTCGGGCTCGCGCACGTCTCCTCGAGCGCCGTCGCGACGGGCCCGACGACGCCCCGGGTCATCATGTCGAGGCGGCGCGCGGCGGCCACGCCCATCCCCGCGAACGGCAGGCCGAGCGGCAGGCGGAACGCGGCCTCGGCGAGCTCGTCCGCAGCGCGCGTGAGGGTGCCGCGCCACAGGTGCACGAGCGCCTGCGCGAGCCGGACGTGCGCCTCGGCGAGCGGCGTGAGGGCGGCGTCCGGGCCGTCGAACCACCGGCCGCCGTCGCGCACCGGGGCCAGGGAGGCGACGACGCTCGCGAGCGTCTGCGCGGCGTCGTCCAGCCGGTCGTCGGCGGCGAGCCCGAGCGCCCGGCTCACCTGGAGCGCGGCCTCGTGGTCCGGGCCCAGGTCGACGTCGGGCACGACGCCGCGCTCCCCCACCCCGAACACCGCGGCCCAGGAGCGGGCGAGCGCGAGACGGGCCGGGGTCGCGTCGTCCTCGCACCACGACGCGAGGAACGTCGCGGTGTCGAGGAGCTGGGAGGTGCTCACGCCGTCGCCCCGCTCGGCGTGCAGCCGCGCCGCCGTGAGCACGCCCGTCACGACCCCGGCGACGGCGTCCGGGGGGAGGCCGTCCGGCCGGCCCCCGCGCAGGTAGGGCGACAGGACGTCGTCGGGCACCTGGCCCTCGGCGAGCGTGAGCGCCGCGACGAGCGGGCCGAGCGTGCACGCGCGCAGCGCGTCGTCCCCGCTCCGCGAGGCCTTGCGCAGCCAGTCGGCGGCGTCCTGCACGTGGCCCGAGCGCAGGGCCGCGACGCCGGCGATCGCGAACGCCTCGGCGCGATGCTCGGCGCCCGCCTGGCTCGCCGCCTCGCGCGCGACCTCGTGCGCCCACACGACGTCGCCGCGGTCGAGGTGGCGGCGCGCGATGCGCAGGAGACCCGGGACGAGCGCCGGGTCGCCCACGAGGGTCGCGAGCGCCGAGTGCCACACCGCGACGTCCTCCTCCCCCGCCCGCCGGTGCGCCTCGGCGAGCGCGACGTGCGCCGCCGTGCGCTCGGCGAGGCGGGCGTCGGCGTGGACGAGCGAGCGCATGCGCGGGTCGACGAACGCGAAGCGGCCCCCCGCGAGGACGAGGTGCTCCGCGAGCGGGCCGTCGAGGACCTGCTCCATCGCGAGCCCCGTCGCGGACAGCACGAGCTCGGTGCGGTCGACGACGGCTACCGCCGCGACGAGCAGCGCCTGGCGCTCCGCCTCGCTGAGCGCGGCGAGCCGGTCGGCGAAGAGCGACCGGACGGCGGGGACGGCGGGCAGCGGGTCGGGCAGGATCGACCCGCCCGAGAGCTGCTCGGGGGTGAGGAGCGCCGCCGTCTGCGTGATGGCCGCGGCGTTGCCGCCGAGGAGGTGCGCGAGCCGCGCCGCGACGTGCGGGGCGACGGCGAGCCGCCGCTCGACGAGCAGGAGGTGGAGCGCGTCGGCCGACGCGAGCGGCGGGACGGCGCGCAGCTCGAACGGGCCGGCGGACGGGTCGAGCGCGCCCGCGGGCGCCGTCCCCAGCAGGACGACGGGCGCGTGCCGCTGCGCCACGAGGCTCGCGAGCACCGACCGGCTCAGCTCGTCCTGGAGGTGCAGGTCGTCGGCGACGAGCACGACGGTCGCGCCGTCGAACGTCGCGACGAGGAGCTCGGCGAGCGCGACCGCCGCCACCTCGGGCAGGTAGCCGAAGCCCGGGTCGACCGGCTCGAGGACCCGCGTGAGCCGCTCGGGCACCACGCCGCCCGCGAGCTGCGACACCTGCGACACGACGGAGACGACGGCCGACCCGGGAGCGGGGACGCCCGCGGGCGGCCGACAGCGGAGCGTGACGGTCGGCTGCGCGAACTCGTGCGTCGCGACGGCCTCGCACACGAGCTCGAGCGTCGCGCTCGCGCCCATGCCGTGCTCGGCGGTCCACACGAGACCGCCCTTGCCCTCGCTCACGGCGGCGAGCGCGCGGTCGACCTCCTGCGCGCGGGACGAGAGCCGCTCGAGCCGTCGCGCGAACCGCGAGTCCGCGCGACGGACCGGCTCGGGAACCATGTAGTCCTGCTGTTCTGACATGTCGGGACCCTCCGTCCGGGGGCTTCGTCGCCCGTCGACCGGATGAAATGTTAACAACCCTCCGTAAACAAGGGATCACCTCATCGTTTCCCGCTCGTCACACGGCCGCCACCTGGGCCGACGCCCGCACCTCGACGGTTGCTGCCCGCTGCCCGGAGGGCTAGCCTGGCCTCGATCCCCGTCGCGGCCACGACCCCCGTGCGCCCCGACCCGGGTGCGGCGCCCACGGCGCCGCCGCCACGAGAGCGAGGTGAGCCCCATGCCTGACGGCAGCAGTCATAGATCCGTGCACTGCGCGCTCACCCCCCGTGGCTCGCGACCCGACGCCTGAGCCCGGCCGACGCAGGTCCCTGCGTCCCCGGCCGTCGTCCGTCCCGCGCGGGGAGGTCGCCAGTGCGCTCCGCGCGCGCCCCGTGCGCGCCGCCGGACCTCCCCCGCCGACGCACCCGCGCCGCCCGCCCGTGGCCGCGCCCGTGCCGTCCGCCCGCCGGAAAGGACGACCACCATGACGCAGCGCTCCCCTGCGACCACGCCGACCACCACCCCCGCCGCCCCGGTGCGGACCCGCCCCGCCCGGACGCCCCTGCGCGCCCCGCGCGAGGAGCGGCGCCGCACGCGCCGGCCGAACCTCGAACGGCAGTCGATCTCCTTCACCGTGGGGCTCTACCTGTTCATCTGCGCCGCGCTCCTCACCGCGCACTTCACGGCCGGCGGTGCGTGATGACGACGATGCTGCCCGAGACCCCCGGCCTCGCCCCCGGGACGGAGACCCGCCTGCCCGCCCCGGCGCGCGGCGGGCTCGACCTGCACGCCCGCGCGCACGGCGACGGCTCGCCCCGGTTCGACCCGCGCGTCCTGCGCTCGCGCTGGGTGCAGGTCGCGGTCGGTGACCCCGGCTCCGCGGCCCGCGCGGCCGAGCACGGCGTCGACTTCGCAGCCGCCGGAGGACGCGTCTGGGAGACGGACGCGCACGTCTACCTGCCGGTGACGGCGACCCGGCGCGACGGCGACCGGGTGGTGGACGAGCGCATCGTGCTCGCCCTGTCCGCCGACGTCGTCGTGACGGCCCAGCCGCAGCGGCACTACGCCGTCTTCGACAAGGCGATCGCCCGCATGCGCCGCACGCCGTGGCTCATCGGCTCGTCGTACGGCGTCGCGTACGCGCTGCTCTACGCGCTCAACGAGGCGGCCGACCGCGTCGTGTCCTACGCGAGCGACCTGCTCGAGGACATGTCCGACGAGATCGACGAGGCCACGCGCGGAGTCGACTCGCGCGGCCGGGAGATCGGGGTGAGCGACATGCAGGACACGATCACGCGCATGAACCGCGCCGAGGAGATAGTGTCGCGCGCCCAGGAGTCCCAGCTCTCGCTCGCGCGCGCCGCGCGGCACCTGCGCAGCGAGATCGCGGACTCGGACCCCGTGCTCGCGGGGCTCGTCGAGACGCTCGTCGCGGACGTCGACGGCGTGAAGCAGCACGCCGGGTTCGAGCACGACAAGGTGCGCTACCTGCAGCAGGCGATCATGACGTCGCTCGACGTCAAGCAGGCGCAGATCGTCAAGGTCTTCACCATCATCACCGCGGTGTTCCTGCCCCCGACGCTCATCGCGTCGTTCTACGGCATGAACTTCACGCACATGCCCGAGCTCGACCGGCCGTACGGGTTCACGCTCACGGTCCTGGTGACGCTCGTCGCCGCCGTCATCCCGCTCGCGTACATCAAGCGCCGCGGCTGGCTGCGCTGAGCGACGGACGGTGCGGTGCGCGGCAGAGGCCGCGCACCGCACCGTCAGGGTGTCAGGCGCAGGTGCCGACGACGCGCCAGGCCGGGTACCACTTCTCCGTGCCCGGGACGTTCGTGCGGACCCACCACGCGGCGCGGTAGTTCACGCCCTCGTGCGAGACGACGCGCCCCCCGACGTACGAGGTGCTGCGGTTCCAGCCCGGGAAGCACGAGCCGGGCGCGGTCGGGTCGACCGGACCGGCCGGGGCCGCGCGGTAGACGTCGGCCGCCGTGCCGACGAGCTCGTCCTCGTAGTCGCCCGCGAGGTCCCAGAACATCGAGCCGCCGAGGCCCTTCTCCGTGATCCACGACGCCTTGAACTCGACGGCGCGCGGCGTGTCGACGCTCCACCACTGGTCGCCGTCGTAGCGCCACGAGGCCCCGCTGACCTCGTCGAAGTACTCGGTCCCGTGGTCGCGCAGCTCGAAGTACTGCTTGTTCCCGGCCTCGTAGGTGCCGGGGGCGACGCCCGCGGCGGGCTGCCAGGCGCCGTTCGAGTCGCCGGCCCCGACGCCGGACCAGCCGCGGCCGAACGCCGGGATGCCGAGCGTGAGCTGGGCGGGGTCGACGCCGCGCGACAGGTAGAGGTCGATGCCGTCCTCGAGCGAGATCGTGCCGGGCTGCGAGGTGTCGTGCAGGTTCGCCTGGTGCCCGGCGAGGTTCGGCGACCAGCCACCGTGCAGGTCGTAGCCCTGCATGTTGCCGTAGTCGAGGTAGTCGAAGATCGTCGGGGCGTCCCAGCCGGCGTTCACCACGGTGGGGCTCACCGGGATGTAGGCGGAGAGCAGGTAGTCCTTGCCCTGCGCGGCACCGCGCTCGTCGAGCTGCTTGCGGAACTCGGCGAGGAGGGCGGTGAAGTTCGCCTTGTCGTTGACCGGGTCGACGTGGTTCTCGGGGTGCTGCGACCAGTCGGGGGCCCCGGGCCACTCCCAGTCGACGTCGATGCCGTCGAACAGGCCCGCGGCCGCGCCGGGGCCGCCGCGGCCGTCGATCACGGGCAGGTTGCCGTCGATGTAGAGGTCGATGCACGACGCGACGAACTTCGCGCGGCTCTCGGGCGTCGCCGCGGCCTTCGAGAAGAACTTGGACCAGGTCCAGCCGCCGAGCGACATGAGGACCTTGGTGTCGGGGTGCTCCTCCTTGAGCTTGCGGAGCTGGTTGAAGTTCCCCGCGAGCGCCTGGCCCGGCTCGTCCGCGACGCCGTCCACCGAGTCCTCGGCGGAGACGGCTCGCACGAAGTCGGCCTGCGCGTCGCCGGCGCCGTCGTTGCCGCCCGGCTCGGGCGTGCCCGGAGCGTCCGCGAGGAAGCACGTGAGGTCGGTCGGGTGGATGTTGCCGAACGCGTAGTTCACGTGGGTGATCTGCTCGGCCTGGCCCGACTCGACGAAGTCGCGCACGGTGTAGCCGTAGTTCTCCGGGGCCCAGGACATGAAGTAGCCGACGTTGCGGTACCCGTTGAGGGCGGCGTCGCCGTTCGGGGAGTCGGGCGTCGGGGTGGTGGCCGCCGCCGTGGCGGTCAGGGGGGTGGTCGGCGCGGCGGCGGCGGTCGTCGCGGCGGCGACGGCCCCGCTCGCGGCGAGCGCGAGGGCGGTGAGGCCGGCGGCCGCGCGCGTGGCGCGGGCGCGGCGCGGGGCGGACGGGCGAGGACGGTGCATCGAGAGGACCTCTCGTCGACGAGGTCGGTCGCCGACCCGCGCGGACGCGCGGCGGTGCGGCCTCCTGCGGGGCCTGAGCGACCGGCTGACGTGAGCGACCGTAGCCGTGGGCGGGGCCCGCGGGACTACGTGCTTCCCACACTCTTCGCGTCACGCCCGCCGCACGGGGTACGCGGTCCTCCGTACGCAGGCCCCGTACGGGACAGCCCGTACGACGACGCGTCAGGCCTCGAGGATCAGCGTGACCGGGCCGTCGTTGACGAGGTCGACCGCCATGTGCGCGCCGAACCGCCCGGTCGCCACCTCGACCCCGCGGGCGCGCAGCGCCTCGACGACCGCGTCGACGAGCGGCTCCGCGACGGGACCGGGCGCCGCGCCGTTCCACGACGGCCGCCGACCCTTGCGCGTGTCCGCGTAGAGCGTGAACTGGGAGACGACGAGCACGGGCGCGCCCTCGTCGAGCACGGACCGCTCCCCCGCGAGGATCCGCAGCTCGGCGATCTTGCGCGCGATCGTCTCCACCTGCGCGTCGCCGTCGTCGTGCGTGACACCGACGAGCGCGAGCAGGCCCGGTCGGTCGATCGCGCCGACGACCTCCGCCGTCCCGTCCTCGGCCACGACGCTCACGCTCGCGCGCGTCACGCGCTGCACGACGGCCCTCACGGCCGTCCCCCGTCGTCGCGCCGCGCGGCGGCGGACGAGAGGCCCTGCGAGGCATCGTGCGCCGCGTCCGTCCCGGGCTCGTCGAGCACCGCGCGCACGGTGCCCACCGGCTGCCCGGCACCGAGCACGGGCACGTCGCCGAGCGCGTCGAGCGCCGACCCGTCCGTTCCCTCGACGTCGAGCGCGCCGAGACGGCGCAGCGCCGCGGCGAGCACCGCCGGGCGGGGCCGGGACGCGCCGTCGAGCACCTTGAGGGCGAGGGCACGGCCGTCGGGCAGCCCGGCCCCGTACACCCCGTCGGCCCCGTCCTTGGCGACCAGGCCCGGGACGGCGCGCATCGCGAGGGTCGCGTCGCGTCCCGTGCCGCCCACCATCTCGGGGAACGCCGCCATGGCGCGCGCGACCTCGGCCTCGGCCGAACCCGGGTCGTGCTGCGGGGCCGCGGCGAGGCGCCCGAACGCGCGGGCGAGCCCGCGCACGGTCGTCGAGAAGAGCGGCGCGCCGCAGCCGTCGACCGTCACGTGCTCGACGGCGACGCCCGTCGCCTCCGCGACGGTCTCGCGCACCGCGACCTGCAGCGGATGGTCGTGCTCCAGGTACGTGCGCGGGTCCCAGCCCGCGACGACGCACGTCGCGAGCATCGCCGCGTGCTTGCCGGAGCAGTTCTGGGTGATCGACGACGGGCCGTTCCCCGCCTCCTGCCACGCGAGCGCGGCCGGCGGGTGCAGCGGGAGGTCCGGGGTGTTGCGCAGCGCGGACTCGTCGAGCCCGGCGCCCGCGAGGATCTCGCGCACCCCCGCGAGGTGCTCGGGCTCGCCGTTGTGGCTCGCGGCGGCGAGGGCCAGGAGGCGCGGCGGCAGGCGCAGGCCGTGCCGCAGCATCGCGACGGCCTGGAACGGCTTGACGCTCGAGCGCGGCCAGACGACCGTGCCGGCGTCGCCGCGCTCGAGGAGCGTGCCTCCGTCGGGCTCCAGCAGCACGAGGTGCCCCGTGTGGACGGACTCCACGAGGTCGCCGCGCACGACCTCGGCCAGCGGGACGGCGGCGCGCGCGACCCCGGTGCGGACGTCGTCGGTCACCGCGGCGCTCACCAGCCGCCGGGCCGGCCGGACGACCCGTTGCCGCGCCCGTTCCCGTAGGGCTGGAGGCGGGGACGCACGTCGACGAGGTACACGATCGCCGCGACGACCGCGATGATCCCGATGAAGCCGAGGTTGATCCCGCCGCCGAGCGGGATGGAGAGGAAGCCGAGCGCCGCGGCGACCCCGAGGATCGCGAGCCAGATCGGCTTGCTCAGCTTGCCCTCGGCCGTGAACGCGCTCGCGGGCCGCCGGATCGCGTCGACGAGCGCGAAGAGCTGCGTCCCGAACACGACCAGCGACAGGAGGAGGTAGACGATCCACTGCAGCGACCCGAAGATTCCCACGGGCACGAGCCTACGGTCTGGCGAGCGGCCACGGCACCACGCGCAGCCCGGCGGCACGCGCCGCGGTCACGACGTGCGGGTCCCACGCGGCCACGACCGTGTCGTCGTGCGCGACGGCGAGCGCGCTCGCCACGTGCACCGCGTCGTTGCTGCGCAGCGACCCGGCGGCGACGAGCCGCGACGCGCGGTCGGTGACGGCGCCGGACACCTCGACCACGTGCAGCGCGGGTCGCAGCGTGTCCCAGGTGCCGAGCGCGCGGGCGTGCGCCGGGCCGTCGATGACCCCGCCGCGGGCCCCCGCGGCGAGCGCGGCGCGGACCTCGACGTCGGCGAGGCGGCTCGTGACGACGACGTCCGCACGGTTCCACAGGCGGCTCGCGAGCGCGGAGCCGGCCTCGGGGACGCACAGCTTCACGAGCGCGCTCGCGTCGAAGTAGACGAGGGCCACCGCGGGCCCCTCAGCGCCGGATCCGGCGCACGAGCGCCGCCACCCCGCCGCCGCGGGCGGCCCGGGCGCCGTCGGACGGGCGCGGGCCGTCGGGACCCGCCGGACGTGCCCCGTCCGTCGCCGCGGCGAGCACCGGCGCGGGCACCGCGTGCACGGGGCGCTCCCCCGCCGGGGGGACCAGGACGCCGTCGCGCACGAGCTCGGTGACGAGGTCCGCCGTCGCGACGCCGGTCAGCCGGGCGACGGGGACGCCGCGCTCGGTGATGACGACCTCCTCACCGTCCCTGGCCCGCTCGATCCACGACTTGAGCTCGGCGCGCAGCGCGCTGACAGGGACCTCCATGCCCCGACCGTACCGGCCCGCGGTACCGCTGTGCAGGGGTCTGTCGTCCCGGGTGCGAACGCTCTCAGAGCTCGGGGAGCGCGTCGCGCGCCTGCTCGGGCGTCGCGCCCGCCGCCTCCAGGGCGTCGACGATCGGTGACCGCACGAGCATCACGAGCGACTGCACCTGCCAGTCGCCGTCGCCGAGCGCGTGGGGGTCGGCGCTGCGGGCCACCTCGAGGAGGACCTCGCGCGCGACCGCCGGGTCGCGCCCCGCGCCGACGGCCTCGGCGAGCACGTGCACCCCGGCGCCGAACCGGGCGACGAGGTCCGCCACGGCGTCGAGCTCGTGGTGGTCCGGGCCGCTCGCGACCGGCCGCGCACGCCGCGCCAGGACGCGCACGCTGCGCATCGCGCGGTCGACGAGCACCGCCTGCCGCTCGAGCCCGCCCAGCTCGTCCCGGTGCCGCAGCCCGGCGGCGCTCACGCGCGCGAGCTCGCGCGCGGAGGTCGCGGACGACTGCCACTCCTCGAGCGCGCCCTCGGACGCCCGGCCCTTGACCAGCGCCGCGTCGAGGTCCGCGGGGTCGCGCGCTCGCAGACCGCGCGCGAGCACGTCGAGCACGCCCGCGAGCTCCGACGTCGCCTCGGACCCGAGCAGGCGGGGTCGTCGTCGGGGGTCGCCCGGCGTGAGGGCCGCGACGGCGAGCGCGACGGCGCCGCCCACGAGCGCGTCCGTCCACCGCCCGAGCGGGCCGCCCGCCTGCGCGGCCGGCAGCCCGACGATGACGATGGCCTGCACGCCCGCCTGCGTCGTGAGCATCGCGCCCCGGTCGATGAAGCGTGCGGCGAGGGCCGAGACCGCGAGGACGACGGCGACCTGCCACCAGCCCGACCCGATCGCGTGGACCACGAGGTCCCCCAGGCCGACGCCGATCGCGACGCCCACCGCGAGCTCGAGCACGCGGCGGAGCTGACGGTCCTGGCTGAAGCCGAGGCAGATCCACGCGGAGACCGGCGCGAAGAAGGGGGCCGTGTGCCCGAGCCCGTACCGGGCGATGCCGAACGCGAGGCCGGCAGCCGCCGACGCCTGGAGGATCGGCCACAGCGCCACGCGCACGCGCGACGCGCCCTGCCGGACCCGGGCCCGCAGGAGGAGCCGGCGCCACGCCGTCCGGGCGACGTCGACCGCCCCCGGGGACTGCCCGCGCGCCGGCCCCGACGTCACAGCATGCTCGTGGGTGCGCCCTCGCCGCGCGGCGTGACGCCGCGCCCGACGGGACCGCGCGCGGCCGGACGGTCGACGGAGACGCCCTCGCCGGGCACCACGACCTCCTGCGCCGCGGAGATCGCGCCGCCGTCGCAGTCGACGAGGAGCTCGGCGTCGACCGGCGCGCTCCGCTTGAGGACCGCGAGCGCGATCGGCCCGAGCTCGTGGTGGCGCGCGACCGACGTGACGGACCCGACGGCGCGGCCGTCGAGCGTGACCTCGGCCCCCGGGGCGGGCAGCAGGTGGCCCGAGCCGTCGAGGTGCAGCATGACGACGCGCCGCGGCGGACGCCCGAGGTTGTGCACGCGCGCGATGGTCTCCTGCCCGCGGTAGCAGCCCTTGTGCAGGTGGACGGCGGTGCGCAGCCAGTCGGTCTCGTGCGGGATCGACCGGTGGTCGACCTCCGTCGCGAGGCGCGGGCGCCAGGCCTCGACGCGCGCGGCCTCGCTCGCCCACGTGCCCACGAGGCGCCACCCGGCGGCCTCGCGCGCCGCGACGGCGTCGGCCAGCTCCGCGCGCGGGACGAGCACGAGCCGCCACGGGCGCTCGCGGCCCGGGTGCTCGTCCTCGGGCGGGCCGTACCGCGTGCCGCCCGCGAGGACGCGCGGCCACGGGTCGCGCCAGGTCACGGGCTCGTCCTCGGCGCCCTCGGCGTCGACCGGCTCGCCGAGCGCGGCCCACTCGTCCGTGGCGTCGGCGATCTCGACGCGGAGCATGAACTTCATGCGGTCGAGCCACGCGGCGAGGTCGGCCGCGTGCGCGCGCTCGGTGACGAGCCACGTCGTGGTGCCGTCGTCGACGACCGACGCCGCGTGCTCGACATGGCCCTGCGGCGAGAGCACGAGCAGCTCGGTCGAGGTGCGCGGCGCGAGGTCCGTGAGGTCCTGGGACGTGATGGAGTGCAGCCAGCTCAGCCGGTCCGGGCCCGTGACCGTGACGACGCCCAGGTGCGACTGGTCGACGACGGCGCCGCCCGTGCGCAGCGCGCGCTGCTCCCCGGTGGGGTCGCCGTAGTGCCAGGCGACGCCCTCGTCGGGGCCCGTCGCGGGCACGGCGCCGTGGCGGGACAGGAGCGGGCTGGTGTAACCGGTGGTCACGGGTGGTCCTCCTTCGTCGACGCGTCCGGGCCGGGCGGGCCCTCGGGCCGCCCGGTGGCCTGCGTCAGGCCGACGGGCGCCGGGTCAGCTTCGCGGACGCGTACGACTGCAACGGCTGACCGAAGGCCGCCAATTCCCACACCCACAGGAGCTGGCCCTCGACGAACCCGTAGAGCCGCTTCGAGGCCGTGACCTCGGACGCGGTGGACGTGCGCGCGATGAGGTCGCTCGCCAGGTCCACGCGGCCGTTGCCGACGGCGCCCAGGTACACCGACACGCGGCCCGCCGGGTCGGCGACCAGGACCTCGAGCGGGTGGCGGTCGTCCTCCAGGCCCTCGGGCCGGTCGGTCGACACGCGCCAGTAGCCGGTCTCCGTGGACCAGACGGGCGACGCGGCGGCCGCGGCGTCGAGGGTGGCCTCGTCACGCTCGGGCCACTCGCCCTCCGCGGGCACCGTCTCGGGGACCGCGGCGTCGAGGACGCGCAGCGTCGACTCGTAGCGCAGGTAGGGGCCGCCGTCGTGGTCGAACACGACGTCGTGGACGAACGGCGTCTCCTCGATGCCCGGGTACTTGACGACGCCCTCGCCGCGCCAGCTCCCGACGAGCCAGGCGAGCGGGTACACCTCGGGAGCGAGGCCTTCGGGGAACTCGAACGGCATCAGCGACCACCTCTCGGAGTCGGGCGACATGCGGCGCCCGCGCGGGGACGGGCCCCGCGCGGCGACGTCAGCGCTGGCCCTTGAAGAGCTTGTAGACGACGTACCCGGCGAACCACGTGATGGTCACCGTCGCCGCGAGGAGCAGGCCGAGGAAGATCAGCTCGAGAGTGTGCGGGCTCATGCGGGCGATCCTACCGGCCGGACGGCACCGGCACGCCGTGGCCGTGGTCACCCGCGGGGCTACGCTCGGCCGCGTGACCGACTCCTCGCTCCCTGCCGCCGCCCCCCGCTCCCGCTCGCTCGTCGTCAAGACGACGTCCGGGCTCGACCGGCCCGAGGCCGCGAACCAGGCCTTCACCGTCGCCGCCGCCGCGGTCGCGGCGGGCGTCGAGGTGAGCGTGTGGCTCACGGGCGAGGCGGCGTGGTTCGGGGTGCCGGGCCGCGCGGCGGAGCTCGAGCTCGAGCACGCGGCGCCGCTGCCCGACCTGCTCGACGCGGTCCTCGCCGCGGGCACGCTGACCGTCTGCACGCAGTGCGCGGCGCGCCGCGGGATCACGGCCGCCGACGTCCTGCCCGGCGTGCGCATCGCGGGGGCGGCGGTGTTCGTCGAGGAGGCGCTGCGCGAGGGTGCCCAGGCGCTCGTCTACTGAGCGAGCCGGGCCCGCGGCCGCTCGCCTGCGGGGCGGGCGCGCGCCGGGCCGTCAGCGGGCCGGCGCGACCCGGCGCAGCAGCAGGTACAGCTCGCACCCGAGGCACAGGCCGAACGCGGCGTTGAGGACGGCGGCCACGAGCGCGAGCGCCGCCGCGGCCGGCACGGCGCCCGCGACGCCGATCAGGCCGAGCACGACCCCGGCACCGGTGATCACGAGGCCCACCGCCTGCGCGAACCGCGGCGGCCTCGGGTCCTCGCGCTCCGTCGTCGGGCCGATGCGCGGGAGCAGGACCAGCCGATAGACGGCCGCCTGCCACGTGCCCTGCGCGCCGCGGACGGTGCCGAGCAGGAAGCTCGCCGCGACGACCGCGAGCAGCACGAGCGCCGCGGGCGACGTCCAGAGCAGGATCACCACGGCGAGTAGGACGGCCGTCATGCCCGCCCCCGCGCGCGGCCCGCGCGGGTCGATGCCGGCGGGCGCGCCGCCCGGCTCGGTGACGGTGGCCTCCGGGCCTGCCTGGTCGCTCACTCGGGTCTCCTCCGGTCGGGCCGTCGGAGACGGCGGTCAGCTGCCTGGCACGCTCGCGGGCCGCGCGCCCGGGTCCGCGACGGCGAGCGCCGCGAGCGCCTGGGCGCGGTTCATGCCCCCGCTCGCGCGGGCGACCTCGCGGCCCTCCGCGTCGAGCACGAGGACGGTCGGCGTGCGCAGTATGCCGAATGCTCGCACCAGGTCGAGGTGGTCGTCGACGTCCATCTCACGATGCGTCACGTCCGGGTGCGCGGCGCTCACGTCGCGCAGGACCCGGGCGGTGGCGCGGCACGGCGCGCAGAGCTCGGCGGAGAACTGGACGAACGTGCGGCGCTCCGCGAGCGCGACGCCGTGCGCCGCCCAGTCCACGGGCGCGGGCCCGGCGGCGCCGGCCGCGGGCGACGCGGGCCCTCTCCCCCGCGCGGCCCGCACGACGCCCTGGCGGCGCTGCCACCACACGCCGAGCGCGGCCGTCGCGACGAGGGTCACGACGAGCAGCACGACGGCGAGCGGCGACGGGGTCACCCGACGATCACCCGGCCGACGACGAAGATCAGGGTCCCGCCGACGGCGACGGGCAGGGCGGTCGCCGAGAACGCGCCCAGACGGCCGCGCAGCTCGGGGAGCTGGTCGAAGAGCGCGTGCAGCGACGCGACGAGCAGGCCCGCGACGACCCCCGCCCAGACGCCGCCCAGCAGCTCGAGGTCGGGCATGACGTAGCCGACGGCGCCGCCCGCGAGCACCGCGAGGCCGAGCGTCAGCGCGGCGTTGAGCCAGCCGCCGAGCGGCAGCGCGGACACCGCGGACGCCACGGCGAGCGCGACCGCCGTCGTGACGACGAGGGACTCGCCGGCGTCGGTGCGGCCCGCGGCGATCCAGCCCGCGCTCGACGTCGCCACGACGATCCCGCTCACCGTGCCGATGAGCGACTCGACCAGGCGCGGACGGCCGTCGCGCCGCAGGAGCTCGGCGACGAACGCGAGGACGACGGAGAGCGCGAGCACGACGGGCAGGTGGCGCAGCGCGGGCTCCCCGTGCGTCGCGGCGGTCGCGGCCACGGCGCCGAGCCCGGCGATCGCGATGACGACCCGGGTCCCGCCGTGGACGGGGATGTCGAGCAGCCGCGGCCAGCCGATCGCGACGCCCAGCGCCAGCGCGCCCGACGCGATCGTGAGCGGCAGCGGGCCGAAGAACGCGGCGACGGCCACGACCGCCGCCAGGCATGCCGTCACGACGGCACGGGTCGAGAGGTCCACGCGGTCAGCGCCCCGTTCGGGGGTCGCGGGAGGGCGTCGGGTCGTGCAGCACGCCTCAGAGTGTCGCAGAGACTCGCCACGGGCCGCTCACCGGCTCCCTGTCGACGGCCGGGCGGCGGCCGGGCGGCCGTCTCACGAGCGGGCTGCGGCGTCGCCGCCGGGCAGCGCTGTCACCGGCCGGCGAGGGCGGACGCGCGCGATGTGAGACACGCACCGTGCGGGCGGCCGGCACGCGATACGGTAACCGTCCACGGACCGCGGACGTGGCCGACGACGTGGCGTGCCCCGTAGAGGTCCGTCCCGCCCGGTCGCCACGCGTCGACGCCCGGGGGCGCCGCCCGCGCCCCGCGACCCGGAAGGAGGTGCCGGATGGCCGACCTGCTCATCCTCACCCCCGCCACTGGCGGTTCCGTCGAGGTGCTGCCCGCGCTCGGCCTGCTCTCGCACCGCATCCGGGTCCTGCCCATGGAGCCGTCGGCGCTGGTCGACGCACCGGACTCCGACGTCGTGCTGCTGGACGCGCGCCGCGACCTCGTCGCGGCCCGCACCACGTGCCGGCTCCTGCACGCCACGGGCCTGACGGTCCCGCTCGTGCTCGTGCTCACCGAGGGCGGGCTCACCGTGGTGACCGCCGAGTGGGGTGCCGACGACCTCCTGCTGGAGGGCGCCGGACCGGCCGAGGTCGAGGCCCGGCTCCGGCTCGTCATCGAGCGCTCCGCGCGGGGACCGGCCGAGGACGGACCGCAGGAGATCGCGGCGGGCGAGCTCGCGATCGACGCGAGCGGCTACACCGCCCGGCTGCGCGGCCGTCCGATCGACCTCACGTACAAGGAGTTCGAGCTCCTCAAGTACCTCGTCCAGCACCCGGGCCGCGTGTTCACCCGCGCGCAGCTCCTCCAGGAGGTCTGGGGCTACGACTACTACGGTGGCACGCGCACCGTCGACGTCCACGTGCGCCGTCTGCGCGCCAAGCTCGGGCCGGAGCACGAGCAGCTCATCGGCACGGTGCGCAACGTCGGCTACCGGTTCGACCCGCCGAAGGACCGCCGTCCCGCGGCGGCCGCGGAGACGTCCGGAGCGGACGCCGCGGGCGCCGGATCCGGGTCGTCGGCCGACAGCGGGTCCGGGACGCCGGTAGGTTCGTCCGGGTGACGCCCGACCCCTCCGACTTCACGTCCGCCCTCCTCGACGGCCCCTGGCGCCACGAGTTCGTGCCGGCCAACGGGGCCCGCTTCCACGTGGCGCTCGCCGGTCCCGAGGACCGCGGCGTGCGGGACCCCGGCCCGCCGCTCGTCGTGCTGCTCCACTCGTTCCCCCAGTTCTGGTGGGCGTGGCGGCACCAGCTCGAGCCGCTGGCCGCCGCGGGCTACCGCGTCGCCGCGATGGACGTGCGGGGCGTCGGGGCGTCCGACAAGCCGCCGATCGGCTACGACGCCCCGACGCGCACACGTGACATCGCCGGCGTGATCCGCTCGCTCGGGTCGGGGCGCGCGGTCGTCGTGGGCCACGGCACCGGCGGCAGCCTCGCCTGGGCGATGGCTGCGCTCCAGCCCGCCGTGACGGCCGGGGTCGCCGCGTTCTCCGCGCCGCACCCCGCACGCCTGCACACGTCGGCCCGACGGCTCCTCACGCCCGCCGCGCAGCGCCAGCTCGCGTTCTACCAGGTGCCGACGCTGCCCGAGCGCGCGCTCGTCCGCGGCGACCTCGTGGCCGACGTGCTCGCCACGGGCGCCGCGCAGCCCTTCGCGCCCGACGTCGTCGACACCTACCGCACCGTCATGCGCATCCCGTTCGCGGCGCACACCGCGATGGAGTCGCTGCGCTGGGCCGTGCGCTCCACCCCCCGGCCCGACGGGCGCCGCTTCCTCGCCGCGCTCCGCCACCCCGTCGAGGTCCCCGCCCTCCAGGTGCACGCGGCGCGCGACGGGCTGCTGCGCCGCGACCTCGCGGACGCCGACGGCGCCGCGCTCGCCCGGGACTTCCGGTTCGAGGTCGTGGACGACGCCGGGCACTTCCTCCCCGAGGAGGCCCCGGGCACCGTGACGGACCTGCTCCTGGACTGGCTCCCCACGACGCAGCGGCCCGCGGGCTGACCGCGCCCTCGCCCGGCCGTCCGCGCGAGACCCTCAGCTCGTCTTGACGAGCGCGGCCGCCTTGACCGGGTCGACCTCGCCGACGCCGAACGACGGGCACCACCGCGCGATCGTGCACGCGCCGCACGCCGGCTTGCGCGCGAAGCACACCCGCCGGCCGTGGAAGATCAGCCGGTGGGAGAGCATCGTCCACTCCGACTTCTCGATGAGCCCGCCGACGACCTGCTCGACCTTGACCGGGTCCTCCTCCGTGGTCCACCCCAGGCGGCGCACGAGGCGGCCGAAGTGCGTGTCCACGGTGAGCCCCGGCACGCCGAACGCGTTCCCGAGCACGACGTTCGCCGTCTTGCGCCCCACGCCGGGCAGGGTGACGAGGTCCTCCAGGCGGGCGGGCACCTCGCCGTCGAACCGCTCGACGAGCGCCTGGCCGATCCCGATGACCGACTGCGCCTTGGCCCGGAAGAAGCCCGTGGGCCGCAGGATCTCCTCGAGCTCGGCGCGGTCCGCCGCCGCGTAGGCCGCGGCGTCCGGGTAGCGCGCGAAGAGCGCGGGCGTCGTGAGGTTCACGCGCTTGTCCGTCGTCTGGGCCGAGAGGACCGTCGCGACGAGCAGCTCGAGCGGCGTGGTGAAGTCGAGCTCGCAGTGCGCGTCCGGGTAGGTGACCGCGAGCTCACGGTTGGTGCGGCGCGCGCGCCGCACGAGCGCGAGGTGCGACTCGGGCTTCGGGGCCCGCGCGCGGGCCTGCTCGGTGGTGGTCACGAAACCCACCGTAGCCGCCGCCCCTGACACCCGAGTTGCAGCCGTAGGGCAGACTTGTCCTGGAACATTTCCGAGGACGAGACGATAGGACACCCCGCGTGGACGACGACGTTGTGCTCTCCGCCCCCCTGTTCGCGACGATGGACGCGGACGAGACGCGCACCCTCTTCGAGTCGATGCAGCAGATCGAGCTCTCGCGCGGAGACGTGCTGTTCCGCGAGGGCGAGCCGGGCGACCGCCTCTACGTGATCGCGAGCGGCAAGATCAAGCTGGGGCGCCGCTCCAACGACGGCCGCGAGAACCTCCTGTCGATCCTCGGCCCCGGCGAGATGTTCGGCGAGCTCTCGCTCTTCGACCCGGGCCCCCGCACCGCCACCGCGAGCTCCGTCGCCGACTCCGTGATCTACGAGCTCGGCCACGACCAGCTCGTCGAGTGGATCGAGAAGCACCCGAGCGTCGCCAAGCACCTGCTCAACGCCCTCGCGCGCCGCCTGCGCCGCACGAACGAGACGCTGGCCGACCTCGTGTTCTCCGACGTGCCGGGCCGTGTCGCCAAGGCGCTCCTCGACCTGTCGACCCGCTTCGGCGAGGAGACGGACGAGGGCATCCGCGTCGCGCACGACCTCACGCAGGAGGAGCTCGCGCAGCTCGTCGGCGCGTCGCGCGAGACCGTGAACAAGGCGCTCGCCGACTTCGCGACGCGCGGCTGGGTCCGCCGCGAGGGCCGGGCCGTCGTCCTGCTCGACATGGACCGCCTGGAGCGCCGCGCGCGCTGACCGGCCACGCCGGCCGAGATGCCGACGAGAACGGGGTCGGCGACCGGATCCTCACGGACCCGGTCGCCGACCCCGTTCTCGTGCGGGCGTCGCGGGCTAGTCCGCCAGCTCGACGACGAGCTCGACCTCGACCGGGGCGTCGAGCGGCAGGACCGCGACGCCGACGGCGCTGCGCGCGTGCACCCCGGCCTCGCCGAAGATCTCGCCGAGGACGGTGCTCGCACCGTTCACGACGCCGGGCTGGCCCGTGAACGACGGGTCGCTCGCCACGAACCCGACCACCTTGACGACCCGGACGACGTCGTCGAGGTTCCCGACGACGTCGTGCACGGCCGCGAGCGCGTTGAGCGCGCACACGCGCGCGAGGTCCGCGGCGTCGGCGGGCGCGACGAGGCCCTCGCCGTCACCCACCTTGCCGGTCGCGAGCAGCGCGCCGTCGACGAACGGGAGCTGGCCCGAGGTGTGGACGTACCGGCCGGAGCGCACCGCGGGGACGTAGGCGGCGACCGGCGCCGCCACCCGCGGGAGGGTGATCCCGAGCTCCGCGAGGCGCGCGGCGACCGTCCCGGCGGGGACGCCCGTCACTACTTCTCCCCGGTGGGGCGCTTGAGGTAGGCGACGAGGCCGTTGCCGTCCGGGCCGGTCACGACCTGGACGAGCTCCCAGCCGTCGGAGCCCCACTGGTCGAGGACGGCCTTCGTGTTGTGGATGATGAGGGGGATGGTCGCGTACTCCCACGTGGTTGCCATGGGGCGAGCGTAGTCGGACGGCGCGGAACGCGGCGCGGCCGGACGGACGCGCCGTCCCGGGATGCTTACACAACCCGCACACCCGGGAGAGGCGGCTTTCCGGGCCTCTCCCGGGGTTGCTCCCGTAGGGTTGGCACCATGGCTTCCCCTGTGCGTCCTCGCGGCCGGCAGATCAACGCGTACCAGCTCGTCGCCCTCTTCCTGGCGTTCGTGCTGGTCTCCGGCGTCGGCGGCGTGCTCGCGGCCGGGCTCCTCGTGCCGCTGGCCGCCGGGGCGAACACCGCGACGGACACCGCCGTCGAGGTGTTCGACGAGCTGCCGGCCGACCTCGAGCCGGGCCCGCTGTCCGAGCAGTCGCGCATCTACGCGAACGACGGCACGACGCGGCTCGCGACGTTCTACACGGAGAACCGCATCGTCGTCCCGCTGGACCAGGTCTCCGAGCCCATGAAGAACGCGGTCATCGCGATCGAGGACAAGCGCTTCTGGGAGCACGGCGGGGTCGACGTCGAGGGCATCCCGCGCGCGTTCGTCAACAACCTCACGGGCGGCTCGACGCAGGGCGCCTCGACCCTGACGCAGCAGTACGTGAAGAACGTCCTCATCGAGCAGGCCGTGCGCGACGGCGACGTCATGGCGCAGCACGAGGCCAAGGCCGACACGCTCGGGCGCAAGGCGCGCGAGGCGAAGCTCGCCATCTCGCTCGAGAAGAGGATGGGCAAGGAGGAGATCCTCCAGGGCTACCTCAACATCGCGCAGTTCGGGCGCTCCGTGTACGGCGTCGAGACGGCGGCGCGGCACTACTTCGGCGTCTCGGCCAAGGACCTGAACTACCTCCAGGCGGCCACGATCGCCGGGATCACCAAGGCGCCGTCCACGTACGACCCGACGGCCGACCCGGAGAAGGCCCAGAACCGCCGCAACGTCGTCCTCAACACGATGTACCAGCAGGGGTACATCACCAAGGAGGAGTACGACGCCGGGCTGGCCACCCCCATCGCGGACACGCTCGCCGTCCAGCCGCTCGAGGCGGGCTGCCAGGCGTCCGGCGGCTCCGCGTTCTTCTGCGACTACGTCACGAAGATCATCATGTCGGACCCGGTGTTCGGCGAGACGAAGGCCGAGCGCGAGGCGCTGCTGTACCGCGGCGGGCTCGACATCTACACGACGCTCGACCCGAACATGCAGGCGGCCGCGGAGCAGCACGCGGCGGCCGCCGTCCCGGCGGACGACCCGAGCCAGATCGAGGACGCGATCGTGTCGATCGAGCCGGGGACCGGCAAGATCCTCGCGATGGCGCAGAACCGCGCGTTCGACAACACGCAGGACCCTGCCCCCAACACGACGGCCGTGAACTACAGCACCGACGAGGCGCACGGCGGCTCCCGCGGGTTCTCGCCGGGCTCGACCTGGAAGCCGTTCGTCCTCGCCGAGTGGCTCAAGGAGGGGCACTCGCTCTACGACACGGTCAACGCGAACAAGCGCACCTGGATCGGCAGCCGGGACTTCCGCGCGAGCTGCAAGCGTCTCGGCAACGACCCGTGGACGCCCGCGAACTCCGACGGCCCGGGCAGCGGCTCGATGACAGTGCTCAAGGCGACGTACAACTCGGTCAACACGGCCTACACGACCATCGCCTCCCAGCTCGACCTCTGCGGCGTCGCGAACACCGCGAAGGCGGCCGGTTTCACGCCGTCGTCGAAGGACAACACCGACATCGAGATCGTGCCCTCGATGATCCTCGGCACCCAGAACTCGTCGCCGATGCACATGGCCGCGGCGTACGCGACGTTCGCCGCGGGCGGCACCTACTGCCAGCCGATCGCGATCACCAAGGTGGTCGCGGGCGACGGCGAGGAGCTCCCCGTCCCGTCGGCGAACTGCCAGCCCGGGGCCATCGACCCCGCGGTCGCCAACACGGTCACGTACGCCCTGGAGCAGGTCCTCACCCAGGGCTCCGGCCGCGGCAACGCGCTCGCCGACGGCCGGCCGGCCGCCGGCAAGACCGGCACCGCGAACCTCAACAAGCACACGTGGTTCATCGGCTACACGCCCCAGGTCGCCACCGCCGTGTGGATCGGCAACGCCGAGAACGACGTCGAGATGAACGGCCGCTTCACCATCAACGGGAAGACGCGCCCGTACTGGTACGGCTCGAGCCTCGCCGCCCCGACGTGGCGCGACTACATGAACCAGATCCTCGCCGGTCAGCCCGCCCCCGGGTTCCCCGAGCCGGACTGGGGCCGCGTCAACGCCCCGAAGCCCCCGCCGCGCACCCCCTCGACGCCCGAGGGCGGCCAGGACGGCGGCGACCAGGGCGGTCAGCAGCCCGGGGGCGACCAGCCCGACGACGACCAGCCGGACAACGAGGCCGACGGCGGCCGCGGCGACCGCGGCGACCGCAGCAACGGCGCGGGCCGCGAGAGCGACCTCGGCGCGTGGCTGGAGAGCCTCGGCGGCGGGGGGAACGGCTGAGCGCCGACGGGGCGCGCCGGGCCCTGCGCGGGCTCGGGGCGCTGGCCGCCGTCGGTGTGGCGGGCGTCGCGTACGCGCACGTGGAGACGAAGCTCTTCACGCTCCGCGAGGCGACCGTCCCGGTCCTGCCGCCCGGCTCGCGCGCCCTGCGGGTGCTGCACGTCTCCGACCTGCACCTCGTGCCGACCCAGCGGCGCAAGATCGAGTGGGTGCGCTCGCTCGCCGAGCTCGAGCCCGACCTCGTCGTCGACACCGGGGACAACCTCGCGCACGTCGACGCGCTCGAGCCGCTGCTCGACGCCCTCGCCCCGCTCCTGGCGGTGCCCGGCGCGTTCGTCCTGGGCTCGAACGACTACTTCGCCCCCGTCCCGAAGAACCCGGCGCGCTACCTCCTGCCCGACGCCCGGCTGCCGTTCGCGTCGCAGGCCCGCCTCCTGCCCGCAGCCGAGATGGCCGGTGCGATGCGCGACGCCGGGTGGGTCGACCTGACGAACCGTCGTGACGCCCTCGACGTCGGCGGCGTCCGCCTCGACCTCGTGGGCGTCGACGACCCGCACCTCGACCGCGACGTCTTCCCCGCGCCCGCGTCGCAGGCTCCGGCCGCCCCGCCGGAGGGCGGCGTGCTCCGGCTCGGTGTCACGCACGCGCCCTACCGGCGGGTCCTGGACCAGATGCACGACGACGGCGCGGAGCTCGTCCTCGCGGGCCACACCCACGGCGGGCAGCTCTGCGTGCCCGGGTTCGGCGCGCTCGTGACGAACTGCGACATCGACCGCAAGCGGGCCAAGGGCTTGCACGGCTGGCCGGGCCCCCGCCCCGACGCCGCGGGCGGTCAGGACTCGACGTGGCTGCACGTCTCCGCCGGCGCGGGCACGTCGCCCTACGCGCCGGTCCGGTTCGCGTGCCGCCCCGAGGCCACGCTGCTCACCCTGACGTCGCGCTGACGGCTCCCCCTTCCCCACCGCTCCGCCGAGCACGGGGTCAGCGACCGCGATCCCGAGTTTCCGGTCGCCGACCCCGTGCTCGACGGGCGCGGGCTGGGGGGGTCGAGGGGGGTGTCGTCGGGGTGGCAGGGATCGGGTTTCGTGGCACGGCACTTCGTCGGCTATTCTGGGCAGGCTTCCTGCGGGGAAGACGAGGTCTCCTCGTCGACCGTCACGTAGGCCAGCAACCGGGGTGTGGCGCAGCTTGGTAGCGCGCTTCGTTCGGGACGAAGAGGTCGCAGGTTCAAATCCTGTCACCCCGACCAGCCGAGAGGCCCGGGATCCGCGAGGATCCCGGGCCTCTCGTCGTTCTCGCGCCCGCCGCTCCCCCGGCGGTGCGACCCGGTTCGCGCGAGACTGAGGCCGTCCCGCTGTCCCGAACCACCGCGGAGGTCGCCATGAGCGCTGGATGTCACGTCGTCGTCGGAGGTGGGCTCGCCGCGGCGAAGGCCGTCGAGACGCTGCGCGCGGAGGGCTACGACGGCGGGATCATCGTCGTCGCGCGCGAGCCGCACCGCCCGTACGAGCGGCCGCCGCTGTCGAAGGACTACCTGCGCGGCGAGGCCGAGCGCGACGCGGTGTTCCCGCTCGCGACCGACTGGTACGCCGAGCACGACGTCGAGCTCCTCACCGGGACCCAGGCGACCGCGCTCGACCTCGCCGGACGGAGCGTGACGCTCGACGACGGACGCGCGCTGTCGTACGAGAAGCTGCTGCTCGCGACCGGCTCGGACCCGCGCCGGATCCCCCTGCCCGGCGGCGACCTGGCCGGGGTGCACGAGCTGCGGACGCTCGACGACAGCGACGCCCTGGCCGCGGCGCTGCGCGCGGCCCGGGACGACGGCGTCGGGCGGCTGGGGGTCGTCGGCGACGGCTGGATCGGGCTGGAGGTCGCGGCGTCCGCCCGCACGCTCGGCCTCGACGTCACGGTGATGGGGCTCGGCACCCACCCGCTCGAGCGCGTGCTGGGGCCCGAGATGGGTGAGCTGTACGGGCAGGTCCACGCCGACCACGGGGTGCACCTCCACCGCCGCGCGCAGGTCACGGGCATCTCCGGCGACGGTCGTCGGGCCACGGGGGTGGACCTCGCCGACGGCACCCACGTCGACGCGGACCTCGTGCTCGTCGCCGTGGGTGCGGTCCCGAACGTCGGGCTCGCGCGGGACGCCGGGCTCGCCCTCGACTCCGCGACGGGCGGCGTCGTCGCGTCCGCGACGCTCCAGACCACCGACCCGGACGTCTTCGTCGCGGGTGACATCGCCAGCGTGCCGTCGGCGCGCTACGGGCGGTCGCTGCGCGTCGAGCACTGGGCGACCGCCCTCCACCAGGGCCCGCACGCCGCGCGCGCGATGCTCGGCGCGACCGCCCCCTACCCCGAGCTGCCCTACTTCTTCTCCGACCAGTACGACGTCGGCATGGAGTACCTCGGCTTCGTCGCCGGCCCGGACGCCTACGACGAGGTCGTGGTCTCCGGCTCCGTCCCGGACCGCGAGCTCGTCGCGTTCTGGCTCCAGGACGGCCGCGTCGAGGCCGGCATGGCCGTCAACGTCTGGGACCGCATGGAGGAGATCGAGGCCCTCATCCACCGCGACGGCCCGCCCGACCGCGCCGAGCTGGAGTCGTTCGTCGGCTGACCCCCTCCGTCGGCCGACCAGGCGATCCCGGCGGTCCGAGCAGGTGGTCCCGGCCCGTCCGGGGGACGGGACGCGCCAGGACCACCTGTTCGGCGCAGGGCCGGGAGTCAGGGCCGGGAGTCAGGGGCAGAGTCAGGGGAGGTCGCGCTGCTCCGGGCCGACGTACTGGCTGAGCGGGCGGATGAGGGCGTTCGCGGCGCGCTGCTCCATGACGTGCGCGGTCCAGCCGACCACGCGCGACGCGACGAACAGCGGCGTGAACATCGGGGTGTCGAAGCCCATGAGGTGGTACGCCGGGCCAGCCGGGTAGTCGAGGTTCGGCAGGATGTTCTTGCGCTCGGTCATCGCGGTCTCGAGCGCGGTGTAGAGCTCGAGGAGGTCCGGGCGGCCGTAGTGCTCGACGAGGTCGTCGAGCGTCGCGCGCATGGTGGGGACGCGCGAGTCGCCGTGCTTGTAGACGCGGTGCCCGAAGCCCATGATCTTGCGCTTGTGGGCGAGCGCGTCGTCGAGCCACGCGGCGGCGCGGTCGGCGGTGCCGATCTCGGCGAACGTCGCCATGACGGCCTCGTTCGCGCCGCCGTGGAGCGGGCCCTTGAGCGCGCCGACGGCGCCCGTCACGGCGGAGTGCAGGTCGGACAGCGTGGACGTGATGACGCGCGCCGTGAACGTGGACGCGTTGAACGAGTGCTCGGCGTACAGCACCATCGACACCTCGAACGCGCGCACGACGGCGGGATCGGGCTCCTCGCCGAACGTCATCCACAGGAAGTTCTCGGCGTAGGAGAGGTCGTCGCGCGGCTCGACGAGCTGGAGGCCCCGGCGCCGACGCTGGTCGAGCGCGACGGCGGCGGGCAGCACGGCCCACAGGCGGACCGCCTTGGCCTGCTCGGCCTCGGGCGAGGAGTCCTCGGCGTCGGGGTCGTGCGCGCCGAGCTGGGAGACGGCGGTGCGGACGACGTCCATGGGGTGGCACGTCGTCGGGAGCTCGAGGATCGCGTTGCGCACGTGGCCGGGCAGCGCGCGGTGCGCCCGCTCGACGGCGGTCTGCTCGGCGAGCTGCTCCGGCGTGGGCAGCTCGCCGTGCCACAGGAGGTACGCGACCTCCTCGAAGCTGCGGCGGGCGGCGAGGTCCTGCACCGGGTAGCCGCGGTACAGGAGCGAGTTCGTCTCGGGGTTGACCTTCGAGATCGCGGTGACGTCGACGACGACGCCCGCGAGGCCCTTGCGGATCTCGGGCGCGTCGGTGGTCGGTGCGGTGGTGGTCATGCGGTCACTCCTTCGTGCAGCACGGGTCGCGGGGAGATGCCGGTGCCGCGGCCGACGGGCGCGCGGCACCGGCCGGTCGTCAGGGCCGGTAGGTGAAGATGCCCTCGTCGAAGGTGTTGTAGGCGGCGTAGTCGAGCAGCTCGTAGAGGCGCGCGCGCGTCTGCATCCCCTCGACCTGCCCCGCCTGGGTGCCGGTCTCGGCGATCTCGTCGAGCGCACGCTCGGTGGCGCCCATCGCGACCCGCAGGAGCGTGACGGGGTAGATGATCAGCCGCACGCCGGCGTCGCCGAGCTGACGGCGCGTGAAGAGCTCGGACTTGCCGAACTCGGTCATGTTGGCGAGCACGGGCACGTCCACGGCCGACGCGACGGCCTCGAACTCCGACAGGTCCTTCATCGCCTCGGGGAAGATCGCGTCGGCGCCCGCGTCGACGAGCGCCTTGGCGCGGTCGATCGCGGCGCGCAGCCCGGCGTCGCCGGGGATCGTGCCGCGGACGTCGGTGCGCGCCATGATCAGGAAGCCGGGGTCGCGGCGCGCGTCGGCGGCCGCCCGCACGCGCTTCGCCGCCTCGTCGAGCCCGACGACCTCCTTGCCGTCGAGGTGGCCGCACCGCTTGGGGTTGACCTGGTCCTCGACGTGCGCGCCCGCGACGCCCGCGTCCTCGAGCGCCTGGACGGTGCGCGCGACGTTCATCGGCTCGCCGAAGCCGGTGTCGGCGTCGACGAGCGCGGGCAGGTCGGTGACGCGCGCGATCTGCTGCGATCGCCCCGCGACCTCGGTGAGGGTCGTGAGGCCGATGTCGGGCAGGCCGAGGTCGGCCGACAGCACGGCCCCCGACACGTACACGCCCTCGAAGCCCTTGTCCTGGATCAGGCGCGCGGACAGCGGGTTGAACGCGCCCGGGAGCCGCAGCGGCTCCCCCGTGGTCGCCGCGGCGTCGAGCGCCGCGCGGAACGCGCGCCGCTTGTCCGACGGCGTCACCTGGCTGTAGAGCATCAGCGCGCCTCTCCCTCGGTGGTCTCGTCGGCCTCGTGCATGGTGAACCCGTCGCCCTCGACCTCGGGGTGCGCGGGGGCGTCGTCGCGACCGAGCTCGAACAGGCCGGTCGGCGTCGGGACGGAGTCGAGGAGCCCGGGCCGCCCCACGATCGTCAGCTCGCGCACCTCCGCGGGCGTGAGCTCCGGGAGCCGCTGCGCGAGGTCGAGGAAGCGCTCGATCTCGGCGTCCTCGAGGACGCCGGCCGCGAGCGTGCGGAACTTGTGCACGTACTGCTCGCGCCCGAACGGCCGCGCGCCGAGCGGGTGCGCGTCGGCGACGGCGATCTCGCGGACGAGGCGGCCGCCGTCGGCCAGCTCGATCTCGACGCGCCCGCCGAACGCCTTCTCCGCCGGGTCGGTCGAGTGGTAGCGGCGCGTCCACTCGGGGTCCTCCGCCGTCGTGACCTTGGCCCACAGCGCGACGGTGTCGGGGCGGCCCGCGCGCTCGGGGGCGTACGAGTCGACGTGGTGCCAGCCGCCGTCCTGCAGCGCGACCGCGAAGATGTAGGGGATCGAGTGGTCGAGCGTCTCGCGCGACGCCGTCGGGTCGTACTTCTGCGGGTCGTTCGCGCCGGAGCCGATGACGTAGTGGGTGTGGTGGCTCGTGTGGATGACGATCGACGCGACGTTCTCGGGGTCGGCGAGCCACGGGTGCTCGTCGTGCAGCGCGCGGGCGAGGTCGATGAGCGCCTGCGACTGGTACTCCGCGGAGTGCTCCTTGGTGTAGGTGTCGAGGATCGCCGTCTTCGGCTCGCCGGGGGCCGGGAGCACGACGTCGTACGCCGCGTCCGGGCCGTCGAGCAGCCACGCGACGACGCCGTCCTCGCCCTCGTAGATCGGCTCGGGCGACGTCTGGCCGCGCATCGCGCGGTCGACGGCCTCGACCGCGACCTTGCCCGCGAACGCCGGGGCGTGCGCCTTCCACGTCGAGATCTGGCCCTTGCGCGACTGGCGGGTGGCTGTCGTCGTGTGCAGGGCCTGCCCGATCGCCTGGAACACCGTCTCGGTGTCGAGGCCGAGCAGCGTCCCGATGCCCGCGGCGGCCGACGGCCCGAGGTGCGCGACGTGGTCGATCTTGTGCCGGTGCAGGCTGATCGCGCGCACGAGGTCGACCTGGATCTCGTAGCCGGTCGCGATCGCCCGGACGACGGCGGCGCCGTCGGACCCGGCGTGCTGCGCGACGGCGAGGATCGGCGGGATGTTGTCGCCCGGGTGGGAGTACTCCGCGGCGAGGAACGTGTCGTGGAAGTCGAGCTCGCGCACCGCGACGCCGTTCGCCCAGGCCGCCCACTCGGGGCTCGTGCGGGTCTCGAGGTCGCAGCCGAACACCGTCGACCCCGGCGTGTAGGGGTGCGCGAGCGCCTGGCCGCGCGCCGCGATCGCGGGGCCGCGCGTGAGGCTGGCCGCGGCGACGGCCGCGTTGTCGATGACCCGGTTGACGACCATGTCGACGACCTCGGGCGTGACCTCCACCGGGTCGGTCGCGAGCTCGGCGAGCTTCCACGCGAGCTGGTCGGTGCGGTCGAGCGGCTCCGCGCTGGGGTAGACGCGCAGGTGGTGGGTGTACGGCATCGGTGTCTCCGTCGTGCGGTGGGCGGTGGTCAGGGGAGGTCGTCGGTCGCCGACCCCGCGCCGCGCAGCGACTGCTCGGCGAGGGCGGCGCTGCGCTCGATGTGGGCGCGCATCGCCGCCTCGGCGGCGGCGGCGTCGCGGCTCGCGATGGCGTCGGCGACGGCGCGGTGCTCGTCGACGTGGTCGGTGGTGCCGACACGGCGGCGCGCGGCGAGCGCGCGGTACCGGTCGACGTGGCCGCGGATCTGGCGCAGGAGCGCCGACCCCCAGCGGTTGTCGGCGAGCGCCTCGATCTCGCCGTGGAACTGGGCGCCGATGCGCAGCACCTCGTCCTCGTGGTCGCGCACCGCGTCCATGAGCGTCACGAGGCGCGCGAGCCGCGCGACGTCGTCGGGCGTGGCGCGCTCGCACGCGTCCCGGGCGAGGAGGCCCTCGAGGCGGGCGCGCACGTCGTAGACGCGCCGCGCGTCGGCGAGGTCGAGCGGCGCGACGCGCACTCCCCCGGTGGGCAGCTCGACGACGAGCGCCTCGGCCTGGAGCAGCCGCAGCGCCTCGCGCACCGGGGTCCGCGAGACGCCGAGCTCGGCGGAGAGCACGGGCTCGGTGAGCCGCGCGTCGGGCGCGAGGGAGCCGTCGATGATGCGGCCGCGCAGCAGGTCGTAGACCGCGCGGGCCCCGGACTGGCGGCGCGCGAGGCCCGCGTCGCCGGGCGCCGAGGACGGCCCGACGGCGGTGCGCAGCTCGGGCGTCGTCGTCACCCGGCCATCGTGCCACACGTCCTGCGCACTTGTATACAACTCTCGCCGCGGCTGGGATGTCACATCGGGGGGCGCCGCGTCGTCGTCCGGGTATGAGGATCGCTGTGGTGGGTGGGACGGGGACCGTCGGTCGGCACGTCGTGGCGGGGCTGGCCGCGCGCGGCCACGAGGTGCGGGCGCTGAGCAGGCACGCGCGGGAGCACCCCGTCGACCTCACGACGGGCGCAGGTCTCGCGGCGGCGCTCGACGGCGTCGACGTCGTGGTCGACGCGAGCAACACCGCGACGTCGCTGCGGCACGTGCGCGCGGCGGTCGTCGACGGCACACGGCGCCTGCTCGCCGCCGAGCGCGCCGCGGAGGTGCGGCACCACGTGCTCGTGTCGGTGGTGGGGTGCCACGATGTGCCGATGACCTACTACGCCGCCAAGGTCGCGCAGGAGCGCGAGGTCGCGGACGGGGGCGTGCCGTGGACGGTCGTCGCCGCGACCCAGTTCCACGAGCTCGTCGCCGGGACGCTCGGGGCCGCGGCGCGCCGGGGCGTCGTGCCGCTGCTGCGCGCGCCGGTCCAGCCGGTCGCTGCCGCCGAGGTCGGCGCCGCCGTCGCCGACGCCGCCGTGCGCGACCCGCTCGGCGGCACCACGACCGTCGCGGGTCCCGAGGTGGTCGACCTGCGGGACGCGGCGCGCGCCTGGCGCGACGTCACCGGCTCGCGCGCCGTCCCCGTCCGGGTGCCGCTCCCCGGCGCGCTCGGCCGCGCGCTGCGCGCCGGCGGCCTCACCGACGCACAGCCCGACGTGCGCGGCACCACGACGTTCCGCGACTGGCTCGCCGCGCAGCACGCCGAGCGGGCGGCGGCCCGGTGACCGGCCCGGCCGCCGACCACCTCGCGCGCGCGTTCGAGGCCGAGCGCCCCCGCCTCCTGCGGCTCGCGTACACGACGACCGGCTCCTGGTCCGACGCCGAGGACTGCGTCCAGGACGCGTGGCTGCGGCTGCGCACCCAGGACGCGGGCTCGATCCGCAACCTCGCGGCCTGGCTGACGACGACGGTCGGGCGGCTCGCGCTCGACGTGCTCGGGAGCGCGCGGGCGCGCCGCGAGCGCTACGTCGGGACGTGGCTGCCGGAGCCGGTCGTGACGACCCCGGGCGCCGCGTCGCCGGTCGCCGCGGGCGCCGTCGACGCGACGGACCCGGCCGACCGCGTGACGCTCGACGAGGAGGTGAGCATGGCCCTCCTCGTCGTGCTCGAGCGCCTCTCCCCCGCGCAGCGCGTCGCGTTCGTGCTCCACGACGTGTTCGGGCTGCCGTTCGACGAGGTGGGCGACGTCGTCGGGCGCTCGCCCGCCGCCGTCCGCCAGCTCGCGGCGCGAGCCCGCAAGGACGTGGAGGCGGGGCGGCCGCGCGGGACCGCGACGCGCGCCGAGCAGGCGCGCGTCGTCGAGGCGTTCGTCGCGGCCTGCACGGACGCCGACCTGCCGGCCCTGCTCGCGGTGCTCGACCCCGACGTGGTGCTGCGGGCCGACGGCGGCGGCAAGGTCCGGGCGCTGCGGCACACCGTGCGCGGGGCGGGGACGGCAGGTCCCGTGCTGCTCAGCTACCTCCGCCGGCCGCCCGAGGCCGTGCGCGCGGTCGACGTCAACGGCGCGCCCGGGCTGCTCCTGCGCGACGGGACCGGGGTGCTCACGGTGATCGCGTTCACGGTCGTCGGGGGGCGGGTCGCGGCGCTCGACTTCGTGCGCAACCCCGACAAGCTGGGGACGGTGCGCGCCGACCTCCTCGACGCGGACCCGGCATGACCCAGGGCGTGACCGGGGCTCAGGGGCGGTAGCCGTCCGTAGGCCAGGCGCCGTAGCCGTCGAGGTGCTCGTCGGCGTCGCGCACGTAGTCGTCGACCGGGGCCATGCGCTCCGCCATCTCGAAGTGCCAGTCCACGAGCTCGCCGAGCGGCACCGGTGTGCGCGACGACCGGGCGACGTCGCGCCCCTCCTCCGACCACAGGGGCGGGTAGACGCTCAGGCCCTCGTCGAGGCGCACGGAGCCGATCTCGTCGTACCAGCCGGGCCAGCGCACGGGCGCGTAGAACTCGGCGGTCCCCCCGCTCACGGACCACTCGAGGAACGCCGCCTGGCCGAACCCGAGGTCGAGCCAGGAGAGCGATCCGGGCGCGAAGTAGTGGACGTTGCCGAGCGGGCCGGGGAGCCCGCCGCCGTTGATCGCGAACGTGCCGCCGAGCACGTCGTACGCGACGACGAGGACGGACGGCGCGACGCTGTCCTCGCCCGGCTCGCCGAGGCCGTTGACGGTCGCGAGGTCCGGCAGCCCGGCCCCGCCCCCGCCGATGATCCGGAGCCAGCCGCCGTCGACGAGGACCCCGCCGGTGTGCAGGGCGAGCGCGCCCAGGGTCGAGCGGACGGTGACCTGGAGCCGGTAGAGGACCTCGAGCGACCAGGCGGGCGCGGGCACGACCTCGACGCCGCCGCGACCCAGCATGCGCGAGAGCGTCGGCCACGCCGGGTCGTCGACCGCAGCGAGCTCCGCAGCCGTCCGCACTGTCATGGCCGGATCATGCCAGATGTTGCCCGTCAGCAGGAGTCCTGGTAAAAGCGCGGGGTCCCTGCGCGCCCGGCTCGTCCGGCGATGCGCCGAAAAGACCGGTTCCCCCTCGCGTCGGCCCGGGTAGGTCCTGGCACGGTGAAGACGACGGGCGGACCCTGGGGAGGACGTCGGCGCGCCACCCCGCGCGGTGGCGGCGACCGGTACGGTCACGGCCGTGGACGACGACGGCACACCCTCCCCCGAGCCCGCCACCGACCCCGGCACCGGGACGGCCCCGCCACGGGCCCGACGGCGCGGCCCCCTCGTCGCGGTGGCCGCCGCGGGCGTGGGCGGCGTCCTCGCGGTGGTGGCCGCCGTCGTCGGGCCGGCGGCGCTGCGCACCGCGGCCGAGCAGCCCGCCCCGGCCACCTCGTCGGTCGGCCCGACGACCCCCGCTCCCGCTGCGACGCCCGCGCCGACCTCCCCCGAGAGCGACCACGAGGCCGTCGCGGCGCGGCTGCGGGCGCTGCCCGGCGTCGCGGCCGTGGAGGCCCTGGGGACCGCGGGCGAGTCCGCGCGCGTCACGCTGGTCAGCCCGCTGCCGACACCCGAGGAGGCGCAGCGCACCGCCGACGACGCGAGCGCGATCGTCGCCGCCGTGCCCGGCGGTGGTGCCTGGTCGCTGCGCGTCGAGGGCACGGGCGCGGGCGGCGGGACGTTCGCCGTCGCGCACGGCCCGGGCGCGGACACGGACCGCGGCGTCGACCCGGCCACCGAGGAGCCCCGCCCCGAGCGCCTCGGGGCCGACGCCGTCGCCGACGCCGTGCGCCTCGTCGCGCACGACCCCGTGCGGCGCGTGTTCCTCTCCCCGGGGTCCGCGTCGGTCGACGTCGGCACGGCCGACGACCTCGTCGGCGTCGCCGCGCTCGTCCGTGCCGAGGGCCGGGGGCTGACGAGCCTCGGTGTCGCCGGCGGCGCCGTCGGCACCTACGACGACGGCGGGCAGTCCGTCCCCGACGACGCGCTGCTCACCCTGCTCGGAGAGGTCGCCGCGGAACCCGGCGTGACGCAGGTCGTGCACGAGACCGCGCGGGACACGTTCCCGCCGAGACCCCTGCTCACCGTCATCACCTCGGGCGACGCCGCCGTGGTCGCGCGGACCCTCGACGGCGCCGCCTATGCCGGCCCGACCCTCGCGTACCAGGTCCACGGCTCGACCGACGGCGGCGCGTCCGCGACGCGCTCCGGGTTCGTCGCGGGAGCCGCCGCACCGACGACCGGGACGCCCCCAGCGGGCGCGTGCGCCCCCGGCGACCTCACGCTCGGGGCCCTCGGGTTCGACGCCGCGGCGGGGCGCCGGTTCCTCACCGTCACGGCCCGCAACGACGGCACCGCGGAGTGCGTCCTCGCGGGCGCGCCCGTGGTCCGCTTCGTCGCCGACGACGGCTCGGAGACGGACGTGCTCCTCGAGCCGGACGACGACGGCCTCGCCCCGATCACCCTCGCGCCGGGCGCCACCGCCTGGGCCGCGCTCTCGTGGCGCGGCGGGTCGACGGCGGACGACCCGCCACTCGTCACGACGCTGCTCGTGGCCCCGCACCCGGGCGACCCCGAGTCGGTCGTCGGGCTCGCGGGGATCCCCGGCGTCGGGGACGGCCTCGACCTGCTCGGCGGCGGGACCGCGACGATCGGGTCGTGGACGCCCGCGCGGGAGCTCGCGAGCTGACGCGTCACCCGAACGTCGCGGTGAACACCTGCACGCCGGGCGGGACGTCGAGCTCGACGAGACCCTCCGTCGGGCCGTCGCCCTCCAGGACGGGGTAGAGCGTCGGGCTGCCGGACACGTCGATCTCGCGGGTCGTGGTCCGCCCGTCCGTCGTGACACGGGCCGTGACGGTGCCCTCGCCGCCGAGCACCGTGAACACGTCGGTCGAGCGGTACGCGAGACGCACGCGCGCGTCGTCGGACACGGCGGTCGCGCCCTGGAAGTCGACGTCCCACGTGCCGCCGAGCGAGAACGTGTCCTGCCGCTGGTCGTCGGCGAGCGTGAAGTCCTGCTGCCCCGCGGCGTAGCGCGGCTCGCCCGCGTAGTTGACGACGCGCTTGATGGAGAAGTACGTCTCGGGCGTCGTCTCGTCCTGCGGGGTGGTGTCGCCGACGGCGGTGGGCTCGGGCAGCTCCACGCCCGGGTTCGCGTCCTCGAGGAGCTCGCGCACCAGGCGCTCGGTGTCCTCGTACCCGCCCTCCCCGAAGCGGATGTGGCGCACGGTCCCGTCGGCGTCGACGAGGTACTGCGCGGGCCAGTAGCGGTTCCGGTAGGCGGTCCAGGTCGCGTACGCGTTGTCCTGGGCCACGGGGTAGGTGACGCCGAGGTCCTGCGCGCCGGCGACGACGTTGCGTGTCTCGCGCTCGAACGCGAACTCGGGCGTGTGCACCCCGACGACCTCGAACCCCGCGCCGACGTCGCGGTACCGGTCGTACCAGGCGTTGACGTGCGGGATCGCGCGCTGGCAGTTGATGCAGGAGTAGGTCCAGAAGTCGACGAGCACGACCTTGCCGCGCAGCCCCTCGAGCGTCAGCGCCTCGCCGCCCGGGGTGTTGAGCCACGTGTCGATGCCGCGCAGCTCCGGGGCGGTGCCGCAGTCCTCGAGCACGGGCGCGCCGTTCGAGCAGTTCGACAGCTCGCGGTTCTCGTCGGTGACGAGACCGCCGAGGTCGAGGGCCTCGCGCACGGCGTCGTTCTCGTCGACCCGCTGCTGGAGCGCGCCCGTGTAGTCGGGCAGGGCGCGCTGGAGCGCGGCGGGGAGGTTCAGCGCGAGCGCGCCCGCGAGCGCGATCATCACGACGCCGCCCGTGACGCGGATGCCGCGCGTGTGCCGCTGGAACCCGCGGACCCGCTCCGCGACGCGGCGCCCCGCGAGCGCGAAGACCAGGAGCGGGATCGCCGCCCCGACCGCGAACGACACCGTGAGGGCGACGGTGCCCGGGCCGATGTTCCCCGTCGCTCCCGCCACCGTGATCGCCGCGAGGACGGGCCCCGCGCACGGCACGTACAGCACGCCGAGGCCGAGGCCGAGCACGAACGCCCCGCGGTCCTGGCGGGCGGCGCCGCGCCGTGCCCCGAGCGCCGCGACCCGCCGGAACGGCCGCTCCAGGACCTCCTCGACGCGCGGCACGATCATCCCCACGCCGATCGCGACGAGGAGGACGATGCCCGCCCAGCGCAGCAGGTCCTGCGGGAGCCCGAGCGCGGTCAGCAGGAGGGAGCCGAGGAGCGTGAAGACGCTGAAGCTGAGGACCAGGCCCGCGATGACGAGGTAGGGGCGCCACGAGCGGCGCGTGGTCCGCCGGGTCGCGCGGCGCCCGCGCCCGCCGTCGGCCGGGGTGGCGGGCTCCGCCGCGTCCCCCGTCGACAGGTCGAGGGCGAGCGTCCCGCCGCGCGTCGGCCGCGCCGCGACCTCGCGCGCCCCGGTCTCCTGCACGCCGCCCGGACCGCCCCGGCCACGCAGCCCCGCGGCCGGGCGACCGCCGACGCGCACCGCGTCGGGGACGCCGGCGAACAGCCCCGGGGAGACGCCGCCCGTCCCGGTCTCCGCGGTGCCCGACGGCGTCTCCCCCGTGCGCGCGCCCTGCACACCGCCCGCGAAGAAGATGACGGGCAGCATGGGCAGGATGCACGGCGAGATCCCCGTGATGAGTCCCCCGAGCAGGCCGATGACGATGAGCGTCTCCATGCCCGGGGTTCGGACCGGCGGCCCTCGCGGATGGGTCCGCCGCGCGCCGAGGGGAGGTCGCCGGGCGCACGACGACGGCCCCGACCGTCCGGTCGGGGCCGTCGGGACCCGCTCGCGCGGGTCCACCGCGCGCCCGCTTCTGGACGCGCCGGGAGGGTCACATGGTCGGCATGAGCACCGAGTCGACGAGGTACACGGTCGCGTTCTGCGTCATCACGCCACCGCACACGACGGCCGCGTCGTCGACCATGAGCTCGTCGCCCGATCCGGTGACCTCGACCGTGCCGCCCTCGACGGTCTCGTGCTCGCCGGCGACCTGGTCGGGCGTGAGCTGGCCGGGCACCACGTGGTACGTGAGGATCTTCGTCAGCGTGTCGGAGTCCGTCTTCAGCGAGTCGAGCGTCGCGGCGTCGATCTTGGCGAACGCGTCGTCGACGGGGGCGAACACGGTGAACTCGCCGCCGTTGAGCGTGTCGACGAGGTCGACGTCCGGGTTGAGCTCACCCGAGACGGCCGCGGTGAGCGTCGTGAGCAGCGGGTTGTTCGACGCCGCCACGGCGACGGGGTCCGTCGACATCCCGGTGATCGACCCGGCGCCGTCGGGCACCTGCTCCGCGTAGGCGGCACAGCCGGGGCCCACGAGGTTCGCGGCGGGGTCGGCCGCCATGTCGTCCGAGCCCTCGGTCGAGTCGTCGGTCATGTCGTCGGACGTCGAGTCGTCCGTCATGGTGTCGGACTGGGAGTCGGTCGTCGTCGAGTCGGACCCCGTGTCCGAGTCCGAGCTGCACGCGGACAGGCCGAGCACGGCGAGCGTGGCGATGCCGGCGACGGCGTACGACGTGCGGGTGCGAACGTTCATCGGTCTCTCCTCGGGTCGTCGCCCCGCCGGTGCGGGGCGTCATGCCGAGGGTTCGGAGCGCCGCCCCGGGTGGATGGGTCGGGATCGGCACGAGTTTTCCCGCGCGCGTCCCGACCCCTCCGGGCCGCGGCGCTCAGCCGACGAGCGCGACCACCGGGTCCGTCGTGGGCTGCTCCGAGCCGCCCGCCGGCTCGACCGTCACGGCCATGCCGACGCCCGGCTCGCCCTGGACGAGCCGCGACGTGCTGCCGTCCTGGACGTCGAGGACGCCCGCCGAGACGACGGCGCCGTCGGGCTCGACCACCCAGAGCTGGTAGTCCCGGTCGTCGCCCGCGTCCGGCAGGTCGGACGCGCGGAAGTACATGTCGTCGCCCGCCGCGAGGACGGACGCCTGCCCGCCGCCCGCCACGTCGCCGTGCAGGATCGTCGCGTCGGGGTCGGCGAGCATGCGCTCGATCGCGTCCGCCCGCGCCTCCAGGCGGGACTGCTCCTGCGTCGCGCGGACCGCGACCGTGGTCGGGACGGCCACCGCGACCACCGCGGCCACCGCCGCCGCGAGCCCGGTCCAGCGCCGACGGCGGGCGCGGCGCGCGGCCGCGAGGTCGACGACGACGCCCCCCGTCCTCTCCCCGGCGGGCGGGAGCGTGGCCTCGGACGCGGCCACCCGGGCCAGGACGGTGTCGCGCAGCGCGGGCGGCGGGGCGCTCTCGACGGTGAACGCCGCCACGACGTCGCGGTACTCGTCGAGCTCGCGCCGCGCGTCGGGGTCGGCCGCGAGCAGGCGCTCGACGGCGCGCCGCTCGACGTCGTCCACCGCGTCGAGCGCGTAGGCGGGGAGCAGGTCGCGGACGTCCGGACGGTCGTGCGCGCCGTCGCCGCGGGGCGTGGTCGGGTCAGCCACGACGCACCCCCAGGCAGTCGCGGAGCCGCAGGAGCCCGTCCCGGATGCGGGACTTCACGGTCGGCAGCGCGGCGTCGAGCCGCTCGGCGACCTCCCGGTAGGTGAGCCCGCCGTAGTACGCCTGCACGACCGCCTCCCGCTGCGTCGCCGTGAGCGAGTCCAGGCACCGCCGCACGGCCGCGCCCTCGAGACGTCGCTCGACGTCCTCCACCACCACGTCCCGCGGTGCCGCGGCCGTCGAGGCGTCCACGTCGCGCTGGTCGCGGTCACGGCGCGCCTGCTCGGCCCGCACGCGGTCCACCGCGCGCCGCCGGGCGAGCGTGGCGACCCAGGTTCGCGCCGAGCCGCGGGTCGCGTCGTAGCGCGCCGCCGTCTGCCACACCTCCACCATCACCTCCTGCACGACCTCCGCCGCGTGGTCCGGGTCCCGCAGGACCCCCAGGCACGTGCCGTACGCGACCGGCGCGAGCGCGTCGTAGACGGGCGCGAACGCGGCGGGGTCGCCGCCGGCGCACGCCGCGAGGGCGGCGTCGACCGCCGGGTTCGTCGTCACGGGAGGTGGCACCCGGTCAGTGTGCAGCACGGGCGCCTCCCGCACGCGCTGCGGCGCGTCGACCACGGCTCTCGGCACCCGACCTCCCGTCGCCAGCGCCGTCCCGGTCCGTCCGGGACACCCTGGGTTCGGCGCCGACGCGCGGACGGATGGGTCCTCGTCCCGCGGGCACCGCTCAGAGCGCGCGCCGGGCGCGGACCGCCGCCGCGAGCTCCTGCAGGAGGTCGGCCGTCGTGTCCCAGTCGATGCACGCGTCCGTGACGGACTGCCCGTAGACGAGGCCGCTCGGCGCGGGCTTCTGCGCACCCGCCACGAGGAAGCTCTCCATCATGAGGCCCGTGATGCCCTGCTCGCCCTCGGCCAGCCGCGCGGAGACCTCGCGCACGACCTCCGCCTGGCGCACGTGGCTCTTGCCGGAGTTGCCGTGCGACGCGTCGACGACGAGCCCGTGCTCCGTGACCCCGCCGCGACCCGAGGTGCGCGCGACCGCGAGCGCCGCCGCGACGTCGTCGGCCCCGTAGTTGGGACCCGAGCGCCCGCCGCGCAGGATGACGTGGCAGTCGGGGTTGCCCGCGGTCTCCACGGCGGCGGCCCGGCCGAGCGAGTCCATGCCGAAGAACGTGTGCTCGCTCGCCGCGGTGATGCAGCCGTCGACCGCGATCTGCACGTCGCCGTCGGTCGCGTTCTTGAACCCGACGGGCATGGACAGCCCCGAGGCGAGCTGGCGGTGCACCTGCGACTCGGCGTTGCGCGCGCCGATCGCGCCCCACGACACCGCGTCGGCGATGTACTGCGGGCTCGTCGGCTCGAGGAACTCGCACGCGGCCGGGACGCCGGCGTCGAGGACGCCGAGCAGCACCTCGCGCGCGAGCCGCAGGCCGTGGTGCACGTCGTGCGAGCCGTCGAGGTGCGGGTCGTTGATGAGGCCCTTCCAGCCCACGGTCGTGCGCGGCTTCTCGAAGTAGACGCGCATGACGACCATGAGGTCGTCCGCGAGCTCGTGCGCGACGGCGGCCAGGCGCCCCGCGTACTCGAGCGCGGCCTCGGGGTCGTGCACCGAGCAGGGGCCGACGATGACGAGGAGGCGGTCGTCGTCGCCCGCGAGGACGTCACGGACCTCGCGGCGCGACGTCGTCACGAGGTCGCTGCGCGTCGCGCCGAGGGGCAGGTCGGCGAGCATGGCGCGCGGCGCGGGGAGGGCGTCGAGCGCGCGGACCCGCAGGTCGCTCGTGCGGGCCTGGAGCTCGGGGCTGTCCACGGGGTCGACGGTACTCGTCGCGCCGTCGGTCGTCGCGGTCTCGGGCGAGGTGGTGGTGCTGGTCACGGGGGGCTCCTGGTCTGTGCGGCGGGGTCTGGGGAACGCCGTGAGTCGGGATGCCCAGCGGCGCTCCACCGGCCTGCTGCCGCCCGTGGTCCCGGAGCGGCCCGTCTCACGACGAAGGGCCCGGACGCGGTCCGCGTCCAAGGCCCTGTGCTGGCTCCGGGTGGTGATCTGTGGTCAGGCTGACGCCCGCACGGCCCCACCGGGAGCCTGCGTAAAGCGCCAATACCACTGAGAAGTCACGAGCCGACCGTAGCACAGCGGCTCCGAGGGGCGGACGGCCCGTCTCACGAGCCGGTCGGGCAGCGCCTACGCTCGGGGCATGCCGATCCCCGACTTCGTCGCCGCCCTCCGCTCCCGTGTCGGGACCGACCTGCTGTGGATGCCGGGGGTGTCGGGCGTCGTCGTGGACGACGCCGGCCGCGTGCTGCTCGGGCAGCGCGCCGACTCCGGCCAGTGGGCCGTGATCAGCGGGATCCTCGAGCCGGGCGAGGACCCGGCGGTCGGGCTCGCGCGCGAGGTGCTCGAGGAGACGGGCGTCGAGGTCGTGGTGGACGCGCTCGTCGCGGTGACGGTCACCGAGCCGATGGAGTACCCGAACGGCGACCGGTCGCAGTACCTCGACCTGGCGTTCCTGTGCCGCCCGGTGTCGCCGGCGGCCGCCGCGGCGGCGCACGTCGCGGACGACGAGTCCCTCGCCGTCGCGTGGTTCGCCCCGGACGCCCTGCCCGACGACGTCGCGCGCTCGTCGACCGAGCGCCTCGACCACGCCCTCGCGCGGCTCGCCGACCCCTCAGCCGCCCCGTTCTTCGTCCGCTGACGCGGCGGCCGGAGCGTCGGGCACCGCCCGTCCGTCCTCGGCGGGACCGAGCCAGCGCACCGCGAGCAGGCACGCGTCGTCGTCCTCGGGCGCGCGCGAGACGACGGCCTCCAGCAGCCGGTCGTCGCGCAGGCCGACGTCGAGGGCGCGCGTGACGACGTCCGCGAGCTCGTCGAGCGCCAGCGCGAGCGGCCGGTCGCGGCGCTCGACGACGCCGTCCGTGAAGAGCAGCAGGAGGTCGCCCGGGGCCAGCCGCACGGCCTTGGCGACGCGCGGCGTCGTGCCCCGCACGCCAAGCGGCGTCGACCGCGCCTCCCACAGGTACGCCGCGGAGCCGCCGGCCCGCACGAGCAGGGGCGGCAGGTGGCCCGCGCACGTGTAGCGCAGCACCCCGGCGCGCAGGTCGAGCTCCCCGTAGACGAGGCTCGCCATGAAGCCCGTGCCCGTCCGGTCGACGAAGCGGTCGACGCGCTCGACCACCTCCTCGGGCGGCAGCCCCGTGTCGGACGCCGCCCGGACGGCGGTGCGCAGCTGCCCCATCGACGTCGCCGCCTTGAGCCCGCGGCCGACGACGTCCCCCACGCTGAGCGCGACGACGTCGGGCGCGACCCGGAAGGTGTCGTACCAGTCGCCGCCGACCTGGAGGTCGTGGACGCCCGGGCGGTAGCACGCCGAGACCTCGACCTGCGGGTCGGCGACGATCCCGTCCGAGAGCATCGCGCCCTGGAGCTCGCTCGCGACCGAGACGCTCTGCTCGTGGACCCGCGCGCGCGAGAGCGCGAGCGCCGCGAGCTGGCCCGCGGCGGCGGCGGTGCCCAGGTCGACGGGGTCGGAACCCGCGGCGCGACGTGGTTCGAGCGCGAGCACGCCGAGCAGCGCGCCCGCGGTGCGCAGCGGCACGACGACCGTCCCGTCGTCCCGCACCGTCGCCTCGGTGAGCTCGTCGATCGACGGCGCCAGGACGCCGACGGCGCCGCCCCACCGCCGCAGCGGGCCGCGCTCCTGCGCCGTCCACAGCGCGGCGTCGCCCGCGCCCAGCATCGTGACGGCCGCGCGGAGCAGGACCCACGCGACGCCGTCGAGACCGGCGACGCTCGCGAGGTCGGCCGCGACGCCGTGCAGCAGCCGCACCCGGCGCTCCGCCTCCTCCGCCGCGCGGCGCGCCTCGACGAGCTCGTGCTCGAACCGCGACCGCTCGCGCGCGCCCAGCATCGCGACCTCGATCAGCCGCTCGCCGCGCGCCTCGCGCTCGATCGCCGTGAGCAGCACGGGCTCGCGGCCCCCGGGCGTGCGGAGCTCGACCGCGACCTCGTCGACGCGGCCCTCGATGTGCAGGCGCGGGCCGACGTGCGTCTCCCAGAAGATGCGCCCACCGACCGTGAGCAGGTCCGCCAGCCGGCGGCCCGCGACCGCCTCGACGTCCGGGACCTCGATCGTCCGGAGGAACTCGTCGTTGGCGTCGAGGACGCGCGCCTCGGCGTCGAGGAGGAGCAGCGCGACGGGGGCGAGCGCCCAGCGCTCGGCCCGGGACATCGCCATCAGGCGGCGCCCAGCCAGTCGCGCATCGCGCGCACGAGCAGCGCGGGGTGCGAGAGGTTCGGGCAGTGCCCCACCGAGTCGATGACGACGAGGTCGCTGCCGGGCAGGTGCTCGTGCACGTAGCGCCCGACCTCGGGCGGCGCGATGACGTCCTCCCGGCTCTGCACCACGAGGCTCCGCGTGCGCACGCGCGCCAGGTCGGCCCGGTTGTCGCCGAGGAACGTCGCCCGCGCGAACTGGCGCGCGATCGCGGGGTCGTTGCGCCGGAACACCGCAGCGAGCTCGTCGCCGAGCGCCGGGCGGTCCGGGTTCCCGGCGATCACGGGCGCCATGACCTGCGTCCAGCCGAGGTAGTTCGCGTCCATCGTCTCCAGGAGCTCGTCGATCTCCTCGGCCGTGAACCCGCCGCGGTAGCCGTCGTCGTCGACGTACCGCGGGCTCGGGCCCACGAGCACCAGCCGGTCGAACAGGTCCGGGCGGTCGGCCGCCGCGAGCAGCGCGATCACGGCGCTCACCGAGTGGCCGACGAGCACCACGGGGCCGCGCCCGTCCCCGGGTCCAACGGCCTCGACGATCTCCACCACGTCCGCGGCGTAGCCCGCGAGGTCGGCGTGCCGGACGGCGTCGTGCGCGGTCGGGTGCGACGCCCCGCACCCCGAGTGGTCGAACAGCACGACCCGGTGGTCCGTCGCGAACGCGGGCGCGACGAAGCGCCACATCGACTGGTCGCAGCCGAAACCGTGCGCGAAGACCATCGTCGGGCCGTCCTGCGCCCCCATGACCCGCACGTTGTTGCGCTCGTGCACGTCCACGCGTCACAGCCTAGGGGGGAAGGGGTCGCGAGGGGCAGCGGCGCCCCGGGGTGAGACCCGCGCACGGCACAATGTCCTCATGCGTGTCTCGGCGAAGGCGGACTATGCGGTGCGGGCGTGCGCCGAGCTCGCGGCGTCGCCGCACGGCGACCCGGTGCGGGCGGAGGACCTCGCGACGGGTCAGGGCCTCCCGGTGAGCTTCCTCGAACGGATCCTCGGCGACCTGCGCCGGGCCGGGATCGTCGCGAGCGTCCGCGGGCGCTCCGGCGGCCACCGCCTCGCGCGCCCGGCGTCCGAGGTGACGCTCGCCGACGTCTTCCGCGCGGTCGACGGCCCCCTCGTCACGGTCCGCGACGAGCGCCCCCCGAGCCTCGAGTACGACGGCTCCGCGGCGGGCCTGCTCGAGGTGTGGATCGCCCTGCGCGCGAGCGTCCGCGACGTGCTGGACCGCGTGACGATCGACGACGTCGTGCGCCGCGACCTGCCCGACGACGTGCACGCGCTCGCGGCCCGCGCCGACGCGTGGGAGAACCCCTGACGGGACGCTCCCGTTAACACTGGCCCACGATGCGGTCGGCGCTTCACATAGTGGACCCGTCCGGTCAACCTTGTCAGGACACGTCGGGACCCTCCCGACGGCCCGAGCAAGGAGGCCCCGGTGCGGACCCTCGTCCTGCTGGCCCTCGTGGGCCTCGGTGCCCAGCTCGTCGACGGCAGCCTCGGCATGGCGTACGGCGTGACGTCCACGACGCTCCTGCTCGCGATCGGGACCAACCCCGCGGCGGCGTCGGCGACGATCCACCTCGCGGAGATCGGGACGACGCTCGCGTCCGGCGCGGCGCACTGGCGGTTCGGGAACGTCGACTGGAAGGTCGTGCTGCGCATCGGCGTGCCGGGCGCGCTCGGGGCGTTCGCGGGCGCGACGTTCCTCGCGAACCTGTCGACCGAGGTCGCCGCCCCCGTCATGTCGCTGCTGCTCCTCGCGCTCGGCGTCTACGTGCTCTCACGCTTCACGTTCGCCGGGCTGCCGACGGGTCGCCTCGGGCTGCCGCTGCGCAAGCGGTTCCTCGCGCCGCTCGGCCTCGTGGCCGGCTTCGTCGACGCCACGGGCGGCGGCGGCTGGGGCCCGGTGGGCACGCCCGCCCTGCTCGCGTCGGGCCGGATCGAGCCCCGCAAGGTCATCGGGTCCGTCGACACGAGCGAGTTCCTCGTCGCGGTCGCCGCGTCGCTCGGGTTCCTCTGGTCGCTCGGCTCGCAGGGGATCGACCTGACGTGGGTCGTGGCGCTCCTCCTCGGCGGGCTCGTCGCCGCGCCGATCGCGGCGTGGCTCGTGCGGATGCTCCCGCCCCGGATCCTCGGCTCGGCCGTGGGCGGCGTCATCGTGCTCACCAACGTCCGCACGCTGCTGCGCTCCGACTGGGTGGACGCGAGCAGCGCGGTCCAGGGCGTCGTGCTGGCGCTCGTCGCGGTCGTCTGGGCCGCGGCCGTCGTCTGGTCGGTGCGGGCGCACCGCCGCGCCGTAGCGGCGGAGGCAGCGGCCGACCCGACACCCGCCGACACCCCCCACCCGGCCCCGGCCACCCGCTGACCCGCTCCGCCGAGCAGGCGGTTGTGGTCCGTCCTGGCGGCAGGACGGACCACAACCGCCTGTTCGACCTCCGGGGGACGGCTCGATCTCAGTCGGTCGCGTAGCGGTGGACGAAAGTTGCGAGGATGCGGTGGGGCTCCCGGACGTCGCCGCGCCGGACGGCCGCCTCGACGTCGCCCGCGGCCTCGGGCGGGAAGTAGCCGTAGTCCCGGTAGACGCCGATGCGCGTGAGGATGCCCTCCAGGTCGAGCTCCGGGTGGAACTGCGTCGCGTAGAGGTTCTCCTTGACGCGGAACATCTGCACCGGGCACGCGTCCGACGTCGCGAGCAGCACCGCGTGCGGCGGCAGCTCCCGCACCGCCTCCTTGTGGCCCACGTACGCCTCGAACGCGTCCGGCAGGCCCGCGAGCAGCGGGTCGGCCCGGCCCTCCGGGGTGAGCCGGATCGTCACGGGCGAGATGGGCTCGGCGTACGTGTCGTCCAGCACCGCGCCCTCGTGCAGGCCGAGCGTCCCGACGCCGTAGCACGCCCCGAGGAACGGGACGTCGCGCTCGACGATCTCGTCCAGGAGCGGCGCGAGCTCGCGCTCGACCCGGCGCTGCGTCACCGACTTCTCCGCCTCGGGTCGCGACGAGTCGAACGGGCTGCCGCCGACGATCACCCCCGAGTACGCATCGAGGTCGATCGCCGGCAGCGGGCCCGCCTCCATCCGGACGCGGTGCAGCTCGTGCGGCGCGAGGCCGGAGTGACGCAGCACCGCCGCGTGCTCGCCGTCCGCGGCCGGGTCCTCCGCCCGGGACGCCAGCAGCAGGAAGGGCTTCATGCCGGTCAGGCTAGGGGCGCTCCGGCGGCCACGCCCGCGGGCGCCGGGCCGCGGCCCGGACGCGGCCGAGCGGTGGCGCGGACGGGGTCGAGGGCCCGGCCCCGCGGTCCGTCCCGCCTCAGCTCCAGCGGAACAGCCGGATGCCGAGCGGCAGGAGCACGGCCGTCCACACGGCCATGACGACCACCTGCACCGTGGGGAAGCCCTCCTCGAACCACCCCGCCGTCATCGCCTGCGACGCGGCACCGAGCGGCGTGAACCTCCCGACCTGCGCGACGGCCTCCGGCATCATCGGCCCCGGCGTCCACAGCCCGGAGAGGAACAGGAGCGGGAAGTAGATGAGCGTCCCGATCGCGGACGCCGTGCTCGCCTTGGGCGCACGCGCCGCGACGAGGGTGCCGAGCGCGTACATCGACGCGACGCCGAGGACGAACGCCAGCACGACCGTCGCCGCGTTCTGCGGCGCCGGCAGGCCGAACACGAGCTGCCCGACGACGAGCGCGACCACGGACGCGACCACGACGGCGACGAGGTTGATGACGAGGTGCGCGACGACGATCCCCTGCGGGCGCATGGGCGTCGTCGACAGCCGCCGCAGCAGGCCCTTCTCGCGGAACGTGGCGAAGTAGACCGGCATGGTCGTCAGGGCCGGGGTCGCGATCGCGGCGGCGAGCACCACGGGCGCGTAGAGCGCGACGGGCGTGAGCCCGCCCCACGGCGGGGGCGCGTCCTCGATCGGCACCCGCATCCCGGGGATGGCGAACCCGACCCCGACGAGCAGGACGGTCGGGAACACGAGCGCGAAGAACACCGTCCCCGGGTCGCGCAGCCAGAGCCGCGCCTCCGTGGCGAGCAGGACGCCGAACCCGCGCCAGCCGCTGCTGCGGCGGACGGGCGCGGCGGACGGGGTCAGGGTCGTGGCGGTCATCGGGACTCCCCTCGGGTCGGCCGGGCGTCGGTCGCGTCCGAGGCGTCGGTCGCGTCCGGGTCGTAGGTGCGGCCGGTCACGGCCACGAAGACGTCCTCGAGCGTGCGGGAGACGGTCCGGACGTCGTCGGGCACGACCTCGTGCTCGGCGAGCGCGAGCACGACGGCGGGCAGCACCCGTCGGGAGCCCGTGACCTCGATCTCGCGCCCGCCGGTCGGCGACGCCTCGACGCGCTCGACGTCCGCGAGCCCCGCGATCGTGTGCAGCGCGAGGTCGTGGTCCGCGGGCGGCACGCGCAGGCGCACGGTGCGCGACGTGTCGACGGAGTCCACGAGCTCCGCGGGCGTGCCCTGCGCGACGACCCGGCCGCGGTCGATGATGACGAGCCGGTCGCACAGGCGCTCCGCCTCGTCCATGAAGTGCGTGACGAGCAGGATCGTCACGCCGCGGTCGCGCACGCGCTCGACGAGCTCCCACGTCGCGCGGCGGGCCGCCGGGTCGAGCCCGGTGGTGAGCTCGTCGAGGATCGCGACGCGCGGGTTCCCGACGAGCGCGAGCGCGATCGACAGGCGCTGCTTCTGCCCGCCCGAGAGCTTGGCGAACGCGACGCGCCGGTGCGCGGCGAGGTCGAGCAGGTCGAGGAGCTCCTCCACGTCGCCGGGCGACGCGTAGAACGAGGCGAAGAGCCGCATCGCCTCCTCGACCGTGATCTTCTCGTTGAGCGCGGCCTCCTGGAGCTGGACGCCGACGACGTCGCGCACCGCGGCGGGGTCGGCCTGCGGGTCGACGCCGAGCACGCGCACCGTGCCGCCGTCGGCCTGGCGCAGCCCGGCGAGGCACTCGACGGTCGTCGTCTTGCCGGCCCCGTTGGGCCCGAGGATGCCGAAGATCTCGCCCGGCCGGACGGTGAGGCTCACGTCCTCGACCGCGACGGTGCGCGTGCCGGAACCCTGCGGTCCCGGGTACGTCTTGCGCAGGTTCCGGATCTCGACGACCGGGGCGGGCCCGGCCGTGCGGTCGGCGGGCGGGGCGGGCGACGTCGCCGTCGTGCCGCCCGGGGGCGGTGCTGCGGTGCTCATGGTGACCTCCAGGAGGGTGTGCGGCACCCACGGACGGCGCCGTGCGCCGCCCGGACGGGTGGGAGTGCGGTGGGAGGGTGCCGCCGGTCAGGCGCTCGCGGTGCCCGCGAACTCGACCGGACGGATCGCGACGCCCCGCAGGACGACGCGCAGGAGCAGTGCGGCGAGCACGACCCCGACGAGCCCGCCGAGCACGGCGAGCCAGACGGGGGTGCCGTCGAGACCGACGACGCGCGAGAGCGCGTGGCCGAAGAACCCGGAGCGGAGGAACACCTCGCTCACCACGACGGTCGCGAGCGACGCGACGACGAGCAGCACGCCGCGCAGGAACCCGAAGCCGTAGAAGCCCGCGGCGACGACCATGCCCGCGAGGTAGTAGACGACGCAGAACGTGCCCTCGACGAGGATCATGAGCCCGACCTCGGACCCGTCCGCGTAGAGCTGCGTGAGGTCCTGCTCCGTCGGCCAGCCGGCCCGGCGGAACAGCGCCCACTCCGCCCACCGCACGAGCGCGGTCGCGATCCCGAACGTGAGCCCGGAGACGGCGGCGCCGATCCACAGCCCGTGCGTGTACGACCGCCGCGTGCCGCCGGCGGCGACGTGCAGCGCGATCGACATCAGCGGCAGGAGGATGCCCATGACGAAGAGGAAGAACTTCGCCGAGCCCGCGACGCCGCCCACGCCCTCGATGCTCACGTCGTCGTTGCGCAGCATGATCCACAGGACGAGGGCCCCGATGGCGAGCGCGATGAGCCAGAACCACACGCCGACGTACCAGGTGCCGCCGATGAAGTACCAGGCGACGGCGCGGACGCCGCGCCGGTGGGCGGCCTTCTCGAGCGCGCGGCGCTCCGCGGCGCGCGGGGTCGTGGCGGTCATCGTGCCTCCTGCGTGCGGGTGCGGGCGCGCGCGCCGTCCTCGGTGCGGTCGGTGCGCGTGAGGTGGACGAACAGGTCCTGGACGGGCACCGACCCGACCTCGAGCCCGGCCGCGGCGGCCGCGGCCCGCTCGTCGGGGGCGAACGTGCCGAAGAGGGTGACCTGGGCCGTGCTCCCCAGCCGCTGCCGGGCGAGCACCTCCCGGCCCGCGGTGTGGCGCTCGACGACGTCCGCCGGCCCGGTGAGGCTGACGCCGCGCGCGCGGACGTCGTCGGCGTTCTCGGCGAGGATGACCCGCCCGCGGTCGATGATCACGACGTCCTCGAAGAGCCGCTCGACCTCGGCGATGAGGTGGCTCGAGAGCAGGATCGTGCGCGGGTGCTCGGCGTAGTCCGCGACGAGCGCGTCGTAGAACGCGTAGCGGCTCGGGGCGTCCATGCCGAGGTAGACCTCGTCGAAGATCGTCAGGGGCGCGCGGGCGGCGAGCCCGACGACCGCCCCGAGCGCCGAGCGCTTGCCGCGCGAGAGCTCGTTGGGCTTCTTGCGGACGTCCACCTCGAACGTGTCGAGGAGGCGCCCGGCGAGGTCGGCGTCCCAGTGCGGTCGCACGTCCGCGTAGTACTCGAGCGTGTCGCGCGCCTTGTCGGACTCCCCCACGTCGCCGCTCTCGCGCACGAGCTGGGTGTGCATGGTCGCCCAGACGTTCTCGAACGGGTCCTCGAGCTCGCCGTCCGGACCGACGCGGACCGTGCCCGACGTCGGGCGCCGGAACGCGGCGAGCAGGGCCGCGAGCGTCGTCTTGCCGGCGCCGTTGCGGCCCAGGAGGCCGGTGATGACGCCGGGGCGGATCGTCAGGGTCGCGCCGTCGAGCGCGGGGTCGTCGCCGCGGGAGTACCGCACGACGACGTCGCGCACCTCGGCGCCGAAGGGCGCGGTCGCGGCGGGGAAGTCGGTGGGGTGGCTGGTGGGCCGGGCGGTCACGGGTCTCACCTCGGGGTGGGGTCGGTGTCGGGGCCGGTACGGGGTGCGTCGCCGGTCCCGGGACCGGCGGGCCGCGGGCGGCCGAGGACGTGCTCGACGATCTCGGCGGCCGGGATGTCCAGGAGGTCCGCCTGCGCCAGCGCGGGGTCGAGGACCTCGTCGAAGAACCGTGCGCGGTGCTCGGCGAGCAGCCGCTCGCGCGCGCCGGGTGCGACGAACATGCCGAGCCCGCGCCGCTTGTAGAGGACGCCCTCGTCGACGAGGCCGGCAAAGGCCTTGGCCGCCGTCGCCGGGTTGATCCGGAACGTCGTCGCGAACTGCGTCGTGGACATGACCTGCTCCTCCTCCGCGAGCTCCCCCGCGAGCACCTGCGCACGGATCATCTGCGCGATCTGGAGGTAGATGGGTTCAGGTCCGTCGAACATGGGGCCCATCCTCTCCCGCCTCGCGCGTTCTGTGGTTCATTACTTGAGTAATGAACCACAGATGAGGCGCTGCGCGCAACCCCTCTTCCGGACGCGGCGACCAGCTCCGGGCGGAACGATGGGGGACGTCAGTGGCAGGGCTGGTGCCAGTCGCGCCGGTCCGGCAGGCCGCGAGGCGGAGGAGGCGAGGTGGGCGGAGCGTGCGAGCTCGCGGGCGGGACGCCCTGGGCCGAGCCGCTCAGCACGTGGACGAGCCTCGCGTTCGTCCTGGCGGGCGCGGCCGTCGTGCTGGCGGCGCGGCGGTCCGGAACCGGGACGCACGCGGCCCCGGGCGTGGCCGACGCCGTGGGTGCGGCGTCGCGCCTCCGCGTGGCCTTCGGGGTGCTGGTCGTCCTCATCGGGGTGGGCTCCGTGGTGCAGCACGGGCCGTCGCCGTCGTGGAACCCCGTCGCGCACGACCCGCCGCTGCTCGGGGCCCTCGCGCTCGTCGCCGCCGACGCCCTCACGGACCTCACCGGGCGCCGCCTGCGGACGTGGTGGTGGCTCGCACCGACCCTGCTCGGGGTCGTGCTCGCGGCGGTCTCGGTCCCGGCGTCCACCGCCGCCCAGGTGGTCGCGGCGGGCGTCGCCGTGGCCGCGAGCGCCGCGCGCGCGTGGCGACGGCCCGCCGTCCGACGCCGCACGGTCGCCGCGCTCGCGCTGCTCGCCGTCGGCGGCACCGCGGGGACCCTGACCCGCCCGGGCTGGCCGCTGTGCGACGTCGACGGCGCGCTCGGCCTCGTGCTCCCGGGGCACGCCGTCTGGCACGTGCTCGCCGCCACGGCGCTGTGGGTGCTCGCACCGACGCTCGGGACCCGCCCCGCGCCCGCACGCTCGCCCTGACCCGCTCCCTTCACCCGCCCCGGGCGGTACCCACGGCGGGCGGGCGGTGGGACGCTGGGAGGATCCGGCGTCCGCGGCGGGCCCCGCCCTCCGGCCGCCGGCGGTCTCGAAGGAGTGAGGCAACGATGGTCACCATCAGGCGCGGGTTCTCCAGCTTCTCGGCGGACGACCTCGACGCGGCGCGCGCGTTCTACGGGGACACCCTCGGGCTCCCCGTCACGGCACTCGACGGCGGGAACGGTCTGGTGCTCCACCTCGGCGGCGGCTCGGACGTGTTCGTCTACCCGAAGGAGGACCATCGGCCGGCCGCCTTCACGGTCATGCACCTCACCGTCGACGACGTGGACCAGGTCGTCGACGAGCTCACCGCGAAGGGCGTGACGTTCGAGCGCTACGAGGGGTTCGACCAGGACGAGAAGGGGATCGCGCGCGGCTTCATGGAGGGCGGCGACGGCGCCTGGTTCACCGACCCGGCCGGCAACATCGTGGGCCTCGCGGACGGGGACGACATGGCCCGGCTCGTCGAGGGCTGAGCGCACCCCGCTGACACCCCGGCTCGCGAGGTAGAGCCCTGGTCACGACCGGGGCTCTACCTCGCGCGACCGGAGCTCTACCTCGCGGGACCGGGGCTCTACCTCGCGAGGGCGGGGGCGAACGCGGCGCGGACGCCGTCGAGGTCCTGCGCGACGAGCTCGGCGAGCTGCACCGCGTTGAGCGCGGCGCCCTTGCGGAGGTTGTCGTTCGAGACGAACAGCACGAGGCCGCGTCCGCCGGGGACGGACTGGTCGGTGCGGACGCGACCGACGAACGACGGGTCCTTGCCCGCCGCCTCCAGCGGGTTCGGCACGTCCGCGAGCGCGACGCCGGGGGCGGCAGCGAGGATCTCGCGCGCCCGGTCGGGCGTGATCGCGGCGCCGAACTCGGCGTGGATCGCGAGCGAGTGCCCGGTGAACACGGGGACGCGCACGCACGTGCCCGCGACGGCGAGCTCGGGCAGCCCGAGGATCTTGCGGGACTCGTTGCGGAGCTTCTTCTCCTCGTCCGTCTCCTCCTGCCCGTCGTCGACGATCGACCCGGCGAGCGGGACGACGTTGAACGCGACGTTGCGCGGGAAGACGGTGGGCTCGGGGAGGGCGACCGCGCCGCCGTCGTGCACGAGCCCGACGAGCCCGGCGCCCGTGCCCTCGGCCGCCGCGCCCGCGACGGCCTGGGCGCGCAGCTCCTCCGCACCGGCGAGCCCGGCCCCGGAGACGGCCTGGTACGTCGCGACGACCAGGCGCTCCAGCCCGGCCTCGTCCGCGAGCGGCTTGAGGACGGGCATCGCGGCCATCGTCGTGCAGTTGGGGTTGGCGATGATGCCCTTGCGCGCCTCGCGCAGCGCGCCCGGGTTCACCTCCGAGACGACGAGCGGGACGTCGGGGTCCATGCGCCACGCGGAGGAGTTGTCGATGACGACGGCGCCCGCGGCGGCGAACCGCTCGGCCTGCGCCTTCGACGTCGCGCCGCCCGCGGAGAAGAGCGCGACGTCGATCCCGCGCAGGTCCTCGGTCGAGGTCGCGGCGACGTCCTCCACGACGACGTCGGTCCCGCGCCACGGGAGCGTCGACCCGGCGGAGCGCGCCGACGCGAAGTAGCGGACGCTCGCGACGGGCAGGTCGCGCTCCTCGAGGAGGCGGCGCATGACCGCGCCGACCTGGCCGGTCGCGCCGACGACGGCGAGGTGCAGACCGGGGGTGCTCTGGGTGCTCATGGTGGGTCCTCTCCTGCGTCGGGTCAGCGGCCGGTGCCGGCGTAGACGACGGCCTCGCCGTCGGCGGCGTCGAGCTCGAAGGCGGTGTGCACGGCGCGCACCGCGTCGTCGAGCGAGTCCTCGCGCGTGACGACGGAGATGCGGATCTCCGAGGTGGAGATCATCTCGATGTTGATGCCCGCGTCGCGCAGCGCGCCGAAGAGCTTCGCGGAGACGCCGGGGTGCGACTTCATGCCGGCGCCGACGAGCGAGAGCTTGCCGATCTGGTCGTCGAACTGGAGCGAGTCGAACCCGATCTCGGCCTGCAGCGCCGAGAGGGCGGACATCGCGGCCGGGCCGTCACCCTCGGGGAGGGAGAACGAGATGTCGGTGAGGCCCGTGCGGGCCGCCGACACGTTCTGCACGATCATGTCGATGTTCACGCCCGAGCCCGCGACGACCTCGAAGATCCGCGCGGCCGTGCCCGGGACGTCGGGCACGCCGACGACGGTGATCTTGGCCTCGCTGCGGTCGTGCGCGACGCCGGAGATGATCGGGTCTTCCATGACGGTCTCCTCGGGAAGGTCTGCGGTGCTGCCGGCGGTGCCGGCCGGGGAGCCGGCGCTCGCGCCGGGGCGCGCGGTGTACGCGTCCGCGCTGACGAACGTGCCGTCCTTGCCGCTGAAGGACGAGCGCACGTGGATGGGGACGCCGTACCGGCGGCCGTACTCGACGCAGCGCAGCGCGAGGACCTTCGCGCCGCTCGCCGCCATCTCGAGCATCTCCTCGTACGTGATGCGGTCGATCTTGCGCGCGGACGGCACGATGCGCGGGTCGGCCGTGAACACGCCGTCCACGTCGGTGTAGATCTCGCACACGTCGGCGTCGAGACCTGCCGCGAGCGCGACGGCGGTCGTGTCCGACCCGCCGCGCCCCAGCGTCGTCACGTCGTTCGTCGACTGCGTGACGCCCTGGAACCCCGCGACGATCGCGACCTGGCCGCGGTCGAGGGTCTCGCGCACGCGCGTCGGGACGACGTCGACGATGCGCGCCTTGCCGTGCACCGCGTCGGTGATGAGACCGGCCTGCTGCCCGGTGAACGACTTCGCCTTCACGCCGAGGCTCGTGATGGCCATCGCGAGCAGCGACATCGAGATGCGCTCGCCCGCGGTGAGGAGGATGTCCATCTCGCGCTGCGGAGGGAGGGGGCTGACCTGCTGGGCGAGGTCGATGAGCTCGTCGGTCGTGTCGCCCATCGCCGAGACCACGACGACGACGTCGTTCCCGGCCCGCTTCGCCTCGGCGATGCGCTTGGCCACCCGCTTGATGCTCTCGGCGTCCGAGACGGACGAACCGCCGTACTTCTGCACGACAAGTGCCACGTGCTGCTCCATCTGTCGCCGGCCTCCGTCTCTCTCAACGGCCCGCCGGGTGCTTGTGGGTCGGTCGATGATAGGCACGCGTCCCACGCCCCGGCCAAGCCCGTCCCGCCCTGCGGACCGTGACGACCGACGCCGGGCTCACACCTCCGGCAGCACGCGCGCCCGCGGACCGGCCACGACGACGTACGCCAGCCCGACGACGACGGCCCCGCCGACGAGGTTGCCGAGGCCCACCCAGGTGAGGTTGCGGCCGAAGTCGGCCCACGTCGTCGGGCCGAGGTCGCCGAAGAGCCCGAGGGAGAACGTCGTCATGTTGGCGACGACGTGCTCGAACCCGGACGCGATGAACGCGAGGATCCCCCAGAACAGGATGACCGCCTTGCCCGCCTCCGAGCGCAGGCGCCCGCAGGCCCAGATCGCGGCGCACACGAGGACGTTGCACAGCACGCCGCGGAAGAACAGCTCTCCCCCGGTCTCGTGCGCCTTGGCCCGCAGCATCGAGGCGACCATCTCGCCCGCGGCCGCGTTCGAGCGCAGCACCCCCGCCTGCGTGACGGCCCAGGCGAAGAGCATCGACCCGGCCAGGTTGCCGACGAGGCACAGGCCCAGCGTGGCGACGGCGTCGCGCACCCGGACGGCGCGCGTGGCGACGCCCTGGGTGAGGACCATCATCGCGGACGTGGCGAGCTCGGCCCCGGCGAAGACGACGAGGGTGAGGGCCGCGGCGAACACGCCGCCGGCGACGAGCCGCTCGCCCGGCGCCCCGCCGGCGAGGAACGGGCCCGCCGTCGCGACCATGAGCACGACGCCGACGCCGATGTACGCGCCCGCGAGCATCGCCGCGACGAGGTAGCGCCCGGGGCGTCTGGCGAGGAGCACCTTCTCCCGGGCCGCCTCCGACTGGGTGGTCACCGCCTGGGCGAGGGTCTGCACGCCCTCGATCCTCGCGGCCCGAGCGGGCTCCCGGACAGGGCCGGTGGTCGCGACGGAGCGGGACCGAAGGTCCGCCCACCGGCTCCGGGCCGCACGGTGCGGGAACGTCCGAGAGGCCGCGCGCGGTCTCCCGCTCGCGGCCCCTCGGGCGTCGGTCCCGGTCGGTCGTCAGCCGACGCGGCGCCGGTAGATCGCCGTCGCCCACGCATAGGCAAGGACGAGGATGCCCACGAGCCACGCGAGCGCTACCCAGATGTCGCTCCCGACGGGCTGGCCGGCGAAGAGCGACCGCAGGGTGTCGACGATCGCGGTGACGGGCTGGTTCTCGGCGAACCACGCGACCGGCCCCGGCATGCTGTCCGTCGGGACGAACGCCGAGCTGACGAACGGCAGGAAGATCAGCGGGTAGCTGAAGGCTGACGCGCCGTCGACCGTCTTGGCCGAGAGCCCGGCGACGACCGCGAGCCAGGTCAGCGCGAGGACGAACAGGACGAGGATGCCGAGCACGGCCAGCCACGATCCCACCGACGCGCTCGTGCGGAACCCCAGGAGGAGCGCGACCCCGACGACGAGCGTCACGGAGACGAGGTTGGCCACGAGCGAGGTGAGCACGTGCGCCCACAGGACGCTGGAGCGGGTGACGGGCATCGACCGGAAGCGCTCGACGATGCCGCCCTGCAGGTCCAGGAACAGCCGGTAGGACGTGTACGCGACGCCCGACGCGACGGTGATGAGCAGGATGCCGGGCAGCAGGTAGTCGACGTACGACCCGCCGCTCCCGGTGTCGATCGCGCCCCCGAGCACGTAGACGAACAGGAGCATGAGCGCGATCGGGGTCACGGCGGTCGTGATGATCGTGTCGGGGCTGCGCAGCACGTGGCGCAGCGAGCGGCCCGTGAGGGCTCGGGTGTCGGCCAGGGCGTGGGTGGTCATCGGGCTTCCTCTCCTGCCGGGCGGGCGCCGTCGACGCTCGTCCGGTCCGCGGTGGGGGCGCTGTCGCCGGCGTCGCCGACGAGCGCGAGGAACACGTCCTCGAGGGAGGGCTGCTTCTCGACGTACTCGACGGTCGCCGGGGGCAGCAGGGCCTTGAGCTCGGCCAGGGTGCCGTTCTGGATGATCGTCCCGCGGTGCAGGATCGCGATCCGGTCGGCGAGCTGCTCGGCCTCGTCGAGGTACTGGGTGGTGAGCAGCACCGTGGTGCCGCCCCGGGCCAGCTCGCGCACCGTGGCCCAGACCTCGTTGCGGGCCTGCGGGTCGAGGCCCGTCGTCGGCTCGTCGAGGAAGATGACGGACGGGTCGCCGACGAGGCTCATGGCGATGTCCAGCCGGCGCCGCATCCCGCCCGAGTAGGTCCCGGCGCGGCGGGCCCCGGCGTCGGTGAGGGCGAACCGGGCGAGCAGGTCGTCCGCGACGCGGCCCGGGTCGGCCAGGTGCCGCAGGCGGGCGACGAGCACCAGATTCTCCCGCCCGGTGAGCACCTCGTCGACCGCGGCGAACTGCCCCGTCAGCGAGATGGACTCGCGCACCTGCCCGGGCTGGGCGACGACGTCGTGCCCGTCGACGGCCGCGGTCCCCGCGTCCGGCGCGAGCAGGGTGGACAGGATCCGCACGAGCGTCGTCTTGCCCGCACCGTTGGACCCGAGCAGCGCGACGATGCTCCCGCGCGCCACCTCGAGGTCGACACCGCGCAGCACGCGCAGGTCGCCGTACGACTTCTCGATGCCTCGCACCCGGACGGCCGGGGCGAGGGTCTGGTCAGCAGACATCTGCGGATCTCCGATCCTGAGGTTGGTGGGTTCAGGGCCGGCGGACGACGACGTCGCCGAACCCGGTGCTGGCGTGGATCTCCGCGGTGGCCTCGTCCTCGACGGGGCCCTCCGTGGGCGTGAGGTGGTTGCGCACGCTGCCGTGCTCGGAGCTCGCGTCGAGGAACGCGGCGGTGCCCTCGGGCACGCCCACCTCGATCGAGCCGTACGACGTCGCGAGGGTGACGCTCCCGGAGTCCAGGCGCTCGACCCGGATGCCGGCGTGCGCGGACTTGGCCGTGAGCGTGCCGCTCACGCGCGCCACCGCGATGTCGCCGTGCGCGCCGTGCACGGCGAGCGAGCCGGTGACGGCGCCGACCGTCGTCGTGCCGTTGGTCGCCTTGATGGTGCCCTCGCCACGGACCTCCTCGACGCGGACCGACCCGGCGCTGACGCGGGCGTCCAGCGAGCCCCGCACGCGGCGCGCCGCCACGGAGCCCGCCGAGGCCTTGACGTCGAGCCGGTCGACGTCCTCGACGCGGGCGTCCCCGGCGGAGAGCGCCATCTCGACGGTACCGAGGCTGCCCTCGGCGTAGAGCGAGCCCGCCTTGCCGCGCACGTCGGAGCCCGCGGGCAGCTCGACGGTGATGTCGGCGGTGCCGGACGCGAACGGCAGCACGTACTGCTTCCACGACCCGGGGTAGGAGATCGTCAGGGCGCTGCCGTCGCCGTCGACGCGGACCGCCTCGGCGGCGCGGACGCTGCCGGACTTCGCGGGATCGGTCGGCAGGACCGTGACGACGACGTCGTCGCGGTCGCCGGCGACCACGTGCAGCTGGGCGAACGGCACGTCGACGACGACGGGCAGGGGCTGAGGGGCGGGGAAAGTGGGCATGACGAAGCTCCAGGAGTGGTGTCGTGGTGGTGTCAGGTGCGGTCGGAGGAGGCGGGGACGGGGACCGAGGTGGTCAGCGCACCCAGCCGGTGACGCGGGCGGAGCCGCGCTGCTGCGGGCGGGCCTGCGCGGCAGGGCGTCCGGTGGACTGCTCGAGCGCCGCGGCAACCGCGCGCACGAGCCACGTGTTGACGGAGACGCCGTCGCGCGCGGCGGCGGTCTCGGCCTGCGTCTTGAGGTGGTCGGGCAGGCGCAGGGTCGTGCGGGTCGTGGCCCCCGCCTCGACGTCGGTCGGCGCGGGGCCGGCCGGCGCGGCCGGCGTGCTCGCCGGGACGAGCGCCTCGGTCGGGGCGGGCGCGACGGCGGGGACGGCGACCACGAACTCAGGGGCACCACCGCGCAGCCGCACGTCCACCGACCCGGGGGCGAGCTCCGCGGAGATCTCCCCCGCCGCGGCGGAGAGCGCGTCGAGGAGGACGAGACGCACGGCCGCGTCCAGCGGAGCGGTCAGGCGCTCGGCGAGCCGACGGCCGTCGTCACCGGCGGCGTCCGCAGCAGCGGCGAGGCGGTCCTGGAGGTCGTCGACGTACGGGGTGAGGTCCATGACGCCATCATGGCACCACGTGTGGTGTCACCGCAACCCCTGAGTGACAACACGATGACACCATGGGTGACACCCGCCTCGAGACGCCGGGACCTCAGGCCGTGAGGTCGCGGACGACGTCGTACCCGAGCTTGACGATGAGCGCGCCGACGACGACCACGAACACCACGCGCACGAACGCGCTGCCCTTGGCGACCGCCATCCGGGCGCCCACGTACGCCCCGAGCAGGTTGGCCGCGCCCATGACGAGGCCCAGCCCCCACAGCACCGCGCCGTACGGCACGAAGAAGATCAGCGCGCCGGCGTTCGTGGCGAAGTTCGCGATCTTCGCGAGCGCCGACGCCGGCAGGAACGCGTACCCGAGGATGCTCACGAGCGCGATGACGAAGAACGTCCCCGTGCCCGGGCCGAGCAGGCCGTCGTAGGTGCCGATGACGAGGCCGATCCCGGCCGCTGCCCAGCGGTGGCCGTTGCCCTCCCAGCGCAGGTTCGTCGTGTGCCCGAGCTTCGGCTTCGCGATCGTGTAGGCCGCGACGCCGACGAGCACCACGAGGATGATCGGCTTGAACAGGTCGGCCGGGATGCGCGACGCGAGCGCCGCTCCCCCGACGGCGCCCACGAGCGCCGCGAGCGCCATGGGCCCGGCGGTGCGCAGGTCCGGCCCGACGCGCCGGTAGTACGTCGCGGCGCTCACCGACGTCCCCATGATGCTCGCGAGCTTGTTCGTCGCGAGCGCCTGCACGGGGCTGATGCCGGGGACCAGGAGCAGCGCCGGGAGCTGGACGAGCCCGCCCCCGCCGACGACGGCGTCGATCCACCCCGCCGTGAGCGCGGCGAGGACGAGCAGGAGGACGGTCACGCCGTCGATCTCGAGCCCGCCGGAGACCGGGAGGGAGAGGGCGGGAAGCACCCCCCAGTGGTACCACGCCCACGGGCCGCGCCCGGGCCGGGTCCACGGCCGGTCCGCGGCGTCGAGGACGCCGCGCCCCTTCCCTACGCGTAACCGCACGGTTACGCTTGACGCATGGACGTGTTCGAGGCGGTCGCCGACGACGTGCGCCGCGACCTGCTCCGCGCGCTGCAGGCCAGGTCGCTCAGCGCGGGCGACCTCGCGCGCGTGCGCGACGACGTCTCCCGCCCGGCCGTGAGCCGCCACCTGCGCGTGCTGCGCGAGGCGGGGCTCGTGGAGGCCGTCGTCGCGGGACGCCGTCGCGTCTACTCGCTGCGGCCCGCCGCGCTCGACCCCCTCGCCGCGTTCGTCGCGGCGCTCACCAGACCCGCCCCGCCCGTCCCGGCGCGGGCGCTCGACGGCCTCGACCTCGAGGTCCGCCGCACGACCCGAGAACGTCGTGCCGAGCGCGGCACGACCCGGCACGAGGAGAGCGCATGAGCGACCCGACGACCCCATCGGCAGCGCCCGTCCCGCCAGCACCCGGTCTGCCGACACCCGGCGGGACGGTGGAGCGCGGCCCCGCGGGCGACGAGCTCGTCGTCACGCGGACGTTCCGCGCGCCGGCCGACGACGTGTGGGCGAGCCTCACGGAGCCCGGCCGGCTCGCGCGGTGGATCGGCTACTGGGAGGGCGACCCCGCGACCGGCCGCGTCGAGTTCTTCATGACGGCCGAGAGCGACGACCCCGATCCCGAGGAGTACCGCATCACCCGGTGCGAGCCGCCGCACCGCTTCGCCGGGGTGACGTCCTCGGGCGACCAGACGTGGCACCTGTCCTTCGAGCTCACCGAGCAGGACGGCGTCACGACGCTGACCTTCCGCCAGCTCCTCGGCCCCGGCGACGACGCGCGGAACGTGGGGCCCGGGTGGGAGTACTACCTCGACCGGCTCGTCGCCGTGCGCGAGGGGCGCGACGCCGCCACCGTGCCGTGGGAGCCGTACCTCGCCGGGCTGGCGGACCACTACGGCCGGGCGGCCGGCGCCGTCTGACCGCGGGACGCCCGCGGCGCCGGGACCGACGGCTCAAGACTGAAGGGCGTCGTACTCCGCCTCGGTCGCGACGTCGTCCTCGACGTCGAGACGCAGGTGCGCGAGCGCGAGCTGCAGGACGCGCAGCGCGCTCGCGGCGCGCTCCCCCCACAGTGAGACGTAGGAGAACTGCCACCACCACAGGCCCTCGAGCTCACGGCCGCCGTCGTAGTGCTGCAGGCCCTTCGCGAGGCACTCGGCCACGCACGCCAGGTCGCCCGAGAGCGACGCCGCGCCGACCTCGGCACCGACGAGCGGGTCGGTGATCTCGGCGTAGTCGTCGAACCCGTCGAAGATCCGCGCGAGCGCCGTCCGCAGCGGGTCCACGTCCGTGTCGCGGCCGGCGTCGGGCTCGAAGCGCTCCACCGGTACGACGTCGCCCACGGCCCCCAGGCGGGCGCCCGCGGCGAGCGCGTCGGACAGCGCGAGGAGCAGGAGCGGCAGCACCGCGCCGGGGGCCGCGCCGGACGCGACCTGCGTCGTCGTGGTGAGGTAGGCGCGGGCCTGCTCCGCCATGCCCTCGGCGATGTCCCGCAGGTCGGGGTCGTTGTGGATCTCCCCCATGCTCGTCACCTCCCGTCAGCCGCCGACGAGGCGGCGGCCCTCGAACGCCCGGCCGAGCGTCACCTCGTCCGCGTACTCCAAGTCTCCACCGACCGGGAGGCCCGACGCGAGGCGGGTCACGCGCAGGCCCATGGGGCCGAGCATGCGCGCGAGGTAGGTCGCGGTGGCCTCGCCCTCGACGTTCGGGTCGGTCGCGAGGATCACCTCGGTCACCTGACCGTCCGCGAGCCGGCTCATGAGCTCCGCGATCCGCAGGTCGCCCGGCCCGACGTTCTCGATCGGGTTGATGGCGCCGCCGAGCACGTGGTACCGGCCGCGGAACTCGCGCGTGCGCTCGATCGCGACGACATCCTTGGGCTCCTCGACGACGCAGATCACCTCGGGCGAGCGGCGCGGGTCCGCGCAGATGCGGCACTGCTCCGACTCCGCGACGTTGCCGCACGTCTCGCAGAAGCGGACGCGCGCCTTGACCTCGGTGAGCGCGTCGGCGAGCCGGCGCACGTCCACCGCGTCGGCGGCGAGCAGGTGGAACGCGATGCGCTGCGCGCTCTTGGGCCCGACGCCGGGGAGTCGGCCGAGCTCGTCGATCAGGTCCTGGACAGCGCCTTCGTACACACCCCCAGCCTACGGGGCGCGGCCCACACGCCGAGCCCGGCCCGCCGCTCTCGCGGACGGGCCGGGTCGGCGCTCAGGCCACGGTCATCCCGGCGGCTCGGGCGTCACGGTCCGCGTCGTGCCGTCGGCGTACGTCGCCTCGTAGGTGATGGCGGGCTCCGGGCCGCCCTCGCCGCCGGGACCGTCCGCCGTCGCCGGGTCGAAGATCGGCCCGGGCCACCAGGCCACGAAGCGGCCGTCCTCGAGCGTGGTCGCGACGGCGGTCCCGTCCGCGAGCCGGAGCGTGAGCGCCACGACGTCGGCACCGGCGCGCCCGCCCGTCATCGACAGCACGGGACGCTCGCGGCTCCACGGGTAGGCCTTGCCGCCCGACTGGAACATCGCGCCCTCCGCGACGCCGCGGGAGGACGGGACGAGACCGCCACCGCTCGCGGACGCTGCGGAGAGGTCCTCCGCCTCGTCGGCGCCCGGGGGCAGGTAGCCGACGCACGACGACTGCAGGGTCTGCCCCTGTGCGTCGTCGTGCAGGTACATCACGGCCGCCCATGAGCCGCGACGCTCCGCGAGCACGACGTCGTCGACCGTCACCACCCGTTCGGAGCCGACCCGCGCGCGGCACGCCGCGTCCAGTACGGCGAGGTCCTGCGCGGAGAGCGGGTCCGGTTCGGGCGTCCACGACGCGAGCGCGTGCGGCGCCGGACCGACGAACGGGACCGCGAACGCCACCGCGGCGACAGCCGCCACGGCCGCCGGGACGCCGACCCGGCGCGCCGTGCGGCGCCGGGCCTGCACGGCGAGGTGCCCGACGGCGCGGGCACCCGTCGTGCCGGGCTCCTCGCCCGCGAGGATGTGGTCGAGGCCCTGGGCCGCACGCGCGGCCTCGGCGGCGGAGAGGTCGGACGCGGGGGCGGGATCGAGCCCGCGGAGGACGGTCAGGTCGTCGTGAGTCATCGGAGCGCCTCCTGGGCGGTGACGTCGAGGGATCGGGCACGGGAGGCGGCGGGCCGGTGGTCCGCAGCGTCCGTGTCGGCACCCTCGTCGAGGGCGAGCAGCCGACGGAGCGCCGTGCGAGCGCGGTGCAGACGGAGCCGGTAGGCGACCGGGGAGATGCCGAGGACGCGCCCTGCGTCCGCGGACGGCAGGTCCTCCCAGAGGAGCAGCGAGAGCACCTCCTGCTGGTCCGGGGTGAGCCGGCGCCATGCCGCCGCGAGGTCGGAGCGCGCAGCCGTCTGCTCGTCAGGGGCCGGGAGGAGCGGCTCGGGTTGCGCGGCGAGCCGGACACCGAGCGCACCGCGTCGGGTGCTCGCCCGCCGGTCGTTGAGGAGGCAGCCGCGCGCGACCCCGAACAGCCACGCCCGCTGGGCGTCCCGGGTCGGCGGGAGGTCGCGCATCCGCCGCCACGCGACGACGAACGCCTCGTGGACGACGTCCTCGGCGTGGTCGTCGTCGGTGCGTCGCCGCACGAAGCGGAGCACGTCGGCGTACGTGTCTCGGTAGAGGTCGCGGAACCGTTCCTCACGGTCCGCCACGGGAGGTGGGCTCATACCTCGTACGTGTCCGGCACCCGGCCCGCTGTTTCGAGAGAGTCAGCCCTGGTCGTGGATCTCCTCGATGATCTTGCCGTCGAGCAGGCTCACCACGAGCGCGGTCCCGACGAGGCCCGTCGAGACGATGTCGGGGTCGTCCGCGGACGGGAGGTCGTCCATCGGGTCGGCCGTGGACGGTTCGCCCCGCCGGGCGGGTTCCTCGGCGGGCCGCGGGACGCGGGCCGCCGCGATCGCCGCGCGCGCGGCGGAGACGCCGCGCAGCGGTGCGGCCGACGTGCCTGCGGACGCCGGTGCGGCGGGGGCCGCCGCGCGGGCGGGCGCCCCCTGCGGCGAGGCCGCGGGCGACGCGGCGGGCGGCCGTCCCGGCGCCGTCGGCGCGGGGGCGGCGGACGGCGCAGTGCGGGCGGGGGCCTGCGTGGGGGTCGGGGTGGTCGGCGGGGCCGGTTCGAGCACGGGCTCCGGCTCGGGGCCGTCGTCGAGGTCGGCGGGCGGCTCCGCGGGCAGCCCCGCGAGCCACGCCTCGTCCGCGCTGTCCACGCGCGGCTCTGGCGCCGGTGCGGACGCCGGGACAGACGCCCCGGCGAGCCACGCCTCGTCGGCGGCGTCCACCACGGTCGAGCGGGCCGGCGGCGCGGCAGGTGCGATCTCGGTGCTCGGTCGCTCCTGGAGCGCGACGGCGGCGCGCGGGGTCTCGTGCGCCTCCGCGGCCTCGTCCGCCGGGCGGGAGGCGCTCGCGGAGCGGGCGGCGCCGGGCGCGCTCGGCGCCGCGACGGTCGCGACCGGCACTCCTGGCTGCGCGCCGCCCGAGCCGTGGAGTGCGGCAGCCCCGGCGCTCGCCGAGGCGGACCCCGCGGGGCCGGACGCGGCGGGAGCCGCTGCCGTCGGGGCGCTCGCCGCCGGGCCGGACGACGTGGCGACGGGCGACGCAGGGCCCGACGGCGCGGGGCCGGCGGACGGCGCGGGCGACACCGGCGCCGGGCCGGACGACGGCGCCGAGCCGCCGCCCGCCGGGCCGCCCTCGTCGAGGCGCGGCTCGACGCGGACCTGGAGCCCGAGCGTCTGGTAGACGACGTCCTGGACCGCGCTCGTGTGCTTAGACGACGAGAACGTGCGGGCCAGCCCGGGCGACGGGAAGGCGAGGTAGAGCACGTCGGCGCCGAGCTCCGCGACCTGCGCGTTGGCGCTCACCAGCGACCACGTCACGGGGCTCGCACGCAGGTTCTCGAGGACCTCCGGCCAGCGCCGCCGCAGCTCCTCCGTCGTCAGGGCAGGGCTGGCGCCACCCGCCGCCGGAGCAGACGACGCGGCCGCCTCCTGCCGGGGAGCCGCCTCGCGCGGCGTCGACGGCCGCGGGGTCTGCTCGCGCGGCGCCTCCTCGCGGGACGTCTCCTGGCGCGAGGCCTCGTGGTGCGGTGCCTCGTGGTGCGATGCCTCGTGGTGCGATGCCTCGGGGGCGTGGGAGGGAGCATCCGCCGAGGCAGCAGAGGCAGCGGTCTCGCGGGCACGGGCGCCCGAGGCCTCGGACTCCGAGACGGGCGTCGTGCCGGACGCGGTGCGGGGCGGAGCGCTCGCCGCACCGGACACGAGACCGGTCCGCTCGGGGGCGGACGCCTCGGCGGGCGCGGTCTCCTCGCCCGGCGCGGACGAGTCCGTGGGAGCGGACGACGCGACGGCCGACCCGGCGCTGTCGACCGCCGACGACCCCGCGCCGTCGGCCGCGCGCGACGCGGCAGCAGGTGATGCGGCAGAGGGTGATGCGGCGGCAGGAGACGCGGAGGCGTCGCCGGACGGGCGGTCCTGCTCCGGCGCGGCGGGAGCCGCGACGTGCCCGACCGGCGTCGGCTCCTGCACGGTCGGCGCGCTCGCGGGTGCCGCGGCGGGCTGAGCCGGTCGCGCGGGCCGGAGCGCCGCGCGGACGGCAGCGGCGCCGGTGAGGCCCGAGGAGGGCGCGCCGGCCGGAGCAGCAGCCGGGGCCGTCGCGGTGGCCGTGGCGCCGTCGCCCGGGGCGGGCGTCCCCGCGGCCGGGGGGACCACGACGTTGCCCAGGCCTCCGCGCTCGAGCCGGTCGAGGCGCGCCGCGAACCCGGCCGCGCCGTCGTCCGCCCCGGGCAGGAGCAGGCGGGCCATGAGGAGCTCGAGGTGCAGGCGGGGCGACGTCGCGCCCGTCATCTCGGTGAGCGCGGCGTTGACGAGGTCGGCGGCCCGGGACAGCTCGGCCACCCCGAGGTGCTGCGCCTGCGTGCGCATGCGCTCGAGCTGGTCGGCGGGCTGGTCGCGCAGGACGGCCTGCGCCTCGTCGCCCGACACCGCGATGACGATGAGGTCGCGCAGGCGCTCGAGCACGTCCTCGACGAAGCGCCGCGGCTCGTGCCCCGTCGCGATGACGTGGTCCACGACCCGGAAGATGCTCGCGCCGTCGCGCGCGGCGAGCGCGTCCACGACGTCGTCGAGCAGGGTCGCGTGCGTGAAGCCGAGGAGCGCGACCGCGCGCTCGTACTCGACGGCGCCGTCCTCGGCACCCGCGATGAGCTGGTCCATGACGGACAGCGAGTCACGGACCGAGCCGCTGCCCGCGCGCGTGACGAGCGGGACCACGCCGCTGCCGATCGACACGCCCTCGGCCGCGCACAGCTCCTCGAGGTAGGGGCCGAGCACGTCCGGCGGGACGAGGCGGAAGGGGTAGTGGTGCGTGCGCGAGCGGATGGTGCCGATGACCTTGTCCGGCTCCGTCGTCGCGAACACGAACTTCACGTGCTCCGGCGGCTCCTCGACGAGCTTGAGCAGGGCGTTGAAGCCCTGCGGCGTCACCATGTGCGCCTCGTCGAGGATGAAGATCTTGTACCGGTCGCGCGCGGGAGCGAACGCCGCGCGCTCGCGCAGCTCGCGCGCGTCGTCCACGCCGTTGTGCGACGCCGCGTCGATCTCGACCACGTCGAGGCTGCCCGGGCCGCCGCGCGCGAGCTCGACGCACGACGGGCACTGCCCGCACGGCGTGTCGAGCGGGCTCTCGGGGGTGTTCCGCTCGCAGTTGAGCGTGCGCGCGAGGATGCGCGCGCTCGTCGTCTTGCCGCACCCTCGGGGCCCGGAGAACAGGTAGGCGTGGTTCACCCGACCGCTGCGCAACGCCTGCATGAGCGGTGCGGTCACGTGGTCCTGACCGATCACCTCGGCGAAGGTCTCGGGCCGGTAGCGGCGGTACAGGGCGGTGCTCACCCCGGTCACTCTAGACGTCGCGACCCACACGCACGAGGTCGCTCCGCCGTCGGTCCCGCCGGTCCCGGCCCGGCCACGTCAGCGGTGCAGCGCCTTGCGCGCGAGCCAGTTGCCCAGCAGCTGCGCGACCTGCACGATCGCGATGATGACGAGCACCGTCACGACCACGACGCCCCAGTTGTAGCGCTGGTAGCCGTAGACGATCGCGAAGTTGCCCAACCCGCCGCCGCCGATGATCCCGGCGATCGCCGACATGTCGAGCACCGCGATGAAGAGGAACGTGTAGCCGAGGATGAGCGGCGCGAGCGCCTCGGGCACGAGCACCGTCGTGATGATGCGCCACGACGACGCGCCCATGGCGCGCGCCGCCTCGATCACGCCCGGGTCGATGCCCACGAGGTTCTGCTCGACGATGCGGCTCGTGCCGAACGCCGTCATCACCGACAGCGGGAAGATGAACGCCTCGGTGCCGAGCGTCGTGCCGACCACCTGGAGCGTCACCGGTCCGAGCAGCGTGACGAAGATGATGAACGGGATCGGCCGCACGATGTTGACGAGCACGTTGAGCACGCCGAACACCCAGCGGTTGGCGAGCAGGTTGCCGCGCCGCGTCACGTAGAGCGCGATGCCGAGCGCGAGGCCCGCGACGCCGCCCGTGAGCAGGGCGACCGACACCATCTGGAGCGTCTGGCCGAACGACTCGACGAGTATCGGCCACAGCTGGGACCAGTCGCGGTTCATCAGCGGCCTCCGAGGTTGCCGTGGCGGAAGAGGGTGTCGCGGGCGAGACCGTACGGGTCGCCCGGGTCGTCGTCGGTCGGGTCGGGGGCGTCCTCGTCGGCCGGAGCCGCGGCGAGGCGCGCGACGCGCGGGTCGTCGAGCGGGTGCTCCGCCGTCCCGAGGTCGACGACGTCGGCGCGCTCGCCCAGCGCGAGGAGGAACGGCGCGATGCGGTCCTCGGGCGCGTCGAGCTCGACGGTGAGCGACCCGAACGGCCGCTCCCCCACCTCGGAGATGCCGCCGTAGACGACGGACCCGTCGACGTCGTGCTCGCGCAGCAGGCGGAACAGGTCCGTCCCGGTGCTCGCGCCCTCGCGCACGCCGACCGTCACGAGGCGGCCCGGGTGGCGCTCGCGCAGGCGGGCGAGCGTCTCGCGCGACGGCCGGTCGTGCAGCGCGGTGCCGACGAACCGCTGCGCGGCGTCGGCGCGGGGCGCGGAGAAGACGTCGTACACGTCGCCCGTCTCGACGACCCGCCCGTGCTCCATCACGGCGACGCGGTGGCACGTCGAGCGCACGACCTCCATCTCGTGCGTGATGACGACGATGGTGATGCCGAGCTCGGCGTTGACGCGCCGCAGGAGCGCGAGGACCTCGCGCGTCGTCTCGGGGTCGAGCGCGGAGGTCGCCTCGTCGGCGAGGAGGATCGTGGGCTGCGCCGCGAGCGCGCGGGCGATCCCGACGCGCTGCTTCTGCCCGCCCGAGAGCTGGCGCGGGTACGCCTTCGCCTTGTCCGCGAGGCCGACGAACGCGAGGAGCTCGGCGACGCGGGCCGCGCGCTTCTCGCGCGACCAGCCCGCCACCTTGAGCGGGTAGGCCACGTTCCCCGCGACGGTGCGCGACGACAGCAGGTTGAACTGCTGGAACACCATCCCGATGCGCGAGCGCACCTCGCGCACGCGGCGCTCGGACAGGCCCGTGATGACCTGCCCGTCGACGACGACCTCGCCGCTCGTCACCGTCTCCAGCGCGTTGACGAGCCGCACGAGCGTCGACTTCCCGGCGCCGGAGTAGCCGATGACGCCGAAGATCTCGCCGCGGCGGATGGACAGCGAGACGTCGTCGACCGCGTGCACGGCCCCGTCGCCCTCGCCGAAGGTCTTGCTCACGTGGCGCAGCTCGATCGCGGGCTGCTCGTCACCACCCGGGTCGCGGGGGACGTCGGTCACGTCGGAATCCTCTCGTCGGAGGCCGGGCCGCAGGGCCGGGCCGCCTGGCGCGGTCGGGGCCCGCCGTCGGGCGAGCCGTCCGCCTGCCATCGTCTCTCCCCGGCACGACGGCGCGCGAGGGCGGGCGCGTCCTGCGCGCCCGCCCTCCCGTCGCCCGGGACGTGCCGGGGTCAGCCGCGGATGTCGGCCTCGATGCCCGCGAGGATCTCCTGGAGCTCCGCCGGGGAGTTCTCCTTGATGACGGCGGTGCCGCCCGACGCCTTCTTCTCGGCCTCGACGACCTCCGGCGAGTGCGAGAGCTCGGCGAGCTTGAGCAGCGTCTCGTCGTCCTTGTCCTCGGCGCGCGCGACCCACACGTTGATGTAGGGCTTCGCGGCGTCGGAGTCGGGGTCGTCCTGGAACAGGGCCTCGTCGGGCGAGAGGCCCGCGTCCTCGACGAAGTCGTTGTTGATGATCGACGCGTCGACCGACTGGAGCTGGATCGGGGTCTGCGCGGCGTCGACGGGCGTGACGGTCACCTTCGAGCTGGGCAGCACGTCGGCCTCGGTGGAGATGGAGCTCCCGCCGTCCTTGAGCTCGACGAGGCCGGCCTCCTGCAGCACGAGGAGCGCGCGGGCGAGGTTCGTCGGGTCGTTGGGCACGGCGACCTGGCCGCCGTCGGGGATCTGCTCGAGCGACGTGTGCTTCGTCGAGTACAGGCCCAGCGGGTAGACGGCGGTCGCGCCGATGGGCTGCAGGTCGTCGTTCGCGTCCACGTTGTAGCCCGCGAGGAACTGCAGGTGCTGGAACTGGTTCACGTCGAGCTCGCCCTGGGACAGCGCGGGGTTGGCCTGCGTGTAGTCCTGGAGGTCGACGAGCTCGACGTCGATGCCCTCGGCCTCGGCCTGCTCCTGGAAGACGGCCCACTTGTCGTCGGACGCGCCGACGACGCCGACGCGGATCGGACCCCCGTCGCCGCTCTCGCCGGAGGCGCCGCCCGAGGAGTCGCCGCCACCGCACGCGGTGAGGGTCAGGGCGGCCGTCGCGGCGATCGCGGTCCAGGTCAGGCGCTTGCGGGTGGTGGAGAACGACATGGGGGTTCCTTCCGATGACGGCGGCGCGGTCACGGGTGGCGACCGGCACGGCCGGGAGTGCAGGGGGTCCCTGCGAGGCGGTGGGGTTCGGGGTGCTTCCGGCGGGCCATCAGCCACGCGGCGAGCGGGGGCCGGTCGTCGTCGAGGACGACGCGGCGGGTGCGGCGCAGGTCTCCCTGCGGGTCACGACGGCGTCAGCAGCCGCACATTCGCCCGGTGCGCACGCGGCGACAGCACGACGAGCCGGCGCAGGCTGCTGCGCGCGGGGTCGTGGTCACGACGTGCTGACGGGTCATGCCGACATCATGGGCACGACGGCGGCCCGCACGCCAATCTCCGACCGCGAAAGTCCACGATGTGGACCGGAAAGTGATCGCATGCCGGGAACGGAGGCGCCTCAACCGGGCGAAAAGCGGCGAATGCCGCGAGGTGGCGGGCGACACTTGGACGGTGGGGTGTGCGGTCCGGGGACGCAGAGGACCCCTCGCACACCCACCAGAGCTCACCTACCCTTGCTGCCTTCCGGCCCTGGGGGAGTTCGGCGAGATGATGCCGCACGAGGGGTCTGCACCCACCCTAGCCCAGGTCGGTGCCGCGCTCGAAACCCGCTCCACCGCGCGCCCCGCCGCGCGCCTGATCGCAGGCTCTCCGGAGGCGATTCGGCCGGGGCGCCGCCGTCCGGTATCCTCGTTGCGCTGCTGTCGGTGCGCATCCGTGCGTCGCCGACCGTCGCCAGGAGGATTCGCCTAGTGGCCTATGGCGCACGCTTGGAAAGCGTGTTGGGTTAACAGCCCTCGGGGGTTCGAATCCCCCATCCTCCGCAGACCGAAGGGCCCGCCGCACTCGCGGCGGGCCCTTCGTCGTCGGGGTGCGGGCGCACACCGAAAAGGCCCGTCGCACAGGTGCGACGGGCCTCTCGACGTCCCGACGGTCCGACGCGCCGGGACGTGGCGCCGGCGGTGCCGCCGACGGCTCCCCCCAGCCTACGGGTGTCCGGCCCGGAACGGCAGGGGTGGAGAGCCCCGGAGTCCCGGATCTTCGCCACATCCACCCACCCTGGGAGCCCCCTGGACCCCTGGACAGGCGTTGAACGCATGTTTAGTCTATTGAACATGCGTTCAGAGCAGCCTCCGCGGACCGGTCGGGCCACGCCCGCGCCGTCGGGCACCGACGACCTCACGACCCGCGCCCGCATCCGGGACGCCGCGATCTCGCGGTTCGCGCGTGACGGGTTCGGCGCGCCGCTGCGCACGGTCGCGGCGGACGCGGGCGTGAGCGCGGCGCTCGTCGTGCACCACTTCGGCTCCAAGGACGGGCTGCGCCGGGCCTGCGACGCGTACGTGTTCGACGCCGTCCGCGCCGCGAAGACCGACGCGATCTCGCCGCAGGACCCGGCGGCCGGGCCCATGGCGCTGTTCACGCAGCTCGCCGGGATCGAGGACTACGCGCCCGTGTTCGAGTACACGCTGCGCAGCCTCCAGGCGGGCGGCGACCTCGCGCGGTCGTTCGTCGAGCACCTCACGCAGGTCACGCTCGAGTACATGGAGGACGGCGTCGCCGCCGGGGTGATCCGCCCGAGCCGCGACGAGCCCGCCCGCGCGCGGTACCTCGTCTCGCTCTCCCTCGGCTCGCTCCTCGTCGACGGCGCGCTGCGCGAGCGGACCGAGCCGCGCGACCCCGAGACCGACCTCCGCGAGTACGTCGAGCGCGTGATGCTGCCCGCGCTCGAGGTCTTCACCGAGGGGCTCTTCGTCGAGCCGACGCTGCTCGACGCGTACGTCCGGCACACCACCCACCAGGAGGAGACGCGATGACGAGCACGACCCCCGCCGTCGAGGTGCACGACCTGCGCAAGGCGTTCGGCCACGTGCAGGCGCTCGACGGCCTCGACCTGACCGTCCGCACGGGCGAGGTCGCCGGGTTCCTCGGGCCCAACGGCGCCGGCAAGTCGACCACGATCCGGGTGCTGCTCGGGCTGCTGCGCGCCGACTCGGGGACCACCCGGCTGCTCGGCGGGGACCCGTGGCGCGACGCCGTCGACCTGCACCGCCGCCTCGCGTACGTGCCGGGCGACGTGAGCCTGTGGCCGAACCTCACCGGCGGCGAGGCGATCGACCTGCTCACCCGGCTGCGCGGGCGCGTCGACCCGCGCCGCAAGGCGCTCCTGCTCGAACGGTTCGAGCTCGACCCGTCGAAGAAGGCGCGCACCTACTCCAAGGGGAACCGGCAGAAGGTCGCGCTCGTCGCGGCGTTCGCGTCCGACGTCGAGCTGCTCGTGCTCGACGAGCCGACGTCGGGCCTCGACCCCCTCATGGAGTCGGTGTTCACGCAGTGCGTGCGCGAGGTCACGGCGGAGGGCCGGTCGGTGCTGCTCTCGAGCCACATCCTCGCGGAGGTCGAGAAGCTGTGCGACACCGTGACGATCATCCGGGCCGGCCGCACCGTCCAGTCCGGCACGCTCGCCGAGCTGCGGCACCTCACGCGGTCGTCGGTCACCGCGGTGACCGACCGCGACCCCGCCGCCCTCGACGCGCTCGACGGCGTGCACGACCTCCTCGTCGAGCCCGGCGCCGACGGGACGCGGGCGCGTTTCGACGTCGACAACGACCACGTGGAGCCCGTGCTGCGCGCGCTCACCGAACTGGGGCTGCGGTCCGTCACGGTCACCCCGCCGTCGCTCGAGGAGCTGTTCCTGCGCCACTACGGCGACGAGCTCGCCCAGCTCGACGGGGCCGGTGCGCTGTGAGCGCCCCCACCGCGGCCCCGCCCCGCGGACGAGGCGCCGCCGTCGCTCCCGAGCCCCCGGGTCCCGGCCGCGCGGCGACGGGCTGGCTCACCCTGCTGCGCTTCGTCCTGCGCCGCGACCGCGTCCGCATCCCCGTGTGGACGGCGTCCGTCGCGCTCCTCTTCGGGTACGCGGCGGTCGCCCTCGACACGCTCTACCCGACGGCGGCCGACCGCCAGGCGCGCGCGGCGCTCGTCTCGAGCCCGGCCGGGATCATGCTGTCCGGGCCGCAGTACGGCATCGAGGACTACACGCTCGGCGCGATGATCGCCAACGAGATGGCGCTCACCGTCATGGTCGCGGTCGCGATCATGAGCATCTTCCTCGTCGTGCGGCACACGCGCGCCGAGGAGGAGACCGGCCGGGCCGAGCTCGTCCGGGCGGGCGTCGTGGGGCGGCACGCGCCCGCGACCGCGGCGTTCGTGGCGGCGGTCGTCGCGAACGCGGCCATCGCGCTCGCGACCGGCGTCGTGCTCGTCGCGACCGGGCTCGACGCCGTGGACTCCCTCGCGCTCGGCGCCGCCGTCGGGGTCACGGGCCTCGTGTTCGCCGCCGTCGCCGTCGTGACGAGCCAGGTCACCGAGCACGCGCGCGGCGCGAGCGGGCTCGCGCTCGCCGTGCTCGGCGTCGCGTTCCTGCTCCGCGCCGTCGGCGACGTGCAGGAGGAGCACGGGAGCTGGGTCTCGTGGCTCTCCCCCATCGGGTGGGCGCAGCAGATCCGGGCGTTCGTCGACCTGCGCTGGTGGCCCCTCGGCCTGTCCGTCGCGCTCGTGGTGCTGCTCCTCGCCCTGGGCGCGGCGCTCGCCGCCCGGCGCGACCTCGGCGCCGGGCTCGTGCCGCCCCGCGCGGGCCGGCCCGACGCCGCCCGCTGGCTCGCGAGCCCGCTCGCCCTCGCGTGGCGTCAGCAGCGCGCGTCCGTGCTCGCGTGGGCGATCGGGATCGGCGTCACGGCGCTCGCGTGCGGGACGTTCGTCGACTCGGTGGGCGACATGGTCGCGGCCAACCCCGAGGTCGCCCAGATGATCGGCGACGCGTCCGACCTCGTGGCCGGCTTCGTCGCCGTCATGGCGCTCTTCCTCGGGCTCGGCGCGGGCGGGTTCGCCGTCGCCTCGGCCCAGCGTGCGCGGGGCGAGGAGACCGCGGGGCGGCTCGAGCCGGTGCTCGCGACGGGTGTCGGGCGCGTGCGGTGGCTCGCGGGCCAGCTCGTCGTGACGCTGGTCGGGACGTGCGTGCTGCTGGCCGTGAGCGCCGTCGGGCTGTGGCTCGGCGCCCTGAGCGTCGGGGAGGACGCGTTCGGCCTCGGTGACCACCTCGCCGCGTCGTTCGCGTACCTGCCCGCGGTCGCGGTCGTCGCGGGGGTCGCGGTGGCGGCGTTCGGGTCGCGCCCGGGCTTCGCGGCGCTCGCGTGGGCGCTCCTCGCCTACTCGTTCGTCGTGACGATGTTCGGCGCCCTGCTCGACCTGCCGTCGTGGGCGAGCGGGCTCTCGCCCTTCTGGCACGTGCCCCAGCTCCCCGGGGCCGACGCCGAGCCGTGGCCCTTCGTGTGGCTCACGCTCCTCGCCGTCGTGCTCGTCGCGCTGGGCCTCGCGGGCTTCCGCCGCCGCGACGTCCCGCGCCCCTGACGCGTGGCCGTCGTGGGCTCCGGCTAGGCTCGATCCACCTTTTCCGACCACGGAGGTGACGGTCATGTCCACGCCCGACCGGAGCGACGCGACGCGCTCGGCCAGGGCCACCCTGCACGAGTGGGTCGACGCGATCCCCGCGCGGGAGCCGACCGAGGGCGCGGGAGCCCGCGAGCCGCGCACGTGGGTCGCGGCCCTCGCGCTCGAGGGCACGTGGCTGGGCCTGTACCAGGACGCGTACCGGTTCACCGAGACGGAGTGGGACGAGCTGGTCGACGACCTCTCCCGGTACGCCGACGTCCGGCCGCCCGCGCGCGCCGTCGTGTTCCGCGACGTCGAGCTCGACGAGGACCCGTTCCGCGACGACGAGCGCCCGCTCGTGGACGCGGTGCTGCGGGTCGCGCTCGAGGAGGGGGTCGAGAACGTCACCTTCGCCGCGGTCGCGCGGCGGTGCGACCGCAGTGAGTCGACCCTCCGGTCGATGTTCGGGGACGCGGAGACGCTGGTCGACGACGTCGCGATCGAGGTCGTGCAGTCCGGGTTCGACGACCTCTCGCCGCTGCGGCTCGACCCGTCGCGCGCCGCGGTCGCGGCGTCGGTCGCGGCGCTCGACGACTCGCGCAAGGCGGCGGCGCTCCTGCGCCTCTACGCCCTCGGCGGGGTCGCGCGCGACGACGTGCCCGAGGGCCAGCACACGGTCCACGCGGACGTGCTGCGCGCGTGGCGGGAGGAGGGCGCGCCGTCGTCCCTCGTGCTCGCGGCGCTCGCGTGCGACGGCTGGCGGGCGGGCGAGCGGCAGCGCGCGCTGCTCTTCCCTCCGGCCCTGCCGGGTGCGGTCGCGCGCGAGCTCGCGCGCCTCGTCGACGACGCCGCGGGCCCCGTGACGCCGTAGCGGTCCCCTCACGGCCCGCGGCTCCCGCTCAGCGCCGGAGCTCGCGCTCGTGGACGACGCCGGGGCACGGGACCGCGACGACGTCACCACGCCGCAGGTCCTCGGGGAATCGCGCGACGCCCCCGGCGCGACCGGGGGCGGGGTGCACGGTGAAGCGGCGCAGGGACGCCGCCGAGACGCGGCCGACGAGCCGGGCCTCCTCGACCACCGCGCCGCACGCGTCGAGGTCGGCGTCGAGCCACACCTGCCGGTGGTGGCCCCCGAGGCGCGGGACGACGTCCTCCACCCCGGCGAGCACGACGCACCGCGGCGACGCCTCCCACAGCCGCCCGACGCGGCCCGGGTCGGCGCTCGCGGGCACGTGGACGGTCGGGGTCGCGCGCAGCCGGGCGCAGGCGGCGAGGCTCGTCCCGTCGACGAGCACGTCGTGCGGGGCGAGGACGGTGCCGCCCGGCCAGGCCGACGAGGGAGCGCCGCGCAGCGCGGCGAGCCGGGCGGCGAACGCGGTGTGCACGAGGGTCATGGCTCCGGTCTACCGCGCGCGGCGGGGGCGGAGACCGGGCCTGACGGAACGCACACGGCCCGCGCCCGGATCCTCACGGCCTCCCGACGGGCGGGGCCGTCCGCCCGCGGGGAGGCTGCTCGCCGGCCGTCGTCAGGACGCCGCGGTCGGGGAGCCCGGGTCCGGCTCGAAGCGGTAGCCCATGCCCGCCTCGGTGAGCAGGTAGCGCGGGGCCGCCGGCTCCGGCTCGAGCTTCTTGCGGAGCTGCGCGACGTACAGGCGCAGGTAGCCCGTGTCGCTCACGTGCTGGGAGCCCCAGATCTCCGTGAGCAGCGTCTGCCGCGTGACGAGCTTGCCCGGGTTGCGGACGAGCCGCTCCAGCACCTGCCACTCCGTCGGGGTGAGCCGCACCTGCTCGGTCTGGCCGTCGCGCACGCGCACGACGCTGTGGGCCGACAGGTCGACCGTCACGTCGCCCAGCACGACGACCGGCGCGGAGTCCTCGTGCGCGACGCGGCGCGTGAGCGCGCGGATGCGGGCGAGCAGCTCCTCGATGGAGAACGGCTTCGTGACGTAGTCGTCGGCGCCCGCGTCGAGGGCCTCGACCTTGTCGGCGGCGCCCGTGCGCCCGGACACCACGAGGATCGGGGCGTCCGACCAGCCCCGGACGGCGTGGATCACGTCGAGGCCGTCGAGCTCGGGCATGCCGAGGTCGAGCATGAGGACGTCGGGCCGGTGGTCGATCGCGCGCGCGATCGCCTGCGAGCCCGAGGTCGCCGTGATGATCTCGTAGCCCTGCGCGGTGAGGGTGATGCGCAGGGCGCGCAGGATCTGCGGGTCGTCGTCGGCGATGAGGATCTTCATGGCGCGCTGGTCTCCGGTGCGTCGGGGTGGGGCGTCGGGCCCGCGGCGGGCAGGGCCACGACCATGGTGAGCCCTCCGCCGGGGGTGTCCTCGGGGGTGAGCGTGCCGCCCATGCCCTCGACGAACCCCTTCGACAGCGCGAGGCCGAGCCCGAGGCCGGTCGTGTTGTCGGTGTCGCCGAGGCGCTGGAACGGCACGAACACGTCCTCGCGCCGCTCGGGCGGGATGCCCGGGCCGTGGTCGACGACGCGGATCTCGACCGACCCCCCGAACGCGCTCGTCGAGATCCGCACGCGCTCGTCCGGCGGCGAGTGCCGCGTCGCGTTGGCGAGCAGGTTGACCAGCACGCGCTGGAGCAGCACCGGGTCGGCGACGACCGCGGGGACGTCGAGCTCGAGGTCGAGCTCCACCTGGGCGGGCCCGAGACCGAGCTCGTCGAGCGCCGGCAGCACGACGTCGGCCGGCTCGACCTCGGTGCGCGACACCCCGAGGACGCCCGCCTCCAGCCGGCTCACGTCGAGCAGGTCGGTGATGAGCGTGCCGAGCGCGCCGAGGCTCTCGTCGGCGGTCGCGAGCAGCTCGTCCCGGTCGGCGGGGCTGAGCGCGCCGCGCGTCGAGCGCAGGCCGCTCACGGCGGCGGTCGCGGCGCTCAGCGGGCGGCGCAGGTCGTGGCTCAGCGCCGAGAGCAGCGCGCTGCGCACGCGGTCGGACTCGGCGAGCTGGTCCATCTCGCTCGCGACCTCGGCGAGGTCGCTGTGCTCGAGCGCGGCCTCGAGCTGGACCGCGATGACGTTGAGCAGGCGCCGCTCGGACGCGGCGAGGTCCGGCCCGAACAGCTCGAGGTCCGCCCGGTCGTCCACGCGCACCGTCGTGCTGGGCGCGCCCGGCCCCGGGTCGCCGTCGGCCGCGAGCTCCGTCCCGGAGACGACGAGCCGCGCCCCCACCATGCCGAACGCCTCGCGCGCCCGGCTCACGAGGGCCTGCACGGCGTCCTGCCCGCGCAGGACGCTGCCCGCGACCGTGGCGAGCACCTCGGACTCCGAGGCCGCCCGCCGGGCCGCGCGCGTCGTGCGCGCCGCGCGGTCGACGACGACGCTCACGAGCACGGCGATGACGACGTACAGGACGAGGGCCACGAGGTGGAACCGCTCGCCCACGGTGATCGTGTGCAGGGGCTCGACGAAGAAGTAGTCGAGCGTGACGCCCGACAGGACCGCGGCGTAGACCGCGGGCCAGACGCCCCCGACGAGCGCGACGACGACGACGAGCAGCTGGTACGCCAGGACGTCGGTCACGAGCGTGTCCTCGTCGCGCGCCGTGACGAGGAGCCAGGTGAGCAGCGGTCCGCCGACGAGCGCGAGGACGAACCCCGCGACGCGACGCCGCAGGGTGAGCGCGCCGCCCGAGCGGGGCAGGCGTGCCCCTCCCCCGGCGGCGGCGTGGTTGACGATGTGGACGTCGATGTTGCCCGCCTCGCGCGTGACCGTCGCGCCGATGCCGGGGCCGCTGAGGGCCGACGCGAGCCTGCCCCGGCGCGATACCCCGATGACGAGCTGCGTGGCGTTGACGCCCTTGGCGAACTCGACGAGCGCGGTGGGGACGTCGTCGCCCACGACCTGGTGGTACGTCCCGCCGAGCTGCTCGACGAGCGCGCGCTGGTGCGCGAGCGCGCCGGGGGCGGCGTCGCGCAGGCCGTCCTGCGTCGTGACGTGCACCGCGAGGAGCTGGCCGCCCGCAGACCGCGCGGCGATCCGGGCGCCGCGCCGCACGAGCGTCTCCCCCTCGGGGCCGCCCGTGAGCGTCACGACGACGCGCTCGCGCGCCTCCCACGTGCTGTCGATCCCGTGCTCGGTCCGGTAGAGCTGGAGCGCCGCGTCCACCTCGTCGGCGAGCCAGAGCAGCGCGAGCTCGCGCAGCGCGGTGAGGTTGCCGAGGCGGAAGTAGTTCGACAGCGCCGCGTCGACGCGCTCGGCCGGGTACACGTACCCGCCCGCCAGACGGTCGCGCAGCGCCTGGGGCGCGAGGTCGACGACCTCGATCTGGTCGGCGCCGCGCAGGACGGCGTCGGGGATCGTCTCGCGCTGCACGGCGCCCGTGATCTTCTCGACCACGTCGTTGAGCGACTCGATGTGCTGGATGTTGACGGTCGAGATGACGTCGATCCCGGCGTCGAGCAGCCGGTCGACGTCCTGCCAGCGCTTCTCGTGGGCGAGGCCCGGCGCGTTCGTGTGCGCGAGCTCGTCGACGAGCGCGACGTCCGGGCGCCGCGCGAGGACGGCGTCCAGGTCGAGGTCCGTGAGCTCGACGCCCCGGTGGGTCACGCGGACGCGCGGCACCACCTCGAGGCCCTCCGCCATGGCCGCCGTCGCGGCGCGGCCGTGGGTCTCCACGACCGCGACCACGACGTCCCGGCCCTCGTCGCGCAGACGGCGGCCCTCCTCGAGCATGGCGTAGGTCTTCCCGACGCCGGGCGCCGCGCCGAGGAGGACCCGCAGCCGTCCGCGCGCCATGCTCAGCCTCCGATCCGGTCCAGGGCGACGTTGAGCTCGAGCACGTTCACCGTCGGCTCGCCGAGGTACCCCAGCGCACGCCCCCCAGTGTGCCGCGCGACGAGCTCCTCGACCTGCGCGGTGGTCAGACCGCGCGCCGCCGCGACGCGGTCGACCTGGACGGCGGCGTAGGCCGGGCTGATGTGAGGGTCGAGCCCGGAGCCCGAGGCCGTGAGCGCGTCCACGGGGACGTCGGCCGGGTCGATGCTCTCGAGCTCCGCGACCTGGGCGCGCCGCTCCGTGATCGCGGCGACGAGGTCGGCGTTCTCGGGGCCGAGGTTCGAGCCAGACGACGCCGCGGCGTCGTACCCGTCGCCCGCGGCCGACGGCCGGGGCTGGAAGTACTCGGGCAGCGGGTCGCCGTCGGCGTCGGTGAACGCCTGGCCGAGCAGGGCCGACCCGACGACCCGGCCCGCGCCGTCGTGCACCAGCGATCCGTCGGCGCGCGCCGGAAGGACGAGCTGCCCGACGCCGGTGACGACGAGCGTGTACCCGACGCCGAGGAGGAGGGTGAGGACGAGCATCGCCCGGGTCGCGACCCAGACGACCCGCCCGGTGCTGCGTGCCGTGGTGTTCATGGGGTTCTCCTGGTCGTCGTGCGGGTCAGTAGCCGGGGAGGAGGCGCACGACGAGGTCGATGAGCCAGATGCCGACGAACGGGGCCGCGAGGCCGCCGACGCCGTAGACGAGCAGGTTCCGCCCGAGGATCGTCGAGGCGTCGGCGGGCCGGTACCGCACGCCGCGCAGCGCGAGCGGGATGAGCAGCACGATGACGATCGCGTTGAAGACGATCGCCGACAGCACCGCCGACGACGGCGAGCTGAGGCCCATGACGTTGAGCACCTCGAGGCCGGGGAACACGCCCATGAACATCGCGGGGATGATCGCGAAGTACTTCGCGACGTCGTTGGCGATCGAGAACGTGGTGAGCGCCCCGCGCGTGATGAGGAGCTGCTTGCCGATGCGCACGACGTCGATGAGCTTCGTCGGGTCGGAGTCGAGGTCGACCATGTTGCCGGCCTCCTTCGCGGCCGACGTGCCGGAGTTCATCGCGACGCCCACGTCGGCCTGCGCCAGGGCGGGCGCGTCGTTCGTGCCGTCGCCCGTCATCGCGACGAGGTTGCCGCCCTCCTGCTCGGCGCGGATGAGCGCGAGCTTGTCCTCGGGCGTGGCCTCGGCGAGGAAGTCGTCGACGCCGGCCTCCTGCGCGATGGCGGCGGCGGTGAGCGGGTTGTCGCCCGTGATCATCACCGTGCGGATGCCCATCGACCGCAGCTCGGCGAAACGGTCCGCGATGCCCTCCTTGACGACGTCCTTGAGGTGGACGACGCCGAGCACGCGGCTCGCGCCGTCCGGCGTCCGCACCGCGACGACGAGCGGCGTGCCGCCCGACTGCGCGACCTCCTCCACGACGTCGTCGAGCTCCGCGAGCACGCTCGACGCCGCCCGCTCGCCGCCCTGCTCGACCCACGCCGTCACGGCGGAGCCGGCGCCCTTGCGGATCTGGGTCCCGTCCGGCTCGTCGAGCCCCGACATCCGGGTCTGCGCCGTGAACGGCACGATCTCGCCCGGCGCGGTCGGCCCGACGTCGAGGCCCCCGCGGCGCGCGAGCTCGACGATCGACGTGCCCTCCGGCGTCGGGTCGGCGAGGGACGACAGCGCGGCGGCGCGGACGAGCTCGCGCTCGTCGACGTCGCGCAGCGCGACGAACCGCGCGGCCTGCCGGTTGCCGTAGGTGATGGTGCCCGTCTTGTCGAGCAGGAGGGTCGTGACGTCGCCCGCCGCCTCGACCGCGCGGCCGGACATCGCGAGCACGTTGCGCTGCACGAGGCGGTCCATCCCCGCGATGCCGATCGCCGAGAGCAGCGCGCCGATCGTCGTCGGGATGAGGCAGACCAGGAGCGCGACGAGGACGGCGACGCTCACGGGGCTCGCCGCGTACGACGCGACGGGGTTGAGCGTGAGGGCGACCACGACGAACACGATCGACAGCGACGCCAGGAGGATGCTCAGCGCGATCTCGTTCGGCGTACGCTGCCGGCTCGCGCCCTCGACGAGCGCGATCATCCGGTCGACGAACGTCTCGCCCGGCATCGAGGTGACGCGCACGACGATGCGGTCCGACAGGACGCGGGTGCCGCCGGTGACGGCGGACCGGTCGCCGCCCGACTCGCGGATCACCGGCGCGGACTCTCCGGTGATCGCGGACTCGTCGACCGACGCGATGCCCCAGACGATCTCGCCGTCGCCGGGGACCAGCTCCCCCGCCTCGACGACGACGACGTCCCCCAGCCGCAGGTCGGCCGAGGACACCTCGACCGCGCGGGCGCGCAGGGCGGCGGGGTCGTCCGTCTCGTCGTACGCGGCGACCCGGTGCGCGACGGTCGCGGTGCGGGTCCGGCGCAACGAGTCGGCCTGGGCCTTGCCGCGGCCCTCGGCGACCGACTCCGCGAGGTTGGCGAAGAGGACCGTGAGCCAGAGGAACACGGCGATGACCGCGGTGAAGGACCCGGGGACGGGCGTGCCGCCCGACTCCTCCGGGCCGCCGAGGAAGGGCTCGACGACCGCGATGACGGTGGTGAGCGCGGCCCCGACCCAGACGAGGAACATCACGGGGTTGCGCCACATCTGGCGCGGGTCGAGCTTGCGGAACGCGCCGGGCAGCGCCTGGCGCACCTGCGACCAGGTGAAGAGGCCGCCGGTGGTCGCGGCCGGCTGGTGCACGGCGCGCGGGGACGGGTGGGTGAGCGTGGACATGGGTTACAGCAGCCCTTCAGCCAGGGGACCCAGCGCGAGAACGGGGAAGTACGTGAGCGCGGTGAGGAGGACCACCACGCCGATCAGGAGCCCCACGAACTGGGGGCGGTGGGTCGGCAGAGTGCCGACGGTCGCGGGCACCTTGTCCTGCTGCGCGAGCGAGCCCGCGAGCGCGAGGACGAGGGCGATCGGCACGAACCGGCCGAGCAGGATCGCGACGCCGAGCGCGGTGTTGAGCCACGGGGTGTTCGCGGTGAGACCCGCGAACGCCGACCCGTTGTTGTTGGCCGCGGACGTGAACGCGTACAGCACCTCGGTCGTGCCGTGCACGCCGGGGTTCCAGATCGACACCGTCTCGACGCTCTCGCGCACGGGCGGGATCGCGAAGCTCAGGGCCGTGCCGACGAGCACGAGCGTCGGCGTCACGAGGATGTAGAGGCTCGCGAGCTTGATCTCGCGCGGCCCGATCTTCTTGCCCAGGTACTCCGGCGTGCGACCGACCAGCAGGCCCGCGATGAAGACCGCGATGACGGCGAGCACGAGCATCCCGTACAGCCCGGAGCCGACGCCGCCCGGGGCGACCTCGCCGAGCATCATGTTGAGCAGCGGGAGCATCCCGCCCAGCGCCGTGTAGGAGTCGTGCATCGAGTTGACCGCGCCGGTCGACGTCGTGGTGCTCGTCGTGGCGAAGAGGGTCGAGCCGATGATCCCGAACCGCGCCTCCTTGCCCTCCATCGCACCCCCGGCGAGCTGCGGCGCGGTGCCGTTCCCGGCAGACTCCAGCGCGGTGAGCGCGACGAACGACGCCACGAAGAGCACGCCCATCGTCGCGAGGATCGCGTAGCCCTGGCGGTCGTCGCCGACCATGCGGCCGAACGTGCGCGGCAGGGAGAACGGGATGACGAGCATGAGCAGGACCTCGACGACGTTCGTCCACGCCGACGGGTTCTCGAACGGGTGCGCCGAGTTCACGTTGAAGAACCCGCCGCCGTTCGTGCCGAGCAGCTTGATGACCTCCTGCGAGGCCACCGGCCCGCCCGGCACGCTCTGGGTGCCGCCCGCGAGGGTCGTGACCTGCGTGAAGCCGTCGAAGTTCTGCACGACCCCGCCGACGAGCAGCACGACCGCGCCGACGAGGGAGATCGGGAGCAGGATGCGCAGGCACCCGCGCACCAGGTCCACCCAGAAGTTGCCGATCGTGCCGACCCGGCGGTACGCGAAGCCCCGCACGAGCGCGACGGCGACCGCCATGCCCACCGCCGCGGACACGAAGTTCTGCACCGCGAGCCCGGCGAGCTGCACGGTGTAGCCGAGCGTCTGCTCGGGCGAGTACGACTGCCAGTTCGTGTTGCCCACGAACGACGCGGCCGTGTTGAAGGCGAGGTGCTCCGACGGCGCGGGCAGCCCGAGCGAGTACGGGAGCCACTGCTGCGTGCGCTGGAGCAGGTAGAGCAGCACGAGGCCCACGGCCGAGAACGCGAGGATGCTGCGCAGGTAGGCGGGCCACGTCTGCTCGGAGCGGGGGTCGACGCCCAGGACGCGGTACAGGCCCCGCTCCACCCGCCAGTCCTTCGGCGAGGAGTAGACCCGCGCCATGTGGTCGCCCAGCGGGCGGTAGAGCGCCGCGAGGACCAGGGCGACGGTCCCGAGCGCGAGGAGCGCGAAGATCCAGGTCATCAGAAGCGCTCCGGTCTCACGAGCGCCACCACGAGATACACGGTCGCCGCCGCACCGAGAGCCACGGCGAGGAGCTCGAGCACGATCACAGCTTCTCCACCGCCTTCCCGATTCCGGCGACCAGCACGAACACGGCGATCACGCCGAGCACGTAGACGATGTCGAGCACGAGACGTCCCCAGGTCGAGACCGACGGCCCCCTGTCGGGCGGCCGGGCACCCACCGGACGGGGCGCCGACGACGATCGAACACCCGCTCCGGCGCGGCGGAGCCCGTCCTCACGGGACCCATACGGGTGGGGGCGCGACGCTAACGATCTCCTGACGCCCGGCCGCCGGTCCGGGCGGTCGCGGACGAGCCCGTCGGTTCCCGTGGGGAGTTCGTGACGAGTGCGTGACCGGCGCCCCGCCATCGGGGGCGGCGGCCGCCGTCGGGCACCTAGGATGTCCCGCATGATCTTCAAGGCCGTCGGCGACGGGCGCCCCTACCCGGACCACGGCCGGGTCACCGCCCGCGACTGGGCGGAGGTGCCCCCGCGTCAGGTGCGCCTCGACGAGCTCGTCACCACCAAGCGCACGCTCGACCTCGACGCGCTCCTCGCCGAGGACTCCACGTTCTTCGGCGACCTCTTCGCGCACGTGGTCGAGTTCGACGGCGTCCTCTACCTGGAGGACGGCCTGCACCGCGCCGTCCGCGCCGCGCTGCAGCAGCGGGCGATCCTGCACGCGCGCGTGCTGACGCTGCGATGAGCGGCCGGTCCGGTAGGTTGCTGGCGTGACACTCCGCCCCGACACCGCGCGCGCCGTCCGCCGCCGGCGCATGCACGAGCGCCAGGCAGTCGTGTTCGGGCTGCTCATCGCGGCGCTCGCCGTCGTCGGGATCGGCGCCCTCGCCGTGTACACCGGCGCGATCGAGGCGCCGTTCGACCGGGAGCTGTCCTCCCCCGAGGCCGTCGACGACCTCGCGGACGTCAAGGTCCCCTGCCTCGCGGACGGCACCCTGCCCGTCGCCACCGGCGACATCCAGGTCAACGTCTACAACGCGTCCGGCAAGGACGACCCGCTGGGCCGGCTCAACCAGGACATCCTCACGTCGCGCGGGTTCGCGGTGCTCTCGACGGGCAACGCCCCGGACCTCGACGGCGACGGGAAGTCCGACGTCGTGTCGCGCACGCAGATCCACTTCGGTGCCGCGGGCGTCGCGCAGGCGTACACCCTCGCCGCGCACTACGAGAACCCGGGCCTAGTGCTCGACGCGCGCGAGGACGCGACGGTCGACCTCTACGTGGGCGCCGACTTCGAGAACATCGTGGACCCGGAGCTCGTCGGCCTGTCCGGCGACGTCCCGCTCGAGAGCCGTGCGGGGTGCGTCCCGATCGAGGAGATCACGCCCCGCCCGCTGCCCGTGCCGCCCGCCGAGGGCTAGCACGTCCCGGCCCGGCTCCCGCCGGGCACCCTGACCGCCGAACGGTACCCATGAGCACCCTGCCCCTCCGGCCCGCCCGGACCACCGACCCCGCCGAGGTCGACCGCCTGTACGAGATCTGCCTGCGGACCGGTGCGTCCGGCGCCGACGCGAGCGGGCTCTACACCGACCAGCGCCTGCTCGGCGAGGTCTACCTCGGCGCGTACCTCGCGCTCGAGCCGGGCCTGGCGTCCGTCGTCGAGGCCGACGGCGTCGCCGCCGGCTACGTGCTCGGCGCCCGCGACACCGCCGCGTTCGAGGACCGGTGCGAGCGCGAGTGGTGGCCGCCGCTGCGGGAGCGCTACCCCCTCGGGAGCTTCCCCGCGGGGTCGCGCGACGAGGCGCTCGTCGAGCAGATCCACCGCCCGCACCGCACGGACCCGTCCGTGCTCGGCGACTACCCGTCGCACCTGCACGTCGACCTGCTGCCGGCGGCCCAGGGCGGCGGCAACGGCCGCCGCCTCATGGAGGTGCTCTTCGACGCGCTGCGCGCCGCCGGGTCGCCCGGGGTGCACCTCGGCGTGGCGGAGGACAACGCGTCCGCGATCGGCTTCTACGAGCACCTCGGCTTCACCCGGCTCGACGTCGCCGAGGGCCTCGTCCTGGGCCTGCGCCTCTAGCCGACGGCCCGGCGGGCTCGCGCCTGCCGGGCCGTCGTCTCCGTGGAGCCTCCGAGGAGGCCGCTCCCGCGCGTCGCGTCAGCGGGCGTCCTCGACCGTCTCGTGGACGGCGGGCTCGTCGCCCCCGGGGGCCGACGCCGGGCTGGCAGGCTCCTGCGTCGTGCCGCGCCACCGCGAGAGGTTCCGCATCACGTGGTAGATCACGAGCGCCGCGGCGGTGCCCAGCGCGATCCCCTCGAACGTCAGGTCGCCCACGGCCCACGTGAAGTTGGCGATGCCGACGACGAGCGGCACGGCCGCGGTCGTGAGGTTGACCGGGTCGGAGAAGTCGACCTTGTTCTGCACCCAGATGCGCGCGCCGAGGATGCCGATCATGCCGTAGAGCATGGTCGCGGCACCGCCCAGGACGCCGACCGGGATCGTCGCGATGAGCGCGCCGAACTTCGGCGACAGGGAGAGCACCAGCGCGGTCGCCGCCGCGACCCAGTACGCCGCGGTCGAGTACACGCGCGTGGCGGCCATGACCCCGATGTTCTCGGCGTACGTCGTCGTGCCCGACCCGCCGCCGACGCCCGCGAACGTCGTCGCGAGGCCGTCGGCGAAGAGCGCGCGACCGGTGAGGTCGTCGAGGTTCTTGCCCGTCATCGCGGCGACCGACTTCACGTGCCCGACGTTCTCCGCGATGAGCACGAGCACGACCGGGACGAACAGGCCGAGCACGGCGACGTCGAACGTCGGCGTGACGAACTCCGGGAGCCCGACCCAGGCAGCCTTGCGCACCGGGTCGAACGACACCTCGCCCTGGATCACGGCCACGACGTAGCCGACGACCACGCCGACGAGGATCGACAGCCGCCCGAGGATCCCCTTGAACAGGACGCTCACGAGGATGATCGCGGCGAGCGTGACGACGGCCGTGACCGGCGCCTGCCGGAAGTTGCCCCACGCCGCCGGGGCGAGGTTGAGCCCGATGAGCGCGACGATCGTGCCCGTGACGATCGGCGGCATGACGACGTCGATCCACCGTGCGCCCGCGACGTGGACCAGGAGGCCGACGGCCGCGAGCACGAGGCCCGTGACGAGGATCCCGCCGACCGCGACCGACTGGCCCTGGGACGCGGTCGCCGCACCGATCGGCGCGATGAACGCGAAGCTCGACCCGAGGTAGCTCGGGAGGCGGTTCCGCGTGATGAGCAGGAACCCGACCGTGCCGATCGCCGAGAAGAACAGCGTCGTCGCGGGCGAGAAGCCCGTGAGGAGCGGCACGAGGAACGTCGCGCCGAACATGGCGACGACGTGCTGCATCCCGATCCCGATGGTCCGCGGCCAGGTCAGACGCTCGTCCGGGTCGACGACGTCCCCCGGTCGGACCGTCTTCCCGTCACCGTGCAACCGCCACCCGATGGCGCTCATGTCTCTCCCGTCCGTGAAGCCCGTGTGAAAAAACCCCCGGTGCAGGGTAGTGGTCCGACGTCACGGCGGTGTTTCCGGGGCGACCCGTGGGCGCCGACGTCACGGCAGCTGCGGCACGACCTCGCTCGCGACGAGCTCCAGGTGGTCGAGGTCGTGCAGGTCGAGCACCTGGAGGTAGAAGCGCGTCGCGCCCTGCTCCGCGGCGGCCGCGATCTTGTCCGCGACCTCGCCGACCGTGCCGGCCAGACCGTTGCGGCGGACCTCGTCGGGCTCGCGCCCGATCGCGTCGGCCCGACGGCGGAACTCCGCCTCGTCCTTGCCCACCGCGACGACGAACGCCGCCGAGTACACGAGCGAGTCGGGGTCGCGGTCGGCGTCGAGGCACGCGGCGCGCACGTTCTCGAACCGGTCGGGCAGGACGCCCGGGTCGGGGAACGCCGCGTTGAACTCGCTGGCGTACCGGGCCGCGAGCGCCGGGGTGCGCCGGGGCCCGTGGCCGCCGACGATCACCGGGACGCGCTCCTGCGCGGGCTTCGGCAGGGCCGGGGAGTCCGTGAGCGTGTAGTGCTCGCCGCTGAAGGAGAACGTCTCGCCGACCGGCGTCTCCCACAGCCCGGTGATCACCGCGAGCTGCTCCTCGAGGATCCCGAACCGCTTCTCCGGGAACGGGATGCCGTACGCCTCGTGCTCGCGGGCGTACCAGCCCGCGCCGAGGCCGAGCTCGACGCGGCCGCCCGACATCTGGTCGACCTGCGCGACCTGGATCGCGAGCACGCCGGGGTGGCGGAACGTCGCCGACGACACGAGCGTGCCGAGCCGGATGCGGCTCGTCTCGCGGGCGAGGCCGGCGAGCGTCGTCCAGGCGTCGGTCGGGCCGGGCAGCCCGTCGCCGTCGCCCATGACGAGGTAGTGGTCGGAGCGGAAGAAGGCGTCGAAACCGAGGTCCTCGGTGGCCTTCGCGACAGCGAGGAGGTCGTCGTACGACGCGCCCTGCTGGGGCTCGGTGAAGATGCGCAGGTCGATCTGGGTCATGCCGTCACCCTGCCACACCGCGCGCCCGCCCCCGCCCGCACGACGCCCGCTTCGCGAGGTAGGACGTGCGGTCGCGGACGAGGACGCGCAGAGCTCTACCTCGCGCCCGGACGTCCTACCTCGCGCGCCACGACGGACGCGGTGCGGTCAGTCCGCCAGAGGGACGAGGTCGAGCTCCTGGAACTCCGCGACCTCGGGGACCCACCGCTCGGCGACGAAGCGGCGGTGGTCCGGGTGGGCGTCGTACGCGGCGTACGCGGCGTCGTCGTCGAACACCATGGAGAACTGGAACGTCAGCGGGCTCTTCGGGCTCACCTGGCGCGAGACGGTGAAGTCCCGGACGCCCGGGACCCCGGTGAGCGTCGTGCGGGCGGTGCCGAGGAACTCGGCCTCCTCCGCGCTGCCGGCGGGGTGGACGAGGCGGAAGGCAACGGTGTGCTGGATCACCTCGCCACGGTAGACGGGGCACGTGACCGGCGCCCGCTAGTCTCGCCGCGTGCGCATCCTCTGGCGTGACCTCGCGAGGTCCTTCGACGAGAGCGTCGAGGGGCGCCTGCCGGACGGGTTCGTGCGCGGCAGCCGGGCGTCCGACGGCGCGCGGCTCGTCGAGCGGTACCGCGCGCTCGGCTGGTCCGTCGAGCGGGACGGCCGGCCGTGGGACGGTGGCGCACTCCACCGCGCCGCGGACCACGCGCTCCCGACGGCCTTCGTCCGCCTCGCCCCCGGCGTCTCCGTCAACCTGTTCCTGTGGCCCGACGACGAGATCGCCTTCGACCTCGACGCCCGGGAGATCCACGACCAGCACACCCTCGACGCGGTCTGCCGCTTCCTCGCGCAGACGGGCCGGGCGCTCGCCACGGACGTCGACCTGTGCCCGGAGGGGACGACCACGCCGTTCCTGCGATACACCCGGCAGGCGGACAGCGTGGGCCGCTGTCCCTAGGCTGGCGACCATGCGCGTGAGCACCGTGATCCTGCCGATCTACCCGTGGCGCGAGGGCCGGGACGTGTGGCGGTCCGCCGACGACCTCGGGTTCCACGCCGCCTACACGTACGACCACCTGTCGTGGCGGTCGTTCCGCGACGGCCCGTGGTTCGGCGCGGTCCCGACGCTCGCCGCCGCGGCGGGCGTCACCGAGCGGGTGCGGCTGGGCACGCTCGTGTCGTCGCCGAACTTCCGCGAGCCGGTGACGTTCGCGAAGGACGTCATGACGCTCGACGACCTGTCGGGCGGGCGCGTGACCGTCGGCCTCGGCGCGGGGACGACGGGCTTCGACGCGACGGTCCTCGGCGGCGAGCCGTGGTCGGCCCGGGAGCGCGCCGACCGGCTGCGCGACTTCACGATCCTGCTGGACCGCCTGCTCACCGAGCCCGCCGTCACGCACGACGAGGGGCACTACCGGGCGCACGAGGCGCGGACCATACCCGGCCCGGTCCAGTCGCCCCGGGTGCCGTTCGCCATCGCCGCGACCGGCCCGCGCGGGCTGCGGCTGGCCGCGCGCTACGGGGAGGCGTGGGTGACGACGGGCGACGGCCGCCTCGGGGACGACGCGACCCCGGCGCAGTCGCGGGCCGCCGTCCGCGACCAGGTGGAGCGGCTCGACGCCGCCTGCCGCGACGCCGGTCGCGACCCGGGGTCGGTGGAGCGCATCCTGCTCACGGGCTTCACGCCCGACCCCGCGCTGGAGTCCGTCGACGCGTTCGTCGAGACGGCGCACGGGTACGCGGAGGCCGGCATCACGGAGATCGTCGTCCACCGGCCCATCCCGGGCACCCAGTTCGCGGCCGACGAGCGCGTGTTCGAGCAGATCGCGACCGACGGCGCCGCGCAGGTCACCGGGCTGTAGGGGCGCGGGCCGTCACGCCTCGGGGTGACGGGCTAGAACAGGACGTCGAGCACGAACCGGACCGGGGCCGTCACCGTCTCCCACAGCACACGCCCGGCCGACCTCCGCTCGAGGCGCGCCAGGCGCGCGGAGAAGACGGCGGCGGCGATCCCCCCGAGGACCGCGGCACCCAGGCAGACGCCCACGAGCCACGGCGGCAGGTCGACCAGGTAGCCGACGAGCGACAGCACGGCGGCGACCCCGCCCAGCACGAGGCTGACCACGAGGCCCCACGCCCCGACGGGGTCGAGCTCGGGGCCGCTGCGCGCCTCCGGGGTGTCCTCCACGCGCACAGTGTGCCGCACCTCCGGCACGTCCTCCCGCCCGGGTGGAACCTCTCGGGGCGTCGCTGCGTGTCAGAGACAGAGGGCCCGCGACACATGCCGTGCGAGGGCTCACCGGACCGGGACGCGAGGAGGCGACGTGCGCAAGGCACCGGCGGGGTGGTACGCGGACGCACCGGGCTCGGGGAGCGAGCGCTGGTACGACGGCGCGGCGTGGACCGACCGGACGCGCGAGCGCCGGGCGCGGGACGACGTCGGGCCGTGGCGGCGGGTCGTCGTGCTCGGGTCGCTGGTCGTGCTGGTCGTCGCGGCGCCGCTTCTCCTCGCCGTGCTCGGCTGAGGCTCCCGCCGGGAGAGCCTCCTGCCGGGGCGCATCAGCCGAGCGGCCCCCGCACCCGGTAGGTCACGTGGGTCACCTGGGACGCCGCTCGCACGGCGACGGTCTCGAGCGCGAGGGGCGGGACGCCGTCGAGCACGCGGTCGCCGTGGCCGAGGACCTGGGGCACGACGTGCAGCCGGAGCTCGTCGAGCAGCCCCGCCGTGATCACCTGGTTGATGGTCGCGGCCCCGCCCGCGATCGCGACGTCCCGGTCCCCCGCGGCCTCCCGCGCCTGCGCGACCGCTGACTCGACGCCGTCGGTGACGAAGAAGAACGTCGTCCCGCCCTCCAGGACGAGCGGTTCGCACGGGTGGTGCGTGAGCACGAACACCGGCGCGTGGTACGGCGGCTCCGGGCCCCACCAGCCCTGCCAGTCCGGGTCCCACTCCCCTCGCCCGGGCGTGAACATGTTCCTGCCCATGACGAACGCCCCCGCGTCGACGATCGCGGCGATCTCGGCCGCGTTCTCGTCGGCGGTCTCGACCATCCACCGGTGCAGGTCCACGCCCGCGCCGAACGGGTGCTCCAGCGTCTGGTCGGGGCGCGAGGAGTACCCGTCCACCGACACCGCCACGTCGCACGTCACGTTCCCCATGCCGCCCTCACCCTCCGCGGTCCGCGTGCGCCGCGGCCGCCGTCGTCCGTCCTGACGACACGTCCGACCGCGGGCGGGCGCGGAACTCATCGCCGCAGCCGGGTCAGCGCGGTGCGGGGGCCTCCTCGGTGGCGATGCGGAGGGCGGCGACGAGCTCGCGGTAGAGCTCGTCGGTCGCGAGGAGCTGGGGGTGCGTGCCGCGCGCGCGGACGCGGCCGTCCTCCATGACGAGGATGACGTCGGCGTCGATGACCGTGGACAGGCGGTGCGCGATGGTCACGACGGCGCGTTCGCGGGCCAGGTCCTCGATGACGGCGTGCACGGCCGCCTCGGTGAGCCCGTCGACCTGGGCGGTGGCCTCGTCGAGGAGCAGCACGTCGGGCGCGTGCAGGACGGCGCGCGCGAGGGCGACGCGCTGGCGCTCGCCGCCCGAGACGGTCGTCCCGACGAGCGACGTGTCGAGGCCGTCGGGCAGCGAGCGCACCTTGGCGGCGAGCCGCACCTGCGCGAGCGCCGCCCACATCGCCTCCTCCGTCGCGGCGGGGTCCGAGAGGCGCAGGTTCTCGCGGATGGTGCCCGGCACGACGGGGGTCTCCTGCTCGACGTACGCGAAGCGGCGCCGCACGTCGTCGAACGTGAGGTCGTCGTAGGGCACGCCGTCGAGGAGGATCCGCCCCGACTCGGGCTGCAGGAAGCGCAGCAGGAGCGAGAAGGTCGTGGTCTTGCCCGCCCCGGACGGGCCGACGATCGCGACCTGCCCGCGCGCGGGCACGTCGAGGTCGAGGTCGCGCACCACGGGCTCGCCGCCCGGCAGGTAGCGCGCGGTGACGCCGCGCAGCGACAACCGCGGCGCGTCGTGCGGGGCCGCCGTGCCCGACGCCGCGCCCACCCCGGCCGGACGACGCGCGGCGGGGTCGTCGTCCTCCTCCGGCTCGATGGCCTGGACCTCGCGGATCCGCCCCGCGGCCGCGATGCCGGCCTGGAGCTGGGTGACGTTCATGGTCAGCCCCGTGACGGGCTCGACGATCTGGAACGCGTAGAGCAGGAACGCGACGAGGCTCGACACGGCCAGGAGCCCCTGGTCCACGCGCCAGGCGCCGAGCGCGAGGATGACGATGATCGCGAGCTGGATGCCGCCCCCGGCGATGCTCCAGGCGACCGCCTCGGTCCGCACGGCCCGCACGCTGTGGCGCGCGGAGTCCTGCGCGTCGTCGAGCACGCGGTCGATCTGGCGGCCCTCCGCGCGGCTCGCCTTGATCGTGCGGATCGCCCGCAGCCCGCCCTCGAGCGTGCCGCCGAGGCTGCCGAGCGACTCCTGCGCCTTCTCCTGCGCCTTCGCGATGCGGGGCATGAGGGCGCCCACGAGGACGCCGATGACGACGATCGCCCCGAGCGTCGTGCCGAGCAGGACGAGGTCGAGCACGCCCATGAGAACGACCGTGCCCACGAGGGACACCGCCAGGTTCACGAGGTTGACCAGGCTCGACGACGCCGCCTCGCGCAGCAGCACCGTGTCGGACGTGACGCGCGTGACGAGCTCGCCCGTCGGGCGGCCGGTGAGCGCGCCGATCCGCGCGCGGAAGAAGCGCCGCACCATGGACGACCGCGCGTCGAGCACCACGCGCTCGGCGAGCGTGCCGAGCAGGACCCACTGCCACAGCCCGAGCACGAGCCCGACGACGAGCAGCCCGACGAGCGTGAGCACGGCCGGGGTCAGCGACTCCCCCGTGCCGAGCGTGTCGAGCACCCACTTGGTCACCATCGGCGTCGCGAGGGTCGCGGCGGTCGTCCCGAGACCGAGCACGAGGCCGAGCAGCAGGGTCCGGCGGTGCGGGCGGACGAACTGCCACAGCACCGCGAGGCGCGGGAGGAACGGGCCCCGCGGGATGGCGTCGGGAGGAGCGGACGGTGCCTCGGACGTGGTGGCGGTCGGGGACATGTCGTCAACCATGGTTGACATCCTCTCTCGTGTCAATCGTCGTTGACGCGGCGCGGGAGGTCGCGCGCCGGAGCGCTCGACGCCCCTAGTGGAACACGTGTGTTCCATCCGTGACAAGCGGCGTTCCGTCACGGCGCGGGCTATCGTGGGCCGCGTGACGGCACGAACGAGCGCGCGGAGCACCCCCGCGGCCACGCCCTCCGGAGCGGCTCCCGACGCGCCGCCCACGAGCGGCACCCGCACCCGGACCCGGCGCGCGATCCTCGACGCGGCCGTCTCGGTGCTCAGCACGGACAAGTCCGCGTCGCTCGGCGACGTCGCGCAGGCCGCCCAGGTGGGCCGCACGACCCTGCACCGCTACTTCCCCGAGCGCGCCGACCTCGTCGAGGCGATCGGCGCCGAGACCGTCGAGCGCACGCGCGCGGCGATCGCCGCCGCGCGGCTCGACGACGGGCCCCCGGCCGCGGCGCTGCGCCGCCTCGCCTTCGAGTACTTCGACCTCGGCCCCTGGTACATGGTGCTGTTCACCGAGCTCGCCGACGCCGAGTCCGCGTTCTGGGCCGAGTCCGAGCAGGCCGAGGAGCCGGTGCGGGAGCTGCTGCGCCGCGGGCAGGAGGCCGGCGTCGTCGACGACCAGCTCAGCGTGGCATGGATCGTCCGCACCCTGTGGTGGATGCTGTTCAACGCGTGGTCCATGGCCGACGACGGCGAGATCTCGCGCGCCGACGCGCTCCGCATGGCCGTCCGCAGTATCGAGGGCGTCGCCCTCACGCGCGAGGCCCGCGCATGAGCGTCAGCCCGGGGCCGGCACCCCGCCCCGGCCTCGGCGAGCGGCTGCGCCGCTGGTGGCAGCGGGCCGACGACGTCCGGAGCGGCGTGCGCTGGGCGAGCGTCGCGACCGTGCTCGGCGGGATCGTCGTCGCGGTCGTGTGCCTCGTGCTCGTGCTGCGCGGCCGCGTCTGGGCGTGGGTCCCGCTGGTGGTCGCCGCGGCCGTCGCGCTGCGCGAGGTCCGCTACCTGCAGCGCGCCGCCCGGGGCGGCCGGCCCCGGTACCAGGAGAACGCCCCGCGCTGACCGCCGGGCGGTCGCTCGTCCGGGCCGCCGTGCGGTCGGCCGTGGGGTCGCCCGTGCGGCCGGCGGTGCGAGAGCGTGCACCTCGCGGGCCACGAGGACCACGCACTCGTCATCCGGAGGTCGCACCCCGGTGGGCCGCAGGATCCACCGGACGGGCGACGCGCCCGAGGTGCGCCGCGGGGAAGACTGGCCGTACGGCGCCGGTCAGCGGCGCCGGCCAACCTCCGGAGGCGCACCGTGACCCCCACCCCCGCCCGGGACACCGCGTTCCCCGCCCACGACGGCGCACCCGACCAGCCGTCCGCCCGCGCGGCAGCGCGTGGCCTGCGCTTCACCGCGCGCCGCGCGTCCCGGGCCCGACGGCGGGGCGCGGCCCCCGCGCGTCGGCCTGCCGTCCCCCCGGTCGAGCGGGCGAACGGCTGGGTCGTCGCGCTGGCCGTGGCCGCAGGAGCCGTGCTCTTCTCGACCCTCGCGATGAAGGCGTTCCTCGGCGGCTGACCCTCGGTCCGGCGCCCGCGGCCCGCGCACCAGGGATCTCGCCGACGCCCGCGGTCTCACCCGCCCCAGCCGTCGACGCGGGGCCACCACGGGTCTACCGTCGAAGCACGGGCGCCGCTGCCGACGGCACGCGCCCGGCCACCGTCGGGCCGGAGGCCGCCCCGGGGCTCAGGCCCCGCCGGCGGCCGCCTCGTCCCACACCACGACGTCGCCCGCCCGGACCGTGCCGGACGACAGCAGCCGGCACACGACGCCGCCCCGCGCGTGCATCGCGCGCATCGCGCCGGGCGCGATCCAGTCGTCGAGCAGCCGGCACGGCGCGGCGATCCGGAGCACCTGGAGCTCGACGTCCCCGATCCGCAGGAACGACCCCGGCTTCGTGGGCAGGTCGCCGTGGGTGAGCGTGACGTTGCGCCGGGTGAGACCGGGGTCGATCTCCTGCCCGAGGTCCGCGGAGGCCGCCGCGAGGTCGGTGAGCGTCTGGATCGTCACGTGCCGGTGCTTCGACCCGTGGTACCGGTCGCCGACGAGGCCCTTGCCCTCCTCCGCCTCGACCGACGCGACGACCCGCGTCGGCAGCCGACGGGCCTTCGCGACGTGGATCGCGTGCACGCGAGGCTGGTCCGGCATGGCCCCAGCCTCGCACCCGGCGCCGCCCCAGGGCCACCGCCCCGGGCCGGGCGAGCGCCGGGTACCGGTGTACCGTCCGGTGCATGACCGACGTCCGCAGCCGCACCCATGCCCAGGCCGTCGACGCAGCGATCGAGCTCTTCACCCGCAAGGGGTACGAGCAGACGACCGTCGAGGAGATCGCCGACGCCGCCCAGGTCAGCCGCGCCACCTTCTTCCGCCGCTACGGGTCCAAGGAGGACGTGGTCTTCGCGGACCACGAGCTCCTGCTCGACGAGGTCGTCGTCATGCTCGCCGCGACGCGGCCCGTGCCCGACGCCGAGGGGCACCTCACGCCCGACCCGACGGTCGACCCGTACCTCGAGGTGTGCCGCGCGGCGCGGCTGGTGTTCGACCACCACGTCGGTCAGCGCGAGACGTCCCTGGCCCGCTGGCAGCTCCTCCAGCAGGTGCCGGCGCTGCGCGACCGCGAGCTCGTCACGACCCACCGCTACGAGCGCGCGTTCACCGCGTACCTGCGCGACGCGCTCCCGCCGGACGAGCGCCGCTCGACGGCGTCCATCGCGTTCGCGGCGTCCGTCGTCGCCGTGCACAACGCGCTCCTGCGCCGGTGGCTGCGTTCCCCCGAGCAGGACCTGCGCCCCCAGCTCGAGGAGGCGTTCGCGGACCTGCGCCGCGCCGCCGTCGGCCGGTACGCCGCGCCAGACGCCGCCGCCCAGGAGCGCAGCGGGGACGGCGTGCCCGCGGCGCGCCGCGTCGTCGTGACCGTGGTGGACGCGGACGCGGACGCGCAGGGCGTCGCGGACGACGTCGCGCGCGCCGTCCGCGACGCCCTGGCCTGACCCCTCCCGCCCCGCCCCGCCGAGCAGGGTCGCATCGTGTTTCAGTCCGTGGGACGGTGCGGTGCGAGTCCCGTGCCCGGGGAATGCGCGAGTAGCATCGGCGGTTGCAGAACGCAGTACGCACGAACGTGCTCCGGGGTCGGTGCAATTCCGAGCCGGCGGTGACAGTCCGCGACCCGCGCCCACGCGCGGTTGACCTGGTGGAACTCCAGGACCGACGGTGACAGTCCGGATGGGAGGAAGCACGTGCGGCGCGGCCGTCCTCGGCCGGGCTCTCGCGAGCCCGCGCGACGGGGCGCGGTCTCGCCGTGGTGAGCGACGCCGTCGGGCCCTCGTGGCCCGGCCCGGCCGCCCGCCCTCACCCCGGAGCGCCCGTGCCCGGGAGGACGAGGACATCCGATGGACCTGATCCACGCGCTGTTCGACGCGCAGCTGACGATCGGCGACCAGCATCTGCTGTGGCGCGAGATCGTGGGCAACGGGTTCGGCCTGGCGTCGGCGCTGGGCGGCATGCGGCGCAAGGTGTGGGCGTGGCCCGTGGGCATCGTCGGCAACCTGCTGCTGCTCACGGTGTTCCTCGGCGCGGTGTTCGCGACGCCCAACCCCGTCAACCTGCTCGGCCAGGCGGGCCGCCAGGTGATGTTCGTCGTCGTGTCGGTCTACGGGTGGGTGCAGTGGCGCAAGACCCAGGCGCGGCTCGGTGACGCCGACGCGGACAGCCACGGCGTCGCCGTCGTGCCGCGCTGGGCGTCGTGGCGCCAGCGCGTGTTCCTCGTCGTCGCGCTCGTCGGCGGCACAGCCCTCCTGACCCCGGTCTTCCGCGCGCTCGAGTCGTACGAGCCCGTCTGGGCCGACGCGTGGATCTTCATGGGCTCGCTGCTCGCGACGTACGGCATGGCGAAGGGCTGGGTCGAGTTCTGGCTCATCTGGGTCGCCGTGGACGTCGTGGGCGTGCCCCTGCTGATCTCGGCCGGCTTCTACGCGTCCGCGTTCATGTACGTGTTCTACGGCGCGTTCACGCTCGTCGGGTTCTTCGTGTGGTGGCGCGTCAACCGCCGCGCGGCCGCCGCTGCCGAGGCGGACGCCGCGGCGGCGGGCGCGCCCGCCTGACCCGCCGGTCACCCGACCCCACCCACACCGATACCCCGTCTCGATTGACTGAGACGGGGTATCGCTGCACTATGGGAGGGACCGCCGCCGACGCCGGGCCCGCACCCCGGGCAACCGCGTCGAGGACGGTCGACCGACCGCAGCCGCCCTCCCAGGGGAGCACCGATGCCCACCACCCCGATCATGCCCGGCGTCACCGAGCCCACCTACGACCTCGCGACCCCGCTCGACCTCGACTACGCCGGCGCGTTCGCCGACGCGACCGAGGAGGACCGCGCCCACCTGCAGCGCGTCCGGCAGTTCGTCCAGGACGAGGTGCTGCCCGTCATCGACGACTACTGGGAGCGCGCCGAGGTCCCGTTCGACCTCGTCAAGCGCATGGGCGAGCTCGACCTGCTGCGTGACGGCGTCGACGTCGACGGTCGTCCGCACGTGAGCCAGCTCGCCGCCGGCCTCGCCGCCATGGAGATGTCGCGCGGCGACGGCTCCGTCGCGACGATCTGCGGCGTCCAGGGCGGTCTCGCGCTGCGCAGCATCCAGATGCTCGGCTCCGACGAGCAGCGGGCGAAGTACGCCGAGCCCATGGCGCGCGGGGAGATCCTCGGCGCGTTCGCGCTCACCGAGCCCACCCACGGCTCGGACTCCGTCTCGCTCGAGACGACGGCGCGCAAGGAGACGCGCGACGGCGTCGAGGGCTACGTGCTGAACGGCGAGAAGAAGTGGATCGGCAACGGGTCGTCGGGCCACGTCACGGTCGTGTGGGCGCGCCTCGTCGGCGACGACGGCGACGGCCAGGTCCACGGGTTCGTCGTGCCGCAGGACACCCCGGGCTACACGGGCACGACCATCACCGGCAAGGTGTCGCTCCGCGCGATCTGGCAGGCGCACGTCGTGCTCGACGACGTGTTCGTCCCCGCCGAGAACGCCCTGCCGGGCGCGCGGTCGTTCAAGGACACCTCGCGCGTGCTCTTCGCGACGCGCCTCGGGGTGGCGTGGGCCGCCGTCGGGCACGCGGTCGCGTGCTACGAGGCCGCGGTCGCGTACGCGAAGCAGCGCGTCCAGTTCGGGCGCCCGCTCGCCGCGAACCAGATGGTGCAGGAGCGCCTCACGCGGATGCTCTCGACGATCACGCAGCTCCAGCTCCTCGTCGCGCAGATGACGCGGCTCGACGAGGCGGGGACGCTCACCGGCCCGCAGGCGTCGCTCGCGAAGTACACGTGCACCCGCGGGGCGCGCGAGGTCGCGGCGAGCGCGCGCGACCTGCTCGGCGGCAACGGGATCCTGCTCCAGAACCGCGTCGCGCGGCACTTCGCCGACATCGAGGCCCTGCACACGTACGAGGGCACCGAGTCGGTCCAGGCGCTCATCGTCGGGCGCGACATCACGGGCGTCTCCGCGTTCGTCTGACGGTCCCGAGGGCGCACGCCCTCCCCCGCTCCCCGGCGCCGCTCGCCCCTCCTCGCGGCGCCGGGGCTCCTGTTCGCCCCGTTTCCTCGCCCTCCCGGATCGGAGTCCCATGAGCACCGACGCCAGCCCCCTGCCCGACGCCGCCGCCGTCACCCCCGAGGACGAGGTCACCCCGGTCCTCCTGCACGGCGCGCGCACCCCGTTCGCGCGCTTCCGCGGCGCGCTCGCCTCGCTCTCGGCGGCCGAGCTCGGCGCGCACGCGATCCGCGGCGCGCTCGCGGCCGCGGGCGTCGCGCCGGAGCAGGTCGACACGGTGATCGTCGGGCAGGTCGTGCAGGCGGGCGCCAAGCAGGGCCCCGCGCGCCAGGCCGCGATCCTCGCGGGCCTCGGCTGGGACGTGCCCACCGTGACGATCAACAAGCTGTGCCTCTCGGGCCTCACCGCGATCATCGACGCGGCCCGGCTGGTCCGCACGGGCGAGGCGAGCGTCGTCGTCGCGGGTGGCCAGGAGTCCATGACGAACGCGCCGCACCTCGTCGTCGGGTCGCGCTCCGGGTTCGCGTTCGGGGACGTGACGATGGCCGACTCGCTCACGCACGACGGGCTGAACGACCCGTTCAGCGGCGAGGTCATGGGCGAGCTCACCGACCGCGGCTGCGCGACGCGCGGCATCGGCCGCCCCGAGCAGGACGCGTTCGCGCTGCGCTCGCACCAGCGGGCCGCCGCGGCGCGCGACGCCGGGCGGCTCGCCGAGGAGATCGCCCCCGTCGAGGTGCCGCAGCGGCGGGGCGAGCCGGTCGTCGTCGAGCACGACGAGGGCGTGCGCGCCGACACGACGCTCGAGGCCCTGGAGCGCCTGCGCCCGGCCTTCGTGCGGGACGGGACCATCACCGCCGGGTCGAGCTCGCCCCTGTCCGACGGCGCGGCGGCGGTCGTCGTCGCGAGCCGCGCCTTCGCGAAGCGCAACGGCCTGCCGTGGCTCGCCGAGATCGGTGCGGCGGGGCAGGTCGCGGGACCCGACAACTCGCTGCACTCCCAGCCGGCGCGGGCCATCGAGGCCGCCGTGAAGCGCGAGGGGATCGCCGCGGCGGACCTCGACCTCGTGGAGATCAACGAGGCGTTCGCCGCCGTCGCGCTGCAGTCGGTCGCGGACCTCGGCATCGACGCGGACGTCGTCAACGCCGACGGCGGCGCCATCGCGCTCGGCCACCCGGTCGGCGCGTCGGGCGCTCGGCTCGCGCTGCACCTCGCGCTCGCGCTCCGTCGCCGCGGGGGCGGCGTCGGCGCGGCGGCGCTGTGCGGCGGCGGCGGTCAGGGGGACGCGCTCGTCCTGCGCGTCTGACCCTCCGGGCGGGCCCCCGTCGGGGCTCCGCCGCGCGAGCCGACCAACCCTGGTGCACGATGCTGCACCAGGGTTGGCGCGTTTCGGCCGCCGCGGTGTGACGCAGATCGCGCCACGACCGCCGGGTTTCGCGTCATGGATCGCGTCTGACGTGGTCCCTCTCCCTGGAACCGCCCCCCACGAGAGGACCGTCATGACCACCGTGACCGACGCAGCCCGCCGTACCGCGAGCCGTGCGCGCCGCTCGCACCTGTCCGCCGTCGCCGTCGCGCTCGTCGGGCTCGCCGCAGGCTTCGCCGCGGCGCCCTACCTGCTCGGCTGACGCCTCCCGCTCGACGAGCCCGGGACCGCGGTCCCGGGCTCTCGTCATCCCGCGGTCGTTCTGCTCTCCGCGGGCTCGCGCGCGAGCAGCTCCTCCAGCCGGTCGAGCAGCGGGACCTGGCCCGCGACGACGAGCCCGCGGGCGCGCGCGAGCGCGAACCAGCCGGCCCGGTCGAGCTCCGGGAACTCCTGCATGCGCCCCGAGCGCGGCGGCCACTCCAGCGCGAACGTGTTGCTCGCGATCGTCGTGACGTCGAGGTCCGCCTCCCGCGCCCACGCCGCGACGAGCTTGCCCGCGCGCTGGCGCACCGTGCCGAGGTCGAGGTCCGGCGCCGCGCCGGCGGGAGCCGGGACGCCGAGCTCCTCGGCGAACTCGCGCAGCGCCGCCGCGTGCTCGTCCTCCCCCGGCTCCACCTCGCCCTTGGGGATCGTCCACCCGCCCGCGTCCTTGCGCGCCCACAGCGGGCCCCCCATGTGCCCGAGCAGCACCTCGACGACGTCGGCACGGAACCGGTAGAGCACGAGCCCTGCTGACTGCTTCACCCCTCCTTCCTACACAGCCGACGCCGGACCGGCCCGTCGGGGCCGCGCGGACCACCCGCCGAGGGCGTCTCGGGGTCGTGTCCGGGGGCCTGTCGGGGGTCTGTCGGCGGCACGGCGTAGCGTCGGCAGCACCAGGACCGGGACCGCAGAAGGGGACGACCATGGCCACGCAGAGCGTCACGCACCTCAACCCGCCCGGGCTGCACCGCAACCCCGCGTTCTCGCAGGGCACCATCGTCGAGACGAGCCGCACGCTCTACGTCGGCGGGCAGAACGGCACGGACGCCGCGGGCGCGATCGTCGAGGGCGGCATCGCGGCCCAGACGGCGCAGGCGCTGCGCAACGTCCTCGCCGTGCTGGCCGAGGCAGGCGCCGGGCCAGAGGACGTCGCGCGGCTCGCCGTCTACCTCGACCCCGAGGCCGACCTCATGGAGGGCTTCGCCGCCGTCGGCGAGGTCTGGGGCCCGCACCCCGCCGCCGTGACCGTCCTGCGGGTCGGGATCGGGCGGCCGGGCGCGCTCGTCGAGATCGAGGCGGTCGCGGCGCTCCCCGCCTGACGCGAGGCACCCGCTCCCGCGCGCGACGTCACGGGGGTGCCGCTACTGTCCGGGGGTGCCAGCCGACCGGACCCCGTACCGCGCCCTCTGGCGGGCCGCGGCGTACGGGGTCGCGGCATCCCTCCCGGTGCTCGCGCTCGCGTGGCTCGTGCGCGCGGAGTCGGGGGTCGTCGTGGACGCGGACCGCGCCGTCGTCGCCGCGGCGACCCGGTTCGCCGGCGAGCGCCCCGCGCTCGAGCGCGCGCTCCTCGTCGGGCAGGAGGCGCTCGCCGCACGGTGGATGAACCTCGCCGCGATGGGCGTGTGCGTCTGGGCGTGGCGACGCCACGGGCTCGGGTCACGCGCGGCCTGGGCGGCCGGGACGATCTGGGGTGCGTGGGCTCTCGGCCTCGGCGCGAAGGAGGTCGTCGGCCGCGCGCGGCCCGTCCTCGAGGACGCCGTGTCGACCGTGCCGGGCGCGAGCTTTCCTTCGGGGCACGCGATGAACGCGGCGGCCGTCGGGGTGACGCTCAGCGTGCTCGTCTGGCCGCTGCTCGGGCGGCGAGGCCGCGTCGCGGTGGTCGGCGGTGCGACGGCGCTCGCCCTCGTCACCGCAGCCGACCGCGTGCTGCTCGGCGCGCACTACCCGTCCGACGTCGTCGGCGGGATCCTCTTCGGCGGCGCGGTCGCGGGGGCGTCCGCCGTCGGCTTCCACGGGTGGACCGCCGCGCGGTCCGGCCGTCCCTCCGGTGACACTCCCAGGAACGAGGTCTGATGCATCCCTTCGTGCACCGCTACGAGCTCGACACGACCCGCCCCACGGCGAAGGAGGTGCTGCGCGACGTCGGCCTGCGGGCGTTCCTCCCGGGAGCGGTGCTGTGGGTGGTCATCGTCGCGACGGGCTTCCTCGTCACCGGGCCGCTCGGCGACCTGCCGGGCGAGGTCGCGGTCAACCGGTGGTTCGAGCAACGGCGCACGCCGTTCTGGGACACCGTCACCGACGTGCTCTCCCTCATCGGCACGACCGAGTTCATCATCGGCGGCACGCTGCTCACCGTCGCGCTCGTGTGGTGGCGCACCCGGCAGTGGTGGTTCGCCCTCGTGCCCGCGCTCGCCGTCGCGCTGCAGGCGCTGATCTTCCTCACGTCGTCGATCGTCGTGGCGCGCGAGCGGCCCGACGTCTCGCGGCTCGACGAGGCGCCCCCGACGTCCAGCTTCCCCTCGGGGCACACGGGCGCGTCGGCGGCGTTCTACCTGACGCTCGCCCTGCTCGCGCAGCGCATCACGAACCCGGTCCTGCGCGTCGTCGTGACGGTGCTGTGCTGCCTCGTGCCGCTCGGCGTCGGCCTCTCGCGGCTCTACCGCGGTGCCCACGGACCGGCGGACGTCGTCGTGGGGCTCCTCAACGGCATCGTGTGCTGCGTCCTCGCGTGGCACTACCTGCGCCGGGACCTGCGCTCGAAGCGCTGAGACCCCGGGGGTAGCGCTCCCGGCGCCCGATCCACGAAACGCTCCCCCGACACGACGACGGCGGGCCCGGTCCGAGGACCGGGCCCGCCGTCGTCGTGCGGGGGCGGTCCGGGCGCGCGCGGCACCCGGACCAGCCGTCAGCTCAGGCGCACAGACCCACCGGGTCCCACGAGCCCCACGTCACGGAACCGGGGAGCTCGCCCTTCGTCCACCACTGGGCCCTGTAGTTCACGCCGGCGCGGGACACGGTCTGCCCGCCGGTGTAGACGGCCTCGCGCGACCAGGCCGGGGCGCAGACCGCCGCCTCGACCTCGGGCGCGGTGCCGCAGGGGCCGATCTTCTTCCAGGCGTTGCTGGCGCCCGGCTCCTGGTTGCGGGTCCACCACTGGGCCTTGTACTCCGTGCCCTCGTGCGAGACGACCTCACCACCGGTGTAGACGCCCGTGCCGTACCAGGGCACCGCGCACTCCTCGGCCACGCCGGGGCCCGGGGTCGCCGCGCGCAGCGTCGAGCCCAGGGCGTTGCCGAGCTCGTTGCGGTAGTCACCGGAGAGGTCCCACCACATCGCGCCGCCGTAGCCCTGCGTCGCGACGAACTCGGCCTTCGCCGTCACGGACGCCGGGTCGTCGTAGCTCCACCACTGGTCGCCGTTGTACAGCCAGCTCGCGCCGATCTTCGGGTCGAAGAACTTCTTCCCGCCGAACGAGCGCAGCTCGGCGTACGTCTTGGTGCCGACGTACCCGGCGGCGGGCTGCCAGCCCTTCGTGCCGTCCTTGACGCCGTACCAGCCGTGGCCGTAGGCCGCGAGGCCTGCGTTGATCTGCGACGGGTCCGCGCCCGCCTTCACGTACATGCCGAGCGCGCCGTCGAGGCCGAGGCCCCAGTTCTCCGCGCCGTCGGGGTGCAGGTTGCCCTGGTGGCCCGTCTTGTTCGGGACCCAGCCGCCGTGGAAGTCGTAGCCCTGGACGTTGAGGAAGTCCACGACCGCGAACAGGCGCGGGTCGAGCCAGCCGCCCTGGCCGGCGTTCCAGCCGCCCGCGGGCGCGAACGCCGTCAGCAGGTAGGCCTGGCCCGTCGTCGCGCCGCGCGCGTCGAGCTCGGCACGGAACTCCTCCATGAGGAGCAGGAAGTTCTCCTTGTCCTCCGGGCGGACGTTCGCCGTCTCGCCACCGGTGACCGGCCACTCCCAGTCGATGTCGATGCCGTCGAAGATGCCGGCCGCGACGCCGGGGCCGCCCTTGCCGTCGACGACCGGCAGGTTGCCGTCGATGTAGAGGTCGAGGCACGAGTCGACGAGCCGCGTACGACCCTCGGCCGTGGACGCCGCCTCGGAGAAGTTGTCCGACCAGGTCCAGCCACCGAGGGAGACGAGGATCTTCGTCTCCGGGCTGACGGCTTTGAGCTTCTTGAGCTGGTTGAAGTTGCCGGCGAGCTTCTGGCCGGGCTTGTCGGCCTTGCCGTCGACGGAGTCCGCGGCGGGCACCTCCGCGACGAAGTCGTTGAGGGGGTCGCCCTCGCCGGGGACGTCGGCGATGTCGCACACCAGGTCGGTCGTGACGTTGCCGAACGCGTAGTTGATGTGGGTGAGGTCCTCGATCGCTCCGGTGCGCACGAGGTCGGCCACGTGGAAGTCGCGGGTGACGCGCGAGTCGGCCATGACGTAGCCGACGCTGCGGAACCCGTTGATGTCCGACGGCCCGGCGACGGAGGCCGCCGGCTTGGCCGTGGGCTGGGGCGCCGCCGCGGCGGGCGACGCGAAGGTGGCGGCCGTGAGGGCGAGCGCCCCGACGACGGCGGAGGCCGTGACCACGCGCGAGCGTCGTGGCGAGGTCCTGGCGAACGAGCGGCCGGGGGCAGCCGCGCTGGGTGTCGATCGATCGGTCATGAAGGCCTCGTTGCTCTTCGGCCCGGGCTGGGGATCCCGGGATTTGTTCGGTCTCCTGCAAGATACCCGTGCGCATCCCCGAAACGCCAGGGTCCGAACGAAACCGTTACCGCTGTCGGTGGCAGGGCGCAGAGTAGGGCGGTGAGCTTCGACCGTGCGCCGCACGCCCCCGTGCTGCGCGCCCGCCCGACGATCGCGCACCTCGACGCCGACGCGTTCTTCGCCGCCGTCGAGCAGCACCAGCGGCCGTCCCTGCGCGGGCGCCCGGTGCTCGTCGGCGGCGTGGGGCCGCGCAGCGTCGTCGCGACGGCGTCGTACGAGGCCCGGCAGTACGGCGCCCGCTCGGCGATGCCGATGGAGCAGGCGCGACGGCTGTGCCCGCCGTCGACGGTCGTCGTCGTACCGCGGTTCGCCGCGTACTCGGCCTACTCGGCACGGATCATGGCGGCGTTGCGGGAGGTGACGGACCTCGTCGAGCCCGTGAGCATCGACGAGGCGTTCGCCGACCTCGCCGCGGCCGTCGGGCCGGAGACCGACCTCGAGGCGCTCGCCACCGGCATCCGCGAGCGGGCGCGCGCGCTGAGCGGCCTGCCCGTCTCGCTCGGGCTCGGGCGGTCCAAGCTCGTCGCGAAGCTCGCCTCGGAGGCCGCGAAGCCGGGCGGCGTCCGGGTCGTGGGGGCCGACGACGAGGACCCGTTCCTGCTCGACCTGCCCGTGCGGGCGCTGTGGGGCGTCGGCCCGGTGTCGGCCGCGCGGCTCGACGAGCTCGGGGTGCGCACCGTCGCCGACCTGCGCCGCCAGCCGCTCGACACGCTGCTCCTCGTCGCGGGCGAGGCGGGCGGCACCAACCTCTACCGGATCGCGCGCGGCTGGGACGACCGCCCGGTCTCCACGGTGCGGGAGCGCAAGTCCGCGGGCGCGGAGCACACGTTCGACACCGACCTCCACGGCCGGTCCGCGATCGCCGCGGCGCTCGATCCGGTGGTCGACGCCGCGCTGGCCCGCCTCGAGCGGCACGCCGTCGCGGCGCGCACCGTCGTGGTCAAGGTGCGCCTCGCGTCGTTCACGACCCTCACCCGCTCGGTCACCCTGTCCCGCCCGACGACCGACGAGGGCGCCCTCCGCGACGCGGCCCACCGCGCGCTCCGCCTCGCGGACGTCACCGAGCCCGTCCGCCTGCTCGGGGTCGCGTTCCACGCGCTGTCCGAGCACGCGCAGCTCATGCTGCCGCTCGGCGCGGACGCACCGGAGGACCCCGCCGTTCCGATCGCTGCGGAGGTGGCGGGCGTTGAGACGGCGGGCGATGAGGCGGTCGGCACCGAGGCGGTCGGTGCAGAGTCGGTGGGTGCAGAGTCGGTGGGTGCCGAGGCGCCCGGCGCGGCCGCGACCGGCCCCGTCCGAACGACGGCCGCCCTCCTCGCCCCCGGCCTCGACGTCGCGACCCCGGCTGACGGGCGCGGGTGGGTCGTGCGCGTCGGCGACGACGGCCGCGTCGCCGTCCGCTTCGAGACGGCACGGACCGGCCCGGGCTACCAGCGCTGGGTCGACCCGGAGGCGGAAGAGCTCGCGCTCGTCGAGCCGCTCGGCCCGGACGGCGAGCCCGTGCGCGCCTCGCCCACGGACGACGACGCGTAGCCGCGAGCCGTCGCGCCCGCGCCCGTCCCGCCCGCGCTCGCCCCGTCCGGGCTCGCCCCGTCCGCGCTCGCCCCGTCCGCGCTCGCCCCGTCCGCGCTCGTCCCGTCCGTGCTCGCCCTGTCCGCGCTCGTCCCCTCCGTCCCGGCCCTGCCCGACGACGGGCGGCCGGCGCGCTGCCGACCGGGCCTGCGCCGTCGGGCACGCGCGGGACGACCCCCGCCGCGACGAGGAGGAGCGCCGCGCCCACCCAGAACGCGGCCTGCGGCCCGACGACGTCGCTCAGCCCGCCCGTCGCGAGCGCGCCGACCGCCTGCCCGGCCGTGAGCGCGACGAAGAGCGCGGCGGTCGCGCGCCCGGCGGCGTGCGGGCGCAGCACGGTGCCCCACGCGATGAGCACGCCGCTCAGGGCGGTGTAGGCGCCACCGAAGAGGGCGCCCGCCGCCGCCACGACGGGCACGCTGCCCGGGGCGAGGGCCAGGGCGGCGGTGCCGGCGGCCGTCGCGACGGCCGTCACGACCCAGGCGCCGCGCAGGCCGAGCACGCGGACGGCGTCGCCGCTGAGCGCGCCGAGGACCGCCGCCACGCCGAGGAGGCACCAGAGGGCCGCCGTCGTGCGGCCGGGGAGGCCACCGGTCACGGTGACGAGGTCGCGCCCGAACGTCCAGACCGCGGCGCTGCCGATGCCGGCCACCGCGGCCGCGACCCCGGCGCGTGCGAGCGACCGCCCGACGGCGGCGCCAGCCGCGGGCGGTGACTCGGGGGCCGAGGGCCAGCGCGCGCTCCGGTCGACGACCGCTGCCGTGACCACCGCCCCGACCGCGGCGGCGAACCACACGGGCCGCCAGACGTCCGGCGCGACGAGCGTCGCCGCCCCGACGAGCGCGACGCCCACGCCCGTCCCGGAGTTCACGACGGCCTGCATGCGCCCGGCCCGGCGGCCGTCGACCGTCGCGCCGACCGCGGCGACGAGCGCGGGCGACGCCGCACCGGCGGCGCTGCCCGCGACGAGGACGCCCGCCGCGAGGCTCGCGGACGACCACGACAGACCGACCAGGACCGCCCCGGCCGCGGCGAGCGCCGCTGCGGCCCAGACGACCGCGCGCGGGGAGCGTCGGGCCATCGCGCGCTGCGCCCCGAGCGCGGCAGCGCAGTACGCGGCGAAGCTGCTGGCGGCGATCGCGCCCGCGGCGGCGGACGAGAGGCCGAGCTCGCTCGTGAGCGTCGGGAGCTGGAGGCCGTACCCGTAGCGGACAACGCCGTACGTCACCGCGACGAGGCCGGTGCCCGCGGCGACCAGGCGGGTGGGGTCGGGAGCGGCAGGGTGTAACGATCGTTTCACCATAGTGATCGTTACGCTATCCCCATGCCCCGGACCGACGCACGCCGACCGGCCCGCGACCGCCTGCTCGACGCCGCGGAGGCGCTGTTCGTCGAGCACGGGATCGCGGCGACCGGCGTCGACGCCGTGCTCCGCCGCGCCGAGGTCTCCCCCGCCACCTTGTACGCGCACTTCGCCGGCAAGGACCACCTCGTCGCGGCCTACCTGGAGCGGCGGCACGAGCGCTGGCGCGCCGCGTGGGATGCGGCGCTGGACCGCTGCGGGGACGACGCGGACGCGCGGGCGCTCGCCGTCTTCGACGCGCTCGACGGCTTCCCCACCGCGACGAGCACCCGAGGCTGCGCGTTCCTCGCCGCCGCGGTCGAGGTCACCGACTCTGAGCACCCCGCGTACCGGTGGCTCGCCGCCGACACCCGGCTGCTCGTCGACCGGCTGCGCGACCTGGCCGCCGCGACCGGCGCCGGCGACCCGGACGCCCTCGCGGCCGAGCTCCTCGCGCTCTACGACGCCGCGCTCGCCTCCCGCACGCGCCGCGCCGTCGCGGGCGACGACGGCCCGACGCCCCTCCCGTGGCGCGACCTGGCGGCGGGAGCGGTCGCGCGCCACCGCGTCTGAACTGCCCGGCGCTGCTGATGCGCTCCCCCGCGTGCGCGGCGATCCTGGACGCAGGGCCGCGTCACGACACGAGGGAGGCCCCGTGGAGTCCGTGCAAGGGAACGCGCCGCAGACCGAACCGCCCGAGGACGACGAACCCGCCGTCGATCCGCGGGCCCACGCCAACCGGTGGCGCGCGCTCGTCGTCCTGGCGGTCGCGCTGTCGATGGTCGTCATCGACGGGACGATCGTCGCCGTCGCCGTCCCGGACATCGTCGCCGACCTGAACCTCGGGCTGAGCGAGGCGCAGTGGATCAGCGCCTCGTACGCCGTCGTGCTGGCCGCGCTGCTGCTCTCGTCGGGCCGTCTTGGGGACCGGCTCGGGCGACGGCGGCTCCTCGTGGTGGGCGTCGTCGTCTTCCTGGCCGGGTCGCTGCTCGCCGCCGCGGCCGACGACGGCGGCTCGCTCATCGTCGGGCGGCTCGCCCAGGGGCTCGGCGCGGCCGCGATCCTGCCCTCGACGCTGTCGACCGTGAACGCGACGTTCCGCGGCAAGGACCGGGCTGCGGCGTTCGGGGTGTGGGGCGCCGTCATCTCCGGCGCCGCCGCGGTCGGCCCGCTCGCGGGCGGGTGGATCACGACGTCGTTCACGTGGCCGTGGATCTTCCTCGTCAACGTCCCCGTCGGCGCGCTCGTCGTGGTCGGCGCCTACCTCTGGGTGCCCGAGACCCGCGCGCACGCGTTCGCCCCCGGGCTCGACCTCGTCGGGCTCCTGCTGTCCGCGCTCGGGTTCGGCGCGCTCGTGTTCGGGCTCATCGAGGGCCAGACGTTCGGCTGGTGGAGCCCGAAGGGCGACGTCGAGCTGCTCGGGGCGACCTGGCCGGCGTCCGCGCCCGTCTCGCCGACCCCTGTCTTCCTCGCCGCCGGCCTGCTCCTGCTCGTGCTCTTCGTCGTGTGGGAACGACACCGCGCGCGGGTGCGGCGGTCCGCGCTGCTCGACCTCACGCTGTTCCGCATCCCGACGTTCCGGTGGGGCAACGTCACCGCGACGACCGTCGCCGTCGGCGAGTTCGGCATCATCTTCGTCCTGCCGCTCTTCCTCGTGAACGTGCTCGCGCTGTCCACCATGGGCGCCGGGCTCGTGCTCGCGGCGATGGCGCTCGGCGCGTTCCTCTCCGGCGCGTCGGCGCGTCACCTCGCCGCCGCCGTCGGCGCCCCGCTCGTCGTGGTCATCGGCCTCGCGCTCGAGATCGTCGGGGTCGCCGCCGTCGCGCTCACGGTCACCGCGACCGTCTCCCCGTGGCTGCTCGCGGCCCTGCTCGTCGTCTACGGCGTCGGGCTCGGCCTCGCCTCCGCGCAGCTCACCAGCACGACCCTCGTGCAGGTCCCCGCCGAGGAGTCCGGCCAGGGCTCCGCCACGCAGTCGACGGCGCGGCAGGTCGGCTCCGCGCTCGGGACCGCGCTCGTCGGGACCGCGCTCGCCGTCCTGCTCGCGAGCGCCGTGCCCGCGGCCCTCGACGGCGAGGGCCTGCCCGACGCCGAGGTCACGCGCCTCGCCGACGCGACGAGCGGCTCCGCCGGCGACGTCATCGCGAAGCTGCGCGCCGAGGGCACGCACGGCGAGCTCGGGCAGCAGGAACCCGAGGTCGTCGACGCGCTCGCGTCCGGGTTCGCCGACGCGACCCGCGGGTCGCTGCTCGTCGCCGGGGCGTTCCTCGTGCTCGGCCTCGCGTCCGCGACGGCCGTCGTGCGGGCGTCGCGCCGGTCGGTGTGAGGGTCGGGCCCGACGCCGGAGCGGGTCCCGCCCGGCGCGGGGTCGCGCCGAGCCCAGGGACGGGTCGAGCCGGCGCGGGTTACGCCAGGCGGTGCCAGAGGCCCTCGGACATGACCTCGACCGCGCCGTCGACCACGAACGCGGTCTCGTCGTCGACCGCGTACGCCGGCCCGCCCAGGGTGGCCGCCCACCGCCGCGCCGCGGCCTCCGTGTTGTCGGGCAGGTCCGGGTGGCCCAGGTGGGGGAACATCGAGAAGTCGACGAGCCCCAGCGGCGTCGCGTCCTCGCCCTCGGGCGGCTCCCACCCCACGAACTCCTCGCCGATGCGCGGCGTCAGCGCCATGCTGCCGCCGCTCATCCCGACGTAGACCGTGTCGGCGAGCGACGGCACGAGGTCCGCGAACCCCGACCGCCGCATCCAGTACGCCAGGTACCCCGCGTCACCGCCCGCGGCCAGCAGCACGTCCGTCTCCCGGACGAGCGGCACCCAGCGGTCCGCGGGGATGCTCGGCAGCGCCGTCAGCTCCAGCACGCCGACCGACCCCCACCCCAGACCCGCCATGTGGTCCGACTCCCCCGTGATGAAGTCCCGGACGTTCTTCCCCGGCCCCACCCACGGGTGGCCGTACAACGCCGTCGGGATGCACAGCGCCGAGCACTCACCGAACGACCGACCCAGCAGCTCGACGAGCGCGCCCTCGATGGTCGGGTTCGTGACTCCCCCTGACGTGAGCAACAGCTTCATAGTGTCCTTCCCGAAGACGATCAATATGACGGACCGAACTGCGGTAAGACACGGCTAGCTTCGCTGCTAGCAACCCTCGCGCAGCCGGTTCAGCCGAGGATCCCGAACCGACGAGAGACTCCGCCGCGGCCCTTCCGATGGCCGACGCAGTCAACCCGAGTAACGGCGTCAACGTAACGGCCAGACCCGCGCGAGTCGAAAGCGAACCGGCCCGAGGAGGAGGTTCGCTTGCGCCAGCAACGTATGCCACCGGAGCACACGTCGCCACGTTCCCGCGCTCGCAGATACGCCCCCTGCTCCCCGAATCAGCCTAGGCACGCATCCGGTCCCTGAGTCCGAAAAATCGGACCATACACATGGCGCTCTCTGTTTCGGAAATAGCATGATCCCCCCGCGTGCCGCGGCGAAAATTAACCCCCAACACCACTCGACACAGCGACCCGTGTAAAGACTGCACAGCGGAACACTCAAGATCTGCGGGCGCTCGTTTCACAACACGCCGCCGTCTAAACTTCTTGCAAGAAGCCGCAGAATTCGGCGTAGGCTACAAGCACCGCGCTAAACTCGCGATCCGGGGCCATTGCGTCGCGAACATCGTCAGCCAGAAGTTCCTTCTTTTCGACATCCGTTTCGGCGTGCCAGTTTCTTATTCGAACATCCAACTCCTGAATACGCCTCATGCGCGACATGAGCAGGTCTGGACGATCCGCAAACTTCAGTCGGCGAAGCGTGTTTTCCCCCCGGCTACTGCCCAGCACCGAAACGGTCAGCGGGCCGGAGTGCGAGAGGTGATCGCCTGGGTCGTCCTCGTAGGGATTGATCAGTCTCAAAGCATCCGATTCAGCCCAATATGAGCCCTTGTTCGTATTGCACCTGGTGCAGGCAAGTCCGAGGTTGCGCCAATCCAGAACTCGTTCAGGAAAAAGCTCCTTCGGCGCGATATGCTCGACCGCGATATACGAGACGTCATCCACGTACCCCTCGCAGTAGATGCACTTGAGACGGCATTCATCTTTGAGTGCGGCGACCACGTCCGCCGCGCGCCATGGACTGGGCTTTGAATTGGCCGGCGCCGCAATGTACTCTGCCGTTTTTCTCGCCCGGTTCCGAACAATCCACGTCGGCGGGGGGGATTTCCGTAAACGAATCAATGCACCGCCCCGCCTTGGATTGCTCGGATAGCGGCGGGGAACTGCCTGTCAAGGCCCACTTCTCTCAAGCGCGACTGAAGCCGGCGCAGGTCGTCCGCGGAGGGGCGCGGCGGAACCACCTGGAGGGCGGACTCTAGGGCTTCTTCTGCCCATTTGGGAAGCGCAGTATCGAGGCCCAGAACCGACATCAGGGTCTCATCAGGAGTAGCTGACGCGTTCACACCCGAGACCTGCTGAGAATTTACCCGGCCGTCCTCTGGGCGCAGTGCGTACACCCTGCTTTTCGGCTCGGCAGTTACCACATATGGGCTGTGTGTCGCTACAATGAAGCTCGCCCTAGGGAATCCTTTAAGAAGGGAGGGGATGATAGTTCTCTGAAGTTCGGGGTGCAGGTGATTCTCTGGTTCGTCGATGCAAACCGTAAAGGCCTTGGACTTTCGCCCTCGTAGGAAGATCTGCCACGAGAGTTCCAGCATTGCACTCAACCCACCGGACGCCGCCTCCATTGGAAAGGCGCCCGCTTCGGTCTGTATCAAAATGTCGCCGTCGCTCACTACTAGCCGTTCAAAGCGTAGGGAGTCAGGGAGGAAGCTGCTGAGGACGTCTTGGAAACCCTCCCAGACTTCGAGAGCTTCTTCGTTCGCACGAACCGCGCGGTTCCCGTAGCCATACATGGCCGCTCCGACTAGGGCCTCTTTCATGCGATAGAGCGGAGGGAACTGTGAACTCCCACCGTTGTGCCTTATATTAAGTTCCGAAACGAACTGGTCTAGGAGGACATCGCCAGCCGAGAACTTTGCTGGCAAATGCTGCAGCGGCTGATAACTGCTGATCGATCTATGCGACGAAATGAATATGCCCGGAACCGTCTGCTGCGAGGGCATCCCGAGAGCGCTTACACTAACCCCCACGGATGGGGGCTGTAGCAGTTGCGTCCGTGCACCGTTCGTGTATCTCAGACGGCCGGCTTGCACAAGTCTCGAAGGGCCTGGTCGACGATTCTCGCGCTTTGGTCTCCTTCTACTATCGAGTTCTGACGCGGAGAGGAATTGCGCACTCCAACTGAAGTGTGGTGCAAGTATGTTGAGGAGCGTCGTTTTCCCTGCGGCATTGGCCCCGGTTAGTACCGTAAGGCGCGGGTGAAAGACGATGTCGACCGATCCAAATTGCCTCCAGTTCTCGATCTGGAGTCTCTCAAACCTATTTGGCCCAATGACGGGGTGGCGTTCGAGACGCAGTGCGCGGTTCTCGTCTTCCGCCCAATGCAAGAGCGCCGGGTCGGAAATGTCTAACACTTGCAGCCCCAGAGATGCGCGTTCAACTTCCTGCCGTCCACGTGGCGAAAGCGCTAGCCCCACTCCGTCGGGGCGCTCAATCATTCCTAGGTGCTCGAGTACATCGATCGCTTGGTAGAATATTCGCGTCTGCTCCGAAGCGCTCCTTGAAGTCAGTGCTTCGTCAGCCTTTATCTGTTCGAGTACGAAGTTGACTTCTATTGCGCCCGAGAACTGCAGTAGTTGTCTCAGAATCGCCACCGCTGTCTGCTCAAGCGCGCGCCAGTCCATGCCCTGGATACTACGCCGAGATAGTCTCTGGCGGCTCCTACGCTGGCCAACAGAACGGGAGCGTCGACCTGCGCGCAGGGCAGCGTGCGCGGATGCGGCGCCTTGCACGTCGTCGGGCTGGGTCTACCGACACTTAGGCGTTGTCGGCCCGGTCGATGAGTCTTAGGCCGCCGGTTCTGAGATGAGCCGGTCTACGCTGTGGCGCTAGAGCGCGGCGCGCTAGGCTTGCGCTCGCTCCGCGTCGGAAGGCTCACGGTCGGCGGTGCGCCCACCTTCGGTGGCGGGGGCGTGGTGCGGCCCCTCGCTCTTCCCTCGCCCGTTCAATCGTGGCGTTGGTCCCCAGTCCGAACGACAATGTGGCGCGTGGTGTCCCGTCTGTGATTTCGCAGCCCTCCTTCAGGACGCGGGACGGGCTCCATGACGCGCGGGCCAAACTTCACCCGCACGACCTCCTCCGGACCATGGCGCCGGAAGTCGCGAACTCGACGACGATCCGCAGCCCGACGGCGCTGCTCGGTCACGCCGACGAGGGCGCGACCGTCCGGCACTCCGTGAGGCGCACCCACGTCGCGCCGGACCTGCGCGTTGTCATCGACGAGCTCGTCCAGCAGGCCGAGACGGACACCCCGCCGGGCACAACGGAGTGAAGACGGAGGGCCGGGTACGACGAAGGGCCCCACAGCCGCAGGATTCTGCGGGTGGGGCCCTTCGGGTGGCGGTAGCGGTGGGATTTGAACCCACGGTGGACTTTCACCCACACACGCTTTCGAGGCGTGCTCCTTAGGCCGCTCGGACACGCTACCTCGCCGGGATACCCGGCCCAGGAAGGATACCTGGTCACACCCCCGGACACCGAATCGGCCGGTCAGCCGGTCCTGCGCCGGGTCACGCACGCCCCCTCGACGCACGCGTCACTTCCCGGCGAGCGCCTCGGCGAACAGCGGGGTGACGTTGTCGATCGCGTAGATCACGGCCGCGGGCGTGCCGAGCGAGAAGGCGTTGGAGAGGTCCTTGTCGTCGAACACGACGTAGCGGCCGTCGGCGACGGACGGCACGGTCCGGAAGATGGGGAGCGCCTCGACGTCGGCGGCGGTGAAGCCGATGGGCTGGATGACGGTGAGGTCGGCGTCGAGCAGGTCGACGTTCTCGGTGCCGAGGTTCGCGGAGAACTCCTCGCCGGCGGCCTCGTCGATCTCGGGCTTGGTCTCGAACCCGAGGCCCTGCATGAACTCGCCGCGGCTGGACGTCGAGACGTAGGCACCGAAGCCCTCGGCCCAGTAGGACCCGATGACGGCGGTCTTGCCCGCGAACTCGGGGTGCTCCCCGCGCGCGGCGGCGAACGCGTCGTCGACCTCGGCGAGCAGCTCGTCGCCGGCCTCGCTGCGTCCGAGGGCGGCGGCGATCATGCCGACCTGGTCCTCCATGGGCGTGAGGTAGGCCTCGCCGCCCTCGGGGATGGCGACGGTCGGGGCGATCTCGGAGAGCCGCTCGTACCGCTCGGGGTCGCCGGACGACTTCACGTCGAGGATGACGTCGGGGTCGAGCACGGCGATCTGCTCGTACGACGGCTCGAGGGTGCCGATGATCTCGGGCGACTCGTCGTACGCGTCGGCGAGCCACGGGCCGACGCCGTCACCGCCGAACGCGAGCCAGTCGCTCGCGCCGACGGGCTGGACGCCGAGCGCGAGGGCGGTCTCGGCGTCGCCCCACCCGAGCGCGACGACGCGCTCCGGCTCCTCGGGGATCTCGACGTCGCCGAACGCCGTGGGGATGGTCACGGGGAAGGCGTCGGCGGCGCCGTCGGCGGTCGCGCTGCCGGACGGCGTGGGGTCGCCGGAGCCGTCGCCGGACGAGCACGCGGCGAGCGCGAGGACGGCGAGCGCGGACACGGCCGCGAGCGCGCGGCGGGGACGGGTGGTGCTGGTGCGGTGCATGGGACTCCTCAGTCCTCGAAGATCTGGCCGACGGGCTCGCGCTTCTCCGCCTGGAAGCGGTCCTCCGCGCGGCCGTAGGCCCAGTAGCCGGAGAGCGACAGGTCGGAGCGCGGCACGCCGCGCTCCGTGAAGACGCGGCGCAGGGCCTTCATGGCCCCGCGCTCGCCGTGCGCGAAGACGTGGACGCGGCCCTCGCGCCACGGGAGGTCGGCGACGGCGTCGGGCAGGAGCGTCGTCGTCCCGGCGGGCGCGTGGCCGCGCAGCACCCAGGTGACCTCGACGCCGTCGGGCGACTCGAGCGGCAGGCGGTCCGCCTCGGTCCCGACCTCGAGCACGGCGTGCCCGACGGCGTCGCGCGGCATGGCCTCGAGCGCGGCGGCGATCGCGGGGAGCGCGGAGTCGTCGCCGGCGAGCAGGTGCCAGTCGGCGGCCGGGTCGGGCAGGTACCCGCCGCCGGGGCCGGAGAGGACGAGGCGGTCGCCGGGCTTCGCGCGCGCGGCCCACGGCCCGGCCAGGCCCTCGTCGCCGTGCACGACGAAGTCGATCGCGAGCCGCTGCGCCGCCTCGTCGACCCAGCGCACGGTGTACGTGCGGGTGACGGGCACGTCCTCGGGCGCGAGCGTGTCGCGCAGCGCCGCGACGTCGTAGGGCGGCGCGAGGCCGAGCTCAGGCTTGGCGAAGTAGATCTTGACGTACTTGTCGGTGTGCTCGTTCGTCGTGAACGCGGCGAACCCGTCGCCCCCGGCCACGACGCGCACGAGGTGCGGGGAGAGCCACGCGGTCTCGAGGACCTCGAGGACCGTCTGGGGGCGGGCGCGCCGCGGGGCGGGCGCGGTGGTGGTCGACATGACAACCTCTCGTCGGTGACTTAGGTGAGGCTAACATCACCGCCTGGGCGCGAGGTCGTGACGCCGGTCACCACCCTGCGGAGCAGCGCGAGTCGCGCGGTCGAGGGGGCCGAGGGAACTCATACACGCACCCTGTGCCCTCCACAGCGGCCGCACAGGCTCGACCGGCGGAATGGGGACGTCCTCGACCACGGCGCCCAGCGCCCCGGCTCCCGGAGGCCTCGTGTCCCAGCCCGTCCTGTACCTCGTCGACCTCGTCGCGGTCACCGTCCTCGCGTTCGGCCTCTACTTCCCCCGGCATCGCCGCCGCGACCTCGTCGTCGCGTACCTCGGCGTCAACGTGGGGGTGCTCGCGGTCGCGGCGACGCTCGCGACGAGCAGCGTCGGCGCCGGTCTGGGGCTCGGGCTCTTCGGCGTCCTGTCGATCATCCGCCTCCGCTCGACCGAGCTCTCGCAGACCGAGGTCGCCTACTACTTCGCGGCCCTTGCGCTGGGCCTCCTCGGCGGCCTCGGCGCGGCCACCGGCTGGCTGTCCCTCGCCGGCATGGCGCTCGTCGTCGGGGTCATGGCCGTCGTCGACCACCCGCGCGTCCTGCGCCGCGCGCAGAGCCAGACCGTCGTCGTCGACCGCGCCCTCGCCGACCCGGCCGAGCTCACGCGCTACCTGGAGGAGCTGCTCGGCGCCGAGGTCCGCGGGGTGAGCGTGCAGCGGCTCGACCTCGTCAACGACACGACCTGGGTCGACGTCCGCTGGACCGCCCCACGGACGCCGCGCCGGGGCGCGCGCCCCGCCCGTCCCGCCGTCCTGCCCGACGACGTCCCCCCGCTCGCGGCCGACGCCGCGCCGCTCCGCGTGGCCGCCACGGCCCCGGACGGTCTCCCCGCCCGGACGGGGGTGCGCGCATGAGCCCGCAGACCCTCCCGGCCGACGACCGCGTGCGCGCCGCCCTGCACCCGCTCGCCGGGGTGGACCTCGACGAGCTCGTCGGGACCGCCGCGCTGCTGACCCGGGTCGACCGGAAGTACGTCCTGCCCGTGGACGACGCGGTCGCCGTGCTCGACGCCCTCGCCCGCACGACCGCCGCGCGCGTCCTCGAGATCGACGGGGCACGCAGCGCGGCCTACGAGTCGGTGTACTTCGACACGCCCGACCTCGCGTCGTTCCGCCTCACGGCGACGCGCCGCCGTCGGCGGTTCAAGGTCCGCACGCGCACGTACCTCGACTCCGGGACGAGCTTCCTCGAGGTCAAGACGCGCGCCGCGCGCGGCACGACGCTCAAGCAGCGCGTCGCCCACGACTGCCCGACGGCGCTCGACGGCGGGCAGGAGTTCGTCCACCGGACGCTCGCCGCCGAGGGCATCGACGGCGTGTCGGAGCACGCGCTGGCACCCGGCCTCGTGTCGCGGTACCGCCGCACGACGCTCCTGCTCCCCCGGCCCGACGGCGCCGCGCGCGCCACCGTCGACACCGGGCTCACGTGGGAGCTCGACCGGCCCGACGGCGCCCGGCCCCTCTCCTGGCCCGTCACCCACCTGGCGGTCGTCGAGACGAAGGGCGGCTCGACGCCGTCGGACCTCGACCGGCTGCTGTGGCGGCACGGGCACCGCCCCGAGCGGATCTCGAAGTACGGCACCGGGCTGGCGCTGCTGCGCCCCGACCTGCCCGACGGCCCCTGGCGGCGCGTGATCCGCCGCCACCTCACCCCCTCCCCGGGCGGCACGACGTCCGGCCGGACTCCCGGCCACGACCTCGCCCGACACCCCGCCCGCACCCCCGGGCACGACGACAGGAGCCTGTGATGCGCATCCGACGACCCCTCACGTACCTCACCGCGGCCGCGGCGGCCGCCCTCCTCGCCGGCTGCTCGGTCCTGGGCAGCGACGCCGCCACGGACGACACGTCCGCGAACGCGAGCACCACAACCTCGACCGCCGCGTCCGACGCCGTCGCCGGCCTCACCCCCGAGGAGGCGCGCGCCGACAACGCCGAGGTGACGATGGACGACGCCGACCTCGCGGTCGACGAGGCGTCGGCGACGACCGTCGCGCTCGACGGCGGCACCGCCACCGTGGACGGCGACGGCGTGGCCGTCGACGGCGCGACCGTCACCGTGACCGCCCCCGGCACGTACGTGCTGAGCGGCACGCTGGAGGGCCAGGTCGTCGTCGACACCGCCGAGGACGGGCTCGTCCAGCTCGTGCTCGACGACGCCGACATCACCTCCCCGACCAACGCCGCCGTGAACGTGCAGGACGCGGAGAAGGTCGCGGTGGTCCTCGCCGACGGCTCGACGAACAGCCTCACCGACGCCGAGGAGCCCTCCGAGCTGGACGCCGACGGCGAGCCCGACGGCGCGCTGTTCTCGACGGCCGACCTCGTGATCGGCGGCGACGGCGCGCTCACCGTGACGTCGCACGCGAACGACGGCATCGTCTCGAAGGACGGCCTCGTCGTGGCGGGCGGCGACCTCACCGTCGACGCGGGTGACGACGGCCTGCGCGGCAAGGACTACCTCGTCGTCACGGGCGGGACGCTCGACGTCACCGCCGCGCAGGACGGGCTGAAGTCGACCGAGGACGGCGACAAGACCCTGGGGTTCGTCGACGTGCGCGGCGGGGACGTCACCGTCACGTCGGGCGACGACGGCGTGCAGGCGGTGACGGAAGTCGTCGTCTCCGGCGGCACGCTGACCGTCACCGCGGCCGGCGGCAGGGGCGCCGACGTGAGCGAGGACGCCTCCGCGAAGGGCCTCAAGGGCGACGTGGGCGTCGTGGTCGGCGACGACGCGACGGTCACCGTCGACGCCGCCGACGACGCGCTGCACTCGGACGGCGCCGTGTCCGTCTCGGGCGGGACCGTCGAGCTGTCGTCCGGCGACGACGGCGTGCACGCCGACGGCGACGTCACCGTCTCCGGCGGTGACCTCACGGTCACGACGTCCGTCGAGGGCATCGAGGGCGCGACCCTCACGATCTCCGGCGGTGACGTCGACGTGACGGCGAGCGACGACGGCCTCAACGCGACGGTCGGGTCGACGACCGGCACCGGCGAGGGCGACGCGGCAGCAGGCGACACGGCCGCAGGCGGCTCGGCAGCGGGCGGCTCGGCGGGCGGCTCGGCCGCCGGCACCATGCCGGAGCCGCCGGACGGTGCGCCGGGCGGGACGACGGGCGGCACCCCGCCGGAGATGCCGGCGGACGGCGAGATGCCCGAGCCCCCGCAGGGCGACGACCTGCCCGACGGTGTCGAGCCCCCCGACGGCGCGGACCAGCCGCAGGGCGGCCCTGGCGGTGGGGCGGGCGGCATGGCGGGCGGCGACATGGACGCCGACGACGGCTCGTCGCTGACGATCTCCGGCGGCACGCTCACGATCGACGCCGGCGGCGACGGGATCGACTCGAACGGGTCGCTCACGGTCACGGGCGGCGAGACGGTCGTCCAGGGCCCGACGAACGACGGCAACGGCGCGCTCGACGTGAACGGCACGTTCACCGTCTCCGGCGGCTCGCTCGTCGCGGCGGGCAGCGCGGGGATGGTCGTCGTCCCGGCCACGGACTCCGAGCAGGGCTGGCTCGCCGCCGACGTCTCTGCGAGCGCCGGCGACACCGTCACCGTCACGACGTCGGACGGCACCGTCGTCGCCGAGCTCACCGTCACCAAGGAGACGGCGAACGTCGTCGTCTCCTCCCCCGACGTGACGACCGGCGAGACCTACACGGTGACCACCCCGTCCGGCTCGGTGACCGCCGTCGCGGGCGAATGGTCGGGCACCGCAGGCCCGGGCGGCGCCGCGCGTCGCCCCGGCGCGACAGGGGACGGCGCGACGGAGGACGGCGCGACGACGGAGGGCAGCACGCCTTCAGGCACGATCACCGAGTACTGACTCCGCGTCCCCCGCCCGGAGTCCCGGCCCGCGCGTTCCGCCGAGGTAGAGCCCCGGTCCCGCGAGGTAGAGCCCCGGTCACGCGAGGTAGAGGCGTGGTCACAGGTCTACCGACCCGACCGCCGCTCTCCTTCGCGTGCACCGCGGCTCTACGTCGCGTGACCTGGGCTCTACCTCGCCCAACCATGGCTCTACCCCGCGTGGACCACGCCTCTACCTCGCGTGGACCACGCCTCTACCTCGCGTGGACCACGGCTCTACCTCGCCCAACCACGGCTCGACCTCGCGTGGACCAGGGCTCTACCTCGCCCGACCACGGCTCTACCTCGCGGGGCCTCGGGGCTCCCTCGGGGTGACCAGGGCTACCACGGCGGGCCGGGGTTCTGTCCCCGCTCTCGTCGTACCGTGGGAGACGTGCCCAGCGACCCGACCGCACCGTCCCCGACCGACCCGACCGACCCGACGACCGCCTCCCCCGCGCACGTGGCGACGTCGGCCGCCGACCTGCCGTCCGCCGTCCCGACCCTGTCGTCGCGGCTCGCGTGGCGGCCGAGCCAGCCGCCCGCGGGCGCGGAGCCCGCGCCGCGGACAGGGACGGTCGAGGACGCGGTGGAGCTGCTGCGCGGGCTGCGGGTCACGGCGCTCACGGGCGCGGGCGTGTCGACGGACTCGGGGATCCCGGACTACCGCGGCCCGGACTCGCCGCCGCGCAACCCGATGACGTACCAGCAGTTCGTGCAGGACGAGGCGTTCCGCCGCCACTACTGGGCGCGCAACCACGTCGGGTGGCAGCACGTGCACCGCACGCACCCGAACGCGGGCCACCGGGCGCTGGCGCGGCTGGAGGACGCGGGCGTGCTCGTCGGGCTCATCACGCAGAACGTGGACCTGCTGCACGAGGACGCGGGCAGCCGCAACGTCATCGACCTGCACGGCCGCTACGACCGGGTGATCTGCCTGCAGTGCGGTCGCGTCATCTCGCGCGAGCACCTGGCCGAGCGCCTGACCGCCCTCAACCCGGGGTTCCTGGAGAGCATCGGCGACGTCGGCGACGTGGAGATCGCGCCGGACGCGGACGCGGTGATCGAGCAGACGTCGCACTTCCGGCCCGCACCGTGCGAGTTCTGCGGCGGGGTCCTCAAGCCCGAGATCGTGTACTTCGGCGAGAACGTGCCGCGCGAGCGGGTCGACCGTGCGTTCGCGATGGTCGACGAGGCCGACGCGCTCCTCGTCGCCGGGTCGTCGCTCACGGTGCTGAGCGGGCTGCGGTTCGTGCGGCACGCGGCGAAGGACGGCAAGCCGGTCGTCATCGTCAACCGCGGCTGGACGCGCGGCGACCCGCTCGCGACGCTCAAGATCGAGGCCGGCACCACGGAGACCCTGACCGCCCTCGCCGAGGCGCTCGCGCGCTGAGGCCACCGACCCAGCGGTGGGGAGGAAGGACGGCGCCGGGTCGTGGCGGGCCTGGCGGGAGGCGCCGAGGAACGAGGCGCCGGATGGTAGACCCGGCGCCGTCCTTCCTCCCCACCGCGACCGCGACGACAGGGGAGCGGTCAGCGCTGCGCGCCGAAGAAGTCGCGGAGCAGCCGTGCGCACTCGTCCTCGCGCACGCCGCCGACGACCTCGACGGCGTGGTTCGCGCGCTGGTCGCGCACAAGGTCCCACACCGAGCCGGTCGCACCGGCCTTCGGGTCCCACGCCCCGAGCACGAGCCGCTCGACGCGCGCCAGCACGAGCGCGCCCGCGCACATCACGCACGGCTCGAGCGTGACGACGAGCGTGCAGCCCTCGAGGCGCCACTCCCCCCACGTCGCGGCGGCCTGGCGCAGCGCGAGCACCTCGGCGTGCGCGGTCGGGTCGCCCGTCTCCTCGCGCCGGTTGCGCCCCACGCCGAGCAGCCGCCCGTCGGGCCCGACGACGACCGCCCCCACGGGCACGTCGGCGCTCGCGAGCGCGTGGGTCGCCTCGTGCAGCGCGAGGCCCATGAGGGCGTCCCACGTCCGGCGGCGCCCCGCGACCGTGGCGGGCGGGAACGCACCCTCCGTGGCGGGGATCGCGAGCCCGCGCGGCACGGTGCCCGACGCCGTCCCCTCCTCCGGGTGCGCGAGGTCGCCCCGGTGGGCGGGGTCGCCCGAGCGGGCGGGGTCGCCCGGGTGGGCCGGCTCGCCGGGGTGGGCGACGTCGTCGGGCACGGGACCTCCGGTCGGTAGGAGCGGGCCGCACCAGGCTAGCGACCGCGCGCCCGCCCCGTGCGCGGACCGGTTACCGGCCGGTACGGCGGACGGCCCGCGGTCCGATACCGTTGTCACCATGCGCCTGCACGTCGCCGACCACCCGCTCGTGGCCCACAAGCTGACCGTCCTGCGGAACAAGGAGACGACGTCCTCGACGTTCCGGCTCCTCGTCGACGAGCTGGTCACCCTCCTCGCCTACGAGGCGACGCGGGACGTGCGCGTCGAGCCGCACGAGATCGAGACGCCCGTGACCAGGACGGTCGGCGTCCGGCTCGCGGAGCCGCGCCCCCTCGTCGTGCCGATCCTGCGCGCGGGCCTCGGCATGCTCGAGGGCATGACGCGGCTCCTGCCCACGGCGGAGGTCGGGTTCCTCGGGATGCAGCGCGACGAGGAGACGCTCGAGGCGGTCACCTACGCGAACCGCCTCCCCGACGACCTCACGGGCCGGCACGTGTTCCTGCTGGACCCGATGCTCGCGACCGGCGGCACGCTCGTCGCGGCGATCGACTACGTCTTCGCGCGCGGGGCGCGCGACGTCACGGCCGTGTGCCTGCTCGCCGCGCCGGAGGGCATCCAGGTGCTGGAGAAGGCGGTCGGCGAGCGCGTGGACGTCCAGCTCGTGGTCGCCGCGGTCGACGAGCGCCTCGACGAGAAGGCGTACATCGTGCCCGGCCTGGGCGACGCGGGCGACCGCCTGTACGGCGTCGTCTGACGCTTCCACCTGCACGAACACCCGCCGGGACGCCCCGGCCCCCGCTCGGCACGCCCGGAACGCGAGATCGGCGCGGTCCGCATGCTGAGAACTTCCACGGCTCCTCTTGGCGTGCCGTGCGCTCCGCTGCCATGCTCGCTCCCGTGAGCACCTCGACCCGTCCCGTCAGCGCGCCGTCCGGCGTGCTCCCGGGCGCGGTCGTGTGCGTCTGTTGTCAGGCCTGAACCCTCTCCCGCACCTCGGTTCAGCCCTCGACCCCTGCCGACCCGCCGGACTCCCGGCGTCGCCGTCGGCCCGACGCACCCGGAGCCACCCATGACGCTCACCGCTACCCGCACCGCACGCCGCACGCCGTCGGCACGCGTCCCCGCCGCCCGGACGACGCCGCCGCGCCCCACCGCCCCGCGGCCCGCCCCCGCACCCCGCCCGACGGCGTCCGAGCCTGCCGCCCCGCGGCGCAACCCCGGCTTCGTGCTCTACGTCGGCGTCGACGCCGCGCCGGGCGAGCAGCCGCAGGCGCAGCTCGTCGAGCTCGCCGAGGCCCTGGGCGAGCTCGCGCGCGACTGGCTGCCGAGCGCCGAGACGTACACGGCGCTCGCCCTCGCCGAGCCCACGACCGCGACGACGTCGCCCGTCCAGGACATCGCCGCGTTCCGCGAGCGGCTCGCGACCCTCTCCCCCGTGCCACGCGTCGTCATCGACCCCGCGGGGCGCACGGTCACGGTGGAGGGCCGCTCGGCGCGCCTGACGTTCCGCGAGCTCGAGCTGCTGTCGTACCTCGCGCGCACGGCGCACCGCGTCGTGACGCGCGCCGAGCTGCTGGAGACCGTGTGGGCCGACCACGAGGTCGCGAGCGGCAGCCGCACCATCGACGTCCACGTGCGACGCCTGCGCGAGAAGCTCGGGCTGGAGCACGTCATCACCACGGTCCGCGGGCTCGGCTACCGGTTCGACCCGCAGACCCCCGTCGTCCTCGGCGGCTCGGGGGACGCCGCCTGAGGACCGCGCTGCCGGGCCGCGGTCGACGTGGGGGTACGTGGGGGACCACGCGCCCGGCAGCGCAACCCCCTCCTGTGACGACCCTCGCACACCGCCCGCTCGCCGGGCGCGGACGCGCGTGCGGCGATACGTTCGGCCCATGCGCACAGTCATCGCGGGAGGTCACGGCCAGGTGGGCCGTCGCCTGGCCCGGACGCTGGTGGAGCGCGGGGACGACGTCGTCGCCTTCGTGCGGTCCGCCGCGCAGATCACGGATCTCACGGAGCTCGGCGCGCACGTCGCGCTCGTCGACCTCGAGAAGGACGACGCCGTCGCGGTGTCGTTCGAGCTCGAGGGCGCGGACGCCGTCGTGTTCGCCGCGGGCGCCGGACCCGGCAGCGGGGCGCCGCGCAAGGACGCGGTCGACCGTGCGGGCGCGGCCCTCCTCGCCGACGCCGCCGAGCGCGCCGGGGTCGGGCGCTACGTCCTCGTCTCGTCGCGGGGCGTCGAGGCGGCCCGCGCCGACGAGCGCCCCGACGGCGTCGACGACGTGCTCTGGGCCTACCTGCGGGCGAAGGCCGCCGCGGAGGACGACCTGCGTGCCCGTACGGACCTGCAGTGGACGATCGTCCGGCCCGGCCGTCTCACCGACGACCCGGGCGTCGGGCTCGTGGCCCTCGCCCCCGTGGGCGACGGCGACAAGCCGCGCGGCAAGCGACGCAGGCCCGGCGCCGCCGTGGGCGAGCGGTCCGACGTGACGCGCGACGACGTCGCGCTCGTGCTCGCGGCGGTGCTCCACGAGCCCCGCTCGGCCGGTCTCGTGCTCGACCTCGTGGGTGGCGACCGCCCTGTCGAGGACGCGCTGGCCGACGTCCTGCCGTGACCGACCGGCCCGGCGACGGGCGTCGGGCGCGTCAGCCGTCGCAGCGGGCCTCGCGCTGCCAGATCAGCCCGAGCGAGTCACGGTCGGGCCGGATGAGGACGTTCGCGATCCGCGCCGTGTAGTTCCAGCCGCCGTAGGACACCTTGTCGCCGAAGCCGTACCACTCGTCGACCTCCCACGCGGCGTAACACGCGGGCGCCGCGCTGAAGGGGTCGACCACGAGCTGCTCGGACCACGACCCCGCGTGCAGGACGTACTTCGCCCCGGACCCGGAGGCCTCGCCCAGCGCCACCGTGCGGCGCTCGCCGGCCGCGAGGTCCCACTGGCCCTTCGCCTGCCCGGTGACCCGGAAGGTCAGCGGGACGTTGGAGCCCGCGTTGTCGAGGAGCACGGACACCGTGCGGAACGAGTCACCCCGCTTCGCGTCGTAGTACGGGTCACCGAGGACGAGGCTCCCGCCGGGCGCCACGACCGCGCAGTCGAGCGCGTCGAACCGGGCCGTCACCGTCTCCGCGAACGGGGTGCCGAGGACCGTGCGCGAGAGCTCGAACGTCACCGCACCGGACCGCACCGCGAGGGTGCCCGCGGGCAGGTCGACGCTCGCGCTCGCACCCGGCGCGACCTCGCCGAGGTCGCGCGTGCCGAACGGGGTGCGGACGACGACGCGGGTCGGCTCGTCGGCGTCGTTCCGCAGACCGGTCGTGAGCACCACCCCACCCCCGCCGGGCGCGCACTGCGTCGTCGCCGTGAGCGTCGCCGCCCAGTCGGGCACGTACGCCGCGCCCCGGTAGGTGGCCGCGAGGGTCGAGTCCTGGAACCCCTTCCCGAGCACCCAGCGGTACTGGCGGAAGGTCACCTTCCCGGCCTTGACGTCGAGTTTGCCCGTGTCGATCGTGAACGTCGCCGTCTCCCCCGGTCGGATGCCGCTCACCGGGGCGGAGTCGCCGACCGCGCCGCCGAGCATCCGGGCGTCCAGCGTCTCCGCCGTGTCGTTCGTCAGGGTGCCCACGAGCCGGATCGAGCCGTCCTGCCAGCGCGCCTCGACCGTCGCCGTGCGCGCCCAGGACGGCGCGTACGTCGCCGCGGCGTACGACGCGGTCACCGTGCTCCCCGCCAGGCCGGGGGCGTGCGCCCGCTCGACCGCGAACGTGGCGGTCCCGGCCGGGACGTCGCGCTGGCGGGTGTCGACCGCGAGCGTCGCGGTCGCGCCCGGGGCGACCTCCACGGGCGCGGCGCCGCCGTAGGGCGTCGTCATTGCGACCCGCAGCGTCGTGGCCCGGTACGGGTTGTGGAACGTCCCGCGCACGACCGACGAGCCCGCGCCCGCGCCGCCCGGCACGACCCACGTGGCGGTCGCCGCCGCGGCGCCGTCCGCGGCGGACCAGTCGAAGCAGTCGACACCCGGGACCTTGTAGCTCGCGAGGGCCGCGCCGTCGGCGAGCACGTCGAGCGTCAGCGACGCTGCCCCGACACCGCCGGACACGTCGACGACGGCGTGCCGGCCGCCGTCGACCGTGCGCGTCAGGTCGTCGCGACCGGCGACGGCGAACACCACGGGGACGGTCGAGCGCGTGTTGTCGTAGCGCAGCGCGACCGGGGCGGACGACCGCTCGGTCGCCGGGTCGAGCACGCACGCCCCGACGGTCGGCGCGTCCACCGCGGGCGCGTGCCGTACGGCGTCGTACGCGGCGGTCACGACGTGCGACCGGCCCGAGCCGTCGAGCCGGGAGACGCGGAACGCGACCTCGCCCGCGGCGACCTGCCGGGAACCGGTGTCGAGGGTCAGCACGGCCTCCGCGCCGGGTGCGACGTCGACCGCGCGCGTCGTACCGAGGTCTCCACCGTCCAGGAGCACGCGCAGCGTCGCCGCCGCGTGGTCGTTGCGGAAGGTCCCGCTCACCACGACGGAGCCGCCGCCCTCGGCGGGCGACCACTCCGCCGTCGCCGAGCCCTCGACGCGCCACTCGAAGCAGTCGACGCCGTCGACCACGTGGCGCGCGACGGTCTCCCCGTCCGCGACGACCGCGAACGTCGCGCCCTGCGCACCGACACCACCGGGCACGACGACGTCACGCGTCTCGCCACCCTCGAGCGTCTCGGTCAGGTCGTCCCGGCCGACGACCGAGAACGTCACCGGCACCGTCGACGCCGCGTTGTCCAGGTGCAGCGTCACCGGCGCGGACGACGTGTCCGTCGCCGGGTCGAACACGCACGCACCCACCGTGGGCTGCCGCGACGCCGACGGCGCGTGCCGCGCCGCGTCGAACGACGCCCGCACCTGGTGCGGCTCCGCACCGGGCGCACCGACGCGCGCCACCCGGAACGTCGCGGACCCCGCCGCGACGTCCCGCGAACCCGTGTCCACGGCGAACGACGCCTCACCGCCCGGCACGACCTCCACGGCCTCCGCGGCGCCGTGCCGCCCCGCGGACAGGGCCACGCTCAGCGCCGCCACCGCGTGGTCGTTGCGGAACGTGCCCTCGACGACGAACGACCCGGTCTCCGGCGACCAGCGCGTCGTCGCCGAGCCCTCGACGCGCCACTCGAAGCAGTCGACGCCGTCGACCACGTGCCGCGCGACGAGATCCCCGTCCGCGACGACCGCGAACGTCGCGCCCTGCGCACCGACACCACCGGGCACGACGACGTCACGCGTCTCGCCACCCTCGAGCGTCTCGGTCAGGTCGTCCCGGCCGACGACCGAGAACGTCACCGGCACCGTCGACGCCGCGTTGTCCAGGTGCAGCGTCACCGGCGCGGACGACGTGTCCGTCGCCGGGTCGAACACGCACGCACCCACCGTGGGCTGCCGCGACGCCGACGGCGCGTGCCGCGCCGCGTCGAACGACGCCCGCACCTGGTGCGGCTCCGCACCGGGCGCACCGACGCGCGCCACCCGGAACGTCGCGGACCCCGCCGCGACGTCCCGCGAACCCGTGTCCACGGCGAACGACGCCTCCGCGCCCGGCGCGACCTCCACGGCCTCCGCGGCGCCGTGCCGCCCCGCGGACAGGGCGACGCTCAGCGCCGCCACCGCGTGGTCGTTGCGGAACGTGCCCTCGACGACGAACGACCCGGTCTCCGGCGACCAGCGCGTCGTCGCCGAGCCCTCGACGTCCCACTCGAAGCAGTCGACCGCGCCGACCGTGCGCGAGACGAGCGCGTCGCCGTCGGCCCGCAGCGCGTACGTCGCAGGCGCGGCTCCCGCCGGAGGAAGCTCGACCTCGGCACGGGCCCGCGCCGGGACCGTCTGCGCGAGGCCCGGGTGCCCGTCGACCGAGAACTCGACCGGGAGGGTGGAGGCCGAGTTGTCGAAGGTCAGCGTCGCGGCGGCGGACGACGTGTCCCTCTCGGGGTCGAACACGCACTGCGCGACCGTCGCGTCCGGGACGACCGGCGCGATCGTCTGGCCGTCGAGCGCGAGCGGGACGTCGCTCGGCGGCCGCGAGACGACCGCCTCGCCGCCCGGCCCGACGAGCAGCCGCTCCTGCGAGAGCACGAGCATGCTCGCGGGCACCGCGGGCGCGTTGACGTCGACGACCAGCGAGGCGTTCTCACCGACGCTCGTGCGCGCGGGGAGGTCGGCCGCGCGCCACGCGGGCGTGTCGGGCGCGGCCAGGCCGACCGTGACGGGCGCGCCCGTCCGGTTCGCGACGTCGGCGGTGTACCGCACCGTGCCGTCCGCGTTCTCCGCGCGGACCTGGACGCCGTCGGCCCCGAGCCACGCGAGCGGCACCGCCGCGCTCAGGGTGCGGCTCGCCGTGACCGCCTGGTCGTCGGCTCCGGCCCGCACCTCGACGGGGACGTCGGCGGGGAGCACGCGGAGCGCGCCGTCGTCGCGCTGCTGGACCTCGGGCACGAACGAGCCGTCCGCGCGGAACTGCACGGCCAGGTCGACCGCCGGCCCGGCGGACGCGCCGCGCGCCGGCGCGGGCAGCACGGTGTCGCTCGCGCACTCGAGCGCGGCGCCCCGCGCGGGGGTGGTGCAGGTCCAGCCGTCGTCGACAGGTCGGAGGGACAGCCCCTTCGGCAGCTCGGGCACGGTGAAGCGGACGCCCTGGGCATCACGGTCGCCGGTGTTGGCGGCCGTGAGCGTGAGCGTCGCGGACCCGGGGTTCGCCGCGAGCGTCACGCGCTCGTCGTCGAGCCGGACCTCCGCGCCGACGTACTTCAGGGGCGGCGGCGTGAGGTTGCGCTCCACCGTGCGCAGGCCCTCCGCCTTCACGCGCGCCGGGAACTCGTAGACGCCGCCGCCCCGGGCCGTGACCGTGACGACGAGGTCACGCGCCTCGCCGGGCGCGAGCACGCCCACCGCGCACGCGAGCGTCCCGCCCGCGGCGGCAGGCCCGCACGGGAGCGCAGCCGTGCGCAGCGCGGGGGCGACCGACGCGCCGCGCGCGACGACCGACGACGTGACGGCCTCGACGCCGGCCGGCAGGTCGACCTCGACCGTGACGTCCTGCGCCGCCCTCCCGCCCGAGTTCGACACCGTCAGGCGCACGTCGGCGGGCTTGCGCGCCTCCATCTCGATACCGGTCCCGAGCGCGACGTCGAGCGCGGCCGGAGCCGGCTCCGGCGGCGGGTCGACGGGCGTCGGCTCGCCGGTCCCCGGGTCGACGGGGGTCGAGCCGCCGGGAGCCGGGTCGGTGGGCGTCGAGCCGACCGGGCTCGTCCCGCCGGGCGCGGCCCCACCCGCAGGCGGAGCCGTCGTCGCGTCAGGGGTGGCGGGGTCCGTCGGCGCCGGCGGGATGTTGGTGGGGGACGTCGGGTCCGTCGTGGGGTCGGGCGTCGGGGCGGTCGTCCCCGAGCTCGGCGAGGGGGACGGAGACGGGGACGAGCCGGACGGCGTCGGGGACGACTGCGAGGTCGGTGACGGCGTGGGCTCGGGAGTGAAGGCCCCGAGCGCGCCCGCGACGCCCAGCCCGGCGACCGCGAGGACGCCCACGGTGACCGCCGCCGCGGCGATCGGCGCGGACGCGACCAGCGCGAGCAGGCCTCCGGCCCCGGCCGCGGCCAGGGCGCCGCCGCCCGCCGCCGCACCGCCGACGGCCGCTGCTCCACCCACCGCGGCGGCCCCCGCACCCGCACTGGCACCGGCCGCTCCCCCGGCGACGCTGCCCGCGGCGCCGACGGCTCCCGCTGCCGCACCGGCCCCGCCGATCACCCCGGTCCCGGCGGCGCCCGCGCCGGCGCCACCGCCGACGCCCGCACCGGCCCCGGCACCGGTCGCCGCACCGGATCCGCCCGCCGCACCGGACCCGCCGGCAGCACCCGAACCGCCCGCCGCGCCGGACCCACCGGCGCCCGATCCGCCGGCGCTCGACCCGCCGGCGCTCGACCCGCCAGCACCGCCCGATCCACCGGCGCCCGAGCCGCTCGCCGTCCCGCTGCCGGACGCGCCCTGGAGCGCGGCCACGAGCCCGCCGGCGACCGCCGCGCCACCCGTGGTGGGCAGCGCCGTCCCGACGAGACCGAGCGCGCCCACGCCGAGCACGAGCGGGGCGATGACGGCGCGCATGCCGTGGGAGACGTCGCCCAGCTCGAGCACGAGCTCGCGGCAGTCGTCGCAGCCCTCGAGGTGCGACTCGACGCGTGCCGTCTCGCGCTTGGCGAGGCCCCCGCGCACGTACGACCCGAGGAGCGCGTTGACCGTGCGGCACTCCTCAGCGGGCACGGACGTGAGGTGCTGCTGGAGGTACGCCTGGCGCAGCCCCTCGCGGGCGCGGTACGCGAGCGCGGAGACGCCGTTCGCGGTGAGGCCCAGCAGCGGGGCGATCTCGGCCGGGGACAGGTTCTCGACCTCGGTGTACCAGAGCACGGCACGCCACCGCTCCGGCAGGTCCTGGTAGGCGCGCGTGACCGTCGAGCGCTCGAAGCCCTCGAGCGTCGGGTCCTCCGTCGAGGCCATCGGGCCGAACGCGGACTCGAACGTGCGCTCGTCGTCGGTCGGCTGCGTGCGCCGCGCCCCGCTGACGAGGTCGTACGACAGACGGCGCACGACCGTGAAGAGGTAGGCGCGGAACGTGACGTCCGGGCCGCCGCCGTTCTGCAGCACGGAGAGCGTGCGGGCGAACGCGTCGGACACGACGTCGTCGGCGTCGGCGCTCGAGCGGACGTACTGGCGCGCGACCGTGCGCGCGGCCCCGGCGTGCCGCTCGTAGAGCACCCCGTAGGCGCTCGTGTCCCCTGCACGTACGGCGGTGATGAGCTCGGCGTCGCTGAACGCCTCGCTGTCCACCCGTTGTGCCTGCGTCATCGTCACCCGCCCCGGAGACCGCCCCGAACCGAGGCTACGGTGGCCATAGTAGACGCCCGTCCATCTCACGGGCAGAGGGTTCCCGCCACCGGAACGGCGACGACGGTGCTTTCTGGCTTTCGTCCCCTTTCACCCGGGACGTGAGGTCCTGGAAACTTCTCGCCGTTCCCGCGTCATGGACCGCTCGCCCGCACGTCTCATCTACATGGACCACCTCCAGGGGTACGCCGTGCCCGCGACCGACGCCGTGCGCGAGCGGTGGCGGCGCGCGAGCGCCGACAGCGTCTGGCTACGGCCGGGCGACTGGTACCACCCTGCCGTCGACGCGCTCGTCGAGGCGTTGTGCGAGGAGCGGGACGCGACGCCCGCCGCCGAGCGGCTCGGCCGCGTCCGCGCGGAGGCCGGTGTCGGGATCGGCGAGGCCATCGACGACGTCGTCTGCCTGTACCGCGCCCACGACCGCGAGCCGGTCGTCGACCTGGTCCGCGGCGTGGCGGTCGGCTGGTCCGAGGGGTACGAGGCCAGCCCCGTGGCACCCGAGGTCCTGGACCCGGAGTCCGGTCTCGCGACGACCCAGTACCTGGTGCACCGGCTCCGCGAGACGTACGGCGCGGCCGAGCGCGCGGGCCTCGACGCGACCCAGACCCACGGGCTGCTCGTCGTCGACGTCGCGCTCGACGACCTCACCGGGTGGCAGCGGTTCGCGCGCTCGGCGGCGATGGGCCGCGCGCTCACCCACACGTTCGGCGAGGGCCACCCCATGGCCTCGATCGGCAACGGGCTCTTCGTCGTGCTCGGCGAGCGGGACGCCGACGACGCCATGGTGCGCACCGTGCTCCGCCACAACATCGAGCGCACCGGTCTCGCGCTGGGCGTGACGGCGATCCTGCGCCGGCCGCCGCGCGTCTGGCTCGAACCCCTCCCCCGCACCCACACGGCGGCCGTCCAGCTCCTCGACACGCTCCAGCGCTGACACGACGACGCCCCGACCCACGCGGGCGAGCACGTGGTCCGGGGCGTCCGGGGGCGTCTGCGGCCGGTGGGTGACCGACCGCCCGCGAGCAAGGCGGCGACCGCGCGTCAGCGCGGCGTGAAGGTGAGGCAGTCGGCGCGATCCTCGCCGGACGCGCCCGCCCCGACGCGGATCGACGGCGCGGAGCACTCGAGCGAGGCGTTGTGGACGCACTCCGTGCGCTGGCAGGCCCCGACGTGCGCGAGCACCTTCTCCAGCCCGCCCTTCGTGCCCAGCGGGATGAACGTGGCGCACTCGGCGTCGCCCGTGTGACCGGCGATCGTCACGGCGCCCGCGTGGCACCCGTGGTCGTGGTTGTAGCCGCAGCCGTCGATGGAACACTCGACGACCTGGGGCATCTCCGTGAGGCTGCTCATCGCGATCTCCTGTCTCCGAGGACCCGCCGTGGGTCGGTCTCCGCGTTCCACGGTATTCCCGGAATTCCTCGGTGTATAGCAAGGAAGGCCTTGCTTAGAAATGCAGGAATGCGCAGCAATTAGCGCACGGCATTCTTGCGGAAATGCCGCGTCGCAGGTCAGTTGTCGGTGCCGTCGGCCCGGGGCCGCCAGATGACGAGCGCGCGCGCCTCGCCGTGCTCGACGAGCGTCTCGCGCAGGGCCTCCTCCACCCCGCGCCGCACGCTGCGCCCGCGCGGCACGACGACGACGTCGCCGCTCGCCGCGGCGGCGAACACGCGGCCGCCCGGCTCGACGCGCGCCGAGAGCGCCTCGATGCGCCGCTCGAGCCGCTCGACCTGGGACTCGAGGGCGAGGATCCGCTGGATGCCCGCGAGGTTGATGCCCTCGTCGTGGCTGAGGCGCTGCACCTCGAGCAGCTTCGCGACGTCGCGCAGCGAGTACCGCCGCCCCCGGCCCGCGGTGCGGCGGGGCACCACGAGGCCGAGGCGGTCGTACTGGCGCAGCGTCTGCGGGTGCATGCCCGCGAGCGCGGCCGCCTGCGAGATGACGAGGACGGGCGCGTCCTGGTCGACGTCGCTCGCGGGAGCGCGTCCGACGCCGCCCGAGTCCCCACCGATCGAGAGATGATGAGTTTCCTGCTGGGGCATCATGGTCGCCCCCCTCACTCCGCGGCCTGGCGGACCAGGTCGGCGCGCACGTCCTGGCCGGCGGTCTCGGCGGCGAACGTCTCGACGGCCTCGCGCGCGGCCTTCGAGAGCTTCTGCGGCACGGCGACCTGGACCGTGACGAGCAGGTCGCCGGTCGACTTCGCGGTCTTCACGCCGCGGCCGCGGACGCGCAGCGTGCGCCCCGAGGGCGTGCCGGCCGGCACCTTGACCTTGACGGTCGAGCCGTCGAGCGTCGGGACGGCGATGGTGGCGCCGAGCGCGGCCTCGGGGAACGTCACCGGGACCGTGATCCGCAGGTTGTTCCCGTCGAGCGAGAACACCGGGTGCGGGGTGACGTGCACGGTGACGACGAGGTCGCCGTCGGGCCCGCCCGCCGTGCCGGGGCGGCCCTTGCCGCGCAGCCGGATCTTCTGGCCGTCGCGGACGCCCGGCGGGATGCGCGTGGTGACCGTGCGGCCGTCGACGGTGAACGTCACGGTCGACCCCTCGACCGCCTGCCGGAACGGCAGGGTCGTGGCGGCCGCGAGGTCGGCGCCCGCACGGGGGCGGGGGCCGCCGAACTGCTGGCCCGCCGCGCCGCCGCCGAACATCGAGCCGAGGATGTCCTCGAACCCGCCCGCGCCCTGGCCGCCGGTCGAGTAGCGCACCCGGGTGCCGCCCGGGCCCCCGCCGCCGCCGAACATGCCGCCGAAGACGTCCTCGAAGCCCGCTCCCCCGGCACCGCCGGGGCCCGCGGAGAAGCGCGCGCCGCCGCCCGCCATCGCCCGGATCGCGTCGTACTGCTCGCGCTCCTTGGGGTCCGACAGCACGGCGTACGCCTCGCCGATCTCCTTGAACTTGGCCTCGGCGCTCGCGTCACCCTGGTTCTGGTCAGGGTGGTACTTGCGGGCGAGCTTGCGGTAGGCCTTCTTGATCGCGGCGTCGTCGGCGTCCTTGGGGACGCCGAGCGCGGCGTAGAAGTCCTTCTCCATCCAGTCCTGTCCGGTCACGGCGCCTCCCTCCTGTCGGTGGTCGTGGTCCTGGTCCTTCGTTCCGTGGCTGCTGCCGGTGGGTCTGCTGCTGGTGATCCTCGCGTGCCCGACGGCGGAGCGCACCTCCGCGCGGGAGGTGCGCCCGCGCCGTCGGGCACGAGGAAGGGGTGGCTACTGCGGGCCGACGACCGAGACGCGCGCGGCGCGCACGACCCGCTCCCCGATCCGGTAGCCCGGCTCGATGACGAGGTTCACCGTGGTGGCGGTGGCCTCGGGGTCGGGCTGGTGCATGAGCGCCTCGTGGACGGTGGGGTCGAACTCGTCCCCGACCGCGCCGTAGCGCTCGATCCCGAACTTCTCGAGCGACGCGTCGAGCTTGTCGGCGATGGCCGCGAACGGCCCCGTCAGCTCGCCGTGCTGCCGCGCGCGGTCGATGTCGTCGAGGACCGGCAGGAGCGCGGTGAGCACGTCCTCGATCCCCTTCGTGCGCGCGGCCTCCTGGTCGCGCAGCGACCGGTTGCGGTAGTTCGTGAAGCTGGCCCGCTCGCGCTGGAGCGCGTCGAGGTGCTCCGCGGCCTCGGCCTTCGCCGCGAGGACCGCGGCGTCGACCCCGGCCTCGTCGGACGGCTCGAAGTCGAGGCCCGCGAGCGGGTCCGTCTCCGCGTCGTCGCCCGCGGAGCCGCCGGCCTCGCCCTCGGGGCGGGGCCGACCGCTCTCCGGGTCGACCTTGCGCTTGTCCGTGAACTGGAAGGGCTTGTCGTCGGAGCCCTGGCCGGGCTCGCGCCCGGCCTGCTCCTCGGGGCCCTGCGGGTCGGTCGGTCCGTCGGCCGTCACTTGCGCTCGTCCTCCTCGTCCACGATCTCGGCGTCGACGACGTCCTCGTCCGGGGCGGACGTCGCGCCCGCCGCGGCGGTGGCGTCGTCCTGCGCGGCGCCGGGGTTGCCGGCGGCCTGCTCCTGCTCGGCCGAGGCGTAGAGCGCCTGGCCGATCTTCTGCGAGGACGCGACGAGCTTCTCGTGCGCGGTCTTCACGGCGTCGGCGTCCTCGCCCTCGAGCGCGGACTTGACCGACGCGATGTCGGCCTCGACCTCGGTGACGACGTCGGCGGGGAGCTTCTCCTTGTTCTCGGAGACGAGCTTCTCGGTCGAGTAGACGAACGCCTCGGCCTGGTTGCGGGTCTCCGCGTCCTCGCGACGCTTCTTGTCCTCGGCCGCGTGCTCCTCGGCCTCCTTGACCATGCGGTCGATGTCCTCCTTGGGCAGCGCCGAGCCGCCCGTGATGGTCATCTTCTGCTCCTTGCCGGTGCCGCGGTCCTTGGCGCCGACGTGGACGATGCCGTTCGCGTCGATGTCGAAGGTGACCTCGATCTGCGGCACGCCGCGCGGGGCCGGCGCGATGCCGGTGAGCTCGAACGTGCCGAGCGGCTTGTTGTCGCGCGCGAACTCGCGCTCGCCCTGGAACACCTGGATGAGCACCGACGGCTGGTTGTCCTCGGCCGTCGAGAAGATCTCGCTGCGCTTGGTCGGGATGGCCGTGTTGCGCTCGATGAGCTTGGTCATCACGCCGCCCTTGGTCTCGATGCCGAGGGACAGCGGGGTCACGTCGATGAGCAGGACGTCCTTGCGGTCACCGGAGATGACGCCGGCCTGCAGGGCCGCGCCGACGGCGACGACCTCGTCCGGGTTGACGCCCTTGTTCGGCTCCTTGCCGCCCGTGAGCTCCTTGACGACGTCGGTCACGGCCGGCATGCGGGTGGAGCCACCCACGAGCACGACGTGGTCGATGTCGGAGACGGAGACGCCCGCGTCGGAGATGACCTTGTGGAACGGGGCCTTCGTCCGGTCGAGGAGGTCCTGCGTCATCTGCTGGAACTGGGCGCGCGTGAGCTTCTCGTCCAGGTGGATCGGGCCGTTCTCGCTCATCGAGAGGTACTGCATCGAGATGGTGGTGCTCGTCGCGGACGAGAGCTCCTTCTTCGCCTGCTCGGCGGCCTCGCGCAGACGCTGGAGCGCGATCTTGTCCTTCGACAGGTCGACGCCCGAGCTGTTCTTCACCTGCTTGATGAGGTGCTCGACGATGCGGTTGTCCCAGTCGTCGCCACCGAGGCGGTTGTCGCCCGAGGTCGCGCGGACCTGGATCGTGGAGAAGTCGTCCTCGTCCTTGCCGACCTCGAGGAGCGAGACGTCGAACGTGCCGCCGCCCAGGTCGAAGACGAGGATGAGCTCGTCCTCCTTGCCCTTCTCCAGGCCGTAGGCGAGCGCGGCCGCGGTGGGCTCGTTGACGATGCGGGTCACGTTGAGGCCCGCGATCTGCCCGGCGTCCTTGGTCGCCTGGCGCTCGGCGTCGTTGAAGTACGCCGGGACGGTGACGACCGCGTCCGTGACGGGCTCGCCCAGGTACTCCTCGGCGTCTCGCTTGAGCTTGCCCAGGATGCGCGCGGAGATCTCCTGCGCGGTGTACTTCTTGTCGTCGATCTCCACCGACCAGTCGGTGCCCATGTGGCGCTTCACCGAGCTGATGGTGCGGTCGACGTTCGTGACCGCCTGGCGCTTGGCGACCTCGCCGACGAGGACCTCGCCGGTCTTGGAGAAGGCGACCACCGACGGCGTCGTGCGCGACCCCTCGGCGTTCGCGATGACCGTGGGCTCTCCGCCCTCGAGGACGGCGACCACCGAGTTGGTGGTGCCGAGGTCGATCCCGACTGCTCGTGCCATGTGTGTGCCTCCGTCGTTCTGGGTGCCCGACGGCGCTGCTGCGCCTCGGCACACCGGGTTGAGTCTGCTTCACTCAAGGTAGATCCGTGGTCGGTGCTCGCGCAACCTCACCCGGCTCAACTTGAGTCCATCAGGCTCAACCTTCACGCGACCCGCACTATTCCCCGCTCGCGGCCGCCCGGGACCGCGCCTGCTGGCGCGCACGCTGCTCCGCGTAGCCCTCCTGCCAGTCGGCGGCGAGAGGCATGTCGCGGCGGCGGACCTCGTCGACCGCCAGCTCGACGGGGAAGCCCCAGGTGTCGGCGAGCACGAAGAGGTGGTCGCCCGTGACGGTCGTGCCCCGGAGCCTGTCGAGCTCTCGGAGCCCCCGGTGCACCGTGCGTCGGAAGCGCGACTCCTCGTCCCGCAGCACGCCGCTCAGCTCCTCGCGCCGCTCGACCAGGTTCGGGTAGGCGTCGCGGTACGACTCGGCCACGACGGCGACGAGGTCGTCGACGAACCGGTCCTCCAGCCCGAGCCGGAGCGCGTGCACCACGGCCCGGCGCACGAGCCGCCGCAGCACGTACCCGTGCGCCTTGTTGCTCGGCCGCACGCCGTCGGCGGCGAGGAACGTCGCGGCGCGCACGTGGTCCGCGATCACACGGAACGGGCGCGGGTCGTCCTCGTAGGTGCGACCGCTCAGGTCCTCGAGACGGTCGACCAGGGGGCGCAGCAGGCTCACGTCGAACACGTCGGGGGTCGCCGTCGCGGCGGCGGCGATGCGCTCCAGCCCGCCCCCGAAGTCGATGCTCGGCTCGTCGAGGAGGACGAAGCCCTCGCTCGTGCGGCGGTAGCGCATGAACACCTGGTTGCCGATCTCGACGAACCGTCCTCCCTCGCTCGCCGGGTGGGGTTCCCCGGTCGACGGGTCGTGGAGCTCCGGTCCGAGGTCGTAGAAGACCTCCGAGTCCGGCCCGCAGGGGTCGCCCACGGGCGTGCCCTCCAGGCCGCCTCCCCGGCTCCACCAGTTCTCCTCGGCGTCGTAGAGGAAGACCCGGCCGCCGCGCATGCCTTCGCGGTCCCCGTCCGCACGCGACCCCACGTCCACGACCGACGCCTCGATGCCGTGCTCGGCGAACACCGTGACCCAGGTCTGGACCGCCGCGTCGTCCCGGGGGATCCCGTGCTCCGCCGAGCCGCGGAAGCACGTGACGTAGAGGCGCGCGAGGTCGACGCCGACGAGCGCGAGGAAGTCGACGAACCACCGGACCTGCCGCTCGACGTCGGCCGACCCGAGGCTCCAGTTGCCCAGCATCTCGAAGAAGGTGGTGTGCCGTCGGTCGCCGACCTCGTCGATGTCCTGCGACCGCAGGCACGGCTGCGAGTCGACGAGGAGCCGCCCGGCGGCGTGCGGGCGCACGCCCAGCAGGTAGGGCATCAGCGGCTGCATGCCCGCGCCCGTGAACAGGGTCGTCGGGTCTTCGCGCAGGACCAGGGGCGCTCGCTCGATCACGGCGTGCCCCCGGGCGGCGAAGAAGTCGAGGTAGGCCGAGCGGATCTCCTGGGCGTCCATCCGACGACCCTAGGGACCGGCACCACCGACTTCCAGGGCAATCCCCACGGCCCCCGGCGAGGACGACCGCGCCCCGCCGCGGTGGGACGCAGCGGGGCGGGTGCGGGGCAGGTGCGGGGCAGGGCGGCTCGACGGGAGCCGCGCCGCCCCTCGCTCAGATGAGCTCGACGCCGTCGGCCTGCGGCCCGCGGTCGCTCTGCCGGATCTTGAACCGGACCCGGTCGCCCTCCTCGAGCTCCTCCCCGCCGCGCACGACGGACACGTGCACGAACAGGTCCTCGCCGCCGGCGTCGGGCGTGATGAAGCCGAAGCCGCGGTCGGCGTCGTACCGCGCGACCGTGCCCTCGCCGCCGCGCACGCGCCCGCCGGACGCCGGACGACTCCGCCCGGAGCCGCCCACGAGCTGCACGTTCCGGGCGTTCGGCCCCTTGTCGCCCTCGACGACGTCGTAGGTCACGCGCGCACCCTCGGCGAGCTCGGTGAGCCCGCGGCCCAGGGCGCTGACGTGCACGAACACGTCGTCGCCGCCGCCGTCGGGAGCGACGAAGCCGAAGCCCTTGACGTCGTCGTACCAGGACACGGTGCCGTCGGCGCCGTCCGCCGCGGGCTGCGCGGCCTGCGCGCCGAGCGGCAGCAGGTGGTCCGCCTGCGGGCCCTTCTCGCCCTCGACGACGAGGAACGCCACGCGCTGCCCCTCCGTGACGACGCCGCCCCCGACGATCGCCGAGCTGTGCAGGAAGATCTCGTCGCTGCGACCGTCGGGCGTGACGAAGCCGTAGCCCTTGGCCGGCTCGTACCAGACGACGGTGCCGAGCACGCCCAGGGGCGCGTCGGCAGCGCGGTCGCCCGTCACGCGGACGCGCCGTGCCTGCGGGCCGCGGTCGCCGGTGCCCATCTCGAACTCGACGACCTGCCCCTCGCGGAGCTGCTTCGGGCCGTCGTCACCGACGATCTCGGACGCGTGCACGAACAGGTCCTCGGCCTCGTTCCCGAGGTCGATGAAGCCGAACCCTCGGTCGGCGTCGAACCATCGGACTGTTCCCTGGGGCACCTAGGACTCCTTGCATCGACAGACAGTGCTGCTCCTAGTGTCCCCGACGGCGCCGCGCCCCGGCGCCGCGGGACCGCTCGGCAGGCCTCAGCGGCCGGTGCCCGACGCGCCGGCGCCCGGCTCCGCGCCCGGGTCGTCGACGTCGTCGCCGCTCCAGCTCCGCTCGTCGCCCGGGTCGACGTCGGTGGGGACCTCGGGGTCCTTCGGCAGCGAGTCGTTGGCGAGCGCGGGGAACGCGCCCGCGGTGCCGATGTCCGGCTCGCCGCGGGCCGGTTCCTGCTCGTCCCGCCAGTCCTGCTCGTCGCCGGTGCCCCGGCGGTCCTGCGGCTGCGACGCGGTCATGAGCGGGCCTTCCTGGTCTTCGGCCCGGCCGCCTGGTCGACCGGGCGCACTCCCTCGACCGTACGTCGCCCCGCCGGGCTCACCACCCGGGCCACGGGCTGCGGCGCCGCGGCGGGGACGACCGGCTTCCCCTCGTCCGCCGGGTCGTCCGTCCCGTCGACCACCGAGTCCTGCTCGAGCGCTGGGTCCTGCTCGACCCCCGGGTCCGCGTCCGGCGCGGCGGGCGCGGCGGCGGCCGCACGACGGCGGCGCACCACGAGCACGACCGCACCCGCGAGCGCCGCGACGACGAGCAGCACGGCACCGATCCCGACCCACGGCGCGACGGCGGCGCGCGACGACGCGTCGTCGGCCGCGGCGTCGGCCTCGTCGAGGCGGCCGGCGTCGAGCGCAGCGCGTGCCTCGGCGGTCGAGCCGTCGACGTCCAGCAGGAGGCGGCCGAGGTCGGCGAACGGCCCGCCGCCGGTGCTCGCGGCGACGGCGTCGCCGACCGTCCCGACGACCTCGACCGTGCGCGGCAGCACGGTCGCGAGGGCGGCGTACTCCTCGGCGGTGCGGGCGCTCTCGTACTGCGTGCGCACGGCGGCCGGGTCGGGCAGGCCCGCGTCGTCGGCGGCCTGCTGGACCTGGCCGGCGGCCGCGGCGGCGTCGGGCCCGATCGCCTCCCGGGCCGCGTCGGCGTCCGCGAACGCCCAGTCCGTCATCGCGGTGCGCAGCCCCGCGGGCGGCAGCCACGCGCCGTCGGCCGCGTCGAGGGCGACGTAGGCCTCCCTGGCCGGGCCCCGCGCGTCGAGCAGGGCGGTCTCGTCGGCGTCGGCGACCCACGTGCGGTAGGCCGCCTGGGCGTCGGCGACCTCGCCGCGCACCTCGACGAGGTCGAGGAAGCGTCGGCCGTCGGTCAGGCCGGGACGGCCCGGCTCGCCGGGGGCGTCGTAGGCGCTCTCCCCCGCGTACGCGGCGGCGACGAGCGTCCCGAGCGTCTCGTCGTCGAGCCCGCCCACGAGCGCGGAGACGGCCGTCCACGCGGCGGCGTACGCGTACTCCTCGGTGGCGTCGGCGCCGTCCTGCACGTCGACGTCCGCCCAGGCGACGAGCGGGAGCGCCTCGGCCGCGTCGCGCGCGGGGGCCGGGAACGTCTCGGTCGGGCCGCCCGTCTGCGCCGCGACGCGCTCCCCCACGACCTCGGCCAGGCCCTCGGACACCCACCGGTCCGCGAACCGGTCCCCGGCGAGCCACGCGTGCGAGAGCTCGTGGAAGAGCAGCCCGGCGTCGAGGTCCTCGGGGATGACGATCTCGCCGGACCCGCGGTCGAACCACGCGTACCCCAGCACCTCGGGCGACACGTCCTCGCGGATGCGCTCGAGGTTCCCCGGCCACGGCATCCCGACGACGCGCTCGAGCGTGGGCAGCCCGGCGCCGACCTGCTCCGCGACGAAGGCGCTCCACTCGGCGTCGCCCGGGAAGCTCTCGAGCACGAGCTCCGTCCCGGCCGCGTCGACCGTCGTCGTGTCGACCTGCGCCGGGTCCCGGAGGGAGACGAACGACCACGTGCCGAGGTCGTCGGTGCTCTCCGTCGCGCGGTGCGTCCGGGTCGTGCCGTCGAGGATCGGGGTGAACCCGTCCCACGTGCTGTCGAAGTCCATGGACGTCGGGGTGACGATCTCGACGGTGACCTGCCCCGGGTCGCCGGCGGCGCTGACGGCGAACGTCGCGTACCCCGGCCCGACGCGCGTGTACCCCTCCGAGCGGATCGGCTCGCCCGGGATCGTGTAGGCCCACTCCACGGTCCGCTCGCGCCCGTAGTTGAGGGGCGAGAACGAGACCCGCGCCGCGCTCGTCGCCGGGTCCTCCGTCGGCTCGAGCGTCACGGGGAGGGTGGCGCCGCCGCTCGTCGCGGTGACGTCCGTCGCCCCCGCCGGCACGGGGATGCCGTAGGCGTCCCAGTAGTAGAAGTACTGGCCGCTGTCGGGCTGCTCGTTGCGCAGCGTCGTCGTCACCCGGACCCGGACCGGGCCGGTGCCGTCCACCTCGTAGCGGACGTGCGACGTCTCCGACAGCCCGTCACCCGGGTCCGCGCTCGCGACCCCCGGCGCCCCCACCACGACCGCGCCCGCGAGCACCCCCACGAGCACCGCGCGCGACGCCGTCCGCCCCGCGCACCGCCCGTCGCCGGACCCTCCTGAGACCACCCCTGCACCGCCGTCCTCGCCGAAGCGCACAGCCCGTCGCCCCCCGCTCGTCGGGACCGGTCGACGACGACCGGAACGGGACACCGGCGGGAACTGTACCGGCTCCCGGGGACGCTCCGGACCACGCCCCGGGGCGGGTGGCAGGGCCGCCGTCGGACACCTCGTGGACACCTGGTGCTGGCACGCTGTGCGGGTGACCACCGCACCCGGCCAGCCGTCGCTCGCCCGCCGCCTCGGCACGACGGACGCCGTCGTCGTCGGGCTCGCGTCCATGGTCGGCGCGGGCGTGTTCTCGGCGTTCGCCCCGGCGGCGGCTGCGGCGGGGACGGGCCTGCTCGTCGGCCTCGCCCTGGCCGCCGTCGTGGCGTACGCGAACGCGACGTCGTCGGCGCAGCTCGCCGCGCAGCACCCGACGTCCGGCGGCACGTACGTGTACGGGCGCGAGCACCTCGGCCCCTGGTGGGGCTACGTCGCGGGGTGGGGCTTCGTCGTCGGGAAGACGGCGAGCTGCGCCGCCATGGCGCTCGTCCTCGCCGCGTACGCCGCACCGCCCGGGTGGGAGCGTCCCGTCGCCGCCGCGGCGGTCGTCCTTCTCGCCGCGGTCGGCTACCGCGGCGTGACGCGCACGGCCCGCCTCGCGCGCGGGATCGTCGCGGTCGCGCTGCTCGCGATCGCGACGGCGGTCGTCGCGAGCCTCGCGGGGACGACGCCGCGATGGTCCACCGTCCTCGACGCCGACGGCGCGCACGGCGGCTGGTACGGCGTCCTCCAGGCCGCGGGGCTGCTGTTCTTCGCGTTCGCCGGGTACGCGCGCGTCGCGACGCTCGGCGAGGAGGTGCGCGACCCGCGCCGCACCATCCCGCGCGCCGTCCTCGTGTCGCTCGGGACCGTCGTCGTGCTCTACGCCGTCGTGGCGGTCACGCTCCTCGCCGTGCTCGGGCCCGCCCGGCTCGCGACGTCCGCCGCGCCGCTCGCCGACGCCGTCGCCGCCGGGTCGTGGTCGTGGGCGGGACCGGTCGTGAGCGTCGGCGCGGTCGCCGCGAGCGCCGGCGCGCTCCTCGCCCTCCTGGCCGGGGTGAGCCGCACGGGGCTCGCGATGGCCCGCACCGGCGACCTGCCGGGCTGGTTCGCCGCGGTGCACCCCGTGCACCGGGTGCCGCACCGCGCGGAGCTCGCTGTCGGGGCGGCGGTCGTGCTGCTCGTGCTCACGACGGACCTGCGCGGCGCGATCGGCTTCTCGTCGTTCGGGGTGCTCGTCTACTACCTCGTCGCGAACCTCTCGGCGCTGCGCCAGACCGCGCCGCACCGCCTCTACCCGCGCGTCCTCCCGGTGCTCGGCGCGCTCGGGTGCGTCGCGCTGGTCGTCACGCTGCCCGTCCCGAGCGTGGTCGCGGGGGTCGTCGTGCTCGCGGTCGGCGTCGCGCTCCGGGCCGTGCGCGTCCGGTCGTAGCCGCCGTCCCGCTCCGCCCGGCGCACGGCTGCAAGACCCGCCGGCCCCGGGACACGAGCGAGGTATGAGCGGACACCGGACCGTGCGTGCGTCCGCGGCGACGATCGCCGCCCTCCTGGCGGTCGGTCTCGCCGCGGGCTGCGGCGCCCCCGACGGCGCGACCCCCGGGGCGCCGGGCGCGTCCGGGTCGGACCCCGTCGGGCTGGTCGGGATGTGGCGGGTCTCGGGGGCCGACGGCGAGGGCCCCGACACGTGGCTGCGGCTCGACGCCGGGCAGTACATGCTGTGGGGCGACTGCGGCGCGTACGTCGAGGGCGGCTGGGAGGCGGCAGGCCGGGCCTTCGTCGCCTCGGACCCGTACGCCGCCGCGGCGGCGTGCGGCGCGGCGGGGATCCCCGAGATCCCGTGGCTGCGCACGGTGGTCGCCTACGAGCCCGACGGCGAGGGCTGGCGCCTGCTCGACGCGGACGGCGACGTCGTCGCCGGGCTCCAGGTCGACGGCGCCCCGGCCCCGATCCCCGACGCCGCGGAGCACTTCGCGCAGGCCCCCGAGGTGACCGACGACGTGCGGGCGGCGTTCGACCCGCCCGCGCCGCTGCCGGGCGGCCTCGCGCCCGCCGAGGTGCGGGACCTCGTCGGGCGGTGGGAGCCGGCCGCGCGCTCCTCCACCGACCCGCACGTCGTCTTCCACGAGGACGGGACGTGGTCCGGCTCCGACGGGTGCAACGGCGGCGGGGGCGCGTGGGCCCTGGACGACGGCGGTCGCCTGCTCGCGACCACGGGCCTCCAGACCCTGATGTGGTGCGAGGGAGAGAGCGTCCCCGGCCACGTCGCCTCGGCCGCCCGTGCCGGCCTGGACGGCGGTCGGCTGGTGCTCGTCGGCCCGGACGGCACGGAGATCGCTCGCCTCGTCCGGGGATGACGCCGCTCCGCCGCGCGATCGACCCGAGCGGCGGGATCGACCCTCGGGCCGACCCGACGGCGGGCAGGTCGCCCTCGGCCTCAGGACTCGGGCTCGGGCTCCGGGGGCGCGCCGGTGGCGTCGTCGGACTCGACGACGCGTGACGACTCGCCCTCCTCGCCCGCGGGCGGCAGGCCGCGCTCGTCGGGCTCGTAGTAGCGGCCGGTGTAGCGAGGGCGCAGGAAGTTCTCGGTCGTGAGCACGGCGTCGACCTCCTCGGCCGTGAGCAGGCCGCGCGCGACCACGACGTCGCGCACGGAGGCCCCGGTGCGGGCGGCCTCCGCGCCCACGAGGTCGCCGTTGCGGTGGCCGATGATCTCGTTGAGGTACGTGACGATGCCGATGGAGTCGAGCACGTGGCGGCGGCAGACCTCGACGTTCGCCGTGATGCCCGTGACGCACTTGGTGCGCAGCGCGACGCACGCGTTGGTCAGCAGGTGCAGCGACTCGAACATCGACTGCGCGAGCCCGGGCTCCATGACGTTGAGCTGGAGCTGCCCGGCCTCGGCGGCGTGGGTGATCGTCACGTCGTTGCCCATGACCTTGAAGCAGACCTGGTTGACGACCTCGGGGATGACGGGGTTCACCTTGGCGGGCATGATCGACGACCCGGCCTGGAGCTCGGGCAGGTTGATCTCGCCGAGGCCCGCGCGCGGCCCCGACGACAGCAGCCGCAGGTCGTTGCAGATCTTCGACAGCTTTGCCGCGAGCCGCTTGAGCGCGGAGTGGACGGCGAGGTAGGCGCCGTTGTCGTAGGTCGCCTCGACGAGGTTCTCGGCCGGGACGGTGTGCAGACCGCTCACCTCGGCGAGCCGGCGCGTCGCGACCTTCGGGTAGCCGGGCGGGGTGTTCAGCCCGGTGCCGATCGCGGTCGCGCCGAGGTTGACCTCGAGCAGCAGCTCGCCCGCGACCTCGAGCCGGCGGATCTCCTCGCCGACGTTGACGGCGAACCCGGCGAACTCCTGGCCGAGGCTCATGGGGACCGCGTCCTGGAGCTGGGTGCGCCCCATCTTCAGGACGTCGGCGAACTCGGACGCCTTCTCGTCGAACGCGCGCTCGAGCCGCCGCACCTCGTCCTGGAGCCGCGCGACGAGCTCGTGGACCGCGAGGCGGAAACCCGTGGGGTAGGCGTCGTTCGTGGACTGCGAGCGGTTGACGTGGTCGTTGGGGTTGATGACGTCGTAGCGGCCCTTCTCGAACCCGGCGAGCTCGAGCGCGAGGTTCGCGACGACCTCGTTGGTGTTCATGTTGACGCTCGTCCCGGCGCCGCCCTGGAACACGTCGACCGGGAACTGGTCGAGGCACCGCCCGTCGCGCAGGATCGCGTCGCACGCGGCGACGATCGCGTCGGCGACGTCGCGCTGGATGGTGCGCAGCTCACGGTTCGCGAGCGCCGACGCCTTCTTGACCATCACCATGCCGCGCACCATCTCGGGGACGTCGCTCACCGTCGTCCCCGAGATGCGGAAGTTCTCCATGGCGCGGACCGTGTGGACGCCGTAGTAGGCGTCCGCCGGGACCTCCTTCGGTCCCAGCAGGTCCACCTCGGTGCGTGTCCGTTCGCTCGACATGCCCCGACCGTAGCCCGGCCGCACGCTCCCGCACGCCCGGGCGACGCGTCACGCCACCGGCTCGTACACGAACCGCTCGACGCGCACGACGGACGTGCTCGGGCGGCCCTCGCTCGTCGCGTGCACGCCGAGCCAGAGCCCGAGGAACCCGCCCGCGGCGGCGCTGTCGAGCGTGCGCCCGTCGACCGTCGCGACGTCCACGACCGGCCCGTCCGCGGGCCCGGCGACGAGCCCGTAGTCCTGCCCGCGCACGCGCAGCCCGACGACGACCGGCTCCCCGGGGGCGGCGGTCACCGTCGTCTCCCCGACCACCGCGTCCGTGCCGCCGCGCCGGTGCACCGCGACGACGCGCCGCTCGTCGCCCGGGCCGCCGTCGACGAGGAGCCGCACGTGGTCGTCCTCGGACTGCCGCACGACGACGCCCGCGCGCTCCCCCGCCGCGGCCGGGACCTGCACGGTGACCGTCACGTCGACGTCGCGGTGCTGCTGGCGCACGCCGAGGAACGCGGGCGCGCCCGGCTCGGCGAGCGTCGTCGGGCGCACCGGGAGGTCCCAGCCCTCGCCCGCCGGGGTCGCGACGTCGCGCGGCAGGGCGCGCACCGCCGTCCAGCGCGGGTCGTCCGGGCGGACGACGCCGCTCGCCCCGCCCTGGACCGCCGTCCGGGGCGCCGGGCTCGCGAACGGGACCCCGACGGCGTCGGGCACGCGGCCCTCGCCGGGCGCGAGGACGGGCCAGCCGTCCTCCCACACGACGGGGACGAGGAACGTCTCGCGGCCGAGCGGGTAGTGGTAGCCGCCGTAGACGCGCATCGCGAGCAGCACGGCCCACCACGAGCCGTCGGGCGCCTCCACGAGGTCGGCGTGGCCCACGCCGACGACGTCCACGCCGCGCCCGAGGTGCCGGTGCGTGAGCACGGGGTTGGCCTTGTTGCCCTCGTACGGCCCCGTGACCGACGACGCGCGCGCGACGGACACCGCGTGGTGGAAGTCCGTCCCGCCCTCGGCCGCGAGCAGGTAGTACGTGCCGTCGACCTTGTACAGGTGCGGCCCCTCGGCCCAGACGGCGCCGCGCACGGCCCCCGTCCACACGACGTGCTCGGGGCCCACGAGCGTGCACGTCGCGGGATCGAGCTCGCGCACCCACACCTCGGTCTGGTGGAACCACTCCGGCTCGGGCGCGAGACGCGTGCCGTGCAGCCAGACGCGGCCGTCGTCGTCGAAGAAGATCGACGGGTCGATCCCCGCGACCCGCTCGCCGTCCTCGTCGCGCAGCCACACCGGGTCGGACCACGGCCCGGCCGGGTCGGTCGCCGTCATGACGAAGTTGCCGCCGCGGGTGTCGTCGTCCGGGTCCACGAGCGTGCACACGAGCCAGAACGTGCCGTCGTGGTGGCGCAGCGTCGGGGCGAACAGGCCGCCCGACGACCGGATGCCGTCGTAGTCGAGCTGCCCCGACCGGTCGACGACGTCCCCCACGTGCTCCCACGTCGCGAGGTCGCGGCTGCGCAGCACCGGCAGGCCGGGCAGGTACTCGAACGTCGAGGTGACGAGGTAGAAGTCGTCACCGACGCGGCACACCGACGGGTCGGGGTTGCACCCGGGCAGCACCGGGTTCTGGACGCGCGTCACGCGCGCTCCCCCGCCTCGACGCGCGCGGACACCTCGACGGCGACGAGCCGCTCGTCCGCGGCGGTGACCTCGTGCACGGGGCCCGTGACCGCGAGGGTCGCGCGCGCGGTCGCCGCGCCCGGCACCACGTGCCGCGCGGCCGGCGCGGACTCGTTGACGATCGCGCCGCCGGTCGTCGACCCGAGATCGCCCGCTCCGGGGGCGGAGTCGACGGCCGCCGCGTGCGCGCCGACCCACACCTCGACGTCGCCCGGCTCGACCACGCGCACGAGGCGGCGGTCGGAGAACGCGAGGCGCGTCGTCGGGACGCGGAACGTCACGCGGCGCGACTCGCCCGGAGCGAGGTCGACGCGCGCGTACCCGAGGAGCTGCGCGACGGGCCGCGGCACGGAGCCCACGACGTCGCGCGCGTAGAGCTGCACGACGTCCGCCCCCGCCACCGCGCCCGTGTTGGTCACGGTGACCGCGGCGCGGAACGTCCCGCCCGCCGCCACGGCCGCATCGACCTCGAGGTCCGCGTACGCGAACCGCGTGTACGACAGCCCGAACCCGAACGGCCGCACCGGCGTCGGGTCGGTGGACGTCACGTCGGACGGCCCGCCGAGCACCGGGTGGAGGTAGGAGTAGGGCTGCGCGCCGCCCGCGCGGGGCAGCGACACGGGCAGGCGCCCCGACGGGTTCACCGCGCCGACGAGCACGTCCGCGACGGCGCGCCCGCCCTCCTCGCCGGGGAAGAAGCCCTGCACGACGGCGGCCGGGACGCCGCCGCGCGACGACCCCGCGTCGAGGGCCCAGCCGATCGCGTAGGGGCGGCCGGTGAGCAGCACGAGCACGACCGGCGTGCCCGTCGCGACGACCTCCTCGACGAGCCGTCGCTGCACGCCCGGCAGCTCGAGCGACTCGACGTCGTTGCCCTCGCCGACGGTGCCGCGCCCGAACAGCCCGGCCTCGTCGCCCACGACGACGACCGCGACGTCCGCGTCCCGCGCGGCGTCGACCGCGGCCGGGATCTCCGTGACGTCGTCGCCCTCGACCGCGCACCCGCGCACGTACGTGACGTCGGTGCCCGCCCCGGCGAGCGCGTCGCGCAGCGACTCGAGCACCGTCGGCAGCTCGATGCCCGCCGGGGTGCCCGGGTGGTGCGCGAGCACGTGGTTGACGAACGAGTAGCAGCCCATGAGCGCCTCGGCCGAGTCGGCGTCCGGCCCGACGACGGCGACGCGCCGCGGGGCGGCCGGCGCGCCGTCGGCCCCGGGTCGCACGAGCGGGAGCACGCCGTCGTTCGCGAGCAGCACGAGCGACTCCTGCGCGAGGCGGCGCGCGGTGGCGCGCTGGCGCGGGGTGTCGAGGTCGACGGCGGTCGGCGGCTCGTCGGCGTAGGCGCCGGGGTCGAGCAGGCCGAGCTCCTCCTTCTGAGTGAGCAGGCGCAGCACGGCGCGGTCGACCCACGCCTCGTCGAGCGCGCCCGACCGCACGCGCTCGGCGAGCGGCGCGAGGTAGGCGTCGCCCGTCGGCAGCTCGACGTCCAGGCCCGCCCGGAGCGCCTGCGCCGCCGCCTCGCCGCGGTCGGCCGCGACGCGGTGCATCACCTCGAGGAACGCGACGCCGAAGTAGTCGGCGACGACGACGCCGTCGAACCCCCAGCGCTCGCGCAGCACCTCGGTGAGGTGCTCGGTGCTCGCGTGCAGCGGCACGCCGTCGACGTCGACGTACGACGCCATGACCGACCGGGCACCGCCGTCGCGCACCGCCATCTCGAACGGCGGGAGGTAGACGTCGGCGAGCTCGCGCGGCCCCGCGCTGACGGGCGCGTGGTTGCGCCCCGCGTGGGAGCCCGAGTACCCGACGAAGTGCTTGAGCGTCGCGTGCACGCCCGCGTCCTGGAGGCCGCGCACGTACGCCGTGCCGACCGTGCCCACGAGGTACGGGTCCTCGCCGACGCACTCGTCGACACGCCCCCAGCGCGGGTCGCGCACGACGTCGAGCACGGGCGCGAGGCCCTGGTGGACGCCGAGCGTGCGCATCGACTCCCCCACCTCGCGCGCCATCTCCTCGACGAGGTCCGGGTCGAACGACGCGCCCCACGCGAGCGGCGTCGGGTACGTCGCGGCCTGCCACGCGGCGAGACCCGTGAGGCACTCCTCGTGCACGATCGCCGGGATCCCCAGCCGGGTCCCGGTCCGCAGCCGCCGCTGCTCCGCCCACAGCCACGCCGCCCGCTCCGCCGGGTCGACGGGGCGCGTGCCGTACACGCGCGTGTAGTGCCCGATCCCGTGCTGCGTGATCTCCGCAAGCCGGCCGCCGTCGGCCTGGCCGGCCGTCATCTCCGACTGCATCGGGGCGACGGTGCCGTTCTGGTCGAGCCAGTAGCCGACGAGCTGCGCGAGCTTCTCGTCGAGGGTCATGCGCGCGTGGAGCGCGCGCACGCGCTCGGAGACCGTGGGCATCTGCGGGGGTGCGGGGCGCGGGGTCGGCGCGGGGTCGGCGCCCGGGGTCGGGCTGCCGAGGGGTGCCGTCGGGACGGCAGGGACGACGTCGGTCACGGGACCGTTCTCCTTCGGTGGTGGCCCCGTCCCGCGCGCGGCGCGGGACGGGGCGGGGTGCGGACGGGCGTGGTCAGCCCTTCACGGCGCCGGTGAGGCCCCCGACGATGCGCCGCTCGAACAGCGAGAAGAAGACGAGCGCGGGGATCATCGACAGGGAGGTGAAGGCGAGCACGCGGGCGGTGTCCACGGAGTACTGCGACGCGAACGCCTGCACGCCCAGCGGGAGCGTGTACGACGTCTCGTCGTTGAGGATGAAGAGCGGGAGCATGTAGCTGTTCCAGCTCGCGACGAACGCGAGGATCCCCACGGTGATGACGCCCGGCAGGGACAGCGGCACGACCATCCGGAAGAAGAAGCCGAGGCGGCTCGCGCCGTCGATCGACGCGGCCTCCTCGATCTCGCGCGGGATGGCGCGCAGGAACGGCACGAGGATGATGACGGTCGTCGGGAGGGCGAACGCGATCTGCGGGAGCACGAGGCCGCCCACGGAGTTCATCAGCCCGAGCGAGCGGATCATGATGTACAGCGGCGTGATCGCGACCGTCATGGGGAACATCAGGCCCGCCGCGAACAGCGCGTAGAGCGCCCCGCGCCCCACGAACGAGTAGCGGGCGATGACGTAGCTCGCCATGAGGCCGAGCACCACGACGCCGAGCGTCGTGAGGAGCGCCGCGACGAGCGAGTTCCCGAGCTGCTGCCAGAACAGCGAGCTCGACAGGACCTCGACGTAGTTGACGACCTGCCACGGGTCGGGCAGGCCCGACGGGTCGGCCGTGATCTGCGCGTTGGTGCGGAACCCGCCGACGACGATGTACGCGATCGGCGCGAGGCACACGCCCACGAGCAGCCACGCGACCACGTAGGTCAGCGGGCCGCCCCGTCCGATGCCGGAGCCGCGGGGCTCCTTCGGGGTCTTGACGCCGGCGGGACGCTCGGGCGCGGGTACGGCGGTGACGGTGGCCATCACTTCTTCCCTTCCGTGATCGCGCCCTCGGTGTCACGGCGCAGGACGTACCGCTGGTACACGAGCGCCACCGCGAGGGAGATGAGGAACAGCACGACCGCGACCGCGCTGCCGTACCCGTAGTTCCCCGCGTTGCGGCCGTTCGCGACCATGTAGGTCGCCATGGTCGACGTGCCCGCCGTCGAGGCCACGTACTGGCCCCAGATGATGTAGACGAGGTCGAACAGCTGGAGCGAGCCGATGATCGACAGGAACGCCCAGATGCGGACCGTCGGGCCCAGCAGCGGGAGCGTGACGTAGCGCTGCGCCTTCCAGTAGGACGCGCCGTCGATCGCGGCGGCCTCGCCCAGCTCGTCGGGGATGCCCTGGAGGCCCGCGAGGAAGAGGATCACGGCGAAGCCGATGTACTTCCACGTGATGATGAGCAGCAGGGTCCAGATCGCGACGTCGGGGTCGGCGAGCCAGTCGACCGCGAGGAACCCGAGGCCGATCTTCTCCAGCAGGTCGTTCACGGCGCCGGTCGTCGAGAGCATGAGGCTGAACCCCGTGCCGACGATGACCTCGGACACCACGTACGGCACGAACACGAGCACGCGGACCACCGAGCGGCCGCGCATGCGCCGGTTGAGCATGAGCGCGACGACCACCGCGACCGGGCCCTGGAGCACGAGCGACATGAGCACGATGAACCCGTTGTGCCGCAGCGCCGCGAGGAACTCGGGGTCGCGGAAGATCGTGAGGTAGTTCTCGAACCCCACGAAGTCCGTCGGCGGGCCGAAGCCCTTCCACTTGAAGAACCCGTAGTACGCCGCCATCAGCACGGGCACGATGACGAACGTGAGGAAGACGACGAGCGCCGGCCCGGCGAGCACCGCGATCTCGGCTCGCTGGCCCCAGCGGCCGCGGCGCGGGCGGCGGGCCCGCGCCGCGGCGGCCGGGGGCGGCCCCGCCACGGCGCCGGCGCCGCCCCCGGCCCGGTCCTCGGGCGTCGTCGTGCTCGGCGAGGTCTCGCCCTGGGACACGGTCATGGTTCCGGTTACTCCTTGGCCGCTGCGGCGTTCGTCGTGTCGACGATGTCCTGCGGCGTGCCCTTGCCGGCGAGCAGGTTGACCACGGAGGTGTTGAGCGCGTTGCCGACGTTCTGCCCGAACAGCGTGTCCAGCCAGACGGTGACGTACGGCGCCTCGTTGTAGGCCTCGAGGATCGAGACGAGCGCGGGCTCCGTCACGACGCCCTGCGCCTCCTTGCTCGCGGGCAGGGTGTGGAACGCGGTGGCGTACGCCTCCTGCGACTCCTTCGACATGATGAAGTTGAGGAACTCCGCGCACTCGGCGGGAGCCTGGGCCGAGCAGGAGAAGCCGTCGACGCCGCCCATCATGGCGCCGGGCTCGCCGTCGCCGCCCTCGACAGCCGGGAACGGGAACCACTGCAGGTCCGCGAGCGGCTTCTCGTCCGGCGTGAGAGACGCGATGACGCCGGGGTTCCACGCGCCCATGAGCTCCATCGCGGCCTGGTGGTTGGCGATGAGGCCCGCGGACGAGCCCGCGCCCTGCTGCGCGGAGGTCGTGAGGTAGCCCTGGTTGAAGGGCTCCGTCTCGGCGAACGCCTGGAGGTCCTCGCCGGCCTTGAGCCAGCACGGGTCGTCGAAGCTGCGCTCGCTCGCCGCCGTGTTGATGGTGTCCTGCGAGCACTCGCGCAGCGCGAAGAAGTAGTACCAGTGCGCGGCCGGCCACGCGTCCTTCGCGCCGAGCGCGATCGGCGCGACGCCCGCGGTCTTGAGCTGGTCGACGACGCCCTCGAGCTCGCTGATCGTCGTCGGGTTCGCCGTCACGCCGGCCTGCTCGAACAGGTCCTCGCTGTAGTAGACGCCGCCCGGGAGGATCGAGACCGGCATCCCGTAGACCTTGCCGTCGACCGTGAAGGCGCTGAGCGCCGCGTCGCCCACGGCCTCGCGCGTGGTGTCGTCGATCGCGTCGGTGAGGTCCATCGCCTGGCCGGCCTCCACGACGTCGGCCAGCTTGCCGCCGCCGCGCGCCATGAAGATGTCGGGCGCGTCGCCCGAGTTGAGGGCCGTCTGGAGCTTGCCGTCCATGTCCTCGTTCTGGATGGCCTGGATCTCGATCGTGACGCCGGGGTTCGCCTCCTCGAACGCCGCGACCGTCTCCTCCCAGTAGGCCTTGCCCTCACCGGTCGTGGAGTTGTGCCAGAAGGTCATCGAGACCGAGCCGTCGTCCGAGCCGGAGTCGCCTCCGCCTCCGCAGGCCGTGAGCACGAGCGTGCCCGCCAGGGCGACGGCGGTCGCCGTCAGGAGCTTCCGAGACTTCATCGTTCCGTCCTCTTCGTCGAGTCGCACCGGGGCGCACGCTGCCTCGAGCGCGCCGGGCCGCCACCGCTGTGGGGCCGCCGGTAGCGACTCTGGCAGGCGCGACCGGGTCGTGTCAATCGATATCGATAACGTTTTACACACGACGTGGCGCGGGCCTCCGGACGCCCTCGCCAGGGGCTACTGTCATCCCCATGCGCTCCACGGGAAGAGTCACGATCGGCGACGTCGCGCGCACCGCCGGCGTCTCCGTCGCGACCGTCTCCAAGGTGATCAACGGTCGCTACGGCGTCGCGCCCGAGACCTCCCGCCACGTCCAGCAGGTCATCGACGACCTCGGGTACGAGTCGTCGATCGTCGCGAGGAGCCTGCGGAGCAGCAAGACCAACGTCATCGGGATCCTCGTCGCCGAGTTCGAGCCGTTCTCGACCGAGCTGCTCAAGGGCATCTCCGAGGCCGTCGACGGGACCGGGTACGAGCTCCTCGCCTACTCCGGCGGCCTGCGCCGCGACGACCGCGTCGGCTGGGAGCAGCGCTCCCTGTCCCGCCTCGGCGGCACCCTCATCGACGGCGCCATCCTCGTCACGCCCACCGTCGTCGCGCGCGGCAGCTCGATCCCCGTCGTCGCCGTCGACCCGCACCGCGGCCCGTCCGACCCCCCGACCGTCGACTCCGACAACCTCGCCGGCGGCCGCACCGCGACGCAGCACCTCCTCGACCTCGGCCACCGCCGCATCGGCTTCCTCGCCGGCCGCCCCGACCTCGAGTCCGCGCGCCTGCGCGAGCAGGGGTACCGCGAGGCGCTCGCCGACGCGGGCATCGCCTTCGACCCCGACCTCGTGCGCGTCGGCGGCTACCGCCCCGACCTCGCGGACTCCCCCGCGCACGAGCTCCTCTCGCTCCCCGAGCGCCCCACCGCGATCTTCGCCGCCAACGACCTCTCCGCGATCCGCACCATGGAGGTCGCCGCCGAGCTCGGCCTCCGCGTGCCCGACGACGTCTCCGTCATCGGCTTCGACAACGTGCCCGAGTCCGCGCTCACCACCCCGCCCCTGACGACCGTCGACCAGCCCATCCACCGCATGGGCACCGAGGCCCTGCGCCTCATCGTCGACCTCGTCGAGGGCCGGACGCGCGACCCCCACGTCCGCCTCCCCACGACCCTCGTCGTCCGCGGCACCACCCGCGCCGTCTGACCCATCGGCCCGCAGGACGGCGCCGCCGTCGCGAGGTAGAGCCGAGGTCACGCCGAGGTAGAGCCGAGGTCCCGCGAGGTAGAGCCGAGGTCACGCCCGACGCCGCAGGCTCACCGCGGGCGTCCAGGCTGACCGCGCCCGACGTCGGCCGGGCACCCATGGCGGCCAGGTCGCCCGTCGGGAACGGGGGCGGGCCGACCAGGCCATCCCGGCAGAGCGAGCAGGCGGTTCCGGCTCGTCCGTCGGCCAGGACGCGCCCAATCCACCTGCTCGGCACGACGGCGGTCGGTCCGCGCCCGGCGACCGTGGCGCCGCCGCGGGAGGTCGCCCGGGCGGTTCTCGCCTGCGGGGCACGAAAGGCGGGGCGACCTCCGCCGTCGGCCCGGCGACCAGGGCTCTACCTCGCGGGACCGCGGCTCTACCCCGCGGGACCAGGGCTCTACCTCGGAGGGGTGACGGCGTCGGAATCCTGGGCGCCTCGTCGTCGTTATGTCACCAGTACCACTGTCGACAGACCTTGAGGAGGTCAGGTGGCCCGCCTCGCACGCCGCGTCCAGGTCGAGAACGACTTCGGCGAGATCATGCACTACGACCGTCACACCGGCGGCGGCTTCGTGTCGCCCCACGCCCGCGTCCCCGAGTCCGTGCCCGTCGGGTGGGGCACCTACGTCGAGAAGGGCGCCGTGGTGGGCCACGGCTGCCGGCTCGGCGACGGCACCTGGATCGACCGGGACGTCGTCCTCGGCCGCGACGTCCGCGTCGGCGACAACGTCCGCATCGCCCCCGAGGCGCGCGTCGGCGACCGTGCCCGGGTGGGCAGCGGCGCGCGCGTCGGGCGCCGGGTGCTCGTGGAGGCCGGCGCCGTCGTCCCGCCGGACGAGATCGTGCCCGACGACGCGACCGTCCGCCGCCGGGGCGGCCTGCGCTCCGGGTACGACGTCGCGGCGTAGCCCCACCCCCCGGCCACCGCGTGGCGCGACCTCCCCCGGTTGCCGCGCGGCGCGCCGGGCGGGCGCCTTCCCGCGTCGGCCGCCGGGTGCGTAGCCTTACCGCCCGTGACCTTCCCGCCGCACGGCCCGGCCGTCCCCCCGCCCCAGCAGCCTCCGCACCCGCTGGGCCCGGCGGGTGCCGCCGTCCCGCTCGACCCGCGCGCCGTGCTCGAGGGCCGGCCGCCGGGCCGCGCGCGCGTCGGCGTCATCGTGACGATCGCCGTCGCGAGCCTGTGCCTGCTCGTGGGCCTCGTGCTCGCGGCGCTGTCCGGGGTGGGCACGTTCACGGTCGGGCTGCTGCTCGCGCTCGTGCCGCTGGGCATCTGGGTGCCCGTCGTGCTCGCGCTCGACCGCCTCGAGCCCGAGCCGCCGAGCGCGCTCGTCGTCGCGTTCCTGTGGGGCGCGGGGATCGCGACGCTCGTCGCGGGCATCCTCAACACGCTCGGCCTGGAGCTGCTCACCGCGCCGCTGTTCGGCGAGGAGGTCGGCTGGTACGTCGTCGCGTCGTTCGGGGCGCCGTTCGTGGAGGAGATCCTCAAGGGCGCGGTGCTGTTCGGGATGCTCTGGTTCCGGCGCCACGAGATCGACGGCTGGACCGACGGCGTGATCTACGCCGCGATGGTCGCCCTCGGGTTCGCCGCGGTCGAGAACGTCACGTACTTCATCATGGCCGCGCAGGACGGCACGCTCGGCCCGACGTTCGTGCTGCGAGCCATCGTCACCCCCCTGCTGCACCCGCTGTGCACGGCGCTCACGGGCCTCGGCGTCGCGAGCGCGGCCACGAGCCCGCCCGGGCCGCGCCGCGTGCTCGCGCCGCTCGGCGGTCTCGCCGCGGCCATCGCCCTGCACATGCTGTGGAACGCCTCGACCGGCTTCGGCCCGCTCGCGCTCGGGGTCGCGTACCTCGCCGGGCTCGGGGTGCTGGTCACGCTGGTCGTCCTGCTCGTCCGGGACCGACGCCGCACGGTCGCGACGATCCAGCGCCAGCTCGTGCCCTACGTGCCGACGGGCCTCGTCACGCCCGCCGACCTCGCGATGCTGTCGACGCTCGCCGCGCGCCGCCAGGCGCGCGACTGGGCCCGCCGCACCGGTGGCGCGGGTGCCGCGCACGCGATGCGCGACTACCAGCAGGCCGCGACAGAGCTCGCGCTGCTCCACGACCGGGTCGAGCGCGGCGCCGTCGAGGCGTGGCGCGTCGAGGGGCAGCGGCGCGCGCTGCTGCAGCTCATGCTCACGGCGCGCCAGGCGTTCCTCGTCCGGGCCCCGCAGCCGCCGCCGGCCCCGTGGTCGCCGGGCGCGCCGTCGGGGTTCACGTCCGGCGCGTGGGCGCCGGGACCGGGCCTGCGGTAGCGGGCCGCTCGCCGCGTCGCGGAAGCGTGCGGATGACGAGCACCGCGTCGACGGGCGCCCCGTCGAGCGCCCGGTAGGAGTGCTCGGCGTCCGACACCCAGCGCAGCTCGTCGCCCACGGTCACCACGGCCTCCGCGCCACGACGCCCCGCGCGCACGCGGCCGGACGTCACGAGCAGGTGCTCGACGACGCCCGGCCCGTGCGGCGGCGACGTGCGGTCCGCGGAGGGCTCGAGGTGCAGGTGGTAGACCTCGACGGCGGTGCCGTCGGGCAGGTGGTGGGCGTCGAGGAGGCGGGCCCGGACGCCCTCGGACGACACCTCCGAGCCCGGTCGCTCGGCGAGGAGCGTCGCGAGCGGGACGCCGAGCGCCCCGGCGAGCGCGTAGAGCGTCGCGAGCGTGGGGTTGCGCGCGCCGTGCTCGATCTCGGAGAGCGAGCCCTTCCCGACGCCCGCCGCCGCCGCGAGCGCCGACAGCGACAGCCCGCGCTCGGCCCGCAGCGCCCGGATCTGGGCGGCGACCGCGGCGAGCGTCTCGTCCCCGCGGCGGTCCGACGGCGCGGGGGCACCACCACCCGGGGCGTCGTCCGGCCCTGCGCTCGCCCCCGCGCTCGCCCCTGTGCCCGCTCCTGCGCTCGCCTGCGCTCCCCCGTCGCTCACGCGCGGCAGCCTACCGGCCGTGACCCAGGCCACTCTGGTAGCGTTCCGCAAACAGAACGGCTCGGCACGTCCGCTGGAGCAGCATGGAACCCGACCCGGAGCGCCTGCGCCCCGTCCTCGCCGGGCTCGTCACGGCCCTCGTCGGCTTCACGAGCTCGTTCGCCGTCGTGCTCGCCGGCCTGCGCGCCGTCGGCGCCACGCCCGACCAGGCCGCGTCCGGGCTCCTCGCCCTGTGCGTGACGCAGGCCGTCGGCATCCTCTGGCTGACGACGCGCCACCGCACCCCGCTCACGCTCGCCTGGTCCACGCCCGGGGCCGCGCTGCTCGTCAGCACGGGCGCGGTCGCGGGCGGCTGGCCCGCCGCGGTCGGCGCGTTCTGCGTCGTCGGCGGGCTCGTGCTGCTCACCGCGCTCTGGCCGCGCCTCGGCGACCTCGTCGCCGCGATCCCCACCCCGATCGCCCAGGCGATGCTCGCGGGCGTGCTGCTCACGCTGTGCCTCGCGCCCGTCCGGGCGTTCGTCACGACGCCGCTGCTCGTCGCGCCCGTCGTGCTCACGTGGCTCGTGCTGCTGCGGTTCGCGCCGCGCTGGGCCGCGCCGGCGGCGCTCGCGGTCACGCTCGCGATCGTCGGGTACGAGGCCGTGGGGAGCGGCACCCTCGCCTGGGCCGACGCCGTCCCCCGCCTCGACCTCACCGTCCCGACGCTGTCGTGGCAGGCGGTCGTCGGGCTCGCCGTGCCGCTCTACGTGGTGACGATGGCGTCGCAGAACGTCCCCGGCGTCGCGGTCATGGCCTCGTTCGGCTACCGCGTACCGTGGCGCGAGACCATGACCGTCACCGGCCTCGCGACGCTCGCGGGCGCCACCGCCGGCGGGCACGCGATCAACCTCGCGGCGATCTCCGCCGCGCTCGCCGCGGGACCCGAGGCGCACCCCGACCCCCGACGGCGCTGGGTCGCCGCCCACACCGCGGGCTGGGCCTACCTGGTGCTCGCCGTCGGCTCGGCCGGCCTCGCCGCGCTGGTCGCGGCCGCGCCGGCCGGGCTCGTCGAGGCGGCCGCCGGGCTCGCGCTCGTCGGGACGCTCGGGGCCGCCGTCGCGGGCGCGGTCGCCGAGCCGCGGGGCCGCGAGGCGGCCGTCGTGACGTTCCTCGTCGCCGCGAGCGGGACGGTCGTCGCGGGGATCGGCGCCGCGTTCTGGGCCGTGCTCGCGGGCCTCGCCGTCCACGCGGTGCTCACGCTGCGCCGTCGGGCACCCACCCCGGGGCAGAGCCCCGGTAGCCCCCAGGTAGAGCCCCGGTAGCGCGAGGTAGAGCCCTGGTAGCGCGAGGTAGAGGCGTGGTCGTGACCACGCCTCTACCTCGGCGGACCGGAGCTCTACCTCGGCGGACCGGGGCTCTACGCCGGCGGACCGGGGCTCTACCTCGGCGGGACGACGGCGGGCGCGGGCTCGTCCGTCGGGTGCGGCCCGAGGACGGGCAGGTTGTCGCGGAAGACGTTCGTCGGGTCCACGCGGCGCTTGACCTCGCGCAGCCGCTCCAGGGTCGCGGGCGGGAAGGCGTCCGTCACGCGCTCGGTGCGCAGGTCGGTGTCGAAGCTGAGGTACATCCCGTCGAACACGTCGGCGAGCGCGTCCCACCGCGCGTCGAGACGGGACCGGCTCGCCCCCATCGCGACGACCGAGAAGTTCGCGGACCGGTGCGCGTACGCGGTCGCGTCGGCGGGGACGTCCGACGCCGCACCGCCCGTCGAGCGGATCTGGAAGAAGTACGTGTCCCCGCTCGCGACGAGGCCCGCGAGACGCGCCGACGCCTCCGGCGTGAGGTGCTCCAGCAGCCCGGACCGCGACACGGGCTCGCCCTGCCCCCCGTGCGGGCCGGGCGGGGGCGCCGAGACGACGGCGTCGTACGGCACGATCTGCGCCGTCGCCCGGGCGAGCAGCGGGGAGATCGCCGCGAACGGCTGGAGCCGCGCGAGGACGGTGTCCGGGTCGTCGGAGTCGACCATCGTCATGGACTGCGCGACGAGGGGCTGCCCGGGTCGCGGCCGCCCCACGATGAGGAAGCTCGTCGTGTCCCGCGGCGAGGCCTCCACCGTGGCGCCCCAGCGCTCGAGGAACCCGGCGAGGTCCGACGCGTCGTGCACCATCTGCGCGAACCCCACCGCGGACACCTCGTCCGCGACGAGCTCGAACGACGTGACGATCCCGACCTGCGCCCCGGCGCCGCGCACGGCCCAGAACAGGTCGGTGTTCTCGTCGTCGCTCGCGCGCACGACCGAGCCGTCCGCGAGGACGACCTCGACCGCGCGCACGTGGTCGATCGTCAGGCCGTGCGCCCGGCCGAGGAAGCCGATGCCGCCCGCGGTCGCGAGACCGCCCACCCCGACGCCGCCGGAGTCGCCCGACGTGATCGCCCAGCCGCGCGGCGCGAGCGCCGCCGCGACGCCGCCCCACCGCGCGCCGGGGCCGACGCGCACGAGGCGCGCGGCGTCGTCGAGCACCTCCACCTGGTCGAGCGCGGCGAGGTCGAGGACGATGCCGCCGTCGTTCGTCGAGCGCCCGCTGATCCCGTGCCCGCCAGAGCGGACGGACAGCGGCACCCGGCGCGTCACCGGCTGGGCGCGCGCGAAGGCGAGCGCCTCGACGACCTCCGCGGTGTCGCGCGGGCGCAGCACGAGGCCCGGCGAGCCGCCGCGCAGGTAGTTCGAGCGCACGCCCGCGTACGCGGCGTCGCCCGGCTCGACGGCGCGCTCCGCGAGCGAGGCGGGGACGTCGTCGTAGGCGATGCCGTCGCGACGCGCGGCCCGCACGGCGAGCGGCACGACGCGCGACGTGTCCGTGCCCCGCTCCGCGCGCGCGGCGTCGACGGCGTCGCGCAGGGCGGGCGCGACCTCGTCCGCGAACCGGCGGGTGGTGCGCTCGTCGTCGGTCGCGAGGACCAGCGTGGAGACGCCCTCGTCGAGGACGAGCGGCAGGAGCCGCTCGACCCAGGCCTCGGGCGGCCCGGAGAGGTCGGGGGCGCCCCCGAGGCCGGACGCTCCCGGGTCCGCCTCGAACGTGCCCGACACGTTGAGCAGCCGCGTCACCTCGCGCGGGTCGCGCCCGACGGCGGCCGCCGCCTCGTCGATGCGCGCGTTGCCCGCGCGCAGCCCGTCCAGGCCGACACGGCCCAGCGACGGGAGCCAGCCGTCGGCCTTCTCCCCCACCAGGCGCAGCATCCGCGGGCCGAGCGCGCCCAGCCACAGCGGGATGCGGCGCGTGGTGCCCGGGCCGGGCGTCGCGCCGTCGAGCCGGTGGTGCCGGCCGGGGACGAACAGCTCACCGTCGCCGTCCTCGCCCCAGATCGCCCGGATGACCTCGATCGCCTCGGCGAGCGCGTCCACGGACTCCCCCGGCGTGAGCCGGTGCGTGCCCATCGCCTCCATCGCGTCCCAGAAGGCCCCCGCCCCGAGGGCGAGCTCGACGCGCCCGTCGGAGAGCAGGTCGAGGCTCGCCGCCGCGCGCGCCAGGACGGCGGGCGGCCGCATCGGGACGTTGACGACGTCGGGCGCGACGTGGATGCGCTCCGTCGCGGACGCGACGTACGACAGCAGCGTCCACGTGTCGAGGAAGCGCGGCTGGTACGGGTGGTCCTGGAACGTCACGAGGTCATAGCCGGCGTCCTCCGCGACGCGCGCGAGCCCGACCGTCGCCTCCGGGTCCTGCGCCGACGGCGTGACGAACGTGCCGAACCGGAGCGGGTGGCCGTAGTCGGTCATGCGCGGGCCCCGCCGTCGGTCGGTGCGACCGGTGCCGGGCCGTCGGCCGCGCCGCGCGCCGCCGCGACGAGCTCGCGCGCGGCAGGCGCGACCTCCTGGCCCACGACGGCGAGCGTCGTCGGGTCGTCCCCGCCGACGATCCACGTGGACACGCCGTGCTCGAGCGTCACCTCGGCGACCTGCTCGGCCCACTGCCGGGGCAACCCCTGGAGGAACCCGGCGCCGCCGTCGGCGGTGAACCGGCCGCCGACGTTGAGCAGGCGGCGCACCGCGCGCGGGTCGCGGCCCGCCTCCTGCGCGGCGGCGTCGATCGTCGCGTTGCCCTGCGCGAGCGCCTCGAAGCTCTGCAGGTACGCGAGCGACGGCAGCCAGCCGTCGGCCTGCGCGCCGACGAGGCGCAGCATGCGGGGCTTGAGCGCCCCGACCCAGATCTCGACGTCGTGCGCGGGGGCGGGGCCCCGCTTGGCGCCGTCGACGTGGTGGTACGTGCCGCCCACCTCCAGGCGCTCGCGCGTCGTCGTGTCCCACAGCCCGCGGATGACGTCGATGCCCTCGGAGAGCGCGTCGACGGACTGCCCCGGCGTGAGGCGCTCGCCGCCCATCGCGACGATCGGGTCCCAGAACCCGCCCGCGCCCAGGCCGAGCTCGACGCGCCCGCCCGACAGCCGGTCGAGGCTCGCGACGGCGCGCGCCAGCACGGCCGGCGGGCGCAGCGGCAGGTTGAGCACGTTGCCCGCGAGGCGGATGCGCTCGGTGCGCGCCGCGACCCACGACAGCAGGGTCCAGGTGTCGAGGAACGCCGCCTGGTACGGGTGGTCCTGGAAGGTCACGAGGTCCAGGCCGACCTCCTCGGACAGCTGCGCGAGCGCGACCGCCTGCTGGGGCGCCGCGGCGGTGGGCGTGACGAAGGACCCGAAGCGCAGGTCGTGGCCGTAGTCGGGCATGGCTCCTCGCGATCTCAAGATACGTTGTTGAGCAGAACATATCGAGAACAGATAGGTGGTGCAACCGCATTCCCGCGGTACCCTGAGCAGATGAGCACGAGCGCGACGACCGCCGCACCCACCGGCCCGGCCGAGCTCCCCGGCCGCCTCCAGGACCTCGGCTGGCACCTCGGCGTCCTGCTGCGCGCCTACCGCGCGACCGTCGAGCAGGCGCTCGACGACGTCCCGCACGGCACGCGCGGCTACCAGGTCCTCGTGACCGTGGCGCAGGGCGACCACCCCACGCAGCTCGCGCTCGCCGAGCACCACGGCATCGACCGCACCGTCATGACGTACCTCGTCGACGACCTCGTCGCGTCCGGGCTCGTCGAGCGGCAGCAGAACCCCGCGGACCGGCGCGCGCGCCGCGTCGTCGCGACGCCCGAGGGCCGCCGTCGTCTCGCCGGGTGGGCCGCCGCCGTGCACGATGCCGAGGAGGAGCTCCTCGACATGCTCTCGCCCGACGAGCGCGGCACCTTCCGCACCCTCATGCGCCGCGTCGCGTGCGACCTCCGCGACATCGACGCCGGCACCGACCCGTGCGCCGTCGCCGAGCACACCCTCGGCGGCACCACCACCCCGCCCAGGTAGAGGCAGGGTCCGCCGAGGTAGAGCCAGGGTCAGCCGAGGTAGAGCCGTGTGCGCCTCGCGCGCGACCACGGCTCTACCTCGCGCAACCGGGCCTCTACCTCGCGCGACTCCGGCTCTACCTCGCGGGGCGGGGGGCTACCTCGGGAGGGGGTCCGCGGCGGTCGGTGACGCGTCGGCGTCGGCGAGGGCGGCGTCGGTGCCCTCGGGGTCACGGCCGCGCAGCGGGTAGAGCCAGAAGCACACGAAGGCCAGCGCGGCGATGAGGACGGGGACGCCGCCGAGCAGGAGGCGCACGCCCGTCGCGACGCCATCGGGCTGCACGACGTCGCCCGCGCCCTCGACATACCCGCTCGCGGAGAGCACGGCCGCGACGAGGACGGCCTGCACGATCACGGACCCGCGCACGACGAACCCGTTCGCCCCGAAGTACATGCCCTCGCGGCGCAGGCCGGTGCGGCGCTCGTCGTCGTCGATGACCTGCGCGAGCGCGACCTCGAGCACCTGCATGAGCCCGGCCACGCCGACGCCGACGGCGAGGCCCGCGAGCGCGGCGCCGAGCACGGTGGTCGGCACGAGGTAGAGGCACGTCGCGAGCCCGTACACGGCGACGACCCACAGCATCGTGGAGCGCGGGCCGATGCGGCGCACGACCCACGACCACCCGACGATCGCCGGGATGGCCGCGACGAAGATCGGCGCGAGGAGGAACGTCGCGTCGGCCTCCGCCCCGCCGAGCACGTAGCGCACGTAGAACGGCACGGCGGCGAGCACGATCGCGGTGGTGCTCTGCAGCAGCAGCGAGCCGAGCACGTAGGTGACGAACGCCCGGTTCGCGAACGTGTAGCGCAGCTGGGCGCCGAGCCCGACGGCGGCCTCGCGCTCGCGCACCGCCGCGACGTCGACGGGGCGCTCGACCATGCCGGCGAAGGACCACGCGAAGAACCCGAGGCTCACGACGGCGAGGAGCAGCGCCATCCACGTCCACCCGAGCGTCCCGTACAGCAGCGGGGCGCCGGCGGTGCCGAGGATCATGCCGACGAGGCCGAACATCTGGCGCGGCGCGTTCCCGCGGGCGCGCTCCGCCGTCGTGCGGAAGATCTCGGGGAACAGCGCCGAGACGTTGAGCACGACGACGACGTACGCGACGTCGTACACGGCGACGACGACGAGGAACCACACCACGAGCCCGGTGGGGCTCAGCGCGGGCGGCATCCACACGAGCGCGAACGCGACGACGAGCGGCACGACGCCGAGCCCGATCCACGGCACGCGACGGCCCCAGCGGGTGCGCCGCCGGTCGGAGGCCGCGCCGACGAGCGGGTTGAGCACCGCGTTGAGGACGCCGTGCGCGACCATGGCGCCCGCGACCCAGCCGGCGGGCACGCCGAGGTGGTCGACGTAGAAGTAGACGACGAACGCGGAGAACGTCTGGAGCAGCAGGTTCGCGGGGAACGCGGACGCGCCGTAGGCGACGGTCTGCGCGCGCGTGGCCGCGCCGACGAGGCGGCGGTCGCGCACGCGGGCGAGCAGCCCCCCGCTCGGCACCGTGCCCGATGGCGTCCCGAACGGCGCGCTCATCGCTCGCCCCGCTGGACCGCGCGCAGGTCGCGCCAGCCGACGCGGACGAGGCCCTCCTCGGCGACCACGGCCGCGACGGCCGGGTCGGCGAGGAGGCGGTGCTCGAACCCGCGCTTCGGCGCGGCGTAGTCGGCGACGTCGCCGAGCTCGTCGTCGTCGAGCATGGGGTGCAGGTAGATCTCGGTGACGCCGGCCGGCACGCGGCGCAGCAGGTCGAGGAAGCCGTCGCGGACATCCTCGTAGGCCTCTGCGTCGTCCGTGCCCTCGCCCGCGAGCTCGAACGGGTGCGTCCACAGGCGGTCGACGAGCACGACGCCGAGCGCGTCGGCCGCCGCGGTCGCCTCGTCGAGGAGCGGCTGGAAGTCGCCGGGCGGCAGGAGCATCCCGTCGGTCGTGCGCGGCAGGCGGAACGGCAGCCCGTGCCGGGCCGCGAGCTCGAACACCTGCGGCAGGAACGAGCGCCCCGTCTCGAGCCCGTAGACCGAGCCCATGTGGTTGTCCAGGTGCGAGACGTCGACCCCGGCGGCGAGCGCCGCGTCGAGCTGCGCCGCGAGCTCGACCGCGACGTCCTCGGCGCGCGCCTGCTGCTCGACGGTGCGCACGTCGCGCGGGAAGTACCCCGCGTCGTCGACGAGCGACGTCCCCGTCCCCGTGAGGGGCCGCCACCGGTAGCGCGTCCACTCGCTCGTGAGCACGAGGTGGACGCCGACGTCGACGGGGTGGGCCGCGGCGAACGCGAGCGCGTCCGGCGCCCAGCCGCACGGCACCATGACGGTCGCGGAGTCGAGGTGCCCCGCGAGGAGCAGCTCCGAGATCGCGCGGTTCGCGGCCCGGCACATGCCGTAGTCGTCGGCGTTGAGGATCACGGCGCGCGCGTCGTCCGCGAGGCCCAGCCGGGACACCAGGTCCGACGGCGGGCCGCCCGGCTCGGTCACGACGCGGCCTCCGCGCGCTCGCCGTCGGCGTCGCCGCCCTCGCCCGGCGCGGAGTGGGCCGCGGCGGCGCGGAACACCTCGTCGCGCAGCGCGTCGCTCGCGGACCGGGCCGCCCCCACGACGACGGCGTCGCTCGTGAGCTCGGACGGGACGACCCGCACGGGCAGCACGGCCAGCTTCTCGCCGAGGAACCGCTGCACGCGCTCGGCGATCGGCGGGCGTGCGGCGTGGTTGGTGAGCACGAAGAGCTCCGGCTCGACGACGAGCGCGACCGCAGCCGCCACGACGCCGATGCGCTCCGCGACCTCGTCGAGCACGTCGCACGACGCGCCGTCACCGTGCTCGGCGCGGTCCACGAGGTCCTTGACGGCGATGTCGTCCGGGAGGCCGTTCTCCTTCGCGATGGCCGCGATCGACGACGCCCCGAGCGTCTCCGAGCCGAGCGACCGCCCCGGGTGCGGGAGGAAGGACACCTCGCCCGCACCGCCCGCCGCACCACGGTGGAGGCGACCGTCGAGGACGAGTCCGGCCCCGAAGCCGTCGCCGAGCCCCAGCACGACGAAGGTCCGGACCCCCGCCGCGACGCCGTCGCGCTGCTCCGCGAGCGCCGCGAGGTTGAGGTCGTTCTCGAGCGTCACCGGGCAGCCGAGCGCGTCGACGAGCGCGTCGTGGAGGTCCGTGCCGCCCTTCTCGAAGCCCGGCACCCGGCGGATCGTCGCGTGGTCCGGGCTGACGATCGACGGCACCGCCGCGACGGCGCGCGTCACCTCGACGCTCGCGCCCTCGGGCAGCCGGGCCTCGACGTCGGTCACGCACGCGCGGGCCAGCTCGGCGGCGGCGCGGGCGCGCGCCGTCGGGGTCGGCCTGACGTCGCGCCGCTCGGCGCGGGCACGGATCGCTCCCGTGACGTCGACGAGCGCGACCCGCACGCGGTCGCGCGCGACGTCGATCCCCAGCCCGAACGCGTAGTCCGGGTCGACCCGGTACAGCGTCGCGGCCGGGCCGCGACGGTCCCGGTCGAGCCCTGCCTCCGTGACGACGCCCGTCGCCTCGAGCGCGCGCAGGGTCTGCGCGACGGTCGTCTTCGACAGGCCGGTCGCCGCGACGACGTCGGGTCGGGCGACCTGCGCGCCGGTACCGAGGACGTCGAGCACGGCGCGCGCGTTGAGGGTGCGCAGGAGGGCGGGGGTTCCGGCGGGAGTGGTGTCCATCTGGTCTCCGTCGAGCAGTGGGTGGTCGAGCAGACATGTCCGGGCCGAGCAGGTAGGGCGGGAAGTTCCCTACCCGCCGGAGACTAACCGCGCTGCCTGTGGTTGTCGACGGCGGCCCCGCGCTCCCACCCTGTACCGTGACGTGGTGATCCGCCGAGCCCTCGCCCGCGCCTTCTGGGCGACCAGCCGGTGGCGGCTGCGCTCGCAGCCGTACGACACGAGCCGGCCCACGCTCCTCGTCGGCGCCCCGCACACGTCGAACTGGGACTTCGTGCTCATGCTCGCGATCGCGTGGAGCACCGGCATCCACGTGCGCTGGCTGGGCAAGCACACGCTGTTCGCCGGTCCCGCGGGCCCGGTCATGCGCGCGCTGGGCGGCATCCCCGTCGACCGGCGCGACCCGAGCCGGGTCGTGGCGGACGTCGTCGGCCGCCTCCAGGCGGGCGAGGTCTTCTCGCTCGTCGTCACGCCCGAGGGCACGCGCGGCGCCGGGTCGTACTGGAAGTCGGGGTTCTACCGGATCGCGCGCGAGGCGCACCTGCCGGTCACGCTCGGCTACGTGGACCGCACCACGATGACGACGGGCCTCGGCCCGTCGATCGACCTCACCGGTGACGTCCGCGCCGACATGGACGTCGTGCGCGCGTTCTACGCCGACAAGTCCGGCCTCCGGCCCGCGCTGCGCACCGAGCCGCGGCTGCGCGAGGAGGACGCGCCCGCCTGACGGGCCGCGACCCCGGCACGCGCTCTCGCGCGCGCCCCCACGCCCGGGTCCGTGGGTCGTCCGACGCCCTCGTTCTCGGACGCTCGTCCAGCTCGGGCCGCCGTCTCGTCCGGCGTCCCGGCGCCCTACGTAGTCCCCACACTTTTCACCCGCCGGACGGATGCCCGAGGCACGTCGCGAGGGGGTCGCGGACCCCGGTCCAGCCGCACGAAGACGCCCTCCGCAGGACGTCGCGTACGGGACATCCCGTACTCCGGAGCGGCCCTGCGTAGGCGTTGGAGCCTCGTCCTCCACCTGCTTACGGTCCCCCTCGTCACGGTCGACGGTGCGGGCTCCGCACGACGTCGGCCCTCCCCGACCTAGGAAGCGAGTCCCCCGATGAAGCGACTCCGCGCGGCGCTCCTCGCCGCCGTCGTGGGCGCGACCGCGATCATCGCCCCGATCGCGATCGCCCCCAGCGCCTCGGCGCACGGCTGGATCACCTCTCCCCCCAGCCGGCAGGACAACTGCGCGAAGGGCACCACGTCCTTCGACTGCGGTTCCATCAAGTACGAGCCGCAGTCCGTCGAGGCCCCCAAGGGCTCGATGAAGTGCTCCGGCGGCAGCGGCTACGCGATCCTCGACGACGCGAGCAAGCCCTGGCCCCGCACGACCACGGGCCGCGACGTGACGTTCCAGTGGAACCTCACGGCGAACCACGCCACGAGCGTGTGGGAGTACTTCGTCGACGGCCAGCTCTTCGCGACGTTCGACGGCGGCGGCGTCCAGCCCCCCAAGAACATCTCGCACACCCTCAAGGGCCTGCCGCTCGGCAACCACACGATCCTCGCGCGCTGGAACGTGTCGAACACGGTCAACGCGTTCTACAACTGCGTGGACCTGACCGTCACGGCCGACGGCACCAACCCCGGCGGGGGCACGCCCGATCCGGGCACCCCGGGCGGCGGCACCCCCGGCGGCGGCACGCCGGGCACCTGCGCGGACCCGGCGTGGGCCGCGACGTCGACCTACACGGGCGGCGCGAAGGTCTCCTACGCGGGCAACGTGTACGAGGCGAAGTGGTGGACGCAGAACAACGTCCCGGGCTCCGAGGCATGGGGTCCGTGGAAGCTGATCGGCGCCTGCTGACCTGCTGAACCCCGCGACGGCGGGTGGTCTCGTCCGACGGGCGAGACCACCCGCCGTCGTGCGTCGCCGACCCGGCGACGAGGGCGCGCCCGGCGCGCGTACGCGGAAGCACGTACGGGCTTTGCCCAATTGTCCGGCTCTCCGCGCGTTTCGTAGCGTCGAGGTGCCCGATCCGAGAAGCGGCCCGCGAGGAAGCGCGCCGCAGGACCCATGCACCACCGGATGGAGAGCGAGACATCTCATGCGAAGACTGAGAGCGGTACTCCTGGCAGCCGTCGTCGGCGCGGTCGCGATCATCGCGCCCGTGGCCGTCGCGCCGAGCGCGAGCGCCCACGGCTGGATCACGTCGCCGCCGAGCCGGCAGGACCACTGCGCGAAGGGCACGACGTCCTTCGACTGCGGCTCGATCAAGTACGAGCCCCAGTCCGTCGAGGCGCCCAAGGGCTCGATGCAGTGTTCGGGCGGCAGCGGCTTCAGCATCCTCGACGACTCGAGCAAGCCCTGGCCCCGCACGCAGACCGGCACGTCGGTCACGTTCCAGTGGAAGCTCACCGCGGCGCACAACACGAGCACGTGGGAGTACTTCGTCGACGGCGTGCTGTTCAAGACGTTCAACCAGAACGGCGCGCAGCCGCCCAGCAACATCTCCCACACCCTGACGGGCCTGCCCGAGGGCAACCACACGATCCTCGCGCGCTGGAACGTGTCGAACACGGTCAACGCGTTCTACAACTGCGTCGACCTGAAGATCGGCAGCGGCGGGACCGACCCGGGCAACCCCGGGAACCCCGGCAACCCCGGGAACCCGGGCAACCCCGGCACGTGCACGGCTCCCGCCTGGTCGGCGAGCGCCGCCTACGTCGGCGGGGCGAACGTCTCCTACTCCGGCCGCAACTACCAGGCCAAGTGGTGGACGACGGGCGAGAACCCGTCGCAGAGCGGCCAGTGGGGCGTCTGGAAGGACCTCGGAGCCTGCTGACCTGCTGATCCCGGGAGCGATCCCGGGAGCGATCCCGACAGCACTGCCGACGGCCGGCGGACGCGTGCTCGCACGCGACCGCCGGCCGTCCTGCGCGTCGGGCGGGCTGGGCGCACGAGGCGCGGTCGCGCGGGTCGGCGGCAGCCCGAGGTCAGCCCCGGCCCCGCAGCCGGTCGAGGTCGCGGCGCTCGCGCTTCGTGGGGCGCCCGGCACCGCGGTCCCGGACGGCGACGCGCACGGTCAGCTCGCGCGGCGGCGGGGGCGGGCTCTGGTCGTCGACGGCCGTCGCGGCGAGGGTCGCGGACACGCGCTTCACGAGCACCTTCTCGACGACGAGGATCCGCTCGACCGGACCGCCCCGCACGACGACGCGGTCCTTCACCTTCACGCTCGTCGCGGGCTTCGCGCGCTCGCCGTTGACGCGCACGTGCCCCGCCTTCACGGCGGCCGTCGCCTGCGAGCGGCTCTTGAACACGCGGACGGCCCACAGCCAGCTGTCGACGCGCGCGCTCGTCGCCTCGGTCGTCACCACCCTCCGAGCCTACGAGACCGCGCAGGGCGCGGTGCCGGCGGGGTGGCCGCACCCCGGCAGACCGCCGTCGGCGTGCGAGGTCCGGGCGCCCGTGCCACGGTGGTGTCAGGTCATTCGGGGCAAGAGTCCTTTTGGCCGGATCTGTCCCTACGGGAAACGGAGCGTGACATGGGCATCATCGGCTGGATCCTCATCGGCCTCATCATGGGTGCCATCGCCCGCGCGATCGTGCCGGGCAAGCAGAAGGGCGGCTGGATCGTCACCCTCCTGCTGGGCATCGTGGGCGCCCTGCTCGGCGGGTTCATCGCCTCGGCGGTGTTCGGCACCGACGTCAACGAGGAGTTCTTCGACCTCGGCACGTGGGGCTTCGCGCTCATCGGCTCCATCATCGTGGTGTTCATCTGGTCCTGGTTCACCAACCGCAAGCGCGCCTGACGGCGTCGGCCGCACCGGCGGCCCGCTTCCCCGGACGGCCCGGTCCCCTCAGGGACCGGGCCGTCCGTGCGTCCCCGGGCGTATTGCCGTGGACGCGCCGCCCGTGCGCCGGACACGCTGGACCCATGAGCGCCGTCGCCCCTCCCGTCCCGGACGTCTCCCTCCCGCGCGGGTACACGCTCGTCGAGGCCCCGCACCCCGCGTCGCTCGACGCTCCCGAGGCGTGGGCCTACCTCGCCGTCGCGGACGTCGGCCGCGAGCACGAGCTCGAGGTGCACGGCTACGACGACCTCGCGCTGCCGCCCCGCGAGATCTTCACGGGCATGGCCCACCAGGAGTACTCCACGAAGCGCCGGTTCGTCGTCGTGCGCTCCCCCGCGGCGGCCGCGTGGCACGGGCAGGGCGTCCCGCCCGCGGTGGCGGACGTCGTCGCGCACCTCTTCATGACCCGCCCGGTCACGAGCAACGAGCACCTGGGCGAGTCCTACGTCGTCGTGCGTCCCGCCGAGCGCGGCCGCGGCATCGGGGGCGCGCTGCTCGCGCTCGGCGAGCGGCTGAACCTCGACGCGGGGCGCACCGTGCTCTTCTCGGACACGAACCACGGCGAGGAGCCGCCGCCCGGTCCCGGCACGCTCGAGGCCACGACGGGCGCCGGCCGGGTTCCCGCGGACGCGCCCGGACCGCGCTTCCTGCGTGCCCACGGGTACGTGCTCGAGCAGGTCGAGCGGCACTCGGTGCTCGACCTCCCGGTCGCGCCCGCGGTCCTCGACGCGCACCGCGAGGACGCCCGGGCCACGGCGGGCAGCGACTACCGCCTGCACACCTGGACCGACGAGGTCCCGGAGGCCTGGGCCGACCAGGTGGCGGTCCTCTTCACGCGCATGAGCACCGACGCGCCCACGGGCGGCGTCGACTACGGCGAGGACCCGTGGGACGCGCGGCGCGTGCGGACGTGGGTGCAGCAGCAGGCGGAGAACGACGACGCGTTCCTCGTGTGCGCCGCGGAGCACGTGCCGTCGGGCACGCTCGCGGCGTTCACCGTGCTCGTCCACCCGCGCGGCCGGGAGGACTTCGCGATCCAGGAGGACACGCTCGTGCTGCGCGAGCACCGCGGGCGCCGCCTCGGGATGCTCGTCAAGGTCGCCAACCTCGACGCGCTCGCGGCGCAGCGCCCCGGCGCCCGGCGCGTCCACACGTGGAACGCGCAGGAGAACGACCACATGCTCGCGATCAACGTCGCCCTCGGCTTCCGCCCCGCGGGCGTGTGGGCCGCGTGGCAGCGCCGGACGACGCCGGTGGGCGCCGAGTGAGCGCAGGACCGACCACCCCCACGACCCGCGACGGGCGCGTGCGCATCGAGCCCGTCCCCGGGCGCCTCGACGCGCCCGACGCGTGGGCCGTCCACGGCACGGTCCGGGTGGGCGACGCGATCGACCGCGCGATCCACGGCCACACCGACCTCGCGCTCGACGCCGCGACGGTCGCGTCCACCGTCGCCAGCGCCGGCTACCGCCGCGTGCTGCGGTGGGTCGCGGTGCTCGACGACGCCCCGCACGGCACGACGCCTCGGCCCGAGGACGTCGTCGGCCGGTCGATGGTGGCGCTCCCGCAGCAGGGCAACACGCACACGGCGCTCGTCTACGTCGGCGTGGACCCGGCGCACCGGCGCCGCGGCGTCGGCGCGGCGCTGTGGGAGGCGGCGCTCGACGTCGTGCGCGCCGAGGGGCGGCGCGTGGTCCAGTCCGACTCGTCCTTCGCGCCGGAGCCGCCGCCCGGCCCGGGTGCGATCGAGGCGCCCACGGGCAGCGGGCGCGTCCCGGCGCACGACGACGCCACGACCTTCGCGCTGCACCGCGGCTTCACGCTCGAGCAGGTGATGCGGCACTCCGTGCTCACGCTCCCGGTGCCGCCCGCCGTGCTCGACCCGCTGCGAGAAGCGGCGACGGCGCGGGCCGTCGGGTACCGCCTGCACGTGTGGACGGACGACGTCCCCGAGGAGTGGCTCGCGCAGCTCGCGGTGCTCGAGACGCGCATGAGCACCGACGCCCCGAGCGGGGGCCTCGACCTCGCGGAGGACCCGTGGGACGCGGAGCGCGTCCGGACCTTCTCCCGGGAGATCCGCGACCGGGGCCGCGGCTACGTCGTCGCCGCGGCGGAGGACACGGCGACGGGCACGCTCGCCGCGTTCTCGATGGTCGCGTACCCCCTCGACCGGGCCGAGGTCGTGTTCCAGGAGGACACGCTCGTGCTGCGCGAGCACCGCGGGCGCAGCCTGGGCCTGCTCGTCAAGGTCGCCGTGCTCGACGAGCTGGCGCGCGCCCGGCCGTCGTCGCGTCGCGTGCACACGTGGAACGCCGAGGAGAACCGGCACATGCTCGCGATCAACGTCGCGCTGGGCTTCGCGCCCACGGGCGTCGAGGCGGAGTGGCAGCTCGTGCTCGACGCACCGGACCGCGGCAGCGCGCCCTGACCCCGGGGGCCGCCGCGGCCCGACCGCTCAGCGGATGCCGTCGAGGAAGCGGATCACCCGCTCGGTGACGAGCGCGGCGGCCTCCGGCTCGTACGACGGCAGGCTCGGGTCCGTGAAGAGGTGGCGGTCGCCGGGGTAGACGAACAGCTCGGCGTCGGGCGTGGACTCCACGAGCTCGCGCGCGGCGTCGAGGTCGCCCTCGCCCGCGAACGACGGGTCCGCGTCCATGCCGTGCACCTGGACGGGCACGGCGTCGGGCCAGGCGTCGCCGAACTCGGAGACGGGCACGCACGCCTCGAGCAGCACCGCGCCCTTGGCGCCCGGCTGCGTCTGGGCGAGCATCTGGGCCGGGAGGACGCCGAGGGAGACCCCGGCGTACACGACACCGAGGTCGTAGCCGTCCACGGCCCCCCGGGCGCGCTCCAGCACGGTCCCGAAACCGAGCTCCTGCACGTGGGCCATGCCCTCGTCGAGGGTCGCGAACGTGCGCCCCTCGAAGAGGTCCGGCGTGTGCACGACGTTCCCCGCGCCGCGCAGCGTCTCCGCGAGCGTCCGCACGCCCTCCGTCAGTCCCTGCACGTGGTGGAACAGCACGACCTCCGCCATGGTCCCTCCTCCGATCGTCGCTCGTGGGCCGTGCGACGGCGTCGCCGCCCGGTGCGCGCCCGACGGCGCACGACCCCCATCGTCGCGCGGCCCGCCCCCACGCGCCCGGGGTCCAGGGACCTGCGAACGCCGTTCGTCAGGCCGCCGGACCATGGACCGCGGGACGGTCGGGGTGGGCGAGGGCCGACGTCGGTCAGTAGTTTGGTGGTCATGACCTCGCAGCCCGTGCCGCCCCCGATCGACCCCACCACCACGCCGTCCTGGACCGCGCTGACCGTGCACCGCGACACCGTGGAGCCGGACCTGCGCACCTGGTTCGCGGCCGACGCGGACCGCGCGCGCCGCCTCACGCACCAGGCGGCCGACCTCACGGTCGACCTGTCGAAGAACCTCGTCACCGACGAGACGCTCGAGCTGCTCGTGCGCCTCGCCGAGGAGGTCCACCTCGACGACCGCCTCGAGGCGATGTTCACGGGCGAGCACATCAACGTCACGGAGGACCGCGCCGTCCTGCACACCGCCCTGCGCCGGCCGACCCCGCTGGGCGACGACGAGCACCTCGTCGTCGACGGGCAGGACGTCGACGCGGACGTGCACGCCGAGCTCGCGAAGGTCTACGCGTTCGCGGACAAGGTCCGCTCGGGCGAGTGGACGGGCGTCACGGGCGAGCGCGTGCGCACGGTCGTGAACATCGGCATCGGCGGCTCCGACCTCGGACCGGTCATGGCGTACGAGGCGCTGCTGCCGTACAAGCACCAGGACATCGAGGTCCGGTTCGTCTCGAACATCGACCCGACGGACGTCGCGGAGAAGACGGCGGGCCTCGACCCGCGCACCACGCTGTTCATCGTCGCGTCGAAGACGTTCGGCACGCTCGAGACCCTGACCAACGCGCGCCTGGCGCGCGACTGGCTGTGGACGGAGCTCGCGGCGGTCGGCGCGATCGAGGACACGGACGAGTCCCGGCAGGCCGCCGTCGCGCAGCACTTCGTCGCGGTCTCGACCGCGCTCGACAAGGTCGCGGCGTTCGGGATCGACCCGGCGAACGCGTTCGGGTTCTGGGACTGGGTCGGCGGGCGCTACTCCGTCGACTCCGCGATCGGCACGTCGCTCGCGATCGCGATCGGCCCGGACCGGTTCGCCGAGCTGCTCGCGGGCTTCCACGCGATCGACGAGCACGTGCGCCGCACGCCGTTCGAGCGCAACGTCCCGGTCCTCATGGGGCTGCTCAACGTCTGGTACGTGAACTTCCTCGACGCGCACACGCACGCCGTGCTCCCGTACGCGCAGTACCTGCACCGCTTCCCGGCCTACCTCCAGCAGCTCACCATGGAGTCGAACGGCAAGCGCGTGCGCTGGGACGGCTCCCCGGTCACGACGGAGACCGGCGAGATCTTCTGGGGCGAGCCCGGCACGAACGGCCAGCACGCGTTCTACCAGCTCATCCACCAGGGCACCCGCCTCATCCCGGCCGACTTCATCGCGGTCGCGAACCCCGCCCACCCCCTCGTCGACGCGGTGGGCGACGGCGGCGCGGTCCAGCCCGGCGCGGACGTGCACGGCCTGTTCCTCGCGAACTTCTTCGCCCAGACCAAGGCGCTCGCGTTCGGCAAGACGGCGGACGAGGTCCGTGCCGAGGGCACCGCGGAGCACCTCGTGAGCGCCCGCACGTTCCCGGGCAACCGCCCGACGACGTCGATCCTCGCTCCCGCGCTCACGCCGTCGGTCCTGGGCCAGCTCATCGCGCTCTACGAGCACATCACGTTCGTGCAGGGCGTCGTGTGGGGCATCGACAGCTTCGACCAGTGGGGCGTCGAGCTCGGCAAGAAGCTCGCGCTCGAGATCGCGCCGGCCGTCGCGGGCGACGAGGACGCCCTCGCGGCGCAGGACCCGAGCACCGCGGCCCTCATCGACCGTTACCTCGACCTGCGCAGCTAGCCCGCGCCCCGCCCGGGCACGGGGACGACCGTGCTCGGGCGGCTCGCGGGGGGGCCGGTCGTGCGCACGGAGGCGGGCCGAGCGCCTCCGCGGACCGCGTCCCGCGGTGTGTCGTCCGCCTCACGGCGGGGACGTGTCGCGAGGTCGTGGCGTCGTGCGCGCGACCGCGCGTCCACAGCCGCGCTGCGAGCGCCCGCGCCCTGCGTACACTGGCGGGCGCGCGACCGCCGCGAGCCCGTTCGGCGTCGCTCTCACCGTGGAAGGAACCCCGATGGCCGACGCCGCCACCCCCGAGACTCTTGCTCGGACCCTGATCGAGCACGCGGACGCCGTGCGCAGCGCGTGGCTGGAGGCTGCAGCGAACGAGCTCCACGGCCGCACCTCGCGGGGCGAGCTCGAGCGCGAGCAGGGCGAGATCCTCGACGCGCTCCTCGAGGGCCTGCGCGCCGGCGGCGTCTCGCTCGCCGAGCCGGCGTTCGACCAGCTCCGGGGCATCCTCGCGGACGTGTCGTCCGCCCGCGCGCGCCTCGGCTTCACGCCGCGCGAGACCGCGATCGGCGTGTTCGCGCTCAAGGAGGGCCTGTACCGGCTCGACTCCGCGACCGGTGCCGACACGGACGCCACCCCGCTGCTGCGCCTCGTCGACCAGCTCGGGCTCTTCACGTTCGAGACGTTCGCGGCCGCGCGCGAGGCGATCATCGCCGAGCAGGCCGAGCAGCTGCTCGAGCTCTCCACGCCCGTGGTCAAGCTCTGGGAGGGCATCGTCGCGGTGCCGCTCGTGGGGACGCTCGACTCCGCGCGCACCCAGGTCGTCATGGAGAAGCTGCTCAACACGCTCGTCGACACGGGCAGCGAGCACGCGATCATCGACATCACGGGCGTGCCCGCGGTGGACACCCAGGTCGCGCAGCACCTGCTCAAGACGGTCGTCGCGGCGCGCCTCATGGGCGCCGAGTGCACGATCAGCGGCATCCGCCCGCAGATCGCGCAGACGATCGTCGCGCTCGGCATCGAGTTCGGCGACATCCGCACGCGGGCGACCCTCGCCGACGCGCTCGTCGACGCGCTGCGCGCGAGCCGCGACACCCGGCAGGCCGGGCTCCCCGCATGACCGACGGCGTCCCCATCCTCAAGATCGGCTCGACGCTCCTCGTCTCGATCCAGATCGACCTCCAGGACGACACGGCGCTGCAGCTCCAGGAGGACCTCGCCCAGCGGATCACCGACACCGGTGCGCGCGGCGTGATCATCGACATCTCCGGGCTGGAGATCGTCGACTCGTTCATCGGCCGCATGCTCGCGTCCGTCGCGGGGATATCGCACGTGCTCGACGCGACGACGGTCGTCGTGGGCATGCGCCCGGCCGTCGCCATCACCATGGTCGAGCTCGGCCTGTCGCTCGGCGACGTCCGCACCGCGCTGGACGTCGAGCGCGGCCTCGCGCTCCTCGCCCCCGAGGAGCGGTCCGCCGAGGACGTGCTCCTCGCCGCCGCCGAGCGCGAGGAGAGGTGACCACGACCACCCCGCCGCCGACGACCGCGGAGCGCGTGCCGGTCCGCACGGACTCCGACGTCGTCAAGGTGCGCCAGCTCGTGCGGTCGCTCGCGCAGCAGGCACGCCTCTCGCTCGTCGACCAGACGAAGCTCGTGACGGCGGCGAGCGAGCTCGCGCGCAACACCCTCGTGTACGGGGGCGGTGGCGAGGCCGAGGTGCAGCTCGTCACGGAGGGGGCGCGGACGGGCGTCCGCGCCGTCTTCTCGGACGAGGGGCCGGGCATCCCCGACCTCGACCTCGCGCTCACCGACGGCTGGACCAGCGGCGGCGGGCTCGGGCTCGGGCTCTCGGGGTCACGACGCCTCGTCCAGCACTTCGCGATCGACACCGCGCCGGGAGCGGGCACGCGCGTCGAGATCGCGACCTGGTCCCGATGACCTCGGCGGAGCCGGACCGCCCGGACGACCGCCGCACGCTCGTCGAGGACGGGACCTGGTACACCGTGGACCACCCGTCCGCGGTCGGCAGCGTGCGTCGCGGCGCGAGCACCGCCGCGCGGAACCTCGGCCTCGACGACGAGCGCGCGGCGGAGGTCGGGCTCGTCGTCTCCGAGCTCGCGACCAACCAGTGCCGCCACGCCGGGGGCGGCGCGGTGCTCGTCCGCGTGCGGCGCACCGGCGCCGAGGCCGCGCTCGACGTGCTCGCCGTCGACGCCGGGCCCGGCATGCGGGACATCACCGCGGCGATGCGCGACGGCGTCTCGAGCCGCGGCACGCTCGGCATCGGCCTCGGCACCCTCCCCCGCCTCGCGTCGGCGTGGGACGCGTGGACGTCGCCCGGCCAGGGGACGGTCATCGCGGCGACGTTCGTCGCCCACGGCGCGACCACCGACCTCGCGGCGCCCACGGGTGTGACCCGCCCCATGACCGGGCAGGACGTGTGCGGCGACGCCCTCGCGGTGCGCCACGACGACGGCGTGCCCAGCCTCCTCGTCGCCGACGGGCTCGGCCACGGCCCGCTCGCCGCGGTGGCCTCCGGCGCTGCCGTGCGGGCCTTCCTCGACGCGCCGCCCGGGAGCGCGGTCGCGCTCCTCGAGCGCGTGCACGGCGCCCTCGGCGGCACGCGCGGCGCAGCCGTCTCGGTGGTCCAGGCGGCGGGCGGCGTGCTACGGCACGCAGGCCTCGGCAACATCGCCGGGACCGTCCACGGGGCGCGCTCGCGCGGGCTCGTGAGCCACCCCGGCATCGCCGGGACGCGCGGCCGGCCGCTGCGCGAGACGACGTACCCCGTCGAGCCGGGCGACGTCGTCGTGCTGCACAGCGACGGCCTGACGGCCCGGTGGTCGCTCGCCGACTACCCGGGCCTCGCGGCCCGCTCCCCCCTCGTCGTCGCGGGCGTCCTGCTGCGCGACCACGCCGTGCGCCGCGACGACTCGTGCGTGGCGGTGCTGCCGATCGCCCGGGAGGCCGCGTGAGCACCACCCTCCTCATCACCCAGCTGCGCTCGGACTCCGACGTGCTCGCGCTGCGCCGGGCCGGGCGGGAGATCTGCCGCCTGCTCGGCCTCGACACGCAGGACCAGGTGCGCGTCGCGACGGCGCTGTCCGAGATCGGGCGGTCCGCGGTCGGTTCCGGCACGGCCGACGTCGTCGTGGGCGTCCTGCCCGGGCTGCCGCAGGCCACGCTGCGCGCCGAGATCGTCGCGGGGACGCCGTTCCTCGTCGAGGGCGACTCGAGCGACGGCGGCGTCCCGGCCGCCCGACGGCTCGTCCCCGGCCTCCAGGTCGACCCGACGGGCACGCGCGTGCTGCTCACCAAGGCGCTGCCCGCCACCGCGCGCACGGACGAGGCGACGCTCGCGGGCGTGCGCCGCTCCACCGCCGCCGCGCACGTCGCCGACGCGAGCGACGAGGTGCGCGTGCAGAACGCCGAGCTCGTGCGGACGCTCGACGAGCTGACGCGCCAGCAGGACGAGCTCCGGCGCTTCAACGAGGAGCTGGAAGAGACGAACCGCGGCGTCCTCGCGATGTACGACCAGCTGTCGGCGGAGCTCGAGGAGACCAACACCGGCGTCGTCGCGCTGTACGCCGAGCTCGACGAGCGCGGGCGCGAGCTCGCCGCCGCGAACGAGGCGAAGACCCGCTTCCTGCGGAACGTCAGCCACGAGCTGCGCTCGCCCGTGAACTCGATCATCGGCCTCACCTCGCTCCTGGCGGACTCCCACCTCGACGCCGACCAGACGCAGCAGGTCGGGTTCCTGCGCGAGAGCGCGACGACGCTGCTCACGCTCGTCGACGAGCTGCTCGACCTGGCGCGCGCCGAGGCGGGCCACGACGACGTCGAGCCCACGCCCGTCGACCTCGGGGCGCTGCTCGACGAGCTGCGCGGCACGACCCTGCCGCTCGTGCGGTCCGGCGTCTCCCTGCGGGTCGCGGCCGAGCCGGGCCTCACGCTCGTCACCGACCGCCGGCTGCTGTCCCGCGTGCTGCGCAACCTGCTGACGAACGCGGTGAAGTTCACGGACGAGGGCGAGGTCGTGCTGCGGGCCGCGGCCGACGGGGACGCCGTGCGGTTCGACGTGCGCGACACGGGTCTCGGGATCCCGGCCGACCAGCTGGAGGCCGTGTTCGAGGAGTTCGTCCAGGTGCCCAACCGCCTCCAGCCGACCGTCCGCGGCACGGGCCTCGGCCTGCCGTACGCGCGCCGCACGTCGGAGGCGCTGGGCGGCACGCTCGTCGCGACGTCGCGCCCGGGCGCCGGGAGCGTGTTCACGCTGCGCCTCCCGTCGCTCACGGCGGCATCCGAGGACGCCCCCGCCGCCACACGCCCGGAGCCCGAGGAGGCCCCCGCGCGCGACACCCCGCTCGGGCACGTGCTCGTCGTCGACGACGACCGGGCCTACGCGTCGGTCGTCGCCTCGATGCTCCGCGACGCCGCGTCGCGCGTCAGCGTCGCGCACGACGCCACGCACGCGCTCGCCCTCCTGCACGACGGCCCGGCCGACGTCGCGCTCCTCGACGTGTGCCTGCCCGGCACGGACGGCCTCGCGCTGCGGTCGCGGATCCGCGACGTGCACCCGGGCACGGCGGCCGTGCTCATGTCGAGCGCACCGCCGCCGTCCGGCATCGGCGACGTGCCGTTCCTCGCCAAGTCCGAGATCGACCGCGACCGCCTCGTGGCGGCCCTGGGACGCGAGGTGCGCAGCCGATGAACGCCGACCGCACCGTGCTCGTCGTCGACGACACGCCCGCGCACCGGTACGTCATGGCGAGCTGGCTGCGGCGGGCCGGGTTCGGCGTCGTCGAGGCCGGGACCGGCCGCGACGCGCTCGCGCACGCCACGACCCCGGTCGACGCCGTCGTGCTCGACGTGAACCTGCCGGACCTCTCGGGCCGCGAGGTGTGCCGGATCCTCAAGAGCGACCCCGCGACCGCGCACCTGCCGGTGCTGCACGTCTCCGCGACCGACGTCGACGCCGCCGCGCGCACCGCCGGGCTGGAGGGCGGCGCGGACGCCTACCTGCCCGAGCCGCTCGACCGCGACGAGTTCCTCGCGACGATCAGCGCGCTGTGCCGACGCGTCGACGCCCAGCGTGGCGCCGGGCGCACCGCCCGCCGCCTGGAGGCGCTCACCGACGCGCTCGTCCCCCTGCACGAAGCGCGCTCCCCCGAGGCCGTCGCCGACCACGCCGCCCGGGGCGCGTGCGCCGTCCTCGGTCGCGCCGTGATCTCGATGGTCGTCGCGGACGCCGGGGTCGTGCTGCGCTCCGTCTGCGCCGCGGAGGGTGCCGCGCTCGTCCGCGGGCGTGGTCCGACGGCGGTCCTCCCGCCGACCGGGGCGTCGACCGCCGTGTTCGGCCCGGACGAGGTCCCCCTCCCCTGGCGGCCGCTCTTCGGCGAGGCGGGCGTCGGGCCGTCGGCGTGGTTCACGCACTGGCTCGTCGACGCGTCGGGGGCGCTCGTCGGCGGCCTGGGCATCGAGGTCGGCGACGAGCCGCTGTCCGACGAGGAGCAGGAGGCCGCCGCGCGCTTCACGGAGGCCGCGACGGTCGCGCTGTCGAACCTGCGCACGTTCACCGAGGAGCACCGGATCGCGCTCGCGCTCCAGCGCGCGCTCCTGCCGTCGGGGCTGCAGGTGAGCGGCGGCGTCGAGGTCGTGGCGCGTTACGACGCGTCGGACGCCCGGCTGGACGTCGGCGGCGACTTCTACGACGCGTTCGACCTCCCGGACGGGCGCGTGGCCGTCGTCATCGGCGACGTCCAGGGGCACTCGCTGCGCGCGGCGACCGTGATGGCGGAGGTACGGGTCACGCTGCGCGCCTACCTGCGCGAGGGCCACGACGCGGCGTCCGCCCTGGACCTGCTCAACGCGGCGCTGCGCGAGGACCACCCCGAGTTCGCGACCGTGTGCGTGTGCGTGCTCGACCCCCGGACCGGTGCCCTCGAGCTGACGGACGCCGGCCACCTGCCCGCGCTCCTCGTGCGCGCCGACGGCACGGTCGACCGGGCCAAGGCGGGCTCGCGCCTGCTGGGCGTGCCGAGCCCGCGGTCCCGCCCCGCGCACCACGACGTGCTCGCCCCCGGCGACCTCCTCGTGCTCGTGACCGACGGTCTCGTCGAGCGCCGCGGGGCGTCGCTCGTGGACGCGCTGGACCGGCTGGCCGAGGTCGCCGGGCGGAGCGCCGGCGCGAGCCCGGCGCTCCTGTGCGAGCGCGTCGTCGCCGCGTTCGACGACCCGGGCCGCGAGGACGACGTCGCGGTGGTCGCCGTCACGCGTCACGCGTCGCCGGACGGCACCTTGTCCTTGACGTCGTCGTAGCCGACGTCCCCGGGGATCTCGCCCGGGGCGTAGACGAGCCGCACGACGCCCGTGGGGAACGTCTCCGAGCGCAGGAGCGTCAGCGGGTAGACGGGCTCGCCCTCGTCGAACAGCCGCTCGCCCGTGCGCGCCGCGACGGGGTGGACGAGCAGGCGCAGCTCGTCGAGCAGCCCGGCCGCAAGGAGCTGGCGGACCACCGAGATCGACCCGGGGACGAGCACCTTGCCGAGGCCCGGCTCCTCCTTGAGGGCGCGGACCGCGTCGACGAGGTCGCCGTCGACCCGCTCGACGTGCCGCCACCCGAGGTCCTGGTCGCCGCGCGTCGCGACGATCTTGCGCAGGTCCCCGAGGCGCGCGGCGAACTCCGCGTCCTCGTCCCCGGCGGTCTCCCGCTCGGGCCACGCGCCGGCGAAGCTGTCGTACGTGACGCGCCCGAGGAGGAGCGCGTCGACGTCCCGGTAGTCCTCGTCCACCGCCGCGGCCATGTGGTCGTCGAAGTAGGGGAAGTGCCACGCCGGGTCGATCTCGGCGACGCCGTCGAGCGAGAGGAACAGGGTGGACACGAGCGTCGCGGTCATGAGCGGCCTTCCGGTCTGGGGAGATCGACGAGGGGCAGACCGTAGGGACCCATGGAACTCATCGCCCGACGCCGAACGCATCCCCAGCGCCCGCCCAACACGGGGTCAGCGACCAGATCCGGCGGACAACGGTCGCCGACCCCGTGTTCGACGGGGCGGGGGTGGGGCGGGGCGGCGAGGTGGGGGCGCGGGTCAGCGGCGCAGGCCCAGGGTCAGGGTGGCGCCCACCGTCAGGTGCTCGACGACGAGCAGGGCCACCGCACCGGGCGTCACCGCACCGAGCGGGCCGAGCAGGGAGACGAGCAGCACGACGCCGCACGTCACGAGCCAGGCACGCCGGCCACCCGAGGGCAGGCGGCCGAGCAGCGCGCGCACGCCCCACCCGGCGTACCCGACGACGAGCGTCACGACGACCGCCGCCACGACGCCGACCGTCTGCGTCCCGGTCGCGGTGCGCACCGCGGGGTCGACGCCGAGCGCCGTCCCGACGAGCAGCACGACGGCGGCGACGACCGCCGCGGCGGGCGGGACGAGCCAGCGCGGGCCGCGCCGCGTCGTCCGCCCGTCCGGCACGGACGCGCGGGGGTGGCCCGGGACGTGCGAGGTGGCGTCCGAGGCGCTGCTCGACGTGCTCCGTGTCGTGGACATGACGTTCCTCCTTCGTCGCGCGGCGGGGCCGCCTCTCGTGCGGCCGGGGCCGCGGTCGGCGGGTGCCGACGTCCCCACGCTCGCGGCCCGAGCGCCCGCCTCGCGTCGGCCGGAGGGCGGCGGCCGGGCCGACCGGCGTCGGGCCTCGACCCTCCTGCCGGACGGCGACCCCCGACCTTGGTCGGTGGTCGGCCGCGCACCGGCCGCCTAGCGTCCGGAGCATGACCACCACCGACTGCCCTCCCCTCGCCGGGCGCCCCGTCCTCGCGACGGCCGCCGCGCGCCGCGACGGCACGCGCCCGCTCGTCCCCGGGTGGGTGGTCGCGCTGGCCTGGCTCGCCGTCGCGGTGCTCACGGCGCTCGCGACCGCCGGGGTCGTCGCGCAGGACGACGCCGGCGCAGCCCCGTGGCTCGACGTCGCCGTCGCGGTCCTCGCCCTCGCGGCGCTGCCCCTGCTGTGGTCGCGGACCCCGCGCGACGCCCCGGTGGTCGGCGCGCTGGTCCTCGCCTCGCTCGCGGCGTACTCGGGCGCCGCGACCCCGGCCTCGACCGTCGCGACCCTGCAGGTCGCGCGCTGGTACCCGCTGCGCACCGCGCTCCCGGTCGCGGTCGCCGGGTTCCTCGGCCACGCCGTGCAGGCGCTGTGGCGGCCGCAGGCCCTGCCGCTCGGCTGGTGGCTCCTGTGCGACCTCGCCGTGCACGCCGCCCTGCTCGGCTGGGGCCAGTACGCGCAGGCGCGCGACCAGCTGCTGTGGTCGCTGCGGGACCGCGCCCGCCGCGCCGAGCGCGAGCAGGAGCGCCGCGTCACCGAGGCGCGCGTCGCCGAGCGCACCCGGATCGCGCGCGAGATGCACGACACCCTCGCGCACCGGCTCTCGCTCCTCGCCGCCACGGCGGGCGCGCTGGAGTACCGGCCGGACGCCGACCCGGAGCGGCTCGCCCGTGCCGCGGGCCTGGTGCGCGCGGGGGTGAGCTCCGCGCTCGACGACCTGCGCGACGTCGTGCGGGTGCTGCGCGCCGAGCCCGGGCCCGGCGGTGCCGACGCGCTGTCGCCGCAGCCCACGCTCGACGACGTCGAGCGGCTCGTCGTCGAGGCGCGCGACGCGGGCGGCGAGGTGACCTACGAGCGGACGGGGTCCGCGGAGGTCCCGCCGACGGTCGCGGTCGCGGCCTTCCGCGTCGCGCAGGAGGGGCTGACGAACGCCCGGCGGCACGCGCCGGGCGGCCCGGTGACGCTCCGCGTCGTGGCCCGGGCGGGCGAGGTCCGGGTCACGGTGTCCGACGGCGGCCCGCGCCGCGTCCCCGTCGGCGCCGGCGGCGGTGTCGGCCCGGAAGGTGGCGGCGTCGGTGACCGAGCGGGCGGCGGCACCGGCACCGGGCTGGTCGGGCTGCGGGAGCGCGTCGACCTGCTCGGCGGGACCCTCGGCGCCGGGGCGCGGGACGCGGGGTTCGTGCTCGACGTCCGGCTACCGTGGGCCGCGTGACGGAGCAGGGTGGGCGCGCGGGCGCCCCGCGCGGGAGCGACCACCACGACGACGGGCCGGTCCCCCCGGACACCGCGCGCACCCGCCTGGTGATCGTCGACGACGACGCGCTGGTCCGCGCCGGGCTCCACCTCATGCTCGACGGCGCGCACGGCATCGAGGTCGTCGGCGAGGCCGCCGACGGCGCGGAGGTGGCGGCCGTGCTCGACGCCCACCCGACCGACGTCGTGCTCATGGACCTGCGCATGCCGCGCGTCGACGGGATCGAGGCCACGCGGCGCGTGCGGGCGCGACCGGACGCGCCGGCCGTCGTCGTGCTCACGACGTTCGACACGGACGAGGAGGTCGTCGGCGCCCTGCACGCCGGCGCGTCCGGCTACCTGCTCAAGGACATGCCGCCGGAGCGGATCGTCGCCGCCGTGCGCGCGGCCGCGACGGGCGAGCCCGTGCTGTCACCGGAGATCGCGCGGCGTCTCATGACGTCGGTCGCCGACGCGGGCGGCCAGCGCGAGCGGGCCCGGGCCGCGCTCGACGCGCTCACCGGGCGCGAGCGCGACGTCGCGGTCGAGCTCGGCCGCGGCGCGACGAACGCGGACATCGCCGCGCGCCTGTTCCTCAGCGTCCCGACGGTCAAGGCCCACGTGTCGAGCGTGCTGCTCAAGCTCGGGCTGGAGAACCGCACGCAGGTCGCGCTGCTCGTCCACGCCGCGGGCCTCGACTGACCGTCAGTCGCCGGGCCACTCCCCCGTCCAGCGCTCGAACGCGCGTGCCCCGCCGCGGTCGATGAGCGCCTTCACCACCGCGTAGACCGCACCCTGCAGGAGTGCCGCGAGCACGATCTCCTTGAGCGGGTACTCCGACTGCAGGGGTGTCGGGGCGTCCTTGCGGTGGCCGGGCGAGACCCGCTTGTAGATCTGCTTGAACACCTGCCCGGCGACGAGCCCGCCCACGACGGAGCTGACGATGCCGACGGGGCGGTACAGGATCTTCGCGGACTTGCTGCCGTTCTTCTCCGGGGGGTGGTCACCGGTCGTCACGTCGTCCATCCCCCGACGCTAGGTCGGCTGCGGCGCTCTCGCTCGTCGCACGGCCACGGGCGGCCCGCCGCGGACGTCAGGCCGGCACGACGGCGCACCCCGCCGGGTCGACGACGACCCGCACCCGGTCGCCCGGCTCGACGACCGACGGGGCGCCCGCGAGCGCCACCAGCCGGGCGGGCGCACCGCCGTCGGCGCCGGGCAGGTCGACGTCGACGGTCACCTCGACCGCGCCGCGGCGGAACACGCTCCCGACGACGGTCGCGTCCCACGCGTCGTCCGACGACGGCACGCCCTCGCCCGCGAGCCGCAGGCCGCGCGGACCGACCGCGAGCAGGTTCCCCGGCCCGTGCGGGACGAACGCCTGGTAGCCGAGGAACTCCGCGACGCGGCGCGACCCGGGCGCGCGCCAGAGGTCCTCGGGCGGCGCGACCTGGAGGAGCCGGCCCGCGTCCATGACGGCGACGCGGTCGGCGACGGTGAACGCCTCGTCGTGGTCGTGGGTGACGAAGACGGCCGTCGTGCCGGTGGCGCGCAGGGCCTCGCGCAGGTCGAGCGCGAGGCGCTCGCGCAGCCCCCGGTCGAGCGCGGAGAGGGGCTCGTCGAGCAGGAGCAGGCGGGGGCGCGGCGCGAGCGACCGCGCGAGCGCGACGCGCTGGCGCTCGCCCCCGCTGAGCGTCGCGACCGCGCGCCGCTCGTACCCGGCGAGCCCGACGACGTCGAGCAGCTCGGCCACGCGCGCGTCGCGCTCGGCGCGCGGCAGCCCCGCGATCCCGTAGGCGACGTTGCCCGCGACGTCGCGGTGCGGGAAGAGCTGGCCCTCCTGGAACATGAGCCCGAACCCGCGGCGGTGCACGGGGACGCCCGTGAGGTCGCGGCCGTCCCACGCCACGGAGCCCGCGGCGACCGGCTCGAGCCCCGCGACGGCGCGCAGCAGGCTCGACTTGCCGCAGCCGCTCGGCCCGAGCAGGGCGAGCACCTCGCCGGGCGCGACGTCGAGCGTGACGCCCGCGACCGCCGTCGTGCCGGGGTCGGTGCGCGCTCCCCCGGTGCCGCGCCCGCCGTACCGCACGACGACGTCGCGCACCGCGAGCCCGGCGGTCTCCCCGGTGCCGGGGCCGGGGCGCGACGGCTCCGGCGTGCCCGCGGGCGCGGGGGCGGGGTCGGTCTGCACCATCAGAACTCTCCTCCGGGTCGGTCGCCGCGCAACCGCTCGGCGAGCAGCATCACGGTCGCGGTGAGCAGCGCGAGCACGACGCTCGCCGCGAGCGCCATGCCGTAGTTCTCGGCGCCCGGGCGCCCGATGAGCCGGAAGATCACGACCGGCAGGGTCGCGCTGTCCGGGCGGGCGAGGAACGACGTCGCGCCGAACTCCCCGAGCGAGACGGCGAACGCGAACCCGACGGCGAGGCCGAGCGAGCGCGCGGCGATCGGGCCGTCGACCGTGCGGAACACGCGCCCGGGCGCGGCGCCGAGGGTCGCGGCGGCCTCGCGCAGGAGCGGGTCGATGGCGCGCAGCGTCGGCAGGACCGTGCGCACGACGAGCGGCGTCGCGACGACCGCCTGCGCGATCGGCACCAGCAGCCCCGACGTGCGCAGGTCGACGTCGAGGCCGAGCGGCCTGTCGAGCGTGACGAGGAACCCGAACCCGACCGTCACGGCGGAGACCCCGAGCGGGAGCATGAACACCGAGTCGAGCACCGAGATCGCGCGCCGACCCGCGCGCGAGCGCGGGCGCCGGGACACGACGAGCGCCACGAGTCCGCCGATCACGACGGCGAGCACGGTCGCGAGCGCGGCGGTGCGCAGCGAGTTGCCCGCCGCCTCCCACACGGTGACGGACAGGGCGTTGCGCCCGCCCGTGGTGCCGAGGTTCGCGTAGTTGTCGAGACCCCAGCCGCCGCCCGGGACGCGGAACGAGCGCACCACGAGCGTGCCGAGCGGGAGCCCGACGAGCACGACGACCACGGCCGCGGTGAGCGCGGCGGGCGCGAGGTCGCCCGTCGGGCGGCCGTCGCGCCACAGGCGCATGGGGTGCGCGGACGACGCCGAGGACGACAGGTTCAGGGCACGCTCGCGCCGGGCCCGCGTGCGGTTCGCGACCGAGAGCGCCGCCGCGACGACCACGAGCTGCACGACCGACAGCACCGCCGCGGTGCGCAGGTCGAGGAACTGGGTCGTTTGGATCCAGATCTCCGTCTCGATCGTCCCGTAGCGGATGCCGCCGAGCACGAGCACGACGCCGAACGCCGTCGCGCAGAAGAGGAAGACGATCGACGCGGCGCTCGTGATCGCGGGCGTGAGCGCCGGGAGCGTCACGGTGCGGAACGCGCGCCACGGCGTCGCGCCGAGGGCGCGCGCGGCCTGCTCGGCGCGCGGGTCGAGGTGCTCCCAGAGCCCGCCGACCGTGCGCACCACCACGGAGTAGTTGAAGAACACGAGCGCGACGACGATCGCCGCGAACGTCTCGTCGAGCCGCAGGAACCCGAGCGGGCCGCCCTGCACGAGCAGGGACCGGAACGCGACGCCGACGACGACGGTCGGCAGCACGAACGGGACCGTGACGAGCGCGCGCACGACCCGCCGCCCGGGGAACCGGCACCGGTACAGCACGTACGCACCGGGAACGCCGAGCAGCAGCGACAGCGCCGTGCCGAGCACGGCCTGCCAGAGCGTGAGGCCGACGATCCGCCACGTGCGGGGCTCGGAGAAGACCTCCGCGAACCCCGAGAGGTCGAGGCCGCCGTCGTCCCCGACGAACCCGCGCGCCACGAGCGTGACGACCGGCCACGCGAAGAACACCCCGAGGAACGCCAGCGGCACCGCCGCCGCCAGACCCCACAGCACCCCGCGCCCGACGCCGCCCCGCCGGACCCCCGGACCCCTCACCACGGCTCTCCCTCGCGCGACCACGGCTCTACCTCGGGAAACCACGGGTCTACCCCGCGCGACCACGGCTCTACCTCGCGAGGTAGAGCCGTGGTCGCTCGTGGGCCGGGGGTCAGTCGACGACCGTGGCCGTCCATGCCTTGATCCACTCGTCGCGGTGCGCCGAGACGTCGGCGGGCGCGACCTCGAAGGGCTCGTCGGCGAGCGGTGCGAACTCGGCCCAGCCGTCGGGCAGCGCGACGGAGTCGTCGGCCGGGTACATGTACATCTGGTCGGCGACGTCGGCCTGGAACCTCTCGCTCACGAGGAAGTCGAGGAGCTGCTGCGCGCCCTCGGGGTTCTTCGCGTTCGCGAGCACGCCCGCGTACTCGACCTGGCGGAAGCACGTGTCGAGCAGCGCACCCGTGGTCGACGCGGAGCCGTCCTGGGTGAGCGTGAACGCGGGCGACGTCGAGTACGACAGCACGAGCGGGCGCGGGCCGGCGCCCTCCGAGCCGGAGAAGTCGACGTAGTACGCGTCGGACCAGCCGTCGACGACCTTCACGCCGTTGGCGCGCAGGTCCGCCCAGTAGTCCTCCCAGCCGTCCTCGCCGAACGCCCCGACGGTCGCGAGGAGGAACGCGAGGCCCGGCGACGACGTCGCGGGGTTGGTCACGACGAGGAGGTCCCGGTACTCGGGCTTCGCCAGGTCCTCCAGCGTCACGGGCTCGGGGATCCCCGCGTCGGCGAACCACCCGTGGTCCACGTTGACGCACACGTCCCCGAGGTCGACGGCGGTGAGCTCGCCGCCGTCCCCGACCGCGTACGACGCGGCGGACTCCGAGACGTCGGCGGGCGTGTACGGCTCGAGGACGCCTTCGTCGATCGCGCGCGACGCGAAGGTGTTGTCGATCCCGAACACGACGTCGCCGAGGGGCGAGTCCTTCGTGAGGATCAGCTGGTTGACCAGCGCGCCCCCGTCGCCGGGCGCGACCTGCTCGACGGTGAGCCCGCTCTCCTCCTCGAACGCGGCAAGCACGTCGTCGCTCACCGCGAAGGAGTCGTGGGTCACCAGGGTGACCGTGCCCCCGCGGCCCGACGACGCGTCGTCGCCCCCGGCGCCGTCGCCCCCCGAGCAGGCCGCGAGGGCGAGGAGCGCGAGCGTCGCGCCCACGCCGGTCGCGAGGGCCCGGCCGCGGCGGGCGACGGTGGTCGTGTGCTGCATGTGTCCTCCCTGGACGTTCAGGAGGGGTCCACCGGCCCGACGGGCCGCGCGCCGGGTGGGCGCGACGGACCGCGCGAGCAGGTGATCGAGATTCCCGACTTCCTCCACCGGTGCTAACCGGATCAGGTTCGAGGGTCTGCGGTGGTCCGCACTCTCAGCTCCTCCAGGAGCTCCCCTGTCGTTCACCGCGAGCCTACACCGGCCCCTCACCCGGAGAGTCCCCTGAGAGAACCCTGAGCACCGGCGACCGCGGACCAGGGGCGGTTCGGGGCCCGCCCCCGATGCCGCGGGCACGCGCGCCGCGGGAGGGTCGGTACGGCCGCCGGGAGCCCCGGCGGCCACCACAGGACGGCGCCGCCCGGCGAGCCACGACGCTCCCGCGCAGCGGCACGACGAGAGGACGGACGAGGACGTGACGACGACAGGTGCGGCACAGCGGAGCACCCCGCGCGAGGGCCCGCCCACTGAGGGCGCTGAGGGCGCTCAGGGCGCTCAGGGCGCTCAGGGCGCTGCGCGACCCGCGATCGCGACCGCGCGCGGGCTGGTGAGGACGTACGGGCGCGGGGAGGCCGCGGTGCGTGCGCTCGACGGCGTGGACGTCGACCTCGAGCGGGGGCGCCTGACCGCGATCATGGGCCCGTCCGGCTCGGGCAAGTCGACACTCATGCACTGCCTCGCGGGGCTCGACTCTCCCACGGCGGGGACCGTCGTCGTCGACGGCGAGACGGTCTCCGCGATGAGCGAGCGGCGCCTGACGCGCCTGCGGCGCACGCGCCTGGGGTTCGTCTTCCAGTCGTTCAACCTCGTGCCGACGCTCACGGCGGAGGAGAACATCGTGCTGCCGCTCGCGATCGCCCGGCGGCCCGTCGACCGGGAGTGGTTCGACCGCGTGGTCGACGCCGTGGGCCTGCGCCCCCGGCTGGGGCACCGGCCCGCCGAGCTGTCGGGCGGGCAGCAGCAGCGGGTCGCGTGCGCGCGGGCGCTGGTGTCGCGACCCGCGATCGTGCTCGCGGACGAGCCGACGGGGAACCTCGACTCGCGCGCCGCCGCGGAGGTCCTGGGCTTCCTGCGCGCGTCCGTGGACGACCTCGGCCAGTCCGTCGCGATGGTCACGCACGACCCGACCGCGGCGTCGTACGCCCACCGGGTGCTCTTCCTCGCGGACGGCCGCCTCGTGACCGAGCTCCACGACCCCACGCCGCAGGCGGTCCTCGACACGCTGGGCTCCCTCACGCCCGCCGCGCCGGCCCCGGCGCACGCCACCCCGGCACCGGCGACGGCGGCCGCCCGATGATGGGCCGGATCGCGCTGCGCGGCGTGCGCGCGCACGGCGCGCAGCTCGTCCTCTCGGTCCTCGCGGTGACGATCGGCGTCGCGTTCGTGACCGGGACGTTCGCGCTGCGCGCGATGCTCGCCACCACGTTCGACGGCATCGTCGCCTCGTCGGTCCAGGCGGACGCGTACGTGCGCGGCGCGTCCCCCGCCGGGGACGCGCTCACGTCGGCGTCGGCCCAGGTCGGCGGTGCGCGCAGCCTCGTCCCGGCGGACCTGGCGCACGACCTCGGCGCACGCGACGACGTCGCGCTCGCGCTCCCCGAGATGAGCGGTCCCGCGGTGCTCGTGGGCGCGGACGGGACCGCGGTCCTCGGCAGCCAGGCGCCGAGCATCGGCGTCGCCTACGACCCCCGCGACCCCGGCCCCCAGGTGGTCGACGGCCGCGCACCCCGCGACGGCGGCGAGGTCGCGCTCGAGTCGGCGACGCTCGCGGCGTCGGGCCTCGCGGTGGGCGACACGACCGACGTCGTGCTGGGCGACGCCGTGCGGCCCGTGCGCGTGGTCGGCGAGGTCTCGCTGTCCGCGCCGATGGCGGGCGCGACGATCGTCCTGCTCGACGCCGGGACCGCCGCCGCGACGTACGCGCCCGACGGCCTCGTCCCGTCGGTCGCGCTCTACGCGGCCGACGGCGTCTCCCCCGAGGCGCTGCGGGACGCCGTCGCGACCGCGCTCCCGGCGGGCGCCGAGGCGCTGACAGGGGCGGAGCTGCGCGCCGAGACGAGCGAGGCGATCACCGACCAGCTCGGGTTCGTCTCGACGTTCCTGCTGGTGTTCGCCGCGCTCGCGCTGTTCGTCGGCACGTTCATCATCACCACCACGTTCTCGATGCACGTCCGACGCCGCACGCGCGAGCTCGCGCTCCTGCGCGCGGTGGGCGCGTCGCCCGGACAGGTGTTCGGCTCCGTGGTGGGGCAGGCGGCGGTCGTCGGGGCCGTGGGCGCGCTGCTCGGCGTCGGGGCCGGGTTCGGCCTCGCGGAGCTCGCCCGCAGCGGGCTCGGCGCCGTCGGCATGGAGCTCTCCGGCTCGCTGCCCGTCACGACCACGGGGGTCGCCGTCCCGCTCGTGGTCGGCGTCGTCGTGTCGGTGCTCGCCGCCGCCCTGCCCGCGCGGCACGCCGCGCTCGTGCGCCCGGTGGAGGCGATGCGCGCCGACGTCGTCCGGCCCACCGGGACGGGGCGGGCCCGCGCCGTCGCCGGGACCCTCGCGCTGCTCGCGGGCGTGGGGCTCGTCGTCGCGGCGGCCGTGGTCGGCAGCGGGGGCGCGCCCCTCCTCGGTCTCGGCGCGGCCGGCGTCGTCGCGGGGGTGCTCCTCCTCGCCCCGCTCGCGGTCGGCCCGGTGCTGACCGTCCTCGCCGCGCCGTTCGTCGCGCTGGTCCGCCCGCTCGGCGGCCTCGCGCGCGGCAACGTCACGCGCCAGCCGCGGCGGACCGCGGCCACCGCGGGCGCGCTCGTCGTCGGGATGGCGCTCGTCTCGACGACGTCCGTCCTCGCGCTGTCCACCCGCGTCTCCGTGCAGGACATCGTCGACCAGGAGACCGCGGCCGACCTCGTCGTCCGCTCGGCGATGCCTTACCTCCCCGACGGGGTCGCGCGCGACGTGAGCACGGTGCCCGGCGTCGCGGCGGTCGACGTCACGACGTACGGGCAGGTCGTCGTCGACGGCGAGCCCCAGCTCGTCGTCGGGTTCCCCGCCGACGGCTTCGGCCGCTCCGTGCGCACGACCGCGACCGAGGGCGACCTCGCCGCGTACGCGCGGGGCGAGGCCGCCGTCATGGCGGACGCGCTCGACGAGCACGGCTGGGCCCTGGGCGACGTCCTGACGCTCGCCGATCCGGCACGGCCCGACCTCCCGGCCCGGGAGGTGCGCATCGGCGCGGTGGTCGACTCGCACGCGTTCTCCGTCGACCTGCTCCTGCCGCCCGACGTGGCAGCCGCGGTCGGCGCGACGACGACGGAGATGCTGTTCCTCGACACCGAGCCCGGCGCCGACCTCGCGGCCGTGCGGGCCGCGGTGACCGACGCCGTCGCGCCGTACGTCGTCGCGTCCGTGCTCGACGCCGACGAGTTCGCCGCCGACGTCGCCGGCCAGGTCGAGTCGGTCCTCGCGATCGTGTACGCCCTGCTGGGGCTCTCCGTCCTCGTCGCCGTGCTGGGCATCGTCAACACGCTCGCGCTGTCCGTCGCAGAGCGGACGCGCGAGATCGGGCTGCTGCGGGCCGTCGGGCTCGGGCGGGCCCAGCTCGCGACGACGATCGTCATCGAGTCCGTGCTCGTCGCGGTGTTCGGCACGGCCGTCGGGCTCGCCGTGGGGACCGGCCTCGCCGCCGCGCTCCCGTCGGTGCTCGCGGACCAGGGCTTCACGACCCTCGCCGTGCCGTGGGCCCAGCTCGGCGCCATGCTCGTGCTCGCGGGCGTCGTGGGCGTCGTCGCCGCGGTGTGGCCCGCGGTGCGCGCCGCGCGCCTGCCCGTCCTGGACGCGGTGAGCCACGACTGAGCCGGGTGCGCGCGCCGGGCGACGCGTGGGCGGCGACTTCGCACTACGGTGGTCGTGCGAGCACGCCCGGCGCCGCCCGGCGCCCCGACCGACGGAGGAACCCCTCGTGGCCGACACGAACGAGAACGAGCAGACCCTGGCCCTCAAGGTCGGGACCGTCGCCCTGACCTTCGCCGCGGGCTGGGCCGCCCAGAAGCTCGTCACGTTCGTCTGGGCCAAGGTCACCGGGCACGACGCCCCGAAGGACCTCGACGACGAGGAGGTCGGCGTCGTCCAGGCCGTGACCTTCGCCGCCGTCGCCGCGGGCGTCGGCGTCCTCGCCCGCCGCTTCGCGGGCAAGGAGGCGAAGCGCGTCGTCGCCCGCCTCGCCTCGCGTGCCTGACGCCCGGCCCGGCCTCCCTCCGCGCGAGGGAGGTCGGACCGCCCGGTAGCCTGGCGCGCGTGACCGCCCCGCCGGCGAGCCCGACGCCCCCTCAGGACCCGATGCTGCGCGCCGGCCTGCGCGTCCTCGCCGACGCCGGCCGGCTCCTGGCCCGGCACTGGCCCGCGCTCGTCGCGGTCGCCGTCCTCGCGCAGGTGCTGCACGAGCTCGCGCTGCGGGCCGCGCTCGCCGTCGCGCCGTCGTCCGGGGTGCTCGGCCTGCTGGTGCTGTGCTTCTCGCCGCTCGCGACGGTCGTCGGCATCGTCGTCATGCTGCACGTCCTGCGCCGGGAGCCGCGCACGGAGCGGGACCGGCTCGAGGTCCGGGCGCTGCTCGGCTCGATCGCCTCGGTCCTCGTCCCCTACCTCGTCATCTACGAGTTCTACGGCGGGCTGTCGTCCGACTGGCAGGCGTACATCGACTCCGCCGCGCTCGACCACGCGTTCGCGGCGGGGGCGGGGTTCGAGACCGCCAACCCCGTCCCCGAGGGCTTCGGGCTCACCGTCGTGCTCGTCGTCGCGGGCGCGCTGCTCGCCCGCACCCTGCTGGAACGCCTCGCGCGGCGCCTCGACCGCAGCGCCTCCGCGCGCGACGACGACGCCCGGCGCAGCGCCCGCTCCGCCGCGGTGCGCATCGCGGCGGGCTACTGCGAGGTCGTGTGGATCGTCGTCGGCGCGTTCACCGTCACGGCCCTCGTCGGTCGCGTCCGCGAGTGGTGGTCGACGCGCGTCGTCGTCGTCGAGGTGACGACCTGGTGGGACGGCGTGGTCGCCCGCGTGGACGCGCTCAAGCCGCTCGTCGAGGCCGTGGGTCCGACGACGTCCCTCCTCGTCGCGGGCGTCGTCACCGGGCTCGTGGTGCCGCTCGCGTGGCTCACGCTCGGGACGATCGTGTACGGCGTGGAGGCGATCGACGTCGTCGACCCCGCCCACGCGGTGCCGGGCGACGGCGGCGCGACCGGCCGGACAGCCCGCGCCGTCGACCGGTTCAACCGGACGCTCGGCGAGAGCGGCGCCCAGCGGGCGTGGGCGCTGATGCTCGACCCGGGCCGGCGGTTCGGCGGCCTCGTCGGCGCCCTCGGGATGCTGTGGCGCAGTCGCTGGGGCGCGGTGCTGCTCTTCTGCGTCGCGTTCGCGCTCCTCACGCTCGCCGAGCAGGTCGTGCTCACCGCCGCGCAGGCGGTCGTCGGCCAGCCGGGGATCGTCGCGTGGCGTGCGATCGTCGGCCCGCTGGAGACGGTCGCGACCGTCGTCGTGCAGGTGCTCACGACCGTCCTGCTCGCCGCCGCGGCCGACGCGCTGCTCGCGAGCCTGGGCCTGCCGTCCGCGCTGCGCACGCGGCGTGCGGCGCGGCGGGCCGGGGAGCCGGACACCGGCGCCGGCACCGGGGCGCCGAGCACGCCGACCACGGTCGGCGCGGCCTCAGCTCCCTGACGTGACGGGGTGCTCGACCTCGGTCCGAGCGGTGGCGTCGCCCGCCTTCTCCTCGCGCCGGTCCCCCAGCAGCGCTGCCGCGACGACGTCGCGGATCTCCCCGTCCGTGAGCGCGTGGTCCCGCGCCAGCCGGACGAAGCGCGCGGCCGCCTCCGTGACGGCGGCCCGGTCGAGCGTCGCAGGCGGCGCCGTGACGAGCGTCCCGACGCGGCGGCGGGTGGTGACCAGGCCCGCGGCCTCGAGGTCGCGGTAGGTGCGCGCGACCGTGCCCGGCGCGATGCCGAGGTCGTTGGCGAGCGCGCGGACGGTCGGGAGCCGCTGCCCGTCCACGAGGTCGCCCGCCGTGACGAGCGCGGCGAGCTGCGCGCGGAGCTGTTCGTAGTGCGGGGTCGTGGAGTCGAGGTCGATCCGGACGGCGAGGCTCACGCGGCGACCGCCTCGGGAGCGAACGGCGCCCGCGCGGCGGGTGCCGGGTCGCGCGCGGGCCACACCGACGCCACGAGGACGACGAGGACGAGGCACGCCGCGACGGCGAGGAGGACGTTCCCGGCGACGATCTCCCCTGCGCTCGGCCCGGGCCCGAGCCGGGCGCCGTCCCCGTTCCCCAGGCCGAGCCAGCGCAGCGAGAGGCCCGCGAACGCGACGAGCCCTCCCAGCGTGAGACCCAGCACGAGCTGGGTCGCACGCTCGACACGGCGGGCGACCCGCCGCCGCAGCCACATGTCCCACTCCTCGCCGACGTCCTCCACCGCGGGACGCGAGCGGACGAGGCGCAGCACCGCTTCGGAAGCGACCAGGGCCACCGCGGCCACGACGAGCACGGGCCCCGTCCACAGCCAGCCGGGGAACGGGGTGACGGTGTACGCCTCGGCCGGCCCGACGACGCGCGAGACCGCGCGCGGCCCCGACGCCACGAGCCCGAACGCGACCGCGGCGACCACGAGCAGCGCCGTCCACGCCCAGGCGAGGCGGCGCGTGACGGTGGGAGCGACGTCCGCGACCGACCGGACGGCGAGGCGCGCCTCGCGCTGCCGGTGCCGTGGACGAGGCCACGTCAGCTCGCCCACCGCGTGGACGGCCAGGGCGCCGAGGAGCGCGACGAGGGGCAGCACCGCCGTCCCGCGCGCGCCGAGCGTCGCGACGCCCAGCACGAGGTAGGCCGGGGGCAGCAGGAGCCCCGCGGCGACGACCAGACCCGCGCCGGCGCTCGTGAGGGCGGCGTGCCGCACGGCACGACGCCCCGCCGAGCCGGTGACCACCGCCCGACGGCCGTCGGACCACACCAGCCCCACCGCGACGACGAGCGCGAGCAGGGCGAGGTCCACCCCGAGCGCGACCGGCAACGGCAACGGGTTCCCCAGCATCCACGACACCACGCCCACGGCGACCACCTCCGTCGAAGTTTATTGATCATGAACTATGTTCATTAAACGACCAGATGTCAACCGGCAGGCAGACGGCGGCGGTCAGCCGACGTCCGCGACGGGGAGCGACCAGTACGCCGGCAGGAGGCTCGGCTCGACGAGACGCACCTCGGCGGGCTCGGCGTCGTCCGGGGTCAGGAAGTGCTGCGTGCTCCGGCTGGAGACGGCGCCCGTGCAGACCGGCGCCTCGGGGTACGGCGTCCCGGGGAGCGCCGAGGCCCCCGCCGCGTACTCCCGCCCGGCCGTGTCCCGGAGCAGCACCGCGCACGACGAGAAGGTCTTCTCCGCGCCCTCCGGGGCGGGCGGCGCGTCGGAGCGGAACGACACGTCGGCCGCCCAGAGCGTGTAGCCGTCGGGCACCTCGATCCGGCCGCCGTACCCGTCGTCGAGCCCGTCGACCGCTTCGACGCCCAGCAGCCGGGCCCGCACGTCACCGACCTGGGCCCAGCCGTCGGCGTCCGGCGCGTGCGCGACGCGCGGTTCGCCCGACCACCAGGCCTGCACGTCGTCCGACCGCCAGGTCAGCCAGCCCAGGGCGCCGAGCGCCACGACCAGCACGGGCAGCCACCAGCGGTTGGTCCGCCACCAGCCGGCGCTCACGCGTCCCACCCGCCCGGGACGAGCGCGGGCCGCACCGTCTCCAGGGCGTCCCCCGCGGCGGGCGGCGCGACGCGGCCGAGGTCGACCTCGGCGATCGCCTGGGGACGGTCGAGGTCCGCGTCCTGGTGCTCCGTGAGCACGCGCAGCACGAGGTCGCCCTCCAGCGCCCGCGCGGGCACCTCGACGGCGACGGTCCCCGCCTCCGGGACGTCCGGGTCCGCGAACGTGCTGAGGACCTGGTTGCCCACGCGGCGCGACGCCTCGTGGTCCCGCCCGGCGGCGTCGCGCAGCTCGACCACCTCGACGCTCGCCTCGCCCGTCGTCCCGGACACCGCGAGGTCCACGACGACCCAGACGCCGTCGGTCGTCAGCGGGCCGGACCCGTCGTCGAGCGTCGTTCCGGTGCGGACGTCGTCGACCCGCACGCGCACCGGGCCGGCGGTCACGACCTCGCCCACGGTGCCGCGCGACGTCGTCGGCGTGAGCGTGGGCCACCACGTGTCGACGCGCGACACCGCGGCCCCCGCCCCCACGGCGAGGACGAGCAGCACCACGGTCACGGCCCGGCCGGTCCGCCGCGGGCGCCCGTCCGGCGCCTCGGGCCCGTCCGGCGCCACGGCGGTCGCTTCCTCGGTCACCAGCCGTCCTCCGTCTCGGGCGGGTCGACGATCTCGGGCGGGACGGCCCCCGCCGGGACGTCCACGAGCGTGACCGCGCCCGTCTCGGCCCACCGCCGGCCACCGCCGACCGTCATGTCGCGGTACCGGAACGTCGGGACGGTCACGGTCAGCGGCTCGTCGGGGGTGCTCACCGCGCCGCCCTCCCCCGGTACCGACACGGGCCACAGGAGCGCGACGTCGTCGGCGAGGCCCGGCGAGAGCACGGGGTACGACGACGCGTCGCGCACGAGGAGCGTGGGGTCCGGGCGGTCCGGCTCCGCGTCGCCCGCGAGCGCCAGGCCGCCCGGCAGCTCGTCGGGGAGCGTCACCGCGGTGCGGTCGAGCCGGCGCGACTCGCGGTCCGTGTCGAGCGCGCCGACGACCACGACGAGCCACGCGTCCGCCCCGGAGTCCTCGAGCGCCGAGACCTGCACGGCGTCCGTCACGGACCACGAGCGCACGGTGAGGTCGAAGGGTCCCGTGGCGACCGGCTCCCCCGCGGCGGCCCGGGCCGGCCCCGCGTCGGCGGCGTCGTGCCGGGCGAGGCCGCCGGCCGCCGTCGTGCCGACGACGGCCCCCAGGACGACGGCGAGCGCCACGCGGCGCGGCCACGTGCCCACGACGGCGCGGAGCAGCGGCACGCCCCGGGCGGCCTTCGGCGCGGTCGACGTCACGGCGCGCATCCTACGGGGCCGTCACGGGCCGTCGCCGGAACCTCACGGGCCGTCACGCCCCGCGCACGAGGAGCGTCGTGACCGGCCCCATGACGATCGCGTACATGACCGCGAAGAACAGCGTGTGCAGGAGCACGAAGAGCAGCGCGTCCAGCACGGCGCCGCGCGCCCGGAAGTGGCGCACGAGCTTGCGCACGAACTGGACCGGGTGGGCGAGGTCCCAGCTGTTGAACCGCACGTACCGGCCGAGGTAGATCCCGACGGAGACGAGCGCCAGCACGACGAGCACCACGACCCACGACACGGGACGGCGGAACGGGGCGTCGTCGTCCGGGTAGAGCACGATCGCGAGCAGCGCCTGCGCGAGGAACACGTTGACGAGCGTGTTCATCACCCCGGACAGGGCGAGCGTGAGCACGGCCACGATGTCGTACCAGAGCGGGACCTCCTCGCCCTCCTGCCGGTGGCTGTAGTTCAGCTCGGTGACGAGGTAGCCCGCGTTCGGCAAGAGCAGCAGCCAGACGCCGAACCCGACGACGGCGCACGTCACGACCGCCCACGACGGGGCGCCGCCCGCGATGAGCACGGCGTCGACGAGGACGACGAGCCCCAGCACGATCACCGGCGCGATCGAGAGCCCGATGTTGAGGAGCATCGGCCGGTACACGCGCGTGCGGTACAGCGGCGCGCGCAGCACCACGAGGGCGAGCGCGTACACGTTGAGCAGGGCCACGCCCCCGAAGAGCCAGTCGAGCACGCCCCCACGGTACGGGGGGTTCCCCGCGCGCGGCGCGGGGAGCGTCGTTAGCGTGGAGGTGCTCGACGCAACGATCTCCCCCCGTGCCCGACGACGGGCACCTCCCCCCAGGAGTCGCCATGGCGCAGCAGGACGCGGGCAGGGCCGCCGGGCCCGCCGCGACGACGACGACGACGTCCACCTCCCCGACCCTCATGCTCGTCCTCGCGACCATCGGGTTCGCGGTGAACTTCTGGGCCTGGGCGCTCATCAGCCCGCTCGGCGCGGCGTACGGGCAGCAGTACGACCTCACCGACGTGCAGGTGTCCGTGCTGGTGGCCGTCCCGGTCGTCGTCGGGTCGCTCGGCCGCATCCCGGTAGGGGCACTCACGGACCGGTACGGCGCCCGCATCATGTTCCCCCTGGTCAGCGCGCTGACGATCCTGCCCGTGCTGTTCGTCGGGCTCGTCGCGGACAGCTTCGCCTGGCTGATCGTCGGCGGGTTCTTCCTCGGTCTCGGCGGCACCGCGTTCGCCGTCGGGGTTCCGTTCGTCAACGCGTGGTACCCGCCCGCGCGGCGCGGCACCGCCGTCGGGATCTTCGGCATGGGCATGGGCGGCACCGCGATCTCCGCGTTCACCACCGTCCGCATCCGCGACGCGTGGGGCGACGCCGCCCCGTTCCTCCTCGTCGCCGCCGTCCTCGCGGTGTTCGCCGTCGTGTCGTGGCTGCTGCTGCGCGTCCCGCCCGGCCGGGTGACCGCCCCCGCCGGCGGGTTCTGGTCCCGCACCTGGGCGACGTTCCGTCTCCCCGCCACCCTGCAGCTCTCCTGGCTGTACGCCGTCGGGTTCGGCGGGTTCGTCGCGTTCTCCGTCTACCTGCCGACGTTCCTCGTCAACGCCTACGACCTCACCGCGTCCGACGCCGCGGCCCGCACCGCCGGGTTCGTCGTGCTCGCCGTCGTCATGCGGCCTGTCGGCGGCGCGCTGTCCGACCGGTTCGGCGGCGTGCCCGTGTCCGTCGCATGCTTCGCCGTCGTGACGGCGCTCGCCGCCGTCGTCGCGTTCCAGCCGTCGCTCGTGCCGGTCGGGACGATCGCGTTCCTCGGCCTCGCCGCCGCGCTCGGTGCGTCGTCGGGCGCCACGTTCGCCCTCGTCTCGAAGGTCGCGCCGGTCGAGAAGGTCGGCGCGGTCACGGGCCTCGTCGGCGCGGCGGGCGGCCTCGGCGGGTTCATCCCGCCGCTGCTCATGGGCGCCGTCTACCAGCTCGAGGGCACGTACGGCCTGGGTTTCGGGCTGCTCGCCCTCACCGCCCTGCTGACCCTGCTGTTCACCCTCGGTCCCGTCCGTCGGGGCGTCCAGGCCCGCGCCGCCGCGTCCTCCTGAGCCTCCCGGGGGGAGCCCCGCGCTCGCGAGGTAGAGCCGTGGTCACGCGAGGTAGAGCCGGGGTCGCGCGAGGTAGAGCCGTGGTCATGCCCGACGGCGCGTGGTCGCCCCGGGTGGGCGGGGTGGGCGGTGGTGCCGCGTCTACCATCCGCCGCTCGTTCCTCGCGGCTCCCGCCAGGCCCGCCACGACGCGGCACCACCACCCACCCCGCCCGGCGTCGTCTCACCTCTGTCTCCCCAGCCCGAGCGACTGCCCGCGGGGTCAGGTGTGCTCGCACCGCACAGCCCCACACGCACCATCGGGGTTGCCGCGCCGTCGCACCGGACCTCGTCGTCGCGAGCAGGTGCTCTGCGCTCGTCCCGGTCGACTGACGCGCCACGATCACCTGCTCGCCGGAGTGGGCGACGCTCGGACCCTCCGGACCGGCGCGGGGGCAGCTCAGGGCGGTGGCTGGCTCCACCACGTTCTCACCGACGGACCACGGCTCTACCTCGGCGAACCACGGCTCTACCTCGCGTGACCCCGGCTCTACCTCGCGTGACCTCGGCTCTACCTCGCGTGACCACGGGTCTACCTCGCGCGACCACGGCTCTACTTCGACGAACCAGGGCTCTACCTCTTACCTCGCGCGACGGCGGTTCGATCGCGAGGTCAGTCGGACGCCGCGGTGCCGCGGGCGACGAGGCGCGGGAGGACGAACCAGAGGCCGACGAGCAGCACGAGCGCGCTGCCGCTCGACCACAGGGCGGCGGTGCGGTTCACGACGACGTCGACCACGAGCAGCACGGTCCCCGTGACGACGAACGCGAGGACGAGCACGCCGAACCGTGCGATCCGGTCGCTCAGGGTCACGAGCGTCGTCTTGCGGTGCCGGCGGAAGAGCGTCCGGTGGAGGCTCACGGGCGTCACGAACAGGCCGGTCGACAGCACGGCCAGCGCGACGAGCGCGAGGTAGACGTCGGTCTGGAAGGTGTCGAGGTCCCCGAAGCGCTGCTGGAACGGCAGCGTGAGGAGGAACCCCGTGAGGATCTGCACGCCCATCTGCATGACGCGCAGCTCCTGGAGCAGCTCTGCCCAGTTCCGGTCGGACCGTTCCTCGGCCGACTCGTCCCGCCCGTCGCTGACCTGGGTGGTCACGGTTTCCTCCCTCGCGCCGACGCTGGGATAATCTTCAGTCTGCTGGGGTCAGGAATCGGCTCCGTCCTGCTCGATCTCCGGGGACCCCCATCGATGGACGCTGCCCTGCCCTCCGACGCCACCGAGCCCGACGACGTCGTCCCGCCCGCTCTCGCCGACCTCCTCGCCGCCCTCGGCCCGGGTGACCCCCAGCCGGTCGGCCGCTTCCGCGTGGACATCGCGACCGACTCGTGGTGGTGGTCCGACGAGGTGTACGAGATGCACGGTTTCGCGCCGGGCGAGGTCGTGCCGACGACCGCCCTCGTCCTGTCGCACAAGCACCCCGAGGACCGCGAGCGCGTCGCGAGCGAGCTCGCGCAGGCCGCGCGGACCGGGGAGCCGTTCGGGTCCATGCACCGCATCGTGGACGCGACGGGCGCTACTCGCACGCTCGCCGTCGCGGCGCAGGGAAAGAACCCGGGCGCGGAGCTGCCCTGGGCGCACGTGGTGGGCTACTTCGTCGACCTGACGACGGCGCACGCCGAGGCCGCGCGGCGCGAGGCGACCGCGTCGATCCGGGCCGCGGACGCGTCGCGCTCGGTGATCGAGCAGGCGAAGGGCGTGCTCATGGCGGCGCTGCGCACGGGACCCGACGACGCGTTCGAGGTGCTGCGCCGGCGCTCGAACGACGTGAACGTCCCCGTCCGCGAGCTCGCCCGTCGCCTCGTGGAGGGCGTGGTCGGCGGCGCCGAGCCGGCCGGGCCGCTGCTCGACGAGTCGGTCCGACGCCGGGTCGACGCGCTGCTCGAGGCGCCGTGCGCCGACGAGCCGGCCACCGGCGGCTGAGCGCCGGGGCTCAGTCCCCCGCGGGCGCGCCGACGCCGGGGATGCGGCGGGTCTCGACGATCTCGCGGGCGACGTCGACGAGCTTGATGTTCGCGTCCTGGGACACGCGGCTCATCACGGCGAACGCGCGGCCGGGCGTCAGGGAGTACCGCTCCATGATGATGCCCTGCGCCTGCCCGATGAGCGTGCGGGTCTGGACGGCGGACTGCAGCTGCTCCTCGGTCCGCGCGGCCGAGATGGCCGCGGCGGCGACGGCCGCGAACGTCGAGGCGAGGTGGTGGGAGTCCGGGCCGAACGCGTCGCGCGAGCCGGAGTACATGTTGAGCGCGCCGTGCGCGTTCTCGGACGTGTAGAGCTGGACGCACAGCATGGAGCCGACGCCGAGCTCGCCCGCCGCGCGCGGCGCCCACCGCGGCCAGCGCGGGTCCGCAGCGACGTCCCCGGACTCCACGAGCGCGTGCTCGCGGATGGCATCGAGGCACGGGCCCTCGTCGAGCTCGTACTGGAGCGCGTCCCCGCGCGCCACGACCGGGTCGGACACGGCCGCGCTCTCGATGCGGCGGCGGGTCACGAGCGAGATGCCGGCCTCGTCGCAGCCGTCGACCATCGCCACCGCGAGCTCGACCACCCGGTCGAGCGTCTGCTGGAGGGTGGGCTCGTCGGCGAGCGCGCGGGCGGCGTCCGCCACGAGGCCCGCCACCGTCGCCTCCTCCGCCATCAGGTCGACGACGGGGACCTCGGTCAGCGGTGCTCCGGACCCTCCCGGGGTCGGCTCGCCGCTCGTTCCGCGATCGGTGCTCATGGTGCTCTCCTTGTCTCCGCCGCAAGCCTACGTCGCGGCGAGCCGGAGCACGTACGGCGTCGGAGGCCCCGCCCGGGCGTCACCGGGGCGGGGCGGAGGCGGCGGCCGTCTCGCCCGCACAAGGCGTGGCGGCTGTGACCCTCTCACGGGCGCCGTCGCTCTCGCGGCGGTCCCGCCCCCGGGCGGGCGCGGACGCCCACCCTCCGACCCTCCCGGGCGAGCCGCGGTCTCACCGTCCGCGGCTCCCCCGGCGAGGAGGGGCCCGTCAGAACACGGGCTTGCCTCCCGTGACACCGAGGACGGTGCCGGAGACGTAGCTCGCGTCCGTCGGGGAGGCGAGGAAGACGAACGCCGGCGCGACCTCCGCGGGCTGGCCCGCGCGCCCCAGCGGGGTGTCCTTCCCGAACTGCTCGATCTTCTCCTCGGGCTGGGTGGCCGGCTGGAGCGGCGTCCAGATCGGTCCCGGCGCGACGGCGTTCACGCGGATGCCGCGCGGGCCGAGCTCGGCCGCGAGGTTCACCGTGAGGTTGTTGATCGCCGCCTTCGTCGACGCGTAGTCGAGCAGGGACGTCGACGGCTGGAAGGCCTGGATGGACGAGTTGTTGACGATCGCCGCGCCCTCGCCCAGGTGCTCGAGCGCCGACTGCGTGATCCACAGCAGCGCGTAGAGGTTCGTCTTGAGCACCCGGTCGATCTCGTCGGTGGTGACGTCCTCGATCGACTCGCGCCGCGCCATCTGGAAGCCGGCGTTGTTGACGAGCACGTCGAGCCCGCCGAGCTCGGCCGCGGCGCGTCCGGGCAGGGCCCGTGCCGTCGCCTCGTCGGTGACGTCGCCGGGCAGGAGGGCGCACGTGCGGCCCGCCTCGCGGACCCAGCGGGCCGTCTCCTCGGCGTCCTCCTGCTCTTCCGGCAGGTAGCCGATGGCGACGTCGGCGCCCTCGCGCGCGAACGCGATGGCGACGGCGCGGCCGATGCCCGAGTCACCACCCGTGATCAGCGCCCGACGGCCCTCGAGCCGCCCGGTGCCGCGGTAGGACTGCTCGCCGTGGTCGGGCACCGGATCCATGCGTCCGGTGAGGCCCGGGGGTTCCTGCTGCTGGGCCGGGAAGGTGGTCTCGTCGGTCATGTCGTTCCTCCTTCTCGTGTGGCGTTCTCGTCGTGCGCGGGGCCGTCCGGCTCAGGAGCGGGCCGGCTCCCGACGACGCGCGAGCTGCGCCTCGTGGGCGCGGGGCCGCGCGACCGGACGGACGGCGGCGAACGCGCCCGCGACCGTCGCCTCGGCCGTCGGGCCGACCCCGCCGGCCTTGCTCAGCGCGCGCATGACCTGCGCGGCCGTCTCCTGGACGGGGACGCCGGCCTCGCCGGCCGCCTCCGCGAGGAGCTGGCCCGCTGCGACGTCGTCGACGCCGTGCACGGCCATGAGCACGCCCTTGACCTGCTCGACGGCGGCCTGCGCGACGAACGCACGCGTGACGGCGCGCTGCGACTCGCGCTCCAGCGCCTCCTTGTGCGTCGGGGTGACGTCGACGACGTACCCCGCGATCTCGACGACGCGACCGCGCGCGTCCCGTCGGCCCTGTCCCGTCACGACGACGGACCGGGCCTTGCCGTGCCCGTCGACGATCCGGTGGGCGCACGAGAACGGGCGACCGGAACGGATCGCCTCCGTGGCGGCGCGCACCACGCGGGCGCGGTCGTCCGGGTGCTTGCGCGAGCGCAGCGCGTCGAGGCTGGGCTGGACGTCCCCCGGCGCCCAGCCGTGCATGGTGTACACCTCGTCCGACCACCACCACGTCCCGGTGCCGAGCTCGACGCGGTACTGCCCCACGAGGAGGTGCGTGCCCACGGCGAGCACCTCCGCAAGCGCTGCGGGGCGCACGGGCGCCGTCTGGTCGGGGCTGAGGGTGGTCACGGGGATCGAGGCCATGTCGTCCTCCCAAGGTTCGGGGGGCTTCGGGCCGCTTCATGACTCCGGTGCCCAACGTAGCCCACCCTCCCGAGGTCGGCACCCGGGCTCGGCTACGGTGCGGGCATGACGCGCGACCCGAGTCGGACGATCGTCCAGCACACCGCGGACGCGCTCGCGCTCGTCCACCCGACGGCGCCCGCGGACACCCCGCTGGAGGACGCCGTGGGGGCCGTCCTGGCCGCCGACGTCGTGTCCGCGCTGGACGCCCCCGCGTTCGACGCGTCCGCGATGGACGGGTACGCAGTGCGCGCGCAGGACGTGGCGGGGGCGACGCCGTCGGCGCCCGTGGTGCTGCGCGTCGTGGGCGACGTCGCGGCCGGGGACGCGGGTCCGGCCGGGCTCGACCTCGGCCTGGGACCGGGCGAGGCGGTCCGGATCATGACGGGCGCGCCCGTGCCGCCCGGGGCGGACGCCGTCGTGCCCGTCGAGCGCACGTCGACCGGCCGCTTCACGCCGGGCGCGGCCGGGAGCGGGCCGACGACGGTCGCGGTCCACGACGCGTCGCGCACCCACGTGCGGTCCCGCGGGGAGGACGTGCGGCGCGGCGACGTCGTCGTCGGGGCGGGCACCGTGCTCACCGCGCGGCACGTCTCGGTCGCGGCGTCCGCCGGGCACGCGGCCGTGCGCGTGCACCGCGCGCCGCGCGTGGCGGTGCTCTCCACGGGCAGCGAGCTCGTGGCCCCCGGCACCACGCCGGGGCCGGGGCGGATCCCGGACTCCAACTCGGTCCTGCTCGCCGCGTCGGCGCGGGCCGCGGGCGCGCGCGTGGTCCGGCGCGGGGCCGTGGGCGACTCCGCGGCCGCGCTCGGCGCGACGCTGGACGGGCTGCTCGACGCGTTCGACGGCGCCCCGCCCGACCTGCTCGTCAGCACGGGCGGGGTGAGCGCGGGCGCGTTCGACGTCGTGCGCGAGGTGCTCGACCCCGCGACCCGCGCGGGCACGCCGTGGCAGGACGCGGTCACCGACGCCCGGCTCGTCGCGGTCGGCATGCAGCCCGGCCGCCCGCAGGGCCTCGCGCGCTGGCGGGGCGTGCCGTGGCTCGCGCTCCCGGGGAACCCCGTGAGCGCGTACGTCTCGTTCGAGCTGTTCGTGCGGCCCGTCGTCGACCGGCTGCGCGGCGTGCCCGGCCCGGGTCGCGCGCTCGTCCGGCGCGTCGCCGCCGCGGGGTGGTCCTCGCCGGCCGGGCGCGAGCAGCTCGTCCTCGTGCGCCACACCGAGCCCGACGGCGCGCGCGTCGTCCCCACGGGCCGTCGCCCCGAGGAGGACGCGACGGCCCGCGGCTCCGGCTCGCACCGCCTGAGCGCGCTCGCCCATGCCGACGCGCTCGCCGTCGTCGGGGCCGACGTCACGGCCGTGGCGCCGGGCGACCCCGTGCAGGTGCTGCTGCTCTGAACCCGGGGCCGGCCTCGGTCACTTCGCCGGGGGCGGCGGGTGGCCCTCCGACGCCTGCACGACGACGAACCCGCGCCCCGAGAGCGCGAGCTGGTACGCCTCGCCGGAGCCGCGCCCGATCGCGGCCCCGAGCTTCGCCGTCTTGCGGATCGAGGACTGCAGCGACGTCGACCACAGCACCGCGGACTGCATGTCGACGAAGGTGGGGACGTCGACGTCGAGCACGACGGGCGTGCCGAACGCGGTGACGGCCAGCGCCCCGGTCCCGGTGAACGTCGTGTTGAACAGGCCGCCGCTGAGCATCGACGCGCCCTCGACCCGGTTGATGTCCCACGCGAGCGAGCTCTCGAACGCGAGCACGTTCGCGCCGTTGACCGTCACGCCCTCGTCCTCCAGGTGGAGCACGAAGACCTGGTCCGCGTCCTGCGCGAGGAACACGTCGCCGCTGCCCGAGACCTTCATGAGCGACATGCCCTCGCCCGTGAACGCCTTCTTGAACATCTTGCCGAGCCCGCCGCTGCCCTCGTACGCGAAGTCGACGTCGCCCTGGTAGGCGACCATCGAGCCCTGCTTCGCGAAGAAGAACCCGCCCGTGCCGCGGAGGTCGACCTTGAGCATGCGGTCGTTCTGGAGCTGGAAGCTGCCGGGCTCGACGGAGCGCTCGGCGTGGTCGAGGAGTGAGCTGCGCATGGGTCGATCCTCGCGGTCGCGGGCCGCGAGCGCACCCGAGCCCGCGGCCGACCCCGAGCGTGGCGCCGTGCGCTGCGCCGCGTGCGAGAGTGGCGCCATGAGCTTCACGCACCTCGACGAGCGCGGGCACGCGCGGATGGTCGACGTCACCGCCAAGCAGCCGACCGTCCGCTCCGCGACGGCGACCGGGACCGTGCGGTGCTCCCCGGAGATCGTCGCCGCGCTGCGCGACGGGACCGTCCCCAAGGGCGACGTGCTCGCCGTCGCGCGCATCGCCGGGATCGCGGGCGCCAAGCGGACGGCCGAGCTCCTGCCGCTCGCGCACGTCATCGGCGTCCACGGGGCGGTCGTCGACCTCGTCGTGGGCGACCACGGCGTCGACGTCACCGCGACCGTCCGGACCGCGGACCGCACGGGCGTCGAGATGGAGGCGCTGACGGCCGTCGCCGTCGCGGGCCTCGCGGTCGTCGACATGGTCAAGGGCCTCGACAAGTCCGTCGAGCTCACGGACGTCCGCCTCGTCGCGAAGACCGGTGGCAAGTCCGGCGACTGGCACCGCGAGCCGTGACGGCCCACCCCGACGACGGGTCGGCACCCGACGCGCCGGGTCGGCACCTCGAGCTGCCGATCCCCGCGCGGGGTGCCGAACCGTCCCTCGCGTTCGACGCCGTCGTGCTGGCCGGGGGCCGGGCGGAGCGGCTCGGGACGCCCAAGCCCGGGCTCGTCGTCGGGGGTCGGCCGCTGCTGGAGCACGCGCTCGCGGCGACGGCGGGCGCGGGGCGGACGGTCGTCGTCGGGCCGGACGAGCTCGCCGCCCCGGGGCGCTACGCCCGCACGCGCGAGGACCCGCCGTTCGGGGGGCCCGTCGCCGGGATCGCGGCCGGGCTCGCCGCCCTGCCCGACGACGGCCGCGCCCCCTGGGTGCTCGTGCTCGCGTGCGACGTCCCGCGGGCCGCGGAGGCGGTGCCCGCGCTGCTCGCCGCCGCCCGCCGCCGGAGCGGCGAGGTCGCCGTGCACGCGGTGCGCGACGGACGGGAGCAGTGGCTCGTCGGCCTGTACGAGCGCGCCGCGCTCGACGCCGCGCTCGCCGCGCTGCCGACCGTGCACGGCGCGTCGGTGCGGCGCCTGCTCGCCGGCCTGCCCGCGATCGGCGTCCCCGACGACACGGGCGCCACCGACGACGTGGACACGTGGGAGGATGCCCGCGAGCAGGAGCGCCGCCTGGCCGCAGGCGCGCCCGCGGTGCCCGGCGCCCCGCCCGCCGGCACCCCCGACGACGGCCGGAGGCCACGATGACGAACCTCGAACGCTGGGTCGACGCGCTCGCGCAGGACCTCGACCTCGACCCGGAGGTCGTCGACATCGGCGCGGTCCTCGACCTCGCGCGCGACGCCGCGCACGGCATCGAGCGCCCCGCCGCGCCCCTCACGACGTTCGTCGCGGGCTACGTCGCCGGGCTCGCCGCGCACGACGGGTCGGGCCGCAGCGTGCAGGACGTGCTCGACCGGGCGACCGAGCTCGCGCTCGCGTGGACGCCCGAGCCCGAGCTGCCCGGCACCGCGGCCCCGGCCGAGACGCAGGACTGAGAGATGGCGACCGTCCGCTACTTCGCCGGCGCGCGCGACGCCGCCGGCACCGAGACCGAGACCGTCGACGCGACGACGGTCGGCGAGCTGCACGCCGCCGTCGTCGCCCGGCACGCGGCGCTCGCCGGCGTGCTCCCGCGCTGCTCGCTCCTCGTGGGAGGCGTCCGCGCGGCGAGCGACGACACCCCGGTCGCCGCGGACGAGACGGTGGACGTCCTCCCCCCGTTCGCCGGCGGCTGACCCCGCCCGGCTGACCCCGCCCCGTGCCGAGCAGGCGGTCCTGGCTCGTCACGGTCCCGGACCCGCCGCGACCGCCTGGTCGGCGCGCCCCGACGGGCTGGTCGTCAGTGGTCGCCGCCGTCGAGCTGCGCGAGGACGTGCGGCAGGAGCGGCTCCAGGACGGCCCAGCCGTCGCGCACCCCGCCCGAGGAGCCAGGAAGGTTGACCACGAGCGCGCGCCCGTGCGGGCCGGGCGCGACCCCCGCGACGCCGCGCGACAGCACCGCCGCGGGGACGTGCTCCGCGCCCCGGCGGCGCAGCTCCTCCGCGATGCCCGGGACCTCCTGCGCCAGCACCTCGCGGGTGCCCTCGGGCGTGAGGTCACGCGGCCCGACGCCCGTCCCCCCGGTCGTGAGCACGACGCGCGCTCCCCCGGCCACCGCCCGGGCGACCGCGTCGCGGACGGGGGCGACGCCGTCGGGCACGAGGTCGGTGACGACCGCCCAGCCCGACGCCGCGAGCAGCCCCGCGAGGAGAGGTCCCGAGCGGTCCTCCGCCTCGCCGCGCGAGCAGCGGTCGGACACGGTGACGACGGCGACGGTCGCGTCCGCGGGCCGTCCGGTGGGTGCGGTCATGGCGCCACGGTAGCGAGCCCGGCCCGGCCCGGCCCGGCCCGGCCCGGCGGGGACGGGACCACGGCGCGCGCTCACCGCGCGCGATCCGGGCGACCTGGGCATAGTGGCTGTGGACCGACCGCCGCACCTGCTCGCCCAGGAGGCTCGTATGTCGTACCTGTCCGTGCCGTCGTCGCCGCCGGCGCGCCGCCCCTGGTGGTGCCCGGTGGTCCCCGCCGCCCCGGGGGGCGGGAGCGCCGCATGACGACGACGTCGGAGGGACCGGTCGAGGACGCGCTGCTGCGGCTCGGCAAGCACCTCAAGCGCGGGAAGGTGTCCGACGACCTGCGGCAGGTGTTCCTCACGGGCGGTCGCCAGGGCGACGTGTTCTACCGCGACCGCTGGTCCCACGACAAGGTCGTGCGCTCGACGCACGGCGTGAACTGCACCGGGTCGTGCTCGTGGAAGGTGTACGTCAAGGACGGCATCATCACGTGGGAGACGCAGCAGACCGACTACCCCTCCGTGGGGCCGGACTCGCCCGAGTACGAGCCGCGCGGCTGCCCGCGCGGCGCCGCGTTCTCCTGGTACACCTACTCCCCCACGCGCGTGCGCTACCCCTACGTGCGCGGCGCGCTGCTCGACGCCTACCGCGCGGCCCGGGCCGCGACGGGCGACCCGGTGCTCGCGTGGCGCAAGGTCACGACCGACCCGGAGACCGCCCGCGCCTACAAGGCGGCGCGCGGCAAGGGCGGCCTCGTGCGCGCCACGTGGGACGAGGCGGCGGAGATTGTCGCCGCCGCGCACGTGCACACCATCGCGGCGTACGGGCCCGACCGCATCGCGGGGTTCTCGCCGATCCCGGCCATGTCGATGGTCTCCCACGGGGTCGGTGCGCGGTTCGTCCAGCTGCTCGGCGGCACCATGCTGTCGTTCTACGACTGGTACGCCGACCTGCCCGTCGCGTCCCCGCAGGTGTTCGGCGACCAGACCGACGTCCCGGAGTCCGCGGACTGGTGGAACTCGACGTACTGCATCATGTGGGGCTCGAACGTCCCCGTGACCCGCACGCCCGACGCCCACTTCATGACCGAGGCGCGCTACCGCGGTCAGAAGGTGATCGTCGTGTCGCCCGACTACGCGGACAACACGAAGTTCGCCGACGAGTGGCTCGCCCCGCACCCGGGCACCGACGGCGCGCTCGCCCAGGCCATGGGCCACGTGATCCTCACGGAGCACTACGCGCAGCGCCGCACCCCGCAGTTCGCGCAGTACGCGGCCCGCTTCACGGACCTCCCCCACCTCGTCGTGCTCGAGGAGCACGACGACGGCTCGGGCACGACGTACGTGCCCGGGAAGTTCCTCACCGCGGCGGACCTGCCCGACGGCGTCGGGCGCCCCGGCGACGACGACGCCGGCTCGGCGAACGCGCGCTTCAAGACCGTCGTGCTCGACGCGGACGGCACCCCGCGCGTCCCGCACGGCAGCCTCGGCCACCGCTACGGCGAGGCCGACGCCGGGCGGTGGAACCTCGACCTCGGCGACATCGACCCGCTGCTCTCGGTCGCCGACCCGCACGGCGTCTTCTGGGGCGCGCCGCAGGCCGCGCCCACCCGCGACTCGGTCCCCGACCGCCCGGTGTCGCCCGACCGCGGCTCTACCTCGGCAGACCGCGGCTCTACCCCGGCGGACCAGGGCTCTACCCCGGCCGGGCTCTCGTACGAGACGGTCGCCGTCGGGCTGCCGCGGTTCGACCTCGACCCGGCCCCGGGCGACGACGCGGGCGCGCACCTGGGCGGTGCGGGCGTCGTCGTGCGCGGCGTGCCGGCGCGTCGCGTCGGCGGGCGGCTCGTCACGACGGTGCTCGACCTGCTGCTCGCGCAGTACGGCGTGAACCGGCCGGAGCTCGGCCTGCCGGGCGAGTGGCCCGCGGGCTACGACGACGACGCGACGCCCGCGACCCCGGCGTGGCAGGAGCGGTTCACGGGCGTCCCGGCCGCGGCGGCCGCGCGCATCGGGCGCGAGTTCGCGCAGAACGCGCTCGACTCGGGCGGGCGCTCGATGATCATCATGGGCGCGGGCACCAACCACTGGTTCCACTCCGACACGATCTACCGCGCGATGCTCGCGCTGACCACCCTCACGGGCTGCCAGGGCGTGAACGGGGGCGGGTGGGCGCACTACGTGGGGCAGGAGAAGTGCCGTCCCGTCACGGGGTGGGCCCAGTACGCGGGCGGCCTCGACTGGTCACGACCGCCGCGCCAGATGATCGGCACCGCGTTCTGGTACCTCGCGACGGACCAGTGGCGCTACGACGGCCTGCCCGCGGACGCGCTCGCGTCGCCGCTCGCGCAGGGCCAGTTCTCCGGGCGCACGACGGCGGACACGCTCGTCGAGTCCGCGCAGCGCGGCTGGATGCCGAGCTACCCGACGTTCGACCGCAACCCGCTCGACCTCGTGGACGAGGCCCGCGCGGCGGGCAAGGAGCCGGCGCAGCACGTCGTCGACGAGCTCAAGGCCGGGAACCTCCGGTTCGCGTGCGAGGACCCCGACGACCCGGCGAACTTCCCGCGCGTCGTCACGGTGTGGCGCGCGAACATCCTCGGGTCGTCGGGCAAGGGCAACGAGTACTTCCTCCAGCACCTCCTGGGGACGGACGCCGCGGTCAACGCCGCGGAGTCCGGCCCCGAGCGGCGCCCGCGGTCGATGACGTGGCGCGAGGAGGCGCCGCGCGGCAAGCTCGACCTGCTCGTCACGCTCGACTTCCGGATGACGTCGACGACGCTGTTCTCGGACGTCGTGCTCCCCGCCGCGACCTGGTACGAGAAGCACGACCTGTCCTCGACGGACATGCACCCGTTCGTGCACTCGTTCAACCCGGCGATCGACCCGCCGTGGCAGACGCGCACGGACTTCGACATCTTCCACACCGTCGCGGCGAAGGTCTCCGAGCTCGCGGTGACGCACCTCGGGGTGCGGGAGGACCTCGTCGCCGCCCCGCTCGCGCACGACACCCCGGACGAGATGGCCGTCCCGCACGGCGCGCTCACCGACTCGGGGCAGCCCGTGACCGAGCGCGAGCTCGTGCCGGGCGTGACGATGCCGAAGCTCGTGGTCGTCGAGCGCGACTACCCGGCGTTCGCCGCGCGCATGGCCGCGCTCGGCCCCCTCACCGAGAAGGCGGGCATGGCGACCAAGGGCGTGCAGTTCTCGCCCGGGCCGGAGGTCGCGGACCTCGGCCGGCGCAACGGCCTCGTGCCCGACGGCCCCGCCGCCGGACGTCCGCGCCTCGACCGCGACACGCACGCGTGCGAGATGATCCTCGCCCTCTCGGGCACGACGAACGGTCGCCTCGCCGTGCAGGGCTTCGAGCACGTCGAGCGCCGCACGGGAACGCCCCTGGCGGACCTCGCCCGGGGCGAGCAGGGCAAGCGCGTGACGTTCCCGGACGTCCAGTCCCGCCCGACGCCGGTCATCACCTCGCCCGAGTGGTCGGGCTCGGAGCACGGCGGGCGCCGGTACTCGGCGTTCGTCGTCAACGTGGAGCGGCTCAAGCCGTGGCACACCCTCACGGGTCGGCAGCACTTCTACCTCGACCACGACTGGATGATCGAGCTCGGCGAGCACCTGCCGGTCTTCCGGCCGCCGCTCGACATGCACCGGCTGTTCGGCGACTCGCCCGTCGTGGGCGACACCTCGCCGTCGGGCTACCCGGGGTCCGCCGGGCACGCGGAGGTCGCGGTGCGGTACCTGACCCCGCACAACAAGTGGGCGATCCACTCGGAGTACCAGGACAACCTCTTCATGCTGTCGCTGTCGCGCGGCGGGCCGGGCATCTGGATGAGCCCGGCCGACGCGGCCAAGATCGGCGTCGTGGACAACGAGTGGATCGAGGCCTACAACCGCAACGGCGTCGTGGTGGCGCGCGCGATCGTCAGCCACCGGATGCCCGAGGGCACGGTCTACATGTTCCACGCGACCGACCGCACGATCGACGTCCCGCTCGCCGAGACGTCGGGCCTGCGCGGCGGGATCCACAACTCGCTCACTCGCATCCTGCTCAAGCCGACGCACCTCGCGGGCGGGTACGCCCAGCTGTCGTACGCGTTCAACTACCTCGGGCCGACCGGGAACCAGCGCGACGAGATGACGGTCGTCCGGCGCCGGAGCCAGGAGGTGCGGTACTCGTGACGCGGACGGACGCAGCAGGCGGCCTCGGGCCGGCCGGCCGGGAGGGGGTGGCGTCGTGCGGGTGATGGCGCAGATGTCGATGGTCATGAACCTCGACAAGTGCATCGGGTGCCACACGTGCTCGGTGACGTGCAAGCAGGCGTGGACGAACCGCACGGGCGTGGAGTACGTGTGGTTCAACAACGTCGAGACGCGTCCCGGGCTCGGGTACCCGCGCACCTACCAGGACCAGGAGCGCTGGCAGGGCGGCTGGGTGCGGACGAAGAAGGGCCGGCTCAAGCTCCGCGCCGGCGGCCGCCTGAAAAAGCTCGCGACGATCTTCTCCAACCCGAAGCTCCCCTCGATCCACGACTACTACGAGCCGTGGACCTACGAGTACGACATGCTGCTCTCGTCGCCGCAGGGGCAGCACACGCCCGTCGCCCGGCCGAAGTCGCTGCTCACGGGCGGTGACATCAACATCTCGTGGTCCGCGAACTGGGACGACGACCTCGGCGGCTCGACCGCGACCATGCAGGACGACCCCGTGCTCCAGCACATGTCGGAGCACGTGGCCACGGAGCTGGACAAGACGTTCATGTTCTACCTGCCCCGCATCTGCGAGCACTGCCTCAACCCGGCGTGCGTCGCGTCGTGCCCGTCGGGCGCCATGTACAAGCGGGCCGAGGACGGCATCGTGCTGGTCGACCAGGACCAGTGCCGGGGCTGGCGCATGTGCGTCACCGGGTGCCCGTACAAGAAGGTCTACTTCAACCACAAGACCGGCAAGGCCGAGAAGTGCACGCTCTGCTACCCGCGCATCGAGGTCGGCCTGCCGACCGTGTGCTCGGAGACGTGCGTCGGGCGCCTGCGCTACCTCGGCCTCGTCCTCTACGACGCCGACAAGGTCACCGAGGCCGCGAGCGTCGAGGACGAGCACGAGCTCCTCGCCTCGCAGCGCGCCGTCTTCCTCGACCCGAACGACCCGGAGGTCGTGGCTGCCGCGCGTGCCGAGGGCATCCCCGACGACTGGATCACGGCCGCCCAGCGCTCGCCGATCTGGGACCTGATCTCGCGCTACGAGGTCGCGCTGCCCCTGCACCCCGAGTACCGCACGCTGCCGATGGTCTGGTACATCCCGCCGCTGTCCCCCGTCGTCGACGTCGTCGCCGCCTCCGGGAACGACGGCGAGGACGGGCGCACGCTGTTCGCCGCGATCTCGAAGATGCGCATCCCGCTCGAGTACCTCGCGGGGCTGTTCACCGCGGGCGACACCGCCCCGGTCGAACGGGTGCTGCGCCGTCTGGCCGCCATGCGGTCGTACATGCGCGACATCAACCTCGGCCGCGAGGCCGACGAGCGGACCGCGGCCGCGGTCGGCATGACCGGTGCCCAGGTCGAGGAGATGTACCGCCTGCTCGCCGTCGCGAAGTACGAGGACCGGTACGTCATCCCGACCGCGCACACCGAGATCGCGCGCGAGCTCGACGAGCTCGGCAGCCGTGACGAAATGTCATGTTCCCTCGACTACGACGGCGGCCCCGGGATGGGCGGCATGGGCCTCACGGGCGGCGGCCCGTTCGGCGAGACGTCGGGCAGCCCGGTGCCGGTCGCGGTCGAGAACTTCCACGTGCTCCAGGCGCGGCAGACGGCGGACTCGCCCTACGGGCCGTCGACCCCCGGCCGCGTCAACCTCCTCAACTGGGACGGGAACGGGCGACCGCCCGGCCTCTTCCCGCCGGGCGAGGGGCCCGAGCCGGGCGACGTGTCGGGTGCACCCGGCGGTGTCACGCCGGGCGGCCCGGGCTCGCTGCCGGGCGGGCGCCAGGACGCGCGGCACGACACGATCCCCGGCCCCCCACCGCCCGGTGGACCGGCGGGTGGTCCCACGGCCGGTCCCGCGGGCGGCCCCGCGCCCGCGAGCGGTCCCGGCGTCGAGCCCGACGGGGGCACCCGATGAGGGCGCGCTCCCTGCTCCCGACCCCCGCGCTGCGGCCCGGGGCACGACCTCGGGGGCCGCAGCCCGACCACCTGGCGCCCGTCGCGACGTCGGCCGCCCAGCGCCGCACCGCCCACATGGCCGCGTCGCTGCTGCTCGCCTATCCCGACGAGGACGTGGTCGCCGCGGTCGACGTCGTCCGCGCGTCCGCCCCGGGCCTGCCCGGCCCCGTCCGCGAGCGCCTGGAGGACTTCTGCGACGTGCTCACGACGCCGGGCGGGCCGGGCCTGCGCGAGCTCCAGGCGCGGTACGTCGCGACGTTCGACCTCAAGCGGAAGTGCTCGATGTACCTCTCGTACTACGCGGCGGGCGACACCCGCCGGCGCGGGACGGCGCTCGTCGCGTTCGTCGAGGCGTACCGCGCGGCCGGGTGGGAGGTCACGGGCTCGGAGCTCCCCGACTACCTGCCGACGGTGCTCGAGTTCTCGGCCCGGACCACGGGCGACGACGCGACGATCGCGGCCGGTCTGCTCGCGTCCCACCGCGACGGCATCGAGGTGCTGCGCACGGCGCTCGAGAGCGCGCGCAGCCCCTGGACCGGGGTCGTCGAGGCCGTGTGCCTCACGCTGCCGCCGCTCGACGAGCGCACGCAGCAGCGGTACGTCGAGCTCGTGACGGCGGGGCCGCCCGCCGAGCTCGTGGGCATGGAGCCCTTCGCGCTCGAGCCGTACGGCGCGGGCGCGCCCGACGGGACGGGAGGTGCGGTGCGATGAACGGGGTGAGCACCGGAGAGGTCCTGCTGTGGGTCGTGTTCCCGTACGTGACGTTCGCAGTGTTCGTCGTGGGCTCGATCTGGCGGTACCGGTACGACAAGTTCGGGTGGACGACGCGGTCCAGCGAGCTCTACGAGAAGCGGCTGCTGCGGCTCGGCTCGCCGCTCTTCCACTTCGGCCTGCTGTTCGTGATCCTCGGGCACCTGATGGGGCTCGTGATCCCGGAGTCGTGGACGGAGGCGGTGGGGATCCAGGAGGTCGCGTACCACTTCGTCGCGACGTACATGGGGTCGGTCGCGGCCGTCGTGCTCGTCGCGGGCCTGCTCATCCTCATCTATCGCCGCCGCACGTCCGGGCCCGTCTTCCGCGCGACGACGCGCATGGACAAGACGATGTACGTGTTCCTCGCGGCGTCGATCCTGCTGGGGTCGTGGGCCACGGTGCAGACGCAGCTCCTCGCCGACGGGCTCGGGTACGACTACCGCCAGACCATCTCGCCGTGGTTCCGCTCGCTCTGGTACCTCCAGCCGCAGCCCGAGCTCATGGCGGGCGTGCCCGCGGCGTTCCAGCTCCACATCGTCGCGGCGAACCTGCTGTTCATCCTCTGGCCGTTCACGCGGCTCGTGCACGCTTTTTCCGCCCCGGTGCCGTACCTGTTCCGCCCGTACGTCGTGTACCGCTCGCGCGACGCGTCGGTCGCCGCGCGCGCCCCGCGCCCGGGCTGGGACCCCTCGGAGCGCCCGCGCTCGCGCTGACCCCGGAGGCCGGCCGGCCCGTCCGGGTGGCCCGGGTCGACGCGCGTCGGCGGGTGAATTCGGCCCGACGTCGTCCACAGGACGCCCCGCGACGCCCTCCTTCCCGGGGCGGTCAACCCCGACCGCGACCGTCCCTGGAAGAGGTCCCCGCATGTCCACCACCGCCCCGACGACCGCCGGTCGTCCCCGCGCCACCCGCCCGTCCGCGCCGTCGGCGGCACACGCCACGCCCGCCCGCCGCCGTCGCGCCGCCCTCCTGCCCGCATGTCTCGCGGGCCGGGCGGACGCCGCCGTCGCCGCGACCGCGCGCGTCCTCACCCGCTGGTCCGTGCCCGCCCTGCGCGTCGCCCTCGGCCTCGTGTTCCTCGGCTTCGGCGTCCTCAAGTTCTTCCCCGGCGCGAGCCCGGCGGAGGCGATCGCCGCCCGGACCGTCGAGACGCTCACGCTCGGCCTCGTGGGCGGGACCACGGCCGTGGTGCTCACCGCGGTCCTGGAGACGTTCATCGGCCTGACGCTCCTCACCGGCCGGCTGCTCCGCGCGGGCCTGCTCGCGCTCGCCGTCGCGCTGGCCGGGATCCTCTCGCCGATCGTGCTGTTCGCCGGCGAGCTGTTCGGCCACGGCGTGACGCTGATGGGCCAGTACGTGCTCAAGGACCTCGTCCTCGTGGCCGGGGCGGCCGTCGTCGCCGCCGTCGCGCTCGGGGCGCGCCTGCGCCTCGACGCATGACACGTGGTGCTCCCCCGCCACCGCACGGTCGCGAGGTAGAGCCCCCGGTCGCGACGTAGAGCGCGGCGGGCTCTACCTCGCGACCGGAGGTTCTACCCCGGTGCAGGGCGGCCCGTCAGGCGAGCGAGAGCGTCAGGTACGTGCTGTTCGGGTCGTCGGTGTAGTCGGCGAACGGCTCGCACGGCACGAACCCGTGGCGCGCGTAGAGCCGTCGCGCCGCCGCGAAGTAGTCCTCGGTGCCTGTCTCCAGGCTCACGCGGTCGAGGCCGCGGTCGCGTGCGGCGTCGAGCAGGTGCGCGAGGACCGTGGCGGCGACGCCCCGACCCCGCGCGGCCGCCGTCGTGCGCATGGACTTGAGCTCGCCCAGCGTCGCGTCGTGCTGCTTGAGGGCGCCGCACCCGAGGAGGCCGCCGTCCGCGGACCGCGCCGTGACGAACGTGATGTCCGGCGCGCGCAGGCGCTCGACGTCGAGCGCGTGCACGCTCTCGGGCGGCGACGTCGCGTACATGTCGTCCAGGTGCTCCTGCAGCAGCGCCAGCACGTCCGGGGTCGTCGGGTCCTCCACGACGACGCGCACGTCGTCCCGGGTGGTCGTCTCGCTCACGCGTCGAGGGTGCCACACCCGGCGACGCCGGCATGACACTCCGCAGGTGCGGGTCTAATCTCGTCTTCATGCCGCACTTTCGGATCCGCGAGGCCGCGAGCCTGCTCGGGGTCAGCGACGACACCGTCCGCCGCTGGGTCGGCGCCGGGGACCTCGCCGCGAGCGCCGACGACGCCGGGCGCAAGGTCGTCGACGGCGCGGAGCTCGCGCGGTTCGCCGTCGCGCAGTCGCACCCGACGCCGGACCCGTCGGGCGTCGCCCGCTCGGCGCGCAACCGGTTCGTGGGGATCGTGACGGACGTCGTGAGCGACACCGTCATGTCCCAGGTCGAGATGCTCTGCGGCGGCCAGCGCGTCGTGTCGCTCATGAGCACGGAGGCCGTGCGCGAGCTGCGGCTCGAGCCCGGCAGCCTCGCCGTCGCGGTGGTCAAGGCGACGACCGTCATCGTCGAGACCCCCGGAGGAGCCGCGTGAGCGCGTCCGCCCGCACGACGACCCGCCGCCGCGCCCGGGGCCCTCTCGCGGCGCTCGCGGCGGCGGCCCTGGTCGCCGGCCTCTCCGCGTGCGCCACGGGCGCGGGGACCGGTGACGGCGCCGCCCCCGACCCCGCGCGCACGACGGCCGAGGACCGCACCCTCACCGTGCTCGCCGCGGCGTCGCTGCGCGACGTGTTCACCGACCTCGCGTCGGACTTCGAGGACGAGCACGACGGCGTGACCGTCGCGCTGTCGTTCGCCGGGTCGTCCGACCTGGGCGACCAGATCCTCGCCGGCGCGCCGGCCGACGTCTTCGCGTCCGCGGACGAGCGCTCCATGGCGCGCGTCGTCGACGCCGGGGACGCGGCCGACCCCGTCGCGTTCGCGACGAACACGCTGACGATCGTCACGCCGCCCGGGAACCCCGCGGGCGTCGAGACCTTCGCCGACCTCGAGCGCGACGACGTCAAGGTCGTCGTGTGCGCACCGCAGGTGCCGTGCGGCAGCGCGACCGACACCGTCGCCGCGGCCGCGGGCGTGACCCTCCACCGCGTGAGCGAGGAGGCCAGCGTCACCGACGTGCTCGGCAAGGTGACGTCGGGCGAGGCCGACGCGGGGCTCGTCTACGTCACCGACGCGACGCTCGCGGGCGACGACGTCGAGGTCGTGGACGCACCCGAGACGAGCGCCGCGCTCAACGTCTACCCGATCGCGCTCGTCGCGGCGGCCGAGGACGCCGGCCCGGAGCAGGTCGCGCTCGCGCAGGCGTGGGTCGACCTCGTGACCGGCGACGCCGGACAGGCCGCGCTCGCCGCCGCGGGCTTCGGCGCGCCCGACGCCTCCGCACCGTGACCTCCGCGCGCCCCGGCGGGTCCTGATGCGCGGCCTGCCACGCTGGGTCCTCGTCCCCGCGCTGCTGGGCGCGCTGTTCGTCGTCGTGCCCGTGGCGGCGATGGTCGGGCGCGTGGAGCTGGCGCCGGGGCCGGACGGGACCGGCGGCTTCTGGGCGCTCGTGACCTCTCCGGCGGCTCTCGACGCGCTCGGCCTGTCGCTGCGCACGGCGCTCGCCGCGACGGCGTGCTGCGTGGTGCTCGGCGCGCCCATGGCGCTCGTCCTCGCGCGCACCACGTTCCCCGGGCAGCGCGTCGCGCGCGCCCTCGTGCTGCTGCCGCTCGTGCTGCCGCCTGTCGTGGGCGGCATCGCGCTGCTGCACACGTTCGGGCGCCGGGGCCTGGTCGGCCGGCACCTCGAGGTGCTGGGGATCGAGGTCGCGTTCACGACGACGGCCGTCGTGCTGGCGCAGACCTTCGTCGCGCTGCCGTTCCTCGTGCTCAGCCTGGAGGGCGCGCTGCGCAGCCAGGACACGCGCCTCGAGGACGTCGCCGCGACGCTCGGCGCGCGGCCCACGACCGTCCTGCGGCGGGTCACGCTCCCCCGCGTCCTGCCGGGGCTGCTGTCCGGCGCCGTGCTCGCGTTCGCGCGCGCCCTCGGCGAGTTCGGGGCGACCCTGACGTTCGCAGGCGCGCTCCAGGGCGTCACGCAGACCCTGCCGCTCGAGATCTATCTCCAGCGCAGCGCGGACCCGGACAGCGCCGTCGCGCTGTCGTTCGTGCTCGTCGTGGTCGCGGTCCTCATCACCGCGGTCGTCCACGGGCCGCGCGCGCTCGGGGCCCCGCGCCCGCGGCGAGGCGTCCGGGGCTCCCTGCCCGACGGCGGCCCGCGCCCCCGCGCCGTCGTCTCCCCTGGCCTTCAGGCCGACCCGCCGGGCAACCGGGCCCCGGCACCCGCCGGGCCTGCGGCCCCGACGCCCCCGGCCGCGCTGACCGTGCGCGCCGTCGTGCCGGAGCGCGGGCTCGACGTGGACCTCACCGTCGCGCCGGGCGAGGTCGTGGCGGTGCTCGGCGAGAACGGGGCGGGCAAGTCCACGCTCGTGCAGGTCGTCGCGGGCCTGCTCACGCCCGGCGAGGCCCCGGGTGCGCGCGTCGCCGTCGGGCACGACGACGTCTCGCGCCTCCCACCGCGCCGTCGCCACCTCGCGTGGCTGAGCCAGCGCCCGCTGCTGTTCGAGCACCTGTCGGTCGAGGACGACGTCGCGTTCGGCCTCCGGTCCCGGGGCGTGCCCCGCGCTCGTGCCCGCGAGGAGGCCCGGGACGCGCTCGCCCGCGTCGGCGCGGCGGACCTCGCGCGGCGCCGCTCGACCGACCTCTCGGGCGGGCAGGCGCAGCGCGTCGCGATCGCCCGGGCGCTCGTGACCGACCCGCGCGTGCTCCTGCTCGACGAGCCGCTCGCGTCGCTCGACGTCGGCGTCGCGCAGCACGTCCGGACCGTGCTGCACCACGCGCAGCGCGAGCACCCGCGCACGACCCTGCTCGTGACGCACGACCTGCTCGACGTGCTGCTCCTCGCGGACCGCGTCGTCGTGCTGGAGGGCGGCCGCGTCGTCGAGGACGGGCCCGTGGACGCGGTGCTCACGCGCCCGCGGTCCCGGTTCGCCGCCCGTCTCGCGGGCGTCAACCTGCTCGCGGGGAGCGTCGCGCACGTCGCCGTCCCGGAGCCGGTACGGACGGTGCGCGAGCGGGCGGCGGCCGAGCCGGCGGGTGGGACGGCAGGGCCGGTCGCGACCGCGACCGCCGTCGCCCCGGACGGGGAGAGCCTCGCGCGCGAGGTGACCGTCGCCGTCGACGGCGCGGGGGTCCGCGTGCACGGGACGGCGGACGAGCCGTTCGCGGTCGGGGACGGCGCCGTGGCGGTGTTCGAGCCGCGCGCGGTCGCCGTGCACCGCACGACACCCGAGGGCAGCCCGCGCAACGCGTACCGGGTCGTCGTGACGAGCGTCGAGCCGCACGGGCCGCTCCTGCGCGTGTGGGGACGCGCGGTGGACGACGACCCGGGCGACCTGACCGCGGGGGCGACGACCGCCGTCGGGCATGACGTGCCGCGGCTGGCCGCGGACCTCACGCCGCGCGCGGTCGCCGAGCTCGGCCTGGTGCCGGGCGAGCGCGTCTGGTTCGTCGTCAAGGCGGCCGAGGTCCGCGTGCACCCGCGCTGAGCCCGCGGAACCGGGACGCGCCGCTCAGGCGGGGCCGGAGCGTGCCGCTCAGGCGGGAGCGGGCGGGACCCCGTCGAGCGCGGCGCGGACCTCGCCGACGATCGCGGCCATCGCGGCCTCGGCGGCCTCCGGGTCGCCGTCCGCGACCGCGCGCGCGACGGCCTCGTGCTGGTCGAGGGCCTCGGGGACGGGCGAGGCAGGCATGAGGCCCAGGTGCGTCCGACCGCTGAGCACGGCCGCGACCACGCCCGCGAGCGCGCCGAACATCTCGTTGCCGCTCGCGCGGAGCAGGATCTCGTGGAACCGGACGTCGAGCGCGAGGAACTCCTCGAGGTCGCCCGCCTCCCCGAGCAGGCGCATGCGACCGGCCGCGGCGACGAGCTCGGCGCGCTCGGCGGGCGTGGCGTGGAGCGCGGCCCCGGCGGCGGCCAGCGGCTCGACGGCGTGCCGCAGCTCGGTGAGCGTGCGGAGCTGCGGGTCACGGCCGGGGCCCTCGAGACGCCAGCGGATGACGCGCGGGTCGAGCACGTTCCAGTCCTCGATGCCGAGCACGACGATCCCGACGCGGCGCCTCGACCGCACGAGCCCGAGCCCTTCGAGGAGCCGCATGACCTCGCGCGCGACGGTGCGCGACACCCCGAACTCGGAGCCGATCGACTCCAGGGTCAGCGGCGTGCCCGCGGGGACGTCGCCGCTGGTGATGCGACGTCCGAGAGTGTCGAGCACGGTGGTGTGCAGGACCGTCGTCGCCATGTCTCGCAGCCTAGTGGCGGCCAATGGTGCTATCAATCACTTGCCAAAGGTGCTACCAATGCCCCACAGTGGAGGCCGAGGACGACCACGACGGTCGTCACCGGGACGGCCGGGCCCCAGGCACCGCCCCGACCGGACGCCCCCACCCGACACGGAAGTCGACACATGGACACGGACGTCAGCTCCACCGACCGGCCCGACGACGCCGGGAACCACTCCCTGCCCCAGCACCTCGTCGTGATGGGCGTGGCCGGCTCGGGCAAGACCACCGTCGCGACGCTGCTCGCGCAGCGCCTCGGCACCGAGTACGCGGAGGCCGACCGCTTCCACCCGCAGGCCAACATCGACAAGATGAGCGCCGGGACGCCGCTCACCGACGACGACCGGTGGCCCTGGCTCGAGGCGATCCGCGACTGGCTGAGCAGCGAGGCGGAGGCCGGCCGGTCCGGCGTCGTCACGTGCTCCGCGCTCAAGCGCACCTATCGCGACCTGCTGCGCACGGCCCGCGGCGAGGTGTGCTTCGTCCATCTCGACGGCACCCCCGAGCTCCTCGCCGAGCGCATGCAGCACCGCAGCGGGCACTTCATGCCCACGTCGCTCCTGCCGTCGCAGCTCGCCACGCTCGAGCCCCTGGCCGACGACGAGCCCGGCTTCACGCTCGACGTCTCCGCCACGCCCGAGCAGGTCGTGGACGAGATCCTCGCCCGGACCCGCCTGAGCGACGCCTCGGGCACGCGCTGAGCGACGCCTCGGGCGAGCGCTGAGCCGCGCCGCCCTCCCTGACCCTCACCCCTGCACCACGCACCACGCACCCGACCCGACCGTCGACGGAGACACCATGCCCCCCGAGGACTGGACACAGACCCTGACCGCCGGACCGCTGCTCGCCATCGCCGCCGGCGCGATCGCGATCCTGCTGTTCCTCATCATCAAGCTCAAGCTGCACGCCTTCGTGGCGCTCATCCTCGTCAGCCTGCTCACGGCGGTGGTCGCCGGCATCCCGACGGGGTCGATCGTCGAGGTGCTCACCGCCGGGTTCGGCTCGACGCTCGCGACCGTCGCGCTCCTCGTCGGGCTCGGCGCCATGCTCGGCAGGCTCGTCGAGACGAGCGGCGGCGCCAAGGTCATGGCGGACTTCCTCATCGAGAAGTTCGGGGAAAAGCGGGCGCCGTTCGCGCTCGGTCTCGCCTCCCTCATCTTCGGCTTCCCCATCTTCTTCGACGCCGGTCTCGTCGTCATGCTGCCGATCGTCTTCTCCGTCGGGCGTCGGCTGGGCGGCTCGCTCCTCCTCTACGGCCTGCCCGTCGCGGGTGCGTTCTCCGTCATGCACATCTACGTGCCGCCGCACCCCGGCCCCGTCGCCGCGACCGAGTTCCTCGGCGCGAACATCGGCATCGTCATCCTGCTCGGCCTCGTCGTCGCCATCCCGACGTGGTACGTCACGAGCTACCTGTTCGGCCGCTTCGCCGGACGCCGCATCGAGCTACCCATCCCCGCGATCCTCGGCGAGGCCGACGAGGACCAGCTCGAGAACCCGCCGAAGTTCGGCACCGTCGTCGCGATCCTCCTGCTCCCGCTCGTACTCATCTTCGCCAACACCGGCCTCGACGCGCTGCGCGCAGCCGGAGCCGTCGACGGGGACAACCCCGCCGTGCAGACGCTGCGCGCCATCGGCGCGACGCCGATCGCGCTGCTCATCACGGTGCTCGTCGCCGCCTGGGTCCTGGGCCGCCGTCGCGGCGTCTCCGGGACGGCGCTGGAGAAGACCCTCGACTCGGCGCTCGGCCCGGTGTGCTCGGTCATCCTCATCACCGGCGCGGGCGGCATGTTCGGTGGCGTCCTGCGCGCGACCGGGATCGGCGACGCGCTCGCCGACGTGCTCGGCGACCTCGGCCTGCCCGTCATCGTGGCCGGGTTCCTCATCGCGGCGATCCTCCGCGTGGCGCAGGGTTCCGCGACCGTCGCGCTGACCACCGCGGCAGGGCTCATCGCCCCGGCCGTGGAGGCCGGCGGGTTCAACGCGATCGAGCTCGCCGCGGTCGTCGTCGCCGTGGCAGCGGGCTCGGTGGTGCTCAGTCATGTGAACGACTCCGGGTTCTGGCTCGTGGGCCGGTTCTTCGACATGGACGTCAAGACGACCCTCCGCACGTGGACGGTCATGGAGACGGCCATCGGCGTCATGGGCTTCGCCATCGCGGCCCTCGTCTTCGCCGTCGCGTAGCGCGCGACGAGCGCGGCCAGGACCGCCCGGGCAGCTGCCCGGGCGGTCCTGGCGTCTCTGGACGTCAGCTCCGGTCGGTGAAGACCGGGGCGTAGGCGTCCGGGTCCGCGACCCAGGACTTCCGGCGGAAGCGCTGGAGCGACAGACCGAGCAGCGTCAGCAGCCCGGCCATGACGAGCAGACCCAGGTCACCGCCCGCGCCCGTCGTGGCGAGGGCGGTCGGGCCCGACGCCGTGACGGCACCGGACGCGGCGGTCACCGCACCGGTCGCGGCACCGGCCGAGGTGCCCGTCCCCGTGCTCACCGGGTTGAGCACCCGGGTCACCGAACCGCCGGTCGTCCCCGGGTCCGCCGGGCCGGTCGGGCCCGTGGGGCCCGTGGGGTCGGTGGGGTCGGTGGGGTCGGTGGGGTCCGTCGGGTCGGTCGGGTCCGTGGGGTCCGTCGGGTCGGTCGGGTCCGTGGGGTCCGTCGGGTCGGTCGGGTCCGTCGGCACGACGGCGGACGTCGGGCACCCCGCCGAGGCGTCGCCCAGGAGGCCCACACCCACGCCGCAGACCGTCACGGGCACGGTCACCGGCAGGTCGACGTCCAGGTCGGGCAGCGCCCCGAGGACGCCGTCCTCACCGAGCACGCCGTCCAGCACGCCGCCGTCGCCCAGCAGCCCGTCCTCGCCCAGCACGCCGTCGAGCAGACCGTCACCCGACGAGCCGCCGAGCAGGTCGTCCACGAGGCCGTCCTCGCCGAGCACGCCGTCCAGCAGGCCGTCGCCCTCACCGAGCAGACCGCCCCCGAGGAGGCCGTCGCCCAGCAGGTCGTCGACGAGGCCGTCCTCGCCGAGGACGCCGTCGAGCAGGCCCGAGCCGTCGGTGCCGGTCGAGCCGGTCCCGTCGCCCGAACCCTCGCCGGCCGTCCCGCCGCCGACCGTGGCGTCACCGCCCACACCGACGGCGACACCCGACACGTCCACCGGGACGGTCACCGGCACGTCGAGGTCCACGCCGGACGCCTCCTCGCCGGTCGAGCCGTCGGCGCCACCACCGGCCGCGGGAGCCGACGGCTGCGCCGGAGCCGGCGTCACCTCCGCGTCACCCAGGACACCGGCAGCGACTCCCGACACGTTCACCGGGACGGTCACCGGCACGTCGACGTCCACCCCGGCCGCCTCCTCGCCGGTCGAGCCCTCGGCGCCACCACCGGCCGCCGGAGCCGACGGCTGCGCCGCCGGAGCCGGGGTCACCGCGGCGTCACCCAGGACGCCCGCAGCGACGCCCGACACGTCCACCGGGACCGTCACCGGGACGTCGAGGTCGACGTCCGCCGGGTCCGCCCCCGTAGCAGGAGCAGGCTCCGGCGCAGGAGCAGGCTCCGGCGCGGGCGCCGGCTCGGCCGGTGCCTGGGTCACCGCGGCGTCACCGAGGACGCCGGCCGCGACCCCGGACACGTCCACCGGGATCGTCACCGGCACGTCGACGTCCACGTCCGCGGGAGCCGCCGGGGCGGGCGCGGGTGCAGGTGCGGGAGCCGGTGCCGGTGCCGGCGCGGACGTGACGGCGGCGTCGCCCAGGGCGCCCACCGCGACGTCGGACACGGTCACGGGGACGTGCACGGGCACGTCGACCGCGACGTCGGGCAGGACCTCGGTCACCTGGCTCAGCGGAGCCTCGACCGACACGTCCAGTCCGAGATCGCCGAGGAGGTCGCCCTCCGCTGCGTGGGCCGCTCCGGCCCCGACGACCACGAGGCCGCCTGTGACGAGCGCTGTGCGCAGCGCGCGCCGGACGAAGGTGTGCATGATCGTTTCTCTTTCCTGCTCAGAAGTGGCTGGCGCACGACGGCGCCGGGTCGCGTCTGCCGCGCTCGGGGCGCGACGCGAGCCACGTCAGGCAGGAGAGACGGGAACCTCGAAGAAGGTCGAGGGGTGCTTCGACCGCGCGTCGTCCACGACGGCGGTCCAGGAGGAGAGCGCGGGGGCGTCGGCACCGCTGCCGACCGCCGCGAGCTCGCCGCCCGCCCCGGCGCGCTGCGCGCTGCCGGAGGGCGAGGGAGTGGTGCCGGGGCCGCCGTCGGAGGGGACGCCCCCGGGGCCGGCCGGCCCGTCGGAGGGCAGCGCCGCGCCCGGCGGCGCGCCGGTCGGTGCGACGTCGACCGCCGCCGTCCGGGCGCGCGCGTCCCGCGCTGCGGCGACATCCTCGGGGCCGCCGCGGCCCGTCGTGGTGGCGCTGGGCTCGGCGGCCGCCGGTGCGGCGGGCGGGAGCGAGGGGACGGCGGTCGCCGACGGCACGGCCACGGCGCCGCCCGGGTCGACCGCGCCCGGCGTCGACGGGACGCCGACCGGCGGGTCGTCCGCGCCGGGGGTGCCCGTGCCGGGGGTCCCGGGAAGCAGCGGCGTCAGCGGGTCCAGCGGAGCGAGCGGGCCCGTGATCGGGCCGAGCACCGGGTCGGTCACGGGGGCCAGGACGTCGAGGACCGGCGTCAGCGCCTCCAGGACCGGGGTCACCGGGTCGAGCGCGGGCGAGACCGTCTCGAGCACGGGGTCCACCACGGGGGCGACCGCCTCGACGACGGGCGTCGCGGCCGGCACGACGGCGTCGAGCACCGGCGTGGTCACGGGCGCGACGGCGTCGGTCACCGGCTGCACGACGGGCGCCACCGGCTCCACGACCTGCTCGACCACGGGGGCGACCGGCTGGACGACCTGCTCGACCACCGGGGCGACGGGCCGCGCGACCTCCTCGACCACCGGGGCGGCGGGGGTGACGACCTTCTCCACGACCGGGGCGACGGGCTGGACCACGGGTGCGACGACGTCGCGCACGACGGGCTTGACCACGTCCTGGACGACCGGGTCGACGACGGTCTGCACCGTGGACGTCACGGGCGAGAGGGCCTTGCCGAGTCCGAGCGGGTCGTCCGCGGCGGACGCGCCGCCCGCGGTCGCGACGGCGAACGCGAGGCCGGCACCGAGACCGCCACCGGCGACGAGCGCGCGCACGAGCCAGCGACGGGCGGCCGGTGCGCGCCTGCCCTGCGCGTCGTGAGTCGCGTCCATCGTGTGCCCCGTGGGTCGTCGGTGCAGCGAAGGGGCGGGCCGTGGGGCCCGTCCGAGGTCACGGTAGGCACGGGAGTGTGACGCTCACCACTCGACGCGCCGGATTTCACCCGACGGTTGCCCCGAACACCAGGCCGAGCGCGTACGTGGCCGCGGCCGCGCCGAACCCGATGGCGATCTGGCGCAGGGCCCGCGTGAGCGGGGACGTCCCCGAGAGGAGGCCGACGGTCGCGCCGGTCGCGAGCAGCGCGATCCCGACGAGGAGCGCCGCGACCCCGACCGCGAGGAAGCCCGTCATCCCGAGGAGGTACGGCACGACCGGGATGAGCGCACCCGACGCGAAGAAGAGGAACGACGAGACCGCCGCCCCCATCGCGGTCCCGTGCGTCTCGTGCTCGTCGATGCCGGGCGGCGGCGCGATCACGGTCTGCTGCGTGTACGTCGCGAGGACGTCGGCCGCGTGCTCCTCGGCCTCGGCGGGCGCCATGCCGCGCGCCCGGTAGACGAGCGCGAGCTCGTTCGCGTCCACGTCGAGGTCGGGCAGCGCCGCCGACGCCTGCGGGCTCGGCGTCGACGCGTCGAGGAGCTCGCGCTGCGAGCGCACGGACACGTACTCCCCCGCGCCCATCGAGAGGGCCCCCGCGAGCAGGCCCGCGAGGCCCGAGAGCAGCACCGTGCTGTTCGACGCACCCGAGGCGCCGATGCCGAGGATCAGCGCGAGGTTCGACACGAGGCCGTCGTTCGCGCCGAACACCGCCGCGCGGAACGTCCCGGACATGCGGTTGCGCCCGCGCGTCGCGAGGCCGCGCACGACCTCCTCGTGGATCCGCTCGTCGGCGGCCATCCGGGGCGTCGCGTCGGCGTCGGTCGCGTACGTCGAGCGCGCCTCGGCCCGCTGGGCGAGCGCGAGCACGAACACGCCGCCGAAGCGCCGCGCGAGCCACCCGAGCGTGCGGGTGCGCCAGTCGCCGCGCAGCGGCCGTCCCGTGTCCTCGCCGAGCAGGTCGAGCCAGTGCTGCTCGTGACGGCGCTCCGCCTCCGCGAGCGCCAGCAGGATGTCCCGCTCCTCGCCCGTCCGGCGGCTCGCGAGGTCCCGGTACACCGCGGCCTCGGCGCGCTCGTCGGCCAGGAAGCGGCGCCACCGCCGCACCTCCTGCGGGGAGGGCCGGTGCCCGACGACGGTCGGCGGCACCGCCGTCGGCGGCACCTCGGGTGCGCCCGGGCGCGCGGGGTCGGCGGGCACGCCGGAGGGCGGCTCAGGTGTGGTGGGCATGCCTCCATGATGGCGATTTTCGGGCTCGCGGTGTTGCGCGTCGCCGAACGGGACGTGCGGGGCGCCCCCGACCGGGGTTGCGGACGACCCCAACCTCGACCCCGCGCCGGAGCGCCGTCCGGCTCCGCACGCCGGACCGGGCGCCCGCCGCCGTGGTTGGATCGGAGCATGACCACTGGAGAGAACGGACTGTCCCGTCCCGAGGTCGACGCCCCGGAGGATCCCGCGCCCACCGAGCTCGTCGTCGAGGACATCACCGTGGGCGACGGCCCCGAGGCCACGCCCGGCGCGACCGTGAACGTGCACTACCTCGGCGTCGAGTACGAGACGGGCGAGGAGTTCGACGCGTCGTGGAACCGCGGCGAGTCGATCAACTTCCCGCTGCGCAGCCTCATCGCGGGCTGGCAGCAGGGCATCCCGGGCATGAAGGTCGGCGGGCGCCGCAAGCTCGTCGTGCCGCCGGAGCTCGCGTACGGCCCGGCGGGCGGCGGGCACCGGCTGTCCGGCAAGACGCTGATCTTCGTCATCGACCTGCTCGGCGTGTCCTGACCGACGCGTCCAAGAGCGAGCGGAGGGCCCCGGCCGTCGGCCGGGGCCCTCGTGCGTCCCGGCCGTCCCGGGGCGGGTCTGGCGGGCCCTAGCTCCCGGCGCCGGGGCACGGGACGAGGGCGGGGTCCGTCTCCTCGGGCGCGCCGCCCGGCACCGCGAGCGCCGCGACGGCTGCCGGGACGGGGACCGGTCCCGTCGCCGGGGCGAGGGCCCGCTCGCGCCGCGCCGCGCGGAGCCGGACGACGGTGTCGACGAGGACGCCCAGCAGGATGCCCCCGACGACGCCCACCACGACGGCGAGCAGCGGGCTGTCGCCGACCCACGCGGCGGCGAGCGTCCCGATGACCACGGAGTACGTCGCCCACGTCGCGGAGGCGACGGCGGACAGCGCCATGAACCGCCGCCGCGAGAACCCGACCGCGCCGGCGGTCACGTTGACGGCCGTGCGCCCGACGGGGACGAACCGCGCCCCGAGCACGACGGACGCGCCACGCCGGTCGAGGGACCGCGTGGCCCACTCGACCGCGCGCCGCCCACGCGCGCCCCGCAGGGCGGGCAGGGCACGGGTGCCGAGCGCGCGCCCCAGGGCGTAGGCGAGCTGGTCGCCGCACCAGGCGCCGAGCGCGGCGACCACGAGCACGATCCCCCACGCGACCCCGCCGCCCGACTGGGCCGCGACGGCGAGCATTACGATCACCGTCTCGCCCGGGATCGGCGGGAAGAACCCGTCGCCGGCGGTCGTCGCGAAGAGCACGGGGAGCGCCCACGCCGAGTCCACGAGCGCGAGCAGCCACGACTCGACCTGTCCCCACAGCTCCACGACCCACGCGACCATGCGTCCCAGCCTCGACGGCGCCGCCCCGCCGCACCATGGGGTATCCCCCCGGTTCTCCCCTGAGGCGACCCCGAGCGCGCCTCCCGGAGGGGCGTCGTCGGACACGTGCACCACGACCCTCCCGGGCGGGGGACAATGGCGCCGACGCATTCGCCTCCCCGCGCCGCAGCCGGCGGGCGGGATCGTCCGTGATCGAGGAGCGCTGTGATCACTGTCAGCACCGACGGCTCGTGCCTGAGCAACCCGGGCGGAGCCATCGGGTGGGCGTGGATCAACCACGACGGCACGTTCGACTCCGGCGGCGCCGTGAGCGGGACCAACCAGGTCGCCGAGCTCACGGCGCTGCTCCAGGCGGTGCGCGCCCACCCGGGCGCGGAGCCGCTGCTCATCGAGTCCGACTCGCAGTACGCGATCAAGTGCGCGTCCGAGTGGGTGGTCGCCTGGAAGCGCAAGGGGTGGCGGACGGCGGGCGGCCAGCCCGTGAAGAACCTCGAGCTCGTCCAGGCGATCGACCGGGTCATCGCCGAGCGCGCGGGGCCCGTCCGCTTCCGCTGGGTGCGCGGCCACGTGGGCGACCCGTTCAACGAGCGCGCGGACCAGCTCGCGGGCCTCGCCGCCCAGGACTGGGCCGCGGGCCGCGGGGACCTCGACGGCACGCTCGTGCCCGAGCTCGGCGACCCGACCCGGTCACCGGGCCGCGTGCCGGCACCGGCCGCGGCCGACCGTGGGGCACCCGCGCCCCGTCAGGCCGCGCCCGAGCCGGCGTGGGACATGGACACCCTCTTCGACTGACCCGTCCCGCCGAGCACGACCCTGCTCCGGGTCGAGCACGACCCTGCTGTCGCGAACGGGCCGATGCCGCCAGCAACGTCGTGCTCGACGGCCGGGCGGTGAGGAGCGGCGAGGGCGGCGGGGGTCGGGGCGTCGGCGGCGGGTGCGACCATGGACGGGTGACCGTCCTGCCGAGCACGGGCCGTGCGCCCGCCGAGCGCACGGTCGGCGACCTCGCGCAGCCCGGGCCGACGGCGCAGGCTGGCCCGGCGACGCAGGCTGGCCCTCACGCGCCGGCTGGGCTTCCGGCGCGACCCGGTGCGAGCGCGCAGTCCGGCGCGCCGCTCGCGCGTCGCTTCCGGTCGGGGCGGCCGCTCGACCTGCACCTCACGCTCGACCGGCTCGCGCGGGGCCCCTACGACCCGACGTTCCGCCGCACGCCGTCCGGCGACGTGTGGCGCACGACCCGCGCGGAGAGCGGGCCCGCCGCCTACCGGCTGGTGCAGACCGGGCCGTGCGACGTCGTCGGGCACGCGTGGGGGCCGGGCGCCGCGGAGGTGCTCGACGGCCTGCCCCGCCTGCTCGGCGAGGACGACGACGACACGGGCTTCGCCCCGCCCGCGGTGCTGCGCGACGCCCACCGCCGCAGCCCCGGCCTGCGGATCCCGCGCACGGGGCGCGTGCTGGAGGCGCTCGTGCCGGCGATCCTCGAGCAGCGCGTGCAGTCCGTCGCGGCGTGGCGCTCGTGGAGCTGGCTCCTGCGTCGGCACGGCGAGCGCGCCCCGGGGCCCGCGGGCGACGCCGGGATGCTCGTCGTGCCCGACGCGGCCACCTGGGCGCGCGTCCCCACCTGGGACTGGCACCGCGCGAACGTCGACCCGGGCCGCGCGAGGACGGTCGTCGCGGCGGCGCGCGTCGCCCGGCGCCTCGAGGAGTGCGACCGCCTGCGCGACGTCCAGGGCGCGCCGGCCGCGCACGCGCGGCTGCAGGCCGTGCCCGGCGTGGGCGTGTGGACGGCGGCCGAGGTCGCGCAGCGGGCGCTGGGCGACCCGGACGCCGTGTCCGTGGGCGACTACCACCTGGCCAAGGCGGTCGGGTGGGCGCTCGTGGGCGAGCGCGTCGACGACGAGCGCATGCTCGAGCTGCTCGCGCCGTACGCGCCGCACCGCTACCGCGTGGTGCGGCTCCTCGAGGTCTCCGGCCGGGCGCAGGCCCCGCGGCGCGGCCCGCGCCTGTCGATCCAGGACCACCGCCGCAACTGACCGGCCCCCGCCCCCCGCCGGGTGCAGGAAAGAGCCGCCGGAACGAGGCGTTCCGGCGGCTCTCTCAGGCACTCACGGTTACTCGGGGAGCGCGCACGACCCGTCGACGCACACCGCGGCGTCGTCGGCGCCCACGAGCGTGAGGCCCGGCGCGGGCTCACGGTGCGGGGCGGCGGCGTCCGCGGCACTCACGGTCATGAGCGTCGTGCGGCGCGGGTTCGCGATCGAGTGGTAGAGGTTCGTGGTCGTGTCCGTCATCTGAGGCCTCCTCGTGGGATTCACGGGCGCCGGTGCACGTGTGGGCCGGCGTCGGTGCGGGCTGCGTCCAGTCTGGGTGATACCGAGTCGCAGTTCCACCGCACCGGGTGTGAGATGCGTCGCTTCCACGCCGCACCCCGATGTCGTCCGGGACGCCGCGGCTCAGGCCGCGTCACGCTCCGCGACGGCCTGCTGCAGCACCTGGACGAACACCGCCGGGTCCTGCGCACCCGAGACGCCGTACCGCCCGTCGACCACGAAGAACGGCACGCCGTTGATCCCGTAGGCGTGCGCCTGGTCGATGTCGGCCTGGACGTCGTCGGCCCAGCGCCCGTCCTCGAGCGCCGCGACGACCTCCGCGCGGTCGAGCCCGACCTCCGCCGCGAGGTCCGCGAGCTCCTCGACGCGGCCGACGTGACGGCCCTCCTCGAAGTACGCCTTGAGCAGCCGCTCCTTCATATCGACCTGCTTGCCGTGCGCCTTCGCGTGGTGCAGCAGCTCGTGGGCCGTGAGCGTCTTGGTGTGCTGGAGCGCGTCGAAGTCGTAGCGCAGCCCCTCGGCCGCGGCGAGCTGCGTCATCTGCCCGAGCATCTGCTCGACCTGGGCGCGCGGCATCCCCTTGTGCCCGGCGAGGAAGTCCACCTCGGTGCCGTCGAAGTCGACGGGCGTGTCGGGCGCGAGCTCGAACGAGTGGTACTCGATGTCGACCTGCGGTCCGTCACCCGACTCCGCGAGGCGGCCGAGCGCCGTCTCGAGGCGTCGCTTGCCGACGTAGCACCAGGGGCACGCGACGTCGGACCAGATGTCGATCTTCACCGTGGGGGCGGCGGCGTCCGTCGGCGCCGGGCTGTTCGTGGTCATGTGACGCTTCAACCATCTGGGCGGCCGCGCGATTCCCGCGGCGGGCGATCAGTCCGTGCCGTGCGTCGCGCGGTACAGGTCCTGGAGCACCATGATCTCGGCCCCGTGGTGCACGAGCTCGCGGTTCATGTGCGCGACGAGGTGGGCGAACGGTGCCTGCGCGTCGATCTCCGTCGCCTGGCCGAGCCCGACCGTGAACGCTCCGTCCTCGGGCAGGCCGTCGACGCCCGCGCGCCACCGCTCGACCTCGTGCCGCAGCCCGTCGACGGCGGGCCCGACCTCCCCCGAGAAGGTCACCGCGTCCCGGCGCCGCTCGTGCGGCCCGAACGTCCACTCCCAGCGCTCGAAGAACGCCTCGGTGAGGTGCGCGACGAGCCACGCCACCGTGCGCGGCTGCGGCGAGTCCGGACCCTCCGGCCACTCCATCACCCACTCGCCCGCACCGAGCGTGCGCGGCGTGCGCTCCGACCCCCGCCGCACGACCCGCAGCGCGTCCGGACCGGGCTCCCACTCGAGCTCCGCCTGCGTCAGCGTCGCGAGCCGGTCGCTCAGCTCAAGCCACGAGAAGCCGAGCTGCCCCCGCACGACGGCGAGCGCCGTCGGCACCGTGAGGATGGACCAGTCGAACTCCGGGCTGCCGTACGCGGTCTGCCCGTCCGCCGTCTCGTGCACCATCGCGGTTCCTCCCCCGGACCGGCACGTCGGCGTCCCGCCGCGGCGCGGTCGCCGACGTCCTCGTCCGCGCGGTCTTTCCGACCACGCGTCCGGCCACCCTGCCGGGCCTCGCGGGGCGTGTCAACGCGGGCCGCACCCGACGGCCGCACCCTGGCCCACCCCGGCCGGCCGCACCCCGGCGCACCCCGGCACGCAGCACCCACGGACCGCACCGCCGCGGCGCTGCGCGAGAATGGGGAGGCCCGCCCGTCCCCCAGGCCCGGAGTCCTCGTGCGCGTCCGCCCCCGTACCGTCCTGCTCGTCGCGACCGGGTTCGCCGTCGTCCTGCTCGGCGCTCTCGTCGTCTTCCTCGCCGTCAACGGCCTCGACGGCATCCCCGGCTGACCCCGGCCTCGCCCGTCGACCGAGGTCCCGGCACCACCCGGCAGGGCCGTCGCCGCGCGCCGTCCGCGCGCCGGGGTGATCCTGCTGAGGAACCCCGCGCAGGAAGGCCGCCCCGTGACCCCGACCGCCCCCTCCCCCGACCCGCAGCTCGTCCTCGTCCGCCACGGCGAGACGGAGTGGAGCGCGAGCGGGCGCCACACGGGCCGCTTGGACGTCCCGCTCACCGTCGCCGGCGAGCAGCAGGCGGTCGCGGCCGGCGTGTGGCTCCAGGGGTGGGCCGACCGCCGGGGGCGACGGCCCGCCGTCGTGCTCACGAGCCCCCGGGAGCGGGCGCGCCGGACCGCCGACCTCGCGGGCTTCCCCGCCGCCACGACCGACGACGACCTCGCCGAGTGGGACTACGGGCCCGTCGAGGGGCGCACGTCGGTCGCGGTCGGCGAGCAGCTCGGGCGCGAGTGGCTGCTCTTCCGCGACGGCGTGAACGTCCTCGCGGCGCCGGACGGGCACCACGGCGAGGAGCTCGATCAGGTGGCGGCGCGGGCCGCCCGGGTGCTCGGGCGCGTCGAGCCGACGCTCCAGGACGGCGACGACGTGGTGCTGTTCGCGCACGGCCACCTGCTCCGCGTCCTCGCGACGGTCTGGCTGGGGCTCGACCCGACCCTGGGTGCGCGGTTCGAGCTCGGTACCGCGGCGATCTGCCTCCTCGGCTACGGGCACGGGCTGCGCACGGTCGAGGGCTGGAACCTGGCCGCGCAGGGGTAGCGCGGGTGGCACGATGCTGCCCATGGGACTGAGCGAGAAGCACCTCACCGAGGGCGAGCACGTCGTCATGGAGCTCAAGGAGCACGCCAAGGCGCTGTTCTGGCCGTTCGTGCTGCTGCTCGTGCTGGTCGCCGCCGTCGTGGTCACGGTCCTGCTCGTCCCGAACGACGTCGTCCGGTGGGTCGTGGCGGGTCTCGCGCTGGTCGCGGCGGTGGTCTGGGTGTTCGTGCCGTGGCTGCGCTGGCGCACCACGGAGTACACAGTGACGAACAAGCGCATCGCCATGCGCTCGGGGATCATCACGCGCACCGGCCGCGACATCCCGCTCTACCGGATCAACGACGTCAACTACGAGAAGGGTCCGATCGACCGGATCTTCGGCTGCGGCACCCTCGTCATCTCGGACGCGACCGACAAGCCCGGCCTGAACCTCCACGACGTGCCGGACGTCGAGAACGTCCAGGTGCGCCTGCACGACCTGCTCTTCACCGCCGACGACGGCTCCGACGACGGCGAGTGGCCGCCGAACGAGCCGCCCCGCGGCCGTCGCGGCCCGCGCATCCCCCGCGCGGAGCGCTGACGCTCAGTCCTCGATCCGGCGTCCGGCCGCGATCTCGGCGCGGGCGCGCAGCTCGTCCGTGAGCGTGACGTCGCCCTCGAGGTGGGCGGCGAGGAGGCGGCGCGCGAGCCCGGCCGCGCGCTCGGGGTCCGCGCCGCGACCGTTCCAGGCGCCGAACCAGTCGGCGAGCGTCACCCCGTGCTCGGGCCGGTAGCAGACCGTCACCGCGTCGCCCGCGCGCAGCTCGCCGTGCTGCACGACGCGCAGGTACGCGCCGGTGCGGTTCGCGACCGTGAAGCGCTTGACCCACCGGTCCTCGCCGAGGCGGCGCGCGAACGTCGAGCAGGGCGTGCGCGGCTGGGTGACCTCGAGGAGCGCGGTGCCCACGGCCCACCGCTCGCCGACGACGGCCTCCGTGACCGGGATGCCCTCCACGCGCAGGTTCTCGCCGAACAGGCCCGGCGGGACGTCGCGACCGAGCTCGCCGGCCCACCAGTCCGCGTCGTCCTGCCCGTACGCGTACACCGCCTGCTCCTCGCCGCCGTGGTTCGCGCGGTCGGCCTGCAGGTCCGCGTAGAGCCCGAGCCGGCGCACCTTCACCGGTCCCGTGACGGGACGCTTGTCGATCGCCGTGACGCCGACGGGCCCCGCGTCCGGCAGGAGGGCGTGCACGCGGCACACCGCGAGGATCTCGCCCGTGGGGGCGCTGGAGGCGAGGTCCGTGACGGGTGCGGTCCCGGTGGTCACGGCGGCTGCGGTGGACATCCCTCGATTCTCGCAGGGTCGGCCCCGGGTGCGTCACGCGAGGGCCGCGGCGGCCTCCCGCCAGCGCGCGAGGTGCCCGACGACGTCCGCCCGGCCCGGGCCCGGGAGCTCCGGCTCGTCCGTGGCGACGACCGGCTCGACCGGGTCGCCCGTGCCGCGCGCGGCGAGCAGCGCCGCGCCGACCGCGGTCGCGCTGCGGAGCCCGACGCGGTGGACGGGCCGGCCGAGCGCGTCGGCGAGGAGCCGGCGCACGAGCGGGTCGCGCGACCCGCCGCCCGTCACGACCACCGCACCCGGCTCGCCCTCCGGACGGCTCACGGGCGGTCCCGCGACGGGCGCCACGGCCGAGGCCGCGGGCGCCGGGTCGAGCAGGTCGACCGCCGCCGCGACCGCGAACACCATGCCCTCGACGGCGGCGCGCACGAGCTCGGGCCGCCCCGTGTCCTCGCGCAGCCCGGTCCACGCCCCGCGTGCGCCGGGACCGGCGACCCCGCCGCGCTCCCCGGTGAGGAACGGCAGGAACGTCACGCCGCCCGCGCCGTCGGGCACGGTCCGCGCGAGCGCGAGGCCGTCGGACCACCCCAGCCCGAGGACCCGCAGCGCCCAGCCGAGCGCGAGACCCGCGTTCTGCACCGCCGCGAGGCGGTACCACCGCGCGGCGGGGCCGGCGCCGGTGTCCGCGAAGGTGTGCACGAGGGGGTCGAGCACGGGCTCGGGCCGGTCGAGCGCGGCCATGACCTGCGCCCCCGTGCCGAGGTTGACGTGCAGCCCGGGCGCCCCGACGGCGAGCCGCGCGGCCGGGGTGTCCCCGCCGCCCACCACGACGGGCACCGCGCTCCCGCTCGCCGGGAACCACCGCGCGAGCCGGGCGGTCGTCCCGGCCACGGCGTCCGACGGCGCCACGCCCGGCAGGAGCCGGGCCGGCAGGTCGAGGTGCGCGACGACGTCGGCCGCCCAGGCGTCGCGGGGCACGTCCCACAGGAGCGTGCCCGCGGCGTCGGACCGGTCGGTCGTGGCGACGGGGAGGACGGGGTCGTCGACGAGCCACGCGCGCACGACGTCCTTGGGCAGCAGCACGTGCGCCGCGCGGTCGAGCGTCGCGGGGTCGTGCGCGGCGAACCAGTCGAGCACGGGCCCGGTCATCCCGGGCACGAGGGGGTTGGCGAGCGGGGCTCGCACGGCGTCGGGCAGCGCGCGCCAGCGGTCGAGCCGGTCGGCAGCGCGCGCGTCCGTCCACAGGACGGCCGGCACGACGGCGTCCCCCGCCGCGTCCACGAGCACCGCGGCGTGCATCTGGCCCGCGACGCCGACCGCGCGCACCGCGACCTCGCCGAGCCCGGCCGCGCGGGCGGCGAGGTCGTCGAGGGCGACGCCGAGCGCCGTCGTCCAGGTCGCCGGGGCCGACTCGGAGCGGCCGGGGCGCGGGTGCCCGACGTCGTACGCCGCCTCGGCCTCCGCGACGACCGACCCGTCCCGGCCGAGGAGGACGAGCTTGAGCCCGCTCGTCCCGAGGTCGATGCCGAGGGTGGTGCCGAGGGTGGTGGGGACCAAGGTCACGGGACCGACTCTCCCACGCCCGGGTAGCGTCGGCGGCATGAGCGCCACCCGTCCCTCGCGCTGGGAGCAGAAGACCGCCGCCGACCCCTCGCACTCCACCTGGTACGTCGAACGCTTCCGGGCCATGGCCGCCCGGGGCGCCGACCTCGCGGGCGAGGCCCGCCTGGTCGACGCCATGCTGCCGCGCGGCTCCCGGGTCCTCGACGCGGGCTGCGGGCCGGGGCGCGTGGGCGCCGAGCTGTTCGCGCGCGGGCACGCCGTCGTGGGCGTCGACGTGGACCCCGTCCTGATCGACGCCGCGCGCACCGACCACCCGGGCCCCGACTGGCGCGTGGGCGACCTCGCGGAGCTCGACCTGCCCGCAGAGGGCGTCACCGAGCCGTTCGACCTGATCGTATGCGCGGGCAACGTCGTGACGTTCCTCGCGCCGGGCACCGAGGTGGCGGTGCTGCGCCGCTTCCGCGCCCACCTCGCGCCCGGCGGTCGCGCCGTCGTGGGCTTCGGCACCGGTCGCGGGTACCCGCCCGAGCAGCTCCTCGCCGACGCCACGGAGGCCGGCCTGCACCTCGACCTCGCGCTCGCCACGTGGGACCTGCGCCCCTGGACCCCGGACGCCGACTTCCTCGTCGCCGTGCTCAGCGACGCGGCGCCCCGGCCGGGCGTGGCCTGAGCCGTGCCGTCCTACCGCGTGACCCTCGCCGTCGGACTCCTGCACCCGGGCGCCGACCCCGAGGCCGTGCTGCCCGCGGCCGCCGCCGCGGCGCGCGCCCTCGCGACCGTCGAGGCGTACGACGTCGGCGTCGTCCGCGGCGAGGCGCGCGTCACCGTGCGCTTCCTCGCCGACACGGACGCGTCCGCGCACGGTGTCGCGGACGCCGTGGAGGCGGGCGTGCGGGCCCACGCGGCGACGTCGGGCGGACGCCTGACCCGCCGCTGGGGAGCGCGCTGGCGCCCCGCCTGAGCAGCGGCCGACGGCGCGTCGGTACCGTGGGCGCGCATGGGCGCCCCGGAGACCGCGATCACCGCCGACCTCGTCCGCGAGGCCCTCGCGGAGCAGCACCCCGACCTCGCCGGGCTGTCGCTCCGCGAGGTCGCGGGCGGCTGGGGGAACCAGATGTGGCGGCTCGGCGACGACCTGGCCGTGCGGGTGCAGCGCATGGACCCGACGCCGGAGCTCCAGCTCAAGGAACGGCGGTGGCTGCCCGTGCTCGCGCCGCGCCTGCCGCTTCCCGTGCCGACGCCGGTGCGGCACGGCTAGCCGTCGGCGCGTCTCCCGCGGCACTGGACGGTCATGACTTGGGTCCCCGGCGAGCCGCTGGACCACGGGACGATCACCCGGGGCGAGCACGCCGCCGACGCGCTGGCGGGATTCCTCCGGGCGCTGCACGTCGCAGCACCCGCCGACGCGCCGTCGTCCGCGGACCGGGGCGCTCACCCCCGCGACGTCACGGACGGCTTCGAGGGCTTCCTGCGCGCCGTCTCCCCCGCGGACTCCGCCGCCGTCCGGTCCATCTGGGCCGACGCCGTCGCCGCCCCCGCGTGGGAAGGCCCGCCCGTGTGGGTGCACGGGGACCTGCACCCCGCGAACGTCGTCGTCGCGGCCGGGACGCTCGCGGGCGTCGTCGACTTCGGCGACCTGTTCGCGGGCGACCCGGCCTGGGACCTCGCCGCCGCCTGGGTGCTGCTGCCCGCCGGCACCGCGGCGCGGTTCTTCGAGGCCTACGCGCCGGCCGACGACGCGACGGTCCGGCGTGCCCGCGGTCTGGCCGCGCTGAAAGCCCTCTTCCTCCTGCTCATGGGGCAGAACGGCGACCGCGGACTGCCCGGCGGCAAGGCCCGCTGGGGTCCCGTGGGGCGCGCGGCGCTCGACCGCGTCCTGGCGGGCTGACGCGTCACCGGAGGTGACAGGGCTTCGGTCGGAGCGAGCCGCGCCGCACGCTCGGCAAGATGGCGACCTCCCGTGGTGACCACCTCGGCTCGTCCATATAACGGACATATCTCACCACTCCTGCCATCCGCACGATACTTCCTCGGACGGTTATCGCTTCAAGGGGGAATCTCGTGCGAAAGATCATGACGGCGGTCATCACCGCCACGCTCGTCGCTGGTGTCGCGCTCGGAGCCGCTGGCCCTGCCAGCGCGGCGATCAGCTACCCGTCCGTGGGCGGCACGTGGGACCACGGCGCCGACGCCAAGGACGTCTGGTCGCTCTACCACCACGGCTCCAGGGTCCACAAGGCCTCGACGTACGGGGACAACGGCCTCCGGAGCAGCGGCTGGGTTGCCGCGGGACTGTGGGCGAGACAGTGGGACGCGGTCCGCTTGTTCGGGAACAAGGCGTACTACGACGTCAAGTAGAACAGCTCGCGCGCTGCCGGTCGTCACGCTGACGCGACGACCGGCGGAGCGCGGGTCCGCTCGATCCCGACGAACGCCCAGCCACCGGAGAATCATGTCTCGATGCAAGGCCCCGCGGCTCTTCGCCGCGGCAGCACTCGCCGCGTTCTCGCCCCTCCTCGTCGCGTGCGGCACCTCGCAGTCCGCGGGGTCGAGCGCGGCCGAGGGTGCGGGGGCGGAGGTTCCCCTGTTCGACGGGCCCTACGCCGCCGAGTTCGCCGCGTTCTACGCCGACGCTGAGTCCGAGTTCGCCCGCCAGGCGATCGCCGACGAGGAGATCACCGACGCCGAGTACGCCGAGATGGAGGAGAAGTTCCGTACGTGCCTCGACGGCGAGGGCGTGACGTTCTCGGGCTTCGAGCCCGACGGCTCGTATGAGGCCTCACACCTGCCGGACGGAGGCGATCCCTACGAGGTGGTGAAGGTGTGCGAGCGCGAGTCGGGGGCAGACACGGTCGGGGCGCTGCACGACATCATGGCGTCGAACCCGGCCAACCTCGACGTCCCGACCATCATGGCGGAGTGCCTCGTCGGCAAGGGGGTCGTCCCTGCCGCCTACTCCGCAGACGACTATGTCACGGACACGGAGGGCCGCTTCTCCGACCTCGCTGCTCTCACGACCGAGCTCCGGGACGCCCTGATGACGTGCTCGGACGACCCCCTGGGCCTGGCCGGTGGCTGAGCGCAGCCCTGCGAAGGCCGGACTGTGGGTGCTCGGGGGGCTGACTCTCGTCGCCGTCGGGATCGCCCTCGGTGCCGCGTGGGCCTCCCCGGCCGTCCCTTCGGCCCTGCGACCGCCCGCTCCCCTCACCACCTTCACCGTCCAGGCAGCCACGTTCGACGACGTCCGCTCCGTGCGGCTCGCCGTCGCCCGCGGCGAGGAGTCAGGGCTGGTATCGCCCGGTAGCGGTCTCGTCACACGCTTCGACTGCCGTCCCGGCTCGGCCATCGAGTCCGGGACCGCGCCGCTCTGGCTCGACGACGCGCCGATCGTCGCGCTCGCGACGACGCTCCCCCTCTGGCGGGACCTTCCGGTCGGCGCCGAGGGCAACGACGTGCGGGCGCTGCAGGAGGAGCTGACGCGCCTGGGGCACCCCGTGGAGATCACCGGGACGCTCGGCAGGAAGACGCTCCGGGCGGTCAACACGCTCCTCGACGACCTCGGTGCCCCCTCGGCACTCACCTCCGTCCCGCGATCCCGCATCCTGTGGATCCCCGGACCGTCGGTCACCCTCTCGGAGTGCTCGGCCACGATAGGGAGCCGACTCGAAGCCGGAGCAGAGCTCGCCGTCACGCCCGGCACGCTGGCCGAAGTCACGCTGCGCGACGGTGCGCCGTCCGACCTCGTCGCCGGCGCGCGCACGCTCCGCGTGGACGGGATCGACGTCGCGGTCGAGCCGCAGGCCCCCGTCACCGACCCATCGCTGCTCGCACGGCTCGACGCTGCGCCCTCGCTCCAGCAAGGAGGTACGGGCGACGAGGCCCCGGTCGGCCAACTGCGGTTGTCAGAACCGGTGGACGTGTCGGTCGTCCCACCGTCAGCGGTGATCACCGCACCGGACGGGACCAGCTGCGTGACCACAGGCGCCGTCCCGCACGCGGTGCGGGTCGTGGGATCCGAGCTCGGCCAGACGTTCGTGCTGTTCGACGGCATCCCGCCGACCGTCGTCGAGACGTCGCCCCGACAGGACACCCCGTGCGCGTGACCGTCTCCGGCCTCGGGCACCGCTTCCCCGGGCGACCGTGGCTATTCCGCGGGCTCGACCTCGACCTGCGGCCGGGACACGCCTACGCGCTGACCGGCCCGTCGGGGTCGGGCAAGAGCACCCTCCTCGGCCTGCTCGCCGGGTGGGAGGCGCCCAGCGAGGGCGTTGTCGCGCGAGAGGGCGTCGGGCGCACCGGGTGGGTGTTCCAGAACCCGCACGGGACGCCGCGGCGCTCAGCACACGACCACGTCGCGCTCCCGCTGCTCGTGCGGGGGCTGCACCCCCGGGAGGCGGATCGGCGAGCCGCTGACCTCCTCGGCAGGTTCGGGCTCGGTGGTGTCGCGCAGCAGCAGTTCCGACGCCTCTCGGGTGGGGAGGCGCAGCGCCTGATGCTGGCGCGAGCGATCGCATCGGAACCAGGACTCCTCCTCGTGGACGAGCCGACCGCCCAGCTCGACCTGCCGACCGCCCGCACCGTCAACGAGTCGCTCGATGCGCTGCGCTCACCCGGGACGATCATCGTCGTCGCGACGCACGACGCCGCGACCCGTGACGCGTGCTCGAATCACGTCGACCTGACGCTGCACGCCGCCGCATGAGACTGCGCTCGGTCCTCCGCGAGGCGTGGCGCAACGCTTCCACAGGTACGGCACGCTGCGGCACGCTGGCACTGGTGCTGATGGTCCTGGTCCTCACCACGCTGGGAGCTGAGATCTCGACCGTGGCCGCGGCCGAGAGGCAGGCCACGGAGTTCCGCGCCGCTGGTGCGTCGATTCTCACGATCTCGGCACCGGGCCGGGTCGACGCCGCGCGGTGCGAGTCGTTGCGCGATCTGCCCGGAGTGCACACGGCGGGTGCGCTCACCGTCCGACCGGACGAGTCCGTCGCCGCCGTCGCCCTTACCGGCGCCCCCATGCCTGCCGCGGACGCGAGCCCGGGGTTCCCTGCCGTCGTCGGTGCCACGACCGACGGGGGGCCGGGTCTGATCCTGACCGAAGACGCCGCCGCGACGCTCGGCCTCGGGCTCGGCGACCGGCTCTCCGCGACGACCGGGTCGTCTCGCCTCGCGGGCACCTACACCTACCCCCGCGACGGCCGGCGGGACGGGTACGGCTATCTGGCGGTGAGCGTCACCGGGTACCGCGCACCGTTCGACGAGTGCTGGGTCGAGGCGTGGCCGATGACCACGGACCTGAACCCGCTGCTCTTCACCGTGCTCCGGCCGGGTGGTGGCGTCGACGACGTCCCCCAGGTGCAGCAGCTCAACTCCACGCTGGGTTCGGGGCTCGACGGCTTTGGGCTGTTCCACGAGCGCGCCACCCGGTTCGGCGGGCTCCTCGTCGGGCTGGTCGCCGTCGTCGTCGCCCTCGTCGCCGTGCGCGCTCGCCGAGTGGAGCTCGCCACGGCCCTTCACGACGGGATGCGACGACGTGACCTGTGGACGATCGTGCTGCTGGAGTCGGCTCTGTGGGCCGCTCCGGCGGTAGCGGTCGGGACGGCGTTCTCGCTCACGTGGTTCGGCCGGGACGGTGACCTGCTGGTCGGCACGGTCCTCGGTGCGCGCGTGGTCCTGTCCGTGCTGGCAGGTAGCGCGACAGGCGTCGCCGTCGCCCTGGCGACGACGCACGAGAAAGACCTGTTCGCCTACGCGAAGGACCGATGACAACACCGCTGCCGCACACAACCTACGCAACCGTAGGTTACGGTGGCGTAGTGAACACTCTGGCGACGAGGCCGTGGACCGACCGTTACGCCCCCGGCGTCCCGACGGACGTCGAGGTCCCCGACGAGCCGGTCACGGCCGCTCTCTACCGCGCGGCCGAGCGCTGGCCGGACCGCGTCGCGGTCGACTTCTTCGGCGCGACCACCACGTACGCGCAGCTCGTGGCGCAGGTCGAGCGCGCCGCGAGCGCCCTGCACGACCTCGGCGTCCGGCGCGGCGACCGCGTCGCGCTCGTGCTGCCCAACGCGACGTCGCACGTCGTCGCGTTCTACGCCGTCGAGCGGCTGGGCGGCGTCGTGGTCGAGCACAACCCGACGTACACGGCCGACGAGCTCGCCCACCAGCTCGCCGACTCCGGCGCGAGCGTCGCGGTCGTGTGGACCAAGACGGTCCCGGCCGTGCTCGAGGCCCGCGCCCACGTGCCCGGGCTGCGGCGCGTCGTCGGGCTCGACATCGCGCGCGACCTGCCGCGCGGCAGCCGCCTCGCGCTGCGCCTGCCCGTCGCCCGGGCCCGGGCGCAGCGCGAGGCCCTGCGCACGCCGCTCCCGGCCGGCGTGCCCGACTGGCACGACCTGGTCCGGCGCGCGCGGGCCCTCCCCCCGGCGCTGCCGCACCCCGCCGCCGACGACGTCGCCCTCCTGCAGTACACGGGCGGCACGACCGGCACCCCGAAGGGCGCGGTCCTCACGCACCGCAACCTCGTCGCCAACGTGGTTCAGGGCCAGGCGTGGGCGTCGTTCGAGGAGGGCGCCGAGACCGTCTACGGCGTGCTGCCCTTCTTCCACGCGTTCGGCCTGACGTTCTGCCTCACCCTGCCGGCGCGCGTCGGCGCGACCCTCGTCGCGTTCCCCAAGTTCGACCCGCAGGCGTTCGTCGCCGCCCAGGCGCGGCGGCCCGCGACGTTCCTGCCCGGCGTCGCGCCCATGTTCGACCGCATCGTCACCGCCGCGGCCGACGCCGCGGGCGCGGGCTCCGACCTCACCTCGATCCGCCTGGCCTTCGCCGGCGCGATGCCCATCACCGCGGAGACGGCGCAGCGCTGGGAGGACGCGACGGGCGGCCTGCTCATCGAGGGTTATGGCATGACCGAGACGTCGCCGATCTCGCTCGGCAACCCGTGCTCCGACGACCGCCGCCCCGGCACCCTCGGGCTCCCGTTCCCCAGCACCGAGATCCGCGTCGTCGACGCCGACGCGCTCGACGCCGGCGACCTGCGCGACGCCGAGCCGTCCGAGCCGTCCGACGACGGCGTGCGCACCGTGCGCGGCGAGCTGCTCGTCCGCGGCCCGCAGGTGTTCCGCGGCTACTGGAACCGTCCCGAGGAGACCGCCCACCAGCTGCTCGACGACGGGTGGCTGCGCACGGGCGACGTCGTGCGCGTGGCCCTCGACGGCCCCGACGCCGGCCTCGTCACGCTCGTCGACCGCATCAAGGAGATGATCGTCACCGGCGGGTTCAAGGTGTACCCGTCGCAGGTCGAGGAGCACCTGCGCGGGATGCCCGGCGTGCGGGACGTCGCCGTCGTGGGCGTGCCGGGGTCCGGCTCCGACGAGCACGTCGCGGCGGTCGTCGTGCTCGACGACGCGGACGACGCCGCCTCGCCCCCGCGCGTCGACCTCGCCGCCGTGCGCGAGTGGGGCGAGAAGCGCCTCGCCCGGTACGCCCTGCCCCGCACGTTCGCCGTCGTGCCGGAGCTGCCGCGCTCGCAGATCGGCAAGGTGCTGCGCCGCGTCGTCCGCGAGGACCTCCTGGGCCGCGACGACGTCGAGCACCACCGCCCCTGACCGCGACGCACACCCGCACGCCGAACGCGCGAGGTAGAGCCCCGGTCCGCCGAGGTAGAGGCGTGGTCACCACCACGCCTCTACCTCGCGCGACCAGGGGTCTACCTCGCGCGACCAGGGCTCTGCCTCGGGGGCGGGGTCGGCTGTTCGGCGTGGGGGCGGGGTTCGCCGTAACCTGGCACACGTCGTCGGCGACGTCCGCGACGCAGTCGGGCGGGCACCGGCGCTCTCCCACCCCGTCGCCCCGAGGAGGCCACGTGCCCGAGCCCGTCACCGCTGCCCCCGCACCGGCAGCCGCCGCCCCCCTGCCGCACGTCGTGGTGGTCGGCGCCGGGTTCGCCGGGCTCGCCGTCGTCAAGGGGCTCGCGAAGGCCCCCGTGCGCGTGACGCTCGTGGACCGCCGCGTCTACAACACGTTCCAGCCGCTGCTCTACCAGGTCGCGACGGGCGGCCTGAACCCCGGCGACGTCACCTACTTCCTGCGCGGGCTGCGGCTCAAGCAGAAGAACGTGCGGGTCGTGCACGAGCACCTCGTCGGCATCGACCACGAGGCGCGCCGCATCCGCCTCCTCAACGACGAGTGGGTCGACTACGACTACCTCGTCGTCGCCAACGGCGTCACGGCCAACTTCTTCGGCACCCCGGGCGCCAAGGAGAACTCGTTCCCCATGTACTCGCGGTCCCAGGCCATGAAGATCCGGGACACGCTCTTCATCCGCCTCGAGAAGGCCGCGGCGAACCCCGGCAAGGACGAGGGGCTGCGGGTCGTGGTCGTAGGCGGCGGCGCGACGGGCGTCGAGGTCGCGGGGGCGCTCGCGGAGCTCCGCACCGCCGGGTTGCGGCCCGCCTACCCGGAGATCCACGGCGACGCGTTCGAGGTGAAGATCGTCCAGCGCGGCGGCGAGGTGCTCAAGTCGTTCCACCCGAAGCTGCGCCGGTACGCGGCGGAGGAGCTGCGCCGTCGCGGCGTCGGCCTGCACCTGGGTGCCGGGGTCGCGGAGGTGCTGCCCGACGCCGTCGTCCTCACCGACGGCACGCGCATCCGCTCCGACCTCACGGTGTGGTCGGCGGGGGTCCACCCCCACGAGGAGGTCGACGACTGGGGCCTGCCGCGCGGCGAGGGCGGGCGCGTCGTCGTCGGCGACGACCTCCAGGTCGAGGGCCTGCCGGGCGTGTTCGCGGCGGGTGACATCGCGATCTCGCCCGCCGGGCTGCCGCAGCTCGCGCAGCCCGCGATCCAGTCGGGCGAGCAGGTCGCGCGGAACATCGAGGCGCTCCTCGCCGGGCGCCCGACGACGTCCCTGCGGTACTTCGACAAGGGCACCATGGCGGTCATCGGCCGGCGCGCGGCCATCGCCGAGGTCGTCGGGAGGCTGCGGCTCACGCGCGGCGTCGCGTGGCTCGCGTGGCTGTTCGTCCACATCATGGGGCTCATCGGGCCGCGCAACCGCCTCACGACGCTCGCCGGCCTGGTCACGCGCTACGGCTTCCCGTTCCACCGTCGGCCCATCCCGATCGTCGGCGACGTGCCGACCGTCCGGCCGCCGAAGCGCACCGGCACCGGGCGCCCCTGACGCCCGACGGCAGCCCGCGCGCGGGCCAACCGGGCACCTGTCGCGTACCCTCGATCACGCAAGCAGTTTCAGGGGGCAACCGGGGGCGGTGCAGTGGCAGGACGTATGACGGACCCGTCGGCGATGACGGACCGGACGAGCATCAGCAAGCACGACGACGGGCCGCGCGACGCCGCGCGGCCGCGAGTCGTGGGAGCACCACGACGCGCACGTGCGGTCGTGCTCGCCGTCGTGGCCGTGACCGCGCTCGCCGGGTGCCGCGTGGACGGGCTGCCGGGCGGCCCGGGGAGCCCGTCGCCGTCGCCCACGTCGCAGCCGACGACGACCCCCACCTCCGAGCCGACCGTCGAGCCGACGCCGGACCCGACCGGGGAGCCGACCGGCGGCCCCGGTGAGCCGGGCAGCTCGGACGGGGTCGAGGTCTCGGTCGAGATCGAGCCGGCGTTCTCCATGCCCAACCTCATCGAGACACGGCTCAAGCAGGCGCGTGCCGACCTGGAGAAGCGCGGGGCGGTGACGGTCGTCGTCGTGGACGCGCGCGACGCGCGGTCCGGCGCCCTGCCCGGCGCGGCCAACGGCTGGACGGTGTGCGCGCAGGACCCGGAGGGCGGGGACCTCGTGCGCGCGTCGCAGACCGTGACGCTCGACGCCGCCCCGAACGCGAAGCAGTGCCCGTGACGCGCCCCTGACCGGGACCCGGCGCACCCGGGCCCGGGCCGCCCCGGGTGGCGGCGCGGACGACGGCGGAGGACGGTGGACTCTCACCCTCCACAGACAGGAGTCCGCCGCATGAAGATCGCCCTCGTCGGTGCCCACGGCAAGGTGGGCCGGCTGCTCGTCCCGATCCTCGTCGACCACGACGCGACCGTGACGGGGATCGTGCGCGCCGAGGAACAGCTCCCGCTCGTCCGCCGCCTGGGCGGCGAGCCGCTCCTGCTCGACGTCGAGCACGCCTCGACCGAGGAGATCGCCGCAGCGCTCGACGGGTTCGACGCCGTCGTGTGGTCGGCCGGCGCCGGCGGCGGGGACCCCGAACGGACGTACGCCGTCGACCGCGACGCCGCCGGCCGCACCATGGACGCCGCCGTCGCGGCCGGGGTGCCGCGCTACGTCATGGTGTCGTGGATCGGGTCGGTGCCCGACCACGGCGTCGACCCCGACTCGAGCTTCTTCGCCTACGCCGACGCCAAGCTCGCCGCCGACGACCACCTGCGCGGCACCGACCTCGACTGGACCGTCCTCGGGCCGGGCACGCTCACCGACGACGACCCGACCGGGGCGATCCGCGTCGTCGGCGACGGCCCGGACGGCCTCGACGGCGCGGACGACGTGCCCGACGGCGCGGCCTCCCGCGTCTCGCGCGCGGACGTCGCGATGGTGGTCGCCCAGGCGCTGCGCACGCCCTCGACCGTGGGCCGGTTCATCCGCTTCACCGCGGGCGACACCCCGGTCCTCGAGGCGCTCGAGCGCTGACCGACCGCCCGCGCACCGCGCACGACGGGGCCGGGACCGCCCTCGCAGGAGGACGGTCCCGGCCCCGTGGGTGCACCGGCCGGTCAGGGCGCCGGCCGCAGCGTGCAGCGCGTCAGCCGCAGTCGATCGCGTCGTACGACACGTCGTACCGCTGGTACACCGGGTCGCCGCCGCGCCACTGGTAGGCCGCGACCGTCGCGGTGCCCGCCGCGACGGACGACGCGCGCGTGCTGAACGACTGGTACGCGTTCTTGTCCGGCGCGAGGGCGCTGAACTTCTTCTCGCCGAACGGCGTGATGAGCCGGACGTCCGCGGGGGCGTCCTCGCCGTTGGCGCCGCGCACGGCGACGTACGCCGTGCCGTTGAGGCACCGCGCCTGCGCCTCGACGGCGTCGACGCGCGGGTTGCCCACGCCGTTGATCGCGAACGTGTCCTCGGACAGCGCGGCGACGGCGTGCCCGATGGCGCGCGACATGATGTCGAGCGCGGTCGCGTCGACGTTGTCGATCGTGTCCGCCGGCGAGTGGTAGTTCGGGTCGTAGAAGATGCCCTCGGTGCCGCCGAACATCGCGACCTCCTCGGCCGTCTTCGAGCCGTCCGCGCCGGTGAACAGGCCCGACGCCGGGACGCCGTTCTCGATGAACGCCTGGTAGTCGGAGCGGCCCGAGAACTCGGTGTCGACCCACGGCTGGTCGATGCCGTCGAAGTAGTCGGTGAACACCGCCTCCGTCTCGGCCGAGCCCGGCGGGACCTCGACCGGGGCCGGGTAGGTCGACTCGTTCGCGTCGTACACGCCGATGATGTAGTTCGGCGAGCCGACCATGTCGAAGTTGAGGTACGTCGCGATGTCGTCGAGCGCCGCCGGGTCGTTCGCGGCGAGGTCGCTCACGTAGTGGGTCGAGCCGCGCAGGCCGACCTCCTCGGCGCCCCACCACGCGAACCGGACGGCGTTCTCGACGTCCTGGCCGCCGTCGGTCGCGGCCGCGAGCTGGACCGCCACCTCGAGGATCGCGGCGGAGCCGGAGCCGTTGTCGTTGATGCCCGGGCCGTCCTCGACGCCGTCGAGGTGCGCGCCGACCATGACGACGTTGTGGTCACGTCCGCCCGGGGTCTGGGCGAGCACGTTGAACGTCTCGAACTCCTCGACGTGGGTCTGCAGGTCGTAGGTCGCGACCGGCTCCGCGCCGCCCGCGATCGCGGCGAGGATCTGCTGGCCCGCGGCCTGCGTGATGCCCACCGTCGGGACCCAGGCGTCGTTCTCGGCACCGAGGGTCGGGCTCAGCGCGCCGTCGGTGTTGTTGTACAGGATCACGGCCGCCGCACCGGCCTGCGCCGCGTACAGCGCCTTGTCGGCGAACGGGCACGAGCCGCGGCTGATCAGCGCGACCGCGCCGCTCACGGCGACCCCGTCCCACGTGTCCGGGGTGCAGCCCTGGACGAGCGCGTCGGCGGGCTGCACGATCGGGCCCGTGACGCCGTCGTCCGGGGTGTCGGGCGCGAACTCGGCCGGGTAGACGTCCGACGTCACCTCGACGCCGGCCGCCGTGAGGGACAGCTCGTCGGTCTCCAGGTCCTCGAACGTGAAGTACTGGCGCTCGGGCTCGTAGCCCGCGGCCCGCAGGGCGTCCTCGACGTAGACGGCGCTCGCCTCGTAGCCGGGCGTCTCCAGCGCGCGGTTGCCGCCGTTGGCGTCCGCGATGTCCTGGAGGTCCTGGAGCCTCTGCATGACCGCGTCGCCGGTGACGAGGTCCTCGAGCGGGGGCGGGGCCGCGGCGGCCCGCAGGCTGCCGGCGGCCGTGCCGGACGCGGCGCCGAGAGGCTCGGCGCCGACGGGAACTGCGGTCAGCGCCGCGAGCACGAGGCCCGCTACCGCTGCGGACGGGACGATCGTTCGTGGTCTCACGCATCCTCCTCGACAGTGGCCCCCGCGGACCACCCCCGGTCGTGTCGGGGTGCGGCCGAGTCGCACACGAGACGCGACGCTGCGGAGGCTCGTGTGCTCGCGAGCGTATGCCTCCCGGGCCGTGCGCGGAACCCCCGGGCGGCACGAGCGTGAGGAGTTCACACGACCGTAACGGCCGCGGCGCCGGGGCAGGTCGTGGGCGACGTCGGGCAGACTGTGCCCGTGCCCGGATTCGCCGTCGTCGACCTCGAGACCACGGGGTTCTCCCCCCGCCTCGGCGACCGCGTCGCCGAGGTCGCGGTCGTCCTCGTGGACGACGCCGGTCGCGTCGAGGACGAGTGGTCCACCCTGGTCAACCCCGAGCGGGACCTCGGGCCGCAGCACGTGCACGGCATCGCCGCGGCGGACGTCGCGCTCGCCCCGACGTTCGACCGCGTCGCACCAGCGCTCCTGCGCCTGCTCGCCGGGCGCGTGCTCGTCGCCCACAACGCGGCGTTCGACACGCGCTTCCTGCGCGCCGAGATCGGGCGCGCCGGGATCGCCGCGGCCATCGACCCCGTCGCGTGCCTGTGCACGCAGCAGCTCGCGAGCCGCTACCTCACGGGCTCGCGGGCGCTGTCCGCGTGCTGCGCGGCCGTGGGCGTCGTGCACGACGGCGTCCACTCGGCCCTGGGCGACGCGCGCGCCACCGCGGGGCTGCTCGGGTACTACCTCGACGTCGCGGCCGACGACGAGTGCTGGGCCGTCGCGCGCGCCGCGGCGGACGGCGTCCGCTGGTCGCTGCCCGCCGCCCTGCCCGGCGCGGAGCCGGTGCTGCGCGGCGCGAGCCGCGCCCGCGGGCACTGGCTCGCGGCGCTCGCCGACCCTCCCGCCGTTCCGGACCCGTCCCCGTCCGGCGCCCCGGGAGCGGACGCGCGGCGCGACGTGAGCACGTACCTGCGCCTGCTCGACGAGGCGCTCCTCGACCGCTACGTCTCGCACGCCGAGCGGGCCGCGCTGCTCGCGGAGGCCCGGCACGCCGGGCTCGACCGCGCGACGGTCGAGACCCTGCACCGCGACTACCTGGCCGCGCTCGCCCGGGCCGAGCTCGACGCGCTCGACGGGACGACCGCCGCGGGCGACCGGGACGACGGCGCGGCGCTGCGCGACGACCCGGCGCTGCACGAGGTCGCCGGACAGCTCGGCCTCGACGCCGACGACGTCGCGGGAGCGGTCGAGGCGGCGCTCGGGACGCGCCTGGTCGACGCGGTCGCGGACGTCGGGGCCCCGGGTGCCGCAGCACCGGGCGCCGCCGTCCTGGGCGCCACGGTCCCGACCCGGCCCGCGTTCGTGCTCGACGCTGGCGACGAGGTCGTGCTCACCGGCTCCATGTCGCGGACGCGCGAGGCCTGGGAGCGCGACGTCCGCGCCGCGGGCCTCTCCCCCTGGCCCTACGTCACACGCCGCACGCGGCTCCTCGTCGCCGCCGACCCCGACTCCCTCTCGACGAAGGCGCGCACCGCGCGCCGCTACGGCGTCCCGGTCGTCACCGAGGCGGCGTTCGCGCGCCTGCTCGCCGCGCACGAGGGCGCGAGCGGGCGCACGCCCGAGCCCGGGGTGCGACGCTGGGCGTCATGAGCACGCGCAGGACGACGAGCGCCGCGACCGAGGAGGCCGGCCAGGACGCGGTCGACGTCGACGCGCTCGTCGACGACCTCTTCGCGCTGCCGCTCGAGCAGTTCGTCGTGGCGCGCACGGCCGCCGCGAAGCGGATCAAGGCGTCGGGCGACGCGGTCGGTGCGGAGCGCGTCGGCCGGCTCACGAAGCCGACGGTGGCGGCGTGGGTCGTGAACCAGGTGGCGCGCGAGCGGCCGGACGACGTCGCCGCGCTCGTGAGCCTCGGGGACGAGCTGCGCGACGCGACGGCCGACCGCGACCGCACCCGCCTGCGCACGCTCGACCGGCTGCGGCGCGAGCGGGTGGAGCGCGTCGTCGGGGAGGTCCGCGACGCGGGCGAGATCGCGGGCCGGGCGGTGTCCGGGACGGCGGTCGACCGGCTCGCGGAGACCCTCACGGCAGCGGTCATGGACCCGGACGCGGGCGCGCTCGTCCGGGCGGGCCGGTTGTCGCAGGCGCTCCAGCACGTCGGGTTCGGGATCGTCGACGAGGGCGGCGAGCCGGCCGACGTCGTCGAGCTGCGCGCGCGCACGGGCGCGCACGCGGACAGCGGCGGGACGACCGACGGCGACGAGGAGCCCCCGGCCGGCGCCGAGGAGGACGCCGAGGCCGCGGCCGAGCGCGAGGTCGAGGAGAGCGCGGCCGAGGTCGACCGGCTGGAGGCCGAGCGCGACGACGCCGACGCCCGCGCGCGCGAGGCGGGGGACGCCGTCGGGCAGGTGGAGGACGAGCTCGCGCGCGTCGAGGACGAGCTCGCACGGCTCGCCGACGAGCGCGAGGCGCTGCGCGCCCGCCTGAGCGACGCGCGGGACGCGGAGTCCGCCGCGCGGGAGGCTCTCGACGCGGTCGACGAGCGGCTGGACGCCGCCGAGGAGCGCGCCGCGTCCGCGCGCAAGGCCCGCCGGACGGCGCGCCGCGGCTGAGCCCGTTCGTCGTGCGCGAACTCGGGACTGAGCGGGGCACGCTCAAGGTTGCACAGGTCAGACGCCACGGCCCCCGTGGCACGACCGACCTGGAGGACCACCATGATCAGCACCTACACCGTGGCGCCGTTCCGTCCGCTCCCCACCGAGCGGCTCGTGCGCCAGCTCTGGACGCGCCCGTCCGGCGCGGGCGTCGCCCCGACGGGCTTCGCGCCCGCCGCGGACGTGTACCGCGAGGGTGACGACCTCGTCGCCCGCTTCGACCTGCCGGGCGTCGACCCGGAGCGCGACGTCACCGTCGAGCTCGAGGGTCGCCGGCTCGTCGTCCGCGGCGAGCGTCGTGACCAGCGCGTCGTCGAGGCCCCGGCGGACGAGGCGGCCGACGACGCCGAGCAGGCCGAGGGCGAGCAGCCCGCGACGAGCACCGACGAGGCGGCCGAGGTCGCCCCGGCCGCGCGCCGCGTCCGCGAGGTCCGGTTCGGCGAGTTCCGCCGCACCGTCACCCTGCCGAAGACGGCGGAGGCCGACGCCGTCCGCGCGTCCTACGACGCGGGCGTGCTCACCGTGACTGTCGCCGGCGTGTTCGCCGGCCGCGCTCCTCAGCGCATCGAGGTCACCCGCGCGGCCTGACGCCGCACCGCCGGCGCGACGCCCGGCGTCGCGCCGGCCCTCCTACCCGGCCGCGCACGCCCCTGCGCGGTCGGACGGCGGGGCCGGCACCCTCGTGGTGCCGGCCCCGTCCGACCTCCGGATGGGGACCTCTCCCCCTGTCCGGTGGCCGACGGGAGCCGCGTGTTCGGCTAACCTCCGTGCCATGACGAGCCTCCGGAGACCGCGCTCGACCCTGCCTCGCACGCGGTGGTCGACGCTGCGACGCCGCGCCCTCGTCGGCGCCCTCGGCCTCACCGCCGCCCTCAGCCTGGGTGCGTGCACGGGAGAGGCCGAGGACGGGCCGACTCCTGTCGTGGTGGGTGCCGCCGAGTACGAGCCGATCCTCGAGACGCGCCTGCCGGTCCCGGGGTCGGCGGAGGACGAGGTCACGCTCGGCCTCGTGTCCCTCGTCGCGGACGGCTCGACGGTGGAGCTCCGCGTCCTCATGACCCCGCACTTCGCGGGCGACGACTCCGCCGAGACGTACTCGGTGTACGACATGCTCGGCAAGGACCACAACCCGCGGATCGTCGACGTCGGTGCGCTGACGCAGTACGACGTCGTCTCCGCGTCCGGGCAGAAGCTCTCGACGGACCCCGTCACCGCGGACACCGTCAACGGCAGGCCGCTGCTCTACCAGGCATGGTTCCCCCGCCCGGAGGGAGAGCCCCGCACCGTGGACGTCCGTCTCCACGACGCCTGGCCCGCCTTCGAGGACGTGCCCGTGACCTGGGAGAGCGAGGAGTGAGGCGCCGTCACGCGACGGCGGCCGGTGCCCTGGCGGTCGCGCTCGTGCTGGGTCCGCTGTCCGGCACCCCGGCCGCGGCGAGCGAGGACGAGCAGGGCTTCGACCCGGGCGTCGACCCGCTCACCCTCGACGACCTCGGCGGCGCGCCCGCCCGGGAGGACCTCGACCGTGCGACGACCCGGTTCGACCCGGGGGTCGCGACGACGTTCGAGCTCGCCGGTGCCGTCACGTCGCTCGAGTACGTCGAGGTCGAGGCGGACGAGGTGGTCGTCACGCTCGAGACCGACGTCCTGTTCGACGTCGGCTCGGCCGAGCTCTCCCAGGCCGCCGTCGAGCGCGTGCAGGAGATCGCCGCCGAGCTGCCCGACGGTGTGACGGCGAGCGTCGCCGGGCACACCGACTCGGTGGGCGAGGAGGCGGACAACATGGACCTCTCGCAGCGGCGCGCGCAGGCCGTCGTCGACGCTGCCGCGACGGTACGACCCGACGTCACGTTCGAGGCGCAGGGGTACGGGGAGACGCGCCTCAAGGTCGAGGAGGGCGGTGACGACGTCGCGGACGACCGTGCCCAGAACCGCCGTGTCGAGCTCCGCTACTCCGGGACGACCCCGGGCGAGCGCGGCCTCGAGGTCGAGGAGCACGAGCTCGATCCCGTCACCGCGGAGCTCGTGCCGGGCGACCGCCCGCGCGTGGAGCCCGTGACGGACACCGAGCCCGTCGTCGAGAAGACGGTCGTCGTCCCGAACGAGGACGGCCGCCAGGAGGAGGTCCGCGTCGGCATCGAGCCGATCGTGGTCCGCGGATCTCTCATGCGCCTGCGCCTCCAGCTCACGCCGCTCGGCCCTGTGGACGGTGACGAGGAACGCATCAGCGTGTACGCCATGACGGGTGCAGGAGAGCTGCACACGTCGGCCGTCGACCCCCGCGCGCTGGTCTCGTACGCACCGGTCCGCGGCAGCGGGGCACGCGAGCTCGAGACCGAGCCGCTGTTCGCGCGGACGAGCGTCGGACGCACGGTGGGCTACGAGGTGTACCTGCCGCGCCCGCTCGACGCGTCGCTCGAGTCGCTGTACGTGAACGTCGTCCCGACGTGGCCGACGTTCGAGGACGTCCCGATCCGCTGGGACTGACGTCCCTTTCACCCCGTCAGGCCCTCCCCGAGGCGGCTGACACCACGTTAGCGTTCACGTCACGCCCCCCGGGGCTTCGGTCGTGCCCGTCGACGTCGACGCGGTGACCGCGAGACGAGGACGACGCATCGCCCTGAGATTCAACGCCCCTCCCGGCTGGCCCGTGGCCCCCGGAGACTGGCGCCCCGAGCCGGGCTGGGCCCCGGACCCTGCCTGGCCGTCCGCGCCGGAGGGATGGACGTTCTGGGTCGACGAGACCGCCGCGCCGCCGGCCGGGGCCACGCGGCCTCGACGCGGGCGCCGGGCAGCCCTGCTGACCGCGGCGGGCGTCGCCCTGTTCGTCGTCGGGCTCCTGGTCGGGCAGGGCAGCTCCGGCCGGGCGCTGGACGAGGCGAGGACCCTCGTCGCGCAGGCGGCCGACGAGCAGGACGAGGTCGAGGGCGAGCGCGCCGAGCTGGACGCCGAGCGGACCGCGCTTGAGGAGCAGACGGCCGCCGCGCAGGCGGCCCAGACCGAGCTGGACGAGCGGGCGACGGCGCTCCAGTCGTCGGAGGCCGACGTCGCGGCGCGCGAGGGTGCGGTCGCGACCGTCGAGGCCGACCTGGCGACCCGGGTGTCCGACGTCGAGGGCCGCGAGGCGGCCGTCGCCCAGGCGGAGGCGGCCGCCGCCGCGGCCCGCTCGACCCAGCAGTCCCGGCCCAGCGCCCCGGCCGGGGTCGCGGACACCGGGGGCAGCACGTCGACGTACTACCAGAACTGCGACGCGGTGCGGGCCGCCGGCGCGGCCCCGCTGCTCCGCGGCGAGCCGGGCTACGCCCCCAAGCTCGACCGCGACGGCGACGGCGTGGCCTGCGAGTAGGTGGTCAGCCCTCGGCCGCGCCCGCGCGGCCGAGGAACGACCGCAGGGCCTCGGTGACGAGCGCGTGGTCGTCACCCTGGGCGAGCCCGGACACGGTGACGACGCCGACGATCCCGACGCCCTCCACGCGGACGGGGAACGCGCCGCCGTGCGCGGCGTACTCCTGGAGCGGGAGGTCGTGCTTCTCGTTGAACGACGTCCCCGTCGCCCGGGCCCGCAGGCCCACGAGGTACGACGACGCCCCGAACCGCTCGACGACCCGCACCTTGCGCTCGACCCAGGTGTCGTTGTCGGGTGTCGTGCCCGCGCGTGCGGCGTGGAACACCTGCTGCGGCCCCTTGCGGACGTCGATCGTCACGGGCAGGTCGCGCTCGTCGGCGAGTTCGACGAGGAGGCAGCCGAGCCGCCACGCGTCGTCGTGCGTGAACGTGCGGAGCACGAGGTCGCGCTCGTCCGCCTCGACGGAGGCGACGAGGGCGGCGAGGTCGTCGGGCGTCGTCATGCGGTCATCGTGGCACGATCGCGACGTGACGACGACGCCCGTTCCCCGCCCGGCACCCCTCGACCCGCTCGACCACGGCCTGCTCGACCGCGCGTCGGGCGTGCTGCTCGCGCAGGCGGCGGGCGACGCGCTCGGTGTGCCGTACGAGTTCGCGCAGCCGCCCGGGCCCGGGCACCGGGACGAGGTCGCGGTCATGCGCGGGGGCGGGCTCGGACCGTACGCGCCGGGCGAGTGGAGCGACGACACGCAGATGTCGGTGTGCGTCGCGCGCGTGACGGCGGCGCACGACGTCCTCTCCCCCGTGCCCGACGCGTTCGGGGCGACGCCGCTCGACGACGTCGCCGCCGCGTTCGAGGCGTGGCGCACCGGGGGCGCGTCCGACGTCGGGACGCAGACGGCCGCGGTCCTGCGCGACGCCGCCGCCCGCCGGGGTCCCGCCGCCGCACGGCTGCGCGAGGCGTCCGCGGCGCTGCACGCGGCGACCGGCCGCACGGCGGGGAACGGCGCGCTGATGCGGACGGGCGTCGTCGGTCTCGTCGCGCTCGGCGACCGGGACGCGACCGCCCGCGCGGCGCGCGCCGTCGCGTCGCTCACGCACACCGACCCGCTCGCCGCCGAGTCGTGCGTGCTGTGGTCCGAGGCGGTACGCGTCGCGGTGACGGAGCAGCGGCTCGACGTGCGGGCCGGTCTCGACCTGCTCGACCCGGAGTCCGCGGCGCGCTGGTCGGCGCGGATCGCGGACGCGGAGTCCGCCCGGCCCGAGGCCGACCTCCGGCAGAACGGTTTCACGGTGACCGCGCTCCAGGCGGCGTGGCGCGCGATCGCGACGACGTCCCCGCCCGAGCGCTCGCGGTTCGCGGGCCGGGACCACCTGGCGGCGGCGCTCCAGGCCGCGGTCGCCGTCGGCGGCGACACCGACACCGTCGCGGCGATCGCCGGGAGCCTGCTCGGCGCGCGGTACGGCGCCCGCGCGGTGCCCGACGAGTGGGCGACCGCCGTCCACGGCTGGCCCGGGATCGACCGCCGCGTGCTCACGGCGCTGGCGCGCCGCACCGCCCAGGACGGCCTCGTGCGCTCCGAGGCGCTCGTCCTGCCCGACGGCGACGCGCGCCCCGTGCAGCACTGCCCGCTGTGCGGGACGCTGCTCCGCGAGAACCCGCGCTACCCGCGGCACGTGTGCGGGTGGTGCGCGCAGGACGTCACCGACGAGGAGGGTCGTCCCGTCGTGCTGGCGAACGCGACCATCACGGGCGGGTACACCGCGCAGCGCCCGGACGGATCGCCCGCGTCGGCCGACGTGCTCGCGGGGCGGGTCTGGATCGACGGCGTCGCGCTCCGCGCGCAGGAGGCGCGGTTCGGCGGGGTCGTCGTGCAGCCGCTCGACGACCCCGCCTGAGCCGGCAGCGCGTTCGCGCCACCGGAAGGACGAGCGGCCTCAGCCGCAGGAGACCGCCGGGAAGGCGACGTCCTGGGCGGAGGAGGCGCCGCCGTCGGGCAGGGTGCCCGTGACGGTGACGGACCCGGCGTCGGCCGCGACCGCCCGCGTCGAGAACGACTGGTACGCGGCCTTGCCGGGCGCGACCGCCGCGACCGTGCGCGTGCCGAACGGCGTCGCGAGGGTGACGTCGGCCGGGATGTCACCGGTGTTCGTCGCGCGGACCGCGACGTACGCCGTGCCCGCGAGGCAGCGGGCGCTGGTCTCGACGGCGAGCGCGGGGCCCGCCTCGTCCTCGCGCTGGAGCGTCACCCGGTCGACGACGCGCTGCGACCCGGTCGCGTAGGTGGTGACGGTGAGCGACGTGGGCGTGACGTCGAGGTCGGAGTAGCTGGCCTCGCGCGACTGCTCCCAGCGCGCCGTCCACGGCTTGGCGCCGTCGAAGTCGTAGAACTTCGAGCCCGACGACGAGTTGCCCGTCAGGTAGAGGACCTGGCCGTCGTCCGGGGTGAGGACGTCGCCCTCGGCCGGCGCCGCGGCCGGGACGACCGGCGTCGCGCCCTCCATGAGGTACGAGCGCGTGTAGATGTGGTCGTGGCCCGCGAGGACGAGGTCGACGCCCAGGTCGCTGAAGACGGGCGACAGGGCCTCGCGCAGGCGCACCACGTCGGTGTCGCGCGAGTGGAACGCCTGGCTGTAGAGCGAGTGGTGGAACGTCACGACGACCCAGTCGTACGCGTCGCCGTGCGTGCCGACCACGTCGCGCAGGAACGCCTCGTGGCCGGCGATCTGCGTCGTGGACGAGTCGTTCGAGTCGATCGCGACGACGAGCACGTTGTTGTACGCGTACCAGTAGTCGCGGCGCTGCTCGGTCGAGAGGTTCGGCATCGCGAAGTGCTGGTCGTAGAGCGCCGACGCGGTGTCGTGGTTGCCGTCCTGGACGGCGAAGCGCAGCTCGCGCATCTGGCGCGGCGCGAGGAAGCCCGCGTACTGCTGGCTGCTGCCCGCGTTCTCCACCTGGTCGCCCGCGGAGATGAGGAACGCGGTGTCCGGGTGCCGCTCGGTCATGGTGTCGAGGTTGGCGGCCCAGCGCGCCGCGTCGTTCGCGGCGTTGCCGCTCGCCCCGACCTGGGCGTCGCCGACGAACAGCGCGGAGAACTCGTCCCCGAACGTGCCCGTCGTGAAGGTCGACGGCGCGGACCAGCCGGTCGCCGCGCTGCCCACGCGGTACACGTACGCCGTGTCCTCCACGAGCCCGGTGAGCGTGGCGTGGTGGTACGTCGCGCCGTCCGCAGCCGCGCCGCTCCGGGACGACGACGTCGCGGCCGTCCGCCAGTCGACCTCGCCGCCCGTCTCGTCGGCTCGGGCCCACTGCACCTCGCCGGCGCCGGGCAGCGTCGAGAACCACGCGACGTTGGCCTGCGTCTCGTCCGCGCCGACGTTGAGGGCGACGTCGCGGACCTCGCCGTGCGTCGGGACGAGCGAGCGGACGTCGAGGTAGATGTCCGAGCTCGTCGGCGCGTCCTGGTAGAGCGCGACGGAGATCGTGTTCTCGCCGGGCTCGAACGCGTCGGCCGGGACGACGAACGTGCCCGTCACCGGGTCCGTGCGGCCGTTGCCGTGGTACTGGAGGTTCTCGGTGATCTTCCGGTCGTCGTCGCCGAGGCGCACGACCTCCTCGCCGTTCACGTAGACGATCGCGGCGTCGTCGTAGACGATCTCGCCCTCGAACGCCGGGACGCCGTCGAGGTCGGCCGCGGTGAGCTCCACGTCGGTGCGGAAGAAGAACGTGGGGACGTCCGTCGTCGTGCCCTCGACGTACTGGGTGAGGAGCGTCGTGATCGGGAAGGCGGCGCCGATCCCCGTCGCTGCGCCGCGCTTCGCGCCGAACGCGCCCGTCGCGGACTTCCACGCGGAGTCGTCGAAGGCGGTGGTCGTCCACACGCGCTGGTCCGCGGCGGATCCCGCCGGGTTCGTGCTGTCGTCGAGGTAGCGCCAGGTCGTGCCGGACGTCGAGAGCAGGGACTCGTCGGCGGCGGCCGTCGAGGTCGCGGTCGCGGCGACGAGCGCCGTGCCGACGAGCGAGACGGCGAGCGCCGACGCCGCCGCGCGCGCGAGCGCGCCGGGCAGCCGGGAGGCGTGCGGGTTCATGGATTCCTTCGCAGGTCAGGGGTCCGCGCGGCGACGACCGTCGGACCACCGTGGCGGCGTCGGACCCGTGGTGGGAAGCGCTGTCACAGTAGGGAGCGGGGATGGCTCCCACGCGTCGTCGCGGTGAACGCGCGGCGGCGGCCAGATGGCCGTCCTCCGCCCGGCCCGGGAGACGCACGACGCCGCGCCCCCGGAAGGGACGCGGCGTCGAGGCCTGCGACGAGGGGAAGGCGGCTCAGGCGCCCCGGCGCCGCCGGAGGACGAGGACGCCCGTGCCGAGCGCGACGAGCAGGAGCGCGGCGATCGCGACACCGGCGGCCTGCACGCCGGTCGTCGCGAGACCACCCGTGCCACCGTCGACCGGTGCTCCCGGCGCGTCGGGCGCGCCCGGCACGTCGGGCGTCGTGGGCACGGTCGGGTCCGTGGGGTCGGTCGGGGTCGTCGGAGTCGTCGGAGTCGGCGCGGGCGTGGGCTCGAGCGGCCGGTCGGCGGTGTTGGTCAGCGTCACGGCGACGTCCGCGGCCGCGGCGACCTCCACCCGCACCGTGCCGTCGTCGCCCGGCTCGACCGTGCCACCGTCGACCTGCCACGTCGGCGCTCCCCACTCCACACCCTCGACCGTGGGGAAGTCGGGCTCGCCCAGCACCACCTCGGCGCCGAGCGGGAGGTCGTCGAGGGTCGCCGTACCGTCCACGGGGAGCGTGAGCTCGCCCGCCGACCCGTCGACGGAGTACGCGACGGTGAACGCGGTGCCCGCGGGGACGACCGGGGCGGCGTCGCCCAGCACACGCTTGGTCACCGTGAGGCTGCCGCTCTCGGCGGGCACGGTGCCGCACGGGATCGACCCGGCGAACAGGTAGGCGTGCGCCTCCCCGCCGAGCAGGGTGAGGTCCCGCGCCACGACCTGCCCGTCGAGCGGGGACGCCTCGACCGTGAGGTCGGCGGTCGGCGCGTACACCGACCCGTCCAGCCGCGTCCCGCCGGCGCCGAGCGTGACCGGGCCGTCGAGCCGCGACAAGTCCCACATCACGAACGAGGCCGCCTTGCCTGCCTCGCCGAACACGGAGCCCTGCAGGTCGGTCGTCCCGGCGGGGACGGAGACGATGAGCGGGGCGTCGGCCGACGGGAGCACGCCGTCGGCGAACTGCACGGTGTACGCGTCCGCGATCGCCGCGTAGTCGACGACGTTCGGCCGCCCGGCCTCGAGCGCCGAGAGGACGACGCGGTCGCCGACGTCCTCCGTCACGGAGAGCACGTGCGCTGCGCCGCTCGGCACGAGGTCGGCGAGGCACCGGCGGACCTCGGCGGCCCCCGTGGCAACCGTCTCGACGTACGCCGCCACGGAGCCGCGCTCCGTCGCCACCGTCGCGGCGCCGTCGGGCCACTTCTGGTTCGTGGCGTCGACGGCGGGCGAGTCGTCGAGCGACGTGCGGTACCGCACCCAGTCGGCGCGCTGGTACGTGCCGAACGCCGGGTCGTCACCCACGACCTTGAGGTAGCCCTGGAGCGCTGCACCCCGGTCCGCGGGCGCACCGCCGTTCGTGATCTGGACCGTCCCCGACGTCGGTGCGTAGCCGCCCACGAGGAGACGGGTGGGGTCGCCGTCGACGGTGGGGATCGTGTAGTCGGCAGTCCCGGCCGCCTGGTGGAGGATCGCGTACATGCCCCCGTCGGCACGGACGGACAGCTCGCCGCCGACCGCGACCGAGCCCTCCGTCTCGTGGTTGCCGAGGTGGGCGTCCTCGCGGGCGTAGACGCTGAACCCCCCGGCCAGGTCGAACGGGTTCACCGGTGCGTCGGCGGCGACGGCGCCCGACGCGGGCAGCACGAGCGCGGCGCCGGCCAGCGCGACGACGGCTGCGGCAGCGGTGCGGCGTCGGCCGGAACGAGTGGTTGACTGCGGCAACAGACGTGAGGGCAGCATCGAGCGGACAGCTCCATCGGGTGGGGTAGGGGTCGGTCCCGACGGACCGGGACCGGCCCGTCCCTCTCACCGTAGGCCGGACTGGACGGGCGTCCAGAACGCGTGGCGGGTGAAGTCGCTCCGGTGTGATCGACCCCACCTCACCGTGCGCACGAGCGGCCGGACCTGTCGGTCATGTCGGGCTGCCGACCATCCGCGAGAGGCTGCGCGTGCGCGCGGCCCCAGGTCAGGAGATGACGAGGCTCGCGATCAGCCCGTCGCGCAGGCGGACGGTGAACGTGCCCGGCCCGTTGTACCCGTCCCCCGAGACCGTGAGGTCGAGCAGCACCTCGTCGGGTGTCGCCCCCGGCCGCAGCCCGGAGACCTCGAAGTGCGAGCGCTTGCCGATGTTGTCCGTCCGGTCCCAGCTCGCGAGCTCGGTGCGGCCGCGGAAGCGGCGGCCCCAGTCGTCGAGGACGGCGTCCTCGGTGAACGCGGTCGGGAACCGGGCGGTGTCGCCTGCGTTCGTCGCCTCGACGAGGGTCCGCACCGCGGCCGGAAGGTCGTGCGTCACGTCGCTCATCCCCTCACTGTGCTCCCCTCGGTGCCCGACGACGACCCGGACGTGGTGCGACGCGGCGTCCGCGAGCCCGTGCCCGAGCCGGCCGAAGAGCGCGACGCTCGCCGTCCCGGGCCAGTCGGCGGGCAGCGCGACCGACGGCAGCCCGGGGTCGGCGTACGGGATCGGCCGCCAGTCGTCCACGGCCCGCACCCACCGCGCGAACGCGTCGCGCGGCTCGTCCGCTCGAGCGGACGGGGCGCCGTCGGCCCCCGCGTCGTCGTGCCGGGCGAGGAAGGTGCGGTGCAGCGCCGCGACCCGGTCGAGGTCCCACCAGCGCGCCGCCGCGTCCGCGAACGACCCCGCGACGCGCGGCGCCCCCGCGAGGAACACCGTCGCGGCGTCCCGGACCTCCAGCGCCACGAGGATCTCCTCGACCTCGTCCACGAGGTGACCGGGCGTGATCCACAGCCCGTCCGCGACGCTCCCCGCACCGATCCACGCGAGGTGCCGGCGCAGCTGGTGCCGCGCGTCGCGCCGTTCCTCCGGCAACGAGTACGACACGAGGCACCACGGGTCGTCGTCGCCCTGCTGCCGGTACCCGAAGATGCGCCGGTCGCCGCGCGCGAGCATCGGCCCAGCGTCGGGCGCGAGCCGGTACCCGGCGCGGCCGCCGTCGAGCGTCTCGGGCACGAGCAGGCCCTTGGCCTTGACGCGCGAGACCGCGCTGCGCGCCCCCGCGGGCGGCACGCCGAGCGCGCCGAGCAGGTCGACCAGGTCCGCCACCGCGACCGCACCGCCCAGGTCCCGGACGTACAGCCCGACGACGGTGCGCAGCAACGACGTCGTGCTCCCGGGCCGGGAGTCGAGGTCGTCGAGGATCACGCGGGCCCGGCCCCGCCCGGCACCGTCGGCCCGCTCGGCCGGCCGCCGAGGACCTCGGCCAGGGCGTCGCGCACCGCCTCGACGCCGACGCGCACCTCGTCGAAGCTCGTCGAGAGCGGGGACAGGCCGAGGCGCAGTCCGTTCGGGCGGCGGAAGTCGGGGATCACGCCGCGCTCCCAGAGCAGCGGGAGCGTGGCCTCGAACGCGTCGTGGTCGACGGTCACGTGGCTCCCCCGGCGCTCGGGGTCGCGCGGCGACGCGTACCGGACGCCGAGCGGGAGCAGCAGGTCGTCCACGAGAGCGGTCGCGTGCTCGGTGAGCGCGACGGACTTGGCGCGGACCGCCGCCATCCCGGCCGCGTCGACGAGGTCGAGCATGTCCTGCATCGCGAGCATCCCGACGATCGTGGGCGTCCCCGAGAGGAAGCGCCGGACGCCGTCGTGCGGCGCGTACGCCGGACCCATCTCGAACGGCGCCGCGCTCCCCATCCAGCCCTGGATCGGCTGCGTGAGCGCGCCCTGGAGGTCAGCGCGCACGTAGCCGAACGCGGGCGCGCCGGGACCCCCGTTGAGGTACTTGTACGTGCAGCCCGCCGCGAGGTCGACGCCCCACGCGTCGAGCTCGACCGGGACCGCGCCCGCGGAGTGGCACAGGTCCCACAGGACGAGCGCCCCGGCGTCGTGCGCGAGCGTCGTGATCGCGGCGGCGTCGCTCACGTACCCCGACCGGTACGCGACGTGGCTGAGCAGCACGAGCGCGGTGCGGTCGCAGAGAACCTCCGCCACCTGCTCCGGGGTCACGCCGCCGTCGTGGTCGGGCGTGATCCACCGCAGCGTCGCGCCGTGCTCGCGCGCGACGCCCTCCAGCACGTACCGGTCCGTCGGGAAGTTCCCGGCGTCGAGCACGATCTCGTCGCGGCCCGCGACCTGCGGCGCCGAGAGCGCGGCGCGCACGAGCTTGTAGAGGATCACGGTCGTCGAGTCCCCGACGAACGTCTGGCCCGCCGCCGCGCCGAGCGTCACCGCGCCGATCCGGTCGCCCAGCGTCAGCGGCAGCTCGTACCACTCCTCGTCCCAGCCGCGGATGAGCCGCGCTCCCCAGACGTCGGTCGCGAACCGCGCGAGCCGTTCCGCCGACGCGCGCGTCGGTCGGCCGAGCGAGTTCCCGTCGAGGTAGGCGGTCACCTCGTCGGAGGCGACGAACGCGTCGCGGAACCGCGCGAGCGGGTCCGCCGCGTCGAGCGCGGCCGACCGCGCGGCGTGGTCGGTGGTCGTGGCGTCGGTCGTGTGGGTCATCGCCGGTCCTCCGGGGTGCGGGGTGCGCGCGGCGCACCGTGGGGCTCGGGTCGCGCCACGACGACGGCGCGCGCGAACCACGCGGCCACGTCGTCGGGGTCGTCGAGGTCGGGCGGGTCGCCGGGGACCCAGGTCGCGGCGCCGTCGGTGTCGGGTACGGCGCCGTCGTGCGCGATCGCGCCGAGGAGCGCGTGCGCGTCGAGTCCGGCCTCCGCGAGCGCCCGCAGCTCACGGGCGTTCACACCGGGCGGGAGCGGGCCGTTGCCGAGGTCGGTGCCGTAGACGACGGTCCCCCCGAGCGCGACGAACCGCCGCACGTTGTCGATCGCGACGTCCTGCTCGGCCGTCGGGCTCCCCCACCCGTGCACGTCGAGCGTGCTCACCCAGCTCACCCGGCTCACCTGACGCACCCGGCCACTACCCGCCCCGCCGAGCACGGGGTGACGGTCGCCATCCGGCTCATCTCGCCCGTCACCCCGTGCTCGACCGCGTGGAAGGTCGTGCTCGGCGGGGCGGGGCGTGGCCATCGCCGCCAGGAGGTTCTCGGGCAGGCGCTCGCTGAACGGGGCGTGCGCCAGCCGGTCGACGCCCGCCTCGAACGCGCGCGCCGCCATGCCGCGCCCCTCCACGTGCGCGACGACGTCCCGGCCCCGCGCGTGGGCGTGGCCGACGAGCGCGGCGAGGGTGACGTCGTCGGGCACCGGGCCGGCGCCGGAGTGCAGGGCGACCTTGACGAACGAGGCCCCCGCGGCGACCTGGCGATCGACGGCGGCGACGGCCGCCTCGGGCGAGCCGACCTCCTCGACGGACCCGGCGGGCGCCCACGACCGGTCCGACGGGTAGCCGCCGGGGGCGGTGAGGAACGCGCCCGCGAACGCGACCGCCGGGAAGCCGGGCCGCCCGGGCCAGGTGCGCGCGACGTCGGGCACCCACCCGAGGTCGTGCACGACGGCGATCCCGCCGCGGCGCGCCGCGACCGGGTCGACGAGACCGAGGTGCACGTGCGCGTCCGCGAGCGGCGGCAGCCAGGTGCCGCCGTCGCCCGCCCGGCCGAGGCTCACGACCGCCCGATCTCGGTGCGGACGGCGAACAGCTCGGGGAAGAACGTGAGGTCGAGGGCGCGCTGGAGGAAGCCGACGCCGCTCGACCCGCCCGTGCCGCGCTTGGTGCCGATGATGCGCAGCACCGTCTTCATGTGGCGGAACCGCCAGAGCTGGAAGTTGTCCTCGAGGTCGACGAGCTCCTCGCACGTCTCGTACGCGGACCAGTACGTCTCCGGGTCGTCGTAGATGCGCCGGAAGACCTCGACGAGGTCGTCGTCGAGCGTGTGCGCGACGGTGACGTCGCGGTCCAGGACGCGCTGCGGGACGTCGTGCCCGTGCCGCGCGAGGTGCCGCAGGAACTCGTCGTAGACGCTCGGCTCGGCGAGCAGGCGGGCGAGCTCCGCGCGCGCGTCCGGCTCGGCGTCGAACACGTCGAGCATGCGCGCGTTCTTGTTACCCAGCAGGAACTCGACCGCGCGGTACTGCCACGACTGGAAGCCCGACGCGTGCCCGAGGAACCCGCGGAACTGCGCGTACTCGCTCGGCGTGAGGGTCGCGAGCACGGACCACTGCTCGGTGAGCGTGCGCTGCACGTGCTTGACGCGCGCGACGCGCTTGAGCGCGGCGCCCAGCTCGTCGGCGGCGAGCAGGTCGCGTGCGGACAGGAGCTCGTGCAGCACGAGCTTGAGCCAGAGCTCCGTCGTCTGGTGCTGCACGATGAACAGCATCTCGTCGTGGTGCTCCGGGTCGCTCACCGGCTCCTGCGCGGCGAGCAGCGTGTCGAGGTGCAGGTACGACCCGTACGTCATCTGCTCGCGCAGGTCCGTGACGATGTCGGACTCCAGCGCGCGCTCGTTCGGCGCGGGCAGCGGTGCGTCGGCCATCCGTCGAGCGTATGTCACGAACGTGACGACCGCCAGATCCGTGCGATGCGTCGGAATGACGCAATGATCGAATCATCGCGTCATTCCGACCGGGTGGTAGGGGTCAGTCGTCCGCCGCGGCGCGGCGCTCCTCCTCGTCGACGGACTCGCCCGTCGGGTCCTCCGCGACGAGGTCGTCGAGGAACGCGCCGCCCAGCGGCCCGTCGCTCAGCCCGACGAACCGCCAGCCCGACGCGGGGTCCCCCTCGACCTCGACGAGCCCGGTGTTCGCGAGCGGGGTCCACGCGAGCCGGTCGACGTCGACGCCCGCGGCGCGCGCGCACGCCCACGCGCGGATCGCCGCACCGTGCGACACGACGACGGCGGTCTCCCACCCGGTCCGCGCGACGGCGGCGAGGGCGTCGTCGTACCGGTCGAGGAACTCGGTGCCGTCGGGGCCGCCGGGCACCCGCCGGTCGGGCTCGCCCCGGCCCCACGCGAAGACCGTCTCGAGGTAGAGGGCGTGGTCCTCGTGGTCGGCGGACATCTCCAGGTCGCCCGCGTCGACCTCGCGCAGGCCGTCCAGCTCGAGCGGCTCCAGACCGTGGTGCTCGACGAGCGGCGCCGCCGTGAGGTGCGTGCGCACGAGCGTGGACACCGCGACGCCGTCGACCACGCGGCCCGAGAGCGCGTCCGGGATCGCCGCCGCCTGGCGCGCCCCGAGGGCGGTGAGGCCCGGCCCGGGCAGGGCGGTGTCGAGCAGGCCGGCGACGTTGGACGGGGTCTGTCCGTGACGGACGAGGAGCAGGCGCATGGTTCTCCGGTTCTCGGGTGCGGGGTCTCCTGCCACCCTACGAGCCCGGCAGCGAGCGCGGCGTGGCACGCTGGGCGCATGTCCCGCCGCGAGCTCGTCGTCCTGGGGACGGCCAGCATGGTCCCGACCCGCACGCGCAACCACAACGGGTACGTCCTGCTCTGGGACGACGAGGCGATCCTCTTCGACCCCGGCGAGGGCACCCAGCGGCAGATGACGTTCGCCGGGGTGTCGGCGACCGACCTCACCCGCATCGCGATCACGCACCTGCACGGCGACCACAGCCTCGGGCTCGCGGGCGTCTCCCAGCGCATCAGCGGCGACGGGGTGCGGCACACGATCGGGGTGACCTACCCGGCGTCGGGCCAGCGGTGGGTGAACCACCTGCTCGACGCGAGCGCCCACTACCGCCGCGGCCACCTGGCGCTCCAGCCGGTCACGACGGACGGCGTGCTCCCGCCCGTCCCCGGCCGCCCCGACCCGGGCTTCACGCTCCGCGCCGAGCGCCTCGACCACACGATCGAGGCCGTGGGCTACCGCCTCGACGAGCCCGACGGCCGGTCGCTCGACCCCGCGCTCCTCGCCCGTCACGGGCTCGCGGGGCCGGTCGTGGGCGAGCTGCAGCGCGCGGGCCGCGTCACGACGCCCGACGGCCGGACCGTGACCCTCGACGACGTGAGCGGCCCCCGGCCCGGCCAGTCGTTCGCGTTCGTCATGGACACGCGCCTGTGCGACGCCGTGCACCGGCTCGCGGACGGCGTCGACCTGCTCGTCATCGAGTCGACGTTCCTCGACCGCGACCGCGAGCAGGCCGAGCGCTGGGGCCACCTCACGGCCCGGCAGGCCGCGACGGTCGCGGCCGAGGCGGGGGTCCGCTCGCTCGTCCTCACGCACTTCTCCCAGCGGTACCCCGACCCGACGGAGTTCTGGCGCGAGGCCCGCGAGGTGTTCGACGGCGAGCTCACCGTCGCGCAGGACCTCGACCGCGTGCGGGTCCCCCACCGCCGTCGGCCCGCCTGACCCCGAAGAGCCAACACGGCTCTACCTCGCGGAACCGGGGCTCTACCTCGCGGAACCGCGGCTCTACCTCGGCGAGGTAGAGGCGCGGTCACGCGAGGTAGAGGTGGGGTCGCGGGGTCTGCGGGTCAGTCGCCGCGGGCGCGGCGGGTCGCGCGGTCGTTGGCGCGCTGGATCGCCTCGACGAGCTCGTCCTTGGTCATGGTCGAGCGGCCGTCGACGTCGAGCCGGCGCGCGACGTCGAGCAGGTGCTCCTTGGTCGCGTTCGCGTCGACGCCGCCCGCGGTCTCGGCGCTCGCGTCGAGCCCGCCCTCCTCGGCGCGCTCGTCGGACGGGCCGGGCTCGTCCTTCGGCTCCCAGTGGTCGCCGATCTTCTCGTGCGTGTGCTTGAGCGCGGCGAACGCCACGCGCCGCGCGCGCTCCTCGGAGCCGTACTGCTCCCTCGCGGCGTCGTAGGCCTTCGCGAACGTGCGCTGCGCCTTCTCGTCCGAGCGCTGCAGCGTGCTGGGGATCTCGGACTGCTTCGCGTCGCCGTCGCGCGTCGTCTTCGGCACGGGTCACCTCCTGCTGCCCGACGGCGGTCGCCGCCTCCCCCGAGCGTCCCGCCCCGCGCGACGGCTCGCGCGCCGAACGGGGGCGTGCCCGCCAGGCGCGGCCTACGCTGCCGGGATGTCGAGCGTCCTGCGGTTCCGCGGCCGCATCGCGGGCTGGGGCACGGCGTCCGGGACGCGGGTCGTCGTCGGGCGCTGGGACGCGTCGCCGTTCGGCGCGTTCGCCGACGTCATGGTCGAGCGGCCCGACGGCGAGCGCCTCCTCCTCGCGCCGTCGCGCCCCGTCGCGGAGCTCGTCGCGTCGACCTACCGCTTCGACCGGGTCGTCCTGGTGCCGGTCGTCGTCACGGACGAGCCGGCCCACGCCGTGCCCGCTGCCGCGGGCGGCCACGCGGCGCGTGCGCGCCCGGGCCGCGGCCGTCTGCCGGGCTGGCACGTGGTGGCCGGGCCGCTCGAGGCGCGGCTCGCCGTCGGGCCGCGCACCGTCCTGGGTCACGTGCTGCGCGTGGTGCCGCGCCGCGTCGCGACGTCGCGGCACGCGACCGTGCTCACCGACCCCGTCGCGCGCGTGCTGCTGCGCGGGGTCCGGACGCGGGGCAGCGCCGGGCCGGGGCGCACCGAGCACTACGGCGCGACGGACGTCCACGCGCTCCTCGCCGCGCGGACGCGGTGGGACGGCGGCTCGCTCGGTGGCCTGCGCGACGTCGTCCCGCCGGTCCGGTTCGGCTTCGGGTCGACGCCGCCCCGGCCTAGCGTGACCGACGTCGTCACGACGATCGTCGTGCGCTGACCTCCCGGAGACGGACGGAGCGAGACGCGAGACCGGGGCCGCGCGCCGGACGACGAGCGTCCGGCGCGCGACCCCGGTGGGACCGGTCCGGGCCTCAGACCCCGCGGGCCGCGAGCCAGCCCGCGAGCCGGTCGGGACGGTCGGTGATGATCGCGTCCACCCCGAGGTCGATGGCGGCGGCCCAGTGCGCGGGCTCGTTGAGCGTCCAGACCGCGACCTCGAGACCGGCGTCGTGCAGGCGCTGCACCAGGCCGGGGTCCTCCAGGAGGAGTGCGCCCATCGGGTTGCACGTCACGACATCGAGCTCCGCGCACCGCGCGAGCACGTCGTCGTCGAGCGCCACGACGAGCAGCCCGCGGCGCAGGCCCGGGTCGGCCTCGCGCAACGCGGCGACCGTCTCGGGCCAGAAGCTCTGCGCCACGACCCGGTCGGCGATGCCCGCGAAGCTGATCGGCCCGGTGACGCGCCGCACCTGCTCGACCGTCCACGAGCCCTTGAGCTCGAGCAGCAGGTCGGTGCCCGGCCGCCGCACGAGGAGGTCGACGACCTCGGCGAACGTCGGCACGCGCTGGCCGCCGAACGCCGGGGAGAACCACGACCCGGCGTCGAGCGCCCGGATCGCCGCGCGGTCGAGCCGTGCGACCGTGCCGCTGCCGGACGTCGTCGCGTCCACGGTGTCGTCGTGGATGACGACGGGCTCGCCGTCGGCCGTGAGCTGCACGTCGATCTCGATGCTGTGCGCACCGGCCCGCCACGCCGCCTCGAACGCGGCGAGCGTGTTCTGCGGCGCGACGGAGCTGTTGCCGCGGTGCGCGATCACCCGCGGGCGCGCAGCCCGCTCCGGCACCGCGCCCGTGGGCGCGAGGGCGGTCGCCGTCACAGGTACGGCTCCACGTTCTCGCTGTACGCCGTCTCGATGCGCGGCGCGACGGACTCGAACGCGGCCGCCGGGTCGGCGCCCTCGATGACGATCTGCTCGATCGCCTCGTTGAGCAGCGCGTCGGCGCCCGGGATGAAGACGCGCGCGTCGTCCTGCGGGCGCGCCTTGTCGGCGAGCTGGTCGACGGCCGTGCGGAACTGCGGCGTCGCCTCGTAGATGGCCTTCATGGTGTCGGACTCGACGGCCGACGTGCGCACCGGCATGTAGCCCGTGTTCTGCGAGAAGTACGCGGTGTTCTCGGTGTTCGTGAGGAACGCGAGGAACATCGCCGCGGCGAGCTGCTGCTCGGGCGACTTCGACGCCGGGATGGCGAGCCCGGTGCCGCCGGTCGGGGTGCCGCCGCCGTCAGGGCCGTCGGGCAGGTACGCCGTGCCGACCTCGAACGACGCCGCGTCGAGCGCGCCCTTGAGCGAGCCCGTCGAGCCGATGGTCGAGGCGATGAGACCCGACGAGAAGTCGACCATCGCGTCGTCCGCGGAGAGCGTCGCGACGCCCTTCTCGTGGAAGAGATCGTGCAGGAACTGGCCGCCCGCGACCGACTCCTCCGAGTCGAGCGTGAGGTCGAACCCGTCGGAGTACGCGCCGCCCTGGCCCCAGATCATGTTCTCGAACCACCACGCGCCCCACGACGGCCCGGTGGACAGGCCGAGCGTCGAGCCGCCCGACGGGACGAGCGGCTTGAGCGACGCGTCCCACTCCTCGAGCTCCGCCCACGTCTCGGGGCCGCGGTCGGGCAGGCCGGCCGCCGTCCACAGGTCCTTGTTGTAGTAGAAGAGCGGCGTCGAGCGCGCGTAGGGCACGGCCCAGTGCTGGTCGTCGTACTCGTAGTCCGCGTAGAGCGCGGGCTGGAAGTCGTCCGCGTCGGCGTCGACGAACTCGAGCACGTCGTCGAGCGGCAGGATCTGGTCGTTGAGGTGGTAGCGGAACCACCACACGTCGGACGCGATGACGACGTCGGGCAGCTCGTCGGTCTGCGAGGCGGCCTGGAAGCGCTGGGCCACCTCGTCGTAGTTGGCGCCCGCGGTCACGAGGTTGACCGTGATGCCGGACTCCTCCTCGAACCGGTCGATGAGCTCCTGCTCGATCTCCTGCGACGTGCCGGGGTGGTTGCTCCACCACGTGATCTCGGACGCGGGCTCGACGGCGGACCAGTCGACGGCCTCGGCCGCCGCGTCGTCGCCCGCGGTGCCGGCGCCGTCGGCCCCGGCCACGCTCGGGCCGGCGCACGCGGTGAGCGCGAGGGCGGTGACCGCCGTGAGGGCGGTGGCGGCGGCGCGGGCCCGACGGCGGCGCGCGCCGGGTGCGGTGCGGTGGGACACAGGTGCTCCTTCAGGTCGTGCACCGGGTCTCGGTGCGCTTCGGGGAACCCGGACCGCTGCGGGCGGGCCGGGGAGTCTGGTGGCCGGGCGGGCGCGCGGGTCAGCCGGTGACGGCGCCCGCGGTGAGGCCCGCGACGAGGCGGCGCTGCAGGACGAGGAAGACGACGAGGATCGGCAGCGTCACGACCACGGTCGCGGCGAGCAGGACGCCCCAGTTCGTCATGCCGTCGGTGTTCTGCAGCAGGGTGAGGCCGACGGGGAGGGTCATCTTGTCGGGCCGGTCGATGACGAGGAACGGCCACAGGTAGTCGTTCCACTCCGTCACGACCGACACGAGCGCGACGGCCGCGAGCGTCGGTGTGCTCATCGGCACGACGAACCGCCAGAGCTTGCGCCAGTGCCCCGCGCCGTCAAGCTCGGCGGCCTCGAGGATCGAGCGCGGCAGCGTGAGGAAGTGCTGCCGGAACAGGAACGTCCCGAACGCGCTCGCCAGGCCGGGCACGAGGATGCCCTGGTAGGTGTTGAGCCACCCGAGGCTCGCGACGAGCGTGTAGTTGGGGATGATCGTGATCTGCGGCGGGATCATGAGCGTCGCGATGACGAGCCCGAACACGACCTTCTTGAACGGGAAGTCGAGGAACACGAGCGCGTACGCGCACGTGAGGCCCAGCGCGACCTTGAGGCCCGCGCCCACGACCGTGATCCCGACGCTGTTGAGCAGCAGGCGCCCCAGCGGGATCGAGTCTGCGGCCTGCGCGTAGTTGTCGAGGCTCACGCTGCCCGGGAGCCACTGCAGCGGGACGGTGTACAGCTCGGCGGGCGTCTTCATGCTCGCGAGCACCATCCACACCAGCGGCGCGCCGAGCACGACGGTCGCGAGGACCAGGGCGAGGTACCCGCCCGGCTGGAGGGCCCGGCGTAGGGCACGGGGTGCGCCCGACGGGCGGGGCGCGAGGGCGGCCGGCGTGGCGGGCGCCGTCTCGGGACGGGCGGGCGCGACGGCGCTCATGCGTAGTGGACCTTCCGCTGGACGAACCGCATCTGCACCGCGGTCACCGCGAGCAGCACGAGGAACAGGACCGTGGCGACCGCCGACGCGTACCCGGCGCGCCCGTTGACGAAGCTCTCCTCGTAGATCGAGTACATGAGCGTCGTCGTCGAGCCGAGCGGGCCGCCCTGCGTCATCGCCTTGATGATGTCGAAGGACTGGAGCGACGCGAGGAGCATCGTCACCACGAGGAAGAACGTCGTCGGGGTGAGGAGCGGCAGGACGATCGAGCGCAGCGTCCGGGCCGACGACGCGCCGTCGAGCGCGGCCGCGTCCTTGAGGTCCTGCGGCACCGACTGGAGGCCCGCCAGGTAGATGAGGGCGACGTACCCGAGGTTCTTCCACAGGTAGACGACGACGATCATCACGAGCGGCCACGGGCGCTGCGTGTACCACTGCGGCGACGCGACGCCGACCCAGCCGAGCAGCTCCTGGACCAGCCCGTAGCGCGGGTCGAACATGAACAGCCACAGGATCCCGACCGCGAAGCCCGACAGCACGTAGGGGGCGAACGCGACGGTCCGGGCGACGCCGCGGCCCCTGAGGCGGCGGTTGAGGAGCAGCGCCAGGCCCAGGCCGAGGACCATCGCCCCGCCGACGGTCGCGAGCGTGAAGACGAGCGTCGTCGTGACGATGCGGCCCGTCGTCGGGGCGGTGAACCACTCGACGTAGTTGCCCAGCCCGACCGGCCGCGCGACCGGCGACCCGAGGTTCCACTGGAGCGTCGAGAGGTAGAAGCTCTGCAGCAGCGGCCGGTAGACGAACACCAGCAGCAGCAGGACGTTCGGGCCCGCGAGCAGGAGCGCCCACAGCAGGTTCCGCCGACGGCGGCGCGCGCTCAGGCGGCTGCGGTGCAGCGTCTGGACCTCGCGGTCGGTGCCCGACGACGTCGGGCCGGCAGGCGATCCCGGCGCGCCTGGGCGGCTCGTGCCCGGCCCGGTGGCCGGGGAGGTGGGGCCCGGCGCGGCGCCGCGGGGCGCGCCCGAGGAGCCCGGGGACTCCGGGGTGAGAACGGTGGTCACAGCACAGGTCCGCTCGTCCGAGGGTGCAGGTCACGGCCGGCGCGGCACCCGTCCTACGGGTGGGCGGCCTCTCGGAGCATAGGAAGCGGCGGCGCCGGTTTTGTCCGGGAATGGGCGGGTGCGGGGACGGGCGTCGGGCAACGTTCACCGAGCCGTGCCCGCCGCGCCACCCGCACCTGTGGAGCGGTCACGTGGTGGACACCTCGTGACGCGTCGTCCACAGGGCGGGACGGACGGTTCCGCCTCGCGCGGCGTTTCGCTAGGTTCGTGGCGTTCGCGCGGTGCCGCCCGGTCCGGGCCGCGCCGCCCGGTTCGCGGGCAGGGGGTCTGGTGAGTCGTGCGCGTCATGCGCCGGTCGGAGGACGACCGGCAGGAACGGTGGGGAGCGCCCGAGCGCTCCGGTCGAGGAGCAACGCCCGACGGCGAGCGCTCGCCCTGGGCGTCGTCGTGACGGCCGGGTGCCTGGTCGCCGGCTGCACCGGCGGGGGTGAACCCGCACCGTCACCTCCGGTCGAGACGTCGGCCGAGGCGTCCGTCACGGAGACACCCGAACCCGAGCCGACCACGACCGGGCCGCCTAAGCCCGAACGACCCGCGGCCATGGAGCGCGACGACGCCGAGGGTGCTGCTGCGGCGGCGGAGTACTTCCTCGAGCTCTACGACGACGTCTTGACGACTGGCGACACCACCGAATGGGATTCGATGTCCTGGACCGAGACATGCGAGTTCTGCACAAACGTCTCTGCTGACGCAGCAGAGATCGCGTCGTCTGGAGACGACTACGCAGGATCAGCAATCGCGCTCAGCAACATCAACGTCGGCGAGCTCGACACACTGATCGGCGGATACCCGGTCACGGCCGAGTTCAAGCAAGACGCGCTCGTCCGAACCGATAGCGCCGGAACGATCGTCGAGAAGAGTGGTCCGAGCGACGGCCGACTACAAATCGACATGCTGCATGACGGTGCAGGTTGGCGGGTCCTGTCACTGACGGTTGAGGACTGAAAGTGGCCGCGAGATGGTCTAGGCACATCCTCGCTACCTTCGCCGTCCTTGGAGTCGCTCAGTTCGCGGCCACGGCGGCGGCAAGCGCGGTCGAAGAAAGCGAAACAACGCTCCGTGGTAATGCGCAGAAGAACAACGTGCTGGTGGACGGGCGCCGCGATGTCACGCTAGACGGTGGAGAGCGAGCCCCTGGCTCCGCTGACGACAGCCCGTCTACAGAGGCGTTTCGGCGAGGTCCTGCCTACCGCTGCTTCGACGGCGACACCGCGACGACGTTTCCGGGGCTGGTGCAGGCATGCCCGGGCGGACAGACCCCGGTCGACCACACCCAGGAGTGTGCCGCGGAGGAGTTCGCCATGGACCCGCTCTTCCGCCAGACGTGGACGAACGCCGCCGACGGGTCGCGCAGCGCGGTGTCGGGCTGGGAGTTCGTCGACGACGGCTCGTGCGTCGGCGCGGCGGACCTCACCGCCGAGGCCGAGGCGGCGTTCCGCCAGCTCACCATCGCGCCGTCGCCCGTCGTCGTGCAGCCGCCGGACGGCTGGACCGTGGTCAACGTGCCGACGATCACCTACACCGAGCCCAAGGAGCAGGTGCTCGACACGACGCTGCTCGGCATCCCGGTCCAGATCCGGGCGACCCCGCGATCGTTCACCTGGGACTACGGCGACGGGAGCGGTCCGGTGACGACAACCGACCCGGGCGCCGCGTACCCGCACCACACCGTCGCGCACACGTACGACCAGCCGGCGGACCGGGTGACGATCACGCTGACCACGACGTGGTCCGGGCAGTTCCGGATCACCGGCACTCCCGACTGGACCGACGTCACGGGCACCGCGACGACGACGAGCGCGGCCGACCCGCTCCAGGTCTACGAGGCCAGGTCGCGCCTGGTCACCGACGACCTCCCGGGCGGTTGACGCGCACCGCCGCGCACCCCTGCCCCCGGCGTCCGGGTGCGGGGTGCGCGGCGGTGCAGCGAGCGCGGGACCGTGTCCGTCCGTGGCTCCGGCACGTCGCGGCGGCGCGGGAGGGGACGCCTCGCGCTCAGCCGAGCGACACCTCGACCCCACCGGAGAAGAAGGAGTCGTGCAGCGTCACGCTCGCGGGCACGGCGTCGGCGGGGACGTCGAACACCACGGTGCCCTCGACGCTGTTGCCCGGGTTGATGTCGGTGAGGAACGAGTTCGCGTCGCCGAGGTAGATCGCCGCGCTGGTGTCGGCGGAGTGCTCGCGCCCGGCGGTGTCGACGAGCTTCTGGCTGCTGCCGTCGAACATCTGCGCCTGGTCGCCGATGTTCGTCACCGTCACGTGCACGAGCACGAACTGGCCCTGCGCCTGCGCGTTGAGGAACTCGTCCCCGACGGTGGGGACCCCCGTCTCCACGGACGTCACGGTGAACTCGAACTTGCCGTCGCGCACCGGCGTGCCGACCACGGCCGCCGCGGGTTCCGGAGCGGGCTCCTCGGCAGGCTCGTCCGGCGCCTCGGGGGCGGGCTCGGCGGGATCCTGGGGAGCGCTCGACCCCGCGACCGGTGCCGGCGCCTGGGGCTCGTCCCCTCCCCCGCCACCGAGCGCGGCCCCGATCACAGCGAGGATCACGACCACCCCGAGGCCCGTGAGGATCTTGTGCCGCGCGAACCAGCTCTTGCGCGGCGGGACGCCCGGCGCCTGCCCCGCGAACGCTGCCGCACCCGGCTGCCCCGGAAAGCCCGACTGACCCGAGATGCCCGGCTGACCCGGCTGACCGGCCCAGCCCGCCTGACCGGGGTGGGGGGCGTGCGGCGTCGGGCCGGCTGCTCCGGGGGCGCCCGGCCCGAGGGGCGACGAGTAGGGCTGGCCCGGGGGCGGCGTCGGGCCGGGCTGGGCCGGGTACGCGCCGGGCTGGTCGGGGCGCTGGCCCTCGTGGGGTGCGGACATCGTGGTCTCCTCGGTGCGTCGTGGTCGCTGCGTTCGAGGACGATCGTGGCCGCGCGGCACCGTCCGGCGGATCGCCCGACCGGCTCGTCCGGGCCGGCCGACCGGAGGAGATCCGGGCCGGTCGCGCGAGCCGGTCGGCGGAGGCCGGGCGTCGGCGCCCGTGCGTATGCTCGCCGCATGTACCCCCCGCCGCAGCAGCCGGGCGGCCCCGCGGTGCCGCCGGGCGCCGCGCCTCCACCGGGCTACCCGGCGCCCGGCCACCCGGGCGCCCCGCCACCCGGGTATCCCGGGCCCACCCGGCCGGCTGCGCCGACCGCCCCGGCCGCCGCTGGCACTCCCATCGGCCACGTGCCGCCGCACCCCGTCGGCGGCGCGCGCCCGACGGCGGCCCCCGCCCCCGGGCGGGCCCGGCGGTTCTGGTCGGTCGCCGGGACCGTGGGCGCGGTCGCCGCGACCTTCGGCGTCGGGATGATCAGCGCCACGTTCTCCTCGATGCGGCACGGCGACGCCATCACCGGGGCACAGCTCGCCTTCTACTTCCTCTGCCTGTTCGTGCTCTCCGGGGTGTGCGCAGCGGTGGTCTGGCGTGCGCGCTACCCGGTCGTCGTCTGCCTCGCCACGGCCGCGGCCGGGATCCTGACGCCCGTCGGTGCTCTCGCGCCTCTGCTTGCGCTGCCGTTCGTGCTCGCCCGCGAGCACCGGCGTCGGGTCGTCGCCGGGTGCGTGGCCGCGACCGTCCTCGCCGTCACGGCGTCGCTGTGGCGGGACGCTGCCCGCGACGGCGACGCCGTGATCTTCGCCGCGACGTCGCTCGAGGACGGCAGCAGGTCGTACCTCGGGGCGGTCGGCTACGTGGTCATCGGCGTCCTGGCGATGGCGGCGTCGCTCGGCGCGGGGCTGGTGCGACGCTACGCAGGGCAGGCGCACGTCGCCCAGCAGACCGCCGCCGTGGAGACCCGTCGCGCCGAGACGCTGCGCACGCACGCGGAGGACCTGCGCAGCCAGACCGACCACCTGCGCACCGAGCTGTCGCGGCAGGACGAGCGCGAGCTCATCGCGCGCGAGATGCACGACACCGTCGCGCACAACCTGTCGGTCATGTCGCTGCAGGCGTCGGCGCTCGAGGTGACGACCGAGGACCCGGAGGTGGCCGACGCCGCCCGGACCATGCGCTCGTCCGCCCACCGCGCGCTCGAGGAGATGCGGTCCCTCATCACGTCGCTGCGCGACGGCGCGGAGCAGTACACGGGCTCCGCCCCGGCGCTCGGCGACCTCGCCGCGCTGCTCGACGAGGCGCGCTCGTCGGGCGTCGACCTCGCCGCGACGGTGTTCGTCACGGACGCGGACTCCGCGCCGCCGGCGCTCACGCGCGCGGTGTACCGGGTGGTGCAGGAGGCGCTGACGAACGTGATGAAGCACGCCCCGGGCGCCCGCGCGGACGTCGACGTGCGCGCCCGGCCCGGCGACGGCGTCGACCTCACGGTCCGCAACGCGCTCACCGCGGACGCCCTGGGCGTCCCCGGCAGCGGCACCGGGATCGTCGGGATGCGCGAGCGCTGCGAGGCGCTCGCCGGGACGTTCTCGGCGGGCGTCGAGGACGGCCGGTTCGTCGTCCGGGCCCACCTGCCGTGGGACCGCCCCCGCGCCTGACCGCCGCACGATCCCCCGCCTCGACCTGTGGCGCAGCCCTGGGCGCACGAACCTGTCGCTCCGGCCCGGACGCACGACCGCGGTGCCGCCCATCGGCCGGGCGGCACCGCGGTCTGCGGGTCAGGAGGCGGCTACGCGCAGGTGAGCGCGTCGTACGCGGCCGTCACCTCCGTCGTCGTGCCGGCGACGTCGGTGACCGCGACGAGCGCCTCGCCCGCCTCGAGCGCCCCTCCGCGCACCTTGAACGACTGGTACGCGCTCTTGCCCGGGTCCACCTGGGCGAACGCCCGCTCGCCGTGCGGGGTGGTGAGGGCGACGGCGACGGTCTCGTCGCCGTCGTTCGTCGCGCGGACGGCGAGGTAGGGCGTACCGCCGAGGCAGCGGGGCTGCGCGGTGACGGTGACCTGCGGGTCGACGGGCGGCGCCTCGGCCGGGAAGACGTCGAGCGCGTCGAGCTCGGTGTACCAGGTGAGCTTGGTCAGGGTGACGGTGTTCCACCCCTGCTGGAGCTCGACCTGGTGCGTGACGGACTGCCAGTTGCCCCACGTGGTGTGCGGGAAGGTGACGACCCCGGCGTCGGCGCCGTTCACCGTGACGGTGCTCGTCGAGGCGAGCGTGTAGCCGCCGCGCTCGGAGCCGTTCGCGAACCGCACGCCGAGCGTGTACGGACCGGCCTCGTCGGCGTGGACCTGGAGGGCGACGGAGCTGTCGAGGAAGTCGAGCCCGCCGACCTTCTGCCCGCCCGACGCCCCGGCGGCGCTCCCGACGGAGCCGCGCGTGATGACGCCGTCCTCGAACTCGTACCGCGTCGCGTCGGACGGGATGACCGGCGGGGCCGACGGGCGCGGGTCGCGCGTCGCGGGGTAGACGTCGAACGCGTCGAGCTCGGTGTAGAACGTCGCGCGCGTCAGCGTGATCGTGTTGGTTCCGGCGACGAGGTCGACGAGGTGCTCGGACGTCTGCCAGTTGCCCCACGTGGTGTGCGGGAAGACGACGGTCTCCGTCACCGTGCCGTTAACGGCCAGCGTCCCGGTGGACGGGACGCGCGTCGAGCCGTCCTGCGAGCCGTTCGCGAACCGGATACCGAGCAGCGCCGGGCCGGCCGCGTCGGCGTGCACCTCGACCGTCACGGAGGAGTCGGCGAAGTCCAGGCCGCCGACCTTCGCCCCGCCCGACGCCCCGCCGTCGGCCACGACGCGCGCGTTCGTCACGACGCCGTCCTCGGCCTGGTAGCGGTCGGACGCCTGCGGGACGGACGGGACGCCGTCGGCCGACCACTCGAGGTCCGCGACGTACATGGCGCGGTACGTGAACGCCGCGTTCCAGCCGTGGAAGACGATCGCGTCCGAACCGTCGGGTGCGGTGACGACGTCCTGCCCGCCCGGGCCGCGCACGTCGCCCTGGAAGCGGTCGCTCGTCATGAGCTCCGTCGTCGCCTTGGTCCACGGGCCGGCCAAGCTCGACGCCGTCGCGTACGACGTGCGGTACGCGCCGCCGTAGAAGTCGTTCGCGGAGTAGAAGAGGTAGTAGGTGCCGTCGCGCTCGACGACGGTCGGCGCCTCGACGACGCGGCCCTCGTACGCCGTGTCGACGCGGATCAGCTCGGTGGCGGGACCGGTCAGCGTGGTGCCGTCGGGCGACAGCGGCTGGGCGAAGATGATCGCCGTCTTGCCGGTGCAGCAGTTCCCGTCGGCCTTCCACAGCAGGTAGAGCTGGTCGCCGTCGACGAACGTCCCGGCGTCGATCGCTCCCCCGAGGTCCTCGGTGCCGTCCTCGCCGTTGGGGCAGACGAACGGGTCGTCGCCGACGGGCTCGAACGGCCCCTCGGGCGAGTCGGAGAGCGAGAGGCCGATGCACTGGCGCGGCGACGTCGCGTCACGCGCCGTGTAGTAGAGGGCGTACCCGCCCTCGACCGCGGCGACCTCGGGCGCCCAGACGCAGCGGTCGGTGGCGCCGCCCGGCGAGAAGGTGCACGCCTCGCTGACCCAGGCGCCGAGGTCGGGCGCGACGTCGTTCGGGGCGCTCCACGTGACCAGGTCCGTCGAGGTGCGGTGCTGCACGTTCCGGCCCTGGTCGTTCGTCGCGTAGGCGTGGTAGACGCCGTCGACGAGCAGGATGTCCGGGTCGGGGAAGTTGGCGTCGACGACCGGGGAGATCGTCGGGGCGACGGCGGCGGAGGCTGCCGTGGGTGCGGCGGTCGCCGCTGACGGGGCGGCAGTCGCGGCGGCGGCGCCCGAGACCACCAGCCCGAGCGCGACCAGCGCACCCGTGACAGCGGTGGCACGCGTGCGCGCCCGGGACAGGGACAGCTTCATGGGGTGTCTCCTCGACGGTGAGGGGGCAAGAACCCGGGACGGCGTCGACCTCGGGACCTCGAGTCTCCCGGGCCGATTCACACAAGTCAACAACTTCTCGCAAGAGTCAACAAGTAAGATGTCGCGGCCGAGGCACGCGCGGACGGCGACAGCTCGGCTCGCCCCGCGCGGCGCTCACGCCCGACGGCGGTCCGGCAGCCCCGCAGCGACGCGCAGCTCTGCGTACGCCGCGCCGAGCGTCGCGACCGTGTGGTGCGCGTTGAGGCCGCTCGGGTTCGGGAGCAGCCACGCCCGCGCGGGGCCGACGCGCCGCTCCAGCGGGCCGGTCGCCGCGCGACGGTCCGCGAAGGCCGTGCGGTACGCGCCGAGGCCGAGCACCGCGACCCACCGCGGCCGGTACGTCTCCGCCGTCTCGACGAGGCGGCGTCCGCCCGCGACGATCTCGTCCGGCGTCAGCTCGTCCGCCCGCGCGGTCGCCCGTCGCACGACGTTCGTCATCCCCAGGCCGGCGTCGAGGAACGCGTCGCGCTCCCACGGCCCGAGCACCCGGTCGGTGAAGCCCGCCTCGTGCATCGCCTTCCAGAACCGCGTGCCCGGGTTCGCGAAGGGCAGCCCGACCGCCGCCGAGTACAGCCCGGGGTTGATCCCGCAGAACAGCACGTCGAGGTCCGGCCGCAGCCAGTCCTCGATCTCACGGCCGCGCGCGGCGGCGAGGTCGTCGGCGGTCGGGCGCGCGTACGGCGGGTCGGTCGGCACCGGACCATCCTCGCCCGGACGTCAGCCCCAGGGCTGCCCGTACGCCTCGACGAGCTCGCGCACCTCGTCGTCGGTGAGGAGCCGCGCGTCGAGCCGGTCCCCGAGCAGCAGCCGGACGCGCGCCGCCTCCTCGATCTCGACCGCGCGGTCGACGGCCTCCGCGACCGTGCGCCCGGCAGCGATCGACCCGTGGTTCTGGAGCAGGGCCCCGTGGAAGCGCAGCGCGCTCCCCCGCACGCGCTCGGCCTGCGCCGGGTCGCCCGGCGCGGCGTACCGCACGAGCGGCACGTTGCCCACGCGCATGACGACGTACGGCGTGACCGGCGCGAACGCCGTGTGCTCGCGCCACGGAGCGAGGCACGACGCCGCGACGGCGCTCGGCGAGTGGAGGTGCACGACGCAGCGGTACTCCGGGTCGCGCGCGTACATCGCGAGGTGCAGCGGCCACTCCTTGGTGGGCCGCGGCGTCGGGCCGTCGCCCTCGGTGACGGGGGTGCCGTCGAGCGTCGTGCGGGCCATCTGCTCGGCGGTGAGGGTCGCGAGGGACGTGCCGCTCGCGCTCATGCGCACCTCGTCGCCGACGCGCACGGACACGTTGCCCGACGTCCCGGGCGACATCCCGCTCGCGGCGAGACCCCGCCCGGCGGCGAGCAGCTCCTCGACCAGGTCGCTCATGCGAGCTCCTCCCACGCGGTGACGAAGAGGTCCTCGGTGCCGAAGTTGCCCGACTTGAGGACGAGGTTGACGTCGTCGGCCCCGCGGCGGCGACCGCGCAGCCAGGACACGCCCGGGCTCAGGAGCTGCCCGACCTCGAGCACGTGCACCCCGAGCCCCTGGACGACGCTCCCCGACGTCTCGCCGCCCGCCACGACGAGCTGCGTCGCGCCCGCCTCCGCGAGCCGCGGCGCGAGCGCGGAGAACAGCCGCTCGACCACGGCGGGGGCGTCGGCGGTCACCGCACGCCCGTGCGCGACGTCGTCGGGCTCGCCCACGGAGTACACGAGCACCGGCCGGTCGGGCTGCTCCGCCCAGCGCTCGCACGCCCACGCGAGGAGCCGCTCGACCTCCGCGCCCGGGTCCGCGAGCGCCGCCGCGACGTCGACCTTCTGGTGCGGCAGGTGCGGCAGGGCCGCCCGGACCTGCGCCTGGGTGGCGCGCGACGCGCTGCCCGCGAGCACCGCGCGTCGGCCCAGGACGACGGCGATGTCGCCGAGCGTCGCGCCCGTCGGGTCGAGGCCGAGCGCGAGCCCGGAGCCACCCGTGACGAGCGGGGCGTCGAACGTCGCGCGGGCGATGACGGCGAGGTCGTCGTTGTCGATGCTGTCGACGACGACGTACCGCGCGCCGCCCGCCTCGGCCGCGACGATCGCGCCCCGCAGCGCCTGCTCGCCGGCCCGCACGACGCCGACCGGCACCTCGGCGACCGGGTGCGCGGTCTGCGCCGCGAGGAGGTTCGCGACGCGCGAGTCCCACATGGGGTTGAGCGGGTGGTCCTTCATGGGGCTGCGGTCGAGCGGCTCGTCCCCCACGAACAGGTGGCCGCGGAAGACGGTGCGGCCCGCGTCCGGGAAGCCCGGGACGACCACGGCGCTGCGCGCGCCGGTCTCCTCCAGCAGCGCGTCCGCGACGGGCCCGATGTTGCCCTCGGGCGTGGAGTCGAACGTCGAGCAGTACTTGTCGTAGACCTGCGTGACGCCGAGCGCGGCGAGCGCGCGGTAGGCCGCGCGCGCCTGCTCCACGGCCTGGGGGGCGGGCACGGAGCGGATCTTCAGGGCGACCACGACGGCGTCGTGGTCGGCGAGGTCCGCGAGGTCGTCGGGGCCCGGGACGCCCAGCACGACGGCGGTCCGCAGACCTCGCGCCCTCCAGTTGCCGGCGAGGTCGGTGGCCCCGGTGAAGTCGTCGGCGATCGCGCCGCGCATCGGTGTCTCCTCTGGTCGGTCGGGTCGTCGGGCGTGGCGGGCGGCGCGGTCGACGCGCCGGCGCGGCTCGGGGCCGCGGTACGGCGTCACGCGTCGCCCGAGCGGATGCGCTCGGCCCACTCCACGACCTGGGGGTCGACGTGGTCGAGCACCTCGGACGACGCCTCGGCCCACTCGGCGCGGTCGATCTCGTGCAGCTCGACGCCGCGCTCGACCAGGAAGTCGACGTTCTCCTGCCGCTCGGCGATCGACGTCTCGCGGTACCAGGAGGAGACGTCGTCGATCTCGGCGTCCACGATCGCGCGCAGGTCGTCGGGCCAGCCCTCGTAGGCGTCGGCCCAGACCTGGAAGTGGAAGTTGCCGAACACGTGCTCGGTGAGCGTGACGTGCGGCGCGACCTCGTAGAACGAGTTGAACCGCACGACGTCGATCGGGTTCTCCTGGCCCTCGACCGCGCCCTGCTCGATCGCGGGGAAGACCTCGCTGAGCGCGAGCGGCATGGGGCTCGCGCCGAGCGCGTGCCACGTGTCGAGGTAGGTCTGCTGGGTCGGGACGCGCAGCTTGAGGCCGCGCGCGTCGGCGAGCTCGGTGACGGGACGCTGCGTGTTGAGCACGCGCCCGCCGCGGTACATCTGGCCGAGCAGCAGGAACCCGGAGTCCTCCCGGATGGCGTCGATGATCTCGTCGCCGAGCGGGCCGTCCCAGACCTCGAGGAACTGGTCCTCGTCCTCGTAGAGGAACGGCACGCCCTCGATCGCGGCGAGGTCGGTGTAGCGCTCGAGCGAGCCGACGGACTCGACGACGATGTCCACCGCCCCGAACTCCAGGCCCTCCTGCATGTCCTCCCAGCTCCCGAGCTGGGAGGCGGGGTAGACCTCGATCGTCACGCGGCCGTCGGAGGCGTCGGCGACCTGCTCGGACAGCCGGTTCGCGGCGCGGTCCTGCAGGCTCCCGGCGCCGTACGAGTGGCCGAGGCGGAGCAGCAGGTCGGGCTCGGTGTCCGTCGTCGTGGCCGTGCAGCCGCCGAGGGCGAGCGCGCTCGCGACGACCAGGGCGGCGACGCGACGGTGCGGCGCGGTGGTTCTCTTCCCCACGGGAAGCTCCTTCGTGTGCGGGGCGGGCGAGGGCGCGGGACGCCCTCCCCGCCGGGGTGCTGGTGCCGGTGGCGGGTGTCGACCGTCGCGCCGGCTAGTACATGCCGGTGAGGACGGGGACGTACGTGACGAGGAACAGCAGGGCGACCGAGACGCCGAGCCACGGGAGCATGTCGCGCAGCGCCCGTTCCGCCGAGATCCCGGCGATCCGGCTCGTGATGAGCAGGTTGATCCCGACGGGCGGCGTGATGAGCCCGATCGCGAGGTTGATGACCACGATCAGCCCGAAGTGGACCGGGTCGACGCCCGCGGCGGTGACGATCGGCAGGAGGATCGGCGTGAAGATGATGATCGCCGCGTTGCCCTCGACGACCGTGCCGATGAGCAGCAGGATCACGTTCGCGACGAAGAGGATGAGGAGCACGTTGTCCGTGAGCCCGAGCACGGCGTCGGCGACGATCTGCGGCGTGCCGCCGGTCACGAGCGCCCACGAGTAGGCCTGTGCCATGGCGATGATGAGCATGATCGCGGCGACGAGCATCGTGGTCTCGCGCATCGCCTTGACGACCCGCTGCCAGGACAGCTCGCGGTAGACGACGACCCCGAGGATCACGGCGATGAGGACCGCGACCGCGCCGCCCTCCGTCGCGGTGAAGACGCCGAGCCGGATGCCGCCCAGCACGACGACCGGAATGAGCAGGGCCGGGAGCGCCTTGGCGGCGGTGCGCACGAGCTCGCGCGCGCCCACGCCGCGCTCGGCCGGGTAGCCCTTCTTGCGGGCGACGAGCCAGCCCGTGACCAGGTAGACGAGGCCGAACCCGAGGCCGATGTAGAGGCCGTGGAAGAACAGCGCGCTGATCGAGACCTCGGCGGCGACGCCGTAGATGATCATCGTGATGCTCGGCGGGAGCACGAGCGCGACGATCGACGCCGTCGCGGTGACCGACGCCGCGTCGCCGGGCGCGTAGCCGCGGCGCAGCATCTGCGGGATGAGGAGGCGGCCGACCGACGACGCGTCCGCGACCGCCGAGCCGGACATGCCGCCGAACGTGATGTTGGTGAGCACGTTGACGGCCGAGAGCCCGCCGCGGATGCGGCCGACGATCGCGTAGGCGAAGTCGATGAGGCGCTGGGTCACGCCGCCCGCGTTCATGAGCGACCCGGCGAGCACGAAGAGCGGGATCGCGAGGAGCGGGAAGGAGCGCATCCCGGCGACGAACCGCTGGGCGCCGACCTCGGGCGGCACGCCCTCGGCGGCGAGGCTCGCGAACGAGGCGAGGCCGACGGCGACGCCCACCGGGGCGCCGATGACGAGGATGAGGAGGAGGAGCCCTCCGAGGATGAGGGGCATGGGTCAGACGTCCTTGTCCTGGGAGGTGGGCGCGACGAGCTGCTCCGCCTCGGCGATGTTCGCCTCCACGGCGTCGTCGGGGGTGTCGAAGTCGCCGCGGAGCGCCTCGACGAGCTTCTCGACCGCGTAGACGCAGGAGAAGCCCATGCCGATCGGCACGACGACGTACATGGCGAGCAGCGTGATGTCCGTGCCCGTCGCGATGGTCAGGCCGGTCATGAGCTGGCGCGCGCCCGTCGGGAGCATCATCGCGGCGTAGACGGCGACGAGGCCGAACAGGCCCGCGGAGAGCGCGTAGCCGAGCGCGACGAACGCGCGACGCGCCTTCCCGCGCAGCCGGTCGAGGAGCAGCGTCACCGCGATGTGCTCGCTGCGGCGGACCGCGACGGGGATCGCCGTCATGACGCACCAGACGAACGCGAGCGTCGCGAACTCCTCGGACCACACGGTCGGGCTGTTGAGCACGTACCGCATGAAGACCTGGAGCACGAGGACGGCGCTCACGAGCGTGATCGCGACGCCCGAGACCACGAACAGCGCGCGCTCGGCGCCGGACAGGACGCCGCGGACGGCGCGGGCCCCGCTCACGGGACCATCACCAGCTTGACGATGTCGCCCGGCCCCTCGGCGGCCATGGTCGTCGTGATCGCGGCGCCCTCCTCCAGGGAGGTCGTGCGGGACACGAGCACGTCGGCGAGCCCGGGGTGGCGCGCGAGGACGTCGAGCGCGGTGCGGAAGTCGTCCTTCGTGTACATGGCCGTGCCGAGCAGGGCGATCTCGCGCACCTGGAGCTGCCCCACCGGGACCGGCACGGGCTGGTTGAACACCGCGACCTGGACGATCGCCCCACCGGGCGCGACGGCCTCGAACGCGCGCTCGACGAGCGCGGGCACGCCCGCGGCGACGAAGACGGCGTCGTACGAGCCGGGCCCGAGCGCGGCGTCGGGCAGGTGGACGCCCGTCGCTCCGACCGCGCGCAGCACCTCGTGGACGTGCTCCCGCGGCTCGACGACGTCGACCACGGTGCTGCCGCCGTCGGCGAGGACGCGCGCGACGAGGGCGCCGATCGTGCCGCCGCCGAGCACGAGCGCGCGCCCGCGGCGCCGCTCCCCCAGCTGCGCGACGGCGTGGGCCGCGACCGCGACCGGCTCGGCGAGCGCGAGGTGCTCGTCCGCGACGCCGTCGGGCGCGGGGACCAGCGTGTACGCGGGCACGACGACGTGCTCGGCGAACGAGCCGTCCCACTCGGCGACGCCGAGCATCTGCTTGCTCGCGCACAGGTGGTAGCCGCCCGTCGTGCACAGGTCGCACGTGCCGCACGGGCGCTGCGGGTCGACGACGACGCGGTCGCCGACGGCCACGTCGGCGACGTCCGGGCCGACCTCGGCGACGCGGCCACCGGCCTCGTGGCCGGAGATCAGCGGCGGGACGCGGAACGGGTGGGTGCCGCGGAGGGCGGCCAGGTCGGAGCCGCACACCCCCGTGGAGGTGACGGCGAGGAGGACCTCGCCGGGGCCGGGGACCGGGCGCGGGATGTCGACCACGTGGGCGGTCCCGGACGTCTCGAATCTGATGGCGCGCATCGTGGAACAGCTCTTTCCCCGCGACTGGGAAGCCGCGTTGCTCTGCGTGCGGGTGAGGGGAGACCTGCCGGCACGGGTGCCCGACGTCGGACGCTCGGCTCAGCAGGTTGAGTGACTGTATCCTGTCATACCAGTTGAGCCAACCCCGTCTCACGACCGTGAGCGGGACCGCGTCCGGGCAGGTGGCGGCCCCCGTGAGGCAGAATGGCGCGGTCGTCACCCCGAGGAGGAACGGTGCCCGAGCCCGATGCGACGCTGCCGACGAGCGGCATCGTGCGACAGCGCCGACTGTCCGACCAGGTCGCCGACGCGATCCGCGACGACATCCTCGCGCGCGAGCTCCAGCCCGGCGACCGGCTGCCCTCCGAGCGCGAGCTCTGCGAGTCCTACGGCGTCTCCCGCACCGTCGTGCGCGAGGCCGTGCGCGCCCTCACCGCCAAGGGCATCGTCACCGCCACGCCCGGCTCCGGCCTGAGCGTCGGGCGCACCAGCATCGACGACGTCGGCCAGATGCTCCAGATGTTCCTCCACCACGGCCCGAACGTGCCCTACCTCCAGCTCCACGAGGTCCGCGCGACGCTCGAGGTCGCCGTCGCCGGCATCGCCGCCGAACGCATCGACGACGCCGCGCTCACCGGCCTCGCCGACCTCGTCGACCAGCTCCCCGGGCACGCCGACGACATCGTCGCCGCGTCCAAGAACGACTACGCCTTCCACCGCGGGCTCGCCGTCGCGACCGGCAACGACTTCTTCGTCATGCTCTACGACGTGCTCGGCGAAGGGCTCATGGAGACGCGCATCGCCACGTTCTCCTACGACCCGCGCCGGATCGACGTCGTCACGCGCGCGCACCGCGCGATCGTCGACAACCTCGACGCGCACCGCGCCGACGGCGCCCGCGCCGCGATGCTCGACCACCTCACCGAGGTCCGCGAGACGTGGGTGCGCCACCAGGACGGCGCGCCGGCCTGACGGCGGTCGCGGCGACGGGCGGTGCGGCGGTCGCGGCGACGGGCGGTGCGGCGGTCGCGGCGGTCGCGGCGGTCGCGGCGGACGCGCCGTGGGCGCGCGCCGCTAGGGTCGGGGCGTGATCAAGGTGCTCGTGGTCGACGACGACCCGATGGTGCGACGGCTGCTGCGGACCATCCTGCGGCCCGACGACATCGAGGTCGCGGCGGAGGCCGCCGACGGCGACCAGGTCGTGCCGGCCGTCCAGGCGCACCACCCCGACGTCGTGCTCCTGGACCTGCGCATGCCCCGCGTCGACGGCGTGACGGCGACACGCGCCGTGCGCGCGCTCCCCGACCCGCCCGGCGTCATCGCCATGACGTCGTTCGACACCGAGTCCAGCATCCTCGACGCCGTCCACGCCGGGGCGTCCGGGTTCCTCGCCAAGGACGCGTCACCCGACGAGATCGTCTCCGCCGTCCGCGCCGTCGCAGCCGGCGACGGCGCGCTGTCGCCCCGCGCCGCGCGCGTCGTCATGGCACAGGTCACCGCCGCGCCCGGCGCGGCGGGGCGCAGGGAGGCAGCCCAGCAGGTCGCGACCCTCACCGAGCGCGAGCTCGACGTCGCGCGACTCGTCGCGCAGGGTCTGTCCAACCCCGAGATCGCGCAGCGGCTCTACGTCAGCGAAGCGACGGTCAAGACCCACCTCTCCGCGGCGAGCGCGAAGCTCGGCGTCACGAACCGGGTGCAGCTCGCGGTGCTGGTGTCGCAGTCCGTCGACGGCGGCCCGACCGCACCGCCGTCGAATCTCTCGACCTCCTCCTAGCCGGCGCGATCGGCGTAGGCCGCGCCATGTACGACGCGGCTATCCCCAGATGCACTCACCGTCTCGTCGACGCTTGCACTGGCGATTTCACCCGCTCAGGACCTCTGCGCAGGGTTCGGCCGTGACATCATCCGGCCATGCCAGGATCGATTCACGCGCACGTCGTCGGAGGAACTCGCCTCAAGGTCGAGGTGGTCTCGGACCAGGGCGCGCGGCTTGTGCTCGAGGGCGACGTCGTCGACGTCGAGCCGACGGTCGACAGCGGCGGCGTCCTCGCGGACAATCCCGCACTGGTGAGCAACCTGTGGGCCTTCGCGAAATCCTGGTACGAGGCGCGCACCACGTCATACGCCGATGCGCTCGCCGCAACCGATCGCGAGAGCCAGAAGGCCGCGCACAAGCAGGCCGAGGAGAACAAGAGGACCGCGCAGAAGCGAGCCGACGCCTACGCGAAGGTCGCGCAGTGGATCGCCGACGTCGCCGACGACGTCTCGCCCTACCAGCCGAAGCTCGGCTGGTGCTCTTCCTGCTTCACGAAGACCGAGCACCGGAAGTCGAATCGTCCCAACGGCCAGATGCCCGTCTACGTCTGCCAGTCCTGCGGGGCGCCGACCCTGCCGTGCGTCGCGCCGGCCTGCGAGAACATGGCCGTCCGCGAGCGTGGCGCGATCCGCGTCCCCCAATACTGCGCCGAGCACCGGCACGACATCCCCGGGTTCGAGAAGGCGCAGGGCAGCTTCGGTGAGCTGCACGACTACGAGGACTTCCTGAAGTACGAGAAGCCCGACCTGAGCAAGGCCTCCAAGATCGCTGCCGTCAGCGTTGTCGGTGTCGCCGCGGCGGCCCCGATGGCGCTCCTCGCGGCACCGGCCATCGGCGGGGCCATCGGCTCGCTCGGCATGTTCGGCGGACTTTCGGGCGCCGCTGCGACGTCGCACGGCTTGGCCCTTCTCGGCGGAGGCACCCTGGCCGCCGGCGGACTCGGCATGGCCGGCGGCACCGCCGTCGTCACTGCGGTCGGTGCCGCGGTCGGGGGCACCCTGGGTGCGTCCGTGTCGAACGCCTACGTTCGAGAGGACAAGTCGTTCCGCATCGAGCTCCTGCGCCCCGGCAAGGGAGGCGTACCGGTCCTTGTGGCCAACGGGTTCCTCACCGAGGGCGATCAGGAGAAGTGGGGCGGCTGGAAGAAGATCGTCGACGACCGGTATCCCGACTCCCCCGTGTACCGGGTGCGCTGGGGAGCCAAGGAGCTCAAGGACTTCGGTGCGATGGGTATCGGACTCGCGGGGAGGGCCGGTGCTTCCACCGCAGTGCGCGGTGCCGCTGCCGCTGCCAACAAGGCAGGAGCCAAGCTCTTCGGCAGCACGTTCACCCCGGCGTTCATCGCCTCCGACCTCGCCAAGAATCCGTGGCACGTCGCGAAGAACCGCGCCGACAAGACCGGCGTCATCGTTGCCGACCTCCTCGCCCGCACCGACGCGGACGCCTACGTGCTCATCGGCCACAGCCTCGGCGCCCGGGTGATGGCCGTGGCCACCGAGACGCTCGGCACGCGATCCGGCCCGCCGCGCATCCAGGCAGTGCACCTGCTCGGCGCGGCCATCGGTGCGAAGAGCAACTGGGGCCCCCTGACCGCCGCGGTCGAAGAAGCCGTGTACGGCTACCACTCGATGAACGACGCCGTCTTGAAATACGTCTACAGGGTCGCCCAGGCGGGCCAGACCGCAGCCGGCCTGACCGGGTTCTCCCCCGCGTCGCACAAGCTCGTGAACGTGGACGTCTCCGATCAGGTGAGCACCCACTTCGAGTACCAGGGCAGCGTCCAGCTCGTGTGAAGTGCGTCCGATTGAAAGGGTCGGCATGGAGGGCACCGGCCGGCCCGCGGCACGTCTTCAGCGAGAAGACGCCTCAGCACGCCGCGCCCGCCGCGTGAGCTCTCCGACGAGCTGCTTCAATTCCTGGGTCTTCGAGCCCGGAGCCCTGCTCGTGCGCTCTGGAAAAAGCCCAGTCGCGTCAGCGTTGGGAATCGGCTCCGGCGAGCCCGGGATCGACCCGTCGACGGCTACAGACTGATACGCACCGGCGACGGATCGCGGATGAGCCGAGCAGGCTCGTCTCCCACAGTTGGCCCGGGTCGGGGTCGCCGGCCGTCAAGCGGCGGAGATCCTCGAACTCGTCGTGCCGCGCGTCGAGGAAGCGCTCTACGACCGCACGCATCGCTTCGTCCTTGAGGGAGAATCTTCCGCTGGGGGTCTGGGTGACCCCGGTACCGAGAGTGAGCGTCGTGACGATCATCGAGGCATCTCCGATATCGCACGTCATCGCCCTGACCGAGCGCACGCCTACACCTCCCCTCACGTCGCTGGATACCGTCGCGATCGTCGCATCCGCCAAGCACTCGCAGAGTGATGGAACAGCAGCGAGGGGCGCGCACTGCTCGTCGTCCGGGGCGACGTATGGTCACCGTCGATCGTGGCCCGAGACCAACCGCTCCAGGAGCTCCTGGGTCTCGGGGTCGGTCGAGTAGATGATCGTTCCCACCATCCCGCGCGTCAGCAGGACCTTGTAGACGTTGCGGACGAGCTCGTCGAACTGGGCGTCGGACACCTGCGCGCGTGAACGGAAGGCAGGGTCCCGGTTCTCGTCTCTCCGCGCGACCCACCGGTCCGTTCTCCAGACGAGGTCTGGTCCCAGGATCACTCCGTTCCAGTCGTACTCGAAACCCTGTGCGGTATAGACGCAGCCGACCTGGTCGAAACCACCCGGGGACGTCGCCCACAGCGGCGCCGGAGGAGCTTCCCCGACCGCTCTGTCGCCCTTCACGTTCCATGGCTTCGACCACTCACCGATGACTACGTCGGGGACCAGGCGTCCGTCCTCCGTCGGGTCGCTCCACCGCCAGGCGTAGCCTGCCGTCATCCGCGCACCGAGGCCCTGTGCCCGACGTACGTCGAGAGCAACTTCGAGCTCGCGTGGCGAGCCCGCGGTCCTCAGCTCGAAGTGGTCGTCACCCGTCCATGGGATCGGCCCGCCTTCGATGAGGCCGAGCAGACGGAGCACCCACTCGACGTAGAGCTGGCTCCCTCCAGCGCGGAACTGGTCGGAGAGGTCGACGTACTCGACACCGATACCGCGCGCCTCGGCCGCACGCCGGATGATCTCGACCGTACCGCTCTCGCCAGGCCGCACCACTTGATGCTCGTCCAGCAAGAAGACCGGCACGCGCGCCACGTCGAGCAGCTCGTCGATCTGAGGGCGCGCCTGCTCGCGAATCGCCTTCGGCGTATAGCGGTTCACGGACTTCTCCCGGATCCGATGCGCCTCGTCCAGGATCAGTGCGTCCAGACTGTTCTGCTCCGCGGCCATGAAGCTGTTGAAGTACAGGAACATGCGCTGCGTGGCCGCCGACCCCCTACCGGCGACCTTTCGCAAAGTCTGTGTGAAGCTCTGCGAGCCCGTGGCGTGCAGGACGGTCTTGCCGCGACGCGCCAACTCCCCCATGACGGACAACGCGATGACGCTCTTCCCCGATCCCGGTCCACCCGAGACCACGACAGCGGTCTTCGTGTTATCTCGCGCGGCGCGTTGTACCGCCTTCATCACGAGGTCGTAGGCAACTCGCTGCTCGGCAATTAGTGTGAACTGCTCTCGCTCACGGATCTCGGCTGCCGCAACCTTGAGCAGCTGCCTCGACGGCCGGACGGTTGACGCAAGGAGCCGGTCCGCCGCCTCGGCCCCGCTCGAGGGGGCCAGCTTGCGCACCAGGTAGTCAAGCCAGGCTCCCCGCGAGGACGCGGTGAACAGCGGGTACGTCGCCGTCACCGCAGCGTCGGCCAGGTCCGCGACGCGCGCGTCCTGAGCGTTGTGCAGGTACGCAACCCCGGATAGCCGGCGCGGGTCATCATGAAGAACAGCTGTGAAGTCCCGAAGAAACTCTACGTATCCACCGACCTGCACGCTGGGGTGCAGGTGATGCTTGCGGGGTGAACCCTCGACTCGGACGAGCGACTCGATGTCGTCATCGAGTCGCGCGGTTGACCACTGCTTGAGCTCCACCACCACGTACGACTCGTCGCCTGTTTGTGGATCCGTTCCTGCCAGCACCACGTCCGCGCGCTTCGATGAGAGCGGGAGACGGTACTCGAGGATCACTTCGACGTCCTGGAGACCGGCGTCCGCTAGGTCACGTGCCAGCACCGGCAGCGAACGACGCCAGGAGCGCCGCTCCGACTCGCTCGGAACTCCGAGCCCCTGAAGCACGAAGTGCTCTTCGAGATGCTTCTCCACGAGAGAGACATCGGAAGCGGCGAGCTCTGCCAGCATGCGGGCTGAGTATCGGACAGGTCCGGACACGACAAACTCCTGGGCAGCACGAGGATTCGTGCGGCGGGGAGCATGTCCACTTGAGGAAGCTCGTCGACTACCGCTGGTCGCTCGCATCGTACGGGGTCAGCGCGACCGCCCAGGTGCGATTCGGGTATCAGAGACGTGTCTCAACTCGCCTCACACTGTGACGCCTTCTCCGCGGTGAGAGATCGGCCAGACGTTGCGGTGAGCAACTCCATCTGCACCGACGAAGGTCACGGTCGCCCAGCACCTGTCGGGGGGCGCACCTCCCGGGGCGGGTTCAAGTCGACGATTCCACGCTCTCGTTCCTCCTCCCGGGAGGACGTCAGCGCGAAGCACGATGGTCTTCGTAGGGAGTTCGATCGAGCGGTCGTAACAGTGACGGCGCACTGGGTCACCGAAGTGGACTTCGCATCGGACGTCACTGATGGGCATCGCTCCCGGATTCGTCAGGAGAAACTCGATCTTCCATACACGAGGTTCTACCTGCGCCTGGCTCGGCGCCTCCAGGTTGCGCCACGCGAGCGAAACTCCGTCGGTCTCTAGCTGGCGGGCCTGACGCCGATCTCGGCGCAGTTCCCAGATCTGGTAGCCGGCAAACCCTGCTGCGGCTGCGGTCGCCGCAGCGGCAACGATTTCTGCGGCGACGCCGAAGTCGATCATGGGCCCGATGCTCCCACAGTGAGCTCGCAGCCTCGAACTTCACCCGCAGCCGCCCTAGGGAAAGAACCGCGCCGTTCATAACCTTCCAGGAGCAGATCAGATGGAGGAGACCGTGGCGTCATCGTTCGGTTGGCTCGACACCGACTACGCGCAGCGCCGCCGCATGCTCGAGGTCGTCGACCTGTTCAAGGAGCAGGGCACGGTCGACGAGCTGGGGATCGGTTCGATCCGGGACACGTTCTCCGACGCGCTGTTCCCCGGGACGTCGACGTTGCTCACGCGACTGCGGTACGTGCTGTTCGTCCCGTGGCTCGTGGATCGTGCCGTCCGCAGCACCTCGACCGCGGACGACGCGGTGCGTCGCCTGCGCGCCGAGGAGGTGCGGCTCATCGAGTCGCTGCTCGCGGGCTACCGCGACGAGGGGCGTGGCCGAAACCAGGGCATCCTCGGTCGGACCGCCCGCGCGAAGCTGAAGCGCATGCCGAGCGAGGTCTACTGGGGACCGCTCGGCCGCTGGCAGCTGCGTACGTGGGACACGAGCATCGCCGGGCACCTGCGCCGCGGCTCCGCCCTGCGTAGCGCCAGCCACGGCCGGACCGAGGCGGATGACCCCGGCGCCCGTGACGGGTCGCGGGACACCGGCTTCGACCTTGCGGGCCTCGAGCCTCCCGAGGATCTGCTGGGGGCGACTACCTTCGACCTGCGCCCCGAGGAGGCCGAAGCCCTGCTCGAACGGCTGCGCACGACGACCCGCGGCTCGCTGCTCGGATGGCTCCTCGAGCACCGTGACGCCGTCGATCTCGACGCCGCCTCGGCCGCGGAGCTCTCGCTGGTCGGCGCGCCGCGCGGCCTTCGAACGGTCGTCGACCACGCGACGCGGTTCAGCCTCGCGATGCACGGTGCCGCGCTCCTCTACAACCTGCTCGTCGCCGAGGCGGCAGCCATCCCGGACGTCGTCGACCACTACCGCGAGCGCCTCGACGACTGGCACGAGGAGCTCGTCGAGACGCGCACCCTCGACGGCTGGGACCGCGGCGAGCTGTGGAGCGTCCTCACCTCGCGCAACGACAAGATCCCTCTGCCGACCCGCCTGTTCACCGACGGGTGGCTCGACCTCCTGCTCGACGGCGACCGCGTCGAGGACTCGTCGCGAGCACGCGACCTTGTCACCCAGCGGGAGCGTCGTCTCAAGGGCGAACGCGCACGCCTTACGAACAGATCGGCCCGCGAGGCGTGGAAGGGCGAGTCTGGAACCGGTCGGCTCGACTATCGGTGGATAGTGACACGGCGGCTCCTCGACGACCTCCTGTCTGGTCTGCCCGACCCTCCGAGCACCATTCGACGTGGGCAGCCGACCGACGCGCTCCTCACCGCAAGGACCACCGCCTGATGCTCACTCCGGACACCCGCGTCCTGCTCACCGACGCGCTCCGCCCGCCCGCCGGCCTGAGCGTCGACGCGGCGATCGCCACGACGTTCTCGCTCGACCTCACCGCCCTGCTCCTGGCTCCCGTGACCTTCGCGATGCTCGACACGAGCGCCCAGGTCGACGGCGACGACCTCGCCGCGACGGACCCGATCGGTCTGCTCGAGGCCGTCCAGCGCTACAGCGAGCTCACGACGGTCTTCTGCCAGGCCGGCGGGATCAGCGTGCCGGCGTCGTACCGCTCGGTGCTCACCTTCGTCGAGGGGGCCGTGCACCCGGTCATGGCCCCGGCACCGGGTCGGTTGTTCCATCCCAAGTCGTGGACCTTGCGGTTCGTCGACGACGACGGCGCGTACCGCCACCGGTTCGTCGTGCTGAGCCGCAACCTGACGTTCGACCTGTCCTGGGACACCGTGCTCGTCCTGGACGAGGACGAGTTGGTCGCGGAGCCGGTCGACCCCGGCCCGATCAGCGCCTTCCTGCGCGCTCTCCCCCCGCTGGCGACCTCCCCGCTGCCCGATTACCGCGCCGCGCAGGTGGAGTCCGTCGCCGCCACGATCGCGGACGCGCGGTTCGCTCCGCCCGCACCGTTCCGGAACGCCGAGGTCCTGCCCCTCGGCCTCGACGGTGTCACGGTGCCCTGGCCGTTCCCCGACGCCGCGGACCGCGTCCTCGCGATGAGTCCATTCCTCGACGCGGGGCTGCTCCGCAGGCTCCCCGACGCGAACGATCGCACGCTCGTCTCCCGCGCGGAGACGTTCGACCGCCTGGGCACCATCCCGCTCGACCGCTGGGCGACCCGGACCCTCTCGTCAGCGGCCGAGCGGGACCCGTCCTCCGACGAGAACGACGCCTCTCCGGGCGACCCTCGTTCGACCGCCGGTCCTGTCCGTGAGACGGATCGCGTTCGCGACGGTCTGCATGCCAAGACGGTCGTCGTGGACTCCGGTCGCGACAGCACGACGGTCACCGGGAGCGCGAACCTCACCACGGCGGCGTGGGGCGGGAACGTCGAGCTCGCGGTCGCGTTGCACGGCCGCACCGCCGACGTCGGCGTGCGCACGACGCTCGACGGTACGAAGGACGTCCCCGGCCTGGAAAAGGTGCTGGCTGCGTTCGCGCCGCGCTCGCCTGAGCCGGTCGTCGACCCCGCCGAGTCCACCGTCCTCGACATCGACGACTTCCACCGGCGTCTCGCGGCATCCGGGCTGCGCGCCACCCTGGCCGTGGACGTCGATGACTCGGACCGTGGCGGCGGAGACCCCACGGCACGCCTCGTCGTCGGGACGCAGGGCCTGCCCGACCCGGTCCTCGGCGCCACCACGGTCGCGTGGCCGGTGACTGTGCCCTCCGACCTGCACGCACGCGGGCTTCACGAAGGTTCCGACGTCGCGTGGGACAGCCTGAGCCTCCGTGCCGTCACGCCGTTCCTCGCCGTGGAGACGACAGCCGGGACGGGAGATGCGCGTGCGACCCGGCGCTGCGTCCTTGTGCTCAGACTGGACGGCGACGTCGCCGAGCGCCGGCACGCCGCGGTCCGGGACGCACTGCGGAGCCGGGACGACGTCGCGCGCTACCTCGCGCTGCTCCTCGCCGACCCTGCGGCGGCCTCAGTGTTCGCGGCCAGTCCTGCGGGCGACTCGACCGGGGCGTCGTGGGCCATGTCGGGAAGCACGACGCCGGACCTGTTCGAGCCGCTCGTGCGCGCGGTCGCGCACGGCGACGAGGCTTTGGACCGCGTCGCACAGCTCGTCGACCGGCTGGCAGAGATGCCCGACGGCGACGACCTGGTCCCCGAGGGATTCGCCGAGCTGTGGACCGTCGTCGAGGAGGCGCGTCGTGCCCGCTGACCCCCACCCGCAGGAGCGGCCCGACGTCGACGACGTCCTGCGCCATCTCAAGGACTTCCAGCGGCGCACCGTCGACCACGTGCACGCGCGACTGTGGGACGACGCCGACCCGAGCCACCGCTTTCTCGTCGCCGACGAGGTGGGGCTCGGCAAGACACTGGTTGCGAAGGGCGTGATCGCCAAGGCCGTCGACCAGCTGTGGGACACCGTCGACCGGATCGACGTCGTGTACATCTGCTCCAACCAGCAGATCGCCCGCCAGAACCTCGCCCGCCTCACCCTCCGCGGGCACGAGCCGCTCCACGCGGAGCGCCTCACCCTCATGCCGCTCGTCACGGGCGAGCTCGCCGGTAAGAAGCTCAATTTCGTCTCGTTCACCCCCGGGACGTCGCTCCAGGTGACGAGCGGCGGCGGGCGAGCCCTCGAGCGCGTCGTCATGTACTGGATGCTCGCGCGCGGGTCGCAGGACCTCGACGTGCGGCCCCGACGCTGGCTCCAGTTCTTCCGCGACTCCTCCAGCCTCAAGAACTTCACCGCGGACGTCGAGCGCTTCCGACGCCACCGGATGCACGAGCTCGACCTGGACTTCGCTGCCGAGTTCGCCAAGCAGCTCTCGCGCGACCGGGGGCCGCGCGGCGGGAAGCTCCTCGACGAGCTGGTCGAGTGCGTCCAGGAGTTCAACTACCTGCGCGGGAACCCTGCGAAGGACCTCTCGCGCCGACGGTCGAGGATCATCGGCGCGATGCGCGCCACCGTCGCACGGCTCGCCATCGAGCGGCTCGAGCCCGACCTCGTGGTCATGGACGAGTTCCAGCGCTTCAGCGAGCTCATGCGGTCCGACGCCGAGAGCGAGGCCGCAGAGCTGCTGCACTCCCTCGTCAGGTACGCGGGCACGGACGGTACCGCCGTGCGCACCCTCCTGCTGTCCGCGACGCCGTACAAGATGTACACGCTGCCCGACGAGCCCAACGGGGAGGACCACTACCGCGACTTCGTCAGCACGGTCGAGTTCCTCGCCGGTGCCGACCGCGCGGCGACGGTGCGGGCAGGGCTCGCGACGATGCGCGAGGGGATGCTCGCGCCGACGGACGAGTCCGCCGTCGCGCGGGCGATCACTGCGCGCGACGCCGTGGAGCACGAGCTGCGGCGCGTGATCTGCAGGACGGAACGACTCGCCGCGACGCGCGAGAAGGACGGCATGCTGCGCGAGGGCCCGCTCCCCGGGGTCGAGGTCACCGCGGGCGACCTCCTGGACCACGCGTCGCTCGACGACGTCGCCCGAGCCCTGCACGCGGCGTCGGGCGCGCAGCGCCAGGACATGCTCGAGTTCTGGCGCTCGACCCCGTACACGCTCAACCTCATGGACCGGCGCACGTACAAGGTGAAGACGCTGTTCGACGATGCCGTCGCCGCGCACGCGCCGGCCGTCACCTCGGCGCTCGCGAACGCACGGGGGCTGCTGCCGTACGACGTCGTGGACGCGTACGAGCGCCTCGACCCGGGCAACGCCAAGATGCGCGGCCTGGTCACCGACGTGCTCGACCGCGGGGCATGGCGGCTCGCGTGGCTCCCGCCGTCGCTCCCGTACTACGAGCCCGCCGGCCCGTTCGCCGACCCGGCGCTCGCGCAGTTCACCAAGCGGCTCGCGTTCTCGGCCTGGAGCGTCGCACCCAAGGCGATCTCCGTCGTCGTGAGCTACGAGGCGGAGCGTCGGGCGGCCACCGCGGCGAGCGGCGGCCGACGGCGGTACGGCGACCCGGCACCCACGCCCCGCCTGCAGTACCGGATCTCCGAGGGCCGGCTCGACGGCATGCCGACGTTCCTCCTCTCCTACCCGTCCGTGGCGTTCGCCGACGCCGGCGACCCGCTGCGGCACGCACGAGCCGCAGGACGTCGGCTGACCCGTGGTGAGGTCGACGCGGCCGTGCGCGCCGACGTCGAGTCGATGCTCGCCTCCCTGCCACCCGGCGACCCCTCGCTGCGTCCGGGTGCCGATCAGCGCTGGTACTGGGCGGCGCCGCTCCTGCTCGACGCCGCACGCGGGGCCGACCAGGACGGCTTCTTCGACGTCCTCGGCCACGACGGGGACGCTGATGAGCCGGACGGCGCCGGGCACGCACGGGCGTTCGAGCGGCACGTCGCGGCGGCCCAAGGGATCCGTGCGGACGAGCTCGGGGCGCGACCCCACGACCTCGTCGACGTGCTTACCGTCGCGGCGCTCGCCGCTCCTGGGACCTGCGCGCTGCGCGCACTCGGGCGGGCTGTCGGTTCCGCCTCGGACGCCACCCCCGCCGGCTGGTGGGCGTCGGACGCGGACGTTCGGGAGATCGCCTTCGGGGTGGGGGGCGGGTTCCGTTCCCTCTTCAACCGCCCCGAGACGCAGGCGCTCGTGGACGCAGAACGGGCCGACGCCACCCGCGACGACACCGCGTACTGGCGCTCCGTGCTGGACTACTGCGCGGACGGTGGACTCCAGGCCGTGCTCGACGAGTACGCCCACACCCTCGTGGAGTCCGAGGGCCTCGTGGACAAGACGGTGTACGAGCGCGCCGCACGGATCGGGGAGGTGTTGCGCGGCGCATTGCAGCTGCGGACGCCGACATCGTCCCTCGACGACATCCGCGTCATCGACGGACAGGTCCACGTCGAGGAACGGCGGGTGCGCACGCACTTCGCCGCGCGGTTCGGACGCGGCACCACGGACGAGGGCGCGGAGATCCGTGAGGAGCACGTCCGCACGGCCTTCAACTCACCGTTCTGGCCGTTCGTGCTGGCGTCCACGTCCGTCGGCCAGGAAGGGCTGGACTTCCACACGTACTCGCACGCCGTCGTGCACTGGAATCTCCCCGGCAACCCCGTCGACCTCGAGCAACGCGAGGGACGGGTCCACCGGTACAAGGGGCACGCGGTGCGCAAGAACGTCGCACAACGGTACGGCGACACCGCGTTCACGTCGGGCGAGGTCGACCCGTGGACCGCCGCCTTCGCGGCTGCCGCGCAGGACCGCCCCGATGGAGCGACGGAGATCTTCCCCTCGTGGGTGTGCGCCGCGCCGGGGGGCGCCACGATCGAGCGCTACGTCCCCGCGCTGCCCCTGTCGAGGGAGGTGTCGCGCTACCGACGCCTGCGCCGGACGGTCGGGGCATACCGCAGCGTCATCGGCCAGGCGCGCCAGGAGGACCTGCTCCGGCTCGCCGGCGACGCCGACCTGTCGTGGGCGCACATCGACCTTTCGCCGTAGTGCATCCGGCGTCCGCGACGCGCGGCGCCCCCTGCTCGGTGAGCGATGTCACCGACCACCTCTACGGTGACCCCATGGTGATCGACAGGTCCGCCGAGGCGGCGACGCCCTACGCCGCACTTCTCCGCCCTCTCGACGACCTCCCAGCCCCGCCAGAGAATCTGGCCGAGGCCCTCGGAGACGGGTCCGCACCCCCACCGCCACAGAAGGGAATGACGTGGAAGCGTGAACCGTGGGCACGGCGGCTGTCGGTCGTGCCAGACGTCGACGACCTTCTCGCCTCGCTCCCTGGGCAAGTTGACCGTGCCACCGTCCTCGAGAGCGTACGGAAGTCTGAGGCTGCGGACCGTACCGATCTGGCGTTCGTCGCCACGATGATCTGGGGCTACGGGTCATCTGGCTATGGTCCTTACCGCACGGCCCGCGTCCTCACGGGTGGTTCCGACGCGGTCGACCCGACGGTCCTGGAGCGCCTGCGCTCAGCGGCTCGGACCGCTCGCACACAGGGCGCCCTCTCCGGCTTCTACGCGATGAGGAACCTGCCCGGTCGCGTGGCGTACCTCGGGCCGGCGTTCTTCACGAAGTGGTTGTACTTCACGACGGCCACAGCAGGACCGGACAGCGACGACGCCGCACCCGTGCTCGACATGCGCGTACGGGACTGGATCGCGACCAACGCCGGCGTCCAGCTCCGGCTCGACAAGACATGGGCGTATCACCAGTACCTCCAGCTGCTCGACGCCTGGGCCGTGCGTCCTGCGGGCACGCTCTCCCGCGCCACGGTGGAGCGCGTGATCTTCTCGCTGTCCTGATCCGCCGCCTATCCCGTCGGGCGCCCCGCCAGGAGATTCCGCGTGAAGCCAAGGATCTCGTCGCGCAAGCCTGGCTGCGCCCGCGAGTCCGGCGTCTCGCTCGCGACGACCGAGGCGACGTCGTCGAGCGTCGAGCGGACGACGTCGGCCGATGCTCTCGCTCCCCACGCCTCCCCCTCGCTGACGAGGTCCCCGGCCGTGACGGCGCTGTGGACGTAGACGCCGTTCACAGCAAGAGCCAGCCGACCGTCGGTCGGCTGGTGCCGCAGCGGCACGACGTCGTACATCGGCGCCACCCGCGCCGAGCCGTCCGGGAGGTGGAGCATCGAGACGTTCTTCGCGTGCATGTCGAGGTTGCCCACCGCGACGGTCAGGGTGACGTACCGCAGGAGCTGGTCGACCGCCGTCGGACCTGCGGCGCGCCGCAGGACCTGCGCGATACGGACGAGGCTGACCTTCCCGCCGATCTCCTGGTACTTCTCGTCGCCGCGTGCTCCGAGCGCCTGATTCATGTCCTCCTGGTGGAGGCGTCCGCGCGGGGCGTCGGGAGACCGGTCGAAGCGCTCGATGACGAGCGCCGTCCGGCCGTCGAACTCGTGCAGCCGTGGCGTCCCGTGCGTGAGGCCCAGGCGTGCGGCGATCCGTGTCGCGTACTCCTCGTCGTAGATGATCGTCGGGTTCGCCGTGGAGTGAGGCTTGAGGATGTGGGTCGACGGGTATCCGTCGTGCACCTGGTGCCACACGTCGTCGACGAGGGCGAGCACGATCTTGTCCTGCACCCCGGCGAGGGAGGACTTCCCGGAGTACGGGGAGTTGCCGAGCGGCATGCCACGGGTGTCACGGAGGAGCGCGCCGACCTGCTCGTCGGTGAGCGGCGTCGCGCGCGGCGTCCGTGGCTCGCCCGGCACGTCCGGGTCGTAGAGCTCGACGGCGCCCGCGACGTCGCGCCCGTAGCGCGCCAGCAGTCCGACGACATCGGCCTCCCTGAGCCGCGCCCGCGCGGCGAGGTCGCTCAGGACGCGGCCTTCCGGGAGGAGCTCGGCGAAGTAGTTGCGTCGCCGAGCCGCGCGGGCGCGGTTCTCCACGAGACTCAGCGGTACCGACTCCGACAGCACGGTGCTGCCCGGTGCCCAGTGCTCGAGCACGGACCGGTCCGTCCTGAAGTCGAACGTGCGCGAGCTCGTCCCCACCAGATGACCGACGAGCCGGCCGTACAGCTCGACGCGGAGGTCAGCCATCGAGCTTCTCCACGTCGTCCCCGCCTGCCCCGGAGAGGTCGTCGCCGACCGGTTCGTCGATCTCCGCCCACAGCCGGACGCCCGTCGCGTCGAGCATGGCGAAGAGGCGCTCCATGAGAAGACCGGGCTTGCCGTTCTCCATCTCCCAGACCCACTTCTGCCCGATGCCGAGCTGGTCGGCCAGCTGCCGCTGGCTCGTCCCGCGCAGCAGCCGGCCCTGCTGCAAGGCGAAGCCGAGCAGCTCGGGACTCGTGATCTCGATGCGGACCGCCATACCGCCTCCGATGACGTCGATAGTGAAGTCATCCTAGACGACGTCAGTATCGAAGTCATGGAGGGTGACGTCGATATCGACGTCGGCGGGGCGGGGCGCTGCTGACCTCCGGGCGCGAGCCACCCCGCGCCGCCGTCCACCCAGCGCGCGGCGAACCCCACCGAGGGCACGCCGTGAGGCACTGCGGGCCGGTACGGTCAGCGACCGTCGAGCAGTCCCATCGCGACGCCGATCACCAGCACCGCCACGATGACGACGACGCACCACAGCACCCCGACGAGCCCAGGCCGGGGCCCGTCGGGCCGTCCACCGTCGTCGGGCGGCCTGTCCTCGCGCCGCGGGTCGTCGGGCTGTCGGTCCATACCGCCAGGACACCACGCCGATCTCGGGTGAGCACGGCAGGCAGCGGTCGCGACCCCGCCGACGCGCGAGCCCCGGCACCGCTCCGTAGTCTCGCGGGATCCCTGGTTCCGGCGAGAGGTGACCTCATGACCGACGCCCCGACCCCTCCCCCGGCGACGGGCCGCATCGTGCTCCTCGGCGCGACGGGCTACACGGGCACGCTCGTCGCGCACGAGCTCGTGGCCCGCGGCGCGCGGCCCGTGCTCGCGGGTCGGTCCCCGGACCGGCTGGACGCGCTCGCCGCGGACCTCGCCACGACGGCACGGACCGCGGCGGCACCCTCCGCGTCGCCCCGTCACCGCGCAGAGCCCACGGGCTCGCTCGAGGCCGGGAGCCCGTCGTCGGGCACCTCGGCGCGAACGCCGCTCGAGACCGCGGTCGCGGACGTCGACGACGCGCGGACCGTGCGTGCGCTGGTCGGGCCGGGCGACGTGCTGATCTCGACGGTCGGCCCGTTCGGGCGGCACGGCGGTCCGGCGGTCGAGGCCGCGATCGACGCGGGTGCGGTGTACCTCGACTCGACGGGCGAGCCGGCGTTCATCCGGCGCGTGTTCGACGAGCTGGGTCCGCGCGCCCGGCGCACGGGTGCGGCGCTGCTCACGGCGTTCGGCCACGACTGGGTGCCCGGCAACCTCGCGGGGGCGCTCGCGCTCCAGGAGGAGGGCGCCGACGCGGTGGGCCTGGAGATCGGCTACTTCCCCACCGGCGGCGGCGTGAGCGGAGGCACGCGCGTGAGCGCGCTGGAGACGGCGCTCGAGCCGTCGTACGCGTGGCGCGACGGCGGTCTCCGGACCGAGCGCGTCGCGGCGCGCGTCGTCACGTTCGACGTCGGCCCCGGCCGGCGCGTTCGGGGCGTCACCGCGGGCGGCACCGAGCCGTTCACGCTCCCCGGCCTCGCGCCGGGGCTGCGCGACGTCGAGGTGGCGCTGGGCGTGTCCGGTCCCGCGGTGCGGCTCGCGCCCGTGGCGACGGCGGTCGCGACGGCCGCGCTGCGCGTCCCCGGGCTGGGCGACGGCCTGCGACGGCTCGCCCGCTCGCGCAGCGGGTCGAGCGGCGGTCCGGACGAGGCGACCCGCGCGGCGTCGCGCACGCACGTGCTCGCGGTCGCGCGCGACGCCGAGGGCAAGGTGCTGCGTCGTGCCCGGCTCGACGGCCCCGACGCCTACGACCTCACGGCCCACTACCTCGCGTGGGGCGCGACGCGAGCAGCGGCCGGCGAGACGAACGGGACGGGAGCGCTAGGCCCGGTCCAGGCGTTCGGCCTCCAGCCGCTGCTGGCCGCGACCCGCGCCGCCGGCACGACGGTGACCACCAACCGCTGACGACCACGCCCTCACCGCCCGTCGACCACGGGGTTGCCGACCAGAAACAGCCGCAAGAGGTCGCCATCCCCGTGTTCGCCTGGAGAGGGGTGGGCAACCGGGGGGGCGGGCGGGTGGTTCCGGCGGGGCAGGGCGATCGTAGGATCGGGGTGATGTCTGACCACACGACGGGGGCGCCGGCCGCCCCGCACGACGAATCGCCCCTGCCGCCGTCCGCCGCGCTCGCGCGCAAGACCGCGGACCCGAAGGCCATCCTGCGGCTGGTGGGCAACGACGAGTCTGTCGAGGACCTGCCCCGCACGCCCGAGGGGCTCATGGAGCCGCCGTCGGGCGTCGGGACGAAGATCCGCAACGGGGTGCTGCTCGCGCTGCTGTCGGGCGGGTTCGTCTGGCTCGTGACGGTCAACGCGTGGGACCACGACGGCTTCTTCCCGTGGTTCTGGAACGTCGTGTGGACGATCTTCCCGTGGGTCTTCCTCGGCCCGATGTGGGCGGGCTACGCGCGGTCGCTGCGCCGGTCGCGCGACGACGCCCCGCTCTACGCGCAGTACCACCGCGACCGCCTGGCGGCGACGCGCGAGGCCGGGGTCGTGACGGCGTCGGTCACGGACCGCACGGAGTCGGGCGGCGTCGCGCACTGCGCCGTGCGCGTGCGGCACGGGGCGCTGACGACGACGGTCACGCGCCTCGCCCCGGTCACGAACCTGCTCCCGTCGGAGGTCCCGCAGCCCGGCGACCCCGTAGTCGTCTGGCGCCTGCCCGGGGAGCGGGTCGTGGTGCAGGCCCGCCGCGACCGCACGCGCGCGCTGCACGACGCCGCCCGGGCCGCGGGCGCGACCGTCGTCGACGCACCGGTCGCCGACGACCCGACGACCGACGCGGACGCCCCCGCGTGGGGCTCGCCCACGCGCTCGTCGTCCTCGACGACGACCACGTACACGACGACCCGCATGACCCGCGGCGCGGGCACCCCCGAGGTGACCGTGCAGCACGGCGTCACCGCGGCGCTCGCCGAGCTCGCGAGCCTGCACGCCGCCGGCTCCCTCACCGACGACGAGTTCACCGCCGCCAAGCGGATGCTCCTCGGCGGCTCCTGAACCGACGAGCCGCCGAGCCGCCGAGCACGAGGTTGCTGGCGGTATCGCCGTGAGAACGACAGCAACGTCGTGCTCGGCGCCGACCCGGCAGACTGTCCTCCGTGAGCAGGAGCCGACGACCCCGGCAGCCGTACCGGCCGACGATGGTGTGGACCGCCGTGCGCGGCGGGGTGCGCGGTCGCGAGCGCCTGACGCCCGTCGTCGACTACCTCGCGGTGCTGCTGATCCTGCTCGCGCTGTGCGGCGGCGCGGTGGCGTTCGCGGTGTGGCTCCTGCGGAACGACGAGGGGTTCGCGGCCGCCCTGATCGGCATCGTCGCCCTCGCCTTCGGCGGCGGGCTGCTGGCGTACGTGCGCGGGCCGTCGAAGCACGCGGTCGTGCTGCGGCCGCACGAGGTCGAGCTGCCGGTGGGCCGCGCGGAGGTGGTCCGGGTCGTCGTGCGGTGGGACGACGTCGCGCGCGTCCACGTCGTCCCGGGCGAGGGGCGCCCGTCGCTCCGCGTCGAGCTGTGCGACGGCGCGCGGTCGCGCCACGCGGAGGGCGAGGACCTGCTCCAGGGCCGGCCCGCGCACGGGCCGGACCCCGACCCCGTGGTCGTGACGGACCCAGAGGCGGTCGCGCGCGTCCTGCGGCACCTGCTCGACCACCCGGAGGACCGCGCGCGCCTCGCCCAGCGCGGCGGGCTCGGGATCGTCCTGGCCTTCGTCCGCCCGGTGTACGGCGAGCCGCCCGCCTGACCCAGCCGCGCGACGTCGGGCAGCCTGGCCGTCCCGCCCACAGCCCGTCGGCGCGCGGCGCGCCCCTCCCCGCGGGGCAGGCCGAGCACGACCCTGCGCGCGGTCGAGCACGACCTTGTCGTCGGCATCCCTCCCATGGCGACAGCAACGTCGTGCTCGGCGCACCGGGAGTGTCCGGCGGACCGGGAGTGTCCGGCGGACGGGGGGTGTCCGTCGGGCTCAGGGTGGCCCGGGGACGACGACGGCCCGGGCCCGCTCCTGGAGGGAGCGGGTCCGGGCCTTCGCCGGTCGGACGTGCTGGTGGGACGGGTGCTGTCAGCGGCGACCGATGTCGGACAGCTGGGCCGCCGTGATGACGAGGTCCCGCTCGGCGTCGTCGAGGACGCCGTCGAGGACGAGGTCCTCGGTCACGAGGCTCACGTGGTCGACGAACTCGCGGTGCGTCGCGTACTCGTCGTTCTCGGCGACGTGGTCGTTGACCGTGCAGCCGGTGCCGTCGTCGTAGTTCTGCACCGTGCTGTCGTGGCCGTCGATGATGACGGTCGGACGGATGTCCGACCCGACGCAGCGGTCGCGCACGAGCTTGAGGACCGTGAAGGTCACCTCGCCGCTCGTGACGTTGCCGACGCCGTCGACCGCGCGGTAGCGGACCACGTGCTGGCCGTCGGCCGCGAACGCGACCGGGGCCGCGTAGCGCTGCCACGCGCCGTCGTTGGCCTGGAACTCGATGCGGTCCACGCCGGACTCCTCGTCGACCGCCGTGAGGGTGACGCGCGCGCTCGCGACGAAGTCGCCGTCGCGCGTGCGGCTGCCGCTGACGCCCGCCGTGACGACGGGGCCGTCGGTGTCGCCGCCGGGCTCCTCGCCGCCCGCGATGACGAACGTGACCGTCTTCGGGGCGGACACGTTGCCCGCGACGTCCGTCGCGCGGTAGGTCACCGTGTGCGACCCGGGGGTCCGCACGGAGATCTGCTTGGCGTACGGGGTCCACTCGCCGCCGTCGAGCTGGTACTCGACCGACGCGACGCCGGAGTCCGCGTCCTTCGCGAGGAGACGCACGAACACGTTGTCGAGGTACTCGCCGGCCTCGTTCTTGTCGCCGCCCATGACGCGGTGGTCGACGGTCGGGGCGACGGTGTCGCCGCCCTGGCCCGCGACGACGTCGAACGTGACGGTCGCCGGCTCGCTGACGTTCCCCGCGACGTCGGTCGCGCGGTAGGCGAGCGTGTGGCGGCCGGGCTCGTCGACGACGACGGCCCCGGTGTACTCGGTCCAGCCCGTGCCGTCGAGGTCGTACTCGACGGTCGCGACGCCCGAGCCGTCGTCCGTGGCGGTGAGCAGCACGGACGCGGAGCCGACGTAGGCGCCGTCCTCGTCCTGCTGGCCGCTGAGCTCGGTCGCGACGATCGGGGCCGTCGTGTCCTCCTCGGCCTCCGCCACGACGACGAACTCGGTGACGGTCTCCTCGGAGACGTTGCCCGCGACGTCGGTGGCCCGGTAGACGAGCGTGTGCTCGCCGGGTTCGTCGACGACGACCGGCTCGGTGTACGGCTGCCAGCCGGCGCCGTCGAGGTCGTACTCGACGCTCTCCACGCCGGACGCGTCGTCCGTCGCGGTGAGCGTCGCCGTGGCGGACCCGACGAACGCGCCGTTGCCGTCCTGCGTGCCGGTGACCTCGGCGGTGACGGTCGGCGCGGTCGTGTCGTCCTCGCCGCCGCCGGCGACGACGGTGAACGTCACGGAGCCGACCTCGGACACGTTGCCCGCGACGTCGGTCGCCCGGAACGACACGGTGTGCTCGCCGACCTCGGTGAACGGCACCGTGGTCGTGTACGGGAGCCACGCGCCGCCGTCGACCTGGTACTCGACGGACGCGACGCCCGAGCCCTCGTCCGTGGCGTGGAGCATGAACGCGGCCGTGCCGACGTAGGCGCCGGACTCGTCCTGCTGCCCCATGACCATGGGCTCGACGACCGGGGCGGTCGTGTCCTCCTCGACGTCGCCCTCGACGACGGTGAAGGTCGCGGTCTGCGCCTCGGACGTGTTGCCCGCGGCGTCGGTCGCGCGGAACTGGAGCGTGTGCGTGCCGACGGCGTCGACGACGAACGGCTCCGTGTAGGCCTGCCAGCCCGCGCCGTCGAGGTCGTACTCGACCCCGGCCACGCCGGAGTCGTCGTCGGTCGCGTCGAGCGTCACGGTCGCGCCGCCCACGTAGGCGCCGTCGCCGTCCTGCTCGCCCGTGACGAGCGCGGTCACGGACGGGGCCGTGGTGTCCTCGCCGCCGGTGCCGCCGTCGGTCACGACGAGCTCGCCCCACATCTCGCCGTGCCCGGGGATCGCGCAGAAGTAGCGGTACTTGCCCGGGGTGAAGGTGACCTGGGCCTCGTGCCGCCCGCCGTTCGCGTCGAACGGGCTCGCGAGGATGTTGAGGTTCACGTCGTGGTTGTAGCCGGGCGACGACGTGTCGAACGTGAGCGTGTGGCTCATTCCGAACGTGCTGCCGGTCGCCATGCTGTTCTCGAACACGATCGTGGCGGGACCCGCCTCGGCCGTGGCGGGGAAGGCCTTGTAGTCGGTCACGCTGTTGTCCGCGGTCCACGTGAGGACCTGCTCGGCCGCGACGGTGGCGTCGGCGACGGAGAAGACGGACGACGGCGCTGCCGTCCCTGCGGGGGACGCGGACGCCGGCGCGACGGTGAGGACCGTCGTCGCGGTGAGCCCGGCGACCGTGGCGGCGAGGAACCGCCGCGCGCCGCGGCGGCGGACGCCGCCGGGACTGGTACGTCGTTCCATGAGGGTGCACTCCTCGGGGGGTGTCTCGGGAAGGTTCTGGGGGTGGTTCTGGGGGCTCTGCCGGGTACGGGCGGGGACGGCCTGGCCGGCCGCCCCCGCCCGGCGGTGCTACAGGTCCGCGACCCGGATGTCGCGGAACTCGATGAGGTCCGCGTTCCCGTGGTTCTGGAGCCCGATGAACCCGCTGTCGAACTGGCGCAGGTCGGTCGGCGGGTCACCGGCACGGGACGACTGCTGTCCCGGGGTGTTCTCCCACTCGTTGATGACGACGCCGTTGCGGATGATCGTGTACTGCTGGCCGACCACCCGGATCTCGTACTCGTTCCACTCGCCCTTCGGCTTCTCGCCGCCGGTGTTCAGGCCGAGCGGGTCGAAGTTGTAGACCGAGCCGGTCTTCTGCGGCTCGCCCGTCGGACCGTCGTAGATCTGGATCTCGTGACCGCACGAGATCGCGACCCACGCGGGCGACTGGTTGGCCGCGCACGGCACGTCGCCCGGGTCGTTCGGGTTCGGGAACCGGGTGAACACGCCCGTGTTGGCGTAGTGGTCGCCCTCGGAGACGTCGCGGTACAGGAGCTTCACGGAGAAGTCCCCGAGCTCCTCGCCCGCGTACCAGAGCATCCCGAGGCCGCCGCTCGACTTCAGCGAACCGCCCGGCTCGAGCGTGAACTTGCCGCTCGGTGCCTGGAACCAGTCGTACAGCGACTCCTGCGTGCCGTCGAAGATCGTGCGGTACCCGCCCGGGTCCACGCCGATCTGGGACCGCGCCGCGGCGTCGACGAGGCGAGCACGCTCGCGCTCGTCGATGCGGCTGTCGTCGTACAGGCTCTTCGCGACCGACTCGACGTGCGCCAGGAACCGGGCGTGGGTGCGCCACTCCTTCTCGTCCTGGAACAGGTCGTTCATCGTGCAGGCGCCGAGGTCGAGGTTCTCGACCGTGGAGTCGACGTCGCCGAAGAACACGGTCTCGCGCTCGTCGGGCAGGGTGCACGACGGCGAGCCGTCGGTCGTGACGGTGGCCGTCGAGCCGTCCGCGTACGTGACGGTGAGCTTGGCCTCGTAGGTCCCGATGCGGGGGTACTTGTGCTTCGGGTTGGCCTGGCGCGAGGTCTTGCCGTCGCCGAACTCCCACAGGTAGGAGACGCCGCCGGACCGCGCACCCGTGAACTGCACCGTGAGCGGGTCGCCCTGGATGCTCGTCGCGGACGCGGCCGGGGCCGGGGTCGGGGCCCCGCCCTGGTACGTGATCCGCATGAGCTTCTGGTTCGGGTCGAGGCTGAAGAAGCCGCCCGCGTAGTCGACCAGGTACAGCGCGCCGTCCGGACCGAACTTCGCGTCCATCCAGCTCTGGAGCAGCCCGTCACCGCGGCCGCCCGGGATGATCTGGCGGAGGTCCTCCATGAACACGGGGGCGTCCAGGTTCTCCGGGTCGACCGTCACCGCGACGCGGTTGTTCGAGTTCGACTGGTCGCCGATGAACCACTTGCCCTCCCAGTACGACGGCCACGCGACGTCGGACTCGGGGTCGACCTGCGACTGGCGGTACGTCGGACCGGACATGACGGCCTGGCCGCCGCCCCGCAGCCACGGGATGGTGTAGGTCGCCTCGTCGTCCTCGTACGTCGGGATGCCGTTGCCGCGGTCCGGGAAGACCGGCCCGCCGCCCGAGGGCGAGTACCAGATCATGTTGTTCCGTACCGGCGGGAGGTCCACGAGGCCCGTGTTGCGGGGCGACGTGTTCTTCGGGTTGTCGCAGTCGTACCAGCCGGTGAGGACGCTCGCGTCCTCGTTGCTCCGGTCGCGGTACGGCTGCTTGTTGCCCATGCAGTAGGGCCAGCCCTGGTTGCCCGCGGACGTGATGATCGTCGCGGTCTCGTACTTCGCCGGGCCGAGCTCGGGGCTCGGGCTGCCGGCGTCCGGGCCCACCCAGGCCGCCGTCAGCCAGTCGGTGTCGGGGTCGATCTGGAGGCGCGAGATGTTGCGCACGCCCATGACGTAGATCTCCGGGCGCGTCTTGTCCGCGGGGTACTCGCCCACCGGGAACAGGTTGTCGTCGGGGATCGTGTACGTGCCGTCGTCCTCGGGGTGGATCCGCAGGATCTTGCCGTTGAGGTCGTTCGTGTTGCCCGACGTGCGGCGCGCGTCCTGGAAGCTGATGCCCGCGAACTCCTGCGTCCAGTTGTTGCCGGAGTACCCGTTCGACCCGCCGGACGAGTTGTTGTCGCCCGAGCCGATGTAGAGGTTGCCCTCGCTGTCGAACGCCATGCCGCCGCCCGCGTGGCAGCAGCTGTGGATCTGCGTCTCCCACTCGAGCAGGTCGACGCGCGTGCTCTGGTCGATCGTCGGCGTCTCGGGGTCGTAGGTGAACCGCGAGACGGTCCGGTAGCCGACGCGACGCTCGCGGTCGATGTTCTCGTGCGGCATCCAGTACACGTAGAGCCAGTGGTTGGTCGCGAAGTCGGGGTCGGGCACGATGCCGAGCAGCCCCTCCTCGTTCTTCACCAGCTCGTCGCCGCTGCCGCGGTTGCCCATGACGTCGAGCGTCGTGAGCAGCTTCGCCTCACCCGTCTCCGGGTCCCACTGGTGGATCGTGCCGCAGCCGAGGCCCACGTTCGGGTCGCTCCACGGGACGATCGGGCCGGTCGGGCAGGCGCCGCGGCCGATGTAGAAGACTGTGCCGTCGGGCGCGATCGTCAGACCGTGCTGCTCGCCGTTCTGGTCGAGCGTGCCGGCCGTGTTCACCTGGGACAGGCGCTCGGCCTTGTAGTTCGACGCGATGGTCGCCTGGCAGTCGCCGCGCACCACGCCCGTCGTCCACTGGAGCGCACCGAGCAGGTGCTCGCGGAACGTCGCGTCCGCCCAGCTCTCGGGCGTGCCGCCCATGCCGGTGAAGAACGACCGGCCGCCGTCGTAGTCGCGGCACCACGAGACGGGCTGGAACGGGTTGGTCGTCGGGCCGGCGTCGGGGCCGGGCTCGAGCGTCGCGACCGTGTGCACGTCACCGGTCGGGTCGTCGGCCCATTCGAGCCACCGGTCCTCGCGGTCCCACGTGAGCGGGAGGTCCGCCGTCGCGGGGTGCTGGCGGTCGACCAGGTCGACCGTGCGCTCCTCGAGCGGGATCTCCGGGTCGGGCTGCTCGACGGAGTCGGGGCCGTAGATCGAGAGCTCCGCGAGCTGGACCTCGGCGTCGCCGGAGTTCGCGGTGACGTCCAGCCGGTACCAGCCGTACGCGGTCTCGTTCGCGACGTCGAACGTGCGCGGCTGGAAGCGCTGCGGGAAGTCCTCGTCGGCGCGCGTGTCGAGGTCGACCCACGTCTGCCCGTCGGTCGAGCCCTGGAGCTTCCAGTTCTTCGGGTCGCGGCCCGCGGAGTCGTTCGCCGACGTGATGCCGTACTTCACCACCGCGACGGGCTGCTCCATGCGCAGCGTGAGCTGGCCCGTGCGGGCGAACGTCAGCCACTTGGTGTTGGGGTCGCCGTCGACGGCCTTGGCCGGCGTCTCGGCGGCCGGGCTGCGGCCGGTGCCGGTCGCCTCGGCGACCTTCTCCGCCGTCATGGTCGCGCCCTTGATCCGGGCGCCGACGAGGCCCTCGAACCACTTCGAGGCCTCCTGCGAGCGCGCGGCGTCGCGCACGCCGAGGAAGCCGCCGCCGCCGTTGATGTACGCCTGGAGCGCGGCCTCCTGCTCGCCGCTCAGCTCGATGCCCTCCGCGGAGAGCATGACGACGCCGCGGTACTCGCCGAGCGTCGCCGCGCTGATCATCTCCGGGTCGGACGTCGCCTCGACCTCGAAGCCGTTGGCGGCCCCGATCTCGGTGAGCGCCGCCGTCGCGTCGACGACGGGGTCGGTCTGCTCGTCGGGCGCGCCGTGGAACACGAGCACGCGCACGGGCGCGGCTGCGGCGGCCGGCGCGGCGGCGACGGACCCCGCCGCGAGGGACCCGCCCGCGCTGATCGCGGTGGTCGGTGCGGTGGCGCCGGTCTGGGCCGCCGCCGGGAGGACGGCGGCGCCCGCGACGAGCGCGACGCCCGTCAGGCCGACGGTCAGGGCCCGTAGTGCCCCCGGTCGGGAGCGCCCCCTCGTGGGGGGTGTCGATGGTCTGGAAAGCACTCTCCAACTCCTTCGTCATCGGTGCGACGCCCCCGGACGGACCGGGAGCGGGTCCTGCTGGTGCGGGACGGGCCGGCGGCCCGTCCCACCTCACCGGCGGACGGTCAGTGGCCGGCGTGCCCCGTGAGGTCGACGACGGCCGGCCCGGAGCCACCGCCGGCCGGACCGCCGGGGGCGGTGGCCGGGGCGCTCGTCGTCGCGGCGGCGCCGGACGGCGCGGCCCCGGACGGGGCCGACATGGTGTGGCTGCCGTGACCCTGGAAGCGGTCGATCGACTCCTGGGCGCCCGGCGGCATCGAGCCGTCGGCGTTGCGCACGAGGAAGATGCCCGCCATGCCGCCGTCGGAGTGGAACTGGACGTGGCAGTGGTACATCCACGCACCGGGTCCGACACCGAGCCCGGCGACGACCTGGAACCCGAAAGCGTCGCCCGGGTTGAGGTCCCGGTTGTCGACGACCTGGCTCGGGTCGTACTGGTCCGCGAGCAGGCCGGTGCGGTTGTTCGCCCAGCGGTGCGCGTGGAGGTGGAAGGTGTGGAGCTGGTTGCCGTGGCCGATGCAGATGAACTCGACGCGCTCGCCGAGCTTCGCCTCGAACATCGGCGTGTCCGGCGCGACCTTGTTGTTGATGGTCATGTCGTTGAAGACCATCGTGAACTGCTTCTGCGGCAGCACGTCGCCGACCCGGCGCACGACGAGCGCGCCGTAGAGGCCCGCGGCGAGGCCCTGCGTCCCGTGCTCGCCCCACGCGTGGTCGTGGTAGTGCCAGTACCCCGCGCTGCCGGGCATCCAGATGCCGCGGTCGCGCGCCATCTTGACCGTCGACCACGTGTACGTCCGCGTCTCGCCCGGCTCGTTGAACGAGTTGTTGAACGTGCTGCCGTCGCTGTTGACGTCGTAGTTCACGCCGTGCGGGTGGATCGACAGGCGCTTGTCCGTCGTGTTGACGAGCGTGATCTCGAGGGTCTCGCCCTCCCACATCTCGAGGATGGGCCCGGGGACGGTCGCCTTGCCGCGCTCGAGCCCGTAGCCGACGAGCGTGTCGGAGATCCGCTCGGCGTACATGGTGATCTTGCGGACGCCGGTGGCTGCGGTGACGGTCGTCGCGGCGGCGGCGGGGGGCGCCGCGGCGACGCTGCCGCCGGCTCCGAGCAGGAGCGCGGCGGCGGGGCTGGCAGCGACGACGCCGGCCCCGGCGAGCAGGGCCCGCCTCGAGAGCGGCCTCGGCGCCGTCTCGGTCGTCGGGTCGGGCATGGGGGACTCCTTCCGGGCGTACGGGGTCGTCCGGGCGGTCCGTGGCGCGCCGGACCGGCGGGACGGCGGTCGCCGCCCCGCGTGCCGGCGCGCTCGGGCGCGCGGAGGCTCCCCGAGGTGGTGCGGGGGACTCTGAGCAGCAGGACTGGGTGGTGCGGGGGTGTCCCGCGGTCGCAGAAGGTCGAGAGGGTGCTCGGTCGTGCGGGGCTCGACCCGGGCCGGTGGGAGACCGGCCGTGGGGCGAGGTCCGGGGCCGCCATGGCCCCCGCCGGGGTGCGCGTCGGTGCGTACCGTCCGGCTGTCGGTCCGGACGACGGGCTCCCCTGCGCCGACGTCCGGCCCCCTGGTCGGTTCCAGGGGCAACGAGGTTCATGACACCGCAGTCAGTGCATGGATGTCAACAGGTAGGCGAAAGTTGTGTCGACAACAAGCAAAAGTCCACGGCCGATCGACACTTGTCTCCGGAGCGGCCCTGGACGGGGCTCGGACACGCCCCGGACGGGTGTGCGACACGGCGTCGTGGTGGAGTGACCGCGTGACTCGCGACCTCCCCGCGTGGTCCGTCCGGGAGTCGGCCCTCGACGTCGACGACCCGGCCACGGCCGCGTCCCTCCTGTCCCTCGCCAACGGGTACGTCGGCGTCCGCGGCACGCTCGACGAGGCGGACCCCGACGACGACCCCTCGACCCTCGTCGCCTCCGTGCACGAGGAGTTCGAGCAGACCTACGCGGAACGCGCGTACGCCTACCCCGAGGTCGAGGAGCGCCTCGTGCCGGTCGTCGACGCGTGGCGGCTCGGCTGGTCCGTGGACGGGGAGCCGGTCGACGTCCGGACCGCCGACCCCGCGGGTCCCGACGGGACGGTCGAGGCGCACGAGCGCGTGCTCGACCTGCGCCGGGGCGTGCTGCGGCGCGAGCTGCGCTGGACCGCGCCGTCGGGCGGGAGCGTCACCCTGCACAACGAGCGGCTCGTCCCGCTCACCCGGCGCGAGGTCGTCGCGTCGCGCTGGCGCGTGCACGCGCACGGCGACGTCACCGTCACCCTGCGCCCGGTGCCCGGCTGCGCCCACGGCGGGCAGGACCCCGGCCGCGAGGCGCCCGGGCTGGTCACCGTCTCGTGCCGGCACGACGCCGAGGGGTCGTCGGTGCGCCAGCGCACCGTGCGCTCGGAGCGCGGCGTCGCGGCCGAGACCGCGCACCTCGTCGACGCCGCGGACGGCGTCCGCCCGCGCTGGCACCACCGCGGCGGCGCCGCCGTCCTCACCGTGGACCTGCGCGCCGACGAGTGGCTGGAGGTCGTCGTCCTCGCCGCGTACGCAGGCGGCGCCGACGCCGACGCGCTCCCCGCGCACGCGCACACCGTGCTCGCCGCGGCCGTCGACGCGGGCTGGGACGCGCTCGAGCGCGAGCAGGCCGACGCCCTCGCCGCGGTCTGGGACCGGGGCGACGTCGAGCTCGACGGCGACGACGAGATGCAGCAGGCCCTGCGGCACAGCCTGTTCCAGGTGGTCCAGGCGTCGGCGCGGGTCAAGGGCGTGGGCGTGCGGGCGAAGGGCCTCACGGGCACCGGCTACGCGGGCCACGCCTTCTGGGACTCGGACACGTTCGTACTCCCCGTGCTGGACCACGTGCTGCCCGACGCCGCGGCCGCGCACCTGCGCTGGCGGCACACCACCCTCCCCCACGCGTGCGAGCGGGCCGCCGAGCTCGGCCTGCCCGGCGCGGCGTTCCCGTGGCGCACGATCAGCGGCCGCGAGTCGTCGGGCTACTGGCCCGCGAGCACCGCCGCGTTCCACGTCTCGTCGGCCGTCGCGCTCGCCGCCGTGCGGCACGTCGCCGCCACGCACGACGACGAGCTCGCCCGGGACGTCGTCGTCGACCTCGTGGTGCAGACCGCGCGGCTGTGGGCCGGGCGCGGCCACCACACCGCCGCCGGCTTCCGCATCGACGGCGTGACCGGGCCCGACGAGTACACCGCCGTCGTGGACAACAACACGTACACGAACCTCATGGCGCGCAAGAACCTGCGCGCGGCCGACGAGCTGTGCGAGCGGTTCCCGGAGCAGGCGGCGCGGCTGGACGTGACCCCGGACGAGCGCGCGGAGTGGCGGCGCGCGGCGGACCGGATGGTCGTCCCGTACAACGCGCAGCTCGGCGTGACGGAGCAGTCGCAGGACTTCACGCGGCACGCCCCCTGGGACTTCGAGTCGCGGGGCACCGCGCGGTTCCCGCTCGACGACCACGTGCACTACGTCGAGCTGTACCGGCGGCAGGTCGTCAAGCAGGCCGACCTCGTGCTCGCCCTGCACGCCGCGCCCGAGGAGTTCACGCCCGAGCAGCGCCGCCGCGACTTCGACTACTACGAGCCGCTGACCGTCCGCGACTCGTCGCTCTCGGCGCCCGTGCAGGCGGTCGTCGCCGCGGAGATCGGCTACGTCGACCTCGCGTACGACTACGCGCGCGAGTGCGCGCTCCTCGACCTGTGCGACCTGCGCGGCTCGACCGACGGCGGGCTGCACGTCGCGTCGCTCGCGGGCGCCTGGACCGCCGTCGTCACGGGCATCGTGGGGCTGCGGCACGACGACGACGGGCTCCGCCTCGCCCCCCGGCTCCCGTCCCGGCTCACGCGGCTCGCGCTCGCCGTCCACCACGGCGACGCCCGGGCGCGCGTCGAGGTCCGGCCCGACGGCGTCACGTACCGCCTCGAGTCCGGCGAGCGGCTGCGGGTCGTGCACGGCGACGAGCCGTTCGAGCTCACGCCCGAGCACGCGGTCTTCGAGCGGCCCCTGCTCGCCGGGACCCAGGACCCGCCGCCCGCGCAGCCGCCCGGCCGCGCGCCGCTCTTCGCCACCTCGTAGGTGGACGTACCCGCGACGGGCCCGGTGGGCCGTGCGCGGGTTCCCTACGTCGGCAGCCGCTCCTGCTCGCCGCGCGCGCCGCGGAGCCCGGCGGCTCCCGGACCGGTCCCGCCAGGCGGGGCGAGGCGCCCGGCACGCCGGTGCGCGGCCCGGTACTGCGAGGGCGCGAGGCCGTACTCCGCGGCGAACGCCTGCCGCAGCGCCTCCGCGGACCTCAGCCCGCACTCGCGGGCGACGGTGGTGACCGGGCGGTCGGTCGACGCGAGCAGGTGGGCCGCCGCCTCGGTCCGGGCTCGCCGGACGTACCGCGCCGGCGTGCGGCCGAGGTGCCGGACGAACAGGCGCGTGAGCTGGCGCTGGCTCACGCCCGCGTGGGCGGCGAGGGCGGGGAGCGAGAGGTCTCCGTCGAGCCGCGCGGCGACGAGGTCGACCACGGCCCGGACGCATGCGTCCCGTACCTGAGGGGCCGCCGTGAAGACGCTCATCTGGGCCTGGTTCCCCGGACGCTGGAGGTACGTCACGAGCGCGCGGGCCACCCTGCGGGCGAGCTCCGGACCGTTGTCCTCCTCGACCAGCGCGAGCGTGAGGTCGAGCGCGCTCGTCACGCCCGCCGACGTGTAGACGTTGTCGTCGCGCACGTAGATGGGCGCCGGGTCGACGCGGACGGCGGGGTACTCCTGCGCGAGCCGGTCGGCGTAGCGCCAGTGCGTGGTGGCACGACGCCCGTCGAGGAGACCCGTCGCCGCGAGGACGGTCGCGCCCGTGCAGACCGACGCGACCCTGCGACTCAGGGCGGCCACCCGGCGCACGTGCGCGACGACGAGCGGGTCGGCACCGGCCTCCTCGTGGCCGAGCCCTCCGGTCACGACGACCGTGTCGACCGGCTCGACCCACCGCTGGAGGGAGCCGTGGCTCGCGAGCGTGAGGCCCGAGTCGCACGCGACGGGTCGCCCGCCCGGGGTCAGCAGCACCACCCGGTAGAGCGGCGCGGCGCCCACACGGTTCGCGAGGACGAGCGTCGAGGTCACGCACGCGATGTCCAGGAGCTCCGCGCCGGCGTAGCCGACGACCGCCACCAACCGCTCCGCCATGAGCCGTCACCCCCGGGTTCCCGACGTCCGGTCCACGGATCCGGACACCGTCCACGATACCCCCGGGGAGTACCGCAGCCCAGGGTGAGGCTGGTCCTCCCAGGAGAGCGCGGTCACCCGACCGCACCGCCACGAGAGTCGAGGACGTCATGAGCACTCCACGCACCGCCCGGCAGACCACCGGACCGCGCTCCGGAACCGCGCGGGGGACGAGCACCGGGACGAGCACCGCCCGGGCCGTCGTGGCCCGCTGGCCCGCCGCGCTCGGCCTCGGCGTCGCCGTCCTGCTGCTCGCGATCGGCGTGGCCGACCGCACCACCCTGGCGATCGGCGTGAGCGCGGCCGCGCTCTGCTACGTGGCCGCAGCAGCGCTCGGACGCCCCTGGGTCGCCTGGGTGAGCATCCTCGGCGCCTCGCTCGTCGTGGTCGCGAGCGAGGTGGCGGGCATCCCCTGGTGGGCCGGCATCGGGCTCACCGCGCTCGTGCTGCTCGGGATCGGTGTCGCGCGCGGCGCGGCACGACCGACGCTCCCCCAGGCGGCCGCACTTCTCGGCTACGGGTCCCTCGCTGTGGTGGCGCTCGCCGTCGACCCGGGCGTCGGTCTCGTCGTGGCAGGGCTGACCCTGGCCGGCCACGCCGCCTGGGACGTCGTCCACCGCCGGCGCGGCGAGGTCGTCCCCCGGCCGATGGCGGAGGCGTGCCTGTACTTCGACGTCGTCCTCGGCCTGGGCTGCCTCGCCCTCGCCGCCTTCCACTGAGACCCGAGGCGCGCCGTCAGCCCGCGAGCGCCTCGCGCAGGGCCGCCGCGAACGCGGCGGGGTCGTTCGCGGGCGACCACTCGTTGACCATGAAGCCGCCGTGGTCGCCCGGGAACGTCACCGGCTCGACGCCCAGGAGGGCGGCGAGGGCCGCGCCGCCCCGCCACGCGAGCGTGCCCTCCCCGGCGGCGCTCACGGCCGGGACGATGCGGGTCGTCGCCGCGCGCAGGGCGTCGCCGTCGGGCGCCCACGACGGCATGGTGGCCAGGTTGAGGCCGAGGAGCAGGTCGTCGCGCGACCCGTCGTCCTCCGTCGGGAAGCCGAACATCGCCGGGTCGGGCGCCGAGCGGTCGAGGTAGTCCGCGGGCAGCGGCCCCACGTGGCTGACGAGCGCGACGAACTTCGCCATCGCAGGCCCGAAGCCCTCGCGGCGGTACGTCTCCACGATGTCCGCCTGCACCGCCGTCGCGGTCTCGGCGTCCTCCAGCAGCGGCGTGATGGGCGGCTCGTGCGCGACGAACGTCCGCACGTCCTCCGGGTGCCGCTCGATCCACGAGAGCCCGACGACGCCGCCCCCGCTCGACCCGAACACGTCCACCGGCCCCAGCCCGAGGGCGGCCACGACCTCGTGCAGGTCGTCCGCGTGCCGCTCGACCGACACCTCGCCGTCGGCGGCGAGCGTGCTGCGCTCCGTGCCGCGCGGGTCGTACGTGACGACCACCCGGTCGTCGATCAGGTCCACGAGCTGCCCGAACCCCGACGCCGCCATGGGCGAGCCCATGACGACGAGCGGCGGCAGGTCGCCCGGCGCCGCGGGGGTCCGGACGTCGTAGGCCAGGACGGCTCCCGGCACGTCCAGGGTGCGGCTCGTGGTGCGGGTCGTGGTCTCGCTCATGACGTCCTCCGTGTCGTCGTCCCGCCGCGCGTCGCGGCAGGTCCCGTGCGTAGAGACGGCGACCGCCGCCGGAACTGAGCGGTCCGCGCGGCCGCGCGTTGCCACTACCCTCGCAGGATGCCGTCATCGAGGACCGTGCCCGCCGTCGTCGCCGCGGGGACGCTCACCGCGGTGCTCTGGGTCGTCACCGGGCGGGTCGCGGACTGGCTCGCCGGGGCGACGCACGCCCTGCCCGCCGGGCTCGTCCGGACGCTCCTGCCCCACCCGACCGGCGTCGTCACGGGCGGTCAGCAGGTCTCGGGCAGCACCGTGCTCACGGCCGCCCTCGCGGGCGGCGTCGTCGCGCTCGGCACGCACCTCGTGCTGCGGCGCCTGCCCGCGGGCGAGGGCCGCTGGGCCGCGTTCCTCGCCGTCTGGGGCGCGGCCGTGCTCGCGTCCGCGCTCACCGCGACGGCGGCCTGGTTCGCGGGCGTCACGCTCGCCTGGCGCGCGGACACGATCACCCGGTTCGTCGCGACCGCGCTCGGCGGCTGGTGGGGGTTCGTCAACGGCCCGCTCGTGGCGGTGACGGTCGCCGTCGCGCGCGCCCTCACCGACCGCCACGACGACCCGGCCGGCACCCGGCACACCCGGACGCCGACGCGCGTGCGCGCGTGGCCCGCCGCGCTCGCCGCGGGCACGGCGACGGGCGTGCTGTGGGCGGCCGCGGGCGTCGGGCGCACGACGCTCCCCGGGGCGGCGGACCCGCAGTCGCCGTGGGGCGTGGCGCGCGACGTCCTGCTGCTGCCCTCCGCCCGGATCGCCGTCGACCGCGCGGCGCTCCTCGCCGACCCCGTGCACCTGCTGCTGCCCGTCGGCGTCGGTCTCGCGGTCGGGCTGCTCACGGCGCTCGCCGCGCGACGCCTGCCGCCGGTCGAGGGCCGCGCGGCGCTGCTGCTCGGGGTGTGGCTCGCGTGCGCCGGGGGTGCGGCCCTCGCGGCGGCGGTGCCCGTCGTCTCCTCCACGCTCGCCGCGGGCGGCGTGCTGCCCGACGCCGGCCGCACCCTCCCCGTGCTCGAGGCGGGCCTCTCGTGGGGGATGGTGTGCGGGGTGCTCGTGGCGCCGCTCGCGGTGGTCGCGCACCGGCACGCGGGCGCGCGACCGCACGCCGGGTCGGCCGTCGCCGACGAGCCGTGGCCCGCGCCCGTCGCTCCCGAGGAGCCCGCGGAGCGCGTGCCCGAGCAGCCGGAGGCCCGCGCCGCCGAGGAGGCGGGGGCGCCCGACGCCGAGCAGACGGGTCCGCGCGACGCCGACGACGCTCCTGGGCCCGACGACGCCCGGCACCTCGACGAGGTCACCGCGCGCTCCTGAGGGACGGCGTTCCGGCACCCGCCACCCCGGCGTCACCCGGCGGTCGTCGTCCCGACACCCCGCTCCCCTAGCGTCGGCCGTGACCAGCAGACCGGGACGCACCGGAGAGGGCACAGCGACGATGACCCTGACGATCACGCTCGTACGCCACGGGCAGACCTACCTCAACGCACGACGCCACCTGCAGGGGGCGTGCGACTCCCCCCTCACCCGCACGGGACGCGCGGGCGTACGCGTCACGGCGCAGCACCTCGCGCGGCACGACTTCGCGGCCGCGTACTCCTCGCCGCAGGGCCGCGCGGTCCTCACGGCGATGGAGATCCTGCGGCACCACCCCGACCTCCCGCTCACGGTCGACCCCGACCTGCGCGAGCTGTCGTTCGGCTCCTACGAGCGACGGCCGGAGTCGCAGCTCGACGCCGTCGAGCCGTGGGCCGAGCTCGTGCCCCGCATGCTCGCGGGCACCCACCCGGGCGTCGGCGGCGGCGAGCCGGGCCGGGACTTCATGGCGCGCGTGCGCGCGGTGTTCACGCGCGTCGTCGCCGCACACGACGACGCGTCCCGCCCGGGCGCGACGCGGGACCGGCACGTGCTCGTCGTCGGGCACGGCCTCACCCTCGGCGCGTGGCTCGCGACGCTCGCCCCCACCGGCCTCGTCGCGCTGCCCAACGCGTCCGTCTCGACCGTCGAGGTGACCGACGGCGTCCCCCGCCTCCTCGCGGTCGGGGTCGACGTCGCCGGCCACGGCCACGTCGCCGCCCGCCCCGCCCCCATCCCCGCTCGCCCGAGCACCCCGCTCCCCGCCTGACCGCCACCCGGCCCGATCCCCCACGGCAGAGACCTCCGCCGAACACGGGGTTGTGGTCGCTCTGCCGGCGAAGGACGCCGCCAACCCCGTGCTCGGCGGGGATCAACCCCGTCGTCGACGGCGGGCCGCCGGAGGTCTCCGCTACCGGGTGGTGCGGCGGGCGGTGCGGGCGCGGGCGTCGTCGTGGGCCGCGCGCAGCAGGTCGAGGACGAGCGCGGTCGTGCGCTCGCCCGGCACCACGACCGCCACCCAGCCGAGCGCGCCGTAGACCGGGTGCGGCACGACGACGTCGGTCTCCGCCACCTCCGACGCCGCGCCGTCGCGCGGGTCGGCGCCGAGGAGCGTGCGGAACCGGGCGCGCCCGACGTGCACGTTGACCCTCCAGCGTCCTTCCACGCCGAGGCGCGACGCGGTGTCGTCGGGGTAGTCCTTCGTGACGACGGTGCCGTACGGCTGCCCGGGCGGGACGACGCCGTCGGGGGCGTGGTAGAAGAAGTGGTCGCCCCACGCGAGCTCGGGGAACGCGCTGCCCGGCCCCGGGGAGAGCACGAGGGCGCCGTCGAGCGACCGGACCGTGGCGAGGATCTGCTCCATACTCATGGTTCCAGTGTGAGGTTGACGTGCTTCCGGAGGGTTGGGCGACGTGGGTGCACGAGCGCGGGGGTCGGGCGGCGGTCCCGACACGCCCCGGGTGCTGCGCACGTCCGACGTCGCGCGCGCGACCGGCTGGTCCGTCCAGCAGGTGCGCGACCTCGAGGCGCTCGGCGTCCTGCCGCCCGCGGGCCGGTCGCCGAACGGCTACCGCACGTTCGGCGACGAGCACGTGCTGGCGCTGCGTGCGTACCGGGGGCTGGCGACGGCGGTCGGCCCGGTCGTCGCCCGCGCGGTGCTCCGCGAGGTCCGCACGCTCCCCCTGCCCGACGCCGCAGCGCGCGTGGGGGCGCTGCACCTGACGCTCGCGCGCGAGCGGGACGAGGCGCTCGTCGCCCGCCGCGCGCTGCTCGCGATCCGCGCGGAGGGTGGGCCCACCGGCGAGGCCGGACCCGACGAGGGCAGCCCGTCCGTGAACGTGCCCGCGGGTGCGGCCGGCGACGAGGACGACGTCCTCACCATCACCGGGCTCGCCGCGGCGCTCGGCGTACGGGCCTCGACGCTGCGCCACTGGGAGCGCGAGGGGCTCGTCGCTCCCGAGCGCGTCGCGACGCGCGCCGGGACCCACGGTGCGCGCGCCTACCCGCCCGCCGCCGTCCGGGAGGCGCGGATCACCGCGGCGCTGCGGTCGGCCGGGTACCCGGTCCCGGCGGTCCGCGAGACGATCGCGGCGCTGCGCCGGCTCGACGACGTCGCCCCGACCCTCGCGGCCCTCGACGCCCGGCTCGACGCGATCGCGCGCCGCACCGTCGCGCTGCTCGCCGCGGGGTCCGACGTCGCACGGCTCCTGACGGGCGCGACGGAGCCGTCCGGGTGAGGCTCGGGGGGATGCCGAGGGGGCGGCGGCGTCCCGACACCTGACCGTCCCCGAGGCGTCGCCCGGCGTCCACCGGAGCGCAACGCCGCGTTCCTAGGGTCGCCGGGGCAACCGACCCGACGCTCGGAGGACCCGATGACGACCACCCGACGCCGCGCCGTGCGCGGCACCGCCGCCGCACTGGCGGGGACCCTGCTCGCGACGACGCTCGTCGCCGCCACGGCCACGACCGCGACCGCGCCGTTCGCGGCCCCGGCCGCCGCCGCACCCGGCGACGTGCTGCTCGCCGAGTCGTTCGACGGCGACGACCTCCCCGAGGGCTGGACGCCCGTGCTCGGCGACTGGCAGGTGCGCGACGGCCGGCTCGTCGGCGACGCACCCGACGGGTCGTCGCCCGCGCGGATCGTGTTCGGCCGCGCCGCGGAGAACTACCGGCTCGACGCGACGCTCCGGTTCGAGAGCGTGGACAACGCGTCGCGCTGGGCGGGCGCGATCCTCGACGTCGCGCCCGACGGCACCACCCCGTGGTGGCAGGCGGTCCTGCGCACCACGACGACGGCGCCCAACGGCGTCGAGATCGCCCAGCGCACCGCCGCGGACGCCTGGAACGTCCCGTACACCGGCTCGGCGCCGACCGACGCCGCGACCGGGCGCGACGTGCACCTGTCCGTCGAGGTGCAGGGCGCGGCCGTCACGTACGCGCTCGACGGGCGGACCGTGCTGGAGGGGCGGATCGACCGGTCCCGCGACGGCGCGCTCGGCTTCGTCACCGCCGGGGCGACCGTGAGCGTCGACGACGTGACCGTCACGGAGATCGAGCCCGCGTCGTACGTCGGCGGCGACGGCGAGCTGCCCGTCACCGTCGCGCACCGCGGCTACTCCTCGGTGGCACCCGAGAACACGCTCGCCGCCGTCGCGGCCGGGATGCGCACGGGGGCGGAGTACGTCGAGGTCGACGTGCACACCACGGCCGACGGCGTCCCCGTCGTGCTGCACGACCAGACGGTCGACCGCACGACCGACGGCACGGGCGACGTCGCCGTCCTGGCGGGCGAGCAGGTCACCGCGCTCGACGCCGGGTCCTGGTTCTCGCCCGCGTTCGCCGGGCAGCGGCTGCCGTCGTTCGCGCAGCTGCTCGACCTGCTCGAGACCGGGTCGTCGTCGACCCTGCTCCTGGAGATCAAGGGGCCCGAGACGTCCGCGGAGGTCGAGCGCGTCGTCGACATGGTCGTGGAGGCCGGGCTCGAGGACCGCGTGGTGCTCCAGTCGTTCGACGTCGACGCGCTGCGCGCCGCGCGCGAGCACGCCCCGCAGATCCCGCGCGGGCTGCTCCGCGGCGCGCTCGACGCCGACCCCGTCGCCGTGGCGCAGGACCTCGGGGCGGTCATGTACAACCCGTCGGCGAGCGCGCTGCTCGCGCGTCCGGGCGTCGTCGCCGACCTCAACGCGGCGGGCGTCGCCGTCATGCCGTACACCGTGAACTCCGCGGCCGACTGGGCGCGCCTCACCGAGATCGGGGTCGACGGCATCATCACCGACCGCGCGGGGGCGTTCGTCGGGTGGAAGCAGGCGCGCGAGCAGGAGGCGCCCGCGCCCGGCGCGCCGACGGTCACGATCGTCAGCCCCGCGGAGGGCACCGAGGTCGAGCGGGGCGGCACGCTGGTCGTCGCGGCGAGCACGACGGACGCGGACGAGGTGGTCGTGACGGTCGACGGCGAGCCCGTGGACAACGGGGCGGTCGTCCCGGCCGCGGACCTCGCCCTCGGCGAGCACACGGTGACGGCGACCGCGCGGGGCGCGGGCGGCGAGGCGACCGCGGAGACGACCGTCGTCGTGACCGTGACGCCGGAGGGCCTGCGCTCGCGCCTCGCGGCGCTCGACCTCCCGCCCGGCCAGCTGACGAAGGCGCTCGACGCCGTCGAGGCCGGGCGGTGGGCGTCGGTGCGCAAGGTCGTGGAGAAGTTCGTGCGCGACACGGCCACGCGCGAGCGTCTGCTCGAGGAGGTCGACCACCTCGACGGCCGCTGACCGGGCAGCCTGACGGGGCGCCTGACATCGACCGGGCCGCTGCGCGCAGCGGCCCGGTACGTCGCCCGTCCCCGGTCGGAGCCGACCGGGGACGGGCGCTCACGCGTCGGCGAGGAAGCGTCGCCGCTCCCCGCGGGCGGACCCGGCCCGCACCCAGCCGGTGAGGACGAGGGCGCCACCCGCGACCCACGGGACGACGTCCCACCCGGGCGGTCCGTCCGACCCGACGACGGCGCCGTCCGTCGCGAGGATCGCCGCCCCGAGGCCGAGCAGCGCGAGGCCCAGCACCAGCAGGACGACGTCCCACGCCGCGCTCCCCGCGCCGCGCCGGGGCGCGCGGGCGACGAGAGCTGCCTTCTCGGTCGCGGTGAGCGGCGCCGTCGGGCCGAGGGGCTGGACGCGCTCGGCGCCGTGCCGGAACCGGGCCGGGTCCTCGACGGCCTCGACGAGCGCGGCGGGCAGCCCGAGGAGGTAGGCGAGCTCGGCGACGGGGTCGCCGGGCCAGGTCGACGAGGCGAGCAGCGCGCGCAGCCGGCCCGGGTCGCGCGGCGCGCCGAACGCCTCGACCAGGGCCTCGTACGCGCCCTCGGGGCCGGACGTCGAGAGGTCCGTCCAGGTGTCGTTCCAGCTTCCGAAGACCCACGGGCGCCCCGGCGTGCTGAGCGTCCAGGCGACGCCGCCGCCGGTCCGTTCCAGGCTGACGACGACCTCCCCGGCGCGCAGGCCGCGCTCGATCGTGGACCGGGCGCGGAACTCGCCCGAGAGGGCTGAGCGGAACGCCTCCTGCGCCTCGTCGTCCGACGCGCCCGGCGTCGGCGCCTCGGGGCGTGCGGCGATCCAGACGACGGTGCGCTCGTCGGTCGCGCGCACCCACGTCGTGCCCGCCCGGCGGACGGCGGCGCGGACGAACGCGGCGTCGGCGCGGACGAGCTGCACGACGGCGTCCGGCGCAGCCGAGTCCGTCGCGGGCAGGTCCGCGACCGCCGCGAACACCTCGAGGAGGTCGTCGGGGTGCTCGAGCGCGCGCAGCCGGTCCGCGGCCGTCGTCGCGTCGCGCAGCCCCACGAGCGCGCCGACGGCCGCGAGCACGGCGCCCGGGTCGCCGTCGAGGCGCATCGTATGGTCGGTGCTCGAGCCGGGCTGCGCGGGGGCCCACGTGACGACGACCGGCGGCGCGACGGCGTCCGGGCGGGCGGCGAGGATCGCGCTCACGCCCTCGGGCAGCAGGTCCGAGCCCGCGTCGAGCTGCACGACCCACGGCGCCGGCACGAGCGCGTCGACCCGCGCGAGGGACTCGGCGACCGACGCGGGGACGTCCGCCTCGTCGGCGCACGTGCCGTCCTCGGTGTCGACCTCGGCGAAGGTCCAGCCGCGGTCGTCCGTCGGGCCGACGCGCCCGTACTCGAGGTCCGCGGCGCGGAGACGGTCGACGACCTGGGCGTGCGGGCTGCGCGTCACGACGTTCACGGCGTCATGATGCCGCACCCGCCGCGGCCCGGCGGCAGCCGTCCCGTCAGAAACCCTCGGGCGGCGTGAACTGCGAGAGCGTGAGCACCGCGCCCTGCGGGTCGCGGACCTCCGCCTCGCGCGTCCACCCCGTGTCGGCCGAGGACAGCACCACCGCACCGGCGCGCTCGGCCGCCGCGGCCGCGGCGTCCCGGTCCGCGACGGCGAACGTCACCGTGTGACGCGCGGGCCCGGGCTCCTCCAGGACGCCTGCCACGACGTCTCGGAACCCCGGCGGGGCGCTTCCCTGGTTCGCGTCGATCTCGGGGTAGACCGTCCGCGCGGGGTGGTCGCCGTAGCCCTCGACGCGCGCCATCCCCGCCCCGAGGTCCGGGCTCACCTCCCAGCCGAGCAGCGGGCCGTAGAAGTGCAGGGCCCGCGCGACGTCGGGCGTGCGCAGCACGCTGAAGTTCCACGTGCCCGGCTCGTTGACGCGCTGCGCGCCGAGCCGCGCGCCGGGCTCCCACAGCCGGAACGTCGCGCCCTGGGGGTCGCGCACGGTCGCCATGCGCCCCGGCGGGCCGACCGTCGTCGGGCCGTCGAGGACCTCGCCCCCGAGGTCCGGGACGCCGCGCGCGGAGGCGTCCACGTCGTCGACCGCGACGTACGTGATCCACCCGGGCTCGGCGCGGCCCGTCGCGACGGCCGCGACGTCCTGCTCGCCGAGCGAGGCGACGACGTACCGCTCCCCCGCGCCGGGCGGGAGCCGGTCCTCGAACTCCCACCCGAAGAGGGTGCCGTAGAACGCGAGGGCGGCGTCGACGTCGGGCTGCTCGGTGTCCACCCAGCAGGGCACGCCGTGCGGGTAGGTGCGGACGGGTCGGGACGGCGAGGTGTCCATGTCTCACGGTCCCACCGGGCACCCACATCGTCACCCCGGCCCGGCGCCGGGTGTTCGCCCGCGCGACACCTTCCCGACCTTCCGGGCGTGGGCACCCGTGCGTACGGTGGCGGGGAACCTCTCGACGACCACCGTCCCCGACGACGAGGAGCCACCGTGTCCACGAGACCGTCCACCCCGACCCCGCACCGCACCCGGCCGCGCGCAGCACGCACCGCGCTCGTCCCCGCCCTCGCGGCCGCCGCGGCTCTCGCCGTCGCGGGCGCCGGCGCCGTCGTCGCGCCCGCCGCCGCGCACGGCGACCGCCACGGCCACGACCGCGGGACGCTCCGCGTCGCGACGTACAACGCGAGCCTCAACCGCGCCGCCGCGGGCGAGCTCGAGGCCGACCTCTCGACCCCCGACGACCCGCAGGCCGCGACGATCGCCGAGGTGCTCCAGCGCACGCGGCCCGACGTCGTGCTGCTCAACGAGTTCGACTACGTGCCCGACGAGCGCGCGGTCGACCTGTTCCGCGAGAACTACCTCGAGGTCCCCCAGGGCGACGCCGAGCCGATCGAGTACCGCTACGCGTACGTCGCGCCGTCGAACACCGGCGTGCCCAGCGGGTTCGACCTCAACGGCGACGGCGTGGTCGGCGGCGGGGACGACGCGTTCGGCTTCGGTGCGTTCGAGGGGCAGTACGGCATGGTCGTGCTCTCGCGGTACCCGATCGACACGCGCGGCGTCCGCACGTTCCAGCACTTCCTGTGGAAGGACATGCCGGGAGCGCTCCTCCCGGACGACCCCGCGACGCCCGCGCCCGCCGACTGGTTCACGCCCGAGGAGCTCGACGTCGTGCGGCTGTCGAGCAAGTCGCACTGGGACGTCCCGGTCCGCGTGGGGCGGCAGACCGTCCACGTGCTCGCGTCGCACCCGACCCCGCCCACGTTCGACGGCCCCGAGGACCGCAACGGCCGCCGCAACCACGACGAGATCCGGTTCTGGGCGGACTACGTGACCCCCGGCAAGACGTCCCGCTACGTGTACGACGACGCGGGCCGGCGCGGCGGGCTGCGCCCGGGCGCGAGCTTCGTCGTCCTGGGCGACCAGAACGCCGACCCGCTCGACGGCGACTCCGTGGACGCCGCGATCGACCAGCTCCTCGACCACCGGCGGGTCCAGGACCCGGCGCCCCGGTCCGCCGGCGCGGTCGAGGCCGCGACGCTCCAGGGCGGGGCGAACGCGACCCACCGGGGCGACCCCGCGCTCGACACCGCCGACTTCGCCGACACCGCGCCCGGGAACCTCCGCGCGGACTACGTGCTGCCGTCGCGCGACCTGCGGGTCCGCGACGCGGGCGTGTTCTGGCCCGTCCAGGCCGACCCGCTCTCGCGGCTCACCGGCGTCTTCCCGTTCCCGAGCAGCGACCACCGGCTCGTCTGGGTGGACCTGGCCGTCCGCGGCTGACCCACCGGCCCCGACGTCGCCCCGGGTGCTCGTCGCCCGGGGCGACGATGGTGGACCGGCGCCGCCCGCGGGTGCACACTCGGAGGTCTGTGCTCACCGCCGACGCACAGCAGACTCCCGGCCGGCGCCTCGCCGGTCGCACGGCACGCCCCCGGCGCGCCACGTCGTCCGGCCCGACGACCACCTCACCCTCGTCCCCGGGGCGACGCCCGCGCCGACAGCAGCGCGCGCCGGCTCCCCTCGCCCCCGCGGGACCGCCGGACCAGGAGCACCCATGAGAAGACTCCGCACCGCCCTGCCCGCCGCCGTCGCCGCCGCGACCGCCGCCCTCGTGCTCGTCGCGGGGCCCGCCCTCGCGCACGGCGGCAAGCCCTCGCCGCGCCCGCCGACCGTGACCGACGTCGCGACCGGCCTCGTCACGCCGCTCAGCCTCGCGGTCGGGCCGCGCGGCACCACCTACGTCACCCAGAACTTCCCCGGGCTGCTCACGGCCGTCGGCCGCGACGGCACCCCGACCGTCCTCTACGCGTCGCCCGACGGCGGCGAGGTGGGCGGCGTCTCCTACGACGGCCGTCGGATCACCTTCACCGAGACGCAGCTCGGCGAGGAGGGTCCGGTCGCGTCGGAGGTGTCGACGCTGCGGACCGACCGGCGGGGCAACCCGACGGGCGCGCCCGTCGTGCTCGCGGACACGTTCGCGTACGAGCAGGCGAACAACCCCGACGGCGGCGTGACCTACGGCCTGCGCGACACCGACCCGGCGTGCGTCGCCCAGGTCCCCGCGTCGCCCGTCCCGCCCCGGTACACGGGGATCGCGGACTCCCACCCGTACGCCACGACGTCGTCCCGCGGGACCACGTACGTCGCCGACGCGGGCGCCAACGCGATCCTGTCGGTGAGCGACCGCGGCCGGGTCCGGACGGTGGCCGTGCTGCCCGCGCAGCCCGCGGTCGTCACCGCCGAGGCGGCGGCGGGCCTCGGGTGGCCCGCGTGCGTCGTCGGGCAGACGTACTGGTTCGAGCCCGTCCCGACGGACGTCGAGGTGGGCCCGCGCGGCGTGCTCTACGTGACGACGCTCCCCGGCGGGCCCGAGGACGCGAGCCTCGGGGCGCGCGGCGCGGTGTACACGGTCGATCCCTGGCGCGGCGCGGTGCGCCGGCTCGCCACCGGGTTCCTCGGAGCGACCAACCTCGCCGTGTCCGGCGACGGCACGGTCTACGTCGCCGAGCTGTTCGGCGGGAAGGTCTCGCAGGTCGGCAAGCGCGGGCCGAGCACCCTCGTCGAGGTCCCGCTCCCCGCGGGCCTCGAGTGGGACGGCAAGGGCCTGCTCGCGACGACGAACGCCCTCCCGGCGGACGAGACGACGCCGCCCGACGGGCACCTCGTGCGCATCGACCTCGGCCGGCACGGCGGGCGCTGACGCACCACCGACCCCGGGCGTCGCACCGACGCCCGGGGCCGGTCGTCAGGCGCGGGCCGCGGCGACCGCCCGGCCGAGCGCGTCGACGCTCACCGCGACGTCGGCGTCCGTCGTCGCCCAGGAGCTCACGGAGACGCGGAGCACGGCGCGGTCGTGCCAGCGCGAGCCGGACATCCACGCGGTCCCGTCGTCGAGCACGCGCCGCACGACGTCCTGCGTGCGCGCGTCGTCGCCGAACGCCGCGCACACCTGGGTGAACACGACGTCGTGCAGCACCTCGCCCTCGAGCGCGCGCACCGCGTCGGCGAACGTCGCCGCGTGGCGGCAGAACCCGTCCACGAGGTCGGCGACGCCCGAGCGGCCGAGCGCCCGCAGCACCGCCCAGACGGGGAACGCGCGACCGCGCCGCGAGAGCTCGGGCACCTTGTCGAGCGGGTCGCCCGCCTCGCTCTGGATGAGGTAGTCGCCGTGCATGCCCATCGCGGCGCGCAGCGGCGCCGGGTCCGCGACGATCGCGAGCCCGCAGTCGTACGGGACGTTGAGCGTCTTGTGCGCATCGGTCGCCCACGAGTCCGCGCCCTCGTACCCCGCGACGAGGTGGCGGTACGTCGGCGACGCGGCGGCGAAGAGCCCGAACGCGCCGTCGACGTGCACCCACGCGCCGTGCCGGTGCGCGACGTCGACCGCCGGGCCGAACGGGTCGAACGCCCCGGAGTGCACGTTGCCCGCCTGCAGCACGACGATCGTGGGCGCCGGGGTAGGGCCCCGGTCCCGCGAGGTAGAGCCCCGGTCCCGCGAGGTAGAGGCCGGGTCGGCCAGCGCCTCCTCGAGCGCCGCGACCGAGACCCGGCCCTGGTCGTCCGCGGCGACGACCTCGGGCGCCCCGAGCCCGAGGTACGACAGCGCGAGGTCGACCGACTCGTGCCGCTCGGCACCGACGAGCACGCGCACGCGCGGCGCACCCGTGAGGCCGTCGCGCCGCACGTCCCACCCCGCGCGGCGCAGCACCTCGCCGCGCGCGGCGGCGAGCGCCGTGAAGTTCGCGGTCGTGGCGCCGGTGACGAACCCGACCGCGCCCGACGCGGGCAGGCCCAGCAGCTCGAGCAGCCACGCGCTCGTCACGTCCTCGACGGCCGTGTGGGCCGGGGTGACCGTGCGCAGCGCGGAGTTCTGGTCCCACGCGCTCGTGAGCCAGTCGGCCGCGAGCGCCGCCGGGTGGCTGCCGCCGATGACCATGCCGTAGAAGCGGCCCGACGGCATCGCGGTGAGGCCCGGCCCGCACGCCGTGGCGAGCAGGTCGACGACGTCGGCCGCCGGGCTGGGACCGTCCGGCAGGTCCGTGCCGAGCGCGGCGACGACGTCGGCGACGCCCGCCCGGGGCGGGACCGGGCGCGTCGCGAGGGAGTCGAGCCACGCGGCGGCGTGCTCGTGCGCCCGCAGGAGGGCGGCGTCGCGATCGTCCATGACCGCTCCTGACCGGGCCGGACCGACGCCGGCCCTCCCGCCAGGCTGGACCCGTGGGGAGCGCGGGTCAACCGCTCCGGCGGCAACCGGCACGTCCGTACTTCTTACGCCCAGGCAATCCCCAGGCAACACGCGGTCCCTAGCGTCGGGCGGGCCAGATGTTCCCCCCGACGGAAGGCCCCCTGTTGAGAACGTTCACCCTGACCCTGTCCGGCCGCGCCGTCGCGGCCGTCGTCGCGCTCGTGCTCGCGTGCGCCGCCCTCGCCGCGACGGTCGCGTACACCGTCGCCGACTCCCGGGCGTCGGCCGCCGCCGCGCGCGCCGAGGGTGCCGCGGCACCGGTGCTCGCGGCCGGTACCGCACCGGCCAACCCGCTCGGCATCAGGTCCGCGCAGTACGCGACCGCGACGGCGACCGCCGCGGCGGAGAAGCCGAAGGTCGTCGTCGTCGCGACCGGCGGCACGATGGCCGGCAAGGCGACCGGCCGCGACACGTTCACGAGCTACCGCGCCGGCACGTACCGCATGGAGGACATGCTGAACACGCTGCGGCCCGAGCTCGACGCGGTCGCCGACGTCACCGCCGTCCAGTTCGGCAACGCCGGCTCGTCCGGCTACTCGATGGAGCAGTTCCACGCGCTCACGCTCGAGGTGGAGAAGCAGCTCGAGACGGCGGACGCCGTCGTCGTCACGACCGGCACGGACACGCAGGAGGAGTTCGCGTACTGGCTCGACCTCACCGTGCGGTCGCGCAAGCCCGTCGTCACGTCCGGCTCGATGCGCCCGTGGGGGTCGGGCGCCGGGCCGGACTCGAGCCTCGTGTTCGGCACGGACGCGCCCGCGAACCTCTACAACGCGATCAAGGTCGCCGCGTCCCAGCAGACGTTCTGCTTCGGCACGGTGCTGATGCTCAACGACGAGATCCAGGCGGCCCGCGAGGTCACGAAGTCGAACTCGTACCGCACCGACACGTTCCAGACGCGCGAGTACGGCGTGCTCGGCTGGATCGACGGCGACAACGTCACGCTCGGCCGCGCCCCGGCGCGCGTGCTCGCGTGCGACACCGAGGAGTGGTTCACGCCGTTCGACCTCGCGAAGGTCGACGCGAAGACGCTCCCGCGCGTCGAGATCCTCATGTCCTACCAGCAGGCCGGCGGCGAGGCCGTGACGGCGTTCGCGAACGCGGGCGTCCAGGGCATCGTCACCGCGGGGACGGGTGCGGGGGGCATCTCGTCCGCGATGAGCCAGGCCCGCACCGCCGCCGTCCGCGACAAGGGCGTCTGGTTCGTCTCGACGACGCGCACCGGGTCGGGGTCGTCGTACGGGGGCGGCAACGGCATCATCGCCGGCGGCGACCTCACGGCCGTCAAGGCGCGGCTCCTGCTGCTCCTGTCGCGGGCCTTCACCGACGACTTCGCGACCGCCCAGGGCTGGTTCACGACCTTCGGCAACGCGTCGTTCGACCAGTCCGCGACGGCGGCCACGGTCGGCGCCGAGCCGGGCTCGACGACGGTCCGCTTCTCCGGCACCGCGACGCCGTCGTGCAAGGCCGCGGGCAAGCAGCTCTGGCTGACGGCGGCCGTGACGAACGACGACACGGTGCCGATCGACGTGCACGTGCAGACCCCCGCGGGAGAGCACACGTTCTCGGCGGTCCCCGCCGGCGAGTCGGCCGAGAAGACGCTCGCCGTGAAGGGCAAGACGCTCGACGCGGGCGAGATCACGCTCGTCGCGACGAAGGACGTCGACGGACGGGCCGTCCAGACGGAGACGACCGCCGCCTACCCGGAGACGACCTGCCGCTGACACCCTGACCCCTGGCCCCGCCCACCACCCCGTCGAGCACGGGGATGGCGACCGGATCCGCGCCGATCCGCTCGCCATCCCCGTGCTCGGCGGCGCCGTGGGCGTCTCCGTGGATGTGTCGATCGAGGGCCGGCGGCCATTCCCGAGGCACTCCCCGGTTACGCAGGTCTCCTCACCAATCCCGTAGGGTGGGCGCGGCCGCGGCGTCGCGGCCCGCCGCCGACGAGGGGGGACCCCGTGACCGACCCGACGACCACCACCGCACCGACGACGTTCGTGGTGACCGAGCAGCAGTTCGACGCGATGTTCCCGGAGCGGAACCCGTTCTACACGTACGCCGGGCTCGTCGCGGCGACGGTCGCGTACCCCGCGTTCGCGACGTCGGGCGGCGACCGCGTGGCCCGGCGCGAAGCCGCGGCGTTCCTCGCGCAGGTGAGCCACGAGACGCACGGGCTGGAGCACGTCGTCGAGGTCAACACCGCGAACTACCCGCACTACTGCGACCCCGCGCAGCCGTACGGGTGCCCCGCCGGGCAGGACGCCTACTACGGCCGCGGTCCGCTCCAGCTGAGCTGGAACTTCAACTACCGAGCGGCCGGGGAGGCGCTGGGGATCGACCTCCTCGCCGACCCGTGGCTCGTCGAGCAGGACCCGACCGTCGCGTGGCAGACCGCGCTCTGGTACTGGAACACCCAGCCCGGCACGGCCTCGATGACGTGCCACGACGCGATCGTCGGCGAGCGCGGCTTCGCCGAGACCATCCGCGCCATCAACGGCCCGCTCGAGTGCGAGGGCGGCAACCCCCGCCAGATGAACAACCGCGTCCGCCTCTTCCGGCACTACGTCGAGATCGTCGGAACGACCACGGGCGACCACCTCACCTGCTGACCACCACCGCCTCCACCGCCCCGCCCACACCCCCACCACCGCAGCCGAGCACGGGGTCAACGACCGAAATCCCGAGGAAACGGTCGCCGACCCCGTGCTCGGCTGCGTGCGGGGGCGAGGCCGGGGGCGGGGGCCGGGGGTGGGGGCCGGGGGTGGGGGCCGGGGGGTGGGGGCCGGGGGGTGGGGGCGGGGGGGCAGTCAGGCGCAGGTGAGGGCGGCGTACGGGACGACGACGGCGCGGCCGTCCACCGTCGCGGTCGCCTCGCCCGCGGGGACGGTCGTGGCGCGGACGGCGAACGACCGGTAGGCCGACGCGCCCGGGGCGACGTCCGCGACGACGTGCGTGCCGTACGGCGTCGCGAGCGCGACGTCGACGGGCGCGTCCCCGGTGCTCGTCGCGCGCACGGCGACGTAGGCCTTGCCCGCGAGGCACCGCGCCTCGGCGGTGACGTCGAGCGCCGGGCCGGTGGCCCCGGCGTCGGGCACGACGGCGTCCCACGGCGTCCGGGCCACGAACACGTCGGCGGCGCCCGCGTTCGTCGTGCCTGCGGGGGCGCCGTACGTGAGCCCGGTGAACAGCGCGGCGCCGTCGCGGCCGTCGGCGGCGGGTGCGGGGGCCGCGAAGAGGTTCGCGTCGTCCCACTCGTCGGCGCCGTCGCGCTCGCGCGACCCGGTCTGCGTCGCCTCGCCCGGGGTGCCGTCGGCCGCGACGGGGAACGTCACGACGTCGACCCCGCCGACGGCCGTGCCCAGCGCGCCGTACGTCGTGCCGACGACGAGCACCGCGTCGTCGGCGCCGAGCACGCCCGTCACGCCGCGGTCGTCGGTCGACGTCCCGGCCTGCGTCGTCCACAGGACCTCTCCCGCGGTGTCGAGCGCGCGCACGACGACGTCGTTGTCACCGAGGTTGCCGCCGTCTCCGAGCGCCCCGCGCGTGTGCCCGACGGCGACGACCGACCCGTCCGAGCGCGCCACGAGGCCGTTGACCTGGTCGTTCTCGCTCGTCGCGACGCCGCGCAGCCACTCCTGCTCGCCGTCCGCGCCGTAGCGCGCGACCCAGCCGTCGTTCGCGCCCGCGCGCTCGGCCCCGGGCATCCCGCCGCCCGACACCCCGCCCACGTACACCGCGCCGTCGGGCGAGGCGGCGACCGCGAGCGCCTTGTCCTCGCCGGGCCCGCCCACCTGGCGCAGCCACAGCAGCTCGCCCGCCGCGGAGACCCGCCCGACCAGCGCGTCCTTGTCCCCGGCGCTCGGCGCGTCGCCCACGGCACCGCTCGTGTACCCGGCGACGTAGGCGCCGCCCGCGCCGTCGGGCGCGACGGCGTAGAAACGGTCGGCCGCGGCGGGGTCGCCGGTCTGCAGCGTCCAGGCGCGCTCGCCGTCGGCGGTGACGGCCGCGACGAACCCGTCGTCGCGCGTCGTGCCCGCGTGGGCGCCGTCGAGGTCGCCCTTGGTGTACCCGGCGACGAGCACGCCGCCGTCGGCGCCCGGCACGACGCCGTACGCGCGGTCGTCCGCGGCCGTCGCGACCGCGTGCCGCCAGACCTCCGCACCGTCGGCATCGCGCCGCACGACGACCGTGTCGAGCCCGCCCGTCGGCTCGTACCCGTCCCACGCACCGGCGAGGTTGAGCGCGACGGCGGTCCCGCCGTCGGGCAGGGCCGCGATCCCGCCCGCGCGGTCGTCGCCCGCGGAGCCGAGGAGCTCGGCGTCCCACGGCGCGGCGGGCGTGGTGCGCAGGCGCGCCGAGACGTCGACGACCCCCTCGCGGAACGCGGGCCGCCAGACGTCCCAGTCGTGGCCGCCGTCGAGCACGCGCAGCTCGGCCGTCACGCCCGGGACGCGGCGCGCCTGGTTGTAGAGGCGCGCGGACTCGAAGTCGATGTCGTGCGTGGCCTCGGCGGGGTCGGGGTTGGCCCACTCGTCGTCGCCGACGGCGACGAACAGGTGCACCGGGAGCGCCGGGTCGAGCGCTGCGAGCGCCGTCGGGTACGAGAGCTCGGTGTACCGGTCGGCGTCGAACGGCGCGGTCCCGACGCCGTAGCCGCCGTGGTCGCGGGCCGAGGAGTCCGCGGGCGGCTGCGGCACGTAGACGGCGGGGCTCAGCACGATGCCCGCGGAGAACGTGTCCTGGTGGGCGAGCGTGAACCGCAGCGCGCCCGCGCCGCCCATGGAGTAGCCGCCGACGGCGCGCGCCTCGCGGTCCTCGACCGTGCGGTAGGTCGCGTCGACGTGCGCGACGAGGTCGCGCGTGAACGCCGTCTCGACGGCGGTGCCGGCCCCGGCGCCCGTCGCGTCCCCGGTGTACAGGGAGTCCGTGTACCAGGAGCCGCGGTCGTTCCACGGTGCGTCGGGCATGACGACGACCATCGGCTGGATCTCGCCTGCCCCGATGAGCTCGTCGAGGTCGCCCGTGACCTGCTGCCACGCGGCCTGCGTGTCGCCGCGGCCGTGCAGCAGGTAGAGCGTCGGGTACTCCTGCGCGGCGTCGTCGTAGCCGGGCGGCAGGTAGACCGTGTAGTCGATCGGTCCGGCCGCGGAGTCCGCGACCCGCCCCGTCTCGACCGTGCCCTGCTCCGCGGCGGTCGCGGGCAGCGCGAGCGCCGACCCGCCGATCGTCGCGCTCACCGCCAGCGCGGCGAGCGCCGCCGTCCTCCCGGGCCGCCGGTGCGGCCGTCGTGCTGCGTCCATGGTCTCTCCTCGTCGAGATCCGGTGATGACTGCCCCCCTATCCCCCTACCCCCCACCCGCCGACCACGGGGTTGGCGACCGTCCTCGGGGGAATCCGGTCGCAGATCCCGTGCTCGGCGGTCGTCAGTGGCGTGGGCGGCGGTCCGCCAGCGCGAGGACCGTGCGCGCGCGCTCGACCATCGCGACGTCGAGGAACGTGCCGTCGGCGAGCGCCACGACGCCCGTGCCCGACGCCGCCGCGTCGCCGACGCGCTCGACGACCTCGCGCGCGCGGTCCACCTCGTCCGGGGTCGGGAGGAACGCGTCGCGGATGGTGTCGAGCTGCGCGGGGTGGATCGCGGTGCGGCCGCAGAACCCGAGGGACCGCCCGGCGCGGCACGACGCCGCGAGCCCGTCGAGGTCGCGCACGTGCGTGAACGCGGACATCGCGGGCGACGGGAGCCCCGCCGCCCGGGCCGCGACGACGACCCGGCTGCGTGCCCACGCGAGCCCGGCCTCGTCGTCGACCCGCAGGTCGGAGCGGAGGTCGGCCTCGCCGAGCCCGAGGGACGCGACCTGCGGCGACGCCGTCGCGAGCTCGAACGCGCGCTCGACGCCGAGGGCCGACTCGACCAGCAGGTGCAGCGCCCGCCCGGGGAGCGCCGCCGCGAGCGCGCGCACCTCGTCGGCGGACTCGACCTTCGGCGCACGCGCCCCGACGGCGAGCGGCATGCCCGCGAGGGCCGCGACGTCGGCGGCGTGCCACGGCGTCGCGGGGTGGTTGACCCGCACCTGGACGCCGCGCGCGGCGGCCGTGTCGTCGAGCAGCGCGACGGCGTGCGCCCGCGCCTCGTCCTTGCGCGCTGGCGCGACGGCGTCCTCGAGGTCGACGAGCACGACGTCGGCCGCGGACGCGAGCGCCTTGGCCACCCGGTCGGGGCGGTCCGCGGGCACGTACAGCAGCGTCAGCGGCGGCGCGGCGCCCGGCCGGTCGCCCCGGCCCGTCACACCGCCCCCTCGGCCCGGAGCTCGGCGACGCGCTCGGGCGAGAACCCGAGCTCGCCGAGCACGGCGTTGGTGTCGGCGCCGTGCGCCCGGCCGGTGAAGCGGATGACGCCGTCGTTCTCGGACATGCGGAACAGCGGGCCCTGCATGAGCATCGGGCCGAGCTCGGGGTCCTCGATCTCGTGGATCGTGCCGAGCGCGCGGAACTGCGGGTCGTCGACGATGTCCTGGGCGTCGTAGATCGGCGCGACGGCGGCCTGCGCCTCCTCGAACGCGGCGACGACCTCGTCGCGAGTGCGCTGCGCGATCCAGCCGCCGACGGCCTCGTCGAGCAGGTCGGCGCGCTGCGCGCGCTCGACGCCGCTCGCGAACCACGGCTCGTCGACGATCTCGGGGCGACCCACGAGGCGCATGACGCGCTCGGCGATGGACTGCGCCGACGTCGACACCGCGACCCACTGCCCGTCGCGCGTGCGGTAGGTGTTGCGCGGCGCGTTGTTCGCGGACCGGTTGCCGGTGCGCGGCTGCACGGTGCGGAGCTGGTCCCAGCGCGTGATCTGCGGCCCGAGCATCGCGAGGATGGGCTCGATGATCGCCGTGTCGACGACCTGCCCGTGCCCGGTGCGCTCGCGCGTGGACAGCGCGACCATGACGGCGAACGCGGTCGCGAGCGACGCGACGCCGTCGGCGAGCCCGAACGGCGGGAGGGTCGGCGGGCCGTCGGGCTCGCCGGTCATCGCGGCGAACCCGCTCATCGCCTCGGCGAGCGTGCCGAACCCGGGGCGGGTGCGGTACGGCCCGACCTGCCCGAACCCGCTCACGCGCGCGAGCACGAGGCGCGGGTTGCGCGCGGACAGCTCGTCGTAGCCGAGGCCCCAGCGCTCGAGCGTGCCGGGCCGGAAGTTCTCGACGACGACGTCCGCCTCGGCGGCGAGAGCGAGGAACACCTCGCGGCCGCCGTCGCTCCCGAGGTTCGCGGTGACGGTGCGCTTGTTGCGCCCGAGCGTCTTCCACCACAGGTTCACGCCGTCCTTCGCGGCGCCGTGCGTGCGCGACGGGTCGGGCTTCGTGGGGTGCTCGACCTTGACGACGTCGGCGCCCAGGTCGCCGAGGTGCATCGCCGCCATGGGCCCGGCGAACAGCGTCGACGCGTCGACGACGCGCAGGCCCGCGAGCGCGCCCGCGGCCGGGTCGCGCGAGACGCGCGGTGCGTCCGTCATGCCGCCACCCCCGTAGCGTCGGCGGCGAGGTCCCACGCGCAGCGGAACCCGACGGTCGCGCCGCGCGCGAGCCCCAGGCCCGGGACGAGGAGCTTGACCGCGTAGTCCGCCGCGTGGCGCCCGCCCTCGACGTACCAGTCGGAGCCCTCGGCGCGGTGGTCGCTGCCGCCCTTGAGCATGACGAACCGCGTGCGGCCGTCGGAGTGCTCCGAGCCCGTCCAGCTCCACACGGCGGGCTCGCCGCGCGTCCAGCCGGGCTGCTCGGCCGCGAGCTGCCACTCGTCCTCGGTGGGCAGGCGCCCGCCGCGCCACGCGCAGAACGCGCGCGCGTCGTCGAGGTCGACGAAGGTCACGGGCTCGTCCTCCGTGCCGGGCGCGGGACGGCCGTCGACCCAGTGCGCGAGGAAGCGGTGCGCGACGGCGGGCACGTACCCGGTGGCCGCGAGGAACTCCGCGAACTCCGCGTTCGTCACGTCGTGGCCCACCGCCACCGGGGCGGCGAGCTCGCCGTCGCGCTGGAGGGTCCGCACGTCGTGCAGGCGCGGCGGGAGCGGCTTCCACTCGTCCACGTACGGCGCGCCCTGGTACATCCCGGTCTCGCGCGCGCGGTACCGGACGGTCAGCACGTACGGTCCCGCGGGCACGACGACGGCGCCCGCCCCGGGCGCGCCCGTCGCCCGGGCGGCGTCCTGCCCGACGACGGCCCCCGGCCCGGCCGGGTCCGTCCCCCCGGTCGGAGCGGACGTGGGGACAGAGGCATCGAGGCGTCGCGCGAGCCGGTGCGGGAACCGCGCGTCGGGGTCGTGCGGCGCGGTCTCGTCGAGCGAGGCGACCACGTCGCGCAGGTGCGGCAGCCACGCAGGCTCGGCCGCGCCGTCGGCCACGTGCAGCACCGCGGCGATGCCGCGGCCGGGCACGCGCCCGGGCGTGCCGTCCGGGAGCAGCGGGCCGTCGTGGTCCGTCTCGCCGCGGTTGACGAGCGTCCACAGGGTCACGCCGTCGAGCTCCCAGCGCGACGCGTAGACCCCGGCGGCCTCGGCCTCGGGTGCGAGCTCGGCCAGCGGCGTCCACTCCCCGTCGAGCAGCAGCGGACGCGCCGCGCGCTGGACCGTGACCAGGCGCGTCACGGTCGCGGCGTCGCGCCGCGACCAGCCGACCCACACGCCGAACACGACCTCCCACACCATGACGCCGACGCCGTTGAGCCACGCGGACTGGAGCTCCTCGGAGTGGTCGCGGTGCCAGCGGCGCACGTGGTGCTGCATGTGCCGGCGCTCGTACCAGTGCGCGCGCAGCACTCCGGGCACGGGCGAGTCGGCGAAGAACTGCGCCCACGACGACGAGTGGTCCTCGATGCGCTCGACCGGGAGCTTGGACTCGCCCTCCAGGACGATGCCCGGGCGCGCGGCCTCGAGCCGCGCGACGAGCTCCGGCTCGGCCTTCTTCAGCGTGTCGAGGAAGACGCCGTCGGCGCCGAGCTCGCGCACGACGGCGGCGAGCTCGGTGAGGTCGTCGTCGCCGCGGCGCGTGCCGACGTCCCACGGGTTGTAGTCGACGAACACGTGCAGGCCCGCGTCGTGGAACGTCTGCACGAGGTCGACGATCCCCGGGACGTCGCGGTAGAAGTCCCACTGGTTGCGGTCGTCGATCCCGATGACGGGGTACGCGTGCCACAGCACGACGGCGTCGAGGCCGCCGAACCGCTCGCGCGCGTCGGCGAGGAACCGCTCGGGCGTGAACCGGTGCTCCTCGAACGAGTACAGCAGCTCGTCCCACAGCCACACCTGCGCGACCGTCGAGCACCCCGCGGCCCACGCCGCGTCCGGGCGGTCGTACGCCGCGCCCGTGTACCCGTGGCGGCGGCGCGCGTCGTCGCGCCACGCGGCGAGGCGCTCGCGCCAGGCCGGGCGGTCGGCGGGGTCGGCCGGGCCGACGAAGATCTTCGCCTCGTCGAGCGCGAGGGACTGCTCGGGCGTGAGCGCCCCGTCGAGCGCGACCTCGGTCGGCAGGTCGATCGGGCGCGGGACCAGCGGGTCGAACGTGTAGGTCATGGTGCCTTTCCCTCGGCGGGCCGGGCCCGCGCTCGGACGTGCTGCGGACGGGCTCAGGTCGGTCGGTCGGGGTTCGCGGCGTGCTCGGCGAGCGCGACGACGTCCGCCGCGTCGGGCACGGCGTCCTGCGCACCGGGCCGGGTCACGGCGAGCGCACCCGCGGCGGCGGCGAGCCGGGCGGCGTCGGGCAGGTCCGCGCCGCGCGCGAGCGCCGCGGCGAGGACGCCGCAGAACGTGTCGCCCGCGCCGGTCGTGTCGACCGCCTCGACGGCGATCGCGGGGACGGTCGTGAGCAGGTGCCCGGCCGGGCGGCGCTCCGCGACGAGGCTGCCCTCTCCGCCGAGCGTCACGACGACGGCCGGCACGCGCTCCAGCAGCAGCCCCGCGAGCACGCTCGGGTCGGCGTCGTCGGTGGCGCCCGCCAGGTCCGCCGCCTCGTGCTCGTTGACGACGAGCACGTCGAGCGCGGCCCAGACGTCGTCGGGCAGCTCGCGCGACGGCGCCGCGTTGAGGACCAGCAGCGCGCCCGGGCGGCGCGCCGCGGCGGCGGCGCGCACGACGTCGAGCGGGATCTCGAGCTGCGCGAGCACGACGTCCGCCGCGGCGATCCGCTCGGCCTGCGCCGCGCCGACCGTCACGTGCGAGTTCGCGCCGGGCGCGACGACGATCGCGTTCTCGCCGTCGGGCGAGACGGTGATGAGCGCGGTGCCCGTCGCGGCGTCCACGCGCTCGACGAGGTCGGTCCGCACGCCGCCGCGGTCGAGCGACGCGAGCAGCAGGTCGGCCGCGTCGTCGTGCCCGAGGGCGCCGACGAACGTCGTGTCGGCACCGCCCGCGCGCGCCGCGCCGACCGCCTGGTTCGCGCCCTTGCCGCCCGGGTTGCGCCGCAGCTCGCCGCCGAGGATGGTCTCACCACCGCCGGGGTGCCGCGGCACGTCGACGACGAGGTCGACGTTCGCCGACCCGACCACCACGACCCGTCCTGACCCGCCCGGGACCGTGGCGCCCTGCTCCCCGTCCGCCGTCGTGCTCATGCCTGCGCCTCCTCCGTGGGACCCTGCACGGCTCCCCCGGCCACCACGACCGGGACCGTCGCGAGCGCGACCGTCCGCGCCGCGAGGTCCACGATCCTCTGCTCGCCGCCGGGCAGCGAGGTCGCGATGTGGCCGTCGAGCGGGCGCGTCCACCGCTGGCCGATGCCCTCGACGCCCTGCAGCGCACCCACCACGCCGCCGACCGTCGCCCCCGCGGAGTCGGTGTCCCAGCCCGCGGTGACGGCGATCGCGACGCTCGCGCCGAAGTCGCCGCGGCCGTCCGCGCCGCGACCCGCGGTGAGCGCGTAGGCGATCACCGCGGCGTTGTTGAGCACGTGCACCCAGTGCAGGTCGCCGTACTCCGCGTGGATCGTGTCGAGCCCGGCGCGCACGCCCGCCTCGGACGCGTCGCCGTCGCGGCCCGCGTCCCGCCCGAGCCGGATCGCCGCGGCCAGGCGGCTGCCCGGCGGCACGACGGCGTCGGCCGCGTCGAGCACCTCGTCCACCGTCTCGCAGACCATCGCCGCCGACGCGAGCGCGGCCGCCCACATCGCGCCGTACACGCCGTTGCGCGTGTGGCTCAGGCGCGCGTCCGTCCACGCGAGGCGCGCGGCCTCGCGCACGTCGCCGGGCGAGACCCAGCCGAGCACGTCCGTGCGGATGAGCGCGCCGATCCACTCCCGGAACGGGTTGTGGTGCGTCGCCGTCTCCGGCACCGGCCGCGCGTCGAGGACGTTGCGGTACGCGGCGCGCTCGGCCGTGAACACGCGGCCCGCGGGCAGCGCGTCGAGCCAGAGCTGCGCGACGTCGTCCGTCGTGAAGCCGCGCCCGTGCCGCTCCAGCAGGGCGAGCGCGAGGATCGGGTAGTTGAGGTCGTCGTCCTCGGGCATCCCGTCGATGTTCTCCTCGAGCGACGTCGGGGCGCTGCGCCGGTTCCACGGCCAGCGCGCGGCGACGTCGTCGGGCAGCCCGACGGCGGTGAACCAGCGGTCCAGCGGCCACCGGCCCGTGGCACGCAGGATCTCCTCGATCCCGGCGCGCGGGATCTTCTCCACGGGCTTGCCGAGCAGGCAGCCCGCCGCGCGCCCGGTCCACGCGCCGAGCACGCGGTCCGCGTACGCGGCGTCGGCGGTGCCGGTCCCCGCGCCGGCGGAGGACCCGACGGCGCCTGGGCGGGTGGGCAGGCCGGGCGCCGCCGGGAGCGTGGTGAGGATCGCGTCCCAGTCGTGGGGCTCGTGCGGCGCGGGCGCCGCGGGCAGCGCGTCGAGCTCCACGAGCAGGTCGCGCGCGAGCGCACGCAGCTCCGGGGCCGCGGGGACGGGACCGGCCCCGCTCACCGCGGGGACGGGGTCCCCGCCCGCGGCGGCCCAGCGCTCGCGCACGTCCGCGAGCGCCGCGGGGTCCTTGCCCTCCGCCGCGGCCTGGACGAGCTCGTGCGCGAGCAGGTCCTCGGGCTGGGCCCAGGTCAGCCTCACGCCGGGTCACCCGCCCGCGCGGCGAGGGCCGCGCCGTCGACGGGCGCGTTGCCGAGCTCGGCGAGCGCGCGCAGGCGGGCGGTCGCGCGCTCGCGGTCGGCCCGCAGGATGTCCTGCGCGGCGGACGCCATGAGCCGCCCGGTCTCTCGGACGTCCATGCGGCTCGCCTCCTCGATCGCGTCGAGCCACTCGTCCGGCACGACGGCGGTCCCGCCGAGGCCCGCGCACACCGCGCCGGCCATGACGGCGATCGAGTCGGCGTCGCGCCCGTAGTTCACGGCGCCGAGGACCGCGCCGCGGAAGTCGCCGCGGTGCCCGAGCACGAAGCCGAGCGCCGCGGGCAGCTCCTCGATGGACTTGGTGCGCGACGGGCGCCGCGCGTCCATCGACATCTGCCGGTACGCGGGCCCGACGGAGTCGAACGGCGCGACCGTGTCGCGGATCAGCCGCGCGAGGGCGCGCTCCTCCTCGTCCGTGGTGGGCGCCGTCGTCCATCCGTCGAACGCCTCGACGACGGCCCGGAGCGCGGCGGCCGTGCCGTCGTGCGCGACGTCGAGCGCGGCGTGAACGACGTCGTCGACCGTGGCCCCCGGCGCGACGGACGCGGCGACCATGGCCGCGAACACGCCCGCCGCCTCGCGGCCGTAGCTCGACTGGTGCGCGCCGGTCAGGTCGATCGCCTCGGCGTACGCGCCGCGCGGGTCGCCCGCGTTCGCGAGCCCGACGGGCGCGACGTACATCGCGGCGCCGCAGTTGACGACGTTCCCCACCCCGGCCTCGCGCGGGTCGACGTGCCCGTAGTGCAGGCGCGCGACGATCCACTTCTCCGCGAGGAACACGCGCTGGAGCAGCAGGGCCGTGGACTCGAGCTCGGGGATCCAGCGCGGCTCGCCAATCATGAGGGGCACGAGGTCCTCGGCCATCGCGTACGCGTCGAGGTGCTCGCGGCGCTTCGCGTACACCTCCACGAGCGCGCGCGTCATGAGGGTGTCGTCCGTGATGTGCCCGTCACCCTTGTGGTAGGGCGCGATCGGACGCGCGTCCTGCCAGTTCGGGTACCAGGGCTCCACGATCCCCGTCACGCGGCCGCCGTGGCGCTCCTCGATCTGCTCGGGCGTCCAGCCCTCCGTGGCGCCTCCCAGCGCGTCCCCCACCGCCGCTCCGGTGATCACTGCCACCGCTCGGTCGTCCAGCCAGGTCACGATCCACTCCCTGTCGATCCGTCTCGGCGCCTCGCGCCGGTGCGACCCGTGGGGGTCGCGGTTCCCGGCCGGGCGGTCGCGTGCGCGGCCGCCCGGCCGCTGCTGCTCGGTGCTCGCCGCGACCCGTGACGCGGTGCCGCGGCGAGCGACCGAGAGTGCTACTTGGTGATCTCGGCCCAGCCCGACTCGAGCTCGGTCGCGAGCTGGTCGGCGTCGATCTCCTGGGCGAGGAACTTCTGGTACGCGGGCGTCGCGACGGTGTCCTTCCACTGCGCATACGCGTCGACGAACAGGTAGGGCGCCGAGGTGAGGTACTGGCCGGAGGAGAGGATCGTCGACCAGCCGTTCTCGTCGCCGAGCGACTCCGCCATGGCCTCCTGGGCCGACGTCGTCGCGGGGATGAGCGCGTCCGCCTCGTTGAGCGCGGCGAGGTTCTCCGTCTGCGTGAAGAACTCGATGAACTCCGCGGACTCCTCGACGTGCTCGGAGTCGATGTTCACCGAGAGCGTCTGCGGGTTCGCGGCCTGCTCGGCGCCGTCGGGGCCCTCAAGCGGGGGCAGCACGACCCAGTCGAAGCCCTCGGGCGCGTCGTTCGCGATGTTCGCGGCCTGGAACGAGCCCTGGATCGTCATCGCGACGTCGCCGGCGTAGAACGACGCGAGCGTCTCCGACCCGGACTGCGTGAGGGTCACCGGCAGCACCGTGCTGTCGGTGTGCGCCATCGTGTCTACGAGCTCCGGCAGGGCCATCTCGCCCTCGCCGATGGTGATGCTCGCGTCCGCGCCCGTGCCCTCGAAGTACTCGCCGCCGAAGCCGGGGGCCATCGCCATGAACGCGGCCGTCGGGCTCGCGAGCCCCCACCCGAGCCCGTACGCGCCGTCCTTCGTCGTGGCCTGCGCGATCTGCCGCAGCTCGTCCCACGTCATCGTCTCGCCCGTGGGGATCTCGACGCCGGCCGCGTCGAGCATCGTCTTGTTGGCGAAGACCATGTAGGACTGCAGCTCGGTCGGGTACGCGATGACCTGGTCGTCGACCGTCACGGCGTCGAGGATGCCTTCGGGGATGTCGTCCCGGCGCTCGTCGGACATGTACTCCGAGAGGTCCGCGAGGTACCCGTCGACCGCGAACGGCACGATGCTCGCGGCCTCGTAGTGGATGATGTCCGGCGCGGCGCCGCCGTTGAACTGGGTGATGAGCTTGTCGTAGATGCCGTCCCAGCCGGCGGGCACGATCTCGACCTGGACGTCGGGGTTCGCCTCGTTCCAGTCGGCGACGATCTTCTCGGTCGCCTCGATCGCGGCGGGCTGGTCGGACAGCGACTGGAACTTCAGCGTCACCGTGCCGCCGTCGGCGCCGTCGTCCCCGCTGCCGCCCCCGCTGGAGCAGGACGCGACGAGCAGGGTCGTGATCGTGAGGCATGCGGCGATGGACGCACCACGAGTCTTCATGGTTCTACCTTTCGGGTGGGGGTGGGGTCGAGAGAGCCTGGGGGCGGGACCGGGCGTGGAGGGGGTCACGGTCAGCCCTTCACCGCGCCCGAGAGCAGGCCGCCGGTGAGCTTCTTCTGCATGATCGAGAAGAAGACGATGCTGGGGATGGCCGCGAGCACGGAGCCCGCGGCGAGGGGGCCGAGCGCCACCTTGCCCTCGCCGCCGATGAACATCTTCAGCGTGATGGGCAGCGTGTAGTTCTCGGGCGACTGGAGCAGCACGAGCGCGAAGAAGAACTCGTTCCACGAGGACACGAAGCTGAACATCGCGGTCGCGACGATCCCGGGCATGAGCAGCGGGAAGACGATGGTGCGCAGGACCGTGAGCCGGCTCGCGCCGTCCATGGAGCCCGCCTCCTCGAGGTCCACGGGGATGGCGCTCACGTAGCCCTGCATCATCCACAGCGCGAACGGCAGCGTGTACGTGGTGTGGACGAGCGTGAGGCCGACGAGCGAGTCCGTGAGCCCGATGGTCCGCAGGATGAGGAACAGCGGCAGGATGATGAGGATCACCGGGAAGACCTGGCTCACGAGGATCCAGCCGACGCCCGCGGCGCGGATCTTCCCCCGCAGCCGGGCGAGCACGTACGACGCCGGCAGCGCGATGACGATGACGAGCAGCGTGGACACGACCGCGACGATCGCGCTGTTCCAGGCCGAGCGGACGAGGCCCTGCCGCGCCAGCGCCTGGGAGTAGTTCTCCCAGTGCCAGTCCTGCGGGATCAGGCTCACGGTGAGCGAGTTGAGCTCGCCCGAGGACTTGAGCGAGGCGGAGATCAGCCAGAGCAGCGGGAAGCCGAGGAACAGGATGTAGAACCCCAGGGCCGCGTACTGGGCGGGGCGGACGAGTGCGCGCACGGGTCAGCTCTCCTTCTCGGAGCGGAACTGCGACCGCAGGTAGATCGCGAGCAGGAGGACGACCACGACGACGAGGACGACGCCCATCGCGGCGGCGTAGCCGATGTTGCGGTTCTTGAACGCCTCGAGGTACGTGAAGAGCATCGGGAGCATGGTCCGGCCGCCCGGGCCGCCCTCGGTGAGCACGTAGACCAGCGAGAACGAGTTGAAGTTCCAGATGAAGTTCAGCGACGTGATCGAGGTGATGATCGGGCGCAGGCTCGGGAGCGTCACCGCGGTGAAGCGGCGCCACGCGCCCGCGCCGTCCATGGCCGCGGCCTCGTGGAGCTCGTCCGGGATCTGCTGGAGCCCGGCGAGCAGCGTCACGGTGGTCTGCGGCATGCCGACCCACACCCCGACGACGATCACCGCGGGCAGGGCGGTCGAGAAGTCCGCGAGCCAGTTGATGTCGTCCGGCAGGCCCAGGGCGCCGAGGAACGCGTTGAGCGGCCCCGCGTTGGGCGAGTAGATCATCTGCCACATGATCGCCACGACGACCGGCGGCATGGCCCACGGGATGAGCGCGAGGACGCGCGTCAGCCCCTGGAGCCGGAGCCCGGAGTTGAGCAGGAGCGCGAGGCCCATCGCCGCGACGAGCTGGAGCAGCGTCACCGAGACGGCCCAGATCATGCCGATGCGGAACGAGTCCCAGAAGAACGAGTTGTCCGCGAGGCGCACGAAGTTGTCGACGCCGACGAACTGGTAGTCCGGCTGGCGCACGAGCCGCGCGTCGGTGAACGCGAGGGCGACGCCCATGACGAGCGGCGCGACGCTGAGCACGAGGATCGGCAGGAGCGACGGCATGACGAGCGCGATCGCCTCGCGCCGCTTGGCACGGGCCATGCCGCCGGTCCGGCGCACCGGGCCACGGTCGGGGCGCAGGGCGCTGCGACGGGGGTCGCCCGCGAGGGTCGGTGCGCTCACCGGGAACCACCCCCGGGGGCGGTCGACTCGCGCACGACGAGCCGCGGCCCGACGGCGGTGTGCCGCCCGGGCTCCGCGTCGCCGTCGACGAGGTCCACGACGAGCTGCGCGGCGACGCGCCCACGCTCCGTCGAGCCGAGCGAGACGCTCGTCAGGGAGGGCTGGAACACGCGGCCGATCTCCGTGTCGTCCATGCCGGTCACCGCGACGTCCTCGGGGACGGAGAGCCCGCGCTCGCGCACGGCCCGGATGGCGCCGATGGCGAGGAGGTCGTTGGCCGCGACGATCGCGTCCGGGCGGGCGTCGTCGTCCGTGGCGTCGAGCAGCGCGCGCGTCGTCGCGAGGCCCGCGGCGACGGTGAAGTCGAGGGCGGGCGCGACCTCGACCCGCTCGGCGTCGAAGTCGGCGGCGCGCGTCGCGGCGTCGAAGCCGCGCTGGCGCGCCTCACCGGGCGTCGTGTCGAGGGGGCCGTTGAGGAACGCGATCCGGCGACGGCCGAGACCGAGCAGGTGCCGCACCGCCTCGCCGATCCCACCCGCGGAGTCCGTGGACACCGAGTCGATGCCGCGGTCCGCGAGCGTGCGGCCGATGACGACGACGGGCACCGGCGCCTCGCGGATCTCCTCGACGAGCTCGTCGTCGGTGCGCAGCGGGCTGAGGATCATGGCGTCGACGAAGCCGCTCGACAGGCTGCGCACGAGCTCGACGGTGGACCGCGTGGTGTCCCCCGTCGTCATGACGACGACGCGGTAGCCGTGCGGAGCGAGCACCTCGTGGATCGCCGTCATCATCTCGACGTAGACGGGGTTGCCGATGTCCGCGACGGCGAACGCCACCTGGAACGTCTTCTTGAGGCGCAGCGAGCGCCCGATGGCGTCCGGGCTGTACCCCAGCTCGGTGGCCGCGGCGCGCACGCGCTCGACCATCGCGGGGCTCGCGCCCGTCCCGTGCAGCGCACGGGAGGTCGAGGCCAGGGAGACCCCGGCCCGCTGTGCCACCTGGATCAGCGTGGCGCGTGATGACGTCACTGTCGTCCACCTCGTCGTCGAAGGACCGTCGTTCTGGAAACGTTTCCAGACTGACGACCTCGACAGTCCTGGAAACGTTTCCGGGTTGGCGGACACTCTCGCACCCGCCCCACCCGGACGTCAACCCCGCCGCCCCCGCGACGCTCGTCCCCCACCACGAGGTAGAGCCCTGGTCCCGCGAGGTAGAGCCCTGGTCCGCCGAGGTAGAGCCGTGGTCCCGACCTCAGCTCTACCTCGGCAGACCAGGGCTCTACCTCGGGCTCCCACGGGTACGGGGTTCCGCGTAGGGGGGTTGTCCACGACGCCGCGCGGCGGTCAGGCTCGAAGCGACCCGACCACCGACGAAAGGTGCACCGATGCACACGCGAGCCCCGGCGTCGTCCTCCCCCGCGGCGCCCACGACGGCCGCCGCCCGGCCGATCTCCCGCCCCCTCGCCCTGCTCCTCGGCCTCGTCCTCGCGCTCGCGGGAGCGCTCTCGTGGTCCGTCGCGGGCCCGGCGCAGCAGGCGTACGCCGCGACGTGCGCCGCCCCCTGGAGCGCGAGCGCCGTGTACACGGGCGGCGCCGTCGTCTCCCACGGCGGCCAGAACTGGAAGGCCGGCTGGTGGACCCAGGGCGACACGCCCGGCACCACCGGCGAGTGGGGCGTCTGGCGCAGCCAGGGCGCCTGCGGCGGCAGCACGAACCCCGGCAACCCGGGGAACCCCGGCAACCCGACCGGGTTCGTCGTCTCCGAGGCGCAGTTCAACCAGATGTTCCCCAACCGGAACCCGTTCTATACGTACCAGGGCCTCGTCGACGCGCTGTCCGCCTACCCGGGCTTCGCGACGACGGGCGGCACCGAGGTCGCCAAGCGCGAGGCCGCGGCGTTCCTCGCCAACGTCAACCACGAGACCGGCGGCCTCGTGTACGTCAAGGAGATCAACACCGCGAACTACCCGCACTACTGCGACGCCTCGAAGCCGTACGGCTGCCCGGCGGGCCAGTCCGCCTACTACGGCAAGGGCCCGATCCAGCTGAGCTGGAACTACAACTACAAGGCCGCGGGCGACGCGCTCGGCATCGACCTGCTCAACAACCCGTACCTCGTCGAGCAGAACTCCGCGGTCGCGTGGAAGACCGGCCTGTGGTTCTGGAACACGCAGTCGGGCGCGGGCTCGATGTCCGGGCACCAGGCGATCGTGTCGGGCGCCGGCTTCGGCGAGTCCATCCGCTCGATCAACGGCACGATGGAGTGCAACGGCGGGAACCCTGCGCAGGTGCAGTCGCGCATCGCCGCGTTCCAGCGGTTCGCCCAGATCCTCGGCACGACGACGGGCAACAACCTCTCCTGCTGACCCGTCCCGCACGCACGACGGCGGCCCGCCCCACCCCGGGGCGGGCCGCCGTCGTGCGTGGTGCCCCGTGCCGGGACGGACGGGTCAGAGCTGCGCGAGGAGGTCCCGCATGCGGTCGATCTCGCCGCCCTGGCCGGCTGCCGTCTCGGCCGCCATCTCGTTCGCGAAGAGGTCCTCCCCCTCGACGAGCACGACGTCGACCATCGCGAGCGCGCCCTCGTGGTGCTGGATCATCCCCTCGAGGAACAGGCGGTCGAACTCCGGCCCGCTCGCGGCCTCGAGCGCCGCGAGCTGCTCGTCCGAGAGCATCCCGGCGGTGCCGTCGCCGTGGTCGTGGCCACCGTCGGGCGCGCGCGGGCCGGTCCCGCCCGCGTCCTGCGCGCCCTCGGGCACGGCGAGGTCGCGCGCCTGGAGCCACGACGCGAGCGCGTGCACCTCGGGCCCCTGCGCGGCGGTGACGCGCTCCGCGAACGACCGGACGGCGTCGGACCCGGCGCGGTCGGGCGCGAGCGCGGTGATCTCGAGGGCCTGGAGGTGGTGCTCGATCATGCCGGTGACGAACGCGGCGTCGGCCTGGTTCCACGAGCCCTCGTCGGGCGCGCCCGCGTAGTCCTCGGGGGCGACGGTCGTGGCGTCCTCGCCCGGCCGCCCGGGCTGCACGACGACGCTCGACGGCGTCGACGTCGGCTGCGGGTCAGGCGTGCACGCGGCGAGACCGAGCGCGGCGCCGAGCGCGAGGCCGGTCGCGGTGACGCCGCAGGTCAGGGCACGCGCGGCGCTGCGCCGCGCTGTGTTACGGCTGGGAAAAATCTGCACCCGCGCTGTTCCCTCCGTGTAAAAGATCGTCGCGAACCGCCCGGTTTGAGTGGTCCAGATCACATTTGCCCGCCAGAATTTGCAGCACCCTACCAAGGAGGTGTTTCCCTCGTGCATCGAAGAACGCACCGGCAGACGCACCGGCACCGGAGCCGGGTCCTGCTCGCCTCGTCCCTGGCGGCGACCCTCGCCGTCTCGACCCTCGCGGTCGCCACGACCGCCGCCGCGGAGCCGTCCGACGGCTCCCCCGAGGCGGTGGCGGCGCTCACCGACCAGGCCGCCGCCTCGCTCGCAGACCTCCCCGCACAGCGCCTCGCCCCCCTCGCCCAGGCCACCGACGTCCTGGCGCCCGGGGAGACGGCCGGCAGCCCCAACCTCGCGCACGTCGCCAACATCCCGAAGAACGGCGGCTTCGCGCCCGAGGGCCAGTACAGCACCGACCTCGCGTTCCAGGGCCGGTACGCGTTCGCCGGGAACTACGGCGGCTTCACCGTGTACGACGTCGCGAACCCGACCGCCCCGCAGCAGGTCGCCCAGGTCGTCTGCCCCGGGTCCCAGAACGACATCTCCGTCTACGGCGACCTGCTCGTCCTCAGCACCGACTCCTCGCGCAGCAACGACTCGTGCGAGAACGTCGCCCAGAGCGCCGCGATCAAGGAGTCGTGGGAGGGCATCAAGGTCTTCGACATCTCCGAGCCGACGGCGCCCGAGTACGTGGCGTCCGTCGAGACGCAGTGCGGCTCCCACACGCACTCCCTCGCGCCGTCGCAGGACGGCGAGGAGCTGTTCGTCTACGTCTCGTCGTACAGCCCGAACGCGGCGTTCCCCGACTGCCAGCCCCCGCACGACCTCATCTCGGTCGTGCAGATCCCGCTCGACGACCCCGCCGCGGCGGAGCTCGTCTCGACGCCCGTCCTCTTCCCCGACGGCGGCAACCCGGGCGGCAACGGCTCGAGCACGACGTCGGGCTGCCACGACATCACGACCTACCCGTCGAAGGACCTCGCGGCGGGCGCGTGCATGGGCGACGGCATCCTGCTCGACATCTCCGACCGCGCGCACCCGGTGGTGACCGAGGTCGTCCGGGACACGACGAACTTCGCGTTCTGGCACTCGGCGACGTTCAACAACGCCGGCACCAAGGTCGTCTTCACGGACGAGCTCGGCGGGGGCGGGGCGCCGACGTGCAACCCGACCGTCGGGCCCGAGAAGGGCGCGGACGCCATCTACGACATCGTGGGCGGCGAGCTCGTGTTCAAGAGCTACTACAAGATCGAGCGCGAGCAGGCCGCGACGGAGAACTGCGTCGCGCACAACGGCTCGCTCATCCCCGTCCCGGGCCGCGACATCATGGTCCAGGCCTGGTACCAGGGCGGCATCTCGGTGTGGGACTTCACGGACTCGGCGAACCCCGTCGAGATCGCGTGGTTCGACCGCGGCCCGCTGTCCGCGGAGCGGCTGATCCTCGGCGGCTCGTGGTCGGCGTACTGGTACAACGGCGCGATCATCTCGAACGACATCCAGCAGGGCCTCGACGTCCTGCTGCTCGACGACCCGGTGACGAACGCCGCGAAGTCGGTCGTGACGGACGAGTTCAACCCGCAGGCCCAGCCGACGTACACCGAGCCGCCGGCCTGGTCGAAGGGCACCGCGTACGCGGGCGGCACCACGGTCACCTACGGCGGCGCCGTGTGGCGCGCGCAGTGGTGGACGAAGGGCCAGACGCCCGGTGCCGACGCGTGGGGCCCGTGGGAGGAGATCGCGGGGGTCGACTCCGCCGGGGTCGGCGCGTGGAAGCCGAGCCGCGTCTACGTCAAGGGCGACAGCGTGACGTACGAGGGCACGACGTACACCGCGAAGTGGTGGACCCGGAACCAGGCGCCCGGCGACCGCTGGGGCCCCTGGGACCCGCAGGACTGACGCGCACGACGGCGCCCGCTCACCGGTCGGTGGGCGGGCGCCGTCGTGCGCGGCCCGCCTCCGCACGTCCCGCCCGTAGGATGCGGCCGCATGACCGGGAACCCCCTCGACGACGACGCACGCTGCCCGTGCCTCTCCGGCGACACCTACGGGTCGTGCTGCGGCCGGTACCACGCCGGGCTGCGCCCCGGCCCGGACGGCGCCGCCCCGGGCCCGCACGCACCGACCGCCGAGGCGCTCATGCGCTCGCGCTACAGCGCGTTCGCCGTCGGCGACGCCGACTACCTGCGCGCGACCTGGCACCCCTCCACCCGGCCCGCCGACCTCGACCTCGACCTCGACGACGACGTCGAGTGGCGTCGCCTCGACGTCGTGCGCACCGAGGCGGGCGGCCCGTTCGACACGACCGGGGTCGTCGAGTTCGTCGCGCACCACCGCTCGCGCACCGACCCGGCCGACCGCGGCCGGCTCCACGAGGTCAGCCGGTTCGTCCGGGAGGGCGACCGCTGGTCCTACGTCGACGGCACGATCGCCTGACGGCGCCGCCGCGGCGCACAGGAGTGCTCGGGAGCGCTCAGCGGCGGGGCGCGGCCGTGCGGCGCGCCGCCCCGACCGCGAGCACCGCGGCCACGAGCACGGCGCCCAGGAGCGCGCCGGCCGTGTTCAGGACGACGTCCTGGACCGTCGGGACGCGGCCGGGCAGGAGGTTCTGGGTGAGCTCGATCGCGACCGAGAGGGCGCAGCCCGCGAGCGTCACGAGCCCGACGGCGCGCCACACGCCCGGGACGGCGCGACCCCGGCGGGCGGCCGCGCCCCGCAGGAGGGGCACGCCGAGCACGCCGAACGGCCCGAACATCACGACGTTGGCGAGCGCCTCGAGCACCGGCAGCGTGATCGGGATCCCGAGGCCCTGGAGGAAGCCGAGCGTGGACGTCGCCCAGCCGGGCGCGTCGGTGGACTGCGGCGACGGCCAGAGCGTCACGACCAGGACGGCGGCGAGATAGACGGCGAACGTCCAGGTCAGCAGGCGCATCCCGTCAGCGTACGGGCGCGAGTCCCGGGCGCGCCGGGCCCCGCGGCGCGGCCACGGAGCCTCCACCGTTCCCCCTCCTCGCCGAGCGTGGCACGGCGAGGGTCGGTTCACTGGGCGCCATGGTCACCGTCGGCTTCCACGCCTCCCACGAGCAGATCCCGCCCGGCCCCCTCCTCGCCGCGGCCCGCCGCGCCGAGCAGGTCGGCTTCGACGCCGCCATGTGCTCCGACCACCTGGCCCCCTGGAGCGAGCGCCAGGGCGAGTCCGGGTTCGCGTGGTCGTGGCTCGGCGCCGCGCTCGCGACGACCGCGCTGCCGTTCGGCGTCGTCACCGCCCCCGGCCAGCGCTACCACCCGGCGATCGCCGCGCAGGCGATCGCGACGCTCGGCGCGATGTTCCCGGGCCGCTTCTGGGCCGCGCTCGGCTCGGGCGAGGCGATGAACGAGCACGTCACGGGCGAGCGCTGGCCCACGAAGGCCGAGCGCGACGCCCGCCTGCGCGAGTGCGTCGACGTCATCCGGGCCCTCCTCGCGGGCGAGGAGGTCACGCACCACGGGCACGTCACGGTGGACCGGGCGCGCGTCTGGTCCCTGCCCGACGTCGCGCCGCGGCTCGTGGGGCCGGCCGTCACCCCCGCCACGGCGCGTCGTCACGCCGACTGGGCCGACGGCCTCGCCACCGTGAACCAGCCCGTCGAGTCGCTGCGGCAGGTCGTCGGCGAGTACCGCGACGCGGGAGGCCGCGGGCCGCTCGCGCTGCAGGTGCACGTCGCGTGGGGCACCGACGACGAGGCCGCGTTCGCCGTCGCGCACGACCAGTGGCGCTCGAACCTCCTGCCGCCCAGCGTCAACTGGCACCTCGAGACCCCGGAGCAGTACGACGCGGTGGCGGAGCTCGTGCGCCCGGAGGAGGTGCGCGGCACGGTGCTCGTCGAGCACGACCCCCAGCGGCTCGCGGACCGCGTCGCCGAGATGGTCGCGTGCGGGTTCGACGAGGTGTACCTGCACCACGTGGGGCAGCAGCAGGACGCGTTCCTCGACGCGGCCGGCGAGACCCTCCTGCCCCGGCTGCGCGAGGCGTGCGCCGCCGCCACGCCGGACGGGGGTGCGGCGTGAGGATCCGCGACACCGGCGACCTGTGGTGGAAGAACGCGGTCGTCTACTGCCTCGACGTCGAGACCTTCATGGACTGGGACGACGACGGGATCGGCGACTTCCCCGGCCTGGTCCAGCGGATCGACCACCTGGCCGACCTCGGGGTGACGTGCCTGTGGCTCATGCCGTTCTACCCGACGGCCGACCGCGACGACGGCTACGACATCACCGACTTCCTCGGCGTCGACCCGCGCCTGGGCGACCTGGGCGACGTGGTCGAGCTCGTGCGGACCGCGCGCGACCGGGGCATCCGCGTGATCGTGGACCTCGTCGTCAACCACACGTCCGACCGTCACCCGTGGTTCCGCGCCGCGCGGCGGTCCACCACGTCCCCGTTCCGGGACTACTACGTCTGGCGGTCCGACGAGCCGCCGTCGACCAAGGACCAGGTGGTCTTCCCCGACCAGGAGGAGGGCATCTGGACGCTCGACGAGGCGTCGGGCGAGTGGTACCGGCACCGCTTCTACCGGCACCAGCCCGACCTCAACACCGCGAACCCGCAGGTGCGGGACGCGATCGCCAAGACGATCGGGTTCTGGCTGGAGCTCGGCATCTCCGGCTTCCGCGTCGATGCCGTCCCCTACGCGCTGACCGACGCGGCCGCGAACCCGGGCGACGAGATCGACGACCCCCACGACCTGCTGCGCGTGCTGCGCGCGTTCGTCGGGCGGCGGTCGGGCGACGCGATCCTCATGGGCGAGGTCAACCTGCCGTACGAGGAGCAGGCGCGCTACTTCGGGGACGGCGACCCGACCGACGGCGACCCGGGCGGGGTGACGAGCAACGAGCTGACGCTCCAGTTCGACTTCAACGCGATGCAGGCGCTGTACCTGGCGCTCGCCCGGCACGACGCGACCCCGCTCGCCGGGTCGCTCGCGGCCCGTCCGCCCATCCCCCGCGACACCCAGTGGGCGACGTTCGTGCGCAACCACGACGAGCTCACGCTCGACAAGCTCACGGACGACGAGCGCGCCGAGGTCTTCGCCGCGTTCGGGCCCGAGGAGGACATGCAGCTCTACGGGCGGGGGCTGCGACGGCGGCTGCCCCCGATGTTGGGCGGCGACCCGCGCCGGCTGCGGATGGTGTACTCGCTGCTCTTCTCGCTGCCGGGCACGCCCGTGCTGTTCTACGGCGAGGAGATCGGCATGGGCGAGAACCTGGACGTGCCGGGGCGCCTCGCCGTGCGGACGCCCATGCAGTGGACGTCGGGGCCGAACGGCGGGTTCTCCCGCGCTCCCGCGCGCCGGCTCGCGGCGCCGCTGCCGGGCGACGGGTACGCGCCCAAGCATGTCAACGTCGCCGACCAGCGCCGGGACCCGGAGTCGCTGCTCACGTTCGTGCGGATGCTCGCGCACCGCTACCGCGAGTGCCCCGAGCTGGGCTGGGGCGACGCGCAGGTGCTCGACTCGCCCGAGCCGTCCGTGCTGGCGCTGCGCACCACCTGGCAGGACGCCTCGATGGTGACGCTGCACAACCTGTCGCCGGACCCGCTCGTCGTGCGGGTGCCCCTGGGCGACCTGCCGGAGGACGCACGCCTCGTCGACGTCCTCGACGCGGACGACGTCGAGCCCGCGCCCGACGGGACCGCCGAGGTGCGGCTCGACGGCTACGGGTTCCGCTGGCTGCGCGTCACGCCGCCCGGGTCGCGGGGGGGGGGGGGGGCGCGGCTGGGGCGTGCGCGGGTCGGTCGGCCGGGTGCCGACCGGGCGTCAGCCAGGGCGTGAGCCCGGGGAGTGAGCCCGAGGCGTCAGCCGTGGGTCGGCTCGTCGGGTCCGACGGGCCGACCCGGGGACGACGGCCGGTCGGGGACGTCGGGCGACGGGTCGGCCGGCCCGCCGGGGACCGGGTCGGCGTGGCTCGGGTCGTGCGGCGGCGTCGACGGGTCCGGGGGCGGTCCCGGCGACTTCGGCGGCTCCACCGTCGGCTCCGCCGGGGAGCCCGGGCCCGTACCGGGCTGGTCGGGGTTCGTGGTCATGGCTGCACCTCCGTGCTTCACGCGCTGCGCGCGGTCCACGGGACGCGCACCGCGTCCCTCCTCGACGCTAGGCGCGCCCCGGCCCGCTCGCGCGCGGCCGGGCCGCCCCGCCGACCTACGCTGGGCACGTGACCTCGTTCGCCTCGGACAACTACTCCCCCGCCCACCCCGACGTCCTCGCCGCGCTCGCCGCCGCGAGCGCCGGGCACGAGATCTCGTACGGCGAGGACCCGTGGACCGCGCGCCTGCAGGACGCCGTGCGCGCGCGGTTCGGGCCCGACGCCACCGCGTACCCCGTGCTCACGGGGACGGGCGCGAACGTCGTCGCGCTCATGGCGACGCTCCCCCGCTGGGGCGCCGTCGTGGCGTCCGAGCACGCGCACCTCAACACGGACGAGAACGGCGCCCCCGAGCGGGTGGGCGGCGTCAAGGTGCTCACGGTGCCGGCGCCCGACGGGAAGCTCACGCCCGCCGCCGTCGAACGGTTCGCGGGCGACCTCGGCGACCCGCACCGCGCGCAGCCGCTCGTCGTGTCGCTCACGCAGTCCACCGAGCTCGGCACGCTCTACACGGCCGACGAGATCCGGGCGGTGGCCGACGCCGCGCACGCCCGCGGCATGCGGGTGCACCTCGACGGGTCGCGTCTCGCGAACGCCGCCGCGGCGCTCGGCGTCCCGCTGCGCGCCCTGACGACCGACGCGGGCGTGGACGTGCTGTCGTTCGGCGGCACCAAGAACGGGCTCGCGCTCGGCGAGGCGGTCGTCGTGCTCGACCCGTCCGCGGTCGACGGCGTGGAGTTCGTGCGCAAGTCGACGATGCAGCTCGCGTCGAAGATGCGCTACGTCTCCGCGCAGCTCCTCGCGCTCTTCGAGCCGGTCGGCGACGTCGTCGCCGAGGTGGACGAGGTCGCCGACGCCGACGAGCTCTGGCTGCGCAACGCCCGTCACGCGAACGCGATGGCCGCGCGGCTGCGCGCGGGGCTCGCGGACGCCGTCGTGCCGGCCGCCGTCGGGCCCGACGACGCCGCCCCGGGCCCGGCGGCGGGTCTCGCCTTCACCCAGCCCACGCTCGTCAACGCGGTCTTCGCGACGCTCCCGCGCACGGCGGTCGCGCGCCTGCGCGAACGGCACCGGTTCTACGACTGGGGGCCGGGCGAGACGCCCGACCGCGTCGAGGTGCGGTGGATGTGCGCGTGGGACGCGACCCCGGGGGACGTGGACGGGTTCGTCGCGGACGTGCGGGCCGCCCTCGCGGTCGCGTCGTGAGCGGGCGAGGATGACGCCATGAGCGACCAGAGCCTGCCCCTGCCGACCGCCGACGACCTCGTGCACCTGCGCCGCTGCGTCGAGCTGGCGCGCGAGGCGCTCGACGACGGCGACGAGCCGTTCGGCTCCCTCCTCGTCGACCGCGACGGGGTCGTGCGGTTCGAGGACCGCAACCGCGTCAAGGACGGCGACGCGACCCGGCACCCCGAGCTCGAGATCGCCCGCTGGGCCGCCGCGCACCTGACGCCCGAGGAGCGGCGCGACGCGACCGTCTACACGTCCGGCGAGCACTGCGCGATGTGCAGCGCGGCGCACGCGTGGGTCGGCCTCGGCCCGGTCGTCTACGCCGCGAGCACGACACAGCTCGTCGGGTGGCTGGAGGAGTGGGGCGTCGCGCCGGGCCCGGTGCGCCCGCTCGCGATCGGCGACGTCGCGCCCGGGGTCGCCGTGCGTGGCCCCGCGTACGAGCTCGAGGTGGAGGTCCGCGCGCTGCACGCGCGTCTGCACGGCGTCTCCTGACCGGGGGCCCGCCCGCCCGGCGTCGTGCACCCGGGCCGCCCCCGCCCGCGGGGACGACGCTCTCAGGAGTCGAGCGCGTCCGCGACGGTGCGCGCGACCTCGGGGACGGCGAGGTAGCCGGCGGGCCGCCCGCCGTCGAGCACGACGGCCGCCGCGTGGTGGCCCGGCGCGGCGTTCGCGACGACGAGCTCCTCGATCCCCGGCGACGCCGGGTCGAGCGGGAACGCCGCCGGCCCGAGGCCGTGCAGCGCGAGCGCGTCCCGGGGGTCGCGCGCCGCGACCCACCGCCGCACGGGGGCCGGCACGCGCAGCGGGGCGCGCGCGGCCAGGACGTCCCGGATCGCCCGGGCGGCGAGCGGGGACCCGAGCGTGAGCAGGAGCGGCACGTCCCAGCGCGCGGCGTCGGGGTGCTCGCGCAGCACGGCGTAGGCGACGACCGACCCGAGCGAGTGCGCGACGACGACGGCGGGCCCGTCCGTCGGGATCGCGGCGGCGAGCGCGTCGTCGATCGTCGTGCGGACGGCGTCGTCGTGCAGGTACGCCCAGACGTCGCGCGCGAGCAGCGCGACGACGGCGCCGCTCAGGCCCGGCACGGACCGGTCGAGCGCGGACAGCAGCAGGTTGAGCCACGCGCCGACGTCTCCCTCCACGCCACCGGGCCCGGCACCCTCCGGGCGCACCGGCACCGTCGCGCCCGCGGCGCGCAGCACCTCCTCGGCGACGGCCGCCACGAACGCGGCCTCGTCCGCGGCCTCGGCCGCGGACAGAAGGGCGTCCCCGTCGCGCGGCGCGCCGACCGCGTGCACGGTGACCGGCGGCGGCGTCGCGGCACCGCCGACGAGCGCGGCGAGCGTGTCGCCGTAGTAGACGAACGCCGTGTCCGCGTCGCGCACGACGACGCCCGAGCCCGCCGCCGCGAGGCCCGCGTCGAGGACCTCGGTCCACGTGCGGTCGAGCTGCTCGGCGTCGAGCCCCTGGTTGTCGCGGCCGTGGACGAGCACGAGTCGGGTCACGCGCCGAACCTACCGGCTGCCGGTGCCCCCCGGAGGGTCTACCGTCGGGCCCAGGAGCCAGCCCCCAGCCCCCGGAGACACCCGTGAACGACCACACCCTGACCGAGCACAGCACGACCGTCGAGACCCACGTCGCCCGCCCCCCGCAGGTCGTCTGGGCCGAGCTCATGCACCCGAGCGCCCGCTGGATGCTCGGCATGAACATCGAGACCGACTTCCGGCCCGGGAGCCCCGTGACGTTCGAGGGCCACTACATGGGCCGCGAGTTCGCCGACTGGGGCACCGTCGTGGCCGTCGAGCGCCCCCGCCTGCTGCACTTCACGCACTTCTCGCCCACCATGGGCCTGCCCGACGTGCCGCAGAGCTACCACGACATCGCGATCACGCTCGAGCCCGACGACTCCGGGACGCTCGTGCGCGTCGTCGAGCGCAACATCGAGACGGCCGAGCGCGCCGAGCGCGCCCACGCCCTGTGGACGAAGGCGCTCGCGACGCTCGCGGGCCACGACTGACGCGTCCCGCCCCGCACGACGACGGGCCGGTCACCCCCGCGAGGAGGTGACCGGCCCGTCGTCCGTCCGGCACCGGCCCGACGACGCCCCGCGCGTCAGGCGGTGCGGCGGCGGCGAGCGCGGACCGCGAGGAGCGCGGCGCCCGTGCCGACGAGCAGCAGCGCGAGCGTCGTCACGGCGACGACGTCCCCGCCCGTGATCGCGAGGCCGCCGGCCGACGACGCGGTGTTCGTCAGCGTCACGACGACCGGCGCGCCCGCACCGACCGTCACCTCGGTCACCCGCTCGTCACCGACGGTGAGCACCGGCGTGCCCCAGTCGACGCCGCGGACCGTCGGCAGGTCGGTCTCGGTGAGCCGCACGACGGTCCCCACGGGAAGGTCCTGCGGCCCGTCGACGACCTGGCCGTCGGCCCGCACCGTGAGCGTGCCGGTGACGGGCTCGCCGTCGCGGTCGAACGCGTAGCGGACGGTGAACTCGGTGCTCGCCGGCACCGAGCCCGCCGCGGCCCCCACGACCTCCTTCACGACGGAGAAACCGCCCACGGCCTGGTCGGCCGTGTTCGTCACCGTGACCAGCGCGTCCGTCCCGTCGCCGACGACGAGCGTCGGCGGGCTGAAGACGGGCGTGCCCCACTCGACGCCGTCGACCGCGGGCAGGTCCGTCTCGCCGAACGTCACGACCGTCCCGGCCGGGAGGTTCTGCGGCCCTGCGACGACCGTGCCGTCGGCCGGGACCTCGACGGAGCCGCCCACGGGCGTGCCCTCGAGCTCGTACGCGTACGTGACCGTGAATGTCGTCCCCGCGGGGACGAGGTCCGCGCGGTCGCCCACGACCTCCTTCGCGACGGAGAACCCGCCGACCGCGGCCACGTCCTGCGTCGTGTTGGTCAGCGTGACGAGCGTGTCCTCGCCGTCACCGACCGTGACGGACGCGGGCGAGAACACCGGCGCGCCCCAGACGACGTCGCCCACCTCGGGCAGGTCGGTCTCCGTGAACGTCACGACCGTCCCGACCGGGAGGTCCTGCGGGCCGTCGACGGCCGTGCCGTCGGCACGCACCGTGAGCGTCCCGGCGAGCGGGCCGTCGTGGGTGAACCCGGCGGGCAGCGCCGCGGACCACGCGACCGAGAACTCCGTGCCCGGCGGCACGCTCCCGGCGAGGTCGCCCGTGACGGTCTTCGCGACGGAGAAGCCCCCGACGAGCGCGTCGGCCTGGTTGGTCAGCGCGACGCCCGCGACGGCGTCGCCGTCGCCGATGGTCACCGTCGCGGGCGAGAACACCGGCTCGCCCCACGCGACCCCGGGGACCGTCGGCAGCGGCTGCCGCTCGACGAAGCGCACGACGGTGCCCGCCGGGAGGTCCTGCGGTCCCGCGTCGACCGTGCCGTCGGCGCGGACCGTGAGCGTGCCCTGCGTGTCCCCCGCGTACTCGGCGCCCTCGGGGAGCTCCGCCGTCCAGTCGACGACGAACTCCGTGCCGCCCGGGACGGCGCCGGCCGCGCCGCCCGCGACGGTCTTCTGGACGGCGAACCCGCCGACCTCCTGCACCGCCTCCGCGGTGTTCGTCAGCGTGACCTCGACGGCCGCGCCCTCGACCATCGTCACCGACGGCCCCGGATCGAACGACGGGACGCCCCACACGACGCCGTCGACCGCGGGCAGCGGCTGCTGCTCCGCGAGCGTCACGACCGTGCCGACCGGCAGGTCCGCCGGACCGCTCACGAGCGTGCCGTCGGCGCGCACCGTGAGCGTGCCCGTGGTCGGGCCGTCGTAGGCGACGTCCGCGGGGACGGTCGCGGTCCAATCGACGAGGAACGCGGTGCTCGCGGGGACGTCGCCCGCGGCGGAGCCCTCGACGGCCTTGCGGACCGCGAACCCGCCGACGACGGGCTCCGCGACGTTGGTGACCGTCACCGCGACGCCCGTCGCGCCCTCGACGACCGTCACCGGCCCCGCCGGGCTCACGACCGGGTCGCCCCACGCGACGCCGTCGACCACCGGGAGCGGCAGCCGCTCGGCGAACGTCACCGTCGTACCGACCGGCAGGTCGGCGGGCCCGGCCACCACGGCGCCGTCCGCGAGCACGCTCAGGGTGCCGGTGAGGTCGCCGTCGTACGTCGCGCCCTGCGGCAGCGTGGCCTCCCAGTCGACGAGGAACGCGGTGTCCGCCGGGACGAGGCCGAGGGCGTCCCCGGCGAGGACCTTCGCCACCGTGAAGCCGCCCGCGGCGGTGGTCCCGCCGCCGGCGTTCGCCGTGTTGACCACGGTGACCGTGACCGTGCGGCCCTCGGCGACGGTGAACTGCGCCGGGTCGCCGAGCGGCTCGCCGTCCACGCGGATCACCGGCGTGCCCCACTCGACGCCCGCCACCGACGGCAGGTTCGTCTCGCGGACCGTGACGACCGTGCCCTCCGGCAGGGTCGGCCCGTTCAGCAGAGCTCCGCTGATCGGGACCGTGAGCGTGTCGCCCCCGGTGACGCCGTCGGGCTGCTCGTAGGTGTACTCCACCTGGAACGTCGTGCCCGCGGGCACGTCCGCGGCCGCCTCGCCCGTCACGGTCTTCTGCACGGCGAAGCTCGCGCCCCCGGTGCAGTCGAACGGGCCGGGCCCGATCCACGGGTAGCTGTGCATCTCGAGCCCGCCGGTCACGCTCGGGTCGCCGAACGTGAGGTTCCCGCCCACGAGGACGCGGCCGTTCGTGCTCGTCGTGATCGTCGCGTCCGCGACCGGCGCGACGATCGTGCCGAGGAACTGGTCGGCCCGGCCGAGCGCGAGGTCCGGCGTGGACGCGAAGTTCCACAGGATGCGCGCGGCCCAGTTGCCGAAGCCCGGGTTGGAGTTGAAGTCGTTGATGAACGGCGAGCCGTTGCCCTCCCAGTAGTTGGGGCTCAGGCTCACCGGGGCGTCGCCGGTCACGTTGATCGCGATCGCGACGTCGTCCGGCACGTTCGCGAAGACGATCTCCTTGACGCCCGCGAGCTGCGCGGCGTCGACGGTGAACACCTGCGGGTCGGCGGTGCCGACGCCGGTGAAGGTCACCCGGTTCCCCGCGACGACGCCCGCCGCGGTCGCCGGCCACCCGGCGATCGTCGCCGACGCCTCCGCGACGACGTCGCCGTAGCCGGCCCACTCGCCGAGAGCGGCCGCGCCCATGCCCTGCGTGACCGGGGCGTCCGCGCCCGGCGTCGTCCCGGCGGTCGAGAGCGACCCGCCGCCCGTGACCGCGGCGCCCACGTCCACCGCGCCGCCGGTCGGCAGCGTCGAGCCGACGGTGACGCTCGTCTCCGCCCCGATGTCCAGGCCTCCCCCGACGGCGAGCATCACCGCGCCGTCCGGCGGCGTGATCTGCGACCCCGCGCCGACCGCGCCGATGCTGAAGTTCCCGGGGGCGTCGATCGTCGCCTCCCCCGTGACGACGAGCAGCCCCTCCGACTCCGCGGCGCTCGCCGTGGCGAGGTAGTCCCCCCCGGTCCACACCGTGACGTTCGTGTCCGTGAACAGCGGGGGCGTCTGGCCGACGTTCGGCATGTCCCCTGGCGCGGGGCAGGACCCGACCGCGGCGGAGGCCGGGCGCGCCTGCGGCCCCGAGACGAGGACGACGGCGCCGGCCAGGGCGAGCACGGCGGCGACGAGCGCCGCGACCGCTCTGCGCAGGCGTCCGGGTGCGACGCGGAGGGAGGGTGGGCGAGGGGTCATGCCGGGCTCCAGGTTCCGGGGGGGGTGCGCCCCGCGGCCGCGAAGCCAGGACGCCATGTCACCCAGGAGACGCGCCGGGACGCCGATCATGACGCGAACCCCGCGGTGACGTCGGTCATAACCCCCGGGGGTCGCAGCACTGCTCGGGACGGCACCCCTCCGCGGCCGTCGGGCTACCGTGGCGTCGGAGGTGTCGCCTGTGACCGCTCGTGCCCGGACCACCTGGATCGTCGTCGCCGTCGTGACCGCGCTCGCCGCCGTGGCGGCCGTCGCCTGGTACCTCACGCGGCCCGCCCCCGCGCCGCAGACCGCGCCGTCGGGCCCGCCGTCCGCCCCGGCCGACCCGGCGCCGTCGGGCACGTCGCCGACGCCGTCCACCCCGCCCGAGGACCCCCTGGCCGGGTGGACGCTCGAGCAGAAGGTGGGGCAGCTCTTCATGGTCGGGGTCGACGTGCGGGACCCGCAGCAGGTGAGCTACGACGCCGTCTCGCGCCTGCACGTGGGCAACGTGTTCCTCGCGGGCCGCTCGCAGGCCGGGACCGGCCCGACGGCGGACCTCGTCGCGGGCTTCACGGCGCTCGTCTCCCCGGAGACGACGAACGGCACCCCGCTGTTCGTCGCGACCGACCAGGAGGGCGGGAAGGTCCAGGTGCTGCGCGGGCCCGGGTTCTCGCAGATCCCGACGGCGACCGACCAGGCCCGGCTCGACCCGGCGACGCTCCAGGCCGACGCGACCACGTGGGGCGCCGAGCTCGCCGCGGCGGGCGTGAACCTCAACCTCGCGCCCGTGATGGACCTCCTGCCCGAGGGGACGGCCGCGCAGAACCCGCCGATCGGGGCCTTCCAGCGCAGCTACGGGTTCACGCCGGACTCGGTCACGTCGCACGCGAACGCGTTCAGCGCGGGCATGGAGGCGTCGGGCGTGGACGTGACGATCAAGCACTTCCCCGGGCTCGGCCGCGTCACCGAGAACACCGACACCGACGCCGGGGTCACCGACGACGTGACCACGCGCGACGACGCGTCGGTCGCCGTCTTCGCGTCGGGCATCGAGGCCGGCGCGGCGTTCGTCATGACCTCCACGGCCGTCTACCAGCAGATCGACGGGACGCTCCCCGCGGCCTTCTCGCCCGTCGTCGTGGACGGGATGCTGCGGGGCGACCTGGGGTTCGACGGCGTCGTCCTCACCGACGACGTGTCCGCCGCGCAGCAGGTGCAGGCCTGGTCGCCCGCGGACCGCGCCGTCCTGACGATCGCCGCGGGCGGCGACATGGTGCTGGCGTCCGCGGACCCGAGCGTCGTCGAGCCCATGGTGGCGGCCGTCGTCGAGCGCGCGTCGAGCGACGACGCGTTCGCCGCGCAGGTCGACGCGGCCGTGCTGCGCGTGCTCGCGGCGAAGGAGCGGCTGCGCTGAGCGCACGGCCCGGCGGTATAACTGACCGCATGGCTGCCCGTCGCCCCGCTCCCCGCCCGACGCTCGAGGCCGTCGCGGCCGTCGCGGGCGTCTCCCGCGCCACGGTGTCCCGCGTGATCAACGGCGTGCCGACGGTGGACCCGGCGATCGTGGCGGTCGTCGAGCGGGCGATCGACGAGACGGGCTACGTCCCCAACCTCGCCGCCCGGACGCTCGTCACCCGGCGCACGGGGTCGGTCGCGCTCGTCGTGTCCGAGCCGTCGGAGCAGCGCTCCCCGAGCCCGTTCCTCGAGCGGCTGTTCACCGACCCGTACATCGGGCGCGTGACCGCGGGCGCGCAGCAGGTGCTGCGCCCGCGCGACATCCACCTTGCGATCCTGCCCGCGGACCCGCCCGCGCACGACCAGGTCGTGCGCTACGTGCGGCAGGGGCACGTCGACGGCGTCCTGCTCATCACGTCGAGCGCGAGCGACCCGCTGCCGGCACGGTTCGCCGCGCTCACCGTGCCGGTCGTGCTGTCGACGCACCTCGACGGGGTCGACGAGGCGGCCGGCGTGAGCTGGGTGGACCTCGACCAGGCCGCCGGCGGCCGGATCGCGGCCGAGCGTCTGATCGCGGACGGCCGCACGCGCCTCGCGACCGTCGCCGGCCCGTCGGACGTGCCGTTCGCGCGGGGACGCCGCGACGGCTTCCTCGAGGCGGTGCGGGCCGCCGGGCTCGCGGAGCCGTTCGTCGTGGAGGGCGACTTCACGCGCGCGGGCGGGGAGGCCGCGGCGCGCGAGCTGCTCGCCGCGCGACCGGACGTCGACGGCGTGTTCGGCGCGAGCGACCTCATGGCCGACGGCGCGTCGCTCGTCCTGCAGGAGGCGGGCCGCCGCGTCCCGCAGGACGTGGCCGTCGTCGGCTTCGACGACTCGACGGTCGCGCGCCAGGCCCACCCGCCGCTCACGACGGTCCGGCAGCCGGTCGAGGAGATGGCGGCCGAGATGGCGGGGCTCCTGCTCGCCGCGATCGACGACCCGGACGCCGACGCGCGCTCGGTCCTGTTCGAGCCGCACCTCGTGGTCCGCGACTCCGCCTGACCCCACCCGCCGGGTGCAGCAAGACGTCGCGGTCGGGACGTCCGACCGCGACTTCTTCCTGCACTCAGCGGAGCGTGTGGTCCCGGGTCAGTGGCCCCCGCCCGCGACGAACGCGATGCCGACGGCGATCGCGACGACCACGACGGCGAAGCACACGACGGCGCCGACCTGACGGGGGCGGGTCGCGCGCTCGACGCGCACGGTGCGGCCGTCGGACGTGAAGCGGCCGTCCGGGGCGCCGACCTCGACGGGCACGGCGCGCCCGGCGGCGAGCCGGACCCCCAGGGCGAACAGGGCGGGCAGGCCCGCGCCGACCACGAGGCCGGCGACGACGACCTTGAGCAGCGAGTCGATCTCGACGAACACGGTTCTCTCCTCCGGGCTGCCGGTCAGACGCCCGCGCGCTGGCGCGAGGCGGGCGTGGTCGGGGTGGTCGGCGCCGGGGCGGGCGCGGCGTCGGTGAACGGGTCGGCGACGTCGAGGCGACGCTCGAGCGCGGCCTCGCGCGCCTCGACGACCTCGGACTCGAGCCCGGCGTCCACCGCGCCCTCCTCCCAGGCGTCGTTGACGTTCGTGTGGTCGACGGGCTTGCGGCGCGAGGCGATCCAGATGGCCAGCGACGACCCGACGAGGATCGCGAACACGACGACCGTCCCGGCGGCGCCCCCGATGCCGTGCTGGATGCCGTAGCAGGCCGCGCCGACGAGGCCGGCGGCCGGGAGCGTGAGGCCCCACGCGGCGAGCATGCGGCCCGCGACGCCCCAGCGGACCTTCGCGCCGGGCATCCCGACGCCGGAGCCCAGGATCGAGCCGGTCGCGACGTGCGTCGTCGAGAGCGAGTAGCCGAAGAGGCCCGACATGAGGATGACCGCGGCGGACGACGTCTCGGCCGCCATGCCCTGGCGGGTGTCGATCTCGACGAGGCCCTTGCCGAGCGTGCGGATGATCCGCCAGCCGCCCAGGTACGTGCCGAGGGCCATGAAGAACGCGCAGGACAGGATGACCCAGAACGGCACGCTCGAGTCGGCCGGGACGGCGCCCGCCGCGATGAGCGCGAGCAGGATGATGCCCATCGACTTCTGCGCGTCGTTGGTGCCGTGCGCGAGCGAGACGAGCGACGCGGAGCCGACCTGGCCCCAGCGGAACGCCCGCGTGGAGACGTCCTCGGGGACGTCGCGCGTGAGGCGGGCCACGGCCCACGTGCCGACGCTCGCGACGCCGACCGCGATGAGCGGGGCGAGCAGCGCGGGGATGAGCACCTTCGCGGCGACGCCGCTCCAGATGACGCCCTGCGTGCCGACGGCCGCGAGCACGGAGCCCACGACGCCGCCGATGAGCGCGTGCGACGAGCTCGACGGGATGCCGAGCAACCAGGTCAGGAGGTTCCAGGTGATGCCGCCCACGAGTCCCGCGAGGACGACCTCGAGGGTGATGACGTCGGCGTCGACCAGACCCTTCGCGATGGTCGCCGCGACGGCCAGGGAGAGGAACGCCCCGACCATGTTGAGGACGGCGGAGAGGGCGACGGCGGTCTTGGGCTTGAGGGCCTTGGTGGCGATGGACGTGGCCATCGCGTTGCCCGTGTCGTGGAAGCCGTTGGTGAAGTCGAAGGCCAGTGCGGTCACGACGACGAGCACCAGCAGGAGCGTCTCGGTCACGTCGTCCATGGTGCGGTCACGACCGCCGCGCGCTCGACCATCCTGTGGATTCTTCCGCCACTGTTCACCGACAGTTCATCCGGCGTTCGAAGCCCTCGTTCGAACGCCGCAAGGGCCCGTCCGCACCCGGGCCGGACGGCCCGGGAGCGGGGGCGGACGGCCCCTGGCGCGGCCGTGGCGGACGGGCCCGGCGCGGCCGTCCGCCCGCGTCAGGCCGGGGTTCGGGCGGCGAGCTCGGCGAGCGTGTCGTCGAGGTCCGCGACGACGGTCGCGACGGCCTCGCGCTGGGTCCGCGCGCGCTCCGCGGACGCGGCCACGGCGGTGCGCGCCTCGGCGAGGTCGGCGTCGAACCGGTCCGCGCGAGCCTGCGCGTCGGCGCGCTGGTCGCGCGCGCGGCGCTCCCCTGCGAACCACTGCCACGCGGCGAGGCCGGCCGCGACGACGGCCACCGTGAACCACGCCGGCGAGGCGGCGAGGCCGAGCACGACGCCGAGCACCGCGACCGCGGCGGTCCCGCCGACGGCCCCCCACGACACGCCGTCCACCGGTTGCGCGAGGAGCTCCGCGCGGGCCGTCGCGGCCGGTGCGGCGCCGTCCTCGGTCGGCGTGACCGTCACGGTGCGGCCCCCGAGGCGCAGCTCGCGCGACGGCGCGGGCGCCGCCGCGAGCTCCGCGGCCCGCGCGTGGGTCGCGGCCCGGAGCTCCTCGGCGACGAGCGGGCCCGCGAGCGCCGCGCGCCCGGGGTCGGTCCCGCGGGCATCCTCGACGAGCAGGTCGACGAGCGTCCCCGCCGGGGCGTCCCACCCGGGCCCGTCCTCCCGTGGTGCTCGCCCGACGCGCTCGTCGAGCAGCGCCGCCCGGTCCAGGAGCCCGCGCTCCACGGGCGCCCCCTCGTCCACGAGCGACGCGAGGACGCGGAGCAGCGCCGCGCCGGGCGTCTCGGGGGTCCCGGCCGGGTCGTCCGCGCCCCCGGCGGCCGGCGAGTCCGCCGCACCGGCGCCGGACGCACCGGGGCCGACGGCGACGGGTGCGACGGCGGGCGTCGGCGCACCGGTCGGGAGGGGTCCGGGGTCCGACGCGGGCACCGCGACCTCCCCCGCCACGAGCGCGCGCGACCACGCCGTCCACGACCGCAGGAGCGGGAGCGCGTCGGGGGCGGCGGCCCGACGGCGCGCCCCGGCCGCGTTCCCTGCGGCCTCGGGGCTGCCCCAGGCCGCGCCGTCGGCGGGCGGCTCGGGCAGCGACGGCGCCGCGTCCAGGAGCCGGGCCCGCCAGCGGGCGCGCGCGTTGTCGTCGAGCAGCGCGACCCGCTCCGCGAGCGCGCGGCGCACGACCTCCACCCCGTCGCCGCCGAGGTGACCGGCCGCGGCCGCGACCCACAGCGCACGCTCGGCCCCGGTGACGCCCACCTCGTCCGGCCCCTCGCCCGCGCCCGGCGACGGCTCGGGGGCGCCGTCGGCGCTCCCCCAGCCCGCGGCGGGCAGGACGGGCGCGTCGAGCACCCCCGGCACCCACTCGCGCGCGAGTCCCGGCTGCCCGACGAGCGCGCACACCGCGACGAGGTACGTCGCGGCACGACGGCGGTCGCGCAGCAGGGCCTCCTCGGCGGCCTCCCGGTCGAGCCGCCCGGCGGGGAGCTCGGCGACCGCGAGCGCGGCGGGCACGAGCCAGTAGCCGGGCACGTCCACGAGGTCCGGGGAGCTCCGCAGGTGGGACACGTCGCCCTCCCCCGTGACGACGGCCCGCGTGAGGGCGCGCGCCGCGTCGCGGGCGCGGCGCGCGGGCGTGAAGAGCGCGAGCTCCTCACGGACCTCGCCGAGCTCGATGAGCGCGTTGACGAGGCGCGTCAGCACCTCGACGCGGCTCGACAGGTCGCCCTCGAGCGAACGCAGGCGGCGGTGGAGCGACGCCTCGCGGGACCGCGCCATCGCGGCCTGGGCGGCGAGCTCGTCGGACAGGGCCCGCATGTTGCCCTGGTCGCTGCGCCAGGAGCTGTACGTCGACATGCGCGCGAGCGTACTCAGCCGGGCGGCGCTGTCGAGGGGGAGAACTCCCCCGGGCGCGGCCCGTCGGTGCGGGGCACCGATGCCGAGACCGGCCGCGCCGTCAGCGACGCGGGCGCATGAGGGGCGGGTCGAGCACCGCGGGCACGCTCGCCGGGGCGTCGTCCGGGTCGGGCGCGGCGGCGTCGGGTCCGGCGCCCGGCTGCGGGCCCGGCGCCGGGCGCGCGGCCCGGTAGAGCGCCGCGGGCCGCCCGGCCCCGCCCGACGTCGTGCGGCCCGTGTCCTCGAGGAAGCCCGCGGTCGTCGTGGCCTTGCGGGAGAAGTTCCGCGGGTCCAGCCGCACGCCCCAGACGGCCTCGTAGACGCGCCGCAGGTCGGCGACGGTGAACTCGGGCGGGCAGAACGCCGTCGCGAGCGCGGAGTACTCGAGCTTGGCGCGGGCCCGCTCGACGCCGTCGGCGAGGATCCGCGCGTGGTCGAACGCGAGGCCGGTCCCCGGCCCGTCCCCGAGCAGGGGCTCGACGGGGTGCCAGGCCGCTCCCCCGGCGTCGGACCCGGCGTGCACGACGCCGAACTCGGGCGCGAGCAGGAGGTACGCGACCGAGAGGACCGGGCCGCGCGGGTCGCGGTCGAGCGGGCCGTAGGTGCGGAGCTGCTCCAGGTGCCCGGGCGGTCGGACGCCCGTCTCCTCGGCGAGCTCGCGGCGCGCCGCCCGGGCGAGCCGCTCGCCCGGCAGCACGAACCCGCCGGGGAGCGCGAGCGCGCCGCGGTACGGCTCGACGCCGCGCTCGACGAGGAGCACGTGCAGCGCGTCGTCGCGCACGGTGAGCGCGACGACATCGACCGTGACGGGCAGCAGGGCCGCGCCGGGCGGGACGTCGGGGGCCGGTGCGGCGGGTGCGGTCATGGGCCCATCGTCGCACATTCGCGTCAGGTTGACGAGAACCCCCGCAGCGGCCTACGCTCGTTATTGTCAGATTGACGAAAACCGATCGGAGACGACCATGGCCACCATCCGCACCTATCCGTGGACGCGGCACTTCCTCGGGAGCCCCACCGGGCACGTCGTGCACCTGCGCCGCGGGCGGGTCGCCCACGAGGGCGTCGGTCAGGCGTTCTGGTTCCGGCCCACGACGTCGGTCCTCTCCGAGGTCCCCGTCGACGACCAGGAGCTCCCCGTCTTCTTCCACGCCGTGACCGCCGACCACCAGGACGTCACCGTGCAGGCCGGCGTGACGTACCGGTTCGCCGACCCGGTGACCGTCTCGCAGCGCCTCGACTTCGCGGTCGACCCGGGCAGCGGCGAGACGAGCACCGCGGGGCGCGACCAGGTGACGAGCATCGTCGGGCGCCTCGCGCAGAGCCGGGCCACCGACGCGCTCGCCGCGATGCCCCTCGCCGACGCCCTGACGACCGGCGTGCCGCGCGTGCGCGACGTCCTCACCGAGGCGCTGACCACCGACCCGCGCCTCACCACGACGGGCATCGTCGTCATCGGCGTCCAGGTGCTCGCCGTGCGGCCGGAGAAGGACGTCGAGCGCGCGCTCCAGACGCCCGCGCGCGAGCACGTGCAGGCCGAGGCCGACCGCGCGACCTACGAGCGCCGGGCCCTCGCCGTCGAGCGCGAGCGGGCGATCGCGGAGAACGAGCTCGCGAGCAAGATCGAGCTCGCGACCCGGCGCGAGCGCCTCGTCGCCCAGGAGGGCGCGAACGCGCGGCGCGAGGCCGAGGAGAAGGCGGCTGCGGCCCTCGTCGACGCCCGGGCGACCGCCGAGCGCGCCCAGCTCGCGACCGACGCCAAGGCGGAGCAGGTGCGCGTCGTCGGCGCGGCCGAGGCCGCCGCCGAGCAGGCTCGCATGGACGTGTACGCGAGCGCCGGGCAGGGCACGCTCCTCGCGCTCGCGCTGCGCGAGGCGGCCGGGTCGTTGCCCGACGTGCAGAACCTCACCATCACGCCCGACCTGCTCACCGGGGTGCTGTCGACCCTGGCCCGCGGGCTCGGCCCCGACGGCGGGTCGCCCGCCGCGACGCCCGGGAAGGCGGCCTGACGATGCTCCGGCGACGTGCCGTCGTCGTGCACCGGCGCACCGAGCTCGACGACCTGCTGGACCGGCACGGGACGCGCGGCCAGGCGGAGTTCTTCCTCCGGTCGCGCGGCCGGTCGCTGGCCGAGGTGCAGGCGCGGCACGACGCCCTCACGGCCGCGCGCGACGCCGTCGTGGCCGCGCTGCCCGCGGGCTGGGCGCGCGCCGACGTCGAGCGCGCGGACCTGTCGCGGTTCCTCGTCGCGCCCGAGGACGTGGTGGTGGTCGTGGGGCAGGACGGCCTCGTCGCGAACGTCGCGAAGTACCTGCACGGCCAGCCGGTCCTCGGCGTCGACCCGGAGCCCGGCGTGAACGCGGGCGTGCTCGTGCGGCACCCGGTCGCGGCGGCGACGACCCTCCTGCGCGGGCTCGGGAGCGACGCCGAGGCGCCGGGCGGCGCGCCCGACCGGGTGGCGCTCCTGCCCGTCGACGCGCTCACCATGGTCCGCGCCGACCTCGACGACGGCCAGCACCTCACCGCGCTCAACGAGGTGTTCGTCGGGCACCCCAGCCACCAGAGCGCGCGCTACACGCTGCGCTGCGGGGCGGGCGAGGAGCGCCAGTCGTCGTCGGGCGTGCTCGTCGCGACGGGCACGGGCGCGACGGGCTGGTGGGCGTCGCTCGCGCACGACCGCGGCGGGCGGCGTGCCCCGGGGCGCACCGAGCACCGGCTCGGCTGGTTCGTCCGCGAGGCGTGGCCGTCACCCGCGACGGGTGTCTCGCTCACCGAGGGCGTCGTCGAGGAGGGGGCCGACGTCGCGCTCACCGTCGCCTCGGACCGGCTCGTCGTGTTCGGCGACGGCGTGGAGGACGACCGCCTCGTCGCTTCGTGGGGCCAGACCGTGACGGTCCGCACCGCCGACGCCCCGCTCCGCCTGGTGCGGCCCTGAACCCCCGGCCGCGGCGCGCCCGCCTTTCGGCCCGATTTCACCCGGGTGATCCGTCGGGACGGCGAGGGTCGATGGGTAGCATCGCAGCGGTCACAGGATCCCCATGACTCCCCCTCCCGCGGGCCTGGCCTGCGGGGACGCCGACCCCACGAGCCCACCGAGGTCCCCGCCATGAGCACGCCCATCGCCTTCACCGACAACGTCCGCGATCTGTCGAACGCCGGGGGCTACCAGTTCGAGTTCCGGTGCGAGCGCTGCGGCAACGGCTACCGCTCCGCCTACCGGACGGACGTCGTCGCGAAGGGCAGCAGCCTCGTCCAGGCGGCAGGCCGGTTCTTCGGGGGCAAGGTCGCCGACCTCTCCTACGCGGCGGGGTCGTGGGCCGCGGACCGCCAGACCAACTCGCAGGCGAAGGACAAGGCGCTCGACGCCGCCGTCGGCGAGGTGCGCGACGCGTTCCGCCAGTGCCACGGGTGCGGCGACTGGATGTGCCACGAGGTCTGCTGGAACGACGTCGTCGGGCAGTGCGTGCGCTGCTCGCCCAAGCAGGTGGAGGAGCTCGCCCAGCTCCAGGCCGAGGCCCGCCGGTACCAGGTCCAGGAGCAGCTCCGCACGACCGACCTCGTCGGCGGCGCGGACCTCCGGACGGCCGCCGTGACGCGGTGCCCGTCGTGCGCCGCGAAGGTCGACGGCGGCAAGTTCTGCCCCGAGTGCGGCGAGCGCCTGGCGCAGGTCACCGCGTGCCGCGAGTGCGGCACCTCGAACGCCGCGGGCGCGCGCTTCTGCGCGGAGTGCGGCAGCCCCCAGACCGTCTGACCCCCAGCCGCCGAGCATGCGGCCACCGCCCGTCCGGGACCTCGGACGGGCAGTCACCCCATGCTCGCGGCCTGGTACGGGGTCAGTCTCCGTGTCGGGGGTCGTTCTGGTCTTGCTCGCGCCGGCGGCGGGCGCGGAGCACCGCCTCGCGGCGCTCGCCGATCGCGTCGCTCGTCAGGCTCGTGAGGCGGTCCTGCGCGGCGCGCGCCTCGGCGCGCTCCGCCTCGACGCGCGCCCGGTGCTCGGCCGACTGCGGGCGAGACCGGACGACGCGCGGGCCGTCGCGCATCACGTACCCGTCGGCGTGCCGCTCGAGCCACCGCTCGCGCCGCGCCGCGCGCACGCGCTCGCGGTGGAACCGCCAGTCCCATCGGCGCCGCAGGGCCACCACGGACCACGCGGCGAACGGCACCGCGGCAACCAGCAGCGCGACCCGCCAGCCGGGCGGCAGCGCCGTCGACGCCCCCGCGCTCGCGAGCACCCACGCGACACCGGCCGGGACCGCGGCCCCGGCCTCGCGGCGGTCGGGGTGCCAGCCGCAGACGGCGAAGCGCACGAGGGTGTCCGTGAGCGGCGAGCGCCGCTGCGGCTGGAGGGGCACGGGGAGCGGCCCGGGCACGGGCGGCCCGAGCGTCGTGCCCGGCGCGACCCGGCTCGTGAACGACAGCCGGTCGCCCCGGGACGACGGCCGCAGCGCCCGCCCGGCGTGCACGAACGCCAGCGCGGCGAGCGGCCAGACGGCGCACGCCAGGTACCACGCGACCGTGCCGGCGAGCACCACGGCGACCGGCGCGACGACCGCGAGCCGCCCGAGCTCGGCGCCGGGCGACGCGACGAGCTCGGCCCAGGGCTCCTGGTCCGCCGGCGGCGCGAGCAGCCCGTACGCCGCGGGCGCGAGGTACAGGCCCAGGAGGGCGAGCCCGACGGCCGTCCCCACGAGCCCGACGGCGAGGTACCCGACCGGGCGCAGGAGCAGCACGGCCCTCCCGGGCGGCGTCGCGTCGCGCGCCGTCCGCGCGTCGGGCGGCACGGTCTCATCGGTCATCGCTCCCCCTCCGTCTGCGGCCTCATGCCCGCGGGCACGTCACCGGTCGGCCAGCCCGAGCACGTCGAGCACCCACGCGTCCTCGTACGCGACCTCGCGCCAGCCCTCGTAGCGGCCCGAGACCCCGCCGTGCCCGGCGTGCATCTCGATCTTCAGCAGCGCGGGCGCCCCCGCGGCGCGCAGGCGCGCGACCCACTTCGCGGGCTCGACGTACAGCACGCGCGTGTCGTGGAACGACGTCACGGCGAGGATCCGCGGGTAGTGCGACGCGTCGTCGGGCACGTTCTCGTAGGGCGTGTACGTGCGCATGTACCGGTAGACGTCGGGGTCGTGGAGCGGGTCGCCCCACTCGTCCCACTCGACGACCGTGAGCGGGAGCGACGGGTCGAGGATCGAGGTGAGCGCGTCGACGAACGGCACCTGCGCGAGCACGCCCGCGAAGAGCTCGGGAGCGAGGTTCGTCACCGCGCCCATGAGCAGCCCGCCCGCCGAGCCGCCCTGCGCGACGAGCCGCTCCGGGCTCGTCCAGCCCGCGTCGACGAGGTGCCGCGCGACCGCGACGAAGTCCGTGAACGTGGTGCGCTTGGCGAGCGTCTTGCCCTCGTCGTACCAGCGGCGCCCCATCTCGCCGCCGCCGCGGACGTGCGCGACGGCGAACACGACCCCCCGGTCGAGCAGCGACAGGCGCGAGATCGAGAACCCCGGGTCGATGCTGATCTCGTACGACCCGTAGCCGTACAGCAGGAGCGGCGCCGGCTCGGCGCCCGTGCCCGTCGCGTCGAGCCCGACGGCGTCGCGCCGCCACACGAGCGACACCGGCACCTGGGTGCCGTCCTCGGCCGTGGCCCACTCGCGGCGCTGCACGTAGTCCGCGGCGTCGTGCCCGCCGAGCACGGGCTGCTGCTTGAGCAGCGTGAGCTCGTCGGTCTCGACCCGCAGGTCGTACACGGTCGACGGCGTGACGAAGCTCGTGTACCCCAGCCGGACGTTCGGCTGGTCCCACTCCGGGTTGGCGCCCAGCGCCGCGGTGTACAGCGGCTCGTCGAACGCGACCTCGTGCACGTGCCAGAGGTCGGCGGTGGGCGCCGGGGTGTCGCCCGTGCGGATCGGGGTGGGCAGGCCCGCGGGCCGCGGCGGCTCGGGGCTCGCGAGGTCGATCACGCCGACCCGCGACAGCGCGTCGCGCCGGTAGGAGACGACGAGGTGCCCGGCGAACGCGTCCACGGCCTCGAGCCGGGTCGCGGGGTCGTGCGGCACGACGACGGTCGCGTCGCCCGGCCCGGCGGAGACGTCGGCGACACCGGTGACGACGAGCTCGAAGTTCTCCGCGCCGTCGTTGTGCAGGACGAGCAAAACGTCCCGCTGCTCCCCCGCGCGCCGCTCCGCCGCCCCGCCGAGCACGGGGTCGGCGACCGGATTCTCGTCAGGAAGGTCGCCGACCGCGTGCTCGGCGGTCGGGAACCACGTGCTCGGCAGGACGGCGTGCTCGACCGTGTACTCGACGCCCTCGCGACGCGGCCAGACCACTCGCGCCTCGCCCGTCGGGTCGTCGGCGTCGATCAGCCACGTCTCGGACGTGATCTTCGAGCCCGCGTCGATCTGCACGAACCGCTGCGAGCGCGAGACGCCCACCCCGACCCAGAACCGCTCGTCGGGCTCCTCGAAGACGACGACGTCCTGCGTCGCGGGCGTGCCCACCTCGTGGCGCCACACGCGCCAGGGCCGCCACGCGTCGTCGACCGTCGGGTAGAACACGTACCGCCCGTCCGGGGAGAAGACGGCGCCCGGGAACGTGCCCGGGACCTCGTCCACGAGGTCGGTGCCGGACTCCAGGTCGCGGATCCGCAGCGTGTAGCGCTCGTCGCCCACGACGTCGACCGCGTACGCGAGCCGCGTCCCGTCGGCCGAGACGTCGAACGACCCGAGCGAGAAGAACTCGTGGCCCTCGGCCTCGACGTTGTCGTCGAGGAGCACCTGCTCGCCCGGCACGGGCACGCCCGGCTCCAGCACGGGCGGCACCCAGGCCGACGGCGCGTCGCTGCCGAGGCTCGCGTCGATCGGGGCGCGGGCCCGGATCGGGTACTGCGACCCCTCGACCGTGCGCGCGTAGTACCAGTGCGCGCCCTGGCGCACCGGGACGGACAGGTCCGTCTCGAGCGTGCGGGCCTTGATCTCCTCGAAGATCCGCTCGCGCAGCGGCTCGAGGTGCGCGAGGCGCGCCTCGGTGTACGCGTTCTCGGCCTCGAGGTGCGCGACGACCTCGGGCGACTCCTTGTCCCGAAGCCACTCGTAGTCGTCGTCGACCGTCTCGCCGTGGTGCGTGCGCGGTGCGGGACGACGGGGGGCGACGGGCGCCTGCGGCGTCTCGGGCGCCTCGGCCACCTCGGGCTCGGGAGGAGACGGCGTGGCGGGCTGCGTGAGGTCGTCGGGCATCTCGCCAGGGTAGTGCCGCAGCCCGACGACATCAGCGCGTGAGCGTCGGTGCACCTCAGCCGAGGAGGGCGACCGTCTGCCCGTCCCAGCGCAGGAGCCGTCCCTGCACCGGGAGGAGCCCGCCCCAGCCGCCGTCGAGGTCCTCCGACCAGACGACCGACCCCGACGACAGCTCGAGGGCCACGACGCGCGAGCTCGCCCCCGTCGCGGGGTCGACGAGCACGAGGAAGGCGCACCGCCCGTCGGTGAACGCCTGCGTCACCACGGCGCCGTGACCGCGCTCGCCCGCGAGGTCGTCGACGAACCGCGACCACGTCTGCTCGCCCGACAGCGCGTCCAGCCCCAGGACCGTGCTCGCCGTCCCGACGACGGCCGTGCCCTCCGCGACGACGTACACGGCCTCGGGCACGCGGGCGCCGTCGAACGTCCACAGGCGCGCGCCCCGCTCGTCGAAGGCGCGCAGGGCGATGCCGTCGCGCACGAGGAGCACGCCCGGAGCGGGATCGTCGGTCGCCTGCGGGTCCAGCACCTCGCCCGGCACGTCGAGGAGCGGCGTCCCGTCCGGGTCGAGCACGCGGTCGGCGCGCAGCGCGCCGTCCGACCCCTGCCGGTCCGCGTCGACGAGGAACCGCCCGCCCGCGAGCGGGACCGCGCCGTCGGTCGGGGCGTCCGGGTCGTCGAGCCGCTCGCCGTCCGGCAGGAACGACGCCGCGACGCCGCACCCGCCCACGTCGACCAGGGTCTCCGTCGCGACGAGCAGCAGCCGCTCCGGGTCGACGTCCTCCCCGCCGGTCTCGGCGTCCCACGACGTGCACGACCACGGGACGTCCTGGAACGGCAGCTCGCGCCGCCAGCGCACCGCGCCCGTGGCGGCGTCCTCGAGCGTCACGACGACGTCCCGCCCCGCGACGCCGTCGACGGACTCGCCCGCACCGGGGTCGACGGCGACAGGGGCACCGCTCGGCTCGCCCGGCTCGCCGACGCGCTCGGCCCGCACGAGGCCACCGTCCGGGCCGGGGACCAGCAGCGCCCCCGCCGTCTGCGCCTGCCGCTGCCCCACGACCCGCCCCCGGGCGTCGAGCACCGTCACGGTCGCGGTGCCCTCCCCCGGCCGGGGCGGCGGGCTGACGTCGTACCAGGACGGCGCGACCCCCGACCCGGCGACGCACACCACCGTGCGCGACGGCACGGCCGACCGCTCCCACGGGCTCCACGACCCGCACACGGCCTCGTCGCCGCCGACCGGCACGCGCCACGCCTCGGCGCCCGTGTCGAGGTCGAGCGCGACCGCCTCGTCGCCGTTCACGGTGACGAGCAGGCCCGGGAGGAAGGCCGTCCCGCGGTCCGCCGCGGCGGGGGCGCGCCACTGCTCCGTCGGGGCGGTGTCGAGCGCGCGGACCGCGCCGCGCGCCGTCTCCAGCCGCTCCTGCGCGTCCCGGCTCGTCGCGGCGTCGACGACGAGCATCCCGCCGACGACGAGCACGACCACCCCGGTCGCGACCGCCGCGGCCACGACCCGGCGGCGGCGGCCGGGCACGCGCGGCGCCCCTGGCGGTCCGGGCGGAGCCCCTGGCGGAAGCGCCCCCGGACCCGACGCCTCGGGCGCCGACGCTCCGGGAGGCGGTGGAAGGGTCGTGCCGCGCGGCACGGCGTGCGGTCCGCCGAGCAGCACCGGGTGCGGCGCGTCGAGGAGGTCGAGGTCGTCGTCGACCCCGGCCGTGTCGACGAGCTCGAACGTCCGGCGGCCGTCGCCGCCGTCTCCCCGTCGGAGCGGCACCCCCTCAGCGTAGGCCGGTCGTCAACCGAGCCGGGCGATCTCCGACTGCCCGATCCGCAGGAGCCGGCCCTGGAGGGGAACGGGCCAGGAGCCCTCCTCCGGCCCGACACCACCGGACCACGCGACGTGACCGTCGGCGAGGTCGATCGCGAGGAGCTCCGTCCGCCCGTCGTCCTGGTAGGCGAGCAGGATCGCGCGCCGCCCGTCCGTGTAGGCGGTGTCCATCCAGCTGACGCTCCCGCCGGCCGCGGCCTCGACCGTCTCGCGGTCGAGGGACCAGCGCACCGTCCCCGAGGTCGCGTCGAGCCCGGTCATCCAGCCCGTGCTGGAACCCCCGGACACGACGACCGTGTCGTGCGTGGCGACGAGCACCGCCTCGGGCGCCACCACCTCCGACGAGCGCCACAGCTCGCTGCCGTCACCGTCGAACGCGACGAGCTCCCCCTCGGACCGGGCGAGGAGCGGCGCGTCCGAGCCGTCGCTCGAGCGCGGCACGAGGATCGGGCCGGGCGGCTCCCAGCGCACGGCGCCGTCCGCCGCAAGGACGGCGCGCGCCGCGTCGCGCGGTGCGGTCGCCGCCGAGCCCCAGGTGGAGGCATACCCCGACGGGTCGCGGTAGTACGTGCCGTCCGCGAGCGCGACGACTCCGTCCAGCGGGTTCTCCTGGTCGTCGAGGCGCTCGCCGCCCGGCGTGAACCACGCCGTGACGCCGCAGCCCTCGACACGAACGAGGTGCGTCTCGGTCGCCGCCCACAGGTTCTCGAGCTCCGCCCGGATCGTCTCCGTCCCGTCCGCCTCGGTCCAGCCGACGCACTGTCCTGACCCTTCGACGAACGGCACGTCGGCCTCCCAGCGCGTGTCGCCCGTGAGCGCGTCCTCGACGCGGACGACGGCGGGGCGCCCCAGGGGGAGGTCGGCGACCTCCCCGGTGGTCGGATCCTGCTCGACGACCGCGCCGTCGCCCGCCGGCACCTCGCCGACGCGCTCGGCCCGGAGGATCGTGCCGCCGGGCCCGGGGGCGGGCGTGCCGCCGTCGGACGTCGTGTCACGGCGCCCGAGCACCTCGCCGTCCGCATCGAGCACCGTGACCGTCCAGTCCGACGCGAGGGCGCGCCCGGTCTCGCGCTCGAATGTCAGCTCCGCGCCGCCGCCCGAGGCATCCTCGTCGGGGACGACCGGCGCCACGCACGCGAGGGTGGAGGCTGGCTCGCCGAAGGGCAGCGACCAGAAGAACAGTCCCCCGCAGGACGCGTACGCGCCGACGTCGACGCGCCAGCGCTCCGCCCCGTCGTCGAGCGAGCGGGCGACGGCGGTCCCGTCCTCGACCGTCATGACCGCCCCGGGCAGGAGCGCGAGCCCGCTGGAGACCTCGACGTCGGCCGTCCAGCGCTCGACGGGCGCGTCGGGCAGCGGCTCCAGGCCGCCGGGCGCGGCCCGCAGGCGCTCCAGGTCGGCCCGGCCCTGCCACGCGTCGACCGCGAGCATGCCGCCCAGCACGAGCGCGACCCCCGCCGCGACCCCCGCGACGACCGCCGCAGGCCGTCCCCGTCGGGGCGGTCCACCCTCGGCCGGGTCGCTCTCGGCCGGTTCGCTCTCGGCCGGGTCGTCGTCGGCCGACGCACGCCCGGGCGGGCCGTCGGGTCCCGCGGGACCGTCCGTCGCCCCGAGGGCGGCACGGACGCCCGCCGTCGCGCCCGGCGTCCAGGTCGTGCCCCCCGTCGCGCCGGACGGCACGCCGCGCGGCCCGCCCGGCGAGGCCAGGCCCGGGCCGCCGAGGGCGTCGTCTTCCGCGTCGACGTCGTCGGACTCGACCAGCTCGAAGGTCAGTCGGTCCCGGGCGTCACGTCGTCGGAGCGGCACGCGGCCAGCCTAGGGCAGCGCGCCCGGCGGCGGACCCGCCCCCGGCCGGGCCCGCCCCTGGGCGCGCCTAACCAGGCCGGACCGCCCCCGGCCGCGCCCGACCCGGGCGGACCCGCCCGGAGGCGCGTCCGGCCGGGACGGCGTACCCGTCACGCGACGCCGAGGTACGCCTCCTTGATGCTCGAGTCCGCGAGCAGCTCGCGCCCGCCGCCGCTGCGCACGACCTCACCCGTCTCGAGCACGTACGCGCGGTGCGAGCGCGACAGCGCCTGCTGCGCGTTCTGCTCGACGAGCAGCACCGTCGTCCCCTGCGCGTTGATCTCCGACACGATGCGGAAGATCTGCTGGATGACCATGGGCGCGAGCCCCATCGACGGCTCGTCGAGGAGCAGCAGCCGCGGCCGGGCCATGAGCGCGCGCCCGATCGCGAGCATCTGCTGCTCGCCGCCCGACATGGTGCCGCCCACCTGCTCCTTGCGCTCCGCGAGCCGCGGGAAGAGGTCGAAGACGCGCTCGACCGTCTCGTCGTGCTCGGCCTTCGACGCGAACGTGCGCGCGTAGGCGCCCATCTCCAGGTTCTCGACGACCGTCATGCCGGGGAAGATGCCGCGGCCCTCGGGCGCCTGCACGATGCCCTCGAGCACGCGCAGGTGAGCCTTCATCTTCGTGATGTCCTTGCCGTCGAACAGCACCTTGCCGCGCGCCACCGGGCGGATGCCCGAGATGGCGCGCATCGTCGTGGTCTTCCCGGCGCCGTTGGCCCCGATGAGGGTGACGAGCTCGCCCTCCTCGACGGTGATCGAGATGCCGCGCACGGCCTCGATGCGCCCGTAGGCGACCGTCATGTCCTGCAGCTCAAGCAGGGGCATGGCCGCTGCCTCCTTCGGTGGTGGGGGCCGCGGGCCCGACGCCGTCCGGGCCGGCCAGCTCCTCGTCGGGCACGCCGAGGTACGCCGCGACGACCTTGGGGTCGTTCGTGACCTCGTCCGGCGTGCCGTCCGCGATGACGCGCCCGAACTCGAGCACGACGATCCGGTCGGTCACCCCGCGCACGAGGCGCATGTCGTGCTCGATGAGCAGCACGGTGTAGCCGTCGTCGCGGATGTGGCGGATGAGGTCCATGAGGGACTCCTTCTCCGCCGGGTTGAAGCCGGCCGCCGGCTCGTCGAGGCACAGCAGCTTCGGCTCGGTCGCCAGGGCCCGCGCGATCTCGAGCCGGCGCTGGTCGCCGTACGAGAGGTTGCGCGCCTTCTCCGTCGCGCGCCCGCCGACGCCCACGAACTCGAGCAGCGCGAGCGCCCGGTCGATCGCGTCCCGCTCCTCGCGCCGGTGCCGCGGCGTGCGCAGCAGCGCGCCGGGGACCGACGTGCGGTGCCGCGCGTCCGACCCGACGACGACGTTCTCCAGCGCCGTCATCTCGTTGAACAGGCGGATGTTCTGGAACGTGCGGGCGATGCCGCGCTGCGTGATCCGGTAGCGCTTGAGCTTGCCCACCGGGGAGCCGTCGAAGACGACCTGCCCCTGGGTGGGCCGGTAGACGCCCGTCATCGCGTTGAACGCGGTCGTCTTGCCCGCGCCGTTCGGGCCGATGAGCCCGAGGATCTCGCCGCGCCGGATGTCGAACGTCACGTCGTCGAGCGCGACGAGGCCGCCGAACTGGACCGTGACGTTCTGCATCTGGAGCAGCGGCTCGCCGACGCGCGCGTGGACCGTGCGGTCGGGCGCGACCATCGCGTCGACGAGCTCGGGGTTGGCGAGCTCGGGGCGCACGTCTGCGACGTCGACGACCGCCGGCTCCTCGAGGACGGCTCCGGGCATGTACAGGTCGGCACGCGAGGAGTCGGCGCGGCCCGACGACGCGAGGTGCTCGTCGCCGTGCTCGCCGCCCGCGCCGATGCCGCCGGGGTCGTGGGTGCTCATCGGGTCTCCTCCCCGGTCGTGGTGCCGTCTGCGCCGGTCCCGGTCGTCGTGCCCGTCGCGCGCGACGCGCGGGAGCCGCCCGACGCCGTGGCGACCGCCGGGGAGCCCGGGCGGGCGCCGTCGTCGGACCCGCCCCGCGTGACGGCCTGCGCCGCGCGTCGCGCGGCGACGTAGAGCTCGCGCCCGTAGGCGAGGAGCTTCTGCCGGACGGGGAGGAGCCCTTGCGGACGGAAGATCATGAGCACGACCAGCGCGATCCCGAAGAACAGGTACCGGTAGCTCGCGATCTCGTTGCCGTTGATCGGGATGCCGAACAGCTCCGTGCGGCCGAGGAAGAAGTTCGGCAGGTACACGATGATGAACGCGCCGAGGATCACCCCGAGCTTGTTCCCCTGGCCGCCGAGCACGACGGCGCACAGGAAGAGCACGGAGTTGATGACGTTGAAGTTCGTCGGGATGACGAACTGGACCTGCCCGGCGTAGAGCGCGCCCGCGACACCGCCGATCGACGCCCCGATGACGAACGCCCACAGCTTGAAGCGGAACGTGGGGACGCCCATGATCTCGGCCGCGTCCTCGTCCTCGCGGATCGCGACCCAGGCGCGCCCGACGCGCGAGCGCTCCAGGTTCCCCACGAGCAGCAGCGAGATGACGATGAACACGAGGCTCAGCCAGTACCACCACACGCCCGAGTTGAGCGTGCCCGCGGCGTTCCCCGCGGAGAAGACGCCGTTGGGCAGCTCCTCCGTGACGCCCACCCGGGGGTAGGCGACGCCGCGCAGGCCCTGGCCGCCGCCCGTCAGCTCGTCGAGGTTGTCCGCGAGGAGGCGGACGATCTCGCCGAAGCCGAGCGTGACGATGGCGAGGTAGTCGCCGCGCAGGCGCAGCGTCGGCGAGCCGAGGATCAGCCCGGACAACGACGTGATAGCGACCGCGATCGGCAGCGCCGCGAGCCACGCCCAGTCCTTCGACAGCCACTCGTCGGTCTGGTTCCACGGGCTGTCGGGGCTCGTGAGGATCGCGACCGTGTACGCGCCGATGGCGTAGAAGCCGACGTAGCCGAGGTCGAGCAGGCCCGCCTGGCCCACCACGACGTTGAGGCCGATGGCGATGAGCGCGATCATGCCGAACTGCGCCATCACCCCGCCGAAGTTGGTGCCCACCGTGGTGAGCACCGGGATGTTGAGGATCGGCACGAGCGCCAGGAAGAGGAGGAACGGCACGCCGATCGCCCACTGCGTGGGCCGGGCCTGGGCGTCCCACCACAGGCGCAGCCGGTCGCCGACTCCGCTGTGCGGCCGGTCCTTCGTCGCGACACGGCCGGCGGGCGGCATCGCGGTGGGGCGACCGCCGTCGGGCGCGGGGCCGGGTGCAGGTGTCGAGGTGCTCATGCGCGGGCCCTCCCCAGCGACTCCCCGAGGATGCCCGTCGGGCGGAACATCAGGACGATGATGAGGAGCGCGAACGCGACCACGTCGCGCCACTCCGTGCCGAACACGACCTGGCCGTAGTTCTCCATGACGCCGAGCAGCAGGCCACCGAGCAGCGCGCCGCGCAGGTTGCCGATGCCGCCGAGCACCGCGGCGCAGAACGCCTTGATGCCGAGAATGAAGCCGCCGGAGTAGATGATCCCGTTCGGCACGCGCAGCGTGTAGAGCAGCGCGGCCGCACCGGCGAGGATGCCGCCGATGAGGAACGTCAGCATGATGACGCGCTCGCGCGAGACGCCCATGAGGGTCGCGGTCACCGGGTCCTGCGCGACGGCGCGGATGCCGCGGCCGAACTTCGTCCGGTTGATGAACATGTCCGTCGCGAGCGCGAGGACCAGCGCCGACAGGATGATGACGAGCGTGATGTTCGTGACCGGCGCGCCGCCGATCGTGAACTGCACCTCGGGCTGGACCAGCCGGATCGGCTGCTGCGCGTTGACGCCGCCGAGCGTGCCGCCCGTGAGCTTCGGCAGCACGAAGTGCACGAACTCCTGGATGATGAACGACATCCCGATCGCGGTGATGAGGAAGACGAGCGCCGGTGCGCCGCGCCGTCGCAGCGGCCGGTACGCCACGCGTTCCAGCCCGACGGCGGCACCGCCCGCGACGAGCATCCCGCCGAGCATCGCGATGCCGAGGTAGAGCACCGTCAGGGCGATGCCCTTGTCGTACGCGTTCCCGCTCGGGTAGAAGCCGAGCAGCATGAGCGTCGCGTACTGCCCGAACATGCCGAGCATGAAGACCTCGGAGTGGGCGAAGTTGATGAGCCGCAGCACGCCGTAGACGAGCGTGTAGCCGACGGCGACGAGCGCGTAGATCGCGCCGTAGGTGAGGCCTTCGATGGTGAGGCCCCAGAAGTTCCGGGCGAGGCCCGCGATGTTGAAGTCGATGAGGGACTGGTGGACGAGGGGGCCGGCGGTCGCGCTGTGCATCAGCGCGTCAGCAAGAGCGGGCATGACGCTCCCTGGTTCGTTCTCTGGGGTACGAGGTCGTGGTCCACGACGGGCGCCCCGCCGACCGGTCCCCGCGCGGGGCGGGGACGTCGGGGCGGGGCGCCCGTCGTCGTCGGACTACTGGACCTCGTAGATCCAGATGAGCGCCGAGGCGAGCTCGCCCATGTCGTCCCACTCGTAGGCGCGGGCCAGGCCCTCACCGGAGTAGTTCGCCACGTAGTCGATCAGGCCAGCACGGTCGGTCACGCCCGAGGCGATGCCCGTGAGCATGATCGTCGCGAGGTCGTAGCCCTCGACCGAGTACACGCCCGGCGCCTGGCCGTTCGTCTCCTCGTAGGTGGCCGCGAAGTCCTCCGGGGCCGGGCCGCACGGGCAGGAGAGGATCGCGCCCTTCGACGCGGCGCCCGCCTGCGAGACGAACTGCGGGTCGTTCGTGCCGTCCGCCGAGACGAACGGGATGTCGACGCCGCCGTCGCGCAGGCCCTGCACGAACGGCGCGGCCTCCGCGTAGTAGCCGGCGTAGAAGACGGCGTCCGCGTCGGCGCCGGAGATGATCTGGACGGCGGCCGAGAAGTCCTTGTCGCCGGTCTTCACCTCGGCGGCGCAGTCCTCGTTCGCGGCGTCGCCCAGGCCCTCGGTGATCTGCTGCGCGAGGCCGATGCCGTAGTCCGAGTTGTCGGACACGACGCAGACGCTGCCGAAGTCCTTCGTGTTGACGAGGTACTTCGCGACCGACGGGCCCTGGACGGCGTCGTTCGCGAGACCGCGGAAGAAGTTCGTCCAGCCGTTCTTCGTGAGGTCGGGGTTCGTCGCCGACGCCGTGAGCGACAGCAGGCCCGCCTGGTTGAACACGTCGCCCGTGGCGGCCGTCTCGCCCGAGAACGCGGGGCCGAGCAGACCGAGCACGCTCGCGTCGCCGACGATCTGCGGCGCGACCTGGGTCGCCTTCTGCGGGTCGCCCTCGGTGTCGAACGGCTTGAGCGTGACCTGGCAGCCCGGGTTCGCCTCGTTGAACGCGTCCACCGCGACCTGGGCGCCGTACTGGATGTTGAGTCCGAGCGCGGCGTTCGGGCCCGTGAGAGCTCCGGCCACCGCGATCGAGGTGCCCTCGGCGCACTCGGCGCTGCCGTCACCGGCGGGGTCCGCCGGGTTGCCGGCCGCGGTCGCCTCGACCTCGGCGCCGTCGATGTCGATCTGGACCGACGGGACGATGCTCAGGTCGGCCGAGCCGCCGCCGTCGTCGGTCTCGGTCGACGTCCCGGTCGTCTCGTCGCCGCCGCCCTGGGACTGGGGACCGCAGGCGGTGAGGACGAGGGTGGCCGCGAGGAGCAGGGCGGCACCCCCGCTCGCCCGTCGTGCTGTGCGATGCATGCCAACCTCCGTGGTCCTGATCCCCGCGGAGGCAGCCAAGCCGCCTCTCTCCGCGGTCGATCGCTGAATTCAACACTGAATTGCGTGCTGAATAGTGACACAGGTCACCCGGGGACGAAACCTCCCCGCGGTCGCGCCGTCCGGAGCCCTCCGCGGCATCTCGGAGGGCTCCGGACCCACGAATCCGCGGGAGGGGGCGCCTCCGCGTTCCTGGGTGACGCGAACGTAGGCGGATCGGGTTTCGTGGGACGCAGGGAGTTGTTACCGACTCGTAACGCAAGGGTCTCGTTTCGTTCCGTGAACGGTACGAACGTCCCGTTCTGAGTCCTCGACGCGCTTCCCGGTCACGCTCTCCGGGCGCCTCACGGGGAGTGTCCGGGGGCCTTCCGGGCGCCTCCCCGCGCGCTCCCCGCACCTGCCACCGCGGACGCCGCGGGGGACGGCACAACAGCTCGCGGCAACCCATGGCCAAGAGGGGGCCTACCATGTACGGTTGTCTCCGAGATTGCAGTGCCTCGCTTGTCCTCGCGTCGACGTGACCGCCACCCGGCGGGTGCCCGGCGGACCTTGTTACCCAAGAGTTGACGACGAACACCGTGATGTACTCCCCTGCGCCCGCGGGGGGTGTTTCCACACTCTTGAAGGAGTAACAATGGCTACCGGAACCGTGAAGTGGTTCAACAGCGAGAAGGGCTACGGCTTCATCGCCCCCGAGGACGGCTCGGCCGACGTGTTCGCGCACTACTCCGCGATCCAGTCGCAGGGCTTCCGCACGCTGGAGGAGAACCAGCGCGTCGAGTTCGACGTGACGCAGGGCCCGAAGGGCCCGCAGGCGGAGAACATCCGCCCCGTCTGACCCGATCTCCTCGGTAGCGGCTCGCCGCACCGATCGATCGTTCCTCGAGTGCCCCCGACCGTCCGGTCGGGGGCACTCGTGCGTTCCGGGCAGCGAGGCGGGGCGGCCTCAGAACTCGCCGAAGCCGCCGAAGTCGTCGAAGCCTCCGCCGTCGAAACCTCCGCCGAAGCCGCCGTCGTCGAAGCCGCCGTCGGCACCGCCCGCGGGTTCCCCGCCCGACGCCTCGACGGCGCCGCCGTCAGCGTCGCCCTCGGCGGCACCCGGGTCCTCGCCGGCGCCCGGGTCCTCGGCGGCCGCGTCCTCGGCCACGGGCTGGCTCGGGTCGGCGAACGCGGGCCCGAACAGGGCGTTCGCGACGGCGGACCCGATGACGACGCCCGCGATCGTGCCCAGCAGGCTCGACCCGACCATCGCGCCGAACCCGGGGCCCGCCTGGCCCCGGCCCGCGAAGGTGCGCTCCAGCGTCCCGGGCTGCCGCATCTCGGCCCGCGTCGCCATGCGCGCGAGGTCCTGCGGGGCGTCCGACGTCGCCCGCTCGCCCGCCGGGACCTGCTCGCCGAGCTCGGCGAGCACCTGCCGGCGCTGCTCCGGCGTGAGCCGCGCGAAGGCCTCGGCGTGCGCCTGCTCGACGGCGTCCGGCGGGGCGGTGCGCAGCAGGTAGCGGTAGCGGTCGATCGCCACCTGGTCCGGCGTACGCTGCCCGGCCGCGGGCCGAGCGTCCTGCGGGGCGCTGCCGTACGCGGGCTGCTGGGCCGGGTACTGCGTCGGGTAGGGGTTCGCGGGCTGCGTCGGGGGCTGGGCGCCGTAGGGGCCCGTGTGCTGCGGCGCGCCGCCGTCGTCTCGCGGCTCGCGGCCGAGGAGCCGGTCCAGGAATCCCATGGGTCGTCCTCCGGGGGTGGGGGCGCCGAGCGGTGCGCTCGCGCCGGGGTCGTGGCCGGGTACGGCTCACTCCCCGACCAACGACGCGCACCGGCCCGTGGTTCCGGCGGGTGCTTCCGGTGCGGACGGTTCCGGCCGGAGGCTCCGGCGGGTGCTTCCGGTGTGCACGGTTCCGGCCGGATGCTCCGGCGAGGGCTTCCGGTGTGCACGGTTCCGGTGGCCCCGCGGCCGGGCACCGCCGCCCGTCAGGACGTGAGGGCCAGGAAGGCGCCGAGCTCCTCCAGACCGCGGGCCGAGCGGGGCAGCGTGTCGGTGAGCCCGGGCGAGCGCACGACGACCGCGCTCCACTGCGCACGCGAGACCGCGACGTTGAGGCGGTTCCGGGAGAGCAGGAACCCGAGCCCGCGCGACGCCTCGTGCCCGGACGACGCCGCGAGCGTGAGGATGACGACCGGAGCCTCCTTGCCCTGGAACCGGTCGACCGTCCCGACCTCGACGTCCGGGTAGCCCGCGTCGCGCAGAGCGCCGCGCACCGCCCACACCTGCGCGTTGTACGGGGCGACGACGAGCACGTCGCCCTGCCCGAGCGGACGCTCGTGCGCGACGCCGTCGACCGTCGTCGTCCAGGACCGGTCGAGGACGTCCGCGACCTGGCGCACGACCTCGGCCGCCTCCTCCGTCGAGCGCACGGTGCTGCCCGCGTGCTCCACGAGCACCTGCCGCACGCCGGGCGCGACGCCGTCGAGGCGGCGGGCCGCGGCGAGCGGGTGCGCCCGCAGCCGGTCCTCGTAGGAGAGCGTCGAGACCGCCGCGGCGAGGTCCGGGTGCAGGCGCCACGTGGTGGCGAGGAAGTACCCGCGCTCGGGGGGCAGCACCCCGTGGCCGTCGGCGAGCCAGGCGAGCGCCGAGCGGTCGACGGGCTCCGGGTGACGGCCCTGGCTGACCTGCGGGAGCTGCTGCGGGTCGCCGAGCAGGAGCAGGCGGCGGGCCGCCCGTGCGACCGCGACCGTGCTCGCGAGCGAGAACTGGCCCGCCTCGTCGACGACGAGCAGGTCGAGCGTGCCCGCGGGCAGCCGTTCGGCGGCGAAGTCCCACGCGGTGCCGCCGACGACGCGCGGCCCCGGCTCGGTCGCGAACGCGGCGAGGTGGGCGCCGTCGAGCTCGGCGTACACGGCGCGCGGCGACGGCCCGTCCGTCGCGAGCTTCTTCGCGACGAGCTCGCGCGGCACGCCCGCGCCGAGCACGACCGCGCGCAGCAGGTTCTCGACCACGGCGTGGGACTGCGCGACGACGCCGACACGCCACCCCTGCGCGACGAGCCGCGCCACGACCCGCGCGCCGACGTACGTCTTGCCCGTCCCGGGCGGGCCCTGCACCGCGAGGTACGAGTCGTCGAGCCGCTCGACGGCCGCCGTGACCGCGTCGACGACGTCGTCCGCGACGGGCGGCAGCGCGCCGCCCGTCACGCTGCCGACGCCGTCGGCTGCGGCGGCTCCGCCCGGGGCGACGTCGGGCGCGGCCGGACCGGCGGGCACGAGGCGCGGCGGCCGGCGCAGCAGCAGGTCGGTCGCGGCGTCCCGCGGGAGCGAGCCCGTGGCTCGCCAGGCGGCGAGAGCGCGGCGTGCGGCCTCCTCGGTCGCGGCCTCGAGCGGCTTCGTGCCCGGCCCGGGCGACGGGGTGAGCGCGACCGGGGTCGCGTCGAACGGCTCCGCGCTCGTCGGGAGCTGCTCGCGCACCACCAGAACGTCGCGCTCGCCCGCCGGCGTCGCGCGGCGCCCGGCGTCGAGGATCGCCCCGCCGGTGAGCCAGCCCCGCACGCCGTCGACCGCCGTCCGGGCGCAGGGCGGCAGCGGCGGGTCGTAGAGCACGAACGGGGCGACGCCCACGCGCAGGTCGCTGCCCTCGGGCAGCCGTCCGACGAGCTCGAGGCGCCGGGACCACGTGCGCCGTCCCGGCTCGACCTCCCACCCCGAGACGACCTCGGCCTGCTCGACGAGGAACGCGTTCCGCCGCCCCAGCCACTCGTCGGGCGGGAACGCGAGCCGGGAGTAGTGCTCGTGCCAGAACGGCTTGGCCTCGCGCCGGTGGTACCCGGCCGCCGCCCCGTACATCGCGAGCGCCTGCTCGTCCGCGGTGCGCCGTGCGCGGTCCTCACCGACGGCCTGCCGGATCTCCTCCTCCAGCAGCACCGCGGAGGACCGCTCGCGCTCCCCGGCCCCGGTCTCGTCGACCCCACCGGTCGTGGCAGCCGCGACGGTGGTGGCGCCGACGCTCGTGGCGGCCGTGCCGGTGGCCGTAGCCGTGGCCGCGGTATCCCCGGTGACGTCACGGTCCGCGACCCCCGCGGCCGCCTCGCGCAGCCACGCGGCGAGGCGCAGCGTCGACACGCAGTCGTACCGGTTGTAGTCCGCGATCCCCTGCAGGAGCTCGGCCGCCTCCTCGCTGCGGCCCGCGTCGCGCAGGGCGGTGTACTCGGCGTACGCGACGACGGACGCGGCGCCCGTGGTCACGTCTCCGGTGCGCAGCTCGTCGCCCATGTAGAGCGGCTCGAGCTTCTTGATGGACCGCGAGCGGTCGGAAACGTGCAGCGCCTGCCGCACGACGGCGTACAGGTCGACGAGGACGCCGTCGCGCAGGAGGTCGTCGACCTCCTCCTCGTAGACGCCGTGCCGCGCGGCGATCGCGAGCAGGTGCGCGCGCTCGTAGTCGGCGTAGTGGTAGACGTGCAGGTCGGGGTGGACGCGGCGGCGCGCGTTGACATGGTCGACGAACGCGACGAGCGCGTCCCGCTCCGCCGCGAGGTCGTGAGCCCACAGGGCGTGGAACGGTGGCCGGCCCTCGGGCGTCGCCGGGCGCTCGACCCACCCGAACAGGTAGTCGATCCCCCAGCTCGTGCCGCCGGCGTCCGTCCACAGCGGGTCGCCCTCGAAGTCGAAGAAGAGGTCGCCCGGGCTGGGCTCCGGCAGGGCGAGCACGGGCGCCGGGTCGTCGATGCGCCACGACAGCTCGTGCGGCCCGGACGCGTCGGCCCACACGACCGTGCCGTCGGACGGGCCGGTGCCGAGCTGGAGCCCGGCCTGGCGCCGCACGCGCGCGAAGGTCGACCGGCTCATCCCGGCCGGGACCGGCGTATCGTCGGTCGCGGCGGCGAGCTCGTCGATCGTCCGGATCCCCGCCGCGTGCAGGGCCGCGCGCTGCGCCTCGTACACGCCCCCGACGAGGAGCACGTCCCGGCGCGCCTCCACCTGGGCGCGGCAGTCGGCGCAGCGCCCGCACGCGCGGACCGCCGGGTCGTCCCACGGGGCGCGGCCCTCGCGCGCGACGTGCTCGGCCGTCAGGCGCACGAGCCGCTCGCGCCGGTCCCGGTAGACGGGCAGCAGGTCGGCCAGGCGGTGCGACGTGCGCTCGCGCGTGCCGAGGACGAGCGAGACGTCCGGGTCCACGGGGACGCCCGCGGCGAGGAGCTGGTCGCCGTAGGCCGCGAGCTGGAGCAGGGCGGGGACCTTGGCGCGGCGCGCGAGCTTGGCGTCCACGACGGCGTAGCGCGCCGCGCCCGCGTCGTCCGTGCCGGTGCGCACGAGGAAGTCGGCCCGGCCGTGGAACGCGCCGTCGAAGAAGGCGGCCTGGTGCACGACGTCCGCCCCCGCCTCGACCGCGGCGAGCGTGCGCGCCTGTGCGGCGACGAGCTCGTCCCACGAGGTGCCGCGCGGCGGCTCGACGTGCACGACGCCGCGGCCTGTCGCCGGGTCGAACGGGCCGTGCTCGGCCTCGTAGCCCGCGAGCACCGCGCGCTCGTGCCGGGCGCCGAGCTCGGCCGTGCGGGCCAGCATCGCGTCCTCGCCCTCGTCGCGGCGGGGCGCCCGCCCGAGCTGCTCGTCGAGCCGGCACAGGAGCCGGTACTCGCAGTCCGCGGCGACGATGAGGTCGCTCGCCGACAGCACGAGCGCCTGCTCGCGGGGTGGCGCTGCGCCGGCACCGGCCCGGTCGGCCACGGTCGCGGCCCGCAGCACCGGCTCGTCGACGAGGAACACGCACACCTCCGGTTCGGGACGGCCGCCGACGGCCGTCGCCGCCGACCGTCCGTCGGTCTGCGTCCGTTCTACCAGCGGCCACCCACGCGTCCGCGCCACCCCTCCGCACCACCCACCCGCACCGCCGCACCCACCGACGACCCACCGGCCCCCCGCCGACCACACTCCACCGCCCGCCCGCCCGCCCCCGGCGGCCCCGCCCGCCGCTCTCCGGCCGACCCGTGCCCGGGATGCGGCGATTCGTGCCGACGGGCGCGGCTCCCCTACTGTTCCCGTCGGACGTCCCGCCCGGGCGTCGTCGCCGGACGTCGCCGCGGCACGTCCACGCCGGACCGGGAGCCCCGCGGCTCCCGGCGCCCCCGCCCTCGCGCGGCGGGCGCCACCGAAGGAGGACCCATGGCCGTGCGCTTCGTCCCGCCGCCAGGGTGGCCCGTGCCCGCGGGCTTCACCCCGACGACCGAGTGGCACCCGGACCCGTCCTGGCCGCCGCCCCCGCCCGGGTGGGTGTTCTGGGCCGACGACGCCGCCCCCGTCCCCGGCCCCGTGCCGCCCCCGGAGGCGCCCGTCCTGCACAGCACCGAGCCGCTGCCCGTCGGGTCCGGCGCGCCGACCCGCCGGTCGTTGCGCGCCCGCTCGTCGGGCGCGACCCCGGCGGTCGGTCCCGAGGCCGACGCGACGCGCGTCGCGGCCGCCGTCCCGGCCGCCCCGCCAATCCCGGGCGCCGTGGAGGACCACCCCGTGGCGAGCTCGACGATGATCCTGCCCGCGCTCGGCGGGATGCTCGACGACCCGGCCGCGCGCCCGTCGCCCGGCCCGGCCGCCCGCCCGGCGACGCCTGCGCCCGCCGCGCGCCCGACGCCGTCCGCCACCCCGGGTGCAGCCCCGACGGTCCCGGCCCGGGCCGGGCGGTCCGGCGTCGTCCCGGTGGGGCCGCTCGCCCTGCCCGCGGCCGACGACGACGGCGACCACGCGCCGGAGCGGGGGCGGCGCTGGCTCGTCCCGACGGCGGTCGGCCTCGCGGGCGTCGCGGTCGGCCTGCTCGTGGGCATCGGCCTCACGCTCTCGGCGCAGGGCGAGGCGCAGCGCGAGCGGGCCGAGGCGCAGCGCGTGCAGAGCGAGGTCGCGGCGGAGCGCGAGCAGCTCGAGTCCGAGCGGGCCGACCTCGACGCCCAGCGTGCCGAGCTCGACGCCGCGACGGCCCAGCTCACCGAGCGCGAGGAGGCCGTCGCGCAGGCCGAGGAGGACGCGGCGAAGCGCTCGCAGGAGCTCGACGACCGCCAGAAGGAGCAGGACGACCGCGAGCAGGAGGAGCGTCCGGGGAACGGGCCGGGGAACGGCGGCGGCAACGGGAACGACGGCGGCGACGGGGACGGCGGCGGGGGCGGCTGGGACTGGGGCGACTGGGGTTGGTGACCCGGCGGTCTCCACGAACGCCTCACGGACACGTCACCGCTTCCGGTCGCGGAACACACGTCCCTCACCGACAGTGGGAGGCGTGCTGACGCGATCTTCCTCTCCCACCCCCGACAGCGAGACCCCGATCTACGACGCCCTCGTGGTCGAGCACGAGAACATGCTGCCGCTCGTGCACCTCGGCAGGGCGCTCAGCGGGGAGATGGTCACGGTCGCCCGCCCCACGGGGCTCTCGCCCCGCCTCGCGCCCACGCACGGGGCGCCCGCGCTCCCGCGCCGCCGCCGCGCCGGCTGAGCGCGAGACCGACCCGCCTGCCCGCGGTCGACCCGTCGAGGGTCCGCCCAGGCGCCGGGCCGGTCTCGTGAGGCTCCCTCGCCGGTGCCGGACGCCGTCTACAGCACGTGGGCGAGGAACGACCGCGTGCGCTCGTGCTGCGGGTCCTCCAGCACCTGCTCCGGGGTGCCCTGCTCGACGATGACGCCCTCGTCCATGAAGACCACGGTGTCGGCGACCTCGCGCGCGAACCCGATCTCGTGGGTCACGACCATCATCGTCATGCCGGACCGCGCGAGGTCGCGCATGACGGCCAGCACCTCGCCGACGAGCTCGGGGTCGAGGGCCGACGTCGGCTCGTCGAACAGCATGAGCTCGGGATCCATGGCGAGGGCCCGCGCGATGGCCACGCGCTGCTGCTGACCGCCGGAGAGCTGCGCCGGGTAGTGGTCGGCGCGGTCCGCGAGGCCCACGCGGTCCAGGAGCTCGGACGCGCGCGCCCGCGCCTGCGCCTTGCTCAGCCCGCGCACCTGGACGGGCGCCTCGGCGACGTTCTCGAGCGCCGTCATGTGCGGGAACAGGTTGAAGCGCTGGAACACCATGCCGATCCGCGAGCGCTGCCGCGCCACGACCTTGGGGTGCAGGCGGTGCAGGCGAGTGCGGCCGTCCTTGGTGACCTCGCGGTAGCCCATGAGCTCGCCGTCGACCCGGACGCGGCCGCCCGTGATCTCCTCGAGCTCGTTGACGCAGCGCAGCAGCGTCGACTTGCCCGAGCCCGACGGGCCGAGCACGACGCACACCGAGCCGCGCGCGACCTCGAGGTCCACGCCCTTGAGCACGTGCAGGTCGCCGAACATCTTGTGCAGGCCCTCGACCTGCACCATCGGGGTGGCGTCGGTGGAGCGGCCCGCCTCCGGGGAGGTCCGGGGCGCCGCGGATGCCGTGTCGTGCGTCCCGCTCACGGGGTCACCTCCAGGAAGGGGTCGTCCTTCGTCGTGCCGGACGCGGCGATGAGGTCCTGCCGGTTCGGCTTGCGGCCGCGCCCGCCCGGGCCGCGCCCGCGGCGCCGCGTCGGCGCCTGCGTGCCGAACCCGCGGCCGTAGTACCGCTCCACGTAGTGCTGGCCGACCATGAGGACGCTCGTGATGAGCAGGTACCAGATGGCGGCGACCATGAGCAGCGGGATCGGCAGGAAGAGGCGGTTGCCGATCGCGTTCGTCGAGTACTGCAGGTCGAGCGTGAACGGCACCGCGAGGACGAGCGACGTCGTCTTGAGCATGGAGATGGTCTCGTTGCCCGTGGGCGGCACGATCACGCGCATGGCCTGGGGCAGCACGATGCGCGTGAGGATCTTGCCGTCCTTCATGCCGAGCGCCTTCGCGGCCTCGGTCTGGCCCGGGTCGACCGACCCGAGGCCCGCGCGCACGATCTCCGCGAGGTACGCCGCCTCGTTGAGCGAGAGCCCGATGAGCGCGCACACGAACGCGGTGAACAGGTCCGCCGTGCGGAACTCGAAGAACTCCGGCCCGAACGGGATGCCGAGGCTCAGGCGCGGGTACAGCACCGAGATGAGGCCCCAGAACACGAGCTGCGTGTAGATCGGGGTGCCGCGGAAGAACCAGATGTAGCCCCAGCTCACCGACCGCATGACGGGGTTGTCCGAGCGCCGCATGATCGCGAGGAGCACGGCGAGGACGATCGCGATGAGCATCGAGCCGAACGTCAGCACGAGCGTCCAGCCCACGCCGCGCACGACCGTCACGTCGCGGAAGTACAGCCAGACGACGTCCCACCGGAACTTCTCGTTCGTCAGCAGGGCGTTGGCCGCCATCGCGGCGAGCACGAGCAGCAGGGCGGCGGAGATCCACCGGCCGGGCCGCGGGACGGGGACGGCGTGGATGCGGTCGGGGACCGGGTCGTCGGCCGGTCCGGCGGCGGCGCCGCGGGGGGAGCTACCGGTCGTCATGGTGCACCTCGGGGGGTCGGGGCTCGGGGGACGAGCCGGGCCGCGCGGTCGTCGTCGTCCGCGCGGTCGTCCCGGCCGCCGGCCGCGGGCGCCGGGTGGGCGCCCGCGGGACGGCGGGACGGACGGGGGCTGGCGAGGGGGTCGTCAGCCGACGGACGGGTTGAGCTCGGCGGTCTCCAGGGCCGCGTCGCCGCTGCCCCAGGCCCCGAGGATCTCCTCGAGCTGGCCGCTGTCCATGAGCGACTGCAGGGCTGCCTGGATCGCGGCGGCGAGCTCCGTGTCGTCCTTCGCGACGACGACGCCCTGCGGCGCGCTGTCGAACACGTCGCCGAGCTGCTCGAGCTGGCCGCCCGTCTGCTCGACGGCGTAGCCGATCACCGGCGAGTCGGCGTAGAGGACCTGCGCCTTGCCGCCCGCGACGTTCGTCGTGGCGTCGGACTGCGAGTCGTACTGGAGGATGTCGATCTTCTCCTCGCCGGCGTCGGTGCACGCCTGGCTCTGCACGGCGATGTCCTCGTCCTGGACCGTGCCCGTCTGCACGGCGACGGTCACGCCGCACAGGCTCTCGGGGTCGATGTCGTCCGGGTTGCCCGACGCGACCGCGTAGGCGGAGCCCGCGTTGAGGAAGGCGATCATGTTCGCCTCCTGCATGCGCTCCTCCGTGATGGTGAACGAGGAGATCCCGGCGTCGTACTTGGTGCCGAGCGCGGGGATGATCGCCGGGAAGTCGGCCGACTGGACCTCGACGTCGAGCCCGAGCGTCGCGCCGACGGCCTTGATGACGTCGATGTCGAACCCGATCGGCGTCTTGCCGTCGGCGTCGATGAACTCGGCGGGCGCGTACTCGGTGTTCGAGCCGACGACGAGCGTCCCCGCGGACGCGACGTCCTCGGGCAGGAGCGCGGCGGCCGCGTCGTCGACCTCGACGGTCGACGGGTCGAACGACGGCGCCGCCGACGTCTCGTCACCGGAGCCCGACGTGCTGCCGTCCGTCCCGGTCTGGGACGCGTCGGTGCACGCGGCGAGCAGGAGGGTGCTTGTCGCGGCGAGCGCGACGAGGCCGGTGAGGGGGAGCTTGCGCGGGGTCGTACGCATGGTGTCTCCGATCGGTGGGGGCCGGGCAGGGGCAGCGTAGACACCGATCGTCTCCGTCGTGTTACGTCAGCACCCGGCCCGTGAGGGCAGAGGAACGTACGGGGAACAGAGGACCCGGCGGTGCGCGGCACCTGCGCACGAGTGTGGGGCCGTTCGGCCCCGCTCACCAAACCGGCGGGGACATCGAGGCCGAACCGTGACGAACTGCACCCGCCCTCGGCGCGGCCGGCGCGGGCTACGTGTCGCGTGCGGCGGGCGCCTCGTCCTCGCGGTGGTCGTCCTCGTCCCCGGGCGGGTAGTCCGCCCGCTCGGGCTGGGCGCGCAGTCGCAGGATCGCGACGAGCAGCCCGCCCCACACGACGACGATCGCGAGCACGAGCAGGATCACGGCCGAGGTGGTCATCGGGTCTCCTCCCCGTCGGCACCGGCCGGGGCAGTCGTGCGGCCGGCCGTCCCGCGGCCCGACGGCGCCCGGCCCGGTCCTGCAGAGGCGTCACCCGGCGGGTACGGCGGCCAGGGGACGAAGTCGTCGGGGCTGCGGCGCCAGCGCATCGCCGTGAGCACGAGCGCGGCGAGCACCATGAACGCGATCGCGCCCCACCCGACGAGCGCGAGGTACCACGCGGGGTACCCCTCGTAGCCGTCGACGACGAGCGTGACGATCCTGGACACGAGCATGTAGCCGAGCACGAGCGGTGCCAGCACGGCGACGAGCACCTGCCACCAGGGGCCGAGGCGGAACGTCGAGACGGCGTTGAGGTGGTAGCGCAGCTCCGGTCCGCGCCGCAGCACCCACAGCACGAGGACGGTCATGAGCACGGCGGACCCCACGATGCCGACGTTGTTGGCCCACTGGTCGGCGGTGTCGAGGGCGACGAGGCCGGTGGTGGTGGAGAAGAGCAGGACCGAGATGACCGCGCTCACGACGCCGAGGCGCACGGACGCCTGCCGCGGCGTCCAGCCGAACTTCTCCTGGAACCCCGCGGACACGACCTGGAGGATGGACAGGAGCGACGTGAACCCCGCCATGGCGAGGGACCCGAAGAACAGCGCACCGAAGATCGGGCCGCCCGGCATCTGCGACACGATCGCGGGGAACGTGACGAACGAGAGGATCGGCCCGCTGATGCCCTCGAGCTCCCCCACGCCGACCCCCTGCTCGTGCGCGAGGAAGCCCAGCGTCGCGAAGACGCCGATGCCGGCGAGGATCTCGAACGAGGAGTTGGAGAACGCGACGACGAGCCCCGGCGTCGTGAGGTTGGACCGGCGCCGGCGGTAGGACGCGTACGTGACCATGATCCCGAACGCGATCGACAGCGAGAAGAAGATCTGGCTGTAGGCGGCGATCCACACGTTGGCGTCGCCGAGCGCCGACCAGTCCGGCGTGAACAGCGCGTTCAGCCCGTCCGCCGCGCCTTCGAGGAACAGCGAGCGCACCACGAGCACCGCGAACGCCACGACGAGCAGCGGCAGGAACACGGTGTTCGCGCGCTGCACGCCCTTCGCCACGCCGAGCGCGAGGACGACGATCGTCACGACCCAGACCGCGACCAGCGGCACGAGCACCGCCGGGACGAACTCGAGGCTCACGCCCGGGTCGGCGAGCCGGAGGTAGTCGCCCGTGAAGAACGCGGCCGGGTCGTCGCCCCAGCGCAGGTCGAACGAGAAGACGAAGAAGCTCACGGCCCACGCGATGACCGCGGTGTAGTAGAGCGCGATGACGAAGCAGATCATCACCTGGAACCAGCCCAGGCCCTCGAGCCACCGCGCGATCCGCCGGAACGCCGTCGGGGCCGAGCCGCGGAAGCGGTGCCCGATCGCGTAGTCGAGGAACAGGATGGGGATGCCCGCGGTGAGCAGGGCGACGAGGTACGGCACGAGGAACGCCCCGCCCCCGTTCTCGTACGCCACGCCGGGGAACCGCCAGATGTTCCCCAGCCCGACCGCCGAGCCGATGGCCGCGATGATGAAGCCGACCTGCCCGGTCCACTCCTCGCGCGGATTCTGCGTCGCGGGCTCCCCGCCCGCCGTGCCGGTCGCTGCCACAGTTCTCCTCGGTACCTCTGTCGTGCCGTGCCCGCGCGGGTGCCGTGCGGATCGGCGCGGCGGCGAGCCTCTCGGTGCTCGGACGACCGTAGCGACCGGTCGCGCACCGTGCGAGCCGGGGCGCGGCGCTCAGCCCGCGAGCAGGCGCTCGACGTACCCGCCGAGGAAGCGGCCCTGCGGGTCGTACCGCTGCGCGAGCGCGCCGAAGTCGTCGACGCGCGGGTAGAGCGCCGCGACGGAGCCCGGGGCGTGGACGAGCGCGTGCGAGAGCTTTCCCCAGTGCGGGCGCGCGCCGAGCGGGAGGAGCGCGGCCTCGACGTCGGGCAGGACGCGCGCGACGTCGTCGGGCACGGGCTTCCACGTGAGGTGCACGCCGACGGCCGGGCCGTCGAACGGGCTGAGCCACAGCGGCTCGGGGTCGGGCGCGACCGTGCGGATCTCCCCCACCTGGAGCAGCGGGGTGACGCGCGGGCCGAGGTCGCGCATCGCGGCGAACGCCTCCTGGGCCCGGGCGCGCGGCACGAGGTACTCCGACTGCAGCTCGGCGCCGTTGCTCGGCGTGAAGTCGAGCCGGAAGTGCGGCAGCCGCTCGTTCCACGGGCCGGGCTCGCCGAGCTGCGGCGTGCAGTGCACGGGGTCGATGCCGGGCAGGGGGTGCAGCATCGTGGTGGCGGGCGTCGCACCGAAGAGCTCCGCCCGCGCCGCGCCGGCCTCCCCCGGGGTGAGGCGCGACTTGCGCCAGACCTGCTGGACGCCGTCGGGCCCCCAGTCCGTGAAGAGGCTCACCGAGTACGCCGACGCGGTGATCTCGTCGTAGTGCGCCGTCACCGCGTCCCACGGCAGCCCGACGTGCACGTCCTGGCGCACGTCGAACGTCGGGACCGTCTCCAGCTCGACGCGCGTCACGACGCCCAGCGCCCCGAGCGCCACGACCGCGCCGGGGAGGTCCGCGTCGCCGCGCCGCAGCGTCCGGCGCTCGCCGTCGCCCGTGACCAGCTCCAGCCCGACGACGGCGCTCGCCAGCGAGCCGACCGCGTCGCCCGAGCCGTGGGTCGCCGTCGCGACCGACCCCGCGACCGAGATGTGCGGGAGCGACGCGAGGTTCGCGAGCGCCCGCCCCGCCGCCTGGACGTGCCGCGTCACGTCGCCGTACCGCAGGCCCGCCGCGACCGACACGACGCCCGAGGCGGGGTCGACCTCGACGGGGGCGCGGCCGTCGTCGTACCGGTCGAGGACGACGTGCGTGCCCGTCGTGTCCGCGACGTCCCCGAACGAGTGCCGCGACCCCAGGGCCTTGACGCGCGCCGACCGCCGCACGACGTCGGCCAGCTCCTCCGGGTTCGCGGGGTGCGCGACCCCGGAGGACCCGTAGGTGAGGTTCCCGGCCCAGTTAGCGAGACGCGGAGCGCCAAAGTCCGTCACACCCACCACCCTGCCACCCTCTAGCCCGCCCGCCCCCGTCGAGCACGGGATCGGCGACCGTCCCGGGGCCGTTCCGGTCGCGGATCCCGTGCTCGGCGGCTCGTCACGCGAGGAGCGTGCCCCAGTGGGCGCGGACCGCGTCCGCCTGGGCGGCGAATGCCGCCTCCTCCGCGGGCGACGGCGCGCGGCGCCACTGCGGCTCGACGACGACGTCACGTGTCCCGACGACCCAGCGCCACCGCCCGACGACGACGCCGTCGACCGCGACGGCATGGATGAAGGACCCGAGCCGGTCGCCGAGGTCGACGCCGTCGGCCACGACGACCCTGCGCGACTCGCCGAAGGACTGGAAGAGCTCGTCGTAGCTCTGCAGCAGGTCGACGACCGGCCGGGCGGGGTCGCCGTCGGGCGCGAGCGCACCGACGAACGGCGCGGGGTCGAGCACGCGGTCGCCGGGGTCCGCGAGCCGCCAGAGCGTCAGCCCGTCGAGCGCACCCGCCCCGGGCACGGCCACGACCTCGTCGTCGAGCAGGTCGAGCGCGCGCCGCACGTCGGTGAACGTGAAGCCCGACCACTGGGCGACGTCCTTGACCGTCGCGTACGCGCGGCTCGCGAGGTAGCGGCGCAGCAGCTCGACGAGCGCGGCGTCCCGGTCGAACCGCTCGCCGAGCGGCCCGTAGCCGGGCGGGACGCGGTCGTCGAACGCGGCGTACGTCTGCTGCTTGCCGTCGAGCGGCCCGCTGACCAGCAGCCGGTCGAGCTCGGCACGCATGAGCACGTAGCCGAGCGCGATGCCCTCGAGCGGACGGCCGTGCGCGGCGAGCAGCGCCGCGAGCTCGCGGCGCGTGCGGGGCCGCTCCTGCACGGCCGCGACGACGAGGTCGGTCTCCGGCCCGTGCCCGGCGGTCCCCACCTGCCGGTACAGCGTCCCGTTGGCCTGGTGGACGCGGGGCGCGCTGAGCTCGAGGAGCCAGCGCGCGTCGTCGGGCCGGACCAGGTGCCAGGTGGGCCGCAGCACGTGCGTGCGCAGCACCTCCCCGCGGTCGCACGCGGCGACCGCGCCCGCCGCACCCGGCCGCGCGTCCGGCCGCAGCCGCCGCGTGAGGCCCCACAGGGCGGGGTGGAACTCCTGCCCCTGCACCGCCACGAGGTGCCCGACGGCGGTCGGCACGTCGGGCAGGTCGGGCGAGCGGAGCCGGTGCGCGGCGAGGCGCGCCGCGAGGACGCGGCGCCCGTCGACCGCCTCGGTGCTCACGACCCCGCCCCGGTCACGACGGTCGCGCTGCCCCGGTCACGAGGCCACCAGGTCCGCGGCGACGACGTCGGTCCCCGTCACCGCGACGCGCACGCCTCCCTCGACGGCGGACACGGAGTCGAGCGCGACGCCGTCGGGCAGGTCGAGCGGGACGCGCAGGTCGGACAGCGCGCCCGAGAGCCCGGACGGCAGGTCGTCGACCGAGATCGTGCCGAGGCCGGTGCGGACCGCGACGACGTCGACGGCGAGCTCGGCCGGCCCGGACACGCGCGGCGTCACGTCGACCGTGATCGTGGTGCCCAGCAGCTCGAAGCCCAGGGAGAGCACGCCGCCGGTCGCGGTGACGTCGACGTCGAGACCGCTCTGCTCGGCGACCACCTGCTGCAGCGACTCCGCCGCGATGACGCCCGACGCCGTGCCCGACGCGATCCGGTACGGCTCCGACGTGCTCACGCCGTCGGCCTCGACCTGGAGGTCGGAGATCGCGTAGCCGCCGAACGACGCGGAGTCCGCGGAGCCCGTGACGTGCGTCAGCGAGCCGCGCACGAGCTGCGTGAGGAACGGGAAGCCGGTGATGTCGATCTGGGCTCCGGACACGTCGTCCGCCTGCTGCTCGAACGCCGTGACCGCCCCGCGCTCGGTGGCGCGCACCGCCACCCGGTCGGCCACGACGGCGACCGCCACGAGCACCACGAGCGTCACGAGCAGGCCCACCAGTCGCTTCATGCGCCCCACCCTAGGTCCGCCGACCACGACCTTGCCGTCGTTCTGACGCTCGTGGCGCCGACGAGGTCGTGCTCGACGCGGGGTGTCGTCGTTCTCGGCCCGGACGTAGATTCCGAGCATGACCTCTCCTCGGCACCCCTTCCGCATCGGCGTCCAGCTCCAGCCGCAGCACGCCGACTACGCCCAGGTTCGCGACGCCGTGCTGCGCGCGGAGGACCTGGGCGTCGACGTCATCTTCAACTGGGACCACTTCTTCCCGCTCACGGGCGACCCCGACGGCAAGCACTTCGAGTGCTGGACCATGCTCGGGGCGTGGGCCGAGCAGACCGAGCGCGTCGAGATCGGCGCCCTCGTCACGTGCAACAGCTACCGCAACCCGGACCTCCTCGCCGACATGGCGCGGACGGTCGACCACATCAGCGGCGGTCGTCTGATCCTCGGGATCGGGGCGGGCTGGTTCGAGAAGGACTACGACCGGTTCGGGTACGAGTTCGGCACCGCGGGCGGCCGCATCGCCGACCTCGCCGCGGCGCTCCCGCGCATCAAGGCCCGCTGGGCAGCCTCGAACCCGACGCCGACCCGGGACATCCCGGTGCTCGTCGGCGGAGGCGGCGAGCGCAAGACGCTGCGCGTCGTCGCGGAGCACGCGGACGTCTGGCACTCGTTCGGCGACGCGGAGACGCTCGCGCGCAAGAGCGCGATCCTCGACGAGCACGGCGCGGCCGTGGGTCGCGACGCCGCTGCGCTCGTCGAGCGCTCGGTCGCCGTGTCCCGGCCGCCGGCGGAGTCCGCGGACGCGCTCGTCGCCGCGGGCGCGACCCTGTTCACCGTCGGCACGAGCGGGCCCGACTACGACCTGTCCCTCGTGCGCGAGTGGATCACCTGGCGCGACGCCCAGGGCTGACCCCGGCGCTGCCCGCGCCGCCGGGGTGCCGAGCACGGGGTTGCTGTCGCTCCGACGCCCAGGACGACAGCAACCCCGTGCTCGGCGGGACGGTCTGGTCAGAAGAGGGCGCGCGCCAGGTTCGACAGGGCCGCGTGGACCTCCGAGCGCAGGCCGTCGTCGGCCGCGACGACCGCCACGCCGACGCCGACCACGACGAGCAGGAGCCCTGCGCGCCACCACCACGCCGATCGGTGCACCGTCCGCCCTCCCGTCCTGTCGCTCTGGTCCCGTCGCTCTCGCCCCCCGCCGTCAGTACGACAGTGTGCGCCAGGGCGACGACTCGGTGTCGTGCAGCCGCCGGACGGCGCGCCCGATGACGCCGAGCGCGCCGCACACCTGCACGACGCCGCGCTCACTCTCGCGGGCGCGCTCGACGACCGGCTGGAGCACGCGCGGGCCCGGCGCGGGCTGCCGCCGCCCGGGCCGACCGCGCCTGACCCGCCGCACGTCTCAGCATCCGATCACGTACGCCGTGCGGGAACACGCGGCGCACCACCGGTGGTTGCCGCTGTCATGGCCTCCACCCCACCCGCGACCCCGGCGCCGACCGCGCCCGTCGCCGCCCGCCCGGGCACCGCACCCTCGCCGAGCCCCGCGGCCCGCACCGGGCGCATCAGCGCCGGTCTCGTCCTGCTGCTGTCCGCGCTCACCGCCGTCGGGCCGCTGACGATCGACCTCTACCTCTCCGCGTTCCCGCGCATCGTGGACGAGCTCGGCACGACCGAGTCCCGCGTCCAGCTCACCCTCACCGCGACCCTCGCGGGCCTCGCCCTCGGCCAGCTCCTCATCGGGTCGGTCTCGGACGCGGTCGGCCGCCGCGCTCCCCTGCTGGTGTCCCTCGCGGTGTACGTGGCGGCGTCCGTCGGGATCGTCTTCGCCGGCTCGGTCGCCGCGCTCACGGGCCTGCGGTTCGTCCAGGGCCTCTCCGCGGCGGCCGGGATGGTGCTGTCCATGGCGATCGTGCGCGACTCGTTCGAGGGCTACCAGATCGGCAAGGTCATCGCGCGGCTCATGCTCGTCGTGGGCGTCGCGCCCATCCTCGCGCCGACCATCGGCGCGCAGTTCCTGCGCCTCGGGTCGTGGCGCGGCATGTTCGTCGCGCTCGCCGTCGTGGGGGCCGTGCTCTTCGTGCTCGTGCTCCTGCGGCTGCGCGAGACGCTGCCCGTCGAACGCCGCCGCAGCGGCGGCACGGTCGCGGCCCTGCGCTCGTACGGCTCGCTCCTCGGGGACTGGTCGTTCATCGGTCTCGCGCTCATCGCCGGCTTCTACATGGCCGCGATGTTCACGTACATCTCCGCGTCGACGTTCGTGTTCCAGGACTTCTACGGGATGTCCGCGCAGCAGTACGCGATCGTCTTCGGCGTGGGCGCGGTGGCCGTGACGGCGGGCAGCCAGATCAACGGCGCGCTCGTCGGGCGCGTCACGCCCGAGCGCATCCTCCAGGGTGCGGTCGCGGCCGGGTTCGTCCTCTCGGGCGGGCTCCTCGTCGCCGCGCTCGCCGGTGGCGGGCTCGCGTGGCTCGTCCCGCTCATCGTGCTCACGCTGGGCACCGCGGGCTTCGTCATGCCGTCCGTCCCGGCCATCGCGCTCGAGCGCAACGCGCACCGCGCCGGCAGCGCCGCGGCCCTCATCGGCGCGTTCCAGTTCGGCGTCGGGGCGGTCGTCGCGCCGGTGACCGGCCTGCTCGGCGGGTCACCGCCGGTGACCATGGCCGCGGTGATGTTCGGCGTCGTCGTGGTCGCGGGGGCCGTGCTGCTCGGCCTGCGGCACACGTTCGGCGCACCGCTCCCGGCCGACGCCGCGGGCTCCCTCGGCACGCCCGACCCCGCCGTCGCTGTCCCCGCCCCGGCCACAGACCTCCCGGACGCTCCCGACGGGCCTACCCTCCCGTCCGCCGACGCGCCCCACGACGGCGCCGTCTCGGCTGCCGACGTTCCCCACGACAACGCGGCGCTCGCCGGCGCGACGGCGCCGACGAACCGCCAGACCTGACGGCCGACCACGGCCCTACCGCCCGCTGAGCACGGGATCGGCGACCGGATCTCGCGGATGTCGGTCGCCGATCCCGTGCTGGGCAGACGAGACGCGGGCGGGTGGGGGTCCGGGCAGGATGGGCGGGTGACGCCCGACGACCCCGCCTACCCGCTCGCGGCCCGGACGGCGCCGACGCTCGCGGCGCTGGACGCCCACCTCGTCGAGTGCCGGGCGTGCCCGCGACTCGTGGCCTGGCGCGAGCACGTCGCCCACGTCAAGCGGGCATCGTTCCGCGACGACGACTACTGGGCCCGCCCCGTCCCCGGGTTCGGTGACGAGCAGGCGGGGATCGTCGTCGTCGGGCTCGCGCCCGCCGCGCACGGGGCCAACCGCACAGGACGCATGTTCACGGGCGATCGCAGCGGCGACTTCCTCTTCGCCGCCATGCACCGCACGGGCCTGGCCAACCAGGCGACGTCGGTCTCCGCCGACGACGGCCTCCGCCTCACCGGGATCCGCGTCACCGCGCCGGTGCGGTGCGCGCCCCCGGACAACAAGCCGACTCCGGAGGAACGCCGCCGCTGCGGCCCGTACCTCGCGCGCGAGGTCGAGCTGCTGGGCGCGACGGTGCGGGTCGCCGTCGTCCTCGGCGGCTTCGGGTGGCAGGCGCTGCTCTCGACGCTCGCCGAGCAGGGCTGGGCGGTGCCGCGTCCGCGGCCCCGGTTCGCGCACGGTGCGGAGGTGACGCTGCGCCGGGCCACCCCTCGCCCCACTCCGGGGGCGTCCCTCCCCGGCGTCGTGCCCGACGGCGGCCCCCCGCCCCCGGAGCAGACCCTCACCCTGCTGGGGTGCTTCCACGTGAGCCAGCAGAACACGTTCACCGGCCGGCTCACCCCGCAGATGCTCGACGACGTGCTGCTCCGGGCGCGCGAGCTCGCGGGCCTCGGCGCACCGGCCTGACGTGCGCGCGCTCGCGACCGCGCACGGTGGCGAGCCGCCGGACTCTCCGGGCCGCGAGCCCCGACCGCCGCTAGCGGGCGGCGGTGGCCGGGGACTGGCGGCGCGGTGCGTCGGCCCAGCGGCGGCGCTCCGCCACGCGCGGGGCGACGCGGCCGACGAGACGGAGCTGCTCCCGGCGCGCGATGACCTCCATGCGCCGCAGCTCGCGCTCGAGCGGGGACGATGCTGCTGACATTGCTGCTCTCCTTCGACGGCTCCCGGACGACGCCGCCGGACGCGGCCGTTCCCGGGAGAGGACGCGACGACGGCGGGGCGTCGCACTGCTCCTCGAAGAGGGACGGACACGGGGCCGGTTCGTGACATCCCGTCCCGTCCGGCCGAGCCGTGAGCGGCAAACCTGCGCCCCGCGCCGGGGGTCCTGCGCCTCTCAGCCCTGAACCGTGAACCCCAGCCCTCGAGCCCCAAGCCCCAAGCCCCAACCCCCAAGCGACCTTCGGGGACGCGCGCGCCGGCTATGCCGTCGGGAGGGCGGACTCCTCGTACTGCTCGACGAACTCCCCCGTCGGCGGGATGGGCGTGATGACGTCCACGAGCACCCCGTTCGGGTCGGCAGTGATGAAGTGCCGCTGCCCGAACGCCTCGTCGCGCAGCGAGCGCAGGATCGGCAGTCCCGCGGCGACGAGGCGCGCGTGCACGGCATCGACGTCCTCGACCTCGAGGTTGAGCAGGAGCCCGCCCGCGCGACCCCGGCCGCTCTCCGGGATCGTCTCGTGGTCGCCGTCGAGCACGGCGAGGTTCACCGACGCGTCGTGCGCGGACTGGAGGTGGACGTACCAGTCGCTCGTGAAGAGCGGCCGGAAGTCCAGGTGGTCGCGGTAGAACGCGACGGTCCCTGCGACGTCGCCGGTCATGAGCACCGGGTACCAGCTCGTGATGCGCACGGTCTTCTCCTCGTCGTCGGCGACCGGGTGGTCGCAGAAACCAACAGGCTGTATGTATCGAGGATGGCCTACAGTCTGTCGGTATGCAAGAGCGCCGCCGGACCAACGCCGAACGCACCCACGCGACCCGCGCGGCCCTGGTCGCGGCCGCGCGCGACCTCTTCGTCCGCGCCGGGTACGCCGCGACGTCGACGCCCCAGATCGCCGCCGCCGCGCACGTCACGCGCGGCGCGCTGTACCACCACTACGCCGACAAGCAGGACCTCTTCCGCGCCGTCGCCGAGGCCGAGGCGGAAGCGGTCGCCCGGGAGATCGAGGAGCGCACCGCCGCGGATCCCGGCACGGCAGCCGCGGAACGACCGGACACGCCGGACACCCCATACGGCCCGGACGGCCCGGACGCCCCGGACGCCCCGGACGCCCCGGACGCCCCGGACGCCCGCGCGATGCTCGTGGAGGGTGCGCGCGCCTACCTCGACGCGATGGGTGAACCCGGCCGCACGCGGCTCCTCCTCGTCGATGCACCCGCCGTGCTCGGCCCCGCAGAGGCCGACGCGCTCGACGCCCGCCACGCGCGCCGCACCCTGCGGGAAGGGCTCGGCGCGGCGCTCGGCGCCCAGCCCGGCGGGGGCAGCGCGAGCAATGGCTCCGGCGCGGGCGACGACGTCGCACGAGACCTCGCGGACGAGGAACGTCTCGACGCGCTGACGCTCCTGCTGTCCGCGGCGTTCGACCGCGCCGCCCTCGCGCTCGACGCGGGCGCGCCGCCGGGACCGTTGCGGGCTGCCGTGACCGAGCTCGTCGACCGCGTGTGCGCGCCGTCACCAGGACCGCGCCCTCGGTCCTGACGGACGGCGCAGCCCTGGTCAGGCCCGCACGCTGAGCGTGCTGCCGCCGCCGGGGAGGCGGCGGACCTCGACGCGCTCCGCGACGGACTGCTTGAGCGCCTCGACGTGGGAGACGACGCCCACGACGCGCCCGCCCGCGCGGAGCCGGCCGAGCGCCGCGAGGACGGCCTCCAGCGTCTCGGGGTCGAGGCTGCCGAAGCCCTCGTCGACGAACAGCGTCCCGAGCTCGATGCCGCCCGCCTCGGCCGTGACGACGTCCGCGAGCCCGAGGGCGAGGCACAGCGACACGTAGAACGTCTCCCCGCCGGACAGCGTGCGCGGGTCGCGCTCGCGCTCCGTCACGTGGTCGAGCACCTTCATCGCGAGGCCGCGCTTGTGCGCCCGCACGTCCTCGCGCGTCGCGCTGCGCACGAGCTCGTACCGCCCCGACGACATCTCGGCGAGGCGCTCGTTCGCCGCAGCGACCACGTCCTCGAACCGCTGCACGAGCACGAACGTCGCGAGCGAGAGGTCGTGCGCGTTGTCGCCCGTGCCCGACGCGAGCGCCGCCATGCGCACGACCGGTCCCGCCGCGTCCCGCGCCGCGGTCCAGCCGTCGACCGCCGCCCCGACGCCCTCGGCCGCCGTCCGGGCCTCCTCGGCACGGCGGGCGACGAGCTCGTGCTGCCGCGCCGCGGCCCCGGCCACGGCCTCTGCCTCGTCGACGGCGGCGCGCGCGCCCGCGACGTCGGCCCGTACGTCCTCGGGCAGGTCGGCGAGCGCCGGGTCCGCGAGGCCGGTCGCCGTCGCGGTCCGCGCCGCGTCGTGCTCCGCGACGCGCTGAGAGAGCGCGTGCCGCTCGGCGTCGTCGAGCACCGCGGCGAGCGCCTCGGCCGCGTCCACGAACCCCGACCGCGCGACGAGCGCGGCGACGTCGGCCGCACGCTCCTCGCACGCCCGCTGCGCGGCGGCGACGGCGCTGCCCGCGTCCGCGAGCGCGTCGATCGTGCGCACCCGTCCCTCCAGCGCGGCCGCGAGGACGGCGACGGGGTTGCGCGCGCCGCCCTCGTCGGCGAGCGGGTCGGGCAGGTCCACGAGCTCCACGAGCGGGCCCGCCGCGTCGAGCTCGGAGCGGATCTCGGCGCGGTCGCGCGCGAGGGCCGCCTCGATCTCCTGGAGCCGCGCGGTCGTGCCCGCGACCGCCTCGGCGAGCCCGGCCGCCCGGGCCTCCAGCGCACGCGTCTCCGCGTCCAGCTCCTCGAGCTCGCGCTCGGCCTCGGCGCGCTCACGCTCCGCGGTGCGCGCGGCGGCCACCAGCTCCTCCGCGTGCGCGACCCGCTGCCCGGCCTCCTGCGGGGTCAGGCCGTCGGCGTCCCGACGACGGGCCTCGCACCGCTCGGCGAGCACCTGAGCGCGGGCCGAGACGTCGTGCAGCAGGCGCTCGGCCTCCGCGCGCTCCCGCTCGGCGCGCTCGACGTCCTCGACCGCCGGGTGGTCCTCGGCGAGCGGCGCCGGGTGCGGGTGCTCGGCCCCGCCGCACACCGGGCACGGCTCGCCGACGGCGAGGCCCGCGGCGAGCTCCCCGGCCAGACCCGCGATGCGCGCGGCCCGCAACCGGGCCTCGTGCTCCACCGCCTCGTGCGCCCGGGCCGCGGCCCGCGCCCGCTCGGCGTGCGCCTCGGCCGCCTCGGTCGCGAGCGCCGCCGTCTGGCGCGCCGCCTCCTCGACCGCCCGGGCGCGGTCCGCCCGCTCGCGGAGCACCCCGAGCTCGCCCGCGGCCTCGGCGAGGGACGCGACCCGCGCGCGCACGGCGTCGCGGCGCGCCGGACGCGCGTCGAGCTCGGCCAGCACGCGACCGCGCTCCTCCGTCGCCTGCGCGACCTCCTTTCGCCCGTCGGCGAGCTCGCGGTCGCGCGCGGGCAGCGACGCCCCCACCGGGACGAGCCGCGCCACGCGGACGGCCGCCGTCGCGACGTCGGCGCGCAGGGCCTCGAGCGTCGTCGGGTCGGCGTCGGCGAGGACGGCGGGCGCCCCGGTGCGCGCGAGCGCGAGCCGGTCGAGCGCGGCGCGCAGGGTCTGCTCGGCGCGTGCGAGGCCCTGGGCGGCCGGAGCGACGACCGCGGCACGTGCCGCCGCGTCCGCCCGACGGCGACACTCGGCCACCGCCGCCTCCTCCCCGTCGAGGCGTGCCGCGTCGGCCCGCAGCCGGGCTCGCCGCTCCAGCGCGTCGTGCCGGGCGCGCTCGTGCTCGAACCGCTCACGCGCGGCGATAAGCGTCGCGTCGGCCCCCGCCGCACGCTCGGCCAGCGACGCGGCCTCGGTGTCGAGGCGCGCGACGTGCGCGACGGCGAGCGCGTGGACGCCCGGCGCCGCCTCCGCAGCGGCCGGGGCGTCGTCGTCCGCCCTCCGCAGCCGGTCGTCGTCGTCCGCCGCCTCGCGCAGCCGCCGCGCGTCGTCGGGCCCGAGCCCGGCAGCCCCCGTGAACCGCTCCGCCGCGCCCACGACGCCCTGCCGCGCGGCGTCCGTGCGCGAGCGCGCCGCGCGCGCGAGCTCCGCCAGGCGCCCCGCGGCGCGGTGGTAGAGCTCCGTGCCGAAGACCTTCTGGAGCAGCACGGCCCGGTCCTCGGGCTTCGCGCGCAGGAACGTCGCGAACTCGCCCTGCGGCAGCACGACCGTCTGCACGAGCTGGCGCCGGTCGAGGCCCACGAGCCGGCGGATCTCGTCGCCCGCCTCGTCGAGCCGTGCGGAGAGCAGCTCGCCCGCGGCGTCCTCGACCGCGTCCGGCGCGTCGGTGGGCGGCACCTCGGCGAGCCGCCAGAGCCGCACCGAGGCCTGCTGGGTCGTGGTGCCGGTGCCGCGCTTCTTGGGGCGGCGGTACTCGGGCGTGCGCCGGACGCGGAAGACCCCCGCCGGGACCTCCAGTACGAGGTCGACGTACGACTCGACGTCCGGTCCCGCGAACGCCGAACGGAGACGGTCGTCGCTCGCGGCGTCGGAGGCGACCTTGCCGTAGAGCGCGAACACGATCGCGTCGATGATCGTGGACTTGCCCGCGCCCGTCGGCCCCTCGAGGAGGTAGATCCCGGACGCGCCGAGCGCCGCGAGGTCGACGTGGTGGCGGCCCGCGAACGGGCCGATCGCCTGGAAGGTCAGGGAGTGCAGGTGCATCAGGCGCTGCGCTCCTCGGCGAGCGCGAGCTCGAACGCCTCGCGCAGCACGACGACCTCCGCGTCGCTGGGGGCGTGGCCGGAGACGTGCTCGACGAAGTCGCGCGCGACGTCCAGCGGGTCGCGCCCCGGCCCGACGGCGGTCACGACCTCCCGCTCGGCGACGCGCGGCGGGCGGTGCGTCACCTGGAGCGCGTGCGGGAACCGGGACCGGACGCGGGCGTACAGCTCGGCGGGCCGGACCGGGTCCGTCACGACGACGCGCAGCCAGTCGTCGACGTGCGGCTCGCCCGCCTCCCCGAGCATCTCGTCGAGCGAGCCGGTCACCTCCGCGAGGCGGCGCGGCACGGGAGCGGGGACGAGCTCGACCGCCGCGTCGGCGTCCGTGCGGAGCCGGTGGACGTCGACGAGCGCGGTGGACTTGCGCTGGTGCAGCTCCGAGAAGGAGAACGCGAGGGGCGAGCCCGAGTAGCGGGCGACGGTCGCCACACCGCCCCCGACCTCTCCGCCGCCGACCTCCGGGACGGTGACGCGCTGCGGCCCGTGCAGGTGGCCGAGCGCCACGTAGTCCACCCCGCGACCCGCGAACGCGGCGGCCGGGACGGCGTCCACGCCGCCCACGCGGATGTCGCGCTCGGAGTCCGACGCCAGGCCACCCACGACGAACGCGTGCCCGACGACGACCGCCCGCACCCCCGGGTCCGCGGCGCGGCGCCGCGCGAGATCGGCGCCCACCCGACGCAGGGCTGCGCCCATGACGGCCTCGTGGGACCGCGCGAGCGGCCGCGGCCTCACCGGGTCGCCGCCCGCCCTCTCGGCGTCGGGAGCGTCGGCGTCCGGCGCGTCCGCGGCGTCCGCGAGGACGTGGCGGGCCGTGTCCGGGTCCAGGTACGGGAGCGCGTAGACGAGCAGCGGGGAGCCGTCACCGTCTGTCGAACCGGGGCGCGGGCCCAGGACGACGGGCGCACCGACGTCGGCCAGGCGCGCCCGCACGTGGACGCCCGGGCGCAGGAGGCGGTCGCCGAACCCGAGCCGGACGGCGGAGTCGTGGTTGCCCGGCGTGACGACGACGTGCGCGTGCTCGGCGAGCCGCGTCACCGCGTCCGAGAGGAGGGAGACGGCGTCGACCGGCGGGATCGCGCGGTCGTAGACGTCACCCGCGACGACGACCGCGTCGACCGCCTCGGAGCGGGTCAGCTCGACGAGGTGGTCGAGGTGCGCGGCCTGGTGCTCCAGCAGGTCGACCCCGTGCAAGGTGCGCCCGAGGTGCCAGTCGGAGGTGTGCAGGATGCGCATGCCCGCACCGTACCGGCCGGCTCCCACAGCCCCGGGGACCCGGGGCGGCGGCGGGCGCGCGGGTGTCAGACGGCGCCGACGACCTCGATCGGGCCCGTCGAGGCGCCGCTGCGCTCGACGGGGATGCGCCCGCCCATGCCGATCATGTCGAGCAGCTCGACGATGCTCGGCGACGGGTCGCGGAGCACGACCTCGCGGCCGTCCTCCTCGCCGAGCATGTAGAGCTGGATGATGAACGCAATGCCCGAGGAGTCGATGAAGGTGACGTCGGCGACGTCCACCACGACGCGCCCGCGGGTGTCGAGCACGTAGGACATCGCCTCGCTCGCGCGGTCGCGCAGCGCCGCGTCGACCTCGCCCCACATCGTCACGACCACGCCGCCGTCCGCCGGGGCGTAGACGATCCCGCTCGTCCGGTCGATCGCGCTGCCTGTGTCCACGGTTCCCGCTTCTCTCGAGTCGTCCTGCTGCTGTCGGCCGCCCCTCCGGACAACGTCCGGCGGTGGTGGCCTGTTCCCTGCGCCTGCCTCACGGCTCCGTCCGGCCGCTCGCCGTGACCGTCGGGCGGTGGGTCGGACCAGGCGACCGTGACCGGAGCACCCCAGAGTCTGCACCCGGCGCGGGGCGCACACCAGCCCGCGCGACGGTCGACCGCGACCTTCCTCCGAACCCTCACAACCCGGACCGCGCCGGTGCCTGCGCGCGCCTCCCGGAGCCCCGTGACCGCCACGCTGAGGCGCAGCCCGGGCGGCGCCGCAGGGCTCGTTCCCGGACCCGCTACAGGGGCTCGGTGACGTCGGCGACCTGGGCGCCGAGGGCCGCCACGAGGGCCTGCCCGTCGACCGTCGCGGCCACGCCGTGCTCGCCGGCGCCGATCGAGACGAGGTGGTCGCCGTCGCCCGGGGTCTCCGGGGTGGCCGCCTCGCCCGCGACGTCCACCTCGTCCTCGCCGCGCACGGCGACCACGCGCACGTCCGCCACGACGGGCCACGCGTGCGTGGCGCCGAACGGCGTGATGGTGCCGCGCTCGTACCCCGTGACGTCGCGCGCGACCTCCTTGTCCGGCATGGACAGGCGCGACACCCCGAGCAGCGCGCGCAGCTTGGGCCACGAGATCTGCCGGTCGCCCGGGACGAGCACGAACAGGTAGTCGTCCTCCGCGCGCCGCACGACGATCGTCTTGAGGACGCGCGCCGGGTGCACGCCGCGCGCGGCGGCGGCCTCCTCCAGCGACCCCACCCGGCCGTGCCGGGTGAGGGTGAAGTCGATGCCCGACGCCTCCAGCGCCGCCACGGCGCGCTCGCTGCTCATGAGAACCGACCCTAGCCCTCGCCCCCGACGCACGGGCTGCCGTAGCGAGGCCGCCGCCCGTCAGACGTCGTCGAACTCCGTCACGACGGTGCGCCAGTACTCGGCGCCGTCGCGCGTGCGGTGCACGAGGCCCGCGTCGACCATCGCGCGCCGCAGCGACACGGGGTCCGCCGCGCGCGCCGCGAGCCGCCTGGTCAGCGTGAGCTCGGTGACGGGCTCCTCCAGCGGGAGCACCTGCGCCGCGAGGTACCGCACGACGAGCTCGCGGTCGCGCCACCGCTTCGGCATGCGCAGCAGGCGTCCGTCCGTGAGGAAGCGGTCGGGGCCCGTGGGGCGCGGCGTGGGCACGGTCGCGAGCAGGGCCGCGAACCGCTCGGGCGCCGCCCGCAGGAAGCCCGTCTCCTCGCGCACCACGACGCCCGCGGCGAGGAGCGGCGCGAGCCGACGGCGCTCGTCGGCCGACAGCACCGCCTCCGCGGGCCCTTCGGTCACGACGCGCGCGAGCACCTCGAGCCGTCCCGCGTCGGCGAGCGACGCGACCACCTGCTTCCACGCGTTGTCGGGCACCGAGGCGCCCGTCCGGTCGTCGTCCACCGCCCGACCCTACGCACGCCGCGCCGCGCACGGCCACCGCGTTCCCGGACCCCGCACCCCGTGCTCCACCTCCCGGGCCCGCCCGCGCCCCACCCCGCGGCCGGACCGACGAGCGCGGCGTGGCCGTCAGGCGAGGTGCACGGCGTCGCCCTGCCAACGACGCCGCAGCCACCGGTCGTGCGACGCCACGACCACGGCGCCCGGCCACTCCTCCACGGCCTCCATGAGCTCGCCCGCAAGGGTGAGCGACACGTGGTTCGTCGGCTCGTCGAGGAGCAGCACGTCGGGCGCCTGCGTGACGAGCATCGCGAGCACCACGCGCCGGCGCTGCCCCACGGAGAGCTCCGCGAGCCGTCGGCCCAGGTCGCGCGGCGCGAGGAGGCCGTGCGCGTCCACGGCCGCGTCGCGCGCGTCCGCCGCGTCCACGCCCTGCGCGAGGGCGAGCAGCTCGCGCGGGGTGCGGTCGTCGTCGTGCAGGTGCACGTCCTGCTCGAGCAGCCCCACCCGGACCCCGCGCGCCCGGCCCACGGTGCCGGCGTCGGGCACCAGGTCGCCCGCGAGCACGTGCAGCAGCGTGGACTTCCCGGCGCCGTTGGCGCCGGTGACGAGCAGCCGGCTCCCCCGGGCGACCTCGATCGACGGGACGCCCGACGCCGCCATGTCGAGCCGGTCCGGCCGCTCGCCCGGGGCGGCCCCGGGCCCTCCGCGCCCCGGCCGGTGCACGACGACGCCCCGCGCCCACGCGACCACGTCGCCACCGCCCGGCGCGAGGCGGGTCCCCCCGCTCGGCGGGGCGAAGCGCAGGGGCGGGGGCGGCTTGCGCACCTGGTCGCGCTCGAGCGCGTCGAGCCGCTGCTGCGCGTTGCGCACGCGCCGCGCGACCTGGCCCTGCACGCGCTCGCCCTTGAAGTCGTAGAGGATCTTCGCCTGGTTGCCCCGCTCACGGTTCTTCGCGACGTCCCGGGCCGTCACCGCGACGCCGCGCCGCAGCTCCGCGAGCTCGGCCTGCTCCGCCTCGAAGCGCTGCTCCCAGCGCTCGCGCTCGACGCGCTTGGCCTCGAGGTAGTCGCCGTACGTGCCGCCGTAGAGGGTCCCCGCTCCCCCGCCGCGCGCCGCGTCTCCGCCGCCCGCGCCGCGGAGCGGCTCCGCGACCGGGTCGAGGTCGAGGATCTCGGTGCACACCTCGTCGAGGAACACGCGGTCGTGGCTCGCGAGCACCACGGCGCCCGGGAGCGCGCGCAGCGCCGCGGCGAGGAACTCCGCCGCGGCGTCGTCGAGATGGTTCGTCGGCTCGTCGAGCAGCATCGCGCCGGGCTGGCGCACGAGCAGCGCGGCGAGGCCGAGCCGCGTGCGCTGGCCCCCGGACAGCGACCCGACCTCGCGGCCGGCGACCCCCTCGACGTCGAGCCCGAGACCCGCGAGCGTGCGCGCGGCCCGCGCGTCGGCGTCCCAGACGTCGGCGAGCTCGGCGCGCGCAAGGGCGCGCGCGTACGCCTCCTCGGCACCGGGGACGGGGTCGCCGCCCGGGTCGCCGGCGAGGGCGAGCGCCGCCTCCTCGAGCTCGCGCTCGATCCCGCGCACGCGCGCGAGCGCGTCGTCGACGACCGCGCGGACCGTCGTCGTCGACGGGTACGGGAACTCCTGGTGCAGGAACCCGAGGTCCGCGGGCCGGCTCACCGTGCCGTCGTCGGGCGCGAGCGTGCCCGCGAGCACCCGCAGGAGCGTGGACTTGCCGACGCCGTTCTCGCCGACGAGACCCGTGCGATGGCCGGGGTCGACGGCGAGGTCGACGCCGCGCAGGACCGCGCGGCCCGCGAAGGACACGCGGACGTCGGTCGCGCGCAGGACAGGGGTGGGACGTGCCATGGGTGATCACCTACCAGGTGCCCGGGTGGCGCGCGCACGCCGCGGAGGGCGGCGGGGGCCACGGCGACGGGCTCGACGGGACGGAGCGGCCGGGGCGGGTGAGGATCACATCGCGCCCGACGCTACGCCGTCGGCACAGGAGACGCACGGCATTTTCCCGGCGCTGCCCTCGCGCCGGGCGCGCCCACGGTTCCACCGAGGCCCGACGACGCCCCTCGGCTCAGGGGGTGGTCGGCTCCGTCCCGGGGGCCGTCGGGGCCTGGGTCGGCGCGACCGTGGGCTCGGGTGCCGGGTCCGTCGGCTCGGGTGACGGCTCGGGCTCGGGCTCGGGCGGCGGCCCGGACGAGACGACGATCGCGACCGTGCTTCCCGGTGCGACCTGGGTGCCGGAGCCCGGCGCGACGGACAGCACGGTCCCGGGCGCGGCCTCGTCGACCTTCGTCGTGACGCTGACCTTCAGCCCGGCGCCCTGGAGCGCTGCCTCCACGGCGGCCTGCTGATTGCCGACGAGGTTCGCCGGGACGGCGACGGTCGTGGGCGGCGGCGGGTCCGTGGGCTTCGTCGGCGGAGGTTCCGTCGGCGTCGGCGTCGGCGTGGGCGTCGGTGCCGGGGGCTGCGGCGCGGGCGGGGTCGTCGGCTTCGGCGCGGGCGCGCTCGGCCCCGCCGGCTTCTGCGGCGTGGACGGCGCGCTGCTCTCGGCAGGCGTGTACCGCGTCGGCATCTTGCCTGCCGCGAAGAACTCGAAGTGCCACGGCTCCGGCTTGGAGCCGTTGGGCCGCGCCCACGCGGGGTTGTCCCAGCCGTAGTCCGGGCCGTGCGTGCGGAGCCAGACGTACTCGAGCGACGTCCCCGACGGCACGTTCCCGCCGACGTCGATCGCGAGCCCCCACCCGTGCTGCGACGTGCCGGGCACGGCCGCGAGGTAGGGCTTGACCGCCTTGAGGCGCACCTGCTCGTCGTACGGGCGGTACGCGTCGGTGATCTTCAGCGCGTACCCGAACTCCTTCTCGAACTCGGCGGCGAGGGCCTCGAGCTGCTCCGCGGCGTCGCAGCGCAGGGTCTTGCCCGGCGCGAAGTCGAGCGCGCACAGCGCCTCGGGCGGGATGCGGCCGTTCTGGTACTGCGCCGTCGAGCCCGCGTACCGCTCGACGACCTCGGCGAGCCGCTCCGCGAGGGTCGTGCCCGCGAGCGCCGTCGCCCCGGCGGCCGGGACGACCCCGACCGGCACGAGGTCGGTGCCGAGCAGCTCGGCGAGCGTCGTCGCGGAGGCGAGGACGTCCTCCAGCGTCACGTCGCCGTGCACGTGGTCGTCGCCCTCGGCGTGGTCGCCGTCACCGCTGTCAGCCGAGCCGTCGGCCGGGTCCTGGGAACCGTCGATCTCGCCGGGTGCCACCCCGTCGGGCGCGGGCACCTCGTCCTCGGGCAGCGTCCGGTCGCCCGGGGACCCCGGGCCTCCCGGGGATCCCGTGCCGCCGGGGGCGGACGGGTCCAGGGGCGTGCTCGTGCCGGGCGCCGGGCTCGGCGCGCCGCCGGGGCTCGGGGTGACGCTCGGCGAGGGGTCGGTGGACGCGCCGGGGGACGGGCTGCTCGTCGGGCTCGGCGAGGGCGCGGTGGGCGTCGCCGCGGTGCGGACCGCATCCGCCGCCGCGTCCCCGGCGGCGTCGACCGTCGCGGGCTGCTGCGCCGGGCGGTCGGTCGCGGGGTCCGCGGTCTCGCCGTCCGTGCCCGTCGTGGTGTCGTCGTCACCAGCGCCGGCGCCTGCGCCCGTACCCGGGCCGAGCGGCTCCGGCAGCTCGGGGACCTGCGCGCCGTCGAGCGACTCGTCCAGGTCGAGGTCGCCGGCGGGCACGAGGGGCGCGGGGACGCGGCGGGCCGCGTCCTGCTGCGCGAGGTAGGTGGCCAGGAGCATGCCGAGCTCGGCGCGGGCCTGCTCGACGGGCGGGGAGACGTGGCCGTCGTCGAGCGCGTTGGCCGTCGCGAGGACCTCGATGGCGCCGTCGAGCTGCTGGCCCTCGTCGAGGCCGGCCCCGAGCGTGCTCGATAGCGCCGCGACCTGGGTCGCCGTGGTCGCCTCCTGCGCGAAGAACGACGCGCCCGGGCGGGGTTGGGCGCTGCCGGCGAGGGCCGCGGCGAGCGTGATGGCGAGCGCCGACGAGATGAGGACGTGCGACACGGCCCGCGCGCGCCGTCCGAACGACTCCGGGCCCACCGCGGCGGCGGCGGGCGCGGGCTCGAGCGTCACGGGCGCGTCGTCCGCGCCCTCGTGCTCCGCCGTGGTGCTCACCGCTCACTCCCGTGCTTCGTGCCCTGCCACGGGCCTGCGGTCCCGCACGCCGGATGTGCGCGTCGTCGCGCCCGACGTCACGGCTGCGCGCGCACACGATCGGTGTGCTGCACGCCACAGTGCCCTCGTCCGCCTACCGTACACCGCCTCCACGAGGCTCTCACCCCGGTCTCATGTTCGCGGTGGACAATCGCCCCATGAGTTCACCGACACGTCACCGCAGGTCAACGTCCCGCGCCCTCGCGCTCGGGGCAGCCGTCGCCGCGACCGTCGCGCTGGGCGGGTGCGCCGAGGACGGCTCGGTGAGCGTGCCGGAATTCACCCTGACAGGCGACCAGGTCCAGCAGTTCCTCGACGACGCGGGCGCGCAGGTCGAGACGATCGGCGAGGACGTCCGGTCGCTCACGGACGACCTGGGCACCCTCCCGGACGACACGCGCACCCGCGCCGAGGAGGCCGTCGCGTCCGCGCAGGAGGCCGCCGACGAGGCCCGCGCCGCGGCGGACGAGGCGGCGTCCGCCACGGACGAGACGCGCGCCCAGGCCGAGCAGCGCCTGGCCGACGCCGAGGCCGCGCTCGAGGACGCGTCCACCGAGCTGGGCGACGTCGCGGGCTCCCTCTCCGGTGCCGACGCCGCGGTGCGCGACGCGATCGAGAGCCTGCGCACCCGGGTCGACGAGCTCCGCGCGGACCTCGAGGACGCGTCGGGCTCCTGACCGCACGGGCCGCGCGCGATCGGCCCGTGCCCGGTATCGCCGGACCCTCGTCCGCGCCGGGGACCTAGGTCCCCGGGCCCGGCGACTTTTGCCTGACGTCCACCCTTCCTTCACAGGGGTTTGCTTGGTCTCAGGAGCCCGACCGCACCGGACGGGTCGATGAGAGGGGACAGTGATGAAGGGGACGATCGAGCGGAACGCCAACGCGCCGCTCCCTACGGTCGAAGGCACCGAGCCGGAGACCCTCAGCCTCGCGGAGCGCGCCACGCGGCCCACCCAGGTGGTCCTCGGCGTCCTGCGGATCACGATCGGGTTCTACTTCCTCTGGGCCTTCCTCGACAAGACGTTCGGGCTCGGGTTCGCCACCCCCGCCGAGCGGTCGTGGCTCAACGGGAACAGCCCGACCACCGGCTTCCTGTCGAACCTCGAGGGCACGTTCTCGGGCTTCTTCAGCGGCCTCGCGGGGAACGCGTTCATCGACGTGCTCTTCATGGTCGGCCTGCTCGGCATCGGGCTCGCCCTGATCCTGGGCATCGGGATGCGGATCGCCGCGGTGAGCGGCACGCTCCTGCTCCTGCTCATGTACCTGGCCGAGCTCCCGCTCGTGACCAACCCGATCATCGACGACCACATCACGATGTCGCTCACGATCATCGCTCTCACGCTCCTCGGGGCGGGCAGCGTGCTCGGGCTCGGCAAGACGTGGAAGAGGATCCCGTTCGTCCAGCGCAACGCCTGGCTGGTCTGACGGTTCGACCGCCCGCCGTGTGCGGCGGGCCACGGGGCGACCGATACCGCGCGACGATCTGAGGCCGTCGCTGCAGGGAGTCGCTCCCGGGGGAAGAGGGGCGTGCGGGCGGTGGGGAGACCACCCGCACGTCCCGCCCTCCGCGCCCGGCAGGGCGACCGACAGCTCGACGGAGCCGGTCGCCCGCCGGGCGCCTTTCTGCGTGCCCGGCCCGCGGCCGCCCGGTCCGGTGCGACCCCGGCGTCAGCCGAAGCGGGCCAGCAGCTCCGCCGCCTGGGGATCGCCCTGGGCGGCCGCCTCGTGCCACAGGGCCATCGCCTCGGCGACGCGGCCCGCCCGGAGGCGGAGCACCCCGAGGCTCGTGCGCGCCGTCGGCTCGCCGGCGAGCGCCGCCTGCTCGAGCAGGTCCTCGGCGTCCGGCCCGCGGCCCGCGCGCACGTAGAGGTCCGCGAGGGTCGCCGCGACGCGCGCCTCGCCCGTCCCGGCCCACCCCTCGAGCAGCGCGACGGCGGCGTCCGGGGCGAGCGCGCCGCTGCGCACGAGCTCGACCGCCGCCTCCCAGCTCTCGCCCGACGTCGCCGCGAGGACGTCGTCGGCCGCGTCGCGCTCCCCCAGCTCGGCGAGCACCTGCGCGAGCCGCACGGCCGCGCCCTCGACACCCTGCGCGAGCTCGTACCAGCGGCGGGCCGCGTGCAGGTCGCCGCGCTCCGCCGCGACCTGCGCGGCCATGAACGCCCCCAGCGCGTCGCCCGCCAGACCGGCGAGCTCGAAGCAGCGGAACGCCTCCGCGGCGTCGCCCGCCTCGTGGTGCGCGACGCCCAGCCGGTACACGGCCCCGGGCACGCCCTGCTCGACGGCCGCCTCGTAGAACGGGACCGCGGCGGCCGGGCTGCCGAGCGCGCGCAGGTCGTCGGCGATCGCGACGAGCTCGGCCGGGTCGTCGGGGTGCAGGTGCCCGACGGCGGACCGCAGGTCCGCGAGGGCGCTCGCCGCGGCCTCGGCGGGCGCCCCGGAGTGCGGGGCGACGTCCGCGCCCTGGTCGGTGGTCGGCATGCGGCACCGCGTCCCTTCGGCCCCCTGCGTCGACGGCCCGGTGGTCCGGGACCTGCACGACGGCGACGTGCGGCCGGCGGCAGGACGGCGTCGGACGTCCCGAGATGTGGACGCACGATAGCGCGGCGGTGTCGCCCACGTCACACCCCGGGCGAGACGGGTGCCGCCCGACCGCCGGGGTCTGGGAGACTGCATCGGGTGAGCGGAACGACCGACCTGCCGGCCAGCGCCGGGCAACGCGTGCTGGACGCCGTCGTGGCGGTGACGAGCGACCTCGACCTGCCGCAGGTGCTGCGGCGCATCGTCGACGCGGCGATGGAGCTCACGGGCGCCCGGTACGGCGCGCTCGGGGTGCTCGACGCCTCGGGGCGCGAGCGCCTCGCGCAGTTCATCCCCCTGGGCCTCTCGGACGACGAGGTCGCCGAGATCGACCACTGGCCGCACGGCGAGGGTCTGCTGGGCGAGCTCATCGACCACCCGGCGCCCATCCGCGTCCCGGAGATCGCCGACGACGTGCGCTCGGCCGGCTTCCCCGAGGGCCACCCGCCCATGCACACGTTCCTCGGCGTGCCGGTGCGGGTGCGCGACACGGTGTTCGGCAACCTCTACCTCACCGACAAGCAGGTCCCCGGGGGCGGGTGCGAGGAGTTCACCGCGGAGGACGAGGCGGCCGTGGTCGCGCTCGCCGCCGCCGCGGGCGTCGCCATCGAGAACGCGCGGCTCTACGGCCGGGCGAAGCAGGTCGGCGTCCTGGAGGACCGCGACCGGATCGCGCGCGACCTGCACGACGTCGTCATCCAGCGCCTCTTCGCGTCGGCCATGACGCTCATGAGCGTGCAGCCGCTCGTCAGCGACCCGAACGCGCGCACGCGCATCGAGGAGACCGTCTCCGACCTCGACGAGACGATCCGGCAGATCCGGTCCACGATCTTCGCGCTGCACACGGCCACGGACCCGGACGCGCCCTCGATCGAGGACCGGTTCCGCGCGCAGGCCGAGGCCGCGACGACCGTGCTCGGGTTCGCGCCCGAGGTCGACGTCGAGGTGGCGGCCGAGGGGTCGGGCGCGGGCGTCACCGACGGCGGCCCGAGCCTGCCGGCCGAGGTCGCGGACCAGCTCGTCGTCGTGCTCGGCGAGGCCCTGACCAACGTGGCCCGGCACGCGCAGGCGAGCCGCGTCGTCGTGCACCTGGCCGTGACCGCGCACGAGGCGCGCCTCACGGTCACCGACGACGGCGTGGGCATCCAGCCCGGCGGCCGGCGCTCCGGCCTGCGGAACATGCAGGCGCGCGCCGCCGCGCTCGGCGGGTCCAGCACCGCGACCGCCCGGCCCGACGGCGGCACGCGCCTCGAGTGGTGGGTGCCGCTCGGCTGACGCGCCCGTCGCGCGGCCCGCCGGGCCGGGTGCTCAGAGCGTCCGGTGCATGACGTGCAGGCCGACGAGCCCGTGCACCGGGTGGTCGAACGCCTCGGGGACGGTCGCGAGGATCGTGAACCCCAGCGACTCCCAGAGCCGGACTGCCCGCTCGTTCGTCTCCACGACCGCGTTGAACTGCATCGCCCGGTAGCCGTCGGCGCGCGCACCGTCGAGCACGGCGCGCGCGAGCGCCCGGCCGACGCCACGCCCGGCGCCGACGGGCCCGACGACGAAGCTCGCGTTCGCGACGTGCGCCCCGGCACCGGGGTGGTTGGGCAGGTACTTCGCCGTGCCGAGCACGGTGCCGCGGGCGCCGTCCTCCGCCGGGACGGCCACGAGGACGCGCGCCCCTGGGGCGTCGAGCCACGCGGCCCGAGCGTCGGCCTCGGTGATGTCGCGCGGATACGTGTACGTCTCCCCCGCGCGGAACACGGGCTTGAGCGCCCGCCAGATGCCCGGCCAGTCCGCGGGCGTCGCGGTGCGCACCTCGGTCGTCGTCGGGGTCACCCAGCGAGCGTAGTGCGCGCACCCGGCGTCAGCGCAGTATCCGCCGCCCCGTAACGATGCGCGGCACGACCTTGATGACGCGGTCGCGCGCGCCGGGCACGAAGGTCACGAGCGGCAGCGCGAGCAGCCGCGCGCGCTCCACCGGCTCCGTGACCTCGAACGTGCGGCCGACGAGCACGACGGACCACCCGGAGCGGGCGTCGGCGTCGAACGAGTCGACCTCGAACGCCACGACGGCGCGGCTGGCGGCCACCGCGAGCTTCGAGCCCTCCGCGGTCCGGAACACGACGTCCGGGCCGTCGAGCACGAAGTTCACCGGCTGGATCGCCGGCAGCGCGTGGTCGGTGTAGACGATCCTGCCCACGGGGACGGTCGCGAGGAGCGCGTAGCTCTCCTCCGGCGTGAGCTCCGCGAGCCCTGCCGAGGCGCGCGGGCGCTCGGCCGTCGCGAGCCCCCCGCTCCCCACCGGTGCCCCTGTCCCGGTCCGCTCGACTGTGTCCATCTCCACATCGTCGCGCCGCGGTGTCAGATCCGGGAGTGCCGAAGGTCCCGACGCCGCGCGGTCGCCCGGTCCGTGGGCGTCGGTCCCCGGACCGTGCGCGGGCGAGCCCTCGGGCCCCGTCCCGCCCTGCGGGTCGGGCCCGCCGTCAGGGACGCTGCGCCGGGCCACCGTGCTGCCGGTCCCCGGTGGGACCGCCCGCGCCCGGGGCGCCCTGGCGGGACGCCTCCTCCTGGCGCATCTCGGTCGCGAGGACCGCGACCTGGGTGCGGCGCTGCAGGCCGAGCGTCGCGAGGACGTGGGAGACGTAGTTCTTGACCGTCTTCTCCGCGAGGTAGAGGCGCTTGCCGATCTCGCGGTTCGTCAGGCCCTCGCCGATGAGCGCGACGATCTGGCGCTCCTGCTGGGACAGGCCCTCGAGGCGGTCCGGCGTCTCGTCCGCGGCGTGCCGCAGGCGCTCCAGCACGCGCGCGGTGCTCGCCGGGTCGAGCAGCGACCCGCCCGCCGCGACCGTGCGGACCGCGCCGACGAGGTCGGACCCGTGGATCTGCTTGAGGACGTACCCCGACGCCCCGGCGAGGACGGCCTGGAACAGCGCCTCGTCGTCGGCGAAGGACGTGAGCATGAGGCAGCCGACCTCGGGCAGCTCGGAGCGCACCTCGCGGCACACCTCGACGCCCGAGCCGTCGGGCAGGCGCACGTCGAGGATCGCGACGTCGGGACGCGTCGCCTTGATGCGGGCGAGCGCGGAGGCGGCGGTGCCGGCCTCGCCGACGACGGTGATGTCACCGGCGGCCTCGAGCAGAGCGGCGACGCCGCGGCGGACCACCTCGTGGTCGTCGAGCAGGAACACGCGGATCGGGTGGGGAGAGCCCATGCCCTCAACGTAGCCGGTCGGAGGGGGATTCTCGCGCGCGCCCGCCCGTGGCGCCGCGGGTGCGGGACCTTCGTCCCGGTGGGTCGTGCCGAGCGTCCCGCGCGTCGGGGGCGGTCGCCGGGTGCGGCGGACCGCCCGCGCGCGGTATCCAGGAGGTGTGGCAGGTGGCGGGACGACCGCCACGAAGGGGACGACAGGACCGAGGTGGTCATGGTGAGCGGATCGACGCAGCAGGTCGTGCTGGTCGGTGTGGACGGCAGCACGACGAGCGGCAAGGCCCTGGACTGGGCGGTGCACGAGGCGGCACGTCGGGGCGCGGAGCTGCGCGTGCTGCACGTCGCGTACGTGCCCGTCGTCGCGACGCCGTTCGTCGGCGGCGCGTACTACCCGAGCGTCGAGGAGCTCGGCGAGATCGCCGGCCCCATCCTCTCGGCCGCCGCCGAGCGCGCCGCACGCGTGGACGCGTCGGTGCCCGTGCGGACGCTGCTGCGCTCCGGCCCGCCCTCGGAGGCGCTGCTCGACGAGGCCAAGGACGCGGACCTCGTCGTCGTGGGGTCGCGCGGGCTCGGGTCCGTCGGGTCGATGTTCTTCGGGTCCGTGGGGACCCGGCTGGCCGCCCGCGCGCCGGTGCCGGTCGTCGTGGTGCCGCCGTCCGTGGACCACGTGGAGCGCACGACCGACGTCGTGGTCGGCGTCGACGGGTCCGTGCACGGCGACGCCGCGCTCCGGTTCGCGCTCGACGAGGCCGCGCGCACGCGCTCCCGCGTCGTCGCGGTGTGCGCCTGGCGCCTGCCCGCCGGGCCGCTGTGGGAGGAGAACCCCGCGTTCTACACCGCCGCCGAGCGGGACGCGCGCGCCGAGGCGTCGCGCACCGTGGAGGCCGCGCTCGCGCGCGTGCGCACCGCGGAGCACGACGACGTCCTCGTCGAGACGTTCGTCGTCGACCGCGAGCCGTCCGTCGCCCTCCGGGAGGCCGCGGCGGGGGCCGCGCTGACCGTCGTCGGGTCGCGCGGCCGCGGCGACCTGCGCGGCATGCTCCTCGGCTCCGTGAGCCAGGAGGTGCTGCACCACGCGACGCACCCCGTCGCCGTCGTGCACGCGGCGCGCGACTAGGGTGCCGTCCGCGCAGGGCGGGGCCGCCGTCGGGCCGCTAGCGTCGAGACCGTGAGCGACGACGCGCAGGCCCTCCCGCACGACCCCTCGTGGCCCCGGGCGGGCGACTGGCCCGGGCCGACGGGCGACGCCGTCGACGTCGCGCTGCTCGGCGTCCCGGCCTGGCGCACGTCGCTCTCGCCGACCGGCGCCCACGCGACACCCAACGCGGTGCGCGCCGCGCTGCGCCGGTACAGCCCCGCGCTCGTCCCCGACCGCCCCCTGCCCGACGGCGGCCCCTCCGCCCGCGTGCGACCCGTCGCCGGCGTCGGTGCCCGAGGCCTCGGAGAGCGGGCCGATCCCGTCGACCTCGCCGAGCTCACGTTCGCCGACCTCGGCGACGTCGACGAGCCCGACGGCGCGGAGGGCGAGGCCCGGACGCGCGCGGCGGTCCGGACCGCGCTGGAGCGCGCACGGCTGCTCGTCGCGCTGGGCGGCGACAACTCCGTGACCGTCGCGACCGCGCTCGGCGCGTGGGGCGACGACCTCGCCACCGCGGGCCTCGTCACGCTCGACGCCCACCACGACCTGCGCGACGGCGTGTCCAACGGGTCGCCGGTGCGACGGCTCATCGAGGCGGGGCTCGACCCGCGGCGGGTCGTGCAGGTCGGCATCGCGGACTTCGCGAACTCCGCCGAGTACGCGCGCCGCGCCGTCGAGCTGGGGATCACCGTCGTGCACGTCGACGAGCTGCGCCGGCGCGGGCCCGAGGAGGTGATGCGTGCGGCCATGGAGGTCGCGGGCGCCGCGGGCGGGCCGGTGCACCTCGACGTGGACGTCGACGTGTGCGACCGCTCCGTCGCCCCGGGCTGCCCCGCGAGCGCCCCCGGCGGGATCGCGGCGTGGGAGCTGCGCGCCCTCGTCCGGGCCGCGGCGCTCGACGGCCGGCTCCGCTCCGCCGACGTCGTCGAGGTCGACGCGACGGCCGACGCCCCCGACGGCCGCACGGTCCGCCTCGCCGCCCTCTGCGTCCTGGAGCTCGCGGCCGGCCTCTCCCTCCACCCGCCGACCGCGGAGCCGCTGCGGACGTAGGCGCCTCCGCCGAACAGGCGGTGCCGGCCGGCCCACCAGGTGGTCCTGGCACGACACGCGACCCGGACGCACCAGGACCACCTGTTCGACGCCGGGTGGGTCAGGGGGGTGGGTCAGGGGTGGGGGTGGCCGGATTTCCACGTCTTCGCGACCAGGGGGACGCCCGGGCGGTAGGCGAGGTGGGTGCGGCTCGGGGCGTCGAGCAGCACGACGTCGGCCCGGGCGCCGGGGGCGAGGTGGCCGACGTCGTCCCGCCGCAGCGCGAGCGCGCCGCCCGCGGTGGCGGACCACACGGCCTCGGCGACGGTCATCCGCATCTCGCGGACCGCGAGCGCCACGCACAGCGGCATCGACGACGTGTAGCTCGACCCGGGGTTGCAGTCGCTCGCGAGCGCGACGACGGCGCCCGCGTCGAGGAGGCGTCGCGCGTCGGGGTAGGGCTGGCGCGTCGAGAACTCGACGCCGGGGAGAAGGGTCGCGACGGTCCCGGCGCCCGCTCCCGACGTCGCGACGGTCCCGGCGACGGCTCGCGACGTCCCGTTCGGCCGCGTCCCGCTGTCGGTCCACGAGCCGGCGAGCGCCGCGACGTCGTCGTCGGTGAGGTACGTGCAGTGGTCCACAGCGGCGGCGCCCAGCCCGACGGCGAGGCGCACCCCCTCCCCCGGGCCGAGCTGGCCAGCGTGCACGCGCACGCCGAGCCCGGTGGCGGCCCCGGCCACGAGCACGCGGCGCGACTGCTCGGGCGTGAACGCGCCGGTCTCGCAGAACACGTCGACCCACCGGGCGTGCGGCGCGCACGCGGCGAGCATCTCCCCGCACACGAGGTCGACGTACGCGTCGGCCCGGCCCGCGTACTCCACCGGCACGACGTGCGCCCCGAGGAACGTCACCTCGGGCGTCACCTCGCGCGCGAGCCGCACGGACCGCTCCTCGTCCGCGACGGTGAGGCCGTAGCCGCTCTTCACCTCGACCGTGGTCGTGCCCTGGCGGGCCGCCTCGTCGAGGTGCCGGGCCAGCCCGGCGCGGAGCACGTCGTCGGACGCGGCGCGCGTCGCGGCGACGGTCGACCGGATGCCGCCCGCCTCGTACGGGCGCCCGGCCATGCGCGCCTCGAACTCGGCGGCGCGGTCGCCCGCGAACACGAGGTGGGTGTGCGAGTCGACGAACCCGGGGAGCACCGCGCGCCCGCCCGCGTCGACGGTCACGTCCGGCTCCCGTCCGTCCAGCGCGTGCCCGACGGCGTCCCGCGCCTCCCGGGCCGGGCCCGCCCAGGCGACCCGGCCGCCGTCGAGCAGCACGACGGCGTCCGTCACCAGGCCGGTCGGGTCGCCGTCGCGCGTGCCGGGACCGCCCGGGGCGTTGGTCGTCAGCTCCCCGATGCCGGTGACGAGGGTCGACCCGGGCACCGAGGACGTGCCCGCCGCGCGGCGACCCGTCACGGCGTCTCCCGCGCGGGGACGCGGAGCCCGCCGCGCTCGGCGGCGACGACCGCGTCGTCGTACCCGGCGTCGACGTGGCGCAGCACCCCGAGGCCCGGGTCGTTCGAGAGCACGCGCGCGAGCTTGGCCGCGGCGAGCGGCGTGCCGTCGGCGACGGACACCTGGCCCGCGTGGATCGAGCGGCCCATGCCGACGCCGCCGCCCTGGTGGATCGAGACCCACGTCGCGCCCGACGACGCGGCCGTGAGCGCGTTGAGCAGCGGCCAGTCGGCGATCGCGTCGGAGCCGTCGGCCATGGCCTCCGTCTCGCGGTACGGGGACGCGACCGACCCGGCGTCGAGATGGTCGCGGCCGATGACGACCGGAGCGCGCACCACGCCCGAGGCGACGAGGTCGTTGAACGCGAGGCCCGCGCGGTCGCGCTCGCCGTGCCCGAGCCAGCAGATGCGCGCGGGCAGGCCCTGGAACGCGACGCGCTCCTGGGCGGCGCGGATCCAGCGGTGGAGGTGGTCGTCGTCGAACAGGTCGAGCACGGCGGCGTCGGTCGCGGCGATGTCGCGCGGGTCGCCCGAGAGCGCGGCCCACCGGAACGGGCCCTTGCCCTGCGCGAACAGCGGCCGGATGTACGCGGGCACGAACCCCGGGAAGTCGAACGCGCGGTCGTAGCCGCCGCGACGCGCCTCGTCGCGGATCGAGTTGCCGTAGTCGAACACCTCGGCGCCCGCGTCGAGGAACCCGACCATGCCCTCCACGTGCCGGGCCATGGACTCGCGCGCGCGGTCGGTGAGCTCGTCGGGCTTCGCGGCGGCGTAGTCGGCCCAGTCCGCGAGGTCCACCCCGACCGGCAGGTACGACAACGGGTCGTGCGCCGACGTCTGGTCCGTGACGACGTCGACCTCGACCCCGCGTCGCAGCAGCTCCGGCACGACCGTCGCGCTGTTCCCCTCGACCCCCACCGACAGCGCCCGGCGCTCGCGCCGCGCGTCCTCGACGAGCCGGACCGCGGCGTCGAGGTCGTCGGCGACGACGTCGAGGTACCGCTCGCGCACGCGCCGGTCGAGGCGCGACCGGTCGACGTCGACCACGAGGCACGCGCCGCCGTTGAGCGTCACCGCGAGCGGCTGCGCGCCGCCCATCCCGCCGCACCCGCCGGTGAGGGTGAGCGTGCCGGCGAGCGAGCCCCCGAATCGCTTCGCGGCGACCGCGGCGAGCGTCTCGTACGTGCCCTGGAGGATGCCCTGCGCGCCGATGTAGATCCACGACCCCGCCGTCATCTGCCCGTACATCGTCAGGCCCGTCGCCTCGAGCCGGCGGAACTCGGGCCACGTCGCCCAGTCCCCCACGAGGTTCGAGTTCGCGAGCAGCACGCGCGGCGCCCACTCGTGCGTCCGCAGCACCCCGACCGGCTTGCCCGACTGCACGAGGAGCGTCTCGTCGTCCGCGAGCGTCGTGAGCGTGCGGACGATCGCGTGGTAGCTCGGCCAGTCGCGTGCCGCCCGGCCGGTGCCGCCGTAGACGACGAGGTCGTCGGGCCGCTCCGCGACCTCGGGGTCGAGGTTGTTCATGAGCATCCGCAGCGGCGCCTCGGTCTGCCACGACCGCGCGGTGAGGGTCGTGCCGCGCGGGGCGCGGACGGGGACGGGCGTGCCGAGGCGGTGGGTCGGCTCGTGGGCCATGGTCGTCTCGCTCCTTCGGGTCGGGTGGGTCTCAGGCCAGGTGCCCGACGGCGGCGCTCGCCGCCGCGGTCACGGCACCCGTCGCGACGAGGTGGGTCACGGCCTCGATCTCGGGCGCGAGGTAGCGGTCCGGTCCGGGTCCCGCGGCGGCCGTGCGCACGAGGTCGCGGACGGCGCCGGTCCCCCGCGCGGGGTGCAGGGACCCGGCGTCGCAGCGGAGGTCGAGGGCGCGCGTCGCGGCGAGCAGCTCGATCGCGAGGACGCGGCCCAGCCCGTCGACGGCACGGCGGAGCTTGCGCGCCCCGGCCCAGCCCATGGACACGTGGTCCTCCTGCATGGCCGACGACGGGATCGAGTCGACGCTCGACGGCACCGCGAGCCGCTTGAGCTCCGAGACGATCCCCGCCGCCGTGTACTGCGCGATCATCAGGCCGGAGTCGACGCCCGGGTCGTCGGCGAGGAACGGCGGCAGGCCCTCGTTGCGGGCCTTGTCGAGGAACCGGTCCGTGCGGCGCTCGCTCATGCTCGCGACGTCGGCCGCCGCGATCGCGAGGAAGTCGAGCACGTACGCGACCGGGGCCCCGTGGAAGTTGCCGTTCGACTCGACGCGCCCGTCCACCGTGACGACCGGGTTGTCGATCGCCGCCGCGAGCTCCCGGCGCGCGACGGCGGTCGCGTGGTCGAGCGTGTCGCGCGCGGCGCCGTGCACCTGGGGCGCGCACCGCAGCGAGTAAGCGTCCTGCACGCGCGTGCACTCGGGCCGGCCGTCGGCGTCGAGCGTGCGGTGGCTCGCCACGACGGGCGAGCCGTCGAGCAGCGCGCGCAGGTTCGCCGCCGACGCCGCCTGGCCGGGGTGCGGCCGCATCGCCACGAGGTCGGCCGCGAACGGCGCGTCCGAGCCGAGCAGCGCCTCGACGCTCGCCGCGGCCGCGACGTCGGCCGTCGTGAGCAGGGACCGCAGGTCGTGCAGAGCGAGGGCGAGCATGCCGAGCATGCCGTCGGTGCCGTTGATGAGCGCGAGGCCCTCCTTCTCGCGCAGAGCGAGCGGCGCGATCCCGGCCGCGGCGAGCGCGTCCGCGGCGGGTACGAGGGCTCCCGTCGCGTCCCGGACCTCGCCCTCGCCGAGCGTGGCGAGCGCCACGTGCGCGAGGGGCGCGAGGTCGCCCGAGCAGCCGAGCGAGCCGAACTCCCGCACCACCGGGGTGATCCCGGCGTCGAGCATCGCGGCGTACGTCTGCGCGACGACGGGGCGCGCCCCGGTGCGCCCGGTCGCCAGGGTCGCGAGCCGCAGGAGCTGGAGCGCCCGCACGACCTCGCGCTCGACCTCCGGCCCCGACCCCGCCGCGTGCGACCGCACGAGGCTCAGCTGGAGCTGCGCGCGCCGCTCGACCGGGATGTGGCGCCGCGCGAGCGCCCCGAACCCGGTCGAGACGCCGTAGTGCGGGCGGTCGTCGTCCGCGAGCCCCTCGACGACGGCGCGGCTCGCCGCCATCGCCTCGACCGCCGCGTCCGCGAGCCGGACGCGCGCGCCGTGCCGCGCGACGTCGACCACGTCGTCGATCGTCAGCGGGCCGTCGCCCACGACGACGACGCGCGCGGCGCGGGCGTGGTCGGAGACGGCCGGGGAGTGCGTCGTCGCTGCCATGCCCCCAGGACACACCGCGCCCCGCTATGACGGGAGCCCGCGGGGACGGGTTCAGTCTGGGATCCCAGACAACCGTCCATGTCCCCTCCCCGACCGCAGAAGCCGGCCCTCTACCGCAGCTACCGACGCCGCCGCCGCCGACGCCGCCGCCGACCAGGCCATCCCGGCGAGCCGAGCAGGCGGTCGTGGCGCGTCAGCTGCCCGGGACGCGCCACGATCACCTGTTCGGCACCGGGCGACGTGGGAAGGGGGCGGGAGGGTCGGGCGGCGGCGGGGTGGCAGCGGGTCAGGCGTTCACGTAGGTCGCTAGGTGCTCGGCCGTGAGGGTGGACCTCGCCGCCACGAGGTCGGCCGGGGTGCCCTCGAAGACGACGCGACCGCCGTCGTGCCCGGCGCCGGGGCCGAGGTCGATGATCCAGTCCGCGTGCGCCATGACCGCCTGGTGGTGCTCGATGACGATGACGGACTTGCCCGCGTCGACGATCCGGTCGAGGAGCCCGAGGAGATTCTGCACGTCGGCGAGGTGGAGGCCGGTCGTCGGCTCGTCGAGCACGATCACGCCGCCCTTGTCGCCGAGGTGGGTCGCGAGCTTGAGGCGCTGGCGCTCGCCGCCGGACAGCGTCGTGAGCGGCTGGCCGAGGCTCACGTACCCGAGACCGACGTCGTCGAGGCGCTCGAGGATCGCCGCGGCGGCCGGCACCTTCCCCTCGCCGGACGAGAAGAACGCGCGCGCCTTCGCGACCGGGAGGTCGAGCACGTCGGCGATGTTCAGCCCGCCGAGCGTGTAGTCGAGCACCGCGGCCTGGAACCGGCGTCCGCCGCAGTCCTCGCACGGGGTCGAGACGGTCTCCATGAAGCCGAGCTCGGTGTAGATGACGCCCGCGCCCTTGCACTCGGGGCACGCGCCCTCGGAGTTCGCGCTGAAGAGGGCGGGCTTGACGCCGTTGGCTTTGGCGAACGCCTTGCGGATCGGCTCCAGCAGGCCCGTGTAGGTCGCGGGGTTGCTCCGGCGCGACCCCCGCACCGCGCTCTGGTCGATCGTCACGACGCCCTCGCGCCGCGACACCGACCCCTCGACGAGCGAGCTCTTGCCCGACCCGGCCACCCCGGTCAGCACGACGAGCACCCCGAGCGGGATGTCGACGTCCACGTCCTGCAGGTTGTGCGCGCCCGCGCCGCGGATCTCCAGCGCGCCCGACGGCGAGCGCACCTCCTCCTTGAGCGTCGCGCGGTCGTCGAGGTGGCGCCCGGTGACGGTATCGCTCGCCCGCAGCCCCTCGACCGTGCCCTCGAACGTCACCCGGCCGCCCGCCGTGCCAGCACCGGGGCCGAGGTCGACGACGTGGTCCGCGACGACGATCGTCTCCGGCTTGTGCTCGACGACGAGGACCGTGTTGCCCTTGTCGCGCAGCTGGAGCAGGAGGCCGTTCATGCGGTCGATGTCGTGCGGGTGCAGGCCGATGGTCGGCTCGTCGAAGACGTAGGTGACGTCGGTGAGCGACGACCCGAGGTGGCGCAGCATCTTGATGCGCTGCGACTCGCCGCCCGAGAGCGTGCCCGACGGCCGGTCGAGGCTGAGGTAACCCAGCCCGAGCTCGACGAACGACGCGAGGTTCTCGCCGAGGGCGTTGACGACGGGCGCCATGTGCGGGTCGTCCAGGTCACGGATCCACGCGGCGAGGTCGGTGATCTGCATCGCGCACAGGTCGGCGATGTTGACCCCGCGGATCTTCGACGAGCGCGCCGACTCCGACAAACGCGTGCCACCGCAGTCGGGGCACGGCGCGAACGTCGCCGCGCGCTCGACGAACGCGCGGACGTGCGGCTGGAGCGAGTCGACATCCTTGGAGAACATCGACTTTTGGATCTTGGGGATGAGGCCCTCGTAGGTGACGTTGATCCCCATCGCCTTGATCTTGGTGGGCTCCTTGTAGAGGAAGTCCTGCATCTGCTGGTCGGTGAACTCGCGGATGGGCCGGTCGCCCGGGAAGAACCCCGACTCGGCGAACCCGCGCACCATCCACCCGTCGGCGGTGTACCCCGGGACCTTGATCGCGCCGTCGAGCAAGGACTTCGAGTCGTCGAAGATCTCCGTGAGGTCGAGGTCGGAGACGGACCCGCGGCCCTCGCACCGCGGGCACATGCCACCGTGGTAGATCGCGTTGCGGACGATCGTCTTCTCGCCGGTGGCGGACGTCATGATGCCGCTCGCCTTGCGCGCGGGGATGTTGAAGGAGAACGCCGTGGGCGGCCCGACCTGCGGCTCGCCGAACCGGCTGAACAGCACCCGCAGGATCGCGTTCGCGTCGGTCACCGTGCCCACCGTGGAGCGCGGGTTGGCGCCCAGCCGCTCCTGGTCCACGACGATCGCCGTCGTGAGCCCTTCGAGCACGTCGACGTCGGGGCGGTCCAGCGTGGGCATGAAGCCCTGGAGGAACGCCGGGTAGGTCTCGTTGATGAGGCGCTGCGACTCGGCCGCGACGGTGTCGAACACGAGCGAGCTCTTGCCCGACCCGGAGACGCCCGTGAACACCGTGAGACGCCGCTTGGGGATCTCGACGCTCACGTCCTGCAGGTTGTTCGCCCGCGCCCCCTCGACCCGGATGACGTCGTGCGCGTCGGGGTCCTGGCGCTCCGAGGTCGGGGTTCCCGTCGTCGTGGCCGTGCTCATGCGTGTCTCCTCGTCGTCGAGCCTCGTCGCGCGGTCGGACGACCGGTCGACGGCGCCGACCGCCCGCTCCCGGCAGCCCGGGGAGAGTCTGCCGGAGAGCCGGTCGGTCGGCGCGAGGTTGGGTGCGGTGCGTGGACGTCCCGGGGTGAGGACCGGCCGGGCGGTCGGGACTCATCGCGCCGTGCGTGACGGCGGCGCAGGACAGGGCGGCGGGACGGGACCGCGGCGGTGCGGAGGTCAGGAGCGCTGCTGGATGCGGATCTCGTTGCCCGCCGGGTCGCGGAACGCGCAGTCGCGCACGCCGTAGGGCTGGTCGATCGGCTCCTGCACGACCTCTGCCCCCGCGGCCTCGATCCGGGCGAACGTCTCGTCGACGTCGGGCGTCGCGAGGTTGACGCCGAAGTACGCGCCCTTGGCCACGATCTCCAGGAGGGCGCGCTTGTCGTCGTCGTTGAGGCCCGGGGTCGCGGCCGGCGGGTGCAGCACGATCGCGGTGTCCGGCTGGTCGGCGGGGCCCACGGTGATCCACCGCATCCCCTCGTAGCCGACGTCGTTGCGGACCTCGAAGCCGAGCACGTCGCGGTAGAACGCGAGCGACGCGTCGGGGTCGGTCTGGGGCAGGAAGCTGGAGTTGATGGTGAGGTTCATGAGAACGACGCTAGGACCGCCGCCCGGCCTGCGCTTCTCGATTCCTGACCGGTCGCGTGACGCGTCGCGCGACGCACGCCGGCAGCCCGTCCAGCCGCTCCGCGCCGGGGACGGCATCCGCGTCGGCGGCGGACGCCGTGCCCGACAGCGCGCCCGGTGCAGCGCCGTGCGCGGTGCCCGCCGCCGCGGCCGTCCGCGACTCCGCGGGAGCCGGGGACCCGGCGTCGGACTCGGCCGCACGCCGTCGGTACACGCTCGGCGGCACGCCGACGAGCTCGGTGAAGCGCGTGCTGAACGTCCCCAGGGACGAGCACCCCACCGCGAAGCACACGTCCGTGACGCTCAGGTCGCCGCGACGCAGCAGCGCCTTCGCGCGCTCGATCCGCCGCGTCATGAGGTACGCGTAGACCGACTCCCCGTACGCCGCCTTGAACTCACGGCTCAGGTGCCCGGCCGACACGTGCACGCCGGCCGCGAGCGCCGTGACGTCGAGCGGCTGCGCGTACTCGCGGTCGATCCGGTCGCGCACGCGCCGCAGGCGCGCGAGGTCGCGCAGGCGCTGGTCGTCGGGCGTCGTCGTCACGCCTCGATCGTGCCACGGGCCTACCGTGGCCTCCATGCCGAGCGACGTCCCCGCCGCGCGCCAGGCCGTGCGCGTGCTCGCGTTCCTCGCCGCGCAGGCGGGCCCGTCGCCCGCGGCCGCCGTCGCGCAGGGTCTCGGGCTGCCCCGCTCGACCGTCTACCACCTGCTGTCCGTCCTCGTCGACGAGGGGTTCGTGACCCACCTGCCCGAAGAGCACCGCTACGGGCTCGGGACGGCGTCGCTCGCGCTCGGGTCGGCGTACGCGCGGCAGGCGCCCCTCGCGCGGCTCGCGCGGCCCGTCGTCGCGCGCCTCGTCGAGTCGACCGGCGAGAGCGCGCACCTCGCCGTCCTCAACGGGCGCGAGGTCCTCTACCTCGTCGAGCAGCGCGCGCCGCGCCGCCCCACGCTCGTGACCGACGTCGACGTGCGCCTCCCCGCGCACCTCACCGCGAGCGGGCGCGCCGTCCTCGCCGGCCTGCCTGCGGCCCAGGTCCGCGCCCTCTTCCCCGGCGCCGCGGCGTTCGCCGACCGCACCGGCGTCGGGCCGCAGACCCTCGGCGCCCTGCGCGAGGTGCTGCGCGGCGTCCGACGGCGCGGCTGGGCGGAGGAGGACGGCGAGGTCACCCCGGGCCTCGCGTCCGTCGCGCACGCGGCCGTCGACCACACCGGGCTCCCCGTTGCCGGCATCGCCCTCACCTTCTGGGCCGACGACGCCCCGCCCGCCCGCCGCGCGGAGCTCGCCGCCGCCGTCGGGCGCGCCGCCGCCGAGGTGAGCCGCCGTCTCGGCGCCCGCACCACCCCGACCCGCCCGGCGGGCCCGACCGCCCCGAGGTAGAGCCCCGGTCTGCCGAGATAGAGCCGTGGTCTGGCGAGGTAGAGCCCTGGTCTTCCCCCTCGCTGAACCAGGGCTCTACCTCGCGGGACCGGGGCTCTACCTCGCGGGACCTGGGCTCTACCTCGGCGGACCGGGGTGGAAGCGGCGTTGCGTGCGGCCGACGTGCCGACTAGATTTTTCGGTATGCCGAACTTTTCGACGCGGAGGTCCGCATCCCGCGCTGCCGCAGCCGTCGCGCTCCTCGCCGCGGCGACGCTGAGCGGCTGCTCGAGCGCCACGGACGCGGGGGCGACCCCGCCCGACGACGGCCGGCCCGTCGTGCTCACGACGTTCACCGTGCTCGCCGACATGGCGGAGAACGTGGCGGACGACCACCTGCGCGTCGAGTCGATCACGAAGGTCGGGGCGGAGATCCACGGCTACGAGCCGACGCCCGGCGACGTCCGCAAGGCGGCGGACGCCGACCTCATCCTCGACAACGGCATGGGGCTCGAGGCGTGGTTCGGGCGGTTCGTCGACGGGCTCGACGTGCCGCACGTCGTCGTGAGCGAGGGCGTCGAGCCCATCGCGCTCGGCGACGACACCGCCGAGGAGTACCAGGGCAAGGAGAACCCGCACGCCTGGATGTCGCCCGTGAACGCGCAGGTCTACGTGCAGAACATGGCCGACGCCTTCGCGGAGCTCGACCCGGCCCACGCCGACGACTACGCGGCGAACGCCGCGGCCTACTCCGCCGAGCTCGCCGCCGTGCACGACGAGCTCACGACGGCGCTCGACGCGCTGCCCGAGGGCCACCGCGCACTCGTTACCTGCGAGGGCGCGTTCCCCTACCTCGCGCGCGACGCCGGGCTCGCGGAGAAGTACCTGTGGGCGGTCAACGCCGAGCAGCAGGCGACGCCGCAGTCGGTCGTCGGCGCGATCGAGTTCGTCGAGCAGCACGACGTCCCGGCCGTGTTCTGCGAGTCCACCGTCTCCGACGACGCGATGCAGCAGGTCGCGCGCGAGTCCGGCGCGGCGTTCGGCGGGACGCTCTACGTCGACTCCCTCTCCGCGCCCGACGGCCCCGTGCCGACCTATCTCGACCTCCTGCGCCACGACACCGAGACCATCGTCGCGGGCCTCACCGGCACCACCGCGGGCGGTGACGCGTGAGCGGGGGCGGGCGGGCGCCGTCGGGCACGCCCGCGATCGACGTGCGCGACCTCACCGTCCACTACGGCGACGTCCTCGCGCTCGACGGCGCGACGCTCACGCTCGGGGCGTCGAGCGGGCGCGGGACGGTGTGCGGGCTCGTCGGCATGAACGGCTCGGGCAAGTCGACGCTGTTCAAGGCGGTCATGGGCATGGTCCGGCCGGACCGCGGCACCGTCCTGGTCGACGGCGCACCCCCCGCGCGCGCCCGGCGCGCCCAGGCGGTGGGGTACGTGCCGCAGAGCGAGGACGTCGACTGGGCGTTCCCGCTGAGCGTGCGCGACGTCGTCATGACGGGCCGGTACGGCTACCAGGGCTTCACGCGGCGCACGCGGCCCGCGGACCGGGAGGCGGTCGAGCGCGCGCTCGCGCGCGTCGAGCTCACCGACCTGGCCGACCGGCAGATCGGCGCGCTCTCGGGCGGGCAGCGCAAGCGCGCGTTCGTCGCCCGGGGGCTCGCGCAGGGCGCGACGATCCTCCTGCTCGACGAGCCGTTCGCCGGCGTGGACAAGCGCACGGAGGCGACGATCACCACGCTGCTGCGCGAGCTCGCGGCCGGCGGGGCGACCGTCCTCGTCTCGACCCACGACCTGCACGCGCTGCCCGAGCTCGCCGACGAGGCGGTGCTGCTCCACCGCCGCGTCCTGCTGCACTCGACGCCCGCGGAGGTCCTGCGGCCCGAGAACCTCGCGCTCGCGTTCGGCGTGGAGGTGGCCCCGTGACCGACCTCCTCGCCACCCTCCTCGAGCCCCTGTCGTTCGAGTTCCTGCGCACCGCGCTCGCCGTCACGGTGACCGCCGGGATCGTGTGCGGCGTGCTGTCGTGCTGGCTCGTGCTCGTGGGCTGGTCCCTCATGGGCGACGCCGTCTCGCACGCCGTGCTGCCCGGCGTCGTGCTCGCGTACGTGGTGGGGGCGCCGTTCGCACTCGGCGCGCTCGTCTTCGGGCTGCTCGCGGTGCTGCTCATCGGCGCGGTGCGCGACACGTCGCGCGTCAAGGAGGACGCCGCGATCGGGGTCGTGTTCACGACGCTCTTCGCGCTCGGGCTCGTCCTCATCTCCGTGACGCCGAGCCAGACGGACCTCAATCACATCCTCTTCGGCAACCTGCTCGGGGTGTCGCGCGCGGACCTGCTCCAGGTGCTGGCGCTCGGCGCGGTGACGCTCGCGGTCGTCGTGCTCAAGCGGCGCGACCTCACGCTCTACGCGTTCGACCCGACGCACGCGCACGCGATCGGGCTCTCGCCCCGACGGCTCGGCGCGCTGCTGCTCGGCCTGCTCGCGCTGACGGTCGTCGTCGCGCTCCAGGCCGTCGGCGTGGTCCTCGTCGTCGCGCTGCTCATCACGCCCGGCGCGACGGCGTACCTCCTCACCGACCGCTTCTCGCGGATGCTGTGGATCTCGCCGCTCGTCGCGGCGGTGTGCGGGGTCGTGGGCATCTACGTCAGCTACTACCTCGACACGGCGTCGGGCGGGACGGTCGTCGTCGCGCTGGGCGTGGCGTTCGCGCTCGCCTACCTGTTCAGCCCGCGGCACGGGCTCGTCGGGACGCGCGTCGCGGCGGCCCGACGCCGTCGGCTCGCGCGCGTCTGACCGTAGGCTCCGGCGGACCGGAACCCGGTCCGGGCCGCCGGACCACGCCTCCTGCGTGCGCTGTGTGCGAAATCTCCATGAATTCGCCCTCGATTCCCTGGTGCTTCTCAGGTTCGCCCGGGAGACTTGTCGCCATGTCAGCGAGGACGAGCGAGCCCACGACGCCGCAGCGCACGCGCACGTCTGCCCGGTTCGCCGCGGCGAGCCTGCTCGCGCTGTCCATGATGCTGCCGATGTGCTCGACGGCGAGCGCCGCCGAGGTCCAGCAGCTCATCGCCGACGCGCAGGTCCAGACGGAGACCATCGGGAACGACCTCGACCGCGTGCACGCCCAGCTCCCCGCCCTGCACCCCGTGCTCCGCAACGACGTGCTCGACGCCGTCGAGTCGGTCCAGGCCGCGACGGACGAGGCCCGCTCCGCGCTCGAGCGCGCGACCGACGACGACGAGGCTGCCGACGGTCGCGCCGCCGTCGCGCTCGCCGACGCCCAGGTCGCGCTCGACGCGGCGTCCGCCCAGCTCCGCCACGTGACGAACCTCGCGCACGACGCGGGCGAGGGCGTCGCCGTCGCGCTGGAGCGCCTGCAGGCGCACATCGACACGCTCCGCGGCGAGACGAGCCGCGCGGGGGCCTGAGCCAGACCACCCGGCCCAGGCGGGGTCCCGGGGCGGCGTCGCCGCGCGGTCCTCGACCGCCCTTCCTACGATGGCGAGATGCCTCGTGTCACCGGGATCGTCAAGCCGCACGAGGCGCTCCCCGGCGTCGCCCGCCTCGACCGCGCGGTGAACCGCTGGACGAACCGCCGCGCGCTGGGGGCCGCGGCCGACACCGCGCTCTCGCGGCTCTCGACGTGGGCCGACCACAGCGTGCTGTGGGCCGGGGCCGCGGTCGGGATCGCCGCCACCGGGCGGCGCGGGCGCGATGCCGCCCTGCGCGGCTACGGCTCGCTGCTCGTGTCGAGCGTCCTCGCGAACGTCGTCGGCAAGACCGTGTTCGGGGGCGTGCGCCCGTCGCTCGACGGCCTTCCCCTGTGGCGGCGCGTGGCGGACCCGCCGACGTCGCCCTCGTTCCCGTCGGGCCACTCGGCGTCGGCCGCCGCGTTCGTCACGGGCGTCGCCATCGAGTGGCCGACGGTCGGGCTGGCGCTCACGCCGCTCGCCGGGGCCGTCCTGTACTCGCGCCTGCACACGGGCTCGCACTGGTTCTCGGACGTCGCCGCGGGCGCGGCGCTGGGCGTCGGGGTCGCGCTCGCGGGTCGGGTGCTCGTCCCCGGCCGTGCCGAGCAGCGCCCCGACGTCCCGGCGGGGCCGCCCGCGGACGTCCCCGCGCTCGACGACGGCGCGGGCCTCTTCGTCGTCGTCAACCCGGCGGCGGGCTCGGGCCGGCTGCTCAAGGAGGACCCGCTCGCGGCGGTCCGCGACGGACTTCCCCGCGCCGACCTCCACGTGCTCGCCGAGGGCGACGACCTGCGCCGTCTGTACGACGACGCCGTCGCGTACGGCGCCCGCGCGCTCGGCATCAGCGGTGGTGACGGCACGGTGTCGACCGCGGCCGCGGCGGCGCGCGCGCACGACCTCCCGCTCGCCGTGCTCCCCGGCGGCACCCTCAACCACTTCGCGCGCGCGGCCGACCTCACGTCGATGCGCGCGACGATCGAGGCGGTGCGGACGGGCTCGGGCGTGACGATCGACGTCGCGGACCTCGAGGTCGACGGGGTCGACGGACCGCCCCGCACCGTGCTCAACACCTTCTCGGCCGGTGTCTACCCGGAGCTCGTCACCGAGCGCGAGAAGCACGAGCACCGGCTCGGCAAGTGGCCGGCGGCCGTCCTCGCGGCGGCGCGCGTGCTGCGGCGCGCGCACCGGGTGCGCATGGAGGTCGACGGGCACGAGGGCGAGTACTGGTCGCTGTTCGCCGGCGTGAACCGCTACTACCCGCAGAGCCTCGCGCCGGTCGAGCGGCACCGCCTCGACGACGGCGTGCTCGACGTCCGCACGGCCCAGGCCGAGCGGCGCGCGAGCCGGCTGCGCACGTTCCTCGAGGTCGCGGCGGGCGACACGGGGACGCGCGTCGCGCGGCGCGTGCCCGGGGTGCGCGGCCACCTCGTGGTCGACGCGACGTCGGTCCCCGCGCTCGAGCTCCGCTTCCCCGCACGCGGCGCGGTCGTCGGGCCCGACGGCGAGGCGGTCACCGCGGACCGCGCCCCCGACACCGACACCGAGCACGGGCACCCCGGGTCGCCGCCCGTGGTGCTCGCGCACGACGGCGAGACGCTCTCCCTCGACGACGTCGCGCCCGACGAGCCGGTCACCGTCCGTCTCACCATGCGGCGCGGAGCACTGCGCCTGTACGCCCCGAGCGACTCGACGGCGGGTTGATCTGCCTGCTGCGTCCGGTATGTCCTTCTTTCACGGTCACCGGGGAGAACTCCCCCTGTTCAGGCACATGCGTCATGCCCCACAATGAGGCCCGCAGTCGCGCGGACGGCACCCCGTCCGCGCCCCGTCCGGACTCGACCACGTCGGCCCCACCAGAAAGCAGAAGAACCATGGCCCAGCAGTACCCCGCCGCTCCGCAGGCCCCCGCCGGCTACTCGGCCCCGATCGAGGACCCGGGCAAGACCCTCGGCATCGTCGGCTTCGTCCTCGCGTTCGTCTTCGCGATCGCGGGCATCGTCGTCAGCGCGATCGCGCGCAAGAAGAGCAAGGAGGCGGGCTTCGACAACCAGCTCGCCAAGTGGGGCCTCATCCTCAGCATCGTCTTCACCGTGCTCGGCGCCATCGGCTTCATCATCTACATCGTCGCCATCGCGGCGCTCGTCGCGAGCGGCGACGTCGCGACGTACTGACGTCCCCGCCGGTCCGCCGGCGCGGCACCGACGGCCGCCGTCCCACCCGGGGCGGCGGCCGTCGTCGTCCCTGCCGGCCGCCCGCGGACGGGTCGCGGAAGATCCGCGGGCCGGGCACGGTTGAGACGCGCACGACCGCGCCACCGGTGAGAGCACCGGCCCCCCGACGGTCGCCCGACCGCAGGAGCAGATCATGACCGACGAGACGACCTCCCCGATCCCCGCCGAGAGCGCGACGGCCGCACCGGACCCCGCGACGGTCGAGCTCGGGCTCGACACCTTCGGCGACGTGACCGCCGGGGCGGACGGCGTGCTCCTCAGCGGCGCTCGCACCATCCGCGACGTCGTCGAGGAGGCGGAGCTCGCGGACCAGGTCGGCGTCGACTTCTTCGGCGTCGGGGAGCACCACCGCGCGGACTTCGCCATCAGCGCGCCCGAGGTGGTGCTCGCCGGGATCGCGACGCGGACGTCGCGCATCCGCCTCGGCTCCGCAGTGACCGTGCTCAGCTCCGACGACCCGGTGCGCGTCTTCGAGCGGTTCTCGACGCTCGACGCGCTGTCCGGCGGGCGCGCGGAGGTCATCCTGGGGCGTGGGTCGTTCATCGAGTCGTTCCCGCTGTTCGGCTACGACCTCGCCGACTACGAGGTGCTGTTCGAGGAGAAGCTCGACCTGTTCGTCCATCTGCTCGACGAGGGCCCGGTCACGTGGTCGGGCACGACGCGCGCCGGGCTCGCCGACCAGGAGGTCTGGCCCAAGACCGAGAGCGGGCGCCTGCGCACGTGGGTCGGTGTCGGCGGCTCGCCCGAGTCGGTCGTGCGGACCGCGCGGCACGGGCTGGGGCTCATGCTCGCGATCATCGGCGGCGAGCCCGAGCGGTTCCGTCCCTACGTGGACCTCTACCACCGCGCCGTCGAGGAGCTCGGCACGCCCGTGCTGCCGATCGGCGTGCACTCGCCGGGCCACGTCGCCGAGACCGACGAGCAGGCGCAGGAGGAGGTCTACGAGCACTTCGCGGCGATGAACAACCGCATCGGGCGCGAGCGCGGCTGGCCCGCCTACCATCGCGGACGGTTCGCCCACGACGTGCGCGACGGCTCGCTCTACGTCGGCTCGCCCGAGACCGTGGCCCGCAAGATCGCCCGCACCGTCCGCCTGCTCGGCGCGGGCCGGTTCGACCTCAAGTACTCGACCGGCACGCTCCCCCACTCGACGATGCTGCGCAGCATCGAGCTCTACGGCACGCAGGTGATCCCGCGCGTCCGCGAGCTCCTCGCGGAGCACTGACACCCACCGAACCGACCCAACCCCCTCGCCGAACACGACGTTGCTGTCGCCATCGGGGCGAGAACGACAGCAACGTCGTGTTCGGCTGCGGGCAGGCTCGTGCTCGACGGCGGCTGGTCGGCGGGTCGGCGGGTCGGCGGGTCGGCGGGTCAGCGGGTCAGCGGGTCAGCGGGTCAGCGGGTCAGCGGGTCAGCGGGTCAGCGCGTCGGCGGGTCAGCCGCGGCCGGCGGCGCGGAGCGCGGCGGCCTCGAGGTCCGGCGGGAGGCCGACGGCGGGGCGGTCCGTGCGTTGCGGCGTCGCGTCTCCCGCGGCATCGAGGGCGCGGAGCCACGCCCAGGTGTCGCGCACCGTCTCGCGCACGTCGCGCGGGCGCAGGCCGAGCGCCGCCGCGCGCGACGTGTCGGAGCCGTGCAGCGCGTCGTGCAGCTCGCCCGGAGGCAGCCAGACCGGGAGCTGGGTCCACGGCTCGATCCCGGCCGCGAGGACGACCTCCGGGTCGACCCACACGAGCTCGGCGGGCGGGTTGCCTGCCGCCGCCGCGTCGGCGGCGGTCGCGTCGACGCACGCCCCGAGCAGCTCGCCCATGGTCGTGTGCCCGGGCGCGCTGACGACGTCGACCGGCCCGGAGGCGCCCGCGAGCGCCGCGTCGAGCGCGAACGCGGCGAGGTCGCGCGCGTCGACGTACTGCAGCGGCAGGTCGGCGGGCCCGGGGGCGAGCACCGGGCCGCCGCGGGCGACGCGCCGCAGCCACCACGGCAGGCGGCCCACGTTCTCGCGCGGCCCGAGGATCAGGCCCGCGCGCAGCAGGATCGCCCGGTCGCCGAGCGCGTCGGTCACGGCTATCTCGGCGCCGCGCTTGGCGCGCGCGTAGTCGTCAGACGTCGTGTCGTCCGGGTCGCCGTCGACGAGCTCCGACGTCTCGTCGGCTCCGCGCGGCCGCGGGAACGGGTACACCGAGCGCGACGACACGTAGACGTACCGGTCGTCGCCGGGCACCCGGCCGGCGAGGAGCCGGGCGGCGTCGCGCGCCGCCGCGGGCGCCCAGGACCACGTGTCGACGACGACGTCCCACTTCTGCGGGACGTCGTCCGCGAGCAACGCGTCCAGGCCGTCGGGCCGGGTGCGGTCGCCCACGAGCTGCCGGACGCCGTCGGGCACGGGCGTGGTGCCGCGGTTGAGGACGGTGACGTCCCAGCTGCGGGCCAGGGCGTCGTCGACGACGGCGCGCCCCACGAAGTCGGAACCGCCGAGCACGAGGAGTCGGGTCATGGGCCCACTGTGGCGCGCCGTCGGCCCGCCTGCAGCCCGTTACGCCGCCCGCAGACGGCCGCGGGATGGGCCTCACGACCCTCGCGAGACTTCCGCGGAGCACACTGGCCAGGTATCCTGGCCAGGACGACCGACCCGAGGAGCGGCGATGCAGGTCAACGTGCTCGAGGCCAAGAACAACCTCTCCCAGCTCGTCAGCCGTGCCGCGGCCGGCGAGGACGTGGTCATCGCGCGCCGTGGTGTCCCGCTCGTGCGGCTCGTGCCGGTCCGGGCCGACCTCGCGCACGGGACCGGGGCGGCGATCGTCGAGTGGCTCGACGACCACCCGCCGTCGCGACGAACCGCCCGCTCGGCGAGCCAGATCGACGCCGACATCGAGGCCGCGCGCGAGGGCTGGGAGTGATCTACCTCGACACGTGCCTCGTCATCTACCTGGTCGAGGACGCCGAGCGCGGCCCGCACGTGCGTGAGCTGCTGGCCCGGCACGGGCACGAGGAGTTCGCGATCAGCCCGCTCGTCCGGCTCGAGTGCCTCGTGGCACCGCTGCGGTCCGGGGACCCGGAGCTCGAGGACCGGTACCGGGGCGCGCTCGACCTGTTCGTCGAGCTTCCTCTCGATGCCACGGCCTTCGAGCGGGCTGCACGCCTGCGCGCCTCCTCGTCGCTCCGGACGCCCGACGCGCTGCACCTCGCTGCCGCGCAGGTCCACGGGTGCACAGCCTTGTGGACGAACGACTCGCGGCTCGCCGTCGCCGGGCGAGGGCTCGCCGTCGACGTCCTGCACGGCGACTGACCCACGGGCGAGCGGTCAGTCCGGGTCGGTCGGGTCCAGGGGCGCCTCGGGGTCGAGGTTGACGACGCCGCGGCGCCAGTAGCCGTGGACGGCGAGCTGGTCGGGCCGCGCCCCGGAGCCGCGCAGCGCGCGGCGGACCGCGACGAGGTCGGTCGCCTCGCCCGCGGCGAACACGTACTCGTCGGCGTCGAGCGGGCCGAGCGCGCGGACGGCCTCGGCGAGCTGTCCCGGCCCGTCGGTGCGGTAGAGGAGCTCGGTCGTCGCGCGCCCGAGCTCGTCCTCGACGAACGCCTCGTCGACGTCGTCGCCGATCTCCACGATCGCGGTCACCGGCACGTCGGCCCCGATCGCCTCCACCCAGCGCGCGAGCGCCGGGAGGCCCGACTCGTCCCCCACGAGCAGGAGCCGCCCGACGCCGTCCGGCACGGCGCGGCTCGTCGTCGGGCCGGCGAGCACGACCTCGTCGCCCACCGTCGCCCGTGCCGCCCAGGCCGACGCCGGGCCGCCCTCGCCGGTGGGCGGCGCGCCCGGGTCGGTACCGCCGTGGAGCACCCAGTCGACGTCGACCTCGGGAACCCCGTCGACGGTCTGCGTCGCCCGGACGGTCAGCTCGCGGGAGATCGAGACGACGCCCGTCGGGCGCTGGAGGGCGCCGTCGTCCGTGAGCGTCGGGGCGTGCAGGACGCCGGTGGCCGGGTCCGGGAGGAACACCTTGACGTGGTCGTCGGGGCCGGGCACGCGCAGCGTCTCGAGCGAGGCCTCGCCCGGGGCGGCGTCGCGGAAGGTGAGGCGGCGCAGCGCGCCGGACGTCTCCCGGACGGCGTGCACGCGGACGCGGCGCGGGACGAGGTCGAGGCGGGTCACGGGTCGGGAGAACACCGCCCCATTCTGCGCCGAGCACGACGTCGCCGTCGTCATCGGCCGGATGACGACGGCGACGTCGTGGTCGAGCGCGCGGCACCCCGTCCTCGACCGTCCCGGGCGTCAGGCGAAGAAGACCCGGAGGTCGGCGACGACGTCGAGCGGGACCTCGAGCGCCGCGTAGTGACCACCGCGCGGGTGCTCGGACCAGTGCTCGATCCGGGCGTTGTCGCGCTCGGCGAACGCGCGGATCGTCTGGAAGTCGTCGGCGAAGACGGCCACGCCGATCCGGCCCCGGCTCACGACCGGCTCGGCGCCCGAGCGCTGCTCCGCGTAGTGGTAGCGGGCGGCGGTCGCGTAGGAGTTGGTCAGCCAGTAGAGCGTCGCCTGGGCGAGCACCTGGTCGGCGCTCACGAGGCTCGTCCCGTTACCGAAGCTCTCGAACAGCTCGTGGTAGGCGAGGACGGCGACGGGCGAGTCGGCGAGGCCCGCGGCCATCGTCTGCGGCCGCGACGCGTTCATCGTGTTGTAGGCGCCCACGGACTGGAACCACTGGAGGTGCCCGAGCGCGGCGAGCTCCTTCGCGCCGAGGCCGTCCATCTCGCCGGGAGCGCCCGACGGGAAGGAGAAGAGCTGGAGCACGTGGGCGCCGAGGAAACCCTTGGGGTCGAGGACCGCGAGCTCGCGGCCGACCATCGCGCCGCCGTCGCTGCCGTGGATCCCGTAGGAGTCGTACCCGAGGTCGCGCATGAGGACGTCGTAGGCGCGGGCGACGCGCGCCATCGTCCAGTCCGTGTCCCCGACCACCGGGGTGGAGAACCCGAAGCCCGGCATGGAGGGGATGACGAGGTGGAACGCATCCTCGGGGCGGCCGCCGTGCGCGACGGGGTCGACGAGCGGGTCGATCATGTCGAGGAAGTCGAGGAACGAGCCCGGGTAGGTGTGCGCGAGCAGCAGGGGCGTCGCGGCGTCGTGCCGGGAGCGCACGTGGAGGTAGTGGATCGGCTGGCCGTCGATCTCGGTGCGGAAGCCCGGGTACGTGTTGGCCCGGTCCTCGACGGCCCTCCAGTCGAACGCCGTCCAGCGCCCGACCATGTCGCGCAGGTAGGACTCGGGCGTCCCGTAGTCCCAGGAGTCCCCGGGGGCGGCGGGCGCGAACCGGGTCCGTTCGAGGCGCGACCGGAGGTCGTCGAGGTCGGCCTGCGGGACGGCGACGGAGAACGGGTGGTGCTCGAGGGACGGGGAGAGGTGCGACGCGGTCATGGTGGTCTCCTCGGTCGGGCGGGGCCTCGTGCCCTGCTCTGCTCCCGACTCTAGGAAGGCTTCAGGAACGCTTCCTTCCGTTATTCTGGCGGTGCTCTGAGGAGTTCTCCCGCGTCGTCCGTCGACCCCAGGAGGGACCCGTGGCCTCCACCTCGGCCCGCATGCTCATGCTGCTCGGCCTGCTCCAGTCGCGCCCCGACTGGTCGGGCGCCGAGCTCGCCGAGCGCCTCGACGTCAGCGACCGCACGGTCCGCAACGACGTCGCCCGCCTGCGCGAGCTCGGCTACCCCGTCGACGCGGTGCGCGGCCCGGGCGGCCGGTACCGGCTCGGCGCCGGGGCGCGGCTGCCCCCGCTCCTGCTCGACGACGCCGAGGCCGTCGCGGTCGCCGTCGGGCTGCGGGCCGCGACCGGCACGGCGGGCTTCGAGGAGTCCGGGGCGTCCGCGCTCGCCAAGCTGGAGCAGGTCATGCCGGACCGCCTGCGCCGTCGTCTCGCCGCGCTCCGGTCCGCGAGCGCCGCCGGCCCCGCGAACACGGACTCGAACGTCGAGGACCCGGTCGTCGACCCGGACACGCTCACCGCGCTGGCCGACGCCGTGCGCGACCACCAGGGCCTGCGCTGCTTCTACCGCGACCAGCCGCTCGAGCTGGAGCCGTACCGCCTCGTCGCGTGGCAGCGCCGCTGGTTCCTCGTGGCCCGCGACCCGGCGACGGGCGCGTGGGCTCCCTACCGCGTCGACTGGCTCGTGCTGCGCGTGCCAGGCGGGCGGCGGTTCGCGCCGGTGGACTTCCCCGGCGACCTGACCGACTTCGTCGTGCGCGAGGTCGCGCGCGCCGGCTGGGCCGTGCACGCCCGGATCGTCGTCGACGCACCCGCCGACGAGGTCCTGCGACGCATCAACCCGACGGTCGGCACGGTCGAACCGCTCGCCGACGACCGCTGCGTCCTCGTCACCGGCGGCGACAGCGTCGAGGTCGTCGCGGTGTGGGTCGGGATGCTCGGCCTGGACTTCCACGTGACGGAGCCGCCGGCCCTCGTCGACCACGTGCGCACCCTGGCGACCCGCTACGCCCGCGCGACCCCGCCGTGACCCGAACCGGTCGCGGGCTCCCGCGTCAGTCAGGTCGTGCCGGGGTCCCACGGGTCGACGACGTCCACTCCGGTAGCGGCGAAGTCACGGACGTTGCGCGTCGCGAGCGTCGCGTCGTGCACGCGGCAGATCGCGGCGATCTGCGCGTCGGCCAGGCTCATCGGCCGCCCCGCTCGCTCGCGGAGCGCCAGGAGGGTGCCCCCGACGCGCGCGGCGTCGGCGTCGTACGGGAGCACCCGGCCCGCGAAGGTCGTGGTGACGTGCTCCTCGACGAGCGCGGCGAGGCGGTCACGGCGCCGCCCTTCGGGGAGCCGCGCCACCCCGTGGACGATCTCGCCGACGGTGACCGCCGTGATCGACAGCGCCTGCGGAGCCTGCGCGTCGAGCCAGCGGAGCACGCGCGCCTCGGGCACCGGGCGGATCACCTCGGACACCACGTTCGTGTCGAGGACGATCACGTGTCCGCGGTCTCCCGGTCCGGCGTGCCCGGTTCGTCGGAGAGGTCGACGACCCGGCCGTGCTCTGAGCGCGCGGGGAGGTCGAGCTCGACCGCCAGACCGGCGTCGGCGAACGACCTGTGGATGAAGGTGCCCAGCCCCCGTTCCAGCCCGCTGGGGGCTGTCACCGCGGAGGTGAGGATCTCGCGCACCTCCGCCTCCATGGACCGCCCGTGCTCCGCCGCCCGCGCCCGCAGCCGTTCGCGCACGTCGTCGTCGAGCCCTCGGATCGTCAGCGTCGCCACCTGAACCACCTCCCACGTACGACGCTAGCAAAATGACAGCACGATGCGCCAGGGTCGGCCCCTCCTCGAGAGCAATGAAGTTGCGAGAGGTTGAGAGAATGGACCGTCGTGAGTACCGAGCCCGCAGCGAACCAACCTGACGCGCGCCCTCCCCAGCGGGACGGCGCCGCCGAGGGCACCCCGCGCGAGGGTCGCCGACGCCGCGGGAACCGCCGCGGGCGCGGGCGAGGCGAGCGGACGGCGTCGGGCACCTCGACGACCACGGAGCCGACGCGTCGCGGGCGGGGCGAGCGGACGACGTCGGGCCCGCGGCAGGTGAGCCGCGCGCAGCTCGACCGGGCCGCGCAGGCGCGCGCTAACGTGACGGTCCCGCCCATCACGTACCCCGAGCAGCTTCCGGTCAGCGCCCGACGCGCGGACATCGCCGCCGCGATCCGCGACCACCAGGTCGTCATCGTGGCGGGCGAGACGGGCTCCGGGAAGACGACGCAGCTCCCCAAGATCGCGCTCGAGCTCGGCCGAGGCCGCTCGGGTCAGGTCGGGCACACCCAGCCCCGCCGCATCGCCGCGCGCACGGTCGCCGAGCGCATCGCGGAGGAGCTCGGCACGGAGCTGGGCGGCGTCGTCGGGTACCAGGTGCGGTTCACCGACACCTCCAGCGAGGACACTCTCGTCAAGGTCATGACGGACGGCATCCTGCTCGCGCAGATCCAGCGCGACCCGGAGCTCCTCGCGTACGACACGATCATCGTCGACGAGGCGCACGAGCGGTCCCTCAACATCGACTTCCTGCTCGGCTACCTCGCGCGGCTCCTGCCGCGCCGCCCCGACCTCAAGCTGATCATCACGTCGGCGACGATCGACTCCGAGCGCTTCGCGCAGCACTTCTCCCCCGCGCACCTCGCCCAGCTCGGCGGCGCGCCGGAGTACGTGGTCGACGCGCTGCCCGACGCCGCGCCCGTCGTCGAGGTGTCCGGCCGCACCTACCCGGTCGAGATCCGGTACCGGCCGCTGTCCCCCGGCAGCGGCACGAAGGCGAAGGGCCGCTCGGGCGCCGAGGAGAAGGACCTCGTGACCGGCATCGTCGACGCGTGCGACGAGCTCATGCGCGAGGGACCGGGCGACATCCTCGTGTTCCTCTCCGGCGAGCGCGAGATCCACGACGCCGCCGACGCGCTCACCGGCCACCTCAAGGACCGCGTCACCGACCCGAAGCACCCGCAGCGCGTCGAGATCCTGCCGCTGTACGCGCGGCTGTCGTCGGCCGAGCAGCACCGCGTGTTCCAGGCGCACTCCTCGCGACGCATCGTGCTCGCGACGAACGTCGCCGAGACGTCGCTCACCGTGCCCGGGATCCACTACGTCGTCGACCCTGGCACGGCCCGCATCTCGCGCTACTCCAAGGCGACGAAGGTCCAGCGCCTGCCCATCGAGCCCGTCTCGCAGGCGAGCGCGAACCAGCGCTCCGGCCGCTCCGGGCGCGTCGCCGACGGCATCGCGGTGCGCCTCTACTCCGAGGACGACTTCCTCTCCCGGCCGGAGTTCACCGAGCCGGAGATCCTGCGCACCTCCCTCGCGTCGGTGCTGCTCCAGATGATCTCCGTCGGCGTCGTCGAGACCCCCGACGAGGTCGCGCGCTTCCCGTTCGTCGAGCCCCCGGACACGCGCGCCGTGCGCGACGGCGTCCAGCTCCTCACCGAGCTCGGCGCCCTCGCCACGTCCGACGGCGTCACGCGCCTCACCGAGGTCGGGCGCGTCCTCGCGCAGCTCCCCATGGACCCGCGCCTCGCCCGCATGATCTGGGAGGGCTCGAGGCTCGGCGTCGCGCGCGAGGTCGCGATCATCGCCGCCGTCATGTCGATCCAGGACCCGCGCGAGCGCCCCGCCGAGGTCCGCGCCCAGGCCGACCAGGCGCACGCGCGCTTCACCGACCCGCACTCCGACTTCCTCACCTACCTCAACGTCTGGGAGTACGTCCGCGAGCAGCAGCACGAGCTCTCGTCGTCGGCCTTCCGCCGCCTGTGCAAGGCCGAGTACCTCAACTTCCTGCGCATCCGCGAGTGGCAGGACGTCGTCGCCCAGCTCCGCGAGATGTCCAAGCCCCTCGGCATCGACATGTCGTACAAGCCGCGCGCACGCGGCGCGGCCGGTGACGACGGGCGGCGAGGTCCAGGACGAGCGGCGGCTGCGCCCGAGGATGCGAAGGGCGTGGCGGGCCTGGCGGGAGCGACGCGAGGGACGAGCGGCGCGGATGGTAGCCCGAGCACCTCGGGGGCAGCCGCCGCGGACCCGACCACCGCCCCCGACGCAACCCCCGACACCCAGGCCTACAAGCGCGCCTGGGACGGGGACACGATCCACAAGGCGCTCCTGTCCGGCCTGCTGTCGCAGATCGGGATGCAGGACACGGGCGAGGTGAAGGCGTCGTCGGTCGCGCACCTCAAGGGCGAGGCCCGCGCCAAGGCGCTGCGGCGCGCGCAGAAGCAGGCCCGCAACGAGTACACCGGCGCGCGCGGCGCGCGGTTCGCGATCTTCCCCGGCTCGCCGCTGAGCAAGAAGCCGCCGGCGTGGATCATGGCGGGCGAGCTCGTCGAGACGTCGCGGCTGTGGGCGCGCGACGTCGCCCGGATCCAGCCCGAGTGGGCCGAGGGCCTCGCGGGCGACCTCGCGCGGCGCACGTACTCCGAGCCCCACTGGTCGACCAAGCGCGGCGCGGCGATCGCGACCGAGAAGGTGCTGCTGTACGGCGTGCCGATCGTCGCGGACCGCAAGGTCCTCTACGCGAAGGTCGACCCCGAGGCCGCGCGCGAGATGTTCGTACGGCACGCGCTCGTGCAGGGCGAGTGGACGACCCACCACCGGTTCTTCCACGACAACCGCAAGCTCCTGGCCGAGGCGGAGGAGCTCGAGGCGCGCTCGCGCCAGCGCGGGCTCGTCGTCGACGACGACGTGCTGTTCGACTTCTACGACGAGCGCGTGCCCGACGACGTCGTGTCCGCCGCGCACTTCGACCGCTGGTGGAAGACGGCGCAGCGCCGCGACCCCGACCTGCTCACCTTCACGCTCGAACAGCTCGTGCCCGACGCCGAGCAGGTCGACACGTCGCAGTTCCCCGAGACCTGGCCGCAGGGCGAGCTGACGCTCCCGCTCACGTACCAGTTCCAGCCCGGGACCGAGGCCGACGGCGTGACCGTGCACGTCCCGATCTCCGTGCTCAACCGCGTCGTCCCCGACGGCTTCGACTGGATGGTGCCGGGCCTGCTCGACGAGCTCGCCACGGCGACGATCCGCTCGCTGCCCAAGCCGGTCCGCGTCCAGCTCGTGCCGGCACCGGACGTCGCGCGCGACGTCGTCGCCTGGCTCCGCGAGCACACGCCCGCCTGGGAGGACATGGCCCGCGCGGGCGACATGGCCGAGCCGTTCCACGTCGCGTTCACGCGCGCCGTCCGGGCGCTGCGCGACGTCGTCATCCCCGACGACGCGTGGGGTCCCGAGCAGGAGGCGCGCCTGCCCGCGCACCTACGCATGACGTTCCGGGTCGAGGACACCCGCGGGCGCGGCGGCTCCGTCGTGCTCGACGAGTCGAAGGACCTTCTTGCGCTCCAGCGCCGTCTCGCCGCGCAGAACCAGGCCGCGGTCCGCGCGGCGGTCAAGGGAGCGGTGGGTGCTGCTCTTCGTGAGGCCGCTTCGGGATCGGTTCCCGGGTCGGGTGCGTCGGTCTCGGGGTCGGGTGCGCCGGTCCCGGGGTCGGGTCCGGCGGGGGAGGGGGCGTCGGTGCTCGGGCTACCATCCGCGCCGCTCGTTCCTCACGGCGCTCCCGCCAGGCCCGCCACGCCCTTCGCATCCGACGCCCCCTCCCCCGCCTCCGCGTCCGGCTCGCCGACGCGCCGCGAACAGGTCACGGCGCAGGACGGCGCAGGGTCACCCTCGGCGTCCGATTCGCCACGGCAAGGCGACCCGCCGCCCTCGGACCCCGCCACGGCCACGCTCGTCAGCGAACGCACCGACCTGACCACCTGGCCCGACGACCTCACCGACGGGCGGCTGCCCGCGACGGTGTCGACCGACCTCGGGGGCGGGGTCGTGGTGCGCGGGTATCCGGCGGTCGTCGAGGAGCAGGACGCGAAGGGGAAGCCGGTCGCGCTGCGCGTGCTGGCCGACGCGACCGCGCAGGCGCGGGAGCACGCGCGGGGCGTGCGGCGTCTGCTGCTGACGGAGACGGCGCTGCAGACCGGGCGCATCACGAGCCGGTGGAACGGGACGCAGTCGCTCACGTTGGCGGCCAGCCCGTACCGGAACACGGACGCGCTCGTCGCGGACCTGCAGCTCGCCGCGGTGATCGCGCTGACGAGCGGCGGCAGCGGGCAGCCGGACGCGGCGACGGTCCGCGACGCCGAGGCCTACGCGGCCGCGCGCACGTTCGTCCGCGCGCACCTGGAGGAGCACGTGCACCAGGTGGTCGGGCACGTGGTCGCCGCGCTCACCGCGTCGCGCAACCTCGACGCGGAGATCCGCGCGTCGAACAGTCTCGCGCTGCTCAACACGCTCACCGACCTGCGCGACCAGGCGGCGGGCCTCATCCACGACGGCTTCGTCTCGCAGACCCCGCCCCGACGCCTGCCGCACCTGACGCGCTACCTGCGGGCGGGGTCGTACCGGCTGGAGAAGGCGCAGTCGAACCCGAACCGCGACGCCGAGCTCGCGTGGCGCGTGCACGACGTCGAGGACGCCTACCAGCGCGCCCGCGCCGCGTACGCCCAGGGCCCGGCCGACCCGGTCCGCGCCGCCGACCTGGCCGAGGTGCGGTGGCTGATCGAGGAGCTGCGCGTGTCGCTGTTCGCACAGCAGCTCGGCACCGACGGCCCGGTGAGCGAGAAGCGCATCCGCAAGCTCCTCACGCCCGACGGCTGGTGACGCGACGCGGCGAACGGCGTGGGCACCGCCCGCCGCCCCGTGTCAGCAGGTCGCGAACACGTACGAGTACGGCTCGCCGGTCTCCTCGACCGGGTCGAAGCCGCTGACGTCGGTGTCCGGTCGGACCAGGTAGAGGTCGCGCAGCACCGTGAGCGGCGCACGGTCGGGCAGGGCGCACGCGTCGGCGAAGGTGAGTCCCTCGGCCGCGAGCGGGCCCGGGTACTCGACCTGGAGCACGTGGTCGCCGTACACGCCGGTGTACGCGGCGCACTCGTCCCAGACGGCGCACTCCTCCGTGACGGCGAAGTCGAACCCGAGGTCGTCGTGCGCGACCTGCGTGATCTCCGCGGCGTTCTTCTGCGCGATCGCGAGCCCGGCGTCGTGAGCGAGGTCCACGTACGCCGTGGCGAGCGCGTGCGCGCCGGCCTCGTCGATCTCGGCGAAACGGGTCCAGGTATCGAGGTTGTCGATCTCGACCGCGTCGAACCCGTCGTCCGCGCAGCCGGTGACCACCGGACCCAGGATGTCGAGGATCCCCTCGCGCTGCGCCGCGGACGACGGGTCGAGCACGAACTCGTCCGGCCAGTCCGGGTCGACGACGAGCACGCCGTCGGCGTCGTGCAGCAGCAGGTCCTCGTGCGTGCGCCACAGGGCGGCGTCGTCGGGCTGCGTCTGGAAGCCGTTCACGTAGCAGACGTTGTACGCGCCGGAGAGCGGCGTCGCCGTCGCGTCGCGCACCACGACGTCGGGGGTCACCGGACCGGAACCGGCATCGACGTCGTCGTACGCACCACCGAGCTGGTAGTCGAGGATCCCGCTCGTGGGCGGCAGTTCGACCGCCGCCGCGGCCGACGCGTCGGTCCCGGCCGCGCGGGGCGTGTCCGGGACGGGGCTCGTGCCACCGACGGCGGGGCTGCCCGCGCACGCGGCCAGCACCAGCGCCGAGCCGAGTGCCAGGCCGGTCGTCGTTCGTCTCATGTGCTCGTTCCTCTCGTCGTGACACGCTGCCCGCGCGCCATGGTGGGGGTGCCGATCAGGAGATGCCGGACGATTCGTGGTGTCAGGCGAACACCTGCGTGCAGAGCCGGTCGACGGCGTCGCGCACGGCTCCCCGCGCCGGTGCGAGGTACGTGCGGGGGTCGGTGACGGCGTCGTGCGCGTCGAGGAAGTCTCGCACCTGACGCGTGTAGCCGACATTGAGCGCGGTCCCGACGTTGATCTTGCGGATCCCGCGTGCGACGGCGTCGCGCAACATCGCGGCAGGGACACCGGACGACCCGTGCAGCACCAGCGGGACGGGTACCTCGGCGGCGATCCGCTCGACGAGGTCGAGGTCGAGCTCCGCGGTCGCGCTCGTCATCGCGTGGGAGCTGCCGACGGCGACTGCGAGCCCGTCGACGCCGGTCGCGGCGACGAACGACACAGCCTCGTGGGGGTCGGTGCGCACGCCGGGCGCGTGCGCACCGTCCTTGCCGCCGATCTCGCCGAGCTCGGCCTCGACCCACAGCGTGGTGTCGTGCGCGGACCGGGTGAGGTCGCGGGTCGTGGCGACGTTGTCCGCGTAGTCGAGGTGGGCGGCGTCGACCATGATCGACGTGATCCCGAGTCGCCACGCCTGGTCGACGACCTGGCGCGCGAGGTCGACGTCCTGGACGTGGTCGAGGTGCAGCGAGACGGGGACGCGTGCCGCGACGGCGATCTCGCGGCAGGCCGCGACCAGCGCCGTCATGCGGCCCTCGTGGTAGCGGACGGCGTTCTCGCTGATCTGCAGGATGCCGGGAGCCCCGGCGCCCTCGAGGCCGGCGACGATGCCCTCGGCGTGCTCGAGCGTGATGACGTTGAACGCGAGCACGGCGCCGCCGTCGCGGGCCGCCGCAGCGACGAGGTTGCCCGTCGCGGCCAGGGTCACAGCGCACCCGCCGGCACGAGGGCGCGCAGCGGCTCGGGGAGCAGGTCGCCGTGCGCGCTGACGAGCTCGTCGCACAGGGCCCAGATCTGCGCGGGCGTCAGGGTCGAGGACGCGTTCGGGTCCATGAGCACGGCCTGGCGCACGAGCCGGGGGTCGCCGGTGCGCGCCGCCTCGACGGTCAGCGCCGCGACGGAGACGTACGGCTGGTTGAGCGCCGCGCACTGTGCCGGGAGCGAGCCCATCGGCACGGGGCGCAGGCCGTCGCCGTCGACCTCCGCCGGGACCTCGACGACCGCATCCTGGGGCAGGTTGTCGACCAGGCCGTGGTTGGGGACGTTGACGTGCACCTCGCGCCGCGTGCCGGTCACGAGGGAGTGGATGATCTGGGGCGCGTACTCGCTCGCGCCGTCCTCGAGCGCGAGGTCCTCGCCGGCGGCGAGCGCGCGCCGCGCCGCCTCGAACTCCGCGACGTTCCCCCGGCTGATGCCGACGTACTCGAGCGGCTGCAGGCGGTAGCGCTCGATCTGCTCGTCGGAGCGGAGGAACCACGACACGTACTCGGAGGAGTGCTCGCTCGTCTCCGTCGGGTAGTAGCCGAGCCGGCGGAAGATCTCGACCCGGACGCGACGCTCGAGCCCGGGGTCGCGGCGGATCGTCTCGCGCAGCCGGGGGTACAGCGACTCGCCCTCGTGGTCCCACTCGAGCAGCCACGCCTGGTGGTTGACGCCCGCGGCACGGTACCGCGTCTCCCCCACCGGGACGCCCACGAGCTCTGCGAGGTCGTGGGCGGTCCAGTAGACGGAGTGGCAGAGCCCGGCGACCTTGAGGTCGGGAGCGACGGTGGAGACCCACCACACGTTCATCGCCATCGGGTTCGTGTAGTTGAGCAGCCATGCCTGCGGGCACAGCTCGCGCATGTCGGTCGCGACGCCCTCGAGCACCGGGAACGTACGCAGCGCGCGGAACACGCCACCGACGCCGGTCGTGTCGCCGATGGTCTGGCGCAGGCCGTGGCGCGCGGGGATCTCGAGGTCCTTCAACGTCGCGTCGATGCCGCCGACCTGGATCATGTTGACGACGAAGTCGACCCCGTCGAGAGCCCGGCGACGGTCGGCGTACGCCTCGACGGTGGCCGACGCCCCGAGCTGGCGGCTCACCTGACGCGCGGTGCCCTCGGCGACGCGGAGCCGCTCGGGGTCGATGTCGTGCAGCACGAGGCGCGCGTCGGCGAGCTCCGGGTAGCGCAGGATGTCGGCGACGAGCTGGCGGGTGAAGACGACGCTCCCGGCGCCGACGAACGCGATGCTGACCATGTCGACGATCCTCGGCGTCGTCGAGCGCACTGTGCAAGAATACGATCAGATTCCGCCGATAACACTCACTCTGATTGAGCGATTTGCCTCGTCCGGGAGAGAGAGACCCACACTTCACCCAGCAACCGCCGGAAGGAAGCGCATGCCTGTCGCACCGGACGCCGCGCCCCGCGCGATCTCCCACAAGCGCAGCGACCGCATGATGCGGGCGCTCACGTACGTCAACGAGCACGGCACGGCGCGCCTCACGGAGCTGGTCCGTGAGCTCGGCGTCTCCTCGGCCACGATGCGGCGCGACCTCGCGGACATGGAGGAGCAGGGCCTGGTGCTGCGCACGCACGGCGGGGTGCGTGCCCTCGACCCCACGACGGAGGTCCCGGTGCTGCTGCGCGACTCCCGGTTCCGCGAGGCGAAGCTGCGCATCGCCCAGCACGCCGCCGGGCTGCTCCCGCCGGGGCGCTACTCCGTCGCGATCAGCGGCGGCACGACGGCGGCCGCCGTCGCGCGCGCCCTCGCGACGCGACCCGACCTCGCGATCGCCACGAACGCCCTGACGACGGCGACCGAGCTCGCCGCGCGCAGCAACCTGCAGGTCATCATGACGGGTGGGTTCGTCCGGTCGAGCTCGCTTGAGGCCGTCGGCGTGCTCGCCGAGCACACGTTCAACGCGATCAACGTCGGCACGGCGTTCCTGGGCACCGACGGCATCAGCGTGCGCGGCGGTGCGACGACGCACGACGAGACCGAGGCGCGCACCAACCACGCGATGGTCGCGCACGCCGAGCGCGTCGTCGTGGTCGCGGACGGGTCGAAGGTGGGGCGCGTGACGCTCGCCAAGATGGCGGATCTCGAGGAGATCGACGTGCTCGTGACGGACTCGTCCGCCGACCCGGCGGCCCTCGACGCGATCGCGGCTGCCGGCGTCGACGTCCAGGTCGTGGCCGACGACGGTCCGGTCGCCGCGGTGCGGCCGGCCGAGGGACCGGCCGCACCGCGCTGACCCCGCAGGGTTCTAGGGCACCGGGAGCGCCACGGTCTCGACCGCGGCCTCGCCGACGAGACGGCGAGCCAGGGCCGCGTCGAGGACTGCCGCACCGGGGACCTGGGCGTTGGCCGTGCCCGCGGCGGCACCGAGCGCCACCGCCTCGGCGAGGGACGCCCCGCCGTCGAGCGCGACGAGCATCCCGCCCAGGAAGGAGTCGCCGCTCCCCACCGGGAAGCGGCCGACGTGGCCCTCGAGCCGGACGCGCAGCACGCTCGTGCCGTCGCTCGCCCACGCCCCCTCCGCGCCGTCCGTGACGACCACGAGTCCGCGCGACCGGTCGCGGAGCCCGGTGACGAGCCCCGCACCCGGGGTGTCCGCGGGGACGCCCAGCAGCTCTGCCGCCTCGACCCGGTTCACCTTGACCAGGTCCGGCCCCTCCCCCACGGCTCCCGCGAGCGCCGGACCGTGGCTGTCCACGGCGACGCGGGCACCCGCCGCCCGCAGCCGACCGACGACGGTGCCGACCACGCTCGGCGCGATGGTGCCGGGGAGCCCGCCGGACAGCAGCCACCACCCGCCCTGGCGCGCGGCGAGGTCGAGCGCGAGCCCGACGGCACGGTCGAGCGTGCCCGCCCCCACCGGGACGGCACGCTCGTAGATCTCGGTGAGCGCACCGGTCGCCGCGGCCAGCACCGAGACGCACGTGCGCGTCGGGTGCTCTCCCGGCACGACGCGCAGGTCCACGCCGTCGGCTCTCGCCCCCGCCGCGACGTCCTCGCCCGACCCTCCGGCGAGGACCGCGACGGCGGTCGTGCGGGCACCGAGCGACGCTGCGGCGCGGACCGCGTTGAGCGCCTTCCCCCCGCCGACGCGACGGACCTCGCGCGGGCGCTGGATCCCCTCGAGGGCGTCGACGACGTACGTGACGTCGAGCGACGGGCTGAGGGCGAGCGCGGAGATCATGCGAGCGCGGCCCGCAGCGCGGCCAGCGTGGCCTGCGCCCCGGTGCCCCCCGGGCCGAGCGTCGACAACGAGCCGGCGCAGGCCGCCCAGCGCACCCGCTCGGCCTCGTCCTCGATCCCGTGCGCGAGGGCCGCGAGGTAGCCGGCGTCGAAGCTGTCTCCGGCGCCGGTCGTGTCGACCACGTCCACGGCGAGCCCCGGGGCGTGCACGGCGGCTCCCGCCGGTCCCACGGACCACCCGCCGCGCGCGCCGTCCTTGACCACGACGCGGGGGCCGCGCGCGGCGACCGCCCGGGCGAGCGCGACGTCGGGGTCGCCGGTGCTCGGCGCGTCGCGCGGACCTGCGCCGAGCGCGCCCGCGACTGCGCGCAGCTCGTTGCGGTTCGGCAGCAGCACGTCCACGTGGGGCAGCAGGTCCGCGAGCCCGGTCCAGCGCTCGGCAGGGTCCCAGTTCGTGTCGAGGCTCGTGGTCCACCCGCGCGCACGAGCAGACGCCAGGACTGCGGGCAGGTCCGCGGCGAGACGCGGCTGGAGGAAGTACGACGCGACGTGCACGACGCCGGGCGGCCCGTCCCAGCCGTCGAGCACGGCGAGCGCGTGGGAGCCGGTGAGGGTCGGGATCGTGCCCGCGACCGTGAGGATCGCCCGGTCGTCCGGCGTGGAGAGGACGACCGAGAGCCCTGTCGGCTCGTCGTGGGAGACCTCGACCGCGGACACGTCCACCCCGGCAGCGCGCAGCGCGTCGAGGGTGAAGGTCCCGAAGGCGTCCGCACCGACGCGCGCGACGAGCCGCGTCGGCACTCCGAGGCGCGCGACGCCGGCGGCCGCGATGCTGGCCGAGCCACCGAGGACGAGGTCGCCGGAGTCGGCGAGCTGCTCGGCCTGGCCGAATCGCGGGATCACGTCGCCGCGCAGCACGAGGTCGACGTTCGCGTCCCCGACCACGACGACGGGTCGTGCAGCGGTCCGGTCGGCTGCTGCCGGCAGGGCGTGGGGCGTGGTCATCCCTTGACTCCCGTGAAGGTCATGGTGGCGATGAACTGGCGCTGGGCGAACAGGAAGAACAGCACCAGCGGGAGGGTCGCGACGACGTTGCTCGCCATGAGCAGCGACCAGTCGGTCCGGCGCGCGCCCTGGAAGTTCGTGATCCCGAGCTGGAGCGTGAAGGACGACGGGTCGTTGATCGCGATGAGCGGCCAGACGAGGTCGTTCCACGAGCCGAGCAGCGTGAAGATCGCGAGCGTCGCGAGCGCGGGCCGCGCGAGCGGGAGGATGATCCGCCAGAACGTGGAGAGCCGCGAGCACCCGTCGAGGACGGCCGCCTCCTCGAGCTCGGGCGGGAGCGACAGGAAGAACTGGCGCATGAGGAAGATCCCGAAGGCCGACGCGAGCCACGGGACCATCGCGGCGGCGAGCGTGTCGATGATGCCGATGCGCGCGAAGAGGACGTACGTGGGCACCATGAGGAGCTGGGTCGGGATCATGATCGTCGCCATGATCGCGAGGAACCCGAACGTGCGGCCCGGGAACTTCAGGCGCGCGAACCCGTACCCGGCGAGCGAGCACAGGACGATGTGCGACGCGACGGCGACGACCGAGACGAGGACGGTGTTCGTCGTCCAGCGCAGCAGGTCCGTCTCGGTGAAGAGCTTGACGTAGCCGTCGAGCGTGAGCTGCGAGGGCCAGAACCGCGGAGGGAAACGGTTGATCTCCGCCTCGGGCGTGAGCGACGTGAGGAACATCTGCACGAACGGCGTCGCGAACAGCGCGGCGACGGGCACGAGCAGCAGGTGCCACAGCCATGCGCGCCGACGCCGGCGCCGCGGCGCGGGGGTGGCCGTGATGGTGGCCAGGAGCGGACCGTCCGGGGCGCCGGCGGGCGCCGCCTGCGGTCCGCCGGGCGCCGCGGCCTGAGCGGCAGGGCCGGGAGCGGTCGTCGGCATCAGAGTCCACCAACCTTCGTGCGGCGGGAGTAGAGCGTCACGGCGATGGTGATGAGCAGGGTCACGGCGAACAGCCCGTACGCCACGGCGGAGGCGTACCCGAACTCGAGCTCCTTGAACGCCGCCTTCCACAGGTAGTACACGATCGTCTCGGTCGAGCCGAGCGGGCCGCCGCGCGTCGTCGTGTAGACGAGGTCGAAGAGCTGGATCGCCTGGATCGTCTGCCAGATGGCGACGAACACCGTGACCGGGGCGAGCTGGGGGAACGTCACGTGCCAGAACGACTGCCACCGGTTCGCGCCGTCCACGCGGGCGGCCTCCGCGAGCTCGACCGGGATGTCCTGGAGCGCGGCGAGGTAGATGACGGTCGTGAACGCGGCCTGCCCCCACAACGACATGATCGTGATGACGACCATCGCCTGCGACGGGTTCTCGAGCCAGCCCTGCTGGGGGAGGCCGAGGACGCGCAGCACGTTGTTCACGAACCCGAACTGCGGGTTGAACAGGTAGGTCGTGAGGATGCCGGTGGCCGCTGCGGAGACCACGAACGGCAGGAACACGAGGGTGCGGTAGACCCCGACCAGGACGAGTCGGCGGTTGAGCGCGACCGCGAGGCCGAGCCCGAGGAAGAGCGACGCCGGGACGAACAGCGCGGTGTACAGGAGCGTGTGCCCGACGGCGGCGCCCAGCTCGGCGTCGGTCAGCATGCGGCGGTAGTTGTCCACGCCCACCGGCTCCGGCGTGGAGAAGCCGTTCCAGTCCTGCAACGACAGCAGGAACGCCCAGACCGCGGGGAAGATCGACAGGCCGACGACGAGGAGCGTCGCGGGGGTGACGAAGCCCCACCCGGCGAGCGCCTCCCCCGTCCGGCGGCGCCGCGGGGGCCGCCGGACGGGGGTGGGCGCGATCGTCGTCGTCACTGGTCCGCCAGCGCTTCGTCCGACCGGTCGGCGGCCCGCTCGAGCGCCTCGCGCGGTTCTCCCTTGCCCTGGAGGACCTCCGAGACCGCTGTGCCGACCGCCTCGGAGAGGTTGACGTACCCCGGCACGGTCGGGCGAGGGATCGTCGCGTTCTCGCTGTTCTGCGCCATGACGTCCAGGCCGGGCATCGCCTCGACCTGTGCCTGGAACTCCGGTGAGCCGATCTCGCTCTCGCGCAGCGGGAGGTTGCCGTAGACGACGTTCCAGCGCACGTCCTGCTCGGGGTCGGTCAGCCACTTCGTGAACTCGTACGACCAGTGCTCGCGGTTCGCGTCCTGGTGGTCGAACAGGACCCAGAGGTCGGCCCCGGAGATCGTCGTGTGCTCGTCGTCGTAGGCCGGCAGCGGGACGACGCCGTACTGCGTGCCCGCGACCTGGAGGTCGTACAGCGTCCACGGCCCTGACGTGACCATGCCGATCTGGTCGCTCGCGAAGATCTGCGTGAACTTGGTGTCGGTCTGGTCGAGGTAGACCGACCCGTCCTCGACGGCCATGTCGCGCAGGAACGTCAACGCGTCCACGCCGGCGTCGGAGTCGAACGTCGCGGTCGTGCCGGAGTCGTCGAGGACCTCCCCGCCCCGCTGCCACAGGTGCGGCCAGAACTGCCACGTCGTCTCCTCGGAGCCGGAGACACCGTAGGCGTAGCCGTACGTGCTCGTCGCGGGGTCCGTGAGCTCCTTCGCGGCGGCGCGGAAGTCGTCCCAGGTCCAGTCCTCGGTCGGGTAGTCCACGCCGGCGGCGTCGAATACCGTCTTGTTGTACAGGAGGGAGAGGTTGTCCACGACGGCCGGGAAGCCGATCGTCGTCTCGCCGTCCGGCTGGGCGGTGGCGCGGGCGGCCCCGGAGAACTCGTCCCAGCCGACGTCGGGGTCACTCACCTCGTCGGTGATGTCGAGCGTGCGCTCCGACTCGGCGAGCTCGCTCGCCCAGGAGCCGAACGCGTAGGAGATGTCCGGGTAGGTGCCTCCCGCGAACGAGGACGACAGCTTCTGCAGCAGGTCCTCCGTCGACGGCGCGCCCGAGGACACCTCGATCGTCACGTTGGGGTGGAGTTCCTCGAACTCCTCGGCGAGGCCCGTGAGGATGGTCTGGGCCTGGTCTGCCTGGCCGGTCCACCACGTGAGCGTGACGTCGGCCTCGGGGTCGAGGGTCGTGGCGCCCTGCGTCCCGGACGAGCACGCCGCGAGCAGCAGCGCGCCGGAGACGACGACCGCTCCGGCGGCTCCCCGGGCCACGGTGAGAGGACGGTCGGGACGGCGGCGGGTGGGATGACGGAACATTGTCGGCCTTGTCTCTTGGGCGGTCTCTTCGTCGAGTGTCCGGGTACTGCGACCCCGTCGGTGACGGGCTGTCTCGGGTCGCCCTCAGCCGAGGACGACGGAGCGGGTGAGGTGTCGCGGCGCGTCCGCGTCGAGGCCGCGGTCGGTGGCGAGGGCGACCGCGAGGCGCTGGCACTGCACGAGCTGGACGAGCGGGTCCCCGTCGAGGTGCACGACGGTCGCGCCGGTGCGCCGGACGTCCTCGGCGAGCGCCGGGTCGTCGTCGCCGAGCAGGGTCACGAGCGTCGCGTCGGTCGCGACGGCGACCGGTCCGTGCCGGTAGTCGAGCGCCGGGTAGGACTCGGACCACGCCTGCGCGGCCTCACGGATCTTCAGCGCCGCCTCCTGCGCGAGGCCGTAGGCCCACGAACGGCCGAGGAACACGAAGTGCTCGAACGCGCCCGGATCGACGGGAAGCGGTGCCGCGAGCGCCTGCTCGGCCTGCGCGACGAGGCCGGAGAGGTTCTCCCCGAACGCCTGGCGGGCGACGGCGAGCACGGTGGTCGGGAACCGCGTCTGGACCACCGACTCCTCGTCGGCGAGGTCGAGCACGAGCACGTCGTCCGCCGCGAGGGCGACGGGCGTTCCGGCGACACCGACGACCGCGGCGGTGCGCGTCCCGGAGGGGACGGCCGCGAGCGCTTCGAGGCACTCGCTCGTGGTCCCGGAGCGGCTGATGACGACGACACGGTCGTAGGGACGCGTCGGGTGCCACTCCGACGCGTACGCGGCATCGGTCTCGCCGAGGCCGGCGTCCTCCCGGAGGACGGCGATCGCCTCGGCGACGAACGCGCTCGTCCCGCACCCGAGTACGAGGACGCGCTCGCCGGGTGCGCCGAGCACGGAGCCGGTGGTGGGCCCGCCCGCGAGGGCCTCGGCCCACACCTCGGGCTGGCTGTGGATCTCTCGCTCGGTGACGGTGCTCGGGCTCACGTGCTTGTCCTGTCGTCGGCGGGGCCGTGACCCCGGTCCAGCGGTGGTCAGGTGCCGCGAGGTGCGGACCCGATGCGAGAGATCCTGCTCAGCATCTGCGCGATAGTCACGCAGAATGGCCTGTTCGCTCACTCTGGATGATCGATTCGCGTAACATCCGCGAAATCTGGGCGTGGACGACCGATGCTCGTGACGTGATCGATCCCCTCCACCTCGCCGGCCCGCCCCCGGCGCCGCCCGCACCCGACCTGCGGCTCGTCGACTGGGAGCCCCGCGCTCGCGTGCGGCTCCCCCGGACCGACGTCCCCCGGGCCGCGGTGCCCGCCGTCGACGTCCACAACCACCTGGGCCGCTGGCTCACCGCCGACTGGTGCGCGCCCGACGTCCCCGCGTTGCTCGACCTGCTGGACCGCACGAACGTGCGCGCGGTCGTGAACCTCGACGGCCTGTGGGACGACGAGCTCGAGGCCAACCTCGACCGGTACGACCGCGCGCACCCGGGCCGTTTCCTCACGTTCTGCCAGGTCGACTGGACGGCGCTCGCCCACGTGGGGGGCGAGCGCGAGGTGCAGCGGCAGCTCCGCGACGCCGCGGCGCGCGGGGCGCGCGGCCTCAAGGTGTGGAAGAACCTCGGCCTGACCGTCACCGGCCCCGACGGCGCGCTCGTCGCGCCCGACGACCCTCGTGTCGTCGAGACGCTCGCGCTCGCGGGCGAGCTCGGGCTGCCCGTCCTGATCCACGTCGCCGACCCGAAGGCGTTCTTCGACCCGCCGGACCGGTACAACGAACGCGTCGACGAGCTCACCGCGCAACCGTCGTGGTCGTTCGCCGACCGCTCCCGCTTTCCGTCGTTCGAGCACCTGCTCGACGCGTTCGGACGTCTGCTCGCCGCGACTCCGGGGACCACCTACGTCGGCGCGCACGTCGGCTGCGTCGCCGAGGACCTGGATCACGTCTCGCGGCTCCTGCGGGCCGCACCGAACCTCGTCGTCGACATCGCGGGCAGGCTGGGCGAGCTCGGGCGGCAGCCGCGACGCTTCCGTCGGCTCGTCGAGGACTTCCCGGACCGGGTCCTGTTCGGCACCGACGCGTTCCCGTTGTCGCGTGAGCAGCTCGAGACGCACTTCCGGTTCCTCGAGACGGCCGACGAGCACTTCGCCTACTCCCCCGGTGACCCCGTGCCGCCGCAGGGTCGGTGGGCCATCTCGGGAGCCGACCTCCCGGCGCACCTCCTGCCGGCGCTCTACGCGGGGAACGCGTGCCGGGTGCTCGGGCTCGACGCGGACTGACCCGCCGCCTCACGGCAGCGCGGCCTCCCGCGGCGAGGCGCCGCGTGGGCGAGGGGTAGAGGTTCACGGCGTCGACCGCGGGCATCTCGTGGGTCCGGACGTGGGCGTAAGCGTGGGCGTGGGCGTGCGCACCGTCACAGCTGCGAGGGCGACAAAGGCCGCTGCGATGACTTGGAATAAGACCCATCGACCACACCCGTCGCCGTTCTCGGCGACTCGGCTGCAAGGGGCACACCATGACACGAGTCGTCGTCAGCGGGTACGGGGCGGTGACCCCGGTCGGGCGCTCCGCCCCCGAGACGTGGGACGCGCTGCTGCGCGGGAAGCCGGGCGTGCGGGCGATCGACGACGAGTGGGCGGCCGACCTGCCCGTGCGCATCGCCGCGCGCGTCGACGACGCCTTCGCCGAGGGGCTCTCCGTCCGGGAGCGACGTCGTACCGACCGGGCGGAGCAGCTCACGCTCGTCGCGGGCCGGGAGGCGTGGGCGTCCGCCGGGTCGCCCGACGTCGACCCGACGCGTCTCGCCGTCGTCGTCGGCTCCGCGAACGGCGGGATCGCGACGACGCTCGACCAGTCGCGCGTCCTGCACGAGCAGGGCCACCGGCGCGTCTCCCCGCACACCGTCACGATGCTCATGGCCAACGGGCCGGCCGCGTGGCTGTCGATCGACCTCGGCGCCAAGGCCGGTGCGCGCGCCCCGATCAGCGCGTGCGCGGCGGGCTCGGAGGCGATCACGATGGGTCGCGAGATGATCCTCTCCGGCTCGGCGGACGTCGTCGTGTGCGGGGGCGTCGAGGCGGGCGTCCAGCCGTTCTCGCTCGCGGCCTTCGCCGCGGCCCGCGCCATGTCGACGCGCAACGACGAGCCGGAGCGCGCGTCCCGGCCGTTCGACGTGGATCGGGACGGGTTCGTCATGGGTGAGGGCTCGACGCTCCTCGTGCTCGAGCGCGAGGACCACGCCCGGGCCCGCGGGGCGGTCGTGCACGGCGTCGTCTCGGGTGCGGCGCTGACGTCGGACGCGTACGACATCGTCGGCGGCGACCCCGAGAACCAGGCCCGCACCATCACGATGGCGCTGCGGTCGGCGGGCCTCGCCCCCGAGGACGTGGGGCTCGTCCACGCGCACGCGACGGCGACCCCCGTCGGGGACGTCAACGAGGCGGACGCGCTGCGCGCGGCACTCGGGATGCCGCCGCCCGTCACGAGCACGAAGGGCGCGACGGGCCACCTCCTCGGTGCGTCGGGCGCGCTGGGCGTCCTCGTCGCGCTCCTCGCCCTGCGCGACGGGCGCGTCCCGCCCACGCTCAACGTCGACACCCTCGACCCCGCGATCGACCTCGACGTCGTCCGGGAGGCGGCCACGACGTCGGCCCGGCACGCACTCGTCGACGCGTTCGGGTTCGGCGGGCACAGCTCGAGCGTCGTGGTCTCGCGCGACTGACCGGGATCGCCGAGCACGAGGTCGCCGTCGAGAAAGCCGGCCAGGCCGCCACGGACCCCGTGGTCGACGGCGAGCAACCCGTCCCCGGGCACGATGGAGCGATGGACCTCGACGCACGCCTCGCCGACATCACGACGCTCGACGTCGACGCGATCGTCAACGCCGCGAACTCGTCGCTGCTGGGCGGCGGCGGGGTGGACGGCGCGATCCACGCCGCGGCCGGGCCGCGGCTCCTGGAGGAGTGCCGTCGGCTCCGGCGCACGACCCTCCCCGACGGCCTGCCCGTGGGCGACGCCGTCGCCACCGACGCCTACGACCTCCCCGCCCGCTGGGTCGTGCACACCGTCGGGCCGAACCGCTACCGCGGCGAGACGGACCCCGCGCTCCTCGCGTCGTGCTTCGCCCGCTCGCTCGACGTCGCGGACGACCTCGGCGCCACGACCGTCGCCTTCCCCGCGATCAGCGCGGGCGCGTACGGCTGGGACGTCGAGGAGGTCGCCCGCGTGGCGGTGGACGCCGTCCGCGGCTGGTCCGCACCCGACCTCTTCGACGAGCCCGCCGACCCGGCGGCAGCCCGGGACCGGGACGGATCGCGCCCCGGGCCGGGCGTCGCGGCCGTGACGTTCGCCCTCGCGACGCCGCGGACGCTCGCGGCGTTCCAGGCCGCCCTCGCCCGCTGAGCCCCGACCCTCGGGGTCACCGCCCCGAGGATCAGGGTCGGGTCGGGGGACCTCCGGATACCGGGGCGCCCGGGACGCTCGTACCGTCGAGGCATGAGCACCTCAGACGCCTCCACCGCCGCGTACCGCCCGACGCTGTCCCGACCGCGCCACGGCCGGATGATCGCCGGCGTGTGCGCCGGGATCGCCCGCCGGTTCGGCTGGGACCCGACCGTCGTCCGCATCGTCGCCGCGGTCTCGATCCTGCTCCCGGGCCCCCAGGTCATCGCGTACCTGGTCCTGTGGGCCCTCATGCCGAACGACCGCCACTGACCCCGGCCGACGCCGGTCAGCCGCGACGCCGGTCGGACGCGACGCCGGTCAGACGTCGCGACGCCGCAGGAGCAGGGCCGCCACGGCGAGCGGCACCACGGTCCAGACCCCCAGGGCGAGGGCCGCGGCACCGGGCGTCAGGACCTCGACCCGGCCGGCGTCCGCCGCGGTGACGGCCATCATGGCGGTGCCGAGGTTCATGGGCAGGAACCGGACGACGTCCTGGACCCCGTCGTGGGGCACGAACTCCGTGATCATCGGCACCACGAAGAGCAGCGTGGCGAGCGTGAAGATGGTGCCCGCCGGGTGCCGCAGGATCGCCCCCACCGCGACGGCCAGGACCGCGACGCACGTGAGGTAGCCCGCGCACGCGAGCAGCACCCGCTGCACGACCCGGTCGCCGAGGTCGGGCACGAGGTCGTTGCCCGCCAGCAGGGGCGCGGTCACCAGGTAGGACGCCGCCAGCCCGACGACCGCCACGACGAGCGACACCGCCGCCACGACGACGACCTTGGCCCAGAACGCCGGGAGCCGTGCGGGGACGGCGCTGAAGGTCGACCGGATCATGCCCGTGGAGTACTCGGTGGTCATGCTCAGCGCACCCAGCACCGCGAGCGCGAGCTGCGCGAAGATGTACCCGAGCACGAGCGCCTGCACCGTCGAGACGCTGCCGAGCTCGCCCGCCTGCTCGGGCCGGTCAGCCGCGAAGTTCAGGGACGCGGCCATGACGACGCCGAACAGCATCATGACGACCACGGTCGAGCCCATCGTCCACCAGGTGGAGCGCACGGAGCGGAACTTGACCCATTCCGACCGCAGCACGCGGCCGAACGAGAGGCGGGCCGTCGTGCGGAGGGTCGTCGCGGGAGCCGGGGCGGAGAACGTGGCCGTGGTCATCGTCGGGCTCCTTCGAGAGCGGTGGGACGAACCGTGTCGTCGGGATCGGCCGCGGCGGTCGCGGGCTCGGTGCGGTACTCGACCGCGTCGGCGGTGAGCCGCATGTACGCCTCCTCGAGCGTGGACGTCTCCGGCGTGAGCTCGTGGAGCACGACGCCCGACGCCGCGGCGAGCTCGCCGATCCCCGGCGCCTCGGCACCCTCCACCTGGAGCAGGCCGGGTTCGTCCGAGGTGACCGTCGCGCCGTCCTGCGTCAACAGCTCGGCGAGCCGCGTGGCGTGCGGGGTACGGACCCGGACGCTGCGCCGGGTGCCGCCGTCGACGACGTCCTCGACGGCGGCGTCCGCCAGGATGCGGCCCTTGCCGATGACGATGATGTGGTCGGCGGTGAGGGCGACCTCGCTCATGAGGTGGCTCGACAGGAAGACGGTGCGGCCCTCGGAGGCGAGGTAGCGCGCGAGGTTGCGCACCCACAGCACGCCCTCGGGGTCCAGGCCGTTGACGGGCTCGTCCAGGATGAGGGTCTTGGGGTCGCCCAGCAGCGCGGACGCGATGCCCAGGCGCTGGCCCATGCCGAGGGAGAAGCCGCCCACCCGCTTCTTGGCGACCGGCTGCAGGCCGGTCATCTCGATGACCTCGTCCACGCGCTGGGTCGGGATGCCGTGGGTGGCGGCCATCGCGAGCAGGTGGTTGTAGGCCGAGCGGCCGGTGTGCACGGCCTTGGCGTCCAGCAGCGCGCCGACCTCGGTCAGCGGTGAGCGGTGCTGGGCGTAGGGGCGCCCGTTGACGGTGACGGTCCCGGCGGTGGGGCGGTCCAGGCCCATGATCATGCGCATGGTCGTGGACTTGCCCGCGCCGTTGGGGCCCAGGAAGCCGGTCACGGTCCCGGGACGCACGGTGAACGAGATGCCGTCCACCGCGGTCTTGGGCCCGTACCTCTTGGTCAGGCCGCGTGCTTCGATCATGCTCCCCCCTCGGGGTCGGTGACGATGACGCCACCGAACCTAGGGAGACCCGGGTGCCGGGCGATGCCCTCTCCTGGCCGATCTTCCGTCGGCACGTACACCGCTCGGGCGAAGCCCCCGTCCGCCGTTCGACCGACCCCCCGGCGGGAGGGACGCCTCAGTCGAGCTCGACGACGACGGCGCCGGACGGGTCACGCAGCACCGTGCCCTCGACCCTCACGGTGACCTCCAGCGGGCCCTGCGGCCATCGAGCACTCACCGTGTACGGGGCGGACGCGCGCAACTCCTCCCCGGTCACGAGGTCGAGCGGCTCGTCCTGGGCCCAGACGGCGGACGCCACGTCCACCCCTGCGTACCCGCGGAAGATCCCGTCCGCGACGCTCTGCGGGCAGGCGTCGCCCGTGAGCCCGGCGGCGGTGCACGAGGCGAGCAGCTCGTCGATGCGCGCCTCGGCCTCGGTGGCCACCTCGGCGCGGAGCACCGGGTCGACGTGCAGCATCTGCGAGCGCAGCTCCGCTCCCGGAGGAGGCTGGATCGCGTCGGGGTCCACGGGGAACTCCACCGTGAACGGCTCGCTGTCGCCGCCGTCGGGATCGATCGTCGTGAGGTCCTGCGGCCCGGCGAGCTCGAGGTCGTAGATCCCGGGAAGCAGCCGCAGGGGCCCCGACGTCGCGAGGTCGAACGCGCCCGACCCCTCGACCACGATCTCCACCGGGACGCCCGGATGGACGACCGGGAGCCCGTGGTCGGACCAGAGCGCGACCCTCGGCTCCCCTCCGACGGTCTCCGTGCCGACCACGAGGGTGCGCGTCTCCTCCTCGCCGTCGAGCCGGTACTCGACGTCCACCGAGGACTCCGGGCCGGACCCGGTCACGGAGGTGACGCGGGCCTCGACGGGGCGCACCGCCTCGGCGTAGACCGCGTCGTCGAGCGCGACCGGGCTGAGGACCGACGGATCGCTCAGCAGCTCGCCCGCTCCCGTGGCGTCGCCGTCGACGAGGCGGTCGAAGAAGGTCGTGACCACCTGCTCCGCGGCCCCCTCCTCGGAGCTCTGGAACGAGCACCCCGCCCCCGTCAGCGGGACGACCACGGTCGTGAGGCCGGCGGCCCACCGCGCCGCGCGTGACGACGCCCTCACCGGATCACCGCACCTGCTCGCGGACGGGCTCCGGAGCCGTCGACGGTGGTCCCGGGCTCGGCGTCGGTCTTCCGCGCCGTGCCCGGGCAGGACGACACGCCGGTCGGCGTACTGCGCTCCGTGCTGTTCCTCTTCCCCTTCTGCCAGACCCCCGCTCCGCCCCGGTCCCAGCAGCCGTCCGGAGCGTCACCGTCGAGCCGCGCTGGTCGGGCGCGTCGTCAAGCACCGCCCTACCTTCGCCGATGAGCGCCGAGATCGCCTCAGGAGCGGCGCGGCTCCCGCTCCGGACGGCAGCGCTCGAGCTCGTCTCCGGCGCCCCGGACGGGCGGCCGTTGCTCCGAGCGACGGACTCGCGCACGGAGTACCTGATACTTCGGGCCCGTGACCGAATCGTGACGGCGAAAGTACCTAGTACTCGCTGTCCGTGGTGTCCGGGGCGTTGCTAGCGTCGCTGGGGATCTACCTGCTACTCCACGTCCCGCCAACGGTGGCGGGCGCACCGGCGCACTCCCGCGCCGAGCAGACCGGTACCCGCCTCTCCCGCAGCTCTCCCCTCGTGCCGACCGCCCCGCGACGACGCCGGGCGTGAGGAAGGACGACAGATGACGCAGCACGCTCTCCGACCGTCACGCACGCACACGGTCCTCACCTCCGTCGCGCTCGCCGTGCTGGCCCTCGCGGTCGCCGGCCTGGTCGCGTTCCTCCTCGTGTACAACGGCAAGGTCGCCGACGGCGCGACCCGCCTCGACGACGGCGCCGCCGAGCTCGACGCGGGCGCCGCGACCCTCGCCGACGGCACGACCGAGGCCCAGGCCGGCGCGCAGCGTCTCGCCGCCGGCGCGGGCGACCTCGAGGCCGGCGCGGGCGACCTCTCCGCCGGGGCGCGGAAGGCGTCCGACGGCGCCACCCAGCTCGCCACGGGCGGCGCCACCGCGCTGGACGGCGCGACCGAGCTCGCCGCCGGGGCGGACGAGCTCAACGCCGGGGCGGCACGCCTCGCCGCCGGGGCGGGCGACGCCGCGAGCGGCGCGGCCCGGCTCGCCGCGGGCAGCAAGGACCTCGACTCCGGGGCGGCACGCCTCGCCGCGGGGAACGCCCGTGCCGCCGACGGCGCGTCCCAGATCGCGGCGGGTGCGGGCACCCTGAAGGACGGCGCGGCCGAGCTCTTCGCCGGGAACGCGACGGCCGCGCAGGGTGCCGGGCTGCTCGCCGAGGGCACCTCGGCGCTCGCCACCGGCGCGTCCGACCTCGCCGACGGCACGGCACGGCTCGCCGTCGGGGCGAGCACCGTCGCGGACGGCGCGTCGACGGTCACCACGGGCCTCACCGGCGCCGCGTCCGGCGCGCGCGATCTCGCAACCGGGGCGAGCAGCGTCTCGGCGGGCGCGTCGACCCTGCGCGACGGCGTCGCCGCCACCGCCCGGGGCGCCGGCTCGCTCGCACCGGGCGCGGCGACGGTCGCGGCGGGCGCCGAGCAGCTGTCCGCCGGAGCGAGCTCGTTGCAGGCCGGCACGGCGCTCCTGGCGCCGGGCGCGCAGCAGGTCGCGGCGGCGTCCGTCCAGCTCCGGGACGGCGCGACCGGACTCGCGGCGGGACTGTCCACGGCTCGCGACGGCGCCGTCCGCCTGGCCGACGGGACGCGTTCCGTGGCCGAGGGCGCCGACCAGGTCCACGCGGGAGCGGACTCCCTCGCCGCACAGCTCCAGGGGCTGGCCGCGGCGACCGACGACCCGGCCCTCAAGGCGAAGCTCGACGCGCTCGCGGGCGCGGCGGGCTCGGTGCGCGACGGCGCGGCGCGGGTCGACGCCGGCGCAGGAGGGCTCGTCGCCGGCGCGTCCGCCCTGCGCGACGGGCTCGCGGGCGACTCCGGCGCCGCGGCGGGAGCGGCCCGGCTCGAGGCGGGTCTTCGGGACCTCAGCACCGGAGCCGCACGGGTGTCCACCGGCGCCCAGGAGGCGGACGCGGGCGCGACGCGGCTCGCGGAGGGCGCGGCCGGGCTCGCCACCGGCGCCGCCGCAGTCTCCGGCGGGGCACAGAGCCTCGCCGCCGGGACGGCGCAGCTCTCCGGAGGGGCCGACGCTCTCGCTGCTGGCGCGAGCACGGTCTCGGCCGGCAACGCCTCGCTCGCCGGGGCGACCCGCGCCCTCGCCGACGGCGCCGCGAAGGTGTCGGGCGGCGCGACGACCTTGGCCGCCGGGAACGCGGCGTCGGCAGACGGCGCCGCCCGTCTCGCCGCCGGGAACACCGACGCCGCCGACGCCTCGGCAGCGCTCGCCGAGGGCACGGCTCGCCTGGCCGACGGCGCCTCCCGGGTCGCCGGCGGCAACGCCCAGCTCGCCACCAAGACCTCCGAGCTCGCCGCAGGCGCGTCGGAGCTCGCGTCCGGCGCCGCCGACCTCAAGGCCGGGACGGCGAAGGCCGCGACGGGCGCGAGCGACCTCTCCGCCGGCACGGTGCGGCTGCGCACGGGCGCGGGCGACCTGTTCGCCGGGACCACGCGGCTGGAGGACGGGACGCTGCGCCTGCAGAGCGGGCTCACGACCCTCTCGACGGGCGCGACGACCCTCGCCGCGGGCAACGCGGCGCTGGCCGAGGGCTCCGCGACGCTGCACGCCGGCACGACGACCCTCGCCGACGGCGCGTCCGACCTGCACGACGGCAGCACCCGCATCGCCGACGGCGCGGCCACGCTCGCGGACGGCACGAGCACCCTCTCCGACGGCACGACGGAGCTCAAGGACAGCGTCGAGAACAGCCCCGTCGGACGGGTGTCGCTCGGCATGTCGGCGCTGGTCGGCGGGTCCGTGCTCGCGGGCGTCGCGGGCGTCGGGCTCGGGCTGCGCCGTCGGCTCGCGGCGGTCTGACGGACCGGCGCGCACGGCCGGGCGGCGCTCTCGCCGCCCGGCCCTCGACTCGGGGGCGGCCTCACGTCGACGGCGCCGCCCTCGCGGGCGGCGGTCCCGGTGGACAGGACTCCGGGGCCGCCGCCCTTCTCTCGCTACCGGGTTCCGGCCCGCCGCCGCGGCGCGCTGCCGCGTAGCCGCGAGCGCGCAGCGCGTCCTCCCAGCCGTACGTGCCGAGGTGGTGCGGCGCGTGACCGGTGGGGTCGAAACGGATCTCGGGGTCGTCGCCGTCGTGCGCGGAACCCGTCTCGGGGCCGTGCAGCTCGATCGCGCCGAACCGGTGCCAGACGCCGAGCGGGGTCGCCTCGAGCACCTCCAGCACCGGCGTGCCGACGACCCGCGTCGCGTCGTGGTCGGGCCGCAGGGCGAGCACGCAGGGACCGTGCGGCGACCGCAGCGGCATGAGCGTCGACAGCCACCCGCCCAGGAGCGCACGGCGCGGCACGAGGAGGAAGCGCGTGAGCCGCCCCCTCCCCGAGGAGGCGAACAGGACGTCCTGGGGCACGCCGTCGTCGGTCCAGCGCACGGCGATCCCGACGACGTCCGGGAGCCCGCGCGGGAGGCCGACCCCGAGGGACACGCGCACCGTGACGGGCGTGCGGCCCTGCGGGACGCTGGCCGCGCCCGCCTCGTCCTCCGCGACGACGAGCGTGCCGCGGAGCACGACCCCGCGCGCGTGCATCGGGCGGCCCTCGCGCACGCGCGCGACCGTGCCGGTCATGGCCGCGAGCGCCGCGCCGACGGGTCGAGAGAGCGTCTCCACGAGTCCTGCCACGCGGCCACGGTCGCACCGCCCGCGGTCACCCGCACGGCCGCGGGCCCGGCACCGCCCGGCGCGCCGGGATCAGGGCGCCTGCTGCCCCGTGGAGCCCGGCGCCTGGAGATCCGAGAGATCCGGGAGGTCCGGCACGTCGAACGTGGGGACGTCGATCGTCGGGACGTCGAGCTCGCCCATCCGCTCCTGGAGCTCCTCCTGGCGGACCCGGTCGTTCTCCTGGAGGCACGCGAGGCGCGCGGCGGGGCGCCCGGTGCACTCCTGCACCGCCGAGCCCGGGTCGCGCGGGGCGCGCTCCTCCTGGACGTAGCGACCGTCGGCGTCGTGCTCGTCGGGGGCGACGGGCAGCGCGGCGAGCGCGGCCGCCTCGGCGAGCAGCAGCAGGACCGTGGCGAGGACGAGGACGGCGCCGCCCAGCCCCGCGCGGACCGCGGCGGCCGTGCTCACGGGCGGGCGCTCGTCGGACACCGCGCGCTGCCGGGCCGCGACGCGCCACGCGGCCCACGTCCCGACGACGAGCGGCAGCACGTACGCCACCGCGGCCAGCGCCGCCACGGGCCGGGCGTCCTCGCGCGCGACCGCGCCCGGGCCGATGCTCCCGACGACGACCGCGACGATCCCGAGGACGACGACGCGGCGCACGACCGCGCCCCGCAGGCTCGCGCGCAGGGCCGCGATCCGCGCGGCTCCCGCCGTCCCGGGCGGCAGGTACCCGAGCTCGCGCGCCTGCGTGAACATCGCCGCGTGCAGCACGGCCGAGGTCACGGTCGTCAGGGCGAGCACCACCCCGAGCCCGACGAGGAACCAGCGGACGGCGACGGCGTCGCGCACGACGTAGAGCAGGGCGAGGCCCGCGAGGACGCCCGCCCACCCGACGGCGATCGCCACGACGGTGCCGCCGCGGAACGGGGTCCGGCGCAGGGTGCGGCGCAGCAGCCCGCGCGGGACCTGGAGCAGGACGGGCAGGACGCGCAGCGCGGTCACGCCCGTCCACAGGAGCACGACGACCCCCCAGACCGGCACGCTGCCCACGTGGGCGTCGCTCATCGCGAAGGCGACGACGAGGGCGACCGCCCCGACGAGCAGGACCGGCATCTCGACGAGCCGCAGCACCTGCTGCCACACGCTGAGGTGCAGCAGGTACCCGGCCTCGGCGTGCTCGGGGTTCATGGCGAGGACGCCGCTGTACCCCTGGGCGCTGCGGCTCGCGTCGAGCGCGAGGGCCGCGTCGAGGTAGAGGAGGTCCTCGTGCTCCGGCGCGACGGCGAGCCCCTGCCGCACCAGGGCGCGCGCCCGGTCGTCGTCCCCGAGGCGCGACCACAGGCGGGCGGCCTGCGCGAGCCGGTCCGGGGCCTCGGGTGCGAGCTCGAGCGCCGAGGCGATGCGCTCGCGCGCGAGCCGCCGGTCGGCGCCGCGCACGCGCCCCGAGAGGAGGGCGTCGGCGAGCTGGAGGTGGTACCGCGCGTCGTCGGGGTCGAGCTCGAGCGCGCGGCGTGCGGCGTCGCGCGCGCCCGGGACGTCACCGGTGTTCTGGCGCGCGACCGACAGCAGGTAGAGCGCGCCATCGGCCGCGGGCTGGGCGGCGACCACCTGCTCCAGGAGGGGCAGCGCGTCGGCGGAGCGCTGGAGGTGCAGCCGCACCCACGCGGCGGCGAGGAGGAGCCGCGGGTCGTCGGGGACGGTCGCGAGCGCCTCGTCGACCTCGTCGAGCGCGCGCTCGGGCCGCCCCATCTGGACGAGCATCTCGACGCGCGCGCCGACGGCGCGCGGGTCGGTGGTCGTGGTCACCGTCGGCAGCCTCGCCGTCTCAGAGCATGCGCCGCGCGCGCAGGTACGCGGCGAGCTCGTCGTAGCGGCCGTCATTGTTCGCGAACGTCACGACGTTGCGCGCGGACTGGAGCCACGCCGTCGTGGACGGCCGCACGTCCGCGAGCGCCGACTCCATGTCGGCCATCGTGACGGGTCGCACCTGGCCGGACGCGATCGAGTCCATCATCGCCTTCTCGGCCGCCGTGGCCGCCAGGTGCTCCAGGTCCGCGCCGGAGAACCCTTCGGTGCGCCGCACGACGGCGCCCAGGTCGATCCCGGCGACGGGCCGCCCCGCGAGGTGGTGGCGCAGGATGGCCTCGCGCGCGGGCTCGTCGGGCGGCAGGACGAGCACGACGCGGTCGAACCGGCCCGGGCGCAGGAGCGCGGTGTCGACGTCCCACGGGTGATTGGTCGCGCCGAGCACGAACAGGCCGTCGTTGTCGGAGCCGATGCCGTCCATCTCCTGGAGGAGCTGGTTGACGACCGTCCGCATGCCCGACGAGCCGGAGTACTGCGCGCGCCTGCCGCCGATCGCGTCGACCTCGTCGAGGAACAGGACGGCCGGCGCGAGCTGCCGCGCCCGCTGGAACAGGGCGTGGAGGTTCTGCTCGCTCTCCCCGATGTACTTGTCGAGGATGTCCGCGAGCGTCACCGTGAGGAACCGCGCGCCGAGCTCGCCCGCGACCGCGCGCGCCATGTACGTCTTGCCGGTGCCGGGCGGCCCGTAGAGCAGCAGGCCGCCGCGCAGCGACTTGCCGAACGCCTGCGCGATGGCCTGGTGGCGCATCGGCTCCAAGAAGGCCTCGCGGATGCGCTTCTTCACCGGCTCCAGTCCGCCGACGTCCGCGAGCGTCACCGTCTCGCGCGAGACCTCGAGCAGGCCCGACCCGTCGTCGGGAGCGTCGTCGCGCGCAGGCACGAGGAACGGCTGCCCGCCCCCGGGTGCGGGGGCGGTGTGGCCCTGCTCGGGTGCCGGGCTCGGGTCGGCGGGGGCGGGGCCCGTGGGGCCGACCGCAGGCTCCTCGACGAAGGGCGGCGGGACGCGCACGTCGAGCTCGTCCTCCAGCCGGTCCCAGTCGATGCCCGACGCCGGGCTCCCCGGCCCGGCGGGAGCGCCCTGCCCTGGGTGGTCCGGCGGCGCCGGGTGGTCGGACGGCGCAGGGTCGCCGGACGGCGCAGGGTCGCCGGACGGCGCGGGGTCCCCCGGCGCCTGCCCGGGCGCGGCGCCCGCCGGTCGCGACGCCGCCGCGGCGGACGCGGCCGCCTCCTGCACGAGCCGCAGCGCCTCGCCGTCGGCGGGGTCGATCCGCAGCCCGGCGCTCGCCTGCTCGAGCGCCTCGACGGGACGCCCCGCGGCGAGCAGGAGGCTCGCGTAGTGCACGCGCAGGGGCGCGCTCGTGGGCGCTGCCGCGACGGCGGCGGCGAGCGCGGCCAGGGCGTCGGACATGGGTGCTCCTCGGGGACGGCGTTCGGGACGACGGCGTCGTGCGGCCCGGGGCGGGGCACGGCCGGGACCAGTGTGCACGGGACCGGTGACGTGCACGATAGGGAGAGGTCCCCATGGAAACCACTTGCCATGATGGAAAGTAGATGCTTCGATGGCACCCATGAGCACCGACGACACGACCCGCACCGCACCCCTCGACGCGGCAGCCGCTCTCGACCGTGCCGACCGCCTCGCCACCGCCACCCGGGCGCGCGGGTGGCGGTGGGTCCGGCTCTACCTCACGGGGTGGGCCGTCGCGAGCGTCGGGCTGGTGCTCGCGATCGGGCTCGGCGGGCGCGTCGGCTTCGTCGCCGGGATGGCTGCCTGGGTCGCGCTCGTCACCGTCGGCGCCACGTGGGCCGCCCGGCAGGGTGCCCTGGCCGTCGGCACGCGACGCCGGATCGCCGTCGGCGCCGTGTCCTGGGCCGTGGTCTACGGGGCCGTGCTCGTCGCCGGGCTGGTGGTGTGGCCCGGCTCCGTGGCGTACTGGGTGCCCGCGGCTCTCGTGAGCGCCGTCCCGCTGCTCGTCGCGGCGTGGCGGCCCGCCCGGCGGGACGCGGCGGTGACGGCGTGACGACGCACCGTCCCACCGCGGGCGACGGCTCCGCCGTCGACCACCACCCGCGCCACACGCTCGACGAGGTGATCCACTCCCCCGTGCGCCTCTCCGTCGTCGCCGCGCTCTCGGGCGTCGAGAAGGCGGACTTCCGGACCCTGCGCGACACCATCGAGCTGTCCGACTCGACCCTGTCGAAGCAGCTCACGGTGCTCGAGGACGCCGGGTACGTCGAGATCAGCAAGGAGCGTGCCGGACGACGCACGCGCACCTGGGTGCGCCTCACGCCCACCGGCGCCGCCGCTCTGCGCGCGCACCTCGACGCGCTGCGCGCGATCGCCGAGGTCGCGCTGCCCCCGGCTGACGCCTGACCACAGGTTCCTCGGCGCGCGCGCCCGGACGCGCGCCGTCCACAGGGGCCGCGTGACTGTCGGCGGGAGGCGGCAGAGTGGGGCGCATGACGACCGAGACCGACGCGTCCACCCCGCTCGCCGTGCCCGACGACGCGCCGCCCGCGCCGCGCCCCGGCGCCCGCTGCTTCGGCGACGGGGACACGCTCTACGAGGAGTACCACGACACCGAGTGGGGGGTGCCGGTGCACGGGGACACCGCGCTGTTCGAGCGCCTGGTCCTCGAGGGCTTCCAGTCCGGGCTGTCCTGGATCACGGTGCTGCGCAAGCGACCGGCCTTCCGCGAGGTGTTCGCGGGGTTCGAGCCCGAGGCGGTCGCGGCGTTCGACGAGCCCGACGTCGAGCGGCTCCTGGCGGACGCCCGCATCATCCGCAACCGCCAGAAGATCACGGCGACGATCGACAACGCGCGGGCGCTCCTCGCGCTGCAGGCCGGCGGTGGCTCGCTCGACGAGCTGGTGTGGTCGTTCGCGCCGCCCGCGCGCTCCGGCCGGCCCGCCACGTGGGGCGACGTCCCGAGCACGAGCCCGGAGTCGGTCGCCCTGTCGAAGGCGCTCAAGAAGCACGGCTTCCGGTTCGTCGGGCCCACGACGGCGTACGCGGCCATGCAGGCGTGCGGCCTGGTGGACGACCACCTCGCGACCTGCCCGGTCGTCCTGAGCCGGACTGAGCCCGCGGGCTCGTGACCGATTCGCTATAGCAAAATCCGCCCGCATCGTGGACGAGGTGCGACCATGGTGGGCATGAGCGCCTACGTCTCGGTCCTCGACCTGTTCTCCGTCGGCGTCGGCCCGTCGAGCTCGCACACCGTCGGGCCGATGCGCGCGGCGAAGGCGTTCGTCACGACCCTGGCCGCGGACGACACGCTCGGCACCGTGGCCGGGCTGCGGGTCGTGCTGTGCGGCTCGCTCGGCGCGACGGGCGTCGGCCACGGGACGCCGGACGCCGTCGTCGCGGGGCTGCTCGGCCTCGACCCCGAGACGTGCGACCCGGCGCGCGTGCCCGGGTCGTGGGAGAAGCTCGGCGACGGCGCGCCCGTCACGCTCCTGGGCCGCCACCGCATCACCATGACCAGCGACGACGTGCGCCTCGCGCCGCTGACGCGCATGCCCGGTCACCCCAACGGGATGCGCTTCACCGCGCTCGACGCCGACGGCACGACGGTCGCCGAGGAGGCGTACTACTCCGTCGGCGGCGGGTTCGTCCTCACCGCGGCCGAGCTCGAGGCAGCGGCCGCGAACGAGGCCGCCCAGGTCGGGGCCGAGCTCGCGGGCGAGGCGATCGACCCGCGGACCGAGCCGGCCGGCGTGCCGTTCCCGTTCGCCAACGCGGCCGAGCTCCTCGCGGTGTGCGAGCGCGAGCGGACGTCCATCGCCGCGGTCGCGTGGGCCAACGAGACCGCCCTGCGCCCGGTCGCCGAGGTCGAGGCGGGCGTCGACCGCATCTGGGACACGATGAGCGCGTGCGTCGACGCCGGGCTGGAGCGCGACGGCGTCCTGCCCGGGCGGCTCAAGGTCCGGCGTCGGGCCCGCGCGCAGCGCGAGCGCCTCGAGCTGGCCGACGAGCGCGGCGCCGACACGACGATCGAGTGGCTCCAGGCCTTCGCGATGGCCGTCAACGAGGAGAACGCCGACGGGCGGCGCGTCGTGACCGCCCCGACGAACGGCGCCGCCGGGATCATCCCGGCCGTCGGGCGGCACTTCCTGCGCACGCACCCGGACGTCGCCGCCGACCCGGCCCGCCGTCGTCGGGCGATGCGCACGTACCTGCTCACCGCCGCCGCCATCGGCGCGCTGTACAAGCGCAACGCGTCCATCTCCGGCGCGGAGGCCGGGTGCCAGGGCGAGGTCGGGTCGGCCTGCTCCATGGCCGCCGGCGCCGTCTGCGCGGTGCTCGGCGGGACGCCCGCCCAGGTCGAGAACGCGGCCGAGATCGCGATGGAGCACAACCTCGGCCTCACGTGCGACCCCGTCGGGGGGCTCGTCCAGGTCCCGTGCATCGAGCGCAACGCCATCGCCGCGTGCACCGCCGTCTCCGCCGCGCGCCTCGCGCTCCAGGGCGACGGCTCGCACGTCGTCTCGCTGGACACCGTCATCGAGACCATGCGCCAGACGGGCGTCGACATGTCGACCAAGTACAAGGAGACCTCGACGGGCGGCCTTGCGGTCAACGTGGTCGAGTGCTGAGCCGGCGGCCCCTCACCAGGTGCGGCGGACGTCCGCCCGCGGCCCGGTCACGAGGCTGCGCGGCGGGACGTCGTCGGTGACGACGGCGCCCGCGGCGACGACGGCGTCGCGACCGATGGTCACGCCGGGCAGGATGGTCGCGCCCGCGCCGATCCACACGTTCTCGTGGACGTCGATCGGGCCGCCGGTGAGCCAGACCTTGCGGTCGTCGGTGTCGACGGGGTGCCCGACGGTGACGAACGTGACCCGCGGTGCGACCAGCACGCGGTCGGCGAGCCGGATGCCGGCGTAGTCGAGGAACGTGCAGTTCTGGTTGACGAAGACCCGCTCACCGAGGTCGAGGTGCAGGCCGTGGTCGGTGAAGAACGGCGGGTAGATCGTCGTGCGCGGGGGCAGCGGCCGCCCGAGGATCTGCTCGAGGAGCCGGGCCCTGCCGTCCTCGTCGTCGAACGGGAGCACGTTGAGCCGCGAGGTGAGCGCGGTCGCCTCCAGCACGCGCTCGGACATGGCGCGGAACTCGGGGCCATGGATGCGCATGAGCAGGTCGCTGGGCATCCCCCGATCCTCCTCCCCCGTCAGCGTGCGGCACGGGGCGCGGCGCGCCGGGCGACGACCTCCTCCACGACCGCGACGACGCCGTCCTCCCCCGGCGCGACGGCGATGCGCTCGCCGAGGCGCGCGGCGGCCCGGGTGTACGCGGGGTCGTCGAGCAGGCGGCGCACCGCGCGTCGTATCTGGGCGGGTCGCGGCGTGCTGGTCCGCAGCCGTACGCCCGTCCCGGTCCACGCGACGCGGGCCGCGACCTCCGCCTTGTCCTCCGTCTTCCCGGCGACGACGACGGGCACGCCGTGCCGCAGCGCGTGGTGCACGCCGCCGTAGCCGCCGTTCGTCACGAGGACCGACGTGCGCGGGAGCAGCGCGTCGTACGGGAGGTACTCGGCGGCGCGCGCGTTGGCGGGCAGCGTGCCGAGCGTCTCGACGGGCCGCCCGCCGGTGGCGGCGACGACGAGCACGTCCTCGTCCGCGAGCGCGCGCAGGGTCGGGACGAGGAGCTGGTGCGGGTCCTCGTTCGCGACCGTGCCCTGCGTGACGTGGACGACGGGGCGGCGCGTGCCGAGGTCGTCCCACCAGGCGGGGAGGTCGCCGTGCGCGGCGGCGGGTCGCGGCGGGCCGACGAACCGGACGGGCGTGACGACGTCGGGCCGCGGGTACTCGAGCTCGGGGACGGTGAGCTGCACGACGGCGTCCGCGTCGGCGGGCCAGCCCAGGAAGAAGGTGTCGCTGGGGGTGGCGCCGGTCGCGCGCACCATCTCCTGCGCGGCGCGCTGCGGCGCGGCGAACGCGACCCCCTCGACGAACCGGTGCAGCGCTCGGTTGCGCAGCACCCCGAGCGGCCCGCGCGCGGGCAGCACGCCGAGGCCGAACGGTGCGGTGAGGTCGCTCTTCAGCCCGAGCGGGAAGATGCCCAGCGCGAGCACGGGAGGGCGCCGGTCGGCCGGGGTGGCGACGAGCGCCATCGCGCCGAGGAACAGGGGCTCGACGAGCACGACGTCGGCCGGGCGCGCGGAGAGGGCGTCGACGACGGCGCGGTGCTGCGCGGCGCCCGGCCGGACGAAGATCTCGAGCATGTCGTGCCGGATCGCGTCGAGACCGGTGCGGCCCGCGCGGCCCGGGAAGGCGGCCGCGAGGTCGCGGTCGTCGAAGTCGGCGGCGGCGGGCAGCGGCACGTGCTCGGCGCCGGCCGCCTCCACGGCCGCGGCGAAGCGTGCGCCGGTGAGAAACCGGACCTCGTGGCCGTGCGCGACGAGCGCGCGCGTGACCGCGAGCAGCGGGGTGACGTGAGCGTGCACGGGGGTGGAGCAGAGCAGGACGGTGGCCATCGGTGTGCCTCTCTCGGGCGGCGCGGGACGCGCCGGTCGGACGGGAAGGGCGCGGGGACCGGGCCGTCCGCGCGAGGACGCCGAGGGGGAGGCGGCGTGTGAGAAGATCGGTAACCGTTAGGAGTATTCATCACCCTAGAGGGGTAGTCAATAGTGGTCCCCCGCGCCTACACGTCCGACCTCCGCGCCGAGCAGGCCGCGCGCACCCGCGAGCGCGTCGTGCGCGCAGCGGCCGAGGAGCTCACCGAGCGCGGCTACGAGCGCACGACCCTCGCGCGCGTCGCCGAGCGGGCGGGCGTGTCGCTCGAGACCGTCAAGGCGCACGGGCCCAAGCGCGCCCTGCTCCTCGCGGCCTTCGAGGTGACGTTCGCGGGGTCCGAGGGCCAGGAGTCGCTCGCCGCCCGGCCCGAGGGCCGCGCCGTCGCCGGGACCACCGACCCCGAGGCCTTCCTCGACGGGCTCGTCGCGCTCGTGGCGGCGGCGAACGAGCGCGTCGCGGCCCTGTGGTCGGCGTTCACGTCGGCGGCCCGCTCCGACGAGGCCGTCGCCGCCGAGCTCGCGGCGCTCCTCGACCGCCGTCGCGCGGACCTGCGCGCGAGCGTCGACGTGCTCGCGGACCACGGGTTCCGGCTGCGCGCGCCGCGGGACGAGGCCGCCGAGACCCTGTCCTACCTCCTCGCGCCGGAGGGCTGGACGCACTTCGCGGCCGGTGCGGGCTGGTCGCGCGAGCGGTACCGCGCGTGGCTGCGCGACGCCGTCGTGCGCCTCGTCGCCGCACCGCCGCCGGGCGACGCGGACGCCTGACCCCTGGCGCGGCCTGGCGGGCCGCGCCTACCGTGAGCCATGAGCACCCTCACCCCCGGCTTCCAGGGCCGGCCACGCCCGCAGGGCGTGGCGCTCCCGCCGGGCCAGTACGTCGAGACCGGGTTCCCCGTGCTCTCGGCAGGGCCCACACCGCGCGTCGACACCGCGACCTGGCGCTTCGACGTCACCACCGAGACCGGCGTGACCCGATCCTGGTCGTGGGCCGAGCTCCTGGCGCTCCCCCAGGACGAGCCGACCGTCGACATCCACTGCGTCACCCGCTGGTCGAAGTTCGGCACGTCCTGGCGCGGCGTCTCGCTCGACACGCTCCTCGGCGAGGTCGAGTCCACGGCCGACTTCGCGATGATCGGCTGCTACGGCGGCTACACGACGAACCTCCCGGTCGCCGAGCTGCTCGGCGGCAAGGCGTGGGTCGTGCACACGTTCGACGGCGCCCCGCTGCACCCCGTGCACGGCGGCCCCGCGCGGCTCCTCGTGCCGCACCTGTACTTCTGGAAGTCGGCGAAGTGGGTCAACAGCATCACCCTCATGCCCATGGACCGCCAGGGCTTCTGGGAGCGGCTCGGCTACCACGACCTCGGCGACCCGTGGCGCGAGCAGAGGTACCAGGGTGACTGAGGCGCCCGTCCGCCTCGGCGCGCGGTACGCGACGCCGTCGCGCTGGCAGGTCGCGACGCTCGTCGACGCGTGGGCCGAGAGCCCGTCCGCGCGGACGCTCGTCCTCGAGGTCCCCGCGTGGCCCGGCCACCTCGCCGGCCAGCACGTCGACCTGCGCCTCACCGCGCCCGACGGCTACACCGCCGAGCGCAGCTACTCGATCGGCAGCGCCGCGACGCGCACCCCCCTGCCCGACGACGACCCCTCCCCGGGCGGTCCGCCCGCCGTCCCGCGGGACGGCACGGTGCCCGACGGCGGCGCCCCCGCGCGCGTCGAGGTCACCGTCCAGCGGGTCCCCGGCGGCGAGGTCTCGACCTACCTCACCGACGTGTTCGCGGTGGGCGACGCGATCGAGCTGCGCGGGCCGGTCGGCGGGTGGTTCGTCTGGTCGCCGGAGCGCGACGCCGGGACGCCCGTGCTGCTCGCGGCCGGCGGCTCGGGCCTCGTCCCGCTCATGGCGATGCTCCGCACCCGGCGCGACGCCGGCGACCGCACGCCGTTCCGGCTCGTGTACTCGGTGCGGCGGCCGGAGGACGAGCTCTACGTCGACGACCTCGGCCGCCTCGCCGCCGCGCACGACGGGCTCGACGTCCACGTCGTCCACACCCGTTCGACCCCGCTCGGCTCGATGCGCGGGCCCGGCCGCGTCGAGCGGCGCGAGCTCGCCGCGTGGGGCTGGCCGCCCGAGATCGACCCCGCGTGCTTCGTGTGCGGGCCGACGGGGTTCGTCGAGGCCGTCGCACGGCAGCTCGTGGCGCTCGGCCACGACCCGGCGCGGATCAAGACCGAGCGCTTCGGGCCCGCGGTCGACTGACCGGGGCGGAGCGCGTCAGAGCCGCAGCGGTACCGCTGCGCAAGGATCGCGCTCCCGCCGACACAGTCGGAGAGAGGGCGGCGAGCGCGCCGCCCCCGACGGCCGGGGGGATCGATGACGACGACGACCGCAGGACCGCACCGGGAGCCGAGCCCGCCGCGGCGCACGCTGACCGCCCTGGCGACGACGGCAGCGCTGGCCGCGCTCACGGCGTGCGCGGGCGGCGCGCCGGCGGACCCGGGCCTGCCCGTCGCCACCGCCGACACCGCGCGGGACGTCGTGCGCGTGGCCGACGCCGGTGCCACGCCGCGCGTGGTCGACGCGACCGAACGGCTCGGCCTGACGATGCTCGCCGCGGCACCGCCCGAGGGGAACGTGGTGGTGTCGCCCGCGAGCGCCGTGGTCGCGCTCTCGATGCTGGCCGAGGGCGCGCGGGGCGACATAGCGCTCGCTCTCGACGACGCGCTCGGCGCGTCCGGCCAGGAGCGGACGGACGCGGTCAACGCCCTCCTCGCGTCGCTCGAGGCCTACGACGGCGACCCGGCGCAGGTCCGGGCGGACGATCTGCCGGAGAAGCCGCTCGTGCACGTCGCGAACCAGATCGTGCTCGACGACGAGGCCGAGGTCCACGAGCCCTACCTCGAGTCGCTCGCGGCCGGGTACGGCGCCGGGGTGCTGCACACGGACCTCGGGACGTCGTCGGGCATCGTGCCGCTCAGCGAGTGGCTCCGGTTCCACACGGGCGGGCTGATCGAGGAGAGCGCCATCGAGCCCGACATCTACCTGCGCCTCGTGCTCCAGAACGCGGTCCTGTTCGCCGCCCGGTGGAAGGCACCGTTCGACGTGAGCGACACGGCGCCGTCGCCCTTCACGCTCCGGGGCGGCGACACGGTGGACGTGGAGTCGCTGCGGCTCACGGAGACGTGGGCGTACGCCGAGGACGACGGGTGGCGCGCGGTCCGGCTGCCGTACGTCGAGGGGTTCCACGCCGACGTCGTGCTGCCGCCCGAGGGAGTCGATCCGGCGTCCGTCACGCCGGAGCAGCTCCTCGCGCTGCGGGAGGCGCTGGCCGCGGCACCCGGGCAGACGGTCGCGCTGACCCTGCCGACGCTCGACGTCCCCGCCGACGACCCGCTGGACTTCCGGCCCGCGCTCTCCGCCGCCGGGCTGGGCGGGCTCCTCGACTCGGTCACGCCGCCGAACCTCCGCGGCATCAGCGACGACAAGCTCTACGTCTCGCAGGCTTGGCAGCAGGCGCTCCTCCAGGTCGACGCCGAGGGCACCGTCGCGGCGGCCGTCACCGAGATCGGTGTGGCCGAGGACGCAGCGTCTGGCGTGGCGGAGAGCATCTCCTTCCGCGTGGACCGGCCCTACGTCTTCTCGGTGTCCGCCGACGACACCGGCTGGCCGCTCTTCACCGCGGCGATCCGGGATCCTCGCCACTGACGGCGTGCACCGCCCGGCCGTCGCTCGCGTCGAACCGCCACCGCATCGCCGCGTGCTCGGACGTGCGCTCGTACGCGAACACAACCTCGGGCCGCACGGCGAAGACGAGCGCCGGGTCGCCGTCGTGGAGGAAAACGCCGTCCCCGACGTCGAACGTCCAGTCGTCGCCGTACTTGCAGCGCCACCGCTCGGCGAGGCGGTGCAGCGCGGCGGCGTCGGTGACACGCGCGGCGGTGCCCTCGACGACGACGTCGAGCGCGTCCTCGTAGGCGTTCGTCCCGGTCGTGAGGACGACGCGTGCGTTCTCGGCGAGGTTGCGGGCCTTGCGCTCGTCGGGCCCGGTGGTCACGTGGAGGCGGCCGTCGGCGACCACCGTCATGAGCGGCGTGACGTGCGGGCGCCCGTCGGGCCGCACGGTCGAGATCCACGAGATCTCGGCCCGTTCGAGCGCGCCACGCACCGTCTCCCACGGGACGGGGCTTGCGCCGGGAGAGCTGAAGCCGGGGACGAGGGTGCGCTCCGGTGCGTCGGGGGCGGCGGGTCGGGCGGCCGGCTGGTCGGCGGTGGTCATGGCGGTCCTCTCGTCGGTCCTGCCCCTGGGACCGACGAGCGCGCCCGGACTCATCGGTGGCGCCAGCAGGGGACCTGCGCCGACCGGCGGGACCTCACCGCACGTCGTCGGGGCCGGCCTCGTGACCGGGGCGGCCCACCGTGCGCCGGTCCTGCTTCATCCTGGCCTCGAAGAGGTGCCGCGCGCCGCCCGCGAGCTCGTCGCGCGCGGCGCGCTCGTGCTCGCGGAACGCCGACCAGTAGCCGTCGTCGTACTCCTCGACGAGCTGGAACGTCCAGCGGCCGGGGACGACGTTGCGGCCCACGAGGTCCGTCTCGATGCGGTCCGCGACCTCGGCGTGCCCTGCGGCGCGCAGCTTCTCGGCCGCGTCGCCGAGGGCGAGGTCCGCCTCGCCGGTGAGCTGGTGGAACGTGTAGAGGTGCCCGCGCGCGCGTTCCGTCGTCTCGAGCGCCTCGCTCAGGGCACCGAGCGCCTCGACGGTCGCGTCGCTCACGCCGTCGGGCACGGGACGGCCGGGCAGGTCCGCAGGATTCCGGGAGGTCTCGTCGCTCACGCGGCCACGCTAGGCACGGCCCGCCGGGCCCGCACGCGCTCGTCGGCGACGGCCGCCGTCCCGAGCGACGACCGCCGCCCCGAGCGACACCCCGCGCGCGTGGGCAGGCTGTGACAGGGTTGGACCCGCCACCCCCGACCGAGGACAGCGCCGCGAGCCATGCCACAGACCGCACCCGTACCGACCGTCACGAGCGAGCCCACCCCGAGCCAGCGCCCCCACCGGGCCGCGCGGCTCGAGGACCGGTGGCGCGCCGTCGTCTCCCGCTTCCAGAAGGCCCGCGGGTGGCGCCCGCGCGTCGAGCCGTTCGCCGGCTACGGGAGCCCGCGCCGCGTGCGCGTGCTGGGCCGGGTGCTGCTCGCGAGCCCCGCGTTCGACCCGGCGCTGCACGAGCGCGAGTCCGCGGACCGCCGCGGCTGGCGCTACTTCTTCACCGCCCCGGCCCCGCGCGAGGAGGTCCGCGTGCGGGTGGGCAGCACGACGGTCGACCTCGTGTCCGACCGCGGCGGCTACCTCGACCGGGTGATCGACGTCGACCTCGCGCCGGGCTGGCACGACGTCTCGTTCCGGACGTCGGCGGGCGCGACGGCGACCGGCAGGGTGTTCGTCGTGGCCGACGGGCGCCGGCTCGGCGTCGTCTCGGACATCGACGACACCGCGATGGTGACCGCCGTCCCGCGCCCGTTCATCGCGGCGTGGAACACGTTCGTGCGGCACTCGAGCGCCCGTGTGCCGGTGCCGGGCATGGCGGCGCTGTACCGCGGCATCGCGACGTCGCGGCCCGGCACCCCGTTCGTCTACGTGTCGACGGGCGCGTGGAACACCGCCGCCAACCTGCGACGCTTCCTCCAGCGCCACGGCTTCCCGCCCGGCCCGCTGCTGCTCACCGACTGGGGCCCCACGAACACGGGCTGGTTCCGCAGCGGCCCGGAGCACAAGGACACGTCGCTCGACCGGCTGTTCCGCGAGCTGCCCGACGTCGACTGGCTCCTGATCGGCGACGACGGCCAGCACGACCCCGACATCTACGCGCGCGCCGCGCGACGCCACCCGGGCCACGTCGCGGCCGTCGCGATCCGCGAGCTGACGCCCGCACAGCAGGTCCTCGCGCACGGCTCGCCGCTGCCCGCGCCCGGCAGCCTGCCGGGCGACGTCGGGGGCGTCCCGACGGCGCACGGGCCCGACGGCGACGCGCTCACCCGCTCGCTCGCCCAGGTCCTGCGTCGCTGAGACCGGTGCCGTCGGTCCTCCGCGGTTCCGGATGCCGCGCCCCGGCGGGAGTGGTTGCCTGAGGACATGACCACGCCCGGAGGCCCTTTCCCCACGCCCGACCCCGAGCCCGCGCCGACGCGCCGCACGTGGCCGTGGATCGTCGTCACGGTCGTCGCGGTGCTGGTGATCGCGCTCGTCGTGTGGCTGGTCAACCGCCCGACCGACGACGGCCCCGCCCTCGAGACGCCCGCGCCGTCGACCAGCGCTCCCGCGAGCCCGTCCCCCACCGACGCGGCGTCGCCCACCGACGGCGCCTCGACCCCCGCCGCCGAGGGGTGCCCCGCCACCGGCGACGGCGTCCCCGCCGGGGCGGGCACGCACGAGATCGTCGACGTCGACGGCGACGGCCGCCCGGACACGGCGTGGCTCACCGGCGGCGCGGACCGCACGTTCGGCATCACGACGGCGTCCGGCGCCACGTTCTCCGCACCCGTCGAGTCGGCGAGCCCGCAGCCCGCGAGCGCGATCGTCCAGCTCGTCGCGGCGGGCGACGGGACCGCGCCGATCGCGCTCGTCGACACCGGCCGCGAGGTCCTGCTGCTCTCGGCCGCCGACTGCGCCCTGACGCCGACGCAGAACGCGCAGGACGAGCCCTACACGTTCGACAAGGGCTTCACGGGCTTCGGCACGGGCGTCGGCTGCACCGAGGTCGACGGCGCGCTGCGCCTCGCGGGCTTGAACGCCGTGCCCGACGACGGCTCCACCTTCACGGTGTCGCGCACCTTCGTCGACCTCGACACGGGCGCGAAGGTCGCGACGAACGGCGAGGAGGAGACGGTCGCGCAGGGCGCCGCCGCCGACGACCCGGTCGTCACGACGGCGCAGGAGACGAGCTGCGGCAACCTCGTGGCCGGCCAGGACGGCCCGGTCGAGCCGCAGTAGCCCCGCCGAGCCGCAGCAGCCCCGTCGAGCACGACCTTGCTGTCGTCACCAGGCCGATGCCGACAACAAGGTCGTGCTCGACGGGGAGCAGGCTCGGAGTCGTCACCGCACCGGGGGTGTCTGCGGCGGCGGTCAGCGAGCGTGAGCGGTCAGCGGGCGTCGGCGAAGCGGTCCAGCTGGCTCGGGGACAGCGTGACGTCGCGCGCGGCCATCGCCTCGTCGACCTGCTCGATCCTGCTCGCCCCGACGATGGGCGAGATCCCCTGGCTCATCAGCCAGGCCAGGACGACCTGGTTCGGCGTCGCGCCGGTCTCCCGGGCGACCTCGTCGAGCACGCGGAGCACGCGCTCGGTCCCGGGGTGGGCGTAGCCCGCGGAGAACGGGCGGTCCGCGCGGGTGTACCCGCCCATCATCAGGGGCGTGTAGCACCACAGGTCGAGCCCTTCCGTGCGGGCGTGGTCGAGGTCGTCCGGGGCCAGGAGCTTGTGGCCCGCCTCCGGGACCGTCGTGCCCGGGCGGGGCTGCACGAGGGAGTGCCGGAGCTGCAGCGCCGACCACGCGGCCACGCCCTGCCGACGCGCGAGGTCACGCGCCTGCTGCACCCGCCACGACGCGTGGTTGGCCGCGCCGATCCGGGTGGCACGCCCCTCGGCCACCGCCTCCCCGAACGCGGCGACGGTCTCGCCGAGGTCGACCGTGCGGTCCTCCGCGTGCGCCCACAGCAGGTCGACGTGGTCGACGCCGAGGCGCTCGAGGCTCCCGTCGAGCCCGGCCCGGACGGCGGACGCGGAGAGCCCCTCCGCGCTCTCGGGCCACGCGTGCGCGACGAGCGGGTCCTGACGGACCTTGGTCGCGAGCCCGACGGCCGAGCGCGCCCCCGGGTTCGCCCGCAGCCACGCACCGAGCACGCGCTCGCTGGCGCCGCCCAGCCCGCTCGGGTCGGTCCAGAAGGCGTAGCAGTTGGCGGTGTCGAGCCAGTGGCCGCCGGCCTCGACGAAGCGGTCGAGCAGCCGGAACGCGGTGGTCTGCTCCACGCGCGTGCCGTGGTCCATGGTCCCGAGGACGATCTGGGGGGCGTTCTGCTGTGCGGTCATGCCCCGATGCTCGATGCTGGAGCGCGCTCCAGGTCAAGCGGTGCGCGACGGCGGAGCCGGCTCCCCCTCGACGCTCGGCCCCGGGGCCTCTCCCGCCTGCTCGCGGTAGTACGCGATCTTCTCGTCGAGCACGCCGAGCGCGAGGTCGATCCGCGCCCTGCGCTCGTGCAGCTCCCGACGATGGCCCTGGAGGAACGCGACGCGGTCCGCGGGGCTCCCCTCGCGGCGCAGGAGCGACGTGAACTCGCGCAGCTCGGAGATGCCCAGCCCGGCGTCGCGGAGGCACGTCACCAGCCCGATCCAGAACAGGTCGTCCCCGTCGTAGGCCCGGTGCCCGCCGGCGGTCCGGGCGATCGGCCCGATGAGCCCCTCCCGCTCGTAGTAGCGGAGCATGTCGAGGCTGACGCCTGCTCGGGCGGCGGCGGCCTGCGGCGTGAGCGTGTCGGACATGCGGAGCCTCTCTCTGCGCGATCGGTACCCGCTCCTGATTCTGGGTCCTGGTGCGCGCTCCAGGCCAACGCCGCCCGGCTCAGCCGCGCGCGCACACCCGGCACGCGCCACGGCGGCGGAGCCAGTAGGCGTAGGTCGCCGCGCCGAGCGCGAGCGACCAGACCGGCCACAGGAGCGTCGGCCCGACGGCGCCCCACGAGTCCGCCGTCAGGGCCAGCCGGCTCTCGCCGAACCCGAGGACGATGAGCGAGAGCCCCGCGGGGAGCACCGCGACCGCGACGACCGTCGCGGGGACCACCGCGAGCCCGACCGGCACGCGGCGGCCCGCGAGCCCGACCGTCCAGCGCGGGAAGACCTCGCCCCAGCGCTGGAACAGGCCGAGCGTGAGCACCGCGCCGACGAGCGCGAAGCCGCCCAGCCCGAGCGCCGCGACCCAGCCGTCGTCCCCGGCGAGCTGCGCGACGTCGTCGGGCGAGAAGCCGAGCGGGATGCCGAGCACCCAGGCGATGCGCGTGACCGCGTAGAAGGTGGGGATCGCGGCGGCGACGAGCGCGGCGGTCCGGCCCCAGCGCGCCGCGGCGGCGGGCGTGGTCCACGCCGGGTCGTGCCCGTCGTGGCGCCGCCCGCAGGACGCGCACGCCCCGGCCCCGCGGCGCACGAACCGCCACGTCGAGGCGACGAGCAGGGCGCCGCCGCCGAGGAGCGCGAGCTGCGTGAGCGGCCCGGCGCCGAGGAAGTCCTCGAACGCGGCGCGGATCACGGGGTCGAACGGCGCCATGACGAGCGTGACCGGAAGGTACCCGAGCCGGGCGAGGATCGACGCGTCGGTGAGGGCGAGCACCCCGGCCGAGACGACCGCGGTCGCCGCGACGGTCACCGCGCGGTCGGTCCGGGCGACGGGACCGCGCCGGGCTCCGAGCCACGCGCGCAGCGCGGTGGCCGCGCCGACGAGCGCGAGGACCGCGACCCAGGGCGTGAGGGCCGCGCCCGGGACGCCGCTCAGGGCGCCGAACGACAGGTCGTTCGCGGCGCCGACCGCGAGCGTGCCGCCGGTCAGGGTGACGACGAGCGCGACGACGCCGCCGAGGGTCCACCACGCCGCTGCGGCGGGGGCGACCCAGCGGCCACGGGACGGCCGCCCGGGACGGGCGGGTGGTCCGCCGCGGGTGGACGGTCGGTGGTCGTCGGCCGACGGCGCGGGTGCCGGCGTGCGGTCGGACAGGGGCGGGTGCGGTGTCGAGGTGCTCATGCCTCGACGCTCCCGGACCCCGCCCGGCGGCGGATCCCCCGGCACGGCGAGCCCGCTCCCCCGCGCGGGTGACCGCGCTCCGGCGCGACCGGTCCGGCAGCGGCCGGCCGGCGCGTCAGGGGCTCAGTCGCGCGGGCGCGCCCGACGCAGCGCCCGGAGGGCGCCCGTGGACCACAGCGCCCACGCCACGAGCACGGGCTGGAAGAACAGGCGCCCGAACCGCTTGGCGTCGGTGTCGAGCCCGAACCCGTCCTGGTGCTCGAGCCACTGCCCGACGTTCCCCGGGAAGATCACCACGAAGAACGCGGCAGCGACGAGCCCGACGGCGACGCGCCACCGGGACAGCACGACGAGCGACCCGCCGAGCGCGATCTCGACGGCGCCCGACGCGAGCACCGTCACGTCGTCGTCCACGGGGAACCAGGACGGGACCTGCGCCTGGAACTCCTCGCGCGCGACCGTGAGGTGGCTGATCCCGGCCCCGACCAGGGCGAGCCCCAGCGCGACGCGTGCGACCGTCGCGACGGGCGGCACGGGCGGGGCGGGGCGGGTGAGCACGGAGAGGTCCATGGCGCGATCGTCGCACCGGTGCGGTCGGCGCGCGCGTCAGCCCGCCCGCACGAACCCTGACTCGTAGGCGCGCACCACGGCCTGCGTGCGGTCCCGGACGCCGAGCTTGGCGAGGACGTTGCCCACGTGCGTGCGCACGGTCTCGACGCCGAGGTAGAGCTCGGCCGCGACCTCCGCGTTCGACGGCCCCTGCGCAACCAGCCGCAGCACCTCCCCCTCGCGCTCGGTGAGGCGCGCGCTCCGCAGCGCGTCGCCCGTGGGCGGGTGCGCCGTCGCGAGGCGTCGCACGGCGTCGGGAAAGAGCAGCGACTCGCCGCGCGCGACGACGCGCACCGCCTGCGCGACCTCCTCCGGGCGAGCGCGCTTGAGCAGGAACCCGTGCGCTCCGGCCCGGAGCGCGTCGAGCACGTGGTCGTCGTTCTCGAAGGTCGTGAGCACGAGGACGCGCGGTGCGCCGTCGCGCGCGAGCAGCGCCCGCGTCGCCGCGATCCCGTCGACGCGCGGCATCCGCACGTCCATGAGCACGACGTCGGGCCGCGCCCGCGCGACGACGCCCGGCACCTCCGCGCCGTCTCCCCCCTCGCCGACGACCTCCAGGTCCGGCTCCGCGTCGAGGATGACGCGCAGCCCCGCGCGCACGAGCGGCTCGTCGTCGACGAGCACCACGCGGACCGTCTCCGTCACAGGACCGCTCCGGCCCGGGCTCGCGCTCATCGCGGCGACCCCGCGCGCGGGAACGTCGCGCGCACGACCCAGGCGCCGCCGTCGGGCGCGGGACCGGCCGCGACGTCCCCGCGCAGCAGGTGGGCCCGCTCGCGCATGCCCGCGAGGCCGCGGTGCTCGCGCGCGCCGCCGTCGGGCGCCCGACGCCGTGTCCCCGCCCCGAGCGGGTTGCGCACCTCCACGACCAGCGCGTCACCGGGGCCGGGAGCCACCTCGACGGCGACGGGCTCGCCGGGCGCGTGGCGCAGCGCGTTGGTCAGCGCTTCCTGCACGACGCGGTACGCCTCCTGCGACACGGCGCGCGGGACGTCGGGCAGCGCGGCGCCGCCCCGCGCGAGCCGCACGTCGGCGCCCGTGCCGCGCGCGTCGTCGAGCAGGGCGTCGAGGTCGGCGAGCGTGCGGGCCGGGGCGCGGGGCGGCGCCCCCGGGACGTCCGCGCGCAGGAGGCCGAGCACGTGGTCGAGGTCCGCCATCGCGCTGCGGCCCGTCTCCTCGATCGCGGCGAGCGCACGACGTGCCGCGGGCGGGTCGGAGTCCAGCAGGCGTGCCGCCGCGGCCGCCTGGAGCGTCGTGACGGTCAGGGCGTGGCCGACCGAGTCGTGCAGCTCACGCGCGAGCCGGCCCCGCTCGGCCGCACGGTCCGCGGCCGCCTCGAGCTCCGCGATCTGCTCCGTCTGGTCCGGGCCGAGCAGCGGCAGGGCCGCCTGGCGCAGCACGGCGCGCGCGAGCACCACGACGTACGGGACGGCGAGCAGCACGAGCACCGCGGTGAGCAGCCACGTCCACGCGGGCAGCGCCTCCCACGGTCGCCAGTCGGCGAGCAGCACCGGCTCGACGCCCGTCGCGGACAGCACGAGCTGCGTCGCGACCGGGACCCCGAACAGCACCACCACCACGACCGCGGCACCGAGGGCCAGGTGCAGCGCGTACCAGGCCGCGGCCCGCCAGCGCGTCGCCGCGCCCGGCGGGGCGGCACCGGCCGCGGGGAGCGGCACGTCGACGTCGAGGAACGTCCGCGCCGCCGCGATCTCGAGCGTGCGCACGGGCGCGAGGAACGGGGGCGTGCTCGCGAGGACCGCCGTCACGAGCGCCAGGACGACCGTCGCGACGCGCGGCGTCTGGAGGGACGCGAACATCTGCACGAACCCCGCGACGAGCACCACGTACGCCCCGGCGACGACGCCGCCGACCACGAGGAGCACCCCGGCGCGCACGGTGGCCGTGCTGCGCAGCGGGGCGAGCACCCGTCCCCACCCTCGCGGCGGGCGCGCGTCGGTCGTCATGGCCCCCAGTCTCACCGCGCCGCCCGCGCGGCACATCCCCTCGACGGGGGAACCGCGACGTGCGCGACGCCGCGCGCCCCGGCACGCCCGCTGGTCCAATGGGAGCGTGATCGGGTTCTGGTGGGGCCTCGTCGGGGCGTCGTCGCTGCTCCTCGGGGCCGCGCTCGTCTTCTGGCGCCCGCCGGGCCAGCGGCTCGTCGGGCTCGTCATGGCGTTCGGCTCGGGCGTGCTCATCAGCGCGGTCGCCTACGACCTCGTGGAGGACGCGTCGACCCGCGCGAGCGGGCTCGTCCTGCTCGCGGGTCTCGCGGGCGGGGCGCTGACGTTCTTCGTCGGCGACCGGATCATCGACCGGATGGGCGGCGAGGGCCGCAAGCGCTCCACGGGCGTGCAGAAGGAGTCGGTCCAGGCCGCGGGCGGCACCGGGGGCGCGGCGATCGCGCTCGGCACCGTGCTCGACGGCATCCCCGAGTCCGTGGTGCTCGGCGCGACGCTCATCGGGGGCAGCGGGGTGAGCGTCGCGATCCTCGCCGCCGTCTTCGTGTCCAACCTGCCGGAGGCGATGTCGGCGACGGCGGGGCTGCTCAAGGCCGGCACGAAGCCGTCGCGGCTGTGGGTGCTGTGGGGGTCGACGACGCTCGTCTCGGCGCTCGCGGCCGGGATCGGCTACCTCGCGCTCGACGGCGCGTCGCCCGCCGTCGTGGCGGTCACCCAGGCGTTCGCCGCGGGCGCGCTGCTCACCATGCTCGTCGACACGATGATCCCCGAGGCGACGGAGTTCGGCGGACCGGTCACCGGGCTCGTCACGGTGCTCGGGTTCGCGACGGCGTTCGGGCTGAGCTCGATCGGCGGCTGACCGCCGTCAGGCCGCGAGGTCCTGGCCGCTCATGCGGTGGATCGACGCCATGACCTCGTCCGTGAGCTCGCGCCGCGCCTGCGCCGGCTTGGTCCCGGCCGTGATCTGGCGCTGCGGGTCGATGGGCTTGCCGAAGTGCACCTCGACGCGGTGCAGGCGCGGGATCCGCTTGCCGACCGGCTGGACCTTGTCCGTGCCGCGCACGGCGACGGGGACGACGGGCGCGTGCCCGGCGAGCGCGAGCCACGCGACGCCCGTGCGGCCCGGGTGCAGCTTGCCGTCGCGCGAGCGCGTGCCCTCGGGGTAGATCCCGAACGCGCCGCCGCGCTGGAGCACCTCGAGCGCGTCCTCGAGCGAGCGCTGCCCGGCGCGCGGGTCGTCGCGCTGGACGGGGATCATGCCGATCGTCGTGAAGAACCACCGCGACAGGCGGCCCTTGATCCCGCGGCCCGTGAAGTACTCGGCCTTGGCGAGGAACGTCACGTGCCGCGGCGCGACGATCGGGATGAGCAGCGAGTCGATGAACGACAGGTGGTTGCTCGCGAGGATCACCGCACCGTGGCGGGGGATGTTGTTGCGTCCTGTCACCTGGGGCCGCAGCAGCACGTAGGCGAGCAGCGACAGGATGAGCCTCAGGACGCGATAGGTCATCCGTTCATTGTGCACCGTCCGGGGCGCACGTCCGTGCACGCCGTGGACGACGGCTCACCCGTCGGCGCGCGCCCCCGCCGCCGCACCGCGCCGCGTCCGGCCCCGCCGGGTGACGAGGTACACGCCGAGGATCACGGCCACGAGACCCGCGGTGGACACGAGCTGGGCGCGCGCGGCGGCGTCGGTCAGCATGAGGACGGCGAGCGCCGCGAGACCCACGAGCACCGCCCACGTGAGCCACGGGAAGCCCCACATGCGCAGCGTCATCGGCTCGCCCGACGCGCGGGCCTGCGACTCGATCCGGCGGCGGAGCCGCAGCTGCGAGACCGCGACGAGGACCCACACGACGAGCAGCGCGGCGCCCACGGCGTTGAGCAGGATGCCCAGCAGCGCCTCCGGCAGGAGCCAGTTCAGCCCGACCGCGACGAGCGCGAAGAACACGGAGACGAGCACCGACACCCAGGGGACGTCGCGCCGCGACACGCGCCGCAGCGCGCGCGGACCGTCGCCCCGCCCCGCCAGCGAGTACGCCATGCGCGACGTGCCGTAGACGTTCGCGTTGAACGCCGAGAGCAGCGCGACCACGACGACGACCTCCATGACGCGGGCCGCGCCCGGCAGCCCGGCGAGGTCGAGCACCGCGACGAACGGGCTCTCGGCGAGCAGGGGCGAGTCCCACGGGAGCACGAGCACCATGATCGCGACCGAGCCCAGGTAGAACACGAGGATCCGCCACACGATGCTGCGCGTCGCCCGCGCGACGGCCGTGCGCGGCTCGCGCGCCTCGGCCGCGGCGATCGTGACGATCTCGATGCCGCCGAACGCGAAGACGACGACGAGCAGCCCCGCTGCGATGCCGCCCCATCCCTCCGGGGCGAAGCCGCCCTGGCCGAGCAGGTTCGACGTGCCGACGGGCTCCGTCCCGGGCAGCAGGCCGAGCACGAGCAGCACGCCGACGACGAGGAACCCGACGATCGCCGCGACCTTGACGAACGCGAACCAGAACTCGAGCTCGCCGAACTGCCGCACGCCCCACAGGTTGATCACGGCGAACACGACGACCACGGCGAGCGCGACGCCCCACTGCGGCACGTCGGGGTACCAGCCGGTGACGATGCGCGCGGCCCCGGTGATCTCGGCGCCGAGCACCATGACGAGCATGAACCAGTACAGCCAGCCGAGCAGGAACCCGGCCCACGGCCCGAGCGCCTCCTCCGCGTAGACGGAGAACGACCCGCTCGCGGGGCGCGCGCTCGCCATCTCGGCGAGCATCCGCATCACGAGGATGACGACGACGCCCGCGATCGCGTACGACACGAGCACGGCCGGGCCGGCGGTGGCGATCCCGACGCCGGAGCCGAGGAACAGCCCGGCGCCGATCGCGGAGCCGAGGCCCATCATCGTCAGGTGCCGCGTGCGCAGCCCGCTGCCCAGGTGGTCGGCGCCAGGGTCGGCGCTCGGGTCGGCGCCGCGGTCGACGGTCGGGTCGCCGGTCGGGTCGGTCGTCGACGGCCGGGTCTCGGCCGGGGCCCCGCTCGCGGACGGTGCCGGGCGTTCGGGCGTGGGGGTGCTCATGGTGCGGTCCTGCGGTCGGGGTCGGGACGCCGTGCTCGACGCCGACCCACGACGCTACACGGCCCGGGCGCGACGACGCCCCGCACCCGGCGTGAGGGACGCTCGGGGTGCGGGGCGGCGTCGGGCACGACGCTGTGCCGTCGCTACGGGGTCGCGGTCCGCGGGAGCGGGGCGACGGCGTGCTGGCGCGGCGCGGCGGTGCCGTCGCCCGGTGCGGCCGGGTCTTCGGCGCGCTCGCCCGCTCCGGCGGCGGTGCCGGTCTGCCGTCCGTCGCCGTCCGGTGCCGGGGCGTCGGGCGTCGGCGCCGAGGCGTCGACGGCGACCGGTCGGCGCGTCGAGCCGTTGAGGACGCCGTCGTCCTGGAGGTCGTCGAGGTCCTCGTCGTCCACGGCGTTCGCACCGTGCTCCGCCCCGGCGGCGAACACCGACGGGTCGGGCGGCGTGCCGAACTTCAGGTGGTTGAAGAGCAGGTTGAGCAGGATCGCCATGACCGCGGCCGAGCTGATGCCCGAGTGGAAGATGATCCCGAACCAGGTGGGGAACTGGTCGTAGAAGTCGGGCTTGGCGATGGGGATCATGCCGAACGAGATCGACGCCGCCACGATGATGAGGTTCATCGGGCGCGAGTAGTCGACCTTGGCGAGCGTGCGGATGCCCGACGCCGCGACCGAGCCGAACAGGACGACGCCCGCACCGCCGAGGACCGGCGTCGGCACCGCGGCGACGACGCGGCCGAGGACCGGCAGCAGGCCGAGGATCACGAGGATCGCGCCGCCCGCCCCCACGACGAACCGCGACTTCACGCCCGTGATGGCCACGAGGCCGACGTTCTGCGCGAACGCCGACTGCGTGAAGGAGCCGAAGAACGGCGACACGATGGACGACGCCATGTCGGCCCGGAGGCCGTCCGCGATGCGCTTGCGGTTCACCTTGGTGCCGACGATCTCGCCGACGGCGATGATGTCGGCCGTCGTCTCGGTGAGGGTCACGAGGATGACGATGAGCATGGAGATGATCGCGGCGATCTCGAACGTCGGCGCCCCGAAGCCGAGGAACGACGGGAACGCGGCGACGGAGCCGTCGCCCACGCCGGAGAAGTCGGCCTTGCCGAGCGCGAGGGCGATGAGCGTCCCGACGACGATCGCGATGAGGATCGACAGGCGCGAGATCGTGCCGCTGCCGACCTTGGACAGCAGGATGACGATCGCGAACGTCAGCGCGGCGAGGCCGATGTTGCTCACCGAGCCGTAGTCGGGCGCGCTCGCGTTGCCGCCCATCGCCCAGTTGGCCGCGACGGGCATGAGCGTGAGCCCGATCGTCGTGATGACGACGCCCGTCACCACGGGTGGGAAGAACCGGATGATCTGCGCGAAGAAGGGCGTGATGAGCAGGCCGATCACGGAGGCGACGAGCACCGCGCCCAGGACGCCCGGGATCCCTCCGCCGCCGTTGACGATCGCGACCATCGTGGACACGCCCGCGAAGGACACGCCCTGGACCAGCGGCAGCTGGGACCCGAAGAAGGGGATGCCCACCGTCTGCAGGATCGTCGCGAGGCCGCCGATGAAGAGGGACGCCGCGACGAGCATCCCGATCTCGGCGCCGGTCAGGCCCGCGGCGCTCCCCACGATGAGCGGCGGGGCGATGATGCCGCCGTACATCGTGAGCACGTGCTGGAACCCGTACCCGAACGTCGACCCGATGGGCAGCCGCTCGTCCTCGGGGCGTACCGGACGCCGTTCGGCGCCGTCCGTGGCCCTCGTGGCTCGCGCATTCATAGCGGACCTCCTCGTCAGCTATCGTTCCGCTTGGCGGAAAACTACTTCCACTATTCGAACGCCTCGTGTGACCTGTGTCAAGTCCCGCCCTCCAACTCGTGCGTGGCCAGCGGGGACGGTCGCGACCGTCCGACATCGCCCGCCCGACGTCACCCGTGACGCCGCCCGCGCGACGCGGCAAAGCGCTGGCACCACGTCGCGCGTCCTCCCTACGCTCCACCGGTGACCACGACCCTGCGGCCCTACCGCCCCGCCGACCTCGACGCGGTCGTCGCGCTGTCGCTGCGCGCGTGGGAGGACGCGTTCGCCTCCTGGCGCGAGATCCTCGGGGAGCGCCTCTACGACCTCGCCTACCCCGACTGGCGCCGCAGCCAGGCGGCGGAGGTGCGGGGCGCGTGCGAGAAGCACCCCGCGACGACGGTCGTCGCGGAGCGCGACGGCCGGGTCGTCGGGTTCGCCACCACGGTGCTCGGCGAGCCCGCGCCGGAGGGCGCCCGCACCGCCGACCTGGAGATCATCGCCGTCGACCCCGACGTGCAGGGCGACGGCATCGGCCGCCGGCTCGTGGAGGCCGCCCTCGCGCTCATGCGCGACGCCGGGTGCGCCTACGCCAACGTCTGGACCGGCGGCGACCCGGGCCACGGCGCCGCGCGCGCCCTGTACGAGTCGAGCGGCTTCACCGCCCTGCCCGTCGTCCACTACTACCGCGAGCTCTGAGCCGGCGGGGACGCCCGGGCGTCGGCCCGATCCGTCCCCGCCGGCCGCGGCTCACCCCGCGACGAGGCGCCGGGCCGCCGCCGAGTGCTCGGCCGCCAGGGCGCCGAGGTCGAGCCCGGGGATCGCGCCGTCGACGACGCGCCACGCGCCGCCCACCATGACGCGGTCCGCGCGGTCGGCGCCGCACAGCAGGAGCGCGGCGACCGGGTCGTGGGCGCCCGAGAAGCGCAGCTCGTCGAGCCGCCACAGCGCGAGGTCGGCCTGCTTGCCCACCGCGAGCACGCCGACGTCGTCCCGCCCCAGCACGCGCGCCGAGCCCCGAGTGCCCCAGCCGAGCGCACGCGTCACGGGGATGTCGGCGCCGTACCGGAGGCGCTGGAGGTAGAGCGCCTGGCGCGCCTCGAGGATCATCGTCGAGGCGTCGTTCGACGCCGAGCCGTCGACCCCGAGACCGACCGGCGCGCCCGCGTCCTCCAGCTCCGCTGCCCGGGCGATGCCGGACGCGAGGCGCATGTTCGACGTCGGGCAGTGCGCGACGCCGGTCCCCGCCGCCCCGAGGCGGCGCACCTCGTCGTCGTCGAGGTGGATGCCGTGGCCGAGCCAGGCGCGGTCCGTGAGCCAGCCGACGGACTCCAGGTAGTCGACCGTGCGCATCCCGAAGCGCTCGCGGCAGAAGTCCTCCTCGTCGACCGTCTCGGCGAGGTGCGTGTGCAGGCGGACGTCGAGCTCCTCCGCGAGCGCGGCGCTCTCGCGCATCGCGTCGGTCGTCACGGAGAACGGCGAGCAGGGCGCGAACGCGATCTGCACCTGCGCCCCGGCGCCCCGCTCGTGGTACGTGTCCACGAGCCGCCGCGAGTCCGCGAGGATCGTGTCGAGGTCCTGGACGACCGACTGCGGCGGCAGGCCGCCGTCGTCCTGGCCGAGCGTCATGGAGCCGCGCGTGAGGGTCGCGCGCATCCCGAGCCGTCGGACCGCCGCGACCTGGAGGTCGATCGCGTCGTCGAGACCGGCGGGGAAGACGTAGTGGTGGTCGGCCGCCGTCGTGCAGCCGGAGAGCAGGAGCTCGGCGAGGGCGACGGTCGTCGCGAGCTCGTGGTCGCGCGGCGTGAGGCGCGCCCAGACCGGGTAGAGGCGCTGCAGCCAGGGGAAGAGCGGGGCGTCGGCGACCGGCCCCCAGGCCCGCGTGAGCGTCTGGTAGAAGTGGTGGTGCGTGTTGATCAGGCCCGGCGTGAGCACGTGCTGCGACGCGTCGAACGTCTCGTGGACGGGAGCGGACGGCTGCGCGCCGTCCGCGACGAGCTCGACGATCACCCCGCCCTCGACGACGAGGCCGCCGCGCGCGTCCGGGGCGCCCGGGGAGTCGTCGGCGGTGAACACGCCGAGCGGGTCGCGGACCCACGTCCTGGTCGCTGCGTCGGTGCTGGTCATGGTGCCTCCTGGTGGCTCGTCGCTCACCGGGGCGCGGCTCCGGCGCCACGGTGCGCCGGCTCAGTGGTCCTGTCTGCCGATCCAGGTGCCGCGCGTCACGCGGCCCGGCCGACGCTAGGCCGGGCCGCGACCGCCGTCAAGATGCGCCCGCCGCTTCCCGCGCGCGACCTCGGCCGCTGCGCCATCCTGGTGCTCGCCGCCGCCGACCACCGGGAGCCGTCCGTGAACGTCTACGCCCCGCTCGTGCCGGTGTTCGTCGTCGCCCTGGTGGCGCCGCTGCTCACGGGCCTCATGCCCGTGCGGTCGCGCGTCCCGCAGGTCGTCGTGCTGCTGCTGGGCGGCATCCTCGTCGGGCCGTCCGCGCTCGACCTCGCCACGCCCGACGACGTCACGCTCCTCTCGGACCTCGGCATGGGCTTCCTCTTCCTCCTGGCCGGGTACGAGCTCGAGCCGAGCCTCCTGCGCGAGCGCGTCGGTCGGCGGGCCGGAGCGGCGTGGCTGACGTCGCTCGTCGTCGGCGCCGTGCTCGTCCTCGCGATCGTGGGCCACGACTCGCCGCACGCCGTCGCGGCGGGGGCGATCGCGCTCACGACGACGGCGCTCGGCGTGGTGCTCCCCATCCTGCGCGACGGCGGTCAGCTCGGCTCGCGGCTCGGCCGCGCGGTGCTCGTGGTCGGGGCGGTGGGCGAGCTCGGCCCGATCGTCGCCATGGCCGTGCTGCTCGGGACGCGCGAGAGCGGGGTCGCGGCGATCCTGCTCGTCCTGTTCGCGGTCGTCGCGGTCGCGCTGTCCGCGCTGCCGGGTCGGCTGGGGCGCCTCAAGGCCCTCGGCGGCGACCGCCTCTTCAGCGCGGCGGAGCACGGGACCGGCCAGAGCACGCTGCGCCTCACGGTGCTGCTGCTCGTCGTGCTGCTCGCGCTCGCCGCGGGCCTCGGGTTCGACGCGGTGCTGGGCGCGTTCGTCGGCGGCATGGTGCTGCGACGCTGGGCGCCCGGCGACGTCGAGGCGCTGGAGAAGAAGCTCGACGCGGTCGCGTGGGGCGTGTTCGTGCCGGTGTTCTTCGTGAGCTCCGGCATGGGCCTGGACATCGACTCCATCGTCGCGTCCCCGCTGCTGCCGCTGACGTTCTTCGCGCTCATGGTGGTCGTGCGGGGCGGCCCGGTGCTCCTGTGGTTCCGGCGCGAGCTGCCGTCGGTCGAGCGCGTCCAGACCGCGCTCTACGCGGCGACCGCGCTGCCGCTGCTCGTCGCGCTCACGGAGATCGCGGTCGAGCAGGGCGCCATGACGTCGCAGGTCGGGGCGGCGCTCGTCGGCGCGGGCGTGCTGTCGGTGATCGTGCTGCCGATGGTCGCGAGCAGGCTCGGGCCGCGCGAGCCGGGCGGCCGCCCGCCCGGACCGGGCGAGCAGGGCGAGCCGGGCCCGCGCGTCGACCCGCCCGACGACGCGGCGACCGCGCGCGGGTGACGCACCCCGGGGTGCCCCGCCCACGCGGCCGGTCGCCGCGGTCGCCGGATCAGCCGGGTGTCAGAGCGTCCACTGCTGGGCGGTGGTGCCGTTGCACGTCCAGGTCTGCAGCCGCTGGCCGTCGTGCAGGGGCGCGCCGCCCGTGGCGTCGAGGCAGAGCCCGGACTGCGGGTTGCGCAGCGCCTTGCTCCCCGCGTCGTACGCCCACTTCTGCGCGCCGGTCCCGTTGCACGTCCACACCTGCACGGCGGCGCCGCGCGTCGTCGAGCCGTCGCGCACGTCGAGGCACTTGCCGAGCGCGCGGACGGTCCCGTCGGAGCCGCGCGTCCAGGTCTGCGCGGCGTTGCCGCTGCACGTGACGATCTGCACCGGGTTGCCGTCGGTCGGGTCCGCCCACGGGACGTCGATGCACATGCCGTTCGCGGCACGCACCGCGCCGGTCCCCGTGGGCAGGCCGGTGCCGGGGTTCCCCGGGTTCGACGAGCCCGAGCCGTTGTCGTAGACGCGCACGTAGTCGACCTTCATCTGCTGCGGGAGCTGGGTCGTGCCGTCGGGGTAGCCCGGCCACTGCCCGCCGACCGCGACGTTGAGGATGAGGAAGAACGGCTGGTCGAACACCCAGGCGTTCGCGCCGACGCTCGCGCGCGTGACGCGGTGGAACTGCTGGCCGTCGACGAACCACGTGATCTCCCCCGGCTTCCAGTCGACCGCGAACGTGTGGAACGTGTCCGCGAACGACCAGCCCTGCGGGTGCTGGTACATGCCCGTGATGCCGGAGCCGCCGGAGTACCCCGGGCCGTGCACCGTGCCGTGCACGCGGTGCGGCTCGAACCCGACGTTCTCCATGATGTCGATCTCGCCCGACGACGGCCACGGCGTCCCGGGGAAGCTCCCGCCGAGCATCCAGAACGCCGGCCAGATCCCCTGGCCCCGCGGGATCTGGATGCGCGCCTCGATGCGCCCGTACTGCGGCTGGTACTTCCCCTGGGTCGTCATGCGCGCCGACGTGTACGACCCGTCGCCCTCGCGGCGCGCGGTGATGACGAGGTTGCCCTGGCCGTCGAGCGCGGAGTTGGCGCGCGAGGCCGTGTAGTTCTGGAGCTCGGCGTTGCCCCACCCGTGCGCGCCGGTCTCGTGGTTCCAGACGGCGGGGTTCGGCGCCGAGCCCGCCGCGCCGTCGAACTCGTCGGACCACAGGAGGTCGCCGGGTGCGGCGGCGGCCGACGTCGCGGGCACGGTGACGGCGAGCGCTGCCGCGGCGGCCGTGAGCGCGGCGACGAGCGCGCTCGCGAGGCGCCGCCGGGCGCGTGGTCGGCGCCCGGTCGGGGTGCGGGGCGGGGTCAGGGAGCGGTGACGTGCGAGGTCCATCGTTCCTCCAGGTCCGGCGGCGGTGCCGCCTGCGTCTCGCCACGGTGCGGGACATGCTCTCGGCGCGACTCTGCACCGGGCGGGGGCCGTTCCTCGGCCCTCCGTCCGCGACCCTACGGCGGCGCGAACACGCCGAGCAAGCGCTCTCTCGGCGTGTCGTGGGATCGCTCCCATCTTCTCTCCCCCCGACCTCGCGCACGGGGCCCGGCGCCCGGCGCCGGTGGAAGCGCCCGGGGCGTCAGGCGGTCGCGGGGACCGCCGCGTCGAGGATCGCCTCGGCCGCCCGGCGCGCCTGGCGCGCGACGTCGAGGTCCTGCGTGATGGCCGCCGTCGTCTGCGCCCCCTCGGCGAGCAGCACGACCTGGAGCGCGACGTCGTCGGGCAGACCTGCCTCGCGCACGACGTCGCGCGCGTACTGCTGGAACGACTCCTTGTGCTCGCGCACCGCGGCGGCGACCCCGGGCGACGTCGCGCCGAGCTCGCCGAACGAGTTGATGAACGCGCAGCCGCGGAAGCCGTCCTCGCGGAACCACGCGTCGAGGAAGTCGAACACGGCGAGCAGCCGCTCCCGGGGCGTGGCGACCCCCGCGGCGGCCTGGGCGATCCCGTCGTCCCACCGCCGGGTGCGCTGGCGCAGCACCGCCACGACGAGGTCGTCCTTGGACGGGAAGAGCGAGTAGATGCGCTTGAGCGACACCCCGGCCTCCGCACGGACGGCGTCCATACCGACGGCCTGCACGCCCTGGGCGTAGAACAGCCGGTCGGCCGCGGCCACCACGGCCGCGCGGGCGCTCGCGTCGTCGAGCATCGCTCATCTCCTGTTCACGTCGTACCGCTTGCGCGGAGAACCATCGTTCTCTAGTGTAGCGACCAACGAGAGAACGACCGTTCTCCCGACCTCGCGAAAGGGGCACGACCATGGGGTACATCACCGTCGGGCAGGAGAACTCCACCGACATCGAGCTCTACTACGAGGACCAGGGCGCCGGGCAGCCGGTCGTCCTCATCCACGGCTACCCCCTCGACGGCCACAGCTGGGAGCTGCAGAAGCGCGAGCTGCTCGACGCCGGCCACCGCGTCATCACGTACGACCGCCGCGGGTTCGGCGCGTCGAGCAAGGTCGGCAGCGGCTACGACTACGACACGTTCGCGGCCGACCTCGACACCGTCCTGGAGACCCTCGACCTGCGCGACGTGATCCTCGTCGGCTTCTCCATGGGCACCGGCGAGCTCGCCCGCTACGTGAAGAACCACGGCCACGAGCGCGTCGCCAAGCTCGCGTTCCTCGCCTCGCTCGAGCCCTTCCTCGTCCAGCGCGACGACAACCCGGAGGGCGTCCCGCAGTCCGTGTTCGACGGCATCGTCGAGGCCGCGCGCTCCGACCGCTACGCCTGGTACACGCAGTTCTACAAGGACTTCTACAACCTCGACGAGAACCTCGGGACCCGCATCAGCGAGGACGCCGTGCACGCGAGCTGGATCACCGCGATCGGCTCCGCGCCCGTCGCCGCGTACGCGGTCGTGCCGACCTGGATCGAGGACTTCCGCGCCGACGTCGAGGCCGTCCGCGCGGCCGGCAAGCCGACGCTGATCCTGCACGGCACGAAGGACAACATCCTCCCGATCGACGCGACCGGGCGCCGTTTCCGCCAGCTCGTGCCGGACGCCGAGTACGTCGAGGTCGAGGGTGCTCCCCACGGCCTGCTCGTCACGCACGCGGCCGAGGTCAACGAGGCGCTGCTCGCCTTCGTCGGTCGCTGACCGCGACGCGCCACGCGGGAGCGGGCGCCGCGCCGGGCGCCGGGGTGGTCCCCGGCGCCCGGCGCCACGGCCGAGTGAGCGTCAGGCGACCGTCACGCGGTAGTCGTCGGCGTCGTCGTCCCAGGCGAGGTCGACGGCGCCGGCGGCCTGCGCCGCCTTGCAGAACTGCAGGAACCCGCGGTAGCCGAGCGCCTTCTCGCTGAAGTCGGGGCGCTTCTTGCGGATCGCGTTCTTCAGCCCGGACAGGACCGTCGAGCCGCCCTCCTCGCGGACCACGTCGCGCACGAGCGCGAACGCCTGGTCCGTGTCGCCCTGCGCGGGCAGCGACACCTCCGGGTCGCCCGTCGCGGGGCCGGGCGCGAGCTCCACGAAGCTCCGGTCGGCGAGGAACCGCAGGAACTCGCCGAAGTTGCGGAACCCGTAGTCCGCCTCGCTGAACGTCGGGTCCTTGCGCAGCAGCGTGCGCTTGAGCACCGACGCGGTGACCGGACCGCTCGTGGACGCCTCGAGGTCGGCCAGCGTCTGCGCGACGCGCACCTCCATCGGGACGTCCTCGCCCGACGGCGCGTCGTCGTCGGCCTCCGGAGTCGTCGCGACGAGCGCGGGCTCGTCGGTCGGCTGCTCGACGGGCGTCGTCTCGCCGTCGACCTCGGCGTTCTCGGTCACGACGGGCTCGCCCCGGCGCGACGAGCGCCCGACGGCCTCGCCCAGCTCCGCGAGCGCCGCCGCGGCCGGGGTCTCGACCTCCGGCTCGGCGATCTCGGTCGCCTTGCGGCGCCCGGACGTGCGTCCGCCGGTGCGCTTCGCCTTCGCGCCGCCCGACGTCGCCCCGGCGCGCCCACCGCGGACCGAGCGGGGCTCCGGCTCGTCGGGGACGTCGACACCCTCGAGCCGGTCGTAGAAGAGGAACTCGTCGCACGCGGGCGGCAGGAGGCGGGACGTCGACTTCTCGACGCCCACGCCGATGACGCGCTTGTTCAGCTCACGCAGCTTGTGGACGAGCGGGGAGAAGTCGCTGTCCCCCGTGCACATGACGAACGTCGAGATGTAGTCGCGCTCGAACGCCATCTCGATCGCGTCGACGACCATCTTGATGTCGGCGGCGTTCTTGCGGGACGCCCCCATGCGCTGGGGCATCTCGATGAGCTCGACCTGGTGGCGCGTGAGCGAGCGGCGGTCCTCGTCGAAGTACGACCAGTCCGCGTACGCCCGCCGCACGACGACGCGCCCGCGCACGGCGAGCGCGTCGGCGATCGGGCCGAAGTCGAACGTCATGCCGCCCAGGTGCTCGCGCGCCCCGAGCGCGAGGTTCTCGTAGTCGATGAAGACGGCCAGTCGCTCCTCGGTGTCCATGCCCGCCAGCCTAGGCGCAGACCACGGCCCCGACCCCGCGGGGATGTGTACGGGCGTACACATCGTGTGTACGATCGTCCGCATGCCGCCCCCCATCCTCGCGGGCCCGGCGCCGGACGTCCGGCGTGCGCGGGTCGCCGTCGCCGCGCTGTTCCTCACCAACGGCGCGCTGTTCGCGAACCTCGTGCCGCGGTACCCCGAGATCAAGGCCGGGCTCGACCTGGGCAACGCCACGTACGGGCTCGCCGTCGCGGCGTTCCCCGCGGGGGCCATCACCGCCGGGCTCGCCGCCGCGGCGCTCGTCCGCCGGTTCGGGTCGGCGCGCGTCGCCGTCGCCGGCACCGTGCTCACCGCGGCCGGGCTGCTGCTCGCGGGCCTGGCGCCTGCCCTGCCGCTGCTCGTCGTCGCGCTGTTCGCGGCGGGGGCGATGGACGCGTTCACCGACGTCGCGCAGAACGCGCACGGCCTGCGCGTGCAGCGCCGGTACGGCCGCTCGATCATCAACGGCTTCCACGCGCTGTGGTCGGTCGGCGCCGTCGTGGGCGGCGGCATGGCGGCCGCCGCCATCGCGCTCGGCCTGCCCCTCGGCGTCCACCTCGCGATCACGGGCGCGCTCTTCGCGGTGGTCGCGCTCGTCGCGCTGCGCTGGTGCCTGCCTGGGCTCGACGGCGAGGCGCCCGACGCCGTCCCGGCCGAGGCCGAGGCGGGTGCGGCAGCAGGCGCCCCGGCGAGCGCGGAGCCCGCGGGGGCCGGAGCGGCCCTCGCGCGCGCGTCCCGGGGCCGCACGGCCGCCGTCCTCGCCGCGCTCGTGCTCGTCGCCGTCGCCGTCGCGGGCACCCTCGTCGAGGACGCGGGCAGCACGTGGGCCGCGGTCTACCTGTCCGGGTCGCTCGGCGCCCCCGCGACGCTCGCCGCCGCCGGCTTCGTCGCGCTCGTCGGCGCCCAGTTCGTCGGGCGCCTCGTCGGGGACCGCCTCGTGGACCGCTTCGGTCAGCGCGCCGTCGCCCGGACCGGGGGCGCGCTCGTCGCGCTCGGCACGGGCCTCGCGCTCGCGTTCCCCTCCGTGCCAGGCACGATCGCCGGGTTCGCCGCCGCCGGGTTCGGCGTCGCGACCCTCGTCCCGGCCGCGATGCAGCAGGCGGACGAGCTCTCCGGGCTGCGCGCGGGCACGGGCCTCACGCTCGTCTCGTGGCTCATGCGGCTCGGGTTCCTCCTGTCGCCGCCGATCGTCGGGCTCGTCGCCGACGCCACGAGCCTGCGGACCGGCCTGCTCGTGCTCCCGCTCGCGGGCGTCGTCGTCGTGCTGCTCGCCGGCGTCCTCGCACCGCGCCGCGCCACCAGCTCGCCGCACCACCCCTCCCCCCACGACCGCACCCTCGAGTACCAGGAGACCAGCGCATGACCACCGACTACTTCGCCGGCGACGACCGCACCAGCTACGAGCGCATGGCCGCGGGCGACCTCTACGTCGCCGACGACCCGGAGATCGCGCGCGGCGTCCAGCGCGGCCTGCGCCTCGTCGACGCCTACCACCGGGCGGTGCTCGACGGCGACGACGACGGCGCCCGCGCGATCCTCACGGACCTGCTCGGCTCGCTCGGCGAGGGCGCGTCGGTGAAGCCCCCGCTCGCGGTGGACTTCGGCAGCAACGTGCACCTCGGCGACCGGACGTTCGTCAACTCCGGGCTCACCGCGCTCGACGTCGCGGCGATCACCATCGGCGACGACTGCCTCCTCGGGCCGAACGTCCAGCTCCTCACCCCCACGCACCCCGTCGACCCCCAGCCGCGGCGCGACAAGCTCGAGGCCGCCGAGCCCATCACGCTCGGCGACAACGTGTGGCTCGGCGGCGGCGTCATCGTGTGCCCGGGCGTGACGATCGGCGACAACACCGTCGTGGGCGCGGGGTCCGTCGTCACGCGCGACCTGCCCGCGAACGTCGTGGCCGTCGGCAACCCGGCGCGCGTGATCCGCGAGAACATCTGACCCGTGACCGAGACCCCCGCGCCTCCCGGCCCGACGGGCCGCGCGCGCCGCCACGACCCGGAGCGCCGCGACCGCATCATCGACGCGTGCCTCGACGTGATCGCGGAGCACGGGGTCGAAGGGACCTCGCACCGGCGCGTCGCGGCGGCGGCCGACGTCCCGCTCGGCTCCATGACGTACCACTTCGCCGGGATGGACGACCTGCTGCGCGAGGCGTTCGGCCGGTTCACGCGCGAGGCCGCCGCGCAGTTCGAGCGCCGCATGGGCGACGCGCGCACGCCCGAGGAGGCCGTCCAGGCCGTCACGACGCTCATCACGCACGACGTCTTCGCGACGCAGCGCGACCTCGTCCTGTCGCACGAGCTCTACACGCTCGCGGCGCGGGACCCGGCCTACCGGACGCTCACCAACGACTGGATGCGTCGCAGCCGCGCCGCGCTGGGCCGCCACTTCGACCCCGCGACATGCCGCGTGCTCGACGCGTTCATCGAGGGCATGACGATCCACCGCGCGCTCGACACCGAGCCGCACGACGACGTCGACGTCCTCGGTGCGGTCCGCCGCCTCACGCGGGTCGGGCCGCCCGTGCCCCCTCCGCCGCGGTGACGTCGAACAGCTCGCACGTCACGCCGTAGTACGCGTCGGTCCTGCCGCGGGGGGTCATGCCGATCCGTCGGCACACCGCCTGGGACGCCGCGTTGTCGGGGTGCGTCACGGCGACGACCCGGTCGAGGCCCCGCGCGAACGCGTGCGCGAGGACGGCCGAGGCCGCCTCCGACGCGTACCCGCGGCCCCACGCGGCGGGGTGGAAGTGCCACCCGATCTCCGTGTCGCCCGACGGCTGCAGCGGCTCGCCCGTGCCCGACGCCGGGATCGACTTGAGCAGGATCGTCCCGACGGGTGCGCCGTCCGGCAGACCGGCACCGTCGTCCTCGCGCGGGACGACCGCCCAGACGCCGTGCGTGCCGTCGTCGACCTCGGCCCACGCGGCGACGCGCGCGAGCGCCTCGTCCCGGTGCTCCAGGACGCGCGGCGTCGTCCCGACGTACCGCATCACGTCCCAGCGGGAGTAGATGTCGAGGACGGCGTCGGCGTCGTCGGGCTGCCAGGGGCGGAGGGTCAGTCGGGGCGTCGTCAGCGTCTGCACCGCCCCAGGCTACGAGGCGGCGCGGGCCACGGCCGAGGGCGTCAGACGATCTTGGGGAAGGTGAGGAGGAAACCCACGCCCACGACGAGCACCACGCACGCGAGCCCGACCATCGCCCACGAGGCGCGCTCGGAGCGGAACCGGCCGGCGAACGCCCCGAAGAACAGCACGAGCGCGAAGAGCACGGTCGTGAGGGTGTAGTTGTCGCCCCGCTGGTTGTTCACGAGCGCCTGCGCGAAGAGGGCGTCGGCCCGCTCGTCCGCCGCGGCGGCCTCGACCTCTCCCGGCGGGACGTACGTGTCGAGCGCGAACGGGCTCGGCGCCGCCGCGGGGTTCTGCAGCGGGCGGGACGCGAGCCACTCGTCGAACGCGGGCCGGAAGTGGTCGGTGAACCGCGCGCGCGTGAACTCCTCCAGCTCCGTGTCCCCGGTCGCGTACGCCTCCAGCCACAGGCTGAAGACCTGCAGGTCGATCGACCGGGCGGTGTCGGCGTGCGCGCGCTGCGTCGACGCCTCGATGCGCTGGGTCGACGCGCGCGAGAACGCGATCGACATCTCGCCGCCCCACTTGCTCGCCTCGAACCCGCTCCACGCGGTGAGCACGGCCGTCACGGCGAGCAGCACGACCGTCACGGTCTCCCGCAACGACCTGCTGCCCTTGCCCTCCGCGCCGTCGTCGGCCACGGCAGGACACTAGCCCTCCGCTCAGGGGTCCGCGCGGCGGCGTCGCCCGCCCGGCGGCACGTGCCCAGGACAGCGCGACGAGCGCCACCACGCGCGACGAACGCGCCGTTCGTCGCACACCGACCACCGTTCGTCGCACACCTCGACCGCCCGCCGCCGTGACGTGGATCACGGTCCGCCGCGGTTCCTAGCCTTCCGTGGTCGGACCGCAACGACGCGACCCTGGAGAGGCTCGATGACGACAGACACCCGCGCGGCGCGGAACGCCGCGGACGACGACCCGGAGATCGTGCCGGACCCGTCCCTGCCCCCCACCGCGGTGCCCGAGGAACTTCCCGGGGCACAGACGCGCACCCGCTGGACGCCGCAGAAGATCGCCCTGTGGGCCGCGATCTCCCTGCTCGGCGGCATCGCGTGGGTCATGCTCGCGGTCGTCCGCGGCGAGACCGTGAACGCGATCTGGTTCGTGTTCGCCGCCGTGTGCACGTACCTCATCGGGTACCGCTTCTACTCCAAGGTCATCGAGCGCTACATCACGCGCCCCGACGACCGCCGCGCCACGCCCGCCGAGGCCCGCGAGGACGGCAAGGACTACGTCCCGACCGACCGGCACGTGCTGTTCGGTCACCACTTCGCCGCGATCGCCGGCGCGGGCCCGCTCGTCGGTCCCGTGCTCGCCGCGCAGATGGGCTACCTGCCCGGCACGATCTGGATCATCGTCGGCGTCGTGCTCGCCGGCGCGGTGCAGGACTACCTCGTCCTGTTCTTCTCCATGCGCCGCGGCGGGCGGACCATCGGCCAGATGGCGCGCCAGGAGCTCGGCCGCGTGGGCGGCACCGCCGCGATCGTCGCGTCGCTGCTCATCATGATCATCATCGTCGCGATCCTCGCGCTCGTCGTCGTCAACGCGCTCGGCGAGAGCCCGTGGGGCGTGTTCTCCGTGTCGATGACGATCCCCATCGCGCTGTTCATGGGCGTGTACCTGCGGTACATCCGGCCCGGGAAGATCACCGAGGTCTCGGTCATCGGCTTCGTGCTGCTGCTCGCCGCGATCGTCGGCGGCGGCTGGATCGCGGACACCGCGTGGGGCGCCGAGCTCTTCCACCTCGACCGCACGACCATCGCGGTCGGCGTCATCGTGTACGGCTTCGTCGCCGCCGTCCTGCCCGTGTGGCTCCTGCTCGCGCCCCGCGACTACCTCTCGACGTTCATGAAGGTCGGCGTCATCGTCGTCCTCGCGGTCGCGGTGATCGTCGTGCGGCCCGAGATCACGGTGCCCGCGATCAGCGAGTTCGCGAGCGGCGAGACGGGCCCGGTCGTGTCCGGGGCGTTGTTCCCGTTCCTCTTCGTCACGATCGCGTGCGGCGCGCTGTCCGGCTTCCACGCGCTCATCGCGTCGGGCACGACGCCGAAGCTCGTCGAGAAGGAGCGCCAGACGCGCTTCATCGGCTACGGCGGCATGCTCATGGAGTCGTTCGTCGCGATCATGGCGCTCGTCGCCGCGATCTCCATCGACCGCGGCATCTACTTCGCGATGAACTCGTCCGCCGCCGCCACGGGCGGCACGGTCGAGGGCGCGGTCGCGTTCGTCAACGGGCTCGGCCTCATGGGCGTCAACCTCACGCCGGACATGCTCACGTCGACCGCGGAGGCCGTCGGGGAGCCGTCGATCGTGTCCCGGACGGGCGGCGCCCCGACGCTCGCGCTCGGCCTCGCGCACATCATGCAGCAGCTCGTGGGCGGCACCGCGATGATGGGCTTCTGGTACCACTTCGCCATCATGTTCGAGGCGCTGTTCATCCTCACCGCCGTCGACGCCGGCACGCGCGTCGCGCGATTCATGCTCCAGGACACCCTCGGCAACGTGTCGCCGAAGTTCCGCGACGTCACGTGGCGGCCGGGCGTGTGGTTGTGCACCGCGATCATGGTCGCCGGGTGGGGCAGCATCCTCTACCTCGGCGTGACCGACCCCCTCGGCGGGATCAACACGTTCTTCCCGCTGTTCGGCATCGCGAACCAGCTCCTCGCGGCCATCGCGCTCGCCGTCGTGCTGGCGATCGTCGCCAAGCGCGGGCGCAGCTACCAGCGCTGGCTGTGGATCGTGGCGGCGCCGCTCGCGTTCACCGCGGTCATCACCATCTGGGCGTCGATCGAGAAGATCTTCTCCCCCGTCCCCGCGGTCGGGTACTGGGCCAACCACAACGCGTTCAAGGACGCGCTCGCCGCCGGCGAGACGTCGTTCGGCACCGCCGGCTCGGTCGAGGCGATGGAGGCGGTCGTCCGCAACACGTTCGTCCAGGGCACGCTCTCGATCGTGTTCGTCGTCCTCGCGATCGTCGTCATCGTCGCGTCGGTCCTCGTGACCGCGAAGGCGCTGCGCGACGGCGGCGGCGCCAACCACGAGGACCCGCCCGTCGCGTCGCGCCGGTTCGCCCCGGCCGACCTGTTCGCGACGAAGGCCGAGAAGGCGATCCAGAAGGAGTGGGCGGCGCTGCCGCCCGAGAAGCGCCCTGCCGCGACGGGGCACCGGTGACGGTGCGGCACGGGACGCAGGGTCCCGCCACGACGGTCCGTGCGACCGTCGTGGCGGGGCTCCGCACCGCGGCGGCCCGCGTGCACGACGGCGCGGCCCACGTCCGCTGGTACGTGCGGCAGGTGATGGGCGACGACGCGTACGCGACCTACGCCGCGCACCAGCGCGCGGTGCACCCGGGGGGCGTCGTCATGACCGAGCGCGAGTTCTGGCGCATGCGGCACGCCGAGCAGGACGCCAACCCGGGGTCGCGCTGCTGCTGACGGCCTAGGCTCGGCGCCGTGCTCCGCGTCCCCCTCGACCTGCTCCTGCCGCGGGTCTCCGTCGCCGACGTCCGGCAGCGCGCCGCGGAGCTGCCCCGCCGCGGGCAGGAGGTCCGGGTCCGCGTGCGCGACGACGTGCTCGTCGCCCGCCGCTGGGCCCCCGGCGCGCACGCGAGCGGGCACAGCGTGCTGCGCGCCCGGCTCACCGAGGAGCCCGACGGCGTCCGCGTGCGCGGGACGGTCGCCCCGAGCGGGCTGGACCTCGTGCTGGTGGCGATCTGGCTCGCCGCGGCCGCCGGGATCGCAACCCTGGGCGCCGTCTACCAGAACGGGGTCCCGTGGCTCGTCGCGCTCCTCCCGCTCGCGTTCGGCGCGGTCTTCGCCGCCTGGCTGCCCGGGGCCGCACGGTCCGGTCACGACGTCCTGCTGCGGGCGCTCGCCGCCCTCGGCGAGGGGCCCGACCTCCGCGGGCCACGGTGACGGGCGTGGCCCGCCCTCCCGCCCGCATCACGTCCGACCCGCCGCGGGGCACGTTCTCCGCGTGCACCCTCGTGCTCGCCACCGACCCCGTGACGGCGGCCAGGTGGGTCGCCGCCGCGTTCGGCGCGCTGCGCTGGAAGCGCCGGGCGTCCGACGTCGCGCACCGCGAGGGCGCGTCGTTGTGGGAGGTCGGGGGCGCGGCCCGCGCGTTCTTCCTCGACGACCTCGACGTGCTCCGCCTCGTCACCCCGCGTGCGGCGGCGTTCTTCTCGCACGGGCGGGGCGTCGCTACGGTCCAGCCCGACGGCGCCGCGCACCGCACCGTCGTCACGCTCTCCCTGGTCGAGGGCCAGCTCTCGTGCCGCGAGAGCTTCGGCGCCGTCGCGCGGCACCTGCACGAGGCCGCGGTCCGCGCCGGTGCGCTCCCGCCCGACGACGTCCCGGTGTGGACGAGCGCCTACGACCTGCCGGCCGGCTCCCCCGGCCACCCGCGGTCGCGCAAGCGCCTGTTCCGCGGCTCCTGAGCACCCTTACCTACCCGGGCATGACGATCCCCGTCTCGCTCTCGGGCGAGACGTCGAGTCGGCAGATCACCGAGAATCCAGGGGTGCGGACATACCCCCTGAGCAAAGCGACGACCAACCTCTCCGCCCTGGTCGACGAGGTGGAGAGCACCCACCAACCGGTGACGATCACCCGTCACGGGAAGGCGGCGGCGGTGCTGATCGCGTCGGAAGACCTCGCGACGCTCATGGAGGCTCTGGCATGGCTGTCCGACCCTGACCACGCGGCCGAGATGGCCGAGGCCGAGGGGGCGGTGGCGCGGGGCCGCAGCCTGCGCCTCGCCGAGGTGCGCGAGCAGCTGGCCTCGCGTCGGTGACCGACGCCGATGGTCGGTGAGAGGTGCGCGTGAGCCCACCGGCCGCACGCTCCACCCGCTCCCGCCACGCCTGCCGATGCCGTGATTCACTTCTGCGACAACCACTCGCGTCGAACCCCTACCGGGTGACGAAGGCGCTCGGGGCCGAGCTCGCCGGCCAGCGCGCCGGGTACGTCGGGATCGGGTTCCGCGTCCTGGTCCGCATCGACGACGACCAGCGTCTGGTCACCGTGATGCGGATGGCCTACCGGGCCGACGCCTACCGGTAGCCCAGGACGGGCGGTACGAGAGTCAGCCCCGTTCCAGCCGCGCGAGCTCGACGCCGTCGTGGTCGACCAGCACGAGCACGGCACCGTCGAGCCCGGCGCGGGAGGAGCGGGCCAGGAGATCCGGCACCGGCTCGCCCTCGCAGCCGATCTCGGTGTGCCCGCCCGAGGTGACGACCAGGCGCCCCTCGGCGCCGACTCGCCAGGTGCCGTCCGCGACGTTGCACCCGTCGGTCCCGGTCCACGAGCCGTCCTCCGCGAGGACGACGTGCGGGTCCGTCACGTAGTCGGTCCCGGGCTGCCAGCGGCCGACCAGGTCGCCCGCGGTGGCGGGCGCCGTGCCGTCGGGCAAGGGTGCGGCCGTCGTCGGCGCCGGCCCGGCCGTCTCCCCCGGGCGGAGGGGCGCGTCGGCGCCCGGCCCGGCGCACGACGCGAGGAGCGCCACGGCGAGCACCGGGAGGGCCGTCGTCCTGGGCAGGGGACGTCGTCGGGTCATGTCTCGATCGTGTCGCCCGGTGGGCGAACCTTGCACCGCCCGGGCGGGCCGCCCCGCGCGAGGGCGCGGTGCCGTGGGACGATGCCGCCCGTGACGGAGCTGACCTTGCACGACGACGCCAAGCGCCGCGTGGTGCGCGCCAACCTCACGTTCGCCGCGGTCCTCGTGCCGATCCTCGGGCTCACGGCGGTCTCCCTGGGGATCAGCACGCGCAACCTCGCCCTCGCGCTCGGGTACGCGTGCGTCGTGCTCGCGATGATCCCGCTGACGTACGTGCTCGCGCGCCGCTTCACCGACCGCTCCCGCGTCACGTTCGGCGACGGGTCGGTGACGGTCCAGGGCTGGGGCCGACCGCGGCGGTTCACGGTGGCCGAGATCGAGCGCGTCGTCACGGTCGACAGCATGGGGTTCGGGGGCATGACGCCGACGCACCACCTCATCGTCGTGGGGCCGACGAAGCGCCTCGCCCTGCTCGTCGGGCAGATGTGGGACCGCGACCAGCTCTCGGCCGTCGCGCTCGACCTCGCGCACCGCGGCGTCCCCCTCAACCCGGTCCACCAGCCGGTCACTCCCGTGCAGCTGCGGGCGATGGACCCCCGGCTCGTGCCGTGGCGTCAGGCGCACCCGGTCGCGCTGGGCCTGCTCGTCGGGGTCGGCGTGCTGCTGTTCTTCCTGGTCGCGTTCGTCGTCATGGTCGCGTTCCTCGTCTGACCGACGCGTCCGGCCGGGCGCGGTCGTGCCAGTAGCCCTGGGCGTGCACGCGCGACCGCGCCACGCCCGCCGCCACGAGCTCGGCCCGGACGCGCGCGACCGTGGCGCTCTCCGTCGCGCACCACGCGTAGAAGCCGTCACCCGCAGAGGCCGCGGACCGGCCGTGCTCCGCGACCCAGTCGCGGACGGCGCCCAGCACCGCCCGCTCGGCGCCCCGGCGTCGCGCGCGGGGCACGCGCTCGACGTGCACGGTCGCGGGCACGTCACCGAGCGGGGCGTCCGCCGGGTCGTCGGCCTCGACGAGCACGTGCGCCCGGACGTCGGGGCCGAGGCTCGCGAGGATCCCGCGCACCGCGGGCGCGGACGTCTCGTCCGCGACGAGGAGCACGTGCCCGACGGCGGGCCCCGGGTCCCACTGCGTGCCGTGGTCGGTCACGCCGTACCGCGCGTGCGGCGCGGACAGCAGGACGCGGTCCCCGACCGCCGCCCGCCGCGCCCAGGCGCTCGCCGGGCCCGCGGGCTCGTGCAGGTACAGGTCGAGGTCGACCTCGGCGACCTCCGGCCGGACGGCCACGGGCGTGTACGAGCGCATGACGGGGCGCTCGTCGTCGTCGAGCGCGGACCACTCGTGGCGCCACGTGCTCTCGTCCGCGAGGCGCGCCCGGCGCGCGAGGCGGTCCGCGCCTGGCCCCGGCAGCAGGATCTTCACGCGCTGGTCGAGCCCGACGTCGGCGCACCCGACCAGGTCCGGCCCGGCGAGCGTCACGCGCACGAGGCGCGGGCCGACGTCGTGCACGCGCGCGACCCTCGTCGGGAAGAGCACGTTGGGCGACCGGTGGAACCGGCACCCGGCCGGGCTCCCGGCGGTCGCCGGAGGCCCGGCCGCCGCGTCAGGAGCCGGCACGGTCCTGCAGGAAGCGCTCGACGTCGTCGAGCACGGCCTGCCCGCCGAGCGGCCCGACGCCGCTGATCCAGGAGGACTGGTCCACGACGCGCACGTCGGGGAACGACGCGGCGTTGAGCGGGATCTCCGCGGGCACCGCGGACGCGTCGTCGGGGTCGGCGGCCGAGACGAGCACGAGGTCGGCGGCGGCCTCGGTCACGCGCTCCGGGGACAGGTCCACGGAGATGTCCTCGCCCCACTCCTGCTCCGGCGTCGTGAACCCGACGCACTCGAGCGTGCTGCCCGCGAACGACCGCGGCCCGTACGCGGACACGATGCCGTCGCGCGGACGCAGGAGCTGCGCCGCGCCGGAGACGTCGTAGTCCTCCTGGAGCTGGGCGCACCGCGCGTCGTAGGCGTCGAGCAGGGCCTGGGCGTCCGACTCCCGGCCGAGCGCGCGCCCGACGAGGAGCACGTTCTCCTGCCACGGGTCGGTCTGGGTCGCCATGAAGACGGTCGGCGCGACGCTCGCGAGCTGGTCGTACAGGTCGGAGTGGCGCGACTCCGTACCGAGGATGAGGTCCGGCTCGAGCGCCGCGATGGCCTCCAGGTTCGGCTCGGGCACGGTGCCGACGACCTCGATCGCCTGCGCCTCCTCGCCGAGGTACGCGGGCACGCCCGCCTCGACGCTCAGCACGGCGGCGCCCACGGGGACGACGCCGAGCGCGACGGCGGTGTCCGTCTCGACGGGCTCGAGCGTCACGACGCGCTGCGGCGCCGCGTCGAGCTCGGCGGTACCCCGCGCGTGCTCGACGGCGTACCCCGTCGCGGTGTCGTCCGGCGCCGGCGCGCCGGTCGCCGCGGGCTCGGGGTCGGACGAGCACGCCGCGAGGAGGGTCGCGGCGAGCACGAGGGCGGTGGTGGTGACGCTGCGGCGCACGCGCGGGCTCGACGTGGTCCGGGAGATCGGCACAGGAGGTTCCTCCGTCGTGGGATAGGGTCGCCTAACCTTACCTGCCCACCGGGGCGGGTGACGCCGCGCTGGATACGATCACTGCATGTCCGGGCCCGTGTTCGCCGGCGCCGCCGCCGGTCTCGTCGTGGGCGTCCTGCTCACCCTCGGGCTCGTGCTCGCCTGGCGGCTCGCGCGCGGGTCGCGCGAGCTCGGGAGCGACTCCGACCGGGCGACGTTCCGCACCCTCCACCTCGCGTCGCGCGCCGCGACGCACCTGCGCGACGGGCTCGACGGCGACGACGTCGGCCGCGCGGCCCGCTCCCTGCGCCAGCTCCTCGGCGCCGACGCGCTCGCCGTCGTCACGGCGGACGGGGCGGTCGCCCTCGACGGGAGCTCGACGCTCGAGCCCGACGCGCGGCGCGTCGCCGAGCGCGTCCTCGCCACGGGGCGGCGCCACGTCGAGAGCGGCGACGTCGAGGACGCCGTCGGGGCGCCCGTCGTCGCGGGCGGGCGCGTCGCCGGCGTCGTCGTCGCGTTCGCCGACACCGTGCGGCCGCCGCTCGTGCGCGCGACGGGCGAGGTGGCGCAGTGGTGCGCGGCGCAGCTCGAGCTCGCCGAGCTGGAGGCGTCGCGCACGGCGCTCGCGCAAGCCGAGCTCCGCGCGCTGCGCGCCCAGATCAGCCCGCACTTCGTCTACAACGCGCTCGGCGCCATCGCGTCGTTCATCAGCACCGACCCCGAGCGGGCGCGCGACCTCGTGCTCGACTTCGCCGACTTCACGCGCTACTCGTTCCGCGGGCGCGGCGACTTCACGACCCTCGCCGACGAGCTGCGCTCGATCCACTCCTACGTCGAGCTCGAGCGCGCCCGGTTCGGCGAGCGCCTCGCCGTCACCCTGCAGATCGCGCCGGAGTCGCTGACGGCCGTCATCCCCTTCCTCTCCGTGCAGCCCCTCGTCGAGAACGCGGTGCGCCACGGCCTGGAGCCGCGCGAGCACGGCGGCACGATCGTCATCACCGCGCGCGACGAGGGCACCCAGACGGAGATCACGGTCGAGGACGACGGCGTCGGCATGGACCCGGCCGTCGTGCGTGAGCTCCTCACGTCGCGCGACACGACGCACGTGGGCCTGCGCAACGTCGACACGCGCGTCCGCCAGCTCTACGGCGACGACCACGCGCTCGACATCGAGACCGCGCCCGGCTCGGGCACGCTCGTGCGGCTGCGCGTCCCGCGGTCGCAGCCGCTGCACGAGACGGAGGTGAGCGTGCCGTGACCACCCCGGACCCGGCTCCGGCCGGCGGTCTCCCCGGCGGGGCGGGCGACGCCGTCGGGCTGGACGTGCTCGTCGCCGACGACGAGCGGCCCGTGCTCGACGAGCTCGTGGCCCTGCTCCGCCGCGACCCGCGCGTGCGCACCGTGCGCGGGGTCGCGAGCGGGTCCGAGGCGCTGCGCGAGCTCTCGTCGCGCACGGTGGACGCGGCGTTCCTCGACATCCACATGCCGGGGCTGACCGGCCTCGACCTCGCCCGCGCGCTCTCGCGGTTCGCCGACCGCCCGGCGGTCGTGTTCGTCACCGCCGACGAGGCGCGCGCCCTGGAGGCGTTCGACGTCGAGGCCGTCGACTACGTGCTCAAGCCCGTGCGGCGCGAGCGGCTCACGCGCGCGGTCGACCGCGTCGTCGAACGGGTCGCGGAGCGCACCGCGGCGGGGCGCACCCCCGCGACCGACGCGGCGGCACCGTCCGCGAGCGCCGCCGCTCCACCGCCGGTTGCCGGCGACCCGGCGGGCGGTGCGGCCCCGGCCGAGGAGACGCTCGTCGTGACGGTCGGCACGACGACGCGGCTCGTCCGGCGCAGCGCGGTGCGGTGGGTGCAGGCGCAGGGCGACTACTCCCGGCTCGTGACGGACACCGAGCAGTTCCTCGTGCGCGAGCCGCTCTCCGATCTCGAGGAGCGGTGGGCGCCCGCGGGATTCCTGCGCGTGCACCGGTCGTACCTCGTGGACCGCGCGGCCGTGACCGCGGCGCGGTTCGGCGGGGCGCAGCCCGCGCTCGTCGTCGCCGGGCACGAGGTCCCGGTGAGCCGCCGCATGGTGCCCGCCGTGCGCGAGGCGCTCCTCGGGCCGCACCGGGGCGCGCCGTGACGGGCACCGACCCGCGTCGGGACGCGCGCGTGCGCGTCCGGTCCACCGACCTCCCCGCGGCGCGCCCCGGCCCTCGCCCCGGCCCCGGTGAGGGCGCCGTCCCGGGGGGTGGGGCGCCGTCGGGCACGGCACGCTCCGGCGAGCCGGACGACGCCGCGACCGCCTACACGCGCGGGCTCGTGCGGGCCCAGCTCCGGCTCGGGCTGGCGTGCGTGGCGTCGTTCCTCGCGGTCGTCACGCTGCTCACGGTGACGATGAGCGGCGTGCCCGCGCTGGACGACGTCGTGCTGCTCGGCGTGCCGCTGCCGTGGCTCGTGCACGCGTACGGCTTCTACCCGGTGATCGTCGCGTTCGCGGTCGTGTTCGCGGTCGCGGCGGCGCGCAACGAGCGCCGGTACCGCGCGCTCGCCGAGGGCGCGGGCGGGCCCGACGAGCCCGGTCCCGACGACGGCGGTGCGCCGTGACCAGCGCGCTGCCCCTCGTCGCGATCGCGCTGCTCCTGCTCGCGACCGGGCTCATCGGGTTCTACGGCCTGCGGATCTCGCGCACCACGAGCGACTTCTTCGTCGCGTCGCGCACCGTGCGGCCGGTCTGGAACGCGTCGGCGATCAGCGGCGAGTACCTGTCCGCGGGCACGTTCCTCGGGCTCTCGGGCCTCGTGCTGCTGTCCGGCGCGGAGGCGTTCTGGTTCCCCGTGGGGTACGCGGCGGGCTACCTGCTCGTCCTGCTGTTCGTCGCGGGCCCCCTGCGGCGCAGCGGCGCGTACACGATCCCCGACTTCGTGCACGCCCGGCTCGACTCCGTGGTCGCGCGCCGCGTGACGAGCGTGCTCGTGCTCGTCATCGGGTGGCTGTACGTGGTGCCGCAGCTCCACGGGGCGGCGCTCGTCATCACGAGCGTGGCCGCGGTGCCGCCGTGGGTCGGCTCGGTGGGGATCGCGGTCGTGGTGAGCGCCGTCGTCGCCGCGGGCGGGATGCGCTCCATCACGTTCGTCCAGGCGTTCCAGTTCTGGGTCAAGCTCACCGCGCTCGCGGTGCCGCTCGTCTTCGTGCTCATGGCGCTCGGCGGGGCGTTCGAGCCCGGCGGCGCCGTCGTCACGTTCGACCCCGCCGCCGTGTTCCCCCACGAGGCCGGGCCGGGCGGCCTCGACGCGTACGCCACCGTCTCGCTCCTGCTCGCCCTCCTGCTCGGCACGACCGGCCTGCCGCACGTCCTCGTGCGCTTCTACACCTCGCCCGACGGCGGCTCGGCCCGCCGCACGACCGTCGTCGTGCTCGTCATGATCAGCGTGTTCTACATGGTGTCGAGCACGCTCGGGCTCGTGGCGCGGGTCGTCGCGCCCGACCTCGCGGCGCCCGGGGTCGCGGACACGGTCGTCCTCACGCTGCCGACCCGCCTCGTGCCCGGGCTCGGCGGCGAGCTGCTCGCCGCGCTCGTCGTCGCCGGGGCGTTCGCCGCGTTCCTCGGGACGTCGTCGGGGCTCGTGGTGGCGCTGGCGGGCGTCGTGAGCCAGGACCTGTTCGGCGGCACCGTGCGGTCCTTCCGCTGGTCCGCGGTCGCGTGCACGCTCATCCCGCTCGCGTTCGCGCTCGTCACCATCCCGCAGGGCCTCGTGACGAGCGTCGGGACGGTGTTCGTCTTCGCGGCGTCGGCCCTGTCCCCCGTCATCCTGCTCGGCGTGTGGTGGCGCGGCCTCACCGCGCGGGGCGCGGTGGCGGGCATGGTCGTGGGGGCCGTCCTGTGCGCGACGGCGCTGCTCGCGTCGTCCGCGCTCGTCGCCGCGGGGTACGGGAGCCCGTCCGGCGGCACGGCCGACGGCGTCCCTGGCGTCGTGCGCGCCCTGCTCGCCCAGCCCGCCGCCTGGACCATCCCGCTCGCGACGGCGACCGTCGTCGTCGTGTCGCTCCTCGACCGGCGCGGGCCGCCGCTGCGCACCGACCGGTTCCTCCGCCGCCTGCACGTGCCCGAGCGCCGGAGGGCCTGAGACCTGCAAGGCCGACGACGACCCGTCGCCATGGTCGGTGTCTGGGACCTCGCTCGAGCACCTGAAATCTGTAGCGTAGGAAACCTGAAATTCGTAGCGTAGAGAGCCTGAGATCCGTAGCGCGGGGCGCCGCTACGCCTCCGGCCGATCCCTCCGCATCTCACCTGGCGGGCGCTCTCGACCGCATGTCGGATGGGTCGTAGGATCGTGCCAACCATCCAGAGCGGTCGAGAGTCCTGGCTCGACGACACCGCAGCAACCCGCCGACGGAAGCCTCCCGAGGACAAAGGTGCTAACGCCAGGGTCGATGGAGTGACGCATGACCTCAGAGGCATCCTTCGCGCACCGTCCGGGCCGTCCTCGGCCGACGGTGTCGTTCGAGCTCATGCCCCCGCGCCGACCGGACGCGGCCCCGAAGTTCTGGGAGACGGCACGCCGTCTCGTCGCGACGCACCCCGACTTCGTGTCCGTGACGTACGGCGCCGCGGGCACCGACCGCGCGACCGCGCGCCAGGTCGTCGGACGCCTGCTCCAGGGCACGCCCGTGCTGCCGATCGCACACCTCACGTGCGTCGGGGCGTCGCGCGAGGACGTGGAGTCGGTCATCACCGACTTCCTCGACGAGGGCGTGCGGAGCTTCCTCGCGCTGCGGGGCGACCCGCCGCGCGACCAGCCGGACTGGCAGCCCGCGCCCGACGGCGTCCGGTCGTCGACCGAGCTCGTCGCGCTGCTGCGCGAGGTCGAGGCGTCGCGCTGCGCGTCCGACCCCGCCGTCGCGCTGCGCGGCGCAGCCCGGCCGCTGACGATCGCCGTCGCGACGTTCTGCGACGGCAACCCCGCCGCCGGCACGACGCGCGCCCAGGAGGTGCGCCGCCTCTGGCAGAAGCAGCAGGCCGGCGCGAGCTTCGCGATCACGCAGCTCTTCTACGACGCGTCGTCGTACACCGACTTCGTCGCCGAGGCCCGTGCGGCCGGCGTGACGATCCCCATCCTCGCCGGGCTGCTGCCCACGACGGAGCCCGCGCGGCTCCGTCGCGTCGAGGAGCTCACGGGCGTGCGCGCGCCCCAGCACCTGCTGGACGCGCTCGACGCCCTGCCCGACCCGGAGGCGCAGCACGCCTACGGGATCGCGTACTCGGTCGACCTCGCGCAGCGCGTCCTCGACGCGGGCACGCCCGGTCTGCACGTGTACACGTTCAACAAGCACCGCGCCGCTCTTGACCTGCTCGAGGGTGTCCACCTCGGCGGCGGGTCGGGCGGGACCGGGGGCGGCGCCAGCGCCGCCGCCGCCCCGCTCGTCCCGGACCTGGCCAGCGGGCCGTGGGTCACCGGCACCTCCCTGCCCACGACGAGCGCCGCCACGCACGGCGCGCCCGTCTGACCGGTCCTCCGGACCAGCAAGAGGTTTCGATCATGGCCACTTCCGTACACTCCCCTACCCAGAACCCGGTCGGTTTCCCCGCCGGCACCGTGCTCGGCTACCCGCGCATCGGTCGCCGCCGCGAGCTGAAGAAGGCCGTCGAGGCGTTCTGGGCCGGCAAGACCTCGGCCGAGGAGCTCGAGGCCACGGCCCGCGAGCTGCGCCTCGCGACCGTCCGCCGGCTCGTCGACCTCGGCCTCGGCGCCGACGACGCGTCCGTCCCCGGCTCGTTCTCCTTCTACGACCAGGTGCTCGACGTCGCCGCCTCCCTCGGGGCGGTCCCGTCGCGGTTCGCGTCGCTGACCGACGACGCGGGCCGCCTCGACCTCGCGGGCTACTTCACCGTGGCGCGCGGCCAGGGGGACGACGCCCCGCTCGAGATGACCAAGTGGTTCGACACGAACTACCACTACCTGGTCCCCGAGATCGGCCCGGACACCCCGATCCGCTTCGTCGACGACCGCGTCGCGCGCGAGTTCGTCGAGGCGAAGGAGGCCGGCGTCGTGACGCGGCCCGTCGTCGTCGGGCCGGTCACGTTCCTCGCGCTGTCCAAGGCCGCGGACGACGCGCCCGCCGGGTACTCGCCGCTCGACCGCCTCGACGACGTCGTCGCCGCCTACGCCGACCTGCTGCGCGCGCTCGCCGCGGCGGGGGCGCCGTGGGTCCAGCTCGACGAGCCGATCCTCGTCACCGACTCGGTCGACGTGCCGTTCACCGAGCTCGCCGCCGCCGTGGGGTCCGCGTACCGCGCCCTCGCGACCGACCTCCGCCCGGTGCCGAGCCCGGGGTCTTCGGCGGCCTCGTCCGCAAACCCGGCGGCAACCCCTGGTTCGGCGCAGGACGCGCGGCCCGCGATCCTCGTCGCCACGCCGTTCGGCGGGCTGGAGACGTCGCCGGACGGCGACGGCGCGACCTTCGACTTCCTGGCGACCCTCGCGGGCACGGACGTCGAAGCGATCGCGATCGACGCCGTCCGTGCGGACCTTCCGGACTCGCCCTACGACGACCTCCTGACGAAGACGCTCGTCGTCGGCGCGATCGACGGGCACAACGTGTGGCGCGCCGACCTCTCGGCAAAGCTCGACACGCTGACCGCCGCGCGCAGCCTCGGTGCGGGCGCGGTCGCCGTCGGCACGTCGACGTCGCTGCTGCACGTGCCGCACGACGTCGAGGACGAGACGTTCGCCGAGCCCGGCACGGCGTCGGGCACGACGCTCGACCCGCGCCTGCGCGACTGGCTCGCGTTCGCGGACCAGAAGGTCGGCGAGGTCGCGACGCTCGCCCGCGCGCTGACCGAGGGTCGCGACGCCGTCGCGGAGGAGATCGAGGCGTCCCGCGCGGCGGTGGCGTCGCGCGCGGAGGCGAGCGGCGTCGTCGTGCCCGCGGTGCGGGAGCGTGCGGCCGCGCTGACCGACGCGGACTTCGCGCGCGGTGACTACGCCGAGCGTGCGGCCGCGCAGCAGGAGCGCCTGAACCTGCCGCCGCTGCCCACGACGACGATCGGCTCGTTCCCGCAGACGCCGGAGATCCGCCGCGCCCGCGCGCTGTGGACGAAGGGCGAGCTGTCGGACGCGGACTACACGACCGCGATGCGTGAGGAGATCGCGCGCGTCGTCGCGATCCAGGAGGAGCTGGGCCTCGACGTCCTCGTGCACGGCGAGCCCGAGCGCAACGACATGGTGCAGTACTTCGCGGAGCACCTCGACGGGTTCGCGGTCACGGCGAACGGCTGGGTGCAGTCGTACGGGTCGCGCTGCGTGCGCCCGCCGATCCTGTGGGGCGACGTGACGCGGCCCGCGCCGATCACGGTCGAGTGGTCCGCGTACACGGCGTCGCTCACCGAGAAGCCCGTCAAGGGCATGCTCACCGGGCCCGTGACGATCCTCGCGTGGTCGTTCGTGCGCGACGACCAGCCTCTCGGCGACACGGCGAACCAGGTGGGCCTCGCGCTGCGCGACGAGATCGCGGACCTCGAGGCCGCCGGCATCGGGATCGTCCAGGTCGACGAGCCCGCGCTGCGCGAGCTCCTGCCGCTGCGCCGCGCGGACCAGCCGGCGTACCTCGACTGGTCCGTCGGGTCGTTCCGGCTCGCGACGTCGGGCGTGGAGGCGGCGACGCAGATCCACACGCACCTGTGCTACTCGGAGTTCGGCGAGGTCATCGGCGCGATCGACGGCCTCGACGCCGACGTGACGTCGGTCGAGGCGGCGCGCTCGCGCATGGAGATCGTGCCGGAGCTGCGCGACGCCGGGTACTCGCGCGGCATCGGGCCGGGCGTCTACGACATCCACAGCCCGCGCGTGCCCTCGACGGAGGAGGTCACCGAGCTGCTGGAGCTCGCCGTGAAGTCGATCGACCCGCGCGTCGTCTGGGTCAACCCCGACTGCGGCCTGAAGACCCGCCGCTACGAGGAGACCGTGCCGTCGCTCGAGCACCTCGTCACCGCGGCGAAGGCCGTCCGGGCCACGCTCGGCTGACCCCGGAGACGCCGGAGGCCGGGTCCCGTCAGGACCCGGCCTCCGTGTCGAGGGTGTCAGCGCTCGGTCGTGCCCGTGCCCGCCATCGGGAGGGCGAAGGCGAGCGTCGCCGCCGCGAGGCCGCCCACGAAGAGCCACACACCGCCGTCGACGCCGGACATGCCCGACCCCATGAGCACGAGCCCGCCGACGAACAGCGCGAACGCCACGACGAACCGTGCGACCGCGCCCGCGTGACCGGGGATGTCGCGCCCTTCGGTCCCGGTGGGGAGGGGGCTGTGCGCCGCCTGCTCGCTGGACGTGGTCATGGGGTTCTCCTTCTGAGGTCGGAACGGGAGCCGGACGTCGCCGTCGGCGATCAGTCCAGGTAGTTCTCCACCGTACCGGGGTCTCGCACGGTCGCCGCATCGGGGTCGCCGCCGAACTCGCGCGCGGCGCCGCGCTGGCGCAGCAGGTCCCAGCACTGGTCGAGCTCGACCTCGATCGCGCGGAGCCGCTCGTGCTCCTCGCCCCCGGTGATCTCACCCTGCGCGAGCTGCTCGCGGAGCTCGCGCTCCTGCGCCACGAGGTCGCTGATCGTCCTGCGGATGCCGCCGTCGGTCGCCATGCCGTCCACGGTATGCCCGACGGCGCGGGCGCGCCCCGGGAGGCCGGCCCCACGCGGCGCAGCGTCGGCGGTGCGCCCTAGGCTCGTCGCATGACGACGACGATCGGGCGCACGGTCCTGCTCTGCCGCGACCTCGACGCGAGCGCCGCGTTCTGGGCCGACGGGTTCGGCTTCCGCACGTTGTTCCAGGGAGAGACCGAGGGGTTCCCCCTGCTCCACGTCGGCCCCGGACGCGTCGACGAGCCCGGCCTGTGGCTCGTGCCGCTCCCCGAGGGCGGCGCCCCGCTCGTGTGCCACGGCCTGCCCAACCTCGTGCTCTACGTCGACGACCTCGACGCGACCCTCGCACGCCTCGCCGCGGCCGGGGTCGAGCCGTTCGTCGGGCCCGACGCCGACGCCGAGACCGGCGACCGGTTCGCGCACGTCCACGACCCCGACGGGCACCGGGTCGTCGTCGTGCAGCTCGGGACGACGACCGACCCCGCGTAGCGGGCTACCGAGCGCGCACCCATGTCGCGTCGTCGGCGAGGATCGTCACCTCGTCCTGGTCGACGACGAGGAACCCGCCCCCGATCCGCAGCTCGGCCGTCGGGCGGTCCGGGGTGCGCAGACGCACCCGGCCCGCCATGAGCGACGCCGCGACCGGCTGGTGCCGCGGCAGGATGCCCAGCGTGCCCGACGCCGCCGGGACCGTCACGCTCCGCGCCTCCCCCGCCCAGAACACCCCGGACGGCACCACCACCTCCACGAACACCAGCCGCTCCCCGGCGGGTGCGGCGGTCTCGGACGGGGACGGCAGGGCGACGGGCACGGAGTTCCTCCCGGACGGTGGACGGCGGAACCTCCGAGTCTGGCCGGGCGACCCGCTCGCCGGGCCCGGCACTTCGTCACCCGGGTGGGGCCGAAGGTCACCGGGGAGCCACCCGCCGCGGTGGTGCCGGCGAGCGGCCCGCGCGCCGACCGTGGGTGGCCCGCGTCACGATGGGTGCATGAGCACCCACGCGCACGGCATCCACCACTCGTTCGACTACGTCGAGCTCCCCGTGACCGACCTCGCCGCCGCGCAGGCGTTCTACGGCGCGGCCTTCGGCTGGGAGTTCGTCCCCTACGGCCCCGGGTACGCCGGGATCCGCACGGCGGCGGAGTCCGGCGCGGACGAGGCGGGCGGTCTGCGCCTGGCCGAGTCGGGCGACGTGACCCGCGGCGGTCCGTTCGTCCTGCTGTTCTCCGAGGACCTCGACGCGACGCTCGCCGCCGTGCGGGACGCGGGCGGCGAGGTGGTCGAGGGCCCGTACGAGTTCCCCGGCGGCCGTCGGTTCCACTTCCTCGACCCGAGCGGCAACGAGCTGGGCGTCTGGGCGACGTCCTGAGGGACGGCGTCGGCCGTCGCGCCGGGGGTACGCGGCGACCCGGGCGGCAATCACGTTGACGGCGGCGGGTGCCGAGGCGCACCATCGAGGGTGACGGTTGCCGTGGGCAGCCGTCCGTCGTGCCGGACGGGCACGACCACGGATCAGGATCGCGCCGACGGCGCGCCGCACGGGACGAGGAGACGCGGATGCACGGCACCGCAGGCTGCGAGGTGGCCATGGCGGCCTGCTCGGGCGCCCTCTTCCCCCGCACCGTCACCCGCTGAGACCACCGGGCCGCGGGCCGTCGTCCCCGACGCCCGCCTCGCTCCGTGGCGCACCGCCGTCCGACGACCCCGTCGTCGCCCGGCCGCGCCGGTCATGACGCGACGGCTGCGGGCACGCCGTCCTCCCCGCCCCCGGCGGCGCCGTCGTGCGCCCGGGCGAGCACGCGTCGTCGTGCACGCCCGCCGGGCCGCGGACCGTCCTGACACGGAAGCAGCGAACCCATGAACCCCCTGACCGAGAAGCAGATCCGCGCGTCGTTCGTCAACGCGTCCAAGCGCGAGGCCGCGCAGGCGACCCTCCCCGACCTCGACACGCTCGACTGGGACCGCCTCGACTACCTCGGGTGGCGCGACCGCAAGGCCCCGCTCCTCGCGTACGCCGTCGTGGAGGTCGACGACGAGCCGCGCGGCGTCCTGCTGCGCTCGACCGACGCCAAGACGGGCGGACGGCGCAAGCGCGCGGTGTGCGCGTGGTGCGAGGACGTCGTCGTGACGGACGACGTCAGCCTCTACGTGGCGCGCCGCGCCGGGGCCGCCGGGCGCCGCGGCAACACCGTCGGCACCCTCATCTGCACGCAGTTCCTCTGCTCGCAGAACGTCCGCCGGGCGCCCACCCGCACCGAGATGGGCGACGACGAGTCGATGCGCGAGCTGTTCGTCGAGCTCCGCGTCGACGGCCTCCGCGAGCGCTCCGCGCGCTTCGTCACCGAGGTCATGCGCGACGTGTGACCGACCGCGGCTCTACCTCGGCGGACCCAGGCTCTCCCTCGGCGGACCCGGGCTCTCCCTCGGCGGACCCGGGCTCCCCCTCTAAAGGCCCGGGCTCTCCCCCGCGCCAGGAGGGCCACCAGTTCCACCGGCCCAGGAGCGTCATCGTCGCGGGCAGCAGCAGCCCGCGCACGACGGTGACGTCGAGGAGCACGGCGACGGCCATGCCGACGCCGACCTCCTTCATCGCGACGAGCTCGCCCGCCGCGAAGCCGAGGAACACGATGCCGATGGCGACGGCCGCCGTCGTGACGACCGGGCCGGACGCGGTGATGCCGCGGAGCACGGCCCGGTCGTTCGCAACGCGCGGGTCCTCGCCGGGCGGGCGGGCGCGCCACTCCTCCGCGGTGCGAGACAGGAGGAACACCTCGTAGTCGGTGGAGAGGCCGAACACGAGCATGCCGACGAGCAGGGGCGTGGTGACGTCGAGCGCACCCCACGGCTCGAACCCGAGGAGCGAGGCGCCGACGCCGTGCTGGAACACGGAGACGAGGACGCCGAGCGTCGCCGCGAGCGTGAGGAGGTTGAGCACGAGGGCCTTGAGCGGCACCACGAGCGAGCCGGTGAGCAGGAAGAGCAGCACGAAGGTCGCGAGCACCACGACCCCGGCGGCGAGCGGGAGCCGCTGCGCGAGGTGCTCCTGGGTGTCGACGACCTCGGCGGCCGGTCCGGCGACCCGCACCTCCAGGTCGGTGTCGAGGGCGCGCACGGCGTGCACGAGGTCCTGCGCCTCCTGGGCCGTCGCGTCACCGCCCGGGCCGACGTCGGGCGTGAGGTCGACGACGGTGACCTCGGGCGGGTAGCCGGTGTCCTGCATGGCGTCCTCGACACCGGGCAGGGCGGCGGCCCGGTCGAGGAGGTCGGGCACCGCCGGGTCGTCGACCGGGCCCTCCACGAGCACGGTGACGGGCGCGACGCCGAGGTCGGCGAAGCGGGAGATGGTGGCGTCGGCGGCGAGGCGCGCCTCGGCGTCGGCGGGCAGCGAGCGGACCTCCGAGCTGCCGAGCGTGAGCGAGCCGAGGGGCACGGCGAGCGCGAGCAGGAGCGCCGTCGCGCCGAGCGTGACGAGCACGGCGTGGCGCTGCGCGGTGCGCGCGAGCCGGCCGAGCGTGCCGGCGCCGCCGCGGCCCGTCCACGGGTGGGACCAGGTGCGCGCGCCCGGCGCGGGGATCGCGCGGTGCCACGTCGCGACGAGCGCGGGGACGAGCGTGAGCCCGGCGGCGGTCGCGACGAGCACGACGATCGCGCCGCCCACCGCCATGCCGGAGAGCAGGGAGTCACCGAGCAGGAGGAGCCCGGCGAGCGAGATGGCGACCGCGAGGCCGGAGGCGAGCACGGCGCGGCCGGCGGTCGCGAGCGTGCGCCCGACGAGCTCGTCGAGCGGGAGGCCCGGGGACGCGGCGCGCTCCTCGCGGAAGCGCGCGAGCACGAGCAGCGAGTAGTCGACCGTGAGGCCGAGACCGAGCAGCGTCACGACGTTCACGGCGAACTCGTTGACGGGCACCACGCCGAGCAGCCCGCTGAGCACGAGCAGCGCGACCGCGATCGCGGCGAGCGCGGAGAGCAGCGGGACCAGGCCGGCCCGCAGGCCGCCGAGGACGACGACGAGCACGACGAGGAGCACCGCGATCGCGATCCCCTCGCCCACCGCGGCGTCGGTGATCGCCTGCTCGACGAACGCCTCCTCCGCGAGCAGCGCACCGCCCACGAGCACCTCGGGGGTGTCGACGGTGTGCAGCGCGTCGGCGACGCGGTGCGCGAGGGCGAGCGCCTCGTCGTCGGACAGCGCGGGGTCGAGCTCGACGACGACGAGCGAGCCCTGCGCGTCGTCGGCGATGAGCCCGCCGCCGGTGTAGGCGTCGGAGAGCTCCACGACGCCGGGCATCGCGCGGATGCCGTGCATGACCTCGCTCGCCTGAGCGAGGAGGTCGGCGGAGAAGTGGTCGCGGCCGGACAGCACCGCGACGACGGTCTCCCCCTCGGGGGCGAGCTCCTCGAGGCGTTCCGCCGCGAGGGCGGACGCGCTGCCCGGCGGGGCGGGGTCGACGTCGGAGGTCTTGTCGAAGACCGCCCCGCCGAGCACGGCGCCCGCGACGAGGAGGACGGCCCAGACGGCGAGGACCACGCCCCGGCGGCGGGCGGCGAACCGTCCGGTCCGGTGCAGGAGGCGTCCGAGCGTCATGGGTGCTCCCCTCGTCGGGAACTCGTCGGGGAGTCGTGGGGTCGGCCTCGGCCGGCTCGCCCACGACGTTCGTGCGGTGCGTCCGTGCGGCAGCGCGCGGACGTGAGCACCCTACGCGAGGGTGGGAGCGCCGTCGGACCGCGCTCCGCCCTGCGGGGACGCCCTGCCGGGCGCCGGACGAGACGGGTCGGGCGGGGGCGGCTCGTGCCGCCGCCCCCGCCCGGTGCGACCCGGGGCGGACGGCTCACGCCGCCCGCCCCGGGTCATCGGCTCAGCCGCAGCTGACGGCCTCGTAGGCGGCGTCCGCCTCGAACGTCCGGCCGTCACCGGTCGCGGAGACCTGCGCGACGCCGGCCTCGACCGACGTGGCACGCGTCGCGAACGACTGGTACGCGGAGGCACCCGGCTGGACGCCGGTCACCGTCTTCGTCCCGAACGGCGTCGTGAGCGTGACGTCCGCCGGCACCGTGTCGTCGTTCGTGGCACGGACCGCGACGTAGACCTTGCCCGCGAGGCAGCGGGTCTGGACCGTCGTCGAGATCGCGAGCTCCTCGACGGGCTCGTCGGTCAGCTCCTTGAACCGGATGTTCCGGTAGTTGACCATCTCGCCGTTGCCGTGGTTCTGGATCCCCACGAAGCTGTTGACCAGGCGGGCCGGGTCGCTGCTCGTGAAGTCGTTGACCAGCACGTCGTTGAGGTAGACCCGGATGCGGTCGCCCTCGACGCGGATGTCGTACGCGTTCCACTGGCCGACCGGCTTGAGCGAGGCCTCGACGGCCGCGGCGTCGGCACCCTGGAACGTGTAGATGGCACCCGTGGTGCGGTCGGCGGCGTCGGTCGCGTCGATCTGGATCTCGTAGCCCTTGTTGACGGCCACCCACGGGTCGTCGCCCGGGTTCGGGAACCCGACGAACACGCCGCCGTTGTCGTCCTTGAGGAGCTTCCAGTCGAGCTTCAGGCTGTAGCTGTCACCGAGCTCCTGGTTGTACCAGAGCAGGCCCATGCCGCCCGCGCCCTGGATCGAGCAGTCCTCCTGGCGGCCGAAGCCACCCGGACCGGCCATGCGCCAGCCCTCCTGGAGGCTCGCGAGGGTGCCGTCGAAGAGGGCGGTGTAGCCGTCCTCGACCTCGCCCGGGGTGCAGATGTCCGGGTTCTCGCCGATCGAGAGCACGTCGATGTTGATGTTGCCCTGGTCGCCCGTCTCGTACGCGAGCGTGACGGTGTTCGTGCCGGCCTGGAGCTCGAGGTCGCGCGTCTGCACGCCCCAGTCCTTCCAGCTCCCCGTGGTCGGGAAGTTCCACTGGCCGAGGTCCTGGCCGTTCACGTGGAGCGAGACGTTCTTGGACCGCAGCTCGGTGTACGGGTGGATGCCGTTGGCGTAGCGCACGTTCACCGGGTAGGTGCCCGCCTCGGGGACGGTCACGGAGAACGTGCGGCCGGAGCCGACGCTCGTCATGCCCGCGGCGAAGCCGGAGCCGGAGTAGTTGCTGTGGTCCGAGCCGATGCTCGAGCCGCCGAGGGGCTGGGCCAGCTCCGCCTCGTACCAGCCACGGTCGGCCGGGGCGACGTAGCCGGGCAGCGAGTTGAGCGTGTACCAGGCCTCGGTGCTGAGGAGCTCCGCGCCGTCGGCCGAGGCGAACGGGCGCGGGGACCGGACGTAGACGACGTGGCCGGGCTTGAGACCGTCGATCTTCAGCGTGACGGTCGTGCGGTCCTCGGACACCTGGGCGTCCGTGACGAAGAGCGGCTGCTCGTCGACCTTCGGGCCGCCGTACTGCTGCGTCGGCACGTAGCGCCACTGCTTGATCTGGTACGCGTCGGCGAGGTTCTCGACGACCTCGTCGGAGACCGGGTCGGTGTACTCGATCTCGAAGCCGCCCTCGACCACGCGCATCTCCTTCATGTCGAAGGAGTCCTCGTTGACGGGGACGAGCTTCTGGAGGCCGAACCGGAGCTTGCCGGACTCGCCCCAGTTGCCGCCCTCACCGGTGCCGCCGGCGTAGAGCGCGCCGTCGGGGCCGTAGATGACGCGGTTCACGCCGACCTCGAGGCCCGCGGTGTGGCGGAAGACCGCACCCTGGAACTCGCCGTCGACCTTCTCGAGGAACGCGCGCTGGATGCCGCCGTACGTGACGTCGCCGAGCAGCATCTGGCCCGCGAACTCGCCGTCCTCGACGAGGATCGGGTTGCCCGGGGAGTTGGCGATCTCGTTCTGCGGCAGCCACACGGCCGGCGGGGCGACGGGGTTCGAGTCGAACGGCCCGGCCGGGTTCGTGTAGTGGTTGTAGAACTTGTCCTGCTGGATGTGGATGAGCTTGTTCGACGGCAGCCAGGCACCCTGGTTGTCCGTCGCGAAGATCTCGCCCTCGGGGCCGAAGCCGATGCCGTTCGGCGTGCGGAGGCCGCCCGCGACGTAGCTCACCTCGCCCGTCTCGCGGTCGATCTTGATCGACGTGCCGCGGTTGGCCGCGGGCTGCGGGTTCGTCGTGGCGCCGCCGTTGTTGATGGCCACGGAGAGGTTGACGTAGAAGTAGTCCTCGTCGTGGATCAGGCCGAACGCGAACTCGTGGAAGTTGCCGCCGTCGGGCCACTCCGCGATCTTCGTGTGCGTGTCGTAGAAGCCGTCGCCGTCGGGGTCGGTGAGCTGCGTGAGCTGGTACCGCTCCGAGACGAAGATCGAGTCCTCGACGACCTCGATGCCCATGGGGTTGAGGAGCTCGTCCGCGACGAGCGTCGCCGTGACGTCCTCGGGGCCGTCGGCCGTGGTGACGCCGTCGAGGAAGTACACCTCGCCGGACACCGGGTCGGGGCGCCAGCCGCCGGAGCTGACCTCGCCCGTGGTCACGACGGCGAGCTGCTCGTCCGGCGTGAACGCCAGGCCGGAGACCTTGGGCTCGAAGCCCGCGGGGCGCAGGTCGACGAGCTCGTAGTTGGGGTTGACGGAGTCGAGCCGCAGGCCGTCGCCGGCCGTGTCGGTCGCGCCCTCGCAGTACTTGTAGCCGGGCGCGGTCACGCGCACGACGCCGGCCTCGGTGCTGAGCGCCGAGGTCGGGATCACCTGGAAGGAGGAGCTGCCCGGCGTCTTCCACGCGAGCGTGAGGCGCTGCTTGTCGCTGCCCTCGTAGTAGTCGACCCGCAGGTCGTGCACGCCCGCGGTGAGCGTCGCGCTGCCCTCGACGGAGGTCGAGTCGTTGGGGCCGTCGTTCTCGAGGACGAGCTGGCCGTCGATGTAGACGAGCGCGCCGTCGTCGTTGGTCACGCGGAACTGGTACTGGCCGTCCGCCGGGACGTGCAGGTTCGCGCTCACCTGCGAGATGAAGTTGTCCTCGGCGCCGAACTGCTCGGCCGTGGACCAGTCGATGGTCGGCATGAGCTTGTCGACGTTGGGCGTCTGCCCGGACTTCAGGGTGCAGACCCCGCCGGGGTTCTGCGCGAGCTGGAAGGTCCGCAGCGTGACGCCGGGCTCCTGCTCGGGGAGCTCTGCCGCGGCGGGGACGGCCCAGCCCGCGACGACCAGGGCGCCGAGGGTGAGGGCGGCCGCGCCGCGTCGGTACCTGATCCGGCGGGACACCGGCAGGCTGGTGCGTTCGAGCATCGTTGCTCCTTACTCGGTCGGACTACGAGTCCACGGAGCGTAACCCCTGCCTGGCCCCGTCGATGACAACGCTGGACAGGCTAGCCCCCGTTCTATCGATGTGTCTACAACTTCCGTCGCACCGTCGACAAAAGTGCTCCCATCAGCGGGGACGTACGCTCACGGCATGACCGCACGCCACGGAGACATCGCCGACCGGACCGCGTCCCGCCCGTTCGCCCAGGTCGACGTCTTCACCCGCACGCCGACCCTCGGGAACCCCGTCGCGGTCGTGCTCGACGCCGTCGGCCTCACGGACGAGCAGATGGCCGCCTTCGCGCGCTGGACCAACCTCTCCGAGACGACGTTCCTCCTGCCGCCCACGCCCGACGGCGCCGCAGGCGGCGCCGACTACCGCCTGCGGATCTTCACCCCGGCGGGCGAGCTGCCGTTCGCGGGCCACCCGACGCTCGGGTCGTGCCACGCGTGGCTCGAGGCGGGCGGCAGCCCGCGCGCGGGGGACGTCGTCGTGCAGGAGTGCGGCGTCGGGCTCGTGACGATCCGGCGCGAGGAGGGCACGGAGCGGCTCGCGTTCGCCGCGCCCGCGCTGCTGGCCGACGAGCCGGTCCCGGCCGAGGACCTCGCGGCGATCGTCGCCGCGCTCGGCGTCCCCGACGAGGCCGTCCTCGACCACCGCGTGCTCGACAACGGTCCGGGCTGGCGCGTCGTCCTGCTCGACTCCGCCGCGCGCGTCGCGGGGCTGACGCCCGACTGGACCCGGCTGCGCGCGGAGCACCCCGACCTCTCGGTGGGCGTCGCCGGCCTGCACGGGGACGACGGCGGCCCCGACGGCACCGCCGTCGAGGTGCGCGGGTTCGCGCTCGCCATGGGCATCCCCGAGGACCCGGTCACCGGGAGCCTCAACGCCGTCGTCGGGCAGTGGCTCACGCGCGACGGGCGCCTCCCCGGGCGCTACGTCGCCGCCCAGGGCGCCGCGCTCGGCCGGGCGGGGCGCGTGCACGTCGAGCGCGACGGCGCCGGGACCGTCTGGGTCGGCGGGTCGAGCGTCACGTGCGTCGCGGGGACCGTCCGCCTCTGACGGGTCGCCGCCGCGGAAAACGGAGGCCCGGGGGCCCGCTCGCTCCGTAGACTCGGGCAAGTGTCAACAAACCCTCCGGTTTCCGGGACGGCGCGCGCCCTGACGGACCGCGCCGTGGTCTCGCGCGCGCGGTGGGCGCTCATGGTGCAGTTCGCGCTGTTCGGCGTCGTCGGCACGTCGTGGATGAGCCGCCTGCCGTCGGTGCGCGAGGCGCTCGGGCTGAGCTCGGGCCAGCTCGGCGCGCTGCTCGTCGTGGGCGGGGTCGGCACCCTCACGGCCGTCGTCGTGACGGGCGCGGTCGTCGCGCGCTTCGGCAGCCGCACGACGCTCGTCGTCGCGACGTCCGCGAACGTCGTCGGGTTCGGCCTCGTCGCGCTCGGCACGGCGACCGGCAGCGTCGGCGTGTTCGCGGCGGGCGCGTTCCTCAACGGCATGTGCGGCGCGCTGACCAACGTCCCCATCAACATCTGCGCGGCGTCGGTGGAGCAGCACGTCGGGCGTGCGATCCTCCCCCACTTCCACGCGGCCTTCTCGATCGGGGCGGCGTGCGGGGCGCTCGTCGCCGCCGCGTTCTCGTGGGCGCACGTGGGCATCGCCACGCAGGTCGTCGTCGTCACGCTCGTCGTCACGGCCGCCCGCGCGCTCCTCATCGCGCCCGCGACGGCGATCGCGCCCGAGCGGGCCGCGGCGCGCACGGCGGCGGCCGACGGCGCCCCCGCACCCCGGCGCGGCGCGGGCGTCCGCGCGGCGCTCGCCGCGTGGCGCGAGCCGCGCACCCTCCTCATCGGGCTCGTGCTGCTCGCGTCGTCGCTCTCCGAGGGCTCGGCGGGCAACTGGCTGTCGATCGCCGTGGTCGACGGGTTCGACGTGCGCGAGGCGCTCGGCGCGGTGGCGTACGGGACGTTCGTCGGCGCGATGACGGTGTTCCGGTTCGCGGGCACCGGGCTCATCGACCGGTTCGGTCGCGTCGCCGTGCTCCGGGCGTCGGGCGCCTCGGCGCTCGTCGGGCTCCTCGTGTTCGGCCTCGCGCCCACGCTCCCGCTCGCGTGGGTCGGCATCGTCCTGTGGGGCTGCGGTGCCGCGCTCGCGAACCCCGTCGCGATCGCCGCGGCGTCCGACGATCCCGCGCACGCCGCACCCCGCGTCGCGGTCGCGACGTCGTTCTCCACGGTCGCGATGCTGAGCGCTCCCCCGCTGCTCGGCCTGCTGGTCGACGGCGTCGGGGCCCGCCACGCGCTCCTCGTGATCTGCGCCGCGACGGTGCTGTCCCTCGCGGTCGCGGGCCAGGTCCGGCCCCTGCCGCGCCCGGCGGTGCCCGCCCCGGCCGACGACCTGCCGGAGCCCGGCCGGGAGCGCCCGGTCGGGTCCCGCTAGGGGGACGCGTCGCGCGCCCGCCGCGGCCCCGGCGCACACTGGCGGGTGTGAGCCTGGCAGCCCGTGCCCCGCGCCGAGCGCCCGCTGCCGCGCGGTGGGGGTGGGTCGTGGCCGCCGTCGTGGCGGGCCTGGCGTTCCTCGTGCGGTGGCACCTCGTCGGCGGCTCGGCCGGGATCGGCGGGTACCGCGGCTACGACGACGGCGTGTACTTCTCGGCCGCGGTGGCGCTCGTGCACGGCCGCGTGCCCTACCGCGACTTCCTCCTGCTGCACCCGCCCGGCTCGACGCTCGCCCTGACGCCCTTCGCGGCGCTCACCACGTGGACGAGCGACGACCACGCCCTGGTCGCAGCGCGCGTCGGCATCATGCTCGTCGGCGCGGCCAACGCCGTGCTCGTGACGCGCGTGGCGCGCCGGTGGGGCACGACGGCGGCCGTCGTGGGCGGCGTCCTCTACGCGCTGTCGTACGCCGCGGCGTGGGCCGAGCGGCTCACCCTCCTCGAACCCCTCGGCTCCCTGTGCCTGCTCGGCGGGGTCGTGCTGCTGCTCCGCGGCCTGGACCGGCGCCAGGAGGGCACCGGCCGCGAGCGCCCGTGGCTCTGGGCGGGCGGTGCCGTCCTCGCGCTCGGTGCGACGGTCAAGATCTGGGGCGTCGTGCCGCTGCTCGTCGTGCTCCTCTGGCTGCTGGTCGTCGCCGGGTGGCGCACCGCGGCCCGCGCGGCCGCGGGCGCCGTCGTCGCGCTGGTGGCGGTGCTCGGCCCGTTCCTCCTCGCCGCGGGGTCGGACATGGTCCGCATGGTCGTGCTCGACCAGCTCACCCGGCCCCCGGCGACGACGGACCTCGAGCAGCGGCTCGTGTGGCTCACGGGGACGGGCGGCCTGCGCGACCTCGTGCCGGAGCAGGAGCAGCTCGTGGTGGCGTGGACCGTGCTGGCGCTGGCGACGGTCGCCGCGGTCGCGGCGTGGGTCGGGCGGCGCGGGCGGCTGTGGGTCGTGCTGCTCGCGGTGCAGGTGGGCGTCCTGCTGCTCTCGCCGTCCGCGTACCCGCAGTACGCGGCGTTCTCGGCACCGGCGCTGGTCCTCGTCCTGGCCGCCGCGTGCTCGCTCCTGCCCCGCCCGGGCAGGGTCGCGGCGGGGGCGCTCCTGAGCATCGGCGCCACGGCCCTCCTCGTGGCCGCGGTGCAGACCGCGCCGCGCCTCGCCCCGTTCCCGACGGCCGAGGTGGCGGCGGCGCTCCCCGACGACGGCTGCGTCCGCGCCGACTCCCCCGGGGTCCTCGCCGTCCTCGACGTGCTGAGCCGCGACCTCGAGCGCGGCTGCGAGCTCCCCGTGGACCTGTCGGGGTACTCGTACGACCACGGCGCGCGGGACGCCGCCGGCGAGCCGGTGCCGCGCCGTCGGAACCTCGCGTGGCAGGAGGAGGCGCTGCGCTACCTGACGTCGGGGTCGTCCGCCGTGCTCGTGCGGTCGACCGGCAACGGGTTCAGCGACGAGACCTGGCAGACCCTCGACGCCACGACGACGACCGTCCTCGACCGGCCGGGGGTGCAGGTGCTCGTCCCGCACGACGACGTCACGCGGCCGGAAGGCTGAGCCCGCGTCGCGCGTGGTGGGGTCGCTCAGGCGCGGGGCCTGGTACCGCTCCACGGACTCGAGCCGAGGTTCCCCGGCGTCAGTCCGGCTCCAGGGCGGCGATGCGCATCGTCACGTGGCTCGCGTACTCAGCGGGCTCTCGGTCGACCTGTACACGCAGCGGCCCTCGGGGGACGTCGAGGGTGCGCTCGTTCTCGGCGTCCCCGATCGCGAGGCGCCCGGACGGGCAGCTGAGCTGTCCGTCGAACTCCGCGGCCCCCGTGGGCAAGGGCTCACCGACGACGACGGTCACGGTGACCGTCGCCGTCGGAGGATCTACGTCCTCGGGCCAGTCGTCCGAGACGTCGACGTCGGCGGCATGGAGCACCGGCACCGCCAGGCAGGAAGGTGACGAAGCGATCGCCTCGTCGCCGAGGTCCGGGGGGAGGTCGAAGGACTCCTGCTCGTCGAAAGCCAGGAGGAGGCCCCACCGGAACGGTTGTGTCCACTCGAGCTGCACCCCCGCACCGTATCGAAGGCGCCGCGCCGCTCAGCCACGCCAGGTGACGCCGTCTCCACCACCGTCGCTCCGGCCCGGTCACCTCACGGCGCAGGTCTCGCCACGGGGTCGTGGTCCGGTGCCGGGCTGCCCACGGCGTCGGGGTCGGTCGGGGAGTCCTCGGCCCGCGCCTCGTCCGCCCCACCCGCGGCACGCTCGGCGAGCGCGGCGGCGACGGCGGCGTCGACCGCGCGCTGCTGGGCGGTCCGCGCCCGGCGCCGCGCGCGGACGCGCCAGACGACGACCAGCGCCACGAGGGCGAGGAGGCCGAGCGCGACCCACGGCACGGCCCAGGTGGTGGCGGTCGCGACGACGCCCGGCACGACGACCTCCGGGTCGGGCACCGTCCCGGGCAGCGGCACGACCTCGCCGCCGACCGTCAGCGTCGCAACCTCGCGCCCGAGCGGCCAGACGCCGTCGACCTCGACGGTCCGCTCGACGGACGAGCCGGGGAGCAGCTCGGGCACGTCGACGTCGGTCGCGGACGTCGCGCCGAGCCCGAACGGGCCGGAGACGCGGACGGCGGTCGCCGGCGCGACGCGCGCGTTGCCCTCGTTCGTCACGGTGAACGTGACGGTCGCGCTGCCGGGCGCGAACGGGTTGAGCGTGCCGTCGTAGGCGAGCCGCACGTCGTCGACCGCGAGCGCCGGGGCGAGCTCGCCCTGGACCCGCAGGTGCACGCGCGAGCCGAGCCGCCGGTCGGTCGTGACGCCGTCCTCGGCGACCACGACGAGGGACGACACGACTCCGGCGGCGTAGTCTCCCGGGGTCGCGTCGTCGGGCACGGTGACGGTGAAGGGGACCTCGACGCGCTCCTGCGGAGGGATCTCGACCTCGGCCTGGTCGAGGGCGATCCACGACCCGAGCGCGGTCGACTCCTCGCCCGCGGGCAGGAGGTCGAGCGTGCCGTCGTCGGTGAGGAAGCCGTCGGCGGCGTAGACGGCGAGCGCGAGCGGGGTGTCGCCGTGGTTCGAGACGACGAGGCTGTCGCGCAGGGAGCCGCCGGGCGCGAGCGAGTACGCGAAGTTGGGCCGGTCGACGCCCTGGGCGGTGTCTCCCGGACGCACGCCCCACTGCACGGTCTGCTCCGGGTCGGGCGCGGGGGCGTCGTCGGTCGCGACGGCAGTCCGCGCGGCGGGCGCGACGTGGCCGGGGGCCGCGGCGTCCCCCGGGAGCGCGGCGGCGGCGGGCGCGGCGGTCAGCGCGAGCGCGAGCAGGGGCCCGGCGAGCGCGCGCAGGGCGCGGGACGCGGGGGCGGGAGAGGTGCGGCGGTGGGTCATGCGCTCGGTCCTTCGTCGGTGCAGGTGGGGCGGCTCGGACGAGAGCCGCCGGACCGGCCGGCCACCACGGCGTGCGTGGTGGCCGACCGGTCGCCCGACCCGTGCCGGGCCGGGCTGCGGTGTCCCGCGGGATCAGCCCAGTGCGGTGAGCGTGATCGTCGCGGTGTAGGTGCCGCGCGGGGTGTCGAGCGGCATCTTGAGGTCGAGCTCGGCGCCGACCACGGACGCGCCGCGCGCGTGGCCCTCGTCGGCCCGCGCGAGGGTGCGTGCCTGCTTGAGGCCCTCGCCCTCGTCGAACCCGGACGCGACCGGGGCGCCGGCGACCGCGTCGCCGCCGTTCTCGATGACGCCCGGCGTCCAGCCGAGGTGCTTGCCGTCGACCGTCTGGCCGCCCGCCGTGAAGTCGGACACCTGGCCGGTGACCGACCACGCCGGGTCGCCCGCGCGCGTGTCCTGCACGCGCACGGGGACGAGCTGGCCCTGGGCCTGGTAGTAGCTGAGCTCCTCGTCGGCGACGCCGAGGTCGACGAGGCGCGACGAGCCCTCGAGCGACCACGTGAGCTCGCCCCCGGACTGCTGCGGCACGGTGACGGCCACGGCCTGGTCGCCCTCGGGCGCAGCCCCCGGCTCCTCACCGGTGTGGTCTCCCTCGACGCCGCCCGCGGTGTTCCCGGGCCCGAAGACGGCGGCCGGGTCGTTGCCCGTCGCGCGGATCGTGCCCTGGACCGCCGTGCCCGCGACCCGCAGGTTGCCGGCGTTGCCGCTGAGCACGAGGTCGCCCGCGACCGCGTTGCCCCACTCGTCGGCCTCGCCGGACGCCGTCGCGCCGACGAGCAGGTCGCGCGCACCGTTGCTCACGGTGAGCGTGCCCCCGACCACGGCGCCCGCGACCGTCACGCCGAACGCGGAGCCGTCGAGCGTCGCGTCGCCGCGCACGGACGTGCGCAGCAGGTCGACGTAGCTCGCCTCCTGCGTGAGCAGCCCGCCGGAGACGGTCGAGTCGCTGATCTCGACGTCCACACCCCCGGCCGCGACGTCGCCCCCGACGGTGAGGTCGTTGAGGTACAGGAACCCGTTCCGGGTGCCCGCCGAGTAGACGCTGACGTCCCCGGCGACGCTCGTGCCGTCGAGCAGCACGCCGTACGCGTCGGTCGCGACGACGTCGCCCCCCACGGTCACGGACGTCGCGTCGAGCCAGCCGCCCGGCTGGACCACGACGTCGCCCTCGACGGTCGCGCCACCGAGGACGCAGTCCGCGCCCCCGGGGACGACGAGGTCGCCGCTGACGGTCCGGTCGCCGAGGTCGGTCGTGCACTCGACGTCGGCGGCCTGCGCCGCGGGCGCGACCGCCGTGGCCGTGGCCACCGCGAGCAGCGCGGCGGCCGGGACCTTCCACTTCCACTTCATGTGATGCTCCTTGTCAGGTGTGGTCGGTCCGCGTCAGCCGCGGAGCGAGGAGATCTCGCCGTAGCTGCGGCGGGCGTTGCCCAGGGAGTTGAGGGCGTTGCCGGGCTCGGCCACGGTCGCCGCGTTGTCCTGCTCGTACAGCCCGAACCGCTGCCCTCGGTCGCGGAGCTGGGAGAGGAACGCCTGGTAGGGGATGTCGCCGGCGCCGAACTCGATGATGTCGTAGCCGTTGCCGCTGGACTCGTTCGTCTTGCCGTCCTTGAGGTGCAGGATCGGGAAGCGGCGCGGGTCGCGCGTGACGTAGTCGATCGGTTCGAACCCGGGGTACAGGTGGCGGCCCACGTAGGCCCAGTAGACGTCCATCTCGAAGAACACGAGCTCGGGGTCGAGGTTGTCCCACAGCAGGTCGTAGACGCGCTGGTTCGGGTCGTCGCTGGTGAACGCCCACTCCTGGGCGTGGTTGTGCGAGTAGAGCTTGAGGCCCGCCGCGCGGGCCTTCTCGCCCATCTGGTTCCAGGTCTCGCAGGCCTGGAGCCACTGCGCCTTGGGGATGGGGCCGCCGTAGCCGCCCGCGATGGGGCCGCCCTGGCCGAGGTGCGGCATGCCGAGCGCGAGCGCCTTCTCGATCTCGGCGTCGATGTTCGCCGGGGTGAGGTTGACGTGCGCGCCGACGGCCCGCAGGCCGTTGTCGTCGAGCAGCTGCCGGATCTCCGGCACGGTGATCGCGCCGACGCTCCCCTGCGTGTAGCCCGCGAACTCGATCTCGGAGTAGCCGATGTCGGCGAGCTCCTCGAACACGGCCCGGAACCCGAGCGAGCTGACCTTGTCCCGCACGGTGTAGAGCTGGATGCCGATGCGGTTCACCGGCACGAGCCGGTTGCGCCCGCCGGACGGCGCGACCGCCGTCGGGAGGGCGCCGCCGAGCGCGTTCGCCGCCGACGGACCGAGGGCGGCCCCCACGCCCACGGCGACCGACGACGCCGCGAGCGCCTTGAGCAGGTTGCGACGGGTCATCGGCTTGGCCGAGACCGTCGGGTGGTGGTGTGAACTCATGTCTCTCCTTCGAGGTGAGCCGCCCCGGGACCGCACCCGGGGACGCCTGGGGGCCGGTGGCCCGGGCGGGTCGCCCGGGCCACCGGTGGGACGGTCAGCTGCGGACCGTGAGGGTGAGGTTCACCGTGCTGGGCGCGACCCCGGCGGACCCCTGGTAGCGGGCCTGCACCTGGTAGGTGCCGGTCGCCGCGAGCTTGGGGAGCGTCACGACGACGTCCCCCGCCGCGTCGAGCGTCCCGGTGAGCGACGCGACGGTGCCGTTGTTCTTGCGCACCGTCACCTGCACGTCGCCCGTGGGCACGACGCCGGTCGACGACTCCACGTGGAGCGTCGCCTTCGCCGCGACGGCGGGCTTCACCGGGTTCGGCGCCACGCTGCCCGTCGTGGTCGACCGGGCCTGGGCCACCGTGAGGCGCACGGTCCCCGCCGACGCCGTGTAGACGCCGTCGGCGCCGTACGTCGCGGTGAGGGTGTGCGTCCCGACGGCGAGCGACGGGTCGATCGCGATCGTCGCCGTGCCGTCCGCGAGCGTCCCGCGCCCGACCTCGGTCTCGCCCGTGGTGAGCACGACCTCGCCCGTGGGCGTGCCGCCCTCGCCCGTGACCGTGACGACGGCCTCGCCCGGCGCGCCGTAGGAGACGCGCGCGGCGCCGACGGAGACCGTCGTGGCCGAGGCGACCGTCGGCTCGTCCGGGGCGTCGAGGTCGATCGTGAACGACACCGCGCCGGCCTCGGAGACGTTGCCGCCCGTGTCGGTCGCGCGGTAGAGCAGGTCGTACGCGCCGTCCTGCGAGAACGTCACGCCGTACTGCTGGTTCGCCGCGAGGTTCGTCCACGTCGCGCCCGCGTCGCGCGAGTACTGCACGCTCGCGACCGCGCCGTCGTCGGTGGCCTGCACGGAGAACCGCACCGGCTCGTTGAACACGCCGCCGACGCCCGTGGGCGCCTCCGGCGCGAGCGTGTGCGCGACGGTCGGGGCGGTGACGTCCGCCGCGCCCGCGCCCACCATGGTGATCGCGTCCACCGCGAGCTCGTCGGACGACGTCACGAACAGCGTGCCCGATCCCTCGGGGGCGTCGAACGTGATCTCCACGTCCTGCCAGCCCTCGCCCGCGGGGACGACGGCGGTCGCGAACGGCTCGGCGTCGGCCGCGCCCCAGCGGAGCTCGAGCTCGCCGCCGCCGCTCGCGCGGACCACGGCGCCATCGATCCCGGCGAAGCTCACCGGGTCGTACCGCAGGAAGTCGCCCGCGCCGAGCCCGCGGACGGCGTTGCCACCCCGTGCGGTCGCGTCGGCGAACACCTCGACGCCCTCTCGCCCGATCGCGTGCTCGCCCTGCTGCTCCTTCGGGTTGAGGCGCAGCGTCGCCTCGCCCGTGGCCGGCGGGAGGCCGTTGTGGCCCGCGTCGGTGTACGTGACGACGACCGCCCCGTACAGGAGCGCGCCCGGGCCGTGCTCGGGCGAGTTGGGGTCGGTGCGCCACGCGCCCGTGCAGCCCGTGCCCGTGGACTCGGGGTGCGCGTGCTCGTCGTGCCCGAGGCCGTACGTCCACGCGACGCGCGAGCACACGGTGCCCGAGCCCGCCTGCGGGTCGTCGAACGCGGCGGCGTACGCCTCGAGCACGTCCGCCACCATCTGCGCGGTGACGGCGCCGCCGGAGATCGCGACGAGCTCGTCGAGGGTGAAGCCGGAGGCCTCGCCCAGCGTCTCGGCGTCGACCCCGAGCGTCTCGACGAGGACGTCGTGCCCGATCGCGTCCGCGAGCCACTCGCCGATCTGGTCGCCCGACGTGAGGTGCGGCGTCGGCGCCTCGCCGCCGCCGAGGTCGTCCTCGGCGTCGGTCGTGGTCACCTTGTACGGGACGGCCTGGCCCCAGTCGAAGAACGCGCCGTCGGCCGGGTACTCGATCGTGACCTCGGGCGCCTGGTTCCCGACGGAGATGACGCGCGACGTGAGGGAGAACTTGCCCGACGCGTCCGTGACGCGCAGGCGCGCGGTGTACGCGCCGATCTCCGTGTACGTGTGCGTCGTCCGGACGCCCTCGGCGTCGAACGTGCCGTCCCCGTCCACGTCCCACGCGTAGGTGAGGTCGTCGCCCTCGGGGTCGGACGACGTCGACGCGTCGAACGTCACCTCGAGCGGCGCCTGCGACGACGACGTGGGCGTCGCGGTGAAGCGCGCCTGGGGCGCCTTGTTGCCCTCGGCGTAGTCGATCCGGTACAGGCCTGCGTCGGGGTTGGCGCGGAAGAAGCCGTCGCCGTAGTCGAGCACGTAGAGCGAGCCGTCGGGACCGAACTCGAGGTCCATCGGGTTGTCGTGCGGCGGCTGGCCCGCCGCGGCGAGCGCGGCGTTCGGCAGGAAGTCCTCGATGTGCGTCACGTCGAACGCCTCCCAGTCGACCGTGAACGCGGCGAGGTAGTCCTGCGAGAACTCGCCGAAGAACGCCTTGCGGTCCCAGTACTCGGGGAGCTTCGTGGTCGACGGGTTGTCGGCGTCGTAGTGGTAGACGGGGCCGCCCATCGGCGCCTGGCCGGAGCCGGAGCCGAAGTTCACGAGCTCGTCCCACGGCTGGTCGCCCGGGTTGTCGCCGTACCAGAGCGTCGCGGCGCGGGCCGGCGGCAGCTCGCGCAGGCCCGTGTTCCAGCGGGAGTCGTTGACGAGGTTCTCGGGGTCGAAGAACTCCCCCGGGGTGCTCGTCGCGAAGTCCCAGTCGTTGTAGGCGAAGTTGTCGCCCTGGACGTAGGGCCAGCCGGCGTTGTGCGGGTCGTCGAGCGAGACGACGTTCCACTCCACGAGGCCCATGGGCCCGCGGCCCGCGGTCTCCGCGACCGCCTTCGTCGCGTCGGGGCCGTAGTCGCCCCAGGAGAGCGAGTTCGTCTCCGGGTCGACCTCGAACCGGAACGGGTTGCGCACGCCCATGACGAAGATCTCGGGGCGCGTGCCCTCGGTGCCCGGCGCGAACAGGTTGCCCTCGGGGATCGAGTACGAGCCGTCGTCCTCGACGTGGATCCGCAGGATCTTGCCTCGCAGGTCGTTCGTGCTCCCCGCGCCACGACGCGAGTCGAAGCCGGGGTTCATGCCGGGGGCGTCGTTGTTCGGCGCGAAGCCGTTCGCGCCCGGGGTGCTCGCGGGCGTGTTGTCGCCCGTCGTGAGGTAGAGGTTGCCGTCGCCGTCGAAGTCGATGTCCGCCCCGACGTGGCAGCACTGGCCGCGCTGCACCTCGACGTCGAGGATCACCTGCTCGCTCGCGAGGTCGATCGTGTCGCCCGTCCACTGGAACCGCGCGAGGCGGTTCACGCCCACCCAGCGGTCCCAGTAGCTCTCGTCCTCGCCCGCCGGGAGCGAGTTGGGCGCGTTGCCCGTCGGGGTGTCCGCGACACCGTCGCCGTCCGCGTCGCGCGGCGCGTAGACGAGGTAGACCCACCCGTTGTCCTCGAACTCCGGGTCGAGCGCGACGCCCTGGAGGCCGTCCTCCGAGTTCGCGTAGACGTCGAGCGTCGTGACCACGCGCGTGACGCCCGTCGCCGGGTCCGTGAGCCGCACGTCGCCGTTGCGGGCCGTGTGCAGGACGCGCGAGTCCGGGAGGATCGCGAGGTCGATGGGCTCGCCCACGTCCTTCGTCAGCAGCACGCGCTCGTAGTTGGACCAGTCGAGCGCCGCCTCGGCGCCCGGTTCCGCGCCGTGGTCGACGCCGTCGTGCGCGACGGCGGGTGCCGTCGCCGCGCCCAGGCCCGTGAGCGCGAGGGCGCCGGCGGCCAGAGCCGCGGTCACCCGCCGGTTCCGGCGCGTACGCCGGTCGATATCCTTCATCTGATGCCGCTCCTGTGAGGTTCAGTCGCCTGTGAGGGGTCATCCGGACCGGGTCGCCCCCGTCGCGCCAACGACGGAATCAGGGCGGCTCGGTCTGTCTGTGCTGGTGGGAGGGCTGCGCGCCCCCTGCCCGGTGGTCCTCCTCGTCTCGTCGTCGAGCGCGATCCCCCCGCACGTCGTCGTGCGGACGGAGAGTGCCACCACGTGCACCGGGGCACGCGCGGAGGCGGTCGGGCCGTAGCGGTCGGGTGAAATTCACCTACCACTCGGTCGTCATCCTACGAGGCTTCTGTCGGGTGTCAATCAAAAGTCGAAAGTCCGCCGATGCACGGACTACAGGCAGGAACGCAGCCGAATCCTGACTGCGCTGTCGGGTTCGGGAACTGACCTCGAGCGCGCAGAGATCCCGCCAACGATCCGCCGTCGAGCACGTCGAGGCCGACGGCCTGCACGCCCGCTGCGCGGGCCTCCCGGCGTCCCGTGGGCCGAGAAGGCCGCGAGCACGGGAAGAAGGGGGTGCCTCTTTGGCAAGAATGAGGCTATTCACAGGCTCGTAGTCCGGACAGTATGAGCGCATGAAGTCGGTAGCTCTGAGCGAGGCGAGGGACAGGCTGTCGGCCCTGGTGGACGAGGCCGAGCAAGAGCTACAGATCATGCGGATCACCCGGCAGGGGCGCGGTGCCGCGGTGCTGATGGCCGGGGACAACCTCGAGTCGCTGCGCGAGACGCTGTTCTGGCTGTCCGAGCCCTGCGTGCTCGACGACGTCGACGGGGCCCGTCGCGCCGCCGCCGAGGGCGCGACGACGTCCGGTGACGACCTGCGAGCACGGTCGGGGCTGCCGGCCCGGTGACCGCCGACCAGACCCCCAGCGTGGCGGCTCGAGGTCGCGACCGCGGCCGAGCGGTTGTTGCGACGCCTACCGCACAAGGTCGCGACCGCGGTGGTCAGGACCGGTACACCCAGTGCCACGGTTCGCGCGGGGTGTCCTCGACGAAGCCGAAGCGGCCGCCGTTGGTGCGCATCCACGCCTGGGCCCGGTCGTCCAGGTCGAGGTCGACCGCGATGCCCCAGCCGTGCGGGCTGGTCCCCGGCTCGGCGGCGAGCCCGCCCTGGGAGTACAGGCCCTTGCGCGCGGCGACGTCGACCTGCGCGTCGTAGGACCGGTAGGAGTCCGTGATGCCGATGCGGACGCCGTCGCGCGCCGCCTCGGCGAGCAGGCCCTCGAGCGCCTGGCCCGCGGGCGCCCAGAGGCGGTGGCCGGTCGTCCCGACCTCCTGCAGGGCGGTCCGGGGGATCTTCCCGTTGCCGTAGGCCGCGAGGTCGCCGGGGACGCCGTCGACCGTGCGCGTCCGGTCGGGACCGGTCGCGCCCGCCACCGGGGTGCTGCCGGTGCCGGTCGAGCCCGCCAGCACCGTGCTGAGGAGCTCGTCGAAGCGCGCGCCGGAGCCGCTCGCGACCGCGTCCGCGGCGCGGGCGTCGACGGTGCGGACGTCGACGGCGCGGGCGGGGCTGAGGGTCGCCTCGATGGCAGCCACGCGCTGCGCGATCGCGGTGATGCCGTCCATCCGGTCGTCCTCCTGGGGGCGTGCCGGCGGTGGCGTCCACCGGTCAGCTCTCCCTATGCACCACGACGAGCGGTCTGCCGCCTCCCCGCGTCGCAGCGACCGCGCCGAGCGCGCCGACCGAGGCGCGACCGCGCGCGGCTCAGACGGTAGCGCCGGGGCGCGTGGCCGCCTCGAGGAGCTCGAGCACGTGGACGTAGTCCTCGCCCGTGGCGCGCGACATGCCCATCTCGCACGTCCGGTTGCTCGACACGTACGCGTCGAAGCGCCCCTCGGGGAGCGTGCCGGCGCGGTGCGCGACCTCGTCCGCCTCGGCGCGCGTCGCGCCCGCGGTGAGCTCGGGGTGCAGCATCCCCCGGTCGCCCGCGAACCCGCAGCAGCCCCAGGCCGTCGGCACGGTGGCGCGCTCGGCGACGGCCTCCGCCACGGCCCGCAGGTCGTCCACGGCGCCCAGGTGCACGGTCGCGCACGTCGGGTGCACGACGACGTCCCCCGCCCGCGCGACGTCGACCCCGCGCGCCGCGAGGCCGGGCAGCACGTCGGTGCGCACGAACGTCACGGCGTCGACGACCCGCAGGCGGGCGAACCGGTCGCGCGCCTGCTCGTCGCGCGGGTCCGTCCCGGTGAGGTGGCGCGCCGTCTCGGCGAGGCCGTGGGTGCAGCTCGACGCGTCGCACACGACCGGCAGCTCGCCCTCGCGCGTGGCGACCCACAGCGCGTCCACGACCTTGCGGGCCATGGCGGCCGCGCCGTCGGGCAGGCCCTTGGACGACCACGGGGTGCCGCAGCACAGCCCGCCGATCCCGTCGGGGACCACGAGCCCGACGCCCGCCCGCTCGCACAGCGCCCGGAACGCGGCCTCGGCCCCGACCGGGCGGCCCGCGCCGTCCCTGCCGCACGCGCCCCCGGGCAGGCCGGCCCCGGCGGGCGCGAAGAGCTCGCCCATGCACGACGCGAACAGCACCGCGCGCGCGGAGGCGTCGCCGCCGTCGGCCACGACGGCCGTGGTCCCGCGGCGCGGCCCGGGACCGGGCAGGTCGGCGTCGACGCGCGGCACGACGTCCGTCCCGACGACCCCGCGGGCGACGTCGGACGCGACGCGCACCAGCGGCGTCGGGAGCGCTTCGACGACGCCGAGCGCGGCGCGCAGGCCCGTGACCACGGTCCCCCAGTGCTCGGCGGCGGCCGCTCCCCCGCGCTGCACGAGCCGCGGCTGCGACCGCGCGCGGTGGCCCTTCATGACGACGCCCGTGTCGATGCCCACGGGGCACGCCTCGACGCAGAGCGAGTCCGCGGCGCACGTCGCGACGCCCTGGTAGGCGTACTGCCGCTCGAGCTCGCGCCGCTCGGCGGGCGGCGCGGCGGCCATCTCCTTGAGCAGCGCGATCCGCTGGCGCGGCGTGGTCGTCACGGTGCGCGACGGGCAGCCCGGCTCGCAGTACCCGCACTCGACGCAGCGGTCGACGAGCGCCGCGTCGTCCCCGCCCGCCGACGACTCGACCTTGAGGTTCCGCAGGTGCTCGTGGTCGTCGTCGGTGAGCACGACGCCCGGGTTGAGCAGGCCGTGCGGGTCGAGCAGCCGCTTGACCTCGCGCATGACGGCGTAGAGCTCGTCGCCGTACTGGCGCCGCACGAACGGCGCCATGATGCGGCCGGTGCCGTGCTCGGCCTTGAGCGTTCCGCCGTGGCCGAGCACGAGGTCGACGAGGTCGTCGCTGAACGCCGCGTACCGGTCGAGCTCGGCGCGGTCGCCGAGGCGCGGCGTGATCATGAAGTGCAGGTTGCCGTCCTTGGCGTGCCCGAACGTCACCGCGTCGCCGTAGCCCCGGCGCTCGAAGAGCGCGCCGAGGTCCCGCACCGTCGCGGTGAGGTCGGCGACGGGGACGGCCACGTCCTCGAGCAGCGCGGTGCTGCCCGCGGGCCGCGCGCCCGCGACGGCGGTGTACAGGCCCTTGCGCACGCGCCACAGGCGCTCGCGCGTCGCGGCGTCGGTCGTCACCGTGGCGGGGACGGCCAGGAAGCCGGCGAGCGAGCCGACGACGTCGCGCGCCGCCTCCTGGAAGGGCGCGAGACCGTCGGGGGTCGCCGCGCGGTACTCGACGAGGAGCGCGGTCTGCCGGTGGATGCCCGCCCCGGAGGCCAGCGAGCGCATCGAGGGATCGGCGGCCGGGTCCGCCGCGGCGACGCGGAGCGACGCCGCGTCGAGCAGCTCGATCGCCTCCGCGCCCGACGCGACGAGCGGCACGAGCGCGTCCGTGGCGTGCTCCAGCGAGTCGAGCACGAGGAGGGTCGTCGCGGCGTGCGCGAGGAGCGGCACCGTCCGGAACGTCACGTCGGCGACCCAGCCGAGCGTGCCCTCGCTCCCGACGAGCAGGTGCTCGAGGATCTTCACGGGCTCGTCGTGGTCGAGGAACGCGTTGACGGAGTAGCCCATCGTGTTCTTCATCGAGAACTGGCGCTCGATCTCCGCGCGCGCCGCCGCGCTGCCCCGCACGCGGTCGCGCAGCTCCGCGAGACCGCGGTGGATCGCGGGCTCGGCGGCGCGCAGGCGCGCGTCGGCGTCGGGCGCGCCCGTGTCGACGACCGTCCCGCTCGCGAGCACGACCGTCATCGCCTCGACCGTCCGGTACGCGGTCCGCGCCGTCCCCGACGACATGCCCGACGAGTTGTTCGCCACGACCCCGCCGATCGTGCACGCGATCTCGCTCGCCGGGTCCGGGCCGAGCCGGCGCCCGTGCCGCAGCAGGTGCGCGTTGACGAGCCGCAGCGTCGCGCCGGGCTCGCAGCGCACGCGCTCGCCGCCGTCGAGCACCTCGACCCGGGTGAAGCGCGTGCGCGTGTCGACGAGCACGCCCGCGCCCGACGCCTGGCCGGACAGGCTCGTGCCGCCGGAGCGGAACGTCACCGGCAGCCCGCGGCGGGACGCCTCGCGCATCGCGGCGACGACGCCGTCGCGGTCGTGCGCGCGCACGACGACCTCGGGCCGCAGGAGGTAGTGCGACGCGTCGTGCGCCTGCGCGACCCGCGTCAGGAGGTCCGTGCGCAGCTCGAGGCCGGGCGTCTCGACGGCGGTCACGGGCGCGTCCGGCGGTCGTAGCCGAGGCGGTGGGGCTGCACGGCCTCGTACGTCGCGCGCAGGTTCGCGGTCGTGCGGTCGTACAGGCGCTGTGCGACGCGCACGAACAGGAAGTCGACGAGCGCGAGCTGCGCGATGCGGCTCGACAGGGCGCCGGACCGGAACTGCGTCTCGCGCGCCGTCGTGGTGAGCACGAGGTCCGCGTGCTCGACGAGCGGCGACTCGGGGAAGTTCGTCACGGCGACGGTCGTCGCGCCGCGGTCGCGCGCGATGCGCAGGGCGTCGTTCGTCTCGACGGTGAGCCCGCTGTGCGAGACGCCGACGGCGACGGCGCCCTCGGCCAGGAGCGCGGCGGACTGGAGCTGGACGTGCGGGTCCGGCGACGCGAAGCACAGCAGCCCGATGCGCTGGAGCTTCTGCGCGAGGTCCTGCGCCGTGAGCCCGCTCGACCCGACACCGAACAGGTCGATCCGCGTCGCCTGCGCGACCGCGGCGGTGACCTGCTCCAGCGCGTCGAGGTCGAGCATGCGCGCCGTCTCCTCGATGGTGCGCGCCTCGTGGAACGCGATCTTCGTGACGACGTCGTGCAGCGTGTCGTCGGGGTCGATCTCGCCGTGCGCGACGTTCGCGCGCTCCTGCTCGACGGCGCGGCGGCTCGTCGCCTGCGCGAGGTCGATGCGGAACTCCGGGTACCCGGCGTACCCGACCGCGCGGCAGAACCGCACGACCGTCGCCTGCGACGTCCCGACGAGCGCGGCGAGCTCCGTGATCGTCTTGCCCACGACGGCCGCCGGGTCGGCGAGCACGGCCTCGGCGATGCGCGCCTCGGCGGGCCGCAGGCTCGGCAGGGCCTGGCGGATGCGGACGAGGCCGTCGGCGGTCATGGGGTCTCCTCGGCGGTGGTCGGGTGCGGGGCGGTGCCGGGCGCGCCCGGCGGCAGGGCGGTCGGTGGCGCGGCGGTCGGTGGCACGGCGGTCGGTGGCGCGGCGTGGTCGCCGAGCGTGAGCCAGGGCGCGTGCTCGACGACGGAGCCCGGCTCGGTCGCGAGGCGCGCGGCGAGGTGCAGCGCGCCGTCGAGCGGCGTGCCCGCAGGGTCGACGAGCGCGACGTCCGGCCGCAGCACGGCGAGCCGCGCCCGGAACGCGTCCGTCAGCAGCGGGCCGATCCCCAGCACCCCGCCGGTCGCGGCGGCGAGCGGCGGGACGTCGTCGACGAGCGCGGCGGCGAGCGTCGTCGCGAGGTGGGTCCCGGCGCCCGCGAGGACCTGCCGCGCGACGGTGTCGTCCGCACGGGCCGCGGCCGCGACGTCGGGCGTGAACGACGCGAGCACCTGGGCGCGGTCGGGGCGCGTGTAGAGCTGCCCGGGCCACGACGGCACCGGGCCGAACCGCGCGACGGCGGCGGCGAGCAGCGCCGGCGAGCCGCCGGAGTCGCGGCCGTCGTGCGCGGCGACCGCGGCCCGCAGCCCCTGCGCGCCGATCCACGACCCGGAGCCCAGGTCGCCGAGCAGGTGGCCCCACCCGTCGACGCGGTGCCACACGGTCCGCAGGTCGGTGCCGAGCGCGATCGCCCCGGTGCCGACCGCCACGACGGCGCCGGGACGGCCGCCCAGCGCGCCGAGGTGCGCGGTGAGCGCGTCGGCCGCGACGGCGGTGCGCGGGCCGGGCCGGACGGACGGGTCGCCGTCGACCGCGGGGCCCGCGGCGGGAGGCAGGCCCGTGCGCAACGCGGCGTGCAGCTCGGCGGGGTCGCGCACGAGGGACGCGAGGCCGGTCGCACCGACCGCGGCCGCGGCGACGCCGTCCGCGGCGAGAGCGGGGACCGCGGCACGGAGGGCGTCGAGGAGGTCACGCACGACGTCCGCGGCGTCGCTCCCCGTCGGCCCGATCGCGACCGGTCGGCCGGACAGCGCGACGTCGTCCGTACCCGCACCGGACCCTGCCGCGGCGGGCAGGCGACGGGCGAGGAGGCGGCTCCCCGACCCCCCGACGTCGAGCCCGACGACCCACGGCCCCCCGGGCGTGCTGCTGCTCACGGGGCCAGTGTGGCACAAACTTTCACAGCAGAGAGGCAAAAGGGAGATTCTTGCCAGGATGCCCGGACCGCGTGCGCTCACCGTACGCCGCCCGGTCCGCCGCGGGAACCCCCGCCGCGGTCATCCGTGCTCCGGGTCGTTCCGCAGCACGAGGGCGGCGACCTGGGTGCGCGACTCCACGCCGAGCTTGGCGATCACCCGGCTGACGTGCGTCTTCACGGTGGCGAGCGAGATGAACAGCGCCGCGCAGATCTCCGCGTTCGACATCCCCCGGGCGAGGGCGCGCGCGATCTCGCGCTCGCGCGGGGAGAGCGTCGCGAGGGCGTCGACCGCGGCGGCGTCCGGCGGCCGGGTGTTCTCGGCCGCGAGGGTCATCACCCGCCGCAGCACCGCGGGCGCGAGGACGGGCCGTCCCTGGGCCGCCGCGCGGACGGCGTGGGCGAGCTCGTCGGGCGGCGCGTCCTTGAGGAGGAACCCGCACGCCCCGGCACGCAGGGCACGGACGACGTGGTGGTCCGTGTCGAAGGTCGTCAGGACGATGATCGCCGTCTCCGGCCGGAGCGCGGTCTCGCGCGCCGTCGCGACCAGCCCGTCGCAGCGCGGCATGCGCAGGTCCATGAGCACGACGTCGGGCCGGCAGGCCTCGATGACGTCGCGCGCGTGGTCCCCGTCGACCGCCTCGCCCACCACGGCGATGTCGGGCTCGCCGCCGAGCATCAGGCGCAGCGCCGAGCGGACCTCCGGCTGGTCGTCGACGGTGACCACCCGGACGACGTCGGGCGACGGGCGGCTCACGCGGCGGGCCAGGGGATCGTCACCGACACCACGTGCTCGTCGACGCCCGGGCGGACGCTGACGGACCCGCCCACGGCCCGCGCCCGTTCCTGCATCCCGATGACGCCGAGGCCCGGTCGGGGCGCACCCTCCCGCGGGCCCGCGAGAGCGTTGCGCACGACGATCGCCAGCTCGCGGCCGGGAGCGCCGCTGATGGCGACGTCGACGCGCTGCCCGGGGGCGTGCCGCCGGGCGTTGGTCAGGCACTCCTGGACGATCCGGAACGAGTGCCGGCTGACGGTCGGGGGCAGGCGCTCGAGGTCGACGGCGCAGTCCGTCCGGGCGAGCGGCGTCTCGGCCACGAGCTCGTCGAGCCGGTCCAGGGTCGGCTGGGGCCGGTCGTCGTCCGACCGGCTCGGGCCCCGCGCGTAGGTGAGGAGCTCGCGCAGGTCGGCGAGCGCCTGACGGCTGCTGTCGTGCAGGGCGGCGACGGCCTCGTCCCGGTCCGCGGCGTCGAGGTCCGTCCGGTGCCGCAGGACGCTCGCGTGCATCGCGGTCACCGAGAGGCGGTGTGCGAGGGCGTCGTGCATCTCCCGGGCGATCTGCGTGCGCTCCTGGTGGCGCGCGCGCTCCTCGCCGAGGCGCTGCTCCTCCGCGGTCAGCCGGACCCGCTCGTGCAGGGTGGCGACGAGCTCCCGCCGTGCGCCGACGGCGATGCCCGCGGCGAGCGCGACGGCGAGGACGACGGCGGTCGCGCCCACCGCGGCCACGACCTCCCACCACGGCAGCGCCACGCCGACCAGGTCGATCCCCAGGGCGGCCACCGCCAGGACGCCGACGAGCCAGACCGCCGCGACCGGCGCCAGCTCGCGCACCCGGCGCCGGGTGGCGAGCGACCCGAACGCGAAGAGGGCCGCCGGCACCGCCGCCGTCGAGACGACGGCGAGCACGGCGAGCAGCAGGGCGACGAGGAAGGGCGCGCTGCGGCGCCAGAGCACGACGACCCACGCGGCGACCCCGAACGCGAGGTCGAGGAACAGGAGCGCGGCGAACCGCACGGGATCGTCCTGCGCGCCCGGCGTGTCGACGCTGAGCGCGAAGTTGCCGAGGAACAGCAGGGCACCCGACAGGGCGACCGCGGCCAGGAGGCCGGTCTCGCGGAGGACCCGACGCCACGCCGGGCGCTGCGCGAACATGCTCACCGGAGCACTGTAGGCACCGACGAGCCCGGCGCCCCGGCTGAGGACGGGAAATCAGACCGATGACCGATACCGCGGCCCGAGCCGCCCGACCAGGCTCGACGCATGCACCCCTCGCTCGACGAGAGTCCCGTCCCGACGGCACCCGTGCCCGGCGCGCCGCTCATCGGTCCCGTGTCCCAGCCCACGCTCGACAGCACGACCGCGACCACCTTCGCCTACCACCGGGCGGCGCACGTCGACCTTCGCCCCGCACGGTGGTGGACCCCGCTCACCACGTTCGGCGCGACGGCGCTCCTCTACCTCGCCTTCCTCGCCCCGGTCGCCGTCGTCGCGGTCGCCTACGCCGTGCTGGTGCCCTACCGGCCCGGGCTGCCGACGCCGTCCGACGACTTCTCCGACCCGCTCAACCCGCTGGACTGGGCGATCGGCCTCGGGCTCATCGCGCTCCTGCTGCCCGCCGTCGTGCTCGGCGTGCGCTGGGGCGGTCGACGCCGCGGCACGATCCACTCGGTCGCCGGACGGTTCCGGTGGGGGCTCGTCGGCAGCGCGGTGCCGCTCGTCGTGCCGCTCTACGGCGTCGTCACCGTGGGCGGGTTCCTGCTCCGGCCGCCGTCCGACCTGGCGACCCCCACCGTGACCCCGGCCCTTCTGGTGAGCCTGGGGTGCATCCTCCTCCTCGGGCCGCTGCAGTGCGCCGCCGAGGAGTACGCGTTCCGCGGCCTGCCCCAGCAGATGCTCGGCACCTGGCTGCGCTCGCCCGTGTGGGGGATCGTCCTGCCCGTCCCGTTCTTCGTCGTCGGCCACGGGTACGACGGGGTGGGGCAGATCGGCATCGCGGCGTTCGCGCTCTGCACCGGGTTCCTCGTCTGGAAGACGGGCGGGCTCGAGCTGGCCGTGCTCGTGCACGTCGCCAACAACCTCTTCCTGTTCCTCCTCGCACCCTTCAGCGCCTCGTCGATGGAGCAGGGCGCGATCGAGCCGCTCGTGCTGCTCGTCGACCTCGCGCTCCTCGGCAGCGCCACCGCCGTGCTCACGGTCTGGTTCTCCCGCCGCGAAGGGCTGCGGATCCTCGAGCCCTGCTGCGGCCGGGTGCCGTCCCGGGGCTGAGGGCGACCCCGGCGCTCAGCGCGCGAGCCACTCCTTGCGCTCCGCGGGCGGCAGCTTCTCGACGGCGGCACGCAGCACGTCGCGCGACATCGTGGCGGCCCGCTCCTCGAGGAACGCCCGCAGCCGCTCGGGCTCGACGTCGCCCGCGTGCCGGAGCATCCAGCCGACGCCCTTCTGGACGTACGGCTCCGGGTCGTCGAGCAGCACCGCGGACAGCCGGAACGTGTCGTCGACCTGGCCGCGCCGCAGGAACGCCGCCGTCGCGACGACGGCGGAGCGACGGCGCGGCCAGTCGGGCGCGCGCGCCAGGTCGTCGAGCACGTCGCGCGGGCGGTCGAGCAGCCACGTCCCCAGCACCTGGGACGCGGTGAGGTCCACGAGGTCCCACGTGTCGATGCGGTCGTGCCGGCGCAGGAAGAGCTCCACGAGCTCCGCGTGCCGCTCGACCGTCACGCGCCGGGCGGTCGCCGCCTTGCCCATGATCGAGCACCCGCCGGCCCGCACCTCGTGGATCCGGTCCTCGAGCAGCAGCTCGATCTGGTCGACCGGCAGGTCGAGGGCGTTCTTCGCGAGCACGAACACGTCGCCCATGCGCACCCCGGCGACGGAGCCGCCGTCGCCCGGGAAGCTCCGGGCGGACGCGCGGCGCTGGGCCGCCGTCGCGCGGGCGAGCAGGTCGGCCCGGAAGTCGGTCGCCGTCGTGTACGGCGGCATCGTCCCTCTCCTCTCCTCCGGGCGCGAGCCCGGGGTCCTGTCGGCGTCGGGCGGCCCGTGGCCCCCGGCGGTCCTGCGGCTCAGCGCGGCGCCATGCGGATGGCGCCGTCGAGGCGGACCACCTCGCCGTTGAGCATCGGGTTCTCCACGATCGCGCGCACGAGGTGCGCGTACTCCTCCGGGCGCCCGAGCCGGCTCGGGTGCGGCACCTGCGCCCCGAGCGACTCCTGCGCCGCCTCGGGGAGCGACGCCATCATCGGGGTGCGGAAGATCCCGGGCGCGATCGTCATGACGCGGATCCGGTGCTGGGCGAGGTCGCGCGCGAGCGGCAGCGTGAGGCCGGCGACCCCGGCCTTGGACGCGGCGTAGGCCGCCTGCCCGACCTGGCCGTCGAACGCCGCGACCGACGCCGTCTGCACGACGACGCCGCGCTCCTCGCCGTCGGGGTCGGGACCGTCGGGACCGAGCGGGTCGAGGGCGAGCATGCGCTCCGCCGCGAGCCGGACGACGTTGAACGTGCCGACGAGGTTGACGTCGACGACGCGGCGGAACGCGTCGAGCGCGTGCACCCCGGACCGGCCGAGGACCCGCTGCGCGAGCACGATCCCGGCGCAGCTCACGACGACGCGCGCCCCACCCAGGGCGTCCGCGGCGTCCAGGGCCCGCGCGACGTCGTCCTCGCTCGTCACGTCCGTGGGGACGAACCGCGCCGCGTCGCCGAGCCCCGCGGCGACCGCCGCGCCGTCGGACGACGCCAGGTCGGCCAGCACGACGCGCGCGCCGGCAGCCACCAGGCCCTCCGCCGTCGCGCGCCCGAGGCCCGACGCCCCGCCCGTCACCAGCGCGACCGCGCCCTCGATCCGCATCTCTCACCCTCCGTCAGCCGTGCGGGCTCCGTCGCCCGCCCCGCTGACCGTACCCAGGTGGAGCCGCAGGTCGCGAGATCGACCCGCGCGGCGACCTCCCGGACCACCCGGGCCGGGCGCGCGGCCGCGGGCGCCCGGTGCGAGGGGCCTCAGTGCGCCGGCATCTCCAGGCAGCCACCGTCCGCGATCGGGCCGCCGGCCTCGAGGGTCACGGCGTCGGGCGCGACGCCCCCGAACACGCAGCCGCCCGGGACGGCGACGCCCACGCCGACGGTCGTCGCGACCTCGCCGGACGCCGTCGTGCCCACGACCTGCACGGTCTCGAACCCCGCGGCGGCGAGCGCCGCCGCGACCTCGTCGGCGTCGACCGCCGAGCCGTCCGCGACCGGGTCGAGCGCGGCGCGGACGGCGGGCACCGAGCGGGCCGCCTCGGCGTCGCGCTCGGGCGTGCCCTGGCGCTGGCGGTACGCCTCGTTCGACGCGTCGAGCGTCGTCTCGCGCCCGGTCCCGGCGCCGGCCGAGGTGCTCGCCGGGGCGCTCGCGACCGACCGCTCGGCGGAGGCGCCCCGCTGGTCGGCCCACGACCGCATCCCGACCGTCACGACGGCGAAGTACCCCACGACGCCGACGAACGCGAAGATCGCGATGCCCACGACCACGCCGACCACCGCCCGGGTCACGGGCGAGGTGGTGTCGGGGCCGTCGTCCGGTCCCCCGTCGTGTCCGTGGCCCGGGCCGTCGTCCGGCAGCCGCGTCGTCATGCCCCGAGTCTGTCCCGCGCGGGCGCGGGAGGCCACCGAGATTCCGCCGCTCCTACTGCTCGCGCGCGGCGCGGACGCCCTCGAGCCAGCGGTCGAACTCCTCCGCGAGCTCCTGCGGGGACATCCGGAGCGCCTCGGCCGGGCTCGTCGCCTCCCGGCCTGCGACGTACAACCGGCGCACCATGTCGGTCTTCGGGGTCCACGGGCGCATGGAGGCGTCCCTTCTCTCGGCTGCTGGCATCGCGCACATACTTCAGCACGCCACGGGCAGGCTCGCGCGCGCTCGACCGGGGGTCGGGACCGGTTCCGCACGACGTCACACCCGCGGTGCGAGGATGGGACGGGCCCGGACGCGCCGGCGCCTCGCCCGAGGAGGTCCCATGAGCCTGTACGACATCCCGTTCGACGCCATGGACGGGACGACGCACACCCTGCGCGAGCACGCGGACGACGTCGTGCTGGTCGTCAACGTCGCGTCGCGGTGCGGGCTCGCGCCGCAGTACGCGACGCTCGAGGCGATGCAGGAGAAGTACCGCGACCGCGGGTTCACCGTGATCGGGTTCCCCAGCAACCAGTTCCTGCAGGAGCTCGGGAGCAACGAGGCGATCCAGGAGTTCTGCTCGCTCACGTACGGCGTCACGTTCCCCGTGGTGGACCGCGTGCGCGTCAACGGCCGCCACGCGCACCCGCTCTACGCGGAGCTCAAGAAGACGCCCGACGCGGACGGCACGGCGGGGCGCGTCACGTGGAACTTCGAGAAGTTCCTCGTCCTGCCGGGCGGCGAGGTGCACCGGTTCCGGCCGCGCACCCTGCCCGACGACCCGGCGATCGTCGAGCTCGTCGAGACGCACCTCCCCCGCTGACCGCGCCCGCTCCGGCCCGCCGCACCCGCAGCCACGGCCATGGCCACGGCCACTCAGCGGACGACGAGCGCCGGGTGCCGCGGGTCGTCGACCCGCACGACGACGTCCGCCACGTCCTCGGGACGGACCTCCTGCGCGTACCGGCCGTAGGCGGCGAGCGTCCACGCCGCGTCGGGCGCGGTGCGGCGCGCGAGCGTCGCGGGGCGCAGGGCGAGGTGCACGGTGAGGTCGAGCGCGAGGCCGAGCCCCAGGCAGAGCGCGCCGTCGAGCACGACGACGAGGCCCGGCTCGGCCTCGACGTACGCGGCGCGGGTCGACCGGCTCGTCGCGGGGTCGCGCAGGCTCGGCAGGTAGCGGCCGGACCCGCCCGGCCCGACGGCGTCGAGCACCTCCCGCCGGAGCCCGGCCACGTCGACCCACTCGTCGAGGAGCGCGTCGGGATCCTCGCGCCCGCGCTCGAGGCGCAGCGACGCGGAACGCCAGAAGTCCTGCACGCGCACGCGCGCGACCGGCCGACCCGCCGCGCGCAGCGGCGCGACCAGACGATCCGCGAGGTCCTCGGGCCGCGTGGAGGGGTGGCCGTCGACGAGGAGGCGGACCGCCCGGGGCTGCTCACGCCCGACGGCGAGCACGCGCTCGACGACCCGGTCTACGAGGACGTCCTCGCTCACCGGCTCGACGCGCACCGGCTCGACCCGCCTCGGTTCGGTCCGCACCGTTCGCCCCGCGCCTTCGACCGCACCGCGTCAGGATGCCACGGACGCCGCCGCCGGGTCCGCGCGCTCGGCCAACCACGCGCGCGGCGAGCGGCCGACGCGGTGGCTGAACGCGCGCGAGAACGCGGCGGGCGTCGCGTAGCCGAGCTCGGTCGCGGTCCGGCTCACGGAGGCGCCCGCCCGGAGCCGGTCCTGCGCGACGGTGAGGCGCCAGCCGGTCACGTAGTCGCCGGGCGGCTGCCCCACGACGGCGGTGAACCGGGCGGCGAACGCGCTCCGGGACAGGTGCGCCGTGCGCGCCATCGACGCGAGCGTCCACGGCTCCCCCGGCGCCTCGTGCACCGCGACGAGCACGGGCGCGAGGCGCTCGTCGGCGAGGCCGGGGAGCAGCCCCGGCGGGAGCGCGAGGTCGTCGGCGTGGTCGAGGATCCACCGGAAGAGCTGCACGAGCACGACCTCGAAGAGCCGGTCGGCGAGGACGCGACGGCCGCAGCGGACGTCGTCGATCTCGCGGAAGAGCAGGTCGAGCGCGGGCTCGAGGCCCGCCACGTCGGCGAGCGGCAGCACGAGCACGGGCGGCAGCGTGCGCACGAGGGGGTGGGTGGCGCCGCCCTCGACGTCGAGCGTCGCGCACGCGAAGTCGGAGTCCTCGGTGGGCGCGTTGTGGAACGCGTGGTCGAGCGGGCGGGGGTAGAAGAGCAGGCTCGGGCGGTCGACGCTGCGGCGCTCGACCCGGCCGTCCGCGCCGACGTGGGTCATGTCCATCTCGCCCCGCCGGAGCACGTGCAGGAACCCGCGCCCGGGCCGCGCGTCGAACGTCGTGACGCCGCACAGCGGCCCGGTGTGGAAGAGGTGCGTCCGCACGCGGAACCGCTCGAGCAGGTGCGAGAGCCGGTCGACGGGAGCCATCGCCCCAGGATGCCAGACGATCGGACACGTTTCGAGGACGATTCGTTCCCCATCGTCCGACGCGACCGACCAGGCTGGACGGCGTCGGTCCCGCCCGGGACCGGCGTCCCCGCACCCGGAGGAGATCCCCGTGTCCCGTGTCCCCCTCGTCAGCCCCGAGTCCGCCACCGGCCCCGTCGCCGACGGGCTCGACCAGATCCGTGCCGCGTTCGGCGGCGTCCCGGCGATGTTCCGGGCGGTCGCGAACTCGCCCGCCGCCCTGCAGAGCATGTGGGGTGCGTTCGGCGCCCTCGGCACCGGCACGCTCGGCGCGGCCGTCGGCGAGCAGATCGCCGTCGCCGTCGCGAACCGGAACGCGTGCGAGTACTGCCTCGCCGCCCACACCGCGCTCGGGCGCAAGGCCGGCGTCGCGCGCGACGACCTCACCGCCGCGCAGGACGGCACCGCGTCCGACCCGCGCGTCGAGGCGCTGCTGCGCTTCGCGCTCGCCCTCGTGGACGAGCGCGGTCACGTGACCGCGCAGGACGTCCAGGCGGTGCGCGACGCGGGATGGACCGACGAGCAGGTGGTCGAGGTCGTCGCGCACGTCGCGCTCAACCTGTTCACCAACTACGTCAACGTCGCGCTCGCCGTCCCCGTCGACTTCCCCGCCCTCGGCCTGCGCCGCGCCGCCTGAGAGGAGCCACCGTGCCGTCCCGCCCCGCCGCACCGTCCCGCCCTGCCGCACCGTCCCGCCCTGGCGACCCGCGATCCCCCGCGCCCGCCTCGCGGCCCGCGAGCGCCGTCGTGCTGGAGGTGCGCACCGGCGGGGTGGGCACGGTGGCCCACCGCGGGCGCGACGTGCCGACGGCGTTCCGCAAGCGGCCGCGCCTCGGCCCCGTCGCGGTGGAGACGGAAGGGCTGGAAGGCGACGCGCAGGCCGACCGGCGCGTGCACGGCGGCCCCGAGAAGGCCGTGTGCGTGTACCCGGTCGAGCACTACGCGGCGTGGCGCGACGAGCTCGGCGCGGACCTCCCGCCCGGCGCGTTCGGGGAGAACCTCCTGACGCGCGGGCTCACCGAGGACGACCTGCTGCTGGGCGACGTGCTCACGCTCGGGACGGCGACCCTCCAGGTGAGCATGCCGCGCCGCCCCTGCTACAAGCTCGCGGCGGTCCACGGCCTCGTCGACCTGCCGGACCGGGTCCAGGCGTCGGGTCGCACGGGCTGGTACCTGCGCGTGCTCACGCCCGGCACGGTGCGGGCGGGCGCGACTGCCGTCGTCGTCGACCGGCCGGCCCGGAGCGCGACGGTGCGGGAGGTCAACCGGGTGATGAACCTCGACCGCGACGACCTCCCGGCCGCCGCGGCGCTCGCCGCGCTCCCGACGCTCCCCGCGCGCTGGCGCGACACGCTCGCGCGTCGGCTCCGGGGCGGGACCGAGGACGACCGGGCGCGGCTGCGGGGGCCGCTCGCCGAGGGTCCGTAGCGCCCGCCGCTCAGGGGTGGGGCGGCGCACCACCGTCGGATGCCGCGGCCTCGTCCCCGCGTGGCAGGCGGACGACGAGCAGGCACGTGTCGTCCTCGTCGCTACGGCCCCCGGCCTGGTCGAGCAAGTGGTCCCGGACGGCGGCAGCGTCCGCGTCCGCCGGGGCGCGGCCGAGGGCCCGCGCGAGCTCCGCGACGCCCTCGCGCTGGCCCCGGGCGCGGGACTCCACGAGGCCGTCGGTGTACAGCACGAGCACGCTCCCGGCACGCGGTCGCAGCCGGGCGGCCGTGACGGGCCGGGGCGTGACGACCCCGATCGGCGTGGTGAGCGACTCGTCGAGCGGGCGGACGGCGCCGTCGGGCGTGCGGAGCAGGGGCGGCGGGTGGCCGGCCCGGCAGTAGACGAGCTCGCGCCCGCCGTCCGCGTCGGGCGGCCCGAGCGTCGCGACGACGCACGTCGCGACGTCCGCGAGGCCGAAGCGCTTCACGAGCCCGTCCAGGCGCTCGACGACCTCCTCGGGCGTCGTGCCGTCCGCCGCGACGGTGAGGAGCGCCGACCGAATCTGACCCATCGCGGCGGCGGCGTGCATGTCGTGCCCGACGACGTCCCCGACCACGAGCAGCACGCGGCCGTCGGGCAGCTCGATCGCCTCGAACCAGTCGCCGCCGACCGCCGCGGCTCCCACGGACGACCCACCTCCCGCGGGCCGGTAGACCACGGCCACGTCCAGCCCGTCGAGGGATCCGAGCCGCGGCAGCATGCGCTCCTGCAGGGTGTGCGCGGCGTCGCGCTCGCGCTCGTAGAGCCGCGCGTTGTCGAGCAGGAGGCCGATCCGGTGGCCGAGGTCCTCGAACATCACGGCGTCCTCGTCCTCGAAGAACCCGGGCTGCGCGCTGACCACGGCGAGCACGCCGACGATCCGGCCGCGGGCCCGCAGCCCGACGGACATCGCGGAGCCGAGCCCGAGCTCGTGCATGGCGGCGAGCTCCTCCTCGTCCGCGTGCGGCGAGACGAGGTCGGGCGTGACGTCGAACGGTCGCGCGAACCGCGCGCCGCCCCCGAGCACGTCGACCGCCGCGAGCGAGCGGTCCGCCCAGCCCGGTGTCCGGGACAGGCGCCGGGCGGCATCGGCGAGCGCCGGGTCGTGCGACGCGACGTCGGTGCGCGAGCGCCCACCCGGGTACGTCACGACGACCGCCCAGCACGAGAACACCTCGGCCACGGCCTGTGCCGCCTCGGCGAGCACGTCCTCCGTGCCGAGCAGCTCGCCGAGGCGCTCGACGATCCGGGTGGTCGTGGCCAGCCGATGGTTCGCGGAGATCGCGGCGTCGAGCGCCGCCTCGCGCGACCTCTCTGTCTCGACCCGGGCGGTGACGTCGGCCTGGACGCCCACGAAGTGCGTGAGGGTGCCGAGCTCGTCGTGCACGGGCGAGAGGGTGAGCTGGTTCCAGAACGGCGTGCCGTCCTTGCGGTAGTTGAGCAGCGTCTCGCCCGCCGTGGTGCCGCCGTCGACCGCGGCCCGGATCCTCGCGACCGCGTCGCGGTCGGTACCCGGGCCCTGGAGGAACCGACAGTTGGTGCCGAGCACCTCGTCCGCGGCGTAGCCGGTGGTCGCCGTGAACGCCGGGTTGACCCAGACCAGAGGCACCCCCGGGGCGCGGGCGTCCGCGATGGTGAACGAGACCTCGCTCGCAGACATCGCGCGCCGCTCGAGCGCGGCGGCGAGGCGCTCCGCCTCGGCCGGTGCGAGGGCGGCGCGCGCGGGGTCGGAGGGTGCGGAGGACGCGACCACAAGACGCCTCTCGGCTCGACGACGGGCGTCCTGTGCTCGAACGCCCGGAACACTGTCGCACGTCGCGACCGTCCGTGAGGACCCGCTCCGGGCGGGCGGCGGTGCGTCGGCCGCAGTTGTGCCCGACCGCCCGGCGGTCAGAATGGACACGTCCGGGAGACGAGGCGGAACCGCATGACAGTCGAGGCACGGGTCCTCGTGGTCGAGGACGACCGCATGCTCGCGGACATGCTCGTGGAGCTCCTCGGGAGCGAGGGCTACGCCGTCGAGGTCGCGCACGACGGCCAGCGCGGGCTCCACCTCGGCCTCACGCGCGAGTACGACCTGCTGCTCCTCGACCGTGGCCTGCCCGCCGTCGAGGGGCTCGACCTGCTCGCCCGGCTGCGCTCGCGCGGCGTCACGGCGCCCGCGCTCGTGCTGTCGGCGCTCGGCAACCCGGCCGACCGTGTGGCCGGCCTCGACGCCGGGGCCGAGGACTACGTGGGGAAGCCGTTCGACGTCGACGAGCTGCTGGCGCGGCTGCGCGCGCTGCGCCGGCGGGGCCAGGCGTCCCCGGCGGCGGGCGCGATCCGCCTCCCGGGCGGCACGCTCGACCTCGGGACCCGCCGCGTGACGACGGACGCAGGCACGACCGCCGACCTCTCGGCGCGCGAGGCCGCGCTCGCCGAGGTCCTCGCCCGGCACCCGCACCAGGTCTTCGGCCGGGACGAGCTGCTGGAGCGCGTGTTCCCCGAGGCGTCCGACCCGGGGGTCGTGGACACCTACGTGTACTACCTGCGCCGCAAGCTCGGCCGCCGCGCGGTCACGACCGTGCGCGGGCTGGGGTACCGGTGGGGCGCACTGTGATCACGGGCGCGGAGCGCGACCTCCTGCGGCGCACGAGCCGGCGCCTCGCGGTGCAGACGGGTCTCCTCGTGCTCGTGAGCCTGCTCGTGGTGGCGGCGGTCGTCCTCGCCGTGGTGGCTCGCGCGCTCGGCGAGGCGGACGACCGTCGGCTCGAGTCGGCGGCGTCGGCCGACGAGGTCACCGACGCGGGCCCAGGGATCTGGGTCGCCGTGGCCTCGCCGCGCGGTGTCGACGCGTCGCCCGGGATGCCGGCCGGCCTGCCCGACCTCGGTCTCGTCGAGCAGGTGGCACGCACGGGGACGAGCGCGCGGGAGCGGGTGACGACCTCGGCAGGCACGTTCGAGGTGCTCACGGTGGAGCGTCGGGACGGCGTCGTCCAGGCCGTCCTCGACCCGTCCGAGACGCGCGAGGAGCTGGCGCGCCTCCTCCTCGCGCTCGGTGTCGCGACGGCCGTCGGGGTCGTGCTCGCCACCGTCGGGGGCTGGTGGCTCGGGCGTCGCGCCGTCCTCCCCACGGCGCAGGCCCTCGCGATGCAGCGGCGCTTCGTGGCGGACGCGAGCCACGAGCTGCGGACCCCCCTCACCCTGCTCTCGACGCGCGCGCAGCTCCTGCGTCGCCGGCTCGAACGACCGGGCCCGGGGACGGCGGAGCAGGTGGCGCGCGACGTCGACGGGCTCCTCGAGGACACGGCCGCGCTCAGCGACGTGCTCGACGACCTGCTGACGGCCGCGGACACGCGGTCCGTGGACCTCGTACCCGTCGACCTCGCGGCGCTGGCCGACGCCGTCGTGCGCTCGGCCGAGGCGCGCGCGGCGTCGCGCTCCGTCGCGCTGCGGCGCGCGGGGACGGACGACCTCACGGTCGCGGGGGCGCCGGCCGCGCTGCGCCGCGCGCTCACCGCGCTCGTGGACAACGCGGTCGACCACGCGACGCACGAGGTCGTCGTCACGGTGCGGCGCGCCGGGTCGGCCGCGCAGGCGCTCGTCGACGACGACGGACCCGGGCTGGGCGAGGACGCCGGCGACCTGTTCGCACGCTTCGCCTCGCGCCGCCCCGGGCCGGCACCCGACGAGGGCGGGCGCCGCCACTACGGGCTGGGGCTCGCGCTCGTCGCGGAGGTCGCGGCCCAGCACGCGGGCACCGTGGAGGCGACGAACCGCCCCGACGCACCGCACGGGGCCCGTCTCGTGCTCACGCTGCCGCTCGGCCCGCCGGCCCGTCGCTGACGACAGTCCCGTCCGGGAGGACGGCGAGCACGAGGGCGGCCCCCTGGTCCACCGCCCACGCGACCCCCTCCTCGCCCAGCGCGAGGACGCTCGTCGCGAGGACGTCGGCGGTCGTGAGGTCGGGCGCGACGACGGTCGCCGACAGGAGCCCGCGCGCGGCGGCACCCGTGCGCCCGTCCCACACGTGGAGACCGCGCTCGTACGTCCCCGACGTCGCCACCGCGCCGTCGTGCAGCTCGACCCGCGCCACGAGCCCGTCCACGCGCGCCGGGGAGCGCACGCCCACCACCCAGGGCCGGCCGGGCTCCGGCCCGCCACGGACGGCGACGTCCCCGCCGGCGTTGAGGCACAGGTCGGAGAACCCCGCGGCGACGAGCCGGTCCACCGCGCGCTGCGCGGCCCAGCCCTTGACGACGCCGTCGGTGTCGAGCGTGCCGTCCGGCCGGTGCACGTCGAACGCGCCACCGCTCGCGACGCGCGCGGCCTCCGCGAGGTCGAGCACCTCGCGCAGGTCCCGGGAGGGGCGCGCGACGAGCCCGCGCCGGTGGCGGGACAGCTCGCTGTCCGCGCGTCGCCCGCTGAACCGCGCGTCCGCGGCGTGGAGCACCGCGAACGCCGCGCGGGCGGCAGCCTGCGCACGCTCGTCGTCGGGCGCGCGCAGGTCCAGCGACATCGGCAGCCCCATGACCGTCTCCGTCCGGCGCACCGTCAGCCCCGCGCGTCGATCGCGGCCTGGAGGGACTCGCGGTAGCCCTCGGAGGTGTAGGTCGCCCCGGAGACGGTGTCGATGCGCGCGGACTGCGCCCGCACGGCCTCCTGCGCGAGCAGCGGCGTGGCGCGCGCGGAGATCTGGGAGCTCTCTCCCCCGCTGGGCGACCGCACGGTCTGCACCGCGTCGAGGTGCGTCCCGGTGAACGTCACCGCGACCTGCACCGGCCCGTACCGCGTCTGGACGACCGACCCCGTCACGGTCGCCCGCGTCGGGTCGGGCGTGCCGGTGCCCGGGCTCGCCGGGGACGTGCCCGGGTCCGTCGAGCCCGCGGTGGAGGGGGCCGGCGTCGGGGTCGTGGGGGTCACGGGCTCCGACCCCGCGACGACGGCGGCGGGACCAGCCGACGTCGCGGACCCGTCCCCGGCGAGGCCCGGCACCCCGCCGTACCGCGCGAGCGCGGCGGCCCCGAGCGCGAGCACGCTGCCCGCGTAGACGATCGTCCCTCTCCAGCGGCGTCCGGTCATGACAGGCTCAGCTCCTCGTGGTGGACGGCGGACCGCGGCACGCCCGCGCGGCGTGCCGAGTCCTCGACGGTGGCGACCATCGCGGGCGGACCGCACACGAACACGTCGCGCGACGCGATGTCGGGGACCAGGGCGTCGAGCCGCCCCGGGCCCAGGGGGTCGTACCCGAGGTCGGCCCGGCGGCCCACGACGGGCAGGTACGTGAGCGGCGCGTCGGCGAGCTCGTGGCCGAGGCCGAGGTCCGCCCGGGACCGGGCGCGGTGCACGACGACGACGTCGTGACCGCGCGCGACCAGGTCCTCCGCGAGCGCCCGCACGGGCCCGACGCCCGCGCCCCCGGCGACGAGCAGCACACCGCGGCGTCGCGCCCGGGCGGCGGTGAAGCGGCCGAACGGTCCCTCGAGGAGCACGCGCGTCCCCGGCCGCAGGTGGGCCACCGCGCGCGAGTGGTCGCCCAGGCCACCGACGGTGAAGCGCAGGTGCTCGCCGTCGGGCGCGACGGAGACCGAGTAGGGGTGGGCGGTGACGACGTGGCCCCGCGCGAGGAAGCGCACGAGGAAGAACTGGCCCGCCCGTGCCCCGGCGTCCGCGAGCGCCGGACCCGACACCCACACGCTCGTCATCCCCCCGGCCTCCGGCACGACCGCGCTCACCCGCGGCGCGTCCCGGAGCACGCCCAGGAGCGGCAGCACCACGCGCCACGTGAGCAGGGCCGCGGCGGTGCCCGCGTAGAGGAGCACCCAGGCGGCGCGGGCCGTCGGGTCGGCGACGAAGTGCGCGCCCGCCGTGACCTGGTGCGCGAACGTGAGGTACACCCCGGCGTAGATCGTCAGGTGCACGAGGAACCACGCCTCGTACGACAGGTGCCGCCGCACGAGGCGCGCGCCGGACACCCCCACGACCACGAACAGGCCGGTGCCGACCAGCGCCGCCGTCATGTCCGGCTCCGCCAGCACGAGGGTGAGCGCCTGCCACCAGGACGCGGCCTGCGCCGGCAGGGCGGTCCCGGCCACCATGAGGAGCGTGTGCGTGAGGACGAGGAGCACGACGGCCGTCCCGAGGACGCGGTGCCACGCGACGAGCCGGTCCAGGCCCACCGCACGCTCGAACCAGGGCACGCGCCCGACGAGGAGCAGCTGGGCGCAGACCAGCACCGACGCGACGAGCCCCACGAGCTCCCCCACGCCGGTGAGCGCGCCGGCCGGGGACGCCCCGGCGGACGGCGGCGTGCCCCGCCACCAGAACGCGACGACGAGCACGAGGACACCGACCAGCGCCGCCCGCAGGACGACCGCGCCCGGAGCGGGTGCGCCCGCTCCGCGCCGTGCCCGGGCCGTGGCCCGGTCCTGGGGCTGGGCCTGCTGGGCCGACGTCCGGCGCGTCGTGAGGATGCTCATGCGAGACAGCGTGCCCGCCGATTCTCAGAGCATTCTCGGAGACGGTGCCGGGGGTCCGGGGTCCGATCCTCTCGTCCGCCCGTGGGCGGGTGGACGCCGGGTCTCAGCGGGACGACGCCGCCGGCACGAGCGGCTCGCCGACCTCCGCGGCGGATGCCGACCGGGACGGTCCGGGCGGCGTCTCGTCCCTGCCCGGGCGGGTGGCGAGCAGCGCCCACAGGATGCACGCGAGGTCGACGACCTCCTGGAGCCACGCCCCCGCGAGCGCGGGGAGCCGCCCCGTCGCGGCCACGACCATGAGCAGCCCGGACAGGGCGATCCCGATGCCGATGGCCTGCCACGCGACCCGCACGGTGCGGCGGCCGATCCGCACGGCGCCGACGGTGCGCGCGAGGTCGTCGCGGACGACGACGGCGTCCGCGGACTCGGTCGCCGCCGTCGAGCCCCGTGCACCCATGGCCATGCCGACGTCGGCCACCGCGAGGACCGGGGCGTCGTTCACGCCGTCCCCGACCATCATCACGGGGCGGTCCGGCAGCGCACGCACCGCGTCGACCTTGTCCTGCGGGAGGAGGCCGGCGCGCACGTCGTCGATGCCCACCTGGTCCGCGACGTGCCGGGCGGTCGCCGCGCCGTCGCCGGTGAGCATGACGGTGGTCCGCACGCCCGCGGCGTGGAGGGCGGCGACGGTGGGGCGGGCCTCGGCCCGCAGCTCGTCGGCGAGGAGCACGGTCCCGGCGTACGCGCCGTCGACGCCCACGTGGACGGCGCTGCGGCCCGCGCCGGGCACGGGGACGCCCGCGGGCGCGCCCGCGGTGACGAAGGCCAGCCGACCGACCGCCACCGCGTGGCCGTCCACCGTCGCGCGGGCTCCCCGGGCGGTCTCCTCCGTCGCGTCCCGTGCGGCGGGCAGCGGGAGGTCCCGCTCCTGGGCCGCGCGGACGATCGCCGCCGCGAGCGGGTGCACCGAGTACTGCTCGACGGCGGCCGCGAGCGCGAGCACGCGGTCCGGCGTGCGGTCGCCCGCGGGCAGGACCTCCACGACGACCGGCGCCCCGTGGGTCAGCGTGCCCGTCTTGTCGAACGCGACGGTGCGCACGCGCGAGAGCTGTTCGAGCGTGCCCGCCGACTTCACGATGATCCCGTTCCGGGCCGCGCGGGACATGCCGGACATGAAGGCGACCGGGGCCGCGATGATCAGCGGGCACGGCGTCGCGACGACGAGGACCTCGGCGAAGCGGGTCGCCTCGCCGCTGAGCGCCCACGCTGCGCCCGCGAGCGCGAGGGCGGCGACCGTGAACGGCACCGCCACCCGGTCGGCGAGGCGCACGAACGGCGCCTTGGACTCCTGCGCCTGCTTCACGAGCTCGACGATCGCCTGGTACTGCGAGCCCGCGGCCGTCGCGGTCGCCCGGACCTGCGCCGCTCCGCCGCCGTTGACCGACCCGGACAGCACGGTGTCCCCGCGCCGGTGCTCCACGGGGAGCGACTCCCCGGACAGCGACGACTCGTCGAGCGTGGCCGCCGTGCTGAGCAGGACGCCGTCCACCGGGACGACCTCACCGGGCCGCACCCACACCTCGTCGCCGGGGCGCACGTCGTCGACGGGGACGTCCTCGAGCTCCCCGCCGGGCCCGGCCCGGTGGGCGACGCGCGGGGCGCCGGCCAGCAGGCTCGAGAGCTCGCGCCGCGCGCGCCCGTTCGCGTAGTCCTCGAGCGCCTCGCCGCCCGAGAGCATGAGGCACACCACGAGCGCGGCCCAGTACTCCCCCACGAGCACCGTGGCCGTGACGGACAGGACGGCCAGCAGGTCGACGCCGTACGCGCCCGCCCGCAGGTCCGCCACCATCGCGCGCGCCCGGACCACGACGAGCACGAGCGCGAACGCCGAGACCACGACCTGGGCCGAGCGGTCCGGACCCCAGGCCTCGAGCACGCCGCCGAGACCGCCCACCGCCACCGTGGCGACCACCCACGGGTAGCGCCGGGCGGCCTCCGTCACGCGGTGGCCCGGTCCGGTCATGCCTCCAGGGTGGGCAGACGCCGAGACCTGGCGGTAGGGCCGAACGGCCGCGACCGCAAGGGACCAGCGGGCACCGTCCGGCGGGTCAGCGGGTCAGCGGGTCAGCGGGTAAGTGGTCAGCGGTCAGCGGGTCAGACGACCGGGAGGCGCAGCGCCTCCCCGAGCGGGACCGACGGGCCCTGGAACGGCACGACGTCCTGCTCGCACGTGGCGCCGTCGGTCGCGTCGAGGTCCACGAGGTACCGCGCGACAGCGTCGTCCGCGCACGCGCTCTTGCCGATGATCGTGTGGCCCCAGCCCTCGACGGTGAGCACGCGGGCGTCGGGCCAGCGGTCCGCGTAGGGCTGCGTGAACCCGTACGGCGTCGCGGGGTCGAACCGGGTGCCGACCACGAGGACGGGGGCGTCCGTCGTCTGGTCCCACGGGCCCGTGAACGCGTCGCGGTCCTCGACGGGCACGAACTCGCACTGGACGCCCACCCAGCCGCGGAAGCGCCCGAAGTGCGGGTACTGCGCGTCGAGCGCGTCGACCTTCGCGGGGTACTGCCACGGCCGGCCGGGGGTCGTCGTGTCGACGCACAGGCTCGCGAGCGCGCCGCCGACGGACGCGTAGTCCTCGGCGAAGCCCGCGCGGCGGAGCAGCTCCCCCAGCGAGGGCAGCGCACCGAGCGTGCGCTGGCGGTCCGCAGCCGCGGGCGGCTCGACGGCGCCGCTCAGCACGGCGAGCGACGCGAGCGTGAGGTCGAGGTCGCCCCACGCGGCGGGCTCGTACAGGTACTGGAAGACGAGCGCCACCGTGTCCGGGTACCCGACGCGCACGCTCGTGCCGTCGGGGAGCGGCACGTCGACGGGCGCCTCGCGGAGCGCGGCGTAGGTCGCCTCGACGACGTCGGCCGGGTCGCCGAGCGACGCGAGCGCGCACGCCGACGGCCCCGCCTCGGAGCACAGCCGCGTGAACTCGCCGAACGTCTCGGTCGCACCGGCGGCCTGCCCGATCCGAGCGCCGATCAGCTCGCGCGATCCGACGCCCGACCACGCGTCGACGTCCATCGTGCCGTCGAGCACGAGGGCGCGGACGCGGTCCGGGAACAGCGCCCCGTACGTCGCGCCGAGCACCGTGCCGTAGGAGTACCCCACGTAGCTGAGCTGCTCGTCGCCCACCGCCTGGCGCAGCAGGTCCATGTCGCGCGCGACGTTCGCCGTCGACGCGTGCGCGATCCGGTCGCCCGAGAACAGCGTGCAGGACGCCCCGAACGCCGCCATCTGGCCGAGGTAGCGCGTCTCCTCGCGGTCGGTCACGGGGAACGCGGGCAGGCCCGCGAGGAACGCGTTCTCCCGCTCCTGGTCGCGGAAGCACGTCGTGGGGTCGGACGTCCCGACGGCGCGCGGGTCGAACCCGATGACGTCGAACCGCGCGAGCACGTCGTCGTCGAAGAGCGAGCCCCCGAGCAGGTGCAGCGTCTCGACGCCCGGGCCGCCGGGGCCGCCGAAGTTGGTGAACAGGCTCCCGATCCGCTGCTCCGGGTCGGACGCCGGGAGCCGCGTCAGGCCGATGGTCGTCGTGCGGCCGTGGGGGCGGTCGTAGTCGGTCGGCACCTTCGCCGTCGCGCACTCGAACGCCTCGAGGCCGTCGCCGTCGCACGGCCCCCACGCGATCTCGGGCACAGGGGCCTCGACCTGGACGGCCGTCGTCGTGGCGGGTCCGGTGCGGGCCGACGCCGTGGCGGCACCGGTGCGGGCGGGCTCACCCCCCGGGCCCGCGACGGCCGCGGCGGGGACCCCGCCGAGCAGGAGGACCGCCGCCAGCGACGAGGCGGCGGCGCGGACAGTTCGTGTCGTCATCGATCGCGAAGTCATCGCTCCCCATCCGACCACGGGCCCGTGGCGAGCGCACCCGGACCTGTGCGGCCGAGCACGCCGGGCCACAGCACGGGTGGTACCACTATTGGTACCGTAGGTCTTGTGACGAAGCGAGACAAGGTGCTGGACCGCATGCGGAACAGCCCCGGCAGCGTTCGCTTCGACGAGCTCGCCGCCGTGTGCGACCACTACTTCGGCGAGCCCAGACGCAGCGGGGGCTCGCACCACGTCTATGCCATGCCGTGGCCCGGTGACCCCCGGGTCAACATCCAGAACAGCAACGGCCGGGCCTAGGCCTACCAGGTCAAACAGGTCCTCGAGGCGATCGACAGGCTCGAGGCCATGCACGAGGAGAACGACCCCTCGGAGGAGGAGAAGTGAACACCGCCGAGCACTACAGCTACCGCGTGTCCTGGTCCGCAGACGACGGAGAGTTCGTCGGTACGGTTCTCGAGCTGCCCTCCCTCTCGTGGCTCGAGCCCGAGTCGGCCGCCGCGTTCGCCGGGATCCGGAAGCTCGCCTCCGAGGTGGTCGAGGACCTGGCAGCTTCTGGCGAAGAGGTCCCCGAGCCCTTGTCCGAGCGCCACTACTCCGGCGAGTTCCGCGTGCGCATCCCCCCGGCCATGCACCGCCGGCTCGTCGAGGAGGCTGCCGCGCAGGGCATCTCCATGAACCGTCTCGCCAACCACAAGCTCTCCGCCTGAGACAGCACGGAGCCCGCGTCCGGAGATCTCGTCTCGTCTCCTCGCGCGGGCTTCGTCATACCGCTCGGCCGTGATGACGGGTCACGTCGGCCGGGTCAGCACCACGACGGCGACCCCCGCCGCGACGGCGAGGGGCGCGAGCACGAGGCCCTGACGGATCACGTGCCACGCGGGCGGTGCCTCCTGCCCGAAGGTGTGACGGCGGTACTGCTGCCACCACAGCACGGTCGCGAGCGACGCCCAGGGCGTGATCAGCGGCCCGGCGTCGACCGCGACGAGCAGGGTCGCGAGCCGCTCGACGTCCTCGCCCGCCGCGGGGAGCAGCGCGAGGAAGGCGGGCAGATTGTTCACGAGGTTCACCGCGACGACGCCCGTCGCGGCGAGGCGGGCGAGGTCGCCCGGTCCGGTCCCCGTGCCCGCGACGGCGGCGAGGAGGTCGCCGAGCCCGTGCGCGTGCCAGGTCTCCACGACCACGAACAGCGCCGCCACGACGAGCGCCGACCGCCACGGCAGCATCTCGCGCACCGGCACGAGCGGGCGCACGCGCCGCCACCACGTCGCGAGCGCGAGCACCGCCGCACCCGCGAGCGCCGTCGGCGCGACGGGCAGCTCGAGCGCGAACGCGACCGCGAGGAGCACGACGACGGCCCCGGTGACGCGCAGGAGCACCCGGTCGGGCGGCGTCGGGCCGGGACCCACGAGGTCGAACCGTCCCCGCAGGTGGCGACCGTGCAGCGCGAGCAGCACGACGACCGTCACCACGAGGACCGCGAGCGCCGGCGCCCACATCACCCCGACGTACCCGGTGCCGAACCGGTCCGCGGCGAGCAGGTTGGTGAGGTTCGAGACCGGCAGGAGGAGCGACGCCGTGTTCGCGAGCGCGAGCACGGTGAGCGCGAGCGGCAGGGGCCTGGTGCCCGTGCGCCGGGCGAGGGCGAGCACGACGGGCGTGACGAGCACCGCCGTCGTGTCGAGCGACAGCACGACGGTGCTGGCCGTCGCGAGCAGGACGACGAGCACCCACAGCACGATCCGCCGACCTCGGGCGAGCCGCGCCGCCCGGGCGGCGACGGCGTCGAACAGGCCCGCGCCCGCGCACAGCTCCGCGACCACCGTGATGGCGAGGAGGAACACGAGGACCGGCCCGGTGCGCACGAGCAGGTCGCGCGCGTCCGCCGCGGGGAGCAGCCCCGTCGCGGGGAGCGCGACGACGACCACCGCGGCGAGGAGCCACGGCGGCAGACGACGGCGGCGTCGCCGGTGAGCCGTGCCCGCGGCGGCGCCGGAGTCCGCGCCGACATCAGGGGGAGGCTCGGTCGTCACGGCGGTCACTGTACGACCGGTGCGCCACGCTCGGCGGTCCGGGGGCTCGTGCCCTCGCAGCCACGGGGGCGCGCTGCTCCGACCCGTGAGGCGTCGTGCACGGCGAGACCGAGGCGGTCGTCCGAGCAAGGACGGGGGTCAGCCGGACCGCTACTATCTGCGTATGCGTGAAGATACGAAGGCTTGCACCTTCGGTACCGAGAGCCCCTACGTCGAGCTCGCGGCCGAGGTGTTCTCGCTGCTCGCCGACGCGACGCGGGTCCGGATCGTCCTCGCCCTGCGAGACGCCGAGCTCCCCGTCAACGCCCTCGCCGAGGTGGTGGGCAAGTCACCGACCGCGGTCTCCCAGCACCTCGCGAAGCTCCGGTGGGGCCGGATCGTCCGTGCGCGCCAGGAGGGCAACCGCGTCTTCTACTCGCTCGTCGACGAGCACGCGCGCACGCTCGTGACGCAGGCCGTCTTCCAGGCGCAGCACGCGGTGGACGACCACCCGCAGCATCACGCCGACGGCGCGCACCAGGCGGCGGAGAAGCCGGCCGCGGGCAGTGCGGACGAGGCCGCGCGGTGACGGCGCCGCGGCCGGCCGCCCTCGGCCACCCGCACGACCACGACCACGACCACGACCACGACCACGACCACGACCACGACCATCATCACGAGCACCCGACGGGCCTGCGCGGCTGGCTGCACGAGGTGTTCGTGCCGCACTCCCACGACGCGGCCGACTCGATCGACGACGAGCTCGTCGCCAGCGGCCAGGGCATCCGGGCGGTGAAGGTCTCCCTCGTGGTCCTCGGGCTGACCGCGCTCGCGCAGCTCGCCATCGTGGCGGTGAGCGGGTCGGTCGCCCTCCTCGCCGACACGGTGCACAACCTCTCCGACGCGCTCACGGCGGTGCCGCTGTGGATCGCGTTCGTGCTCGGCCGTCGTGCCGCGACGCGCCGGTACACCCACGGCTACGGCCGGGCCGAGGACCTCGCGGGCCTGTTCATCGTCGCGATGATCGCCCTCTCGGCCGTCGTCGCAGGCGTCGAGTCGGTGCGGCGCCTCGCCGACCCGCAGCCCGTGGAGAACCTCGGGTGGGTGGTCGCCGCGGGCGTCGTCGGGTTCGCCGGGAACGAGGCCGTCGCCGTCTACCGGATCCGCGTCGGGCGCCGCATCGGCTCCGCCGCGCTCGTCGCCGACGGCGTGCACGCGCGCACGGACGGGTTCACCTCCCTCGCGGTCGTGCTCGGCGCGCTCGGTGTCCTCGTCGGCGTCCCCCTCGCCGACCCCGCCGTCGGCCTGCTCATCACCGTCGCGATCCTCGTCCTCCTGTGGGGCACCGCGCGCGACGTCGGCCGTCGGCTGCTGGACGGCGTCGACCCCGCGCTCACGGACCGCGCCCGCCGCGCGCTCGACGCGGTGGACGGGCTGGACGGCGTGGACGACGTCCGTCTGCGCTGGGCAGGGCACCGGCTCACCGTGCAGGCGCGCGTCCTCGTCCCGCCCGAGACCTCGGTCGCCGTCGCCGACTGGACGTCGGCCCGCGCCGACGACGCGCTGCGGCACGTCCTGCCGTCGGTCGGGCGGGTCGACGTCGTGGTGGCCCCCTCCCCCTGAGCGCGCCCCGGCGGGCGAGGCGTGGGTGGTCGGCGCGAGGATGGGGCATGCTGCTCGCCGAGGTCGCCGCCACGTCCGACGCCGTCGCCGCCACGCGCTCGCGCCTCGCCAAGCGCGCGGCCATCGCCGACCTGCTGCGGCGCGTCGCGGACGACGCCGAGGCCGGGAGCGCGGAGGTGGAGATCGCCGTCGCGTACCTCGCGGGCGAGCTGCGCCAGCGCCGCACCGGGCTCGGGTGGCGGTCGCTGCGCGACCTCCCCGCGCCCGCGGAAGAACCCGGCCTCACGCTGACCGACGTCGACACCGCGTTCGCCCGCATGGCGGACCTCTCCGGCCCCGGGTCGTCGACCGCGCGCCAGGCCGAGGCGGCCGCCCTGTTCGGCGCTGCGACGGCGCGCGAGCAGTCGCTCCTCGCCGGACTGGTCTCGGGCGAGCTGCGCCAGGGCGCGCTCGACTCCGTGGTGGTCGACGCCGTCGCCGAGGCTGCGGGCGTCCCCGCCGACGCGGTGCGGCGCGCGGTCATGCTCGCGGGCGCGACCGGGCCGGTCGCCCGCGCCGCGCTCACGGCGGGCGGCCCGGAGGCCGCGACGGAGGCGCTCGCGGCGTTCCGGCTCACCGTCGGCCGCCCGGTGCGGCCGATGCTCGCGCAGTCCGCACCCGACGTCGGCGCCGCGCTCGACAAGCTCGGGGCCGCGCCGGGCGACCCGTCGGGCACCGCCGTCGCCGTGGACGTGAAGCTCGACGGCATCCGCATCCAGGTGCACCGCGACGGCGACGACGTGCGCGTCTTCACGCGCTCGCTCGACGACATCACCGAGCGCGTCCCCGAGATCGTCGCGGCCGTGCGGGCGCTCCCCGCCCGGGCGCTCGTCCTCGACGGGGAGGCGCTCGTCGTCGGGCCCGACGGCGTCCCCCGCCCGTTCCAGGAGACCGCCGCCCGCTCCGCGACCCAGGGCGAGCGCAGCGCCGCCGAGGAGGCCGAGCTCGCGGCCTCGCTCGAGCTCTCCCCGTTCTTCTTCGACGTGCTCCACGCCGACGGCCGCGACCTGCTGGACGAGCCGCTGCGCGACCGGCTCGCGGTGCTCGACGATCTGATCGCCGACGCCGCCGGGCCGCTCGCCGTGCGGCGCCTCGTCACCGACGACGTCGCGGCCGCGACCGCGTTCTTCGACGCCGCCGTCGCGGAGGGCCAGGAGGGCGTCGTCGTGAAGTCGCTCGACGCGCCCTACGCGGCCGGGCGGCGCGGTGCCGGCTGGGTGAAGGTCAAGCCGCGGCACACGCTCGACCTCGTCGTGCTCGCCGTCGAGCAGGGCTCCGGCCGGCGCAGCGGGTGGCTGTCGAACATCTGGCTCGGTGCGCGCGACCCCGAGGGCGGGTTCGTCATGCTCGGCAAGACGTTCAAGGGCATGACCGACGAGATGCTCGCGTGGCAGACGCAGCGCTTCCGCGAGCTCCAGACCTCCGACGAGGGGTACGTCGTGCACGTGCGCCCCGAGCAGGTCGTCGAGATCGCGTTCGACGGCCTCCAGCGCTCGACCCGCTACCCCGGCGGGCTCGCGCTGCGCTTCGCGCGCGTGGTCCGGTACCGCGACGACAAGCCGGCGGCCGAGGCCGACACGATCGAGACGGTCCGCGCGCTCGCGCGTCCCCTCGGGGGCGGCGCGACGGAGGGGCCTGACGCGGAGGGCTGAGCGGGCGGCGCGTCGAGCGCGTCAAGAAGTCGTCGGCGGTGGGTGCATCCGCGGGCGGCGGTCCGGGTGAAGGAGAGGTGGACGCCGCCCGGCGTCCGACGGCGCACCGCCGTCCCGTGCACGACGAAGGGACTCGACGATGAACCTCCGACGCACGCTCACCGCGGCGGGAGCCGCGCTCCTCGCCCTGACCGCCGCGGCCGCACCGGCCGTCGCGGCACCCGCCCCCACGACGGCGCCGCCGTCGGGCACCGCGAGCCTCGCCTCCGTGCTCGCGGCCGACGGCGACACGTTCGACCGCAACTGGTACGACTTCGACATCGTCGACCAGGCCGTGGCCGCGGTCCTCGCCGCCAAGCCGGACAGCCCCGTGGCGGTCCTGGCCGACGGCACGGTGCCGCTCACCGCGTTCCTGCCGAACGACCGGGCGTTCCAGCTCCTCGCGTTCGACCTCACGCACCGCTGGCAGCCCACGGAGGAGCGCGTGCTCACCTCGCTCGCCGGGGCGGTCGGCATCGACGCGATCGAGCAGGTGCTGCTCTACCACGTCGTCCCCGGCGCGACGATCGACTCCGGCACCGCGCTGCGGTCCGACGACGCCGTCCTCACCACGGCGCAGGGCGCGACGTTCCGGGTCGACGTGCTGAGCAAGCGCCTCGCCCTGGTCCGCCTCGTCGACCAGGACCGCAACGACGTCGACCCGTTCCTCGTGAAGAGCAAGGTCGACCTCAACAAGGGCAACGTCCAGATCGCGCACGGCATCAGCGCGGTGCTGCGGCCCCAGAACCTCTGACCGGTCCCCCGTGCCCGGCCCCGCACCCGCGGGGCCGGGCACTTTTTTTGATGCGTGTGCATCCAGATCCGCACCTGCGGGGGAAGAGGGGGTGTCAGCAGATCGAGCGCCCGGGACGGACCGGGCTCGACCACCGGAGGACACCATGCACCGCACCGCACGACGCACCGCCGCGCTCGCGGGCGCAGCGACCCTCGTCGCGCTGGGGGCCGTCGCGCTCCCCGCCCAGGCCGCCACCGACGACGGCGCCTCGCTCTCCGTCCTGCACGGCGTGCCGGACACGCCCGTGGACGTCTGGGTGAACGACGAGCTCACGCTCGACGACTTCCAGCCCGGCGACCTCGCGGGTCCGCTCGATCTCCCCGCCGGGACGTACACGGTCGCGATCACCGCGCCCGACGCGACCGACACGAGCTCCCCGGTCATCGGCCCGGTCGACCTCCAGCTCGCGGGCGGCACGAGCTACACCGCCGTCGCGCACCTCGACGCGGGCGGCCAGCCGACCGCGACGCTCTTCACGAACGACACGAAGCCGACGGCCGCGGGCCAGGGCCGGCTGACCGTGCGGCACGTCGCCGCGGCGCCCGCGGTCGACGTCCTCGCGGGCGGGGAGGCGGTCGTGACCGGCCTGGAGAACCCGAAGGAGGCCGTGCTCGACCTGCCGGCCGGCACGATCTCGGCGTCCATCGCCGCCGCGGGCACCACGGAGCCCGTGCTCGGCCCGGCCGACCTCACGGTCGCCGAGGGCGTCAACACCATCGCGTACGCGTGGGGCAGCCTCGAGGACGGCAACCTCGCCCTCGCGACGCAGACGGTCGAAGGCCTGCACTCGTCGCCGTCGGGCGTCCCGGCCGGGCTCTCGGGCCTCGCGGCCGACGCGCCGAGCAGCACCGCCACGGGCGTCGCCATCGCGTTCGGTGCGTCGCTGTTCGGCCTGCTGCTCGTCGCGGCCACCTTCATGCTGGCGCGCGCGTGGCGCCAGCAGCACGCGGCCCAGGCCGTCCGGAGCGACCGGACGGCATGACGCAGCGCACGACCGCCGGTCCCGCGCGCCCCGCCCGGGGCGCGCGGGCCGGCCTCCGGACCCTCCTGGGGGCGGTGCTCGTCACCGCAGCGGTCGTCGGCGGATGCTCCCTGCCGTCCGCCGACGGGTCTGCCGACGGACTCGGACCGTCGGCCGACCCCCTCCCCACCCCGGCCCCCCACCAGGGCGGGGAGGCGACCGCGGGGACGCCCGGGCCGGCCCGGGACGCACCGGTGCCGGTGCGCCCGGCCCGGGACGTCCCGGCTCCCCCGCCGCCGGCACCCGCACGGGTCATCGTCGGTGACCTCGAGATCGACCTGCCCGTCGAGCCGGCGGGCGTCGACCCCGAGGGGCGCATGGCGCTGCCGGGCTCCGGTGACGTCGCCGCGTGGTACCGGTTCGGACCGGCCCCGGCGAGCCCCACCGGGACGACCCTGGTCGCGGCCCACGTGGACGACCCGGACGGCGTCGGGCCGTTCGCGCGGCTCCGCGAGATCACGACGGGCGCGAGCGTCGACGTCGTCGACGCGACGGGCACCTCGTACACCTACACAGTGACCGACATCAGGAGCATCGCGAAGCCCGACGTGCCGCTCGACGCGCTGTTCGACCGCGACGGCGAGCGCCGCCTCGTCCTCGTGACGTGCGGCGGCCGCTGGGACGCCGAACGACGCTCGTACTCGGACAACGTCGTCGTGACCGCGGTCCCGTCGCGGTGACGGCCCGCACGGGCGCTACGATCGCTGCTACCCGCTCGCCGCTGCCGCCCGGGTGGTCGGCACCGACCCTCGAGGACCCGCCCTGAACGTGACCGAGACCGGGACCACCGACCCGGACCTGTGGCGCCTCGGCCGCGACTTCGCCGACGGCGACGAGCAGGCGCTCGCCGAGGCCTACCGGCGCTGGTCCGCGCTCGTGCACACGATCGCGCTGCGCTCGCTCGGCACGCGCGCCGACGCCGAGGACGTCACCCAGCAGGTCTTCGTCGCGGCCTGGCGGGGCCGGTCCCGGTTCGACCCCGACCGGGCCCGGCTCCCGGCCTGGCTCGTCGGGATCACGCGGCACACGGTGGCCGACGCGCACGAGGCCCGGTCGCGGGTCCGCCGGTCGGAGGAGGCCGCGGCCACGACCGCCCCGGACGCGGGCCGCGCGGCGAGCGAGGACACCGACGTCGGACGTGTCGCCGACCGCGTGCTCCTCACCGAGGAGCTGCGACGGCTCGGCGACCCGGGGCGGACGATCCTGGAGCTCGCGTTCTTCCGCGACCTGACGCACGTGCAGATCGCCGAGGAGCTCGGCCTGCCGCTGGGTACGGTCAAGAGCCACGTACGACGAAGCCTGATCCGGCTGCGCGACCGATTGGAGGTGGACGGTGCAGCACATCGATGACGAGACCCTCGCGCTCCTCGCGCTCGGCGAGGACGTGCTCGACGACGACGCGCGCGCGCACCTGTCCTCCTGCCCGGAGTGCGCCGACGCCGTCGCAGGGCTCGCGCGCGTCGTCGACGCGTTCGACGGCGCGGACCCGGCGGACGAGCTCGTCGCCCCCGACGCCGCGGTGTGGTCGCGAATCCAGGCCGAGCTCGGCCTGACGAGCGCCGCCGCCGCTCCGCCCGTCGTCGCCCCCGCGGCGGTCACCGACGCTCCGGCCGCGCCGACGCTCCCGCAGGGCGCAGCCGAGCCCGGGACGGAGGACGGCGTCGCGACCGGCACGGCCGTCGTCGTGCCGCTCGCGTCGCGGCGCCGACGGGTCTGGGTCCCGGTCGCGGCGGCGGCTGCGGCCGCGCTCGTCGTCGGCGGCGTGGGCGGCGTCCTCTGGGAGCGCCGCGAGGTCGAGCCGCCCGAGACGACGGTCGCGAGCGCGACGCTCGACCCGCTGCCCGACTGGCAGGGCGCGAGCGGCGACGCGCGCGTCGAGGAGCGGCCCGACGGGCGGCGCCAGGTCGTCGTGACGGTCGACGCGCCGGCGCCCGACGGCACGTACCGCGAGGTGTGGCTGCTCGCGGAGGACCTGAGCGGCCTCGTGAGCCTCGGCGTGCTCGACGGCGCGGAGGGCCGCTTCGACGTGCCCGACGGCCTGGACCTCGCCGAGTTCCCGGTGGTCGACGTCTCCGAGGAGCACTTCGACGGCGACCCGTCCCACTCGGGCGACTCGGTCGTGCGGGGACCGCTCGACGTCTAGGTGCACGGTCGTCACGGCGGGACCGTCGCTCACGCCCGCGCGTACTCCGCGAGCGTGACGCCGGAGCGGAACGTCTGCGTGCCCGTCGATCGCCAGGAGAGGGGCGCGTAGTCCCGCTCGCCGAACAGCGGGACGCCGGCGCCGAGCATCATCGGGTTCACCTTGAGCGCGAGCCGGTCGATCTCGTCGACGAGCACGGCGGCGAGCGCTCCCCCGCCGCACAGCCAGATCCCCTGGCCGTCCTCCCGCTTGAGCGCGCGGACCGTCTCGACCGGGTCGGCGCCGGTGAACAGCACCCCCTCGCTCCCCTCGGGCGCCTCGTGCGTGCGGGTGAAGACGATCTGTCGCAGGTGCCGGTAGGGGTTCGGCAGGTGGTGGTCGGGGAGGCCGACGGCGTAGGTGTTCCAGCCCATGAGGACGGTGTCGAAGGGGCCGTCGGCGACCGGGAGCCCCGCGGCCTCGGCCAGGTCAGTCGGCGCCGTGCCGCGGTACCGGGACCAGATGGGCGCCATGTGGTCGCCCTCGGCGAGGAAGGCGTCGAACTCGCCTCCCGGACCGGCGATGTACCCGTCGAGGCTCACGGCGACGTAGTAGGTCAGCTCGCGCATCATGTCTCCTGACAACTACAGATGAAGTGGTTGCCGGTGAGACTACAACAGGTGCAGTGGTTGCGATAGCCTCGGCGCATGGCGAAGAACACCGCACGGCGCAGCGCCCTGGCGGACGCCGGGATCGCCGTGCTCGCCCGCGAGGGGTCGCGCGGCCTGACGCACCGCGCGATCGACGACGAGTCCGGGGTCCCGACGGGCACGACGTCGAACTACTTCCGGAGCCGGGACGCCCTCGTCGCGGGGCTCTTCGAGCGCATCGGGGAGCGGCTCGCGCCGACACCCGAGGACCTCGCCCGACGCGCGGCCCAGACGCCCGACCGCGCGCTGTTCGCGGACTACCTCCGCGACATCGTGCGCCGGTTGTCGACCGACGCCGACGTCACCCGAGCCCTGTTCGAGCTGCGGCTCGAGTCCGGCCGTCGGGGCGAGCTCGCGGCCGTGCTCGGCCCGTGGCTGCGCGCGGGATTCGAGGCCGACGTCGCGTTCAACCGGTCGGCCGGCCTGCCCGGCGGACGCCGGGAGATCGCCCTGTTCCACTACGCGATCGACGGGCTGCTCCTCGACCGTCTCACCACGCCGATCGACCCCGACATCCCGACCGACGACGTCGTCGACGCGCTCGTGGCGGGGTTGCTCCCGGAGCGCTGAGCGGCCTCACGCCCGCCCCCGGACGGCCGCTCCTACGACGCGCGGCGCTCGTCGAGCCGGTCGAGCCAGCCGCGGACGGGCCCGAGCGAGACCAGGCCCGACCCGGCCCCGGCGAGCTCGTCGGGGGTGCGGGCGAGCGCGCGTCGGGCCTGCCCGGCGAGCGCGCGGTCGCCGAGCCGCAGAGCGGTCTCCGCGCGCAGCGCCCACAGCAGCTCGCGCAGGTGGTCGGCGGGCGGCTCGGGCGCCGCGCGCGCGAGCCGGGCCGCGGCGTCGGGGTCGCCCGCGTCGAGCACGAGCAGCGGCTCCGCCCACGGGGCGTACGGGCCGAGGCCGGCGGTCTCGATCCCGGCGAGCGGGCGCCCGTGCCGCACGCGGACGGTGAGGAGCGCGAGCGGGAGCAGCCCGTCGCGCACGCCGGGCATGCGCACCCCGGCGAGCCGGTCGTCGGCGGCGCGGTACGCGCGCGCCGCGGCGTCGGGCGGGGCGGTCTCGGCGTCGCGCATCGCCCGGTACCAGGCGGTGAGCATCGGGACCACGGGCGACTCGTAGCCCGCCGCGACGTCCTCGGCCGCGGCGGCGTGAGCGTCGGCGCCAGGGAACCGGCCCGCGCCCGCCGCCGCCTGCATCCGGACGAGGTGGCCGAGGATCGCGAAGGTCGGGAGGTCGTGGTCCTCCGCCAGGGCGACCAGCTCGGCGCCGGTCCGGTCCCGCTCGGGACCGGCGCCCGGCCGCTGGAAGGACTGGAGGAACCGCGCGTTGAGCGCGAGCGCGAGCGTCGCCGGGTCGCCGAGGTCGCGCGCGATCCCGACGGCGTCCTCCGCCGCGGCCCGCGCCCACGCGTCGCGCGTCCCGCGGTGCTCGATGCCGACCACCGCGAGCAGACGCGCCCGCAGCACCGGGGGCGCGTCCGGGCCGAGGCGCCCGAGGGTCCGCCGCGCGACGCCGACGAGCGCGTCGGCCGCCGCCGGGTCGTCGCTCCGGGTCCAGACGGCCGGGACGTCGTACGCGGTGACGGTCCGCGCGGCGAGCACCGGGTCGCCGGTCGCCTCGGCCGCGAGCGCCGCGGCGACGCGCTGCTCCTGCGCGGTCGCGAGGTGGTCGCCCCCGGCGACGGCGAGCGTGCGCGCGACGTCGACCGTGGACCGCAGGTGCGTGCGCGAGCCGGTGGGGGCCGTGACGGCGAGGCGCGGCCCCGGCGTCGGGCCGTCGAGCGACGCCGCGTGGCCGAGCACGTCGCGCTCGAGCCGGACGAGCTCGGGACCCGGGTCGAGGCCGAGCTCGTCGGCGAGCCGGCGGCGCGCGCGCCGCAGGACGTCGAGCGCGTCCGCCTGCCGCCCGTCGCGGTACAGCGCGAGCGCGAGCAGCGCCCACGCGTGCTCGCGCCACGGGTGCGCGGCGGCGTGCGCGTCGAGCACGACGACCGCCTCCGCGGCCCGGCCCTCGCCGAGCAGCGCGTCCGCGAGCAGCTCGACGGCGCGCGCGTGCACCTCGACGAGGTGCCGGCGCTCGGCCCGCACCCACTCCCGGTCCGGCAGGTCGGCGTACGGCTCGCCGCGCCAGGCGGCGACGGCGTCCGCCAGCGCGCGCGTCGTGCCCGACGCCGCGTCCCCGGCCCCGGGAGACGCGCTCGCCCGGGCGACGGCCGCCTCCAGGCGCGCCGCGTCGAGCGCGTCGTCCGGGAGCCGCAGCGCGTAGCCGCCGTGCGCGGTGACGAGGACGCGCGGGGGCGTGCGCGGCGCGCGCCCGGGCTCCAGGCGCCGCCGCAGGTCGCCGACGAACGTCGCGAGCGCGCCGCGCCGGTCGCCCGTCCCCGCGCCGGGCTCGTCCCAGAGGTCGTCGGCGAGGCGGTCGAACGGCACCGGGCGCCCGCGCGCGGCGGCGAGGCGCGCGAGGAGCTCGCGCTGGCGCGGTCCGCCGGGGTCGACGTCCGCGCCGTCGCGCAGCACGCGGACCGGCCCGAGCACCTCGACGCGCAGCTCCACCACACCGCCATTCTCGCCGCGCCGGGGCACTGATCGGACGGCACTGATCGGGCGGCACTGATCGGACGCTGATCCGCCGCCCGGAGGATGGCGACGAACCGGCCGGGCACAGCCCCGACACGGCCGAGAACCGCTCCGAGAGAGGACACCCCATGCACATCCCCGGCTTCGAGACCCGCACCGTCGAGGTCGCGCCCGGCGTCGCGCTGCGCGCCGAGACCGCGGGCGAGGGCACGCCCGTCGTGCTCCTGCACGGCTTCCCGCAGACGCGCCACATGTGGCGGCACGTCGCGACCGACCTCGCGCGCGACCACCGTGTCGTCGTGCCCGACCTGCGCGGCTACGGCGAGAGCGCGAAGCCCGCCGCCACGACGCCCGACGTCTACGCCAAGCGCACCATGGCCGCCGACGTCGTCGCGCTCGCCGACGCGCTCGACGTCGACCGGTTCGTCCTCGTGGGCCACGACCGCGGCGCGCTCGTCGCGTTCCGCGCGGCGCTCGACCACCCCGACCGCGTGAGCCACCTCGGCATCCTCGACGTGGTGCCCACGCTCGACACGTGGGGAGTGCTGCACGGCGTGCACGCCGCCGTCGCGTTCCACCTGTACCTCATGGCGCAGCCCCCGGGCCTGCCGGAGACGATGATCCGCAACAGCGCCGACGCGTTCTTCGGGTCCTTCCTCGACGCGTGGACGCAGGACCCGGCCGCGATCCCCGCCGACGTGCGCGCGCACTACCTCGCGTCGAGCCGCGACGCGGTCGACTCGATCGTGGCCGACTACCGCGCGACCGCGACGATCGACGTCGAGCACGACCAGGCGTCGCTCGACGCGGGCGACCGGCTCGCGATGCCCGTCGCCGTGGTGCAGCAGGACTGGGGCGCGCAGCTCGGGTACGACGCCGCGGGCGTCTGGCGGCGCTGGGCGCCCGACCTCGAGCACCTCACGACGACGGCGGGCCACTTCATGGCCGAGGAGGCGCCCGGCGACGTCGCCGCGGTCGTCCGGGCGCTCGCGCGGCGCTGACCGCCCGGCCCGCCGCCTACCGCAGGAGGGACACGACGCGCCGGGCCCGGTCCGGGCTCGGCGTGGTGCCCTCCTCGACGACCCGCCGGGCGAGCTCCCGCAGACGCACGTTGCGGTCGTTCGAGACGCGCTTGAGGAGCCCGAACGCCTGCTCCGTCCCCACCCCGAGCGCGGCGGCGACGACGCCCTTGGCCTGCTCGATCGGTCCGCGGCTGCGGGCCGCGGCCGCGATGTCGCGCTCGGCCTGCTGCTCCGCCCGGTCCCGGACGGCGACCGTCACGTCGACGAAGCTGCCCATCAGCTCGACGACCCGGCCGGTGTCCCGGTCGCGACGGCCGTGCCCGACGAGCACGAGGACCCGCTCCGCGCCGCGCGCGTCCATGATGCGGTGCATGCTCGAGAACGGCTCCCCGTCGACGCGGGCCCGCTCCAGCAGGTCGCGGACGCGGTCGCGGTCGTCGGGGTGCTTGTGGGCGAGCACGAGCGACGTCGTGGGCACGACCTCCCCGGGCTCGAAGCCGTGGAGGCGGTACGTCTCCGGCGACCACCACCAGACGTCGGTCGCGAGGTCGACCCGGAACTGCCCGGGCGTCGTGCCGTCGCCGAGCGAGACAGGGTGCAGCGCTGCGGGGTTCTCCACGGACATGGGTCGTCTCCGTCGTCGTTCAGCGGGGTGGTGAGCCAGGTCCAGACTCGACTCCGGGACTCTAGCCCGGTGGCGGTTTCCTGCAACCGGTCCGGGAGCTGCCCGGACCGGGAGCGCCGCGGGGCCGTCCGCGCACCGCCGACGAGCGAGCGCGGGGAGCGCTGTCAGACTGACCGTGCACGAGGTAGGGAGGCACACCGTGGGCGCCGCGCCGGATCTGCTGGAGCTGCTCTCGCGCGCCCTCTCCCGGGCCGACCGCAGCCTGCCCCTCGCCACGCGGCTGTGCCAGGCGTCCGCGACCGTCCTCGGAGCCCGGAGCGCGGCGCTGACGGTCGCGCCGACGGCGGACGACCGGCTCACCGTGTCCACGGCGGACGGCCTCGCGGCCCGGATCGAGGGGCTGGGCGAGGTGATCGGGGAGGGCCCGGTCCAGCGCGCCCTCTCGGAGGACCACATCGTCGTCAGCGGGGCCGACGAGGGCCGCGACGAGCACGACTTCCCCGTCTTCTCCCACGCGGTCGAGGCGATCACGGGCCCGGGCGCGTACCACGCCGTGCCGATGCACGCGGGAGGGCGGGTCGTCGGCGTGCTGAGCCTCGTCACCTCCTCCCGGACGCTGGCGCGGGGACCGGAGGACGTGCAGCTCCTCGCCGACACCGTCGGGCTCTCCCTGCTGGGCGACCTGGACTCGTTGGACTGGGCGCCCCGCGCGGAGGTCCACCAGGCGACCGGCATGGTCACCGCCCAGCTCCGCATCCCGCCCGGCGACGCGCTCGCGGTGCTCCGGGCGCACGCCTACGCCCGGTCCACGACGCTCGACGACGTCGCCGAGGAGGTCGTCACGAGGCGGCTCAGCTTCGCCTACGACGAGGAGCACGCCGTGCAGACGCTCCGGACCGACGACGGCTGACCACAGGCTCTCGACGGCCGCACGGGCCCCGCGCCGCCAGCCGCCGTAGGCTCGACGACGACCGCCCACCCGCCCGCCCCGAGGAGCCCCCGTGCGCGCGACCGTCATCCACGCCCCGTACGACGTCCGCGTGGAGCAGCGCGACGACCCGCGCCTGCTCGCGCCGACCGACGCGATCGTGCGCGTCGAGGCCGCGTGCGTGTGCGGGTCGGACCTGTGGACGTACCGCGGCGTCAACCGGGTCGAGCACCCCGTCGCGATGGGCCACGAGTACGTGGGCACCGTTGAGGAGGTCGGCGCGGACGTCCGGACCGTGCGCCCGGGACAGCTCGTCGTCGGGTCGTTCTTCGCGTCCGACAACACGTGCCCGATCTGCCGGGCCGGGTACCAGACCTCGTGCGTGCACCGGGAGCCCGTGCGCGGCGCCCAGGCCGAGCTGCTGCGCGTCCCGCTCGCGGACGGGACGCTCGTCGCGACGCCGGAACGCCCCGACGACGACCTCCTGCCCGGGCTGCTCACGGCGTCGGACGTGCTGGGGACCGGCTGGTTCGGCGCCCGGGCGGCCGAGGCCGGCCCGGGGAAGACGGTCGTCGTGGTGGGCGACGGCGCCGTCGGGCTGCTCGCGGTCCTCGCCGCCGCGCAGCTCGGCGCCGAGCAGGTGATCGCGATGAGCCGGCACGCGCCGCGCCAGGAGCTCGCGCGCGCGTTCGGCGCGACGGAGGTCGTCGCGGAGCGGGGCGACGAGGGCGTGGAGCGGGTCCGCGAGCTGACCGACGGGCTCGGCGCGCACAGCGTCGTCGAGGCGGTGGGCACGCCGGACTCCATGAGCCAGGCGCTCGGTGCCGTCCGTGCGGGCGGGCACGTCGGGGTCGTCGGGCTGCCGCACGGCGTCGACCTCCCGGCGGTCGACATGTTCTACCGGCACGTGCACTGGTCCGGCGGCCCCGCGCCCGTGCGCCGGTACCTGCCCGAGCTGCTCGACTCCGTGCTGGAGCGGCGCATCGACCCCGCGCGCGTGTTCGACCTCGAGCTCTCGCTCGACGACGCGGCCGAGGGCTACGCCGCGATGGACGAGCGGCGCGCGATCAAGGCGCTGCTGCGCCCCTGACCGCGGCCGACCGCGGCTGCTAGGGTGCCCGCGTACCGCATCGCGTGGCGGCCTTCCCAGCTCACCCTTTTGCCTGGAGGCAGCCGCATGTCTGCACGTCCCCGTGTCCGGACCTTCCGTCGCGACGACCGCGACCAGCTCACGGACCTCGTCAACTCCCACCTCTCCGCCGTCGTGCCGGGCGCGCGGCTTTCGGTCAACAGCGTGCTCGGGAGCCTGGAGCGCCAGCCCGACGAGCACGTCGTCGACCCGTGGGTCGTCGAGCGCGCGACGTTCGTCGTCGAGTCCCGGCACCGGGTCGTGGGCGCCGCGCACCTGCACCGGTTCACGGCCGGGCCGGAGGCGAGCGACGACTACCGCGACGCCGGCCTCGTGCAGTGGCTCCTCCTCACGCCGCCCGACGACGAGGACCCGGAGCAGTCCGCCGAGGCCCGCGCGGCCGCGGACGCGCTGACGGCCGCGTGCCACGCACAGCTCGCGGCGTGGCAGGTGCGCGTCGCGTACGCGGACGGGCAGCTGCCGTTCGCGGGCGTCTACGGGGTGCCGGAGCAGTGGCCGCACGTCCGCGAGGCCCTGGAGCGCGCGGGCTTCCGCCCCGGAGAGCACGCCGAGACGGTGCTGCTCGCCCCGACCTCGGCGCTCCCCCGCGCCGTCCCCGTGCCGGACGACGTCGCCCTGCGGCGCACGCTCGGCCCCGGCGGGGGCGTGCGGTTCACCGCGCACCGCGGCACGGAGACGGCCGCGTACGTCGAGCTCGACACGACCCTCGGCCGCGCCGAGCGACAGGCCGCGACGGGAGGCACCGCCGAGCTGGTGGACCTCGCGCCCGGCCCGGGGGCCGACGACGCCCTGCTGGCCGGGGTGCTGGCCGAGGCCCGGGCATGGCTCGAGCTCGCCGGGGTGCACCGTGTCCTGGTCGGCACGGACGCGACGGACCACGAGGAGATCGCGCAGCTGCGCGCCTGGGGGTTCCGCGAGCTGACGACCGTGAGCCGCGGCTGGCGGCTGGAGAGGTCGAATGTGGTACGTTAGTACCAGAGTTGCGTCGAGGTAGCTCTGCGGACGAGGGAGCAGTACCCGCACGGACAAGACTGACTCAGGAGGGTTGCTTGTCATGGCTTGGCTCGTCCTGGTCCTCTCGGGCCTGCTCGAGGCGGTGTGGGCCACCGCGCTCGGAGCGTCGGAGAACTTCCGCCGGTGGCGCCCGACCGTCGTCTTCTTCGTCGCCATGTCGCTGAGCATGGTCGGTCTCGCCTGGGCGATGACCACGCTCCCCACCGGCACCGCGTACGCGGTGTGGGTCGGGATCGGCGCGACGCTGACCGTCGTCTGGGGCTTCGTCACGGGCAAGGAGCGCGCCACCATGGCGCGCGTCGGCCTGCTCGTGCTGCTCGTCGGCTCCGTCATCGGGCTCAAGGCGGTGAGCTGACCGTGCCGTGGATCATCCTGCTCGTCAGCGCCGTCTTCGAGGCCGTCTGGGCGACGGCGCTCGGCACGTCCGACGGGTTGTCCGTCCTCGGGCCGTCCGTCGTCTTCTTCGTCGCGCTCGCGCTGAGCATGCTCGGCCTCGGCTGGGCGACCAAGCACATCCCGATCGGCACCGCGTACGCGGTGTGGGTCGGGGTCGGCGCGGCGCTCACCGTCACCTACGCCATCCTCACGGGCGACGAGTCCGTGAGCGTGGGCAAGGTGGTCTCCATCGCCGGGATCATCGCGGCGGTGGTGGGCCTCAAGCTCGTGCCGTCGCGCCCGGGGCGGGCGGCCGAGAGGGCTTCCGGCCCGGAGGCCGACGCGTCGGCCGACTCCGCGCGGGCGCCCGCGGGAACGGCCCCGGACCGCCCGTAGCGCGGCGTCGAACCGCTCCGCCGCGCCCCTGAGCACGGGATTCGTCGCTCGGGGGCGCGGTGCGGGAGCATGTGCGCCGGGGCGACGGGGTCATGCAGCGGCCCGGACGCCGCCCTCGAGGCCGCAAGGAGCAGAAGTGAACGGTTCGGCCGACGCCGCCCTCTCGACGTGGGTGCCCTCTCCCGGCGCCGTCGCCGCCGGGGAGTTTCGGTACTACCCGGAGGAGGACCGGTGGTGGTGGTCGGACCCGCTCCTCGAGCTCTTCGGCTACTCCCCCGGTGAGGTCGTCCCCACGACGGAGCTGCTCCTGTGGCACCACCGGGCCACGGGCAAGGACCGTGCGCAGACGCTCACCGCCATCGCGCGCGCCGTGTCCGGCGAGGCGCCGGTGCAGGTGCAGGTCATGCGGGACGCGAGGGGCCGGGAGTGCGCGGTCATCGTGCTCGTGGACGTCGCCTGGACCGACCCGACCGGCGTACCCGTCGCCCGGGGCGTCGTGCTCGACGTGACGAGCGTCGTCGGCGTCGGCGCACGGGCCCAGGCGAACGAGCAGATCGGCCTGTGGGCACAGTCCCGCGCCGCGATCGAGCAGGCCAAGGGCATCATCGCGCTCGCCTACCGCGTCACCCCCGACGCCGCGTTCGCGTCGCTCCGTCGCTCGTCGAGCCTCGCCAACGTCAAGGTGCGCGACATCGCCGAGTCGGTCGTCGCCGTCGCGCAGGACCTGCCGGCCGGGGCCGACCCGCGACCGGCGCTCGACCGCGTGCTCGCGGGCGTCCAGGCCGCCTGACCGCCGGCCCGTCCGGGTGCGGGCCTCCCGGAGCAGCGGCACCATCGCTGACGTGGGACGTCGTGCGCGCATCACCCGGTCCGGGGCCGCGCTCGGGCTGCTGCTCGGGCTCGCGCTCGGCACGACGGTGGGCTGCACGGCGAGCCTGCAGGAGCCCGGCCAGGCGACGGCCGCCGTCGCCGACGCGGTCGCCCAGGCCGGGTCGGCGGTCGAGACGACGCGGCTCACCGTGCGGCTGCTCGACGCCGACCGCGTGACGACGCCCGTCGCGGACGCCGCCGTGCTCGACCAGGTCCGGGTGCTCGAGGAGTCCACGACCGCCCTGACCACCCTCGTGCCGCCCGACGACGTCTCGTCCGCGCAGCGCGACGCGGGGCTCGCGGCCGTCGCCGACGCGACGGCCGAGGTCGTCACCGCGCGCGCGTGGGTCGCACGGGAGGCGGGCGGCGACCTGTCGGCCGCCGGGGCGGTGCCGCTCACGGCGTCCGAGCTCGAGGCCGACCTCGCGCGCGCGGCCGACGACCTCGACACGGTGCTGGCCCTGGCGGGTGGCGCGTGAAGAAGCTCCTCGGTATCGCGCTCGGCATCCTCACGGCGATCGGCGGGTTCGTCGACATCGGCGACCTCGTCACGAACGCCGTCGTGGGGTCGCGGTTCGGCCTGTCGCTCGTGTGGGTCGTGGTCGTGGGCGTCGTCGGGATCTGCCTGTTCGCGTCGATGTCGGGCCGCGTCGCGGCGGTGAGCGGGCGCGCGACGTTCGAGATCATCCGCGAGCGCCTGGGACCGCGGGCGGCGGGCGCGAACCTCGCGGCGTCGTTCGCGATCAACCTGCTCACGCTCACCGCGGAGATCGGCGGCATCGCGCTCGCGCTGCACCTCGCGAGCAGCGTCGAGCCGCGCCTGTGGATGCCGGTCGCGGCGCTCGCCGTCTGGCTCGTGCTGTGGCGCGTGAAGTTCCAGGTGATGGAGAACGTCGCGGGCCTGCTCGGGCTGCTGCTCGTGGGGTTCGGGGTCGCGCTGTTCCTGCTGGGGCCGGACTGGGGCGAGCTGCTGCGCCAGGCGGTGCCGCCGTCGCCCCCGGAGACGGAGCACGTCGCGACGTACTGGTACTACGCCGTCGCGCTCTTCGGCGCCGCGATGACGCCGTACGAGGTGTTCTTCTTCTCCTCCGGGGCCGTCGAGGAGGGCTGGACCGCGAAGGACCTCGCGCAGAACCGCGTCAACGTGCTCGTCGGGTTCCCGCTCGGCGGGCTCCTGTCGGTGGCGATCGCGGCGTGCGCGGCCGTCGTGCTGCTGCCCGAGGGCATCGAGGTGTCGTCGCTGTCGCAGATCGTGCTGCCCGTCGCCGAGGCCGGGGGGACGCTGCTGCTCGCCGTGGTGATCGTCGGGATCGTCGCGGCGACGTTCGGCGCCGCGCTCGAGACGGCCCTGTCGAGCGGGTACACGCTCGCGCAGTACCTCGGCTGGTCGTGGGGGAAGTTCCGCCGCCCGGCGCGCGCCGCGCGCTTCCACCTGACGATGGTCGTCGCGCTGCTGCTCGCCGTCGCGATCCTCATGACGAGCGTCGACCCGGTGGCGGTCACCGAGATGTCCGTCGTGTTCTCCGCGGTCGCGCTGCCCCTCACGTACGTGCCGATCCTCCTCGTGGCCAACGACCCGGAGTACATGGGCGAGCACGTCAACGGGCGCGTGACCAACGCGCTCGGCATGGTCTACCTGGTGATCGTCGTCGTCGCGGCGGTGGCGGCGATCCCCCTGATGATCGCGACGGGAGCAGGGTCATGAGCCGGGACGCCACCCCGCCGACGGGGGTGCGCGTCGTGGACGCGCGCCTGCACCTGCTGAGCCGTCAGGTGCTCGACGTCGACGGCGAGCCGGTCACGACCGTCGACGACCTGGAGCTCGTCGCCTCCCCCGCCGCGGACGACGCCGCGCCGGACCGCTCGCCGGACGACGGCCCGCGGGACGCGGTGCCCGGCGAGCCGGCGGAGGTCGGCGCGGTCCTCACCGGGCCGGTGCTCGTGACGCGCCTCCTCGGCGGCCGCCCGCCCGCGTCGCGCTGGGAGCGCGTGCCGTGGTCCGACGTCGGGCACGTGGGCACGGCGCTCGAGCTCACCGTCCGCGCGGACTCGCTCGACCTGCACTGGACCGAGAACTGGCTGCGCGAGCACGTCGTCGGCCGCATCCCGGGCGGCCGGCACGACCCCGAGGAGGAGTCGTGATCCTCGGCGACCTGCTCGACGCGCGCGTCCTCGGACCCGCCGGGGAGGACCTCGGGTTCCTCGTCGACGTGCGCCTCGCGCTCGACACGCTGCCCGACGACGGCCCGCCCGCGGGCGAGGCCGACCCCGACGACGCGCACCCCGAGGACCGCGCGCTGAGCGATCAGGTGCGACGGCGCAGCCGCGTCGGGCGCGCGCGGGTCGTCGGGATCCTCGTGAGCCCACGGACCGGGACGTCGTTCCTCGGGTACGAGCGCACGGGCGTCACGGCGCCGTGGCCCGTGCCGCAGCTCGTGCGGCGCCGGCACCGCGGCACGTTCCTCGTGCCGTGGGACGACGTCGCCGCCGTCGGGCAGGGCGAGGTCCGGCTCGCCCAGGGCTACCGGCAGGAGGACGCCGCCCTCCCCTGACGCCGTCGCGCGTTGCGAGCGGCGCGCGTCCCCGTGACGCTGGACGGGACGGTGGAGCCAGCCGCCGCCGGCCGTCCCGGGCGGCACGACCGCCCGGCGCCACGGGAGGACCCCATGAAGGCGCTGTTCGTCAGCTGCACGCTCAAGAGCTCTCCGGAGCCGTCCAACACCGAGGCGCTCGGGCGCGTGGTCGCCGAGGCGCTCCAGGACCGCGGGGTCGAGGTCGAGCACGTCCGCCTCGTCGACCTCGCCGTGCCGCCCGGCGTCGTCACCGACGTCGGGGAGGGCGACGAGTGGCCCCGCGTGCACGAGCGGCTGGTCGCGTCGGAGATCCTCGTGGTCCTCACGCCCACGTGGCTCGGGCGCCCGTCGTCGCTCGCCCAGCGCATGCTCGAGCGCATGGACGCGATGATCTCCGAGGAGGGGCCCGACGGGATCCCGGTCGCGTACAACCGGGTCGCGGGGGTCGTGGTCACGGGCAACGAGGACGGCGCGCACCACGTCATCTCGGAGGTGAGCGGCGCCCTCGCGGACATCGGCTACACGATCCCGGGGCAGGCGTGGACCTACTGGAACCAGGGCCCGGGGCCCGGGCCGGACTACGTCCAGACCGGCCACGGCCACGAGTGGGCGCGCGAGACCGGGCGCCTCATGGCGCACAACCTGCACGCCGTCGCGTCGGCGCTCGCGGCGCACCCCGTCCCCGCTCCCGGCTCCTGACCGACGACCGCTACGCCTCCGCGATCCGCTTGATCGCCGCGAGCCGGCGGTCCCACGCCGCGCCGATGGCCTCGAGGGCGCGCGCGGTCTCGCCGAGCCGCGTCCCGACGGCCCGGTGCCGGACCTCGCGCCCGACGCGCACCGACTCGACGAGCCCGACCTCCGCGAGCACGGCGAGGTGCTTCGCGATGGCCTGCCGGCTCACGGGGAGCCGCTCGGCGAGCGCGGACGCCGAGAGGTCCGCGCTGCCGAGCTCCTGGAGGATCCGCCACCGGGTGTCGTCCGCGAGCGCGGAGAACACGGGGGCGAGCTCCGTCGCCGCTGCGCTCACGCGGGCCCGCCCTCGCCCGCGAGAGCCCCCTCGAGGAGCTCGACGAGCTCGTCGAGCTCGCTCGTCCACCCCTGCCGGTGGCTCTCGAGCAGGTCCTCGGGGTCGGCGGTGCGCTCGAACCCGGTCTCGACGACGCGCAGGACGGTCGTCGGGCCCTGCGGCTCGAGCGTGAAGCGCGCGACGGTCGACGTCGTCTCGTCCAGGGGCTGCCCCACCGGGGTCCCCCACCGGAAGGCGAACGTCGTCGTGGGGTCGTACTCCTCGATCCGCACCTGGACGTCGGGGACGTCGGGCCAGCTGAACACCCCCTCGCCGCCGACGCGCAGGTCGGGCAGGGAGGTGCGCTGCCCGAACCAGCGGCTGATGAGGTCCTCCTGGGTGAGCGCCGCCCAGACGCGGGCGGCCGGGGCGTCGATCGTCACGGTCCGGGAGACGGTGTACGACGCCGTGTCGACGACGGCCGGCTCGTTGGTGGTGGTCATGGTGCGTCCTCTCCGTGGGGAAGGTCTCGCTGTGCAACTCCACAGTTGCACAACGCCTCTTCGAGCGCAACCCCCGGGTTGCACCGTCACGGGCGCCGCGTCACCCGCCCGCGAGCGCGATCCCCGCCACGGCGGCCGCGAGGCACACGAGCAGCATCCCCAGCGCGTGCAGGAGCGCGACCGCGCCGCGACCCGCGAGGAGGAGCCGCGCCCCCTCGACGGACGCCGTCGAGAACGTGGAGTACCCGCCGAGGAACCCGACGCCGAGCACCGCCACGACGTCCCCCTGGCCCGGGTGCGTCGCCCCCCAGCCCGTGAGCAGCCCCAGCAGGAAGCAGGCCGTCACGTTCACCGCGAGCGTGCCGAGCGGCGTCGACCAGCGGTTGTGCCGCGCGACCACCGTGTCGAGGAGGAACCGGGCCGCCGCACCGAGCCCGCCCGCGACGGCGACGAGCAGCAGGTCGGGGACCCCCGTCACCGCGCGCCACCGTCCCGGGCGACGCGTCGCCGTCGGGCCGCGGCCGCGAGCGCGACGCCGCCCACCGCCGCCGCGACCCCCAGCGCGACGCTCCCCAGCGCGTAGGCCGCGCCGAGGGCGGCGTGCCCGCCGCTCGCGAGGCGCTCGACCTCGACGACGAACGTCGAGTACGTCGTGAAGCCGCCGAGCACGCCCGTGCCGCACCCGAGCCGGACGGCCCGGCGCCGGCCCGAGTCGGGGCCCGCGCGCAGCAGCGTCTCGAGCAGCGCACCGAGCACGAACGAGCCGACGAGGTTGATCCAGAACGTCGTCCACGGCCACGCGCCCGGCACGGGCGCGAACGCCTGCTCGAGCAGCGCACGCGCCGTCGTGCCGACCGCTCCCCCGGCCGCGACGAGGCCCGCGAGCGCGAGCAGCGGGGTCCGGCGCGTCACCTCTCCCACGGGGTGCGGATCTCCTTCCAGTCCACGACGGCGAGCGGGACCGTGAGCACGGGACGGTGCTGGTGGTGGGCCAGGTGCACCGCGACCGACCCCTCGACGAGCTCGCGCACGTGCGCGAGCGAGCCCGGCGCGCGCGACCCGACGACGATCACCGCCGCGTCGACGGCGCGCGCGAGGTGGGTCAGCGCGCGGTCGGGCCGCCCCGCGAGGTAGCGCAGCTCCCACGGCACGCGTGCGCCCGCGAGCTCCGCGCCGACCTCGGCGCGGAGGCGCTCGGCGGTGTGCTGCCAGGCGTCGTCGGCGGAGTCCGGGTCGAGGGACACGTGCGTCACGGACCCGTCCGGGTTCTCCTCGACCACGGCGCGCGACGCGTCGGCGTACGCCGCGACGAGCCGGGACCCGGCGGCGTCGGCCCAGGCCGCCGCCGTGCGGACCACGAGCGGGTCACCGCCCGGGACGACGCCCACCACCACGGCGTGCCCCGCGAACGGGACCATCCGGTCGAGCGCGGGCTGGGGCACCGGCCCCGCGTGCGGCCGTGCTCTCATGCGGCCTCCTCCCGCGGGCAGCGCCCTGCCCGCCGACGTGCGACGAGTCAGGAACCATCAGCCCTGGCGGCGGTTCGGGCGGCTGCGCCCCGGCGGGATCCATCACCGCTCCCAGCGTAGCCAGCGCCGGGACCGTCCGCTCAGCCGGCCTTGGGCTTCGCGAACTTCTTCTCCTCGAACGACTTGGCCAGCTCGTGGTCGGTGACGACGAACCCGACCGCCTGCGCGACCGGGAGCACCTGGTCGCGCTCCAGGCCGTCGTCGATCCCGAGCCGGTACATGATCACGACGGTGCCCGTGCTCAGCATCACCGACGGCGCGTCCCCGTCGTCGAGGATCGCGTACGAGCCCTGGAACCCGGGCTGCGGGACCGCCGCGGCGAGGGTCGGGTGGGCCGGGCCGGTGGTGTCGGCCAGGGGGTCGCCCTCCGGCGCGTCGTTGAACGCCGCGGCGGCGCGCTCGGCCTCCTCCTTCGAGCCGACGTCCAGCACGACGACGTCGAGCGCGACGGTCGGGCCGTCGTCGGACACGACGCGGGCCTCGAACCCTGCCTGGCACGAGCCCGCGAGGGCCTGGATCGCGGGGATCGCGGGGACGTCGTCGCACGCGAAGTCCCGCCGCGCCACGAGGGCGATGCGGTCGTCGTTGACGAGGTAGTCGTTGTCGGAGAAGTACGCCCACGACATCGGCGCGAGCTCGGGGCCCTTCTCCGGGTCCATCTCCGCGCCCGCGCGGTACTCCTGCGCGAGCCACGGCTCGTCGTCCGTGACGTCGGTGTCCGCGGGGTCCTCGGTCTCCTCCGGCTCCGGCTCCGTCGGCGCGTCCGACGTCGCGGGCGCCTGCTCGGCCGTGGTCGGCCCGGGGTCGGGCGCGGCGTCGTCGCGCAGCCCGAGCCACACGCCGAGGGCGCCCGCGACGAGCACGAACGCGCCCACGCCGGCGAGCACCGGCACGAGCCACGGGCGACGGCCGCGGCCCGGCGGCGTCGCGTACGGGGAGAAGCCGTACGGGTCCGACGGCGGCGCGGTCGCCGTCGGGACGACCGTCGCGTCGTCGGGCGCACCGTAGCCCGGGCCCGACGGCGCCCCGTACGGCGCGGACGGCGTGCCGTACGGAGCCGTGGGCCGGGTGCCGTGGGGCGGGGCGCCGTAGGGCGCGCCCGCGTACGCCCCGGGCGGCGGCCCGGTGTGCCCGGGCGGCGGGGGTGCGGTGTGGCCCGACGACGTCGCGGCGGGCGGCCACGTCGCGCCGGTCTCCGCGGGGGGCCAGGTCGCGCCCGTGTCCGCGGGCGGGAGCGTCGCGTGCGGGTCCGGGCCGCGGTACCCCTGCGGCGCGGGCGGCGCCCCGCGCTGCCCGTACGGGTCCGTGCCGTACGGGACCTGGGCGTGGGGCTGCCCCGGTCCGGGCGGGGGCGGCGGGGGCGGCGTCCCGCCCGGGGTCGCGGCGCCGTCGTCCCCGTACCGCCGTGGCGGCCGCATGACGGTCTGGTCGTCGACCGGCTCGTACGGCTCGGTGGGGTCGGACATCGGGCGGGTCCTCTCGTCGTGGGCGGCTCGTGCAGGGTATCCCGGGAGCCGTGCCGCGCCGGTGGTCCGCCGAGCGGCGTCTCAGTCGAGCGGGTCGCGCGCGACGGGGCACGTCATGCAGTGCCCGCCGCCCCGGCCGCGGCCGAGCTCCGCCCCGACGATCGTCACGACCTCGACGCCCGCGCGCCGCAGCGCCGCGTTGGTCAGGGTGTTGCGGTCGTAGGTGACGACGACGCCCGGCTCGATGGCGACGGCGTTGTTCCCCGAGTCCCACTGCTGCCGCTCGGACGCGTACGCGTCGCCCGCCGTCTCCACGACGCGCAGCGCGGGCAGGTCCAGGGCGCGCGCCACCACGTCGACGAAGGGCGTGTCGCCCTCGTCGGTGATCTCGACGCCCGGCGCACGGTCCGACGGCCGCAGCGTGAAGGTGTGGATGCCGTCGACGATCGCCGGGTGCACCGTGACGAGGTCGCGGTCCGCGAACGTGAACACGGTGTCGAGGTGCATCGCCGCGCGCAGCCGCGGCATGCCCGCGACGACGACCTGCTCCGCCGCGCCCGCGTCGAACAGCGCCTTCGCGAGCTGCGAGATCGCCTGGCGCGACGTGCGCTCGCTCATCCCGACGAGCACCGCGCCGTTGCCCACCGGCATGACGTCGCCGCCCTCCAGCGTGGCCTGGCCCCAGTCCTGCTCCGGGTCGCCCCACCACACCGTCGACTCCCGGTACTCGGGGTGGAACGCGTAGACCGCCTTCATGAGGAGCGTCTCCTCCTGGCGCGCCGGCCAGTACAGCGGGTTGAGCGTCAGACCCCCGTAGACCCAGCACGTGGTGTCGCGCGTGTACAGGGTGTTGGGCAGCGGCGGGAGCAGGTACTCGAACCCGCCCGTCGACTCGCGCGCGAGGTTCACGTAGCCGGTGCGGTAGTCGTCGGGCAGGTCGGTCGTGGCGAGGCCGCCCACGAGGAACCGCGCGAGCTCGCGCTCGCTCAGCGAGTCGAGGTAGGCCCGCGTGCCCTCGACGAGCCCCAGGCCCACCTGGTTCGGCACGACCTTGCGGTCGAGCACCCACGCCCGCGCCTCGGGGATCGCGAGCGTCTGCGCGAGGAGGTCGTGCAGCTCGACGACCTCGACGCCCCGGTTCGTCAGCTTGTTGACGAAGTCGAGGTGGTCGCGCTGGGCGGCCTCCACCCACATGACGTCGTCGAAGAGGAGGTCGTCGGAGTTCGTCGGGGTCAGCCGCTCGTGCGCGAGCCCCGGTGCGCAGACGAGGACCTTGCGCAGGCGCCCCACCTCCGAGTGGACGCCGTGCTGCGCGGGCGGGACCGTGGACGGGACGGCGGACGCGACGCTCATGGGTGCTCCCTCTCAGTGGTGCGGTCGGTACGGTCCGGTGGTCTCACAGCGACACCCACCCCGTCGCGAGCCCGACGACGGCGAGCACCGCGAGCGCCACGACGACGCCGAGCAGCGCGAGCTCCGCGGGCCCGAACGCTCGCCGCCCCTGCTCGCGGCGCGTCATGACGAAGAGGACGGTGACGGGCGCGTAGAAGACGAACGCGAGCAGCGCGAGGTCGAGCCCGGCGGCGAAGAGCAGGAACGCGGTGTACGCCGACGCGAGGACCGCCACGACGAGGTCGCCCGTCAGGGTGCGGGCCGGGGCGCCGTCGTACGTCTCGCGCGTGAGCCGCAGCCGCAGCGCGTAGAGCGCGGCCAGGAGGAACGGGATGAGGGTCATCGACGCGGTGAGGTCGAGCGCGAAGTCGAACGCGTCGTCGGAGAAGTACGTGACGACGAGGACCACCTGCGAGAGCGCCGTGCTGAGCAGCAGCGCGTTCACCGGGACGTCCTCCCGGCGCGTGCGGGTGAGGAACCGCGGCATGTCGCGGTCCTTGGCCGCGACGAACAGGACCTCCGCCGCCATGAGGGTCCACGCGAGGTAGGCGCCGAGAACCGAGACGATCAGCCCGACGCCCACGAAGACGCTCCCCCACGGCCCGACCGCGGCCTCCAGCACGCCCGCCATCGACGGCTGGCGCAGCTCCGCGATCTCGGCCATCGGCAGGATCCCGTAGGACACGATGGTCACCGACGCGAAGATCGCGAGCACGCTCGTGAACCCGAGGATCGTCGCCCGGCCCACGTCCTCGCGGCGGCGCGCGTGCCGCGAGTAGACGCTCGCGCCCTCGACCCCGAGGAAGACGAACACGGTGACGAGCATGGTGTCGCGCACCTGGTCGAACAGCGACCCGGTGTACGAGGCGCCGTGGAGGTTCGCCGCGAAGACCGCGGGGTCGAACGCGAGCACGGCGAGCAGGACGAAGACGAGGATGGGCACGAGCTTGGCGATCGTGACGATCCGGTTGATCGCCGTCGCCTCCCGGATCCCCTGCCGCACGAGCGCGAAGAAGAGCCACAGCCCGACCGACGAGAGCACGAGCGCGAGCACCGTGTCCCCCGCGCCCAGGGCCGGGACCCACGCCCCGAGCGTCGACATGATGAGCACCCAGTACGTCACGTTGCCCACGCACGCGCTCGCCCAGTACCCGGCGGCGGCGTAGAAGCCCGTGAACTCCCCGAAGCCCGCCTTCGCGTACGCGTAGACCCCGGCGTCGAGCCCGGGCTTGCGGACCGCGAGCCGCTGGAAGACGAGGGCGAGCGTGAACATGCCCGCGCCCGCGACGACCCACGCCACGAGCGCGCCCGCGACCCCGGTCTCCTGCGCGAAGCGGCGCGGGAGCGAGAAGACGCCCGCCCCGACCATGGAGCCCACGACCATCGCCGTGAGCGTGAGCACGGTGACCTTCGTGGTGCCGGACGTCGTGCCCTGCGCCGTGCCCTCAGCGGTCATGCCCCACGCCCCTCGCGCTCGCGTGCCGGCCCGCGCCGAGCGGCTCGGCGGCACCGTGCTGACCCGGTCGATGATGGCAGCGTCGCGGTCGGGCCGCGCGTCGGGTGCCGAGGTCCCCCGCGCGACCTACCCCGGGCGCCGGACCCGCTGCCCGATCTCCTCCTCAGGGTGGACACGCGCGCGCGATCGGTACGCGTACGCTGCCGGTGGGTCGCCGGACACGGCAGGGGGGAACTGCTCGACCGACGAGTGACCGACCGTCGTCCGACCCACCTCACCGCACATGAACATGCTCACCTGGACCGCCGTCGACCACCGGACCTGGCGTGCCCGCAGCGCCTCGCGCGAGTACGTCGTCCGGCGCGACGACACCGGCACCTGGACCCTCGACGGCCCCGGCCGCACGTGGGGCGCGCTGCCGAGCCTCGAGATCGCCCAGGAGGTCGCCGCGCTCGCCGACGAGGTCCACCACGACGACGACCGGATGACGAGCTATCGCGTCGTCACCGCCACGGGTGCGCGGCGCGGCGAACCGTTCGGCGCGGAGACGGACGAGGAGGCGCTCGACGTGCTGCGGGCCCGGCGCCGGGCCGGCAACCTCCCGCTCGCACCGTTCCGCCTGGAGACCTCCGACGGCCGCCTGGTCGGCGCGTGGGACAAGGCCGTCCAGATCCCGGCCCGGTCGGTCGGCGACGGGACGTCCGGGCCGGTCTGACGCGCGGTCTGACGCTCAGGCCCGCGACGCGGCGCGACGCGCCGCGAGGGCCGCCCGCCGCCGTCGGCTGCTCTCGACGTGCGCCGCGGCGAGCTCCGCGGCCCGGTCGCCGTCCCGGGCACGCACCGCGTCGAACAGCGCCACGTGCTCGTCGGTGACGTCGGCGAGGTCGTCGTGCTGCGACAGCGCCCAGCGCATCCGGCTGCGGATGCCCTGCATCATGTCGTCGAGCAGCCGGTTGCCCGCGAGCGCCGTGACGATCTCGTGGAAGTCGGCGGCCGAGCGGCGCGACCCCACGGGGTCGGCCGCGCGTGCACCCTCCTGCTCGCGGTCGAGCGCCGCGCGCAGGCGCTCCAGCCCCGCCGGCTCGTGGCGCTCGGCGGCGAGGCGGAACGCGAGCGGCTCGAGCACGGTGCGGACCTCGTCCAGGTCGGCGAGGTCGGCGTCGGTGAACGCCCGCACGACGGCCCACGTGTGCGGGCGCAGCGCGACGAGCCCCTCCCCCTCCAGGACCTTGAGCGCGTCGCGCACGGGGATGCGGCTCACGCCGAACCCGGCGGCGAGGTCGCGCTCGACGAGGCGCGAGCCGGGCTCGCGCACGCCGTCGAGGATCTCGTCCCGCAGCCGGGACGCGACCCGCGCGGACTCCAGCACTCGCTCCTCGGCTCCGGCCACGCGTCGATTCTCGCACCGGCCCGGGTGCCGTTGAGAGCCCGCGCGGACCGTGCGAGGGTGGACGGGACCGCGTCGAACGAGGGAGTTCCGATGACGAGCACCACCCGTACCCCCGCCCGCGCGACCCAGGGCAGGGTGCGCCGCGCCCGGCTCGCCGGGGCGACGGCCCTGGCCGCGGGGATCGCGCTCGCGGCGCCCGCGGCGGCGGTCGTGCCCGCCGCGGCACCCGCCGACGACGGCTACGAGGTGATCCTCGACGGCACGCCGGAGTCGTTCGACGCGTGGGAGTACGCGGGCGACGGCGGGTTCGACCGTCTCGACGACGGCACGGTGCGCAGCCGCGCCGGCGCGGGCGGCGGGTTCGGGACGCTCTGGTACCCGGTGCGCCAGTACGGCGACCTCTCGATGGTGGTCGAGTTCCGCGACGACGCCCCCGGCGACGCGCGCGCGAACAGCGGGATCCAGGTGCGGTTCCCCGACCTGTCCGGGCCCGTCGAGGGCTGCCCGACGACGTTCAACGGCAACGAGACGGGCAACCTGTCGTGGATCGCGGTCAACTGCGGCCACGAGATCCAGGTCAACGACTCCCCCGAGGGCGGCTCGAACGACCCCCGCAAGACGGGCTCGGTCTACGGGTTCGCCGACCTCGGCCTCGACGAGGCCCGGCCCACCGCCAAGGGCACGTGGAACGAGCTGGAGGTGCGCGTCGTCGGGCAGCACTACACGGTGATCCGCGACGGCGTGGTCATCAACGAGTACGAGAACCTGCCGGGCGTGCCGTTCCCCGACCGTCCGCTCGACCCGGACTCGAGCTCGCGCGGGCTCGTCGGGTACGTCGGCCTCCAGGCGCACGGCTCCGCGCCGGACGTCGTGTCGTTCCGCGAGGTGCGGGTCCGCGAGCTGCCGCCCGTCCACGTCGAGGCCGACGCGCGGTGCCTCGGCGGGACGGCGCACGTCGCCGTCCGCGCCGAGAACGTCGGGAGCGACCCGCTCGACGTCACGCTCGGCACGCCGGCCGGCGAGCGCACGTTCGACGCCGTGGCGCCGGGGCGCAACGCGTACCGCGCCTTCAGCGCCCGTGCGGCGTCGGTCGACGCGGGGACCGCGACGCTCACGGTCCCCGGCGTCGACGGCCCCGTGGTCGTCGAGACGCCCTACGCGGGCGTCGACTGCACCTGACCGGCGGCCGGGCCTACGACCCGGCGGGCACCGTGACCTCGACGTACGCGGCGTCCCCGAGGTCGCGCGTCGCGACGACGACGCCACGCTGCCGGTAGTCGCCGGTGCGCGCGGTCGTCGGGACGGGCGCGAGCGCGTCCGGACCGCTCCCGGCGCGCACCTGCACGCCGTCCCCGGTCGCCGTGACGCGGTAGGCCACGCGACGCGTGCGGCCGCCGAGGTCCAGGTCGACGGCGAGGCCGTCCGCCGCCGCGGGCAGCACCGGGTCGACGACGATCTCCCCGCCGCGCTCGGTCAGCCCGAGGACGCCCTGGACGAGCTGGCGCAGGTAGATGCCGGGGCCGCTGGAGTACACGCGCCACCCGCCGCGCACCCCGACGCTGCCGTCGCGGAGCCCGTCGAAGTCGCGCGCGAAGCTCTCGCGGTCGGGGAAGTCCGCGTCGCTCGACGAGAAATAGGCGTTGCGCTGGCGCGGGGCGGCGTGCGCGAGGCGCCGGCCGAGGTCGACCGGGCTGATGCGCAGCAGCTCGTCGAGCGCGCGGCCGCGGCCCAGGGCCGCGAGCGCCTCGACGTAGCGGATGTGCGCGTGCACGTACATGAGCCCGATCTCGCGGCCGACGTTCGCGGCCTGCTCGGCGCGCAGGAACGTGTGCGGCACGCCCTCGTCGAACGCGGCCGGGTGGTCCATGAGGCGCGCGCCGTCGGGGAAGTGCAGGTGCTCCAGCACGAGGCGCTCGTGGTCCGCGGCCTCCTCGGGCGTGAGGATGCCCGCGATGATCGACTGCGTCATGGGGATGAGGCGGTACCGCATCCCGGAGACGGTGTCCGACGGGTGGATGACGAGCTCGTCGCCGTCGGTGCCGTGGCGCACGTACCCGGCGAGGACGCCGTCCACGAGGGCGCGCTCGCGCAGGTCCGCGCGGACCTCCGCCGCGAGCGTGCCGGCGCGCCCGGAGAGCGCGGCGAGGTCGTCTCGGCCGGCGGTCGTGCGGGCGAGCAGCTCCGCGGCCTGCACGAGCAGCGCGGAGGTCCACGTCGACGCCAGGTCGGTGCGCATCCGCGGGTCGGCGGGCTGGAGGGTGTCGTCCCAGTCGCCCTCGCCGTAGGCCGGCAGCGCGGTGCCGGGCAGGCGGTCGCGGTCGAGGTGGTCGAGCAGGCGGGCCACGTGGTCGCGGACCGTCGCCGCGGCGTCGGGCCCCGAGGCGGCCGGGCGGCGCTGCTCGTGGTCCCAGAACGGGACGTGCTCGTCGAGCACGGCGAGGTCGCCGCTCGCCTCCAGGTACTGGGCGAGCGCGAACAGCGGCCACACGACGACGTCGCCGTGCGAGGAGTCGTTGTACCGCTCCGCGTAGGCGTCGAACATGAACCACTGCGGGAACTCGCCCCACGTGTGCTGGTGGGCCAGGACGCGCAGCACGATCTCGCGCGCGACGTCGTGGCGCCCGCCCGCGAGCGCGAGCTCGAACGGGCCCTGGCACACGTCGCGCGTGCCCCACGCCGCGCCCGAGTACTGCTCCAGGCCGTGCGGCACGAGGAAGTGGATCAGCGCGTCGTGCGCGTACCAGGGCACGAGGAGGTCGAGCTCCTGCGTCTCGACCGTCGCGTGCGGCGCGAACCGCAGCCCCCGCACGACGCCACGGACGGTCTCGACGTGGCGCGCGAGGGTCGCGTCGACGTCCGCCAGGGGGTCGTGCGCACCCGCGAGGAGCCCGAGCGCGGCATCCGCCCCGCGCAGCGAGCCGGTGAGGGCGAGCGTGAGCGACCCGGTGCCGGTCGTGCTCGTCAGGCGGCGGGTCGTGCCGGACGCGGCGCCCCCGGCGCCGGTCTCCGAACCGTCCTCCTCGACGACCAGCCGCGCGGACGACGCCAGGGCGTACCGCAGGTCCGGGTAGTGCGCGTCGACGTCGCCGCCCGGCACGGGCCGCACCACGACGGCGTCGCCCGGGGCCGCGGGGACGTGCTCGGCGAGCCAGCCGCCGGCCTCGTCCTCGAGCTCGAGGGTCGCGGTGACGTGCAGCGGGCGCTCGCAGCGCACGGCGACGTCGATGCGGTTCTCGCGGTCGTGCGCGACGGTCCGCACGTCGACCCGCCCGAGCGGCGTCTCGTAGAGCCAGCGGACGCCGCCGACGTCGAGCACGAGCGCGGACGGCAGGCCGAGGAGCCGGGGCCCGCGGCCGTCGTCGACGAGCACGCGCAGGCCGCTGCTGCGCAGGAGGTTGAGGTGGTGGCGGTGCACGGTCGCGAGGCGGTTCGCCGTGGTGTTGCCGAGCACGACGTGCGACGCGAAGACGCCGGGCGCGAACGCCGTCGTGGAGAGGACGTCGTCCGTGGGCAGCACGTCGTCGCCCGCCTTGAGCACGTGCCCGTGCGAGCGCTCGGTCACGGTGTCCTTGCGCGCGTCGACGACGTGCGTCCCCGTCGCGGTGAAGAACGACAGGAGCGTGCCGTCGGCGTCGCGCTCGGGCAGGAGCACGTCGTCGGGAGCGAGGCCGACGGCGGCGAGCAGCCCGGCCTCGTCGAGCTCGTCGCCCGCGAGGAGCGGCGCGTCGCGCAGCGCGGAGGCGGAGGGCGTGAAGCGCGCGGTCGGGCGGTCGGTGGCCGCGGCGGCGACCGCGGCGGCGGCCCAGCCGGACACCTCGTCGAGGTGGGCCGCGAGCGGCCCGGGCGCGTCGGCGTCGACCACGGTCACGGCGTGCACGCGCGCCGTCCCGGTCGAGAGGTCGAGCGGGCGCGAGACGAGCGTCGGCATCGCGTACTCGTACTGGAGCACGCCCGGCTGCACGGGCCCGAGCAGGCCGTGCGGCAGCCCGTCGCGCCGCGAGCGCGCGGTGAAGACCTGGAGAGAGTCCGTGAGGTGCGCGACGGCACCCTCGACGAGGAACGCGACTGCGAGCGGGAGGCGCGGCTGCGCGGACATGGTCTGCCGGCTGACGAGCACGGTCCCGGCGTCGGGGTGCTCGAGCGCGCGGTGCAGCAGGTACTGGCACACGTACGGCTCGCTCGACAGCGCCGCGGCGGGCGGCGCGAGCGCGAGGTCCTGCGCGTGCACGACGTCGTAGCGCGTCCCGGCGTCCGTCGCGGGGCCGGCCGTGAGGTCGACGCGCCAGACGAGCGTGCGCCCGTCGAGCGTGAGCGCGACGCGCGTGGCGAGCCCGAGCGCGGCGCCCGACCACACGACGCGGTCGGCGCCGACCTCGACCGCCGTCACGGCGGGGGCCGAGCCGGTGAGGCGCGCGACCTCGACCGTGCCGTCGGGGCGCGTGGCGCGCAGCAGGATGCCGCCGGGCATGCGGTCGTGCTCGCCCGGCAGGTACTGGTTCACGAGCAGGCCGTCCGTGCTGACGGCGCGCACGTCGCCGCCGCCGGTGAGCTCGACGGTCAGGCCGCCCGAGGTGAGCGTGGCGCGGGCGGGGGTCTCGGTCGCGGTGAGGGTCACGCGGTCTCCTGCTCGGTGGTGCGGGGCTCGGGTGCTGCGGGCGACGTGCCGTCGGGGCGCAGCAGCGCGAGGAACTGGTCGAAGAGGGCGACCATGTCGACGTTGTCGGGGTCGAGCAGCCACTGGAGCTGCAGGCCGTCCATGACGGCGGAGAAGAGCTGGCCGATCGCGGCCGGGTCGACCTCGGGGCGCAGCTCGCCCCGGGCGACGGCGTCCTGGAAGCGGGTGTCGTCCTGGTGGCGCAGCGCGCGGTAGCGGTCGCGGACGACGTCGTGCGCGGGGTGGGTCGCGTCGGTCGCCTCGGCGGCGACCACCACGTGGAGGGACACGAGGCCGGGCGTCTCGGCGTTGCGGCGCACCTGGTCGCGGATGGTCGTCAGCAGGTCGGCGCCGGCGGCCTCGTCCTCGCCGCGGCGCACCCGGTCGCGCCGGTCGCGCTCCTCCAGGGTCGCCGTGAGGAGGCCGGCCTTGCTGCCGAAGTGGTGCAGCAGCCCGGCCTCGGAGATCCCGACGCGGGCCGCGATCTCGCGCAGCGAGCTCCCGCGGAAGCCCTGCTCGCCGAACACCTCGACCGCCGTGCGGAGGATCTCGCGGCGGCGCTGCTCGCCGCGGACGATGCGGCGGTCGGGGAGGCCGGCCGCCGTCGTGCCGCGAGCGCCCGTCGCGGTCGTCGTCCTCGGGCCCCCGGCCGTCCCCGTCGTGGCGCCGCCACCTGCGGGGTCGCTCTCGTTCATCACCGTCTCCTTCGGCAGGTCTGTCGGCGCCAACGGTACGGCCTGGACGCCCCGGTTGAAAATACTAACCGAGCGCACGCTAAGGTAGTTTCCACAGCGGCTCACACGGACGAGCCGACTGCTCGATGAGGAGGATTGCTCATGAAGCTCGGACGCAAGGCGGTCGCCATCGGCGTCGTCGGACTCCTGGCCCTGACCGCGTGCGGTCGCGCGGACGACGACTCCACGGGTGGTGAGACCAGCGCCGGCTCCACCACGACGGTGGACGACGCGCCCGCGGAGGGTGACATCACGATCTGGGCGATGGGTGAGGAGGGCGAGAAGCTGCCCGACTTCGTCCAGGGCTTCACGGAGGAGAACCCCGACGCGAACGTCGAGGTCACCACGATCCCGTGGGCCGACGTCATGACGAAGTTCCAGACCGCCGTCGCCGCGGGCACCGTGCCCGACGCGATCATGATCGGCTCGTCCTTCATGCCGACGATGGTCGCGACCGGCGGCCTCGCCCCCGTCCCCGAGGGCCTCGTCGACAACGACGACTTCGTCGAGGGCGCCGCCGCCTCGACCGTCGCCGACGGCGTCGCGTACGGCGTGCCGTGGTACGTCGAGACGCGCGTCCTGTACTACCGCTCCGACCTCGCCAAGGCCGCGGGCGTCGAGGCTCCCACCAGCTGGGAGGAGCTCACCGCGTTCGCGGAGGCCATGAAGGCCAACGGCTCGACCTACGGCCTCCAGCTCCCGATGGGCGACGCCGAGGACTCGACGCAGGTCATCCTGCCGTTCTACTCGCAGGCCGGCGGCTCCGTCCTCAACGAGGCCGGCGACGGGTTCGACCTCGACAACCAGGCCATGGTCGACGCGCTCGACTACTACGCGTCCTTCTTCACCGAGGGCCTGTCGCCGCTGTCCGGCTACGGCGACTCGCAGAACAGCGCGTTCGTCGACGGCTCCGACCCGGCGTTCATCTCCGGCCCGTGGATGGTCAACGTGCTCGCCGACCTCCAGGGCGAGGACTGGGTCGAGCAGAACGTGGCCACCGTGCCCGTGCCCGCCGGCTCCGCCAACAACGACTCCTACATCGGCGGCGCGCACCTCGGCGTCTTCGCCGAGGCCAAGAACGCCGACGGCGCCTGGAAGCTGATCCGCTGGCTCTCCGAGCCCGAGACGCAGCAGGCGTGGTTCGACGCGACGAGCGACCTGCCCGCGCTGAACAGCGCGTGGGACTACGAGGCGCTCACCGCGAACGCCCGCACCCAGGTGCTCCAGGAGCAGCTCGAGAACACGATCGCCCCGCCGACCGTCCCGAGCTGGGACGAGCTCTCGGCCACCATCGAGACCGAGGCCGAGAAGGTCGCGAACGGTCAGGTGTCCTCCGAGGACGCGGCGAAGGCCATCCAGGCCAAGGCCGACACGCTCGGGCTCGGCTGGTAACAGGGCCCGTCAGTCATGACCACCACCACCGAGGGACGGCGCCGGCGTACGGCCGGCGCCGTCCACCGGCGACGGCAAGCGCTCGTCGCCTGGCTGTTCGCGCTCCCGTTCGTCGCGGTCTTCACGGTCTTCATGCTGGGGCCGCTGCTCGCCTCGTTCGGGATGTCGTTCTCGGACCTCACGATCCGTGACATCAAGACCCCGTTCGCGGTGAACTTCGTCGGGATCGAGAACTTCACCGGCGTCTTCCAGGACGAGCTGTTCCGCAAGGCGCTGGTCAACACCTTCTACTTCGTCCTCGTCGGCATCCCGCTGACGATGGTGCTCGGCCTCGCCCTGGCCGTCGCGCTCAACTCGGGCATCGAGAAGTTCCGCAGCGTCTTCCGCGTCGGCTTCTACACGCCTGTCGTGACGTCGATCGTCGCCGTGGCGGTCGTCTGGCGGTTCATCCTCCAGGACTCGGGCCTCGTGAACACCGTGCTCGGCTGGGTCGGGATCGACGGTCCCGACTGGCTCAACGACAGCACGTGGGCGATGCCGTCGATCATCCTCATGGCCGCGTGGCGCAACATGGGCACGCTCATGATCATCTTCCTGGCCGGCCTGCAGGCGATCCCGCGCGACGTCTACGAGGCGGCCGAGGTCGACGGCGCGGGCTCGTGGCGCCGCTTCCGCTCCATCACGGTCCCGCTGATGCGCCCGACGCTGCTGCTCGGCGCGGTGCTGCTGTCGGTCGGCTTCCTCCAGGTGTTCGAGGAGCCCTTCGTCATGACCAAGGGCGGCCCGGTCAACTCGACGCTGACCATCAGCTACTACGTCTACAACCAGTTCGGGTACGGCAACTACGCGTTCGCCTCCGCAGCCGCGTACGTGCTCTTCGCGCTGATCGCCGCCCTCGCCGCCGTCCAGTTCCGCCTGCTGCGGTCGAAGGAGGATTGACATGACCGTCACGTCCTCGCGGACCCCCTCCGCGACGTCGGCCCCCCAGGACGCGCCGCGCCGTCGGCCGCGACGCCCGGTCCGCTGGTCGCGCGGCGCCACGTACACCGCGCTCGTCGTCGGGCTGCTCCTGACGCTCATGCCGTTCATCTGGATGGCGCTCGGCAGCTTCAAGACGCAGGGCGAGCTCCTGCAGCGGCCCATCACCTGGTGGCCCGAGAACCCGACGCTCGACAACTACGAGCGGTGGCTGTCCCAGCTCAACTACGGGCAGTACTTCACCAACTCGATCGTCGTCGCCGTCGTCGTCGTGCTCGGCAACATCGTCTTCTGCTCGATGGTGGGCTACGCCCTCGCGAAGATGCAGTTCCCCGGCAAGAAGGTGCTGTTCGCGCTCGTCATGCTCACGCTCATGGTCCCGGGCGTCGTCACGCTCGTGCCGATGTTCGTGCTCGTGTCCAACATGGGCCTCGTCAACACCTACCCGGCGCTCATCCTGCCGTTCCTCGCCGGCCCGCTCGGCGTGTTCCTCATGCGGCAGTTCATGCTCGGCATCCCGGACGCGCTCATCGAGGCCGCCCGGATCGACGGCGCGGGCGAGTTCCGGGTCTTCTTCCGGATCGTGCTCCCCCAGTGCGGGCCGCCGCTCGCGACGCTGAGCATCCTCACGTTCCTCGGGTCGTGGAACAACTTCCTGTGGCCCCTGGTCGTCGCGCAGACGGAGAACATGTACACCCTCCCCGTCGCGCTCTCGCTGTACTCGGTCGGCTCGAACGGCACCTACTACGGCCTGCTCATGGCCGGGTCCGTGCTCGTCGTGACGCCGATCCTCATCCTGTTCCTGTTCCTGCAGCGCTACTTCGTGCAGGGCATCGCCATGACCGGCATCAAGTGACCGGCGACCGACGAGGAGTGCCTGTGTCGATCACCTTCCCCGAGTCCTTCGTCTGGGGCGCCGCCACGGCGGCCCACCAGATCGAGGGCAACAACGTCAACAGCGACTGGTGGGCGCGCGAGGTCGACCCGGCCTCGACCCTCGCCGAGCCGTCGGGCGACGCCGCCGACTCCTACCACCGGTACGCCGACGACATCCGGCTGCTGGCCGAGTCCGGGCTCACCTCGTACCGGTTCTCGATCGAGTGGGCGCGCATCGAGCCGGCCGAGGGCCGCTTCTCGCGGGCCGAGGTCGACCACTACCGCCGCATGATCGACTGCTGCCTCGAGCACGGGGTCACGCCGCTCGTCACGCTGCACCACTTCACGTCGCCGCGCTGGTTCACGGAGGACGGCGGCTGGACCGACCCGCGGTCCGTCGAGCGGTTCGCACGGTACGTCGAGCACGTGCTGCCGCTGCTCGACCGCGCGTCGCACGTGTTCACCATCAACGAGCCGAACATCCTCGCGATGATGATCACGGCCGCCAAGGGCACCGAGCAGCTCCAGGCGGGCACGATGCACGCGCCCGACCCGGTCGCGACCGAGCACCTCATCGCCGCGCACCGCCGGGCCGTGGAGCTCGTGCGGACCGTCGGGGTGCCCGTCGGGTGGTCCGTCGCGCCGCAGCAGTTCTTCGCCGACCCCGGCGCCGAGGAGGTCCTGCGCGAGTACGCCTACCCGCGCGAGACCGTCTTCCTCGAGGCCTCGCGCGGCGACGACTTCGTCGCCGTCCAGGCCTACACGCGCACGCGGATCACCGTGGACGGGCCGCTGCCCGCCCCGGAGGACTCCGAGAAGACGCTCACCGGGTGGGAGTACTACCCGGCCGCCATCGCGGAGGCCGCGCGCCTCGGGCACGAGATCACCGGCCTGCCGGTCCTCGTCTCGGAGAACGGCATCGCGACGGCGGACGACGCGCGCCGCATCGACTACACGCGCGACGCCCTGCGCGCGCTGCACGCCGAGATGGAGGCGGGCCTCCCGCTGCTCGGCTACCTGCACTGGTCGCTGCTCGACAACTACGAGTGGGGCTCGTTCGCCCCGACGTTCGGGCTCGTCGCGTGGGACCCGGAGACCTTCGAGCGCACGCCCAAGCCCAGCCTCGGCTGGCTCGGCGGCGTCGCCCGCGGGACCGTCTCGCTCGACGACTGACCGCACGCACGGCGGCCCGGTCCGGACCTCGCGGTCCCGGCCGGGCCGTCGTCGTCCGTGCCAGGCCCGGCCGCGACCCGGGGCCTCGCTACCATCCGGAGTCGGGGCATGCTCCCCCGGCCGGACCGGCCGCGGGTCGCACGACGGACGGAGGGCTCGGATGGCAGCGTCGCGGCCGGGTCGGCAGGGCGTCCCCCTCGCCCGGGTCGCGGCCGACGCCGGGGTGTCCGTCCCCACGGTGTCGAAGGTGCTCAACGCGCGCCCGGACGTCTCGGCGGCGACGCGCGAACGGGTCGCGGGCGTCCTGCGGCGGCACGGCTACGAGATCCGGCCCCCCACGTCCCGGCGGACGGGGCTCGTCGACGTCCGGATCGTCGACTTCGAGGGCCCGTGGTCCGAGGCGGTCGTGCGCGGGGCGGTCGCGGAGGCGCGGCGCCTCGGGCTCGACGTGGTGCTGTCCGTCGAGCTGGACCCCGACGACTGCGGCGCCTGGGTCCGGCACGCGCTCGCCCGGGGCACGGACGGTCTCGTGAGCGTCGTCGCCGTGCCCGACGCCGAGGCGCGCGCCGCGCTCGCCACGGCCGGGGTGCCGCTCGTCGTCGTCGACCCGCGCCGCCGTCCGCCCGAGGACGTGCTCAGCGTCGGGGCGGCCAACTTCCAGGGCGCGCTCGAGGCGACGGCGCACCTGCTCGCCCTGGGGCACCGACGGATCGCGACGATCACGGGCGTCCCCGAGCAGGACAACGCGCTCGCCCGCCTCGCGGGCTACCGCGCCGCGCTCATCCAGGCGGACGTGCCCGTCGACGACGACCTCGTGCGCCTGAGCACCTACGGGGTCGCCGCGGGCTACGAGGAGACGCAGCGGCTACTCACCCTCGACGACGCCCCGACGGCGATCTTCGCGTGCAGCGACGACACCGCGCTCGGCGCGCTGCGGGCGCTGCGCGAGGCGGGTCGCTCCGTGCCGGACGACGTCTCGCTCGTCGGGTTCGACGACCTGCCCGTCGCGCCCTGGACCGACCCTCCGCTCACCACGGTGCGCCAGCCGCTCGTCGAGATGGGCGCCTCGGCCGTCGCGCTCGTGCACCGGGCACGCAGCGCGAGCGGCCGCACCCTGCGCACGGAGCTCGCGACGAGCCTCGTCGTGCGCGCGTCGACCGCCGCGCCGCGCGCCTGACGCGCGCGGCACGGCGGTCGGCCGCGGTGCGTGGGGTCAGCCGCAGGAGACGCCCGCGTAGCGGTACGGCAGCTCCTGGACGGTCGCGCCGTCGTCGGACGTCACCGTCACGGTCGCGGTGCCCGACGGGATCTCCGCCGTGCGCGCCGAGAACGCCCGGTAGGTGCTGCGGTGCGGGGCGACGTCGTCGTACGACCGCGTCCCGTACGGGGTGGCGAGCTCGACGGTCGTGCGGCCGTCGGACGTGCTGGTGGCGCGCACCGCGACGGCCGCCCGGTTGCCGAGGCAGCGCGCCTCGACCTCGACGTCGGCGCCCACGCCGGGCGTGAGGTCGGCGACGGCCGAGAACGTCTCCGCCTCCATGAGCGGGCGCAGCGCCTGCTCGAGCCGGTCGTCGACGAAGTAGTCCTTGAGGCGCGAGTCGTCGAGGACGTTGCCGATCGCGGCGACGATCATCGCCTGGTCGAGCGACAGGTAGCGCTCGGCGACCGTGCCCGAGCGGACCGCGACCGAGTCGTAGAACCCGCCCGGCCCGTACGCGTCGAGGTCGTCCGCGAGGTGGGCCAGGTTGTCGAGCACGCCCTCGGTGTCGTACGCGAGCCCGAGGAACGACGCGTGCGGCGTCACGACGCCGTCACCGAACTCCGGCGCCGGGTTCGTGGCCTCGCGGCAGCCCTCGAACCCGAGGTCGACGTCGGTCTCGCCGTCGGACAGGTAGCCGTCGGAGCGCAGGCCGATCGCGTCGACGCCGTACTCCGCGTAGCCGCCGAAGGGGTTGCTCGCGGGCGAGAAGCCCCAGGCTCCGTACCCGGCCTCGTCGAGGCCGTGCTCCTTGTGCGCGCGCACCACGAGCGGGTGGTTGACGCCCCACGACGTCGGGCCCCACTCCGCCTCGGGGACGAGCATGTCCGGCATGAGCGCCTCGAACATCGAGCCGCCCCAGCCCGGCACGACCGCGAGGTCGCGGTAGCGGTACGCCCCCTCGAACACCGGGACGCCGAGGTGCTCGCGCGTCTCGCCGATCGGCTTCTGCTCCTGCCACGACCAGTCGCACGTGTCCGGGAACGTCCGGTAGCTCGCGTAGTAGGCCTCCGGCGGCACCTCGCCCTCGGCGATGCCGAGGTAGGTCGCGATGCGCGTCTCCGAGACCGTCGTGTCGTAGTTGTGGCACGTGTAGTAGACGTCGGTGCCCGTGCCGAGGTAGTCCCCGGCGACCGAGCACCCGGGCGGCTCCTCGTCCCAGAACCCGCCGCGCAGCAGCCCGACGCCGAGGTCCGGGCGCGCCTCCGCGTTGTAGAACGCGCCGAAGTGCATGCCGTCGTAGACGGCCAGCGCCTCCTCCGCGAGGCTCGGCTCCGCCTCCGCGACGACGCGCAGGCCCGCGGCCAGCCAGCCGTTGTCCACCGAGCTGAGGAACTGGTGCACCGGGTTGCCGTCGTCCGGCCACGTCTCCACCCGGTCGCCCGTCGCCGGGTCGTACCAGTTGTAGAACATGCCGCTCGCGTCGTGCCGGTCGAGGGACGCGACCGTGTCGATCGTCGTCGCGAGGCGGTCGCGCGCCTCGGCCTCGTCGACCAGGCCCAGGTCGCGCGCCACGACGGTGGACCACAGCCAGCCGCCGATGTTCGTCGGCGACGTGTACGCGCTGCTCGACGCCGGGTCCAGGTCGCCCTCGATGTTGTCCGCGGGCAGGCCGGTCTCCTCGTCGGTCATGGCCTCCAGCGAGGTGTACGTGTCCTCCAGGTACGTCTCCAGCGTCGCGCGCTGCGCGCCCGTCAGGGCGGGCTGCCCGACGGCGGGCGTCACCGTCGCCGGGACGCTCGCCGTGCGCGGGGCGCCCTCGGCGGCGGCCGGGACGCTCTCGGCCGCGGCCGGGACGGCGAGTCCCGCCGCGAGCGCCAGCCCGCCGGCGAGCCCACCGGCGACGAGGCCCGTCGCCCTGCGTCGGCGCCGCGTCGTCTCGCACGCGCGGTCGGTCGATCCATCCATCAGGCACTCCTTCGTGTCGCGGCCCCGAAATTTCGGCCGAACTTTCCGAATGGGGGCGGAGAGAGTAGCCCTCGGTCGAGCAGGGGTCAACGGCTCGCCCGGAGCCGGCGCACGACCGCGGAGGCGTGGCGGACGACGGGCCGCGCAGCGGGTACACGAACGTATAACGCGGGGTATACACGCCCGAAACGCGGGCGCGACAGGATCGCCGCCATGCACCTGACGCCCGCCGACACCGAGAAGCTGCTGCTCGCCGTCGCCGGCATGGTCGCCCGCGACCGGCGCGAGCGCGGCGTCCTGCTCAACTACCCGGAGACGGTCGCCCTCCTGACGACGTGGGTGATCGAGCGGGCCCGCGAGGGGGCCGCCGTGGAAGAGCTCATGGTCTCCGGGCGCGCCGTGCTGGGTCGCGACGAGGTGATGGAGGGCGTCGCGGAGATGCTGCCCGACGTCCAGGTCGAGGCGACGTTCCCCGACGGGCGCAAGCTCGTCACCATCCACCAGCCCATCGCCTGAGCCGCTCCCGGCGACGCGACGCACGACGAGAGGACGGCGAGGCATGGCAGGCATCAGCACCTCGGGACCGGGCGCGATCCGGCTCTGGGAGGGCGCGGAGGACGTGCCGCTCGTCCTCAACGCCGACCGCTCGGACGACGAGCGCGTGACCCTCGTCGTGACGAACACGGGCGACCGGCCCGTGCAGATCGGCTCGCACCTCCACCTGCCCGACGCCAACGCGGCGCTCGACCTCGACCGCGCGGCGGCGCACGGCTTCCGGCTGGACGTGCCGTCCGGCACGTCGCGGCGGTTCGAGCCCGGCGCGTCCGCCGAGGTCCACGCCGTCGCGCTGCGCGGCCGACGACGCGTCCCCGGTCTCCAGCGCGGCAAGCCCGACGGCGGCGCCCTGGACCCCACCGCACCCGAGGAGGACTGACGCATGGTCGCGATCTCCCGCGAGCGCTACGTCGCGCTCTACGGCCCGACGACGGGCGACCAGGTGCGCCTCGGCGACACGGACCTGTGGATCGAGGTCGAGGAGGACCGCACCTTCGGGGGCGAGGAGGTCGTGTTCGGCGGCGGGAAGTCGATCCGCGAGTCGATGGCCCAGGGCACGACGACCCGCGCCGAGGGCGCGCTCGACACGGTGATCACCAACGCCGTCGTGCTGGACTGGTGGGGCGTCGTGAAGACGGACGTGGGGATCCGCGACGGGCGGATCGTCGCGCTCGGCCGCGCGGGCAACCCCGACGTCGCGGACGGCGTGCACCCCGACCTCCACATCGGCCCGAGCACGGACGTCGTGAGCGGCGAGGGCCGGATCCTCACCGCGGGCGGCATCGACTCGCACGTGCACCTCATCTCGCCGTCGCAGGTCGTCGAGGCGCTCGCCACGGGCATCACGACGGTCGCGGGCGGCGGCACCGGCCCGAGCGAGGGAACGAAGGCCACGACGGTCACGCCCGGCGCCTGGCACCTGGAGGCGATCCACCGCTCGCTCGACCGGCTCCCCGTGAACGTGCTGCTGCTCGGCAAGGGGAACACCGTGAGCGCCGAGGGCCTGCGCGAGCAGGCGATGGCCGGCGCGGGCGGCTACAAGGTGCACGAGGACTGGGGGTCGACACCCGCGGCGATCGACGCCGCGCTCCGGGCGGCCGACGACTGGGGCCTGCAGGTCGCGCTCCACTCCGACTCGCTCAACGAGGCGGGGTTCGTCGAGTCGACGCTCCGGGCGATCGGCGGCCGCTCGATCCATGCCTTCCACGCGGAGGGCGCGGGCGGCGGGCACGCGCCCGACATCCTCACCGTCGCGAGCCACCCGAACGTCATCCCTGGCTCGACGAACCCGACCCTCCCCCACACGGTGAACACCGTCGCCGAGCACCTGGACATGCTCATGGTGTGCCACCACCTCAACCCGCAGGTGGCGGAGGACCTCGCGTTCGCCGAGTCGCGCATCCGCGGGACCACGATCGCCGCCGAGGACGTGCTGCACGACCTCGGCGCCATCTCCATCACGTCGTCCGACGCCCAGGCCATGGGGCGCATCGGCGAGGTCGTGACGCGGACGTGGCAGGTGGCGCACGTCATGAAGGCGCGGCGCGGCCCGATCCCCGGCGGCGCCCCCGGGCCCGTCCTGCCGGCCGACAACCTGCGTGCCCGGCGCTACGTCGCGAAGTACACGATCAACCCGGCCGTCGCGCACGGGATCGACGCGCACGTCGGGTCCGTCGAGCCCGGCAAGCTCGCCGACCTGGTGCTGTGGGAGCCGAAGCTGTTCGGCGTGCGGCCGAGCGTCGTCATGAAGGGCGGGGCGCTCGTGTGGGGCGCGCTCGGCGACCCCAACGCGTCCATCCCGTCGCCGCAGCCCGTGCTCATGCGGCCCGCGCTCGCCGACGCGATCGGGGCCGACGTGTCCGTGTCCTTCGTGTCGCCCGCCGCGCTCGACGACGGCCTCGCGGAACGGCTCGGCCTCGCCCGGACGCTCCTGCCCGTGGCCGGGACGCGCGACGTCGGGAAGGCCCAGATGCGGAACAACGACTACCTGCCCCGGATCGACATCGACCCCGAGTCGTTCGCGATCGAGGTCGACGGCGAGCTCGTCGTGCCCGCCCCCGCCGACCGGCTGCCCCTCGCGCAGCTCTACTCGCTGTTCTGACATGGACGGCCTCCCCCGCCACGACGCCGACGGGCGCGCCGAGCTCATGCTCGCGCTCCTCGCCGACGCGCGGCTGCCGACCGGCGGCCACACGCAGTCCGCGGGCCTCGAGCCCGCGCTGCGCGCCGGGATGCCCGCCGCGCGCGTCCCCGACTACGTGCGCGCCCGCCTGGCCACCGTCACGCGCACCGAGGCCGCGACCGCGGTCGTCGCGCGGCACGCGGCGCTCACGCCCGACGACGACCTCCCGCCCGTCGCGGTCGCCCTCGCCGACACCTGGGTCGCGTGGGCGGCGCGGACGCCGTCGCCCGCGCTCCGCGAGACGTCGCAGCGGCTCGGCCGGGGCTACCTCCGGCTCCTGCGCCGCCTGTGGGCGGGGCACCCCGCGGTCGCCGCGCTCGACGCGGCGGCGGCGCTCGTCGCCGCCGCGCGCCCCGCGGACGAGGGACGCGGCGGTCCGGGCGACCGACCGCCGTCGGGCCGCCGGGCGCCGCAGCCCCCGCGCCCCCTGGTGCTCGGGGTGACGGCCGCCTGCGCGGGGCTGTCCGCGCTGCAGGTCGCGCGCCTCGTCGGGTACGAGGACGTGCAGACCGTCGCCGCGGCCACGCTGAAGCTCGAGCCCGTCGACCCGGTCGTCGCGACGGGCTGGGTCGTCGCGTCGCAGGCCGCGATCGACGCGCTCGCCCACGACGTCGCCCCCCTGACCGACCCCCGCGCGATCCCCGCGCACGGCGCACCGCTCGTCGAGCAGTGGGCCGAGACCCACGCCCGCACCACCGAGAGGCTGTTCAGTGCCTGAGAACCTGCCCGACGCTCCGACCGCCACGACCCCCACGACCCGCTCGCTGCGCCTCGGCGTCGCCGGCCCCGTCGGCACCGGCAAGAGCTCGCTCATCGCGCTCCTGTGCCGCGAGCTGTCCGAGGTGCTGCGCCTCGGGGTCGTCACCAACGACATCTACACGGACGAGGACGCGCGGTTCCTGCGCTCCGCGGGCGTGCTCGACCCCGAGCGCATCCGCGCGGTCGAGACCGGCGCGTGCCCGCACACCGCGATCCGCGACGACGTCACCGCCAACCTCCTCGCCGTCGAGGACCTCGAGGAGGACTTCGCGCCGCTCGACGTCGTGCTCGTCGAGTCCGGCGGCGACAACCTCACCGCCACCTTCTCGCCCGCGCTCGTCGACGCGCAGATCTTCGTGCTCGACGTCGCCGGGGGCGGCGACGTCGCGCGCAAGGGCGGACCGGGGATCGCCCGGGCGGACCTGCTCGTCGTCAACAAGACCGACCTCGCGCCGTACGTGGGGGTGGACGTCCCGCGCATGGTCCTCGACGCGACGGCCGCGCGCGACGGCGCCCCCGTGCTCGCGCTCTCGCGCCTCAACCGCGAGTCGATCGACACGCTCACGACGTGGGTGCAGACGCTGCTCGCGGCGCACCGGGCCGGTGCGCACGTGCCGCAGGACCCGGGCCCGATGGCGCCCCACTTCCACGCCGACGAGGACGGCGGCGGGTTCCTCCACACCCACGGTGAGGGCGACGCCCCGCACGACCACTCGCCCGCCCACGACGACCGCTCCCCCGCCCACGTGCACGACGCCGCAGCCGCGGAGCCGGTGACCGCGCCCGGGCGCGGCTGACCCCGGGCGACGGGCCGCACGTGGACGACGTGACGCGCGTCGGGGCGTACCGCGAGGGCGGCCGCGTGCGCTGCGACCTGCGCCCCGGCGCGCTGAGCCCGCGCGTGCTGTCCGCGAGCCCCACGACGGTGCGCGTCGCGCTCGTCGCGACGCGCGCGCTGCTCCTGGGCGGCGACCGCGTCCGGGTCGAGGTGCAAGTCGGGCACGGCGTCGAGGTCGAGCTCGTCGAGGTGTCGGGCACCGTCGCGTACGCCGGGCGCGGCCGGTCCGCGTCCTGGGACATCGCCGTCCGGGTCGACGACGACGGTCTCCTCGTCTGGGACGCGCTGCCGTTCGTCGTCGCGGACGGGGCCGACGTCGACCGGCGCACCGACGTGCGCCTCGGCAGGAGCGCCGTCGCGCTGCTCCGCGAGACGCTCGTGCTCGGCCGGACCGGCGAGCGGGGCGGGCGCCTGCGCTCGCGCACCCGGGCCACCGACGAGACCGGGGCCCCGCGGGAGTCACCAGATGCAGGGAGCACGCCCCGGCAGGCGCGCGAGCTCTTCGTCGAGGACCTCGACCTCGACGACGACCGGGCGCTGCCCGGGATCCTCGGCGACGCCCGCGTCGTCGACTCGGTGCTGTGCCTAGGCGCCCGGCCGCCCGCGGCGCACGCCGCCGCCCCGTCCGGCCCCCTGCGGCTCGACCTCGACGGTCCGGGCGCCGTCGTCCGCCACCTGGGGGCGAGCACCCACGACGCCGGCACCGACGGCGTCGTCACCGCCTGGGCGGCGGCCGTGCGCGCCACGCGCGGCCTCCCCGACCTCGGCCTCCCCGACCACCGCACCGCACTGCTGACGACAGGAGCCTGACATGCACGTCCCCGACCACTTCCTCGACGACCCCACGTCGGCGACCACCGCCGTCGTGTCCCTCGCCGCCGTCGGGTACGCCGCGTACCGGGCACGCGAGGACCTCACCCCCCGGCGCGTCGCGCTCACGGCCGCGACGACCGGGTTCGTCTTCGCCGTGCAGATGCTCAACTACCCCGTCGCCGCCGGCACGAGCGGGCACCTCATGGGCGGGGCGCTCGCGGCGGCGCTCGTCGGGCCGTGGCTCGGCGTGCTGTCCGTGACCGCCGTGCTGCTCGTGCAGGCGCTCGTGTTCGCCGACGGCGGGCTCACCGCCCTGGGCACGAACGTGCTCCTCATGGCCGTCGTCGGGACGCTCGTCGGCTGGGCGGTGACGCGCGGGGTGCTCCGCGCGACGCGCGGCCGGGGCGCCGCGGCCGCCGCCGGCGCCGGCGCGCTCGTGAGCGTCCCGGTGTCCGCCGCGGTGTTCGCAGGCCTCTTCGCCGTCGGCGGGACCGTGCCGGTCCCGGTCGGCGAGCTCGTCGGCCAGATGCTCGGCGTGCACCTCCTCGTCGGGCTCGGCGAGGCGCTCATCACCGCCGGTGTCGTCGGCCTCGTGCTCGCCGTCGCGCCGGGCGTCGCGGCCGTCGAGGACCGCCGGGCCCCCGCGCTCGCGCCGTCCGCCCCCCTCGCCGCGGTGCGGCGCGCCGTCCTCGCCCTCGGCACCGGGGCGCTGCTCGCCGCCGTCGTCGTGTCGTCGTTCGCCGCGGCGACGCCCGACGGGCTCGAGGCGACCGCCGAGTCGGTCGGGTTCGCCGACGCCGCACGCGACCACGCGTTCGCGGGCGCACCCCTCGCGGACTACGGCGAGGTCGGCGGGATCTTCGTCGGCGTCACAGGGCTCGTCGGCGTCGCGCTCGTCGTCGCGCTGACCGCCGGCGTGCTGGGCGCGGGCCTGCGCGCCGCCGGGCGTCGCACCGCCCGGGCCGGCGTGACCGGATCGTGACTGCCTGACACGCCCCGTTAACAACCCGGGCAGAACGCCCGAAACACGCCGTCACTAGCGTCGACGACCGTGGGCACCGCGCAGGGCGCACGGCCGTATACGCGCCCGTACCCGGAGCCCGCGAGGAGCGGCCGCCCGTCCGGCAGCCGTCGGCACCCGCCGAGAACCCCGCTGTGAGAACCCGCTGAAAGGACCCTCGTGACACCTTCACGCGCCACGACCCGTCTCGCCCCGGCCGCCGCCCTCGTCGCGCTCGCGCTCACGCTCACCGCGTGCGGCGCGAGGACGGAGGCCGGCGAGGGCGGGGGCTCCACGACCAGCGCCGCCGAGAGCTGCGTCGACACCTCCGGCGACACCGTCAAGATCGGCTTCCTCAACTCGCTCTCGGGCACGATGGCCATCTCCGAGCAGACCGTCGCGGACTCGCTCGCCCTCGCGGCGGAGGAGATCAACGCCGACGGCGGCGTGCTCGGCAAGCAGCTCGAGATCGTCCAGGAGGACGGCCAGTCCGAGCCCACCGTCTTCGCGGAGAAGGCGGAGAAGCTCATCACGAGCGACTGCGTCGCCGCGGTGTTCGGCGGCTGGACCTCCGCGTCGCGCAAGGCGATGCTCCCCGTCTTCGAGGCGCAGGACTCCCTGCTGTTCTACCCCGTCCAGTACGAGGGCCTCGAGTCGTCGCCGAACATCTTCTACACCGGCGCGACGACGAACCAGCAGATCGTCCCCGCGCTCGACTACCTCAAGGAGCAGGGCGTCACGTCGATCTTCCTCGTCGGCTCCGACTACGTCTTCCCCCGCACCGCGAACAAGATCATCAACGCCTACGCGGAGGCCCACGGCATCGAGGTCCTCGGCGAGGAGTACGCGCCCCTCGGCCACACCGACTTCTCCACGATCGTCAACAAGGTGAGGTCCGCCGGGGCCGACGCCGTGTTCAACACGCTCAACGGCGACTCCAACGTCGCGTTCTTCAAGGAGTACAAGAACGCCGGGCTCGGCCCGGACACGATGCCCGTCGTGTCGGTGTCGATCGCCGAGGAGGAGGTCGGCGGCGTCGGCATCGAGAACGTCGAGGGCCAGCTCACGGCCTGGAACTACTACCAGACCATCGACAGCCCGGAGAACACCACGTTCGTCGAGGCGTTCCAGGCGAAGTACGGCGCCGACCGCGTGACGTCGGACCCGATGGAGGCCGCGTACACGTCGCTCTACCTGTGGAAGGGCATGGTCGAGAAGGCCGAGTCGTTCGACGTCGCCGACGTCCAGGAGGCCGCCGACGGCGTGACCTTCGACGCGCCGGAGGGGTCCGTCACCGTGGACGGCGACAACCACCACGTCGCGAAGACCGCCCTGATCGGCAAGATCGGCCCCGACGGCCTCATCTACACCGAGTGGAGCTCGGGCGAGCCGATCGAGCCCGACCCGTACCTCGAGGGATACGACTGGGCCGAGGGCCTCTCCTGACGACTCCGCCGCTCCCGACCCGCTGAGTCCGGCGGGGACCGGGGGTGCGCGTGCCGGGTCTACCATCCGCCCGCTCGTTCCTCGCGGGCTCCCGTGTTCTCGGTCGGGATCCTCCTCCGTTCGCAAGCTCACTACGGAGTCTCCCTCGGCCAGACCCGCCACGACCCGGCACGCGCACCCCCGCCCCCCACCTCGGCGGTCACGTCACCCGTCCTCCTCCGCACCCACCGGAAGGCACGAACGCCCATGGACGTGCTGTTCTCGCAGCTCTTCGCGGGCCTGAGCCTCGGCTCGGTCCTGCTCCTCGCCGCCCTCGGGCTGGCGCTCACGTTCGGTCAGATGGGCGTCATCAACATGGCGCACGGCGAGTTCATGATGGCGGGCGCCTACACGGCGTTCGTCGTGCAGGGGGTCGTCGGGAACGCCGGGCTCTCGCTCCTCGTGTCGCTGCCGCTCGGGTTCCTCGTCGGCGGGCTGCTGGGCCTGCTGCTCGAGGCGACGCTCATCCACCGCATGTACAAGCGGCCGCTCGACACCCTGCTCGTGACCTGGGGCGTCGCGCTCGTGCTCCAGCAGGTCGCGCGCGACGTGTTCGGCGCCCCCAACGTCGACGTGCGTGCCCCCGCCTGGCTGAGCGGCGCGGTCGACCTGTTCGGCCTCGCCGTCCCGAAGACGCGCGTGTTCATCCTGGCGCTCGCCGTCGTCGCGGTCGTCGCGCTGGCCGTCGTTCTCAAGGTGACGCCGCTCGGGCGGCGGATCCGCGCCGTCGTGCAGAACCGGGACCTCGCCGAGGCGAGCGGGGTCTCCACCCGCGCGACCGACCGCCTCACGTTCTTCGTCGGCTCGGGTCTCGCGGGGATCGCGGGCGTCGCGCTCACCCTGCTCGGGTCCATCGGGCCCACGCTCGGGACGAGCTACGTCGTCGACGCGTTCCTCGTCGTCGTGGCGGGCGGCATCGGGCAGATCAAGGGCACGGTCGTCGCGGCGTTCGCGCTCGGGCTGCTCCAGGCCACCTTCGAGTACTCGACGACCGCGAGCATCGCCAAGGTGCTCGTGTTCGTCGTCATCGTCGTCTTCCTCCAGGTGCGACCCCAGGGCCTCGTGTCGGTCCGGACGAGGAGCCTCGCATGACCGCCGTCACGACCGGGAGCCCGTCGCGGCTCGCCGCCCTGTACCGCTCGTCGCGCGCCCGCGTCGTCGTCGGGTTCGCCGTCGCCGCGGTCCTGCTGTTCGCCGTCGCGCCCGCGACGCTCTCCACGTTCCGGCTCGGCCTGCTGGGGAAGTTCCTGTGCCTCGCCATGGTCGCCGTCGGCATCGGGCTCGCGTGGGGCCGCGGCGGGATGCTCACGCTCGGCCAGGGCGTGTTCTTCGGCCTCGGCGCGTACCTCATGGCGATGCACCTCAAGCTCGCGGACGCCGGGCCGGACGGCGTCCCGGACTTCATGATGCTCTACGGCTCGGGCGAGGTCCCGGGCTGGTGGGAGCCGTTCCGGTCGCCCGTCGTGACGATCCTCGCCATCGTGGTCGTACCCGCGGGCCTCGCCGCGCTGCTCGGGTTCGCCGTCTTCACGCGGCGCGTGCGGGGCGCGTACTTCGCGATCCTCTCGCAGGCGCTCGCGGCCGCGTTCGCGATCCTCCTCGTCGGCCAGCAGGCGACGACGGGCGGCACCAACGGCCTCAACGGGTTCCGCTCGTTCTTCGGGTACGACCTCGCCGACCCCGTGAACAAGCGGATGCTCTTCTTCCTCGCCGCCGGGGCCCTCCTCGCCATGGTCGCGGTCGCGCGCCAGCTCATGGTGTCGCGGTTCGGCGAGCTGCTCGTCGCCGTGCGCGACCAGGAGAACCGCGTGCGGTTCCTCGGCTACGACCCCGCGAAGGTCAAGGTCGTCGCGTACGCCGTCGCCGCCTTCATGGCCGCCGTGGGCGGTGCGCTGTTCGTGCCGATCGTCGGGATCGTCTCGCCCGCCGACGTGGGGGTCGTGCCGTCGATCGGCTTCCTCATCGGGGTCGCGATCGGCGGCCGGGCCACCCTGCTCGGGCCGGTGCTCGGGTCCGTCGCCGTGAGCTGGGCGCAGACGAGCCTGTCCGAGACGTTCCCGTCCGGCTGGATCTACGCGCAGGGCGCGCTGTTCATCCTCGTCGTCGCGTTCCTGCCCGGCGGCCTCGCCGAGCTGTTCACGCGACGGCGCCGGTCGCGCAGCACCTCCGTGCCCGACGACGGCCCCACCCCGGCGGGCGACGCCGCCTCGGAGGGCGGTCGCCCGGGCGGCGGCACCACCGCGGGCGGGTCGGCCACCTCGGGGACGACCGCCGTCGACCACGACCCCGCGACCACCGGGAGGACCGCATGACCACCCGACCCACCGAGCCCGCCGCGGACGCGGCGGCCGACCTGGAGGCGCTCGGCGCCGCCGTCCTCGAGACCGGCGTCGCGGGCGACGGCCTCGACCTGGAGGCCGCGCAGGCCGTCCTCGGCGTCGACGACTCGCGCTTCCGCCACGACTACCTCCAGGTCCGGGGGCTGCGCGTCGAGTTCGACGGGTTCGTCGCCGTCCAGGGCGTCGACCTCACCGTCACCGCGGGCGACCTGCGCTTCCTCATCGGGCCCAACGGCGCGGGCAAGACGACGATCGTCGACGCGATCACCGGTCTCGCCACGGCGTCCGGCTCGGTGCAGTTCGGGGGCGTCGAGCTCCTCGGGAAGAAGACGCACCGCATCGCGCGGGCGGGCGTCGGGCGCACGTTCCAGACCGCGAGCGTCTTCGAGGAGCTGAGCGTGCTGCAGAACCTCGACATCGCGGCCGGCGCCGGCCGGGGCCCGCTCACGCTGCTGCGCCGCCGGTCCTCGACCCCCGCGGCCGTCGAGCAGGCGCTGGAGACCGTCGGGCTCGCCCACCTGCGCGACGTCCAGGCGGGGATCCTCGCGCACGGGCAGAAGCAGTGGCTCGAGATCGGCATGCTGCTCGTCCAGGACGCGCGGCTGCTGCTCCTCGACGAGCCCGTCGCCGGCATGAGCCAGGCCGAGCGCGAGCAGACCGGAGAGCTGCTGCGACGCATCGGCGCCCAGCGGACCGTCGTGGTCGTCGAGCACGACATGGAGTTCCTGCGGGCGTTCGCGTCCTCGGTGACCGTGCTGCACCTCGGGCAGGTGCTCGCCGAGGGCACCTACGCCGAGGTCCAGGCCGACCCGCGCGTGCAGGAGGTCTACCTCGGCAGCGCGGGCGCGACCCGCGGTGCCCGACGACGGGGTGCGGCGCCGACGTCGTCGGCCCCGACGACCGACGAGAAGGAGGCGTGATGCTCGAGCTCACGGGCCTGCACGCCGGCTACGGCCGGACCATGGTGCTCCACGGCGTCGACGTCACCGTGCCCGCCGGGGGCGTCGCCGCCGTGCTCGGGCACAACGGCGCCGGCAAGACGACGCTCCTGCGCACCGCGCTCGGGCTGCTCAAGGCCCGGTCGGGGAGCGTCGTGCTCGACGGCGAGGACCTCACCCGCCTCCCGACCCACCAGCGCGTGCGGCGCGGTCTCGCGTACGTGCCGCAGGGGCAGCAGTCGTTCGGCGACCTCACGGCGCGGGAGAACCTCCAGCTCGTCGCCGACACGTCGCGCGAGGGGCCGCGCCGCCTCGACGAGGCGCTCGACCTGTTCCCCGCCCTGCGCGGGCTGCTCGGCCGTCGGGCCGGGCTCCTGTCCGGCGGGCAGCGCCAGCAGCTCGCCATCGCGCGCGCCCTCCTCACCGGCCCGCGCGTGCTCGTGCTCGACGAGCCCACCGAGGGCATCCAGCCGTCCGTCGTCACGGAGATCGAGGACGCGATCCTCACGCTCACCGACGCCGGCGGGCTGTCCGTGCTGCTCGTCGAGCAGCACGTCGGGTTCGCGCTCGGCGCGGCACGCGACTACGTCGTCCTGCAGTCCGGGCGCGTGACGAGCCGCGGCGCGGGCGGCGAGGCCGCCGAGCACAGCGTGCGCGCGGCGATGGCGGTGTAGGCACCGTGCTCGCGGGGCGGTGGGTGGCCACCGGCGATGGCGGTGTAGGCACCGTGCTCGCGGGGCGGTGGGTGGCCACCGGCGACCGACGGGACGGCGCGTGCGGACGGTGAGAGCACGGACCGGGACCCGGGCCGACGACCCGGGCGCCCGCACGGACGTCGTCACCGCGTCGGAACGGGCCACCACCTCGCTGCGCGACGCCGTGTACGCACGCCTGCGGGGCGAGATCCTCGACGGGCGCGTCGACCCCCGCGAACGGCTCACCGAGCCCAAGCTCGGCCGACGGTTCGGCGTCTCACGCACCCCCGTGCGCGAGGCGCTGTCCCGCCTGCTGTCCGACGGCCTCGTCGAGCGCACCGACTTCGGGTACGCCGTCGTCGTGCCGAGCCTGGCCGAGCTGCGCGACCTCGACGAGCTGCGCGCGACCCTCGAGCTCCGAGGGATCGACCGCGTCATCGAGAACCCGGGGCTGCGCCACGACACGGACGTGCTGCGCGCCGAGCTCGCGCGGTGGGTCGAGCTCCGCGCCGCCCCTCCCCGACCGGACCCCGGCTTCGTGCTGCTCGACGAGCGCTTCCACACGGCGCTGTCCCGCGCGGCCGGGAACGAGCGGATCACCGAGGCGCTCGTGGAGGTCAACGAGAAGGTGCGCGCCGTGCGGCGGTACGACTTCGTCGAGGACGAGCGCGTGCGCAGCACCGTCGACGAGCACGTCCGGATCCTCGAGCTCGTGCTCGCGGACCGGCTCCCCGAGGCTCGCACCGCCCTGCACCACCACGTCGGCGCGTCGCTCGCGGTCGTCACGGAGCGCGCCGCCCAGGCGCTCGCGCGCATGGCGGTCGCGGGCTGACGGCGGACGACGACCCGCCGTCCCGACCGCACCTCGTCCGCGCAGCGACCGGACGGCCGCGCCCACCCGACGACGACGTGCGGCTGTCGTCCTGGCCTCTCGCACCGACGTCGTCCCGCGCGCCTGGACGAGCGGCGTCCGCCTGCGGTGCCGGCCCTATCGTTGCGGGGTGACGGACGCACGGATCGCTCGCCAGTTCGTGACGCTCACGTTCCTGATCGCCTACGGGCTCTCCGGCGGTCTGATCGTGGCGGGCCGCTCCGGCTACGAGGTGCACAACGTCGTCACCACGGTTCCCGAGCTCCTGGCGAACGTGCCGTTCGCGCTCTACATCCTCTCGCCCGCGATCGCCTCCTACGTCGTCCTGCGAGCGAACCGGAGGGTCTCAGGCCTCCGGGAGTGGCTGCGGCTCGTCTTCGCCGTACGCGGCCGTCCCGCGGGGTTTCTGCTCGCCCTCTCCGCGCTCGCACTGTACTTCGCGCTCCACCTGCTGGTCTCCGGCCCCTCCGCGCACGCGCTCCCGTGGTTCATGTTCTTCCTGTCCCTGCCGGGCAACCTCGTCATCGGCGGCATGGAGGAGGCCGGCTGGATGACCGCGCTGCAACCCGGGCTCGATCAGCGATGGGGGTTCGTCTCGTCCTCGCTGGTGGTCGGGATCATCTGGCTCCTCTGGCACGTGCCGCTCTTCTTCATCCCCGGCACCAACCACGAGTCCGGTCAGATCGACTTCTGGATGTTCGCGGTCCAGGTCATGGCGTTCCGCTTCCTCTACGGCGCGATCTTCCGGGTGGCGGGCACGAACGGGGTGCTCCTGTGCATCCTCACCCACACGGTGTTCAACGCCGCCAGCTTCACCCTCGGCATCCCGCCGACGACCTGGGCGGGCACCCTCGCCGCCAACGCAGGGGTGGTGATCCTTGCCCTCGTGTCGGTGACGCTCTCCCAGCGGGCTCAGACGACTCGTCGATGGCGCGTCGAGCCCTGAGCGGCACTGTGGAGAGGCAGCCCAGCGACAGCACGCCACGGCCGCGGATCGCCGATCTCTCTCGAACCACCGGTTTGAGCCCGCAGGTTGCGTCGAGAGGCGCCCTCGTTGTCGGTAGCTCCCGGCTGTGTTCTACCGAACGAGGCGGAGCGGTGATGCGACGAACTCCATGGCATCTCGACACCCGCGAGCATCGGAGCGGCGTCAGGGTGTACTCCACGCAGGATCGATCAAAGTGGCCTACATCTCGGCAACAACTGTCGACGTGCAGCTCAGATTTCGCGGACACGCCGCTGTACTCTGCGTGATCTCGGGCGTGTCGCGGGGGTCGCGAAAAGTAGGTTGCAGCGATCACAGGCGGGCCAAACGCCAGTTCGCGCCCGCGTGCTGGAGTGGAGAAACAGCCTTCGCTCCCAACAGGATGAACTCCGGGGGGACTGCTGCAGGATCGGTTGACACTCCATCTGCGGGACGAGGTCCTGCTGGAAGGATGTCGCTGTGCCCAAGAAGTTCCCACCTGAGTTCAAGCGTGACGTCGTGCGGGTCGCTCGACGCGGCGACCTGACGCACGCCGAGGTCGCGTCCGACTTCGACATCTCTGTGGAGTCGGTAAGGCGCTGGGTGCGCCAGGCCGACATCGACGACGGTGTCACCGATGGTCAGACGACCAGTGAGCAGAACGAGCTGGTCCAGCTGCGCCGGGAGAAGCGTCGATTGGAGATGGAGAACGAGATCCTGCGCCGCGCGGCCGCATACTTCGCCGCTGGATCGCTCCCAAAATGAGCTACCCGCTGGTCCGTGACCTGGCCGCCGAGGGCATCCCCGTGCGGCTGACCTGCGGGGTGCTCGGCCACTCCAGGCAGGCCTACTACGCCTGGGCGGCCAACCCGGTCAGCGACCGCGACCTGGAAGACGCTCACCTGACCAACGCGTTGATCGACGCCCACGGCGACGACCCGGAGTTCGGCTACCGGTTCCTCGCCGACGAGCTCGAGCGCGCCGGTCACGACGTCGGCGAGCGGCGGGTCTGGCGGTTGTGCTCGGCGCAGAAGCTGTGGTCGGTGACCGTGCGCAAGGGCAGGCGCGGGACCGGCAAGACTCCGGGCCCGGCGGTCCACGACGACCACGTCCAACGCAACTTCACCGCGGCCGAGCCGGACCAGGTCTGGGTCACCGACATCACCGAGCACCCCACCGGCGAGGGCAAGCTCTACTGCTGCGCGATCAAGGACCTGTTCTCCAACCGCATCGTCGGCTACGCGATCGACGAGCGCATGACCGCCCAGCTCGCCGTCACCGCGCTACGCACCGCCGTCGCCCGTCGCGCCCCGAGCGGCGTCGTGGTGGTCCACTCGGACCGCGGAGCGCAATTTCGAGCGCGCAGCTTCCGGGCCGTCCTTGCTGCCGCCGGCCTGCAGGGATCAATGGGACGGGTCGCCTCCGCCGGAGACAACGCCGCCATGGAGTCCTGGCACGCACTGCTGCAAAAGAACGTCCTGAACCGTCGCCGCTGGGCCACCCGCGACCAACTGCACGACGCGATCGTGTTCTGGATCGAACGCACCTACAACCGGCGCCGACGCCAGCGCGCCCTCGGCAAACTCACCCCCGTGGAGTACGAGCTCGCCTTCACCGCCCAGAACGCCGCGCTTGCGGCATGATCACCACCAAACCCGTGTCAACGGATCCTGCAGCAGTCCCGGGACCACGCACCCTAGACTGGCCATCGACGGCCCTTCGTCTTCTCCGGACACATCAGAGCCGTCAACGGGGTGTCGCTGTTAGCGCAGCGGCACCCCACTTGCGTTCTCACGCAGGCTCAACCGCCCACGGGCGGCATGTCCGAGCGTAGTCCCAAAGCGCTCCAAGCGATAGACATGATCCGTTGCACCGGTGGCGCGAGCACGAGGGTCTGGCTTCCTTGAAGTTGCTAGCAGGATGCTCCCAACTAGACTCATCCACGTCCGGAAGGGGATGGAATCGTTGATCATCGACACGATCCGACCGGCTACCAACCAGCACGGCGGCTTGACCAGCCGCCACGACGCGGCAGCCTCAACGAGCTGCACGAGGGCACCCGTGATGAACGACGCGCGGCTCTACGAGCCGCTCCGCTGCATGAACCCCAGTTGCACGAACCTCTGCCAACTACCGCTGGATGGGCGGCCAGCAGCCTTCTGCGGCGTCACCTGCCGCAGCACCTACTACCGGCGACGAATGGAACTGCTCGAAGCTCTCGACGAGATCGACCGCGCCCTCCCCACAACACCGAAGAAGCAGCGCCCAGCACTTCGACGCAGACGAAAGGCCCTGCGCTTCCATCTCCTGCGACACCCCAAGGTCGCGGTCGAGAGCGCTCCGGGAGCTCACCGCCGACCTATGACGCCAGCTCCAGAGAGCCCCAGACGGGGAGGCAGTGGCTCCTAGGCTGTGCAACGGCCAAGGGCCAAGCGCTGCGGTCAGCGACCGGGACAATGGTGCTGTGACCGGGTTCAGCTTTATCCACGCAGGGCACGTCGGCTCCCCAAAGATGCCGACGAAGGTATCGTCGCGTACGATCCGGAGCGCCGTTGAGGACGCGCTCATTGGCAGGTATACGCGGCGCGACCTCGAGACGGTTCTCGCCGAGGAGCTTCGGTTGCCGTGGACGAACACGGATCTTCGACCGGATGACGGCGACTTCAGCAAACGCGATGTCATCCAGGAGTACACCTCGGGCTGGGACCTCCCCCGTCTTGTTGCCCTCGCGCGCCGCATCGTCAACGAACTCGACATCACCGCCGGCGCCGTCGCCAACCTGACTGCGCTACTCGACGAGTACGACCGCGGTGGCGGTGTGGGTACACCGGCGAAGAATCTGATCTTCGCCGCGAACGGACCCAAGCCCGAGTTGGTACTGCGCGACGCCGTCAACAACGACATCGAGATCGTCCGCAACGCCGAGTACTGCCTCGTCTACGACCAGCCGATCCCTGCCGATGGCCTGACGTTCGGCAATCTGATCGAGTGGTGGCGAGCACGTCAGGGCTTCGCCGATACCGCGAGTGATCGAGATGTCGGCATGGATCTGCACAATCGCCTGCTGGCATCCCTGGGAGACAACCCGGTCGAGCTCCGCGTCTTCAACGCCTACGCGAAGCGCTACAAGGGACAGTTCGAGATTCCGGCTCTGATCCCGCAGGTCTACCTGCATTTCGACCCCGCGACCCAGCTTGCCCGGCGGGCTGCCGGGCAACCCGGCAGCCCGCTGGCGCGACAGCGGATGGACTTTCTCATCCTGTTCTCCAGCAGGCACCGCGTCGTTATCGAGGTCGATGGGAAGCAGCACTATGCGAAGGGCGAGATCGCGAGCCCCAGCCTGTACAGCGACCTGGTCGCGGAGGATCGTCGGCTCAGGCTAGCCGGGTACGAGGTCTACCGGTTCGGTGGGGCCGAGCTCAGCAGGGACGGCGCGAACGAGATGCTCGCCGAGTTCTTCGACCAGCTCGCCGAGCGCATGAGCTGACTAGCGTCGCGGTGGTTCGTCGCAACGCCGACACGCCCTCGAGCACCGGCCCGCTCACGACTCGGGCCTTCTGCACGCGGCGCGGTCGAGCCGTGAGCGGCCACAGTCATCGGGGCGATGTCGTGATGTAGACCCTGGCTTCCCAGGGCTGGAGCGTGAGTTGCTCGCTGGTGGGCGCCGTGTAGTTCTCGGTGTTGCTCAGGAGCAGGTGGTACGGCTCGACGTCGATCTCGATGGCGCTCGCCTCGCCGGCGAGGTTCGCCACGATGAGCAGTGTGGTGTCCTCATGGTGGCGTTGGTAGGCGTACACGGTCGGGTGGTACGCCAGGAGCATGGTGAAGTCGCCGTGCGCAACGACGGGCAGGGTGTGCCGCAGCTCGATGAGGCGACGGTAATGGTGGTAGATCGACGCCGGGTCGTCGTGCTGGGCGGCGGCGTTGAGCCACGTGTGGTTCGGGTTGACGTCGATCCACGGGGTTCCGATGGTGAAACCGGCTTGCGGGCTGTTGTCCCACTGCACGGGAGTGCGCGCGTTGTCGCGGCCGATGTGGCGGATGGCCGCCAGGACCTTCTCGGGGTCCTGGCCGGCGGCGACGGCTTCGCGGTAGTGGTTGAGCGACTCGACGTCACGCAGCGCGTCGACGCCGGCGAAAGGCACGTTGGTCATGCCGATCTCTTCACCCTGGTAGACGTAGGGGGTGCCGCGGTGCAGGTGCAGCACGGTAGCCAGCGCGGTGGCGGACTCACGCCAGTGCAGGCCGTCGTCGCCGAACCTGGAGACACTGCGCGGCTGATCGTGGTTGCCGAGGTAGAGGCTGTTCCAGCCGGTCGTGCCAAGCTCGCGCTGCCAACGTCCGAGGGACGCCTTGAGATCGGAGATCTGCAGCGGGCGGGGGTCGAACTTGCCGCCGGGCCCGTGGTCGAGGTTGACGTGCTCGAACTGGAAGACCATGTCGAGCTCGTGGCGCGCGGGGTCGGTGAACAGAACTGCGTCCTGCCAGGTGACGCCGGGCATCTCTCCGACGGTGAGGTGCTCGCCGTCGCGGCCGTCGAAGACCTCGCGGTGCATCTCCTGCATGAACTCGTGGATGCGTGGCCCGTTGGCGTAGTGGGGGAAGCCGTTGCCGAGGCCGTTGGCGCCGGGTGCGCCATCGGGCAGTGCGGTGTCCTTGGAGATGAGGTTGATGACGTCCATGCGGAACCCGTCGACGCCGCGGTCCAGCCACCAGCGCATCATCGTGTAGACGGCTTGGCGGACCTCGGGGTTCTCCCAGTTGAGGTCGGGCTGCTTGGGGTCGAACAGGTGCAGGTAGTACTCGCCGGTGTTCTCGTCGAGGGTCCAGGTCGGGCCGGAGAAGAAGGACTCCCAGTTCGTCGGTTCGGCGCCCGGGTCGCCGGGTGCGAAGCCGTCACGGGCGGGTCGCCACCAGTACCAGTCGCGCTTGGGGCTGTCGGTGCTGGATCGGGACTCGACGAACCAGGGGTGCTCGTCGCTGGTGTGGTTGACGACGAGGTCCATGACGAGCTTCATGCCGCGCTCGTGCACGTCGGCGAGGAGGGCGTCGAAGTCGGCGAGGGTGCCGAAGACGGGGTCGATGTCCTGGTAGTCGGCGATGTCGTAGCCGTTGTCGGCGTGCGGGGAGCGGTAGATCGGGGACAGCCAGATGACGTCGATGCCCAGGCGCTGCAGGTGGTCCAGGCGCGAGCGGATGCCCGGGAGGTCGCCGATGCCGTCGCCGTTGGAGTCGGCGAAGGACCGGGGGTAGATCTGGTAGACGACGGCGCTCTTCCACCACTGGGGGTCGGTCGTGGTCGTGGCGTGGTCGGGCTGGGTGAGCGTCATGGTGCTGTCCTTCGTGGTGGGTCGGCGCAGGCCCGGGCTCGACCGGGATCGCGCGAGGTCCTGGCCCGGTGCCGGGGGCGCGGTCACCGGGCCAGGAGGCGGTGGGGTGCTACTTCACGGCGCCGAGGTTGACGCCTCGCATGAGGGTGCGCTGGAAGATGAAGAAGAAGACCAGGGCGGGCAGGATGCCAGCGAGCGAGGCTGCAGCCAGGGCCGTGGGGTCGGAGGTGTACTGGCCCGAGAGCGCGCCGAGGGAGACCGAAACGGTCTGGTTCTTCGCCGACGGGAGCAGGATCAGGGGCAGGAAGAAGTCGTTCCACGTCCAGATGAAGAAGAACGTGACGAGCACCGACAGTGTGGGCCGGGTCAGGGGGAACACGATCCGGCCCAGGATCTGGCGCCGGCTCGCGCCGTCCAGGCGTGCGGCCTCGAGCACCTCCTGGGGGAACGCGCCCAGGACGGAGGAGAGCATGTAGGTCCCGAACGCGCTCTGCAGGACCGCGAGGATGATGATGACGCCGGCCAGGGTGTCGTAGAGCCCGAGGTCGCGGGTCAGGACGAACAGGGGGTAGACCAGCGCCTCCTGGGGGATGGTGAACGCGACCATGAAGACCGCGAGGATCCACACCCGTCCCTTGATCCGACCGATGCCGATCGCGAACGCGCTGAGCAGCGAGAGCACCGCGGCGATGAGCGCGACGGAGCCGGAGATGACGACGCTGTTGAGGAGCTTGCGGTTGAAGTCGACGCCGCGCCAGAAGTCGACGAGCGCGGAGAAGTCGAGCTCGCTGGGCAGCGAGATCGGACCATCTTGGATGTACTCGGCGGCGGGCTTGAACCCGTTGATGAGCGCGATCCAGAACGGGAAGATCATCAGCAGTGCCGCAACGAAGACCACGACGAGCACGATCCAGCCGCTGACGCGGCGCCGGGTGCGCGAGCCGCCTCGGGTGCGCAGGGGCGCGGCGGGTGCCGGGCTGACGTCGCCGGTGGTCGGGACGGTGGCGCCGCGGGCGAGGTTATCGACCGTCATCGTCGAACCCTTCTGTGGTCCGGGTCTGGTAGCGCAGGAGCGCGATCGCGATGACCGTCACGAGGAGGGCGAGGACGGTGGCGACCGCGGCGCCGTACCCGACGCGCGTGGTGGTGAAGAAGTTGGAGAACGAGAAGTACGCGGGCACGATCGTGCTCGTGCCGGGCCCGCCCTTGGTGAGTACGTAGATGGGGGCGAAGACCTTGAGCGCGGCGACGGACGTCGTGATGAGCACGACGGCGATCTCGGGCCGCAGCTGGACGAGGGTGATCATGCGGAACCGCTGCCACCATCCGGCGCCGTCAAGCTCTGCGGCCTCGTGCAGGGCCGGGTCGACGCGGGACAGGCCGGCCATGAACAGCACGACCGTGTAGCCGATCTGGAGCCAGATCAGCACGTTCATCACCGAATAGATGGCCAGGTCGGAGTCGCCGAGCCAGTTCTGGCGCAGCCCGTCGAGGCCGACGGCGCTGAGCAGGGTGTTGATGATCCCGTACTCGGGCTGGTACATCCACTTCCACAGCACGCCCGCAACCGCGATCGGCAGGATCTGGGGCAGGTAGAAGAGCGAGCGCAGCAGGCTCGAGGTGCGGGTCCCGAACCGCGGGGCGATGAAGTCGAACAGGACGGCGGCCACGACCACACCGATCGCCGTGGGAATCACGGCCATCGCGACGACGAAGAACGCGCTGTTGCGGAACGAGGTCCAGAACGTCGCGTCGCCCATGAGCTGGGTGTAGTTGTCGAGCCCGACGAACTGCGGGTCGCCCACCCCGCTCCAGGTGGTGAGGCTGTAGAAGATGTTCATCGCGAACGGGACGAGCACCACCGCGAGGAAGCCGAGCGCTCCCGGGACGATGTACCACCAGTACCCGGCGGGTCGTTCCGTGCCCAAGAAGCGACGTCGGCGCACGGGTGCGCCGGTCAGTGAGGTCATGGTCGAGTCCTTCGTACGCACGGTGGCGCGAGCCGTGCTCGCGCCACCGCACCATGGTGTGGGCCGGTCAGCCCTGCGGCTTGCCGGCGTCGTACGCAGCCTGGATGTTCGACGCCGCCTGAGCGGGGTCGACGTTGCCCTGAACAAGGTCCGAGGTCTGGGCGATGAGGACGTCGTTGAGACCCGCGACCGGCCAGTCGGGGTACCAGGCGAGCGTCCCGCCGTCACCGGACAGCAGCTCGCTGAAGCGCTCCGTGACGACCTTGCCGACGGGCTCGGTGACGCCGCCGTCCTCCGCGGCGACCGGGACGCCGCCCAGGTCGCCGAGCTGGTTCTGCACCTCGGGCCGCTGGGTGATCTCGATGAAGTCGTAGGCGAGCTCCTTGTTCTTCGCCTTGGCCGGCACCACCCAGATGTTGCCGCCCGAGCCCGGGTGCATGTCGTTGCCCGGGAAGAGGAACTGGTCCCACTCGAAGCTCGTGGCATCGGTGACGAAGCTGCCGGCCCACCAGGTGCCGGAGTAGAACAAGGGGTACTTGCCCGCGGCGAACGCGTTGCCGGAGTCCTGCGCCGGGATGCCCGTCGAGTCGGTGCTGATGTAGCCCTTGTCGACCCACTCGGAGAACGTCGTCGCGGCGTCCTCCCATGCGGCCCAGTCGGGCTCGCCGTCGAACTTCTGGTAGGCAGCCAGGGAGCTCTCGTCCATGTGCGCCAGCGCCAGGGCGTACAGCAGGTGGGGACCGGGATAGTCGGCCGAGCCGAGCGCCAAGGGGGTGACGCCCGCATCGACGAACGTCTGCATGACACCCTCGAGCTCGTCGAGCGTCGTGGGCACCTCGACACCCTGCGCCGCGAACATGTCCTGGTTGAACCACATGCCGACGTACTCGCCGTAGTTCGTGACGCCGTAGCGCTGCCCGGAACCCATGGTCCCGTTCTCGTACAGGCCGACGTCCTGGGCGGTGTTGTCCAGGTCCCAACCACGCTCCGAGGCGACGTCGGTGAGGTCGGTGAGTAGGCCCGCCTTGGAGACCACGCCGGCGGTCGCGTTGCCCTTGAGGTACTCCAGCACGTCCGGGGCGTCATTCGAGTCCAGGATGAGCTGACCGGACTGCTGCATCTGCTCGTACGTCTTGAGCTCGAACTGCACCTCGACGTCCGGGTGCTCCTCCTCGAAGATGTCGATCGCCGTGTTCCAGGCCGCCGACAGCGCCGAGTCGTCGTTCTCCCACCACCAGACCTTCAGGGTCTTGCCGTCCTCAGCCCCACCACCGCCGTCGCCGCTCGAGCAGGCCGCCAGGCCCAGCGCGAGAACGAGCGAACCGGCAGCCAGCACCGCCGTGTGCTTACGCATTCCACTTCCTCCTGAGTCGACGACGTCGTCGCCTTGCCTCTCGGGCCGGCCGCGTCCTCGACGACGCCCGGGCTCCCCTCGATCCGAGACGAAGGTTTTCTTCGTGCCAACATTAACTACGATATCGCTCGATCCCGTCAAGTCGCAGGAAGTCACGGTTCTGTCACGACAGAGGTCTTGCGTCGGAGTTTCGTAACGGTACTATCTCCGTGTTGACCGACTCACTGAGGAGCGCAGGTGCTCGACACCGCATCACCCTGGACGCCGCTGTCCTCGACCTCGCGCCGCGTGGCACTCGAGGTGCTGCTGCACGGCCCGCTCGCACGCACCGAGCTGGCCCGGCGACTGGACCTGTCCACCCCGAGCCTGACGCGGATCACCAAGCCGCTGCTGGACGCGGGGGTGCTGCACGAGGTGCACGAGCCGGCGCCGCGCGGCGGTGGCCGCCCTCTGCAGCCGCTGGACGTCGACCCGGACCTGCAGCAGTTCGTCGGGATCAAGCTCACGGGATTCCGGGCCTACGGCGTGCTGACCAACCTGCGCGCGGACATCCTGGCCACGAGCACCCGAGAGATCGCCGCCCAGGACCCGCAGTCCGTCGTCGAGGTCCTCGACGCGCTGGTCAGCGATCTGAGCGGAGGAAGCGCACCGGCTGCGGTCGGTGTCGGGCTGGGCGGAGCGGTCCGCGAGTTCACGCTCGTGCAGCGGGCCCCGTTCCTGCACTGGCACGGCGTCGACCTCGGGCGGCTGCTGGCCGAGCGCACACGACTGCCGGTGGCGATAGCCAACGACCTGGACGCGCTCATGGAGGCCGAGCACTGGTTCGGGGACGGGCGCGACGTGCACAGCTTCGCGGCCCTGACGATCGGCGCCGGGGTCGGAGGTGGCCTGGTCATCCACGACCGACTGGTCACCGGCCCCGATTCGGGGATCGGTCTGCTCGGCCACTTCCCGCTCGACCCCCTCGGTCCGTCGTGCCCCGAGGGCCACCGAGGCTGCGCGGACGCGATGCTGTCCACCGAAGCCATCCACACCCAGGCCGCCATGGTCCTGGGCCGCGCCGTGACCTACGACGAGGTGCTCGACCTCGCGGCCGCCGGCGACCCGTTGGCCGACCAGATCGTCGGGCGCTCCGCCCACGCCTTCGGCACGCTGATCGCGGCCGTGGCGAACATCGCCCAGCCCGAGCGCATCCTGCTCACCGGCGAGGGCATCCGCCTGGCGCACGTCGCCCAGCACCGGCTGCGCGCCGGCATCGCCCAGGCACGCCAGCCCGAGGCCTCACCCCTGGACCTGCGCATCCTCGACGACGACCCCACCCTGTGGGCCCGCGGCGCCGCGGCCGTCGCCATCCAGCGCACCGTCTTGTCCGACCTGCCCCGACACTGACCCGAACCCCGCAGCACCGCGCGCTCGCACCGAGCCGCGCGGCGATCAGCCACACCCCCATCACCGTCGATGAACTGCTCAAGGAGGAGCACATGCCGCACGAACGTCTCGGTCCCAGCACCTGACGGCACCCACCGACCACCGGTGGTGCGAGCACTGCCATGCCCGCACCACCAGCCCGCCCGCACCCGCGGGCGCACGAGTCCCTCACCGGGGCCCGACCGCTTGCAACCGACTGCACCCAGGAGAAGAACCCTCATGCATCCTGCCCGAACACCACGACCGATGTCGGTCGCGACCATGGGCGCCGCAGCCCTGGTCGCCGGCCTCCTGGTCGCCACCCCCTCCGCCGCGGCCCCACCCGCCCCCCCGGCGAGCCCACAGGACGGCGCGGTCACGCTGGACCGCACCGCGAACACCGACGACCTGCGCACCTGGTGGCACCAGGACGCCGCGGCCACCACGGACCCGATCGCCGACGACCAGGTCCGCCAGTCCCCGTTCTACGACGCCACCATCGCCACGACCACCAACCCGCAGGACCAGTTCGGGTCGTTCGTGTACCTCAGCGTGCCCCGCAGCGGCAACGACAAGATCGGCTACACCGAACAGGACGGCGCCGAGTTCTCATCCGCCGCCGATCTGACCATGAGCTGGTCGAGCTTCGAGTACTCCACCGACGTGTGGGTCGACGTCACCCTCAAGACCGGGCAGGAGATCACCTCCGCCGACCAGGTCACCATCCGCCCCACCGACCTGGGCCTTCAGACCCAGCTCGTCGACGCCGACACCGTCCGCGTCAAGGTGCCGTTCAGCGAGGACGGCTACCGGTTCTCCGTCGAGTTCGACCCGCAGCTGATCACCGCCTACAACGACATGAGCGGCACCAGCGGAGTGCTGACCACCAGCGCCGAGGGCAACCGCGCGGTCAGCACCGAGCCGCAGAACTCCATGCTCGTCTTCGCCAACCCCACGCCGTCGGCGGCCGAGGCCGAGCGAACCATCCCCACCGAGCAGTCCGGCACCATCTACCGTCCCCAGCCCGGCCTGGTGAACGACCTGGACGACATCACCGAGGAGATCGTCTACTTCGCCCCCGGCACCTACTCCATGGGATCGGACTACCACGCCGTCCTGCCCGAGAACGTGCGGTGGGTGTACCTCGCCCCCGGCGCCTACGTGAAGGGCGCCTTCCGCTTCCTGCACGAGACCCAGCCGCAGTTCAAGGTCACCGGGCTCGGCGTCCTCTCCGGTGAGCAGTACGTCTACGAGGCCGACACCTCCAACGGGTACCAGCACAACATCAACGACAACTGCCACGTCACCTGCGTGAAGATGCTCCAGTTCGAGTCCTCCACCGAACCCCAGACCCTCGACCTGCAGGGCGTCACCATCAACCAGCCGCCCTACCACTCGTTCGTCGTGTACGCCCACGAGGGCGACACCGAGGTCGGCGTCGAGAACTTCCAGATGAACGTCGACAACTACAAGCAGGTCGGGTCCTGGTACTGGCAGACCGACGGGATCGAGCTCTACGACGGCGGGCGAATGAAGAACACCTTCTTCCACGCCAACGACGACGTGCTGAAGATGTACCACTCCGACGTGGCGATCGAGAACACCGTGATCTGGAAGAACGAGAACGGGCCCGTCATCCAGTGGGGCTGGACACCGCGGGAGATCCAGGACGTCGCGGTGACGAACACCGACATCATCCACAACCGCATGTACTGGAAGGACACCAAGTACAACACCTGCATCTTCAACTCCTCCTCCCACTGGCAGGACATGGGCGCCACCGACCGCGCCGACACCGCCACGACCGTGAAGAACATGCGGTTCACCGACACCCGCGTCGAGGGCACCACCAACTGCGCCCTGCGCATCTACGCCCTGTCCAACACCGAGAACATCGAGATCGACGGGCTGCACATCGACGCGTGGAACGAGCTCGACGCAGCCGAGCAGGTCAACCTGCTCAAGCGCCACACCGACCCGGCCGGCACCACGGTGACGCTCGGCAACGAGGTCACCGACGGCAACGGCCTGCTGCTGCACAACTACACCGTCGGCGGTGTCCCGATCCTCAAGGCCGGTGACAACTGGGCCTCCGACGAGCTCGGCCGGCTCGACTTCGACGCCGACACCTGGGACAGCTGGAACGCCACCAGCGACGACCAGCCCACCGGCCCCGCACCGACACTGACCGTCGACGGACTCCAGGACGGCGCGACGACCTCCTCTCGCACGCTGCACGTCGCCGGCAGCACGGACGCCGCCGAGCTCACCGTCACCGTCAACGGCACCGACACCCCCGCGACCGTGACCGGGGGCCAGTTCGCCGCGGACATCGAGCTCGACCAGATCACCAACCGCGTGCGCATCGCCGCCATGGGTGACAACGGCGTGATGAACGTCCAGCGGTTCACGATCTACGCCTTCGGCACCAAGGTCGGCGCCATCCCCGACCCTGCCGGCGACGACCACGGCCCCGGCAGCTACCTCTACCCCTCCGACGGTGCGTTCAACCCAGGCAGCTTCGACCTGACCGGGCTCGACGTCTACGAAGACGGCGACACCGTCCGGTTCGTGGTCTCCACCGCCGGTGAGATCCGCAACCCCTGGGGCGGCAACCAGATGAGCACCCAGCGGGTGAACATCTACCTCAGCGACGGGTCCTCGGACACCACCACTGCGCTCCTGCCGGGGACGAACACCCTCGCCGCCGGCGCGTGGCAGTACGCCATCGTCGCGGACGGGCGCAACGACGGCGCACGCTTCGGCGGTGGGACCTACGCCGCCGACCTCACACGGGTCGCAGGCGCCGAGCTCAGCGTCATCCCCAGCGGCAAGATCATCAGCTCCGTCCCGGCCGACGCGCTCGACGGCGTCGACCTGCGCACCGCGGGCTACCAGGTCTCCATGTTTAGCGCCGCCGAGGACGGCGAGGGCGTCGGCAACGTGCGCCCCATCTACAGCGCCCAGTGCTGGCAGGGCACCGGCTGCCCCAGCTTCGTCGGGCCCTACCGCGGCGGCGGCGGCGCCGGTGACTGGACCGACACGAACCCGGCCCGCGACACCGACACCACCGACAGCAACGCGTTCGACGTCATCACAGCCTCGACCAGCCAGGCCACCGCCATGAACTGGACCCGCGGACCGGTCGTCCTGCCCTACGTCGAGCTCGACACCGACGAGGACGAGGACGTCGCCGTCACCACCAGCACCCGGTGCCTGGCCGGCAAGGCCTTCGTCGCCGTGCGCGCCGAGAACACGAGCGACAAGCCGCTGTCGATCACGCTGAGCACCGCCTACGGAACCAAGACGTTCCCCCACGTCAAGCCCGGCGCGAACGCGTACCAGTCGTTCGCCGCACGCACCACAGCGGTCGACGCCGGGATCGCCACCGTCACCACCACCACCACAGCCCGACCGCACCCGGCCGTCAGCACGACGTCGCACGCCGTCTACGACGGGCACGACTGCTGACCCGTCCGGGGACAACCAGCGCGGCCCGGTGATGTCCGGCGGCACCGGGCCGCGCACACCCCTTTCAGGACGAACACCCTGAACACACATCCAACCCATCGGGTCTTGGGTACATCGGCGTCACCGACGCCCGGGCAGAAAGCTGGCCCTATCGCACCCGGCCCTCTCCGTGCGCCCTGGTGACCACGACGATGAATCGCCGTGGACGCTGCCGCCCGCTCCTGCTGCCGCCGGGCGCACCCAGGGTCATCTGGGGTTCGGAGACGCGACGGTACGGCAGACCACAACCTCGCTGTCTCGACACCGCCACAACCCAACCCGAAAACACCACGTCTCTCACGCGCGACGGCCTGTTGTCGCGACGTCGTGGACCCGTGAGGTGAGGGCGACGCGTCGACCTTCACTGTCGGAGGCGGGTGCGCGCACCACGAATCTGGCGACATTGGAAGCACCCCCCGAGTCTCGTTGGTCAACCGGTTGACCAACCGTCGTGTGCCGCGCTACGGTCTGCGCAACCGCTTAACCACGACGATGGGTAGCAATGGACCAGCGAGGGTTCTACCAGCCGACGGACGCCTGGGTGGGGGACGTCATCCCCTGGCAGGAGGACGGTGTCTTCCACCTCTTCTACCTGCACGAGACGCGTCGCACGCCGAAGGACGGCATGCCCTGGCACCGGGTCGTCACCGACAACCTGGTCGATTTCCGCGACGCCGGGGAGGCGCTCGCCTCGGGTGGACCGTCCGCACCGGACTTCAACGTCTACACGGGCAGCATCGTCCTGGACGCCGAGGGGACGCACCACGCGTTCTACACCGGGCAGAACCCGGCCCGCGTGGGCGCGGACGGGCGACCGCTCCAGGTAGTGATGCACGCGACGAGCCGCGACGGTATGCGTTCCTGGCAGAGCCGCCCCGAGGAGATGTTCGGCGCGACGCCCGGTTATGAGACCGGGGACTGGCGCGACCCGTTCGTCTTCTGGGACGCCCAGGGCGGGCTGTGGCGCATGCTGATCACGGCCCGCCACGACCACGGGCCGGAGCGCCGACGGGGCGTCATCGCCCAGTGCGTCTCGCGCGACCTCACCACGTGGGAAGCCGCGGCGCCGTTCTGGGACCCGCACCGGTACGTTGCCCACGAGTGCCCCGAGGTGTTCCAGTGGGGTGAGTGGTGGTACCTCGTGTACTCCGAGTTCAGCGACGCCTTCACCACGCGCTACCGGATGGCCCGCAGCCTCGAGGGCCCGTGGCTCGTGCCCGAGCACGACACGCTCGACGGGCGCGCCTACTACGCCGCCAAGTCCGCGGAGCGCGACGGCCGGCGGTTCTTCTTCGGCTGGATCGCCTCGCGCGAGGGCGCGAACGACGACGGAGCGTGGCAGTGGGCGGGCACGATGTCCGTGCTCGAGGCCGAGCAGCGCGAGGACGGCACGCTCGCCTTCCACCCCACCCGCGAGCTGCGCGACACCTTCGCCGAGCCCGTGGACGTCGTCCCCGCCGGGACGTCACTGGTCGCCCCCGACGGACTCGCGAGCGTTCTCTCACCCGAGGACGCCCCGGCCGCGTTCCGGCTCACCGCCCGGTTCGACGTCGCCCAGGGCACCCGGGAGGTCGGCCTCCTGCTGCGTGCGAGCGCGGACGGCGACGAAGGGTACATGCTGCGCCTCGAACCGCACCGACAGCGCCTCGTCCTGGACCGGTGGCCGCGCCGGCAGACCGGCACGGAACAGTGGCAGATCTCCGGCGACGTGCCGTTCGCCGTCGAGCTCGAGCGCCCGTGCGCGCTCGACCCCGGCGAGCACGAGCTCGAGGTGATCGTCGACGGCGACCTGTGCGTCGCCACGGTCGACGACGCGACGGTGCTGAGCACCCGCCTCTACGACCGGACGGACGGGCGCGTCGGGGCCTTCGTCGGGGAGGGCACCGCCATCCTCACCCGCCTCGCGCTCGCCCCCCGTGCGACGCACGACACGGCGCGACCTCTCGACGACGCCACGGCTCTCGACGACGTGCTCGCCGCAGCCACCTAGACCACATCTCGACCTGCTACCCCTACCCATCCCTTGATCGACGGAGATTTGACCATGGCCATCAGGAAGCGCAACGCAGCACTCCTCGCCGCCGCCGCCGCCACCGCCCTCGCGCTCACCGGCTGCGCGGGCGGGACCGGCGGCGCCGACCCCACCGACGTGAACCCCGAGGGTGAGATCACGCCCCGCGAGATCTCCTGGCTCCTGTCGCGACCCGCCGACGGCGGCGTGATCACGGCCATGGAGCAGATCGCCGACGAGTACGCGGCCGAGCACCCGGGCTTCTCGCTGAACCTCATCACCACGCCGGACCGGCCGTCGTACATCCAGAAGTACGAGACGCTCGCGGCCGCGAACAAGCTCCCGGAGCTCTTCGACACCGACGCCACGCCGTTCGCGCAGAAGCTCGCGAGCCAGGACCGGATGATCGACGTCGACGCGCTGCTCGACGACCTCGGCCTCGCCGAGGACTACCGCGAGGCCGCCCTGGGCTACCAGCGTTTCGACGACGGTTCGCTGTACATGGTGCCGTTCGAGTTCCAGCTCGAGTTCTTCTGGTACAACACCGCGCTGTTCGACGAGGCTGGAGTCACGGTCCCCGCGACGCTCGACGACTTCCCGCAGCTCTGCCGAGACCTGCGCGCCCAGGGCATCACACCGATCGCGCTCAACGGGCAGGACCAGTGGCCGCTCGAGCGGTACATGGCCTACTACCCGTTCCGCATGGCCGGGCCCGAGTACGTCCAGGACCTCAAGAACGGTGACGCGTCGTTCGCCGACCCCGCCGGCGTCGCCGCCGCCGAGTGGCTGTCCGCGCTCGGGAAGGCCGGGTGCTTCCAGGAGGGCTTCTCCTCCACCGGCTACGCCGACGCTCAGGCGCTGTTCACCTCGGGGAAGGCCGCCGTCTACAACATCGGCACCTGGGAGCTCGGCAACCTCGCCACGGAAGCGCTCGACCCGGGGGTGCGCGACGACGTGGACTACTTCACCCTCCCCACGATCGACGGTGCCGTCACCACGGACGACGAGTACGTCACGCCCTCCGGGATCGGCATGGCCGTCAACGCCCAAACGTACGACCCGCTGGTCCGGGACTTCCTGAAGTTCGCGCTCGAGCGGTACCCCGAGATCTACGCGGCCACGGGCGCGCTGTCTCCCACGACGACCGCGCAGACCACGATCCCCGCCGACGCGACCCCGCTGTACTCCCGCGCGGTCGAGCAGGCGGACACGGTCGGACCAAAGATCGCGATGCCCTGGGACACCCAGCTCGACCCGGCCACCAACACCCGGCTCCAGCAGGAGCTGACGCTGCTGGTCCAGGGCGACATCACGCCGGAGGAGTTCGTGACGACCATGGACGCGACGCTGCGGGAGAACACCGATGGCTGACACCGCCACCGTCGACGTCGCGGCCCGACCGCGACGTCGACCGCAGACACGGCGCACGCCGCTGAGGTCGTCGATGCTTCCGCGCCGGTCGCGGATCGCAGTCCTCGTCTTCCTGGTGCCACCGCTCGTCCTGTACGGCGTGGCGGTGCTGCTCCCGATCGTGCAGTCGTTGTTCTTGAGCCTGTTCCGGTGGGACGGGATCAGCGACATGGACTTCGTCGGCCTGGACAACTACATCAAGATGTTCACGCGCGACGACGTCTTCTGGACCGCGTTCGGCAACGCTCTCGGCTACCTCGCTATCTGCCTCGTGCTCCAGCTCGGCGGCGCGCTGGCCGTCGCGGGACTGCTGACGGCGCTCCCCCGGGCGCGCGAGCTCGTCAAAACCCTCTACCTGCTGCCGGCCGTCATCTCGACCGTCGCGATCGCGTTCCTGTTCCAGCGCATCTACTCCCTCGAGCCCGTCGGCCTGCTCAACCAGATCCTGGGATGGGTCGGGCTGGAGAGCCTGCAGACCGCGTGGCTGTCGAACGTGGACACCGTGCTCGCCGCGGTGTCCATTCCTGAGGGGTGGCGGTTCACCGGCCTGTACATGCTCATCGTCTACGCGGCGCTCATCGCCGTGCCCCGCGAGCTCGAGGAGGCCGCACGCCTCGACGGCGCATCGTGGTGGCAGGTGTTCTGGCGGATCCGCTTCCCCTACATCCGCCCCGTCTGGATCACGACGACGATCATGGCGACGACCTTCGCCCTGCGCGGGTTCGACATCCCGTACCTGCTCACCAACGGCGGCCCCGGCCAGGCCTCCGAGCTGCTGACCACCTACATGTACAAGACCGCGTTCGTGCACACCGACTACGGCTACGCCAGTGCGATCTCCGTGTTCATCGTGGTCGAGTGCCTCGTCGCGGTCGGCCTCATCTTCCTCCTGCTCCGTCGAAGGGACGCCTCGTGACCACGCCCGTCCTGGCCCGATCCACGGGCGACACCTCGCGCCCCCCGCGCCCGCCGGCCCGAGCGCACTCGTCGCGCTCCTCCCGGCTCCGCGTCCAGCGCACGCTGCTGACCGTCACGATCGTCGCGATCGTCGTCGTCCAGGTCTACCCGCTCGCCTGGCTGTTCCTGACGAGCTTCCGCACCGCGGCAGACTTCGCCGGCGGCAACCCGTTCGCGATCCCCGGCGAGCTCACGCTCGACAACTACGCACGGGCCTTCGCGACCGGCAACCTGTGGATGAACATCGTCAACAGCTTCGTCGTGACCCTCGGCGCGAGCGCGCTCATCGTCGTCGCCGGAATGATGGGTGCCTTCGCCCTGCAGGTGCTCGGCTTCCGGTTCAGCGGGCTCGTGCGTGCCCTGTTCCTGCTGGGCATCATCGTGCCCGTCCAGATCGCGCTCGTCCCGCTCTTCGTCGACTACGCGCAGGTGGGGCTGCTCGACACGTACGCCTCGATGATCATCCCGCTCGCGGCGTTCTCGCTGCCGATGGCGATCTACCTGTTCTCCTCGTTCTACGAGTACATCCCCCGAGAGATGTACGAGGCGGCGTCGCTCGACGGCGCGGGCCCGTACCGGATCTTCGCCCGCATCACGACCCCGCTGTCCGTGAACACCATCATCACGGTGGTCCTCGTGAACAGCATCTTCATCTGGAACGACTTCATCTTCGCCAACACGTTCGTCCTGTCCGACGGCCTCAAGACGATCCCACTCGGCCTGCAGAACTACATCGGCGCGATGGGCAACACCGACTGGACGGCTACCTTCGCGGCCGTATGCGTCACCGTGACCCCGTTGCTGCTGGTATTCCTCGTCCTGAACAAGGCGATGATCAACGGACTCGAGAGCGGGGCGACCAAGGGATGAGCACGACAGGCAACGGCAAGCACGGAGCGACCGTCACGATGCGCGACGTCGCGAAGCTCGCAGGCGTCTCGGTCGCCACGGTCTCGCACGTCGTGAACGACAAGCCCGGTGCGCGCATCGGCAAGGACGCCCGACGACGCGTGCACGAGGCCGTCGAGCAGCTCGGCTACCGCCCCAACGCCCTGGCGAAAACCCTCTCCCGCGGCACCTCACCCTTCATCGGCCTCGTCGCCGACGAGATCGCCACCACCCCGTTCGCCGGCCAGATCATCCACGGTGCACAGGACGAGGCGTGGAAGCACGGCTACGTCCTGCTCGTCGCCAACACCGACGGGAACGTGGCGGCGGAGAACGACGCCATCGCGATGATGCTCGAGCACCAGGTCCGCGGGATCCTCTACTCCACCTGGTACCACCGCGAGATCGTCGTCCCCGAGCCGCTGCACCAGACCGACACGATCCTGGTCGACTGCTTCGCCCGCGGCAGCGGGCTGCCCGCCGTGGTCCCCGACGAGGAGCAGGGCGGGCGGACCGCCACCGAAGAACTCCTCGCGGCCGGCCACCGACGCATCGCCTTCCTCAACACCACCACCCCCTCCCCCGCGCAGACAGGCCGCCTCGCCGGGTACCGCACCGCGCTCGAGGCGACCGGCCTCGGCTTCGACCCCGAGCTCGTCCTTTCCGTGTCTCCCGAGCAGGAGGGCGGCTACGCCGGCACGTCGGACGTCGTCGAGTCCGGCGCCACCGCCGTGTTCTGCCACAACGACCGCGTGGCGATGGGCGTGTACGACGGCCTGCGCGAGCGCGGGCTGCGCATCCCCGACGACGTCGCCGTCGTGGGGTTCGACAACCAGGACGTCATCGCAGCCCACCTGCGTCCTACGTTGTCCACGGTCGCGCTGCCGCACTATGAGCTCGGCGCTGCAGGCGTGCGCATGCTCCTCGGCATGGACCCCGCACCCGACGACCGACCCCGTCTCATCGCGTGCCCGCCGGTACGCCGGAACTCGATCTGAGAAGGCAGCCCACCGTGCGAATCACGAGCGCCGACGTGCCGCGCCCCCGCTTCCACTTCACCCCCCGGCGGAACTGGATGAACGACCCGAACGGGCTCGTGCACCACGGGGGCCTGTGGCACCTGTACTTCCAGCACAACCCAGAGGGCTCCGACTGGGGCAACATGAGCTGGGGCCACGCCACCAGCCCCGATCTGGAGCATTGGACCGAGCACCCCGTAGCACTGCCGCACCGCGACGGGGAGCAGATCTTCTCCGGTTCCGTCGTCGCGCCGCGAGCAGGCAACGACAAGCTCACCGCGTACTACACGAGCGCCTACGACGACGGGCGTCAGGCGCAGTCCCGCGCGATCAGCGCCGACGGCGGCTTCACGTGGGAGAGCGACCCCACCAACCCGGTCCTCGACCGGGGTACGACCGCGTTCCGCGATCCCAAGATCATCCGCTACGGCGACGACGGCTCCGACCGCTGGATCATGCTCACCGTCGAGGCGGATGACCGGCAGGTCCTGCTCTACTCCTCCGCCGACCTGCTGTCGTGGGAGTACCTGAGCGCCATCGGCCCACTGGGCGCGACCGGCGTCGTCTGGGAGTGCCCCGACCTGGTCAGGCTGTCGCTGGACGGCGACCCCGACGACACCCGCTGGGTGCTGCTGCTCAGCACAAACCCCGTCGGCGACGACCCCGACCCCGCTGGCTCCTCGATGCATTACGTCGTCGGGCACTTCGACGGGAGCACTTTCCTCCCCGACTCCCGCGAGCTCCATCTGCTCGACCACGGGCGCGACTACTACGCCGCCGTCACCTTCGACAACGCCCCACGAGGTGAGGCCGTCACCATCGGCTGGATGAGCAACTGGCGCTACGCGCACGTATTTCCTTCCACCCCGTGGCGCGGCGCGATGTCGCTACCGCGCGTACTCAAGCTGCGCACGGTAGACGGACTGCCCCGGCTCGTGCAGACACCACCGACTTTCGTCCGCGAGCGTCTCGAGCACGCGGCGCCGACGACTGTCGTCGTCGACGACCGTTCTGCCGAACTGCCGCTCAGTGGACACTCATTGGTCGATCTCCGATGGGACCCCTCATCCACGGACATGCTCAGCGTGAAGCTGCGCGGCGACGCTGACGCCTTCGCGGATCTTGTGCACGAGCCCCGCAGCGGGACGCTGCTCATCACTCGCGGGGGCCCCGCAGCCGAGGCGGTGCACCCCGACTTCCCATCGACCAGCATCGTCCCGCTGTCGGGGGACCGCCCGGCGCGGCTGCTCCTGAGCCTCGACGGCCCGCTCCTCGAGGTCTTCGTCGGCGAGGGCGAGGCGACCGCGTCGAACCTGGTCCTCCTCGGCACGGGCGGAGTGACCGCGAGTCTCGACACGGCACAGCCGGGGAGCGTGCACGTGACCGTGAGCGACAACCCCGAGCCGCAAGGGCTGGACGCCCGTCGGCCTGTCGCCGCGCTCGCCTGACCGCCGCCAGCCGCAACGCCGACCTTTTCTCGGCGACGACCGCCCGAACCGAGCTCACGCGACACGGGCAGGACTGCCCGAACGGCACAGAACGGCATAGAGACATCGCCGCGCAGCCTCGCCGTCGGCGACGCAGACTCTCGTGTTCGGCGGCTCCTGATCCTCAAGATCGCTCCCTTCACTGTCACCAGACGTGACGGCGGACCTCAGGTCCACGACCTCCCTCCCTCATGCGTGACGACCGCCCCGGGGGCTGGCGTGTGCCACTTGCGCCCGGGGCGGTCGACCCTCATCTCAACTAGCGTGGCGCCCCGCGCGCGACGCGGAGCCTCACGTGCAATCGATGGGGTCGTATGCCACTGCGTACTCTCCTGAGGCCCCGTCAGCGCTGGCAAACGTGCCGAGGATCTTCGCTTCGCCCGAGGGGATGCTCGTGGACCGGCTCGCGAACGACTGGTACGCGGATGCTCCTGGGGCGACCGTGGTGGTCCGGGAGCCGTAGGCGCTCTGTAGCCGCACGACGACGGGCTCATCTTCTCGGTTGGTCGCCCGGACCGCTACGTAGGCCTTACCCGCGAGGCAGCGCGCGTCGACATCGACATCGAGCTCCACAGTAGAACCAGGGTTCGCGAACATCGACGCCCGTAGGGGCGTGACCGTCAGTGACCGCAGCTCGGCCGCGCCCCCTTGGGCGACGAGCGCGAGCCCGAGCGACGCAGGGTCCGGGAACACCTGGTCGGTGATCGTCCGCGTTCCTTCTGCCGCGAAGACCTCGACCGATGCCCGGTCGATGTAGACGGATAGTTCGACCGTGCCGTCGTGGTGCCGCTCGACGGGCATGGAGGACACCGAGGCGAAGTCCGGGTGGAACTCCACGTCCCCCGATCGGGTCCGGTCGACGACAACGCGACGGGTCCGTGCGTCGTACAGCACGAGGGTGCCCTCCCCCGCGGCAGGTTCCCCCGTTTCGGGGTCGCCTGCGGTGAACCCTTCGGAGGCGCGGACCGCCAGCCCGACACGATCGGCCGTGCCCGGGTTGACCTCGAGGTCGACCCGCAGCAGGTCACCCGTCACCGGCAACGTGTGTGTGCCCGCCTCGATGGTGCGTGGGTCGTCGGTCCATGGAGCGTCGGCGAGGCCGTCGATCTCGGGCACCACGCGTTGGATGAGCTCGATCCGCCCACCGGCATCGGTGAGGGCGACCTCGCGCGGGAGCGTCATCGCGGAGCGCCAGCCCGAGGTCGGTGTCGCACCCGAGTATGACCAGTTGTTCATCCAGCCCAGCATGAGTCGGCGCCCGTCGGGCGCGTTGTCGAAGGACACTGTCGCGTAGTAGTCGCGGCCCCAGTCCAGCCAACCGTACGACTCGGCGACGGGCACGGTCGGCTCGTCGGTCGCGACGACCTGGTCGAGCAGGACGTGGCCCCAGCCGAACCGGTTGTTGTCCACGACGCGCAGCGTCGCCTGCCGACCTCGCAGGTCCTGCACGTCCCAGCTCGTCCAGTCGAGGTGCTCGCTCTCACGGCCGGTGGTCGTGCGCACGACCTCGCCGTCGACGACGAGGTTCACGCTCGTCTCCTCCGAGCGCACGAGCGCGGGTTCGTCGCTCAGGACGACATGGTCAACGGTGAGGTGTCCCCATCCCCCGGTGGCCTCGTCGACCACTCGCAGGCGGGCCGTGCGTCCGCGCAGCTCTTCGACGTCCCAGGACTGCCAGTTGAGTGCGCCGGCCTGAGGCCCGGTCAGGTGGCGGACCACGTCGCCATCGACGAGTAGCTGCACCTGGAGCACCTGGTCGTCGGCATCGACGCGTCGGCCCCCGCCGACGAGCATGCTCAGGTGGTCGGCATCGATCGTGAACTCGGGGGACGTCAAGGTCCCGACGTTGTCGTCGCCCCGTGGCCCGCCTTCCCACGTGTTGAGCCGCTTGGCGCCGAGGTAGTAGTCACCGCCCGAGGTGGACGGGCTGCCCGAGGGTGCGAGGTCGCCAGTGCCGGTCCAGCCGGCGTCGGCGAGCGTCAGGTCGTCGGGCAGCTCGAACCCGTCCCACAACAGGTTGCCGGCCGGCGGTTCGTTGCCGAGCTGGGCGCCGGGCACGTGCGGGTGCTTGCCGCCACCGACGAGCAGGCTCAGGTGGTCGCGTTCGAGCGTGAACGGGGGCGACTCGAGCGTGCCGACGGGCCAGTCCCCGCCGACGAAGCTGTTCGCGAGTCCGTCCCCGACGAAGCCGGTGACGGTCTGCTGGCCGTTGACCGCACCGGCGGCCGGCGCGCGGCCGAACGGGCCACCGGTCTCGTTGCCGGGTTCGTTGTGCGCCGCCCACTCCCCGATAGGGCTGTCCCATCCCGGTTGCTCGAAGTCGGCGAGAACGTCGCCGGACGGGACAGGCACGCCCTCGACAGTGGACTCAGAGGTGAACGTGGTCCCGTCGAAGTCACCGACAAAGTACTGCCCGCCTGAGCCGCCACCGATCGACCCGGGGTTGAGGTTGACGACGAGCACCCAACGGGTGTTCTGCGGGTCGCCGTCCACGGGCAGCTCGAACAGGTCGGGGCACTCCCAGATGCCGCCGACCGCGTTGGCCGGGCCGAACGTCGACAGGTCGTCCCAGCTCTTCAGGTCGTTCGAGCGGTACAGGACGACCTGGTGGTCGACGGCCTCGACCGCGACCATGACCCAGTACGACGTCTCGGGTGTGCCGCCGTCGTACCAGAACACCTTCGGGTCGCGGAAGTTCGCCGAGCCGCGATCGAGTACGGGGTTGGCGGCGTACTTGGTCCACGTGTAGCCACCGTCGGTCGAGTAGGCGAGCGACTGGGCCTGGATCCCGGCGTGCGTCGGGTGAGCGGGCGTGTAGGCGCTGGTGTAGATCGCGACGAGGGGCGGGTCCTCGGTCGTGCCGAACCCGCTCGTGTTCCCATGGTCGACGACGACCGAGCCCGAGAAGATGTCCTCGACGCTGACCCCGTTCTCGTCGAGGGTCTGCCGGATCGCCACCGGCTGCTCCGTCCACGTGAACAGGTCGGTGCTGGTCGCGTGACCCCACGACATGTTGCCCCAGGACGTCCCGTGAGGGTTGTGCTGGTAGTAGAGGTGGTAGGTCCCGTCGTGGAAGACGAGGCCGTTCGGGTCGTTCATCCAGTTCTGCTCGGGCGAGTAGTGCAGGCCAGGCCGGTACGGCTCCTGCCCGACGACAGCCACCGTTGGGCCCGGATCGCCGGGTCCGGCCGCCCCTGCGGCAGGGACCGTGGCCGTGAGGAGCACCGCGGCGAGCAGGCTCGTGGCAGTGAGGCGCCGTCGACGAGCGCGACGGGGCATAGGTGTGGACACGTACGAACTCCTTTGTTCGGTGTGTAGGGGTTGCACGTCGACGTGCGCCGCCTTGGACCTTCGGTCCGGGATGCGGCGCACGCCGACGAGAAGGTGTACAGGTGTCAGGCCGCGGCGGCGGCGCCTGTCATCAGGGCGACGGCCTCGGTCATGGTGTGCGTCTGTGGCGTGATGGTCGCGGCGCGCTTGCCGAGACGTTGGACGTGGATGCGGTCCGCGACCTCGAACACCTGCGGCATGTTGTGGCTGATGAGGATCACGGGGATCCCGCGGTCGCGCAGGGCCCGGACCAGGGCCAGGACCTGGGCTGACTCGCGCACTCCCAGGGCCGCGGTGGGCTCGTCGAGCACGACGACGCGGGAGCCGAAAGCCGCCGCGCGTGCGACGGCGACGGCTTGGCGCTGCCCGCCGGACAGGTTCTCCACCGGGACCGTGACGTCCTGCAGGGTGGAGATGCCGAGCTCCTTGAGCTCTGCCCGGGCACGCTTGCGCATCCCCGCGGTGTCCATCACGCGGAAGACCGAGCCCAGGACGCCGGGCTTGCGCAGCTCGCGTCCGAGGTAGAGGTTCGACGCGATGTCCAGGGCCGGGGAGACCGCCAGGTTCTGGTAGACGGTCTCGATGCCCGCTTCGCGCGCGTCCTGCGGCCGCTTGAAGTGCACGGGTCGTCCGTCGAGCAGGAGACGGCCCTCGTCGGGGACGTAGGCGCCGGTGAGGCACTTGACCAGGGTGGACTTGCCGGCGCCGTTGTCGCCGATGATGGCGAGCACCTCGCCGGGGTAGAGCTCGAGGCTCACCCCGTCCAGGCCGACGACGCGGCCGAACGTCTTCACCAGGTCGATGGCCTCGAGCACGGGCTGACGGGTCTCGTCGGCGTTCACCTGCGCACCTTCCGGATCCACTGGTCGACGGACACCGCGGCGATCACGAGGACGCCGACGGCGAGAGTCTGGTAGAGCACGTCGAGACCGGCGAGCGACAGTCCGTTGCGGAACACGCCGACGATGAGGGCACCGAGCAGGCTTCCCCACACCGTTCCTCGTCCGCCGAACAGGCTGGTCCCACCGATGACGACGGCGGTGATGGAGTCGAGGTTGAGGTCCATCCCGACGTTGGGGCTCGCCGCGTTGGCGCGCCCGATCTGGATCCACGCGCCGAGAGCGATGATCGCGCCGGCGGCGAGGTAGACGCTCATCAGGACACGGTTGACGCGGATGCCGGCGAGGCGGGCCGCATCCTTGTCGTCCCCGACGGCGTAGACGTGCCGTCCCCAGGCGGTCTTGCCCAGGATCATCGCGACCACGACGTACAGCGCGAGCATCATCACGACGCCGACGCTGATGCGCACGCCCAGGACGGGAAACGTGGTCCCGGTCCACGGAAGGAGTGCGGGCATGTCCGTGCCGCGCACGGTCGCGCCGCGCGAGTAGAGCAGTGCGAGCGCGGTGAACACGTTGAGGGTGCCCAGTGTCGCGATGAACGGTGGCAGCCGCAGCCGTGTGACCAGCGCGCCGTTGATGCCGCCGGCCGCGACGCCCACCCCGAGGCCCAGTGCGAGAGCCAGCGGGGCAGGGAGACCGTTGTTGGTCGCGGTCTGCGCGATCACCATGCCGGCCAGCACCATGATCGCGCCCACGGACAGGTCGATCCCGGCCGTGAGGATGATCAGAGTCTGAGCGACCGCGAGCGTGCCCACGACCGCGACCTGCTGCGTGATGAGGGAGAGGTTCGCCGGGTTGAGAAAGCGGTCGTTGAGCAGCCCGAACACCACGACCGCCAGGACGAGCACGACGGCCGGGCTCAACGCGGGATACCGGTGCAGCATCCCGCGGACGCGGTCGATGGGGGTGCGGCGGTCGAGGAACTCGCTGGCGAGGTCGTGTCCACCGTCCGCCGGCGCCGGCGGGCCGCCCGTGGAGGGAGCTGTGGTCTGCGGTGCCATGCTCAGCCCCAGCAGATCTCGGTCGCCTCGGCGGAGTCGATGCTATCGACCCCGTCCACCGGCGTGTCGGTCACGAGCTCGACGCCCGTGTTGAAGAAGTCGAGACCTTCCGAGGTCTGCGGCTCCTCACCACCGCTGGCCAGCTGGGCGATGGCCTCGACACCGAGCTCGGCCATCTTCACCGGGTACTGCTGGCTCGTGGCGTCGATGATCCCCGACGTGATGTTCTCGACTCCGGCACAGCCGCCGTCGACCGAGACGAGCAGCACGTCGTCCTGCACGCCCGCGGCCTGCAGGGCCTGGTACGCGCCGTATGCAGCGGGCTCGTTGATCGTGTAGACCACGTTGATGTCAGGGTTCTTGGACAGCAAGTTCTCCATCGCGGAGCGCCCACCGTCCTCGGCGCCCTGCGTCGCCTCGTTGCCGACGATCTCGTAGTCGCCGCCGCTGTAGGAGCCGGTCGCGGCTTCGTCACCGTTGGCGGCGGGATCGGCGACGTCGATCCCCATGCCCTCCAGAAAGCCCTGGTTGCGGTCGACGTCGACCGAGACCACCTTGTCGTCGAACAGGTCGAGCAGGGCGATGGTCGCCGGCTCCCCGCCCAAGGACGCGGCCGTCCACTCGCCGATGAGCTGCCCGGCGAGGCGGTTGTCCGTCGCGAACGTGATGTCGACGGCGTCAGCCGGGTCCGGCGGGGTGTCGAGCGCGATGACGAACAGGCCCGCGTCGCGCGCCTTGCCGAGAGCGTCGACGACCGACGGACCGTTCGGGGTGATGAGGATGCCCTTGTCACCCTTGGCGATCGCGTTCTCGATCGCCTGGATCTGGGTGTCCTCGTCCCCGTCCTCCTTGCCCGCGGCGAGGGTGAGCTCGACACCGTGCTCGTCGGCAGCAGCCTTCGCGCCGTCCTGCATGGCGACGAAGAACGGGTTGGTCGTCGTCTTGACGATGAGGGACACACCCACGGCGTCCCCGTCACCCGACGCGCCGCTGCCAGCGGAGTCGCCGGCGTCAGAACATGCCGAGAGGGTGAGCGCCAGGGCGGAGACGCCGGCGATCCCGGCCAGGACGCGTGAGGGACCAGCAGTGGTGGGGCTCAGGGAGAAACGGGAGTTCGTCACTGAAGTCATCCTTCGTTCATGGGCATCAAGTGTGCCCGACAACGTTGTCAGACCTCAGTGATAGACGATCATGTGGACAGCGGTCAATCGCTCGACCGGAAATGGAGACCAGATCGTGACATCGATGTCAGGTGCCCTGCAGGGCATAGCGGACGAGGAGGCGCAGACCGCCTCGGTTCCCCGTCGCCCGCGGATGCGCGATGTCGCGCAGCTCGCGGGTGTGGGCATCAAGACCGTCTCGCGGGTGGTCAACGGCGAGCCGAACGTCTCGCCCGCCACGATGACCAAGGTCTTGGCCGCCGTCGAGGAGCTCGGCTACCGTCCCGACGTCTACGCCGGGAACCTGCGCCGGTCGGAGGGACGGACCCGCACGCTCGGCCTGCTCGTGAGCTCGGTGGCCAACCCGTTCGCCTCGCTGCTGCACCGGGGGGTCGAGGAGGTGGCCAGCGAGCGGGGCGTCGCCGTCTTCGCCTCGAGTCTGGACGACGACGCGGACACCGAGCTGCGCATGGTGGAAGCCTTCCTACGCCGTCGCGTCGACGGGCTCATCCTGACCACGATCCGCCCCGACCAGTCCTACCTCGAACCCGAGCGCGCCCGAGGCACGCCGATGGTCTTCGTCGACCGGCTCCCCCACGGCATCGAGGCGGACGCCGTGGTGTGCGACAACGAGGAAGGGGCCGTCGCCGCGACGCGACACCTGCTCGAGCACGGTCACACGCGCCTCGCGTTCCTCGGAGACCTCGAGGAGATCGAGACCGCCCGCTCGCGACGCGACGGGTTCCTCTCCGAGCTCGCGCGCGCTGGCATCGCTGAAGCTGACGCCATCGCGGTCACCGGGCTCCACGACGAGGCCGGCGCCCAGCGCGTCGTGACCGAGCTCCTGACGTCCAAGAACCCGCCCACGGCCATCTTCAGCGCCCAGAACCTCATCACGAACGGCGCGATACGCGCCCTGCGCGCGCTCGGCCTGTCCCACGAGGTCGCGCTCGTCGGCTTCGACGACGTGCCGCTCGGTGACCTGCTCGACCCGCCCGCCACCGTCGTGGCTCAGGATCCTCAGCAGATGGGACGACTCGCGGCCGAGCAGCTGTTCGCGCGCCTTGACGGCGACGTGTCACGCCCGCGGACGATGGTCGTGCCGACGCACCTGGTCGTGCGCGGCTCGGGTGAGATCCGTCCACGACAGTAGCCAGTCACGCCGCTCGCGGGTTCGGTCTACCGTCGTGCCGGTCGCCGGCGAGCACGCCCCTCCAGGTTGATGTGGTTGCGGCGGCGACGCCGCCGGCAGGTCATGCCGACGACGTCGCCGCCGCACCCGTCAGTCGACCGGCGCGAGCCGGGTCAGGGGATGGGTCGCGGGTCGGGTTCGGGCGAGACGTCCTGCTCGGCGTTGGCGGGAATGTCCCCGTAGCCGCCGAGGCCGTCGTCTCCGTAGCTGCGGTCGACGACCGCGCTGGTGCCGGCGATGTTGAGCTTCACCGTCGGGGCGAGCGTCCCGCCGCGTCGCACGTCCGGGTTGCCGATCGCATCGATGAAGGACTCGACGAGACCGTTCGGCATCACGTAGTGCGAGTAGGACTGGAACGCGTGCGCCGTCTGGAACGGGTCCGGGCTGGCCGGGGTGCCGACGGCGTAGTTGAGGTTCGTCGGGTTGCCCAGGGCGAGCCCGCTCCCCTCGTTCAGCGGCTGGAAGTCCGACCGGATGCCGTTGCCCACGAACCCGTACACGCCGTCCGGTCCGTCCAGGTACCAGTACCGCGGGTCGGTGGAGTCGGTGTCCGGGCCGCGCGCGAACGTGTGACGGTGGCTGATCGTGAACAGGTAGTACTTCGAGCCCTGCACGTAGATCTGCGGACGCTCCGTCTGGTCGTTGACGCAATTGGCCGACAAGATCGGCGGCAGGTACCGCCACTGGGTCATCGCCTTGTTCTCCGCGACGGCCATACCAACGTTCGCCATCTGGAAGTTCGCCCCAGAGGCCGTCACCGTCTCGGGCGCCTCCGCATAGGGGTCACCCTCGCGGTAGCCGAGGTCCTCGGCCGTGCACGGCACCGACCCGCGCTCACCCCCGGTGTTGCCCTCGAACACCATGTACGTCGGGCTGTCCTCGGCGTTCGGGTCCTCGAACGTGAACGGGTCACGGAAGTTCACAAACGCGTTCTGCTCACGGGTCTGGTAGAGCGTCCCGTCCGGCACGAGCAGCTGGTGCTGGTCGCGGGCACCGGTGAGCCACACACCGTCCTCGTCGGCGAAGATGCGCAACTCGGTCTGGACGATGCGCGGGTCGGCGGGCTGGATCTCCTGGTCGTTCGCGTCCCGGTAGAACGCGACCGCCGTGTAGAACATCCGCAGCTTGTTGCCCTCCATGATCCGGGTCGATCCGGACCACTCGGTGACCGTCGAGAACGACTGGTCCTCGAAGATCGCGCCGGCCGCCCCGTCCTGGAACACGTGTCCGCCGTAGATCCAGCCGCCGTTCGCCGGCCGTTCGTCGGCGGGCACGTCCGCCGGCCGGTAGAAGAACCCGATCCGGGCGTGGGTGTGGCGGTCGTCGAACGTGTAGCCGGCTGTCGAGTCCGCGACGAGGGAGAAGATGACCTCCCAGCCCTTGAAGCTCAGCTGGTTGGAGTGCTCGTCGGTGAGCGTCCAGGTGTCCCACACCCAGACCTGCGTGCCCTCGTCGTCCACCAGGACCGGGAAGTCCTGCGGGATCTCGGGCATCGTGTACTCCTCCGGCATGGAGTTCTCGCCCGCGGGCGCTGCCGGGTCCGTCATTGCCCGGATCTGCAGCGCGTCGGCGCGTGTCCAGCGCGCCGTGAAGTCGCTCTCCGGGTCGTACGCCTGCTGGCTGTGGATCGAGGGTGCCGGGAAGCCGGGGAACCGGAACGGCGTGATCGTCCCGTCGTCGGTCGGCTCTTCGGCGGGTGGTGCCTCCTCGGCCGGTGCCGGCTCGTCGGCGGGTGGTGCTTCTTCAGCTGGCGCAGGCTCCTCGGCCGGCGCGAGCTCGCCGCCCTCGGTCGGGGCCGGCTCCTGGTTTGGCGTCGTCTCATCGGCCGTCTCGGTCGGGGACGCGGGCGCCGGCGCCTCGTCGTCCTCCGCCGCGAGAGCGGTAGCGGAACCCATCGCGAGGGTCCCGAGGAAGAGGCCAGTGGCGAGCAGTCCGCTCACCAGCCTCGTCGTGCGTGGTCGTGTGCGTGTCGAAGACTTCACGTCCGTTCACCTTCTGCTGGAAGCGTGAGCGTCTTCGTCCGAACGGTTCCCCCAACCGCGTTCCTACCGTAGTGTGATCTGTGCCACATCTGTCAAGGGCTTGTGAAGACGTCGCTAGCCCTGGCCTCGAAGGCACAGACGAAGGTGAGGACACCGGGGACGGTCCGCCCGTCCCACAGGTCGACACGTCAGCCGACCCGCATCCCGCGGCTTCGACCGAACACCCCGTACGTGAAGAAGCGTGCGGCATTCCCCCTCCATGCAGACCGGACCGTGCAGGCACTGCCCGCACGGCAGCGCCCTCGGGCGCATCCCGACCAACTCATGGAGCATCATGAACACCTCAACAGCCCACGGTCGGCCACCGGCCGAGCCACGGCGCGGGCCCCGTCAGCACCGGCGTGCGACCCGCATCGTCGGTGCCGCCTGCGTGGCCGCGCTGGTCACGAGCGGCGCAGTCGCCTTCGCACTTCCCGCGTCTGCCTCGCCGGGGCAGAGCGTCACGTCGCTGCGCGACCTCGAGGCCGAGGATCTTGCGGCGACGATCGCCGGGCGCGGCATCACGGTGCGCAGCGCCGTCTTCTCCGGCAACGACGTCCAGGCCGGGCGCTTCGCCGGCCTGAGCTCCACCGGACTCGCCCGCGGCGTCGCACTCACGACCGGCTCGGTCATCGACGCCGACCCGCAGTCCGATGCCGACACCGACTTCTCCGCATCGGCCATCCTCGGCCCGAACGAGAAGCTCACCACCACCGGGGACCTCGGCGGTCGCGGCGCACGCGTGCTCGACCGCCTGGTCGGTGAGACCACCTACGACGCGGCAGTGCTCACCATGCGGGTCGTGCCGTCAGGCAACCGCATCTCTCTGTCGTACGTCTTCGGCAGCGAGGAGTACGCCGGGTGGAGCGAGCAGGAATTCGCCGACGCGTTCGCCATCTGGGTGAACGGCACCCCGTGCTCCACGGTCCCGCGCACCAGGGACCTGGTGTCCACGGCCACCGTCAACCCGGGATCGCACGCGGAGCTGTACGTAGAGAACTTCGCGCCGAACGACCCGGGTGCCGGGACGCACGACACCGAGCTCAACGCCTTCACCACGGTCCTCACGTGCGAGGCCCGAGTCACACCGCGCCGGGTCAGCACCGTGCGGGTCGCCGTGGCCGACACCCGTGACGGCCAGCTCGACAGCACCGTCCTGCTCGGGCGCGACTCTCTCGTCTCAAGCCGGGGCAACGGGCCGAAGGCCGACCGAGACCACCACCGGGACCACGACAAGGTCAGCTACGGCCACTCCCGGTGGCAGCAGCGCCGCTGACGGACCGAAACGCGACCGGCGCGGCTCACCACCGCCCGGCCGCTCGACACCACATGAGGGCAATGAGGGTGTGGGCGTCGCCCCCAGCGCGATGCCCACACCCTCGGCCTGTCGAGCGACGTCAGTCGCTCAAGGTCACGTGGTCGACCATGAGGTGTCCCCAGTCGGTCGTCGAGTCGTCGAGCACCTGCAGCTGCACGGTCCGGCCCGCGAGGTCGGCAAGGTCCCACTCGACGAGCCGCATCGTCGCGTCGTCATCACCCGTCGCGGTGCGTACCGGCTGACCGTCCAGCAGGAGGTTCACCGAGGTCGCGGGCTCGACGCCCAGGGGGTGGTTCCCGCCCCCGATCCGGAACCGTAGCCAGCGGCGGTCGACCACGAACGGGGCCGAGGTGACGACCCCGGTCGCCGCGTCGGAACCGGAGAACGTGTCGAGCACGCGGTGCCCGGCCTGGCCAGGCAGGTCGGACACCACCGGTGCGAGGCCGGCGAGCCCGCCCGTCACGCTCCACCCGGAGGGCAACGCATCGCCCTCGAAGTCGGCGAGCAGCCGGGCGGGCGGTCGGTTCACGTCCGCGAATCTGGTGATCGTCAGGTCCTGGAACACCGCGGTGCCGCCGGCGGCGTACAGCGCGATCCCGACGTCGTCCGGCTCGGCGAACACCTGGCTCGAGTGAACCTCGCGGCCGTCGTCGACGAACACCTCGACCGTCGTGCGATCGACCAGGACGGTGAGCCGGACCTCGCCGGAAGCACCTGTAGACGAGCCTCCCGTGAGAGGAGCCTGGGACTCGAGCTTCTCCCCCGACGCGTCGGGATGGCTGGTGCCGCCGCGGTTGAGGTACGAGAACGGCTCCTCACCGAAGAACGCGCCGACGTCGGCGTGACGCGTCCCGTCGACAGACCTTCGCAGTTGCAGCCCGACGTTCTCGGCGGCGCCGCGCGAGACCGTCGTCTCGATCCGGTACGCCGCGCCCTGCTCGTCGAGCACGACGGGGTCGCCGGACGGGACGACGACGTCCCCGAGCGTGGTGGTCGACGTCGCGTGGTCGTCGAGCGCACTGATCGGCCGGGACACGAGCGAGTAGCCCGACGGGTCGTCGGATGCGGCGAGCTGGATCTCTCGGACGATCGAGTCGGTGCCGTTGAACCCGTCGGTCTCCCACGTCGGGGTCGTGTAGGGGTAGGCCCAGGAGTTCATCCAGCCGATCGCGTACCGCCGGTCGAGCGGCGCGTCAGGGTCCTCCCAGGTGACGGCGCCGTACCAGTCGAACCCGTGGTCGAGCCATTGCGGGTCGTGGGCGTCGGGGGTGAACGTCTCGCCGTCGAAGTCGCCGGTCCAGTACGCGTACGTCGCCGGGTCGCCCGTGAGGTATCCGTTGGCGCTGATCCCCAGTACCCAGTGCAGCGACCCGTCGTCGGCGCGAACGGGGAACAGGTCGGGGCACTCGATCATGCCGAGGTCGTCGCGCACGTACTCCGAGACGCGGTCCCAGTCCTTGAGGTCGGGCGACGTCCAGAAGCTCACGCGGTCCGCCTCGGCGACGAGCGCGACCCACCGACCTCGCTCCTCGTCCCACACGACCTTGGGGTCGCGGAAGTGCGCGCGCCCCTCGTTGGCCATGACCGGCTGGTCGCCGTCGGGACGGAACGTGCGCCCGCCGTCGGTGGAGTACCACAGGAACTGCGCCTGGGGGCCGGAGGCGTCCGCGATCTCCTCTGGCGTGGGGTGGTCCATCTGGGTGGTGAGCATGATCACGGCGCCCGCCCCGTACCCAGCGGTGTTCTGGTGGTCGACGACGGTCGAGCCGGACCACAGGTCGTAGTTCGCGTTCGTCGCCTTGGGCGCTGCGACGCCCTGATCCCGGAACACGACGCCGTCCGTGCTCGTCGTCAGTCGCCACGACGTGCCGACCTTCTCGTCGTAGTCGGGGTTGTACAGGTAGTGGTAGCGCAGCTCTCCGTCGACCCAGATCGGTCGCTGCGGGTCGTTCTTCCAGTGGTCGGGCACCGAGTGGTGGTAGACGGGCCGGTAGGTCCCTCCCGCTGTCTGCTCAGGAACGGGACCGCTCACGTCAGTCGTACCTGTCGTCGTCCCGCTGGCCGCCGTGGCGGCGCCAGCACCGGTGGCGAGCGGCGCCGCGAGCAGGACGAGGACGGCCATGCGTGCGGTCGTGCGAATTCTCATCGTGACTCCATCGTCTCGATCGGGTGAGTTGCTGCGGGAGGCGAGGGACCCGCACGAGACGCGGGCCCGTTCGCCCTTCGTCTTGCGCGGGTCCCGGCCGCCCCGCGGGTTGTTCAGCTCGTCGTGGTCCGCTCGGTGGCGTGCTCGGCGATGAGCCGCCCGTCCTGCCAGCGGACCGGCATCGGGCCGCTAATGCTGCCGACGAATGTCCCGTCGGGCGCGTCGTGGTGGAACGCGAGCAAAACCCACTGCCCGCTCCGGTCGCGCACGAGTCGGCCGGCGTACAACGACGCGTCGGTGAGCTGCTGCGCCGCGGCCACGTCGTACGGCCCGAGCAGCGACGCCGCCGGGGCGGCCCACACGCCACCGGTCGTCCCGACCGCCCGTGCCGCGGACATGTCCGAGGCGAGGCAGGAGAACAGCAGGACGGGGACGCCGTCGACGACCTCGACCTGCGTCACCTCGAGCTGTCCGAAGCCCTGGCCGGGCGCGCTGAGGGGCGCGCGCAGCTCCCACGTGCGCAGGTCGGGCGACCACGCGTGCCCGACCACGCCCCGGTCGTCCGCAGGTCCGCTGCGTCCGCGTGCGGTGAGCAGCATGTGCCACCCGTCGCCGTCCGGGGCGGCGAACACCCAGGGGTCGCGGAACGCCTCGTCGTGCCACTGGCCGTCGGCGAGGGTCTCGTACCAGCGCGCGTCGGCGGTGAGCACGGGGTTCTCGGGGGCCTTGGTCCAGGTGAGCAGGTCCGACGACGTCGCGTACCCGACGCGCTGGACGTTGCCGGCCGAGGTGAGGGTCGAGCCGGTGTAGAAGAGGAACCACGTGCCGTCGGGGTGGCGCACGACCGAGCCGGTCCACGTCGCGAGGTCGTCCCACGCGCCGGCGTCCGAGCGCACGAGGGCGTCCTCGACGCGCGTCCAGTGCACGAGGTCGTTGGACACGGCGTGCCCGATCGAGGCGCGGTAGTGGCGGGCGTCGGGGTCGTGCAGCGCACGCGAGGCGTAGAGGAAGAACAGGTGGTGACGCTCGCCGTCGTCGGCGAACCAGAAGTCCCACACCCAGGAGTCGGGAAGCGTGAACATGTGAGCCTTTCCGGGCTGGAAGGTACGGGTGCGCGGTGCGCAGGGAAACGTTCGCGGACGCGGTGACGGCCGCCCTGACGGGTGCCGTCGGGCAGTCGGCTAGCCCTTGACGCCGCTGGCGGCGACGCTCGAGACGAACGCGCGCTGGAAGGACAGGAAGACGATCAGGACGGGCAGAGTGATCAGCGACGTGTACGCCATGACCTCGCCCCAGGCGGTGTTGAGCTGGAAGAAGTACTGCATGCCGACCATCACGGGGCGCAGCTCTTCTTGCTGCACGACCATGAGAGGCCACAGGTACTGGTTCCACGCAGGCAGGAAGGTGAGGATCGCGACGGTCGCGAACGCCGGTCCCGCAAGCGGGGCGACGATGCGCCGGTAGATCGTGAACCATCCGGCGCCGTCGATGCGCGCTGCCTCGTCGAGAGACTTGGGGATCGTCGAGAAGTACTGCGTGAACAGGAAGATCGAGAACGCGTTCGCGATGAACGGGACGATCTGGACCTGGTAGGTGTTCAGCCAGCCGAAGTCGTACTTCGGGATGCCGCCCTCCAGCACGAGCGTCGGCAGCTTGGAGACCCAGTAGACCATCGGGACGGCGATCGTCTCGAAGGGCACGATGAGGGTCGCGATGACGAGGCTCAGCACCACCGTCCGGCCCTTCCAGCGCATGCGCGACAGGGCGAACCCGGCCATGGAGTTGACGATCAGCCCGAGCCCGACGGTGAGCACGGTGACGAGCACCGAGTTCACGAGGAAACGCCCGACAGGCACCCGGTCGAACACACCAAAGTAGTTGTCGAGGCTGATGTCTCCCACCGGCAGGAACGCGCGCGGGGAGTCAACGTCCGCCAGGATCTGCGCGTCCGGCTTGAGGGAGGAGACGAACATGAACACGAGCGGGAAGAGGAACACGAGCGCGAGCGCGCTCATCGCGACGTAGGACCAGATCCTGCGACGGCGGCGAACGTCGTGCTCGTCCTGGTCCTGGCGCGAACGGCCTGAGTCAGATGTCCGGGAGCCGCCGGCCACCTTCCCGTGCCGACCGGTGGGGCGGGCCGAGTCTTGCGTGTCGAGAGATGCGGTGGCCATGTCTCAGTCCTTGTCTCGGGTCAGGAACCGCTGGACCAGTGCGACGACCAGCACGAGCACGAAGAAGATCAGCGAGATCGTGGCGCCGTAGCCGGTCTCCATCTCGCGGTAGCCCTTGCGCACCGCGTGGTAGACGAGGGTCGTGGTCGAGTTGACCGGGCCACCCTGCGTCATGACGTCGATCTGCACGAACAGCCCGAGCGCGGCGATCGTGATGGTCACCAGGACGAAGACCATGGTCGAGCGCAGACCGGGCCACGTGACGTTGGTGAACTGCTGCCACGGCGTCGCACCGTCCATGCGCGCCGCCTCGTAGAGCTCCTCGGGGATGGTCTGCAGACCCGAGAGCCAGATGAGCATGTGGAAGCCGACGGCCTGCCAGATGGAGAGCACGATGATCGCGCCGAGCGCGGTGCTCGGGTTGTTGAGCCACGCCGTGCCCTGCCACGCACCGAACGTGATGGTGTCGATGAACGAGTTGACCAGCCCGTCCTGCTGGTACATGAACTTCCACAGGATCGAGACGACGACGATCGACGTGACGACCGGGATGAAGAAGATGACGCGGAACGCGGTGACGCCGCGGATCTTCTGGTTCACGAGGACGGCGAGCAGCAGGCCCAGGCCGGCCTGCACGGGCACCACGACGAGCGCGAACACGAACGTGTTGATCGCTGAGCGCAGGAACACCGGGTCGGCTGTGAAGGCGCGTACGAAGTTGTCGAGCCCGACGAATCGCGGCGGGTTCGGCGAGATGAGGCGCGCGTTGGTGAACGAGAGCCCGAAGGCGAGCAGGACCGGGATCACGAGGAACAGCAGGAGCAGGACGAGCGCGGGCGCGGCCATCGCGATGCCGGATCGGCCCTCGCGACGGCGGGCCGCCGCTCGCCGACCGCGTGGCGGTGCTCCTGAGTGAGGTCCGGGCACCGCGTGAGGCGGCGCGGGGGTGCTGGCTGGAAGCGTCATGGTCGACTCCGTCCGGGCACGAGCGGTCGGCCTCGGTCCCGGCTACGCACCGCGATCGCGATGCGCAGCCGGGGTGCCGGCAGCCGACCGTGCGTGCCGGTCAGGAGGGACGGCTCAGAAGCCGTACCCGTCATTGGACTGGATGTTCGCGTCGATCTCGGAGACCGCGCCGTCGAGCGTCGACTGCACGTCGGCGCCGTTCATGATGTCCTTCGCCGCCTTCTCGAACGTGGAGGAGATCACCGGGTAGGCGGGCGTCTGCGGGCGCAGCTCCGCGAACTGCTTCGACAGGTCGACGAACGCCCGCAGGTCACCGTCGGCAGAGAAGTGCTCCGACGCCTCGGTCGCGCTCTCGGTCGCGGGGATGACGATCTGCTTGTCGGAGAACTCTGTGAGGTACTCGTCGGCGAAGCTGAACTCCAGGTACGCGCGCGCGCCCTCGGGGCTCTCGCACGTGGAGGAGATGCCCCACTGCCAGGAACCGCCACCGATCTTCGGCCCGTTCCCGAAGTCCGGCGGGGGCAGGATCAGCAGGTCGTCACCGACGGCCTCGAGCGAGTCGAGCGCGTTCCACACGCCCGTATAGCTCAGCGCGACCTCGTCAGCGTTGAACTCCTCGTTGCCGATGGTCCCGGCGTTGCTCGCATAGCCCTGCGCGAAGGCGTCCTGGAACCAGGTGAAGAACTCGACCGCCTCCGGTCCGTTGAGCTGCCCGTCCGAGCTGAGCATCGTGTCCCGGTCGATCAGGTCGCCGCCCGCGCTCTGGAGCATCGGCGAGTACGCGTAGGACCACCACTCCCCCGTGTCCTCCGCGCCGATGTCCAGCGGCGTGTCGTACCCGGCCCCCTTGAGCGTCGCGAGTGCTGCGTCGAACTCCTCGACCGTCCACGGCTCGTCGGTCGTCGGGATGCGGATGCCGTTCTCCGTGAGCACGGACTCGCGGGCGAAGATCGACAGCGCCGCGTCCCAGTACCCGGCCGAGTAGATCTCGTCCTTGTACGTCCCCACGGCGGTCGGCAGCAGGGAGTCGGTGATCTCGGCGGGCAGACCGAGGGGCTGGATGTAGCCCGCCCACGCCCAGTTCGGGACGATCGGGCCGTCCATGTCGAGCAGGCACGGCAGGTCGTCGGCCGCCGCGGCAGCGACGATCGCGTCGTTGTACGCCCCCTGGGGGAAGGACTCCTCGACGACCTCGTACTCGTCCTGCGAGGCGTTGAAGTCCTTGATGATCTGCTGGTAGACCTCGAGCTCTGCCGGGTTGCCGGCGGAGTGCGTCCACATGGTCAGCTGGACGGGTCCGTCACCGGAGCCGCTGGCGCCGCCCTGCCCGGCCTGGCCGCACGCGGTGAGGGCGAGTGCGGAGACGGTCGATGCGGATACGATCGCCACGAGGGATCTGCGGTTCATCTTCAGGTTCCTCTCACGGTGGGACGTCCACGTCCGCACCTTCTCGGTGACCGCCGATTCTTGGCGGAGGGAGCGGTCACGGTTGATCACGGTCCGTCGCCGGCCGGAGCTGACGTTGCTGCCGGCGGCGGACCTACCGAGTCCCGACGGATGATCGGGCACGGCATCAGGTACGTGCTGTTCTCGCGCGGGGGTTCGCGGACCCCGAGCGCGACCTCCGTCGCCCAGCGCCCCATCTCGTAATGGGGCAGCGCGACGGTCGTCAGGGGCGGGTCCTGCTCGCCCGCGACGAGCTGTTGGTCGTCGTAGCCGACGATGGACACGTCACCGGGGACGTCCAACCCGCGGCGGTGCGCGGCGACGTACGCGCCGACCGCCATGCGGTCGTTGAAGCAGAAGATCCCTGTGGGGCGGCGGTCCGCGGGGAGGTCGAGCAGGTGCCCGACGGCGGCCCGGCCGCCTGCGGCCGAGGTCTCGCCGCGCACGTGGAGCGCAGGGTCGGGGGTGATGCCAGCCTCAGCGAGCACCTGGAGATAGCCCTCGTGCCGCAGCCCGGACGCGACGGGCGCGTCGTCCTCGTCGACGTCGACGTAGGCGATGCGGCGGTGGCCCGCGGCGACGAGCTCGCGCACCGCGGCGACGCCTCCCTCGCGGTCATCGGGCACCACCGCAGGAAAGCCGCGGCCCGTGGGGCGGCAGTCCAAGAAGACCGTCCCGTCGGGGAGGCCGGCCGGCACCTCGGCCACGCGGTGCCACATGGCGGCGTAGATCATGGCGTCGACCTGCTGCCCGACCAGTGCGCGGATCGCCTCCTCCTCGACCTGCGGGTCGCCGTCCGTGTTGACGAGGAAGACGAGGTGGCCGTGCTCGCGCGCCGCGTCCTGCGCGCCGGCGAGCATGCGTCCTGCGAACGGTGTGGTGGCGATCGTGTCGGAGATGAGCCCCAGAGTGCGGGTCCGCTGGGTGCGCAGACCACGAGCGACGGTGTTGGGCGTGTAGCCGACCGCGGCCGCCGCACGCCGCACGCGGTCGGCCGTCGCGGCCGAGATGCGCGCGCCGCGATCGTTGAGGACCAACGAGACGGTGGCCGTCGAGACACCGGCTGCCGCAGCGACGTCGGAGATCCGTACCCGTGCCATCCGTCCCACCTCCTCGTGGTTAATCGATTGAACACCATGATGGTGCGCCCCCTGCGCGGTGTTGTCAAGCCACGGCGCGTGACCATTCCCGCCGCCGGCGACCGCTTCGGCAGAACCGGACGTCAGCCCTGCAGGCTGGCGGATCAGCGCCCCGGAAGTGCGCCTCGTCTCACCGGACGGAGAGGTCCGCCCGGCGAGGTGGGTTGGCGCCCGCGCGGGAGACGGTGATGGCAGCCACCGCGACGCAGCGCTCCAGGAGGCTGGCGAGCGTCCCGGCGTCGATCGCCCGCAACGCGGCGCGACGACCGGCACCGAGCAGCCCGGCCTCCCACAGCCCGTCGACGAGCGCGCCCATGAAGGAGTCGCCCGCGCCGACGGTGTCCACGACGTCCACACGCGGAGCGGCCACGCGCTGCTCACCTGCCTCGGTCACAGCAACGGCACCCTCCCCGCCGAAGGTGACGATCACAACGGCGGGGCCCAGGGCGAGCCAGTGGCGCGCGACTGCGACGGGGTCCGACCCTGGGACGAGCCACGCGATGTCCTCGTCGCTGACCTTCACGACGTCCGCGAGCGAGACGAGCTCCTCGATGCGGGGCTTTGCGAGGGCCGGGTCTCCCATGAGCGCGGGCCGTGCGTTGGGGTCGTAGGTGATGGTGGTCGTCGGTCGCGCGGCCTTGACGAGGTCTCGCACGGCCGACGCTCCCGGCTCGAGCACGGCCGCGATCGATCCGGTGTGCAGAGCAAGGGTGCCCGGTGCGATGGTCGCACCCGAGGGAACGTCCCACTCGAGCTCGAACTCGTACGTCGCCGCGCCGTGCTCGTCCAGGCGCGCGGTGGCGACGCTGGTAGAGAGCGCCTGGGTGCTTCCCGGGGTGAGCGTCACGCCGGAGTCCTCGAGCCACTCCTGCACGGCTGCTCCACGGTCGTCCCGGCCGAGCCAGGTGACGAGCCGGACGTCGCGCCCCAGGCGGCCCAGCGTCAGCGCGACGTTCGCGAGGCTGCCGCCCGGCAGCTCCTCGACGCTCCCGTCGGCACGGTGCACGACGTCGACAAGGGCCTCGCCGACGACGAGGACGTGCTGGGACTGGCCCGCGGGGTCGAGAGGCCCGGAGCCTGCGGGCGTGACAACGATGTCGGTGTAGGTCATCGCGCTATTGAACCGCATCCATGACCGTCGTCGGCAGTCGGCGTGACCAAAGGGCTGCGCCGCCCTCGGGCAATCATCACCACACCGAAGCCAGCGCCCACGTCGTCGCAGACTCGACGCGTGCCGTTCCCCCGAGCGCATAGAGCGAGGCGCCGTCGGCGCCCTCGCTCGGGAACGAAAGCAGCGTCGCGACGAGCGTCCCGTCGTCGACGAAGACCTCGACCGAGGAACGATCGACGACCACCCGCAGCCGGACGATCCCGTCGGCCGGCGAGTAGGGCACGGCACGACGCGCGCGGAAGTCGACGTCCTGCCCACTTGCGTCCTGCACGCGGTCCAGCCCTCCGAGCGTGCGGTCGACCACCAGCTCGCCCGGCCTGATCCCGACGGTGACGCCCTCCACGACCCGCCCCTCGTCGTCGCGGCGCTCGTGCACGCGCAGACCGACCTCGTCAGCGTCCTCGACGTCAATCGCGACCGCCGTCTCGTAGACCTCACCGGGAAGGTCGAGAGCCAGGTCGCCGTCCAGCTCACCGGCCGGGTGCGCGACAGGCTCGCCCCGAAGCGACTCGAGCTCAGGTGACGGCACTTGCACGAGCCGCACCTGACCGTCCACGCTCCTGAGCCCGAGGTCACGAGGAAGGCTCATGGCATTCGTCCAAGGCGTCGTCGGGGTGCCGTACGGGTAGCGCCAGTTGCCCATCCACGCGAGCCACACGCGTCGACCGTCCGGCGCCGACTCGAAGGACTGTGCGGCGTAGAAGTCCTGGCCGGCGTCGGTCTGTTGCCAGGTCTCGGGCGGGACCTCTGGGTCGCGGGTGAACGTGGTGCCGTCGAACTGGCCCACGAAGTACTGCGCGGTCGAGCCGTCGGTCTGGTCGTTCGCTCCGACCGAGGTGTGCAGCACCCACTGCACCCGGTCGGGGTCGTCGTCCACGCGCAGGGGGAAGAGGTCGGGGCACTCCCACACTGCCGCGTGCAGCCCTTGCCCGTCGCCGAACCGGCTCGCGAAGGACCATGTGCGCAGGTCCGGGGACCGGAAGATCTCGACCGCGTCCCCGGCGGAAACCACCATCACCCATGATCGGGTCGCCTCGTGCCAGAACACCTTGGGGTCGCGAAAGTCCCGGCGGCCGTCGTTGTCGATCACCGGGTTGTCGTCGTAGCGCTGCCAGGTGCGGCCCTGGTCGGTACTGAAGGCGATACTCTGCGCCTCGCCGCCCTCGGTGCTCGTGTAGGTGGCGACCAGCCCGCCGTCCCCGTCGGGGAACAGGCCGCTGGTGTTCGCGCCGTCGACGACGATGCTGCCCGTCAACGCCTGGCCGAGCTCGTCGTGCTCGAGGGCGACGGGCAGAGGCTGCCAGTGCATCAGGTCGGTGCTCACGGCGTGCGCCCAGGTGCCGTCCTGCTGGTGGAACAGGTGCCACTCGCCGTCGACGAAGACCAGGCCGTTGGGGTCGGCGAGTCGCCCCTCGGGATCACTGTAGTGCACCTGGGGCCGCCAGGGCTCGTCGTACTGGCGCTCGGCGGATGAGGTCGGTGTGGGTGTCGGCCCCGGATCCTCATCGTCACCCGCCGTGCAGGAGGCCGCGGTGAGGGCGAGCAGGATCATCAGCGCAGTGATGGGTGCGGTGCGTGGGTGCGGCGGCGAGGTGCGGGTTGTTGTCCTCATGATCCTCATCGCGGCGGAGGGGCCGTCCGGCACCGTGGCACGAGGTGCCGGACGGCCCATTCTCATCCGATCGGTCTCGTGTCCGGTGCGGGGTCGACGTCAGCTGCTCGGTCGGCAGGGATGTCACCGTAGCCGCCGAGGCCGTCGCCGCCGTAGGTGCGGTCGACCGTCACGTCGGCGCCGGAGATGTTCAGCTTGACCGTCGGCGCGTGTGAGCCGCCGCGGCGGAAGTCGCCCTCGGTGCCGATCGAGTCGATGAACGAGGTGACCAGCCCGCCGGGCATGACGTAGTGACTGTAGGACTGGAAGTGTCCGAGCGGCTGGTTGAAGTCCGGGGCGAAGGGTTGTCCGCCGGCGAAGTTCAGGTTGGTCGGATTGCCCAGGGCCAGTCCGCTGCCCTGGTTGACCGGCTGGAAGTCCGACCGGATGCCGCTCCCGACGAAGCCGTAGACGCCTTCGGGGCCGTCCAGGCCCGCGGCGTACGTGCCGCGGTGGCTGATGGTGAACAGGTAGTACTTCCCGTCCTGGATGTAGATCTGCGGGCGTTCGGTCTGGTCGGTCACGCAGTTCGCGGACAGGATCGGCGGGAGGAACTCCCACTGGGTCAGAGCGAGATTCTGCGCTTGGGCGAGACCGACGTTACCGATCTGGAAGATCGCTCCGGAGGCTCGCACCTCCTCGATCGTCTCACCGTACTGCTCGCCCTCCTGGTACCCGAGGTCGGCCTCGGTGCACGCGGCCGGGTCGCCGCGATCGAAGGCAGAGTTGCCTTCGAACGTCATGTACGTCTCGCCAGGGTGGGCGGGGTCTTCGAAGGTGAACGGGTCGCGGAAGTTGAAGAACTCGTTCTGCTCACCGGTCTGGTAGTACTCGCCGTCGGCCTCCAGCAGGTCGTGCTGGTCACGGAAGCCCGTGAGCCACACCCCGTCTTCGTCGGCGAAGATGCGGCCCTCGCTCTGCACCAGGTGCGGGTCGTAGGGCTTGCGGTTGCTCCCGTCGTCGTTGCGGTAGAACGCGACGGCGGTGTAGAACACGCGCAGCTTGTTGCCGTCGAACAGTCGTGTGGACCCCGACCACTCGGTCTGGTGGCTGAAGGACTGGTCGTCGAAGATCGCCCCCGTCGCACCGTCGGGGAAGACGTGCCCGCCGTAGATCCAGCCGCCGTTCTCCGGACGCTGGTCCGCGGGCACGTTGGCCTTGCGGAAGAAGTACCCGAGGCGCGCCTCGGTGTGGCGGTCGTCGAAGGTGTACCCGGCGTTCCTGTCAGCAACCAGGGAGAACGCGATCTCCCACCCCTTGAAGCTGAGCTGGTGGGACCGTTCGTCGGTGAGGGTCCAGGTGTCCCAGACCCACACGTCACCGTTGGTCTCCGGGAAGTCCTGGGAGACCTCCGGCATCGTGTACTCCTCCGGCATCGAGCTCTCCCGAGAGCCGGCGTCCGGGTCGGACATGCGCTGCATCTGCATCGCGTCCGCCCGGGTCCAGCGGGAGGTGAAGTCCTCTGCAGGGTCGAAGGCCTCCTGGGTGTGCTCGGTGGGCTCGGGGAAGCACCGCTCCCCTGTGACTGGATCGCAGTCCTCGCCCGGGCCTATCTGGGCCTGTGCCGGGGCGGCAGCGATCAGGTTCGCGCCGCATGCCAGGACTAGGCCCGTCATCGCTGCGGCAAGTCGCCGCAAGCTCGTGGTTCGCAACGTCATCGTCGTTCTTCTCCCAGTGCGGTGTCGGCTGGCCTGCACCGTGAGAGGACTTCCCCCTCCAGTGATGGTCACGCCACCAGCCGGACCCCGCAAGCGTTGTCTCGTAAACGGAGGGCACGCCAACTGGTGACGGTCGGGCGATGTGATCGCTCTCAACGGTCCGTGACCTGGTGAGATCCATTCGAGGGTATGGCCGCTGTGATGTACCTCACAGTGGAAGCTCTGCCCGGATCCCTTGCTCTCCTGCGTCCGCGCCCCCAATACTCGGCGGTACTCCGTGTGTGGACATCCCCCGCGGCCGGATCACCTCGGCCGCGCCGTCCGACCGCAGCCGCGCTGCGGCCCAACAGACCAACGGAGCACCATGTCCACGAACAACCGCGCGAACAGAAGGCGCACAGCACGCCTCGAGAGCCTCGGGGCCACCGGTCTCGCGATCGCGCTCGTCACCGCCCTGCCACACACCGCCACCGCATCTCCCGGACAGGACGCCACCAGTCTCAGGGAGATCTCCGCGACCGACCTCGCCGCCGCCCTGGCGGGCGAGAACGTCACGATCACCAACGCGACCTTCACCGGCGCCGACTTCCAGGCAGGTCTGCTCAGCGGTTTCGACTCCGCGCTCCTCGTGCCGTCGCAACAGACCGGTGTCGCGCTGAGCACCGGGTCGGTCATCGATCCCAACCCCGCATCCCCCGACGACGTCGACTTCACCCGGTCCTCGCTCATCGGACCGAACACGAGCCTCACCACGACCGGAGATCTCGGCCTGCCCGGCCATCCCGCGCTCGACACGCAGTCCGGCGCGACGACCTACGACGCCGCCGTCCTCACTCTCGAGGTCGTCCCTGCCGGTGCGACGCTCTCCCTCGGGTACGTGTTCGGCAGTGAGGAATACGGGGGTGGGGACGGTGGTACGAGCACGTCCAACCCCAACCCCGGTGGATCCTGGGCAGAACGCGGCTACGGCGATGCCTTCGCGATCACCGTCGACGGCGAGCTCTGCTCGACCGTGCCCGGCACGGACTCGCCTGTCGGGACGACGACAGTCGTCGAGGGCTCACCGCAGCTCGTCACCAACTTCGAGGGCACCGACCCCGCCGCAGGCGGCTACGACACCGAGCTCAACGCCTTCACCGTTCCCATGACCTGCGAGACGCAGGTCACGCCGGGAGAGGCGGTGTCTGTACAGATCGCGGTCGCGGACACCCTCGACGGGCACCTCGACTCCGCCGTCGTGCTCACCGGTGCGTCGCTCGTGTCGACCGACGTGCCTCCGGAGCCGACACCGGAGCCCACTCCCACACCGACACCGACCGACGAGCCCACCGATCCGGCCCCCTCCCCCTCGGACCCCGGTCCAGGCGCAGGCACCGGTGACGGCACCGGTGGCCCCAACGGGGGCGCCGGAGGCAAGGGACTCGCCTACACCGGGGCAGACATCGCGGGCATGATCACGCTCGCGGTGGGACTGCTTGGGACCGGTGCAGGAGCCTGGTGGTACGCACGTCGTCGCGGCGTCATCGCGTCCTAGAACCGCTCGAGGCTCGCATGTCGCTGTCCTCCCATGAGTGCCGCGGCTTCCTCCCCAGTGATCGCACGCGACATGCGAACGATGCCTGAGCGATCGCGGGCCGGCCCCGATGCAGGGGTCGGCCCGCACATGGGACACAGGCAATCCGTGCCGGGTCGCCCACCACCGGACGGCATCGTCAAACAGAGACGCACCTACCCGAACTCAAGGGACAGTCGTGTGTCCGTTTCCGTGGGTCACCCGGGACGGCAGGACCTGGCGTGCCCAGGACTCTGGCCCGGGAGTTCGAGATCAATCGGGCTCCAGATGGTCACGAGTGGACCCTGCACACGCCAGGGCACATCTGGCACGACACCCCAGCCTTGAGCTGGCGAAAGAGGTCGCGGCACTCGCCGCCGGCGTGCTCGACGACGACCGCCGCCGTACGTCGATCTACCGCGTCGTGACTGTCTATGGTGCCCACTACGGGGACGAGTTCGGTGCTTACTGCGACGAGGACACGCTCGCGATGATTCGGCTGCGGAGGCACGCGGGGGCGCTTCCCTGGCACGTACAAGCGGTCACCGTCACTCCCCCGGTGGGCACTGCAGGGTGGCTCGAGGGTGAAGCGTGCGGGCGCTTCTCGAGCCGCCGGCTGCTTCACCACCGGCGCCCGCTACGGCACGTCGGCCGCACATCCGCGCTAGGAGCACTTCCCGGGACCTTGCGAGTGCCCGACCGGGGGAAGCGTCGTACGGTCGAGGAGTACTTACGAGTCTGGACCTGGCTCGTCACCTCTCTTCAAGCAGACGGAGACGCCCCATGACCACTGACTTCCACGCGCTCGAGCAAGCCCTCGCCCGCGGAGCCGAACAGAACATCGGGCAGTATCGCCTCGACCTCGCCACGAGCCGGTGGTGGTGGTCGCCCGAGACGTACCGGATGCACGGCTTCGAGCCGGGCGAGGTCGTGCCGACCACTGAGCTGATCTTCGCCCACAAGCACCCCGACGACCGCGACCGGGCCCGCACCATGCTCGAGGAGGCGTGCCGCACCGGGGAGCCGTTCTCGAGCGTCCACCGGATCATGGACGCCCACGGCAAGCAGCGATCCCTCGTCATCGTCGGGCAAGGACGACGCGACCGCGACACCGGCGAGGTCAGCGAGCTGATGGGCTATTTCATCGACATCACCCGCACCGTCAAGGCCCACGCGCAGGAGCAAACGCGGCGCGACATCCAGGCCTCGGCAGCCACTCGCGGGCCGATCGAGCAAGCCAAGGGCATCGTCACCGGCGCGCTCGGTGTCGACCCCGAGGAGTCCTTCCAGATGCTCAAGCGCGCCTCGAACGACCAGAACGTCCCGCTGCGTGACCTCTCCCGGCTCGTCGTCGACGAGGCGTCATGCGGACGCGCCAGCGCCGAGCATGTGACGAACCTGCTCACCTGACCCACACGGACGCGCCCGGCGGCGCCGGACTACCGGCCTTCGCGACAGGCGCGGCAACGCCGGCGCCCGTCCGAAGCGTAGACGCTCGTGTTCTGGGGCGTGTACTCGTGCACGTGCGGGCAGTGCATCTTGGCCGTCCTGGCCTGCTGGTCCGCGCCGCCACCGACACCCTCCGCGCTCCCGATGCGGTACCACCTCTCGATCCGAGCGATCGCCGACCGGAACACTGAACCGGTGGGCAAGTGGTGTGGACGTGTTGCCCCTCCTGTAGGAGCTCACTCACCAACCACTGACGGGCCTGGACCGCCGCTCAGCGGCACACCTCACCCGGAGCGTTCGCGCAACACTGCGCAGCGTGCGGGTTAACTAGACGCAAGATCGGGCAAAGTAGCCTGCATCTCGACAGCTGCACGTCGACAACAACACGTCACTACATCTGCATGTCGGCGAAGCGCTGGTAGTGGCCCTGGAACGCGACGGTGATCGTGTCGGTGGGACCGTTACGGTGCTTGGCGACGATGAGATCCGCCTCGCCCGCGCGTGGCGACTCCTTCTCGTAGGCGTCCTCGCGGTGGAGCAGAATCACGACGTCGGCGTCCTGCTCGATGCTGTTGTGTGCCGCGATGCCGTTCGCGACGAAGTTGTGCCCGTCGAGGACTGTGGCGTCGTAGACCTGCTTCTCCCCCATCGGCTCGATCGAGACGACCTCGTCCCACAGGAGGTCGTTGACGGCCATGATCTCCAGCTCCTCGCTCTCGAGCACAGCCGCGATCTTGCCGAGGCGGTGCCTCGACGGGGAGTTCTTCCACAGCGCGCTGCCGCAAAACTCGGTGCCGATCGCTGCCGCGAACTCGCGGTGCGTCATGCCGCGCTCGACGAGGATCTCGCGGACGTCGTCCCAGACCCGGCGCGGGACGGTGTCGACGTTCGTGTTGGCCCGCGTCTCGCGGATGATCGTCAGCAGCTTCTCGGCGACATCGCCGCGGTCGCCGTGCACGCCGATCTCCTGGAGGAAGCGGCGCTGGTCATCCACCCCGCTCACGTCGAGCGTGTACCCGGGGCGGTACGACCCCTTGGGTGTCGCCGTGCGCACGCGCGTCGAAATGCCGAAGCGGAGCAGGAGGCGCGACAGCCCGTCGACGACCTCACGGGACGTCGAGGCGTAGTAGATCCGACCGCTGCGCCCGTTCTTGTTGATCGTCACCGAGCCGTCCGTGGCCCAGATGTGCTTGATGAAGAGCGCGATCTGACGCTTGGACAGGTGGAAGACGCTCGTCGGGATGAACTTCTCGTGGCTGCGCGCCCCGAACAGGCCCAGGTCGTCGAGCCACTCGGCGATGGGGTTCCGGCGACCCCGAGCGAGACGGTAGGGCGCCGGGAGGCGCAGGGTCGTGACCCTTGCGGCGGCATACTCGTCGCGGATCGGGGTGATGCCGAAAGCGCCTGCGGCCTCGGAGACGGTCGCGAGGTTCCGCTCATCGATCGAGGCGTAGCGGATCGGCTGGCGCTTCACGAACGACCCGTCACCGAGGAGGTGCGCGAGCATGACGACCTTGCGGTCGTCCCACTCCAGGTTCCGCTCCGGCCCCGGCACGTGGCGCGGCACACCGATGCGTGAGCCCACCTCCAGGTCCCCGAGCGCCGTCCAGCCGTCGTAGGTGAGGAACGGGTGGTTCGCCGTCGCCTCGATCTCCTTGCCCGACGCGAGGCGCATCCTGAACACCGGCTTCACTCCGGTGGGGAACACGTGGGTGAGGTGACGGCGCACGTACTGGAGCCGGTCGTTGAGCGCCCACACGGGGACGTCCTTGGCGTTGAGCGCGAACAGCTCACCGAGACTGGTCTCCGCGCCGGTGTCCGCGCGCAGGATCTTCGTGTCCTCGGTGAGGCAGCCCGACTCACGCAGGTCGCTCATCTGCGGCTTCTTGTCGCCACGCTGTTCCGGACCACGGTTCAGCTGCGAGATCGCGATGACAGGAACCTCGAGCTCCTTCGCGAGCAACTTGAGCGCACGCGAGAACTCCGAGACCTCCTGCTGGCGCGACTCGACGCGCTTGCCGGAGCTCATGAGCTGGAGATAGTCGATGACGACGAGCTTGAGGTCGTGCCGCTGCTTGAGCCGTCGACACTTGGCCCGGATCTCCATGAGCGACATGTTCGGCGAGTCGTCGATGAACAGCGGGGCCTCGGCGACCTTGCCCATCGTCGAGGCCAGCTTCTGCCAGTCCTGCTCGTCCATCTTCCCGGAACGCATCCGCGTGAGCGGCACCTTCGCCTCGGCGGCGAGCAGACGCATCGTGATCTCGTTGCGGCTCATCTCCAGGGAGAAGATGACGGCCGCCATTTGGTGGTGCACCGCGGCGTGCGTCGCAACATTGATTCCTAGAACGGATTTTCCAATGGCCGGGCGCGCCGCGACGACGATCATCTGGCCCGGGTGCAGGCCGTTGGTGAGCCGGTCGAAGTCGGAGTAGCCGGTAGGGACGCCGGTCATGCCCTCGCCGCGCCCCTGGGCGGCCTCGATCTCGTCGAACGTGGGCCCGAGGATCTCGGCGAGGGGGAGGTAGTCCTCCGTGGTGCGCCGCTCCGTCACGGCGTAGACCTCGGCCTGGGCGTTGTTGACGATCTCGTCGACGTCGCCGCCGTCGGTCGCGTAGCCGAGCTGCACGATGCGCGTGCCCGCCTCGACGAGACGGCGGAGGACCGCACGCTCGCGGACGATGCGCGCGTAGTACCCGGCGTTGGCGGCGGTCGGCACGCCGGCCATGAGGTCGTGGATGTAGGGCGCGCCGCCGATGCGCTGGAGCTCGCCGCGCTTGGTCAGCTCCGCGACGACGGTGATGGCGTCGGCGGGCTCGCCGCGACCGTAGAGGTCGATGATCGACTCGTAGACGATCTCGTGCGCCGGGCGGTAGAAGTCGGAGCCGCGGATCTGCTCGATGACGTCCGCGATGGCGTCCTTCGACAGCAGCATGCCGCCGAGCACGCTCATCTCGGCGGCGACGTCCTGGGGCGGCGTCCGGTCGAACCCCGACGGCCCCGGTCCCCCGTAGCTCTCCTCGAGCTCCTCGATCGACATGCGCCCCTCGCTCCCCCGGGACTGGAACGGCCCTTGCGGGACCGCACGACCGGGACCACTCTTCGTCGTACACGTGTTCTACCGCGGGCCACCCACACGACTGTCCCGGTGGCCGCGCCCCCCGCCTCCGACAGGCACGACCCCGCGACACTAGATCGCCACCGGACGCCCTGCAAACGGCCCTGTGCACGCCCGGTGGACAGGGACCCCCGTTCCTGTGGACACAGTCCCCCACACTGTGCACACCCGGTGGAAAACGGTGTGGACAACCTCACGATCTTCCTGTGTACATCGCCGTGAGCGGCCTCTGACCAGCCTCATCACTACCCTCAGGGGTGTGGAAGAAAGAAAGTCGGGCGACACGCCGACGACACGCCGGACACCGTCCGGCCACCCCGACGACATCGGGCCGCCGTCCGGCCCCGGTACGTCGTCCACAGGTCGCCGCGCACGGTCCCGGCTCGACCGCGAGATCCTGGCCCTCGCCGTCCCCGCGCTCGGCGCGCTCGTGGCCGAGCCGCTGTTCGTGCTCGTCGACAGCGCCGTCGTCGGCCACCTCGGCACCGCGCAGCTCGCAGGCCTCTCCCTCGCGTCGACCCTCCTCGTGACCCTCGTCGGCCTGTGCGTCTTCCTCGCCTACGCGACCACGGCCGCCGTCGCGCGCCGCATCGGCGCCGGCCACACGCGGGAGGCGCTCCAGTCCGGGATCGACGGCCTCTGGCTCGCCGTCGGGCTGGGTGCGCTCCTCGCGGCCGTCCTGTGGACGACGGCACCGTGGGCCGTCGGCGCGATGGGCGGCACGGGTGAGGTCGCCGAGCACGCCGTGGTGTACCTCCGCTGGTCCGCGCTCGGACTCCCCGGGATGCTCCTCGTCCTCGCGTCCACCGGCGTGCTGCGCGGCATGCAGGACACCCGGACGCCCCTGTGGGTCGCCGCGGGCGGCGCGACCTTCAACGCGGTCCTCAACGTCGTCCTCGTCTACGGGGCAGGGCTCGGGATCGCCGGGTCCGGCATCGGGACGGCCGTCGCCCAACTCACCATGGGCGCGGTACTCGTCGTGGTCGTGGTGCGCGGCGCCCGGCGGCACGGCGCGTCGCTGCGGCCCGCCGCGGGCGGGATCTGGGCCAACGCGCGCGCCGGCGCTCCGCTCTTCGTCCGCACGCTCTCGCTCCGCCTCGCGATCCTCCTCACCGTGTTCGTCGCGACCGGGCTCGGGGAGGTCACGCTCGCGGGCTACCAGGTCGTGAACTCCGTCTGGGGTCTCGCGGCCTTCGCTCTCGACGCGCTCGCCATCGCGGCGCAGGCGCTCGTCGGGCACGGGCTGGGGGCCGACGACGTCCCGCGCGTCCGCGCCGTCCTGCGCCGCACCCTCCAGTGGGGAGTGGCCGCCGGGGCAGGGCTGGGCGTCGTCATGGCCGCGGGTGGCTGGTGGTTCGCGCTCCTCTTCACGTCCGACCCCGAGGTGCGCACCGCCGTCGCCGTCGGCATGGCGGTGTGCGGCGTCCTCCTGCCGATGGCGGGGTGGGTGTTCGTGCTCGACGGCGTCCTCATCGGCGCCGGGGACGGCCGCTTCCTCGCCTGGGCGGGCATGCTCACGCTCGTGGTCTACGCGCCGTTCGCGCTCGCCGTCCGGCACTGGGCGCCCGACGGCGCGGCGGGCCTCGCGTGGCTCTGGCTCGCCTTCGCGGGGGTCTTCATGGCGGCACGCGCCGTCACCACCGGGCTCCGTGCGCGCGGGAGCGCCTGGATGGTCACCGGCACCGCCTGAGGGCTCGACGCGCGCAGCCGGCGACTGGGCCGGACGCGACGAAGGCCCGGCCCCTCCGAGGAGGGGCCGGGCCTTCGTGGACTGCTCAGCAGCAGATCAGGCAGCGACGACCTTCACCGCGAGGGTCGCGGAGACCTCCGGGTGGAGGCGGACGGAGACCGTGTAGTCCCCCGTCGCCTTGATCGGCTGACCGATCTCGATCTTGCGCTTGTCGACCGACGCACCGGCGGCCGTCACGGCGGACGCGATGTCCGCCGTCGTGACGGCGCCGAAGAGGCGACCGGCAGCGCCGGCCTTCGCCTCGACGACGACCGGCTTCGCCTGCAGCGAGTCGCGGATCGCCTTCGCGTCGTCGAGCGACGCGATCTCGCGGGCCTTGCGCGCCTTGCGGATCGCAGTCACCTGCGACTCGGCGCCCTTGGACCACGGCGTGGCGAGCTTGCGCGGGACGAGGAAGTTACGGGCGTACCCGTCCTTCACCTCGACGACGTCGCCGGGCTCACCGAGACCGGTGACCTCGTGGGTCAGGATCAGCTTGGCCATGAGTTCTCTCCCTTCCCGCTCAGCGAGCCGTCGACGTGTACGGCAGCAGCGCCATCTCGCGCGCGTTCTTCACCGCACGGGCGATCTGGCGCTGCTCCTGGACGGAGACGCCGGTCACGCGACGCGCGCGGATCTTGCCGCGGTCGGAGATGAACTTGCGCAGCAGCGCGGTGTCCTTGTAGTCGACCGACTCGATCTTGGCCGACTTCAGCGGGTTGGACTTCTTCTTGGGCTTGCGCACCACAGGCTTCGCCATGGTGTTGCTCCTCTACAAGGTGCGATCCCCGCGTGCGGACCGTGCCGACGAGCGGCGCAGCACCCGCGGGGACGGGTGTGTGTTCTGGGAGTGGCGGACGATCAGAACGGGGGCTCGTCGGAGAACGAGCCACCGGACGACGCGGGACCAGCCGTGGCCCACGGGTCGTCGCTCTGCTGCTGACCGCCGCCGGAGCTGAATCCGCCGCCGGAGGCGCCGCCGGAGTTGGCGCCACCTCCGTAGCCGCCACCGCCGCCGAAGCCGCCGCCACCGCCACCCGAGCGCTGAGCGCGGGTGACCTTGGCAGAGGCGTAGCGCAGGGAGGGACCGATCTCGTCCACCTGCAGCTCGACGACGGTGCGCTTCTCCCCCTCGCGGGTCTCGTACGAGCGCTGGACGAGGCGGCCCTGCACGATGACGCGCATGCCCTTCGTCAGCGACTCCGCGACGTTCTCCGCAGCCTCGCGCCAGATCGAGCAGCGCATGAACAGGGTGTCCCCGTCCTTCCACTCGTTCGACTGGCGGTCGAAGGTCCGCGGCGTGGACGCCACCGTGAAGTTGGCCACCGCCGCACCCGAGGGGGTGAAACGCAGCTCCGGGTCTCCCGTGAGGTTCCCGATCACCGTGATGACGGTGTCACCTGCCATGGCCAGCTCCTTCGTGTGTCGTCTGTGTCGTCGACGGCGCCGTGCGCCTCGCTCGTAACGTTCTCGCGTCGCTCATCCCACCACGCGGCGCCCACACGCGCTACGGCGTGCAGCATCCCGGTGCAGGACGGTCGAACGGGGGAAGCGGGGAGGATCAGCGAGCGTCCGTGCGCAGGATCTTGGTCCGCAGGACGACCTCGTTGAGGCCGAGCTGACGGTCCAGTTCCTTGGCGGTGTCGGAGGTCGACGTGAAGTCGACGACCGCGTAGATGCCCTCGGACTTCTTGTTGATGTCGTACGCCAGGCGGCGACGACCCCAGATGTCCACCTTGTCGACGGAGCCGCCGTCGGTCTTGATGACCGACAGGTACTTGTCGAGCGACGGGGCGACGGTGCGCTCCTCGATCTCGGGGTCGAGGATGATCATCAGTTCGTACTGACGCATGCGGATAACCCACCTCCTCTGGTCTTCGCGGTCACGGTCTCTCCGTGACAGGAGGGTTCATGCTTCATGCTGCTGCCGCCCGACGGGCGGACGGCAGCTCCCCAGGGTACCCGCTCGGCGCGGGCGCCCGGAAATCTGCGGCGACGGGCCGGTCAGCCCCTGCCCGGGATGATGCCGCCGACATTGCCGCCCCCGTTGCCGTTGCCGCCACCCGGGTTGCCGGTACCCGGCTCGCCGGTCTCGCCGGGATCAGGAGTCTCGGGCGGTCCCTCGGTGGGCTCCGGCGGTTGCTGGCCCGGATCGGTGCCCTTGGAGACGACGAGCGCGATGGTCGACCCCGGCGGCACCTGGTCCATCGAGGACTGGCTGATGACGTAGCCCCGCGGCTGCTGGTCGGAGAACTCCTCGGTGATCCGCACCTTGAGGCCGGCGGCCTCGATCTGGGCGCGCGCGGCGCGGGCCTCCATGCCGACGACGGACGGCACGGCCACGTTCTCCGGCTGCTGCGGCTCCTCCGTCTCCTCCGGCGTCGGCTCCTCGGTCGGGGTCTCCGTCGGGGTCTCGGTGGGCGTCTCCGTCGGCTTCGGCTTGGGCGGGGTGTAGTCCGGGAACTCCCCCGCCGGCAGGTTCGCCGCGGCGGTCTGCATGTACGACGTCCAGGCCTCGACCGGCCACGAGCCACCGGTGATCTCGCTGTCGACCCACTTGCCGAACGGCGTGATCTGCTCCTGCTCGCCGTTGGGGCCGGACTGGTAGAGACCCACGACCGTCGCGAGACCGGGGGTGAAGCCGGCGAACCACGCGGACTTGTTGTCCGTCGACGTACCGGTCTTGCCCGCCGCGGGACGACCGATCGCCTGCGCGGGCTTGCCCGACCCCGTCTCGACGACCTGGGAGAGCGCGTACGTCGCCGCCGCCATCACCTCGGGGTCGAACTCCTGCGTCCGGTCGTCGGCGCCCGGCGCCTGGTAGACGAGGTTGCCGCGCGAGTCGGTCACGGACGCCACGATGTGCGGCGTGGCCTTCAGACCCTGCGCCGCGATGGTCGCGTACGCGTTGGTCAGCTCGAGCGGCGTCACCGTCGCGTCACCGAGCACGTTCGCCAGGTTCACCCCGACGTCGGCCTTGATGCCCAGGCGAGCCGCGACGTCCGCGGTCTTCTCCGGCCCGACCTCGAGGTTGAGCTCCGCGTACGCGGTGTTCACCGACTGCGCGGTCGCCTCGGTGAGGTCGACGTTCCCCCAGTCGTGGTCGCCGAAGTTGCGGACCTTCCAGTCCTCGCCGTTGTTGGCGCCGGGGAAGGTCTTGGGCGAGTTGCCGTCGAAGCGCTCGTCGAGCGTGTGCCCGTTCTCCAGGCCCGCGATGAGCGTGAACGGCTTGAACGTCGAGCCGCCCTGCGCCGCACCGGGGGTCGCGCTGTTGTACTGGTTCTCGAGGAAGTTCTTGCCGCCGTAGAGGGCGCGGATCGACCCGTCGTTCGGGTCGACGGAGACGATCGCGGTCCGGAGGTTCGGGGAGACCGGGTTCTCGTCGCGGCCCTCCTGGGGGAGCGAGTCCGCCGTCGCGACGGCGGCCTGCTGCATGGCCGGGTCGATCGTCGTCGTGACCTTGTAGCCCTTGCTCGTGAGGGCGTCCTCGCTGATGCCGATCCCCTCGCCGGCGAGCTCCTTCTCCACCATGGCGAGGAGGTAGCCGGTGGGACCCTCGTACTTCTGGGACTTCACGTACTCCTGCGCCTCGGGGAAGCCCGCGTCCACCGCCGCCTGGTGCTCCTCGGCGGTGATGTGGCCGTCCTCCTCCATGTTCCGCAGCGTCCGCTTCCACCGCTCCTCGGCCTGGGCGTGGTTGACGGCCGGGTCCCAGTTGGTGGGGCTGGGGATGATGCCGGCGATCATCGCGGCCTGCGACACCGTGAGGTCGGCGGCGTTCACGCCGTAGTACTTCTTGGCGGCCGCCTGGATGCCGTAGGCGCCACGACCGAAGTAGATGGTGTTGAGGTAGTTGCCGAGGATCTCGGGCTTGTCCTGCTTCTGGGTGATCTTGACGGCGAGGATCGCCTCGCGCGCCTTGCCCGCGTAGTCGGTCACGGTGTTCGTGTAGTACCGCTCGACGTACTGCTGCGTCAGCGTGGACGCGCCCTGACGGCCGCCACCCTTGATGTTGTTGTAGAAGGCGCGCGCGATGCCCTTGACGTCGACGCCGGAGTTCGTCCAGAACGTGCGGTCCTCGGACGCGACGACCGCGTTGCCGACGTACTCCGGCAGCGTCGCGTAGTCGACGATCTCGCGGTCCTCGACCGCGTACTTGCCCATCTCGGTGGTGCCGTCGCCCCAGTAGACGGTCGACGTCTGGGCGCCGACGCTGGGCAGCTTCGTCGGCACGTCGGTCGTGTACCACGCGGCGACGGCGACGCCCGCGACGAGCGCGATGCCCGTCAGCATGGTCCCGACGACCACGCGCCACGACGGCAGCCAGCGGCGGACGCCCTTGACGTGCGAGCGTGGGTAGTTGAAGAACCGACGGCGCCCGCGCGGGGTCGTCCGTCCGTTCGTCCTCGTGGATCGCGCCACGGTCTACCTTCCTCTGGGGGGCATCGAGGAGCCGGCCCGCGTCGACCGCGGGCCCGCCCGTGGGCCGCCGTGCGGAGACCACCTGACCGACGGGACGGGCCCCGCCTCGGGGGCGGGCCGCCGTCGGGCACGAGGTCGGCGCACGCCGGACCACCCTGAACAATAGGGCGTCACCCTGTCCCGACAAGGGTTCAGCGCACCGTGAGCGGGATCGTCCGCCATTGATTCGCCCGGGCGTCCCGCCGCCTCCGCGGGTTCTTCACATGCCCGGCGACGCGTGTCACAGTCCGGTCAGGATTGCACGACACATCGGGACGACCTAACCTGTCGATGTATCGACTCGATACATCGGGTCGGACAAGATCCCAGCGGGTCCCTCCGGGGCACGCCGAGGAGCGTCAGGAGGTGGGATCGTGCGGAGCAAGACACCTGTGCTCGAGACCGCGATCCTGGGGCTCCTCAAGGAGGCACCGCTGCACGGGTACGAGCTGCGCAAGCGGCTCAACATCATGCTCGGCTCCTTCCGCGTGCTGTCCTACGGCTCGCTGTACCCCGCCCTCAAGTCGCTGGTGGCCCGCGGGCTCATCACCGGCACGGAGCAGTCGGCCGCGCAGTCGACCCTCGCGCCCGCCCTCTCGGGCAAGCGCGCGCGGATCGTCTACGAGCTGACGGCCGAGGGCAAGGAGCACCTCCAGACCGTCCTGGCCTCCTCCGGGCCAGCGGCGTGGGAGGACGAGAGCTTCGACGTCCGGTTCGCGTTCTTCGCGCAGACCGACGCCGAGACCCGCATCCGCATCCTCGAGGGCCGGCGCACCCGGCTCACCGAGAGGCTGGAGGCGGTCAGGGAGTCCGCGGCTCGCACGCGCGAGCGGCTCGACGAGTACACGCTCGAGCTGCAACGTCACGGACTCGAGCAGGTCGAGCGCGAGGTGCGCTGGCTCGACGGTCTCATCACCACCGAGCGCGACAGGAGCTCCGGGCACGCCCGGGGCGCCGCCCGCGCGCGGTCCAGCAGCACCCCGCATCCTGCGGAACCATCCGAGCAGGAGCCCGACGGCGCGAGGCGTCCCGAGGACCCTGGAACAACGAACACCAAGGAGCGAGGATGACCTCCATCCGCGTCGCCATCGTCGGCGTAGGCAACTGCGCATCGTCCCTCGTCCAGGGCGTGCACTTCTACCGTGACGCCGACCCGAGCAGCACCGTCCCGGGCCTCATGCACGTCCAGTTCGGCGACTACCACGTGTCGAGCCTGGAGTTCGTGGCGGCGTTCGACGTCGACGCGAAGAAGGTCGGCTTCGACCTCTCGGAGGCCATCAACGCCTCCGAGAACAACACGATCAAGATCGCGGACGTCCCGCCGCTCGGCGTGACCGTCCAGCGCGGCCCGACCCTCGACGGCGTCGGCAAGTACTACGCGCAGACGATCGAGGAGTCGGACGCGGAGCCGGTCGACGTCGTCGCCGCGCTGCGCGAGGCGCAGGTCGACGTGCTCGTCTGCTACCTCCCCGTGGGCTCGGAGCAGGCCGCGAAGTTCTACGCGCAGGCCGCGATCGACGCCGGCGTGGCGTTCGTCAACGCGCTCCCCGTCTTCATCGCGTCCGACCCGGAGTGGGCCGCGAAGTTCGAGGAGGCCGGCGTCCCGATCGTCGGCGACGACATCAAGTCGCAGGTCGGCGCGACGATCACGCACCGCGTGCTCGCGAAGCTCTTCGAGGACCGCGGCGTCGTGCTGGACCGCACGTACCAGCTCAACGTCGGCGGCAACATGGACTTCAAGAACATGCTCGAGCGCGAGCGCCTGGAGTCCAAGAAGATCTCCAAGACGCAGGCCGTGACCTCGAACCTCGAGGGCCCGCTCGGCGGCAAGAAGGAGGACCGCAACGTCCACATCGGCCCGTCGGACTACGTCGCGTGGCTCGACGACCGCAAGTGGGCGTACGTGCGCCTCGAGGGCCGCGCGTTCGGTGAGGTCCCGCTGAACCTGGAGTACAAGCTCGAGGTGTGGGACTCCCCCAACTCCGCCGGCATCATCATCGACGCCGTCCGCGCCGCGAAGATCGCCAAGGACCGCGGCGTCGGCGGCCCGATCCTCTCGGCCTCGACGTACTTCATGAAGTCCCCGCCGGTCCAGATGGAGGACACGAAGGGCCGTGCGCAGCTGGAGGCCTTCATCGCCGGTGAGGTCGAGCGCTGACCTGGAGCGCAGTGGAGGGTGAGGGCCGAGGTACGAGGCGCTCGCCCGTCACGGAGCGCAAGTTCAGCGCGACCGAAGACGTCGAGCGCTGATCCGGAGTGCAGCGAAGGTCGAGAGCCCGGCACGCTTTTCGCCGGGCTCCCGGCCGTAGCGGAGCGCAGGACCAGCGCGACCGAAGAGTCGAGCGCTGACCTGGAGCCCTGAAAGCTGAGCGCTCCGCCGAGGTAGAGCCCTGGTCGTCCGGCAGGAGGACCAGGGCTCTACCTCGCTCGGCCGGGTTCGCCGTCGGCCGCGGGCACGCCCGAGGTGAGACGGCACCGGCAGGGCGGGGAGGCGCGCCGCGTCGTGGCGGGCCTGGCGGGAGCCGCGAGGGACGAGCGGCGGATGGTAGACGCGGCGCGCCTCCCCGCCCGACCTCCCAGGGCGATCCGCGCCGTCGGCCCCCGACCCGCGCCGTCGGCCCCCGATCCGCCGCACGACGCCCCACGGGGGACAACCGCATGTCCGACCGCACGACGACGAACGTAGGGTGACCGCGTGGGTGTGATCTCCGAGCTGCGGGCGCTGCTGCGTCTGGACGGCTTCCGCAAGCTGTTCGCCGTCCGGCTCGTGTCGCAGGCCGGGGACGGCATGTTCCAGGTCGGCCTGGCGTCGCTCCTGTTCTTCTCCCCCGAGTCGCAGGGCACGGCGGCGGCCATCGCCGGCGCGTTCGCGGTGATGCTCGCGCCGTTCACGATCGTCGGCCCGTTCGCCGGGGTGTTCCTCGACCGGTGGCAGCGGCGTCAGGTCCTCGCGTGGGGCAACGCGGTGCGCGTCGTCATCACGCTCGGCATGGCGGTGCTCATGCTGACGGGCGGGGTGAGCGGCTGGATCTACGCGCTGGGCCTGGCCGCGCTGTCCGTGAACCGCTTCCTGCTCGCCGGGCTCTCGGCGGGCCTGCCGCGGGTCGTCGACGGCCCGCTGCTCCTCACGGCGAACTCCCTCACGCCGACGCTCGGCGCGGGTGCGGCGTTCGTCGGGGGCGGGATCGGCGTGGTGCTCGGGCTGGCGTTCGAGCCGGGCCGGGTCAAGGACTCGTCGGCGCTCGTGTGCGCGGCGCTGGTCTTCGGCGTCGCGTCGCTCCTGGCGCTGCGCCTCGGGCGCACGCAGCTCGGCCCGGAGCGCCCGGCGGAGTCCGCGATCCGCTCGGAGATCGCGCGGGTCGCGCGCGGTCTGGCCGACGGCGCCCGGTACCTCGTCGCGCGCCGCACGCCGGGGCAGGCGCTGCTCGCGATGGCGACGCACCGCTTCCTCTACGGCGTGGTGTTCATCGCGTCGATCCTCATCGCGCGCAACCTCCTGAGCCCGGGCGACCAGGACGCGGGCTTCGTGACGTTCGGGCTGGTCGTGGGGCTCACCGGTGTGGGGGGTGCCGCGGCGGCGGTCATCACCCCGTTCCTGTCGCGCCGGACCGGCCCGCAGGTGTGGATCGCGATCATGCTGCTGCTCGCGGCGGCGAGCCAGCTCCTGCTCGTCACGACGCCGTCGCGCGCGGTGGTGTTCACGGGCGCGACGCTGCTGGGCCTGGCCGCCCAGGGCACGAAGATCGCGGTGGACACGATCGTCCAGCGCGACACGGACGACGAGTTCCGCGGTCGCGCGTTCGCGTTCTACGACGTGCTCTACAACGCGGCATTCGTGGGCGCGGCGGCCCTGGCGGCGTTCACCCTCCCGGACACGGGCTGGTCGCGCGGCGTGTTCGCCGTGCTGGCGGTGGCGTACTGCGTCGCCGCCCTGGTCCTGTGGACGCGGGGCGCGCGCACGCCGTCCGGGCCGGGCGACGCCGTCGTGCCCGACGCCGGGGCCTCCCCCCGCACGTCGCCCGCCTGAGGCGGCCCTCCCCTCGACCGCCTGCGCGACGCGCGCGGGCCGCGTTCTGCCGTCGGCGTACCGATGAGTCCGGGGCGGAAAAGAGGTCGTCACCGTCGGCGGGAATAACGCAGGATGGTGAATGGTCGTACAGGGTACGGATCTCGCGGCGAGCGCCGCGCGGGCCGTCCCGCGTCGCGCCACCCTGCTCGTGGCCCCGCCGACCGAACCGACACCGTCGTCGCGTGCCCCCGCACGCGACGGTCGCGCTGCCCTGCAGCGCACCCTGCCCCCCGACCGGGTCCGACCCTGCGCCCGGGCCGCCACCGACGCGAGCGGAGACACACCGTGACAGCCTCCCCCACCCACGACACCTCGGCCGCCGTCGACCGCCTCCCCCGGGCGGACTTCCTCGTCATCGCGCTGCTGCTCGGCTCGGCGTTCGTCGTGATCCTCAACGAGACGACGATGAGCGTGGCGCTCGCGCCGCTCATGGCGGACCTCGGGATCACCGCGAGCACCGGCCAGTGGCTCACGACGGCGTTCATGCTGACCATGGCCGTCGTCATCCCGGCGACCGGGTTCCTGCTCCAGCGGCTCGGGACGCGCGGCGCCTACCTGCTCGCGATGTCGCTGTTCAGCGCGGGCACGCTGCTCGCCGCGCTCTCCCCCGGCTTCGCGTGGCTGCTCGTCGGGCGCGTCGTCCAGGCGTCGGGCACGGCCATCATGATGCCGCTGCTCATGACGACGATCATGACGCTCGTGCCGCCGGCCATCCGCGGCAAGGTCATGGGCAACATCTCGATCGTCATGGCCGCCGCGCCCGCGCTCGGTCCGTCGCTCTCGGGCCTCATCCTCAACTCCCTGAGCTGGCGGTGGGTCTTCGGCATCGTGCTGCCGATCGGCCTCGTCGCGCTCCTCCTCGGCTTCCTGTACATCCGGGACGTCGCAGACCGTACGCACTCGCGCCTCGACCCGTTCTCCCTGGTCCTCGCGGCGTTCGCGTTCGGCGGGCTCGTTTACGGGCTCTCGAGCATCGGGGAGGCCGCGCGCCACACGCCCGTCGTCCCGCCCGCCGTGCCGCTCGCTCTCGGCGTCCTCGCGCTCGCCGCGTTCGCGTGGCGGCAGATCGTCCTGCAGCGCGAGGACCGCGCCCTGCTCGACCTGCGCGTGTTCACGCACCGCGGGTTCAGCGTGCCGCTCGGCATCATGGCCGTCGGCATGGTCGCGATGTTCGGCTCGCTCATCCTCCTGCCGCTGTTCCTCCAGGACGCGATGGGCCTCGAGCCGCTCGCGACCGGGCTCATCGTGCTCCCGGGTGGGCTCCTCATGGGTCTGCTCGGCCCGACCGTCGGCCGGCTCTACGACCGGGTGGGCCCGCGTCCGCTCGTCATCCCGGGCGTGAGCGTCGTCGCGGTGGCCCTCGCGGCCTTCACGACGATCCACGCGGACTCGTCGCCGTGGTTCGTCCTGGCGCTGCACGTCACGCTGAGCCTGGGCCTCGCGTTCATGTTCACGCCGCTGTTCACGTCGGCGCTCTCGTCGCTCGAGCCGCACCAGTACTCGCACGGCTCCGCGTCGATCGGTACGGTGCAGCAGCTCGCGGGCGCCGCCGGGACCGCGATGTTCGTCGCGGTCATGACGTCGCGGTCGATCGCCTACGGCGAGGCGGGCGCGTCGCCCCGGGTGGCGCTGGCCGAGGGCGTCGGCGACGCGTTCGTCTGGGGCACGGCGGTCATGCTGGTCGCCGTCGGCCTGTCGTTCCTCCTGCGCCGCAGCGCGCCGCCGGCGCACGGCCCCGGCCCGGCTCAGCCCGGGACGCAGGACGCCCCGGTCGAGGACGCCCGCACCGGGGACTCCCGCACCACGGACGCCCGCACCGCGGACGTGAAGGTCGAGGCGGCCCTGGCCACCGACGACGTCTGAGGCCTCCGGCACGACGTCGGACCCGCGAGCACGGCAAGGGGTGCCGCTCTCAGCCCGAGAGCGGCACCCCTGCGGTGTTCCTGCTTCTTCTCGCCCCCGAGCGCTCACCCGCGCGCACGCGGGCGGGCCACGCTCAGGACGCCGACGACTCCGGCTGCTCGGCCCACCACCGCAGGAGGTCCGCGCGCGCCGTCTCCTCGTCGACGGGGCCGCGGTCGAGGCGCAGCTCCAGCAGGTGCTTGTACGCCTTCCCCACCACGGGCCCGGGGCGGATCCCGAGGATCTCCATGATCTGCTGCCCGTCGAGGTCGGGGCGGACGGCGTCGAGCTCCTCCTTCGCCTGGAGGTCGGCGATGCGGCGCTCCAGGTCGTCGTACGACTCGCGCAGCCGCTGGGCCTTGCGCCGGTTGCGGGTCGTGCAGTCGGCGCGCGTGAGGCGGTGCAGGCGCTCGAGCAGCGGGCCGGCGTCGGTCACGTAGCGGCGCACGGCCGAGTCGGTCCACGCGCCGTCGCCGTAGCCGTGGAACCGCAGGTGCAGCTCGACGAGGCGCGCGACGTCCTTGACCACCTGCTTGTCGTACCGCAGCGCCTTGAGCCGCTTGGCGACCATCTTGGCGCCGACGACCTCGTGGTGGTGGAAGCTCACGCCGCCCCCGTCCTCGAACCGGCGCGTGGGCGGCTTGCCGACGTCGTGCAGGAGCGCCGCGAGGCGGAGCACGAGGTCCGGCGCGGGGACGGCGCCGTCGGGCCCGGTCTCCTGCGCGATCGCCTGGTCGAGGACCGTGAGCGAGTGCTCGTACACGTCCTTGTGCCGGTGGTGCTCGTCGATCTCGAGCTTGAGCGCGGGCAGCTCGGGCAGCACGTGGTCGGCGAGGCCCGTGTCCACGAGGACCTCGAGCCCCCGCCGCGGCGCGGCGCCGCACAGCAGCTTCGACAGCTCGTCGCGCACACGCTCGGCCGAGACGATCTCGATGCGCTCGGTCATGAGGACGAGCGCGGCGAGCGTCCCGCCGTCGACGTCGAACTCGAGCTGCGCGGCGAACCGCGCCGCGCGCATCATGCGGAGCGGGTCGTCGTCGAACGACCGCTCGGGGGCGATCGGGGTGCGCAGGACGCGGCGGGCGAGGTCGCCCAGGCCGTCGAACGGGTCGACGAACGCCATGTCGGGCACCCGCACGGCCATCGCGTTGACGGTGAAGTCGCGGCGCGACAGGTCGCCCTCCAGCGTGTCGCCGAACGCGACGACGGGCTTGCGCGACGTCGGGTCGTACTCGTCCGTCCGGTACGTCGTCACCTCGACGACGAGGTCGTCACCGGGGCCGCCGCGCCCGAAGCGCTTCGCGCCGATCGTGCCGAACTCCTTGCCGATGTCCCAGTGCGCGTCGCCCCACCGCGCGAGGATCGCCTCGGTCTCGTCGGGCGACGCGGAGGTGGCGAAGTCGAGGTCGTTGCTCGCCCGCCCGAGGAAGGCGTCGCGGACCGGTCCCCCGACGAGCGCGAGCTCGTGGCCCGCGGCGCGGAACGCCTCGCCGAGCTCGATCGCCGCGGGCGCCATCTCGGTGAGCACCGCGAGGGCCCGGCGCTGCAGCTCGAGCGCGTGCGGCGTCGCGGGCGGTGTCGGCTGGGGCGACGGCGAGGGGGACGAAGGCTGGGGCACGACACCCAAGCCTGCCAGATGCGGCGCCCGCGCCGGGGAGCCGGTCCCGGGGAGGTGGGTGCCCACTCGGTAAAGTTGAACCCATGTCCACCCCCGCGCACGCCGACGACCCCCGGAGGGATCCGGCGGGCGGGCGTGGCGACGGCCGCGGGCAGCCCGCCCCCGTCCCGGCCCCGCCGGGCGGCCACGCCCTCCGCATCGACCCGCGCTCGCGACCGGGCCCCGCGCCGGCGCCCCTCCCGGTGGTCGACGAGGTCTCCGCGGGCGGGCTCGTCATCACGGTCGACGGTGGTCACCCGTGCGCGGCGATCATCGCGCGGCGCAACCGCGGGGGCCGCCTGGAGTGGTGCCTGCCGAAGGGCCACCTGGAGGGCGACGAGACGCCGGAGCAGGCGGCCGTCCGCGAGATCGCGGAGGAGACGGGCATCCGCGGGGCGGTGCAGGAGCCCCTCGGCGTCATCGACTACTGGTTCACCGGTGACGACCGGCGCGTGCACAAGGTCGTCCACCACTTCCTGCTCCGCGCGACGGGCGGGTACCTCACGGTCGAGGGCGACCCGGACGGCGAGGCCGAGGACGTCGCCTGGATCCCGGTCGCGGACCTCCCCGCGCGGCTGGCGTACCCGAACGAGCGGCGCATCGCCGTCGTCGCGCAGGGCGTCCTCGAGGGCCGTCGCACGCGGTTCCACGGGGTGGTCGAGAGTAGGGTGACCCGGACGATCGTCCGCCCGCACGGCCACCCGCACGACGGCCGCGGCGGCCCGGCACCGCCCGCCCCACGGAGCTCGACCGACCACTCATGACGCCCTCCTCCCGCAGCGGTGCGCGCCCTCCCGGCGCCGCGCCGGTCTCGCTCCGCGGTCCGTCCGCACGGCTGCTCGTCGCCCTGCTCCTGGTGCTGGTCGTCGCGGCCGGCGTCCTGCTCGGCGGCACGACGGCGGCCCCGCCCGCCGCGGCCGACACGGTCCCGGAGGGCGAGGACGCGGTGACGCTCGAGCTCACGTCGTTCGCACCGACCGTCCTCGCGCCGGACAGCACCCTCACCGTCACCGCGCGCGTGACGAACGGGACGGAGCAGACGCTCGGCTCCCCCGCGGTGACCCTCGGCGTCGACCGCCGCGCGCTGCGCACGCGGTCCGCGCTCGAGAGCTGGACGACGACCGGTCTCGACGGGCGTGTCGGCGCCACCGTCGCCACCGAGGACGTCGGGCGGCCGCTCGCCCCCGGGGAGAGCGCCGACGTGACGCTCTCCGCGTCGGCCGCCGAGCTCGGCCTCGGCACGGGCAACGACCCGGGCCCGCGCGGCCTGGCGGTCGCCGTGTCCGACGGCGGTACGCGCCTCGCCGTGCAGCGCACGTTCGCGCTCCGGGCCCCGGCGGACGACGTGTCTCCCGTGCGGCTCAGCGTGGTCGCGGCGGTGACGGGCCCCCCGGTCGACCCCGACCCGGTCGCGTACGACGACGCGCTCTCGGCCGCGGTCGCGAGCGAGGGACGGCTCGGCCGCCTGCTCGCCGCGACGGGCGGGACGTCCGACGTGGGCTGGGTCGCCGACCCGGCGCTGCTCGCGGCCGCCGCCGTCGCCGCCGACCCGGCGGTGAACGCCTGGGCGGACGCCGTGAGCGGGGCGACCGCCGGGCGCTCCACGTTCGCGCTGCGCGCCTACGACCCGGACGTCGCGGCGTTCGCGCACGCGGGCCTCGCGCTGCCCGAGGGGACGCCGCTGCCGTCGTCGGGCACCTCGTCCGACCCGGCGTCGGGCACGGCGGCCGACGGCACGACCGACGGCGACGACGACGCCGCGGACACGGGGACCCCCGCTCCCCCGGACCCGACGAACGGGTGGCGCACCGACCTCGCCTGGCCGGCCGACGCCGTCCCCGACCTCGCGACCACGACGCTCGCCGTCGCGTCGGGAGCGACCGCGACGGTCGTCGGCCCGGGCGGCCTCGCGCCGGACGAGTCGCTCACGTACACGCCCTCGGGCGTCGCGACGGTGACGACGTCCGCGGGACCGGTCACGGCGCTCGTCGCCGACCCGGTGCTCACCGCGCTGCTCTCCGCCGGCGACGGCTCCGGCGTCTCCGCCACGCAGCGCCTGCTCGCCGAGACGGCCGTGATCGCGCGCGAGCGCCCCGCCGACCAGCGGCACGTCCTCGCCGCCCTGCCCCGGTCGTGGGAGCCCGAGCCCGGCCTGTTCACGGCGCGGCTCGACGCGCTGCGCGACTCCGGCTGGGTCGACCTCGCGCCCGTGGACCAGCTCCTCGCGGTCGATCCGCCCGCCGTCGACCGCGCGTCCCTGCCCGAGGACACCCCCGCCGACGGCGAGATCGGTGCCGCCGAGCTCCGGTCCCTCGACCGGTCGCGCGCGGAGCTCGCCGCGTTCGCGACGGTCGCGGCGGACCCGACGGCGCTCACGCGCCCGCTCGAGCCGGCGTTCGTCACGCCGACGGCCGTCGCCTACCGCGCGGCGCCGCCGTCGCGCACGCTCGCCGTCCAGCAGGCCGAGCAGCGGTCCGCCGCGGTGCGGGGCGGGCTCTCGGTGGAGACGCGCTCGTCGTTCTTCTTCGTCGCCGAGCAGGAGGACCTGCCGGTCCGGGTGCGCAGCACCCTCACGCAGGACGCGACGGTCCAGGTCGTGCTCCGTCCGGACGACCCCCGGCTGCGGGCCCCGGAGCGCACGACGGTGACGATCCCGGCGGCGACGCGCGACGCGGACGGCGACCTCGTCCCGACCGAGGCCAGCGTCGGGGTGCCGGTCGAGGGCTTCGGGAGCGGCAACGTCACGGTCGAGGTCGAGCTCGTCAGCGCCGCGCAGCCCCAGGTCCGGGTCGCGGAGCCGCAGCAGTTCGTGGTCCGGGTGCGGGCCGACTGGGAGTCCGTCGGCACGGTCGTCGTCGCCGTCCTGCTCGTCATCGCGCTGTTCGCCGGGATCTGGCGCACCGTGCGTCGTGGCCGCTCGCCCCGTCGTCTGGCCGGCGCCACGCTCGACCAGCCGTCACCGCAGGACGCGCCGGCCGCTGCGCCGGCCGCGACGCCGGGCGGGCCCGACGGACCGCCCCGGCGTGACGAGGAGCGCGTCGAGTGAGCCCCGGCCAGCCGCGGCACGTCCGCCCCGCGGGTGCCGGGCGAGGTTCTCGCCCGGGGACGACGCGCGACGCCGTCCCCAGGATCGAAGGCGCGCTCCCGGGCGACCCCGCGGCGTCGGGCACCCCCGACGAGACCGCGGAGGCGGGCGCCAGCGAGGCCCCGGCGCCCCGCACGGGGAGTCTCGGCCGGTCGTCGGCGCTCATGGCGTCCGGCACCTTCGTCTCGCGCGGCCTGGGCCTCGTGCGCAACGTGCTGCTGGTCGCCGCGATCGGCACGACGGGCCTCGTGGCGGACGCGTTCGACGTCGCGAACAAGATCCCCAACGTCCTCTTCGCGATCCTCGCGGGCGGCGTGCTCAACGCCGTCCTCGTCCCGCAGATCGTGCGCGCCTACCGCGCGCGCAACACGCAGGAGCGGCTGGACAAGCTGCTCACGCTCTCGGGCGTGATCCTGCTGGCGCTGTCCGCGCTGCTCACGGCCGGTTCGAGCATCCTCGTCGCGCTGTACACGGGGCCGGGCTGGACGGCGCCGCAGACGTCGCTCGCCGTCGCGTTCGCGTTCTGGTGCACGCCCCAGCTCTTCTTCTACGGCCTGTACACGCTGCTCGGGCAGGTCCTCAACGCGCGGGGGCAGTTCGGCCCGTTCATGTGGGCGCCCGTGCTCAACAACGTCGTGTCGATCGCCGGGTTCGCGGCGTTCATCGCGCTGTACGGCCCCGCGGCGACCGGGAACGTCGACGACCTCACGCAGTGGGACGGGACCAAGATCGCGCTCCTCGCGGGCACCGCGACGCTCGGCGTCGCCGCCCAGGCGCTCATCCTCGTCGTGCCGCTGTGGCGCGCGGGCTTCCGCTGGCACCTGCGGTTCGGCCTCCACGGCATCGGCCTGCGGTCCGCGGGCCAGGTGGCCCTGTGGACGTTCGCCGCCGTCCTCCTGGAGCAGGTCGGTGTCCTGTTCACGACGCGCTTCGCGAGCGAGGCGCCCCGTGCGGCGCTCGCGCAGACCTTCGGGGCCTACCGCGACGACCCCGGCACCCTGGGCGCCGTCACCGGGCTCGTGACGGGCGCCCCCGGCGCCTTCTCGGACGCGCTGGCCGTCGCGGGCAACGCGGCCTACACGCAGGCGCTGATGATCTACCTCCTGCCGCACTCCCTCGTGACCGTCTCCATCGCGACGGCGCTGTTCACGGGCATGAGCGCGGCCGCACACGCGGGCGACCTCGCGCGCGTGCGGCACGACCTCTCGCGCGGCGTCCGCACCGTGGGGGTGTTCACGGTGTTCGCGACGGCGGTCCTCGTCGTCCTCGCCCTGCCCGTCACCAAGCTGCTCGTGCCCTCGGTGGACGCCGCCTCGGGCGAGGCCGTGTCCATGGTGCTGCGCGCCATGGCGCTCGGGCTCGTGCCGCTCGGCGGCATGGTCCTCATGAAGTGGGTCTACTACGCGTTCGAGGACGGGCGCACGGTCTTCTGGATCCAGGTGCCGGGCACGCTCGTGCTCGTCGGCGTGTCGTGGGTCGGCACGCAGGTCCTCCCGCCCCAGCTGTGGGTCGTGGGCATCGGCCTGGCGATGAGCCTGTCCAACCTCGTGGCGGTCGGGCTGCGCACCGTCGGCCTGCGGCGCACCCTCCACGGGCTCGACGGTGCACGGATCCTCCGCCTGCACGTCAAGGCCGGCCTCGCCGCGCTCGTGAGCGCCGTCGCCGGGTGGGGCGTGCTGCGGGCCTTCGTCGTGCTCTCGGGTGACCCCGCCGACGGGATCTACGGGCTCTCGTGGTGGCAGTCGGTCGTCGTCGTGGCGGTCGGCGGCACCGTGATGGGCCTCGTCTACGCGGGCGGCCTCAAGCTCATGCGCGTGCGGGAGCTCGACCAGCTCGCGGGACCGCTCGTGGGCCGCGTCAGACGCCTCGTCCGCCGGTGACGCGACACGTCTGACGTGCGGGTATCCGGTGATACGGGGGCAATCCGGGCCCGCGTACCATGGGGTCTCGACCACGAGTCCCACACGGAGGAGGTCCGGTGAACGGCGTGGCCCCAGGAACGTTGCTCGTCGCGCGCTACCGGCTCGACGAGCAGCTCGCGTCCGACCTGTCGGACGTCACGGCATGGTCGGCCCACGACCAGATCCTCGACCGACCGGTGCGGCTCTCGGTCGTCACCGGCGCGCACGTCGCCGAGGCGCTCGACTCCGCACGACGCGCGGCGCTCGTCGTCGACCCGCGCCTCACGCGGGTGCTCGACGTCGGGTCCGAGGACGGCGTGGCGTACGTCGTGACCGAGCGCTACACGGGCATCACGCTGAGCGAGGTCGTCGCCGGCGGGATCGTCGACCCGCAGCAGGCCCGCGCCATCGTCGGCGAGGCTGCCGCGGCGCTCGAGGTCGCCCGGCGCCGCGGTGTCCACCATCTCGCGCTGCGCCCGGACGCGGTGCGCGTCGACGGCAGCCGCGTGCTCGTCACGGGCCTCGGGCTCGACGCGGGCGTGGCGGGCCACGACCAGCACGACGCCGAGCAGACCTCGCGCGCGGACGCCGTCGGGCTCGTCGCGCTCCTCTACTACGCGATGACGGCCCGCTGGGCCGGGCCGTCCCTCGACGTCCCCTGGATCGCCGCGGACTCCATCCACCCGCTGCCCGCGCAGCGCGCGGGCGACAGCGTGCTCGCCCTCTCGGACGCCCGTCCCGACGTCCCCGCCGAGCTCGACGAGCTGTGCGCCGAGACCTTCGCCGGCACCCACGGCACCGCCGCGGAGTGGACCGCGACGCCCCGGGGAGAGGGTCCGCGCTCGCCCGCCGACGTCGTGGGTGCGGTCGAGCCCTGGGGCGAGGTCTCCGTCGTCGCGGCGCTGCCCGCGTTCGTGCAGCCCGCCGCCGGTGTGAGCCGCCAGTCGGTGCGGACGGCGTTCGACGGCGCAGCGAGCGCGCCGCCCGGGACGCCGCCGCCCGCGCCGCCCGTCCGCCGTCCGACGACCGGACGCATCCACCGCGTCGGCGCGGTGCCGGGGTCGGCCGGTGCGGGCGCGGGGGCGGCGTACGCCGCCGGGGCGGCGACCGGGGCCACCGCCGCCGTGCCGCCGCCCACCGCCGAGGCGTACTCGGTCCCGCCGCCACCCGTCGGCTACGACGCGGGCACCGTCCCCCTGCCGTACGACCCGGCGTCCCCGCCGCCCCCGCCCGCCGGTCCCGACGCCGCGCAGGCCTGGAGCGAGCCCGTCCCGTCGCGGCGCGGGCCGCGACGGTTCAACGCGACCCCGATCGTCCTCGTGCTCGTGCTGGCGCTCGTCGTCGGCGGCGTCGTCTGGGCCGTCAACACGGCGTTCGACGGCTTCGGCCCCGCCGTGCAGACCAACGAGCCCACCGCGGGCGGGTCGGAGGCACCGGCCGAGGGCGGTGAGGGCGACGCCTCCGCAGGTGAGGAGGCACCCCCCGCACCCGAGGTCCGCCCGATGATCGCGTCCGGCACCGCGCTCGACCCCGAGGGCGACGCCGGCGGCAACAACGACGGCGAGCACCCAGAGCTGGCGTCGCTGGCCTACGACCAGCAGCCGGACACGACGTGGATCTCGCGGCGCTACAACGCGGCGGACTTCGCCGGGCTGCGCTCGGGGATCGGTTTCGCCGTCACCCTCGAGGAGAAGGCGCCCGTCTCGTCGATCGTCATCGACACCGCGACGAACGGTGGCAACGTCGAGATCCGCGCGACGAGCCCGGACACCCCCACCGAGGGCACGGTGCTCGCCTCCGGGCCGCTCTCCCCCGGTGCGACGTTCACGTTCGAGCAGCCGGTCGAGGCCGAGTCCATCGTCCTGTGGTTCACCGAGCTGCCGCAGAACCCGGCCGGCGAGTACCGCGCGGAGATCAACGAGATCCTCGTCTCCTGACGTCGTGGGGGGCCCGACGCCGGGTCCCCCACGGTCCGGGCGTCGCCTGCCGCTGTGCTCGTGCCCGCGGTGCGGTGCTCGTCGCGGGCACGTGCGACGTCGCCGACCGCCCGTCGCTCGGGCGCCACGAGGCGGTGGAGCGCCCGCCCACGGCACCGTGTCGGCGGGGCACGGCCGGAGGCCGGCGCCGGGACCATCGCCGCGGCGAGCCGGGTGCCGGTCGGTTCGCGCCCACGGTGAGCCGAGCACCCGCCGACCCGCGAACCCCCGTACCGTGGAACAGAAGCCGCCCCGGCGGCGTTCACACTCTCGCGTGGTCGGCCGCCACGCACCGAGCATCCGAGGAGCAGCACGTGACCGAGCAGTCAGCCGTCCAGAACCTGATCATCGTCGGGTCCGGTCCCGCCGGGTACACCGCGGCGATCTACGCGGCGCGCGCGGGCCTGTCCCCGCTGGTGCTCGCGGGGTCGGTCACCGCCGGCGGTGCGCTGATGAACACGACCGAGGTCGAGAACTTCCCCGGGTTCCCCGACGGGATCATGGGCCCCGAGCTCATGGACCACATGCAGAAGCAGGCCGAGCGGTTCGGCGCACGCATCGAGTGGGACGACGCCACGCTGCTCGACCTCGAGGGGCCGGTGAAGACCGTCGTGACGGGCAACGGTGACACCTACCGCGCCCGCGCCGTCATCCTCGCGACCGGGTCCGCCTACCGCGAGCTCGGCCTGGACGACGAGAAGCGCCTGTCCGGCCGCGGCGTGTCCTGGTGCGCGACGTGCGACGGCTTCTTCTTCCGCGACCAGCACATCGCGGTCGTCGGCGGGGGCGACTCGGCGATGGAGGAGGCCACGTTCCTCACCCGCTTCGCCGAGAAGGTGACGCTGGTGCACCGTCGTGACGAGCTGCGCGCGTCGAAGATCATGGCCGACCGCGCGCTCAACGACCCGAAGATCGAGTTCGCCTGGAACAGCGAGATCGCCGGGATCGAGGGCGACAAGAAGGTCGAGGGCGTGACGCTGCGCGACACCGTGACCGGCGAGGAGCGCGAGCTCCCCGCGACGGGACTGTTCGTCGCGATCGGCCACGAGCCCCGCACCGAGCTCGTCAAGGGTCAGATCGACCTGGACGACGAGGGTTACATCCAGGTCGTCGGGCGCACCACCGCGACCAACCTCGAGGGCGTGTTCGCGTGCGGCGACGCCGTCGACCACACCTACCGCCAGGCCATCACCGCCGCCGGCTCGGGGTGCTCCGCCGCCCTCGACGCGCAGCGCTACCTCACCGAGCTCGCGGACGCGGCGGGCCTCGCGGACCTCGCCGGCACCCCGCAGACGCCGAACCCCGACGAGCTGCCCGAGGCGCTCGCCGAGCTCCAGGCCTGACCCCGCACCGCAGCCACCGACGTCCCCAGGAGGTTCACCATGTCGACCGTCCCCGTCACCGACGCCACCTTCCGCGCGGAGGTCCTCGAGTCCGACGTCCCCGTCCTCGTCGACTTCTGGGCGACCTGGTGCGGCCCGTGCCGCCAGGTCGCGCCGATCCTCGAGGAGCTCGCCGAGGAGTACGACGGCAAGATCAAGATCGCCAAGCTCGACACCGACGCGAACCCGGAGACGACCGCCGCCTACGGCATCGTGTCGATCCCGACGCTCAACGTCTACGTCGGCGGCGAGCTGCAGAAGTCGATCATCGGTGCGCGCCCCAAGCGTGCGCTCACGGAGGAGATCGACGCGGTCCTCGCCACGACCGTCTGAGCCGTCGCTTCCGCGACCGCTCGGCACTCGGAACTCGGACCGGGAGCGACGTCGGACCATGCACGCCGGAGGGCGGGCCACCAGCACGGTGGTCCGCCCTCCGGCGTCTTCACGCGATCCCCCGATCCTCCGTGCCACACTGGGGATCGTGACTGGACCGACGACTCCCTCGCAGCAGCCCGCTCCCAGCGGCACCCGCCTCGACCCGTGGTTCGGTGCCTACGCAGAGCGAGCGCACGGGATGCGAGCGTCGGAGATCCGAGCGCTGTTCTCGGTCGCGAACCGGCCCGAGGTCGTGTCGCTCGCCGGCGGCATGCCGTACCTCGAAGGCCTCCCTCTCGACCAGATCGCCGATACCATGCAGCGCCTCGTCGCGACGCGCGGTGCCACGGCGCTGCAGTACGGCTCCGGCCAGGGCGACGAGACCCTGCGTGAGCGGATCCTCGACGTGGTGCGGATGGAAGGCATCGAGTGCCACCCCGACGACGTCGTCGTGACGACCGGCTCGCAGCAGGCGCTCGACCTCGTCACGCGGATCTTCGTCGACCCGGGCGACGTGGTCGTCGCGGAGGCGCCGAGCTACGTCGGGGCGCTGGGCGTGTTCCGGTCGTACCAGGCCGACGTCGTGCACGTGCCCCTCGACGAGCACGGGCTCGTCCCGGAGGCGCTGGAGGAGACGCTCGCGCGCCTCGCCGCCGACGGGCGTCGCGTCAAGCTGCTCTACACCGTCCCGAACTTCCACAACCCCGCCGGCGTGACCCTCACCGCCGAGCGCCGCCCGCGCATCCTCGAGATCGCGCAGCGGTACGGCGTCCTCGTCATCGAGGACAACCCCTACGGGCTCCTCGGCTTCGACGGCCAGACGCTCCCCGCGCTGCGGTCGCTCGACGAGGACGGCGTCCTCTACCTCGGGTCGTTCTCGAAGACCTTCGCCCCGGGATACCGCGTCGGCTGGGTCGTCGCACCGCACGCCGTCCGCGAGAAGCTCGTTCTCGCGAGCGAGTCCGCGATCCTGTGCCCGTCGAACGCGTCGCAGCTCGCCATCGCGGCCTATCTCGACACGTGCGACTGGAAGGGCCAGATCAAGCAGTTCCGTGAGCTCTACCGTGAGCGTCGCGACGCCATGATCGGCGCCCTCGCCGAGCACCTCCCCTCGGCGCGCTGGACGGTGCCCGACGGCGGCTTCTACACCTGGGTCCAGCTCCCCGACGGGCTCGACGCGCGGTCCATGCTCCCCCGCGCGGTCACCGCGCGCGTCGCCTACGTCCCCGGGACCGCGTTCTACGCCGACGGCACGGGCGCGAGCCACGTGCGCCTCTCCTACTGCTTCCCGACCCCGGAGCGGATCCGCGAGGGTGTCCGTCGCCTCGCGGGCGTCGTGAACGCCGAGCAGGAGCTCGTCGAGATCTTCGGCACCAACGCCGAGCTCGACCCCGACGTCACGGACGTCGAGAACCCCTCGCCGAACCTGGCCTGAAGCCCCTCACCACACGACGCCGCGGCCGCCCCACCGGGCGGCCGCGGCACCGAACAGGAGTCCGTCACCAGTGGACACGACCACGGGCAGCCCCACGACGAGCGGCGTCGCCGACAGCACGACCTCGACGGACGCGCAGCGCCCTGACCAGCACCTTCACCTTCTTCGGCCCGACGACGACGTCCCCCCGGGCGGGCACGTCGCCATCCTCGCCGGCGGCCTCTCGCACGAGCGCGACGTCTCGCTCCGCTCCGGGCGCCGTGTCGCGGAGAGCCTCCGCGCCGCCGGTCTCGAGGTGACCGTGCACGACGTCGACGCCGACCTCCTCCCCTTCCTCGAGTCCGCGCGACCCGACGTCGTCTGGCCGCTCCTCCACGGTGCCAGCGGAGAGGACGGTTCCATCCGCGACGTCCTCGAGCTCGTCGGCGTGCCCTACGTCGGAACCGGTCCGCGCGAGAGCCGTGCAGCCTGGAGCAAGCCCGTGGCGAAGAACGTCGTCCTCGGCGCCGGCCTGTGCACCCCGGAGTACGTCACCCTCCCCCAGAGCCTGTTTCGCGAGCTCGGCGCCCAGCCCGTGCTCGACGCGGTCGTCGCACGTCTCGGGCTGCCGCTCGTCGTGAAGCCGACGCACGGCGGGTCCGCGCTCGGCGTCACGCTCGTCGAGCGAGCCGACCAGCTTCCTCGCGCCATGGTGGACTGCTTCGCGTACGGCGAGGTCGCCCTCATCGAGCAGGCCGTCCGCGGTGTCGAGCTGGCCGTGAGCGTCGTCGACCTGGGCCGCGGTCCGGAGGCCCTGCCGCCGGTCGAGATCGTCACGACGGGCCCGTACGACTTCGACGCACGCTACAACCCGGGCCGCACCGAGTACTTCGCACCGGCGCGACTCGACGACGACATCCTCGGCGTCGTCCGCGAGGTCGCCGTCCGGGCCCACTCCGCGCTCGGTCTCCGCGACCTCTCCCGGACGGACGTCATCCTCGACGCTGACGGGGTCGTGCAGTTCCTCGAGGTCAACGTCGCGCCGGGGATGACCGAGACGTCCCTTCTCCCCCAGGCGGCGCGCGCTGCCGGACTCGATCTCGGGCACCTCTACCGGTCTCTCGTCAACGCGCACGTGCGGCACTGATCCCTCCCCCGCCTGGCTGACCGGCGCCGCTGTTTCACGTGAAACAGCGGCGCTGTTCGTTTTCGGCCCACTCCGGCGGGACTGGTGAGCGAGAGCCACGGCGATGCCACGGCCTGCCGCGGCGGAGTTCGCGGATGCGTTGGCCAGACGGGATAGCACCGATTGATGCGACCCATCCCGACCTCTGCACAGATGCTCGTTCCCGGGCCGACCCACGTTCCCGTCATGACCTCGTACGATGGACTTCGCGCCCTCCGACTGGTCAGCGAAGGATCGCCGACAGGCGCGTCGTTTCACGTGAAACACCCTGACGGGACCGGCCGACTTCGCGCGGGCCCACTCTCCGGGCGATCGGCCCCGCGTCGCCCGCGCGCCGTCCCCAGCCGGCGTCCCGGGACCGCGCCCATGAACTGGGCGAGGCACGGCGTCGCGCTCGCGGAGCGAGGAGACGTCCGGTTCGCGTGGACGCTCCTGTGCTGTCTCTTTTCTCCGAAGGCGGAGAGCTCTCCCACCCACGGCGACGCGCAGGGTGCAGCAGAGCCACGGAGGCGAAGGTCTCGGCTGGGCGGAGGCTCGCCCGTCCCGATGCGTCATGTCGCCGACCGTCCACGACTGCCGCGGGGCCAGGATGATCGCGAGGGGAAGAGCGAGCCTCACGCGGCGGGCTTCCCGACCCGGGCACTTCTGACCTCCCCCGCATCCAGGTCCACCCCCGGTGATCCTGGCGGCGCATCACCGGAGCCCCTCCCCTCCCCCGATGCCGGGCTGCGGCCTCCAGCCCCGCCGATGCGTCGCGCGCCCTGGCGCTTCACATGCGGAGTCGGACGACGCGGTGCGGGCAGGTGCGCGGCGGCCGGCCCCAGCCGCATCGGACGCTGCCACGACCATCCGATGTTCCACGTGAAACAGCCAGTCACGGCGCGTGAGCGAGAGACGCCGCGTTGTCCGGCCCGTCCGCGTACGGGCTAACCGCGATCCCGCTGTGCTCTCACTAGAGGGCTTCACCGGCCCGTCCACCGGCGTCCGAGGTCGGCCGGCGGTGCACGGCAACGCTGTCGAGACGCCGTGGGCCACCGAGCCGCGAGCGGCAGCTCTGCGGCCTATCGTCGAAAACACGAGGCCCGCCCCGCTCACGCGCCATCCCGTTGTCACTGATCTGCATGGGGTCGGGGGCCCTCGGCCTCTGCCGCAAAGAGCGGCCGATACGCCGCCCCGCACATCGACACGTTGGCAGCGTGCCAGAGCGGCCACATCACGGAGCGCTATCTGCCCAACGTCTCCGGGGCCGATTGGCCTCGCCTCCGACGCGCGCCTCCGAGCGGAGAGCGCCGCGGGCCTTCGCTGCCTCGACGATCGGCCGGCGCTGCAGCGTATGAGGAGTTCGGCGTCGACCGTTTGCTTGCTCGCCGTCGTGAAGCCGATCAGCAGCCACGTCGTCCCGGACATGTTCCACGTGAAACACGTCGCGACCACAGCCTGCTCCGTGATGAGGGTCTCGACTCCCGACGCGAGGAGGAACGCGGCGAACGGCGACGGCGTCGGCCCGAGCCGGGGCGCCACGACGTCGCGCGCGTACGCGATGCGGGCGCTCCCGGCGAAGCGTTGGGCGAAGCCGGGTCTGCGAAGCCGCGAGCGCTCCACGGCGTACGCCCGCGCGCCGCTGGTCTGCCGTTTCACGTGGAACATCCGCCCTCCCCCCGGGCGGGAGCCACCACCGTCGCGTGTGCACAGCGCTCGAAGGGTGTGAGCGAAGGCCGCCCATCGTGACACGGCCGTCCTCGGCAGCGAGGCGTTCCAGCACTCGCTGAATAGCCTTGTGCTCCACCCGGCAGTCTTCCTTCCGCCCTTCCCGAGGCGGGTCTGCGTAGATCCACAGTTCCCTCACCACGCACCACGGGCGCAGCGCGTTGTGGCGACCGGCCGACACAGGGGTTGCTGGTCATGCGACTCGGATGCGCGCCGGCGAAGCCGGCTCGGGCGTCTCACCGTGGGAATGCTGAGGAGACGAGGTGCGGTCCGTCCCTCCCGACAGGCCAGCGGGGCGGGTGCACTCGCCGTATGGCGTGCGCACCCGCCCCGCTAGGTGATCCCGCGAGCCGCCCTCGTCGACGCAGCCGCGCCCACGACACCGGCGCGATCGTCGTCTACTTCCGCAACAGACCCGGGTCGTCGGGCGCCATGACATCGAGGATGCGGTTGAGGTCCTCGACGGAGGCAAACTCCACGGTGAGACGGCCCTTGTTCTTGCCCAGGTCCACCTTGACGCGCGTCTCGAAGCGGTCGGACAACCGATGCGCAAGCTCGTCGATCGCCGCAGACCGCTGTCCGGCCCGAGGAGTTCGCGGCGGGCGACGCTCCCCGTCCAGACCGCCCATCGCGACGATCTCCTCCGTCGCCCTCACGGAGAGGCCTTCGGCGACGATGCGCTGCGCCAAACGCTCGATCTCTGCACCGTCCGTGAGCCCCAGGAGCGCCCGGGCGTGACCTGCCGAGAGCACTCCGGCAGCAACCCGACGCTGTACGAGCGGAGGCAGGCGCAGCAGACGCAGGGTGTTCGAGATCTGCGGACGGCTTCGCGAGATGCGGTCCGCCAGCTCCTCGTGGGTGCAGCCGAAGTCGTCCAGAAGCTGCCGGTACGCGGCTGCCTCTTCGAGGGGATTGAGAGCACTGCGGTGCAGGTTCTCGAGGAGCGCATCACGCAGCAGGTCGGCATCGTCGGTCTCACGGACGATGGCCGGGATGGCATCAAGACCCGCTGCCTGCGTCGCCCGCCAGCGGCGCTCGCCCATGATCAGCTCATACGCGCCGGACTCCCCCGGCACCGGGCGCACGACGATCGGCTGGAGCACGCCGATCTCACGGATGGAACCGATGAGCTCATCGAGCTCGCCCTCGTCGAAAACGGTGCGCGGCTGCCGCGGGTTGGGTCGGATGGACGAGGTCGGGAGCTCGGCGAACCGCGCGCCCGGAACGGGCACCAGGTCGTCGGCGGCCCCGCCTGCCCACTCCTCCACGCTGGTCGATCCCGCAGATGAAGAGGCACCAGGCTCCGTTGCGGTGATCTCCTCCTCGCCGGCCTTCAGGCTGGAGTCCGACGTCGTTTCACGTGAAACCGCGCCCGTCATTGCCGAGTCGACCGTCGCCTGGTCTGTCGTCGCCTGGTCTGTCGTCGACGAGTCGCGAGTCGGCGCCAGGCTCGCGCTCGAGTCGGCGGTGTCCCCCGCCGCCACAGCATCCAGCTCAGCGAGGTCCGCGTCCGATAGCGAGGTAAGGGACGCGAGGTCAGCGGGCCCGGCGTCCGCGTCCGCGTCCGCCACCAGCGTCGTCACACTCGTGGTGGCTGCCGCCTCCTCGGCCTGCTGGTCGACAGAACTCTCTGCGGCGCCGGCCGTCTCGTGGTGCTTCGCCTCGTCCGTGGCAGGGCTCGGGAAGAAGACGTCGACGGGCCGCCTGCCCTCGGAGCTCGTCGGGATCAGGGCACCTAGTCCTCGACCGAGTCCTCGGCGCTTCTCGCTCATCGCTGTTCCTCCTGCCGCAGGCCGGGACCACCGATGGTGCCGGCGAACTCATGATCGTGGTGAGACGTGGAACCGGAATGTGCTGACCCCGGAGGGTCCTGGGGTGGCCGCAAGTCGGCGTTCCGTTGACGGTCCTCGCTCGTCCCCTCGTCGCTACGGTTCTCCGCTCGCTGCGTGAGCTCGCGGGCCGCTTCGAGGTACGCGAGGGCCCCCGTCGACCCCGGGTCATAGGTCATGACCGTCTGCCCATGGCTCGGGGCCTCCGAGATGCGCACGGAGCGCGGGACCGTCGTGCGCAGCGTCTGCTCCGGGAAGTGCTCGCGGACTTCGCTGGCGACCTGCTGCGCAAGGTTCGTCCTGCCGTCGTACATCGTGAGCAGGATCGTCGAGACATGGAGCCCCGGGTTGAGGTGCGCCTTGATCAGCTCGATCGTCTTGAGGAGCTGGCTCAGGCCTTCCAGGGCGTAGTACTCGCACTGGATAGGGATGAGCACTTCCCGACCGACCACGAAGGCGTTCACCGTCAAGAGGCCAAGGCTCGGCGGGCAGTCCACGAGGACGTAGTCGATGGGTTCGAGGCCGTCGCGCTCACGCTGGGCGAGATACTCATCGAGCGCACGACGAAGCCGTGTTTCACGTGAAACGAGCGACACGAGCTCGATTTCTGCACCCGAAAGATCGATGGTCGCCGGGACGCACCAGAGGGTGGGGATGTCGGGACACTGCTGCACCGCACTCGCCAACGGGTCGCCATCGACGAGAACCTCGTAGACCGACGGCGTCCCTGCGCGATGCTCGACGCCGAGAGCGGTCGACGCGTTCCCCTGGGGATCGTTGTCGATCACCAGGACGTTGAGCCCGGCCATCGCCAGCCCGGCGGCAAGGTTCACCGTCGTCGTTGTCTTCCCGACGCCGCCCTTCTGGTTCGCGACGGTGATGATCCGGGTGGTCACCGGTCGGGGGAAGCGACGCCCGTGCAGGTCGATCCGACGGCGAGCGTCCTCCGCGAGCTGGGCCGCCAACGGCGTCGACTCGTCGGCGACGGGAAGACTCGCCATCAGCGCTGCCCGGCGGTCGTCCTCGGTTCCCATGCTCCGATCGCCCTCCCCGTCGTGGGAGAGCGCCACCTGCTCCTCGGAGCCGTCGGGGCCCACAGGGCTCTGCGTCACGCGTCTCATCCTCTCCGTCGTCGCCTCTCAGCATCCGCCGTGCGCCATGGCTTTCGACGGATGTCGGGGCCGAGATCGGGCGTGTCGCTCACGTCCTCGGCACCCGTTCCCCAGATCAGCGGGATCCAGTCTGCCGCACGATACGAACGACCGTCGTGGTCTCCACGCCGGGGAGCGTCGGTGCCTCGATGATCTCCGGCTCGGACCCCTTGAGCTTGCGCAGGACCTTCCGCGCCGGATCGACCTCGCGACTCACGTTACGACCCTTGAGAACGATCATCTCTCCGCCGGGTCGAACCAGCGGGAGCGACAGTCGCACGAGCTTGTCGAGTGCCGCGACGGCTCGCGACGTCACCGCGTCGCACTCGAACGCCCCGTGATACTCCTCGGCCCGTCCTCGCTTGACCTCGATGTTCGGCAAGGAGAGGTCCTCGGCGATCTCCGTCAGCCAGGCGCAGCGCCGCTCCATCGGTTCGATGAGGTAGACGGTCGCCTCCGGCCGCATGGCGGCGATCACGACGCCCGGCAGGCCGGCGCCCGATCCCACGTCAGCGATCAACCCGGTCCTGGGCAGGAAGGGCACGACGGCGGCCGAGTTCAGGATGTGACGATCCCAGATCCGCGGAACCTCCCGCGGTCCGATGAGACCGCGCAGCTCGCCTTCGCTCCGCAACCGTTCGGCGAACTTCTCGACGACGACGAACGCGTCACCGAAGTACTCGATCAACGCCTCCCGGGGGATGTCCGGATCCTCGTTGCCTACGGACTCGTGCTGCATCGGGTCGTCTGCCTCCTCGTGTGCGAACGCCTCATCGTTTCACGTGAAACGACGTCGAGCGTGCGCGGCCCACCGAGTGCGGAGCGAGGTTCGACGCGCCCTGACTACGGTCCCTTACGCTCCGAGGGTCGTCGTCACGCTTCTTCTCGCCGACACGAGGAACGGCGGTCGTCGCGACGTGGCGAATGCCGTCGATCAGGGCATCTGCCCGCACACGCCCCACCACCCGGCGCTCGTCGCGCCCCGCAGCTCCTGTGCGGTTCCCCTGCCGACGGGACGTCAGCACCTCCGCACCCAGAGTCGCGCGGAGCTCGTGGGCACCTGCACACCCTCAGCAACGCGCTTCGCCCCGCGTTTCACGTGAAACGCGGGGCGAAGGAGCGGTGGGGTCGTCTCCGACGGTGTCAGTCTGTCGGGTAGATGACGACGTAGCGCTGCGGCTCGACACCCTCCGAGTCGCTCCGCAGCCCGGCTGCGGCCACGGCGTCGTGGATGACCTTGCGCTCGAAGGCGTTGAGCGGTTCGAGCGAGACCTTGGTGCCCTCGGCACGGACGCGCTCGATCGCCTCTGCGGCCTGCGCCGTGAGCTCACGACGGCGGCCCGCACGGAAGCCGGCGACGTCGAGCATGAGACGGCTCCGCTCCCCCGTCCGGGCCTGCACGGCAAGACGCGTCAGCTCCTGCAGCGCATCGAGCACCTCGCCGTCGTCGCCGACGAGAGAGCTCAGAGCGGCGGGGTCGTCCGCGACGATCTCGACAGCGGCCCGGTCGTGCTCGACGTCGATGTCGATGTCACCGTCGAGGTCCGCGATGTCGAGGAGCTCCTCGAGGTAGTCCGCCGCGATCTCCCCTTCCTCCTCGAGTCGGGTGGTCTCCGGGGCGGATTCCTCGGTGGACGTCGCGTCGGGCGCGGGCGTCTCGGTAGGCGTCATGCGTTGCTCCTCACGGCACGTGCGCGCTCGGGCGCAGGTCTACTTCTGCTTCTTCTTCTTGGGCGCGGGCTTCGACGCGCCGGTCCCGGACCCGCCCTTCGCGGCACCGCCCGGTGCCGGCTTGTCCGCCGGGGCATCCTCCACCGGGGCATCCTCCGGGGTGGTCGCGGACACCGTCCCGACGGGACGAGGGGCGCTCTTCTGGCGGTCCTTGCGCTTGGGCTGCTGACGCTGGCCGCGAGGCTGCTCGATGACCGGCGTCGCGTCCTCGACGACGCCCTTCGCCGCGCGCTTGCGCGCCTGGCGCTCCTTGAGGAGGCGCTCCGCCTCCGAACCCGGGGCCGGCATGCGTCGGATCGTGTAGAACTGCTGCCCCATCGACCAGAGGTTCGTCGTGGTCCAGTAGACGAGGACACCGACGGGGAAGTTCACGCCGGAGACGGCGAAGATGAAGGGGAAGACGTAGAGCATCATCTTCTGCGTCGAGGCCATCGGGCCCTCGAGAGCGGCCTTCGGCATGTTCTTCATCGTGAGCTGTCGCTGCGTGAAGAACGTCGTCGCGCACATCGCCAGGATGAGCACGGCGATGACGATGCGGGTCTGCAGGTCGTCCGTCTGGAGGAAGACGTCGGAGAGCTTGGCTCCGAAGACCGACGAGCTCTCGATGTCGCTCGCCACCGAAGCGTCGATCGGTCCGATGCTGTCGCGCGAGTACGTACCGTCCGAGATCGGCTTCAGCGAGTTCAGCACCCGGAAGAGTGCGAAGAAGATCGGCGACTGGAGCAGGATCGGCATGCACGAGGCGAAGGGGTTCGTCCCGTGCTTGCGGTAGAGCTCCATCGTCTCGCGGCTCATGGCCTCACGAGACGCGGGGTCCGTCTTCCCCTTGTACTTCTTCTGGATCGCCTGCATCTCAGGCTGCAGCAGCTGCATGCCGCGCGACGCCTTGATCTGCTTGAAGAACAGCGGGATCAGCAGGATGCGGATGATGATGACCAGGCCGACGATCGACAGGACCCAGGCGGGCCCCGGACCGTCGGAGAACCCCAGGAACGTGAGTCCCTGGTGGCAGAAGTACATGATCCAGGCGACTACCCACTCGATCGGGTAGAGAAACGCGAAGAAGTCCATCCGTGACTGCTCCCTCAACTTCGGACAAAGCGTGTGAAAGCCCGTTTCCCGGGCAGCGGGCTAGTGCGTGTGTCGTGCCGGCGGAACGTCGTCGACCCCACCGAGGCTCCAGGGGTTGCAGCGCAGCAGCCGCCAGAGGGCGAGGCCCGTTCCGCGCAGGGCGCCGTGACGACGCACCGCCGTGAGGGCGTACTGGGAGCAGGACGGGTAGTACTTGCACGTGGGCCCGGTCATCGGGGAGATCACCGACTGGTAGGCCCTGATCATGCCGATCAGCGTGAGAGCGGGGACCCGGCGCAGCAGGTCGACGACCCGGCGGACGATGCCGCGCTCGTCGGTCCCCGGCTCCTCGGGCGAGGACGGCGCAGGGACGCGCGGCGGGTGGGTCGTCGTCATCGACGCTCGCCCGCTCGCTCGTCGAGCCGACGGGTCGCACGTACGAGACCGCTGTCGAGGTCGGCGCTGAGCTCCTCGAAGGAGGCGAGCGCCGCGCCGGGAAGCGCGCGGACGACGGCGCGCCCGTGCGCGGGCAGCACGGAGAGGCGCGACGCCGTGGCGGCACGCAGTCGGCGCTTCACGAGGTTGCGGTGCACCGCGTTCCCCACTGCCTTGGAGACGACGAAGCCGACCTGCGGCTGGGCAGCGCCCTCGGGATCCTCCGAGAGGTGCACGACCACGGTCGACCTACCAGCACGCACGCCGCGGCGCACCGCCCGCTCGAAATCGACGGAACGGCGCAGTCGGTGCGCCGCGGGGAGCACGTGCGATCAGGCAGAGAGCTCGGTGCGGCCCTTGCGGCGGCGGGCAGCCAGGATGGCGCGGCCGGCGCGGGTCCGCATGCGCAGCCGGAAGCCGTGGGTCTTCGCCCGGCGCCGGTTGTTCGGCTGGAAGGTCCGCTTGCTCACGAGGTACTCCAAGAACGTCGGGGAGGTACACCGTCTATGTCCTCGACGATGCAGTGACAGGCTCCGGTTGGCTCCTGCCGGTGGTTCGGGTCGTGCGCCGGACGGTCCCCCGCCCGGTCACCGCTCAGGCGCGCGGACCGGATGGCCATTGCTGGGGGCACCGGGTCCTCGCAGGGATTTCCTGACGTGAGGCCTCGCGTCGAGTTTCCTCCACGCGGGCGCGCCAAGAACACCTGGAACGGCTGTCTGACGTTACGCTGCGCAACCCCTCCGGGTCAAACCACGACGGGTGACCTTCGCCGCGTGCGACGATGGCGCGGCGTCGTCCCGGATCCCGGCATCCTGCCGGTGAGAGCATCCTCACCCTACAACCCACAGCCTGTGGACAACTATGTGGATGAGGGGTTCCCGTGGCACGATCGACCCCAGCATCACCCCATCCGTGACCTTCTCCTCGTCGGCGCACCCCCGCCCGGCTCGTCAGCGTGCTCGACGGCCGGAGCTCTGCCCGGCGCACGCTGTCGACCCCCGTGAGGAACTGCCC